>OY969910.1:0-4323405 GCA_963704485.1 uncultured Acidobacteriota bacterium
GGGCTGGCGTTCCTGGGCGACCTGAGCCGGCGCTACGTGGCGGAAAACGAGTTTCTCTCGCGCATCACTGGGACCATGCAGGTGGACCAGGGACTGGCGGAGTCTTTGCGGCTGCTGCTGGATGAACTGGCCAGCGCTTTTCACACCGAAGAAGCCATGCTGGCGTTTCGGGACGTGGACCTGGAGCGCATCTTTCTGTGGCGATTGAAGGCCGGGGAAAGCGAGCGGCTGATTCCGCAGGCGCTGCCGCTGTCGCGCTGCGATGGATTTCTGCTGGACGATATGGACGCGACGGTGTGCTGGAACAGCCTGACGGGCAATGGCTCGGGATTCGGCTGGAATCGCGCCAATCATCGCAAGTTGAAAACTTTGCCGCAGGCTTCCCGGGACCACGCAGCAGGAATTGAAGCTGCGCTCGCTGATCAGCGTGACGTTTGACCAGGGCGGGCCAGCCTGCGGGCCGCATTTTCCTGATCAATCTGCGCGATTCGCGGAAGCAGTTTCAGAAAGCCGATCTGGCCTGGCTGGAACGCATCGCGCGCCACGTAGGTCCGGCGCTCGAGAATATCTTCCTGCTGCGGCACCTGCGCGCGCGCGCCATAGAAGGGGAACGCAGCCGCATCTCGCGCGATCTGCACGATGGAATTCTGCAGACGCTTGCTGAGCATTGAGATACAGATAGATGTGCTGCGCCGGCGCGTGACGGCTTCGCCGGAGCAGCGGTGAGCAGCCTGGCGTCGCTGCAGCAAACGGTGCGCAACGAGTCCGCGGAGCTGCGGCACATGGTCACGGACCTGCGCCCGTTGCGGGTGCAGAGCGCCGACCTGGTGGACCTGATGAACGGGTTCGCGGAACGCTACCGCAATGAGTCCACCATTGCCCTGGATTTGCTGATCGATTCGGCCGAAATACACGCTCCCGACCGCGTCTGCCGCGAGATTTTCCAGATATATCGTGAAGCACTCAACAACATAAAAAAGCATGCTAAGGCTTCCCATGTCGTGGTAAAACTGTCACAGGACGACAGCGCTCTTGTGTTAGTCGTGGATGACAACGGCGAGGGCTTTAGTTTCGCGGGCCGATTCACAGGAGACGAGTTGGACCGCCTGAGGTTGGGACCCATCTCCATCAAGGAGCGTGCGCGTACTGTCGGGGGGATTCTGACGGTGGAATCGAACCCTGGGCACGGAGCGCGCCTAATCATCGAAATTCCGCTCGGCTGACATGGCAAAAACTAAACAACAAATACGAGTTCTCCTGGCGGACGACCACGCGATTTTTCGCGACGGTCTTCGCAAACTGCTGGATTCCGATGAGGATATGTCCATCGTCGGAGAAGCGCAAAACGGCGTGGAATGCATCAAATTGCTGGCGAAATTGAAGCCGGACATTTTGCTGCTGGACTTGCGCATGCCGGAAAAAGACGGCCTGGCGGTGCTGGAAGAAGTGAATTTCGATACGCTGCCGACGCGCGTGATCGTGTTGACGGCGGCGGAAGATGATCGCGACGTGGTGCGCGCGATGCGCCTGGGCGCTCGCGGTGTCGTTTTGAAACAGTCCGCGACGGATTTGCTGGTGAAGAGCATTCAGCGCGTTTATGCCGGAGAAATCTGGCTCGACAATCGCATGACCGCCGAAGTGATGAAGGCGTTCTCGAAGTCTTCGGAGTCCGGGCCGCGGCGCGAAAAGCCGCTGCTGAGCGATCGCGAAAAAGAGATTGTGCAGCTGGTGGCGCAGGGGTTTCGCAATAAAGAGATTGGCGAGAAGCTGTTCATCAGCGAACAAACGGTGAAGAACCACCTGCACAATATCTTCGATAAGCTGGGCGTGTCGGACCGCCTGGAACTGGCGCTTTACGCCATTCACCACCGGCTAATCGACCAGACTTAAGTGCTAAAGCCAACGTCTTCTTGCAGCTTCTGACCGATAGCACGGCAATCCCGTCCTAGTACATTGGTACCCGCAAAGCCGTCAACTCTTTGTACCCTACAGTCCTATTGTTCCCAATGAGATACCCGGATACACTCTTGATCTATTAGGAGGCTTCTCCTTGACAGCCGGTTCAGAACGCCGCACTACCCAGCGCTTTTCCATGCGCCTTCCGCTCACCGTACGATGGACCACAGGTGCGGCCGTTGGTGAAACCAGTACAGAATCCCGCGACGTCAGCTCCCGCGGTGTCTATTTCTTCCTGCAAAAAGACGTAAAAGAGGGCTCTGCTGTTGAGATCCTGCTGACGCTTCCAAACGAAATTACACTGGCGGGTCCAGTGCGCGTCCGGTGCCTCGGACGCGTGCAACGCACCGAGCCGCGTGACGAAGGCGCCGTAGGCGTAGTGGCCGCCATCGAGCGCTACGAATTCATGCGCAATGAAGAAGAGCGACGATTAACGTCGGAGCCGCTAGAACGCAATTTCAGCTTCGGCATTTGACGCGAGCAGATGTTGTCCCCCTGCTGCTCGCAACCTGTAAGATTCATCGATTTTTGCGGTAACGAGTTTCTTGCTCGCACACTGCGGAGGCGGGCAGGATAAGCCGGGGCTCCTTGGCCCCTCAGCGAAGACGCCCCGGCTCTAAATTTTCGCCAAACACCCTCCAGATTGGCCCATTCCCGATATGGCATTCTTCTTCGAATTTCCACAGCCAAGGTTACGTCTGTGCGCCGCCTGTACCTTGGAGCAGGCGACTTTTCGCAAGCGCTTACGAGATGATGACGAGGACTGAAAGAGGAACAGATCGACATGGGCAAAAAGATTTTTATTGGGGACGAGCACGCGGCCAAAGCCGAGACACTCGGCGAAGTCGCGCCGAGCCGCCAGCTTCAGGCGCCGGTCCAGGAAACAATTACTGATGAACTTGAACTGCTTGCCCAGCTTGGCGAGCTGCCGACGAGCGAAAAGTCAGCGGAGCACGCGAGCGGCGGATCCAGTCGAGCAGGCGGCATCCGGCATTCATCCCGCGGATTTTTCGATGGTGGAACTCGCGCAAATTTTAGACCAGCACAAAATGTGGGTGGAGTCCGGAGGCGACGAGGGCACCAAAGCGGATTTGAGCGGCGCCAATTTGCAGGGAACGGACCTGACCGGCGTCAATCTGCAGGGCGCGCTTTTGACCAAAGCGAATTTGACCGGCGCGGATCTATCGATGGCGAATCTGCGCGGCGCTAATCTGGTTCACGCCGATTTGCGCAACACCACGCTTTTGGGAACGGAACTGCGCGGCGCCAACCTGATGGGCGCGACTCTCTATGGCGCTGAAGGCTTGTGGGTGGGCCGCCTTGGCGGAACGAATCTTTTCGACGCGTTACTTCCGGAATCGGTGGCGGAGTTCAGCACTGCGAATCCCATTGCGGATGCCAGCAAAGTTGCGCGACTTTTTTACTTCCTGACCCTGGCAGTCAGCATCGTTTGCTGCGTGCTGATTGTCTGTACCAGCGATGTGCGATTGCTTCTCAACGCTTCCGCGTTTCCGGTTGCCGCCGCCGGTAACGTGTTGCCGATGACGGGATTTTATCTTGGCGCACCGCTGCTGCTGTTCGGCCTGTATCTAAGGTTTCACTTTTTGCTTCTGCGGCTCTGGGGCAGCATTGCCGCGTTGCCCGCTGTTTTCCCCGATGGACAAACTCCCGAACGAGATGGCCCGTGGTTTTTGATGGGCTTGATTCGCAAACATTTCCGATGGTTGCGCGATGGACGATCGCCGCTGGCGGTACTCGAGACTGCCGTTTCCATGGTTTTGGGCTACTGGATTGTGCCCGCGACACTTCTGCTGTTCTGGGTACGTTACCTGGTGCGCCAGGATTTTCGCGGCACACTGTTGCACGTCCTGTTGATTACCGTTTCGGTGGCGGCTGCAACGGGACTGCCGAACATCGTGGCGCGCGTGTTGCGGCCTGGTGAAATTAGAATTCCGAAATCTAAAAATTTCTTTCGCCTGGTGCTTCTGACCACTCGTCCGGCATTGATCACCGGCGGATTCCTGCTGGTGGTTTCGCTCGGCGTACACAAAGGCTGGCCGGCGGATCGCGATATTGCTCCAGAGCATTCGTCCGCACATATCGGGCGCTGGGCCGCGCAAATGTTTCAGTCAGTTGGTTACCGGCCGTACGCGGATGTGACCGAAGCGGTCATCTCTTCGCCACCGGATAAGGGTGATTGGAGCGAAGCGGGCATGGCTGCCGCGCAAGGTGCGCGTCTTAATCAAATGAATCTGCGCTTTGCGCGCGGGTACCGCTCATTCCTGATGAACGCGAAACTGTGGCGCGCCGATCTGGAGGGCGCTTATCTTTCCGAAGCGGATTTGCGCGGCGCGAATTTGCGTGAGGCCGTTTTGCGGTCCGCTAATTTCGATCGCGCGCAGGCGAACCACGCCGTTTTTGTGTCGGCCGACGCGGTAGGCTCAAAATTTGTTTCGACAGACCTGCGAGGAGCGGACCTGTCCTACGGAAATTTCGACAATGCCGATTTTTCGAACGCCAAAATGGCGGGCGCATCTTTGTACGCCGTCACTGCGCGGGGCGCGCATTTATTGAGAACCGATCTTTCCCGCACGGACTTGCGCGACAGCAAACTCGATCACGCGGTGCTTTCTTTTGCGAACCTGCAGGAAGCGGATTTGTCGTCCGCGAAACTTGGCGGAGCGAGCCTGGCAGGCGCGCAAATGAAGGGCACGATTCTGTTGGACGCGGACCTGAAAGGCGCGGATTTGCGCGGGGCTTTCCTGGGCGGGGCGTTGTTGCGCGGAGCGGAAATTGACGGTGCGAATCTCGCGACAGCGGATATGCACGGCGTGACGGGTTTGTCGGCCGCGCAAGTGTGCTCGGCGAAATGGCAAGGCGGATTGCTGGATGCGGATCTGCTGGCGGAAGTGCAGGCGCGATGTGGAAATCCTGGGGCGGTGCCGCCGCTGATCGTTGCGCCACAAGTGACTCCCGCGCCGGCGTGGCGTTGCGAATGTAGCCCCGACGCCAGCGGAAGTCTGCCAAGCCTGCGCCCGCGGCAACCGCCGTTGCTCAACCGAGGCGAAGTCGGCTAAGACCGGATGCCAAGCCAGCGGCTCAACCAGCGGCTCTCGACCGGAGCAAAACCGAAAACTGTAGAGCCGTCAAAGCTGAAAGAAAAGACTTCCATCGTGGCTGGCCGAGATGCCGCGAAGAAGGACAAACAAGCGACGGCGGGTCAAGACAACCCTAAAGCCAAACCGAAAGCCACACCGGCCGCAGATGCCGATGCAGCAAAAACAAAGAAAAAGGCTGTCGGCCGCAAATCCTAAGCAGAAGGCTGACGAAGCGACAAGCCCAGCACCGATCAACAGTAAGACCGTGACAGAGCGCGCATCAGAAGTCGACTACGTGACTTATATCGAGGCGGGACGGTGCAGCAAGTTCCCGGAAGCCGAACAATGACCGAATCAATCAAATAGTGGATCAAGGGCTAGATATGACATCCAGACAGCGCGATCACGATAGGCAGTCCAAGCCACTTGCAGTCTCTCCTTATCACAGAGCGGCGTAGACCGGGTCCTCTAGCGTTCCGCGAAATGTGGCGCACTAAGCGAGTCGTTACCAGGTCTCTCCGGGCTGGCGGATGCTGATTGCGTTCTCGGGAGCAGCGCAAGTAACACGATTCCAATGATCGCGAAGGCCGCAACGTCCCAGGGACTATCACTTCGATGCATCCCGAGCGCCGCGGCCTCCGCTGATTGGATGGACATCGTGATCGCGTGGGCAAGGCTGGACCAAGCACCATAGGCGATCACGGAGCGATGCTTCGCCGGTTGTTTAACGGCCAGCAACAGAAAAACCCCAAGCACCGTGTTAAGGCTTAGGAACATCGGCAGGACGTCGTTATGCCTGTTAAGCCAACTGGAGTGCCACAGAGCGTTAAACAGGAAGTACCCCCAGAAAGCAATAAAACACTCCCAACACGACTAAAACGACTTGCAAAGCGCGCTCACGTTTCATTTCGTCATCCGTTTGTATGCCGCTCAAGTCCCGTTGTTCGGTTTCGCCAAAAACGACCATTTTCTGCCTCTCGAACCCTGACAGCGTGAGCCCTATATCACAAGGGGCGCTACTTCCCGCAAATGTATACGAGGAGCCGGCCCAAAAGTCTCACTTTCTTGTAAGTCCGCCTGACAAAGGTTCTCGAGGCGGTAGCAAAAGGGCCGTTTTCGGTTATAAATTCCGGCAGAACGAAGCGCTCGCCAGCGCAAACCGCGTGTGCAGTTCTCCTTTCTCGTACCGCAGAGGAAGGCGATGGAACGAGTGAAAAGGGGGCGAAGGCAGAATTGTAAAGAGCCAGTTTCCCCGCTTCGAGTGACGAGACTGGTCATATTGCGCCGTGGCCGCCTCCGTCAGCGGCGGCGCATCAACTAAGTGCCCGGTTGCTGGTTGTCAGCGAGCTAGGGCAGTGGAGCTCCCTGATCAGCCCGCCATAAATTTGGTAGAGCGGATAGCATTTTCCCAACCATGGCGGTAGTACATAAGTGAGCTGATTGCTCGTCGCTCGGTTGAGTGAGAAGCACGTCAGTTGAGATTTGTCTTAGCGCGACAGACTGCCACGTTCCGGCGAACGGCGACGCCTGACAAATACATGGGAGCCCAGATGAAGTTTCCAAGGGTTGGAATATTTTGGCATATGAAGGGCAGACTACTTTTAGACAGCACACCGCTCGCGAGCGCAGAGTGTTACGGCAACTGGAAAAATTATGCCCAAGGGCATATCGAAAGGTGGAGTCAATTGCAGGCAGCCGGATACGTATCCCTCGATGTGGAGTATGAGGTGCATCCTCGTGGACGCGTAATTTTTAATACAAACACAGAGAAATTCCTGCTCCTCGCTGATCCATGTATTTTGAAGCGAGATGAGCTGGTGAAGGAGATCATCACATCCTTCGAGTTGCCTGCACACAAAACCGAACTGAACACTGATCCGCACTATCGTTGCTTTCGGTGTTTGGGGTCCACAAGTTGATGACAAAAAAGCAGTTACGATAAAAAAGGCGGAGCGATAAATGAATGAAGCCATACTTAGATGTCCACAGTGCAACACCGAAATTAGGGTTAGCGAGTCACTTGCAGCGCCAGCGATTGACGCGATGCGGGAGCAGTACGAACACAAAGTCTTGCAACAGATGGCCGACATTGCCAGGCGCGACGCGATGATTCGCCAGCAACAAGGTGAGATCGCTAGTGCCCAAGAATCAATCGGAAGGCAGATCGAGGAAACGCTTGAAGTCGAGCGTGGCAGAATCGCCGCGTCGGAGAGTCGAAAAGCACGTCTCCTCCTAGCCATTGACCTTGAGCAAAAGGCTAGGGAAATCGGCGACCTACAGGAGGTACTGCGCGATCGCGATAGCAAATTGGCTGAGGCCCAAAATGCCCAGGCTAAGCTGACCCGTCGAGAACAGGAGCTTAGCGATGCCATCCGCGAGGTAGAGCTCACCGTCGAAAAGCGAGTTCAGAAATCACTAGCTGACGTGCGAAGAAAGGCCGAGCAAGAAGCCGAGGAAGGTCTTCGGATGAAACTGCTAGAAAAAGAAGAGTTAGTCAGCTCCATGCAACGCCGCATCGAAGATCTTAAGCGCAGAGTGGAGCAGGGCTCGCAACAGTTGCAAGGAGAGGTCCAGGAACTCCATCTGGAAGCACGCTTGCGGCGTAAGTTTCCGCGAGACGTTATCGATCCTGTGGCTAAGGGCCAATGCGGGGGGGATATATTGCATCGAGTCATTGGGCCGCAAGGCCAACAATGCGGCACGATACTGTGGGAGTGCAAGCGGACGAAGAATTGGAGTGACAAATGGCCGTCAAAACTTCGCGACGATCAGCGCGCCGCGAAAGCAGATGTCGCGTTGCTAGTTTCGCAGGCACTTCCCAAGGCGGTCGAGACCTTCAGTTTCATGGATGGCGTGTGGGTAACCGAAACCCGCTGTGCCATTCCTATTTCGATTGTGCTTCGGCAATATTTAATGGAGATTGCGGCGATCCGAGAAGCTTCCGATGGAGAACAAAGTAAGGTGAAAATGGTCTACCAGTATTTAACTGGCCCGCGCTTTCGACATCGAGTCGAAGCCATCATCGAAAAGTTTTCAGATATGCAAGAAGATCTCGCGCGTGAACGACAAACGATCATGCGCAGTTGGGCTAAGCGCGAAGAGCAGATACGGCTCGTCATCGAGGCGACGGCAGGCATGCACGGCGATTTGCAAGGTATAGCCGGAAGGTCATTGCCACAAATCGAAGGACTGGAGATGCCAATCTTGGAATATGCGCGCGATAACACCGAAGGTAAACCGTAAAGTCAAAATTGGCGGTTTGAGCGAGGCGGATCACAGAGCGCCTGCAGCTTTTGGGCTAATCCTCAAAGCCATCAGAAAGGTTGACCATCAGGCGATGCAGTTGAACCTCAAGGCGTTTCAGATCCTCCTTACGTAACCCTGCTCCGGTTATGAGCAGTTCAGCCCTCAAATTCCGAGCGACCGAAATATCGATCGGATAGCGCCTCGTCGCCGACCCCACAGGTTTCTGCATCGGTCCCGCGAGAAACTCGCTATGAAAATGGCTATCGTGCATCAGATCGGTTTCAGACGGTGGTTGGTCCACTAGGTTCAACTTGCCATCTACCAGAAGCCCAGCAAATACTAATGAGTCTTTAAAATCTCGCACAGCTACCCGGACTGCTCGGGGGTTAAACCCTTTAGCGACTAGCTAATTCTGGTTAGGGTTTCATCACTCGATTTAACGAGAATCTTTGTGGCGCTCGAACATTTCCCTAGTAAGTCTGCAGGCGCATTGAGCACGCCTGCTTGATCGCTGAAAAACCGTACGACGATCGTCAACCTGCAGACCTATGATTGCCTGCGCTAATAATGCTCGTGATCTAACCGGTCCGTATGACTTTGCACCAAGCTAGATCTTGTCAAAGCCGCAACGGCAGTCGTTGCTTGGCCGTGGGCGTTTTGCGACCCTATGTGGATGGCTGCAACCCCTACGGTGCACCGGCTCCTCCGGTCTTCTGGCATAGAAGCCACCTCGGCCTACAGCTGGATTGGAGCTGCCGTCTGGGTAGTTCGGACTTCGATGCAGTTTCATGGGTACTCCTGAAGGCGTGGAACTCCATACCGTCGAAATAGGGTGAGGGCAATAGCAAGATTCTAACATTCTTGATCGCTGATGCGTAATTTTAATGAAACCGCCGCCAATAAACCTCGTAACGGCAAGGATATGTCGAGCAATTGAGAAAATTTATGACTATTCGATTTATTGCTTTAGGTGAAAGGAAACCCAGGGGCTTATGGTCGATGACGACATTTAAGGCCGGGGACTTGGAACGATTTTATTCAACACCTTATCCCCATCCGTTGGGCGGCCTGGTAACTCAATGGGGCTGGGTCCAAGGTATCGTACACAATTTAGCCGATAGCTCGAATCGCGTTGTTCGGAGACACAAATAGCTGAGGAAGGGCAGGGAAGAGAATAGCAGAATGAAAAAGAAAAAATCAATGGCAGAAGACCCCGGCCTTGCGACCGACTCGGACTCGGAATCACCGATACCGGCCTCTCAACAAACGGACTAGGTTTCAGCAATTGCTGTATCGCGCGGTCAGTCTCGATGCTGCTCTCGGATATCCCTGCAAACGGGCGAGACCAAAAACGAGCTGAAAAGCTAACTAAATTCAGGAGCTGAAAATGAAGAACAAAAAAGTGTCTGTTAAGCTACAAAAGGATGTGGCCGCCAATGACTGGCGTCTACGACAGCTGCGGAAGCTCGACGAAAGCGACTTCGTGGCCACGCGGCTTCCAGCCGACGCGCACTATCTTGTAACAATCTTCGCGGCTTTGATTTCGCAATTCTCGGAAGAAAACCAGCCCGAGCCTTGGGATGTCTTTGAATTCGCTGTCGAAGTGGCGGACATGCGGCGCGCAGAACTAAGTCGCCAGGCTTTCGAAAGATTTCGAGATAGCGAGGCGGCTGCTGCCAGCGGAATTTCGTTTGCGGACGCGAATGCGATCATCCAGGTCAGCGAAGATATGGCGGCCATTCGCGCTAGAGAAGTCACTCTTACCGACGCTGATGAATTTCAACGGAAGGTAGCCCATCTAGGACAAGTCATAGAAAATCTTTGCGACACAAGTGACAGGGCCCGCAGGGAGCTTCGAGAGGTACAGGGCAGTATGGAAGAGCTCGATAAAGAAATGAAAGAGCTTCAGGAAGAATTGGGGAACACCGACGAATTAATAGGGAGCGTTTGGCGCGACCTTCAGGACGTTGCGGTCTGGCGCTCGAGGAGATTGAAGGGGAAAAAACATCCTGCGAGCTAAAGCGCGGAACGAATAATGCAGGCATGGCATCAGCCCGCTATCGACCGACAACCCGGGTGCCGGGCGGCTAAAAGAGGAATTGTGTTCGCCGATTGAGTCCACGTAGCGATCTGACGCCGCCCACTCGTGCACGGACAAAACCGTCTGCACCGTGGGCGGCACGGCATCCTGAGCCAGTGCTGCTAGCGCACTGCACGAAATCAATTCCGCCGGTTGGGGCGCCGCCGTCATCAACATCACGGCGGTGGATGAGATCGGCCGCCTCGGAAAACGTCACGCCCGATAATACAAAGAGAGATTTGCCTGAAAAATGAGCCAGCAACCCGTTGGAACACCGCGCCCTTCAATCATTGTGGTCAGCACGAGCGGTGAAACGCTGCCGGGCGGAAATTCCGTCAATCTGTTCAGAATGGCGAACCGGGAGTTGGGCGTTATAGTGTGGGACGGAAAACAAGGCAGATTAAACAACAGTGTCGTGCACGATGGACATCGATACCAACCGGTGCCGATTGGAGAGACTATACTTCGGGAGTTGACGCTCCCCAATGCCATTCTCCAGTGTGGCCCCACCCAGCAGTTTTGGACCACCATCTGTGATTTGCTCGTGAATTTCGCCGGTCTGGAGGGGCAGGCGGTTGAGCTGGCGGCTAGGACTATTCTTTGCAGCGCCTTGATCGAGGCCCTTCCCGTCGCACCCGCGCTGCTGATCGCGGGCCCGGACTACGCGCGCGGCAAAAGGCTCTTGACTCTCCTTGGGTGCATGTGTCGTCATCCGCTTCGCTTAACGGGAGTGACGGTGGCGGGTCTCTGCTCGCTCGGAGGCGGAGCGCGATTCACGCTTTTAATCGGCCAACCGGTTTTAGATGAGGCGGTGAAAAAATTGCTTGGCATGGCACGTGTGCGTGATCAAAAAATCCCGTATCGCGGAGGATTGCTGGATCTCTTCGGCGTTCAGGTCATTCACAGTGATTCTCCGCTATTAGCAAATTCGGCGCCGTTCCGTTGCATCCAAATCCCGATGCTACCTCTTGACCACGCCCTTCCTGCGTTCGACTTGGAAACACAGGCGAAAATCACGCACGAGATTCAGGCGAAACTCCTGATGTTCCGCTGCCAAAAACTGGAAATTGCGCGCAAGCTTGCCTTTGATGTGTCCAAATTTGCCGATGAGTTGCAGGACCTCGCTACTGGCCTGGCCACTGCAACTCCGGATGACGTGGAATTACAGGGCCGCGTTTTTGATCTCCTTCGCGACGAAGATGACGAAGTTCGAGCCGCCAGATGCACGGAACTGCATCGGGTCACCTGCGACGCTATCCGGGTAGCGGGGGCGAAAACCCCGGGGAAAAATATTTATGTTAGCGATCTCGCCAATGTCGCACAGGAGATTCTGAGGGAGCGCGGATGCGCGGACTCCAAGGTCATCCCCGCGACATTCGGAAAACGGTTGCGTCATCTGGGCTTCGTCGCGTCGCGAGATGCCAATGGCAAAAAGTTACTTTTGACCGATGCTGTTATCAATCGCGCGAAGGAATTAATTCACAATTTCATAGGCGCCCCAGCCGCACCGCCTTCTGTCGATCCATCGGTCTGAGTTTGGCCCCAGGTGGATGCAAGCAATGTAGGCAGTGTAGGAGCAACGTGGGCGTCGCAGTCAAGGAGTTGCACTCACGCAGCCGGCGCGTCGTCTTCAAAGATCTAGTGAAAGAAGTCAGACTGGAAGTTAATTACGACAGTCAATGGCGTCTAGTTCTGTTGGCACTAATTTTCCTGGCCAAACAGCTTGATGTCCGCGGGCCATCTTTCAGCGGGCCGACGCCGCGGCCCTGCACTTGTTCGCGAATTTGCGCGACGATATCGGGATTGGCGAGCGTGGTGATGTCGCCGGTGTCCAGATTGTTGGAAATGGCGGCCAGCACGCGGCGCATGATTTTGCCGGAACGCGTTTTCGGCATGTCCGGCACGATGTGGATTTTTTTCGGGCGCGCGATTTTGCCGATCATGGTTTCGATGGTGGAGATGATTTTGTCCTGCACCGCTTTGCTGGGCGACACGCCGGGTTTCAGCGAAACGTAAACTTCCGGCACGCGGCCTTTCACTTCATCGACCACCGGCACAACCGCGGCTTCCGCGATTTCTGAAATGGTCAGGCACGCGGATTCGAGTTCTTTGGTGCCCAGGCGATGGCCGGCGACGTTGATGACGTCATCGACGCGGCCGAGAATGCGGTAGTAGCCGTCGGCGGGCAGCACCGCGCCGTCCGCGGCGTAGTATGGCCAGTCGCGCCAGTCTTTGCTGTGCGGATCCTTGTTGTATTTTTTGTAGTACTGATTCACGAAGCGTTGCGGATCGCCCCAGATGGTCTGCATGATTCCCGGCCAGGGATTGCGGATGCAAATGTTGCCGGCATTGCCGGAGCCGGCGGTGACTTCCTTGCCGTTCTCATCCCAAATTACCGGATAAATTCCCAGCGCCGCCGGGCCCGCGCTGCCCGGCTTCATCGCATCGAGCGCGGGCTTGGTGGTGATCAGGAATCCGCCGGTTTCGGTTTGCCACCAGGTGTCGACAATGACCGCTTCGCCTTTGCCGACGACTCGGTGATACCACTTCCACACTTCCGGCTCGATGGGCTCGCCGACCGTGGTCATGTGCTTGAAGTGGTAGTTGTATTTCTTGCGGCTCGTCGCCGCCGGCTTTGCGCAGCATGCGAATCGCGGTCGGCGAAGTGTGAAAAATGTTGACGTCCAGGCGTTCGGCGATGCGCCACGGGCGGCCGGCATCGGGAAATTGCGGCACGCCTTCGTACAAGACGCTGGTGGCGCGCCAGCGCCATCGGGCCGTACACGATGTAGGAGTGGCCGGTGATCCAGCCAATGTCGGCCATGCACCAGTACACGTCGTTGGGATGAATGTCCTGGTAATACTTGGAAGTGCCGGTGACGTACGCGAGATAGCCGCCGGTGCGATGCTGGCAGCCTTTCGGTTTGCCGGTGGTGCCGCTGGTGTACATCAGGAACAGCGGCGCTTCGGCGTCCATGGAAACCGGTTCGACGATGTGATCCGCGATAATCTTTCAAAACTTCGTCGACGAAATAATCGCGCTTCATGATCATCGGCGATTCGGAATTGTATTTGCCGCGGTAGCGCCGCCAGACCAGAACTTTGTCGATGTGCTGGCCTTCTTTTTCGGCGGTTTGCACGGCGATGTCGGCGCTGCCTTTGTGATCCACCCATTTGCCGTTGCGAAAGTAGCCGTCGGCGTAAATCAGCACGCGGCTGCCGGAATCCGCGGCGCGCAAGCCGCAAGCTTCGCCGCTGAAGCCGCCAAACACCACGGAATGAACCACGCCGAGGCGCGCGCAGGCCAGCATGGTGATGGGCAGCTCGGGAATCATGGGCATGTGAATGGTGACGCGATCGCCGGTTTTCAGCTCGGCGAAATCGCGCAGCATGGCGGCGACTTCATTCACGCGGCGGTATAGCTCCTGGTAGGTGATGACCGTGGCGGATTCTTGTTCCGGCTCGGGGACGAAGATCAGCGCGGCTTTATTTTTGTGTTTTTCGAGGTGGCGATCGACGCAGTTGTAGCAGGCGTTCAGTTTGCCGCCGACAAACCATTTCCAGAATGGCGGATCGCTGGTATCGAGCGTGGTGTGCCAGTACTGATCCCAGTGAAGCAGTTCGGCGTATTCGCGGAAACATTCAGGGAAATGTTTTTCGCTGAATCTGTTCCACGATGGCCGGATCGTTGAGATTGGCCTGCCCGATGAATTTCGCGGAAGGATGGAAGTAGTTCTTCTTCCTTCCAATGCACGGCGATCTGCGCTTCGGTCAGCTTGCGCTGCGTCGTGGCTTTTCGTTTTTGCTGCGGTTTAGCTTGCGGCTTTTGTTTTGCTTGCGGTTTTATCGCGTACTTTGGCCACGTTCCAGGCTCCCATGAAGAAGTCATTCAGATTGTGCTGTCACCGAGCATAGCGCCACTCGACGTGGCGCCTCAAGGCATGGCCGAGGTCATGTTGAGGCAAGATTGTGAGCAAACGATGCCTCGCGCCGTCAACGATGCGAGTGAGCGAGCGCCCGAGGACTAAGGTGTCAGATCGCCTGAAGCCGACCTGCGGTGTGGTGCCGACCTCGCTCCAGATTTTCGTGCCGTGAGTTTCGCGCAGCAGCAAGCTGCCGATCACAAACGTGATGGACGCAACGATCATCGGGTAATACAGACCGGCATAAATATTTCCGGTAGCGGCGCACGACCATAATCCAATGAGCGGCAGCAAGCCGCCGAAGACTCCATTGCCGATGTGATAGGGAAGCGACAGCGACGTGTAGCGAATCTTGGCAGGGAAGGCCTCGACCAGATAAGCCGCGATGGGGCCGTAAATCATGCAGACGTAGATGACCTGGATGAAAACCAAGAAACACCAGCATCGGACGTATTGGCGTTCGTGGCGTCCTTTGCCGGCACACGCGCGCCGGTGGCGGGATCCACAGTCATGGCGGTCAGCGATGTTGCGCCTGTAACTTTGTTCTTTGTCGAGCTCACGCCCACGACATTGTTTCCGGCAGCGCTTTGCATGCCTTTGTAGATGGGGATGTAGGTAAGCACCGCGAGCAGACAGGCCGCCATCATCAGCCACTTGCGTCCTACGCGATCAGAGAGTGCGCCAAACAGTGTGAAGAAGGGCATCGCGCACAACAGAGCAATCGCGATGATGATATTCGCGTTCTTCGCGGGGACTTTCAGAATGGTTTGCAGATAGAAAAGCGCATAAAACTGGCCGGTGTACCAGACCACGCCCTGGCCGGCGGTGGCTCCGAACAAGGAAATCAGCACGCGCTTCAGATTTTCCCATTTGCCAAAGGCGTCTTTCAGCGGCTGCGCGGAAGTCATGCCCGGCGCTCTTGATCTGCGTGAAGATGGGCGATTCTTTCATCTTCAAACGGATGTACAGCGAAATGGTGACCAGCACGATGGAGATGAGGAAGGGAATGCGCCAGCCCCAATCCTGGAAGGCTTCTTTGGTCATGGACTGCTGGGTAAGAAGAATCACGATCAGCGAGACAAACAGTCCCAGCGTGGCGGTGATCTGAATGAAGCTGGTGTAGAAGCCGCGCTTGTTATCGGGAACGTGCTCCGCGACGTACACCGCCGCGCCGCCGTATTCGCCGCCCAGCGCCAAGCCCTGCAGCACGCGGATGATGATCAGAATAATCGGCGCGAACCATCCGGCCGTCTTGTAGGTGGGCAAGAGGCCGATCACCGCGGTAGCGCCGCCCATGATGCTGAGCGTGACGAGAAAGGCGTATTTGCGGCCGACGATGTCGCCGATGCGTCCGAAGAAGAGCGCGCCGAACGGGCGCACCAGAAATCCAACCGCGAACGTGGCGAGATATGCGATGTAGGCGAAGGTGTCGTTGCCGGGCGGATAAAATTTCAGTGCCAGAACGGCGGTGAGGCTGCCAAAAATATAGAAGTCGTACCACTCGATCATCGTGCCGACGGCGGAGGCGAGAATTACCCGCCAGATGCTGTATTCCGCGACTCCGCTGGTTGCTACGTTTGCCCGGCTGGCCATGCTTCCTCCTGAAGAGCGACCTGGAATCAGGTTCGGCGGCAGCTCCGCGCATGGACTAGGCCGACCCTGTTGGGAATTATTCCTTTGCCCGGATGGCCGCTTCCGAAGTCACATTCCCCTAGGACGCTTCGCCATTCTTCGCGAATCCCTTTTTGAGTGACCTGGCAAGGAGGAGGCGAGCCAGGACTTCAGTGGCGGAAGGCAAGAATCGCACCGTTAATATATTGGCGGGGCCAAGTTGTCAAGAAATGTACTTACCGTATCCCACAGACGGCGGCTAGGGACCGAGCAGCATCCGTGTTAAAACTCTGCCTTGAGCGTGGAACACATTATTTTTCTGTTTTTCGCTGGGGCGCTGGGCGGAGCCATCAACGCCGTTGCTGGAGGCGGTAGCTTCGTGGCTTTTCCCGCATTGCTGTTTACCGGGGTGCCGCCGATTCCCGCGAATGCCACAAATACGCTGGCACTGTGGGTCGGCACGACAGCGAGCGGCGGCGCTTACCGCAAGCAGCTGGGCATTCCGAGCCGCGTTTAGAACAGGCAATTTTTCTGTT
Source organism: uncultured Acidobacteriota bacterium (assembly GCA_963704485.1). Classification (GTDB taxonomy): domain Bacteria; phylum Acidobacteriota; class Terriglobia; order Acidiferrales; family UBA7541; genus Acidiferrum. Next base: position 16,451 of record OY969910.1, read on the forward strand.
TTTTGCGGGGGCCGTAGGCGGCGCGATTAACGCCGTTGCGGGCGGCGGCAGCTTCGTGGCGTTTCCGGCGCTGCTATTTACGGGTGTGCCGCCGGTTCCAGCGAACGCGACGAACACACTGGCGCTGTGGGTGGGCACCACGGCGAGTGGCGGCGCTTACCGCAAGAAGCTGGATATCCCGCAGCGGGTAATGATCCCGCTGATCGTGACCAGCGTGATTGGCGGCGTCGCGGGCGCTTTTCTGCTCATCAAGACGCCGGCGCAGACCTTCCTCAAAGTTTTGCCATGGCTGATGTTGGGCGCGACGTTGCTTTTTGCATTTGGCAAGCACCTCACCGGTCGCATCTCCGCGGGAATCTCACGCGAGTCCAGCAATGGCGCTATAGCAGGAGCCTCCGTTTTTGAATTGTGCGTGGCGGTTTACGGCGGCTACTTCGGTGGGGGCCTGGGAATTGTGAATCTCGCGATGCTGTCGGCGCTGGGTATGACCGATATTCACGCCATGAACAAATTGAAAGTAATTTTAGGAGCGGTAATCAATGGAGTGGCAGCGATGGCTTTCGTCGCTACCGGATTTATTTTGTGGCCGCAGGCGGGAGTGATGACGCTTGGCGCGATATTGGGCGGATACGGCGCCGCGCACTACGCCCAGAAATTGCCGCAGATCTGGATTCGCAGGTTTGTGATTGCGATCGGGGCGCTGATGACCATTTATTTTTTTATTCGGGCTTATCGGTAGCCAGCCTGAAAATCCAAAGAAAAACGCCGCCTGGCTACGAAAGCCGAGCGGCGTTTTTTGAAACTATGCGGCGATCTTACTGCGCTTGCAGCACTTCGCCAGGAAGCACGAATCGTTCCTGCTTGGGAGCAGCCGGAATGCGCGGCAGATTCACCGGCAAGCGGCCCTGCGAACCCGTGTGCGAAACGATCGGAGCAGCGGTGCCGTCGTCGGCGCGCAGTCGCTCCATCTTGATGCCCAGAGTGCGCTCCATTTGAAACAGCTCGGAGCGTTGTTCTTTCACGAAAAGAGTGGAGGCCACGCCGTGGCTGCCATTGCGGCCGGTGCGGCCGACGCGGTGCACGAAGTTTTCTGCCACTTCCGGCAAATCATAGTTGATGACGTGCGCGATATTTTCCACGTGAATTCCGCGCGAAGCCACGTCCGTCGCTACCAGGATGCGAAAGCGGCCCTGCTGGAAGCCGGTCAGTGCGGCGGTGCGTTGCGATTGCGAACGGTCGCCGTGAATCATGGCTGCGGAGAAGCCCTTGCGGTTGAGGCTCTCGGCGATGCGATCGGTTCCGCGCTTGGTGCGCGCGAAAATCAGGCAGCGTCCGGTTTCCTTGGCCAGCAAGCGCTGGAGCAATTCCATCTTGCGGTCCATGGCCACTTCAAAGGCCTGCACGCGAACATTTTCGTGCGGCTTGAGAGTGGAGCCGAAGGTCAGGCGCACCGGCTCCTTCATATAGTCTTTTACGACGCGAACCATGGAGCCTTCCAGCGTTGCGGAAAAGCACATGGTCTGGCGTTCTTTGGGAAGAATGGAAACGATGCGGCGAATCGCGGGCAGGAAACCCATGTCGAGCATGCGGTCGGCTTCATCGAGAACGAGCATGCGCAACGCGTTGAAATGGAAAAGCCGGCGGTCGAGATAATCTTCCAGGCGGCCGGGAGTGGCGACCACGAAACGCGCGCCCTTGCGGATGGCCTGGAGCTGCGCGCCTTCGGATAGTCCGCCGACGACCAGCGCCGCGGGCATAAGTTGCTTGCCGCGCAAGGCGTTGTACTGCGCCACTACCTGCATGGCCAGTTCGCGGGTAGGCACGAGCACCAGGGCATTGATGCCGGGAGTATTTTGCTTCAAGAGTTGTTCGATCACCGGGATGAGGAAGGCCAGCGTTTTGCCGGTTCCGGTCATCGCGGTAGCGAGCACATCTTTGCCGAGCAGCGCCTGCGGTATCGCGGCGGCCTGCACCGGCGTGGGCATGGAAAACTTGGCCGACGTCAGCTTCTCCTTCATATAAGGAGATAGGGGCATTTCTGAAAAAGGTACGGAAACGTTCTGCATTGAGTAAGTTTAGCTTTCTTGCTGGTGGAGTTGCGGCGGCACACACATAGGTGCGTACTCAGGCGGCAACTCACAAAGCCAGCCTTAGTTTTAGATTACGCTGAAAACGTACGGAGGAAACTGGAGGCGGGTATTCTCAGATGAAGCAATGGAACCGAGGGACCGCACAACACAACCGAAGTGATAAGCGCAAAAACAGAGTAGCACAGATTACCGTGTCTGCATAGCGGTATCCAACAGGTAACGCGAATCGCGCTTCGATTCGGGCGTCACTGATGGCATCGCGGCGTTATACTTTGCCATGAAAATGAAAGAAATGGCGTTTTCGACTACCGACTGGAGCGCAGATTCCGGTAACCGAGCATCCTGGCGATTCTGGCAAAGCGCTGTGGCGCACGCAGAATTTTGGCGACATCCGCGTGCGCATGGTGGAGTACACCCCGGGATACGAATCCAATCACTGGTGTGCGAAGGGGCATGTGCTGCTATGCCTCGATGGCGAACTGGAAACCACTCTGGCCGACGGGAGAAGCTTCACGCTGAAGCCGGGCATGAGCTACCACGTCGGCGACGGCGACCCGCCGCATCGCAGCCGCACCACCAGCGGCGCGAAATTGTTCATCGTCGATTGATTTCGTACTTTGAGCGATTCCGAGCACTTATACTTGTGCCGTGCCTGAAACAGAACTGCTCTCCACGCTGCATCGCTACTGGGGCTACTCCTCGTTTCGTCCCTTCCAGGAAGACATCGTAAAAAGTTTGCTCGCAGGGCGCGATGTTTGCGTGGTGCTGCCGACCGGCGGCGGAAAATCGTTGTGTTACCAACTGCCCGCGGCGATGACGCCAGGGCGAACCGCCATCGTGGTATCTCCGCTGATCGCGCTGATGCAGGACCAGGTTGCGCAACTGGAACAAATGGGTATCGCCGCGGCGGTACTGAACAGTTCGCAGAAGGCCGGCGAGCAGTCTGAAATCTTGCGAAAAGCGAAAGTCCGGAGCGTACCGGCTGCTGTATCTTTCGCCGGAGCGATTGGCGCGCGCGGATGCGCTTGAATGGCTGCGAGACGTGCCCATCTCTTATTTCGTGATTGACGAAGCCCATTGCATTTCGGAATGGGGGCACGAGTTTCGGCCGGAATATCGTCAACTGCATTCCCTGCGGGCGCATTTTCCGGATCAGCCTATCGCGGCGTTTACCGCCAGCGCGACGCGGCAGGTGCGTCATGACATCGTCGCTCAATTGCATTTGCGCGAAGCGGATAAATACATCGCCAGCTTTCAGCGGCCCAATTTGCGTTATCACGTGAAGCAATGCGATTCGAAGACGCAATCCGGCTTGCTGTTAAAGGCGGTAAAAAATTATGCCGGCAGCAACATCATCATTTACGCGCCCACAATTACGCGAGTCGAAGAGACCGTCGAGTTTCTGGAGGAGAAGGGCATCGCGGCCATCGGCTATCACGCCAAAATGGACAGCGCCACCCGCAGGGAGAATCAGGAACGCTGGATGTCCGACGAAGTGCGCGTGCTGGTCGGCACGATTGCTTTCGGACTGGGAATAAACAAGGCGGCGGTGCGCGCGGTGATCCATCTTGTCGCTTCCGAAATCCATCGAGCAGTATTACCAGGAAGCCGGGCGCGCGGGGCGCGATGGTGAGCCCGCCGATTGTTTGTTGTTGTGGCAGAAGCGCGATGTGGGGCTGCTGACGTACTTCATCGAGCAATTAAGCGATCCAGAGGAAAAAGCGCGGGCGTGGCAGCGCTATCACATTATCCGGCGATTCGTGGAGTCGGACAGCTGCCGCAACCGGCAGATCTGCGTGCATTTTGGCGAGACGCCGAAGTGGATGTCCTGCAACGCGTGTGACGTTTGCAGCGGGCAGCTGGAGTGGCTGCACACGCCAGCTGGCGGCGAAGCGTGTCCGCAGCTCGAAAAAAGGTTACGGCGAGCCTGGAGCGCCCGAGCTGGAAACAAATCATCGCGAAATGACTTACCGTGACAGCCATCGCGCGACGACTCATCAGCCCGTGATTCGCGGCGACCATGATGAACTCCGGGAATACCTGCGCGAGTGGCGCCGCACCGTCAGCAAGGAAATGAGTATCCCGGCGTTCATCGTCATGCACGATACAACGCTCGACGAGCTTTGCCGCGCGCGGCCGAACACGCTGGCGCAACTTCGCAACGTCTCCGGATTTGGCGACCGCAAGGTGGAGATGTACGGCCAGCAGATTCTAGCGGCGCTGAAAACCTTCGGGTCCCGCGCGAAAAGCGCAGCGCAGTGATGACGGCGAACCAGGGGCTCGCCACGCACGAAAAATGACGTTTCTCAAATTCTCAAGTGTTGCCATCCTATTTTGTTGGGTATACGATTCTGCCGATTGCAAATGCACTGACTGGTGACTCTGCGTCTGCCCAGCAAACGCCGCATCACCCATATTAGAGGAGTGTTGAGCCATGTTTCGAATTGCCCGTTTTGCCCTGATTTGCCTGCTGGTGGCTAGCCCGTGCCTGGCGCAGAAGAAGCGCGTAGCCGTGCTTAATTTCGAGTACGGAACGGTGAGGTCCAGCACCCAGGCGATTTTCGGTACCGATCAGGACGTCGGGCAAGGGCATCTCCGACATGCTGGTGCAAAAGTTGGTGCAGGACGGGAAGTATTCCGTCATCGAGCGCAACGCGCTGGATAAAGTGCTGGGCGAGCAGAATTTTTCCAACAGTGATCGCGCCGATGCCTCCACCGCCGCAAAGATCGGCAGAATTCTGGGAGTTGACGCCATCATCATTGGCAGCATCACGCAATTCGGCCGCGACGACCAGCACACTAATATTGGTGGTGGCGGGTACGGCGGTTACGGCTCCAAGCTGGGCATCGGTGGAATTGGCACAAAAAAATCCAAGGCGATAGTTGGCATCACTGCCCGCCTGGTGAATACCACTACAGGCGAAATTCTTGCGGCGGTAACGGGAAAAGGCGAGTCGCAACGATCCGGCACTTCACTGATAGGCGCCGGAGCGGGCGGAGGCAGCGGCGGCGGAGCTGGGCTGGACATGGGCAGCAGCAATTTCGGCCAGACCATTCTCGGCGAAGCGGTGCAGGCGGCGGTGACGGATACAGCGACGCAGCTGGATACGGCGGCGGGTAACTTGCCCACTGTTAAAGTTTCGGCCTCGGGATTGGTCGCCGATGTCAGCGGCAATACGCTGATCGTTAACATCGGTAGCAAGACTGGCCTCAAAGTTGGCGATACGCTGGATATCAGCCGCCAAGTTCGCACCGTGAAAGATCCTGCGACCGGAAAAGTTTTGAAATCCATTACCGACAAAGTCGGGAGCGGCACGGTCACGCAGATTGATCAGGATTCCGCGACCCTTACGTTTACGGGCTCGGGCGAGGCCAAAGTCGGAGACGTCGCGCAGACGCCGTAATATTGCGGTAATAACAGTCGTCTCGGAAAGTTGACTCGTCTATCGCGAGATTTGAAATCAGCTCGCGGCACCTCCATTCCCGGGACCAAGCTTTCATGCGCGGTCCAGCCATAGCGGTACACAGGAGCTTCCATGAGTCAGGATTACATCGCAGGCCAGCGTCTGGGCGATTACGAAGTGCTGGGCGTGCTCGGCGCCGGCGGAATGGGCAAGGTCTACAAGGTCCGCAACGTGATCTCCGATCGCGTCGAGGCCATGAAAATTCTTTTGCCGAACCTGGCCTCTGAAAAAGAACTGGCCGATCGCTTCCTCCGTGAAATCAAATTGCTGGCCACCTTGCATCATCCGAATATCGCGGCTTTGCGCACCGCGCTGACGCTCGACAATCAACTGGTCATGATCATGGAGTATGTGGACGGCGTGACACTGTCGTCGCGACTGCATCAGGGAGCGATTCCTCCCGCGGACGCGGTGCGATACGTGGACCAGGTCTTGGCCGCCCTCAGCTACGCGCACAAATTGAACATCGTGCATCGCGACATCAAGCCCGCCAACATGATGCTCACTTCCGACGGTACCGTGAAGCTGATGGATTTTGGCATTGCGCGCTCCGGCGGCGACCGCAGTCTGACCACCACGGGCACCACGTTGGGCTCACTGAACTACATGCCGCCCGAGCAGGTGAAGGGCGAACCAGCCGACGCCCGCTCGGACATCTATTCACTCGGCGTCTCGCTGTATGAAATGGTTACGGGCATGTTGCCGTTCGAAGCAGCCAGCAATTATTCGCTGATGGCCGCACATCTGGAACAAATTCCGAAAGCGCCGATCGTTCACAAGCCGGGCCTGCCGGAAAATCTCAATCAAATTATTATGATGGCGCTGGCGAAGGAACCCGCGAAGCGATTCCAAACCGCTGATGCGTTTCGCGGGGCGCTAAGCACTGTGGACCTGGATGCGCTCAAGCCGCCACCCGCGGGCACGACCATGCCGTCCGCGTGGACGCCGCCCTACGCCGGAAGCGGGACGGATGAAACGATGGCCGTGAATACTCCCGCGCCGGAATTGGCGCGCAGCGCGTCGGCTCGCGTGAGCGCCGGCAGCGCGGCGGCAAGCTCTGTGCCGGCGGCTGCAGCTGCGTCTGCTCAATCGCAAGCGAACACGAATGTGCCGCAGGTGCCTTCGATGGCGGCCGCCAGCAGCAAGCGCGGCCTGTACATGGGTCTCGGCGCACTGGTTGTCGTGGGTGTGCTTTTTGCCGCCGGATTCTATCTGCCTCGCCGTTTAAAGATTCACGCCGGCGAAGGTCAGGCGACGCTTCCGTCGCAACCATCGCCCGCCGCGGAAAAAACTTCGCCGCCATCACAGCCATCCACGCCAGCAACGCCCACTGTTACCCCTGACGGTAGCCTCACCGCAGCGCCGGCTCCAGCGCCGACAGTTGCTGCACCAGAGGCATCAGCTCCGCCGCCAGAAAAGTCAAAGCGTGGCGGACGCAAATCCGAAGGTGGCTCGCAAGCAGCGTCTGCGGAAGCCGCTCAACAGAAGGCCGCTGCTGACGCGCAGGCCGAAACCGCACGAGCCGCTGCGGCGACTGCCGCCGCGGAGCTGCAAGAAGCCGAGCACCAGGAAGAGCAGATGACTAGTCGGGCGGCGTCCGTCTCGCAAAGCCTGGAAGGCCTGAAGCGCGCACAGAGCGGCCAGGGTTACGGACTGCGCGGCGATGTGGTTTCCGCTGAACAGCGCATGCAGACGTACATGTCCAAAGGGCAGGCAGCGCTTCAGCGGCAGGACGGCCCGGCTGCCAAGAAATATTTCGAACAGGCCGATCGCGAAATTACATTCCTCGAAAAATTTCTGGGCCACTAGATTAGTCGCAAGAATCGATGCCCGCAGTTTGGCGACGCGAAGTATTTGTGGCAAAGCGGCCAACGAGAAGTCATGGGTCTTACGCCGCCCACCGTGCTGGGCTCTGGTCAATGTCTCGGAAAGGTTTCTTGTGCGCATCCACAACGCAAAGCGTTTCGCGATAGCCTTGGCGTTATTTACGATGACGGTCGGCGCTCAAAGTCCCGGCCGAGCGCAAAGTTCCGGCGCCATCGGGATTTTCGACGGGCACGGAGACGTTGGCTCGGTGCTGCATGCCGGTTCGAGCGAGTACGATTCCGCTGTTCACACCTATACACTCGCGGGCAGCGGCGAGAACATGTGGTCCAACTCCGACAATTTTCAGTTTGCCTGGAAAAAGGTTTCGGGCGACCTAGCTCTAAGTGCGGCCATCGCGATCCTGGGACAGGGCGGCAATGAGCATCGCAAGGCCGTGCTGATGATTCGGCAGGATCTGGAAGTGGACTCGGCCTACGCGGATGTCGCGTTGCACGGCGACGGCCTGACATCTTTGCAGTATCGCGACGCCAAAGGCGCCGCGACCCACGAGATCCAATCCAACATTTCCGCGCCATCCCAATTGCGAATTGAAAAACGCGGAGAGTACGTCTACCTGTGGCTGGCCGCCCAGGGAGAGAAAATTCGGCCCGCCGGCGCGGCGATGCGTGTTTCTTTGCAAGGCCCCGTTTTACGTGGGATTGGGAGTCTGCAGCCACGACAAGGATTCCATAACCAAGGCAACATTCTCCAGGGTCGAACTGAAACCGCTCGCGCCCGTCTCGGCCGCGGCCCAGCCGACGCTGCACAGCTCCCTTGAAACAATCGATATCGCTTCCACTGATCGTCGCGTGGTGTATTCGATCGCCGGGCATTTTGAAGCGCCGAACTGGACGCGTGATGGCGCATCTTTCATTTTCAACGAGGACGGCCATATCCGGCGGCTGCCAGTAAGCGGTGGCAAACCCGACACGATTGACACGGGTTTCGCCGTGCACTGTAACAACGACCACGGAATCTCGCCCGACGGCAAATTGCTGGCCATCAGCGACCAGTCACAAGAAGATCACCAGTCCACTATTTATATCCTGCCACTATCAGGGGGCACGCCGCGGCGCGTCACGAAAAAATCGCCTTCTTACTGGCACGGGTGGTCGCCGGATGGCAAAACCCTCGCTTATCCCGGCCAGCGCAATGGAGAGTTTGACATTTACACCATTTCGGCAGAAGGCGGAGAAGAAAAGCAGCTAACCACCGCAAAAGGCTTGGATGATGGTCCGGAATATTCTCCGGACGGCAAATATATTTATTTCAATTCCGTGCGCACCGGCAAAATGCAAATCTGGCGCATGCGCCCGGACGGCAGCGCACAGGAACAAGTCACTTCCGATAATTTCAACAATTGGTTCCCGCACATTTCCCCCGACGGACATTGGCTGGTCTTCATTTCCTATGGCGCGGAAGTGGAAGGTCACCCGGAAAACAAAGACGTGACATTGCGAATCATGCCGCTGAAAGATGACCGCATCGACGGAAAAATTGAAATCCTGGCCAAACTATTCGGCGGCCAGGGCACCATCAACGTCCCCTCCTGGGCTCCCGACAGCAAGCACCTGGCCTTCGTCAGCTACGAGTTGGTCCCAACCGAAGCGTCGCAATAGTTCTGCCGCCGCGTCCGTCACGACACGAAATGGCTGAAAAGGTTGTTCAGCGATTCGGCCAGTGTGGGATGGGCGAAGATTCCATTTTGCAACGCGGTATACGGCAGCTTGCCCATCATGGCGATTTCCAGCATGGACATAATCTCTCCGCCCTCAATCCCCAGGACCGCTGCCCCCAGAATCTGATTCGTATCAGGATCGACGAGGACTTTCATAAAGCCGCGACTCTCGTCCAGCTCCAGTGCTCGGGCAACGGATGACATTTGCATTTTCGCCACGCGGATTCGCTTGCCTTGTTTGCGCGCTTGCTGTTCGCTGAGGCCTACGCGACCCAGTTGCGGATCAATGAATACCGTGTAGGGAACCAGGCGACCCGTTGTCGTAGCGTTGCCGTTCTCAATTACATTGGTTTTCAGGATGCGAAAATCATCGTAGGAAATGTGTGTGAAAGCCGGCCCGCCGTTAATGTCTCCCAAGGCGTAAATTCCCGGTGCGCTGGTTTCCAGTTTCGAATTTACTTTGATGAAGCCGCGTTGGTCGGTCTCAATGCCGGCAGCCGCAAGATTCAACGCTTCCGTATTGGGCGACCGACCCGTGGCCACCAGCAGGTGCGAGCCTTGAATCGTGCGCGTTCCAGTGCCGCTGCCAACGGTCAGCGCAATTTCGCGACCCGTTAGCGTGGCGCGTTGCGCTTTTGTGTTTAACAGCACCTCGATCCCATCTTGTTGCAAAATTTTCGCGACTTCCTCTGCAATGTCGGGATCCTCCTGCGCCAGCAGTTGCGACCCGGACTGCACAATGGTCAGCCTGCTGCCGAAGCGGCGAAACATTTGTCCGAACTCCAGCCCGACATAACCGCCGCCGAGCACCAGCAAGTGCTCGGGAAGTTCGTTGAGTTCCATGATTGAAGTGCTGTTGAGGTAGGGAATTTCTTTCAGCCCTTCCACCGGCGGCAATCCCGGGCGGCATCCAGCGTTGATGAAAATCTTACTTGCGGAAATGGTGCGTTGCGATCCGCCTTTAAGCTTGATGGCGACAGACTGTGGCCCGCTGAAGCTGGCTTCACCAAAAATCAAATCAAGGTTGGCGGTGTTTTCGAGGTTGCTCTGACCGCTGTTTCTGAAACTGTCCACGATGTCGCGTTTCCGTTTGCGAACGCGCTCCATGTTAATTTTAAAATGTTCGATTTCCACTCCGTAATCGGCGCCGCGCTGTGCGAGATAAGAGACACGCGCGCTGGCCACCATCGTCTTGGTGGGTGTGCAGCCTTCGTTGATGCACGTGCCGCCGACGTGTTCGCGCTCGATCAGCGCCGTACGCATCCCCGCGCCGGCTAAGGCTGAACACAGCGGATTCCCGCCCTGGCCGGAACCAATCACAATGGCTTGATATTCATCAACTGCGCCCATGCGAACACTCCTTGCACTGTGCAGCATCTTATTCGAGGGCTCCGCTCAATGCCAAACGCAACGGGCTTTGATAGTCTCCACGGAAATGGCCACGCGGTTGCCCCGAGGAATGCGATATGACAGATCTGGTATTGCGTTTCGTTATCGGCGGTCTGGCAGTTTCTGCATTTGCGGCTCTGGGCGATGTCTTAAAGCCCAAAAGTTTCGCGGGTTTGTTCGGAGCCGCACCTTCGATTGCTTTGGCCACACTCGGCCTTACTATCCACGCGCAGGGAAAAAGTTATGCCGCCGCCGAGGCTCGTTCGATGATTGCCGGCGCGTTGGCATTTTGCATTTACGCGTGCGCATGCCGATGGTTGCTGATGAAGCGGAGCATCCACGCTGTCACCGCGACAACTCCGACGCTATTGTTATGGCTGGCGTGCTCAATATCCGTCTGGCTTCTGGTCTTGAGGTGACTCGTGGGCGTATCGGCAGACTTCTCGGCATTGCGCAAGACCAAATGGTACGAGTACGCCGTAAGATTTGTTTTAGGCGGAAGCGTCACCGTCATTGCCGGCCTCCTCGCCAAACAATACGGTCCGGTGTTTGGAGGTTTATTCCTGGCCTTCCCGGCGATCTTTCCGGCCAGCGCAACCTTGGTGGAAAAGCACGAACGCGAAAAGAAAGAGCGTGCCGGGATTACGAACACAGTGCGAGGACGGGAAGCCGCGGCTCTGGACGCCGCTGGTGCGGCGATTGGCAGCATCGGACTTGCGTGCTTCGCGCTGGTCATGTGGAAACTATTGCCGGCCTGGAATGTGTCGGCGGTTTTTGCCGCGGCCATCGCAGCATGGCTATCGGTTTCGTACTCACTCTGGTGGGTGCGAAAGCACCATTAGCCCGATCCAATGAATCGATCCGCAGTCTCAGCAAATTTCTTCGCAACGTCACTTCTTTTTCGCGGCCCGCATGCCGTCCTTTATACGCCGGCGCGCTTCCCCGGGTCCGCGAACATCCAGTACGCGATACTGCTTTCCAGATAATTCGTGGTAATTGACAAAGAAATCTTCGAGTTCTTTTACGAATTGTTTGCCTAAATCGTCGATGTGCTTGACGTGCGCATAGGTGTGATTTTGCAGCTCTATAGCTACGACACGATCGTTTCGTTCGACGTCTTTCTTATTCTCGCCCTGTTCACCTTCAATGATTCCCACCGGTTTGCACTTTATCAGGCAGCCCGGGTATGCGGGTTCATCCATCAGCACGAGCACGTCCACGGGATCGCCGTCTTCCGCTTTCGTGGACGGGATAAATCCGAAGTCGTGTGGAAAAGTCATCCCTGCCGGTAACACCTTTTTCAATTCAAAGACTTTTTGTTCCTCATCGAAAGCGAATTTGTTGCGGCTGCCTTTGGGGGTTTCGATAATGACCTGGATAACCTCCTTATCGTCGGAGTCATGGGGTTCGAGCTTACTGGGATCAGCCAGGGATTTTTTCAGACTGCTTTTCTTACTCATCGTTTTTCTCTTTTCCTAGATATTTCTACTTTAACCACACTTTAGCTTCGACGGACATTCCCGGACGAAGCAGACGGTCACTGTTCTCACCCTCATTGAGCCGGATGCGCACCGGAAGGCGCTGCACGACTTTTACGAAATTACCGGTCGCGTTTTCAGGCGGCAAAAGGCTGGTGCGCGCTCCAGTAGCTCCGGGCATGCTTTGAATGTATCCGTGATATTTACGTCCATACGTATCCACCCGGACGTCGACGCCCTGGCCCGGGTGCATTTTTCGCAATTGGGTTTCTTTGAAATTCGCCGTAATCCAGATATCTTCGGTTTGCGTCACGATCAGCAACTGTTCGCCCGGTTCTACGCGTTGCCCAACTTCAACCGTCTTGTTGGTTACGATGCCGTTCGCGGGAGCGTAAATTTTGGTATAAGAGAGATTCAGTTCACTTTGTTCAGACTGCGCTTGGGCGGACAACACCGCTGCCTGCCGGGCCTCCACTGCAGCCTCGCGAACAGTGACGTTACGGGGAGCGTTACGCTTGGATTCTTCTAGGCGCGCCTGCACCTGCGAAAGCTGGGCCCGGCTTTGCTCAATGGATTTGCGCGCCGCCTCGGCTGAGGCTTGCGCTGCAGCAACTGACGCGGCTTGCGTCTTTGCGGCGGCCACATAGTTGTCGTATTGCTCGTGAGAAACTTCCTCTTTCTGCACCAGGCCGCGATAACGAACAAGTTCGAGCTGCGCTTTGGCATCGTTGGCTTCCGCTTCGCGCAACATGGCCAGGCGCGACTGATATTGCTGTTCCGCGGCCACGATGGCAGCCTGCGCGCCCTGTACAGCGTCTACGTTAGTAGAAATTGTTGATTCGTTGGTGGTGCGCACGATAGGTACGTTGGGATTTTCCGCTTTCAGTTGAGCTTCTGCAGAAGCGTAGCTGGCTTTGGCCTGCTGTAAAGCGTTGTTGAAGTCGCGAGGATCTAGCTCGACCAAGAGTTGTCCGGCTGTAACGATTTGGCTGTCTTCCACGTAAACCCGCTGAACCGTTCCCATCACGCGAGGAGAAACGGCGTTCAGGTGACCGTCTACCTGAGCATCGTCAGTGGATTCGTACGAGTGCAGATACAGAATCAAAAAAACTGCGGCGATGCATAGCACCGCGAAACCGATTGCTCCGAGCACCACCTGTTTCTGATGGGTTTGCACAAACAGCCGGGCGCGTTCTTTCAGCGGAGGCTTTTTTTCTTCGGTCTTGCGCTCACCATCTTTCTCGTCGCTCTTCTCCGTATTTTCTTGGCCGGGTTTATCGTTCTTTTGCTCGCTATGCTGCTTGTTCTGCGTGTTATCAGCATTTGGGATGTCGCCTAGCACCATTGGAGTTCCCATTAGGTTCCATTAGTGTTCTCTTTGCGCAGGCGCAATTGTTCTTCGCGCAACATGCGCTGTTCATCGCGCAATTCCTGAATCTCCCGCGTCAGCGCTTGGTAGTCAGGTTCAGGCATTCGTTGTCACCTCGGTAAAATCGATGTGCGTGAATCATTGCCGAGACTCAGTGCGCAGGAACGGCGCCGCCCTGCGGCTTGACGCGCTTCACAAAAAAGACTACCGGCGCACACAGAAAACAAAGCAGCGCCATATATCGCAGATCATCCACGTACGAATAAACGAGCGACTGGCGGTCTAGCAGATTTTGTAAGATCGCGTAAGCACGCAACTTGGCTATCGACGAAATAGCATGGGCCGACGTGAGGTGTTGAATGCCAGCCAAGGCATTGTGAAACCACAAGCCGCCATTGAAGTTGTGAGACAGCTCTGAACGACGCGACTGGCTATGGCGGGCGACTATCGTGTTCACTACGGATATTCCAACGCTGCCGCCGATATTGCGAAATAAGTTGAAAAGCCCGCTGGCGTTGCCGAGTTCATCTTTCCGCAGAGTACCCATAGCCAGAGTGGAAAGAGTCACGAAAACCAGCCCGCTGCCCACACCGCTTAGGATGATCGGCCATGTCAGTGACCATTGCGAAATATCCAGGGTGAGATGCGCCATCCAGATTGCCGTAGCCCCCAGCACCGAAAATCCGATAGCGATAAGCCAGCGATTGTCTATGCGGCTGCTGAGGAAAGCAGCTGCGGGCATGATGGCGATGGCCCCCAATCCGCGGGGACTGACCGCAAAGCCCGCGGCGCTGGCCGTGTAGTTCAGCACCGTCTGGTAGAAAAGTGGAAGAATGGTGACCAAGCCATAGATCACCGCACCGAGCAAGAAAATAATGACGCATCCAAACGCAAAGTTGCGATTCCTGAAGACGGACAGTTTTACGACAGGATTTCTGATTACTAATTCACGGATCAAAAAAGCCAGGAACGAAATAATGAGAATGGCCGCGGCCCAGCGAATCCATTGGGCGCCAAACCAATCATCCTCCTGGCCCTTGTCTAGAATGATTTGCAACGCGCCCAGCCACACTGCCAGCAGGCCGAGCCCGATGGCATCAATGCGGCCGGGCTTCGCGGACTTGATATAGGGTGGGTCTTCGATGAAGCGCGAAATCATGAAGACGGCCAGCGCTCCGACGGGCACATTAATATAAAAAGCCCAGCGCCAGGAATATTGATCCGTAAGCCAGCCGCCCAGGGTCGGCCCGAGGACCGGCGCCACCACTACGCCCAGTGCAAAAATCGCCATGGCCAAGCCGCGCTTTTCGGGAGGAAAGCTCTCCAACAGGATGGCTTGAGAGATTGGCTGCAGCGCACCGCCACCGGCCCCTTGAATCGTGCGCGCGATTAAAATCCAGCCCAGGCTGGTGGCCGCGCCGCACAGAAACGAAGAAGCGGTAAAAACAACGATGCAGAAAATCAAAAATCTTTTGCGACCGAAACGCTGGCCGAACCAACTGCTGGACGGCAGCACGATCGCGTTCGAAACCAGGTAGCTGGTCAAGACCCAGGTAGCTTCGCTGGTGGAGGCCGATACGCTTCCGGCGATGTGCGGCAGAGTGACCGAAGCGATGGAGGTGTCCAGCACTTCCATAAAAGTGGCCAGCATGACAGACGCGGCAATCAGCCAGGGGCTGACGGATGGCGTCCACTCATGGGCTGGAGGTTTTTTTTCTGATTCGCCGGGCATAGTTACTCGAGTTCAGCATCACGTGAGGGCGCTAGCTCCTCCCAGAACTTCGCTCGTTGCGGTTCTAGACGCTGTCGTCCCAAGAGTTTTGTCCTGCACTCTGCACTGCAATGAATAAAGGAAGAACCGGAATATGCCGCCGCGGCTTGTGCGCGCCGCAACTCGCCGCTAACGGCAAGCGAATAGTCTAGGCACCACGCGTGTTAATGGTCGATACAGGGAAGACCCGATTCTCTACCCATGGCCGACGCGGGAGCTGGCGTTCGCTTCGATCGACCACGTTTATAGGGTTAAAATGGATCGGTCGCTGCTGTTGTGCGAGTCTTCCTAAGTGCCAAAATGCGACTGAGCACCAACGAAATTCGGCTCGCTGCCACTGACCTCAGCAGTCATCTGGCATGCCGCCACGTAACGACGCTCGATCTCAGTGTCGCGCATGGGCACCGCTCCGCCCCGGAGTGGCGTGCGCCGGATCTGATCGTGATTCAGGAACTGGGAGCGCGACACGAAGCCGCTTACCTGGAGTTTTTGCGTGCCAGGTGCGTCTCGTTTGAGGATCTGCGCGCGCTTACCGAACAGGATGCGCTTCGCGAAACGCTTCGCTTCATGGAACAGGGCGTGGAAGTAATCGCGCAAGGGAGTCTGGCCGCCGGGCGGTGGTTCGGCCGCCCAGACATTTTGCAACGCGTCGCCGGCCGGAGCCGGTGGGGAGATTGGTCGTACGAAGTGTACGACTGCAAACTTGCCCGCGAAACCAAAGCCACTACCATTCTGCAACTTTGCCTTTATTCCGCGCTGCTCACTGAGGCCCAAGGCGCGGACCTGCAATTCATGCATGTCGTTCCCCCAGGGCTGGCCTTTGCGCCCGAGAGCTATCGATTCGCTGAATACGCGGCCTATTATCGTTATGTTCGGTCCCGCCTGGAACTTTCTGTTGATAACGGTGCGGGCCCGGGCACCTATCCGGAACCCTGCCAACATTGCGACGTATGCCGGTGGTTTGCGGAATGCGATGCGCGACGCCATGCCGACGATCATCTTTCGCTGGTGGCGGGCATTCGCCGCCAGCAAAGAACGCAGCTTGAGGATTGGAACGCCGAAACCATGGCTAAGCTTGCGGCGCTGCCCATTCCGTTGCGGGAGAAACCTCGCCACGGATCTCGAGAGGGGATCGAGCGCGTTAGGGAACAAGCGCGCGTTCAGGTTCAGGGCCGGGAGGAAAAGCGCCTGGTACACGAGCCGCTCTTACCGATAGTTGAGAACACGGGTTTTTGCCGGTTGCCGCAGCCTTCGCCGGGCGACATGTTTGTTGATCTTGAGGGCGATCCGTTTGTGGGCGAATGCGGTTTGCAATATTTGTTTGGTTTCGCCTGCACAAATGAGCGCGGTGAACTCGCTTATAGCCAGCGGTGGGCGCTGGACCGCGAGCAAGAGAAAAAAGGCTTCGAATGGCTGGTGGACGAAATCGTAAAACGCCGGAATGGCGACCCGAAAATGCACGTCTACCACTTTGGCGCATATGAGCCGAGCGCGCTCAAACGCCTCATGGGTATGTACGCCACGCGCGAGGACGAAATCGATCGCATGCTCCGCGCCGGAGTGCTGGTGGATTTACATCAGGTGTTCAAGCAAAGCCTGCTGGCCAGCGTGGAAGAATATTCGCTGAAAAAACTGGAAGCCTTTTACGGCTTCACGCGCAAAACCGCTCTGGATGAATCGCGTGCCGCCATGCGATTTGTGGAACATCGGCTGGAGCTGGGATGGAAGGGCGAAGAAGTGCCGGTGTGGGTTCGCACGGCGATGGAAGGTTACAACGGCGAGGATTGTCTCTCCACAGCGCGCTTGCGCGAGTGGCTCGAAACGGAGCGCCAAAAACTGGTGGGCGATGGTGTCGTCATCCCGCGATTTGTTGACCGTGACGAAAACGCCAGTGAGGAGCTTGATGAGCGGCAGCGGCGAATTGCAGTTCTAGTAGCAGAACTCACGCAAGGGATACCAGCCGACGTTGCGGGGCGGAACGCGCAACAGCAAGGCCAATGGCTGCTCGCACAGTTTCTTGACTGGCACCGGCGCGAAAATAAAGCCGGCTATTGGGAAGGTTACCGGCTGCAGGAACTTGACGAAGAGGATTTGTTGGAAGAGCGAGCCGGCCTGGCCGGCTTGAAATTTCTCAAGCACTTGCCGCTGGATGCGAAAATCTCAAGTGGACCGTTACAGCTTTGCCAAACAGGAGACCGAAGTCCGCATCGACAAGGATTTGTATTACAAGGGGGAGAAACTTGGATGCGTGGTGGCGGTAGACCTTTTGAACCGCACTGTGGACATAAAGAAATCCAAAAAAATGGCGGATGCACATCCGTCAGCTGTCTATCTTTGGGATCGCCCTTTCGATGCCAAGGAGCACACTGAGGCGCTCTACCGGCTCGGCACCTGGGTCGCGAAGACTGGTGTGGATGCGGACGGAGCATTTCGAGCAGCGCAGGGATTTACTGTTGCGAAAGCCTCCGCGCCTTGCGCAGGGCCAAAATCTGAAACCGCTGGCTACGGAGAGGCCCGAAAATACCGCCAGCCGTGTGGCCCTGAATCTGGAAAATTCAACTTTTGCGATTCAGGGGCCTCCAGGCTCTGGCAAGACTTTTACCGGCGCGCAGATGATTTGCGAGCTGGTGCAACAGGGAAAGAAAATTGGTGTGACCGCATTGAGCCATAAAGTGATTCGCAATCTGCTGGATGCGGTGGTTAAAGCGGCCCGTAAAAACGATTACGAGAACGTTCGTTGCCTCCACCGTGACAGCGATGGCGAACCGAGCGATGGAGTCGCGGTCGCCAGAAAGAATAATGATGAAGCCATGGGTGCGTTACGCTCCGGCTTGGCCAACGTTGTTGGCGGAACGTCATGGCTATGGGCGCCGCACTCGTCATACGAAACCGTGGATGTGATGTTTATCGATGAAGCCGGACAAATGGCTTTGGCGGATGTATTGGTAGTTTCACAAGCCGCGAAAAGTCTGGTGTTACTGGGCGATCCACAACAGCTGGAGCGTCCGCTAAAAGGCAGTCACCCGGATGGCGCCGAGAAATCTGCATTGCAACATCTTTTGGGTGCGGGCAAAACGATTGCGCCAGAACTAGGGTTTCTTCTGCCACAAACCTGGAGGCTGCATCCCGAAATCTGCAAATTTACCTCCTCCGTATTTTACGAGGACAAACTGGCCTCACACGAACTCGCGAGAAGCCGGGTTCTGGAAGGCCACCCTTGGCTGGTGAAACCCGGGCTGTGGTTCGTCAACGTCGAACATACGGGCAACCGCAACGCGAGTGCTGAGGAAGTAGAAATCGTCGCGACAATCGTGGAGAGCTTGCTGGCCCCCGGAGTTTCATGGTTCCGCAGCGCCGGCAACAAACGCCGCACGAAGGTCGAAGATATTCTGATCGTAGCGCCCTATAATGCGCAGGTGGCGGATTTATCAGTTCGATTGCCGGGCATGAAGATCGGCACCGTGGACAAGTTTCAGGGCCAGGAAGCTGCGGTAGTCATTTACTCCCTGACGACTTCTTCGCAGGAAGATGCGCCGCGTGGAATGGAATTTCTATACAGCTTGAACCGCTTGAATGTGGCGACGTCACGCGCCATGTCCAATGTCATTCTGGTTGGTAGCCCCAGATTGCTGGAGCCGGAATGCAAAAACCCCCGGCAGATGCGACTGGCGAACGCTCTGTGCCGCTACATGGAACTCGCCACGGTCGTCCGCGATAGCGATGTCAGTTGATCAACTTAAAATTGCACTGATGAAAGGAGCTAAAAATGTGCAGAAACATAAAAAACCTTTTTAATTTCGAACCACCGGTGACGGATGACGAGATACGCAACGCATCCTTACAGTTTGTCAGGAAAATTAGCGGCTTCAGTAAGCCGTCTAAAGCCAATGAAGCCGCCTTTGCGACGGCGGTAGACGAAGTCGCGCGCGCTTCCACCCGATTGTTGCGTTCGCTGGAAACGACAGCGCTGCCCAAGAATCGAGAGGAAGAAGCAGAGAAATTGCGAGCCCGCTCCGCGGAACGTTTCGCCTGAGACTATAAAGTTCCCGATCCGCCCGCCACGGCTGCTTCGGTCCTGCCAGTTCTCCCCAGTTGACACCTTCGCTTTAGTTTCGCCTATAATTGTAGTGTGGAAGTAGCGCGCAAGCTCGAGATCCTTGCTGACGCCGCGAAGTACGACGCCTCCTGCGCGAGCAGTGGGGCCGTGCGCAAGGCTGCGCCGGGCGGTTTGGGAAATTCCACGGGCATCGGAATTTGCCACAGCTACACGCCTGATGGACGGTGCGTTTCTCTCCTGAAAATTCTGCTCACTAATTACTGCGTTTACGATTGCGTGTTTTGCGTAAATCGCATTTCGAGCGATACCCCAAGGGCCAGATTCACGCCTCAAGAGGTCATTTCCCTAACGCTCGAATTCTACCGTCGCAACTACATCGAAGGCTTATTTTTGAGTTCGGGAATTATTCAGAGTCCTGACTACACCATGGAGCAGTTGGTGACGGTTGCGCGCGAACTGCGGGAAGCACACAAATTCAACGGCTATATCCATCTGAAAGTAATTCCCGGCGCCTCGCCGGAATTGATCCAGGCAGCCGGAACATGGGCGGATCGCTTGAGTGCCAACGTGGAGCTGCCTACGCAAGTGGATTTGTCAAAACTGGCGCCCGAAAAAAAACTCGTAACCATTCGCAACACAATGAACGCCATCAAGTCGAGCGTCGATGAGGCGCGGGGCGAAAATTCGTCAGATAAGGCCTGGCCGACCAGCGCGAGTAGCGTGAGGCGCACTGCCACTAGGACGCCAAAGTTTGCGCCTGCGGGACAAAGCACTCAACTGGTGGTGGGGGCCACCCCGACCAACGACACCACCATTTTGAATCTGGCGGCCGATTTATACGGAAAGCACCAACTCCGCAGAATCTATTATTCGGCTTTCAGCCCGTTTCCCAAGGCCGATTCGCGGTTGCCGCTGCAAGCGCCTCCGCTGGTGCGCGAGCACCGGCTTTACCAGGCGGACTGGCTAATGCGCTACTACGGATTCGACGCTAACGAATTGACGACTCCGACTCAGCCCGACCTGGATCTCGATGTGGATCCAAAATTGAAGTGGGCCTTGCGCAACCGCCACCGTTTTCCCGTAGACATCAATCAAGGTACTCGAGAAGAGTTGCTGCGCATTCCTGGAATCGGATACCGCACGGTGGCGCGAATTCTGTCCATTCGCAGGTATCACCGGCTGCGGTTGGATGATTTGAAAAAACTGCGAGTCTTTTTGAGTCGGGCCAAGGCATTTTTGTGCGCTGCGGATCACCATCCTGGCTTTGGGCGGCTTGAGTCCGCTTCGTTCGAACGAACAGTAATCGCTACGCCAAAGCAATTAACACTCTTTGGCGCCGGCGTGGCAGCACTGACCGGGGAACTTTAATGGAGATCAGATTCAGTGGCAGGTTTGAAGACTGGCAAAAGCATGCGCGTCGCGCGCTGCTCTCTAACGTACCGCCGGCAGAAATTGTATGGGTGGACGAGGATGACCCGCAGCCGGCGCTGAGCGGGGAAAGTGCGCAAGCTGAGCCGGCCGGTGCCAACAACGATGTCGGCGGGAACACTTTGAGGGTACCGAAGCGCTTCATAAGTCTGGCGAGAAATGTAGCGGCATTTCGTAATCCGGCGAAATGGAGAACACTTTATTCGGTCTTATGGCGAATCGCGCACGAAAATCACAATTTACTGAAAATCGAAACCGATGAAGAAGTCATTCAACTTTTGCGCATGGAAGACGCGGTCAGTCGCGACGTGCACCATTTCCACGCCTTCGTGCGCTTCAAAAAGCTTACTGACGAAACCGGAGATCGTTATGTCGCGTGGTACAAGCCCGATCACAAGTCAATTCATTTGGCTGCACCTTTTTTCGCCAAGCGCTTTGCCTCCATGCGTTGGTCAATTCTGACGCCCGACGGCTCAGCTCATTGGGATGGTAAGGCACTGAGCTTTTCGTCCGGCGTGCAAAGCCCGCCGGCAGCTGGGGACGATGGATTAGAAGAGCTGTGGTGCAAATATTACGCGACGACGTTTAATCCGGCGCGAACAAATCTTCAGATGATGCGTTCGGAAATGCCGCAAAGATTCTGGCAACACATGCCAGAGGTGGCGAATTTATCGCAGATTCTGGCGCGGGCGCCTGAACGGGTCGATCAAATGATACTTCAGCAGAAAAAAATGCCGGGAGCGGGCGGCTTCGTACCGGTTGACGCCTCGCTCTCAGAACTCCGCGGAGCTATCCCCCGGTGCGCGGGCTGTGAGTTGTATGAGTGCGCGACGCAGCCAGTATTTGGTGAAGGGCCATCCGACGCGAGCATCGTGTTTGTCGGCGAGCAACCCGGCGATCAGGAAGATCGCGCCGGCCGGCCGTTCGTGGGTCCCGCAGGTGAAGTGCTGAATAAAGCGTTGCACGAGGTGGGCATAGACCGTTCCACAGTGTACGTGACCAACGCCGTGAAACATTTCGCGTTTGAAGAGCGCGGTAAGCGCAGAATTCACCGCACGCCTCGCCTGAGCGAAGTTACCGCCTGCCGTCCCTGGATGGAAGCCGAAATATCCGCGATAACCCCGGAAATTGTCGTCTGCCTCGGATCCACGGCCGCCAAAGCGGTCTTCGGCACAACATTTCGATTGACGGAACAGCGCGGCAAATTTCTGGCCAGCCGCTTCGCAGAAAAAACACTCGCGACTTATCATCCTTCGGCCGTCCTGCGCGGGGATACCACGCAGGCCAAGGAAAATATTTACAAGATGCTCGTGCAGGATCTGAAAATCGTAGCAGCTGAGAAGAGCCCTCCATGCCCGCAGGTTCCAACGCCCAGCGAATATCTTCGAGGAGCAAATTCCGAATAGGAATAGTGTTCGAAAGCAACAGCGGGGAGGATGCTGGCCGCAGTATGACTGAAACGAGGGTCGAGCGAGATTGAGTTGAACGATTCTGCAAGGATCGATAGTGTATAGCCCGCCCTGGTGCTTGCGCTCGATAAAGGCAATCAGCTGATTTGTAACATTAACAAATACGAAAAGAGAATCCTGCGGCAAGCGTGAATACAGTCGGAAATCCGCACAGATTCGCGTGGCCCGGCGGTCGCCCGTACTGGCGTGTCACGAATCGACGTGATGGGCCCGGAGATGGTCCGCAAGACGATCCGCGAATCAGCAAGTCGTGAGAGGCCCCTACCCGATTTTTTGTGAGGAGAGTACGGCATCACTGAGGTTGTGAGCGATTCTTTGGCGAAAGTACAACAAAAGCAAAGGTATAAACGTGCTGACCGCAAAACATATCGGCGCGTCTTACATCGTTGCGCCCACGCTGCTGGCCATCCTCGGCGGTGCGGTCCTTTACGAGCAAGGCCAGGACAAGTACTCGCTGAAATCACCGAATGGAGTCGCTTTCTCGCCTTGAAATTCTGTTGCGAAAAAGAGCCAGATATTTATAGTCAGTGCTCTATCGAAAGGAGGCGTCATGAACGCCGACAAATCGAACAGAAGAGCTACGAGATGCCGCCGAAGGAAGGAATCAGCATCGCGCATTTTCTCACCGTCGCCGACGTCGAGCGATCCGCTCGGTACTATGAAAATTATTCGGCGCTCACATTCTGACCATGGGTGACGGCAACGCCCCACCGTACCTTCAGCTTGCGAATATCTGGATCATTTTGAACGTGGGGGGCGGCCCGACCCCGGACAAGCCAACGGTAACGCTTAGCGTCCCGGACCCAAACCACATCAACAGCTTTATGAATTTCCGCGTTGCCGATATTCACGCGTGCTACGAATTGTGGAAAAGCCGGGGAGCTGAGTTTCTCACAGAACCGATTGCCAAGTACGGCGAGATCCGCTGCTACATCCGCGACCCGGACGGTTACATAATCGAAGTCGGACAAAGCACCTCCCTCAAGTACGGTTAGCGCTCGGTGCGGATAAGGTGCCGGCTCTGCGCCTTTCGTCGCGCGGCTTTGAAGCGATCAAATCGACTTTAACCTTCGGCGTGTACGCTACGGCGGTGGTAGATTCCATAATGAGATTTTGAGGCCGAGTCTCTAGTAAGTTGGGTTGCTGTAAAGCTAAGATCTCGAGGAACAGATTCGATTCCAGAGAGGAGAACAAAATGCCAACAAAAGGGAAAGTCCTGGTGCTAGTCTCGAGCGGTCACGGCTTGCCATTGAAAGACGGCAAGGTTTATACCGGGGCTGGCTACTATCTCAACGAACTGACCGTTCCAGTTCGCGCCTTGATGAAGGAAGGCTACGAGATCACTTTTGCCAACCCCAAAGGCAATACGCCGCAATTGGATGTTCATTCAGCTGTCGCCGATTTCTTCGGCGGAGACGAGGCTAAACTTCAGGATTATCTAAAATTCCGCGACAGCCTGACCGGACTCAAAAATCCAAGCCGCATCTCCGATGTCATCGCATCGGGCCTGGATAAATATGACGCTGTTTTCGTCCCGGGAGGCCACGGCCCGATGATGGATCTTCTCGATGATCCCGACGCCGGCACTGTCATGAGGTACTTTCATGAAACATCCAAGCCTACGGCGGTGCTCTGCCATGGCCCGATTTCACTTCTCTCGGCTCTTCCAAATTCGAAGGAGGTGGTCGGAGCACTGGCGGCGGGCGATACTGCCGGAGCGCGGGCCAAGGCTCAAGGATGGATTTATTCGGGATATAAGATGACCATCTTTTCGACGGCGGAAGAGCAGCAGCGGGAGCCGCTTGAGATTGGGGGTAAGGTTCTCTTCTACCCGGACTTTGCCTTGCGTACGGCGGGGGGTGACGTGAGCGTGGACGCTCCATGGAAGAGCTATGTCCTTCAGGATCGCGAGTTGATCTCAGGTCAGAACCCGTTCTCGGACGAAGCGCTTCTGAAACTTCTTCTCGCGGCACTCAACGGGAGAACAAGCCGGGGGGCTGGCGCACCCTCAGCTTGATGGAGTCTTCGCTAGCAAACCAGTGAGGTTTCGGCTGCGTAGGCAAAAGCCAAAACAGTAAGTCGCAGAAGATGGTCGGGGCGCCGAGATTCGAACTCGGGACCTCCTGCGCCCAAGGCAGGCGCGCTACCAGGCTGCGCTACGCCCCGACATGAACAACCTAAAGATTATAGGGGACTTCCAATAGAAAAGTTGCTTGATGTCATCTTTAGCGTTCAGCTTCTCCCAAAACTGCGCCATTTACATCTCCCATAGCCATCACTGGGCCGGAATTCAAGGCCATTTCACCGGCTTGCTTTGTGAGTGGGTGTCGCGCGAACGGCGGCTCGCGACTTTCTGCGAACCCCAGGCGGAAAAGAAGTCGAACTTCGCAGGATTAATTGGGTCTTGAGTGCGTATTCTGTTCCATTCGGCGAAGGCGAGTCTCTCTTCACTTCTTTATAGAGCGCGTCGAAAGCCAGTCGGGCCAACTCGGTTTGCGACATCTGAATGGTGGTCAAGGGAGGAGTCATGAAATCCGCCAGGCGCGTATCGTCAAATCCAATGACTGAAAGCTGTTTGGGAATGCTGATCCCGAGTTCGAAAGCCTGCCTCATCACGCCAATCGCGGTCATATCATTGGAGCAAAGCAACGCGGTCGGCCGTTCGCGAAGTTCAAATAAGATTTGCAGAGCTCGCTTCCCGCCTTCCAGGCGATGGTCGCCCTGAACTATGAATTCTGGCCTGACCTGCAAGCCGATCTCGCGCATGGAATTTTCGAAAGCATCTTTGCGGGCCACCGCGGATCTCAGCTCAAGCGGCCCGCTTACAAAACCAATTTGTTCGTGCTTCATCGCCGCGAGGTGCTGCACAGCCTGACGAATTCCGTGAACGTAATCCACTCGAATATTACTGACCCGCGGAGCTTTCGGTCCGACGTCCACAAACACGAGCGGCAGATTTCGAAAACGGAGATGATTCAGCAGTTCGTCTTCCATGCCGAAAGTCAGAATCGCGACGCCGTCAACTCTTCCTTCGATCATTCTGCGAACGGCCAATTCCATGCGCCTGGGATCATGAATCGTGGAAGTCAGAAGAATGTCATAATTCTTTTCCACCGCGAGCGTTTCGAAAGTTTGGACGATTTCAGGAAAAAAAGGATTGGTAATCTCGGAGACGATCAGGCCAAACACACGGCTTCGGCCGGAGACCAGTGCGCGAGCCTGCCGATTAGGGTAGTAGCCGAGCTCGGCGATGGCCTTCCACACGCGTTTTGCGAGTTGCGCATCAACCGTCACCACTTGATTCACGGTACGTGAGACAGTTGCCGTTGAGACTCTGGCCCTTCTCGCAACATCGCGAATATCCACGAATCCTCTTGTGATTCAGTAAATTTGGCGGGGCTAGTATACCCCTATCTTCTTGAACGCCCGCCGCCGCATGAATTGTGGAACCATGATCGAGCGTAGCATCTTCATCTAAGCTAATTGGCCCGCCACGGAGGTGACTGAATCCATATTGCAATGCTGCGGCCGGCGTGGTAAACGTTTACTCAGTTTAGCGATTGTAGCTGGTACAACTCCATGAACAAATTTCACGTCATTGCGATAGGATTTCTGGGCTTAGGGTTGGCGTTCAACGCCCAGGCTGCGGAGAACAAAGTGGAGGTTTCGGCCTTCGGAAAAACAGTCGACGGTGCCTCCATCTCCCGCTATGTGCTGAGCAACAGCAATGGCGTGGAAGCCGTACTTATCAACTACGGGGCTTCGCTAGTGTCGTTGAAAGTTCCTGATCGTAATGGAAAATTGGCCGACATTGTACTCGGGTACGACGACATATCCGGCTACGAGAAAGATAAGGCGTTCTTCGGAGCGTCCATCGGAAGGTACGGAAATCGAATTGCCGGTGGGCAATTTACGCTGGACGGCACGGCCTTTCACGTGCCGAAGAACGACGGGCCGAACAGTCTTCATGGCGGGAGTCCGGGATTCAACAAGCGGGTATGGACCGCGGTCGATCGCTCCAGTGCAAGAGCAGAGGTTCTTGAGTTTTCCTACACGAGTCCCGATGGCGAAGAAGGCTACCCGGGAACCCTCAAGGTGAAAGTCACGTACACTTTGCCGGCTGATAAAAACGAGCTGCAAATCGATTACGCCGCCACCACCGACAAAGACACCGTGCTGAATCTCACCAATCACAGCTACTTCAATTTGTCCGGCGACATGTCGCAGGAAATTCTGAAGCACGAGTTACTGCTGCACGCTTCCGAATTTACTCCTGTCGATGCAACATTGATTCCCACTGGCGAGCTACGCCCGGTAAGGGCACCCCGTTTGATTTC
Source organism: uncultured Acidobacteriota bacterium (assembly GCA_963704485.1). Lineage (GTDB taxonomy): Bacteria > Acidobacteriota > Terriglobia > Acidiferrales > UBA7541 > Acidiferrum. The sequence continues at coordinate 42,847 of OY969910.1, forward strand.
GAGAAATCGGCAGCCATCGGCTCCCGAATAAATCAGGATGACGAGCAACTGGAATTCGGTAAAGGGTACGATCACAACTGGGTGCTGCGTAGGAGCAATCACGCTGGTTTGCAGCCTGCGGCGGTTGTTTTTGAACCTAACAGCGGACGGGTTCTAGAAGTGCTTACCACGGAGCCGGGCGTCCAGTTTTACACCGGAAATTTTCTCGATGGATCAGTCAAAGGTAAGCACGGCCAGGCGTATAACCGCCGCACGGGTTTCTGCCTGGAAACCCAGCACTTTCCAGACTCTCCAAATCACAAAAGTTTTCCTTCTACTGAATTGAAAGCGGGTCAAACGTATCGCTCCAGCACGATTTTCCGTTTTTCGACGCGAAACTAGACAGTCTGCGGTCCCAGTCGATTTCGCCTTACGATCATGACGCGAAAAATCCTGCCACAGTAATTCCCGAGGGAGAATGTCGCTAGCTGCGTTGCGTGAGCAAGTTGTCGAAGCCAACCTGGACCTGGTGAGAAAAGGACTGGTGCTTGCGACTTTCGGTAACGCCAGCGGTATTGATCGCGAGCGCGGATTGATTGTCATAAAGCCCAGTGGTGTTCCGTACGAAAATTTAAAAGCGGATAACATGGTGGTAACCGACCTGCAAGGCACCGTGGTGGAGGGCTCGCTGCGCCCCTCTTCGGATCTTCCCACGCACGCCGCCCTCTACCGGGCGTTTCACATGATCGGTGGAATCGCGCATACGCATTCTGAATACGCCACCTCCTGGGCCCAGGCTCGCAAGCCGATCCCTTGCCTGGGCACGACACACGCGGATTATTTTCACGGGTCGATTCCAGTCACGGACGAAATGAGCGCAGAGGAAATCGCCGGAGAATACGAACTAAATACTGGAATCGCGATCGAGCGGACGTTCGCCAAAATCGATCCGCTGAAAGTGCCGGCCGTGCTAGTGGCCAGTCACGGACCATTTGCGTGGGGAATCGACGCGCGCAAAGCGTCGGAAGCTGCTTGGATGCTTGAAGCTGTGGCCCGCATGGCTTACTTCACGATGCAGATTAATCCGAACGCTGCTTGCGTCGGTAAGGCGCTGCATGATCGCCACTTTTTGAGGAAGCACGGCAAGGACGCCTACTACGGGCAGCCGCGGAGTGAAGGATGAATCGGCACGTGAATTCTCGCGAGCTTTCAAAAATTTATTTCCGCTATTACGGCGAAAAAGGCCAGCCCATCATGGCGATTGTAGCCGGCGTCGATTTCGGCACGCTCAGCGTTCGAGTCTCCATCGTAGATAGTGAACGCGGGGTGCTAGCCACCGCCGTGGCGGAATATCCGCTTCACCGCAAACGGGAAGATCCTGAGTACGCAACGCAGTCCCACAGCGATCAAATGAAAGCGTTAGCGTCCGCCACGCGCGACGCGATTGACCAGGCAAAAATTTCCGGAAATGAAGTTCAAGCGATAGCCATCGATACCACCGGCTCCTCAGTTATACCGGTGGGAAAGAACCTCGAGCCGCTCGACGAGTATTATCTGTGGTGCGATCACCGCGCAAAAAAGGAAGCCGCCGAGATTACCGCGGCAGCTCATCAACAACATCTAAAGGCGATTGAGTGGTGCGGAGGAGTGTATTCATCGGAGTGGGGTTTCTCGAAGCTGTTGCACTGGCTGCGCCACAATCCAGAAAAGCGCGCTCAATTCGAATCCGCTTTCGAACATTGCGATATGGTCTCGGCCACGCTTTGCGGCATCACCGAGGCGCGCAAAGTAAAGCGCAGCATTTGCGCGATGGGACACAAGTGGATGTGGAATGCGGAACTCGGCGGGCTGCCTCCCGAGAATTTCCTGACTTCGATCGATCCGTTATTCGCGGGAGTGCGGGATAAGCTGCAGGGCGAATACGCCACCTCTGACCGTATCCAGGGCGGACTTTCCGCTTTTTGGGCCGAAAAACTGGGATTAAAGCGAGGGTATTCCCATACCGGTCGGGGCGTTCGACGCCCACTGGGATGCCATCGGCGCCGGGTGCCGTTCAGAAGATATGGTGAACGTGATTGGCACTTCGACCTGCATCATCGGCATCACGCCGAGCGTCAATCTCGTTCCCGGGCGTATGCGGGGTAGTACACGGAAGCGTGCACCCCGGCCGCACCGGAATCGAAGCCGGTCTCTCCGCGGTGGGAGACATATTCAATGCCATCGCCACGCGCGCGGGTACGGACGTAGCAAATTTGAGCACGGGCCTCGAGAGCTATCGGCCGGGGCAGACCGGACTGTTGCGCATGACCTGGGATAACGGTGACCGCACCGTGCTCGTGAATCCGAATCTGCGCGGGATCACTCTGGGCTGGAATTTACAGAGTACCGCTCAAGACGAACTGTTTGCCGCCATTGAAGGTACGGCCTTTCATACGCGGATTATTCTGGACCGCATGACGGAGCACGGCGTCAACATCAAACGGGTTATCAACGCCGGCGGAATCCCGCAGAAAAACAATGTTCTGAATCAAATCTATGCGGACGTGCTTGGAAGGCCAGTGCTGGTGCCTGCGAGCAGCGTGACCAGCCTGGGTTCGGCGATTTTTGCATTTCTTGCTGCAGGCGCTTTCAGGACCGTGGAAGAAGCTCAGGACAAGATTTGTCCCCGGCACACGGTGTTCACGCCGCGTCCGGAAAATCAAAATGTCTACGACTCGCTCTACGCACTTTATCGAAAGCTATATTTTTCTTTTGGCGAGACGAGCGATTCGCGGTTCGGCGACGTACTCCCCGCACTCATCGAGCTGGCGCGAGCCCCTGGCCAGCCTGCCAACTAAACCAGCCTGAAGCGGATGATACTCGATGTTGGATCTGTGCCAACGTGGGCAATCGTTTGCTTGCGGATGCCAACGACATAGACCAGGCGCCCCGGTAGCCGCAAATTCATACTGTAATCGTTTACTCAGTTGGAGTATCCTGTGCTGCCTTTTCTATTCTTTACTCCGGGATTACTACGGCTATAGGAGACGACTCAGTTAGTAGCCGCCGGTGCACGAAAAAGTCGAGGTCGCGTTGATCGATTTTTCCAAACTGGAAGTTTGGTTTGTGACCGGCAGCCAGCACTTATACGGGCCCGAAACTCTCGAAACGGTCAAAAACCATACGACTGCGATTGCTCAGGAACTGTCCGGCTCTCCTGCAATTCCCGTCAAAGTTATCGCTAAACCGGTGATGACCGGCAGCGACGCCATCCATCAACTGTGTCTGGACGCCAACTCGAATCCTAACTGCATCGGTCTGATTACCTGGATGCATACTTTTTCTCCCGCTCGCATGTGGATTGCCGGCCTCCGCGATCTGGCCAAACCGCTGGCTGCATTTACATACGCAATTTAATGAAGAGTTGCCTTGGTCTACCATCGACATGGATTTTATGAATTTGAACCAGTCCGCCCATGGCGATCGCGAATTTGGATACATCGGTGCACGCATGAGGCTGCAGCGCAAGGTCATTGTCGGCCACTGGAAAGAAAAAAATATTCACACCGAGATCGGAACATGGACGCGCGCGGCGTGTGCATGGCATGACGCGCAACGCCTGAAAATTTCGCGCTTTGGCGATAACATGCGCAACGTGGCCGTTACGGAAGGCGACAAAGTCGAGGCCCAGATTCGCCTGCGTTATACGGTCAATGGCTACGGCATCGGGGATCTTGCGCGAAGTGTAAGCAGTGTGAGTGACGCGGACACGGACAAGCTCACTCGGGCGTATGACGACGCCTATGAAGTTGCCGACACATTGCGTCCCGCTGGACTCCAGCGGCAATCGCTACGCGAAGCTGCGCGCATCGAACTGGGCCTGCGGCAATTTCTGTCTGAAAACAACTCGTACGCCTTCACCGATACGTTCGAAGATCTGCATGGCCTTGCGCAGTTGCCCGGCATCGCGGTGCAGCGTTTGATGGCTGACGGTTACGGCTTTGGCGCCGAAGGTGATTGGAAGGCCGCGGCACTGGTGCGCGCCATGAAGGTCATGAGCCATGGACTCGAAGGCGGCACATCCTTCATGGAAGACTACACGTACCACTTAAAGGATGGCGGCCAGGTTCTGGGTGCGCACATGCTGGAAATATGCCCGTCCATAGCGAAAGGGAAGCCATCGGCGGAGATCCACCCACTTTCTATCGGAGGAAAAGCTGATCCCGTTCGGCTGGTGTTTACCGCCGCCGGCGGACCAGCGGTTAACGCCTCCATCGTGGATATGGGAAACAGATTTCGGCTCATCGTGAATCAGGTGAACTTGATTGAGCCCGAGCATCCTTTACCCAAACTTCCTGTTGCGCAGAGCCGTCTGGCACGCGGAACCGAATTTAAAAGTTGCCGCCACCACCTGGATTCTGGCGGGCGGTTCGCATCACACGTCTCTAAGCAAGGCCTTAACCGTGGAACATATTCAGGATTTTGCGGACATTGCTGGACTAGAATGCCTGCGCATCGACGCCAATACCAACGTGCGAGCGTTCTCCAATGAACTCAAATGGAATGATCTTTACTATCACTTGGCAAGAGCCGTCTAACCCAAGGAGCGACAGATGACCAGTGTTTTGGCGGCACTAATCCCGGCAACGCGACTCGTACGGCTTTCGGCGATTGACCTGGTCATCGTGGTGTTCTACTTCGTGCTTGTGCTGGCCATCGGTTTTTATCTGAAAAGCCGCTCCAACACCGCAGAAGATTTTTTTCTGGCCGGCCGCGAAATGACCGCGTGGATCGCGGGCTTGAGTTTTCTTTCCGCCAATCTGGGTGCACTGGAGCTGATGGGCTGGGCAGCAGCGGCTTACCAGTACGGAATTCTGGCTGCGCACTGGTATTGGATCGGCGCGATTCCCGCGATGCTTTTCCTGGGCATCGTGATGATGCCGTTTTATTACATCTCGAAGACCCATTCGGTTCCGGGTTATCTGAAGCTGCGTTTCGGCGAGGCCTCGCGCGCGCTGTCCGCCATTTCTTTTGCGCTTATGACGGTGTTCATGAGCGGCATCAATATGTACTCCATGGCTCTGGTGATGAAAGTGGTGCTCGGCTGGGACATCAATTTCAGCATCTGGATCTCTTCACTGACCGTGGCGGTGTACGTCACCCTCGGCGGCCTGCGCTCCGCAATTTTCAATGAGGTCTTGCAGTTCATTCTGATCTGGGCCGGAGCGTTGTTGATTCCCATTCTCGGGCTGGTGGAAGCTGGAGGATGGAGAAATCTTCAAGCGCAGGTTACTGCCAACGCTTCCGCGGAGTACACCCACCTGTGGTCTACGCTGGGATCCTTCAGCGATAACCCCATGGGCATTCACTGGACAGGAATTGTCTTCGGGCTGGGCTTCATCATTTCTTTTGGATACTGGACGACCGATTTCCTGGTGGTGCAACGGGTGCTGTCGGCCAAAGATTTGCGCTCCGCGAAAATGGCTCCCATCATTGGCGCCGCTTTCAAGATGTTCGTGCCGTTTATCGTAATTTTGCCGGGTTTGCTGGCGCTTGGCGGTGCTCCCCGTGAAACTCACCGGCGAGGCGGCTGCAGTGGCCACCGGCGGGCACAGTTACAACGAAGTTTTGCCGCTAATGTTGGCGCGCTATTGCGGCCCGGGCTTACTCGGCTTGGGAATCACGGCGCTCATTGCCGGCTTTATGTCCGGGATGGCCGGAAACGTCAGCGCGTTTTCCACGGTGTGGACCTACGACATCTACGGAGCGCTGATCAAGAAAAACGCCAGCGACAAACATTACGTCAGCATGGGGCGATGGTCCACCGTTGTCGGGGTGCTGATCAGCATAGCGACAGCCTACCTAGTGATGCAGTTTCTCAGCATCATGGATTACGTGCAGGCGTTGTTCAGCTTTTTCATCGCGCCGCTGTTCGGCACGGTGATTCTGGGCATGTTGTGGAAACGCGCCACGCCCGCTGGCGGCTTCTGGGGATTGCTGGCCGGCACGGTGTCTTCCATAGGCATGTGGGCGTGGGTGAAAATCGATCCCGCGGCGCTATCTTACGTGGCGCTTTCCAGTCACGCCAAAGACATGGCGGAAAATATGTACCGGGCGCTGTGGTCCTGGCTGGTTTGCGTGATCGTAACGGTGGCGGTCAGCATGATGACCAAGCCAAAGCCGGACAGCGAATTGACCGGCCTGGTGATGGGCGTGACCGACATACCTTCCGAAGGCGACTTGTCCATATGGCAGCGGCCGGCATTCTGGGCCGTGGCAGTTTCAATCGTGTTTGTTATCTTCAACGTGGTTTTCTGGTGAGCGCGATGAAAACAGACGGCGCAATTTCGATCTGGTTTTTTATTGGAATTTCCCTGCTGGTGAATGGATTTCTGATACTTTGCGCCGGGTTATACGAAATGTCGCACCCGCCAGAGCTTAAAGTGGTGCTGTACCACCTGCATGCCAACGTCTGGTGGGGCGCGGTGCTGCTGCTGTGCGGATTGGCATTTTGTCTGCGCTCGAGGCCATCCAAGCAGACGTTGTGATGACTCGCGCGCGACGCCGAATCCTGATGAATAGCTGCTTCCAGAGTCGTTCGTTCCTGGCCTGATGAACTCCTGTCACTTGCAAAGAAGGTGCCAATGAGCACCGCACAACTCACATGCGTAGCGGCGTTGGCGATCGCCCTTGCCTGGTGTCCGCCGGCTATTGCCCAAGTCCAAACCGAGTTGCCTCAACCTGTAGCAGGGGCCAGGCCTGTCTCCGTGGAACGCATCAAGGTGCATGGCGCGGCGCTGGAAAATAATCTGGAAGGCGACGCCGTGGATCGCGACGTCTTCGTATTTCTGCCGCCGTCCTACAGTAAGGAAAAATCCCGCCGCTATCCGGTTGTATACGCGCTTCACGGTTTCTCCATCGGCGCTGACCAATGGACTCATGAAATTCATGTGCCGCAGACAATCGAAGGTGCTTTTGCGCAGGGCGCGAAAGAAATGATCGTCGTGGTTCCGGATTCAAAAACAGTGCACAACGGCTCCATGTATTCGAGCTCGGTTACGACGGGAGACTTTGAGCAGTTTATTGCACGCGATCTGGTGACTTATATCGACGCGCATTACCGAACAATTGCAAATCGCGAAGGTCGCGGTCTGGTAGGCCACTCGATGGGCGGCTATGGCGCCACCCGCATCGGGCTGAAACATTCCGATGTCTTCGGAAGTTTATACATTATGAGCCCGTGTTGTTTGTCTCCCACGCTAGCGGGGTCGCTCAAACTCGAAGATGAAAAAGCCCTCGAAGCCGTCAAGACCGCCGAGGATTCCGCGAAGTTGGCCTTCTTTCAACGCGCCCAACTGGCAACGGCGGCGGCCTGGTCGCCGAATCCCAAAAACCCGCCGCTGTATCTTGACCTGCCTATGAAAGATGGAGCGGCCCAGCCCGAGGTTCTGGCGAAATGGGCCGCCAATGCACCGCTCGCTTTCTTGGATCAGTACATCGGAAGCGCCCGCCGCTACCGCGCTATCGCGATTGATGTGGGCGACCAGGATGGTTTGCGAGCCGATACCGTTAAATTGCACGACGCCCTGGATCAGTATGGAATCACCAACGAATTTGAAGTGTACCCAGGCACGCACACGAGTAAGGTGGCCGACCGTTTCCAGAATCATGTGATTCCGTTCTTCAGCCGGAGTCTGTGCTTTCAGGCAGGCTGCCGTTGAGTTCTTCTGTGAGCGGCGACATGCTGGCCTGCAACCACAACTTAACGAAACAGCAATTTTTTTTGAGCGTCGCTGTTTCGACGGCGTCAAGTTCTCAAGGCCCGGCAATAGGTTTGGTCGGCGCTGAGTCTGCGGAGAAAAGAAGAATAAATGACCTCCACACCCGTTCAAACATCTCAATTTGCGGCGACATTTCTTACACGCGCCTTACGTTTTGTTGTCATTGTGAGTTCTATTGCCGTGGGCACACCCAGAGCAGCCGGACAAAAAGTAGAGCTGTCAATTGACGCATCCAAACAGGGTGCGAAGATCGACCGCAATCTTTTCGGACAATTCGCCGAGCATCTCGGGCACGGCATTTACGATGGGATCTGGGTCGGCGCCGATTCTCCTATTCCGAATACCCGCGGCATTCGCAACGATGTGGTAGCCGCGCTGAAAGCCATTCACGTGCCGAACGTACGCTGGCCGGGTGGGTGTTTTGCCGACGAATATCACTGGCGCGACGGGATCGGGCCGCAGCGAGGGGTGCGCCTGAACCCTAACTGGGGCGGCGTGATCGAGCCGAACACTTTTGGCACGCACGAGTACATGGATTTCATCGAGCAGATTGGCAGTGACGCTTACCTGTCTGTCAACGTGGGTTCGGGTACCGTGCAAGAAGCGGCGGACTGGCTGGAGTACGTGACCGCAGCGCAGGCCACGACGCTCGCGAAGGAGCGCGCAGCCAACGGGCATCCGGCGCCGTACAGAGTAGCTTCACTGGGCCTCGGCAATGAAAGCTGGGACTGCGGCGGCAACATGACGCCGGAATATTATCTGGATCGCATGAAGACTTTCAGCCGGTTCGTTCGCAATTACAATCCGGCGCAAACCGAGAAAAACCAGATGCAGAAAATCGCTGTTGGTCCGGGTGGCGGCGAGCAGCGCTGGACGGAATGGACCGAGACCGTGATGAAGGCCTACCAGCAACACACCTGGAGCTGGGACTTCAACGGCCTTTCCTTGCACAGCTACACGACGGTGAAGTGGCCGCCAGCCTTCAAGTCAGTAGGATTCGGAGAAGACGAGTACGCGCAGATTCTCAAGAGCACGCTGGATATGGAAGACCTGGTCAAAAAGCATTCCGCCATCATGGACAAGTACGATCCTGAGAAAAAAGTCGCGCTGGTGGTGGATGAATGGGGCAGCTGGTACGCGCCGCTGCCCGGCAGCAATCCGGGTTTTCTGGTGCAGCAGAACAGCTTGCGCGACGCGTTACTGGCGGCGCTGAACCTCAACATCTTCGCCCGCCATGCGGACCGCGTGCGCGGCGCCAACATCGCCCAGATGATCAACGTACTGCAGGCCATGATAATCACCGATCACGAGAAAATGGTGCGGACCCCGACCTACTACGTTTACAAAATGTACGTGCCCTTTCAGGATTCCACATTCGTTCCCGTGACGTTTGACGCTGGCAGCTACAAGCACGGTGATCTAATCCTGCCGCGCGTTGATGCCCTGGCGGCGAAAGAGCAAAGACGGCAAGCTGTGGGTGGAGATTACCAACGTCGACCCTACTCAATCGGTGGACGTCGAACTGAACATGAATGGGATGGACGCCAAGTCCGCAACGGGCGAGATACTGACTGCCCCGAAGGTGGACAGCGTGAACAGCTTCGAAGCACCCAACACTGTCGTACCCAAGCCGATTTCAGCCAAGGTGCGGGGCGGCAAGCTGACGCTGACACTCGAGCCCAAGTCCGTAACTGTTTTTTCGATCGAGCAGTAAAAAGATCCTTGCCAGAGCACCTGGAGGACGATGTTGATACTGCGGCGGAATGCGTAAACGTTTACCGGGAGAGCCCATGAAGCCAATCTTGACCGTTACCTTTCTACTGGCGATGCTCGCGCCACTCGCCTGTGGCCAGGAGTCCAACGATTTCCGTCCCGCGGAGACCAACGTTTGGGGAGCGGAATATCCCCGTGTTGACCACGCCGGAAAAGTGCAGATTCGCGTGAAGGCTCCAGACGCCACTAAGGTGAAACTGAATTTCTGGAGCGGCCCGAAAGTGGATATGGAGAAGCAGTCGGACGGGTTCTGGACCGTGACCACCGCACCGCTGGTTCCCGGACTTCACTACTACACCCTGATCATCGACGGTGCAGAAGTTGCCGACACCAATAGCCAGGCGTTTTTCGGCGGCGGCAAATACGCGAGCGCAATAGAGGTTCCTGAGCCGGGTTCCTCGTACTATGCGATTCACGATGTGCCACACGGCGCTGTTCGCGAGGTCTGGTACAACTCCAAAGTGACGGGCACGTGGCGGCACGCACTGGTTTATTTACCGCCGGGTTATGACACGCAAAGCAAGCTGCGCTATCCGGTGCTGTATCTCCAGCATGGTGGTGGCGAAGATGAGACCGGATGGGTGCGTCAGGGTCGCGCGAACTTTATTCTCGACAATCTGATCTCCGCGGGAAGCAGCAAACCGATGATTGTGGTCATGGCCTACGGATACGCGCGGCGTGCCGGCCAGGTTCCTGATTTTTCTGTCAAGCCCTTCGGTTCGCCGGAAATGTTGAAGGCCATGCAGGAAATGGGCGCGGTGTTTGAAGACGACATGACGCAGGCTCTGATTCCGTATATTGATTCAACCTTTCGAACACTTGCGGACCGCGATCATCGCGCGATGGCCGGACTTTCCATGGGTGGCATGCAGACATTCCAGATCACCCTGAATCATCTGGATATGTTTTCCTACATTGGCGGCTTCAGCGGAGCGGGCGGGATGCTGGTGCTGGGCGACCGGAAGCTGGACCCTAAGACCGATTACAACGGTGTATTTGCTGATCCAACCGCATTCGCGAAGAAAGTGCATCTGCTCTGGCTCGGCGTCGGAACTGTAGAGCCTGAGAGGATGCGCGCGGGAATTAAAAGACTGCACGCCTCGCTGGACGAAGCCAAAATTCAGCATGTCTTTTATGAGTCGCCGGGTACCGATCACGAATGGCAGACTTGGCGGCGCGATCTCAAGGACTTTGCGCCGAGACTCTTCTAAGAGCAGGGGGAGCTGGTGATGAAAATTCTTAGCCGCCGTGAGTTCGTCTGCCGCCGGGGCTCGTGGCCGGCGCCAGCGCGATGATTCGCTCCCGGGCATTTGCGTTGAGCCTCAAGTCAATGGCGCGAGTTCCATGGCCGTGAGCCGGGAAATCACGGTGCCGCAAGCGAGCCCGTTTCCAATGAAGAGTGTACGGCTACAAGCGGGGGCGTTCCGTTCTGCGGCCGATGTCAATCGTCGATATCTGAAGTCACTTCCTCCGGACCGCCTGCTTCACACCTTCCGCCTGACTGCGGGTCTGCCATCCGCTGCTGCGCCGCTGGGCGATTGGGAAAAGCCCGATTGCGAGCTGCGAGGGCACTTCGCCGGCGGGCACTACCTTTCAGCTTGCGCGCTGGCGTTCGCTTCTTCGGGCGACGAAGAACTCAAGCATAACGGCGATCTCATGGTCGCGGAACTGGCCAAATGCCAGGCGCAACTGAAAAACGGTTATCTCAGCGCCTTTCCTCAAGAACTATTTGACCGCCTGCGCGATGGCGTGAACGTTTGGGCTCCCTTCTACACCCTGCACAAAGTGATGGCTGGCCATCTCGACATGTACACTCTCGCCGGCAACGAGCAAGCTCTGAACACTGTCGAGAAGATGGCCGGTTGGGTGCGAAATTGGTCCGATCCGTTGAGCGAACAACAAATGCAGCGCGTGCTTCTGGTCGAATACGGAGGCATGGGCGAAGTGCTGGCCAATCTTTACGGCGTGACGGGGAAGCACGAGTATCTGGATCTGGCAAAACGTTTCGACAAGAAGGGATTTTTCGATCCGCTGGCGGCGCGCCGCGACGAACTCAAGGGGCTGCACGTGAATACTCACGTTCCGCAGGTGATCGCTGCCGCCCGCTTGTATGAGATCACCGGAGACCAGCGCTACTGGAACATTGCGGATTATTTCTGGAACGAAGTTACCGGCGAACGCTCGTTTTGCACCGGAGGCACCAGCAATTCCGAGCTTTGGAGATCGGACGCCGGCGTGCTCTCAACGCAGCTCAGCGCGCAGACCGCCGAAGACTGCTGCGTGTACAACATGATGAAGCTGACGCGACACCTCTTCGCATGGTCTCCGCGAGCGCATTACATGGACTACTACGAACGTGTGCTGTTCAATCACCGTATGGGCACGATCGATCCGGAGACCGGGACAACGGTGTACTACCTGCCGCATCGGAAACGGTTACTCCAAAATCTTCGCCAAGCCGTTCGACTCTTTCTGGTGCTGCAACGGTACCGGCGCGGAAGAGTTTGCCAAGCTGAGCGACACGATTTATTTTCACGACGAAAATTCCATCTTCGTCAATCTGTATGTTTCCTCGGACGTCGATTGGCCGGAAAAAGGTATTCGCCTGGCGCAGCAAACGTCATTCCCGGAAGAGCAGGGAACCACGGCTCACGATCTCAGCGTCGAGTCCGGTCGAAGTCGATCTGAAATTACGCATTCCGTACTGGACGAAAGGTGGCAGCGTTAAGGTCAACGGGCGCCCGCTACCGGCCTTCGCCGATCCCGGCAGCTACCTGGTTCTGCGCGGACCGTGGCGAAACGGGGATCGGATTGAGTTGAGCCTTCCGATGTCGTTACATGCGGCGCCCATGCCTGACAAGGAAAGTCTGCAGGCCGCGATGTACGGCCCGCTGGTGTTGGCGGCGCGATTCGAAGAAGAACCGCGAGCGAATTGGTACCGGGAGTTCAATGCGCAAGAAAAGCGGAGCGCCGTCGCCAACATTGGAATTCAAAGGCAAGCTTGATGATCCCGCGAGTTGGCTTGAATCGGCCGGAGGGCTGGCTTTTCGCGGACAGTCACAAAATGGGGCGGTGACGTTCGTGCCCTTATCAAACATCGTGCACGAGCGATATTCGGTGTACCACGAAATTCATGAGAGCAGTGCAAGCGCTTAGTGAAATCTGGAGTGACCGCGGGAAAATCATGAGGCTGGCAACAATTCTTTTCTACAACATGGATTCGCTGGTGCGTCGTGACCGTATTGGTTTTTTCTGCGTTCACGGTAACGTACGCGCAAAATCCTACAGCTCCCACCGCTTCGCTAGAGCCAGCAAAAATTGATGAGATCTGGCAGAAGGCCAGCAGCAAATATGACGTCGCCACGCGCCGCGCTCCTGAAGGAAGTTGATGCGCTTGATAACCAAGGACCGTTCCGCCCTAACTGGGAGTCACTGCAGAAATATGAAACTCCCGAGTGGTACCTGGACGCGAAGTTCGGCATTTTCATTCATTGGGGAGTCTATTCGGTTCCGGCTTTCAGCAACGAATGGTACTCGCGAAATATGTATGAGCCCGGATTCGAGGCCTATAAGCACCACGTCGCCACCTACGGAACACCTGACAAATTCGGATACAAAGACTTCATTCCCATGTTCAAAGCGGAACGCTTCGATCCTGCGGCATGGGCCGAGCTGTTCAAAAAAGCCGGCGCAAAGTACGTGGTGCCAGTGGCAGAACATCACGACGGTTTTGCGATGTACGACAGCGGACTTAGCGATTGGACTGCAGCGAAGATGGGGCCGCATCGCGATGTCATCGGCGAGCTGGCTAAAGCAGTGCGCGCACAAGGCCTGCATTTTGGGGTGTCCTCGCATCGCGTTGAACACGATTTTTTTATGGGTGCGGGTCGCAAGATTTCTTCTGACGTGAACGACCCGCAATACGCCGCATTCTATGGTCCGGCACAGGCGGGCGTGTATCAGTGGGGTACGCCAGTTGCCAATGACTTTACCTACGTTTCGTCGGCGTGGGCCGACGATTGGCTCGCCCGGGACGCCGAACTCGTCGACAAATATCATCCCGACCTCGTGTACTTCGACTGGTGGATCGGCCAGGCTTCGATCCGGCCGAATTTAGCGCGCTTCGCAGCGTTTTATTACAACCGTTCGTTGGAGAACGACCAGCCGGTCGGAGTCATCAACTATAAGGACTACTCAATGCAGGATCATTCCGGCGTGCTCGATGTCGAGCGTGGGCAACTCGATGCCACCCGCACGCTGCATTGGCAAACCGATACATCCGTAAGCAATAAATCCTGGGGTTACATCAAAGATGACACTTACAAGTCACCGGAAACTGTGATTCATCAGCTCGTTGATATCGTCAGTAAAAATGGAAATTTACTATTGAACGTCGGCCCTCGTGCGGATGGCACCATCCCCGAGGAGGTGCAACAAGTGCTGCTCGAAGTGGGTTCCTGGTTGAACGTCAATGGAGAGTCCATCTACGCCACGCGCCCTTGGAGGACTTATGGCGAGGGACCGACAAAGGTGGCGGCCGGATCCTTTCACGACACCGAGACGATTCACTACACGCCAGAAGATTTTCGCTTCACCGCAAAAGCCGACACGCTTTATGTCATCGGACTCGCCTGGCCGCTGAACGGGGAAGCGGTGATTCACTCGCTCGCCAGCGACCGTGGGAAGCCGAATCGGTGCAAAGCGTGTCCCTGTTGGGCAGCGATGCGAAGCCGCGATTTCAGCAGATGCCCGATGGATTGCACGTCGCATTGCCCGCAGAGGCACCGTCCAAATATCCATACGTGTTGCGTTTAAAATTTTGAGAGTGCGCGGTTGCGCTGTTCGAAGGAGGGATGAGTGAGATCACGCAATTCTTTGCTCCACTACGTGGCAGTGGCTTTAATGGTAGCCTGCAATGTCTTTGTCCTTCCAAGCCGGGTAGCGGCACAACAAGTTCGCAACGCAACCAAGTCGGTCGCGCCCACGCCTCCCATGGGATGGAACAGTTGGGATTCCTACGGTCTGCGCATCAACGAACAACAGTTCCGCGATAACGTGGAAGTCCTGGCCACGAAACTGAAGCCCTTCGGATATACCTACGCGGTCATCGACGAGGGCTGGTACATGCTTAATCCTGAGGACCGCCCTAAGCCTGAACTGCTGAAGTATGCAGTGGACGAAAACGGCCGCTTCATTCCGGTGATGGATCGTTTCCCGTCCGCTGCGCAGAACGGCAAAAACGCGGGTTTTCGCGATCTGGCAAGTTCGGTCCACGCTAAGGGCCTGAAATTCGGCGTGCATATTATCCGCGGCATTCCGCGCGAAAGTGTCGCGCGGAATCTGCCAATTGAGGGCTCGGCTTTCAAAGCTCAGGATGCAGCCGATCAGAATGACGCCTGTCCCTGGGACCCCACCAGTTGGGGAATCAAGGACACCGCCGCCGGCCAGGCTTGGTACGACTCGCTCCTTCGTCAATACGCGAACTGGGGGGTCGATTTTCTGAAAGTTGATTGCATCGCTGATCATCCCTACAAGCCCGCGGAAATTCGGCAAATCAAGTTGGCCATCGAGCGTAGCGGCCGCGAAATTGTACTGAGCCTCTCCCCAGGACCGACCTCTGTTGAGCATCACGCGGAAGTCGGCGAACTTGCTCAGATGTGGCGCATCTCGAACGACATCTGGGATATCTGGGCCGGTCACTCGGACTTCCCGTACGGCATCCGGGACCAGTTTGAAAACGCCGCACGTTGGGCGCAATACACCAAGCCCGGAAACTGGCCGGATGCCGACATGCTGCCGGTCGGCGAATTGCGTCCCTACCCCGACGTGGGCGAAGGACCGCGCCATACCCGTCTGACGCCAGCCGAGCAACAGACGCAACTAAGCCTGTGGGCCATGGCGCGCAGTCCGCTGATCATCGGCGCCAATCTCACGCTGCTTGATCAAGACACGCTGCGCTTGTTGTGCAATCGCGACATTCTGAAGATCGACCAGACCGCTACAGCTTCGCGGCAAGTGTTGCACGAAAAAGATCTGGTGATCTGGACTGCCGATTTACCTGGAGGTGAGCACGCCCTCGCCGCTTTCAATCTCGGCGAAGAGCCCATCAGTCTCGATCGCCCGTTGTCAGATTTCGAGTTAGCAGGGCAGTACAACATGAAAAACGCCTGGACCGGAGAGGCTATGCCCGCCGGAGCACGCGCGAAAGTTACGCTCGCGCCCCATGCCAGCGTCGTTATCATGCTCAACAAGAAATGACTCGCCGCTTAGATCAGTAGGCCGGCTGGAAAAGGCGTGTTTGCGGGATTCCTCAAGAGGCGTATCGATGACCACGGCAAAGGCTTTTCGCGCCCCAGGCGTGACGATAAACGTGGCGCTGGAAGCGTCGAGAGCTTGTGATTCTGGAGTTGGTCAGCCTCAAATTCTCTCTCCTTGTGGCGATCTGTTATTTGCTCGTTTGCGCGACGGATGCACGGGCGCAGTTGTGGGAGACGCCGCCGTTGCCCCCAGTGAAGTATGCGGCGGCCGCGGATGGCATGACTTTCTCCGTAGGAGCCGAGCAGGTCCATATTTCCGTTTGCCGCGCCACCGTTGTGCATTTTGTCGCGAACCCAGCGCGGCCCAAAGAAATTCAGCAAGACCAGCCATGGATGCTTGATCAGAGAGAATCGTGTCCCGGCGCAAAGTTTCACGTGTTGCAGACCGCAGACACCGTCGTCCTCACCACCGACACCCTCAAGATCGAGTTTTCTTTGAAGTGGGGAAATGTTCAGTACCTCACCTTGGCCGGCGAGGCCCTCTTGCGCGAGCGCAACTCCATTCCTCGCACTTATGAACCCGCCGAGTTGAATGGCGAGAAAACATTCCACGTCGAAGACAGATTTGCGCCGGACTTCTCGGAGGGTTTCTACGGTCTGGGTCAGCACCAGAGCGGGTTATTCAATTACCGCGGGGCAACTATCGAACTTGGTCAGAACAATACCGACGTCGCCATCCCGTTGCTCTTGTCCAGCAAGGGCTACGCGTTACTGTGGAATACCGCTTCTCTGATGTACGTGGATAATCGCTTCCCACTTGAATTGAACATGCGTGCACTCGCGAGCAAGTCCGTGGACTACTACTTCATTTACGGTCCGGAAATGGATGCACTCATCCATGAATATCGCAGCCTCACCGGGCATGCCCCGATGCTTCCCAGCCTGGGCATATGGCTTCTTCCAATCGAAGGATCGCTACATCTCGCAAGATGAGATATTGGGAATCGCGCAGCGTTACCGCAAAGAACATATTCCCCTGGACGCCGTTGTGCAGGACTGGTTCTGGTGGAAAACAGAAGGCGATCCTGCATTCAATTCGAATTTCACTGACGTTCCGGGTGAACTGAAACAGTTACACGATCAGCATGTTCACGCCATGCTTTCGGTGTGGGGGCTTTTCGACGCGAAGTCGCAGAATTTTCAGGAACTCACTGCCAAACATTTCGACGTTCCGAACGCTCACGTATACGATTCGACTAACCCGCAGGCGCGTAACTTCTATTGGAATAATTTGGTCGGTCCATTGTTTTCTCAGGGCTGGGATGCTTTCTGGCTCGATAGCGCCGAACCCGAAGAATACTGGCCCCACATGGGCGATGCGATTCTCAGCGACAAGCGTATTGCTATCGGCAACGGAGCTGAGTACACCAACGTATTCCCGTTCACTCATACTCTTGGAATCCAGGACCACTGGAGAGCGGCGACCGACCGCAAGCGGGTTTTTCTTCTGACGCGCTCCGCATTCCTGGGCCAGCAACGTGTCGGAGCAACAGTATGGTCGGGCGACGTCTACGGCTCCTACTGGGGGCTGCGCCATCAGGTGGCCGCAGGGCTGAACTTCGCGCTCTCCGGTTATCCGTATTGGACCACTGACATCGGAGGCTATTGGCCACCGCACGACAATCCGCTGGATGACCCGAAATTCCAGGAACTCTACGCGCGCTGGTTCGAATACGGAGTCTTTTGCCCGATTTTCCGTACTCACGGGCACCGCCCGCAAAATGAGATCTGGGCCTTCGACAAAGTTCGCCCAATCCTGGTGGACTACGACAAGCTCCGCTATCGCCTGATGCCGTATATCTATTCTCTAGCGTGGCGCGTCACGAATGAGGACTATACGATCCAACGGCCGCTGGTGATGGATTGGCGGACCGATCCGAATACGCGCGACATCGGTGACCAATTCATGTTCGGGCCTGCAATCCTGGTCAGCCCGGTGTTGCAGGCGGACGCTACCCGCAGGACTCTGTACTTGCCGGATTCCGCGGCGTGGTACGACTTCTGGACCGGAGCCTCACAGCAGGGCGGCCGCGAAATTGTCGCCGATGCTCCTCTCGACCGCATTCCACTTTACGTCCGCGCAGGCTCGATCATTCCCCTCGGCCCGGATATTGAGTACACGAATGAAAAACCCGACGGTGCCATTGAGGTTCGAATTTACAAGGGAGCAGACGGCGCGTTCGATCTCTACCAGGATGCCGGAGACAGCTACGACTACGAGAAGGGTGCGCATTCCGTCATTCCTTTGCGCTGGCTCGAATCGGCTAAAACTCTGGAGATCGGCGATCGCAAGGGCAAGTATCCCGGAATGCCCGCGAGCATACTCCTCAACATCGTCTGGGTTTCTACTGGGCACGGCGTGTCAGCCGCACTGGCGGACAATCCTGACAAGACCGTGCAATATGCAGGGAAGGCAATTGCGGTCGTGGAGCCCTGACTACACTGTCGTCGAGGGTGTTTACATCGCGGCCGTAGTGGCTCGAAGCGTCTGAGACCTTCATTCCCAAATTGAGTCGGTTAGCCGTTGGCCTCGACAACAACGGAGAACAATCGGTCGGGCATTCGATTTCAAGGGTCCGTTAAGGTTACCGCCCGTCGCGGCGCTGCATTCTGTGAGGCGACGTTGATATAGCCACGCTTCAGCCGTCAAGCTATCCAAGACGCTACTTTCCGAGGCGTTTTCCGGCTGCCGCTTGACCAAACAATGCCGCGCCCCGCTTTAACAAGCTGACTTCTTAGCGACACAAACCGGGCTGCTGCCAGCACCTCCCGGGCGCAGGCCGGGGCTTCGAGGGCAATCAGGATTGAAAAAAGTCTTGACAAGTATTTATATAACGAATACAAAGACACTAACCGTTACCGTTAACGGTGAGTCGGGGTCGGTGTAGTTCCGTCGAGGGGTCGTAAAATCAAGTGGGTGGGAGTGTGGTATGCGATTTTTCGCGTCATTAAATGACTTCGTTGTGGGCTGCAAATTCAACCGCCTTGCTGTTGCATTGCTCGTCCTTCTGACATTGCCTCTTCTGGCCCATGGGCAAAGCTCTGAAGGGACCGTCCTTGGCACGGTGACTGATCCAAGCGGCGCGGTCATGCCGAATGTCAACGTTACGATCACCAACGCCCTCACCGGCGGCAGTAAGAACACTGACCACCAATGATGACGGTCAGTACGTCGCCCCGAACCTGCCTATCGGTAGGTACAGCGTCAGGGCCGAGGCTTCGGGATTCAAAGTTCAGGAATCACAAGGCGTGACGCTTAACGTCAACGACCGCACGCGCGTCGATTTTCAAATGACCGTGGGCGCCGCCTCCGAAACCGTTTCTGTCGAAGCTAACGCCGTCGCGGTCCAAACGGATAGCAGTGAACAGAGTTCCCTGGTCACCGGTACCCAGATCGCCGAATTGGCGACCAACGGCCGGACGATTTACAGCTACGTTTCCTTGACGCCTGGCGCTTCCAGCCTGAACCCGGACTCGCAGTTGCCTGTGCCGACGGGTGGGGCATCGGGAAACATCAGCTTCAACGGGAACCGTTCCGCCCACAACTTATACCTCCTCGATGGCGGCGAAAATTCCGATCGTGGTGGCGCCGGCACCTCCAGCGTGTTGCCATCCATCGACTCGATTTCGGAAACGCAAACCTTAACTTCCAATTACAGTGCGGAGTACGGGCTCTCCTCCGGTGCCACGATTAGCTCGGCGATCAAGTCAGGCACCTCCAGTTTGCATGCTTCCGCATGGGAGTTTTTCCGCAACGATGCTTTGGATGCGCGCAATTACTTCAACCCCTCACCGCAGCCGGTCGGTGAACTGCGCTACAACATCTTCGGATTTAATATCGGCGGTCCGGTGACTTTTGGGCAAGTTCTACAATCCCAGCAGGAAGCGGACGTTCTTCTTCTACAACATGGAGTGGCGCAAGTTCGTTTTCGGCGGCTCGCCGCTCAGCCAGCAGGTCCCCCCGACGTCTGAATACGGTGGAGATTTCGGCGCGACCGCAATCAACGTTCCCGGCGCGTCGCTGGTAACCCCAGAAATTCTAGCCAGGAATTGCCCGGGCGGG
This sequence comes from uncultured Acidobacteriota bacterium, assembly GCA_963704485.1. GTDB lineage: Bacteria > Acidobacteriota > Terriglobia > Acidiferrales > UBA7541 > Acidiferrum. The sequence goes on from OY969910.1 coordinate 62,739, forward strand.
GTTCTCCCCGCGGGCATCGTGCAGGGGCAGCCGTTCCCTGGTAATGCCATTCCCTCTTGCATGCTGGATCCGAATGCGCAGTCGTTACTGACTGCCGGCGGCAAATTCGGAGGCATTTTCCCTGCGCCGACAACGGTTATTAAGGGCGTCCCGACCTTCCAGCTCCCGGTGGCCGTGCCCACGAATGTGAAGGAAGAAATCGTTCGCATCGATCATAACTTCACCGATAAATTTGTAATTTACGGCCACTATCTGGCGGAGCAGATCGCCAATGACCAGGCCAAGACCATGTGGAGCGGCGACAACGTGCCGTCTATCGGTAACACCTTCGGCAACCCTTCGTATGCCGCCGTCATTCACACCGCCTACACCATTAATCCGAATGTGGTGAACGAAGTCGCGTTCAACTACAACGGCAATCGCATCGCTATTATCCCGCAGGGCCTGGTCAACTCCCCGTTCACCACCGGTTGGATTTTTCGCCAATGCGGTGAATCCCGATAACCGGATCCCCTCGGTGAACCTCAATGGGAGCACCGGGGCCAATTACACCTCGAATTGGACGCCATGGGTCAATAAGGCCGACGACTATCAAATCCGCGACGATGTTTCCTGGACGCATGGTCGTCACCAATTCAGGTTCGGCGGCAGTTGGGCGATTTACAAGAAAATCCAGGACTGGTTCAAGACCACCCAAGGTAACTACAACTTCAATGGTGAATACACGGCGTTGATTTCGCCGATTACCTCCTGGGCCTGTCTCAGAATTACACCCAGGATGCCCTCAAATCCGCGGGCCACTGGGACAACCAGTCCTGGGCACTCTATTTCCAGGACAACTGGCGCCTTTCGAGCCGGTTAACCTTGAACCTCGGCCTCCGTTGGGATGGCATTCCGCATACCTACGAAGAAAGCAACAACATGGCCAATTTCTATCCGAACCTGTACAACCCGGCTAATGCCGCTGTCTTCGATCCCAGCGACTCCTCGGCCAATACCATCTCCCCGAACAGCCCCGGACTCTTTACGAATACCGCCTTGGGCGCCACCTTCTATACCAACGGTATCGCCAAGTGCGGTTCGGGCGTGCCCAAAGGCTGTGTCGGACGACTCGTGGCTCAATTTCGGACCTCGCGTCGGATTCGCTTACGACTTGACCGGCAAAGGCAAGACCGTCATTCGTGGCGGATACGGCGTCATGTATGAACGCGTCCAGGGTAACGACGTCTATAACAACGCCGGAACTGTCCCGCTGGCCGCCAGCGTCAACTTCAATAACGTGGTATTTAACAACCCAGGCCAGAATACCGTGACCGGGGCGCACTGCCAGCGGATCCATTCCAGTCAACAACGTCACCGGGATGGACCAGAACAATTATAAAGCTCCGCGGAGCACCCAATTCAGTTTGGGTGTTCAGCAATCCCTCGGCACGTCGGTTCTATCGGTTGCCTATGTGGGAACCCAGAACCGCCACCAGAGCTTTTACCAGGAGGTCAACTTCCCGTCCGAAGACTTGCTGCCAGGCTTCGTGAATAATACGGCTCCCACACCCTTCAACGCGGTCGTTCCTTTCGCTGGGTATCACGAGATCCGCTTGGCGCGCAACGAAGCCAACGGGGACTACAATTCCTTGCAGGTGTCTCTGCGTGGTCAGGTTGCCCACAGCGACCTCACGTATCAGTTGGGTTACACCTTGTCGAAGGCCAACGACGCCGGTAGCAACGGCAGCAGCGCTGGAGATCTTGGGACGATTTCCAACTCCTACCTGGGTTGGAAGTATGATTTCGGACCTTCCGCGTTTGACCGTCGGCACAATTTCTTCGCTAACTTCGTCTATCAGATGCCGTTCTTCAGACATAGCGACAACAAATTCATGAAGACGGCGATCGGCGGATGGGAAATTTCGGGAATCGTCATGGCCGAGACCGGAGCGCCGCTTAATATCGGCTTGAACGGCAACAATGCCTGCAGCATTCTTCCCAATTGCACCAATCGCCCGGATCAGACCGGCTCTGGACACGACCCGCACAACGTGAACCAATGGTTCGACACCTCGATCTACTCTAACCCAGCGTGCGTCACTGGACCGGACTGCTTCGGCAACACCAAGCGCGATTCCGTACGGGGCCCAGGCCGCGACAACTGGAACCTGTCCTTGTTCAAGAACTTCCTGCTCAGCGAATCACGCGGGAGCAGCCTGCAGTTCCGGGCGGAGTTCTTCAACGTTTGGAACCACACCCAGTTCATAGGGGATACCAGTAACGGTGGAATCAGCACCAACTTCAACTCCGGCAACTTTGGCCAGGTCACGAGTGCCTACGATCCTCGCACCATCCAACTGGCTTTGAAGCTGTACTTCTAAGCTTCTAGCCCTAACAAAATCAAGCCCGAGTGGCGCGGCGAGAACATCCGCCGCGCCACTTCTTTTTGTGGTCCGCTACTTTCCGACCTGTTAGTTGCTGTGGATTGCACTGCTGGGGGTGCGGCTAGCTCAATATTGGCGAAGGTCTGGTGCCCCAGGCTCGCCCTGTAGCTGGGTCTTGGACCACGGATTAAGACCTGGATCGCCGATGGTTCAATCCTTGCGCAGCGGCGTGCTGTTTAGTCTGATTGAATTAAGCGTTGTGGTTCAGGTCGGCCCATGGCGTCTTACCTGGCAGCCTTTCCATCGCAAGCGTCAGTGTATTTTGCCGTCCGCGGTCATTCCGTCCAACCAGCGCCTGGCGGTCGCCGTATCCGCATCGTTGGAGTGGCTCTTCACGACTCCGCGGAGAACGTCGGCGGAATCGCCATAGCGGCCCACGGCAGTGAGGCATTGCGCCAACAACAATTCCACTTGCGAGTTCGACGTGTGGGCATTGGTACGAGCGGCTTCGGCCATCTTTAGCGCTTGTTCGTACTGCTCGTGATAGTAGTAGGCTTTCCCGAGGGCAAAGTCCGTTTCCCAACCAGCCGCCGGCTCCAATTGCCGCGATTTCTCAAGCAGCGGAATCGCCTGTTCATAATTCTTCTCGTTACAGAGAGTCATGCCTAGCGCAGCCAGTACGCGAGCCTGATTCGGGTCCATCTGGTCGGACTTCCGCAAAACGGACTCCGCGGCGTCCCAACTGTGCTGCCGCATCAAGAGCATGCCCTGAACGTACAGGACCTCTGGGTTGCTCGGAGCCAACTGCGCAGCTTTGTCGAGGTACTTTTTGGCCTCGTCCAGCTTGCCTTCGCGAAGCGCGCGGCTGCCTTTTGTCAAGGCTTCCTGCGCTTTGGGGGCCAGCACAGGTTTTGGCGGCACTCCCGCAGTTTCGTTGGAACCTGACTCTCGCTGCAGGTTGACGTCAACTTCAAACTGGCCCGCGATCCTTATGGAGACGTCTTTTTGTGCCGGCTTGTAACCGGTAGCCTCGACAGTGACCGTGAACTCGCCAAATCCACGTGCGATAAAGAATGCGCGCCCATGGGAAGTCAATGCCTGATCGCTGGGCATGCCGTTCTTAAGCAGTTTTACCATCACCGGCACGCCAACTATCTGCGCCCGAAGAATTTCGTACCGTTACGGAAATCTGCGCGCGATCACCTTGCACCATCGTGCCCTGGTCACCGGAGTCCTGGCAGCGGCCGGGAGCCGAAAATATCCACAAAGCGGCAGCGAATGAGAGGGATGCCCTTAGCAGCTGTGAGCGATAGGCGTTCATGAAAACCTGCGGAACGAGAGCAATGTATGCCCAAGCGCCTATATCGTCAAGCTCGCGAAGCCGGGAATTGAAGTGGGCGGCGAGCCACCGTCTAGCAACTCGCCGCCCTGCGTCACGCTGTGCTCTGCTGCGTTAAAAAACGCTCCAGCCTGGCAGGCAACTTCCGGGGGTGACCGTCTCTTTGGGAAGAGCGGTTGCGGAATTGTCCACCGAGGCGCAGAACCGCATATCGTGTACGCTAACGTTGAAGGTATGCTAGCATAGCCCGGCCGTGGCAGCCACTGCTTCTTCGTGAAAATTTTGTAATGCTCGCAGCCGCCAGCCGCGGCCGTCAGTTTCCGCCCGGCCGTTTTGAGTCGGAGCTTTCAGGAGAGACAACAATGCATTCGAACTGCGCGAGCCGCCTGTCTAGACTGATCGTCGTTACGGTGGTTATGTTGACGTCGCTGTTTTCCATCGCACCTGTCCGCGCCCAGGACGCCAAGAATGATTCTGCGTTTTTGAATCCCGCTTTGCCGACGGAGAAGCGCGTGGAGGATTTGATATCGCGCATGACTCTGGAAGAGAAAGCTTCACAACTCGTGAACCAGGCGCGCGCCATTCCACGCCTTAATGTTCCGGCCTACGATTGGTGGAGTGAATCACTTCACGGGGTCATGGTCGACGGAACCACGGAGTTCCCTGAGCCGGTCGGATTGGCTGCGACTTTCGACACTCCCGGCAATTCACGAAATGGCCGTTGCCATCGGCACTGAAGGGCGCATCAAGCACGTCCAGCATGTCCGCGCCGGCCACAGCAACATATTTGAGGGACTCGATTTTTGGGCTCCCAACATCAACATCTTTCGCGATCCGCGCTGGGGCCGCGGCCAGGAAACGTACGGAGAAGATCCGTTCCTCACCGCTCGCATGGGTGTGGCGTTCGTTAAAGGCATGCAGGGAGACGATCCGCGCTACTACCGCACCATCGCTACTCCCAAACACTACGCCGTGCACAGCGGCCCGGAAACCACCCGCCATGCGGCTGACGTAAAGGTCAGCAAGCACGACGAGCTCGACACCTATCTACCCGCGTTTCGCGCCACGGTTACCGAAGGGAAAGCGGCCTCGGTCATGTGCGCGTACAACAGCATCAATGGACAACCGGCGTGCGCGAACGAATTCCTGCTGGTGGATCAGTTGCGGAATAAATGGGGCTTCAACGGCTACGTGGTGTCGGACTGCGAAGCGGTGCGCAACATTTTCAATGGCCACCACTATAAGCCGTCCCAGGCGGAAGCCTCGGCGATCAGCTTGAAAACCGGCATGGACAATGAATGCATCGACTTCACCGCGAAAGTCACCGACGATCACGACTATGCTCCGTATATCGACGCGGTGAAGCAGGGTTTTTTGAAGGAAGCAGACATTGATGTGGCGTTGAAGCGCCTGTTTACCGCGCGAATTCAATTGGGCATGTTCGATCCGCCGGATTCCGTGCCGTACACAAAAATCGACGAAGCCCTTCTTGACGGACCGGCGCACCGGGCAATGGCGCGCAAGCTCGCCAACGAGTCCATGGTCCTCCTCAAAAACGACGGCGTTCTGCCACTGAAAACCGAAGGCACAAAGATTCTGGTGGTCGGCCCACTCGCCGAGCAGACCGCCGTATTGCTGGGCAATTACAACGGCACGCCGACACATACCGTTTCTGTTCTGGAGGGACTGAAAGCCGAGTTTCCCAAAGCTGAAATAAATTTTGTGCCTGGCACGGCGTTCTTAAGCAAAGCGGCTTCGCGGGTCCCAGACAGACTGTTTACGATCGATGGGCAACCCGGTGTCCGCGCCGACTACTATTCGGTGAAAGACATGCTCGCGTTCGTCAGCAGTGCCGCGAATCAGACCCCAACGGCAAGCCGCAAAGAGTCCGGAATAGGTATTCCTGCGATCCCTGCCGCCAGAAGTCTCCAACGACACATCTTTCGCCGTGCGATGGGAGACCACTTTCACTCCGGCCGAAGGTGGAGAATATTCTTTCGGCTTCCGCGGAGCAGGATTTCTCCGCGTGTGGCTCGATGGCAAAGTCTTCACCATGGCGTACGGAGGAAACGGCCGCGACGCCAAGCTGGGTCACGTGCAATTTGAAGCAGGGAAGTCCTACGCCTTGCGGGTGGATTACGCGCCAAAGGCCGGCTCGAAGGTGGGTGGCGAATTGGTGTGGGCGAAGTTTGATCCGCGGCCTTCGCCGGAGGCCATCGCCGCAGCCAAGGCCGCTGATGTCGTGGTAGCGGTGGTCGGCTTGACCAGCGAGCTGGAAGGCGAAGAAATGGCGGTCAGCGAGGAAGGCTTCAAAGGCGGCGACCGCACCTCTCTCGACCTGCCCAAACCGGAAGATCAACTGCTGGCGGCCATGGGCTCGACAGGCAAGCCCGTCGTGGTGGTGCTGTTGAATGGAAGCGCTCTCAGCGTGAACTGGGCCAAGCAACACGCCAATGCGATTCTGGAAGCCTGGTACCCCGGCGAGGAGGGCGGCGCGAGCGTTGCGCAAACCTTAGCAGGCATCAACAATCCTGGCGGGCGTTTGCCGGTCACCTTTTACAGTAGCGTGAACGATCTCCCGCCGTTCGAAGATTATTCGATGGCCAACCGCACGTATCGCTATTTTCGCGGCGCGCCGCTGTATCCGTTCGGCTTTGGTCTGAGCTATTCGAAGTTCGAATACGTAAAGGTCGCGCTCTCGACTGCGACGCTGAATGCCGGCCAGCCCCTCGTCGTGGACGTCGACGTGAAGAATACCGGCGCACGCGACGGCGATGAAGTTGTGCAGCTTTATTTGACTTACCCGAAGCTGCCGGGGGCGCCCATTCGTGCGCTATGCGGTTTCCAGCGCGTGCACATTCCCGCGGGCAACACCCAACATGTGCATCTCGCAATTGATCCACGCAGCCTCAGCCACGTAAACGAATCTGGCGACCGGCTGATCACTTCTGGTTCATATAGCCTCGCGGTCGGCGGCGGACAACCGGGCACGGGAGCGCCCGTGGTGGAGTCGGCGTTTACGATCACCGGCGATGAACGGCTGCCGGAATAAAGTCTAGTTTTGCGGATCCTGGGTTTGAGGTGCTGGCGTTTTTACGGATCCGCGATCTGCCTTCTGCTTCAGCTCGCGGACCGTCGCGAACTCCTTTTCGGCTGCGGCACTGTTTCCCAATTGCTGATAAACGTGCCCAAGTCGAAAATGCGCGTCCGGTTCTGAGGAATCCAATTCGAATGGCTTGTTGCAGAGCCGTTTTCGCCTGCTCATAGCGTTTCTGGTCCACGAAAATGCGCGCCAGATCCAGATATGCCAGCCGGTTATCCGTCTGCAGCTTCGTAGCCTTATCCAGCAGAACGACGGCCTTGTCATAGTCGCCGTTCTTCATGGCGATATCGCCGAGGTACACGATGGGTTGAGCGTTCTCCGGAACAACCTGCAACTCCGCCTGGAACGCTGCTACGGCCTCATCATACCGTTGCGACTTCCAGTACAAGTATCCCAAGGCAAAATTCAGATTCGGTTCGCGGGGAGACAGGCTCACGGCTTTCTGAAACTCCGTGATCGCTTCTGCAGTCTTTCCTTCGCCGTCGAGCGCTTGGCCAGTCAGCATGTGCACGGATGAAGAGTCCGGATCCATCTCGCCCAGCTTGCGAAATTCGCTCAGTGCACACGTGAAGTTTTTTGCCAACAGGCAGCTTTGTGCCAATGTCTGATGAAGCTGATTGTTGTTGGGGTCGAGAGCTACTGCTTGCTGCAAATACTTTGCCGCCTCCGGAAAACGCTTCGCGCCGAAATAACTCAACCCCAGCAAGGCCGGCACCTGCATGCCATGGGAATCCTCGGTCATCGCGGCCTTTAGCGGCGGAATTGCAGCCTCAAAGTGGCCTTGCTTGAACTCTGCAAGCCCCCAATTCAGTTGTATCCCCGGAAGATGCGGCTGCAACACCAGTGCTTTACGATAGGCCACGGATGCTTCCGGATATTTCTGTTCGCTCGAAAGAACGACGCCCAAACTGGCGAAGGCTCCGGCATCCTTCGGATTTTTCCGGGTGATGACGCGCCAGGCTTCTTCCGCTTCCGCTAGCTTTCCATCCCTTTGCAAAGCCATCGCTTCCGCCGGCGACGGATCGGCAGAAGGAGACTGGGCGGCTACAGCCTGCGCAAGCAATAAACTAACCGCGGCCGTGATCGTAAGAAAGTTCATCGATCCATCATTTGTAACGCACCCTATGGCCCGAAGGGAAACGGGATAGCCATCTCGGAAGCTGCGTTTTGAGCCTAAGAAATACGGTCAAAAGCGAAACCCGCAGCATTGTACCCGAAGCCCCACGTGAACGTTACCGAAAGCAGAATTTCCTATCCAGCCTGCCGTTCTCTTATACAATTCTTGTCGGTGTTTCGAGTCCCTGCTGTCGCTGGCCGCAACTTACGGATCGTTCTCTTCGCGTTAGCGTTTGGGATTCCGGTGCTCTCCTGTTGCTTTGTTATCGCGCAAGAAAAACCTGCTACGTCCGCAACGGCACCCATTCGGTTTTCTCTAAAAACTCTGCCTTTCAAAGTGGAATCCGACGAAACTCCAAAATTTCCTCACGCGCCCGCCACCATGGCCGGAGGAGTCGCGGTCTTCGACTATAACAACGATGGCCGGCCAGACATTTTCTTCGCTAATGGGGCCAACATTGAAACGCTTAAGAAGGACTCGCCGAAATATTCCAATCGTCTCTACAGAAACGACGGCAACGGGGTGTTTACCGATGTGACCAACGAGGCCGATTTGACAGGCAGCGGTTATGATATATGCGTCGCGGTCGGCGACTACAACAACGATGGCCATCCCGATTTGTTTGTTGGCGGCGTTCACGGCAATACGCTCTACCGCAACAATGGCGATGGCACCTTCACCGACGTCACCGCCAGGGCCGGCCTGAATCACCCGATCGATCCGCAGTACGGACCCTTGTGGACATCCGCAGCAGCCTGGGTGGATGTGAATAACGATGGTTTACTCGACCTCGTAGTCATCAATTATTTGCAATGGAACATAAAAACCGAGCCCTTGTGTCCGTTTGCCGGGGCCTTCGATTATTGCAGCCCCGATCGTTACAAAGGCCAGCCTAACGAACTTTTCCTGAACCGCGGCGATGGCTCCTTCCAGGATGTTTCTGAGCAATGGGGCCTGCGCGCTAAACCCGGAAAAGGTATGGGGGTAGGCGTCGCGGACTATGACCTCGACGGCCGTCCGGATCTTTTCATCACCAACGATACCTCCTACAACTATCTCTTCCACAACAACGGGCACAGCTTCGACGAAGTTGCTTTCCAGCAAAGCGTCGCCTTGGTGGAAGACGGAAGATTTGTATCCGGAATGGGTTTGGACTTTCGCGACTATAACAATGATGGATATCCCGACATTGTGTTCGTCGCCCTCAACGATCAGACTTTTCCCCTGTTCGCGAATAAAAGCGGCAAAGGCTTTGAAGAGACCACCTTTCCTACCGGAATGCGGCAGCTGTCCCGGTCGATGTCGGGATATGGCGCCGGATTTTTCGATTTTGACAACGATGGCTGGAAAGATTTATTCGTGTCGCGCGGCCATGTGGAGTCGCTTCCCGAAGCGTCCTTTACGGTGGATCAGAACAATACCGTCTTCCGCAATCCTGGATCGAGTGGCAAGTGGCAAGCTCTGACCGAAGAGGCCGGACTTACGGCCTCGCCGCCTGCGCGGCATCGCGGCTGTGCCTTTGGCGATTTCGATGGTGATGGCCGCACCGACGTCGTTGTGACAGCGATCGGCGCAAACGCCGAGATTTGGATGAATCGCTCTCCTCATTCGGGCCACCGGCTGGACATCGCATTGGAAGGAACCAGGAGCAATCGCGATGGAATTGGCGCCCGCATCAAAGTTGTCACCGCGACTGGCGCTCAGTACAACCACATGACCACCAGCGTCGGCTATGCATCTTCCAGCGATGGCCCGGTGCATTTTGGTCTGGGTACGAGCACGCAAGCGACCTTAGTGGAAATTCAATGGCCCTCGGGCGTTGTCCAAACACTGAAAAACGTGGATGCGGATCAAACACTTCACGTCAAAGAACCGAGCGGCAAGTAGGTGGCGTCCGGTGCGAATATGCGCGAAAGCGCAGTCTACATCAGACTATCTAACGCCCATAAGAATATCGACTGTCATCTGATCCAGTCTCTCGTAAGGCAACTGTTTGCGCAGTATGGCGTCCTTGTCAAAGGAGTGCGCCAAAAGAGCCTCCGCACTTTTCGTAGAATATTTCGCGGTGGATGGCACCTGCTTCCCATCTCGCGATAATTCCCGCAAAAGCGATTGGATTTCCTTATCAGCATTCCAACGCTCGCCTTTTTCTTTCATGATCAGATATGTCCGCATGCATCCGCGCGCAAAATCCTTTACCCCGGCGCAGTCTTCGGTCCGATAGGCGTGAGCATCAAAGTGCCGCGGACCGTCATATCCGACGTCTTCCAGAAATTTCACAAGCCAGAAGCTTTGCTTCAGACTTGTCGAACCGAAACGCAGGTCTTGATCGAATCTGCCCGGTAGCTGATCGTTCAGATCGATGTGAAACAACTTGCCGGCTTCCCACGCTTGCGCCACGCCATGCACAAAATTCAGCCCGGCCATTTGCTCATGAGCCATCTCCGGATTTACGCCCACAAGCTCCGGGTGGTCGAGCGTAGCGATGAATCCCAGATAGTGGCCGGTGGTGGCCATATACAAATCTCCACGCGGCTCATTCGGCTTGGCTTCGAGCGCCAGGCGCATGCCATAGCCCTTATCGATGTTGTACTCGCACAGATAATTTACGGCTTCGCGCAGCCGTTTAATCGCTTCATCCGGACGCCGGCACGCATCCGTCTCAACGCCCTCGCGTCCGCCCCACAGCACGAATATCTTCGCGCCCAGTTCCGCACCCAGATCCATCGCGCGCATCGTTTTCTGAATCGCGTAGGCCCGCACCTCCGGATCGTTAGCCGTGAAAGCCCCATCCCGGAAAACCGGATGAAAAAATAAGGAAACCGTGGCCATCGGCACGGTAATGCCACCGTCCTGGCAGGCACGTTGAAACTTGCGCACGATGGCGTCCCGCTCCGATGGGCTGGCGTCGATAGGTACCAGGTCGTTGTCATGCAGGTTCACTCCCCACGCTCCTATCTCGGAGAGGGTGCCGACCACCTCCTCCGGCGACATGACCGGACGAACGAAATCACCAAAGGGATCTCGCCCGCGATTGGCAAGTGTCCACAATCCGAACGAGAATTTGTGCTCTGGCTTTGGTTGGTATGACCCCTCACTGCTCATGGCTTCTCCTCGAAGGTTGCCGCACCGGTAGGTTACGCGAGGCCTAAGGTCTGGCCATACTCTCGCTCCAAGAGACCGTCCTCGACGAACGTCCCAAGCACCAGACCAGCCTTAGGCTTCTACGTGTACGTTAACGACCGTATACTATCATGTGTTGAACGCATTTCAAGAATGCAAAAATCAAATCGTAGTTACGGAATCGGCAGCAGCCCAAAGTAACTTACGGCAGTTCTTGCCCTCAATTGTCTGGAACAGGTCGTTCCGCTTTCTAGTGCCAATATGAATTCGCCCTTTTACCCTTTCATGGCCCCCTTTGTGCACCATACATCGCCTCATCTGGCATAAAATGACTCGGTATAATTATGCCCAAACCGAGACGTGGAATTCACCTGATCGCGGATATTGCCCGAGTTTCCATCGGCACGGTGGACCGAGCTCTCCATGGCCGCGACGGCATCAACGAGGCGACCCGCCAACGCATTTTGGAAGTGGCTCGCCAGATCGGCTACACCCCGAACCTGGCCGCCCGGGCGCTTTCCGCCGCACGCGCCAGCGCGAAGGTCGGTGTTTGTATCCCGCGGGAAATCCATTTTTTCTATGATCAGCTTTGGAGCGGAGTCCTGGAAGAAGCCGGACGCGTTTCGCAGCTCGGCATCGAGTTCATCAACCGCCCGGTGCAAAACCTTGGCGAAGGCGACAGCGAAGCGTTCAGAGAACTGATGGCCAGCGGCGTCGACGGAATTATTCTGACTGCGGGCAACCCCAAAAGCTTGAAACCTCTGATCGATGAGGCCGAGGCCAAAGGTATTCATGTGGTTTGCGTTTCGACGGATGCGCCGGAAAGTCGACGTTCCAGTGTGGTGTACGTTGATCCCTACTTGAATGGCTGTCTGGCGGGCGAGTTGATGGGCAAGTTTGTTCCTCAAGGCTCTAAGGTCGCGGTACTCGCCGGTATGTTGATGGCTGAGGACCATCGCAGAAAAGCGGAGGGTTTTTCGGAGACTTTTCCGAAACATTGTGCGGGCGGCAAGATCGCCGCTGTCATCGAAGGCCACGAAGACGAGGATGAAAGTTTCCAAAAAACATTCGATCTCTTGCGCCGCATTCCCGCTCTCGCAGGCATCTACGTCAACACCGTCAACTGTATGCCGGTCTGCCGAGCCTTGGGCGCGAGAAATCTTCGCGGGAAAGTGAAGTTGATTACCACGGATCTGTTCATGGAGATGGCGCCTTACTTCAAAAAGGGCACCATCGCAGCGTCCATTTATCAGCAACCGCATCGTCAGGGCCAGATCGCCGTTCGCGTGATGGCCGATAAGCTGGTTTCCAAAATAGATTTTCCACCTTCGGTTCGCCTCAGTCCGGGCGTCGTGATGTCATGTAATCTTCATCTATTTCGCGAGATTCGCATGAGTGAGTCGCGCCTTGACGATGAACTCAAAGCCCACCTCCCCCTCAGCGCTGGCGCGCAGTAGCAGTATGGTCTGCAAGCTTCGTCGATGAGTACCGCAAGTCTCTTGCGACAGCGACGTGCAGGCCGACAATCAGCGATCAATGTTTTTCATGTGCACCGGAGCATAACGTTCGCCGGCGATTTCGTTTGGAGGAAAGGCCGCCTCCAGTTCCGCGATCTCCGACGGCGATAGAAAAATGTCAGCCGCCGCCGCATTCTCTTCCAGATACGTCCGGCGTTTTGTTCCGGGTATCGGAACCAGGTCTTCGCCATTGGCCAGCACCCACGCGAGCGCCAACTGTCCCGCTTTGACACCTTTGCGCTCGGCGATCGCGCGCACGCGCCCGACCATGGCCTGGTTCTTGTCGAAGTTCTCGCCACTGAACCTGGGGTAGCGCTGCCCGCGCACATCGCCCGCTGCAAAATCGTTTCTATTGTTAATGGCTCCAGTCAAAAAACCGCGTCCCAGTGGACTGTAAGGAACGAATCCGATTCCGAGTTCGCGTACCGTTGGCAGAATCTCCGCTTCCGCGTGGCGCTCCCACAGCGAATATTCTGTTTGCAAAGCGGTGATGGGGTGCACTTTGTGCGCTCGTCGAATCGTCGCCGGAGAGGCCTCTGAAAGCCCCAGATACTTCACCTTGCCGGCTTTTACCAGCTCCGCCATCGCGCCAACAGTTTCTTCGATAGGAGTTTCAGGATCTACGCGATGCTGGTAGTACAAATCGATATGGTCCACTCCCAGGCGTTTCAGTGAGGCATCGCAGGCCGAGCGCACATATTCCGGCTTTCCGCTGATCACCCAATAGGTGGGATCATCTTTCTTTCGAATATTCGCGAACTTCGTCGCCAGGAAGACTTCATCACGTCGCGCCCGAATGGTCTTGCCGACAAGTTCCTCATTGTCACCGATGCCATAAGTATCCGCTGTATCCAGGAAAGTTACGCCAAGGTCGAGTGCGCGTAAAATCGTCGCAGCGGACTCCTCGTCATTTCGCGCGCCATAGAATTCACTCATGCCCATACAGCCGAGCCCCATGCGAGATACCAAGGCGCCCTGTGAACCAAGTTTTACTGTCCTCATAGCCATACGAACTAGATGGCCGTTGACTCATCAAAGTTACATTTTGTAATTGTTCGGTCTGAAGCGTGGACGGGCTAACCAGCGGAACAGCAAAGGAATCAAGCTTGCGGCGCCTTATGTGTAGTCCGGGTCGCGAGTGTTGCAACGTCGCGCGAAAAAATGTGCTCAAAATTGCATACAGGATTTACCTGAGGGATTTTAATTTCTGTTGGCCCCATCCTCACCAGTAACGGTGCGATTGTCGTAGGAACTACATGGGGGGACGATGAGTCGTACTAAGTTAGTTTTTGTGTGTGTACTATCCTTCTTCGCGGTTCCAACTTTTGCTCAATTCAAGGCCAGTCTTCAGGGCACAGTTATGGATGCCGGCCAGGCGGCTATTGCTGACGCGAAAGTCAGCGTCACCAATCAAGCCACCGGCGCGACGCGAGACACCGTCACCAGCGATCAGGGCTTTTATCGCATTCCAGAACTTCCTCCGGGGCGCTATACCGTCACTGTTACCGCCGCCGGATTTAAAAATTCTGTCTCCAGCGATGTAGAAGTGAAGGCCGAAGAGCCGCGCGGATTCGACGTCACGCTGCAAGTGGGCGCCGTCACTGAAGAGGTCACCGTCAGCGCGTCCGCCGAATCACTGCATACGGAAAACGCCAACACTGGCACCACGATCACAACGGAACAACTCGACAGGCTCCCGCAATTCGGCAGAGACCCTTACGAGTTGCTGCGGCTGACCCCAGGCGTGTTCGGCGACAGCTCTCGGGGAGGAAACGGTGGCGCCAACAACCTGCCGAACTCTACTGGCCCCGGCGGTTCAAACGCCTCCATCTTTCAAACCGAAAACTCTGTGCAGGTGGTTGCCAACGGGCAGCGACAGGACACCAACAATTTCACGATCGACGGCGTCAGTGTGAATAGTTTGCAGTTTGGCGGTTCAGCGGTAATTACTCCCAATCAGCAGTCTGTGCAGGAGATCACCGTTTTATCCAATTCTTACTCCGCTGAAGACGGCCGCACTTCCGGTGCGCAGGTAAAAGTTGTAAGCAAAAGCGGCACCAACCAACCACACGGTGGCGGATTCTTTAAGTATCAGGATCCGAATTTTAACGCGTATAACAAATACGGCGGCCCGAACGGCGCTCCTCCCACACGCGTGAATAATAATTTCCGCCAGTTCGGTGGAAACATCGGAGGCCCGATTCTTAAGGACAAACTATTTTTCTTTTTCTCGTACGAAGGGCTCCGCAGCACTGGTCATGATCTCACCAGTCCGACGTTTGTCGAGACGCCGGAATTTCGCCAGCTTGTTATCGCTGATCGTCCTGGCAGCATAGCGGCAACTATTTTCAATTCGGCGGGAATTGCTCCGCGAATCGCCAGTGTCCTCACTGCTACGTGTGCGCTGGCAAATCTCCCCACATCTCAATGCCAGGAAGTCCCTGGCGGCCTGGATTTGGGTTCCCCCACAGGCGCGACCGGACAATATGTTTCCCTCAATAACCCCACCGGGGGAGGATTCGACGGCATTCCAGACATTCAGTACGTAACCTTGGCTCTTCCCAGCACCAATCGTGGAGATCAGTACAATGGCCGTTTCGATTTCGTTCACGGGAAAAATCAATTCGCTTACAGCGCGTATTTCACAACCGTAAATAATTTGACCGCCGACTCCCCTGGTCGCAGCCGGCCTCAGGGCGATTTACGCATCGAGCCATTTAACCAGGTGCAGTCATTTTCGTTCATACGTAGTATGTCGCCGACACTCGTAAATGAATTTCGGGTAAATTTCACACGCTTCAACTTTAACCAGATCGCCACCAGCCAAAACGTCGATTTCGGCATCCCCCGCATTGAAATTGAAGGCTATAACTTCGATCGCATCCGGTTCGGACCTCCCCAAGGGTCGACCACGCCGGCTGCGTTCGTGGAAAACAGTTTCGATTTCCGCGACACGCTGACCAAGAACTACAACAGTCACTCCTTCCGCCTAGGCATTGACGTCATCGGCGAGCAGAATAACAACAGTCTCAGCGGCGCATCGCGGCCCTTGTATGTCCAGCATTTCTTGTGGAACTTCGCAAATGACACCCCGATCTTCGAGGGCGTCGACGCCAATCCTCAGACCGGTGGCCCTGCCGATGCGCAAAGGTACTTGCGCTCTAAAGACTATGGTTTTTTCTTTCAGGATGACTGGAAGGTGAAACCAAACTTCACCTTGAACCTGGGCTTGCGTTACGAATATTTCAGTCCGTTCAATGACGCCAAAAATCACTTGTCCAATATTGAATTTCCTACCAGCGGCGTACTGGCGGACACCAGCGTTCACAATGTTTCCCGGCTGATAGACAGAACCATGCGTGACGCCGGCCCCCGGCTCGGATTCGCGTGGAGTCCCGATCGATTCCACGGGAATACAGTGATCCGCGGTGGCGGCGGCATCGTCTATAACCGGCCGGATGACGTCTTGTTCCAGAACGCGGCGTTCAATCCTCCCAACTACGCGCGTTTTAGCGTTTGCTGCGGAACGGCTGCGACTGATTTTGGAACGCCGTTCGCTAATGGCCAGATTCTGTATGCATTGGGATCTAGCAACGCGTTCAACAGCTATCCAGCCAACCCTGCATTTGCTCTGGGAATCGACCCAGTCACCGGCGGCATTTGCGGAAACTCCGCCTGCACACCTGCCAACGACATTCCAGTTGAGATTTACGGCGGATCGTCAAACTACCGTGATGCCTACGTATATATCTACTCCACCGAGATCGAACATCGCTTGCCCTGGAGCCTTATCGCCACAGTTGGTTATCAGGGTAGCGTCTCGCATAAGTTGACGCGGTTGGTAAATCAGAATTTCCTTCAGGCTCCCAACCCCTCGTTCTTTGCGGTTTACATTCCGACCAGCGATGTCAATGCCAATTACAACGCTCTAAACTTGAGGCTCCGGCGCCAGTTTAACCATGGACTCTTGTTTGACGCGCAATATCGCTACGCCAAGAGTATCGACCAGATTTCCAACGAAGGTCCGGGCTCGGTCACCAATCAAACCGACCCTGCGCATCCAGAAACCGAGCACGGCCCATCCGACTTCGACGTGAAACACAACGTAAGCTTTTTTGCGTTGTGGGATTTGCCCTTCTTCCGCGACCAGTCCCGATTCACTGGAAAAATTCTCGGCGGCTGGCAAGTGAATGGCCTGATGAGTTGGCACACCGGATTCCCCTGGACGCCTGTCACTGGGCAGATCAGTTCCGTGCCAATAACCAGCGCGGCCACCATCAATCCGACGCGGCCATCGGCGGTGATCAACAGTGCGAGCACCGACACCTCCAACGATTCCTTCATCGCGCCCGATGCCAATTTCCCAGGCATCATTCACCAGGGTGACACCGTCGCTAATCCTGCGGGAGGCACGATATCTGCGCAATGCTCCAACACCGACCCCACTACGCGCCCCGGCTATCCTTATTTTGATATCTGCACGCCTGGGCCTCCGGGCGTGGGGCGAAACTCCCGCCGCGGTCCGAGTTACTTTGACGTGGATTTCAGCGTAGTCAAAAAATTCGGTCTGCCCAATTTCCGTTTCTGGGGCGAGGGCGCCAACATTGAGTTGCGTGGAAACTTTTTCAACGTCTTCAACAAGCTCAACCTGCAGCCATTTTCATTCGGCACCGACAACACCCGCGTGGAAAACGCCCTGTTCGGGCGTGCTCCAGGAGCCCTCGCCGGTCGCGTGATCGAATTCCAGGCCAAATTTAACTTCTAGTTTGCGAAGATAATTTGTAGTGCGGGCTCACCTAATCGTGAGCCCGCATTGCGTTCACCTCCGTTTTGATGCCTATTGTTAGATTTCAGCAGGGAAGCAACGGAAAACCGCTCACCGGGCGTGCAGGTATTCTTGCGGCAAACAAGGGGAATCCGGATGCGTGGACATGGTCTTGTCCACGGAGTAGCAAATTTTTTCGAGATTACAGTCCACGCATCGCGGCTTGCGCGCCACGCACACTCGCCGGCCGTGCCAGATCAGTTGATGCGAAAATTGAATCCATTTGTTCCTGGGGAATTGCCGCCATCAGGTCCTGCTCGATTTTTACCGGCTCGGTTTTGCGAGATAAATCCAGCCGCCGCGACAGCCGCATCACGTGAGTGTCCACCACCACGCCCTTAGCGATTCCGTACGCTGTGCCCAGCACCACATTGGCGGTTTTGCGCGCGACTCCCGGCAGCGTAAGAATTTCTTCCATCGTGCGCGGCACTTCGCCCACCGAATTCCTCGACGATCGCTTTGCTCGCGCCCATCACCGATTTGGTTTTGTTTCTAAAAAACCCCGTCGGCCGAATTTCCTGCTCCAGCTCGTTTGGCGTGGCATACGCGAACGCTTCCGGCTTGGGATATTTTTTGTAAAGCGTTTCCGTAACTTGATTCACGCGCACGTCGGTGCACTGCGCGGAAAGAATTGTGGAGATCAGCAGTTGAAATGGGCTCTTGTGCTTCAGTTCGCAGGTTGCCTCGGGATAGGCTTCATCTAGTCCCGCGAGAATGGCGCCAACTCTTCGAGGATCAGTTCCCAGCACGCATTCTTTGTTTCCGATCTTGCGGCTTTTCCAGGGCGATTGCCCGCCTTTAGGCAGGCGAATAGCGTTTTCTTTCTTTAGCGGAGTTTTCTTTTTCGATTTGGCTTTGCGCATGACGCGCCAGAATAGCACACGCCAAACAAGTGGATGTTTAGCGCGACTAACGTTATGCGAGCGATTGCAGCAGCGCCAGTACCCTGCGAAATGCTTTGCCGCGGTGACTGTGCTCATTTTTCTCTTCGGGTGACAGTTCCGCAAATGTTTTTCCCAACGCCGGCAAATAAAATATCGGGTCGTATCCAAAACCCCCGCTGCCACGCGGTCGTTCCAGAATCTCGCCATCCACCCGGTTGCTCACGATCGCGACCGGCCGTCCATTTTTTACTACGGCGATAACGCAGCAGAAATACGCGGCGCGTTCCGCCGCTGATTTTCCGCTCAGCTCTTCCAGCAATTTGGCTATGCGCTCCTGCGCTGGTGGCGTGCGGGCCGGCGTAGCGCGCCGACTGCACGCCAGGTCTTCCGCCAAGAGCAGGCACAACCAGCCCCGAATCGTCCGCAAACAAAATGTCTGTCGCTGAGTTGCGAATAGTAAAGCGCCTTGCCCAGGGCATTTTCACCAAATGTCGGCGCATTTTCGTCAAACGCAAGCGATAGAATCGAAGCGTGGCAGCAGCTCCACGGAAACCGGTGGATGATGCTCGTCCGCCGGCATGACTGCTCCGCCAGCGCGCGAAATTCCGCAAGTTTTCCTGGATTTGAAGACGCGAAGTAAATCTTAACGGGCTCGCGCACTGAATTTCACGGGTAATACCGCGCGTTGATCTTCCGTCAGCCTGCGAATTCCCGCAGCGGCAAGCGCCAGCAGATCTTGCATCTCGCCGCCGGTGAACGGCCGGCCCTCCGCAGACGCCTGAATTTCCACAAAATGGCCGCCGCCGGTCATTACCACGTTCATATCCACTTCCGCGCGCGAATCTTCTTCGTAAGCCAGGTCCAGCAACGCGCGGTCGTCGACGATTCCCACGCTGATCGCCGCCACCGTATCGGTCAATGGCGTACTCTTCAAAATTCCCGCAGCCACCAGGCGTTCGAACGCCAGCGCCAGCGCCACGAAAGCGCCCGTGATCGATGCGGTACGCGTGCCGCCGTCGGCCTGAATCACGTCGCAATCAATCCACACGGTGCGCTCGCCCAGAGCTTCCTGATCTGTCGCAGCCCGCAGCGATCTGCCAATGAGCCGTTGTATCTCCAGTGTGCGCCCCGACTGTTTTCCGCGCGCAGCTTCACGCGGCGTGCGCTCTTCCGTAGCGCGCGGCAGCATGCCGTACTCGCTGGTCACCCAGCCTTTGCCGCTGCCCTTTAAAAATCCCGGCACTCCGTCGTCCACCGTCGCGGTGCAAATCACGCGCGTGTTGCCCAGTTCAATCAACACGCTGCCTTCTGCGGTGGCGATAAAGTCCGGAGTAATTTTCAGCGGGCGCAGTTGATCCACGATTCCGCCCGTCGCCTCTCTGTCTGGCTGCAATTCCCAATGGGGATTCCTCGAATTTCTAGGATTGGTACATGTGCTGCAATGCTGCGTAAGTTTGCCGGGAGCGAGCTCTAGGGTGTCAATGCCGGCGCATCCGTTGGAGGCGAAGGCATCCATTCGTCAGGCCGGCACGCCGATCGAGCTTCGCAGCGCTCGCGGATTCACGAGGAAAGGTTCGGTAAGGTCCAGATGTCCCGCCAGCGTTTCTACTTCCTGTCCATGAATCAAAATTTTGAGGCGCAGAATCTGCGGAACATTGGCTGCTAAGGTCCGCGTTATGGAATCCACCGCCAGCTGTTCGCTCTCGATTCCCGAAGGCGTGGAGCTCGCCAGCGCTTCCGAAAAATCCGCGATCCCCGTGCCGTCCGGCAGCAAATAAAAAGCCAGTAACACAGCGTCAGGCGGCAGCGTCCGCAGTTCCGCGTCCACCGGACCAGCCAACAGCGTATTCAGCACTTGCTTGGCACGCAGTGCTGGCTCGGGCGAAAGCGGCAGGTCAATGTTCACCGGCGCCAGCGACCCATCATCGGCCTTCGAAGCCCAATAGAGTTTTGCCTTCACGCGCGGCTCGCTCGGCGCAGCGGTCAGCGATTGCGTCAGCTCTCTTCGGCCTGCTCTTCCGATTGCGGCTGGACTTTCGCGGTAAGTGTCACGCGGCGTTTCAGATACCGGAAAATACAGCGCTGCAATAATCACCGCTCCAAACAATCCACCAAGCACCAGGCGAACCCAGCGGCCGCTCACCGTAACGCTCCCGGCTGGCTGGCCACAACATACGACGGTCGAAAAGCCGATGCACCGCGCGCGATAGCGTCTGCTATTCCCGGAGCCATGCGGTCGAGCTCGGCGCGATCGGTCACCGTAACGGACGAAATTTCTACTGCAATCGCTGGCGCCGCGGTAGTCCGCAATTGCCGAATCGGCGAAGTCTGCGCGCTTCCTGGCGAGCCTTTAAATTTCTGAGCCAGGTTACCTTGCACCATGTCTCCAAATTTATGACTCAGTCCCAGAAAGGGAGCTTGCGCGCGATCCCAGGGAATGAGTCCGTTCGATTCGCGCGCCGTCGGCAGATCCGAGTTTACGTACACTCGCGCGGTACCTGGCAAGCCGGTGGAAGAAACATGCAAGCTCACAAAGACAGCGCCCTGTTTGTGCATTGGCCAATGCCGAACGATCGTCGAACGAAGGGTTTTCATCTGCCAGCCGCGTCTGCACCACCTGAAAACCTTGTGATTCCAGTGCGCGGCGCACCTGCAGCAGCAAAACCCAGAACTACTTCGCTCTCTCGGATGCCCGCAGTGCCACGCGCCCCTGTGTCCGTGCCGCCATGCGCCGGGTCGAGCACCACGATGTTCAAACCGGGCCGGGGAGAAAATGTCTGGGATGGGACCGGAGGAGTTGCTTGCCAAGATGTTGGGGCAATCGCTGGCCGAGAATTATCAGCAGGGAAGTTCTGCCCTGGAATCTGTGCGACGGTCGCCATCGCCGCGACAAAAACGATCAGCGACGTGAAAATCATTTGCCGAAACGTTGCAGATTTTGGTTTCACGAAGGCACTTGCGGCATGATTCTTCACTGCAGTCAGGATACCAAATTGCGCTGCAAACCACGGTTCGCAAACAGACTGCGCAACGAAAAAGGGACGGCCTGCACCGGCCGCCCCTTGGGAACATATCGCCTTCCGTTACTTGGTCGGCGGAGCCTGTTGCTGCTTCGATTCGCGCCGCTCGCGCATGTTTTCATGCATCTGTTTGCGCTGTTCAGGAGTCAGCACTTTTTTCATCTGCATGTGCGAGTCACGGTGAATGGACTGGATCTTCGTTTCTTTCTGCTCTGCCGAAAGCGACGAATCATTCTTCACCGCGTCGACTTGCGATCGAGCGCCTTCGCGGATCTGTTTAATTTGCGCTTTCTGGTCATCGGTAAGATTCAGGTTGGCCAGAGCCGCGCCGCCTTTTTCGTCCTGCGCGGGCATTGCCTGAGACTGTCCCTGCGCTGTGTCGGGCGCGGTGTTTTGCGCCTTGCTCATTGCCGGAAACATACTCACCAGCAAGAAGCCAGCGGTCACTGCGAGTTGCTTGTTAATGCGATTCATGGGGTGTCCTTTTCTTGAGCCGGGTTCTCGACGTTCCTTCATGTAACCCGCAACTCGTGGGAATGTCGCGCCAGCATTCAGTCGCTAAGTTCTTTACAGTTGTTGTTACTCAGCAGGGAAGCGGGCAATAACCGCGTCGTCGAACGCGTGTCCCGCGCCCGCAACAATAGAATTGAGGAATTTACCGCTAGGCGGGTTCGGCAACTTCCGCTGGCGCTTCGGCGGATAAGCGTCTCCGCAACTTGCGCGTGGAAGCATATAAACCAAACCCCAGTCCAATGATCAACACACCGAATACCAGCCCATTCATCCCCAGCACTGATTGCGATTCGCTTTCGACCATGGCGATACTCAGCAATATCAGCGGAAATACGCCGGCAAGAATCGCGCCTGCCAATCCGCCGGGCACGCGGAATTCGCGCTTCAAATTGCGGCTCGCGAATGCGCAGGGCCACCAGCGTTACGAACTCCAGCATCAACGCCGCGCCGTAAAGCATGATGTCCAGCGTGACCAGTCGCTTGAATCCCAGGCCCAGGCAAAGCGCCCAGCAGGTCGCGCACGCGATAATCGCCACCCAGGGCGCCTGCGTTCTCGCGCTGGTCTTGGCAAAAATTTTCGGCAACATGCCGTCGCGCGCCATCGCCAGCGGCAAGCGCGAATAGCTCATCACCAGCGCGTTGAACATTCCGAACGCGCTCATCATCCCGCCCAGCACCACCAGGAAGCGCAGCCACTCGAAACCCATTACTTTTCCGCCGACCAGGCCCGCTACCGTCGCCCACGATCCGTCTTCCGCGAACGCCGACGCCGGCACGCCCATGACGTACACCGCCAAAAACGGAAGCACGTACGTCAGCGAAACCAGCACCACCGCGGCGATCATCGCTTTCGGATAAGTGCGCTGCGGTTTTTCCACTTCCTGCGCAATCGTGGAGGCGTTGTCCCAACCCATGTAATTCCACATGGCCACCAGAACGCCGCCAAGCAACCCCAGCCCCGCTCCGGTTTCCGTGCTGTGCATTCCTGCCAGCTGCGCCCGCGCGCATCGGAGCGAGAACTACGATCAGCGCGAACGGCGCCGAAAGCAGGAAAAACAACCACAGCGAAGTGATGCCCACCACGCGAATGCCCGCGAGGTTCAACGCCGCGCAGGTGATCACCACAAACAGTCCCGCGAGCACGCCATGATTCCCAACTCCAAACCACGGCGACATCTGCTTGAGATAGAACACGAACAAGGTCGGATAAATGGCCATATCGAAAATACTGGCTGCCAGCGAAAGCCACGCTTCCTGAAATCCCCAGAAATTGCCCAGGCCGCGGCGCACCCACGCGTAGTAGCCGCCCTCTTCGGGCAGCGCGCTCGACAATTCGCCAATCATGAAAGCGGTCGGCAGGCACCACAGCACCGGCAAAAACAGCAGAATCAGAATTCCATGGCCGTAGCCCGCGCCGCTCACGATTTCTTCCGTGCCGTACGTGCCGCCCGACACCATGAAGAATGTCGCCGCCACCAGCGGCCACAGCGTCAGCTTAGCGACTCGTTTTTTCGGGATGGAAATTGCGTGTGTGGGATATTGGGTGGGAAGTGACAAAGAACTCAATTTTTACTTTCGTCCTCCTCGAGCGACCCTCACTCTCGCGCGGCGGTGAAGCGAGTTCGCAATCGAAGAATACAAGACTCGTCGCTGCATGCAAGAAAAATCTGCATGTTCCAGATTTATTTTTGCGTTGTACGGGAAGTTTGGTATGCGATGTTAGAGCACATCGAATTTCCCGCTCGGGGAGCGCGTCGAAATGACGCACCACGGTTCGCGTCCCTGAAATACTTTCGTTCCTTCTGCCTCCCAGCTCTTCAGCGTCGTGTTAAACTCCGCCGTTCGTCAGACAGTTCATCTTATTCAGGAGTTTTCATGAGGCTTACCCGCTTTCCGTGCTTGTGCTCTGGCAACGATCCTCTTCGCCGCCGTGGGATTTTCCGCGTCGCGTGCTCAGGCCCAGCGCGCCATCACCATTGACGACTACTTCCAGATCCACGAAGTGCACGACCCGCAAATCAGCCCCGACGGGCAGTGGATCGCCTACTCCGTTAAAACGCCGCTGCTCAAAGAGGACAAGAACGAGGAGCGCATCTGGATGATCCCCGCGGCCGGCGGCGAGGCCATCGCGCTGACGGTGGAAGGCACTTCTTCGTCGCATCCGCGCTGGAGTCCCGACGGAAAGTACATCGCCTTTCTTTCCGCGCGTAACGAAGGCAAGACCAGGTCTGGCTACTCAACCGCCTCGGCGGGGAAGCGCAGCGCCTGACGAACACGCCTCAGGATGTTGACGAGTTGGCCTGGTCGCCCGACAGCACGCCGGCTCGCCCTGCTGATGCGCGACGCCTCCCGCGAAGAGCTCGAAGCTTTCAAGGAGCCAGGATGACAAGGACTCCGATAAAGACAAGGATGCCAAAGAGAAGAAGCCCAAAGGCCAGCGGCCCTGGGTGATCGACCGCCGCCAGTTCAAGCAGGACGAAATTGGCTACCTGGACCGCCGCCGCACCCATGCCTACGTTTTTGACATGTCCAAACGCAGCCTGACGCAAATCACTTCTGGCGACTATGACGACGACCAGATCGCCTGGTCTCCGGACGGCAAGCAGTTGGCCTTCGCCAGCAATCGTTCCACGCCCGATCCGGACGCCACGTACAACGTAGACATCTGGACCGTCGCCACCGATAACACTGACAAAGGAGCGCACCTCACTCAGATAACCAAAAGTCCCGGCGAAGACCGCGAGCCGGCCTGGTCGCCGGACGGAAAATGGATCGCCTACACCACGCGCCTCGATCCCGCCGTATTCGAATACGGCACAAAACATCTGGCGGTTGTGTCCGCGACCGGCGGTGAAGCGAAAGTTTTAACCCAATCCTTTGACCGCATGATTACCGATCCGCACTTCTCGCCGGATGGCAAAACTCATTTACTTCGTGGCTGACGACGATGGAGCTTTGAACTTATGCAGCATCCCGGCGGCCGGTGGAGAAATCACCCGCCCCGTCGGCGGGAAGCTGGTGGTGAACGGCTACAACGTGGGAAAAAACGGAGACATTGCCGCGCAGGTCGCCACCATCGATCGCCCCGACGAAATTTTCACCAGTTCCCGGCGGCAAACTGACGCAGGTCACGCACACCAATGACGCTTTGTTCGCGCAACTCAAGCTTTCCCACGGCGAGTACGTCCATTTCAAAAGTAAAGACGGCACCACCGTCTCCGGCTATCTCTACAAGCCGCTGGATTACACTCCGGGCAAAAAAGTGCCTACGATTTTGCGCCCGCACGGCGGGCCAGTATGGGCCTACTACGCGGAGTTTGCGCATCTCGCGCAGCTTTTCGCCGCCAACGGCTACGCAGTGCTATTTCCCAATCCTCGCGGCTCAACCGGCTACGGGCAGAAATATGCCCAGGCGATTTTCGCCGACTGGGGCAACAAGGATTTTCAGGACGACATGGCCATGGTGGACTACGCGGTGCGAGCAGGGCATCGCAGATCCGGACAAGTTAGGTGTCGGCGGCTGGTCTTACGGCGGCATCTCCACTAATTTCATCATCACGCAGACGACCCGCTTCAAGGCGGCTATTTCCGGCGCGGGGGAATTTCTATACTCCACCAATTACGGCCACGACCATTATCAACGCGATTGGGAAACGGAGTTGGGGCGTCCCTGGGAAAAGAAAGCGCTGTGGGACAAGATCTCCCCTTTTTACCGCGTGACCAGTATCACCACTCCGACGCTCATCATGGGCGGCAACATTGATTGGAACGTCCCCATCATCAATGGCGAGCAGATGTATCAGGCGCTCAAAAGCCTGGGAAAAACCACCGAACTGGTCGTGTACCCGGACGAGTATCACGAGTTCTCCACCCCGTCCCATATAAAGGACCGGCTGGAGCGCTATATGGCCTGGTATAACCACTACGTGAAGGGTGATTCAGCACCGGCGCGTCCGCCCGACCAACCGAAAACCAAGACCGCGGGCGAGTAAAAAACACTTATTTCTGAGCTGGTGCGACCACTGCATCACCAGTCTGGTGTTCCTCAATCTGGAACTTCAGAAATTTGTGAATCGCTGCCAACGCCTGAGGATTGGCTGTCCGGATGACCACCTGCCCACCGTCCGGCAATTCTTCGAAAGTATAAGAAATATCTTCACGAAGCGCCTTCATTTCCGGGAAGCCCGGCGGTGTGGTGTCGTGAACGAACATGGGGATATCGAAATCCGAGTTGGCGAATGCCTCTGAGATATGTTGGAGATGATGGCGGATGCTGTCCCGACTGCCCTCATCGTGCGGGTCTTTCGCGGTCACTCGAATCGCTCCGCCGTTCGCTTGAATCAAAAAGTGATGCGTAGTTGATGACTGTGAGAATCCCATCCCCACAGCTCCGCGCTCATTCATGTGCTCGTGCCCGTTTTGAGCGGGGCACAAGCGCATGTCGTGAACCGCGGTCGACGTCTTGTCGTCTCCGGCGCTCTGTTGCCGCGCTGATATGGGCGTTGACGTCAGTAGCATGAGTGCTGCACTCAGGGTGATTACGTTCATATCGCCTCCACGCTATTGGACGCGCTGGCCACCTTTATCGCTCGTAGCTTCGCGAGCTTCACTAATAATCCACGCTGACGTTGCTTGCACCGGTGGCCCGCGCTATCCTCCCTAACTCGCCGGAGGGCACGATGCATAGAGTGAAGATCGCTATTCTTGCCGTTGTGTGCAGCGCATCATTTTATGTGACGGGCTACGCAATGGCCGGGCCGCAGGCCTCAGCACAGAACCCCGGCGTGGCCGCTGCACCTCCAACCACCGGCCCGACCGCCGACTTCTTTCGAGAAATGCGTTGGCGCTGCATCGGACCTTTTCGCGCCGGCCGCACCGTCGCCATCAGTGGTGTCCCCCATCAGCCCAATGTCTTTTATATGGCGGCGGTCAACGGCGGTGTGTGGAAGACGACCGACTTCGGCAACACCTGGTTTCCAATATTTGACGATCAACCCACTGGCTCGGTAGGAGCGTTGGCAGTTGCTGAATCTGATCCCAATGTTATTTACGTTGGCAGCGGCGAAGGCCTGCAGCGCCCTGACTTGTCCACTGGCGACGGCATTTACAAATCCACCGACGCGGGAAAGACGTGGATGCACCTCGGCCTTCGCGACGCCCAACAGATCGCCTCCATCGTGGTGGACCCGCAGGACTCCAACCGCTTGTTCGTCGCCGCGCTGGGACATCCCTACGGGCCCAACTCCGAACGCGGCGTTTTTCGCTCCACCGATGGCGGTCAGACGTTCCAGAAAGTTTTGTACAAAGATGAAAATACCGGCGCGGCCGATCTGGCGCTGGATCCCTCCAATTCACGGATCATGTACGCAGTGTTGTGGGCTGCGCGCGTCGCGCCGTGGGAAATTCGCAGCGGTGAATCTTTCGTCGCTCCCGGCAGCGGCTTGTTCAAGTCCACCGATGGCGGCGACACCTGGCACCCGCTCACCAGCGGACTCCCCGGCGCCGACGATGGCGTTAGCCGCATGGGCATCGCCGTATCTGTCAGCCAACCCAATCGCCTCTACCTTAATGTGGAAGCGAAGAAGAACGCCGGCATTTATCGCTCTGATGACACGGGAGAAACATGGAAGCTGGCGAACTCCGACCGCCGCATCGGGGGGCGCGGTCCCGGCGCCATGGGCATCGCCGTAGCGCCGGATAATCCCGACGTGATCTACGTAGCCAACACTTCGTCGTGGAAATCCACCGACGGCGCAAAAACATTCGTGGGTTTCAAAGGCGCTCCAGGCGGCGACGACTACCAGCGCTGGTGGATCAGTAAAGAAAATCCGCAGATCATTGCTCTGACGGCCGATCAGGGTGCGGTCATCAGCGTGAACGGCGGCGACACCTGGAGCAGTTGGTACAATCAGCCGACCGCGCAGTTTTATCACGTGACCACCGACAACCGGTTTCCTTATTGGGTTTACGGCGCACAGCAGGAAAGCGGATCGGCCGGCACGATGAGCCGCAGCGACTACGGTGAAATCACCTTTCGCGAATGGCACTCCGTCGGTGTTTTTGAATACGGCTACATCGCTATTGACCCGCTCGATTCCAACATCCTTTACGGCGCGCGCCTGACGCGTACCAATCAAGCTTTGGGTGAAGTAGCCGACGTGACGCCCGAGCCCGTCCGGCGTGGCGAATATCGCTACGACCGCACCCTGCCGGTAGTTTTTTCTCCGCTGAATCACCACGAACTCTTCTTTTCCGCCAACGTTTTATTCAAAACTCTCGACGCTGGAAAAAGCTGGGAGGTGATCAGTCCCGATTTATCGCGCGAGTCATATGCGACGCCACCCAACTTGGGCGCCTTTGAAGCCTCTGATCCCGAAAAGGGCAAACACCGCGGCGTCATTTATGCCGTGGCCCCGTCGTTCAAAGAAGCAAAATACAATTTGGGCCGGCACTGATGATGGCTTGATCCACATCACCCGCGACGCAGGGAAGTCCTGGCAGAACGTCACCCCTCCCCAGCTGACCCCCTGGAGCAAAATTTCCGTAATCGAAGCTGGCCACTACGCCGCCGGCACCGCTTACGCGGCCATCAATTCTTTCCGTCTCGATGACCTGCACCCGCACATTTACCGCACCCGCGACTTTGGCAAAACCTGGCAGGAAATCAATAAAGGTTTGCCGGGAAACGCCGCAACCAACGTGGTGCGCGAAGATTCCGTTCGCAAAGGCCTGCTTTTCGCCGGGAGCGAGACTTCCATTTACGTATCCTTCAACGATGGCGATGACTGGCAACCGCTGCAGCTGAATCTTCCCCATACCTCCATGCGCGACCTGGCGATCCACGGAGACGACCTGATCGTCGGAACCCATGGCCGCTCTTTCTGGATACTCGATGACATCACGCCGCTGCGCCAGTGGGCCGCGGAACTTCAGCAGACCCCCGCACATCTGTTTGCCCCGCAGACCGCGGTGCGTTTCCGCTGGAACCGCAATACGGACACGCCGCTCCCCCCGGAAATTCCAGCCGGACAAAATCCACCCGACGGCGCCATTATCGACTATTCGCTCGGAGCCGCTTCACAAGGACAAGTAAAACTCGAAATTTTCGATTCGCAAAATCGCCTGGTGCGCAACTACGCCAGCACCGATAAACCGAAATCGCTGGAAGAAATCGCCGCGAAAAATCCCATACCGATGTACTGGGTCCGGCCGCAACAGATACTTTCCACCGAATGCGGGCTTTCACCGTTTCGTGTGGGATTTGCATTACCCAGCTCCCGCGGCCCTCGATCACGAGTTCCCGATCTCCGCCATCTATCGCAACACGCCGGAACTGCCTCTAGGTGTTTATGCCATGCCAGGCAGTTATGCCGTCAAGCTCACCGTGGACGGAAAGGCCTACAGTCAACCTCTGACCCTCAAGATGGATCCTCGCATCAAGTCCTCCGACGGTGAACTTCGCGCTCAATTCGAAATGGAAAGCGGTTCAGTGCAGGGAATGAATGAGAGTTTCAAGATGCTGTCAGAAGTGCGCTCCGTCCGCGAACAACTCGACGAACGCGCCAAGAAGTTGGCAGACCAGAAAGGCGCCTTGGCCGATTCAATAGCCACATTGAAAAAACAACTTGGTGACCTGGAGGGCGGCGCGCAAAGCAGTTTCTACGGCGTGCCCTCCAGCGGCAAGCCGCCCGAAAATTTCTCCACCCTCAATCAGCACTTCGGCAATTTGCTGGCAGTCGCCGACAGCGCCGATGCCGCGCCGACCACTCAGGCTCAAAGTGTCTACCGCGAAGTAACTGGTGCGCTGCAGACCCTGCAACGGAAGTGGAACGCCGTGCGCGAGCGCGACCTCCCCCGGCTCAATGAGGAGTTGAGAAAAAACGGTCAAGCCGCCATCGATCCAATTGCCGCGCCGTCGTCACCAATTGAATCCGCAGGTGAGGGAGATGACGAGCCGTAGTGGCGAATTCCATCATGCGTATGGTTTAACCATAGTCAGACTATGGTTTGACATCCTCCCTCTTCCTCTGTTATCCTCTTCATCATTCACCGAAGGAGAAAGTGTGGAAGAAATGGCCATCTCAAAATTCAAGGCTACCTGCCTGGCAGTCTTGGAACGGGTGCGTAAGACCGGTGAACCGGTCCTTGTTACTCGCTTTGGACATCCGGTCGCCGAAATTGTAGCGCCTGGCGCACTCAAGCCGGTACGCCGTCTGGGAACCATGTCCGGTAGCGGGCGCATCATCGGCGACATAGTAGGACCCATCGGAGACGAATCTGACTGGGAAGCCGCCGGCAGTTAAGCCCACGAAGTGCGCCAGGCACTTTGCAAACCTTGATCTGTTCGCCCGACAAGACCCGCCATGAAACTTCTGCTCGACACCCACATCTGGATCTGGAATCACCTCGAACCCTGGAAAATTACTTCCGAAGTGACCAAGGAGCTCGGTGACCCAGCTAACGAACTGTGGCTTTCTCCCATAAGTATCTGGGAGTTGGTCATGCTGGTGGAAAAAAAGCGTCTGGAGCTTCACCGCGACATGGGTGAGTGGGTAGAGCAGTCCATGAGGGAACTGGACCTGCAGGAAGCGACCTTCACCTCGGCAGTCGCTCACGAGTTGCGGTTTACGCTTTTGGGATATCGAGATCCCGGCGACCGCTTCCTGGTGGCCACCGCCAAAGTCTATGGCTTGACTCTGGTGACCGCCGACCTGCGCCTTCAGGAACTGCCGGGCCTCCCACTGCTCCCTAATCGCTAGAGCAGTTCTTCTATGAAAAAGAAGTCGGCTATTTGCTGTTGCTCTGCAGTTCACCTAGAGCGGCCAGCACTTCTTCGCTGTGCTTCTCCGGCTTCACATCCGTATAGACTTTCCGCACCGTTCCGCTGGGGTCAATCACAAATGTGTGCCGCGCAGAAAGTTTGGTCACGCCAAAATTCATCACCGAATCGTAGGTGGTGGAAACGTGGCTGTCGGTATCCGCGAGCAGCTTGAAACTCAGCCCTTCTTTGGTGCAGAACTTCTGATGTGAGTCAGCATCCTGCATGCTGACACCGATGATCACGGCATTCTTGGAGTCGTATTGGGCCTGATCGCGCTGAAAGTTATGCGCCTCCACCGTGCAGCCGCTGGTGAAATCCTTCGGATAAAAATACAGCACCACCCATTTACCTTTGTAGTCGTGCAAGGTTACCGGTTTATTTTCCTGCGAGTTCAAGGTGAAGTCCGGCGCAGCCGTCCCGACCGCCGGCGCTTTGTCTCCCGCGCGCGCGACGCGATACCCCACTCCCAGCACCACCACCAGCACGACGGCGGCAACGATGAAAATCAAGCGAGAACTAACCGCAGATGGTTTTGACATTGTTTGGGGCTCCTAAGCATGGCCGACAGATTCATTATGCTCCAAAATTATCTTCTCAGCCTGGCCATCGCCTCATTCAAAAACTCTTCCGCAGCCTCAGCGCGGCTGCGAGAACAATCCAAATCCCAGCCGCACTTGAATCGTGTTGATGCCCGGGTTGGGCCGCGAAATACCGGCGTTAGAAATGTGCATAAAGCGCACTTCCGCGCTCAGGTTGTACTTGCTGCGCAAAAAATGCGCACCCAGCGCCCCGCTCGTTGTGAAATTCACGTGCGAGGTGCCCTCCGGCACCTTCGTATTGGTGAACAGCGTCCCGCCCCCCAGATCTATATAAGGCACCACGCTTCCGTGCGCATCGAAATTCCATTTCAGGGCGAAGGGATTTACCCCAAATCCATAGGCCGTATTCGTCCGTTGCAGCACCACAAAAACCGGCACCACATCCACCGCGTATTCGAATCGCCCGCGCAAAAGGCCCGGCCCATGTGGATCCGTCAGAATCCAGCCATAACGCGCGCCAACGTTAAAGACCCCATCGCCCGACTGGCTGCCATTCGTCCCGTGCCCTCCGCCGGTCCACACCTGCAGTTCGTGACCACCCTGTTCCGGTGCTGATTGGGCGTCCGCGCCGCCAACATCAATTAGCGCCACCAACAAGGCCATCGCAGCGAGTTTGATCACCACGAATTCCTTTGGCTAGTCATGAATTTCCTCCGCGAGCGTCCGGCGTCCCGTTAAGATATCAAATGTGCGCGAAAACAGAACGCCGTTTTGATTTATTTCAGGATTGCCTGGTGCCGCGGGCGTAAGGTGAGTCGCTTCGGAATTCGCTGAACCGCTTTCGAATTCATCAAACATTGACAGGAAATCTGCAGTCTAGCTTTGCATGTGAAGGTGGGGTTGCGAGTTGAATCAATGACCGTCAGACTCCGCGCGCGAATGTTTCTCGCCTTATCGGCCGCTTGCCTGCTTCTCGCCGCGATCACCTGCGCTCAGTATCCCGCCCCGCAGCAGAGTCCTTCGCCAACCGATGCCGAGACGTCTCCGGCCACCGATGCCATTCCGGTTTTCTTGCCCCATCCGTCAACCGACCGGTTTTGGATTTCGGGGCAAATAAACATCGTTTCGCAGTGGCATCCGGCTTTTCCGTCACCGTACTCCGGTTTGAACAGTCTCTCCGCTGACGCTCAGGACGCCAGTTCTCGGGTGCTCACGCTGTTCACTGGCCTGCGCCTTTCCGACAGCATGGCTTTGCTCTGCGATGTTCAGGAAAGCGGCGGACACGGCATCGGCGAAGCCCTGGGTCTCGCCGGCTTTACCAATCTCGATGTCGTCCGTAATCCCAGTCTCGGAAAGGCACCATACATCGCTCGACTCATGTGGCATCAAGTCATTGGCCTCAGTAGCGTGGAATCGGACTCCGCCCGCACGCCTTTCTCCTTGTTCAGCAAACTCCCCGAGCGCCGCCTCGAATTTCGGTTCGGCAAATTTGGTCTCTCGGATTTTTTCGACCTGAACACCTACGGTTCCGACAGCAACTTTCAATTTATGAATTGGACCGTGGACAACAATGGCGCATACGATTACGCCGCCGACACTCGCGGTTATACGTTCGGCGCCATCCTCGAATATCACGATCGCCACGGCGTGGTTCGATTCGCGGAGACGTTAATGCCCAAGGTGGCCAACGGCATCCATCTGGACGCGGATGTTTCACGCGAGCGCGCGGAAAATCTGGAAGTTGAACTGCATGGCTCGATGCTAAGGAAACGCGAAGGAACTATTCGCCTGCTCACCTATGTGAACCACGCCAACATGGGCAGCTACCGGGAAGCGGTTAAGAATTTCGAGGCCGGCCTTACCGTTCGCCCGCAAATCACCGCGCACCCATTTCGCACCACCGTGAAATACGGTTTTGGCGCAAACTTCGAGCAGCCCGTAAACGACTGGCTCGGATTGTTCGGCCGCTGGGGCTGGGATGAAGGCCGCCACGAATCCTACGCTTATACGGAGGTCGATAGCACCGCGGAGATTGGTATAGGCGCGTCAGGGAGCCGCTGGGGCAGAAAATTCGATCGCGCCGGCGCGGTTTTGGTTTCGAATGGCATTTCACGGGATCACCAGAAATATCTGGCACTCGGTGGCTACGGGTTTCTGCTGGGTGACGGGCGGCTCACCTATGGCCGGGAAACAATTGAGGAAGCCTATTACACCGTGCATCTCTGGCGCGGGCCTATCCTTCCGTTGGTCTCGAACACATCAACAATCCCGGCTACAACCGCGACCGGGGCCCGGTGATCGTGCCCACGGCTCGCCTCCATCTGGAGTTCTGATTGCGCCACCGGTTCTCCCGCGTAAACCGCTGCTTGCTTACTAAAAACGTCTGTATTCGTCCTACCTGCTAGCGGCTTAGACCTTCCTGCTGCCGACACTTTGTTATAAAGTCATGGCCGGTGACTCGCGGAGAAATTCATGAAAATTAGAATTCGAAAAGGACCCTGCTGTCCAATGCGCGGGCTTTTTTGGTCATTGGCATGGGCGGCGGTGTGCTTGTCGCCCCTCGCAACCTATGCGCAGACCGTAGATGAAGTCATCGCGAAAAACATTCAAGCCCACGGCGGCCTGGAGAAATTGAAGGCCATCAAAACCATTCGCACCATCGGAAAGCTCACGCAGGGTTCCTTTCGCGCCGGCTTTCTGCAGGAAAACAAGCGCCCCGGCAAAGTCCGGGAAGAGACCATCATTCAAGGCCTGGTTCAGATTCAGGCATACGACGGCAAAACTGGCTGGCAGATTTCGCCTTTCGGCGGTCGTAAAGATGCAGAGTTACTGTCCCAGGATGATCTTAAAGGGCCTGACGATTGATGCCGATCATTGACGGTCCGCTGGTGGATTATAAAGAGAAAGGCCACCAGGCCGAATTGCTCGGTCACGATTCGGTTGAAGGCACGGATTGCTACAAAATCAAGCTCATCTTTGAAAAATGGCGACGTGCGCTACTACTTCCTCGACGTCGACTCCTTTCTCGAAATCAAAATGGAAAATCAAAGCAACATCCGCGGAGCGGTGCAGTTCACCGAGAATTTCTACGGGGACTATGAACAGGTGAACGGAGTCTATTTCGCCTTCGCTTACGAAAATGGTGAAAAGGGCAACCCGGTACACACCAAATACACTGTCGAAAAGGTCGAGATGAATGTCCCTCTGGAGGACGCGCTGTTTTCCATGCCCGGCGCAAAGTCTGACGCGAAAGCCGCCGTCGAGAGCAAGCCGCCGACCGGGACCAAGTAAGACAAACTCGCCGTCTTCTGTCGCGCCTGTAAAAATAAATTCTGAGTCAAGTAAGGACATCATGAAAACGTCGAAGGTCGCCGGTTCCTATTTATTCGCTTCAGTATTGGCAGTCGCGCTGGCCCCGGCAAGCGTGTCAGCTCAGGCCGTAAAATACGATTCGGATTCGATCTCGGGCTTGGGCGCGCGCAACATAGGCTCCGCCACGATGAGCGGACGTATCGCCGCGTTAACTGCCGTGAAAGAAAACGGCCGCCTCACCGTCTATGTGGGAGCAGCTTCCGGAGGCGTCTGGAAGTCGGTCAATGGCGGAACCACCTTCAAGCCCATGTTCGACAAGCAGACCGCCCAGTCGATCGGCGCGGTCGCTGTTGACCCCAAGAATCCCAAAACAATCTGGGCCGGCACCGGGGAATCGTGGACCCGCAACAGCGTCTCCGTAGGCGACGGAATCTACAAATCCACGGACGGCGGGGAAAACTGGACCAACATGGGGCTGAAGGATTCCGAGCGTATCGCTAAAATTTTGATCGACCCCAGCGATAGCAACACCGTCTATGTCTGCGTGCCAGGAAAACTCTGGAGCGACAGCGAAGAGCGCGGCCTGTATAAGACCACTGATGGCGGCAGCACGTGGAACAAAATTTTAAAAGGCGGAAATCTTTCCACCGGATGCTCCATGATTTCCCTGGATCCGGCCAGTCCCAAAACGATCTACGCGGGTTTGTGGGATTTTCGGCGCAAGGGTTGGACCTTTCGCTCCGGCGGAGAAAATTCCACCGCGCCCAGCGGCAGCGGACTTTTCATTTCCACCGACGCTGGCGCCACATGGAAAGATCTCGATGAAAAAAGCGCTCAGGGATTGCCCGCGAAACCCTGGGGACGGGTGGCGGTCTCCGTTGCTCCTTCCAAACCGAACGTGGTCTACGCGCTCATCGAATCCAATCGCAGCGCACTGTTCCGCTCCGACGACGGCGGAAAAACCTGGCAGGAGCGCGACCGCAGCAACTGGATGGTCTGGCGCCCCTTCTACTTCGGCAACCTGATCGTCGATCCAAAAAACGAAAACAAACTCTACAAGCCCGACCTCGTCTTGATCATGAGCGAAGATGCCGGCAAAAGTTTCAGCGTGATTTCTCAAGGCGCTCATGGTGACTTCCACGATCTGTGGGTTGATCCCGACAATACCGATCACTTGATTGCCGGCGACGATGGCGGCATCTGGTATTCCTACGACGGCGGAAACACCTGGTGGAAGGGCTACAACCTGCCCATTTCGCAGTTTTATCACGTCAGCGTGGATCAGGCCGATCCTTACCACGTGTACGGCGGGTTGCAGGACAACAGCGTCTGGATTGGCGATTCCCAATACCCTGGCGGAATCACTAACAGCCGCTGGGAAAATATTCTTGGCGGCGACGGCTTCTGGGCTTTCGCCGATCCCTCCGATCCGGATTATGTGTACGCAGAATCGCAGGGCGGCAGCATCGGCCGCGTGAATCGCACAACGCTGGAAGTACGATTCATCAAGCCGGAACAGAATTACGGGGAAGGGAAGTTGCGCTTCAATTGGAATACGCCGATTCATCTTAGCCCGAACGAAAAGGGCACCATTTACATAGGCGCGCAGTTTTTGTTTCGTTCCCGAGATCATGGCCAGACCTGGGATCGCATCTCGCCGGACCTGACCACCAACGATCCCGAAAAGCAAAAGCAGGAAGAGTCCGGCGGCGTAACTGTGGACAATTCCTACGCCGAAATGCACACCACGATTTATTCCATCAGCGAGTCTCCCAAGGACGCGCAAACCATCTGGGTCGGCACCGACGATGGCAATGTGCAGCTCACCCGCGATGCGGGCAAAACCTGGACCAATGTAGTCGCCAATATTCCCGATCTGCCTAAAGCCTCGTGGGTTTCCTGGGTGGAAGCCAGCTTGCACGATCCAGCCACCGCTTACGCCACCTTCGATCGTCACACTTTCGGAGACATGACTCCGCATGTGTACAAAACCACGGATTACGGCAAAACCTGGAGCCCCATCGTCACCGCCGAAAGCGGCGTCCGCGGATTTCGCCCACGTCATCAAGGAAGATACCGTTTCGCCCAATCTGCTTATTCCTCGGCACTGAATTTGGCTTATGGATTTCTCTCGACGGTGGCAAACAGTGGGCGCAGTATCACGGTCACGATTTTCCGCAGGTGCCAGTGCGCGACATCGTGGTGCACCCCAGCGAGTCTGATCTGGTTATTGCCACCCACGGCCGCGGCATCTGGATCATTGACGACATTTCTCCGCTCGAAAATTGACTCCGGAAGTTCTGGCGCAGGATGCCGCATTTCTTCCCGGCAAGCCTCCACAGCAGCGCCTGAATGCCGGCGGTGGGTGGCCGGAGGGCAGCGCCACGTTCAGCGGGCCTGATTCCCCCGACGCTGCGCTCATCACCTACTATCAGAAGAAGCGCCACATTTTCGGCAAAATGAAAATTGAAATTCTGGACTCACAAGGCAAAGTGGTGGACACGCTCTCGCCCAACAATCGGCGGGGCATTAGCGGGTGGAATGGCCCATGAGATTGAAAGCGCCGCGCGTGCCGCCCGCAGCCACTGCCGCGTTTGAAGCCAGTCAGGGTCCGCGTGTTTTGCCCGGCATCTATACCGTGAAAATGACCCGCGGCAAAGAAATTTACACCACGCAGCTCAACGTTGTGCTGGATGCCCGCGCCAAATTCACAGAAGCGGATCGCCGCCTGCAATACGATGCCGCCATGCGCGTCTACAATTTGCTCGGTGACATGAGCTTCGACGTGGATCGCATCAACGGGGTGCACGATGCAGCTGCTGGATCGCGCCGCGCACCTGAAAGGCGACGCCGCATTCGCTAAGCGGCTTGACGACACCGCTCAGAAGATCGAAGAGATTCGCCGCAAGATCGTCGCCACCAAAGAAGGTGGCGCGGTCACCGGCGAAGAGCGCATCCGCGAAAAGACCACCGCGCTGTATGGAAACATTTTGAACTACGACGGGCCGTCCGGGCGACTACCAGATTGCCCGTATCGATTCACTGAAAAGAGAACTCGACGACGCCCGCAAGGAATTTGACGATTTGCTGGCCAAGGACTTCCCAGGTCTCAATAAGTCTCTGAAACAGAAGCATTTGCAGCCCATTGAGCTTCTGACTCGTAGAAGTTGGGAAGCTGCTAACACCGACGATAACGGCGGCATCGCACCGCCAGCAAGCCGCTGGGAACGCGAATAAAATCCCCGAAACTTAACGCCCCTGACCGTGTTCTATAGCGTGGCGGTGGGGGAGTGAGTCGCGGGCCGACTTGGCAAAAAATGCCCTGCGCACGCGATCTCATTCGTAAGTAATTTCAGGTGTTCTTGGATCAGTTTCATGAAGCTTTCTTTTCCGCCCAGGAATTGAAAGACTTCCTCCCACCACTGACGGGATGCCTCCTCCCGAACCGCTAGTAACGTACGCGTTACGACCGTAGCGTGCGTCGTCAGTGAGGGAAAACCGTGAGCTCTTCTGTCCAGCACTTCACAGAATCTTCCCAGGCGCAGGATCGCCGCATTAGTCAGCGCATTTTTCCGAAGACTTTAATCTATGTAGCGTGTGGCGAATCCAACGGCGGCATGGTTCTCAACGTCAGCGATGACGGCCTTGCCGTCTCCATGGCGATTGCTGTGAGCGATGAAGCTTACTCACACTTGAACGTTCGGATGAACGGTTTGCCCCAAAGCATCGAAGTGTCCGGCCGCATGGTCTGGACCACCAAGTCGAAAAAGCGAGCAGGGATTCAATTGCTGGATGTCTCGGACACCCAGCGTGCGCAGATCCGCGACTGGATTGCGCTCGAAGGCATTCGCGATGTGAACCTGCTGCCCCGCGCGGTTGCCGATGACGTTGCTCCCGCGCGGGTCATTTCCGCCGACACCATAAATCCCGTACTATTCGCCGAGCCGCGTTCGACGCTGCTGGACGCTTTCGGCGGCACTCCGCCTGAAACATTGGGCCCTCCGCTCCCCGAGTTATTTGCTTCGGCCGAAGCCGGAGCTGCTGCTCCGCCGCCAACAGCGCCGCCACAGGCTCAAGGATTCGACGATGTCAGGACCGCCGCATTCCGCGAAAATGAGTGGGATCTCGCCTCCGTGACGATGGTCCCGCGGAAAAAGCCCCAGCCGGAAGGTTTGTCTGCGTTCGCGCTGATACTGTTGTGGATCGCCATACCAAGTTTGGGAATCGGAATTCTCGTTGGCCGCCGCCCGCTTGAGCAATGGCTTTCTCGTGGCGATGCCGGGGCCAAAACTTTAGCCGTGACGACTACTCGTCCAGCGTCGACATCGCCAGATAGTTTGGCTTCTGCTCATCAAGCGGACCTTGATTTCTCTCAGGAGATATCTTCCAATCTGCCGATCAACACCCGGCCGTTTGAGAACGACATCCTCATTGCGAAGCCCATTGAAAATTATCGTTCAGGTACTTCTTCCGCCGCGGTGGACGCCAGACTTTTGAATTCCATGTCCACGCAGGAAGCGCGCGCTTATAAAAATATAGGTGCATACAAGGCCTCAGTGGCCAAG
This sequence comes from uncultured Acidobacteriota bacterium, assembly GCA_963704485.1. Classification (GTDB taxonomy): domain Bacteria; phylum Acidobacteriota; class Terriglobia; order Acidiferrales; family UBA7541; genus Acidiferrum. The sequence continues at coordinate 101,783 of OY969910.1, forward strand.
AGTCCTGCCGTAGCTGGTTTAGATACCAAGCCCAACTTGGTTGCCAGCAGTTCGCTTCCTTCGCAGATTACTCCACCTAAATCGCCGCAAATCCAATCTGTTGCGGTGCCTTCAGTGGCTTCCTCGAGCGCAGGTCCCGGCAATGCCGTCGCCGCTAAAAACAACGCTGCCGCACCGTCGCGAACGCAAGTCTCAAACGCTGCGGCACCGCCCCAAACTTTGCCGAATTCGAATTCAACTATCTCGAAGCCAGCGCCAATCCCGGACGCGCCCAAAGAAATGAACACGTCGATGGCTCATCATGAAACTGTCACCGTCCCATCGACAACGGTCGCAGCGCCGGTGAACGCCACAACACCTACCCGGGCCGCTACGTCATCCCCGGACTCCGGAGTCCATGGCAATCCGCTACCCAGCAACGCTACAAAGAGCTCTCCTGCAACTTTGTCATCTTCAACCCCAGCATCGCCCGGTGCGTCGACGGCATCACCGCTGAACCCTTCGGTCTCTCCGTCAATCGCTCCCAACCCTGCGCCGAAATTGGCGCCGCCAAGTGCCCAGCCTCAATTGCATGGAGTGATGAATATCGCGCGTAGCACCGACCAGGCGTTCATCCTGAAGCTTCCTGCCGAGTCGATTCCCGGCGGCCAATCTGCATCCCTGCGCATGCAAAGGTTCGTGATGGTTCCGCAGCGAGGAGGCCTTTTCCATCATCACAGTGCGGTTGCTAAATTAAAAGTGGGCGAATTGCTCACCCAGGTTTCCCCGGAAAAAGCCGATTCCAAGGTTCAGCCGCACACTGGAGATACCGTCACCGTACGCGCGTTTGTGGACAAAGATGGTGCCGTTCGAGAACTCAAACCGGTGAGCGGACGTTTCGCCCTTATGCCGCGCGTGATGCGCACAGTTCGCGAGTGGCAATTCGATCAGACGCTGGTGGATGGCAAACCGGTTGATTCAGAGGTCAATGTCACGGTCGAATACCACGGTTCGAATTAAAACTTAATTGCGCTCTAAGGTTTTCCGGTGCGTTGTTCTTCATCAACGATATGCGCGAATTTCCTGCCTGCTAGCGCGCTGGATGCCACAATCAAAATCATCGCCGCCACGTGCGGCACGTTGGACAGCCACATTGATCGCTCTAATGGGAATTTGTAAACAATAACTACCCGCAGGACAGAATCCGCGAAAAACGCCGCCGCAAATCCCGATGTCACGATGTTATGTGTCCGGCGGAACTCCGGCGAGTTGCTCCACGCGTGCTCGTAGGCCGCCAGCCTTTGCGGTCCCCCCTTTGCAGCCATCGGCTTGGCGCCGTCAAAAGAAAGAGGATGGCCCGCCAACACCGAGCCAGCCAGATACACCGACGCGACCGCCGTATAAAGCGAAGGCCGAATCAGTAACAATCGCGAATCTTTTAGAACCAGCAGAAAAATCACCGACGCAACCAGTTCCAGCAAAACCAGCATACCCACCGCATCCAGCTTCTTGCGGCCAATCGAATTTACTGCCGTGCTCGCGCCTGCGACCAGGCCTCCAACAGTCAACGCCCAGAAGGCTTTTCCGCCGAACCACTGGACGAGCAGGTAAGCCAGGAACGGCGCTACGACATCGAACAAGTATCCCAGGAAAACTCTGTTGGTATTTTTGGAACCTTCGCCGCCCGCGTCGTTGGTCACTTTGATTTACCGGCCTGTTCGATAAAGATCGGTGTTAAGGAAACATTCAACGACAAACTTTGGTCCTTCGCGATCGCCTTCACAGTTGCACCCAGCGCGTCCGTCGCCGCCGCCGGCTTGCCATCCCACGGAATCTCCACACGAGTGGCGGGCGCATCTTCACCTGAAAAAGCATCGCGTTGTTCCCACACCACGTATCCTGAGCCCCGTTCTCCCCGATCAACCTGAAACAAAAACATGGTTGGCTTGCCGTCGATTAGTACTCTTTTCACGTGGCGCAAGCCGCGAAGAGCCCTTGCCATGCGCTCGTAGACGTCGGCCGTCAAGTACCGGCTTTTCAATTCACCATCGCGAAATTCCAACAGGCCGATCTTTCCGTACATTAGCGCCATGATGTGGTAACGACCGTCCTCGCTTACCGGAGGGCGCGGCAAGTCCCAGTAAACTGTTTTTTGCACTCCGGCCGAAAACGCAAATATATTGCGCATCACCAGGCCCCGCGCCTGGATCCGTTGATATTTGGCTTCGAGCTCCGGTGGGCATCCCTCCATGAACATCTGCGTCTGTGGCGCAAGTGTCGCCATGCTTTCATACAGCTGCTGAAGTGGCTTGGCAGCGTCACCTGAGCCCGTAGCGCCCTTTTCGTCGGCAGTGGTCACCGCGTGCGCCCAGGACGCCACCAGCGGCACGTATTTTCGGTTTTCCGCAAACTCGAACAGGTTGGGCCCCCCATACTCGGTGCAGATGATGGGCTTGTCATAACCAAGCGTCAGCATTTTGTTGCGCATGAATTCAACGCGGGCGGGAATCGTGTAAGGGTCGGCGTAAAGCCGCAGATCGAAAACGTCGAACGCCGCCCGCGCTTCCTTCAGCACATAATCAAAAAAGTCGAGTCCTGCTTCCTGATTCGGAAACTCGTGCGTGCCCGGCGGCCCGAAAAGCCCGTCGTATCCGCCGACCACAACTGTCGCGGAAGGGTCCGCTTCCTTCACCGCGTTATAAAAAACTTTCAACTGTGCGACGTATTCCTCCTTGGATCCGGCCCAATAGATGGGACTGTTCGGTTCCGCATCGTTCTGCCAATAGCCCACACGTCCGCCGCAATGCTTCACTAGTTCGAACACGAAACGGTAATAGTGTTCGGGATTTTTCGCCGGGGAAGGAGGCAGGATGGCGGACGGCTGCTTCGTGGCCCATTGCGAACTCGAGAAAATCGAAATCAATCCCTCTTCGGGAGAGTGCAGTTGCGCAACATACTTGTCTACCGCAGTCCAGTCGTAGCGCCCAGTCTGCGGCTCAATCTGGTTCCAGAACAAATACACTTTCGTAAAGCCCGCCCCCAGTTTTCGCACTCCCGGCATGAAATCAAACGCCGGGGTTCCCTGGTAGCCGTAAAAGAAACCGGTGGCGATCCCCAGTGGTGATCCCGTCAGGCTGATCGGCATTTCTGCTGTTTTGACTGCTTGTCGCTGTTGTGAATTGGAATTTACCTCAGACAAAAGCGCCTCCCCCGGCAACAAAACAACCGCGGTGGATTACGGCAGCCGCCTTCACAATAATTTTCGTAACCGCAATTTTCATACTATGGACACTCATGGCTTCGATCGCCCTGCTGTGGGTTTTCGCGCGGCCCGGACAGCGGCGATAACCCGGTTGAAATCCCATGTCAATTTCCCGTTCTGCAGCTCCTTCACCACCCCGCGAATCCATTGCAGTTCAGCTTTCTGCATCGCCAATAGATATTCACTTTCCAGCAGGTGGATGCGTGTCACCCGCGGCAACGCCAGCTCCATGGACTTGCGCAATTCCTCTGTCTGTTTGACCAACCGTTCTTCGCGCTTCACCAATTGTCCGAGCGCGTCACGCGCATCCAGATGAATCAGGAAACTCATGCCGGCCATGAACTCTGAGCTTTCGCGCTGGGGAACGGCCACAATGTCGCGCAACTGGCGAATCAATTCAGTGCGGCCTGCGCTCGTAATTCTGTACGTGGTGCGTTCCGGCCTGCGTCCATTGCGCGCGGTCTTCACTGCTTTGATCAGTTCCGCCCGGGCTAGCCGCTGGATCGCGTGATACAGCGAACCGCGTTTCAGAACCAATATTTCGTCTTTGTGCCGTTCCCGCAGCAGTCGCTGCATCTCGTAAGGATGCATGGGCCATTCCCGCAGCAGCGCCAGCACTGCCAGCTCCCACAAACCAAAGTGCATCTTTTTCATAGTTCACATGATATAGCTCATATAAACTATATGCAAGCAGAGAAGTTTACAACTGGTGCTTCTGCTATTTGAATTGCCCGTGAACTCTTAGCGCTCCGCTACGATGCGCAGCGGCTTGTCCAGGCGAAACGTCAACACCGTTTCCGCCGGCACCTTGATGGATCCGCCCTTGGTCGCTACTTGAGTGATCGCTCCCGCGCCTGCTCCTGCCCCCGCGCCAATCCCCGCGCCTTTTCCGCCGCCCGCAATGGCGCCGATAATCGCTCCCAGAGCAGCTCCGCCTCCGGAATATTGGGCCGTGCGCTTGTTCGCACCCAATCCTTCTTTCCCGCGCTGCTGAATATCTACCGTGCTGATGCGGTATTGCCGGCCGTCAATCGCTACCGATTTCAAATCCAGGCTCAGGTCGGAAGCCTTGGTAAATCGGCCGCCCTGCGAAGCCGACGTAATGATAATTTGCGCATTGGCCCCGCGCGGAATCACCACCGCGCCGGAATCGTCGCGCACTGACTGGGTAACTTCGGCGGCGAACGTCTGTCCCTCGGCAGCTTTTCCCGAGTCAATGGTTTCTTCCGTGCGCACCGACACTTTGGTCCCCACCGGCAGCGCGTATGTTTTGGTGGTGATGGCGGACTCCGTGGGATGCTCGTGGGTTTCGGGCACAGTGTTTGCCGCCGGTGGCGCCGAATCCGCCGTTGGTGCGGTGCTCTGGGCACTTTGTTCCGCGGGCCCCGCCGGCGCAGGGGCATTCGCCGCCGGAGTATCCTCATAGTCAATCGATTTCACCTGGCTCATGGCCAGCGTGCGCGTTTGCTGATCGTCGCCCAATAATTTAATTTCCGTCGGCGATGTCGAAACCACCGCGCCGCCCACCAGCGTTCCATCACGCAGAGTGACCGTGGCGCGCGGCCCCGCCCCATTCTGTTGTCCCTTGTTGCAGGAACTCAAAAATAAAATCGTCACCACCGCCGCAAAGAATATTTTCTTGCTCATTTCCAGACCTCCGTCAGATGTTAGCTGGTGTGTAGCAATATACTCTCGACGACCATTTCGCTGTGGCCGGAACCGATGATTAAAGGAAAAAAAATAGTTTTACCAAACCAGGAAAAGATCCGCTTATTTGCGGTGGCGAAGAAAAAGCGAATATGGTAAGTTCATCCCGTTATGCCGGTCCGCTCCTGCCGCGTCTCCATCAAAGATATGGACGGTGTAAAACACACCGTCGAAGTCACCGCCGAAACCCTATATGAAGCTGTCGCCCTCGGCCTCGTGGCCGTGCGCGGTAACGACTGGGTGATGGGCATCGCCCAGGGCCTGAATGTCGTCGAAGTATCTGTCGTGGACGTCCCGATCAAACATTCCGTAAAGCTCCAGGACTTCAACTCCTGGCTCGAACGCACCGCCGGCGCTCCTCGAGAAATATCCAAGCGCCAGCGCATCAAATCCATCCTCGGCCTGCCCTCGGGCCGCTGAATTTATCGCCCACGCGGCTTCTCCCTGCTGGGAATAGCCTTTTGCAACGAACAGAAATTGCCGCCCCCAGCGCGGGCCTCCGCGCATCCTAGAAATGCACATTGACGGAACCGCTCACCGTCCCGCGCGTGCGGAGTTTACAGTCATGAACGACTCACTCGGAACCTATCTGCACGACCACCTCGCGGGCGCCGCCTATGCCATAGACTTGGTGGAATTCATGCGCGACCAGCACAGGGACGATGATCTAGGCCGCTTCGCCGCTGAAATCCTCGGCGAAATCAAGCATGATCGCGACACTCTGCGCGATATTGTCGAGCGGGTCGGCGCCAGCGGCAGCACTTTGAAGGAAGCCGCCTCTTGGATCGGCGAAAAAGTAAGCCGCTTCAAACTTGGGCACGGCGCCGGCAGCGGCCTTGCAACTTTCGAAGGTTTGGAATTTTTGGCTGTCGGCATCCTGGGCAAACGCGCCTTGTGGCGCGCCTTGGCCGCGATTGCTCCCTCAGACCCGCGCCTCGCAGGCGTGGACTACAACGCCCTGATCGCCAGCGCCCAGAAACAGCACGATAAGGTCGAGCAGTACCGTTTGTCAGCCGCGAGAAAAACGTTCCGCACTGATACGGCTGCCGCTTATATAGAGGATCGTTTCACTCAATCCAACCGAGGACGGACCATGCGAAAAGCCGCGGTAGCTGGAAGCATTGCAATAACGGTCAGCGTACTTCTAACAGTGGCCCTTTTGCCGGACATCATCCGCTACATGAAACTCCGCGCCATGTAATTGCGGGCGGTTGCCGGCGGACCCACGAAATTCTCAACGGGATCCCGCTATTCGCGACCGGCGCGTCTAACCGAAAAGGAAAGGAAAGCCACTAGCCCCCTTTTTTATTAGCGAGATTTCTTCAGCCAGATTTTCTGGAAAATGGTGGAGGCGGGGGGAGTCGAACCCCCGTCCGAAAAGCGCTACGAGCCGAAGACTACATGCTTAGCTCAGTTCAGTTTTTTTCGCCCGCCACGCTCAGAATGAGCAAGAAACGCAGCCGGCTAGTCCGATGGTTCTCGCCTGAGCCTTACGGACCGAAAGGCTCAAGCCAGCCCGCTGAATGACGTTTGACCCCAGGCCCGCAGGCGAGGCTTGGGCAAACGTTGCGCTTAATTAATTAAGCAGCAAGTGCCAAGTTGTTGTTGGCAGTTCTAGTTTCCACCAGATTACGGGCAGGTGGCCCCCGGCATGCCTTCGGAACGCGACAGCTTCCGTCGAAACCGTGTCGCCCCCATCGGTTACTGCGCTACTTGCTACGACTCACTACGCCACTATTATACCACCCGTGCCAAATGCCCTCAAAAAGGGGGGTGTCGGCAATTCGCTCCGACCCGATTTAGATCGCCCTGCAAGCTGGCCAACTTCGCGCGTATTGCATAAGAAACAATTAGGCACAACGTCCCTCACGGGCGATTGACTCCCAGGCGCGCAACTCCCAAAATCACAAAACGGGGCAGTTTTGCGTGACTTGCGCCCCGCAAAGTCTATGCCACAAGAGCCCACAGCTATCGAGCAAGCGGTATCGCGAGCAATTCGCGATAACCTGGAGCGTATCCAGCGCACCACGGACGAGCTGAACCAGGCCGTCAATGACGTGGTCGCCGCCTGCGCCAGCAGCAAACCGGCCAACGCGCTGCCGCCGATGTTGCGCGCGCAAGCCACGGCCGCCTCCGTCGCGGCTGCACTTGAAGTTCTTTCCCGATTTGTTGCCGTCACGTTACAGCCCGCTCAGCGCTCTCCGCTGGAAGCCGAAATGACCCGTCTGGCCGGCACCGTCACGGCGGAATCTGCTCCCGCCGCCGAGCCCGCGCGGGAAACCGAGCTTCGCGAAACGATGTTGCGCGAAACGACCACTGCGGTCAGTCTCGCTACATCGCATCCAGTCGTTGAGGATGCTCCCAAGGTCGCGCCTGCGGCGCCGCCTCCAGTCATTTATCACAAGGCCGAAATTCCTCCACCCGCTGCACCCGACATTTTCACCGCTCCCGAGCCTCTCGACATTCCGCACGCCGGTCCGTACCCGGAAGACGTGGAAGTCGCCGCCGAGCCCGGTTTCGATGTTAATCGCCTCTCCACCGAAGAGCAGGAATTACACCGCCGCGCCAATCGCGTTGCTAAAGTCTCCATGCAGGACATTAAAATGCTCCGTCCCGAGCAGGTCCGGCTGGGTCGCGAAAAGAAAGATTTGTGCGTTAGACTGCGTGACGACATTGAAAAAGCTCATCGAGAATACGATCGCCGTTTCCGTCCCATCATGGATCACCCGGTGGACTATTTCTATCGCTGGATGGTCGAAATTTTGGCCGATGGCGACGCCCACGCCCTCGGTGAATATCCCTACGCGATCCACGCCAACCAGCGTTAGATCGCCGGAAAAGCTTTTACGTGAATTTTCTGCTCCGCCGCCGCGATTTGCCTTTTCAGTTTCCTGATGCGAACCGCTGCGCTCTGCCTGAGTGCAGTGCTGATTTTCGGCGATGCCGGCTCGTTGTCTGCGCAGCCGCCACCACCGCAAGCTCGACAGCGAATTCCCGCTCAAGAAAAAATCAAAAAAGCGCAGAGCTGCGCCCTGCAATACCGCCGATTGCAAGCTCTCCACTACTGCGCCGGAAATTACTTCGCCGACCCCGGACGATGCCGCGGCGCAGGCGCAACTGGGCTCGCTTGGCCCGCGGTCTGCACACCGCCACGCCCGGGCGTACGATAAACTCTCCGTTTTTGCCACGAAAAATGCCGCCACCGTCTGGGGCGCGCGCGCCGCTCTGGCGCTTGGCTACGAGGACTACACCAAGAATCGCCTGCCGCAAGCGATGAATTGGTTCACCAAGGCAAAAAACGACACGCTGCTCCGCGAATATGTTTTGTTCTGGACCGCGCAAACCAGGCGTTCGCAAAAAAACTTGCCCGGCGCCTTCGCCGATCTGCAGACTTTTCAGCAGGAATTTCCTTCAAGCGCCATGCGCGAACAATTTCTCGAAGCCTACGCTCCCACGGCGCTCGATACCGGCCACGCCAAAGAGGCCATCGAAGCGCTGAACGCCTACGCGCCCACCAACACCCGCCCGGCTTTGCTGCTGGAGCGCGCCCAGGCCTACAAAGCCGCGCACCAATTGCACGCGCGCCGCGAAAGATTACCAGACGCTTTATTACAAATATCCGCTGTCGGATGAAGCCAAAGCCGCAGGCACGTCACTGCCGCAGATTTCTCGGGAACTGGGCTCGGAATATTCGGCCCCCACGCTGGAAATGCAGTTACAGCGTGCGCAGACAATTTTCGATGCGCACAAGTGGAAAGATGCCCGCGCGGAATATGAAAAAATCGCTGTCCATGCTGCGCGATCCCGCACATCCCAAGCGCCAGCGTGCCCAGTTGCGCATAGCGCAAACCAAACTTCAGCCCAAGGGACCGCCAACAGTCTTATCTTCGTTGACGACGCCGGATCCCGAAGTGGACGCCGAACGCCTCTTCGGCCTCTCGCAAGCTTATCGCTCAGAAAAAAAAGAATCGGAAATGTTCGCCACGCTCGATTCCATCGCCCAGAAATATCCGCATAGCGTCTGGAACAGAAGAAGCGCTGATGGCTGCCGGAAATTATTATTGGGTGCTCCTGGATCGCCCGAAGGCCGTCGGCTTATTACCAGCGGCTGGTGGACGCATTCCCCGACGGCAAGAATGCCTACAACGCCGAATGGCGCGTCGCGTGGATCGCTTTCCTCAACAAGCAACCCGACGCCGATCAGCGGCTCACCACGTTTCTCGTTGAAGTATCCGGTCTCCGCCAACGCCGTTGACGCCCTGTATTGGCTCGGCCGCAGCGCGGAGCGCAGCGGCAATCCCGGCCACGCCCGCGCCTACTACGAAAAAGCCATCGAGCGCTTTCCGCAGACTTATTTCGCCCACGCCGCTGCGAATCGCCTGCAGAAATTGGGCCCCGGAGCGGCCGATGCCGTCCGAGTTCCTGGCAAAAATTCCGGATCCGCCCACGTTGCGGCCGTTTGATGAACCGGTGCCTGCCGCCGCTGCCGACCGCTGGGCTAAAGCGCAGGCGCTGCGCATCATCGCCTTCGACGCCTCCGCGGAACTGGAATTGAAAAACGCCTATTTCGCCACTTCCTCGCCGCGTTTCCTGCTGGAAGCCGCTCAGGCCGCTTTCGATCAGGGACATTTCGCCGCCGGCATGGCCTACGGGCGCATCATCGTTCCCAGTTTCGAATCGCGAAAAATTTCCGATGCTCCCATGGCTGTGTGGAAGACCTTGTATCCGCTTCCGTACGAAGCCGCGCTGCGCCGCGAAGCCGCGCGCAACGATTTCGATCCCATGTTTGCGGCCGGCTTGATCCGCCAGGAATCCACTTTTCAGGCCGACATCGTTTCCTACGCCAACGCCATCGGCTTGATGCAGGTGCTGCCGAAAACCGGCAAAATTCTCGCCAAGCAGCTAAAAGTTCGCTACAACAAACAACTCCTGTACGACGCCAACTACAATCTGCAGCTGGGCATGCTGTACATCGCCAATCTCGTTAGGCTTACGGGCGCGCCCGAATATGCCGCCGCCGCCTACAATGCCGGCGAAGACCGCATCGCTCTGTGGAAGTCCGAGCGCAATTACGAAGAAATCCCCGAACTGGTCGAATCCATTCCCTTCACCCAAACTCGCGAATACGTGCAAATCGTCTTGCGCAATGCCGCCGTCTACCGGATGATTTATGGCGCTGGCGGAACGCAGGCTGTCTCGCCGGTAAGTGCAGCTTCGAGCCACGCCAGAATTCTGGAACGCGCGGAATCCGGCAAACTCAACTAAGCAAGAAGTACTGGAGTCTTCCACGTCTGCGACCAATACATCCGGAGAACTGGCGCGCCGCATGCTCTCCGCCAAGGCCGAGCAATTCACCGAGTCGGTCATCCGCGAAATGACCCGCCTCGCGCTCGAAGCATCAAGCCGTCAATCTATCGCAAGGTTTTCCGGATTTTGCCGCGCCCGCGGAAATCAAGGAAGCCGCCCGCCAGGCCATCGCCGACGACATCAATCAATACGCCATCACCTGGGGCGCCAAAGCGCTGCGCGATGCCATCGTAGAAAAATTCGAACGCACCCAGGGCATTCGCGTCGATCCCGAGCGCGAAATCACCATCTGCTGCGGCTCCACCGAAGCGATGATGTCCTCCATGATGGCCATCATCAATCCCGGCGATGAAATCGTGGTCTTCGAGCCGTACTACGAAAATTATGGGCCGGACGCCATCTTAAGCGGCGCTACGCCGCGCTTCGTAAAATTGCGCCCGCCGGATTGGACCTACGACGAAAGGGAACTGGCCGCGGCATTCGGTCCGCGCACCAAAGCCATCATCCTCAACACTCCCAACAATCCCACCGGAAAAGTTTTTACTCGCGCGGAGCTGGAATTCATTCGCGACCTTTGCGTGCGCTGGAACGCCTTCTGCATCACCGACGAAATCTACGAGCACATTTTGTACGACGGCGCGGAGCACATCTCCATGGCGCAGATCGATGGCATGCGCGAACGCACCATCGTCATCAATGGCATGTCGAAAACTTACAGCGTCACCGGATGGCGCGTGGGCTGGGCCATTGCTCCGCCGGAGCCCACCGCTGCGATTCGCAAAGTACACGATTTTCTGACCGTCGGCGCCGCCGCGCCGCTTGCAGCAGGCCGGCGCCATGGCGCTCAAGTCGCCGGAGTCTTACTACCAGAATTTGGCGCACGAGTTATTCCGAAAAGCGCGCGCGCCTGCTAAAAATTCTGACGGAAGCGGGATTCACCGTTTTCAAACCGCGCGGCGCGTACTACATCATGACGGACATTTCAGGCTTCAATTTCAAGGCGGCGCTGCCGAGCTCCGGAAAAACAACCAACGACGTAGCCTTCGCGAAATTTCTGGTGGAAAAGGTTGGCGTTGCGGTCGTTCCTGGCTCGAGTTTCTACGGCAATCCCGCCGATGGCGCCTCCCAGGTGCGCTTCACGTTTTGCAAAAAAGAATCGACTCTGGCCGCTGCGGAAGAGCGCTTCGCGCAGCCTGCCTCAACATTTGGCCGACTCACCGCGCACAATGCATAGCTCCGGTCTGCCGCGCTGTGCGCTCGCAGAATCGCAGGCTCGACCAACCAACGTGCTCGTATAGTTTCTCTAAATCTGGTATCACTTCAGGCTAAATCGAGTGGCAATATCAGCGGAATTTATAGGGTAGGAGGCTGACGGTCGGTTGCCCTGTGGTGGTTAGCCCCCTACCCCGCGAGTGGTCTTGCTGTATAGACGAACTGACCCGGCCTGGTTGTTCCGTGGTTTGCAAAAAATAAATTTCGCGGCGCAACTGATAGCGACGGCCACGATCATCAGATGTGACGGTGTCCAGGTACCGCGCCACCGCGGCATTCCAGGAAAACTTCTCCACAATCGCTTTTTGCAGAGAACTGCGCCGCCACCGGCTCCCCGTGAGTCAGATAAGTCTGCTTCGGAGGCGTCAGGCAATGCCCCCCAGCCACCGCAGCAGTTCACTTTTCCCCGCGTGCGCCGAAAGCTGGCTCATCTGTATGATCTCCGCATTCACCGGCACATCCTGCCCAAACAATCGCAGAGTTTTCGCGCCTTCTTGCAATGCACGCCCGCGCGTCCCCTGTGCCTGGAATCCCGCAAGGAGCACAGCATTGCGTCGGATCCGGCAGCCGCTGCGCCAGATGATGCAGCACCCGCCCTCCCGCCACCATCCCGCTGGCCGACACGATGATGCACGGGGTCTGTACATTGTTGATGGCCTTTGATTCTTCCACCGTCCGGGTCAAATGAAATTCGCGAACGTTCAGCGGATCGCCTTGTGCCGCCCGCGTCGATCTTCGTGAACTCCACATCGTGATCGTTGCCGATATTTCAGATACAAATCTGTCGCGCTCAGCGCCATCGGGCTATCTACATACACCGGCAGCCGCGGAATTTTGTTTTCGTCTTCCAGCTGCCGCAGGTAATACATGAACGTTTGCGTTCGTCCGATGGCAAACGCCGGAATGATGATCGAGCCGCCGCGCTTGGCCACGCGATTCACGATATCCGCCAGCAGCGCCGCCGGATCGCCCGCTGGATGCTCGCGATCGCCATACGTGGATTCGCAAATCAAAACATCCGCGGCGCTCCGGCGGCGTACGCGGATCATTCAGAATCGGCTGGTCGTAACGCCCAATATCTCCGGAAAACACCACCACTTTTCTTCGCGCCATTCTCGGTGATCGTCAGTTCCAGGCTTGAGGACCCAAGAATGTGCCCCGCGTCATAGAGACGTCACGCGGAAACACCGGCTCGATACTCAAATCTCCGCCCAGCGCGGCATGGGCTTCATCAAGCTGCAACACCGGATCCACATCTTCGCTGGTATACATGCGGCTCGCGCTCGGGGCGGTCCGATCGTGCCCTTTGCGGCGGATGCCGGGCATCCTCTTCCTGCAAGATGAGCCGAATCTTTCAGCAGCAGCGCGGTCAGATCTATCGTCGCCGGATTTGCAAAAATCGGCCCACGAAATCCGGCCTTCACCAGCACCGGGAGCCAACCGGTGTGATCCAGATGCGCGTGGGTCAGCACACATAATCAAGAGTTTTGGGATCAATCGACAGCGGCTGATAATTGCGCTCCGTCAGCTCGCGCAGGCCCTGAAAAATTCCGCAATCGACCAGCAGCCGCTTGCCGCCGGCTTCCACCAGATATTTTGAGCCGGTCACGCATCCCGCAGCGCCCAGAAAAGTCAGCTTGGCCATAGATTATTTAAGTGCGTCACGAAAATAAGCGGACGAACCTGGTGCGCTCGAAGACTGATTTGGTGGAGCCGATGGGATTCGAACCCACGACCTCCTCGATGCCATCGAGGCGCGCTCCCAACTGCGCCACGGCCCCACCGGGTCGATTCAGCGATGTTAACATTCGCGCGCTGACTTCGTCCATGAAGTGCGGCATCTGGTGTTCCGCGTCCTGCAATTTACAGGCGATGTTGTCGCGTCTAACGTCTTGTGCAAAGAATTCCGCTATGTGTCGCGCAGCCTACTAAGTGCGTTTATCCTTGTGAATAGTCCGAATACCTTATAAACCTGAATGCACGGTCCGCCGCCTGCCGTCTCGTCGGTCAGCTTCATATCTTGCTGGAAAATGGAGAACTCTTGAAGAAGAAGCGCGCCTCGCAAGCCATTCCGCGCACGCAATTCAAAAGGGAAGGCTATACACAATGAAATTTTGCTGGCCGTGTCACCGCGCGAATTCAATCTTATCCAGCCGCATTTGCAATACGTGGAACTTGCTCCAGCACCACATTCTTTACGAGCCTCACAAAAAATTGAAATTCGTGTATTTCCCAAATCGCGGACTGATTTCCCTGGTGGTGGTGCTCGCGACAGGCAAGACTGTCGAAGCGGGAATCGTCGGCAGGGAAGGCGCATCCGGAAGCGCGCTCTCCGCGGGCGTGAACAGCAGCGCGCTTCGAGAAGTGGTGCAAATCTCTGGCGAAGCTTTCCGCGATCGAAGGCTCTGTCTTTCAGAAGTCTTTTGTCCGTTGCGCCGGAGATGCGCAAAGCGTTGCACCGTTACGTAGTGCTTCTCGGTATGCAGGTGTCGCAAACCGCGGCCTGCAATCGGTTGCACGAAATCGAACAGCGCCTGGCGCGCTGGTTGCTGATGGCCGAAGACAGTGCCGCCGCTCCCACGCTGAATATTACTCACGATTTCCTGGCCACCATGCTGGGAACGGATCGGCCCAGCGTAACTCTCGCTGCGGGCTTGCTTCAGAAGGCCGGTTTGATCGAGTATGGGCGCGGCTCGGTGAGAATCACCAATCGCTCGCAACTCGAATCCTTCGCCTGCGAATGCTACGCCGTCATCCGCGACTACACCCGCAAATTCTGAGCGCTTCAACCCGGCGATTCCTATGGATAGTTCTTGCGGCTGACCATCTACAATGTTAGGCCATGCCTGGTCCGCGAATTCTCGCCAAGCGCGCTGCGCAAATTCTTCTGGTCCTGTTTATTTCCTCGTTCGTCTGCGACTATGCTTACTTCCGTTTGCGCCTGATCCATCCCCAACCAGCCAATCCGCTGGAGACCTTTACCGCGCCTAGACTTTATGCCATCGCCGAGAAGGGCAGAAAGACAGCTTACGAACTCGACGCCGTGAATCCCGAGCAGACCCTCGTTTGCGCACACTCGTTGTTCCCGCACGCGGGCTATTCGCCCTGCTGGTACCTGATACCTAAAAGCCAGAAACCCATTCCCATGTGAACCATATGCCACGACTGGGCGAGGGCCACTGCAGGTACGTTCGCGTTCAGTCCCGCCGCAGTAAAATCACCATGGTGTAAATGCCCAATGTTGTTCCCACGGGAACGAACGTCACCGACAGAAAAGCCGCCACCAGCGCCAGCGTCCGGCTCACGCCAGAGCCCGTCAGCAGCATTACGCCCGCCAGAATCCCGAAAATTCCACTGGCGGCGGACAGAATCATCCATCCGCTGTAAATTAGATGAAATGCACTCATCAGCGAATACGGATTCGGAACGCGGTTCAGCAATGTCCCGAACATAACCGTCGCTGTTCCCGCAAAACTCAACATCCACACCGCCACGATCACGCGGAAAATTCCGAACACGATCCAACACAGCCCCAACGCCTTGCTACGACCGTCCGCGCGGACTCCCTCTCGGTCAGTGATCATGTAATCCTTCCAGGAAATCGCATGGCACAAGCAATCGCGGCTAACTTATCTAACGGTGCATACAAACACAAGTGTTAGCTGGCAATGGATTACGGCGATAAAGGTGTCGAAAATTTCAGGAAGGCAAGTTGACCGAAGGAAAAGAGGAAAGACGTCCCAGCCCGGTTGCTTCGATTTCTCGAAGCGTTTCGTCTGTCCCCTTCTCCTTCGACTTGGCGGATGTCAATAACCGCACGCGCATATTCGCAAAAATAGGCCGCTAAGCTCTATACGGGGAATCCTGTAAATCGCTATGGTAATTACTTCAAAGTTCGAGGACGGATGGGGAAGGACGCGTCTACGAAATGGGGTGTGGTGAGGGCTACGGCGCCTGCCGGATCCACCACAAAACCTTGCCGATAATTCGCCAGTTGCGATTCTTTCCCAGTTTCACCGCTTCGTATTCACGATTCTCTGACTCTAGAAGCTGCGTTCCGTTCACTAGCAGGAACCGTGAAAGGATCAGTCCGCTCTCTCGATGCCAGGTCACAACGATTTTTCCGCTCAACTCGTTGGGATCGGTCACAGAACGATCCACCGCTACAATGTCCGCATCATGGATCACCGGACTCATGGACGTCGCCACGCACGCGCAGACACGTAGTGTATCGCCGGGTGTGGGCACCAAACCGCCGGAGCAGCGATCATTTCCTGAGCCGGAACGTCGTCCAGATCCAGTATCGCATCGCCCTTTCCGCCGTGTGTTGCGGCGTGCGCCGCTAACACCGGTATCGCCACCAGCCGCGCTTTCCGTTGAGGGTGTCCGTTCTTTCTGTGGCTCCCAGCCGCCACAATTTCGAAATCAGGAAAGCTGGACTTCTGCAGGATACTTCGTCCTTCCGGCATCACTTTGGAAAGGTCCGAGCTCTTGAATCCCGCACGCTGCCAAAACCACGTGGACTCCGGTTCGCCGATTAGATTTCCGATCTGTATGTAGGCTTGCGCGGGCGGCTCGTGGGTTCCCCGCTCCCATCGCGACAATGCCATCGCCGAGTAGTGCAGGCGCGACGCGAACGCCGACTGTGTAAGACCCATGCGATGCCGGAGTTTCAGAATCCTGCGCGCCCATTCCGGATTTGCTTGCTTGCGAATCTTCATTTGGCAACCGCTTTGTTTCTGCCCGCTGGCTACCATTCATGTTAGTCTTACGATGACGCTCTGTAGGTGCTCGAGGTTAAGCCGTCATGAATGGTGACAACCCGGATAGTAGCATGACTTCTATTCCTTCCGTCTCCTTATTTCGCGGAGTCTATAATCGCGTCGCCAAACGCCTGGGTGTCGACCCCTCTTATGTGAGTCGCGTGGCTCGAGGAGAACGTAAGTCTGCGGTTGTGGAAAAAGCTCTTGCTGACGAAGTGCGCCTTATCCGCGACCATTTGAACAATCCCCAAAACTATCAGAACCACAATGGCGGCCAGCCTGCCGCCCCGCCTAAAGGCAAATCCAGGAACAAGCCGCGTATCGATCGCGAAGCCGAAGCCTGATCCTTCCTATTTGTTTCTTGGCGTGATTGTGTATCGCGGCGGAGCGCTGCGACTATTCGGGGATTTTTATTTGATCAACCGCTCGGGGTCTTTCTCCGCTTCACCGATCCAGCTTTTTAGCACTTCCAGGTAGCGTGCTTCCGGGCTTAGAAATCCCACTCCGGCGCCAAAGTTCGGGTGTGCGTAGAGTATTCGCGCTTTGCTTTGGAATTCTGCCGATCCCGTCGAAATTTTCACTAGTACCGGAGTGTCCACCGGAAACGGGTTCAGCATGTCCATGTAGCACCCCAGAATGCTGAGTTCGCTCACTCGCGTGGCAATGCGCACATCAGTTTGCGGCTCCAGCAATTCCGCGCTGGCTATAAACGCGTACCGTGGATAACGCCGCCGTTGCTCGTCGCTCATGTTACCGCCTGCTAGTTTGATGCAATGACGGGGCCCGCCTTCGTTCTAGCGGTCTGGCTCCGGGTCGGGAGCCATATGCCGGTTGTTCAGATAAATCTTTGACAGAAAGGTGTGAGGCCCGCGATAGAGAAATTCCAGGGCCACATTGCCGCCCGCCAAGGCCAGCAAGTTGTAGTTCCCCATGCGAAAGGCATCGGAGTAGTTATATCGCGCCGGGTACCACGTATGTGTGGCCACCATGGTGCCGACGTAAGGCGCAACCAAAGCTGGCACCGAGAAAGTGTAGTGGCCTTCTTCACCGTGCCGCGCCGCCAGCGTAGACACCAAAGCATGTCCCAACCGCGGGAAAAATCCTTTGCACTGGCAGCGGTAGTACAAAGTATCCTGGTGCAGCGCTTCAGATAACGCGTACCGCGTTGTGGTGCTGATTATATTAATTCCGTAATTCGACCCGACCCGCTTGCCGTAAGCTTCCATGCCCCCGCCCCATTCCGGCGGAGTTGCGTCAGCCTGGTTGATGCCCGCCACGATCGCTGACCCCACAATCGGGTAAGGTCCGTAGCCGTCAAATAGATAGTTTTTAAACTTGGTACTTTCTGAAGGCCGCGAATAAGAAATCTTCTGGTACCCGTGTGAATCCACTGTCAACGCCGCGTGTTGCGATGGCTTTGCACTGTTGTCCTGCTGCGATGTCCCGGCTCCTGCGGGTGCCTGTGCCCCAACACGTGCCGGTAATGAGGCCAGTCCAGCTGCCGCAAACAACCCTGCAGCCAGTATTGTTTTTATCTTCATGCTGATGCGCTCCTAAGGCCGGGGCTAGAGTGGACTTCGCTGGAAGGTCGCCCGGAGTCTGCCTATCCTATCAGGTAGTAGTACTAGGTGTTAGCAGAACTACACCGATTGGTGCCAAGCCCTCGTACTAACCGGTCCGGCCATTGCGCCTTTCCCCGCAAGGTGCCAGAATCACCCCATACGCGCTACTCGGGAAACAAGTCTGGGTTTTCGGTGTCTAAGTAGAATAGCAGGCCATCCGGTGCGGCTCGCTCTCGAACCGCGAAAGGCTACTTTGTCTGATTGGGCCAGTGCGCTCCCTTGGGGCCGCGACGAGTCTGAGCTGCTTACCGAACTGCAAGCCGGTTCGGAGACGGCCTTCGATTGGCTGGTCACTTATTACCACGCCCCGGTTTACAACGTTATCCTCGGAATTCTGGGCGATCCCAGTGATGCCGCCGATGGCACCCAGGAGGTTTTTCTTAAAGCCTTCCGGGGGATTCGCGGCTTCCGCCACGGTAGTTCCCTCAAAACCTGGCTCTACCGCATCGCCATTCGTGAAGCCCTGAATCACAAGCGCTGGTTCAAGCGCCACCTGCAGAAAAATGTCTCCATCGATGCGGAACCCGAAGAGGGACATGCCCACATTGATATAGAAGACCTCTGCGCTTCACCGTTCGAACAACTAGCCGCGCAGGAAATGCAGCATGCCGTCCAATCTGCGCTGCAAAGCGTGCCTAATGTTTTCCGCGTCGCAGTGATTCTTCGCGACCTGGAAGGATTCAGTTACGAAGAAGTCGCTGAAATACTGGAGTGCAGCATCGGCACCGTGAAATCGCGCATCTTGCGCGGCCGCCGCGCACTGAAAGAAATTCTCGAGCCTTTGCTGGCTGAACATCACAGTCACGTTTGCCATCAGCCCGTCCACACCAATGCCATTTCCAAATCTTCCGCAGCGACAGAGGCGAAGTCGGCGCAACCCTCGTCGGTTGCCGATGGGTTCTCAGCTGCCTGGCGCGGCGGCATTTCGAATGGTGAGATGCTATCCGGCCGCGTTCTCGGCGAGGTTCCCGATGAACTGTAATTCTGTGCGACACCGGCTCCCGGGTTATCTCGATGATGGCCTCAGCGGGCCGTCACGAGTCATCGAGCGCTCCAAAGTTCGTGAACATCTAAACGAGTGTTCGCATTGCCGTGAAGAGTTGCAGCGTTTTCGAAAGCTGGGCGCACTCCTTTCACGTTTGCCCAAGCAGCTTCCTCCGCCTGATCTGGCGGTACGCATTCGCGTAGCGGCTGCCCAGGCGCAGGCTTCGCAAGGCTGGCGTGCGCGTCTGCTGCAGCTACAAAATCGCATTGAAATCCTGCTCGACAATGTTTTCCGTCCCGTGGCCTTGCCGGCTACCGGCGGATTCGTATCCGCAATTTTTGTGTTCGTAATGGTTTTCCAGATTCTCGCGCCAGGCATCACCGTTCGTGCCGTTGAAAACGACGTGCCCATAAATTTGATGCGTCCAGCAGAATTGCTCTCGCTCTCCGAGTACCCCCCTTCCTGGGCGCCCGAACATGACGGGGAACTGGAAATGCCCCACGGTTTGCTGATTGACGTCACCGTCGATGCCGATGGTGGGATGACCGGCTACCAGATTCTTTCAGGTCCTCATACTGACGACATGCGTCATCAGTTGGATCAGCTGCTCATGTTCTCTCGCTTCACTCCCATGCTCAGTTTCGGCCGCCGCACCGCGGGCGGTCACGTGATACTGAGTTTCAGCGCCGTACACGTTCGCGGCTAGTATTTCGCTCAGCCCCCTCAAGTCCAATAAAATGAATGATATGAACGACCTGACCCTGTGGTGTTTTTCACCTGCTCACCGGGGCAGCTTATTTTTCCTCCGCACCTGACCCTCGCAGTTTCACGCAATGCCTCCTGCAGCTGGCCCAATAGCTCAGGAGCATTTTCATGCCACTCGCACCAGTCTTATCATCCACAACACGAACCGTACTCACTATGGTCCGAGCTGTGGCCCTGGTGGCCACAATGGCTTTGCTCGCCACCTCCGCTTCTCTGCGCGCACAATCCAGCCAGTCCGAAGTCGTACCCGCCGAACGCGCCCTCTTTGACGCCCTGAATCGCGAGCGTACCGCTCAAGGTTTGCCCGCCCTGCAATGGGATGAAGCCCTTGCTTCCGCTGCCCGTGAACACGCATTGCGCATGGCCCAACGCAACACCCTGTCGCACCAGCTGCCTGGCGAACCTGCTGTGCAGGATCGCGCCACCCGCGCCGGCGCCCGCTTCAGTTTGATCGCCGAAAATATTGCCGTCGCCCCGACTCCTGCGACCATCCATTCCGCCTGGATGCAATCTCCCCATCACCGCGAAAATATTCTTGATCCGGAATTAAACGTGGTGGGAATCGCCGTCATCAAGGGCGGCGACGGTTTATTTGCGGTGCAGGACTTCTCGCAATCCGTGGCCAATCTCAGCGTCAACCAGCAGGAACAGGTCATCATCGCCAATTTGCACGCCCGCGGTTTGCGCGGGGCGCAGGCCACCGATGATGCCCGCAAGACCTGCGATATGGAGCGTGGCTTTGCCGGCGCCCGTCCGTTGTCCGTGGTGCGCTTTGAAGCCGCGGACCTCAACAAGCTGCCCGACGACCTGGAACAAAAAATTCGCACTGGCCGTTATCATACAGCTGCCGTGGGAGCCTGCCAGGGTGGAAATTCTGGCCCGTTTACTCGCTTCAGAATCGCCGTCGTACTGTACTGATCGCCGTCATACTCTGTACGATCAATTTCCGTTGGTCAAATCAAGCGACTTCAGCGCCGCAAAACAATCGCCATCCAGCGCCTGCGGAACGTCTGCGGACATAATCCTCAAAACTTCACTCTTCGCCAGCCCTCCACGATAGGGACGCTTCGAAGATAGTGCGTCGTAAACGTCTGCAACCGCAATGGCCCGTGAAGACATGGGAATCTGTGCGCCCTGCAGGTTGCGAAAATATCCCGAGCCGTTCAGCCGTTCGTGGTGCGAACTGGCCACAAACGCCAGGTGTTGAAATCCGTGGATGCGCTCCAGGATCCGCTGCGTGTAATAGGGATGCAGCCGCACAGTTTCCCACTCCGTCGCCGTCAGTTTCCCGGGCTTATCCAGAATATTATTTGGTACGCTCAACTTGCCGATATCGTGTAGCAAAGCCGCGCGCCTCACCAGCCGCACTTCTTCTTCGGCGAGCCGCAACCGCTGGCAAATCGCCACCGCCACGCTGGTAACTCCACGCGAATGCGTGTGCGTATAAGGGGACTTGATGTCGATCACGCTCGCGAATGCTTCGCACACATTGTCCAGTCCGGCTTCATCCACATACAGGAAGCCGCCCATCGGTTCCAGCGCTATGACCTCTTCACGCACGCGATCTTCCTGAATAATCGTCCACAATTGCTCGTCATTTTCGAGCGCTGCAGCGGCCTTCACCAGTTCCGGGTCGAACCAGCTTCCACTGCGATCGCGCAGCACCTGAAAAGCATCATGCACGCCATTCAGGGTCACAAACACTTCCAGCGTCTGGCACAAATTCATGAGCCTGGAAATCAGCGGAATGTCTTCGCCTTTTAGTCCGGCGGGAAATCCCTTTCCGTTCCAGTGCTCATCCAGGCTGTAGATTGCCGACGACATCGGCTCAGAGAAGCCGATTTTTCGCGCGATTTGCGCGCCCCGGTCGCAGCGCATTCCAATCAGTTCGCGGGTCTGCGTATCCCGGCTCGTGGCTACGCTGGCGATCGCGAATACCCGCTCCAGCCGCGAACGTCCCGGCATCACGTTGCGCAACAGATATTCCAGCCCTTCGAAACTTACCCGCGTCCAGTCCGTGGACTTGATCTCCTGCTTCGCTTTGCGCTCGTCCCCGCCCAGAATCTCGTACATGCGAGCTGCGTTGCTGCTGCACCCCGTGTCCTTTAGCAGCGTGGCATAGTAAAGATCTGACTTTTGCTCCACCGTAAGCTGCAAAATGTCCGCGAGGCGCATGCTCAACAGGCAGCACTTCACCGCGTGCCCCATCGGTTGGCCTTCAGTCAAGTCCAGCGCGTAAGACAGCGCGGAAATAAGGTCCGACATCCGGAGTTGTGTAGGCGAAGATACGGGAGCGCTTTCGGTAAGCAACATTTCAGGAACTCTCAGTATAAAAGGAGCTCCTTCAAGCATCTCTGTCCTTGAATACCACGGTGCGCTTTGAGGAAACACCGCCCTTCCCTCGAGCCGTCGCGCAGCGAGGAAAACGTTGTTTCTGGATTCCATACGAAATACACTAGCCCTCGCCATGCGCCGCCACTATTACTGGTTTCGATTTAATGGGCCACCCAACTAGCGCGAGGGGCGTTCTCTGCAGGCATCCAAAGAGATTGGCCCACTCGCAAGAGTGGGTTTTTTATTTTTAACCGTGCTCGCCAAGTGCTTGGCTAAATGCTCGTGAAAGGGAACTCCCGTGATTATTTCCATGAAGCTGCATTCCACGCGCGAGGAAGTCGACGAAGTGCGCAAGCAGGTCGAGCACTTTGGCTACAAGGTCCACTCCATCGAGGGTGAAGAGCGCGTCGTCATCGGCGTGGTCGGCATCGGCGACGTCACCGCCTGCCTCGAATCCGTCGAAGCCATGCCCCAGGTCGAAAAAGTCGTCCCCATTTCCGCTCCCTACAAATTCGTCAGTAAGGAATTTCGCAAAGGTAAAACCCGCATAAAAATTAACGGCACAGAAATTGGCGGCGACGACTTCATCGTCATGGCCGGACCTTGTTCCGTGGAGTCTGAAAAACAAATCATGCAGGCCGCTGAAGGAGTCGCTGCGGCCGGTGCCAGGATGTTGCGCGGCGGCGCCTTTAAGCCCCGCACTTCACCCTACGATTTCCAGGGCATGGAGGAAGAAGGTCTGAAACTTTTGCAGAAAGCCCGCGAAAGAACCGGGCTGGCTATCATCACCGAAATCATGAGCGATCGCGACGTGGATCTCATCGCGCAATATGCCGACGTCATGCAGGTTGGCGCCCGTAACATGCAGAATTTTATTCTACTGAAAGCCCTCGGTAAGTGCCGCCGCCCCGTTTTATTGAAGCGCGGTCTCAGCAGCACCATCAAAGAGTTGCTGATGTCCGCCGAATACATCGTTGCTCACGGCAATCCCGATGTAATTTTATGCGAGCGTGGCATCCGCACCTTCGAGACCGCCACCCGCAACACCTGCGACATCGCTGCCATTCCAGTGCTGAATGAATTGACGCACTTGCCCGTGATTCTCGACCCCAGCCATGCCACCGGAAAGCGCAGCCTGGTGCCGGCATTGTCCCGCGCAGGAGTAGCCATCGGTGCCGATGGTCTAATCGTCGAGGTTCACCCCGCGCCCGAAAAAGCCATCAGCGACGGCGCCCAGTCCCTCGACCTGGTTCAATTCCGAAAAATGATGCAGGACCTGCGTCCCTACATGGACTTATGGAAAGCAGCGAGAACCAGCGAAGTAGCATCCACTGCCGCGGTAGCCTAGCTAAATCACCGAGCCAGCTGCTGGATCAAAACCCGCTCGCCTCTGATGGGATATTTCAGTGGTGAAGTTTCAGCACCCGCATCAAAGTGGTTTGCAACTTCTGGCATTCCGCCTGCCGCTCATGTTCATCTTTCGTGCGATCGTTGAGTGCTTCTTTCAATAAAATCAGATTGCGGCGAAATTCCAGTTGCGCCAGCACCAGTCGGCTTAAAGCTTTCAACGCCTCTTTCTGCTCAGGCTCCAGTTCGCGCGGTTTCTGATCGATCACGCACAAAGTACCCAGTGCGTAGCCGTCCTCGTTGATCATCGGCGCCCCGGCGTAAAATCGTATGTTCGGCTCCGAAACCACCAGCGGATTATTTCTGAAATCTTTCGTCCTGCAGCGCATCCGGCACAATGAATACGTCATTCTGCAAAATGGCCGTGGAGCAAAATGCCACATCCCGCGTGGTCTCCGAAACCGACAATCCCACCTGCGACTTGAACCACTGCCGCTCTTCATCAATCAGCGAAATCAGCGCGATGGGAGTCTTGCAGACAAATGAGGCCAGCAACGTCAGGTCATCGAACGCGGCCTCCGGGTCGGTGTCCAGAATGGCGTACTTCTCCAGCGCGCCAAGCCGCCCTTCTTCGTTCTTCGGTTTTGTGACTTCCATGTTGCCTCCGCGATGCCGGTGCGCTGGTAGGGGTCGTTCTGACTCAGCCCTTGTGGCCCGTCAGCGGCGGCCAGTTTACTCCAATGCTGCGCAAACGCCTCTTCAGTTTCATCCAGCTCGATTCGAATCATCTGCTGGAATTATTGATGACTCCACTCCGACTTTGGCTGCACGCGCTTCCTTGACGTACGGGATGCCCGACGATAAATTGAGAATGTGAAGTATCTGCGCAAGAAAACTGGAAGCATGCGAAATGTGTGGGCTGTCATTCTCTTCGGCGCCCTGGCGGTGACGGGGACTGCTTCGACCCGCGCCCAGACGAGCCCTCCGCCTCCTTCGCAGCAACATCCGCAGCGCGAGGCCGCGCCTCCCACTAGCGTGAGCGTGGATGCCAGCGAACCCATGTTCACTACCATGTGCGCGTTGATGGCCTCCGGCTTCGAATCCGAGGTGAACGCCCAGAACTGGTCAGATCTCCGCAAGCAATTGCGCGATCGTTTGCAGCACCAGGAAGGCCCCTCGGTCGACGCCATCCGCGAATACTACAAGCAGCACGATTCCGCGGACCCCGGCGCCGCACTTTCCCGTTACTTGTGGTTCGGACTCGTAGCCGGCCCCGCCCCCGCATTCAAGCCCACGATGCGCCGCGAAGACTTGCCTCCCGAGGTTTTAGCCCTTGAAGGTTTCAGCGAGTTGCTCGCCAAATATTATCAGGAACAAAATATCGGCCAGCTATGGCGCCAGATGCAGCCGGCCTACAATCGCGAAATCGAACGCATGCACGAAGCCGTTTCTCAGATCGTTTTCGTTTCCACCGGCTACCTTCGCGCCATGGCCCGGCCCTCCGATGCCCGCACCTTCACCATCATTGTGGAGCCCCTGGTGGGGCGCATCACCAACGTCAGAAATTTTGGCGATCACTACGCCATCGTTTTGAGCGGCGCCGAGGACGTTCCCGTTGATGTCGTGCGCCACGCCTATCTCCACTTCCTGCTCGATCCCTTACCGCTCCGGTATTCTCACGTCGTCGCCGTCAAAAAGCCGCTTTTCGAAAAGGCCGCAACCGCTCCGCGCCTCCCCCCGGACCTCAAGGATGATTTTCCTTCCTACTTTGCGGAATGCACCGTCCGCGCAGTGGAACTGAAACTTAGGAGAATGTCTCCCGGTGAGCGCGACGCCGCTCTGGAACGCGACGACTCCGACGGTTTTATCCTGGTGCGCCCGCTTTTTGCGGCTTTGCCAAAGTTTGAGGGTGCCGAACCAGCTATGGATTTGTTTTTCCCCGACTTGGTCCGCTCCGTAGAGGTCGCCGCCGAGCTCAAGCGTGTTAGCACCATGCAATTTCCCTCTGCCGACCGGCAGCAAAAATCCGGTGATCTGGCTACTGAAGAAGTCGCTCGCCGCCGCGCTCCAGCCACGCTGCCTGGCACAGTTCCCAACGACGCCGAAGCTATCGCCGCATTGACCGAAGGCGAACGCCGCATCGCCGAAAAAAATGCCCGCGCCGCCGAAGCTTCTTTTCAAAAAGTTGTCGCCAAGTATCCTGACCAGCCTCGCGCCTGGTACGGCTTGGGCCTGGTGGCGATGCTGGATCACGACGGTCCGCGCGCGAAACAGGTTTTTGGCCGTCTAACTACGGGAGAGCACGCCGCTACATCGGACCCCATGGTGCTCACCTGGTCGCACATTTACCTGGCCCGCATTTATGATGGCGAAGGGCAAGCGCGCGAGGCCCAAGCCGAATATCAGGCGGCTTTGACGGTACCGGGCGGGCCCGAGCAGGCTCGTCAGGCGGCGCAAAAAGGTTTGGCCGATACGGCTCGCGAAAAACCCGAACGGCCATGACGCAAGTGCTCAAATTTATTAACTAACGCCACCACCGCCTGTGAGCCCGCACATGCGATGGTGAATAAAACAGGAGAAACACACATGATCGTGAAGTGGAATTCATTAGTCACTACGGGCGCGCTGGCAGCCGCTTCGCTGATTTTGGCCGCAGGAGCAGCAGCACAAAATCCCCCGGCCAATACCCAGAATCCGCCGCCCACTACTCAAAACCCGCCGGCCGCAGCTGCCCCAGACAAATCCAAAGCTCCAGCCAACAATTCGCTGACGCTTGACGATCCCAACGCGCCGGCCGCCAACCCGGAAGAAGACGCCGCCTATAAGGCCATAACCGACACTCCAGCGACTGAGCTTCCCAAGCGCATCCAGTCTGGCGAAGCATTTGTGCAAAAATATCCCAACAGCCGCTACCGCCAGTCCGTGTACTCCATTCTGACCATGTCTTATTTGCAGAATAATCAGGTAGATAAGATGGAAGAGGTTGCCGATAAAGAGATCGCCCTCAATCCCAATGACGTTCAGGTGATGGCTGTGGTCGCCCAGACCTTACCGCGCGCCATGAACGCCAAAACTCCCAATCCCGATAAGCAATTGGCCAAAGCGGAGCAGTATTCCAAGAAGGCCATCGAGCTCACTCCAACCTTGCCCAAGCCTGCCACGGTCACTGACGAAAGTTTCTCAGCGGTAAAAAATCAGACTCTGGCCATGGCCCACAGCGGATTGGGACTGGTGTATATCAGGCGCGGGAAATTCTCAGAGGCCATTCCTGAGCTCAATCAATCTGTCACACTGGATCCCACCCCCGATCCCGTGAATTATTACCTCTTGGGAATGGCTAACGCCAAAGCCTCTCACTTCGACGACTCCGCCGCTGCCTACAATAAGTGCGCAGCCATCGTCGGCACCTTGCAGGAAACTTGTAAGAAAGGCGCGGAAGAAGCGAAAAAACTTGCCGGCACTCAACTCAGTGCACCGAAGTAAAAAACCGATCTCTTCCGCCGGGTCACGCCTTGCCGGCTTTCTCGCGCGATGACCCCGGCGGACGACGCTCTGCTCGAGCAGCGCTTGGGCCACAAGTTTTCCCGGCCTGGCTTGTTGCAAGACGCCCTCACGCACAGTTCCGCTGTGCCTGAAATACGCGCCAGCCACGTTGAGTCCTCTGTCATTCGCTCCACCGTGAACAACGAGCGTTTGGAATTTCTTGGCGATGCCGTCTTGGAACTGCTGACCAGCGAATACTTGCTGAGCACCTTCCCCGATTGGACCGAAGGCCAGCTCTCGAAAAGTCGAGCCCGTTTGGTCAACGCTCACTCTCTGGAAGCAGCCGCCCGCCGCTTGCATCTTGGCGATCATTTGCGCCTTGGCCGCGGCGAAGAGAAAACCGGTGGCCGCGATAAGCAAACCCTTCTAGCCGACGCCTTCGAAGCAATTCTCGCCGCCGTCTACCTGGACGACGGTCTCGCCGCCGCTCGCGGAGTCGTTCAGCGAACTCTTTTTGAGCAGGCCTTCGAACGTGGTGCCGATAACATGGACGCTTCCGATCGCAAATCTGCGCTTCAGGAGCTTTTGCAATCACGCGGTCAGGTTCCCGCCGAGTACCGCGTCGCGGCCGAGACCGGCCCCGATCATCAGAAGACTTTCGAAATCGAAGTATGGATCGACGGGGCTCGGGTCGCCGCTGCCCAGGGCAGCACCAAGAAAGAAGCTGAGCAGCTCGCCGCTCGCAAGGCTCTTGCGCTTTTGGAACTTGCGAAGTAGGCGTCCTTCCTGAAACAGTAGTTGTTCACCGATTTTGGCAATGCGGCGCAGCCGCTCCGGAGAGGTTAACCAAAGATGCCTGACGGCACGGAGTTGGAAGTCCATAGCGTGCCTGAAGCCAACGCGATACCTCAGCAGAGTCCGTCGCTGAACCGTTCTCGTCGTGCCGTTTACCACGACCGTACGACCCTCTCGGAATACCTGGAATCTCTGCTGGTCACCGTAATTCTGGCGCTTTTCGGCACCAGCTTTGTGGTGCAGGCGTTCAAGATTCCTTCCGCGTCCATGGAGACTACCCTCCTCATCGGCGACCATTTGCTCGTCAATAAATTTGTCTTTGGCGGCCACGGCGCCTGGTACGAAAAAATTCTGCCTTACCGCGATATTCGTCGTGGCGACATCATTGTTTTCAAATATCCCTTCCTCGACCATCCTCATTACGTGAAGCGCGTCATCGGCTTGCCCGGTGATCACTTGAAACTCGTGGACCAGCAGGTCTACATCAATGGCCAGCCACTCGATGAGCCTTACGTCGTTCATGATCCTTCGGTCCCTTACGATCCCTTCAATTATTCCTTTCCGCCTTTGCGGGATCAGATGATCCCGCTAAACGTTATCAACGAGTGGCGCCCAGAACTTCGCAAATATGTCGAAGGCGACGAAATGATTGTTCCGCCGGGCAAGTATTTTGCCATGGGCGACAATCGTGACCACAGTCAGGACAGCCGCTATTGGGGTTTCGTAGACCGCGACGCCATCATGGGCCACCCGTTTTTGATTTACTGGTCGGTGGATACCACCTACGCGGGAGACTCCACCTTCTGGCAGCGCCTCGTGGGAATCTTCGACACCCTTACACACCTTCCAGCCCGCACCCGCTGGAAAAGAATGTTTCACACCGTCCATTGAGCTCTGGCCCTGCGCTTTGGTTTCACGCCGCCTGCAAAATCCTGCGCCTGGCCCACAGATTTCGGCATCCACTCTCCGAATCACCCAGACCTGTCCTTCCGAGGGGAGCGGCACGATTTTCTCTTGGTCGTTCGCTCCGCGAACGAGTCGCGCCGCACACAGAAGAACCTCTCTTCGATCCATCCCGCAAGAGCGCACGTGGCCAGGTGCGCGAACGCTGCACCCCTACCCATTTGTCGTCCACTCTGCGAAACTTTCGAACTGGATGAGCAACTTGCGCAATTCCTGGAAGCTGGGCGTGGGCGTCGCAATCTTGTTGATCTCGGCGCAGCTTGGTCTGTCGCTCGCCGTGCGCACTCGCCGCGTCCACAATTATCTCGGCGCGCGTTTGGAAAGCGCATTTGGCCGTCCGGTGCAGGTAAAGCATTTCAACCTTGAGATTTTTCCCAGCCTGCGCATTTATGCCATCGGCATCACTGTCGGTGAAGACCCCGCATTTGGTTACGAATATTTTCTGCGTGCCGAGCATCTCACCGCCGGCCTGCGCTGGTCGGGCTTTCTCCGAGGCCGCTTCGAATTCGGCACCTTATCGCTGGGGCAACCCAGCCTCACGCTGGTCAGAAGCCGCGAGGGCCGCTGGAATCTCGAAGATTGGCTGCCTCCGCCGCAAAAGAGTTCTGAAGGCGGTGGAGAAATCTACGGTCCCCGGCGCCCCGCAGCCATTGCCAACCGCCTTGAAAAAATTGAGTTCGATGAAGGCCGCATCAATTTCAAGAGCGGCGACGTGAAGCAGCCGTTCGCCCTTACCGCGGTCACTGGAACCGTAGAGCAAGTCTCTCCCGGGCGTTGGCGCCTGCAGCTGGAGGCCCAACCTTGGCGTAGCGGTGTCGCGCTGCAATCTACTGGCACCGTCCAAGTTCGTGGAGATATCGCCGGCACCTCCGCCCGCTTGCAGCCCGCCTCGCTGAACGTACGCTGGGAGAAAGTCTCCCTGGCCGATTTGTTTCGCCTGCTGCGCGGTCGCGATTACGGAGTGCGCGGTACTTTCACCCTCGAAGCCACCGCCCGCAGCGGAGGCCCTGTCAGCGATGGAGAATCCCTGGAGAAAACTCCTTCTTCTGTGGAGACTTCTTATGCTCCAGGTGATTGGTCATTCTCACTCCGTGCTTCCGCCAATCAGATTCATCGTTGGGATCTCGCCGAACGCCCCGATAATCCCGACCTCACCGCCCGCATGTCCGGCCGTGTAAACGTTCCCCTTGGGCAGCTCACCGCCGAATCCGTATTGGTGGAAACTACGGCTTCCAATTTGCACGGTACCGCGCAATTCAATATGCCCACCGGCCCCGTGATGCAAGCCAAGTTCGATAAGGTCGCTATTCAAGCGACCGACATACTTGCGTGGTATCGCGCATTTCGTCCCGGAGTGGCCGAAGGTATCAGCGTGGACCAATTTTTCAGCGGCGCGTTCGCGTTTCAGGGATGGCCATTAGCGTTGCGGTACGCGGATCTTTCCACGCCTGGCGGCACCGTGGCAGTCAAGGGCGTCGATAGCCTTATAAAAATCGGCGCGATTCACGCCTTGCTTGATCGAGACCGCCTGGTCGCCGAGCCCGTGCAAATCGCAATGACAGGAGCTTCCGCAACCCGCCCCCCCGCTGCGGCAACTCGATCTGCGCGAAGACGCCCACTCAACGAAAGCGTTGGCGAAGCGAGTCTGGCCTTCGTGCACGATTTTTCCGCACGCGCCGGCCATCTCGGCATCCACGGTCGCGTTGAAAATGCTGGCAGCTTCCTGAAAATCGCGTCCGCGTTCGGAAGCACGCTCAACCATGGGTGGGAGCTGACCGGACCAGCTCGCGCAGATCTCCGCCGCGACTGGGCCGCCGGCTCCCGCAGCGTCTGGAATGGTGCCGCGGAGGTGACTGACACAGAGCTCGCCGCCGCGGGTTTGAATCAGCCCGTACAGCTGCAGCACGCGCGCCTTGAGTGGCGCAACGGCAAGCGCGCCGCCCATATCGCCGAGGCCCAGGGATTCGGCGCCAACTGGTCCGGAGAAATTATGGAAGACGCGGTGGACACCGCGCCCGATCAGGCTGCCAGATGGAACGTTCAGCTTCACGCCGACCGTCTGGATGCCACCGAGCTCGACCGCTGGGTTGGCCCCCGTGCCAGGCCTGGCTGGTTGCAGCGGCTGCTGCCTTCGTTGCTAGGCGCCGCTGCCGCTCAAAGTGGAACTGCCAGTGAATTGGTCCGGCGTTTGAACGTCACCGGTGATGTAGAAATAGATGAGTTCTCCATCGAAAAACTTTCTTTCCACCAACTGCAGCTTCACGGCAACCTCCAGGACTTGCGGCTGCAAATTTCTGACGGCCGCGCCCAATGGGCTGGCGGAAATATTCGCGCCAACGTGCTTGCCAGATTTTTGCCTCGGCCCGTATACGACATCCGTGCTGAGCTCGACGGGGTGAACGTGGCGCAACTTCCCATCGATCCCCCGCTCTCAGATCGCCTCGGCGGATTCGCTTCCGGTAGATTGCGTTTGAAAACCTCAGGAGTCGGCCGTGATGAATTGCTGCAAAAGCTCACCGCTTCTGGCCAGCTTCATTTGACCAACCTTGAGTTCCGCGGATGGGATTTGAATGCCACCGTAGCTGACGGTGAAGCTCACCCAGGAATTTCGCGATGGCCCTCCGGAGATGGAGACTTCACCGTGCTCGATCGCAACGTCATTGTGGAAGACCTACGACTCGACGGCGGCTCTCAATCCACTCTGGTGAACGGCACCGTGAATTTCGAGCGCGACGCCAACCTTTCGGTCGAATCCAGTACCGGCAGGCGCGCAGTTCGCAACACCGTGGCATCGGGCCATATCCTGAAAATTGTCGGATCGTTGGACGAGCCGCGCATTTCCAGAGTGAAAAGCCCGCCGCGACAGCCCGCCGACTAAAGCGTTGTTCAAAAAACGCCACAGCTCGCGCGCTGAATAAGATACTGTGTGCTGTCACAAAACTTCTGATCGGAGCGTGTTCATGCGTCGGCTCATTTTTCTTTTTCTCGCGGGCCTGAGCGTGTTTGTTTTTGAGCCACGCAGCTCCGCGCAATCTGCGTTCACCCTTGAACAAGTCATGAGCGCCCCCTTTCCCGAAGGCCTCACCGCTTCCAAAAATGGTGCGCGCCTGGCCTGGACCTCCAGTCAACAGGGACGCCGCAGCATTTGGGTTGCGGAAGCCCCCACTTTCGCCTCCCGCCAATTGACAGTTTATGACGGAGACGAAGGCCAGGAACTGTCCGAACTTCGATTTTCTTCCGGTGGCAACATCCTCATTTACGTGCGCGGCCAGGGGAAAAACAATGCCGGCCAATCTCCCAATCCCACCAGCAATCCGGCGGGAGTCGAGCAGTCCGTGTGGTCTGTCGTCTGGTCTGGTGGCGAGCCAAAAAAATTAGACGCCGGACAATCGCCCCAGATCTCCGCACGCGGTCTTGTCGCTTACATCAAAAATAACGAACTGTGGCTCGGAACAGTCGACGCTTCAGAAAAACCTCAGCAGATTTTCGTACGCGGACACAGCGGCGATCCCCAATGGTCGCCCGATGGCGAAACACTTGCTTTCGTCTCGGCACGCAATGATCACGCTTTCATCGGTATATACGATGTCTCCAACAAATCGATAAAGTTCATTTCACCGTCCGTGGATACCGATCAGACTCCCCGCTGGTCGCCGGACGGCAAGCAGATTGCCTTCATTCGGCGGCCCGCAAATCCGCGCGACAACCCCGAAGGTTTTTTCATCGCGCCTGACAAACCGGAACCTTGGTCTATCTGGATCGCCGACCTTTCCACTGCATCCGCCCGCGAGGTCTGGCACAGCGGAAAAGAAATTTCTGACTCCTTCCCGGAAATGGCCGAAGGCACCGGTGGCGGTGTGATTAATTGGGCGGCTGAAGGCCGTCTGCTCGTCGCCAGCGATAGAGACGGCTGGCAGCATCTCTATTCGCTGGCCCCCAACGGCCAGGATCTGGCGCTGCTCACTCCCGGTAATTGTGAAGTCGAAAACTGGAATCTCACGCCTGATAAACGCACCGTTATCTTTAATTCGAATTGCGGACCGGCCAAAGAAGACAGTGATCGCCGCCACCTTTTCAGCGCGCCCATCGCCGGCGCAAAAGAACCTGTTCGCCTGACCAGCGGCGAAAGCATCGAGTGGAGTCCCACCGCCCTCGCCGACGGCCACACCATCGCTTACTTTCGCTCTGACTCTAAACATCCCGGTCGGCCGTTTGTCTCCAGCCTTGCTCCCGGTTCCACTCCGCAGTTGCTGGAAACCGGCACGTGGCCAAAAGATTTTCCAGCCGACCGGCTTGTCGACTCCCCACCAGGTAATTTTCCATGCTGCTGATGGACTCGAACTTCACGCGCAATTATTTTTGCCGTCCAATCTCAAATCCTCCGAAAAACGCCCGGCGTTGATTTTCCTGCACGGTGGACCCATGCGCCAGATGCTGCTCGGCTGGCACTACATGTACTACTACTCAAATTCCTACGCGATGAACCAGTACCTCGCCAGCCGCGGTTACGTCGTGCTGGCCCTGAATTATCGCAGCGGCATAGGCTATGGCCGCGCCTTTTACGCCGCGCCCGGCCGCGCTGGCCGTGGCGCCACCGAATATCAGGACGTCGTCGCCGCCGGGAAATTTCTTGCCGCTCGCGGTGACGTCGACTCCAGGCGCATTGGTCTTTGGGGCGGAAGCTATGGAGGCTACCTCACTGCGCTTGGTCTGGGCCGCAATTCTGATTTATTCGCCGCTGGTGTCGATATCCACGGAGTTCACGATTGGCCCACCGACAATTGGGACGGAAAAAATATTTCCGCGGAGCTCACAAAATTGGCCCATACCTCTTCACCCGTCACCGCAGTCGACACGTGGGGCTCTCCAGTCCTATTCATCCATGGCGATGATGATCGCAACGTATTTTTCACTCAAACGGTGGACTTGATCGCCCGCCTGCGCGCCAAAAACGTCGAAATCGAGCAACTAATCTTTCCCGGACGAAGTGCATGATTTTCTTTTGCATCGTGATTGGCTCGCCGCCTACCACGCCGCCAGCGATTTCTTCGATCATCACTTCAACGGCCCGTGGCAGTAATTCGCCCAGAGTAGAAAGCTGATGGCCAAAGACTTCGCTCCGCGACTGGCTCCGCTGACGGCTATCTTGGCGGCACTGATCGCTGTCGCGCGCGCTGAATCCCGCGCCTGCGGCGACCGGCCGCGCCTCCCTTTTTCCCAAGCTTCATGCCGGAGACAAACTCAGTTACCTGGTGCAATATCGCATCCAGAAAAATGTTAAAACGGAAAGCCGCGTGGTCTCGCCCTCGGGTCCCCAGGACGCCCGCACCGACGCGCAATGGATTTTGCATATCGAGGTATTGGACGTACGCCCGCAGGGCGATCGCGCCACCATCCACGCTCGTTCCTATTTCCAGAGTGCCAACGCTATCGCTTCTGGGAATCCCACTGCTGCTGGCCAGCCGCCATCGCCGGTTCCCGACGATGTCAAGTTTGTCGAATTCACAATTCTTCCCGACGGGCGCGCTGAACCCGTCACGGGCCTGACCGCAATTTTTCCCGAGCAGCGCGAAGCTTGGCAGCAATGGCTCCGCCAATTCGCTATCGCCGCGGTTTTCCCGAAGGACGGCGTGAAGCGCGGGCAAAACTGGAAATCCACCGAACTCGAACAAGCTCAGTCGCCCATCGACAGACTGCAGTGGGAAAAAACTTTCACTTACGTCCGCGATGAGCCTTGCTCGCCAACGCAACTTGGCGAAATCGCAGCAGGCCCCGCACCAGTATCCCAGCAGGAAACTTGCGCGGTCATCCTGACCAAGGCGCTCCTCAAACAGAAATCCGCGCCCAAAGACACCACGCCTCCGGATTTCAGGCTCCACGAGCTGCATACCATGGGCAACGCCACCGGCACGAATGAAACTATCTCCTATATCGCCATTCGAACCGGCCTCCTCATGCGCGTCACCGAAGACGCCAAACAATTCATGGATGTCGTCATCGCCAGATCCGACGGCTCCAATCAAGTTCATTACAATGTGGACGCCGCCAGCCACTCGGAAGTCCTGCTGCTTCCCCCCGCCTCTGCGCCGCCTAAGCCTTGACTGGGCGTCGCTGAAATCATTTCCGCGCTGGCGTATACTTAAAGATTCGGCGCGCGCCAAAAAATTACCAGCCGCTCGCTGTGAACACACTCCTATGTCTCGATTCGAGAACTCCAAGGACTCCATGAAGTTCAAGCTCCACAGCAACTACCAGCCTCGCGGCGATCAGCCCGAAGCCATCGACCAGTTGTTTCGCGGCCTCGAAGCCGGCGACAAGGAACAAGTCCTTCTCGGCGTCACCGGCTCGGGCAAAACTTTCACCATGGCCAAGCTCATCGAAGCCGCCAATCGCCCCGCTCTGGTCCTCGCGCATAACAAAACTCTCGCGGCCCAGCTTTATCACGAATTCAAAAGTTTCTTTCCCGAAAACGCCGTCGAATATTTCGTCAGCTATTACGATTTTTATCAGCCCGAAGCCTACGTGCCTTCTGCCGACATTTACATCGACAAAGAAGCCACCATCAACGACGAGCTCGACAAGCTGCGCATGAGCGCCACCCGTTCGCTGTTCGAACGCACCGACGTCATCGTCGTCGCTTCCGTCTCCTGCATCTACGGCATCGGCTCGCCCGAGGCTTACTACGGCCAGATCGTCATGCTCGAAAAGGGCCAGCAGATTTCTCGCGAAGCCATGCTGCATCGTTTCGTGGACATTCAGTACGAGCGCTCCGAAGATTTGCGCCGCGGCACGTTTCGCGTGCGCGGCGACACCATCGAAATCTATCCGCCCTACCAGGATCAGGGCTATCGCATCGAAATGTGGGGCCAGCAGATCGAAGCGCTCCGTCAGATCGATCCGCTGACCGGCGAAGTCCGCACCGGCCACGAAGATTTACCGCGCGTCTCCATCTATCCCAAATCTCACTACGTCGTGCCCGCAGGATCAGAAAGAGCGCGCCATTCAAAGCATTTACGCCGAGCTGGAGTGGTGGAAAAGGGAACTGGAGAAGCAGGGTAAATTTGTGGAAGCCCAGCGCGTCATGCAGCGCACCCTCTTCGACATCGAAATGATGCGCACCGTTGGCTATTGCCACGGCATTGAGAATTATTCTCGCCACTTGAGCGGCCGTTTGCCCGGCGAAGCTCCGCCGACCTTGCTCGATTACGTCCCGCAGGATTTTTTGATGTTCATCGACGAGTCGCACCAGACCGTCAGCCAGGTCCGCGGCATGTTCAACGGCGACCGCGCCCGCAAGCAGACTCTGGTGGACTACGGATTCCGCATGCCCAGCGCGCTCGACAATCGCCCGCTCACCTTCGAAGAATTCGAACATCGCCTCAATCAGGTCGTCTACGTTTCCGCTACCCCCGGTCCCTACGAACTCACCAAATCCGGCGGCGTAGTCGTCGAGCAGGTGATTCGCCCCACCGGCCTGGTCGATCCGCAGATCGAAGTTCGCCCCGTGAAGGGCCAGGTCGATGACCTGCTCGAAGAAATTCGCATACGCGCCGAGCGCAACGAACGCGTGCTGGTCACCACGCTCACCAAACGCATGGCCGAAGACTTATCCGAATATTTCGCGGAAATTGGCGTGCGCTGCCGCTACCTGCACGCCGAAGTCGAAACTCTCGACCGCATCCGCATCCTGCGCGATTTGCGCCGCGGCGAATTCGACGTGCTGATCGGCATCAACCTGCTGCGCGAAGGCCTGGATCTGCCGGAAGTTTCTCTGGTCGCCATTCTCGACGCCGACAAAGAAGGCTATCTCCGCAGCGCCACTTCGCTGATCCAAACCATCGGCCGCTGCGCGCGCCACATCGAAGGCCGCGCCATTCTCTACGCCGACCGCCGCACCGGCTCCATGGAGCAGGCCATCAGCGAAACCAATCGCCGCCGCGAAAAGCAGGTCGCCTACAACACGGAAAACAACATCACCCCCATGTCCATCATCAAGTCCGTGGACATGGATCTCGCCCGCATCGTCGAAGCCGATTACGTTTCCATCCCGCTCGACGACGGCGTGCTCGACGCCGCCACCGCCAACATCAAAGACCGGCGATCAGCTCGACGAAATGTTAAAGCAACTGGAAATCCAGATGCGCGAAGCCGCCAAAAAATTTGAATTTGAGAAAGCCGCCCAACTACGCGATCGCATCCGCAGCCTCAAACAAAAAGACCTGGCTTCGCTCGTAAATATCGAGCTACCAACTCCCGCCGAACAAGGCAACTAACGCAACGAAGCGTCTGCCAGTCCTTGCGCAACATCAAACCGCCCCACGCTTCAAAGCCTCCAGCGGATAGAACGTTTCCGCGCC
This sequence comes from uncultured Acidobacteriota bacterium, assembly GCA_963704485.1. Lineage (GTDB taxonomy): Bacteria > Acidobacteriota > Terriglobia > Acidiferrales > UBA7541 > Acidiferrum. The sequence goes on from OY969910.1 coordinate 138,724, forward strand.
ATACAATCCCGCCCTGCCTCAGCGTCACCACCATCGAGCGCAGCAGCATGTACCCGAATAAAACCGCGCCCATCGGCAAAGTAAAGCAATAAAGCGGTGAAACGCGCTGCACCATATCCACGCCGGCATGCATACCCAGCGCCATCACCACCGCAATTACCGACAAAATCCTCACCCACCCGTGGCCAAACAGCAGTCCGGTAAACGGCAGCAACGTTCGTAATGCAGCAGTCCTGCAATAGCCACAACCACTCTCGGAACGCTGAATCCCGCCCCCGCAAAAAAGTTCTTGGTCACTCCATTGATCAGGTTGCGCACTCCAGCTTTGCCAGCGCACCACCACAAAATCCTGCGCGACTCCCACGCCGGATCGAAATCCAGCCTCCTTCACAATTTTTCCCAGCCTCATATCGTCAACCACTTCCATCGCCAGGCGCTTGTGCGTACCGCTGGCCTCATAAGCCGAGGCGCTTCAGCATCTGAAAAGCTCCCACCCCCACGTACGTCTTCGATTTGGGATCGCTGACGCCTCTGGGATCGGTCGCCATCAAAAACGCCAGTCCAAAAAAGGTCAGCAGTACCGTCTCCCAGAATCCCACCATTTCCACATCGCCATACAGCGACAGGTGATCGAGCTTTCGTTCCGTAACCAGCGCCATGGCGCGTCGCGGCACATCCGCCTTAAAACGCACGTCCGCATCCGTAAACAAAAGCCACTCGCCGCTGGAGGCTTCGTATGCTTTCTGCAAAGCGTGCGGCTTTCCCAGCCAGCCCGCAGGAAGCTCGGAAACGTGAATTGCGCGAAACCGCGGATGCGTCGCCGCAAACTCATCCATGATCGCGCCCGTCGCGTCTTTCGAACGGTCATCCACTCCAATAATTTCCAGTTCGGGATAGTCCAGCGCCGCAAGTGTAGCCAGCGCGGCGGGAAGTTTTTCTTCCTCATCGCGCGCCGCGAACAGCAGTGAAATTCGTGGAGTTTTTTGCCCGGAAATCCCGGCCGGAAGGTCGAAATCTTTAAGCCAGGGAAGGTTTATCGCGCCGTACGCGGCCCGCAGACTCACAGAAATCCAAAAAAGCGCCACGCTTCCAGAAATAATAAGCGCAAACACATGCATGGATTGGTGTCGGAAGCGGCCCTCGGGTTATCCTAGCATGACATGCGAGGTGCTCTGGCGATCATCGGTGCGGGCCGCGTCGGTCGCGCTCTTGGAAGGCGTCTGCACGAGTCGGGCTGGAAAATCGGCGCGGTGGTTACGCGCAATGAAGCTTCTGCGCGCAAAGCAGTTCGCTATATCGGCGCAGGAAAAGCCCGTGCGACGCTCTCGCGTCGACGTTTTGGCCGCCCGCCTTATTTTGATCAGCACTCCCGATGACGCCATCGCCGACGTTGCCCGCCGAGTTGGCGCGTATCGGCGGGGAAGAGCTTCGCGGTAAAATCGTGCTGCACACCAGTGGCGCCCTCAGCGCCAGCGTGCTGAAGCCCCTGCGCGATCTCGGTGCGGCCACTGGCTCCATGCATCCGCTGCAATCTTTCAGCGGCGTTGCCGTACCCGCCGCTCGAGGGAAAAGTGTTTGCGATCGAGGGCGATCAGCTGGCGGTGCGTTGCGCGCGCCAGATCGTTCGCGCTCTCGGCGGTTTGCCGGTGCAAATTGACGGTCGCAGCAAAGCCGCTGTATCACGCCGCCGCTGCTTTTGCCGCCGGCCACGTGTTGGCCATTGAAGAAGCCGCGGTGCAGTTGCTGATGCTCGCCGGTATGAAGCGCGGTGAAGCCGTTCGCGCTCTGCTGCAGTTGACCCGCCAGGTCCTCGATAACTTTGAGCGTCTCGGCCCCCGCGCCGCATGGACCGGCCCTTTGGCTCGCGGTGATTTCGGCGTTGTGGCCACCCACATGTCCGCGATGCGTCGCTTGCCGCGCGAATTTTCACAGGCGTACACCGCGTTGAACGATCTGGCTAAATTGGTTCTTGTCATCGGAGCCCTCCGGTATGCGCGCGATATGGAATGAAATTTCTAAAGATCAGCTACCGAGCTCAAAAGTAAATTCCGCAGGAGGAAAAGGTTGAAGCAGCCTCAAATCGCAATCGAAAACACCACCTTGACCAACGGCTTGAAAGTGGTGATCGCGCCGGATTCCACCGCGCCCGTAGTCACCGTCGGCGTCTATTACAAAATTGGATTCCGCCTCGAGCCGCAGGGCCGCAGCGGCTTCGCGCATTTCTTCGAACACATGATGTTTCAGGGTTCCGCCAACGCCCCCAAGATGCAGCACATCAAGCTCATCAATTCCAGCGGCGGCGTGCTCAACGGCTCCACGCACTACGACGTGACCAATTATTACGAAGCCGTGCCCTCCAACGCCCTCGAACGCGTGCTCTGGCTGGAGGCCGACCGCATGCGCGCGCTGAAAGTGGACGATGAAAATTTGCGCAACCAGCGCGACGTCGTGAAAGAAGAAGTCCGCGTAAACGTCATGAACCAGCCCTACGGCGGCTTCCCGTGGCTCGACCTGCCTCCCGTCGCCTTCCGCAACTGGGCCAACTCTCACAATTTTTACGGAGATTTCGCCGATCTCGACGCCGCCAGCCTCGTGGACGTGCAATCTTTTTTCAAAACGTATTACGTGCCCAACAACGCCGTGCTGCTTATCCTCGGCGATGTGAAGCCCGGCGAAGGAATTGCCCTCGCCAAAAAATATTTCGCCGACATTCCCGCCGGCCCGCCGCCACCTTTCGCCGATCCCGCCGAGCCGGAACAAAAAGAAGAGCGCCGCGGCAACGTGGAAGAAAAATTCGGCACGCTGCCGGCCATGGCCATTGGCTATCCCGTCCCGCCGCGCCGCACCCGCGATTGGTGCGCCATGACCATGCTCGACATGGCCCTGCACGGCGGCCGCGCCGGTCGCCTCCATCGCGAACTGGTGCTCGAAAAACAAATCGCTGTGGAAGCCGACGGCGGCATCGACGACATCTTCGGCTACAACGGTCCCACGCAGATGGTCACGCGCATCATGCACAAGCCGGAATTTTCCAGCGACGCCGCTCTCGCCGCCTTCGACGAGGTCATCGCCGAAATTCGTCAGAACGGCATCAGCGAAGACGAACTGCAGCAGCTCAAAGTGAAGTGGCGCTCCGATTATTACTCCACTCTCGAAGGCGGCCGCGGCGGCTACATGCCGCGCTACGGCCTGATGCACCTGCTCGCTTGCTTCACCTTATTCGATGGCGAGCCGCAGCTCGTGAACACCATTCTCGACGGATTTCTCGCCGTCACTCGCGAAGAAGTTCTTGCCGCCGCGAAAAAATATCTGCGCAACGAGCAGCGGGCCATCGTATTTCGCACTCCCGCTAACGTGGCCTCCAAGGAGGCTGCCTGATGACCACGCGCCCCGCCGCCATTGAAGAAAAACTCGCCGTTGGTGTTCCCGAGCTTTCCGCCGAACGCGCCGTCACCTGGCCCAGGCAAACCAAGACCCGGCTCGCCAACGGACTGGAAGTCGTCCTCGCGGAAGCCCACTCCATTCCCAAATTTCACGGCGAACTTTTCTTTCGCTCCGGCAACGCCGCTGCACTCGACCGCGGCCCCGTCCTCGCCGACATGACCGCTACGGTCGTGCGCACCGGCACCGCCAATCGCACCAGCCGCCAGATCGAAGAAGATCTGCGCCGCATCGGCGCGGATTTATCCTCCAGCGCCGGCCAGGACACCAGCGCCATCGCTTTCGCCGGTCTATCTGAATTTTCCGAGCAGCTTCTTGGCATGGTGAACGAGCTCGCCCGCGACGCCAACTTTCCTGCGCCGGAATTCGAACGCGAGCGCCGCCAGAAACTCGAAGAAGTAAAGCTGGAGCGCACTTCGCCGGGCTTCCTCGCCGGCGAACGCCTTCGCAAAGTTTTATTCGGCGCGCATCCTTACGGCCAGGTTTCCGCTTCCGAAGCGCAAGTCGCCGCCTACACCCGCGAAGACTTGACTCGGCGTATATCGCGACTTTTACACCCCGGAAAATGCGCTGCTGCTCATGGTCGGCGATTTCGATTCGCAAGCCATGCTGAAAACCGTCGAAAAAGTTTTTGGCGCCTGGACAGGGAAGAAGCCCGAAGCCAAAACCGCGCCCGCTCCGCCGAATCCGCACGGCCGCCGCGTCTATCTCGTGCACGTTCCCGGCGCCGTTCAGACCCAAATTCTCGCCGGCTGCCCGTCCATCACCCGCAAGCATCCCGACTGGGTCAAGCTCGGCCTCACCAACAGCCTCTACGGCGGCGCATTCAATTCGCGCCTGGTCATGAATATCCGCGAAGACAAAGGCTACACCTACAGCCCCCGCAGCGGCGTGCATCCGTTGCGCCAGCACGGATATTTTTCCGTTTCCGCCGCCGTGCGCAACGAAGTCGTAGCCGCTTCCCTCACCGAAATGTTTTACGAAATGGACAAGCTGCGTTCCTTGCCCGTTCCCGCGCCGGAATTGGCCGACGCGCAAAATTATTTGAGCGGAGTTTTCTCCATGGGCCTCGCCACCCAAGAAGGCCTGCTCAGCCAGCTGGCCACCGTCGCGCTGAATGAACTCCCCGACGACTATCTGGAAACCTATCGCCAGAAAGTCCGCGCCCTTACTCCCGAGGATTTGCTGAACACCGCGCGCCAATACTTCGACTCCGCCAATATGCAGATCGTAGTAGTCGGCGACCGCACCCAAATCGAATCGCCAGGCCGCGCCTCTTCGGCGACTTGGAAATCTACGACGCCCAAGGCGATCCGCTAAAATAAAATCTGGCTTGTCCCGGTGCTCCTGCTTTTGCCGGTGTCCGGTGCCCCAGGCTCGATTTATAGCCTTGGCCGGTCTTACGACTCAACGTCCCTAGGTACACCGAAAACCGTCCACACACGCCGGCCGTGAAGTGTAATCTCACCACCCGGCTGTTATTGCATTAATAAATATTATCAAATAGTATACAAGTCATGCTGACCCGCCTGATTACCGCGGCCTTAGGCCTGTGCCTTCTTATAGCTCCGCAGTCGCTCGCTAAGAAGAAGCCTCCAGCGCAACCCATCAATCTCAATACCGCCAGCTCCGCTCAACTTCAGTTGGTCCCCGGCATCGGCCCCGCCACCGCCGAAAAAATCCTGCAAATGCGCAAATCCTACGGCGCATTCAAAAGCGTCAACGATCTGATGGCCATCCGGGGAATCGGCCCCAAGCGCCTCGAAAAAATGCGGAAATATCTGACCGTAAACCGCCCGGTAGCCGCCAATGCCGCGCAAACCCGCCAGTTGTCCCGGTTGCCGGAAGCAAAAGGCCCGTCCGCCAACAAAGTCAGCATCACTCCCGAAAACGCAAACTTCAGCGCCCGCTTCCACACCACCAGAAGCCGAAACCGAAGAACCATAATATTTTCAGAAATTAAAAAAACTGACAGCGTGTACTACAAAACCTGGTGCGTTGGCCGGCGTTCGCCCTTCGGCGACTCCACTCGCAGCGGCACCTGGTCCGCGATTCGTATCCCGTAGCCTTCCAGCGCCACAACTTTTTTCGGATGGTTGGTCAGCACGCGAATATCTTTCAATCCGAGATCAATCAAAATTTGCGCGCCGATGCCGCTCTCATGCTGCACCATGCGCATGCGCGCCGGCTCGCGATCCAGTTGCCCGCGCGAATGAAAATGTATCTGCGGCAAAGCGCCCGGCTCCTCAGGAGTCTCCACAGAAAATCCTCGCCCGGTGTGGTGCAGGTAAAAAAACACTCCGCGATCTTCCTTGGCGATTGCGGCCAGCGAACGCGCCACCAGTTCCGAGCAATCGCACGCCGTCGAACCAAAAACATCTCCAGTCAAACAATGCGAATGCACGCGCACCAGCGCCGGCTCGGCTCCATCCAGTTCGCCTCGCACCAGCGCGATGTGCTGGTCGTGATCCACGTCGCTGGCATACGCAATCATCCGGAAATCGCCATACCGCGTCGGCAGCACCGCTTCCGCAACGCGCCGCACATACCGCTCGTGCTGCATGCGATAGCGGATCAGGTCCGCCACCGTCAGCATCTTGATGTCGTGTTCGCTGGCAAAACTCGATCAGTTGCGGCACGCGCGCCATGGTGCCGTCTTCATTCATGATTTCGCAAATCACGCCGGAAGCATTCAGTCCCGCGATGCGCGACAAGTCCACCGAAGCTTCCGTCTGTCCCGCGCGCACCAGCACGCCGCCGTTACGCGCGCGCAAGCGGAAACATGTGCCCCGGCCGCGCCAGATCCTGCGGCCGCGTTTTCGGATCTATCGCCGTAAGAATGGTAATCGCGCGATCCGACGCGCTGATTCCGGTGGTCACGCCCAGCCGCGCGTCAATCGCTTCGCAAAACGCCGTGCCATGCACCGAAGTATTGATCGGCGACATCAGCGGCAGGTGCAACTCGTCGCAGCGCTGCTCCGTCAGCGTCAGGCAAATCAGCCCGCGCCCGTACTTCGCCATGAAGTTAATCGCTTCCGGCGAAATTTTCTCCGCCGCCATGGTCAGATCGCCTTCGTTCTCGCGATCCTCATCATCCACGAGCACAATCATGCGCCCCTGCCGAATTTCTTCGACCGCTTCCTCCACGCTCGTAAATGGCGCTTTGTTTTCAGCCATGCTCAACTCGAAGATCTTCCTCAACAACACTATTTTAGCCACAGCTGCATCCCATGAAACACCGCCGCTCCCACGAATGCCGCGCCCGGTATCGTCAATATCCACGCAAACACAATCCGCCGCGTAACGCCCCAGCGCACCGCCGAAAGCCGCCGCGTCGCGCCTACTCCCACGATCGCTCCGGTGATCGTATGCGTGGTGCTCACCGGAATCCCGAAATGCGCCGTCCCAATCAGCGTCAGCGCACCCGCGGATTCCGCCGCAAATCCGCCAAAGGGAGTCAGCTTGGTAATTCGCTGCCCCATGGTCTTAATGATGCGCCAGCCGCCCGCCATGGTACCGCCCGCCATCGCCAGGTGGCAGCAAAGAATAACCCAGTAGGGCACGGCGTAAGTGCTCAGCGCGCCGCCCGCCACCAGCGCCGTAGTAATAATTCCCATGCCCTTCTGCGCGTCATTGGTGCCATGCCCCAGGCTGTATGCCGCCGCAGAAAACAACTGCAATCGCCGGAACCATTTATCCACTCTTCGCGGCCGCTGCTTGCGAACAATCCAGCTCGTCGCAATGGTCACCGCCGCGCCCACAAACAATCCGATAATCGGAGCCAGAAATATGAATAGCACCGGCTTCGTCCAGCCACTCAAAATCAAAGCGCCAAATCCGATTTGGCCACCGCCGCCCCGCCGTACCCGCCCATCAACGCGTGCGATGAACTGGTCGGCAATCCCAGGATCAAAGTGATGAAGTTCCACGAAATCGCGCCCAGCAACCCCGCCAGCAGAACCTTCTGGTCCACCGTTTCGATGTGCACCATGCCCTTGCCGATGGTTTTTGCCACCGCCGTTCCGAACACAAACGCCGCCACAAAATTCCAGAACGCCGCCCACGCCACCGCGCGAAACGGCGTGAGCACCCGCGTAGAAACCACTGTCGCGATGGAGTTGGCCGCGTCATGCCAGCCATTGGAAAATTCAAAAATTAAAGTCAGCCCGATGACCGTCAGCAGCAGGCTGAAACTATCCACAGGCGCAACCCGCCAGCAGAACTGCGGTCCGCTGCCACGCCCTCACGGACGCAGACTTGCACTGCAAGAAAATATTTCCATGAATAGCATCGATGGGTTACGCGCTCTTGAGGATTACGCCTTCAATTACGTTTGCGACGTCTTCACACTTATCCACCGCGGTCTCGATGACTTCAAATATTTCTTTCCACTTGATGATCTGTACCGGGTCCCGCTCTTCATCAAAGAGTTGCGCGATCAACGTGCGGCACAAGCGGTCGCTCTCATTCTCGTGGCGATTGATTTCGATGCAATGTTTCAGCGCCTTTTCAGGAGTTTCCAGCGCCCGCACCGCCTCCGCCACCTCCGCGGTAGTCGCCACCAGCACTTTCACCAGTTCGATCGTCCCCGGCCGCACCGCATCCACGCGATACAACACGAACCGGCTGGCCGCCGCGTCAATCAGATCGATCACATCATCCAGTTGGCTGCACAACTCGTGGATATCTTCGCGGTCAAACGGGGTAATAAAAGTCTGGTTCAGCTTGGTCAGAATGCTGTGAGTGATGTCGTCGCCGTGGTGCTCGATGGCCTTGATGCTCTGCACCTGCTCCGGCACCCCGGTGTAGTGCGAAAGCATCTCCACCAGCGCCTTCGCGCCTACATAAATATTGTCCGCCTGCTTGACGAAGAGGTGGTAAAAGCCCTCTTCACGCGGCAAAAGCCGCTGCAAAACCCCTGTCATGGCCGTGGCTCCCCTGGAAGCCGCTGAAACCCAACCGACATTAGCAGACCTCTCGAACCCGTGGCAAGCCGCGGAATTAGCGAAATCTGGAGATCAAAATCGGGTGCTTTTTAAGGAATTTTGCCTCACCGATTCGCAGGCAAACCATAGTTGAACTCGTAAAAGTGTTTTCCATCCGGGAATTTAATTTGCATGTCGCCGGTCAGCCCCGTCAAATCGCCTGTGCCCGAATCCGGCACCACTTTTATGCTTAGCTCTGGCTGCGCCGCGCGTCATGACGCCCCGGTGGTACAGCAGAAAACTGCCGCTGCGGCCGACCAACGTACCGTTTACGCGCTCGATGGCCACGTACACGCCCGAACCTTTTACTTCCGTCATGATGCTGAACATTTCGCCTTTCCCGCTCGCCTCCAGCTCCCCGCGATAGCGTTTGTCCAATGACATCCGGCTCAGGCCAGCGCTTTCCGCCTCCGGATTATCGGCCTTTTGCGGATTCATCTTTACCTCGAATTCTCCGCTCACCATCGCCATAGCGATCTCCTCTGAATCGGCTGGTATTCAGCCTTGCGGCTGCAGCTTTGCGCTCCCGGCCCCCAATATTTTCTTGCTTTTCTTTTCCTGCACGAAAACCACCACGCGGGTATTTTCGCGCTTCCAGCCGCGATCGATCTTCACAAGCTCCTCGCCGGCAAACGAACTTGCTCCAGGCTGCTTGGCCGTTCCAATCTTCCACAATTTCCGCACCACAGCGGCGTGATGCAAATCTTCTCCGGAATTTTCGCCACCCCTTACGTTCGAATGCAATCCAGTCTCGGTGATGGCCATCCAGACCTCCGGCGTGTCGCCATTGGCCAAACTCGGCACAGCGCCAACGTTCACCCGGAACTTCTCATTTTTGTCCTGCCCCGCCGCCGTCACCGTCACTTCCGTTTTCGTTTTGCTCGCCGCCTGCTCGATGACGCTTCTGGCCTGCCCGGTGCGGCTGCCAACAAATTCGCTCTGTCCGTCCACCACCATCTGCGGCGTGTACGCATTTCCATTTCCCAGCGCGCCGGCGTAATCATACTGCCGCACCGTAAAGCTGCTCGAGGAAAACGGATCAATCCACCCGCCGTTATTCCAATAATCCACGTGTTGTTCCAGCGCAATTATTTCGACATTGTGTATGGGCTGCTCCGCTTCCAGTTTGGCCAGCAGCTGATCCGCCGGCGGGCAACTCGAACATCCTTCCGAGGTGAACAACTCCACCACAACTGGGACCATGGCGGCAGGTGCTGTCGCTCGAGGTCCAGCCGCCTCTTGCCCAACTGTTCGACCGATCAGCATCACCCCTGGCGCGCTGGCAGCTAAACATAAAAGAAAAATCCTGGTCCGTACTCTCACGTGTCTGTTCCTCTCCTACCCTACGTCGTTTGTTCCCGCGCGGATGCGCATTCGCCTCGAGAAGCGCCAATCCCCAAGGTTAGTAGGAAGCATTATCCTATGCCCGTCCGTCTATCCAGACATCCATTACTGTCTGGTGTGAAACGCGCCGGCAAGCGGAAGCGAGGATTGGCCACATGCATATCGGAGTCCTTCTGGAAAATTTCACGCACGACGTCGCCTACGCCTTCCGCATCCTGCGTCGCAGCCCCGGCTTCACGCTCACCGCCATTCTCGCGCTCGCCCTGGGCATCGGAGCGAACACCGCCATCTTCACGGTCGTAAATTCCGTCCTTCTGCAACCGCTCGCCTATCCCGAGCCGGATCGACTCGTACAGCTCGAGTTAAGTTCGCCCCGAGGGAACGCCAACATCACTTCCATCCCCAAGTACATCACCTGGAAATCGCAAACCCAGGTTTTCTCTGATGTCGCCGCCTACGACGTCGGCGGACCCGGCATGAATCTCACCGGCAACGGCCTTCCCGAACAACTGAAAGGCATCCATGTTTCCGCTAGTTATTTTCGTGTCTTCGGCGTGCCTTTCGCCGCCGGCCGCTCTTTTTCCGATGAAGAAGACCGCCCCGGCGGCCCCAAACTCGCAGTGCTCAGCAACGGCCTGTGGCATAACCGTTTCGCTGGTGATCCAGGCGTCCTCGGAAAAACCCTCGAACTTGGCGGCGAGTCGTACCAGGTCGCCGGTGTAGCCGGCGCCGCATTTTCCGCCGATCCTCCGGTAGATATTTACCTGCCGCTGCAAGCTGATCCCGGCACCACTAGCGGCGCCCACTATCTGCGCTCCACCGCGCGCCTGAAACCCGGCGTCACTGTCGAGATGGCCAAGGCCCAGATGAAAGTTGCCGCTGCGGAGTTCGAACGAAAGTTTCCCAATTCAATCGGTCCGCAGGGTAGTTTCACCGCCGAGCCCTTGCGCGACACCGTTGTCGGCGATGTCAGGAAAGCGCTGCTCGTGCTTCTCGGTGCCGTCAGCTTTGTGCTGCTCATCGCTTGCGCCAATGTTGCCAACTTGCTCCTTGCCCGCGCCACACTTCGCCGCCGCGAAATCGCCATCCGCTCCTCCATCGGCGCCGGACGCGGCCGCATTATTCGCCAGTTACTCACCGAAAGTGTTTTGTTGTCTCTCGCTGGTGGCGTGCTTGGTTTGCTCATCGGCTACGCCGGCGTGCGCGCTCTGCTCGCTCTGAATCCCGGCAACATTCCACGCATTGGCGAACACGGCTCGTTAGTGATGCTCGACTGGCGCGTCCTCGTCTTCACTCTGGCCATTTCGTTTCTCACTGGAATATTGTTCGGACTGATTCCCGCGTTCAATGCCTCCCGCACCGACCTCAACGCCACCCTGAAAGAAAGCGGTTCGCGCTCCGGCTCCGGATTGCGCCATAACAAGGCCCGCTCGCTCCTGGTCATTGTTGAAATGACCCTCGCGGTAATTCTCTTGGTCGGCGCAGGTTTGATGATCCGCACCTTCGGCGTGCTGCGCTCCGTGGATCCCGGCTTCGATGCTCACAATGTTCTCACCATGGAGATGTCTCTGACCGGCGCGCGCTTCGAGAAATCCGCGGGAGTAGCCCAACTCGTACGCGACGCTAAGCGCAGAATCGAAAGCCTGCCCGGAGTGACGGCCTTTGCGTCCACGTGCTGTCTGCCGCTCGAAGGTGGGTTCGCCTTGCCCTTTGAAATTGAAGGGCGCCCCCCCGCCGATCCCAACAACGCTCCCGGTGCCAGCTGGCACACCATCTCTCCAGGTTACTTCGAAGTCTTTCGTATCCCGCTGCTGCACGGCCGCCTGTTCACCGACCGCGACGATGCCTCCGCCGGCGCGCGTGGTGGTCATCAACGAAGGGCTAGCTAAGCAGTATTGGCCCAAAGGCGATGCCGTCGGTCAGCGCATCCTCATCGGCAAAGGCGTCGGTCCGGAATTTGCCGAACCCGCGCGCGAAATCATCGGCGTCGTCGGCGATGTGCGTAATGATGGTCTCGGCAGCGATCCCGATCCCATCCTCTATGTGCCGGTCGCGCAGGTAAACGACGGCGTCACCGCCCTGAACAATAAAATCATTCCGCTCAATCTGCTGGTGCGCACGAAAATTCAGCCCTTCGCGCTCAGCGAAGATATTCAGCGCGAAATTCGCGCCGCCAGCGGCGGCCTCCCCGTAGCCCACATTCGCTCTATGGAGCAGGTAAGAGGCGAATCCACCTCCCGCAGCGATTTCAACATGACCCTGCTGGCCATCTTCGCCGGCGTCGGACTTCTGCTGGCGGCCATCGGCATTTACGGCCTCACCTCTTACTCCGTCGAGCAGCGCACTCAGGAAATTGGCATCCGCATGGCCCTCGGCGCTGGCCCCGATGATGTCCGCAGAATGGTGCTGAAGCAGGGAATGTGGCTAGCCTTTATAGGAGTATTTCTAGGCGTGGCCGCCGCCCTGGCCCTCACCCGCCTCATCGCCAATCTGCTCTACGGCGTGAAACCGTGGGATCCCATTTCCATCGCGTCCGTCGCCGCGTTGCTCATCGCCATTGCTCTGCTTGCGACGTACATCCCGGCGCGCCGCGCCTCCCGCGTCGACCCAATAGTGTCGCTGCGCTATGAATAAGAATCCACCCGAAGAAAAATATCCGGCCCTAGGTCCTCGACAAAGACAAAAAAGGCGCCCGGTTTCCCGGACGCCCTTCCTGCATCTCAATTTGTTGCCTTGTCTTAGTACATGCCGCCCATACCGCCGGGGCCGCCTGGGCCACCGCCGGCTGCAGCCGCCTTCTTGTCGTCTTCCTTCAGCTCCGCGACGAGCGCTTCCGTCGTGAGCATCAGGCCGGCGATCGAAGCCGCGTTCTGCAACGCGAGCCGGGTAACCTTGGCCGGGTCAATTACGCCCATCTTCACCATGTCGCCGTACTCGCCGGTTTCCGCGTTGAAACCGTAATTCTCTTCCTTCGACTCGCGGACTTTGCCGATCACCACAGCGCCTTCAGCTCCGGCGTTGTGCGCGATCTGGCGGGCCGGTTCTTCGAGCGCGCGCTTCACGATGCCGACGCCAACCGCTTCGTCATCCTGCAGCTTCAGCTTCTCGATGGCCGAAATGCAGCGCAACAGCGCCGTGCCTCCGCCGGGAACGATGCCTTCCTCGACGGCTGCGCGGGTCGCGTGCATGGCGTCCTCAACGCGAGCCTTCTTTTCCTTCAGCTCGGTTTCGGTTGCCGCTCCCACCTTGATTACCGCCACTCCGCCGACCAGCTTGGCAAGGCGCTCCTGCAACTTCTCCTTGTCGTAGTCGGAAGTGGTGTTCTCCACCTGCGAGCGGATCTGCTTGACGCGTCCTTCGATGTCTCCGGACTTGCCATAGCCTTCCACGATCGTGGTGTTGTCCTTGTCGATGGTGATTTTCTTGGCGCGGCCGAGATCCTCAAGCTTCACATTCTCGAGCTTCAGTCCCAGGTCTTCGGTAATCGCTTTTCCGCCCGTGAGCGTCGCGATGTCCTCGAGCATGGCCTTGCGGCGGTCGCCAAAGCCAGGAGCCTTGACGGCAGCGCATTGCAGCGTGCCACGCAGCTTGTTGACCACCAACGTCGCCAGCGCTTCGCCTTCCACGTCTTCAGCAATGATCAAGAGAGGCTTGCCCATCTTGGCGGTCTGCTCCAGCAAAGGCAGCAAATCCTTCATCGAGCTGATTTTCTTTTCGTGGATCAGGATGCGGCAGTCTTCCAGAATCGACTCCATGCGCTCCGGATCGGTAATGAAGTAAGGAGACAGGTAGCCGCGGTCGAATTGCATACCTTCGACCACTTCCAGCGTCGTTTCCATGGTCTTGGATTCTTCCACGGTGATGACGCCGTCCTTGCCAACCTTCTTCATCGCTTCGGCGATGATGCCGCCGATTTGCTTGTCATTGTTCGCGGAGATGGTGCCCACCTGCGCGATCATGTCGCCCTTCACGTCTTTGTGCAGCCGCTTGATCTCTTCCACGGCAACTTCCACCGCGCGCTCAATGCCGCGCTTCAGAGCTGTCGGGCTCGATCCTGCCGCCACGGTCTTCACGCCTTCGCGGAAGATCGCCTGCGCCAGCACGGTCGCCGTGGTGGTTCCGTCGCCAGCCACGTCGCTGGTCTTGGAAGCCACTTCGCGAACCATTTGCGCGCCCATGTTCTCGAGCGGATCGCGCAGTTCGATTTCTTTCGCTACCGTTACGCCGTCCTTGGTGATGATCGGCGCGCCGAACTTCTTTTCGATTACCGCGTTGCGGCCCTTGGGGCCGAGCGTAATCTTCACCGCATCGGCAAGAGCGTTCACGCCGCGCAAAATCGCCTGGCGGGACGCCTCACCTGTTACTATCTGCTTCGCCATACTGGTAAATCCTCCTGATTAAATGGACTCAGTTTTGTTTGCTGCTCAATTCCCGAATATCTCGTTCACTGCTTGCCCGAACTACTCGGCTTTACCCGGACGCTCCGGAAAAACCGGCTCTGCTTCCTTCTTGAAGCGGGAAGCGCTTAACTGCCGTTACTTCTTTGCCGCTTTTGCCTGGCCGCCCAGCTTCGCGAGAATCTCTTCTTCGCGCAGGATCAGCAGGTCTTCGTCTTCGATCTTGATTTCTGTTCCGCCGTATTTGCCGAACAGCACGCGATCTCCAACTTTCACGTCCAGAGGATGAATTCCACCTTTTTCCCGCTTGCCTGGTCCCACGGCAATCACTTCGCCCTCTTGCTGTTTCTCTTTGGCGGAGTCCGGAATGATGATGCCACCCTTGACGCTTTCCTTCTCTTCAATGCGCCGCACGATCACACGGTCGTGGAGCGGTGTAAGATTCACTGCCATCTTGAAAGAACCTCCATTTAGGTAAGTGTTGCGGTTGGACCGCGGAGGAAAGGGAATTAGCACTCCTCCCGGTCGACTGCTAATATAACCAGAACCCTCTCCGAAGTCAACGCCTTTCGGCGCAGAATCTTAGTGCGTCACACTCATATTTTATGCCAGCGTAACCTATTGTAATCAAAATGGCTTAATAGAGAATGACGACGCTTGAACGCCCTACGGATCACACCTTGAGCGTGAACAAATCCCCAGCTTTATTCGAGAATACATAATTCAAATCGATGCTCATCGCCGTCAGTCCTGCCGCAACGCAGTCAACGGATCAACACGCATTGCTCGCCGCGTTTGGATATAGCAGGCAAGCAGTGTCACCAGTAGCATTGCGCCGATACACTTAAGTAGTCGCGGTGTCGATTGCAATGACTCCGATACAGCTCCGCTCGATAGCAGCGCGCGTCCCAACCATCGCTCTCGCCAAACCCAGCGCGATGCCGTCAGCGAAAATTTTGCGCCCTCTTTCATGATCAGTAGCATCACGTCCTCAGCGTCGCGCTCCCAGCGCTACGCAAATGCCGATCTCTCGCGTGCGTTTCGACAACTTCGCTCCTGCGAAGTTGTCGACTTGCGCAGTGGAGGGACCTCTCTCCATCCATGGCGGCAGCCTCGCGGTCTCGCGTTCCATATATTCAAGTTTGAGGTCGCAGTTTCCGCAGGTCATGGTGTCGCCCGAATCTTAGGTCTATGATTTGTAGCAATGGAGATCAATTCCAAGCCCGGCGTGCGCGCATACGTGTTGGCCGGCGGCGGCAGCACCCGCTTCGGCCGCGACAAAGCCCTCGTTGAATTTGCCGGCCACCCTGTGCTGTTGCAAATCGTGAAGCTGGCGCAAACCTGTTCCAACCCCGTCGCCGTGATCGCCAGCACAGCAAAATATCGCCACCTCGATGCTCAACTGGAAATTGTCGAAGACCGCTGGCCCGGCGAAGGCCCGCTCGGTGGCATCATCACCGCGCTGGAGCACACCGCCGCTGCTGATCCCACATGCCGCTGGAACCTGATCCTCAGTTGCGACATGCCTTTTCTAACGCGTGAATGGCTTCAATATCTAATCAGCCGTGCCCTCGCCGCTCGCTCTGACACCCAAATCATCCTTCCGCACTCCGCCCACGGGCCGGAACCGCTATGCTCCTGTTACCGCACCGATGCCGCCGATGCTTTAAAAGCAGTCTTCGCCACCGGCATCCGCAAAGTCACTGCCGCCTTGAAACTGCTCCCCACGGAAGTGCTTGACGAGTCCGCCTGGAAACGATTTGATAGCGCAGGGCGCTTATTCTGGAACATGAACACGCCCGCCGATTTCGTCGAAGCACAACGCTGGTGGGAGACCCAAAAATCTTGAGCGACGACAAGTCCCTCGATCCAAAGCCGGAAGGTGAGATCCCGCCCATACCGGAACCGCTCATTCCTGCCGCCGGCGAAACTCACGAACTGCAAACTGTCGGCACCCCGGACGAAGCCGACAGTCCCAATTATTTTGAATTTCGTGATGTCTGCAAAGGCTTCGGCGGCCGCCCTGATTCTCAATCACGTCAGCTTCTTCGTCAGGCGTGGAGAAACCTGCGTGATCATGGGCCGCAGCGGTGTCGGCAAATCCGTTTCGCTCAAACACATTCTGGGATTTCTCAAGCCCGACTCTGGCCAGGTGTTTATCGACGGCCAGGACGTTACCGATTGGACCGAAGAAGAGTTTCAGGCTGTCCGTCGCAAAGTCAGCATGGTTTTTCAGTCCGGCGCGTTGTTCGATTCCCTCACCGTCAGGGAAAATATAGCATTTCCTCTGGAAGACCAGCCCGGCCTCAACGACGACGACATAGACGCCTACGTCGAAAAGCTTGCAAAAACGCTGGAGGTTGAAGACGCTCTCGACAAATTGCCCGGTGAACTTTCCACCGGAGCCCGGCGCGCCGTAGCTATCGCCCGCTCTCTCGCGCAAAATCCTGAAGCCATCCTCTACGACGAGCCGACCACCATGGTAGATCCCATCATGGCCGCGCACATGGGTGATTTAATCCTGCGGCTCAAGGAAGCTTTCCACAAAACTTCCATCGTGGTCACTCACGATACCCATCTCGCCAAAAAACTTGCTGATTCCGTCGTTTTTCTTCAGGAAGGTAAGGTATCTTTCTTCGGCACCTGGAAAAAATTCGAAGATTCCAAAGACCCTTTCCTGCAAAATTTCCTCGCGCAGGATGAATTGATTCCCGCCATGGACGTTACCCTTTGAGCGAAAGCGCCGCCAGCTCAGCCAATCCCATCAAGCAGCTTCGCAAAGAGATGGGTTTCTGGGATGTGTTGTTTTTCAACATCGCCACCGTTCTGGGGCCTCGCTGGGTCGCCGCCGCCGCGCACAACGGCACGTCATCGATCAGCCTCTGGGTGCTGGCTGCGCTTTTCTTTTTCGTACCCACCGCGCTGGTCATCAACGAATTATCTTCGCGCTTCCCCAATGAAGGCGGCTTGTACGTATGGTCCAAAGAAGCCTTCGGCGATTTCCATGGCTTCGTCGCCGGATGGACCTACTGGATTTACACCGTCTTTTATTTTCCCGGCTTGTTGCTCGCCAGCACCGCGATGAGCGGTTACCTCGCGGGTTCCGGCGGCGCCGCGCTCGCGCAGGACCGCACCTTTCTGCTCACCGGTTCGTTTCTTCTTCTGATTGTCGCCGTGGTGATGAACATCATTGGTCTTAACATTGGCAAGTGGCTGCAAAACGCGGGCGGTGTCTCTACCTACATTCCGCTGCTCATGCTCGCGGCCATCGCCGCCATCCTCTATTTTCACCACGGCTCCGTCACGCATTTCACCTGGGCCAATATGATGCCTCACTGGAGTCTCGACACCGTCAACTTCTGGTCGCAGATCGCTTTCGCCTTCACCGGCCTCGAGCTGGTTTCTGCCATGAGCGATGAAATTCGCAATCCGCGCCGCACTCTTCCACGCGCTGTGTTAAGCGCGGGAGTTCTCATCGCCACCATCTATATCATCGGCACTTTCGCGGTGCTCTCGCTCATTCCCGCCGAGCAAGTCTCCACCACCAGCGGCGTGTTTCAAGCCATCACTCACGGTTCCACCGCGCTGCGAATTGGATTTGTCGGCGTGCTGGCCGCGCTGTTTGTTTCGGTAGGCAATGCCGGCGGAGTCGGCAGCACCGTCGCCGGAATCGCTCGCGTGCCCTTCGTCGTCGGAATCGATCGCTATCTGCCGGCCGCCTTCGGAAAAATTCATCCGCGCTGGAAGACGCCCTACGTTTCGATCCTCGTCCAGGCCGGCGTCTCAGCGCTCGTGTTGCTCTTGAGTCAATTCAACGAAACTACGCGCGGCGCGTATCAATTCCTGGTAGATGCCGCCATCATTCTGTATTTCATCCCTTTCATGTACATGTACGCCGCCGCCATCAAACTTGCCGGCCGCAAGGACCGCCTCGAAAATCCGCAAGCTGTGTTGATCCCGGGAGGAAAAATTGGCGTGTGGATCGCCAGCGGCCTGGGCTTCTTCGTCGTACTCGCCGGCATCGTGCTCTCCCTCATCCCGCCCGGCGATTCATCCAATAAACTCGGCTTCGAGCTGAAGCTGATCGGCGGCACCGTAGCATCGGTCGCCCTGGGCCTGATCCTCTATTACCGCGGGGTTCACGATAAATCTCGCGCCTAACACCATCGTCTAGCGCGGATCGATAAGTACGAATCATCTCCAGCGGAAGGTGTCATTTGAACCTGCTGTATCTTCGCGTGATTTTGCGCAACGCCAAAAAATTGTCATTCCGACCGAAGCGAGCCGACGCCTTTCTTCGACTTCGCTCCGCGAATTCGTTGGCTCGCGAAGTGGAGGAATCTCTCCTGGATCTCTCGCGTAGCCACTATTCCACGTTGCAGCGCTCTCAGAAAACTTTAACTCCCCGCGCGTCGAGATACCGCTCAACATACTTTCCCAACACATCCGCTTCCAGATTCACCGCGTCGCCCACAACCCGATCCCGCAAATTCGTATGCGCAAACGTAAACGGAATCACCGCAACTTCCACCACCCGCCCATCCCATTTCGCCACCGTCAGACTGATACCATCCACAGTGATCGATCCCTTAGCAACAACGTAGCGTGCAAACTGCAACGGCACCTCCACGCCCAGCCGCCAACCGTTACTTCCAAAACCCTCTTCCTGCAACTGGATCACCCGCCCGACATCGTCAACGTGCCCCAGCACAAAGTGCCCGCCAAATTCCATGCCTGCCGTAAGGGGCTGCTCCAGGTTCACTCGCGCGCCATCGGCTAAGCCGCCCTCTGTCGCTCCGAAACTGGTCTTGTTCAACGTCTCGCCAGAAAGATCGGCGGAAAACTTATCGCCAAGAACCTCGGTGATCGTCAGGCAGCATCCATTCACCGCAATACTTTTCGACACCGCCAAAGCTCCAGCCAGCGTTGGCGCGTGAATCGTCACGCGACCGCCCGAGCCGCTCAACGTCAGCGAATCGACGACGCCGACATGTTCAATGATTCCCGTAAACATCGTGCAGCAGCCCCTCAACCGCAAAGTCCGGCCCGAATTGTCGAATCGTCAAATCCCGCAATGGCGCGTGCTTCAATTTCACCGCTTCAGCGAACGGCACATCTGTATTGCCCGCAAATCTTGGCGCGTAAAACAAAAACACTTTATCCACAATGTCGGCCTCCAACGCAGCGCCATTCAACGCGCTTCCGGCCTCCAGAAGCACGCTAAGAATCTCGCGCTTCCCCAAGTGCTTCAACACATCCTTCAGATCGATTCTGCCGTTGCGCATCTTTGCCGCCACAATTTCGACCCCCGCATTCTGCAAAGCCCGCTTCTTGGCAGATTTCAGATTCGCGCCGGTGAACACCAGCAAGTCTTCCTCCGCTGTTCTTACGATGCGCGCGCGTGGTGACAATCGCAGTTTTGAATCAAGTATCACCCGCAGCAAGCGGCGCCTGCGCGGCAATCCGCTGCGATCGGTGAGCAAGGGATCATCCGCCAGCACCGTGCCGATTCCGGTCAGCAACGCATCCGAAGCGTTCCGCATCCGCTGTACTTCCGCGCGCGATTCCTCCGAAGTAATCCACGCCGGCTTCTTTTGCTTTCCGGATCGCGGTAACGCCAGCTGCCCGTCCAAAGTCATCGCCGATTTCAGCGTCACAAACGGCATCTTCCTGCGAATCCATTTCGCGAACGGTTCGTTCAGCCGCCGTGCTTCCTCTTCCATCAATCCGGTAAACACTTCTACTCCCGCATCTCGCAACCGCTCGAACCCGCGTCCCGCCACAGCGGAATTAGGATCCCCGATCGTCGCCACCACCCGCTGTATTCCGGCTTGGATAATTGCTTCCGTGCAAGGTCCGGTGCGCCCGGTGTGATTGCAAGGCTCCAGCGTCACGTACATCGTCGCGCCTTGCGTTTTTTCTCCCGCGGATTTAATAGCCACCACTTCCGCGTGATCGCGCCACTCGTACTGGTGAAATCCTTCGCCGACAATTTGTCCTTCACGCACGAGAACGCAGCCGACCATAGGATTAGGGCTGGCCAGTGCCGTGCCCTTGCGCGCCAGTGCTATAGCGCGCTGCATGTACCCGATGGCGTTGACGTCCACGGTTTAGTTGAAGAGGGAATCGGCGTACGTTTGCGCGTCAAAGGGAACCATGTCGTTAATCTGCTCCCCGGTGCCTACAAAACGAATGGGCAACCGCAGCTCCCGCGCGATCGCCACCACGATGCCGCCCTTCGCGGTACCGTCCAGCTTGGTCAGAATAATTCCGGTGACTCCCACGGCGTTCGTGAATTCCCGCGCCTGCGCCAACCCGTTCTGTCCGGTTGTGGCGTCCATCACCAGCAGCACATCGTGCGGCGCGCCGGGAATTACTTTCGCCGCGGTGCGTTTCATTTTTTCAAGCTCGGCCATCAAGTTTGATTTGGTATGCAGGCGGCCGGCGGTATCCACGATCACCGCATCGGCACTGCGAGATTTCGCCGCGGCCATCGCGTCGTACACCACTGCGGCCGGATCCGCCCCGAATTTCTGCTTGATCACTTCAACGCCATTGCGCTGCGCCCAGATTTCCAGTTGCTCAATAGCCGCGGCGCGAAACGTATCCGCAGCGCACAGCACCACACTCAAACCTTCCTGCTTCAACCGATTCGCAAGTTTGCCTATGCTGGTGGTTTTGCCAGCGCCGTTTACGCCCACTACAAAAATTACCCGCGGACCGCTTCCGTTCGAAGCGGGAGCATTAGGAGCGCCGCTTAATGAGCGGCCGGTGGCTGCCGCGATGCTCGACATGCCGCCGTTGTAAGGCGTCCCTTGTTTCCACGCGTCGGCGCCTTTGGGCTCCGTCAATATCCGCACAATCTGCGACTTGATTTCGCGCTTTAGTTCTTCGCCGTTGGAAAGGGTGTGGCGATCCATCTTTTCGCGCACGGCGTCCAGAATTTCTCGCGTGGGGGTTACGCCCAGGTCGGCGGACAGCAGCGCAGTTTCCAATTGTTTCAGCAGCGCCGGATCTATCTGGCGCTCGCCCTGAAAAATGGTGTCTACGGTTTCCGACAGCACGGTCTTGGTCTTGCTGACCGATGTTTTCAGCTTGTCGAGTAGCGTCGGTTCGGGAGGCCCGAAGAGTGAAATCATACGATTGAAGGCCATGTTTGTGGCCCGTGCAGAAATTGTAGCAGAAGCACGCTAGCGCCCGATGATTCAGGGGATTAATCAGGCCGACAGGAAGTGACGTATCAAACCTGGACTTCAACAGCGCTCAAACGCAGTTTGCCGCCGGCAATTGCGGAGTCCAGCGCAGCAACCACTTCGGGATCAAATTTTGTCCCTGCCAAAGTTTTTATCCGGTTCAGCGCGAAATCAATATCCATAGCGGACTGGTACGGGCGGTTGGTGGTCATAGCGTCCAGAGTATCGGCCACCCCAATGATGCGCGCCATCAGAGGAATCTGCGGCCCGGGCAGACCGTAAGGATAACCGCGGCCGTCCATATGCTCGTGGTGCAGCTCGATACCCGGCAGCATTTCTTTCAGCTGCGAAACGGGGCGCATGATGTTCGCGCCTTTAATGGTGTGCTGTTTCATCAACTCAAATTCTTCGGCCGTCAGCGCACCGGGCTTTTTAAGAACCCGGTCTTCCACGCCAATTTTTCCGACGTCATGCAGCAACGCGGAAATTCGCAGGGTGTCCAGCACTTCAGGCGACAAACCCAACTCCTGGCCAACGATCGTGGAGTATTTCGCTACGCGCCCGGAGTGACCACGGGTGTACGGATCTTTTTCGTCGATGGCGGCGGCCAGCATGCGGATGGAGCCGATGAACAGCTCACGATTTTCTTCCGCGGCCTGCTTCAGGCGCTCGATGTACTCTTCGATGTCGCCCGCCATTTTGTTGAAGTTTTCAGCCAGCTCGCTGATCTCGGACGCGCCGCGCACCTGCGAGCGCTGATGAAATTCACCGCGGCTGATGGCGCGAGTGGAATCGGCGAGATGGCGAATGGGTCCGCTGATGCCCACAGCGAAAAAATAACCCAGGCCAATAGCCGCAAGCACGACCACAGAAACGAAGGCCAGCGCCTGGCGATTCAGCTCATTGACGCCGGCATCGGTGCGGGCCTCGTCGAGGCTGCGCTGCGCGATCACTGCCCAGTTGACCTCCGGAAAAGTGCTATAGGTACCAATCATCTCCACGTTACGATTTTTTACTTTTTCAGAGAAACGGACCGTCTCGGTGTTGCGCAACTCCTGGGGCAGCGCGGTCACCTGCGTGACCAGCGAATTTCCAGTAGCGTCGGCCCCGGGCACGAAATTCTTGGGATCGGGATGCGCAACGATGTGTCCGTAGTGATCCACCACGAAAACAGTGCGGCCGCGAACGCTGGCGTCCTGCAAGCGATGCAGAATGGTGTCGAGCGAGACTACCGCAGCCAGCATGCCCGTAAAGTGATCTCCCACGTCGCGCAGCGGAACGGCAATCACGAAGGCGGGGCGGTTGTCGGGAGCCAGCGCGAGAGGATCGCTGCGAAATTTCACTACGTTCAACTGCTGAGACTGCATGCAGGTCACGAAAGCGCGTTGCAGCGCTTTCGCGACAAAGGGATCCTGTTCGGCGCGAAAGTTTCCCTGCGAAGCGCTGGTGCCTTTGCCGGAGCGGCCGACGGCGGTCAGGTAGAGAAACGTGGTGCGATTGCTGTCCACAAAATTCTCGAGCAGGCGCGTCACTTTGGGCTCGGAAACGGGATCTTCCACGTTTTCGATGAGACCGGTGAGGGCCAGAATCTGGCGCTCGCTCATCAGCTGCTGGGTTAGGTTGGTCTCGAAAAATTGAATTTCCTGGGAAAGCGAGCGAGTGAGATCGGTCTGCTGCACTCTTTCGGTGTCGGCCAGTTTGCCTTGGCTCAAGCGCAAGACCTGCCGATGATACAGCCCGATAGGCACGGCGCTGACTAGCAGCATGGCGCCCAGTACAAGCCAGAGGATTCGCACACGTCCCGAGCGCACCCGTTCCCAGACGACCTGAAGATTGATAGCCATGGCCAGTCTCTATTTTAGAGGAAGGATTCGCGGAGCAGTGCGGCACTGCGGAAGCGCGTGGCGCATGTGCAACTGGAACCAAGGTACTACGCGGGAAATCTGTGTGCGCTGATAAGAGTAGCAACTCGGTGTCATTCTTTGCGGTTCCCAGATCGTCCTTACTTTGCATCCACGCGAATGGCCGTTCAGGAATCGGTATGTGGTGACCTGACCTTCCCTAACCGGCCATCGAACCTCAAGTTGCACTAAACACACCCCCCACCTTGCGGGCTAAAGAGTGCTGATCGTGCTGAGTGCCAAGAGATTAGGTCCATTATGAGAGCGCGCAAGAGTGTGTAAGTCGTTAAAAATACTTTTTCTTTTCAACTTCGCTCCTGCGAAGTTGCCGGCTTGCGCAGTCGAGGAATCTCTCTTCGATTCTTCCCCAAGTCATTCACGTTTCCCGAAGTTCCGCTTTGCGCTACCGCTGATAAACCTCAATCAAAACCTTGCCGCCCCCGCCCGAGTCGCCCGGAACCGGCAAGAGAAAAAAATTAATCCTCGTCCCGCCCGCCCCCGCACGCGCGGCGGGATAAACCGCCTTCACTCCCAATCTTTCGCGCAAAATTTCCGTAGTGCGTTCCACATCCGCACACTCAAACTCCACCTGCTGCACCCCTTCACCAAAACGTTCCAGAAATCGCGCAATTGCCCCCTGCCCGCCGGGCTCTCGGGAAGTCAGCACATCCAGCGCCACTCCGCCGCCAAAATGCAGTTCGAACTCCTCGGCGTCCTGCTCCGGCGGCACGGCAGCCAGTTCTGCGCAACCGTTCGCAGCCCGAATCCGTTCAAACCTGTCGCGCCGCACCGCGACGCCCACGGTAATCACCCGCTCTTGCCCCCGCAGCAGATCCCCCAATTCCGCATCGCGCCACCACAAAACCGTGGCATGCTCCGCCAAATCCCGCCCGTGTCGATAAATCTCCGTCGCCGCAGCTTCGCGCACTCTCGCGTCGCTCGCCGCCAGATTCTCAATCGCTGCTGAATGGGAGTTCAACATGTAGGAAAAATCTAACTCGCCTTTGGAAGGGCGTTTACCGCTGGGGGCTTTGGCGATGCCATCAACGAAGCCGCCAGCGCCACGCCCAGAATTCCCGCCACCACTGCCAGCGAAATGTGCACCGGCATCTCCCACCAGTGATCCAGAAACATTTTCCCGCCAATGAAAATCAGCACGAACGAAAGTCCCAGCGTCAGATACCGCAGCCGCCCTAGCGCGCCCGCCAGCATGAAATACAGTACCCGCAGTCCTAGGATGGCAAACACATTCGACGTATAAACAATGAACGGATCATGCGTAATCCCGAAAATCGCCGGAATCGAATCCACCGCCAGTGTGATGTCCGTAATTTCCACCACCAGCAGCACCAGGAACAGCGGCGTTGCAAAAACCTTTTTATCCAGGCGCACAAAAAAATGCTCACCATGATACTTGTGCGTCACCCGCAGATGCTTGCTGGCAAACTTGAATATTTTGTTTTGTTCCGGATGAGTGTTCTCGCTTTTCGCGAAAAGCATGTGTATGCCGGCGTACACCAGGAACGCGCCAAATGTGTACATCACCCACGCGAAGCGCTCCACCAGCGCTGCGCCCAGCGCGATCATGATCCCGCGCATGATCAGCGCGCCCAGCACTCCCCAGGCCAGCAACCGGTGCTGTACCCGCTCGTCCACTGAAAACGCGCTGAAAATCACCAAAAACAAAAACAGATTGTCTATGCTCAGCGCTTTTTCAATCAGATAGCCGGTGAAGAATTCGAGCGCCGGCTGGCGCCCCAGAAACCAGTACACCCCAACGCCAAACAAGACGGAGAGGCCCACCCAAAGCCCGCTCCATAGCGCCGCCTCGCGAATTTTAATCTTGTGCGGACGCCGGTGAAACACACCCAGGTCCAGCGCCACCGCCACCAGCACAAAAATGTTGAAGAAGATCCAGCGAGAGAGAGTGCCCATCGGACACCTTGATAGTATCAGGGAGCCGAGGGTGCCCGCGTATCCGTGGCGTTCAAATTCGTCAGCTCAATCCGCGTAGTCTGTCCCGCTTTAATGGCGATTGGCACATCCCATCGCACCCGCGTGTCCCCGGCATCGGCGTCCAGGTTCAGCGAGCTGATCCAATAACTCCCCGGCGGCAATCCCGAAATTCCCGCCCGCCCGTCCAGATCCGTATCCGCCTTCGCCACCAGGTATTTTGTCTGAGCCACGTCGGGAGCCAGGTGTTGAATGTGTTTTTTATGCTCGCTTTCGATCTTCGCCCACTTGCGCTGCGGATTTGCTGCGTCCAGCTCCAGTTCCATCCCGCTCATCGTTTCCGGCCGCGTGCGGATAAATTTGCGCAATGCAGTGTAGTACTGATCCTTCTGCTTCTTGTATTTCTCCGGGTTATCTTCCTTGTCCGCATCATTATATTTCGGCTTGGGAATCCCGCTGGTCACCCCGCCGCTGTTCGAACGCTGGTACGCCAGCAAAAATTCCGGCACGTGCAGCACGTCGTCCGCGGTCAGCGCCTTGTCCAATCCCGGCATGGTCAGATCCAGAATCTCATGTGCCTTCAGCCACTCCTTCAGCTCCGGCGAAACTTTCAAATCATCGATGAACTGGTCGCGCGGGGGGACTACGTCGGTGGCTTCCACTTCTTCGGAAACCGCCGCGTAGCTCTTGCTCAAAATGTAAAACGTGAATTGCCTCACCGGTTCGGGCCGCGCCGCCGTGGGCGTAATTCGCGCCGTCAATTGCAATGCTCCGGTTTCATTCGCGGCACTCTGCGCCAATGCGCCGCCGCTCAAACAAAATGCCACCAGCAAAACGGCCAGGGGAGCCATTCGCATTTTCATCATGCGCAAATCCTAGCAGATTGCGGATTATCCGGAAGTACGGAAACTGCCCGTGTTGCTCCCAGCACACCCTATATTTAGTTTGTTTTGACGACGCGAATAGCCGATCAGCGTTAGCCGGTCGCGGCTAGTAGAGGTGGAAGGTAACTTCGATTTGTACCCGGCATGCCACTGGCTTTCCGCCGGGTCCCAGCGCCGCGCGCATTTTCCAGTTCTTGACCTGCGCGAGCGCTTTTTCTTCCAGGCCCAGCCCCGGCCCTTTAATCACGCGAGGATCCAGCACGCGCCCGTCGGCCGTCACCGTGACGTCCAGCAAAACAGTGCCCTGATATTTCGCTTTGCGCGCTTCATCGGAATATTCCGGCTGCGGACAATAAATACATTGCGGAGAGCCTACGCCGTTCACGCCCGCGCGAAACGCCCCACCGCCTGTTCCCGCAGTTTCACCAGGACCAAGTCCAGCGCCGCTGCCACTTCCAATTCCGCCGCTTGTACCCGTTCCAATCCCGCCACCACCGCCCGGCCCGCCCGAATTATTCACCACGCCTGCCAGCGGATCGCCCATGTTCGTCAGTGGTGGATTCGCTACTTTCAAATCCGGTGGCCCCAGCAGCGTTGGATCCATCGGCAACTTCGGCGCAGGATTCTTCAGCGTAGCCTCAGGCGGAGTAAATTGCGTGTACGCAAATTTAGGAGCCCGGCCCTTGGTCGGCGGTGCAATCGATCTATCTCCGCCTCCGCCGCCACCGCCGGCCTTCTTGGTTCCGGCGGGCAATTTCGAAATGTAAGGCGAAATATCCAACGGCGTCATATCCACTTTATTTTTGGCTTCCGTCGAGGGCGGCAACAGATGCGTAAACAACGGCACCACCAGCAGCGCGATAATCACCGCATGCAAGCCAATCGAAATAATCTGCGTCCAGCCGAAAGTCTCGTCTTTCGACCAGATTTCCTTCACCTTCACCGGCTTGCTGGTCCACTGGACCGGAGCCTGCTTCACCGGGAAGAACAATTCCTTGATGCGGTCGCCAAACCCGCCAAAGCCGGCGCCCCAGGCAACTTCCAGCTTGCTGTTCCCAGGGCCCTTCGGCACGGGACCCGACTTGAAGACCGTTTTCAAATTTTCCGCGAATCCGTCCCCGTAGTTCTCCGGCATCAAAGGAGAATGCACATCCCCCCGGATTTTCACTGGGCGTTCAGTAAAAAATTGCTTGAAGTTAGACCAGAATCCCTCGGACACGTACCGGGTAGGCGTCCCGAATCTCGGTAACGGAGTTCTGCCGCTCGCCGCAGTTGCGTCCGCGGGCTCATTCGGCTTGTTGGGCGGGGGTTGAGTCGGCAAAAGACTGATCATTTTACCTGCTACCGTCTTCTCTCGATTTAGACGCAGCTGATAGCAATTAAGCGTGCCTAGCCGGGTATGATTCTTCGCCACCGGGAAAGGTTGCGCGACCCATGCGGCTGACACAGCCTGGTAATCCATTGTAACATACGACTTTCAGCCACTCGCCGGATGTTTCCCGACTTAAACCGACGTCGAGTACTAGTTCGCGGTATAAATGCGGCGAAAACGCTTTACGCGCTAAAAACGGGGAATGCCTCAAGCTAATTTCCCTCAAAATCGAGACGCGCCAAATAAAAAGGGGATCTTCCACTTCTCAGCTCATGGCCGAACCACTGGAACTAAAGAAAACTCTCAACCTGCCCAAAACCGATTTTCCTATGAAAGCCAGCTTGCCGCTCAATGAGCCCAAGCAACTCGCCGCCTGGGAAGAAGCCCACCTCTACGAAAAAATTCTCGAAACCCGCAAAGGCAAACCGCTCTTCGTCCTCCACGATGGCCCGCCGTATCCCACAGGAACCATTCACCTCGGGACCGGCCTCAACAAGATTCTCAAAGACATGATCGTCAAGTCCGAAAGCATGGCCGGCCATTACGCTCCCTACGTCCCCGGCTGGGATTGCCACGGTCTCCCTATTGAAACCCAGGTCGAAAAAGAGCTGGGTGGTAAGGGCAAAGTCTCTGCCGCGGATTTCCGCAAACTATGCCGCCAGTTCGCCACCCGCTATGTCGAGCAGCACAAAAAAGATTTCAAACGCCTCGGCGTATTCGGCCGCTGGAACGATCCCTACCTCACGATGAATTTTGGCTACGAAGCCACCATCGCCGGCGCATTCCTCGATTTCATGGAGAAGGGTCTCGTCTATCGCGGCCGCAAGCCGGTCTACTGGTGCCTCCACGACATGACCGCGCTCGCCGAAGCCGAAGTCGAGTACGAAGATCACACCAGCCAGTCCGTGTGGGTAAAATTCGCCATCGCCGACGACAAAAATCCCGGTAAGGACGTCAGCGCCGTCATCTGGACCACCACTCCCTGGACGCTTCCTCACAACCGCGCCCTCGCGTTTCATCCCGATTATGACTATGCCGTGGTGGACACCGAGAAAGGCGCCTTGCTACTCGCCGCCGATCGCGTTGCCGCCCTGCAATCCGAGTGCGACATCAAGGAAGCGCGCGTTCGCGAAACTTTCAAAGGTCGCGAATTCGAAGGCCGCAAATTTCAGCATCCATTCCTGCCGCTGCAGGTCCCGGGTATCCTCGCCGATTACGTCACTCTCGATCAGGGCAGCGGCATCGTGCATACCGCGCCCGGGCACGGAGCCGATGACTTTTACTCGGGCCAGAAATACGGCCTAGAAACCTATGCTCCGCTCGATGACCGCGGCGTCTATCTCGAAGGTTTGCCGGAATACAAAGGCAAAACCGTATTCGAAGCCAATCCCATCATCGTGAAATTGCTCGCCGATCGCGGCGCGCTGCTGGGCCATCACGAATACAAGCACACCTACCCTCATTGCTGGCGCTGCCACAATCCGGTGATTTTCCGCGCCACCGAGCAGTGGTTCATCAAAATGGACGCCGTCGCCCAAGGCGCCGCTAAATCGCTGCGTCAGTCCGCCCTCGATGAAGTGCAGCACGTCAAATGGATCCCCGCCTGGGGCGAAGAGCGCATTTTCGAAATGGTCGAGAAGCGTCCTGACTGGTGCGTCTCTCGCCAGCGTTTCTGGGGCGTGCCCATCATCGTTTTCTATTGCGACGCTTGCGGCACGCGCTTGGAGGATTTCAAAGCCTTGCGTAACGTCGTCGGATGGTTCGAAAAAGAAGGCGCCGACGCCTGGTTCCAGCACACTGCGGAAGAATTATTGCCGGCCGGCACCAAGTGCACTTGCGGCGCCACCAAGTGGCGCAAGGAAAACGACATTCTAGACGTTTGGTTTGATTCCGGCTCCTCCAACCTCGCCGTTCTGCACGGCGCGGAGTGGCCCGCGGACATTTATCTCGAAGGCCCCGATCAATATCGCGGCTGGTTCCAAAGTTCGCTGTTGGTCGCGACCGGTGTTCGTAACGCCGCTCCCTTTCGCGGCGTAGTCACCCACGGTTGGACCCTCGATGAGCAGGGCCGCCCCATGTCCAAATCTCTCGGCAATGTCATCGAGCCCGCCGAAATCTGCGAAAAATGGGGCGCGGATCTCCTCCGCCTCTGGGTCGCTTCACAGGAATATCAGGCCGACGTGAAAATGAGCGAGCGGGTCATGACCCAGCTCAGCGAAGCCTATCGCAAGATTCGAAACACTTTCCGCTTCGCGCTCGGCAATCTCAACGATTTCGATCCATCTCGCGACGCGCTTCCCAACGAGCAACTCGAGGAAATCGATCGCTGGATGCTCGACCGCACCGCCGAACTTTCCCGCAAATGCCGCGAATGGTACGCCGGCTACGATTTTCACCGCGTATATCACGCCATTCACGACTATTGCGTCGTAGACCTTAGCTCCTTTTATTTCGACGTGCTGAAAGATCGCCTCTACACCAAAGCGCCGCGCAGCGTTTCGCGCCGTTCCGCGCAAACCGCTGTGTGGAAAATCACCAGCGCGCTGGTGCGCTTGCTGGCCCCGGTTCTGGTCTTTACTACCGAAGAGATCTGGAAAATGTTACCGCGTCAGGAAAACGGCGCGCCCAGCGTTCACCAGTCCGAATTCGCGGGAGCCGATTCCCTCGCCGGCGGCATCGCCAGAGACTCAGCCGAGCAGTGGACCCGTCTTGCCCAGGTCCGCTCCGCCGTCCTCGTTGCGCTCGAACAGGCCCGCGCCGCAAAAACAATCGGCGGCGGCCTGGAAGCCAAAGTAAAACTGCACGCCGCAGGGGAAGCTGCCAGCCTCCAGAAGTTACTGCTCGCCCGGCGCCCAGACTTACCCGCGCTTTTCATAGTTTCTCAGGTGGACGTAGACCCCAGCCCAACAGACGGTTCCACTCCCAGCGAAGTGCTCCCGGGCCTGGCCATCAAAATCGAACGCGCCGATGGAAAAAAATGCGACCGCTGCTGGAACTATTCCATCCATGTCGGCGAAAACGTGAAATACCCGACGGTCTGTGAACGCTGCAGCGCCTCGCTGGCCGAAATTGAAAGCGGCGCGTAGTGCGTCTGCCGCTGCGCTTGCGATGGCTGTGGCTGACGCTTGCCGTCGTCATTGCCGACCGCGCCAGCAAAGCCTGGTTTGAAGTTTCCACCGTCGAAGGCTGGCGTCACGAAGTCGTCCACAATTTTATTTATCTCGTGCACAGCTCCAATCCCGGCATCGCTTTCAGTTTTTTTGCCGATTCTTCTTCGCCGTGGCTCCGCACCATTTTGATCGCCGGCTCCGTTATCGTCGTGGCCA
Source organism: uncultured Acidobacteriota bacterium (assembly GCA_963704485.1). Classification (GTDB taxonomy): domain Bacteria; phylum Acidobacteriota; class Terriglobia; order Acidiferrales; family UBA7541; genus Acidiferrum. The sequence continues at coordinate 169,520 of OY969910.1, forward strand.
TTCTTACCTGGCTGCTCCTAAACGGTAAAACTGGCGGCCCCGTGACCTTTGCCGGAATCGCGCTGCTTATCGCCGGCGCCACCGGCAACGTCACCGACCGCATCCTCCACGGGGCGGTCACCGATTTTCTCGAAGTCTGGCTCGGTTCCTACCGCTGGCCCGCTTTCAACGTTGCCGATTCCGCGATTACCATCGGCGCAATACTCGTCATCCTCGACTCACTATTCGGCGCTCGCGAAACCGCAGACCTATCCCGCAAGCGCGCCTGAGCGCCACCATGGCCGCAAAAAAACCATCAGAAGAAAAGCCCGCCGCCACTAAGCCGGAAAATCTCCTCCCATCCTTTGAAGTCGTCGCTGAAGAAACCGGCGGCCGCCTCGACCGCGTAGTTACCGCCCGCTATCCCGATCTCAGCCGCACCCGCGTGAAAGAGTTAATTGACGGCGGCCTGGTCCTGATCAATGGCCAGCCCTCGAAAGGTTCGCATCGTCTCCACTTCGGTGAAAAAATCTCCGTGGACCCCCAGGCCCGGCCACCGCTTCGCGCTGAAGCCGAATCCATCCCGCTCGACATCCTCTACGAAGACGCTGACATCATCGCCGTCAATAAACGCGCCGGAATGACCGTCCATGCGGGAGCCGGCAACGCCACGGGAACGCTCGTCAACGCGCTCCTCGGCCGGGGCCAGACTCTCTCGCAAACCGGCGACGCTTTGCGTCCCGGCATTGTCCACCGCCTCGACAAAGAAACTTCCGGCGTCATCCTGGTAGCCAAAACCGATGCCGCTCACGCCCGCCTCGGCGAAGCCTTTCGCCAGCGCACCGTCAACAAAACTTACCTCGCGCTCGTGCAAGGCTCCTTCGAACAGAACAACGGCCGCATCGAGCTCGCCATCGGTCGCGACCCCATCCGCCGCGTCCGCATGGCCGCCGAACAAAAAACCTGGCACGGCGCCAAAGTCGGCAATCCCCGCGAAGCCCGCACCGACTGGCGCTCCCTACTGCGTCTTGATGCCACCACCTTGCTGGAGGTCAAACTCCACACCGGCCGCACGCACCAGATTCGCGTGCATTTTTCCGCGCTCAAACATCCCGTCGTCGGCGACACCCTCTATGGAGCCGCCACTCACCTGCGTATTCACGACATGGACATGCCCGCGCTCGGCCGCAATTTCCTGCACGCCGCCAAAATTATTTTTTCTCACCCACGCACTGGCGAACGCATGGAGCTTCGCGCTCCGCTCCCTATCGAGCTCCGCGAATTTCTCTACACCCTCGCTAAGGCTGCTGCCCTCGACAACCAAAAAATTGACGCTGCCCTCGCCGGATACCTATAATCGGTCCACATGCCCCGCCAACGAATCCTGATTTCTGCTTTAGCGGTAGTGGCAGGTCTGGCCATAACGCCGCCAAATCGCGCGCAGCAACAGCCCCCGCCTGCCCCGGCACAAAATCCCGCGCCGCCCGCGCAAGAGCCCGGCAACGACGCTCCGCCGCCCGGTCAGAAACCCACCGTCATCCAAACCCGCGTCAACCTCGTGGACATTCTCTTCACCGTCCTTGATCGCCGCAACAAGCTCGTCCCCACTCTCGAAAAAAACGATTTCAAAATTTTTGACGATAAAACCCCGCAGGAAATTCGCTATTTCTCGCGCCAGACCGATCTCCCACTGCGCATTGGCATGCTCCTCGACACTTCCAACAGCATCCGCGACCGCCTCAAATTCGAACAGGAAGCCTCCACCAATTTCCTTTTCAGCGTTTTGCGCCACAACAAAGACGAAGCCTTCATCATGACCTTCGATGATGAACCGCAGGTGCTGCAGGCCTTCACTGGTGATACCGGCGCTCTGCGCGACGAAATTTTCAAGACCCGGGCCGGCGGTGGCACCGCCATCTATGACGCTATCTATTCCGCATGCGCCAATGAACTGAGCCATCCCCCGCGCCCGCCCGGCGACCAGCCCGATGTCGTCCGTCGCGTCATGATTCTCATCAGCGATGGCGAAGACAATCTCTCTACCCACACCCGTGCCGATGCCATCGAAATGGCCCAACGCGCCAGCGTGGTCATTTACACCATCAGCACCAGCACACAGTGGATCGCGCTTTCACAGACCGATCCCAATAAACTCGCCAACCGTAAAAATCACCTCACGGAAGGCGATCAGATTTTGCAGGATTTAGCGAATGATACAGGTGGGCGTGCCTTTTTCCCCTACCACGTGGACGATCTCGACCAATCGTTTCAGGACATCGGCGACGAGCTGCGCAACCAATACTCCATCGCCTACAATCCGACCAACTACGTTCTCGACGGCCGCTACCACAAAATTCGCATCGAAACCCCGGACCACAAGGGTTACCAGGTCCGCGCGCGCCGCGGTTATTTCGCTCGCGCCAATGCCGGCGGCTCGCCGGCCGCCGGCACTCCTTCGGGTCCCAACAGGTAGGCCGCGTCGCCCTTCGGCGCGTAATATCCCTTGCGCGCCAGCACTTTCAAATCGTGGTTGGCCGTCTCCACTTTGATCTTGCGGAATTTTCCGTCGCGCGCCGGATTACTCGGGTAATAGCCCAGCGTATATTGGCTGCGCAGCTCGTCGGAAATTTCGTCGAATGCCTCTTTTAATTTCTTCTCGGAGTTCACTACAATCACCCGCCCGCCGGTTTCTTCCGCGAGCTTGTGCGCCACGCCGCCGTTCCCGCCGCCGAACCGGCGGTCTGCCACCAGCAGAATATGCAGCACCGCGTCCGTTCGCTGCGCCGACTCGATTGCCTCTTCCAGTCGCACTTTGCTGCCCTCGTCCTGCGCGTCGGTAACCAGCACGATTGCTTTGCGCCCCGCCTCGGTATTCAGTTTCTCGCTGCACGCCAGATAAATCGCGTCGTACATCGCCGTGCCCGTCATCTGCTGATTTCCGATCGGCCCGGGATTCCCCGCGATCATGCCGCCGCCCGGCGTATTGATCCTCGCCCGCCGCACCGCCCGGTCCAGCTGCGCGCGATCGTCCGTGAAGTCCGACAGCATATCCACGTCGGTGTCGAACGACATCACCAGCGCCTCATCGCCCTTGCGCAGCACGCGATCCAGAAACTGGCTTCCCGCGCTTTGAATCGCCCCCAGCATTTCCTGTTCGCTCCCGGAAGTGTCCAGCAGCAGCGCCAGCGTAATCGGCAGGCTCACTTCCTTCGAAAAAAACGCAATCTTCTGGTCCTGGTTATCTTCCGCCAGTTTGAAGTCTTCTTTTTTCAAATCGCCGATAATGCGCTTGCTCTTGTCCCGCACCGTAACAAACACGTTCACCAGGTTTACCTGCGAACGGATCACTCCGCCTTGCTGCGCGCCTTGCTGCGCGTCTTGCGGAACCGCCGGAATCGCGAATACCGCCGCAACCGACAAAGCCAACCCTGCCCTTACGAAACTACTCAAAGAACGCATGTATACTTTCCTCTGCAAGAATTTGCTCAAGCTCGCCGCTGGCAGCTTGCAGCTTCGATGCCGTGAACGGACGGGATGGATGTGTAGCCGGAACGCCACGCGGCAAAATCCGACACGAAGTTTGGCTTGAGGCCCATGAAAAGTCTACGAAAAACCACTCTTCTCGCCGTCGCATCGCTGGTCATTGCATCCGCCGCAGCTGTGCGCTCCCAGGCTCCGGCGCAGGACGCGCAGTCTTCCAAGCCCGACACTCCCGCGCCCGTCCCCGGCGCTCAGCAGGCACCCCCGCCTGACACTCAGGCTCCGGCCCCCGGCCAGGGCCGCATCGGCATCTCCGTCAATCAGGTCGTCGTCCCCGTCACGGTGAAAGATAGCTCCGGCCGGCTGGTCCCCGATCTCACTAAAGACGAGTTTCGCATCTTCGAAGACAACGTCGAGCAGCGCGTCGCCTACTTCAGCAATGAAGCTTTCCCGCTTTCCATGGTCATCCTCATAGACAACGACCTCAAAATCAAAGACGCCGAAGAAGTCGCCGCCAGCCTGCGCTCCATTCTCGCCGGCATGAGCACCGCCGACGAAGCCGACGTCACCCGCTTCGACCAGTTTTTCCACGAAGGCAAGGGCTTCACCAAAAATCAAGACGTGCTCCTAACCCAGATCAAACGCACCGCCATTGACACCGAGCCCTCCGTCGCGCCGCCGTCTCCCGCCATGAACAATGGCCCCACCATCAACGGCCACTCCGCCACCAGCGACGCGCCGCAAATTACCGCCGGCGTAAATCAAATCAAAGGGCAAACCACCAAGGCTCTCGACGATGCCGTCTACAGCGCCGCACAGCTCTTGAAAGATCGCGGCCGCGACCGTCGCAAAATTATTTTCCTCATCTCTGATGGAGCCAACGGCATCCGCACCAACACCCACAGCTACAAAGAAACCGTCAAAGAGTTGCTCCGCTACAACGTCTCGGTCTACAGCGTGGCCGTCAGCAGCGCTTATTTCGAGCGCCGTTTCAGTCGCCTTGTCGACTATGCTCACGACACCGGCGGTGACGTCTACTTCGCCGCCAAGCGCGCTGCCATGGAAGAGCTTTACTCCCGCGTCACCGAACAGGCCCGCAACCAGTACACTCTGGCCTACACTCCGCAGGACACCAACGCCGCCTCCGACTATCACTCCATCGAGGTCCGTATCAAACGCGAAGGCCTCACCATCGATGCGCGCCAGGGTTACTACACCAGCGCCGCGCCCCGCTGACTCATCGCGCCGCCCGAAAATATTTTGCGAAATTTTATTTTGCCGCTAGTGTGCGCGAACTATTTGTGAGACAACTGTAGCGGCACGGCGGGAATTTTCGCTGGCCATTGAAAACGCGGAGGCACGACATGAAGAAAAAGCCGGCAAAGAAAAGCTCCACCAAAAAAGGCAAGTAGCACCTTAATAAGTTTGAAAAAGCAAAGGGCGCGCGAATTTCGCAGCGCCCTTTCTTTTTTTATGAATAGTCTCCGGTACTCCAGCAAAGGCGGAGGGTGCCCCATCCTCAGTTTTTTGGCGGGTGGGGCCTGTAACGTGGGAACATCCAGACCGATCCTGCGAAGCGCAACTCCTATCATGAATTTTGCTTCCGCAAGAAGTCGTCCATCCTACGAACTCAAAGCCTCCTCGTGTGCAGGGCAAATCGGCTTGTACGCGCAATTTCGGCACAAATACCCCGGCCGCGCCGGAAACGCCCCCGCCCGAATGTCCGCCGCCGTCTCCTGAATCATCTTCTGCGCTTCATCCAATTGCTTGGCGTCCCGCGTAGTCGCCTGAATCTGATTGTTCTGCAGGTAGTGAAATACCAGCCGCGCCGGATTCCATTCGAATATCTCCCGCGCCGCAATAGCATAAATACTCAGCTGCAGATCCCGCCGCGCGTCCACATCCTTCTTCGGCTTGCCAGTCTTGTAATCCACAATCTCCACGTCATTGCGCCCTAGGGAGTTCACCTGGTCAATGCGTCCGGCAATAATCACATTGTTGGCCATCGGCAGTTCGAACGCTTTCTCCTGCTCCAGAATTTCCGGCAAACTTTCCGTCATCGCTGCGTGAAACACCTTCAACTGCTCGATGCCATCCTTCTTGTATTCTTCTTCCTGGTAGTCGTCCTCGAATCCCGCCGACTTCCACTCCGTCTCAAAAATCCGCTGTACCTCTTCGAACGGCAATTTGTTCCCTGTGCGCAATTCCGCCAGTGTCCTGCGAATGGTGTCGTGCACCACCCGCCCGAACGTCATGGTCCCGCGCGGTCCTTCTTTCAGTGACCACAGCCGCCCAAACAGATATTGCTGCGGGCAGCGCCGGTAATTATCCAGCGCCGAAGGACTCAGCTTCAGCGGCTCCGGGGACGGCGGATGAAACTCCTCCGCCCAATCCGCAATGCGCGAAAAAATTCGCGGCGGATCAATGGGAGCAGGGAATAGCGAAGCCAAAACCGCGCCGCCCGCGTTTTCTCCGTCCGCCGCTCGCGGAGCCACCTTGGGCGCCAGTTGCACCACGTTGCGCCGCTTCACCTCCGGGTCCATCACCAGGTCTTCCACAAAAGTCGGCACTTTGCCTTTCTTGTCCGTCAGCGTGGTGATCGTTAGCCGTTCCCGCGCGCGCGTCAGCGCCACATGAAACAGCCGCCGTTCTTCCTGAATGTGAAACTGTTCCGCAGGATCGCCTTCCTTCATTAAATCCGCCGGGAATTCGAATACCCGGGTCCGCTCCGAAGCCGGAAACGCCTTGTTATTCAGCCGCAGCAAAAATACGTGCGAAAATTCCAGTCCCTTGGCCCCGTGAACCGTCATCAACTGCACCGCGTCGCCCGGAACCTCGTCGTCCAGGCTCACGATCCCGCCCGCCTGGTCGAAATAGTCCAGGTACTCCAGAAATTCCGGCAGCCGCTTCGTGTCGCTCTTGGGCTCCCACTCCAGAATAAATTCCGCCAGCCGCGTCACGTACTTGCGGTCCTGCACTCCCACCCGCTCGCGAATTTCCAGCCACTCCAGCACTTCCGACAATATTGACCGTGCGCTGCGACGCTTCATCGTTTTGCGCTGCCCGGTAACAAATTTCAGCAGCACCTGCAGAGACTCTTGCGAAGAATCAAACGCCAGCTCCGTTTGCGGCGCTTGCAGTACATCAACCAACGTGGACCCGCGCTGCTTCGCCGCCCGCTCTGTCAACCGCACCAGGTCGCGCGCCTCCAAATTCCACGCCGGAGCCGCGAGCACTCTCGCGCACGCCACATCGTCATAAGGAGTCGCGATCAGCCGCAGGTACGCCAGCACGTCTCGCACCAGCGGATGCTCCAGTATCGAAAGCCGGCTGATGACGAACGGCATCTTCGCCCGCGACAATTCCTCCACCAGTTCATCGCGGTGGGCATGCTGCCGGTACAGCACCGCAAAATCTTTCCAGCGGCGCCCTGCGCGGTGCAGTCGCTCCAGTTCACCCGTCACCCAGCGCGCTTCCTCATCCGCGTTGGCCAGCTCCGCAATGCGAATTTTTTCGCCCTCTGGATGCGACGTCGTCAGCATCTTGGGAGGGAAGCGGTCGCTGCGCGCGTTCTGACCGATAACGTGCGTGGCCACCCGCAGAATATTTGGAGTCGAACGGTAGTTTTCCGTCAGCGTCACCCGAAAACGCCCCGGATTGTCCTCGTCCTTCAATCCCGCGAAGCGTTTCTCGAAAATCGAAAAACTCGCGAACGAAGCTCCCCGAAAGCGGTAAATGGCCTGGTCGTTGTCGCCCACCACAAAAATATTTCGTGGCTCGCCGCACAACAGGTGCAGCAATTCAATTTGCGCGATGTTCGTATCCTGGAATTCGTCCACCAGAATGTAGCGGTACCGCCGCTGCAGTTTTTCTCGCAGCACCGCGTCCTGCCGCAGCAATTCCACCGCGCCGGTAATCAGCGATCCGAAGGTAACGCGTTTCTTTTCGCGTAGCAGTTGTTCGCTGGCGCTATAGGCTCGCGCGATTTCCTGCTGTAGCGCCACCTGATCCGCGCGCTCCCGAAAAGTGTCCTCGTCCAGTTCGGCTCGCTCCGCCTGCAGCTTTGCCGCCAGCCCATCCGCATACGCCTGGTAGTCCTGGCAGGAAACCAGTTCATCCTGGCAGCGGCTGAAAAATTCCACGAAGTCATTCAAAAATTGTCCCGGGTCCGCTAACCGCCGGTATTTATCCAGTTGCAGACGCGCCAGATTTCGCCGCAGCAGAATCCAGTGATCGCAGTTGTCCAGGATCACCCGCTCCGGATCGATTTCCACCAGCAGCGCCTCGCAGAAAGCATGAAAGGTGGATAGCGTCACATCCTTGCCGCGCTCTCCCACCGCGCGAACCACCCGCGCTTTCATTTCCCCCGCGGCCTTCTTCGTGAACGTCAGCCCCAGAATATTTTCGCCCGACAAACTTTCGTCCGCTTCCAGCAAATGCCGGATTCGCTCGGTAATAACTCGCGTCTTCCCCGTCCCGGCCCCGGCGATCACCAGCAAAGGCCCGTGCACATGCGTAATCGCGCGCCCCTGCGCCTCATTTACCTGCAACTCCGCGCGCCCAGCAGCAACGGGCACCGGCAGTCCCAAATCAAAAAGTGTCGCCATACGACTCACAGTCTAACCAAAACCAAGGCGAAGAGGAAGCGAAGGCGGAAGGAGGGGCGAGCTTGCGATTGCTTGCCGCGAAATGGCTATCCAGAAATTGCAAAGCGTCGAACAGTAAAATCTAGGCGGTGCGCGAACATCCTTACTCGTTCCGCAAGCCCTACCGCTGCGACGCTTCCCCCGACGCCACCCGCGCATTAAACTCCGCTGACTTCTTCTTCGGAATCGTCAAACTCTTCCACTCACTACCGGCGAAATGCCTCGCCAGATAAACAATCTGCCCCACGTGATACGAGTAGTGCGCGATCTGCCGGTTGATTGCCTGCATCACCGAATGCGGCTCCGTTCGAATCGTCACCGTTTTTTCCAGATCCCCATCAGTCAGCGGACTCAGCGCATCAAAAACGAGCTTCCAACCGGCATCCCACATCGCCATAATTTCCGCACGCGATCGCGCTGGAGCCTCAAACTCCGTGTCCCGCTGCCGGTCCGGCTTTTCCCCGTCGGTCGAAAGAAAATCCGTCCACCGCGAACGCATATTCCCCACCATATGCTTTACAACAATCGCGATCGAATTTGATTCCGCGTCAATCTCTGCGCTCAGCTTATCCTCAGGACATTGCGCCATCGCATTCTCAGCCAGCCGCTTGTAGTGCAGCAAAAGCCCCACCGCATCCTTCACGTACGAGGTCGTAAATTCATGTGCCATGCTCGAAATTCTCCCGCCACGCTCACAAAAAGGCAACACACCAGCATGCCAGTTCGGACTGAAGTGAGGCCTCTGACCTTTGTTGATACCCTCTGGACATTCCAAATTTCCCATGCTAAAAAAGTCTTAGCTTCAATCGACGCACTTGTCGAGAAGGAGGTGATCCCTGAGGTATCTGAAGATTTAAGTAGTTCCGAAAGGCGCCTGTGTTTCTCTCCAGGCGCCTTTCGCTTTTTCTAATCTACCCAACCCGCCACCCTTGCCGAGCGCGTTGCGAATCCCACTAGCCGGGTGCCCCAGCTCGCCTTATAGCCTGGGTCCGCTGTCGCTCAACACATTCCACGAACCGCAAATTAACCCCGCCGCCGAAAGATATTTACTCCGCTGCAAGTGACGATATAGCATTCGGCCCATGAAAACGCTGCAGCGGTTCGCATGGTTGTCCCTTTTTGGGCTCTTGGCTAGTGCGAGCCTGGGCCTGTCGCAAGACAAAGTTGAATGGGGCGAAAATTTTAATTCCTTAGGGACCACACTGATCTTGAAAGAATCTGGGCGCACGCGAGTAAAAAACCAAACCGTAATTACCTACAACGCCTTCGCATCCGGGCTCCCGAAAGATGTGGAGTACACCCTGTGGACCAGGCCCGTCGGCAGCGAACCCCAAGGCATAGCTGACGCGTACATTAACAAAGATGGCTTAGTCGTGAGTGTCTTGGCGGACCCGGCAAGGAACATCGCGGAAGATCCGATTAACCTAAAGGTCTCTGCCGGACGGGGCGAGCCCAAGCAATTCGGTCTCATCGCGAATGATGGGCACGTTCGCGCGTTTGCCAATGTAGTGCCGTTCCCGATTGAGATTAAAGCTGGCCAGTGCGGTATTTCTGCCACCATGGGACTGCCCAATTACGGAATGGTGTCAATCCTTGTGACCGGGTTGCAATCCGGAGAAGAATTCGAAATCGAGCAGCACTCGGCAAACGAAGGCGGCCAGATCAAGGCTGCTGCTCAGGCAGATGGAACTTATCGTGCGATCGTGACGCCTTTCGTGAAAGGCCAAACCTCAGGCAAATTAAGGTTCAACGTCAATGGAAAGTCTTGCCAAGTCGGGCTGGAAATACCATGGGGTCAAGGTAGCTACGTCATTCAGTGAAGTAAGCTCCATATATAATTGATAACGCGGCTACCTCAAGCGTGAACGGTCGCCAGCCACATGTCATAGCGACTGACCAGGCGGCCCGAAGAAATCGCCAATGCCTTTTTCTAGCTGCGTTCGAATGCGCCTGGCCTCGTCGTCCGCATCGCCATAGTCATTGACGCCGGGCAGAAAATTCGATGCGGCATGTCCTTTGCCGTCAAAGACGATACGAAAGCGAGAAACAAAATTGGAAATCAAACGAGTTGGTTCACAAGCTTCTGCCAAGGGCCCGTCCGACTGGTTCACCGGCAGCGTCCGCATCGATCCGCTTTTTCAGGCGCCCGAGCCTGCATTTGTTCAGGGGGCCAGCGTCACCTTTGAGCCAGGCGCGCGAACTGCCTGGCACACCCATCCTCTCGGCCAAACTCTGATCGTCACCAACGGCTGTGGATGGGCCCAGCGCTCAGGAGGGCCGATCGAGGAGATCCATCCCGGCGACGTGGTCTGGTTCGCACCCGGCGAGAAGCATTGGCACGGCGCGACGCCGGCAACCGGCATGACCCACATTGCCATTCAGGAAAAGAAAGATGGCAAAGTCGTCGACTGGATGGAGCAAGTCAGCGCCGAGCAATATGAGAAGCAATAGCCCGGCAATCGCTAGAAAAGTGAAGCATTGGTGTCAGCGAACTTATAAGCGTCGGCACAGACGATGCCGCGTCTGTATGCTACTGCCTTATGCAAAATTTTCTGATCCGCCACGCCGCCGTCTTTGAGCAAAAAGAGCTTGAGGACCTGCAGTTGCGTGCTTCCCTCACCAATGCTGGTGATCGCGACGCCTTACTGGCCAATCCTGACGCTATTGAACTTCCCTTAGCGCAGATCGCCTCCGGTAGAGTATTTGTCGCTGAACTGAATGGAACGATTGTCGGATTTGCAACCGTGGAACCTAGAAGCGATGGTGCCAGCGAACTGGACGCACTATTCGTGGATCCACACATGCGCCGTCGTGGTATTGCTCGAGCTCTGCTCGAACGCTGCGCCGAAGTCGCTCGCACCCGACAATCTACGGCCCTGTACGTTGTCGGCAATCCCCACGCAAAGGATTTTTACACCGCATGCGGTTTCGACGTGATTGGCAGATCGGAAACCCGTTTCGGCACAGGCCTGCTGATGCGACTCAAAGTCTGAATCCAACCTGGTCCGATCGACACGGACTTGGATCCCGCCGCAGGCGACTGGGCAACGCCAGAAGGCCAACACCCTCCTCAACCGTGTGTGACCGTTGACGAGGTCGCCGTAGTGGTGGCCTTTGTCGTGGGTCCGGAGGCGGAAAACATTACCCCAGCGAACCCGACGGATCAATATTCAGGCCGGGCATTTTGACGATGGTCTACGATCTTGAATCCTTCCGGCAATTCGAACAGCTTTGGATCCGGATCGGAAAGAATCAGATTGGTGACGGTAAACGTTTGGGTGCCAATTCTTGGGTCAGAACGCCTGGAAAGCAAATTGAAACCCAATTTCGGCGAATACCAGAACTCCCGCTCGATGGACATTTTTCGGTCATTTCCGAACAGTCCCGGATTGTAGATGATGGTATCCCGGGTCCCGACGGTCTCAACACCCGAGACCAATTGTTTGCCCAGATCTTCATGTATGGTCTCGCCGGAACCGTCGCGAAGCTGGCCGGTGGGTGGCCCTTGGAACTTGAAAACCGCGTCCGGTTGCGTCGCATAGTGTATGAGCACGCACTGCCTGTCTTCTGTGAGCATTGAACAGTTATATAGCGTGTGGTTATGTGGATCAGAGATTTGAACGGTGGTCATTTGCGATTTCTCCTTCCCGTCTTTCGGCACGAGAAACCACCGCTCCATGTATATGCGCCCTTCGGTGTCTCGCGCAATTCGCCGTTTGTTGACAGTGGTGATCGTCCCGCCGTCAGGCAGGCCTCGGACCCACTCCGTTTCCAGCAACAAAGTAAACGGCGCATTCAATTTGGGAGGGATTACGATGCTTTCCAGGACCCCACCGTGGGCGCCGCCATCTTCCGCATAATATTGTTGATCTGATTTTTGTGGTCCCACAGGTCGCACGTCGGGAACAAGAGCGGGCTCTTGTGGACGTGCATCCAGGCAAGTCAAGAAAGTAAGCAGGATGGGTAGCGAGCGAACCAGGCGCATGAACTCCAGCGGCGCGGATACTCTTACATAAAATATCAGCTTGGTAAAGAACCTGTGGGGCAGCTTGGTTGCTTGGTTGAATATTCGTCGGACCACCCCGTGACCTCAACATTTTACCTTGATTTATTTGGACGGTTTAGCCCAGACGATGTCGTACTTTCGATCAAACGTAACAAACATCAGGCACGGCAACTCGGCTTTGCACGTGAACCAGTGCATCGCTTTGCTGGGCATCATGGCAAAGCTGCCGGGCCCAAGTAGCTGATCGGACATGCCGTCCATGCCGGTGAGTACATCGCCGCGCACCACGAAGAATTGCTCTATTGCAGTGTGGTAGTGGGCAGGCGTCAGGCATCGGGGCGCGGCCTCCAGCAGAAACGTGGAAGGCCCGGTATCGGGATCGCCGGCCTCCCGCGCGACTCTCAGACATTCAGGTTCGCCATCAATGACCAGCTTGGCGGCAGCTAGAGGAATGACCACGCCGGGATGCGAAGCTTGTCCCTGCGAAATCGCTGCACCGGCCAGCACGACTGCCAATGCCGCAACCCAAACAAGACTTACTCCAGCTTTCCTCGATATGACACTTTCATTTTTCATGGTCAGTCTCCTCGTTGTCTGTGAAAGCGTTGTCTGTGAAACGCGTTGGCCAGGTCGTTGTTTACCACACTTGGGCGATTCTCTCATCACCCCTGCTGACGCGTTCACCACGGTCGGCATCGCCATCGTCAGTCCAGGAGTGCCCAATCCTACGAAAGTACCGACAGTTAGCGCGCGACTTCGTAGTTTTGCACTCTGGATATATCCCTGAGAATCCTCCGGGCTCTGAGCAGTGATAATCTGCCGGAGCAAGGTACAGTCCTGGAACTGTCCTTAATATATCTTGTAATTATCATACCCAATCAGTAAAATCGCATATCATCCGAGTCCGTCAACCGCTCCATCGGCATGCTCTGTGGGCATCGAAGAGAGGTCTTTTACCCGCTCAATAAGTCCATGTTTTACATAGCCTTGTGCACTCTTTACAAAGAGTTCGTAACTCGATGAAACCGTTCAGCTTAACTGACAACCTAACCGCAGCGTTTTCTTCGACTTACGCACTCTTGAATTTGCGTGTTTTTCTAAGCCATTTAATTTCAGCTGGTTGCGCACTCTTGCACCAAAATAGGGGGGGTGCGTCGGGCGTAGCCCATTCATTCATCCGCTCCCGGACTCGACCCGGTTTGCTTGCCTTTAGCACCCTAAGTACAATTGGTCTGCGCGCGCGTGACCATCCGAATCGACGGAGCCAACCATGCCCATTAGCGAACTGTTACTCACCGAGTTTGACCAGGAGATGGCCAACACCCGCAAGACTCTGGAACGCGTCCCAGCCGATAAATGGGACTGGAAACCGCACGCGAAATCCGGGACCCTCGGCTGGATGGCCTCGCACATAGCCACTCTCCCGAATTTCACCACTACTACCATCGAGACCTCGGAACTCGACATTGGGAGCGCCAAGAGTCCCAGGGTGAGCGGCGCGTCCGATTTGGTGAAAGTTTTCGATGAACAGCGCGAAATAGCGCGTAAAGCCATCGCCGGCGTTACTGACGAGCAACTGAAGGAAATTTGGACGCTCAAGTGGGACGGTAAAGTGCTATTCGCACTGGCGAAATATAACGTCCTGCGCGTCATGTGCTTCAACCACCTCATTCATCACCGCGCCCAGCTGACTATGTACTTGCGCGCGCTCGATGTTCCTGTTCCCGCGTTGTACGGCCCCAGCGCCGACGAGCAAAATTTTTAGTCGTCCGGCTGCCGAACGTACTCGCGGCAGTGAGCACCTCAACGGAGATCGAACGATGGAGTCACCCGTAATTCTTAGCGCGGTCCGCACCCCGGTCGGAAAGTTTCAAGGCGGCCTCTCCAGCCTGTCCGCAGTGGACCTGGGCGCAAAAGTCGTCGCCGAAGCCGCCCGCCGTGCCGATCTCGGCCCCCAAAAAATTGACGAAGCCATTCTCGGCAACGTGGTTCAGGCCGGGCTCGGCCAGAATCCCGCGCGCCAGGCAGCTCTAAAAGGCGGCTGCGATCCCCGCGTCGCCGCGCTCACGATAAATAAAGTTTGCGGCTCGGGATTAAAAGCCGTCGCGCTCGCCGCTCAATCCGTGCAGCTGGGTGAATCTGAAATTCTCGTCGCTGGTGGCATGGAGTCCATGTCTAACTGCCCGTACCTGCTTCCGCAGGCGCGCACCGGCTATCGCATCGGCGATGGCAAATTGGTGGACTCCATGATTCACGACGGCCTGTGGGACGCCTTTGAAGACTTCCACATGGGCATGACCGGCGAACTCGTCGCCGAAAAATACGGCATCTCCCGCGAAGAGCAGGATCGCTTCGCCTTCGAGAGCCACCAGAAAGCCGTGCGCGCCCGCAAATCCTGCTTCTTCGAAGCGCAAATCCTTCCCATCGAAGTGCCACAGAAAAAAGGCGCGCCCGTGGTCATCAAGTACGACGAATCCCCGCGTGAAGAAACTTCCATGGAGGCACTGGCCAAGCTCAAACCCGCATTCAAGAAAGATGGCACAGTCACCGCGGGCAATGCTCCCGGAACCAACGATGGAGCGGCCGCCGTAATTGTCACCAGTGAACGCAACGCGCAAGCTCTAGGCAAAAAACCCATGGCTCGCATCGTCGCCCAGGCAGTCAGCGGCGTCGAAGCGAAGTGGGTGATGATGGCACCGGTGGAAGCCGTGGAAAAGTTGTTGAATAAAACGGGTTGGGATCGTGACAAAGATGTGGACCTGGTAGAACTGAACGAAGCTTTCGCCGTAGCTGCTATCGCCGTGACCCGGCAGCTGCGCCTGAATCCTGAAAAAGTAAACGTAAATGGCGGCGCCGTCGCCATCGGCCATCCCATTGGCGCATCCGGAGCGCGCATTCTCGTCACGCTGCTTTATGAATTGCAGCGCCGCAACCTCAAGCGCGGCATCGCCGCGCTCTGCCTGGGCGGCGGCAACGCCGTAGCCCTGGCCGTGGAGATGATGTAGGCCTACAACGCGCCGGGGATGACGGGCGGCGCCGGTGGAACTCGCGATGTTGGCGGAACCGGCGTGCCTGAAATGGTCTCCGCGCTTCCGCTTCGCAAATCGAACGCGCAATACGGGCAGAATTTGTCGAGCTCCCCGACTTCGCGTTTGCATTGCGGACAGCTCGGCCGCAGATTGCATTTGCAGTTGGGACAGTAATTAAATCGCGCCCCTACCGGCGCTCCGCACTGCGGACAGTTGTAAGGCAGTGGTTCGCGCATCAGAAAATAAATCAAGAAGCCCAGGAAACCCCAACCGCCCGACAAAATCACCACCACAATTGTCCACAGCGTGGAGTTCATCCCGCGGCGTTTGGCATCGCGATTCACGTAACCGATAAGCAGAAAAAACGCCGATATCGGAATGCTGGCGGCGGTAACTATTCCTGCCACGGCCAGCGCCGACGGCGCGGGCTGATTTGGGAATGGCCAAAGCTCGCCGTGTGGGGTACTCATCTGATGAAAAACAAGATTGCCGATCAGACATCCCGCCTGCACACCGACAAAAATAAAGATAAGTGTCGCGATCAGCCATTTGGGAATAATTCGCAGCTCGTCGCGAAAGAGAGTCTTTTCTCGTGTACGGCGAAAACGGATGCGCCTCATCTTTTCGTTGAAGGTGCTGCCTTGAAAGTCCGACATGAATATGCCCTCGTAATTCCGTAATTGGTTCGGTGCTTACGCAACAACCAATCGTCGTGTCTTAATGAGTTGGCTCGGATTCAAATCGCTAATGGTCAAATTGCCGAAACCAGAAGCGCTCGCCACTTTGTTTTTCATGCTCCAGCAAAAGAGCTACCGCGGCCACCAAGGCAGGCACCGCCCACCACAGTGCAAAACCCGCTTCCCACACCAGCTTGGGAACGCCAGCCTGTTCTCCCAGCCACGCAAACAATCGCCACACGTATGGAGCACTGGCCACTCCCGCGGCCCAGGAAATTCCCGCCGCAATCCACAGCGCACGCCGCCGTGGTTCCGTCCCGCGCAATTGCTGCGCCCGCAGACCCACACGAAATTGTGTGCGCTCCGCAAGCCCGGCCGGCAACGCCAGCGGAATCGTCCGCAGCGAGCGCAACGCCCCCGCGGTCCTTTGCGCCACAGACAAGCAGTCGCCGCATTCCTGTACATGCGCGGCCAGCCATGCGCCGTCGGAGTCGGAGATACCTTCGACACGCTCCTGCGCAATCAACTGCTGCGCGCGCTCGTGAATGTTTTCGCTCATGACACTCCTGGCTGGAGCATTTCGCGCAGCGCCGCGAGCCCGCGATACAAACGCGACTTCACCGTAGAAGCCGGCGCGTTAAGCACCGCCGCAATCTCTTCGATCTGCAACTCTTCCTGGAAGCGCAGCAGCAATACTTCGCGGTATACCGCTGCGATCTGGCCCAGCGCGCCTTGCACCTCTGCATCCTGCTCGGTACTCAAAACATTTTCTAGCGCCGACGTGCTGCGTTCATCTTTTATTTGCAGCGGATTAGGTTGCTCGGGATCGGTGAGGGTATCGAGGCTTTGTGTTTTGCGCTGGCGCTGCCAATCGATCACCAGATTACGGGCGATGGCGAACAGCCAGCCCTCAAAGCGTGATTTGCCGTCGTACTGGTGGCCGCGCTCCAGCACCCGTATCCATGTTTCCTGAAAGAAATCTTCCGCGCGCGTGCGATCACCGGTGATGTACACCAGGTAGCGAAATAAACGAAACTGATATTGCTCGATGAGCTCGTCAAGCAGCTCCGGGTCGCGGCGCTGCAGCCCGCGCGCCAGTTCTTTCTTTTCGTCTTTCATCAGAGAAGAAAACGCATATGCCGCTACGGCACTTGCGCCGGTATTCCCGCTGTGCACCGTTAGAAATGAAAACGTCGCGCTCATTGTACAGAGGTATACGGCCGCGCATTGCCAAAAGACTCACCGCGCATGCGCTTTGGTTCGTTGAGGTTAGCGGGTTTTACGGGGCCCCAGGCCGCGACGATTTACAAATTTATAGTAGACTGCCAATTGCGACGCGTTCCTTCTCGAGCCGCCAGCCAGCCGCAGAGAGCGCCGCAACTACCAACAGCGAGGCATGGCATGTCTGAACTCGGCAACGAAGGTTCGTTCGTAATTCTGTGGGCTGGCGAAAATCCCTCCACGCACATGAATCTGCTTGAAAAACTGGAAGCCCACGGAATCGCTTACAACGATAAAACCTTGGGCGACGACGAAGTGGCGCCAACGGCCGATCCGTTGCCAATCGATTGGAAGCCGCGATTTGGATTCGAAGTTGCGGTGCTTTCCTCGGATTATCCCGCGGCGAAAGAAATCCTGGAAACGCAGTTGGACAAAATTCCCGACAACGTAGAAATCGCCGAGCAGCCGGAAGTGGTAGATCCGGCGATCGTTCCGCGAAAAGCCAATGACGCGGCGGCCGACACCCAGATATGGCAGGGCACGGACAGTAAGCTGGCGGAATTTCTGACCAGTGCGCTGGCAGAAAACAACGTCGTCGCTCGCGTGGCTGCCCAAGGCGGTGCGACGGCGATTTATGTTGCCGAAGGAAACACCGCGCGCGGCAAGGAAATCGTGCGCGAAGTGACGCAAGGCGCGCCTCCGAAATAATCGATGAGCGTAGACAACATCAAAACGGTCGCCGTCCTGGGCGCGGGCACCATGGGCAACGGCATTGCGCATGTTTTCGCGCGCGCCGGCTACAAAGTGATTTTGCGCGACGTGGAGCAGCGCTTCGTGGATCGCGGCATGGAAACCATCGGCCAGAATCTTTCCCGCGAAGTAAAAAAAGGCAAAATCACGGAAGAAGCACGTGCCGGCGTTCTGGAGCGGCTATTGCCGGTCACCGACATCGCCAACATCGCCGCGGCGGATTTTCTGGTGGAAGCGGTGCCGGAAAAAATGGAAATCAAGCGCGCGGTACTGGCGGATGCCGATCGCCTGCTGCGAGACCACGTGATCATCGCCAGCAATACTTCTTCGATCTCCATGACCACACTGGCTTCGTTGACGCGGCGTCCGGAACGTTTTGTGGGCATGCATTTCATGAACCCCGTGCCGGTGATGGTGCTGGTGGAAGTAATTCGCGCGCTGCAAACCAGCGACGCGACATTTCAGACCACCATGCAGCTGGCGGAGAAGCTCGGAAAAAAACCGGTGGCCGTGAACGACGCTCCAGGATTCGTCTCCAATCGCGTGCTCATGCCGCTCATCAATGAAGCGGCGTACTGCGTGATGGAAGGCGTAGCGACGGCAGAAGCGGTGGACGCGGTGATGAAAACCGGAATGAATCACCCGATGGGCCCTCTGGAGCTGGCTGATTTTATCGGGCTGGATGTCTGCGTTGACATCATGCATGTCCTGCAAGAGGGCCTGGGCGATCCGAAATATCGGGCTTGCCCGCTGCTGAAGAAGTACGTGGCGGCGGGATGGCTGGGGAGGAAGAGCGGCCGGGGGTTCTACGGGTATGAGAAGGGGAACGAGGCGGGCACGGCCGGCCCAAAATAGTGTTTGCTTTTTGTTCGCCCCAGTGCTATTTTGCCCTCAGGTTTTCAATAGGCCTGCCATTCACCGATTTTCAGGGAATTTCGGCCCTGATGGCCGTGAGAAAGTGGGCAGCCAACCGAGGACTTGCAAGATACCGGTGTCCGCAGGGAACCAATAAGTAAATGTTCAAGATGTATAACTATATGGTACTATCCCTTAATTCGCAGAGCGCAACCAACAGGTGTAACGCGCACGCCAGGAAGTCTACTTTCCCCACCGAGGTGTCGCATGACAGCAGAAGATAGATCCAAATTACTCGAGGCCGCAATATCGCAAATCGAGAAGTCTTATGGCAAAGGGTCCATTATGCGCCTGGGCAGCCGCGATGTGCTGGTGCCTGTGAGCGTGATCCCCAGCGGATGCTTGTCCATTGACGCGGCGCTGGGCGTTGGTGGGTTCCCGCGCGGACGCGTCGTGGAGATTTATGGCCCGGAATCGGGCGGCAAAACCACTATGACGCTGCACGTCATCGCGGAAGCGCAGAAGCTGGGCGGGCAGGCGGCATTTATTGATGCCGAGCACGCGCTGGATCCCGTGTACGCGCGCAAGCTGGGAGTGGATGTTGATAATCTGCTGGTCTCCCAGCCAGACAACGGCGAGCAGGCACTGGAAATCGCTGAGGCCTTGATTCGATCCGGCGGAGTTGACGTGGTGGTGGTGGACTCAGTGGCGGCGTTGGTGCCCAAGGCCGAGTTGGAAGGGGAAATGGGCGATCCGCAGATGGGATTGCAGGCACGGCTGATGTCGCAGGCGCTGCGAAAGTTAACCGCCATTGTCTCTAAGTCGCGTACCTGCCTGATTTTCATCAACCAGATCCGCGAAAAGATTGGAGTGATGTTCGGCAATCCCGAAACCACTACCGGCGGCCGCGCCCTGAAGTTTTACGCCTCCATGCGCGTGGACATCCGGCGCATTCAGGCTATCAAGGATGGCGACAAGGTAGTGGGTTCGCGCACTCGAGCAAAAATTGTGAAGAACAAGGTAGCCGCGCCGTTTCGTGAAGCGGAATTCGACATTATCTATGGCGAGGGAATTTCACGTGAAGGCGACCTGATTGATCTGGGCGTAGATCGTGGCGTGCTGGAAAAGAGCGGCACGTGGATCAGCTTTGGCACCGAGCGGATGGGCCAAGGCCGCGAAAATGCACGTACCTTCTTGAAAGAAAATAAAGATGTGCGCGACAAGCTGGAGCTGGCCTTGCGAAAGAAATTGGAAATTGCCATTCCGGGGGGCTCCAACAACGCGACGACCGCACCGGCTCCTAATGGCCACACACCAAGCGCGCAACCGGAAAAGCCGCCAGTAAAAGCGTCAGTGGCCTCGGCTGGAGCGGATGCGGCACGCGGACGTCCAGCGCGGTAAGGAATCGAAATATTATTTCGAGTCGGCCCTCTCCGTTTTGTGAGAGGGCCTTTTTTGTTTTTTAACTATCAAGTTATGACGTCGGCGCGCGGCTTGTTTCATCAGGCGGCATTCCCTTGTCACGCGGAAAACCGGCGGCTGGCCCTTAGGCCAGTTCATTAAGAAAAACATAGACTTAGATACTGTCCCCGCAGGCTATTGCGCCAACACGACCTTCCTCCTAGTATTGTCTCAAGTTGAGAGCTGGAAACGTCTGTTCGGGCCAGAAGTCGCATCTAATCAACACGGCTTGCGGCATTGGAAATGCTCTTACGAATGGTAGTTGACCGATGCGGCCTCTTCGATGAGAATCGACGCCCGCAAGGTTTCGAAAAACAAATTGTTCTGAGGTGGTTGTAGTGAAGGAATTGACGAAAGCGACGGTTGCAACTGTGCTTGCGATGCTGTGCGCGTTTCCCGCGCCGGCGGCTCCTGGAGCGCTTAAAGCCAAGCCCGTGACGCGTACCCGTCGGGCGCCCGCGCGATATCACGGCGGAGTTCCTACTTTCGCGGATTCTTCGAGCGCGGATATCACCACGTTTGACGATCCGGTTGTTCGACAAGCGGCAGTGGAAGGTTTGGGACGATATAACGGCGCGGTAGTGGCGGTTGATCCAAACACGGGCAGAATTCTTACAGTCGTAAATCAAAAGATCGCGTTTGGCGAAGGCTACATCCCCTGCTCAACAATCAAGCCCACGATTGCGCTAGCCGCGCTGCAAGAAAACGTGATCAATCGCGACACAGTGCTTAAAGTTGGCCGCCGGAAATACATGAACTTGACGGAAGCGATGGCGCACTCCAACAACGAGTTTTTCGAGCAGCTCGGGTTGCGTATGGGCTTCGATACCGTTTCGAAATATGCGCGCCTGTTGGGCCTAGGGGAACTTTCCGGGTACAACTTGCCGGAAGAGCATCCCGGTGCGTTCCCGATGCAGCCACCGGTACATGGCGGAGTGGCGCGGATGTCCAGTTACGGCGAAGGTATCCAAATGACGCCGTTTCAACTAGTTTCCCTGGCAGCGGCGTTTGCCAATGGCGGAACACTTTATTATTTGCAGTATCCGAGAAGCGCCGATGAGCAACATGCTTTTGCCCCTCGGGTAAAGCGCGAACTGAACATTGAACAGATTCTGCCCGAGCTGCGTGAAGGTATGCTGGCCGCGGTTTTATACGGCACCGGTAAATCCAGTTATGATCGCGGCGGCGATGAAACACCACTGGGGAAGACCGGCACCTGCGACGATCACATTACACCGTCGCGTATCGGCTGGTTCGTGACATACGCGGATGAAGTGCATCCCAAGATTGCTTTGGCTGTGCTGCTGCGCGGTAACACGCGACGGGTGAAGGGTCCCACGGCGGCGCAGGTTGCGGGCAATATTTATCGCCGCCTGCGTGAACAGAATTATTTCGCGACGGTCACCGCCACGAGCACGCTGCCCGCACGGAAATCCGGACGCTAAAGACCAGGTTATTTTTCTCTGTCCGATTACGAAATTCCCCCTGTCAACTCTGTTGAGATGCGTGCAGTTTGTGGGATAAGCTGCGAGCCGTGTCCACTAAATTCCACATAGTCATAATCCAAACAAAATCGAAAGAACGGCGTCTAACGTGACATCGTGAGCCGCCGCCTACCCGCCATCGTGTTGTCGCTAGTGTTTGCTGGAGCCTTGGCTATCGGCTACTCAATGCACGTCCGCCACGCAGCGGCGGCGAAATACCAGCAGGAAATTAACCTTGCGCAAAATGCCGTGACCGTTCCTCGCGAAGTTGAAGTCCCCCCTGTCGAACAGCGGGTTCCGTCCGGAAATTTCATGGTGGCGCTGGAGAAGCTGGGACTCACGAACGCGGAAGCGTCCGGGGCTTCGGCCGCCGCGCAACGAGCATTCAATCTGCGACAGGTTCGCGCCGGCAATAGCATTTCTGTGGCACGTCTCCCAGATGGTGCGTTGCGAGAGATTGACTACAAAATCGACGGCGACCGCTTGTTAAAAATTGTTCCCGACAAAGGCGCTTTCGCCGCGGAAGTCAAACTGATTCCCAGCACGACGGAGATTTCGGTTGTCAGCGGGCAGATCGAGGATTCGCTTTTTGGCGCGGTGCAGCAGAGTGGGGAATCGCCGGAGCTGACCATGCGGCTGGCGCAGATATTCGGGTACGATCTCGATTTTTATACCGACCCGCGCAGGGGCGACACATTTCGCGTGGTGCTGGAAAAGAAGAAATACTCGAACGGCGAAACGGCCGCGTACGGCAAGATACTGGCTGCGGAGTACGACAACGGCGGCAAGAAGTATCAGGCACTGCTGTTTCACGATCCGACCGGGAAAGCGGCTTACTACACAGCGGACGGCAAATCGCTGCAAAAAGAATTTTTGCGCTCGCCGCTAAAATTCGCCGCGCCGGTGACTTCGCACTTCAGCAAAGCGCGGTTTCATCCCATCCTGAAAACGTATCGTGCCCATCTGGGTACGGATTACGGCGCACCAATCGGGACCCCGGTGCAGTCCATCGGCAACGGTAAAGTGGTCTTCGCGGCCCGCAAGGGCGGCGAGGGAAATATGGTGCAGATACAACACTCCAGCGGCTACGAGACCATGTACCTGCATCTGGCGCGCATTTACGTGCGCACCGGAGAGCACGTGGCCATCGGAAAAATCATCGGAGTGGTGGGCAGCACGGGACTTTCCACCGGGCCGCATCTGGATTTCCGAATTCTACAAAAAGGGCAGTATAAGAATTTCGAAAAACTGGGATTACCGCCTTCTGAACCAGTGGAAAAAAAGAACTGGCCGGAGTTCGCATCGGTGCGCGAGAAATGGCTGCCCATCCTGAAAAATCCAGAACTTCTTCAAGCCGTAGCCGTTCCCGCAGCGAACACAAGCCGTTAAATATTTGCCGCGTGAAATTTCCTTCGATACCATCCGTATGACATTTTGAGGAGTGAATTGAATGCCAGGATTCCTGAAGGGTTTGAGCATTGCTGTGCTCGTATTGTTGGTGGTGGCGGTGATCGGCATAAGCGTTACCGTGGGGTGGCGGCCGTTTTTGGGGCCGAAAGCTCGCGCGGTGACCGACCGAAAATTTGAAGCGACTGCTGAACGGCTGAAGCGTGGGACCTATGTGGCAGAGCATCTGGCGGCCTGCACAGATTGTCACACTCCATTCGAAACGGCGCCCGGCGAGTCGGAGAATATGCTTCATAAAAAAGCCAGCGGCCAGGTTTTCCCTTTACCAGGCTTTCCCGGAAGGCTGGTAGCGCCGAACATCACGCCTGATCCGGAGACCGGCGTAGGCAAATGGACCGATGACGAGTTAGCTCGCGCCATTCGCGAAGGAGTGGATCGCGAAGGCCACACACTCTTTCCGATGATGCCGTATTCCCATTACCGGGGCATGTCCGACGAAGATGTAGCATCCGTGGTGGTTTATCTTCGATCGTTGCCGGCGATAAGAAATCCATTGCCGGCGACAGCGGTTAATTTTCCTGTGAATTACCTGGTGCGCAGTGCCCCCGAGCCGGTTACCAGCGAGGTGCAGGCGGACATGTCGACGCCGGTGAACCGCGGAAAATATCTGGTACAGATGGCGGCGTGCTCGGATTGCCACACGCCGATGAAACGAGGCCAACCGGTCCGCGGGATGGAGTTCGCGGGAGGCCGGGTATTCGAGGAGGCCACCGGAAAGGTTGCGAGCGCGAACATTACTCCGGACGCCGCGACAGGAATCGGGAACTACACGGAGGATACTTTTATAAAAGTTTTGAAAACCGGATACGTGGGCAAAAGACAGCTCAACACACTGATGCCGTGGCAATTTTATAATGGGCTCACGGACGACGATCTCAAGGCCATGTACGCGTACCTGAAAACGGTGCCGGCGGTGAGCCATCGTGTGGACAACAGCAAGCCGATGAAGCCGTGCAAGAAATGCGCAGAGGTTCACGGCGCGGGGGACGAGAACTAGTTTTGCAGGCAGCTAGTAAATAATCGGCAGCTTGGTGAAGTCAGAATCGTTTTCGTCGGTGGCTCGCAGCACAATCAAAGTTCGGTCGTCATGCGGTGTGGATTCGGCGCCGCTGTATTCGTCGGTGGCGCTGAGGATTCTGTCGGCAATGGTCAGCGCAGTGTCCTCAGCTACGACTCCCGCGAGGAGAGCATGTAGGCGTTCCGCGCCAAATTCCTGCTGGTCGGTGTCCTCGGATTCGAGGATGCCGTCAGAAGCAAAAACAACCACGTCGCCAGGTTGCAGATCAACGGTGATTTCCTCGTACTCAGTGTCATTGAACAAGCCCAGCGGAACTCCTGACACCTGGAGCTCAGTGGTGACTCCAGCGCGCACCAGGAGCGGGTACGGTTCTCCGCCGTTGGCCAGCGTCAGACGACGAGTGGGCGCGTCGTAAATTCCGAAAAGCAACGCGATGAATTTGGAATCAAGGCGCGCACCAAACATGCGCTTGTTGAGCGCGACCAGCATTTGGGCTGCGCCGATAGTGCGATCGGTGACGACTTCGCGGAGTGTACCGATGGCAAGCGAGCCGTACAAAGCGGCCGCCGTGCCTTTGCCGGAAACATCGCCGAGAGCAAAGGCAAGGCGGCCTTCGCCGTACGGCTGAAAATCGTAGAAGTCGCCGCCCAGTTCTCGCGCAGGAGCGTAGGCCGCGGCTAGATCGAGGCCGGGCACTTCGCGCGCGCCTTTGGGTAGAAGCTGGCGCTGAACTTCGCGCGCGGTATTCAAATCATTCAAAAGGCGCGTTTCGTTCTCACGGGCGTCCTGATACAGGCGGGCATTCTCAAGGGCGATGGCGACATACGAAGCCATGGTCGCGAGCATTTGTTCGTGTTCAAGCGTGAAGGCTTTCGGCACAGTGCTTTCGAGATCGAGCACGCCGATGAGGCGGTCCTGCAGTAAAAGAGGAATCACCAGTTCGGCGCGAACTTCGACGTCGGTATCGAACTGTACGTACCGGGGATCGAGGCGCACGTCGCTGATGCGGACGGGGCGGCGCTCTCCGGCGGCGGTGCCGGTGATGCCTTGAAACAAACGCAGACGCAGGCGCGCGGGAATGGCGTCTTCATAATGCATGGCGAAAACGCTTTCGAGAAATTGGCTGGATTCGTTCCAGAGCATGACGGTGAAGACGTGATAATTCACGATGCGCTTGACGTGCTGCGCGATGCGGCGGAGAAGTTCTTCGCGGTCGAGGATGGAGGTCAGCTCGCGGCTGACTTCGTAAAGTAGCTCGAGACTGGCCGCCTGGTCGGGCTCGGAGTCCACCAGGGTGTGAGCGAACGGGTCGATGTCACCGAGAGGGAAAAACGGCGCGAGTTGAGAAAAGTCATCCATTGCGGGGGTGCCACGAACTGGTTCTTTAGATGTCACGGCAGGTCAGATGTTACACACAGGAGAGCAGTTTCAAGAGCTGTTTTTGAGATGAGAAGGAGAAGCTATTTTACTTCCCAGGTGTCGCCGGCGCGCAGGAGTTTGTTGAGGTCGCCGGCGCCGCGCTTGGTGATGACGTCTTTTATTTGTTGGTTCATGACGTCTTCGAAGCGGGGAACATCGTCCCAGGCACGCAGGACGCCGATGGGAGTGGGGAAGCCGGGGCGCTTCTCCATTTGAGAAAGCTGGAAGGCGTACGCGGGCTCAACGTGGTGGGCATCGTGGACGAGCAAATCTTTTTCAGTGACACCGTTGCCAAGTTGCACGACTTCCATGTCCAGGCCAGCCATGCGGATGCCCTTGTCGCGTTGTTTGCCGAAGACGAGCGGCTTCCCGTGTTCGAGCTGAATGACGTGCTCGCTGCGGCCGTCGCGGTCGGTGAGTGAAAACCAGGCGCCGTCGTTAAAAATGTTGCAGTTCTGTAAAATTTCGACGAACGCGGAGCCCTTGTGAGCGGCGGCGTGCTTGAGGGTGTCTTTCAGGTGGCCCTGAAATACGTCCACGGAACGAGCGACGAAAGTGGCTTCCGCTCCGATAGCGAGCGAGAGAGGATTGAAGGGGCGATCGACCGAGCCGAAAGGAGTGGATTTGCTTTTTTTGTTCAACTCCGAGGTCGGCGAATACTGGCCTTTGGTCAGTCCATAGATTCGATTGTTGAAAAGCAGGACCTTAATACCGACATTGCGGCGCAACATGTGAATGGTGTGGTTGCCGCCGATGGAAAGGGCATCACCGTCACCGGTGGCCAACCAGACTTCCAGGTCGGGGCGAGTAGATTTCAGGCCGGTGGCTACCGCGGGTGCGCGCCCGTGAATGGTGTGGAAGCCGAAAGTGTTCATGTAATACGGAAAGCGGCTGGAGCAGCCGATGCCGCTGACCACTACAAAATTTTCGCGTGCGATGCCCAGTTCCGGAAAGACTGCCTGCACCGCGGAGAGAATCGCGTAATCGCCGCAGCCCGGGCACCAGCGGACTTCCTGATCGGTCTGGAAATCTTTTTTGTTCAGCGGGACGATGGGAGGAAGAGTGGTGGCGCTCACGAAATATCCTCCGTGATGCCCAGCATCTCTTCGATTTTTTGTTCGAGCTCGGCTTTCTTGAAAGGCCGGCCTTGGATTTTGTTGAGGCCGACGGCGTCCACCAGATATTTTGCGCGCAAAACCCAGAGCAGTTGGCCCATGTTTAGTTCCGGAACCAATACTCGTTTATAGCGCTTGATGACTTCCCCGAGGTTAGACGCGAGCGGATTTAAATGTCGCAAGTGAACGTGGCCGATTTTGCGGCCTTTTTCGCGCTGTGAACGTAGCGCGGCGGTGATGGCTCCGTGCGTGGAGCCCCAGCCGACGATGAGCAGGTCGCCTTCCGGGTCGCCGGCAGGAACGACGTCGGGAATATCCTGCGCGATGCCGGCAACTTTCGCGGCACGGATGCGCACCATGTTTTCGTGATTCAGCGGCTCGTAGTTGATGTTGCCGGTCACGTCCTGCTTTTCGAGGCCGCCAATGCGATGTTCGAGGCCGGGCGTACCGGGAATGGCCCAGGGGCGCGCAAGAGTTTGGGGATCGCGCTTGTAGGGAAGAAAGCCTTCCATGGTTTTCGCGAATTCCACTTTGAAGTCGGGAATTTCGCTCAACTCGGGAACCAGCCAGGGTTCAGCGCCGTTGGCGAGGTAACCGTCCGAAAGCAGAATCACCGGCACCATATATTTCACGGCGATGCGGCAGGCTTCTACCGCAACCCAGAAACAATCGCCGGGAGTGGCGGCCGCGAGAACGGGGATGGGTGCTTCAGAATTGCGTCCGTATAGCGCTTGCAGCAAGTCAGCCTGTTCGGTTTTCGTAGGAAGGCCCGTGGAGGGCCCGCCACGTTGGATGTTGCATATCACCAACGGCAATTCGATGGCGACGGCCAAGCCCAGCGCTTCTGTTTTTAGGGCCATGCCCGGGCCGGAGGTAGTGGTGATGGCGAGAGCGCCGGCGTATGAGGCGCCGATGGCGCTGGTGATGGCCGCAATTTCGTCTTCCGCCTGAAAAGTCATCACACCAAAATCTTTGTATTGCGAAAGCTCGTGCAGAATGTCGGAAGCCGGAGTGATTGGATAGCTGCCCTGAAACAATCTCAGGCCCGATTTTTGTGAAGCGGTCACAAGTCCCAACGCCAAAGCCTGGTTACCGCTGAGGTTTCGATAAAGTCCCGGTGACAACTGCGCGGGCGGAATTTCGTAACTGATCTGGAAAGCTTCGGTAGCTTCGCAGTAGGAATAGCCGGCCTTCATTGCCAGCTTGTTGGCTTCCGTGAGCACCGGCTTGTTTTTAAACTTATCTTCGATCCAGCGAACCGTCGAGTCCATCGAGCGGTTGTAGAGCCAGTAGCACATGCCCAGCGCAAAGAAATTCTTGCAGCGATCCATGGACTTGGCATCGAGTCCGAGGTGTTCGAGAGCGCGACGGGTGAGGCGCTCCAGCTCAACAGAGAAGAGGCGGAACTTATCGAGGGAATGGTCCTCCAGCGGATTCACGGTCATCTTGGCCTTGCGGAGGTCGTTTTCCGTGAAGCTATCGCTGTTGACGATGAGGATGCCGTTGGCTTTGAGGTCGGCCACGTTTACTTTGAGGGCCGCCGGATTCATGGCGATGAGAACGTCCACGGCATCGCCAGGGGTGGACAATTCGTCGGACGAGAAATGTAACTGGAAACCGCTTACACCGGGGAGAGTACCTGCAGGCGCGCGAATTTCCGCGGGATAGTCGGGAAACGTGCGAATGTCGTTTCCGTAGAGCGCGACGGTGTTGGTGAACTGGCTCCCGGTAATCTGCATACCGTCCCCGGAATCGCCGGCGAAACGGATGACGGCGCGGTCGATGATTTCGCGCTTTGGTTTAGGCAGCGGCGGACTGACAACAGTCGACATAATCCCCAAGGCACCCGAAGACCGTCGCGCGCACGTTTTTCGCATGGGTTTTGCACGCGCAGACGTTAGCAACGCAAAGGGTGACTCAAAAAGAATACCACACCGTGCGGGAGAGAGTTGTGTGCCGCGCGAAGCGCTAATGTCGCGCAGCCTGCGCGCCACGATTAAACGCGTAGAATCTGATTCTGTTGTGGCCAAAATCGCTGTTGAGGCGTGCTCGTTGTAGCCCGAAAGAAATCGGAGTAATCATGGATATGCGACTTGAAAAACTGAGGGATTCGCTGGAGTCAGCGATTGAAGGGATGTCCGGTGAGGAATTGGCCTGGCACGCTCCGGGGAAGTGGTGCGCTGCGCAGATATTGGAGCACCTGTATCTCACTTACACCGGGACGATCAAAGGATTCGAAAAAGTAATGACCAGCGGAAAGCCGCTGGCTTCCCCAGCGTCACTGTCCCTGCGCATGCGGACTTTTATGGTGGTGGGGCTCGGTTATATGCCGAAGGGAGTCAAGGCGCCGGAGATATCCGTGCCGAAGGGCCTGCCGCTGGACAAAGTGAAAAACGAGATCGGTGAAAAGATGGAGACGATGGACTCCATCATC
Source organism: uncultured Acidobacteriota bacterium (assembly GCA_963704485.1). GTDB lineage: Bacteria > Acidobacteriota > Terriglobia > Acidiferrales > UBA7541 > Acidiferrum. The sequence goes on from OY969910.1 coordinate 198,561, forward strand.
TCGCACTGTGAAGCGCTCTACGGAAGTCAAGTCAAAGTGCTCGACCATCCGATTCTAGGTTCGTTGACCACGCGAGAGTGGAGAAAGCTGCACTTGGTGCACGGATGGCATCATCAGAGACAATTGGGCTGGCTTCGCCAAAATGCACAGAAGAAAGCAGGCTGATGAATTAGATTGTCCTGCGGGAGTTCCCCACCTGAACACTAGCGAACGCATTTCGCTTGACGTTCGCTTTCTTTTCGCCTAACGTAAACGCACTTAGCGTCCGCGAACTATGCGGTGCGGCGCAGGCATTCTGATCGGAGGCTTGATGGCCCTGACCAAACGGCAAAAGGAAGTCCTCGATTACCTGGTTTCGTTTGAGACCAAGCATGGATATGCGCCGAGCTTTGAAGAGATCGGCAAGGGTATGAAGTTGACGTCGCTGGCGACGGTACATAAGCACATCACGACACTCGAGAAAAAGGGATTTATACGGCGCGGGTATAACCAGAGCCGCTCGATTGAAATCGTGCAGCTGCCGAAATCGGTGAAGGACCAGGTCATGGAGCGCAAGATTCAGGAATTGCCACTGGTAGGTCGTATCGCGGCGGGCCGTCCACTGGAAGCAGTGGAAGAGCGCGAGACTTTGTCGCTGGGCGATTTTGCGCGCGGCGGTAATTCTTTTGTGCTGCAGGTGAAAGGTACCTCCATGATTGAAGATCACATCATGGACGGCGATTTTGTAGTTTGCGAACAGACCCAGGTGGCCAATGCAGGGGATATTGTGGTGGCGCTGATCGGGGAAGATGAGGCGACACTGAAGCGTTTTTATCGCGAAGGTCCCGGGAAGATTCGACTGCAACCCGCGAATTCCGAAATGGGGCCGATTATCGTGCCCGCCAATGAAGTGAAGATTCAAGGTCGCGTAATCGGGGTCCTGAGGAAGTATTAGCGCTGTTACGCGGCGAGCGAATCGGGCGAATTGACAGTACAAGGTGTAGTCTTTCGACCGTCGCGCCAGTCACGTTACGCGGCGAATGCAACTTTCCGCGTTGATCCGGGTATAACCTCTTGGAACGCCACGGCGTGCTCCCCACCTTTCTGCCCTCCCGGGTGGGCTAGACTAAATAAGAGCCAACATGAAGTCTCGTGAGGGTGCGTATATGAACTTTCGCCTGCTAGAACGCCTTCGATTGACGTTTGCGGCACTGGTGTGCGCCACCCTGGTGCTGGCCTTGCCGCCGCAATGTGGAGCCTACGCGGTCTTGTCGCACGAGGCGATAATCGACGCCGCCTGGGACACAAACATCAAGCCGCTGCTACTGAAAAGATTTCCCTCTGCGACTCCTGAAGACCTTCGGAAGGCCCACGGCTACGCATATGGGGGCGCCATCATTCAGGACATGGGTTACTACCCGCACGGCACACATTTTTTCAGCGACTTGACGCACTACGTGCGCAGCGCCGACTTTATTCTGGCCCTGATGCACGATTCCAAAGATCTGAATGACTACGCTTTCGCGCTGGGTTCGCTCGCGCACTACGCCGCCGACAATGACGGCCACCGCATCGGAACGAATCCCGCGGTGCCGCTGCTGTATCCCAAACTCGAAAAGAAATTTGGAAAAGTGGTGACGTACGAACAGGACCCGCTGGCGCACGTCAAGACGGAATTCGGGTTCGATGTGATCGAGGTGGCGCACGGACGCTACGCTCCGGACAGCTATCACGATTTCATCGGATTTCAGGTGGCGGTCCCGCTACTGGAGCAGGCATTTCGCGAAACCTACGGCGTGGAATTGAAGGTGGTTCTTCCCGAGGAGGAGGAGACGCTGAATTCGTACCGCCACGCGGTAAGTCAGCAGTTGCCGAAAGCCACGCGCATAGCCTGGAGCCTGAAGCAAAAGGATATTCAAAAAGATCAGCCGGGCATGACCAAGAAGAAGTTTCTCTATAATCTTTCACGCGCGAGTTACGAAAAAGAATGGGGTAAAAAATACGAACAACCGACGGCGGGTGAAAAATTTCTAGCGTTTCTGACTAAGCTGTTGCCTAAGATCGGGCCCCTGCGAGTGCTGCAGTTCCGGGCACCAACACCGCAGGCCGAGAAAATGTTCGAAGCGAGCTTTAACGCGACGCTGGAGCGCTATCGCAAGTTGCTGGGACAAGTACAAGGCGGACAGCTGGAACTGGCGAATGATAATTTCGACACTGGCGAGCCGACGGGACCGGGCAAGTATCAAATGAACGACGACACTTACGCGAAATTGCTCGACAAGTTGTCGGACGAAAAATTTGCAGGTGCTGCGCCGGAACTGCGGGCGAACATATTGGCGTTTTTCGCGGACCTTAATGCGCCATACGCGACCAAGCGCGATCCTAAAGCGTGGGCCAAGTTGCAGACGGAACTCGACCAGTTGAAAGCGGCGCCGCCCGCTGATGCTCCTGTGGTTGCCATCGCGATCCCCAAGCACTAGTTCTTGCTGAGCGACCGCCCTGTTCGCTGCGCGGGCTTTTCGTTCAGAAACAACTCCTATCCGGCAAATTCAAAAATCCCTGGGCGCGTGTCGCGTAGAGCGCACGAAACAATGTAGAATTTTGCCCATGCCTGTGCTGCAATCCGCATGAAAACTTTTCGACCTATACGCAAACTACTGGCGGCCAATCGTAGCGAGATTGCGATTCGGATATTTCGCGCGGCCAATGAGTTGGGGCTGCGCACCGTAGCGATCTATTCACATGAAGACCGGCTTGCATTGCACCGCTTCAAGGCCGATGAGGCCTATCAGATAGGAGCGGGCAAGGGGCCGGTTGAAGCGTACCTGGATATTGCCGGCATAGTGGCACTAGCGCGTGAGAAGGAAGTCGACGCAATTCATCCTGGTTATGGGTTTCTGTCGGAGAATCCGGCGCTGGCGCGGGCATGTGAAAAGGCTGGGATCAAATTCGTGGGGCCGACTCCTGAGCTGCTGGAATTGCTCGGGGATAAGACTGCTGCGCGCCGGCTTGCGGCTTCCGCCGGTGTGCCGACACTGCCTGGAACTTCTGAGCCCGTAAAAACAGCGGCGGCGGCGCACAAAGCTGCTGCCGAAATTGGCTATCCGGTCATGGTGAAAGCCGCGATGGGCGGCGGCGGCCGTGGCATGCGCGTGGTGCGCGACGCGGCGGAGTTGGACCGCCTGCTGGAGGAGGCGCAAGGCGAGGCGCGATCAGCTTTCGGCGATGGTTCGGTTTTTCTCGAAAAGTATCTGTCGCGCGCAAGGCATCTGGAAGTGCAGATTCTTGGCGATGAGCACGGCGAGCTTCTGCATTTGTACGAGCGGGATTGCTCGGTGCAACGGCGGCACCAGAAAGTTGTGGAAGTAGCGCCGGCAACGAACCTTCCCCAAGACGTGCGGGGGGCGTTGTGCGATGCGGCCGTACAACTGGCACGCAAAGCCGGCTACCGAAACGCGGGGACCGTTGAGTTTTTGTACGATGTGGACGCTGCCAAATTTTATTTCATCGAGGTAAATCCGCGCATTCAGGTGGAGCACACAGTAACAGAAATGGTTACGGGCATTGATCTGGTGCGTTCGCAGATTCTGATAGCGCAGGGGCACCATCTGCACGAAGCGCCGCTCTCACTGCCGGCGCAGGACAAAGTGCCGCTGTATGGTTCGGCCCTGCAATGCCGGGTAACCACGGAAGATCCCGCGAATAATTTCGCGCCGGACTACGGAAAAATCTCGACCTACCGGTCGCCGGCGGGATTTGGAATTCGACTTGACGGTGGAACCGCGTACACCGGTGCGATTCTGGCGGCGTATTACGACTCTTTGCTGGTAAAAGTGACGGCCTGGGGACTGAGTTTGCCCGAAGCGTGCCAGCGCATGGATCGCGCGTTGCGGGAATTTCGCATTCGTGGTGTGAAGACGAATATTCCGTTCGTGGAAAATGTCGTCAACCATCCCAAATTTCGCAGCGGCGATGTAACAACATCGTTTTTGGATGATTCGCCGGAGCTATTTCGGTTTCGCACGCGCGGTGATCGGGCGACGCGATTGCTGTCTTATTTGGGCGACGTCATTTTGAATGGCAATCCGGAAGTGAAGGGGAAAAAGGCGCCCGAGTTACGAGAGGCGGCAGTGCTTCCGGCCACGCCGCTGACCGATATCCCCGATGGCACCCGGCAGCTCTTGCAGAAACTGGGGCCCGAGAAGTTCGCGGCGTGGGCTAAAAAAGAAAAGCGTTTGTTGATTACGGATACGACTTTGCGCGACGCGCACCAGTCGCTGATGGCCACGCGCGTGCGCACGCATGATTTGCTGGCAACGGCGGGAGCGATAGCGCGGCGGCTGCCAAATTTATTCAGCCTGGAAATGTGGGGTGGGGCGACTTTCGATACATCGCTGCGCTTTTTGCACGAAGATCCGTGGCAACGGCTACGGGAGCTACGAGCGCGGGTGCCGAATATTTGTTTTCAGATGCTGCTGCGCGGGGCGAATGCAGTCGGGTATGCGTCGTATCCCGACAACGTGATCGTAGAGTTTGTGCGCGAAGCGTACCAGCAGGGTATTGATATCTTTCGGATTTTCGATTCGCTCAATTCCATAGATAACATGCGGGTGTCGATTGACGCGGTGCTGGAGACCGGGGGAGTGTGCGAGCCGGCGATCTGCTACACCGGCGACATCCTCGACGATGCGCGGCCGAAATATTCGCTGAAATATTACGTGACGATGGCGAAGCAACTGGAAAAACTCGGCGCGCATTTTCTGGCCATCAAAGATATGGCCGGGTTGTGCAAGCCGTATGCGGCGTTTGAACTGGTGAAGACACTGCGGCAAGAGATTGGGATTCCGGTGCATTTTCATACGCACGACACCAGCGGGTTGAACGCGGCGAGTATCTTGAAAGCGGCGGATGCCGGAGTGGACGTGGCGGATGCGGCGGTGGCGGCGATGAGTGGCGGCACCAGCCAGCCAAATCTGAATGCGATCGTCGAGGCTTTACGGCACACGGCACGCGACACGCAACTGGATATCGAGACTTTGAATGAGTGCTCGGATTATTGGGAAACGGTGCGGTCATACTATGGGCCGTTTGATTCAGCTCCTAAGTCCGGATCGGCGCGGTTGTACCAGCACGAGATTCCCGGGGGGCAATACACGAACCTTCGCGAGCAGGCTACCGCCATGGGGCTGGGACATCGCTGGCGCGAAGCGGAAAAAATGTACGCCGACGTGAACCAGCTTTTTGGAGACATAGTAAAGGTGACGCCGTCGAGCAAGGTGGTCGGCGACATGACATTGTTCCTGATGGCCAACGAGATGAGTCCGGCGGATATTCTGGCGCTGGATGAGAAGCACGACATTTCGTTGCCCAACTCGGTGGTGGAGATGTTCTCCGGCGTGCTGGGAGTTCCGCCCGGTGGGTGGCCGAAGAAGTTGCAGAAAATTATTTTGCGCGGGCAGGCGCCGTTAAAGGGACTGCCCGGTGCGAACCTGGAAGCGGTGGATTTCGAGAAAGAAGGAAAAGCGCTGGAGAAGAAAGTAAATCACGCGATCCCGCGCCATGATTTGTTGAGCTATCTGCTCTATCCTGAAGTGTTCGCAAAATACGATAAGTTTCGGCAGAGCTACGGGGATGTGAGCGTTCTGCCGACGAACGCATTTTTCTACGGGCTGCTATCAGGCGAAGAAATTACTGTGGAGATTGAATCGGGGAAATCGCTGATCATCAAGTTCCTGACCGCTAGCGAGCCGCATCCCGACGGTACACGGACTTTATTTTTCGAATTGAACGGGCAGCCTCGCGAAGTGAATGTGCGCGATCGCGCTTTGCGGGTGGTCGAACGCGCGCATCCGAAGGCTGATCCCGCGGACCCCGGGCACGTGGCCGCGCCGACTGCCGGAGTGATCAGCGGAATTGCGGTGCAGGCCAATCACTCTGTCGAACGCGGGGCTAAATTGCTGACGCTGGAGGCGATGAAGATGCAGTCGAACATTTACGCGCCCATTTCCGGACGCATCACCAAGCTCCTGGTGTCACCGGGGCAAAATGTGGAAGCCAAGGATTTGCTCGTGTCCATCGCCCCATGACTTTTCGCAAGCACGAAAAATTCCCGTCCAAAATACTGAAGAATGAACGCGACCTGATCGTTTATCTACCGCCGGGTTATGAAGAGCAGCCGGAACGGCGTTTTCCGGTGTTGTACCTGCAGGATGGACAAAATCTTTTCGACGGGGGCACGGCGTTCATTCCGGGGATGGATTGGAAGGTGGGCCAGACCGCCGATCATTTGATCGGCAGTGGGGCCGTGGAGCCGTTGATCATTGTGGGCGTCTATAACCTGGGCAAAGATCGCATCCGGGAATACACGCCATCGCGCATGCCTAAACTTGGCGGTGGGAGCGGCAACCGCTACGCGAAATTCTTAGTGGAAGAGTTGAAACCGTTCATCGACTTTGAATATCGAACGATGGGCGATGCGGCGAATACCGGGCTCGGTGGATCGTCGCTGGGCGGGCTGGTGTCACTTTATGTAGGACTGAAGTTTTCACAAGTGTACGGCAAAGTGGCGGCGCTTTCGCCTTCGGTGTGGTGGAACCAGCGAGTGATGCACCGGTTCGCGGCCACGGTGAGAGTCGGCACGCGCCCGCGGATATGGCTGGACATCGGCACGGCGGAGGGGCAACAGATTGTGCGCGACGTGGAAAATTTTCGCGATGTGCTGCTGCAAAAGGGTTGGCAGCCGGATGCCGACCTGCATTTCGAACTGGTGGAAGGCGCCGAGCACAACGAGGCCGCCTGGGCTTCGCGGATCGGCAACGTGCTGCAATTTTTGTTTCCTGTAAGCCGTAGCGACGTATAATCCGCCGCTGATGCGGTGGCTGCCCGTTTTGACCCAGGTGCAGCGACTTATAAACTCGCCAAATTCTTCCGAGGAATTTATGCCGGACGAAAGACCACTGACGATTCTCTGCGTAACGTCCTACGAAAAAGGGCAGGAGTTTATCCGTACGTGCAAAGCGATGGGGTGCCGGGTGCTGCTGCTCACGGTGGAGAAGTTGCACGATGGCGACTGGCCGCGCGACTGCCTGGATGGAATTTTCACCATGCCGGAAGAGCTGCCGCTGCAGGGATTGATCTACTCGGTAAGTTATATCGCGAGATCTCAGCCCATGGATCGCATCGTGGCGCTGGATGAATTCGACATGGAGAACGTTTCGGCATTGCGTGAGCACCTGCGCATACCGGGAATGGGTTTGACGACGGTGCGATATTTTCGCGACAAGCTCTCCATGCGAGCACGGGCCAAGGAAGCAGGCATTCGAGTTCCGGAGTTCGTAGCAGTTCTAAATTACGACAGCCTGCGGGAATACATGGCGCGAGTGCCCGCGCCGTGGCTGTTGAAGCCGCGTTCGCAGGCTTCCGGCATCGGGATGAAGAAAATATATTCCGCGGATGAGCTGTGGCCCTGGCTGGATCAACTTGGGGATCAGCAGTCATTCTACCTGCTGGAACATTTCGTTCCGGGCACGGTGTATCACGTGGACAGCATAGCGTCGGAGCGCGAGGTGGTATTTGCGGAGGCGCACACATATGGGACGCCGCCGTTGACGACTTCCCACCACGGTGGAGTTTTCACCTCCAGCACTTTGCCCGACGATTCTCCCGAAGCTACGGAGCTGCTGGAGATGAACAAGAGGGTGTTGAGTGAGCTAGGATTTGTTCGCGGCGTGACGCACGCCGAGTTTCTGAAAGCCGACAGCGACGGAAAATTTTATTTTATCGAGGTGGCAGCGCGGGTTGGCGGCGCTTATATCAGCGATGTGATTGAAGCGGCGACAGGAATCAATTTGTGGCGCGAGTGGGCACGGCTGGAAGTGGGGGCGGGTAAGACGCCTTACCGAGTTCCAGCGCATCGTCGCGAGTACGCCGCGATTATCTTGTCCCTGGCGAGGCAGGAATATCCGGACACCTCAGGGTTTACGGATGCGGAGATTGTGCAGCGTATTTCAAAATATCATCATGCCGGATTGATTTTGAGGTCGCCCGAGTCCGCGCGGATTCAGGAATTGATTGGAGAATACGCCCAGCGCCTTCAGCAGGATTTTCTTGCGACACAACCGGTGCCGGAAAAACCGAGCAACTAGGTACCGCGAGGTTAAAAAATAAGCGAAGAAGTGCTGGACAGCTGGAAGGTTGTTTGTGCTATGTTGACCACCCCTGTCCTCAAGTCCAGTTACTGTAAAGCACACGCGGGCCAAGCTGTAATTGCAGTTCAATATCCCAGGGAATAAAGTTTGCTGTACCCCGGCCGGACATCTTGTCTTCATGGGGGCTGTCCCTTGGGAGGTCCGATGTGGAGTAATAAAAGACCGGATGCGCCGCAGAATACGCAACCGGAGCAAAAAAACTTTAATTCGAATGAGCCGCCGAAACACGTTCCGGTGGCTTGGGAGGGAACAACCGCCATGAGTACTGATGCAATGCGTCCGCTGGGGGCTTCTGGAGCTGGTGCAGGAGCGCGCCTCGGATCAAGCCTGCACGTCAAAGGTGAAATATCCGGCAATGAAGATCTGCTAATCGATGGAACAGTCGAAGGACTGATCACGCTTGATGAGCGGAAGCTGACTGTCGGCGCGAGCGCCAAAGTTACTGCAGATATTATTGCCCGTGAAGTAGTGGTTTACGGCACGGTCAAGGGTAACCTGCGCGCGAAAGATCGCATCGAGATCAAGAAAGACGGGTCGGTAAACGGCGACCTGACCACCGCGCGAATCATGATCGAAGACGGCGCCTACTTCAAGGGCTCCATCGAGATCGACAAGACTGCCGACAAGGAAGCTGGCGCGAACGCTTTTGCACGCCAGAACTCTCCGGCGACGGCAAAGACTATTTAATTTCCCCAAATTGCAACTTTCCTTAGAGCGGCGAGGATTTCCTCGCCGCTCTTTTTTTGTGCCGGACGTTTGGCGTGGTATAGCGGCTAACTTTTCCTATGGCCGGTCATCCAACTTGAGCGAAAATCAAGTGCGGTTAACGGAGCGACGCATGGAAACGCGGAAGCTGGGAAATTCCGACCTGAACATTACAAAAATCGGTTTTGGCGCCTGGGCCATCGGTGGTAGCGGGTGGGAATTCGCGTGGGGTTCGCAAGACGACGCCGAATCCGTCGCCGCGATTAAACGTGCGCTGGACCTGGGGGTGAACTGGATTGATACAGCCGCAGTATACGGTACCGGGCATTCCGAAGAAGTTGTGGCGAGGGCGCTTTCGGAATGGACGGGCGCGCGGCCGTATGTGTTCACGAAGTGCTCTCTGGTGTGGGATGAAAAGCGGAAAGTGCGCAATGAATACAGCGCGGCGTCCATCAGGCGCGAATGCGAAGACAGTTTGCGCCGATTGAATTTAAAGCAGATTGACCTTTATCAGATGCACTGGCCTCCTGCGGACAACGGGCCCGGACTGGAAGAAGCTTGGCAGACGATGGCGGCGCTGCAGAAAGAAGGCAAGGTCAAATGGATCGGCGTTTCGAACTTTAACGTGGAGCAAATGAAGAGGGCGCAAAAGATTGCGCCGGTGACTTCGCTGCAGCCGCCGTATTCGATGATTCGCCGGGCGATAGAGGCCGAAATTCTGCCGTATTGCGAAACGCACGGAATCGGAGTGATCTCATATGCTCCGATGGCCTCCGGACTGTTGACGGGTGCGATGACCCGCGAGCGTGCGGCGGCTTTGCCCGCGGATGATTTTCGCAGCCGCAACCCGGAATTCAGGGAGCCGAGGTTATCTAAAAATATTGAACTCGTGGAACGGCTGCGGCAAGTGGGACAGCGGCACGGACGTTCACCGGGGGAAGTGGCGATTGCGTGGGCGCTGCGGTTGCCAGCGATTACCGGCGTGATTGTCGGGGCGCGCAATGCCAAGCAGGTGGAAGGTGTCGTGGGCGCCGCTAATCTGAATTTGAGCCGGCAGGAAATTACGGAAATTGAAGGTGCGGCGGCAACGGCGATTGCACGTTGAAGGAATTCAGCCAGAAAAAGTTTAGTTACGGACAGGAGTGCTGATGGATCTGGGGATCAGGGGAAAAATCGCGGTGGTTAGCGGGTCGACGGCGGGCATCGGGTTCGCGATTGCGAATACCCTGGCGCAAGAGGGCGCGAAGGTGATCGTCAATGGACGAACGCAGGCGCGGGTAGACGCGGCGGTGGCGAAAATCAGCGGCAGCATGGCAAGAGGTGATGTGCGAGGGGTGGCTGCGGACCTATCCACCGCAGCCGGCGTGGACGCATTTGCGAAAACCGTGGCCGAAGCCGATATTCTGGTGAATAACCTGGGAATATTCGAGCCCAAGCCGTTTGCAGACATACCAGATGCGGACTGGTTGCGATTTTTCGAAGTGAACGTGATGAGCGGCGTGCGTCTGAGCCGTCAGTATCTGCCGGGCATGCTGCGCAGGAACTGGGGAAGGATCATTTTCATTTCCAGCGAATCGGGGCAGCAAATTCCTGCGGAGATGGTTCATTACGGCATGACCAAGACGGCGCAAATCGCGGTGGCGCGGGGGCTGGCGGAGTCAGTGGCGGGAACGAAGGTTACGGTGAATTCGATTCTGGTAGGGCCGACAGCTTCAGAGGGCGTCGGCGCTTTTGTCGAGGATCTCGCAAAACAGCAAGGAATTTCCAAAGGGGAATTCGAGAAAAAGTTTTTTGAAGGAGTGCGGCCGACTTCGCTGTTAAAGCGGTTTGAAACCACTGAAGAGGTTGCCGCCGTGGTGGCGTTTGTGGCCAGCACGCAATCGGCAACGATAAGCGGTGCGGCGGTGCGCGCCGACGGCGGAGTGGTGCGCAGTATTTTATGAAGGTGATATAAGTGCGGCCGACTAGGCCCGCAGATTATCCGCACGCCAATTCTTTATCTGCTGCTTGATGATTTTGCGGTCCTTGATTTTCTCATCCAGAACCTTTCGCGCAAGCGCCGGTAGTTCGGCATCGCTGGCGAAGCGGAGTGAAACCAATTGGCCCCGTTCGAACTCGCCGAAGCGGGTCTGCAGGTCCGGGGGCAGCAACCTTTCGAAACGCAGACGCTCCTCCAGCCGAATCACGCGATCCTGGACGGTAACTGCAAAGAGCCGGGCCGTGAGGAAACCGACCAGCAGGGCGACAGAGGTCAGCACCCAGATGGCACCGTCCACGGACCACAGCTTCATTTTCCAAAGGTGCACGGCCCAACCGACGTTCAGGATTAATACCGGCAAGACGAAGAAATGAAATGCCGGCACAAACTTGGTGTGATTCGAAAAATTCTGCTCGCTCATCGAATTGTCTCCTCAAAGGAATAAATCGGCTGGACGTCGACGGGAATGTCCGAAACTTTGTTCAGGGCCTCCTGCAATTCAGGGGGCAGGACGGCATATTTAATAAACCAGGCTTCGGAGCGGGCGCGATCACCGGTAGCTTCCTGCTCGAGCAATTCTTTAGCAAGCGCGGCAATGGCCGGGGGCATTTTTTCGAGTGCGACCGAGTACTTGCCGGTTGTCGCATCGCGCGTAATGGCGCCCTGCTGGGTCATATAGCTGAATTCCATCATCTCGGCGCGGCCGTGAGGCTCGGCGATGCCAAAGCGGATGGTACGCAGATTTCCCGCGACGTAGGAAATGTAATCTTCTTCCAATTTTTCGCGACTGAGCTGTCCGTGGGCGTTTAACCATTGCAATCCGAGCATGCCGACGACGTCCGCCTTGGCCTCTTCCAGGCCGGAGAAACTTCCGCCGATGGCTTCACGAATTTCGCGCTGGCCCTGCGGCGTTCTTGAGTAGTTGGGGCCAAGTTCGTGACTGATTTCGTGCATGAGTGTGCCGGCTAGATAACCGTCGCCGGAAGCTTTGGCGGCTTGATCTTCGCGCATCAGGCGTCTGGCCAGCGGAAGTATGACTTCATTTACGCGGGCGTCCATAAAATTTTTGAAAAAAATCTTTTTACTGCCTTTGGCAGCGTGAACACGGGCATCGTTTGGGAGATTGTCGGCGACGGCCTGGTAGCCGTGCAGTAAATCGCCAGCGCGAAAAGGCGCGTCCATCACTTCCATGGGCGTGAGGTGGCCGCGCTTGGAAGGAAGATCAGCTTTGTCGAGCGGCAAGGATTCCTGGAGGTCGGGAACAAATTTCTGATAGATGTCGAGTTTCTTGCTTTCTTCCTCGTTGCGAATCAGGACGGCGGCGCCGTAGGAAGTTTTCACTCCGAGCAGATTGTCGAGGTAGGTTTCGTACGGAGCGAGGATGAGATCGAATTTGGGATTCTGCAGGTCGAGCCAGGCGAGATCGCTCTGGTAATAGTCGTCGGTGAGCAGAGCGTTAGCGCGAAGGCGAAGGAATTTTGCGAAGGCCGGATCCTGGCTCAGAGCCGCGGCTTCGTTGAGGGCGTGGGCGGCAGGTTTCAGGAATTCCGCAAATTCCACGTGGTAGGGGACAGCAATGAGCTTATCGCCCTTTTTGCGAACGACGGTGAAATCGCTGTAGATGGAGGCCTTTTCTTCGGGATGTTGCGAGACATAATTCTCGATGTCCTCCCGAGTTAGTTCGGCCGGATACAGAGCGCGACCCGGGGGAGCGGGAGCGGAGCCGACGAACGGTTTCATTTCGTCTACGAGATCGTAGCGGCTGCCATTGATTTTAAGGAAACGGCGCAAGTTGTCGTCCTGCGGCCTGGCGCTCTTGGCCAAAGAAAGATAAAGCTTCAGGCCTTCCGGATCGCTCTGGCGCCAGTAAATCTGCTCGATGTAGTTGCAGGCTTCCACGAGCTTACGAACGAGCTGGATTTCTTTGGCGTCCAGGCCCTGCTGGTGGAACGGCATTTTGATTGGCTTAAACCTGGCGAGCCGGGCATCGAGATCAGCGGCGGCTTTCTGGGAGCCGGCGGCGGCGCGATCTGGAGTTGCGATTTGGGAAGCTAACGGAATGGCGGCCACAAATACCATGGCGAAGAAAGCCAGGAGCTTCAGGCGCAGCGCAGATGGTGCCAAGACGTCGCGGCCGGAAATTTTCATGGGCTTGATTGTAACAAAATAGGGAACAAGGACATCCAACGTGCGGCGGAAGTCGAGTGGCGGTAATTTTAGATAAAATTATTTAGCGTCAGGTGGCGGCGCGGTGATGCAGCGGCCGCGCGACTCAGGGAGAAAGAAAATGGCCAAGGCGACATGGGCAGGGAAGACAATAGCGGACAGCAGCGCAACGGTTCAGGTGGAAGGCAATGAATATTTTCCGCTGGAATCGGTAGACAAGAAATTTCTGAAGCCGAGTTCTCACACAACCGAGTGTCCTTGGAAGGGCACAGCGCATTACTACCACGTGGAAGTGGACGGCATGAAAAATGAGAATGCCGCCTGGTTTTATCCGGAACCGAAGCCGGCAGCCGCAGAGATCAAGGATCGCGTGGCGTTCTGGAAGGGCGTCAGCGTTCAGGCGTAGTGAGGCTGGGGCCTCCCTAAATCACGTGCCGAGAAGATTTGGCTGCGCGCGGGTGTAGCCGTGCTCGTGGGCCCAAAGGGTTAACGGTAGGGCGGCGAGGTCGTCAACCATAGGCACGGCGTTGCCGTCTTTGGTCAGGTCAATCGTGCGCAAATAAAATTTGCAGGTGTCGCAGGCTTCCACGCGGATGTAAGGGAACTGCTCGGCGACGTAGACCGGCAGTTTGGTTTCGGTTTCTTCTCCGCAGGTCGAGCAAATAATCCTGCGAAACTCCCACTCGCGGAGACAAAAAGAACACAGCAGAAATCTTTTGCCGCCGTCGCCTTCAGGACGAAGCACGCCGAGGAGGGGGCGCGCCCAGCATAAAGGACACAATGCAGGCACCGCGGTGATTTCGCCCGGAGCGACGTCACCGGAGAGGTGTTCAGCATAAGACTGCAGGAAAGCACGGGGCAGAAATTGTTCGAAAGCGGCGGTGGAGAACTCGTCGCTGCCATTTCCGTTCCAGTAGCGCGCCAACCTTGAGGCGATCAGGTCGGCAGGCTCGGAGGAAACTTCGCGCGCAGATTCGGCGAGCGGGGCAGGGCCGTACTCCACGATCAGCGCGAGGAATTTGGTGAAATGTGGAACGAGACCGGCGATGTCCAGCTGGCCACGCGTGAGAACGGGCCCGGACGAGGTGTTGCCGCGCTTCGCGATGCTGTCGTACGAAGTCTTCTGAAATTCAGCAATGCGTTTGTAAAAATTGAGTATTTCCTGCGCGAAGGGATGGAGAGAAGCAAGACGTTCGGCTCGGCGAATGCGGCCATCGTAATCGCTGGCGACAATTTTGGCCGCCATTATCTGCGGCTGACGGCCCCAACCACTCGCTCCCACCACAGTCGATGATAGCGACGGGCAAAATTTTGCGAGACGTCGCCGCGAATCATGGAGTTAAGGGCGCCGCGCTCGGCGAATACGCTCATATAGATGTGAATCAGGAAGAGGCCGATGGTGAGCAGCGCGGCAGCGGGGTGAATGAGCACTGCGGCGTAGCGCAACGCGCGGGCATTCCAGGAAATGTACTCTGGGAACCACAGAATCAGGCCCGAAAGAAAAAGCAAAACTCCGCAGAAGACAAATCCCCAGAATAATAATTTCTGACCCATGTTGTAGCGGCCAGCGGGAGGCATCTCTTCGTCTTCATTGCGGACGTAGTGGCTCATGGAATTCCACCAGGCTTTATCGGCCTCGGTGGTGTGCATCTGGTACGCCCACGTTATGTACATCCAGGTGAGGCTGAGGGCGAAAACGAGGCCAACCCAGGGGTGCAGCATGCGCGAAATTTGCGTGCCGCCAAGAACCACGGCAATCCAGAGCAGCCACGGCGACCAAAACGCCAGGCCGGTGAGCATCAGATACAAATAAGCGAAACCGTTGATCCAGTGCATCAGGCGCTCGCGGAATGGATAGCGCATGATGTGGCCGTTCGGAAGTATTTCGTCGGCCTCAGCGTCGGCGCGAGTATTCATTGGAGGCGATCTCCACGTGGGGTGTCGTCAATAACCGGCGGTCCTGCGACGGGCGGCGCGTTCTGATTTTCGGTGGGATCATCGGGGTCGTCTTTGGGTCCGAAGCGGATGTAGTGCACAAAGAGTCCGATGACACCGCCGACCATGGCCAAGTTTCCCAGCCACTTCAGCGGATGCTTCCACAGTTTGACGGACCACGGTATGCGCGGATCGGCAGGCAGACCGCCGTATATCTCGGGCTTGGTAATGTCGTGCAGGACATACATCACGCCGGTACCGCCGACGCCGGGCGGATCGTACACGCCGGCGTTGGGAAAATTGGAATGTTCCTGCAATTGTTTGGCGCGGGAATTCGCGAGGGCACGCATGTCGTCTTTGGTGCCGAAGTGCAGGCATCCGGTGGGGCAGGACTTGATGCAGGCGGGCTCGAGGCCTTCGCTGACGCGATCGGTGCAGAGCGTGCATTTGTAGACGCGCTTCGTTTCAGTATTGAATTTCGGAATGTTGAAGGGGCAGCCGGTGATGCAGTACCCGCAGCCGATACATTTGTCCTGCTGAAAATCGACGATGCCATTGGTGTATTGCACGATGGCGCCATCGGCGGGGCAGGCCGCGAGGCAGCCGGGCTCGGCGCAATGCATGCACTGATTTTTGCGCATGAGCCACATGAGCGAGCCGTCTTCCCGCTCATGCTCGTTGAAGAGGATGAGATTCCAATAATTCCAGCGCGTCTCCGGCATGGTCTGGTACGTATTGTTGAAAATTGTTTCGCCGAAGGGCAGGTCGTTCCACTCCATGCAAGCCACTTCGCAGGCTTTGCAGCCGATGCAGGTGGTGGTGTCGATGAGTTTGCAGACGGTGTCCTGCCGCTGCGTGCCTTCACCGGGGACGCTGCCGGCGTGGCCGGAAATTTTCTGGATGCGTAGGGTGGCCTGGCTCATTTATTTTCCTAGGCTCTTTCCACTTTAACCATGAAGCCTTTGAATTCCGGGGTGAAGGCGTTGGGATCGATGACCGTGGGCGACAACGAGTTAGTAAGGGTGCGCGCGGTCTTGCCTTCATCTTCGGCGATGCCGCGATAGCCCCAATGAATGGGAATGCCGATCTGATAAGTTTTCTTGCCGTCGATCATCATCGGCTTGATGCGGCGAGTGACCATGGCTTTAGCGATGTATTCGCCGCGGATGCTGGAAACTTTCAATCGTTCACCGCCGTGCAGGCCCATTTCGTCAGCCATCTCAGCGGAAATTTCGATGAAAGGCTCGGGCACCAACTGCACGTTCATGGGATTGTTTTTCGTCCAGTAGTGATAGTGCTCAGTCATGCGATAGGTGGTGCACACGACGTTGTAGCCTTCTTTGGGGCCGCCGTACTTGTCGTCGGGCGTTTTGAAACGCTTCACCACTGGATTGTGCGTAACCTTGGGATGCAGTGGATTGTCGATGGGGCTTTCCACGGGTTCATAAAATTCGGGGAACGGGCCGTCGGCGAACGCGGCCAGCGGGCCGAAGATGCGGCCAACGCCTTCGGCGTTCATGATGAACGGGCCCATGTGGTCTGAAGGCTTGGAGTCGGGCTTGAAATCGGGCACGTCGTTGCCGGCCCATTTTTGCGTGGCTTCGTTCCACCAAACCTGTTTGCGGGTGGGATCGAACGGCTTGCCGTCGAGGTCGCACGAAGCGCGGTTGTACAGCACCCGGCGATTGGCGGGCCATGAGAAGGCCCAATTCTGGTGCACGCCGAGTCCAGAGGGATCAGACGGATCGCGGCGCGCCGTCATATTTCCAGCCTCGGTAAAGGCGCCGGAATAAATCCAGTTGCCGCAGGTAGTGGTGCCGTCGTCCTTTAACCAGGCGAAGCCGGGGAGTTGCTGGCCGGCCTTGATCTGCTGCTTAGTAACGGGATCTTCCAGATCGGCTAGCGCTTTGCCGTTGATCTCTTTCAACACGTCGGAGAGCGACGGGTTGGAAATATCCGTGTAACTCCACGCCAGTTTCAGGATGGGATCGGGGAATTTTCCCGCATCCTTGGCGTAGAGTGCGCGCACCCGCAGAAAGATCTGCGCGACGATGGCCTGGTCCAACTTGCAATCGCCCGGTAAAGGGAGCGCAGCGTTTTTCCACTGAAGCCAGCGCGCTGAATTTGTGAAGGTGCCGTCTTTTTCGGCAAAACCGGCACATGGCAGCCTATAGACGGTGGTTTGAATCTGCTTCATCTCGTCGGCGGTAATGCCCGGCGACTTCCAGAATTCGCTGGTTTCATCTTCGTAAATTTCGCCGACCACGAGCCAGTCGGCTTTTTTCAGCGCGTCGATATTCTTCCTGGAATCCGGACCAATGGCCACTCCATTCATGCCGAAGGCAAATATGCCTTTGACGATGCCGTTGTACATGTTGTCCCAGAGCTGGACCCAGGAAAAATTGCGGTCTACTTTGGGCAGGTAATTGAAAGCCCAGTCGGTTTGCTTGGTGGCGGCGTCGCCATACATGGCTTTCATGAAGCTCACGGCAAATTTGGAAGTGTTGCTCCAGTAATTGAACGATTGCCAGGGGGCAGGTTTCGCCTGCGTGGGGGTGATGCGCTTCATCCAGGCATCGAAATTGTCGTCGGCGGGCGTGGGAACTTTCAGATAACCGGGCAGGTTATCGAAGATGCCTGCCATGTCGGTGGCGCCCTGAATATTGGAGTGTCCGCGCAGAGCATTCACGCCGCCGCCGGCGCGGCCGACGTTGCCCAGCAGCAACTGAAGGATCGCCGCGGTGCGGATGATCTGCGTTCCGAAGGAGTGATGGGTCCAGCCTACCGCGTAAATAATCGTTCCGGCCTTTTTCATGTCGCCGTCTTTACGGATGGAAGTAAAGAGGTCGGCGACTTTCAAAAATTGGTCGCGGGGAATGCCGGTAATGCGTTCGACCATTTCCGGGGTGTAGCGCGAATAGTGTTTGCTGAGAAGTTGATATACGCAGCGCGGGTTCTGCAGCGTGATGTCGAAGTCCACTTTTTCCGGCATCGGAGGCAGCGGAGGAGCAATACCGCCCTGGCCGGTTTGCATGCCGGGATTCTGAACTTTGGCGCCGCCGGTGCCCGAATAATTCCAGGTGGAGCGATCGTAACTCTGCTTCTTTTCGTCGAAGCCGGAAAAAACGCCGTCATCTTCCGGCAACTTGAAACCGTCTTTCACGATGAAGGACGCGTTGGTGTAGTTGAGGAGGTAGTCTTTGGCGATGCGATTATTTTCGATCGCGTAATGAACCAGACCACCAAGGAGAGCAATGTCCGATCCCGCACGAATCTGGCAAAACAGATCAGCGACCGAGGCGGTGCGCGTGAAGCGCGGATCGATCACAATCATTTTGGCGTTGCGGTTACGTTTCGCTTCGATGGCCCACTTGAAGCCGCAGGGATGATTTTCCGCCGGGTTGCCGCCCATGATGAGCATCATGTCGGTGTTCTTGATGTCCACCCAGCCGTTGGTCATCGCCCCGCGTCCAAACGTTGGTCCCAAACTTGAGACCGTGGGGCCGTGTCAAACGCGGGCCTGGTTTTCCAGGTGCACGACCCCCAGGGCGCGCATGGTCTTTACCACGAGGTAGTTGAATTCGTTGGTGTCGGTGCAGCCGCCGGTCCAGGCGATGGACTCGCAGCGGTTTACAGTTTTTCCCTGGGCATCTTTCTCAATAAAATTGTCGTCTCGGGTTTTCTTGACCTTCTGGGCGATTTCACTCAGCGCGGTTTCCCAGGAGATGTCTTCCCAATGGTCGGAGCCGGGCCGACGCACCTGGGGCTTGACGATGCGGCGCTCGTTCAAAATATCCTGCTGGAGGGAGGCACCCTTGGGGCAGAGCGTGCCACGGTTAATGGGATGATCCGGGTCGCCTTCCACGTGGACGACTTGAGGCGTTACGTTTTTCGCGCGGTCACCGATGGAGTAGATGATGACGCCGCAACTGACCGAGCAGTACGGGCAAGTGGAGCGCGTCTCGCTAGCGCGTGCGATCTTTAAGGTGCGGAGTTGCGCGTAGGCGGGCTGCAAGTCGAAGCCAAAGACGGCTGCGGCGACGCCACCAACGGTTGTGAGTTTCAGGAAGTCACGGCGGGTAGGCTGCACTCAGTTACCTCTCTGGAGTTCCGGCAGAACCGTTCCTTGGCCAGTCCTTAATAGAACGAAGCGTGACGGGTGTCAAGACCGCAATCAAAAGTGACAGATTCCCGGAGGAATGACGTGAATACCTTAATTGCGCAAGGCAAGTTACAATAAACCCTGAAATTTTCAGCCGGCACCCCTTGGCCGAGAAAATCGATATTCATCCGGTAATCTTTAGCGCCCTCGTGCGTAACACTGATGCGGGGGATACTTGTACCCGAAGGGAGTTACGTTCCACTGATGTCTGCGCCCCAATCCATCAAGCCTGACCTGGGAAGTTTGCGAATCGGCGACGACCATCGAAAGGGTGGCGGCGGAACAGCTCGGCGAGTAGTCATCACCGTTCTGCCCATTGTGATTCTGGCGGCCATTGCCGTAGCTGCGTTTGCTTATCGCAATCAAAAACCGATCGTAGAGGTGACGACGGCCGCAAAAGCGGACGCTGGCGAACGGCAATCTTTACTGAATGCCAGCGGCTACGTGACGCCCCGCCGGCGCGCGACCATCGCAGCGAAAATCACGGGTCGGGTGACGGGAGTTTTCTTTGACGAGGGCACGCATGTGAAAGAAGGGCAATTGCTCGCCACCCTGGATGACTCTGATGTGAAACGGGCACTGGCATCCGCAAAAGCTGACCGTGAGACGGCGCAGGCGGCCATTGCTGACTACGTGGTGCAGCTGAAAAACGCCAAGGTCCAGTTGGGGCGCGCGGAGCAGTTGCAGAAGGCGGGCGTGCAGACCCAGGAGACGTTGGATAACGCGTCGACGGCGGCGGACAGCTTGACAGCGAAAATCGCGCTGGCCAAACAACAGGTGGCCGGAGCCGACGCACGCATCAATGAAGCGCAGCAGGCGGTGGACAACACGGTGATTCGCGCTCCATTTGACGGCATCGTGGTGTCGAAAGACGCGCAGGTTGGCGAAATGGTCTCGCCGATTTCGGCGGGTGGTGGATTCACCCGCACTGGGATCGCCACCATTGTGGATATGAAATCCAATGAGATTGAAGTGGATGTGAACGAGTCGTATATTGCGCGCGTGGAACCCAACCAGCCGGTGACCGCAACGCTGGATGCGTATCCCGACTGGCAGATTCCGTCGAAAGTACGCACAGTAATTCCGACGGCGGACCGGCAAAAGGCCACTGTAAAGGTGCGCATTTCTTTTCTGAAACTCGACCCGCGGATTTTGCCGGACATGGGCGTGAAAGTTTCGTTCCTGGCAGAGGAAAAACCCGTGGCGACGAAGGGTCCGGAGCCAAAAGCTTTTGTTCCCAAGTCCGCGGTGCGGGGAGAGGCAAATAGTTCGTACGTGCTGCTGGTGCACGACGGCAAAGTGGAACATCGCGCTGTTCGAGTGGGATTGGATCGCGGGAGTGACGTGGCCATCATGGCTGGCGTGATACCGGGCGATTCGTTGGTGGTCAACGGCCCCGCTAATTTGAAGGACGGCGACAAGGTTGAAATCAAAAAGTAGGAGACCAAGATGATTCGGGTAGACGGACGATCGGATTCCCCCAGCCTCATTCGCGTGCGCGGGCTGAACAAGACCTACCGGCGCGGCGGCGAACCGATTCAAGTGCTGCAGGGATTGAATCTGGATGTGGATCAGGCGGACTTTGTGGCGTTCATGGGCCCGAGCGGATCGGGCAAAACGACGCTGCTGAATTTGCTGGGCGGGTTGGATGTGCCTTCTGCCGGCAGCATCACCGTTGCAGGCGATGAAGTGACCAGCATGTCGGCCAGCAAGTTGACGCAATGGCGTGCGCGGCACGTGGGATTCATCTTTCAAATGTACAACCTGATTCCGGTGCTGACCGCGTTTCAAAACGTGGAGCTGCCGCTGTTGCTCACGAAGCTTTCCAAATCGGAGCGCCGCAAGCACGTGGAGACAGCGCTGAGCGTGGTGGGGCTGGCGGACCGGATGAATCATTTTCCGCGGCAACTGTCGGGAGGTCAGGAACAGCGCGTGACGATCGCGCGCGCCATTGTTTCGGATCCGACATTTTTGCTGTGCGACGAACCGACCGGAGACCTGGATAGAAAAAGCGCCGATGAAGTGATGTTGCTGATTGAGGAGTTGGTCGGCAAATACAAGAAGACTGTTCTGATGGTGACCCACGACCCGCTCGTGGCTGCGCGCGCGCACACCACGCTGCACCTGGAAAAGGGCGTGCTGGTGGAAGGAGAACGCAAGGGCGTGCTGGTAGGAGGTGCTGCGTGAAATTCAGCCGATTTATTTTTGCCAATCTGTTCCGCAAGAAGATTCGCCTGATCCTGACGATCGGATCTTTTGCGGTGGCGCTATTTCTGTTTACGTTTCTGGCGGTGGTGAAGGGCGCGTTCAGCCGCGGGACGGAGCTGGCCGGAGCGGACCGTCTCGTGGTGATCAACCGCGCGGGGCTGATCAATACAATTCCTTTGGCGTACCGCGACAAGATTCTGCGCATCAAGGGCGTGAAGTACGTGACCCACAACAACTGGTTCGGAGGGGTCTACCAGGACGAAAAGAATTTCTTTCCACAATTCGTCATCGATCCGGAAAATCAGCGCCAGGTGATGACCGAGATGGAAGTTCCTGACGATCAGTGGAAGAATTTCCTGGCGGACCAGCAGGGAGCCATCGCTGGAGCGACGCTGGCCAAGCGCTTTGGATGGAAAGTGGGCGATCGAATTCCCATAAAGAATGCGTTGTATGGGCCGACGAAGACCTGGGAATTCAACCTCGACGGCATTTACAAAAACGGCCACACGGGTGGGGATGAGAGCCAGTTCTGGCTGCAATGGAAGTATTTTGACGAGAGCATACCGGCGGTAATCAAGAGCAATATCGGCTGGTATGTGGTGAAGCTGGAATCGCCGGATGACGCGGTCTCTGTCGGGGCGGCGATTGATAAGACATTCGCAAATTCTTCCACCGAAACCAAGACGGAAACGGAATCGGCGTTTCAGGCGGGATTCGCAAAGCAGCTCGGGAACATTGAATTCCTCATTCTCACCATCGGCGCGGTAGTGTTTTTCACGTTGCTGCTGGTGACCGGCAACACGATGGCTATCTCCGTGCGAGAGCGCATCGGTGAACTTGCGGTGCTGAAAGCGATCGGCTATCCCGACCGCTATGTGTTGTTTTTTGTTTTGTCCGAGGCATTGGTGGTCGCGCTGATTGGCGGACTGATCGGACTTGGGCTGGCCATTCTGACGATTCCGGTTGTAGGTGCGGCGCTGAATGGTTTGCTGCCTCCGCTGCTGCTTTCCGCCAGCGTATTGTCGCTGGGCCTGCTTTTCGCAGTGTTCGTTGGCGTAGCCAGCGGACTTTTGCCGGGAATCGGCGCGATGCGGTTACGCGTGGTGGATGCGTTGAGGAGAGTCTAAGTGGCGATACCGGTCGTTTACAATTTGCGCAGCGTCAGGGCGCGCTGGACTTCGGCGATCGTTGCGGTTCTGGGAATTGCTGGAACGGTCGGAGTCTTCGTGGCCATGCTGTCGCTGGCCCGAGGGTTCAAAGCGACATTGGTTTCTTCGGGCTCGTACGACAACGCCATCATCATGCGCGCGGGCGCGACTTCTGAAATGACCGGCGGCGTGGGCATTGATGCGGTGAAGATTATTCAGGACGCTCCGGGAATTGCGCGTGGAACGGATGGACCGCTGGTGACACCGGAAGTGGTGCTGGTGGCGCCCATCGCACTGATTTCCACGGGCACCGATGCGAACGTTCAGGTGCGCGGCGTTTCGAAAAATGTTTTGCAGATTCGGAACAAAGTGAAGATTGTGCAGGGCCGGATGTTTCAGCCCGGGCTGGACGAAGTAGTGGTGGGAAAAAACGCCAATACTTCCTACGCGGGATTGACCGTTGGAAATACGATCAATCTCGGAACGGTACGATGGCAGGTTGTTGGCGTGTTTGACGCCGGCGGGAGCTCCTTTGATTCGGAAATCTGGGCGGATGCGCACCTAATTGGTCCTGCTTACAATCGCCCCGATACGTTATTTCAGTCCGTTACGGTGCATCTGGCATCCCCGGATTCGTTTCAGCAATTCAAGGACGCAGTGGTATCGGACCCACGGCTGAATGTGGATGTGAGCCGCGAAATCGATTATTACTCCAAGCAATCCACGCGGCTGACGACGTTGATCACGGTGCTGGGCGGGTTAGTGGCAGCGATCATGGCCATTGGAGCGGTCTTTGGTGCGCTGAACACCATGTACTCCGCGGTGGCGGAACGCGGCCGTGAAATTGCGACCATGCGGGCGCTGGGTTTCGGCGGGCCGTCGGTGGTGTTCTCGTTTGTAATTGAGGCGCTGCTGATTGCGCTGGTGGGCGGCCTGCTGGGATGTCTGGTGGTACTGCCGCTGAACGGGCTTACTACCGGAGCCATGAACCTGCAGACGTTTTCACACCTGGCATTCGCGTTCAAGATCACGCCGGAATTGCTGGTGAAGGGCATCATGTTCGCGCTCGTGATGGGATTTGTTGGCGGCCTGTTGCCAGCGATGCGCGCCGCTACCCGGCCGGTGGCATCCGCGCTACGCGAACTTTAGTTTTCGCGCCATCACTCTATCTACTCCTAGTAGTTTTCAATCTGGCGTTGAAGTGCATGCTCACCCGTTGTAGTCTGCTCACAATTTGCCGACGCCTCTCGCTCGCGTCCACACGAGCTTCGGTGATCCTGGGGGGACCGCTATGGACGTTGAAACAAGAACCACGATCATTGCCATTCTGGAAACGTTGCGTCAGGTGGCGGACACTGCGTTTGAAGCGCGCGAAATGGCCCTAAAAAATTTCATATCGTTGCGCGCGCAGCCCGGTTACGCGGAAGCCTATCAATCTCAGAAAAGTGATTTACTGGAAGAGATCCAGGCGTCGCGGGAAAAAATCCTCACGCGCTTGAATGCGCAACTTCACCTGCTGGGGGATGTTTGATTGAGCCGCCGGTAGTCGCGGGTGACCTGGAATGCGATTGGGAACGAGCGGTGTTACTCGCCGCCGTGTTGATTAAACCAGGAGATTACGCGGTGCTCAAATTCGACGGGCGAAGCACCAATTGCCCCACAGTGGTCTACTCCAGGAATTTCCCATACGCTGACAGAGGAATTTTTCGAGGCAATTCTTCGCGAGTGCCGTACTGGTATATTGCGGTCAGCCTGCCCGTGAATTAGCAACACAGGAATTTTTGTAACCGCCACGGAATCTTCAGGAGATACTTGCTCCAAGTCCAGCTCGTATTTCCATTTCGCATACACGAACGCTGACTGAACTATGGGCCGCAAAACCGTCCTCCCCAGCCATGGCCCGGCATCAAAGAACTGACCGGCGCGGTCGTAAGCTATCTCTCGAAAATTTGAAAAAGGCGATTCCACTGCCACGGCACAAAAGGGAGACTCCGGTCGAAGAGATTGCAGCAGTGCGGCGGCGCCCATAGATTCGGCGAACCCATAGATGCACTTGAAGTGTTGATTGGACTGAAGCCAGGCGATCCAACGGTGGATATCGTCCGCTTCTGTCAGACCGTATGTTGCAATTATGCCCTCACTGGCGCCGTGAGCGCGCGCGTCGGGCAGCAGAACGTCGTATCCATGCTTCAGGAAGATTTCTGCGAATACAAGTGTGCCGGCGCGGTTGTCGCTGAGCCCGTGTAAGGCGAGGACGGCGTTCCCATTTCCATTGCGGGGACGAATATTCCAGGCCCGAAGGGTCACGCCGTCCGCGGCGGAAATGGGGACTTCAAGGATTTCCGAATCATTCCGTTCGGCGAGTAGTTGAGCCCGCGTTTCGTCGGCGGGCAGCAGCACGCGGCGTGCCGGATGCAAAGTGGCTTCCGCAACGAAGATCCCCGCCTCGAAACAGAGTGCGAGAAATACAGCGGCTATCCACGCACCGATGCGGAAGGGCTTGGTTGTTATCATCTGCCTATAGATACGAATCTCTGGACAGTGGAGTTCCAGGAGATGTGAGCGGCCCTTGACTTATTGCACCGTGACAGTTACGGCGGCGGTGGTGCGGCCGAATTCGTTGGTGGCGTACAGCGTGTACGTGGTGGTTGCCGCTGGCGTGACGTTTACGCTGGTGCCGCGCACCGCGCCAACTTGTGGCGATACGATCAGGTACGAAGCGTTGGTGGCCGACCAGCTGAGCGTAACAGGGGTGCCTGCGTGGATGGAACCGGACGGACTTGCGGTGAAGTTTTGAATGCCGGGTGCCTGGCCCTGGGGCACGTTCGCGGAAGTATAGATGGTGTCCATCTTCACCACTTCGAAATCAGAAGCTTTCACGCTGCCGAGAGCGTGGAGATCGTTGTTGTCCCAGCGCGCATCCGGCGCGCCGCTCAGGTACATGGAAGAGCCGTTGTCGGCCATGATCATTCCGTATTGTTGCAACGCTTTCAGAATCACCTGATTGGCCCGCGAGAAAGTGGAAATGTTGAAACTGGATTTCAAGCGCAAGCGCATGCCCATGGGAGCGGCGCTGGCGTTGGTGGAATTGGCAGCCCAGTGAGTGGCTGGCAAAACGTAGGCGGCGCGGCTGTGCTGCAGGGTGAAACGCAAAGCATGCTTGATGGAGCCCGCGGCGACTTCGTCGTAACGCGCGAGGCCGGGGAAAACGGGCAGGCCCGCGGCGTCCGCGGAAGTCCACGTGAGCGGGCGTTGGTTGTAATTCTGCAAATCCCATATAGCGGCGGAAGCGGCGTTCCACGTGCCGTTGGTGTTCACGCTGGCTCCAAATAATTCGTAGAGGAAACATTTGGTGCTGTCCAACACCAGGACGTGCTGGTCACCGGGATTTGGCGCGCCTTCGATGGGCGCGTTCGCGGGAATGGGCATGGGGCCGGGATCGCTCTCGTCGCCGTAGGCGTTGAAAGTCACGTTGACTGGCACTTGTCCCGCGCCGGCTACCGAGTAGGGAATTCCAATCGTGCTGCCGCTGAATTGGCCGGAGCCGAAATCTGCGTGCATGCCGATGGTGCCGCCGATGAAATTGATGAGCCCGGTTGAATTGGGGTCCACTGCCGCAGAAGAAATATTTTGATTCCAGGCGTTGCTGGAAGGGAAGGGAACAAAACCGTTGAGGCCGCCGCCGGGGCCGACACTCATACCACTGCAGGCGCTGGCTTGCGTGGTGCCGTTGACGATCAGATCGATCGCCGATGAAGTGCTTTCGCCCGGATTCGGATTGGTCACGGTGATTGAGTAGGTGCCTGAAGTTGTCTGGGAGCTGGTAGCGGTGAGTTGTGTGGAACTTACGAACGTGGTGGTCAAGGCGGTGCCGGACAGCGAGGCTTGCGCGCCGTTGACGAAATTACTGCCGGTGATGGCGAGCGTGAAACTTCCGCCGTTCACTGATGACGGCGAGATGTTGCTCAGGATGGGAGTGGGATTGAGCAGCGTGACAGTAGCGCTGGCGTTTTTGGTGGTGTCTGCGGCGCTCGTGGCTGTGACCGTGACGGTGTTGGGAGCCGGCAGCAGTTGCGGTGCGACATACTGGCCGTTCGAATTGACGGTACCGGCAGTCGAATTCCCGCTGACTACACCTCCTACGGACCAGGTTACGGCCGTATTCGACGTGCCTGTAACTGTGGCGGCAAATTGCTGGGCGTTGCCGGCGCGAACGCTGGCATTCGTTGGAGCGACGCTGACTTGCACAACGGGGGAGGGCTTGTGCTTGCGGTCGGCTGTGCTGGTGCCACTGGTGGTGCCGCAGCCGGTTGCCCAAACGGCCGCGAGGATGAAGAAAACTTTGACCTGAATGCGCACGAGATTCTCCCTTGTTTGACGAGTATGACCGGTGATTTCGGCATGGACTACTGGCCCACAGGCCAGCAAAAGTACAGGGCACATTCGATGGCATTGAATTGCCGTGCGAAATGGCCGATGCTGCCAAGAGGAAACCGAAGGTGCTCGATCAGGAGTTCTACCATGACGCAATCGACGCAATCACAACGCTGGCCCGCGCTTCCACTGGCGGAATGGAAAGACACCTATGCGACGCTGCACATGTGGACGCAAGTCGTCGGAAAAATTCGGCTGGCGCTCAGCCCTAACATCAACCACTACTGGGGCACCGCTCTCTACGTAACGGCGCGCGGGCTAACCACTTCGCCCATGCCGTACGCCAAGGGCGTTTTCGAAATCAATTTTGATTTTGTGGCGCACGCGCTGGTCATCACTACTAGTCTTGGCGAGATAAGATCGTTTCGATTGATGCCGCGAACCGTAGCGGAATTTTATTTCGAGCTGATGGCGGCGCTGAGCTCATTGGGCATCGAAGTGAAAGTGTGGGCCATGCCGGTGGAAGTGCCGCGGCCGATGCGATTCAATCTGGACGAGACGCACAAATCGTATGACCCGGAATATGCGCAGCGGTTCTGGCGGATTTTGACGAGCGTTGAGGTGGTGTTGCAGGAGTTTCGCGCCCGCTTCATCGGGAAAGTCAGTCCGGTACATTTTTTCTGGGGAAGTTTTGATCTGGCGGTCACGCGTTTTTCAGGGCGGCGCGCGCCAGAGCGGACGGATGCTGACGTCATCACGAAAGAGGCGTACTCGCACGAAGTGATCAGCCACGGTTTCTGGCCAGGGGACGGCGAAATCATCAAGGACGCGGCGTTCTATGCCTACGCAGCGCCGGAGCCGGAAGGATTTAAAACGCGACGCGTGCTGCCAGCCAAGGCTTTTTATAGCGGCGAGAAAAATGAATTCTTCCTGATGTATGAGGACGTCCGGATTGCTGATTCGCCGGAACAGACGCTATTGGACTTCTGCCAGAGCACGTACGAGGCGGGGGCCACCCTGGGCAAATGGGATCGCGCTGATCTCGAACGGCCTGCGCAGAGTACCGCTCATAAATAAAAAGAAGCTACGAGGATTTTCCGGCTGACTTGCTGCGGTTTTCGGGGACCGCCACCTCGTCAAAGCGCGCCGCAAGTTCCCGCAATGCGGCGGCGACCTGAGCGCCGGCGATGGGCTGGCCGTGGCCAGGCGCAATTGTTACAGGCTCAAGCGCCGCGAGACGCCGAACCGAAGCCGCAGCACTGCTCCAATCCGAAGTGAAGTAGGCCGGTGGTCCATGTAGCTCGCTCTTTTGAGCGATGGCTGCTTCGAAAAAAGATTCAGGCTTGGTGGTGCAGAAGGCGTCCGAAGGGAGCAACGTTCGATCTTCCGCACGGAAGAACGATACGTGACCCGGAGTGTGGCCGGGCGTATGCAGTATTTCCCAGCCGGGCAGTTCGAAAGATCGATTAAGTTTGCCTTCGCCGCCTTCACTGCGTTCACCAACTTCATCACCTCCGCCGCGTTCGCTGGACGACAAATCTCGCAGACGATTGCCCAAATTAATTGGTCCGCGCGGCAGTAGCGGCGATAGCAAGCTCATCAGGCCGCCGCCTGCGCCAGGGTTCGGCGGTGGATATTCTGCGCGGCCAGTAAGATAGGGCCGCTCGAGCGCGTGCGCGTAGATAGGAACATTCCAGTGATCAGCTAACGCCTGGGCGCAGCTGACGTGATCAAAGTGGCCATGACTCAAAACGATGGCGCGCGGCGGCCCGGCGAAATGCTTTTCAGCCCAGCGGCGAATATAACTTTCGGACATCGGCAGGGCGGCATCGATAAGGGTCCAGGAGTTATCGCTGTGCGTAATACCAAAAACGTTTACGAAGGTGATGCGCAGGCCGCGCACTCCCAGGGCGATCTCATCCAGCGACACAACCTGCTGTTCCGGAATTTCAACGCGATCCATAAATCTCCTTTTTGCAAAGCCTGGGCGTATAGCGCACCAGCTTAAAGGTGAAGGTTCGGGAGAGTTTTTGCGATACAGGGGAGCGGGTACGTCAATGCGAAAAAAAGTTTAATGGACGAGCTATATGCCGACCAATATCGCTACGTGCGAGGGCCGAGAGTCTCCGCTGCGGAAGGGGATTTCGGCGCGCCAGTCGCCGCTGCAGCAGCAGCTTGATTGCTGGCCGCTGATATGGAAGCACTTGGGGAGTTGGACGCGACGGGAACGGAACCAGCCGCGGGGATCTTCGAAGACGATGACGATAGATCCGTCTCGGTAAGCGCGACCGCTGGCGTGGAGCGGTAGCGTACGATCAATAAAGTCAGATCGTCGGCCTGGTGCGCACCCTTGGAGAAGTTTTCGACGGATTCCAGGATGGACTTTTGCAATTTGTCCAGCGCGCATTCGGATTGTCCGGTGAGGACTTCCCGAAGGCGTGGAACGCCGTAAAGTTCTTCGGCAGGGTCCATGGCTTCGGTGACGCCGTCACTGAACAAAATCAAGGTATCGCCGGGTTCCAGCTTCACAGAGGCGCTGACATATTCCGCCTCGGGAACGAGACCGACGGGAAAGGACCCTTCGGTGAATGGCTCTTCCGCAATGCCGTGACGCACCAAAAACGGCGAGGGATGGCCGGCGTTGATGTACTCGAGCCGGCCGTCCTGATCGAGAATGCCGAAAAACATCGTGGCATAGCGGCCGACTTCCGAGTGGCTGCAGAGAAATTTGTTGACGTGATTGAAAACGCGCGCGGGATCGGTTCCGAGGGTCATGCCGGAGAGCGCGCCCTGCAGCATGGTAGTGAGCAGCGCGGCACCTAATCCTTTTCCGGAGACGTCGGCGATAAGAAACGCGGTGCGATTGTCACTTAGCGGGAAGACGTCGAAATAGTCCCCTCCCACCGACAAGCACGGGAAGTTGATGCCGGAAACGGCGAGATGGGGAAATTCGCGAAAATCGCGCGGCAGCAGCGCCTGCTGAATGTCGCGCGCGATATTGATTTCCTGCTCCATGCGCTGGCGTTCGCGTTCGCGCTCGACGAGGCGGGCGTTGTCAAGAATGCTGGCGGCGTCGGCGGCGAGTGCGTCCAGGATCTGGCGGTCGAGTTTAGAAAAAGCCGCGGGGCGTTTCGAATCCATGTACAACACGCCGAGAAAGTCGCCGCGCTTGATATTGACCATGGATTCCTGAGTATTGGCGCGGGACATGGCGTACAGCGGAATCACTACCACGGCGCGGAGCCGCTGGGCCACGATGCTTTGCGCGGCGGCTAAATCCATATCGGCCTGCGCGAGATCTTCGGTGATGACCGGAGAGTGCTGCTTCAATGCCAACTGAATGGCGGTCTGGCTGGGCGTGAGACTTTCTGGCGGAAGACGGAGGCCGCCGCTGCGGCGGGCCAGGCGCACGTGCAAACCTGCGGGATTATCGCCTTCCAGGAGCAAGCCGCGATCCGCGTCGGTTACCGAGACAGCGTGATCGAGCATGGTGCCCAGCACGGAGTCAAGCGGTAACTGGGAATGCAGCAAGGTGGTAGCTTCCAGCAATAAATTCAGTTTGCGCAAACCGCCGGTGCCGGTCTGTTCTGATGAAGTGATGTGCTCGATGCGTGTAAGGAGGTGAGGTATGGATTCTTCGCCGGAGTCGGTGGCGTTGCGAAAAATTATCTCGTAGGAATCTTCGAGACCAAAAGAAATTACGTCGCCGTTCTGCAATTCGCGGCTTTCCACCTTGTCGCCGTTTACGAAAAGGCCGCGGCGCTGGCCACGATCTTCCAGGTAGAAACGATTGGCTTCGGTGACAATGGCGGCGCAATTCCTGGAAATGCGCCGATCGGAGAGTTGCAGATGGTTTCCGGTTTCCGCGCCACGACCGATGTGAAAGGGCGTCTGCGTGATGCGCGCGAAACGGCGCGCGCCATCGGGCGACACGACTTCCAGTACCGCTTCTCCGGGCAGGGCCACGGAATCGGGCATAGATGCACTCCAGGGGTGGATTGTAGCACGCGCGGACAAGAGGCTGCGTTGTTGCGGCTGCGATGCG
This sequence comes from uncultured Acidobacteriota bacterium, assembly GCA_963704485.1. Taxonomy (GTDB): domain Bacteria; phylum Acidobacteriota; class Terriglobia; order Acidiferrales; family UBA7541; genus Acidiferrum. Next base: position 229,468 of record OY969910.1, read on the forward strand.
CGGCGTTCTGGCTAACGAATGCGCCGAGGGCCGATATCGTGGGCGCGCCCGACTCAGGCGCTTTTTCTGGCGCGAGAAATCTTTCCTGATGCGGATGTTCTTGCCTTCGCGTGACCGGCCTTGTTAGCAATGCTCTGTTTCAGAGCGGTCATCAGGTCCACCACCGGTGCCAGCTTCCGAGTTTTTTCCGGTTTGGGGGCCGCGGTGCCCTTTTCCTTGCTCTCGATCAGTTTTTTTACGCGCTCCTGATATTCGTCATGGAAGTTTTCGGGATGGAATGGGGCGACGAGGCCTTTGGCGAATTGCTCCGCCAGTGATGCTTCCGGCTTTTTTAAATTGGTGGCGTTATTTTTTCCGTAGCCGGGAACGTCGTGAATCTCTTTAGGGTAGTAAAGCGTGTGCAGCGTCAGACCGCCGTTATAAGGGCGGACGATGACGGTGCGTTCGCGCTGGTGCATGGTGACTTGAGCGATGGCGGCGACTTTTAATTCCTCCATGGTCTCGAGGAGCAGGGTGTAGCCGCGGCGTCCGGCTTCGTCGGGGACGGAGAAATAGGAAGTTTCAAAGTAGATGGGATCGACGTCGCTGAGTTTTACAAATTGCAGAATCTCCATGGAAGAAGAGGAAGCCGGTTGGAGTTTTTTCAGTTCGTCGCGATCAACGATGATCATCTTCTCGTCATCCGTTTCGTAGCCCATGACGAGTTCATCGCGGCTGACCACGCGCTTGTCGTATTCGCAATACAGTTGCTGATGAACGCGGCGACCGCACTCGCGGTGGACTTCGTGGAAGCTGATATGCGAATAACGCGCGGCGGCAAAAAGCTTTATCGGCACAGAAACAAGCCCGAACGATATGCTGCCTTTCCAAACGGATGCGGCCATGACTGCTCCCTGGGCGTTACCATTTTTGGTAAGCAGCCAATTATGGCCACAATGAACCCCGCCGGTAAATCGGTGATTCCGAGGAGAAGATCTGGCCGGCTTGAAATGCAGAGTGGGGATGTAAACTCTTAGCCGCCGAAGGAATGTGAGCGGTGTCTGAAGGGAGATAGTCTGTGCCGGAAATGGGTAGCAGTATTGGGCATCGAGCGCCGCGAACCCCGGGCGCGCGAAAATTGAGCACCCACCAGCAGGCGGTGTTGATTCAGATTCTGCTGAACTTCCCCGATGAACCTGTGGGAGTTTGTTGTTTGGCGCCTGGTGGCGCCGATGGGACGGTTAACGCCGGAGACGCCGCTGCGTATGCCGAAGACTTCCTCACGGTTTTCAAGTCGATTAACTGGACCGTTGATCGCGTGCAAAGAATGGACAGCCTGCCCGTGGCAGCCAGCGGACTGGCCATCATTGCGCAAGGAACTCCGCCTGCGGCCAGCGCGGAAGCGCTGCGAGACGGGTTGCGTATTTATCAAATCGAAGCGGAGATTATCGAAGATCGCAATGATCTTTGCAGGGATAGAAAGTTCGTGCTCGCAGTTACGTAGCAGCTAAGACGACGGCGTTGTGGGGTCGGCTTTCTTTACTTCCTTTTCCACCGCCGAAATTTCGACCCGCTCGCGTTTAATGTCCAGCCGCAGGCGCGCGAATATACTCATGTACACGTTGGCGACCCATACCAGTGCAAAGCCAGCAATCAGGTAACCACGCCAGCCAGGAAACACCATCTTAAAACGGGTGATGATCAGAAAAATTGCGGCGACATAGTGGCTGAAGCAGTATTCGCAAGTGAAAAGGTAAAAAAATTTCCGCTCGTAGATAGTCCGGCAGGTTTTGCTGTTGCGTACACACCAGTCGCGCGTTTCCCGAAAAATTTCTTCATGGGTAATGGTCCACGCGATGGAGGCCACCGGCAGGGCCAGGATTACCAGTGTCAAAAGCTGTTGCCCCAAGGTCATACAGTTTTTTCCGCGGGGTGCATTTCCGCCACCTGTTCGGACCCGTGGGCCACTGCAAGCTGCCGGAACACGTCGGCCTGCAGGACCGTTTGAGCCAGCGTCAGAGCCAACTTATCCTCACCGGCAATATTGAGCCTTCCGCTGGCCTTTGCAGGATCGCCCCCGAACTTCCATAGACCGATGACGACCTTGGCATCCGGCAGGGCGCTCCGAACTCTCTTATACAATTCCCGGGCATGCAAAAGCGCGAATGGGGGCAACGCCGAAATGCAGACGATGGCGGGAGCAGATTCTTTTACCTGGGCAAGCATTTCCGCAGTAGTGCCGATGCTGATGGCTTGCGCATGATAGCCCGCGTTTTCCAGAAGCTGCGCGAGCATGATTCCGACGATTTCGTCGGCTTCATCGCGGGCTGGCAGGCAAACGATTCCAGGCCCTGGGTCCACACGATATGAAGTTTTCAGGATTGCGCCTGGGAGGGCGGTTGTTTCTTGGCCTGAAGATTCTTCTTTGGCGTCTGTCTCGGCTTCCTTAGTTTTGTCCGCCAACTCCTCCAACAGCTCTTTGGTGCTTTGGACGATGAATTGTTCCGTAATGACATCCAGATCGTCGTGGTGGCGATCCTGTTCAGCAAGGGCCAGAGCCGGCACCACAACAGAATCGTAAAGTTCTTCGAGCGAATGGTCCTTGAGATACTCTTCCAAAACACGCTTGGCCTCGGCCTGATCGGATGCCAACAGGCGTTGGTAGTAGTGCGCCTCCGGCGACAGTACGGGCTGGTCGCCAAGCAGAACGTTCAGGAAACTCAGGGTGGGAACGTGGCGCCCGATGACTACGAGGCAGACGGTCAGCGGCGTGGAGAGCAACAAACCGATCGGCCCCCAAATCAAGGCCCAGAAAATTGCTGCGAATAGAATTGCGAACGATGAAATTCCGGTGTTGGCCCCGTACAACAGCGGTTCAAGGAAATTGGCCACCACTAATTCCACGATCAAGTACAGCAGCAGAGTTTCTACCGGTTGGGTCCAGGTAGCGGATATCGCCAGAGACAAGAGAATGGGTAACATCGCGGCAAGAGGAGCGCCGACATATGGCAAAAAGCGAAAAAGCCCTGCGACCGTGCCCCATAGAAGAGCATTCGGCACGCCGATCAGGTAGAGGCCAACTCCGATCACCACGGCGTAACCGGTGTTCACCAGTAACTGCATAAGGAGATAGCGGCTGACGCGCGCTCCCGCGTCGTTCAAGGCCTGGGTCATCAGGTTCAAATGGCCGTGACCCACCAAGCCGATCACGCGATTACGCAAATCTTCGCGTCCTGCAAGCATAAAAATGGTGAGCACCAACACGATGATGACGCTACCCAACGGTGTGACCACGCTGTTGAGTGATTCCAGCGGATTGCTAGCGGGCTGGTATACCTGAACTTGCGCAGGCTTTGGAGGAGCTATGGCGGCTTTGGTTTTTGCCGTGGCCTTAGCCGAGGCATTTTCGGCGGTGTCGGCGGAACTGTCGGTAATTTCTTTGCCAATCTCTTTAACAGCATTCGCCGCGTTGTCAAGTCTGCTGCTGCTTCTGGGACTGCGAATCGAATCAATTTTAGTTTTGATATTGGATTTGTAGCTGGGCAACTGATTGGTGACGTCGATGAGTTGATTCGCCACTGTCCAGCCTGCGATCCCCAATCCGACTACGGCCAAGGTAACTGTGAGGAATACAGCCAAAAATCGCGGGAAGTGAATTCGCTCAAGGAGCCCGACCAAAGGAGTCAGAACGAAGGTAAACAGCACGGCGAGCGCCAGCGGCACCAGCATTTCCCGCGCGAAATACAGAGTCGCGATGACTACAACCGCGGCGAATAACGTGAAGATGCGCGATATGTCTTTAGCCGGAGAAGTGCGAGCCAATCAATTCACCCGGCTTTCGCGACAGAATTTGGAGATTTTTCGATTACCAAAAGTTCCAGTTGGACTGGCCGTCTGGGAAGCAGATTGCCGTTGTACGAATGCGAGTCGCGACGGTCGTCGGTGCGCTGCGGGCCTTCGAATTCGCCGCCACACCGACCAAGGAAACCGTCGCCCTCACTCATGGCCGCGAATTCCGCCATCTCTTCGTAAAAACCTGACATGGTCGCACTCCGTAGATTGGCGGCGCTGCGCACGGGACGACAGGCAGCGGTCCGGTATGAAATACCGTTGCGGGCTCCAGTGATAATGCACCCTGAAGAGCGCAAAAGAGAAGCGCGAAATGGCCGGTAAGGGGAACCGTTGAGCAATCTACGCTTTTTACCGGATGGCCCGTAACGGAAAGAGCGAATAGATTCCGACCTGCAGCATGTGGCGATAATCGGCCTATTACATCAGGCCCGCGAACGCCTCGGCACCCCCGAGATCAAAGGAGATAATCATGGACGAGCAATATCGCAACGACAGCACCGACCGGCCGTTCGGAGACCAGAGTTCGTCAGGATCAGCGGCTGGTACAGCTGCCAGGCTTAAGGAACAAATTTCCGAGAAGGCTGCTGATGTCCGCGACCGCGTAAATGATTTCGGCCGCAAGACCGCAGACAAAATCGATGCTTCGCGTGAACCGGCGGCCGCTTCACTGAACCGCACCGCTTCCGCGCTCCACAGCCAGTCCGATCGCGTAGCAAGCGCAGCGCACGCTACCGCAGACAAATTGCAACAGACGGCGGACTACGTTCGCGAACACGACTTCAAGGAGATGGCTTCGGACGTGACGGAATTGGTGAAGCGTTATCCCGGACAGTCGCTCGCGGTAGCCGCAGGGCTGGGCTTTCTGCTGGCGCGAGTGATGCGCAGCAGCGATTGACGATCGACAGCGACAAACGCGATAGCGAAGGCGGGGTCATGCGAGAAGGAACAAAAATGGCGGTTCAAAACGGCAGGACGGTCCCGGAGGTTCTTCAGGATATTGTAGGAAATATCCAGGAGATCATCCGGTCTGAACTTCGGCTGGCCAAGGCAGAGGTGAAACAGGAGGCCGCCAAGGCTACATCACCGGTGATCATGTCGGTCGCCGGTGGCGCCTTAGGGCTGTATGCCTTGGGCTTCCTGTTACTCACGGCGATGTTGGCGATGGCTACGGTCATGACGATGTGGATGGCCGCATTGATTGTCGGCGCGGTGCTGGCAGTTGTATCCATGGCGCTGATTGGCGCGGCCAAAGCGCGATTTAAGCACGTTAACGCGGTTCCGGAACGTACGATTGAAAGTATCAAGGAGAATGTCCAATGGACGAAAGACCAGAGCAGATAGAACAGCATATCCGGCATCAACGCAGTGAATTGGAAGACAATTTCAGCGAATTGGAAGAGAAAGTTAAAGGGGCGTTCGACTGGAGAACGCAATTCGAAGAGCGTCCGGGCGTGATGCTGGGAGCGGCATTCGTCGGTGGAGTTTTGCTGGCAGCGCTTCTACCAAGCGCTTCGAGCATTACGCAGCGGGTCACTTCACGGCGGCGGTCTTTTGCTGACTCTTACGGCTCGACAGGGTCGACGGGTGACAACGAGATGGTAGCATCCGGCACTGAGCAGAGCTCGAAAGGATTCTCTGCATACACTGGCGCGGCCGCCAGTCAGGCGTCAGAGACCTGGGACAACTTGAAGAATGCAGCCATTGGTTTGGGTGTTTCCCGTCTTACGGAACTAGTTGAAGAGTTGGTTCCGGGATTCAGTGACCATTACAAAAAGGCGGCGAGCGGGAAACCGACGACCAGTTTCGGCAACATGCCTACCCCGCAAGAGACGAGCTGGCAGAAATCTAACGGTGGTGGAACCGATTATGCGTCACACTCGTAGTTTTCGAAAATATCAAGATTTGGCGGCTGCGAGTATTAGCTCGCAGCCGTTTTTTTTGGCTTAAGGCAATACTACAAAATGGCTCAGTCCCTACATCGTTTACCTGATGGTCCCCGAGATGTATTGACCGTACTGTCCCACCATTCTTGAAGGGCCTCGTTGGCCACCTGATATTCAACTAAGGAGACCGGAGATGGACTTGCTTTGGACAATTGCGGTGATACTTGCGATTTTGTGGCTACTCGGGCTCGTGACCTCCTACACGTTGGGTGGGTTCATCCACATCCTGCTGGTTCTGGCGATCATCGTTGTGCTGATCCGTGTCATCCAGGGGCGCCGGCCGGTTTAGCTTAGCCAGCGGCACTTGCCGCTGATCTACACGCTGGCGTAAAGTTTTTGGCAAGTGTTCGAAGGTGTCCACGCACGGCTTCGGCCGTGCGTTGGACTCGATCAGTTACTGGCTTCGTCAGAGGGGTGCAAACAATGGCTGCGGAAAATTCTTCAGGCAGTGGCTCTTCTTCAGGCGGTGCCGCTTCAGATAAAGATTCGGGGTTGCTGACCAGCGTGGCCGAGTCAATTGGTTCGGCGCTGGGCACCTTGGCGGCTCGCGCTACCGCCGCACAAAAGTCGTTGTCCACAGCCGCCAGCGACACTGTGGCAACTGTCAAACGAGCAGGTCGCAAGGTGCGCGCCACAAGAAAGCCAGCTAGGCGCGCAGGCGCACGAAAAACTTCTGCAAGACGAAAAGTGAAGGCCGCGAAAAAATCCAGTACTAAAGCTTCACGAAAACAGAAGCGCTCATCCTCAGCGAGGAAGCGCCGCGCGAGAGGGCGCTAGTCTAAAATTTCACTCATACCGTAACGCGGTGATGGGACTGACTCGAGTGGCCCGCCGTGCCGGAATCCAGCAAGCCAGTACGCCGATGATTAAGAGCAGCACCGGCACGATTACCAGAGTGATCGGATCGTGAGCCGACACTCCCCAGAGTTGGCTGCTGATCAATCGCGCGAGGCCCACGCTGGCCGCCAGTCCGATGGCAATCCCTAGTGCTACCAGCCGTAGTCCAGTTCCGATAACCAATCTCTGAACATCGCCGCCGCCAGCCCCCAGCGCCATGCGTATGCCAATCTCGTGAGTGCGCCGCGCGGTGGTATACGCAATTACGCTGTAGACGCCGATGGAAACAAGAATGACACCCACGGTCGCGAAAACAGTTATCAGCAGCAGCCCGAAACGCGGCTGCGAATACGAAAAAGAATTGATGAAGCCCTCCAGAGTACCCGTCATGGTGAGAGCCACGCTGCGGTCGGTACTCCAGATTTCCTGGCGCACTGAATTCATCATCAGCGAAGGGTCCCCGGTGGTGCGCACCAGCACGCCCCGAGCTGCCGAGCCGGTAGCGGTGTACGGCACCCAGGTTTCCGGTGTGACCGGTTGCTGCAAGCCCTGATTCTTAACGTCGGCGACTACCCCAATGACTTCATACCAGGCATCCCGTTGCGCGTCAGGAAATTTCTCCAGCTCCAACAGGTGAACCCGCTTGCCGATGGAATCTTCGTCACCGAAATACTTGCGCTGAAAAGTTTGATTGATTACCGCCAGCTTGCGCGCGTTGTTTACTTCCGACTCCGTGAAGCTGCGGCCTTTCAAGAATTGAATGCGGAGAACGGGGAAGTAGCCTTCGCTGCACAGCTGCAGCGCGGACGTCCAGGTTTCGCTGTGCGTTTTTCCGGCCACTTCCACGTCGGTGGGAATGCCCCCGTAAGGCGGCAACGTGCTGGTTTCGGATGCGGCTACAACTCCCGGCAAGGCATTCAGGCGCTGCAGCAACGGGCGAAAAAATCCCGCGACTTGAGCCGCGGTTTTGTAGCGTTCCTGCGGAAGAGGCAGCCGGGCCACGAGGATATGGTCGGGCCGCAGGCCGAGATTTACTTCGCGGAGCGCGGCGAAACTGCGCATCAGCAGGCCCGCGCCGACAAGCAGAGTGAGCGAGAGGGCTACTTCGAACACGATGACGGCGTTGCGGAGGCTGGCATGGCTGGAGCTTCCGCTAGTACCTTTACCGCTGTCGCGCAAAGAATCATTCAGATTACGGCGCGAGGCTTGTAACGCCGGGGCCAATCCAAAAACAAGAGCGGTGAGAATCGCGACGGCCAAGGTGAAGAGCAGAACCGGAGCGTTCATGCGGATGACGCTTTCCGCAGGGATGGTGTTGGGCGGAATGATGGCGATGAGGCCTTTCAGTCCGGCCCAGGCCAGCAGCGCTCCCAAAACCGCGCCACCCATGGCCAGAAGCAGGCTCTCCGCCAACAACTGCTGCACCAGACGGCGGCGGCCAGCGCCCAAAGCCGCGCGCACCGCGAATTCTTTTTCTCGGGTAGTCGCGCGGGCCAGCAACAGATTGGCGACGTTGCCGCAACCGATCAGCAGAAGCAGCGCGACGGCCGCGAGCACGATCAACAGCGTAGTACGAAACTGGCCTACCACCTGGTCGGCCAGAGATTCGATGAGCACTGAGAAGTGCTTGGGGTACTCAGTGGGTGCCTGAGCCGCGTGCTGTTTCGCGATGATCGTGAAATCGGCCGCAGCCTGCGCATTCGTGACGCCCGGCTTAAGGCGGCCGAGCAGATACCAGAAGCGCGGGAAGCCATTGGCGTTGGTTTGCGCGCGCACAGGTTTCTCAGGAATCCACATGTCCGCGTCGCCCCAGGCAAAGCGTGGGGGCATGACGCCGATGAGGGTGCGCGAAACTCCATTCAGCGTGAAAGTCTTATTCAGGATGGACGGATCGGAATTGAAGCGGCTTACCCACACCTTGTAGCGCATCAGGAAAACCGGCGGGGCCCCGGGCTCATAATCGGCGGGCTGCGCAACGCGGCCAAGCAGCGCCGGTACGCCGAAAAATTCAAAGGTGCCGGGGGTGGTCAACTCCCCGGCAAATCGCTCGGTGCCTTCGCCCGAAGTGTACAGAATATCTTCGCCGGCATCGCCAATCGCGTCTTCCAGGACCTTGTTCTGACTGACGTAGTCCAGAAATTCGGCCCCGGAGTAGGCGGCACGGCCACCGGGATTACTACTGTCGTCGGTGTCGTGAATCTCAACTGACACCAGCCGATGCGCAGCTTTGTAGGGGAAAGGCTCCAACAGGACATTATCTATGACGCTGAAGATGGCGGAAGAGGCGCCGACGCCGAGAGCCAGCGTCACGATAGCGATGACGGTGAACCCGCGGGCCTTCCAGAGGGTTCGGGCGCCAAAGCGGAAATCAGCTAGCAGCGATTCCATCTCACTTCCTCCAGCCGGCGGTGCCTCTGCTCTCAGGTGTAGACGTAGTCCGGCGCAAATAGTCGGGCACACCGGAGCGGCTCTACTCAAAGAACGAGGAAGGGAGGCGCTAAGTTCCGTAAAGGTGTGGAAGCGGGGTGAAGAGTTAGCCGACCGTGGCGGTGCGGCGGCGCTTCACGTATTCGCTGATGTAACTTTCCAGAAGCTTATTGAGCGACTCGGTGACTGGCCCATGCGGACTGGCAATTTTGTGCCCCGCGATTTCGCCTACGCCGATCACGTTGCGGTTGGTGGAAGCAATGAAAACTTCGTCTGCGGAGTATAGGTCTTCGACGTGCAGCGCGTCTTCGTGAATGGAAACGCCGGCCTCTGGTGCAATTTCCATCAAAATGCCGCGAGTGACGCCTTCGAGGCAACCGGAACTGAGCGGCGGGGTCAACACCTTGGCGTTTTTCACCACGAAAAGATTTGCCGAGGTGCATTCGGCGACTTCATTGCGTTCATTCAGGAGCACCACTTCGTCAAAACCATCCCTCGCGGCTTCGGCCACTGCCCAGACGTTATTGAGCCAGGAGATACTCTTGACGCCTGAAAGAGGAGCGGCGGCGTGGCGGCCCTGCTCGCGAAGGGCGAGGCGCGCGCTGGGAGAATATTGTGGAAGGTCAGCGGTGCACATCAGGATGTCCACTTGCGGAAGTGTTTCGTCGCTGGTCCACGCGCCGACATGATTGTTGACCAGATAGATTCGCGCGCAGCCTCCAGTAATTTTGTTGGCGCGAATCAGTTCGTTCAGGTGCATGCGCACTTTGGCGGCTGCGTGCGGCATAGGCAGGCGGATGATGGAGGAGTGTTTTTCCAGGCGGCGCCAGTGGCGTTCGTAAGCGAAGGCTTCGCCGCTTTCAATGCGCAGGGTGGTAAAAAGACCCCAGCCGCAGATGAGTCCCGATTGCCCCAGGGAAAGGCGCGCCTTTTCGACGGGAAGAAGAGTTTCGTTGTGAAAGATGTGGCGATGTATCAAGCCAGCCTCGCGACGACACAAGCGGCGTCGAGGTCATTGTAGCGTAGAAAATCGCTGGATTGCCCGAGACGAATTAGAATAGAGCACGATTACTCGTGCGAATTTTCGCAGGACTTGGGCAGATTCAGTGTTTGTCCGGTATAGATGCGGTTGGCGTCCACGATGGCCGGGTTGGCTTTGGCGATGCAGCCCCAGAACCCGCCGAAGCCCAGCTTGATCTGCGCAATGCGCCACAGGCTGTCACCCTTGCGGACGGTGATTGTGGATTCGTCGGGCTGTACCGGCGCGACTGGGGCTACCGGCGTCGCCGACGCGATATTGATGGTCATTCCAGGGACGAGGTGCTGGGGATTGACGATGGACGGATTCACCGCCACGATTTCGTGCCAGCGATGGCCGTCGCCCAGATTCACCTGTGCAAGCTTCCAGAAGGAATCGCCGCGTTTCACGATGATGGTGCGGGGCGCCGCAGGATCCATAAAAATGGGCGCCACGGGGGCAGTCATAGCCGAGGGCTGCACGGCATTTGGCCTGGACATGACAAATTCGTGGGCAGGCTGAGGCGCAACGCTCGAGGGTTGCAACGCAGAAGCCAAGGCACTGGTGGCCGGAAACTCCGGAGCTACAGGCACGGAGAGCTTCGAAGTTCGCGGTGCGTTGGGTTTTGAAGCGACGAATTCATGCGCCGATTTGGGAGCAACAAACTCGGCGTTGGCTACATTGGCCGTAGGCAAATGAAATTCCGCGGACTGGCTGGCCTGCGACAATTCCTTCATCGCGCGATAGATGCGAGCCACATCGCCCAGCGGTAACTGCTCCAGAGCCTCGATAGAGGCGTCGGCCGGAGGCGTGACCACTGCGGGAACGGGCTGTTCACGTTTCTTCGCATCAAGCTGCTCGCGGTCTGCGCGCGTCAGGATGCGCGCCCGCTTGAGGTCTTCTTCGGTGTACACGTGCTTCTGGCGGGCTGCGGCTTGCTTGTCTTTGCGCGCTTGTTCCTGACGGGCGGCTTCGGCCACGTCCTGCGCCCAAACGGGGGCGCCGGCGGCAAAAGCGCAGGCAGCCAGCAATACCGCGCCTGCGTGCAGCCTCTGGCGAGAGCGATCCCAAGCCATAGTGCAATTCCACTCCGTCGTTTTCCGGCTGTCGTTGTGTTTCGTCATGGCACACCTTCCGAACGAAAATTAGCTTGTCCTCATTTTATAGAAAGCGGCGGCGCTCAAAAGAATGGATTCGTACCAGTGCTCTGTTGGATAACTTAACTTTGGACACGTAAATCAGGCGGCTATTTCGGCGGCGCGCGAGTGGTTTGCTGCGCGCGTGAAGCGTACTTGGCGTAACATGTGTGCGCCCAAGCAAGCGTCAAATGAGGAAAGCAAATGAAAGAGAAGTCCCTGAGGGACGGCGAGCTTCCGCCGCGTGTGGATCGAGGGGAGAAGCCAGCTGCGGAAACGCCCGGTAAAGTTCCGGCACGCCGGACGTTTCTGAAGGCTACCGTGCTCGGAGCATCGGCGGCGGCTATCTCGCCGCGAATATCGTTCGGAACCTCGCGCGAAGCACCGTCTGACTTCGGTGGAAGAGCCGCGCCGGTGGCATCTTTCGAATTAGAGGAAACCACCGTCACGGACTTGCAGAGCGCCATGGCCTCCGGCCGCTTCACCGCGCATGCCATAACTGAAAAATACCTCGCGCGTATTGAAGCAGTTGATAAGCACGGGCCGGCTATCAACTGCGTTATCGAAGTTAATTCTGACGCCCTGAGTATTGCCAGGGAACTGGATCGCGAACGCAAACAGAAGCACATTCGCGGGCCGCTGCACGGCATTCCGATTTTGATTAAGGACAACATTGATACATCCGACCGCATGATGACGACTGCGGGCTCACTGGCGCTGGTGGGGTCGAAGCCGCCGAAAGATTCGATGGTTGCGCAGAAATTGCGCGAAGCCGGGGCGGTGATTTTAGGCAAAACAAATTTGAGCGAATGGGCCAATATTCGTTCGAATCAGTCCTCGAGCGGATGGAGCGGGCGGGGAGGGCAGACAAAAAATCCGTACGTACTTGATCGCAATCCCTGCGGGTCGAGCTCGGGTTCGGGCGCCGGTGTGTCCGCAAATTTGTGTGCTATCGCGATTGGAACAGAAACGGATGGCTCGATTGTGTGTCCGGCATCGGCGAATGGCGTGGTGGGATTGAAGTCGACCGTGGGATTGGTGAGCCGGAGCGGGATTATTCCGATTTCGCATAGCCAGGACACGGCGGGGCCATTGTGCCGCACGGTGCGCGACGCGGCCATTCTACTGGGCGCGCTGACGGGCGTGGACGAAGAAGACAAGGCAACTTCCGAAAGCCGCGGGAAGTCCTACGCGGACTACACGCAATTTTTAATTGCTGATGGCTTGCGCGGGGCGCGCATCGGAGTGGTGCGCGGAACGTTTGGATTCAGCGGGGCAGTGGACGCGCTAATGGGCGCGGCGCTGGAAGTTTTGAAAGCGCAGGGCGCGGTGCTGGTGGATCCCGCGGAAATTGAAACACGCGGAAAGTTTGATGAATCGGAGTCCACCGTTTTTATGTACGAGCTGAAGGCGGACCTCAATGCGTATTTGGCGAAACTGGGGCCGCGCGCGCCGGTGCACACACTGCAGGAAATTATTGAGTTCAACGAAAAGCATCGTGAGCAGGAGATGCCCTATTTCGGGCAGGACCTTTTTCTGAAATCGCAGCTGAAGGGCCCGCTGAGCAGCCAGGAATATCTGGATGCGTTGAAGAAAAATCACCAGTTGGCGCGCACCGAAGGGATTGACGCCACGATGGACAAGCACAAACTGGATGCGCTGATCGGTCCAACAGGCGGACCCGCGTGGCTTACCGACCTGGTGGCGGGCGATCACTTTGGCGGCGGAAGTTCCAGCAGCGCCGCGGTGGCCGGCTATCCTAATATCAGCGTGCCGGCGGGTGATATTTTTGGCTTGCCGGTGGGTATTTCATTTTTCGGCCGCGCTTGGAGCGAACCGGTCCTGATCCGGATTGCGTATGCCTACGAACAAGCCAGTAAGTTGCGGAAGGCTCCGCAGTTCATTCCTACTTTGGGCGCGAAGCCCTGATTCGCGAAGCCATGATTCGCGAAGTGCTGATTTAGGTAAAGCGACTCAAGCCAGGCCGCCGGCGCGGGCCAGCTTCAGGGCTTCGATAGCGGCGCCTCGGGCACCCGCGGTGTCGCCGTTGGGCATGACGTAGATGGGAATGTCGGCCTGCTCTTCTCGCTGGTTGGGCATGGCTTTGTGAATTTCTGCGATGAACCAATTCTGAAATTCCTTGCTGGTTTCCAGCGCGCCTCCGCCGACGATTAACGCGTCCGGGTCAAAAGTGTTGATCATCTCGTCGAAGAACAAACCCAAAGCGTGGGCTTGTACGCGGAAAATTTCGCGGCACATGGCGTCGCCGCGGTCGGCACGCCCGCGCACCATCTTCGCGCACTGATTCAAATTTCCGACCTTTTCGAATTCGTGCCCGGGATATTTGGGCAGGAAATACGGAAGGAAGTCGCGTTCGATGGCGGTTAGCGAGCAGACCGATTCAAGGCAGCCAACGCGCCCGCAGTTGCACTTCGGAACTAAACCACCGATGCCCTCGATGCTTTGATACGGAATTAAAACGTGGCCGAGTTCTCCACCAAAACCTTTTCGGCCCTTGATGACGTTGCCGTCCAAAATCACGCCGCCACCGAGACCCGTGCCGATGACCACGCTGACGGAAGTCTCTTTCCCGGTGGCGCCGAAGATGGAGAAGTGGCCCCACAACGCGCCGGCGTTGCCGTCATTCAAATAACTTACCGGCTTGCCGAGTCGAGTGGCTAGGCCTTCGCGTATATCGAAGTCGGCCCAGTTGGCGTGCACAAAATTTGTGGAGCCGCGCGCGCTTAGCTTTCCGGCCGCACTGGCGGGCCCGGGAGTGTCGAGGCCGACTGCCACAATTTCTGAAACCTGAATGTTGGCGCGATCGGCGGCAATCTTCAGGCCGTCTTCAATCTGTTTCAGGCAAACGTCGGGCCCTTGCTTGGCGAGCGAGGGATGCTCGCACAATCCTTCAATGAGAAATTTTTCTTCGCGATCGAGGAAAGTATAGTTGACCGCGGTGCCCCCCAGATCCACTCCAGCTACGACTTCCACGTAGTCCTCCCGATGTGCTTTACCGAACTGTTCAGAAGTGTTCCCAGACGATGGTCCAATGTTCGTCGGAGCGTGACGATTTCAATATCAACTGCCGCCCCGAAAATTTGTAAACCCTTTTCAAATCGCTGCCGATCAACGTGCGCACCAGCGCGCCTTCCACGTGGTGAGCCACGGTTTGAGTGCGTTCGTCTACGGCAAATTTGCCGAAGTACGCTTCATAATCGCAACTCCGGTAGTTTACTGGACCAGTGTTTACGGTGGTTCCCGTATTCCGAGGCATGATCTGCACGGACATTTGTCGCTCGCGGGTGTAAACGATGGTGCCGGTGTAGTCGCCTTTTTGAAGCTTGCCGCTGGCATCCGGCTCTTCATTGCTGACCAGTTTCCAGGCGCCCAGTAGTTGATTGCGGGCAGAATGGTCGGGCTCCTGAGTTGCGTGCAGGCCCCCCGCAAGTAAAGATGTTCCGAGGATCGCGATAAGCGACAGTAGTTTTTTCAAGCTACCCCCAATTCAAGATGTTTGCACAGCTGCTTGGTTCCGAAAATGTTTATGAGTCTACACCCGCATCGGCGCGTCGAGTCTACTCGCTTTGGCGATACATTCCTTTGACAATACCGGGAGCATCCTCTAAGATTTACGTTTGTCTCAACAGGAAAGGTGTGACCGTTTCGATGAGGACGTATGTAGCCAAGGGCGAAGAAGCAGAGGCCCTCAAAGTTGGAGCTCGCTGGCACGTGATTGACGCCACGGACGTAGTGTTGGGGCGATTGGCCACCAAGGTGGCGCGCATTTTGATCGGCAAGGATAATCCGAGTTTCACGCCGTATCTGGATTCCGGCGACCACGTGGTGGTCATCAATGCGGATAAAATTCGCATGACCGGAAACAAGGTCGAGCAGAAGATGTATTACTCGCATAGCGGGTATCCAGGCGGCTTGAAGGAAGTTCCGGCCAAGCGTTTGCGCGTGGCCAAGGCCGACTGGATGGTTCGTGAAGCGGTGCTGGGGATGTTGCCGAAGAACAAGTTGCGCGCGCGCCGTGCGAAGAAGCTGCGCGTGTACCGCGACGCGGCGGGCTTGGCGCGTCACGCCGGGCAAAAGCCACAGGCGATGGCCAGCTAAATAGAAATAGCGTCAGCAGCAAGGTTCGGGGATTGTTGTTCTGGTGGGTGTAACAACCTGCAGTATTCCAGTCTCCAGAGTTTCTTCCATCGGTTTTCGAGACACGCGGTTCAGGTGTCTTTGTCGCGGCTTTCAGTTGATTTTAGGAGGAACGTTGAGTTCTACAGGTTCGCCCCTCGCGGGCAAGCAGACATGGATTCTGGGTACGGGACGCCGCAAGGAATCGGTCGCGCGCGTTTTTCTTCGCGCCGGCTCCGGCAAGTTCACCGTGAACGGACGAACAGCCGAGCAGTATTTTCCGAATTTCGCGTGGAAGCACGACGCGGAAGAACCTCTGAAGTTCACCAACCTGCATGACCAGGTGGACGTGGTGATCACCGCCAAGGGTGGCGGCGTTGGCGGGCAGGCTGGAGCAGTGCGCATGGGCCTGGCGCGCGCCATTTCAGTGTATAACCCGGAACTGCGCCCGGCCCTGCGCAAGAATGGATTTCTGACGCGCGATTCGCGTATGAAAGAGCGCAAAAAGTACGGACAGAAGGGCGCTCGCAAGCGCTTCCAGTTCACCAAGCGCTAAGTGCAAATTGTTTTGGATTTTGCTGGGCCAGCTTAATAGCCCAGCTTCGAGCTCCGGCGGTTTAGCGCAAGCCAGACCGCCGAGATCACGGCCGGCAAGGAAGCCGGCAAAAAGGCTGTTCTTTCGCGAGGGTAGTTTTCTCGCGGCCGCAAACAGCAATCCTAAGAGGAGGAAACTTGGCAGTAGAAATTACGATGAAAGAGTTGCTGGAGGCTGGAGTTCACTTCGGCCACCAGACGCGACGCTGGAACCCGAAAATGAAGGAATACATTTTCGGCGAACGCAACGGCATCCACATTATTGATCTGCAGAAGACGCTGAAGATGTTCCGCGAAGCGAGCCGCTTCGTTGGCGAACTTTCGGCGCAGGGCCGCACGGTGCTGTTTGTGGGCACCAAGCGCCAGGCCCAGGAAGCGGTCGCTGAAGAAGCGAAACGCTGCGGAGCATTTTTCGTGAATCACCGCTGGCTGGGCGGCACGCTGACCAACTGGTCCACGTTGCAGAAATCCATCAAACGGCTGAAGCTGTTGAAGGCCATGAGCGAAGATGGCCGCATGCTGGAACTTTCCAAGAAAGAAAAAGCGCGCCTGGAGCGCGAAATGAAGCACCTGTTCCAGAACCTGGAAGGCATCGAGAATATGGCGCACTTGCCGGATGCCATGTTCGTGATCGATTCCAACGCCGAAGAAATTGCCGTAAAGGAAGCGCGCCGCATGGGCGTGCCGGTGGTTTCGGTGGTGGACACCAATTGCGACCCCGACGTAGTCGACTGGATCATCCCGGGAAATGACGACGCGTTGCGCGCCATCCGGTTGTTCACGTCGAAGATTTCCGAATCTGTGCTGGAAGGCCACAACGCTTACCAGCAATCGCAGGTAGCGGAGCAGAAGGCGAGCGCGGACCAGGCGTTGGCCGATGGTGTCGAATACGTGGACACCAGCGCATACGAGCAGTACGAAAAGCAGGAAGGCGACTTTGTGGAAGGCGTCGTGGAGACGCCTGTCGATGCCCCCGTCGAGCCCGCAGAACCCGCGGAAGCGACCGTTCCCCCTGACGAAGCGCAGCGCTAAGGATTAGCGGCCGAGGCGGGAGGAGGTGGCTACAGCCGCCTTCCGTTCCTGGGCGCAAAAATATCTTCGCAGGTATCCAAATCATCCAACCAATAGTGGGAAGAGACGACGAATGAGCACACAGCCAACACCGAACAACATCAATATTCCTGCGCAACTTGTGAAGGAGTTGCGCGAGCGCACCAATGCGGGTTTCGCGGATTGCCGCGCCGCGCTCGTGGAAGCCGCCGGAGACATCGAAAAGGCCATAGCCGTGTTACGCAAAAGAGGACAAGCCGCGGCGGCCAAGAAGGCGCAGCGGGAAGCCAGCGAAGGACTGGTGGGCAGCTACATCCACGCGGGCGGCAAGATTGGCGTGCTGGTCGAGATCAATTGCGAGTCGGACTTCGTGGCCCGCACCGATCAGTTCCAGCAACTTTGTCACGATATCGCCATGCACATTGCGGCGCTCGATCCCCGCTATGTGCGGCGCGAGGAAGTAACTCCGGAAATGCTGGAGAAGGAGCGCGACATTTACAGCGCGCAAGCGAAAGCGACCGGAAAGCCGGAAGCGGTGATCGAGAAAATCGTGAACGGCAAGATGGAAAAGTTTTACGAAGAGAATTGCCTTTACGAACAGCACTACATCAAGGACGAAAGCGTGACGATCGGTGAAATGATCACCCAGGCGGTCGCCAATCTGGGCGAGAACATGGGCATTCGCCGCTTCGTGCGCTTCAAGGTCGGTGAGGTCGCCGGCGGCGCGTCCGCCGGAACCGAAACCGCCGCAGCGCCTTCGGCATAATTCGCCGTTGGTGACTGAAAGCTAAAAAATCCCGGCCAGAAGCCGGGATTTTTTGTGTGCGCGATGCGGCACCGCGGATTGTTTGTTACAATTCCGAAGATTTATCGCCAGACACCGGAGCTACATGCCCGCAAAGACAGTGAAGCCCAAAGCAACCCCGCCGTTAACCGCAGCGGCCAAACGTCCGGCGGCGCCGTTGTCCAAAAACACGCAACCCATCTACAAACGCATCATGCTGAAACTTTCCGGTGAGTCTTTCCAGGGGCCGCAGGGCTTCGGCATTCATGGCGAAACCATTCAAGCCATTGCCAAGGAATTGAAAGATGTCCACGCCCTGGGTGTGGAAGTGGCCATCATGGTGGGCGGCGGAAACATTTTCCGAGGTGCGCGGCAGAAGGGTTTTGAAATTGACCGCGCCACGGGCGACTTCATGGGCATGCTCGCCACGGTGATCAATGCGCTGGCGTTGCAGGATGCACTAGAAAAAGAAGGGGTGCACACGCGGGTGCAGAGCGCCATCGAGATGCACCAGGTTTCGGAGCCGTTCATCCGCCGGCGCGCGATACGCCACCTGGAAAAGGGCCGCACTGTAATTTTCGCGGCCGGCATCGGCAATCCATATTTTTCAACGGACACTGCGGCGGCCCTGCGAGCCATGGAAATAAAAGCCGACGTGATTATGAAAGCCACGCGCGTGGACGGCATTTACGACGCTGACCCGGAAATCGTAAAAGACGCCAAGCTGTATACCGACGTGACCTATCGCGACGTACTGCAGAAGGGTTTGAAAGTGATGGATGCCACGGCCATTTCACTGTGCATGGACAACGGCATGCCCATCGTAGTTTTCAACATGAACCGCCATGGAAATATCCAGCGCGTGCTGCTGGGGGAACGCGTGGGCTCGACAGTGGTACCCGATTAAAACCGCTCCATTATGTGTAGTTTGCAGTGGAACTACCTTTCAATTTCATAAGAGGCACCGATGAGCACGATTGGATCGACGAAAGAGGCTTTGGCCGCAGCGAAAACCCGCATGGAGAAAGCGGTGGAGGATTTTCGCAAGGATCTAGGCACGCTACGCACCGGGCGGGCAAATGCATCATTGCTCGACAGCATCCGCGTGGATTATCACGGGTCGCCTATGCCGGTGAATCAACTCGGCGCGCTGACGGTGCCCGAGCCCAGCATGATCGTGATTGCTCCCTGGGATCCCAGCGCGGTGGCGCTCATCGATAAAGCGATTCGAACGTCGGAGCTGGGCCTGAATCCTACGAATGACGGCAAAGTCGTTCGCGTGCCCATACCTTCGCTAACGGAAGAGCGGCGCAAGGACATGGTAAAGCAGTTGCACAAGATTCTGGAAAACCACCGCACCGCGCTGCGTAATGTGCGCCGCGACTTGAAGGAAGCGGTAGAAAAACTGGAAAAAGAGAAAAAAATCAGCGAAGACGAAAAGAAACGCGGGCTCGACGAGTTGGAGAAAATCTCCCACGCGGAAACAAAAAAGATGGAAGACCTTTCGGAAGCTAAAGAGAGAGAGATTCTTCAGGTCAAGTGAACTTCACTTCCGCCGCGGTGTGCTGCGCAATTTCGCTTAGGGCTTCGGGGACGTGGAAGCCTTCTTCACGGCCGGCTTAGCTGTTTCGTTGTCATTGTCCGGACGCTCCAAAATAAAATCCTGGGCCTCATCGTTTTGCACGGCGTGCATGAAGGCCTGGTAGTCCGCCACCCGCGTTGCCGGCACGGTCCTCATTAGAAAATTGACGTGTCGAGACGCGGTGATGGTCGAGTCGTGCGCGGAATATTTCGATGAAAATGTGGCGTAGTCCCGTTCCACGGAAGTGCCTGTAGGCGTATGCGTTGTAGTTGCCGGCGGCAAATGCAGAGTGGCGCGAGTCTGTACGTCCAGAGGGGTCCCGAGATCAATGGCGGAAGTGGCTGCGTTCGCGTCGGGTTTGACGGGCGCGTCCGGCAGGCCAACCTGGGGGAGAAGTGCGGGAATACGCACTGGTTTTTTGGACCAGTCAACAAACTTGGGCAAGGTGATCTGGTAATCCACAGCGAATGGTTCCCGCGTTACCGCAGGATCGGAGGCGCTGACGCTGTCTACTTTTCCGCGAAATCCATCGGAGATCGATAGCAGCTGCGCCAGGTCCTTCCACTTTTCCTGGGCTGTCTGGCGGAAGGCCACGCGAAGCAGTAACTCGTTATCTCCGCGCAATGCGTAGTGAACCTTCGCCGTGAGTTTGCCGTCCGTGGAAAGCGTGGCATCCACATCCACATGTTGCGACGCTGCGAATGGCAGTTCCAGCGGAACGGTCAGCCAGCGAGACAGCGCGGCGTTTTCTTTGTCGTCCGGCAGTAAAAGAAACGCGGGCTTACCGCGCAGGTTGGCAGCCACCATTTTGAACGGCGCCACTTCGACGCTGGGATCGAGCCAGAATCCTGGTCCATCTTTACCGCACCAAGCCAACACGTGCGTGAACATTGTAGGGCGGGGAAGAAGTGATTCGGCGTTATCGGGCGCGCCGGCAAGAGCGACAATCGCAGGAAGGTTGGCCGCACGAATCAACGCGGTGAATAAACGCATCTTGTCCTGTTCAGTGCCATAGCCGGAAGAAATGATTTCAGCGGTGGCGCGGCCGCGGAAGCCCGTAGCTTCCATCGGCAACGCCAGCGTGGCTATTTTGAGTGAGACAAAATCGTAGAGGGCTTGAATTTTCTCTTCTGGAGCGGTTAAACCTTTGGTTAAGTCAGCCGATTTGGCGGTTACTTCCGGAGCGATCTGATCGCTGCTGGCGAACTGTGCAGCCAGGCGCGCGGACAACTGATTCCAGGAACCGAACGTGGTGAGCGCGACATCAGGCTCGGTGGATCCGTTCTGTTTCGCAGGGTCCGTAAGCTTGCCGTCAGGAGACGCCCAGCGATATTCCCACCGGCGGACTATGCGCGTTTTGGCTTCGTCACCCGATTTCGTTTCTGCGGTGGGAGGCGTGGCAGGATTAACTTTGAGATGAACCTCGCGAGCTGCAGGAAGATCCAGTTCGAACTTTTCTTCCGTAACGATGGCGTCCTTTGCGAAGGTGTGGAAAAGATAGAAATCAGGAGCCATAGGCGCCTTGGTCGCCGTTATTACGCGATACTCCAGGGCGTCCGTGGGCTGCAATCCCAAAATGCGCACGGTTTTGCGGCGGACGTCCTGATAGGCGCCGGCGTCAGCGACGGTGGGATTAGGCTGGTCAGACACTGCACTCGGCAGAATGTCGGCGGTACCGCCACCGGCGTGAGTGATGCGCGCGAGCGGGACTTCCACGGTTTCGAAGGCCCGATTGTAATCAAAGCTCAGGCGCGCGAATTGGCGGGTTCCCAGTTCTGTATTGATGCGCACCCGCGCGTGCACCTCCTTGCGGCTGGAGCCATCGACCTCGAAGCGGATGTGCGTTTCGAGCAATTCTATCTGTGCCGGAGTCTGCGCGGCGGTGTCGGCGGCGACGGGAGATTTTTGCAGTTTTGGTTTAGCTGGAGAATTGGCTGCCGGCGGTGTTTGTTCCTGCCCTGACGCTGAGGGCCACATCGCGACAAAAGCGGACATGACCAGGAAAGCGCCAAGCCGTCCAGCATCAAAGACTGACATTTTTACGGACACCCCCGCAGTTTAGGGGCTTCCGCCAGCGCGGTAAAGAAAAGGTTGTGCACGAATTGTGGACAGTTCGAGGTGACGTACAATCCATGTGGAACAATCTCGCCCTAGCTGCAAAACGACTGTGCACCGCGCGCGTCTGAAATTGATAACGCCGTTACCTGCCGGCAGCCCGCTGTGAGGAGAAATCACCGATGCGACGCTTTCTTGCGATGACCGCAGTTCTAGCGGGGTCCGTCACGCTACAAGTTACTACCGCCGCCCCGAAGGAAGCGAATGATGACCCCACGCGGGCCGCACTCGTCAAGATTGCCGGGGAAGGACTGGTGGAGTCACATACATTCGAATATCTGACGCAGCTCAGCGATGATGTAGGCGCGCGGGTGACCGGATCGCCGCAGTCACAAAAAGCGGTGGACTGGAGCCTTGCTAAAATGCGGTCCATCGGGCTCGAGAATGTTCACGCGGAAAAATTTCAGATCTGGCGCGGATGGACGCGCGGCCCCGCGGACGCGCAGATCATAGCTCCGATTCATCGCCGGCTGACGTTGGACGCCATGGGTTGGACGGGTTCGACGCCGGCGGGAGGCGCGGAAGGCCAAGTGGTCATCGCCAACGTTTTCAACCTCGATGAAGAAATGAAGAATCCCGGAAAGTTTGCGGGCAAGATAATTTTGATGGTTCCCTCGGGCCAGCCAAGAAAAAATACGATGGCAATTTTTTCGCAGTTCGGCGATTTCGTAACACTTGCCGGAAAGAGCGGCGCGGTAGCGATTTTCGGCGGCCAGGGAGGATTCAAGAGTGAAGGCATGAACCTGACGCACACCGGCATTCTGGGATTTGAAAAGGACTTTTCTATTCCCGTGCTATCTCTCACTGCGGAAGAACAGGGGCAACTGGAGCGTTTTCTCAACGGTGGCAAAGAAGTGCGAGTGCGGTTGAACGTGCAAAACGGCTTTAGCAACGGGCCGGTGGAGAGCGCCAACGCGGTGGGAGAAATTCGTGGTCGCGAGCATCCGGAAGAAATTCTGGTGGTCGGCGCGCACCTCGATTCGTGGGATCTATCGGAAGGCGCGACCGACAATGGCATGGGATCGGTCAGCGTGCTGGGCGCGGCGGAAGCAATTCTGCGGTCGGGGCAGCGGCCGCGTCGGACCATTCGCTTTGTTTTATTTAATGGCGAGGAGCAAGGTCTGCTGGGCTCTGCGGCTTATGTGAAACAACATCAGTCGGAAATGTCTAATCATCTCGGTGACCTGGTTCTCGATGAGGGACAGGGCCCGGTGAAGGAATTTCAGCTGGGTGGCCGAGACGATCTAGTTGGTGCGTTCCAGCCCTTCGCCGATTCGCTCGCGAGTATTCGCCCGGTGAAAGTAAACGATAAGGTTGAATTCGGAACGGACACCGGGCCATTCATTCTTGCGGGCTTACCGGGCATAAACATGAATCAGGATTCTCCGGAATACAAATTTACTCATCATTCGGCGGGAGATGCGTTGGAAGCGGTCAAGCCGGAGGTTCTCGCACAGGACGCCACGCTTATGGCCATGACCGCATTCTGGATCGCGGATCGAACGGAACGCTTCGCAAAACCATGGCCTGCCAAGAAAACCGCCGCCATGCTGCGGCAACAACATCAGTACGAATTCCTGAAAGCGTTCAATTTGTGGCCGTTTGGGGACCTGGGCACCGACGATAAAGAGCGGCAATCCAACGACCAGCCTTGAGGCGAACGACCTCCTAGGGGCAGAACGCGCATAGTCACCCGGCCACTGTTCTGCCATATCATCTAAGTATTTGCACCGCCCAGCTGCCCGGGTAAATGACATGCGCATGCAGGCGTTTATTTTTAATTGGCCGGGAAAAAGGCAGCACGCCGCCACGCTGGAAGCAATGTTTCGCCCGCACTGCGAAACGATCGTAATTAATTCCGACGACAATGTTAGAGCCAGCCATCCGAACTGGCAGCACGTCGGCAATGACGCGTATTTCACTGCTCAATGGAATGCTGCCCTGGATCGATTCGATGCCGATGTATTCGTACACATTCAGGCTGATATTTGGCCGGTCAAGGTCGGCAGGGTCCTCGCGGAAGCGGTCAATTACCTCAGCAATTCTGCGGTCGGCGTATATGCTCCGAATGTTGATTTCAACGCGCATTACTATCGTAAGCAAGATTTGCCGAAACTTGGTGAAGGTGTGTTTGAAGTCCCAGCGACGGATTGCTGTTTCTGGGCCATCAAACGGGAAATTTTGCAGGACGCTCCGCGGATTGATCCGCGAATAAACAAGCTGGGTTGGGGGATTGAATACATGGTGGGAGCGGTTACCCACGCTAAGGGCCTGAAACTGGCGCGCGATTACCGCTTCACTGCCGGGCACCGCAAGGGCAGCGGCTACGATTTGACGCAGGCTTTTCAGGAATGGCAAGCGTTGCGCAACGGTTTGAACCCGGAATTAAGGTCTCGAATGGAATTGATCGAGGAAGCGCGGGAAAAGCTGCTGGTCCGTCGAAAGCCTCGCAACGTGCTTGACCGCTACTTCAACGCCATTCGGGACCGGGCCCGCCGCAGTGGGATCATCGTACAAAGTCGGCTTGCAGCAGCCGCGACGCGGCTTACCCTATAGATAATATAGGGCTTATATTGGGCTTAGATATCACGCCCACAATTCCAAGTGATGATCGCATGACCGGACAGTAATGTTGCTGGCAAGCTCATCGCCAAAGCCTGAACTTTGAAGATATTTCTACTGAGGTGTTTCGAAGATAATTTGACACAGCAAGTTTTCTTCCTTATACTTCGTTGGTTTGTCGGGATGTGTCTCTCCCGATGGGGGCGACCGCTATAGGCGGTCGTAGTTGGAAGGAATTCTTCAGTCCCGGAACATTGCGTCACGGAATGGGACAGAAGAGCGGCCGGAATGGGACGCCAGTCCCGCAAAGCCGAGTAAGCCTCTCCGAATCGAAGCCAGGAGCGAATTTCCGCCTCTTGGAGTACGCACGGAGTTTCTTGCTGGTATCCCGGATTCGCAGTAGACCTTTCAGCATTGGACTGCGCTCTCGCGCATTTTATGCGCGCGCCTTGCGAGAGCCGCGGAAATTGTGCGCGCCATTGAGGAAATAACTGTGCCGACGTTTTCGCAACTAGTACGTATGGGCCGCGAGCAGGTCCTGGTTAAAACGAAATCGCCCGCGTTGATGGGCTGCCCGGAAAAGCGCGGCGTGTGCATTCGCGTGTACACACAAACGCCCAAGAAACCAAACTCCGCGCTGCGCAAAGTCGCTCGTGTCCGTTTGACGAATTCCATTGAAGTGACGACTTACATTCCAGGCGTTGGTCATAACTTGCAGGAGCACTCCATCGTGCTGGTGCGCGGCGGCCGTGTGAAGGATTTGCCGGGTGTGCGTTATCACATCGTGCGCGGCACGCTGGACGCCGCGGGAGTTGAGAATCGCAAGCAGGGCCGCTCGAAATACGGGGCCAAACGTCCCAAGGCTGGACAGACCAAGTAACGAAAATTTTCCCAGAAGAGTTTGCAATTTCGAAGGAGCTATAAAGAGCAATGCCACGCAAAGGATTAGTGACTCGCCGGCCGCAAGCGACCGATCCGGTATATGACAGCCCGCTGGTGGACAAATTTATCTGCTCCATGATGTGGGAAGGCAAGAAGTCTACTGCGCAGCGCGCGTTTTATGGCGCGATGGACCAGGTAGCCAAGAAAACGAATGATGATGCGCTGAAGATTTTCAACAAAGCGGTGGAGAACGTGAAACCGCTGCTGGAAGTAAAGACGCGACGCGTCGGCGGCGCGAACTACCAGGTTCCCGTGGAAGTGAATCCCTTCCGCAGGCAATCGCTGGCCATTCGCTGGCTGTTGCAGTATTCGCGCGAACGATCGGGCAAGACCATGGTGGATAAGCTGGCGGATGAATTGATTGACGCTTCCAACGCTCGCGGCGGCGCGATGAAGAAGAAAGAAGATGTGCATCGCATGGCGGAAGCCAACAAGGCTTTTGCGCACTATCGCTGGTAATCGACAGCGTTTTGGCAGGGCGGGTGGATGTGCCGGTAAAAGAAGCAACGCAGCACTTATCGCAGCAAGGAACCGCAAAAACGGAAGCTGGTAAACAAGTATCTGTAGCAGGATCGGGAAAACAAGGGCCTGAACAAGGAAAAATGAGCAGGGCATTCAAACTCGAAGACACGCGCAACATCGGGATCATGGCGCACATTGACGCGGGGAAAACCACCTCGACGGAGCGCATCCTTTTCTATACCGGCGTGACCTACAAGATCGGCTCCGTGGATGAAGGTACCGCCACCATGGACTGGATGGAGCAGGAGCGCGAGCGCGGTATCACCATTACCAGCGCGGCGACGACTGCTTCCTGGGAACGCAACAGCAAGAAATATCGCGTCAACATTATTGATACGCCTGGCCACGTGGACTTCACCGTGGAAGTCGAACGTTCCCTGCGCGTGCTGGACGGCGCGGTTTGCGTGTTTGACTCCGTAGCCGGCGTGCAACCGCAGTCCGAAACGGTGTGGCGCCAGGCGGACAAATATCGCGTGCCGCGCATCTGCTTTGTGAACAAGATGGATCGCATGGGCGCGGATTTCGATCACGTGGTGCGCACCATTCGCGCGCGCCTCGGAGCGCATCCGGTGCCGCTGCAATTTCCACTGGGCCGGGAAGACAACTTCATCGGCATCATCGATTTTCTGGAACAAAAGGTCATTGTCTGGCTGGAAGAAACTCTGGGCGCGAAATTTGAAGAGTTCCCGGTCGAAAAATTGTGGGACAAGGCGTTCGTGGATTCGCGCGCGGATGTGGCCGCGGCTCTCAAGGGCTCCGCAATCGACAAGGCTTTCTACGAAGAGCATCGCAACAAGGTGGTTGAGTACATTGCCGAGCACGACGACGAAATGATCGACAAGTACCTGACGGAAGGTACTCTAACGCTGGACGAAATGCGCAAGTCCATTCGCAAATCCACGCTGGCGCTCAAAATTGTGCCGGTGCTGGCCGGTTCAGCGTTTAAAAATAAGGGTATTCAGCCGTTGCTCGACGCGGTCATCGATTATTTGCCGTCGCCTGTGGACGTCCCGCCGCTGGAAGGCACCAACCCGAATACGGAAGAAGTGGAACTGCGCCGGGCATCGGACGACGCGCCTTTTTCTGCGTTGGCCTTCAAAATTATGTCCGACCCGTTCGTCGGGCATGTTACTTACATTCGCGTTTACTCCGGAGTTTTGAAGTCCGGTAGTTACGTTTATAACTCCGGCAAAGCCACGCGCGAGCGCATCAGCCGCCTGCTGCAGATGCATGCCAACAAGCGCGAAGAAATTGATACGGTTTATGCCGGCGATATTTGCGCGTGCGTGGGTTTGAAGAGCGTCAACACCGGCGACACGCTGTGCGATGAAGCCAAGCCGGTGGTTCTCGAAAACATTGATTTCCCTGCCCCGGTTATTTCCGTCGCTATTGAGCCCAAGACCAAGGCCGACCAGGACAAGCTGGGCGTGGCCATGCAGCGGCTCGCGCAGGAAGATCCCACTTTCCGCGTTTCCACGGAACCTGACACCGGACAGACCTTAATTTCCGGCATGGGCGAGTTGCATCTGGAAATTATCGTGGACCGCATGCTGCGGGAGTACAACGTGCAGGCCAACGTGGGCCGGCCGCAAGTAGCCTACCGCGAAACCATTCGTAAGAAAGCTATTGCGGAAGGCAAATACATCAAGCAGACCGGTGGCCGTGGCCAGTACGGACATTGCAAAATCGAATTGCATCCCATTCCGAGCTCCAGCCGCGAAAACATGAAGGAAATGTCTACCGACGAGCTGGATGCGCTGGCTAAAGAAGTGGTGGGCGGGCCGGCGGGCAAGTGGAAATTCGACAAGGAACACCGCTTCCTGTTCATTGACAAGATTATTGGCGGCTCCGTGCCGCGCGAATTTATCGCGCCAATCGAAGCGGGCATCCGCGAAGCTTTGGACAACGGAATTCTGGCGGGCTTCACCATGGTGGATGTCGCCGCGGTGCTGGTGGACGGCAGCTACCATGATGTAGACAGCTCGGAAATGGCCTTTAAAATTGCGGGCTCCATGGCTTTCAAGGAAGCTTGCCACAAAGCCTCGCCGGTTCTCTTGGAACCGATCATGCGGGTCGAAGTGGTGGTTCCGGAAGAATATATGGCCGCGGTTTATGGCGATTTGAACGCGCGGCGTTCCGCGATTCAGGGTTCGGAAAATCGCGCCGGAGCGAATGTGATCCGCGCGGAAGTGCCGCTGGCGCAGATGTTTGGTTATGCCACGGATTTGCGCAGCCGCACGCAGGGCCGGGCGAATTTTACCATGCACTTTTCGCACTATGCGGAAGCGCCGAATTCCATTGCGCAGGAAATTATCGAGAAGAACAAGGGCCGGGACACGCGTTAGTACTCGTTGACAAAAGGAATTTGGTAGGACAACTACCGAGACTTTGATTTGAGGAGCTGAGCAAGCGATGGCGAAGGAGAAATTCGAACGCAATAAGCCGCATGTGAACATTGGGACCATTGGTCACATTGATCACGGCAAAACGACTTTGACGGCGGCCATCACCAAGGTGCTGTCGAAGCACAACCCCAAGGTGCAATTCCGCGCGTTTGATTCCATTGATAATGCGCCGGAAGAGCGCGAGCGCGGCATCACCATTGCCGTGTCGCACGTGGAATATGAAACACAGAACCGCCACTACGCGCACATGGATTGCCCGGGGCACGCGGACTACATCAAGAACATGATCACCGGCGCAGCGCAGATGGATGGCGCGATTCTGGTGGTAGCGGCGACGGATGGCCCGATGCCGCAAACGCGCGAGCACATTCTGCTGGCGCGCCAGGTCGGCGTGCCGGCGATTGTGGTTTTCCTGAACAAGTGCGACATGGTGGAAGACGCGGAATTGCTGGAGTTGGTGGAGCTGGAAGTACGCGAACTGTTGAAGAGCTACCAGTTTCCCGGCGACAGCATTGCGATTGTGCGCGGTTCGGCGTTGCAGGCCTTGAATGGCGACGCGAAATACGAAAAGGCTATCGATGAGTTGATGGAAGCGGTGGACAAGAATGTGCCGCAACCGGTGCGCGACATTGATAAGCCGTTCGCCATGCCCATTGAAGATATTTTCAGCATTTCGGGCCGCGGCACGGTGGTTACCGGGCGAGTCGAACGCGGCAAAGTAAAAGTTGGCGAGGAAATCGAGATCGTAGGTTTCCGTCCGACACAGAAGAAGATTGTTACCGGCGTGGAAATGTTCCGCAAACTCTTGGACGAAGGCCTGGCGGGCGACAACGTAGGGTTGTTGCTGCGCGGCACGGAAAAAGAAGATGTGGAGCGCGGGCAGGTAGTTTGCAAGCCGGGCTCGATCACGCCGCACACCAAGTTCAAAGCGGAAGCGTACGTCCTGACCAAGGAAGAAGGCGGGCGGCACACGCCGTTTTTCACCGGCTATCGTCCACAATTTTACTTCCGCACCACGGACGTCACCGGTGACGTGAAGTTGCCGACCGGCGTCGAGATGGTGATGCCCGGCGACAACGTCAGCTGCGAAGTAACACTCATTACCCCGGTAGCTCTCGAAAAGGGTTTGCGCTTCGCGATTCGCGAAGGCGGCCACACCGTGGGCGCAGGCGCAGTGACGGAGATTATTGAATAACTTATGAGACAAGGCGACAAAATCCGTATACGCCTCAAGGCGTACGACCACAGAATCCTGGACCAGTCCACCAAAGAGATTGTGGATACCGCGAAGCGCACCGGCGCAGATGTAGCTGGGCCGATTCCTTTGCCCACCACCATCAATCGCTGGACGGTGCTGCGTTCTCCGCACGTGGACAAGAAATCCCGTGAACAGTTTGAAATGCGCACGCACAAACGGCTGATCGATATTCTCGAGCCCACTCCGGACACGGTGGATGCGCTCATGAAGCTGGATCTGCCGCCAGGCGTCGACGTGGAAATCAAGGCGTTCGGGCATACCGCCAAGTAACGGCTGTTAAATTTAAAGATTTCGCAGAGCACAAGAGAGAGAAGGCATGGCGGTCAACGGGATTATCGGAATCAAGCTGGGAATGACGCAAGTCTTCCAGGACGATGGCACTCTGGTCGGTTGCACGGTGCTGCAAGCTGGCCCCTGCGTGGTAGTGCAGCGACGCACGGCCGCGAACGATGGCTACGAAGCCGCGCAGCTAGGCCTGGTGGAATTCGTCAAGCCACAGCGCGTCAACAAAGCGATGACCGGGCACTTCAAAAAAGCCGGCGCCGCGCCGATGAAGGTGCTGCAGGAAGTTCGCCTAGACGAATCGAAAGATGAAACCAAGGTTGGCGACCGCGTGCTGGTGGAAAACTTCAAAGCCGGCGAGCTTGTGGACGTGAGCGGAGTCAGCAAAGGCAAAGGTTTTGCCGGCGGCGTAAAGCGCTGGCACTACGCGGGCGGCGATGCCACCCACGGATCCATGTTTCATCGCGCTCCGGGCGGCATCGGCGGCAGCTCGTTTCCGTCGCGCGTATGGAAGAACCAGCATTTTCCAGGTCACATGGGCCATGCGCGGGTCACCGCCAAGAATTTGAAAGTCGTGAAGGTGGATAGTGACGAGAATCTTTTGCTGGTGAAGGGTTCAGTTCCCGGCCCCAGCGGCACATACATTTTCATCCGTAAAGTTCGCAAAGCGAAGTAAGCGTCAAGCTCAGTAATTCAGTAATAAGGAAAAGAAATTATGCCGGTGGTTGACGTAGTCAATTTAAAGGGCACCAAGGTCGGGCAGCTCGATCTTCTTGATGCGGTGTTTGGCGTCAAGGTGAACAAGCACCTGTTGCACGAAGCTTCGCGCTGGTATCTGCGCGGGCTGCGACGGGGTACGCACAAGACCAAGGACAAGAGCGAAGTCAGCGGCGCGGGCCGCAAGCTTTGGAAGCAGAAGGGCACCGGCCGCGCGCGCGTCGGCTCGATCCGTTCGCCGCTCTGGCGCCATGGCGGCACGGTTCACGGACCGAAGCCACGCAGTTACAGCTACGCATTGCCCAAGAAGATGCTGCTGGGCGCGTTGCGCTCGGCGCTCTCCGCCAAGCTGACGGAACAGCGGCTGACGGTAGTAGAAGATTGGGAGCTCGAGAATCACAAGACCAAGGCGTTCCTGGGCGTGCTCGGGAAACTGAATCACAAGAAGTCCGCGCTGATCGTGGCGCACGGCGAGAACAGTAACCTGGAACGCGCCAGCCGCAATATCGCCGGTGTGACGCTGGTAGCCCCGAATGGCTTGCAACCTTACGACTTGCTGAAACACGATTTGCTGGTGCTTTCGAAGGATGCGGTCACGCGCCTGAGCCATTCGCTGGATCCGGAAAAGACTCCGGCGGTTGCGCCTGACGTCGAAACTATCGCGCCAGCACCGAGCGCAGCGAAGAAATCCGCCGCAAAACCGGCCGCAACCAAAGCCAAAACGCGCAAAAAAACCGGCCAAGGCTCCTGACAAAAAGGGCAAGGAATAAATATGTCTACGCCGCATTACCAGATTATTCGCCGCCCGATCATCACGGAAAAAGGTCTGGGCGTAAAAGAGACGCAGCACACCGTGGTTTTTGAAGTTTCTTCCAAGGCCACCAAGACGCAGATCAAGGAAGCGGTGCAGCAGATTTTCAGCGTAAAGGTGGTTGCAGTACGCACCGCGCACTTTTACGGCAAGATGCGCCGGCGCGGACAGAATGAAGGCTACCGCCGCGACTGGAAAAAAGCGTACGTAAAACTCGCCGAAGGCGAAAAGATGATCGAGTACGCCGAGAATCTGTAGGCAGAAAAGATTTAATCAAGGGCCAGCTGAGCAGTTAATTGCGAACGAAAAAGGTAAGAGGCAGCGATGGGACTGAAAAGCTTTAATCCATATACGGCGTCGCGACGGTTCATGACCGTGGTTGACAAGAGCCACATCACCAAGCAGGAGCCGGAAAAGGCCCTGCTGGAGCCGAAAAAGCGCACCGGCGGCCGCAACAACCATGGCGAAATCGTGGTCTGGCATCAGCGGCGGCGGACACAAGCAGCAATATCGCAAGGTAGATTTCCGCCGCGACAAGCTGGGCGTGCCGGCCAAGGTTGCAGCCATTGAGTACGACCCCAATCGCAGCTCGAACCTGGCGCTTTTGCATTACGCCGATGGCGAGAAGCGCTACATCATTCATCCGGTGGGTCTGGAAGTTGGCGCCACGGTTTCAACCGGCGAAGGTGCGGACATCCTTCCGGGCAATGCGCTGCAATTCAAGCACATTCCTCCCGGCACGATGGTGCACAACTTGGAACTGTATCCCGGACGCGGCGGGCAAGTAGTGCGTTCCGCAGGCGGCTCGGCACAGTTGCTCAGTAAAGAAGGCGATGTCGCGCTGGTGAAAATGCCTTCCGGTGAAGTTCGCAAGTTTTCGATTGAGTGCATGGCCACCGTTGGACAGGTTGGCAACCTTGATCACGAAAACGAAACCTTCGGCAAGGCGGGGCGAACCCGTTGGCGCGGCGTGAAGCCCACGGTTCGCGGAGTTGCGATGAATCCCGTGGATCACCCGCACGGAGGTGGTGAAGGCCGCGTAAAGGGCAACCATCCGCAAACGCCCTGGGCTTTCCCGACGTTGGGTAAAAAGACGCGCAACAATAAGCGCACCGACAGAAACATTGTGGAGCGCCGGAAGTAGCAGAAGAAAGTACGGAAAAGTTTGCAGCAGTCGGCAAAGTTTCTGAGGGAGAATCCGGGCAGCTTCGAAAGAGCAGCCTGGCGAGAGCAGAAGTGATGCGAGCGACCAGGACAGCACGGTCATCGAGGTCAAGCAGGGCAAGCGGCAGGGCGGCCGCAGCGCGGCGCGCGCGGGTCCGCGCAGCCGCCAAGCGTTCGCGTCCCAAGCGCGCGGCCAAGAAGCCGGCGGCGAAAGTGCTGGCCAAGCCGCTGCGGGCAAATTTGAAGCCGGTAAAGCCGGTTATCGCTCCGCCGGAGCCGGTGCTGTACAAGTTGTGCAAGCCCGGTTGGGGCGTAATCGTGGAGCGCATTCCGAACGCTCAAGGCACCCGGTTTGTGTGCCCCTTCTGCCCGCGATCGCATCGCGTTCCGGGTCCGGTGCGGGGATTCAAGAAAATGCGGCGAGCTCAGTGGAGCCGCTTGCGTCGAGTGGAGGAATAGGGGATCGATGGGACGCTCACTTAAGAAGGGCCCGTTCGTAGACGGCCATTTGCGCGAAAAGGTCGAAGGGCTGAATACGCGCAACGAGAAAAAAGTTATCAAGACGTGGTCGCGGCGCTCGACGATCGTGCCGGACATGATTGGGCACACTATCGCGGTGCACAACGGCAAGAAATTCATTCCGGTGTACGTGACGGAGCAGATGATCGGGCACAAGCTGGGCGAATTTTCTCCCACGCGAACCTTTAAAGGTCACGGCGTGAAAGCGGCAATGGAACGCGCGGCAGGACCGGCGGCACCCGGAGGCGCAGGCGCAGCTGCACCGGCGCCGAGGAGTTAAGGCATGGCTGAATTGCAACAGACTCAGGCAAGCATTGAAGCGCACGCGCTGGCCAAGCATGTGCGGATGTCGCCACAAAAGGCCCGGCTGGTGATGGACCTGATTCGCGGGCAAAAGGCGCAGGACGCGTTGCATACTTTGCGTTTCACGCAAAAGCGTTCGGCGAAGCACATCGAAAAAGTTCTGCGCAGCGCCATCGCCAATGCGGAGCGTAAGGCGGAAGACGCCGGCGCGCCGCTGGATGTGGACGAACTATACGTCAACACCTGCTACGTCAACGAAGGCACGCGCTGGAAGCGTCTGCGTCCCGCGCCGATGGGCCGCGCGTTTCGCTACCAGAAGCGCACTGCGCATTTGTGGGTGGGCGTGGCGGAACATCACGTGGCCGCGGCAGAACGCGTCGCCGCCATTGAAGCGGAAACAGAAGCGCAAAAGGGCGTGCGCGGAACGGCTCGCCGGGTTCGCAAAGCATTGACCGGCAAACAGGGTGCGCAACCGAAAAAGGGTAAAAAGAAGTAAGCCAAGGTTCGACGAAGAGGATAAGCATGGGACAGAAGACACACCCGTACGGATTTCGACTGGGATACAACAAACCGTGGAAGTCCCGCTGGTACGCGGACCGCGACTATGCCGAACTGCTGCACGAAGACGTGAAGCTGCGTACCGAGCTCAAGGAAAAGCTGAAGAGCGCGGGCATCAGCTCCATCGATATCGAGCGCGCCGCCAACAAGCTGGTGGTACGGATTTACACCGCGCGGCCGGGCATCATCATCGGGCGCAAGGGCGCGGAAATTGACAAGCTCAAGCAGGACGTGCAGAAGCGCACCAAGCGCGAAGTGCACATCGATATTCAGGAAGTACACCGCCCGGAGTTGGACGCGCAGTTGGTCGCCGAATCGATCGCGTTGCAGCTCGAAAAGCGCGTGGCCTTTCGCCGCGCGATGCGCAAAGCGGTAGACTCCGCGCTGCGTTTTGGCTGCAAGGGCATCAAGGTGCGCGTGGCCGGGCGTTTGAATGGCGCGGAAATCGCGCGCAAGGAATGGTATCTGCAGGGGCGCTTGCCGCTGCAAACGCTGCGTGCGGATATTGATTTCGGCATGGCTCGGGCGAATACGACCTACGGCGTTATTGGCGTGAAGTGCTGGGTTTATCAGGGCGAGAATGTTCCCAAGCGCGCTTCCAAGATTCAGAAAGAGCGCGAAACGATTGCGGCAGCATAATTTCGCCGCATTGTAAGGCAGTAGACGAACTAAACGAGATCAGGGAAGCGAGAACACAGCGATGTTGATGCCCAAGAAGGTGAAGTACCGAAAGCAAATGCGCGGCCGGCGCACCGGCAAAGCCTGGCGCGGCAGCGATCTGGCTTTTGGCGAATACGGTTTGAAAGCGCTGGAATGCGCGTGGATCACCGACAGGCAGATTGAAGCTTCGCGCGTGGCCATTTCGCGCTTCATCAAGCGCGGCGGAAAACTATGGATCAGGATTTTTCCGGACAAGCCTTTCACCAAGAAGCCGGCGGAAACGCGCATGGGCAAAGGCAAAGGCGCTCCCGAGAAGTGGGTGGCGGTGGTGAAGCCGGGACGCATCATGTTTGAAATGGCTGGCGTGGATGAAACCACCGCGAAAGAAGCTATGACGCTGGCGGCGCACAAACTGCCGATTCCCACGAAGTTCGTGACGCGTGCGGGAGGCATGTAACATGGCCAAGCGCATTGACAAGATTCGCGAATCCAGCGGCGACGAGTTGCGATTGCAGGAACGAGAATTGACGGAACAGATTTTTCGGCTGCGCTTTCAATTGTCCACCGGGCAAGCGGAAGCGCTAAAGCGTTTGCGTGATTCCCGCAAAGATCTCGCACGGGTGAAAACACATTTGCGCGCGCAGGAATTGAATCAGGCTGGCGCGCATATCGCCACGCAAAAAGTCGAGAAGCCGGAAGAAGCGGCTAAAAAAACTGCGGCTCCCAAGAAGGCAGCCGCGCACAGTAAGAAACCGAAGCACGTTAAGAAAACGAGCAAGACGAAGAAGGCAGGGAAATCGTAATGACCACGGAAACAAAAGCCGCTCCGGCGGCAGAACAGGACTTGCGCGGTGAACGGACCGTGCTCACCGGCAAAGTAACCAGCGCCAAGATGGAAAAAACCATCGTGGTGGAAGTGCAGCGCCTGGTGCAGCATCCGAAATACCGCCGCGTGGTGCGTATTTCTAAAAAGTTTTATGCCCATGATGAATCTCGCCAGGCCAAGGCCGGCGACACGGTGCGCATCGTGGCTTCGCGTCCTTTGTCGAAGCTGAAGCGCTGGCGGCTGAAAGAAGTGCTCAAGACCAATGCGTCGGCGGATCTGACACCGGGTGGAGCGGCCCAATGAGCATCATGATGAGAACGTGGCTGACGGTAGCCGACAATTCCGGCGCCCGCAAGCTGATGTGCATTTTGCCGCTGGGCGGCGATGCCGGATTGAAAGCGGGACTTGGTGATGTGATCACCGCTTCGGTGAAAGAAGCGACGCCGGAAAGCGCGGTGAAGCAGGGCACGGTGGTCAAAGCGGTGGTGGTGCGCATGCGCAAGGAAGCGCGGCGCAAGGATGGCACGTACATCCGCTTCGATGACAACGCCGCGGTATTGATTAACGATGCGGGCGAGCCGGTGGGCACCCGCGTGTTTGGCCCGGTGGCGCGCGAGTTGCGCGAGCGGCAGTACACAAAAATTGTTTCTCTGGCTCCGGAGGTTTGGTAACACATGTTGAGGCATGACAGAACCGAGCGGCACACCATCGCCATCCGCAAGGGCGACAATGTACGGGTGATTGCGGGCAAGGACGCGGGCAAGAGCGGCCGGGTACTTTCGATCGACGCCAAGAAGAACCGCGTGGTGGTGGAGCATGTGGCCATCATGAAGCGGCACACGCGCCCGAACCCGCAGAAGAATATCAAGGGCGGCATCGTGGAGAAAGAAGCCTCCATCAACGTCTCCAACGTTATGGTGGTGTGCGCGAGCTGCGGCAAGCATACCCGCATCGGCCATACCGTTTTGCCGGACGGCACAAAAGTACGCAGCTGCCGGCGCTGCAACACCGCGCTGGATAAGTAAGCGATTTGAATTTGACAAGAGGCGAAAGAAGGCAATGAAGAGTCGATTGCAGGAAAAATATCGCAACGAAACGGTGCCGGCGCTGATGAAGCGTTTCGGCTGGAATAACAACATGGCCGTTCCGAAGCTGCAGAAAATCACCGTGAACATTGGCTTGGGCGAAGCCAGCCAGAACGCCAAACTGCTGGATACCGCGGCGCAGGAACTGGGGCAGATCACCGGGCAGAAGGCCATGATCACCAAGGCCAAGAAGTCCATCGCGAATTTCAAGATTCGCAAAGGCATGCCCATCGGGTGCGCGGTAACTTTGCGCGGCGACAAGATGTACGAATTTCTCGACCGCTTGTGCAACGTGGTGCTGCCACGCGTGCGTGACTTCCGTGGATTGCCCTTCAATGCTTTCGATGGCCGGGGCAACTACACGCTGGGGCTGAAGGATCAACTGGTGTTTCCGGAAATTGATTACACGCGGGTGGACAAGATCAAGGGCATGAACGTGACTCTGACTACCACCGCGAAGAACGATGAAGAGGGACGCGAGCTTCTGAAAGGGCTCGGCTTCCCGCTACGCGTTCCAGGAGAAAAGCAATAAAATGGCTCGTACCGCAAAAATCGCCAAGAGTCTGAAGAAGCCCAAATTCAAGGTGCGGGTGCGCAATCGTTGCCGCGTCTGCGGCCGCGCCCGCGCCTACATTCGCAAGTTTCAGATGTGCAGGATTTGTTTCCGCGGTATGGCGCTGAAGGGCGAAATTCCCGGCGTCACGAAAGCCAGCTGGTAGAACTTTGTTAGAAAGGGTTTCAGGAGAAATATGCAGACGGATCCTATAGCCGATTTTCTGACGTGCATCCGCAACGCGGCGGCCGCCAAGCACCAGAGAGTGGACGTGCCCGCGTCGCGCCTCAAGTCCGAGATCGCGCGCATTCTGAAGGATGAAGGGTACATTTCCACCTACAAAATGGTGGACGAGAACAAGACTCGCAAGATGCTGCGCGTGTTCCTGAAGTACACGGCGGACCGCCGCAGCGTCATCACCGGGCTGAAGCGTATTTCGCGCCCGGGAGCGCGGCGTTATCTCGGGGCCACGGACATTCGCCCGGTAGTTGGCGGGCTGGGCATCAGCATCATGACCACGCCCAAGGGCTTGATGAGCGGCCGCTCTGCGCGCAAAGCCAAAATCGGTGGCGAAATTTTGTGCGAGGTCTGGTAGTCGCGATTTTTTTTTGAGACGTTTTGGCAACTTGAGTACAAGGACAAGAACAGATGTCACGTATCGGGCGTAAACCAATTCCGCTTCCCTCCGGCGTAAAAATCGCCATGCAGGGCGGCCACATGGATGTGCAGGGGCCCAAGGGCAAGCTTTCGCTGGCGATCCCTCGCGGGATTTCTTTTGAGCAGAAGGATGGCGTGCTCACCGCGCTTCGCGAAACGGAAGACCATCGCGCGCTGCATGGCCTGGCGCGGGCTCTGGTAGCCAACGCCGTTCACGGCGTGACCCAGGGCTTCAAAAAAGACTTGGACATCGTCGGCGTAGGATACCGCGCGGAGCTCAAAGGCAAGATGGTGGCGTTCGCATTGGGAAAATCGCATCCCATCGAGTTTCACATTCCTGAGGGTATCCAGGTCGCGGTGGAAAAGCAGACCCACATCGTGATCAGCGGCGCGGACAAAGGGCAGGTTGGCCAGGTTGCCGCCGACATGCGTTCGCTGCGCCCGCCAGATCCGTACAAGCAGAAGGGCATCCGCATCACCGGCGAGCGCTTGAAGAAAAAGGCCGGCAAAGCGGGAGCCAAGGCTGGCGGCGCTTAGAAATTTTGAATTTGTCCGGGCGCAGTGCGCCAAGGAGAAGAAACAGTGGCATCGGCTAGAGTTCGCAAATTATCTCGAGACTTGCATCGCAAGCGCGTTCACGATCGCGTGCGCACCAAAGTTTCCGGCACGACGGAGCGTCCGCGCCTGTGCGTGTATCGCTCGCTCGACCACATTTACGCGCAGGTTATTGACGACCACACCGGCAAGACGCTGGTGTCCGCCAGTTCGGTGGACGGCGAAACGAAAAAGAATTTGAAGACCGGCGGCAACATCGCCGCGGCCAAAGTGATCGGCAAAGCGGTAGCCGAACGCGCCAAA
This sequence comes from uncultured Acidobacteriota bacterium, assembly GCA_963704485.1. Lineage (GTDB taxonomy): Bacteria > Acidobacteriota > Terriglobia > Acidiferrales > UBA7541 > Acidiferrum. The sequence continues at coordinate 267,604 of OY969910.1, forward strand.
GCCGCTGGCGTGCAAAAAGTAGTGTTCGACCGTGGCGGCTACAAGTATCACGGCCGGGTGAAGGCGCTCGCTGACGCGGCGCGGGAAGCGGGGTTACGGTTTTAAGCCTATGTCGAAGCAACTATTGCGAGACAGTTTAGCGGTTCGCCGGCTGCTGGAAGTCAATCTTTCGGAGTTGAAAGATGACGTCATTGCCATCAACCGCGTAACCAAAGTAGTTAAGGGCGGCAAGAATTTGAGCTTCTCGGCGCTGGTGGTAGTGGGCGACAGCCACGGACACGCCGGATTTGGCATGGGCAAAGCGCGTGAAGTGCCCATGGCCATCAAGAAGGCAATCGAGCAGGCCAAGAAAAACCTGATCAAGCTGAATCTGAAGGGAACTTCCATCCCGCACCAGGTGATCGGGAATTATGGCTCCGCGCAGGTTTTGCTGAAGCCCGCGTCCGAAGGTACCGGCGTCATTGCCGGAGGCCCGGTGCGCAAAGTCATGCAGGTGGCGGGGATTCACAACGTGCTCACTAAGTCGCTGGGCACTTCGAATCCTCATAACGTGGTGAAGGCCACGTTTGCCGCACTGCTCAGTCTGAAAGATGCAGCGCATGTGGCGGAAACACGTTCCAAGACTCTGGATGAGATTCGCGGCAGGTCACCACGCGAGGCGGTTGAGACGGTCTAATGAGCGAAAAAGTAGCAGGCCAAAAAGTTCGACACGGCAAGCCGGTTAAGAAGTCCGGCGGTCATCATTTTGGGAAGCAATTCGTGATCAGCGAACATCCTGACGCGAAAAAGGGCGGCACCATCAAGGTGAAGTGGGTGGTAAGCGCGATTTCCTGCACCGACGATATGCGCGCCACCATCAAGGGTCTGGGTCTGCGCCGCATGCATCACGTAGTGGAGCGCCAGGATACTCCGGAAACGCGCGGCATGATTCACAAGGTACGACATCTCGTGGAAGTGGTGGACTAATTTATGCCTCGCAGAAAAACAGGAGCACACCGGCCAGCCGGCGGTCCTCGCGGACGCAAGGCGGGAAGTACGCGCGGGCAGCACAAGCCAGCGACACCCGCAGGCCGCAAGCCGTATACCTTGTCGAATTTGCAGCCGCCCGCAGGCTCGCGCAAAAAGAAAGTTCGCGTCGGCCGCGGTATGGGTTCGAAGCTCGGAAAGACTGCGGGCGCGGGAAACAAGGGACAGAAATCCCGGCGTGGATATTCACGGCGCCGCGGTTTTGAAGGCGGCCAGATGCCGTTGCATCGACGCATGCCCAAGCGCGGATTTCACAACCCGTTTTCGGTTTCCTATTCCGTCGTCAACCTGGAAGAGTTGAACGTCTTTCCGGCGGGCGAGACGGTAACGCCCGAATTGCTACGCGCGCACGGCTTTATTCGCCGTGCCAAAGACCGCATCAAGGTTCTGGGCGACGGGGAACTGACCGCCAAGATCGCCATTCACGCGCATGCTTTCAGCGCGTCAGCGAAAGAAAAGATTGCCGCAGCGGGCGCAACGTTTGAAGTTTTGGCCACGGCGTAGCTCAAGAATTTTGTTGCTGAATAAAACGGAGCAGTACAGGACAGCATGAACCGATTTATCGAAGCCGTGAAAAACATGTTCCGCATTCAGGATCTGCGGAACCGTGTCATGTTCACGCTGGCGTTGCTGGCGGTGTACCGCATTGGTGCGCACATCCCGATCCCGGGTATTAACACCGCGGTGCTCGACCAGCTTTTCAACCAGGCGGCCGGGTCTGTTCTGGGGATTTTCGATCTGTTCAGCGGCGGAAACTTCCGGCGCATGACGATTTTTGCGCTGGGCATCATGCCGTACATCACTTCTTCGATCATCTTACAGTTGATGACCGTGGTGTTTCCGTACCTGGAGCGCCTATCTAAAGAAGGCGAGCTGGGGCGTCGAAAGATTACGCAGTACACGCGCTACCTGACGATCGTGTTGAGCATCGTGCAGGGCCTGTCGATTGCCGGGACGCTGCAGACGCAGGCAAGCGGTGGGCAGTCGCTGGTTTATCATCCGGGCTTTGGCTTTACGATCATGACGGTCTTAGCGCTGACCACCGGCTCGGCATTTATCATGTGGCTGGGAGAACAGATCACCGAGCGCGGCATCGGCAATGGCATGTCATTGATTATCTTCGTCGGCATCGTGGTTGGTTTGCCGCGCGCCATCATTAACCTGTACGAGCTGGCGAAGTCCGGCCAGTGGGGCGCGGTTACCCCGCTGGTTTTGATCCTGCTGATCGCATTGATGATCGCGGTGGTGGCCTTCATCGTTTTCGTGGAAGGCGGCCAGCGCCGCATTCCGGTGCAATACGCCAAGCGCGTGGTCGGCCGTAAGGTAATGGGTGGACAGTCCACCTATCTGCCGTTGCGCGTGAATTCCGGTGGCGTGATTCCGCCGATTTTTGCCAGCTCGTTGCTGGCATTTCCCGCGACCATCGCTTTGATTTTCGGCGCGCGGTACATCTTTTTGCGGACCATTGCGGACCGCCTGAAGTGGGGCGAGCCGTTGTACACCTTGATCTACATCACGCTGATCCTGGTGTTCGCGTTTTTCTATGTGGGCATCGTGTTTAATCCCACCGAGCTTGCCGACAACATGCGCAAGAACGGCGGATTCATTCCCGGGATTCGGCCGGGCCGCACCACTTCCGAGCACGTCAGCCGCATTTTGAAGCGCCTCACGTTCATCGGCGCGATTTATCTCGCGCTGGTTTGTTTGCTGCCGGAGTGGATGATTGCCGGCATCCATCTTGACCATCTCGGATGGGGCATCGGTGGCTGGTTCGACCGCCACTTTCCGGTATGGTTCCTGAAGGGCCTGGGAGTGCAGTTTTATTTTGGCGGCACATCACTTTTGATCGTCGTCGGCGTGGCCATGGATACCGTGCAGCAACTGGAAGCTCAGCTGGTCATGCGCAACTACGAAGGCTTTGCTCGAAAGGGCCGGTTGCGTGGCCGGCGGTAATGCAGACGAGCGGCTCGATGCCGGATTCCCGGCCCCTCGGTCGCCTGCATCGCGCGGTCATCTTTCTGGGACCGCCGGGTGCGGGCAAAGGCACGCAGGCGCAGGAACTGGCCAGGCAGTACGGGGTGCCGCATCTTTCGACCGGCGACATGCTGCGCGAAAATATCGCGCTGGGCAATGCGCTGGGAGAGCAGGCCAAGCCCTTGATGGCCCGCGGGGAGTTGGTGCCCGACTCCATCATTCTGAAAATGGTGGCAGCGCGCATCGAGCGGCCGGATTGTTCTTTCGGGTTTGTTTTCGACGGATTTCCGCGGACGGTGGCGCAAGCGCAGTGGCTTGGTGAATTGCTCCGGCAGCACGGTTTCAAGCAGCCGGTGGTGGTGCACTTCGTGATTGATCCCGCGCTGCTGATGCGCAGGATTACCGGGCGGCGGATGTGCAAGACTGGCGGCGAGATTTACAATATTTACGATCGCCCGCCGAAAGTGGAAGGCCTTTGCGATGCGGATGGTGGCGCGTTGATTCAGCGTCCCGACGACCGCGAAGAAATTGTTGGCCCGCGGCTCACGGCTTACGCAGAGATGACCGCGCCACTGGCAGCGTACTACCGGCGGCTGGGACGCCTCGAAGATGTGGATGCGGCCCAGAGCGTGGAACAAGTTTCGAAGCGTGTGATGGAAATCGTGCGCAAGGCTCAGTAGTGGAAACGGCAGAATTCGCAAACGAGATGGCTATTCACTTACGCAGCGCGGAAGAACTGGAAAAGATGCATCGCGCTGGGCTTATCGTCCACGAAGTGCTTGAAGCGTTGCGAGGTGCGGTGAAGCCGGGCGTGACGACCATGGACCTGGAAAAGCTGGCTGAACAGAAACTTGCCGGCAAGCCTGGCAAGCCGGCCTTTAAGGGTTATCGCGGGTATCCGTGCTCTTTGTGTACTTCGGTGAATGGGGAAATCGTTCACGGGATCCCGTCGCCGAAGCGGAAATTGCAGGAAGGCGACATCGTCTCCATCGATTTCGGGATGGAGGTGGATGGCTATTACGCGGATTCCGCGGTGACGGTGCCGGTGGGCGAAATTAGCCCGGCGCTGCAGAAATTGCTGGACGTTACGCGGGAATCGCTGGATCGCGCCATTGAAAAAATGCGCGCCGGGAACCGGCTCGGTGATGTGGGGCACGCGGTGCAGAGTTGGGTGGAGCAGAACGGATACTCGGTGGTTCGCGAATTTGTGGGCCACGGCATCGGCACCAAGATGCACGATGAACCGAACCTTCCGAATTATGGCAGCGCGGGTTCCGGCGCGCGGTTGCAGGAAGGCATGGTCATCGCGGTCGAGCCGATGGTGAATGCCGGCGGCCCGGAAGTTCGCATGCGCGGCGAGTGGGTAGCAGAAACGGCGGATGGCAGCCCCTCAGCTCACTTTGAGCACACCGTGGCGGTGACCGCTAACGGTCCGTGGATTCTGACGCGGCCGAAGGAAATGACTGGACCGTCTTGGTAAACCGCAGGTTGGCAAGATGTAACGCCCAGGCATCTAACAGGTAGCACCAGATTTAGCGGCAAAAGATACAGGAGACTATGGCAAAACCGGTTCAGGACGACAAAAAGAAAGGCGACTCCGGCAATACCAAGGAAGACGCCATTGAAGTAATGGCTACGGTGAAAGAGCCGTTACCGAACGCGATGTTTCGGGTGGAGTTGGAGAACAAGCACCAGGTGCTGGCGCACGTTTCCGGAAAGATGCGCAAGAACTTCATCAGAATTCTCGCGGGAGACAAAGTAGCCGTGGAGCTTTCGCCTTACGATTTGACGCGCGGCCGCATCGTGTACCGCTACAAGTAAGCGCACACAGAAGGACAGGGAAAATGAAAGTACGGGCATCGGTTAAGAAAATTTGTGACAAGTGCAAGGTGATTCACCGGCGCGGAGTAGTGCGCGTGATTTGCCAGAATCCGAAACACAAGCAGCGCCAGGGATAATAGGGAGAATATATGGCACGTATTGCTGGAATCGATCTTGCGCCGCAAAAACGCCTGTGGGTGGGCCTGACGGCCATCTATGGCATTGGGCATGAACGCGCCAAGAAACTGGCGGCTGCTGCGGGCGTGGATCACGACAAAAAGATTCGCGATCTTACTGAAGACGAAACCAACCGCCTGCGTCAGGAAATCGAAAAAGAAGGCCGGGTAGAAGGCGATCTCCGCAAAGAGATCCAGATGAATATCCGCCGGCTGATCGAAATTCAGGCTTATCGCGGCGTGCGTCACCGGCGCAATTTGCCGGTCCGCGGCCAGCGCACGCATACCAACGCGCGCACCCGTAAGGGTCCGCGGCGCGGCGCGGTGGCGGCCAAGAAGAAAGTCACCGGCAAAAAGGGATAAAGCCCGAGCATTCGGTTCGAGAAATTCAAGCTCAGCAGAAACGGAGTAACACGTGGCAGAAAAGCAGGCGAAAAACGCAACGCCGGACGTTACACCTGGTGGAAAACCGGCGGCGGCTACCAAGCGCAAGAAGGAATTCAAGAAAAAGCGCGAGCGCCGCATTATTCCGCACGGAGTCGTGCACGTGGCGGCGTCGTTCAACAACACGCAGATCACCATCGCCGATCAGGATGGCCGCGTGGTGTGCTGGTCCTCGGCAGGCGCCATCGGCTTCAAGGGTTCGCGCAAGGGTACGCCGTACGCTGCGCAGCAGGCTTCGCTGGCTGCCGCGGGCGTGGCGCGTGACCAGTACGGAATGAAGAGTGTTGAGGTGCGTGTGCAGGGTCCCGGCTCCGGCCGCGAATCTGCCGTGCGCGCCCTGGCTGCCGCGGGGCTGCACATCGTGTTGATTCGGGATATCACCCCGATTCCGCACAATGGTTGCCGTCCGCCCAAGCGCCGCCGCGTTTGAGATTTGAGTTCAATCAATTCTGGCCAGCCAAGAATGCCTGGCCTGCAAAGATGTTTTTGCGAAGGGAGATAGAAGTTGGCAAGACATAGAGAAGCAGTCTGCCGCCTGTGCCGCCGGGAAGGGCAGAAGTTATTTCTGAAAGGCCTGCGTTGTTTCACGGAGAAGTGCGCCATCGAAAAGCGCAACTTCGTTCCGGGACAGCACGGCCAGTCACGGCGCCCGAAAGTCGCGGGTTACGGCTTGCAGTTGCGCGAAAAGCAGAAAATGAAGCGCACCTACGGTCTTCTGGAACGCCAGTTCCGCTTGTACTTCGAGCGCGCTGTGCGCATGAAGGGGCCGTCGGGCGAGAACCTGATCATCATGCTGGAGCGTCGTCTGGACAGCGTGCTGTGGCGCGCCGGGCTGGCGTCCTCGCGTGCCCAGGCTCGTCAACTGGTGCTGCATGGCCACGTCCGCGTCTCCGGCAAGAAGGTCAACATTCCCTCTTACCTGGTGAACGTGGGCGAAGAAATCGCCATCAAGGAACGCATGCACGAGAACGCCATGATTCTGGAAGCGCGCAACGTGGCGCAGTCCCAGAGCGCGGTGCCCTGGCTCGAGCAGGACCGCGAAGGCTTCAAGGCCAAAGTGGTGGCCTTGCCCAAGCGCGAAGACGTGCAGACGCCGCCGTTCACGGAACAGCTGATCGTCGAGCTCTATTCGAAGTAATTACGGAGCGAAACGCCGGCCAGGCCAGATTTGGCTCGGTTGGCGGCTTCGGTGACGTTTTGATACCTGCGGTCATCCAATAGCAACAGGCAGTATTGGGGCCTTCGCCAGCCCCGGAAGGAAGGAACACGATGTGGAAGGGCTTTCAAAAACCAAAGCGTCTGGCCTCTGAACTCGAATCGCTCACCGAAAAGTACGGGCGGTTCTCCGCGCAGCCGTTTGAGCGCGGCTGGGGCACCACGGTAGGAAACGCACTGCGTCGCGCGCTGCTGAGCTCCATCGAAGGCGCCGCCATCACCGCTGTCAAGATTGAGGGCGTGTTGCACGAATTTTCTTCGATTGCCGGCGTGGTCGAAGATGCCACGGACATTATCCTTAACCTGAAACAGGTCCCCATCAAGCTCAACACCGACCTGCCCAAAACGATTTATCTGAACTTCGAGCAGCCCGGTCCGGTAACGTCGGCGCAGATCGAAGAAGACGCGGATTTCGCCGTCCTCGACAAGAACGTGTACATCGCCACCGTCAGCGAAGGCGGCACGCCTGCAGATCGAAATGCGCGTGAAGAACGGCCGCGGTTACGTGGCCGCCGACCGCAACTACGACGAAGACCTGCCCATCGGCTACATCCCGGTGGACAGCGTGCATTCGCCGGTGCGCAAGGTGAACTACTCCGTCGAAGCCGCTCGCCTCGGACAGATGACCGACTACGAAAAGCTGATGATCGAAGTGTGGACCAATGGCGCGATTACGCCGCAGGACTCCATCGGGCTGGCCGCCAAGCTGGTGAAAGACCACATGAGCATCTTCATCAACTTTGAAGAGCCGGTGGACAGCATCGAGCCGCTGCCGGACACCTCGCACGATCCGCGCCTCGAGCATCTGGACCGTTCCGTCGAAGAGCTGGAGCTTTCGGTGCGCTCCTACAATTGCTTGAAGAATGCCAACATCCAGACCATTCGCGAGCTCGTGCAGAAGAGCGAGAACGAAATGCTGAAGACCAAAAACTTCGGCCGCAAATCGCTCAACGAGATCAAAGATATACTGGTGAAGATGGGCCTCGCGCTGGGCATGAAGTTCGACGAGCACGGCCGCATTATCTGGCCGCCGCTGCCAAGCCAGACCACTCTGGCTCCTTCGGAGGAAAATCTCGGCCTGTAGTTGCGGCGCGGGACCCGGTAAATCATGCGACATCTCAAGTCAGGATCGAAGCTCGGACGCAACCCGTCGCACCGGCGCGCCACTTTACGCGCGCTGGTGACCAATCTTTTCGAACATGGGCGCATCACCACTACCTTGACGCGCGCGAAAGCGGCGCGTCCCGTGGCCGAGAAAATCATCACCCTCGGCAAGCGCGACACTTTGCAATCGCGGCGGCAGGCGGCTTCATACCTGATGCTTCCAGCGGTAACGCAAAAGCTGTTCAGTGAAATCGCGCCCAAATTCTCCGATCGCGCCGGCGGCTACACGCGCATCATCCACGCCGGAAACCGCGTTGGCGATAACGCTAAAGTGGCTATTCTTGAATTGGTCGGCTACGAATTCAAAGCCAAAGAAAAGAAAGACCGGCCCAAAAAAGAAGAAGCCGTGGACGAAAAAGAGCTAACAGATATTTGAATTGTAAAATTCAAAGCCCGCTTCGAATCCATCGAAGCGGGCTTTTTGTTTTCAGGCGCGCTGCGGAGCTGGGCGGGCTTTCCGTCGGAACCATACCCACAAAGCAACCATGGCAAAAAGTGCGCCAATCGAATCCAGCAGGGAATCGTACGGAGAAGCAGTGCGACTGGCTACGAAGGCCTGATGTATTTCATCCAGCGCTGAATATCCAGCGGCTACAAACAACGCGCTGAACGCCCAGGACCAGCGCCACCCCCGGCGCCCGGCGCGAATCCCGCGGTAGAGCAGCAAGCAAAATACAAAGTATTCGGTGAAGTGCGCGGTCTTGCGCACAAAATGGTGGATGACCGCGAAATTGTGTTCCGAAAGGTGAGGTATCAGCCAAAAAAGTATGGGACGCAGGACCCTACCTGTGTTGGCAGCGGAAAAAGAGTCTGTGGACAAAGAGAAGATAATCGCCGCCCAACACAGCGCGGGTAACCAGGCGATCAGCCGGCGGAGCGCCGTGGGCGCGTGAACCCGGCCTTCCATTTCAGATAAATGCGGAGCTGGGCGAGGATTACGCCAGTGTTGGGAATCAGCCACAAAAATCGCCGCGATTGTTCATTAGAGGAGGCCAATCAAGTTCAACGTCTATTCCATGCGGTAGTTCGGAGCTTCGCGCGTAATGATTACGTCGTGAACGTGGCTCTCCCGCAGTCCGGCACTGGTGATGCGGATAAATTTGCTCCGGGCGGTTAATTCGGCCAACGTTCCGGCTCCCGCGTAGCCCATGCCGCTTTTCAATCCGCCGACCAGTTGATCCGTAAGAGCCGCGAGCGAGCCCTTATAAGGTACGCGGCCTTCCACGCCTTCCGGAACGGATTTGCCGCGCTCAACGCTTTCCTGCCCATAACGATCGGCCGAGCCGTCTTCCATCGCCGCCGTCGAGCCCATCCCGCGATAGGATTTGAAGGTGCGTCCCTGATAGAGAATTGTCTCTCCGGGAGCTTCTTCCGTGCCGGCGAATAGTCCGCCAATCATCACGCACGAAGCGCCTGCCGCTATCGCTTTGCTGATGTCGCCCGAAAACTTGATGCCGCCGTCAGCGATGACCGGCACGCCCGTACCTTGCGCCGCGCGCGCGGCTTCCATGATGGCGGTGATTTGCGGAACGCCTGCGCCGGTCACCACCCGCGTGGTGCAAATCGAGCCAGGACCAATGCCAACTTTCAATCCGTCAATTCCCAGCGCGATCAAGTCTCTAGCCCCATCAAAGGTAGCAACGTTTCCGGCGATGAGCTGCATTTCGGGCAGGCGGTTGCGAATTGCCTTGATGGCCTCGATCACCCGGGCAGAATGCCCGTGCGCGGTGTCGATGGCCAGCACATCCGCTTTTGCTCGAGACATTTCCACGGCACGTTCCAGAAAATCTCCGGTGGCCCCCACCGCCGCACCAACGCGCAATCGCCCTTGTTCATCCTTGGCGGCTCGCGGGTAAGCCAGTTTTTTCTGAATGTCTTTTACAGTGATCAGGCCTTTGAGGTTGTAGTCCTTATCCACGACCAGAAGTTTTTCGATGCGGTGTTTTTGCAGGATGCGTTCCGCTTCGTCGAGCGTCGTACCTACTGGCACGGTGACCAGATTTTCCTTGGTCATCACCGCGCTGACCAGTTGGGTGTGATCTTTCTCAAAGCGCAGATCGCGATTGGTAAGAATTCCAGCCAGCTTCGCTCCGCGGGTCACCGGCAATCCGGAGATGCGGTACTTGGTCATGATCTCCAGCGCCTGGCGCAAGGTAATGTCCGGAGAAATCGTAACCGGATCCACGATCATCCCGCTCTCCGAACGCTTGACTCGATCCACTTCTTCGCTTTCGCGTTCGATGGTCATGTTGCGGTGAACGACGCCGACGCCGCCCTGGCGGGCGATGGCGATGGCCAGCCGGGATTCGGTAACGGTGTCCATGGCCGCGGAAGCCAGCGGAATATTCAGCGGCAGCTTTCGCGTGAAGTTCGTTGTGGTGTCCACTTCCGTCGGCAACACCGAGGATTTACCAGGCAGCAGCAGCACATCGTCAAAAGTAAGACCCTCGGGAATCGGACCATCCTGCATGCACAACCCTCGCAAAAAAATTATGTATGAAACGTTGTTGGAAATTACAAACCAAAAAAGACGCAGCCCAGCAAACTTGCGCTGGGCTGCCGGATTCTATGGGACTAAAGATGCCTTCACTGTGAACGTCTATTGTAGAGGCCGCATTAAACAGGGTCAAGCTGGCGCCGTCTTCCGGCTGAAACACCCGAGCATCTCAGCCGGAAACCGCCGCGATCGGTGGCAGTTAGAAGGTGAAGCGCGCGCCGAACTCTCCTACGAAGGCGCGCGGAGTGTTGCTGCTGCCCGGATTGATATACCCCTCCGGCTTCAGGAAATCTCCTGAGGTGTTGGTGTTGTGAAAGTTGCTCCCGTAGTTGGTCTTGTTAGTCAGGTTAAAGGCCTGGAAGATCAACTGCAGGTTGCGATGCTCACCCATGCGGATATTCTTGGCGAAACGCATGTCCAGTTGGAAGAAGGGATCGCCGCGTTTCGTGTCGTAGCCAAGCTGGTGGCAAGTTCCGGCCGCCAGACACGCCAACGCAGTGCCCGAATCTTCGATTGCGGTCAAATTTTTCGGGTCGTCGTTGAACACGATGATCGGCCGCGAGTATCCGCTGCCGCGCGCCAGAATGTCCACGCCCGATCGCAGGTCGTAAGGCCGCGCGCTTCCGTACTGCAGGATGGGCGACAACTGGATGCCCCAGGGAAATTTGACCACTCCACTGAGCGTAACGTGGTGCCTTTCATCATTGGGTGTCGGGCCGAAGTCACGGGGATCCCACAGGTTCAGCGGATCGTGCGGATAATTGCGGAATGACGAACTGGCATCCGCTCCGCCGGATTGCACCGCCCATCCGTAGGCTCGAGACAATGAGTAGTTGGCGTTCAGGCTGAAATGCTTCGTCAGATGCTGCCGGTAGCTGAAATTCAATCCATCGTAGCGGGTGCGATTGATGGATTCTTCATTCATGACCCTGCCCAGGTCAGGAACGCCGGCCGCTACAAAGGCGTCTGATAGCGGGCGAACGCCATTGATCAGCGGATTTATGTTTACAGTCTTGTTTTCATGCAGCCCCAGCTCGTGAACGTAGTCAATCTCGATAACGGAATTAGGCGTCACCGCCCACTGGTAACCGGCATTCCACTGTTGCGAAACTGGATTGCGGTATTTGGGATCCATCAGGCGGCCGGTGGCACCGTCAACCAGATCAGCCAAGGGAGGCGGAATTACCGGAAATGGATCAACGCCATAACGCCAGTCGCCCAGCGGAATTCCTGTTCCGGGCACTTCAGCGTCCGGGGTGCTGATGCTGAAGACTCCCTGATAGATGGTTGGATTGGCCTGTTGAATCATAAACAACGGAATGTTTTGAAATACGTTTCCGTAGTACAGACCGTATCCGCCGCGAATGATGTGCCTGCCGGCGCCGGTCAGGTCATACGCGAAACCCACACGGGGACTAAAGTCTTTGCTGTCGTCATGGGCCAGCGACGAGGCATAAGGACTTCCGATGGCGAGCAGTTCCTGGTAAGTGCGACTGTTGCGGATGGCGCTTGCTCCCACCAGGTTGAAATCTTTATCCCAGCGTACACCCAGATCCAGCGTCAGCCTCTTGGTCACCTTCCAGGTATCCTGCAAATAAATTCCCAGCTGTTTTGTTCCGCCGGGCATGTCGAAGTAAGGATTGCCGGAGCTGGCCGACATCGACTGTACAGCTCCTGGCGACGCGAAGCCGTCTGGGAATGCCCCGCCGGCATTGGCGAGGATATCGCTGGGATCGGCGACAAAATCCACTTCCAGAGTTGAGTTGGACTCAAAAAAGCCGCCCAGTTTCGGATTATAAATAAAATCGATCCCCGCTTTGAAAGTGTGCCGCCCCAGGACTTTCGTGATGTCATCACGGAACTGCCATTTCCGCTGATAAGATTCTTGTGGGACGTTTCCGTTGGTGCCAAACGATGAGCCGCCAGGAAAAGTGACCAGAGGAACCTTGAGATCGCTGTCAATGATGTTGTTCCAGAATTGATATCCAGCGGTAAAGCTGTTGACCACCGTATTGCTCAATACGGAATTCACGGTGAAATTCGCCACCTGCAAATGATTCTTGGTGAAATTTCCTTCTGTCAGGTCGCCCGTTCCATTAGATTGATCATTCAAACTATTGTTGGATTGCGAGCTGTAGCTGAGATAGGCGCTCTCTTTGTCGTTGAACCGGTAGTCGAGCCGGCCATTCAAGCGATTTTCAAAAAATGGCGTAGGGATAATCGGGGAAGGTTGCGCGCCCAGATCGGTCACCAGCGTCAGCTGCGCAAGCGCGTCGGACGACTCCGCAAAACTGGTGTGTTCCCGTTGGCGCTCGAAGGCAAAAAACCCGAAAAGTTTGTCTTTAATGATGGGCGCGCCGATGGAACCGCCAAAGAATTGGCGGGTGTACGGGGGCTTGTTGCCGGACTCGGCGGCAAATTTGTCTATGGCATTGAATTTTTCATCGCGAAAAAATCCAAAGGCCGAGCCATGGATGTTGTTCGTGCCGCTCTTGGTTATCAGGTTGATGGCCGCACCCTCGGACCTGCCATTGGCGGCCGAAAAACGCTGCGTGCTGATAACAAACTCCTGCACCGCTTCAAGAGGCATCTGCATTACTGGGCCGCCGACGGTGTTGTCCTTGTTGTCTACGCCGTTGATGGTTACGTTCACGTTGCGCCCGCTCTGACCGTTCACGGAAAGCACCGCGTAACGATTCTTTGTGGGGTCGTAGGAATCGGCAGCTTTGACTCCTGGTGCCAGGTACGCCAGGTTGGCCACGTCGCGTCCCAACAGCGGCAATTCCTGCACCTCAGTGGGAGTGATATTCAGGCTTACGTCGGTCTTGGCCTGGTCGATGATGGGCGCCTCGGAAGTTACCTCAATGGTTTCACTCATCGATCCTGGGCTCAGTTCCGCGTTCGCAGTGGCTGTCTGACCTACGGCGGTTTCCACCGTTTCTTCTACGGTCGTGAACCCCGTTTTACTGATGCTCAGGATGTACACATCGACCGGTAGCAGTTCGAACCGGTAGGCGCCCGACTCACTGGTGGTCGCCGTTCGGTTCAGTCCCGTTTGTTTACTCTTGAGGGTGACGTTCGCGTCTGCCACCGCGCTCTGAGACTTGTCCAGCACCGTGCCTTGTATTGCGGAGCTTGCTGTCGCCTGTCCGCTGGCGACTCGTGCGTCGCCAAAAAATGCGATCACCGCCAAAAGCAAGACCACTTTGAATTTTCTCATTGGTTCTCCACTCGTCGGCCACGAATGCCCCGCAAGGAATGCCCAGAATTTAGCGACGCTTTAGGCCGAAAAGTCACTCTTCTTAGATTTGACCCAACTCTGTGCGGTGTGCGGAGCCAGATGCGTGGACCACCCCCTACGCACTTGTTGGAACGTCAGTTGCCGGGGACTTTAGTCCAATCCATGAAGCTTGGCAACATATTTAAGTAATATAAATTTAGCTATCAATTAGCGGAGTATCTGGATGCTGCGTGTCACTGAGCACGATTCCGCGCCAGCGCGATCGTTATGACCAGCTCGGGGCCAGAACGAGCTTGTTTTGAATTGCCGCCGTCGAATACAGTGCTCGAGTGCCCGCTGATCTAGTTCCACCGTTCCGTCCGCATCCATTGCTCCGCAGCGGGCACACCATGACCATTGCGCCGGTTTTTTGGCGCCGGAAGTTTGAGTTGCCGCCCGCCCAAGATCGCTTGTTTCAGGTGGATCAGGATTCGCAACTGCTCGCGCATTGCCACTGGCAAGTGCGTAATCGCCTGAAGGCGCCGGTCATAATCATCGTTCACGGTCTGGAAGGGTCTAGCGATTCGAACTACGCGCGCGGTATAGCGGAGGCGGCATTCAAATGCGGCTACAACGCCATCCGCATTAATCAAAGGAATTGCGGTGGCAGCGAAGCGTTGACGCCCACTCTGTATAACTCCGGCATGAGCGAGGATTATCGCGCCGTCTGTGAAGAGCTGGTTCGCGACGGTTATCAGGAGATTTTCTTTGCCGGCTATTCGATGGGCGGCAATCTGGTTCTGAAGATGGGTGGCGAATATGGGAAGCACGCTCCGCCAGAGCTTCGCGGCATCTGTGCGGTATGCCCCGCGCTCGATCTGGCCGCGTGCGCTGACGCGCTCGAACGCTGGGACAATTACTTTTACCAGCGTCACTTTGTTACTGGACTAATGCTGCGCTACCGCCGCAAAGCCATGTCTTTGCCGCAACGCTATATACAAAGTGATTTCGGGCCCATTCATTCAGTTCGACGATTCGACGATTTGATTACCGCACCGAATTTCGGTTACCAGGACGCTCAGCAGTACTACGAAGCCGCGTCGGCCAGTCGCGTTCTGAAGAGTCTGCAAGTCCCCACTTTGCTTATCACCGCGCAGGATGATCCATTTGTTCCGTACACCTCAATCCTGGCCGCGGGCGCGGATGAGAACCCGGCGATCACGTTCGTGGTTACCAAGCATGGCGGGCACTGCGCGTTTGTCTCGAACAAGCCGGGTGCCGAGAGATTCTGGGCCGAACAACGCGTAGTTGATTTTTGTAACGAACGGCGGGCGCCGATCAGTATTTAATTCACAAATCGCAATCTTGCACTGATTGGAAAGCAATATTTCCCTGGAGCAGAGGAATGTCACACGCAGTAGAAATCCGATGATTTCGGGTTTTTAAGGTATGTAAACCCGAAGGCTCTCGCAGAACCTGTATAAGTCGCCCCCGGTTATGTCCTTAAATCACTCCTGTTTATAACCGAAAAACATAAATTATCCTTCTGGTTCCACCGCAAAGCGAACACCACTCGGGGTTTAGCTGTCCATCGCCGCCTTAGCGAGAATTGATGCGCGGGCCGGCCAAATTGGACGCTCATCTGCACATTCCTCCCGCAGGGCAGTTTCAACCAAACCTGAAAACGGAATGGATTTGCTGGACCGCGATCTCAGTCGCCGCTCCACTCAAATCTTTACCTAATTTCTCGGAGGCGATGGGGATGGATAGCTACAATTTCTCGAAATTTTCGTATTGCAAGCTGAAGGCGCTATGGATGTCCATGCTTGCGCTGGCCATGGTGATGTTCGGCCTGCAAAGTCCAGGATACGCGCAGAGCACCACTGGTTCATTGCGCGGGCAGATACTGGACTCGTCGCAAGCGGCGGTTCCGCTCGCCGAGGTGACGGTAACGAATCAACAGACGGGCGTAGTCGTCAGCGTCACGACAACTTCCGCCGGCACTTATAGTATTCCGAGCATCATTCCGGGACTCTATTCTGTCGCGGTTCAGGCGCAGGGCTTCAAGTCCACCACCAAGAAAAACGTATCAGTGCTGGCCAACCAGGAAAACACTGCCGACGTTACTTTGGAAATAGGTTCGGTGGCCGAGACGGTGGAAGTGGTTGCCGGCTCCGTCGAAATTCAAACCACCACATCCACGCTGAACAATACATTTGATACCAAGGACGTAATTGGCCTGCCGCAAGCTCCGGGCGTCCTGAATGGAAGCCCGCTCAATCTGGCTTTGCTGGCGCCAAACGTAATAGCCACTCCGGGTGGTACAACTGGCGTGGGTGGTTCAGTTGGCGGAACGCGGCCTCGCGATAACAACTTCACCATCGACGGCGTGGACGACAACAACCTGGGCGTAACCGGGCCAAACTCCACGGTCATTCCGGACTCAGTCGCAGAATTCACATTGATTACCAATCAATTCAGCGCCGAATATGGGCACTCCGCCGGCGGCCAGTTCTCGCTGATCACCAAGACTGGCACGAACAACTGGCATGGTTCCGGTGAATGGTACAACCAGAATCGCAATTACAATTCTCTCGACAACCTGACCAAGTTTGGAATCGCCGCCGGCGCGATCCCGGGGCAACCGCCGTTCGACAATAACCGTTTGGGCGGCACCATTGGCGGACCGATCATCAAGAATAAATTGTTCATCTTCGGCGCGTATGAATTCACCGATCTTCATGGCCAGGGAAACGCCACGGCGTTCACCGGCCCCACTGCTGCTGGGCTGGCAATTCTTCAAGCCAATGCTGCTAACAGCACAATTTTGAGTTTGTTGAATAACTTTCCGGTTGCCAACAGCGCGGACGTTGCGCCTGCAGATTGGGCCGTCGTCAACGGCACGCCCATCCCCACGGGCAACATCACGATTTTTAGCCCTAATTATCAGAGGGAACACGATTCCTCTGTCAGCGCTGACTACACCCGGGGCAAGCACCAGTTTGGCGCGCGCTTCCTGTTGAATCAGGCTAACTTCATTTTCCCGGTGAACTCCACGCAAGCGGAATTCAATCAGAACGAGCCGCTGCACAATCGTAAAATTGCTCTCTCTGACGTTTGGAGCATCAACAGCCATTTCACTAACGATTTGCGCGTGCAGTATTCCTATTTCTTTCAGGGCTTTATCAATCCCTGCTCTGCCTGCCCAACAGACATCACTATCAATGACCTGCTGAGCGGCGTGACCGTGGGACCGGGCGATAACTCGACGCAAAAGCAAAACAGCTATCAGCTTTCCGATACTTTCGCGTGGACGCACGGTAAGCACAGTTTCAAGTTTGGCGGGCAATACAATCACTTCATCTATCCACAGTTTTTTCTCTCTCGCAGCCAGGGCGACAATCAATACAAGACCGCCGACTTTTTCATTAATGACCTCTTGCCTGACAACCCCGGCAGAACACTGCGTGGAGCAGGCACCGGAAGTTTCCTCGGAACGCAAAGCGCGTTCTACGGATTCGTGCAGGACGATTTCAAAATTACTCCCAGGCTGACATTGAATCTCGGCGCACGCTATGAGTATTGGACCAATCCGCTGGGTGCCAGTAATCAGGCGCTCAACTCCATCTCTAACGCTCCGGGAGTTATCACCTTTGGCGATCCGAAGACCGACAAGAACAATTTCGCGCCACGCGTAGGATTTGCCTATGACCCGACCGGCAGCGGCAAGACTGCGATACGCGGTGGTTTCGGTATCGCTTATGACGTGAAATTCCAGAACTTCGCCTCCATCACTCTGCCCCCGCAGCTGCAAAGCGAATTGAATACCAATTCCGCCTGCACGCTGACGCCGCAACCGGCGTGGTGCACCACTACCGGCGGCTCGGGCTTCCTGGCTAGCGGCGGCCTGCCTCCGGCTTATATACCTCCTGCCAACCAGGCGGACGCCCGCGGCCTGACAACTTCGTACGTGGACGACACTGTCCTGCCGAAAATTATGACCTGGTCCCTGGGAGTTCAACGGGAGATCTATCACAACGCCAGCGTGGAAGTCCGTTACCTCGGCACTCGCGGATTGGAATTGCCGGTGCAGTTCCGCCGCAATTTCATCAGCGCGTTCGACTCGGGTATCGCGCCGCTGCCGACCTTCTTCAAGGCCTCGGATGTGCCGACCACTTGGACGGCCAGCACTCCAACGGATGCGGCCTTCAACGGCTTCGACCCCAACACCTATGAGTCGCTTGGTTTCCAGGGAAACGTCACCGCGGACCCGCCGATTGGCAACAGCATTTATCACGCGGGATCAATCAACTTCACGCAGCGTTCACATTTTGGCTTGACGTTGAATGCCAATTACACCTATGCGCACACCATTGACAACGCCACCAACGAGTTCTTCACCAGCCTCCTGAACCCGCGCCGAGCTCAGGACACCACCCGGCTGGGTGAAGACCGCGCCAGCTCCGACCTGGATGTGCGCCACAAGTTCGCGATGTCCATCTTCTATCAGGTACCCAACGTCAAGTCTGACAACGCCTTCGTGAAAGCCCTGGTGAACGGTTTCCAGATCGGAAGCACCTACCTGGCGCAGAGCGGACAACCGGTAACGCTGCAAAGCGGCGGCGTTGATTCCAACGGTAACGGCGATTCTGCCGGCGATCGCGCTTCGGTTAACCCGTTTGCTAGTGGACGAGGCGGCAGCGACGTCTACGCGGTCTGCGAATTCCCAGATGGTTCGACAGGCTTTTCGAATGGCGGACCCGGAGCTTTCGGAACGCCGACAGGCGTAGCCTCGGGCGGCGGCTGTTTCGATCCGGCTGACCCGAAGGGCAAAACGTTCTTCCCGGCCATCGGTTACACGCCGGTGGACACCAGCGCCAAATACGTCATTACTGGACCTGGAGCGCGTGCCAACCTCGGGCGCAACAGTTTCGCCAGCCCGGGATTTGGTGTGCTGAGCTTGGCGGTTGCCAAGAACTTCCACTTCACCGAATCCAAATCGCTACAGTTCAAAGCGGACATCTACAACGTTCTTAATCATCCCAACTACGCGCTAAGTAATGGCAACGTCTTCAGCGCTGCCGGAGTTACGGCGGCCACGACGACTCCCGGATACGCAATACCGGGGGATCCCAACTTCCTGAATGCCTTCCAATTGTTCAGCGGCGGGATCCGTTCCATGACACTGTCACTGAAGTTCATTTTCTAGCCAGCATCAACGGCTGGTCAATTCGGCGGGGAGGCGCGCAAGCGCCTCCCCGTTTTGTCGTTTGCGGCACATTTTCAGTGTGCTTTGTAGCCGCCGAAGTTTAGTAACTCGATTCGAGTCAACCTACCGAAAGCCTACCCCCAAAGCCCTACCCCCAAAGCCTACCCCCGAAAGCCTACCCCGAAAGCCTACCTGCCCGCGGATTCGCCGCGATACTGTACATCTCCCTGTGACGCAGTGGCCCGGTCCCCCACCGCCCTCAATCGCGTCTGTTCAACTGCCCACGTATCAAGAACAGAAGCTAGTCTCGATGAAAGAATATGGTTTTTGGTAATACATCCTAAATCTAATGTAAATTATGTAGCGATAAACTGGTTTATATCGCTAAGTTGCAGGTTATAAAAGAGTTCTCGGCGCACATATCAGGATTTATATGGAATGCAGCTTGCTATGTACTTGGTGGGGAGCCAAGCGCTCAATTTCAGGTCTTATTTCTGTGACGCGCTTCTAGGCTGAAAGTAAATTCAACATTGAACAGAAAGTAAGGAGCTTAATGAGCACAAGGAATAGATTTTTCTTCGGTTTGCTCACTGGCGTGATTGCAATCCTCTTTGGGTTGTCCGCAAGTGTGACCAAAGCTCAGAGTAATGACGGATCCCTGCGCGGTGAAGTGACCGACAATCAGGGCGCGACGGTTGCTGATGCCCAGGTTGTTGCCACCAATCTGGCTTCGCAGGTTACGTATGACACCACCACAACTTCCGCTGGCGTTTATTTCTTTTCGAATCTCCCGGTTGGAAACTATTCCATCGCCGTGGAGAAGTCGGGCTTCCAGAAATACGTTCGAACCTCTGTGCAGGTTTTCTCGAACCAGGTCACCGAGGCCGGAATTCAGCTGGTAGTTGGCAGCTCCTCTACCACAATCGAAGTTATGGCCGGCGCCGACCTGGTGCAGACCAGCACTTCGCAGATCAGCAACGACTTCAATTCCAAGCAGGTCACCGAGCTTCCGAACACCTCCTTGGATGGTTCGCCGTTGAGCCTCGCGTTGCTCGCTCCGGGCACCACTGGCCAGGGCGCAGGTGTTCTGGGTGAAGGCGGTTCCATCGGCGGCGCTCGCCCACGTATGAACAGCTTCAGCATTGACGGCGTAGACGACAATCGCCTCGACGTAACCGGTCATAGCCAGCCTGTAATTCAGGACTCTATTTCCGAATTTAACCTGATCACCAACCAGTTCGCGGCCGAATATGGCCACTCCGCTGGCGGTCAGTTCAACATCATTACAAAGTCCGGCGGCAATGCCTGGCACGGCAGCCTGTTTGGCTACAACCAGAACCGCAACTACAACGCCGAAGACAACCTGGACAAGGTTGCTGGACTCACAAAGCCCAGCCGCTTTGACTACAACCGCGTTGGCGGCGAAGTTGGCGGCCCAATCATCCACAACAAGCTGTTTATCTACGGTTCGTATCAGCGCCAGTGGGAGGGTTTGGCGACTTCAGCAGTGCAGCAATCCGCTCCGACTGCGGACGGTCTCGCCCAGTTGACCTCGCTGGCAGCGGACTCCGCCGTGGTGGACATCCTGAACCAGTTTCCGACCGCGCCATCACAGTCAAGCACGGAAGCCGTTTTCGCGCCTGGTTGCCCAGCCGGTGGTTGTCTGGTGCCTTTCGGGACGATCTCGCCGCGCGCTCCGAACTTCGTTAACCAACACGACTTTATCGTGAACGGTGACTATAATCAGGGGAAACACTCGATCGCCTTCCACGTCCTGTACGACAAGAATCGCCAGCCGAACGTGAACGCCGATACCCCGTTGTCCCAGTTTTCTGGAGACACGGCGACCGATGTACGGAAATATCTAGCCAAGGACACGTGGACCATCAACGACCGGCTGGTAAACGACCTCCGAGCCAGCCTGTCGCGTTTCGTTTTGGACTTCACCGTGCCTCCGGCGTTTAACAACTTTCCGAACGCGGAAGTCGACGCCGATGGTTTGAACATTGGACCTCAGGGCTGCTCTCCTCAGGGCAACACGATCAACACCTATCAGGTTTTGGACAACGTGAGCTACGTTCGCGGCCGTCACACTTTCAAGACCGGCGTGGAGTGGCGGCACTGGATTGCTCCCGGCGGATTCCTGCCCCGCGCACGCGGCGAATGGGATTACGCGGACATCAATCAGTTGGTTAACGACTTCGTACCTAACGGTTCCAACGGCGCGCTGCGCGGCGCCGGTTCGGGTTCCTTCGCCGGAAACCAGAATGGCATCTACGGTTTCTTCCAAGATGACTGGAAGGTGACAGCTCGTTTGACTCTCAACCTCGGCCTTCGCTACGAATGGAACGGTGTGCCTCGTGATGATGGATTGCAAGGGTTGAATGCCATTTCGACGTTGACGGGAGTTCCGTCGGTGACGTCTGGTTCCGGATCAGGATTTGATTTTAGGAAACCGGACAGTGACAAAAACAACTTTGGACCTCGCATCGGATTTGCCTATGACCCGTTTGGAAACGCCAAGTGGGCTATTCGCGGCGGCTTCGGCATCTCTTACGACGTGACGCCTCAAAACTTCCCGTCGATCAGCTTGCCTCCGCAGTTGCAGACGGAGCAGAATCCGATCTTGACCTGCAACCTGGCCGGAGCACCGGCATGGTGCGCAAACTTCGACCAGAAGGAGTATGCCAAAGGCAATAACACTGGCCAGGGGTTCCTAGCGGGCGGCGGGCTTCTGCAAGTTAACGTGCCGTGTGCGACACAAGCTCGATTGCCGGTCATCAACGGGTTCCACCATTTTGAATATCATCGAGCCTAAGATCCTGACATGGAGCTTGGGCGTTCAGCACCAGATCGGTGCTAACTCCAGCATTGAGGTGCGTTACCTGGGCACTCGCGGATTGGAATTGCCGATTCAGGGTCGGTTAAACACCCAGACCGGGTTTACTGCGGGCCTCGGAGCGTTGCCGACATATCTCAATCCGTCGGATATTCCCGCCACAGTTACTGGTGGTCCGCGGCTATCAGACTGGGATACGTTTGAAGGCAATGCCAATGATTGCCCCACGACTGGACCTTCACCGTTTATCCACGGCGCAGACGGCTTTTGTGGCGTGGTCACAGGGTTCCCCCCGAAGGCCAGCAGCATCTACCATGGCGCATCCGTCGACTTCAATCATCGCGTCGGCCACGGATTGACGATTCGTGCCAACTATACTTTTTCAAAAAATATTGACACGGCAACTAATGAACTGTTCAGCACGCGAATTGATCCGCGTCGGTCGCAAGACTGGAAGAACGTCGGCAACGATCGTGGGTTATCGTCTCTTGACGTTCCCCATAAGTTTGCGCTCTCGTGGGTTTACGAGGTTCCAAAACTCAGTGGCGACCACCACTTCTTGAACGGCCTAGTCAGTGGTTGGCAGTATTCCGGAACGTATCTGGCGTTCAGCGGCCAACCCGTCACCATCATCGATGGTGTTGACGCTAACGGCAATTTCGACAGTGCCGGTGATCGGCCAGTGTTCAATCCAGCGGGACGGGGAAACACTGCTTCAGACGTGGGAAATGTTTGCGCGGATTTGGTAACCGGTTTGACCACCACTAGCGCTAACAATCCCAACTGTAATCCGGTGTTACCGAACGGTGACCCGAATTTGGCTTTTGATGACAGGACCGTGGTGGGTTACTACGCACTTGACCCTACGGCGAAGTACGTCGTCGCTCAGTTGGGCACCGTCTCGACCTTGGGCCGCAACACCTTCCGCTCACCTGGAGTTAATGTCTGGGATATGGGCATCGCAAAGTACATTCACTTCACGGAACGTTACTCCCTGCAACTGGGAGTTCAAGCGCTGGACATTTTCAATCATCGCAACTTCGCACTGGCGCAACCGAGCGTGTTCGAACCATTGGTTAACAACGCTCTCAGCACCAGCTATAACAACGTCTCATGCGTTTTTCTCCTCCGGAAATGACGCAATTCCTGAACTCACATCAGTTCAGCGGCGGATCACGCCAGATGCAATTTGTTGTGAAGTTCATTTTCTAGACTTCATCGCAAATCTGTTTGGTAAAAAGGGGGCCTCTCACGAGGCCCCTTTTTATTTTTGTTTCCAAAGTTTTTTCTCCCCGGTGCGGCCGAATAGCACGCGGAGCCACACCATGAGAAAATAGATGGTAGCCATGCCTGCAAAGCGTAATCGCCGTGATTTTTTTGCCGCCGCTACCGGCGCGTTCGGCGGTGCCGTATTTCATCGCCAAGCTCTGCTGGCTCGGCTGCTCTCCTCAATCCCCACGGCAGGGCAATCAGAATCTGGAGATCCGCAAGCGGGCGCTGATGTTGACCAGCGAATGATCGTGTACTCGCGCAAGTTTCTCACCACGGAAATGCCCATGGCCGCGCTTACATCGTGGATCACTCCCACTGCGAATTTTTTCGTCCGCAATAACGCGATTATGCCGCCCTCTATAGACGTCGAGACATGGGAACTGCGTATTACGGGCGAGGTCCACAAGCCTATTGTCATCAACTTCCGCGATCTCATTGCGAAACCCAAAAACAGCGTAACCAACACCATCGAATGCGCCGGCAACGGCCGGGCATTCTACAATCCACGCATCGGCGGAGTGCCCTGGCGCAAAGGAGCAGTGGGGAACGCGACGTTTGAAGGCCCGAGCCTGCGTTCTCTTCTGAGGCTGGCTAGCCTGAAGCCCTCCGCGCGTCACGTGGCCTTTACCGGCCTGGATACCGCGCCGCAGGGAGCCGAGAAATTTATCCGCAGCATTCCCATGGAAAAAGCGCTGGATGAAAATTCTTTGGTGGCCACGCACATGAACGGCGAGCCGCTCACCATGCCTCACGGATTCCCAGCCAGAGCCCTCATTCCCGGGTGGATTGGTTCGGCCTCCATCAAGTGGCTGCAGGAGATCACTGTGCTCAGCCATGAATACGTGGGAGCGTACATGGACCCCGGTTATCGTGTGCCCGCCGAGCAGCTGCATCATGAGCTACTCAACAAAAAATCCACGCTGCCGTTAACATCTCTGCGGCTGAAGTCCATCATTGCGAAACCGGATGAAAGCGCCGTGATCACTCTCTCGCAGAACCGCAATATTTCAGTTGGCGGCGCCGCGTGGGGCGGAGATAAACCGATCGCCTCCGTCGAAATTTCGACGGATGGCGGCAAAACCTGGAAGGATGCGATTCTCGGCCCCGACCACGCCCGGTACGCCTGGCGGCTGTGGGAATATCAGTGGAAGCCAGCCTCACCCGGAAGCTACGAATTGGTTTCAAGGGCGCGCGATATTGAGGGCCATGCTCAGCCCCTCGAGCCTGCGTGGAACCCCGGCGGCTATCTTTGGAATGGCATGGATCGCATTACCGTTCAGGTGCGGGCATGAACATCGCGAGGTTTTTCAAACCGCATCGGCGGCATTGGCGACGCATGGCGATGGGCACTTCCTCGCTGGTGATATTCATGTTCATGGCGGCAGGCTCACTGGCCGCGCAGGAAGTCACACGCGACACTCACGAGCACATCGGTTGGCTGCCCGCCGGAATACTGGAGCGTCCGGTCACTCAGCAGCAGGGCATTGGCAGAATTCATGAAGCCGTTTCGACCAGATCCCGGCAGGCGCAAATTTTCTACGATCAGGGGTTGGCCTACCTGCAATCTTACGTATGGGTCGAAGCGGCTCGGTCATTCCATCAGGCGCTGCGCAGCGATCCGCAGCTGGCCATGGCTTATGTGGGGCTGAGTTACGCGTACTCGCCAATCGATTTTGCGGCGTCCACCGACGCACTCGCCAAAGCGCTGGAACTTTCCAGCAATGCAAGCCCGCGCGAGCGCCAACGAATTCATGTTCGTGAAATGCAGTTGAAAGCGATGCAGAATTCGGCCAGCCCCGAAGCGTTCGCGGCCTTCAAACAATCATTGGACGATGCGCTCTCGGAATTTCCCGGCGATGAACAGTTTCTTCTGCTCCGCGGCAACGCCGAAGAAGCCAATCCATTCGGCAATGGTCAGGGCTGCGTGGTGAGCGCGATTCCTTTTTACGAAAGAGTTCTGGCCGCGTCGCCTGACAATTTTGCCGCGAATCATTTTCTGGTGCACTGCTACGAAAATTCCGGACGGCCCCAGGAAGCTCTGAAGTTCGCTCGGGCTTATGTGCGCCAGGCTCCGGAAATACCTCATGCGCATCACATGTACGGTCACGTGCTGCGTCGCACCGGTGGAATGCTCGAAGCCATCGCGCAGTTCAAGACTGCGGATACGTTGGAACTCGCGTATTTCAAGAAAAATAATTTTCCGCCCACCGTGGACTGGCACCATCCACACAATCTCGGCCTGCTGGCCTCTTCGTATCAATTTTTAGGAAAAATGAAGGAAGCGGAAGGTCTTTATCGCCGTGCCAGCCAACTGACGCCGCACTCTGATTTCGACGCATTCAATCGCAAAGATTTGAGCGAGTTTTTGCTAAGCCGCGGCCGCTATCCAGAAGCGCTAACCACAGCGCGCGAACTAATCAACAGTTCTTTCGCGATGGCCCGTGCCACAGGTCACAGCCTCGCGGGAAATGCGTTGCTGGGCTTGAATAAACCCGCAGACGCAGTTCGAGAGCTGGAACTTTCGGAGAAGGAAGCAGCCACGCTGGCACAGAACGAAACACCCGCAGTTCGCCTGTACATCGCGCTGCTGCGCGCGCAGTTATTAATGACCCAGAAGAGCACTGATGCTGAAGCGTTGTTGCAGCGCATCGCTAAAAGAATCGCCGCCGAGAATGGGCCGGACGCATGGATTCAGGGGGTTTTTGAACTGGAACGCATCAATCGCGCCGCCCGCGCACTAGGCGAGTGGGGCGTGGCGACGCAATTCGCCAAACTGATGATGGAGCGCGCGCCTGAATACGCTGGCGCGCACTATGCCGTGGCGCTCTCTGCACAACACGACGGCGACCAGCAAAAAGCTGCGTCGGAATTTTCGCTGGCCGCCAAGGCCTGGGCAAACGCAGACGAAAACCTTCCAGAATTTCGCGAAGTTCGGGGACGAATCTCTTCTGGCTTGCGTGGGAAACCTACAGCTGCCGCCGCGAAATAATTGCGAGTGCCGCGGCTCTCTACTCCATGCGGTTGGCGATGATGCTTTGACCCTTTACCACCACCTCGATCTGCAGCGGCGGGCGCACATCCACCCCCTGCACAACGCCTCCGCGAACCCATACGTTTCCGGGCATGACGGACATTTTCAACGGATCGATGACCGACCTGCTGCAGGGATCGCCGACCATCGGATGCGTTCCCTGTCGGTAGCCATAGTCTTCGCGCAACCTGTCCATGTCTGTCACATACTCGAGTTTGCAATCGCCATACGCGGCGTTCATGGCAAAGGCCCAGTAGCCCGAAGATTGCGTCGCCAAGCCTTTCGGTAAACGCACCAGCATCGCCTGCCTGCTCAGAACGGAAAGCGCATCGTGATATACAAATTCCTTGGCCGACCAGGCCTTGCCCATTTCTGCGACGGTCGCGATTACCTGCTCCACGTTTGTCTCTGATGGTGCTGCCGGGGCCGGAGCAGGCGTTTCTGCCGCGATTTGCAATTCGGCGCGTGCTGGTGTCACGGGGTCGTGGCGCTTTCGCGAGGTCGCCCAGTACGTTGTCAGGCTTACCACCAGCAGCACCGCGACTGCCATCCCGGCGAAGTGCTTCGGACTGATCCCTGAAGGCTTGCGTTGCAGTTCACCGACGCCGGGTATCTTCGGCGACTCGGCCTTGAAGCGATCACGAGCGGCTGATTCTATTCCCGCTTGGTTGGCGGGCGCCTGTTCATTCGTTTCTTCTTTGACTAAAACTTCGTCGTTGAGAGTTGGCGCGCCAGTGGTATGGTCGGATGACATTTGGCTGTCTCTGCAGTTGACGGCGGTGCATTCGCGCCTCAGAATCAGTGCGCAAAAGCGCGGCTTGGAGCGCTGCAACTGCCAGCCGCCAGTGTAGTCCATAGCGTTGCGATCGGCCTGGCGATAGTGTCCAATGTGTAATTAATAAAACAGCTTGAGCCTCGCGTCTGATGTTAGTGAAGTAGGTACAAACTAAAGGGCTGCACTTGTCTTGGCACGCGAATAGAATTTACTGTAGTAGGAGATTTAGGAGGCTGGGGCCTCCTGTAAAGCATGAGTACCGACACTCGTGGCGGGTCGCGAACATTCGTTCGCAGCCTCAACATCTTGCTGAAATTCGCTCGTTTATACGAGTTTGGGCACGTGCGCACCGCTGCCCAATTTGAAACAACCTGGAAAGAACTTCGAGCCGCGCTGGATGAAAGCGGTGGAAGCGGGCTTCTGCTCGGCGCCTCCGGAAACCAGATCTTGCTGGACGGTGTTCCCCTGGGCGCAGCTGCGGGCGAAAAAAGCTTCGCGCAACTGCTGATATCCTCCGGTATCGCCAGCATCCATTTCTCCCCGGCACTTGTCCCAAGCTCAGTTCGCGCGTTTCGTGCGCGCCTTTCCCAGCGGAAACGCCAAGCCGTCCTCATTGGCCGAGCAGCTGAAGTCGGCGCTCGCCGGCGAGACCGGCATCAAAGTGAACGAGATTCGTTATGTTGCCGAGGATTCCTCGGTTGCCGGGATTAAAACGGCGGCGAATCTGGCTGCCAAAGTTCTGGGAGCTTCCGGCGACGGAATGCAAGGGTCTGTTCGACGACCCCAATCGCCTGTTGCAGATGATTCTGGCTGCCGAGAGTTCGCGCGGCGGCGGTGGCGGAGCACCGGGTTCAGGCAGCGGCGGCGGAAGTGGCTCGGGCGGCGGCGTGGGTCCTGGCGGTGGCGGCAGTTTGTGGGATTCCACGGGTCGCGGATCCGGCGGCGGAACGGGCGCTGGCGGTGGTCTGGCAGCGGGACCGGCATGGCGCGCGGAAACCGGCGGTGGTACTGGACTGGGTGCGGGCGGGAGCAGGCTCCGGCACTGGCATACAAAGTCTGGGGCTGGGAATCTCAGGCATCGAACCTGCCCGCAAGACTGGCAAGTGGCTGGCCGCATCTGCGCTATTGCGCACTGGGACGCCCAGCGCCGGGCCTCCAGAACTCATCCTCTCGAATTCGGTAATGTCGAATTCCGTCATGCAGAACGGATCCGGGCGGCCGCTGTTTACACCGTGGCCGAAGAGGAGATTCGTTCCGTCCTGAGCCTGTTCTCTCAACTTGGGAAGTCCCGCAAGAATCCGGACGCGCGCATGGACACACCTACATTTCAGTCTCGATTAAGCGCCATGCCGATGCGTGCCCAAGTCACACTGCAGCAGGCACTCGCTGGATTGGCTGCCCAGGCACCTACAGAAGCGCCAGACAAGCCCATGCTGCTGAAGCTGGCGGAACACGTGGCCATTCGATTTGCGCTGGACAGCTATGAACGCGGCGAGTTACGCGTCAACGCCGTCAAGCAACTGCTAGACCGCATGAATGCCGAAATTGAAGGGTTGCGCAAGATTCTCGGCTCGCAGGAAGAAATGATGGCCAGCGCGGGGCTCTCGGTGCAATCGCACACCGAGCTTCTCGACCAGGAATTCTGGGAACAGGTGCCGGAAGAAAACAAGAAAGAAGTGCTGACCTCCGACGAGTCCTGGTGCGTGCCGCCCCGCAACATCCGCATCTACCTCGAAGATCAGTTGCGCCGCGGCGAACTCAAAACCGTCAACGAAGTCCTGCTGAAATATGCTTCATGCGTCGGTATGGAAGCTCCCGAGGCTCGCCGCACCACCGCGATAGGTCTGTCGGACCTCGCTGAACTGTATGGCAGCGGGGATGGCAGCGCCTTGATGGACGCCATACGCCGCACTGGGAACCAACTGGCGATGGAACGCGAGCCGGAACTTCAAATGCTCGTGGGCGCCACTTTCGTGCGCCTGAGCCAGGAAGCTGCGGCCAAGCGTTGCTACGCGGCAATTCACCAGGCTTTAGCATCTCTGGATAGCATAGAAACGCAGCGACCCGGGTCCACGCAGAGCCTGCGCCCGCGTATCGGTGCCGAAGAGCGCATCCCGGAGTTCGTCGAAGAGGCGCTGCGCGGGGGGCAGCTTCCCGACGGTATGAACGAGATTCTGGCCCTGATGCCGCAGGCCACCTTGCATTATCTGACCACCAGGTTTGGGCATTCCGGCTTCCGCGACGATTGCGAATTGCTGGGCGATATGGCGCGAGGGTTGGGCGAAGAAGCCACCCAGCGGCTGGTAGAAACGCTGCAAACGGCTCCAGCCGCCGAAGCTGCTGAAGTGATCGGCTTGCTTAAGTCAGCTCGACGCCGACACTGTGGAAAAGGTCCTTCCCGGCCGCCTGGAGCAATGGCCGCGCACCGCCCATGACCGCGCCGTGCGCCAGCTTTCCTCCGTTCCTGCCGAACAGCGGGCGCGCCTGCTGGTGGCGCTTTACGATTTTCTGGACGTGATGATTCGCCCGCTGGCCATAGATGAAATGGGCATGTCCGGGCGGCCCGAATGCGTTGCGAAGATTATGCGGCTGGTGGACGACGATGCCACGTCAGCGGATTCGCCCGCGTTAAAGCCATCGAGGCTCTTGGGGCGTCTGCGTGCAACGCCGGCGAGCGGATCCTTGCAGCGAATTCTGGACGCGAAGCAGCTGTGGCGCTGGATGTATCCGAGCGAGTTGCGCATCGCGGCTGCGCAGGCACTGCTGCTGATCGATCCCGTGGTGGGCAGCGAAAAGGTCGACAACAGCGGAATTGACCACAAAGATCTCGCGCTGGAGCCCAGCGATCCGGAGCCCAATGCCGCAGTCATTCGTCAGCGGCGCTACGCCCGCCTGAAGCTCTCTCGCAACGTGATCATGACCACCACCAACCTCAGGGACAATTTCAGGCTCTCAGTTCCCGAACTGAACCTGGGTGGCGGCATCGGTTCCGGCGAGCGGCACTTGGCTCCCGGGCAGCTTGCTCAATTTGAAATTGTCGTCCGGCGTTCGAAACATCAAGGCCCAGGCAATTGTGCGCGGAGCCCGCCCGCAAGCCATGGCGTTCGAATTTGTTGAAATGGATCTGGAAGAGCGCTCGCGACTTCAGAAAGCTCCTGCTGGAGCTCGGATCGCTGCCCCCCTCCGCAGCCCCCATCAATCGCGCGCGGCGCCGCGGCCGCATCGCGGTAAGCAAAACTTAATAACCAGCCAGTAAAGCTCCCAAAAAGTGTTGGGAATTCGCCACCTGTCCGTTACTTGACCGGCTGGGCACATAGGACCTCTGTACCATTGCGGGGCTACGTGCTGGAACTTAGGGTACTAGCTAGGAAGTCCTACACTGGCCCAGTACATTCGTCATGAGAAAAGACCCACATTCCGCTTCGGCACGCGCTTTTGTTCGCAGCCTGAACATCCTGTTGAAGTTCGCTCGGCTGTACGGCTATGAACATACCCGCACCCGGGAGATGCTGGATGTGGCCTGGAGCGAACTGCAGACCGCCACGCCGGTGGGTTCGGAATCAGGACTGCTGCTAGGGGCCAGCGGTTCGCAATTGCTCCTGGATGGCGTGCCCCTGGAAGGTTCTCCCGCCGAAAAACAGTTTGCTCAATTACTTTCTGCCGCGGGAGTTGCCAGCGTGCAGTTTTTTCCGATCGTCACGCAGGACGAACTGCGGCGTTTCGCTCACGCGTTTCCCACCAGTAAAGCCAAGCCCGCGGAGCTTGCGCTGCAACTGAAAAGCGCGCTCACCGGAGCACGCGGAATCCGCATCAATGAAATTTGTTTCATCGCCACCGATGCGCGTTTGAAGGATGCCAGCGTGGCGGCGCAGCTTGCGGCTGCTTCTTTGGGCGATGCCAATCAGGATCAATTCAAACAGTGGCTTAACGATCCGAAAAAATTATTGGAGCTGATCGCTGCGGCGCAGGGTTCTCACAGCGATGGCAGCACTGCTTCCGGGAATACGGGCGGCGGCACGCGCGCAACGGGCGGACGCGGCATACCGGGAACGGGGCCAGGAGTTCCTGGGCCAGGAGTACCCGGCACCGGAGCAACCGACGCGATTTTTGATACGCCACCCACATCGTATTCAGGAGCTTCGGCTGGCGGAGATGCGGGAGGCTACTGGATTCCAGCGGGAGCAGAAGTTCCCGAAGGACTGGTGCCGAGCAATGCGTATTCATCTGGAAAGCCTGTCGAGCCCAGCGAAGCCGAGATGTACGGGATTCTTAGCGCGCTGACGAGTTTCGGGCAGGTAGCCGCAAATCAAGGTGGGGTCGCGGGCGCTGGCGCATTTCAGCAGCAGGTTTCGAAATTGCCCGGTACTGCCCAGATCACCCTGAAGCAGGCCATCGCGGGGCTTGCGGCGCAGACCACTCAAGCCAAGCCCGACGAAACCATGCTGGTGCAGTTGGCGGAACATCTGGCTATTCGTTTTGCGCTGGAGCAATTCGAGCATGGCGAAGTAAAAGTCAACGCTGTCCGCCAGATGCTCGATCGCATGAATCAGGAGATTGAGAATCTCCGCAAAATTCTTGGCGCGCACGAAAATAAAATGGCCGATGCCGGGATTCTCGCCGAGTCCCACCGTGAAATTCTGGATCGCCAGTTCTGGGCGGCGGTGCCCGACAGCGGCAAGCAAAGCGTTCTGCTTTCTGATGAAGCCTGGTGCATTCCGCCGCGCAACGTGCAGTCCTACGTCGGAGACCTGATCGAAAAGGGAAATGTCGCCGAGGCTATCTGCATCCTGCAAAATTATGCGGCCTGTGCCGACAGCGAAGAAGCCGATGCCCGCAAGAAGGCCGCCCTCGGATTGTCCGAGATGGCGGAGCTGTATTCCAAAGCAGATCCGAAATTGCTCGGCGAAGCGCTGCGCCATGTCGGCCTGCGCCTGAGCGTGGAGCAGGATTCGGAAGTGCAGGGCATGGTCAGCGCCGCGTTCGTGCGCCTTAGCCAGGAAGCCGCGACCACCCGCTCATACGCCGCTATGGAACAGGCTCTGGACCTGATCGCCGGTGTCGAAACGCAGCGCCCCGGCATCGCGCGGTCCCTTGCGCGGAAAAATGGGCATCGAAGAGCGCGTGCCCGAATTCGTGGATGAAGCGTTGCGCGCCCGCCAGGTTGCCGCAGGACTCACCGGCGTGCTCCGACTCCTGCCGCAAAGCGCGATGGAACAACTTTCGGCGCGCTTCAATCGCTGCAGCCATCGCCAGGATGCTGAACACATCGCGAATCTCGCGGGCGACCTCGGCGAAGAGGGCTTGCAGTATTTGCGCAGTACCCTGCGCGGCGGACCCATCGTGGAAGCCGTCGAGATGGCGGGCCTCCTCAGCCGGTTGGATCCGCAAGCTGTGCAGGTATTTCTGCCCGGCCGCATTCGCGATTTCACCCGCAACGCCCAAGACCGCATCGTGCGTCAGGTATCTGCCTGCGGTGGACCGGGACGCTGCCGTATATTGCTCGATATTCTTGACCACGTTGACCCGCTGGTCATGCCCCTGGTCATTGACGAAATCGGCGTGTCCGCCAATCGTGAAGCGTTGGGCCGTTTGTTGACTATCGTCGATGGCGATTTGCCCATTGGTTCGGGTCAATACTTGCGCGTCAAAGCCGTGGAGGCGCTGGGGCGGATCAACGCTCCCGAATCCATTGCCGCGTTGAAGCGTATCGCCAGCGGCAAGAAAGTTTTCGGCTGGGTTCATTCGCAGGAATTGCGCATCGCGGCGCTGCAGGCTCTCGAAAAGCTGGACCTGCACTGGGCGCAGGAATTTTTGCCCAAGAGCGGCATTGAAAACGAAGACCTCACCCTCGCGCCCTTAACGGTCGTCGCCAATTCCAAATTTGTTCGCCAGCGCCGGCACACCCGGGTGCGCCTGCGTAAGCCGCTCACGGCGGTAAGCACCAACCTCAAAGAGAACTGCCGCCTGGAAATCAAAACTGCCAGCCTCGCCGGCGGAGTTGCCGCCATCAATCGTCATCTGGCGCCCGGTACTCAAGTGCAATTGAAACTACAACTGGGTCTGCGCAGTCTGCACGCCACCGCTCTGATGCGCGATTATCGAGCTCAGGACATGGCGTTCGAAATCGTGGACATGAATCTTGACGAGCGCACCAAGTACCGCCGCCTGCTGGCCGGCAAGATCAATCGCGTCGCGCCTGCCATTGAAGAAGACACCGTCGCCCACCCTACCGACACACTGGTCGCTCGCTAGGCCCAGTTCATTTATATTAATTTTTCTCGGCGGCAATAGAATGCTCCCTGTTTTTTGCGCCCAATTTCGAAATTTCATCCACGGGAAAAGTGTTTACCAGTCGAGTGGGCAGGTATTTTTCTGCGCTTCAGGACAGTAGATTCATTCACAGAAAAAGCGCTAGTCTGTAACCTCGTAGCGCATCACCTAGTCTTATCCTTGCTTAGTTTTTCCGGGGAACGCCCATGCCTACCGCGATTGCCGAAAGACGCAGCCAACGAATTACCCTCGATGTGCCACTTGTTGTGAAGGGACACGGCGAAGGGGAGCAGGCTTTCCGCGAGCAAACTTTTACGCTCAGCGCCAACGCTCACGGAGTTTTGCTGACACTCAGGACCAAAGTTTCGCTGGGACAAAAGCTGGTGCTGCTGAATCAGAAAAATTGGGATGAGTGCGAAGGACAAGTGGCCTACGTCGGTGTACCTCACGCGGGAATGACGCGCGTCGGCGTTGAATTTACGCGCCCTGCCCCGGAATTCTGGTCGCTGCACGATCCGCCGGCGGATTGGTATTAGCTGACGTTTGACCGTGCGAGGTATACGGCTGCCGCCCACCTGATTGTTCTCACGTGTCCTAGCTCCGTAAGAACAACATCTCCATAATTCGCCACAGACTCGCTTGCCATTTCGGGCAAAAAGGCTGGTCGTGCTCATAGAAATCATCCGGTATACGTTCCGGCTGATTCTTCGTGACTTCTTGAGCCTACAGTTCGCTAAAATCGTTGACCATGAGTTTTCTGTCGGGAATTCAGGATTAGGAGCAACGACCGATGTCAGCGCAACTCGCCGCGAAAGCCGAAGCGTTTCGCACCCTGCACAAGGCGCCTCCGATTCTGGTGTTGCCGAATGCCTGGGACGCGGTAAGCGCGCGGCTGTTTGTAAAGGCCGGCGCCAAAGCCATTGCCACCACCAGTGCCGGCGTTGCCGCCAGCTTCGGGTACCCGGACGGCCAAAAAATTCCCGCTGCGTTGATGCTGGAAGCCATCGCCCGCATCGCTCGCGCAGTGGACGTCCCTGTCACTGCCGACATCGAGGCTGGATATGCGACCACCGCGGCGGAGTTGGAGGAAACGATCCGCCGCGTGATCGATGCCGGCGCGATTGGCTGCAACCTGGAAGACGCTACCGGACGCGCACCGAAAATGCTTTTCGAAATTGAGGAACAGCTTGCCCGCATCCATGCTGCGCGCGAGGCCGGAGATCGCGCCGGCGTGCGGGTGGTAATCAATGCGCGCACGGACGTTTATCTTGCGAGCGTTGGCGAGCCCGCGAAGAGATTTGCCGAGACGGTGCGCCGGGCCAATGCCTACCGCGAAGCCGGCGCCGATTGTTTATTTGTTCCGGGTGTAGCGGATTCGCCCACGCTTGCGGCGCTCGTGCGCGAAATCAAAGGTCCAATAAACGTTCTGGCAGGGCCCGGCTTGCCAAATGTGGCCGAACTCGAGCGCATAGGCGTGGCCCGTTTAAGCGTCGGCTCCGGCATCATGCGCGCGACCTTGGCGCTGGCCCGCGACGCCGCGCATGAACTGCTGCAGCACGGCACATACTCGGCATTTCTCGACCGTACTATTTCGCATGGCGAGATCAATGAATTGATGTCCTAGTCAGGAGCCAACTTTCGGCCCCGCCAATACGGCGCATGTTGCGATTCTTGGCGTGAATGCATCCAACCAGTTAGAATAAGATGAACGACACAACTAGCTGTAGCGCTCTGTTCGGACCTACACGCAGAAGACCGTCAGGAAACGGCGAACCATTACATGGAAGCAGCTCAAATACTCGATAGAGTTGTCGCGCGGTTTATCGGCACCAAGCACGAGCGCGACGTCAAAAAATTGCAGCCGGTGATTGCGGCGATCAACGCCCAGGAAGCGGAAGTCAAAGCGCTTTCCGACGAGGATCTGAAGCTGCGCTTTGCCGAGCTGAAGAGCCAGGTGCAGGAGCGCCTGAAAGACGCCGACCCCGCAGAGTCCACGTTTCGCGAACTGATGCGCCAGGCCCTTGAGCCGGCGGTGGTTCCGGCCTTTGCGCTGGTGCGCGAAGCTGGCTGGCGCTTCCTGAAAATGCGCCATTTTGACGTGCAGTTGATCGGCGGCCTGGTTCTGCACGAAGGCAAAATCGCGGAAATGAAAACTGGCGAAGGTAAAACGCTGGTGGCCACGCTTCCCGCTAGTCTCAATGCGCTCGCCGGGCGGGGTGTGCACATCGTCACCGTCAACGATTACCTGGCGCGCCGCGACGCGGAGTGGATGAGCGGTTTATATCGCGCACTGGGCTTGAGCGTTGGCGTGATCGTGCACGATCTTGATGATGAGCAGCGCCGCGCGGCTTACGGCGCGGACATCACCTACGGCACCAATAACGAGTTTGGCTTCGACTATCTCCGCGACAACATGAAGTACGACCTGGCCAATTGTGTGCAGCGCGGCCATCACTTCGCCATTGTGGACGAAGTGGACTCCATCCTGATTGACGAAGCGCGCACCCCGCTGATTATTTCCGGGCCGTCGGAGGAGTCCACCGACAAATACGCCAAGATCAATAAAATTATTCCCAAGCTGATTCAGGATATCGACTACACGATCGACGAAAAGCATCGCCAGGCTACGCTGACGGAAGAGGGCTTCAACAAGTGCGAGCGCTTGTTGGGCCTGAGCAACATGTCCGATCCGGCCAACATTGAAATCATGCATCACGTGTACCAGGGCCTACGCGCGCACTCCCTGTACAAAATCGACGTCGATTATGTAAATAAAGACGGCGAAATTATCATCGTGGACGAATTCACCGGACGCCAGATGCCCGGCCGCCGCTGGTCCGACGGATTGCACCAGGCCGTCGAAGCCAAAGAAGGCGTGAAGATCGAGCGCGAGAACCAGACTCTCGCGACCATCACGTTTCAGAATTATTTTCGCATGTACAAAAAACTTTCCGGCATGACCGGCACGGCGGAAACGGAAGCGGCGGAATTCGGCAAAATTTATAATCTGGATGTGGTGGTCATACCCACCAACCGCAATCTGATTCGCAAAGAGCATCCCGACATCGTTTATCGCACGGAAAAAGAGAAATTCACCGCCGTGGTGAACGGCATCATGCAGGAGGATGATTCCTTCGCGAACGGCATCCGTCACTACCACGAGCGTGGCCAGCCGGTGCTGGTCGGCACCATTTCAATCGAAAAATCGGAAACAATCGCGGCGCTGCTGAAAGCCGCGAAAATTCCACATGAAGTGTTGAACGCCAAGCAGCACGAGCGCGAATCGCGAATCGTGGCTCAGGCAGGGCGCAAGGGCGCGGTCACCGTGGCCACTAACATGGCCGGACGCGGAACGGACATCTTGTTGGGCGGAAATCCCGAGCAGATGACCCGTGATTATTTTCTGAAAAACAAGCTGGCCATGCCGTATGCCTCGGCTCCCGCAGTGATTGCCGCCCCGGCCGATGGCTCCGGTGAAGGTTCGGTGGCGCAGCCGATTTCTCCCATGGTGCTGTTCCAGCATGAAGGCAAAATCTTTCAGGTCCCGTCCGACCAGTGGAAGCCTATCTACGACCAGTTCGCCGGACAATGCAAATCCGAACACGACGAAGTAGTTTCGCTGGGTGGTCTGCACATTCTTGGCACGGAGCGCCACGAAGCGCGACGCATTGATAACCAGTTGCGTGGACGCGCCGGACGCCAGGGCGACCCCGGCTCATCTCGATTTTTTCTATCTCTCGAAGACGACCTGATGCGCATCTTCGGCGGAGAGCGCGTGAAAGCGCTGATGTTCCGCCTGGGTATGACTGAAGGCGTCCCCATTGAGTCGGGCTTGATTTCGCGGCGCATCGAGAACGCCCAGAAATCCGTCGAAGCGCAAAACTTCGACGCCCGCAAGCATTTGCTGGAATATGACGATGTAATGAACAAGCAGCGCGAAACCATTTATGGGATTCGCCGCTCGGCGCTGGAAGGTAAAGACCAGCGCGATTACGTTCTGGGCATCGCGGAAGACGTGGCCCGCGAGTTGGTGGACACCTTCTGCCCGCGCGAGCAGCATCCGGACCAGTGGAATACCACGCAGTTCTTGGCGGAGATGAACGCGCAATTTGGAATTGACGCCAAGGCGGCAGGGGCGGATCCCGGCACGCTGACGCATGACGCCCTTTCTGACGCCGCCGCGGAAGCGGTGAGCGCGCGCTACGGGGAAAAGGAAACGCAATTTAGCGCCGACCTGATGCGCTGGCTGGAGCGCCGCATCATTCTGGATGTGGTGGACTCGCAATGGAAGGACCACCTTCTTTCGCTCGACCATTTGAAAGAGGGCATCGGACTGCGCGGCTACGGCCAGAAAGATCCGCTGGTCGAGTTCAAAAAAGAAGCGTTCACCATGTTCGAAGACATGATGGCGCGCATTGACAACGAAACCATCCGCTACCTGTTTCACATTCAGATGCAGCAGGGCGAGCCGCCTGCTCAGGTGACGGAGCAGCGCGCCGAACCTCCTCGTCCACCCCGCCCGGCAGCGCAGAGCGCAATGGCCAGTGCGGCGGCCCGCGCTACTTCCAGCGATGGCGAACCGCGACACTTGCCTTCGGTGGCTCGCGACCTGGAACGCAAGCAATCCCGGCAGCAGAGCGATCTGCAATATCAGACCGGACCGGCGCAGGCCGAAGCGCCGAAGCCCGTGCGCGCTGCTGCGAAAGTTGGCCGCAACGATCCTTGTCCTTGTGGTTCCGGAAAAAAATACAAGAAGTGCCACGGCGTGAACGCCTGATCGCATAGTGGCGTTCGCTGTATTCGGTTACATTTCTAAAAGTTTAGTCTCACCCCAAAACTTCAAACGTCAGCGCAAGTCAGAGGAACCAATGCCGCCAGGAACAGGTCCTATGCAGCAGCAGCCCGAACGCCAGCCCATTCCCGGCGTGAAAAATCTTGTGGCCATCGCCAGTGGAAAAGGTGGCGTGGGAAAAACTACCGTCGCGGTGAATCTGGCGCTGGCACTGGCCAAGCTTGGTTTCAAGGTTGGCTTGATGGACGCCGATGTTTACGGGCCAAACGTGCCCATCATGCTGGGCTCGCACTCCGAGCCGCAGGCCACCCAGGACAAGCGCATCATTCCAATAATGGCCCAGGGCATCAGGATGATTTCCATGGGCCTGCTGAATCCCGGCGACAAGCCCATGATCTGGCGCGGCCCGATGCTGCACAGTGTGATTACGCAATTTTTGCGGAGCGTGGATTGGGGCGAGCTGGATTACCTGCTGATTGATTTGCCTCCCGGCACCGGCGACGTGCAATTAACGCTGATCCAAACCGTGGCGGTAACTGGCGCGGTCATCGTGACCACGCCTTCGACGGTGGCGCTGGCCGATGTTCGCAAGGCCATCGAAATGTTTCGCCAGGTCAATGTGGAAGTCCTGGGTGTGGTGGAAAACATGAGCACGTTTTCCTGCCCGCATTGCGGCAAAAGCGTGGACATTTTCGGCCACGGCGACGGCGCGACTACCGCGAAAGAGTACGGGGTGCCGCTCCTCGGCGAAATTGAAATCGATCCGCGCATCCGCGTCGGAGGCGACACCGGCAAGCCGGTGGCTGCACTCGGCGAAACTGGCGCCGGCACGAAAAGCCTTTATGCCATCGCGCGCGCGGTGACCGCGCGGCTTCTGGAAGTCGGCGCAAATGCCAGCGGTCCTTCAGTGCAGATCGACTGAACGCGCAGTCGTCACTGCGGCCAAGCTGGACCGTTTCAAATGGCCGCGATTTCTTTCCTCGAAACACGTTCCCCATTAAGATAGAAGCACGCTACAGCGGCACAATAGGCTGCGCCTAAGCCACGGGGAATATTGGCAAAGCTTCCAGACATCGACCGTATCGTGGCAAGCGGCCCGAAATTGCCGCCAGCGCGTGGATTGATCCCGCCGCTGTCATCATCGGCGACGTGGTCATTGGCGAAGACTCCAGCGTCTGGCCCGGCACCATTATTCGCGGCGATGTGCACTACATCCGCATCGGCGCGCGCACCAATATTCAGGACGCGTCTGTGCTGCACGTGATGCGCAAC
This sequence comes from uncultured Acidobacteriota bacterium, assembly GCA_963704485.1. Lineage (GTDB taxonomy): Bacteria > Acidobacteriota > Terriglobia > Acidiferrales > UBA7541 > Acidiferrum. The sequence continues at coordinate 306,601 of OY969910.1, forward strand.
GAGTGGCCGCTGATTCTAGGCGACGATGTGACCGTGGGGCATTCGGTGACGCTGCACGGTTGTACGATTGAGCCGCTCTGCCTGATCGGCATGGGCGCAATTATTTTGAACGGCGCGCGCATCGGCACGGGCAGCATCGTGGCGGCGGGCACACTGGTCACCGAGCGTACGGTAATTCCCCCGGGCAGCCTGGTGATGGGTTCGCCGGCAAAAGTAAAACGCGCACTGACCGAGATGGATCGCGCTTCGATTGCCGACTACGCCAAACGCTACGTGGAATACAAAAATATCTATCGCGAGGAACCCGCAGAGTGAGTGAAAGTCCCGCAACCGGCCAGCAGTCGCCAGCACCGCAAGCCAAGCAAGCGAAGCCTCGCAAATTCCAGGCAATTAAGGGCGTGCGCGACTTGTTGCCGCCAGAGACTCCGCTGTGGAATCACGTCGAGGAAACCGCGCGCGAAGTCTTTGGCACGTTTGGATTTGGCGAAATCCGTCTCCCCATTTTTGAGCCGACGGAATTGTTTGCACGCTCAATTGGGCTCGATACTGACGTAGTCTCGAAGGAGATGTATACCTTCGAGGACAGACCAGAGCGCCTTATAGATCCCCTTACTATTGGAGAATATGGGAAATTCATCACACAGTTTCGAACCCTGATGGAAAGTGGCCAAATTCCAAGCGGTATTTTTAATGAGCGCGGTATTCAAGAGATGGAAACAGCCTGGAAGAGATTCGAGAGATTGCCCATGTCTGAACCACTTCCCCCCGAAGAACTCAACAACGTCACACAAATGATTATTTTGAAGCAATCTTTGCGGCTTGGCCCTGAACTGTCTCTTCGTCCGGAAGCCACCGCCAGCGTGTGCCGCGCTTACATCGAGCACAACATGCAACAACTCCCGCAACCCGTGAAGTTGTACTACCTGGGCCCGATGTTTCGCCGCGAGCGCCCGCAAAAGGGCCGCTATCGCCAGTTTTACCAGATAGGCGCGGAAGTGCTTGGCGGAAATGACGCGCCGGGCATAGACGCCGAAGTCATAGAAATGGTGATGGCTTTTTTTGATCGTCTGGAATTGCAAGGCGTGCAACTGGACATCAATTCCATCGGGTGCCGGGAGTGCCGTGGCAAATACGTGGAAGTATTGCGCGCAGAGCTGCTGAGAGTGAAGGACAAGCTGGGCGCGGACAGCCAGCGGCGCATCGAAACCAATCCACTGCGCGTGCTCGATTCGAAAGTGGAGAGCGAACAGCCCATCATCGCGACGCTGCCGCGAATGGCGGCACATCTCTGCGCCGCATGCGCCGAGCACTTTGCGGAAGTAAAACGCCAACTGGAATTACGCGGTGTGGTTTACCGTGAAAATTGGCGTCTCGTGCGCGGACTCGACTATTACATGCGCACGACGTTTGAGATTACCGCGCAAGGGTTAGGCTCGCAGAACGCGGTGTGCGGCGGCGGCCGCTACGACGGGCTGGTGGAATTGCTTGGCGGCCCTCCCACCAAGGGCATCGGCTTCGCAATTGGCGAAGACCGCCTGATTTTGTCCTTGCAGGAAAGCGGTAAAGCGCCGGCCGCGCAAGGCCGCGACATTTATATTGCCTGGATGGGCGAGAAAGCCTTTGCCACCGCAGTTCGCGCCGCCAAAGATTTGCGTGCCGCAGGCTATCGCGTGGAGTTGCCTGCGACTGAACGAAAATTTGGGAAAGCGCTGGAGCAGGCCGACAAGCTTGGTTCGCGTTACGCGTTGATTTTGGGCGACGATGAAGTGAGTTCGGGTGAATGGACGCTAAAAACTCTGGCCGACGGCTCGCAGGCAAAATATACCGAGAGCGATTTGCTAGAGTATCTGCGCGAAGCTAAACTGCCCGCGAACCGCGCATAAGTTTATTTCAGGGAGAAGATGACTTGCTGGATTTTCTGGGAAATCTGAAGCGAACCCACTACTGCGGAGCGTTGCGCGCCAAAGACGCGGGGAACGACGCCATTGTGATGGGCTGGGTAGCGCGGCGGCGCGATCTGGGTAATTTGCTTTTTCTCGACGTGCGCGATCGCTCCGGCATCGTGCAGGTAGTGTTCAACAAAGAGACGCAGCCAGAGGCCCATGCGAAAGCCGAGCAGGCGCGCTCGGAATTTGTAGTAGCCGTCGAAGGCAAAGTTATTCAGCGGCAAAAATCCAATCCCGAGCTTGCCACCGGCGAAGTCGAGATCCTGGCGTCGCGCCTGCACATTCTCAACACCGCGAAAACGCCCCCGTTTCAGATCGAAGAAGACATCAATGCCGCGGAAGAAACCCGCCTGCGCTATCGCTACCTGGATTTGCGCCGCCCGCGTCCGCATCGCAACCTGGAACTGCGCCACAAAATCTTTCTGGAAATCCGCCGCACTATGGACGAGCTGGGCTTCCTTGAAATTGAAACTCCCATGTTGACGCGTTCCACTCCGGAAGGCGCGCGCGACTACCTGGTCCCCAGCCGCGTGCATCGCGGCCAGTTCTATGCTTTGCCGCAGTCCCCCCAGATTTTCAAGCAGATTCTGATGATTGGCGGGATGGATCGCTATTTTCAAATCGTGAAATGCTTCCGCGACGAAGATTTGCGCGCCGACCGCCAGCCGGAATTCACTCAGCTCGACCTGGAAATGTCCTTTCCGCGCCAGGAAGATATCTTTGGCGTGATTGAAGCTGTGATGGTGCGGGCCTGTGCGGTCGCGGGCGTCAAGGCTCAAGCGCCGTTTCCTCACATGCAATATAAGGACGCCATCCGTAAGTACGGCAGCGACAAGCCGGACATGCGATTCGGAATGGAGCTGCACGAAGTCACCGACGCATTTCCGCCCGAAGCCAAAACCAAGCTGCAGATCGAAGCAAGCGTCTTCGCGTTTGCGGCGCCAGGCGCGGCCGGATATTCGCGCAAACAACTGGATGAATTGACGGAGAGGGCCAAGAGCGCCGGCGCGCGTGGCGCGTACTTCGTGAAGGTCGCCGGCGAAGGCACCACCTCCACGGTGGAAAAACTGATCGGCGCGGAAAATGTGAAGAAGCTGGCTGACGCGTGTGCCGCTAAGAGCGGCGATCTGGTCGTTGTGGTGTCCGCCAAGGAAGAAATCAAAGGCACTGAGGCTGCCGCTCTGGTTGCCGGGCAATTACGGTTGCAACTGGGCGAAGCGCTCGGGCTGATTGATAAATCTCAATGGAAATTTCTGTGGCTCACGGGGTTTCCACTCTTCGAGTGGAGCAATACCGACAAGACTTGGGTGAGCGCGCAGCATCCCTTCACAGGAATCGTGGACGAAGACCTGGAAAAACTCGAATCGGCGCCATGGGAAGTACGTTCCAAAGGCTACGACCTCGTGTTGAACGGGGTCGAGTTGGGCTCCGGCAGCATTCGAATCCACCGCCAGGACGTGCAGCAGCGACTGTTCAAAGCGCTAGGCCTTACAGAAGAACAGTTGCGCCGCCGTTTCGGGTTTTTCCTCGATGCGCTCACCTACGGCACCCCGCCTCACGGTGGAATCGCGCTGGGCCTCGACCGCGTAGTGATGCTCCTAGCGGGAGAAAAATCCATCCGCGAAGTAATCGCCTTCGGCAAAACCGCCGCGGCGGTAGATTTGATGGCGGAATCCCCCAGCGAAGTAGACAAGGACCAACTCGATCAGTTGGGTATCGGAATTGTTGAACGGCCCTCATGACCGGTGGCCATTTGATCGCCAGGACGTTTGAATAACTCATGTCGCGCATACGCATACTAGCGGAGGCCGTAGCCAACAAAATCGCCGCTGGCGAGGTGGTGGAGAGGCCTGCCTCGGTGGTGAAAGAACTACTGGAGAACGCGCTGGATGCCGGTGCCACCACCATTCGCATCGAGACGGAGTCGGGTGGACGGCGGATGATTCGCGTGATTGACGACGGTCACGGCATGACCCACGACGACGCGCTGCTGGCGTTCGAACGCCATGCCACGAGTAAGTTGCGTTCTGCTGACGACCTGCTCTCGATCGCCACACTGGGATTTCGCGGCGAAGCGCTGCCGACCATCGCGGCGGTATCGCGGCTGGTGCTCGAAACGCGCGACGCCGCGGAAGCAGAAGGTACACGCGTCGAATTTGCCGGGGGGAAGTTACTTGGCGTGAAGCCCGCTGGCGTGCCGCCAGGAACTACTATCAGCGTGGCAGACCTTTTTCACAGCGTGCCGGCGCGGAGAAAATTCCTGAAATCGGACACGACCGAGCTGGGGCACATCGCTTCGCTGGTCACGCACTACGCGCTGGCGAATCCCGGCAAGCATTTCGTGCTGACCACGCCGACACAGGAAATTATCAACTGCACTCCCGTGGAAAAACTCGCCGACCGCGTTTACCAGCTTTTTGGAAAGCAGGCGCTCGAGGAACTGGCCGAAATTCCCACTGCCACTTCTGCTTTTCGTTCGGCGATTACAGAGCCGGCACTGGAAATTGAAGAAGAAAAAGCCACGCTCACGGTGAGCGGCTTCACGTCGCGACCGGAAGTGCAGCGCGCCAACCGTAACGGGATTTACGTTTTCGTGAACCGCCGGCTGGTGCGCGATCGCCTGATCCTGCACGCCATTCACGAAGCCTATCGCAATATTTTGCCGGCGGGTATTTTCCCAGCCACGCTGCTGTTTCTCGACATGCCGTACGACGAAGTCGACGTGAACGTCCACCCGGCAAAGATTGAAGTACGTTTTCGCCGGCCACAATTCGTACACGACTTTACGCGCGACACCATTCGGCAAACGTTGACGGGTTCGAGGGCGGTCGCCAGCTTTGCCACGGCGGCGGGCGGCGGACCGCAGCCCATGCGGATGCCCGGCAACGGTGCGGCCAGCCCCATAGGTGCGACGACGGCAGATTTCGCTAGGCGACACGAAGGCGTTACAGGAACGGGAGCCTCAGGAATTCCGCGCGCAATCATTCCCGCGCTTCAAGATATCGGATTGGGTTCTGGCGTGGGCTCCGATGGCGGATTTGATCTGGCGTCCGCGCCTTTGCGGCCCGTTGAACAACGATTGGCATTCGAATCAGCAGGATTTACTACGGAGCCGGGAGCAGCTAACAGACCGGTGGTGAGAAATTGGGCTGCCAATCTCGCGGGACCAAGCGGCGACGCGCCTGCAAGCCTGCCGCGCGTGGATCAGATCGCTGATTTGAAACCGCTGGGTCAAGTCAGCTCCAGTTTTATCGTAGCCGTGAATGGCGGGGGCTTGTGGCTGGTGGACCAGCACGTGGCCCACGAACGCGTGCTCTTCGAGCAGCATCTAATGGCGCGCCGGGCCGGAAAAATCGAAGCGCAGCGCATGCTAATGCCCCTGGTGATCGAGTTGGCTCCGCGGCAGATCGTGATCTTCGAAAAGATTGCGGAAGAGCTTGCCGCCAACGGCTTTGAAGTAGAGCCCATGGGGCCGCGCAGCGTGGCCATTCAGGCGGTACCTGCGGGCATCGCTGCCGGCGACGCCGAGAAGTTGCTGACAGAAGTCCTCGACGGTATCGAACGCGAGAACACCGCGATTTCCATCGAAACTTTGCAGGCGAAGATCGCGGCTTCCACCGCCTGTCACGCGGCCATCAAGGTAAATATGCCACTCGATCAAACGAAGATGGAATGGCTTCTGGGTGAACTGGCAAAAACCGATTGCCCGATGAGCTGCCCGCATGGCCGGCCGGTGGTGCTGCGATATTCAGTAAAGGAAATTGAGCGGGCCTTTCAACGAGTTTGATTTTCGGGAGTGAATGCGAAGCATGAGCGAAGCACAGAAAACCGCAGTGGTCTTCGGAGTCGCCAACAAGAGAAGCATTGCGTGGGCCATCGCCCAAAAGTTGAGCCAGGCCGGCTGGCGGCTGGCGATCACGTATCAAAATGAGCGGCTGGAGCAAGAGGCCAAGGGCCTGATTGAAGAGCTGCCTGGCGCTGCCGGATTCATGTGCGACGTCGCGCACGACGATCAGATCGTCAAATTATTTGACGAATTAAAAGCGCGATACGGAACGTTGCAAGGCGTAGTGCACAGCGTGGCGTTCGCTCCCGCGGCGGAATTGAGTGGCGAATTCCTCAACACCACCCGCGAAGGTTTCCGCATCGCTCAAGATATCAGCGTGTACTCCCTCATCGCCGTGTCCCGCGCGGCGGCTCCCTTGATGACCGAGGGCGGAGGAATTGTAACGCTAACCTACTACGGCGCGGAAAAAGTCGTGCCAAAATACAACGTGATGGGCGTGGCCAAAGCCGCGCTGGAAGCCAGCGTGCGTTATCTGGCGAATGATCTAGGCGCAAAAAATATTCGCGTCAACGCGATTTCTGCTGGACCCATCAAAACCCTGGCGGCGCGAGGCATTTCCGGCCTGGGCGACATGCTGAAGGCCCACGCGGAACGCGCGCCTCTGAAGCGTAACGTCGATCCCGGGGAAGTCGGCAGCACGGCAGCGTTCTTATTATCGGAAGCCGGATCGGGAATTACGGGCGAGACAATTTACGTGGATTGCGGCTATAACATCATGGGCTTTTGACGCGACGAAATCCTTTTTGCAGTCGGATATAGAACGAATCGGCGCGGTAGCGACCGGAATAATTGACCGTCTAATCGCCAACACACAAAATCAGTTCGTCCACATGCGAAAACTCACCATTGCCATAGACGGACCGGCCGGCTCGGGGAAGAGCAGCGTGGCTCGTCGCGTTGCGAGCATGTTGGACTACCTCTATATGGACAGTGGGGCAATGTACCGCGCGGTGGCGCTGAAGTCGTTACGAAAGCAGGTATCTCTGAGCGATGTGGCGGCCTTAAGCGCGGTCACTCGCGAAACCCATATCGAGTTGCGGCGCCCAAGCCTTCAACAGGAAGTAGCAGGCGCAAAGAATTGCGTTTTCCTGGACGGCCAGGATGTTACCGAAGAAATCCGCACCACGGAAGTGGCGCAGGCCGCCTCGCAGTTAGCGACGATTCACGAAGTGCGCGAGGTCCTCGTTGCCGAGCAACAGCGCGCTGGAATTGGCGGCGGAATCGTCATGGAGGGCCGCGACATCGGCACGGTAGTTTTTCCCACGGCGGAATTAAAAATTTTTCTGGAGGCCTCTCCGGCGGTAAGAGCAGAGCGGCGCTGGAAGGAATACCAGGAAAAGGGCGACAAGATGCCATTAGAGAACGTCATGAAGGAAGTTCAGGACCGTGACCGGCGCGATCGCGAGCGAAAAGTTTCTCCGCTGGTGCGCGCGGAGGACGCAGTGCTGGTTGACAATACGGCCATGGGCATCGAAGAAACGGCGCGAATCATCGCCATGCTCGTGGAAGAACGGAAGGCGCATGCTGCCGGAGGCCGGAGACACTGGGATGATTAGATTTATGATTGCGGTTGCGTTGAGTGCGAGCGGGATTACTGCTCGTGCCGTTGGTACTTTTTGCCCAGGATGCGTCGGACAAGGTACCCGGCAACGAAAAAAGGGACAACAGCGCTACGGTGACAAAGTTCCGGGCCTTTCTTGAAGAAGACTGGAAGCGCTGGATGACCGAATATCCTGAGATGGCTACCGGCGTCGGATTCCCGGGCCAAAACAGGCGCTGGAGCGACGACTCGCCAGCCGGGCTCGCCGCACGAACAAAACATCTGCATGAAAGCGCAGCGGAGCTGAAGAAGATTCCGCGCGCGGATCTGCCGAAGCCAGAGCAGCTTAACTACGATTTGTATGCGGACTTATTGACCACTGCGGAAGAAGGATTGCAATACGGCGACGATCCGCTTCCGTTCCGCAACGTGGTGCCGCAGAACAACTGGATGCCGTTAAACCAGATGAACGGCATCCAGCAGGGAGCCGCGGAGTCAATTGCCAGCATGCCGAACAGGTCGGTAGCCGACTACGAAGACATTCTGGCGCGTCTGGCAGCGCTCCCTGCGGCGGTAGAGCAACAGCAAGGAATGTTGCAGGAGGGGCTGAAGCGCGGCTATACGCCTCCCAAGCTGATGCTGCGTGATGTGCCCAAGCAAATCGCAGAATTGATTCCCACCGATCCGCTGGCCAGCGCGCTACTGCAGCCCTTCAAGGAAATTCCCGCGAACATATCCCGGAGGCGGAACGCGCACGCCTGACGAAACGCGCACAGCAAATTTATACGCAGGCCGTGGCGCCGGCATTTCAGAAACTGCACGATTATATAGTTTCAACTTACTTGCCTGCGTGCCGCGATTCCATAGCCGCCACTGCGCTGCCAAATGGCGCGGCGGCGTACGCGTTTCACGTCCGCTGGCAGACCACCACGGATCTCACACCGCAGCAAATTCACGAAATCGGTTTATCAGAAGTGAAGCGGATTCGGGCGGAGATGGACAAGGTAATTGTCTCGACCGATTTCAAAGGTAGTTTCCACGAGTTTACGGAATTCCTGCGCAACGATAGGCGATTTTATTTTGATCAAGCCGATGACCTGGTGAATGGCTATCGCATCATCGCCAAAAGGATCGATCCCGAGCTGGCGCATATGTTCGGGAAGTTGCCGCGGCTTGCCCTACGGCGTCACCGCGATACCGGATTTCAAGGCGCCCTCGCAGACCACCGCTTACTACCAGCCCGGTGCACCGAGCGTGGGGCGGCCGGGCTACTATTTCGTGAATACTTACAATCTGCATGCCCGGCCGAAATGGGAGATGGAAGCGCTGTCGCTGCACGAGTCCGTGCCCGGACACCATCTGCAGATTTCGCTGGCGCAGGAATTGGAAGGCGCTCCGGAGTTTCGCAAACATGTCGGATATTCCGCATTCGTGGAAGGCTGGGCGCTGTACTGCGAAAGTCTGGGCGAAGAGTTAGGGCTATACAAAGATCCGTATTCGAAATTCGGGCAGTTGAGTTATGAAATGTGGCGCGCGGTGCGCCTGGTAGTGGACACCGGCATGCATTCGCAGGGCTGGACGCGCGAGCAGGCCATTCAGTTTTTCAAAGACAATACCGGCAAAACAGACCAGGACATCACCGTCGAAGTGGACCGCTACATCGTATGGCCGGCCCAGGCGCTGGCGTACAAACTGGGGCAGCTCAAAATACGCGAACTGCGGACGCAAGCAGAGAGACGGCAGGGCCCGAGATTTGATGTGCGGGCTTTCCACGATGCCGTCCTGCAAAACGGGGCCATACCGCTCCAGGTGCTGAATGCGCAGATGGAGCAATGGATGGGTTCGACTCCATAAACCGATGCGCTGTTGCGTGCCTTTCGGCACGCTGTGCCCTATGCAATGTTGAACTTCCGGCCTCGCCCCCAGGAAAATGCTGCTAACAATAATGTGAATTAATCTAAATATAACGGCCAGGCTGGCTGCGCGCAGATTGATTGCGTATTGAGTTACGATAGGGCGATGCTTTCCCCTCCTCACGAGCAACTGAAGGAAATCCGCGACCGCCTGGGCATCACCACACGTGACGTCGCCGAATCAAGCCATAAGATTGCCGAAGCTGAAGGTAATCCCGAGTACCAGATATCAAACGCGTGGCTTACGCAGGTCGAAAATTCGGATTCCGTTCCCAGCATTTTCAAGCTCTACAGTCTCAGTTCCATTTACAGGATGAAGTTCACGGACCTGCTGCGAATTTACGGTGTGGATCTGCAGAATCTTAACCGCCATCAATTGTCGGACCCGCTTCCGCACACTCATCTGACCTCTCTGGAAGTCTACGACGCCGAACGCACGGTAACGTTTCCGGTACGCTTCGATCGGGCATTCGATATCGACAACACCAGCCTGGTCTCACGCATCGTGGAGTTGTGGGGCGAAGTGCCCATCGCGCTGATTCAACACCTGGATATCCGGCACAGCCAGTATGGGTATATTGGATTGCAGGACCTGACGCTTTACCCGCTGCTGCGGCCGGGCTCATTTGTGCAGATTGATTCGCGCGTGCGCAAAGTCCAGCCGCAGCGCTGGCGCACCGAGTTCGACCGCGCCATTTACTTCATCGAATTACGCGACGGCTATGCCTGCTCGTGGTGCGAAATGCAGGATGGACACTTGCTGCTGCTGCCGCATCCGCTTTCGCCTTGCAGCGTGCGGCGCTTGAGTTATGGCACCGAGGCCGAGATTATCGGGCAGGTTACCGGCGTGGCTATGCGACTGACGGATGGTACTGACTCCGCAACGGAAGGCGCGGCAAAATTACCAAGGCGAGTTTGACGTTGGAAATAAACAAGCAGGCGACCGTGTTGTTCACGTTCATCGGGATGGCTACGCGATAAGGCTCCAGGTGCCGCCAGGCGCGAAGCACCTCAGCCTGATCCTCATGGCAAGACTTCAGGTACGTAATCATCTGCTTGGCCAAGTTCCATGAGCGGCAGGCCCGCCACTTTGTGAAATATGTCCCGGTGAGCCATTTCCAGCGCAGCCATCGCCACGGCTGGACTAAAACTCACCGCCAGTCCGTCATGATGGTACTTGCCGGTATTGTAGTCACGCATGGAAGCTAGATAGATCAGCCGGCCCAGATCGCAGGGAATCTTTGGCCAGGGTACGAAGCAACAAATCGTCGTAAGCCTGCCGCACCGGAACGACGGTCAGTACTGCTTTCATTCCTGCCATGAGTACCCGCGCGAATCATCAAGAAATTCAAGCATGCTTGGATTCCTGCAAGTTTCTGGCCGGGTTGGCCGCCACGATGGCTTCATGAGCTTCAGTCAGGTGTTCCGACATGCGATGAACGCGCTGTGACAGGCGCGCGACGCGCACAGGGCCAGCTAGTTCAATGGCCGAAAGAAGAAGGAAGCAGGATGCGCGCAGCGCGATATATTGCCAATAAATTTGTACTTCAGCGCCGATTTCAAGGTCCCTGCTGCTCCGGCTGACGAGTACGTGCTCGCGCATGATGCGCCGGGTTAGCGCAGCTGTTGCTCGCACCCACGAAATCGCCAAGGACTTCCGCTCTGCCAGGAATAGTGCTTTCAATGGCTCTGAATCGAGCTGCGAGACAAATTCCCAATCTTCCTGGCGAAATATCGCAGCCACAAATTCCCGCGGGCACCGCGAAAATTCGCTGCCTTCCACTTCGCCGTTGGCCAGCAGTTCCCAGTCGCGGTCGGGCGTGCTCTTCCATACGCGCCACAAAAATATAGCGACGAGCGCGGCAGCGAGCACCGAAAGTGTGACCGGCGTCATAGATCTACGACTTTACCCAGAAACCCCCGCGCCTGTTGGAGCCGCTGCCGAGTGCGGGCCGCTACGTGCAGGTATTGTTCTTCCAGGCGCAGCATTCGACGCAAGCTCAGCTTGAGGTTGCGGGCTCCATAAATACACAACCCACAGACCCAAGGCCAGGTCATACGTCACTGGTCCAAGGGTTGACCATGCATGACGGTATTGGTAAGTGTCTGAAGGCATGAACGTGAACCAGATCACGCTGACGCCGATGAACAGACCATATCCCAGAAGTATGCCTTTTAGATTCCGGCCGAACGGAATGGAATAAAAAAGGAATAAGCCCACTAGCGAGGCAATCGCAAAGGCCTGTACCGTTCGCAGAGCCCGCTCGACGTCCATCGTTGTGGCTTCGGCCCACCAGCGCGGATCGTTAGTCGCATCCGCGAGAGCTTTGGCCAGCGCCATTGCAAATACCAGCGTTAGAAGTCGCCGGGCCATTCTTGCCGTACCCGGAAACGCCGCTAGTCCGCGTCGGTAGATTTCATAAACGATTCCGCACCCGATGAGCACACCGACAAATTCGGTGGACCAATAAACATAATCGTATAGAGGTTCGTTGTAGTGGTAGACCAGCAGCCGGACCACAGATTGCAGAAATACAAAGTAGATGTAGAGATAGAAGACGGGATAAGGAAGTTTCGTGCGGAATGCTCGTACCAGTAGCAAGAACCTCAAGGAAAATGCCAGCCCACCACACCGCATAATCCACAGCATTCATCCGCAGTCGCCCTCGGATCCAATCAGCTTGAAAGGCTAACACGGTTGAGGGAGAGATGGCGACGGTCTCTCCCTCCGAGAGCGAGCCGGAATTATGCTACCAATTTGTGCGGACGGGGAAGCGGATCGCCGCCATCGGCGATCAAAACACTCGAGCTCTGAGGTGCGGCTACAACCTGAGCGGCTTTAGTGGGAATATTCGTTAGTTGAGTTGCGCCAATCGAGAAAGTGAACAAAATCCCTGCAAAAACACCAATAACCAACCTGGAAGTTCGCATGTGGCCTCCGAAATGTTAAGGGTCAACAAATGTTCCAAGCTCGTGATGCCCAAGTTCAATCGAGCGTGCGCTAGGCTACCCCGCCGCTGGAAATGCAAAGAAAAGAAATTGATTTGCTTGGAATTACAACCAGAACTGCAGAGGGGGGCCAGTTTTTTGGCGATAGCCGAGTATCCGATGCACGAAATTCTCCCGATGCCGAATCCGATCTCCCGTGACACTCAGTGAAAAACTGCTCAGGTTTCTACGCGACCGATTTTCGGCCGGTGACCAGGGACATCCAAATTCCGCAGGTTGAGCGAAACCGCCCCGGCACAGGCGTTTATTGGAATCGTCCAAGTGCTGAATTGTGATCTCAACAGGAGATTGCACCGGTCGGTTTGCGGCGGCAAAGAAATCAGTGCTCCGCGACATTGGTTTTGCCGCCCGTAAGAGTGCAAGAACAAGGATGAACATCCGCAAAAAAGTTTTCGCGGTTGCCATGGCAAGCAGATGCCGGAATCCTGGCATTCCACCACCTTGGCCCGCGAAACTTGGACGGCAGGTGCATGCGGCTCAGCGAGGCGCTATGTTCACATCGCAGCAGGGAGATAGATGGATTTGCCAGAACTTCCGGTGTCGTTGCGAATTTGTAGTTGCCAAACCGTGCGTGGTCTCGTCGGGCAGCAATGCGCGCTGTTGCTGCGGAAGCGAGATGACCCGGCAGTATGTTGCGCCCAGCGTGCGAAAGATGGATGCCGGCGAGGCAGAGGTCTTTCTGCAGGACGGCAAAATTTCACCAGAAGCAGACCCTGATCGATCGAAATAAATCACACCTGAATTGTGGATTTTTGTAATGTTCCGGGATCGAAGCCAATCTCGGGCGATTATCTTTCGGGCGGGCTGTAGCCCTTTTTTAGCACGGGCCCGAAAGTAAATGCGCTAATTGCGCGCGCTTACCGCGGCTCGGCACAAACATAACACTAGGTAGGCGCGGACATGGAGCCGAGGAATTCGGCGTTAGACTTGGTTTTGGTGAGCCTGCTGAGCAGCAATTCCATAGCTTCCACTGTGGAGAGCGGGCTGAGCACTTTGCGCAGCACCCAGATGCGGCTAAGTTCGTCTGGCGGCAGCAAAATTTCGTCTTTTCGCGTGCCGGAGCGCTGAATATCAATAGCCGGAAAGACCCTCTTGTCAGAGAGGCGGCGGTCCAGGTTGATTTCCATGTTGCCGGTGCCCTTGAACTCTTCGAAAATGACATCGTCCATACGGCTACCGGTATCAATCAGCGCGGTGGCGATGATCGTAAGCGAACCGCCTTCTTCCACGTGGCGCGCGGCGGCAAAGAAACGGCGCGGACGCTGCAAAGCGTTGGCATCAATACCGCCGGACAATACTTTCCCCGACGGCGGCGTAACCGCGTTGTAGGCGCGCGCCAGGCGCGTCACGCTGTCAAGCAGCACCACTACATCGCGCTTGTGTTCCACCAGGCGCTTGGCCTTTTCCAGAACCATTTCCGCGACCTGGATATGGCGCTGCGGCGCTTCATCGAAAGTCGAGCTGATTACTTCGCCTTTCACGGTGCGCTGCATGTCGGTCACTTCCTCCGGCCGTTCGTCGATCAGCAGCACGATCAGCGCAACTTCCGGATGATTTACCGTTATGGAATTGGCCATGGACTGCAGCATCATGGTTTTTCCGGTGCGCGGAGGAGCGACGACCAGACCGCGCTGCCCTTTGCCGACAGGGCACAGCAAGTCCAGCACCCGGCCGGTCATGTTTTCCTTGGTGGTCTCCATCTTGAGGCGGCCCTGCGGATACAGCGGCGTCAAGTTGTCGAAGAAAATTTTATTTCGCGCGACTTCCGGATCTTCAAAATTTACCGCTTCCACTTTGATCAACGCGAAATAGCGCTCGCCGTCCTTGGGAGGACGGACCTGGCCGGAAACGGTGTCTCCGGTGCGCAGATCGAACTTGCGAATTTGCGACGGCGAAACATAAATATCGTCGGGGCCGGGGAGGTAGTTGTATTCCGGAGCGCGGAGAAACCCGAAGCCGTCAGGCAGGCACTCGAGAACGCCTTCCGAGAAAATCAGGCCATTCTTTTCCGTCTGTGCACGGAGGATCTGAAAGATCAGCTCCTGTTTACGCATGCCGCTGGCGCCGGGGATGTTGAGTTCCTTGGCGATCTTGGCGAGGTCGGTGATGTTTTTTTCTTTGAGCTCGGCAAGGCTGATGCTCATCTGATTGCTTCCTTCAACACTTGTTTCTTTCATATGTCCTTAGCTTTTATGGGTGAAAATTGACCTAGAAAATCCGGATTGTTTACGAGGTGGCGCGCGCAAACTGGCGGAAAAATGGAAATCTGCCAGGGAGGCAAACCAGACTATCTTCAACCGGAAGCGCCATTCAGCCGCAAGCTTTAGATAACAAGCTCAAAACCTACTGCGGCCACGCGACACTTTTAGTTGGTCAAACTTGTATCTTTCTCGGCACCGGCCACGAACGGTTCAGCGACGGGTGCAACAGCGGGATGCTCGATCGGCACAATCAGCCGTTCCAGAGCAATCTGCAAAACTTCATCCATGGTTTCAACAAATCGGATCGTCAAACTGGAGAGGATCTCCTGTGGGATTTCCGCCAGGTCTTTCTCATTGTCCTTCGGAAGCAGTACGGTACGCAAGCCCATTCGATGGGCGGCCAGAAGTTTTTCTTTTACGCCGCCGATAGGCAAAACCTTGCCCCGCAGGGTGATTTCGCCGGTCATGGTCACGTCGCGGCGCACCGGAATGCGCGTCAAGCGCGCTCACGATGGAATTGCAAATGGTGATGCCAGCCGATGGACCGTCCTTAGGGATCGCCCCTTCCGGCACGTGCACGTGAATATCAATGTTGCGATAAAAATCTTTCGGCAAGCCGAACGAAGCCGAACGCGAACGGATGTAGCTCATGGCCGCCTGCGCGGACTCCTGCATCACGTCGCCAAGTTTTCCGGTAAGCGTTAGCCGGCCTTTGCCTTCCATCAGTGTGGCTTCCGTCGTGAGCACCGTGCCGCCCACTTCCGTCCACGCCAAGCCGGTGGTCAGGCCGATCTCGTTCTGCTTCTCCAGCCAGAATTCGCGATACTTCAGCACGCCCAGGTAATCGTTGACGTTTGCGGGAATAATTTCCGTTTTCACTTCGGCCTTGGGGCCGTCGGTAACCACCTTGCGCGCCATCTTGCGGGAGATGTTTTGAATTTCGCGTTCCAGATTGCGCACGCCGGCTTCCTGTGTGTAGTGGCGAATGATGTGCAGCAGGCCTTCGTCGGTGAACGACAGATTCTTGTCCTGCAGTCCGGTGGCTTCGCGCTGGCGCTTCACCAGGAAACGCTTGGCAATCTGCAACTTTTCCTGCTCGGTGTAGCCGGGGATGCGCAGAATCTCCATGCGATCCTGCAGCGGCTGCGGAATGGTGTGCAGCACGTTGGCCGTGCACACAAACATTACTTTCGAAAGGTCGTACTCCACGTCGAGATAGTGATCGGTGAAGGCGTGATTCAGTTCCGGGTCCAAAACTTCCATCAGTGCCGCGGAGGGATCGCCGCGGAAGTCGGTGGACATCTTGTCCACTTCGTCCAAAACGAAAATCGGGTTGACTGTGCCGGCCTTCTTCATCATCTGAATGATCTGGCCAGGCAGCGCGCCGATATAGGTGCGGCGATGGCCGCGAATTTCCGCTTCATCGCGAACCCCACCGAGCGAAACACGAACAAATTTACGCCCTGTCGCATGACCGATAGACATCGCCAGAGATGTCTTGCCGACGCCCGGAGGCCCGACAAAGCATAGGATAGAGCCCTTGGGGTTCTTCACCAGTTGGCGGACCGCCAAAAATTCCAGAATGCGATCTTTAATCTTATCGAGACCGTAGTGTTCTTCGTTGAGGATTTTTTCAGCAGCCAGAATGTCGCGAATTTCCTTGGACTTTTTCTTCCAGGGGACCGCCAGCAGCCAGTCCAGATAATTGCGGCTCACCGTTGATTCCGCCGACATTGGCGGCATCAGTTCCAGGCGCTTCAATTCCTGGATGGCCTTCTCGTGCACTTCCTTGGACATGCCGGCTGAATCGATCTTCTTTTTCAGCTCGTCAATTTCGCTTTTTTCGCCGCGGCCCAATTCTTTCTGGATGGCCTTGAGCTTTTCGTTGAGGTAATACTCTTTCTGCGCGCGTTCCATCTGGCGTTTCACGCGCGTATTGATGTTGCGGTCAACGTTAAGCTTTTCCAGTTCGATTTCGAGGATATCGCCGATGCGGTTCAGGCGCTCCACGGGATCAACCGTCTCCAGCAGATCCTGTTTTTCATCCACCGGAAGCTGCAGATTCGCAGCAATCGTGTCGGACAAGCGCGAAGGATCGTCCACGCGCGCGGCGGCAATCATGGTGTCGTAATTGAGGCTCTGCGACAGCTTGATGAACTGTTCATACAAGCCGGTAATCTTCTGGACTGTCTGCTCCACCTGCGGCGATGGCTCGACTCGAGCATTCAGCAGGCGAACCGTGGCGCGGAAAAAGCCTTCTTCCGCGGTGATGGTCAGCGCGCGAGCGCGCTCCACGCCTTCCACCAGAACTTTTATATTTCCGTCCGGCAGCTTCACGCTCTGCACGATATTCGCCAGCGTGCCAACCGCGTAGATTTCTTCGGGTTTGGGATCATCCACCGAGGCGTCATGCTGCGTGGACAGGAAAATTTTCTTGTCGCCGGTCAGCGCTTCTTCAAGCGCGCGCACACTCGCTTCCCGGCCGACGATGAACGGCGTCATCTGCTGCGGGAAGATGACCATATCGCGCACCGGCATCATGGGTACGCGCTTCATTTCCTGTTTTTCCCTGTTGAACATGGGGCCCCTGGAATTACATCGCGAGAATAGTAATCGCGATCCGAAACTGTGGCCGGCAAACGATTCAGCGTGGTGCTAAAGAGCTAACCGGCCTTTTCTAGCAAACTCCAATTGATTTCACGCGTGCGAACCATCTCCGCCGTCACCACAAAATCGCGCACTTTGCGCTGCATCGGGAGGTGGTACATCAACTCCAGCATCAAATCTTCCAGAATCATGCGCAGGCCGCGCGCGCCGACTTTACGCTGCATGGCGAGCTCTGCGACGGTCTCCAAAGCATCATCGGTAAATCGCAGACGCACATTTTCAAACTCAAAAAGCCGTTGGTACTGCTTCAGCAGCGCGTTCTTCGGCTCGGTCAGAATCTTGACCAGCGCGGATTTGTCCAGATCGTTCATCACGCCGGCAACCGGCAGGCGCCCGACAAATTCTGGAATCAGGCCGTAGCGAATCAAATCCCCAGGCTGCACATGTTCCAACAATTCTGTGTTGCGGCGCTGCGGAGCAGCAGTCGAGGCGTCAGTATGAAAGCCCAGTGAACGCCGGCCCGCACGCTTTTCAATAACTTTTTCAAGCCCGACAAATGCACCGCCGCAGATGAACAAAATATTGGTGGTATCCACTGGCGTGAATTCCTGGTGCGGATGCTTGCGGCCACCTTGCGGCGGAACGTTAGCTACCGTGCCTTCCAGAATCTTCAGCAGCGCCTGCTGCACGCCTTCGCCGCTGACATCGCGGGTGATGGACGGGTTCTCATCCTTCTTGGCAATCTTGTCGATCTCATCTATATAAATGATGCCTTGTTGCGCTTTCTGCACGTCGCCATCGGCGGCCTGCAGCAGCTTCAAAATAATATTTTCTACGTCTTCGCCGACGTAACCCGCTTCCGTTAGCGTGGTGGCGTCCACGATCGCGAAGGGCACATCCAGCATGCGCGACAAAGTCTGCGCCAGCAGCGTCTTGCCCGTGCCGGTGGGGCCGATCAGCAAAATATTGGATTTACTCAACTCCACATCCCCGGGCTGCTTGTTCAAAAAGATTCGCTTGTAGTGGTTGTAAACCGCTACCGCCAGCTTCTTCTTGGTGCGGTCCTGCCCGATAACGTAGCCATCCAAAAACTGTTTAATCTCGGGAGGGCGGGGAAGTCGTTTGGCCGGTGCGGTGGCTTGCTCACGCTTTTCGTCTTCCAGAATTGTCTGGCACACGCCCACGCACTCGTTGCAGATGTAAGCGCGCGGATAATCGGAAGGCGAACTGATCAGCTTCTCAACCTGTTCCTGAGTCTTATGGCAAAAGGAACAGCGCAGCGGCTCTTCTGGATTGAATTTTTTCACTGGCGTGAAGGCCTCGTCTCCGCTGAGCTTCGACGGAGTCCCTTAACCACATTCTAGGCCGAATGCTCCCGGAAGCAAAATACAAAGCTGAAAACTTTGCTAACTTTTTGGAACAAGACAGGCATCAGAAGGCGCGGCGGAAGTCAGGCACGTCGCGGGCTAGCGATGCTTGTAGATAATTTCGTCAATCATCCCGTATTCCTTGGCTTGTTCGGGATTCATGATGAAGTCGCGCTCCACATCCTTTTCAATGCGCTCCACCTTTTGTCCGCTATGCTGCGCGAGCAGCCTGTTAATGGTCATGCGCATGCGCAAAATTTCCTTGGCATGCAGATCGATATCGGTAGCTTGCCCGCCGAGCCCGGACATCCACGGTTGGTGGATAAGAATGCGCGCATTCGGCAGAGCGAACCGCTTCTTGGGCGCGCCGCCGGCTAACAGTACGGCCGCAATGGAAGCAGCCTGGCCAACACAAGTAGTTACCACGTCGGGCTTCACGAATTGCATGGTGTCGTAAATCGCGAAACCCGCGGTGATGGACCCGCCCGGCGAATTAATATAAATCTGAATGTCTTTTTCCGGATCTTCCGCTTGGAGAAACAACATCTGCGCGGTCGCCAGGTTGGCAACGTGGTCGTCGATCGGCGTGCCTATAAAGATGATGTGCTCTTTCAGCAGCCGCGAATAAATGTCATAGGCGCGCTCGCCGCGGCTGGTCTGCTCCACCACCATGGGAATAAGCGTGGTGGCGCGGTAGTCCGCTTCAGGTGCTTCGTAGTTTTTCATTGGTTTTGTTTGACCGTTTGAGGCTGCGAGCTGTGCGGATGAGCCAATCAACTGACGCGCTGGGCACCTGCGGAAATCGCGGTGAATTAAGCTTCCGCGGCTGCCGCTGTGGTGCTGACCCGAGCGTTTTGCGCGAGCCAGTCGAGAGTTTTATCACTCCGCAACTTCGCTTTTATCCTATCGAGCGTGCCCTGCTTTGTCAAACGAGCGCGAATTGCCTCTGCGGATTCGTTACTATGTCCGCCCAGATGTTCCAATTCGTGCTCCACTTCTTCCTCGGTGACATCAATATTTTCGGCTGTCGCTATGCGATCAACTATCAATTCGGCCTTTACATCGTCCTTCGCGCGGTCCGCATTCCGCTGCCGCAGTGACACCCAATCGATATTCACCGCTCGAGGATCCACACCCTGCTGCGCCAGGGAACGAACCACCCTCTCCAGGCGCACATCCATTTGATGCTCGACCAGCGATTGGGGTACGGGGAAGTCGTGCAGCTTCACAATCTCGTTCAAGACCTTTTCGCGCAGCAAGTCTTTGTGCTTGTGATCGCGCTGGTGCTCCAGCCCTTCACGAATTTTCTTTTTCAGTTCTTCCAGAGTCGTTGCATCGCTGACGTCTTTGGCAAATTCGTCATTAATCTCCGGCAGCTTTTTCGTCTTGATGCCGAGAACGTCAACGGAGTAGTGATAGGTCTTGCCCGCCAGTTTGGCGTCCGGGTAGTCCGCGGGATAATCCACGTCGAAATCTTTGTGATCTCCGATATTCACGCCGCGTAAATTCTCGTTAAAGGGAGCCATGGTTTCTTCCGCACCGATGTGGCACAGCACGCTGTCGGCCTGGAGCGGCTCTCCGCCACCTTCGGGCGTGCCCGTCAGTTTGAGTTGCACATAGTCGCCGTCTTCCACCGCGCGGCCCTCTGCCGGAGCAAAAGCAGCAGCACGCTCGCGCATTTCTCCGAGCGTCTTGTCGACGTCCTCATCGCCCACTTCCATCTCGGGCATATCAAATTGCAGGTCTTTGTAATTACCCAGCTCGAATTCCGGCAACACTTCGAAGACCGCTTTGAACTTCAGCGGCTGGCCCTCGTTGAAATCCAGCGTTTGCACCTGCGGCTGCGAAACCGGCGTCAGCTTCTGCTCGTTAACGGCTCGCTCGATGTGTTCGGGCACCAGGGACTGCAGCACTTCGCCCTTGATATCGTCGGCAAAACGGCGGCGAATCAGCGTAATCGGCGCTTTGCCCGGGCGAAAGCCGGGCACGCGCGCCACTTTCGCGAAGTCCTTGGCTACCCGCTCGACGGCCTTGGTGACCTCGTCAGCCGGGATTTCCAGATCGAGTTCTCGGCGGCAGGTAGCTTCCGTTGTGGTCTCCGTCGCCGGAACAACGGTTTCTGTGCTGCTCTCGACAGGATTTTCAGTTGTGCCTTCAGTCATACAAGCGCCTCTCAGGGTCGTCAGGATCGAAGATCAGTTGCATCGCACTGGGCTGCTATCGGCGAGCACGGGCGTTCTGGTGGATGAAACCACGATCCAGGCTTTCAGTTGGAGCTTGGAGAAGCTAGGACAGACTCGCGATCGACCATCAGTATAATCGCGGCTTTCTGCATCGTCAATTATCCGCCACGGCCAGCGCGATTGCGCACACTTCGCGCGGAAGAGTGGGCGCTAAATGCAAGAACTCAGCTAAGCTATTTTTATCGTCTAAGGAATACTTTTGAAGAACAGCGCGATTCTCTTGGTGCAGTGTCCAGATCAGAAGGGCCTGGACGCCGCTATTGCCGAATTCATTTTCCGCCACAACGGCAACATCCTGCATTTCGAACAGCACCAGGCCGGTGCGGAACGTTTTTACCTGGCGCGTGTGGAATGGGACCTCGCTGATTTTCAATTGCCGCTCGAAAGCTTCGCCACGCAATTTGATCCCATCGCCGACAAATTCGCCATGCACTGGAAGTTGGCCGTCTCTTCACACCGCCCGCGCGTGGCTATATTTGTCTCGAAGTTCGACCATTGCCTGGTGGATTTGCTGTACCGCCAGCGCAATGGGGAACTGGCCTGCGAAATCGCGCTGATAATCAGCAATCATCCCGGCGCGAAGCAGCACGCCGATTTTTACGGCATACCCTTTCACCATGTTGCGGTAACCAAGGAAAATAAAGAGCAGGCTGAAATGCAGCAACTCGCGCTTCTCAGGCAGAACGACATCGACCTGGTCGTGCTAGCTCGCTACATGCAGATTCTGTCGGGTGAATTCATCTCCCGATATCCCCAGCAAATCATCAACATTCATCACTCTTTTTTGCCTGCGTTCATCGGTGGCAAACCGCACCAGCAGGCTTATGATTCCGGCGTGAAACTGATTGGCGCAACCGCGCATTACGTGACAGAAGTCCTGGACGAAGGCCCCATCATCGAGCAGGGCGTAACACGTATCACCCATCGCGACAGCCTCGCAGACCTGGTTGAAAAGGGGCGTGATCTGGAAAAGGTCGTGCTCTCGCGGGCGGTGCGCTGGCATATCGAGAACCGCATCCTCTTATATGCCAACAAAACGGTGATTTTTGAATAGCTCCAAGGTGAGCGATTCGTGGCGAATAAGGATTTAATCCGCCGCGGCTTCTGATTGCGCGGCAGCACCGGTCAGATCGGCATGCAGCAACCGATGAAACAAATGTTCGCCAGCTTCGCGGCGCACTGAAAGCCGTCCAGCGAGATAAGCGCGCGAGCCCAGTCCACGTTGCACCGAGTCACAGATGCCCACATCCTCATCCTGCACTTTTTCGCTTACCGCGATGCTCTCCCGATTACGTTTTTCCGCCGCCCCGGAAATATCCCCGAAATAATAATCAAAAATCACCGCGCACTTGTCCACCGCCAGCGGCACGACCAGATTGGTGTCCATCACTCCTTCGTAAGCGTTGAGCATGAAATTCGGATAGACCCACAGATAAAATGCCCGCCCCTGGCGGGTGGAAGCCACCTCGGCCTCCGAAGAAGAATCCGAAGACAGCGGACTCGACTGCAGGCAGGCGCGTTCAAAATTTTCGATGGTGTATTTGGTGTACTCGATCACGCTGCTCAACCCCTTGTGCGCGTGCGGCACGTGATAACCGCCGTCCAGATAATTGTCGACGTAAACTTTCCAGTTGCATTGCAAGGTGTAGACGCGGCGGTCGAAGAATTTCAACTTTTTCGAAATTTCCAAAGGGGCCACGATGGAAGGAACGCTTCCAAGAAAATCGAGCAAAGGTCTGGCGTCCGGATCCAGACTTACAAACACAAAATTCTCCCAGGTCTCTACGCGCATGGGCACCAGCCCATTGGCGCCACGCTCGAAATTACAGACGCCGTCGAACTCCACCATGCCCTTTAAAGCGCCATCGATCCCGTACGTCCACCCATGATAAGGACAGCGAAACTGCTTCGCGCATCCTTGCGCCTCGGTGACCACCGCAGCAGCATGATGCCGGCATACATTATAAAAAGCTCGCAACTTGGAATCCTCGCCGCGCACCACCACGATGGGTTCGCGGGCGATATCGGCGGTGAAAAATTGTCCAGGCCCGGCAACTTGATCGGCGCGGCCAGCGACTTGCCAGGTCCTCCCGAACACCGCGGAATTTTCGAGTTCGGCTATACTTTCGTCAAAATACCACGGCGACGGAATGGTCGAGGCGTGGTCGAGCGGGTTTTCCGGATTATACAAACCCAATAATGTTTGGATATTTCGCTGCATGAACGGCTCCAGGGCGGTGCGCGACCGGAATATGCTCGCGAACCGTCCCTAGTTCATATCGCGAAAATGCATAGCAGGGAAGTAAAAACGTAGGCGACGGTTATCCGTCCAATGCACGACAGCCAGTCAAGCGCTGCTCAGCTACTGAAAGAAATGAAACCGTCCGCGAATAGCCCGCATGTTAAACTTCACTTGCAAGCTCTGCGGGAATGGCGGAACTGGCAGACGCAGCAGGCTTAGGACCTGCCGGGCGCAAGCTCTTGGGGGTTCAAATCCCTCTTCCCGCACCACTGCTTGCAGTATCATCGGACATACCACCCACAATCCAAAATTCCCTACAGCCGATGATCCTCTACGAACAAGATAACGAGATTCAGATCATCCGGCAGACCGACCACGCACTGCTCGCCGGATTTTTTGCCCGCGAATGGGGCAATGAACAATTCACCAAGCCGCAGCCATTCGAATCCTTCCGCCTGGCCGCTGCCGAACACGATAATGGCTGGCGCGAGTGGGAAGTTCTGCCCGAAGTGGATCCGGCAACTTTTTTGCCTTACAGCTTCATGTCGATTCCCACGCAGCAGCATATCGCGCTGTATCATCAGGCCCTGGATCGCATCCTCAAGGTGGACCACTATGCCGCTCTGCTCGTCAGCATGCACTGCGCGGGACTCTACGATCGTGCCCGCGCCACCATGCCAGGTTATTCCGCCAAGTATGTGCGCTCCAACGAATCTCACCTGGTGAACGATTTTATACAGCGCCTGCGTCTGCAGCAGTTGCGATTGAAAGTGGATTTACGCGCCAATCCTGCTACCAAGCCTTTCACGGAAGAAAAATTTCTCCAGGCCAACCTGCAGCGCCTGGAAGCGTTGGATCGCCTGTCACTCTATTTTTGCTTACCCGCGTTGGGCGATTCCGCAATTGAGAGCGTCCCCATGAATGATCAAGGTGCGGAAGCCGACTGGGAGTTGCGGCGTGAATCGCCGGACACCATGACGCTCGCGCCGTACCCGTTTCGCCGGGAGCCGCTGTCGATCAGCATTCTGGCCCGCCATGTGCCCAAGCGGCACTATGCCGACAACGCTGACTTTCAAAATACGTTGGCGCGGGCCCCGTACGTTCCCATACGCTTCACGTTGAAAGAAGGCCAGGCTTCCATTCACTCCTTACTCGCTGAAGCCTGATTCTCGGCTCAGGTCAGCGCCCGCCCCAGCGTTTCCGGCAGCATAAGCGCCAGCAGCGCAGCCACAAAAAACGCCGCACCTTGCAGATAGAACGCCGGCCCAATTCCGTAGCGCAAGGCCAAAGCACCCACCGCGAATGGCGCCACTGCGGAAAGTCCGCGGCCAATGTTGTAGCTAAGCCCCATAGCCGCGGCTCGGATTTCGCCGGGGAAAATTTCGCTGGCGATAGCTGCGTACCCCGAAAAAAATCCCGTTCCAAAAAAAGCCACCAGAGGCCCGAGCAGCAAAAGCCAGAACCCGCTTCTCGCATTGCCATACAACGGAACCAGGAACGCGGCGACGAATAGATAGATAAAGTACGGCTTGCGGCGGCCAAAAGCGTCGGCAAAAAATCCAAACAGCGCGTACCCCAGCCACTTACCCAGGCAAAGCACCAGAAAAAATGTCGTCGTTTTTACCAGGCTCAAGCCGCGCCCGCCCTTTGAAACCGGTAGCGATAAATAAGCCGGAATCCAGGTGAACAATCCCCAGTAGCCAAACATGGCGCACGCGTTCATGGCGGTGGCAAGCGTTCCAACGCGAAGGACATCTTTCTTCAGCAAACTTTTAAAAAATTCCGGCTGATTCCCGTTTTGCCGCGCAGTCCAGATCGGCGGCTCGGGCACCCGCCGCCTGATCCAGAACACCAGCAGCGCGGGCAAGATGCCGACAAAAAACACCGCGCGCCATCCGAAGTTAGGCAAGACCACCGCGACCACCAACGCCGCGACCGCTTCGCCAATGGCGTATGCCGACTGCATGAGTCCCAGTGCCTTGCCGCGATGCGCCGGACGCCAGGTTTCCGCGATAAGCGCGGCGCCTGCTGTCCATTCTCCGCCCATGCCCAGGCCCAACAAAAAACGGAAAGCAGCAAGCTGCGGAATCGAGTGCGAGAATCCGCATGCGGCGCTGGCGATGGAGTACAAGGCAATGGAAGCCATCAGCGCCCGTGTGCGCCCGACGCGGTCGGCGATCCAGCCGAATAAAAGTCCACCGATTGCAGACGCCACCAGCGTGAGCGAATTTAAAAAGCCCGCCATCCGCGTGTCCATCGCGAACTCGCGAATCAGAAACGCCAGCACCAGCGAGTACAACATCACGTCCATCGCATCGAGCATCCAGCCCAGGCCGCCTGCCAGCAAAGTTTGGCGCTCGGAGGGCGTCGTGTCCCGTGGCCACCCAAAGATGGGAGACAATTTCTGCGAGATCATGGTGATAGGGCGTGCGAAGGTAACGCCAAAGGACTTGGCAACGTCCGAATATAGCTATAAACGTTGCGCTCGAGGGCATATTTTTGTTACGCTCCCGCGCATTACATCCCTCGGAGGTTTTCCATGGCGTTTTGTAAAGCATGTGGCTCGGAAGTCGGTGGAGCGGCGTTTTGTCCCAAGTGCGGAGCCAGCCAGGGCGCGTCGGCGGTTCCATCCCCGGTGGCTCCGGCTGCCAGCAGCGAAGGCCTCGCGGAAAACGTCGCGGGATTGCTGTGCTACGTGCTGGGTTGGCTGACAGGCATTATTTTTATCTTGATCGACAAGCGCCCGTTCGTGAGGTTTCACGCGGCGCAATCCATTGTCGTATTCGGGGCACTGACAATTATCAGGATTGGCTTGGGTGTCGTCATGGGCATCGGCGGCGTCGTGGGATTCGGCTTGTGGGCTCTGGTTTCCATGGTGCTGGGCCTGGTGGGCTTGGTATTGTGGATCCTGCTGATGGTGAAAGCGTATCAGCATGAGCTCTTCCGCGTGCCAATCGCCGCGCCGATCGCCGACGGCTTCGCCGGGAAATAATTGGAAAACTAATCTTCTGGATGGGAGCCGCGCAATTTTGCCGGCTCTTTTCTGCTTTCAGCGCAGCGCGGTTGTGCTTGACTTTAGCCAACGCTCCCACCATTGTAAAAAGCTTCATTTCGCACCACATTTCACTAATAGAAAGGCCTCGGCCCGCGGGCTATGACCAAAGTACGTCTGTGCTTCCACGATCGCTGTTTCGACGGCACGGCTTCCGCCGCGCTCTTTTATCGCTTCTACCGCGACCGCTTCGATGCCACCGCACAATTCGATTTAACCGGCATGACTCATCGCGCAGTTGCGCCGTGGACCGACGGACTCTTCGATGGCGATGAAAATGTAATCGTGGATTTCAAATATTCGAACTCACCAAAAGTCACCTGGTGGTTCGATCATCACCAGAGCGCGTTCCTGACTCCCGCTGACGCCGAGAATTTCCGGCGGCATCCCGGCCCGAAAATGTTCTACGAACCCGAGTACAAGTCCTGCACCAAGCTGATCGCCGACGTGACCCGAGACAAATTTGGCTTCGACACTCATCCCATGAAGGATTTGATCCATTGGGGCGACATCATCGATGGCGCGCAATACGCCACGCCTGAGGCCGCGGTGGAATTGGTGGAGCCCGCCACCCAGTTGGCGCTGGTGATTGAAGCCGCGCCGGAAGACGGATTGCCGGCAAAAATCATTCCGGAATTGGCATACAAACCGCTCGCGGAAATGGTTAAACTTCCCATCGTTACCAAGCATCTGGAACCGTTACTGGCTCGCCATCGCAAATCCGTGGACATACTTCGCGAGCGTGCCGAAGCCAGCAAAGGCGTAGTGTTTTTCGATGTGAGCGACCTGGACCTGGAAGGCTACAACAAATTCATTCCATACTTGTTGCATCCCGAATGTGTTTATTCGGTCAGCGTCATCGCCTCCAAGGTGCGCTCCAAGGTCTCGCTGGGCACCAACCCATGGAATCTCGCCAATGCTGACGCCAATCTGGCGACGCTTGCGGAAAAGTTTGGCGGTGGAGGGCACGCTCGCGTATCGGCAATCTCCTTCGATCCCCATGACCTTCCGCGTGCCCGCGAAGTTGCCCGGCAACTCGCGGGTGAACTGCGCAGCCACTGGCGCGGCTGAGGCGTTTCGGCCGGCATTCGTTTTAATTGCGTTTTCGATTCACAGACCACAACGCGATGAATGTATTCGAACTGACCCGCGCACTGATCGACATCGAGTCCATCACTAACGCTGAGAAGCGCGTGGGCGAGTTTCTATTCGAGCATCTTTCCAGGCTCGCTCAAAAAACCGGCGGCAGCGCGGACAAAATGGAAGTCGAGCCCGAGCGCTTCAATGTTTTGGCTCGCTGGGGTGACCCGCTGGTAACGCTCTCCACGCACATGGATACCGTGCCGCCATTTTTCGCGTCCAGGGAGGACAGCAACACCATTTGGGGCCGCGGCGCGTGCGACGCTAAAGGAATAATCGCGGCCATGATTTTGGCTGCGGAAAAGTTGTTAGCCGCAGGAACGACCAATTTCGCT
This sequence comes from uncultured Acidobacteriota bacterium, assembly GCA_963704485.1. Lineage (GTDB taxonomy): Bacteria > Acidobacteriota > Terriglobia > Acidiferrales > UBA7541 > Acidiferrum. The sequence goes on from OY969910.1 coordinate 334,043, forward strand.
TTGTTGTTTGTTGTCGGCGAAGAACGCAATGGAGCCGGCGCTCTGGCGGCGGCAAAACATCCTGTCGGTTCGCGCTACCTTATTAACGGCGAGCCCACCGAGAATAAGATTGCCCTCGGGACAAAAGGTGCCCTGCGCTACCAGATTATTGCCAACGGCCGAGCCGCACACTCCGCCTATCCAGAATTGGGCGATTCAGCAATCAATACGCTGTTGGACGTATTGCATGATGTTCGCGCCATCAAGCTCCCACACGACAAGTTGTTAGGTCCCAGCACGCTGAATATCGGCACCATCAGCGGTGGACGGGCCCCCAATGTCATCGCGGATCATGCCCAGGCCGAAATCATGATTCGCCTGGTCGGCGATGCCGCGCCAATCCGCCAAGCGGTGCTGCAAGCCCTGCGCTCTCGCGCAGAAGCCCGCGAAATATTCAGCATTGCGGCGCAGCGTTTGGAATCGTTCCCGGGAATGGCCGAAACGGTCGTGGCGTTCTCCACCGACATCCCGTGTTTCGCGCGTTCCTGGGGCAAACCATTTCTGATCGGCCCAGGAAGCATCCACGTTGCACATACGGCCGACGAACAAATTTCAAAAAAGGATTTGTCTGACGCAGTGGACATTTACGCGCGAATGGTCACCAAGTTGGTGAGTGAAAAGAATTAAGAAGCATGGAAGCGTCGCCTAACTGCGGGACACGACTGACAACCTTGTTATCATGTAGGTTCAAAGACTATGCGAGCGATAGGGTGTCGGCACTGCGGTAAGGTCTTCGTCCCTACCCCGGATAAGGCCGGGTTTATCAATGAATGCCCTGTGTGCGTCGAAGAGCGGATCGCCGAAGCCGCGGCGACAGCGGAATCCGAGGAAACCGTGGACCTGCTGAAAGAATCGATTCGGGCATCCAAATCCGCGGCGAAATCGTAGCCTCGGCCACCCTACCGACGTTGAGCGAATCGGAAACCAAATCTCTGTGTTACTGAGGTGCAGGCCTCCCCGTATCCACAGGCGAAAACCCGGAGTCGTTGGTGTTGTGGGCCCCATAGGACTGGCTGCCCTGCGTGCTTCTCTGGTTTTCGACTTTCGCATTCAAACTCGAAAAAATTAGGCGCTCGTTCTCCGCTTTTTCCGGCAGGTTCGCCCTCCCGTATGCCTTGGCCAGGTTGTAGTGAATTTGCGCGCTGTCCGGCGCCAGCGTCTTGGCGCTTTCCAATTCCGCAATCGCCTGTTGATCGTTTCCCATTTCCAGAGAAGCACGCCCCAGCAAGTAGTGACTTTCCGCCGAAGCCGGGGCCACTTTCACGGCTCGCTGCGCGAATAAGAGTGCTTCCTGCACCCGATGTTCCTTCAGCGCAATGGACGCCAGTTGCAAGAGCGGAAGTTCGGTCTCCGGATTTATTTTGATCTCCTCCCGAAACTGTTCTGCGGCTTGCTCGTATCGTGAAAAATTCGCCAGCCCCGTGCCATAGATGTAGTGCACAAATGGCGTTTCCGGATGCTGCCTGATCAGCGCTTCACATTTTGTGAATACCTGATCGTACTTGCTGTCCTTTAATAGTTCTCCAATTTCTCCTGCCCCCGCCACGAGCGGCTTCTTTGAAATTTCCACCTGGCCCGGCCACGCCCCGATGCGCAGCAAGCTCATCCCTAACGCGAATCGCACTTCACCGGCCAGTGGACCGTGTCCCGCGACCGACATCAATAAGTCCTGAGCATGCTCAAACTGCCGTTTTTGCAGCATCAAAGTTGCCAGCTTGTATCGCGCAAGTTGCACGCTTTCGAAATTCCCGTTGAGGCCCAACTGTTGCCCTCGCTGTAAATGGATCAGCGCGTTGTCGTAATCTTTTAGTTCGAATTCCGCGAGACCCATTACCGCCCAGGCCGTGCCTCGATTGGGTGTGCGTTCCACCCAGCGCTTCAACGCCGCGATTGCTTCCGCGTAGCGTTGCGTGGAATAAGCCGACATAGCCGCGTTCCACAATTCGGCGTTTTCGGTGCCCCCGCTTGCACCTCCGCCGCTTGCAACTTCACCGTTCGCATAAAAACGCGCGACGCGTTGCCTCTCCGAGATTTCCTTTGGCAGCAGCTTTGTGCTGGCCGCGAACTCCTCGCGCGCTTGCTCAGGTTCACCGGCGGCTTCCAGACTCCTGGCCAGCAGTCCATGTGCGGCCGCGGCCTCTGGAGACAACGCGATCTCTTCACGAGACTGCGCTGCCGCGTCCTTATAACTTCCTGCGACCAAAAGCGCCTGGCCATAAGCCCGGTGCAGGTAGGGAACGCCGGGATATTTCCGCGTCAGCGCCGCATAAGTGTTGACCGCCGTCGCAGTCTCGCCCCTCGCCAGCTGTGCGGCCGCATCTCCGCTCTCTTCCAATAACGCGTCACGGGAAGAATCGATCTCTTGCGGAAGCAACGGAACCCGCAATGCTGCCAATCCCAGCGCCGTTTTTATCTGTGCGTTCGGCTGGTTGGAGGTTGCCAGTCCCTGCAACATTGTTGTCGCGTCATCAAAATCTCCATCGCGAATCATCAGCAGGGCCAGATGATACTTGGCCACGCGTAAAATCTCTTCGTCCCCGCCGCCGCCGAGCTGTTGACCTCGGTCCAGATGTTGCCGGGCGCTGGCGTAGTCCTTCGTTTCAAATTCGCACAGCCCTAGGAAAGTCCATGCTGGCGCTGCGCGCGGCGCGAGCTCGGTCAGCCTCCGGAGCGGTGCAATTGCATCCGCGTAATGATCGCGCTCGTACTCCAGCGATCCTAGATTCCATAATCCCTCCTGCCAGTCGGGCTGCAATTTCAACGCCTCCCGGTAATTCCGAATGGCCTGTTCGGAATTATTACCGTCGCGGGCCGCGTTCGCCGCGCTCGCCAATGTTTTGAAATCGCTGGAAGGGGTTGTGTCCTGCGCGATCGCGGAGGAGAACCCGCCCTGCGTGGCCGCCATCAGTATCGTCAGCCGCAGAAATAATCGGAAGGGAATGAACATGAAAATGCGCGTCGCCGCCGGAAAAATACGCTCGCGCCCAAATATAACATAGGCGTTCGCGGGTCTTGCGTTGGCTGCGCCGGCCTTCAGCGCCTTTTTCGGATCGTGATATCGTCTCCCTATGTCGGCCGGTTGGAAGAAAAATCTCTCCTCGCGAAAATTGTTCGTGTCCCGCCGCGAGTTGCTTAAAAATATTTCACTTGCCGCCGGATATTACTCGCTCAAGCCGCGGCTGGCTTGTCCTGCCACCATGCCTGGCCGACCTGCCGCTTTCGAGCAGATTCCGCCGTCCGCCAGTGGAATCAAATGGGTGCACACCGCCGGAAAGTCGCCGGATAAATATCTTCCCGAAACCAGTGGGGCCGGCTGCGCTTTTTTCGATTACGACAACGACGGTTGGATGGACATTTACCTCGTCAACAGTGGGCCGGCCGATTTCTATAAGCCGGCCAAGCCGCTGCGCAACGCTTTGTATCGCAATAACCGCGACGGCACCTTCACCGATGTAACCGAAAAGGCCGGCGTCGGCGGCAATCGCTACGGCATGGGTGTTGCCGCGGGAGATTACGACGGCGACGGTTTTCCCGATCTTTACGTTACGCAATACGACCGCAGCATTCTGTATCACAACAATGGCGACGGCACCTTCACGGACGTTACCGAGCGCGCCGGCGTCGCCGCGCCTGGTTGGAGTTCCAGCGCTGCCTGGTTTGATTATGACAACGACGGCCGCCTGGATCTATTTGTCTGCCAATTTGCGGAATTTGATAAATCTCTGGGATGCGGCGTTGATAGTGATGGGGTTCACCACTACTGCATTCCTAGGATTTTCAAGCCGCGGGCCAGCTGGCTGTTTCACAACAACGGTGACGGCACATTTTCCGATGTCAGCAAAGAAACCGGCATCGTCGATCATCCCGGCAAGGCTTGGGGCGTGGTAGCCGCGGATATCAATAACGACGGCAAAATGGATTTGTTCGTGGCCAACGACACTGTGGCGAATTTCCTTTTTATCAACCGCGGCAGCCGTTTCGAGGAAGTGGGCCTCGCCGCGGATATCGCCTACAGCGCCGATGGACGGGCGCGCTCCGGTATGGGTGTGGATGCCGCAGATTTTAACGAAGACGGTTTCATGGACCTTTTCGTCGCCAACATTGATCAGGAGATATTTTCCCTATATCAAAATAACCACGATCTGACTTTTGATGATCAGGCCATGCCGTCGGGAATCGGTATGTCCACTCGCTGGATGAGCGGCTGGGGATTGAAATTCTTCGACTACGACAACGACGGCAATCTCGATCTGATTCTTGCCAACGGTTTCCCTGACGACCTGGTCGAAGAACTTTCTCATCAGGTCACTTACAAAGAGCCCCTATTGCTATTCCAAAAACAGGGCGCCGCTTTCAAGAATGTCAGCGCGCAAAGCGGTCCGGTTTTTTCGCAGTCATTTCCGGCGCGCGGACTGGCCATCGGTGACTTCAACAACGACGGCGGGCTCGACGTGCTGGTTTCCAACAATGACGCTGCACCTGTGCTGCTGCGCAACAATATAGGAAAAGAAAATAACTGGCTGGGCCTTAGACTGGTCGGACGAAAATGCAATTCGGACGCCGTCGGCGCTCGCATTAGCTATCAAGCCGGGGACCTGCGGCGCAGTCGCACCAAAGTTGGCGGCGGGAGTTTCCTTTCATCGCACGATCCGCGCGTGGTGCTCGGCATCGGCAAGCGCCCCAAGCTTGACTGGATAGAAATCAGGTGGCCGCAGCCCAGCGGGGCCGTGGAGCGCTTCGCTGATCTCCCGCTGAATCGCTACATCACCATCATAGAAGGCACTGGCAATTGGAAATAACTAGCCAAACGGTTGGACGCCGTTTGGTGGTTGTGGCTTCCGCATAAAATTAAAATCCGTATTTGGCGACTACGCTTTTCTCCTGGAGTCCGATCACTGCAATCGCCGCATGCTGCGACCGCAGCGTAAGCTGTAACGGCACTTGGGTTTTTTCGTCGCGCACATCTACTCTTACGTCTTCCGCGGAATCCGACACCATTACGTACATCACCGCATCCCGCAGCACCGTAGCGTAAATCAACACTCCAGTAGGCAATGCCGAGTTCAGCGCATATGCCGGCTTTATGCCCACCCGCCCGAGCACATAGTTATACAGTTCGGTCGCCGCCCCGGTCCCCTCTGCCAATTCCACAGGGTAGGCGGACCAGAATATTTTTCCTTTACCGCGCGTGATTTCCTTAATGGCCGACCCGTCGCTGAACCGTAGGGTGTCCAGCCAGAATTGTTTCTGCTGATCGAATGACAGCGCAACCGATCGGGCATTTAACTTCATGGTCGCGTCCCGAAACGTCAGCGGCTCAATCGTGTGGTCCGGAATCAGATTTCCCATGCGTGCAACGGCGCGCCAGTGCTCGTCGCGATCCACCGGCCCGGTGATCAATAGGTCCCCGCCATCATTCACGTAGCGCAGCAACGCCTGCCACGCATTCTCTGACAACATTTGTGGGGAAGGCAGAATGGCAAGCCGCGGTGCGCCCAGCTTGTTTATCTGGTTTTCCGCAATTATGTAGGGCGCTACGTGCGAGCCATAGGCCAGCGCGCGAACGGCCTGGCGTTGCGCTTCCACCTGAAACTCCGACAGCGCCGAAAATTGCGCCGCTTGGGAAGTGATGATCGCGACCTCAGGCAGTTGGGGATTCTGCAGATGCTCCTGTAGTTTTTTCGCGAAAGCCCCGAAGTTGCGCATGATCGACGCCTCGGGTTTCTCCGTGCCATCCGTGCGGATTGCTCCGATGGGCGTCTCATTCCCCTCGGTCATGTACGAGTTGGTGTTCCACAGCCACTCGATCGCTCCCGAGCCTTGCACAAAGGACATCGCGATCTTGCGTTCCAGCAGATCGGCTTCACTTTCAGGAGTGCGCCGCGCCGTCTCGTCCAGATTAAGTTCGCGCTGCAGACCAGTTTCCTGGATCAGCATGGTTTGTCCCGGCTGTTTGGCGACCAGCGAGTCCCACAAAATGGCGTCGTTCTGCCACCACGAATGATTGGTGGTGAAATCCACTAACCCGCCGAAAAATGCCGGCGAAAGCCGGTCCGCGAAGCCGCCCTCGTCCTGGCCAACGGTAATCAGTTGCTGTGAACCGGTCGCGCGAATCGTTTGCCGCATGCCGGCCACCCAACCCGCGAAACTTTCCTGCGCAAAAAGAAAGTAGTCGTAGATTTTCAGCGAATTGTGCCCTACGTACATGCCGCGGTTGTTGAATTCTATTTCTTGTGGGACGGGAATTGTGCCCTCTACGCCGCCCGGCAAAACTCTCCACGCTGCCGCCAGCGCTGCGCGATCCGGATAGCGCTTCGCGAGCCACTCGTTCCACTTCGCCGTTTCCACCGGGTCACCATTGGGCCGCATCGTCCACAAACGCTTCGAAAAGCTTGGCTCGTTGATCAAATCCCACGCCACGTAAGGCAAATCATGAAATCTCGCCACCACCGCCGATACTAAAGTTTGTTGCCGCCCCACCGCGTGCTGATCGAGGTAGGCGTTCGCGCCGCCCAGCACGTCGGGCAAGAATGCAAAAAAATTAAATTGCACGGGCAGTCCGTACTTATGTGCGGTCATCAAATATGCTTCGATGGTGCGCATGGAGCGCTCGTACGGTTGGCCATTTTCGTCGCAGAATTTATCCCAGCCGGTCCACCAGCCCGCGCGAATCATATTCAGGTTGGCGTCATGTATCTGCGCGAGATCCTGATTCCACACATACACGTTGGGATGCTCGAAATATAGCCGCTGGACATCGCTGGCCATGTAGGTAGTGCCGGCCACCGCCATGGGATGCCCGTCCAGTTCGAAGAAATCGTGATTGGTGCTGAGGCGCGCGCCGTGACGCAGGAATTCTTCGTTGCGTATCCAGAATCCCGAATGATAAATCGCGTGAACTTTTTCTCCGTCCATCAATTCCGCTTTGATGACGTGCAAACCTTTAGTCTTTGGCGCGGGAAGCACAACACTCTGCCCGGCCACCAAATTTACCGTAGTCACTGTTGCGCTGGATTCCTCTGCTTCGGGGTATATCGAAATGCGTACCGGTGGCGACGTCAGCCCCGTCTTGGCCCCATGCCACAAAATTTCCAATCCCACTGGTTCACCCTGCAGATAGAGAGGCATGGTCGGCCGCACGGTGAATTCCTCGCTGCCCACGGCGGCGCGTTGTGCCAGGCCGCTTATCAACGCGGCGTCCTGCGCATGACTGTAAAATTCAGGCGCGATATCCGCCGCCAAAAAAATCCACCGTCCGCCTTCAAAAATATTTCTGAAATGGTCAATCTGCAGCAGGGGCGCAGCCATACGCCGCCCATTTTTCACGCCCCAGGCCAGCGTGTCGACCCGTGCGTCAATGGAGCCCGTGGAACCGCCACGATCGTAAAGATCCACTGCACTCAATCGAATTACCGGGCTGAAGGCCTGCTTCCACGCAAAAGCCCGCGGCTGCAGACTCATTTCCGCATTGGTCAGAAACTCCATTCCTTCCGAGCCCGCAGTGGTTTGATATTGATCAATCATCAGCGCCCGAATGAACTGCACGCTGTAGTCGCGGAGGTGCCAGCCGCTGGCGTCGTGATACTCCGCGCGCGTAAACGGCCGGCCCCCAAGCGCCAGCAGATTGCCGCCCTCCTGCAAGAAGCCATAAATGGCCGCCCAGTTCGTTTCAGGAAACGCCGATCCGTAGGGCAGGACCAGGAGCCGGGTGGCGGGATTCTTCAGTTGCTCCGCAAGCTGTTCTGTCGTCGCGAAGCGCGCTCCCGGCAGGCTTTCTTTCAGCTGCGCCTCCGAGGGCGCCGCCGTATCCGCCGGCAAAAATCCCGATTCGTAGAACACCACAATCGACGATCGGTCTTGGGCCAGCGATGCAGCGAGCGCTCCCGACATGCTCCAACTCACGAACGCGATTAACAGTGCAACCCGGTACCGAGTCTTCATTACGTGGTTACCTTTCATCCGGAGCACAACGAACCTCAGCCCTGTGCGTAACTTTTATACCATCGCTCCAGGCTCACGCCGCAAACACAATATCGTTTTTCTAGGGCCTGTCTTGTGGCATTATCATGCGCCGGAGAATTCATTCGGCACCGCGTGGTTTTTCATGTTTTGATTCCGAAGCGCCGGCATTTTTGTTTGGCGTTGCCGAACTCGCGGTGCGCGGCGCAAGTATGATACTCGCAGCTTCACGGAGGCGTTCGCATGGCCATCGTAAATACCGGTTCCGGCGCTGCCGAACCCGCTTATTCCGCCGCGCCCCGTTCAACCAACACGGCCGCCATGGCCATGGTCACCACTCTTTTCTTCTTCTGGGGCTTCGTCACCGTCCTGAACGATATTCTTGTTCCTCACCTGAAATCCATTTTCGATTTGAACTACGCCAAGGTAATGCTGATCCAGTTCGCATTCTTTTCCGCGTATTTCATTTTCTCCATCCCCTCATCGAAAATTGTCGATGCCATCGGCTACAAAAAAACCATGGTGACCGGTTTGTTTACCATGGGCGCGGGCGCGCTGCTTTTCATTCCAGCAGCGAGTTCGGCGTCGTTTGCACTGTTTCTCGGCGCGCTGATGATTCTGGCGGCGGGCATCACCGCTCTACAGGTCGCGGCGAATCCTTACGTAGCGGTGTCTGGGCCCGCCGGCCACGGCATCGAGCAGATTAAACCTTACGCAAGCGTTTAATTCGCTCGGGACCACCATCGGGCCTTATTTGGGCGGCCTTTTGATTCTGAACGCCAACTTCAAAAGTTCGGGCGAAACGCGCCAGATGTCAGCCGACGTGCTCCAGGCTTATCGCGTACACGAGGCTTCCTCGGTGAAGCTTCCTTACCTGGTCATCGGCCTGGCTCTGATTATTTTTGGAGTCATCATCGGCATGTTCAAATTCCGGCGATTCCGGGCGCGGTTCGTCACGATAGCTCGGGTATAAAAGCCAGTCTCTGGAAATACCGCCAGCTCGTTTTCGGAGCCATCGGCATTTTTGTCTACGTGGGCGCTGAAGTTTCCATCGGCAGTTTTCTGATCAACTATTTTGGGCAGCGGGAAATCGGCGGCCTGTCGGAGCTCGCTGCCGCCAAGTACGTCACTTACTACTGGGGTGGCGCCATGGTCGGCCGCTTTATCGGCTCGGCTATTTTGCAAAAAGTCAAGACGGGCACGGTTCTGGCTTTCGCGGCCATCGCGGCATGCGTGCTCGTTTGCATCTCTATGCTAACGACCGGATCGGTGGCGATGTGGAGCATTATTCTCGTCGGCCTCTTTAACTCCGTCATGTTTCCCAGCATTTTCACCCTGGGAATAGCGGAGCTTGGTCCGTTGACGGGCGATGGCTCCGGAATTCTGGTGATGGCTATCGTAGGCGGAGCTATTCTGCCGGTGCTCCAGGGCGCAATGGCTGACCGCATCGGCATCCACCACGCCTTCATCCTCCCCGCAATCTGCTACCTTTATATCTTGTACTACGCAGTGCGCGGTTCGCGGCCAACTCCCGTTTTAGCGCAGTGAGCGCCGAAATTTCTCGCATGCCCAACACAGATCAGCAGGAGTTCGTAATTGGTGTGGACGTTGGCGGCACTAAAGTTGCCGCCGGCTTCGTGAATTCCGCCGGCGAAATCGGAGCGGTCACCCGCGTGCGCATGATCAGTGACGGAGGGCCTGAGGACGGCGTGAACGCCGTCGCTGGAGCGATCGATTACTTGATGGAAATGGGCCAGAAAAATCAGTGGGCCATCCGCGCCATCGGTATTTGCGCGCCGGGGCCGCTCGATCCCCACACTGGCATCATCATCAATCCTCCCAACGTTCCCTGTTGGCGAAATTATCCGCTAGCCGCGGAAATCTCCCGCCGCTATCGCCTGCCGGTAAAAATTGAAAATGATGCCAACGCCGCGGCCCTCGCGGAAGTGCTTGTGGGGCGCGGGAAAAGGTCATTCGAAAGTTTTTTATCTTTCCATCGGCACGGGCATTGGTACGGGCTTCATCCTTGACGGCAAGATTTACAACGGGCGCACCGGTGCGGCTCCCGAAGGCGGCCACGTCAGCATCGATTATCGCGGTCCGGTCTGCAGCTGCGGAAAGCGCGGTTGCATTGAAATTTATGTTTCCGGACCCGCGATCGCCAAACGCGCGCAGGCGCGACTGGAATCCGCTCACGTCCGCCAAGCTCCGATTCTTGAACTTGCCGGCGGCCAAATTAGCGGCGTCACTTGCGAAGTGGTCAGCCAGGCCAACGCGGCAGGCGACACTTTTGCCAAGTCTACGTTGCTCGAGACCGTAGACCTTCTCTCTGTCTGGCTGGGCAACATCATCGATTTGCTGGAGCCCGACGTGATCGTCGTTGGTGGTGGCGTGGCGGCCGTGTTGCAGCCGTTCTTTGGCGATATTCGTGAACGGTTACCAAGCTGGTGCATCAATTCACGCGCCCTGGAAATTCCTATCGTGGTGGCTCACTATGGCGCCAATGCCGGCATTGCCGGCGGAGCCGCGCTGGCAGTGGAAACTCTTCAGAACTAATCTTTGTACGTTTCACCCGCCCGCACGATCTGGATTTTGTGGTCCGTGAATCCGTAATGCATCTCCGGAACTTCCACCTTCGGCATGTGACACGAAGTGCAGTTTTTTTGCTGCGACCGGGCAAGCGGCTTTCAAATGTCAGCCGGCAATACTCTTCGCGGCCGTCTCGGTCTTGGTCCCGTTGGCATGGCAACTTAAACAGACCGCGTCGTAGGAACCCGCCTCGGTTTGCAGTTGCTTATGAGGGTCATGGCAGCCTATGCACGTCAACCGGGCATCTCCGGCTCCCCAGCATTTGCTTTTCTCCAGCCGGTACGGTTGCGAACGCGCGTTGCTCGGCCCTGGTTCCCGGCAAGTTTGACGTCCCACGTAGTGGCATGGCAGGCCCCGCAAAAATCCACCGAATCTGGTGGGCGCAGCGTTCCGGATTGAAAATCGCCGTGGCGCTCGCGCTTACGCCCGCGAACTGAGACGCTTGCATCGCGGCCACGTGCTCGGCACCCGCTCCGTGACACGCCTCGCAGCTGATCCCCGGAATCAGATTGGCTTCGTCGAATTTGCCGGCGATATTTGGCGCGGTGGTATGGCACGCAAAGCATCGTCCCACTTCTCCGGTCGCTTACCTCCCGGTACATGGCCTCATCCATATTTTTTGCCGAAGTCAGCTCCCGCGCCGGCGTGAAATGTAAATTGTGCAGCGAACTGAAATAGGTGACCCGCGCCTCATAAAATTTCTGGTCCTGCTTCTTGAAAAGATAAGACTGCCCCACGTGCCCGGTGCCGAATGCCCAGAGCAAGGGAGCCGTCCGGGAATCTTTGCCGTCGGTTATTTTGTAGATGCTTTGGGGCCGTCGCGTTGGTTATTTCCGCCCGATAAGCCAGGAAATTGAAATTCAGACTTCTCATGCGAGCGCAACACTTCAGAGTTTTCGGCGTGCATGGCCGTGGCGCCCATCGCCGTTGTCTTTTGTGTTGCGAAAATCGAGGAGTGACAAGTGGCGCAGGCTTCCGCGCCCACAATGCCGTTTCCTGATGGCGACGTTCTGCGTCGGCCAGAAACCCGGTTCTGCCAGATGGTCGCTGGTGGAAAGCTGCGCGGCACCGCTGGAAAGTCGATCCTGCGAAAAAAAGAATCACAAGGATGCAGCAGAGATACCGGGAGGATTTTTCGCAAGCGGGCCATGATCGTTCTGCCGGACAACGATATCCAGTGTGGAGGGTGGAAACTACAAAATCAAATGAACGACGCGCAAGCCTGGCCTGCCGGCGTGCTTATTCCATGCTGATGATGCCGGCGCGCCCGCCCAAGAATCCTGGCGCAGTGGCCCCTAGGTCATGATTCGCGACAAGGCTGGAGCCGGTCCGGTGGAGGCGCGCACTACAAATTCGGGCTCGATGGCGATCTCGGCCACGTACTCCTCGTTGCCTTCAATCTGATCGATCACTGTTTTGGCCGCGATTTGCCCCATGCGCTGCAGCGGCTGTCGCACCGTCGTCAATCCCGGGCTGTTAAATGCGGCGCTTGGAATATCGTCAAAGCCCACCACCGAAACATCCTCGGGCACCCGCAATCCCGCTTCGTTAAAAGCCCAGATCGCCCCGATGGCCGATATGTCGTTGTACGCCAGTAACGCGGTGAAAGGTTTTTTACGTTCTAGCAGCTGTTTTGCAAATGGATAGCCCAACCTCGGCGTTGAGTCAGTGCTGTCTATTTGCACCACCAGCTCCGGTTGTATCCGGATGTTCATCTCTTTGGCAACATCGCAGATGGCTTTCCAGCGTTCCGCCGCGTCGGAACTCACCATGGCGCCCTTCAAAAATGCGATGTCCTATGTGCCCTAGCTCGGACAGATGCGATAGCGCCAGCCGGGCAGCCAGATGATGATCTAGCGTTATGTTCGTAACGCCCTCGACCAGTTCGTGTCCGGCGACCGCTACGGTCGGTAGCGCCAGTTTCTCCTTAATGGATGTATCGGTGGTGATAAACCCTTCCACGCCGCGCGCCAGAAGCATCTGCGCATACGTGTGTAGCAGCTTCTGATCGTGCCGGTGGATAACCGTGAGAAAGAAAAAGTTATGTTTGCGCAGGTATTCTTCAATCCCGCTGATGACCATGGCGCCATACGCGTCGCCAATCTCTTCGGCGATAACTCCAATGGTGTAAGTACGTTGCAGCCGCAAAGAACGCGCGAAATAATTCGGGCGGTAATTCAGTTCTTTGGCAGCCGCCAGAATGCGCTGCTTGGTGTGTTCGGGGATGGATCGAGCTGCTGGTGAGTCGTTGAGGGCCGCGGAAACTGTGCCAGGAGTTAGGCTTAAGTGCCCGGCGATGGTCTTAAGCGTTACCTTACGTTCCGGCCGCAATTTCTTCTTATTATGGGAAGACGTAGCCATGGTCGTTATTCACGTCCGGCGAGAGCGCTACTATATACCATAGATTCCCGGGCCACGCAGCCCGGAAACTTAGCGGCGTCATTATTCGCAGAATAACATTATTTCTGATGAAGAATATCAATATTTCTACTTGACAACCTCCCCCAGCGCATCTATACAGGTAGTACAAAAGTATTACACACCGTCGAGGATGTAAGGGGTAGTGGTTCCTTTCTCTTTCTAAAAATAACTCAGGCGCCGTCAGTCGGCGCAAACGATTTCGAAACTCTGGCTACAATTTTGTTCGTTCAAGAAAATATTCTCGAAGGGTGGAATGTATGAAATCAAGAATTGGCAACAAGGCGGTTCGCCAGACGTGGTTTGTGGCGGGCTCGCTTTTCCTGATGTTCCTGCTGGCCTTGGCGCTTCCTGGCGCTTCGCTCGCCCAGCAGTATTCCGGAACCATCACCGGCACGGTTACCGACCCCGCCGGCGCCGCAGTCCCCGACGCGAACGTCACCGCCATCAATGTGGGCACCAACGCCACATACGAATCCACTACTAGCGAACAGGGCGTCTTTACTTTCGCCCAGCTTCCAGTAGGAACGTATGACATTCACGTCAAGACTTCCAGCTTCAAGGAATTCGTTTCCAAGAGCGTGGAAGTTCACACCTCCTCCGTCGCTGAAGTAACGGCGCAACTGACCGTCGGTTCGGCGTCCGAAACAATCACCGTGGAAGCGAGCGACGTGCAAGTACAGACGACCTCGTCGGAAGTTGGTGAAATTGTTTCCGGTACGCAGGTTCGCGAGTTGCCTCTGAACGGCGAAAACTTTATGGGCCTGGTTACGCTGTCACCTGGCGTTTCCACTGCCAACAGCTTCAACAGCCGGGACAAAGGTCTCACCGGCGGCGCCGACTTCTCCGTGAACGGCAATCCCTATAACTACAATCTCTTCCTCGTTGACGGCGTCAATAACAACGACGTCGGTTCCGGCCGCACCATCCTTATCTACCCTTCGGTCGACGCCATCGCTGAGTTCAAGATGATTCGCAACTCGTACGGCCCGGAATATGGCCAGGCCGCCGGTTCGATCATCAGCATTACAACTCGCTCTGGCGAAAATCAGTTTCACGGCGGACTATTCTATTCGGGCCGCAACGATAAACTTGACGCCAACGACTGGTTCTCCAATTTCAACGGCACCGGCAAAGCAGAATTGCGCCGCAACGACTGGGGCTACCACGTAGCCGGTCCCATCCTGAAGGACAAGCTGTTTTTCTGGTGGAACCAGGAATGGAATCGCGAAGTTCGCGGACAGTCCGTCGCGGCCTGCGTGCCAACCGCCGCCGAACAGGGCGGTGATTTCAGTACCGACTTCTCCGGCGCTGCTCCTCCGACCGCCGGCAACCCCACCGGTACATTGGCCACTGATCAATGCGGCGCTACGCAACCGGCGAAATGGGTCGGCGGCGCTTACACGTCTCTTATCCCCACGGCTCAGCAAGCGCCCGGCAATCCTTTTGTGATCGCCACTCCTGATCCGGCTGGCAGCTTGATCGAGAAATTTTATCCGCTCCCCAACACTGCTCTGCGGAACGGTCATAACTGGGCTCAATCCGAGAACCTCGTTCCGCGCTGGAGTGAGTGGAATATTCGCGGCGACTACGACGTCAGCAAAAAGAACCGCATCACTTTCCGTTACACGAATGATTCGTGGACCAGTCCTGGACCGGATAACACTGCATTCTGGGGCGTATCGCAGTTTCCGACCATCAACTCTGATTGGAGTCAGCCTTCTAAGAGCGTAATGGCTAAATTGACCACTCAGCTGAGCAACACCATGGTCAATGACGTGGAGTTTGGTTATGGTCACAACGCCATCATCACCACTCTGTCAGGTACCCAGGCGAGCGTTGTTCCGCAGATTAACGCTGCGGTTCCCACAGCGTGGCCATCATCCCTGAAGCAGCCCAATACCTTCGGTTCCGGCGGCGCGGTTTGGGGCGGCTTGCAGCCCTACGGCAGCCAGCAGACGATGTGGAATATCGCACCGTATGCCAACCATGAAGACCTTTACGCTGTTCAGGACAACATTTCCAAGGTGCATGGTAACCACATATTTAAGATCGGCGGCTACTACAGCACTAACGCGAAGATTGAAGACAACGCCGGTGGCGCAGACCAGCCGGTTTTCAATTTCGGCGATGGCGGCTTGAACCTCTGCCCATCCACAAATCCGGGTTGCGTTACCAATAATGGCGCTCCGGTAGGCGTCGGCTTGGGCAACCAGCTGGCTAACCTGCTTCTGCCTGGTCAGGTTTACGTCACCACGGAAAAGAACATTAATCCCACTGCTCGAGTCAATTGGCACGACTTTGAGTGGTACGTCGGCGATAGCTGGAAGATCCGCCGCAACGTCACCGTCAATTACGGTTTCCGATGGTCATACCTGCGTCAACCTTATGCCGGAGACAATCATTGGGCTAATTTCAGTCTGGCCGCTTGGGATCCTGCCGAAGCTGCGGCTAATCCTTCCGACGCTTGCAACGGCGTGATTATCGTGCCGGGTACTTCGCCCTGCGCGGACGCGGTTGCTCAATTGAACTCCTTGGGCGTAAACCTGCCGCTTTCGAACGGCACTCCTGGTTCGAATCGCTCTCTCGTCAACAACAATAACCATGCCATTGCTCCCCGTTTGGGCATCGCTTGGGACGTCCGAGGCGACGGCAAGACTGCCGTTCGCGCCGGCCTTGGTCAATTCTTCCAGCGTGAACCGGTTGGCTTGCTCGAACAGCTGGCCTTCACTGCTCCCTTTGGCATCACCGCCACCGACATTCGGACGCTCGGCACTCCCGCACCGCTTGCGAACCCGCAAGTTTCGCCCAGCGGAGCAGAGAACCCCCGCAACGTTATTCCGAACAGCTGGCAGTGGAATTTCTCTATCGAACGGGAACTCGGTCGCAACACCGCGTTGCAACTGGGCTACGTCGGCAATAGTGGCATCCACCTGACTTCCGGGATCGATGTCAATGCTGTTCCTTCTGCCGATTGGACCCAGACAGCCTTCTTGAGCGGCGGTGCTTTCAATGCTTTCCGTCCGGCGAACAATTTCGGCCAGATCAACCAGTTTGAGCACAACGGGAAATCTGACTATCACTCACTGCAAGCCTTGTTCCGCTCGCGCTTGGGCAACTACTCGAGCTTCCAGGCTTCCTACACGTACTCGCACTCCATCGGTAACGTGCAGCTCGACAACTCCTCGGGAAGCGTCAATTCCCAGGCGGTTACCGAGCAGGGTGCAGAGTTCCTGGACAAGGGCAACACCAACATCAACCGGCCGCACATCTTCGTAGCCAACGAGGTGTTCTACCTCCCCAAGCTAGCCAGCCACAGCGCCGTAGTTCGCGACACCATCGGCGGCTGGGAACTCAACAGCATCGTTAGCGTGTCCAGTGGTTCTTCCCTCACCGTTTTCACGAACGGAGCAAACGGTGCCTTGGGCAGTTCCCTCAACTCGCTGCAGGGTTCAGGCTTCAACGCCAACAACCGGCCGAACATTACTGGTTCCGGTTGCAACTCGGGCGAAAACGGCAGACAGATACTCAATCCTGACGCCTTCACCCTTATTGGTTATACGATCGGGACAGTCGGCAACGCTCCGCGCGGCTATTGCTTCGGTCCTAACTATCGCAACGTGGACGCTCAGCTTGCCAAGAACTGGACATTCAAGGAACGCTTCCGCATCAAGTTCAGCTTGGATTTCTTCAATTTGTTCAACCACGCGAACTTTAATGCCGGCAACCTTGAAACCGCCAACTTCAGCGGCTCCGGCTTACTCTGCGGTGCGGCGCAAACCGCTTGCACACCCACCAACAATGTCGTCTCGGCACAGCTGGGCACTCCAAACAGCATAAGTTCCGGGTTCGGCCAGGCCAGCGGCGTTCATCCTGGGCGTGAGATTCAATACACGCTGAGGTTCTCGTTCTAAGCCGCTGCAAACGACACATCATCCGTTACTCGCGGCGGGGCTTGCTAATCGCAACCCCGCCGTTTATCTTTTCTTATGAAGCGTTTTGAAGCATGGTGAGTTTCGGGACATTGAAGTTGCCATTTCCTCTCCAGCACGTAAGATTTTTTCTTTACCTCGCAGTCATCCGCACATTTTTCTTTGCTGGCCCCGGCTTAGCACCACAATCGTTCCTGGCTGCGCAATCGCCTTCCCGGTCAAACAGCGCGAAAACTAAAGATGCACCCGCCAACCCGGCGGAACTCGCGCTGCGTAAGCGCTTAGAGGCCGCCCAGGCCGCCCAGCGCTCCAATGACCCGGCTGCCATCGCGCAGGCCAATCGCAGCGTCATTGCCCTCGCATTGCGCGAACTGGGCCAATTGCGCCTGCTGCAAACCGCTCTTCCTCAAGCAACGGAGCTATACAAGCGGTCTCTGGATTTTGAAGATATTCCCGACACCCACATGGACTTAGCCGTGACTGAACTCCAGGCCGGTCTTTACGATCAGGCCTTGGCGGAATCCAGCAAAACTCTGGCAGTCGATCCCAACAACTCTCGCGCCTTTATCGTGCGTAGCAGGGTGTTGATAAGCAAACAGGAGTACGCCCAGGCGGCCGAGGCTCTCAACCTCTTGTTGCAACTGGACAAGAGTTACGAATCCGATGTGGAAACTCTGTATTCCCTGGGCATATGCCTGTTGCAAACAAAAATTCCGGCCGATAAACAAAAGGCGGCTGCTGTTTTCGAGCGTATGGTTGCGGCGCAGGGCGATAGCGGCTCATTGCATGTGCTGTTTGGCAGAGCTTACCGCGATGCCAGCGACATGACTTCTGCGATTCAGGAATTCGAACGTGCCATCGCCATCGATACGCGCACCCCTCACGCGCATTATTTTCTCGGCTTGGCCACGCTGGCCGCCAACGAGTGGAGGCCCACTCCACAAGCACGCGCCGAGTTCGCCAAAGAATTGCAATTGAACCCGAAAGACTACCTGGCCAACTATCTGGTCGGTTTCCTGGCATCCGGTGATCGTGATTATGCCGTGTCCGGCCGCCATCTCGAGATCGCAGCACAGCTCAATCCCACCGCGCCAGAACCATGGTTATATCTCGGCCTGAATGCCTACGCGCAGGGTGACATGGCTCGTGCCGAGCAAAATCTTCGCAAGGCCGTGCTTTTGACCGGCGACGATGTGGGGCGCTCCAATTACCAGATCCGCAGGGCTTACGTAGATTTGGGCCGAATACTGGTCAATTCCGGGCGCACAGAGGAGAGTGAAGTCTTTCTAGCTAAGGCGCGCGATCTCCAGAATAAGACCATGGAGCTCACTCAGCAGGACGTGGCTTCAACGATGGCTCAGGGAGCCGGCCCATCCGCTGCAGCGGTCGTCCCGCTTCAGGCGCCTCCAGGGACCGAGGCCTCCGGGCTACCCGTGGCCGCCGCGCCCGATGTTAGCAGTGACCCTTTTGCGCGAGTGGACGCCTCCGTGACCGCACATTCCAGTCTCACCAGCGAGCAGTTGACGATAGCCGTTGCGCAGGAGACTCGGCTACGTGCTGTGCTGGCCTTGGGCTTCAATGATTTGGCCACCAGCGAAGCAGTGCGTGGCGAATATCTGGCCGCTCTGGGCCACTACCAGGAAGCGGAGCGTTGGGATGCTCACATACCGGGGCTGGCCAGGAATATAGGCCTGTCGGCTTTTCGTGTACAAAATTATCCCGAAGCCATTCGCGGTCTCAAAACCGCCCTGGAGGAAAAGCCCGCGGACAAACCCGTGCGAGCCATGTTAGGCATGGCCTATTTCGCAGCCGAGAAATTTTCCGATGCGGCCAAAGTATTTTCTCCCTTGGGCAGCGATGGAATGCGAGATTCGACAGTCGGGTATGCCTGGGCCAGTTCACTTTCGCGACTCAATGAGCCCGCCAAAGCCACAGAAATTCTCAGTGAGTTTGAGAAGGCCAATCGTTCCGGCAACATTCTTTTGCTGGTCGGCCAACTCTGGATTGAAATCGGCGACTACGCTCGCAGCGTGAGCGCCTTACACAGCGCTCTGCAGGCTGAGCCGTCGTTGCCCAAGGCTCATTACTTTGCCGGCCAGGCCTACACGCGTTGGACGCATTGGCCAGAGGCTGCCGAGGAATTCCAGGCCGAACTGGCAGTCGTCCCAGCTGATCCGGACGCTATGTACGGTCTGGGTTTCGTGTATCTGCAACAGAATAGAGTCGATGAAGCCGCTGCTCTTTTCCAGCAAGTCATTGCCGCATACCCCAATCACGCCAATTCCCAATACCAGATTGGAAAAATCCTGCTGGATCGCGGCCGGGTGCCAGATGCCATCGAGCATTTGCAGATTGCTACACGGCTCAACCCGCGTGCCGATTACATGCACTATCAGTTGCAAATCGCCTATCGTAAGGAATCGCGCATGGCCGACGCCGACCGCGAACTCGTCATTTATAAAGAGCTCAAAGAACAACAGCGCGCCCATGATCGCCAGTCGATTTCGAACATCCAAAGTCCGTGACCGCTTCTCGAAAGGGAACATTGCGCAAATATCAACGTGGACGTTTGGCAGCGGGCTTGGCTGTCGCGTCGCTGATAGCTGGACCGGCCTGGGCGCAGGGTGGCCATCTGCAGCCGCCTCCCCCGCCACCGGGAGCAAAAACAGCCAAATGCTCAGGCCGCACGATTCCGCAACTGGAAGATGTCACCGCCAGGAGCGGCGTCACCTTTAAACACACCGCCGATCCCGCGAAAAAATATATCGTTGAGTCCATGAGCGGCGGCGTGATTCTTTTCGACTACGATCGCGACGGTTGGCCGGACATTTACTTTACTAACGCTCCCACCGTGGAAATGGCCGTTAAAAAGCAGCAAAGCCGCGGCTCGCTTTATCACAATAATCACGACGGCACTTTCACGGATGTCACCGACAAATCCGGATTGGCCTCGCCATGTTTTGCCATGGGCGGGGCAGTGGGGGACTACGACAACGACGGCTGGCCCGACCTATACGTGACCTGCCTCGGCGGAAACGTGCTCTATCACAACAACGGAGATGGCACGTTCACCGATGTTACCGCTAAAGCCGGCGTGGCTGATGGACGATGGTCAACTGGAGCCGCATTCGGCGACTATGATGGCGATGGCTTCGTCGACCTGGTTGTCGCCAACTACGTGGACTTCCACCTGAACGATCTTCCCGGATTCGGCAGCTCTCCCAATTGCAAATACCGCGGTATTGATGTGCAGTGCGGCCCGCGCGGGCTGAAAGGCGCCGGCGACTCGCTTTTTCACAATAATGGCGACGGCACTTTCACGGATGTTTCAAAAAGCGCTGGCGTGAGCGATCCCAACGGCTACTACGGCATGTCCGCGGTGTGGGTGGACTTCAACAATACCGGGCGGCCGGATATTTACATCGCTAATGATTCCACGCCTAAATTTCTCTACAAAAATCTCGGCGATGGCAAATTCAAAGACATCGGCCTCGAAAGCGGCACGGCCGTCAGTGAAGACGGTTCCGAGCAAGCCTCCATGGGCATCGCCATCGGCGACTACATGCACACCGGGCGCCCTTCGTTGTACATCACTAATTTTTCGGATGAAAATAATTTGCTGTATCGCAACGACGGCAATTGGAATTTCACCGATGTCTCCTATCCCTCCGGTCTGGCGCTTCCTTCTTTGCCTTTCGTGAAGTGGGGGACGGCCTTTGTTGATCTCGACAACGACGGCTGGCTGGACCTCATCACCGTAAGCGGTCATGTTTATCCGCAGGTGGATACGCTGCCCTCGGGAGCCCGCTACCGCGAGCCTAAGTTGTTACAGATGAATCAGAAGGACGGCAACTTTTGTGATGCCAGCGAGGAAGCCGGGTCCGCGCTTAAGGAGCATCACGTTTCGCGTGGCCTGGCCGTTGGAGATTTGTTCAACGACGGAAACATGGACGTGGTCGTGGGTGATCTGGACGGGAGCCCGATGATTTTAAGAAATCACGGCGTAGCCGGCCGCCATTGGGTAAGTTTTGAATTGGCCGGAAGCAAAAGCAATCGGCTCGCGCTCAACGCTCGAATTAAAATCGTAGCAGGCGGTGTCACGCAAACAGACGAAATTCACAGCGGTGGCAGTTATCTTTCGCAAAACGACTTGCGCGTGCATTTTGGGCTCGGAGCTGTCGACAAAGTTGACAGTGTCGAAATTCGTTGGCCTTCAGGAAAAGTTGAAAATCTGGGAGCTGTGCCCGCCGATAAATTCTATTCGGTTCTCGAAGGCTCGGGCCTCGTATCCCCCGAAAGCATTCGTCCCACGCGCGCGACCCGCCCCTAGTGGATTGACAAGTGGCGTTAACCCTTCGCCCGATCCTTCACTTGCTTAGCCAGCTTTTCAATCTCATGCGCTTTGTTTACCACCGAAATCGATAGCATGGACGTGGAATCTGACTTTTGCACCTGCTCCCTTAGCTCGGTGATCAACTGGTAGAGTTTTTCCACTCCAGCTCTAACTTCCGCCTGGTTCTGCCGGTCCATTTGTTTTTGGTCTGGCCGCTTTTGATCTGGCCCATTCAGTCCTGGCGGAAAACTGGGATTCGGTGCATTTGGGGAAGGCAGTGGCTGTGGAGAGCGCTGTCCGCCGGAATACAGTGGCGCGCCTGCCACCAGTCCCACGGTAGCGCCAAAAATTGACATAACCATCACGCGGCGAGAGTATGACAAGAAGACCTCCTGGTAATTACCTGAAAATTATTCCCGGAAGCTTAGCTCTCTCGACCGTCGAAGACCAGTACCGTTTTTAGGGTTTTGACCACTAATCTGCCATGGAACCGAATAACCTGGCTTCAATATTAGCCTGGCTGTATCCCAACGCCGACAACTGGGGCAAGAAAACGACGAACCGACTGAGGGCGATTGTATGAAGAGCCATTAAACATACCCGTTTGTGTACTCTTTTTTGTTGTTGTGGCCGCAGTACGTAGGATGGCGTCGACCAAAACATTGGCGCGGATACATCCATTCCCGGGCTAGGCGTATTTGTGGGCTGCGCATATCCCGGGCGGCACGGCTTCCTGAGGATCGTGTCCCACAATTCTGCACCCGACCGCGATTGACAGTACGCTCTCAAATATATACGGAAAGGCGGAGTGCGATCCGTGGTGGAAGTTAAGCAGTACAATCATTGGCATATCGACATTTAATCGCTCGTGTAAGGAGTTCCGAGCAAATGGCTGACAAATTTTCATATTCTGACACCGTACTTGCAAACCTCGATGGCTTGCTCCCAGAACTGGAGACCATCTACAAGGATATCCATTCTCATCCGGAACTCTCGATGCAGGAAGAACGGACAGCCGGCGTGGCTGCCGAGCGCTTGCGCGCCGCTGGCTATGAAGTGACTACCGGTGTGGGCAAGACCGGCGTTGTCGGTTTGCTGCGTAACGGCGAGGGCTCAACAGTGATGCTGCGTGCCGACATGGATGCGCTTCCGGTTCGGGAGGCCACTGGCCTTCCCTATGCCAGCAAGGTCACGGCGACCGACAGCGCCGGGAAGACCGTGCCCGTGATGCACGCCTGCGGTCACGATATGCACGTGGCTTGGCTGATCGGCGCAGCCACACTATTTGCGAAGTCTCGCGATGGATGGAAGGGGACGCTGATGGCCGTCTTTCAACCCGCGGAGGAGACGGCGCAGGGCTCGCAGGCAAT
The DNA here is from genome assembly GCA_963704485.1 of uncultured Acidobacteriota bacterium. Lineage (GTDB taxonomy): Bacteria > Acidobacteriota > Terriglobia > Acidiferrales > UBA7541 > Acidiferrum. Next base: position 356,683 of record OY969910.1, read on the forward strand.
GATTGACGATGGGCTTTTCAAGCGCTTCCCGCAGCCCGATGTCATCCTCGGGCAGCACGTGATGTGTATGCCCGCTGGTGTTATCGGTGGACGTATCGGCGTCACTACCTCTGCGGCAGACAGCCTGCAGATCAAATTGTTTGGGCGCGGCGCTCACGGCTCGATGCCCGAGGCCAGCATCGATCCTGTTGTCATGGCCGCCTCAACGGTGTTGCGGCTGCAAACCATCGTCTCACGTGAGGTGCCACCGACAGAGGCCGCCGTGGTGACGATCGGCATGCTGCAGGCAGGGACGAAAGAGAATGTCATTCCCGACGAGGCGATCATCAAGTTGAACGTACGCACCTTCGATGAGGGAGTTCGCAAACTGGTGCTAGCCGCTATTGAGCGGATCGTGAATGCTGAAGCCGAAGCCTCAGGTGCTTTCATGAAGCCGGAGATTACGCTGCTGGACCGCTATTCTCTTACAACGAATGATCCGGATACGACCAAGCGGGTGCGGGATGCGCTACATGGGTACTTTCCAGCTGACAGTGTGCTGGAGGCCAAGCCGACGATGGCGAGCGAAGACTTCGGATCGTTCGGAACCCAGTGGCACGTTCCATCGGTCTTCTGGTTCGTTGGGGGAGTGGATCGCGACGCATACGCTAAGGCAAAGAGAGACGGCACGATAGGGCAGCTCCCAACCAATCACAGCCCATATTTTGCACCGGTGATCCATCCGACCCTGGAGACGGGGATTACCGCACTCGTTGTCGCCACGCAGGACTGGCTGAAGAAGTGACGAGTCAGGCTGAATATAGGAGATAGCTTAGAGTGGTCGAGCCCTTTCACTTCCCGATTCAAATGGACACGTTTCACGTTGTGCTCGATTTGGCGGGCACTTTCGTGTTCGCGCTGAGCGGGGGCGTTGCAGGAGTCAAGCACAGGCTGGATATCTTTGGCGTCCTTGTGCTGTCCTTTGCGGCAGCCAGCGCGGGAGGTATCGCACGCGATGTGATGATTGGAGCGACTCCGGTTGCGGCGCTCAGCGATTGGCGATATGTCGCTGTTTCGCTGCTTGCGGGCCTGCTGACGTTTTATTGTTATTCATTCATTGACCGATTGAGTGGCTCCGTGCTGATCTTCGACGCTGCTGGTCTGGCGTTTTTTGCAGTTACGGGTTCGACGAAGGCGCTAACCTATCACCTTGGCCCGGTCTCGGCGGCGTTGCTCGGGATGCTGACAGGAATTGGCGGTGGTATGGCGCGTGACATCCTCATCGCGGAAGTTCCCGTTGTGTTGCGCGCTGACCTTTATGCCGTAGCTGCTCTAGCCGGTGCCGCCGTTGTGGTGATCGGACACCTGCTGCGTCTCCCGGCCGCCCTGACTACGTGTGTCGGCTTGGCTCTCTGCTTCGGGCTCCGCTTCATGGCGATCCGATACAGCTGGAGGCTTCCAGTTGCCGCCGCGGAATAGACAAGCCGTGCCTTGGTCTCGGAGGGCGATCGACGTGGTTGCAATTTTCAAATGATGGCAAGCTGTATGCCTCGCCTTGGAAGGTGTAAAACGTTGAGAATCCCAGCCATTTGCCTCCGTCGTAGAGGACCTGGAAATGTCTAAAATCCTTCCCGCAATCTTTTTTGGACACGGTAATCCCATGAACGCCGTGCTGGACAACAATTACACCAAAGCCTGGCAGCTCATAGGAAAGCAAACACCTAAGCCAAAAGGTATCCTCTCCATCTCTGCTCACTGGTTTGTACCAGGTATGGGCGTCACCGTCAGCACTGCACCAAGGACCATTCATGATTTCGGCGGGTTTCCGCCAGAGCTGTATCAAGTGCAGTTCCCGCTCCAGGGGATCCGGACCTTGCCCGCCGCGTGCAGCAGATGCTCGCGCCTTTGCCGGTGCTGCTTGATAATTCTTGGGGACTTGATCACGGGACGTGGTCCGTACTTCGCCACGTCTATCCCGAAGCCGATATTCCCGTGGTACAACTCAGCCTCGATGAAGCCGAACCGCCATCCTTCCACTTTGATGTCGGCAGAAAACTCGCGCCACTCCGCGACGAAGGCGTTCTAATCGTGGGCAGCGGGAACCTGGTTCATAACCTTCACGCGTACGCATGGGGACGCCACATGCCCGATCCGTATGATTGGGCTGTTCGCTTCGAATCAGAAGCGAAGCAGATGATGCTCGCCGGCGAGTACAAGCCACTTATCCAGTACGAGAAACTCGGGCCAGAAGCATTGCTTTCTATCCCGACACCCGATCACTACCTGCCGCTGCTGTATGTGATCGCAACCAGACAAAAGGGCGAAGTCATAACGTTTCCCGTCGAAGGCGTCGACGGAGGTTCGATATCGATGTTGACTGTAAAGGTTGGAACGGGAACTGGTGAACTTTCTCGCTAGGGTGCTCGCGGTAGGCAAATCCAGGATGGCGGCAGGCACCAGTGGCACGATTTCCTTGACTCCGCGCGTCGTGGCCTCCCTGACCCATAGGCGCAGACTTTTCCGTAGGCACAGCCAGAACACTGTGTTTTTGCGCACGAGAAGTAGTGGGCCTGCCGGAAACGATAGAAAACCTGCGCGTGGGAAATTGATGCAACCGTGCCATGCACCGCTGGAAAGTCACCCCTGGAGGGCGCTACGAAAATCGCTGGCGGCCAATAGAAAGCAAGTGGTGAACCGGGCAGGACTCGAACCTGCAACCCGCTGATTAAGAGTCAGCTGCTCTACCATTGAGCTACCGGTCCACGTTGACTTTGGAATTTTAACACGCCCGGAGCATTTGTCGACAAACGCCCTAATGGCCCCGACCGCCTCCGATGCGATCCTGCCGTATCACCTCATTGCGCGGACAGCAACTTCCAGCTGGCGCAGGCGATCGCCCAGTCCTCCTGAGCCTCTATCACCAGGGTGTTTGCTCGCGAATTTTCTGCCGACACATCTTCATCGGGCTTGCAGGATGCATTTTTCATAGCGTCCAGCTGCACGCCCAGAAACGCCAGGTTCACGCATGCCGCTGCGCGCGTTTCGGGGGAATTCTCCCCGATTCCCGCGGTGAACACCAATGCGTCAATCCCATTCAACGCGGCCGCCATGGCCCCGATCCCAGCTTCCAAACGGTGAACGAAAATGTCAAACGCCAACTGAGCGCGCTCATTTCCACCCTTCATCGTCGAGACGATTTCGCGCATGTCTCCAGAAATTCCTGATATTCCCAATAGTCCTGATTTCTTATTCAGCAAATCATCGAGCTGTTGCCCGCTGAAATTTCGCTCGCGCATTAAATAAGTGAGAACGCCGGGATCCACCGACCCCGATCGCGTGCCCATCATTAGTCCTTCCAGCGGAGTGAATCCCATGGTGGTATCCACACTCTTGCCGTTTCGAATCGCAGCCAGCGAACAGCCGTTCCCCAAATGGCAGGTCACCAGCGTCAGACTGGATAGCCCTCTTCCCAGCATTTGCGCAGCGCGTTGCGCGCAGTATTCATGATTAATTCCGTGGAATCCAAAACGGCGAATCCCTTGCTCCAACCATTCGTAGGGTCCGGGATAGACTGCCGCGGCCTCGGGCAATTGGCTGTGGAAGGCGGTGTCGAACATTGCGATTTGTGGAATGTTTCCAAACTCTTTTTCGACCAGCTCGATGCCTTCCAGTTCCACGCGATTGTGCAGCGGTGCAAACACGGCCATGCGCTGAATAGCGGCTTTGACTTCATCCGTGATCACCGTCGGTTGCGTGAATTCGCGGCCGCCATTTACGATGCGGTGGCCGACCGCGTCGATTTCCGCCTTGCTCGCCAACACCCTGGTCTCACCTCTGGTGAGCTGTGCCAGCAGCCGTTCTGTAGCCTTCGCGCGTGGTTCGGCCGGTAATTTTTCCCGATGAGCTTCTCCTGCGGCCGCTCGGGTACTTAGAACGGCGTGCTCTCCCTGCCATTCGATTTTTCCCTCCCACAGCGGTGCCTGTGGAAAGTCCGGCAGGGAATCGCCCAGCTCATACAAGAAAGATTTTTGGCTGCTCGAGCCGGAATTCAAAACGAGGATCTTCACTCAGTAAGGCCATTTCCAGTCGCGAATTTCAGGTACGTCATCGCCATGTTCGCATATGTATTGCTTGTGGTTCACCAGGCGATTGCGAAGCGTCTGCTTGAAGTGGGCATTCACAGGGCGCAGCCGTGGAATGCGATCCGCGGCGTCGCCGGCCAGATGGAAACGATCGAGCTCATTCAGTACCGTCATATCAAAAGGAGTCGTGGTCGTACCTTCCTCGCGGTAACCGTGCACATGGAAATTTTCGTGATTGGCGCGGCGATACGTCAGCCGGTGAATCAGCGTGGGGTATCCGTGGAACGCAAAAATCACCGGCTTGTCGGTGGTGAAAATGGAATCGAAATCGCGGTCCGCGAGTCCATGCGGATGCTCGCCTGACGTTTGCAGCGTCATCAGGTCCACCACGTTGACCACGCGAATCTTTATGTCTGCGAAATTCTGACGCAGCAAATCCACTGCCGCTAGAGTCTCTAGCGTGGGCACATCGCCCGCGCAGGCCATCACCACGTCCGGGGCGCTCTCATGATCATTGGAAGCCCATGCCCATATACCCACGCCGGCGCTGCAATGTTCCACGGCTGACTTCATGTCGAGGTATTGCAGTGCTGGTTGCTTGCCGGCCACGATTACATTCACATAGTTCTGGCTCCGCAGGCAGTGATCCGCGACCGAGAGCAGCGTGTTCGCATCGGGCGGCAGATATACGCGCACTACATCGGCCTTTTTGTTGACCACGTGATCTATGAAACCTGGATCCTGATGCGTAAAACCATTATGGTCCTGTCGCCAGACGTGAGACGTAAGCAGGTAATTCAGCGACGCGATAGGCCGGCGCCACGGAATATTTCGCGTCACTTTCAGCCACTTCGCGTGCTGGTTAAACATGGAATCCACGATGTGGATGAACGCTTCGTAGCACGAGAAAAAACCGTGCCGCCCGGTAAGCAGGTAGCCCTCCAGCCATCCCTGGCACATGTGCTCGCTTAGCACTTCGATCACTCGCCCGTTTTTCGAAAGATCTTCGTCGGTTGCGAGAGTTTTCTCCATGAATTCTTTACTGGTGGCTTCATACAACGCGTCCAGCCGGTTAGAGGCCGTTTCATCCGGCCCAAAGACTCGGAAGTTCTTCGCCTCGGCATTTAATTTCATCACGTCGCGCAAGAATTTGCCGAGCACTCTCGTGGCCTCGCTTGATGCCGTGCCGGGCTTCTCGAATGACACAGCGTAATCTCGAAAGTCCGGCATGGCCAATCCGCGTAGCAGCAATCCGCCATTGGCGTGGGGATTTGCGCCCATCCGTCGCGCCCCTTTCGGCGCCATCTCCGCAAATTCCGCAAGCAGCCTGCCGCTTTCGTCAAAAAGCTCCTGTGGCTTATAGCTTCGCATCCACTCATCAAGAATTTTCAAGTGTTCAGGGTGGCCACTGAAGTTGGTGACCGGCACCTGATGTGCGCGCCAGGTGCCTTCCACCGGCTTCCCATCCACGATTTTCGGCCCGGTCCAGCCCTTGGGCGAACGCAGCACGATCATCGGCCACACCGGCATCTCCGGCGAATGTTCGCTGCGAGCTTTTTTTTGAATGGCCCGGATATCTCCTAAGACGGCGTCCAAAGTTGACGCCATGAGCTGATGCATTTCTTCAGGCTCGTGACCCTCGACGAAGTACGGCTTGTATCCGTAACCTGTGAATAAGTGCGTCAGCGTCGAATCGTCCAGTCGTGCCAGCAAAGTCGGATTCGCGATTTTGTATCCATTCAAATGCAAAATTGGAAGCACAGCGCCATCGCGCGCGGGATTCAAAAACTTGTTGGAGTGCCAGCTCGCTGCCAGCGGCCCAGTCTCGGCTTCGCCGTCGCCCACCACGCAACAAACCAGCAATTCCGGGTTATCAAAGGCCGCTCCATGGGCGTGCGCGATCGAATATCCCAGCTCGCCGCCCTCATGAATGGATCCGGGAGTTTCCGGCGCAACGTGACTGGGAATTCCCCCAGGGAACGAGAATTGCTTGAAGAGTTTGCGCAAGCCGTCCTCGGTCTGCGGAATCCCTGGATAGACCTCGCTGTAAGTACCTTCCAGGTAAGTATTCGCCACCATCCCGGGCCCGCCGTGGCCAGGACCCGCGACGTAAACCACATCCAGATCGTGCAGCTTGATCAGGCGATTCAGATGTACGTAAATAAAATTCAACCCCGGCGTAGTGCCCCAGTGTCCAAGCAGCCGGGGCTTGATGTGTTTCAGTTCGAGCGGTTCGCGCAGCAGAGGATTCGCGTAAAGATAGATTTGCCCGACAGAAAGGTAATTGGCGGCCCGCCAGTACGCGTGCACCTTGCTCAATTCCTTTGGGGACAACGGCTTTTGTGAAACCGCGGATTTCGCAGAAACGCTCGACATGGCGTGCCTCCACCGGGTTTCATATTAACCCCACAGGTGCGAACAGCGCACGGTGCAAGCGACGGCGGCCCGGCAGTCGTAGCTTGGTTGAGTAGAATAAAATTCCCGGAATGATTGGTCGAGCTTTTTGGAGTGCTGCAGGGGCTACGGGACTACGGCCTTAACCTCAGCGGAGCGTCCGCTTTCTTTATTCTTGGAATCAACTGAAGTAACCACGAAGTAGTAGCTGCGGCCGGATTGCACACTGGAATCTACGTAGTTGGTGCCCGTTACCGCGGAAGTGTTCAGCTGCGAATATGGGCCGCCCGAGGTCGACCCTACATATACGTTATATCCCGCTGTGCCGGAAGATACCGGCTGCCACGTCAACGTCACCGCGTGCGCCGTGCCGGTAACGCCCGTTCCTGACAGCGCAATGCCCGCTGGCGAATTCGTGGCATTGCTGCTCACTGTGACGGTACCGTTGTAATTCCCAGTGGCCGACGGATCGAAGGTAGCACGTACCGTGGCGCTTTGATTGGGGCTCAGCGTTATTCCGGCCGCGCTTCCATCCGCCGTGAATCCCGCACCGGACACCGCCACTTTTGAAATGGTGATGTTGGCATTTCCTGCGTTCGTCAGTGTTACGTACTGATCTCTCCCACCGCCAGAAATTCCTACATTTCCAAAAGTCAGCGATGTGGAGCTGGCATTCAAAAGCAGCGAGGAACCTGAAGACGAGGAGGATGTGGAGAGCACCACATTGCAGATGCTCACCGAGCCGGTAGCGCTCAGCGCGCCCACGCTATTCAGATATTTATTCGCCGATTGTTCGCTGCGAAACTTTAGATTCGAGCCGAGTGTCTTTTGTGTCGAGCCTACCACCACGTAAATGCTGTAGCTGTGGGTGGCAACATTGACGTCGAAGATAAAATGGTAGGTCACGCCATTTGAATAGGGAATGTAATTTGCGGCACTGAACGTCGAGCCACTACGCGCGTCAATGGATCCGTCGAGATTGAATCGCACCGCGGCAGCCAGGTCGGAATACTCGTTCGCAAACCCGTACGCGACACCACTGACGGCGTCCATTTTTGTGATGGACGGTACCGCATCGTAAGTCACGCGGAAACTTCCCGTTTCCGTAGCCGGCAAGAATTGGTTGGCCCACGACCCGTTGGAAGATAGACACGAGGTGGACGCGACGGTGGACCCCGCGCCCGCCAGTGCAACGCAAATTAGCGTCGCCAGTACCGCCAAACGCAGATATTTTTTGGAAATGTAGCGAAAATTACGTGTCCCGTCAGCCGGCTTCATAGAACTTCCCTAATTGGATTGCCCGGAGAACGGAGACCCGACTTCCGCAGCAACTGCAGCCTACGGCGAGGCCTGCGGCGACGCTACTGTACTGGGGTGCAAAACTTGTCCAACGCGGACCCTGTACCGAGAACAGGTTAGAAAAGTGGGAATGGGAGGGCTGATCTCCGGGGTGTTTACATCACCGCGCAACGAATGTTGCAAACAGTTGCGCTAATCCTGCCGAAGCGCGGCCAACGGATCGAGGCCAGCGGCGCGGCGTGAAGGCCAATAGCAGGCTGCGAACGCCATCACCAGCAGCACCACCCCGGCGATTGCCACCGTTCGAATCTCAATACGCTGCACGTCGGCAAGGAACGCGGCGAGAACGCGGTTCATGACCAGGGCAACCACAGCCCCTATCAACAGGCCGAGCCCCGCCAGTCGAAGCCCGCGCGACAGTACCAGACGCAGAATACTTCTGGCGTCCGCGCCCATCGCAATGCGTACTCCAATCTCACGGGTGCGCTGGGTCACTGCGAACGACATCACTCCATAGACTCCCAACGCTGCGAGCACGAGTCCGAACACTCCGAAAAAAGTCATCACTCGGGCGCCCATCCGCTCCCGTTCCAGCGACGCCGAATAGTAATGATCCATGGCCGCTACGTCATAGGTCGCCAGATTTTTATCCACGCGCCAGATTGCTTGTTGCACGCCAGTGACCGCGCCCGACGGATCGGCCTGCGTTCGCACCATGAAGATGAGATCGTGAGCGCCCGGCGTGGCCGCCTGCTGTGCCAGTGGCAAATACCAAGTTTCGGGAGGATCATCCGGGTCTCCGGCGTCGCGAACATTTCCCACAATTCCTACAACGGTCAGCCACGGGCTGCCAGGCGTCGCCGATCGTATGCGCTTTCCCAGCGCATCTTGCTGCGGCCAGAAATGCCGCGCGGTCTCTTCACTCACAATCGCCACTGGCGTAGTCCGCTCATCGTCCTGCCATGTGAAGCTGCGGCCCCGCAACAGCGGGATCCCCATCGTGCGAAACAATTCCGGACTTATCAGCCGGTGGTGCACATTGAACGATGCTGTTTGATTGGCGGCGCCCATGTCCTCTGTCACAACCGCCACGCCCCAATTCGCGCCGCCCAGCGGATTCACGGTCGTGACCGCGGCGGAAGAAATTCCTGGCGTGCGCTGGATTTCTTCCAGCGTTCTCCGCACCAGTTCGGTCTTGCGGGGGCCTGCGGAATATTCCGCCTCTGCAGGTGACACCGCCACTGTCAACAGGTGCTCTGTGTTGATTCCCAGATTCCGATGCTGTAAACGGTCAAAATTCTGCAGCATCAGGCCCGCGCCCGCCAATAACACCAGCGCCAGCGCTATCTCTGCTACCACGAAACCGCTGAGCACTCGCCCGGTCCCGCGGCTCCCGGCTTGGCCGGTACGACCGCCCTCTTTAAGATTTTCATTAATGTCTACAATCGCGGTCGTAAGTGCCGGGATCAGGCCCGCCAAAATCCCCGCCAGCAATGAAACTACCAACGCAAACGCCAGCACGCGAAAATCCATCGCCGGCTTAATCAGACCCAACTGGCTGCTGATGTTTGCAGGAATGAGCGTGAGCATGTACTGATCCAGCCACACGGAAAGCGCCAATCCAGCCAGGCATCCCAGCGACGCCAGAACTAAACTCTCCACCAGGGAGTATTGAATTTGTCGCGCGCGGCTCGCGCCTAGAGCGGCGCGAATCGCGAATTCTCTGCTTCGCGTAAAGGAGCGCGCCAGCATTAAGTTTGCGACATTGACACACGCGAGCAGCAGCAAAAATCCCACCACGCACAAAAGCGCCAGCATGGTGCCTTCCTGGTTGTCCGAAAGATTCTGGCGCAGTGTAATCGACGCCAGCGCATAACCGGGCAGAGTCTGCGAATAACGACTCTTGATTTGCCCAGTACTCCGCTCCAGCGCTTCTGCAGCCTGCGCCGCACTCACTCCGTCCCGAAGCCGCGCGAAGACCGCAAAGTCCCGGCTGTCGTCGGCAGGATTAATGACAAAAGGAATCCACACATCCGCGTCGTAAGGGAAATTAAAGCCCTGCGGCAACACCCCGACTACCGAATAAGTACGCTGGCCAACACGCATCCGGGCGCCGACGATATTTGGCGTGCCGCCGAAATGGCGATGCCACAAGCCATAGCTGATGAGCGCCGCGCCGCTGTCAATCCCTTGCCGCTCTTCGTCGGGAGTAAATTCCCGGCCGAGAACTGGCTGGACGCTGAGCGTGCCGGCCCAATCGCCCGAGCGGTATACCGCGTTGACGCGTTCCGGCGCGTCCCCTCCGGTCAAGGTCAGATCCGCTCCCGACAGTGCCACTATCGAGGAAAATGCGGTGGAGGTTTCGCGCAGCACCGCAATGTTGCGGGTGTGCATCCCATACGTGCGGCGATGGCCATCAGGACCTGCTTGCGAATCCAGCAGGCGCAACACCCGGTCCGGTTCGTGGATCGGTAGCGGCCGGAAGAAAACCGTATCCACCAGGCTGAAGATAGCTGTATTTCCGCCGATGCCCAGCGCCAGCGTCAGCACCACGATAGCTGCGAAGCCCGGCGAGCGGCGCAGCAAGCGAAAAGCACCTCGCAAATCTTGCCAGACAGAGTTCATGGGATTAGAAGGTCCTGTACGGTAGGCGCTACCTAAACATCTGTTCTATAAGGACCTTGCATTTCGGTCACCTGCGCCCCGCCGCTAACCGCCGTCCCTGCAACATTCGAAAGCTTGTGCGCCCATACATGGCCAGTAAAGTGTTCGAATCTGGGATCGATTATGCTGCAATCGAACAGACGCTAGTCAGCTGACGAATTGGAAATGGGAGCGCGCGCCCTGCCGGAAAGTCGACGTACAGATTCGCGCCAGGGAAGTGTTTCGAGTTCGGCCAGGTAAGAGTACGCCACCGGCACGATCAGCAGCGTCAGCAGTAAGCAAAGCGTCTGTCCGCCAATGATGGTCACCGCGATTGAGGCGCGTTGCTCCGAGCCGGCGCCCATTCCAATAGCCACCGGTATCAATCCCGCGATGATGGAAAGCGTGGTCATCAAAATCGGACGCAGGCGCACGCGATTCGCTTCCAGGATGGCCTCGCGCACCGATTTACCCGCGCTGCGTAGCCGATTGGTGTAATCCACCTGCAGAATGCCATTTTTCTTGACGATGCCCAGCAGCAGGAACATGCCCAGCGCACTCCACAAACTCAGTGCGCGGCCGGTAATCCACAGCGAGAAGAGCGCGAACGGAATGCTGAGCGGCAGCGTCAGCATGATGATAAATGGATACGAAAAACTTTCGAACTGCGCCGCCAGCACCATGTACATGAAAATGGAAGCCAGCAGCATCGCCAGCAACAGGTTCCAGGTCGTTTCTTCCAGCACTTTCACCTGGCCGGAAAATCGGTAAGAGTATCCGGGCGGCAGCCCCACTTCCTTGATGGCCTGCTCGGTATGCGCCGCGCCGATATCCAGGGGATGCCCGGGCGCCACGTTGGCGAAAACACTCACTTGGAATTCGCGATTGTAACGCCACAGCGTGGCCGGCCCGGCGCCGCGAACAATCGAAGCCACATTTTCCAGCCGCACCTGGCCCAGTTTGGTGGAGGGCACCATCATGCTCGCCAGCACATCCGGATTGTCGCGCTGCTCCGGCAACAACTGCATTACCACAGGGTATTGCTCCGAGCCTTCCTTGAATCGCGTGATCTCGTCTTCCCCCGAATAAAAAAGCCGCACGGAGTCCGACACATCCGTCATTCGCACTCCGATATCCGCAGCACGCTGGCGATCGAGCTTCACCTGCAATTCAGGAGTGTTCAGATTCAGGCTCGGATTAACGTCCACCAGTTCCGGAAATTGCCGCATGCGATTGGCGATTTTTTTGCTGATCTCCGCCAGGCGGTCAATTTCCGGCCCGCGGATCACCGCCGCGATAGGGAAGTAGGTTTCGCCGCCCAGCACGGAGGGCAATCGCACGTTATAAGTAATGTTGCGATAGTTGCCCAGAATCCCGCGTACTACGCCGGCCATTTGCTCGTGCGTACGCTTTCGTTCTTTGCGAGGCACCAAGCCAATGAAGAGATGCGCGTGATTCGTGGGCCCGTGCGTTAGCGCTTCGACAAAAGCTACTTCCGGCAGCGCCTCTACCTTGCTCGCCATGTCCTGCGCCATCTGTGTCGTTTTATCGAGAGACGTGCCTTCCGGAAGTGTGAAGGAACTCATCAGCTCGGCCTGGTCATCGGCGGGAATCCAGTCGCGGCCCACAAGATGGTAGAGCCCAAACGTGGAAGCAAACGTCACCACGTAAATCACCAGAATGATGCGGCGGTGCGCCAGCGACCAGCGCAGCATCTTCAAATAAAACTCTTCGACGTGATGCATGAAGCCATGCGCATGCTGCTCTTTTTCCTTCTCGCTGACTTTCAGCAGGCGTGAGCTCATCATCGGCGTCAGCGTAAAAGCCACCAGCAGCGAAACCATAATGGCCATGGCCATCGTCCAGCCAAAAGAATTCACATACTTTCGCGCGTAACCACTCATGAACGCTATCGGCAGAAAAATAATCACCAGCGAAAGCGTGGTGGCCATAACCGCCAACCCGATTTCGCGTGTGGCTTGCTACCGCGGCGGTGGCGCGGTCTTTGCCTTTTTCTTCCATGAAGCGAAAAATATTTTCCAGCACGATGATGGCGTCATCAATCACGATCCCTACCGCCAGCGTCAGCGCCAGCAAAGTCATGTTGTTCAGCGAAAAATCCATCGCGCGCATCAACGTAAACGTCGCGATGATGGAAGTGGGAATGGCCACCGCGGCGATCGTCACCGCCCGCCAGTTGCGCATGAAAATCCATACAATCATGCTGGCCAGAATGCTTCCCAGAATCAGGTGTTCAAGCAGGGAATGCACCGAAGCCCGGATGAAATCTGAAATATCGTGAATCACCTGGACGTGCACGCCCGCCGGCAACGCCGCGTTCAGATACTCAACCTGTTGCCGCACATTCTCGGCAACCCGCACGGTGTTCGCGCCAGACTGCCGCAGTACCTGCACCGTGACCACGTCTTCTGCCGGAACGTTCTTGCGGAAAAAAGCCGACCACGTCCGCAACTCCGAAGCGCCATCTTCCACCTGTGCCACATCCCGCACTCGCACCGGTGCCCCGCCACGTGTGCCAATCACGATTTCGCCAAATTGTTCAGCCGACGTGACCCGTCCAAGTGTCCGCAGCCCCAGTTCCTGGGGCCCGACCACCATTCGCCCACCCGGCGCTTCGATATTCTCCCGTCGCAGCGCGTCCCGCACATCCAGCACCGTAAATCCGTGCGAGGTCAGCCGCCGCGCATCCAGCAAAACGCGAATCTCGCGCCCTTGGCCCCCGCTCAGATCCACGCTGCCAACTCCATCCACGGTCTGAATGGAGCGCCGCACCTGCTTGTCGGCGATCTCCGTCAGTTCGCGCCGGCTCAGCGATCCGGTCACCAGCACGGTCATGATCGGATCGGACTGCGGGTCCTGCTTGGTGATCACCGGCGGCAGCGTGTCGCGCGGCAAACGATCCGTGGCGCCGGCTACTTTTTCGCGAATATCCTGCGCCGCGCCTTCAATGTCGCGCTCCAGCACAAATGTGCAGGTAATCTCCGCAAATCCTTCCGTGGAGTAAACCGTAATCTCATCAATGCCGCTCACCGAAGAGATGGCATCTTCGAGCGGCAGCACGACTCCGGTGATGACTTCTTCCGGCGTAGCGCCGGGCAAACGCACTTCCACGTTGACGGTGGCCGGATCAGCTTTGGGAAACAGATCTACGGCTAGTCCGCGATACGAAAAAATTCCCAGCGTCACAAGAAACAGGATCAGCATCACGGTGAAGACCGGATACTTCACGCAAATTTCAGCAAGTCTCATTGAACGTGTTTACTCGAGTGTGTTCATGGAGCTACTTCGTGGGCGTGGAACTTTCGGGCTTGCTCTTTTACGGTAATGCCGTCCTGCAGTTCTCCGGAAACCGCCACAGCCACGCGATCGCCCGGTTTCAATCCTTCCGCAACTTCAAAACGCCGGCCGCGCTGGTCTTCGGTCTGGCCCGCCGGCTGAATCTGGTGTTCGGAAACCTGGTTGCCATGCATCAGGAAAACTTTGTACACTCCGTAGCGATAATTTACCGCGCGCTCCGGCAGGAAAATGGTCTTCTCTTCCTTCTCACTGGGAATCGAAGCCTGCACAAAAAATCCCGGTTTCAGCCGGCCATCCGCGTTGACCAGCAGCGCTTCCGCGTCGAAGGTACGCGAATCCTGCGAAACCGACGGATTGATACGCGAAACTTTGCCCTCAAAAGTTTCGTTGGGAAAAGCTTCCACGTGCACTTCCACCATCGCCCCATCTTTCACCCACCCGGCCCAGCGCTCCGGAACTGCCAGCCGTGCTCGCAAACGGTCGGTGCGCACCAACACCATTACCGGACTCTGCACATGCAGAAATTCTCCCGGATGTACGTCGCGGGTCTTTACCGCCCCAGGAAACGGTGCGCGGATGATGGCGTCGCTTAATTTTTTCTCGGCGAGCTTCTCGCTGGCCTCGCTGGACACCAGCAGCGCCTTCAGGCGGTCCACTTCCTGCAACGCCACATCATAAGTAGCCTTGGTGCTTTGAAAGCGGCTGGCAGCTTCATCGAGCTGTTGCTGCGAAATCAACTTGCCGTCAAACATTTCGCGCGCGCGATTGTATTTGCGCTCTGCTTCGAAACGGTCCGCTTCCGCGCGCTGCACTGACGGCAGATTTTTTGGATCAGCCGGTGGCGGGTCGGCCGGGCCGATGCCTAGTTGCGCGCGCACTTGTCGCACGATACCGCGCTGCCGGTCCACCTCGAATTGCAGTTCTTGCGGGTCCAGCACCACCAGAGCCTGGTCCTGTTTTACCGAGTCTCCGATGTCGGCCAAAACCTGTGAGATGCGGCCCTCTACCTGCGCGCTTACCACGCTCTCTTCAAAAGGAAAGAGCGATCCCGTGGCCTGCACGTGCCGCTGCGCAGTTTCCTCCGCCACCGTGTAGACGTTCACCGGGGTGGGGTGCGTGGCGTCACCTGAAACGCTGCTGGGCGTGGATTTGCTGCAACTGCCGAACGTCAGTGCGGCCGCAAGGGTCGCCCAGGGTCCAAACCGGACCGATAGCCAACGAGTGTGAGAATTCTGATGGGTCATAGCACCGAAAGAATGGCCTGTAGTACTTCGACGCCTCGCTGAGCCAGTCGTTACAAACCAACAGGACGTGAATCGATTTAAGTTCTACCAAGATTATGAACGCAAAGAAGTCTTAGCCGAAGTAGTATTTACGCCGGAAGTCTTAACCGCGCTTCGCAGCCACGGGCATCAGTGCGATTCTTCAGTGTCAGTTCACCGCCATGAGCCTCTGCGATCTGCCTGCTGAGCACCAAACCTATGCCCGACCCCGCCGGCTTGGTCGTAAAGAAGGGCACAAATAAATTGGCTGTGTTGGGGATGCCGGGACCGTCGTCAATCACCCACACTTCCAGTTGCGACGCCGCAAACGACCAGCCCACCTGTACGCCGCCGCGCGTTTCCAGTGCAGCATCGGCCGCATTGCGGATTAAGTTGATCAACAACTGTTCGAGTTGATCCACGTCGGCCGAGATCGTCACGCGCGGCCCTTCCTTCATGCACACCTTTACGCGCGTCTCCAACTTGGCGGTGCGGGTGATCCAGTCCGCTACCGGAACGGGCAGGTGCCGAGGCTTCGGCAGCCGCGCCAGGCGCGCGTAAGCCGCCATGAAGCGTCCCAGCGCTTCCGTCCGCGACCGAATAATACCCAGTCCCTGCTGCAAGTCTTCGAGGATCGGCGCAGCCGGACCAGTGCGCAACTCCGGCAACTGGTTGGCGGCGTTCAACCCGCTCTCCAACCCCTGCGCAACAGACTGAATAGGAGCCAAAGAATTGTTGAGTTCGTGCCCGAGCACGCGAATCAGCCTCTGCCACGCCTGCCGCTCCTCATCGCGCAGCGTCCGGCTCAAATCGCTGAGCACCACCAGGTTGTGAGGGAAGCCGCCTTGCCGAAACAATCCGCGGCGCATGCTCCAGCGGCCCGACGCGGCTGGAAAAGTTAAATCCATCGTTCGCGCCGACTCGCCTTCCAGCGCCGCCGCCAGACCCAATTCTTCCGCAGTGGCGCCGAGCAGCCTTTCCAGTGGACGCGCCAGCAATCTTTCCCCGGCGCGGTTCACCAGCCGTAGCTTGCCCTCGTGATCGAAAGTAAAAATGGCCAGATCGATTTCTTCAATGATCGTGCGCAGCAGGCTGGTGGCTTCCATCGCGCCCAGTCGCTGTTCCCGTAGCATGGTGCTCAGGGCGTTGACCTCGATCATGACTTCGCCCATGGCGTCATCCGGCCGGGCGCCCCGTGCGCGAATGGAGAAATCTTCTTCGCGCATGGCCGCGAGCAGATTCGAAAGTGTTTGCAAAGAAAAAACCACGCGGTGCCGCGTGGAAAACGCGAAGCCCAGCCACAAACTGACAATCAGAAAAGTCAGTGTCCACGCCGCGCCCGACGAATACGTGCCCGTCCACAGCAGAATCAGCGCAATGAAAGATCCCGGCAGGCCCGCAGCGAGCGCCAGCAATTGAATGCGGCGTTCGTAGGTGAGGCGCTTCATCGCCGTCATCCTAATTCATGTTTCTGGAGGCGGCGATACAAAGCGCTGCGGCTCAAGCCCAGTGCTTTGGCCGCCTGGCTGACGTTGCCGTCGTGGCGCGAGAGCGTCCTGCGAATCAGGTGGCGCTCCACCTCATCGAGTGGCATTTCTTCCAATCGCGCGGCCGCGGTGGAAGACGGCGCGCGTAATCCTAAATCGGCGGCGCGCACCTGCGGTCCGCTGGAAAGCAGCACTCCCCGCTCCACAGCGTGATCAAGCTCGCGCACGTTTCCCGGCCAGCTGTGTTCGTGCAGCGCCGTGGTGGCCGCCGTGTCGAATCCAGAAATATTTTTGCGATAGCGCTGCGAATATCCATGAACGAACTGATGCGCGAGCAAATCGATATCTTCGCGGCGTTCGCGCAGCGGCGGAATAAAAATTTCGATGGTGTTTAGGCGAAACAACAGATCTTGCCGGAATCGCCCGGCGGCAGCTTCTGAATTTACGTCTACGTTGGTGGCGGCCAGAACCCGAACATCCACGCGCCGCGTAGAAGAAGACCCCACGCGCTCCAATTCGCCAGTTTCCAGAACGCGCAGCAGCTTGGCCTGCAGATTAAGCGGCACGTTGGCGATCTCGTCGAGAAACAATGTTCCCGCGTCGGCCAGTTCGAATCGCCCCACCCGATCCGACCGCGCATCCGTGAACGCGCCTTTCACGTGCCCGAACAACTCGCTTTCGAATACGCCTTCCGACAATCCCCCGGCATTCACCGTGACCATCGGCTTCAATGCCCGGCCGGACAAGGCGTGCAAAGTTCGCGCCACCACTTCTTTCCCGGTGCCGTGCTCCCCGGTAATCAAAACGTTCGCGTCTGACGGCCCGATCCGCGCGATCAAATCCAGCACCGGTAACATCGCTGGCGATTTCGCGAGAAAAGTAGGCCGCGATTCCGCCCGCAGCAGCCGATTCTCGGCTTCCAGCCGCGAAGCCTGGCGTAATGCCTGCCGCAAATCAATTTGCGTTCGAATGATGGACAGCAGCCTCAGATTTTCCCACGGCTTCTGTACAAAGTCGCGCGCCCCGCGCCGCATCGCCTCCACCGCAATCTCCACGCTGCTCCACGCAGTCATCACAATCACGGGCAGGGTACCGTCCAGCATCTGAATACGGGTAAGCAGATCCAGTCCTTCCTGGCCGGAAGTGGTGTCCCGCGCGTAATTCAAATCCATCAGCACCACGTCAAATTCGCGCGACTCGATGGCCGCCAGTGCGTCGGCAGGCGAAGCCACCCCATGGGTCTCGTAACCTTCGCGTTTCAATAAAAGGCGCAACGCGTCGCGAATGTCGGCTTGATCGTCAGCCAGCAGCACGCGATACGCAGGAGTAGCGGAAGGTTTCATTTCGTAGGCTGAGTCTAATCCAGTTTTCGCTGGCCGCGTGGACTTATGCCGACTGCACCGCGGTCGCCGTATTGCTCTCGCTCACTACCCAGCCGTCTTTAAGCTGGACAATGCGATTGCCGTAAGCGGCGTTGCGCTCTGAGTGCGTCACCTGAATGATGGTCGTTCCGGCGTCGTTCAGTTTCTTGAAGAGTTCCATGATTTCTTCGCCCTGCGCGGAATGCAGATTGCCGGTCGGCTCGTCCGCCAGCAACAATTTGGGATGCAGGATCACCGCGCGGGCCACGCCCACAAGTTGTTGCTGCCCGCCCGAAAGCTGGTTCGGGAACAAATCTTTTTTGCCCACGATGTGAAAGCGGTCCAAAGCGTCGCACACCAGGCTCACCCGCTCTTTATGAGGTACGTTTTTATACGAAAGCGGCACCTCAAGGTTTTCAAACACGGTAAGGTTGTCAATGAGGTGATAGCTCTGGAATACGAAGCCGATATTCGCTTTGTGCAGCTCATTGCGCTTTTTATTGTTCAGCTTATGGACAGCTTCGCCAAGAAAAAAATACTCCCCCGCCCACGCGCTGTCCAGCATCCCGATGATGCTCAGCAGTGAGGATTTTCCGGCTCCCGACGGCCCCATAATGGTTACAAATTCGCCCTGCTGAATTTCCAGGTTGATGCGCCGTAGCACAAAAAACTTGCTGCCGCCGGCATCATAAGATTTTTCAAGATTTCGGAATTGAATTAAAGGTTCCACGCGACTCCTTGTCACTCGTTCTTACGCTGACGCGCCACAGTAAACGAATCTTACTGCTCGCCGTTTGAAATTGTTTCACTCATAGCGAAGAGCCGTCAATGGATCCACCCGCATCGCCCTGCGCGCCGGCAAGTACGAGGCCACTGCGGCTACCGCGGCCAGAATCAGCGGCAAGCCGATGAACGAAAACGGATCGTTGGCGCTCACACCGAAGAGCAGGCTGGACATCGCGCGAGCCATGGCGAACGCCAGCGGCAAGCCGATAACGATCCCGATCAGTGTGAGCAGCATGCCATTGCCAACGACCAACCGGTTAATCGAGCCGGAGGTTGCCCCCATGGCCATGCGAATACCCATCTCATGGGTGCGTTCGCTGACCGAATAAGACATCACGCCGTATACACCGACGCTGGCAAGCACCAGCGCAATAACTCCGATAGCCGCCATCATGGCTGCCACATAGGTGATACCTATTATGGATTCGGTGATGACGTGATCGAGCCCTTTGACCTCATAGATGGGCAGATCCGGATCAACCGCGGCAACTTTTTCGCGCGCCACCGGAGCAAAATTCAAAGGCGCAGCTCCAGTGCGCATCACCACCGTCGTAAAGAATGTCGGATACTGCGGGTACGGCAGGTAAATCGTGGGACTCGGTTCCTTTTGGACCCAGTTGTAGCGCACTTCATCCACGATACCGACGATCGTGAGCCCGGGCTCCGAAGCTTGGGCGCTGACCTGAATTTTCTTGCCCAGCGGGTTTTCTCCCGGGAAGTAACGCTGCGCCAGGCTGTTGCTGATCACCGCAACGTGCGGGGCAGCGGCGCCATCCGACTCCGTAAACCCTCGCCCGTCGCGCAAGCCAATATTCATCATTGTGAAATAGTTGGGAGTAATGCTTTCCACGATGGCGCTGCGGGTTTCCTCGCGGCTCTCCACCGGCCGGCCTTCAATTGTAAATTTCTGCGTGCCGGTGCCTCCGCCGTTCGAATACGGCACTGCAGTGACAAGAGCGACGGACTGCACATTAGGAATGCTCGCCAGACTGGGCACCAGCCGTTCGTGAAACTGCACGCGCGACGACGCCTGCGCGTATTGAAGCTCTGGCAAGTTCAGATTAAAAGTCAGCAGCGATTCCGGATGATAGTTCTGGTTCACGGCTAACAGCGCATGGAACCCCTTCACCAGCAGACCCGCGCCGACCAGTAAAATCAGTGCCATGGATACTTCCGCTACAACCAGAACGCTACGCAAACGGTGGCGAGCGCGCCCTGACGACGCTCCGCGTCCACTTTCCTTAAGCGTTTCGGAAATGTTCGTGCGCGAGCTCATCAGTGATGGAGCAATCCCCGAAAGAATCCCGCTGGCCACGGCCACGCCGAAAGTAAACAGAAAGGCCCCCAGATCCAGGTGGATGGATTTCCATCCCGCGATGTATCGCGCAATGTCCGGCGGCATATTCGAAAGAATCATGTTGAGCGACCACTGCGCCAGAAAAATACTCAGCACTGCTCCAAAGAACGAAAGCAAAACACTTTCTATCAGCAGTTGCCGCACGATCCGTGTTCGGGTGGCGCCCATGGCGGCGCGAACGGCCAATTCTTTTTGTCTGCCCGACACGCGAGCAAACTGCACGTTGGCAACGTCTGCGCAAGCAATCAGCAGCACAAAAGCTACCGCGCCCAGCAGCAGTAAAGTGTACTGGCGCGTAAGCTCGCCCGCGGCGAACTCTCCCAGATTCATCACATGGAGCTGCCAACCCTTATAAACGTCAGGAAAGGCGTCGGCCTGATGTTTTGTGATGGTGAGCATTTCGGCCTGCGCCTGCTCTATCGAAACCTGCGGCTTCAGATGTCCTACCACCCAAAGAAAGCGGCTGTCTCGCTTCTCGCGCGTTTTGGCATCGAACGCCATCGGCACCCACGCTTCAGCGCTCAGCGGGAAATCGAAGCCCTTGGACATCACCCCCACGATCGTGAACGGCTTGCCATCAACTTTTACAGACCGGCCAAGAATTTTTGGATCGGAACCATAGCGCCGCTCCCACAACCCATAGCTAAGAATGAGTTCGTGATTTTTTCCCGGCTCGCCTTCTTCTGCAAGAAAATCCCGGCCCAGGCTTGGCTGCACCCCCAGCGTGGAGAAAAAATTCGTGGCCACCTGGAAGTCCTGAATCTTTTGTGCCGGTCCATCGCCGGTGAAGTTGACACCATCCCAGGCATAGGCGCTCAAGCTATCGAACGACTGCGCCTGCTGTTTCCACTCCAGATAAGTAGCTGGAGAGATGTTCATCGGGAGAAAACCATGCTGCGGCTGGAAATCCACCAGCGCCACCATTCGATCCACGTGCTCGAGCGGCACCGGATGCATAAGAAAGCCTTCGGCCATGCTGAAGATCGCGGTGTTCGCGCCCATGCCCAGCGCCAGCGCCGCCGCGCAGATAAACGTCGCGAAGCGATGCTTCCACAGCATGCGTAAGGCATAGCGAACATCCTGCTGAATCGTATCCATTTGGACAGACCTCTCCCTCACAGCAAATCACTTGTATTGAAAAGAATGCTTCTTAAGCGCCTACACTGACTTCGCGGGTTTCATCCACAATGCGGCCATCAAAGAGATGAATATTGCGTTCGGCAAAGTTTGCATAGCGCTCGTCGTGCGTCACCATGCAGATGGTCGCGCCGTTGCGATGCAGGTCGCGCAACAATTCCATCACCGCTTCGCCGTTCTTGGAGTCCAGGTTACCGGTAGGCTCGTCAGCCATCAGAATCAGAGGATCGCCGACCAGCGCGCGCGCCACGGCCACGCGTTGCTGCTGACCTCCAGAAAGCTGTGAGGGGTAGTGCCGCAGGCGATGCGCCATGCCCACGCGTTCCAGCGCGTGCTGCACCTTCTGCTTGCGCTCGGCGCTGCCCGTGCCGCGATAGGTAAGCGGCAGCTCCACGTTTTCATACACCGTAAGATCGCCAATCAGGTTGAAGGCCTGAAAGATGAAGCCGATCTCGCGGTTACGAATGCGCGTGCGCTCGCTGATGGTCAGTTTCGAGACCGGCTGGCCATTCAGCCAATAATCTCCGCCCGTCGGCGAGTCCAGCAATCCCAGGATGGAAAGCAGTGTGGACTTGCCGCAGCCGGAAGGTCCGGCAATCGAGATGTATTGCCCCTTCAAAATCTCCAGGTGGATTTCGGACAGCGCGTGAGTTTCGACTTCATCGGTGTAGAACACCTTTTTCACGCCTTCCATCTTGATGAGCGTGCTGTTCGATTCCGTCATTTCCTCTCCTTAGTCACACCACTCAAAATCACACTACTGATACGAAACAAAGGCCATTAAGTTCCGTTGCTCACTCGTAACGCAGGGCCCTCACCGGATCGATGCTGACCGCCCGGCGCACTGGCAGGTAACAGGCCGCCGCTGCGACGATGGAAATGACCACCAGAGCCAGCAGGTAAATATCGAAACTATTGGCTGCCACTCCAAAGAGCAGCGATTGGCTCAATCGCGCGAAGACGTAGGCTACCGGCAGCCCCACGGCGCACCCCGCAATGACCATGAACCCCACCTCTTTGAATATGAGGGCGCGAACTTCTCGCGTGGCGGCTCCCAGCGCTATGCGAATGCCGATTTCGCGGGTGCGCTGGACGACGAGGTAAGCCAGCACGCCGTAAATCCCTAGTGCCGCCAGCAAACCGGCCAGCAAGCCAAATCCGGCCGACATGGCGGCGATGAGCCGCTCGGAGAGCAAGTCCTCGTCCACGACGCGGTTGAAGCTCTTCAGGTCGTACACAGGCAGGTTGGGATCTATCGCGCGAACTCCATCCCGTATTTCACCAGCCAGCAGCAGGGGATCCTGTTGCGTTCGCACGTAAAACGACATCCCGTAGAGCAGGTCACGCTGGGAATACGGCACAAAAATAAACGGAGCCAGTTCGCTGCGCACGTGATCCTGCTTGTCGTTCTTCACCACGCCCACGATGAGCATGTCCAGTTTGGCTTTTCCCCCGCCGAACCCCGCGTGCATGCCGACGGGATCACGCTGCCCGAAATATTTCTTGGCCAGCGCTTCGTTGATCACCGCAAC
Source organism: uncultured Acidobacteriota bacterium (assembly GCA_963704485.1). Lineage (GTDB taxonomy): Bacteria > Acidobacteriota > Terriglobia > Acidiferrales > UBA7541 > Acidiferrum. The sequence continues at coordinate 379,320 of OY969910.1, forward strand.
TTTGGGCGCGCTCGTGCTGTCCCCTTCATTGAACTCCCGTCCTGCGACGAGCGGTATTCCCAACGTGGAGAAATAGTTGGGACTCACCGCGTCCGTTTGCACGTGATTCGCGTCGTCAGCGATTTTCTCGCCGCCTTCAACGGTAATGTTGCCGCCCATGTCCGTGCCGGTAAGAATCGGCAATTCCGAAGAGGCTACCGCGCGTACGCCTGGCAAGGCCGCGAAGCGCTCCCGCATTTGATCGATCAGCGTGACGCTGCGTCGCATGTCATAGCCGTTCAGCGCCGGAGAGACAGAAAAAGCGATAACGTGATCGGGATTCAAGCCGATATTTTGCGTCCGCAAATTCCACAGCGTGCGCGTGAAGAGACACGCCCCGGCCAGCAGCAAAACGGTGAAGGCCACTTGTCCGGCCACCAGAAATTTGCGAAAACGCACGTGCGACATTGCTACCGAACCGGTCGAACCCTGATCTTTCAAAGTCTGCGTGATGCTTGCGCGCGTTACACGCCAGGCGGGAAGCAACCCGAATGCGATGCCCGACAGCACCGTAGCGCCTACCGCAAAGGCCAGCACCGTACCATCCAGATGAGCGGACAATCCCGAGATCCCGGTCGAAACAATCTCGGGCGTGAGCACATTCATCAGCCACAAGCCGATCACCAATCCCAGGCCGCCGCCCGCCAGCGCGCACAGCATGCTTTCAATCAGCAGTTGGCGAATCATCCGAAAGCGCCCCGCACCCATGGCCGTGCGAATCGCGAACTCCCTCTGCCGCGCCGCCCCTTGTGCGAGGAGGAGGTTCGCCACGTTCGTGCACGCAATCAGCAAAACCATCGCGACCAAAGTGAATAGCGCCAGGAGCGCAGGACGGGTATCGTGCTGCACCGTGGGACGCCCGCTGGCCCCGGAGATAGCCAAAATCTTTCGGTCCAGGAACTCTGCGCGTTCCTTGGCGCTCAGCTTTTTGAGCGTGTCGCCCTCCTGCTCCAGCAGCGGACGATACGCCGCGGTCAGGCCAGCTTCCAGTTGCTGATTCGAGATTCCCGACTTGCGCCGCGCCAAAACCGCCAGCCACGAGTCGTTCCAATCATCAATACTCCGGTGCCCCGGCATCATTTGCGCCTTCATCATCATCGGCACAAAAAATCCCGGATTCTGTCCCACCTGGATACCTGTGAAGTTTTTCTGCGCCACGCCGACGATAGTGAGCGGCGAATTATTTACCAGCACCGTCTGGTTCAGGATTCGCGGATCGCCGCCGAAATGCTGGGTCCAATAGCCATAGCTCAACACTGCGACAGGATTGGCGCCCGGAACTTTGTCGTCCTCGCTGGTAAAAAGGCGCCCGAGCGCCGGCTGCACTCCTAGAACCTCGAAGTAATTTCCCGAGACCAGTTCGCCCATCCCGCGTTCGGTTTGCCCTCGGCTGGAGATGCTGGCGTCAAACGCGAAACGCGCCAGCATTCCGGCCGTCACCGAATTGTTGTCGCGCAAGCCCTTATAAAGCGGATAGGAGAAGCTCTGCGCCTCGTCCCCATCGCTCCACACGTGACCTTCTTTTTCACCCGGAGAGCGCAGCACCACCAGCTCTTCGGGATGCTTCACCGGCAGTTGCCGCAACAGTATTTGGTTGGTGAGAGAAAAAATGGCGGTGTTGGCGCCAATGCCCAATGCCAAGGTCAGGATGGCGATCGCGCTGAAGCCCGGATTCTTGGCCAGCATGCGCAGGCCGAAGCGTACGTCTTGCCAGAGTGCGCGCATCAATTGATCTCCTGCCGCGGAAATCCCATGATCACTTCAGGCGAATGCGATCGAAATTGTCCCAGGCCGACATGTCCGACAGAATGACTTTGTCTCCGACCTTCAAGCCCTGAACAATCTCGATGGTATTCACCGAACTGCGCCCCAGCTTTACATTGACGCGCGTGGCGTCACTTCCGTCTTCATCCAATTTAAAAATGCCCACCGTGCTGTCTGACTGCCCGTGAACCGGCCGCCCTACATACAGCACGTCCTTCAGATTTTCGATTTCAATGGTGCCGTCCACGCTCAAATCCGGCCGCGCGCCCGGCGGCAGCGCCTGGTCAATAGCCACATCCACGGTCACCGTGCCGTTCTGTACCGACGGATCAATGCGCGAGACGTGGCCGGTGACGATGCCGTTGCGCGTATCAATCGTAGCTTTCTGCCCGATGGTGGCGTCTTTCGCCTGTGTCTCCGCGATCTTGATTTCCGCCTTTAGCTTTTTCGGATTGGCTACCCTTGCGAGGTTCGTTCCGGGCGTGACGTGCTGCCCCACATCCACCGGCAGCAGTTGAAGCACTCCATCAATACCGGCGCGCACATGCAGCGCTTCCAGTTCGCTGCGCCGCAGTTGATACAGGGCCCGTTGCTGATCCACATGCGCGCGCTGCGCCAGCAATCTCGCTTTTGCGGAGTCGCCCGCAATCAGCGTGCGCTGATCTTCCAGTTGTGCGCGAATCGCCAGTTGCTCGTCTTTCACTTTGGAAAGTTTTGCCGTTACGTCCGCGCCCAAACCCTGTTCGTGAAGCTTGTCATCCACATCATGTTGCAGGTGCGCTTGTTCGAATTCACTCCGCACCGCGGCAGCCTGCGCCTTCTGGTTCAGCAGTTCGCTGTTCACCTGCACTTTGAGGTTTTCGTAATCTGCTTCCGCTCCCTTGAGCTGGTATTCGGCGTCCAAAGCGTCGCGCTGCAGGGAAGGATTGCTCAATTCCAGAATAATACTGTCCGCCTTAACGATAGCGCCGGGACGCAGAACGATACGGTCCACACGCGAATCTGTTTGCGCCGGAATCCAGCGAATCTCTTCGGGCACCAGAGTGCCCAGGCCGCGAACTTCGCGCAGCATCGGCCCGCGCTTCACCTCGTCGGTCCACACCGTGGCGCGGTCCACCGAAGGAGCCGCCGGCTTCAGCCGCGACAGCCCGAAAGTCACTCCCGCGATAGCCAGTACTGCGACGGTAGCGTAAATGATGCGCCGTATTTTCTTGGCGCGAGCGTTGGATGGTCGTTGAATGTCCATAGGTGATGCCCTCTGAAACGCAAGTTGCTGGCCTCAATGCCAGATCGCTAAGCGTAAGCTAATGAATGAGCTAGGAGAGCATACCTCCGGACCTCGCGGCAAACACAGCGAAAATGGGATTTGCCGTCCCACGAGCGAACAATCTTAGCGTTTTCACGGCCCCGCTATTTTGACGTTCAGCGCTGTCAGGGGTTTGGGACGCTTACGCTTATGTCGCGCCGGAGTGAAAGCAATACGCGGCTGATCTCCTCGCGAATGGCTTGCGGGCTGATGGGCTTCACCACGTAGCCATCCATGCCCGCTTCCGCGCAACGGCGGCGGTCATCATCAAACGCGTTGGCGGTAATCGCAATGATGGGCACGTGCCGGTGTGTTTTCATCTCATCCGCCCGGATTTTGCGGGTCGCCTCGATACCGTCTACTCCCGGCATCTGCATATCCATGGCGATAAGGTCGAAAGTTTGTTGCGACCACAGCGCCAGAGCCTGAACGCCATCCGCGGCCACCGCCACCTGGTGCCCCATCTTTTCAAGTATCCGGGATAACAGCCGTTGATTAACTATGTTGTCTTCCGCCAGCAGGATGCGTAACGGCGTGACCGGAATCGCGTCCGTTGCAATAGCGCTGGCTTCCAACTTCTCCGCAAGTGCGCCCTGGTGGCCGCCCAGCGCCTCGAACAGCGACGCCCGCCGAATCGGCTTCAAAATTGTCGTAATGCCCAGTTCCTGAAATTCAGAGCTGCGGCTTGCATCCAGCGGCGCTTTCAGCATCATGACGAAACGAGCGGGACGTTTCGGCGACGAAAGCGCCATAGACATGAGCTTACCTCCGGCCACTTCGTGCATCTCCATGTCCAGCAGGATGATGTCGAAGTTCGCGCCTCGTTTCGAATATTCTTGAAACGCCGCCACAGCGTCGGAGGCGCCATGCGCGGTGACCGGATCCATACCCCAGCCGAGTAATATGCGTTTCAAAAGCGCCAGGCTCATGGCGTGATCGTCGGCCACCAAAATTCGGCGTGATCCCGCGAATTGGTTGCCGCCCCGAATCGGGTCCGGCAACTGCGTTTTGGCCCGCGCAAAAAAAACTTCAAAGTGAAACTTGCTGCCGTGGCCTTCTTCACTCTCCAGCCAAATTTTCCCGTTCATCAAATTTACCAGCCGCTCCGATATCGAAAGGCCCAGGCCAGTTCCGCCATAGAGCCTGCTTGTCGACATATCGGCCTGCGCGAACGCCTCGAATATCTTCCCCTGTTGTGGACCGGGGATTCCGATGCCGGTATCCGCAATCACAAAATGAACGCGTATTTCCGCATCCGGCATGGCGGCGCACTCTGCGAAGACGCTCACTTCTCCCTCTTTGGTAAATTTCAGCGCATTTCCGATCAGGTTGACCAGAATCTGGCGAAGTCGCAGATGGTCGCCAAGCACCATCGCCGGCATCCCCGTGGCGTTCCACACCAGCTCAATCGATTTCTCCAGCGCCAGCGGAATAAATGGCCACAACGCTTCTTCAATGCAGTCTTCGATTGAAAAATCCGACAATTCCAGTTCCAGTTTGCCCGCCTCGATTTTTGATAAGTCCAGAATATTGTTGAGCAGCGAGAGCAGCGATTCCCCTGAAGTCTTCACCATGGCGAGATACTCGCGCTGTTCCGACGTCAGTTCCGTATCCATGGCCAGCGCCGCCATTCCCAGGATGCCGTTCATGGGAGTGCGCAGTTCATGGCTCATGTTCGCCAGAAAATCGCTCTTCGCGCGATTCGCGTCCTCCGCGGCTTCTTTCGCTACGCGCAGGGACTCTTCCGCGCGAAGTCGCTCGGTCAGGTCCAGCAGCGTTACCACCGTCCCCAGAATCTTTCCGTTCTGAATTAACGGATTGGACCACACCTCCACCGGCACGCCGCTGCCATCCGAGCGCCACATCATTTCATTCCCGGCGTGCGCTTTCGTGCCTGCGCTCAGAGCTTCTCTCAACGGGCACTCTTCCCAGGGAAAAGGATCGCCATTTGCTCTTGTGTGATGGATTACGTCGTGGATATTTCGTCCCAGCAGTGCCTGCTGCGTTGGGTACTGCAGCAAGCGCAAAAAAGCCGCATTACAAAACGTGCACCGGCCGTGGGGATCCATGCCGTAGACCGCCTCGCCGACGGATTCCAGCAGCAAGCGGATTCTTTCTTCTTCGCGCGAAAGGCCGTCTTCGTTGCGGTTGCGCTCGCTGATCAGCGCTCCCAGCACTAGCCCCGTCAACGACAGGATCAGCATTAAGAATTGCAGTACTACAAAATGCGAAGGTTCCCCCGGTGTAATGCGCAACGACAGAACAATGCCGATATCCAGTCCTAGTATTCCGAGGGTCGCGCCCCGCAGGCCGCGCCGCACCGCAATCCAGATAATCGGCAGAAAGAAAATATAGAACATGTCATGGTTGTCACCGGTGTTAGGGCCTAAAACAACCCATAGAGTCGCAAGCAGAACGCTCGTGAATGCCAACGATTCCAGCGTCCGGTGGACCCCCTGGGCCTCATGAGTATTTTCGTGCGATCCATTCCTCTCGAGGATCGCTGGCCCTTCGTCCCAGCCGCCAAACCGCCGTAAGGCCGGCATCACAAACACCAGGCAAAATGGCGTGATGCACGTAATGGCCACCGCGTCCCCGATCCACCAGTTCATCGCGGCCTTCAGGTATTCGTCTCGGGGCACGGCATGATCCAGCACCAGCAGCAGCGTGCCCAGCGAGGCCACCAATGCTGCCGCAGGCAGTGCCACGAAGAGCAGGCGCATCACGTCGCGAATGGAACCCAGCCGCCAATCGATCTTGACCACTCGCCTTAAAAACACGGCAGCCCCGGTATAGCCGCCGACAATCACCGCATTTGCGAAGATAAATGTGTAACTAAGGGTGGCGGTCTGATAGTTCAGTTTGGCGGCCACCAAACCCGCTACCACCAGCGCGGGCACACAACCGGCTCCCGTCCCGATAAGCATTGCCAAAGTTATTCCGGCTGGCGGATACCACGCACTGATGCTCGACCAGATCTGCAGAAAAACCGTGGAGCGGTCCGCCAGGATGTAAACAATGCCTAATAAAAGCCAGATCAGATACCTTCGCAGTTTGAAGATCCGTTCGGAATCAGGATGAGATTTCATCGAGTGAATCGATCGTTCCGGCCGGCGACAATGTCACTGGGCCACCGTCGCAATTGTTCTCGAATTGGGACACACGGAGGCTCAACCATCCCGAATTGAAAATTTGCGGAAGTCATTTTTTCTCAGTGGAACGCTTTTCGTTTCTGCTGAACGCCAGGGGCCGCACTAAAGGCCAGGAAAACAACAACTCCTGCAAATAGTGGATCGCCTTTGTCGCAAAAACGGACTGCTCCGGCAGAACTATTCAGCGTCCCAGCAGCCAAACCTGAAGCGATTGCGCCAGACCTGAAGGGATTACGCCAACCCTGAAAAGATTACGATCGATTAGAGAATTGCAATCTTTGCAGGTCGACCTCGCGGCGTCCCGTTCAGGCCGCTGTGTTGGCGTAGGAAATTACCAGGATGGAGAGCAAATAGAAGACAAACATGCAAGCGAGGTAGAGATAGGCTCGACTATTAGCGCCGCGAAATTCCTTCCAGGCCAGCACGCCCCAGAGCGCCGCGACCATTGGTGCCGACTGCCCGATGGCGTAGGAAATGGCCACTCCCGTGAAATTGGCCGCCACCAGATTGAAGACCGTGCCGATGCCCCAGATGCAACCGCCCAGAATTCCCAGCACATGCCCGGAGGCAGGTCCGCGCCAGAATTCCGAAAAATTTACCGGCTCGCCCACCAGCGGCTTCTTCATGAAGTACACATTCCAGATGAAACACGACAGCAGCGCACCCAGGGTTAGAAATACCGCTACGCTGTAGGGCCCGAGAGTATTTCCGTGGGTCATCGAGCGCGTCACGAATGGCGCCCAGATGCCCATCAGCACCCCGGACACGATGCAGGTGATGATGCTTTTCCGGGTGATTTCGCGATTGGCTGTTTTCAGATTGCCGTAGGCCTTGCCATCCAGAATTACGGCGATCAGCGCGCAAGCCACGCCCGCCGACAGTAATCCCGCGTGCCCCTTGGGCTGCAGTATGTAGCTGGAAACCACTCCGACCACCAGCGCGATCCCGATGGAAACCGGAAACGCAATCGCCAGACCCGCCATGTCGATCGCCGCGACCAGCAGCAGATTTGCGAGATTAAAAATCACACCGCCAATCATGGTCGAAACGATGTTCGAACTATCTGCCGCGCGCACGTTGTTAAGAAAACTCGAGGAATCGTTCGCCGTGCTGCCCATGGTAAAAGCCAGCACCAGCGAGATCAGAAAAATTCCCACCGCGTAATCCCAGTAGAAAAGTTCAAAGCGATAATTTTTTACGCCCTTGTAAGTATTCGCCCACGAACCCCAGCAAACCGCGCTGGCGATCATCATGACTAGGGCGATGGCGAAGGTGTGGGGAACAAACATCTCAATCTCCTGAAAATCCTGACGTAGGCGAACGATAGCTGGTTAGAACGCCGCTGCCTCCGCAGCCCGTTGCGACTTGATCAGTGCCATCACGTCGTCCCGCCTGCCCATCGATCGCGCGCCAACCTTGGTGCAGCAAATTGCCGCGCACGCGTTTGCGAAAGTCCCGACGCGCTGGTGATCCCACTGCTGCAGCAAGCCGTATGACAAGCCGCCCATGAACGCGTCCCCGGCCCCGGTGGAATCTACCACCTTTACCTGGAACGGCGGCACGTGAATCATCTCTTTCCCGTCAGCGATCAGACAGCCATCCGCTCCCATGGTCAGCGCCACAATCTTCGGCCCGAGCGCCAGAAGCTTCGTGGCCATCTTTTCGTAATCACTCTCCCCGGTGATTTCGCGAGCCGCCGCTTTGCACGGCTTCAGTACATCTACAAGTTGCAGCGCCGAGAGGAGTTGCGCTTCACTCCCGAGTTTCGCTTGCTCGAAATAACTTGGCGCCACATCCAGATCGAAAATCACCCGCACACTTGCAGCGCGCGCGATCTGCATGCCTTCTTTGATCGGCGGCAACGGCAGTTGCGAAGCCTCGGTGTGGAAATGTTTAGCTTTGCTGATGTGCGGCGTGAAAAGCGTGCGCACCTGCTCGGCGGAGAGCTTGCCATTCACGTTGGGGAACATGTAGATGCAGCGTTCCCCCTGGGCATCCACCGGAATCCACACAAACGTGGACTGCTCCCCCTTGATGACTTCAATTCCGGAGAGATCCAGCCCATCATCTGCGAATGCTTTGGTGATTAACCGCCCGCTATCATCATCGCCGATCAAACCCAGCCACCCGGCCGAAACACCCAGACGTCCGACCTGCGTCAGATTGTTTCCCGTCACCCCGCCAGCATGTATTTCCAGTCGGTCCGCGTTAATCTTTTCTTCCGGGCCGAGCAGTCGCGGCACGATCGCAAAATAATCTACGCCACAACTTCCAATCCCAACGACCTTCGCGGGCTCCGGCATAATTCTCCTGCGCCTATTCAAATTTTCGCGCCGTACGAGCCATGGCGCTGTGAACGCGGGGAACAATAGCACATGCCGAAGTGCAAAACACCATCAGCAAGTCCATATTTGTTTCTATTATCCCGAGCGCGATTTAGAATCACTCACGGCTGCCTGGACCAATTGCTTTCGATGCCCTCAACCATCACCTTTAGTCTCGCCGCCGCGCTATGGATGCCCTTCGCAGTTACTTCTTTTACCACCGCATCTCAAATTTCCGAACCTCCAGCGGGCCAAACTTTGAGCAGGGAAGCTCGGCCAGAGGCCATCGAGGCGGCGCAAAAAGCGCTGTCCCGTAACCCGCAGAATGTAGCCCTCGCGCTGTCTCTCGCCGACCTCTACCGACGCGTTCACAACGACGAGCAGGCGCGCACCATTTTGCAGACCGCGCGGCGCCAGCATCCCCGCAGCCTGCCAGTCCTTCGAGCCATCGCAATTCTGGAAATGGATGCCATGAACTACAACGCCTCCATTTCGGCTTTTCGCGCGGCACTCAACATCGCTCCCGCGAATCCGGACATCAAAAATCTTCTGGCCACCGCCTACCTCAAAAGCGGCGACACAACCGCGGCCCTTGGTGAGTTGAATGCTGTCTTGTCACGCGATCCCGATGACGGCTTGGCGCGTTTCATTCGGGCAGGAATTTACGCCGATACCGGCGAAAATGAAAAAGCCCTCGCCGATGCGGAAAAAGTTGTGGCCGCTAGGCCAAAGTATCAACCGGGCCGAACGCTTTACGCCAAAATCCTCGTCAGGCTTTCCGAGTGCAAACGTGCAGTGGAAATCCTGCGCGCCACCAAAAAGCAGTCTGCACCCGATGCTGACCAGCTTTTTCTGTTAGCAGGCGCCTATGATTGTGCCGGACAGAAAGACCAGGCCGCTGAGACGCGCGCGGAATTCGAAGAAGGTTCTCGCGCTCAACACGAAGCGTCCGAGAATCGTGTGCAGTCCCTGCACCTCGTCGAACAGGCCAACGAATCGGCCATGCACAACCAGTTTTCCGAGGCTCAGGAATTGCTGCGGCAAGCTCTCGAGAAAAATCCCGCAAACGCTTTTGCCTATTCGCAGCAAGCCAAAATCTATTTCTCCATGAAGCAGCCGCAACAGGCGCGCGCTGCCATTACCAAGGCGCTCGAGATTCACCCCAATCAGCCGGATTTTCTCTTTGTGCGGGGAGTCCTTGAAGCTGGGGAAGGGAATCTGGACGCGGCCCTTGCGTCATTCAACGCGGTGACGCTGATCAATCCCAAAGAGGCCGACGCCTATTTCGAAATCGGCAAAATATACATGCAGAAAAATGATCGTGCACGCGCGCTGGCAGCCCTCCGTAAAGCCGCCGAGCTGGCTCCCGACGACAAGGATTACCGCCAAGCGCTAAGCTCTGCCGAAATGAATCGCTGATTCATTTTTTGCCCGGCGTGGGACGCGACAGCAGTTCTACGTACTCTTTATAGAACTTGTCCTTATCTAATTCCTTCTGCACTTCCACCAGTTGCTCGCCCATCCCCGGCTGCTGCCCGGGAGCCCACGCCAGCGTATCCCCATAAGAAGCGCCGTGGTCAATGTCCACGTCGATGTAAAGTTTCTCCCATTTGGTGATGAAGCTCGGATCCAGCCACGCCACCGCGGCCAGCTCGTCCCACAGATAATTGGCTTCTGCGTACTTTGCCACGTATTGCGCGCCTGGCGTCTGGCTTTTCGCTACTTCCGCGATCAAACTTTTTTCCATGCGTGTCTGCACAGAAATATCCACGGTGGTCAGCACGATGCGCGGCCAGTGTGCGTGCAGCACCACGCGCGACGCCTCCGGATCGATCCAGAAATTAAATTCTCGTCGCGGCGTGATACTGAATTCGGGATCGTCAGTGCGGGGATTGATGCTTCCCGCCATCAATATCAATTCTTTGGTGTTCTCCGGAAAGTGCGGATCCAGCGCCAACGCCAGCGCCAGATCGGTCATCGGTCCCGCTGCGTAAATCGTCACCTCGTGCGGATACTGCCGCACCATCCGCACCATGAATCGCGCAGCATCTTCCGTCGAAGCTTTCGTTGTGGGCGCGCCTTCCGGCATCGGCGGAATGTCATACGGCCCGTGAACGGAATAACCTTTCGCGAAATTCCACGCGCCCTGGTACATCACCTTCCCGTACATCGTTTCCCACTTCGCGATGTACTCTTTGCTATTCACCAGCGGAAAAATCGCGCCAGGCACCACCGGAATATCGGTGCGCCCAACGATTTCCAGCAGTCGCAGCGTGTGCTGCACTTCTTCATCGCGCCACGCGTCGCCGGTCAGTACCGTGATTCCCAGCACGTCGGTCTGCGGCGAATTTATCAGCGCGAGAATCGCCTGCATGTCCGTACCGCCCGGCCCGGCGCAATCCTGATCAATAATTACTTTGCGCTTGCCCTGCGAGAACGCAGTGCACTGTAAGCCGGCGAGTATCGCGGCAGCCAGCAATCCCCGCACAATCCATTTCCAGATCCTCATAATTGTCCCTTCAACACCAACGTGAGCCTTTAGGTCATCAATACATAATTGTCTTGGTCAGATGATGGGGCCACGAAGTCGTGTGATAGTGGGTCCACAGCCGCGCGTCAATTTGCGGAATGATCACTTGCTCTTTCGCGCCGCGCACCTTATTGATTTCTTCCGTAAGCAGCGCGGTGGCGTACAGGCAATGCGCGCGAATTTCAATTTCCTGTCGTGAATCACGCGGAATCAATTGATGCGTATTGATTGCCTTTTCCAGTTCCGCCGAATAGCTTGTAACTCCCAGCAGTCGCAGCGCCGCCGGAACTATATAATCCGCGAAAGCCGACATCTTTTCCGGATCGCCGAGCCGAAATTTCCCGGATTTGTGTAGCGTGGAGTACAGCATCCAGACGCCCAGTTGCGCCAGCTTATAGAACTTGATTTCATGCCCTTCAAACGTGCTCACGTCATCGAAGCGTGGAAACTCTTTTACCAGTCGCTCAATTATCCCGTTTCCGCCGTCGTACAGCCGCGGGGAGCAATCGTGGATAAACTTGTGCCAGCGCCCACCGTATTTTTTCGCCAGCACGCCGCCCACCTGATGCAGAACCTCAAGCTTGGCTTCCAGCATGGGCATCCTGATGTTGCCGGCAAAAATCTTGTCCAGCTCGCCGAGCGTAACTCGCGACAAAAATTCCCCATCCAGAATCGGGACGCCCGCATCCATGGCGCGTTTCAGGCAGGCAAACTCCGCCTCAGAATCCGACCAGTGCTGCCCGCCAAAATCCACTTGAAACTTTTGGTTGCTGGAAAAATCGGTGAAAGCCGTGTCGATACAGTCGGCGGTCAATATGAAGTCAATCGCATCATTGCCGTCGCCGGCACCCACCCCAAACGGAAGCGTAAACTCCGGCAGGGGCAAGTCTTCGTAACCCATCCACCCGGCGACTTCTTTAAGTTTTTCGAGATTGGTGCGCACGTCGCGCGAGTTTTCAATCACCGGATGCAAGCTGTCCAGCACTGGACTGCCAGTAAGAATCGGCCACCGCACAGGATTTTCCTTGGCAACGAGAGAAGCGTGTTCAGCTTTTTCAGGCAACGGCGCGGCCCACGCCAATGGGGCCGTAAGCCGCGTCAACGGCAACATAGCCAGCGGCCCGCCCAGACCTTTCAGGAAGCGCCGCCGCTTCCCGTCGACAATGTTCATCTAGAACTGAAACCGCACGCCCAATTGCAAAGCGAACGGAGTCGCTCCGGGAGCCAACTGGTCGAGCCGGCGATAGGTCGTGCCCACCGGTGTCGGATCCCCAGGCTTCGGCAGCCTCGTCAGCGTCGCGCATGAATTTCCAACGCCGCTGGCGTTCGGAGCGCAGCCACTCAGAGTAACAAACGCGTTGTTATCTGGATTCGAATACAAGTTCGAAGAATTAGTCACGTTGAATAGATCCGCGATAAACCTTGCCGAATAACGTTCGCCAAGTTTCACGTCTTTGCTCACCCGCATGTTCCAGTCGAAGAAGTTCGGTTGTCTTCCCGGGTAGTCAGGCAGCAAAAACGGCTTGCCGCTTCCTAACTGCACCGCCGGGCGATCATTCGTGCCGATACCCTGGTTGCTCACCCCGTCGCCGTTGATATCCACGAGAACGTACGCGGGGTAAGCGAGCCCGCTGTGGACGATCACGTTCGTACTCCACGTAAATCCCCACGGCAAATCGGCCACCGCCCCCGCTTTGAATTGATGCGTAATATCCATGGCCGTGCGCCCATAGTCCAGATTCAGGTTGAAGGGATCCTGGGGACCGAAAAACGTGTCCGTGTCCCGCTCGCTCGAGCCGTTGGCAAAGTTCCGCGACCACGTGTAGTTGGCAAAAACCTGGTACCGGTGCGAGAACCGTTTGTTCACTGCCGCCACGAACTCGTGGTAGTTACCGTGCCCGAAGCTGGCCAATTCGGTATTCGCAAAAGTCGTGCAGTCCAAGGGCTGCGCCGGACCAAAAATCGTCAAGCCATTCGCCGGACACGTTCCGAAATTCGGGAAGGGAGCCGCCGGTTGCAGAATTGTCCGTCCGAATTGGTCCGTGCCATCCGGAATCACGTTGCGATTCCAGTTGGTGGTGCTGAATCCGCCCACTCTCAGATACGCCGAGTGCACGTAGGCGTATGTGGCGGAGATGGTCCAATTGTTGGTCAACGAATGCTCCAGCCCTACAGTCAGGTTCGAAACTTGGGGATTGCGAAACGCGGGATCCACATATGTGGGAGATGGGCAGCCCGGTGCGTTCACACACAAATCAGCCGCGCCAAAAGATGCCGTCGAAGGAAACAGATACGGTGGCCCGCCTTGCGTCGGAGTTATCCCCACGCCGGGATCCGTGTCCTGTGGCGGCGCGCAGAAAAATTGCGGCGGGCAAAAAATCGTGGTGCTCTTGGTTCCGCCGATTGTGGGAAAAAAGATCGTCGGAGTCTGCGCGTAGTACATGCCCCACGCTGCCCGCAACACCGTGGGATGGGCCAGGCTGCCTACGCTCCACGCCAGGCCAAAACGAGGGCCCCATTGCCGGAAATCATTGGGAACGTTCTGCGGTACCGGGGACTGCCGGCTATTGGCCCCTTCACCGATCCAAACCACCGACCCCAGTATTGGCGATTGCGGCTGAGGATTCTTGCTGCCATCCCAGCGAATGCCGTAAGTAAATGTCAGCCGCGACGTGATTTGCCATTTATCCTGTAAATAAATTCCGATGCCCGTCTGGTACGCGGGCCCCAGCGTATTTGCTTTTAGCGGATCCTGTCCATTCAAACCCAGCCCCTGGAAAAAGAAACTGGTGTTGTTGTTGTTGAAGTCGTCCACCGTGGGGAATACATACTCGCCGGCGCTCCAGCCGGCGAAAATATCTTTTCGATCCACGAAGGAATCCACGTCGCCGCCAAATTTCATGTCGTGCTTGGCGAAGGAGTACGAAAAGTTTTCCTGGACCTGCAATTTTCCGTTGTCGTTGTTTCCTGGCAGATAAAATCGCTGCCCAAAGTTTCCAATGCTGTTGATGGAAATTTCCGGAGCATCGCTGAAATTGGGTTGGCGTTTGCGAGTTTCTCCGTTGATGCTGACGCGGAATTCATTCACTTTCGCGCCCAGAACGGTAGTCAGCCCGAACACCCCAGTGATCCCCTGGTTCACGAAATTTTCCGTGTTACCAAACGCATCCAGGGTCTCGGTCTGTCCTTGCCCGCCGGTAAACCCGTCGGTGTGATTGCGGGTTCCAATTCCCCTAATGCTGAAATGGTTGGCATTCGATATCTGGTAGTCGTAATGCCCGAGCAGGGTGAAGAAATTCTGAAACTGCGTGTGTGAACCTTCAAAACCCGCCAGGTTCGGCACCCCGTAGCAAGCCGGCAATAAATTTTGTCCGATCGCCGCGGCCCCACCGCAAGCGGCAGGCAGCACTTCATTGGAGCCCGGCACCGGAGCGTTGATGATCGGCCCGGCGCTCTGCAGCGAAGCCTCGCAAGCCGCGAAGTCCGGGGAAGACGGCGGGCAAAATACCGTCTTCAATGGGCCACTCTCGCGTTGAATATCGGTCGAAAGAAACAGGAATTGGCGATCGCGATGAATAGGGAAGCCAATGGATCCGCCAAACTGGTTCTGCCGGTCAATGTTCGAAGGATTGTGCAGCGCATCATCAGCGGTCAAGCTTCCGCCGCGATAATACTCATGAGCCTCACCGTGAATATCGTTAGTGCCCGACTTGGTGACTACGTTCAGCAATCCACCGGTAGCGCGCCCAAACTCCGGCGCAAAACCGTTCGTGACTACCTGAAATTCCTGCACCGCTTCCAAGGGCACCGTTAGATTTTTCGTTTCCAGGGAGCCGAAATTTTCGCCAAAGAAATTATTCGTGTTGTCCGCTCCATCGATCACCAGGCCACTGTAATCGCTCTGCTGTCCGCCAAGCCGGATACCGCCGCGCAGCCCCGGCACCACCTGCGCGGAAGGGCTCAACTGCGCGAGGTCGCGATAATCGCGGCCCTCCAGGGGCAAATTCTCAACGCTCTTCTCGTTGAGCAACTGCGTAATTCCAGACGTTGTGGTATCCACCGCACCGGCCGCGTCCGCCGTCACCGTCACGGATTCCTGCGCCGACTTCAGCGGCATGTTGACGTCCAGGTTTACCGACGCGCCCACGTTCACTGTGATGGCCTGCACCGTCGTGATCGCGAATCCCCCGGCCTCCGCCACCAGCGTGTAGGTTCCCGGCGGTACCGATTCGAAATCGTACGCTCCATCTTCCTGCGTACTGAATTCTCGCCGGAACCCGGTCGAAGAATTCGTCAGCGTTATTTTCGCGCCGGCCACCGCCGCGTGCGAAGTATCGGACACCGTTCCCCGAATCGCCCCGCGCTCCAGCGTCTGCGCCGAAATTCCCGCAACGGCTGTCAGCAGCATTGCTGCAACCAAAATACCCATTCTTAAATAGCGCATCGTCATTTTGGCTCCCGATCGTTCATCGTTCCTGTTGAGAACAATCAAATTCCTCACTTACCTTGAATCCGCGAAACAAACAGCTCCAGAAACTTGTCAGCGCGCACTTCCAGGCACACTTTTGCGTTGGGCTCCACCTTATCGAGGCCCTCGATCATATAGCGATCTGCTTCCCCCGAGCCCGCCGGAAAATGGTGCAGAACATTTCGTTCGATCTCGTTGCGCCGGTTGGCCACCGTCTCGCCCCGTGTAAACTCGCCTCGCGTTTCCACTTCCACGTGCATCGCCGGGGCCGTCACCAGTGTGGAATCTATGGCCACACCCACAGCCAGTGGATCGTACATTGGCGTTCCGCTGTCGCCGAATTTTTCCGCTAACTCTACAAGAAATTTGCCCACCTTATAAGTGAAGTCGCTCATGGGGCCATGACTATTGCCCAGCGCCGCCAGTTGCTTGCGCCCAAACAACGTTCTATCCCCGACGTCCAGCCCGACCATCGTGATCGGCCATCCAGCCTGAAACACCATCTGTGCAGCTTCAGGATCGTTGTAGATATTCGCTTCCGCCGCCGCGTTGACGTTTCCGCCTTTCAACGACCCGCCCATCAGTATCACTTCTTTTACCAGCGGCACGATCGACGGATCCTTCTGGATTGCCAGCGCGATGTTGGTCAGCGGACCCACCGGCACGAGAGTTATCTCATGTGGGGCGGCGTGAATTATTTCAATAATGAGGTCAGGGCCAAAGCGCGCGTCCGCCTTGCACTTGCTCGGCGGCAATTCCACGTTGGCCAGCCCATTTTTTCCGTGCCAGAACTCGGCGGTAATTAAATTCTGAAACAGGGGGTGCTGTGCCCCGCCGGCCACTGGAACATCGCAGCGATTTGCCAGCGAAGTCATGCGCAGCGCGTTCTCCAGTCCTTGCTTGGCTGTCACGTTGCCTGGCACTACGGTAATCGCCCGAATGTCCAGCTCCGGCGAGTTGAACGCCAGCATCAGGGCCAGCGCATCGTCGGTTCCGGGATCGGTGTCAAAAATGATCTTGCGCGCGTCCGCGCGCGCAGAAATCGCGGTCATTGAAGCGCACAGCAGCGCGAGCGTCAGCGCCAATAATCCAATTTTGGGTGCAGAAAATTTTGAAAAGCTTAACCTTGGGTGAGCACGATTACCGTTACGCGCAGCGGCAGTTTCATCGTCGCGCGGGTGGACAATGTTTGAATTGCAAGACGTAAATTCTTGCTGCAGAACCAACCCCTTTCAACAAAATTGTGCGTAAGGCTAGCGTCCGGGTAAGAGAAGTGTCAAGACCAAAGTAGAATAACGAGATTGCATTGAGGAAAAAATATTTCGATGCAGCACTTCAAAATTGTTGCAGCTTAACTTCCGTTGTTCACCGCCCCAAACGTCCCGCGCACAGTGCTACCATTTTGCCCGTCGCACTCATGTGCCGAATTGAAACATTCTCCAACCGAATCGTGAATTTTTCGCGAGGCCTGATTCTTCTCCTGGCTTTCTGTCCGGGTCTGCTTGCCGATCCGCCGCAAAAAGCGCCGCCGAAAGCGCTTCGCAGCGCGACGAAAGAACCTGCGCCCCCTGCTAATCCTGACGGCGTGCAATTTCAAGACGTCACCAGCAAGTCCGGCATTCACTTTCGTCACGAGCGCGCCGCTTCCGATCAAAAACTCTATCTGGAAACCATGGGTGCTGGAGTCGGATGGCTTGACTACGACCAAGACGGCTTCCTGGACATCTTCTTCGTCAACAGTGGCGTCACGCCCGCATTTCATCCCGATACGCCACCGCAGCCGGCGCTTTACAGGAATAATGGCGACGGCACGTTTACCGACGTGACCGCCAAATCAGGCATCCACACCGATGGCGGCTTTTTTTTCGGGGTCGCCATCGCCGACTTCGACAATGACGGCTATCCCGACATCTATATGACCGGCTATCGGCACTCCATCCTCTATCACAACAATCGCGATGGCACATTCACGGATGTCACTACAACCGCCGGGGTGGTCGACGAAGGCGACTGGGCCACCGCCGCGGGCTGGTTCGACTACGACCACGACGGAAATCTCGACCTGCTCGTTACCAACTACGTTCACTACGACGTGGATCATCCGGTAAGTTGCGGCGGACCCAAGCCGGGCTACCGCGCATATTGCCACCCCGATAGCTTCTCAGGCAGTTCGCCGCGCCTGTATCACAACAATGGCAACGGAACATTTACCGATGTCACTAAATCTGCCGGACTTGTAAATCGCGACGGCAAAAGCCTGGCCGTCGTGCTCGCCGATCTAAATGGCGATGGCTGGCCCGATATTTTCATTGCCAACGACACCCAGCGCAATTTCCTGTACTTGAACAATGGCGACGGCACATTTCGCGACGCCACCTATAGCGGCGGTGCAGGTTTCAGCGAGGATGGCAAAGCCGAAGCCGGCATGAGCGCCGATGCCGCCGACGTCCGCAACAACGGCTATTACGACTTGTTTGTGAGTCACCTGGATTTTCAGTTGAACCGCTACTATCGCAACAGCGGTGAAGCGAACATTCACGGACGCTACCGTAGCCTCCGGAATCGGCCAGTCCAATTATCGCAACAGCAGTTTCGGCGCTCGTTTTTTCGATTTCGACAACGACGGCTGGCGCGACCTTCTGGTAATCAACGGACATATTCTCGACAACATTTCGCTGTATCACCCGAGCGTGACCTATCAAGAGGAGAAGCGCCTGTACCGCAACACCGGCGGCGGCCATTTCGTCGACGCCTACCGCCACGCAACCACCGGCTTCCGCGCGCCCACCGTCGGTCGAGGCTTGGCCGTAGGCGACTTCGACAACGATGGCTGGCAGGATTTCGTAGTCAATAACAACGGCGAGCCCGCGCAGCTATTTCGCAACTCCGGCCCAAAGGAGGAGACGCAACGAATGGCAAGTCTGGTTCGCAGGCCGATCCGAAAACGGCGCCGAAAAGAACCACTGGCTGGCAGTCCGCTTGATCGGCACGAAAAGCAATCGCGACGGCCTGGGAGCTCGTCTCAAAGTGACCGCAGGCGATTTCGTCTCGTACGATCAGGCCAAGGGCGGAATGAGCTATTGTTCTTCACAGGACCCGCGAATTTATTTCGGCTTGGCCAACCACACCAAAATTGACACCCTGGAAATCACCTGGCCCAGCGGCACGTGGATACTTTGCAAGGCGTAACCGCCGATCAGATCATCACCGTGGAAGAAGGCCGCGGCGTCACTCACCTATCGCTTTCCAAAATTTACCTCGCGATAGTCGTGCCGGCCCCGGTCCGCAGCAAGACTCGGCTATAATTCCTCGCCGTGACTAACGTTCTCGATGGAATACGTGTAGTTGAAATGACCGAGGCGTTGGCCGGTCCTTACTGCGCCATGCTGCTCGGCGACCTCGGTGCGGACGTCATCAAAGTCGAGCGCCCCGGCACGGGCGACCAGTCGCGCGGTTGGGGTCCGCCATTCGTCGGCGAAGTTTCCACATATTTTCTATCCTGCAATCGCAACAAGCGTTCGCTTGTTTTGGATTACAACCAGCCTTCGGGCCTCGCAGCCCTGCAAAATTTGATAGCCACCGCTGACATCTTTCTGATCAACCAGCCCTCCGCTACCATCGCTGCAGAAACGAAATCTGGATGTCTCAGCTATTCGCGCAAAGAATCCCAAACTGATTTATTGCAGCATCAGCGGATACGGCCTCACGGGACCCCGCGCCGGTGTACCAGGCTACGACATCATCGCGCAGGCCGAGGCCGGAGTGATGAGTTTCACGGGTGACGCGGACTCTGCTCCGATGCGCTACCCCATTGCCATCGCCGACATGACCTCTGGAATTTATGCCGCCATGGGAATTCTTGCCGCGTTGCTGGCTCGCACAAAAACTGGCCAGGGTCAGTTTCTCGACATGGCGCTTTTCGACTCGCAACTTACCTGGCTGGCCAACGCTGGAAGCAGTTATCTGAATGCAGGGGTCGCAGCCCGCGCGCTGGGGGAATGCGCACCCCAGCATCGTTCCCTACGAAATGTTCTCGTGGCAGTGACAATGCTTATTTCGTCGTTGGTGTCGGAACGGAAGCCGCTCTGGCGAAAGTTTGCCGATGTGCTGGACGCGACAAAAAATCTGCGTGCCGACCCCGCTTTCAAACCAATGCGCTGCGCGTAAAAAATCGTTCCGATTTGCTGGCCATTCTCCAGAAGGCCTTCGCCACCAAATCCGCGCATGCCTGGCTGACGCTTTTCGCGGCGGCAGGAATTCCTTCAGCGGCCATCAACGGGGTACGCGATGCCCTTGAAAATATCCAGAGCCAGGCACGTGGACTGATCGTGCAGCTCGAACATCCAACGCTCGGCGCACTAAAAACCATCGCCAATCCCATGCGCCTTTCCGATACGCCGGTAAGCTACCGCCTGCGCCCCCATTGCTGGGCGAACACAACAACGAAATCCTGCAAGCGCTGGGATATTCTGCAGGAGAAGCCGACCCGCCTCATCGCGGACCAGATCGCTGGAACGGCCCCTCAGCCCTGAAATTTTCAAAACTCATGCCAAATGGTTAACAGCTTCGGTGCGCAACACACCGCAAATTCTTTTGCCACACCTTGCCTGCCCGCTGCGTATTCCCCGACAATGGGAAGCTCCACCATGGTGTTTTTTCCGTTGAGCGGTTGTGGGCGTCGCGGGAGAACTGATTCGCATGGCGTGCGATGACAAACGATTAGTAGCGTATTTCTCCATGGAGATTGCGCTCGAAAACTCCATGCCGAGCTACAGCGGCGGTCTGGGCGTGCTTGCGGGAGACACCATCCGCGCCGCAGCCGACCTTCGCTTGCCCATGGTCGCGGTCTCGCTGCTATATCGCAAAGGATATTTTTCCCAGCGCCTGTCGGAAGACGGCGCGCAGACCGAAGAGCCCGTCACCTGGCGCGTCGAAGATTTTTTGCATGAGGAACCCGCCCGCGTGAGCATCCCCCTCGAAGATCGCCGTGTAGAGCTCCGTTGCTGGCGCTACGACGCGGTGGGCGTCCGAGGATTCGAAGTCCCCATTTATTTTCTGGATGCAGATTTGCCTTCCAACTCCGAGGTTGATCGCGCGCTCACCGGCAGTCTCTACGGCGGCGATCCCTATTACCGCCTTTGCCAGGAAGTTATTTTGGGCATCGGCGGCGTGCGCATGCTTCGCGCTTTGGGCCACGATAATCTGACGCGTTATCACATGAACGAAGGCCACGCCGCGCTCCTGTCCCTCGAACTTCTCGAGGCGGAAGCTGCCAGCGCGGGGCGCACCACCATTCGCGCCGAGGACATTGAAAAAGTTCGCTGCAAATGTGTTTTCACTACGCACACGCCCGTTCCCGCCGGCCACGACCGCTTTCCGATGGAATTTCTGACTCGCGCATTTCCCAATCAAACGGAAATTTTCGACCTGAAAGACACTTCGTCCGCCGATCTTGTCAAACGAGTTCTCCAGGCCGAACAAGCTTTCCCTGATTTGAAACAGGCCGCGCGCGCTGGCGCCTCGCTCAACATGACTTACCTCGCGCTCAGCCTGAGCAAATATGTGAACGGCGTGGCCAAGCAACACGGCGAAACGTCGCGGCAAATGTTTCCCGGCGTGCCCATCGAAGCCATCACCAACGGCGTCCACGCCGGTACCTGGACCGCGCCCGTCTTTCGCCAGCTCTTCGATCGCTACATTCCCACTTGGCGTGAAGACAACTACAGTTTGCGCGGCGCGCTGGCGCTTCCTCCTGAAGAAGTCTGGGCGGCGCATCTGATTGCCAAGCACGAACTCCTGGAAGTAATTCGCCAGAAGACTGGCATGAAGTTTGATCCCGCGAAATTCACCATAGGATTTGCCCGTCGCGCCACTGGTTACAAACGCGCCGATTTAATTCTGGCCGACCTCGATCGCCTGCGGCTGATAGCCAAAAATGCGGGACCATTTCAGATTGTCTATGCCGGCAAAGCCCATCCGCACGATGCTGGCGGCAAAGCCATCATCAAAAATATTTTCCAGGCCAAAAAAGCGTTGCGTAAATCCGTGTCCGTGGTTTTCCTGGATGACTACAACATGGAATTGGGCGGAAAAATCACCGCCGGCGTAGACCTGTGGCTGAACACGCCGCAGTTTCCGCTGGAAGCAAGTGGCACCAGCGGAATGAAAGCCGCTTTGAATGGCGTGCCCAGCCTCAGCATTCTGGATGGCTGGTGGTCCGAAGGCCACATTGAAGGCGTCACGGGCTGGTCCATCGGCGATCTGCGCCACGCCACACCTGATCTGGTGACCGACAATCGCGCCGACGCAGAATCCCTTTACAACAAACTCGAAAGCGTGATCGTCCCGATGTTTTACAACGAGCGCGACCGCTACCTCAGCGTCATGCTCCATTCCATCGCCATCAACGGCTCGTTCTTTAATACCCAGCGCATGGTGCAGCAGTACATTACCGACGCCTACATGCGCTGATTTTTGCTAGCGCAGAATATTTTTGTACATCGCCATTCCTGCCGCAGCGTCCATGCCCATTTTTTCGAGCGCCGCGACTTCCCGTCGCGTTGTAATTCCCCCCGCAGCGATAATTGGGTGATTCGTGGCTTTGCGCAGACTGCGAAACCACTTCAGATTTGCGCCAGCTCATCGTTCCTTCGCGATCCACGTCGGTGCACAGAAACGCCGCGCAGAACGGCGCGAGTTGCGCCATCACTTCCGCAGGCCGCAATTTTAATTTGCGCCTCCAACCTTGTGTCGTGATCATTCCCTTAAGCGTGTCGAGAGCAATCACGATTTTTACGGGTGAAATGTTTGCCGTTAGTTTCTCAAGAAATCGCAGATCCAGGCTTCCGTCACGAAATGCCGCGCTGCCGATAATAATTTGTGCCGGATTCCATCCCACAACCGTGACTGCTCGCGCCACGCTGCGAATTCCCCCGCCGACCCGAACCTTCATGCCGTAGGCAGCCCCGGCCTCCCGGCACAATAGCTTCACCAATTTCGCATTCGGCTTTTTTCCCATGGCCGCGTCCAGATCAATCACGTGCAGCCATTCGTAGTTCTTGAATTTCTCAAGCAGGCCCAGCACATCAGCAACCGCCAGTTCGCGCTTGCGTCCGTGAACCAGTTGAACCGCCTGCCCTCCTTGCAGGTCAATGCAAGGAATCAGCACGGCAAGCGCACCGCGACATTTTGCTCGGCGAGGAATTGCTTCAGTCCCCGGATTGATTGCGTGCCAGCGTGAAAAATAGACGCGGCCAGCGCCGCATCCGCAAAGCCATCCTTGAAAATCTCGACAAAGTGCTGTGGAAGTTTTGCTCCGCCCGAAGCGATCACCGGGATCGTCGCCTTCCTGGAAATCGCCGCGGTCAGAGGAATATCAAAACCAATTTGGGTGCCGTCGCGATCCACTGACGTAAGCAGAATTTCTCCCGCGCCCAACTCCGCGCCACGCACGGCCCAAACTGCCGCGTCCAGATCGGTCGCCTCTCCCCCACCTCTCACAATTACAGACCACCCGTGGCCGTTGTTTTTCGCATCAATCGCCAAAACTATCGCTTGCGCGCCAAATTCCGCGGATAACTCGGAAATCAATTCCGGCCGCAGCACTGCAGCAGTATTCACGGTAATTTTTTCGGCGCCGGCGCGAACCACCGCGCGCGCGTCGTCGAGGCTCCTGAATGCCCCCGCCGGCGGTAAGAGGAATATTTAATTCGTGAGCCACGCGCCGGATGGTTTCCAGAAACGTCGGCCGGCGATCTCGCGACGCGGCGATATCCAGCACCACCAGTTCGTCGGCGCCTTCCGCGTTATACCGCAGCCGCCAGTTCCACAGGATCGCCCGCATCACGCAGCCCCACAAAGTTGACGCCTTTCACTACCCGCCCGCCGTCCGTGTCCAGGCAGGGAATAATTCGCCGCGCCAGGGTCATGCCGCCAACCGCAAAAAATTCTGCAGCACGCGCTGCCCAGCCTCGCCACTTTTTTCCGGATGGAATTGCACCGCGAAAATATTTTCTTTTTCGGCCACGGCAACGAATTCTGAGCCGTAAGTACAAGTCGCCCGCGCTTCGCTCTCCGCGCCACCATTCTCACGGCTGCCACCCTGGGGCGTGGCCGCGAAAGAATGCGCAAAGTAGAAATACGCATCGTCAGCGATCCCCGCCAATAGTCCCGAGCCGCCGTTCGCGGGCCGCACCTGATTCCATCCCATGTGCGGCAGCTTGCTCGCCCCCGCCAGCAGCGCGAACGCAGCCCGGCAAGAGTTTTAGCCCACTCAGTTTCGGCGCTTCTTCGCTCGTTTCATACAACGCCTGCAGGCCAAGGCAAATCCCCAGGAAGGGAACTCCCCGGCGAATTAGCGCGACCAGCGATTCTCTCAGGCCGTTTTCATCCAGCGCCCGAATCAACGCCGAGTAATGCCCCACCCCAGGCAATACCACGGCCGAGGCCGCAGCCAACACTTCCGGCGATTTGGTTCTCTCAGCCTGCGCCCCCAGCCGCATCAATGCACGCTCCACCGAGGGAAGATTCCCCGCGCCGTAGTCAATCAAAGTGACTTTCATTACTTTCTAAAGCAGCCCCTTGGTGCTGGGAAGAACTCCGCGCAGCCGCTTGTCGCGCGACACCGCGAATCGCAGCGCCCGCGCAAACGCTTTGAACATCGCTTCCACCTGGTGATGCGAAGACCGCCCGTACAGCGCCCGCAAATGCACGTTTGACCGCGACGCCTGCGCGAATCCCTGGAAAAAATCCTCCACCAGCTCGGTCTGAAAATCGCCGACCATCGCAACGCGAATTTTTGCATCAACCACACAGAACGGCCGCCCGCTCAAATCAATAGCGGCCACCGCCAGCGACTCATCCATCGGCATCACAAAATATCCGGCGCGCAAAATGCCGCGCTTGTTTCCTACCGCCTGAAGCACCGCTTCGCCCAGCGCGATCCCCACGTCTTCCACGGTGTGATGCTGATCCACATCCAGATCGCCACGCGCTGCTACTTGCAGATCGAAAGCGCCGTGCCGGGCCACCAGCTCCAGCATGTGATCCAAAAAGCGGATGCCGGTGGAAATCGCGGCTTTTCCTTGTCCGTCGAGCTTCAGCCTCAAACGGATGTCCGTCTCATTTGTTTTCCTGTGAATCGTCGCGGAACGCGGCATCGTTATTTGACCTTCGCTGCAGGCTTGGCGCTGATTTCGTTCTCAATCGCCTTCAGCAACCGTTTCATTTCCGCATCGGTGCCGATCGTGATGCGCACAAATCCCGGCCCGATATCATTACTTCTTTCTCGCAACAGAATTCGCTTGCGCGGCCAGCTTTTTGAATGTTGCCGGCCCGCGCGAGCCAAAATCAGCCAGGATGAAATTCCCCGCGCTCGGAAAAACCCGCACACCGGTTCGCCGCAATTCCCCTGCAAACCAGTCGCGAGTCTTTCGCGTCCCCTGCACGTAGTTTCGTATCGCTCTACCTTCCGCGACCGCCGTCGTCGCCGCCACCAGCGCTGCGATATTCACGGGGAAGGGCGGCATAGCCCGACGCAGCAACGCAAGCGACTCGCGGCAGGCCATCACCGCGCCAAGCCGCAGCCCCGCGAGGCCCGCCGCTTTCGAAAATGTGCGCGTAATAAACAGTTGCGGGAATTTGCGAATCCACGGCAGCACCGTGACACCCGAAAATTCTGCATACGCCTCGTCGATCACCACCACCGTCTCCGGCGCAGCCTCCAGGATTTTCTGAATGGCCTCTCGTTGTATAAGCGTCCCGGTGGGATTATTTGGATTGGCGATAAAAACGACTCGCGGCTTCTTCCGCAGTGCGGTAATGAATCCGCGCAGCGGAAAATTCATGTCCGCGTCATAGCGCAACGTTTCGATTAACGCTCCCGCAATCTCTGCATAGTAGCGGTACATCGGAAACGTCGGCTCACAGATTAAAATGTGGCTGTCGGGCTCAACAAATGCATCGAAAAAAACACGCAACGCGTCGTCACCGCCGTTGGTCAGCAGCAATTCTCCAGCGGCCACTCCAAAGTACGAAGCAATGCGTTCTGTTGGCTTGGCGTATTCCGGATACATCGCCAGTTGTTTCGGCGAAAGTTTTCTCAGCGCCTTCACCACCGCTGGCCCGCAACCGCTGGTGTTTTCGTTGAAGTCCAGCCGCACCTTTCCAAGTCGGCCCTCGGCGGGCGCCTCATAGGTTTTGCGTTTCAAAATCGCCGCGCGCACCGGCAACCGCGCCTTCATCGCCGTACCTCCACTGCGTGGGCATGGGCCAGCAAACCCTCTGCTCTGGCCAGCACCTGCACGTCATCCGCTAAGTGCGCGAAGCCCTCGCGGCTGATCGATTGCGTCGTGATGCACTTCACGAAATCCGCTGTGCTGAGTCCGCCGCGACTGCGCGCCCACCCCGCGGTAGGCAACACGTGATTGCTGCCGCTGCAATAATCGCCAAAAGGTTGCGCGCTCCACGGCCCAATGAAGATCGTTCCCGCGGCATTCAGTCTCTTAAGTAGGTCGCTGGCGTTCTGCGGCAAGCTCAGATGTTCCGGCCCAAATCGGTTCACGAATTCGCATGCGCTGTCCAGCGACGGCGCCAGCAGTATTGCTCCCGCTCGCAACGCCGAGACCTGTGCTGGATTCTTGCGCGGCAACTTGCGCAGTTGCTCGTGAACTTCTCGTTGCGTGCGCTCGGCAAAATCTCGCGAAGTCGTCACCAGAAAACTTCCGGCATCCGGTGCGTGTTCGGCCTGGGCCAACAAATCGGCAGCTATCCATCCTGCATTGCCGCCATTCGTCAGAACAATCGCTTCCGTCGGCCCGGCCGGCAAATCAATCGCGCAATCATTACTGACAATCTGCTTCGCGGCCGTCACGAAGCGATTACCGGGACCAAAGATTTTATCCACTCGCGCTCAACACTTTTGGTTCCATAAGCCAGCGCCGCGATAGCCTGCGCCCCGCCGATTCTTGCGACGCGCGTAATTCCCAGAATGTTTGCGGCGGCCAGCAACGCGGCATTGGGATTGGGTGATACCACGCTAATGCGTCTTAACACCGGCTACCATCGCGGGAATCACCGTCATCAGCAGCGTCGACAGGAGTGAAAATCGTCCCCCGGGTATGTAACAGCCGATCGCTTCGACTGGCCTCACAATCTGCGAAATGCGCACGCCAGCTTCAACTTCGAGTGTCCACTCTCGTGGCGCCTGTTTTTCCGCCACGGCGCGAATATTACGCGCCGCATGTTCAATAGCTTTGCGCAAATCCTTGCCGGCCTCACTCCCAGCGCTCTTTATTTCCCGAGCGGACACCCAGAGACCATCTCGCAGATCGACGCCGTCAAATTTCCTCGTCCATTCGAGCAACGCCACATCCCCGCGTTTCTTTACGTCATCCACGATGCGCAGCGCCGCGCGATGCGCCGTGACGTCCCGCTGTTGTCGAGACCGCAACAGTTTGCGCTCGACCTTTGCCGTTAATTTAAGAATTTTCATCACAGTACGATCTTGTTCAGCGGATATTCCACAATCCCCTGAGCCTTGGCGGCCTTCAGCTTGGGCAGAATCTGCCGCACCACCGATTCTTCAATAATGGTATTGACCGCCACCCATTGCGGATCGCTGAGATTCGAAATCGTCGGATTTTTCAGCGCTGGAAGAACATTCAACACCGCATCCAGATCTTCCCGGCGCACATTCAGCATCAGCCCGACTTTGTTGGTCGCGTCAATCGCTCCCTGCAACATCAGAATCAGGTTCTCCGCTTTCTCGCGCTTCCACGACGCTGGCTGCTGCCTCGCGATTCATGATGAAAACCGTCGCCGATTCCAGCACCGTGTCCACGATTCTCAAGCGATTGGCCCGCAGCGACGATCCCGTCTCCGTCACTTCCACGATGGCGTCCGCCAGTTGCGGCACTTTCACTTCCGTGGCGCCCCAGGAGAATTCCACCCGCGCGCTCACCCCATGGCGCGCCAGATATTTTTCCGTGATGCGCACTACTTCCGTCGCGATTACTTTTCCGGCCAGGTCGGCGGGCTGCTGTACCGGTGAATCTTCGGGCACCGCCAGCACCCAGCGCACCCGCGCCAGTTTCTGCTTGGCATAAACCAGTTCGGCCATCTCCTCGACGTTCGCTTCCGTCTCCATTACCCAGTCGTGTCCGGTGATGCCGGCGTCCAGCGCGCCGGTTTCCACGTAGCGCGCCATTTCCTGCGCGCGCACCATCAGGCACTCGATTTCGGGATCGTCAATGGACGGCACATAACTCCTCGAGCTCAGCGAAATTCTCCATCCGGCCCTCGCGAACAAATCAATGGTCGCGTCCTGCAAACTGCCTTTGGGAATGCCCAGCTTGAGCTGATTCATGCCTGCTGGCCCTGTCCGTAAACTTTCTCCGGCGCAAACGTGCGCTCTTCCGTCACTGTCGCTGCTCCATCATTTTCCAGTTTTGTGTAAAAGCAGCTGCGATAACCCTCGTGGCAAACTCCGGGACCAACGGCCTGCACCCGCACCAGCAACGTGTCCGAGTCGCAATCCACCCGAATTTCCCGCACGTGCAGCACATGCCCGCTGGACTCCCCTTTGCGCCACAATTTGTTCCGCGAACGGCTGAAGAATACCGCTCGCCGCGTGCGTTGCGTTTCCGCCAGCGCTTCCTCGTTCATGAAGCCCAGCATCAGCACTTCGCCGCTGCTCTCGTCCTGAATGATGGCCGGCACCAGCCCGTTGTATTTCTCAAAGGCAATTTTCATCGCGCCGCCTTTCTCCACTCGCCCTCAAAAACAAAAAACCCGCTGGGCTTTTTTGCGCCAGCGGGCCGATGAGTGCTTTCTGTTAAGAAATTACTATGCGCACCCTACCAGACGCGGCGTTTGGCCATGATGTCCAACATGATGATGATGCCGGTGCGTCCGTGAAGTGCGCGAAGTCTTCATTTCAGAAGATCAACCATAAGTAAATTCGCCAGTCATGTCAATCACAGTATTTCGCGCGCAAATCTGGATCCTTCCATGCGGCCCCATTCCGTTCCCGGTTCTTTCAATTATTTGATAACGTCAAGGCCGTCAGATGAATCTAACCGGCATCAATAACGATTCGTGCTCCGAGGAGGCCACCGTGGAAGAGAAAATTCGCAAAGACGAGAAAGAATGGAAGAAAGAGCTTACCCAGAACCAATATTACGTGACCCGCCAGAAGGGAACTGAGCCGCCTTTTACGGGCGAGTACGCCGACACTGAAGACCCTGGAATGTACAAGTGTGTCTGTTGCGGGCAGCCGCTGTTCGAGTCCGGCACCAAATTTCACTCCGGTTCAGGCTGGCCCAGTTTTTATTCTCCCGTGGATCCCAAGGCGGTCGAGACCGAAACCGACAAGAGCCACGGAATGTCCCGCACCGAGGCAAAGTGCAGCAAGTGTGACGCCCACCTTGGACACGTTTTTGACGACGGCCCAAATCCCACCGGCTTGCGTTACTGCATCAATTCCGCCGCTCTGAAACTTGATCCAAAATAGACTCGAAATAAAAAGAGCCGCGGAAAACCGCGGCTCTCTGAACCCAGCATTCAAAACTAAATTAACTGATCGTCAGGCGGCGTGGCAGCAGCTGTATGCCACCAATTCCGCAACCGGGTCGCGTTCCCACACGCCCAGCAGCATCACTTTTTCGCCGGTCGGGTACTTGAAGATGTAAAACACGTCGCGCAGGCCCTGGAGCTCGAAGAATCCGGGACGGCGCGGATCAGGCTTCACCGGCGCGCCCTGTTCCAGCAGCGCACGCAGCTCCCCGATTTGTTCCGCGGAATGATTCCGCAGGTCCTGCACTACTGGCGCTCGTTTTGTCGTTGAGATCATATGTCTATCCACTGATTAAGCTTATCTTGCCACTCACATGTAAGACGTAAAAACTCGGGGAATGTTTCAGAATTCACAACATTTTTAAAGTGTTTCCGAGCGCTCCGTGTCATCAGCCGCAGAGCTCGAATCCAGAACTTCTGTATCTGTTTGATGCCCCTCCCCGACAGCCGGTGTAGATGAAACGGCGCGGTAGAAACACGATTGCGTCGCCAATTGCGACCGCTTCACCTCCCTTGCACCCAAGTCGCACCAGTGACTTTGTACCGACAAAGCTCGTTACTAACGGGCGTGGTACTTGCGCGTTGTACATTTGTTTGCGATAGTTCGCAGCACCGCATTAAGACAGGAACGCACTGTGACCAAAGGCACCGCCAAAACCACACCCAAAAACGAAAAGAACTCTTTCAACCGCGACCGCCGCCGCAAGCATCATCACTGGCTGGTTACCGTCTTTTACGCCGACGGCGAAAAGTTTGGCCGCGTGTACACCGACAAAGACAAAGCCACGCGCTTTGCCGACCGCCAGAAGCGTTCGCCGGTAGTAAAGTCGGCGCGTATAACCCAGGTTTCCTGATCACGAAATTGTGCGGATAAAATGCCGGATGGAAGCAATGTCAGCGGGAGCACTTGTCGCTGTTGGCCCGCCATGCTATATAAAGAAGAGTCCTTGAGCGGCCTTAGTATAGTGGTAGTACGGAACCTTGCCAAGGTTCAGGTGTCGGTTCGATTCCGATAGGCCGCTCCATTCCTTCTCCACCCCATCGATTGGTTCGTCGAAATTTTGTAACAGGATTTCCTACGCGACGACGTATTCACACGTCCGAAATCGTTTACGATATGTCCGGCACTAACCACCCTTCGTGAATAAATTTATCATTGCTGTCGGCTCAAAACGCGGGCCCAAACTTGAAGCGGTCCACGACGCGTTGGAACAAATTGCGCATCGCCTGTGGCTTGGCGCGCAATTCGAAGTGCGCGGCTTCGACGTTGGTAGTGGAGTCGGACATACACCGCTATCCTCCGCGGAATCCATGCGTGGCGCCCGGCAACGCGCGGACGCTCTTATGCTCATTCCAGAAGCGGCCACCGGGACATTCCGATATTTCATCGGCATGGAAGGTGGCCTTGAAGTTATAACCAGCGATGGGAAGGGAAACGAAAGCGCGCACCGTCGCGTATTTCTGGAGAGTTGGGCCTACGTCAGCGACGGTGTTCGTGGGCACTTCGGCCGCAGCGGCGCGATTGAACTTCCTGAGCCGCTTGCCATCGAAGTAGTCGATCAGGGCGTGGAATTGGCTGCTGCCATAGACAAATTTGCCGGACTGGCCGGCGTCCGCGATAGCAACGGAGCGTGGGGCGTGCTGTCGACCGATTTGATTACCCGGCGAGACGCTTTTCGCGTTGCGTTGATCGCGGCGTTAGCTCCTTTTTACAACGCGGCTTTGTTCCGTAGCGTCGCCGCAGCAGGCTAAATCGGTGAGATAATAAAGGGACACATTCTTGAAGTGCCCAAACCATAAGGACTGAAGGACTAAAGCGTGGACATCGTCAAAGGGAATATGGGCTGGATCGAAGTGGTGGTCGGCCCGATGTTTTCGGGCAAGAGCGAAGAACTCATCCGCCGCTTGCGCCGCGCCGAGTTTGCGCGCCAGCGTGTACAAATTTTCAAGCCCGCGATTGATCAGCGCTACGCCGCTAACGAAATCGTTTCGCATTCCGGCCTGGGCATCGCCTCCGAAAATGTCACCAGAGCCGCGGAAATAATGGAAAAGGTCCACGCGCGGACGGAAGTCATCGGCATCGATGAAGCGCAGTTTCTGGGGGAAGAAGTGGTGGACGTCTGCACCAGACTTGCCAACCTGGGCAAGCGCGTGATCGTTGCGGGACTCGACACCGATTATCTCGGCCGCCCGTTTGAACCGATGCCCCGACTGCTGGCCATCGCGGAAGAAATCACCAAGCTGCTGGCTATATGTGTGCGCTGCGGCAATCCGGCAGTACATACGCAACGCCTGGTTGAGAGCGAAGAACTGGTGGTCGTCGGAGCAACGGGTATTTATGAAGCACGCTGCCGGCGATGCTTTGAACCCAACCTCGCGCTGGCACAGGAAAAAAAAGATAGCGGCCCGCAACTGATGATTCGCGCGCGCCAGGCTACCGCCGCTAAATAATTGTTGTGGCATCCATCGAACTCCAGCACATAGGTCACACCGAACGGATTTACTTCTGTGCCGAGTTGTGACTGCAACGTTAAGATAGTCCGTCCCACTTACTCCAAGGAACATCATGATCATCGAATCAAAGGCGCCCACGCGCGTCGACCTGGCTGGCGCCACGCTCGATATCTGGCCACTGTACTTGTTTCATCCCGGAGCGCTGACGGTTAACGCCGCAATTTCCCGTTACGCTTCGTGCGTGATTGAAACGAACGCGGCTGGAAACGATCAGATCAAACTGGTCTCGCGCGACACCAAACGCGAAGAAACTTTCGCCTCCCTTGCTGCCCTCGCCAAAGCCGGACGCTACCGCTTGCCGCTGCTCGCCGAAATCGTAAAATTTTTTCAACCGCACGGCGGCTTCACGCTCACGACGGACTCCGAAGCTCCCGCGGGCGCGGGCATCGGTGGCTCCAGTGCAATGGCTGTAGCCATCTGCGCCGCGCTGGACCGCTTCACCGGCGCAGGAAAAAGCAAAGAAGATTGGATCCATATCAGCCGCGACGCCGAAGCAGTGGTGATCTGCGTGCCCACCGGAACCCAGGATCATTATCCGCCAGCGTTTGGCGGTGCCGCCGCTATTGAACTCCCCGCCGGCGGTGAGCATCGCGTGGAACTGCGCCTGAATCTTGACGAACTCGAGCGCCGCATCGTGGTGTGCTACACCGGCAAGCCGCGCCAGCACGGCATCAATAATTGGGAAGTGTTCAAGGCCCACATCAATGGCAAGCGGGCGGTGCAAAACGGGATGGAGAAGATTTCTAAAGTGGCGCAACTGCTGCGCGTGGCGCTGGAGGCCACGGACTGGAATGAAGCCGGCCGCCTGATGCGCGAAGAATGGTTTTTTCGCAAACGCAATCTGCCTACCATTTCCACCAAGCTGGTTGATCGCGTCATTGAAGACTCGCGCCGCAAAGGTGCGCTCGCTGGAAAAGTTTGCGGCGCCGGTGGCGGAGGCTGCGTGGTCCTGTTAATCGACCCTGACGCCCGCCAAAAAGTGGAGAACGCCATCCGCGATGCCGGCGCGGAAGTTTTGCCGGTGAAGATCGACCGTCAAGGCGTGCAGGTGGTTTCCCGCTAGAAGCGGTGGCCGCATGATCGTGACTCCGCTCTGAAATCTGGCGAGCGCCGGTGTTAAAAATGTCGACGTGTCGACATTTGCGCGATTTGTCGGCGGGCAGAGAATTTTGGTTTCACGTGAAACCAGGATCAGAAAAGCCGATAAGTTTATTGAACAGTGGGAGTTACACGGGAAGCGCAAGGCGTTTGCATTCGAATGGTGGGGGTATTCGAGTATGCTGCCTGTTCGAATGCGGGTCGGTTGCTGACTTTCAGTCGCAATGATGTTCTGTGGTTAGTCGTGATGGCCGTACGTTACCGACTTCATCTACAACTGCCTGAAACG
Organism: uncultured Acidobacteriota bacterium; assembly: GCA_963704485.1. Taxonomy (GTDB): domain Bacteria; phylum Acidobacteriota; class Terriglobia; order Acidiferrales; family UBA7541; genus Acidiferrum. Next base: position 412,376 of record OY969910.1, read on the forward strand.
AGTTTGCTGGACTCTCAGAGCTTTATTTTCGAACCTCAACCAGGACCCTATAAATCGAGGGTGGGCACCCTGAACCGAGACGCCTGCATTTCGGCTTGGGCCTACGGGAACTCAGAGTCATAGAGGCGGGAATAGCCCTTTGGGACAAGTATGTAATACGATTACGCCTGTCCCTGGTGTCTCAGGAGTGGCTGTTCAACGGGGTTTTCGCATCATAGAATGGGTATGGTAGGCCCGGGCAGCATGCTTTTGAGCTTTACGTAGTCAACTCATGAACCTTTTCACTGCGTCTTTGATGTTTTTCCTGTTGGCTTACGCGGATGTGCCGCAGGTGAACAACCTGCGCCCGCGCGCGGCCTCGGCTGAGGCGTTTCCGTCGGGAGGCGAGATTCCCCTATTTGGCACCGAGGCGATGGCGGTTACCGATCCGCAGGGACAGGGAACTGCCACCGACAAGGGCAATGCCGCCGGCAAAAGCGGGCCACTGCAGGACAGCTCCAAGCTTACGTTGATCCGCTACGTGTCGGGTGAATACGCCAAGGCCATCAAGCCGCTTCCGGCCGGCAAAGAAGGATTCATCGTACACATCGGCCAGCCGCTGGACGCCAACATGCTGGACCGCCAGGTGGCGACGCATGGGGCCGCCGTAAACACCGGCGACCACGTGCAGATTACCAAACTGGAATTCCGCGACAAAGAGATCATCGTAGATTTGAACGGCGGGGGGCGCGGCAAAAAAAGTTTGCGCGATCGTATTCATCTGGAGATGGGCGGCATTCCCACCGCGCGCACCACTTCGGCGCAGCAGGATTCGGGACCTCCGGGAATGCAGCCCGGGCTTGGCAGCACGCTATATCTGGATTTCGCTCGCGCGCTTCCGGACCTGGCTCCTGAAGACCTCAAAAAGCTGCTCTCGCCATTTCTGGATTTCAACCGGCAGCGTTCTGCTTCGGTACAGTGGTTTGATACGCTGCCCATCGAAATGCGCACGGCCATTCAAGAACGAAAACCAATTGTGGGCATGGATCGCGAAGAAGTGGTCGCGGCCATCGGCAAGCCGGAACACAAAGTCCGCGAGCGCGACTCCGAAGGCAACGACATTGAGGACTGGATTTATGGTCAGCCGCCGTCGAAGACCGTGTTCGTGCGCTTCACTGGCCAGCGCGTTACCAGCGTTAAGCAGTTTCCGCAGTAGTTCAGACGGCGTCAAAAATTATTCCCATCGAAAGACCGAACCGGAGATCCCGTGCTCACGGCTTGGTCACTTTGCGCCGCGGTGATCTGGGGTGCTTATCGCTGTCTGTGGCGCTGGGACTCAGCAGCGTAAGCGCATCTTTGGCGTTGAACGGATATTGCCGCACGGATTGCTGTCCGGTGGTGTTCAGCGAAACGTCCACACGCCGGTTGTTAGCCAGGACAATCACCGGTAATTTGCGGATCAGTCGCTGCCGCTCGTCGTTGCCCAGGTCGGGATTCTGTTCGACGAGCTGTTTCACCTGTTCAGGGCTCAGGTTGTCATCTTCTCCCAGAGCCTGGGTTTCCACGTTGCCGGCAGGGACTCCGTGCTCGGCGAGAAAACTCCTGGTGCGCTCCACACGCCGTTCGGTGAGCGCCTTGTTGTATTCCTCGGAGCCGCGATGATCCGCGTGCCCTTGAAGAACCAAGTGTGCCTGTGGTTTAAAGGTCAGGTATCGGGTGAAATCGCGTGCCAACGCGAGTAGGACGTTTTCCTGGCTCTCCACCAGTCCGCCGGTAGGATTGGTCGGTGTCGGACGCGCCGTCGCAAAGTAAATACTACGTAGCGCGAGGCGCGATTCCAGTTCGGTGACTTCCGCCGGAACGCGTACCGCTTCCACCTGCACGTTGACGGTGCAATCCGCCGTGCCCCCGCGCGAATCGTCGGCGTGACCAGAAATCGCGTAAGAGCCCGGCGCTATACCATCACTCTGGAATCTCACCGAAGAGTCGGAGCCGTCTACTCTGCCGCCGCTGGCGGTCCAGCTAAACGTCAATGGATCATTATCAGGATCGCTGGCAGTCGCGGTGATCAGTGCCGCTTCGCCCACCGTGATGGTGCTGCGGTCAGTGCTACAACTCATGATCGGAATGCGATTGGGACGCGGCTCTACGCGAATGTTCACCGCGCAATCTGCTGAACCATGGCGCCCGTTTTCCACGCGGACTTTGATTACATACGCGCCGCTGCGGTGACCCGCCGATCTCCAGCGCACGTCAGCACCGGTGCCGTCCATCGCGCCATCCGTGGCGCTCCACGAATAGTTCAAGGGATAACGCTCGGAGCTGCTGGCTTGCGCATGTACGGCAACAACATCGCCGGAATCTACGTAAACCATCTCTTTATCCGCTGAGCAGGTGGCGGACATTGGGACCACTGGTTGCCGCGGCGGATTTCCGCCGAATCGAAACACCAGCCCGGAGGAGAGCCGCACGTTTTTCTGCCAATCGCGGCCGTCGCCACTCGCAGAAAACGGATCGTGAAACCGGGTAGCCAGGAAATCGCCTTCGACCAACCGCCACGCCACGTGGCGCGTAAGTTTTATGTCGAAGCCCACGCCCAGCAGGCCGGCAAAGGCGTTTTCCGACTGGAGCGGTGTGCAAATAGGGTCACCCGTGCATCCTGAAATGGAAACAGAGGATGCGTGGGTTCCGCCGACGAGTGCTTCGAAAAATGGCGTGAAGTGTTCGTAATGGCGCGACGAAAATCGCGGCCCGAACATGTAGGTGTAGGCCCGGCCGTCGGAGTCGAACGTCTGGCTGGCGGCCTGATTGAAAAGTGTTACGCGGCTGTTGGCGTAGCCGCCGAAATCCCCAACCAGGCCAAACCACCGATTGAGGTTGAAAGCTACCGAGGTGCTGCCGCCATGCAGGTAACCCATGCGGTTGGCATCGGAGGTGGGCATGGCACGCCAGAAGGAATAACCAAAAAACCATTCCACTTTCGGAGTGGACGATTGCGATTCTTCCCACGAGCGCGATCTGCCTCCGGGTGTTGCACCAGGTTCAGGACGCGAGGCCCAATCGGTTAATGAAAGCGGCGGCAGTGGTTCGGCGGAATCGCGCCAGCGTTCCGATGTCGAGAAATCATCGCCTCTGGATTTGGCGTTCGAGTGCAGCGTATCGTCGGCATAAAGAACGGATGCCGATCCTAAAGCCAGTGTCAGAGTCAGTCCCACGGTGCATGTCACGCGTCGCGCTGTGAAATTCATTTGTCTTCCCCCCGATTCACTGCAAGCTGCTCTTCGCTGCTGCCGGCCTGGCGGTGTGGCTTCGATAGCCCGCACCGCATCGCGACTTGCGCTGCACTCCTCGACGAAGTGAAGTTTTTTAAGGCGCCGGTACGTTCACTACCGTATCCACCATGGTCACCGAAGCGTTTAGCCCCAGCGCCCGCCCATTCAGCGTGACTACCGCGACATTTCCCGCCGTTGAAAAATTCACTCCGGCAGCCGCTATGATCGTGCCGACCATCGTTCCGCCACCGGCCGCGTTAATGGTTGCGGAGCTTCCCACTTGCCAGAACACGTTCTTGGCCTGCGCGCCGTTGATCAGAATGATGTTCCGCGGAGCGGCCGGCCCGCCCACCGTGAGGGAACTAGCAGCTTGGAACACCCACAAGGCATTTACGTCTCCGCCACCATTGAGGGTCAAATCCGACCCGGTCAGCAGGAACGAACCACCCGCCGCTTTGTAAATTCCAGGGCCAAGTGTCAGGCCGCCGAGCTGGCCGGCATTAGGATCAATGCCGCCGGGACGGGACGCGGGAGAAAGGTCGATGAAAGCCGCGAGAGCATCCAGTGCCGCCTGATTCGCTGTAGCGGCAGTGCTCACCGTGCCCTCTGACGGACAACCCACTGTCGGTGGCGGGGGCGTAGTGAAAATCATCCCGTTGACCAGGCCGATGTTGCTGCCTGTTTCGGTGTATGTGCAGCCCACGCCCAAATCGTGGAAGCCGGTCACGACGGTGGATGCGCCGGTAGTGCCGATATCTCCGTTGATAATCGTCAACGTTCCTTGATTGGTGATGCCCGCACCACCACCGAATGCGCCGAAGGTGAGCGCGGCTCCAAGGTTTGGTCCCACCGGTCCTGCAGCCAAACCGGTCGTGAAGCTCCATGGATTAGGAATTAGTCCGGCGGCAAGTGCATTTCCAGCTAGGTCTTTCGCCGCTGTCGAGATCGTTGCGGTGTATTGAGTGCTGGGGGTGAGATTTGCCGCGGGAGTGAAGGTGGCGATACTGGTCAGCGCATCGTAAGTGACGTTGCCTGTGACCGCCGCGCCACCTACCCCGGCCACTGCCAGCGTGAAAGTTCCTGGAGCAGTAATCGTTAACGGATCCATGGCTTCGCTGAAGGTCGCGCTCACCACCTTGTTCAAAGCTACGTTCACGTCCGCATCTGCGGGACTTGTGAGCGTGATGGTCGGTGCCGTGGTGTCCAGCCCGGAGCCCGTCGTGAAGCTCCACGGATTCGGCGCTACCCCTGTGACCAGCGCGTTGCCGCTTAAATCTTTTGCGGCGTTGGTGATGGTGGCCGTGTACTGGGTGCTGGCGGTCAGTGGCGCAGACGGAGTGAAGGTCGCCGCCGTGCCCGCATAACCTACTGTTCCAGTGACGGCTGCGCCACCGACCCCAGCGACCGCAACCGTAAACGTTCCCGCGGCGGTGATGGTGGCCGGATCCATGGCCTCGCTGAATGTTGCCGTAATAACCTGATTGGTAGGCACGTTGTCGGCGGCGGACAAGGGAACGGTTGCGATCACCGTCGGCGGCGTAACGTCCGCCGTAGCCCCGGTGGTAAAGCTGAATACGTAATTGGTCGCCAGGTTATTGCCTGCGGCACTCTGGGCCGCGGTGGTGATCGTCGCGGTGTATTGCGTGTTGGGCAGCAAGTTGAGCGTTGGCGTAAAGATCGCGGCGTTCGCTCCTGCCACATAGGTCACTGTTCCCGGTACGGCGGCGCCGCCAACTCCCGCGAGCGCCAGCGAAAATGTCCCCGCGGCGGTAACCGATCCACTGTTCATCGCTTCGCTGAACGTGGCAGTGATTTTGCGATTGATGTGGATATTGGCCGCGCCGTTGAGGGGATTGGTCGAAATTACCCTGGGAATGGTTCCGGTCGTAAAGCTCCATATAAAATTGCTCGCCAGATGCGCGCCGATGGGGTCGGCGGCTCCGGTGGTTATCGTCGCGGTGTAAAGGGAACTGGGAGCCAGCAGAAAGGTAGATGTAAAGGTTGCGGTCGAACCCGAGTACGTCACCGTCCCGCCCACAGCGGCGCCGGTCGGATCCGCCAGCGTGAACGTGGAAGTATTGATGGTGGTGGAATTCATTGCCTTGTTGAACGTGACCGTCACGAGGGACGCCACGGGAACAGCCGTCGCGCCGTTCGCCGGCGTCACGCTTACGATTACCGGGACTGCGACAGGTGCCTGCTCTCGCCCGCAGCCGCTGAGCAGGATTACCAGTTGGAATGCCACCGCTGACACTGTGCGAATCCGAGCATTAGTTGATGAAACTGTGCGCATGATTTCTCCTGTCCATCTGTCCAAGGGCGAGCGGCATTGACGCCGGGCGGCCGGCGCATGAAATCCGAAACGCGGCGAACTACTCGAAAAACTTCTCGCAGTAAATTCGCGTGAGCGGGCGGCTTGCGAATTCACTTCCCACATTGCAGATGATTTGATTGCACTGTTCGTGCCAAAGGGAAGACGCGGTTGAGTCGCCGCTTGAAGGGAGGTCGCGCGGGTAAGTGCTTGATTCGAGAGACGGCAAGCTTTTGATCTACTGAAGTTGCGGGCGATGTTAGTTATCGAGTGTGTAATGCTGTATCAAATGGGGAATTCGCAGACTCATTTCGGCACGCGACCGCTCTGCAAGTCTGACCGCGCGTTTGACTTTTCTCCATCGTGCCCATAGCATTTCCTGTTCTACACAACGGCTGAATTTACGCAGAGCTGGCCGCTTTTGTTCATTCCGCAACGGAGGAAGAATGCCAATTAAAGTTGGAATTAACGGGTTTGGTCGCATCGGGCGCAACATCATGCGCACCGCGCTGGATGACAAAGACATTCAGTTCGTGGCTGTAAACGACGTTACCGATGCCGCCACGCTGGCCCACCTGCTTAAATACGATTCGGTGCTCGGTAACCTGCACCACAAAGTTACGCACACGGAAGACACCATAAGCGTGGAAGGAAAAAGCTTCAAAGTTTTCAAGACTAAGGATCCGGGCGAAATTGATTGGCCATCGGTCGGCGCGGATATTGTGGTGGAGTCCACAGGGCTTTTCACCAAGGGGGCTGACGCGAAAAAGCACCTGCGAGGGTCGGTGAAGAAAGTGATTATCTCGGCTCCCGCGGATGGCCCTGACGCTACATTCGTGCTGGGCGTGAACGACAACACCTACGACGCTGCGAAGCACAATGTGGTCTCGAATGCTTCCTGTACAACGAATTGCCTGGCGCCGGTCGCTAAAGTTTTGCAGGAAACGTTTGGAATTCACGCCGGCACCATGACCACCATTCATTCCTATACCAATGACCAGAAGTTGCTGGATCTCCCGCACAAGGATCTGCGCCGCGCTCGCGCCGCCGCAATCAACATGATTCCGAGTTCCACTGGAGCGGCGAAAGCGCTGCACCTGGTTATCCCCGAGTTGAAAGGGAAGCTCGACGGCTACGCGATGCGCGTGCCTACGCCCAATGTCAGCGTTGTGGATCTGACGGTGTTTGTGGATAAGCCCGCCACCGTTGAATCTGTGAACGCCGCGCTGAAAGCGGCCGCCAACGGCCCGATGAAAGGAATTCTCGGCTACACCGAAGAAGAACTGGTTTCTGCGGACTTCAAGGGCAATTCGAATTCCTCCATCGTGGACGCCGGCTACACCAAAGTTGTCGGCGACAAGTGCGTCAAAGTTCTCGCGTGGTATGACAACGAGTGGGGTTACTCCTGCCGGTGCCGCGACCTGATCAAATTCATGGCCGCGAAGTTTTAGTCGCGGCTTGTGATCTCTGATATGGCCAAAATCACGATCAATGATCTGGAGCTGCGCGGTAAGCGTGTCTTCATCCGCGTGGATTTCAATGTTCCCCTGAAAGATGGCGTGGTAACCGATGACACCCGTATTCGCGAGACGCTGCCTACGCTGCGTCTCGTGATAGGAAAGGGTGCGCGGGTGGTGCTGGCCTCGCACCTGGGGCGGCCCAAGGGCGCGCGCAACGAAAAATATTCGCTTGCGCCTGCGGCGAAGAAACTGGAAGAGCTACTCGGCCAGCGCGTGGAGTTTGCCAATGACTGTATCGGCGCGGAAGCGGAAGGGAAGAGCCAGGCGTTGAAAAATGGCGAGGTTCTGCTGCTTGAGAATGTTCGTTTTCATGCAGAGGAAGAAAAAAACGATCAGGCTTTTTCCAAACAGCTGGCCGCGTTGTGTGACGGATTGTTTATTTGCGATGCGTTTGGTTCTGCGCACCGGGCGCATGCTTCTGTGGTGGGCATAACGCATTTCGTGAAACAGTCCGCCGCGGGGCTGCTCATGGAGAAAGAATTGGCTTACCTGGGCAAAGCCATCGGTGATCCGGCGCGTCCCTTCGTGGCCATTCTGGGTGGGGCAAAAGTCAGCGATAAGATTGAAGTGGTAGAAAACCTGATGAAGATTGCTGACGCCATGCTTATTGGCGGAGGCATGGCTTACACATTCTTGAAAGCCCAGGGCCAGCCTATCGGTAAATCGCTGGTCGAAAACGAAAAGCTCGATCTCGCTAAAAGGATTCTGGATGACGCCCGGCAGAAAAAATTCACATTTCTGATTCCGGTGGATCATGTTGTCGCGCCGGAATTCAAAGCCGATGCTCCGGCGACCACCGTGGACGTTGCTTCCACTCCCGACGACCAGATGGGTCTCGATATCGGCCCGAGAACCATTGCTTTGTATGCCGCGGAGATTGCTAAGGCCAGGACAATCGTTTGGAACGGTCCCATGGGTGTTTTTGAAATGCCTGCCTTTGCCAAAGGCACGCTGGAAATCGCCAAGGCGGTGGCTGCTGTGACCGATGCCGGCGCAACATCTATCGTTGGCGGCGGAGATTCGGTCGCGGCCGCGCATCAGTCCGGCGTTTCCTCGAGGATTTCACATATTTCAACGGGCGGCGGAGCGTCCCTTGAGTTTCTGGGTGGGCGTAAACTTCCGGGCGTCGAAGCGCTCACCGAAAAGTAAGCGAGCAATCCGTTAGGAAAAGGAAAAGTAAAAATGAGGCGTCGCGTTATTGCCGGCAACTGGAAAATGTACAAGACCATCGCCGACACGCGCGCTTTTTTTGCGGCGTTCGCTCCGCTGGTGGCTGACGCTGAATATTGCGACATCGTGATCGCCCCGCCTTTTACTTCCATCGCCGCCGCGGTGGAATCCGCCAAAGGCACAAAGATTTCCATCTCCGGGCAAAATGTTTTTTGGGAAAAAGAAGGCGCGTTCACCGGTGAAATTTCCCCCGCGATGCTGGTGGAAGCCGGTTGCCGCTACGTGATCATCGGGCATTCCGAACGCCGCCAGCTATTTGGCGAAACGGACGAAACCGTGGCCAAGCGTACCAAGGCCGCTCTGGCCGCGGGGCTTACACCTATTGTTTGCGTCGGGGAAACTCTCGCGGAGCGCGAAGGCGGGCACACCGAGCGCATCTGCGAACGCCAATTATCAGGCGGGCTTGGCGCGTTGACCGCTGAGGAGTTCTCCCGTATTCTGATGGCATACGAGCCGGTGTGGGCCATCGGTACCGGCCGCACGGCTACCCCTGAAATCGCGGCCGCATCGCACCGATACCTGCGTCAGTGCGTCTCGCAAAGGTTTTCGCCGCAACACGCCGCCGCCCTGCGCATTCTTTATGGCGGCAGTGTGAAGCCGGACAATATTCTCGGGTTGATGGCGCAGGAAGAGTTGGATGGGGCGCTGGTTGGGGGCGCGAGCCTGGATCCCAAGTCGTTTGCCGCAATTATCAGTGGGTCCAGAGCTCAGTAATTCGCAGTGCTCGTCGGTAGTTAGTTCGAAGATATTGGCCGCGACCGGGGAAGATTGAAGGCCCCGCGGGCAAGGAAAATCGCATGCCTGCTTGGATGAAGTGGACTGTAGCTTTGCTGGTGGGACTGGGGATTATCGTCATCGGCTTTAAGTATGCCGGTTGGCTGCTCAGCGGATTCTTCGTCATCAACTGCATGGTGCTGATCATCGTGGTGCTGCTGCAAAGCGGCAAAGCCGCTGATCTCGCCGGCGCTTTTGGAGGCGCGGGCAGCCAGACCGCTTTCGGTCCACGCGGCGCCGCCAACGTTTTGTCGAAGGCCACCACCTGGTGCGCGGTGATGTTCATGCTTTGCGCCATGGCCCTGGTGCTGCGCACCGATCGCGCCGTGGTGCAGGGCGGCTCGGTGCTGCAAAAAGTTTCGCAGCCAGCCAAGCCGGCGCCAGCGCCGAAAGCCCCAGTGACCACGCCCGCGCCAAGCTCAACCCCCGTGACCGGAGGGCAATCTCCAATCTCGCAACCTCCACCGCAAACGCCGCCAGCGAATCAGCCTGCGCCAGCCCCCAAAAAGCCCTAAGCTTGAGTCGAATTGCCTCTTCCATCCCCCCAGAGTCTAACGTGACTGCGTCGTTTTCCACTTCTCCGGTAACCGCGTAATCAGGGTTGGCTGCAAGGCTTCATTTTTTGTTAGTGGTGTTTCTCTAGCAAAATCAAACATTCGCCAGCACGTCCACGCCATTCAGAGGCAGTGTACGCGGTCTCGCTAGAAAACTGCTCGAGGTAAACGGGTTTCGCCGGGTCGGCTATCTGGGGCTTAACTGTCTTCCAGAACTCAAATCGTTGTTGTGTCGGTATCCACCGGAGTTTAAGACCACAGGCGGCCACTACGAATTGCAAAGGGCCTAAACGCAGAAGTTCAACAAGACTACTCTGGTCAATGTTCCTGACACGCTCGCTGGTCAGTGTGCCGCCCTCGTCCCAAAGTTCAGTGAGTGGCATTTTCGTAATGATCCTCTGGTCAGGGCACATCGCAGCGTCGAATCTACCACGATTCAATATAAGCGCCTGGTAAGTCGGATTACCGGACAAGTGGTTTTGGGCAGATTCCACTTGATTGCATAACAGTGTCGGCTCCTTGATCCGAGTAAACTTTGGTTGCTTGACGACCAGAGGCTCGGGAGAAAGGAGCCGAACATGTTGATAGGCGTAGATTATCACCCGAGCTTTCAGCAGATTGCATTTTTGGTGAAAGAGACTGGCGAGTACAGCGAACGACGATTGAACCATAGCGATGGGGAGGCCGAGAAGTTCTATCGAGAGCTGCGGCTGCGAGGAGTGCCCGTGCAAGTGGGGATGGAGGCCACCGGATATTCCCGCTGGTTCGAGCGACTGCTGGCAGAGTTGGGTTTCGAAATGTGGATTGGCGATCCGGCGGAGATCTCGGCCGCCCGCGTCAAGAAGCAAAAGACTGATCGCAAAGATGCGCAACTGCTGCTGAAGCTGATGATGGAAGATCGCTTTCCGAGGATCTGGGTTCCGAGTCCAGAGAATCGCGATTTACGTCAACTGCTGTGGCACCGGCATCGACTGGTGCAGATGCGCACGCGGATCATGAATCAGCTGCAGGCCCTGGCGATGAACGAGGGCTATCGCTGGAAGAAAAAACTGTTCAGCGAACGGGGGCGAGAGCAGTTAGAAAAGCTGGCGTTAGCGCCTTGGGCCAGTCGGCGCCGGCAAGAGTTGTTGGAGCTGTTGGACCGCATGAATCCGACGATTGAGGAGTTAACTGCTGCTGCCGAGCAGGAAGCCAAGAAGCGGCCCGAGGTAGCTCGCTTGATGACCCATCCTGGCGTGGGCCCGCTTACGGCCCTCGCGTATGTGTTGATCATTGGAACTCCGAACCGATTTCATCGCGGCAAGCAGATCGGCAACTACGTGGGGATGATTCCCAGCGAGGACTCCAGTGGTGGCAAGCAGCGGCTGGGGCACATCAGCAAGCAAGGCAACTCCTTGTTGCGTTTTTTGCTGGTGGAGGCAGCACAGGCCGCGGCGCGGAACAATGCGGACTGGCGACGTCGGTACACGCACCTGGCGATGCGTAGACACAAAAGCATTGCGAAGGTGGCGATGGGCCGCAGGCTGGGAGTCCGCTTGTACTGGATGTGGCGAAACGGCTGCGCGTATTCGCCGTCGATGGAGTTCGGTTCGTACGTGGGACAGCTCGGTACCGGACATGGTGTGAAGTAAACACCGTCCACTTGGTTGGGCATCCCGCTCCCTGCAAAGGGAGTCCGAAGAAGTAATCATGGTCGAAGTTCAGATCGAAGAGATGTTTAGGTCGGACCGAAACCGATCGAGAGATTACCAAACGAGCCGTGGTCGTCGATGCAGAGGTCAAAGAAAACGAGCAAAGACACTCACAGAAGTGAATGGAGAATTGCGCTCAAAAAAGATTTGACAGGGCCGACACTGTTAGAGATGTCCGGTTACGGCGTTTATCAGGACCTAGCCGGATGTTACCGGCGCGCATCGCCTTTGCGATAAGCTGGGCTGCATGATTCCCGCTACGTCACCTGCCTATGTATGGATAACTATCGGTATGGGAATCGGCGCAATCATTTGGTGTTTTGTGCCGGGTGTTAAGTTTCATCCGGGGATGTCTGGTAGCAGAAACGAAAACAGGAAAGAAATTCCGCGTTGGTTTGGGCGCATCTGGTTCATTGGGTTTGGTTTGTGGCTTATCTACATGGGAATCCACGCCGCTCTTTGGATAACCTTCTGAAACGCAGGCGCTACATTCGGTCCAGTGGCACTTTTCCGGTTACCGCGTTAATCAGGCACAATACTTCTGGCGAAGGAAATCCTAACTTCGGACCTGAGCCTTCGTCGTTCAAAATGCGATACTGTGAGTTATGTGGCCGTTCCGCAAAAAAGCTAAGCAACGTAAGGTCGTCTTCAATCGTGGACACATCGGGCGCGAACTCACACCGATTCCGAAGCGGCCCTGTCAGCGGAAGAAATGGAATGGGTGAGGCAAAGTCTGAGTTCGCGGAAGGAGTTCGTAGAATTCCGGCCCCCTCAATTATTTGCAGTGTCAAAATGCCCGTGCGGGACTTGTCGTACGGTCGGACTAGAACCGGTCCAATTGCCTGGCTGGAGCGGCGCTTCGGGTCATCTGGGCGGAATTACTCTTGAAACGAAAGACCACGGCCCGATCGACATTCTCCTTCACGCCACCCAAGGCTTCCTAGTGGAAATGGAAGTCATTTGGTACCACTTTCCAAAGCCATTTCCGAAGTCTTGGGTGGAAGTTAGCCGGACAGTCGACCCTCTTCATTAACTTTTCGAGAGCCATTTCTTCCTGGCTCTTGATTAGTCGGATTACCGGACAACTGGTTTTGGCACAGATTCCACTTCTCCGGTAACCGCGTTAATCAGGACCTCCACCGATCCGTTCCCATTTGCCTTTCTCGCGCTTCGTTGACTTATCTGAGAGACGGAACTTAAAATGACCGCACCATGGCGGATACCGAGGCCCTCATTGGCCAAACCGTCTCACACTACCGAATAATCGAAAAACTTGGTGGCGGGGGAATGGGTGTCGTTTATAAAGCCGAAGACTGCCGCCTACACCGCTTTGTCGCCCTTAAATTCCTTCCGGATAACGTAGCCCATGACGCCCAATCATTAGCTCGGTTCACGCGCGAAGCTCGGGCTGCGTCGGCGCTCAACCATTCGAACATTTGCACCATTTACGACATCGGCGAAGAGGACGGAAAAGCATTTATCGTGATGGAATGTCTTGAAGGATCTACTCTAAAACAGCTGCTTTCGGATAAGCCTGTCGATTTCGAAAGGATCCTGGGTATTGCCATTGGAGTTGCTCAGGGCCTGGATGCTGCACACTCAAAAGGTGTTGTCCATCGCGACATCAAACCCGCAAACATCTTTGTCACTGCGCAAGGACAAATAAAAATACTAGATTTCGGTTTAGCCAAAGTCCCGTACGGAAACTCGGCGCCCGGCAAAATTGCCTCAGCAAATACCGTCACCGTTGATGAAGAGTTCCTCACTAGCCCCGGTTCGACACTCGGCACCGTGGCTTACATGTCTCCAGAACAAGCGCGAGCGAAGGAACTAGACGCCAGAAGCGATCTGTTCTCATTTGGCATCGTCCTTTATGAGATGGCTGCGGGAACATTACCATTTCGCGGTAAGAGTTCGGCGGTAGTCTTCAAAGCGATTCTGGATGCAACGCCTATTCCCGTCGTGCGGTTGAATCCTGATGTACCACCAAGACTGGAAGACATCATCAATAAGGCTCTCGAGAAAGATTGCAATCTGCGATACCAAAACGCAGCCGATATGCTCAGCGATTTTCAGCGTTTGAAACGTGATACGGAATCAACTCTTGTACCTCCAACGAGCGGCGGAGGGACAGGGCCTGGATTTCGCGTGAATCACAAAACCATTCTGGTGTTTGCCGCGGCGATCATGGCAACTGGCGCCGTCTTTGGCATACACACCTACTGGAGAAGCTTGCACGCAGTCTCATCACTACCTGACCCGGCTGCGGCGCCCTTGCATGGCCCTCGGCCCATAGGAGTAGTGCCACTGCAGAACTTAACTGTTAACAAAGACCTCGACTTTCTTCGTGTAGGGTTGGCCGATGAGATTGCGACAACACTAAGCTATTACCCTGCTCTCTCGATCCGCCCGTTTGCGACAACGAGCGGGTATGCTGACTCAAACGTTAACTTGCAGAAAGCGGCGCAGGAAATGCGGGTGGCTGACATAGTCACTGGTCATTTTGCGATAGTAGGTGGCGAAATTGAAGTCAGCCTTGAGGCTATCGACGCGGTTAGCAACAGCGTGGTTTGGCGAGACACCTTCCGAGGCACAACCCGGGACCTTATAGGCCTACAACAACAGATAACTGCGCGCGTCCAGCATGGGCTCATTGAGGCCCTCGGTGTCAGCTCCGGCACAGGCGCCACTGTAAACGCATCCCACAATCCAGAAGCTTATGAGCTATATTTGCGGGGCGTGTCGGCTCGAAATACGACAACCTCTCAGAATCCTCTTCTGGGCTCCGACAACACCGAGGCGATTCGTTTACTCCAACGCGCCGTAACCCTTGATCCCAGCTACGCTTCAGCATGGGCCGCCCTTGGCCATCTCTACTATTACGACAGCGGTGAAGACAAGCGCACCAGACTGATGGCCAAAGCCGCGCTGCAAAGAGCGGTGGCGCTGGATTCCAACCGTTTTGATGCTGCGAGCGACCTCATTACTATCGAATCCGAAGAAGGTGAGCTCGACCGCGCGTACGATGACATTACGCGACTACTTCACCGGCACCCAGATAGCGGGGCAGCACGTCTTGTGTACTCGTACGTACTCTGGTACGCAGGGCTTCTCGAAGAGGCCGCAGCGGAATGCGAAAAAACCAGGTCGCTCGATGCGGGAACAACGGACTTGGCTTCATGTTCCTACGTCTTTATGGCCCTGGGTAGGTATGGCTGTGCCAAAGACTATTTGCAGTTGGTCTCAGGCACGCAATATCAAAAAGAGAGCGAGGTGGAAATTCTTCTGCGCGAAGGTAAGCAAGAGGAGGCGCTACGAAATTTACAGTCCTTGTCAACGACAGCGTTCTACGGACGCGAACTGCTGGAGCCGTGTCTGAAACACCGTCCGCCCGCAGAAGGAGCCGCGGCCGCACAAAAGGTTCGGTCGCGCGTGATGTCGCAAGACGATCCCTTTCCGAAATACTTGCTGGCTAGCTGGGACTCGACCTGCGGGCGGACAGATTATGCCTATGCAACATTGCGCCGAGCTATCTCACAAAACTATTGCTCATATCCGCAGATAGAAACAGACCCACTATTAGAAAGAATCCGAGGGACGCCCGAGTTTGCCGAAATACGCTCGTTAGCTATCGCCTGCCAGCAGCACTTCTTGGAACACCGGAAACAGATCCATTCGGAATGAGCATTAGCATGGCCCCATCGGAATTGCACGTTTCGCCCCATTCAATTTTTTCTGGCATCTGGCCTAAGCTCATACCAGAGAAAACCATAATGAACAGCCGCGATAATGTCTTCGTAGAGCGAATGCTATATCGAACGCCAAAGGGAAGGGAATATCTTTCGGCAAAGAGGTCAACTCCTGATAAGTCGGGTTACCGGACATCTCTAACAGTGTCGGCTCTGTCAAATCTATTTTCGAGACACTTCTCCGTGCACTCCTGCGAGTGGTCTTTTTGTTTTCTTTGGCGCTGCATCGACGACCACGGCTCGTTTGGTAATCTCTCGGTCGGTTTCGGTCCGACCTAAACATCTCTTCGATCTGAAACATCGACCATGATTACTTCTTCGAACTCCCTTTGCAGGGAGCGGGATGCCCAACCAAGTGGACGGTGTTACTTCACACCATGTCCGGTACCGAGCTGTCCCGCGTACGAACCGAACTCCAACGATGGCGAATACTCACAGCCGTTTCGCCACATCCAATACAAGCGCATTCCCAATCTGCGCCCCATCGCCACCTTGGCAATGCTTTTGTGCCGACGCATCGCCAAGTGAATGTACCGACGTCGCCAGTCCGGATTATTCCGCGCAGCTGCCTGAGCAGCCTCCACCAGCAAGAAGCGCAACAATGAGTTGCCCTGCTTGCTGATGTGCCCTAGCCGTTGTTTGCCGCCACTGGAGTTTTCGCTGGGAATCATCCCCACGTAGTTGCCAATCTGCTTGCCACGATGGAAGCGACTCGGAGTTCCAATGATCAACACATAGGCGAGGGCCGTAAGCGGGCCCACGCCAGGATGAGTCATCAGCCGCAACGCCTCGGGCCGTTTGTGGGCTTCCTGCTCCGCCGCGGCGGTTAACTCCTCGATGATCGGATCCATGCGGTCCAGCAGTTCCAGCAACTCACGTCGCCGCCGGCTGGCCCAGGGAGCCAGTGCCAGCTTTTCTAGCTCTGCTCGTCCCTGTTCGCTAAACAGTTTTTTCTTCCAGCGCCGGCCCTCGTTCATGGCCAACGCCTGCAGCTGATTCATGATTCGTGTACGCATCTGCACCAGCCGGTGCCGGTGCCACAGCAGTTGCCGCATATCGCGATTCTCTGGACTGGGTACCCAAATCCGCGGAAAGCGATCTTCCAGCATCAGCTGCAACAACAGCTGCGCATCTTTCCGATCGGTCTTTTGTTTCTTGATGCGCCTGGCCTTGATCTCCGCGGGATCGCCGATCCACACTTCGAAACCCAACTCGGCCAGCAGTCGCTCGAACCAGCGGGAATAGCCGGTCGCTTCCATCCCCACTCGCACTTGCACTCCTCGCTGCTGCAGGTCTCGATAGAACTTCTCGGCCTCCCCATCGCTGTGGTTCAGTCGTCGTTCGCTGTATTCGCCAGTCTCTTCAACCAAAAAAGCAATCTGCTGAAAGCTCGGGTGATAATCTACGCCTATCAACATGTTCGGCTCCTTCCTCCCGAGTCTCTGGTCGTCAACCAAAGTGTACTCAGGTCGAGGGAGCCGACACTGTTATGCAATCAACTGCCGCTGGCTGCGATTTCCAGTTTTCAGGTAACGGCGTTAACCAGGAATTGACCGTTGGTTGGCCCTTCTCGCATTGGCTCTATTGTTTGTGTACCAGTTCAAGAGAAATGAATTTCATATGAGTGGTGACATTCACTTCCAGCTTTTTAGTGAGCCAGCCGCGTCCAAGAACAGAAACATAAGCCGCGTAGTGACCTGGTAGCACGTCGTCGAAATGGAAGTACCTTGTCTTCGGTAGAGGAAACGAGCCTTGGAAATCGATGCTTTGACTGTAGCGATTGTAAACAGAAGGATCGTCAAGATTGAAGAGCGTGATGTAAACGCTGTTCGCATTGAGTCCCGATTTGTCGTTGGTAGAGATGAGGCCACGCACCGAGTAAGTTGTTTGTGTAGGTATTTTAAAGACGATGTCGGACTGGGTCTGGCCCGGACTGACTTCAATTGGTGTGGCCCTTGAGTTCTCGGGCACTCCAGGATAGTAGATGCCGGACGCCAAACGTTCCTGCGATATTCGCGCGAAGTACAAATAGTATTTACCGGGACCTAGTGGCTGCGAGCAAAAAGAATTGTCCGGGTTAACGCTGGTAGTTGGGTATGCAACCGGTGAATGCCCCGCCGTGGAGAGAAATGAGAGGATTCTGTAGGGCTCCCTACTAATTTAGACAGTCAGGGCCTGGTTTTTTAGGTCAACTGCAAAACTCAAGAAGGTCTCGTGCGGAGTACGGTTTTGAACTCCGCGGTGAGGCCGGTCGTGATTGTACTCCTGGATCCAGCGGGCGATCGAGGCCCGCGCTTCCTGCACGTCGCGGTACTCGGCAGTCCACACTTCTTCTTCCTTCAAGCTGCGGTGAAAGCGTTCGATGTAGCTGTTGCCTTCCGGGTGATTATAGGCCGTGCGCCGATGGGTGATTCCCAGCCGATGCAGAGTTTCGATAAAGCGCGTCGAAGTAAATTGCGTTCCGTTGTCGGTGGTCAGGGTCACGCCAGCCTCCCGGCTGCCTTGGGGAAGTCGTTGGAGCACCGCTTGCTCCACCGCATCGAGTGCTTCTTCAGTCCGGCAACGATGCGAAAGATTCCAGCTCACGATTTCCCGCGTGCAGCAGTCGATCACGCTCACCAGGTAGGCCCAACCCACTGCCGGACCCGCCCAGATCTTGGTCATGTCCGACTGCCAGATCTGATTCGGCTGGACGGCTTCCACGCGACCCCACTCCTTCTTCCGTCGGGCTCGCAGACGGCGGGAGCGTACCAGCAACCCACGTTCACGCATCACCCGCAGCACCCGTTTGCGATTCACCACCAGATTTTCCTTCCGTCTCAGCCACCACGTCACACGGCGATATCCGTACGCGGGTTTTTCTCCGCAGGCCACCACGATGTGCTCGTCGTAGCTGCGTTCCGCGCGGCTGACTCGCAGCTTCTTGCGGTAGTACAGACTTGATCGACTGATCGCCAGAGTCGCCGCGACCAACGTGGCCGTGTAGCCTCGTGTCACCAACTCTCGTGCTTGGGAGTGAACCGCACCACAGCTCACTCCCCCATGACGTTTTTTAGGATTTCAATCTCCAGCGATTTCCGTCCCAGCGTGCGTTCCAACTGCCGGATGCGACGGTCCTTCTCGGTTTCCGCCGCGGCCGCGCTTTTCCCCCCAAGCGCGGCCTTGGCTCCCTGTTCCGCTTCATCCTTCCAGCGATAGAACAGATTCGCGGCAATGCCGTGACGCCGGCACGTCTCCGAGACGTTTCCGCTCTTCAACCCTTCCTGGATGATTTGCCACTTCTCTTCCGGGGATCGATCTACGCGTGGTTTCCTGCTCATACTGCCTCCTGTTTGGAGGCCCTGAATCATATCTAATTCGGTAGTCCAGTTTCAGTGGGGAGCACTACAATTCCGGCACTTCGGTCCTTCGTCTTTTCGGAAACAATGGTGCCGCAAATTTTTCCCGTGGCGACCTCATACCGTTTCCGCTCCGCATCGAATTCGTTGCGCCTTGCCTCCTCTTGTTCCGCAACGCCTTTGTCGCTCGATTGCCTAAAAGGTGCCAAATCGCTGGTGATTGGGTGCTCTTTCTTCAGATACCGCAATTCGACCGCTGTGCTACTGCCTCCGACCCAACCGCCGGGGCTACACATGCTCACCTCTACTCCATTGTCAGCCCGCCCACCGGCAAAAACCAAATAGGTCAGCCCGGGCGAGAATACCGCTCCACAATCTCCGCCTCCCAATCCAGTCTTGACTTGGATTTTCTGTCCCAAGTCTCCCTTGTATGCTTTTTGCACCCGAAACGTTATGAGCATCCGCGGCCAGTTGTTCCGACCTGCGTCAAGATTATCCGCAGGAATCAACTCTCTTTCTTTCGCATCCAAGAGATTCCACTGCAACTCGAAGCGCTCCGGTATACCTTCGAAAACAACAGTAGACCCATCCGTTTCTTGCTTGGCCAAATCCCAGTTATTTTTTCCCTGAAAGCCACTTGAACATTTACAACCAAAAGTTTGCCCGGTCGCAAAGACAGCAATGCATGCCACCACAGACAGTCTGCCGATGAGAGCGAGATGCATTATTTAATAGACACCAGAGCTTAGGTGTTGGTTCCGCTGCCAGAAAATAGTGTGTCATTAGAAGCAGACAACACACCCCTCGGAATTTTCCAGGCGTGCCAAGGAGCAACAAGGGCGACTGGTACCTGGTAAGTCGTGTAACCGGACAACTGGGTTCGAAGTTTCAGGTGAAGGGGTTTACCAGGACTTGCCCTGCCTTGTCGGCAATTTCCAGGAGACATTCCAATGCAACTCATAATGTAAGACGATTGGAGCAGAGCCTAAATTTACTGGCGAAGTGCTGGTGGTGATTCTTTACGCTGCCGCGATCTGTTTGCACGGAGTAAGGACCGTTCGGCGCATTTTCTAAGAGTGCCACAGGAAAGACCGATGTATCATTCGACATCTAGCCCGCGTACGTCACGTTCACCGTGCGAGGAATTATCGGGACCGAGGCGCGGACCTTCCGAGATTGGGTCACCCACAAGTACACGAAATCCCATGGCAGATTGGCAAATGCGAGAAAAGCGGCCGCTCCGAGGACCGGTGCGCGAGGAAGCGGGGCCGACGCTCAAAAACTACATCACGCCCGCCGGGTTGCAGCGGCTGAAAGACGAGCATCGGTTCCTACTGAGTCGCGAGCGGCCCGCGGTGGTGGAGGTCGTAGCGTGGGCTGCTAGTAACGGGGACCGCAGTGAAAACGCCGACTACCTCTACGGCAAACGACGGTTAGGCCAGATCGATTCGCGGATTCGCTTTCTCACGAAACGCATTGACGCGGCCGTGGTCGTCGATCCCGCCGCTCCGCGGCCGGGGTCAGCCGCTACGCGCGTCTTCTTCGGCGCAACCGTGACCTACAAGGACGCCGCCGGCCTCGAACACGTCGTCTCGATCGTCGGCATCGACGAGGTGGACCTCGACCGCGGCTACATCAGTTGGCGCTCGCCTCTCGCCAATGCGCTGATGAAGGCGAGCCCCGGCGACCGCGTGGACCTGCGCGCGCCAGCAAAGACGGAGCATCTCGAGATCATCGAGGTCGAGTACGCGCCGATTCCGATGGATCCTTTCCGCGAACCGCTAGGAGCTCAGTCGACGCCCAAGGTCGAACGCTCCTAGACCGCACTAAAGTCAGCTCCCCAGTTCGAGAAGTAACGGATGAACTCAATGCGCTGCGTGGAGGGCCAAGCTATTTCGCCAACCCGCATTAATTAATTTTTGGGCTGCTGGGTAACAAGTTTCCCATTCACCCGCCCTTGGCATAGCCTTCCGTTTGTCTGAACCGGAACGGAAAGCCGTATTTCAACGCACAGTCGTAGCAATGAACGGCGTGCCACCACTGGGACGACTGCATACCTCCGAACGTCAACGCCGTCGCAATTCTGTGCTTGCGCGAGTTTTTCACCATCGAGATGCTCAACCAAAACTGCACGGTTCGTCAACTCCCGGTTAGCCGGACCGGGTAATCGGAAACTTGAAAATCCACTTCTCCGGTAACGGCGTTAATCAGGAGCTACGATTTCATGTGCTAGGCTGCCTGCATGAAGTCCGCGTCTGCGATCTGCGCCTTGATGGTTGCCATAGCCTCAGGCCTACTTGCTCAATCAAAGCCGACAACGCTTTTAAAAGTTTACGTTGGCCCTGATGGTTTAGCGCACGTAGTAGACGTCAAGGGTAGAGACAAGGTGATTCGCAAGGAAAGAGAACAAGTGGGCGTGAGTTCGCCCAAGTTCGCCGCCGACAAGCAGACGGCCGGGTGGTTAATCGAGAGCAAAAACTGTTGCACTTCCTACGCGATTCCCACCCGTCTGGCTATTTATAACGACAGAAAGAAGCGTCTACTGGCAGATGGTCTGATGGTTTATGACTGGTGCTTCGTCGACGGAGGTTTGCAAGTTGCGATGTCAACCGGGACCGTGCACGGGATGACAGCGAGACATCTTACGTTATACGACACTCGCACGGGACGGCTGTTGCAGGCGTCGGACGGAGAGCCGGACGCTGCCGCACCGCCGTGGGCAAGAGAACTCGCCCAGTGACGTGCGCTCGTGTTAACCGGTGCAGCGGCATCCACATAGCGATTGCATACGTGGTTTTATTTAGCTGGCCGCCGAATCCACTTGTACGATTACGGCGTTAATCAGGACCTAGCCCGGCCTTTCGCGTTCGGCACAGAGTCGAAAATACTCGACGAATCGTTTCACGAACGGGTTATCGAGCTTAGCGTCGCGCTGCATAAGAGGCCAGCATTCTGCTAACCCAACGTGCCTGAGCAGTTTTGCGTATTCGCGAAACTCGTGCGGTATATGGCCCGCAATAAGCAGGTTCGTGACGCGCTTCCGGACGCGCAGAACTTGTTCCGCTGTTAACGACGCGCGACGCAGTGCTCTCGCGGTGTCGGATTTTAGCGTCTTTCCAAATGTGAAATGAGCATCCTCCTCGATAAAGTCTAGCCCTAATGCGATGCTCGCCTTGTCACCCCGTTCAATTCCCTTTATGACAGCCTCCATTACGGGGTATATCCACCGTTTCTGTCCTTCGAGATGCTCACGAGGAACAGGTGGGCCAGACGATTCCAGGCCGTATTCTCGACAATACTCAAGGTACCGGGTTTGTATCGCCGACACGGTCCAACGACCTTCTCCGTTGTAATCGTGAATGAGGCTTCCCGTACTGGATGTGCGCATATGAGTAGTTTGTCCGCCAGAAAGGATGCAGGCAAAGTCGCGTTATTGGGACAATTGATTTTGGCCCAGATTCCACTTCTCCGGTAACGGCGTTAATCGGGCCCTAACCCGACATTCGCCTGCTCCCAAGAGCAGGTTACGGTTATGGCGCACAGATGATCGAGATTTTAGCGATATGCGCTCGGTAATTCTAGAATGATGCGAAATCATGAAAAAGCGGCTCTCATCACTAGTTGCGGTCTCGATTGGGCTCGGCATTGGGTGCGGTGTTGGATACTTTGCGGCCCTGCTCAACGCCGCGTCCAAAAATGTGCTGGTTACCGACATGACCGGAAGCGGTTTCCATCAGGTCTTCACGGGCATGGGCAAGTTGTACGCGTTTGAAACTCTCGCTTCCAACTGCAAAGGCTCAAGCGACATGCGATTTCTCCTGGACAACGAAGCGGACTTAATCGTCAAACTTCGGCAAGCTGCAAATGGGAGCGGCCTTAGCCCAGCGTTAGATGTGGCTGAAGCTAGGTTGGCCATAAGGAATGCCATAGCGGCAGAAGCAGCGAAGGACCCTAAACTTCAATCGCAGCAAGCGGCCCGGGCAAGGAAAATGCTTGAGAGTAGCGGTTGGAGGGACCCCTCTGAGGCTCGCATGCAACGCGTCATCACGGTACTGGATGAAGAGGAATGTCGCCAATCACCTAGGACTCGGACGCCGACCCAATGAAGAGTGCAATTCGCTACGCGCTCCTAACACTGGTCGGGCTCGTTTTAAGATTGCCGCTCGGGATTCGCTTAGGGCACCGTAGCTTCGACAGAGAAAACGAAATGTTCTCGGACGTCTTAGCGTTGAGTGAGTACGAGACTCTAGCTGGCATACAATACAAAGAATCGGATTTTCCTCAAGCCAAGTTCGCTATGCTCGACCTCCTCAAATTCATGGACGAGATGGAAACGAATAATGGGCTCGAACTCCAGCGGTCTGCGGACTTGGACCGCGGAATTGCTTACATGAGGCTCGCATTCCTGGAAGAAAAGGCCGGGAACGCATCGGAGAGCACCGCGTATATTCACAAAGCACAGCAAGTGCTTAGTAAGCTCGACGGTAGCCAGTGGTCCGAGGAACACTTACGTGAACAGGTGGTCAGATATGACAAAACGCCTACGTACCAATTGCCCAGCCTTTTTCTCCTAAGCCGAAAGATGTAGTCCCATTATGTGAGAAGAGCGAAAGCTCGTCGTGCTAACTCCTGATTTGTCGGGTTACCGGACACGTCTTTCTCGGGGGATTCCACTTTTCCTCACGCCGTTAATCAAGCTGAACAGGCATCGGCTAAAAAACGTTAACACGAACACGTCAGTATTCACCGTAACGCCCTTTCACCGAATCCAAGAGTTTCTGGGAGTCGTAGCCGATGCCGTCCTTGAAGACAATCTCTACGTTTTCAACATCAGAAATCTTCTTGGAAGGATCGCCCTTGATCACCACGAGGTCGGCGTTCTTTCCCGCAGCAATCGAGCCAATCTGTTTGTCTCTGCCTAAGTACATAGCTCCATTTAGCGTGGCGATCTTGATCGCTTCGACTGGCGAAAACCCAGCTTCCACAAGCAATTCTATCTCGCGCTGATCGCCAAAGCCGGGCACCACGTTCCCGGCGCCAGTAGGATCTGGTCCCGCAATCAATAATCCTCCCGCCGCCACGAAGGCGCGCTCCATTGCCAGGTCGTGCCGCCACAACAATGTCGGGTCCGTTTTGGGCGGTGGCACGGAATCGGGGCGCTGCCGCGCAAAGTTGAACGCCTCCCTCGCACCCGGACTCATCGCATCCAATACTTTCTGACTGGTTCGTGGGTGTCCACCGTCTCCAAATTCCGCCGCATTCCCTTCAAAAACCGGCAACGTCGAAGTGATCGCCACGTGATGCTTCACCAGCGTTTCGATCAACTCTTTCCCCTCTGCGCTTTCAGGATTCATGTGCTCCAGCGTGTAGTTTCCCTGGCTGTCGCTGCACACATCCGGCTTCTTCCCTGGATCGAGTTGCGTGTTCACAAAGAACCCGTGCTCAAGGTCATCAATCCCCAGTTCCGCGGCTTCTGTGTAGGTGACGGAGCATAGGTGTCCGGTGACTTTGATACCGCGCTGATAGCCGTATCTATCGCGGCCTTTAGCTCCGCCCTCGTGATGTTCATATACGCCTTGAATGACGTCACACCTCGATCGGCCCAGTATTCAACCAGTTGCCGCGCCTCATTGGGCCCAGTCAGATGAGGCATCTGTATGAAATAACTGTCGGCGCCTTCCAGATAGGGGCCGGTGACATCCAGGTGCGGCCCCGGGAGTTTGCCTGCCTCGATATCGCGCTTCAGGTTCAGATCCGCATAAGTCTCCACGCTCCCGGTTGTACGCATAGTGGTTACACCGCCAGCCAGGTACAGGCGAGTAGCGGAGAACGTCATTTGTGGCAGCAGCAGCGGTGCATCGGATTTCCACCGGCTATTAAGATTGGGGCGCGCGATATAGAAGAGATGATTGTGCATTCCTACGATGCCCGGGATCACCGTGTATCCGCGGAGGTCCAGAACCGTGGCGCCTGCGGACATTGCAACGTCCCCGCCTTTCTGGATTAGCGAAATCTTTCCGTGCTCGATAAATATGTTCTGGTCCTCCACCGCTGACGCGCCCGTGCCATCAATCACCCGAACATGCGTCAGCACCACTCTGGCGGCATCCACACGCACGACCTGTTTGACACTCTCGGCGCGGTCAACAGTTTGCGCTGCGGCCGGTAGCAAAAAGAGAACAAGGCTGAGAACGGACGTAATGATATGTCGCATGCGTAGCCCTCCTTAGAGTTCAGACACTATACAACACGCGTTTCGACTGCAATCCGCGCCAAGGGGTTCAGAGTACGTCAACGGTTTCCTCAACGCCCTGGACGAAGGGATGATCGCCTAAGTTCCAATATAGGTTTAAGGGCAGTAAGGCGTGCGTGATTCCTGAGGCAAAACTGTTGACGAACACTGTTAAAATTCGAGGTGACGGCAGCAGCATTCAAATCGAGGTGTTCGGGTACGAGCGGCCCTATGCCAATGACGAATACGACGCGAATTGGCTCAGGGCGAGATGTTCGGTTACCTTGGCCGAGTTCTCTGCTGTGCTTAACCTCGCGCTCGACACGCATGGCTTCGCCCGATTCGCGGATGAATTGGAACAAGCCGTCCAGCTACTGAAGGGGAGAGCTACTTTCTCAACTGTCGAGGCAGGACTTGGAATTGAGATTAAATTTACGACTGCTGGCCATGCTGAAGTCTTCGGAAGCACAAGGTCACAAAAGTCAAATGTACCGGACGTTTCGACGCTCTCATTTTCATTTGAAACTGACCAATCATTCCTTGCGCACACCGTGCGCGACCTCAAAACCATCGTATCTCGATTCCCGGTCAGGAGCAGCTAACTCCTGATAAGTCGCGAAATCGGACAAGTACTTTTCACTTTGCAGCAGGAGTAGCGCGGTAAAGTGTTATGTTCTTGAGCATGAACACCATCCCCGATATAGAAAAACTCTACGTCTCTCTAGGCGAACGTGACTACGAAGCAGTAATGTCCCACTTAGGGAACGACATTGTCTGGATTGTGGCCGACAATTCGCCGTTTGCGAACCGCAGCCCCTACCACGGGAAAGTTGACGTTCGTTCGGGCATTTTCGATCGATTAACAACGGGTTTCGATAAGCTCGTCGTCGTCGTGGACGAGATCTTTGAATGCGAGGGCGGAAGAGTTGTAGTTCTCGGCTACTATCACGGCAGGTTTCGCGGCAGAGTTGAGGACTTCAAAGCACAGGTCGCTCACATCTGGACAATCCGCGAAGGACGGGCCGTTAAGTTCCAGCAATATCTCGACACGCTGCAGATCGCACGCGACTTGGGAGCGGTTTCAGGGGGCGCATGAAGTACATTGCAGCAGCCAGTCTACTTCGTCTTAGGTCCTGATAAGTCGGGTTACCGGACAAGGCGTTTTCACCCAATTCCGCTCTTCCGTGACCGCGTTAATTACTTATGTGAATTGCAACGTGACGAATCATTTGTGGAACGGGGGATCGAGCTTTCCGCCATGCCCTCGGCTGATAAGAACTCGATCGGCAATTCCAGCGAATACTGTTAACTAACCCTGCCGGACCCCAGTGTATTTTCAGTCTGATCTTATATTATGGATGCGCCCGACAACCGCAGTCCTTTGGTTAGCGCACTGATCAAAACAGGAAGCGACGTGGATCCCGCATGGTAATGCCAAGGTTGAAGACTGGCCGTGGCGCCGCTCGCCGCCGATTCTGGTTGGCGATTGCGGGGTTTGTCATGGCGCTTGCGCTCATACCGTTTTCCTACAACGTCGAACGCCACCTGGAGACGGGTGTGCATATCAAGGGCGGAGAAGCCGAGAAGGTTGACCTGGAACTGGCGCAGCGTTTCGAGTCTCCATACGGCCACCGCCTGGTGCTGGTGATCAGCGGTATTTCCGATCCGGATTCGGCCAAAGGCGCGGACGCATTAAGTTTCCTAACCACTACGTTGCGCAGCGTGCCGGGTGTAGCGGGTGCAGCCTCGAGTCTGGATTGGCCGGATCCGCTATTTACCGGGGAAAATGGCGGGGCGTTGATCATCGTCGGGTTGGACCCGAAAAACGAAAACTTCGAGAAACTGGTTCCTAACCTGAGGGCTAAAGCGGACTGGATGGAGGGCCAGCTCAGGTCGCAATACCCGGAGATCAGACTGGAGATTACGGGCGAAGCGCCGCTGAACTTCGATCTTCGCAGGGTGAGCTCGGAAGACGTCAAGCACGCCGAGGAACGCGCGATGCCGGTAACCCTGGTGCTGCTGCTGATTGCTTTCGGCAGTCTGGTGGCGGCGCTTTTGCCGCTCGGAGTTGGGATGCTCTCCATCTCGATGGCGCTGGGTGCGGCTGCTCTGCTGGCGAATTATCTGCACTTGTCCATCCTTGTGCAAAATCTGGTGACGATGCTCGGCCTGGGATTGGGCGTCGATTACGCGCTCCTGATGGTGAGCCGGTTTCGCGAAGCGTTGGCCGAGGGATATGCTCCCGGTCACGCAGCGGATATTGCTGCCGGGCAAGCTGGAAAGACGCTGGTCATCTCGGCCACGACGGTGGCCATCGGATTTTCAGCACTGCTCACTGTGCCCATCAGCGAACTGAGCTCCATCGGCATAGCGGGGCTGCTGGTTACCGTTCTGAGCGTCATGCTCTGTACCTCCATTCTGCCCTGGGTGCTTGGTCTGCTGGGCCATCGCATAGACAGCGCCAAGCTGCGTTTTTCCGGAAAACGAATCAAGACGCCGGGCAGCCTGACCGGTGCGAGCAGATGGTGGATCCGGTGGGGCAAGATCACCACCGGCCGTCCATGGACCGCTCTGATTCTCGCCGGGATTCCGCTGCTTATCCTGGCATCCCAAGCACGAAAAATAACTCTCGGGGTTCCGGACCATGACTCGTTTCCGGCAGCAGCCGAGTCCGTGCACGCATTGCACACGCTGCAGAGCATGGGGCGTTCGGGTATTGTTCAGTCTCTGCGAGTGGTCGTGGAGTTGCCGCCGCAATCTCCGCCGCTCTCCCCGGCTGGCTGGCTGGCGGTCAGCCGCCTGACGAAGCACTTTCAGAGCGATCCTCGAGCGGCAGAAGTGTTATCTCTTCCCGCGCTCACGGGGATGTCCGACACCGCGGACGCGGTCAACGAGGTGGCCGAATCCGCCTCGATCCGCAAAAGTTTTCTTAGCAGCGACGGTCACGCTACCTTGATTGAGTTGCTGCCCACATCCACTCTTTCGCCCAACCAACAGACACGATGGGTGCGAGACGTACGCTCCTCGGATGTCGCCGCGATCGCCGGGATGCCCGGCGCTGTGTTGCGCGTCGGCGGCGTTCCGGCGCTCGAAGCGGACTATGACGCGGTGGTGAGACAACGTTTGCCGAAGGTGGTCTTGGGCGTGATATTGGGTAGCTTGCTGGCGCTGCTGCTGGGCTTGCGTTCTCTATTCGCGGCTGTCAAAGCTGTGCTGCTGAATCTGCTCTCCGTGGGCGCTTCGTTCGGCGCATTGGTTGTCGTTTTTCAGGAGGGCCACGGCAGCAAGCTGTTTGGACTGCATGGAGGAACCGGCACCGTGTACCCGATCGTGCCCATTCTCGCGTTTGCCATCGTATTTGGTCTGAGCATGGACTACGAGGTTTTCCTGGTCGCGCGAGTCCTGGAAGAACGGCGCCGTGGTTTATCGGAGAGGTCCGCGGTGATCGAGGGTGTCGCCCGAACGGCCGGGCTCATCACCAGCGCCGCTTCCATCATGATTGCGGTCTTCACGGCATTTACGCTGGGAGGTTTTCTGGTCGTGCAAATGCTCGGCTTCACACTTGCCGTGGCGGTGTTGATTGACGCTACCGTGGTGCGGATGATTGTAGGGCCTGCGCTCTTGCAACTTGCAGGCGACTGGAACTGGTGGCCCTTCGGATTATCCGGGGCCGCGGTGACGGCTAAAAAGGAGATCGTCGCGTGACACAACGGGAATGCTTCAGTGACCGCGGCGGCCTGGCAGTCGACTGAATCCAGCAACGCGACCTATTTCACTTTCTCTTCGGTATCGTCGGGCGCGCCAATCACAAAATCCTTGCGGGCAAGATTTGCTTTTCCCGTGCCGCGTTCGATTACCATAATCGAGGAACCGGGCTTGCCCTGCTGCTTGGCCTCCACCTGCGAGGCCGACCAATCGCCGCCAACCTCGCGCAGGCCGTAGTAGATAAATTCCTTCTGCTGTCCTGTTCCGCGCAGGGTCTTCACCACATGCACCGGGAACATGATCTTACGGTCAATCCACGAGGTTACCGACGCCGAGTAATTGCGGTCCTGCTCTCCGGCGGTGCTCTTCAGCACGAAGCAATCGCGTATGCCGTATTTTTCAGGAGCGAGAAGCTCCTGATGCTTCCAGAAGAACTGGCTCTCTACCATGTCTTCATAAGAGAAATCTGTTCCCACGAGTGCGTCGTTCCAACGTTCGAACGGCAACACGCTGGCGGCTTTTTCTCCGGGAAGCTTTGCTTCGATGGTCACACGCCCGCTCTCGGTCATGTGCAGAAGCAGAGTCGTTTTCTCCGCGCCAGACCCGGTGATTTCGCATAAAACGCGCAGACCATCCGGAAACCAGTGCGCCTTGGCGGCAAACTTATAATTGGTGCGCTTGCCATTGCCTTCCACGCGAGTCAGGCGGCCCGTCACGCGGTAATCCAGTTTCTCGATTCGCTTGCGCGAGCCGGTCAGCACCGTCTCCAGATCAGGATTCGCCGCGAAAGAGCGCAATGGATACGCCAGCGACGCCAACAGCAGCAAAGCGATCAACGATTGAGTCGTTTTCAAGGCGCGACGGACCGGTATAGCTTGCGGGTACCGGACAAAAGCAGCGGGCGCGAGGGGCTATTGAGATGCGAGACAGGAAGATCATATTTAATTTATACAGCCAAAGCTCTTGTCACGCCATGCGGGGCGGAAAGCAGTGACTTTTTCACTACGGGTAGCGCGGGGCTTCCGAACGAGTTGATCCAAGGCGTTCATTTGACAGCATTCCCGTGGCACTCTAGGATTAACTTGCTGCGGTCGTGGCGGAACTGGCAGACGCACTAGCTTGAGGTGCTAGCGCCGCAAGGCGTGGAGGTTCGAGTCCTCTCGACCGCACCATTTTTAATTCACAGCCGTGATTTTGTGCCGGAGTTCGGCCGAAACACGTGGGATCGCCGCACAGAAGCAGCAAGTCCCTCCGCTTCCCGCCAGGATGACATTGCCGACTGGGGGACCGCTTTTGTTGCTGGGTGAGTTGCTGACGGTCCGCGCCAGGAAAAGAGATGCCCGCCACTAACGTTCTCGACGACATCGAACTGATTGTTGAAAAGGGCGGCGGCAACGGCCGCAGCAAGCCTCCCTCCGACAGGCGCGGTGGCGGCGATGATGGCAGCGGCAAGGACGGACGGCCTTTTCGCCACGCTTCTTCAGCCCGCTATTACACCGGCATCACTGTAGCGATCATTTCGGTTTTGATGTTTTTCATGGCGCTGGTTAGCGCTTACGTGGTGCGCAAAGGCTCCAGCAGTGACTGGGTTTCGTTTCGGTTTCCCGCGCTGGTATGGTTCAATACCGCGGTTCTGCTGCTGAGCAGTCTCACTCTTGAGGTCGCGCGCCGGAATCTTGCACAGGCAGAATTTTCCGCGTTTCGCCGCTGGTGGACGATTACCACCAGCCTGGGCCTGCTGTTCCTGGTGGGCCAACTGGTCGTCTGGCGCGAATTGTTCGCGCAAGGCGTGTTCGTGGCCAGCAATCCCGCCAGCAGTTTCTTTTACGTGTTCACTGGAGCGCACGCGGTACACGTAGTGGGTGCTGTGGCCGCCTTACTATTTGTAGCCTTCTGGAATTTTGATCGTTCGAAGATCTCCAGAGTTACTGCCGTGGGTATCACATCCTATTTCTGGCACTTCCTTGATGGCCTGTGGGTTTTTCTCGCGTTTGTGCTGTACTTCGGCCGCTGATGTTTTCTTTCCGCAACCTTTGATCCTCTGGAAATGTTTTCAAAACGCACCGGCTGGAATCTCGAACACAGCAAACTGAGCCTGGCGCTGAACGAATACCGGCGTTCCGGCAAAGCACTGATCGACCTGACAGA
Organism: uncultured Acidobacteriota bacterium; assembly: GCA_963704485.1. GTDB lineage: Bacteria > Acidobacteriota > Terriglobia > Acidiferrales > UBA7541 > Acidiferrum. The sequence goes on from OY969910.1 coordinate 442,879, forward strand.
ATCCAATCCGACAAACTGTGGTTTCCAGTACGACGCCCAGGGAATTCTCGCCGCGCTGAATGATCCTGACAGCCTGAGCTACGAACCGATCGCTCAGGGCCTCCCGCAGGCGCGCGCAGCGGTGGCCCGATATTATTCTTCGCGCGGGAATCAGGTTGCCGCCGATAATATTTTCCTCACCACCGGGACGAGCGAAGCGTATTCCTTCCTGCTACGCACACTCTGCAATCCAGGTGATGAGGTCCTCGTTGCGCAGCCCAGCTACCCGCTGCTCAATTTTCTGGCGGATCTTCACGACGTTACGCTGGTGCGTTATCCATTGCTTTACGATTACGGCTGGCAAATTGATTTTCATTCGCTGGAGCAGGCCATCACGCCGCGAACACGCGCCATTGCCGTAGTTCATCCAAATAATCCCACCGGCCATTTCTGCAAGGCGCAGGAAATCGAAAAGCTGAATCAAATTTGTTTGGAGCGGGGAGTCGCACTGCTGGCTGACGAAGTATTTCTGGATTTCGGACTTGGCACAGATGTGCCGCCGCACAGTTTCGTCGCGGGCAGCAACGCGCTGACCTTTACGATGAGCGGCTTATCGAAAATTTCCGGGCTGCCGCAGATGAAAGCGGCGTGGCTGGCGGTCAGCGGCCCTTCACAGCTGAAGCAGGAAGCGATTGCACGGCTGGAAATGATTGCCGACACGTACCTGTCGATGAACACGCCTGTCCAGTTGGCGCTCGGACGACTGCTGGAGCAGCGCGGCACTTTTCAGAAACAGTGTATTCAGCGAATACAAAGGAATTTGGCGCGCCTGGACGAGCTGCTGGCGCCACAAGAGCGCTGCACCCGTTGGAAAGTGGAAGGGGGGTGGTACGCGGTGCTCAAAGTATCCCCGGCAATCAGCGACGAGGAATTGGCCTTGGAATTGTTAAATTTGCGCGGGGTTTATCTGCACCCCGGGTACTTCTACGATTTTGTGGGCGATGGGTATCTGGTCGCGAGCCTGATCGTGCCGGAAAGCGCGTTTGCATCCGGCATCGCCGCATTGCTTGAAGTGATCGACGGCCACTCCGAAAAATATTAGCCCAGACCCTTGAGATGGGTGAGCCGAAACGGCGAGCCCAGGTTTTCTCGCAGCTCGACCCAGTGTTGCTCCGGAATGGCCATGAACACTTCCACCACCTTGGGATCGAACTGCGTCCCCGAACAGCGCAGGATTTCACCGCGAGCATGCGACATAGACAATGCTTTGCGGTAGGGCCGGTCGCTGATCATGGCATCCAGAGAATCGGCGATGGTAAATATGCGGGCTCCCAGGGGAATCTGCTCGCCTTTGAGATTGCGCGGATATCCGGTGCCGTCAAAAAATTCCTGGTGGGCCAAGACAATCTCGGCAGCGTCGCGCAGAAAAGGAATACGAATCAGCATGTTATAGCCGATGTCGCAGTGCGTGCGCATGATCTTTTTCTCTTCGGCATCCAGGGGACCTGGTTTGCGCAGGATGCCGTCGGGGATAGCAATTTTTCCAATGTCGTGCAGGAACGCCGCGCGAGCGAGAACCGACAGATAGCTTTCCGGTACGAGCATGGCCTTGGCGATGGCGATGCAAAACGCAGTAACCCGCTGGCAGTGGCCTTCGGTCTCGGCATCCTTCAAGTCGAGAGCACTGCCTAAAGCCTCCAGAGTGTCGTCGTAGGATTGTTCGAGTTGAGCGAAGGCGCCGGTTAGTTGCGCGGTGCGCTCTTCAACCAGTTGCTCAAGGTTTCGCTGGTAGCTGCGGTTTTCAGTGATCAGGCGGCGGTGTTCCAACGCGCGGCCAACGCCCAGGAACAGCTGATCCTTTTCGAAGGGCTTCAAAATGTAATCGTAGGCGCCCCTGCGAATCGATTCGAGCGCCGTGGAAATGTCGTGAATAGCCGTCACCATGATTACCGGGACTTCGGGATCATACTGGCGCATCCATTCAAGCAATTTGATGCCGTCCATTTCCGGCATGATCATGTCGCTTAAAACCAGGTCCGGCGTGGACCTCTTCACCTGTTCCTGCGCGGCGCGACCATTCGGCACACTGGTACAGTGATAGCCCTTGGACTCCAGCATCGTAGACACAACTTCACGGATTGCTTCTTCGTCATCCACTACCAGGATATTTTCCATCTCCACGTCGGTTGGCTCCCTGTAGTCATTATATGGGACGGCACAGCCCGATTGGCGGAGCCTTGCCTAGTCTGAAAATAGCGTGTTAGCGTCGCTGAAGCTTCTCTCTCATAGATTCTGCTGTTTACTTATACGTTTTATAAGCAGCGGAGTGCGATGGCGCATCCGCTGGAAGGAATGCTCGTGCTGCAAAATCAGGACCTGCTGGGCCTCGCTTTCTTCGAAGCGACGGCTTCCATTGTGTTGCTGGTCCTGTTTTTTCTTTTCCGCAAGGATCACCACTCCGATTATTTCCGCCCCTGGCTGGCGGGTTGGTTGCTTCTAACCGTCACCGCTATTTGCGATGCCATTACTACCGTCACGCCCGTGCCCGGCATCGCCTTGTTCTCCATTATCGGGCAGGTGTGCGCCTCGCTGCTTTTTCTGGTTTCCGTGCAGCAATATATAAAAGGATCGGAACGCCTGCATTGGCCCGTTTTCTCGTTTCTGGCCGTCCTGGCACTGGCGGTTTACTTCGTTGAAACCACAGGTCCCGCAACCGTTGGATCCCCGCATTGGACAACCGCGTTGGCCAACGCCGCTATTCTGCTCGGCGCCGGCTGGATGCTTTGGCGTTATCGCGCCAAGCACGAAGGGTATGGCGCGGAATTGCTGGCCGGGGTGCTGTTCGCCAGCGGCCTTCACGGGCTGGATCGCCCGCTGTGGCCGGAATCTCCCGTTTATCTTTTAAGGCTGGCGTTTGACGATCTGCTGGGCGTGGCGCTCGGGGTGGCCATGGTGGTCGTAGTTCTGGAGACCAGTCGCTCGCGCACGGATGTGTTGAACGACAAAATGCGGCGGCTGACGCTGCTGACCGCGGCCAGCACTCAGAGCCTTTCGGTGCAGGAAGTTCTGCACAGCGTGTTGCTGCAGGTCGTTGAAAGCTTGAACGCAACGCATGGCATAGTGCGGCTGATTGAAGGGGAGGGGGCGTCCGCGCAACTGGTCATTCGCGCCGCCGTTGGATTTGGCGAGCCTTTTATTACAGAGCATACGGCGCTGCCGCTGACGGAGCCGTGGGCTGCGAAATTATTTCAAGATGGCGCCGGCGAGTATTTATGTTTGAGCCCAGAGTCCAGCGCTGAAGCCTGGAGCCGCATCGCCGAACCGGGCGTAACTGAAATAGTGACCATGGTGCTGCGCGGAAAAACCGGGCCACTTGGGATTATTGGGGTGGGCCGTACTCGAGCGGAACATTTCAAGCCGGACGAGATCGCTTACCTGGTGAATATCAGCAATTTGCTGGGCCTGACGTTACAGAACGTGCGCCTCTTCGAGCAACTGGCGACCGTCCAAAAGCAATGGGCGTACACGTTCGACTCCATCGGCGATCCGATTTTTGTACATGATAGCCAGGGGCGAGTTTTGCGCGCTAACCAGCGGCTCAGTCACTTACTTGGCAAGGATTTCAGTTCGCTGGTGGGCCGCGGGGTCACGCATTTACTGCCGCGAAATGGGGTCGCTTACGAAACTTGTCCATATTGTGAAGGCCTGGCCGGGGAAGGGGACGATCCGGATCCCTGGTTGCGCGGGTATTTTCTGGCTTCGAATTCCACCTTTTCCGACGCCGCAGGTAACCCGCTCGGAATCGTACATGTCCTGAAAGACATTACCGACCGCAAGCGCGCCGAAGAAAAATACCGCACGCTCGTTTCGAACGTGCAGGAAGGCGTTTTTATCTCCACGCCCCAGGGACGCTTCCTCGACTTCAACGATGCCCTGCTGCGAATGACCGGCTATGACACTCGCGAAGAATTGATGGCCGTGGAAATCAGCACGTCCATATACGCCCACGGGCCGGACCGCGAAAGATTAAAAAAGTTATTGCATGAACATGGCACGGTGGCGGACTTCGAGTTCGAAATAAAACGGAAAGACGGAGAACTGCGGACTGTCCTGGAGTCGTCAATCGCTATCCGCGATACGGCGGGCAACGTCACCGCTTACCAGGGTTTCGTGCTGGATATCAGCGAGCGAAAGCGTGCTGAACACGAAATTCGCCGCAGGAATCGCGAATTGCTGGTGCTGAATTCCATCGGGCAGACGCTTACCGAGTCGATGGATCTTACGGATTCGCTTCGCCGCACCCTGGCGCAACTCACCGAGCTGTTCGGCCTGGACGCCACGTCGCTGTATCTTTTTGATGATAGCGGTACCAAGCTGCGGCGCGTTGCCGCCGTGGGTCAACGTTCCGAATACGCGCGGCACTTTCCTCCGATAGCACTACAGCCTGAATTACTGCAGCACATCAAAGGGGTGCATGCCACGTTCCTGCCGGTACAGGGACTTGCACTGCCGCCCATCTTTCACGATCTGCTCAAGAAAGAAGAGATTATTTCCGCATACATCGTGGTGCTGTGGTCCAAGGGCCGGCCCCTGGGAGGATTGGTGGTGGGCAGCCGGACTTCCAGAGAATTTTCTCCCGCGGACGTCAATCTCCTGATTGCGGTGGGCAGCCAGATTTCGAACGCCACCGAGCGGGCGCTGCTCTATGACGAATCGCGGCAAGCCTACGAAAATCTCCGCCGGACGCAGGAGCAGTTGCTGAACAGCGAAAAGATGGCCGCGGTCGGGCAATTGATTTCTGGTGTGGCGCACGAATTAAACAACCCGCTCACCGCCATCCTGGGATACAGCCAGTTATTGACGGGCAGCGGTGAAATGGGTCCCTTGGGTATGGAATATTCGGAGAAACTTTATAAGCAGGCCCAGCGAACCCATCGCATCGTACAAAATCTCCTGAGCTTCGCGCGGCAGCACAAACCTGAGCGCCTGCCTACGCGGATCAACAACATACTGGAAGACACCCTGGCCTTGCGCGATTATGACTTGCGGATGAGCAACATTCGCATCCATCTGAATCTGGCGGAGGACTTGCCTCAGATATTTGCGGACCCGCACCAGCTACAACAGGTATTTCTGAACATGGTCAACAATGCCGTGGACGCTATTCTGGAAAGTTCCAAGGATGGAGATCTGTGGGTGGCTACCCATGCGGACGATACCAAGGTTTGCGTGGAGTTTACCGACAGCGGTCCGGGAGTGCAGGAAGCTTCGCGCGTTTTCGACCCCTTCTACACCACCAAGCCGGTTGGCAAAGGGACGGGGCTGGGCCTAAGCATTTGTTACGGAATTGTAACCGAACACGGCGGAACCATTCGCGTGCGTAATTTGCCGCACCGCGGCGCCTCGTTCACCATTGAATTGCCATTCGGTGGCGCTACCCAGGACCACGAACTGGCTGAGACGGAAGGGCAGTTGACGCCGCGGCTATTGTAGAGAAGAAAGGTTGGCGCTCAGAGCCGCCTGTTCGCCGAGTTCGCTGATCGCTGCTTCCATTCTTGCTGTTAAAACGCTCACCGTGGCGCTCAAATCACCAAGGGCGCTGCCAGGGTTGACGTTCAGGAAAACCCGGGTGTAAACAAGATGATAGCGGCACAAAAATCCTAACCGCAGTCGCATACCCTGCAGTTCGTGCGCGAGCTCAACTTCCGGGGACATCACCGCGATCATCCGCGCAAAATCCACCAGTTTTTCAAAATCGCTTCGCAGCGCTCGGAGGTACTTGAGGGCGATCTGCCGGCGCTCCTTTTCAACCCTTGCGGCCAACGACGGTTGACCTCGCGTCCGGAGGAATTCGATATCCGTGCTCGCCAGAGCCTGGTTTATGTATGGCAGATATGAGATGTGGCGGGATTCGCGCTCCGGCAGCGAACCTGGATTATCGGCTGCTTTAGTGCTCTGCCTGGATAGCGAGAGCCACCCGAGCAGAAGCAACAGCAGTAATGCGATCGCGGAAAACGCTAACAGGGAGATGTGGCTCATGGCCGCAATTCCTTAATTTTAAAAAAGCCCATCAGCCGCTTATTGATGACCTGCAGCTGCGAGTTTATCTCCGGCGAAACCTGCTGATAAACCGAGGGCGGCAGGACCGCGCGCTGGGGCTCCGTGGCAGGCAGTGGCTGCATCAGAGCTTTTACCCACAGGGCCAAAACCACGATAAAAGAGAATAGCGCTACGATTTGCCAGATGGGCCCGTACTCGAGGTATTCAGCGTACAACACATTTTGCAGCAGGGTGTTTAGGAGGATTTTGATGCAGGAATAGAAACATAGCGTCGCCAGAAGCGTTCTATAAACTTGCCAGACGGAAATCTGGTAGTAGCGAATTATCAGCAGACACGCGAGGGTAGCAGTCGCGTAAATCAGGTGGTAGCCGCGATCTATATTCAAAAGCGCCCAATCGCGATCTCCATGGGAAGCCAGCGCGACGAGTATAGACACTCCCAGGGAAGTCAGGGCCAGCACCCGCCAGGTCAGTCCCCAAATCCCGCGATAGGAGATCAGTCCCAGGTGTAGAACCTCCGCCGTGGCGAAGACTCGCGCCAGCACCGTAACTGCTTCTGACCACCACGCCACGGCGTACGCGGAGTGCGAGACTGTGCCAAACCGCCGGTAGACAAAATACAGCAGGACTGCCTGGCAAATATTCAGCGCGACGTACGCGGTCAGAAACGGAAGCCTGCGGAGATGGCCGCGAAAGAATAACAGGGCGCATACGCCCAGCTGCAGCAAAAAACTCATGCCCCACAGGCTGTCTACGATGGTGGTCAGCTCAAATTTCAAGCTGCGATATTACCATTCTTATAACTTCAGAGTAAGTACCAAAAATTTGACGGACCAGGTTCCAAGCGGGCAGCAACTCATGAGCAAAGCGAACAGACCGATACGAGCGTATCGGCCTGTTCCCCAAGGCATGATTGTGAGCGGGTCCGCTTGCTTAGGCCGACAGCGTCGTCGCCAGTTTTGAGTGCGGAACGGGCGGGGGAAGCGGTGAGCCTTCAGCAGCCAGCACAGCATGAATTGCCAGCGGCCCGTGCGGAACCGGCGGCGGCAATGGCGATCCCTCGGCGATCAATTCCGAACCATTAATTACGAACAGCTTCGGGTGCGGAACCGGCGGCGGTAAAGGTGATCCCTCCGCTACATCCTGGGAATGATTGACGAGCGAAATTACCGGCGTTACTATCAGGCCGGCCAGTGCCAGAATACCTGCGAGATATTTTTTGTTGGTGTGCAAGTTGGAGCCTCCAGAGCTCCAACTTGGGGGTCAACGAGCAGGGCGAAAGTTTGTGCTTCAAAAAGTTCTGTTCACGGAACAGCGCGGTTTGGCGATGAAAACCCTCACACAACTTCAACAAAACCGGCGCATCATTCAGGACTTCACGACCATCACGCTGGCGGGAATCAGCGGCCTGTTTTCCCGGCTGACATATGTAGCGTCGTTGCGGGATTTATCCAGCGGCAGATATGAGCACGCAGGTCTGGCGGCGGTTTATTCAGAGCCTGCCATTCAGCAGGCGCTGGAACTGTGCCACGAACAAATTTTTGAGAAAATTCTTGAGAGTCCGATGTCTTCTCAGGAGGCGGATCTGCGCAGTTGCCTGGACGCTATGCAGGCAGGCCGCGAAACTACGGTAGGGCACTGGCTGCGGATGGAATCGTACCGGGTGCTTTTACCTGAACAAGCCCCGGATTATCTCAAAGACCTTTTTTGTTCGAATCTGCGCGCGTTGCTGGAAATATTTCAGACTGAGCGCTCCACGGCTGAGTCAGCCTCGTAACCACACCGATTACCCGGCCCACAATTTCGGCATCGTCGGGAGTTTGCCACCATTCCGGGAGGCAGCGCGACAGCGGATGCGGCTGCATCATCAGCCGCGAGCCATCCTTGTTGAACCAGCCGCAGCGATAACCTTCGCGCACTTCCACAAAATACATCGGGCGGTCATACTCCGTTGACCAGTCAAGTTCTTCAATGCGCCGCACGGAGACATCCACCATAACGATGCTTCCGGGCCGCAAAAGCGGGTCCATGCGGCGATCCGTGGAACCGATGTAGCCATAGCGATGCTTCTCGTTGCCGCTCATCAGCAGGGTACCTTCGAAGTTACCCCACTGCTCCACCATCCGTGAGAGGTAAGCGGTGCGCTTGGGGTCGAAAGCCGGATCGAAGCGTAGCGGTACCCGCAACGATGCGGGGCGTTGCCGCGAGGTGAGTGTGGGGAGCTGGAAACATGGCGCCATCAGTGAAGAATTCGTCTACCGGGACTTCGTACCAGCGGAATACTTCGAGGGGATTTAAGTGGTAGATCACCGCGAGGGTATACAGTTTGTGCAGCCCAGGCACGACATTTCGATTCTCCAGGTCCGCGAGGCGGCTGATGTGCAGAATGAATTCAGGCCGTCCACGCTTGGCGGCGATTTCATAGCTGCAACGTTCGACATCTCGATAGGTTAATCCGAGGTGCTCGCGCACTCGGCGCAAACGTAAACCCGGTAGCATTTTTCCTTTCGACGCGCCGGTAATTTCGGACAGCGCAGGTTACACCATAATTACCAGTTTGTTAAGGAATCGGAACACGGCTATTTTGCATTCGCCAGAGGGCCAGTCTCAAGGCGCAATCTTAGAATTCTGGTATTCTCAAGAATCATGCGCATTTATCTCTCGCGGACGTGCCAGGTATTGTTACTGGCACCTTTCTTGATGTGCAGGTCTTCGCCGGCCCAGGAAGCTCCTGCCACAGCACCCTCGGGCACTTCGAAAGCCGACGCGAATGCCGACTTCGTAGCGGCGGCCGACGAAGTTCTTACCCAGATGAGCGAGATTACCGGGCTGAAATTGCGCACGCCCCTAAAGAAAACGCTGCGCTCGCGAGAAGAAATTCGCGCCTATGTAATCCGCCAGATGGACGAGGACAAAAATCCAGCGGAGCGCTACGCATCGGCGCGTAGTGCAGAAGCGTTCGGTTTACTTCCCAAAGGTTTTGATTTCGATGCCTTCATGGTTGACCTGCTTACCGAGCAGATTGCCGGCTTGTACGATCCCAAATCTCACGAGTTTTACATCGCCGACTGGATTCCTGCGGTGGATCAACGCATGGTGATGGCCCATGAGCTTACTCACGCGCTGGAAGACCAGCACTTTCACATCGAGGCCTGGATAAAGGCCGCGCGTCCCAACGACGACAGCGAACTTGCTCGCGAAGCGGTGCTTGAGGGCAGTGCCATGGCGGCGATGATCGATTATTTGCTCGCTGAAACCGGGCGGTCTCTTAAGGACGTCCCGGACATCGATCCGTCCATGCTGGTCGGCGATATGGGCAGCACGCCGTCGCTCAAAAAAGCGCCGCCCTTTTTGAAGGACGCGCTGGTCTTCCCGTATTTCGCGGGACTCACCTTTTCCGCGGACCTGTTGAAAAGCGGGGGATGGCCTGCGCTTCCCGGAGTATTCAATAAGCCTCCGGTTTCCACGCAACAGGTGATGCATCCGGCGCTGTACCACGCTGCTAAATTGCCGTCGACGGTCACTCTGCCGGACGTAAGCCGCCTGTTAGGGTCTGAATGGACCAAGCTCGAAGAAAATGTGATGGGCGAATTCGGCTGGAAAGAAGTGATAAAGCAATTTCTCGATGAAGACCGCGCCACGAGCCTGGCGGCGGCATGGGATGGGGACCGCTACGCCGCGTTCGAAAACAAGCGCACCAAGCGGCTCGTGCTGGTCAGCCGTTTGAGACTTGCCAGTGAAATGCAGGCGGCTCGCTATTTCGGCCAGTATTCTGAAGCCCTCGAGAAAAAGTATGAGCAGCGCACCAATCTTTTTCGCCGGCCGAACTTCTTTTCATTTGACTCGCCGGATGGGAGCGTCTATTTGCGCTGCGTGAATGCGGAATGCCTTAGTGTGGAGGGCGCCAACCGGGCGCTGTTCGACGATGTAAACAAGGCCATCGGGTGGACCGCCGCGCCACCGCCGCCGCTCGACGTGGACACGCCATCCAGGACCACCACGACGCACATTTCTGAAAATAATCTAGTCCCCGCCGGAAGCCGCGACTGAGGTTAGAAGCGTCGCGGCGCTTTTCGCAAGCCGTAGTTCCAGGCGCTTGATTCGTTTCCGCGCGGCGTCTTCTCGCCGGGCGAACGGGCCCGGCGAAAATAGTCCGGCGCGGCTAGTTTGCTTTTTCAGCAGCGCGCACACCCGCAGCGCATATTCCATCGCTTTCTGATAGTCCTTCACCTGCCGTTCATAATAAATAGCGAGTTGCTCGCAGGCGTGTAGGCCGTCGTGTGAATCCACGGCAATTTCGTGCCAGAGTTCTGCCGCCATGGCATGATCACCCTTGCGCTTGGCCATGCGCGCCAGGTCGCATTGTGCACGCCCGTGAAATTGCTCGGGCAGGCCGAAATCGACCGCCTGAGCGCAGGCAATTTCAGCTCGGCCTTTATCTCCCTTGCGATGCAGAAATTTGGACAGGCCAAACAAATCCAGCCCGTGAATCTCGTCGTCCGGGCAATTCTCCTGAGACAGCACGGAATTTATCTTTCCGAAAAGCGCCGCCAGCCCGCGTAGATCCATCTGGTTGTGTCGCGCAACCCCGGTGAGTGGTTCCGGTGGGCCGCCTCGCAAATAATCGAAATAAAATTGTGGAATGAACTTCGAGGAGACGTCATCTTCGCGGTGCCAGCCGAGCAGCCCAGGATTCAGCACCTCGCGTTCCAAATCAACCAGGCGCACGGTGCCCAGCCGGAATTTCCAGAGTGCCCGGGCTGGGTGCAGTAAATCCAGATGCGCAGCGAGTTTTGGGACAGCGATGCAGCGCGTCATGCGGAAGCGGTTTTCCAGCAGCGGCCAATCGAATGTCTTGCCGTTAAAAGTAACCAGGACGGGTCGAGCGCTCAACCGTGCCGCAAGCTCGCATAGCACAGAGTGTTCTTCGGCAAAATCACGCATGAAGAGTTGCTCGACCTGCAGGCCTCCGGCGTCCCACCAGGCCAGTCCGATCAGAAAAGCGTAGGTGCCGGTGCCTCCGGCGAGTCCGGTGGTTTCTGTGTCGAGGAATAACCATTTCTCAGGATTTTCGAGCGCTGCGCGCGTGCGGCGCGAGATGGCTTCATCACGATGCTGCGAAAGCAGCTTCAAACATGCCGCTTCGGGAATTGCGCATTCCGGGGTGGAGTACCAGTTGCGAACCGCCAGGTGCTCTCCAAAATGATTGGTTGAAACTCCCGCTCCCAGCAATCGCGCCAGGGTGTCTTCTTCGCATGGCTCGCGCAGCGTAGGTGGGCGCACCACCTGGCCACGCGCCGGCTTCAGCGCGGCGAGCCGTGAAAACTTTTGTTCCGCCGTCGCCATCTATTGCGGCCAGCCATTCGAATCGCGCAGCCGGTCGAGGATGGCTAACGCGGCGTCTTTCGTCCTTGGAGCAAGGTCGCCAGCGGGGCCCACGCAAGACGGGCAACCCTGGCTGCACTCGCAGGCGGCGATCAGTTCACGAGTGCGGCTCATTAAAATGTCATGCGCGCGATAAAGAGGCTCGGAAAAACCGATTCCTCCCGGATACGCGTCATACAAATATAAATTTGGCTCAAAAAATTCTTTGGCGTTCGCCGCCACGCGATCACGCAACTGCACCGATTCCGTCATGCTGTCATCAGTGTTCGGGTAGGGAGGCTTCTCGCCAATTGCGGTGCCAAGGTCGCGCCGGTCGCACATGAGCAGGAGAGTGGCTACCGATGCCAGCGCGTGCAGCAAGCCGAACATGCCGCTCTGGCGCTCGCTGATGGAAAACGGCAGAGACTCGAGCAGCGCTCTTTCGAGAGTGATCCAGTAAGACGTGGTGTGCATCTCGTTCTCAGGCAATTCCAGATTGCCCGCGCCGATATTTTCGTTGGTGAAAAACTTCAGCTTTTTGAAGCCAATAACCTGCGAGCGCACCAGCACATCGCCATAAGAGCGCATCGCCGCAATTTCCGGCTGCGAGGCATTCACGCGGGATTCTTCAGCGCACTCCAGGATGCGCACCTGGGTGTAGCGAATCGCGTCGGTGTAATAGTCAACGTCCACGCGCTTCACATAGGCTTTGCGCTCTTTGAAATCCAGATGCTCCACGTGATATTGCTGGCCGCCGTGAATGTAAATCGCCTTTTCGTGCACCGTGGTCAGGGCGCTGGTGAAATCCACTTCGCCGATAACTGCGGGTGCGCCGGTGATATCAATGATGATGAAATTGTCGCTGGTGACGGAGCGTAAGCTGACCGTGTCAGCGGGATAAGCTTCCTGGGTCCAGTGATAATTTTCCCCGGCGCGGTGCAGGTAGCCGGCTTCAGCGAGTCGCGCGCAAATTTCCTGCACGTCCACGGCGCCAAAGCGATCTTCCGGGCCGATGGGTAGTTCGAACGCCGCGCACTTTAAATGATTAATGAGAATTTCCAGATTATCCGGCTGGATAAAAGCGTGCTCCGGGGTATTTCCAAAAAAGTAATCGGGATTGCGCACGATGAATTGATCGAGCGGCGACGAGGAAGCCACCAGGACCGCGCAGGAACTGCCGCTGCGGCGTCCCGCGCGTCCGGCGCGCTGCCAGGTGGCTGCAATCGTTCCGGGATACCCGGCCATGACCACCGTGTCCAGTGAGCCCACATCAATTCCCAGCTCCAGGGCGCTGGTGGAAACTACCCCGCGAATCTGGCCGTCTCGCAATCCGCGCTCAATATCACGGCGCTCGTTGGGCAAGTACCCGCCGCGATATCCACGAATATTTGTGGCGCGGCCCGGCGGTTGAGGATTGGCCTGCTGCAAATAGGTGAGCATCAGTTCGGTATGTAAGCGCGAATTAGCGAACACCATAGTCTGCAGATCGCGTTTTATGAATTCCTGGCTTACGCGGCACGCTTCGTTGATATAGCTGCGGCGAACCCCGAGCGCGCGATTCACAACTGGTGGATTGTAGAAAACAAACGTTTTTTCGGCGGCGGGCGCGCCGTTGTCATTCAAGACTTGCACATCTTTTTCCAGTAACTTGCCGGCAAGTTCACCAGGGTTTGCGATTGTGGCTGAACAGCAGATAAATTGCGGATCGCAACCATAGAAATTGGCGATGCGGCGCAAGCGCCGCAAAACATTGCACAGGTGACTGCCGAACACGCCGCGATAGGTGTGCAGCTCGTCCAGCACAATATATTTCAGATTTTCGAAAAGACGCGTCCAGCGCGTGTGATGAGGCAGGATTCCAGTGTGCAGCATGTCGGGATTGGTCAGTACGATGTGGCCTTTTTCGCGTATGGCCTTGCGCGCATCGCTGGGGGTATCACCGTCGTAGGTAAACACGCCAAATCTGTTGTCCAGCTTTTGGTTCAGATCGTGGATTTCCGCCAGTTGGTCCTGGGCCAGCGCTTTGGTTGGGAAAAGATAGATGGCGCGCGTATCAGGATTTTCCAGAATCGCGTTTACTACCGGCAGGTTGTAGCACAACGTTTTTCCGGAAGCCGTAGGCGTAACTACCACAATATTTTTGCCGCCGTGCGCTGCATCCGCGGCGGCCGCCTGGTGACTGTAGGGGCGCTCGATGCCTTTGGTTTTGTATGCCGCCTGCAAGTCGGCGTGCACCCAAGCCGGGAAGTCCGCCCACTTTGCCGGCCGGGCAGGGAAATGCCGCACGGCCGTCAACATTTCGCCGTCACGGTCGCGCAGGGCAAAGCCGTCGAGGACATCCTGTACGCGCGTGATGGAGGAACGCTCCGAGCGCTCCATTGCAGCGCGAACAGCCAGGGATTCGGGCATAGTCAGGCCTCCGAGTGATTCGCCTTTTGTTCGCCAAAACTAGCACGGTGTGTAAGGAGGCGCAATACCAAAACGGATGCGCTGCGCGAAATGCTAAGGGCCTTGGGAAGCCGAGCCGAGCTGCTCTCTCTGGGTGCAACGGGCTCGTTTTGGCTGAGGATAGATGGTTCCGAAATTTAATTCAGCAGCCCGTCGGCTAGACGCATGCCGGCTACGGACAAAAACAATCCTGCTACGACGCTGGCACCCACATATGCCGAGGCCCGAGCCCACTCGCCCGTTTCGATCATTTTGGCTGTTTCCCAGCCAAAACTTGAAAACGTGGTGTATCCGCCGAAAAACCCCACAGCAATGCCCAAGCGCCAGTCCGGCGAAATCACCATGCGGTTTAGCGTAAACTGGCCGATCAAGCCGAGGAAGAAGCAGCCCGTCAGGTTCACCAGCAGTGTGCCGTATGGAAATATTCCGCCGGTGCGTGCTTGCACCGCCACTTGCAAGCCGTAACGCGCAAGTGTGCCGATGGCCCCGAATAACGCGATCAACATGATTCTCATTTGGCTCCTGTTTGCCGCTGCTTCTGCCTCAACGAAAAACTAGCGTGAACAAAAAAACTCCTGGCGCCGCCTGGCAGCCAGGAGTGATCAGCTTCGCAAAATTATGCGCAGCGGTTATGGCGAACTCCATCGCCGTAAATTTTCCTTAGTCTACCATTTCCACCAATGGCAGACGGCGTTTTTCGGCCGGATGCGCCGCTCAGTAATGAAAGCGGTAGCGCACCTGCACGAAAATCTCGCGCGGATTCATAAAGTGGGTGCCACCGAATGTGAGGCTATTGTCGATCAGGAATCTGCGATTGGCGACGTTCAGACCGCTCAGGCCCACGGACAATCGCTCCCCAAAATTTTTGCCGATGGTGACATCGAAGGTGGTATGTCCGGGAAGATGGGCGGTTTCGTCATCGCCATTTACGAAGCCGGAGCCGTAGTACACGTCTGCGGAGGCGTAACTGTGCCACGGTAATGACAGATTTCCGCCGACATGCAAGGTATTTCGCTGGTCGTGATCGAGAAAGAAATATCCATCATCTTCCGGTGGCTCAAAATCGGTCAATCCACCGCTGATCGCGCCGCGGCCCTGGGCGATCTGGTTCGAGTACGTCACGTAAATCTCGCCACGATTGGCGATTCGCGGCGAACGCAGGGTCAGTTCCCATCCGCGAATGAGCGCTCCGTCAATCGTCAGCGGAAAGAAAATATCGGAATTGCCGACATTGCTGTGATCGAAGTAATTTCGCGCCCGCGTGCGGAAAGTATCGGCATCCAGAATCCAGCCTCTGTAAGGAATCGCGACGCCGAATTGCGATTCTTCATCGCGCTCTCCATGCAGCGGAATAAATCCCAGATTCTGCGAGTCCACAAATTGCAGCAGCGGGCCAGAAGCGGTGAGTAACGGCGGAGCCTGATAAAAGTGGCCATAAAAGCCGCGAAACACCCAGTTAAGTTTTGGCACGCGCAAGGCGGCGCCGAATCGCGGACTGGTGGCGTTTTCAACGATGCTGCCTGAGAAATGTGTCTGGCGAACGCCCGCATCCAGCGTGAGCCACGAAGTTAGACGGAATTCGTCTTCCGCGAACAGCGATGCCAGCGAACCGCTGAGGTTTTCCGGATGGCGGAAGTCCTGGCCAAACGATGGGTCGCCCGGATCATTGAATCTCACTCCGAAGAGTTCGTCGTTCTGTTGCGCGAAGCCATAGAATCCGGCGCGGCCGTTATTGCGTCCCTTGATATAGGAAAGCGTGGCTTGGCCGCCTTCATAGCGGGAACCTCTGCGATCGGTCGTCGCGTTCGGAAAATCGCTGGCGGAGCTTTCATAATTTGCGCTGTTGAAGTGGTAAAACGGCGAAACGGTCAAAACCAGGCCTGGATTAAACGTGCGCACCCAGGAGAACGCTAAAAAGGCGTCCGCTTCGTCGTTGGCATCCCGCAAACCATTACTCAACGGATCATCCGGCGCGTTTGGGATTTGATAGTGGTCACGCCGCAAGGAACTGACAAATCGCAGTTGGTCCTGTGAATCGAGATTGAACATCAATGACGTAAATCCACCGTAGCCGTTGGCGCGATCGTGAATGACCGCCGATGTTGGCGTTTCCAGCCCCAAATCGGTGCGGTTGCCATTGACGCTGGCGTAATATGCAAATCGATTGGTGTGACCGCCAAAATTGACCTGATCGTCCGTCTGATAAAAATTGCCGAAACTGGCTACCAGCTCGGCGTCGTTGTTCCATTCGAATCCGGTGCGCGGAGCTACGTTGAACACGCCATAGGTGCGGTCGCCGAAGTCGGCCGAATAGCTGCCCCGCTGGGCTTCGATAGTGTCAATGTCCTTGGGATCGATTTGCGGGCCCAGATTGCTGGCGATATTGGTATTCGGTATGGGCACGCCGTCAATCAGCCAGCTGATCTGGTGTCCTCCCCGCACGTGCAGTTGATCATGCGTCACGTAGGAGCCCGGCACGTAATTGGTAATCATGGCCACGCTGTTGGAACGGCTCGCACCCGGCGTTTCTTTAATTTCCTGGCGGCTGATTAGATTTGTCGGTGTGGCCGACTCAGTCGTTTCCGAAGCGGAATTGGCCGTGACAGTGACTGACTCGTTCTGAGCCGCCACGTGCAATTCGAAATGCAGAATGGGCGCGCTGCCCGACAGCACCTTGACGCTCTGTTTTTCCGGCGCGAAAGCGGGATCTGCGACGGTAACCGTATATTCGCCCAAAGGTACAGCATCGAAGTGAAATTGGCCTTCAACATCGGTCGTCACCGAAACGGTGTAGTCCGAATCCCGCGCAACCAGAACGATTTTGATGTCCGCAATCGGATGATGCTGCGGATCATGCACGATCCCGCGCACCGTACCGAATACCGTTGCGTTAACGCTAGCTCCACACAGTAGTGCAATAACCAAGCATAAAATATGCCTTCGCAAGGAATCCTCCCCAGGCGCATCAAAGCACGACAATTACAGCCAGCGCGGTCGTCGAAGACCGCGATCAATTGCTCTTAGCTCTTTTAATCGGGAAACTACGTTCCAGTTGGATTACGACCGCGGAGGTGGGGAAAGCACTTCGATGGAGCGTACAAACCTGTTTACTTGTACAGCTGGTGCGGCTGCCGACAGAGTATCGCTGGCGGTTACCAACGTATTTGACGGAAGGACGAACGTCCTTTCCGCCAGTAACATTCGTTCCGTTTTCTCACAGCAATTCATGCTGCAGTCCAACATCGCATCGCCGGCTTGATGTTCGCAATCCCGGGCATGCGTCGGAACGGGCGCACGATTATTCGAATGATGGTGTTCGGGAATCGGGCAGTGGTCGCCGGTGCAGCATGCCGCCGCATGCGCGCTCCAGGATGCTTCCGCGTAGGGAGCAAACAGTAGCAGCGTCGCCAGCAGGCAGCACCATGCTGAAATCACGCGCAGCCGTTTTTGTGAAGTCGCGATCATTGCCGG
Organism: uncultured Acidobacteriota bacterium; assembly: GCA_963704485.1. Classification (GTDB taxonomy): domain Bacteria; phylum Acidobacteriota; class Terriglobia; order Acidiferrales; family UBA7541; genus Acidiferrum. The sequence continues at coordinate 460,201 of OY969910.1, forward strand.
TAAGACGATAATAACTCAAAAATCGCCAGGGCGTTCGGCTGCCTTCGGGTAATCACCGTGCCTTGACTTGCTGCCGCGCGCATCGCAAACTTTGGTTCCTATGGCCCATATCTATATGCACTTTGATTTCGGCGCGAATGAAACCAAAGCGCAGGAAGCCCGCCACAAACTCGACGTCTGGAAGCAGGCCTTCCGCCTCGATAAAAAACTGCAATATAAGCTGGACCGCCCGCAGGAGCTGGATGACGAAGCGGAGGCGACGGACGAAGCGGAAGGCGCGGAGGAAGCGAAGCCAAACAAGAAATCGGAGGCCGAAAATGGCAGCGTCAGCCTGTTGGTACGACTGTATTTTTCAGCGCACGAAAAACTTTCCCAGCAGCAATGGCTGGACCGAATTCCCGTGGAAGAGCCCTTTAAAAGTGCGTCGCCTAAAGTGATTCATAAAGGTCAGCCCGGGTTTGATGAGGCGGTCAAACAGTTCGCGGATCTTGGCTGATACGGCCGCCGCGGATCGCGCCAATTTGGTGTGGTCATTCGGCTATTAGCCAGCACTTCAAAGCAGATAGGCCCCTGATTTTTCCGATATAATAGGCTTTCCGCAGCAGCAGCCAGCTTCCATCTCCTTGCGAGGGCCGCACGAATGGCATTACAGACCCGCGTCAAAGTTGCCAAGCCCGACGCTCAGAAAATGCATGGCCTCGATCGCGACGCGCTCGTACGCATGTACCGCACCATGTATCTGTCGCGAAAACTTGACGATCGCGAAATCCAGCTCAAGCGCCAGAATAAGATTTATTTCCAGATTTCCAGCGCAGGACACGAAGCTGTCACCGCCGCAGCCGGTTTGCTGCTTCGTCCCGGCGTGGACTGGATTTATCCCTATTACCGCGATCGCGCGCTGTGCCTGATGCTGGGGGTAACTCCGCTGGAAACTTTGCTGCAAGCCGTCGGAGCAAAGGACGATCCGAGTTCCGGGGGCCGGCAGATGCCTTCACACTGGGGACATCCCGACTGGAATATCGTCAACCGTTCCTCCTGCACTGGAACGCAGTTTGTGCAGGCCGTGGGCGCGGCGGAAGCCACCATGTACTACCAACACCGCGCCAAAGCTCTCGCCAAGGCCAAAAAGGCGCCGCTCGGCGAGTACGTCAGTTATGAAGATAACGAAATCGTCTACGTTTCCTCCGGCGACGGCGCCACCAGTGAAGGTGAATTCTGGGAATCGCTGAACACGGCCTGCACCAAGAAACTTCCGATGTTTTATCTCATCGAAGACAACGGCTACGCGATCTCTGTGCCGGTAGAAGTGCAAACCGCCGGGGGCAGCATCTCTAAATTAGTGCGTAGTTTCCCGGGCCTGCAGGTGGCCGAATGTGACGGCACTGATCCTCTGGAAAGTTACGCCGCGTGTCGCGATGCCATTCAGTATTGTCGCGACCGTCGCGGCCCGGCGCTCGTTCACGCGCAGGTGACCCGGCCTTACTCACATTCGCTTTCCGACGACGAGAAGCTCTACAAATCTTCAGAGGAACGCGAAAGGGAAGCGCACCGGGACCCAATTTCAAAATTTTCTCTTTTACTGGTTCGCGAGGGCCTGCTCGACCAGAAACAAATTGAAGATCTGGAATCCGAAGTCGATAACGAAGTGCGCGATGCCGCCGACCAGGCGCTGGCCGCGGCCGCTCCTTCCGTCGATTCTATCCATACTCATGTTTATTCCCCGGATGTAGATCCCACCTCTTCAGCGTTCGAATCGCATCCGCAATTTCATGGCGCCCCCAAGACCATGGTCGAAATGGTCGCCGCTACGCTTTCGGACGAAATGTTGCGCGACGAGCGCATCACTGTTTTCGGCGAAGACGTCGCCGACGCCAGCCGCGAAGAAAATTTGAAGCAGGTAAAAGGGAAGGGCGGGGTTTTTAAAGCGACCGCGGGCTTGCAGCGTAAGTTTGGCCCCGACCGCGTTTTTAATTCGCCACTCGCGGAGGCCAGCATTGTGGGCCGGGCAATCGGCATGGCCACCCGCGGGCTGAAGCCCGTCGCGGAGATTCAGTTTTTCGACTACATCTGGCCGGCCATGATGCAGATTCGCGATGAGCTGTGCGTGATGCGCTGGCGTTCGAATGGCACATTCAAATGCCCGGCCGTAATTCGCGTAGCGATAGGTGGCTATCTTACTGGCGGTGCGGTTTACCACAGCCAGAGCGGCGAATCGATTTTCACGCATTGCCCGGGCTTGCGCGTGGTGATGCCTTCCACAGCGCTCGACGTGGCCGGACTTTTGCGTACAGCTATTCGTTGCGACGATCCGGTGATGTTCCTGGAGCACAAGCATCTGTATCGCCAGCCGTATAATCGCTCAGAATATCCTGGTCCCGACTACACCGTTCCTTTCGGCAAAGCCCGCATCGTCACTGAAGGCACCGACGTCAGTATCATTACTTATGGCGCGTTGGTTCACCGCGCCGAAGTTGCCGCCGCGCAACTGGGCCGCGAAGGCACCTCTGTCGAAATTATTGATCTGCGCTCGCTGTCCCCGTATGACTGGGAAGCCATCGCGGCGACCGTGCGGAAAAATCACCGCGTCATCGTTGCGTATGAAGACATGCTCAGCTGGGGTTACGGTGCGGAAATCGCCGCGCGCATTGCCGATGAACTCTTTGAAGAACTCGACGCGCCGGTGAAGCGCGTGGCCGCCACCGACACCTTCTGCGGTTACCACCCGGCACTCGAAGACACGATTCTGCCGCAAACTTCGCACATCATCAGTGCCGTCAAGCAAATACTCGAATACTAGGCTCAGGCTTGGGGTGAGCTGGTCATGAAACTTTTATAGCCTGATTCCCGTAATATACTTTGAGAGCCTGACCTGTGGAGGTGCTCTATGACTTGCCCAAATTGTCAGAAAGAAATCGCCGACCATTCGAATTTTTGCTACAACTGTGGCGCTAATCTGAGTGGCGCGGCAGCTCCCGGCTACGCTCCGACGATGCACGTTGTGAAGCGCCTTGCGCGCTCCAGCACGGACAAGAAAATCGCCGGTGTTTGCGGGGGCTTGGCAGAATATTTCGACCTGGATCCCACGCTGGTGCGCATTTTGTGGCTGGTTCTGATTTTCTTCGCCGGGACCGGCGTTTTGGTTTACTTCATCTTATGGATCGCGCTTCCGGTGGCGGCGCCGCGCCTTGCGGCCACATCGGTGACCGTGCCGTCGTAACCGTCTCGTACTAAAAACGTCCCGCCACAGTTTTCCAAATGCCGCACACGGCGGATCTGCGTGTGGGCATTTTGTGTGAAGGACCATACCCGAATTATTTCGGTTTTGATTTCGGCCCGCGCGCTCGCCCGCCACTTTCATAAAGCGCATGATCCATCGAAGCTCGGCCCGCACCTACCGTCGCGAGTGCAAAGCAGCCCGCCAGCAGTGCCAGTGGAAATTCATAATTATGAACGGCCATTACCCCGCCGGCGCTGTGCACTTTCCAGATGGCCACCGCCATTTCCACCGTGAGCAGCAACGCCGCCACCCGGGTAAACAGCCCTAAAATCATCAACCCGCCGCCGAACAATTCCAAAATTCCGGCTATCTCCGCGAAGTATCCGGGCAAGCCGTGCAGCGTAAACATCCCGTGCATCGCGCCAGGATGCGCAATTTTTGGATAGCCGTGCGACATGAAAATAATGCCCAGCGCCAAGCGTAGGATAAGTAAGCCCAAAGGCTGCAATGCATTCAAACGCGACATAAGATTTCCCCGCAGCGATCTCCTTTCGAGATTAGTTCGGCATTCTAACAGAAAGAAAAACTCCGCCTGATCGAAAGTCGTGGCTGTGACATATTCAGGTACAATCTCTGCAGAGAAAATGACGGATAATGAGCGGTAGACCGGTCGCAATTGCACAAAACAAAAACAAAGTTCAGCGCTTGACGCCGGTCATTCTGCGCTGCTCCTCGATGAAACGCCTCCAGAACGATTCTATGGCTCGCCCGTGAAGCGCAAGCTGCTTGTCGCTGTACCACTTTTATGCGTGGTGGCCTTGCTCGCCTGGTTTTTTCGTCCCAAGCACGAAAACCTCGGTGAAGGTTATATCGGGGAGCGTAGTGTTACCCTCTGGAGCGGCGTCGCCCAGGTTCGGGAGCCGCTCGACACTCTCCACTTCGGCGACCGCGTGGAAATAATTTCCCGCCACAACGACAGCATCAAAATTAAAAGCTCCACTGGCGCCGTTGGCTGGATCGATGCGCGGATGCTGATGGAGCCGGCGTTATGGCAACGCAGCGCCACGCTGTTGGCCGAAGCGCAGTCCCTGCCGGTGCAGGCGCGCGGGCGCACAAAGGTGTCCACCAATTTGCGGGTGCAGCCGGGCCGCGCTCAGGCGCGTCTTTATCAATTCGGCCGCGGCATCCCGGTGGAGGTTGTAGGACGCGCGGTCGCGGATGTCGCTCCAGCCTCCGCGGTGTCGGATGAGAAGGAACCGTCGGGCGAGCCTGCGGAAGCAAAGAAGGAAGAATGGTTATTTATCCGCGGATTGGCCACGCGGCCCCCGGGAGAATCAAATCCCCGGCTTCCCGATGCTGCGAACACGACTCGACCGGGCGACCAGACCATTCCCATTGCCGGCTGGATTATCGGACGTTTCGTGGAGCTGGATCTCCCAGACGCCGTGAAGGAAGGAACATCCTCGGCCAACGTACGCGCGGTGGCCTGGTTCGAGCTGAACAAAAGTTCAGAGGCTTCCGGCTCCAAGCCGCAGTATCTTGTTGCCGGCACGCGCGGGCCGGACTGGCAGCCCTGCGATTTCACCAATGTTCGGGTGTATACCTGGAACATTAAAAAAATGCGTTACGAAACGGCCTTCATCGAAAATAATTTGTGCGGTCAGTTGCCCATACGCTTGGGAACAAGTCCCAAGTCCGAGCCGGAATTTCGATTCCGAACCAAAGGTGATAATGAAGAACGCGTCTATCGCTTGATGCAAACGGTAGTGCGCCGCATTCGTGAAGGGGGCGCGGCGGGCAGCGACAGGAAAAAGACACCCTCCGTGAAAGCGAAGGCCAAGCTTTCAACAAAGAACAAAAGCAATAAGAAGCGCTGAAGACGACCATGACCCTGCACATCAATGAAAGCGAAGTCCGCTCCGTGCTCACCATGCCCATGGCCCTGGAGGCGGTGGAAGACAGTTTGCGGAAACAGGGTCACGGTGAAGTGGTAGTCCAGCCGCGCCGGCGTTTTGAATTGCCGCACGGTTTTTTTCACTACATGGCCGCGGCGGATTACTCAGGCGGCTACGTAGCGGAAAAACAGTACACCTATGTTTCGGGCAAAATTCGCTTTCTGGTGCTGCTGTATGAAATTGCCTCAGGGGATTTGTTGGCGCAGATCGAAGCCGATTACATGGGGCAGTTGCGCACCGGTGCGGCGTCCGGCGTGGCCACTAAATTTCTTTCTCGTGCCGACGCGCGCATTGCCGCGATCATCGGCACTGGCGGCCAGGCGCGTACCCAGCTCCAGGCGATTGCCGGCGTTCGAAAACTGGAGTCCGCCCGCGCTTACGGGCGGGACGTGGCGCGCCGCGAAAAATTCTGCAGTGACATGGCGCAGCGTCTGGGCATTCCTGTTTACGCCGCAGGCTCGGCGGCCGAAGCCCTGAAGGGCGCCGACATTGTCTGCACCGCGACGACCGCTTCGCAGCCGGTGGTGATCGGCGCGGATATCGCAGCAGGTATGCACATCAACGCGATCGGTGTGAATCACGCCAACAAACGAGAGCTCGACGGCGAGGCAGTAAGCCGTGCAAGCGTTATTGTCACCGACTCCCTCGAGCAATCGCAGCAGGAAGCCGGCGATTTGATCATGGCTTTTAGCGGCGACGCGGCTCGTTGGTCACAAGTGACGCGCCTTGCAGACGTGGCGGCAGGCAAAGAGCCCGGAAGATCAGACGATGCGCAGGTCACACTCTTCAAGTCGAACGGGATTGCCTCTTGGGATCTGGCTGTAGCCGTCAAGGTCTTGGCTTTGGCGCGTGAAAAGGGCCTCGGCCGCAAGCTGCCGCTGTGGGCTGCTACAGAATCCACCTGAGTTGCCGATAAGCGCAGACGGCCGCGAAAGTTGCCGCGCTCGCATTGACAGCGCGAAACAGCTAGGAACACACTGGGAACCGCGCTGGAAGGAAATTACGCGCCCCAACGCTGCTGCTGAAGTAAACTGGATTGCAGGTCACGCGCAGGCTAGACGCACAACGCTCGACACATGCGAACACTCCCCGACTATCTGAGAAAAGGTATGAAGCTGGTGATCGTGGGTTGCAATCCCAGCGAGTCGTCGGTGCGCGTCGGTCATTATTACGCGGGGCGCGTGAATCAATTCTGGCCCGTTCTTTACAAGAGTGGCGTGGTGCCTGAGCCCTTCGATTATCACGACGATAAACGCGTCATCGAATTTGGAATCGGCCTCACCGATCTGGTGAAGCGTCCCACGAAAACTACCGCCGAGCTAACGCGCGAAGATTTTGCCGAAGGGCGAATCGTGCTCTCGCAACGGCTCGGAGAATTCACCCCGCATGTAATTGCGTTTAACGGCAAACTTGCGTTCGAGCAATTTGCCCAGCGCAAATGCAAATACGGGCTGCAAAAAGAGCTTCTCTACGGGGCGCGCGTGTACGTCTTGCCGGAAACGAATACCCAGGACGAGAAGGGTAATCCCGAGCGCGTTCGTCACTTTCGAAAGCTGGCGCAACTCGTGACACGCACCGCAACAGAGCACGCCGCAGGGCCAAAGGCCGTTTAGGACCGCACTATGAACGAAGCCACGCAACCCGTTCAATCCAACTCCAACTCTCTGATTCTTGAAGCCAAACAGGACGGCATCGCTACGCTCACCTTGAACCGTCCCGAGAAGATGAACGCTCTCAACAAAGATCTGGCCATGGCGCTGAACGAGAGTCTGGGCCGCCTAACTACCGACAAATCCATTTATGTCGTCATCATCACCGGGGCCGGGCGAGCTTTTTGCGCCGGCGGTGACCTCGGGCTGATTGGCGAGGGCCGCAAGAATAACGACACCACCGAGCTAGAGCCGCTCTTACGTGCCGGAATGCACGCGGTTCTGAAGATTCGCAGCATGGCTCAGCCGGTGATTGCGGCGGTCAATGGTGCCGCTGCGGGCGCTGGAATGAACATTGCCCTGGCAGCCGACATTCGCATCGCGTCGGAAAATGCTTCGTTCGGGCAGAATTTTGTGAAGGTCGGCCTGTTTCCGGATTATGGCGGCACTTATTTTCTGCCGCAGATTGTGGGCCCGGCCAAAGCGGCTGAAATGTTTTACACCGGCGACATGATCGATGCTAAAGAAGCCCTGCGCCTCAACATCGTGAACCACTTGGTCCCTGCCGCAGAGCTCGTGTCGCGAACACTGGAGCTGGCCAGAAAAATTGCAGACGCTCCCTCCGTTTCCATTCGGGCCATGAAGAACGCGCTTTTTGGTAGTCATAAGCTGGAGCTCGAAAAAGCGTTGGACGAGGAAGTGGACCAGCAGATGAAATGCTTCAGATCACCGGACTGCCGGGAAGGCATCAACGCGTTTCTCGAAAAACGGCCCCCAAAATTTCACGCTAAGTGATTGCGTGATATTACCGCCGCTCATTTGAGACCATAATTCTTGGGAAGGGATGACCGCATCCTTGGACGAGCTACAAATATCTCCATCTGACGTGAAAGCCCGCATGGACCGCGGTGAAAAACTTGTCTTCGTGGATGTTCGCGAGCCCTGGGAATATGAGCTTTGCAGGATAGAAGGCGCTAAACTGGTTCCGCTAGGCTCTCTCGCGACCAATGTGGGCAGCCTTCTTGGCGTTGATGAAGTGATTTGTTATTGCCACCACGGCATGCGCAGCCTGGACGCCGCCGCGTGGCTGCGGTTTCAGGGGATAGAAAAAGCTAAATCCCTGTCCGGCGGAATTGAGCGCTGGTCCACAGAGGTCGATCCCCAGGTGCCGCGCTACTGACGGGACATCTTCAAGCTCTGCTGCGCTAAAATTGCTAACACCGACGTATTTCAACTTCGGAGCCTTCATGCCTAAAGCAAAAATCAAGCTGCTGCAAAAACCGACCTGCACTACTTGCCGCAAGGCCAAAGCCTATCTCGAAAAGCTTGGCGCCGAGATTGAGTCGCGCAGCCTCGATAAACAAAAACTCAGCAAAGCGGAACTGGAAGAAATCATCGGTGACCGTGATTACACCAGCTTCCTGAGCTCTCGCAATGAACTCTATCGCGCAAAAAATATGAAGGAGCATCCGCCGACCCGCGCGCAAGCCATCGCCTTGATGGCCGAAAATCCCAACTTGATTCGCCGGCCGCTGGTAATGCGCGGGCACCGGTTGGTGATCGGCTACGACGAGCAGGCCTACAAAGAAATTGTTAAGTAGCCGTTCGAACTACCAGCCATGAAACCAGAAGTAAAAGCCATTGCGGTCATCGGGGCCGGAACCATGGGCAGAGGCATTGCCTATGCCGCGGCTTTTGGCGGCTACAACACCATCCTCGAAGACATCTCGGCGCCGCGCCTGGAAGAGGCGGTCCGCTGGATTGTTCAGGCCTTCGAGGAAGGCGTGGCTCGCGGAAAAGTGGATGCCGCCACTCGCGATCGCGCTATTCCGCTCATTTACACCGCCACTACTGTGCAAGACGCCATTCGTTACGCCGACCTGATCATCGAAGCCGTTCCTGAAGAGATGGAAATGAAGATTGAGCTGTTCACCATTTTCGACAAATTTGCAAAACCTGGCGCTATTTTTGCCAGCAACACCTCGTCGCTTTCCATCAGCGACATGAGCGAGTTGACCGTGGCGCGCGAACGCTGTATCGGCATGCACTTTTTCAATCCTGTGCCCAAAATGAAGTTGCTCGAGATGGTAAGGACTCCGCTCACTTCCGACGAGACGGTGGAAGTCTGCACGGAGGTCGGCCAGCGCATGGGCAAAGAAGTTGTTCTGGTGAAGGAGTCTCCCGGCTTCATCACAACGCGGGTCAACGCGTTGATCGGCAACGAGGCTTTCGCCATGCTGGAAGCCGGCATCGCCTCCGCGCGCGACATTGACAAGGCTTTAAAGCTCGGACTCAACCATCCGATGGGCCCGTTCGAACTGGTGGACCTGGTCGGCCTCGATGTACGTCTCAGCATTCTTGAATACCTTCATCAGACGCTCGGAGAAAAGTATCGCCCCAACCCGCTTCTCAAGCAGTATGTACGAGAGGGCCGCCTGGGTCGCAAGACTGGCCGCGGAGTTTACGATTATTCCGAACGCGAAAATAAGGCCGGCACGTCGCGCCGAGATTAAGCTATAAAATTCAGGAACGGAATACTGATGAGCTCACTGAAAGACAGAATCGTAATTCAGAAGGGCGATCTCACGGACATGGAAACCGACGCCATCGTGAACGCCGCCAACAATGATTTGATTCTCGGGGCGGGAGTTGCCGGCGCCATTCGCCGCAAGGGTGGTGAGGAAATCCAGCGCGAATGCGATGCCATCGGCAGTATCCCTCTGGGCTATGCGGCCATCACCAGCGGCGGCAAACTTGCAGCGCCGTTTGTGATTCACGCCGCCAGCATGGAGCTCGGGGGCATCACCACGGCGCAAAATTTGAAGGGTTCCACCGCACATGCGCTGCGCATCGCCGCGGAGCGCAACTTGAAAACCATCGCTTTTCCCGCGCTGGGCACCGGCATCGCCAGATTCCCGATGAAGGAATGCGCCACCATCATGCTGCAGGAGGCCGTGCAGCACCTGAAAACCGAAACTTCCATCGAGAAAATTTATTTTGTTTTATTTGATGAAGAAGCGTGCGGAGTATTCGAACGCGCCTGGAAGCGCTTGCAGACCGAACTGAAAAAAGACCTCGCCAAAGCTTCTCCGGCCTAGTCTGCAGGATAAATAGAAAAAACTAAGACGGATCAGTCCGCTTCTTCAATACCGGCCGGTTTCCCTCCGAAGGAGGAGGAATCGCTGCCGGTGGGTTCGGAGAGGCGGTCCCGCCGGCTCCCGGAGCCGCCGCCGTCGTAGCGCCTTCGGTATAGGCCTTCTTCAAAAATCCTTCCGCCACCTGCTGGGCGCCGCCGGTGTTGTCGTTGGTTTGTTTGGCCTTGCTGTACTCATTCACCGCGCGTTCCCGCTGTACCAGCAAATCAAAGATTTTCCCCAGGTAGATGTGACTCCATACTTCAGTCCACTTCTCCGCTGGCTCCGGGACGGTTTGTAACGCTTCGCGAAATGCATTGGCCGACGCCTGGTAATTTTTCTGATAGAAAAAGGCCTCGCCCATCCTGAAATTCGCCAACGGGCGGTTCGGCTGAATAGCCAGCGCACGCTGATATTGAATCACCGCATCGTAGTAGCGTCCCTGTTCCGCGAGTTCTTCTCCGCGCGCCACGGCGGCCCTGCCGCGCAGTGTAGTGCTGGCTTTCAGAATCAGGTTGTTGGGATCTACGCGAATTCCACCGGGTTTGGGACGGCCAAATGTTTCTTCGGTGAAGTCCGACTCCGAACCGATTACATCCACGGTCTTCGTCTCCGGATTGCCTTCCGTGTCTATGCGCAGCTCCACCGGCATGCGAAACGTGTCCAGCGGCTGCTTGATTTTTCCGGAAATTCGGAAGCCCTTCGGCGTGCGGTACACCACGTATTCAACGGTGAATTCCGGTATGCCGGTGGAGTTTAACCATTGCGTGAAAAATCCGCGCAAATCCGGCGGAGCCTCACCTTTTTTGGCCGACTGTTCCGCGTGTTGTTGCGCGAGAGTCGCAAAATTGTCAATGGTTGCGCTCTTGCCCTGGTACTTGGCGTAGAAGTCGCGCAACAAACTTTTAAAGGCGACGTCGCCCATCTGCGCTCGCACCATGTGGAAGATCATCGCGCCTTTGTTCATCACCACGGAGCGATAGTCCGCCGAATAAGGCGCCAGCCGCGCGGCCTGGGCGATAGGCGCAGCGTCTTCGAACATCAGCGCGCCCACCGCAAACTCATCGACCGCTTTCAGTCCCGCCTCTTTGCCCGCATTTTGCTCCGCGTATAAAGCTTCGGAGTAGCGCGCCAGTCCATCGCTGATCCACACGTCCGAAGGTGACGCCGGCAAAACCTGGTTGCCCCACCATTGCGAGGCCACCAGTCTGGCGATGGTGCGGTCATTTGATTTGGGATCCCATGCCCGCTGGCTCAGCAACAAAAGCCCAGGCCCGGCAAAATCGCGCAACGCGCCATCAGGGATCTGCACCACGGTCATGGATGGATCCGGTAGCGGCCCGAACATGTCCGAGAAGGCGGTCATTGAACGCGCCACCGACGCGGCAAAGTCGGCGGCATTTCCCGAAGCCGAGCGAGGCGCGTATACCGCCACACTTACGCCCTCGGCCTGCTGCGGATTCAGCTGCAAATTTCCCGCGACAAATGTTCCGTTGGGCGCCGCGTTTTTGCATTCGAAGGTGTACACAATGCGCTGGCCATCAATAGGATTTTTGCTGGCGGCCGAACTCGGAGCCAACGCTTTTCCAGTTCCGGCTACTGCAAACGTATCCGGCACATTCAAGTGGAAAGTTCCCGTATACCGGTTCGAAGGATAATCCGTCAGGGGAAACCAGCGCGAGGGCAACAGCAAATACGCGTTGTCGTGATTGATCACTGCGGCGCGTACTCCCGGGACCGGGCTATTCTCTTCATTCGCCAACAGACCGGAGTAGGTGAACGTCAGCAACAGATGCCCGCCGGCAGCCACCGGCGTGGGCACCGTCACGATCAGGAACAAGGGATTCTGGTGGTCGCGCTCAAAAACCAGGGGCTTTCCTTCGGCGGACTTAACTTCCTTGACCTCAAGATTAGGATGCAACTCCACGCGGACGTTCCCGGAAACCTCGAGGGCTTTGAAGTCCACTTTGGCCGTAGCGGATATAGATTGCCGGATGGTATCCAGCGTGGCCGCCACATCGTAATTTTCCGCGACGAAAGCCACCGGGCGCGGCTGTTGTGCCTTCAACGACCCGGCCGCCAGCAGTGCCGTCAACAGTGTCGCCAATAGTAACGAGGGCATCAGCCTCAAGCGCACCATCGGCCTCAAAATTTTCTCACCCAGGGCCATCGGACCCCTTTCAAGTTTGCCAGTTGGAATCGGAGCGCCGCCTTGACGCACCGCGCATAGCACATGCTTATAGGATACCAAACCCCTCACTTCGCGTTGCTTTGCGCCAAACATAGTTGGCGTACGATCGCGTCGGCCGCCCTTTCCACGGCTCCCGGTGAACCTAACAGCCGTGTTACCTCGGCCAGCCCCCGCCGCATTTCCGCCAGCTTCTCGTTGCTTCCATTGGATGCCGAGAGCAGCGACTTGGCTTCGGTCACCACCCGCTCCGCGGTGAAGTCGTCCTGAATCAGCTCCGGCACCACGGCCCGGCCGGCTATCAGATTCACCATGCTGAAGAACTTTGTGCGTACCAGCGGCTTGGCCAGCCGCGCCGTCATGGGCGACAGGCGGTAGATAACTATCATCGGCGTTCCGAGGAGCGCAGCCTCGACGGTGGCCGTGCCGCTGGATACGATGGCCAGGTCGGCTGCACCCAAGGCGTTGTAGGTGGAGTCGGTCACGAATTTGACTTGTTTGTCTTCCGAAAAAAATGCTTCCAGATCCATTTTTCGGATGCCCGGGGCTACCGCAATCACCGCCTGCATATCGGGAATATCGGCTTTTAACTGCGCAAAAGCCGCGCTCAGAATCCCGGCGTGATGCGAAATTTCGCCACGGCGGCTTCCCGGCAAGATAGTAACAATCGGCTTTTCGGCGTTCAGTCCATGTTCGGCGCAAAATTCTTCGCGCGACTTGCTGGTCCGCACATTGCCGACGAGCGGGTGCCCGATGAATTCGACGTCCACGCCCGCGTCGCGATAAAATTTTTCCTCGAAAGGAAAAATACACAGGGCTTGCGCAAACCTGCGACGCACCAGGTTCGCGCGCCATGGCCTCCAGGCCCAAAATTGCGGGCAGATGTAATAAATGTTGCGAATGTCCAGTGGTGTCAGCTTGCGCGCCAGGCGCAAGTGAAAGCCGGGGAAATCGGTCAGGATGGCTAGGGGTGGCCGCCGCGTCCGGGCTTCCTCAACCAGTCGTCCCATGGCGCGTCGCAAGGAAGGAAGCCGCTTCAGCACCTCAGTGATCCCCACCACGGCGACTTCTGAGTAATCCACGATGATTTCGACGCCGGCGGCGCGCATCTCCGGGCCACCCATGCCGAACAGCGCGACGTCCGCGCGTTCTTTTAGCGCTGTGGCCAGCCGCGCGGCATACATATCTCCAGAAGCTTCGCCGGCCGATAACAGAATTGGCGTTGCGATCATGATGGTTCGGTAGAGGGTGTACTTGCCGGCGCCATGAATGCAATCAATTTGTAGTTAGCAATGGCAAGACGAGCGCAGCTCAATCAATCGCCGGCAGTTGCGAAGGTTCCACCGACGGCAGCGGCAAATGCAGCTCCTGCTCTTTGTATTGCAATTGGTACAGGCGGTAGTAGATGCCGCGTTGCGCCAGCAATTCCTGATGCGCGCCTTGTTCACGCAGACGGCCCTTGTGGAATACCAGGATGCAATCGGCATGCTGAATGGTGCTGAGGCGGTGGGCAATCACCAGCGCGGTGCGGCCGGAAAGCAGGCGGTCCAGCGCTTCGCGAATGAGCAGTTCTGTCTTGGTGTCCACGCTGGACGTCGCTTCATCCAGAATTAGAAATCTGGGATTGTGAGCCAGCGCGCGCGCAAAATTGATCAATTGCCGTTGCCCCACCGACAAAGTAGAGCCGCGCTCGTTCACTGGCGTATCCACGCCGCCCGGCAGCGCGCGAATGAAGTCGCCGAGCCCTACTTCGTCTACCGCGTGTTCAACGCTGGGCCGATCGATTCCTGGAGTGCCCAGCCGCACGTTGGATTCAATCGTTCCCGAAAACAAAAACGGATCCTGCAGCACGATGCCGAATTGCCGCCGCAGATCCTGTAGCTGAATGGCGCGAATATCGATACCGTCAAGCAGAATCTGTCCGCGCTGGATGTCATAAAAGCGCAGCAGCAGGGAAATGAGCGTACTTTTTCCCGCACCGGTGTGACCCACAATGGCCATGGTCTGGCCCGGCTCCACTTTGAAGGAGACGTCGCGCAGCACCCAGTCGTCTTCTTGCGGCTCACCGGCGTACCGGTAAGAGAACCACACATTGCGAAATTCGATTTCACCGCGCGGCTCGCGCAAGGGAATGGCGTTAGAATCGCTGGTGATGGTTACCGGCTCGTCCAGCAGCCTGAAAATGCGCTCCGAGGCTGCCATCGCCGATTGCAAAATATTAAACTTCTCGCTTAAGTCCTGAATCGGCCGGAAAAATCTCTGCGCGTACTGCATAAAGGCGACCAGTACGCCCAGCGTGAGTGCCGGTCTCAGGCTTCCGGCGTTGGCAAAAATGCGCAGCCCACCGACCCACAACGTCAGGGCAATGGCCGCCACGCCGAGAAATTCCACCGTCGGATAAAACAGCGCGAACGCCAGGATGGCGTCCTTGTAAGCCTGCATATGATCGCGATTGCGCTTGATAAATTCCACTCGTGCGCGCCGTTCGCGGTTGAACACCTGCACGATGCTCATTCCGGAAATGTATTCCTGCAGGAAGGCGTTGATGCGAGCAATGGCGGTACGGATGCGCCGGTTAGCTTCCCGGACAAATTTTCGAAAAATAAACGTCACCGCCAGGATCAACGGCACAGCCGCCAGCGCCGCGAGAGCCAATTGCCAATTCAAATACAAGAGGTAGCCGGCCATAACCATCAGCAGAAAAAAATCATTGATCATGGTGACTACGCCGGCCGCGAACAAATCATTCAGCGCGTCCACGTCGGTAGTTACGCGCGTCACCAGCCGGCCCACGGGATTCTTGTCGAAATAACTCATGGACAGCCGCTGGATATGTCCAAAAATTTCCTGCCGCATGTCGTACATGGTCTGCTGGCCGACACGCTGCATGATACGAATCTGCACGTACTGCGCCAGAAAATCGAAAAACAAAACCAGCAGGTAGATCAGGCTGACCAGTACCAGCCCGCGGCGCGCCGCCGCTAAATTTATGGTTTGCGAAAGCGCCGGCGTCAGGTAGCGGTCGATGGCCACCTGAAATAATTTGGGGGGCGCCAGCTCCAGCGGGGTGACTGCCAGTGTCAATGCCAGTGCCAGAATCACGCGCCATTTGTACGGGCGCATGTATTCCATCAGACGCCGCATCAAGCGCGAGTCGTATGCTTTTCCTAGGGCTTCTTCTTCGTGTGCGTTGCTCATGCGCGTTCGAGTTCTTCTTCCAGCAATTGCTTGTGATAAAGATCAGCGTAGTATCCGCCGCGCGTCACCAGGTCCTCGTGCCTGCCGCGTTCGATAATCTGCCCGTCGCGCAACACCACAATCTGGTCGGCTTCCTGCACCGTGGAGGTGCGATGCGAAATCAGGATAGTCGTCCTGCCGGCCATGATTCCGCGCAGGCGTGACAGGATGCGCTCTTCGGTTTGCGTGTCCACCGCGGAAAGGGAATCATCCAGTATCAGAATCCGCGGATCTCTGACCAGCGCGCGCGCAATCGCGGTGCGCTGCTTTTGCCCGCCCGAGAGCGTAATACCGCGTTCGCCTACGATGGTCTCGTACTTTTCGGCGAAATCCTCAATGTCGCCTTCGAGATTCGCGACCTCAGCCGCTTCGCGCACGCGCTCGGCGTCGTACTGCGGTAAACCAAAAGCGATATTTTCACCCAGGGTATCGCCAAATAAATAAGTGTCTTGCGGCACGTAGCCGATCGCGCGACGCAAACTTTCCAGCGGCCATTCGCGGATTGGCCTTCCGTCAATCAGCAATTCGCCGTTGGGGGCGTCCCACAATCGCGCCACCAGCGCCGCCAGAGTTGTTTTTCCGCTGCCCGTCGGTCCGATGATTGCCAACGTCGAACCGGCCGGTATACGTAAATTGATATGGCTGAGTATCGGGTGACTGCCGATTTTTTGCCGGCGCCAATTCCATTGGAAGGCAGATAGTCTGCCGGCACCGGCTGCGGGCGCACCGGCCGATGCACCGTTGCGGGCCCGGCGATTCACGTTTCCGTCTCCTGACAACATCGTCGGATAGCTGAACGTCAAATCGCGAAATTCAATCTCGCCCTGGACTTCCTGCGTGGCCGGAACTTTCGCGTCTCGATCATCAATGCCCGGCTGGGCATTCAGGATGTAGGTCAATCGCCCCATGGAAGCCGCACCGCGCTGAAAAATATTTGTTACCCAGCCGAGAGCGATCATGGGCCACACCAGCTAGCGTCAGGAAGTTCGAAAAGGAAACCAGTCCGCCCAGAGAAAGCTGGTTGCGCAAAAACAAAAATCCGCCCTTCCACAACACGATCAGGAAGGTCGTTCCGATCAGCGCCTGCAGCGAAGGCATGAACATACTCCAGGTGCGAATCAGTTTTACGTTGCGGGCCACGTACTCGCGGTTGGGCTCGTCGAACGCGCGGACCTGCGCATTCTTCCTGCGCGTAAGCGCGGATCACCCGCACGCCGGAAAGATTTTCCTGGACCTTCACCGACAAGGCCGCCAGCGCCGCCTGAATCTTTTCGTACAACTCATGAATAACTTTTCCGAAGTGGCGAACCACCACGGCCACCACCGGGACCGGCAACAATACCCACATTGTCAGGGAGGGCGACAGCTTGAACATCAGCACGATGGCCATCACCATGGTGACCAGCGTCGTTGCGCTGTACATGATCCCCGGTCCCAGCACCATGCGCACGGCGTTCAAATCATTGGTAGCGCGCGACATCAATTCGCCGGTGCGATTACGCACGTAAAATTCCGGCTCCAGCACCAGCAGCGGTCCAGCAAATCGTTGCGAATATCGAACTCAATATCGCGCGAAACACCGATTAGCACCCAGCGCGTGGCGAAGGACAAAACCCCTTTCAGCGCGATGAAGCCCACCAACAACAGGCAGTAAATCGCCAGCGTATGCCGGCTTGACGGGGCATAGAAGGGAACCATGCGACTGAGCCAGGTGGCCGCCCCTGCGACTCCCGGCGCTCCGTGGGAAAACGGGCGCGGGCTGCCAGCCAGCACATCGAAGACGATTCCAATTCCCAGCGGCACCACGTTGCCGACGATGCCCATCAATAGAAGCGCGAACAGCCCCAGGGACAGGCTGCCGGTGTAGCGCCGCAAATACGGAAACAGCCCGCGCAGATTTTTCCACGCAGAAATCTTTTCAGGTTTTTTGGGAGCAGCCTGCGCGCCTGGCGTCGCATGGGTTGTGGCCGCCGCGCTCATCGCAACGTGGACCTCACATTTTCGAGCGTGGCCGATTCCTTCAGGAAATGCTCATACGTGGGGTCCAGCGATTGATAACGCTTCGTCGCCGGATTCCACCGCACTCCCACCGGGAGCACGTGCGAGTCCCCGTTCACCTTCAGCGGAATAAAATACAGCTGCAAACCCTTTTCCGCATTTTGCTCATATTGCAGCTTCCAGCCGGTGATGGAATCCAGTGGCGTCGAACCCAAAAATCCCTTTGGCGTTTTTCAAGTGCTCGTCGCAGCGCAGCAACTCCGTCCATTTCCCGTTATCCTCTTCGGCCACAACCGCGCGGGTGATAACCGTGCCCGGGACATTATTTTTGGGCGTCTTAGGTACTACGTTCGCTGCGAGAAACTGTTTCTTGCCATTTTTTGCCAAATCGCCGACCAGCAACACCGTGGCATCGCTCCCCAGCAGTGTTTTAGCGGCGTCCTGAATGTCGTCAGGAATCGCCGGCGCAACTGGCTTAGCTTCCGCTGCGGGCTGGGTCGCCGGCTTGGGCGTTTCCGTCCCGCCGCAGCCGCCCCCAGCGAGCAGCAGGAGCGCAGCTAGTGCCATGGCGCAAAAATCTGTTGCCGGCATTTTCTCGTTGCGGGTCCATGATCCCTTACTCGACACAAAGTGTTTCGTCAAAGTAGCGGTCTCTCCTGCCAGTTGCGGCGATTTCGTGATTTTCGTGCTTTTCTCCGATGGCGAACCCGAAATTCCGTTCATTCTAGCTGCTGTGCCTCAAAAACTCTCTACCGTGTGCTTCTGAAAATTATTGTCAGCGCTGCGCCAGTATGGCGTCCAGCCGGGCCTCAAAATTTTCTTCGCCCTCGGACCACAATTCGCTGCGCTGCACTGGCAGTGCGGCTTGCACCGCTTCCACCCAGCGGAACAGTTGTTGGATGTTCTCGCGCGTTTTTGCGTGATATTCCTTCAGATTTCCGCCGGCGGACATCCACCGCCGAAAGGTGTGCTCCAGCGGATGATCGGAAGAGTCGAACGGATTGGTGGCCTTGCCCGGCGCCAGCAATCCTGCGTGCCCGGTAAAAAAATGTTCGAAGCCCAGGTCGGCGACGAAGTGCCCCTCTGACGAGGCTATATTATTGTCGTATAGCGCGCCGTTGCAGGTGAGCACCAGAGGTTGCGGGGCGTGCTGCCACTTCAAATTTTCCACGTCCAGCGTCCAGAGATCCCATTTCGCCGAGGCGATATACGCGCTGTCCGCGTTTAAATGTTGTAACGCCAGCGCCGCAACTTCCGCCGGCCCGATACTTCTGCGGCCGCAAGTCCCATGAAGCGACGGGAGTTTCCGTGGCGTCCACTGGTTGGACGGTCAATTCCGTAAAAGTACTCACCGACGCCGACAGTGGCGCGCTGGTCAGGAATCGCGCGAACTCCGCGAGCATTGTTTCTTCAGAGAAATCGCGCGTCCAGACGCGCAGGTATGCACGATTAGCCATATGGGTAGGAACCCTTGCATTATACCGGGGAGTTGCATCGCAAGCGAACGAGGCGCGGGGCGTCGCACGCTCTTCAAGCAGGGTGCGGCCGGGCGCCTCAGCCTCAATTTATAGGGACGGTCTTCGGATTGATTTTAGCGTTTCTTTCTTCAAGAAAACGTCAACTTCCGGGCGTAGCCGCCCGCGACCGCGTATTCGGGTCCGGAGGCGTAACCGTCAAACTCCGCGCAATCTGCTGCAATCGTTCCTGCAAGGTTTCGCCGATTCCCGCGAACACCTGAGTGCAGGTCTCACGCAGCTTTTCTTCCGCACTAGCGGAAATGCTGGCTACCACTTCCCGTGATTGGTGATCGAGCGAAGTGACCGTCGCCAACATCCACTGATTCGAAACGTTTTCCAGCCGCGTGCGATGCTGTTCGGTGGCATGCTCGCTCATTTTGGAGTACACGTTTCGTAATTCGCCCTGCTGGCGGTCGGTCATGACTTTCCACGCGTCCAGCAGCGGAGAGAAGCTGGCTTCCACCTTCGCGTGCGCGTCTCCTATGCCCGACTCCAGCGACTTGTTCATGGCCGCCTGGAAGCGCCGCAAAAATTCTTCCTGCTCGGCGGTAACTTTATCAATGTGCTCGCGGCGCGCGCCATCGAGGTCCGCGCGGGCTTGCTCCACCGATTTCTGAAGCTCCTCGCCGAAGCCTTCCAGTTCCTGCCGCCCGGTGCGCTGAATCTCATCCGTGAACGCTGCTGTGGTGGTCTCCGACGCTTCGGAGAACAAGCGTCCGCGCGCGTTCGAATGCTTCGCGCACCGCGTCTTCCATCTGTGATTGCGTGTGCCCGACAAAATTCCGGCTGGAATTATCCAGTTCGCTGGTGAAGGTGCTCGAAATATCCCCAGCCTTCTCGCGCAACTGCGAACCGGCCTGTTCCACGGCCTTCTCAGTCACATTCTGAATGTGGGTTTGCGCCTTCTTCTCGTACCATTCGGCGGACTTGAAGACATCCTGAATGGCCTGATGTTTAAGATCGCTGAGTTTCTCTTCCATCTCGGCCAGGTTGCGCCCCGTGACCGCGCGCGAATTCTCGTCCAGCAACTGTTCAGCGCTCCCCAGATTATCTCTGAACTTTGCCAATGATTCCGCGAAGGCGTCATCCGCCACTGTGCGTATGCGGTCCTGTTGCATGGAAAGGGCCGCGTCCAGCAGCGCTCGTCCTCCGGCCATACGGTGCACCGATTCTTCCGTTCGCTGTATGTGCGGTGCCACAATTCCGCTGACGCGCTCTTCGAAGTCCGCCGCGGCACGCTGACTTTGCTCATCGAACGCCGCTTTTATCCGCGAAGTGATGTCGTCGAAAATTGCTTCCGACCGCCGGTGCACTTCATTTCTGTGGAGACTCAGCACATCATCCAGCTGTTCGTGAAATCCAACCAGGGCCTGCTCGTGCAGCACGCCCAGCCGCGTCGAAAAATGTTCCAGCGTGTTCGCGGATTCTCCGGCGCGTGCCAGTGCAAATTCCAGGCGTTCGGCAGCCTCCTGGACCGATTCACTCAGGCTGATCAATCGGCGTTCTAATTCCGCTGTGGCCTCCGCCGCTTCCTGTTTGAGCTTTGCGCTGTGACCGGTAGTTTCGTCGTGCAAGCGCGACAACAGTTCGCCGGCGCGGGAATCGACTTCGCCGAAGATGCGATTTTGCGTTTCCGGCAAACTGGCTTCGATGGTTGCGTCCCAGCGCGCCTGCGCAACTTCAACCTCGCGCGCCAGGTGCTGCTCCCATTCCTGATGAGCGGCCGCGAGCGCCGCAGTCACTTCATTGCGCACATGGTCGGCAGCCGAGCGCAGCGCCTGCCAGTTGGAGTCCAAAGCTTCGTTCCGCAAACGCCCGGCTTCTTCCACTGCGCGCGCGCCGGCATCCACGATTTGCGATTCCGTCTGCGCCGCTTGAGCTTTCAGTCGCACCAGGGCTTCTTCACGCACTCGCGCAGCTTCTTCCATAGTGCGGGCTGCAGCATCGGCGCGATCGGCGATGTGCGCTTCGGTCTCTTCCGCTTGCATAGCCAGGTTTGCGCTGGTTTCTTCACGCAGTTTCGCGGCTTCGGCCTTTGCTCGCTCCAGGGTTTCACTTTCGGCCGCCAGGCGCGCTTCCGCTTCGTCGGCCTTGGCCTTCAAACGCTCGGCTACCTCTTCCGCTTCTTTGTACAGGATCAGCAGGCTGTCGCCGCTGGCTTTCAGTTTCTCCATGTGCTCATCGCGTTGCGTCGAGCCTTCGTGCGCGAGTCGCGCGGTCAAGTCCTGAGTAATCTGCTCCAGTTGCGGCGCCAGGTACTTCGGCAATTCGTTGCGCAACGCTTCCGCAGCCGCCGCGTGTGCGGCCTGCGCGTGCTTGTCGGCTTCCTGCTGGATTTTTTCCAGGAGGCGGGAAGTTTCGGCTGCCACTTCCTGACGCGCAGCGGCGAATTTCCGCTCCCACTGTTCGAACGCCGTATGTTGTTCCGTGGCCACCGCTTGGTTCGCTGCGTCTCGCGCCGCCGCCTGAATCTGCTGCTTGGCGTCCGCCACCAGCCGCGCCAGTTGCCGCGCCAGCTGTAGTGACGCGTCGGTCGTGCTCGTCGGGGAAGGGAATGCCCGCAGGTTATCGCTCACCACCATCGCGGCGCCTTCGCTCTCGTGGCCCGCTACTTCGTGCTCCAATTCGTTCGGCTGACTTTCCAATGGGGCCCCCAGGATATGTTGTTGTTGCTGAACTTCTGGAAATGCGAACCAATCCTCAGGAGGGAACGCGATCCCCCAGACATTTCCGGGCGTCTCCAGTTCGAGCGCCACTTGAAAAAGTTGGCGCACCGTGCGCGGCCGCTGGATCCACGCCACTCTTCCGCGAACGAGACGCGCCGCCTGTCCGGACTCCGGGTGAGGAATCTCCAGCTTCACCCACATGTTTTTCAAGACGTAGTGCTTCGACTGGTAGCGGCAGCCGTGACAATTAATAATCAGCGTGGAAGTGTGCTCCGTGAACGGACGCCCGATGGCGTCCACGCCGGTTACCGCCAGCGGCACGGCCTGCACGATGCGCGTGCTGCGGCGCTTCCTTAAGTCCGGATTGCCACTGAGCGCGGTTCCTGGCGGCATTTCCGATGTGCCCTCGGATAAATTGTTACTAAGTTCGTCCATTGCTGGTCCTAAGCTCCCAAGTGCTTGCGGTACTTTTCTTTTCGATTTCAGGCCGGCATGCGCTGGTGGAGCGGGCTGGCGTCGCCCGCTGCGCAGCAAGCCGATCAATATTTCGATTCGCGGCCAGCGCACAAAGCATCAACAAAAATACACTTCTCCCCCGCATGGTGGCCGTACCGCTGCGAGAAACTGCAACCAGGGAGCGCGGACACCGATTCAGACAGATTGGTGCGCCGAATCAATACGATGTAGTGCGCCTGGGTGGGCACAGCGCACCTCCTTGCCGGGGGACTTCGCAGGTCTCGAACTTTATACTGAATCGCATTGCTTAGCTAGAGAGTCCTACCAGTACTAATAGTTTTGCAAAACTCCGCTTAAAGTTCTCGCCGGCCTTCCATGGCTTTCAGCATGGTCACTTCGTCAGCGTATTCCAGATCGGCTCCCACGGGAATTCCCACGCCAATCCTGGTGACGCGCACTCCTAATGGCTTCAATAATTTGGACATATATACGGCGGTCGCCTCGCCTTCGGCTGTCGGATTTGTCGCTACGATGATTTCTTCTATTCCGCCACCCTTCAGACGTTCGATCAGCGATTTTATTTTAAGCTGCTCCGGCCCGCGGCCCGACAGCGGCGACAGCGATCCTCCCAGCACGTGGTACATCCCCGAATACATGCGCGTTTTTTCAATGGCCATGATGTTGTGGGCTTCTTCCACCACGCAGATGGTGAGGTGATTCCTGGTTGGCCCGACGCAATAAAAACAAGGATCGGTGTCGGTGATGTTATGGCAGGTGGAGCACTCGCGGATGTTTTGCTTGGCGTCGCGGATCGCGTCCGCCAGCGCCAGAGCGTTTTCAGACGAACTGCGCAGCAGGTGGAAAGCTAACCTTTGGGCTGTTTTCTGACCGATTCCCGGGAGGTGTTTCAGTTGATCGATCAATCGTTCTACAGGCGCGGCAAAATCTGGCATTTATGATGTGTAGCACAGCGCGCGGCAACGCGCAAACCACCCCGCAAACGAACGCGCTGCGGTTGAATATTTTTAATATGCCGAATTATTTATTGCAGAAGGGGACTGCTGAAAACTAAAACAAGCCGGGGATTTTTAGCCCGGACATTCCCGGAACATTGCCCGCCAGGTTCTTCATCTGGCTGGCCAGCTCGTCGTCAACTCGCCGCGAAGCTTCGTTCACCGCCGCGCGCACCAGGTCCTGCAACATTTCCTGATCTTTGCCCGCAAAAATTTCCGGCTCGATGCGAATCTCCACGATTTGCTTCTGTCCGTTCATCTTCACATTAACCATGCCGCCGCCCGCCGAGGCTTCCACGTTCACGGAATTCACCTGGCGCTGCAGGTCGTCCTGCAATTGCCGGAATTTTGACAGCATCTGTTGGAGGGCGTTGACTTCCATCAGTTATTCCTCTGCGGCCCGTCGCACTTCGGAAATTTTTCCTCCGAAGCGTTGCAGCAGCGACCGCACCATCGGATCGCCTTCGAACCTGGCCCGCAATTCCTGCACATCCGAAACCGCGCGCGAAGTTGCCGCCGGATTCCAAACAGCTTCAAGTTTAGCACACACGCGTATGGGCCGGCCCAGCACCTTGCTCGAAACGCTACGCAGCTTTTCGAGCGAATCGCGGCCCTCCAGCATTTCGGCGCACCATTTTTTACCCGGCGAATAATAAAGTTTTAGTTCCGCGCCGCCAAGCTCCCACGCGCCCGCATGCTCCAGCAGTCCGCTCAGAAACTTCTGCTGTTGCTCCACGGTGGATTTTATTTCCGCCACTTGCTGCGCGGTAATTCCTTCGAGCCGCAAATCGCCCGCGCCGGCGCCTCCAGCGTCTTCATTTTCTCTATGGCTCCCGGTTGCTCCGTTGGTCACGGCCAGGGGAATGCGCTCCACGGCGAGCTTGGCGTTTGGACTATCGGCCTCCGCTGGTGCCGATGGCTCAGGTCGCGCAATTGACGCCACTGGCGCTGAGGCCAACGCAGGATTGTCCAACCGCTCCACAGGGGAAGAGACAGGCTTCAGTTCCGGAGTACTGAGCGGAATGAATGTTGGTTTTGCGATCGAAGGCGCTGTCGCCGGAATTGCTGTTACGTGTGAGTACGCAGTCGCCGCCGGAGCAAAATTTCCGCCGGCGCTTGCAGCGCTTACCCCTCGCCGCGCGGGCGTGTTGGTCGAAGATCCAACGGTCCCGCTGGGTGTTCCACCGCCTCCTGCCCCAGTTTTAATCTCCGTCAGTAATTCTTCCAGCGGCGCCAGTCGTGCCGCGTTGATCAATCGCAGTAAACCCATCTCCAGATGCACCCGCGCATCCGGCTTGCGCCGCAGATCGTCGTCGGTCTGCAGCAGGATTTGAAAAAATCGCGTGAGGTCTTCTTCGCTGAAATTTGCCGCAGCTTCGGCCAACGCCGGACGCTGGTCCGCGGTAGCTGCAATCAAATCCGAATCCGCGCCGCATACTTTGGCGATCAGCATGTTCCGCATGTGTCTTATCGCTTCGCGGCAGAAATGTTGCAGGTTGCGCCCTTCTTTTTGAAATGTGTGAATGAGTCCGAGCGCCCGGTCCGCGGAGCCTTCGGCGATGGCGGCCACCATCTCGGCCAGTGCGTCGTCCGGCACTACCCCGAGCAGTTCGCGCACCGCGTCGTTGGTGATGCTTTCACCGCAATAGGCCCGGGCTTGTTCCAGCAGCGAAAGGGCATCGCGCATGCTGCCTTCGGCCATGCGCGCGATTACTCCCAATGCTCCGGCGTCAATTTGCAAATTTTCTTTCTGTGCGATTTCTTCCAGGCGCGCAGTAATTTCGTTGAAGGTCAGTGCCCGGAAATGAAAATGCTGCGAGCGTGAGCGGATGGTATCCACCAGGTCTTCCGGTTGGGTGGTGGCCATCACGAAGGTCACGCGGTCGGGCGGCTCTTCCAAAGTCTTCAGCAGGGCGTTGGAAGCCTCACCAGTCAACATGTGCGCTTCATCCAGAATTACAACTTTGCTGCGCGAAGCCGCCGGCGCGTAGCGAACCATCTCGCGCAATTCGCGAATCTGGTCAATGCCGCGGTTAGAGGCCGCGTCAATCTCGATCACGTCGAGGGAGGTTCCTGCGGCAATTTCGCGGCAGGAATCACACACGCCGCACGGCTCGGCCGTGGGCCCGTTCACGCAGTTCAGAGCTTTAGCCAGGATGCGCGCCGCGGTGGTTTTTCCGACGCCGCGCGCGCCAGAAAATATATAGGCGTGCGCAACGCGATCGTTGTTGATGGCATTGGCAAGAGTTTCGGTCACGTGGGTCTGGCCCACTAAATCTTTAAATGTCTGCGGGCGCCACTTGCGGGCAATAACCTGATAGCTCATGTGCGGGAAAGACTCCGGGTTGCGGGAACATTAAGCGTAGCAAAATAAAAAGAGGAACTTCGGGTGATCTGCGGCACCCGAGGTGTTCCCGGTACCGTTGCTCCCTTCCGGGCCTGGCGGGGTTCGCGGGACCTCGTTGCACAGAGCCCGAAGTTCCACGTTTCAGCAGTCGTGTTGAGAAAACGTCTGCCGCACAAAAGTCTAGCACAGCATAGGGAGGGCGGCCAGATAACCGCCGCGCCGAGATTTTTCCGGAAGAAAACTAATGGCCCGCTTTGGCTCCTTTAGCCGGATCGTCCGCGGGGTTCACAAAATTAATCTTGAACGGACCTACGCCATGAACCTGCACCAGCACCGCGCCGCCCTTGGCTCCCGCAAAATGGTGCATCATCTTGGGCATCAGCACGTAAGAACCTGCCGGCAGCGTCACCATTTTCGATTCGTCGTAGGTGTCGCCCATACCTGCGCTGAAAGTTCCCGACAGCACCGTGACGTGCTCGTCCACGGGATGCCAGTGGGGAGGAAATTTTCCGCCGTCCGCGAAACGCAGTTGAAAAACGCACGGCGCGCCGGCCTTGTCGCAGTTGCCGTACACCGGACCGAATTCCACGCCCGGCGAATACTGCACCCACTTGATCTTGTCGGGGGTCCCGATAAACGGGGCCGGCATCTTGGCTTTTGCGCTCGCCGCGGCATCCGGTTTCTTCGCCGGAGTTTTCTTGTCCGCCTCCTGACCGTGCGCCAGCGAGACGCTCACCATGCACACCAGCGCCAAGGCAAAATTTTTCACTACCAATTGTTTTTTACTATTCATCAAATCCCCCGTTCTCGTTGCGGGCAAGATAGCACAGTCGCCAGCCTCGGTAAACGAACCATCGCGCCGGCGATGAAGCCGTCAGCGCTCACAGTGATGAGCGCAATAATTTTTCGCTTGCCGGACCAGGTAGCGAACCGTGCGTCATGCTACTGAAGAACACTGCAAAATCCCAGTCATCGGCTCAGCCGCCATGACGAGTTCAGGAGGAGTTTGACCGCGGGCACTACGAAATTGTGTCGTGTCAGACAACACTTTCGCCAAACCTTCCGTTCGCTGTCCCTTCTCTGCACGGTACACTACGCGCGGATGGAGTTCCTCCTCATCCGCCCGCGTTTTCTCGCAAAAGACGCCGGGTCCGCGGCGCCAGCGGAAACGTTCCGGCAAAGCCGGGATTGCCCCACGATACGGGGTCAGCTCGCACATCCCGTGCGCGCAGGAGGAAATTCATGAAAGCATTGTTGTCCGCAGTTCTGGCCGTGGCCGTGCTTCTTGGCACCGCCCCCGCTTCTTATTCCGAACCGCGCCAGGTGGTGCCCGGCACCCAGGTGCGCCTGCATATCGTCAGCAACATCGGAACCGCTACGTCCAGAAGCGGCGATCCTTTCGTTGCTATAGTTTCCGAGCCGGTTTTCGTCGGCAATACGCTGCTTATCCCCGCCGGCACCCGCGTCAACGGTATCATCAACAATGTGGAACGCGCGCGCCACTTTTCCATCTTTCGTGGCCAGGCTTACATGGACCTGACATTCCGCAGTCTCGAAATAGACAGCCGCCTCATCCCGGTGCACATGAGTATCCTCGCCGTCGAGCAGCCCAGCAGCGACCGCGATGGCCGTCGCCGCAAAGACGTGAAAATCGACGAAGGCCAGATCATCGAACAAAAGCATGACTACAGGGGTGACATCATAGGTGGCTCCATCGGCACGGGCGGCGGCGCCATGGTAGGATTAATTTTCAGCAACGTGGCGCGCGGCTTTGGCTTCGGCTTGGCCGGCAGCGCCGCTTATATCGTGGCCCGCAAAGGTAAGGAAGTGGATCTGCCTTCTGAAACAGGCATGCTGGTACGCATAGACAATGGCGTAACGCTGCCGGCAACAGTCGCGCCAATGTCCGCTGCTCCGGCTGTCGCTCCCGCTTCGACTTCGATGCAACCCGTGCCGGCGGATCCGGTGCCGGACTCCACGGATCAGTAGCAATCGTGGTCAGGCCGCAAAGTTAGTGCGAAAACGACGCTTCCCAAATTAAAGAGCACGCCCTGGCTGCCCTTTCCTCCGGCGGCCACGGCGTGCTCTGGTATTTTTAATTTGGCCGGTCGCCCGAATGACCGGTTCAGTCAAATTTTGATGCGATACTAACTCTTGGGAAAGTTGGGATCGGCTTTGACTTCCTGAATCTGCTTCAAATGCCTTTCGCTGTGCGCGGTGAGAAACAGTACCCACTGGTAGGCGTCCAGCTTCATTCCCAGGGGACTGTCGGAAACGTGCTGTCGCAAGTCCGGAGTATTTTCGAGGAACGCTTCCGTCTTCGCGCGGCTATCCAGGAAATGCTTCAGCGACTCTTCGCCCGAGCCGTACCGGTTGGTTGGTTTCAAGGGCTCGGGAGCCTGGGCCTTGTGCGAGCGGTCAGGAATCATGGCCAGCACCGCGTCGTCGGTCTTTTTCAAGTCCCGACCGGGTACCGCGGGGGCTTTCATACCTTGCTCGACGATCATTCCGCGCATAAGGTCCTCGCCTGCCGCAATGTGTTCCATGGTCTCGGCTACCGACCAGCGGTCCGGCCCCGGCTTGAAGTTCCATTGCGCCGCGGACAACCCTTTGGTGGCCTCCACGATATTTTTCCTGGTGGTTTCCAGATATTGGCTGGCCCGCTCCTTATCCGCCGCTGTCAACTCCTGTGCGCGCAGAGTGCCAGTCCCCAACGCCGCCACTGCCACCAAACAAACACCTGCCCATCGCATGCTCATAAAATTCCCGTTCTCCTGAAGTCTAAAATGCTCACGCGGAATTGAACCCGAATATCCGCGCCAGAATATATAACAAGCCCTATAACAACGCCATATAACAACGCGCGTCTTACTTTACCCCAAGCGCTGCACCAGCCAGCGGAGTCTACCGCATGAATCGCGTTTTGCCAGGATCGTATTGCCAGGAATTGATATCCAACCCAACCGCTGGTTGAAGTTAGTGGAGTTCATTGAGGCCGGGGTATGGACAACTGCTCTGCAACTGCTGGCGGCTTGACAAGCTTAGCCTGCGGCCGCCGCGCGCGGCTTCACGCGCGAAAGCAGCTCGGCATGATCGCGCTTCAGGTAACGATATAGGCTGGTGCGCCCGATCCCCAGCACTTGCGCGGCGCGCAAGCGGTTGCCCATGCACATCTGCAGCACCCGCTGTATGTGTACTTTGCTGACCTCTTCCAGGGAAAGTGGGCGCCACTCCACTCCGCCATCGGTGCGCTTGTTGGGCCGGTGAAAGTTTTCCGGCAGATCGCACAGATCAATAAAATCGCCCGTGGTGGTGATGGCCGCGCTGGAAATAACATTTTCCAGCTCCCGCACGTTACCGGGCCAGGGATGCTGCAACAGCACCGTCTGCGCCCGCCTGGTCAATCCCGAAATATTTTTCGCATAGGCCTGGTTGTATTTTTTGACGAAAAACTGCACCAGCAGCGGGATGTCTTCGAGTCTTTCGGACAACGAAGGCACCCGGATCTGGATGGAGCTCAGGCGGTAAAATAAATCCTCGCGGAAGCGCCCGGCCAACACCTCGGCGCGCAAATCGCGGTTGGTGGCGGCTATCAGCCGTACGTGCACATTGCGCACCTCCGGCGATCCCACCCGCTGCACTTCACGATTTTGTATTAACCGCAGGAGCTTGGCCTGCATGGCCAGCGATGTTTCCCCCACCTCATCAAGGAAAACAGTTCCGCCATCCGCATATTCAAACAACCCCGGACGCATTTCCGTTGCGCCGGTGAAAGCTCCGCGCACGTGCCCGAACAGCTGGCTTTCCAGCAGGGTGTCCACCATGGCCGAGCAGTTGCACACCGCCAGCCGCTGCCCGTTCACCGGACTCAGCTGGTGAATGGCCCGCGCCACCAGCTCTTTGCCGGTACCCGTTGCGCCTACCAGCAGCACGTTGGTGTAGTGCCGCGCCACCTTGCGCGCGAAGTCGAAAACCTCCAGCATCACTGGGCTCTTACCCACGATGCTGTGAAATTCCAGGTCTCGCAGCAGTTGTTCTTCCAGTGCGCGTACCCGCCGCCGCTGGTCGTACAGCGCCGCCACATCGTCTAGCACGCGTTTCAATCGCGTCGCGTTCACCGGCTTAGGTAAAAAGTCTGCCGCGCCCCGCCGGATGGCCTCGAGCGCCGACTCCAACGTATATTCCTTGCTGATAATGACGACGTGTACGCCGGGATCCAGGCGCAACACCCGGTCCAAAAAGTCGTAGGCGTCCGCATCAGGCAGGTGCACGTTGGCCAGAATCAGACGGCAAGCGCCCGACTGCACCACCCGCAGCGCCTCTTCCGGATCTGAGGTCAGCAACGACTCGTAACCCAGCTCGGCAATCATGTCCGACAACAATTCCAGCTGCGCTGGGTCGTCGTCCAGAATGCAGGGCGTCAGCGAACTTCGCGCCGCCAACTCCCCATGTCTGACTCCCGCTAGCCTTGTCTCAATGTGTCCCACACCGAATAGTTCGCATCCCGGCTTCCATTCCCGCCAGGCTCTGATACGTCTTCCGAAGGGCGACGGCCCGACGCATAAAGCGTGCGTCTTCAATGCATTTTTCTTTTAGCCAGCCCGCCACCGCCGTTTCATTCCCACCATGAGGCCGCCTTCTTATCGCCCGCCGCAACCCCTTTTGGCCCTCGGTTCCGTTTCGAACCGCTGGCCTCGCCTTTGCACACCACGGCCCAGCGCAAAGCGCCCGTCACTCTCAGTTTTTTCTAATGGGAAGGGTCCGCGCGCGCGAATCAGAACCGGCTGCGCAGCAGCACATTGGTCGCAAATGCTTCCACGTACACATACACCTTGCTGAAGAACAGTAAGCCCACCAGCAATCCCAGCGTGGCATAGCTGTTGCCGCGCAGCCAGTTCAGGTATTTCTGCGCCGTGGCTTCACTCATAAATACGAGAATGCCGGTGCTGCCATCCAGGGGCGGCACCGGCAACAAATTGAACGTCCCCAGCAGCAGATTTAGAGAAAAGAAAACGATCAGCGTAAGAAAAACAAAATCCGGCCGGCCAGTCGCGGGATCCTGACTCAGCCAATGGAAATATAGTCCCACCCGCAGGCCGATCACCGCCAGAAACATCAGCGAAAAATTTGCCGCTGGACCCGCGAGCGCCATCCATCCCGCCCGACGCGGATGCCGCCGCTCCCATAAGGGATCAAACGGCGCGCTGGCCCATCCGATCATCGACTGGTTGATGAAGTAAGACAGCAAGGGAATCAGCACCATGCCGAACGGTTCGCGCCGGATGTGCGGAATGGGATTTAACGACACTTGCCCGCCTTGCGAAGCGGTCTCGTCGCCGCCCATCTTGGCCACCAGGGCGTGCGCCGCTTCATGGCAGGTTGTGGAAAATAGAAATGCTACGTACCAGATAAATCCGTAGATCAAAAATTCCGGGGTCAGTTCGTGCATCGCGTGAGAAGAGTAGTGGCTGCCGCAGCTGAAAGCAAGTTGCCGCCAACCGGCCAAAAAAATCGAAGCTGTCTCACTCCGATTTTGGTTCAGCGGCCGGCGGATTTTTGGGGAATCTTGCGCGTCTTTCCAGTGCCTGCAGCTTGGCTCCGGGCATTTACTACAGCGGTATTCGACAGCAAGCGCTTCGGCCCGCTTACAAACGGATTTCCCGTCTCATAAAATCGCAATACATCTTCAGCGGCCCGGGTGATTCCGATGCGTACCGTCTCGCCAATCTTTACTTGCCGGATATTTTCACCGCCGACCATCTCACCCAGCCACAGTGGCCCGGCGCCGCACAGATCCATCCCGTCGTGTGCCCGGTTGATCTGAAACGCTGATGCCAGCCGGCCTGGCCCGCGGGTCAGATCCAGCAGCGCCGTACACCCGCGATGCTCCTTCATTAATTCGAGGCCTTCGAGAGGTTCCACCGCGCGGATCAAAATCCCCCCCGCGGCGCCTTCCGGCTCGGCGCTGACGTTCAGCATGAAATGCGCGCCGTAGTTGAAAAATACGTACGCGTGGCCGGGCGCCATATACATGGAGCGAATCCGGGGAGTCGGCCCGCGAAAATGGTGTCCGGCGGGATCGCCAGGGGGATACGCTTCTGTTTCCACAATGCGGCCACTGACGCGTCCGGCGGGCAGCTCATGCACCACTACTTTGCCAATCAGGAATCGCGCCAGGGAAATCGTATCGCCAGGCAATTCCGAGCGGCGCAGCCTGCGAATCTTAAGTTTCTTCGGAGGGGATACCGTAATAGCCGCCGGCGTCATAGCCTGCCCTCAAAGTTCGCGCCGTGGCACTTCAAGCCAGGCTTGGCTCGGCGGGTTCGCTGTTAAACAGCCGCGCCAGCTCGGCGTGCTCCATCACCACCGCGGGATCCCGCTGGATGGCATCGAAATATCTCTTTTGAAAAGCGTCGCCGGACTCCGAAGGCACAAAAATCCTGCGTGCCGTGCCTACCGCGCTGCGCAAATCTTCCGGAGTAATGGGCTCCTCGCCGGCCAGCGTTTCGTCCAGGCGCACCACGAATTCGGAAATGTTGTGCAGCCACTCGAATTGCTGGTGGTCCACCACCAGCCGGAATAATTCTCCGGTGGACACATGCCCGTGTTCCCGCTCGTAGTCTCGCCGCTCCATGTCCAGCAAAGTTTTATGCAAACGCAGCAGCACGGTACGCAATTCCGTCAACTTCGCTCGATCCTGCGAGTCCTTGATATTTTCTGCGGCCATCGGTTATCCCCGACTATTCGTGATATCGCTGCTCGCCCACCGGCAGCGCAATTTTCAGGCGATTGCCCGGCGGCGGCAGCGGGCAGGTTGAAAATGAGGTGTACGCACACGGCGGATTTTCCAGGTGGTTGAAATCCAGCGTCAGCTGGCCCTCTTTCCCTGCGCCATTGCTGGGCAGCGCGGTGTACAGAAAGCGGCAGGCCCCGTACGTCGTTGAGGTGCTGGTGGTATCCCGCAAAATAAAAAACAATCTATCCGGGCCCGTTTCCAGAACCGGCTCCAGCCTGTAGGTCACGCCCAGTAACTGGAATTCTGCCACACCGGGTACCGGCTGGGGGTCAGGGGTACCTGCCAGTGTCACAAGCGTCTCGGTTCTCGGGGGATTGTACGGTGTCCATTTCGCCTCCACGCGGTAGCGCGGATCCGGTTCATACCACTTCAACTCGTGGAAATTACGCAACGCTTCCGATTTCGCATCCTTCACCCGCAGCGCGAAGCGATCGGCTCGCCGGATCACATACAGATTCAGCGTCCCGATGGTCATGTGGACAGCGGCTTTGTCGTTATTCAAATCGGTATGCAGCGGCTGAGCCTTTGCCGGCGCCCGGGCCACCAGAAAATCTTTCGGAAATCCTCCCGGTGGCTCCTTCAAAGTGACGGTAGTGCCTCGCAGCTCCAACACGCCGAGGTGCTCCGGCGCACCGGACACGCGAATCTTGTTATCCGCCGCGCTGCCGAAACTATTCTCGCCGGCCGCCAGCCATTCGAGCCCGGCCAGGGAGAGCCAGCCGTCGGGCTTCTGCAGCTCCAGCGCGTGTTTCGCGCGCCAGTCCAGCACCTCTTTACGCCATGATTCTGCGTCTTTGGCGGGGTCGTCGATTCCCGGCATAAAATTCAGCAAAAGCAACGCCGCGGTGATGGCGGCAAAAGCGCTCGAGTGCATATCGCAGTATAACGCCAGACATTCCGCCGCCAAAAATTTCGATGCATGCCGATTTTGGCCGATTCTGGGGTGCAACAGGTTATAGTTCACGGCGCAATAAGCTGCTCTCGAGAAGGACAAAACATGAAAACGGTTCTGGCGATTTTCGCGTTACTTACCTTCGGCTGGGCATCCGTTCCAGTCCAGCCGGCAGGAAGTGCCGACGACGACGCCTCACCAAAAGCCGACGAATACGTCGCCGGCGAAATGAAAGCCGAAAAAATTCCCGGCCTGGCACTGGCGGTGATGCGTGACGGAAAAATTGTGAAAGCCCAGGGTTACGGGCTAAGCAACGTCGAACACAATGTGCCGGTAAAGCCCGAGACAATTTTTCAGACGGGGTCGGTCGGCAAGCAGTTCACCGCCACCGCCGTCATGATGCTCGTGGAAGGCGGGAAAGTTTCTCTCGACGATAAAATCTTCAAATATTTCCCGGAGTCTCCGGCCGCCTGGAAAGAGATAACCGTCCGCCACCTGCTCACGCACACTTCCGGCATCCCCGATTACGGTTCGGAAACCAAAAAAATGGTCGACCTCCGCAAGGACTACACCGAAGACGAACTGGTGGGGCGCTTTGCTCAGTACCCCTTGGATTTTCCGCCGGGGTCGAAATGGAGCTACAGCAATTCCGGCTACGTGATCCTTGGCGTACTGATTCACCGCGTCAGCGGCAAGTTTTACGGAGATTTTCTGCAGCAGCACGTCTTCCACCCGCTGCACATGGATTCCACGCACATCATCAGTGAAGCCGACATTGTCCCCAATCGCGCCGCGGGCTACCGGCTGGTCAACGGCGAGCTGAAAAATCAGGAATGGGTCTCACCCAAGCTGAACACCACCGCTGACGGCGCGCTGTATACCAATGTCCTGGACATGGCCAAGTGGGACGCAGCCCTGACGCAACAGACGCTGCTCAAAAAATCCAGCTACGAACAGATGTACACGCCGGTGCGCTTGAACGACGGCAAAACCTATCCTTACGGTTTTGGGTGGTCCATCGACAACGCCAACGGCCATGCGCTGATTGAACACAGTGGTTCCTGGCAGGGCTTTCATATGAACTTTTCGCGCTACCCCGCTGACAAATTCAGCGTGGTGGTGTTTACCAACCTCGAGAGTGAGCACTCTGAGCCCATAAAAATTGCCCACGATGTCGCGGCCATCTATATTCCGGAGTTGCGTTCGTCAGCCAGGACTCCCGCCAAATAGTTGTAAACAACGAAAAGGCCCGCCAAAAATCGCGGGCCTTTTTGAATCGTACAGCCGATTTACTTTGACGGTGTGACCACCAGCTCGTTCTTAACTCCGAACACGTTCGGTACTCCGTTGGCGCGGATGTTTGCGAGATTCTTGTCGCCTTCGCTGTCCACGACTCCAACCAACGTCACATTTCCGTTTTTCACGATGATGTGAATGGAAGGGACCGCCGACATGCTGTATCTCGACAAACCGGTGTCACCGTAGACGGCGCGATACACCGCACGCCGCACCTGATCGTCCATGGGCGACAACGGCAGCACTTCAATGTTGTTTACAACTCGTCCGACGCCTTCGATGTTTTTGACTACGCCTTCGGCGTCCGATTTAAGGGTTGGGCGAACTACTTGTCCTTCCAGTGTCACCGTGTCGCCCTCCACCCGAAAACTCAGATTATCGAACACTGAATAATACGGGAGCAAAACCAATTGATGCCGTACTTCACGAATCAGGTTCTGCCGCGACCTCGGTTCGTTGCCTTGTACCTGGGTGTCTTGCGCTTGCGCGCCGTACGACGTAAAGCTGAGCCCCGCCAGCAGCAGTGCCGCGGCGAATATGGATCCCTTCCTCATTGCGTTTCTCCTCTTTGTATAGCGTTCGTAACACAAATGGTACTCTTTCGACCGTTAGATTCCAGCAGCCCATAGTTTAGGTGCACCCCGGCAATAACGCCGCTGGTGTTACGATAACTCCAGTGCAAGTCTCCATTAAACCCCTGACTAAAAAACACCTCGTCACCGGCAAAGTTGCACTTGCAGGCGCGACCGGCGGCCCACCATGCTGCTGATCGCCCACCGCGGTGCCTCCGGGCACGCACCGGAAAACACGCTCGCGGCTTTCAAAAAGGCTGTCTCCCTCGGTGCTACTTTCATCGAGACCGATTTGCAGCTTACGCGCGACGCCCGGCTCGTAGCGATTCACGATGAAACGGTAAATCGCACCACCAACGGCAAAGGTGCGGTCCACGATATGACCCTGACAGATCTGCGCCGTCTTGATGCCGGCTCATGGTTTGGGAGTGAATACGCCGGCGAACGCGTCCCGACCCTTGACGAGCTTCTGGATTTCGCGAAAAAACATGACGTGGTTTTTTACCTGGAAATGAAGCCCGGCGGTTCCTGGGGAGGCGAACACGCGCTTATCAGTGGCCTGCGCGATTCCGGCCAGATTGCGCGCACCGTGGTGATCTCCTTCGACGCCAACATTCTCGCCACCGTGCGCAGAATCGAACCCACGGTGATGACCGCCCTGCTGTACGACGGTCAAATTGATAAGCCTCTCGATAGGGCGATGGAAATTGGCGCACGGCAACTGGCGGTTCGGGGCGACCTGATCAGCCCATGGCTGCTCACCGCGGCGCGCAAAAGAGACCTGCAAGTGGTTTGCTGGACCGTCAACCATTCTGCGCATATGCGCTTGCTCATGTCGGCGGGAGTGGACGGCATTATGAGCGATTATCCCGACCGCCTGGTAGCCGCCGAAAAAAAATCGAAGCCCAGAAAAACGTAGGACTTGCTAGCGCAACGCCATAAACAAGCGCCCCAGATCGTGAATGGCAATCTGTTCGGCCCGAGCGTCCGGACGAAGGCCAACGCCGCTCAAGGCATTGCGCACGCTTTCAGGCGAAAACTTCTCACGTAAATTATTCACCAGCGTCTTTCTTTTCTTCGAAAAGCACAGCTTCACAAACTCCAGAAAATCTTCCTGTTTGGCCGGCGGAAGCGCCAACGCCGCCCATCCCCCCGGCAGGCGCAGCGTCACCAGCGTGGAGCCTACTTCCGGCGGGGGATCGAAAGCCGTGCGCGGTATTTCCAGCACTATCTCCGGCCGCGCATGCAACTGCGTGGCGACCGACAAGTACCCGTACGCTTTGCTCCCCGGTTCCGCCGCCATGCGTTCTGCTACTTCCGTCTGCACCACCACATGTATTTCATCAATCAGGTCTGCGAACATAAACAGGTGATGCAGAATCGGCGACGTAATGTAATAGGGCAGGCTGCCGTAGACATGCATACGCCGCCCCCCGGCGACTGCCCGTAAATCAGTCTCAAGGATGTCTGCGTGAATCACTTCCAGGTTAGCGAACTTTTTTTTCAGCCGGTTCAGATGCCCGCTGAAATTGCGGTCCAGTTCGATGGCCGTCACGGAAATCCCGGTGGCCGCCAGGTATTCCGTCATTTCCCCGTGTCCCGGACCAATCTCGATCCAGCAGTACTCTGATTTTTCGGCCTGCCGCTGGGCCACGAATGCGTGCTCCGCGTTCAGCGGCCAGACCCGAATGGCCTGGACGATCTGTTCACGCCACTGTGAATCTGCAAGGAAATGTTGGCCAAGATGTTGGCGAGCCATCGATAGTCAGTGTAGCAACTCCGCGCAGCCAAGCCGTGCTTTGACCGCGGTAAATTGAGTCGTATAGCGTAAAATCATTCTGGTCCGAACACCCCGGTTCGCGCTGGAGCGTCATTCCCGGTGAGACAATTTTGAGAATACTTTTCGCCGCCTCCGAAGGCCTGCCTTTTTCCAAGACCGGAGGTCTGGCCGACGTCGTCGAGGCCTTGCCCAAGGCTTTGGCCGCGCAAGGCCACGAAGTTGCTGTTGTCCTGCCGCGCTATCGGGGCGTAGCGACCTCCGCCGTGGTCATGCCCAGCTTAACTATCCCCATGGGCGGCCGCCTGCGTTTTCCCGCCATCGCCGACGGCACTCTCGTAAACGGCGTGCGCTATTTTTTCGTGGATGATCCCGGATATTTCAATCGCGACGGAATCTACGGTAACGCCGCCGGTGATTTTCCCGACAACGCCGAGCGCTACAGCGAATTCTGCCGCGCGGTGATCGAAATCGCCAAGCATGTCTGGCCGACGGACGTGATTCATTGCCATGACTGGCAGACCGCTCTTGTTCCGGTGCTGTTGCGCTCGGCGTACGCGGCCGATCCGTTGGTAAAAGATATTCCGGTGATTTTCACAATCCACAATCTTGGCTATCAGGGCCATTTTTCCGCCGCCGTTCTGCA
Organism: uncultured Acidobacteriota bacterium; assembly: GCA_963704485.1. Taxonomy (GTDB): domain Bacteria; phylum Acidobacteriota; class Terriglobia; order Acidiferrales; family UBA7541; genus Acidiferrum. The sequence goes on from OY969910.1 coordinate 497,557, forward strand.
GCGGGCCAGCATCCCTGCTGACGTTTACCACCCTGCCGGCATTGAATTTTACGGCCTCGTCAATTTTTTGAAAGGCGGGCTTATTTATTCCGATTACCTCACCACCGTCAGCAAAAAATATGCCGAGGAAATCCAGACGCCTGAGTTTGGCTATGGCCTCGACGGCGTGGTGCGCAGCCGCGCTGGTCATCTGGTCGGTATTTTGAATGGGGTAGACTACAGCGTCTGGAACCCCGACAAAGACAAGCTCATCGCCGCGCGTTACTCCGCCAAGGATTTGACCGGCAAGCAGTCCTGCAAAAAAGAGCTCCTCGAAATTTTTGGCCTTTCCCCTGAGCACCAGGCCCGCCCTCTGCTGGGCATCGTCTCGCGCTTTGCCGACCAGAAAGGTTTCGACCTCATCGCCGCGGCCGCCAACGAATTGATGCAGGAAGACCTTGTGCTCACCATCCTTGGCACCGGTGAGCGACGCTACGAAGAATTATTTGTAGCCCTCGCCGATGAATTTCCCGGACGCATCGGCGTGCGCATTGGCTACGACAACGAGCTCGCTCACAAAATCGAAGCCGGCGCGGACATGTTCCTGATGCCTTCGCGCTATGAGCCCTGCGGCTTGAATCAGGTCTACAGTTTGAAGTACGGTACCGTGCCGATTGTTCGCGCCACCGGCGGACTGGATGACACCGTCGAATCTTTCGACGTGGAGCACGGGACCGGCACAGGTTTCAAGTTCGCGCCTTATACTGGCGCGGCGCTTCTCGATTCCGTTCGCCAGGCTTTGCACCACTTCACCGACGAGCGTATCTGGAAGCGCATCCAACTCAACGGCATGGCCAAAGACTTTTCTTGGAAGCGTCCGGCTGCTGAATATGCGAAGCTCTACAAGACGGCGCGGTTGGCACGAAACCAAATCCCTGTTGCAACATCTAACTAAAATACCCGAGGAGAGCTAGCGGCCGCCCACTCGAGGCCAAGCTGCTGAGGACAAAGACCATGGCTGATAACATTCAAGCGGTAACCGACGGCAATTTTGAAGCGGAAGTGCTAACCGCCAGCAACGCGCAACCGGTGATGGTTGATTTCTGGGCCGATTGGTGCCGCCCATGCCATATGCTGGCGCCCACCGTCGCGGAAATCGCGCAGGACTACGCCGGGAAATTGAAAGTGATGAAGCTCAACGTAGACGAAGCCATCAATTCCGCGGGCCGCTACAATGTACGCGGCATTCCCACCTTGCTGGTTTTCAAAAACGGCCAAGTTGTGGAGCAAATCGTCGGCGCGGTTCCGAAGGATCAGATCACTAAAGCGTTGGCGCGCCACCTGGCATAGTTCATTCGCATTTCACAATCGGGCGCGGAGCACTCGCGTGCGCCGCGCCCAAATTGTGTGATAACCGTCGCCTCCCCAGGCGGGGACGGAACTTTCTGCTGCTTGCCTATGAACGCAAAGCCCACCGAAACCATCACCCGCTGCCGCTGGCCCACCAATCCTCTGAGCACCGCGTATCACGACGAAGAATGGGGCGTCCCGGTTCACGACGACCGCAAACTATTTGAATTTCTCATCCTTGAGGGAGCCCAAGCTGGCCTGAGCTGGGACACTGTACTCAAAAAGCGCGAGCGCTACCGCCAGCAATTTGCAAAATTCGACCCAAAAAAGGTAGCCCGCTTCGACCGCCGCAAAGTGGCTGCTCTGCTGAAAGATCCCGGCATTGTCCGTAACAGGCTGAAAATCGCTTCTACTGTCAGCAACGCCAGAGCCTTCCTGGAAATTCAGAAACAGTTCGGCTCGTTCGATAAATATATCTGGAGTTTTGTAAATCACCGGCCGCAGCAAAACGCCCGGAATTCAAACGACAAATTGCCTGCCCAAACGAAAATATCGGACGCCATGAGTAAAGATCTGAAGAAGCGCGGCTTTCGTTTCGTTGGCTCCACGATCTGCTATGCCTTCATGCAGGCTGTGGGCATGGTCAACGACCACTCGATGGATTGCTATCGTCATCGACAGCTCAGTAAATGATTTTCGGCTTCCCCAAGGTTCAACGTTTTCTCTCCAGGAAAACAGGGACGCCATAATGCTTTTCCTTTAGCATTACAAGTCTGAAATGGCGGGCGAATTGAACCGCCACGCCCATCGGCGTGCTATAACTTTTCATTCACTAAATTCAAAACACTGTGCATCCCGTCATCCAGGTTTCCGGCGTTCGCAAAACCTACGGCTCTACCATCGCCGTCGACGAAGTGTCGTTCGAAGTAAACGACGGCGAAATTTTCGGCCTCATCGGTCCTAACGGCGCCGGAAAAACCACCACGATGGAGTGCATCGAGGGTTTACGCACCCCGGATCGCGGCACCATCGCCGTCCTCGGCCTCGATCCCTTTCGCCAGGTTTACAAATTGCAAGATCGCATCGGCGTGCAGCTCCAGCAGGCTCAACTGCAGAAGCGCATCAAAGTGTGGGAAGCCATCGACCTGTGGGCTTCGCTTTACAACAAAAAACCTGCCGACGCCGAGCGCCTCCTCGAACAACTTGGCCTCGCCGATAAGCGCGATACATGGTTCATGAATCTTTCTGGTGGCCAGAAGCAGCGCCTCTTCATCGCCCTGGCGCTGATCAACGATCCCGAAGTCGTCTTTCTTGACGAGCTCACCACCGGCCTCGACCCGCAGGCGCGCCACGCCATCTGGGATCTGGTGCGCGGCATTCGCGCGCGCGGCAAAACCGTTTTCCTGACCACCCATCTTATGGAAGAGGCCGAGCGCTTATGCGATCGGGTGGCCATCATCGAGCACGGCCGCATCATTGATATGGATACGCCCGAACAACTGGTCGCCCGCCACTGTCCTGAGCGCATGGTGGTCCTCGACACCAGCGCCGCGACGGCCCAGGAAAAGTTTCAAGCCATTCGCGGAGTGGAGTCGGTTGTCCGCAACGATTCGCGATTCACCATTCGCGGCCGTGGCGAAGAATTGGTCACTGACGTGATTCACTGTCTCTCCGAAAACCAAATTCGCGTCACGGACTTCCGCACCATTCTCCCGAACCTTGAAGACGTTTTTTTAAAGTTAACGGGGCGGTCCATTCGTGAGTAACCAGCGGATGAGCACGGACGCGATAAAGGTTGAACGGCCATGATGCGCGGCCTTTTCAAACTTACCTGGATCGAAATCAAAGTTTTCTTGCGGGAACCGCTGGGTGCCTTCGGGACGATTGTTTTTCCGGTTTTGATTTTTCTGGTGGCTGGACGTATCGCCGGAGGCCGCGTCACTCCCTCCAATCTCTCGGCCAGCAATTTCATTCGCGTGGGCCTACCGGTTTTTGCCACTCTGTTAATCGTCATCAGCGCGGTGCTCTCGCTGGTGACCATTATTTCCATCTACCGTGAAGGCGGCATCCTCAAGCGCCTCCGCGCCACGCCGCTGCGCCCGCAAACTATTCTTACGGCGCATGTGCTCGTCAAACTTCTGCTGAGTGCTATTACGCTGGCGCTGCTGGTCCTCGCGGGCAAACGGTATTACCCGCTGGGCGTCCATGTACCACTGTTCTCGTTCACCATCGCCTTGCTCTTCAGCACCTGCAGCATCCTGTCCATCGGGTTCGTTATCGCCAGCATCGTGCCTACCGCGCGTTTCGCGCAGCCCATTGGGGCCATCATCCTGTATCCCATGATCGGATTCTCCGGCGTTTTCACTCCCATCGAAGCGTTCCCGCCTGCGCTCCAGACTGTCGCTCGAGCGCTGCCTCTAACCTATGCGGTCTCGCTGCTTCAGGGCATATGGAACGGCGACAGTTGGTTCGCTCATCGCGGTGATGTAGCCGCCCTCATCCTGGTGTTTGTGGTTTGCACCGCAATTTCCGCGAAAGTGTTTCGCTGGGAGTAGCGTTGGGCAACGCATAGCAAATTGTTGGTTGCACGTGGGGAAACACTTCCTCCGGTAAGCCCTGTGCCCAGAGCCCGCATGTTAGGATGAGTGACAGTAACCCCAGAATTTTTACCCCTCCACTGGGCGCATTCACCAAAAATTTGAACTGCATCTGACGCACAGGTTCGTCCGCAGCGGCGGTCCGCTGTTTCGGCGGCTCACAGCGGACTGACTGGCGTCGCATGTCCGGGTACCAATGGCGAGACGCATGGAAGTTCGACAACCAGGCACCAGGGGCGTCATTTTGTTTTCAACATCAGTGGCCAGCGCCATCTGGGTCAGCTTTGTCCTGTTGCTCGCCTCTGCACTCTGCAGCCTCCCCGCAAAAGCTCAGCAACCGCCCAAAGACCTCGCCAGCACCAGCATCGAAGAGCTGATGAACATCGAAGTCACCTCGGTATCCAGAAAACAACAGAAACTCTCACATATCGCCTCCGCTGTTTTTGTGATTACAACGGAAGACATTCAGCGTTCCGGCGCCCTGAACATTCCAGATCTCCTGCGAATGGTTCCGGGCTTGGACGTTGCGCAGAGCAATGCCAATACCTGGGCCATCTCCGCTCGAGGGCTTAACCAGGAATTTGGCAATGAACTCCTCGTCATGGTTGATGGACGGAACGTCTATTCGCCAGCTTTCGGCGGCGTTTTTTGGGATGTTCTGGATATGCCCCTCGAAAACATCGACCGCATAGAAGTCATACGTGGCCCTGGTGGTTCGACCTGGGGAGCCAACGCCGTGAATGGCGTAATCAACGTGATTACAAAAACCGCCGCCAAAAGTGCGGGTGCCTTGGTTGTTGCGGGAGCTGGAAATATCGACCGGGGCTTCGCCACCGTGCAGTACGCGGGCAGCGTTGGAAAGAACATTGACTACCGCGTCTTCACCAAATATTTCAACCAGACGAATATGGCCGATCTTAACGGCCCGGATGGCGGTGATGGCTGGCACATCCTTCGCGGTGGATTTCGACTGGACAGCAGGATTTCGCCAAAAGACACGCTCGTCACCCATGGGGACATCTACGCCGGACGGGAAGGCGATCCCACCCTGGTACTTCCCTCTGTGACCGCGCCAGGAGAAGTCAAAACTTTTTCTCAGGCAAATTTGTCGGGCGCTCACCTGGGTGCGGACTGGACGCACATTCACTCGCCCCGATCCGAATCTACTCTTTCATTTACCTACGACACCTACGAGCGCGTAGACGTTCTCGGGGAAGAGCGCCACACGTTTTATCTCGATTTCCAGCATCACATCGCGCTGGGCCGCCGTCACGATCTCGTATGGGGACTGGGCTACCGGTACAGCATGTCCGACTCTCACGGAGCGCTGACCGTTTCTCTGAATCCTCCCGATTTGAATGCCCACCTCTTCAGTTCCTTCATTCAGGACGAAATCACCCTGGTTCCCGCAAAGTTGGCGGTCACGGTGGGCACTAAACTGGAGCACAACAACTACTCCGGTTTCGCGCTGATGCCTAGCGCCAGGATGACCTACGCTCCACACGCCCGGCTCTCCCTGTGGGCCGCTGTTTCCAGAGCGGTGCGCACGCCTGCAGAGACTGACGCCGCCCTCCGCGTGAATTTTGCGGGATTTCCGGGGCCCGGAGGCATCCCCGCGCTGGCCGCCCTGATCGGCAATCCGTATCTGAAGAACGAAGGGCTGCTGGCATACGAGGCGGGATTTCGCACCTCCGTTTCTGACCGGCTTTCTGTCGATGTGGCCGCCTTCTACAACCTTTACGACCATCAGATAACTTCAGAGCCGGCAACACCATTTTTCGAAGGCTCACCTTTACCCGCTCACCTGGTTATACCCGTCACTCCGCGGAACTTCGGCCACGGCGAAACGCACGGCGTTGAATTAGCTCTGAACTGGAAGATCACAGATCGTTGGAATCTGAGCCCCGCCTACTCGTTTGAACGTGTTCATATGCATACCAGCCCGTTAAGCCAGGATGGCGAAACCGCTTTGCAAACCGAAGGAAGTGATCCGCACGTGGAAGCGCAACTGCGCTCCCATTTCTCCATCACCCCGGCTCTGGCGTGGGATGTCGCTGCCTACTACGTAGACCGCCTGATTTTTCTCCAGGTTCCGTCCTACACGCGTTTGGATATCGGTCTGTCCTGGCGCGCCGGCGAACGATGGTCCCTGAGCATCGTTGGCCAAAATCTTCTGAAGGATCGTCACTTGGAGTTTGCCAGCACTGCAAGTCTGCTTCCCACGCTCGTCAAGCGCGGGGCCTACGTGAAGCTGACCTGGCAATTCTGAGCCTCGCCGATGGTCTTAAATCGCCCATACCGGTCACCAGGCTATTCCCGCCGAGTCCGCACCGTGGCGCTCGCAATTCTGCTGGCCGGTTCACGATTGACACTGGCGTCTACGGAAGCGCAGACCCCGGTGGAATATCAGGTCAAGGCCGCGTTTTTGCTGAACTTCGCCAAATTTATCCAATGGCCCAGTTCTGCTTTTGAGGATCAGAAATCCCCCATCAGCGTTTGTATTTTTCGATATGACCCATTTGGCAGCGCGCTTGACGAAATGCTTCGGGGAAAAAATGTCAACAATCGCGAATTGCTGGTCCGGCGCATCCCCGACCTTCAGCAATTGTCATCCTGCCAGCTCATCTTTGTGAGCGACCGCGAAGCCAAGCGCCTTCCGGATATATTGGCCAGCCTCAAAAGTGGGAGCTTTCTGATTATTGGAGAAACCGGCAGCTTCGCGGAACGCGGTGGGAGTATTCAGTTTTTCCTGGAAGACAACAGGCTGCGTTTCGCCGTCAATCTCGATGCTCTGGCTCGCTCGCGTTTGACGGCAAGCTCCAAACTGCTGGCCCTGGCCAGGATTGTGCACGATCAGAGTTTTCCGAAGGGATCTTGAGATGCGCGGACTCCGCGGTATGTCTATTCGCCACAAGGTGCAGGGCATCGTTGCGATTTCCTGTGCGGTGTCCCTATTGGTCGCTTCCGCGGTGTTCACCATCTACGACCGCGCCACATTTCTGCACACCAAGACTGGCGCTTTGCAGGCTTCCGCACAAATGATTGGCGCCAACAGTACCGCCGCGCTGCTCTTCCACGATGCGGACTCCGCGCGCGAAATTCTGAGCGCGCTGCAGGCCCAACCGCACGTCGTTCACGCGTGAATTTATGACTCTCACGGGAAAGTCTTCACTACCTACAGTCGCGAGCCAGCGGACACGAATTTCTGCCCTCTTCCGCACGGATTCGGTGAAGCCGATTCGCAACATCTGATACTGGTCCAGAATATTTTCCTGGGTGAAGACTTCCTTGGGGCGATTTATCTGCAGGCCGATCTGGCGGATCTGCGTGGCCGCACAGCTCGGTTCGTTGCCATAGACGTTGCGGTACTCCTGGCTTCACTCGTGATTGCGTTGATTTTGTCGGTAAGACTGCAGCGGATCATTTCCGATCCGATCAGAGAGCTGGCTTTGACAGCCTCGACGGTGTCCGCCCATGAGGACTATTCCATCCGCGCTGTCAAAAGAAGTAGGGATGAAATCGGCGTGCTCTTCGACCAATTCAACAGCATGTTGGGGCGTATCCAGCAACGCGACGTCGCCATCCAGAAAGCCCATGACGAACTCGAAAAACGGGTGAGCGAGCGTACCGCCTATCTGAATGCACTTATCGAAAACACTCCTCTGGCAATTCTGGTGCTGGACCAGTATGAAAAAGTTCAACTATGCAATCCCGCCTTCGAACAATTGTTTCAGTATTCCAAAGCCGAGATTCTGGGCCAGTATATCGATTCGCTGCTGACCAATGCCGACCTCCTCGGAGAAGCAGCCGGGATTTCGAGCCATACTCTCGGAGGCACACCCATTAACGTGGTCACCCGCCGCATGCGAAAAGACCACACGCTGGTTGATGTCGAGCTTCACGGCGTTCCTCTGTTCGTCGACGGCTACGTGGTCGGCTCGCTGGGCATCTACCAGGACATCTCCGTACGCAAGAGAGCGGAAGAGGCCCTGCAGCACGCTAAAGAGACCGCCGAAGCCGCCAGCCGCGCCAAGAGCGAATTCCTCGCCAATATGTCCCACGAGATTCGCACTCCCATAAATGGAATTATGGGCATGACGGAGTTGGTGCTTGACACCGAGCTCGACGCCGAGCAGCGCGAATACCTGAACATGGCGAAGCTGTCCGCCGATTCACTTCTTTCCCTGATCAATGACATCCTTGATTTTTCTAAAATTGAAGCCGGCAAACTGGAAATCGATGCCATCGAATTCCATCTCGGCGATAGTCTCGGCGACACCATGAAAACACTCAGCCTGCGTGCTCACCAGAAAGGCCTGGAGCTCGCCTACGATTTGCGATCGGATGTGCCCGACGGGGTGATTGGCGACCCCGGGCGCTTGCGGCAGGTGCTGGTCAACCTCGTCGGCAACGCCATCAAATTCACCCCGCAGGGCGAAGTGATCGTGTACGTCACGGTGGAATCCCGCAGCACCGATGCGGTGATGTTGCATTTCACCATCGTCGATACCGGCATCGGAATTGCCATCCAAAAGCAAAACGCCATCTTCGAAGCTTTTACCCAGGCGGATGGCTCCATGACCCGAACCTACGGCGGTACCGGGCTGGGATTGACGATTTCCTCTCGCCTCGTGGAACTCATGAACGGGAAAATCTGGGTGGAAAGCGAAGTCGGGAAAGGCAGCCGTTTTCATTTCATCGTGCCGTTTGGGCTGCAGCACGACTCCGTCAGGAAAATAATTCCCAGCGATCCCATGGTCCTGCGAGATATGCGCGTTTTGATCGTGGACGACAACGAGACCAATCGCCACATCCTGGTAAAAATGATTTCCGCCTGGCACGCCAAACCTGTGGCCGTGGAAAGCGGCCCGAAGGCCATGATCGCCTTGCGCGAAGGCCACGGTCTAGGGCGAACGTATCCCTTAATTCTTCTCGACGCGCAGATGCCCGAAATGGACGGATTCGCGCTCGCAGAATGCATTAAGCGCAACCCCGAATGGGACTCCGCCACCATCATGATGTTGAGCTCGGCGGGCCAGCGCGGCGATGCTATGCGTTGCCGCGAACTTGGAGTGGCCGCCTACCTCACCAAACCAGTGCGCCAAGCCGAGCTCCTCGACGCCATTTTAACCGCCCTCGGTACCAGGCCGAAAAAAGAAGCCCGCGGCCATTTGATCACCCGCCATTCGCTGCGCGAAGATCACGGGCACCTGCGCATCCTGCTGGTCGAAGATAATTCTGTGAATCAGTTGCTGGCGCTGCGCATGCTCGAAAAGCGCGGGCACGCCGTTACGGTCGTGGGCAACGGCAGGGAAGCGCTGGATGCGCTGGAGACGGGTTTATTTGATCTGGTTTTCATGGACGTGCAGATGCCCATCATGGACGGCCTGGAAGCTACCGCGGCCATTCGCGCGAAAGAAAAAAAATCGGGTGGCCACGTGCCCATCGTGGCCATGACCGCGCACGCCATGGCCGGCGACGAAGAACGTTGCATTGCCGCCGGCATGGATGGTTATCTTTCCAAACCAATCCGCATCGATGCTTTAAGCGATGTACTGCGAACCTATTCGCCTGCTTCCTCCGAAGCCGCGAAACCGGAGCCGCTCCCTCAACCGCTTCGTTAGCTGCTGTGGCTACTTGCGCGTGCGGCACGCCACAGGTACGATTCTGATTTGTTACGTGCCGGCAGTTCCCGCCGTGCTTCCCTGTCTGTGACGGAGAGGGAAGACGCCAGCCGCCATATTCCGGCCGGCTGGTTTATTTGCACCGACCGTTTAGCAATGAAGCAAGAAAGGTCAGAATGAAATCTGTCGTTGTTGTAGGTGCGCAGTGGGGCGACGAGGGTAAAGGCAAAGTCGTTGACTACCTGGCGGGCTCCTTCGATTACATCGCGCGCGTTGCGGGTGGGCATAACGCCGGCCACACCGTCATCATCGGCACTGATCGCTACGTCTTGCAGCTCATCCCCTGCGGCATTCTGCGTCCCGGGCGCCACGCGGTCATCGGCACTGGCGTGGTTGTGGATCCCGCCGCGCTCGTCAAGGAAATTGAAACTCTCGCCAAGGTGGGCATCGACGTAAAGGGCCGCCTGCACGTCAGCAATCGCGCCCATTTGATTTTTCCGTATCATCGCGAACTCGACAAAGCCGCGGAAGTCGCTCGCGGCGCAGACAAAATCGGCACCACCTCGCGGGGCATCGGTCCGGCTTACGAAGACAAAATGGCCCGCCGCGGCCTGCGTATGTGCGATTTACTGGACACGGAACTCTTCCGCAAAAAGGCCGCTACCGTGGTGGCCGAAAAAAATCGCCTGGCCAAAGGTGCTTACGGCGCAAATATTGATTTCTCTCATGAAGTGGAAGAGACGCTGGCGCTCGGAGAAAAAATTCGCGAATACATATGCGACACCGCCGAGCTCGTCAATCACGCCCTTGATGAAGGCAAATCGCTGCTCTTCGAAGGCGCGCAGGGCACCATGCTGGACATCGACCACGGCACCTATCCGTACGTCACCTCTTCCAGCGCAATTTCCGGCGGCGCATCCACCGGCGTTGGCGTGCCACCCACCAAACTCAAACACGTCTTGGGAATTTCCAAGGCCTATACCACCCGCGTCGGCTCCGGTCCTTTTCCCACCGAGATGCCCGACCTCGACGCTGAAGAAGTTCGCAAGCGCGGCAAGGAATTCGGCGCTGTCACGGGACGCCCGCGCCGCTGCGGCTGGCTCGATCTCCAGATGCTGCGCTACGCCAAAATGATCAACGGCATCGATTCTCTGGTGGTCACCAAGCTGGATGTCTTCGACACCCAAAAAGAAATTCAGGTTTGTGTAGCCTACAAATACAAAGGCAAGCCGCTGCATGAAATGCCGGCGCTTTCCGAAGAATATGAGCACGTCACGCCCGAATATAAAAGCTTGCCCGGCTGGAACGAATCCACCTATAGCTTGAAAGACGGCAGCAAGCTGCCCAAAGCCGCCGTGGACTATTTGAAATTTATCTCCGACTTCCTTCACGTGGAAATCGGCATGATCTCCACCGGCCCGGAGCGCGACGCCACCATCATTCAGCCAGGCTCGCTCCTTTCCACCTGGCTCTAGCTACGGTTTAGACTCGCATGCTGACATTCGAACAAGCGCGCAGCGAAGTCATCGCGCAAATCTCCAAGCTCAATCAGCGCCCTCCATTCATCGAACTAGATATTCACTCCGCTCTGGGATTCGTACTCGCGCAGGACATCTGCGCCGATCGCGATTACCCTCCGTTCGATCGCGCCACTCGGGACGGTTACGCGGTGCGCGTCGCGGATTCCACGCCCGGCGCTTCGCTGAAATGTATTGGCGAAATTAAAGCCGGTGACCCGCTCACCGAACCGCTCGCGCCCAAAAAATGCCTGCAGATCATGACTGGCGCAGCGGTCCCGCCCGGCGCCGACGGCGTCGTAATGATCGAATACACCCAACGCAATGGCGGCGACATTCGCTTCCAACAAAACGCCACTCCCGGCCAAAATATTGTCGCGAAGGGCAGTGAAGCCGCAAAAGGGCAAAAGTTATTGCGCGTGGGATCGCGCCTGGGCTACGCCGAACTTGGGCTGGCCGCGCAAGTGGGAGCCACCAAACTGCGCTGCAGCAAAAAACCTCGCGTCGCCATTCTCTCCACTGGAGACGAAATTGTTTCGGTGGAGGCTGTTCCCGGCCCGTTTCAGATCAGAAACAGCAACAGCGTCTCTCTCTCGGCGCAGGTCCGCCAGGCCGGCGGCGAACCTGTCCTCCTCGGCAACGCCGCCGACCGCGCGGAAAATCTCGCTGAAAATATTCAACGCGGCTTGCAGGAAGACATGCTGGTTTTGTCCGGCGGCGTTTCCATGGGCAAATACGATCTGGTCGAAGATGTTCTGAAAACTCTGGGCGTGAAATTTTACTTCGACGCCGTAGCCATCCGTCCCGGCAAGCCGGCAGTCTTCGCCATGCTCAACGAAAAACCGATCTTCGGTTTGCCCGGCAACCCGCTTTCCACCATGGTAACTTTCCAGCTTTTTGTCGTCCCCGCCATCGATATTCTCAGCGGCGCCGCAGCGCGCTCGCTCCCTTTTTTGAAAGCTGAACTTGCCGAGGCTTTGAAAGAAAAACCCGGCATGACTCATTTTCTGCCCGCCACCATCCAATGGACCGGCGGCTCATGCTAAAGTCCGTCCACTCGCCTGGAAAGGTTCAGGAGACACCGTCAGCATGGCGCAGGCAAATTGTTACCTGGTCATCCCGTCGGACGTGGAAACGCTTTCCGCCGGCGAAAATGTTAACGTGCTGATGCGCACGGACGTCTCGTAACTCCAATCTCTCTTGCAGCCATGAAAAAGCTCTCCCACTACAATAAATCCGGAAACGTGCACATGGTCGACGTCTCCGCCAAAGCCCCCACCACCCGCACCGCCACCGCCCGCGGCCTCGTCAAGATGAAGCCCGCCGTCGTTCGCGCCGTGAAGCGCCTCCAGAACCCCAAGGGTAATCCCCTGGAAGTCGCCCGTATCGCCGGCATAGCCGCCGCCAAACGCACCTCCGAATGGATACCTCTTTGTCATCCGCTGCCGCTCACGCACATTGATGTGACTGCATCCCTGTGCCAGAATGGCGTTGAACTCCAATCTACTGTGACGACGACCGCCCAGACGGGCGTGGAGATGGAAGCGCTGGTCGCCGTTGCCGCCGCTGCCCTCACGGTTTACGACATGTGCAAAGCCCTGGATAAAAGCATGGAGATTACCGGCATCGTTCTCGTCGAAAAGACGGGCGGGAAGAGCGGCGACTATCGCCGCCGTGCAAACGCGGGATCCAGGAAATCGGGCGGCAAATCTCGATGAGCGCCGCCGCCACAGGCAAAAGCATTACACTGCTCCTCGCCGACGATAATCCCCTGATCCGCGACCTCGTCCTCAAGGCGCTGGAGCCGGTCTGCGAAGTGGTCCTCGCGGATGATGGCGCCGACGCTCTCCTCAAAGTTATAGACGAGCCACCCGATCTGATCCTCTGCGATTACAAAATGCCCGGCCTTGATGGCCGCCAGCTTTTCGAAAAACTGCGCGGCCGCCAGTCCACGCGGCACATTCCATTTCTCTTCATGGCCAGTCGTGCCGACATCGAAGAGCGCCTCCGCCCCCTCGTGGATGGCGTCGAAGACTTCGTCACCAAGCCGTTTCTGGTGAAAGATCTGGTGCGCATCACCAAAAAAGTTGTCGACCGCCTGCATCTCGAAAAATTGCAGACCAAAGCCTCGCGTCCCGGCGTCATCCAGGGCCGTCTTGAGGAAATGAGCATGATTGACCTTATGCAGTCCCTCGAGATGGGCCAGAAATCGTGTCGGCTGGTCGTGCAAAAGGGAAGCGAGCGCGGTGAACTTTATTTCGCTGGTGGCCAATGCCGCGATGCCAGGAGCGGCGATGTCGAAGGCGACGATGCCGTCTATCGCGTAGTTCTGTGGACCGAAGGCGAATTCGAAATCGATTTCAACGCCGCCAACGCTTCCACGCGCACCAGCACCACCCGCACCACCACCGGCCTGCTGATGGAAGCCATGCGCCTGATGGACGAAGCCAGCCGCGACGAAGTGGCCAGCTAGCAGCCAAAGAGGAGCGGCACCGAAATAAAACGTCAATCCACGAAAATGCAACCAACAAAGAAAATTTCCTCCTTACCGCGCGCAACCAACTGTCATTCCGAGCGGAACGAGCCGACGCATTTGTTTCTCCTTCGCTCCTGCGAAGGAGTCGGCTTGTGAAGCCGAGGAATCTCTCTTCGATTTATCGCGAAAGCCACGCGGGCAAACGGCGTAACCCGCGTCGTGTATCGAATTTCCAAGCTCCAACCTCCAAGCCATGCGCGTAGCCATCCTGACCATCAGCGACTCCGCCTCCAAAGGCGAACGCGAAGACACTTCCGGCCCCGCAGTAGTTGCCTTCTGCCGCGGCCTCAATTGGGAAGTCACCTCCACGCTGCGCCTCCCCGATGATCCTGCCGCCATCCGGGAACAACTCCGCACCATCGCCGACTCCGGCCGCGTCGATCTTCTGCTCACTACCGGCGGCACCGGCATCGGCCCCCGCGACAACACTCCCGAAGCCACCAACGCCGTAGCCGACCGCCTTATCCCTGGCATCCCCGAAGAGATGCGCCGCAAAGGCACAGAAAAAACTCCCACCGCCGTCCTCTCGCGAGCCGTCGCCGCGGTCCGCGCCAAAACCATCATCGTCAATCTTCCGGGTAGCCCCAAAGGAGCGGTCGAGTCCCTCGAATCCATCGCTCACCTGCTTCCCCACGCTGTCCACGTTCTCCACGGCGCCCGCCACGATTAATTTCCGTCGTCTATCCAAAGTCGAGTATCGACCGTGATAGTGCAACACCTTTGCGTCTGGTTGTGACACCCTCAAGGCATGGCCACAAAAAAGAAGTTGCCTGACGCCGCCATCGATGCGCTGAGTGCTGAAATGGCAAAACCAGCCATCGCTGCATCGGCCATAAAAACATTGCGTCGTTCCCAGCGTTCTTCGCGGTCTCGGGTATTGGATTTCGTAGACAGCTTTCACGGCTACGAATGCAGCTACTGCAAATGCAGGTTTCCTGAAAGCAAAGCCCCGGCGGGCGGCACGCGTTTCGAAAGGCGACTACGTATCAGAATGCAGTGCGAAAAAGAATTTGCCAGGCATGCTTGTTCGTTCAAGTAAAAAGACCAGGCGGAGTTATGGTCTGCAAAGGCGCGGTGATCGTACCGCCACGCAAAATAGTCTCCATCGCAGTCTCACTGGGTACCGAACCGTACAAACAACCTGAGAAGCAAGTGCTATATGTGGTCTATGAGAGCTTTAGAAAAGCATATGCCGATCAAGGTCCTTCTAGCGGATGACACAGCGGTCCTCCGGCGGGCGATTCGAAATCTGCTACAAGAGGAATCGGCCATCAAACTTGTTGGTGAAGCTAAAGACTTCTCACAAACGCTGACGCTAGTGGATAAATTGAACCCGCAAGTTGTTATATTGGATCTCCATATGCCCTGTGGTTCAGAACTGTCCACGCTGGCCGCCGCGAGGGGTCATCTCAAGTCCTGCGGCGCCCGGATTGTTGCGATCTCGGTTTTTAGCGATGAGGAAACTGAGGACCTGGCAGAGAGCTTCGGGGCCCACGCGCTGTTGGATAAGATGAGGCTGGGTCAGGAACTTATTCCGGCAGTTCGAAACTTGGCTTCGGCGAACGTGACGGATTTGGGCGCGAAACAAAGGCGATTTCCAGTACGTTGGTCCAGCACTCCGTAACTCCCCGAATCTTTCAACGGAAGGCTCTCGATATGGGCCTTCGCCATTTCCAGCGTCGCCACCGCTGCAATCCAACTAGGCCCCTGTTTCCAAACCAGAAAATATCAAAAGGCTTGTCCATATGGCGCCTCGGGCTTGCTGAAAATGGAGTGGAAGTTACTTTCTATACTTTGGTGGGTGAGGTGTCGGTACTTTAGCGTACGTAGAAGGACGTTTTGAGGATTAAATATCAGCCGGGGGTTTGGCTATTTCGTTGTGCCATTGTCGCGTCTGGCGAACGAGCATGTCGTAGCATTCGCAGGACGCTTCTTCCAACATTTTGCGGTTCTTGATATTGACCACTCCACGGGAGTAGGTAATCAACCCGGCCTTCTGCAGTATGCCGGCGGCGACTGTCACGCTGGCCCTCCGCGTGGCCAGCATATGAGCAAGAAATTGTTGCGTCAGCGGCACAATGTCTCCGCCGATGCGGTCCTGGCACATCAATAGCCAGCGCGCCAGGCGTTCTTCCACGTCATGCAACCTGTTACACGCAGCGACCTGCTGCGATTGCAGCGCGAGTTCCTGCACGAACCTGTGCATGGCAAGCGCGAGTTGAGGACAGTCCACCAGTGCAACCGCCAGATCCTTGGCGGAAATCCGGAACGCGCTGCCACCGATTTGCATCAACACGTTGGTGGGGCTGGTCTTAAAACCTGCCAGCAGGGGAGTTCCGACAAAGCCTTCCGTTCCGCTCAATCCGACTTCGACACTTTTGCCATCGGTCATGACATTCAGGACGGAGGAAAGTCCTTCGTTGATGAAATAAGCGAACTGGATAGGCTCTTCAGCTTCGTTTAATACCGTATGCACCGGTGTCGAAATAAATTCGAGTTTCTCCATCAGCCTGCGGCACTCACTCTCCGGCAGGGAAAGAAGTATCTTGTTGTGAATGGCCTGGCCATTGATTCTCGCCGGAGGTTTGCCGGTTTTCGGAGGGGGCATACACCAGTTCCTTTTGCGAAAAAATTGTCAGATTTCGCACGGGACTGCCGTGGCCGTAACTGGCAGAAAGATGCTAGTGAGACGTGCTATTTTAACACAGCGCTACCATTTGTGTTAGTCAGTTTTATACACAAAGCGATTTTTATTTGGACGCTGGCGCCTGCCGCCTCTTGTCGCTTGCAACCAGCAGCAGACGTTGAACGTTTTCGATCAAGACCGCGGGACTGGTAACTTTAGAAACAACTGCGTCGCAGGAGCAATCAACTCGCCCAAGGCTACTTGCCTTTCAATCCATCGCGCCATGCAATTACTTCGCGTTCACTGCGAACCGCATCCTCGACCGCGACCACCGGATGCACCTCGAAAACGAATGATGGCAGCATCGAACAAAACTTGTGGATGGCCAGTGGGTCGTCGCACTCCAGCAACATATGCCCACCCCACTCGCCCACGCGAATTACAAAAAACTCAATTTTGAAATTGGCCGCCGGCTTCCATTGACCAAACACCTCGAGAATGCGCTTCTGGGCATTCTCATACTCCAAAGGCGAACCCTGCGGCCGCTCAAACCAGCTGAGTACATATTTCATGTTCTTCTCCGTTTTTGTTCGGGATGTGTGTCTGCAACTTTGCCATTCGGAAAGGTTCACGCGCCACTACCGGTACAGCATCGGCAACAAGATTACAGAATAAGAATGAAACTGAACACCTAAAGCCCGCGAGGGGAGGCTGGCGGGTGGCCAGGGGTACCCGCTCGAAATCAAACCTGGTCAATACCGGAAGACTCCTGTCACCGCTGAAACATTCAGAGGTTGACGCCTATCCCAGCGTCGTCAACAATGTTTCACCATGAATGAAAATCTCTCCGCCAAAAAACTGGCTGTGCTGGGCTCCGGGAAACTCGGCGGCATCCTTCTGCGCGCTTACCTGAAACAAAATCTCTTCAAGCCCGAAAACGTTACCGCCACTGTAAAGCACAAGGAAAAAGCCGCCAAGCTGGCAAAAGATCTGAGCATCAACGTCACCACCGAAAATCGCGCCGCGGTTAAAAATGCCGACATCGTCCTTCTCGGCGTCAAGCCCCAGGTCATCGGTGAAGTCCTGCAGCAAATCTCCGGCGAGCTCAGTCCCGGCGCGCTGGTCATCTCCGTCGCCGCCTCCGTCCCCACCTCTTACATCGAGCAGCGCCTGGGCCCCAAGACTGCCGTGGTGCGCGTCATGCCCAATACCTGCTCCACCGTAAATTGCGGCATGGCCGGCATCTGCCGCGGAGCCAGCGCCACCGATCAGCACGTGGAAATCGCCCGCGCCATGTTTGAAGCGGTCGGCCGCACTGTCGTGGTGGAAGAGAAAAATATGGACGCCGTCACCGGCCTCTCCGCCAGCGGCCCGGCTTTCGCCTACATCATTCTCGAATCTCTCGCCGAAGCCGGTGTAAAAGTTGGCCTTGCCCGCGATGTCGCAACTTTGCTCGCCGCGCAAACCATGAAAGGCGCCGCCAGCGTCGTACTCGAAACCGGCGATCACCCCGCTTTACTGAAAGACGCCGTAACCACTCCTGCAGGGTGCACGATTGATGGAATTCTAGAGTTGGAAGAAGGGAAGTTGCGTGTAACCTTGATTAAGGCAGTCGTAAAGGCGACTCAGCGCGCCGGCGAACTGCTGTTTGAGAAATAGTCTTGCACATGACCACCTTTTCCGCCGCCAACTCGTCTCGCGTCCCAACTAAAGCATGCCGCACCAAGTAATATTTTTCATTCTTGCCTCCGGCTCCATCCTGTTTGCGGCGCTCACCATTTCATGCCGCACCGCTATCTATAGCTCTATCTTTTTCGTAATGACGCTGCTTGCCACAGCCGGAATTTATCTGCAGCTTCGCGCTCCGCTCCTGTTTGCCGCTCAACTGCTTGCCATCATCTGCGTCATCGCCGCGATCATCTTGTTCGCCGTGGAAGTCTCCAGGCTGGATATCGCTTTAGCCAGCGAATACTCCTGGCGCGCCAAAGCCGCCGCCATCGGAGCAGCTGCTTTTTTGCTGCTGGAAATTGTTGCGGATATTCTGCAACGCCGTTTTCTTCCCGGCGAAGCCGTCACAATGCTGATACCCAAGGCCAGTTTTCCATGGCCGCTGGCAGCTGTCGATGTCTTGAAGTTTCTTTTCACCTACGATTTGTTGCCGCTGGCTCTGCTACTGTTCGCCGCGGTGTTTGGCGTCGTGGGACTCCGTGCCACATTTCAGAGGAAGGCCTAGCCCGCATGCTCCCCATCGCCGACTATCTCTTTCTGAGTTTCGCGCTGCTGCTGATTGGCGTCACCGGTGTCACAACGCGCCGCAGTCTCATCATCAAGCTTTTTTCCATTGAATTAATCTTCAACGCCGCCGCCATCAACCTCATGGCTTTCGCGCGTTATTTTGCGGACCCCGCCGGCGAAACCTTTGCCGCCTTCGCCATCGCAATCGTTGTGGCCCAGGCCCTGCTAGCTTTCGCGATTATCGCCGCGGTGTTCACGCGCTGGCTCAACGTTGCTCCTGCTCCGCCGAAGAATCCCGAGACAGGCGCTATCGCCTCTTGATTATTCTTACTACGATCACCGCCTTCGCGACCATGCTCACCCGCGCAGGCGACGCCCTGCGCAACTTCATGCATGCCGACGGAGCGGCGTTTCTTCCCGAACTGGAGCTGCTGCTTTTCGCTTTCGGCATTCTCGCCATGGATTTGTGGATCAGCCAGAAAGAAAAGTATTGGAGCCCGGCCCTCGCGCTGTCCGGCATTATTTTTAGCGGCCTCACTTTGTGGATGCTTCGCGCCCGCATCGCCGCCGGCGCTGAATTCACCGCCGCTCACGACACCATCATCGTGGATACCTACTTCCTGTTCTTCTCCGCACTGCTGCTGGCCGCCTCCGCGATGATCGTTCTGCTTTCAGTGAACGAATCCGCGGTCTCTTTGCGTCACAAGGCTCGCTACTACGCGCTACTTCTTTGCGGCTGCTCCGCCATGATGCTCGCGGTCTCCGCAGTGGACCTGTTGGTAATCTTTCTGGCCCTGGAAGCTGCCGGATTCAGTTGCCTCTTCCTGACGGCCCTGCCGGGAACATCCGTAAGGCCGGCATCTCTGTCTGTGAACTTCATGCTCTCCAGTCTGTTCGGCTCCGCCATCCTTATCTACGGTTTTTCGCTTCTTTACGGCCTCAGCGGCTCGACCAACATCGGCAAAATTGCTTCTGCACTCGCGCGCCGCCACAACGTCGGTAAAGTAATTGCGCTGAGCCAGCAGTCTGGATCCCACGGCGCGCAGATGTATCAGCTGCTGCAATCGCGCCTGCCGGAGGCGCTGCATTGGCATCCCTTCATGCTCCAGACGCTGCCAATGGCCGCGTTTCTGCTGGTCATTTTTGGATTTCTTGCAAAAATTAAGGCGGCGTCCATCCATCATGTTGACGGGCACTCGACATCCGCATCGCCGCTCAATCCCGTCGCGTTCCTTTCCGGCGGGCTGGTCATCGCAGCCACTGCCACTCTTCTGCGCTTGACCTTGACGGTTTTCGCCGATTCCCACGACATCTGGTGGCGGGCCGTCGCGGCTGTCGCCATTGTGTTTATCGCCGCCGGCGTAATAGCGGCCCTCCGGCAGAAAAGTTTCTTGCCAAGTCTCGCCTACGCATCCATCGCACAGATTGGCTACATTCTCCTGGCGCTGGTTGCAGGGGATGAAACAGCGCTGACCGCCATGGCCTACTATCTTTTCAGCTATTCATTCATTGTCACTGGGGCGTTCGCCATTTTGTTGGCCGTGCGGAATAGTCCGGGCGCTGCCGAATCGCGCTCGCGCCTTAACGGTGTGGGAGCCGGCAGCCCAGTAGCCGCAGCGTTATTACTAATTTTCATGATCGCGCTAGCCGGCTTTCCGCCCACCGCCATCTTTTTTGCCCGCTATTCGCTATTCCAATCCATGCTGCACAACAATCATCGCTACACCGCCTGGATAGCTGCGTTCGCGGCGTTGCCGTTGGCGTGGTGCTACTTGCGCATCGCCATTCAAGCTTGGCGGCGCAACTCCGATCCCAACTCCGAAATCCTTGCTGTCTCTTTCGGAGCGCCCGAAGCCATCGTCCTTGGCGTCTGCGCGTTTGTCTCTCTCGCCGCCGGCCTGTATTCTGAGCCCTTCTTACGAATGGCCCGATATGCCTTTGGACAATAAGCCCATCAACGACGAATCCGGCTCGCCCGCCCCGGAGAGAAACAATAATTTCTCTACGCAATTTGCCATGGCTATGGAGCTGCCCTTCGTCATCGTCGGCGCGGTCCTTCTTGGCGGTGTGCTGGGATTTTTTCTTGATCGCTGGTTTCATACCAAGCCTTACCTGATGCTCGTTTTTGGCGCGCTGGGATTTTTCGGCGGCGTCCGCGACATCATCCGGCGCACTTCCGGAAGCCGCTCGTGAAGCTGGGCGAGTTGCTCCGCAAAAAATATGGCCGCTCCTTCGCCTAGCCTGACTCCCGCCGCGCAAACCGAAGGCCGCATCGCCTGGCTTATCCTGCTTACCGGCGCACTCGCAGGAACTACTGCGGCCGTTCTTCACAACATGCTGTGGGCCACCGGCCTGATGATCGGCGCCATGCTGGCGTGGTTTAACTTTCGGTGGCTCCGCCAGGGCATGGACGCTCTGGCCACCGCCTCGCAAGCGCAGTCTGGCCTCGCGCGGCCGCGCGTGCCGATAGGTGCCTACTTCCGCGTACTGTTTCGCTATGCCTTGATAGCCCTCTCCGTGTATGTTATTTTTAAGATTCTGAAAGTTCCCCTCGCTAGCATAGTGGTGGGTTTGTGTGCTCTGGGACCAGCGGCCGTGGCCGCCAGTGTGTACGAAATCGCTCGCCCTTCGACCTAGGCATCGCGAAGGCGAGCCTTTAGACAAAAAAGGGAGCTAGCATCACGCAGCCGACCGACCTATGGAACACGTAAGCTGGCTAACGCACTTCGTCAATCGCATCTTCGGCGGCTTCGCGCTATCGTTATTTTCGGCTTTACATATAAAGCCAACCGACGCCGAAAATCCTATTCCTGAGCACGTGGTGATGGCATTAGCGGTCGTCGTCATCGGCACGCTGCTGGCACTGTGGGTACGTTCGCGTCTCTCTGTTGAACGGCCCGGCGCTTCGCAGCAGATCGCCGAGCTGCTGCTCAACAACCCCATGGGTTTCGGTTTGCGCGACGTGCTCAGCCAGAACGCCGGCCACCATTGGGAGCGCTATATCCCCATGGTCGGATCCATCGCTCTATTCGTGCTTCTCGGCAATCTGTTCGGAGCGTTTCCGTTTCTTACCGCGCCCACCAGCGTCTATACCGTGCCGCTGGCCTGCGCACTGATTACATTTCTATATTTCAACTGGCAGGGTATTCGCCACCATGGGCCCATCGGCTACATGAAGCACTTCACCGGGCCGGTTGCCTGGCTCGCGCCGCTGATGTTTCCGGTTGAAATTCTCAGCACCACCGCGCGCCTTCTGTCTTTGTCGGTCCGTCTGTGGGCCAATATTTTCGCCAGCGATATTATTTACGGTCTGTTCCTCGGCCTGTTCGCAGGAGCGTTCACTTCCGGTTGGACCAAGTCTCCGATCCTGGGAGTAGTTGTCGGAGTGCTACCCGCGCTGTTTCCCATTCTATTTATTCTTTTGCACGTTTTTGTTTCCGTCGTGCAGGCCTACGTTTTCACCATTCTGCCCGCCGTGTACATCGGCATGGCCACCGCGGACGAGCACTAAACGGATTTGTACCGCCGCTCCAGAGTGAGCCCGGCTGCACGGTGTCCGGGAACCACCTCCTGGCGGCAATTCATGAGGAGGAAGTAAATGAAGAAAGCAGCAGTCGTTCTGGTAGCAATGTTAATCGTAATGCTCGTCGTGCCCGCGGCTTTTGCGCAGGGTGGCGCTCCCGAGCAGAAACTCCCCGTCAATCCCACAGCTCTGGCCATTGCCGCCGGCTTTGGCGTAGCCATCGCCGCTTTCGGTTGCGGCCTGGGACAGGGACGCATCGCCGCCGCCGCTTGCGAAGGCATCGCACGCAATCCCGGCGCTACCGATGGAGTTCGCGGCGCCATGATTCTGGGCCTCGTCTTCGTCGAAACGCTAACGCTCTTCACATTCGCGCTGGGCTTTTTGCTCTATCGCCTGCTGTAGCCAGCGCGCCCCATCTCGCTGACAGTTTTATCCCGCGTCCTTGGCATCTCAAGGGCGCGTTTTTCTTTAGTTTTTGGGTGCCCCACTCGTCGCTTTTACGAGTGGGGATTTTGGTAATGGAAGGGCAGGTCAGTACGGTTCGTTAGGGGGATTCAGGTCAGGGACAGAAATTCCACTCGTAACACCGGCGAGTGGCGCGCCCGCGGTTTAACGCGCGATCAGGTTGGGCTGCAGAATAAAATTTAAGACCTGGTTGGGGAACAATCCGAAGTACACCGTGCCGATGGCGGTGATCGCGAGCACCACGTTGACCGCGACAGGGAAGCGCACCACCGGAGCGGCCATGGCTTCGGCGCTGCCTTCCTTCATGTACATCACCACGATCAGCCGCAAATAATAGTAAGCGCCGATGATGCTATTGACGCCCATCATCACGGCCAGCCAGATCAGGTGCGAATTCACCGCTGCCTTGAAAATATAAAATTTTCCGAAGAATCCAGCCGTAACCGGCAAGCCCAGCAGCGACAACAGGAATAAACTCAACGTGGCGGCTGCGAAAGGCTGCCGCTGTGCCAGTCCGGCGTAATCATCCAGCGAGAGATTTTTCTCACCCGCTCCGCCGATTTCCGAAACGATGGTGAAGGCGCCGATTTTTACCAGCGCGTAACTCAGCAAATAAAAGAGCACGGCTGCGGAGGCGGGCGTCGCGCCGCCGTTCAAATCGTTAGACATGAACGTGACCGCCGCGAAGGCCACCAGAATGTAGCCGGCGTGCGCGATCGAGCTGTAGGCCAGCAGGCGCTTCACATTGGTCTGCAGCAGCGCGCCGAGATTTCCCGCGAACATGGTGAGAATTGCCAGCACCCAGAACGCCCAGAACCAGAAATGCGTGGCTGCCGGTACGCTCGCAAATATGCGCAGCAGCAAAGCGAAGGCCGCGGCCTTGGGCCCGGCGGAAAACAGCGCGGTCACTGGAGTAGGAGCGCCCTCATAGACGTCGGGGGTCCAGATCTGAAACGGCGCGGCGGCTATCTTGAATCCAATGCCAATCAGAATCAGGGACAGCCCCAGCCTCAACAGGCTGCTGCCCGGATCGGCATCATCCATGCGGCTAAGGTTGGTGGTGCCGGTCGCGCCATAGACCAGCGCGATGCCGTACAGAAAAAATCCTGTGGCAAAAGATCCCAGCAGGAAATATTTCAATGAAGCTTCGCTCGACTTCATGGAGTCCCGCCGGAAGCCCGCCAGGATATAACTTGAAATCGAGCTCATCTCCAGGCCGATAAACGCGGTCAAGAGTTCGTGTGCGGAAGAAAGTACGCCCATGCCGGCGGTCGCAAAGAGCACCAGCGCGAAAAATTCCGCGTGCGGCAAATTTTCGCGGTCGAGATACGAATCCGAAGCCATGATGACCAGCACAGCCACCACTCCGACCAGCAGGCGGAAGAAGAAACTGAACACGTCCGACTGAATCAGGCCGTAAAATCCCGCTCCGGGCGTCGCGCCCGCTACGAAAGCCGCTGCCGTGCCGCCAATCGCGCCGATAAGCGCCAGCACAGTAAAAAAATGCCGGTTCTTGACGAAGGGCTGCAGCAGCATGGAGAACATCCCGAAGCTGCACCAGATGAGCTCTGGCAGCACCCGCAAAATATCGTCTGTGCGTGGGAACATTAGCGGTTGGCGCTCTCTGCTGCGGAATTTTGTTGGGAAGCGGACAAGCCATTTATCACGCCGCTGGTCACGTCGGTTGGCGTGGCCTTCAACGGCACTCCCGCCTCGTACGGCCGCTGCGGTTCCACCTGGTCAATCACCGTCTGGGAGGCTGTCGCGGTCCGGCGCGTGAAATACGTGGAGCCGATGCCCATCCACAACATCACCAGCGACATGGTTACCAGAATAAATTTCTCCCGGCCCGAGGCGTCCGGCAAAGTCTTGTTCTTCTCGTGAGTCACTTCGCCGAAAAATACCCGCTGGTAGGACCACAGCAGATAGCACGCGGACAGAATCACGCCAAGCGCGGCCCACGATGCCCACTGCCAGTGCGACTGATAGGTGCCCAGCAAGATCAAATATTCGCCAACGAATCCGTTGAGGATCGGCAGACCCAACGAAGACAGCGCGGCGAACAGAAAAAAAGCCGCCATCTTGGGCATCGGGGTGGCCAGCCCGCCGTACTCGCTGATCTCGAACGTGTGCCGGCGGTCGTACAGCATGCCGACGAGCAAAAACAACGCGCCAGTGGAAATTCCATGCGCCAGCATCTGGTATACCGCGCCTTGCATGGAAATATTACGGAAGGCGAAAATTCCCAGCACCACGAAACCCAAATGGCTCACTGAAGAGTAGGCCACCAGCTTTTTCAGATTGGGTTGCACCAGCGCCACCAGCGCGCCATAAATAATTCCGATGATCGCCAGCGCCGCCACCCAGGGTGCCGCTCGACGCGCCGCTTCGGGAAACAGCGGCAGACAAAAACGCATCATGCCGTAGGTACCCATTTTCAGAAGTACACCCGCCAGCATCACCGAACCAGCCGTGGGAGCTTCCACGTGCGCGTCGGGCAGCCAGGTGTGCAGCGGAAAGAGCGGTACCTTCACGGCAAAGGCCACAAAAAACGCCAGGAACAGCAGCATCTCCGCGCGCGGCTCCAGCACTAGCGTGCCGGTCTGAATCATTTGCTGGATGCTTGGCAGATCAAACGTGCCGGTGGCGTTGTACAGCCAGATAATTCCCACCAGCATCAGAATCGAGCCGGCCATGGTGTACAGCACGAATTTCACCGCCGCATAAATGCGCCGTTCGTGTCCCCAGATGCCGATGAGCATGGCCATGGGAATGAGCATTACTTCCCAGAAAAGGAAGAAGAGAAATAAATCCAGGGAAAGAAATACGCCCACTACGCCTACTTCCAGCATCAGCAGCATCACGAAAAATTCTTTAACGCGATGGCCGATGCTGCTCCAGGAAGCCAGTACGGAAATCGGCGTCAGGAATGTGGTGAGTATCACCAGAAACAGGCTGATGCCATCCACGCCCAGGTGATAATGAATCGGCGGAATTGTAATCCACTGAAAATTTTCTTCCAGGCGATAGCCGCCGACATTCAGCGGAATCCCGCGCAGCAACAGCAGCGAAAACAAAAATTCCGCTACGGATACGATCAACGCGATACGACGGATGAAGATGTGATCGTCGCCACGCAACAGCAGCAGCGCCAGTGCGCCCACAGCAGGGAAGAAAATTAGAATCGAAAGCAGGTGGCCGCCCTGAAAAAGTGAGCTCATCAGCGCGCCACTCCCAGAACCGGCCGCACGTGCGGCCAGAACACTATAGCCACAACCACGATGGCCCCGACGACTACCCACACCGCGTAGCTGCGGGTGTTACCCGACTGCGTGCGCCGCGTGCCATCGCCGATCACCGTAGTGCCTTCGGCGATGCCATTCACCGCGCCGTCGATGACCCCCACATCCACGGCCTTCCACAAAATATTTGTGGATACCCACAATAGCGGACGGATTACGACCGCCGCGTAGAGCTCATCCACATAATATTTGTGCAGCAGCGCGCGGTATGCGCCGCCAAAAGATTTCGCCAGGCTGGCTGGCTTCTCGGGATTTTTCAGATACAGCCACCATGCAGCAAATAAACCGAGCAGCGCGGTAATCACCGCCACGATAGCCAGCGGTGTCTCCAGCGCGTGCGCCACTGCTTCGGCAGTACCCGCTTCACTCGCGCCGGGCGCGGCAAAAACCGGTTCGAGGAATTTAGCGAAATAGTCAGGCTTGCCCCAGAAAGCCGGGGCCGCCAGCCATCCGCCTACGATTGAAAGCACCGCCAAAATCGCCAAGGGTACCAGCATGCTTTTGGGCGATTCATGGACGTGCACATGATGCTCGTCGTACTGCTGCTTGCCGAAAAACGTGAGGAAGATCAACCGGAACATGTAGAAAGAAGTGAGCAGCGCGGTGAATAGTCCCGCGGCGTACAGAATATGCCCGCCATGCTCGCTCTGGTAGGCGTTCAGCAAGATGGAATCCTTGCTGAAAAATCCCGCGAGCGGCGGAATGCCCGCAATCGCCAGCGTGCCGGTGAGCATGGTGATGTAGGTCCACTTGATTTTTTTGCTGAGGCCGCCCATGCGCAGCATATCCTGCTCGCCGCCCATGGCGTGGATCACGCTGCCGGCCGCCAGAAAGAGCAACGCTTTGAAAAAGGCGTGAGTCATCAAGTGGAAAATTCCCGCTGAGAATGCGCCGACTCCGCACGCCAGAAACATGTAGCCCAACTGGCTGACCGTGGAGTAGGCCAAAACTTTCTTGATGTCGGTCTGCACCAGGCCGATGGTGGCCGCAAACAGCGCGGTGGCGCAGCCCACGATGGCAACCACCAGCAACGCCGTCGGCGCGCGCATAAATAAAACGTGCGAGCGCGCCACTACATAAACACCGGCCGTCACCATGGTGGCCGCGTGAATCAGCGCGCTGACCGGCGTGGGCCCTTCCATGGCGTCCGGCAGCCATACATATAAAGGTATCTGCGCCGATTTTCCAGCGGCGCCCATGAACAGGAGCAGGCACGCCACCGTCAAAGTGCCGAGGTGGCCCATGGCGTCCGGAGGCAGCGGGGTGGCCTTCGAAAATAGCGCGACGAAATCCAGCGTGCCGAAGGTGCGGAACAGGAGGAACATTCCCAGCATGAATCCGAAATCGCCGATGCGGTTTACGATGAAAGCTTTTTTGCCGGCATCCGCAGCGGACTTCCTGAGGAAATAGAAGCCGATCAGCAAGTAGCTGGCCAGCCCGACACCTTCCCAGCCGACAAACAGCAAAACATAGTTCGCGGCCAACACCAGAATGAGCATGAAAAACATGAATAAGTTCAGGTAGGCGAAAAACCGGTAATACCCGCCCTCATGCGCCATGTAGCCGGTGGAGTAAATGTGAATCAGCCAGCCCACGCCTGTGACCACCAGAAGCATCACTACGGTTAGCTGATCAACCTGCAGGTCAAAGCCGGCGCGGAATTCTCCCGCGGCGATCCACGAAAAATATTGCTGCACCCAGGGAATTTGCTCTGGCGCGAGGTGGAAAAATTCGCGCACGGCTTCCAGCGCGGCCAGAAATGACAATCCAGTAGCGCCGATGGCCACGGAGTTTACGATTTTGTTGGGCCAGTTCTTGCCCAAAAGGCCATTCACCGCGGCCCCCAGCAGCGGCAACAGTGGAATGATCCAGAGATGTTCGAGTATTGGCATTTACAGTTTTAAGAGGTTCACGCGCTCAACGTTCAACGACTGGCGGTTCCGGGCGGTCACAATAATAATCGCCAAGCCCACCGCGGCTTCCGCGGCGGCCACCACGATCACAAACAAAACAAAAACCTGCCCGTCGAGCTTGTGCATGGCCTGGCTGAAAGCCACGAATGCCAGGTTCACGGCGTTGAGCATCAGCTCTATGGACATGAAGATGGTGATGATGTTGCGCTTGAAAATAAACGCCAGCACGCCCAGTCCGAACAAAATCGCGCTCAACACCACGTAATAATTGGTCGGCACCATGTCAGGCTTTCTCCCGTTGCGCCAGCACGATGGCTCCCAGCACGGCTACCAGGATTAAGAAAGAAGTCAGTTCGAACGGATAGACAAAGTCTCGGAAAATCATGGTGGATAAATCGCGAGTCGAAGCGATGTTTCCCGGCTGGGCAGCAGCCTGCACGCTGTCGGTGGATCGCGCAATGGTCGCGGCGATGAATCCGGTCAGCGCAAATGCCAGCAGAAGCCCCGGGAAGCCGGCGAATTTGGAGATGCTGGTGTGTTCTTCGACGCCGGCGTTCAGCAACATGATCACGAAGACGAACAGCACCATGATGGCGCCGCCGTAAACGATGATCTGCACCGCGGCGACGAATTCCGCGCCCATCAACAGGTACAATCCTGCCAGCGACACCATGACCACGATCAGCGAAAGCGCGCTGTGAATGGGATGCTTCTGGAAAATCAGGCTCAGCGCGCCGCCGACGGCCAGCGCCGCCAGCACAAAAAAAACGACCAGTTGCGGTGTCATCGAATGCCGCCCCAGCGCAAAATCGCGAAGCTGGTGAACACCACGTTGGCGATGGAAACCGGCAGCAGCATCTTCCATCCGAACGCCATGAGCTGGTCATAGCGCAATCGCGGCAAAGTTCCACGCATCCAGACGTACACAAACAGAAAGATGAAAATTTTCGAGAGCAGCCAGAAGGGTGCCTGGATAAAACCGTTCAGCGCGGGGAACGCGATCAGCGCGATGGCGATGAGGCACATTACCGAGCCCACGCCCGGCAAAATAATCTTGCCGAAGATTGTTTCGTAGCGAATGCCGTCCCAGATAACCCATGCGCCGAAGGGCAGCAGGATCAAGCTGGGCAGATAATATGTCCACGTCCACGCGGGAGGGAAGGGCGATAGCCAGCCGCCAAAAAACAGAATCGCGCACAGACTGGACACGGTGATCATGCTGGTGTATTCGGCGATGAAAAACATCGCGAATTTGAAGCTGGCGTATTCGGTATGGAAGCCGGCGACGAGTTCCGACTCCGCTTCCGGGAGGTCAAAGGGCACGCGATTGGTTTCGGCGACCGCCGCGATGAAAAAACACAGGAAGCCGAGAAATTGCGGAAAGATGTTCCAACCAAGTATTCCGTAACGGCTGGTTTGATTATTGATGATTTCCGTCAGGTTAAAAGTGCCGGCGATCAGCAGCACGCCCACGACCGAAAGCGTGAGCGCCAGTTCATAGCTGATCATCTGCGCCGAACTGCGCAGCCCGCCGAGCAATGGATATTTGCTGTTGGAAGACCATCCGGCGAGCGCCACGCCGTAAACGCCGAGCGCGGTGATGGCGAAAAGCGCCAGGATCCCGATGTTCACATCCGGGGGCAAAATGCCCAGATAAACATCCTGTCCCAGAATTTTCCAGGGCAGCGGATTCGGGCCGAACGGAATAATCGCGATGGAAGTAAGAGCCAGCGCGAGCGACAGAAGCGGCGCCAGGAAATAAACGAAGCGATCCACGCCCGCGGGAGTGGGATCTTCCTTGAAGAGAAACTTTACCCCGTCGGCCAGCGGCTGCAGCAATCCGTGCGGCCCCACGCGGTGCGGACCCCAGCGCGATTGAATGTGCGCGACCAGTTTACGTTCGAACCAGGTGAGGTAGGCGTTTACGGTGAGCACGATAAACATCATCAGCGCCACTTTAACTACCGTGACGATCAGCCAGCCATGCGCCATCAGGAAATCGTTCACGAGTTTGCTTCGGCCTCGGCTTCCGGCAGCGATTCCATCATGGTGCAGAATCTTCCAAGCGTCCCGCTGGTGAACAGGGTGTCGTGGGCGGAACGTATCAAGCCCACCGGGACGTCGTATGGGGCGTGCCCGTTTCTGCTGAAGCCCAAGTGAGTGGGTTCCGCTTCGCCCTTCAGCAAGCCAGCGGGCTGCACGTTGTATCCCGGGACTGTTTTTCGAATTTCTTCGAAGACTGCCGCGGGATTCTTGTAGTGAAACGCTTTACCCAGTCCAAGTTTTTCCAGTTGATGCGAAACGATGCGCAGCAGATCGAAGTCCGTGCGTGGGCCCATGATTTCGACGCCCTTGCGCAGCATCTGGATTTCGCCGGCGGTATTGGTGACCGTGCCGTCTTTTTCGTACGCGGAGGCCGCCGGAAAAACGATGTCCGCCTGCTTGGCCGTTTCCGTCAAAAACATTTCGTGCACCACCAGCAGTTGCGCTTTTCCGCGCCCGTAACCCAGCGTGCCGAAATGTGCCAGTGGATTCGCGCCCATCACATACAGCGCCTTCAATCTTCCAGACTGCGCGGCTTCCACCATTTCCGGCGCGGTCAGGCCTTTCGCAGAAGGAATGACGCCGCCCCAGATTTGTTCCAGCATTTCCCGCGCGCCGGCATTGTCGGTGTACGCATACCCGGGAAGGCGATCGGGCAAAACTCCCATATCCGCAGCACCTCGCGAATTGGCGTAATCACCGAGCGCCATGTAGCGGGTTTTTCCCGGCAATTTCGAACCAAAATTCACGAGTTGTGCGATGGCCGCGCCAGAAATTTCTTCTCCGAACACGATGGCGACGTCGCTTTCGGCCTCCAGAGCCGCCTTCATGCCCATCAACTGCTCGACCATCTCGGGAGCAAGATTACCTTCGCCGTGCGCCAGCCAGCGCACCGCGGTGCCTTCGTGGCCCGCCGCTACTTTCACAAATTGCGTGGCCTTGCGTTCGAGTTTTATTTCGTTGGCATTGATGATGAAAAGTTTTGTGCCGAAGTGCCGGATGCCCGAGCGAATCTGCCACGCTACCAGCGGATTCTGATTCGTCGGATCGTTGCCAATTACCAGCACGGCCTTCGATTGGTACAACTCTTCCATGGTCAGCATGGAATCGTGCGCGCGCTCGCCCAGCGCCGTCACCAGGCCGGTGTAGTCCACGGTGCGGTGATGATCCACGTTGTTGGTGCCAAAGGTCTGGCGCGCCAGCCGCTGGAACAAATAATTTTCTTCGTTCGACGTGCGATTCGAACCAATAAACCCGATGGCGTCTTTTCCGCCGGTGTCGTAAACCTGCTTGAGGCGCGCCGCCACCGTCTGCGCCGCTTCTTCCCAGGAGACGGGAAATAATTCGGTTCCGCGCCGCACCATGGGCTGCTTGATGCGTTCCGGATGCTTGGTGAAATCAAAACCGAAACGTCCTTTCACGCACAGGAAATCTTTGTTGATTCCTGAAAGATCGCGGTTGTTCGAACGCATGATTTCGTGATTGCGCACGCTCAACGTGGTTTTGCAGCCATTCGAACAGTGCGTGCAAATCGTGGACGGATATTGCATCTCCCACGGCCGCGTTTTGTAGCGATATGTTCCGCTGGTCAGCGCGCCCACCGGGCAAATGTCAATACACATGCCGCACTCTTCGCATTCCAGGTGATCGCCGCGATTGGGAATAATCACGCTGGAGGCGCCTCGCATGCCCACGCCCAGGGCCTTGACGTCCATGCCTTCGTCGCAGACGCGCACGCAGCGGAAGCACAAAATGCAACGGGGCGCATCGTAGTACACCAGCTCCGACCACTTTTCTTCCGGGCGGTGAATTTTTTCTTCGATGAATCGGCTGCTGTCCGCGCCGTAGCGAAAAACCATGTCCTGCAGCTCGCACTCGCCGCCCTTGTCGCACACCGGGCAATCCAGCGGATGGTTGGTGAGCAAAAATTCCAGCATGTACTTGCGGGCGTTGCGCACCTGCTCGGTATTGGTGCGCACAATCATGCCTTCGGTCGCCACCAGCGTGCAGGCGGTCTGCAGCTTGGGCATTTTTTCCACTTCGACCAGGCACATACGGCAAGCGGCCTGCAGCGACAATCCCGGGTAATAGCAAAACGACGGCACTTCCGTGCCGACGCGCCGCGTGGCCTCAATCACCAGCGTGCCAGGGGACACCTGCACGTCCCGGTCGTTAATCTTCAGCGTGATAAGTTTTTGATCAGCCATTGAGAAAGGTCATTCGCCTTATCGAGAACCAACCAGCGCCTCGGCGGATTTGTACGCGCAACGTCCCTGCAAGTGATCTTCGAATTCGCCACGCCACTTTTGCACGATGCTGATGGTTGGCATCGCCGCGGCGTCTCCCAGCGGACAGAAGCTGCGCCCCAGAATATTTTTCGACAGTTCGCCAATCATATCTATGTCCTGGGTGCGCCCGAATCCCGCGTGCAGGCGCTCCAGCATTTTACGCAGCCAGGTGGTGCCTTCGCGGCAGGGAATGCACCAGCCGCACGATTCGTGCGCATAAAAATGCATGATGCGCCGCGCCATATCCACCATGCAGGTGTCTTCGTCCATCACCACCATGCCGCCGGAGCCCAACATGGAGCCCGCTTTGGCGACCGAATCGTAATCCATCGGGATGTCAATTTCGTCGGCCGTCAGCAAGGGGCAGGAACTGCCGCCGGGAATCACCGCTTTCAGTTTTTTCCCACCGGCAATCCCGCCGGCCATGCCGTAGATAAATTCTTTCATGTTCATGCCCAGCGGAATTTCGTAAATGCCGGGCTTGTTCACGTGGCCGGCCACGCACAACAAGCGTGTTCCGCCATTTTTCGGCGTGCCCAGGTTGGCGTAGGCTTCACCGCCACCCAGAATAATCGCGGGCACAGCGCTCAGGGTTTCCACGTTATTAATGACTGTCGGGCAGCCGTATAGACCGACTACCGCAGGGAAGGGAGGCTTGATGCGCGGATAGCCGCGCTTGCCTTCCAGCGATTCCATCAGCGCCGATTCTTCACCGCACTCGTAAGCGCCTGCGCCGGTGTGAATCAGCAAATCGTAGTCGAAGCCCGATCCGAGGATATTTTTGCCCAGATAGCCACGGCCGTAGGCCTCCGTAATGGCCTTTTCCACGATGTCCAGCACGTAGCGATATTCGCCGCGAATATAAATAAATCCCTGGTGAGAACCGATGGCCCGCCCCGCAATAATCATTCCTTCGATCAACTGGTGCGGATCCATTTCCATCAGCGGGCGATCTTTGCAGGTGCCGGGCTCTGACTCGTCGGCGTTGCAGATCACGTATTTCGCTTTGGGCGAATCTTTCGGCACGAAGGACCATTTCATGCCGGTCGGAAAACCTGCGCCGCCACGTCCGCGCAGGTTGGACTTTTTCATTTCATCAATGATCGCTTCCGGGGCCATCTGCTTCAGCGCTTTTTCCAGCGCCTTGTAGCCGTCATTCTGCAAAAACACGTCAATGCTAGGGGAATTGGCAATGCCCCAGCGCTTGCTGATTACGGGAATCTCGCCTTTTTCACGCGCGTGCAGCGCGCCGGAAATCACCGGCTCGGGATCGGGCCGCCGGCCGCCATCCAGCGATTCAATAATTCGGTCAAACTTTACGGGCGTGAGGTTTTCGTAAAAGTCGTAATTCACCTGCATCGCGGGAGCGCCGGTGCAGGCCCCGATACATTCGACTTCTTCCAGGGAAAAAATTCCGTCTTCAGTAGTTTCTTTGTGCCCGATCTCCAGGCGCTTCTTGGCGCGATCCAGTAATTCATTTCCGCCGCGCAGCATGCACGCCACGTTGGTGCACACCTGCACGTGGTATTTGCCCATGGGCCTGCGGTGCAGCATGGAGTAATACTCGATGGTCTCTTCCACCTGCACGGTGTGGA
Source organism: uncultured Acidobacteriota bacterium (assembly GCA_963704485.1). Taxonomy (GTDB): domain Bacteria; phylum Acidobacteriota; class Terriglobia; order Acidiferrales; family UBA7541; genus Acidiferrum. The sequence continues at coordinate 531,150 of OY969910.1, forward strand.
GATCCAGGCGGCGCGCGATTTCCGCGATCAATTCATCGCTGACGTAGCCAAGCTCGTCCTGCGCGTACATGGCCATGGGGATCAGCGCGCTGCGCTTCACCGGATAAGCGTTCTGCAGCTTGTCGAATCGCGCGGTCAGTTGGGCGGACAGGAGCAGCTTCATTTAGCGGTCCACCTCGCCCAGCACGATATCGATAGTTCCGATGCAGGCAATCACGTCGGAAATCAGCTGGCCTTCGATTAATTTCGGCAGGGCCTGCAAGTTGATGAAGGATGGCCCGCGGAAATGGACGCGCAGCGGTTTGGGCGATCCATCACTGGCAATAAAGCAGCCCAGTTCACCGCGTGGAGACTCTACGGTGACGAAAGCTTCTCCCGGTGGTGGCGAAAAACCTTCCGTAAAAATTTTAAAGTGATAGATGAGCGCTTCCATCTCCGTCTTCATCTTTTCGCGTTGCGGCGGAACAATTCCGGGCGCCTCGGTCCTGATGGCCCCCTCGTCGGTAATCTTGTCCATGGCCTGGCGCACGATCTTGAGGCTCTGGCGCATTTCCGCCACGCGAATCATGTAGCGCGCGAAGCAATCCGAATCGGTGCGCGTTGGAATATCAAAATCAAATTCTTCGTAGCTCGAATAAGGAAACAGTTTGCGGTTGTCGTAGGGAATGCCAGCCGCGCGAATGGTCGGCCCGGTCATACTCAGCGCCAGCGCATCTTCCGCCGTGATGAAACCAATGTTTTTGGTGCGGCCCATCCAGATGCGGTTTTCCGTCAGCAGCGTCTCGTATTCGTCCACGCGGCTGGGCATGTACTTCAAGAATCGATCAATGGCCTGCCGCCAGCCCGCCGGCGGCTGCAGCGCCACTCCGCCGACGCGGATGTAGCTGGTCATCATGCGCTGGCCTGCAAACATTTCAAAAATCTTCAAAATTTCTTCGCGCTCGCGGAAGCAATACAGAAAAACCGACATCGCGCCAAGGTCTATGGCGTGCGTGCCCAGCCACACCAGATGGGAAGAAATTCTTTGCAGCTCCACCATCATCACGCGGATGTATTGCGCGCGCTTGGGAACTTCCAGGTCCAGTAATTTTTCGACCGCCATGCAATAAACCAGGTTATTGCCCAGCGGATTCAGGTAATCCATGCGATCGGTCAGTGTGATGGCCTGCGAATAGGTTTTGTCTTCGCAGGATTTCTCGATGCCGGTGTGCAGATATCCGCAGTCGGGGACGGCTTTCACCACTGTCTCGCCGTCCAGCTCCAGCATGATGCGCAACACCCCGTGAGTCGAGGGGTGCTGCGGGCCCATATTAAGGACCATCGTTTTCGCCTGGCCGACTGCTGTTTCTACCGTGGTCATACCGATCTCTTTGTGAAACCGAGCGGAATCTCAGGGACGTCCCGGAAACCTTCTACTGGATAATCGCGCCGCAGCGGATAGCCTTCCCAGTCATCCGGCAGCACAATGCGCCGCAAATCGGGATGTCCGTTGAAATGAATTCCAAACAAATCAAAAATTTCGCGTTCCAGCCAGTTCGCTCCCGGCCACACCGGCACCAGGGAATCGATCACCGCGTCTTTGCCGGACAGGCGCACCTTCAGGCGCAGTTTTTCCGGACGCGCGATGGCCACCAGCTGATAAACCACTTCAAATCGCGGTTCGAAAGGATGGCGGTCCAGGCAGGTTGCGTCGGTCAGCAGATTGAATTGCATCTCGTCCCGACAGCGCGCCGCCGTGGCTCGCAGCAATTCTCGCGGCAAGATCACCGTCGTTTCGCCGCGATATTCAACAACTTCAGCGACCGCCTTCGGGTCCCACGCGCGCAGTTGTTCTACCGACGGAATTCGTCCGCCCACAACCTTAGCGTCCTGTTTGGAAATCTCCGTCAAAATTTACAATCCCCAGCGCCCGTTACTTTTGCCAGTCCAGCGCGCCCTTTTTCCAGAGGTACAGGTAACCGACCAGCAGGATGGCGATATAAATCATCATCTCCACAAAGCCGTACCAACGCAAACTGCGAAAAATGTATGCCCATGGGTAAAGAAAAATTGCTTCCACGTCGAACAAAATAAATATCATGGCGACGAGATAAAAGCTTATGGAGAAGGGTTGGCGCGCGTCGCCGGTGGGCTCCACTCCGCATTCATAAGGTTGTTGTTTTGCGCGGTTCGGTCGGCGCCAGCCAACCAATACGGAAACGCTCGTCAGCGCGCCAGCCAGCACCACCGCCACGAGCAGGTGTATTAAAAGAGGAGCGTAGCTATGTAGGTCGGAACCGCCCATAAGCGAAGGGTTATAATAACGACTCGACCACCAATCGGTCAAATCTTCGAGAACATTCTTTATAATCTTTACTATCAGACTTTTTGCAGGGCAGACGTTATTCGGGGCCTACGGTCATGATTTTCGGTCATAACACAAATGTTAGTGTGGGCAAGTCCAAGTACCACGTGCAGACGGAAGACGCCGGAACCGCCAGCGCCCTGATTGATACCACTGTCTATGGCGGCGGACGGGTGCTGCACCGACGCACCAACAATTACATGGACCTCCTGCCGCTTAATCCCGACCGCGAAGAAGCTCTCAAGCTGCGGCTCGATGAACAGCATCGCCAGGTGCTCGAGGAAATTCGCTCCGGGGTACTCTCGCTGCCGCCCTCCACTCCCGCGGCGCCGCCACCGGCGGCCGCTCCTGTTGCTCAGATTCCGGCGGCAGTAAACGCGGCATCAGGGGAAATCCTGGCTATCGAACTGGTCAATGCCAAAAGCTGGCTGGTAGGGAAGCGCGCGACCCTGCACCTGCGTATCACTGATGCCAAAACCCAGCGCGTCAGCGATGCCAAAGTTACCGCGTCAATAGCTGGCGCCGCCGAGCCCGCGCAGTTCTTCGCAGAATCCGATGAGCGCGGCGAAGCTGTGCTGGCCTTCGACATGCCGTCACTCACCGATTCGAACGCCGCGCTGCTCATCGAAGCCGCTCGGGGCAATGCCCACGGTCAATTGCGCTTTCAATTGCGTGCTCGCCAGCGCGTCCCGGTCAGCTAGGCCAACTCGAAGTTGTTGCCGCGCGATATTCCTGCCTGTTGCGCTTCCACTCGAACAGTCCGCTATACGTAATGCGTTATAATCGTGACGTGGAAACTTCTTTAGCCATCACCATAAACGGAGAGCGCCGCGAAACCCCTGAGGGTGCCACGGTCGCAGACCTCCTGCAGCAGCTGAATCTGCCCTCCGGCCGCGTTGCCATCGAACGCAATCTCGAAATCCTTCCTCGCCCGCAGTGGAACCATACCGTGGTGCAAACCGGAGACCGCTACGAGATAGTGCATTTCGTAGGCGGTGGGTAAAACGACAGCAGCGCGTTCTAAGCAAAACGCAGATTTCTGAAGCCAGCTGTAACCCGCCATGAACAGAAGGCATCATAGGCTTATAGGAACTTACGCCACCCCAGGTTTTCTAATAAGGAGAAGTCATGGTGAATCGCCGGATGTTTCGTCCCGGCTTTGCAGACCCGAAGGAGGGCAATTCTCCGCGCCCAGTGAGTAATAACGGCCCTGCTCCCAGCAAAAAGCCCGCCCCGCCGGAAATGACCCACGCTGAAAATTTTTATTGGGTCAAGCAGATGCAGTCGCACATGCCGATGGCGGTGGTCCTGGAAGACGGCGAGATTTTACGTGGCACGGTGGAGTGGTACGACCGGGATTGCATCAAGCTGACCCGCCAGGGCAGCCCCAACCTACTGGTCTTCAAGCGCGTGATTAAGTACGTATATAAGGATGGCGAAGAATCGGCCCACGGCGGCGACGAATAGCCTCAACCGCCTCAGAACGGAACCTCCCATCAGAGCCCCCATCGGGCGCATATTCCGCTGTCTAAACTAACCCGCACTCCTGCTCTAATCTCCATGTCACGGTTATGGGCACTGGTGCGTCTAACAGGCACCTTAAGCTTGACCGCCGTCACTAAGTTGCCGCCCCCGCAGCGAAACGAAGAGGAGTGCGAATCAATCTATGCGCATCGGAATAACCTGCTATCCGACGTACGGCGGTTCGGGAGTGGTAGCTACCGAGCTAGGCGCAGAGCTGGCGGCTCGCGGGCACGACGTGCATTTCATCAGCTACGCGCCACCCATCCGCATGAATCCCAACGACCCGCACACCCATTTTCACGAGGTCGAAGTCGCGTCGTATCCGCTGTTTGACCATCCTCCCTATACGCTGGCCCTCGCGACGAAGATGCTGGAGGTGTTCGAATCCGAATCGCTGGATCTGCTGCATGTGCATTACGCGATTCCGCATTCTGTAAGCGCTATGCTGGCCCGCTCCATGGCGGCGCCCCGGCGCCTGCCGTTCATCACCACGCTGCATGGCACGGACATAACGCTGGTGGGCAGCAACCGCAGCTATTTGCCAATCACGCGCTTTTCCATCGAACAAAGCGACGGAGTGACGGCCATATCAAGTTACCTGCAGCAGCAGACCGTGCGGGACTTTGACATCAAGCGGCCAATCGAAGTGATTCCAAACTTTGTGAATTGCGATTTGTACACCCGCAATGCGGATCCCAGGCTGCGAGCCAAGTGGGCGCCTAACGGCGAACCGATTCTGATGCACCTGTCGAATTTCCGCCCCGTGAAACGGGTGACGGATGCGGTGGAAATCTTCGCCATGGTGCGCGAAAAGCTGCCCGCGAAATTTGTGTTGATTGGCGACGGACCGGATCGCGGCGCGGCCGAATACCTGGTACGCAAGAAAAAGCTGCAGAAAGACGTGATCTTCCTGGGCAAACAGGATCAGGTCTACGAAAAACTCGCCGCCGCGGATCTGTTTTTGTTGCCGTCCCAGTTGGAGTCCTTTGGACTGGCCGCGCTCGAAGCCATGGCCTGCGAAGTTCCGGTGATTGCCACCAGGGTCGGCGGCCTCCCTGAAGTGGTGGAGCACGGGGTGGACGGCTATTTGGTGGAGCCCGGCGACGTGAAATCCGCCGGCGAATATGCGATTGAGATTTTGTCGCGCGCGGACCGTGGACGCGAGATGGGCCACACCGCGCGGTTAAACGCCAAGCAGAAGTTCTGCGCCAATGACGTGATCCCGCGCTACGAGCGCTATTATCAGCGCGTGCTGGAAACCGCCGAATCGGCGAAGGCCTGAGCCGGAGCAGTTTCAGCGTGTTCGCGGATGTGATCTAAAACCCGCATGGGATGCGACGTGCCATGTTTTCAGGCCGCTTTTTCCGAAGAGCCGCTGAACATTTATTTCCCTGCTTCAGAGGACCTTTCCAGCCTTTCCAAGACCGTGCAGGAAGTCGCTGCCGCGCAGTGCCGCCGCGAGGCGATCCAGCGATAAGCGGAGCGCAATATCGGCATCATGCCGGGTAACGCTGCGAGCCAGGCGAGCGGGTGCGCCCACCAGATTTCCCGCGCCAGCGCTACGGCGGCACTCGCTCCGCCGAATTGCTGGCCATCGTCTGTCAGCAGGCGCATCTCGCGCAGCAATTCGCTTTGCGAGAGGCCGAGGAGCGGGCCCACGCGCGGATCCTGCAGCGGCGCTAACGCAAAGCCGCGTTTCTGCAATGCGGGCGCCAGAGCGCGTACGATTTTCACGCAGAACGAGCAGCCGGCGTCGTAGAACAGCCAGCCACGAGCGTGCCGTCCTTTGCTGTCGGTGAATTCTGAGGTGAGAGAGATCATGACCGTAATTTCAGAAGAGCCCAAAATCCCCGTAGTTCAAAAGACTCAAAAAATCACTACCAAACTTAAATAATGGCCGAGGGCGCCCCAGGCTCGCTTTGAACTGGCGCCGGCGTGTACTGTTTTCCGCCGTTCAGCATGACTACCCGGCTTTCTTGCGCCCTGTACCCAACAGCGTGATCACTTTGCCGCGCAGCTTGACGACGCCTTTCAATGCAGCGTCGGGCATGCGCACAACTTCTTCAAACAAGCCGGTCATGGCGCTCAGGAAATCCAGCATGCTTTCCAGTCGCTCCAGCGTGTAAGTGTCTTTGACCGGATGCGATTTTATTTCGTGCACGCATTCGGCGAGGAGCTTGAGCGTGGGGTCGATCTCCCGGCGCTTGCGTTCTTCAGAGACGATACGAAAAATTTCAAAAACGTCTTTGGTGCAGTCGAAATGATCGCGCCGGTCGCCGAGAACATGGACCACGCGCACGATACGCCAGCCCTGGAGTTCGCGAAGGCTGGTGCTGACATTGGAGCGGGCCACGGCCAGGATGACGGCAATTTCGTCCGCGGGCAACGGACGGGGAGAAACGAAAAGCAGGGCGTGGATCTGGGCGACGGTGCGATTGATGCCCCAGCGGGTGCCCATTTCCCCCCAGTGCAGGACGAATTTCTGGGCGGCAGGGGTAAGTGGCGGACTTAGTGTGTGTTCAGTCATTTCTGTATAGTCAGAAATTACAGTAGAGGGAGGTCAATGTCAAGCAGAATTTTGGTCTCGCTATGCTATTTGCGCGGGTTCAACCCGCTGACGATGAGAGCCTCGCCGGGGAAGCTGAGCCCCGTGGCGGTGGAGTATTCACGAAGGGCATTCACAAATTCGCCGCTCACCGCGGTTAATTGCGTACCCGAAAGCGTGGCGATTCTTTCGCGAAGCGAAGTGGACATTTCCATGCGGATGGCCCAGAAATCCTCCGCGGAGATGGGCGCTGCAATCTTGAATTGCAGCAACCGCTCGGACGCATTCATGGCTCCGGCCTCGTGCACAAACTTCAGCAACTTGCCCGGGGTGGCAAAGCGAAACGCATCCAGGGCGTCGGGCTCCGGGGGCGGCGAGGGCACGTATCGATCGAGAACGTCTGACAAGACGTGGTGAAAAGGGTTTTTTTCGGCGGTATGCCACACGGCCAGAGCGAATTTGCGTCCGGGCTTGAGCACGCGCAGGGTTTCGCGAACCGCGTCAGCGGGGGCCGGGAAGAACATGGCGCCGAAACGGCTGACAACTGCGTCAAAAGTGCCCGCTGAAAATGGCAGGTGATCAGCGAAAGCCACTTCGAACTGCACGTTTTTTACTTCCAGGCTGCCTGCGGCGCGACGGGCCGCCTCAATCATTCCGGGAATGGGATCTATCCCGCAAACTTTCCCGGCCGGTCCAACCACGCCAGCCAGACTTAGCGCGGGTTCCCCGGGTCCCGTGGCGATATCCAGAACCGTCTCCCCGCCACTTATTTCCGCGTCCTGAATTAAAGCCCGAGTAACCGGCTCGAACATTCCACGAATAACTTCGCGGTGCTTTTCCCAGAAATGCGCGGACTTACTCCAGCGATTGACAACATCCTGATCGGGTTGCATGCGAAGAAGTATAGCGTTGCGAAGCGTTTTTCTCCCGCCTACTCGCAGCGGAAGACCAGGTAAGTGATGTCGTCGGACTGCCGAGTCGCGCCGACGAATTCGTCCACCGGTTTCATGAGGAATTGCAGACTTTCCTGGGCGTTGAAATGGGGCAGCGCGCGAATGGTGCTGCACCAACGCTCATCACCAAATTCCTCGAGGTCTTTGTTGAACGCTTCGATCACTCCGTCGGTGTAAAAAATCAGCGCGTCTCCAGACTGCAATTCGATAGAGGCGGTTTCGTAAATCACCGGACTATGAATACCCAGCGGCAGGCCTCCGACTTCCAATTTTTCAAGCTGACCGTCCGCACGGCGCAGAATCGGCGCGTTGTGGCCGGCGTTGACGTAAGTAAGCCCCCGCGTCTGCGGATCGTATTGGCAGAGCACCGCGGTGGTGAAGCGCTGGCCATTCTGGCTGTGCGCGCAGGCGTAACGATTCAGGCGCGCGACGAGGTCGGCGAGCGGTGCGCCATCGCCGGCAATAGTGCGCAGGCTGGCTTGCAGCGTGGCCATCAGCAGCGCCGCGGGAATGCTCTTGCCGGCCACGTCGGCGATCACCATCATCAGCTTTGATCCGCCAGTTCCGGATGGGTCGGCCACATCGGGATAAAACGCATCGTAGTAATCGCCGGCCACGGAGTTTTGCGCCTTGGTGCTAAAGGCGATTTCAGCGCCCACAACTTCCGGCGGATGTGCGGGCACCAGCCACGATTGAATTTCCCGCGCGATTTCCAGGTCGCGCTTCATGGTGACCTTGTCGGCCAATTCCATAAACAGCAGCACGAGAAGGACGATGGGAAGGATAAAACTGGCGCCCAGAAGCGTCAGTGCCATAGTGAGCAGCAGAACGACTCGCCTCGCCGGCGACATCTTCGAAAAGACCGCCCAAAACAGCTGCTTCAGGGCCCGAAAGGGCCGGCGCCATCGCGGAACGTCTCGAATCTCATCCCAGCCAACATCGCGGCCGTAAAATCTATAACCGGCGCCAGCGTCCGCCGCGAACTGCTTCCACAAATCGTCAAGCTTGCGCCCTTCACTGACGCGCTGCGTAAATTTTGTCACGCGGCCTTTCGCTAGCCCACGGCTTGCATGGTGGAGACTAGTTCGGGGATGTCTATACGGATGATGGTGCCGTCGCCCGGCCGGCTTTCGATGTCCAGGTGGAAATCGGTTCCATACAAGACACGCAGGCGTTCGCGTACATTGCTCAGTCCGATTCCTTCGACGTAAACATGCGGCAATTTCTCTTCTGAGATGCCCACGCCGTTGTCTTCTATTTCGATGTGCAGGCGGCCATCGCGATTGGCGGTACGCAGCTGGATTTTGCCGCCTTCGATTTTGGGAGCGAGGCCGTGCTTCAGGCAATTTTCCACGATGGGTTGCAAAAGCATGCTGGGCACGAAGGCTTCCAGAGTGTCTTCGTCGAGCTCTTTGATAATTTCCAGGTTGTCGCGGCCGAAGCGCGCCACTTCGATATCGAGATAGTCGTCAATGAATTCGAGCTCTTCGTGGAGCGGCACAAACGTTTCGTGCTTGCGCAGCAGCCGCCGCAAAATGTTGCTGAGCTTCAGGACCACGCCGCGGGCGGTGTCGGGATCGAAACGAATCAACGCGGAAACCGTGTTCAAAGTGTTAAACAAAAAATGTGGATTGATCTGGCTGGAAAGCGCGTCCATGCGAGCCTTCAGCAATAGTTGCTGGTGGCGCTCCAGATTCATCTCGATGCGGGTGTTGTTCCAGATTTTTAGCGGCGCGGCGACAGACATCAGCGTGGCGATGACTGTGAGCGCGAGCCACCAGTCCCAGTGCGGATCAATGGCGAAGAGCCATTTAGGCTTAGTGGCATCCGCCAGCGCCACACGCCCCAGCTCGAGTCCTACGCAAGCCAGCAGCGGAGCCATTTCCCATGAGGGTTGCGCACGGCGCAGTAACCGGACTACCGCGCGAGGAATATTCAGAAAGGTGAACGGCCCGAAATTCCAGATGTCTTCTTTATTAGGAATTGCCTGGCGAATCAGGCCGCCCAGAAGTCCCGCCGTCGAGGCCGCAGGCATCGCCAGCCACTCGTGACCGAGCAAAGCAGGAATAGTGATGATAGCTCCGCCGATAGGGCCGACAACGCGCCCGCCCAGCAGGCCCATCAGAAAAGCGCCTTCCAGCGAGAGGTCTGCGAAACGGTAAGGATAGCCAACCAGACGCAGCGTGACGCCGAGAATCAGCGGCGGAGTCATGAATAACATCAATTTCAGTTTCTGGTCAGGATCGCGCTCTTCCGTGAACAGAACCCGCCGAAAAGTGTTCCAACGCGCGAGCAGCGCCGCTATAGATGACGCCACTCCCACTTTAAGCAGCAGGGTGAAGAGCAGGTCGCGGACGGATGTTGCGGTTTCCATTTGGGCTGTCGCGTTGCCAGACTTTGCTTACGCTAAGCTAATGCTACGCGGGAAGTAAAGCGTGTAGCGCGTTTTTATGCCCGGGCATCTAATGACGCGGCACTGGCTGTTATACTTTGCCACTTCATGATGACGACAAAAAACAGCGGCAGGAAGAGCTTCGGCAAGAAACGCCATGCGATACAGATGGTGGCGCAGGCGAAGCTGCCCACCAGGTTCGGCGATTTTACAGTCTTCGGATTTACCGGCGAAGGCGCTGCCGAAGAGGCTGTTGCGCTGGTGCGGGGTAATGTGAAGGGCCGCAATGCGCCGCTGGTGCGCGTGCACTCGCAATGCTTCACGGGAGATACGCTGGCTTCGCTGCGCTGCGATTGCCGCGCGCAGCTGGAAATGTCTTTGCGAGAAATTGCCAAGGCGCCGTCAGGCGTGCTGCTTTATCTTCCGCAGGAAGGCCGCGGGATCGGCCTGATGAATAAATTGCGCGCCTATCAACTGCAGGACGGCGGAATGGATACGGTGGAAGCCAACGAAAAACTGGGATTCGCCGCGGACTCGCGCGATTACGAATTCTGCGCCGGTATTCTGAAACAACTTGGCGCGCTTAAGATCCGATTGCTGTCAAACAATCCCGAAAAGGTGCGCCAGCTAGAGAGCGCGGGAATAAAGGTAGTGGAGCGGGTAGCGTGCCAGCCGCGAATCGAAAAAAGTTCGCGGGCCTATCTAAAAACCAAAAAGTCAAAGATGGGGCATCTGCTGAAAGGCGTTTGAGGCTGCCCCTGACGGGCAGAAGCCCCGAACTGTCCAGGCGTACATTTCATCGTCCAATTGTCGGATAAGGGAGGGATGAGGGGTTCGCGCCCAACTCAACCGCTCGATTGGAGACTACATGAAAAATATCTCTGTGGGTTCGATTGTCGTTTTCGCCATTCTTGCAATGTTTGCTGGAAATAGCCCATCAGGGAGACGGTCCGGTTCATCGACTGCAAACGATACCGGCGAAATGGTTCTTATTCCTGGGACGACGACGCAGATCGGGATTGATTCTCAGATAGTCTGCCAATTTCAGAAACTATTCGATGTCGAAGGTGTGGAACTATTCGAGCCGGAAATACCGAAGCACACAGTAACAATTGATAATTTTTTCATAGATAAATACCTGGTGACTAATACGCAGTTCGAGCTTTTTCTCGCGGCGAATCCAACCTGGAGGCCCGACAGTATCCCCGTTGAACTGCACAACGGGAATTACCTGCGGCATTGGGACGGGATAAAGGTGCCCGTAAAACTCGCCCACAATCCGGTGGTGAATGTGAGCTGGTATTCAGCCGTCGCTTATTGCCAGTGGAAATCGAAACGGCTTCCGACGGAAGCTGAGTGGGAACATGCAGCCCGTGGTGGCATGAGTGGGCCTTTTCCGTGGGGTGCGCGAGGTGTTGATAAGTCGCTGGCGAATTTTGCCGGGAGTGGCATCAACTCAACTACGCCGGTCGGTAACTATCCAGCGAATGGATATGGATTGTTCGACATGGCCGGAAACGTGTGGGAATACCTCGCGGATGAATACAGGCCTTACACAGCCGAAGCCCTGACCAATCCGGTAGCGGGTGGCAATTATTTCAATAAAGGCGATGAATTTTTAAGCGTAAAGACGCGTCGCGTAATCCGTGGCGGCAGTTATGGCGGTGCTGCAATAAATTTATGGGTCGAATATCGAGATAGCCATCCTCCGGAAGATGCGAAGCCTTTTGTGGGGTTTCGTTGCGCCAAAAGTGCAGCGCCATAACTCGGCACCGGCGGAATTCTAGGCTCCGGGCGCGAGCGAGGCGGCCAGGGCGTCCAGACCCAGTTGCTTGTTCAGGTTTCGGCGCGCGCCGGCGTGCAGCTCATCAAATCCCGCCACAGCTTTCATCACCCATTCGACATCCACCAGATTGCTCAATGTTTGCAGTTCTTTGGCCAGCGGCTTGTTCCGCAGCATTGGGCTTTTCACCTTGGCGGTCAGCTCTAACACATCCGTTAGCAGCCCGTAGAAAACCGCGAGCTGGAGTTCGAAGGAAATTTCGCGGTCCTTGGCCAGCGCCGCAGTGTCCGTAAACAGTTGAGCGAAACCCTGCCCCTGCGCAGCGCGCGTAAGTATCCGCAGCGCGTCCTTGCGGCGCTGCGTCGGTCGACTCCACATCCATCTCCATCGCTAGTCCGGGGCTGCCTTCCGCCAGTTGCGCGGCCAGCGTAATCTCCGCGCCCTTGCGCTCCGTCTTTTCTTTCAGGATCCGCTCTACATCGGCTTGCGGCAACGGCGCGAAGTGAAACTGCATGCACCGCGACACAATGGTGGGCAGCAGGGAATAGGGCGATGGCGCGATGAGGATCAATGTCGCGGAAGCTGGCGGCTCTTCCAGGATTTTCAGAAACACGTTGGCGACATCCCAGCGCATGGTGTCGGCGCCGTCCAGAATAAAAATTCGCCGCCGCCCCATTGGCTGAAAATAAGCCGCACGCTGCACCGCCCGAATCTGTCCGACGCGCAGCATCGGCCGCACCACCGGAGTTTTCAAGCGCACCGGGTCGGGCATCAGCGCCCAAACATCCGGATGCGTTTGCAGGATCAGCGGCATGCGCTCCACGGTCGCGGCGTCGGCGCTTTCGCCGCGCTCCGTCAGCCCTTGCTCCACTAAAGTCGCGGGATCGGCCAGCAGCGCCACGCGTTTGCACGTTTCGCATTCGCCGCAAAAATCATCCTTCAATCGCTCGCATGTCGCCGCCTGCGCGAACATGCGCGCCAGCGTATATTTCCCCACGCCGCTCGCGCCCGTGAAAAGCAGCGCGCCCGGGACGCGTTCCGCGCGCAACGCCCCGCGCAGCGCACCGACGATTCGCTCGTTGCCCAGAAAATCAGCAAAACCCATCGTTACGTTTTCTCCTGGTGCATTGCCAACAGTATCGGCTCGACGGCTGTCACGATTTCGGCCGCAATCAATTCCGGTGGCCGCATCGCGTGATAGGCAGCGTCGAAGCATTGCACGCTGATCCAGTTGGCGCGCTTGGCCAGTTCGTCGTACATTTCCGCCGCGTCTTCCAGGTGTCGCAGATTTCCTTCCTGAATATCGTGCGTCGCCGCGGTGTAGGCTCGCGCTGACTTTTGCGCCACTAGTTTCTGCGCTTCAGCCGGCGGCACGCGCAAATAAATCACCAGGCTCTCTCGGGGCAGCCCGTAAATTTGATACTCCAGATGCTCCAGCCACTTGATGAAATCCGCGCGCTCCTCCGCGGGAACTCGCGCGGTCTGGTGCGCCATATTCGATCCGGTATAGCGATCCGCCAGCACTATTTTTCCGGCCGTGAGCGCTTCCGCAATGTGTTCCTTGGCTTCAAAACGATCACCTGCGTACAGCAGCGCCGTAAAATGGGGATCCACTTCTTCCAGCGGGCCGAACTCACCATTCAGAAATTCGCCCACCATTTTTCCAAACCACGAATCGTAAATCGGAAACCCGGTCACATAGGTCTGCAGGCCGCGTGCGACCAGCGCATTTTTCAGCAACTCGACCTGAGTGCGCTTCCCGCTTCCATCAATGCCTTCGATAGCGATCAGTTTTCCGCTGGTAGTCATGGCTTTGGGTACGGGAAACTGGTTTCGATTGCGGCGAGATTCTGCGAGACCACGTGCATTGCCCCACAGTGTAACCGCGCAGCGTCCCACCCCGCAAATGTGAGCGCGTGCTACGATTTATTCACCGCCATGCCACCCACTATCCGCGAAAATATTCAGCGCATACAGGAACAGATTGCGCGGGCCCGCGAGAAATCTCCGGATCGCGGTGAAGTCACCCTCATCGCCGTCTCCAAAACGCATCCCGCTGAATCCATTCGCGAAGCCTACGAAGCCGGGCTTCGCCACTTCGGCGAAAATCGCGTGCAGGAGTGGGAAGGGAAGCGTGATGCATTGCAGGATTTGCAGGCGACCTGGCACCTGATCGGCCATCTGCAAAGCAATAAGTCCGCGCGCGCCGCCAAAATCTTTCACACCATCGATTCGGTGGACGATTTCGCGTTGGCTCAGCGCCTCGATCACGCTCGCACAGAATTAAACGCCTCACAGAAAAACTGCGCATTCTGATCGAAGTGCGCGTAGCCGACGAAGCTACCAAAACCGGTGCAGACATTTCCGCTGTTCCAGCGGCTCCTCGAAAAACTCGCCCAATTAAAAAATCTGGAAGTCGCGGGCCTCATGTGCATCCCGCCATTCCTCGACGACGCTGAGAGAGTCCGCCCCTATTTCCAGCGCCTCAGAAAATTCCGCGACGACCTCGCGGTTTCCAACGGGCTTCCCCTGCCGGTTCTTTCCATGGGGATGTCCCACGACTTTGCCGTTGCCATCGAAGAGGGCGCCACAGAAGTTCGAATCGGCACGGCTATCTTCGGATCGCGGCCAAAACCCTAATTGGGCTTCGGGCCAGCCTTATCCAGAAACTCCAATTGAGCGCGGTGTTCGTCAGCAGTGGCCTGTGGGTTCGCGCCCAGATGCATTACCTTAGAGCTGCCTTTTTCATACCGTGGCCACTGCGGAACGCCAGGTCCATTGGGATTCCCGGTCTTTGCAAAATTTGTCCAGTAGGTTCCCAGCAACTCTGACAATTTGTAATCTTCCGGCCGCCAGGCAATATCTTTCTTGGAATCCAGCATTCCAAAAACAAATTCAATTTCCGCCGAGTGATACGCGAAAGCGCCAACTTTGTCGCCATCGTTACCGTCGCCACCAGGAGGCGCCTGGTCAAACTCATAGCGAAAAACGGGCGCCTCGCCGGTTTTCGCAGTGCATTTCTATCCATTTCCATGTTCCAAAAGCAATGAAGTCCGTGCTGGCTAGAAATCCTGCCGAACTCTTCATCTGTTCTTCCGAATCGCCGGGAAAAAGTTTCATGGCCTCCGCCGCCAACTCGCCAAAGCGTGTGCGCATTTTCGCGGCGTAGTTTTCTTTATTCACTGGTTGGTCGCCAAAAAATCCGTGGTAATTTTCCTCGTCGCGGTTCCATCCGGCCATCAACGGGACGTGCGCCTGTCTACCTTTCGCATAAATCTGGTAAGCGTCTGCGGGCATAAAATAGCCATCAATATTTGGCGAAAAGCGGTGCTCCTGCTTGGTCTTCAATACCGCATCCAGTAGCCGCTGCGCGTCCACAGCCCGCAATTCCTTGATCGAGCGGATTCCCATCTGCTCCGCAAACACCGCATCTCTTTTCTGGCTTTCCGCCAACGGTTTCGCGTCTAAGCGTTTTCCCAAAAAAAGCGCCGCTCTCCCCGATGGCCGCGTGCACAAATTCTTTCGAAAGCGGCGAAGCCATCAGCGCGCTCACCGAAAACGATCCCGCCGACTCTCCAAAAATCGTCACGTTGTTCGGATCGCCGCCAAACGCCGCGATATTCTGGTGCACCCACTTCAGCGCCGCCGCCTGATCCAGCAGTCCGTAATTGCCGGAAGCGAAGTGGGTCGACTCCGCAGTCAGGTCCGGATGCGAATAAAATCCAAATATCCCCAGCCGGTAGTTCATGCTCACCACAACCACGCCCTTATGCGCGAGCCGTCTCGCCATCCTGCCGCGGCTCGGAAGTGGCGCCGGCCTGAAATCCGCCGCCATAAATCCACACCATCACCGGCAACTTCGCATCGCCCTTAACTTCGGGAGCCCACACATTCAGGTACAAACAATCTTCGCTGGGACCAGCAGTCGCGAAACACCATGTCTTCATAAATCCGCCCCTGCATGCAGCGCGCGTCCAAATTCCGTCGCCTTCCTGACGCCTTCCCATGCCGCGACTGGCTGTGGTTCTTTCCACCGCAGCGGTCCCACCGGCGGCGCGGCGAAAGGAATGCCCTTGAAAATCTCCACCTTGCCGTCCCCGCTGGTGGTGCCTTCCACCAGTCCCGATGCCACCCGCACTTGCGCGCTGAGCCATCATTCGCCCCAACCAGCAAAGCGGCTAGAGCCGTCGCACATCGAATTCCGAATACCACTCTTTTTGACATCGAATCTCCTAAACCCGTCACAACTTCTGCCTCTGGCTTCCTCTACTTCAAATCCAATTCCTGCCGGAACCGTATAGCACGGTGGGCCTTCTAACCCGAAGAATTTACATCTACGGCCTTGACAGGCTGGGCATCGAGAATTGCGGTATGCCGTCACAATATACCGAAACAAAGCGATTCGCGAATCGTCATGTAACGGGGTGGCCGCAAATAGTGTCCGGCTTCCCGCGCCCAGTCCCACCGGGGCCACTGGAAGTCGCCAGCATCTCGGGAATCGAATCGATTTCATCAAATTTTGGTGGCAACCGGCGCGCCATGGGGGTAACGTATCCGTGTTCTGGGCTCGCTGCCTGGCGCCTCCAGCTCCGCGCCTTCCACGGCAGCCAATAATTTTGCCGAAGCTCGCGTATCGCTCGGCTGAAGATCTTCATGGCAGAATCTCTGCCTGAGGGATGCAGTAAAATTCAAATCGATGGGGGTTCTTCAGGATATGACAAAGTCGAATAAGTTTCTCATCACCGGCGCGGCTGTCGCGGGCTTGCTCGCAGGCACCAGCGCAAGCATCAAGGCGTCCAATCTGCTGCCGGGGTCAAGTCCGCTGTAACCGCCCAGGATACAGACAAGCCGGCTGCTGACAAGAAGGTAAAAGAAAAGCACGCCTGTAAAGGCCAAAACTCCTGCAAGGGCAAGGGCGGCTGCAAGTCCAGCGACAACGGCTGCAAGGGCAAGAACTCCTGCAAGGGCAAGGGCGGTTGCGCGACCGACGGCTCCAAGATGCCTGAGTAGTTTTCCGACTCTCTTTCCGCGCGATAGAGGGTCGGCGGTTCATGCCGGCCCTTTATCCGCTTTATTTCCCTCGCGGCATCTCTCATCATTATCTTTACGGTTTTGTTTTGTTCGGAGCTTTTATGGGCACCAATCGCTTCAACAATTTCACGGAGTACGGTATCGGCATCGGTCTGCGCTCGCCGCATTACGAGCACATTCTCTCGCGCAAGCCGGTGGTGCGACTGGTTCGAGATCATTTCCGAGAATTTCATGATCGATGGCGGGCGGCCCCTGCAAATCCTCGATCAGATTCTCGAGCAGTACAAAGTCGTGCAGCACGGCGTCTCCATGTACTTCGGCTCCGCGGAAAAACCCAATCGCGAGCATCTGCGCCGCTTGAAAGAATTGGTCAAGCGCACCAAAACTCCCTGGCTCTCCGATCATCTTTGCTGGGGCAGCGTGGACGGCCGCTACACCCACGACCTTCTCCCCATGCCCTACACCTTTGAAGCCGCCAAGCTCACCGCGCAAAAAGTCCGCGAAGTCCGCGACTATCTGGAAGTTCCCATCGCCGTGGAAAACGTCAGCAGCTACGCCGAATATCACGTTTCGGAAATGACCGAGTGGGAATTTCTCAATGAAGTCGTGGAGCGCGCCGACTGCGGCATCCTGCTGGACGTAAACAATATTTACGTCTCGTCGCAGAATCACAGCTTCGATCCCATGACTTACGTAAACAGCGTTCCCGCGGAGCGCGTCGCGCAGATCCACATCGCCGGCCATTCCAAATATCGCAAATACATTCTCGACACCCACGATCATCCGGTGATCGACCCGGTCTGGAAGCTTTACGAGCGGGCCATTCAACGCGCCGGCCACACTGCCACGCTGCTTGAGTGGGATGACAGCATTCCCAGTTTCAAGGAAGTCCACGACGAAGCTTTGAAGGCCAATCGCTTTCTGGCGGCCACCGCGCTGGCTCGCGCGGTATGAAATTACCGGTATGAAGCTACTCGAACTCCAGCGCACCATGGCCCGCGCGGTCATGCAGCCGCTGACATTCAGCGAGCGCATGCAGCGCACTGCTCCGGACGGCCAGCCCATGCGCGCGTACGCTGCCCGCTTCATCAAGCCCAATGACCGCCTCACTTCCTTTGAACGGCTGGAAATTTACAATCGCCAATACTGGTTTCGCCTGCTCTCCAGCATGGTCGAAGATTTTCCCGGCTTGCGCGCGGTCCTTGGTGACGCGCGCTTCGAAAACATGTCGCAAGCGCTTACATCATGGATTGCCCGTCGCGCTCCTTCACACTTCGCAATCTGGGGTCGCAACTCGAATCCTGGCTGCACAAGCACCCCAAGTGGGCAGGGAAGAAGCAAGCGCTGGCGCTCGACATCGTGAAGCTGGAGTGGGCTGAAATTGAAGCTTTCGACGGCAAAGCCGAGCCGCCACTGCGCCGCTGAAGACTTGGCCGCCAGCGCAGGCGCCGAATTTGCGCCTGCGATTGCAGCCGTACATTCAGCTTGCTCAGCCTGCGTTACCCCGTTGACGATCTGCTGCTCGAAATCAAAAAGAACTGACGACGACAACGAATTCGCCAGCAACGCTTTTCAGGAACGCCGCAAGAAACAAGCGCGTTCAAACCGTCGCGAAATTGAAGCCCGCGCCCATCGCGCTGGCCGTTCATCGCATAGACAATAGCGTTTATTTTCGGCGGCTGGAGCCTGAAGAATTTGCGCTTTTAACCGAACTGCAACAGGGAAGAACCCTGCAAAAAGCCGTGGACCAAGCCTTCCGGAAAAGCAAAATTCCCGCCGCAGGAGTTGCCTGGTCTCGTTCAACACTGGTTCCACAACTGGGCCGCGCTCGGCTGGTTCAGCCAAGCCAGAAGAAAAATCCGCCAAGGGCCATTTCCGAAAAAACGCGCATTCAAAAGAAAGTCCGCCTAGCCCATGAACGATTTCCTGCTGCGCCTCAAAAAGCTATACAACACTTTTTTCTACTACTTTTCCTTCGGCCAGTCGCCCTTCCTGCTTTTCGTCCGCCTCTACTGGGGCTACCAGCTGATACAGAGCGGCTGGGGCAAGCTGCACCATCTCGACAAAGTCACTGAATTTTTCACCAGCCTCAATTTGCCTATGCCCGCGCAAACCGCGGTGGCCATATCCTGCCTCGAATTTTTTGGCGGCATCTTTCTAGCCATCGGCTTGTTGTCGCGCCTGACTTCGCTGGCCCTCACCATCAACATGCATCGTCGCCTACATCACTGCGGACCGTGAGGCCCTAAGTTCTCCATATTTTCCGATCCCGACAAATTTTATGCCGCCGCCCCGTACACCTTTCTGATCGCCAGCCTCATCGTATTACTTTTCGGCCCGGGGAAATATCGCCGTGGACTCCCTGCTCAACCGCTGGTCGCCGTCTTTACCCGAAGAAAAGAAGCCTCCTTTGGCTTGGTGATTTACACACTGCCGGAAAGACGTTCGCGGAGTCCGCATGCTTCGCACCAGGTGCAGTTCTTATCTCCTCACGTTAGCCTTCGGCCTCATCAGCACTGGCTGCTCCCCCAGCCCGCGTGCCGCTGAAATGACCTCCACGCTCATCGTCGCCGGCTCCCACATTGACGTCACCGTTACGGACGGAAAACTTAACCTGCCGCAGTCCGAGGTCATCGCCTGGGTGCAGATGGCGGCTGAATCTGTGGCCGGCTACTACGGGCGCTATCCCGTTCCGCATCTCACGCTGCGAATTACCCCTTTCGCTGGACACGGCGTTCGCCACGGCACGACGTTTGGCATGCACGGCGGCCTGATCAAGATCGGCTTGGGCAGCGACACCACCCACGCCGAACTCATGGACGACTGGATGATGACCCACGAAATGATTCATTTGGCTTTCCCCTCGGTGGCCGACGAACATCACTGGATTGAAGAAGGCATCTCCACCTACGTCGAACCCATCGCGCGCATCCGTGCCAGCCACATGAAGGAGGAGCAAATGTGGGCCGATCTCGTTCGCGACATGCCCAAGGGCCAGCCGCAGGCGGGAGACGAAGGCCTGGATCGCACCCACACCTGGGGCCGCACCTACTGGGGCGGGGCGCTCTTTTGCTTTGACGCCGATGTCGAAATCCGCCGCCGCACCGGCAACAAAAAGGGCCTCCAGGACGCGCTGCGGGGCATCCTGGAGGCTGGCGGCAACATCACCAATGACTGGGAAATCGCCCAAGCCTTCAAAGTCGGCGACCAAGCCACCGGCACCACCGTGCTCACCGACCTCTACAATCAGATGAAAGACAAACCCGTCGCCGTGGACCTTCAGGAAAAGTGGCACCAGCTCGGCATCGAGCCCGATGGCGCTGGCGTTCGCCTCCGTGAAGACGCTGCCGAAGCCTCCATCCGACGCGCCATAGTCGGCTCGGCTCTCGCTTCCTCTCGTGAGTCCGGTTCCACGATGGCTCCGCTGGCGGTTCTCGCTGGCCGCAAGCACGATTCCTGGCGATTGGCAGTCGGTTGAGCGTGGAAAGCGGCATTTGTAAACAAAAAAAGCGGGCGGGCAGGGCTTTTTACAATCCTCATTTAACTCTGCCTTCGAGAACCTTTCTGCGGTTAGCCGGCCTATATTCTGGATTCACAACTCGGTCTCTAATAGAGCCAGAGATATCAGAAATTTATAAACGTTATGATGTTATGGATAATCCATCCGAGTTATACAATTCTTTTTTAGAATGACGGCAGCCTCTCTTATCCAATCCCCAGAAAAACAAGAACTTACCAATGCGCAAATGTTGGCCAATTTGTTGCAATATCGAAATAAATCAGCATTTCGAAACCGTGGACCACAAATCATTCTGAGTTTTGAGTCTTTCTGATTCTAGATTCGCAACTCAAGAATGCGGTTCCCGGAAATCCCCTGGGGTCATACCGCAACGACACCGACGTCTTGCGGAAATCTTCCGTCACGGAGGGCGAATGCGTTTTTCAACACGTTTGCTGCTGTGTATTGCGTTGCTGTTCGTTTCCAACCTCAAGTTAGCGGCCCAGGAAACGACCGCCGGTTTGCAGGGAACCGTAAGAGATCCATCTGGCGCAGTGGTGCCTGGAGCTGCGGTGGAAGTCTCGGCCAACAGCCTGGTCGGTACAAAGACAGCCGATACCGATGCCAGCGGGTACTACCGCTTCGCCAATCTGCCGCCTGACAAGTACACCATTGCGGTCACCGCCAAGGGTTTTTCCACTGCAAAACGGGAGATCACGCTGGAAGTGGGCCACTTGCCCACCCTGGATTTCACCCTGGACGTCGGAACCTCCGCCACTATCGTGGAGGTGAACAGCGCCGCCCCCCTGATTGATGTCACCACCAACGTCACCTCCACCAACGTGACCGAAGACATCATCGAAAATATTCCCCATGGCCGCAGCTTCCAGTCGGTCATCCAGTTCGCACCGTCCGCTCGCAACGAACCCCTCATGGGCAACACCAGCCTGGGCGGCTACCCAGGAAATGGAACAGGCGGCTCGGCACCCGGGAGCACCGCCAATGGCGGCGATCATGGTTTTTCCGTAGCGGGCGGGGCGGATTCCGAGAACTCTTACCTCGTGGAAGGACAGGAAACCGCAAACTTGATCGGCGGATACTCGCGCACCAGCGTGCCCTTCGACTTCATCCAGGAAGTGGAAATTAAAAACTCGGGAATTCAGGCCGAACACGGCGGCGCCCTCGGCGGGGTAGTTAACGTGGTGATGCGCAAGGGCACCAACAATTATCACGGTTCGATCTTCAGCTATTTCGAAAATGACGCCATGGACGCTCATCCGTCTACGTTTAGCCGCTACGACCCCAACTCTGCGCAAGTAGCAGCCGGCCCCAACGGCGGCACGTTTCTGACTGATCCAAATTTTCAGGAATACGTTCCCAAGAAAGATAAGACCGCCGACATATTCCCTGGTTTCACGTTTGGCGGGCCCATCTGGAAAGACCGTTTGTTCGGATTTGCAGCCTTCAATCCGGAGTTCAATCAGCTCGAGCGCGGCGTTGACTACTCCAATTCCAATACCGCTGCTCTTCAGCCGCTCGGTTTGGTCAAATTCAGCCAGAATGTTCAGACCTACTACACCTAGGACGCGTAGATGCTGCGGTCACCAAGAAACTGCGTCTCTACGGTTCCTGGCTTTATCAGATTCAGAGGCTGAGTGGTGAATTACTACCGTTCCCGGATGCTGCAAACGGCGACGCGAACATCAGTGCTGAAGTGCAGCCAGCAAACTTCTCCCACGCGGCGGGTTATACCGCTCCGAACACCACGATCAATGTCGGGGCGGACTACAATCTGACCTCCCGGCTCATCCTCACCGGCCGGTATGGCTACTATTTTGAGAACTACCACGACTTCGGCTACCCCGAAGTTGGCACGCTGACGAACTTTACCGCCAACGGTGTCGGCGCGACGGACACTTTCGGCAATCCCTTGCCCCCCGACTACCAGAAAGCCGGCGGATTCTTTAATATTTCCAACAGCCCGAACTTTACCACCCACAACGCCAACAAAGCGAATCAGGTGGACATTGATCTAGCTTGGTACAAGAGCGGCTGGAAGGGCACGCACAATTTCAAATTTGGCTATCAGTTGAACCACCTTTCCAACGCCATCAGCCAGCACTACAACGTACCCCGCGTCGATTTCTATGTCGGCAAGGGCAGCAGCTACACTCCGCAGGGCCCGGTGGGTGCGGCGAATTGCGCCCCCTTCATTGCCGCCAACGGCACCTGTCAGGGACAATTTGGCTACATCAGCGTCTACGACATCGGCTCTGCCGGCAACGTGGCCACCAACAATAATTCTTTCTTTTTCCAGGATTCCTGGTCCATCGCCAAAGGCATCACCATTAACGCCGGCCTGCGGATCGAAAAGGAGGGCCTGCCCGCCGAAAACCAACCCAGCGGCGGAATCAGCACGCCCATCAACTTCGGCTGGGGCGACAAAATCGCTCCACGCATCGGCGTTGCCTGGGACCCCTTCAAGAATGGGAAAATGAAAATTTTTGGCGGGTACGGCCAGTTTTACGATCAGATGAAACTCAACCTGGCCATCAGTTCCTTCGGCGGCCAATTCTGGCAGCAATGCTACTACGCCTTGGATACGCCCAACATTGCCTCGATTGCGCCGGTCTTTGGGGCCAACCATCGCTACTGCGTCGGCCCCGATGCCACCAGTCAGGCCAACTTCGGTGGTACAACTCCCGCCGGGCTTACGTTCCTGGAAAACCAGAACTTCCGCACATTCCCAACGACCTGCTCAACCTGTACAAATACGGAAGAGGGTGTCGCTCCTGGCCTGAAGCCCTATAAACAGCACGAATACTCCCTTGGCGTAGACTACCAATTGACGCCCACGCTCGCTTTCGAAGCCCGCTACGATAGACGCAGGCTCGACCACGTTATCGAAGACTCCTCCATCTTCAATCCCAACATCGGCGAGACTTTTGTCATCGTCAACCCGGGCCAAGGGATCAACAAGACTTTCTCCGGCTTTTACAACTTCCTGGCGGGATTATCCCCATCCGATCCTGCCGCTTCAACGTGCACACCCACCAGCACACCTTCGTGTCCCAACATTCTTCCGCCGCAGCGCAATTATGATGGAATAGAGTTCCGCCTGACCAAGGCCAGTACTCATCATTGGTCCGGAATGTTCTCCTATACCTATAGCCGGTTGTATGGCAACTACACAGGTCTTACCAGTTCCGACCAGGGCGACGGCGGCGGTGGACGTAATGCCCCGAACAATGGGCGCGCGTTCGACGAGCCGTTCTTTTCCTGGGGCGCGAATGGCAAATCGTCCAGTGGACTTTTGCCGACGGACCGTCCCAACACCTTTAAAGGTTATGCCTATTACGACCTCGGCTGGACGCATAGCTTCAGCACACAACTTGGAATTTTCCAGGTCGTTTATCAGGGATCACCGTTGACCAGCTATCTGGACGCCGGTTTCGCGTTCCCGACAGGCTTCAACGTTCCCAATGCGGGCGGCGGGTTTCCAGTGGATGTGGTCGGCCGCGGTAAGTGGGTGAACGTCACTCAGGATCCCACGACCGGCGCCATCACGGTGGGCAGCCCATTCACCAATCGCACGCCGTGGTACAACCAGACCGATTTCAATTTGACGCAAAACTACAAAATCACCGAGAACAAGACGCTGAGCTTCACGGCTACAATTGCCAATGTGCTGAACGAACGCAGCGTGACGCAGCTGAACGGCAACATAACCAGCGGCTTCAACTCCAACTTCATTGCACCCGGGGGCCACACGCTGTTTGACGGCGTCGCCTTCTACACCGCCGTTTTGAACCCCTACGACTTTGTCGGCGCTTTGAACTCCTCGCCATCGAACTCGGTTGCCAATGGTGGCGCGGGACCTGGTCCAGTGACGGTGAACAGCGGGTATGGCCGCCCCAACAGATACCAGGCGGGCCGAACCATTCGGCTGGGGGTGCACTTCACCTTCTAGAGCAAAAGAATGAACGAGGTGTGACGACGGCGCCGAGTAACCTTCGGCGCCGTTCTCACGTGCTAAAACATTGGTTGATCGGTCAGCGGCCTGGTCTTCTTCAAGGCCGGTTGTTAAATGGTTACCCCCTGCCACCCACGTTTATAACCAGAACGAGCCCGCGCCTAGGCCTTCGAATGGAGGGACATGTCCCCACCATTCGTTGATTTAGCCGCATAACGACTGGCTGAATACGCAATGTGCTTTCGTGTGCGGTAACGGTCACCGCGAATGCCAGGTTGGTATTGCAACCAGGGCGGCAAGTGTCTAATTTGCACACCCCTGTACTATCTTGAAACACCCGCCTTTTCGTCCAGTGACAGCCTTTCCCGAAACGAAAACACTGTATGCCTATGGCTACAGTACTTACGGTACCTCTAGAACCACAGAAGCTCCTCGTCCGTAATTCCGCCACCGTTTCCCGTGAAATCGCCGGCGAAACCATTGTGGTACCCATATGCGCCGGGGTCGGCGATATGGAAGCGGTCTACACATTCAACGAATTGGGCGGTCAGCTTTGGCGCCTCCTGGAACAGAGCCGCGCGCCGGAAGACCTCATCGCCTGGGTCACCGACAACTTCGATGTGCATCCCGATCAGGCCGCGTCTGACGTGCGCAACTTTTTGGCCGATCTGCGCGAGATCGGGTTGGTACAGCCCGTGGGCGTGGAACTTAGAGGATCACGCTGATTTTCGAATTGCCAGGTTGGTAGACAGTCAGAGTCAATTGCAGCAATGGGGAAAAGTGCAGACGGTCAACTACGGGGAGTTTAGCGGGGGGGTTCACGAGCGGTTCGCCGGCAAGCGCGCTCCGATGGATGTGTCCATCGAAGTGACGCGCCGCTGCCCGCTCGATTGCCAGCACTGCTACAACAACTTGCCCATGGGCGATCAGGCTGCCCGCGCCTCTGAGCTGACCTTCGCTGAACATGTACGACTTCTTGACGAACTGGTTGCGGCCGGCACGTTGTGGATTCTGTACTCCGGTGGCGAAATCTTCGCCCGCAAAGATTTTCTCGATATTTATACCGAAGCGAAAAAGCGCGGCTTTTTAATCACACTATTCACCAACGGCACGATGATCAACGCGCGCATCGCCGATCATCTGGCGAAGTACCGGCCTTTCTGCATCGAGATAACTTTGTACGGTGCCACGCGCGAAACCTATGATGCGCTTACCCAGGTCCCCGGCTCGTACGACCGCTGCATGCGCGGTGTACAGCTGCTTTTGGAACGCAACCTGCCGTTGAAGCTGAAAACTGTTCCCACCACAGTCAATCAGCATGAAGTTTACGAAATGAAGCATCTCGCCGAATCTCTCGGCTGCGAATTCAAGTTCGATCCGCTGGTGAACCCGCGCATTGATTGTTCGCAGAGCCCGCTGGCAGTGCGCCTTTCTCCCGAGCAGGTTGTCGCGCTTGAATTTCGCGATAGCACTCGCAAAGAAGAATATCGCCGCCTCGCCAAACACGATTTCGCCGCCCCGGCAAAGGAAGTTCAGCCGGGGAGTCACCGCTACTCCTGCGGTGGCGGAGTCAACGGTTGCGCCGTGGATCCCGCCGGCAACATGTCAATCTGCGTTATTTCTCACCAGCAGGGTTACAACATTCGCGAAGGCAGCTTCCAGCAAGGCTGGGACGGACGGCTGCACGAAATTCGCACCCAGACGCGGACGCGCGCCAATATTTGCGATGGCTGCCGCATTCAATCGCTGTGCAGCATGTGCCCCGCGAACGGGGAACTGGAAAATGGCGATCCCGAGTCGCCAGTAGATTTCCTGTGCCAGGTCGCGCACCTGCGCGCTTACACGTTGGGATACGCCGTGCCTGGGCACGACACCGAACACGAAAATTGTCCCAATTGTGAAGGCGGTCGCAATCATGCCGCTTTGCTGGAAGCCGCAGATCGCGTCGATCACCAGAAAAACGAAATCAATATTTCGCTGGAAGGCCGCCCTGCTTCTGACGGCCCCCCGGCATTGAATGTTTTGCAGCCTGCGGGCGGGTGCCGTACCGGAGGATGCAATTCGTGTTCAGCAGTGCACGCTTGATAGAAAGTCGGACCTGAATGGAACGGGAACAAAAGAATCTTGAGCAGCAACCGAAGGCTTACCAGCCTCCCAAGGTCATGCGCGTGAGTCTGCGCCCAGAGGAAGCGGTCCTCGGCCATTGCAAAATCGCCGGTTCAGCCGGCCCCGTTTCGTCTTCCTGCCGCAGCGTAATCACCTGCCGAAGCATCGGGTCGTAGGGAATTCCATGGCCACTTTTCAAACCCCAGTGTCCCCGGGAAAGTCTGCTTGCAATCCCCACCAGTCCGCGGGGAGCTCGCGCGTCGCGTACCAGATAGGCGGAATTTCGTTTGGCATGTTTGCTGACCGCGGCGTGGCGCTGACGCTGGACAAGGGCATCCGCGACTTCGCGGTTAACGCCGAAGTTGCAAAAAAGTGCGACGTGAATATTCACGTTTCCGCGGTCGACAAAATTTCCACTCCACGAAACAAGCCGCTTTTTCACTCCGGCGGCCTTTGGTCTTTGTTTGAAGAGCGGTTCGACCAGCACGACGGGTATCGCCTGAATTTTCAGCGCAGCTTTCCTGGGGAGACTCCCTACAAGTCGGTGTGGTTCGACCGCAATTTCGAGACTGGGCACCTGCTGCTGTCGCGTAAATTCTTTCCGGACGGAATTCCTGTTTATCCGCTCGAGTATCCTCTCGACGAAGTCCTGATGATTCACCGCCTCGCCTGCGGCCAGGGCCTGGAAGTTCACGCCGTCGGCATCGTGGACGAAGACGGACGCGGCCACCTCTTCCTCGGTCATTCCGGCGCGGGAAAAAGCACCACCGCACGCCTGTGGCTGAAGCAGCCGGGCATTCGCATTCTTAGCGATGACCGAATCGTCCTGCGTCCGCGCGACGCGAAAATCTGGATGTACGGCACGCCGTGGCATGGCGACGCCGGTATTTCTTCTCCGCACTCCGCCGTCGTCACCAACATCTATTTTCTGGAACAGTACAAGCGCAACGAAATTTTGACCCTCGCCCCGGGGTTCGCCGCAGCGGAGCTTTTCGCACGCAGCTTCGTTCCACGGCACTGTTCTAAAGGACTGGAGTTCGCCCTGAGCTTCATCGAGCGCGTTGCTCGCGAAATTCCCTGCAACATTTTCCGTTTTCTGCCGCAAGCAAGCGCCGTGGAGGCTATTCGCCATGCGCGCGATTGAAAATTTGACGCGGCGGGATTCACGCAAATTCACAGCCATTTGCAGCGATCTTCTATCGCAGGGGTTTCGCGTGCGCTTTCGCGCCAACGGAAAGAGCATGCAGCCCAACATAGTCGAAAATGACGCCCTGCTTGTTGCTCCGGCATCGCTGGCATCGCTGGCATCGCTGCGTCGTGGCGACGTGGTGCTCACGCAGGATGATCTCGGCCTGAAAGCCCATCGCCTGGTGCAAAAAAATATTCTGACGGACGAACTGCTCACTCGCGGAGACACCGGCCAGGACAACGATGCGCCGGTACCCACCGCACTAGGGAAAGTTATCGCCGTCGAGCGCGGAGGCCACACCAGATCTACTGTCGGGGTCAGATCTCGCTTGGCCGCCAAATCAAATTCAGTTTTGTATCGTGCCAAGCTCGCCTTTTGGAAACGCACTGCGCGCGTGATCCGGTACCTTTTCCCCGGAGCGTTGCTTTTGATTTTGTCCCTGCTCAGTAATGTCTCTCCCGCAACCGCGCAGACGGCGGACTTATCGGTAACTGAATCAGCCGCCCCCTCCACGGTCTCTCCGGGCGGCACGATCTCTTATACAATCGCCGTGAAGAACAACAGTTTTCTAAATACATCCACCGCACCTAGCTGGGTTCAAGCCACTCCAGCCAACACTACTTACCAATCCGTAGCGGCGCCTGCGGGGTGGACGTGTACGAATCCAGCCGTCGGCGGAACTGGCAATGTCACTTGCTCCGCTACCACCCTGGCCACTAACACCACCAAGACGTTCACCATGGTGGTGGCGGTCAACGCGGGGACTGCTGGCAATACTACGATCTCCAGTTCGGTAACTGTCAGCGCTACTAACAATTCGAACTCCGGCAATGACACTGCAACCGCTACGGTTACAGTTTTATCGGCTGACCTGGCCATCGCGGAAACGCCCGGGTCTGGCTCGGCCTCTCCCGGCGGAACAATCTCTTACACCGTGTTGGTCACGAACAATGGCGCGTCTGCTGCGGCCGCGCCCTCGTGGACACAACTCACTCCGACCAATACAACTTTCGCTTCCGTCACACCACCGGCCGGTTGGACCTGCGTAAAACCCGGCGTAGGCGCAACCGGCGCGGTCACCTGCACAGATGGCTCAGCCTTAGCCAATGCCGGCACCGCATCGTTCACACTGGTAGTCACCGTAAATGCCGGAGTCGCCGGCGGCACGGTGATTTCCGGCAGCACAACCGTCAGCTCTGCAACTTTTGATCCCAGCGCGGCGAACAACACGGCTACCGGTTCCGTCACGGTTCTAGCCGCGGACCTGGCGATCACGCAAACCCGGAGCCCCGCCAGCGTCAATCCCGGCGGGACGATTTCCTACACCAGCGTCGTGACCAACAACGGCCCTTCGTCCGCCAACGCTCCAGTCTTCACACAAGCCACTCCGGCGAACACCACTTTTCAATCCGTCACGCCCGCCGCTGGATGGACTTGCACCAATCCCGCTGTCGGCGGTACCGGCACCATCACCTGCACCGACGCCGCGAATCTCGCGAACGCGGGCACCGCGACTTTCATCGTAAATGTCGTGGTAAACGCGGGCGTCAGCGACGGCTCCACAATTTCCGGCTTCTGCAAATATCGCCTCGACCACCAGTGACAGCAACGCCGCGAATAACACCGCCACCAGCAGCAACGTGACCGTGCTCGCTCCCGCGGATCTGGCAATTTCGCAAACTGTCTCCGCTCCGGTCGTTGCGGCAGGCTCGAACGTTGTGTACACCATAGTCGTCACCAACAACGGCCCCAACCTTTCGCAGGCCGTCGTCTTTTACGAAAATATTCCGGCCAACACGACTTTCCAATCCATCGGCACCGTACCAACCGGCTGGACGTGTACTACTCCTGCTGTCGGCGCTACCACGCCGATCAATTGCTCCATCGCCAGCCTGGCCAATGCCGGCACCGCCACGTTTACCGTCACTCTGAAAGTCACTGCGGGCACGGCGGCCGAAACCGTCATTCAAAACGTCACCAGCGTCACCTCCAACAGCACCAATGATCCCGACGCGTCCAACAACACTTCCACCACCACCATGCTGGTGGGTATCACCGGGAATGCCGACTTGCTTTTGACTCTTTCTGCATCCCCCAATCCGGTCTTCGTTTCCAGCACGCTGGTTTATACCGTCGCGGTGCAAAATCTTGGCGTAGCCAACGCCACCGGCGCAACCATAACCGACA
The DNA here is from genome assembly GCA_963704485.1 of uncultured Acidobacteriota bacterium. GTDB lineage: Bacteria > Acidobacteriota > Terriglobia > Acidiferrales > UBA7541 > Acidiferrum. Next base: position 560,676 of record OY969910.1, read on the forward strand.
CACTGCCTGCCGGCGTGACGTTCGTTTCCGCCACAGCGACTCAGGGAACTTGTTCGCAAGCCGCGTTGGTCGTTACCTGCGCGCTCGGCACTCTCAACGCTGGAGTCACCGCGACTGCGACCATCACGGTTACGGCTCCCGGCACTTCCAACTCCCTGAGCAACACTGCCAGCACTACTTCGGGCGTCACCGATCCGTTTCTTTCCAACAATTCCGCAACGCTTCTTACTTTCGTGCAGCCGCTGTCCTGCGCTACGCCAGCGCGCGACGGCGTCCGCCGGCACGTTGAGCGGCAATGTCAACACCTACTACGCCCCCAGCGCAGCGGTAGTCCTCGCGCCTGGCAGCAAGAGCGTCACGCTCGGTGCCGGATCTGGATCCGCAACTCCTGTGGCCATTGGGGATTTGCTGGTCGTCATTCAAATGCAGGACGCGGCCATCAATTCCACCAACACCGGCGCTTATGGCGACGCCACACCCGGCGATCCCGCCACTGGATATTCCGCCGCCAACAGTTCTGGCCGCTACGAATTTGTAACCGCCACCAGCGCTCTGCCTATCGCGGGCGGCACGCTGACGTTCAGCGGCGCTGGCCCGTCCGGCGGCCTTCTGAACACCTACACGGAGGCGGCGTACTCTGCGGGGGTCGCAGGACAGCGCACCTTCCAGGTAATTCGCGTCCCGCAATATCAGTCCGCGACCCTCGCTTCGTCAGTCGCTCCGATCGCCTGGAATGGCACGGTTGGCGGTGTTCTCATCATTGACGTGGCTGGCCAGCTCACGCTGGGCGGCACGGTCAGCGCCGACGGACTAGGTTTTCGCGGCGGTGGTGGTCGCGTGCTCAACAGCGGCAGCGGCGCGCAAACAGACTACGTTACGCTCTCTACCAATGGGGCTAACGGCTCCAAGGGCGAGGGAATCGCGGGCACTCCAAAATATCTCGTGAATTCCGCGTTAAGCGCGCTCATCACCAATGCGACCGAGGGTCTGCCCAACGGCAGCTATGCTCGTGGCGCGGCAGGCAACGCGGGCGGTGGTGGCACGGACGCAAATCCCACCGGCAACGACGAAAATTCCGGCGGTGGTGGCGGTGGCAACGGCAGCGGCGGCGGCAACGGCGGCTACGCCTGGAACACCGCATCTCTCGGTAACGGTTTCGGCGGCTCGCCATTTCCGGGGTCCGTCAGCAACATCATCATGGGTGGCGGAGGCGGCGCGGGCACCACCAACAACGGCACTGCGGATCCAGCCAACGCCAATCCCGCGGGCATCAACAGCAGCGGTGCGGCCGGCGGCGGCATCATCATCGTTCATGCCGGCACGGTTGTTGGCACCGGCACATTTTCAGCCAACGGGCAGGACGCCCTGAATGTACAAAACGATGGCGCCGGCGGCGGCGGAGCCGGTGGTTCAATCGAACTTCTCACTCTTTCAGGTGGACTCACTGGCGCCACTCTCTCCGCCAACGGTGGCGACGGCGGCAACACCTGGCTTACGCAGGCGCCGGGCTCGTACCCCGGTTCGCGTCACGGACCAGGGGGCGGCGGGGGCGGCGGGGTCATCCTGACTTCCAGCGCTCCGGCTTCCGCAAGCGTGCTGCCCGGAATCAACGGCACCTCTACAACCATTCACGATTCTTACGGCGCGACCCCGGGACTCGGCAATGGAATTTTGGTTACCGATCTTGGCACCTCCGGATTCACTCAGACGCCCGGAAATCGTCCCGGCGCCCAGTGCTCCATCGCCGATCTCGTGGTCACGAACTCCGGCTCTCCGAATCCCGTTGTTCCCGGCGGCAACATCACTTACACCCAGACGGTGAACAACAACGGCCCGCAACCAGCCCTGAATGTAGTTTTCAGTGAAGCGATTCCGTCCAACACGACTTTTGTTTCGCTGGCCACTCCCGCGGGATGGACCTGTTCGACGCCCGCTGTTGGCGCCAGTGGAAATATTTCCTGCACTTTGCCATCGAATGATCCCAGCGTGCTCTCCACCTTCACACTGGTCGTGAACGTCGGCGCCGCCGTTCCTAGCGGTACCACTATCAGCGACACCGATTCGGTAAGCTCCGGCGTCAACGACACCAACCTTGCCAACAATACCGCTACTGTGAATACGCTGGTCGCTACACCCTCGTCCGCCGATATTTCCGTCACCAATTCCGCCGCTCCTACCACCGTTGCGCCGGGAGCGAACGTCACCTATGCGCAATCACTCACCAACAACGGCCCCTCCACCGCCACAACCGTCAGCTTCACCGAAGCTGTGCCGACCAACACGACTTTCGTTTCACTCACGAAACCCGGGACATGGACTTGCGTCACGCCCGCTGTCGGCGCCACCGGAAACATTTCCTGCACCATCGCATCGCTAGCCTCGGGAGCCACCGGCGCGTTTTCGTTCGTCGCCAAAGTCAACGCCGGCACCGCCACCGGCACAGTCATCAGCGATACCGATATGGGTTCTTCGGCCGTCGCCGATTCCAACAATTCCAACAACAGCGTCACTGTGAACGTAACCGTTGCCGCCGCGAGCCAGGCGGACATGGCTGTCACCATGACGGATTCGCCCAACCCCGTACTTGCCGGCGCTAACATCACCTACACCGCCGTAGTCACCAACAATGGACCGGCCACAGCCACCACCGTCACCGCCGTGGACACCATTCCTGCGAACACTACTTTTGTTTCGGACGTTGTTCCATCAGGCTGGACTTGCGTCGTCAACGCCTCTACCGTTTCCTGTACCAACCCGTCGCTGGCCGCCAACGCCAGCTCTACGTTTACATTTGTATTTGCAGTTGCGGCTGGCACTGCGCCTGGCACCGTTATCGTCAATTCCATCACCGTGGGATCGGCGGTTTCGGATCCGACGGCCGCCAACAACACTGCAACTACCAACACCGCCGTGACGTCGCCGTCTCAAGCGGACCTGTCCATCTCCAAATCAGCTTCGCCCGATCCCGTCAATCAGGGCGACACTTTGGTTTACACCCTTACGATTGCAAACAACGGACCCGCTTCCGCCGCCAGCGTGGTCGTCAGCGATCCACTGCCCACCGCGGTCACTTACATTTCTTCGTCGGCCACCCAGGGCACCTGCTCGCAGGCCAGCGGGACCGTTACCTGCAACATCGGCACGATGAGCAACGGACAGATCGTGACCGTCACCATCAACGCCACCGCGACTACGATGAGCACTTCGAGCTACGCTGTGAACACCGCGTCCGTAAGCTCATCCACCTCCGATCCTGACAACACCAATAACAGTTCCACGTTCACTTCCACGGTGGCAGCGCCCAACGCCGTGCAGTTGGTTTATTTCCACGCGCACCCGCTCACGGACGCCGCTGAACAAGGCGTGATCCTCGAATGGCGCACGCGTGAAGAAATTCGCAATCTCGGCTTCAATCTTTATCGCGAAGATGCTCTCGGCCGCCATCGGGTGAATCCGTCTATCATCGCCGGCGCGGCGCTGTTCGTGCGCGGCGCGAAGCCGCAGCACGGCGCAAAAACTTATCAGTGGATTGATCCTGCAGGTTCCGCTGAATCTTCATACACTCTGGAAGATGTGGACCTGAACGGTACACGCACTTCCCACGGTCCCGCGCGCGTGGAAGCCGCTTCGTCGGATTCCGCCCGGCACCTCACGCATTCCGCGTCGCGCGCTGTAGCAGCGTCGCCACGTGCCACCGTCTCCGCGCCCCGCGCCGCAAATTCTTTACTGCTCACACAATTAAATCAGGCCGCGGCGTCTAGTGCGCAAATCACGGCGACAAACCACCGCACGCTGGTCACGCCCCAGCCGACCATCGCCAAAATTCTTCCCGGCGAATTCCGCGCCAGCCTGGACGGCGTGCCCGCCGTAAAAATCAGCGTCCGCACAGAAGGCTGGTACCGGGTAACTCGGCGCTTCATTGGTCGCCGCCGGACTCGAAGCCGACACCGACGCACGCTTCCTGCAGCTTTACGCCGAAGGCGTCGAGCAGCCCATGCAAATCTCCGGCCGTGGCAACGGTCCGCTGGCGCCCAACGACTTTATTGAGTTTTATGGCACCGGCATCGACACGCCGTTCTCAGATACGCGCGTCTACTGGTTAATTAAGGGCAACCGCCCTGGCAAGCGCATCACGGCGCTCGCAGCCCAAAATTCCGGAGCCGCCGACAACTCTCAGGGCTTCCCCTTCACGGTCATTCGTGAAGACCGCACCACTTATTTCGCGACGCTTCTCAATGGCGAAGATAAAGATAATTTCTTTGGCGCCGCGGTGACTTCCGAAGCCGTGGACCAGATTCTGACTGTTGCCAATCACGCCGCCAGTTCGGCGTTGCCCGTCACTCTCGATATCACCTTGCAGGGTGGCACCGAAGGCCAGGCGCATCGCGTTTCGGTTTCTTTCAACGGAGCGAGCATCGGCGAAATGAATTTTACCGGCCAGGCGAACGTCACGGATACTTTCCCGATTGACTCGACTTTGCTGACCGAAGGCCCGAACACCGTCACGCTCACTGCGCTTCAAGGCGACAACGACGTCAGCGTGGTGCAATCCATCGCCCTGCATTACCCACACACCTACGTGGCCGATCAGAATTGGCTCCGGGCTACCGCTCCGGCCGGCCTCCGGCGTCCACATCGCGGGATTCACCAACTCGCAGATCCACGTGTACGACATCACTGATCCAATGTCTATCACGCAACTCAACGGCTCGGTGAAACTTGAGGGTTCCACCTACTCAGTTACCGCGGCAGTTGCGTCCTGGTTCGCCGGCTGAGCGCACGCTGCTCGCTTTCGCGGAAGACCAGATTTCGGCGCCACTCTGCATTGACGTATCACGCGCCCAGCCGTTTGACGACGCGCCCTGATAAAGGCGATCTCATCTACATCACGCATCCCGATTTTGTGGACAGCCTCGCTCCGCTCAAGCGTCTTCGCGAATCCGAGAAACGCGACGTCACTATCGTCACCGTGGACCAGTTGTTCGACGCTTTCAATTTCGGCGAGCGCAGTCCTTACGCCATCCGCGAATTTCTCCATCTCGCGGCGCTGCAGAGTCATCCACCGCAAGCGGTGCTGTTCGTCGGCGATGCGTCTCTCGATCCGCGCAATTATCTCGGCTTTGGCGAAATGGACCTGGTGCCCACGCGCATCATTGAAACCGCCGCGTTCAAAACCGCTTCCGACGACTGGTTCACCGATTTCCAAAGCAACGGCTTCGCTACCATCCCTACCGGCCGCTTGCCCGTTCGGACGGCAGCAGAAGCCGCTCTGGCCGTCAAGAAAATCGTGGATTATGAAAACGGCTCTTACGCCGGTACGTGGAATGGCCAGGCGTTGGTCGTCGCTGATCAGAACATTGGCACGAATTTCTCTACGACCGCGAATTCCGCAGCTGCTGCGCTGCAATCGTCGCTCACGGTAAACAAAATTCTCGCTGATGGCCAGGATCCGGAAGCCACCCGCCAACAGATTCTCGCGGCGCTCAATGACGGATCGCTGATCGTCAATTACAGCGGACACGGTTCAACCGAGCAGTGGTCGTTCGCCAACTTGCTCGACGATAACGCGGCTGGCAGCCTGACTAACGGACAGCGTTTGCCGGTTTACCTACTGATGGATTGTTTGAACGGATTTTTCCAGGACGTGTACACGCAAAGTCTCGCGGAAGCTTTGATGCTGTCGCCAAATGGCGGCGCCGTGGCGGTGTGGGCTTCGTCCGGATTCACCGACGCGCAGCCGCAGGCTTTCCTGAATCAGTCGCTGCTCGCGACGCTCTCGCAAACCCGGAACGCTCTCTCTCGGCGCCGCCATTCTCGCCGCCAAAACTGGAGTCACCGACGCCGACGTCCGCCGCACCTGGATACTCTTTGGCGATCCCGCCATGCGGCTACAATTCGCGACGCCGCCCCCAACGCGCCACACCCGCCCCGGCCGGCTCACTGTCGGTGATGATTTCGGGGACAAACCGCGCCGTTTATCCGGCTCGGTCACTCCCCGCTAGTTGTTAGGATGCGTCGCGATATGCCGGGTGCTCGCCTGATGCGATGCTGAGGTCTACTGCGCCTCCGGTAACACCGGAAGCGTCAACGTATTTATTGTTCCCGGATCATCACGCAACTTTATGTATAGCGTCCCGTTTGACTGCGGCACGCTCAGCGTGGATTCCACAAATCCCGCAGGCACCGGAGTTGTGTGCGTGAACTGCGCATCCGACGCCACCGAATCGATCAGAAATAAATTCGTGCCGAGCAACGTGCATTGCTTATCGGGGCTTTCCGGGCAGCGCAGTTCTTTAAGCACTGGCAAGCGCACCAGGTTTGCCAGCGGCTGCCAATCGCCTGTCACGCCATCCGCGCTTACCGGGCGAAAACGCAAAGGACCAAACGCCGACGGCCCAAAAGCTTTCAACGGATCCAGCGTGGCCACCAGATTTTGACTGTCCTGCAGCACCAGGCTTCCGTCGCTGACACTTAACGTCACGTGAAACGCTTCGTCTGCGGTCCCCACTTCAATTTTGGCGGCGTGTGGAAATTTTTCCGGCACCACGGTCTTCAACGAAAAAGACAGCCGCGCATCCTGCGGCAATTCATCTGCGTTACCAAACTGCAGTTGTGTTGGCGTGGCGCCCTGTTGCACGTACTTGCTGATCAACGTGACCTTCGGCCGGGGCGTTTCCACCGTTGTCGGCAAGTCCAGTACGCGAGCATCTTTTAACGTTACGTGCGCTGTAAGTTTTCTCGTCCGCCTGCCACGGAAGCTCTGCGGCAACTTGAGCGGAAGCCGCGGTGACTTTCAGCTCATCCTTCTCATTCGCGCGCGTGAGTTTTCCCGGGGTCAAGCGCACACCTTTCAGTTCCACACTTTCCACTTCATCGAGACGCGCTCCTCGCAACACGCCTTGCGGGTCGCCGGCGAAAAGAGTGAAGTGCTCCAGGTGGGCGGCTTCCGCGTAGGTATGCAGCACAATCTCGTCGGTCTTCGCCAAGCCGAACTGTTTGACGGTCGCGGTCAGTGGGCCCGGAGTTTCGTTTTTTAACGCCAGTTGCAACTCTATGGCGTCGGGCCGCAGGATCTTCCAGCCGGCCTTCACCTCCAAACCTTTTTCGTTTTTGATCGCAACGTGTTCCACGCATGCCGCGCAGCCTGATTGCACGCGCACCACGTCGTCGCGTCCCACGATTAAGGCACTCTGTTCCGCCGGCGTCACGTTCCACGTGGCGTTATGCGCGCTCTTGAAATCGAATCGCGGCCCTTCGTACGGTTCAAAGCCCCAACTGCCACGAATCACTCCGCCCACATCCGCTTCCATTTCATGGCCTTGCAATGTGCGCGTATCAATTAAGAAGCCTCCGCGGACCGCATCAGCTTTGGCGGGCAGCCGCAGTTGCTGGCCGGATTTATCTTTCAATTCGAGAACAAAGTGGTGCCCGATATCCGTGGAAAAAACCAACGGTGCTCCCTCGACCGGCAAAACCAGCTTGGGATTCTGCAGGCAGGCAACTTCTCCAGGATGCACCGGGCGCAGTGGCGGCAGTTGTGCGGCCTCTACCGCAGGCAAACCCACCACGATCACCGATTTGGGTTTACGAAAAGATGGCGGATTATTCAGCCGCAAATTCAATTGTTCCTGTTTCGGCAGCGCCAGCGACGGAATGTATTGGTAATCCGGCGTGCGAAAACTTTCCATGATTTTTGCGAGGTCCACAATCGCGCCTACATACGGGCTGTAAGATCCGCCGCCGGCCAGAGGCGTGGTACTCATCGCGCCGATTAAATCCGTGGACGGCCCGGAGGTCAGCGCCGCCACCATCGACTGGCTATGTCCATCATCCAGAACTTTCTGATCGCTGTTCTGCATGAGGCAGGTCGGCTGCTGCTCGAGGGGTTTGTCGAAACACTGCATTTCCAGTTTTATATTCAGCGTGCGCGCCAGCAGCACGGAGCGGTCGTGCAACTCTTTGGCGTCCATGCCCTCACTCTCGCGGACTTCCCGCACATATTGATCCAGGCGGGAGCGATCCAGGCTGGCCTGATTCAAATCCTGCGAGGCGCGCACGAACACTCCCGGTTTTCCGCGCACCGAAGCGCGCAGGGAACCGTAATCGCCGCCGGTCTCGGGCGCGAGAAAGAGCAGCGCCTGTTGCGCGCCTTCGGGCACGTTTACAAAAAAGCCTTCTTCACGGACGCCTTTGTTCCAGGCTTCCGCTTTTGTGAACCAGTTTTCCGGCGGAGGATTTGTGGAGCCACGCAGGAACGCCACCACCACCAGAAAATGCACCGATTGCGAATCAGGAAAATCCGGGTGCACCCACAAGCGGTCGCCGGGCTGCAGATTCGGCACGTTAGCGATGGGCAGAGTTTTACCCCCACGCATCACCTTCATTTCCACCCGCGGCCCTGAAAGATCAAAAGCCGACGCCGCATCAGCGCTCGCAGTTTTTGGCGCAAACCACGTCGTGGCCAGCACTGCGACAATCAGCAGGGTGGTCGCTACCGTTTTTGGCCGGGCACTTTTTAGCCCCTCACCTTGCTTGCCGATCACGTTTCCCATGCGCCTTGCGCTCCCAGATCGAAATAGATATGCGATACCTAACCTTACTCCACGCAATAATTTAAGACTCGACAGTTTTGTGATTGTTTTCGCCGGGCTGGACGCGCGGCGCACAGTTTTACTGTACAGCTTTGCTGCTACATTCCGATTCTAATGTTTAGATGCACCGTATCACCATTCCCATTCGATCTTGCTTACTTCGTTTTCTTCAATAGCAACAGGCGGTCTTCGGCGTTCAATTCGCGAACAGCGCCTTTTGGCAGATCACCCAGTGGTAGTTCGCCGATGGCCACGCGAATCAATCGCAAGACCTCAAGGCCCAAACTCTCAAACATGCGGCGGATGTGGCGGTTGCGTCCTTCTTCCAGAATGATCTGCACCCAGGAGTTGCGCTGGCCCTGGCGAACGATTTGCGCGCTGCTGACTTGCAAGAACTCGCCGTCCGCAACCTTGAATCCCCGTTGCAATTTACGCAGGTCCGTCTCGTCCAGTCTTGCCGCGACCTGCACGTGATACGTTTTGGCGATGCGCGATTCCGGAGCGGTGATCCGCGCCCCCCACTCCGAATCGTTGGTTACGAGCAGCAGTCCCTCGCTGGCTTTGTCCAGCCGGCCGACGGGCGCGAACCACTTCAGATCTTTATTCAAGTACTCGTCCAGGCAGCCGTAAATCGTCTCGCGCCCGTGTTCGTCACTGGCTGTCGTTACTATGCCGCGCGGTTTGTTCAGCATTAAATATATTTTCTGAATCTCGACAACGCGCTCTCCGTCTACATCCAGTCGGTCTTTTCCGAGGTGTACCGGGGTCTCGATATTGTTTCTGACCACGCCGTTGATGCGCACTCGCCCGGCGCGGATCAAAAGCACTGCGCGGCTACGCGAACAGTAACCAAGCTTGGAGAGTGCGCGGGCCAATCCCACGTTGCGCTGCGCGCTGTCCTTCACGGGCGCATGACCTGTTGCCGGGCTTTTGCGGATGGGCTGCACTTGAAAATTATAACGCGGCGTCTGGCTTGCTACTGCGAGTCCGGCGTGATCGCGGTGGCCATGGGAAACAATGTGGGCTCGGCGGCGCTGGTTGCGGCGATGGAATCCAGTTGCGGGAAATGTTGGCGGAGCGGCTCGGGTACGTTGACTTTCGATTTGGTCAAAATATTTATCAGCTGCAGGGCGTTGACCACGCCTTTGCCCTGGTAGTGATTATTGGTGATGACAAAAACGGTTTCAGCCTGCTTGCTGACTTTCTGGATGCGCGCAGCCCAGGGCACCAGTTCTTCGCTGGAGTAGAGATAGTTGTAGCGTTCATGCCGCGAAACCTCCGGATCGTCGGTGAACCAGGTGTCATAGCGGCGGCCGTGCAGCCGCACATATCCTACCGGGGCGGTCGCCGTGGTGGATGGTTCCAGCGAACGCCCGATGATGGGCTGGTCAATGTTGCAGAAACCGGCGTTGTGCTCGCGCAGCAAATCGAACGTGGCGGGAATATTCCACGAGGCGTGGCGGACTTCCACGACCAGCGGATAGCTGTCGAAGCGTTGCAAAACGCTTTGCAGATAGACAATGGTTTCCGGTTCGCGATGAAAGGAAAAAGGGAATTGAAGGAGCAGGGCGCCGAGCTTGCCGCCGGCGTGAAGAATATCCAGTCCGGCGCGGGCCTCGCGTTCGTCGGCGACGGTGGCGTCGTGCTCGTGAGTGAATTTCTTCCATAGCTTGGCGGTAAAAACAAATCGGGAATTGGCGGCCACGCGATCGATCCATTGGGCGGCGTGCTCCGCTTTCATGGGATGGTAAAAAGAAGTGTTGATCTCGATGGTGTCGAAATATTCGGCCAGGAATGTTGCCGGGTGAAAATCTTTCGGCCGCGGCTGCGGATACACGTAACCGGCCCAGTCTTTATAAGCCCAGCCCGCGGGACCAATTTTTAGTGAGGGCACGCTGTTGGCCATGGTCCCCGGTTGTGAAGTGGGTGCCGCCGAAGTTTTGCGAGTTCGCGTAGCCATAATTTCTCTGACGAGAGCGTTACTAAACTCGACATTAGGTTGACGCGGGGCTTACTGTCAACGCGGGTCACCTCCGATAAAAACCTGATTGCTGCCTACAGGGCGGGCTGCTAGGCTGCGGTTGTGAGCTTCATGTTTGCTGTCGAACAGAATCTCGTACCTCAAGTCAGTCCCAACACAAGCAGAGCAAGTCGAGCCTGCTTGACCTCCAACAAAACTACAGGTGCTCTCCATGAAATTGTCGATCAGCTACAAGCATGTCGAGTTGCAGGAGCCCGTCGAAAAAGACGTGCAACATCGCGTTGAAAAATTAAACAAGCTGTTGAAAGTTTACGCGCCGGACCTGGTGCAACTACACGGCGTGTTTGCCGCCAATCCCCACAAGGAAGAATATTCCTGCACACTGAATTTATCGCTGCCCACCGGATCGCTGCATGCGACCGGCGAAGGGAAAAACTTCCTGGCGGCCTGCAAGAAAGCGTTCAGCGAGCTGGAAGCCCAAACCAAAAAGCACCAGGCCCTGCTGCGCAAAGATTACCAGTGGAAGCGCAAGCGTCCGCTGGAGTCTGCGCCGTTGACTTCGTAGGAGCACAACCCTCGCGCCAAAAGTTCCCTCGTACGGGTGTGTCTGGCGGAGACTTCGTTTGATTTCGTCGGACGACGGCATTTTGCTTTGACGCGCTCTGAAAATACCCCCACTTTTGTGCTCAAGAGTTCGGATGTGCTTGATTGCAAAATGGATAGGCGTTTTAAAGAGCGCACAAGAGTCCATAAGTTGTTGAATTGAAAGGAGCGGCCTTTCTCGCAAGAGCGCAAGAGTGTGGATCTTGTTGAAGGGGAACGAGTTGAGAGGGGAACGGATCGAAACTTGCTGCGAAACGCGGATAAAGAGCAGCGACTCGTTGCCTGGCCTGGATGCAGTTTGGTTTGGCGCGGTGGAAGGGAATGGAGCTCCGTCGAGACAGTTTGTGGGGAGGATCATTTCGTCTTTGCTAGTTTACTTGTTGGGTAACTTGATTACTACTGTACTGGAGTACAGAAAGCGGGTTTGGGCGGCTGTCCTGTAGAAAAGTGCAATGCGGAGGGAACAGCCCCAGGTACTGAGATGCGAACCTGGGACACCCAAGTTCAAAGATGCAACGGCCACTGATTTCAGGGTGTGGTGGCGGGCGGCGGCGTTTCGATGACCTGGCGATGTAGGTATAGACGGGGACGGCGTCGGGATGCTGCTCGGTGAGCATTTTTTTGAGGTCGGTGTAAACGATTTCGGGGTCGAGATGGAATTCAGCTGCGTAGTCGCGGGCGAGAGATTCCTGACGTTTCACGATTCGCGACGAGGGCGGCGTTTTCGTTTTTGGGGAGGACGCTGAGGAAGTTTTTGGCGTGACCGTCGACCAGGCCGACGATGGCTACTCGTATGGGCGGTTGTTGCACAGGGTGATGGAAGGGCTAGGAACCAGAGTGCCCGCCCCCAATATGCATAATAATTGGGTCGAGCTTCATATCATTTCTCTCAGCCTTTCGATTGGAATGAAGCTGCTCAATGCATCAAGTCGCGCGTAACGACCGGGAGTTGCGCGGCCCTTTACAGCGATGCCCACTACTCGAGCAGAATCGTCAACGATCGGGCCTCCACTATTGCCTTTGATTATCTCGGGCTGAATAACGAAGTGTTTAATATTAGAGTACATCCGCTCCTGTATCACTGGTCCGCGCGACATTCCTACGCCATCACCGATGTGGTAATCGGGAAATCCAAAAATAGTTATTTGGCTTCCCAGTTGTAGATTCGTTGAAGTCCCTAAACGAAGCTGTACGGGGATTCGGGTTGGAACGGAAATCTGGGCTATATCGTAGTTGTCGTCCCTTCGCACAATCGCAAAGGGATATTTATCTGGGCGAATATGTGGTTGACTTGCGAACCTTGTTCCTTCCAGATTGTGCGCTGCGGTCACAAGCCCAAAACCATCGAGAGCGAATGCGGTGGCAAGCATGGCATTCGGCATGTGCTCGTCGCCCTCCAAAAGCCAAATGGATTGCGCCAAAACGCTGGGCGTTGCTTTCTCTGTCAGAGTGATCGTCCGAATATTTTCGGATTTGTCTAAACTTGCGTATGCGTCCAATAACTTAAGGAAAAGAGCATCGTCCCTGCCTCTAACGAAGCCGATAAACTCCAGTTTCCCCCTAACAACTCTCTTGAAGTCAACATTCTTGGCCATTCTTTGCTTCCTGTCATATTTTGCGAAGAATTCTTCGCTTGCTTTTGTTTCACCAAATTTCTTCCAGGCATGCAACATCGCCCGCACTTGCCGGACAACTTGTCGCTTGACGTTTAGCCTCGGGTGAATCAGCAAGCCCGTAACTTCCTGACGCTCCCTACGAGATAGAAAACGAGTTTTGCTTGGATTGATAACGAAATGATTATCGGTCACCATTGCCTCGACATCTGCCCCAACAACCCATCGGTTGTTATTCGAATCTAGCGCGGCAATTCCCGCGGGCAGCTTGTTCGCTTGAGTAGATATTGTTATGTCGTCCGCATAACGCGTATATTCGCAGTTATTTTTGCGAGTTAGTTTCTTTAGCTGTGAGTCCATCTGCGCACAAATCATATTAGCAACAATGGGCGAAGTCGGAGCACCAGCAGGTAATGCCTGATTGTGGCAACAAATTTGGGCCAGAGTTACTGCGACTTCACGCGTTAGTAGGTATGGTTTTGCACTGAATAGGCCCATTACCCGCCCAAAGTTTATGGAAGGAAAAAAATCCGCAAGATCGAAATTGATCAGTACGCAGCATCCGAAATGACGTGATGCATTGCTTCGAATACTGCGGCCCCTGGCAAAGCCATGAACCGGAGTTCGTCCCTTATATACGGCGTGAAGGACTTGGTTTAATTTTTGTTGGAGAATTTTAATGGCGGAGCAAGGCGCATAAATTACCCGTTTCCCCCCACTTCGTTTATTGATCTCAAAGCTCTTATAATTGCCCGCCTTAAACAAGTAGTATCGGAGTTCTTCAGGTCGAACCTCAAGTAGCGAGGCAACGTCATCACGAGACCTCAATTTAGTGCCGAACGCCGTAGCTAGTGCTACATCAGCTTGGTTGAGATTTACGCTCATTCAGGGAAGGGACGGCGACTTTCTCGCTCTTCGCTAGTGGCGATAAACTGGCTCGCCGGGACCTAGCTACGCACAGCAAGCTATGCCTAACCTTTTCAGAATCACCCGCAGGAACGCGGGCAACTTTTAAAAGTAACGCCGTCCCGTGTGTATTATACATAGATCACGTACCTTGCCGACTAGGCCTTTCGCCTGTAAAAGATTCGGCCTCTAAACCGGCTCTAGGGAAGGAATTCGACGTCACAAATGGGGCTTAATGAACGTTCGATCCACATTTATACAGATGGGTCTGCCATAGATAATCCGGGCGGTCCAGGAGGGATCGCTGTCGTTGTGCGATATCCAGACCATTTGGACTTAGCCGATGAGGTAATTTGCGAGCTTGGTTATGAGGAAAGTACGAACAATCGGATGGAACTATTGGCCTGCATCAAGGCGCTCGAATGGGTTAGGAAAAAGAAGCCGTGGCGAGATGTGACTTGTGTGCAAATCATCACCGATTCGAAATACGTTGCCGACAACATTGGCTATCGTGCTTGGGGTTGGAAGAAAAACAAATGGCGCAACCAGCACGGAGAACCAAAAGAAAATATTGACCTGTGGAAGAAAGCGCTCTCTGCCAGGCAAAAGGCCGGTATGCGCATCGAATTCATTCAGACGAAGGGTAAGAGCTCAGAAATCCTGAAAAAAGTTGACAAGACTGCGAAAAAAGCCAGTTCGGCTGGCATGGAAGTTGATCGTGGCTATCGGTCTGGAACCATTTCACGTTCAATGGTTAAAAGTGCCGCGCAGCGATTCCCCGCAAGTGGACAAATCGCATTGATTCGACCTTATGGTAAAAAGATCATGCGCGCGGGCGAGGAGAAATTGCGTTTCGACACATTGTCGGACGATGGCCAGACTTATGTCGCTTGCTTCTACGCATTCTCAACAATCAAATTAGCCGCAGAACTTCATAGACAGCACGGATATAGGGTGAGATTCAATGACGATCCGAACTATCCTCAAATTCTAGAACGTGTGGAAGAAATTCCGTTGCCCCCATCGCCCTCAATCAAGAAGTAATCGAGCGAAACAGACTGCAACCCAGCGGTACACTAAAGGCAGCCTCGAAGGGAAAGTGGGGGTGTGCGATGGAGATTTTGCCGCTGACGGATGGGATTCTGGAATCTTCTTTGTATGTGAAGGATGTGGGGCGGTCGGTGCGGTTTTATGAGGAGATCTTCGGGTTCAGGGTGATTGCGGAGTTTGGGGAGCGGGGGTGCGCGATGCGCGCGGGCATGCGGCAGGTATTGCTGCTGTTCAAGAAGGGCGGTTCGCGGGTGAAGTCGCGGACGAATTTGTCTCCTCACGATGGAGATGGGGAATTGCACCTGGCTTTTGCGATCACCAGGTCGGAACTGGAGCGCTGGGCGGAGTGGCTGCGGGAGAAGCAGGTGGCGATTGAAGAGAGGCGCGAGTGGGAACTTGGAGGAGTGAGTCTTTATTTTCGGGATCCGGACCGGCATTTGCTGGAAGTGGTTACTCCGGGTGTCTGGGACGTGTATTGAAGATTCTGATGTTGAGCAATGAGTATGGAGCGGGAAGTTGTGAAGGCGTTGGTAGCAGGCTGCCCTCTGATGGCTCGGATGGCCCCAAGAGATAGAGGCGATTGGCGCGACTGAAGAAGGCGCGGGTGCGCGAGTTGCTCGAGAAGCGCTTGTTTCCGCGTGGCATTCGTGGGCGCGATGTGTACTTGAGGCCCGACGGTGCGACCTCTAC
Organism: uncultured Acidobacteriota bacterium; assembly: GCA_963704485.1. Classification (GTDB taxonomy): domain Bacteria; phylum Acidobacteriota; class Terriglobia; order Acidiferrales; family UBA7541; genus Acidiferrum. Next base: position 576,110 of record OY969910.1, read on the forward strand.
AAACTGATAAAGGTTGGATGGTGAAAAAGCTCCCGCCGGCTGGCGGGATCACGGAACGATTTTGCGGGGGCTGATGGATTGGCCGGCGGTTTTGGTGAAGGAGAGTGGGGGCTTGCGGTACTTCTCGCCGCAGGATTTTTCGATGGTGGGGAGCAGCGTGGTGTAGAGGGTGGCTTTATCGAGCAACATTCTGGCGCCGAATCTTCTGGCGAGCGCCTGGGCCTTGTCGTCGTTCCAGACGGAGATGGCGAGAACGCAGTTGGCGTGATCGGCGATTCTGGCGCGGACGAGTTCGGGCGGGAAGGCGTGCTCGTCGTTCATGTGGAGATCCATGAGCAGGACGTCGGGCTTGAGGGAATTGGTCAGCTCGATGGTTTGCGCGAAACCCTGGGCTTCGGCGACGACTTCGACGCGGGGATCTTCGGCGAGAGCGCCGAGTATGGCCTTGCGCATGATGTCGCTGTCGTCAGCCAGCAATACGCGGATGGACATGCGGTCTCCGGGCGTGGAGCCTAACAGGGCTGTTATAGCAGGACGGGTGGCCGATTGCCACCGAACGTTGCAATTGTAGGGCAGCCTACAGAACGCGGATTCAGGGGCGCATCATGACTTCGCCGGGATGGGAGGGAAGCGCGAAATTTGCGCCGCGGGACTGATTTAATTTGAGAGTGGCGGGGAGATCTAGCTGGGTGAGAGGGATGGTGCGGGTCCAGGAGCCGGTGGTGTAGTAATCGGATTTGACGGAGATGCTGCGGCCGATGATGGTGTAGCGGGCGGCTTCTTCGTGATGGCCATCGCGGAAGACGAGGATGGCGGCGGGAAGCGGAGCGGACGAAGGAGTGTTGCGCGCGGCGGCGGGATCGAAGTAGGGGCCGTTGGGTTCGGCGGAGGTGCTGGCCAGGCGGACCCAGTGGCCGGCACGAAGCTCCATGACAAGAGGCTCGGGGATTCTGGCGGGCGCAGGCGCCGACGGAGTGGCGGCTGGCATCATGATGATGCGCGTGGGATTGGAGGCGCGATCGTCCTGGTCGCTGGCGTAGTCATAGGGGCCGTAGACGGCGGGATAGAAATTTGGTCCGTACGCGGAACTGGCTCTGCGGCGATGCGCTTGATTGGAGCGGACCAGGTGTCCGCGGAGGGGAGCGCCGATTGCTGACGGGTGGGAGGCGACGCCGGGGCTGCTGCGCTGGGCGTGGGCTAGCGACGCGAGCGTGAGGGCGGCGACGGTTGTGGCGAGGAATGTGTGTGTGGCGCGCATTTGTTTTTACAATTCAGATATAGGCGTAAGTTTGTGGGGAGTCAAGTTGTGCGTGGCGGCGTGGGCTTCAGTAGAAGCAGAGGTTTTGCGAATTAGATTTTGAGCAGCCGATGAACCTGTTTTCCATGGCCGGGATGGTCTGCACAATCGATGGGAGCTTCGCGCTTTTTTGTGACCGCAGGTGTGATTGGAGTTGTGGGATCTGAGAATTTTCTGGCAGGGCAAATTCAAGGCGATTGAGAGAAATACATCGCGGATTACATCCGGATGCTCCCACGCGACGAACCCCACCCTGCAAAAAGATCAGGGTGGGGCACCCTTCGCGTTTTTATGATTCGAGATATTGCCTGCGTTAATGGGACTGGAGTGTTGGGCAAATCCCATTTTTGGCGCTGGGTGGGGGATTTATTTTTGGAACCTGTGTGCGGCGGAGTGGCATCCTAGTTTACGGAGAGAGATTGTTTATATACCCGTGAACAATATGAATGATAAAAAAGTTTTGATGGGCGCGGAGAAGAAATTTTCTGCGCTGAATTCGGTGGGTGCGGCGACGGCGTTGGCGGTCGTGCTGGCGATTGGCCTGGCGGGATGCAACAAAGGCGCGTCGCCGGACAATAGCGCGCCGACGAGCACGCAGACGCAGAGTGCGCCGGCGGATGCTGCGCAGGCGAATCAGGCCGCGGATCAGAATCCTGAGGCGGATGCGAATCTGGCGCCGGTGCCGGCGGGATACGCGGACAACAGCGCGCCAGCTGCGGGGAATAATGCTCCGGCTACCGCGAACAACGCGCCGCGCCGGACGAATAATTCCGCGCCTGGGAATAACGACCGGGGATATTCGAACGACCGTCCGCCCGCGGATGACCGCGGTTATTCGAATGATCGTCCGTCGAACGGCGGCGATTATTATGCGGACAGCGGTTCGAATGGAGATTACGGGGATTACGGCGACGACAACGACGATGAGGATTCGAACTACGGCGAGCCGGTGATTTACGCGCAACAGCCACCGCCTCCTTTGCCGGAGTATTCGCAGCCGGAATGCCCGGGCGACGGATATTTGTGGACGCCGGGGTACTGGAGCTACGCTTCGCAAGGATATTACTGGGTGCCGGGAGCGTGGACGCGTCCGCCGGAAGTGGGATATCTGTGGACGCCGCCTTACTGGGGATATTCGGGCGGGCGGTACCGCTATCACAACGGGTATTGGGGCTCGCACATTGGATATTACGGCGGAATTGATTATGGACACGGGTATACCGGTGCGGGTTACCAGGGCGGATATTGGCGGGGGGACCGGTTCAACTACAACCGCGCGGTGAATAATGTCACGACGACGAATGTGACGAACGTTTACAACCGCACGGTGACGAACACCACGATAAATAATGTGACGGTAAATAATACGACGTCGCGGGCCAGCTACGCAGGACCGGGCGGCGTGACGCGACGGCCGCTGCCCGCGGAGTTGGCGGCGAAGCGCGAACAGCGCATACCACCGATGACGACACAGGTGCAGGTGCGGCAGCAAGCGGCGCAGAATCGTGCGCAGTTCGCGGCGGTGAATAAAGGCAAGCCGGCTGTGCTGGTGGCGAAGCAGCCGATTCCCCAGGGGAAACCGATCGCGGCGGTGATACCGGCACGGCCGGCACCGGTGCGACCGGCGGCGGGTGCGCGACCGAATGCGCCTGCGCAGGCAGGGAAGCCTGGTGCGGCAGCGGCGCAGCCAGCGCAACCGAACCGACCGGCTGCGGCACAGCAGAATGTTCAGCCGAATCGACCGGGGCAACCGGCGGCGCGGCCTGGCACCCCTGCTCCGGCGGGGAAGCCAGCGGCGCAACCAAACCGTCCGGGCCAGCCGAATGGGCGACCGGATGCGCGGCAACCGAATGCGGAGCGTGGTGCGAAACCGACGCCAGCTCCAGCACAACCGGCGACGAAACCTGCTCCAGCCGCACAGCCGAACAGGCCTGCTCCGGGCAAGCCGGCGGCGAAACCGGCTCCAGCTCCACAGCCGAGCAAGACTCCCGCAGGCAGGCCAGCGGAAAGACCAGCGGCGAAAGCGGCCCCGGCGCAACCGAACCGTCCTGCGCCGAACGCGCAGGCAAACCGACCAGCAGAGCGACCTGCCGCGAAACCGGGGCAGCCGCCGGCGCGAGAACCAGCGCGGGCTAATTCTCAAGCGAACAGACCGGCTCCTGCGACGCGGGAGGCGAAGCCGGCGAATCCACCGGCGGCTAAACCTGCGCCGAAGCAACAGGCTCGGCCAGCGGAGAGGCCGGCACCTCAGGGTGAGAAGAAACCGCCTCCGCCTAAGGACAAGAAGGAACCGCCTAACGACAAGCCGTAGCTCCGGGTGGCGCGCGCTCCGGTAGCGAAGAGTGCTCAAAGAGAACTGCGGACGATGAACGCCCTCGAATTCGAGGGCGTTTTTATTTTACGCGACGATCGATGGCCACGAGTGGCTACAACAAGTTTGCACAGGTTTGAAATCGCAGAATGTTCAAGCTGATTTTTTGCCTTCGAGGAGGAGGCGGCGGAGCTTGGTCAGGTCGTTGAGGATGCGGCGGCTGGTGCCGATGTGGGTTGTGAGTTGGGCGAGCTTGTACTTCACCAGTTGCAGGGCTTGGCGACGGCGCGCGAGGGCGGGATCTTTGGCGCGCAGAATTTCCGTTTGGATTTCCTCTTGAGCTTCGTGGGCGGCCGAAAGGAGCTGGTCCACATAGTCGCGAGCGCTCTCGATATCGTCGAAGGGGGTTTCGGGCTGGTAGGCCATCGCTGCTTTCTCCGGTTATTGGTCCGCGGGCAATTGGTAGCGGGCTTTGGCACACTACTTTGAGGCGGTGCCTCGCCGCGCTACCTTAATGTGCCACAGAATGAGGCGGATGCCATGCCGACGGTCGTGGATTTTGCAGCGTCAGGCGGGGAGAGGGAGTTCGCTCATGAGTGAGAGGAGGTTTCCTTCGGTGTCGCGGAAGTGAGTCATCCACAGTTCGTGGGTGGGCATGCGGGCGATCAGGTGCGGCGTGTCTTCAAATTTGACCCCGGCGGATTGCAGGCGAGCGAACGCGGCGGTGATGTCGGCGACCTGGAAGTACAGCAGGCAACCGGGATGGTCGAACTCGGGCTTTTCGGGGGCGCTGAGCATCAGGCGAACTCCACCGCAGTTGAAAAAACTGAGCTGGCTGGCGCGGAAGAGCGGCTGGAGGCCGAGGACGTCGCGGTAGAAAGTGGTGGCGCGGTCGACGTCGTGGACGTTTACGGCGATTTGCATAATGCGGGAGAGGGCGGTGTTTTCCGGGATGGGCATGATGGGCCTCCGAAGCAGAGACGTGGGAGCGGTGGAGATTGTAACGAAAAAATGCGGAGGATGCCGCAAGGCCGACCGCCGTGTGGAGAATTAACCTCTTGGCGAAATGCTGCAAAGGGTATTGGATATCGGTAGACTGACGTCACCAAATCCTGGGCCGAAAATCCTATCTTTGGCGCAGCGTTACACGGTTCGTAGCGGGCACTCTCGTGGGAACCTATTTACCCCGAAGCGCCCCATTTATTCGACTGCACCATATTCTTAGGATCGGCTTGGATCTCTATCCCGCTTGGCTACACTTTCCGCTAGTCGCGTTCCTTCTGCTCGTATTGTCTCTGCCTACCGCCGACCTTCTAAGACGCTATCGCCATAATCGCGGATCAAAGGCCAACTTTTTACAGTCGTGGAAGGCACTATTTTGTTTTTTGTCGGATGGGTTGTCGCCGGATTATTAAACGGATCTCTTCCCCATCGTTTTTCCGGCTTTACACAACCTGAGGCGCTGGCTTTGAGGCGTGGCTGTGCTCGCTCGCGATTTTATTGGTTTCCGCACTTGCATATTCCTATCGTGCCCCAACCACGAACCATTGCGCATGAAAGTCGATGAACTGATCGACATGCCTATCGACCAGGATGTCGACGATATTTTAGATCGGAAAAAATTTGTTGAAGATTTTTTCGCTCAAATCAGGGACTTCAGCTCTCAGGGTCCTTTCGTTTTCGGCCTTAACGCCCCCTGGGCTGCCGGAAAGACTTCGGCGCTGAATCTCCTGCGAAACAGGATCAACAAGGATCGGTCGCTCATATTGGTCGACTTTAATCCGTGGTATTTCCAGTCGCCGGAAACAATCCTTCGACGCTTCTATGACAACGTCGCGGTATCTAACAATCGCGAGTTTTTTTTACCCTGAGTTACGGTCCACAGCGAGGCGATACGCACGAATTCTTGGGCCAACTCTTAAACTCTATGGTTTAGATTCCGCCACTCTGGATGACGCTACCGTTGAGGAGGTCAAGCGATTGGTCGAAGCCTACATCGCGAAGACCCGACGGAAACTCGTAGTTGTCGTGGACGACCTGGAAAGGTCGTGTCAACTAGAACTGCTCACTAGGCTCCAGAGCTACCTCGTGGTGCGACTATATCAGTGATTCTTCCGACACCTAAACACACAAACGATGCGTTAGTGGCGTTCGAGAGCTTCCTAAACCGTCCCAAGGAATCTCCGAGAACAATATGCTGCTTCCCGGGCCGTCTGACGGGCAAATCCTTGCTGTTAAGACGAACCAGTCTATCTTTTAAGATCAGTCAGAGCTATTAAAGCGAGCTTGCTTTGCAGGTACGGTTGAATCGCCCCGGCAGGTGTCTCTCGACGCGCATCATTTGCTAGAAGAACACTGCTGGCGAGACGTGAAAGCGTTCGCTGAGTTTCTCCATCTGCTGGCGGTTCAGTTGACGCTTTTCTTTCAGAATCAGGGACACAACGCTTTCGCCACCCAAATCGTCGGCAAGGTCTTTTTGTCGAAGTCCGTTGGTATCCAACAGTTCCTTCAAGACTTCGACGCCCGAGGCCTTTTCGACGATGAAATGCTTGGCTTCGTAATCAGCGATCAGAACGACGAGGAGTTTGGCAGTATCCGTTTCTTCTGCAGTTCGATGCGCTTTCCGTTGCAGGCCTAACAGCCTGGAAATATAGGCCTGGTGTTGCTGAGGAGAAGATACGATCTTAGGAGCCTCTTCTTTAACAAGATATTTTGCGGGCAGTCGTTCAGCAATTACAGGCACTTTTCCACCTTCCCTTGTCGTATTCCTTGTGGGTCAGTACAGCCAGCACGGTGACGGTTCCCATGTCATAGCTTATGTACGATATAAGTCTGGCTTCGTTGTTCTTTATATCGAAAACAACGCAATCTCCGACTGGGTCCGCATCCTTGCGCGTTCGCCGGACTGCGGGAAGATTGTCCCATGGAGGGTCGACACCTTCCACGATCCTGACCCAAGAACCGAGAGAGCCCTTCCAATTGGCGTGTTTCTTTTGTGCAGCTTCTATCAGATGTTTGCCGATGATCTGCACGTTTATAACTTAGCACAATGCTAAGTTCATATCAAGTGGAGAAAGGGCCTTACAGCAATAGATCGGAAAGGTACGCGGTGAACTGAATGTCCGAGTTTATAAACCATGGGAAATGAAGAAGGTTGGTAGGGGCGGTGGGGATCGAACCCACGACCTTCGGCTTAAAAGGCCGCTGCTCTACCACTGAGCTACGCCCCTATGGAGTCCAATCATTTTACATGAATCGCGCCGTGAGCACATGCGACCGACGATGACGCTCATCATTTACATCTCGCTACGCTCCTAGCGCCGAATCTGTTGACGAAGTCTTGTCGCTCGGTTCGATATTCGATTTGGCTCGTCCGCGTTAAGTCGAGGGATAACTGTGCCGGTGTTATGCGGGCCTTATTGCATATTGCTGGACGGAAGGGGGAAATAGCTTTAGTTTGATTCGGGCCGGGGATGCCGCTGGCCTGGTTTTCTGCGGGGAGATTTCAACTGCATTTGCGAAAGCGATGATTACTGACACGACGCAGAGTGACACATCCGGGAGCAGCGGGCCGCCGCCGAAGGGGCAGAAGTTTGCCGTGGCGGCGGGGATTCTGGGATGGACGCTGGATGCGTTTGACTTTTTCGTGGTGGTTTTTCTGGTGGATGTGCTGGCGCAGCATTTTCGGGTGACGAAGTCATCCATCGTGCTGACGCTGGGGGCTACCTTGGCGATGCGTCCTGTCGGGGCGCTTTTGTTTGGGATTTTGGCGGATCGTTATGGGCGACGAAAGCCGTTGATGGCGGTGGTGGCGTATTTTTCGTTGATAGAAGTGTTGAGCGGACTGGCGCTGAACTATCCGATGTTTTTTGTTCTGCGGCTGCTGTATGGGATCGGGATGGGCGGATTCTGGGGCGTGGGCGCTTCGCTGACGCTGGAAAGTTCGCCAACGCGTTTGCGCGGATTGCTTTCGGGATTGCTGCAGGGCGGATATCCACTGGGATATTTGCTGGCGGCGGTGGCGGCGCGACTGATTTTGCCGGCGTGGGGCTGGCGGGCGATGTTCTGGGCTGGTCTGGTGCCGGGAATTATCACCATGGTGGTGGCGTATAAATCGCCGGAGTCGGCGGCGTGGAAACAACATCGTGTGCCCAGCATCAGCGGGATTTTTCGGGTGATGTGGGAGCATCGCAAAAGTTTCTCTTACCTGGTCCTGACGCTGACGCTGATGATTTGTCTGTCGCATGGCACCCAGGATCTCTATCCGGATTTTCTGAAAACCGCACATCACGTTTCGGCAAACATGGTGGCGTACCTGGCGATGTTTTATAACGTGGGCGCTTTGCTGGCGACGGTGTCGGTGGGACATATTTCGGAGAAGCTGGGCAGGCGCGCGAGCATTATCTGTTCGCTGGGATTGTGCGCGCTGGTGATTCCCATGTGGGCGTTTGGTCATACGCTGACGATTCTGGCGATGGGCGCTTTTCTGATGCAGGTGGGAGTGCAGGGGGCGTGGGGAGTGATACCGGCGCATTTGAATGAACTGTCTCCGGATGCGGTGCGCAGTTTGTTTCCGGGATTTGTGTATCAGCTGGGAGTTTTGTTTGGTTCGCCGACGAATACGATTGAGTACGCTTTGCGGGATCGCATCGGGTACCAGTGGGCGTTGACGGTGTTTGAAGCGTGCACGATTGTGGCCCTGGTAATTGTCTTTGCTTTGGGGCCGGAACGAAAAGGTAAGGATTTTCATCGGCGGGTTGCGGCGGGTTAGGCGGCAGGAAGCTTCGCTGTTTCGTCTTGGTACGCGCAGTCAGAACCAAAGTTCAAAGTACAAAAGGGAAGTACGAAGATTTTCGTTGACACTACGAATGGCTTCGTAGTAGATTTCTGCGCATGGCACAGGAAACACAAAAACCTGCTCAAAAACTGACGCAAAAACCGACGGTGTCGGAGCTGGAGATACTGCGCATTTTGTGGGCGCGGGGGCCGTCTACCGTACGGGAAGTTCATGATTTGTTGAGCAAGAAGAAACACATGGGGTACACCAGCGTCTTAAAACTTATGCAGATCATGACCGAGAAAGGCTCGGTGCGGCGCAACGAGGAACAGCGCGCGCACGTGTACGAAGCCAACCAGGCCGCGGAGAAAACCAAGCGGCAATTCGCGGGCGATGTCTTGCAGCGGGTGTTTGACGGGTCGGCAAGCCAGTTGATGATGCACGCGCTGGCGGGGCGTAAAGGTTCGAAGGAAGAGATTGAGGAGTTGCGGCGGCTGCTGGACGAGTACGAAAGGAAACTGCCGTGACGCGAATTGCCGGCTGGGTGAATCCCGAGACGATGCGGTTGGTGGGCATGGCGCTGCTGCATTTTCTGTGGCAGGGCGTGGCGATTGCGGCGGCGGCGTTTGCAGGGATGTCGCTGGTGCGGCGGGCTTCGGCGAAATATGTGGTGGCGGTGGGGATGCTGGCGGTGATGGTGGCAGCGCCGGCGCTGACGTTTTTTGTTCTGTCCCAGCGGCAGGAAGTGAGAAATCCGCCTGCGCTGGCCGCGGGAAAGACGGGAAGCACGTCGCAGATTGGAGCTGCGGCGGAGAGTGGCGCGGCGGCGCAGATTTTCAGCAGGGAATTTTCGGATGGGCGCAGTACGCGTTCGATTTATCTGTTGTGGCTTGTACAGGCGTGGTTTGTGGGCGTAGTGCTGTTGAGCTTGCGTCCGGCGGCGGGATTTTTTCTGATTGAGCGATTGAGATTAAAAACAGGATCTGCGGTCAGCGGAGCACTGGCTGATAAGTGCAAGGAGCTGCAGCGGCGGCTGGGGCTGAATCGCGTGGTGCGCTATTGCGAGAGTTTGAAGCTGGAAGCTCCCGCGGTGGTGGGCTGGTTCCGGCCAGTGATTTTGCTGCCGGTTTCGGCGTTGACGGGGCTGACTGCACAGCAACTGGAAGCAGTGATTGCGCACGAACTGGCGCATGTGAAGCGGCTGGACGCTTTTGTGAATTTATTTCAGATGGCGGCGGAGACGCTGCTGTTTTATCACCCGGCCGTGTGGTGGCTCAGCAAGCGGATTCGTGTGGAGCGGGAAAATTGCTGCGACGACGTGGCGATTGCGGTGTGCGGGAACGCGGTGGAGTACGCGCGAGCGCTGGCGACGATGGCGGAATGGCAGAGCGCTCCGGCATTGGCGATGGCGGCGAACCGCAGTCCTTTGGCGGAACGCGTGGCGCGATTGCTGGGTATCGGCAAATTGAGCGGCGGGTTGCGCAGCGCGGGGATGGCCGGGAGCCTGTTGTGCTTGTGCGCTTCGGTGCTGGCAGGGAACGCGCTGCTGGGCGCAGCGCAGACGAATCAGTCCGCAAGCGAGCAAGCCAGTGAAAAACGCAGCGAGGCTGTCGTGCAGGCTGCGCCAGAGGAAAACAGCGGCGCGGTGATCGTGGTGCGGCCGTCGAAGGCGATGCCGAAACCGGCAATCGAGCGACCGATGATGGTTATGCCGCCGGCGGAGGCAGTCACCATGCCGGCTGAACCGATGCCGGTGCCAGCAGTCGCGGAAGCGATCACGGCTGAGCACGCGAACACCGATTGGGCAAAAGAGAAAAGTGCGGAAGTGGGCGAACAGGAAAGGCAAACGGAAGACGCCGAACGCCGCGACGGTGAACGAAAAGGCGCGTCGGGTTCCTACATCGAGGGATTGAAGGCCGAAGGGATTACGGGCGTGTCGGTGGAAGAACTCATTGCGATGCGGGTGCAGGGCGTGACGCCGGAATACGTGCGCAGCATTCACGCAGCGGGGTTGAAGCCGGATGTCGGCGAGTTGATCGCGATGCGAGTGCAGGGCGTGACTCCAGAGCTGATTCGCGAATTGCGCAAGTCGGGGCTGGCGCTGGAAATAAATCAGATCATTGCCATGCAGGTGCAGGGCGTGACGCCGGAATACGTGAAGCAATTCCGCGACATGTACAGCAATGCGGACGCAAATAATTTAATCGCTATGAAAGTGCAGGGGATTGATGGCGACTACGTGCGCGGGATACAGAACGCTATCGGCTCCAAACTTGCGCTGGGAGATTTGATTGGCATGAAGGTGCAAGGGGTGACGCCCGAGTACGTGCACGAAATAAAGGACCTGGGATTAGCGGTTGAGACCGGCACGATTATCGGGATGAAAGTGCAAGACGTGACGCCGGAGTACGTGAAAGCGCTGCGCTCGGCGGGATTGAAAGTGGATGCGCACGCGGCGGTTGAAGCCAAGATTATGGGGATTACTCCGGAGTTCGTGGAGAAAGCGCGCAGCCACGACTTCCGCGATCTGAGCATGGACAAGCTGGTGGCGCTGAAGAATTCCGGAGTGCTGGACTAGGAATGTGCGAGAGGAGATCGAAGCCATGAATCGACGCGAAGGAATACTGTGCTACGTGGTAGCCGTTTGCGTGCTGATGGGCGCGTTCATCGTGAAGGCGGCGGATTCGCGCAATGGGAGCTGGACGATCGAGCGCGCGGAGAAAGCCGGCGAAGTGGAGTTGGCGCTGATGGAGCGTCATCACGGCGGAAATTCGAACCACGAGACGAACATTCGCGTGAGTGAATTGAAGGGGCTGGATCTTTCGAAGAGTGGGAAGCAGGACGTGCGCTTCACGATTGCGCGCGACGCGGGACGGTTCGAATGCGAAGGCTACATAAAGGATGGCGAGGGCGCGGGAGTGTTTCACTTTTTCGCGGAGCCGGGCTACGCGCAGGAAATGAAGGCGCTGGGATTCAGTGACATTGACAGCGACAAGCAGTTTTCGATGGCGCTGATGGATGTGAGCGCGGTGTTTGCCAAGCAAATGAAGGCGGAACGCCTGGATGGATTGGATACGGACAAACTGATCGCGTTTCGAATTTTTGATGTGAACCCTGAGTTTGTGGAGGCTTTGCGGAAGGAAGGCCTGGCCGCTAGGGATAGCGACAAGTTGGTGGCGTTGCGCATTCACGGGGTGTCGCCGGAGATGGTGCGGGCGATGCGGCAATCGGGGTATTCGCCGAGCGAGGATACGCTGGTGGCGATGCGGATTCATGGAGCCACACCGGAGTGGATTGCGCAGTTGAAGAAGGATGGATACGACAAAGTAGACCTGGACGAGTTGATTGCCTTTCGGATTCACGGGGTGTCGCCGGAGTTTATCGAGAAGATGCAATCGCTGGGTTATAAGCATCCGGAGCCGGAGCAACTGGTGGCCATGCGTATTCATGGGGTGACACCGGAGTTTGTGAGTGATTTGCGGGCCCGGGGTATGAAGGATTTGACGATTGATCAGCTGGTGAGTTTGCGGATTCACGGGATCAATTGACGTTGATCTTTTTCTGATGTGCTGATTTGTCGAGGCGAGCCCCCAGTGTGGGGCTCGTTTGTTCTTGCGGCCTGCTGCTCGGGATGCCACTGCTGCAGTAAACCCCCTACCGACGAACCCTCCTGGTATGCAGTAAACTAATCGTGGATATCGGTTGGGATGATTCGGGAGATCACTGTGGATGGAGCGGTGGGTCAGGATGTGGCGGCCAGGGCGGAGTGGGTGGATTTTCAGACGGAGCCGTCGCGGTATAAGCACTGGCGGGTGGCATATGACGGGCCGGTGGCTAACCTGACGATGGACGTTGCGGGAGACGGCGGGATCAGGCCGGGCTACAAGCTGAAACTGAATTCGTATGACCTGGGCGTGGATATTGAGTTGCACGATGTGCTGCAGCGCATACGGTTTGAGCATCCGGAGATTCGCGCGGTGATGATTACCAGCGCGAAGCCGCGAGTGTTTTGTTCGGGCGCGAACATTTACATGCTGGGGCAGTCTTCGCACGCGTGGAAAGTGAATTTCTGCAAGTTTACGAATGAGACGCGGAATGGAATTGAAGATTCGAGCAGGTATTCGGGTTTGAAATTTCTGGCGGCGCTGAATGGAACTACCGCAGGGGGCGGGTATGAGCTGGCTCTGGCTTGCGATGAAATAATTCTGGTGGATGACCGGTCGTCGGCGGTGAGTTTGCCGGAAGTGCCGCTGCTCGGGCGTGTTGCCGGGAACCGGCGGATTGACGAGGGTTACCGATAAGAGAAGAGTACGGCGAGACCTGGCGGATATTTTTTGTACGACTTCTGATGGTATTCGCGGGCAGCGGGCTAAGGACTGGGGCCTGGTGGACGAGGTGGTGAAGACGCAGGGCTTCGCGGAGCATGTGAAGAAACGCGCGGCGGAACTGGCAGAGAAAAGCGACCGGCCGGCGGATGCAAAGGGAGTGGCGCTGACTCCTGTGGCGCGACGGATTGAGGAGAACGGACTGCGCTACGAGACGTTGGAAGTCGTCTTCAATCGGGCGGCGCGAACGGCGACGATCACGGTGAGCGCACCTGAAGCGGGAGTGCAGCAGACATTGGAAGGAGCGTTGGCGCTGGGAGCGGAGTGGTGGCCGCTGAAGATGGCGCGTGAACTGGACGACGCGATTCTGAGTTTGCGGACGAATGAGCTGGAGCTTGGACTTTGGATATTGAAGACCAGCGGCGATGCCGCGGCGATGCTGGCAATGGACGAATTTATTTTGAAGCACCAGGGAAACTGGTTCGTGCGAGAAGTTCTAGGGATGCTGCGGCGGACGTTTGCGCGGCTGGATGTGACTTCGCGGTCCATGTTCGCGGTGATCGAGCCGGGATCGTGTTTTGTGGGCACGCTGCTGGAGCTGGCGTTGGCGGCGGATCGCGTGTACATGCTGGATACCGAAGAAGGTGATGAGAAGGCGTTTGTGGCGCTATCGGAAATGAATTTCGGGGCGCTGCCGATGGTGAATCGCCTCTCGCGGATCGCGGCGCGGTTTTATCAGGATGAAAAACAGGTGGAGGCGTTGCGCACGCAAATCGGAAAACAACTATCGCCGGCGGAGGCGGTGACGGCGGGACTGGTGACTGCGGCTCCTGACGATCTGGACTGGCAGGACGAGTTGCGGACGGCGATTGAATCGCGCGTGGCGCTTTCGCCGGACGCGTGCACCGGGCTGGAAGCGAATCTGCGATTTGGTTCGCCGGAGACGATGGAGACGAGGGTGTTTGGCAGGTTATCGGCGTGGCAGAACTGGATTTTTATCCGGCCGAATGCAGTGGGGGCGAGCGGGGCACTGAAAGTGTATGGCACGGGTTCACCGGTGAAATTCAACTGGGAAAGAGTTTGAGAAGATTTGGCGGCGCGGGAGAACGGCGATGATTGACTACACGGAAAAAATTCCTAACAACGTGGACCTGGGGCGCGACCGGGTTTTGCAGCGCGCGCTGGAGCATTGGCAGCCGGCGTACATGAGCTGGTGGTACGACATGGGCCCAACGGAAAGTCACAACTATGAAGTGTATTTGCGCACGGCGATCACTGTGGAGCCGGATGGTTGGGCGAAATTTGGATATGTGCGCATGCCGGAGTATCGCTGGGGAATTTTTTTGCAGCCGCGCACTGCGGAACGACAGGTAAATTTCGGCACGCACAAGGGCGATGCCGCCTGGCAGGAGGTACCGGGTGAATATCGCTCAACGTTGCGGCGAGTAATTGTGACGCAGGGAGACACGGAGCCGGCTTCGGTGGAGCAGCAACGCATGCTGGGGATGTGTTGCCCTTCGCTGTATGACCTGCGAAATATTTTTCAGGTGAACGTGGAAGAAGGGCGGCACCTGTGGGCTATGGTCTATTTGCTGCACCGCTATTTTGGGCGCGACGGGCGTGAAGAGGCTGAGGCTTTGCTGGAGCGGCGCTCAGGGGACGTGGATAATCCGCGAATTCTCGGAGCGTTCAACGAGCCCACGCCGGACTGGCTGGCGTTTTACATGTTTACGTTTTTTACGGATCGCGACGGCAAGTTTCAATTGAGCGCGCTGGCCGAATCGGGATTTGATCCATTGGCGCGGACGTGCCGGTTCATGCTGACGGAAGAAGCGCACCACATGTTTGTGGGCGAAACGGGCGTGAGCCGGATTCTGCAGCGCACCTGCGAAGTGATGAAGGAGCACAAGGTGGAGAGCGCCGGGGATGTGCGCGCGCTGGGCGTGATTGATCTTGAGACGATGCAGCGATATTTGAATTTCCACTACAGCGTGACGATTGATCTGTTCGGGTCGGACGCGTCGTCGAATGCGGCGACGTATTACACCACGGGGCTGAAGGGGCGCTACGACGAGACAAAGATTGAAGATGACCACGTTCTGACGGACGAGGTTTATCCGGTGTTCGAAGTGGTGGGCAGCAAAATTGTCGAAAGAAAAGTGCCGGCATTGACAGCTCTGAACGAGCGTTTGCGAGACGATTACATTCATGAGATTCAGGCGGGAGTGGACCGCTGGAACCGGGTGATCGAAAAAGCGGGGATTTCGTTCCGTTTGAAATTGCCGCACAAGGGATTTCATCGCGCCATTGGAAATTTCGCCGGGCACTTTATTTCGCCTGACGGAGAAGTGTTGACGAAGGAAGTGTGGACGAACCATGAGCGGGAGTGGCTGCCGGCGCCGGAAGATCATGCGTTCGTGCAGTCGCTGATGATCGGGCGAGTGGTGGAACCGGGTAAATTTGCGAACTGGATTGCTCCACCGATACGCGGGATCAATGGGCAGCCTTTGAATTTTGAATATGTGAGATTTAATTGATTGGCGGTTTGGAATGCAAAGAAAGACCCACCCCTGACAAATCCAGGGTGGACACCCTCCGCATGTGTCAGAAATCTAATCGAATGTTGATTTAGTGCAGTAGCCGCTGTGTGCGGAGTGGCTCGCGGCATTTTAGACCTTGATAGTTAACTCGATAAGTAACCTGGCGTATACTTTCGCCAAGATGTTTACGAAAGCCCTCTGCATCTTTGCCAGCGCTATGTTGATGGCGATATCCGCCAGCGCGCAGACAGACACTAAAACTCCCAAAGAAGAGCAATGCACAGTTTCCGGGATGGTCGTCACCATAGGCGGGAGCGCGCCACTGCGGAAGGCTCGGCTGTTGCTGCAAAGTGTTGACGATAGGACTCGCAGGATCGCGGCGGGAACGGGCGCGGATGGACGATTCACGATAAAGGGCATCGTGCCGGGCTCGTACCGGCTGTCGGTCAGTCGCGTCGGCTTTGTAACTCAGGAATACGGACAGCGGAAGCCCGAGTCACCCGGAGCGATCCTGACGTTGCGGCCACGTCAAGAGATGAAGGACCTGGTGTTTCGGATGATCCCCTCTGGCGTGATTGCCGGAAGGATTCTGGACGAGGATGGCGAGCGACTTCCCGGCGTGTCGGTACAGGTCGAGCAGCAAAGTTATTCGGAAGGAAAACGGAAACTTTCCCCTGTGGGGCGGGCAGAGACGAACGATCTTGGCGAATACCGGCTGTATGGCTTATCACCCGGCCGCTACTTTATAACCGCCATCTATCCGCGATGGAGTCGCCCGGGCGAGCGTGGAGAAGAGGGCGACGAAGCGCCCAGCGCCGAAGCGGCGGGCAGCCAGAGTCACGAGGAAGGCTATGCCAAAATGTATTACCCAGGAACGGCAGAGGTGGCTAAAGCGCAATCAATCACCATCAAACCCGGAGAAGAAGTGTCGTCCATTGAGATTCTGATGCGCCAGGTGCTGGTCCATCATATTCGTGGCCATGTTTACAATCAGATCACGCACAAGCCGGGACTTGGGGCAGGCGTGATTTTAATACCCAAGGCTGATAACCAGCAGTGGGAAAATACCCAGCAAAGCATTGTGCAAAAGGCTGATGGCTCGTTTGAGATTCGGGAGGTACTGCAGGGATCTTATGTGCTGGCGGGCTATTGGTTTGATGAAGGCAAGATGCATATCACGCGTCAGCCGCTAGAGGTCGGCGACGGGGACGTGGAAGGAATCACGCTGACGATTGCTCCAGGAATTGCGATCGCAGGCCGGATCGTTTGGGACGGAAGGCCTAGCGTGGAAAATGGTGAGTTAAGCGTGGCACCAGAAGCTGTGGATTCGCAGCTCGGCTACTACGGACCGTCACGGGTGGATGCGAACAACACTTTTTCGCTAAAGGATATATCTGAGGGACCATATCGCGCGCACGTTACAGGATTGTCCAAGGATTGCTACGTTAAAGAGCTACGCTACGGGACGGCGAGCGGATTGAAAGATGGATTTGTGGTTACCCGTGGCGAACCGAAGAATTTGGAAATCGTGGTCAGTTCGCGCGGGGCCCGGGTGCAGGGGACGGTGCTGGATGCGGACGGGCTGCCTTTGGCGGGGGTGTCGGTGGCGCTGGTGCCGGAATTGTCACGGCGGGACGATTTTCGTTTGTATAAAACTGCGAATACCGATCAGTACGGTCATTTTGAATTGAGAGGCATTGTGCCGGGAGAGTACGAATTATTTAGTTGGGAAGAGGTGGAAGCGGACGCGTGGCAGGATCCGGAATTTCTGAAACCGTTTGAAAAGAAGAGCGAGCGAGTTACTTTGAATGATGATGATCACATTACGGTGAAGATTACGGCGATTCGGGTGAAGGGCGATGGCGACGGGGCGCAGTAACGATACACAATTCTTTTTTGCGGTGGTTCCTTCTGAGATGCTTTGACTATCGGGTCCGGAAAACGCTGCGGATTGAAATTCGGGTGCGAACTTACGGAACCCTGCCGGTAAATTTCGCGAAAATTAAGCAGTAAGGAAAGACCCACCCTATAAACCGAGGGTGGGGCACCCTCCGCATAACTTTAACGTTGCTCGAGGTAGAGCGCTTCGCGTGAGTTTACGTAGTTGGAGCGCTTGGTTATTCGGTGTCTTCGGGGGGCGTCGAAGAGGCGCTGGGTTGCTGGTTAAGGATTTTTTGCCAGTTGATGATGGCGTTCCAGACCAGGCGGTGGTCGCCGCGATTCAGGTCGCGATGGAAGGGATTGAAATTGAAAGCGATGACGTGGCCGCGGCCTTCGGGAATGTCCATCACGGCGGGACGGCCGATGAGTCCGGCTTCGCCCCAGACCTGACCGCTGACCAGCAGGGGAGCGCCGTCCCGGTCGCCCCATTCGACGACGATGTCGCTGCGATCGAGAGGTCCATCGAGGCAAGTGGTGCAGTAGGCCATGCGCAGCCAACTGCGCGGAGCATCGTAGAGCGGAAAATTCTGGCGGAAAAGCGTGGTGCGCGCGGGGTAGCCGTAGGCCAGCGGGGAATCGGGGCGCGCGAAAGTGGCACGCACGTGGGCGCC
The DNA here is from genome assembly GCA_963704485.1 of uncultured Acidobacteriota bacterium. Taxonomy (GTDB): domain Bacteria; phylum Acidobacteriota; class Terriglobia; order Acidiferrales; family UBA7541; genus Acidiferrum. Next base: position 593,912 of record OY969910.1, read on the forward strand.
GGGAGTGCGCGTGACGGATTCCATCGCGGCAGCCGCGGCGTCGGAGCCGCCACCGGTGGCGCTGCGCGGAACACCGCCGGAAACGCGACGGACTCCCCGAACGATGCCGCCCTCGAGGGCGAGCATGGAGCCGCTGCCGAGGGTGACGAGCAAGCCGCCGTCGTCAACAAAATCTTGAAGTTTGGCGAGACCATCCCAGCCGATGCCGCCGGTGATGTCGTCGGATTCGGCAGGTGTGCCGAAGCTAGGGGTTTGCGGAGTTTTTTTGAAGGGCATGGGACCCCAGCGTTTGGGCAGTCCCTGAATTTGTTCGGCGAGTTCGAGATCGACGTGACCGTAGATGAGGACGTCGATTTTATCGTGGAGAAAACCGGCGCGAATATCTTCGTCGCGGATGTAGGTGTAGGGAATTTTGCGCTGGTCGAGGGAGTAGCGAATCCAGCCGATGGAATCGGTGTCGGCCCAGGGAACCCACACGCCCAAGCGTGGAGTTTTTGTGGCGTGAGCCAAAACAGTTGGCGCTGTGGGGACGCTGGTGAAGTCGAGGCCGAGTTCGGCAGCGGTGTCTCGCAGGGGGGGCGCGAGACCGTCTTGCGAGGGAATGATCCAGGAGCCGGCGGGAAAGTTGGAATCGGCGGCGCGAAAAGGTTTCTCGGCGATTTCGATATTGAAAGCTGCGAGGCGATAACGCGCGGCGAATAATCCTTCCTGGCCGGTGTCTTTCAACAAAAATACCGGCCCCGGGCCGGAAATATTTCCGGCGGGATGCGGTTCTTCCTTGAGCGGCGACAGCGGCGCGTTGTGAATGGCGGCGTCGGCGATAGGAATGGCATCGAGGTGATAGTGCGCGGGGAGTTCCCAAGAGACGTCGTCGTAAGGTTCACCGCCGCCTTTGGGGAAATGCTGAGGCGTGAGCAGGTCCACCGCGTAATTGCGATAGGGCTGATCGAGGCGCACCACGTAAGAGCCGGCTGGGAAATTTCCTTCTTTCAGATTTAGAGAATTCTGCGCGCGGCCGACTTCGATGTGTTGGGCGAGCAGGCGGCCGACCATTTGCGCGACTCGGGTGCGGTCGCCCTGGTCTTCGGGAATGACGAAAGCGTAGGGCGGCTGGTCGAGTCCTTTGCGCCAGGAATCCCAACCCTTACGATAAAAATTGCGCAGCATTTCTTTGGAGTTGCGCGCGGCGTAATCGAGGATGGCGAGCGAGCCAGTCTCCTGATAATTCAGATTGTCGCGCGAGGACCAGGTGACGTCGGCGGAGGGCGGCGGGACGGGGCGGTACCATTCCATCGTGAGCGCATTTTTTGGAACGTTGCGATGTAGAGTTTCGGCGGTGCCGTTGCCCCAGGTTTCGTAGCCGCGGCCGATGCTGTTGTGATTCATGGCCACGGAGTCGAGATAAAGATGGCTGAATGCTTCGCCGAAATTCCAGGTGGAGACACCGGGCATGCCCAGGGCGGTCATGGTTTGTACTTCGTGAAAACTCATCTCGAGAAATTCGCTGTAGGTGATGGGGTCAATGTTGGGATTGTAGGGACCGGTGCCATTCCAGGTCATGAGGAAAGGCGAGCCTTCGTGGAGGTCGTGAACGACAGTGGGATGCCATTCGTGAAACATGCGATGAACAGCTTTAGTGGTTTCGTGAGTTTGCTGGTGAGTGTCGCGATTGATGTCCACGAAAGCGTATTTGGACCAGTAGGGAGGCGACATGCGCGGAAGCGTGGCGCGATCGGTTTTGCCTTTCAAATATTTGTAAAACCATTCGACGACTTTGTCGCGGCCGTCAGGATTGGAAACGGGATTGATGAGCACGACGAGATTTTTGCGGATGCCCTGAATCATGGGCGTTTCGGAAGCAGCGAGGCGGTAAGCGAGCTCCAGCATGGCTTCGGTGGAACCGGTTTCGTCGGAGTGCAGGGCGGCGTTGAAATAATAAATGGGACGCGCGGTGGAGATTAGTTTCTCGGCGGCGGCCCGGTCGGTGAGGCGGGGATCAGCGAGCGCGGCGGTGGCGGCTTTGAGGCGATCGAGATCGCTGATGCCGGCTTCATCGGCTATGGCAATGAGGATGATGTCGCGGCCTTCTTCGCTGCGGCCGATGGTGAAGGCGCGCACCCGGGGCGACGAGGCGGCGAGGGCGCGGCAGTAGGCGTAGGCTTTGGCGCTGTCTACGAATTCTCCGGGGGCGCCAGGGATGCGGCCGAGAAATTTTTGCGGGGAGGTGACCGTGGAGGATTGTGGGAGGTAGGAAACCCAGGGGGAGAGGAAATGCGGATCGGTGGTGGCGGCGGCGATGGCCTCTATGGAGTTGGGTTCGGGAGTGTCGGGAGGGATTTGACTTGGCGAGGCGCTGGTAGCGACTGATTGCAAAAAGGCTATTAGAGCGATCAGGACGTGGGGCATGGAGCTCCGGTGCGTATGGAGAAGTGAATTTTGTTGTGTTGAGTTGCGCGGGCGGAGTTTAACACGATGCTTGTGAGATTGAGTGGAGCGCACCGAAGAAGCGCGTGGTTGTTAGCGCGAGGTTTCGGCGTGGGAGAAATTTCTCTGGTATTTGATGAATAAAACCCCACATGCAGATGCGGCATGTGGGGGCACGTCGGTCGAGCTGTGGGGCACTGAGAAGTGTGAGGCGCTTGATCAGTTCGGCGCGTGGCGGTTAGCTGGATTTTTTCCTGGGGACTTTGGCGCCTTTTTTGCGGGCTTCCGAGAGGCCGATCGCGATGGCCTGTTTGCGGCTTTTTACGGTTCCGCCTTTGCCACCTTTCCCGGATTTCAGTGTGCCGCGTTTTTCGCGATGCATGGCGCTTTTCACGCTTTTGCCCGCGGCTTTGCCGTATTTGCGGCCACCAGATTTTCTACTGGAACTCGCTGCCATTGATCCCTCCCTGCGGTTTAGGATTGGGCCAGAACGATTATTCTAATTGACGACGGTGGGGAGCGAGTCGGTGGAATCGTGGAGGATGAATATAAAAATCTGGTAGTTTCCCACCGGCACAAAACTGCGTTAGGGAGCAAGCTGCAAGCGAAGTGTCGACGTAAAGTCCCTTGGATTCGGAAATCGACGGTCTTCACCCGCTGGAAGAGGCGACGCTTCTTTCACTTTTATTAGCTGTCAAAAGGCCAGGAAGAGAGCGCTGACGCACTAATGCAAATCTACTATTGACCCCTGGAAGTCGCGCATGGGATCGTTGTTTTTCTGTAAGCCGAATGTTTTGTGGAATTTCAGTGCACCGGGAGAGCTTTGTGGCGGTTTCCGCTCCGACAATTCAGAGTGCTCACGCTAATGTCACTGGGGATTCCGTTTACGACAAGCTGAATTCGAAGTGGCACAAGCCGGCGCTGTTGGCGTTCATGGCGGTGGTGCTGGGGCACTGGGGCGAGCACCTGGTGCAGGCGTATCAAATCTATGTGATGGGCTGGCCGCCGGCAAAGGCGGGCGGGATTTTGGGATTGTGGTATCCGTGGCTGATCAAGTCGGAAGTTTTGCATTATTCGTATGCGCTGGTGATGCTGATCGGCATCTGGGTTTTGCGCAAGGGGTTCACGGGAACTTCGCTGAAGTGGTGGACTGTGGCGCTAGTGATTCAATTCTGGCATCACTTCGAGCACCTGCTGCTGATTTCGCAAGCGACCATGCATCACAATTTCTGGGGCAAACCGGTGCCGGTGAGCATTCTGCAACTGGTGATTCCGCGCGTGGAGCTGCACCTTTTCTATAATTCGATCGTGTTCATCCCCATGGTGATCGGGATGTATTACCACATGTTTCCGCCGGTGGGAGAGCCTGCGGCGGCGTGCAGCTGCGCTTTACATCAGCACAGCATGGTGAATGCGCGCGCGGTCTGAATTTCGCCGACGAATCGAACGCAGGCTAAGCTAACACGTTGTCCACCCCTACCATCGCTGCTCCGGTAAGAGATCCTCTTTCAACATCTGAATTCGATTTACTAAAGTTGCCAGGTGTTGGGCGATTTCTGAAATGGCGGCACTCGCGTACGCTGCTGCAGATACCACTGCTGCTGGTAAGCGTGGTGATGATCGTGCAGGGGCTGTTCGGGCCGCAGCTGGCGCCGAAAAATCTGGCGACGGTGTTGAGCTGGGTACATTTTCGCGGCGCGCTGGTGCTGGTTTTGCTGTGCGCCGGAAATTTCTTTTGCCTGGCGTGCCCGTTCATGGGGGTGCGCAATGCGGCGCGGCGATTTTTTAGGCCGTGGATGAACTGGCCGCGCGCGCTGCGGAATAAATGGCTGTCGGTGGCGCTGCTCGCGGCGATTCTTTTTGTTTACGAGCTTTTCGATTTGTGGAATTCGCCACGGTGGACGGCGTTGCTGATTGCCGGGTACTTCATGGCGGCCCTGGTGATTGACGGGGTGTTCAAGCACGCCACGTTTTGCAAATTTGTTTGTCCCATCGGGCAATTTAATTTTGTGGCGTCCACGGTTTCTCCGCTGGAAGTGAAAGTGCGGGATCTGGATGTGTGCGCGCGGTGCGGGACGAAGGATTGCATTCGGGGGCGGCGTGAGCCTGCGAAGGCGGGGCAAAAGCTGGATTTTGTGGTGCTGCAGCGCGGATGCGAGCTGGCGCTGTTTCAACCGCTTAAAGTGGGCAACATGGACTGCACTTTTTGCCTGGACTGCGTGCATGCCTGCCCGCATGACAATGTGGGAGTGACTTCACGTTTGCCGGCGGGGGAGTTGATGGTGGACCCGATGCGCTCAGGCATCGGATTATTTTCGCGAAGGAAAGATATTGCGGCGCTAGTGATGGTGTTTACGTTTGGAGCGTTGCTGAATGCGTTTGGAATGGTGAGCCCGGTGTACACGCTGGAGAGGTGGCTCGGCGCGTGGCTGCATATAAAGGATGAGGCTCCAGTGCTGGCGATGATTTTTGGGGTGGTGCTGGTGGTGGAACCGCTGGTGCTGCTGGGACTGGCGGCGTGGTTGGCGAAGGCGTGGAGCGGCAGCGCGCGGCCGCTGGTGCCGCTGGCGGTGAGATATTCGTACGCACTGGCGCCACTGGGATTCGGTATGTGGCTGGCGCATTATGGCTTTCACTTTTTCTCGGGACTCTATACTTTTATTCCAGTGATGCAGAATGCGTTTGCGAGCGTGGGTTGGCACATGCTGGGCGCGCCGGCGTGGAGACTGACGGGAATACCGGCGCGGTTCATTCAACCGATGGAGATGGGATTTTTGCTGCTGGGGCTGGCGGGATCGCTGCTGGTGGCGTACCGGTTGGCGGAAGAGGACGCGCCGCGACGGGTGATTGCGGCGTTTGCGCCGTGGGCTTCCGTGAGCGTGATTTTATGGCTGGCTTCCATGTGGTTGATGTATCAGCCGATGGAGATGCGGGCGATGTTGATGGGCGGATGAAAAAAGTCTACCGAATGATGGATAGCGCGCAAGTCTCTATGTGCGATGGCGCCATGTGGGCCACGCGGATTTTGGCGTTGGCGCTGATGTGTGCTTGCGTGTTTGCTGCGCCGGCATCGGCGCACAACGGGCCGCCGTTTCCGATCATTGTGGACCAGCGGGTGGGGCCATGCGTGGTTTCGTTGTGGACGCATCCGGACATCGGGCTGGGAACCTTTTTTGTAATGGTGGAAGCGCCGCCGGGGGGCTCGATTCCTGGAGATTTGAAAATTGATCTGGGGATAAAGCCGGTGAACGGAAGACTTCCGGAGGTGATTTATCCCACGAGGCGTGAGGATTTGCGCGGGCAGGTGGAGTTCAAGACGGAAGTGAACTTTGACCGGCAGGATTTTTTTCGGGCACGGCTGATTCTGCAGAGCGGGCAGGGCGGCGGGGAATCTTCCGCGGATGTGGAGGCTACGCCGGCGGGATTCGGGCGATGGGATTTATTGCTGTATCTGTTGCCGTTCGCGGGGGTGGGGTTTTTGTGGTTTAAAGCGGTGACCACCAAGCGAAAGTACAAAAAATTGCAGCTGGAGACGGGGAAACCACCGGTTGCTTCGTGCATGGCAGTGTTCTTGTGCGGGACGGTGCTAGCGTTGGGCTACGGCTGCGGGAAAAACAAATTGCCGGATAAGAACTCCACGCAATATCACGAGTTCATACCGGTATTTTACAGCGGGCTGGCGGCGCTGCAGGTGGGCGACGACGTCCGCGCGGAAAGCAAGCTGAGGCAGGCCACGAAAATTGTGGCGGGGGAGCCTGCGGCGTGGGCCGACTGGGGAATTCTGGCGTTGCGGCAGCGGAATTTTGATGTGGCGGCGCAGCGACTGACTACTGCGCGTGATTTGTCGCCGCAGAACGATCACATTTATTACCTGCTTGGATTGCTGGAGAGCAATCGCGGAAAATCGGCGGAGGCGATTTCGGACTGGCGCAAAGCGATCGAGCTGAACCCCCGGAATTTGCGCGCGACGTATCAACTGGCGGAGGAAATGGAGCGCCAGGGTGACGATAGCAGCGCGGCGGAATTTCAGAAGCTGGTGGAGAAGATTTTGACGGTGCAGCCAGATAATCTGGCGGCGCTGCTGGAATTGAGCCGCATCGCTGCGAAGCGCGGGGATGCGGCGACGTTGAAGGCGACGGTGGAGCGGATCGCGGCGCGTTCGGCGGAATGGCCTCCCGAAGCGAAGCAACAACTGGCGGCACTCCAGACCGCGGTGGCAGGTGGTGATCCGAAGCCGGCGGCGACGCGTACGGCGTTTTTGCGCAATGTGCTGATGCGCGACTCGAATTACCGGCAGAGCCTGGCGGCTATCAAGGCCGATGCGGGCGAAGGGGCGGAGCCGTTCACACATTTTTTGCGATTGGAGACGCCGGTGTTCACTCCCGCGGCACCGGACACCGGCATGCACTTTGAGATGGCGACGTTGCCAAACAACGGCGGTACGGGGTGGAACTGGATTGGCGCGGTGAGCCTGAGCAGTGAAGCTGCGCCGACGGTGGTTACGGCGAACGGGCGGGAAGTGCGGCTGGCAAGTGGAGCGAAGCTGGATTTTCCGGGCGGCGCATTGCACGAAGCGCCGTTGGCGGAGAGCGTGCTGGGCGTGGACTTTAATTATGACTTCAAGACGGACCTGGTGCTGGCGGGCGCCGGGGGCGTGCGGTTCTGGCGGCAGGATAACGCAGAAAAATTTACGGACGTGACCGCACAAACAAAATTGCCTGCCGCGATATTGAATGCGCGATACACCGGCGCCTGGGCGGTGGATATTGAAGCAGATGGCGATTTGGACATCGTGATGGGCGCGAAAGATGGAGCGCCGGTTGTTCTGCAGAACAACGGTGACGGGACATTTGCGGTGATCCATCCATTTGCCGGGGTGAACGGAGTGCGCAGATTCGCGTGGGTGGACCTCAACGCGGATGGGAACCCGGATGCGGCGATTATTGACGGCAGCGGGCGCCTGCACGTGTTCATGAATGACCGCGCGGGAAAGTTTCACGAGCGGGCATTGCCGAGCAACTTGCCGCGGGTGGTGGCCAACAATGTGGCTGACGCGAATAACGATGGGGTTCTGGATTTGCTGGTGGTGCAGGAAGACGGAAACATCGTGCGGTTGTCGGACAAAAGCGAGGGGCGAGAGTGGGATGTGGCCGCGATAGCGAAGGTGCCGGAGGCTGCGAAAAGTCTCGCGGGCGAAGTGCGACTTGGTGTGGCGGACCTGGATAACAACGGCGGAATTGATTTATTTCTGGCGCGGACTTCGGTGGATGCGGGGAGTGCGGGTGCTGGAGCCAACGGCGCGCTGGTTTGGTTGAGCGATCAGAACGGAAAGTTTGCGTTGTTGCCTGCGGCAGCGGGCCCCGCGATGGTTTTTGATGCAGCGGATCTGGATGGCCATGGGGGCATGGATTTGCTAGGACTTTCGGCGGATGGCCAGGCCATGCGCGGCGTCAATCGCGGAACAAAAAATTATCACTGGCAAACGATACGGCCGCGCGCGCGACAAGCGACCGGCGATCAGCGCATCAATCCGTTTGGAGTAGGCGGCGAGATGGAGATTCGCTCAGGACTGCTGGTGCAGAAGCAGCCGATCACCGGGCCGCAGATGCATTTTGGGTTGGGTGAACAGACCGGCGTAGACGTGGCGCGGATTTTGTGGCCCAACGGGTCGGTGCGCGCGGAATTCGACATGAAAGCCGATCAACAGGTGGTGACCGAGCAGCGGCTGAAGGGTTCGTGCCCATTTTTGTTTGCATTTGACGGGCAGGGGATGAGGTTCGTGAAGGATGCGGTGCCGTGGAGTTCCGCGCTTGGACTGCGAATAAATAATACCGGGACAGCGAAAATTGCGGCGACGGAGGAATGGTACAAAATCGGCGGCGATGAACTGGTGGCGCACGACGGGTTCTATGATTTGCGAATTACGGCGGAGCTTTGGGAGACGTACTACTACGATGAACTGGCGTTGATGACCGTGGATCACCCGGCGGGGACTGAGATTTTTGTAGATGAGCGGTTTGTTGTTCCACCGGCGAAGCTAGCGATCACCACGGTAGAGAAGCCGCACGGAGTCGCGCGGGCGACGGATGACGCTGGCCGAGATGTGACGGAAGTGGTGGCTGCACTGGATGGAAATTATCTGGATGGTTTCGCGCGCGGACAATATCAGGGCGTGGCGCGAGAGCACTTCGTGGAAGTGGACTTGGGCGAGGATTCGCCGACGAGCGGTCCGTTGTGGCTGATTGCCAAGGGCTGGATGCATCCAAGCGACTCATCGGTGAATGTGGCGATTACCCAGGGCCAGCATGAGCACGCGCGCGTTTTGAGTCTGGAAGTGCCGGACGGCCGCGGCGGATGGATGGTGGCGCGCGAGAACCTGGGTTTTCCTGCGGGGCGCAAGAAAACCTGCTTGATTGATCTGGCGGGAATTTTCCGGCCGGGGACGCCGCGTAAAGTTCGGCTGCGAACGAACATGGAAATCTATTGGGATGAAATCACGTGGGCACGAGGAGTGGAGCGCGCACCAATTAAGACGACGCGACTGGAAGCGCAACGCGCGGACCTGGAATATCGAGGATTCTCGAGGATTCAGAAGGCGAATGATTCGTCGCCGGAGATTCCTGATTACGAGCACCTGGAAGCTTCCACGCAAAAGTGGCGGGATTTGACGGGTTACTACACGCGCTTCGGAGATGTGCGGGAATTATTAAAGAAGGTGGATGATCGCTACGTGATTATGAATGCCGGCGATGAAATGATTTTGCGATTCGCGGAGCAACCCGCGCCGCCGGCGGGATGGACGCGTGATTTCGTAATCGTGGGCGATGGGTGGATCAAGGACGGGGACTACAACACGACATTTTCGAAAACGGTCGCGCCTTTGCCGTATCACGCCAAGCGGGAATATCTGAATACGCCGGGCAGGCTGGAAGATGAGTTTGTGTACCGCCAACATCCGGAGGACTGGGAGAAATACCACACGCGATTCGTCACCCCGGAAAGTTTTCAGCACGCCTTAAGAAGCGAGACGCGACAGTGAAGGCGGGGCTGCTACCACGAATCGTGCTGGGAATAATTTTCGGGGCGCTGGTGATGAGCCCGATCGTCATCAAGCGGATGGCGGCGCGACGGGATACGGCGAAGTCCGCGTTGGATGTGCAGACATCGCTGGCGCGGCACGGATTTCATCTGGAAGAGGTGTCGCGTGCCGCGGGCGTGAATTTTACACACCGGGCGCCGACACTGGACCACAAACTGGATCACATCATGGCGGAAGTGGCGTCCATGGGGGCATCGGTTTCGATTGTGGATTTCGATCGCGACGGCTGGCCGGATATTTATGTGACGAACAGTGCGGAGGGCAGCAAGAACGCGCTTTACCGCAACCAGCACGACGGAACATTCAAGGATGTAGCCGAAGAGATGGGCGTAGCGGATGTAAACAAAGAGGGCACCGGCGTTTCGATGGCGGCGGTGTGGGGTGACTACGACAATGATGGCTACGAAGATTTGTTGCTGGTGAAGTGGGGGCGTCCCGAGCTGTACCACAATGACGGGGGTCGTGGATTTACGCGCGCGGTGGATGCGGGCTTGCCTGCCTGGGTGAATGCAAATTCGGCGATCTGGCTGGACTTCGATGGCGACGGGCTGCTGGATTTATTTATCGGAGGATATTATCCGGAAAATATCGATCTGTGGCATTTGAAAGATACGCGCATGATGCCGGAAAGTTTTGAATATGCAAAAAACGGCGGACGCAAATATCTGTTTCACAACCTGGGGAACGGAAAGTTTGAAGATGTGACGGAGAAGATGGGAATTAATAGCCGGCGATGGACGCTGGCGAGTTCGGCGGCGGATTTGCGCGGAACGGGGCGGCCGGATTTGTTCGTGGCCAATGACTACGGAGTTTCGGAGTTGTATTTCAACGATGGGAAGCACTTCCGCGAGGTGGGTGAAAGAACGGGAGTCGGATTTGCTCCCAAGAGCGGAATGAACGTGGCTTTTGGCGACATCTTGAACCAGGGGAAGTACGCGATTTACGTATCGAATATTTCGGAAGAGGGCGTGCTGATTCAGGGGAATAATCTGTGGGTGCAGAAAGAAGGCTCCAGCGGAGATGACTTGAAATATGAAAATCTGGCGCGGGACATGGGCGTGGAGCTGGGCGGCTGGAGTTTCGGGGCGCAGTTCGCAGATTTGAATAATGATGGGACGCTGGATTTGTACCTGGCGAACGGAAATGTGTCGTTGGATCACACGCGAAACTACTGGTACGACTTTTCAAAAGTAGCCGGCGGGAATACAGCGATCATCAGCGACGCGAAAAACTGGCCAGCAATGGACGGGCGCAGCCTGTCGGGTTACCAGCAGAAGCGGGTGTGGATGAATGATGGGGCAGGAAAATTCGTGGACGTGGCGCAAGCCGTGGGGGTCACGGACACGTTCGACGGGCGGGCGGTGGCGGTGGGGGATTTGTGGAACCGCGGTGTGCTGGATGTGGTGGTGGCGAATGAACGCGGTCCCGTGCTGATTTATAAAAATACGGTGGCGCCGGAAAATAAATGGGTTGAGTTTGAGTTGGACGGTACGGCGAGCAACCGGAGCGCGATCGGGGCGCAGGTGACAGTGTTCTGGAACGGCCAGCGGCAGGTGCAGGAAGTGTCGGGTGGCAGCGGATTTTGCGCGCAGAACCAGCGGCGGTTGCATTTCGGGCTGGGAAAAAGTTCGGTGATCGAGAAGGCCGTGATTCGCTGGCCGTCGGGGAAAACGCAGACGTTGGAGAATCCGGCTGCGGGACAAATTCAGAAAGTGAAGGAGCCGGCGTGAGTGCGACGATAGCGCCGCCGATGGAGCTGCAGCGGCCGAAGAAGATTTTCAGCCTGGATAACCGCTACCTGGCGCCAGCGTTCATCACGCTGATCCTGCTGGTGGGTCATTTGTCGTTCGGAATCCTGGAGAGCTATCAAAAAACTTTGTTGGCGATTGTGGTGAGCATTATCGCGGAGCTAATTTTGTCGCGATTGTTTCTGGGCAAGTGGCCGGTGATTGCCAGCGCGTACATCAGCGGCATCAGCGTGGGGATTTTGTTGCGCTCGCCGGCGTACTGGCCGTACGCGGTGTGCGCGCTGGTTTCCATCATGTCGAAATACGTTCTGCGGGTGAAAGGGCGGCACATCTGGAATCCTTCGAACTTTGGAATTTCGGTGATGCTGTTCCTGGCGCCGGAGACGGTGGCAAGCCTGAGTATTCAGTGGGGAAATTACCTGCTGCCGATGGTGGTGGTGTGGATTCTGGGCTCGGTGACGATTTACCGGCTGCGGCGATTTCATATCAGCGGGACGTACGTGGCGGCGTTTCTGGTGTTCGCGATATTGCGAAGTTTTCTAACGGGCAGTCCCTGGCAGGCGGAAGTGGCGCCCATTACCGGGCCGATGTACCAGCTATTCATATTTTTCATGGTGACGGACCCAAAGACCACGGTGCGATCGAAGAAGGGGCAGATCATAACGGTTATTGTGGTGGCGCTGGTGGAAGCGATTTTGAGATTGAACCAGGTGGTGTACGCGCCATTTTATGCGCTGTTCATGGTTGGTCCGACGGCGATGTTGATTGAGATATGGCGGGATTCACGGCGGCAAAAACTGCCAGCGCCGGCGGTGACCGTTGCAGCGTGAGCGACGTTGAAAGTTTCGCGGGCGATTTGTCTGATGGCGTTGCTGACGGCGTGGCCAGGTTTTGCGCATGGCCAAGCGCGGAAAACGGCAACTGCGGGCGGCATGAAAGATAGCATGGCGAGCGGGCCGCGGCCTTCCGGGCCGATCCAGTTCACGGATGTGACGGCGCAGGCAGGAATTCATTTCAAACATAACAGCGGGGCGTTCGGCAAAAAATATTTGCCGGAGACAATGGGCAGCGGAGTGTGCTTTCTGGATTACGACAATGACGGATGGCAAGACATTCTGCTGGTGAACTCCATGGACTGGCCAGAGCACAAGACGGGCAAGTCGTTTCCGGCGCTGTATCACAACAATCACGACGGAACGTTCAGCGACGTAACGGCTGCGGCGGGGCTGGGCGCTGGAGATGTATGGGATGGGGTGCGCGATCGGGGATTATGACAACGACGGCTACCCGGATATCTACATCACCGCGGTGGGCGCGAACCATTTGTTTCACAATTTGCGGAACGGCAAGTTTGCAGACGTGACGGCCAGGGCCGGAGTGAGCAATCCTGGATTTTCGACGAGCGCGGTGTGGTTTGACTACGACAACGACGGGAAGCTGGATTTATTTGTGTCGCACTACGTGGAATGGTCGGCGGAGAAAGATCAATACTGCTCGCTGGATGGAAAGAAGAAATCCTACTGCACGCCGCAGGCGTACAAGGGGCAGAGCTCGACGCTGTTTCACAATGAGGGGAACGGGATCTTCAAGGATGTGACCAAGCGGGCGAAGCTTTACGATCCGGCGAGTAAGTCTCTGGGAATTGCGCTGCTGGATTATGACAACGACGGTTGGCTGGATTTATTTGTGGCGAATGATACGGAGCCGAACAAGCTGTACCGAAATAATCACGACGGGACGTTCACGGACGTGGCGGTGCTGGCGGGAGTGGCGTTGAGCGAGACGGGACGCGCGCGTGCGGGGATGGGCGTGGATGCTGCGGATTACGACGGGTCGGGGACGCAGGGGCTGGTGATTGGGAATTTTACGAACGAGAGCATGTCGCTGTATCACAACGATGGTTCGGGACTGTTTACGGATGAGGCGGGCAATTCGGGAATCGGGCAGATGTCCGTGCAGTCACTGACGTTCGGATGTTTTTTCTTTGACTATGATCTGGACGGGTTGTTGGATATTTTCGCCGCGAACGGACACGTTTCTGATGACATCAGCGTAGTGCAAACCAACGTGAAGTATGCACAGCGGCCGAGTCTGTTTCACAACAAGGGGAAGAAAAAGTTTGAGGAAGTGACGCCCAAGATGGGGGCGGCGCTGCAGAAAGAGATTGTAGGGCGGGGCGCGGCTTACGGGGATGTTGATAATGATGGTGACCTGGACGTGGTGATCACCGCGAACAATGGAGAGGCGCGATTGCTGCGGAATGACAATGGAAATCAGAATGACGTGCTACGAATAAAGACAGTTGGGACGCATGCGAATCGCGATGGGATTGGCGCGAAGGTGACGGTGAAGAGTGTCAACGGAATGCCGCAGATGCAGATGGTGAAGTCGGGGTCGAGTTACCTTTCGCAGAGCGAAATGATTTTGACGTTCGGGTTAGGGACGCCGGCGGAGGGCCGAATGTTGTCGGTGGAGATTGCGTGGCCCGGCGGAAAAACGGAAACATTGACGGGGATTGCGGCGAATCAAATTATTACAGTGCAGGAAGGGAAGGGCGTAATTTCGTCGCGTCCGATTGTTTTTGCGCGCACCGCGGCGAGAGCGAAATAGTACAACCGGGCTAGGCCGCGGCAGTTTTCCAGAAACCACAATTCTTCAGCAACTGATTTATTTCTTCTCTGGTCGATTCCACTTTGTTCGCCGAGTTGAGCAGGTCTTCGGCATCCACGGGGTACCAGTTTTTCCGGTGGGTGTTGGCGAGGCCGGCGATATTGACGGGCTCGATGGCCTTCTGAATCTCGTTGGCGACTTCGGCGATTTCATTGTCGGCGCGAGCGGCTTGAGCGCTCTGGAAACATTTTTGCATGGCTGGACCGAAGTGTTGATGATCGTGAAGAAGGAACGAAGGGGCGAGTTGCGGTTTATCCAAGCGGCGGGCAGTTTCCGCGAAGCTGGCAGCGGCGAAATAGAGGAGAGAAGTGGCGGCGAAGAGCGGGAAACGGTCCATGGTGGAGTAGAGAGCAGCGATGAGGCGGGCGGTAGCAAGGAGTTCGTTGTCGGTTTGCGCGGCGTAGTTTTGCAGACGCGCGATGAATTGCGGCTGGTTCCAGTCGCTGGCGATGATTTCCGCGAGCCGGGTGACACCGAGCATCGTAAGCGGGAAACCGGTAGAGAGCAGCGGGTCCACAAAACCGGCGGCCGAAGGAAGCAGCGCCCAGCGATGGCCAGAGACGGCGCTGCTGCGGAAAGAAAGACGAGGCATGTGGGTGAAGGGTCGAATGGCGCGGGCGCTGGCGAACTGCTCTTTCAGCGCGGGGATTAAAGCGAGGATGCGGTGCCAGGCGGGTTCGCCTTCCGACAGATTTAATTGTGTGGCGAGCGCATCGGTGCAACAGACGCCAGCGCTGGTGATGCCGTTATTGAATTTCAGGACATAAATCCAGCCGCCGTCGAAGACGTGGTGAACGGCGGCGTCATCTACCGGGTAGGGCGGGAGTTCGCCGTCGTGGCCGAAGGACTGATTTTCGATGCGGGCTACGCCGGCGAAATGGCTGAAGAGGGCCTGCGTGGCGGGGAAATCCGGCAATGGCAATTCTTTCAGCGCCAGGGCGCGATGGATAAAACCGCGTGGACCGGTGGCATCGATCAGAAATTTCGCGTGGATGTGAATGTTTTCATTCGTGCGATGCCCCGTTACTGTGACTTCTTCCGGTGATTCACTAAAGTTCTCCAGCGAAACTTCGTCGAGATAAGTGACGCCGATTTTCTGTGCCTGCCGCACGAAGAAATCGTCTACGTCTTCGCGAAACCAATGAGTGTCGGCGATGTCATCGTGAGGGCTGGCGGCCACGAGCAATTGGCGCTGGTGATGTGGATCGGCAAGGCGCGACGCACCGAGAGTGTGATGGTAAAAGGTGAAGCCGCGCTTGAGGCCGCAGGCGACCTGCGGATAAGCGTGCTGCCAGCTGCCCCATTTGGAAAGCGGCGAGAGAGCGGGCAAGTTGTAACGGGTGCTTAGATTTTCGAGCAGGATATTGGAGAGCGGCGTGGAGGATTCGCCGATGGCGAAGCGCGGGTGGCGGCCTTTTTCGAGGAGGATGACGGAACGGCCGAGTTGATGGGCAATCATGGCGAGCAGGCTGCCGCCAAAACCGGAGCCGACGACCGCGATATCGTAGGATGCGTTCAATGGCCTGGGCCGCAGTGGGGGCAGACTATTGGCGCGGCAATTTGCTGGGTGCGATTCATTTCGCGGAGGCGGGCGATGCGCGACGGCAGGCAGATGCTGCAGCCGGGGATCTTTTCAATGTCCCACAAATCGCAGAAGACCCGGCCGCGTTTTGCGGCGAGGCCGTAGGCTACGGAGGCTTCAAGAGCGCTGATGTGCGGGGGAGAAAATTGGTCCGCAGCTGCGAGAGCTTCCATCGCGCCGTTGCCGCCGCGCGTGGGAATGAGAGTGGCGGCAGTCGCTCCACAATCGAACGCAAAATCCAGGGATCGCTCAGCCCAATGGACGGCTTCGTGCGCGTGCATGAATGGCGGCTTGACGAGGATGAAGACGCGTAGTGCGATGTCGTTGACGCGTAGAAAATTTGCGGCGGTGGAGAACTGTTCGAGGGTCATACGTTTATTGAGGCGGGGCAAAATTTGCGGGTGCACGGTTTCGAGTCCCATGGCGATTTCGAACTGGCAATTGAGGCGATCGCGGAAGCGCAGGCAATTTTCGCCGACGAGCGCGGGGTGGCATTCGACGATCAGGCGTTCGAAGCGGTTGGCGGGCTCGGCGATGGCGGGATGATCTTCGACGGGGATGGCGCGGGCATCGAAAAAACTGCCGCTGTTGTAGAGCTTTAGCTGGCGGGCGTGCGGCAGTTGGGCCAAGGCGAAGTCTATCTGCGCGGGGATGGCGCCGGGCGAAACGGAGGTAGTTAGGGTGTTGTGCCAGAGGTCGCACATCACGCAGCGCCAGGGGCATTCGCGATTGGTAAGGAAAATCGTGGCTACAGGGACGATTTCGCGCGTGGCGGTAACTTCTTCCTCAACAAAAAACGCGTAGGGTTTCAGCGGATCGAGTATTGCGCGGGGCGGGCGGAGTTCAACGATCCATTGGTCTCGCTGGAGCGCTGTGGCGGGATACGGCGAAGCCAATCGCGGGCTCACTGGTAGAGCGAAAGAAACTGCTTGCGATACTCGGGTTCCTGCAAGGGCAGGCGGCTGCGCATTTCATTTTCAGTGAGAGCGCCGTGCTGAAATCGGCGCTTGGGAAAAACAGGCATGTCCATTCCGGTGAGAGCTGCGATGCCGCGAGAGACTATTTCGCCTTTGAGCTCGTAGAGGCGCGGGACATCGTAGGCGGTCAGTTCGATAAAGGGAATGGCTTCGGCCACGGCGATGACGCTGGGGCGTGTGAAGGGGCTGAAGCCTGAAAAACCAAAATGGTGCGCCGGGGCGTAGGTTCGAGTGTAGGAACGGCTCAGTCCTCCGCTGTAGGTGAGGGAGTGCTTGATTTTGCCGACGCCCCAGCCTTCCTGATAGAGCATCTGATTGTTGACCACGCTGCGAATGGTCAGCTCGGGGTTTTCTTCAATGGGATAGTCTTTTAAATTTTCATCGCCGCCATCGCCATCAAGAAGATAACGCCAGTACGGATAGCGATTACGGATGGCGCGGCAGAGCGCGAGCGCCATGGTGGCAGACTGCACATCCAGCGGCTTGTAGTCTTCAATGATGCGAATGGTTTCACCGGCGTCGAGCGTTGAGGGATCGACTTCCACGGATTCGAGAAAAAGCTCGAGATCGAGTGCGCGGAGGAAGGCACGAGCCTGCTCCACGTCGGGGCCGCGGCCGAGGTCGAGTACAAAAGCTTTCAGGCGCGCGGGAGGCATACCGAGCTTGCGCATGACGTGATACGTAGCGAGAAAGACGCTGCCGCTGTCTACGCCGCCGGAAAAACACACTCCAATGGGTTCAGCGGGAGGCAGGTGCTGGAGCCAGGTGGAAATTTCTTGAGCCAGGGCGGAGACATACGCCGTTCCGATGTCATCGATGTTGGTGGACAGTGCGTTGCTTTGCGGATTGAAGAAACGCGTGTAGACAGGATCGGGATCCGGGCAGCCGATGAGTTGCAGCTCGACGACGTGATGCGCGGGGACCATGCGGGTGTAGCTGGGATGAAACTGGCCTTCGAGTTTTTCTGATTTGAGCCAGTCGTAAATAGTGTCAATGCGATGAGCGACAATGAGGACAGGGCCTTCCTGGCGCTTGGCGAGAAAGTAGCGCATGGGGCGATCGAGGGAGCGCGCCATCTTTACGGTTTTGCCGCTGCGGGCGATCAGCGCGAAGGAACCGGCGATTTCGTTTACGCGGGCGGGGGCGTTGAGGATAATTTCGCGCGCGGCTTCGGCGGTGAGGTCATAGAGATTGTTGGCCGACGGCTCGGTTAAATCCACAACGCGTTCGACGTACTGGTCTGCCATGCAGCCTCGTTTGCGTGCGTGGGAATGGAGCGAAAGGAAATTATACGTGAGGGGCTGCGAACCGCAAGGCGCTCGACGACGGGAGGTAATTTCAAAACCCGGGTACAAGATCATGGGGCACGGGCGTGATTGAACGGAGTTCACTCACGGGATTTCGTTGCTAGTGAGAGAGCTGGATGCCACGGCCGACAACTACGATGTAGCAGATGCCGAAGATTACCGCGGCCAGCCACCATGCAGGAGCGCGTCGCACCACAAGCTCGCCCTGTCGCGCGTCGCCTGGCATCAGCGAATCGGCCCACAGCAAGCCTGAGGAGCCTCCGAATGCGGCGGGAACGGAGGACAGGAAGAACAGTTTTATCCCGAGCGGATCCATGGCGCCAGCGGTACAACTGAAGAGGCCGGTCGCGAGGTAGGGGAGTCGTCCAACGACATTGTAGGCCGAGCCATCCGTCATGAAGGGACGGACCGCGACAGCTAGCAGACGAATCACCGCGAGATAGAGGACCGCGCCGAAAACAGTCATAGCGATACGCAGGGCGGCCTGATGCGGCATGCCGAGGATAACCTGGTACCAGTCGCCAAATCCGAAAATTCCTGAAAACAAGAAGTAGCCAGCTCCCGGAAGCAGGTTGAGAGCTGCAAAAATCCACAAAAAGTATCGGATGTTGGGGCGAAAGACGAGATGCGAGATCAGCAGAGAGATAGCTCCGACCAGCAGGTTGAAGAGCGTGCCTCCCATCTCCACCCAAACATCGGGTCGAAGTGATGTGAGGTGATTGCTGGTGAGGACAGTCGGAACATCCCCTCGCAACCAAGCGACAACGCCGTGGCCCAGGCCTTCGTGCACCAAGGTGGCGATTCCTGAGGCGATCACAGCCATGCTGACGATGGTGGTCTTGCTGTGAGCTTCCATCCGGGCCAAGTCTACACGAGGAGGTTTATTTTCTTTGCTACCACCAAATCGTCACGCGGTCTTATTCGTCTTCCGTGGGTCTTCGCAGAGCGGGGAGTTTGAATCAGTCTTTGGTAACGCGCAGCACGTATTCCATGGGAATGCGGTAGATGTTTCCCAATCCGTTAAAAACACTTTGTCCGCGGTCGCGAAATTCTTCGCTGGTGAAGGGCTTATCGCGATGTTCGGTTTGCATCCCGCGTTCGCTGGTGAAGTAGAGCCATTTTCCATCGGGAGAGATTCGGGGACTATAGTCCCTGGCGGCGGTGTTAATGACCGGCCCGAGGTTTTTGGGTTTGGACCACTTTCCGTTGCGGTTGTAGCTGATAAACAGGTCGGAGTTGCCGAAGCTGGGTTGACGTCCGAAGCTGCCGATAAGCATATAAGTCTCGTCCGGCGCGATTAGGGCCTCGAGGCTCCAGATGCCATCGGCATTGATTTCTGGTCCCAAATTTTCAGCGGGCTGGTATTTTCCGTTTTCCAGGCGTGAAAGATAGACGTCGAAACGGCCGTTACTGCGGTCGGACGTGAAATAGAGATTCCCGTTGCTGGCCATGGATGCGAACACCTGGCTGCCCTCGGCGTTCACCGATCCTTCGAGAAGCCGCGGATCACTCCATGCATCTCCCTTTTTTTCGGCTGCCCAGATATTGAAACGATCACTGGCGATGCCATGACGTGGACGGTCTGACGCGAACAGCAAGGTCTGGCCGTCGGGGGTGAGAACGGGATCGGAATCGCGATACTGCCCGGAAAACGGAAGCACCTCGGGCTTTTGCCATCTGTCATTCACGAGGTGCGATTCGCACATTACGTAGAGATAATGCGGCGGGACGGTGATGTCGAAATAGAGACTCTGGCCGTCCGGAGACAACGAGCCGCCGAATTCGTCATGTGCAGTGGAGATGACGCCTTCGCCGACGAGCTCAGGGGTCGGATCGCCTGGGGCGCGCAAAGGCAACGCGCGGGCGAAGATGGCAGCAGCAAAAAACGCAACAACTCCGACGGCGGTTAATCTACGCAAAGTCTTGAGATCACGTTTCGTCACTTGGGCAAATCCAGCGCGGCGACGTCTGTGAAAAATATATTGCCGTGACCGTTGTAAACGGAATCAAGCTGTTGCGAAAGGCGATCGTAGTTCAGGCGTTTGGCAACCGGCACGGTAAGAGGGCTGCGCTCGCTACTGAAGAAGAGATATTTCCCGTCCGGGCTCAGGAATGGAAATTCTTCTTCAGCCTCGGTGTTGATGTTGTGCGCCAAATGACGCGCGGGGGTCCATTTGCCGTGCTGATTGAAGCTGACATACAGGTCGCCGCGGGCATAGGGTCTGCCGCCTCCGGTTATCTCTTCCGGGCGATGGCGGAAGGGAGGCTCCTGCGAACCGACGGAACTGAAGAGCAGGATTTTGCCATCGCTCGATATGTAGGGCTGATAGTCGGTGAATTCGGAATTGATCTCGGGGCCAAGTTTTTCCGGCTCGGTGTACTGGCCGTTCAGTAAGCGCGAGCGGAAAATATGCAGGTTGCCGTTGCTATCACGATCGGAGCTGAAATACAGCGTGCCGTCGGAGCTTACGGAAGGGTCGCCATTCCAAAAGCTGCCAGGCTTGTTGATGGGCGGCGGCAGCGGCTGCGGTTCAGCCCAGCCCCATGCGGTTCGCGCGACTTCCCAGATGCGAATGGCCCCGCGGGTGCCGTCGGGCAAGGGCCGCGAAGACGCGAAAAACATGTGCTGGCCTGAGGCGTCCAATCTTGGAGGGTAGTCAAGATTCCGTCCTGAGAAGGGCAGCACTTCGGGGCGGCTCCATCGGCCATCGCGGAATCGTGAGACGCACATGATTCCGAGACGTGGCAGGGTGGTGTACGCCACGAACTGCGAGAAAAAGAATTCCGAGCCGTCTGCGCTGAAGGCGCCGCCAATTTCGTCGTTGGGAGTAGAAATAATTCCTTCGGCAAAAATTTGTGGGCCTGTAGTTTTGGAGTTTACGTGATAAGGCGGAAAAGCTATTTGCGCGTGGTTCGAACGCGTTAGGCCCGGCACAGCCTGAGTCACTATCACACAGGCCGCCGCAGCGGGAAGCAGCACTGCCCAGCGGGTCCGGCGATTTGATGACGTACTGTTCATGGTCTTGTGCCCGGAAGTGATCGATGGCTTAGACGCGATGACTGGAATTTCGTTGGTATTTTTTTGAGCCGACGATCAGGTTGAAACGGGGTGCCACGGAACGCCGGGCTCGCAACTCGCCGCATTTCACACTTAGGGGTGAAATCCTAATCCGGGAAGGCTTTCGAGTCGATGCCGGGCACTAGCTTCAGGGCGTTTTTGTAATAGATTTTTTTGAGGACTTCGTCGGGAAGCTGGAAGCCGTAGATGCGCCAGAAAGCGTGGCGCTTGCGGTAGTACTCGAAATATTCGTCGCGGGTTTCCAAAGCGCGGAAATACCATTTGTATTCGTTGACGTCGTAGATGTCTTTGCCCATCAGCACGCGGTCCTGATATTTCATAAGAAAATCGTGCGCAGAATAGGGCTGGCGGCCCAACTCAGCCAGAACCGCCGCGGTGTCCACGTAGACATTGGGCAGGGTGTCGAAAAGTTTGCCGAGACGCTCCAGGTCATTGCCGTGAAATGCGAGATGCGCGGCGATAAAGTGGGTGTGCGGGTGACGCGCGAAGAGAGCGTTGCGCTCGGCCATCAAAGTTTCGAACGGCGGATACTGTGAAGGCGGGCGGGCGCGCTGGGGGAATTCATTGAGCTCTTTCCAACGCTCGTTCTGATAGTCCTTGGGGTCGAAGAACGCCGAAGGTTCGGCGATGTGAATTAAAACGGGAATCTTGAGCTCGGCGCATTTTTC
The DNA here is from genome assembly GCA_963704485.1 of uncultured Acidobacteriota bacterium. Lineage (GTDB taxonomy): Bacteria > Acidobacteriota > Terriglobia > Acidiferrales > UBA7541 > Acidiferrum. The sequence goes on from OY969910.1 coordinate 615,466, forward strand.
AAATAGAGGGTCGAAAATCGGATCATCGGCGTGGACACGCTGACCGTTCGCGTATTTCAGCTCCATGCCAAAATCCTTGAAGATTTTCAGCCCCTGCGCGCCATTGCGCACGTCGGCAGCAAGCCGCTCCGCTGCACGATTGCCGTATCCGGGCTTGTCGATGTCGTCGTAGCTGGGGTTGGCGAAGACGACGAAGCGGTCGGGATAGCGGCCTTTCATGGTGGCCACAGTTTTACGCAACTCTTCGCCGGTGCCCCCGCTCAGGTTGACGAGGACGCGCAAATTGATGGTGTCCATCTCTTTGACAAGCTGGTCGACATGCGCGGGCGTGGGATTCCAGTGATGACTGTGAATGTCAATGAAAGGGAATTTGGCGCGCTCGGGATGGTGCTCTCTGGTGACCAGCGTGGATTTCGGATTGTATTCTTCGATGGAGGGGACGCGCTGCGATTGCTGCGTGCGGGAAACTCGGGGCCACAGCAACGCCGAGGCCGCGCCCAGCACGCTGACCAGAACCAAAATCGTGCGCCAGAATTTCATCGAACAACTCCTGTAATTAACTTTTGAATGCAGATCACCGTCGCTTTGTACCCTACCATTTGTCGAGCCTCGGCGATGCGCCGGCAAATATAGTCGGGGTCGTCGAGAAAGCACGCCGCGACGAACACACGCGGATAAACACTCATCAGTGACGGTGCGGCTATCAGTCGCGCCGGGTGGCCGCGAAACGGAGACGGATGTAGTCGGCGGTCCAGCGGCCCTGGGTGTCGCAGAGTTGGGGGCGCAGGACTTCGCGGACTTCGGCGAGATAGGGTGGCCTCTCGGCGGGCGGCAAGGTTGAAGTGAAACTTCCGGCGAAGGTTTCGAGCCAGCCGGTGACATCACCGGGGAGCAGAGTCGGGCGCGGTATGAGCGCGATGTAGTTCACGGTGAACCCGCCGCTGGTCAGGTGCTGTGAATAATCGGCTACGGTCGGGAAGTACCAGGGATTGGCAGCTTCTCCGTTAATGCCGCGGCGATTGAGGGCTTCCACCAGAGCGTTTTTGATTTTGGCCACGCAACCGTGGCCGCCGAGTTCGGCTACGAAACGTCCCTGGGGCCTGAGTGCGCGATACACTCCGGCGATGACTTTGGCGGGGTCGCGCATCCAGTGCAGCGCCGCATTGCTGAATACGGCGTCGAATTCTCCGGTGAAATCGAGAGTCGCACCGTTCATTACGCGGGTGTCGAGGCCGAGTTTCTTCGCGGCGTCGATTTGCTCGACGCTAGAATCTACGCCAGTGACGTGGCATCCCAACGCGGCAAGCTTAGCAGTGAGTGCGCCGTCGCCGCAGCCGAGGTCAAGAATGCGCTCACCCGCGCGGGGCGCGAGCAGATCAACTACCGGCGCACCCAGTTCGGCGACGAAGCGGGCGTTGCGGGCATAGCGGTCAGGATCCCAAGTCTGCTGGTGGGCCATTTTCGTGGCGGTTCTTTGCGGCGGAACAGCTTACCAGCGTTTCTGGTGTGAATTTCCATCCCAAGCCGTCTACGCAATGGAAATCTTGCGGGAATTTCCGGCCTTCACGATACATCGCAGAGGGGTCGTCGACTCGAGAAAATTCTGCCGTTACAAAATAGGCCGGGCGGTTGGACCTTGAGTAAATTTGTGCCAGCGATATGATTTAGAGGGGCCCGATCGCTTGAGACGCGAACCTCTGCGGCGCAGCGGATCAAATTGGACAAGCTGATACCGCGGACGCAAAAACCGAATTGCGTTGCCCTGATCAAAGTGCAAGGAGCTCAGAAGATGAAGCCAAAGAACACGATTTGCCTGTGGTTCAACAAAGACGCGCAGGAGGCGGCGCGCTTTTATGCGGCCACCTTTCCGGATAGCAAAGTAACCGCAGTCCACGCGGCTCCCGCTGACTATCCGAGCGGGAAAAAGGGCGATGTGCTGACAGTGGAATTTACAGTGATGGGGATACCGTGCCTCGGACTTAACGGCGGCCCGGCATTCAAACACAGCGAAGCCTTTTCGTTCCAGGTCACGACGGACAATCAGGAAGAGACGGACCGCTACTGGAACGCCATCGTGAGCAACGGCGGAGCGGAGAGCGAGTGCGGGTGGTGCAAAGACAGATGGGGGCTTTCGTGGCAGATCACCCCGCGCGCGCTCACTGATGCGCTGGCGGCTGGCGGCGATGAGGCAAAACGGGCCTTCGCCGCGATGATGACAATGAAGAAAGTCGACGTCGCCGCGATAGAGGCAGCGCGGCGGGGCTGATGTTCGACGCGGGCGCTTTTTTTGTAGTGGTTCCAGGCCATAGCCAAGGAAGCGGCATTCTCCGCGGAGGACAATAGCCGGGCAAAGAAAAGGGGCCATTCTGAAAGCGAATGGCCCGAGCAAGTCGGTCGAGATTCAGGCGCAATTATGGCTTGGCGTGAGGATCCCGCTCGTGCTGCTGAGGTTTTTGTTCGTTGCGCGGCGCGCTGTGTTGCTGTTGTTGAGGCGCGGCGTGCTGCTGAGGCGCTGGACGGGCTTGCGGCGCGGACCGTTGTTGTGGAGCGGGCCGGGCTGCAGGTTGTGGCGTTGGCCGGGCAGCGCGCTGTTGTTGCGCGGGACGCTCCTGAGGAGCGGGCCGCGGAGTCGCGGTGCGCGCCGGACGATCGGCGGTGGTGGCGCGGTTATTTTCAGGACGCGCGGTTGACGGCCGGTCATTGCGCGTATTTCCCGGAGCCACAGTGCGGGTATTGGCGTTGGACCGCGCGGCGTTGGGCTGCGTGGCGGTAGCCGGCCGGTCCGTACGCGCGGCGTTAGTGCGGTTGTTGTTCACGTTGTTTGCGGGGCGATCCGTGCGTGCGGTGTTAGCGCGATTGTTGTTGTTGACGGCGGCATTAGGGCGATTGTTGCCGCCGCGAGCATTGACTGCGCCGGCTTCACGAGCGTGAACTACCGCACGGTCCTGGAAAGCGCCGGGGCGCGGAGTGGCCGCAATATTGGGCCGGCCATTGTTGACCTTGGCGAATTGAGAACGATCCTGACGCGCGGCCTGCTCGTGTTGAGCCTGAACGCTGGCCATCTGGATGTGCTGTTCGCGAGCGGCCTGACGATCACGGGCGGTTGCCTGGGCGCGAACGCCACCGTTGCCGCCGTTGTAGCTGACACGGGTATTGTTGATATTGGTGACGCGCGTGTTGTAAGTGTTATGGATGACGGTGACATTCACGTTATTTACAGCGCGGTTGTACGCAAAATGTCCGCGATCCCAGCGGCCGCCGTAGTAGCCTTCACCAACGTAGCCGAAGCCGTAGTTAATGCCGCCATAGAAACCGACGTGGGGTCCCCAATATCCGGCGTTCCAGCGATAGCCACCGCCGCCCCAACCCCAATAACCGGGCGTCCAAAGCACGCCTACGCGTGGAGCCTCCACCCAGGTGCCGGGCACCCAATAGTAATCGTCGTCGCCGTACGCCCAATAGCCGGGCGTCCAGATGTAGCCCTCACCCGGGCACGGGGGCTGTTCATAAACTGGAATTGCGGGCGGCGCGAAGCCCACCGAGATGCCTACACTGACTTGCGCAAAGGAAGCCGCAGGTATTGCCAACATGACCGCAGCAAGAAATAAATTTCTGATAGTTTGGATCGTACGCATAGTAGCCTCTCCTGAAAGTATGCTTCGATCACAGCTGACTGGTTAAACTAAAGAACTCAAAGCACTGTAATGATAAACCCCGATGTGGCGGGGAAGTCGCAAGTTGCAGGGAGTGTTGCAATAGCTCCCCGGGGCCCGGGGCATCGCCACGGCTGCGGAAGTTGAGGTATTCTAGTGAATCGCGACCTGGAGGTTGAGAAGGACCCTTGCGGATACTAGTTGCCGATGATCATGAAGCAGTGCGGAAGGGCGTATGCGCCATTTTGTCCGCGGGCGAGGACTTGGAGATTTGCGGAGAAGCAGAAAACGGCAAACAAGCAATTGAAAAAGCTCACGACCTGAGGCCCGATCTGATCATTTTGGACATCACCATGCCGGTGTTGAGCGGTTTTGAAGCCGCGCGGGAGCTTCGGAAAACGATGCCGCAGGTTCCAATCCTGATTTTATCGATGCATGAGAGCAATCAGCTGATCGAAGAAGCCAAGAAACTAGGCGTGCAGGGATATGTGACGAAAACACAAGTGGGCGGTACGCTTTTGCAGGCCGTGGCGGCGTTGCTGCGGAAAGATACGTTTTTCCCCGAACGTGGAACGCCCGCGGGCAGCGTTTCAGGCAGGCCATAGCGAGCTTCGATACCGGGCGTCGCCAATCACCCCTAATCAGTGTTATAACAGAATTGTTGTTCCGTTAGGCTTGAGAACGTCCTGAAATTGGGAAGGAAGGGCTCGTGGAAAAGCCGCCTCTTACGAATGATGCCAAGCCAGTTCGTCCGCGCGGGGACGCCATGCAGATCCTGGTGGCTGACGATCACGACATTGTGCGCCGCGGGCTGAAGCAATTGCTGAATTCCCGGCCCGGCTGGGAAGTTTGCGCGGAAGCCAGCACCGGCCGCGAAGCGGTGGCTCTTGCAGAACAGCTGAAACCCAAAGTTGTGGTGATGGACATCAGCATGCCAGAGCTGAACGGGCTGGAAGCGGCGCGAAAAATTCTGAAGATTCTGCCGAAAACCGAAATTGTAATTTTGACACTACATTTTTCGGATCAGCTGGTGCGCGAGATTCTGGCTTCAGGTGCACGCGGATACATCATGAAGTCTGATGCCGATCGCGACCTGGTGACCGCGGTGGAAGCGGTGTCCAATCATCGCTCGTATTTTACAGCGCGGGCGGCGGACATGGTGCTGAACGGGTTCAACGCCGGAAGCCACGCGCCGGATCCGGGCACAGTGTTGCGCAACAGGCTGACTCCCCGGGAACGGGAAATTGTGCAATTACTGGCCGAGGGCAAAAGCAGTAAGGAAGTGGCGGTGTCACTCAACATCAGCGTGAAAACCGCTGAGACGCATCGCGCCAACATTATGCGGAAACTGGAATTGCATTCGGTGAGCGAGTTGGTGCGCTACGCGGTAAAAAACCAGATCATCGAAGCGTGATTTTGTGTTGAAGTAAGTCCTCTGTTTGGGCGAGGGAGTTTCCAGCCCGATAACCGTGACCTTCGCAGAGCCCTGCCATAGCTTCGAGTTACGTTATCCTATCAGAGTGCATCTCATCGAGTGATCGGCCAGGGAGCTATAAGAATGCTTCGAAAGTTTAGGATGCGGCAGGCTGAGGCGAAGTCCAGACGGGCGCTGGCAGGGGCACTACTTTTACTGACAAGCGGCGCGGCTGGACTATTTGCGCAGCAGGCTGGTCCGTTGCGGACATCGAGTGAGGGCGGGCAGCAGAATGGTCCGGCGACGGTGGCGGTTCAACCGCAGGATTCCGGACCCAAAGCAGCCAATTCGAACATTACGAACGAGCCCCCGGCGCTGCCGGCGGAGCAGATTATTCAGAAATTCGCAGCGCGCGAGGCGGAGTTCAAAAAAGAGCGCGACAACTACACGTACACGCAGACCTTTGTGATTCAAACCATCGATCAGGACGGCGTGGCCGACGGCGAGTACCAGATGAGGAGCGATATTCTTTTCACTCCCGACGGGAAACGCTACGAAAAAGTTGTGTATGCGCCGGCTTCCACGCTGCAGCGCATTTCGATGTCACAGCAGGACCTGGACGACCTGGAGCACGTGCAGCCGTTTGTGCTGACCACCGAGGAATTACCGAAATACGACATTAAATACGTGGGGCGCGAGAAGATCGATGAGTTGAGTACTTATGTTTTCGACGTTGGCCCGAAAAAGCTGGAAAAGAACCAGCGCTATTTTCAGGGGCGCGTGTGGGTGGACGACACGGATTTGGAGATCGTGAAGACCGACGGCAAGGCCGTGCCGGACATCAAGAAACACGGGCAGGAGAATGTATTCCCGCGATTTGAAACCTTTCGCGAGAATATCGAGGGGCACTACTGGTTTCCGACGTATACGCGGGCGGATGACATGCTGCAATTTAGTAACGGCCCGGTGCACATTCGCATGACGGTGAAATATGCGAATTACAAAAGATTCGGCGTGACCATCAAGATCGGTTCGCCATCGCGGACGGAGCCAGAGAAGCCGCAGAAGCCCTAGAAACTTTTAGTGGCCGCTGAGCAAGACGATGGTTACACCAGCGCAAACAATCAGGACGCCGATCCAGCGCTGCGGGCTGATGCGTTCGCGGAGAAATAAAACCGCACCTAGCGCGCCGGCGGCGTAGCTCAAGGCCGTCACCGGCACAACAAAACTCACATTTTCGAAGGACAGCGCCGCCAGCAGGGCGAAGAACGCCACCGTCATCATGGCGATGCCGGTCCACATCCATCCGACGCGCATAGCGCGAAACAGAAACCGCAAAAGCGCGGTTGGGCGGAAATCGTGAACCTCGCCGATTGCTTTCATCGCGCGGGAGACGCAGAGTTCGCCGCCGGTGCCGGCGACCACAATCACTATCAGCAGGAGGATTTCGCGCACGTCAGGCTTTGACCACGGTGGTGCGCGGATCGGTGTGGCCAACAACGAGCACGCCGAGACAAATCATGGCGATGCCGAACCAGCGCAACGGGGATATAACTTCGCCGAGGAGCAGGTAGCCAAGCAGCGCAACCATGGCGTAGGAAAACGAGGAGGCGGGCTGGACGTAGCTGTAATCGGCCCAGGTGAGCACCAGCATGTAGGCGATGAAGAAAGTGAGCAGGGAAGCGACGCCGAGCCAGACGTAGCCGGAGGACAGAATGCGCGTGAGGATGTTCCAAAGATCGGCGGGCGCCCAAGCGGTGGCGGGTCCCACGGATTTCATACCTTTGCCGAGGAGAACGTTGCCCAGCGGGGCGAAAACTACAATCATGGCGATGAGAAGAAAAGTTTTTAAATGGACGCCGAGTGAATCGCTCATGCGCTCGAGAATCGCCTTGTCTATTTGATAGTGATAGTTAAAGTTTACTTGATGTTGCGAGCCTGCCCAAGCGCGGCTAACGGATAATTTTTGTGGCTGGCGATGGATAACAGCAGTGTTAGCGCCTTTTTGCTATTCTTGCGCTAGCTGAAGCGCGACGGCTATTTGCGAGGGGTGCGATATTTCGCCGGTATTCGAGTATTTCCTGCTACCCGTCGCGGCCATTCCCTTCATTTATTATTTGCTGGCGATTTACAGCACGCTCAAGTTCTTTGGCGGACGGGGGCGGCATGTAGCGGCGCATAAATCCAGTTTCACTCCTCCCATCAGTAATTTGAAACCAGTGCGCGGGCTGGACCCGGAAGCGTACGAAAATTTCGCAAGTTTTTGCCGGCAGGATTACCCGGAATACGAACTTTTGTTCTGCGTGCACGATGAAAATGACGGCGCCGTGCCGGTGCTGGAGAAATTGGTGCGCGATTTTCCAGCCTGCAAGATTCGCATTCTATATGGCTCCGGCCGCACGGCGATCAATGACAAGGTTGCAAAGCTGGTGCGGCTGGCGAGCGAGGCGCAGCACGAGGTGCTGGTCATCAATGACAGTGATGTACGAGTGAAGCCGGATTATTTCAGGACAGTGGTGGCGCCGCTGCAGGACGCCACGGTTGGCGGGGTGACGTGCATGTATATGTCGGTGCACGATGCGACGATGACTCAGAAATTGCAATCCATCGGAATGATTTCAGATTTTTTTCCGGGAGTAATGGTGGCGTGGCTGCTGGATGGCGTGAAGTTCGCGTTCGGGCAGACCATTGTGACGACGCAGACCTTGCTGCGTGGATTTGGCGGATTCGAATCGCTGGAGAGCAGGCCGGCAGACGATCTTTTAACGGGGCGCTTGATCGCCGAGCAGGGCGTGCGTGTGGAAATGCTGCCGTACACGGTAGAAACGGTAGCGGATTATACGTCCATGAGTGGACTACTGATTAAAAGGCTGAGATGGATGACGGTAATGCGGCACATGCGGCCGTGGGGCCACCTGGGACTAATTTTTACGCATGGGCTGGCGTGGGTGCTGCTGGCTGTGGCGGTGCGTCCGACCTGGCCAGTGGCGGCGTTTTATCTCGGGACTTATTTAGCGCTGCGGGTGGTAATGACGGTCCTGGTGGGGAAATGGGGACTGCACGAAAAAGGGTTGTGGCAGAAATTACCGTTGTTTGTGGCGTGGGACTTCACCGCGTTCTTCATCTGGCTGGCCAGTTTTGTGCGCAGAAGCATCCGTTGGAGGGGCGTGAATTATTTTGTGCGGGCGGGGATGCTGATTCCCGGGCGCCAGCCAGCGCAGAAATAGATGCCCGCGAGACTCGCCGTCGCCGGAGCGGGGATTTATGGTGCGACAGCCGCGTTGCGGCTGGCAGCGCGCGGGTATCGGGTGACACTATTCGATCCGCTGGGCGTAATGCAGGCGGCTTCGGCCATCAATCAATACCGGGTGCATTCCGGATACCACTACCCGCGGAGCCCCGAAACGATTGCGGAGATTCAGGAAGCGCGGAACGAATTCGTTGCAGAATTCGCTGAGGCGATTGTTCGCAGCAGCCGACATTACTACGCGATTCCCAGGGAAGGCTCGCGCACTTCGCCTGAGGAATATGAGCGGGTCATGGCCGACCATAATTTGCCGCTGCGGGAGTGCCGACGGAAGTGGATGAATTTTGATTTCATCGCGCGATGCTATGAGGTGGACGAAAATATTTACGATCCTGAGTTGCTGAGGGCGCTTATCGAGGCGCGGTTGCAGGCCGCCGGCATCGCTTTTGAACAGCGAATATTCCTGCCGGAAATGCGTGGCAATTACGACTTTGTGGTGTGGGCGACTTATGGCATGGGCGCGAGCCGGGATGTTTTTGCGATCGCCAAGTATCAGGTGGCGGAAAAAATATTGATCCAGATGCCCCTGGAATTGCGTGGCGTCGCTCTGGTGGTCGTGGACGGGGCGTTTACGGCATTCGATCCTTTTGGGGATTCGGCGTATTCGCTTTTCGGCTCGGCAAAGCACACCAATCACTGGACGAGCACGGACCCAGCCGAGGCAATTCCTGAAATATACGCGCAGCGATTGAACGGGGCTTCATTCACCCGGGTGGAAGATTCACACTTCGCGGTGATGCGCGATGATTGTGCACAAGCGGTGCCGGGTGCGCGTGAGGCGAAATATATCGGGTCGAGGTTTACGGTGCGCGTGGTGGAAGACAGTCCGCAGGATCGCAGAATTTTGTATGTGCAGGAAGGGGCTCCAGGCGAAGTGCACATTTTTTCCGGCAAGGTGGTTAGCGCGGTGAAAGCGGCGCGACTGGTGTGCGAGAAAATCGAAAGTTATGGCTAATCCTGAATATCTAATCGTGGGAAAAGGGCGGTGGGGCGAGCGTATGCGGGAGATGTTGGTCGGCGAGGGCCGCCGTGCAGGTTTTGCTTCGGGCTCTCGACGTTTGGACGGCGAGTCCGACGAGGACTTTGAGGCCCGCATGGCAATAGCGTTTCGCGATAGCGGGACGCTGATCGCGTGGCTGTGCGTTGCTCCGGGGGCGCATGTACCGCCACTGATTAGGGCTGCGCTGGCGGCGGGGATGCATGTACTCGTGGAAAAACCGTGGGTTTATCCGCGGCAAGAGACGACGGAATTGCAAGAAATTGCGCGACGCGCCGGGTTGCGGACAGCGGTGCATTTTGAATTCTGCATGCTGGCGGAACTACAGAAGTGGCGCGAAGAATTTGGAGACTGCAAGGAATTTAGGTTTGCCGGAGTGTTTGATGTGAACTCTTCGGACCGTCTGCAGATTCCGGCGATGCACAATCTTGGTTCGCACCTGGGGGCTATGCATGAATACGCCGTGCCACGGAGTGCCATTTCGGAGATAGGTTGTCACTACGAAACTGTAGATCAACGTCGAGTTTTTCTGGACGGTACTGCGGGGCGGGTTGGGGAGATCGATTTCTTGGGGAGCAGAGAGCCGATTATTCAGCGGTTTCTTGGATTGTTTGAGGAGAGTTTGGCCGGTGAGAAGTTTTTGTTTGATTTTGATTTCGGCTGGAGAGTGAAAGAAAAGCTGGAGCGATTGGCTTGAGTTGTGACGGCCAACAGTGAAGCAGATTCACGGCGACAGGACCGCGTGGGGAAATCGGCGGGTCCTGAATGACTTCGGTGTCTACCAGGCGGGGAGTGTGGCGCTCATTTTTCGATTGGGCTGATCGCGCACAGTTTTAGCGGCTGGCTTTTTTGGCGCGTTGGGGAGTGGTTTCGGTGGCGCCGAGCGCGGCGCGTGCAGTCATACTTTTTTGCAGGCGGCGGTCGTTGCGCGGCTCACGCCAGTTGACCTGCGGCAGCATCAGCGAAGCGTCTACGCGGTTGCGATATTTTGCCGCGATGTTAACGAGGGAATCGAGCAGGGAATCGGAGAGTAAGTGCGGCTGCAAGCCTAGATCGACCAGCTTGGAATGCCTGGCGTTGTAGTAGTGGCTTTCCGATTCGACGCGGGGATCGGGAAGGTGGTCGATCTCCACGCTCATGCCCAGTTTTTTGCCGGCAACTTCCACCATGCGGGCCAATTCCAGGACGGAAAACTGTTCGGTGAACTGATTGTAGACCCGACACTCGCCGCGGTTGGCGGGATGGTGACAGGCGATTTCGATGCACCGCACGGTGTCGCGGATGTCGAGAAATCCGCGCGTCTGGCCGCCCTGGCCGTAGACGGTGAGCGGCTGGCCGATAGCGGCCTGCACGCAGAAACGATTGAGGACCGTGCCGAAAACGTCGTCGTAATCGAAGCGATTGATGAGCGCTTCGTCCAGTTCGACTTCTTCCGTCATGGTGCCGTAGACCACGCCCTGGTTTAGATCAGTGGCGCGTAGGCCCCAGATTTTGCAGCAGAACATGATGTTGTGGCTGTCGTGAACTTTGGAAAGGTGGTAGAAAGAGCCGGGCTGCTTTGGGTATGGCAGCACGTCTTTGCGACCATTGTGCTCGATGGTGATGTAACCCTCTTCGATGTCAATGTTGGGCGTGCCGTATTCACCCATGGTGCCGAGCTTGATGAGATGACAATCGGGACGGAGCTCGCGAATGGCGAAGAGCACGTTCATGGTGCCGACGACGTTGTTTACCTGCGTGAAGATGGCGTGCTTGCGGTCAATCATCGAATACGGGGCGGAACGCTGCTCGGCGAAATGAACGATGGCGTCGGGCTCAAAAGCTTCGATGGTCGAGGCGAGGAAATCGTAGTCGGCGACGTCGCCGACAAAAAGTTCGATGGTCTGGCCGGTGATTTGTTGCCAGACACGCAGGCGGTCGGAGAGAGGCTGGATGGGTGTAAGAGTTTGTGCGCCTAACTCGTGGTCCCACTGGCGGCGCAGGAAATTATCCACGATGGCGACGTCGTGGCCTTTTTTGGATAGATACAGGGCAGTCGCCCAACCGCAATAACCGTCTCCACCGAGTACGGCGATTTTCATAAGTCTCCCGGAATACTGTTCAGGTCTTGTGCTGTACCTCTTTCCGCAATTACGTGTGGACGACTTGCGGCCCCGCGCAAGCGGAGCCTGCTGCGGGGGCCTATGGCATTAGGCAATTATTATCGCGACCAAAAGTTTGATGCAAGGAGAGATGGCGTGGACTCAGGAACTTGGGGCCAAGCCCAGTACCCGTTTGGCATGCCGGCTTCAATTAGGCGCCAGCGGATGGTTGGTCAGCACCACTTTGCCGCCACTCCGGGCGACTGGATTCAGCTGGCCGGCGCCAAGGAGACTGCCAAGTTTCGCGACCTGACCAGCTTCGGCGACGAGGTAGTAGCGCTCAGACTGCTGCCATAGAGTTTGAAGCCTGCCATCGTCGATAAAAACCTGCGGAGCGCCTGGAGCGTAGGAGCCGTACTCGAGATTGTTGTAGCGGCCATTCCAGATTAATAAATTGTGATTGGTGTAGAACCACACGGAAGAAAATTCGTAATAGGGCCGCGCCGAAATGAACTGGCCGGTCGGAGAGTGCAGGAGCACTTCTGCGAGTGGCCGCGTGGAAAGAAAAGGATCAAAGCGGACCATGGCGATGCGCGCGGCGTGAAAAAAAACGACCATCATGAACGCAGTGGCGAGGAAGGCGCGTTCCGCCTTCCAACGAATCGCGCCGGCAACACCAATCAAGAAAGCGATGGCCGCGAGCGCCAGCGGAAGGCGGAGATAGGCGAACGATTGGATGGTGAGATCTTCCATGTGGCCGAGGGAAAGCGTGTAAGCCTTGGGGTGATAGCCGAGGGCCACGGAAATATCGGCGGGGGTGGGTTCGTTGCGCACGAGGAACAAAATTGTGAGGCAAGCGAGCGCTGCGCAGGCCGCCACCCCACAAAGCACGCGAGTGCCGCGGCGAATCCACGCGGTGTCCGTGGTCATGGCCGAGCCCAGCAGTAGAGCCAGCGCGGGGTAGCAAGGCATCGAATAATATTCCTGAGTGGTGGAGAAAGTGAAAAAGAGCAGCAGGAAGCCGATCCAGCAGAGAGCGAGCAGGCGCGTCTGACCCGCGCGGTCCACCGGTTTGAAGGACAATTTGAAAATCGCCGGAAGGTAAACGCTCCAGGGAAAAAGCCACAGAAAATGGAAGAGCCAGAAATAGAGCCGCGGCACGGTGTTGTAGTCATGCGGGTAACGGCGATTTAGAAAACGCAGAACCTGTTCGTTCATGAAAAAGAACCACAGGAAGCCGTGATATTCGCCGGGCCCGCTGTGAAGCGAGAAATTGAAGTACGGGGGATTTCGCAGGGTGGCGAGGACGTGCCAGGGCGCGGCGATGGCGAGCAGAAGAAGAGTACCGCTGAGCGGGTGAAGGCGTTGCCAAGTGCGACGCAAAAATAACTGGCGGGTGACGGCCAGATAGAGGATCGCGGTGGCCACCGGAAAAACGATGCCCACCAGGCTTTTCAGCAGCAAGCCGATGGCAAGACTGACCGCCATGATGGCTGCCCAGGTGGCGGGATGGGATTCTTTTTCGTCGAGCGCGCGGAGAAAAGCCCACATCGCGAGAGCGGTCGTGAAGGTGAGCATGGCGTCAGCGATGAGGATGCGGGTGAAAAGAAAGAGCCCTACACAGGTGGCCATGCACAGTCCGGCGCAGAGGCCGGACTTTTTGTCGTCGAAGGCCCAGAGTCCAAATGCGGTGGTTAGAAGTGCGAGCGCCACGACGGTGAGGGCGAAGGGAATTCGCGCGGCCCAGTCGCTAACGCCGAAAACTCTGTAGGCGGCGGCTATAAACCAGTAATGCATGGGCGCTTTTTCGAGATAAGCGATGCCGTCGAGTCGCGCGGTGACCCAGTCGCCGCTGGTAAGCATGTTGCGGCCGATCTGAGCCTGCACGGCGTCCACGTCGTCCATAAGGGAAGGGGGAGAAATTACGCAGCCGAGATAGATGGCGGCGGCGACCAGAAAAACGAGCAGATAGATGGCGCGATTTTTTGCGGGGACTATTGATTCGCGATCCGGCGGCGGCGGGGTGGGGTCGGTCATCCAGTCATCCGATGAAGCCCGAGCCGGAAAGGTGACAAGCGACAACTGAGCGAAGATTTTTCATAAGCGCGACGCGTAAACAATCTTAGCAGTGGTAATGGCCTGGCCGACATGACGTTGCGTGTGGTCGGCGACGTGCACGAGAAGGCCACCTACGGTGCTGGGGAGATTGTTCCTGCCCACGATGCGTGGTTGTTCCAGGAGGGTGGCGTTCGCGCCGAGATTTTTGACGCGGGCGATGCTGTGAGCCAGGGCGGAAGATAATTCTGCGAAGAGCCGGGAACGAGGGACATTCGCAGAACGTTCGGCTTTCAGCATTGCGAGTTGCGTGGCGGATAGTCGGGAGCCTTCGGCGTAGGTGAGCAAGCGGTCCAAACTGCCGGCGATGTGCCGAAACTGGAAAGCGATGGCGGGTAAGCCGGCGGGAGTTGCGTGCAATTGTTCTTCGGTGAGTTCGCCACACCATCTGGTTATATCTTCTTGAGCCAGTTCCAGCGCGTGAATGATCGCGCGGGGCACGGCGTTTATTTCGGTGTGCGTATTTCTCAGCCAGGGTTCAGGTTGCAATTGCGGTTTACCTCGCGTGCGAAACATGATCTCACCGGCGCGAATTGGCGAGCTCAAGATCCTCGTATTCCGAAAGGCGGCGGCTTGCTCAACGAAGCAGCCGTGCGTTAGAGTCTCGGTTCGGTTCGAATCGATGACCACAACAGCCCCGACGCCGAGAGACAATCCAGCGCCGCTGCAGGGCGCACACGCCAACGAAACTGTTCGTGTGCTTATACCACGCGCGCGTATCAAGAAACGTATCGGCGAATTGGCGCGCAAAATCCGCAAGGATTTCCAGGGAGAACCGCTACACCTGGTCGGAGTGTTGAAAGGCGCGGTATTTTTTCTGGCCGACCTGGCGCGGCAAATCCCCGGAGAAGTGTCGTTTGATTTTATCGCAGTCTCGAGCTATGGCGATGAGACTCATTCTTCGGGACAGGTGCGGTTGACGAGGGATCTGGACTCCAGCATTGAAGGTAAAACCGTAATCGTGGTGGAAGATATTCTGGATACGGGGATGACCATGCACTACCTGCTGAGTATTTTTCAGCAGCGCAAGCCGAAACATTTGCGAGTAGCGGTGCTGCTGGATAAGCCGGACCGGCGAATTACCGCGGTACAGGCGGATTACATCGGCTTCAGAATCCCGAACGAGTTTGTGGTGGGCTACGGGTTGGATTACGCGGAACGCTACCGGAATCTGCTGGATGTGGGAGTTTTGACCATTGGGAAACCGGCTAAGGTGCGCAAGGCGAGACGCGTAAAAGGCCGGGCGAGATGAATGCACCGAGCAGTTCGGAGGCGGTGGCGGCGCTCATCGATCACACGCTGCTGAAACCGGAAGCGACGCGAAGCGATGTCGAGCGGCTGTGTAAAGAAGCGCTGGAATATCAATTTGCATCGGTGTGCGTCAATTCCGTATTCGTGGCGCAGGTGGCGGCGGCGCTGAAGAATTCAGCGGTGAAGACGTGTGTGGTGGCGGGATTTCCGCTGGGCGCCAATTTACCGGCGGTGAAATTGGCGGAAACACGCGAAGCGTTGGAGTTGGGCGCGCAGGAAATTGACATGGTGATCAGCGTAGGGACGCTGAAGGCGGGCGATGATTCGGCGGTGCGCGCGGAGATCGAGAGTCTGGCGGCTGTTGCGCACGAGCGGCAGGCAATTCTGAAAGTGATCATTGAGACGTCGCTGCTGAGCGAAGACGAAAAAGTGCGAGGATGCAGGATCGCGCGCGATGCGGAGGCCGACTTCGTAAAAACTTCGACGGGGTTTGGGTCGGCGGGCGCTACGGCTGCCGACGTGGCATTGATGCGGGGAGTTGTGGGACCGGGAATGGGAGTTAAGGCGTCTGGAGGGGTGCGCACGCTGGACGATCTGGTGAAAATGGTGGAAGCGGGCGCGAGCAGAATTGGCACCAGCAATGGCGTCAACATTGTGCGCGAATCGAGCGAAAAATTTGGCGCTTGAGTTTTTGATTCGGCCAAAATAATCGCTACCGGTAAGTTGTTGTTAATGCTCGCCATCCCGAAGGTGCGTTCCCGCCTGCTATAATAGTGACAAGCAATGAATCCCGGACCAGCAAGAATAGAAAGCGCGCAAGCAACTGTGGACGCCCCGCTACCAGCGGAGGTGCTGGCGACCCTCACCGAGATTGGTGAAGGTGTGAACGCGTCGTTAGACCTCGACGAAGTTCTGGCGCGCACGGCGGCGCTAATCAAGCGACACATTGATTACGAAATATTTGGCGTGCTGATGCTGGAAGGCGAAGGCGCCTACATGAAGCACCGATTTTCCATCGGATACCCGCGGGACCTCGCGGAAAATGTCCGCGTACCGCTCGGCAGCGGAATTACCGGGACTGCGGCGGCCAGTGGACACCCAGTGCTGGTGAACGACACTTCCAAAGATGAGCGCTACATCAGCGCGATTGAAAACGTGCATTCTGAGCTGGCTGTGCCGCTGATGCTGCAGGGCAAATGCATTGGCGTGCTGGATATTCAGAGCCGGCACCTGGATTACTTCACACCCGACCAACAAAATATTTTGACGCTGCTGGCCAGCCGGCTGGCGGTAGCGATTGAAAACGCGCGACTGTACCAGAAGGAACGCACGCAAGCGGAGACGCTGCTGCTGCTGAACGAAGTGGGCCGCGAGACCAGCTCGATTCTGGACGTGGAAGAATTGCTGCGGCGGGCCGCGGAACAGATCAAGCGGGTGATCGATTATCAGATTTTGAGCTTGATGCTGTATGACGAGAAGCAAAAAGTTTTTCGTCACCGCATTGACGTGAAACACGGACAACACGTGCAGGGCAAATTGCGGGTGGCGGTCAGTGAAGGAATTGTAGGCGCGGCGGCGATTCTGAAAGCCCCGGTGCGAGTGCCGGATGTTTCGGCCGACCCGCGTTACCTGATGGTGAATCCCGAGACGCGCTCGGAGTTGGCCATTCCGATGATTCACAAGGGGCAGGTCATCGGGGTGTTGGACCTGGAAAGCCCGCAGCTGAATTATTTTACCGAGGATCACGTGCAGACGCTGTCTATTCTGGCAGCTAACCTGGCGGTGTCGCTTGAAAATGCGCGGCTATACGAAAAATTGGCGCGCGATGAAGCGCGGCTGGAGCGTGACCTGCAGGCCGCGAAGCGCATTCAGGGCGCACTGCTCCAACCGGTGCCGAGTGAAGACTACGGATTGGATATGGCGGCGCGATATTTGTCCGCGCGTGAAGTTTGCGGGGACCTGTATGAATTTTTGCGCTATGGGCCGCAGCAACTGGGTATTGCGCTGGGCGATGTAAGCGGCAAAGGGACGGCGGCGGCGCTTTATGGCGCGGTGGCGATCGGGATTATGCGGAGCCTGGCGCCGCAAAAGCTGCAGCCGGCGGATATTCTGCGGCAGATGAACCAGATTGTGGGAGAGCGGCGGATTGAAGGGCGCTTCATGACGGCGTGTTTCGCGACGTGGCAAAAAGGAAAGCGAAAATTGCGCGTGGCGAACGCCGGGCAGTCGCAACCGCTTCTGTATAAGGATGGGCGCTGCGAAAAAATCGAGCTGACCGGGTTCCCGCTGGGAATTTTTGAGGAAGTGACCTACGACGAATGGAACGGCGTCCTGGAGCCTGGAAATGTTCTAGTATTCCATTCGGACGGAATCGCGGAAACAGCGAACGCTGAGGGGCAATTCTTCGGCACGGAGAAACTGCGCAAGCTGATTGAAACGCATCATGAGTTGCAGGCGGCCGAACTCGCGGACTTGATTTTGAAGGAAGTGGACTGGTTCACCCAGAATGCCCCGTTGTCGGATGACCGCACGCTGGTGATCGCCAAAGTTCGATGAACAACCGAGCCCCCACCGGCCGGTTGCGATATGTAGACCCCACGACGTTTACGCCTCATTTCAAATGGAAAAGGGCCAGACACTCGCGGGAGATTTATTGCGAGGGTGTGCCGGTTCACGAAGTGGCAAGGGATTTCGGCACGCCGGCGTACCTCTACAGCCAGGCGGCGATCGCCGAAGCGTTTAAAGAACTGGACGGCGGACTGCGCGGCGTGCCGCACACGTTGTGCTTCGCGATGAAGGCCAACGGAAATCTTTCCATACTGAGATATTTGGCGGGGATGGGCAGCGGGTTCGACATCGTCTCCGGTGGCGAGCTGGAACATCTGGGGCGCGTTGGCGTACGCGGAGACCGCATCGTTTTTTCGGGCGTGGGCAAGACCCGGGAAGAGATGCGGGCGGCATTGCAGTATGGTGGTGGAAAAAAAACTGGTCCCACGGGGATTTTGCTGTTCAACGTGGAATCTGCGGCGGAACTTGAAGTGTTGCATGAGGAAGCTAGCCGTCACGTGGCGCGCGGCGGTTCGCAGCCGGCGGTTTCCATTCGCGTGAATCCCGATGTGCTGGCGGGAGGGCATCCGCACATCGCGACAGGACGCCATGAGCACAAATTCGGATTGGAGTGGGCGGAAGCGCGCAGGCTTTACCAGGCGCATCGAAATTCGAAGTCCATTAGCTGGCGGGGCATCAGCGCGCACATCGGATCACAAATCGTCAAGGCGCAGCCGTTCAAAGAGGCGCTGAAGCGATTGATTAGCTTCGTCCGGGAACTGCAGAGCGCAGGAATTGCGTTGCGGTATCTGGATTTTGGCGGGGGACTGGGAATTCGCTACACCAATGAGAAAGTGCCGACGCGATCTGAGTATGCGCAGATGATCGCCCGTGCGGTGAAACCGCTAGGGCTGCACTTGTTGTTGGAGCCGGGGCGAACGATCATTGCGCCGGCCGGGATTTTGCTGACGAGGGTGCTGTACACCAAGCACAATCGCAAAAAGGATTTCGTGGTGGTGGATGCGGGAATGAATGATCTGATGCGGCCTTCGCTTTATGGCGCGATTCATCCGATTACGCGCACGGCTCGGAAAAAATCTGCGACAGGGTCTCCCGCCGGGCGAGTGGACGTGGTCGGCCCAGTTTGCGAAACGGGCGACTGCTTCCTGCGCGATTGGCCGCTGGGGGGCGTGGAGCCTGGCGAGGTGCTGGCGATCTGGGCAACTGGGGCGTATGGAATGTCGCTGGCTTCGAATTACAATGGGCGCTGCCGAGCGCCGGAGATCCTGGTAAGTGGCAAGAAGCGAAAATTGATCCGCCGCCGGGAAACGAACGAAGATCTGTTGAGCGGTGACGTGCTGGCGTGAAGCGCTGCGCGTCGACAAAATATTTCAATGCAGTTGGTATTAAACTTCAGGCTTCTCCCCACTTCAACTTGTTGCGAAGAATCTCAAAATAGGATTTGTTGGGCGTAGGAATCAGCTTCAGCAATTTTTCGGCGCGCGAAATTCGCACGCGATCGGTCGGCTGGAGTGGAATGCCTTTCTGACCGTCGAGGGTTAGAAAAACGGATTCGGTGCCGGCCGACAATTTCATTTCAATGACGGACGTGTCGCGAACGACGACCGGACGATCGCTGAGAGTGTGCGGACAGATCGGCGTAATGATGAAAGCTTCGACTGAGGGATGGACGATGGGGCCGCCGGCGGAGAGGGAGTACGCGGTAGAGCCAGTTGGCGAGGCCACGATGAGGCCGTCGGCGCGATAGCGGCAGACAAAATCGCTATCGATGATGAGTTCGACTTCAATCATGCGCGCGAGAGCGCCTTTGTTGATAACCACTTCGTTGAGGACGCTCTGCTTGTCTATGTTTTTTCCAGCGCGATGCAGCTCGACGTGGAGCATGACGCGCTCGCTGATGGTGAGGCGCCCGGCGAGAATTTCTTCAAGTGCGGGATAAAGTTCCTCGAGCATGAAACTGGTTAGAAATCCAAGGCTGCCCATGTTGATGGGCAGAATGGGGATTCCGCGCGGGGCCGCCACACGCGCGGCAGCCAGCAGGGTGCCGTCGCCGCCGAGGACGAGCAATAATTCCGACGCGGAGGCTACCTGTTCGCGGCTGCGGCCTTTGGATGACTCCGGCAAGGAACCGGCGGTTTCGTGGTCGTAGGTAACGTGCATGCCGCGGGAGACCAGCCAATCGAGCAAGCCGGGAACTACGGCGGAAAGATTAGAGCGCCGGGGGCGGGACATGATCCCGATATTTTTGAAGGATTGGGCCGGTGACATGTGTGAATGCGATTCTACTCCAGCGGCTTTTGGCGCGCGTGCAGAAAATATTCCTGATTGCCTTGGGCGCCGGTTAAGTGGCTGGGCTGGACGGCGAGAGTGAGCAAATTCGCCGATGTGGCAGCCTGGCGAACGATGGAGATGGCTTTTTCGTGGAGTGCTCGGTCGGAGACAATGCCGCCGGGTTCAATTTCTTCGCGGCCCAGTTCGAATTGAGGTTTTACCAGGATGAGAAAGTCGGCGCCCGGTTTGGCCAGCGACGTTGCTGGAGCTAAAACCTTACCCGCGGAAATAAATGAGACGTCCACGACGATGAGATCAACAGGCTCCGGGACATCGTGCCTCGTTAGGTCTCGGGCGTTGCGATCGAGGCGAATGACGCGCGAATCCTGGCGGAGTTTCCAGGCGATCTGGTCCACGGTGACGTCTACGGAATAGACTTTGCCGGCGCCGTGCTGCAGGAGGCAGTCGGTGAAGCCGCCGGTGGAAGAGCCGATGTCGAGGCAGATTTTTCCGGCGGGATCGATCTGGAAATCGCGGAGGGCGCCTTCGAGTTTGAACCCGCCGCGGCTGGCGTATTTTTGTTCGCGGCTATTAACTTCCAGCGTGGCATCTTCGGCAACCGCTGTGCCTGCCTGGTTGATCCGCTCGCCATCCACGAAAACTTCGCCAGCAAGGATCATGGCCTGGGCTTTCTGGGGAGACGCGGCCAGACCGCGAGTGACCAACAGGTTGTCGAGACGCCAACGGGGTTGCTTGCCTCTCATCGAGCGTGTTTTTCAGGCGCGGCGATAAACAAGGAATTCAGCAAGGGCGCGCAGTTGCGCAGCTTTTTCGCCGTACGCGGCGAGTTCGGTTATCGCGTCGCTGGCGAGCTTGGCGGCAATCTCGTGGGATTTTGTAAGGCCGTAGACAGCGGGGTAGGTAGCTTTCTGCTGGGCGATATCTTTTCCTGCGGTTTTGCCGAGGGCCGCGGAAGATTCTTCCACGTCGAGAATGTCATCAGTGACCTGAAAGGCCCAGCCGACGGTTTCACCGAAGCGCCGGAGGCGCGCGACGTCAGTGATTCCCGCGCCCGCACTGATCGCGCCGGTAGTGACGGAAGCGCGAATGAGCGCGGCAGTCTTGGAGCGATGAATGTATTCGAGCGCTTCGGGAGCGATGTCCTTGCCTGCGTTTTCGAGATCGGCGACCTGGCCACCTACCATGCCGTTCACAGTGCCAGCGGCAGTGCTGACTTCTTCCAGGATGGCGATGGTGCGCTCGGCGGTGGTGGGGCTTTGCCCGATAATCTGGAACGCGAGGGTGAGCAGGCCGTCACCAGCGAGAATTGCGGTGGCTTCTCCAAACTGCTTGTGACAGGTGGGCTTGCCGCGGCGAAGGTCGTCGTTATCCAGCGCAGGCAAGTCATCGTGGATCAGCGAGTAGGTGTGGATAAATTCGATGGCGCAGGCGGCGTGGATCGCGGGAGTGATATCGGCAGCAAAAATTCGCGCGGCTTCGAGGCAAAGAATTGGACGGACGC
This sequence comes from uncultured Acidobacteriota bacterium, assembly GCA_963704485.1. Lineage (GTDB taxonomy): Bacteria > Acidobacteriota > Terriglobia > Acidiferrales > UBA7541 > Acidiferrum. Next base: position 636,645 of record OY969910.1, read on the forward strand.
GTTTGCCTCCGGCGAAAACGCTGTAACGCATGGCAGTGTGAATGGTAACCGGCTGGGCGCTTGCCGGCGGGAGCAATCGTTCGAGAGCTGCTTCAACCGCAGAGCGATCTTCTTCAAAAAAATCGGGGAGCTTCATGCGTGGATTGCTGCTGCGAAGTTCGCAACCTGGTGGAATTTCAAGCTTCGTTCTCGGTTTCCGGTTCGAACGGTTCAGCGGCCAGCTTGCCGTCAGCCTTCTTGAGCAGGATTTCGACGCGGCCTTCGGCTTCTTCCAGTTGCTTCTGGCACTCGCGGGAAAGTTCGACGCCTTCTTCGAAAAGTTTCATGGCGTCATCGAGGGAGAGCTGCGGGCTTTCGAGCCGGCGGACGACTTCTTCCAGACGTGCGAGAGAGCGCTCGAAGTCCGGTTTTTTTGCGGGTTCGGGTTTTTTCGTTGCAGGTAGGTTCACGCGTCGGCCTGTCTTTCCGTTGTGGCGGAGATTAGATTATCGCGAATGTTGAGTTCGCCGCAAAGGCTGTTCTGCTGCGAGCCACCAATAGGAGAGCCGGGCAGTACACGGATCGCGGTGGCGTTTTAATACAACTGAGTGTTTCTACGTTACGAACCCTATGTCCAAAAACCTGAGATGGGCGCCGATCCTGCATGCGGGAAAAGCCCGGCATTCGGATCTGTTTCAACCGACTGCATTTTAGGGCAAGCGCGAGAAGGGAAACAATCGGTTTGTCTGATGGCCATCAATTGGCGGGCTTCAGGACGAGGGTGTGTTTGCGCGAGGCGGTTTCGGCGTTTTCACTGAAGGGCGACAGGATGGATTTGCCGTCGAACCAAAAAGAAAATTGATCCTTGTAGTGCGAGCTGCCCAGTTGGCCGGATTCGCCGGTGGGAATGAGCATGATGGAATCATCCCAGTTGGCGGGGTTGGCCACGAAACGCTCGGAAGGGCCGTGGCGCGGGGTGGCGGCGCGGATGCTGTAGCCGGTGCCGGGCTGCTGGGTGTCCGGGATGCTGAAAATAAATTTGAGCAGGCCGGAGTCGCCGATGGGATGGCGCATGTGCAGAGAATTGAAATTCTTCCAAGCCCAGCTTTCCACGCGCTGACTTTTGGTTTGGTCAGCAAGTGTGGCCACGGCACGATCTGCGGCGGCGGCGAGCAAATCTTCGTACTTCTTATAGGCTGGCGGGAGCCAATTAGGGGGGCGCTCGGTCAAGATTTTTTGCAGAAATGCCATGGTTCGCCATTCGTAGAGACTGGTGTCCTTGCCGAGATAAGGCTCGAGGATTAATTCCAACAGCGAGCGACGCGCCGCGTAAAGGAAAGAGACGTCCGTAGAATCCGCAGTGGCCATGCCGTTCCAATCCTTTAGATTCTGGATGAGGCTTTTGGCGCGAGCGTCTTTTGGCTGGACGGTTTTTGAGGCGGTGGAAAATTGTTCCGCGAGGAAGACGTAGGGAAAATTGTAGGTGTCGTTCTGAAATGTGAGCATGTCTTCGGGGCGCAGATCGCGTTTGTTCTGCATCAGGTCGACGATGCGAGCGGTGCGATAGGGTTCTTCCCAACGATCGGTGAGGTACGGTTTGTAATCAGGTCCGGCGACGCGAGCGTTGGCGGTGACGATGAGTCCGCTCTCAGGATTGCGTGCCTGCGGCAACTGATCGAAGGGAATGTATCCGGTCCATTCGTAATCGTCGGTGTCACCGGGCACGGGGATTTCTCCGTGGCCTTTTTTGCGTATGGGGACGCGCGCGGCCATCAGGTAGCCAATATTTCCGGAGGTGTCGGCGTACACGGTATTCTGCGCCGGTCCCCACACAGTTTTCATGATGTTGCGAAACTCGTCCCAGTTGTGGGCTTTGCCGAGCCAGTTGTAAGTGTTGGCGAGGCCGCCGGGCTCGGTGGCGGTCCAGCGCAGCGCATAGGCTTTGTCGCCATCGCGGCGGACAATTGGTCCGTGGCGGGTGACGACAAGCTGCAGATGTTCGTCGGGTTTATTTTTTACGTGAATGACTTCGTCGAAGATCTGCGCTTTTTTCCATGCGCCGTTGACACGATATTCATCGGGGGCTTCCGGATTGAAAGTTTCGATATACAGATCTTGCACGTCCGCGCCGTTATTGGTGAAGCCCCAGGCGATTTCGTCGTTGTGGCCGATTACGATGAGCGGCGCGCCGGGAAGCGTGAATCCTTTGGCGTTATAACCCGGCGCCGTGAGATGCATTTCGTACCAGATGGACGGGACACTCAATTCCAGGTGAGTATCGTTGGCGAGCAGGGGCTTGCCGGTGGCGGTATGAGCGCCGCTGACGACCCAGTTGTTGCTGCCGAGTCCGCGACGGATTTCGCGACTCGCGCCAGTGAGGAAACTTTGTGCGGCGGGCCAGAGCATGGAGTTGATACCGGGAGGGATGCCAGGCGCCGCGATATCAGGCCAGGCGTCAAGATTGGAATCAGGATTAAAATTTTCAGCCTTCATGACGTCTTCAGGATCCATTTCGTCATCATCATGGTCATCGTCGTCTTCACGGCGGCGGGCTCTTTGCGAACCGTCTTTTTTCTCATGAGGGTCACCGACCACGAAGTGGTCCATAGCGGCTTCGGCGGAAAAAAGATCCCTGGCGCGCTCGGCGCCTACGCGTTCGGTTACTTTGGCGCGATTGATTTCATCTTCCCAGGTATCGGTGAGCGTCTGATACATGTACGCGGAGATGACGAAGCAGTCAGAAGGAAGCCAGGGCTGCGGTTTGTAGCCTAAGAGGGAAAACTCGATGGGGAGGTGGCGCTGGTGCTGCTCGATGAATTTGTTGACGCCCCGTGCGTAGGCTTCGATGGCCGTGCGCGGCTCGCCGGTGAGGGCCGCGGCGTCGCGCTCGGCGGCACGGCTAAAGTTGAGCACGCGGAAGTCTTTATCAACGGCCAGTGCGCCATCGCCAAGGATTTCCGACAACTGGCCGCGGCCGGCGCGGCGGAGCAAATCCATTTGCCACAGGCGGTCCTGGGCCATCACATAGCCCTGGGCCTCGATGAGGTCTTCGAGTGACGATGCACGCAAGTGCGGGACGCCCCAGCTATCGCGGTCAACGCCGACTTCAGCGTGCAAACCAGCGACGGCTACTGCGCCATCGGTTTGTGGCAAGGGGCGATAGACAAACCACCACACCGCGCCGCCGGCAGCCATCAGAATAATTACCACCGATGTGAGGATTACGCGGATGGCCTTACGCAATTTTTCCCTTCAACATTTTGCTTCTCATGGAGTGTAGAAGACAGCTTATCTCCTGACAACGTTTGGGCGCATGGTAATTGTGTACTGCTACAATGCGGCAGGGGACTCTGAGTCCATGTTTGCAGTGCGCGTGCTGGGAGTCCTGGCGCTCATCCTGCTGAACGGTTTCTTCGCCGCGGCGGAGTTTTCGCTGGTGGCGGTGCGGATGTCGCGCGTGAAGCAGTTGGTGGCCAAGGGAAATTTGCGCGCTCGCGTGGTGGAAATTCTGCTCGGCGATTTGCGCCAGGTAGTTTCGGGCGTGCAATTAGGTATTACGCTATCCAGCCTGGCGATCGGCGCGCTGGGCGAAGCGAGCATGGCCAGGTTTTTTGAACATATCCTGCCGGTCATGCCGGGGCGAAATGCGACCCTGATTGCGCATGGGTTGGCGTTGACTGCGGCGTTTGCGCTGTTGAGCGGGTTGCACGTGGTGATTGGCGAACTGGTGCCCAAGACGCTGAGCCTGGCTCGCGCTGAACGGGTGGCGCTGCTGATCGCGCTGCCGTTCCACGGATTTCTGAAAACATTTCGCTGGGCGATTTATTTACTGGAAAAAATCTCCAACGCCATAATCAGAGCGCTGGGCGTTTCGGCGCAGCAGAGCCACAACGTGGCGCATTCCACGGAAGAACTGCAGATCCAGATTCAACAGGCGCGGGAACGTGGATTGCTGGCGCCCGGCGAGGAAAAATTTATTGTCAGTGCAATTGAACTGACGCAGGTGCAGGTGCGGGAAATCATGGTGCCGCGGCCAGACATGCACACGCTGCCGGTGGAGTCTTCGCTGGATGAGGTGATGCGAGCGTTCGCAACCACGCAGCGTTCGAGAATCCCGGTGTATCGCGGGTCGGAAGATCACATTCTCGGATTCGTACACATCAAGGATATGTTGTGGGTGCTGCTGGATCGCGAGCGGCGCACGGCGGAAAACTTGCCGCCGCCAGTTTTCGATCTGCGGCGAGTGTTGCGCGAAGTGCTGATCGTGCCGGAAACGAAGCCGGCGAGCGAGCTGCTGCCGGAATTGCGTGCACGGCACGTAGGCATGGCTATGGTGGTGGACGAATTCGGCAGCATCCTAGGGCTAGTGACGCTCGAAGATATTCTCGAGCAGGTGGTTGGCGAGATTCACGATGAGTTTGACGTGGTGGAACAGCCGCTCACGCTGGCGGATGGCGCGGTGGTGTTCGATGCGGCACTGAATGTGCGCGATCTGGATACCCAATACAACATTACGCTGCCGGAAGATCCGGCATACGCCACGGTGGGCGGATTCGTTCTGGATCAGCTGGGGTTTATCCCCAAGGGCGGCGAAAGTTTCGAATATGGCACATGGCGCTTCACGGTGGTGGAGATGGATGGGCGGCGGGTGGCGCGGGTGAAGATTCAGCGCATCAGGCCGGCTTCGGATGAGGCAAGAGCGGCGGATGCGTCGGCTATGGCTGCCAATCCGGTGAAGGAAAATTGAAATTGCCGCATGAAAAGGCCCGCGCCGATTTGATGATTTTCACCGATGCGCCTGAGTGTGGCGCGTGCGCGACCCAAAACCTAGATGCTGCGCTATTTCTTTCAACGCTTTCTGATGACCTTGCCGGCTTTGTGGCTGGTGCTCACGCTGGTTTTCCTGATGATTCATATCGTGCCGGGCGATCCAGTGGAGCAAATGCTAGGCGAAGGCGCTGCGCCCGGGGAGTTGGCGCAGTTGCGGCATTCACTGGGGCTGGATGAATCTCTTCCAAAACAATATGGGCACTATCTGTGGCAATTGGCGCACGGAGACCTGGGGCACTCGCTGAAATTTCAAGCGCCGGTGCGGCGGATTATTTTTGAGCGCTACCCGGCTACGCTGCAGCTGGCGTTTCTGGCGCTGGTGGTTTGCGCGGCCATTGCGATTCCGGCGGGAGTTTTTGCGGCGCACCGGCGGGGAAGCGGCGCGGATCGCGCGGTTGGAGTGTTCACTTTGTTCGGACTGGCCATTCCGAATTTTGCGCTCGGGCCGCTGCTGATTTTGCTTTTTTCGATCGAGCTGGGATTGCTGCCGGTGTCCGGGCGCGGCGGACCGCTGTATTACATTTTGCCGGCGGCGACGCTCGGCGCGGCGCTGGCGGCGATTCTGACGCGCATGGTGCGCGGCTCGATGCTGGAAGAGTTGTCGAGCGATTACGTGCGAACGGCGCGGGCCAAGGGCTTGAGCACTGGAGCAGTGTTGTTTCAGTCACGCGTTTCGCAATGCGCTGATTCCCATCATTACCATTCTCGGATTGCAGTTCGGAACCTTGCTGGCCGGCACAATTGTCACCGAGACGATTTTTTCGTGGCCGGGGATCGGGCGGCTGACGGTGCAGGCAATTTCCTCGCGCGATTATCCGCTGCTGCAGGGTTGCATCCTGGTGATTGCGGTGTCGTACGTGGTGGTGAATTTGCTTACCGACCTTCTATATACGGTGATCGATCCGCGGGTGCGGCTGTCTTGAGCGGCTTCGCGCCGCTGCGGCAATTTTTGCGTCAGAGCGGGCTGGCGCGCGCGGGATTTATCGCGGCGGTAGTTCTGCTGCTGGCGGCCTTGCTGGCGCCATGGATCGTGCCTGCGGATCCAGCGGCGCAAAATTTGCCGATCCGGCTTTCCGCTCCTTCGCGTGCGCACTGGATGGGAACCGATGAGCTGGGGCGCGACATTTTGTCGCGAGTTATTTACGGCGCGCGCGTTTCGCTGCTGGTGGCGATTTCCGTGGTGTGTGGATGCGGCTCGGTGGGATTGATCATCGGTATGCTGGCGGGCTATACCGGCGGCTGGTTCGACCGTTTTGTAAATCTGCTGCTGATCAATGCGTTTCTGTCGTTCCCAGGAATACTGCTGGCGATTGCGTTCGCGGCATTTCTCGGGCCCGGGCATCGGCAAAGTGATTCTGGCGCTGGTGATCACCGGATGGGCTGGATATGCGCGACTGGCACGCGCGCAAGTTCTTGAAAGCGAAGGAATTGGAATTCGTGCTGGCGGCGCGTTCACTGGGCGCATCGCACGTGCGCATTCTGGTGCGGCATTTGCTGCCAAATATTCTGCAGCCGATTCTGATTCAAGCCACCATCGGCATGGCGGGAGCGATTCTGGCGGAGTCCACGCTAAGTTTTCTGGGATTGGGAGTGCTGGCGCCGCTGCCGAGCTGGGGTTCGATGCTGAATGATGCGCGCAGCCATTTGTTCGACGCGCCGCACATGGTGGTTTTTCCGGCGCTGGCGGTGATGACCGCGGTGCTGGCTTTTAATTTGTTGGGCGACGCGTGGAGAGATTGGCTGGATCCGCGCACGCGATCGCAGATGGCGGCGCTGGAAAATTCCCGATGATTTAGATTTAGCCTGCGAAGGGCTAAGCCTTAGAGAGAACGACGGCGGCACCGCGCCCGATGGCCAGCTTACGGGCGGCGTTGGCTTTATTGATGCCAATTTCAAGGTAACCGCTGGAACCCACGTAAGCCACCGGTTCGTCGGCTGCGCCGCTGGCGAAAGTGTCCACCAAGCGAGCAATCGTATGTGTGCCAACTTTCAGATTTACCGCGCCGCCGTTTTGCGCGACTTCGGGCAAATCTTCGGCGCGAAGATTGGTCATCACATTTCCAAAATTATCTATGCGCAGTACCACGCCCTGCGCTGAACCGTTGGCTTCTTTAGCGCGGGGAAGAGTGAAGCGCTGGAAATCCTGAATTTCCTCGCCCATAGCCGCGGTTTGCCAGCCCTTGGAAAGCCAGGCGGCCACCGGCGCAAAAATATCGCGGCCATGAAAAGTTTTGCTGATGGGTTGCAGAAAATAATGTTCAGCGTTGGCGTGACGGACCACCAGATTGTCCTGCTCGCGCTCGTAAATCAGCGAAAGCACGCCGTTGTCAGGGGCCACGAAATATTGATTTTGCGCGGTCACCAGTAGCGGACGGCGCTCGGTGCCGACGCCCGGATCCACAACCACAAGATGAATGGTGCGCGCAGGGAAATAGGAATACGCGGCGCCGATGGTCAGCGCGCCATCGAGCAAATCGAACGCGTTTACGTTGTGGGTGATATCCACGATGGTGAGTTCAGGATTAATTTTCAGCAACACGCCTTTGAGCGTGCCGACCAGATGGTCGTTATTGCCGTAGTCGGTGGTCAGCGTAATGATCGGATTAGCCACTTCTTCTCCCGCCCCTGGCAGCGTCCCGGCATGGAAATGCGCGGCCGATGAGGGTCACCAGGTATCCTTCGACGCTAACGGAGGGGCGGGCAGGCGTCAACGATTCGCACAAGGAGTGCTGTCGAAGGTGCAACAGGCTACGGCGAAACGGTTTGACTAATCAATGCCCAGGCGGCGCTGCATCTGCTCCAGGCTGACGTTTTTGGTTTCCGGGTAGAAAAACAAAACTACGAAAAATTGCACCACCATCATGGCGGCAAAAAAGATGAAGGGATACGCGCCGGATGATTTGGCGACCTGCGGGAAGGTGTAGGCGATGATGGCGTTCATGATCCAGTGGGAGGAGCTACCCAGGGCCTGGCCTTTGGCGCGCACGCGATTCGGAAATACCTCGCCGATATACACCCAGATGACCGCGCCCTGAGAGACTGCGAAAAAGGCGATGTAGCTGACCAGCAGCCACAGCAAATAATTCTGGTGGCTTTGCGTGTAGAAAATCCGCGCCACGCCCGCCAGGCACAAGGCAGTGCCTACCGAACCGATGATGAGGAGTGTTTTGCGCCCGAGCTTGTCGATCAGCGTCATGCCAAAAAGCGTGGCCAGCAGGTTCATCGCGCCGATGGCTACGGCCTGCAAATCGCCAGAGACCTTGCTGTAACCGGCGGCGGCGAAAATGTCATTCAGGTAATAGAGAATGGCGTTGATGCCGGAAAGCTGATTGAACATGCCGATGGTGATGGCCAGAAAAATCGGCAGGCGATATTTCCATACGAAGAGGGGCTCGGAAGTTTGCGCGCGCTCCAGGTGGATGGATTCAACGATTTCGCGCAGCTCGGTTTCCGGGTCTTCCGCGCCCATGGATTGCAGCACGGTGCGGGCTTCGTCCACGCGTTTCTGGGTGACCAGCCAGCGGGAGCTCGGAGGAATTCCAAATAACATTACGAGGAAAAGAATCGCAGGGATGGCGGCGACGCCGAACTGCCAGCGCCATTCGTGGGCGCCAAGCCCCAGGCCGCCGATCACGTAATTTGAAAAGTAGGCCAGCAAAATGCCGAGGACGATATTGATCTGGAAGAGTCCGACAAGGCGGCCGCGCAGGCGGGCGGGAGCGAGCTCAGCAATATATACAGGACCAAGTACGGAGGAGCCGCCGATGCCGAGGCCGCCGATGAAGCGGGCGATCAGCAACATAGGCCAGTTGGCCGCAAACGCGCAACCCAGCGCCGAGAGCACGTAGAAAACCGCCAGAACGCGCAACGTCTCACGGCCGCCCCAGCGCTGTCCGGGGATGCCGGCAGACATCGCGCCGATGATGGTACCAATCAGCGCCATGGCTACCGTCAGGCCCAGTTGCCTGGGACTGAGGCCGTAGGTCAGCGTCAGAGAATGAGTGGTGCCGGCAATCACGGCGGTGTCGAATCCGAAAAGCAATCCACCGAGAGCGCCCACGGCGGTGGCTTTGATTAGCGTGGAATTCAGTTTCATGTGGTCCTTAAGATTAAGACGTCAAATCTGAGAACTTGCATGCCATCGTTCTGCGAAGGTTAAAGCTAACATCAAATTGTGGCTTCCGTCGGAAAAACGCTGGTAGGGGCATTCGCCTAGAGGATTCTTGGGACCAAACCCCTTGTAAAACTGCGGCATCAAATTTTCATGCGTCAATCGTTATTGTTTGAGACCCAAGTACTTCCTGAAGGCCTGATTTTTGAGCCGGAATTTCTATCGCGGGACGAAGAGCAGGAATTGTTGCAGGTGATCCGACGGCTGCCGTTCTATGAATTCAAATTGCATGGCGTGGCAGCCAAGCGGCGGGTGATGCATTTCGGGCTGCGCTACGCGCTGGACAAACGGGTGTTAAGCGACGCGCCCGAATTGCCGGTTGAATTCGAACCGCTGCGCGCGCGGGCCGCGGCAATCGCCGGGATCGCAACGCAGGAGTTTTCTCAGATACTCGTGAATGAGTATGTTCCCGGCGCGGGGATTGGCTGGCATCACGATTCACCACCCTTTGGCATCGTTGCAGGAATCTCACTGGGCGCGGATTGCACGATGCGCTTTCAGGCCGGGAGCGGAGAGCAGCGCCGGACGGCGGAGCTGGACCTCCCGAGGCGATCGCTCTACCTGCTGACGGGAGATGCGCGCGAGGTATGGCAGCACCGGATTTCGCCGATGAAAGAGTTGCGCTATTCGATCACCATGAGAACGTTGAGGAAAGACTCCCCGAAGAACAGCTAAGCAGGCATGGACTCTTCTGTCTGTTCGCTCGCATGCCCGTTTAGTTTCATAACGGAACTAACCTAAATTCGATTTCAAAATGGCACACGTGGTCCCTCCGCTTTTGCCGCGACCCGTTTCCTTTCAGCGTCTTAACAGGCCTCAATATGGTCCTCGGCTTGCCCATCTAGTCGCACGTGAAGACCATCGCTTCATCACCGGGTTTCGACAGTAATTTCTCAGCCATTTCTTCCGATATAGCGTGGAAAAGTTTTCGTCGCACCGAAAGGCGCGAGTGGTGGCTGTGGATGGCCGCCATCGTGGTCAGCCTGCTGCTCACCGTGGGGGTGGTTTCGTTTATAGTGCCGGAACTTGCAGAGCATGCCAGCGATGTTTCCTGGGTTTCATTTCCCATTGCAGTGCGCGGGCTGGTTGCGGTGGTGCTGCTCTTTGACATCTACACCATCTACCAGCAATTACAGCTGCACAGAATTCGCCGCCAACTGTTTCAGCGTGAAGAACTCTTTCGGCTGATTACCGACAACGCCTCGGACATGATCGCGGTGGTGGATATGGAAGGCCGCCGAATCTACAACAGCATGTCTTATCAGACCGTGCTCGGCTACTCCCCGGCGGAGCTAAGAGAAAGCTCCTCGCTGGCGCAGATCCATCCCGAAGATCTTGAGCGCGTAAAAGCGGCGGGAGCGCACGCGCGGGCGACCGGCGAGGGACAAACCCTGGAGTATCGCATCCGCCACAAGAGCGGCAGTTGGCGAACTCTGGAGTCTACCGCCAGCGTCATCACCAATTCCCGAGGTGTGGCGGAAAAAATGGTGATTGTGAATCGCGACATCACCGAACGCAAGTTCGCGCAGGAAGCCCTGCGACTGGCGGATGCCGGGTTCCGCACGGTGGTGGAAGACGCGCCTTACGGAATTTACCGCACCAATGAGGAAGGACGGTTGCTGCGAGTCAACCCGGCGCTGCAAAAAATGCTTGGTTATGAGACTTCGCTGGACCTGTTGAAAGCAAATCTGCAACTGGAAATTTTCAGATTCCCCACGGAATTCACCAAGTTGATCGAACGATTGCACGGCGGCGACGAATGCAAGGATGTGGAAGCGGAATGGAAGCAGAAAGATGGCACGCCAATCACCGTCAAGTGCAACGGGCGGCGGCTTACCAGCGAAGAGGATAACGAAATATTTTTCGAGATGTTCGTCGAGGACATCACCGACAAACGCATCCTGGAAAAACAGTTGCGCATGGCCGGAAAAATGGAAGCGGTGGGCAGGCTGTCCGGCGGAATTGCGCACGATTTTAATAATTTGCTGGGGGTAATTATCGGGTACAGCCAGGTATTAATTCGCGCCCTGGGCCCGACAAATCCGCTGACGGAGCACGTTACCGAAATAGAAAAAGCCGGGAACCGCGCAGCGGCGCTGACGCGGCAACTGCTGGCTTTCAGCAGGCAGCAGATTCTTTCACCCACAGTCCTGAATTTGAACGATCTGGTCGAAGATATGCAGAAAATGCTGCCGCGGCTGATCGGCGAAGATATTGCCGTCACTATCGCCATGGATCCAGGACTAAATTCGGTGCTGGCGGACCGCAATCAAATCGAGCAGGTGATTTTGAATTTGGCGGTGAACGCGCGCGATGCAATGCCGGAAGGCGGCGTCCTGCGTATCGACACAAAAAATATTGCGCTGGACGAGGCTTATGCGCGCTTGCATCCTGGCGCGAAGTCCGGGCGATATGTATGTCTCACAGTCACCGATTCCGGCACGGGGATGGACGCGGAGACCCTGGCGCACATCTTCGAGCCATTCTTTACCACTAAAGAAATTGGAAAGGGAACTGGCCTGGGTCTCGCCACCGTTTACGGCGTTGTAAAGCAGAGTTGCGGATACGTGTGGGTAGACAGCGAGCCGGGCAAAGGCGCGTCGTTCCAGATTTTTTTGCCGCGCGTGGTGCAGGTGCCCGTGGCATCAACCCCGAATTCCGGTGCGGGCGATAATTTACGCGGCTCGGAAACCATTCTGCTGGTCGAAGATTCCGAGCCATTACGAAAACTGGCGGTGGCGTTGTTGACTGGACGCGGATTTGAAGTACTCAGCGCCGCTAACGCGGAGCAAGCCGTGGAGGTGGCTGCCGCACATCCTGGCAGCATTCAATTGCTGGTTACCGACGTGATTATGCCCGGGCAAAACGGGCGCGTACTGGGAGAACGATTGGTAGCCAGCTATCCTCGCCTGAAAGTTTTATACATTTCCGGTTACACCGATTCTTTCATTGCCGGGCACGGCGTGCTGGGAGCGGATTCGCACTTGCTCAATAAACCCTTCACCGAAGAGGCGCTGATCCACAAAGTGCGCGAAGTGCTCGATGGGCAGCCTCATTCAGGGAGCATGCTGGAGCTGTCCGACCTCGGGCATTCTGGCTACGGTAACGGGAAATAATGCCAAAAATACTAATTGTGGACGACGACGAAGCCATCCGGCGGCTGGTGCGTATCAACCTGTTGGACCTGTACGAGATTTTCGACACCGGAAAACCGGAGGAGGCGCTGGCGCTGGCGCTCGAGCATAAACCGGAAGCCATTCTTCTGGATCTGCGCATGCCTGGCTATTCCGGCTTCGAGCTTTGCAAGACGTTTACAACGTTTAGCGCCACGCAGTTGATTCCCGTTTTTATCATCAGCGGGGAAGGCGGGGCGAAGACAAAAGACTTCTGCCGCGATCTCGGCGCCACGGCGTATTTTGAAAAACCGGTAGACTTCGACGCATTGCGTGCGCGCCTGGCTGAGGCATTGGCAGGCCGGCGTACAGAGCGCCGGGGCGAAGTTCGCGTGGCTCTGCGCCTACCGCTGAAACTTTCTGGAACGGCGCCGGACGGCTCCGCGTTTAGCGTTCCGACGACCACGGAAAATGTCAGCAAGAGTGCCTTTTTTTGCGCGTGCGCTTTAGTGCTGCCGCTCGAGTCTATTATGGACGTTTCCATGCTTACCACCGAGCAGGAATACGTCGGCAAAGCGCGGGTGGTGCGTATGGAGCTTCCGCAGACGCAGTACCCGCGCTATGCCCTGCGGTTCACCGGAGCCACGGAGACGTGGATACTGCAGTAGATTTCAATCACGCGCGCTCGCGCTAGTCTGTACTGCCCGTCGTCCTGTGGTATAGAATTGATAAATCATTGCGGTGAGCGGGCGTCGTACAATGGCAGTATAGAAGCTTCCCAAGCTTCGGACACGGGTTCGATTCCCGTCGCCCGCTCCATAAATTTAGCGTTCGCGCCCTCGCGTTAGTTCCCATAATAAATGTGCTGTTCGGGCACTCAATTTATGTTGCGAATGTATCGCAACAAACGTTGCGATGAGTGCGGCTGAACTGCTGCCGGTGATGGCGCTTGACAGTGGTTGCGCAACTTCCTACAGTAACGCCGACTGAGCATCGGATTGGCGCGTTGCATCAAGCGTTGCGTTCGAATGCTCGCCGCAATGGCCTGGGGGATACCAAGATGAAAAGAAAAACGTTTTTCGGCACCTGGGCTGCTCTGGGCGCTGCCATTACCGTGATTGCGCTTTGGCCGGCCTCGGCAGTTGGCCAAGTTGACGCGGCGCTGGCCCGGCGCATCAGCAGAATTACGGAGCGGCCGGAATTCGCACATTCGCGTTTTGGCATCCAGTTCTATTCGATGGATAGCGGGAAGGTTGTGTATGAGTTGAACGCGCAGCAACTGTTTGTGCCCGGCTCGACCACTAAATTGTTTACGGAAGGGACCGCGCTGGAATTGCTTGGAGCGGATTACCGGTTTCACACCCGAATTTATCGCACCGGCCCGGTTGACAAGGATGGGACGTTGAATGGCGACCTGATCCTGGTGGCTGCGGGCGATCCCAACCTTTCGAATCGCATTCAGAGCGACGGGACGCTGGTGTTTGAAGATGAAGACCATTCCTACGGCGGACCAGACAGCAAGGGCTTGCCCGGCGATCCGCTGGTGGTCATTCGTGAGCTGGCGCAGAAGGTGGCCGCGAGCAAAATCAAAAAGATAAACGGCCGCGTGCTGGTGGACGCTTCCTTATTTCCCGAAGGCGAGCGGGAATTGGGGACCGGGGTGGTCTTGTCGCCCATCGTGGTGAACGACAATGTGATCGATGTGGTCGCCACACCGGGCGCCAGCGAAGGCGCGCCAGTGACGGTGAAGAGTTCGCCGCAAACCGGTTACGTAAGTTTTGTGAACCAGGCCACTACCGGAAAAGCCGGGTCGCAGCCAACTTACGATTATTCGGCCGACAAGACGAATCCCGATGGCACGCACGTGGTTACGATCACAGGCACCCTGCCGCCAGGGCCGGCGGCGATGGTGTCATATCGCGTTCCAGAGCCGAAGCGTTTCGCGACAGTGTCGCTGGTCGATGCATTAAAAGAGAAAGGAGTGGCTTGCGCGATTCCTGCAGTGACGGATGTTCCTGACTTCAAAGCGCTGGCGGTGAGCTATAAACCGGAAAATCTGGTGGCGGAGCATGTTTCTCCGCCGTTGAAAGAGGAAGTCAAGGTCACCTTGAAGGTCAGCCAAAATTTGCACGCCAGTATGACGCCGTCGGTGCTCGGGGCAGTGTTGGGGCATGCCGACAAGGATATCGACCAGGCGGGATTCGATCTCGAGAACGGCTTTCTGAAACGGCTGGGGCTGGACCTGACTGGCGCGGTGCAAAGCGATGGAGCTGGCGGAAACGCATTTTACACTCCGGATTTCGTGGTGCGCTACCTGCTGGGCATGTCCAAGCAAAAAGACTTTCAGGATTTCTATCACGCGCTGCCGATTCTCGGGAAAGACGGAACGCTGGTGAAAATTCAAGTTAAGTCGCCGGCGGCCGGGCACGTGCACGCAAAAACTGGAACTTTCAGTGTCTACGACGCGCTGAACAAAAAACTGATGGTCACCGGAAAAGGACTATCCGGTTACATGGACACCGCCAGTGGGGAGCACCTGATTTTGGCGCTGTACGCCAACATGGTGAGCGTGCCCGTGGAAGATCCCGAAGCCACACAGAAAATTGTTGGGGAAGCGCTGGGAGAAATTGCCTCCGCCGCATATGACTTGCCGCGCGGCGCGCAAGATGTCTCCGCCGCCGCTGGGTCCAGCGGCTCGCGCGCGGACGGCGAATACGATGTGATCATCCGCAACGGAAAGATAATCGATGGATCGGGCGGCCCCTGGGCCTGGGGAGACATCGGGATTCGCGGAGACCGCATCGCGGCAATCGGCAAACTGGAGGGCGCCCATGCGGGCAAAGAGATCGACGCGAAAGGGTTGGTAGTGTCCCCAGGATTTATCGACATGCTGGGCCAGTCGGAACAAGCGTTGCTGATCGACAATCGTTCGTTGAGCAAGCTTTCGCAGGGCATCACTACGGAAATCACCGGAGAAGGCGGTTCGATTGCGCCGCAGAATGAAAAGACATTGGTGGAACTGAAGCCCGCGATGGACCACTACAACGTTACGGTGGACTGGAAGACCCTGGACGAATACTACAAACGGCTGCAGAAACTAGGAACGCCGCTGAACATAGGAACGTACGTGGGCGCGGCACAAGTGCGCGAGGCTGTGCTTGGCGACGTGGACCGCAAACCGAACGCGGAAGAATTGGAGCAAATGAAAGCGCTCGTTGACGCAGGCCATGAAGGACGGCGCGCTGGGAGTGTCCACGGCGCTGATTTATCCGCCGGGACATTACGCCAAGACTGAAGAACTGATCGAGCTGGCGAAGGTCGCGGCAAAGTCTGGCGGGCTGTACGCGACGCACATGCGAAGTGAGGGCGCGTCGGAAATGCAGGCGATCGATGAAGCGATTCGCATCGGGCGCGAAGCGGGCGTGCCCGTGGAAATTTTTCACTTGAAAATCAGCGGCAAGCCCCGGTGGGGAACCATGCCGCAGGTAGTGGCGAAAATCCAGGCGGCGCGCGACGCGGGGCTGGATATTCGCGTGGACCAATATCCTTATATCGCCGGTGGTACGGCGCTGGCGTCCGCGCTGCCTCCGTGGGTGGCGGATGGCGGCAGCAAAAAATTATTGGAGCGCCTGCATGATCCTGCGGTGCGCGAACGCATAAAAAAAGAATTGGCCACCGACCATGCCGAATGGGAAAACCTGCTTTTTGATTGCGGCGGAGGCGCCGGAGTGATGATCGCCGGAGTCGAAAATCCCGAGCTGAAGAAATACGATGGCAAAACCGTGGCGGAGATGGCGAAGGGCGAAGGGAAGCCCGAACTGAACGCGTTGTTTGATTTCATCATCGCCGACCAGGCGCGCACCGGGGCATTGTACTTCATGGCTAACGAGCAGGATCTGGTGCTCGGACTGAAACAGCCGTGGAGTTCTATCGGACTGGACGCCAATGAACAGGCGCTGGATGGGCCGCTGTTCGAACCGCACAACCATCCGCGAGCGTTTGGTTCCATGCCGCGTTTTCTGGGGCACTACGTGCGCGACCAGAAATTAATGCCGCTGGAGGAAGCCGTTCGTAAAATAACTTCCATGCCCGCGCAGCGCGAACACTTGAAGGATCGCGGCTTGCTGCGCACCGGCATGTACGCGGACATCACTATTTTTGATCCGGCGACCATCGTCGACCATGCAACTTACGAAGAACCCACCAAGCTTTCCGAGGGCGTGCATTATGTTTTCGTAAATGGGCAACTGGAGTTCGAGCATGGCAAAGTAACGGGCGTGATGGCCGGGCGTCCGCTGCGCGGGCAGGGCTGGAGGGGAACCGAAGCTGTGCATTAGTTTCGCCAAAACACGAGAAGGCACAACAGTAAGAACGCGCGTCGGTTTACGTACGCGATGCGCGGGGAATCTTAGTCAGTCGCGATACCAGCGGAAGCCGTGGCGCTGTTCGTCGGCTGCTTTTTTCAAAAGCTCCAGAGTCTTGCTGCGATTGAAGTACCCACATGCGGTGATTAATCCATTCAACAGACACATCGGCGCAGTGTAAGACGCGCCGTACGAGGGCGTCTCCACCGAAGCGGTCAGACATTCATGCGAGAAGCGCGCAATGGGCGAGACGAGAGTATCGGCTATGCCGATGCAGTAGGCCCCGTTGGTGCGGGCCTGGCGCAAACCCTCGACAGTTTGGCGTAATCCGCGCCGGAAGCTCAGGGCGATGACCACGTCGCTCTTGCCGGCGCAGCGTGTAAGGTGGGCAGCCTCGCCGGAAGAGATGGCGGCGACGGCCGGAAGTCCCAGCAGGATCAGGTGGTAATGCAGATAGCCAACGAGGTTGGCGGCGAGGTCGCCGCCCAGCAAAATAATCCGCGAAGCCTGGTGCAATCTTTTGGCGACGGAGGCGATGCGCTCGCTATCGAGCCCATTGCGAAATCTCTGCAGGCTTTGCACGTCGCTATCAACGGCTTCCTGAATGTGCGCGGAGAGGCTGGAGCCTTTGGTTTTACTGGTCTGCATCATATCGAGGGAAGTAGCCTGCGACACGGACAGTTCGTGCAGATAGTGCTGGAATTCGCGGTAACTTCCGAAACCCATTTTCAAGATGATGCGCAAGGCAGTGGCGGCGTCGACCTTAAGTTTGCGGGCGAGTTCGCGCACGCTGAGCAGCACGTAGCCGCGCGGATTTTCTAGGACTGGTCTGAATAGCTCCTGGCGCTTGCGCGTTAACAGCGCGAACGTCTCTGCCAGGTTGGGATTACGATGCGCGGCGCGCTGCCCATTGGCTTTTCTCTTCATGGCGGCAATCACTATCTCACGGGACGGCTGACTGTCAATATACTTAAAGCCGCAGCAGCCTAAGAGACAGAAAACGCATTCGCAACATTTGTTGTTTGCGGCGAGATGGCGCTATATGCTTCACAAAAGGCTTGACTCTCACTATTAGCAGTCCTACAGTACCCCGCAACAATACCCTGGTGAGTAGTTTGCACCATACGTTGCGACGCGAGTGCGGTGGGAGGCTTCATGAACATTTCCGTTAAATGTGAAAGGTGGGCTGGGCTGTGCGCCCTCGGGAAAGGCGGATGGTTTCTGGCGGCCACGATGGGGGTGCTGGGTGGGTTGGTCTTCGCGCCGAACAGCAGTGCGCAAACCACTTCGACGATCCAGGGCACGGTGACAGACAAGCAGGGGTTAGCGGTGAATCACGCAGTACTGCGACTTACCAGCAATGCCACTGAAGCGACGCAAACGGTTAATTCCGATGACGAAGGGAACTACCAGTTCGCCGCGGTCACCGCAGGGACTTATACCCTGAACGTTTCTCATCAAGGATTTACCACCCGCTCATTCGAATCCCTGGAAGTCACGCTCAATCGCACGCTGACATTCAATGTGGCGCTGGCGTTGGGAAGCATTGAAGAGACCGTGAACGTTTCAGCGGAGTTGCCGCTGCTGGATACGTCATCGTCTTCATCGGGCGCAACCATCCTGCCGCAAGAAATTGTGGACATGCCGATCAATGGCCGCAATTATCTGGACCTGCTGCAACTGGTGCCCGGCGTGGCCATTAACCGCCAGGCGGATGCCAACAGCGATACCGCGACGCCGGTGCTCGGAGAACGCGCCAACAATACGGGATTTCTGATCGACGGACTGCCCAATCAAAACGAGTTGACGGGGGGGGCCGCGGCGCAATTTAATCAGGACACTATCTCTGAGTTTCAGGTGGTGACCACAGGTTACAAGGCAGAATTCGGGCACGCTTCCGGAGGGGTGGTCAACGTTATTACGAAGTCCGGCGGCAACAAAGTGCATGGCGTGGCGTCCGCGTATCATCGCAACAGCGCTTTCGATACTTCGGATATCAGCGGCACCGACGCCCCTTACCTGTTGCGTTGGGACTACGATCTGGCCTTGGGCGGACCAATTGTCGCGGACCGTTTCTTCTGGTTCGTATCGGGCGAAAACATCCACGAAAATCGCCAGTTGAATTTTACGAATCCTCCGAACACCCCGCAGTTCATTCTGGACCGTGAAGAGACGTTTAACCAGCCGACTACCGATAATGAAGCGCGAGCGTTTGCCAAGTTCGATCAGTTATTTCGCCGCCATCATTTGACGGAGGAATTCAACTACACCAACCTGCATATCAACAGCACGAACCCGTTGTCGCTGTCGACGAGTTTGCCTTCCACGCGCACCAACCTGGGCGACCGCAATCTGCTCATCGGGGCCGGCGACACCTACACTTTCGGAAACTCCGGCAGTCCTTTTATTCTCAGTCTGCGCGGGCAGTATCGCCGCGAGCCTACGCGCACCGGACCCGCCCATCCGGATGCGGGGCCTAATACTATTTTTAACGTGTTTAGTAGTTTCGATACCGGCGGACTATTCGGAGATCTTGGCTCCCCGCAGTTCGGCGCTACCTTTACTGACTCTACGCTGGACCAACAGTACGGAACTTTCGGGGCCAACGTCGCAAAAACTTTTGGACGCCACACTCTGAAGTTTGGCTGGGATTTCGAACGTACTCAGGTGGATGGCGTTGAGGCCACTGCGCAACAGGACCAGTTATTCGCAACCCAGGCAGACTTCGAACAGTTTGGTCCTGAGAATGCCGGATTTTTTCTGCTTTTTAATTCCGGTGGCACGACACCTCCGGATAGCGAAATCCATCTTCGCAATAATTACAACGGCCTGTTTGTTCAGGACGATTGGAAAGTTACCAGCAAGCTGACCATCAATCTGGGCGTTCGCTGGGACTACGATTCGGCGTTCAACAAAAAAGACAATGTTTCTCCGCGCCTGGGGTTTGCCTGGTCGGTAACGCCCAAAACGGTAATCCGCGGCAGTTGGGGCATATTCTACGACCATTTCCGGCTCGGTATCGCTCGCGACATACCCGGCTTTGGCGGCGCGGACATCCGGCAGTCTCAGCCGTTATCTTTCCCGCGCTTATTTTTCGGAGTTCCGACCATCGCGCCAGGTTTGTTTGGCCTGTGTACTTCGCCGTCGTTGACCGATGCGCAGATCGCTGCTGCGGGCGCAACTTGCCCCTTCGCTCCTGGTCCCCTGTACGGAGTTGACCATCTCAATGGAGTCGTGGCTCCAGGGCATGCGCCGATTCCGGCAAATTCGGTTGTGAATGTGAACAACGTACAGGCCGTGACCGGCCTGACGCCCGATGCGTTTTTGTCTGCGGCGGACGCCGCCGTCAACGAGCCGCCCGGATTTTTTAGCTTTCAGTCATTCGGGGCTTTGTCATTCTTCGTAAGTCAACCGGCAGCTTTTCCAGTCACCATTGATCCACATTTCGCGACGCCGTATTCCCGCAGTTTGACTTTCGGAGTACAACGCCAGCTTGCGAACGACTTAGTGGTTTCGGCGGATTTCTATCACAAGGGAATCGAAAACATTTTGGGAGTGAGGGAGACGAACCTACCGTTCGAAGCGCGCATAGATGAGAGCGGTGGTGCACTGACGCCGGTGAACGGGTTCGGTCCGTGGTATTCCGGGCTGTACAACGCCGGAATTTTCTCCTTTCAAAAACGGATGAGCCACCATTTCCTGCTCGGTGGCAGCTATACGTTTGCATCCGAAAACGACAACGCCATTTGCTCTCAATTGGGAGTCAGCGCGGAATCGGCGCAAAACTGTTATGCCACGGATAGCTTCCGAGGCGTCCCGCCGGTGGTTACTGACCCCGGAAACAGTGACCCCACGGCGCCGTGCCCGGGAGGAACGAACGCAAGTGCGGCCTTCTTCGCGTGTAACGGTAGTTATGTTCCCAAAGCCGGAGTTTTCTACAACGGTGCAAACCTGGATAGCGGACCGTCGGACTTCGCTCTGCGCCACACGTTCGAACTTCACGGCATCGTTGAGTTGCCGTGGAAAATACAATTCAGCAGCCTGTTCCGGGCCCAAAGTGGATTCCGGTATACCAATTCGGCCGCGCAGCCCGTGGATCAGGATGGCAATGGACAGTTCAACGGACGCGATTTGAAGACCGGCCGCAACGCATTTACAGCACCGCCCTTTGTGAACATGGACTTGCGGGTGGCCAAAACATTTGTCGTCCGCGAAAGGTTCCGAGTCCAAGCCATGTTCGAGTTTTTCAACCTATTCAACAATGGAAACCCCGCGGCCATACAAAATATGGAGAGCCAGGCGGATACTCTCGGCACGGTTTCGCAGCGATTGCCAGGACGAGAAGGCCAGGTCGGTCTGCGGATCGAGTTCTAGATATAGAAACGGGCGCAGAGACCGACCTTCATGAATATCGAGAGCATCGTACTTCGGCAGATTCAGGTAAAACTCAAGGCGCCCTTTGAGACCAGCTTCGGCAAGACGTGGGGGCGCCGCGTGGTGCTTGTCGAAGTTATTGCGGATGGACTTTCCGGGTGGGGCGAAGTTACCGCCGGGGAAGGGCCGTTCTACAATTCAGAGACAACCGATACGTCCTGGCTGATTCTGGAAAAATTCATTGTGCCGCTGGTATCGGCGGCCAAAATCAACGGTCCTGCGGACATTCCCGATATTTTGCGGGTTATCCGCGGGCACGGGATGGCCAAGGCCGCGCTGGAGAATGCCTTGTGGGATATCGAGGCGCAGCGGCGGCAAGTTTCCCTGGCGAAGTTACTGGGCGGTACGCGCACAGAGATAAACTGCGGCGTTTCCATCGGCATTCAGGATTCACCGGAGCGGCTAGTGGCGGCGGCGGAGCGGGAAGTCGGCTCCGGTTATCAGCGCATCAAGATTAAGATAAAGCCGCAAAAAGACCTGGAGTATATGGCGGCAGTGCGCAAACGTTTTCCGGGCATATTGTTGAGTGTGGATGCCAATTCCGCATACCGCTTGGAGCAAGTGCAGCACCTGAAGAAATTTGATGACTACGGGCTGCTGATGATGGAACAGCCACTTTCGTGGGACGACATGTACGATCACTCGCTGTTGCAGCCGCAGATCAAGACCGCCATTTGCCTGGATGAATCCATTCACAACTCCGAACACGCCCGGGCGGCAATTGAAATGGGAGCCTGCCGGATCATTAATGTGAAACTGGGGCGCGTGGGCGGGCACAGCGAGGCCAAGCGAGTGGAAGAGATCAGCCGCACGCGAAATATCCCCGTCTGGTGCGGGGGCATGCTGGAAACGGGCGTGGGGCGTGCGCACAACATCGCGATGTCTTCGCTGGCGGGATTTGTGCTACCGGGTGATGTATCAGCGAGCCAGAGATATTGGGAAGAGGACATTATCGAGCCCGAAGTGGAGGTTACGAAAGCCGGCACCATTACGATTCCGACCGCGCCGGGACTCGGTTATGCGGTGCGCCCGCGAAGAATCGAACAATTAACGGTTCGCAAAGAAATTTTTCCAGTCAGCAACGCGCAGGTCTCAGTAGTGTAGGTTCCGGCCAATTACATTTGCGACTCACACAGTGCGCCATGGTCGCGCCAGGAGAAACCAAATCATGCATCGAGCAACATCAGGCGTGTCCAAGCGAGCGCTCGCGCTGCTCACCAGTTTCTGGCTGATGTGCCCGGCCGTCTGGGCACAAGGACCGGTAGTGAAACCTCCGACGCCGAAAAAGCCGGTGCCGGCAGCGGCGACGACGGCTCCGGCCACGGAGCAGGAGTCGAGTCACACGGAACTCACGGCGCAGGATCTGGCCACGTTCATGGACGGGTTCATGCCGCAACAATTGGAGCAGGCAGATATCGCCGGCGCGACCATCGCCGTGGTCAAAGACGGCAAATTGCTCTTCGCCAAGGGTTACGGATATTCCGATTACGAAAAGAAAATTCCGGTGTCGGCTGAAAACACACTGTTCCGGCCGGGCTCCATCTCCAAGTTATTTACGTGGACTTCCGTGATGCAGCAGGTGGAGCAGGGCAAGCTACAACTGGATCGCGACGTAAACGAATATCTGGACTTCAAAATACCCGCGACCTTTGGTAAGCCCACCACGTTGCGCGACATCATGACCCATCGCTCGGGCCTCGGTGAAACGGTTAAGGACCTCTTTGTCGGGTCCAAAGAAGACTTGCGGCCCATCGGCGAATACCTGCCAGCGCGTCTGCCGCGGCAGATTTTTGCTCCGGGAACAATTCCAGCGTATTCGAATTACGCTACGACATTGGCGGCTTACATTGTGCAGCGAGTATCCGGCGAGCAGTTTGACGACTACGTGGACAAGCACGTCCTGCAGCCGTTGAACATGACGCACGCAACTTTTCGCCAGCCGCTGCCGGAGAACCTGAAGCCGCTAATGTCCAACGGTTACCATCGTGCCTCTGAGGGCGCGAAGCCATTTGAGTATGTTGAGGTAGCGCCGGCCGGATCGCTGTCAGCTTCCGCCGAAGCCATGTCCCACTTCATGATTGCGCACTTGCAGAATGGCAAATATGGCGATGTGCAGATTTTGAAGCCGGAAACCGCGATACAGATGCACGCGCGGCAAGAGGGTTGGCCGGCCACGATGCACGCGCAAGCGCTGGGCTTTTACGAAGAGTCACGCAACGGCCGCCGCATTATCGGGCATGGCGGTGACACGGAGCTGTTCCATAGCGATCTGCACCTGCTGCTGGATGATAATGTGGGGTTCTTTATTTCCTACAATAGCGCCGGCCGCGACGATGCCAGCCCGCGCGAAGTGGTGTTCGAGAAATTCCTAGACCGCTATTTTCCAGGACCGGGGTTAAACGAGCCGGCCCTTTCCACTGCCGCCGAAGACTCCAAGACCGTGGCGGGGTCTTACAAAGTCAGCCGACGGTTCGAACACAACATTCTGGCCATGCTGACCTTTCTGGGCGAAGCAAAAGTGGCGGCTGATCCCAAAGACAACACTATCTTTATTGACGACGGCTTCAAAAACCCAACGGAGTGCCGAAACACTTTCGCGAAATTGGGCCCATGTTGTTCCGCGACGTGGACGGGCAGGCCAAGTTGGCGTTCGTGAAAGATGCCAACGGAGAAACTGTCCTGTACATAGATTTTCCGTTCATGGTCTTTCAGCGGGTGGATAGCCTTTTCGAAAAGAAAATAGTGAACTACACGATTCTTGTTTTCGGGCTGACGGTCATCGCACTGACCTTGCTGCTGTGGCCCATTTCGGCGATGATGCGGCGGCACTACGGCAAGCCTCTCACGCTGGATCCACGCGCGCGACGGATGCGGCTTATCCTTCGGGTGGTATGCCTGCTGGACGTGCTGTTTGTGATCGGATTTGTGACAGCGCTTTCTTCGCTGGAAAAACCGGGTGGTCTCGGCGCGCACGCAGATATGTGGATGCACCTGATTCAGGTGATCGGGGTGTTGGGGGGCATCGGCGCGCTGTACGCAGTTTTTGTGGCGGTGATCGGCTGGAGCGACAAGCAGCAGTGGGTATGGTATCGCGTGTGGAACGTGCTGCTGGGCTTGGCGTGCCTGGGATGTTTCTGGTTCGCTTTCCACTGGAGTCTGCTGAATTTCAATTTGCAGTACTGAGCAGCGGCGTCGGGATCGAACTTTGTGGAGGAGCTCCGCGAATGCGTAATGCCGTGGTGGTGTTTGTGCTTGATGCTCGCGGGTGTCATGCCAGTTTCGAGCCAGGAGACACCGCCTGCTGCGGCGACGCCGGTTTTCCAGATTCAGGAGGTGATGATCCCGGTGCGCGATGGCGTGCACCTGCAGACCGTAATTCTCACTCCGCCTAATGCCACTAAAGCCGCTCCCGATTCTTTTTCGGCGCACTCCTTATGGTGTGCCGGAAAAATCGCCGAACGAGATGCCGCCGTCGCTGAAGGAGCTGGCGCAGGACGGCTATATTTTTGTGATTCAGAATTTGCGCGGGCGCTTCAAGTCGGAAGGATACTTCGCGCTGTCGTCACGGGTGGATTTGAACGATCCCAAAGCGACCAACGAGACCACCGATGCGTACGACTCCATCGAATGGCTGGTTAAAAACGTTCCGAACAATAATGGCAAAGTTGGAATGTATGGAGTTTCTTACGACGGGCTGACGACCGCGATGGCGCTGCTGCACCCGCATCCGGCGCTGAAAGCCATCAGCGAGCAGGCTTCGCCAGTGGACCAATGGATGAACGACGACATGCACCGCTACGGCGCGCTGCGAGAAAGTTATGCTCTGGAATATGCGGTGCTGGAGCAGGCCGACAAGAACAAGAACAGCAATTTCGAATTCGAAACCTACGATACGTACGAGTGGTATCTGACGGCGGGGCCGCTTTCGGCATTCAACGACAAGTATATCCACGGCAAGATTCCATTCTGGAATGACACGGTTGAGCATCCAAACTATGACGAGTTCTGGAAAAAAGAAGCGTGGGTGAATCAACTGCATGCTTCGACAGTTCCCAATCTGAACGTCGCGGGATTCTGGGATCAGGAGGATCCGTGGGGGCCGTGGCAGATTTTCCGGCACGCGGCGGAGAGCGATCCGGATCACACCAATTTCATGGTCGCGGGGCCGTGGTACCACGGCGAGTGGCATACGCCCAAGGGTGACTCCATCGGGATGATTCCCTTTGGAGGCCACGAAACGTCGCGCGAGTTCCGCGAAAATATTGAAGCGCCATTTTTCCGGCACTATCTGCACGGTGAGGGAGAAAAACCCGCCTGGCAAGCCAGCACGTTCCAGAGCGGCTCCAATAGTTGGAAAACCTATGCAGCCTGGCCGCCCAAGGAAGCCAAGCCTACGAAACTGTATCTTCATTCCGACGGCACGCTTTCTTTTACCGAGCCTGAAAAATCGAAAGCGGAAAAGCCCTATCGAGAATATGTTTCCGATCCTGCCAACCCGGTTCCTTATCGCGCACGGCCGATCTCGCCAACTTATCCCGCTGGAGATTGGCGTACCTGGGAAGTAGCCGACCAGCGGTTCGTGGATCACCGGCCGGACGTATTGAGTTACGTAAGCGCGCCACTGGACCACGATTTGGTTATCACCGGCCCGCTGTCGGCTGAGTTGTTTGCTTCCACGTCCGGTACGGATTCCGATTTTGTTGTGAAATTGATTGATGTTTTTCCGCAGGATGCGCAAAAGCCCGCGTGGAAGACGGACGACGGGCCGAGCGCCGGCCAGTTCGCGCAATCGCTAAATGGCTATGAATTGCCGATAGCCATGGAAGTCCGCCGCGGACGATATCTAAAAAGTTTCGAGCAGCCACGCGCCCTGACACCCAATCAAGCGACGCGAGTGGAGCGTACCCCTGCGAGATCACGACCATGTTTTTTTGAAAGGTCACCGCATCATGGTGCAGGTGCAGTCCACGTGGTTTCCGCTGATCGACCGCAACCCGCAAAAGTTTGTGCCCAGTATTTACAAGGCGTCGGCCAGTGATTTTGTGCCCGCCACGCAACGGGTGTATTCCACGCCTGGAACACGCATCTTATGTGCTGCTGCCGGTGATGCCATGAGCACCGGGCGCAGTGAATGCGCAAGACTGAGATGAACATGGCCGACCAACAGGGCTCCCGCAAGCAAGCAGGGATGTATGTGCTGCTGGTGTTGGCCTTCAGCTCAGTTTTTTACTATTTGATGCTGAAGGCTCACACGCTGGGCGCCGGCGCGGGCATGTTTGTTTTCGGAATCATGTGGTGCCCGGCGCTGGCGGCGTTGGCCACACTCAAAATAAATGGCCGCAGCGTGCATGACCTCGGCTGGAAATGGCCGCAGACAAAATACGCGGTGCAGAGCTGGTACATTCCGTTGCTATACGCCGCGATCACCTACGCGATCGTATGGTCGGTGGGATGGGGCGGCTTTCCGAACCACGACTTCATGGGCCAGCTGGTGCAAATGATTGGCCTGCACGCGTCTCCATTGCTTTCGACGGTGATCTACGTGCTGGTGGCGGGAACTTTCGGCGTCATCAAGAGCATGGCCTCGGCGCTCGGCGAAGAAATCGGCTGGCGCGGATTTCTGGTTCCCCAGCTATTCAAAAGTTTCAGTTTCACGGCAACAGCGCTGATCAGCGGCGTCATCTGGGCTTGCTGGCATTTTCCACTGCTCATCTGGGGAGACTACAACAGCGGGACGCCCACGTGGTTTGGGCTCAGTTGCTTCAGCGTGCTGGTAATTTCGATTTCTTTCGTCTTTGCATGGATGCGACTGAAATCCGGCAGCCTGTGGACCGGGGCTATTCTGCACGCCAGCCACAATCTGTACATTCAAGCAATTTTTACGCCCGATGACTCGCAACACCGGCAAGACCGCCTGGTACATAGATGAGTTTGGCGCGGTGCTGCCGCTGGTGGCCCTGGGGTTCGCGATTTATTTCTGGACGAGGCGCCACGAGCTGAATCCTTCCTCTTTAGAGCCACGAACCTAAAGTAAGTGCCTCCTGAGTTGCACTCCGCGGGCTCTTCACCTTCTAATTCCGCCACTATCCAAATAGTCCGTGTTCGCATCGAATAGCGGCGTGTGATTGCGCACTACTAAATGGCTTCCAGAAGGAATCGATGAAATTATTCACTCCATTGCGGATCCGTGAAATCGAATTTAAAAACAGAATCGTGGTTTCGCCCATGTGCCAATATTCGGCCAAGGAAGGGCACCCGCAGACGTGGCATCTGGTGCATCTGGGCAGCAGAGCAGTGGGCGGGGCCAGCGCGGTAATCGCCGAAGCCACCGCCGTAGAAGAGCGCGGACGCATATCGCCCGGCGACACCGGAATATACAACGATGAGCACATTGCTTCGTGGAAGCCGATCGCGGAATTTATTCGCGCGTCGGGCGCGGTGCCGGGAATTCAGTTAGCACATGCCGGGCGCAAGGGAAGCACCGCGCGGCCGTGGGAAGGCGGCAAAGCGTGTGGCCATCGCGGATGGCGGATGGGAGCCGGTTGCTCCCAGCGCGATCGCTTTCGACAAGGATTACCCCATGCCTCGCGCTTTAACGTTGCCGGAAATCGATGGAGTGGTCGCCGCGTTCCGGCGTGCCGCGGAACGGGCGCTGGCGGCAGGATTCGAACTTGTGGAGATCCACGGAGCGCACGGCTATCTGCTGCACGAATTTTTATCGCCGCTGTCGAATACTCGCACGGATGAGTACGGCGGTTCGCTGGAAAATAGAATGCGTCTGGCTCGCTGAGTGTCGCGCAAGGCGTTCGGGAAGTCTGGCCGGCGCGATTGCCGCTGTTCTTTCGCGTTTCCGCGACCGACTGGCAGGAGGGCGGATGGGATTTGCCGCAGTCCATCGAGTTGGCGCGACGGTTGAAAACTTTGGGCGTGGACTTGATGGACGTTTCGAGTGGCGGCGCCGTTCCGCACGCAAAGATTCCAGTTGGCCCGGGCTACCAGGTGCCGTTTGCGGAGGCGATTCGCAAGCAGGCGGGTATCGCCACCGCGGCAGTCGGCATGATCACGGAAGCGGCGCAGGCGGAGACCATTTTATCTACCGAGCAGGCGGATCTGGTAGTGATGGCCCGCGAAATGCTTCGCGATCCTTATTTTCCGCGACGCGCAGCGCAGGAAATGGGAGTTAAGCTGACGCCTCCAACCCAGTATGGGCGTGCATGGTAGAGTCATAGCCTTCTCTGTAGGCTCAGCGGCTGAAACTTCAATGTTGGAAATTACCGAGAATATCGCCAGCGGCACCGTTGTCTTTTCGGTGCGCCTGCAACCACGCGCTAGCCGCGATGAAGTTGTCGGCGAAGTGCAGGGTGCACTCAAGATTCGCGTGCAGGCTCCAGCGGTAGATGGACGCGCCAACGAAGGACTGATCGATTTACTGGCGCAACTTTTGAAACTTCCCAAGTCCGCTGTTAGAATCCTCAGCGGTGACAGAAGCCGCATAAAACGAGTGGAGATACGTGGTGTCGGTAGGCGTCATATCGAGGAACTACTGGTACGCGATGCCTGATGAGCCGCTTGACGAACGCCTCACAAAATCGTTCACCTAGCATCACAAGGAACGGAAATAGACGAAATGGCCCTGGACATCCAAGCAATGCAGACAGATTTGCGCGCCGCTGGCGTGGACGGCTGGCTTTTCTATGATTTTCGCGGCCGCGACCCGATTGCACAGCGCATCCTGAAATTGCCAGAAAGCATGCGCACGCGGCGGTGGTTTTATTTCGTGCCCGCCAAGGGCGATCCGCAAAAAACTGGTGCACAAAATTGAGACTGCATCGCTTGCGGCCCTGGCGGGAGAGACGTTGTATTACGCCGGGCTGGCGGAACTCGAGAAGAATCTGAAAAGAAATGCTGGGACGAGCCAAGACGGTGGCGATGCAGTATTCTCCCAAAAACTCCATTCCTTACATTTCCATGGTGGACGCCGGCACCATTGAAATGGTACGCGCCGCGGGGTCGAAGGTGGTCAGTTCCGCCGACCTGGTGCAGAAATATGAAGCCTGCTGGACTGACGCGCAGCTGCGCTCTCACGAAGCCGCCGGAAAAGAAATCGACCGCATCATACGTGGCGCGTTTGAACAAGCCGGCAAATCCGTGCGAGCCAAGTCCACCCTTACCGAATACGATTTGCAGCAATGGATTCTAAAGGAATTCGAAGCTGCCGGATTGTACCGGGAGGACGGCCCGGACGTGGCGGTGAACGCGAACGCCAGCGATCCGCATTATGGGCCAACGCGCGAAAAGGCCGCGCCCATTCGTGAAGGCGACCTGCTTCTGCTGGACGTGTGGGGCAAGCTGAAGACCCCCGGCAGCGTTTATTACGACGTGACCTGGATCGGATATCTGGGCGCGAAGGTTCCGGAAAAATTCGCGAAGGTTTTTCGTACTGTTTACGAAGCTCGGCAGAAATCCGTGGAGTTGATCCGTGCCAGTGTGGCCGCTGGCAAACGACTGGAAGGCTGGCAGGTGGACAAGGCTGCGCGCGGGGTTATCGAAAAAGCCGGCTACGGCAAGTATTTTTATCATCGCACCGGCCACAGCATTGGCGAAGCGATCCACGGCAATGGCGCGAACATGGACGGCCTCGAAACCCGCGATGTGCGGCGCCTGATTCCGCACACGTGTACTTCCGTGGAGCCGGGAATTTACCTGCCGGAGTTTGGCATCCGCAGCGAAGTGAATGTGTATATTGGCGAGCGCGAAGCGCGCGTCACCGGCGCGGAGCAGAAAGAAATTCTTGCGCTGTTGGCCTAGCGCGGCGGGCTGTTGCGCTTTAGCTTTGTTTAGAGGCGATATTTGGCGGAGGAGATACCGACGAAGCACGATGCGGATGCGGTGCCAGGCACCGCGTCCGCGGAACCGTCGGCAGCGGTTGCGTCGGGATCGGTTCACGATCCCGACGTTGCATTGCAGTTTTCGGTGGACGCGACGCGTCCGCCGGTTGAAGGCGGCCAGCGCGAATTTTTCGCGCTGGCCGTTGCTGCTTGTGGGTGGCTGCTGCCCGGCCTGGGACACGCCATGTTAAAAATGTGGGGCCGTGCGGTCGCGCTGTTCTTTACAGTGGCGCTGCTGGTGGTCGTAGGCGCCGGGATGCGCGGGAACATCTTTTCACGGAACGGGGAAGATGCGTTTTCCAAGCTCGGCTACGTGGCCGATATGGGTGCCGGCACGTTTTACTTTGTGGCCCGCGCGCTCGAGCCCGAGGGCGCTGATGTTTCGCTCGCCAACGGCGACTACGGCACGCGCCTGCTCGCTACTGCGGGGGTGCTGAATCTGCTGGCCGCGCTGCACGCCTACGAAGCCATGCGCGGCCGCAAGGCATGAGCACAATGACCGGGGCCGAACTCAAGCTCAGCCACCTGCAGGCCATGGTCCTTTTCGCACTGGTAATTTCCGTCGCGTTCGGATTCCTGAGCCGCCGCACCGCTTATCATCGAGCACGCTATATCGTGTGGTCGTTCCTGCTGTTTCTGTTGGCTGGGGTGGGCATTGGCTGGTTGATGTATCCCTTCTCGCGTTGACGGTTCGCGGCGGCCGCCACACCGCCGTCACACAGCGTTGAACACGACGTCGAGATGCCGCAACAGCTACCTTACGGTCGACGCCGCAACAACGCAACAGCCTGAAATTGACAGGTTTTTTCAGCGAATGATATTGTCATTACACACCACACGTGCCGAGGTAGCTCAGTGGTAGAGCAGCCGATTCGTAATCGGCAGGTCGCGAGTTCAACTCTCGCCCTCGGCTCCAATCTCCGCATTTAATTCGCCCAGAATGCCCGGAAGCGCGTGGGCCAATGCACCAGCGTGATGGCACGGACTTTTACTTACTGTAACGGGAGTGAAACTCAAATTAATTGCGTGCTACGCGGTGTACCAGCGGAAGCCTTTGCGCTGCTCGTCGGCGAGTTCCTTGGCGACCGCGAGGGTTTGCGCGCGGCGATACTGCGCGCAGGTGGCGATGATGGCGTTCAGCAGCGCAATGGGGGCGGCGTAGGAGGCCGCGAACGAAGTGGACTCGATGGAGGCGATAAACAATTCATCGCACTCGCGGGCCAGCGGTGACAAGAAGGTGTCGGCGATGCCGACGCAGTAGGCGCCTTTTTCGTGCGCCAGACGCGCGCCCTCAACCGTGGCGCGCAGGCCGCGGCGAAAACTGATGGCAATAATGAGGTCCTGCTTGCTGGCGGTGCGCACCAGATGGGCGATGCGCCCGGCGGAAGTGGCCGCGAAAACCGGCAGACCCACAACGCTTATCTGATATTCGAAATAGCCGGCGAGATAAGAAGCCAGGTCACCCGACAACAAAACGATTCTGCGCGCGGAGTACAGGCGTTTGGCGAGATTGGTCATGCGCCGCGCGTCCAGGCTGTTCTTCAGACCCTGAAGATTTTTGGCGTCCTGTTCGATGGACTCGCGAATGTATGACGGCATATTGCCGTTTTGCCCGGTGGCCTGCATGGTGTCGAGTGAAGTGGCGAAGGCCAGAGACAGCTCATGAAGATGGCGCTGAAAGTCGCGATAGGTTTCGAAGCCGAGTCCGCGCACAATGCGCACGATGGTGGCGGGATCGGTGCCCAGCCGGGTGGCCAGAGCGCGAACGCTGAGCAACACGTAGTCGCGCGGGTTGCTCAAGGATGGGCCTGACAATTTCCTGGCGCTTGATGCTGAGAGCTTCGATGCGTTCTGCGAGATGCTGGGTTGGTAGCGCTGGGGACGCGTTTTCATGCAGCCAGAGGATTATGCAAATTTACCGCCTTGTCAACATCGACTGCCGGTAATAAAATGCGTGCCTTGGTAACTATTCGTGACTACTTATTACTGGCGGCAGCCGGCTTGGCCGATGCCCGGCGCGGTCACCGGTTGAAGGAACGGCATCATGGCGCGAAGTTCGGGACCGAGTTTTTCGATATGGTGAGATTGTTCGCTGTGCCGTGTTGGCCAGAAAGTTCGGGCAGCCCTGCTCGTTTTCGGCGATCCATTTTTTTGCGAAGCTGCCGTCGCGGATTTCCGACAAGAATTTTGCGCATCTCGTCGCGAGTCTGGGCGGTGATGATGCGCGGGCCCGCGCTGTAGTCGCCCTGTTCGGCGGTGTCGCTGATGGAATAGCGCATGTAGCTCAGCCCGCCGCGATAGATCAGGTCCACGATGAGCTTGAGCTCGTGCATGCACTCGAAGTAGGCGACTTCCGGCTGATAGCCCGCGGCCACCAGAGTGTCAAAGCCGGCTTTGATGAGTTCGCTGACGCCCCCGCACAAAACAGCTTGCTCGCCGAACAAATCGGTCTCGGTTTCTTCGGTGAAAGTGGTTTCGAGCACGCCGGCGCGTGTGGTGCCAAGAGCTTTCGCGTAGGAAAGCGCGAGAGCTTTGGCGTTACCGCTGGCGTCCTGCTCCACCGCCAGCAGCGCGGGCGTGCCGCCGCCTTCGGTGAAGACTTCGCGTACGCGATGGCCCGGCGCTTTGGGAGCAATCATGGAGACGTCCACGGATGCAGGCGGCTTGATGGCGCCGAAACGAATGTTGAAGCCGTGCGCGAACATCAGCGTTTTGCCGGCTTTCAGATTCGGCTCGATGGACTCGTGATAAATCTTCGGCTGCTTGGTGTCGGGCGTCAGAATCATGATGACGTCGGCCCAGGCGGCGGCTTCGGCAGGGGTGCTGACGGTGAGGCCTTCTTTTTCAGCCTTGGCTCGCGAGGCGCTGCCTGGCTGCAGACCGACGCGGACGGACACGCCGCTATCGCGCAGATTCAGAGCGTGGGCGTGGCCCTGCGAGCCGTAACCGATGATGGCTACTTTTTTTCCCTGAATGAGTGCCAGGTCCGCGGAGTCGTCGTAATAAAGTTTTGCCATGGTATTTTCCTCGCGCGGCATGCGAGCCGCGAATTAATTTGTTTTTCTGTTGCGGATGTACGACTAATCTACGACGTCAAGTGCGCGTGGCAACGCCGTCCAGCGATTCTGATTTCACGTTTTCCTGCTCGAGCAGCCGGCGGCCGCAGCAAATCTCCTCCACGGGTCATGGCGATCCTTCCGGTGCGCGCCATCTCCAGAACGCCAAAGGGACGCAAAACTTCAAGCAGGCCGTCAATTTTGTCCACCGTCCCGGAAACTTCCAGAATCAGCGATTCCGGCGCAACGTCCACTACGCGGGCGCGGAACACTTTAATCAATTCCATCAAGATGCGGGCGATTTTTCTGGTCCGCCGGAAACTTTGATCAGCGCCAGATCGCGCTCGAGCACCGAGCGATTGGAAATATTTTCGGCCAGCAGGACGTCCACCAGTTTTTCGAGGCTGGCCTCCAGGCGATGCGCGCCTTTTTCGTCGGTGTGCGCCACGATGGTCATGCGCGCGACTTCTTCATTCTCCGTGGGGCCCACGGTCAGGGAATCAATATTGATGGCCAGGCGCCGCGCCAGAGAAGACACGCGATTCAGCACGCCCGGTTTGTTTTCCACGTAAGCGACGAGTGTTTGCATGCTTTCCTCAGTTTTCTTCATGGCTCGGTGGCCGTTTCCACCAGCGGGCTATCCGGGCGCCGAATCATGTCGTTCAACGAAGCGCCTGCCGCCACCATGGGATAGACGGAATCTTCCTGCTCCACGCGGAAATCAAGCAGCACGGTTTCCTTGGATTCGCGCGCCGCGCGAATCGCGGGCACCACATCGCCGCGTGCGGAGATGCGCTCGCCGCGAATGCCAAACGCGTTGGCCAGCGCGGCAAAATCAGGAGCCACCAGCGGCGTCGCCACATAGCGCTTGTCGTAGAAAAATTCCTGCCACTGGCGCACCATGCCGAGAAAGCCGTTGTTGATGATGGCGATCTTGATGTTGATTTTTTCCTGCACGATGGTGGCGAGCTCGCTCATGGTCATCTGAAAGCCGCCATCGCCGACCACCACCCAGACTTCCGCATCCGGCTTGGCGAATTTCGCGCCGATGGCAGCGGGCAGCGCGAATCCCATCGTGCCCAGTCCGCCGGAAGTAATCAGCGCTGCGCGGCGTGTTGTGGTGGTAATACTGCGCCTCCCACATCTGGTGCTGGCCCACATCGGTGACCACCACAGCTTCGCCGCGGGTTTCTTTCCAGATGTCGTTGATCACGTGCGCGGCGTAGAGATGCCCGTTGTCGGGCAGACTCTGAATGTCGCGCACGGCCGAATCGCCCTTTGACTCCTGGATATGTGGCGAATCCAGACGCCGTGATCGCGCGTTTCAATGTGCGGAGTCAGTTTCTCGAGAACTTCGCGCGCGTCGCCGACGAGCGCCGCATCCACTTTCACGTTTTTGTTGATTTCCGCGCGATCAATCTCGATGTGAATCTTGCGCGCGCTCTTGCGCGTAGGTGCGCAGATCGCCGGTAACGCGATCATCAAAGCGCATGCCCACCGCGATCAGCAAATCCGCTTCCTGAATGGCGTTGTTGACCCACGCTTCGCCGTGCATGCCCATCATGCCGAGATTCAGAGGATCCTGGGCAGGGAAGCAGCCAATCCCGAGCAGCGTCATGGCCACCGGGATAATTTCCGGCGCGCACAAATTGCTCGAAAGCTTTCATCGCGCCGGAAACCATGATGCCGTGGCCGGCAAGAATCAGCGGGCGCTTGGCGGTAGTTCAGCAATTCCACCGCGCGATCAAATTCGGCCTGATCGTAACGTGTCGCGCTGGCGCTTTGACCGGCAGTTTGGGCGCGCGAAGCGTCCCAGTTAAATTCGCAGGAAGCCTGCTGCGCGTCCTTGGTGATGTCCACCAGAACCGGGCCGGGCCGGCCAGAGGCGGCGATCTGAAACGCTTCGCGTACGGTGCGCGCGATATCTTCCGCGCGGGTCACCACCACGTTGTGCTTGGTGATCGGCATGGTGATGCCGGTGATGTCAATTTCCTGAAACGCGTCGGAGCCCAGAACTTTGCTGCTGACCTGTCCGGTGATGCACACGACCGGAGAAGAATCGAGCATGGCCGTAGCAATGCCAGTCACCATGTTGGTGGCGCCGGGGCCGGAAGTGGCCATGGCCACGCCCACTCCGCCGCTGGCGCGCGCGTAACCGTCGGCCATATGCGTGGCGCCTTGTTCGTGGCGCACCAGAATGTGGTGCAGCTTCGATTTTCCGAGCGCGTCGTACACCGGCAGAATCGCGCCGCCGGGATAGCCAAAAATGTGGCGCACGCCCAGCCTGGTCAACGACTCGCAAAGAATTTCCGCGCCGGTCAACTTCAAAGGGTTCACAGGGTCCTCGCATTCGTCCCAGGTTGCACCGCGGACGGCAAAGTTTTCGGAATAGCAGTGATCGCGCCGAGCGCGGACGACGAAACCAGGAAAGCATACTTGGCCATCACGCCGCTAGTGTAGCGCGGAGCGGGCGCGCGCCAGGCAGCCAGCCTTCGTTGCATTTCCGCATCGGTGATTTCCAAATTTAAAGTTCGCGACGGCAAATCGAAAACAATGGTGTCGCCTTCCGCGACTGCCGCGATCGGGCCGCCGTTCGCGGCTTCGGGCGCGACGTGCCCGGCCATGAGTCCGTGGGTGGCGCCGGAAAAACGTCCGTCGGTCAGCAGGGCGACGCGAGTCTCCCAGCCCTGCGCCGACCAAGCGCCGCGGTGACCGCCAGCATTTCGCGCATGCCCGGCCCGCCTTTGGGGCCTTCGTAGCGAATCACGACGACGTCTCCGGCTTTGATCGCTGCCATTCTCCACCGCGTGGAACGCCGCTTCTTCGCTGTCGAACACGCGCGCCGTGCCGCGGAAATTTTGCACATCGTGGCCCGCGACTTTGACGACGCAACCTTCGGGAGCGAGATTGCCTTTCAGAATTACCAGTCCGCCGGTGGGCTTCAGCGGAGCGCTCAGCTTGCGGACGACTTCCTGTCCGGGCGTTTCTTTGGCGGCGTTGGCTTCTTCGCCGATAGTGCGGCCGGTGACGGTGGTAGCAGTCCCCGCGCAAAATTCCGGCTTCAAGCAGGCGCTTTGCGACGAGCGCAGTGCCGCCTGCTGCGTAGAGATCGGTGGCAACAAATCGTCCTCCGGGTTTGAGATCAGCAAGAATCGGAACACGCGAACTGATGCGATCGAAATCGTCGATGGAAAGCGGAAGCTTCGCTTCGTTGGCGATGGCCAGCAAATGCAGTACGGCGTTGGTGGAGCCACCGGTGGCCGCCACGCCGGCGATGGCGTTTTCGATGGACGTCTTTCGTGATGATTTTCGATGGCAAAACATTCCGGCGCAGAAGATCCACGACCATTTCGCCGGCGCGATGCGCGGCGTTGGCCTTCGCGTCGTTCGTTGCCGGAGTGCTGGAGAGCGCCATCGGCGCCACGCCAAGAAATTCGCAAACCAGCGCCATGGTATTGGCGGTGAATTGTCCGCCGCAGGCTCCCGCTCCCGGGCAGGCCGCGCCTTCCAGTGCGTTCAGTCGCGCATCGCTCATTTCCCCGCGGCTGTAAGTGCCCACGGCCTCGAAAACGTCCTGAATGGTGACGGAGTGCCCTTCAAACTGGCCCGGCGCGATGGAGCCGCCATACAAAATGAGGCCGGGAATATTCAGCCGGGCCAGCGCCATGATTCCGCCGGGAATGGTTTTGTCGCAGCCGACCAGCACAATCAGCGCATCAAACAAATTGCCGCGGGTGACCAATTCGATGGAATCGGCGATGACTTCGCGGCTGATCAGCGAAGTGCGCATGCCCTCGGTGCCCATGGTGATGCCATCGGAAATCGAGACGGTGTTGAACTCCAGCGGCACGGCGCCGGCCGCACGAATGCCGTCTTTCACATGCTTGGCCAGTTCGCGAAGGTGGTAGTTGCAGGGGCCAATTTCAATCCAGGTATTGGCCACGCCAATCAGCGGCTTCTTGAAGTCGTTGTCGTTCATGCCGGAAGCGCGCAGCATGGCGCGGGCCGGAGAGCGGTTCGCGCCGTCCACCAAAGTGTGGCTTCGAGGCCTGGGAAGCGGATTATTCATCTCGGACATGGTCACCGGCAGCACTGACGGAATTTTCTGATCACCATCACTTTAGCGTCCATACGCGGCAGTCACACCACAAAAATTCTCGTGGCCGGCATGAGCAAGGTCGTGCCTCTAGAGTGCAGTCAAGGTGCCCATAGATCAAATTAATACTTTTCAGCCGTCGGATTAGTTTGATTTATAGCGTCTTTGACGCAACAGTGTTCGCCGCATAAAGCATCTTTCACTTGCAGCACGGCATCTCTACCAGCAACCAACCGAGCCGGCGAAACGGTCTTGGAGTCCACGGCACACTTATGGCGCAAAGCACGAGACGTTTTCGTAATCGGCGGCGGACCCGCGGGGCTGGCAGCGGCGATCGCCGCGCGACGGCGGGGGATGAGCGTGACCGTCGCGGACGGCAATACGCCGCCTATCGACAAGCCCTGCGGCGAAGGGCTGATGCCCGATGCGATCAATGCGCTGCGAAAACTGGGCGTGGTACTTCAACCGGGGGACGGAGTGCCCTTGCGGGGAATTAACTTCGTGGACCGGCAACACTCAGTGGCGGCGGGATTTCCCAGCGGCGCCGGTGTGGGTCTGCGGCGGACTGTCCTGCATCAAAAAATGCTGGAGCGCGCGGAATCGCTGGGCGTTCGATTTCTTTGGAGAACCCCCGTCACCGGAATCGGCAGCGGAAGAGTGATGCTGGCGGCCGGTTCCCCGGTCCATGCGCGGTGGATTATCGGTGCGGATGGCGGGCAATCACGCGTGCGCGGCTGGGCAGGGCTCGAAAGTTTAGAGAAACCGAATGCTCGCATCGCTTGCCGCGGGCACTTTGCGGTGGCCCCGTGGTCTGAGAACGTGGAAATTCATTGGGGAGACAGCGCTCAAGCGTATGTCACTCCAGTATCGGTGGGCGAGGTTTGCGTAGTGATCGTTGCAAAGAATCCTATCCATGATCTCGTGCGCGCGTTATCGGAATTTCCGGCGCTGGAGTGCAAACTCGATGGCAGGAGCCCTGCTCGACCGCAACGCGGCGCGTTTACCACCATGCGCAGATTGAGAAGCGTGCATCGCGGGAATGTGGCGTTGATAGGCGATGCTTCCGGCAGCGTGGACGCGATCACCGGTGAAGGTTTGAGCCTGAGTTTTCAGCAAGCGGAGGCGCTGGCGTGCGGCATGGCGGAAAATAATCTGGCATCTTACCAAGCGGTGCACCGCCAACTGGCGCGGCGTCCGACATTTATGGCCCGATTGTTGCTGCTATTGGACGGACGGAAGAGATTGCGCCGGCGAACGTTTCAGGCCTTCGCGAGCCATCCGGAGTTATTCGCCCGCCTGATTTCTGTACATGTGGGGGAAACTTCGACGGCTCACTTTGCCGCCACCGGCGCGATGCTGGGTTGGAGATTACTGGCCGCCTAGCGGCCTGACCGACTATGACCTCTCTTTCCCTCAAGAGCGCCTTGGGAGCGCTGGCGCTTTCTGCCGCGGCTGCGTTTATCCCGCAGGCGCAAACGATCAAACCTCAGGCGGCGCAATCTACAACGCAGTTGGTTTTGACCGTGGATCCGCCAAAAAGTACCGTCCACTGGACGCTGGACTCCAGCTTGCACACAGTACACGGAACATTTCATGTGCAGCGAGGAAGCGTCACCATAGATCCAGCGACGGGCAAGGCTTCCGGCGAAATCGTGGTGGACGCCGCCAGCGGAGAGAGCGGTAACGATTCACGGGACAAAAAAATGCACCAGGAAGTGCTGGAGAGCGAGCGTTTCAAGGAAATTATTTTCAGGCCCGGCCGCCTGGACGGAATAATCGCGAAAGAAGGGCAGTCGGCGGTCACGGTGCACGGAGTATTTATACTGCACGGAACAGAACATGAATTCGCCGCTCCAGCCAAAGCGGAACTGAGCGCGAAAACCTTCAAAAGCTCGGCAGCCATCACCGTGCCGTATATCGAGTGGAAACTTAAAAACCCCAGTAATTTTTTATTGAAAGTGAAGCCAGTTGTCGAGGTTGAGGTTGAACTCGCGGGGTCCGTCCGAACCGCGAACTAGCACCGTGGGGAAGGACAATCAGGATGCGCGTCGATGATTGTGAACTTTGCTGCCGGCCGCGCTCAGATCGCGAAACTGCGCCGGTCCTATGGGGGCCTGTAGCCAGCGCACGGCGCTGGTGACCAGTTCCGACGAATCCTTCCGTAACCTCTGCCGCGAGCTCAGCAAAACTGTGGCTCCCAGTACGAGCGAGAGCGAGCAGGCCAACAATCCCGCGAACGCCACCACCAGTAAGCCCGGGTGCTGCCAGCCTTCGGCCGGATTCATTCTTCGAGCGATGAGGTACAGGACCGC
The DNA here is from genome assembly GCA_963704485.1 of uncultured Acidobacteriota bacterium. Taxonomy (GTDB): domain Bacteria; phylum Acidobacteriota; class Terriglobia; order Acidiferrales; family UBA7541; genus Acidiferrum. Next base: position 675,888 of record OY969910.1, read on the forward strand.
ACCTGCGGAGGCGGTGGCGACAAAAGTCTTCCCGTACATCTCTTCATTAAAAGTCCGCTTGCACCAATCCTGAAGCTGCTGAGTTGCAAGCCCGATGATGTGTGCGAAGGCCAAGGCCCGGGCCTTAAAGTCCTGCCCACCCGTGCTTGCAATATCGGTTGGTTGCGGTGCGGATATGCCGCGGACCCTTTTTGCAAACCCGACGGCTTTATCACGCAGTTGCGAAGAGCGCAGTGATTGGCGCAAGTTCTCGAGACGCGATGCGAGTTGAAGGTTGGCAAATCTCCTGGCGGCGCGTGACCGAATCGCCTGGAAAAATTTCTGTGAACTGCTCCGCTTCATTCTCCAGTACTGCACACGATTATCTGTGTACGCATGAAGGCCTGGAGCGGCGGGAACAGAAACTGAATTCCCGGCGGTGCCGCCATCCGCTTTGTTGTTCAGCGCCGGGAGCAGTTTCGCGTGGGCATGAACTTCGCCATGACGGCCTTCGTCGCGAACATCATCAAGAAGTTCGGCGCGGGCCGTGAGCTTTTGCTGGGTCACCAGAAATGGCGCCGTCTGGTGGGCTGCACCCCACCCATGAGCTTCATCCGCGTCAGCCTTAATTTTCTCAAGCAGCGTGCCGAGATCGGGCACTTCCAGCGGCTGGGCAATGGTTCGCAATCGCGGTGACATGGGCCGAAAATCATCGAATTGCATTTCTCTGGCTACTTCTTCGATGATCCCAGCGGGAATAGTACGCTCCTGGTCGACGTAGGCGTGAATCAGCGCGTTGTCACACAGCAGGTTGACCACTCGTGGGATGCCTCGCGAAAAATTGTAAATAGCCTCAACGGCTTCGGGCAGAAATATAGCCGCATCTTTAGAGCCCGCGGTGTGCAAACGGTCTTCGATATATGCATTGGTTTCCAGCAGGCTGAGAGGCGCAGTCTTGCAACGCATGGAAATGCGTTGGTGCAGTTGACGCAGGTCTGGGCGCTTCAACTTCATTTCCAGCTCCGGCTGCCCAACCAGAACGATCTGCAATAACTTTTCGTTGGGCGTCTCCATGTTGCAGAGCAGCCGAATTTCCTCCAGCACATGGACCGGCAAACCCTGCGCTTCATCAACAATTAAAACGACGAGGTCGTGAGCCCGAAAACGTTCCAGAAGCCAATCGTTGAATGTCAGCAGGGGATTAGCCTGCACTTGCGGCGTCACGGGAATTTCAAAATCGGAAATGATGAAATCGAAGAGTTGATCGCAATCGAGATGAGAATTAAATATGAATGCGGTCCGCGCGCGCTTGTGCTCAAGCCAAAGCAGTAGATGATTAATCAGAGTAGTTTTACCGGTGCCGGCCTCGCCGGTCAAAAGCATCAGACCGTTGCGGTTTTCAATCCCATAGGTCAATTCGTCCAGCGCCTGGCGCATCTGGGAGGTCAGATAAAGGTAGGCAGGGTCGGGATTTACGTTGAAGGGGTTCTTTTTAAGGCCAAAAAACGTTTTATACACGACGGGACCGTCCGCTCAAGCTCGGCTGGCCGCGGCGGGAGACGGTCAACGTGCCGAGGGAAGTAATGTCCCACAATCCGGAGCCAAGGGAAAGTCAGGAACTTCCTGTAGGGGACGCAACTTTATGTGGGCCTCGGCGATTGCGGCGGTAGCAAAGGAACTGCGAAGGCCATTGGAAATGCGGGACTTAGCCTGTAAAGGTATCTGGTTGTCCACTATCGGGTGAAAGCCTGATTGTTCGCCGTCGGGCGGTGTGGCCCACTGAACCCCACAATCCCACTGCATCTATTTGCTGGATTTCGGGGCCGACTTTGCCGTTGAACACCAATCCGTTGAATACCAACATGGATACAGTTAACGCGTCGGAAAGGGTGCCCACGGGTGGCACTTTCGACGAAGCGGGGCGCAGGCCGAAAGTGCAGATTATGTTCTCGCACCACGACCCCTCACTGGTAGAGCGTTGCGTTCATGAATTGAGCCGCGTGGGTTTTGCGGTCGATTCGCACCACGTTCCGGATCCGGACTCGGTCACTCGTCATCCACGGTGGCGGTCCCTGGACGCCGTTGTGTGTGAATATCCGGCGGACCGGGGACAACAATCGAAAGTGTTATCACTGCTGGGGCAGACTGGCCGGGACCTTCCGGTCATCCTGCTTGCGGACAATCTCAACAAAGAGTCCGAGGCCGATCTGCTGCTTAACGGTGTGAGCGAGTGCGTGGGCAGCGAATCGATCGGGCACTTGCCCGTGGCCATTCGACGCGCCTTGAACGAGCGATCTCTGCGTCATGAGCGTGACCGCGCAGAGAAGGAATTGCGCCGCCTGCAAGCGCAGTATCGAGCGCTGTCTGGGAATCTTAGTTACGGGATCTGCCGCTGCGGCCCGGATGGGGCTTTTCTGGATGTGAATCAGGCGCTGGTGGCAATGATGAAATACGCGTCGCGCGAAGATTTGCTGGGCGTTAACATCGCCGGCGCGATTTTCGCGGACCCCCATAAACGCGCACAACTGCTGGGTCAAGCCGGCGAAGGCCCCGCCGATCCTGTGGAAGCGGACTGGCCGCGTAATGACGGCACCAGCCTGAAAGTAAGATTGAGCGCGCAGGAAGTCGTTGGCGAACACGGACAGCGCCCCACTTATGAGGTAATCGTCGAAGACATCACCAAGCAACGTGAATTGGAAGACCACCTGCGCCGTTTGGCGGCGAGCGATCCGCTGACTGGCTTAGCAAATTATCGACACCTGATTGATGCCCTGGACAGGGAAATCCGCCGTTCGAACCGCACCGGCAGGGAATTCGCTCTGCTGCTTTTCGACATGGATGGCTTGAAACAATTGAACGACGGGCATGGACATTTGATCGGAAGCCAGGCGCTTTGCCGGACTGCGGATGCGCTGACGTTGTTCTGCCGCGACATAGACATCGCTGCGAGATTTGGGGGAGATGAATTCGCCCTGCTGCTACCCGAAACCGGATTGGAAGCCGCGCACGTAGTGGCTCGTCGCATAGGAAGCAGCATCGCCGAAGACAGCAACGGTCCGCGCATTTCGGTCAGCGTGGGCGTAAGCGTTTATCCGCAACATGGAGAGAACGTCGAGGCCTTAGTATCCGCTGCTGACGCGGCGATGTATGCCATGAAGCGCCAGCGCAAGCAGCCGGCCACCGTGGCCAGATGACCCTCTCAATGCGCGTTTGACCGAAAATTTACGGTTTGGCAGCTGCGGCTTGCTGCCGCTGAATCATTCCGGAATCCACCACCTTACCTGTCCGGGAAACCGTCTCAAAATACATCTGGTCCCCGGCGATCTCCACCAGCAGGAAAGCCTGCTCCGTATCGAAGCCTGCTGCGGTGATGCTGGAGCGATCCAGGCCGCCGGCGCGTAATTGTCCCGATGAGCCTTCTGTGAAATAGTAGATGCCCTTCTGCGGCTGAACGCGCTCGTAAATGTGTTCGTGTCCGGCGAAGACCACGTTCACCCCGTATTTTATGAAGACGGGTTCCAGCAGCAAGCGCAGGTCGGTGGCCGGGCCATGCTTGCGCGCCGACGAGTACAGCGGGTGATGGAAGAAACAAATTTTCCATTCGTCGTTGCCCGCGCTCTGCAACTCTTTTTGCAGCCAGTCCAGTTGCTTGGGATCCATGTAATTGCTGTCCAGCGCGAAGAAGTGAGCGTTGCCTTTTTTGAACGAATAATAATTCGCGCCGTTCATGTTGAAAGGCTTGTACTGCCGCTCGCTGGCATCGTCATGGTTGCCGAGCGACGCATAAAACTTTACGCCGCCATCCAGCAGGGTTTTGTAAGGCGCGGCGAATTTCCGTTCAAAGTCTGCGGAACTATGGCCGCCATAGATGTTGTCGCCCAAAGCGATCACGAAATCGAATGGGAATACTTTGCGCTGCTGCACCATCTGGTCAGAGGTTTCGAACTGCGGCTTCTCACCCGTGCCCATGTCGCCGATCGCGGCAAAGCGGACCGAATTCGGTTTGAGAGGAAATTTGAAGTCATCGGCTCGCGGGCTGGATGCCAGGAGCAGCAGCAGGCCTGCCAGGAAAATTCGACGGCGCATCATTGGTGGTCTGGTTCCTGAGCGGGAATCACGCCGAGCCAGGTAATCAAGAACAAGATTAGTTTTGACGTCGAGGAGAACCAGATCGTTGCTCACCGCGCGATAGGCCACCTCAACCGGCAATTGTGGAAGCTTCTGCAGCAGCGTCGGCGGCACGGATGTATACGGCACACTTGCGGGATAAACCTGGTTGACCCGCACATGCACTTGCTTGAGCGGCGCGCCTTGTTTCATGGTCGCCTGCGCGTGCGAGGAATGAGGGCCCTGGAATTCAGTGGACAGCGCTTTACGGAAATCCTGCGCGGCCGCGGGGGTAAAAATATCGCCGCGCTTGGAATGGATCCGGGCGGCCTTGATTTTTCTGGTCAGCATTTTCTGGTGAGCTTCGATCAATTCAGGCTCGTTGGTGGCCTTCAACTTGGGCAAAGTCCCCTCCACCGATTTATGCAGCTGTACATATTTCTGCACCCGTTCGGAAAATTCCTGAAAACCCGCCGATTTCAAATCCGGCGGCGGAGGATTCTGGGCCTGCGACGCAAAAGAATATAGAGGCACGAGACTGAGGGCCGCCGCCAGAAACAGGTTGCGGTGGCAGTTCGCTCGCGTTTCCGGCATAACGAAGTGCTTTATTCGGCGCATGCGCCCTCCTGGAAAAATCCGATCACTTACCCTTCGCTGGCTTGCTTTCTGCCTCATCCCCATCGGCAGTCACTTCTTTGACCGCCTGCTTGATGGCTTTCTTAACCAATTTCTTCACGGCGGTTTTTACGCGTTTGTCCGCCAGAACGTCGCCTCCGGTTTCGGCCACGACTTTCTTGACAGCCTTCTTCACGGTAGCTGTAAGAGGGTGCAACTCCCTGGCGAGCACTTTTGTGGCGCGTCGTACGTGTTTTTTAGGCGCTTCGGAGGCCTCGTCTTTCTTAAGCGCTTTGTCGTTGGCGGCGTCTGTCGAATCCCAATCCTCCTGAAAGCATTCCATCAACTGCTTCAGGATTTTGCCGTCGCGGATGATAAGCCCCAACTCGCGGCGGGAGTCCATCTCAGCAGGACGCAGGCTCTGGCTGCCGATGAAGGCCCGCGTGCCATCGCTGATAATGGTGCGAGTGTGCAGCCTGATTTTTGTAAGCTTGGCCACCTGCAGGTTCAGGTGTTTGGCGGAATGGCCGATGATTTGTACTTCCACGCCGCTTTTGGCGCGGTCCTGCAAAATACGCATCATCTCCTTGTCGGAAATTTCCGGGTCGTAGATGCGCAATTGCTTTTTCGTACGTTTCAAAAACGCGCCGAGGCACTTGCGTGAATTCACCGGACTGACGATGAAAGTATCCAAACCAGCGCTGTAGGATTTGCGGGCGACGTCGGACTCGAAAAGTTTGAGGGCTTCCTGGACGAATTTTTTGTTGCGGGTGATGATGCCGAAGCCCCGGCTATGGTCGATGTCCAGATGCGTGAAATTGAACGACAGCATGTACAACACCTGGCGATCAATAATCATCATTTTGTCGTGATAGCGGATCAGATCGTCCGCCGTTCGGGCCACGGTGATGCCCGCATCAAGGAAGCGCATTTCCAGCGCCCGCAGATGCTTTTCACCCCCGCGATTTACGTAAGCGATGAGCGCGGTCACCTTTACGCCCCGGGCCGCCGCGGCTTTGAGTTCGACTTCGACATCCGTGCGATCAAAGCGAAAAATAGCGATGTCCACGGATTTTTTGGCTTTTTTGATGGCGTTAAGCAGCGGAGCAGCGCCGTCACGCGGTTGAACGATGAGTTTCACGGGCGCACGACCCGATTCGCCGGGCCGGGTGTGCTAACCGGATTAAAGAGCATTCAGTTCCGCAATTCTGTCCTGGATGACCTGCGAATATCGCTCGATTTCGTCCTTTGAATACCCACCGGCGCGAAAGCAATCGCGAATCTGTTCGGCACGCAGCTGCGCCAGTCTTTGCCCCAGCCATTTGGCGTCGGCGCGTGGAATGTGTTTGGTGATGGACTCCATGGAGCTGCGCTCGTGATAGTTCGGTATATCCACCGCAGTTATGAATAGCGGCTTGCTGTGCAGCACAAAATCAACTTCTTCAGGCTTTATCTTTTCGATGAACTTCGATTTCTCAAAGTCTTTCAAGTTACTTTTGGAGCGGCTGGCGGTGTTTCCAGTTTTACCGAATGTTGCGCCCACATCGGTGACGGCGTATACGGTCTGATCTTCCATCTGGTAGATCGAATTGTTCACCGCCTTGAGATCCCAGTTGTTCACCAGCGCCATCATGACGCGCAAGCCGTTAAATTCCCGGCTGCCCGCAAAGGGATTCTTGAACCAGTCCCAGGTACCCAGTTTTTTCACTTCTTTAGTGCGCCGCTCCAGCCGGGCCCCGTGTACAACGCCTCCCTCAGTGACGAATGATTCGCCCCGGTGTAGCTTGGGCAGACCTTCCACTGGCAGTTCTTCAACGTAATAGTCTTCGTCCACGAAATAGCCGGCTGCGAATAACAAGCGGGTCGCGGCGGTTTCGGCTCGCGGCTCTGGCCCCAGCTTCACGCGCCAGTGAACGCCGGCGTCGTCTTCGACATCGAATTTGGGATTTGTGCCGCTCTCATCTTCCTTGCGGAATTTATACTTTGCGCCCGGCTTGGGCGCATCTTCTTTTCCGCCCGCACCATAAATCAGGTTCAGCTGCGGAACGTCCACCGTCTCGTGCCAGATGACCACCGGGATGGGAGTCCGGGATTCGATGGCTTTGCTGACAGGGTCCTGCGAAGATTGCGCGGCGAGAGTGGCCGCGAAAAGCAAGACCAGTGTGGCGAGCTGCAGGAATCGCTTTTCGAATGTGATTGAATTTAGAGTAGGGGACTTGGCCATAGTATTAAGCCGCAGGACCTGCGGCAGGTTCCTCGACACCTTGCGAAGTTTGAATTTTGTGCAATTCGGCATACGTTCCTCCGGCGGCAAGAAGTTCGTCATGTGTTCCTCGTTCCACAAGTTCCGAATCTTTTACCACGAAGATGCAATCCGCGTGGCGGATCGTGCCCAGATGATGAGCGATCAAGAGCGTGGTTCTGCCCTTCATTAATCTGTCGAGGGCTTCGATAACACTCTGCTCCGAAGCCGCGTCGAGTCCGGAGGTCGGCTCGTCGAGAATCAGTATGGGAGTGTCGCGCACAATGGCCCGGGCGATGGCGATGCGCTGCCGCTGACCGCCGGAAAGAGATAAGCCCCGCTCCCCGACCATGGTGTCATAGCCTTCCGGCATTTTTTCGATGAACTCGTGCGCGTTGGCCAATTGTGCAGCGTCTTCAATTTCCTTGCGGGAAGCCTCGGGCTTACCGTAGGCGATGTTTTCCCAGATGGTGGCGCGAAACAGCAGGGTGTCCTGCAACACGAAACTGATTTGTTCGCGCAGCGATTTCAACTTGTATTCGCGGACGTCGCGGCCGTCAATCTTGACCTTGCCGCCGGTGGGATCATAAAAGCGCGGGATCAGGCTGATGACGGTGCTCTTGCCGGTGCCAGACGGGCCCACCAGGGCCGCAATCTGGCCGGGCTCAATGGTGAAATTTATGTCTTTCAAAACCTGGTGGTCGCCGTCATAACTGAAGTCCACGTGTTCGAATTCGATCTTGCCCTTGAACTTGGGCGCTTTTTTAGCGCGCGGCAGGTCACGAACTTTGCTTTCAATGTCCAGGACTTCCCGGATGCGCTCGTAACCCACGCCCGCTTTCGAAACGGTGTCGGTCATTTTGGAAAGATCGCGCATGGGCTTGTACATCTTGCCGAGATACAGCAGGAAAACGATCAGCACGCCGGCGCTGAGCTGGCCATGCAAAACCAGCCGCGCGCCGTAGCCGAGCACCAGGCAGGTGCCAAGAGCTACGATGACTTCCACGAACGGAGCAAGCTTGGCCTTCAGGCTGCGGGCTTTCAGCGCGGTTTCAACATTTTCCAGACTTTGGGCCTCGAAACGTTCTTGCTCATAGTCTTCGCGGGCGAAAGCTTTGACCACCCGGATGGAGGTCAAAACTTCCTGCACAACAGATGTGAGTTCGCTTTCTTTCTTGCGCACCGCGCGTGAATATTTTTTTATGCGGCGCGTAAACACGTAAACGAAGGCGAAGAGAAGCGGCGAGACCGATAAGGCGATCAGGGTGAAACGCCAGTTGATGTAAAACATCACACCGATCATGCCCACCAGGGTGAGCACGTTGACGAGGATGCCCAGCAGCGCGGAGTTTACGAAATCCTGGACGGCGTTGATGTCGCTGGTAACGCGCGAAATCAGATCGCCAGTGCGGGTCTCGTCGTATTCAGCCAAAGACAATCGCTGAATGTGTCCGTAGAGCAGCCGCCGTAAATCGTGGGTAACCCACTGGCTGACACTGGTGGTGAGATATTTTTCGAAATAGGAGCTCAGGGCGCCGATGATGGCGATGGCCGCTACCGCGCCAACCGCGAAATTGAGAATAGCGAGCTGGTTGTCGCCGAAAAGTGACATCACCGGCTTGCCCATCCAATTGGGCAGCCGCTTGTGCTGCAGCAGGTTGTCTACAACGATCTTGACTGGCCAGGGCTCGAGGACGTCGGTGATCGTCTCGCCTAGCACCGCGACGAACGCCAAGGTCAGCGCGGTCCAATGCGGACGCAGAAGATCGATGATCTTCAACTTGCTGGACAACTTAAGTTTCGGCTTAAGTTTCTCTTTGTTCTCAGGCATTTAGTCGCTGGGCGCTGCTAACAACGACGCCGCGGGCTGGCGGGGAACTGGCTTGCCTACATGATACTTGGACGCGGCACCCATTTTCAAAGGTATACAGCTTGATTTTCACTTCGCGGTAGGATTTCGACGTATTACCCTTTTGAGTACGCTGCCCGGGCGCTCCCTTCTGGAGCTCCGCAGGATTTTCGGGGACAGAAAAACCGGATTCGAGTTAAGGTAAGCCGAAGGGGACTCAAGCGGTTCGCAGAAACGACGATGGATCAAACTAAATCACTCAGACAGCATCTTGTTAAGCAGCTCGAGGGTAACGAAGCGCATGCCGGCTTCGAGGATGCGGTGAAGGATATGCCGCTCGCGCAGCAGGGCATGAGGCCTGCGGGGGCCGAGCATTCACCATGGGAAGAGTTGGAGCACTTGCGCATCGCGCAGTGGGACATTTTCGAGTTCGCCATGGATCCGAAACACAAGTCGCCACAGTTTCCCAAGGGCTACTGGCCCAGTTCGCAGAAGCCGCCCAATGAAAAAGTTTGGGAGGAAAGTGTGAAGGCGTTCCTGGCCGACCGCGAGAAATTCAAAAACTTTCTGAATGATGACTCGACAGATTTGTTTGCGAAGATACCTGGCGGCGAGGGACAAACGGTTTTGCGTCAGGCAATCGTGGCCGTCGATCACAACGGCTATCACATTGGCCAGTTAATCCTGCTGCGCCGTCTGCTGGGCGTCTGGGATAAATAAGCGGACCACAACGGTATCCAAAGCGGGAACCGTGCCATTTCGGAACTGGCGTGCCCGGCAGTCGCGCCAAACTACTCGCCGATTTACTTGTTACCACTCATTTCTCAGGGCCATTGCTCAAACGGTCCCGCTCATGCAAGCAACTAACACCGTGAGCATACCGATGCCCGAAACTCCTAGGCCGCGCATCCAGTTGGTAAGCCAGCGGCGCAGTCAGCGCCTGGCCGTTGCGATCTCCGTTTGCGTATCCGGCAACAAAGCGACCGGTGAGCTTTTCAAGGAAGACACCGTGACTTTAATCGTAAATGCTCACGGTGGGCTGCTGGCCTTGAAAGAGCGGGTCGTAGTTGGGCAGCCTCTTCGGCTGCGGAACATGTCATCGGAAGAAGAAATTGATTGCACCGTGGTTGACGTGGAAAAGGGAGAAGACGGCGGCCCCGAAATCGGCCTCGAATTTGTAACCCCAAACGATAAGTTTTGGCATATATCTTTTCCGCCGGCGGATTGGAGTCCGCGCAGCCCCGAAGCCAAGCGTTTTACCCGCACGATTTCTGGTGCAATTGCCAATCCCGAGCCCGCGAAAAAATAAAACCTCGTTCAGGCGGATTTATCGAGTGTTCTAACTGTGCCGGGCTTCAGTTCGCAACCGGCAAAATTATCCGTGATGGATGATCGTGGTCGGCAAAAACTGTCACCCTGCTTTTTTTCATGACCGCCGAGGTTCGCTCCGATTCGCCCGTCTGGGGATTCCGCGAGAAATTGGGAAAGAAGCTGCCGGAAATCTGAACCCTCATACGGTGTTCTTTCTTGAAAACGTTGCCGGTGATCAGATTTTTCAGAGGGATTAAGTACACTCGGTCCGGTTGCAAAAGTTGGCGGCCGCGCTCTGGTTCCCGAAGACTGGCACGCACGACGTCAAGCCCTGGACTCATCAAACTAAAAGCGGTGCCATCCGGCGCGACATCGAGCAGGCGCACCCACAGGTCCGCGTCACGGCAGTCGCATGCCATGTAAATCTCGGCGTCGATAGGTCCCGCCACCTCCAAGTCTGTTTGCAGCGGTTGCGAATCGAAAGTTAGCGTGTCTGATCGCCCGGCAAGATCACGATAATCGTGGGCGCCGGACTCAGAAAATTTGTTAATGACCGGATGCTCAGGATCAGACAGGAAGGATTTGGAAAGTTTCTCCGCGACCGGAACGGAAGTCGATAGACCTCCGGTTCCCGCGGCGGGTTTATTGTCTGGAGCCGCTTCCAGATAGTACGACGTGTTCTTCGCAGGCGGAGGCCAGGTATTGCTTTCTCGCCACTCTTCCGCGCCCATGACGTAGTACCGCACCGGCGCCTCGCGGTCTACGCCATTGTCAATATTTCGCACGTAGTGATCCAGCCAGCGCAGCACCGTTTCGTCGTAGTCGATGGCCGCGCCGGACGCGAAGGTGCGATCTCCAGCCTTGCTTTCTTCCGTGCCGCCGTGAACCCACGGTCCCAGCAGCAGGTGTGTGTTCGCGCGTTCCGGATTTCGCGCCGCCAACAGGCCTTTGAAATTAGTGGCAGCGCCCTCGGGACCGTAGTTGTCGTCATACCACGCCGAAAGATTCAGTACGGCCGCATGGACGTTGGCATATTTATTGCGCAGCTCGGCCCAATCCCACCACCGATCCTCCGGCGGGTGCTTCAACCACTCATAGTAATAAGGGGCGATGCCGTGAAGTTCGGCCAAATTGTTTAGCGGGACTTCGCCGAGCATCTTCAGCCCATCCTGCTTCCACGCCTTGGCAGCTTCAGCGGCAGTTTTTGGACCGGGCAGATTTTTCTTTACGCGAATGTCTGGCGCGACGTTGTCCCATATCCACTCGATCCACGACAAATCCCACGTGCCGCCAGCGTAGAAAAAATTCTGCGGCGTGGAAAAGGTCATGGCCGGCACCATGGCCTTCAAATGCGGGGGATTTTCCACCGCTGCGAGCCACTGCACCGCACCGGGATACGAAAGGCCGAAGGTTCCGATGTCCCCGTTCGACCAGGTTTGCTTTGCCGCCCATTCGATAGTGTCGAAACCATCGCGGCCTTCGTTTTCGTATGGCCGAAATTCGCCGCCAGAGTCATAACGTCCGCGCACGTCCTGAATCAGAACGGCATAGCCGCGGTCTACTGCGTGCCGGAAGGTTTTGTAGTACTTCTCCGCCGACCTCCTGCCATAAGGCGTGCGATACACCAGCACCGGGAAGCGTCCATCCGGCGACGGGCGCAGCAAATCCGCACGTAGCAATACCCCGTCGCGCATCGGAACGTCCAACGTCTCCACCGCGAGATCTGGTTTTTGGCCGGTAGCGCGAGTGCCGCCTGTTGACGCCTCGTAAGAAAACATCAAAGCAGCGCAGGCCAGTAGAGTGAGCGTGAGTATTCGTGGTGTCATGGCGGCGTCAGGCTGGCATTTCCTTCACGGTTTATCGGCGTTGAGCTTCCCACGCAACACGGTGATTGAAGCGCGTGGAAGCGTAAACACCGTTCGCGAGTCCGCCTCAATGACCGTGGCGGCCGGCGGATTGTCCGGATCCGGATGACTGTTTGGTCCGTCGTTAATCCACACGTATTGGTCGCTTCCGAAAGTAACCAACGTCACCGGCCCGGCAAAAGCTGCTCCACGTTTCTGCACCGACTCCATCAAAAGCCACGCGCACCGGATGCGAATTATTTTCGTCGCGATTGACCAGCATGATCGACCAGTTCCCGTCAGGCCGTCGTACTGCGTAGCTGGTCACCAGAACATTTCCTTCCGCATCCTTAATATCAGTGGATGACGGAAACATATGATGCACGCCTGCCCGATGCTGCACCCACTCTAGATTAATCATGTGCGCCGCGAAATACGGCGAGGTGTAGCCCTTGATGTCGTAGTTTTCATCGGAAACAAAGTTAGACCAGGAAGCCCAGCCGAGGCAGCTGTCGTGTACATCCTGCGGCTGAATGGGCGAGTGATAGAACGCTGCGCCGCCGCCCTCAAAAAATGATCCCACATTATCCGCCAGCCACAGCGCGGCAAAAATGGTGGTCATTGGGCCAGTGAGATTAGCGGCCAGATGATTCTCGGTAACCATCAGCGGCACTTCTTTCGGCACGCCATCTTCCCGCCAGACCTGCAGGATGTGTTTCATCAGCTGCGGTTCCTGGTACAAAGTTTTCCAGGTGATGCTGCACGGCTGAAAGGGATAGTGTTCGAACGAGACGAAAGACAAATCCGCAAGCCTGCCGTGGTCCTTCAAATACTCGACGAAACGTCCCATCCAGGAAGTACGTCCCTGGGAATCAGGCCACAAGCGAATGTCTTCGTTCACGCCTTCAAATACCGGACCGCCCAATTTTAGTTTGGGATCGACTTTGTGAATGGCGGCCGCCCACTGCAGATAGAGCGCCCCGTAATCTTCCGGCATAGCGTGCTTGCCGTCGGGCTCTTCGCCCATCTCCACGTAGCCGATTCGATAGCCGCGCTTTTCGATGTAGGCGATCTGCGCCGCCGCGTCATCCGGCGTGCCATATAGCATGGTCACGGGAATCATCGCGGGCAGATTGTTGGTCAGGCCGCTGCGAAAAAAAAGATCGAAGCCGCTGTGCTGATATTTTCCCCCTTCGTTAACGTCTTCGGAGGAGTGCCACGGATCAATGGAAGAAACGCAGTAGGTAACGGCCTGGTCCGTTGCATTTCTCGCAGCCTCGACGAAATTCCCCGACCCATCCACGCTGCCCGCCTGGATACTTTGAATCGCGTAGCCGACGCAATTGCGCACGTCCGTGGAATCGTGTTCATCGCAGGTGTCGGAGGATTCTTTCATCAGTACGCGGATATATTGTGTTGAGAGCGGCGCGTCGCCCAGCTTCACCACGGCGATCCCACCTTTGCCGTTTTCGACTACGGACCCGGAAGAAAATTTCCACTCGCCTTTCGGGCCGCCATCAAAATCGAGCGCGTTCGTGCCGCTCCAATACTCCACCTGGTATTTCGTGGCGTAAGGGGCTGGCCCACTGAATACGCACGGCGTTGACCGCCTGCTCCTTTTTCAGGTCTACGACGACCCATTGAGGATGCAGCGCGTCGCTTTCGCCGGTGAATTTGCTGGTCAGATAGGGATTGCTCTTCCAGTAGGTCAGATTCGGTCCCTGCATCGGCCGATCGCCGTCGGTCGCGAATCCGCGATGGGGCAGCGCATACGCGAGAATGTAGCGAGTAGGATCTTTCAGTTCGGTGCTGCCGGTGAAGTATCCGCTGCGGTGACTCGCGTCACTCCACGCGCCGTTTTCCGTCCAGTGCCACGCGGCCATGCGCAGTTCGGTATTGTTGCGATAGGTGATGGGCCCCCACCCGGCGGAAAGCGATTCCTGCAAAATGTGCGGAGAATAAACTTTGTCGATATCCAGGCGGGACAAGACATCAATAGAGCTTCCCAGTGCGCTGTCGGGATCGAAGGCGTTGATCTCGTGCGCTGGTGCGACATCTACGTGCACAGTCCCTGGAGTTAGATTACCGTTGCTCTGCGAGCGTGCCGCCGGCGCGCACAGCAAACCAAACAACACCGCCATGGCGGCGGCCACCCGTCCCCGTAAGCTGCCCGCAACGTGCATCTGATCCTCCGGCGTCGCGAAAGCAGTCACGCCGTCAAAGAGGCTACACGCGAGGTCACCCCGATGCAATCGCAGGGATGCTGGTGATCTGGAGTCGATAGTTGAACTATTGAGAAACGACGAGAATCACGAATGAGCCCGGCTTCATTTTTCCGCGCCGTTCGCCGGCAGCCGGGGCGTCGAATTCCGCGGCAGGAAGAAAAATATTGTGCGTTTTGAGGTCCAGCGCCATGGTGCGAGCGCTTTTTTTGGTCGGCACATTTTCCACCACCGTGAATTTGTCAGGTGAATCTTCGTGGACCACGGTGAGCGTGCCTTCGCCGTTGGAAGCAAATGCCAGGTTGGCGTCGAGATCAAACGCGTTAGCATCCACCCCCTCGCCAATTGCGGGCGTAGCAATAACTTTTCCGGAGTCGGCATTGATGACCGCCATCATTTTGTTATCGCAGCCGAGAAACAACCGACGCGTCTTCAAGTCTGCGGCCATGCCGGAAGGCTCCGTGCACGGCGCCAGAGGCCAGCGATGCAGGACTTTCAGATTCTGCGCATCAAACTGCACCAGTTCGGATTTGTCTTCAATGTTGACGAAGATGCTGCCTTTTCCGTCGGCGACGGCAAACTCCGGCTTACCGCCCAGCGCCAGCGTGCCAGCCACGGAGCCGTCCGCAGCGCTGATCGCGGTGGTGTCTTTGCTGGCCCCGTTCATGGTGAAAACGCGCTTGGTGCCGACGTCATAAATAATCGCGTCGGGATTGGTCCCGGCTTTTACGGTACTCAGAGTTTTGAGCGTTTTCGTATCGAAAATCGTGACGGTGTTGGCGCGCCCATTGCTGGTGAATCCGCGGCCGAGCTCGGCGGCGATGGCAATGCCGTGCACTCCCTGGGTGTCAGGAATATTCCCGACCTCCGCATATGTATCAGCATCCAAAACGACGACGTGCGTGCCATGCGAGACGTAAACTCGGCGCGCCTCGCTGTCCACAGCGATGTAGTCCCAGCCTTCGTTGCCGGCTACTGGAATAGTTTTGACTACATGATAGCCGGAAGCGGCCGCGTGCACGTTCCTGACCACGAAAAAAGCAGTGAACGAAAGAAACGATAAGCCAGCAATGAGCGGGACAAATTTGCGCATGCGCATGATGTGTGAAACTCCTGGGCGGAAAATATCTCCACGTTTCAAGGTCTACGCGCAAAAAGATAAATAGAAGTTAAATATCTGCTCTGCGCCGTGTGTTTGCGCAGTCGCGCGCGATGGATGGCGGCTGCGGATTGGCATTATGATGTTGCCATGCGCCTGCTGGTGGTGGAAGACGACACGCGAATTGCGCGATTTGTGGCCAAGGGCCTGCGCGAGCAGTCCTATGCAGTGGACGTCGTCGGCACCGGTGAAGAAGCGCTCTACCAGGTAGCGATCAATAAGTATGACCTGGTGATTCTCGACATAATGATTCCGGCGCCTGATGGGTTCGCGGTCTGCAGGGAACTGCGCCAGATGGGGCAACGCATGCCCATTCTCATGCTGACCGCGCGCGATGCGGTGGAAGACCGGGTTAGCGGCCTCGACCACGGGGCTGACGACTACCTCACAAAACCGTTCGAGTTTCGGGAATTGCTGGCGCGGCTGCGCGCACTGCTGCGGCGAACTGGTGAACTGCGTCCACCTCAGTTGTTGGTTGCCGACTTGCTGATCGACACCGTAGGCCAGAATGTTTCGCGCGGCGGCCGGGCCATCCCCATGACCGCCAAGGAATACGCGTTGGTGGAATTTCTCGCTCGCAATGCCGGCCGCGTTGTAGGGCGCGAAGAAATCGCGGAACACGTGTGGGACGAGGAATTCGATCCTTTCTCTAACTTGATCG
This sequence comes from uncultured Acidobacteriota bacterium, assembly GCA_963704485.1. Lineage (GTDB taxonomy): Bacteria > Acidobacteriota > Terriglobia > Acidiferrales > UBA7541 > Acidiferrum. The sequence goes on from OY969910.1 coordinate 691,877, forward strand.
AAGTGTATGTAAATCGCGTGCGCAGAAAAATTGATGCTGACTCTCTGCAACCGCTGCTGCACACCCGGCGCGGCTCGGGGTACGTGCTGTCAGCTGCGAGTGACACGGCGGAACACAAAGGCACCGATCCACGGGGCCACAGGCGTGTTTAGTTCCGTACGCGTGCGGCTGACGGTCTGGTACACCACAGTGATGACCTGCGTTTTGCTGGTGCTGGCGGTAGGCACATATTTTGTGCTCAGAGAAAATGCACTTCGGCGTACGGATGCATCGCTCGTCGAATTGGCGGATTCGTTTCTGACCACGGTAAGAGCGGAAGTGGCGGTGGTGCCGGGCCCGAACAGCCTGCGGCAGGGAGTGGCGACGGCCATCCTCGAGCATCGCTTCCGCGACACGGCGTTCGTGGTGCTGGATGAGCAAGGCCAGGTGCTAGCGCCCGTTGCTCCCGACGAGGGACAGCACACACTCGCTGACTCTACGGAAGTGCCTCCGACAGTTTCGCAACAGGCGATCAGCCGGGCGGTCGCCAGGGCGCGGCCGTTTTACACACTCCGCGCTGACCACCAGTCTTATCGAGTTTACTTGCAGGGTTTTTTAGTGGAAAAACGGCAGGGCTCTGTCGTGGTGCTGCAATCACTCCACCGCCAGGAAGAATTTCTGGAAAGCGTAGTCAGCACTTTTGTGCTGGTGATTCCTCTAGCGGTTTTGCTGGCTGGCGCTGGCGGATATTTTCTGGCGAGGAGAAGTTTGTCGCCGGTGGTGACCATGAGTTCGCAGGCCGGGCGCATCGGAGCGGAAAATCTGCACGACCGGCTCGCAGTGAAAAATGCCAACGACGAACTGGGCCAACTCGCGCAGTCTTTCAACGAACTGCTTGACCGTCTAGACCAATCGTTTGAGCGTCAACGGCGATTCGTGGCCGACGCTTCTCACGAACTTCGCACTCCAGTGGCGATCCTGTGCGGCGAGGCTGACGTGACCCTGGGACAGCCGGCGCGCACGCCGGAAGAATATCGCGAATCGCTGGGCATTCTTCGGGGCGAAGCAAAGCGCCTGAAGCACATCGTGGAGGATTTATTCACCCTGGCGCGCGCCGACGCCGGGCAGCACCCGCTGACACTTTCGGATTTTTATCTGGATGAACTGGTGGGCGAGTGCGCGCGAAACGTGCGCACCCTGGCTGCTGCAAAAAAGATCAAACTGCATTGCGACGCCGCCAAAGAGCGGCTGATTCGCGGGGATGAATCGCTGCTGCGGCGCATGATCATGAACCTGCTGGACAACGCTATAAAATACACGCCCGATTGCGGCACCGTGACCGTCCATTGCGGCGAATCCCATTCGCAACACTGTGTCAGCATTCAGGACACTGGTTCGGGCATCCCGGACGAGCTGCAACCGCGAATTTTTGAGCGATTTTTTCGCGCCGATAAGGCGCGGGCCCGATCGCAAAGCGATGGCGGAGGCGCGGGTCTAGGCCTCTCCATCAGTCAATGGATCGCCGAGGCCCATGGCGGCCGCATCGAACTTACGCAATCCGATAGCGGTGGCAGCACGTTTACGGTGTTCCTCCCCGCGGTAGACATTTAGCGTTTACCCGTTTATCCCTCGTTTATCTTGCCGCCGCTAAATTGGTAATCCCCGGGCCTGTATAAAGGTTGCGGCGAACCGCTATGCGCTCTGCTGAAAGATCTCTCACCCGTTTGTTGTTGAGTTTCGCTCCAGCTATGGTTTTAGGTTTCACAGCGAGAGCGCAGCAAAGCCCCGCGGCGACAATTACTTCGTCTGCCCCGCAGTCTTCTTCACCATCAGCGACCCCGCCGGCGGATGGTTCCGGAACGTTGCGCCTGACGCTCCAGGATGCGTTGGATCGTGCCAAGCGAAATAGCGTGGAATATCAGTCTGCGCTCACTGATGCGGGTATAGCTCGTGAAGACAGAAATCAGGCCCGGGACGCTTTACTTCCCAGCGTCAATTACAACAACAGCTACCTTTACACGCAGGGCGTTGGCCGAGGTGAGGTTCCGCGATTCATCGCGAGTAATGCGGTCCATGAATATCTCAGCCAGGGAAACGTACGTGAAGTTATCAGCCCCGCGAATTTTGCAAACCTGAGCCGCGCGGCGGCGGCGTCCGCGATCGCGCGGGCTCGCGCTGAAGTGGCGGCCCGCGGACTGGTCGTCACTGTAGTGCGCAGCTACTACGCTGCTATTGCCGCGCAACGTAAGCTGGAATCATCCCAGAGAGCATCGGACGAGGGCGAACGATTTTTCAAACTAACCCAGGACCTGGAGCATGGCGGGGAAGTGGCGCATTCCGATGTTATCAAGGCCGAGCTGCAAAGTAGCGAGCGGCTCCGCCAACTGCAGGATGCAAAATTAGCGCTGTTGAATGCGCGGCTGGACCTGGCAGTTCTGATTTTTCCAAATCTCAACGGCAACTTCGAACTTGCCGAGGACCTGCACGCGCCCACTCCTCTGCCGCCGCTCGAGGAGGTGCAACAGCGGGCAGCCAAAGATAATCCTGAAATGCGCGCGGCACTCGAAGGTGTGAAAGAAGCCGGCTTTGCGGTGAGCGCATCACGCGCCGAATATCTACCTTCGCTGAGTCTCGATTATTTCTACGGCATAGACGCCACGCATTTCGCCACGCGCACCGACGGCGTACCCAACCTGGGATACTCGGCGATCGCGACGCTGAATATTCCAGTCTGGAATTGGGGCGCGACGCAGAGCCGGGTGAAGCAGGCCGAGCTGCGAAGGAAGCAGGCCAAGGTCGTGCTCTCTTTCTCGCAACGAAGAATACTTGCGGAGTTGCAGTCACTGTACGCCGAGGCGGAGATCGCTTCGAGTGCGCTGGCCAGCCTCAGCCGGTCGGCGGAGCTGGCGTCGGAGAGTCTCCGCTTGACGACGCTGCGATACAAAGATGGCGAGTCCACGGTGCTGGAAGTGGTGGATGCGCAAAATACCGTGACGCTGGCGGATGCCGCGTTTCAGGACGGCGCGGTGCGTTACCGGGTGGCGTTGGCCAACTTGCAGACACTGACGGGAGTGTTCACGAAACCATGAAGCGATCGGGGATTGACCCGCGCTGGTGCTCGAGCGTGTTGGCGCTAGTGATGTGTGCATCGGGCTGCAGCACGCCCGAGAAAGAAAAAGATCCAGTCGTTCCGGTGCAGGTGACACCAGTAGTGCGCGCCGACATCGCGGAAGTTATTTCTAGCGAAGCGGTGGTTTCCCCGCTGAAGCAGGCGGTGGTCATGGCCAAGATCTCCTCGCCGATAAAAAAGTTTCTGGTCCAGCGCGGCAGCCGCGTACGGCAAGGACAACTTCTGGCAATTTTGGAGAACGCCGATCTGTCGGCCGCTGCGCAACAGGGCAAAGGGGAATTCGAACAGGCCGAAGCCGGCTACAAAACCGCGACCGGTTCAACGCTTCCGCAACAGGTGCAGAAAGCTGAACTGGATGCCGCGGCAGCGAAAGCCGCGCTGGAAGCGCAACAGAAAATCTACGATAGCCGCAAGGAACTGTTTCAGCAGGGCGCCCTGCCACGGCGTGATCTGGATACCGCAGAAGTCGCGCTGGTGCAGGCTCGCACCCAAGCGGAAGTAGCAGACCGGCAACTGGCGGACCTGAAGCGCAGTGGCGCCGCCGAAGCGTTGAAGTCCGCCTCCGGTCAATTGACGGCCGCGAAGGGAAAATATCTGAGCGCCACCGCGCAGTTGAGCTACTCGGAAATTCGCAGCCCCATCGATGGTGTGGTCACGGATCGCCCGCAATTCGAAGGAGAACTGGCGACAGCCAATCAACCGCTCTTGACCGTGATGGACACCTCCAGATTAATCGCCAAAACGCATATAGCCCAATCGGAAGCCGCTTCGTTGAAAGTTGGCAATTCCGCAAAACTGCAATCCGCGAATGCAGACGAATCGGTGGATGGCCACGTCAGCCTGGTGAGCCCGGCTCTCGACCCGGGCAGCACCACTGTAGAAGTTTGGGTAGAGTCGAACAAATCGAATGCGTCGTTGAGGCCGGGCATGACCGTACAGCTTTCGATCACCGGCCGCTCGGCGCAAAATGCGCTGGTCGTTCCGGCACCCGCGATATTCAAGAATGACGAAGGAGCGGAGTACGTGGTGCTGGCGGGCGCAGACGGCCGCGCTCATTTCAAGACGCTGCAAACCGGCATTCGCAATGCGCAGTCGGTGCAAGTCATAAGCGGGCTCAAAGAAGGAGATCCAGTAATCACGTCGGGCGGCTACGCGCTGCCCGATAAGACCCAGGTCAAGATTGAAGCCGCCTCGGAAAAAGAGCCGCAGGAGAAGTCGGGCGGCGACACGGGCAGCGGCGGGAAAAGCGATCCGGAAAAGGATAAGGAGTAGCGCGGCATGGAGCGCGCTCCTGAGCAATCTCGCGGTGATTCCGGCCGCTCATCGCATCCGATGTGGTTCCAGCGGTTTTCACGGCCGACGCTTTTTATAATTGTCGGATTGGCGCTGGTCGGCGCTTATCTGGCGTTCACAATTCCTGTTTCAGTTTTTCCCAGCACGGACTTTCCGCGCATCGTCATCGGCGTGGATAACGGTGTCGCGCCGATGGATCAGATGCTGGTCACCATCACGCGTCCCATCGAAGAAGCAGTGAACAGCGTGCCCGGCTTGCGGAATGTGCGCTCCATCACCAGCCGGGGTTCCGCGGAAGTGGATCTCTTCTTTGACTGGAAGTCCGACATGGTCCTGACGTTGCAGCGTGTTGACGCGGTGGTCGCGCGATTGCAATCAGAGCTTCCGCGCACCGCGAAATTGGAAACACATCGTCTGACTTTCGCGGCATTTCCGATCATCGGATACAGCCTGACTTCCGCTACCGTGCCGTCCAACAAACTATGGGAAATTGCGACCTACGATCTCAAGCCGCGCCTGAATCGCCTGGACGGGGTAGCCACGGTGGTGATCCAGGGCGGCCGCGTGCCGGAATTTCAAATCACGCCGGATCCCGCGCGACTGCCCGCATCTGGGATCACCGTGACGGACATCCTCGAAGCCATTCGGCGCACCAACCTGATCGATTCGCCAGGCCTGATTGAAAGCGATCATCACCTGGTGCTCGGGCTGGTCAGCGGGCAAGTGCGAAGCGCCGACGAACTCGGCAAGGTGGTGGCGAAAACCACGGCGGCCGGGGTGCCCATTCGTATCGGCGATGTCGCGACGGTCGCGCCATCGGTTGCGCCGGTGTATACCATGGTCACCGCGAACGGCAAACCGGCGGTGTTGTTGAATGTCAGCCGCCAGCCTGACAGCAATACGCTGCAAGTGGCCAACGAAGTCCATCAACTTGTTCAGCAGCTAGGGCCAACCCTTCCACCCGGCGTACACCTTGAACCCTTTTACGACCAGTCCACGATCGTGCGCGATTCCATTTCCAGCGTGCGCGACGCGGTGCTGCTGGGCATCCTGCTTTCTTCCATCGTGCTGGTGGTTTTCCTGCGCGACTGGGGGACTTCTCTGGTCGCCGGCTTGGTGATTCCTGTCACTCTGCTGATCACTTTCATCGTTTTGAAATTCACCGGGCAGAGTTTCAATCTGATGACCCTCGGTGGACTAGCGGCCGCGGTGGGCCTGGTTATTGACGACGCCATCGTAGTCCTCGAAAACATCGTGCTGCATCGCGATGCGGGGCAGAACCGTTTTCAGGCCATTCAAAGCGCGTTGCGTGAACTGATGATTCCGCTGGTCGGGTCCACCATTACGCCCATCGTGGTGTTTCTCCCGCTTATTTCCATTACCGGAGTTACTGGCAGTTTTTTCCGGGCGTTGGCCATAACCATGACCGTGGCGCTTTTCACTTCGTTGCTGCTGGCGCTCTCGTGGACGCCCACGCTCAGCCAGTATCTGGTGCGGCGCGCCGGTCCAACCCCTCAGTCTGGAAACAGCCCTGCAGGCGGGCAACAATCTGTTTCCACCGAGCAAACCGATGCCGCCGCATTACATGCCGCCGAAGAGGCCCACCTGAAAGGTTTCTTCGGGCCGGTCGTGAATTTGTACGCGCGGACGATGGAGTCCTTCCTGCAACGCCCCTGGATTCTGGTGGCTGGTTTCCTGGCAATCGGGATTCTCTCTTACGCCAGCTATCGGTCTCTCGGAACCGACCTCTTGCCAGAGATGGATGAAGGCGGTTTTATCCTCGACTACTTCACGCCTCCGGGAAGTTCGCTGGCGGAGTCCAACCAGATTCTGCTGCGCATTGAAGAAATTCTGCGCGCGACACCCGAGGTGGAAAACACTTCGCGGCGCACTGGATTGCAGTTGGGGCTGGCGGCGGTCACGGAAGCCAACCGCGGCGATTTTACGGTGAAGCTGAAGAAAAATCGCAAGCGGGGGATTGATGAAGTCATCTCCGGCATCCGCGGAGAGATTGAAGAAAAAGAGCCCGCCACGAAAGTTGAATTCGTTCAGATTTTGCAGGACATGATTGGCGATTTGAGCAATCAGCCCGAGCCCATCGTCATCCAGCTTTTTTCGCAGGACGGAAAGCTTTTGAACGAGACTGCGCCGCGTGTTGCGGATGCTATCGGGAAGGTGAAGGGCGTAGTGGATGTACTGAACGGGGTGGAGGACGCCATCAGCGGTCCGGCAGTAACTTTTCAGATCGACCCAGCCTCTTCCGCACGGGCCGGTTTCACTCCAGAAGAAGTCGCCGTGGATGCTGCCGCCATTCTGGAAGGCGAGCCCGCCGCGACGCCGGTGATTCTCAACGATCGCTCGTACACCATTCGCGTGCGTTTCCCGGAGCAGAATCGCGCCACCATTGAGCGCATGAGCAACACGCTGTTGAGCAGCGCTTCAGGTCACACTGCCACGCTGGGGTCCATGGCCAGCGTCACCACCGTTCCTGGAGAAACGGAAATTCGGCGCGAAAATCTGCAACGCCTGGTGCAAGTGACGGGCCGTCTGGAGGGCGTGGACCTCGGCAGTGGAATTGCAGCAGTGCAAAAAGCCGTCAACGATCTGCATTTGCCGGCCGCCATTCGCGTGGAATATGGAGGGCAATATGAGGAGCAGCAAAAATCTTTCCGCGACCTGCTGATGGTGCTCTTGCTGGCACTGCTGTTGCTGTTCGCCGTGTTGCTGTTTGAGTTTCGAACTTTCTCCGCGCCTACCGCCATTCTCGCGTCGGCCTTGTTGTCTACGTTCGGAGGATTCGTAGCGCTGCTCATCACCAGGGAAACCTTCAATGTGGCTTCCTTCATGGGCATGATCATGGTGATCGGCATCGTCGCGAAAAACGGCATTCTGCTTTTGGACGCCGAGCATCACTTCCGCGCGCTGGGTTTTTCTTCTGCAGAGGCGATGATTCAGGCTGGCCGTCGCCGGCTGCGCCCTATCGTGATGACCGCGCTCGCGACTATCGCGGGAATGCTGCCGTTGGCTTTCGCTTTCGGTGCCGGCTCGCAAATGCTGCAACCTCTCGCTATCGCGGTAATTGGTGGTCTGCTGAGTTCCATGGTGCTCTCGCTGATTTTCACTCCCGCTATCCACTATTATCTGCAACGAGCAAGCCCGTCGCCGGCCTGACACACTGGTATCTGGTAGGACATTGGTCGGCAAGCTCACATTGACCCGAGGCGCGATTGGTATACGATTTAGCTCCCTTCTAGAAAGTGACGTTCTGTCTCGGGTCTTTGCACCGCGTCCAGCAGAGTGCTCCCGGCGGAATCCGTAATCCAAATTCATTTGCCGATAAATTTGAACTCCATTGGGAGTGGAAAAACGGCCTGGGCCTTAGGGTCGGCCGTTCTCACCCTCATTCTGGCGGCCGCTTTTGCCTACCGGAGCATTGCCGGACTCTCCCTCGGCTGCGTCCTGGCTTTTGTAATTGCCGGCGTGGGTGCCCGGAGCGCCCAGCGCGAAAATTCCGCGCGCCTGGTTGCCGAAGTCGCGCTGCGAGACAGTGATGACAAATATCGCATGCTCCTCAGCGACGTTCAGGACTATTCCATTTTTATGCTGGATTCCCTGGGCGCAGTGGTCAGTTGGAACGCCGGCGCCGAGCGCATCAAAGGCTATAAAGCTGCAGAGATCATTGGCCAGAATTATTCCCGCTTTTTTCCTGCGGAAGACATTGCTCGTGGACAACCGGCGGAAGTGTTGCGACTGGCGGAAGCCCACGGACGCCATGAAGAGCAGGTCATGCGCGTTCGGAAGGACGGTTCGCGATTTTTGGAGAGCGTTACGCTGACCGCCTTGCGCGACCCCACTGGAAAGCTCAGCGGCTTTTGCGAGATCAGCCGCGACCTCAGTGAAAGCAAGGAATCCGGCGCCAAATATCGCGGCCTGCTGGAAGCTGCGCCCGATGCCATGGTGGTGGTGAATCAGGCCGGCGAAATGGTTTTATTGAACGTGCAAGCTGAAAAACAATTCGGCTATCGCCGCGACGAGTTGGTGGGCCAAAAAGTAAAGAACATCATCCCTGAAGGCTTTGCCGAACGCCTCATCGCCGACGGCACGCGCAGCGCCGCTGAAGCTCTGGCGCAGCAGATCGGCACCGGTATTGAGTTGATCGCCCTGCGCAAAGACGGCACGCAATTTCCCATCGAAATTATGTTGAGCCCGCTGGAAAGCGCCGAGGGCACTCTCGTGACCGCGGCCATTCGGGACATCAGCGTACGCAGAGCGGCCGAAGAACATCTTGCGCAGATGGAGGGTCGCTACCGCGGCCTGCTGGAAGCTGCGCCCGACGCCATGGTGGTGGTGAATCAGGCCGGCGAAATAATTTTGCTCAACGTGCAAGCTGAAAAACAATTCGGCTATCGCCGCGATGAGTTGGTCGGGCAAAAGGTCAAGAACATCATCCCCCAGGGTTTTGCTGAGCGACTCATCGCCGATGGCACGCGCAGCGCCGCGGAAGCCCTGGCGCAGCAGATCGGCACCGGCATTGAGCTGATTGCGCTGCGCAAGGACGGTACCCAGTTTCCCATCGAGATCATGCTGAGTCCGCTGGAAAGCGCCGAGGGCACGCTAGTGACCGCGGCCATTCGGGACATCAGCGTACGCAAAACCGCCGACGAACATCTGGCGCAGATGGAGGGCCGCTACCGCGGCCTGTTGGAAGCCGCGCCCGACGCCATGGTGGTCGTGGATCAGAATGGCGAGATCGTACTTTTGAACGTGCAGGCCGAAAAGCAATTTGGCTATCGCCGCGATGAGCTCCTAGGCCAGAAAATTAAAAACATCATCCCCGAGGGTTTCGCCGAACGCCTGATCGCCGATGCGCTGCGCTCGGTCGAAGATGCTCTCTCTCAACAAATTGGCACCGGCATCGAGCTGTGCGCCCGCCGAAAAGATGGCACTGAATTCCCCATTGAAATCATGCTCAGTCCCCTGGAAAGCGCCGAGGGGATGCTGGTCACCGTCGCCATCCGTGACATCAGCGTGCGTAAACAGGCAGAGGTAAACCTTCTCGGTAAGGTGGAGGAGTTGAAGCGCTCCAACGAAGAGTTGGGCCAGTTTGCCTATATCGCCTCGCACGATTTGCAGGAACCCTTACGCATGGTCGCCAGTTACACCCAACTTCTAGCCCGCCGCTACAAAGGAAGACTTGATTCCGACGCCGATGAATTCATCGCCTTCGCTGTAGACGGCGCCAGCCGCATGCAAAGGCTTATTCAGGATCTGCTGGCGTATTCGCGAGTTGGCACCAAAGGTAAAGAGCTGCAGCAGACTTCCAGCGAGGAAGCGTTCGAACAATCCCTGCTCAATCTGCGTGGAGGCATTCAGGAGAGCGGCGCCATCGTCACCCATGATTCTTTGCCGCCAGTTCTGGCGGACGAGATCCAGCTCATCCAGTTGTTTCAAAATTTGGTCGGCAATGCCATCAAGTATCAGAAGTCCGGAATTCCCAGGATTCACGTTTCCGCGGCGAAAAAAGGAGGCAGAAAATGGCTGTTCTCCGTGAAAGACAACGGCTTGGGTATTGATCCGATTTATTTCGAAAGAATTTTCGTGATGTTTCAGCGCTTGCATAAAAGGGAAGAGTTCGCGGGCACCGGCATCGGCCTGGCGATCTGCAAAAAAATTGTCGAACGCCACGGCGGCGTGATCTCGGTTCATTCAGAACCAGGCCAGGGCTCGACGTTCGAATTTTCGTTAAACGGTACGGAGGCTAACACGTGATCTACCTCGGAGGAGAAGGTATGCCCATCGAAGTTCTGTTAGTGGAGGACAGCCCCGGCGACGTGCGCCTCACACGCGAAGCATTCAGAGACGCCAATAAGACTATCCATCTTCATGTAGCGGTGGACGGCGTCGAAGCCATGGCCTTTCTCAGGCGCGAAGGGGAACACCGCAACGCCCCACGCCCAGACCTGATTCTATTGGACCTCAATCTTCCGAAAATGGACGGTCGCGAGGTCCTCTCGCTCATCAAGCAAGCGGAAGACCTGAAAACAATTCCCACCGTCATTCTCACCACTTCCGAGGCCGAGGCCGACATCGTAAAGAGCTACCAACTGCAGGCCAATTGCTACCTGAATAAGCCTGTCCAGTTGGACGCCTTCGAAGCGCTGGTAAAGAGCATCAATGATTTCTGGCTGACCAAGGTGAAACTGCCGCAACAAAGGCCATCCGCATGAGCCTTAAACCAATCAAAATTTTGTTGCTGGTCGAAGACAATCCCGGAGACGCGCGTTTCATGCACGAGATGTTCAACGAAGAGGGTTCTCACAGGACTGCCTTGACGCATGTCGAATGTATGGCCGACGCCGAAAAGCATCTTGCTACCCAGTTCGTGGACATTATCGTTCTTGACCTGGGCTTGCCCGATGCCCAGGGACTGGCTGCCGTGCGTCGCGCCCGCGCCGCCGCGCCTCGGGTTCCGATTGTCGTTGTCACTGGACTCGACGACGAAATGATGGCGACTCAGGCTTTGCAGGAGGGTGCTCAGGACTACCTCATCAAAGGGCAAATCGAGTCGCGAGGACTCTTGCGCACCTTGCGTTATGCCATTGAACGCAAAGGCATGGAAGAAGCTCTATTCGTCGAGCAGGAGCGCGCCCAGGTTACGCTGAACTCCATCGGCGACGCCGTCATCTCTACCGATATGACCGGCAGCGTCACTTTTCTCAATCAGGTCGCGGAAAAAATGACCGGCTGGCCCTTGACTGAGGCCCTGGGCTGTCCGTTGACGGAAGTATTCAGAGTCCTCGATGGCGCGTGCCACGAAACTATTTCCGATCCGACCACTACGGCCATCTCCCAGAATCGTACCGAGCATCTGCCTACGAACTGCGTCCTTATTCGCCGCGACGGTTTTGAGATTCCTATCGAAGATTCGATTTCCCCGATCCAGGACCGCGAAGGACATGCCACCGGGGCGGTCATCGTGTTTCGGGACGTCAGCGTCGCCAAGGCCATGGCGGTGCAGATGGCACACTCCGCGCAACACGATTTCCTGACGGGCTTGCCGAATCGCATGCTCTTCGCCGATCGCGTAAAACAGGCCATCGCCATGGTTCCGCGGCGCACCAAAAAAGTTGCGGTATTGTTTCTCGATCTGGACGGCTTCAAACACATCAACGATTCCCTGGGACACTCCATCGGCGACAAACTCTTGCAATCCATTGCCAAGCGTCTGGTCTTTTGTGTTCGCGGGTCAGACACCGTCAGCCGTCAGGGCGGCGATGAATTTGTTGTCCTGCTTTCTGAAATGGAGCAAGCCGAAGACGCCGCCATCACCGCCAGAAGGATGTTGCTGGCCGTCGCGGAAGCGCACTCCATCGACCTGCACGAGCTGCACGTTACCACCAGTATCGGGGTAAGCGTTTTCCCCGACGATGGCCTGGATTCCGAAACTCTTATCAAAAATGCCGACACCGCTATGTATCAGGCCAAGGAAAACGGCCGCCAGAGCTATCAATACTTCCGGGCCGCTATGAACGTTCGCGCCGTGCAGCGCCAATCCATAGAGGAGAGTTTGCGCAAGGCTCTGGACCGCTCCGAGTTTGCGCTGCACTACCAGCCAAAAATCAGGCTGGCCACCAGCGAGGTTACCGGAGCGGAAGCGCTACTGCGCTGGACGCACCCAACTCGTGGACCGATTTCCCCCGCTGAATTCATTCCTGTCGCCGAAGACTCCGGATTGATCCTGCCCATCGGTAGATGGGTATTGCGTGAAGCCTGCCGGCAGGCCCGGATGTGGTCGGACGAAGGCCTGCCCATGTCGAGCATGGCCGTAAATATTTCCGCCATGGAATTTCGCAACGAAGATTTTCTCGAAGGGGTATTTGAAATTCTTAAAGAAACTGGCCTGCCGCCGAGGTTTCTGGAGCTGGAGCTCACTGAAAGCGTGTTGATGAAGCGCGCCGAATCCACCCAGACCATTCTGAAAGAGCTGCGTTCCCGGGGCGTCCAGCTGGCTGTGGACGATTTTGGCACCGGCTATTCCAGTCTGAGCTATTTGCGAAAATTTTCGATCGACGCCCTCAAGATTGATCAGTCTTTCATTCGCCAGATCACCAGCACGCCCGACGAAGCCTCCATCGTCAGCGCCATCATCAGCATGAGCCGCAGCCTGAAGCTGCGCGTCGTGGCCGAGGGCGTGGAAACACCGCAGGAGCTGGCTTTCCTCCAGGCCCACAATTGTGATGAGGCTCAGGGTTACTACTTCAGCCGCCCGGTATGTGCCACCGATTTTGCGAAACTGCTGAAGACCGGAATCCCAGAGGTTAATCTTGTGCACCAGTGACCTGTCTGTGCGGTTCTCTTTTCTGTTTTGAGCATCAACAGCTTCAATAAAAATTTTCTGCTACGGAGCCGTAAGGCTTCGAGCAACTACCCAAGGTGATCCATGAAATCGACTGGGAACAAGAGGTCTGGACTGGGACGAGCTGCTGCCGAGAATCGCAAAGCCACCCGTTACCCGTTTTCTCCGGAGGCCGAAGCCGTAGATGTGCGGGCCAACACTCGGGTGGGAGGCCGCCTTTCGGATATTGCCAGCCTTGGCTGCTACATGGATACCATCTGCCCCTTTCCAGCCAAAGCCACCATCGCGCTCACCATCATCAAAGATCGGGAATCTTTGAAGGTTGAGGCCGAAGTGGTCTATTCGCAGATCGGCATGGGCATGGGCCTGCAATTCACAGCCGCCGCCCCCGACCAGCTGCGCCTGTTGGAAAAATGGATCGAGGAACTCCGTGGAGCCGCAAATCCCGACGCCGAAGCCGCCAAAAGCGAAGCCAAGCCCAACAGTAAGCTCGAAGCCAGGCTCGACAGTGAACTCGAGCGTCCCCAGAACCCGCCCAGGGACATGGACGAGGAGCTGCGCGAAGTCCTGAGCGACCTGGTAACGCTGCTGGGCCGCAAAAACATCATGAACGAAGTAGAAGAGAAAGCCATCCTGCAGCGACTCTCCAAGTAGGAACAGTCAGTATCGGCAGCGGAGCGGCCGAGCGGTTCACGCCATTGCTCTAGGCACTGGCAGAAGTGTTTTCCAGTCCTCTAGTCGGGTCTCTCCATTCTTCTCACTTGCCAATTTACCCTGAGATTTATCCTTGCAACTCAGGAATAGTCTGTATGGTTTCGGTCCGCTGCGGCTAACACAGTTATCTCGATCCAAGTCTCGAGGGCTGTATGCACCTGCAAATAGCACCGGATTCCGCCAAGTCTCATGCGTTTCGATCAAGTCGGCCGACTGCACGCGCTCGCCGTTGCCGCCAAAAGTTTCTCAGATTCTTTCCTGAGGGCTTTCAGGATCAAAAATATCTTGCCTGGGAACGTAATTATAAGTGGAAGGCCCATCAAGACTGGAACGGTACGCTGGACGAAAAAATCCAGTCAGAACTTCTGCGCGGTAAGCAGTACTGGGAAATTGCTGCACGCGCTGTCGCTGTTGAATCTCGAACGCACCTTCTATTTTCGTTCGAAAAGATGGCAATCCGAGATGCGCTCAAACCGCGCGGCGGAGCACGATCGTTTGCTATCGGCCTGTACAATTTTCTGCACGGAGAAGGGGAACTGAGCGTGAAGTTTGATAGGTGGTGTGATGTGATTGCCTCGCTTCCTCGTAAGCAATCCCGGGTGTTAACCCATCCGGTGGTCACCGTATTCGGGTTCCTTGCGGAACCAAAAACTCATATTTATCTGAAGCCAAAAGTTACGCGAGCTGCAGCCCAAGTTTACGGATTCGACTTGACGTACAAGACTCGGCCGTCATGGGAGACCTACGAAAGCCTGCTCGAATTCGCACAAGTAATCCGCGACGACGTGTCTGACTTGCAGCCCCGCGACATGATAGATATTCAATCATTCATCTGGGTAATGGGATCTGACGAGTACCTTGAGTGAACAGGCGCCGGGTCCGTAAATCTAAAATTTCTCAGAAAACTGGGACACTGGGGACAGACGCAACGTTACCTACCTTCGCTCCTCGGCCAATAAAAAAGGCCGGGCGCCTGTGCCCGGCCTTGAATCAAATAATTGGTTGCGGGGGTCAGATTTGAACTGACGACCTTCGGGTTATGAGCCCGACGAGCTACCAGGCTGCTCCACCCCGCACAGTCACTATAACGGAGGTGTGCGGCGGCGTCAAATTCAACGCATTTCACAATGTGAGCAGTAACGAGCTGCGGTTCTCAACCGCCACCAGTCCTTGATGAACGGACCAATAATCTGGTAACGTCCTCGCACTTAAAATGGTAAGGTCGGTATTACTTACCTAAGTTGTTAAGCACCGCGGAAGCGTCCATGAACCCGCTAGCCCAGCCCGTTCGTCGCCTTTCCGGGGTGACCTTCGTGTACGCCGCCCTTTCTCTTCTATCGGCGTTGTGTGCCTGCTTTGCATCTGGTTGCGGCTCGGCCGGCACGTCGTCAGGTACCGGACAACCCCCGCCACCGTCGCCCACTAACGTAACCATGGTCGTCTCCAGTACTGCCAATGATCAGTTCGAGAATTTCTACGTGGACGTTACCAGCATCAGCCTGACCGACCAGTCCGGCGCCACCATCAACGTTCTCGCGGCCCCGCAAAGTCCGGCGTCCACTCAGATTCAAGAGGCGGAATTCATTCATTTGAACGGACAGAAAGCGGCTTTCCTGGCGTCGATGGTGCCCCAGGGCACCTACACTTCCGCCACGCTTGCCTACAGCTACGCGCAGTTTACGCACCTGCGTTTAAATACGTTGGGAGCGCTGGAAATTGTTACTGACGCGGTTGGTGGACCGACCGCCACCTCACAAACCGCCAGCGTCAACCTGCCTGCTCCGCTCGCCATCCGCGGCGACGCCATGACCGTCTCGCTGGATTTGCAGGTGTCCACCTCCGCGACTTTCACTGACCACGGCGCCGGCCAACAGGACACCTACGCGATCACGCCGATATTCACTCTCTCCCCGGTAACGTCTGCGCCGCAATCGCCAGTCAGAGTAATGGGCGTTGATGCCCTGATTGCTTCTGTCCAGAGCGGCGGCAATGGCCTCGTCCTGATGATGGACTACGGTTTTAACAATCCCACGTTTCCAGACGGCTCGACATTTACCGTGGCAACCAACGCAAGCACGATTTATCAGGGCGTCGGCAACTTCTCCGCGCTCGCACCGGGCATGATTGCGAATGTGGACCTCACCGTCCAATCGGACGGTTCGTTGCTCGCCACACGCATCGAAGTGGACGACTCCAACGCCACAAATGTGCTCAGCGGCCCCCTGGGGACAGTCTTCGGCGCGCAAAACCAGATCGTGGTGCTGGGCCGCACCAATGAGGAGTTTAATCAGACGGTCGTTCCCGGGAGCAACTTCATGCCGTACTCATTCGACGGGAACACCGCCTTCGCGGTCTCAGCACAGCTCGCCACGTTATCGAATCTACCGTTCTCCGCGACGTTTGATAGTTCCAGCATGGTAGCCGGTCAAAATGTCGCAGTTGCTTCCCAGGTGATTGTGACCTCCGGCGCCACGCGCACTCATGCGACGACCATAACGTTGATGCCGCAGACCATCAATGCCACGGTCACGGGAGTGTCGAGTAGCGGTGGGTTCACGGTGTATACCGTCTCCCTCGCGCCCTACGACCTGTTTCCCCTGCTGGCGGTGCAACCTGGGCAAACCACCGCGCTGCAGAATTCCTCATCCGTCGAGATTTACGTGGACAGCAATACGCAGACGCTGAATTCGAACGCCATTGCGCCAGGGAATGTGCTGCGCTTCAACGGGGTGATCTTCAACGATAACGGGGTAGCGCGAATGGTCTGCCGGCAGGTGAACGACGGCATTCCGGAGTAAATATCAGCAGGGAAGCGTTTACCACTCTTTATACGGCGTGCCGTCGAACGGCGATACTTTGTCGGAATTGGAGTGCACGTCCACCATTCCTGTGCCGCTCTGATCGGGACTCAAAACCACTTCATCGAATTGCGGTTGCCAGTCTTTTTGCTGCGTCATGGGATCCACCGGCACAACCCGCAGGTAACCGGCTTGCTGCAGCGCATCAATGGATTGCGGCGCGGATTGCTTGTCCAGCGTGTAGTTATCGATGGCCTGGCGCATCACCTGCAAATCCTGATGCAAAGTGGCTTCACGTGCCCGCACTACCGACCTGTCGTAGCGGCCCGCAGCGAGCCCCAGCAAAATGAAAATGATGGTGATCACGATCATCAGTTCGATGAGCGTGAAGCCCCGAGTGAGCGCACGGGTGCGTGGCGCACCTGAAAGGGAAGCGCCGGCCGTTCCGCGCATGCGTAAACTATTGACCGTCAATTATCACCAGTCCGAGTATTTCGTGCCGTCCTGGGCCGTGGCCGTGGACTTCGAATACACGTCGAAAATGTTTTTGCCGCCCCAACTGGTGGAGTCCGGGTCATCCTGCACCGCGCGCAGTCCCCACTCCGCTTGACCGGTCATCGGATCCACGGGAATTTTGCGCAGGAAGCGAATTTTCTTATCGGCCGCGGCACCCAGTTGCACCCCCTTCACCAGCGTTTCCAGATCCGGCGGATAACCTTCGCTGCCCAGTTCCACGCGAATCTGATTGCGGTCGGCAGCGTCTTTGTAACGATCGATCGCATCGCGCATTTCGCGCAGGTCGCGGTGCAGATCGCTTTCCTTGCTGCGAATCACCGTGAACTTCGCGATGGGCAATGCGGCAGCCGACAAAATGAGCAAAATCGCGCAGGCGATAATCAACTCCAGCAGCGTCATCCCACTCTGGTTGGAAAATTGCCTTCTGCGACTTGCGATTTCAGCGCGCCGTAACATGGAAATTCCGCGTTCTCACTAAGGCTGGACCTGAACGGTTGATTCGCTGGTGACCAGCGGAATGGGTTTCTGCTGCGAGTCCTTGGCATTCACCTGCACGATGGAAAGGTTTGAGGTGCCCGGCGCAATGCCTTTCACCACGATGCCCATCAGCGTACCGCTGCCGTTCACGCCGGGAGTATTCGGCTGACGCGTGGCGGAGATGATGGCTTGTCCATGCTCCTTGTCCACTCGCGACACGATGGCAATTTCCTGCGTCCCACCCGACAGGAATCCGCCGTGCTGCACTTCCTCAATACTCACCACCGCCGGATTGTATTGCAGCAGTAGCGGAATTGAGTAAAGGTCGTTTACGTTGTCGACTACGATGCCGACCGTGGTGGTCTGCCCCGGCTTCAAAGACACGCCTTGCGGCTCAAATCTTATTTTGGCTTGCGCTCCATCTGCAGCAGCAGGGGCGGGAGCGCCTCCGTCAGCGGGAACGGCGTTGCTGGCCGCGCCGGCATTTGGCGCCTGCATGGCGGGCGGCGGGTTCTGAGCCGTGGGCGGGGGTGCCGACTGCGTCACGCCCGGCGTGGGAGTCGTCGTAGGCGTACGCACATCGCTTTCACGCCGTACCTGCACGTTCGTTTCGGATCCCGAATACAGCGGGCGCAGATTTCCCTTGGTCCATTCCGGAATACGCACAATGCGGGGAGTCAGAACAATCAAAACTTCATTTTCCTGGTGATCGATTTTGTCGTCAGAGAAGAAATAGCGCAGGAATGGAATCTTTGCCAGGCCAGGCCAGCCGTTCAACGTGCGGGTGTCGGTCTTTTCGAACAAGCCGCCAAGTACGTTCGCCTCGCCTTCTTTCAGGCGAATGTCATGCTCAATTTTGCGTTGGCTGATAATGGGCTGCTGAATTCCGCCAATTGTGGAAGTGCCGGTCACCGATGACACTTCGATGATCACTTTCATGCTCACTTCGTGATTGGGATGCACGCGTGGCGTGATATCTACGTTAACGCCGACCTCGAGGTATTGGAACTGCGTGTTCACTAGCGGATTGACGCCGGTGGCGCCCACGCCTACGCCGGCCTGGAAGCTTCCGGTAGCCACGGGGACTTTATCGCCGACACGCAGTTTGGCGGGCTGGCCGTCAATGGAACGAATCTCAGGGTTCTGAATAATCTTCGTATACGTATCGGTGAGCACCGCGTTGGCGGTGATACTCGGCAACGTAACGCTGTAGTCGCTGCCATTCAGGTGGCGCAATTGCCCCAGTGAGACCGACGAATTTGTATTTGTGCCCCCTGTGCCCGCATTAGTGCCTCCGCTGGTCACCGCCGCATTTCCGCTATTAGGATTGATGGTCAGGGTAGCCGACTGAATCGGCAGAATGCCCAGATCACGCAGGCGGTCGGTGCGCGCTTGTAATACTTCCACCTGCACAACCACTTCCGGCTTGGCCTTATCAATATCCGCAATCATTTTTTCCGCGAGCAGCAGCTTGTCGGGCGTATCGCGAACAATGATGGCGTTCTGCGAATTGAGCTGGTGAATGCGCTTCAGATCCAGCAGCTGCCGCAACCCGGTAACGATTTCCGTCAGGTCCTGTGGTTGCACGGTATTTGCGAGATAGAAGGTTTTGACAACTTGCTCTTCGTAATCGCGACGCTTCTGTGGCTGGTCGGGAATAATAAAAATAATGTTTTCGGTAACCGGCTTCCAGAACGCCTTGCTCTCCAGCGAAACAATGTCCAGCGCTTGTTCCAGCGTCACATTGTTCAATTCCGTGGTGATGCGCCGGGCAGGGAAGTCCGGGTCATAAATGACCGTTAATCCCGCCAGTTTGGCGATGGTATCGAACACAATTTTCGCATCGTTGGACATCTTCAAATTGATAGGCGCGTGCGACAGCGGCTTGATTTCCGGCGGCATCGCCGCCAGCGGTTGCTCGTTCGTGTCTGGCGGCACTTCGGCGGCGGCATCGTTTGCGCGATTTTTGTCGGAGATCATCGCCGCGGTGCGGCGGAGCTCCTGCTCGGCCACCGGGCTCGAGGGATCCACCACTCCAGCTCGCTGAAACTCAGCCAAAGCTCCCTGCAGATCGCCCTTTTTACGCATTTCCAGGCCCTGCTTAATGTGCGACTGGCTCGCTTCAAAGCGGATCTGGTTCACCTTAATCTTTAGGTTGGCGTTGTTGGGGTCGGCTTTCAGCGCTTGCTGATAGTAGGTGAGAGCAGCATCGTAGTCGGCAATGGTCTCTGCTTTACGCCCCTGGTTGTACTCAGTTTGGCCTTTAGGGCAGCCTGCCGCGAATAAAGCCAGGCAGAGGCATAGCACTGCATTTCCACAACGATGCATGAATTCTCCGGAACCTCGACGTAACCACGAAAAGTCTAACACTCGGCTTAGAGGGCGGGCAAGGATTCGAAGGTTGGCTGTCCGATAATACAATAGCCGGTATTAGTTCAACTGCGAGGCCTGCTAGCGCGAATTTAACAGTCCGGCTATCATGGCTTGTTGTGCCTAAACCGGTAAAAAAATCAGCCAAGACTGATAAAGTTGAAGAGACCATTGTCGCGCAGAACCGCGCGGCCTCTTACAACTACCACATTCTGGACAGGTTCGAGGCTGGTCTGGTGCTCCATGGCACGGAAGTGAAGGCCCTGCGCGAGGGCAAAGCCAACATTCGGGACGCCTATGTGGAATTCAAGAAGTCCGGCGCGTGGCTCGCCAACGCCCATATTGCCCAATATTTGCCTGGCGGCCCCTGGAATCACGAACCCCTGGGTATTCGCAAGTTGTTGCTGCACAAAAATGAAATCAATAAGCTGGCTGGACGCACCGAATCCAAAGGTTTGACGGTAATACCGCTTAAGATTTACTTCCGCAAAGGAATCGCCAAAGTGGAAATAGCCCTCGCTCAGGGGAAGAAATCCTGGGACCGCCGTCAGGACGAACGCACCAAAGAAGCCAAGAGAGAAACGCAGGAAGCCATGTATCAAAATCGGAGGCGATAACGCTGTGCAGATTACCCTGGAAATCAGACCGTACTCAGAAATCGAAATGCCCGTGCTCGTTTCATATTTATTTGAAGACAGCGACGTGTTGCACGGGCCAGTCCGATGAACTTGACCGCGCCGCGGGAGGATTGCTCCGCAAGCTGATTAACGACGGGGAAGTGTCGGGAAAGATGCTGGAATTTACTTTGATCCATGGCCCCATCGGCCTCGGTTCTGCTCGATTCCTGCTAGTAGGCGCGGGGAAGCGCGAGGCTTTCAGCGGCAGCGTGGCGCGAAAAGTAGTCGGTGCGGCGACGCGTTACCTGAAGAATCGCTCCATCCGAAAGTTCGCGCTGCTGGCGCGCGATAAAGATCGCACCGAAGAGTTCGCTCAAGCATTCGCCGAAGCGGTGGTCGCCGCGAATTTTGAATCGGACAAATATAAAACGGACAAAAAGGGCGACAAATCCATTGAGGCTGTGGTGCTGGCCGGCTATCGCGAGGCCGACAAGGTCGCGGGAGAAAAGGGACTCGCCAGGGGCACAGTGATCGGCGAAGCGCAGAATTTCACGCGCGATCTGGTGAACGAACCCGCCAACAAACTCACACCGCAAATTCTCGCGCAGCGCGCGGAAGCCATGGCCCGAGAGGCGGGGCTGGCCGTAGAAATTCTGGATGAACAGAAAATTTCAGATTTGAAAATGGGCGCGCTGCTCAGCGTTTCACAAGGCGGGCCGGAGCCGCCGCGCGTTATGGTGCTCACCTACGTGCCGCCGATCGCCAAGCCGGGTGCGCCGGTAATCGGGTTGATAGGTAAAGCGGTCACCTTCGATACCGGAGGAATTTCCATCAAGCCCGCCGACGGCATGGAAAAAATGAAATACGATATGGCCGGTGGCGGAGCCATGCTCGGCGTCATGCGCGCCATCGCCGCGCTGAAGCCCGCCGTGAAAGTGATCTGCGTAGTACCCTCGACGGAAAATATGGTGGGAGGCAAAGCGCAGAAGCCCGGCGACGTGCAGACCGCTATGTCCGGCAAGACCATTGAAGTGTTGAATACCGACGCCGAAGGCCGGCTGATCCTCGCTGACGGCATTACATTCGCCAAGCAACTCGGCGCCACCCACTTGATTGATGCCGCCACTCTCACGGGCGCAATCGTCGTAGCTTTGTCGAACGTCAACGCGGGAGTTTTTGGCTCTGACCAGGCTTTCACCGACAAGTTGTTGGCCAGCTCCAAAGCGGCAGGCGAAAAAATGTGGCAGATGCCCATCGACGACGACTATCGCGAATTCATCAAAGGCAGCGTGGGAGACATAC
This sequence comes from uncultured Acidobacteriota bacterium, assembly GCA_963704485.1. Classification (GTDB taxonomy): domain Bacteria; phylum Acidobacteriota; class Terriglobia; order Acidiferrales; family UBA7541; genus Acidiferrum. The sequence goes on from OY969910.1 coordinate 713,429, forward strand.
AGAATATCGGCAGCGGCAAGGGTGGTGGCGCCATCACCGGCGCCATGTTCATCAAGGAATTCACGGGCGACACCCCATGGATCCACCTCGACATCGCCGGCACAGCCTGGAACGACGACCAAAAGCCCTGGATGGCCAAAGGCGCCACCGGCACCGCCGTCCGCACGCTAGTGCACTTGCTCATGTCCTACTAATCGCCCTCTATCCGGGTGTCTGGCAGTTGGGAGCCCCACGGGCCGTCTTTGCACGTGGGGTTTTTCACGTGACCATGGACCAGGCGTGTCATTCCGAGCGCAGCGAACGGACGCATCTTCTTCACGTTCGGTCCCGCGAAGGTGTCGGTTCGCGCAGAGAGGAACCTCTCTGCGTTTACCCACTACATCTTCTCCGGCGCCTCAATCCCCAGCAAACCCAACGCCCGCACCAATTGCTGTTCCACCAGTTCCGTAAGTCTTAACAAAAATGCCCGCTTCTGCTCGTCCGCTTCCGAAAGGATATGGTGGTGGTGATAAAACAAATTGAACGCCTGCGCCAACTGAAACGCGTACTTGGCCACGAACGCCGGCTCCTGCCCATTAATCGCGGCTTCCACAGCGCCATCCAGCGACCCCGCCAGCAGCGCCAGCTCCCACAATCCGTTTCCTTCCGGTGCGGAAAATAGCGCCGCAACATTTTCGGGTGGAACGGCAATTTGCGTGGACCCGGACTCTGCGCCCTTGCGGCGAATCCCACGAATACGCACCACCGCATATTGGCAATATGGCCCGGTCTCGCCTTCAAAGCTCAGCGCATCCTTGAAATCAAACGCGATCGTCGCATTACGCGTAAATTTCAAAAGGAAAAAACGCAACGCTCCCACCGCAATTTTGTGCGCGGTATCTCGCTGCGTCGCCTCATCCATTTCGGGATGGCGCTGTTGCACCTCCGCGAGCGTCGCCGTTTCCAGTTTGTCCAGCAAATCATCAGCCTTCACGCCAAATCCCTTGCGCCCGCTCACTTCGACGTACGGCTTTTTCGCTTCTTCCGCAGATAGTTCGTATCCCAGCTCCGCGGCACAACGGGGAGTCAGCGCCACGATTTCGTATGCGAAATGAATCGAGTGATCCGCGGCATCCCCATGTCCCAGCGCGCGCAGGCCTTCCGACACTACATCCTGCAAATACGCCTGTCGCGAATCGATCACGTTGTAAACGGTAGTCGCGGGTGCGCCAAAATTTGGCGCACTCGCGTCGCCGCTCCTGCTGGCGGTACTCCACAGAGCATGGCCGTCTGGTGGAGTGGGCGCATTGCGCCACTTGGTGTAGAAAAAATCCTTGCCCAGCAATCCAAATTTCCACAACTGGTAGGCGATGTCTTTTCCGACATACGTCACCGTGCCATTCGAACGCACAATAATCTTGTCCTGGTTGTTGGGATTATCGTCGGCGTCGCCTGCTCCCGCCACATCCTCCGCATTTGTGCTCTCGCCCGTGGCGTCCGGCTTTTCTTTCGCAGGCATGATCCAGCAACCGGCCATTTTTCCGGTCGTCGCCAATACGATGGCGTTTGCAGCTTTCAACTTTTCAAACGCCGCATCCCAGAAGTGCAGATGCAAAATCTCGCTCTCACGCGCCAGCAGTTCGTACCATATCCCCAATCGCGCCATGGTACGCAGATGCAGGCTCACAATGGCGTCGGCGATGAGCATGCCCATTTCCGCAGTCTCGCCCCGCCCTTCTTCGATGGCCTTCAGCGTCTCACCGCGCAGGCTCGCTGCTCGTGTTTTGTCTTGCGATAAAAACTGCGCCGCCCGGGCATAAACATCCCAGCACAAGTAATCAAACCTAGGCTGGGCTGCCAACTCGCGCACCTGCGCCAAATGTTTCTTCTCCATATGTAGGAAGCCGATCACCACGTCAGCCACCTGCACTCCGGTGTTATCAATGTAGTTCTGCACCTGCACCGCCCCGCCGGCGTGGCGCAGAATCCTCGCCATGGTGTCGCCCAGCACCGCGTTACGCACATGCCCGATGTGCGCGGCCTTGTTGGGATTGATGCTGGTGTGCTCGACAATGATCTTGCCAGCGCGCTGTGCGGCCGCTGCTCCGCTGGCTTCTCGCTGCGCGTCGCGCCAGAACTCCGATCGCTCAAAATACGCGTTAAGGTATCCGCCTCCGGCAACTTCTACGCGCGCAATTCCCGCGACCGGCGCGAGACTCGCGGCGATTTCCTGCGCAATCTGCCGGGGCGCGCGCTTCAATCGCTTGGCCAGTTCAAAACACACCGGCGACGCCGCTTCTCCCATCTCAATCCTTGGCGGGCGCTCCGTGACCACCGAGATGTCGACGCCATATTTTTCGCGAATATGCCCCTGCAGCGCCTCACGAAACCGTTTTGTCAGCCCCAGATACACGTTTCCTCAATCTCTCTAAAAGGCGCAGCACTTTGCAGAATGGATTACGCGGAAGAGCAAGAATGAATTATACGTGCGGTTAGCGCCGCGCGAAAATCTATGCCGCGCGCTTTTTCGGCCACGCGCCAATAATCGCGCCCATCAGGCACATTCCTACCAATACGTAAAATTCGTTGATAGCGAATAATTGCTTAGGCCGCATCTCGTACATGTACGTGGTATACGTCACCGGCCCAAGAAATCCGATCCAGATAAGTATGCCCAGCGCCGCGCCGCGGGCCGCGGTGTTGGCGTTCCGCCACGCGCAGATTTGCGCCAGCACAAACGCAATCACCAGGTTCAGCAGAAAGCTGATAACGAATGGCGCTATCGAGGCCTGCCCACTCGCCTGCTGGGGCGTGACATGTTCCAATTCCATCCAAGCCTTGTTAAACAGCACGCTGTACCACACTGCGCCAAGGAGCCAATAGGCCACGGCCGCGACCACTACAGCTATATAATTCGGCTTCATCGATCCTCTTTTTGTAAAACGAAATAGCTCGGTCGAAAATCGGGCTTACTTGCGGATGAGTCTCTGTTCGAAAGCACGCGATGTCAAGTTTTGAATACGGGGTAGAATTCTGGACTCCAGCTGAGGAAGGTTCCGCCGTGGAAATCAGATTATTTACTCCACAAGATGCCCAGACTCTATTGGATTTGCGCATGCTCGCGCTCGAGACCGATCCCTGGTCGTTCGTAGACTCCCCTGAAGAATTGCGCCGCATGTCCATCGAAGACTTCGCGGCGCGGCTAAAAGACGACGGCGCTGCAAACTTTATTTATGGCGCCTTTGAGAATGGCGGGGCTGTCGGAATGGTGGGCTTTTACCAGGAACCGCTGATGAAGCGACGTCACAAGGGCTGGATCTGGGGAGTATTCGTCACGCCCGCGGCTCGCGGCCGCGGCGTCGCCAGAAAACTAATGCAGGCCGCTATCGCGCGGGCCAAAGCTCTGCCGGAACTGGATATGATTCTGCTTACTGTCTCGGCTAGGCAGCCTATCCCGCGCTGCCTGTACGAATCTCTGGGCTTCCGCTCCTTCGGCATCGAACCCAAAGGTCTGAAAATCGGCGACGAGGCGCGCGACGAAGAAAATATGGTCCTGGAATTCTAGAGAAACGCATCGACAATATCTTGGCGGGCGAAACGACGCGGTTATGGTTTCCCGACGCGTGATAGTTCGCGCCAGGTGACCAGCTTGATGTCGCGCTCCTTCAGTAGGCGTTTAAACTCTTCGCTGCTAAAGAAATCAAAATCGCGTTGCCGCCAGGCAGCGCCCCAGGTGTCCCGCTCCCGCGTGGCGGCTTTCATCTCGTCGTTGTTGTAAGCCAGGTGGATCACGAATTCCGTAACTCCCGGCTGAAGATTTTCCAGCGCGGATTTGTAGAAGGCGGCCCACTTTTCCGGCGGCACGCTCGGTTCGATCGTGACGGTGTGATCGATCACCACGTCATCCGCCGACAGGCGGGCTTGCAGGTACGGGCGTTCCGCGAACCAGTCGCGCGTCACAAATAGCGGCAGGTTGTAAGCGTGGGCGACGCGAAGAAAAACTTCAAAAAGTTCCGGCCCAGTGTTGATGAGCCGGTATTGATGCGAATCCAGGTGTGTAACCCGAATGCCCATTGCCATGGCGCGATCAATCTGCGCCCGCAGTTCCAGTTCGGCTTCCTTTGGATCAATGCGTTTGCCTTCGGGCCAGTCAATGTGGAAATAACCGTTCGAATCCACCAGGCTTGCAACTTGATTTTTCGGCGCGACGGGTCCCCAGCGGTAATATACGCGCTCGCTGGTCAGCGTAAGGTGCAGCCCGAAATCAAAATCAGGATGCGCTTTGGCGTAATCGGCAATTTCCGGAAACCACGGACAAGGCGCCATGATGCTCGCGGAATTCACGTAACCATTTTCGAGCGCTGCAATCGTGGCGGCATTCACGGAGTGCGTCATGCCTACGTCATCGGCGTGAACGATCAGTAACTTCGCATCGCGCGCGTATCCAAGTTTTTCGGCCAGCGTCTTGCCGCCCCCCTGTGCGCTAGCGTTGGGCATGGCCCAGGCTAATAAAATCGGCATTGCCAGGAAAATAAGTGTTCGCTTCATCGCGTTCCGATCACAGTGCTGCACATCAGCAATCCACAATCATTTGGCGGCAAAGAACAGATAGCTTGCCGTGTACGGCACGCGCACTTCTTTCGCCACGTGCTCTGGGTCGCACCCAGCCGCTGGTGCCTTGCCGCCTTTGGTATTCAGCCGCTGAATACTGGTAACCGGCGAAAGTACCCCGCCGCCTTCGTGGCCAACCACCGTAACAAGCAGCCACGGTATCGAATCGGCGTCCGGCGCAGGCGCATTCGCTACCGCTTTGCCGGTGATGCGGCTCCCGTCGCTGGCTTCCCAGGACGGCCCGGCGAAGTGCTTACCGAAAAGCTTGCCATCCTTGTCAAATAGTTGCGCGTCGGGAGCTTTCAGCCCCCACGCGAACTTGCCGGCTTCCTCTTTGCAGCTGTAAATCTGGTCGCCTTTCGCCTGCACCTGCAGCAGCAATTTTCCGCCCGCCGGCGGCTGCAGCTGCTGCGGAACTTGTTGTGCATCTGCAACCCGGAGAAAAAAAGTCCCTGCCATGACCAGTAGCAGTGTCGCGAGATTTTTGTGACGCATAAAATCCATCGGGCAACTCCTGAGGTGCCGTTGTGACGCCATGTACTTTAACTTAACGCGCGCCACAAATCACAAGCCGCGCGTGGCCTCCGCCGCGCCGTTTGACACCTTTTAACACCGTCGTTACTATCAATCCAGCTCCTCTTTCGCACCCTTAAGAGTAGTTTGCCAACTTCTCGTGCGACGAATGACCCATGAAACTCGCATATTTTGACTGTTTTTCGGGTATCAGCGGAGACATGACTCTTGGCGCGCTCGTGGACGCCGGGTGCCCCGCTGACTTGCTGCGCACCGAACTACAGGCCCTCAAAGTTTCAGGCTGGGAGCTTTCCACGGAAAAAGTCTGGAAGAACGGCATGTCCGCGACGTACGTCCGCGTAAAGACAGAAGACCAGCAGAAGCATCGTTCGTTGAGCACCATTCTGGAAATTCTGAAATCTTCTCCGCTGGCAGCGCCCGTTCGGGAACGCGCCTCCGCAATTTTCCAGAAACTTGGCGAAGCCGAAGCCCACGTCCACGATGCCCCCATAGAAAAAGTTCACTTCCACGAAGTCGGCGCGGTGGACGCCATCGTGGACATCGTCGGCGCCTGCATCGGTTTTCATGCTCTAGGCATTGAACGCTTCGCCTGCTCGCCTCTTAATGTCGGCGGCGGCACCGCAAAAATGGCTCACGGAGTTTTGCCGGTACCCGCCCCGGCGACTGCCCGCTTGCTACAGAACGCGCCAACATTTTCGAACGGCGTCCAGCGCGAGCTCGTCACGCCCACCGGAGCAGCCATCGTCGCCACATTGTGCGACTCCTTTGGCCCGCAGCCGCCCATGACTGTTTCCGCCATCGGTTATGGAGCGGGCACCGCCGACCTCGAAGGCCAGCCCAACGTCGTCCGCATCATGATCGGCGAAGCTGCGGAAAAATCCGCAGCCGCGCTGGACGAAGAAATTTCCATCATCGAAGCCAATCTCGACGACATGAATCCGCAGATTTACGGCTACGTTCTGGAAAAGGCCCTGTCCGCCGGCGCGCTCGATGTCTACACCACCGCGCTGCAGATGAAAAAAAATCGCCCCGGCACGCTGCTCACGATTTTGTGCCGCCCCGAAGACGCCGGCAAGCTGATGTCGTTGGTTTTTGCAGAGACCACCACGCTGGGAGTGCGCACCCATCGCGCGCAACGCCGCATCCTGCCCCGCGAGTGGGTCAGTGTTTCTACCGCTTACGGCGACGTGCGCATCAAACTGTCTCGTTCGAATGGCCACATTTTGCATGCCGCGCCGGAGTATGATGACTGCCGCAAACTAGCGGTAGAAAAACAGGTGCCGCTGCAGCAAGTCATTAACGAAGCGCTGCGCACCTACGAATCCGGGAAAAGTTAACTCACGAGGGAAATGGCTACCGCGAAACCAAAGTATTACATCACCACTCCCATCTATTACGTAAACGCGCGGCCGCACCTCGGGCATACTTACACCACGATCGCGTCCGACGCCATCGCCCGCTACAAGCAAATGCGCGGCTTCGAAGTCCTCTTCCTTACCGGCACCGACGAGCACGGCCAGAAAGTGGAGCGCTCCGCAAAAAATAATAATGAGTCGCCCATCGATTTCGTGGATCGCGTCTCCGGCGAATATCGCGACCTTTGGAAAGAGCTGGGTCTGCGCGTGGACCGCTTCATTCGCACCACGGAAACGCGCCACGCCCACGCGGTCCAGCATCTTTTCCGCGAAATTCAAAACAACGGTTACGTTTATAAAGGCCATTACGAAGGCAACTATTGCGTCTCCGACGAGATGTACATTGAAGATTCCACGCCCGGGGCCACCTGTCCGGAGTGCGGCCGCGTCACCGAGCGCGTAAAAGAAGAGAATTATTTTTTCCAGCTTTCCAAATTTGAAAAACCGCTGCTGAATTATTACGAACAGCATCCCGAATTTATTCAGCCCGAAGCGCGCCGCAACGAGGTGATTTCTTTCGTGCGCGGCGGCCTGCGCGATCTTTCCATCAGCCGCACCACCCTGAAGTGGGGCATTCCCTGGCAGGGCGACGAGAAGCACGTCTTCTACGTGTGGTCCGACGCGCTCACCAATTACATCACCGCCGTCGGCTACCGCATAAAGAAAGACGAATTCGCCCGCTGGTGGCCCGCCGACGTGCACATGGTCGGCAAGGAAATCATTCGCTTCCACGCCGTGTACTGGCCGGCATTCCTGATGGCTGCCGGGATGGAGTTGCCAAAGAAAATCTTCGCGCACGGCCACTTGCTGTTCCATGACGAAAAAATGTCCAAGTCGCGCGGCAACATTCAGTCCGCGCAGCCCATCGTCAGCGTTTTGGGTGTGGACGCGCTGCGCTATTTCCTCCTGCGTGAAATTGTTTTCGGCCAGGACGGCGGATTCAGCCGCGAAGCGCTCATCGCCCGCTATAACAGCGATCTCGCCAACGGTCTGGGCAATCTCGCCAGCCGCACCGCCGCCATGATCGAGCGCAGCTTTGGCGGCAAAATTCCGCAAGTCGCCGAACTTCTGCCCAGGACAGCGACCTCATCAAAGTGGCACAAGCCGCCATTCCGCAGGTCCTCGAGCACTACGACAAATTCGAGTTTTCGCGCGCGCTCGAATTGATCTGGTCCGTCATTGCCGCCGCCGACAAATATCTGACCACCGAACAGCCCTGGAGCCTCGGCACTGCTGCCAGCCGATCAGCAGCGCCGCGGAACAATTCTGTGGATCACCGCCGAAGTATTGCGCATCGTCACCGCGCTGGCGCATCCGGTTCTGCCGGAGAGCACTGCTAAAGTCTGGAAGCTGCTTGGCGCAATCCGGCAGCTTGGGATGCAACGAACTCGACAGTTTGCGCTGGGGCACAGCTTTTGCCCGGTATCGCGCTCGGCGAATTTCAAGCGTTATTCCCGCGCGTTGAAAAAACGGAAGCAATGGAGAAAATTGAAGCCATGGAAAATCAGTCACAAAAACCCGCCGCCGCACCGCCGGCAGCACCTGCGACAGCGACTCCCACAACAGCGCCGGCAGGCGGAGCGACCGCTGCGGCTCCCGCCGCTGCTGCGCCTGCAGCCAGCGACAAAATCGGCATCGAAGATTTCGTTAAAGTCGAAATGCGCGTCGGCCAGATCCAGACCGCCGAGCGCATCGCCGGCGCCGACAAATTGCTGAAACTCACCGTGGACATCGGCTCGGAAGTCCGCCAGATTTGCGCCGGCATCGCGCAATTCTACGAACCGGAAAAATTAATCGGCCGCAAAGTTGCCGTGGTCACCAATCTGGCGCCGCGAAAACTTCGCGGCGTCGAATCCAACGGCATGATCGTCGCCGCCTCCGTCGGCCCGGAAGGCCGCCCCGTTCTCGCCGGCTTTCTGGAAGACGTCGAAGTTGGCGCGCGCCTGAAGTAATTCGTAGCCACCCGACACAATGGAACTCGTAGACTCCCACGCGCACATAGATTTCCCGCAATTCGCCGACGATCGCGAAGCCATGCTGGAGCGCGCCAAAGCCGCGGGCGTTACCGCCTTGCTCGCCATCGGCACCGGTCCTGGCCCCGAGAAGCTCGACTCCGCGTTACCCTTCGCCGAGCAGTACGACTGGATTTACGCCAGCATCGGCATTCACCCGCACGAAGCCAAACAAGTCACGCCTGAGCATCTCGCGCAACTCAGCGTGCTGGCGCGCCATCCCAAGGTCATCGCCTGGGGCGAAATCGGCCTCGATTATTTCTACGATCATTCTCCCCGCGAAGCGCAAGAAACAGTTTTTCGCCAGCAGATGGCGTCTGGCCCGCGAAGCCAAGCTCCCCATCATCATTCATTGCCGCGATGCCTGGCCCGATTGCCTGCAACTCCTCGAAGAAGTCTGGCGCCCCACCGGCCTCGGCGGCATCTTGCATTGTTTTACCGGCACGCTCGAGCAAGCGCAGCGCGGACTCGATGCCGGATTCATGATTTCTTTTGCGGGCAACTCCACTTATCCCAAAACGCAGAACATTCGCGACGTTGCGCGCGACTTTCCCCTTGACCGCATCCTCATCGAGACGGACTCGCCCTTCCTCGCCCCGCAGCCCTATCGCGGCAAGCGCAACGAGCCCGCCTATGTCGCGGAAGTAGCGCGTACGCTTGCTAGTGTGAGAAACTTGTCGCCGGAAGAAGTCGCCGCTACCACATCCGCAAATTTTCGGCGTTTTTTCCATCTCGCCCGGCCGCCAGAATCTCCGGCCGCATGATTCGAGCCGTGCCAGGAGGAAAGCCATCGCGCTGCTGACGGCTAAGGAGATTTTCGATCTGGTCCGCGACGATCTGGTCCTCGTCGAGGAAGAGCTTACACGGCAAAGCGCGACGGCCTTCGAGCCCGTTTCCGAAATAACTTCCTATCTTTTGGGCGGCGGTGGCAAACGCCTGCGCCCCGCTTTGCTTCTTCTCTGCAATCGTTACGCTGGTGCGCATTCGCCGGGAGCGATTCGCCTCGCCGCCGTCGTGGAGTTACTCCACAGCGCCACCTTGATTCACGACGATGTAATTGACAGCGCCAATACGCGCCGCGGCCGGCCTTCTGCGAATTCCAGATGGGGCAATCATCGCAGTGTGCTCGCGGGCGACTGGCTGTACATGCAGTCCTTCCAGATGGCCTTGGAAGAACGAAATTTTCGCATCCTCGATGTGCTGATCGATCTCACGCAAAAAATGGTCGAAGGCGAGCTGATTCAGCTTGAAAAAATCGGCCGCATCGACGTGACCGAAGATGACGCCCTGCGCCTTGCCACCTACAAAACCGCCTGTCTCTTCAGCGGCTGCGCGCGCCTTGGCGCGGTACTCGCCGGCCTCGAAGGCGAAGAAGAAGAAGCCCTCGCCGACTACGGCCGTTATGCTGGCCTCGCCTTTCAATTGGTGGATGATTTGCTGGATTTCACCGCTTCCGCTCAGCAGCTCGGCAAGCCCGTACTCAGCGATCTGAAAGAAGGCAAAGTCACGCTGCCCCTCATTTACGCCATGGAAAATGGCCATCGCGACGCCCGCGAACTGGTCACCCAGGTCCTCGAAGAAAAAGAATTTCAGTCCGTTCGCCCCGAAACGCTGGTCGCGCTGGTGCACGATTCCGGAGCGGTCAGCCGCGCCCGCGAACTCGCCCATGACTATGCTCGCCGCGCCAAAGCCTGCCTGAATGGCCACGCCGACAGCGAATATGGCCGCGCCCTGATGACCCTGCCGGACTTCATCCTCGCGCGCGAAAATTAATCCACCTCAACTGCTCTGGATAGACCATGCTTCCATTCAAAATTGTTTACCATCCCCGTTATGATTTAAATCTCGGCGCCCACGTTTTCCCCTCGCAGAAATTCCGCCTCATCGCCGAAGAATTACAAAGCTCCGGCATCGCCGACTCCGGCGATTTTCTCGAGCCGCAGCGCGCCACCGATGAAGACCTGCTCCGCGTGCACACCCCCTCCTGGGTTCACAAACTAAAAACCGGCACATTAAGCGCCAGCGAAATCATGAAGCTGGAAGTTCCTTATTCGGCCGAACTGGTCGAAGCCGTATGGCTCGCAGCCGGTGGCAGCATTCTCGCGGCCCAGTCGGCCTTGCGTGATGGCTTCGGCTGCAATCTCAGCGGCGGCTTTCACCACGCCTACGCCAACCACGGTGAAGGTTTCTGCGCCATTCACGATGTCGCTGTGGCGATCCGCCGTCTGCAAGCCGACGCACAAATCAAAAAAGCCATGATCGTGGACACCGACGTCCATCACGGCAACGGCACCGCCTCAATTTTCGCCGACGATGCCTCCGTTTTCACCATTTCCATCCATCAGGAAAATAACTATCCGGCACACAAGCCGCCCTCGGATGTGGACCTGAACATGCGCGATGGCGCCGGCAACGACGAATATCTCGCCGCCCTGATTCCCACTGTGCAGCGCTGCCTGGATAACTTCAAGCCAGACTTGGTGTTTTACGTCGGAGGGGCCGATCCCTACGCCGAAGATCAACTCGGCGGCCTGAAGCTCACGCTCGAAGGATTAAAGCGCCGTGATCGCGAAGTATTCGAAGCAGCTCGCTCGCGCAACATTCCCGTTGCTACCGCGCTAGCCGGTGGCTACGCCCGTCGCGTCGAAGACACCGTCGCCATCCACGTCAACACCATCATCGCTGCCAGAGAAACAGCGGAGAAATTTCCGCATACTGCTACGGAGTCGAAGTCGCATGGGGCGGGATCGTAGAATTCCCGCTCAGTGCCCGCCGCGCCGCCGCCGTTAGCTCGCGTTCGAACCCATCCTCGCCAAATCCCTCTGCGCGATAGGTAACTTTTCCAGCGCGGTCAATGATCACCACCGTCGGCAGGGAATTAACCGCCAGAAAATGATCCAGTCCATCTGCGAACACCACCGGCACGCGCGGCTTCACTTCGTCCAAATATGGAGCCACCAGGCTTTCATCGTCATCGCAATTCGCTTCCAGAAACGAAATGCCCTTCTCGCCGGAAAACTGTGAAGCCACGCGTTCGAACTGCGGTTCCAGTGCGCGGCAAGGCCCGCACCAGGTCGCCCAGAAACTCACCACCATGACTTCGCCCTTTTTCTGCGCCAACGGAAAGGAAGTGCCCTCCGGTGCCTTGCGCAAATTAAATTCCGAAACCTCGCGAGCATCGGGATTCTTCTTCAGCGCAGGTGCTGCCGTTGCAATGGCCTCGTCATAGCTGTGCAACAGATACTCGCCCAGTCCGTCATCAGACCCATGCGCCAGCCGCCAGACATTGCCGATTTTCTGCCGGATCTCCCGCCGCGTTACGGTATTGTTCGCTCCATCAGCCAACGCGAAGGCCCGCGCATATTGCTTGATCGCCGCCGTCAAATCCTTGTTCAGCTCCGCGACTTCGCCCAACTTTACCGCCGCGCCCGCGGTCGCCAGCGTAGCGTAGCTTGCCTCGAAATCTTTCTGCGCCGCGGCGTTGTCTTTCAGCTTCAAATAAAGCTGCCCGCGCAGCAGCAAAACCGAGCTGCGATCCCGCGCCTTGGCGGCCTTCCAGTCTTCGGGAGACATTTGCGGCGATTTCTCATCCATCGCCGTGCGTGCAACAAAAGCCAGCACCCGTCCAGCGTATTCCACGGCACGTTTCAGCCCTGCTTCATCACCACTGCGCTGCAACAGTTGGATCGCCACCAGCGTGATGGACATGTCGTCGGGCGTCAGCGCCACGATGCGTTCGGCGTAGTCCGCCGCTCGCGCAGTGTCCCGCAATTGCAGGTCAGCTTCCACCAATGCGCGATAAATCTGGGGCTTTTGCGCCGAATCAGGATATTTCGCGAGGTACGCTTCGAGGTTGCGGGCCAGCGCAGCCCGATCGCTTCCCGCGCTGCTGATGGCCTGTTGCAGTTCTTCGGCCGCCACATCCTTTGGCGGAGCGGCATTCTTTTCCGCGGCAGCTTTTTTGTCTGGTGCGCTGCTCTTGTCCGCAGGTTTCTTGTCTTGCGAACCGGGCGTAGCATTCTGTGTGTCGCCCTGCATACGCGCCCGCGTCGCCAATCCCGCGCCAAGCAAAATCAGCAGCACCACTATAGATGTGCACGAATTACGCCGGAATGCCATGTTCTGATTCTAGATTATCGGCGGGCCTTGCTGCAGAAACTTCTACTTCGATCCACTCACATCAATCTCGCCGGAAACGGTGTGTACTTCCACGCGCCCTCCGCCGTTTCCCACATGCGCGCGCAGAGAATGCTTGCCTTGCTCTTCAATCACAATCGGAATGTCTGTTCTGATTTCTCCGGAAATCGCTTCAGCCGAAAATCTGAAATTCGCGCTGGACGGCACCCTCACCTTCACCGTCCCGGAAACCGTTTTCAGATCCCAGTAACCGTGTTCCCCCGGGTCGCCCTGCACCGTCACGCTGCCGGATACAGCGTGTGCTTTCACGTCGAAGTTGGCGCCTTGTACATCAATCGACCCGTTCGCGCTGTCCACCTCCACCCGCCCGCCGGGCTTGATGATTTGCGTCGAGCCATTTAGGCTGTTCGCGCGGATATCGCCCTTGGCGTTCGAGACCGTTATCCCTCCCGCCGCACTGGAAGCGTGCACGTCGTCACCGATGTTGGCTGCTTCCACTGATCCACTGGCAGTTGTCATCTGCACGTCGCGCTCGACATTCTGTACCTTGATCGAGCCTGACGCCCCCTGGGCATTCACCGGGCCGCGCACATCCCGAATTGTTTGCGACCCCGAGACCACAGTTGAACTGATCTCCGTGTCGCGCGGCACTTGAATTTTGTAATGAATGTCCAGGTTGCGCATGTTGGACATGTGCTTGCCGATTCGAATGGTGTCGCCGCGCTGCTCCAGTCCGGGATTTGCCAGCGTTTCATCCAGGCGCTCTTTCGGTTTATCGAATCCCATGCCCGTCGCGCGCACATCTCCATGGATGTGAACCTTTCCGTCGGCGCTCCCGGTAATCTCCACATCCCCGGCAGGATTGGAAATTTCCAATCGCGTTTTGCCCGTCGTGGTAAACGTGCGGTCAAATTCACCGTTGACGGATGGCCCGCTGTTGCAGCCAGCCAGCATCGCGGCGGCCAACGACAATACGCTGGCAAGCCTCAACACTCCGCCAGCCAACGCACCAGCGGCAAAGGGTTGCTCTCCGCGCATATCACCACGCCCCATCGTCACGCTTGCTCCTCTGCGTACGACAACTCAACCGCTTTTGCGCTATTACTTGTACCTAATTATGAATACGCAGGAAAGGGAGATTATGTTCCGGATGGCCTGGCCGCAGCCGTCGTATTCGCTTTGGAAAGCGCTTCATTCAACGAGCCCTGGCGGTAGCCCTCCAGGTCCAGCGCCACATACGTGAAGCCCGCCGCCTTCAACCGTTGCGCAATCGTTGCAGGCATGTCTCCGGCGAATGCCAGCGGCCATCTCCTCCGGACTGATTTCAATGCGCGCAAGTTTGTCGTGCAGGCGCACGCGAAATTGCCTGAATCCCAGATCTCGCAAGGCCGCCTCGCCGCGCTCCACCAGAGCCAACCGCTCCGGTGTAACTTCCGTGCCATACGGCAATCGTGAAGACAGGCAAGCGGAAGCCGGGCGATCCCAGGTGGGCAATCCGGCTCGTTCCGACAACGCTCGAATCTCCGCTTTGCTCAACCCCGCATCCAGTAACGGCGCGAGCACCCGATGTTCGCTGGCCGCGCGGTGCCCAGGACGAAAATCCAGCGTATCGTCGGCATTCACTCCGTAACAAACCGCATCAAAATTTCGCGCCTGCGCGATTGCATCCAGCACGGTGAAAAGCTCGTCTTTACAGAAATAACAACGATCCGCGGCATTTTTGCGGTACAGCGGATTGTCCATCTCATTGGTCTCGACAAACTCATGCCGCACGCCGAGTTTCTTCACGAAGTCTTCCACCATCTCACGGTCATAAGCGGAAAAACTTGGGGATAGCGCGGTGACCGATAATGCGCGCTCACCCAGGGCGTGCTGCGCGGCCCACGCCAGGTAAGCAGAATCCGCTCCACCCGACAGCGCCACGATTACCGAGGAACGATCTGCCAGTAGAGTGAGCAGTTTCCGTTCTTTCTGCTCAACCGAAAGACCATCCGCGTTCTGTCTCTCGAATACGAACGAGTGCATTTCCCATGGAGATTTCAGTATATCTCAGGCATAGCGCGGTTAACTCCGGTGACGGCTGTACCCGCCTACTTGAAATCCAGCAGGACGTCCACGGTGCCAGCGCTTTCATCGCGCTGCAGCCAGTGCCCGACGGTCTCGTAGTGCACGGGCAAATCCACAAAAATCTGCTCGTGATGAACTTCCAGCTTTGACAAAATATCTTCGAATTTTTGCTTGTCGAAAATTTCGCCGCTCAAATCGGGAAACGCCGCGCGCAGCCGTCTTTCTGCCGTAGGCGAAAGGCCGGTTACTACCAGTTTGCCCATTTTGTACGGGTGCCCTTCGCGAATAGTCACGACGTAAGAGACGGTGTGAGCCTGTTCGTCGAATTCTGCCAGCGGCTCCACCTGCGCATCGAGGTAGCCTTGATGCGCATATTCCTCTCGAATCTGTTCCCAGCCGTTTTCGAGGATAACCCCATTGGCCACTGCGCCCGGCTTCACGCCCAGTCAACTCATTCAGGGTAAAAACGGACAGCACCGTGTTACCGCTCCACTGCGCGCCCTTCAGCTTGTAGATAGCTCCAGGCGTCACCGGCACGAACACCGGAATCTGGTCCGGCAATTTTTGATTAGGGTTGCCAGCTCAGGCGAATTTCCGGCGGGCCGAGTTTAACCCGCAGGTAGCCGCGTTCCAGGTAAATTGGCTTTACCTGTTCGGCCAGAAACAAATCCACTACCATTCGCGAATACGCTTTTCCCTGAATCTCACCCAGATGTTGTTGCAGCGCTTTGTTTGAAGCCAGCGTGGTATCGCCGAATTCCAGTTTGGAAATTTGCAGCACCACGTCTGCGATGCGATATTCCTGCACCGTTCCTTCGCCCAGCGGATTAGCAATTACCTGGTGCTCCACAACGGTTTGCAAACCGCGCGATGCCACCAGATCCGTGAGTATCGCGCCCACCTGGTCCACCGTCGCTCCCCCTTCGGGCAGCGTGCCATCGTAGAAAGGCAACACCTTGCGGATGGCATCCGCTAATTCCGAATCCGCGAACCACGGGAAATTGTCGAAGTACGCTGGAATGCGCGGCGCTTCCACCAGCTTGAAAGTCAGATACAACCCGTCTTCTTTCGATTGGAACGAGTAATTCACATTCGAAAACAGTCCGGTTTGCACCAGGCGATCCGCTGCGGCTTGCAGGTCCGGCTTGGCTACAGTAGCGCCAACGCTAAGCCCGGAAATCAAGGTGAGTTGCGGCGTGACGTCAGATGCTTCAGATTATCTGCGTGAATGGACTTGAGAGTGGCGGTCTCGGCATTTTGCGCCATGGCCGCGATGTCCGGCGAGAATCATCAGCCAAGGCAGTGCAAAGAAAAGCGGCATTCTGCGACTCATGCTTTTATTCTAGCGGAATCCAAGCCAGCTATCAGCGGCGCAAAGTGTTATTCGACGGTCACCGATTTCGCCAGGTTTCTCGGCTGGTCCACGTCGCAGCCGCGCCGCACCGCGATGTGATAAGCCAGGAGCTGCAATGGAATGATTTCCAGCAGAGGAGAAAGCAGTTCTGGCGCCGGAGGCAGTTCAATGATGTGGTCCGAAGCCGACCGCGCCAGGTGATCGTTTTCCGTAACGATGGAAATCACGATCCCGTCTCGCGCCTTCACTTCCTGAATATTCGACACGCTCTTCTCATACCTGGTCATGGAATCAGGATCGCTTTCATCGCGCGTCGCCAGCACCACCACCGGCAGATTCTCATCGATCAGCGCGTTCGGCCCGTGCTTCATTTCGCCCGCCGGATAACCTTCCGCATGAATGTAGGAAATTTCCTTGAGCTTCAGCGCGCCTTCCAGCGCAATCGGATAGTGAATTCCGCGGCCGAGATACAAAAAGTCGCTGTAGCGAAACAGCTGCCTGGCCAGATTCTCGTAAATACCTTTTTCATCCGTCTGCAGCACGCGTTCCATCTTGTGCGGGATGCGCGTGATTTCCTGCATCAGCTTGATGGCGCTTCTCGCCCGTAACTTTCCCGCGAACCTGCCCCAGATACGCCGCCAGCAACAGCAGCGCCGTCAATTGCGCGGTGAACGCCTTCGTCGAAGCCACGCCAATCTCCGGCCCCGCGTGCGTAGGAATCGTTCCCGATGCTTCACGCGTAATCATTGAGCCCATCACGTTGCAGATCGCGACGGTCGGCGAACCTTTCAGCTTCGCTTCGCGCTGCGCCGCCAGCGTGTCGGCGGTTTCGCCGGATTGGCTGATGCACACCGTCAGCGTGTTGGCGTCCAGAATCGGATCGCGATAGCGAAACTCGCTGCCGTAATCCACTTCCACCGGAATGCGCGCCAGTCTCTCAATCATGAACTTGGCGGCCAGGCCCGCATGCCAACTCGTCCCGCATGCCACGATGCGCACATTCTGAAAATTGCGGAATTGCTCCTCGCTGATTTTCATCTCATCCAGAAAGATTTTTCCGGTGTCTTGCGAAATGCGTCCCAGCAACGTGTCCCGCACCGCTCGCGGCTGCTCGAAAATTTCCTTCTGCATGAAATGCTTGTAGCCGCCCTTTTCCACCATGACCGGGTCCCAGGCCACGTGTTGCGTCGGGCGGTGAACGGTCTTGCCATCGTGATCCATCACCTTTCACGCCGTCGCGCGTCAACACCGCGATGTCGCCATCCGCAAGAAAAAACATCTCGCGGGTGTGTTCCAGCAGCGCCGGAATATCGCTGGCAACAAAATATTCACCGTCGCCGATCCCGATCACGCTTGGTGGGCCCAGCCGCGCCGCCACTATTTTCATGGGCTCTTTCGCCGACAGGAACACCAGCGCATAAATTCCGCGCAATTCCTTCAGCGACTTGCGCACTGCTTCCTCCAGCGGCGTCCCGTCCGCGGAGTGCTTTTCCACCAGGTGTGCCACGATTTCCGTATCCGTCTCAGTGACGAATTTATGCCCCTCGCGCTGCAATTGTTCCTTCAACTCCAGGTAGTTCTCGATAATTCCGTTATGCACCACCACGATTTGCCCGCTGCAATCCCGGTGCGGATGCGCGTTTTCTTCCGTCGGCCGCCCGTGCGTGGCCCAGCGCGTGTGCCCGATCCCGTAAGTTCCTTCGATCGGCGACTTGGCGATCACTTCTTCCAGGTTGCGCAGTTTTCCCGCAGCGCGGCGAATCTCCAGCTTGCCCTCTTTGGTCACTACCGCGATGCCCGCGGAATCGTACCCGCGATATTCCAGCTTGCGCAGGCCCTCTATAATCACGGGAACGACCTTCTTCGGGCCGATGTAGCCGACGATTCCACACATGTAAACGTTCTCCTGATCTATTTCGCTGGATCAATTCAAGGTTAACATGCTCGAAAAATCGTCAGTAAAAATGCGCCTGGTGGTGTTGCCAATCGGATTCGGGGGTAACTGATTGGACTAAGGATGCAGCGGTTCGTCGGGAGCGGCGGTCATCTCGTAAGACTGCAATTGATCCTGCTTATCAAAATGAAAAGTCACCCGCGCGTTAGCCGGCCGCAGCGTTTCCGTATCAATCTTGCGTACCACCGCCACTACGGTTTGACCTCTGCCCGGGATTTTCGACTTTATAGCCGCGCTCATTTAGAAACAGATTCACGCGCGCCACGTTGGTGCCTTTGGGCAATTCCGCGTCCAGCATTTCGTCGATTCCGCGCAGCCGCGAATCCGAGGTGTGCTTACTGGTGTTGCAGGCGCCCGAAAAGCCACCGCACACCATCATCGCCAACAAGAGGCTCGCCATGCCCCACTGTGGGCGCACCGAACGAAGATTTCTCGAATTTGTGCGCGTCTTGAGCATGACGGCCCTGTCAGTCCACGATCTCGAATTTGAATTCTTCAATCACCGGGTTGGTGAGCACATCTTTCGACAGCTGCTCCACTTGCCGCTGCGCCTCTTCGCGGCTCCAGCCGTCCAGGTCCAGCACAAAAAACTTGCCCTGCCTGACGTCTTTCACTTGCGCATAACCCAGGCTGCCCAATGCGTGTTGAATCGTTTGCCCCTGCGGGTCGAGCACGGTGCGTTTTGGCATTACCCAGACGTGTGCTTTCATATCTCAATTATAACATTTGAGTTTCTGCGCGACGTTCGAGCGTTTCCCAACTTGCATCGGCTGTTGATGAAAGCGGCAACCTCAGCCTGGCGATACAGCTTGGAGAGAATGGCTTTTGCTAGCGTTCAGGACTTTTGAAGGAATATTCGAAGCCGTTCCTGACGATCTTCTCCAGTTCTTCTTCCCGTAATCCCATCCGCCGCGCGTTCTCATATTCGGCGATCAAACTCGTATGAAACATCGCCGGATCATCCGTGGAAAGCACTACCGGCACGCCTCTGCGAAACAACTGCGCCAACGGATGCTGCTTCATGGTCGCGACAGAAACGCCCAACTGCCGCGCCAGCGCCCCGGTCTTGATATTGCTCTCCGGACAAATCTCCAGCGGGATGCGCCTCTCGACCAACAAGTCCGCCAAGTACGGATCGTGCATCGCCGCTATGCCATGCCCGATCCGCTCCACCCCCAGCAACTCGATCGCGTCCCTGATTTCTTTCGCGCCGCCAATTTCTCCCGCATGCATCAGTCGGTGCAGTCCCGTCGCCCCGGCCCGCTCGTATACACCACGAAAATCCGCGGCGGCCACGCTCAATTCGTCTCCGCCAATTCCAAACGCCACAATCGCCTTCGAACCGCAGCTGCGCGCCGCTTCCACCACCCGCATCGCGGCATCCGGCGCCAAACTGCCTCACCGCATCAAAAACAAAATTGCATTCCAGGCCGCGGGCCGCCAACGCTTCCGCCTCCGCAACGATAGCCTCGAAATTTCGCTCTACGCTCTGCTGCCGTAGCAGCATCACCCCGGTGGACAGCGTGATTTCCGCGTAAACAACATTTTGCGCCAGAAGCTCTTCGCCCAGATTCCGCAGCGCCAAGCCGTAATCCGCAGGCTCACGCAGCAGGGAAGAGACCCACTTGAACGCATCGATAAATCCTGCAAAATCCGCGTACGCATAGCGCCGCTCGACCTCTTCGGCGGAAACTGCGACACCATGGCGGGCTGCCAGCGCACACACCGTGTCCGGTTGCAGCGATCCTTCCAGGTGCAGATGCAGCTCCGCCTTCGGCTGCGAAATAAATTGTGAGGATAGAAGTCCCGGCTGATTTTCAGGCTTCAATGGGGAAGCTGTGGGCGCCCCGCGTTGGTCCACGCCGTCAGCCAATACGAGCCCACATCGGTGGCGGCATCGGATAGCTGGCGAATCAAGGTAACCGCGGCAGCGTTATAGAAACGGTCGAAGTATTCGTCATTGTAGGAATTCTGCGACTTGCGAGAGTTGCGGTCCGCCAGAAGTATGGTCTCCAGCCAGCTGTGCGACCTCAGGCACGCCTCGAAAGCATGATCCGTCGGGTCGCTGATGAACGCCGCGTCCGTGGGCCGCATCGGAAAAAAAGAAGAGTAGCGATCCACCAGCGTCGTCCCAAAACGCTCATTGATACCCGTCTGTCCCGTCAATTTTCCGTCGAAATCTTCTGTGGTGTTGAAAGGGTCGTGCGCTTCGGCGACGTAGTTGGCCAGTATCGCGGCGTCCAGCTTGGCATCGTCCCAGTGCCCGGTCTTCAGGTCTTCCGTCAACTTCTGGCTGAACACGCCGATTTGCCACGGCAGCAATCCGTTGGCTTGTAGCTTGGTTTTGCCAAATTTAGTGACTGCCGCCTTGTAACTGCGAGGCAGCGCATCGTAAGGGAAGCGTCCGTACTTGTCGAGGTACAGGAAGTGATTGTGTTTTTCCGCCGCGATTTTTGCGATGGAGTCCAGCGGATCAGTGACGTGCTGTGACAGCAGCGCGCGATTCGATTCGAAAAACTCGCGAATGTCCGGTGGCAGAGTCTCGATAGCCTTGTTGACCACCAGCTTGTTAGCGTTGCGGCCCCACGCCCGCGCCGCTTGCCGCACCAAACAAAAACACTGTTGCAGTCGCCGCGCCCAGCGCCAAGCGTTCGATAAATTGCAGCGTTAACTCGCACTGAAGAACGCATCCTCTTCCCGCGGCCGGGGCGTTTGCCGAATGCTACGCGCGCGTCTCTGCGCGCAACGTGCTGCGCTTCCGCCCGTAGTTGTAGTAAATCACAAGTCCAATCACCATCCACACAAAGAAGCGAATCCAGTTGGTAATCGGCAGCCCGGCCATCAATAGCAGACACGTCAAGATGGTGAGTATCGGCGCAAGAGGTCCGCCCGGGGCGCTAAAGGCCCTGCGCCGCTCCGGCTCACGGTATCGCAGAATCAAGACGCCTCCCGCCACCAGCGCGAACGCAAATAGCGTTCCGATATTCGAAAGATCCGCCAGCGTTCCTATATCCAGCAGGCCTGCGGGAATTCCCACCACGATGCCCGCCATCAGCGTCGAAAAATCCGGCGTCTGAAATTTCGGGTGCACGCGGCTGAAAACTCGCGGCAACAATCCATCGCGTGACATCGCAAACCATACGCGTGCTTGCCCCAGTTGAAAAACCAGCAGCGAAGAAATCATGCCCATCAGCGCGCCTAGCAGCACTACCAGCCGTACTCCCGTGAAATGCAGTTTCTTTAGCGTGTTCACCACCGGGGCCGCGTCATCAAGCAGCGTCTGCCAGGGCACCAGTCCGGTCAGCACCACTACTACGCCGATATACAGCATCGTGCAAACAATCAACGTGGCGATAATTCCGATCGGCAAGTCCCGCTGCGGATTTTTGCATTCCTCCGCGGCTGTTGAAACCGAATCGAATCCGATGTACGTAAAAAACACGATCGAGCCGCCCGTCAGAATTCCCGGCCATCCGTTCGGCGCAAAAGGATGCCAGTTCGCGGGATGTACCAGCCGCGCCGCAAAAGCGATGAACACCAGAATCGCCGAAATTTTCAGCAGCACCATGATGTTGTTCGCGCCTGCCGATTCGCGAATCCCGCGAATCAATACGACCGTAAGCAGCATCACGATCAGAAAAGCCGGGAAAGTTGAATCCAAAATGCCACCCCGGACTCAGCAGCATATTGCCCTGAAAGTCCGAAAGCCCAGTCGGAAGATAAGCCGGCGAAATCCACCGCGGGTCCGGGTGGATGCCAAAAAAGTCCATCAAATCCACGATATGCGCGGAAAATCCCACGCACACCGCCATGTTGCTCACCGCGTATTCCAGAATTAAATCCCAGCCGATAATCCAGGCAATCAACTCGCCCATCGTCGCGTACGTATACGTGTACGCACTTCCGGCGATGGGAATCATGGCCGCCAACTCCGCGTAACACACCGAAGCAAAGCCGCACACAATCGCCACCAGCACAAAGGACAGCGCAATCGCCGGCCCCGCGCCCGGCCGCCCGAAAGAAGCCGAGTGATAAATTAAATATTCCAGCAGGGGAGCGTTCAGGATGGAGGAAGCTTGCAGTTTCTGCCCGGCGATGGCCGTGCCAATCACCGTAAAAATTCCCGAGCCGATCACTGCGCCGATGCCCAGCGCCGTCAGGCTCACCCAGCCCAGCGATTTTTTTAACCCGACCTCGGCGTTTTCTGAATCCGACAACAGCTGGTCGATGCTCTTGCAGCGGAAGAGATCAGATCCCACGCATACGCTCCGGTGACCTTTGGGTTCGCCCGCGCAATCGAAGTGGCAGCATCCATTTCGCGCGGGCGGCAGTTCAAGCCCGATTGCGCCTCAATGTACCTTGCCGCGACCGGAGACGCAACCTCGACGCGGATAGCATGGGAGCCTAGGCCAGTTCGAGCTGGGCGTAGCGCTCAATAAATTTTTTGGTGCCGCGCCCGGGAAAACTGACCGACACGCGCCGGTCCTCTTCGTCGCCTTCGACTCCAACCACCGTTCCCGTGCCATAAGTGGGATGGCGAACTTTTTTGCCCAGCATCGGATTGGCGTCCGCCCCGCGCTTCAGCCGGTGGCCGCGTAAACGAACTTGGGACTGCTCGGTCTTCGCGCCGGGTAAGCTCCCGGCTTCGGCCCGTTGCGCACCCGCTGCAGAAATTCTTCCGACGAGTACGAATATTCCGGGTCCATCTCGTATCGCCGCTTTTCGCCGATCTCCGACATGGATCCCCGCACCGTATCCACCAGCTCACTGGGAATTTCCGTCAGAAATCGCGATTGAATGGACGCGCGCATCTGCTGTTCATTGCCAAAAATCCGCCGGTACACTGCGCGGCTCAGCGTTAGCGATTTCCGCGCCCTGGTCATGCCCACGTAGCACAACCGCCGCTCTTCCTCGATCCCTTTTTCTTCATTCAACGAGCGGCTGTGCGGGCAGATGCCTTCTTCCAGCCCGGTCAGAAAAACGTGATCGAATTCCAATCCCTTGGTGCTGTGCAGCGTGATCAGCGTCACGCCCGGTTTGCCTTCGAAAGAGTCCGCATCGCTCACCAGCGCAGCGGCATCCAGAAAATCCGAAAACGCCTCGCCCGCGTCCATGCTCTCCGCTACCGCGCGCGTCAGCTCTTCCAGGTTTTCCAGCCGCGCCACATCGTCGGGCGTGTTGCGATCCTTCAACATATCCATGTAGCCCGTTTCGTCCAGGACCGTGCGCAGAAAATCCGCAGGCTCCTTTTCCGTCAACGCCGCTTGCAGCTTGCCAATCATTTCCTGAAAAACGCGCAGCGGCGTAACCGCTCGTCCGCCCGGCGGCCCCGGAAACAAATTTACCGATCGCCGTCCACAGCGAAGAGTCATCCGCCCGCGCTGTCTCGCGCAACGCATCAAGCGTGGTCTTTCCGATTCCGCGCGGCGGCACATTCAGAACCCGCAGCAGGGAAACATCATCGTCGGGGTGCATCGCCAGCCGCACATACGCCAGCGCATCTTTTACTTCCGCCCGATTGTAAAAACTGAACCCTCCAACTAATTTGTAGCGCACGCCCCGCCGCCGAAACGCCTCTTCAAATGCTCGCGATTGAAAGTTGGTGCGGTATTCCACCGCGCAGGTCTGCGAGGAATCGTCATCCAGGATGCGCTGCAGCTCTCCGGCCACAAACTCCGCTTCCGCCTGCGCGTCCCGCGCCTCGAAGTATCGCAAATTCGCGCCCGCGCCGTTCACCGCGCTCAACGTTTTCCCCAGCCGCTCGGGATTGTTCGCCACCACCGCGCCTGCGGCGTTCAGAATCTGCTGGGTGGAGCGGTAATTACGCTCCAGCTTGATTACCTTCGCATCAGGGAAGTCGCGCGAAAAACTCAGCAGGATGGACACATCCGCGCCGCGCCACCGGTAAATGGACTGATCTTCGTCGCCCACCACGCACAAATTATGTTTCGGTCCCGTCAGCAGCCGCAGCAATTCATACTGCACCCGGTTCGTGTCCTGATACTCGTCCACCAGGATGTACTGAAACCGGGCCTGCCATTTTTCGCGCACCGCGGGAGAATCCCGCAGCAGCTTTACCGTGCGCAATAACAAATCGTCAAAATCCAGCGCCCCGGCTTGCTTCAGCTGCTTCTCATACGAAGTAAAAATATCCGCGACGTGCCGGCCATTCTTGTCTATGGCCTCTGCGCGTATCATCTCTGCGGTTTTTCCGTGATTCTTGGCGTGGCTGATGCGGCTCAAAACGTTTCGCGGCGTCAGCGCGTCGTCATCGATCTTCAGCGTGGCCATCACCAGCTTCACGGCCGCCAGTTGATCGTCATCGTCATAAATCACAAAATCTTTAGGGAGCCCGGCATGTACAGCTTCGCGTCGCAGCAGCCGCGCGCACAACGAATGAAATGTCGAAAGCCACGGTGAAGACGGCGGCACTCCTGCCCGCAGCAGCAAATCCGAAACGCGCGTGCGCATTTCCTGCGCCGCTTTGTTTGTAAAGGTCACCGCCAGGATCGCTTCGGACGAAACGCCACTGGCGATCAGGTTCGCCATGCGAAAAGTGATGGCCCGTGTCTTACCCGTGCCCGCACCCGCCAGAATGAGCAGCGGCCCTTCCGTCGTTTCTGCCGCAATACGTTGTTCGGGGTTTAATTCTTCCAGGAGGCTCAACATTTGGCCGCGGGACTCAGAAATATTTTGCACATGCCATCCTAGCCGAGCGATTCGGCCGCGCGCAAACTCATGCCGTTTTCACGCACAAAGCCCCTTCTAGTTTATTTTGGAAAAAAGCAGGACGCTGCGCTTTATCTTGCCGCCGAACCGCTCAAATCAATTTCAAAATACGTCAGCGATCGATTTTTCTCCATCGCTGTGATATCCGGGACATACAGGTGCGCGCCGTTCAGCAGATCGAATTGCCCCTGCATGTCGAAGTACAAAAGTCCCTGCACCGTGCTGTGCGGCGCAAGCACATTTGCTGGAACCCCCGCGAGTTCCGCCTGCTGTTCGATCTCTTTCCATTTTTTGTCGTTGCTGCTTTTCGGGATGCTCACCGGCAGCGGAATTTTCGCGCGCGACTTGGAGGGATCCTTCCCACCGGGCTTCAATATTTCGTCGGCCACCTGCCCCGCGGTCAGCGCCTGCAATTCCTGGCGATTGTCGGCGTCAATCTGCACCGCCAGCCGGATGCGCTCCAGCCCCACTTTGAGGCTCTCCTCGGAATCATTTCGAAACGTCACCTGCATCGCAATGACGCCCGCCGCAAACGGAGACTTCTTCGGAAATTTGTCTTTGTACAGTGAAGCGTCCGTCCAGGGCCGCACTGAAATCGTCAGCCCTTCATGCGTTTCGAGCGACGCTGCCTTCAGTGATGTTTGCTGTCCCTGCGGCGCTGCGGAAGAATATAGGCTCGCCGCCACGCATGCTGCAAAAAAGGGAACTGTCCTGGATAGGTTTCGCATGGCGTTATAATAGACTCTTCTCATCTGCACGCTTTCGATTCCAGGGTGATGTGCTGGGTTGCCCCAGTGCGGGAGCCTCAGCCTCGTGCTTGCTTCCCGCGGGTACGGACCGGAGCCTACGCTTAGTGTATTTCATTTACAGCCTGTTACTGGGTATCGCTGCTGTTGCGCTGACGCCTTACTGGCTGGTCCAGGGACTGCGCCACGGAAAATATCTTTCCAATCTCGGCGAGCGCCTGGGTTTTTCCTATCCGTCGCTGCAAAAAGTTACCGCGCCGGAAAATTCCATTCTGCTACACGCGGTGTCCGTCGGGGAAGTTCTCTCAGGCGTTACGCTCGCCCGCAAACTAAAAGAAACCTATCCCGCGCGCCCGCTCATAATCAGCACCACCACCATCACCGGGCAAGCCCTGGCACGCGAACGCATGCCTTTCGCGGACGCCGTCATTTATTTTCCGCTGGATTGGGCTTTCTCGGTGAAGCATATGCTCAACGCCGTAAAGCCCGCGCTAGTAATCATTCTCGAAACCGAAATCTGGCCTAACTTTCTGCGTCAGGCGCGACTCCGTGACATCCCCGTAGTCTTCATCAGTGGCAGAATTTCTGATCGCTCCTTCGCTCGTTATCAAAAATATTTCAGCAGCTTTGGATTCTTACTGCGCCCCTTCTTAAAACGCGCTCTCTCCAATGCCAGTTCGTTCCTGATGCAGAGCGAAAAAGACGCCGAGCGCATTCGTTTTCTTGGCGCGCCCGCTGACCGCGTCCGCGCGAGTGGCAACCTCAAATACGACCTGGAGCTTCCCGCTCCCACTCCGGTGGCCAATTGGCTCACCGCCGAGTCCGCGCGCTCGGGCCGCAGGCCCGTCATCGTCGCCGGCAGTGTAGTTGCCACGGAAGAACCCCTCGCGCTCATCGCCTTCGGCACCCTGCAGGGTGAACATCCCAACGCTCTGCTGGTCCTCGCGCCGCGCAAGCCAGAGCGCTTCGAGCCCGCCGCCGATTTCATCCACGAATCACGACGCAAATTTCTGCGCCGGTCGCAGCTACCGATTCCAACTCCAGCCAACGGTGCGAGCCCTGCACCCGCAGCCGTCACGGAAATTCCCAAAGATGTTACCGTGCTGCTGCTCGACAGCATCGGCGAGCTCGCTTCTCTCTATCGTTGCGCGGATGGCGTATTCGTGGGCGGCTCACTCGTGCCCAGCGGCGGCCATAATATTTTGGAGCCTGCGGCGTTCGGCAAAATTCCCGTCTTCGGCCCTTCAATGGAAAATTTTTCAGAAATGGCCGCGCGCTTCGTCTCCGCCGGCGCAGCCGTTCAAGTCGAAAGCCCCGAAGACGCCGGCGTGGCCTGGATCGAACACTTTCGCGAACCAGAACGCATGCGCGCCATGGGCGAAAAAGCCCGTGCGCTGGTAGAAGACAGTCGCGGCGCCACCGAGCGGGCCATGACGGCGATTTCCGTCTACCTCGATAAATCCGCCAAGCCAGGCGCACCCGCTCGATGAAATTTTCGCGGCCGCTTCGCATCTTACTGTGGCCCGCCTCTCTGCTTTACGGCGCCGTTGTTTCCACACGCGCCGCGCCTTTACGCCGCCAGTATTTTCAAGCGCCGACGTCTCAAAACTCCAGTCATCAGCATCGGCAATCTGACGGTCGGCGGCACCGGCAAAACCCCGATGGTCATTTGGCTGGCAAATCGTCTTTTGCAACAAGGCAAGCGCGTCGCCATTCTTTCCCGAGGCTATCGCGGTGCTCCCGGTACCAGCGATGAAATCGAACTGATGAAATCGCGGCTGCAAAATCGCGTGACCTTCGGCGTTGGCAAAAATCGTTTCATCGAAGGCGCCCGCATCGAATCTCGCCAGCACTTCGACGTTTTCCTCCTCGACGACGGCTTCCAGCATTTGCAACTGGCTCGCGATCTCGACATCGTCTTGATGGACGCATCGCGTCCCGTCGGTCCCGCGCTGCTTCCTTCCGGCCCGATGCGCGAAAAAGTCTCCGCGCTTTCCCGTGCGGGCGTGCTCGTATTCACCCGCACCGAAACTAGTCTTGGCGCCACGGAAGCTATTCAGCGGCTCTCCAACCTGCCGGTGTTTGCGGCGTCCACCACGTTGCTTGGATTCCGATCGCTGGACAAATCCGATTCCGTGCGCCCGGTCTCAGCGTTGACGGAGGGCCCCGTTTTCGCATTTTGCGGCATTGGCAATCCTGAAGCGTTTATCAATGATCTGAAAAAATGGGGAATTGTTCCCGCGGGCCAGGCATTTTTCCGAGATCATCATCGCTACACACTCGAAGACGCTCGCGCCATCGAGAAATCCGCCGGGCGTGCTGGTGCCAAGGCCTTAATCACCACGGAAAAAGATTCGTTCAATCTGGGCGCGGTAAAGTTTTCCATGCCGGTGTACATCGCCGTGATCGATTTGCATATTGAAAACGAAATACAATTTCTCGGCACGGTGGAAAATGCCATTCAAGCTCGCGCGGTGCTGGCATGAAAATTCTCATCCGCGCCACTAACTGGATCGGCGACGCCATCATGGCCTTGCCGGCCCTTCGTGCGATTCGCGCTGCCCATAATCCGCCGGGAAGCAAAATCGCCATCCTGGCGCGCTCCTACGTTGCGGATATCTATCGCGACCAAAATGTGGCCGATGAATTGATCGTCTACGAAAATCGCGGCAAACACGCCGGCATCGCTGGACGCGAACGCCTCGCTTCCGAGCTGCGCGCCCAAAAGTTCGATGCCGCCATCCTGCTGCAAAACGCTTTCGACGCTGCCTGGCTGGCCTGGCGCGCCGGAATCCCCGAGCGCATCGGCTACGCTCGCGACGGTCGCAGCCTGCTGCTCACCAAAGCGATCCCCGTGCCGAAAGCCGGAGAAATTCCCACGCATGAAAAGTTTTATTATCTTGAGTTACTCCGCCGCGCCGGCTGGCTAGACACCCTACCCGACGAACCCTTCATCCAGTTGTGCATCCCGGATGCCAGCCGTCGCCGTGCTGCAGATTTTCTTGCCGCGTCTGGCGCCCGGCCTCACGCCACACGCGTCGCCATCGGCGCAGGCGCCGCCTACGGCTCCGCAAAATGCTGGCCACCATCCCGCTTCGCCCGATTAGCTGCGCAGTTACAAACCCAGTGGGACGCGGATGTGATACTTTTTGGTGCCGCCGCGGAAACAGATGTTTCTGCCGCGATTGCTTTGGAAATGTCGAAGCCGCCCATCAACCTCACCGGCAAAACCGCTATCGTCGATCTGCCCGCACTGCTTTCGCAGTGCCACGTTTTCATCGGCAACGATTCGGGCGCTATGCACGTCGCCGCCGCCGCCGGGCTGCCCACCATCGGAATCTTCGGCCCCACCGATCCATTTGGCACCGCACCGGTCACGCCGCGCCAGTCCATCGTTCGCCAACAGCCATATTGCAGCCCGTGTTTTCTGCGCCGCTGCCCCATCGATCATCGCTGCATGACCCGCATCACTACCGAGCAGGTAGAAGCCGCGGTAGACCCCTGGCTGACGTCTCTGGCGGTCGAGCGTGTCTGATCAGCTGAAACTCCGGCCCGGCGTTTTCATCGATCGTGACGGCACCATTTCCGAAGAAGTCGGCTATCTCAATCACCTCTCGCGATTTCACATGCTTCCTTCTGTGCCCGCAGCAATTCGAAAGTTGAACGATCGCCACATCCCCGCAATCGTGGTCACTAATCAGTCCGGAGTTGGCCGCGGCTACTTTCCGGAATCGCTGGTGCAAGACGTGCACCGCGCCATGACCACCCAGCTCGCCGCCGCAGGTGCGCGGCTGGACGCCATTTATTATTGTCCGCACGTTTCCTCGGATCTTTGTGCCTGTCGCAAGCCCAGTCCCGGTATGCTGGAGCGCGCCGCCAGCGAACACGCCATCGATTTGCAGCGTTCCTTCGTAGTCGGCGATCGCTTCGGTGACATCGAACTTGGCCGTCGCGTCGGAGCCCGCAGCATTCTGGTGCGCACCGGTTACGGCGAAGGAGAAATTCTGTACCATCTGCCCAAGTGGAAAGTGCAGCCGGACTTTATTGCCGAAGACTTCGGTCGCGCCACGGACTGGATTCTGGAGCAATTGAAATGACGCGTTCTGGCCGCAAGAAAAATGCATCGCCTTCAGTGGATCTCCGTGCGCTGGCCGAATACGTCGAACAATTTTCCTCGAAGAAGATTGTTCTCTTTGGAGACTTCGTCGCGGACGAATTCGAATTCGGCGAAATTTCCCGGGTGTCTCGGGAAGCTCCGGTTCTGATTCTGCGCCATCGCGAAACCCATCTCGTTCCCGGAGGTGGCGCCAACGCCGCCAATAATTTTGCCGATTTGGGCGCCAAAATAATGCCCGTCTCCGTCGTTGGCGACGATCGCAACGGAAACGCCCTCATCGCATACTTCCGCGCCAAAAAAGTGGACGTCAGCCGGATCATTTCCGTCAACGAGTGGACCACGCCAACGAAGACCCGCTTCCTTGCTGGCTGGGCGCACACCGTCGGCCAACAGGTTTTGCGCGTGGACCGTGAGCCGGAACAAGCGCTGCCAGAAAAAACCCGCAGCAAGCTCCGAAAAAATTTGCTCGCTGCGGCGAAAGACGCCGACGCACTGGCCATTTCCGACTACGGGTTCGGCGTTGCCACGCCGCAGCTCGCGGTGGAAGCGGCGTCCACGAAACGAAAAACGGCCATCCCCATTACCCTCGACGCGCGCCGCCAGCTGCATGCCTACAGTCACGCGCAAATCACTACCGCGACTCCCAACGAAGCGGAACTCGAAGCCCAGCATCACACTTCCATCGGTCAGGATCTCACCGAACTCGCGCGCGCCGGTCACACCACTCTTTCCACCATGAAGCTGAACGCGCTGCTGGTTACCCGCGGCCGTCACGGCATCGCGCTGTTCGAATCTGGCAAGCGCCTCACTCACATCCCGGTACATGGCAGCGATCAATCGGTGGACGTGACCGGAGCGGGCGATACGGTTCTTGCCGCCTACACGCTTGCTCTTGCATGTGGTGCTTTACCTCTCGAAGCCGCGCACATCGCCAATATCGCCGGAGGCCTCGTGGTCATGAAGCGCGGCACTGCCACCGTGACTCGCGAAGAACTTTTAGGCGCTATTCAAAGTGAAGTCGCCGGAGCGCCCGCTTAAGCCATGCGCCCATCCGAATCGAAAATCATCTCGCTGCCGGAATTGCAATCCCGCGTACGCGAGCATCAGCAGCGTGGCGAAACAGTGGTCTTCGCTAACGGCTGCTTCGACATTTTGCATGTTGGCCACGTTCGCTACCTGGAAGCCGCGCGCGCTGAAGGTGACGTGCTGGTGGTCGCCATCAATAGCGACTCTAGCGTTCGGGAATTAAAAGGCCCGGGCCGCCCGGTTCTGGACGAAAATGCGCGCGCAAAGCTGGTCGCGGCCCTTCGCTCCGTGGACTACGTGCTCGTCTTCAGTGAACCCAGCGTTGAGCCCCTGCTCCGCGAATTGCGTCCTGGTGTGCACGCCAAAGGAACGGACTACACCGCGGAAACCGTACCCGAGCACGCCGTCGCCAAAGAACTAAACATCCGCATCGCCATCGTCGGCGATCCCAAAAATCATTCCACGCGCGAAATGCTGCAAGCGTTGCGCAAGGCCCCGCATGCCTGAGCGCCGCTTTCTGGTGGTGCGCCTCGGGTCCCTCGGCGATATCGTTCACACTTTTCCAGCGGTAGCCGCGCTCCGCGAATCCTTTCCCACCTCAGAAATTATCTGGCTTACCCACCCTCGCTGGAAATTGCTGGTAACCAACAGCGGCCTGGTCTCGAAAGTCTGGACCACCGAAACTCGTTCACTGGCTTCGTGGAAAAAAATCATCGGTGAGATTCGCGACGCTGAATTCGACACCGCCATCGACTATCAGGGTCTCTGGAAGTCCGCAGCGCCACCATTTTTTGCCGGGGTTCCAGAGCGCATCGGATTTTCTCCCGAATCTGTCCGGGAGTTCGGCGTGCCTATTCTCTACACCGAGCGCGTGCACGCCATCACCGCCCACGTAGCCGATCAAAATGGGGAATTGTCCCAACGCGCTGGCGCCCTCGCACCCGTGGCCGAAATCCATCTCCAACCACCGCCGGTCGACGAAGCCGCCTCCCTCAAATATTTAAACGCCCGCGGAATAGAGCGTTACGTTGTGCTGAGCCCGGGCGGCGGCTGGCGGTCCAAGTGTTGGCCGCCGGAGCGTTTTGGCGCGCTTTGCCGCATGATTTCCGATTCGCTTTCGCTTCGTTGCGTCGTCAATTACGGTCCCGGCGAAGACGATCTTGCCGCCCAAGTCCGCGACGCCAGTTCCGACACCGATCCGTTGCTCTTCAATGGCGAACTTGGCTCGCTGATGTCGCTTTTGCGCCACGCCGAGTGCGTGGTCGGCGGAGACACCGGCCCGCTCCATCTCGCGGTCGCGCTGGGGACGCCCGTCGTGGCGCTCTTCGGTCCGACAAATCCCGCGCGCAATGGTCCATATCGCGGCGCAAAAAGCGCCGTGGCAACCGAGCGCGCTGCTGCCACCATCAATAGCGAAGACATCGTGCTTCGCGCTCCCAACGTCGTCACCACGCACGCTCGCGGCGATCAGCCGCATCCATCGA
Organism: uncultured Acidobacteriota bacterium; assembly: GCA_963704485.1. Lineage (GTDB taxonomy): Bacteria > Acidobacteriota > Terriglobia > Acidiferrales > UBA7541 > Acidiferrum. The sequence goes on from OY969910.1 coordinate 745,594, forward strand.
TGCTCGAAATTCAGGTGGACGCCGTTTTCGAAGCGGTCCGCCGAATCGTCAAGGCTCGGGCATGAACTCTGCGGGCGCATTCTTTGTCCGCTACAGAGTTCGCCTCGGATATCCACTTGCGGTCGCCGTACTTTTTTTCGCGCGCCCTACGCTGCGCAGCATTTTTTACGGTGCGATAATCGGCGTCGTCGGTTTGGCGATTCGTGCCTGGGCTGCCGGCTATCTCCACAAACAGGAAATCCTGACTGTCACCGGACCGTACGCTTACACCCGCAATCCGCTTGTATTTCGGCAGCGCCATCCTCGCGCTGGGCGCGGCCGTGGCCGCACATTCGTGGATTTCGGCAACAATTCTTGGCGTATATTTCGCGGTTTTTTATTCCGTAGTCATGAAGAAAGAAGAAAATGAGCTTCGCCCGCGGCACCGCGAAGACTTCGATCGCTACGCCGCCACGGTGCCGCTATTTTTTCCCCGGCCGATACCCGCGCGGCTTAACGGAAGCAGCGGAAGGCGCATTCTCTTCCGCGCAGTATAAAAAAAATCACGAGTGGCAAGCTGCGTTAGGTTACGTACTGCTATTGCTGGTGCTTGTTCTAATCTGGCGCTTCCGCACTTTTTGAAGTCGTCACTCCTGGCATTTCCGCGCAATCCACGAAGCACGATATTCGCAGGTCTTTTCCATCCGTTAAAATACGCACCGCTCCATCACGGTCTGTCCGCAGTATCCGCGCGCCGCTTGCTTCCAGTCTCTCGCAGCAACTCCGGTGCCGGATGTCCATAGGGGTTATCTTCGCCCGCCGAAATGATCGCGATCCTCGGTTGCACCGCCACGCAAAAACTCTTCCGTCGTCGAATTCTTGCTTCCGTGATGCCCGACCTTCAAAACATCGGCGTGTAGTTCGCCGCCGGAGTCTTCGGCCATCAAGGTATTCTCTACTTGTTTCTCGGCATCGCCCGGCAGCAGCAGTGTTCTTTCACCAAATTTCAGCCGCAGCACCAGCGAATCATTATTTTTTGCCGTTGCCGCGGCACCCGTCCCCGCCATTTCCGGCCACAGGAATTCTCCTTCCACTCCATCCAGAGCGAATAAAGTCCCTCGCATCTCGTATTCGATGGCGATGTTTTTCTCACGCGCCAGCGCTTCCAGTTTCGCCAGCGCCGCGCTGTGTACCTCGCGCCCAATCCACAACCGTCCTACTCGGAAATTTTCCAGTATCGCGTTCAAGCCGCCTAGATGATCCTGATGCGCGTGCGTCAGGGCTACCACATCAATTCTCTTGAATCCGCGCGACCACAGGTAGGGCGACACCGCCTCTTCACCCGGGTCGCTTCCACGCGCCTGCTCGTGCCCCGGAAAGCCGCCGAACGCCCCGCCGCCGTCAATCAGCAAGGTCTTACCGCTCGGGGATACCACGAAAAGGGAATCACCCTGTCCGACGTCGAGCACGGATACTTCTAGCTTGCCCGCGGACCATCGCGGCGCGAACGGCGAGATGGCCATAATAATGGTGAGGCCGGCGACCGCTGCGCACAGGATTCCCGCGACGAATCGCCGGCGCGGCGCACTGATACGAAGAACCACGGCGATGCACGCCAACGCAATAAGAAAGAGTATCGTCACCCAATTCGGTGCGCCTGGAACGCGATAGCTTAATCGCCCCATGTGCGAAAACCACTGCACCACATGCACCAGTGCCAGCGTCACCCAGGACAATGGCAACGCCAGCAATTTGCCTACCGCCGGACTGACCAGCCCGGCAATCAACACAAGAAATCCCGCGGGAACGATCACCGCCGTCAGCGGCACCGCCGCAAAATTAACAACCGGTCCTGCGAAGGTAATGCGATGAAATTCCGCGGCCATAACCGGCAGCATGCCGATTTGCAGAACCAGCGTAAGCACCAATAGTTCCCACACGCGAAAAGTGCAGCCGAGCCCTCCAATCATCGCGGCGGCAGGCATGCGTGCGATACGTACCGGCAAGCGCGATTCCATGAATTGCGCAATCGATCGCAGATCAATCCGGAATTGTGCCGGCCGCGGCTCATGCGAAACATCTTTTGTAACGTCGCGCCAACCGCGCAGCGCGCGCACATACGGCTGCACCGTGCGCTCCAGCCAGGGAAGCGCCAATCCTGCGATGCACCCGATCGCCAGAAAGGAAAGCTGAAAACTGGAATCGCGCAGCGCCAAAGGCTGTGCCACCAGCAATACCAGCGCGGCCATTGCCGCGGAATTCAGTAATTCCAGTCGCCGGAAAAATATGCTGCCAAGGAGCACCAGCGCCGCCATCAGCGCTGCCCGCAGCACCGGGGTGCGCTGCTCCACCACGCCAACATAGGCCCCGAGCATCAGCAGTGTGAGCATCATGGTCCACAGCCGCGCCAGGCGAACCTTTCGCCCGATCCAGAAAAGCACCGCGGCGATGGCGCCCACATGCAATCCCGCGACCACCAGCACGTGAAACGCGCCAGTTTTCTGAAAATCCACGGCCACTTCGCGATCTACAAAAGTTCTGTCTCCCAGCAGCATCGCGCGCAAGACTCCTGCGGCATTTGCATCCTTCGACAATAGCTCGTCGATCTCCTCGCGCAATCGCCGACGCGCCCGCGATATCGAGCTCGATATCGTCCTTTTACCCGGTTGAATAAGCTCCAGCAGTTCCGCCGATCGCAGCGTCGCCACTAGATCGATCCCTTGCTCCGCTAAGTAAGCGCGTCGGTCAAATGCGCCCTCGTCGCGATAAACCTGCGGCAGTTTCGCTTGGGCCACAAAAGTGATGGCGTCGCCCGTGTGCAACGCTGATACTGCGGAAAGCATCTGCTCCGCAGGTTTCGTCGCCAAACTTAACCGCAATCCGCCGCTGGCCGGCAGCAGAACACCTTCGTACTCCACGCCAGTCAGGGCGACCTCGTCACCCCAGCCACATGGCAGCTTCTCCGGTTCGTCGCGTAATTTTCCAAAGTAACGCAGCGGCGATTTCAAATCGATTTTGCCCGCACCTACGAGGTTCAGGATGTGTTCGGTGGACCGCGGCTGCTGAGCTATACATGCACCAACTATGCCGAGAGATAGCCAGCAAATACCCGACAACGTAGCGGCGAATATACTTCGGTTGTAATGTAGAAAGAGAGCGGCGGTAAACAGGGATGTAGCGGCCAGCGCAAACAATAGTCCGAGGAATGATTGTGAGCGCGCGTGACCGCCGATCGCACCACTCAGGCCAAAAGCAATCCCCAACGCAAAGGCCGCGGCGATCGCTACGGCCGGCAATTTCATGGCACGCGTCGCAACCGCACCAGCGTTTCGATGTGAAACGTCTGCGGAAATAAATCAAACATGTGCATCTCTGTAATTTCGTACCGGACCGCCGCGCTGCTGGAAGTTGCGCTTTCCTCCGTACTAGTCACAGGTGTGGCAGCCTTTTTTAACGATCCCGTCAGGACCGCCAAGTCTCGCGCCAGCGTAGCCGGATCGCATGACAAATACACGATCTCCGGCGCTGCAAGTCTTGCCAGCGCCGCCGCCGCTTCCGCGCCAAGCCCGGACCTCGGCGGATCCAGCACCACAAAATCCGGCGTCTCGTCCGTTTTCTTCAAGAATTCTTCGGCATGTTCGTTATGCGAAATGACTTCCACCCCCGCGCTCTTCGCGTTCGCAAACAAATCCCGCGTCGCCGCCAGGTTGGCATCCACGCTGACAACCCGTTCGAACGCCCGCGCCAACGGCAACGTAAAAAATCCCACGCCAGCGTACATATCCAAAGCCAGCTTGCCCTTCGCACCTGCCGTGATCGTTTTCAGCAAATCTTCCGTCAAAAATCGGTTCACCTGAAAAAATGACAAATGGCTCACCTGATATTTGAATCCGCCAACTTCATGTATCAAAAATCCCGGCCCGGTGAGTTCAAACTTGTTTTTCTTCTGGTCTAGAAGCAGCAGGCTTTCCAGCTGTGGGAGCTGCTTGCGCAAAAGGGAAGCCAATTCCGCCGCCGGACCCGGAAACTTTTCGAACGCCACATTTAGCGCGATTTTGTCGTCGTTCGAATCGGTGAACACCTCAATTTCCAGAATTCCAACCGGCAGGTGCCCGCTGCGTGCCATCTCCTGCAGTACGCTGAACGTTTCCTCCAGCCGCGGCGACAGAATCGGACACACATCGATTGGAAGGATCACCGAACTTTCAGGCAGGAAATACCCCAGCGCCCGGGGCATCCCACTGCGCACCGCCCACTGCGCGCGGTTGCGATATCCGTATGGCTCGGCAGCGTGCGGGATAATTTCACCGGTATACTGCACTCCACCCAGTCGCGACAGCGTCTCCCGCAAAATCTCAATCTTCAGCCGCGTTTGTTCAGCCGCCGGAATATGCTGGTAATGGCAGCCGCCGCAAATCTGAAAGTGCGGGCACTTGGCCGCAATTCGTTCGGCCGCAGGCGAAGTCACTTCCAGTAATTTCGCCCAGATCAGTTTTTTCTTTTTCGAACGTGTAGTTGCGCGCACGCCCTCGCCGGGCAAAACAAACGGCACGAACACGGTATTGCCATCGGAGTGCGTCAAGCCTTCGCCGCCATACACCAGCTTCTCAATTGATAATAGTAACTCATCTGACATAACTATGTACCCTCATTCTGCGCTCTGCGGCCGAACCGTAGGCGATTGTTTTCTGCTGGCTGTCTTGCTGATTAATTCGACGGGTCTGTAAAGTGTAGCCGAAATGCGGACAACGTTACTCACACTGCTCCATCGCCCGAGCAGTTGTGGCGCTGACCAGACTGCGCGCTCTTCGTCAGCAAAAGTAATACAAACTCAACCGCGGCAATCCGAATTCCTCCAGCAGCCGCTTTTGCACGTACTGTTTTTCCACCAGCGCCAGTTGTTCAGCCTTCATTTTTCCGCGGTACGTCGCTAACTGCCCGTCCATCTCGCGGCGGATTTGCAGCATGCGGTCATCACTCGCGTAACCGGCCAGCAGCGCGTGCTGCTTGTCGTCCAGAATAGTGAGCCGCCGTTCCAGGTCTTCCAGATCCAGCGTTCCGGGGCTGTCCAGCAAAGTGGCATGTGAGTCCAGCGATTTTGCAATCTCGGCAAGGCGCGCGCTGAATTCCGGCAGTGTATTGGCATGCTTTCCCGCCGCTGCCCTTATGCGCTCCACGTTTTTCGTGAAATACACCTTCAGCTCGTCGCGCGAAAATATTTCTTTCGGTGTCACTCGTGAAGTCTTCGGAGCGCTTCCGGCGGCGCTTTCCAACTGCTCTGCGGCCGCGTCCAGCACCGCATCGGTACAATAAGCCAGGCTCTTCAGCGGTTTCCCCATCCCACCGCGCCGCGATCGCTGGTAACTTTCGAATGCCCGATCAATTCCCGCCAGAGCCGCTTCCACCGGTATCCCCGCCTTCTGCCAGGTTTCCATAATCGCCCAGTCCAGCGGCGATACCAGCAAATGTGCCCCGCGCTTCTTCCAGAAATATTCTTCGATTTCCGTGAAGTAGTTAAAGTAATTCCAGGTGTCCATGAGGTGACGAAATCCCGGTGACGAAACCTGCAGGCCGGCGCCCAAATGGCGCATCGATGGCCCGCCAGCTGTTACGCCTTTTTATTCGCTGCGTCCGAAACCGCTTCTCGCCCACGCGCGGACTTCACCGAGTCCACTTGATTTTTCTCCCAAATGAGCCGCAGACCCTTCAAAGTCAAAAACGCATCGGTGTGCTGAATATGTTTCGAACCGCGCGCCACCAGTTTCGCGTGCCCACCGGTAGCTACAACCGTGATCTCGGCGCCCAATTCCTCTTTTATACGCTTCAACATGCCATCCACCATGTCCACCGCGCCGTAATAAAGTCCCGCTTGAATATGGGTCACCGTATTCGTCCCGATGACCTTGCCCGGATCCTTTATTTCTACCCGCGGCAGCTTGGCTGTGCGCGCAAAAAGCGCCTCGGACGTAATTCCGATCCCCGGTGCAATCACCCCGCCTAGATATTCTCCACGCGCCGAGATCACATCAAACGTAATCGCGGTTCCAAAATCCACCACGATGCATGGGCCGCCGTATTCATGAAAGGCCGCGACCCCGTTCACAATTCGGTCTGCGCCGACTTCCAGCGGATTATCCACCAGCACCGCCATTCCGGTTTTCACGCCGGGCTCCACGAACAGCGCTTTTTTCCCCAGATAAATCCGCGCCATCTCCGTAAGCGTCCAGTTCACTGGCGGTACCACTGAGCTGATGATCACGCCGCCGATCGCGTCACGGTCCAGTCCGGCCAGCGAAAATAAATTCCGCGTCAGCACGCCATATTCGTCAATGGTCTGCTCACGCGCGGTAGTCAGCCGCCAGTTGGCGACCAGCTCCGTACCTCGGAAAACCCCCAGCACCGTGTTCGTATTCCCGACGTCAATCGTCAGCAGCATATCTTTTCCGCCAGAGCCCGCGCTTCAACGCCTTCACAGCGGCTTTTCCCGATTTCCATCAGCGCACTTCCGTCACATCACCGGCAATCACCGTCACGGTCTGTCCATCGTCGCGTGTAACCCGCAGCAAACCTTCGCTCTCGAGCCCCGCCGTCACGCCCGTGTAACTTTCTCTTCCGCTCGTTACCCGCACGCGCTTCCCGCGCGCATAGCTCGACACCGCTTCGAAGCGTTTCACCACGCTGCTGGGGCCTTCGCGCAGCAGCTCCTCATAGTCCCGTTCGAATTGTCGCAGGAACTGCACCAGCACTTCCAGCCGCGATTGTTTTCGCCCGCTCTCCAGCCGCAACGAAGTGCTGATGCCCGCCAGTTCCGGCGGGAATCTCTCCTGGTTCACATTAATCCCAATGCCCACGATGACAAATCGGATTTGCGTCGGCTCTGCGTGCATCTCCGTCAAGATGCCGCCAAACTTTTTCCCGCCGATCAGCAAATCATTCGGCCATTTGAGATCGACCTGCAACCCGGAAACCGCCTGCACCGCCGCGTGCGCCGACAACCCCGCCATCATGGTCAGCAGGGGCGCCTGCACGGGAGCCAGCTTTGGCCGCAGCAAAAGCGTGGCGTAAATTCCAGTGGCGCGCTCCGAATGCCACTTGTGCCCGGCGCGCCCGCGGCCTGCGGTTTGTTCCTCCGCAAGCACCACGGCGCCTTCCGCCTCGCCTGCGTGTCCCAACTCCAAAGCCACCCGATTCGTCGAATCGGTTTTAAAAAAATGATAAATCCGCTTCCCGAATAAAGTGCCGCGTAATCGCTGCCGCAGCATGTCTGCAGTCAAAATATCCGGCACTTTCTCCAGGAAATATCCTGTTGCCGCCCGCCCTTTCACTTTGACGCCCAGTTCGCGCAGCCGCGTCACCCACCGAAACACGGTCGAGCGCGACACGCCAATCTCCCGGGCAATCCGCGCCCCGCTGATTACGATCGTCCCGTTCTCGGCCAGCAACGTCAGCAATGCAGCCACTTGCCGCTCCGTCGCCCCCGCCAATCTTTCAGCAGACTTACCGCGGACCGCCATCACGCTGTCCTATCTTTGCAACCGCGCACTCTGTTAACGCAACTCGCCCCAGCATCCAAGCTCCGTCAACTTCGCCATCTCAATCCGTTGAGCTGCCAACGTAGCCTCCAGCCCTCGAATAATTTTCTCCGGCGCTCGATTGCGAAAGGTTTCGTCCCCCAATTGTTTTTCTTTGGACGCAATCGCCTTGCTCAATCCTTCCAGCTCCTTCGAAATCTTCGCGCGCTCCGCCCCGGCATCCACAATCTCGGTATACTCCACGCGCAGATCAAACGTCGCGCTTGAACGCACCGCTCCACCAGCCTGCGAAAGGCGCACCGCACCAATCTTCAAATCCGTCAGCATCCCCAGCCGCATAATTCCATCGCGCTCCGCCTCAATAACAGCGCGCGCGCCGGCATCGGCCACGGACAACTCCGCCGCAACTTTCTTCTTCGGATCGAGCTTCAACTCCGCGCGAATATTCCGCACCGCCGTGATGATTTCCTGAATCAATCCAAAATGCTCAAGCGCCGCAGTATTTCTCCAGCGCTCCTGCACTTCCGGAAATCGTTCCAAGCGCGATGGACTTCGCCCCCACGCGCTGCGGAAATTGATGCCACAATTCTTCCGTCAAAAACGGCATCAACGGATGCAGCAGCCGCAACGCCGCTTCAAACACCGCGAACAAATTTCGCCACGCCACCATGGCGCGCTCTTTATCCTCACTCTGCAAATCCGGCTTGATCCACTCGATGTACCAGTCGCAGAAATCGCCCCAGAAAAACTGGTACACGCTCTGCGCCCCCTCATGAAACCGATAATTCGCCAGCGCGTCGTTCATCTGTTCCACGACCGCCGCCAGCCGCGCAAAAATCCACGCGTCGCGCAGCGGCACGATACCGCCAAGCGCATACGGCGCTTGCTCCCGCACTTCCGGAGCCGCCAGCTCTTCCAGCCTGGTACCCGACTGTTCAAACTTCTCCAGGTTCACAAACAAAAATCGCGCCGCGTTCCAGATCTTATTCGCGAAGTTCCGCGCGCCCGCCAGACGGTCATCCGACAGCACGATGTCCGTCCCGGGCGCGGCCATGGATGCCAGGCAAAATCTCATCGCATCCGTTCCGTACTGCTGATTCAACGTCACCGGATCAAGCCCGGTTCCTTTGGACTTGGACATTTTCTCGCCGCTGCCGGTGCGCACCAGCGAGTGCAGATACACCGCGCGAAAGGGAACTTGGCCGGTAAAGTGCATCCCCAGCATGATCATCCGCGCCACCCAGAAAAACAGGATGTCGTACCCGGTGATCAGCAGCGATGTCGGATAATAAGTTTCGAAATCCTTGGTCTCCGCCGGCCAGCCCAGCGTCGAAAACGGCCACAGTCCCGAGCTGAACCACGTGTCCAGCACATCCGGATCCTGCTCCAGCTTTTCCGATCCGCACGTCGCGCACTTGGCAGGCTTCTCCCGCGCCACCGTCACGTGCTTCGATTCTGCGCAGTACCACGCCGGAATCCGGTGTCCCCACCACAGTTGCCGCGACAACGTCCAGTCGCGAATATTCCGCATCCAGTTGAAATATTCTTCACGACGATTGTCCGGAACGATGCGAATTTCCCCGCGCTCCACCGCCGCAATCGCCGGCTCCGCCAGCGGCTTCATCTTGCAAAACCACTGCGTCGAAGCCCGCGGCTCCACAATCGTGCGGCTGCGTTCGCACAATCCCACCGCGTGCGTGTGGTCGGTAACTTTGTCCAGCAAGCCCTGCGCCTTCAAATCCTCGACAATTTTCTTGCGCGCCTCGAAGCGGTCCATCCCGGCGTACGCGCCCGCCGCCGCGCTCATCTTGCCGGCGTCGGTCATCACATTAATTTCTGCCAACTGGTGCCTTCGCCCCACTTCAAAATCGTTGGGATCGTGCGCGGGAGTAATTTTCACCGCCCCGGTGCCGAATTCGCGGTCCACCATTTCATCGGCAATAATCGGAATCGTCCGGCCCGTCAGCGGCAGCATCACACTTTTGCCAACCAGATCCGTGTAACGCTCGTCCTCGGGATGCACCGCGACCGCCGTGTCCCCCAGCATCGTCTCCGGCCGCGTAGTGGCCACCACCACAAATCGCGGCGGCGCCACAGCCTGTCCATCGCTCCAGCGCTGGATACCCGCCACTGGGTACTTGATGTGCCACAAATGCCCCAGCCGCTCTTCATGCACCACTTCCAGATCGCTCAGCACCGTCAGACATACCGGGCACCAGTTGCTCATGTAGTGCGCGCGATAAATCAGTTTTTCTTCGTACAGCCGCACAAACGCTTCGCGCACCACCCGCGACATTTCCGGCGACAGCGTGAATTTCTCGCGCGACCAGTCGCAGCTTTCCCCGATCTGCCGCATCTGCTGCGTGATCGTTCCGCCGCTTTCTTCTTTCCATTTCCACACGCGTTTCTCGAATTCCTCGCGCCCCAGCGTGCGGTAATCGATGCCTTGCTCCGCCAGTTGCCGCACCACCACGCGTTGCGTGGAAATTCCCGCGTGATCCGTCCCCGGCAAATACAAAGTGTTAAAGCCGCGCATGCGGTGCCAGCGCGTCAAAATATCAATCTCCGTGTGATCCAGCATGTGCCCGATGTGCAGCGACCCGGTCACATTAGGCGGCGGGATTACAATCGAAAATACCGGCGGGGGAGCGTCCGCATCCGCGCGGAACAGCTCTTTTTCCACCCAGAATTGCGCCCATTTCGGCTCAATTTCCTGTGGTTGATAAGCCTTGGGGATTTCGCGTGCCATCGAGAAAAATTTCTCCGTTACGCCCTGGCCACGCCAGTCGTGTAATCGAGCAATATCTGTTATCAAGAATGATCTTCGACTATACGAGGGAAAAACCAGCGCCGTCAATTCAGCCACGCCGCAATCGCGTGCCCCACGCTTACCTTTTGAAGGGTTCCTGCAAGAATCAGAAATCGATAGGAAGGTTTTCTATCCAGAGGGATCAATAGCGGAAAGCGAAACTTAAAAGGGAACTACTTTTTATTCTTCAGCTCGTCTTCCACGAGCGCGGCCACCATCGGCTTCAACAATTCACGCGTCAGAGCCTGCATCACATCGGGACTCATTCTGCGCCATCACTTTGGCAACCAGAGCGTCCATATCAACCGCTGCCTGTTTCTCTTCCGGCGCTGAAGGAGCCGCCTGCGCCGCAGGTTCATCCGCAATCACCGTCGCAACTTCTTCGTGCGAAGATTGTCCGTTGGTACTCCGCGATTCCGCGCCGTCAGCGGTGACAGCCTCAGTGGCTCTCGCGGCCGCACGTGGAGCATCCCAGTTTGACGTCGAAGCGGACTTCTCTGCACATCTGTATCCCAGGGACTCACCGGCCGCGAGAACCAGCTATTGATCGCTACAGGCTCTGGAGCATTCTCTTCCGCGTGTACCGGCGCTTCCGCATGTGCCGGCTCGTCCTGCTCCGCCGCCGCAAGCTCTGCTCTGCCACCGGTGCTTCAGCGGCGCTAGCCGCCAGTTCGTGATCGGCTACAACCGTTTCACTTGCCGACCGCAACGTCGCTCGCCACCGCTTCCGCTGTTTCCTGTTGCGAATCTTCTACGACCTGTGCCGCACCGCTGGATTCGCCGTTTACATACCCGATGCTCTGCGCTTCTTCGGCATCCGCGTGAGGCAACTTCATCCCCGGCATTGCTGTCTGCTCAATTTCGGCAACGGGTGCGTTCCGTCAGCAGAATCAGAAGGCGCCTCCGGAAATGTTTCGCAGCGCTCTGACAACTTCCACGGGCCGTCTCATGAGAGGAAATTTCCGCAGCGCCGGACTCTCGCGAATTGTCCGTCAGCGGATTCCGCTTCCAGCGCACTCATCTCGTTCGCAAACGCGCCCATCTCCGTTGGTGCGCTGCGCGGAAATCTCGTCCGACACTTCCGCCGCACTTTCAAATCCGCTTTTCGATCCTGACTCCCAGGTTTCCCGAGCGCTTTTCCGGCCCGCAGTTTCGACCACCGCGCTGTCCCGCCAATCTTTTACCCCGCTGCCGTCGTCGGCAAAAACGGTATCAGCCTCATCGCGCCGCCACGAAGGCGCCGATTCCTTGGCTTCTTCTTCCTCTTCTTCCGGAACATCGTCCGGCTCTTCATCCATGGAGCGCCAGTCGCTGCCTTTGGGAATATCCGCGTCAGCTGCCTCCGCGGTATCTTCAGTGGCCGTCGTGGCTCCCAGCAGGTTTCCAAACGCCAGCGTGTGCGCCGATTCATCCACCTTCACCGGCTCCGCAACTGCGGGCTCATCCACGAAGCTTTCATCACTCACGACGGGAGTAAATGGCGCCGGCCCGAGCTGAACGAAATTCCTGCCAATGGAGAACTCGGCACTGGCGGTGGCGGAGGTGGCACGGCGGGCGGCGGTGCGTGCGGCAAAAGATCAATGGCCTTGCGCGGCAGGGAAGTAGCCGTTTTCTCCGCGGTCTTTCGGGCTGGCCGGAGTCAGCGAAACGCCGGCGCGTTGCAGCGCAGCCTTCACCATCGCAATTAAAGGATCCGGCGGAACGAACGGCTTCTTCAATACTCCGTCAGCGCCCACCCGCTGCGCTTCCTGCTCATCCAGTGGATCAAATGCGCCAACCAGCAAAATCACCGGAATATGCGCCAGCGACGCATCTTCTTTTACGTACTGGCAAACTTCGTAGCCGTTTCGCACCGGCATGAACACGTCCGCTAGTACCAAATCGGGACGCAACTCTGAAATCTTTCGCACCGCGGCTTCGCCGTTGCCCACGGCGACAACATCAATACCCTGATCCTTCAGGGCCAGCCCGACCATCCGCTGGATGTTGCTGTTGTCGTCCGCAACCAGAATCTTGGCCACCGCACATCCTCCGCGCGAATGCGAATGCACTGCCGCCCGCTGACTTGCCGGCGGGTCACCTTCGCCGATTCTCACGTATTGGAGCATCCTCCGCCGCACGCGTCAACGAATCAACAGTTTCCCTGTGTCCCAAGTGAATACTGGCCGCTCCGCCACCACCGCAGCCCAGCGGGTCTGCCCCAGCCCCGACATCACAACCGGCCACATCGCGTATGTTTTTAGCGCAACATGCCTCCAAAAAAAAAGGCGCAGCCCCCAGGGCCGCGCCTTTAAAACATTGCGATCACAAACGTTCTACCAGGGCACCAGTTTCCTCACGCCCTTTTTCTTCTTACTCGTAGACTCTTTCTGCTTGTCGTCTTTCTTCGCCGCATCATCCGTGGTCGCATCCGTCTTACCGCCGCATCCGTCTTGGCCCCGTCCGTCGAAGCCGCCGGCGGTTGCCGTCGCATCGCCGCGTCGGTGCCGCAGTCGTCACGCCGCGGGCGCCGCTGAGCTCGACTCTCCCGCCGGTGCTGGCGTCGCTGAACTGGATTCTCCCGCAGCAGGTGCAGCCGCGGTCGCCGGCGCAGTTTCCGGACCCGTCGGCCGCTGGCGGCGCGCTTCCATCTGTCGCCGCCGGAGCGCTTCCATCCGCTGGCGCAGCGCCTTCCGTGGTGCCGTCGGTCGTGCCCTCAGTCGCCGCCGCACCAGGAGTCACCGTCGCCACAATTCCCGTCGAATTTCCCGGTCGTCCTCGCCGTTCCGCTCCCGCCACCCACCACGATGCGCGAAGAGTTGCCGCCCGATAGCACCTCCGTAGCTGACGTCGTGTCGGCTTCCGGCTCCAGATTTGGGGCGCCGACGCGTGCCGCCACCGCCATTTCTTTCGTGGGGCCGGTCTTCAATAGCGCCATCGGCCGCTTCGCCAGGCTGATGCGCGGCCGGGGAGCGTTCTGCTCCGCGACCATCCACGCCTGCGCTTTGGGATCCGGCTGCGGCACCGGCACTTTCATCGCCACCAGCTTGCCTTTCGCGTCTGGCGCTTTCGCTGACAGCGGATAATTCTTCACAATTTGCGAATAGTAATTGGCCGCAATTTCTTTTTTCTCGCGAGCTTTCAAATATCTGCCCCAACATCCAGTACGCCTGGTCCGACTTGCTGAACAGCGGGTAACGCCGCGTAATCCCGATCAGTCGCGCCGCCGCAGCTCGCTTATCGCCCTTGACGTAGTAATAGGAGGCCACTCGAAAATCGCCTTCGGCAATCACTTCCTGCACTTCCCGCAGGTGCTGCATGGCTTTGTCGGCCAGCGGATCTTTCGGATATTTCTGCAGGAAGGTTTGAAACTCTGCTTCCGCTTCTTTCGCTTCCGTGCGGTCGCGGTCCGGCTTTTCCATCTGCTGGAAATGCCCCATGGCCACTTGCAATTGCGCATAGGAAGCTTCCGGCAGGAAAGGGAAGAACACGATGAAATCTTTGTAGCCCGAAATCGCCTGCGTCATATTCGCCGTGCCGCCCTCTTTGTAGTAAGAGTCGGCGATCAGCAATTTCGCTTTGGCCAGATATTCGCTGTCGGGATACGTGTTGATCAGCGTCTGCAGATTCAGTCGTCCGACTTCGTGCCGTCCGCGCTTGATGTCGTCGGCAGCGCGGTCATACAGCACCTTGTCCGGCTGGACGTTGTTATCGGCGCTGGTGGACTTGTCGACCTTCTTCTTTTTGTGCAGGATCTGGGCGTCGGACTGGCTTGCTCCCAGCAGTAAAATCCCCGATCAACAATATTGTCGTGAAAATCTTTGCGGCTGCTATGCGGCAGAGTACGTAGCAAACAACACCTCTCGGAATGTCGAAATCTTCGCTGACCGCTTGACGATCGCAGGCTGGCCTCTGGGCGAAGCCGCCGAACAAATCGAGTATAACCTGAACGAATGGCCAGTCCCGCCCGAACTTTGCCCCTTCGGCCAGGCTCACCCTCATTACTGAGAACCCCAGTCATCGCTGTGGGGTTGCCCCGCCCTCCGCTGCCCGATGATCCTTAAACCTTTGTTCATCCCGCGCGTCTAATTCCGCTCATGAAATCCGAAATCTTCATTGCCGCTCTGCTGCTGCCGATTCCCGCGTGGTGCCAGACTGCTCCCGCCGTTCCGTCGAATTCCGCCGCCGTGCAAATGTTCCGTGGTAATCCCGAGCATACCGGCGTCTACGACGCTCCGGGCGTCCCGCAATTTCATCAACGTCAAATGGAAGTTTTCAACGCACGGTTATGTAATCTCATCGCCGGCCATCGACGCGGGCGCCGCCTACGTCGGCAGCACCGACGGCAACCTCTACGCCGTGGATCTCGCCACCGGCGCGCAGAAGTGGAAATTCAAAACCGAGGCGCGCATCACTTCCTCGCCCGCCGTCGCGCAAGGTACGGTTTATTTCGGAAGTTATGACGGCAAGTTCTATGCCGTGGACGCCGCCACCGGCACGCTGAAATGGAAATTCCAGACCGCCGGCGAGCATCGCTTCACCGCCAAGCATCTCCACGGCTCGCTGCCCGAAGCCGAAGCCATGCCCGACCCTTTTGACTTCTATTTGTCTTCACCAGCCTTGACCGGCGGGCGCCGTTTATTTTGGCAGCGGCGATGGCAATGTGTATTCGCTCGACGCCGCAACCGGGAAGCTGAATTGGAAGTTTCAGACCGGTGACGTGGTGCACGCCTCCCCGGCGATCTCCAATGGCACTCTTTATATCGGAAGCTGGGACAGTTACTTCTATGCGCTCGACGCCGCCACCGGAAAAGAGAAGTGGCGCTTCAAAACCGGCGAAGACCCCGACATCCACAACCAGGTCGGCATCCAATCTTCCGCCGCCGTTGCGGATGGCATGGTGTACTTCGGCTGCCGCGATTCGAATTTCTACGCGCTCGATGCTGCCACAGGCGAGAAGAAATGGAGCTTCAACAACAAAGGCTCGTGGGTCATCACTTCACCCGCAGTCTATGATGGCCGCGTATACTTCGGCACTTCCGACACAAAATTATTTTATGCCTTCGAATCCAAGACTGGTGGCGCAGCCACTCGTGTCCCTGAAATTTACCTGGCCCATTTTCTCATCGCCGGCCATCGCCGGCGACACTGTCTATTTCGGCAGCCACGACGGCATTCTCCGCGCCGTTGATCTGAAAACAGCCAGGTCGCCTGGTCTTTCAAAACCGACGGCGCCACCCAGAATCTCGCCGGCCTTCTCCAAGCCCGACGGCACCACCAACTATGAGACCGTATTCACCGAAAATTTCTACGACAATCTCATCGTCGGCGTCTACAAACTTTTCGCCACCGGCTCAATTCTCTCGTCCCCCGTAGTCGCCGGCGACTCCCTTTATTTCGGCAGCACCGACGGCAACCTCTACGCCCTCAACTAAATTCAAAATAAAAAAGACGCCAGGGCCCACGTGAAGACTTTTGCCGGTGGGGTTCGTAAAGTGGGAACACAATCAACCCATCAGCGAGGCGCCACCTGATGTTTGGGAGCCCTCATTAAGGAGTAACTCCTCCCATATCCATTCATAAAAAGCGGAGGGTGCACGCTGAGGTTTTTACAGGGTGGGGTTCGTGACGTGGAACCTCTATAAACGCCCCGTCGAGTATTTCTCACCGCTTTTGAACCTGCATCCAGGGTAAAAACTAAAATTCAAAACCCTACAGCGCCACCGTCAACTCCACACTAGCCCCGGCAGGAATCCTCGCTCCACCCGCCGGAGCCTGATCGATCACCGCTCCATGCGGCCACTGCGGAGCCGCCACGTAGTTCACCTTGCGCTTCAAACTCGCCATGTCCAACCGGTGCTGCGCATCGCTCTCGTTCAATCCAATCAAATGCGGCATCACATATGCCTTATCGCGGTCGCCCTGCGACACCAGCACATCCACTCGCGGCGTCGCCGCTCCCGTCCCCGGCTTGGGATTCTGAATCACCACCGTGTCCGGCGCCTTGTCCGGCATCGTAATATTCGAAACTTCGCCAATCTGCAATCCGGCGCGCAGCATCTCGATGCGCGAAATTCTCAGCGTAGCTCCTTCCAGCCGCGGAATCGTCAAGCTGCCGCTGCCCCAGGCTAAGCACCACATGGGCCTGCTGCGAAACTTTCATCAGCAATCCGGCCGTAGGAGTTTGCCGCACCACCACGTTCGTCGGCTGCTCGCTGTACACGCGATCCGCCACCCGCAGCACCAAGCCGCGTGACCGCAGAAGTTGGTTGGCCTCGCTCACATTCTTGCCCACCAAATTTGGCATGGTCACTTCGCGCCCATGAATGGCGATGCGCATCGCTGTGATCGCGCTCAAAAACGCCGCGGACGCCAGAATAAATACCAGCAGCGCCATGCGGCTCAGCCACTCCAGTCGTTCGCGCAGCGTCATGGACACGGCTTCGATGGACTCCTAGTTGTTTGCTGAAGCTTGCTTGGCAGCCGGTGAAGCGGAAGCCGCTGCTACCGCCAGCGGTGGCGCAGGATATTCCGGCAATTTATCTTTACTCGTGTCCGCGCGCTTTACTTCCAGCTCGCCAAACAGCAGCGACGGGCTGATGATCGTCGTCGGCGCACCGCCCGTCCGATTGCTGATCAGCGGATCATTTCCCGCCGCCAGCAAATCGCTGCGCATCGCCCGCACATCCAGTTCGTTGAACACCGCGCCGCGCACCAGCTCCTCGTGCCCGTCACTTGCATACACGCGATACAACAAGTCGCGGTGCATTCCCGGGCCCGAGCGTGTCCACCCGATAAGCGTAAGGCAGCCCCTGGTCTTTCACGATCTGAATAGCCCGTTGCCGCAACGCTTCAGGAGTTTGCGCCTCAGACGATTTCACCACCAGCACGCCGAGCCCCGGCGGATGGAAAGACTCCCGGAGCCGCTCGCCCGTGCCCGTTCGATTCCAGGAAAATCGCGAATCGGCTGGCGTCCCAGCAAATAATTTTTCAGCGTGCCGTTATCAATCAACGTCACCCGCTGCGACTTCACGCCTTCGCTGTCCACCGCGTAGCTGCCCACCGTGCTCTTGCCCTGGAATTCCTTCATCGCCGGGTCATCGACTACGCTCAAAAAAGTTGGCAGCACTCGCGTCTTGTAACTCGACGCAAACGATCCGGTGGTCCGGTTCGGCTTGCCCAGTTGCGGCTTGCGCCCCAGAACGTTCTGCCCGATCAGCGAAGCCACCACGTCATCTGCCGCGTCCGGCGCGAATAAAACCGGCCCGCGATATTCTTCTTCCACGATCGGCGCATTTCGCAGCGCCACCACGGTGTCCAGCATTTTCCGCGCGTCGCTCATTAGCGCGTCGCGACTCGGCAGCTCCTCCGCGTCGCGCCACCATGTACGCCGGATTGCGCGTGACGCGCATTCCATCCGGCAGCCTGCGCCGCACTATTCAATTGCAGGCTGTAACTCGTACGTCCGTCGCGCGTCACCGTCCCTTCGGAATTCACGAAATATTCATTCACGCCCGTGAATCGCGCCGACGCCGTCGAAGACTGCACATCCGGATATTGCTTGTAGAGCCCGGTCACATCCTCCAGCGTCTTCTTCCATTCCTTGGCGTCCACCTTCAACGCCGCCACCGGCTCGATGGCAATCAACGTCGGAACCTTTGCGAAATCATCCACCGCTGTCGGGTCTGCGCTGAATTGTTTCAGCGCCGCCTGCTTTTCCGCCAGCGCCTGCCCCGCGCTTTTATACGCGTCGTCGGTAGCCATCCAGATCTGGTGTCGCAAAGCGATGGGATCATTGTCGAGCGGCAGAATGTTGGTCTCGCCGGTCCCTTGCCCGAAGTAGCTGTCCTGTTTGTAGTCGCCAATGCGCACTACCACTCGCAGGATGCGCACGTGCACCCGCTGGTTCTGCACCAGCGCGCCAAAAGCGGCCTCCGCACTGAAATCGTCCACATCGTTTACGCGGTACTCGATGTAATACGGCGCCTGCACCTGGTCCATCTTCAAATGCGAATAAGACCGCGTCAGCTCCGTCAGCAGCGCTTCCAGCAGCGCGTCGCCTTTCGCCGCGGCTACCGCCGCATTCATCGCCGCGGCATTTGCCGCGGAAGCATCCGTCGCCGCCGCATCTTTCGCCGCCGCGGTGCCGGTGAGCAAACCGGAACCGCAAACAAGTGTCGCGAGTAAAATAGTGGAAAATATCTTCTTCACGGCTTCGCTCCCTTATCGGGAGTCGTCGCCGTTTGCGCCGCCACTGCCGCCGTATCATTTTCAAATCCGGGCGGAGGCAATATCGGCGGCCGCTCATGCGCGTGCGCCCGCTTCTGCACTTCCATCTCCGAGAAAATAATCGCGGGAGCCACCGCCGCCACCGGCACGCTGCCGCTCTCGGCGCCGCAGATTCCGTTGAACACATGCTGCTGATCGCTGGTAGCCACAATGCGCGTCAGCGCCGCCAGCGGCGTGCCCACAATATCCACCCCGCGCACCAGCTCGTCCGGACGCCCATCCACATACACCTTGTAAACGATCACTGGCAGCACTTGAAACGCCTGCGGCAGCGAACGCGTCGTCAGCGTAAAACCGCCTTGAATATCGTCAAAATACAATCCGTACTGTTTCCCCTGCTTCTTCGCTTCATCAATCAACCGTTGCCGCATTTCACTTTCCGGCACCGTCTTGCTCGAGGTCACAATCAAATTTCCTTGCCGCCCCACCGGCATCAGTCCTGGCTGGTTCCTTCCGTGTCCGTTCGAAACCCCGAAATCCTTGATCGGCATCCGCGACATCAAAAAATTCTTCAGCACCCCGTCTTTAATCACGTCCACGCGCTGCGCCGGTGTCCCCTCGTTATCGAAATCATACGAGCCCGCCAACTTCACGTCTCCGATTTGCTTCGTCGTGGGATCGTCCGTCACGCTCAAAAATTTCGGCAGCACCTCCTGGCCTACCATTTTCGTGAACGTCTGTCCTTCTTCTTCATCGCGTTGCCGGTGCCCCTCCAGCCGGTGTCCCAGCACTTCATGAAAAAACACCGCCGCAGCCCGCCCACTTAAAAGCGCCGGCCCGTCATACGGTTCCGCCACTGGAGCGCCACGCAAAGCCTTCAGATCCGCGGCCATTTTCTCCACTTTCGCGGACAGTTCGCTCTCCGACGGTAGTTCCTTCGCGCTGGGAGCCTGAAAAGTTTCCACGCGCAGCAATTCCATGCCATCGGCCGCCCGCGTTTGCGCTTCCATGATCAGCCGCGTCGAAGCGCTGGGCGTCACTACCGCGCTGCCTTCGCTAGTCACCATGCGCGAATTCGAATTCTGCACCTGCAGCATCACGCTCCCGAAATACACTTCGGGATATTTCCGGAATATCCCCGACAGCCGCTTGACCTCGCCTTCCCACGTGTCCCGGTCCAGCGTCACCGGCACCTTGGCGTCCCCGATGTGTACCGCGGAAGCTTCCTTCGAAAAGTCCGGCGACTTATCCTCTTCCTCCGCGCGCACCGCCGTATTGGTTCGCACATTCATCAGCGAAGGCACCGCGCGCTTGTACTCGCGGTCGGTCAACTCCCACAAAACTCGCCCAATAGCGTCTTGATCATCGTTCAGCGGCAACGCTCCGGAAGTCATGCCGCTCGCGCGGCTCTGTCCATGCGTGTTGTCCAGCGCCTGCGTGCCCACGCGCATGGTCACGTCCGCTTGTCGCCGCTTTGCCGCCGCGTCCGTCAGCAAACTTCCGTAAGCCCCCACCAGCACCACGTAATCCTGGTCGTATACGGTGTAGCTAAGGTAGTAAGGCGCTTGCTCCGTCTTCCCCAACTCCGCACTCGCGCGCGAAAGTTCACCCTGCATCACCTTCAACACGGGATCAGCCCCCATCTTCTTTGCGTCGGCCGCCGATATCGCTGGTTTCACTGCCGCCGCATCCGCGCGCTCTTTTTCCGTCGCTGCCCAACCGGCAGGCGCCAGCGCCAGTTGCGCGCACACCACCCCGCAACCGGCCACCCGCAAAATCTCCGCCAGCCCCGCACCTCGGCCCGCGCATTTCTTTTCCGCACCAAAAATAGACATTAACGATGAACTCCCGTCGGTTTGACGATTCTGATTTCTCATTTCTGCAAAAACAGGTGGAGAAGGCGAGTATGACTCAGCAAAAAGTCGCACGCAATTTAGCTGTGACCAAAGCGTTCTTTATCCGCCAGCCGCGCGCCGTTCGCAAATTCCTGCGCCGTCATCTCACTGCGTCCTTCCTGTTTGACGGTCAGAACGCGCAAAACGGTTGCGTCCCCGCAAGCCACGCGCACTTCGCCATCCTCACCAAAATCGTGCCCGGCTCCTCCGGAGCCCGCTCCCTGTGCACCGGCTCGCCCCAGATCTGGCACGTCTTTCCCCGAAACGTTGTAAACGCCCCCGGCCACGGAGTGAACCCCCGCATGCGGTTGTAAATGTCCCGCGCCCGCAGCGTCCAATCGATTCGTCCATCCTCTTTTTTCAGCAGCGGCGCATACGTCGCCAGCGCATCGTTTTGCTTCTTCGCAGTGACCTGCCCGTTGTCCAGCCCGCGCAGCGTCTCCAGCATCAGCGCCGCGCCGATTTCCGACATGCGCATCGCCAGCTCCGGCGCTCGTTTCGTGCGGATCGATATCCACCTCTTCCTGCAGCAGCATCTCGCCAGTATCCATGCCCGCATCAATCCGCATCGTGGTCAGCCCGGTTTTCAATTCTCCATTAGCGATGGCCCAGTTGATCGGCGCCGCCCCGCGATATTTCGGCAGCAGGGAACCGTGCAGATTGATCCACCCGCATTTCGAAATCGGCAAAAGCCCTGCCGGAATGATTTGCCCATAGGCGATAATCACGAAGCACTCCGGTTCGAATGTCTGCAGCAGCTCCTTCGCTTCCGGCGCGCGAATCTTTTCCGGCTGGCGCACTGCAATTCCCGCATCCAGCGCCGCCTGCTTCACGGCAGAAAACGAAATCTCCTGTCCGCGCCCGCTTGGCCGGTCCGGTTGCGTAATCACCGCGACGACCGTGTGCTCGGGATCCGCCAGTATGGCTTTCAACGTCGGCACCGCGAACGCCGGTGTGCCGCAGAAAACGATCCGCATCAGCTTCCTTTCAGCCGCCTGTCCAACCCTGCTAATACGAAGATTTATCTATTTTGACGTTACGACACTAACTTCGGTTCCCGGCAGGATTTTAGAGAGGATTACGCGCAAAGTCTAAATACTCGATTCACCACTCGCCTTGTTTTCTCAGCTTCTTGATTTTGCGGCGGATCAAGTCGCGCTTCAGCATGCTCAGGTGCTGAATAAAAAGTACGCCATTCAAATGGTCAATCTCGTGGCAAAACGCTCGCGCCAGCAAATCTTCGCCGCGAATCTCAAAAGTTTCGCCCTTGGCATTCTGCGCGCGCACCGTCACAAACTGCGGCCGCACCACGTACCCGCGAAACCCCGGCAGCGACAGGCAGCCTTCTTCTTCGCGCTTCTCGCCCTCCGCGTGGATAATCTCCGGATTCGCCAGCACGATTTTCGCTTCCGGATTTTTCCCGCCGGTCACGTCCACCACCGTCAGCCGGATATTTTTCCCGATTTGCGGCGCCGCCAGCCCCACGCCCTGCGCCGCGTACATGGACGCAAACATGTCCTCGGTCAACTCTTCCAGTTCCGCGTCAAACTTTTCAATCGCGGACGTCGGCTTCTCCAGGATCGGAGTCGCCGTACTTCACGATGGAATAAATCTTCCGCGCCGCGCCCGCCGGACCGGCCGGCAAAACCTCGGCGTCCGTCTCCGTCACTACTTCAGAATTCTTCAATTTGTCGGGCATAGCTATCGAAATTCCGGCGCATCTCCGCCAGCGAGTCTCCTCCAAATTTTTGCAGAAAAGCGTCCGCCAGCACAAGTGCCACCATGGCCTCGCCCGCCACGCCCGCCGCCGGCACCACGCACCAGTCCGAGCGCTCGTACGCCGCCTGCACCGGCTCCTTCGTAACCATGTCCGCCGTGCCCAGCGCCCGCCGCAGCGTCGAAATCGGCTTCAAATACCCGCGCACCACGACATCCTGGCCGTTGGTGATTCCGCCTTCGATCCCGCCGGCGCGATTCGACGACCGCTGAAACCGCTTCTTCGCCGCGTCGTACGAAATCTCGTCCTGCACTTCGCTTCCGTACGAGCCCGCCCCGCTCACGCCCTCGCCAATCTCCACCGCTTTCACCGCCTGAATGCTCATCACCGCCTGCGCCAGCCGCCCGTCCAGTTTTTCATCCCACTGCGCGTGGCTGCCCAGTCCCACAGGAACGTTGTGCGCCACCACTTCAAAAATTCCGCCCACGGTATTGCCGGCTTTCAGCGCCGCGTCCACTTCCGCTTTCATTCTTTCCTGCAGCGCGCATCCACGCACCGCAAAGGAGACTCCAGATCCCCGCTGATGGCCTGAATTTCCTCCCACGTCGCTTTACGCTCCAGCGCGAAGTGCCCGACGCGCATGCGTATGGCTCGCAATTTCCGTGCCCAGTTCCCGCAGCAGCAATTTGGCAAACGCTCCCGCCGCCACCCGCGCTGCCGTTTCGCGCGCCGAAGCCCGCTCCAGCACATACCGCGCATCGTGAAAATTAAATTTCTGCGCACCCGCCAGATCCGCATGCCCCGGCCGCGGCGCCACCAGCTTTTTTTCTTTCCCCGCCGATCTGCGCCGACTCCTCCACCGGCAAAATCATTTCCCAGTTGGCCCAGTCGCGATTCTCGATCCGCAAGGCGACCGGCGCGCCAATCGTTCTTCCGTGCCGCACGCCAGCAAAAATATCCGCGTGATCCTTCTCAATCTTTTGCCGCCCGCCGCGCCCATAACCCAGCTGCCGCCGGTGCAGTTCATGATTGATGAACGCCACATCCACCGGCAGCGAAGCGGGCAGCCCCGAAATAAACGCCAGCAGCGCCTGCCCGTGCGACTCTCCCGCGGTATAAAAATGCAGCATTCGCCGTCCAGCGCCTCGTAAAATTTAAAATTTGCGCTACGTGAGTAAGCTCAGGAGTGTATCCGTCGAACCGCGCCCCGTCCAGTCACTCCATCGTTTGCGAAAGCAGAGTTGCTGGGTAGAATTTCCAATTTCATGATTCACTAACTGGTGTATGCCCGCGACAACGTCATGGTTCATTGCTACGGAGAGGTTCGACCGTGAAGATCCTGGATGGGAAAAGTACGTTTCGTGGAGTGGCCTCGAACAGCTCCACGAACTAGTTTCTCTCGACCCAAGTCTTTGTCCGACGGTCCTTCCTGATATAAAGCCCGATTACTGGCA
The DNA here is from genome assembly GCA_963704485.1 of uncultured Acidobacteriota bacterium. Taxonomy (GTDB): domain Bacteria; phylum Acidobacteriota; class Terriglobia; order Acidiferrales; family UBA7541; genus Acidiferrum. The sequence goes on from OY969910.1 coordinate 769,188, forward strand.
ACACATCGTTAACGAGGATTTCATGCTTCGCTTCTTTACCGATCTCGACTATCTCCGCGCCGAAACGGCTGGCATCAAAAGAAAGAACTTGCTGTGTGTACTTCGCAATCCTCGGGCACTTCCTGCCTTAAACTTCCCCGAGGGATTCAAATTCCTTGGCTTTGACCTGACTGATAAACAAACGCAGACTAGCGCCCTCACAAACTGCAGGGGATTTCCTTACGCCTTCTCCAATCACGAACTATCGGAAAAAGGACTGATCAAAGAATTCAACCGCAGCCGCGAAATACAAGACGCGCTGTATCGCCTTTATCCAAACGATCCCCACGCGGATTGTCATCTGTGGGCGATTTCTCGGTTTGAATGATTTGGGCAAATCCGAAGGTTGTTACGCCGTCGCTTCCGACGCCGGAAACATCCGTTCAAACTCCGGTTCCCCCAGCAGCGGAGCCAAATCCGGATCCCGCCGTGCCCAGTTGGGATCCTTGAATCCCGCATCGTATGCTTTGCGCAAAGCATCCAGCGATTCAGCTCTTTTATTGAGCGAACAAAACACGCACGCCGCGTTATAAAGAATCGACGCCTCATTCGCGCGCAAGGTCATCGCCATGGTCGTCTCGCGCATCGCATCATCCACGCGATCCATCTCCGCGTAATAACCGGCGATCAAAATCCGCGCCCGCGCATCCTCGGGCACCTGCTTCAAATGATTCTCAAAAGCCGCCACCGCCCGCATCTGAATATTCTTCCGGACCTCTTGTTTCCCCAACGCCCCGAGCGCGTTCATGATCGGCACATAAACGTTGTAGTCCTCGCCGCTCGCTTCCAGCGCCACCTCCGCAACTTCCGCCACTTCACGGTAGCGCCCCGCCGAAAACAGCGCGCGGCATAGCAGGTAGTATGCGCCCTCGCAGTCCTTCTTTCTTTCGATGGCCTGCTGCACCATGCGCACCGATTCTGCGTGCAGATTCGTGGCGTACAGCACCCACGCCTGGCTCACCTGCACCTCAGGCAAGTCCCAGCGCAATGCCACGGCCTTCCCGGAAGCTTGCCGGGCGCGCTCCACCCACACCTGGTCGCGGCTGTAGTTGCAATAAAACATCGCGCACGCATTGGCACACGCTGCGTACGCCAGCGCAAAACTCGGATCAATCGCCACCGCGTTCTCAAACATCTGCAGCGCGAATTCCAGATCCTGTCGCGTCTGTCGCCGCGCGTAACGCTTCCCACGCAAATACAGATCGTAAGCCTGCAGATTTTCCGTGGGCTTGATGGACAGCGCTTCCAACTCCTGGGGAGAGAGCGTCACCCGCAGCGCTTCCGCAATCTTCCGCGCGATTTCGTCCTGCACCTCGAACACATCTTTCATTTCCCGGTCGTAGCGCTCGCTCCACAGTGGAAAATCCGTGCTGGTGTCCACCAGTTGCGTGGTGATTCGCAAGCGCGTTCCCGCGCGCCGCAGCGTCCCCGTCAGCACGTAAGCCGCCTTCAGTTGCTGCCCGATCTGTCCCGGAGTCACCTGCTTGTCGCGAAATGCCAGCACCGTCGGCCGCGAATACGTATTGATCCCCCGAATCTTCGACAATTCCGTGATGATGTCTTCGGTAATTCCGTCGCGCAGGTATTCGTCTTCCGTCACCTTGCTCAAATTTTCAAAATACAACACCGCCACCGATTTCGTGCTGGGCGGGGTTTTTGCCACTCCACTTTTGCTCTCGCTCACTGCCACCGCGCGTTTGTTTCCTGATTCCAGATCGCGCTTCAGCCGCGTCAGGTCCGTTTTCAATTCCGTGGCGGACTGGCATCGCAGCGCGCGATCTTTTTCCAGCAGCTTCGACAGAATTCGCCCAAACTCTGGCGGCACCGCCGGATTTTCTTCGGCCACCGGCGCCGGATCGCGATTCAGAATCGCGTCAAAAATCAGCGCCGAAGTGTCGCCCTGAAACGGCATCTTCCCGCTGGCCATCTGGTACATCACCGTGCCCAGCGAAAATAAATCCGTCCGCGCATCCACCAGTTGTCCGCGGGCCTGTTCCGGTGACATGTACAGAACCGTGCCCACCGCCGCGCCCGCGGTAGTCAGCCCGCCGCCAATCATCGTGTCCATGTCCGCGCCCGCTGCCCGAGGACACCACCGGCTCAATTTTCGCCAGTCCGAAATCCAGCACCTTCACCTGTCCGCGGTCGCTGACAAAAAGATTGGCAGGCTTGATGTCCCGGTGCACGATCCCTTTCGCGTGCGCCGATTCCAGCGCATCCGCAATCTGAATCGTCATCGGCAGCAACTTCTCCATCGCCAGCGGCTGGTTCGTAATCATCTGCCCCAGCGTCTGCCCTTCCAGCAGTTCCATCACGATGAAGTGCTGCCCGCCATCGTGCTCAATCGCGTGAATGGTGCAGATGTTGGGATGATTCAGCGCCGAAGCGGCCCGCGCCTCGCGCTGAAATCGCTCGATCAGCTGACTGTCCTGGGCCATCGCTTCCGGCAGAAATTTCACCGCCACCCGCCGCCCCAGCCGCGTGTCCTGCGCCTCGTACACCACGCCCATGCCGCCGCTGCCCAGGGTCCGTGTTATTTCGTAATGCGAAATCGTCTGTCCAATGCGGGAGTCGGAACTAATCATGGGGGCACGATATTATTCGGCTGCAATGCCACGGTCAAGCCAACCAGGGTCAACCCATCGTCCGAACGGAGATCCTGCCGTTTCGAATCGCCTTTAGAAAAACTTCGTGGTCCTTCTCCGTCTGATCGGCATAGCGCGCCGCAAATTTAGCAATGGCCTCGTCAAACACATCCTTGGCTCCCAGATAGCCCGCGATCTGCGCCGGGTCTCCGGTCCGCGCGTGCGCGCGCGCCAACACCCATCCGCACAGTTCCACGTACTCCATCCAATCTTCCCTCGGCATATCCGCCACATTTACGGTCATTTTCATGTCCCGCAGTTGCCGGAAATAATAATCGTGGCCCTGATCGTCGCGCGTCCATCCCAGGAAAATATCGCTGGACGACTGCAGCATTCGCTGCCCGGTCACCACTCGTTCGCCGTGGCAAGCGTAGCGGCTCTTTCCCGCATAAGCTTCCAGCACCGAAGGGAGGGCTTCCTTGAACTGCAGAAACAAGGGATCGTTATTGTCCGCCATCAGCAAAACCACCGCGCAGCGTGTGCCAACGCTTCCCACACCCACTGTTTTCCGCGCGATATCCACAATGTGATAACGGTCAATGATCACGCGCCGCTCTTCCGGCAGCGTCAGCCGGTAACGCCGGAACATTTCTCTTACTCGCTTTGCCAGTTTGATTCTTTGCCGCGGGTGGTAGATCAGCGGCGGATTGTCGATGATGCGCGGCACGCCTTTCACCACCGTCGTCAATTGAGGAAACACATGCTCTGCAGTCTGCAACTTTGCTTTCGCTTCGATCGCTTCCCAGTATTTTTTCGCCGCCTTCGTCTTGGCACCGGCGACCAGCGCCTCTGCTTCGATTTGCGAGTACCACACTTCCAGCGCACGCGCCTTTGCGTACTCGCCCATGTGCTGCCGGTAGCTTTCCACCGCGACCCGTACTGCTTTTTCGCAGCGGTGGTCTCCATCTCCGTTCTGGCGGCCCGCGAGCACGATACTGGTTGCCAAACGCTTCACGTCCCATTCCCACGGAGCGTGCAACGTTTCGTCGAAATCGTTAATGTCAAAAACCAGCCGTCGCTCCGGCGAACCAAACCCGCCAAAATTGCTGACATGGCAATCGCCGCAGGCCTGCACCCGAAGTCCCGTTTTGGGGGTGGTGGCCAGATCCGCCGCCATCACCGCTGCCGCCCCGCGAAAAAATCCGAACGGCGCTTGCTTCATTCGCGAATAGCGTATCGGCAATAACTCTGCCAGCCTTCCTCGATCCGCATGCTTCAGCAGTTCCACCGGGTCAACGCGATTGACTGCCGGTACCCATTTCGCGTGAACGCCGCGTGGCGCTTTTTCGCGCAGTTTCTTCCCGGCCGCAATCTCTCTCTCGCCGTTGGACGCGAGAGAGCTTCTGAGCCGTGCGCCTTGCTGTCCATCTTCGCGGCCAGTTTTCTTTCGTTCATAGCTTTTTCCGGGCTGGCGTCCCGATTCTGCGAATCACCGCGGCGCGACCATTACCGCGCCGCCCCAAACTCTTCTACCATCGCCACGCACAATGCTTCCAGAACGTCCGGCGAATCCCCACCTGACGCACTTTGATTATTGCCGAGGAACGAAAAAATCAATCGTCGCCCGTTTGGCATCTCCGCAAATCCCGAAAGTGTCTTCGCATGGTCCACGGATCCCGTCTTCGCATGAATCCTTCCCGCCGCTGGAGTATTTTTCATCCGTTCTTCCAGCGTGCCATCCACCCCCGCGATCGGCAGCGATGCATAGTAAGCCGTAAACCACGGTCGTTTCTCGGCGTATTCCAATAACGCCACCACCGCTCGCGGCGTAACCAAATCTTGCCGCGATAATCCCGATCCGTCGGTCTGCACCACATCGTCTTCCATGATTCCCGCGCCCGAATAAAATTCCCCCACAAATTTCGTCAACTCGCTTGGCGCGCTGCTTCCCATCGTTTCCCGCATCGCCGTCCTCAACAGCATCTCTGTATGCAGGTTCTGGCTGATCTTATTAATTATCTTTACGGAATCCTGTAGTGGCCCCGAAAGGTGCTCCGCCAGCACCGCGGGCGATTTTCCCTTTCGTTCGCCTATCGCGTCGTGCTGCGCGCGCGCCGCACCTTGCACCGTGACGCCTCGCTGTTGCAGCAATGTCTTCAACAGGACGGCCGCATAAATCGCCGGTTCTTCAATCCCTAAACTCAGTTTCGTCGCGCTGGATCTAAGAGGCAGCGTGCCGCCCACCGCGGCTCTGTGCGAACCCGGCTGCCGCGTCAACGAGAGTTCCATTCTCGTTCGCGCCGCGCTCGTAGTCACTCCATTGCTTACCGTCAGGTCTGGTACCACCGGCGATACCGAGATCTCCGCTGCGTCTCCCACTTTTTTTCCGGGTGTCAGAGTAATCGTTGCAGTGTTGTCATTCACCGCCAGCGCTGAAACGGCTGCGCCATATCCCCACGCAATGTCACCGACCTCCCAGCCGTTCGGATACCGCTCTGGCGCGAAGTAACTGTCGTCTCCAACAACATCTCCGCTTACCTGTTTCACCCCACGCGCCACCAGTTGCTCGGCGAGGTCCGCCACAATTTTTTCCGGTGGCCCCTCGAATGCTTCTTTCTTGTCAAAAGGCAATTTGCGATTCGAAAGGTTGGGGTCGCCTCGTCCCACCAGCACCAGGTCACCCGTAAGCTCGCCCTGCGGCGTGAGCGTGGCGGTGCTCTCAACGGTAGTGCGAAAGCGGTAATCGGAACCGAGGGTCTCGAGCGCCAGTGCCGTCGTAAAAAGTTTTAGGTTCGAAGCCGGCAAAAAGTTTTTCGCCGCGTTGACTTCATACAGCGTGTCGCCGCTCTCCGCATCTACAATCAGCAGCCCCCATTCACCCTTGCTCGCGCGGCCCATTAGGAGCAGTTGATTTGCGCGCTCTGCAAAGCGCGAACGCCCGCCAGCGATCTGCAGTTCATGCTTGTGGCGCTTCACTACCGCATGCCGCCACATCCCCGCCAGAACTCCGCCAACACACAGCACTAGTATTACTAGAGCAAGTGACCTACGGGTTCTACCCTTCCCACCGTCACTACCTGAAGACACCGGTACACCTGGCGCGCCCACTTTCAGATACCTCCGCAATTGCCCTGAGGAATTTCGCTTCCGGTACTGCGCACGATTCTGCCATCAACGCCGTCACATCGGAGAGATAACCCCTTCCGTTAGCGATAGCGCGTCTCGCGATTTTTCATCGTTCACCGCTCTGTTCCGTAGCCTTTGGCGTACCGCATGCAGATTGCGGTCCCATCAAGTTAATGCGCCCTGACCCTTTCGGTGGTTTTCCGGCATTGCGGTTGGAGTCCACGCCCACGAAGCGTTCGAAGGCCCGGCAACGCCATCGAATACTCGCAGGCGCGTTCCTATCCGCTTCCTGGATTTGCGTTGCGGCCATTACCGCCTACCAGGTGGCAATTCTCGCCGACGTCATCAGCCTCCGGCATCGCAATCCCGACATCACTGCCTTCATCAATCGTCGCCGGCAGGAGGTTACTTCGAAAGGCAAACCCTTCCACCCGGAAATGATCTGGGTCCCGTACAACGCCATTTCACCGGAACTTCGCAGCGCCATTGTCAACGAAGAAGACCCGCGATTCTGGAGGCATCCAGGCTTTGACCCTAAAGCCATCTGGCGCGCCACTAAAGTGGATTGGAAAGCCCGTAGGCTGTTGCAGGGTGGTTCAACGCTCGATCAGCAACTCGCCAAAAATTTGTACTTTTCGCCAACCAAAAATCCCTTGCGCAAGGTTCAGGAAATTATTGTCGCTATGGAAATGGAAACGTTTCTCTCCAAGAACCGCATCATCGAACTTTATCTCAACGTCATCGAGTGGGGCGACAGCATCTACGGAGTGGAGGCTGCTTCCCAGCACTATTTCGGAGAGTCCGCGGATGCCCTGACTGCCGAACAGGCCGCCTATCTCACCGCCATCATTCCCGGCCCTCGCGGCCAATTCAATCCACTGGAATATCCCCAGCGCGTAGCCAGTCGCGCCAGTGAAATTTTGGAAGCCCTTAAGCAAAACATGCGCTTGCCGAACCGCTAGCTCCTCGCCATCTCACCCCCGCCACGTCGCAGCCTCACTTGACGCGCCTCACTCGCGCAGTTACGCTTTCCTCGCGCCCATTTGCACCACGTCATCAGCGGCAAAAAGGCATCGTGGCAGGCACTCCAGTTCGAATCGGCAGCGAAGCAACCCCCGAACCCAAATTATCGGTCGTTGACGTCTTAACTGACTCCGCCAAAGGTTGGGTCTCAAGCGTTCAGGACTATTCGCTCCTTTCCTTCCGCGCCGTAAAAAACGTCGCCACCGGCCCGCGCTATTTCCAGGACACTCTCGATCAGATGGACGACATCGGCGTCGGCTCGCTGCCCATCGTTCTGCTTTCCGGATTTTTTATCGGCGCGGTCATGGTGCTGCAAACCGGTTCGCAATTCACCCGTTTCGGCCAGGCGGCCCTCACGGGAGACGTGGTCGCCATCGCGCTCGTTCGCGAGCTCGGCCCCACGCTGACCGGCATCCTCGTAGCCGGCCGTTGCGCTTCCGGCATCGCTTCGGAGCTCGGCTCCATGCTCGTCACCGAACAGGTGGACGCCATGCGCGCCATGGGCACCGACCCCAGCCGCAAGCTCGTCACCCCCCGCGTGGTGGCCACTATCCTGATGCTTCCGCTGCTCACCGCGCTTAACGATTTCGTCGGCCTTCTGGGCGGCTGCGTCGCTTCCGTTTTCTCGTTGCGGCTCGGCGCGGTGGAATTCTGGACCCGGGCCATAAAAGCTCTCGACTTCGCCGATCTTATGCAGGGCTTCACCAAGCCCATGGTTTACGGCTTCATTCTCGCCACCGTCGGCTGCTACAAAGGTCTCACGGTGCGCGGAGGCACCCAGGGTGTCGGTCGCGCCACCACTCAGGCCGTTGTGGTTTCTTCCGTCATGATCATTGCCGCCGACCTGTTTCTAACCAAGCTCGCGCTCTTCCTCGGAGACAAGCTTTTCTGATCCAATTTCTGAATGGCGCGGCGCCCACATCAATTTCTCGTTTGCTCCGGTGTTGACCCTATAATTCAACAACCATGTCAACGTTCATGACACCCGCGTCACCCTCCGCCGCCGCAAAAACCGGCCCCGCGGTCACTTTCGACAACGTCTACATGGGATTCGGCGAAGGCGATGTACTTCGCGGCGTTTCTTTTTCCGTCCCTGAGCGGGAAACTCTCGTCCTTCTCGGCGAAACCGGCACCGGCAAAACTCTGACTCTCAAACTTGCCGCCGGTTTGCTCAAACCCACGCGCGGCAGCGTCACCGTGCTCGGCCAGGAAGTTTCCACCATGTCCGAGAAAGCTCTGCTCACCCTGCGCGAACGCATCGGCTTCGTCTTCCAGGAAGGCGCGCTCTTCGATTCCATGACCGTCGGCGAAAACGTCGCCTATCGCCTCCGCGAAGAACAGGTCAAGGAAGAGGAAATCCAGCCGCGCGTCCAGGAAGCTCTTCAATTCGTCGAACTCGAGCACACTGCCGATCGCTTGCCCTCCGAATTATCCGGAGGCATGCGCCGCCGCGTTTCCATCGCGCGTGCGTTAATCAATCGCCCCGACATCGTTCTGTACGATTCACCCACCGCAGGTCTCGATCCCGTCACCTCGCAAACGATAATCACCCTCATCATGCGGCTGCGCGATGTCTACGGTGTCACCGCGCTCCTGGCCACGCACCGTCTGCAGGACGGCTTCGCCCTCGCAAACTTTGTCTTCGACAAAAAATCCAAAGAAGTCGTCCACCTTTCGCCGCAAGCCGATGCTGATAACGCCCAGAAACCGGCCGCGACTCGCTTCTTGGTTTACAAAGACGGACGCATTTATTTCGAAGGAGATCCCCAGGAGATTGCCAACACCAAAGATCCCTATCTGCGCCGCTTCTTGGTTTGAATATTTTGAATATGCTGTAGTCTTGTTGCACTCGGGAGGGGAGTGTTAATGGCCCAGCGGAAACAACTCACCTGGACAGAGTTACGCGTCGGATTATTCGTGCTCGTCGGCCTGTTCGTGCTGGCGGCCGGAATTTTCTACGTCACCGGCGCGGGCATCCTCGGTCCCAAGTACCGCCTGAAGACCTACCAGGCGGACGTTTCCGGTTTGGCCAATGGCGCCCCCGTGCGCGTGGATGGCGTGGATGTCGGCAACGTGGAATCCATCACCCTGGTACCGCGCAGCCAGGCTCAGGCTACCGCCAACGCCAACGGCAAAACGAAAAATATCGAAATCGTGATGCGCCTGGACCGGCGCTACCAGCCCGACATTCTCACCGACTCGGCCGCCAGCCTCGTCACTGAAGGCCTGCTCGGAAATAAGTACATCAACATTTCCCGCGGCTTCACGGGCGTCCCTCTCAAGGAAGGCCAGGAAGTTGCCGCCTCCGAGACGCGCGAAATGCTAAATAGCATCCAGGCCCTCTCCGATTCCATGCAGGAAATTCTGAACGACGTGAAAGATGGCAAAGGTACCCTCGGCAAATTACTCGTGGACCCGCAGGCCTACGACCGCCTTAATAGTGTATTGGGCCGAACCGATAACCTGATGGGTGGCATTCAAGCCGGCCGCGGCACGCTCGGCAAACTCGTAAATTCCAATGAACTGTATGACAAAGTGGACAAAGGCGTGGACAACATCAGCGGCCTGGTTACCGATGTGCGCACCGGCAAGGGAACTCTCGCCAAGCTGCTGAATGACCCCACGCTTTACGACGAAGCGAAACAAGCTCTGGCCAATGGCAATGCTGTGCTGGGCGATGTGCGCGCCGGAAAAGGCAGCCTCGGAAAACTGGCCAATGACGATGCCCTCTATAACAAATTGCACGACACCAGTTCGAATCTCGCGGAAGCTTCCGCCAAGCTCAACGAAAACACCACCACTGCCGGCAAGCTTTTCTCCGATCCCAAGTTGTACGACAATCTCGCCGGCCTTTCAGGCGATTTGCGTTTGCTCATCGGCGAATTTCGCCAGAATCCGGCTAAGTTTCTGCGTATAAAAGTTAGTATCTTTTAGAGTTTTCGGAAATTGCTCTGGGCAATCTTGTAATGCTTTTGTAACAAAAAATTCATAATAATATCCACTGCGGCGCAATTCGCCGCGCACACAACTGAGCCCATGGAAAATACGGAAGTACTTAAGAAAGAAACCCGGCCCGAAGCCGGTAAATCCACGCTGCCGCAACCTGGCCGCCCTGTCCCCAGTCGCGCTTATCCAGGCGCGCTCATCGTCGTCGAAGGCACCGACGGCTCCGGAAAGAGCACCCAGCTTTATCTTGTTGAAGCGCTGGCTCGAAATCGGTGGTTACCGCCTGCACTTCACCGAGTGGAATTCTTCGCCTCTGGTAAAATCCGCTACCCGCCGTGGAAAGCAGCGCCGCCTGCTCACTCCCACCACATTTTCCCTCCTGCACGCCGCCGATTTTGCCGACCGCTGCGAACGCCAGATCATGCCGCTGCTCCAGGGCGATTATCTCGTGCTCGCCGACCGCTACATCTACACTGCCTTCGCCCGCGACGCTGCGCGCGGTTGCCCGGCGCGCTGGCTGCGCAATCTCTACCGCTTCGCTCCCGTTCCGGACATTACTTTTTATTTTCGCGCGCCGCTGGATGTCGCCGTCCATCGCATCTTGAGCGGCCGTCCCAAACTGAAATATTACGAAGCCGGCATGGATCTCGGCATGTCCTACGATCGCGCCGAAAGTTTCCGCCTGTTCCAGGCGCGCATCCTCGAGGAATACGACAAGATGGTGGACACCGATAATTTCGTGGTCCTCGACGGCACCATCCCCGTCAACAAGCTGCAAAAGCAGATGCGCGATATCGTCGCTTCCAAAATCGATCTCAAGCGTTTTGCTCCTCGAATCCAGGAAGCGGAGTAATCATGCCCGATCAAGAAAAAGGCCAGGACAAAGCCCAGGACAAAGGCCACGAAAAAGTCGCGAACGAGAGCGGGACCACGACAGGGATCGCGAAAAAGAAAAAGACAAAGAACGAGATAAAGAACGAGATAAAGAAAAAGATAAGGACAAAGAAAAATCTCCAGCCGCCGACGGCGCTGCCGAAACTGCGGCGGCCGCCGCTCCGCCTCCCACGAAAAGCGCTTCAGAGGTCGAAGAAGAAGCCTCCCACTATTTCTTCGGCGAGCCTCTCGTCGGTTTCGATCCCGCCGAAATCACCGGCACCCTCGTGGTCATCGAAGGCATGGACGGCTCCGGCCGCTCCACGCAAATCACCCTGCTCCAGGAGTGGCTCGAGTCCGAAGGCTTCGCTGTGCAGACCAGCGGCCTGCGCCGTTCGAATCTTGTCGGCCGCGACATTGACCAGCTCCTCGCCAAAAACGCTGTCACTCGACTCACCCTCGCGCTCATGTACGCCACCGATTTCTTCGACCAGGTCGAGCATCGCATTCTCCCCGCCCTGCGCTCCGGCACAGTGGTCCTCGCCGACCGCTTTATCTTCACCCTGATCGCCCGCGGCGTAGTGCGCGGCATCAATCGCGATTACATGAGCGGCCTCTACGCCATGGCTCTTGCGCCCGCATCTTACTTTCTGGCTCAACGTTCGCCCCGAAACCGCCTTCGGCCGCGAATTCAGAAAATCTCAGGCCATCAGTTACTGGGAAGCCGGCCGCGACATGTCTCTGTCGCACGATCTCTACTGGTCTTTCATCCGCTACCAGACGATGATCAAGCGCGAATTTGAAGTCATGGCCAAGCGCCACAATTTTATCGAGCTCGACGGCGAAGCCAGCGTCTCCGCAGTAAATCGCGCAGCTCCGCCACCGCATCGGCGAACATCTCGGCATCCGCGCCACCAAATACACGCCGTCCTCCGCGCTCGCGCACCTCTGGCGCTAGACTCACTGCATGTCAGAGCCGGTTCACATCGCAGCCATCGACGCCGGCTCCAACGCCGTGCGTCTGGCCGTCGCGCGCGCCTACTCCGCGCTCGATATCGAACCGCTTTACGACGAGCGTTACCCCCTGCGCCTCGGCGAAGGCGTTTTCCTTCGCCACCGTTTCAGCGAGAAAACTTTTCAAAAAAGGCGTGAAGGCTTTCTGCGATTTCAAGGAAACGATGGAGGAGTACGGCGTCACCAAATATCGCGCCGTGGCCACCAGCGCCTCCCGCGAAGCCCGCAATCGCGACGCCTTCATTCGCCGCATCCGGCACGAAACCGGCATTTCTCTCGAAATCATTAGCGCCGCCGAAGAGTCCCGACTCGGCAGGGAAGCGGTCTTTGCCGCGCTCGGCCCCGAATCTCATCCGCGCTGCATCATTGACTTGGGCGGCGGCAGCCTGGAGCTCAGCATTCTTGCGCGAGCGCGCACGTGGAGCAAAGCGCGCATCTGGGCGTCGGCACCGTGCGCCTGATGACCACGCTGCAGCTCCCCGGCGTCATTCGTCCCTCGCAAGTCCGAGCAGGTGCGCAAATATGTGCGCGCGCTGCTCGAATCGAAATTGCCGAATCGCCCCAACCTCGGCGAGCAGCTTGCCGTCGCCCTCGGAGGCAACGCCGAAACTCTGGCCGCCATCGCTCCCGGCCCTCGCGAACACGGCTTGCCCATGCTGCAGCTTTCTCTGCTGCGCGATCGCCTGCCCGATATTTTGAAACGCAGCGTCCGCGAACGCATGAAGCACTACGGCGTGCGCCGCGATCGCGCCGACGTCATGGGCATCGCCGCCATCACCCTGCTCACCGTGGGCCGTTACCTCAACGTGCGCTGCATGGCCGTTCCCGCCGTCGGCGTTCGCGAAGGCATCCTCCAGGAAATTACTCACGATGCCTTCTCGCGCAAAGAACCGCACCGCTACAACGCCGCCGCTGCGCCAGATTATTGCCAGCACCAGAAGTTTTGCGCGCCGCCTCGAAATAAGATCAGGTGCACGCCGAGCACGTTCGCGAACTCAGCATTCTTCTTTTCGATCGTTTGCAGCCGGTGCATCACCTGCCGGCGCAGTCCCGCGTGCTGCTCGAAGCCGGCGCGCTGCTCCACGACGTCGGCCACACCGTCAGCCATCAGGGCCATCACAAGCACGGCGAATATCTCGCGCTCAACGGCGACATTCCGGGTCTTGACGGACGCGACCGTGCCATCGTCGCCGCCCTCGCGCGCTATCACAATCGCAAATCCGAACCCGCCGCCCATCACGTCGCCTATTCGTCGCTGTCCAATCTGCGATAAGCGCATCACCCGCCGCCTCGCCTCCATCCTGCGCATCGCCGAAGGACTCGACCACTCCCACCGCCAGCGCGTCACCAATATCCACGCCTCCTTCCAGCGCGGCTCCGTCGCCCTGCAGGTCCACGCCCGCGGCGACGCCGCCGAAGACCTCCGCGACGCCAGCCGCAGCGCCGACCTCTTCGAAAAGGAATTCCACGTCCGCCTCTTCTTCCGCCAACTCGGCACCTAATCCTTCGCGCGCCATCATTAACGTGCGCCCAGCTCGTGTTGCTCGCCTTACCGTCTGTGATCTTCAGCGCTGTTAGCTTTAGCGCAGCTGGCTTTAGCGTTGTTAGCTCTAGGGGTGTTAGCTTTAGCGTTGTGACTTTTACTTTTAATAAGCGCCGGGCCGCACGCCGTCCCTTGAGCACCCCTCAACCGTGCCAATCACGACAGCCCACAACCCAAATCTGTCATTCCGAGCGGAGAAGGGCGATGCCTTACCTTCTCCTTCGCTCCCCCGAAGGAGTCGTCCTTCGCAGAGAGGAATCCCTCTTCGATCGCTCGCGTCAGCCTCCCCACAACACAAAGCTCGACCCACCAACAACTGTTAAACTGTCAACACCCAATCAAGGAGCAACACGAATGGATCTCTACGTCGTCCGACACGGCATCGCCATAGACCGCGAAGACCCCAAGTGCCCGCCCGACCCGGAGCGCTATCTAACCGAAGACGGCATCAAGAAAACGAAACAAGCCGCCAAGGGAGTCGCAGCCCTGGGCATCACCGCCGAGGTGCTGATCTCCAGCCCCTATGTCCGCGCCCAGCAAACCGCGGAAATCTTCGCCAGCGCGCTAGGCTACTCAAAACAAAAAGTCCGCCCCAGCGATTTACTCTTGCCCGGAACCGACCCCGCGTTATTCTTCCGCGAACTCGCCAAAGACAAACACTCTTCCTCCGTATTCATCTTCGGCCACGCCCCGCACCTCGACCAGCTCATCGCTGCCGCCCTCGCCACCAAGCACAACATCACCACCCTGAAAAAATCCGGCGTAGCCGCCCTCACCCTGAAACGCATCTCCCCGCCCAGCGCCCAGCTGATCTGGCTAGCCACACCTAAAATACTCCGCCGCGCCAAGTAGAGTACGCCTTCCCCATGCAGGAGAGGAATCTGCTGTTACTCAACACGCTCACCGCAAACGTGCGCAAGCTGCTCTCATGCATCTACATGAGGGCAAATCAGCAGGCGCCCAAGAAAAGCGCACAGCGGCCGTCACAAAATGTATGGGGATTGTAGAAAACGAGGAGAACTAGTCCGAACCGCCAGCCGCCACCGCAAACAAAACTTCCCGCGGAGCCTCCTCCACCGCAACTGCCTTCGCGGCTACCGCGGCACGCACCACCAAAGGCACGCCTAAAACCGTCTCCAGCAAATGCTTTCCGGCAGCCAGCCTTGCCGCGTTCTCCAAACTATCCACCAGGTTTGGAATGAACAGCGTCACAATCTCCGCCGTCGCCTCAATCTTGAATCCCACCGGCGAATTAATCCCCGCCTTATGCACGGCCCGGCTCAGCCGCACCACGCCCGCCAGTGCCCGAACGTGTTCTCGCGCCGCCGCCGGCAATTTCGCAAACTGCTCGTCATCCTCCGCCGGTTCCGCGCCACGATGAAAGCGCACGGCCCACGCCACCAACTCCCATTGATCACGCGTCCACCGCGGAGGAGCTTCCATCGCCAATAGAAACTTTCTCGCCGCGCGCGTGGGATGCTTCTCATCATTCCCGATCGCGTGTAACAAAGCCGAAGCCCGCAAATTCCGCCGCATATTCGGCTCTGCGAAAACCGCAGCAGCCTTCGACCGCCGCAACAATTCGAATATCCGCAGTGAGATTCTCGCCACTTTGCGCGGCTTGGATTGCGTGGCCCGCGCAGTAGCTTGCAGCCTCGCAAAAGACGCCAATTCCAGCCGCTCGCCGTGAGGCAGCGCGTGGCTCCACTTGTTCCAGATGCTCGTTTTTCCCAGCGTCAGCTGGCGATAGGTCTGCACCCGCGCATTACGCTCGCGTTGGATTTTCTCTTTCCAGGAAGTTCGCAGCGCCTCGTCCGACTCCATCTCGACTTTGACCCGCGCAGCCAGCACGTCCAGATCATGGATCTCCCCCAGCAGATCCTGCAGCCGCTTCAAATCATTGCTCCAGGCCGCGTGGTGTTCGGGTAGCAACGTCTCCACGGTGTATCGAAATTTCTTCAAAACAATGCGCAGCGCGTGCCACGGCTTGGCCTTCTCCGTTCGCAGGGCCAGCAGGTGCCGCTGCTTGATCTCCTCGAATCTCTCGCGCGCCAGGCATTCCGCCGCCAGCCCGCCCGCCGGGATATAACGCACGCGCCGCCGCAGCCTTTGCCGCAGGCGCTTCCAGACCTTGTCATCAAACTTGCCCGCCGCCTTTTCTACTTCCTTAACGAGTTCCGGTTCCTCAGCTTCCAACGACTTTTGGAGCTGCTTCCGGGCTTCATCGTTTTCGGGGGCCAGTCTCTTGATCCAATCCGCCAAAACGTGGCCGTCGCGCAACGCGCCGAGTGCTCGAAACAGTTTTTTGGCTTTTCGCCGCATCTCCCTCCAGGACTCATCGGGATCGATCTCTTCGAACACCGCCGCCACCGAACGGCACCGCCGGATGGCCACCCGCAGATCGTGCACCCTCTCCTCATCGGGCTTCGAGCGCACTCTTTCCAGCTCGTCCCGCACCCGGTCCATGGACTCTGACAGCTCACGATGCTCGGGTTTCCCGCCCGCCGGCTGGCGAGTGGGGAGGGAAGTAACGGTAGCCATATGCCAAATTCCTCGACGAATTCTGGTTGAACTGCCCCTGTCAAACGAGCCTATAGCCTAGCCCCTCGTTGTAAGCCCGTCCAGCCCATCGCCTGCCCCCACAATTCCGGCAGCATTTTGATCAAAACTGCGCCCATAACCACCGTTATGCCCCCGGCAATCAGAAATACTCGCGAAGGGTTGGGGTGTCCCAAACGCAGCATGGCGAACTGCGCCATCGGCTGCAGCGCCACCCCAATAAATGACAACAAGTTAGCCACCGCGATGGTCCGCCCCTTCTCTTCCGCGGACGGTCGGCGCTGGATCAGTGCATTCACCGGCACCACAAAAAATCCCCCTGCAAATCCCAGCGCCGTCAGATACGTCAGCACCGTCGTGAACCCAATCCCGCTCCATGACAGCAGCACGCACATCACCAGCAGGCCCGCCAGCCCGGGCAGCACCATGCCCGTCTGGATCTTCTTCCCGGAAACAAACCCCGCCGCGAGACTGCCCACTCCGATGCCCATACTCAATCCCGCCAGCAGGTAACTGCTGTGCGTCTCATCCAGAAACAAAACGTCCGCGCCGTACAAAACAATATTCAACAGCAGCAAAGACCCGAGGAACCAGAAAAACGTATTCGCTACCACCGCTGTCAGCAGCATGCGGTCGCCGCGCATGTGCCGCACCTCTGAAAAGCACTCCCGCGCGAAGTTCCAGTCAAATTTACGCCCCGGATCCGCCGCCGGCACTTTCGTAATCCCCAGACTGATCAGCAATCCCAGCGCAGCCAGCACGATAAAAATCACCCCCGACCATAACTGCCGCCCGCGAAAGGCATGCGCAAAAAATCCCCCCGCCAGCGCCGCCACAATCGCCGCCAGCAAAGTTCCAAACTCGATAATTCCATTCCCCCAGCTAAGTTTCGACTCCGGCAAAAGCTCCGGCAGCAACCCATACTTCGTAGGCCCAAAAATCGCTCCGATCGTGCTCATCAAAAACAGTGCCGCGCCAGCCCACCCGAGCCGCCCGGATGCCAGAGCCCATGTCGCCAGCCCCATCACCAATAGTTGCCCAACTACCGTCCAGATCGTCACGCTCCGCTTGCTGTACTTGTCCGCCAAAAATCCGCCCGGAATCGAAAACAAAAGAAACGGCACCGAAAATAGCAAGGGCACAATCAAAACAAACCACAAATCCCGCTGTTCCTTGGTCGCGGCCGTCTCCAATACCAGAAAACTCACCAGCCACTTCAAAGTGTTGTCGCAAAACACGCCCTGGAACTGCGTAGCAATCAAAGCCCAGAACCCGCCCAACCCAGGCGCGCGGTCAGCAGCCAACCTCTCATATCCAGTATCTGCAGGAACAGTCGTCATGCGCAGCGCAGTCTAGTCACAACCAATCACCGCAGCAAGCACCAACCTCATCCGAGGCGGTAAGAGACTGATCTTGGCAACTCACAAATCCGCACGCTCAGCCCTGTCATTCCGAGCGTAGCGAGCCGACGCTTCTTCTTCTACTTCGCTCCCGCGAAGTAGTCGGTTCGCGCATAGAGGAACTCTCTTCGATGTAGACGCGGAGCCTCCCCGCCCTCATCTTTGAAGCAGTCTTCGATCTAATCGCGGTGCAGCCCGTCCTTCCGAAAACCGCACCCCCGCCAACACACGCGAAAACCAAAAATCCACGCTATAATTATCCAGAGATGATTTACGTAGACAACGTTTCCATGCGCTTCGGCCCCCGCATCCTGTTCGAGGACGTGACCTGCTCCTTCCTCGACGGCCGCCGCTACGCGATCAGCGGCCCAAACGGCGCCGGCAAGTCCACCCTCATGAAGATACTCACCGGTGAACTCGACCCGCCCAAGGGCTCCGTTACCCGCCCCAAAAAACTCGGCATCCTACGGCAGGACCAGTTCGCTTTCGACCAGTTCCGCGTCATCGACACAGTCATCATGGGCAACGCCCCTCTCTGGGAAGCCCTCGAGGAACGCGACAAGCTCTATTCCAAGCCGCACGATAAGCTCACCGACGCCGACGGCATGCGCCTCGGCGAACTCGAAGGCATCGTCGGCGAAGAAGGCGGCTACACCGCCGAAGCCGACGCCGCGATCTTACTCGACGGCCTGGGAGTCGAGAGCTCCCTCCACGAACGCCAGATGGGCGAGCTCCAGGGCGGCCAGAAGGTTCGCGTGCTTCTCGCGCAGGCCCTCTTCGGCAGCCCCCCGGCCCTGCTGCTCGACGAGCCTACCAACAACCTCGACCTCGATTCCGTCCACTGGCTCCAGAATTATCTGCTCGAATACGAAGGCGTGCTCATCGTCATCTCCCACGACCGCCATTTTCTCAACAGCGTTTGCACCCATACCGCCGACATAGATTACGAAACCGTGATCATGTACAACGGCGGCTACGACGACATGGTCATGGCCAAAACGCAGATTCGCTCGCGCATCGAGACCGACAACGCCAATCGCGAGAAGAAAATCGCGCAGCTCAACGACTTCATCGCGCGTTTTTCCGCCGGCACCCGTTCCGCGCAAGCCACTTCGCGCAAAAAAGAAGTCGAACGCTTGCAAACTACCGAGCTCGCCCGCTCCAACATCGCCCGCCCCTACATCCGCTTCGCCATCGAGCGCAACTCCGGCCGTCATCCGCTCGAAATAAAAAGCATCGCCAAATCCTACGACGACTTGAAAGTCATCAAGCCTTTCACCGCCAGCGTCAGCCGCGGAGAAAAAATCGCCCTCACCGGCCGCAACGGTACCGGCAAAACTACTCTGCTCAAGTCGCTGATCCGCAACGCCGAAGGTTTTGTTGACGCCGCCGAGAAGGTTTTTCCTATCGACGGCGGCAGCGTGAAGTGGGGCCATGAAGTCACGGTTGGATATTTCGCCCAGGACCACCGCGATTCCGTAGTGTCTGACTACACCGCTCTCGAGTGGCTCTGGCAGTTCAATCCCCAGGCCACGCAGGAAGAAATTCGTGGGTTGTTGGGTCAGATGCTGTTCAGCGGGGAAGATGCGCTCAAGCAAACCAAAGCGCTAAGCGGCGGCGAAATCGCGCGCATGATTTTCTGCCGCTTGATGCTGCAAAAACCCAATTTCCTGGTCCTCGACGAACCCACCAACCACTTGGATCTCGAATCCATCAACGCCCTGAACATCGCGCTGCAAAAATACGATGGCACCGTCCTGCTGGTCACCCACGACGAAGACGTCTTGGACGAAGTCGCCACCCGCATCTGGCACTTCAAAAACGGCAAAATCGAAGACTTCAAAGGCCCCTACGCCGAATACCTGACCATGTCCCAGGAAAAAGCCTCCTGATCAAATAAGCAAGGCCTCCTAATCAAATAAACAAGCCTCCTAAATCGGACTTCTCCCCCATCCCACACAAAAAAATGTCATTCCGAATCCCGCCGCCTTTCCAGGCGGGTGAGGAACCTGCTGTTTCGGCTTTGATTTAGTGCGACGCCTCATTCAAAGTGGCGAATTGGAGAATAAATGAAGGAACTACAGTCCCACATGGGCGCGGCTCCAGGTTTTTCGTCGAACCTCGAACCTCTAATCTTCAGTGCCCGCCCCCACCCGAAATCTCCCGCACAATCGATCCCACAAACCCCTTCGCATCCCCAAACAACATCAGCGTTTTATCGTCGTAATAAAGCGGATTATCAATCCCCGCAAAACCCGCGCTCATCCCGCGCTTGATCACCATCACCGTGCGCGCCTTATCCACATCCAGTATCGGCATCCCATAAATCGGGCTACTCGCATCCGTACGCGCCGCCGGATTCGTCACATCATTAGCGCCAATCACCAGCGCCACATCCGTCTGTGCAAAATCTCCGTTGGCGTCATCCATCTCCATCAACTTGTCGTACGGAATATCCGCTTCAGCCAGCAGCACGTTCATGTGCCCCGGCATGCGCCCGGCCACCGGATGAATCCCGAATCGCACATCCACGCCGCGTTTCGTCAACGCATCGTAAAGCTCGCGCACTTTGTGCTGCGCCTGGGACACCGCCATCCCGTATCCCGGCACAATCACTACTTTGTTGGCCGCCGCCAAAATCCCGGCAGCCTCTTCCGGACTCGCGCTCTTCACCGGCCGCGCTTCCGCGCCGCCCGCGACCGCCGCCTGCTCCTGCCCGAACGCCCCAAACAGCACATTCGAAAACGAGCGATTCATGGCCTTCGACATGTTCACCGACAGGATAAATCCCGACGCGCCATCCAGCGCGCCCGCGATGATCAATAATTTGTTGTCCAGCACAAACCCCATCGCCGCCGCCGACAAGCCCGCGTAGGAATTCAAAAGTGAAATCACCGTCGGCATGTCCGCGCCGCCAATGGGAATAATCATCAGCACGCCAAAAATCAGCGGCAGGATCACGATCAGCGGGTACAGGTAAACGCGCTCGGGATGCATCACCAGCATCACCGCCACGATCACCGCAATCGCCAGCACCGCCAGGTTCACGAAGTTCTGGCCCTTGTAAGTGATCGGCCGCTGCGGCAAAACTTCCTGCAACTTTCCGGCAGCCATCAAACTTCCCGTAAACGTCAGCGACCCGAGAATCACTTCCATTCCCAGGACCGCCATCATGAACTTCGGGACCGCCGGCGCGCGCAAATAAAATTCCGCCGTCCCCACCAGCGTCACGCACAAAGCGCCGAACGCGTGGCTCAACGCCGTCCGCTGTGGCACAGCGGTCATGGCTACTTTGCCCAGCGGTATGCCGATAATCGTGCCCAGCACCAGCGCCGCCGCCAGCCACTTGTAGTCCACGATGCCGTGATGCAGCAGCGTGCCCGCGATCGCCAGCAGCATCCCTGCTTCGCCCGCCCACACGCCGCGCCGCGCCGTGGCTGGCGAGCTCATCCACTTCAGCGACAAAATAAACAATGCCGAAGCGATCAGGTAAGTCACTTCAATTAATTGTGTGGAGAGCGCCTCGGACATCATGATTTCTTTGGCCCGCTGGCTTTAAACATCTTCAGCATGCGGTCGGTAATCAGAAATCCACCCACAATGTTGCTGGTAGCCGACACAATCGCGATCGTCCCCAGCACCGCCGCAAAAGTAGTCTTATGCTCCCCGGCAAGAATAATTGCGCCCACCACCGCAATTGCGTCCAGCGCATTCGTCAACGACATCAGTGGCGTGTGCAGCAGCGGCGAAACCCGTCGTATGACTTCAAACCCAATAAATCCCGCCAACATAAAAACGTAAAGGCTGGTCAACAGATCCAGTTTCATCAAATGTCCTTCCCAAGGTCTTTTATGTCTTATGGGTCCCCACTCTTGACTTATAGGTGGGTCTGATGTTCTGTCCCATTCTCGGGTGCCCCACCCTCGTCTTATAGGGTGGGTCCGATCTGTGTCTCTCCGGTCAGGCCCTTCGTCTTAATTTTCCAACTAACCCTTCGCCGCCTCACTCAAACTCGGCAACGAATACAACTCCCGCAACCGCTTATTTACAATCTCCCCGCCACCCGTCAGCAAAGTCTCCCGAATAATGTCGTCCGCAGTATCCGTCCGCAGCTTTCCATCCTTCACTATGTGCAGCAAAAAAGTCGCGACATTCTTCGAATACATCTGACTGGCATGATAGGGAACTAAACTCGCCAGATTGAATAACCCAATAATCGTCACGCCATCCCGGTCCGCAATCTCCCCCGGCACCGTCAACTCGCAGTTTCCACCGCGCTCCGCCGCCAGATCCACAATCACCGAACCCGGCGCCATCCGCTTCACCATCTCCCCAGTCACCAGCACGGGCGCTTTCTTCCCCGGAATCACCGCGGTAGTGATCACCACATCGCTTTCCGCCACCACTTGGCCCAGCAATTCGCGCTGCTTCCTGTAAAACTCCTCGTCCTGCGCCTTCGCGTAGCCGCTCGCGTCCTGCGCATCTTTCGCCTCAATCGGCAGCTCCACAAATCTGCCGCCCAGGCTCATCACCTGTTCCTTCGCCACCGGCCGCATGTCATATGCGGAGGTCACCGCGCCCAGCCGCCGCGCCGTCGCAATTGCCTGCAAACCCGCCACGCCCGCGCCAATAATAAAAACCCGCGCGGGAGTAACCGTCCCCGCCGCGGTGGACAGCATCGGAAAAATTCGCGGCAGCGTGTCCGCGGCCATCAGCACCGCTTTATATCCGCTGATCGTCGCCATGGATGAAAGCACATCCATGCTCTGCGCGCGGGTAGTCCGCGGCATCAACTCCACCGCAAACGCCCGCGCCCCCGTCGCGGCAATTTCCTGCACGCTCTCCTGTGAACCCAGCGGCCGCAGGAATCCGATCAGCGCCTGCTCGCGCCGCAGTAGCGGCACATCCTCTTTTCCGGTGCGGTCATTCGCTCCGTAGCCCAGCACCTGCACAATCACATCAGCCGTGCGAAACACTTCCGCGCGATCCGACGCAATCTTCGCACCCTTCGCGACGTATTCCGTATCCGGATACCCCGCGCTCGCACCGGCTCCGGCCTCCACCAGAACTTCCATCCCGGCCTTCGCCAGAACGGGTGCCGCCGCCGGAACCAGCGCCACCCGCCGCTCTCCCGGATAAATTTCGCAAGGCACGCCTACAATCATGAACAAAACTCCTGCGCTTCAGAATTCATCGCCGGGCACTTACCTTGTGAAGTGGGCATCGTGGGCGGGTTAGGTCAAATATTTCAGCGTCGTCTCGATCAAATCGGCAGTCCCTTTATAAGGATCGCCGGGGCTGTCAAACTCCATCGAGCAGTAACCTTTATATTTCGCATCCTTCAGAATTCCAAACGTCTTCGCCATATCCACATGCAAACTTTCGCCCTTCTCGTTCGAAACTATTTCTTTCACGTGGCAGATTCCATAGGCCTGCGTAAACATCTGCTTGATGCCGTCGTAGGCATACTCAGCAGGCTTCGCCGCCACCGAATTGCCGAAGTCCGGCAGCGCATGCAGCCACGGGCTGTTCACCTTCTGAATCACTTTCACGATGAAAAACGGATCCTCGCTCACGGGATTGTCGTTTTCCAGGTGTACTACTACATTTTTCTTCTCAGCATACTCAGCCACGCGAGATAAACTCCCCGCCGCCCGTTCCACATCCGGCTCCGAATCCTTAGCCTTCGGCATGTTCGTTCGAATGCTCGGCGCACCCAGCAAAACCGCCGCGTCCAGCCACTGTTTACTCAACGCCACCGCCGCATCCCGCTCCGCTTTATCCGCGGCATAAGGACTGTGCTCGCCATCCACCGCGATATTTACAATCGCACCGCCCGCGGCCTTCACCCCCACGCGAACCTGCCCCAGGTAGCGCGCCTCCAGCGAACGAAAATGCTCGCTCCACGGCTCGATCTTCTTGATGTTGAATTTCGCCGCCAGATGCGCCGCAAAATCCTTGATCTCGATTTTGCCGCTGCCCTCGGCGTCCTTCCCTCCGGCCACAAACTCCCGGAAAGGGTAAGACGCAATGGCTATCCGCTCGCGCGGCTCCGCAGGAAACGCAATATTAGGAAGGGAAGTCGCAGCCAGGAGCGGTCGCAGCCCAGGCAGAAACATCGCGCCGCCGGCCGTCAGCGCGGAATCCATCAGAAATCGTCTACGCGTCGTGACTGTCAAAGCCGCGCCAGTCTAGCAGATTCAAATTTACGACGCTATCCAATCAGGATCTGCATCTCACTACCGAACCAAGACCCACAAAGAGGTGACCATTGAGATTCGTACAGCGCGTGTCGTTCACCTGCGGTTACTGGCTACTCTCTGCTCTCCTTGGCGCCACAAATGGTATGGACCACGCTCATGGCAGTCCCCGGGGTGCGGCGGAAAATAACGCCGTGCAGACCCAGATGCGCAACGTGATGTACCACTTCTCGTCTTCCGTCGCCGTGCACATCAAATCCCTTGATGGTCAGCTTGACCCTGCCCAGCCATCCGGCTACCCGATCTTCGACAACAAAGACTCTTTCACCGTCTCCATTTCCTCAGCTGAAATCACCATTACCGCGACGGATTTGGCAAATGTTCTCAACTCTTATGTTTTCGCGCGGCCCAAAGCCCCGCTCAGTGGCCTGTCCGTCGCCATCCAGGACGGCCGCCTCAAAATCAAAGGCCGCCTTCACGAAGCCGGCGCCATACCCTTTGAGACCGAAGGGGAGCTCACGCCCACTTCCGACGGGAAAATTCTTCTGCACTCCGCCAAGGTCAAAGCCCTCCACGTTCCGGTCAAGAAAATCATGAGCCTTTTCGGAGTGGAGATGTCAGACCTGATAAAGAATGGCAAAATTCCAGGTGTGGAGACTCACGAAGACGACTTAATCCTGGATCCCGCGCTGGTTTTTCCGCCTCCGCACCTACACGGAAAGGTCACCGCTATCCGCATTGAAGGCGACACCATCGTCCTGGCCTTCGGAGACAAAAGTAACCCGGAGAAAAAGCCGCAAGCGGGGAACTTCATGTCCTACCGCGGCAATCGACTCGCTTTCGGCAAATTGCTTATGACCGATGCGGACATGAATCTGGTGGACATGGATTCCAGCGACCCCTTTGATTTTTATCTGGACCATTACAAAGAACAGCTCACTGCCGGTTACACAAAAATCACTCCAGCCTTCGGGTTGCGCGTCTACATGAAGGATTTCAATAAGCTCGGGAAGGCTGGTAAACAGAAGGGCAAAAACGTCATTGCAAACTGACTTGCGTGAATCCCAGTCCCGTCAGCATTCCCGAAACCGTATTTCGCGCGTTCTGATCCGCTGACTTCAAAATTCCATCCACCATTGCGGACTGCTGCAGTTGCCGCTCCGCTTCCTGCCGAACTTCGCTTTCCAGATTCGGATCCGGGGAAGTAAATAATCCCGTATCCCGCGAATACACCCGGCTCTTCGCATTATCAATCCGCGTGCTGAACACTTCCGCGGTCGGCAGCCGCAGCGAAATGCTATGCCCCTGCACGGTCACGTCGCTCGCATTGATGTTCCCCAGATTCACGCCCGCAACCACTTCACCGTGCACCACCAGCAAAATTCTGTCGCCCGCCAGAAATTGCGGCAGGTAAGCATTATCCCGCGCTCCGCCAATAATCTTGTCCATCGTGTAGCTGACCGTCTCCAGCTTCTGCAGTCGCTGAATTTGCCGCACCACCGTCGGTTGGTCCACGTTGAAGCGTATCCCTCCATTGCGAAACAGTCCCATCAGGTGCAGCAGTCCCACGCCGGTAGATAACCACACCGCCGCGCCAACAAATAAAATCGTCACCAGCGCTCCAGCAATAATTCCTTTTAGCCAGGAGCTCGATTTCTGTTCGTGAGGCGCCACCGCTGCTTCAGTTTGAATAGACATTTGTGAACCCATCCGAGTTTACCTCGAATCTAATCCTCAGAGCGGTTCGCAAATGTGCATTTCCGCCTGCTCAAGTGAGACCGCCCGCGGCAAAAGCGTATGATAGAGGAGTACCCATGAACTGGAGCGCCATGAGCAAGTCCGTACCCTCCGACGCGATTCGCCAGCAACTTAAAGAAGTCGCCACCGAAGTAAAAAACCTCGGCGGTTGGCCCGGCTTCAGCAATGGCGAATGGCTGTTCCACCTCATGGAGAAAACATTTCGTAATTTTTCCATCCAGGCCGCCACCAGGTCCTTTGCTCTCGATTTTCCTGGACGCACCCGCGCCGAAATCTCCGGGATCCTGATCGAATCCGCGTCTAGAAAAGCGGCCCTCGCTGGCGCCGTCACCGGGGCTGCTGTTTCCGTTGACGAACTCGTCGGCCTGTTCACCGCGGGAGAAGGCGTGATCGGCATTCCCGCCAACGTCGCCGTCGCCGCCGCCGCAATTTGCTCGGAAGTTTTCTTCACCGCGCGCATTCAACTCCAGCTTGTCGCGCGCCTGGCCGCGCTTTACGGCGCTTCGCTCGATCCTGAGAACCCCGACGACCTTCTGGCCATCATGAATTTCGCATTCGGCGGGGCCGCGGCCCAGGCCGTCAGCAAAGAGGGCGCCCGCCTTTCCAAAGCCGTCGTCGGCCGTTACTACGCCAAGAAAGAATCCTTCGAAGTCCTCAAACGCTTCGCCAAAAAACTCGGCTACAAACTCCTGCGCCGCTCCATCGTCAACGGCGTCGTCCCCGGCGTTTCCATGGCCATGGGCGCGTACTGGAACAGACGCACCACCAAAACCATCGGTCGCAATGCCGTAAAATACTTCACCAATCGCACCCCTCTCCTCACCAACACCCCGCCTGCGCCCTTCCTATATCGTTAGCCGCATCTTGGTCCGCAAAAAATAAATCCAGCGAAGCCTCTTTTCGACTTCGACCCTTCCCGGCCCTCGCTCCGCCTGAATCCTGGCAACGCCCGAATCTTGGCAGCCATCAAGCCACAAAAACCAACCCTGTCATTCCGAGCGAAGCGGACCGACGGTTCTTCCTCTACTTCGCTCTTGCGAAAAAGGCGGTCTGCGCAGAAAGGAATCCCTCTTCGATGAAACGCGGAGCCTTCCCGTCCGCCAGCCATCATGACCACGCGGATGTCGCACGTCCGCTTTTCTCAGGGACGGTTTACAACGTCCCAACACAAGCTACGCCCCAAAACCGCAACCATGTTGCCCGCAACTCCATCCTGCCCTAAGATATTCACGTGCCGGAGTGGCGGAATGGCAGACGCAGAGGACTCAAAATCCTCCGGTCGCAAGGCCGTGTAGGTTCGACTCCTATCTCCGGCACCAATCCATCCAAAAAAACCACTAATCACTTTTATTGAAACGGTTTAATATGGCTTCGCTGCTTACACAGCGATCGCCCATCATCATTCAGTTTCCTTCATCAGGAGGACTCGCATGTCCAGTTTCACCCGATACTGCCTGCTCGGGATCACCGTAGTTACACTGTGCCTGCCGGGAATAAGCACCGCCCAAACTAAACGTCCCGCTTCGCAGAAAACCGAGTCCGCCAAGACTTTCCTCCACAAAGACTGGCAGGTCCAATCCTCTTGCGACGACAAATCCGCCGCTGAAAAAATCTCCACCGCGGGGTTCGACGCTGCCAAATGGCATCACACCGACATCCCCGCCACCGTCGTCGGCGTGCTGGTCACCGACAAGACTTTGCCGGATCCCAACTACGGCACCAATCTCAAAAATTTCCCCGGCATGTATTTTTCGGAAAAGGTTTTCTTCGCCAACGTGGATATGCCTGAAGGCAGCCCCTTCGCGTGCTCCTGGTGGTACCGCACCGAATTCAAAGCTCCCGCAGGCGGCCCGGGTAAGACCGACTGGCTCCATTTCAACGGCATCAATTACCGTGCGAATATCTGGCTCAACGGTCAGAAAGTTGCCGACGCGAAAGACGTCGCCGGCACGTACCGCACCTTCGAATTCAATGTTTCAAAATTCCTTAAGCGGGGCGCCACCAATACTCTTGCCGTTGAGATTTCCGCGCCCGGCAAAGACGATCTCGGCATCACCTGGGTCGACTGGAATCCCACTCCGCCCGACAAAGACATGGGCATTTGGAAGGAAGTGTTCCTCACGCAATCTTCCGGCGTCACCGTGCGCAATCCCTTCGTCGCCTCCAAACTCTCTGCTGATTACAAATCCGCCGCTCTGACCGTTGCCGCCGACTTGCAAAACATCTCCGATCATCCAGTGAAAGGCATCCTGCGCGCTGAAATCGACAAAACGAAAATCAGCCAGCGGGTCACGCTCGAAGCAGGCGAAAGCAAAACCGTCCGCTTCACGCCCGAAAAATTTGCCGCGCTTAAACTCGCGCACCCGCATCTGTGGTGGCCCTACACCATGGGCGAGCCCTATCTCTACAACGCCAAAATTTCCTTCGACGTCGCCCGCCACGAAAGCGATTCCGCCTCTACCAGCTTTCGGCATCCGCGAAGTCACCTCCGAACTCACCGATAAAGGTTTTCGCCTCTTCAAAATTAATGGCCGCAACATTCTTATTCGCGGAGCCGCCTGGGCGCCCGACCTGCTCTTTCGCTGGGTTCCCGGCAAGCTCGACGCCGACCTGTCTTACGTGCACGACATGGGACTCAACACCATTCGCCTCGAAGGCCGCCTCGACCGCGAAGAATTTTACGAAAAAACCGACCGCCTCGGCATCCTGGTCATGCCCGGTTGGACCTGCTGCGACGCCTGGGAACGCTGGAAAGATTGGCAGGCCGATCAGAAAGATATCGCCGCCGCATCGCTGAAAAGCCAGATCCACATTCTGCGCAAGCATCCCAGCGTTTTTGTGTGGCTCAATGGCAGCGACGGACCGCCGCCCGCCGAAATCGAAAACATGTATCTGGGAATTCTGAAAGATCTCGACTGGCCCAATCCGTCGGTGTCCTCCGCCAGCGAAACCGCGACCACCGTCACCGGAAAGTCCGGCGTGAAGATGACCGGTCCCTACGAATACGTCCCGCCGGTTTACTGGCTCACCGATAAGGAAGCCGGCGGCGCGCACGGTTACAACACCGAAACCAGTCCCGGTCCCGCGATTCCCACGCGCGAATCCCTGGAGCGCTTTATCCCCAAGGATCATCTCTGGCCCATTGACGACGTCTGGAACTTCCACGCCGGCAAGGAACGCTTCACCACCATCAATGTTTTCGCCGATGGATTGAATCGCCGCTACGGCACCGCCACCTCACTCGACGATTTCGAGCGCAAATCGCAAGCTGTAACCTACGACGGTCAGCGCGCCATGTTCGAGGCCTACGCCAGAAATAAATACACCGCCACCGGCGTCATCCAGTGGATGCTTGACAACGCCTGGCCTTCGCTCATCTGGCATCTTTACGACTACTATATGGTTCCCGGCGGCGGATACTTCGGCACCAAAAAAGCCAACGAACCCGTCCACGTGCAATATTCGTACGACAATAATTCCGTCGCGGTCATCAACAGCACCTACGACGCACTCAAGTCCCTGAAAGTCAGTGCGAAAATTTACAATCTGGACGCCAGCGAAAAGGGAACTAAAGACGCTACGCTGGACATTGCGCCCGACAGCGCCACCACCGCCTTCGAACTCCCTAACGTGGAAGGCCTCAGCAATACGTATTTCCTCCGCCTGCAAGCTGCACAATTCCGCCGGCAAATTGCTCAGCGACAATTTTTACTGGCTCTCCACGAAAGCCGACACCCTCGACTGGAGCCACAAACAGGACACCGTCTACACTCCTCAAGCGGAATTCGGAGATCTCACCGGCCTGGCTACTCTGCCGGAAGTAAAGCTCGACGTCACCGCCTCCACCAAAACTGGCGCCGGCAAACATACCACCCGCGTCACCGTAAAAAATCTCGGCAACAACATTGCCTTCATGGTCCATCTGCGCGCGGCGCGCGGTAAAGATGGAATCGACGTCACGCCCATCCTCTGGGAAGACAACTATTTCTCGCTGCTCCCCGGAGAACAACGCGAAGTCTCCGCCACCTATTCTAACGACGCCCTCGCTGGCGGTTCAGCCGTCCTCCAGGTCGAAGGTTTTAACGTCGCCAAGCAAACCGTCGAAACCAACGCCTCGGCCGGCGGTGACAACTAGTCTCTTATTGATTCCGGATTGACTGTCCGCCCCTCGGGTCTGAGGGGCGGGGCTTTCCCTTCACTGAACAACACAAAACTGTCAGCTTTCACAACGCAGCGAAACAGCGCGTGCTACTTCTCCAACCCCACTCGCCGCAATAGTTCCTGAAACCGCGCATCGGTCCTCAGCGGATCGTAGGCCGGGTCCACCTTCAACGCGGTCATCGCATTCGAGTGATCTGCGCAGGCCTTTGTCAGCAACGCGAGCGCGGCATCCTTATCTCCAACTCCCAGATTCGCCAATACCAGCGCTGCCGGATTGAGCTGCCTTCTGGCTGATTCGCGGCGCAGTTTGCCATTGCGGCGCGCGCTTTCTCGCCTTCGCCCGCTCTCCCGTACACATAAGCTTCGGTCCCCGTGATCCACCCGGCATCATCGGCATCGCCCCATTCGCGCTTCCAGTCTTCCAGGTCCGCGACCGCCTCCGGATAACTTCCGCGTTCCAGATAGGAATAAATGATCGATGTGTGCCCGTGCAAATTTCGGATCCATTTCTTCAACCGCGCGAAATTGCTCGATGGCCCGGTCATACTGCCGCGCGTAGTAAAAAATCGCTCCCCGATCCGTGGCGATGGCGAGGGAAAGAGGATCGAGTTGGCGCGCCAGTTCGCTCTCGCGCTGCGCTTCGTCAAAGCGGCCGAGCCACCCCAGCAATTCGGCGAACCAGTGGTGCGCCGTGGCGTAATTGGGATTCAGTTGAATGCCGCGCCGGTATTCTTTCTCCGAAGCCGTCCAATCCCAATCGTAATTCGCCAGAATGAGTGCGCGGGCCACGTGGGCTTCCGGCAGGCGCTCATCAATCTCCAGTGCGCGTTCCGCCGCCGCTCGCGCCTTTGGCATGTATTCACTAGCCGGGGCAGCGCTGTACGCGGTCAGCAGCGTGTAGCTGTTGGCCAGGCCGGCGTACGCCGGGGCATAGTTGGGATCCTTGGCGATAGCTTCTTCGATAGTAGCGAATGGCCTGTTGAAACCCCGCCACCGTCCGCTGGTTCCACAAAAACAATCCTTTGAGATACGAGTCATACGCCGCGTACGCCTGCGGCGTCAGCGTTGGTTTGTTCACCGCAATTTCGGCCTTGGCCGCACCCAGCGAGGCTTGTATCTCGTTGGCGATATCTTCGGCAATCTCCGCCTGCACCCCTAATAAATTTGTAGTGTCGCGATTGTATTCGCGGGACCACACCCGTGCCTGCGAAGACGGGTCGATCAACTCGGCGTTGATCCGCACGTTGCCCGCCTCGCGCCGCACGCTACCTTCTAAGATTTGCTGTACTCCCAACTCGCTCGCGATCTGGTCCAGTGCGTTGCGGGTTGTGTTTGTAATGCATCACTGACGTGCGCCCAATTACCCCGAATTTCTGAGGATCAAGCCGTCCCAACTGCGAAATCATTTCCTCCGTCAAACCGTCACTGAAATATTCTTGCCCGGCATCACCGGTCAGATTTTCGAACGGCAGCACCGCCAGCATCACGCGCGGGTGTTCCTGCTGCGGTTTAACGTCGTTGGCGCGGGACCACGGAGATTTCACCGCTACCAGCGCGGCGATAATCACAGCGGCGGCCACCGCGAATGACGCTATCCAGCGGCGGCTGCTTGGAGGCCCAGCGGGCGCCAGGGTAACTTTGCGAATTTCTGCCGGATGGTCATTGCCGGCTGAGGCCTTACGCGCGGTTTCGCCGGCGGGTTCTTCCAGCGCCTCCACGGGCGACACCATTCGATAGCCAAGTTTCGGAAGAGTTTCGATGTAGCGCGGCTTCGATGCCGAGTCTCCCAGGCAGGCGCGCAGTTCCTTTATGGCGGTGTTCAGCCCGTGCTCGGCATCCACCAGTTTATTACCGGGCCAGATTTCCTCTTGTAATTCTTCGCGCGTAACACAGTCGTCGGCCTTCTCTAGCAGTACCGCCAGTACCTGCAAGGCCTGGGGGCGCAATTTCAACTTGGTCGAATCGCGAAACAGTTCGCGGGTCCGTACTTGAAGAAGAAATGGACCGAATCGGTATCTCTGGGCCGGCATCAGAGTAGATTACCAGCAACTTCGAAGGCGGCATTCCGCGGATTGGTTACAGTTGTTCAGCAATATAACTTATCCGGGACATACTCAGGGCCTTCACCTTAATTACACCATTTCCTCACCACGTCGCCATTGATCGACTTACTCGCATGTGTGATCCTTGCTTCACATCAGTGGCTTTTTCGGGATAAAAATAACGATTTATAGCCATCCATCCGGCTCTTAGAACGGGAGAAATAATGAATTTGCGAATGCGTGTGCGAAGTGTCCGTAAATCGGTCTTCGTTGCGGGTTTGCTGGGTGTCACCGCGGTAGCCTCGGTAGCCATGATTCATAACCTGTTTCATTTTCTGGATCCCACCGGGGTAATTTCGACCTATAACGCCAACGGCGGCCCCATTGATGAGAGCAGTAAAAATCCTTTCTTTGACAGCCTGGGTTCCAACGGACGTTCCTGCGGCACATGCCATTTGGGCAGCGACGCCATGGGGCTGAGCGTTCGCAGCATCCAGGCCAAGTTCTACCGTACCCGTGGTCATGATCCCCTTTTTGCCGCCGTCGACGGCGCCAATTGCCCGGACAACACCTCTAATGACCCGTCCGCGCACAGCCTGCTGCTGAAGAATGGCTTGATCCGCATCGGAATGCAGGTTCCTGCCACAGCTCAATTCAAAATCGAGGCTTACCGCGATCCGCACGGCTGCGCGATTCAAACGGATTCCACCACAGGCGTTCAGACCGTCTCCGTCTACCGCCGCGTGCTGCCCACCACCAATCTCCGCTATCTCAGCGCCGTGATGTTTGACGGCCGTGAAACCGTCAGTCCGCTGACCGACGCCACCACTGTCCAGGCCAACCTGCTTACGGATTTGCTGCACCAGTCCATTGACGCCACGCTGACTCATGCGCAGGCTGCGCAGCCTCCCACCCTCGAGCAGCAAACGGCCATCGTAAACTTTGAGTTGGGTCTTACTTCCGCGCAGTCGTTCAGCTTCCGCGGCGGAGAATTGGACGCCGTCGGCGCGCAGGGCGGGCCAAAAAACCTCTCGGGCCAAACTTACTATCCCGGTACCAACGATTCCCTGGGCGCGGACCCCCAGGGCGGGGCCTTCAATTCGACCGCGTTCACTCTCTTTAACAGTTTTGATGGCCGCCGCCGGGATGCGCGCGCGGACATCGCCGCCGGCGAAAAGCTATTCAACACTCGCGCGCTCACCATCTCCAACGTTCGCGGTCTCAATGACAATGCCGCCCTCGCCAAAGCGCTGGGAACGACCGTCCCCATCGCGCCGTTCCAGGGGTTCTGCACCACCTGCCATGACACTCCCAACGTCGGCAATCACTCCTTACCGCTGGCGCTCGATATCGGCACCGGCCACGATCCCACCGTCGAGCAAGATCCCTTGATCGCCAACGGTGTCACTCAATTGAGTTTTCCGGATCTGCCGATTTTTCGCATCACTGGCTGCCCTGATCCCTTCGCCGATCCGATGCACCCCTCCACCACTCCTTTCGTGATCCTCACCACCGATCCTGGTAAAGGCTTGGTCAGCGGTTTGTGCAGCGACGTTGGCCGTACCAAGGGCCCAATCCTTCGCGGACTTGCCGCCCGCGCTCCGTACTTCCACAACGGCGCCGCGCGCGACCTTTCCGAACTCCTGGATTTCTACAACCAGCGTTTCCAGATGAATCTCACTAAGGAAGAAAAGGAAAACCTGATCGCCTTTCTCAACGCTCTATAGCTCATCGCCAACAAAGAAAGGGCCGCATTCATCGCGGCCCTTGTATTTGCCAGCCGGGCTCTCGCCAACCTGTCACATGCTCAGAGAGTTTACCCCTTACCTGATACCCTTCCGAAAACAACGCAACCTCTCGGCTTCTCACGCTCATCGAATAGAATAGATAAGCGGCGACTGCTGCGCCGGCCCCAGGTCCAGCGCCTCAATGCAGTTGAGCCTGATCGGCTTGAGAGGAAACTTTTCCGATGAATATTTTTAAGCGTCTCCTGGGAGTCGGTGCCCTGGCCGTTATCTTTTCCGCTGGTGCCTTCGCAGACACGCTCGAGCTCAAAGACGGGCGCGTTCTTGAAGGCAAATATCTGGGTGGAACGCAGGTCATCATCCGCTTCGAAATTCAGGGTGACGTGCAGACTTTTCGCGTGAGGGAAGTTTCTGCGCTTAGTTTCGAGGGCCGCCGCCGTCGAGATCGTGATGGCGATCGTCGCGATGATGGCGCTCCTCCACCAGACCAGGCCGGCCCGGGCCAGGCCCCACCCTCGCCTCCGCCTCCGAATGGACAATACGACCCTCCGCCGCAGGATCAGCGCGATCAGCGCCCCTACGAGCAACAGGGCAACAATCCTCCGCCCGACGACCAATCCCAGCAGGGAAATAACCCGCCGCCACCGAACGACCAGTCACGCGCCAATGACTATCCGCCTCCACCGGCGGATTCTCGCGACCGCGATGATCGCTACCGTAACGACCGTGACGGAGGCCGTGACCGAGATCGCAGCAATGAATCCGGCCGCGGGCCGGTATACGCCCAGCCCGGTACCAGCGTGACCATTCCCAATGGCAAAGCTGTCCTTGTACGCATGATTGACGAGGTGGATTCCAAGCACAACCAGGTGGGTGATTCCTTCCACGCCACCCTGGAAGCCGACCTGCTGGTAGACAACATTCTGGTCGCCCGCCGCGGCAGCGATGTCTACGGTCGCCTCTCGTACGCTAAGGAAGCGGGTCATTTCTCAGGTAGCTCCGAGCTTCAGCTCGAGCTCACCCGCATTCTCATTGACGGCAGGGAATTTCCCATCGAAACCGGGGACTACACTTTGCGTGGCTCAGGTCGCGGAGCTGACACGGCCAGAAAAGTCGGCGGCGGCGCGGTTGCCGGAGCTGTAATCGGCGCTATCGCGGGTGGCGGCCAGGGCGCTGCCATCGGCGCAGGAGTAGGTTCCGCTGCCGGCGCTGGTGCCCAGGTTTTTACCCGTGGCCACCAGGTCAAAGTGCCCAGCGAAACCTTGCTGGAGTTCCGCCTCGATCAACCCGCAACCGTTACTCCGACTCAGCAATAGCATTTGTGTGGATTCTGGCTGGCCTGCCTTGCGGCGATTGCCGCAAGGGTAGCGCTCGCGGCCGCTGCAACAGCCTGCCTGCGCTTGTGAACCCCATTCATTCGCTCCTTAGCTGATCACCGGCGGCTTTTTTATTCGAACTCCCTAAAAAGCTCCGTTCGTCGCGCACCCTACCACGCGATACCCGCTGTTATCCGATTAGGCGCATACCAGCCACATTCCGTCTTGCCACTCTCACTGTTAGTGAATAAGATACCCCATCTACTGGAGAGATAATCGTGCCTAAAGAAAAGCCCCGAGTAAATATTGGAGAAGTGATCAAAACCTATCGCAGCCAGCGCGGCCTGTCGCAAGGCGACATTGAGCGCCGCACCGGCCTGCTGCGCTGCTACCTTTCGCGCGTGGAGAACGGCCACACCGTCCCTTCGCTCGAAACCCTGGCCAAAATTGCCGAAGCCATGGACATCTCGCTGGCCGACTTTTTCCCCGGCACCGAGACTCCGCGCGACAAAGAAACCCAGAAAATGCTCGGCGAACTTTCCCAGGACGAAATTCGCTTCCTGGCCGAAATCAAGCGCTACAGCACCACGCTCTCCGACGGCGACAAGCGCCTGGTCCTTGCTATGATCCGCAAAATGGCCAGCCTTCTGCCCATGACCGTAGCGCGCAAGCCCCTGGCTCGCCGCCCCACCGCCTGACTGGTTACAATTTTTCTTGGATTCGCGTGCCGCCGCGTTAACCGGCTGCCCCCACATGTATTTTTTTACATGTGGGGATTTTCTCAGCCCAGGCGTCTTCGGCTCCCACACCAGGGCTTTTCTTCCCGCTTGCTCAGTTGACACAAGCGGCCGTCCATCTTCTGCATCACGGCGCTGGCGTCAACAATTACGCGCTATTCCCATCCCGTATCAATCGAATCGCATCCGGCACTGCAGCATCACCATTCCCGTTGGCTCCAGCCGCATCCGACTCCTCAAAATCCAGCGAACCTTCACCCGGCGCCAGAAATAAATTCGTCTCCACCTCATGCTGCTTGGTATACAGGTCGTAATATCGCCCGCCCGCAGCGTACAGCGATGAGTGCGTCCCGCGCTCGATAATCCGCCCCGCTTCCACAACCAGTATCTGATCCGCTCTGCGAATCGTCGACAACCGGTGCGCAATCACAAAAGTCGTCCGCCCGCGCATCAAGTACCGCAGGCCTTCCTGAATCAACGCTTCCGACTCGGAATCGAGGCTCGAGGTCGCTTCGTCCAGAATCAAAATTCGCGGGTCCGCCAGAATCGCCCGCGCGATGGACACGCGCTGCTTCTGCCCGCCGGAAAGTTTCACGCCGCGCTCGCCCACCACCGTGTCGTACTGTTTCTCGAACGCCTCCGTGAACTCGTCCACCCGCGCGATCCGGCACGCCGCCAGAATCTCCGCCTCGGTAGCCTCCGGCCGCGCGAACGCCACGTTCTCGCGAATCGTCCCGTCAAAAAGAAAAGTTTCCTGCAGCACCACGCCCAGTTGCGTGCGATACGATTCCAGTTTCACCGTGGAGAGATCCACGCCATCCACCAATACCCGCCCCGCCGCCGGCACATAAAACGCCGCGATCAATCCAATAATCGTGGACTTCCCCGCGCCCGAAGGCCCCACCAGCGCCGTCACCGTCCCGGGCTCGGCGTGAAAGTTTATGTCGTGCAACACTTCCTTGCGCGTGTCGTACGCGAAGTGCACCTTCTCCATCACCACTTGCCCGTTTACGCGCGGCAGCCGTCACCACCCGCCCCGGCGCCTCATCTTCCACTTTCTCGTCCAGAATTTCCCGCGTGCGCTCCAGCCCGGTGATCGCTTCGGTAATCTGCGTGCCGATGGCCACAATCTGAAACACCGGGGCCACCAGCAGCCCCAGAAATATCGTGTACGTCAAAAAAGTCCCCAGCGTCATGGTGCCCGCGAGAATCCGGTGCGCGCCCATGTACATCACCACCGCGCTGACCAATCCCATCAACGCCGCAGCCGACAAACTCATAATCGAAGTCGCCGTCAGCGTCTTCAGCACGTTGTCCAGCAGCCGCTGCACGCCGCTGGCAAAAATTTTCTCTTCGCGCTCTTCCGCGTGATAACCCTTCACCACCCGCACGCCGCCCAGCGATTCCGTCAACCTGCCGGTAACTTCCGCGGTGATTTTCGGCCGCGCCCGGAAAATCGGCCGGATGGTCGCAAAAGCTTTGTTCAATCCCACGCCAAAAACCAGCAGCACGCTGAACGCGATCACCGTCATCGTCACGCTGATGCGCAGCAGCACCACCAGCGCCAGCACCCCGGTCATCAACCCGCCGGCGAACTCCACCAGTCCCGTCCCAATTAAATTCCGCACGCCTTCCACGTCGCTCATGATGCGCGACACCAGTACGCCCGTTTTGTTCGAATCGTAAAACGCGATCGACAGCCGCCCGATGTGCGCCTGCACCTGCTTGCGCAAATCCGCGATCATTTTCTGCGCCGACTTCGACAGCAGCTGCGTCAACGTAAAAGAAGTCAGCCCCTGAATCACCGTGGCCGCCAGCACCGCCAGCACAATCGGCGTCAGCAACTGCAATCCGGTGCTTCCCGATGACATCGTCCACCAAATATTTCGTCGAGGCCGGCAGAATCAATCCCGCAACGCGATTCACCGCCATCAACGCCAGTCCCAGCAGCAGTATTCCGCGCCGCGGCTTGATCAGCGCCCAAACATGCGGCAGATTCTTCCACGCATTTTTTGTTTTTTTAGTTTTGGAGGTAGCGCTGGATTCTTTTTCAGTGGCCATCGGTGAGGCGCGTTCAGCGCCTCGAGTATTTAGATGCCCTCTCATGCGGCCTTGTTATATCGGTGTGTCTTGCGTTGAAGTCAGAAGTTGCCTAACCGCAAAGTTCACTTGCGATGGGGTTTCTGAGTACTTCCGGTTCCATAATCCTGCAAGAACTCAGTCGCCGCTCTCTCCGCGCGTAGCCGGCACAGCCATCGGGCTCTCCACATTCAACACGTGGAGATGAATTCGCTCACCGTAATCCCCAGGTGCCCCCACAAGCGCCGCTTCAAACTGGTGTAGTCCTGGCTCCCGCTGAACAAATCACCCACCAGTTGACGAAATACCGGACTCCGCCGCATCAACTGCACCATGCGCGTGGTAATCGCCGTCCCCAGAACCGACCCGCGATAAAATCGCCGCACAATGCGCGAAGCAAATTCCAATTCAGCCGAAAATGACGCCCGTATCCACGCCGGATATTTCTCCGGACAACCTTCCGCCAGCGCCTTGCCCAGCAATTCGCCCGAGCGAATCGCGTAAAACAATCCTTCGCCCGTCAACGGATCCACCCACGCTGCGGCATCGCCAATCAGCGCCCAGTTTTTGCCCAGCACCGTGCGCTTCGAAAGCGTGTGTTCCTGCGGCGAAGGCAACACGTGGCTGTAAAACTTGGCGTTCTCCGTCGGAATTTTGTGCTTCTCCACGAACGTCTTCAAATGCCCGCGAAGGTCCGTGCTGTTATGCGCCGCCATGCTTCCGCAAATTCCCACCGACAAATGATCGCAGCGTGGAAACGACCAGATGTAGCCCTCAAAGTGCGGCAAAAACTTTATAGTGATCGACGTCCGCGGTTTGCGGCACGAAATATCCCTGCGTAATCTCCAGTTCGTCGCGCTGCAGCGCGCGAGTTTCGGGCAGCAATTGATTTCTCGCTCCCGCCGCCAGCACCAGAAAATCCGTATCCCGCCATTCGCCGTCTACGCAAAATCGTGGCTTTGCTCCCGCGGTATCCACGTTAAAAACATGCGAGCGCCTCACTTCGCAACCGGCTTCGCGCGCGCGGTCAAGCAGCATTCCGTTCAACACCGTGCGCGAATAAATCACGATCGGGTGCGTCATCTGCAGCGCGGCGTGATGCTCTTCGCTGCTGATCAGCTCAATTTCGCGCACCAGTTTTTTCGGATACGAATTGTCCAGCAGGAAAGGGAAGCACTCGATGGCTTTATGCGTCAGCCCGCCGCCGCAGGGCTTTTCCCACGCCAGGTGCTCGTCATAAATGGTGACCTTGTTGCCTGCGCGCGCCAATTGTTCGCCGCACATCGCCCCGGAAGGGCCACCGCCGACGACCGCTATATCAGCCACAGTTGCGTCCTTCTGGCGTGCCGCAAATCCATCGGGATGGGAACATTCGGTGGGTTTGGTGAGCCTTAGGTTGGTTGCCCAATAATAAGGCAGAACCCGCTGCAAAGTACAGCGCCTAAAATCCCCCCGTTCTGGAATTTGACTCCGGGTGACCCAGCCTCGCTTATAGCCTGGGTGCGGTTTGACCCGGTGTGAAGCAGACACTCGATGGTCTGGGCATTCTAGAAGTTCACTCTGGGTGCCCCAGGCTTGGTTTATAGCCTGGGTCTTGGTGTTAATCCGTCCCCACGACTGAAGCTAGGGCGACCTCAATTCCGACTCCGTCAAAATTGACGCCGTCCGCCGACATTTTGACCCCGTGTTAAACTTCCTCGCATCTCCACCAAAGAACCCTCATGAGCCCACGAATCCTCACCCTCGTAGAAGCCGCCAGCCAATTCGACCGCGCCCACCGCGGCACTAAACGCCTGGTCTTCACCAACGGCTGCTTCGACCTTCTCCACCCCGGTCACATCCAAACCCTCGAAGCCTCCCGCGCCCTGGGCGACGCGCTGATCGTCGGCCTCAATAGCGACGCCAGCGTCCGCCAACTAAAGGGTGAAGGCCGCCCCATCCTCCCCGAAGGCGAACGCGCCGAACTTCTCGCCGCGCTTGGCTGCGTGGACGCCGTCGTCATCTACAACGAGCCCACTCCCCGCGAAACCATCGCCGCCCTCCTCCCCGACGTCCTGGTCAAAGGAGGCGACTGGCCCGGTGACAAAATCATCGGCCGCGAAGAAGTGGAAGCCGCCGGCGGCCAAGTAGTCTCCATCCCAGTCGTCCCCGCCTACTCCACCACAGCCATCCTCGATTCCATCCGCAAGCAGCCTGTTGCGAAAAGTTAGCTCGCGGGCCACTCCTTCCATGCCGTCACTGAAACTTGGAATTCCTCGTCGTGTTAAACTTGTGTTTTGATCCTCCCCGCCGTCCGCGAACGCCTGGAAGCCATCCTTCGCCAACCCGCTGTGGAAGGCGCTCTGGCCGCACTACGTTCCGGCACCAATCAACTCGCCTTCTCCGGCCTCCACGAAGTCGCCAAAACTCTCCTCGCCGCCTACCTCACCCACACTCTCCGCCGCCCCGCCTTCTTCATCACCAGCTCCAATCGCCGCGCCGAAGCTCTCGCCGAAACTCTCAAATTTTTCTCCAGCATTTTCCCCGGCAAAGCCGCGCGCCGGCACCGGCGTCGCTGGAGAAATCGCCATCCTCCCCGCCTTCGACACTCTCCCGTGGGAATCGCAAAGCCCGCACCCGGACATTCTCGAACGCCGCGCCGCCACCCTCTTCCGTCTCGCCGACGGCCAAGTCTCTCTCGTCGTCGCCCCGGTCGTCGCCGCGCTCTGGCGCTACAACGATCCCTACCTCTATCTGTCTCTCTCGCGCACCCTCAGCAAAGACACCGAAATTCCTCACGAAGAACTCGTCGCTCATCTCGCCGCCGTCGGCTACACCCGCACCGAAATGGTCGAACTCCCCGGCCAGTTCGCGGTTCGCGGCGGCATCGTGGATTTTTTCTCTCCCGAAGCGCAGCGCCCCGTCCGCATCGAACTCCTCGGCGACACTGTCGAGTCCGTCCGCGAATTCGACGCCCGTACCCAGCGCTCCATCGCTCCGGTAGTTCGCGCCACCATGCTGCCGCTCACCGAGTGGGCCGTGCCCAGCGCCGCCAGCTTTGAACCAACTCGCGAAGCCCCCTGGGAAACGCATTCTTTCTTCGGCCCCGCGGGACAGGAAAAGCAAACCTCCTTGTTTGAGCTGGCTGAAAGCTCCCTTCGTCCGCTCGTTTTTCTCGACGAGCCGCATTCCCTCAACGAAGCCGTCGAAAAACATCTCGCCGCCGCGAAAGAAAATTACGATCGCCACGGCCAGGCCAACGCCCCGGAAGTCTCCGACTATTTCTGGTCCGCCGAACAACTCACGCAATCCCTTGAAAAAACTTCTCAAGTCCTCCTGGAACAACTCGGCCTCAGCGCCGGCTCTGCGCCGCGATTCGAGCTCTCCTCGCGCCCCAGCGCGCGCTTTCACGGCGACGTCGTCGCCTGCATGTCCGAAGTCAAATCACAACTCGCCGCCGGCGGCACCGTCTTCCTCACCGCCGCCAGCCTCGGAGAACTCGAGCGCCTCGCCGACGTCTCCCGCGAATACGAAGTCCCCTACGTCCTCGGCGAATCCGAAGACGCCGCCGCCGGCTTCACCGCCGAAGCCGCCCACGAATCCGCCACGCTCCTGCTCATCCGCGCGCCGTTTTCCGAAGGGGTCACTTTCCCCGAAGCGCGCGTCACCCTTTTCGGCAACGCCGATCTCTTCGACGTCACTCCCTCCGTCGAGCGCCCCAGCCGAAAAATTCGCACCTCCGGTTTCTTCAGCGATTTCGCCGAGCTCAAGCCCGGCGACTTCGTCGTCCACGTGGACCACGGCATCGGCCAGTTCGATGGTCTCCGCCAGATCGAATCCGACGGCCGCCGCGGCGAATTCATGCTCCTCAAATACGCCGACGAAGCCCGCCTCTACGTTCCGCTCGAGCGCATGGACCTCGTCCAGAACTATCGCATCGTGGAAGGCGACCATCCGCCGCTCGACAAGCTCGGCGGCACCGCCTGGAACTCCCGCAAAACCCGCGCGCGCAAATCCGTCGAAGACATGGCCGATCAGCTCCTGGCCCTCTACGCCCAGCGCAAAACCGCGCCCGGCTTCGCATTTTCTCCCGACGGAAATTTTCAGCGCGAATTTGAAGACGCCTTCGAATTCGAAGAAACGCCCGACCAGAACACCGCCCTCACCGACATCAAAGCCGACATGGAGCGCGCCGCGCCCATGGATCGCCTGCTATGCGGCGACGTCGGCTACGGCAAAACCGAAGTGGCCATGCGCGCCGCCTTCAAAGCCGTCGCCGACAGCAAGCAGGTCGCGGTCCTCTCGCCCACTACCGTCCTCGCCTTCCAGCATTTCGAAACTTTCAAGCATCGCTTCGCCGCCTTTCCCGTGCGCATCGAAATGCTCAGCCGCTTCCGCAGCGCCGCCGAACAGAAAAAAACTCTCATCGACCTCGAAGCCGGCAAAGTGGACATCGTCATCGGCACCCACCGCCTGCTCTCCAAAGACGTAAAATTTCAGGAGCTCGGCCTGCTCATCGTCGACGAAGAGCAGCGCTTCGGCGTCGCCCACAAGGAACGCCTCAAAGAGATGAGCAAAAATGTTGACGCTCTCGCGCTCAGCGCCACGCCCATTCCGCGCACCCTGCACATGTCGCTCGTCGGCCTCCGCGACATGTCGCTCATCGAAACTCCCCCGCGCGACCGCCTCGCCATCCAGACCGTCGTCGCGCCCTTTCCAGGAAGACCTCGTCCAGCGCGCCATCGAAACCGAGCTCGCCCGCGAGGGCCAGGTCTACTTCATTCACAATCGCGTCGAATCCATTTATTCCCTCGCCGCACTCGTTGGCAAGCTCGTTCCCAAAGCCCGCGTCGTCGTCGCGCACGGCCAGATGGGTGAAAAAGAACTCGAAGCCGTCATGCTCAAATTTATTCGCGATGAAGCCGACGTCCTCGTCGCCACTACCATCGTGGAAAACGGCCTCGACATTCCGCGCGCCAACACCATCCTCATCAATCGCGCCGACCGCCTCGGCCTCGCGGAACTCTATCAACTCCGCGGCCGCGTCGGCCGCTCCAGCCAGCGCGCCTACGCCTATCTTCTCGTTCCTCCGGAAGAAATCCTCTCCGACATCGCCCGCAAACGCCTCGCCGCCATGAAAGAATTCAGCGAACTTGGCGCCGGCTTCCGCATCGCCGCCCTCGACCTTGAACTTCGCGGCGCCGGCAACATGCTCGGCCGCCAGCAGCACGGCCACATCGAAGCCATCGGCTTCGACCTCTACTGCCAGATGCTCGAGCGCGCCGTCTCCAAGCTCAAAGGGCGAAGACGTCACGCCCGAGCTGCGCACCACTCTCAATCTCGGCTTCGACGTGCGCATCCCCCAGGAATACATCCCCAGCGAAAATCTGCGCCTGCGCACCTACAAGCGCGTCTCCTCCATCTCCACCGAAACCGAAAAGCAGGACGTCCGCAAAGAACTGGAAGACCGCTTCGGCGCCCTCCCCAAATCCGTGGAAAACCTTTTGGAGTACGCCACCCTCAAATCCATGTGCGAACGCCTGCGCATTTCCTCCGTCGAGCGGCAGGGAAGCCGCGTGGCCATTCGCTTTTATCCCGAAACAACTCTCGATCCCGCCACTCTCGTGCAGGTCGTCCGCTCGCGCAAAGGCATCAAGCTCGATCCCAGCGGCGTTCTGTGGATGGAAATCGCTCGCGGCGAATCCGTCCCGGAATCCTTGAGAAACGTATTGCTCGGCCTTCAAGGCCAGAGCTAAACTTGAAGTGTTAAACTAAAGCTGAGGTATTAATGCGTAAATTACTCTTGTTTGTGGCTCTGTGCGGCTCTCTGGTCCGCCAGCACTCTGGCGCAGGATAGTTCCTCCTCCGACACTCCGGCGCCCAAGCCGCCCGCTCAGGATAAATCCACCGCCCGCGCTCGAAAAGCCCGAGATGGCTCCCGCCACTCCCGAACCTACCGCCAAGCCTGCGGCCAAAAAGCCCGCCGCTGCCGCCAAGCCGGCACCCTACGATCCCAACGCCGGCCGCGTCGTGGAAGAAATCATCGCCCGCGTGAACAACGAAATCATCACCAAGTCCGAATTCGACAAGGCCCGCGCCACCGCCGCCGAAGACGCCAAGCAGGATTGCCAGAATCATTGCACTCCCGAGCAGCTGCAGATTGCCGTCGAAGACCGCCAGAAAAATGCCCTGCGCGACCTGATCGACCAGTCGCTGCTGATTCAGCGCGGCAAAGATATGGGCGTCAGCGTCGAAACCGACGTCATCAAAAAGCTCGACCAGATTCGCATCCAGAACAATTTGTCTTCCATGGAAGATCTGGAAAAGGCCGTTACCGCCCAGGGCCTCAACTGGGAAGACTTCAAAAATAATATTCGCAACGGCATCCTCACCCAGCGCGTCATCAGCAGTGAAGTCGGCTCGCACATCACCATCGGCCACGACGAAATCGAAAAATATTACAACGAGCACAAAGCGGAATTTGTCCGCCCCGAACAAGTGGCGCTGCGCTCCATCGAAATAAATACCGAGAAAAAATCGCCCGAAGAGATTGCCGAACTCAAAAAGAAAGCCGACACCACCTTAAAGCGCATCAAGGACGGCGAAGATTTCGGCGAAATGGCCAAGCGCTTCTCCGACGGCAGCACCGCCAAACAAGGCGGCTTCCTCGGCGTTTACAAGCGCGGTGAACTTTCCAAGGAACTCGAAGACACCGTCTTCAAGATGCGTAAGAACGACGTCACCGACGTGATGGACACCAAGCAGGGCTTCCTGATTCTGCAGGTGCTCGAACACTACGACGAAGGCGAGCAGTCCCTCGCCAAGGTTGAAAATGAAATCACCGACAAGCTCTACAGCGCCCGCATGGAGCCCGCCATGCGCGAATACGTGAAAACTTTGCGCGAACAAAGCTACGTCGTCATCAAGCCTGGCTACCAGGACATCGCCGGCGGCGGCAACTCCGAAATTCAGGAAGTCAGCGCCACGCCCGAAGCCGCCAAGAAAGCCAAAAAAGCCCACAAGAAATACGTGCTCTTCGGCAAGAAGCCGGTATCTGGGCAGTGAAGGCGCCGTTCGTCACTGATCTCGGCTCTGAACAAAACATCACCACTTTTTTCCTCGTTCACGAAAAAGAAATTCGCAACACCCGCGAAGGCAAGTCCTACCTCCGCCTCGAGCTCGGCGATCGCAGCGGCACCATCGAAGCCCGCATGTGGGATCTATTTGAAGCCATCGCCAAAGACATCAATCGCGATGATTTCGTAAAAGTCCAGGCCCGCGTCGAAATTTATCGCAACAAGCCGCAGCTTGCTCTTCAGCAGGTCCGCCGCGCCAAGCCTGAAGAAATCGACCTCGATCGATTTTCTTCCCCA
Source organism: uncultured Acidobacteriota bacterium (assembly GCA_963704485.1). Taxonomy (GTDB): domain Bacteria; phylum Acidobacteriota; class Terriglobia; order Acidiferrales; family UBA7541; genus Acidiferrum. The sequence goes on from OY969910.1 coordinate 813,686, forward strand.
CACCAAAGAAGACGTCGAAAAAATGTACGCGCAGCTTCTGCAATACGCGCAATCCATGCGCAATCCCTGGCTGAAGACTCTCGTCTGCGGAATCGTCACCGATCCGAAAATCGCCCCGCGCTTACAAGCGCGCGCCCGCCGCCAAAGTCATGCATCACGCCTACATCGGCGGCCTGCTCGAACACGTCGTCGGCCTCTGCGGCCTCGCCCAGCAACTGGCCGCTCACTACTCCGAGCTCGATCTCGATCTGCTCCTCACCGCCGCTATGCTTCACGACGTCGGCAAACTCGACGAACTCTGCTACGAGCGCGCCATCGGCTACACCACCGAAGGCCAGCTCCTCGGCCACATCGTGATGGAAATCGAAACCGTTTCGCGCGCCATCGACGCCATCCCAAATTTTCCCGCGCCGCTCAAAACGGTAGTCCAGCACTTGCTCATCAGCCACCATGGCCAATACGAATTCGGCTCCCCCAAGACTCCCCATGATTCGCGAAGCCATGGTCTTCCATTACATGGACGACATGGACTCCAAAATCGCCGCGGTTCGCTCCGCCCTGGCCAGCGGCGCCGGCGAAGACCAGTGGTCCGCTTACAGCAGCGCCCTCGGCCGCAAATTTCTCAAGCTCGACGAATTCCTGAAACAGGATCCCGCCATCACCGAAGAATGCGACCAACCCCCGCCGCCCGCCGCACCCCCCACCCCGTAACCCGCCGTAACCGACTCGCGAAAGCCAACTTCGGTATCCCCTAGGTTGACCATCCCTCCCGTTTCATCCGCGTAGCAACCAACTGTCATTCCGAGCGAAGCGAGCCGACGCCTTTTCCTCACTTTCGCTCCTGCGAAAGTGTCGACTCGCGCAGAGAGGAATCTCTCTTCGATCTCCCGCGCAGCCCTCGCGTAGTACCCCCCGCCAAACCGAAACCACAACGCGCACACACCGCTTGCCACTCCACCAATGCCTCTCTAAACTAGCTCTACATGCTGCCCGCCTCTTTCAAAATCCGCGACGTGACCATCGCCCCCGCTGCGATCCTAGCGCCCATGGCGGGAGTCACGGACACGCTCTTCCGCCGCGTCATTCGCGGCCTCGGCGGCTGCGGCCTGCTCATGACCGAGTTCACTTCCAGCGAAGGCATCACCCGCAGCGCCGCCAAAACTCTCCGTTATTTATATTTTCAGGAAGACGAACATCCCATCACCGCACAACTTTTCGGCGCCAATCCCGAAGTCATGGCCCGCGCCGCCAAAATGGTCGAGGACCTCGGCTACGACGCTGTGGACATCAACCTCGGCTGCCCCGCCAAAAAAGTTGTGAAGTGCGGCGGCTCCGGCCTCCTGCGCGATCTCGATCTCCTGGGCGAAATTTTTTGCGCCGTGCGCGCCGCCGTGCGCATCCCGCTCACTATCAAACTGCGCGCCGGTTGGGACGAAAATTCCATCGTCGCCGTGGACGTCGCCAAGCTCGCCGAATCCATCGGAGTCGAAGGCGTCGCCGTCCACCCGCGCACCCGCGCGCAGGGCTACACCGGCGCCGCCGACTGGGCGCTTATCGCCCGCGTCAAGCAGGCCGTGAAAATTCCCGTAATCGGCAATGGCGACATCCATACGCCGGAAGACGCCGCTCGCATGGTGCACGAAACAAATTGCGACGCCGTCATGATCGGCCGCGCCGCCGCCACCAATCCGTGGATTTTTCTGCAGATGCAGCAATTCGCCGCCACCGGTCGCTACGATCTCCCTACCGACGCCCAGCGCCACCAGTTACTTTCCGGATACTACCGCCAGATTACCGCTGCGAATTTGCCCGATGCCGTAGGCAAAATGAAGCAGTTCGCTTGCTGGTTTACGCACGGCGTGGGGAATGGCAGCGAACTACGTCGCATCGTTCATGCGGCTCGCACGCCCGGGGAAGTTCTCGATAGTGTCGAGCGTTTTTTCGCCGGACAGCCCGCGCCCACAGCAGCAGGGGAGGACCTTGCCCATGGTCCAGCTCAGCTCGTCCAAGCAGCGCTCGGAACGTAGAATTGCCGTTCGCCTCCCGCTCAAAGTGAGCGGGCGCGATAGCCACGGCGTCACCTTCGAAGAACAAACCGCCAGCGAAAATCTTTGCCGCAACGGTGCCGCCTTCGTCACTCGTCTCGATCTAGCTCTCGGCTGCGACCTTGAAATCCATTTCCCGTTTTCGCAGAGCTCCGCCACTCGCCATGAAAGTGATTTCGCCACGCGGGGCAGGGTAGTCCACGTCGCCGCCCGCGAAACGCGCCACGGCAACAATTCCGCCGAATTCCAGGGAGAAAAAATTATCGGCGTGCAATTCACCGGCCCACGCTTCCGCCGCGTCTTCCGCTCCGAATCCGCCGCCTAAGCGGTATGCCGTTTTCCGGCCCATAAAAACAAAGTCCTCGAGTCATTTCACCCTCGAGTAATTTCAGGCATCGATTGCTCTCATTTGATCTTGGCTAAATCCTTTCGAACCACCCGGACCTGTCATTCCGAGCGGAGCGGCGCGATTTTTCTCTCTCGTTCGCTCCGCGAACGAGTCGCGCCGGTCAGTCGAGGAATCCCTCTTCGATCGATCGCGCAAGCCAAGCACCTTGCACTCTTTTACCGCGCACCCCAACTTCACTCCACCTCAGTCTTCCCCAACGCCTCCAACAACTGCCCGTAAGCCGCCCTTCGCGTCAACCCTCGTTCCTTCGCCGCCAATTTCAGCGCATCTTTCCGATCCAGCTTCGCCTGCCGTATCAACTCATCCACTCGCTCCGACAAACTCTGCGTCGAATCCACATTCGTCCGCGCCGCCTCCGCATCCTCCGGCCCGATCAACAAAGTAATCTCCCCACGCGCCGGACGCTCTTCCAGCGAAGCCATCAACTCCGACAATTTCCCGCGCCGAAACTCTTCATGCAGTTTGGTCACCTCGCGCGCCAGGCAAGCCTGCCGGTCCCCCAGAATTTCCCGCGCGTCCGCTACACACTCCGCCACCCGGTGCGGAGCCTCATAAAAAATGATCGTGCGATTCTCAATCCGCAGCCGCTCCAGCGCCCGCCGCCGCTCCCCGCTGCGCGAAGGCAAAAATCCCACAAACAAAAATTCCTCATTCGGCAATCCGGACGCCGACAACGATGCCAGCAACGCCGAAGGTCCCGGAATCGGCACTACCTGAACGTGATGCCGCAAACACATCGCCACCAGCCGGTGCCCCGGATCGGAAACCAGCGGCATCCCCGCATCCGAAACCAGCGCAATTTTCGCGCCCTGCTCCAGCGCCACCACTAGTTCCGCGGCGCGCGTCATCTCGTTGTGTTCGTGATAGCTGATCAGTGGTTTTTCAATCTGGTAGTGATTCAGCAATTTCGAGGTGTGCCGGGTATCTTCGCAGGCAATCTGATCCACTTCCTTCAAAATCCGCAGTCCCCGTAGCGTCATGTCTTCGAGATTCCCGATGGGTGTGCCCACCAGGTACAGGCAGCCGCCCGAGCTCACTTTCGCGCCGCTCTTTTCCAGATTTTCCACTTCCGGGGAAGGCTCTTCGCTGGCTCGCGAAAAGCGCACCACTTTTTTGCCGCTCATGGCTGCAAGTCTAACACGCGCATCGCAAGCCCAGTGGCCGCGCATGTTATAATCATTTTTCAATCTACAGCGAGGAGACCCTCAGTGCCGTTGTACGAGTACGCTTGCCTGAAGTGCGCGCGCCACACCGACAAAATCGAGCCGGTCGCCGGCCCGCATCTGAAAAAATGCCCGCACTGCGGCGGCAAAGTAGAATCGGTAATCACCGCCCCAGCCATCAAATTCAAAGGCTCCGGCTGGTACGTAAACGACTACGCCGCAAAAACCCCGGCCGGCGAATCCGCCAAATCCGAAAGCAGCGCCCACGATTCCAAAGACTCAAAAGACTCCAGCTCCAAAGACTCCGGCTCCAGGGATTCAAGTTCGAAAGATTCCGGCAAAGACTCCAGCTCCAGCGAGTCCAAGAACTCTTCCTCGAAAGACTCAAGCTCCAAAGATTCTTCGTCCAGCAAAGACTCCAAAGAAAAAAAGACCTCCAAGAAAAACTAACGACCCATTCCGGATGATTTGGAGCAAAAAGAAAAGCTGTCATTCCGAGCGGAGCGGCGCGGCCTCTTCCTCCTCGTTCGACCCGCGAACGAGTCGCGCCGCGCAGTCGAGGAAATCTCTCTTCGTCTTTTGATGTGTTTTTATGCGTTCACCTAAGGTGAGACTAGACACGCTAAACCGCCGAGCACAGCCGACTAGTTGCTTCGTGGTCTTCCTCTCGTCTACGCGAAAAACTTACAGCTTCAACCCCTTCAAATATTCCCGAAACCCCGCCCCTAATTCCTCATTCTGCAAAGCCAACTCCACGGTCGCAATCAAAAATCCCAGTTTGTCCCCGGCGTCATAAGAAATTCCCTCATAGATGTACGCCCACAAACCCTGCTCCTCCGCCAAAATCCGCAAGCCATCGGTAAGCTGAATCTCGCCACCAGCCCCCGGCTTGGTCCGCGCCAGGCAATCAAAAATCTCCGGCGGCAAAACATATCGCCCCGTCACCGCCAGGTTGGAAGGCGCATTTTCCGGCTTCGGCTTCTCCACCAGGTCCTTGATCCGCAGCAGTCGCGCACCAAAGCGCCCCTCCGGCGCGGCCTCGCCCGCCACAATTCCGTAAAGGTGCGTTTTATTCTTTGGCACTTCTTCCACCGCGATCGCCCCGACTCCCGTGGACTCGTAAACATCCACCAACTGCTTCGTCGCCGGATTCTTACCCGGAATCAGCACATCCCCCAACAGAACCGCGAACGGCTCGTCGCCCACCAGATCCCGCGCCACCAGCACAGCATGTCCCAATCCCAGCGGCTCTTTCTGCCGCGTGTAGCTGATCTGCACCATGTCACTGATGCTGCGCACCAGGTCCACCTGATCCTGTTTGCCTTTATCTCCAAGAAACTTCTCCAGCAGTGGTGAAGCGTCAAAGTGATCCTCAATGGAACTCTTTCCGCGCCCCGTCACAATAATGATGTGCTCGATCCCCGAGGCCACGCATTCTTCCACCACATACTGAATCTGCGGCTTGTCCACCACCGTCAGCATTTCTTTCGGTTGCGCTTTCGTCGCCGGCAAAAAACGAGTCCCCAGTCCCGCAGCCGGCAACACCGCCTTCCGCACCTTTTGATGTTTCGTCGGAGAATTCTCAGTCATGTTCACCCGTAGTCTCGCTCACTCGAAGGCACAACTCCAACTTTCGCCATATAATCCGCATCAAAAACCATGCCATCGGTCACTAAAAACATCAGCTAAAAAAATCACAGCTCCCGACACTATCCGCCGCCCGCACGATTTGTCAATCCAACCCTCACTGTAGAACAATGGATTCAGTCATCATGCCTGTAAAAATCCTCGGCATCGAATCTTCCTGCGACGAAACCGCCGCAGCCGTCGTGGACGACAACCTCGACATCCTCTCCAACGTCGTCGCCTCGCAAATTGACATCCATCAGAAATACGGCGGCATCGTCCCGGAGCTGGCCTCCCGAGAACACCTTCGCCAAATCGTGCCTGTCGTCCGCGAAGCACTGTCCCAGGCGAAATTGCAACTGCACGACCTTGACGCCATCGCCGTCACCCAGGGCCCCGGCCTCGTCGGCGCACTCCTCGTCGGCATCACCTACGGTAAAACTCTAGCCGCCGCGCTGCACAAACCGCTCATCCCCATCAATCATCTGGAAGGCCACGTCCACGCCGTTTTTCTGGAAGCCCGCCGCACAGCATCGCCAGGCCAAGTTTCCCGCGATTTGTCTGATCGTTTCCGGCGGTCACACCGTCCTCTACCAAATCACTGAGAACAATAATTCCTCGCCGGGACTATTGAGCTATCGCAAAATCGGCCAGACGCGTGACGACGCCGCCGGTGAAGCCTACGACAAAGTCGCCAAGCTCCTGGCGCTCGGATATCCCGGCGGACCGATTCTCGACCGCTTGGCTGCCGCCGCCAACGGGGTGCCGCCTCCCGTCAAATTCGGTCTCACCAAAACGCGCGGCAACCCGTTGGACTTCAGTTTCAGCGGACTGAAAACTGCTGTGCTTTATCATCTGCGCGAGCATCCTGAATATGCCGAAGAAATCGGCGCTCGCGAAGCGGCGCTGGCGGCCGGCCACAACAAATACGAAAACCTGCTGCCACTCTGCAATCCGCAGACGCTGGCGTTGATACGCGAATTTCAGAACAATGTCGTCCGCACCCTGGTGGACCGAACTCTGGCCGCTGCGCAAACCGTTTCCGCCGAATCCATTCTCGTCTCCGGGGGCGTGGCCGCGAACAGCGCCCTGCGCTCCGCGTTTGAAACTCGCGCCGCATCAGCAGGTCTCGCGGTGCTTTTCCCCAGCCGCCCGCTCTCCACCGACAATGCCGCCATGATCGCCGCCGCCGCACACCCGCGCTTCCGTGCCGGCCTTTTCGCTGGTGCGTCGCTTGAACCCGATCCAGCCTTGGCGTTGAGTTGAATTCACGACTCCAATCGTCTTAATCCAGTCCATTCGAATGGGCAGCCAATTCGAATGCACGCAAAAGCGACGTCCATTCGAATGCAAATGTCTTGCATGTTGCTCCTAACTCCCAGGCCGTAATTGGCTTAGAAGATTTCCACAGCCTTGTTTCACGTGAAAACAGAAGTCGACGACCGACCCGGACGCTCCGACAAATTGCGCAAATGTCGACACGTCGACATTTGTGCCGGCGAGCAGCCGATGCCAGCACTGAACATTTCCTGCCCCGCCGTCGCCAGTCGCACGACACCACTGTCTTTAAGCGGCGCGGCGCCGGCTCACCCGCACTCATGTAAAATCACCACGCATGCGCATCGCCATAGACAGCGGAGGCACCTTTACCGACTGCCTCTTCGTCCACGAAAATAAACTCCACATCATCAAAGTAGCGTCGCGTCCCGGCGCACCGGCAGAAGCCATCGCCGACGCTGTCCAGCGCGCCCTCGCGCAATCACGCCATCAATCCACCGGCCTCGACCTCGTCTGCGGCACTACGGTTGGAACAAACGCGTTACTCCAAAAACGGGGAGGAAAAGTTGCACTGGTCACCACCGCGGGTTTTGAAGATGTCCTTGAAATCGGCAGGCAAGCGCGCCCGCGTCTGTACGATCTCTTTGCCCAGAAATGCGCGCCCCTGGTTCCCGCAGCTCTTCGTCTCGGCGTAAAGGAGAGACTCTCGGCGGACGGCAAAACCGTGGTGGCTCTCGATGCGAAAGAAATCGGACGCATCACCCGCGCCCTCACGAAACTGAATCCAGATTCTGTCGCGTTGTGTTTTCTATTTTCTTTTCGCAACACAAAACACGAAAAACAAATCGCGACAGCACTTCGAGCCGCTGGCTTCGAGGTGTCCGTCTCTCACGAAATTCTGCCGGAGTTCCGCGAGTACGAGCGCACCTCCACCGTGGTAATCAACGCGTACCTGGCGCCGGTCATGAGCGGATATTTGCGCGAGGTCGCCACTCGCACTTCAGCTCAGCTTTCTTCAAGAAGCCGCAAGAAAAAAGGGAAGGACTCGCCCCCTCGAGTGCGCATCATGCAATCCAACGGCGGAATTATTTCGGCGGAGCAAGCCGCGCGAGAACCAGTGCGCACGATTCTGTCCGGCCCGGCCGGGGGAGTGATCGGTGCGGCCCATGCCGCAAAACTTGCTGGGCTCGAAAAGTGCATCAGCTTCGATATGGGCGGAACATCTACCGACGTTGCGCTACTCACTGAAGATTTGCGCACCACCAGCGAAGCCATGGTCGCCGGATTTCCCGTCGCCGTGCCCATGCTCGAAATTCACACTGTCGGCGCTGGCGGAGGATCCATGGCGCGTTTCGATGCCGGCGGCGCGCTCCGCGTCGGCCCTGAAAGCGCCGGCGCCGATCCCGGACCGATCTGCTACGGCCGTGGAACAAAACCTACCGTCACCGATGCCCACGCGGTGCTTGGCCATCTGGGAAACGCCGGACTCCTCGGCGGTTCTTTTTCTCTCGATCTCCCGCGCGCTCACGCGATCATGGGTGAAGTCATAAAAAGTTCTGGCAATGCTTTTCGCACCGTGGAGGCGTTTGCCCACGGCATCATCTCCATTGCGAATGCCGTGATGGAAAAAGCCATTCGGGTCATCTCCATCGAGCGCGGCCATGATCCGCGCGATTACTCGCTCGTGGCTTTCGGAGGCGCCGGCGGCCTGCACGCTTGCGACCTCGCTGCGGCGCTCGAAATGCACAGCGTGGTCATTCCGGTTTTCCCCGGCGGACTGTCCGCGCTGGGAATTCTTCGCGCCGACGTGGTGAAAGAACTCTCGCGCACGATTTTGCTGCCCGCGGAAGTGGTTGCAGCAGACCCAGGTCAACTAAAAAAAATGGTCGACTTATTGGCGCGCGAAGCCGCGCGCACTCTGCGCGCGGAAGGTTTTGATGAAGAGACCATGCGATTTCGGTTCAGCCTGGATATGCGATACCTCGGGCAAGCGTACGAACTGAACGTTACGGCAGCAAAAGATATTGTGGAGTCTTTTCACCAGGCGCATCAGCAACGCTACGGCTACCACAACAGGACCGCAAAAGTTGAAATCGTGAACGTGCGCTGCCGCGCTACGGGAATTACGGAAAAGTTGCCTTCCGCGAAAATCGCCAGACGTTCCGGCTCGCGCCAGATTCCGGCACAAAAAGTTTCGCTGGTGTTCGACGGACGTTGGCAGCAAGCCAGTGTGTACCAGCGCGATGACTTATGTGCCGGCGACAATTTCTCGGGCCCGACAGATCGTTCTGGAATACAGCGCGACTACCTTGATCCCACCGCAGTGGCAAGCCCGTGTGGATGAGTACGGTCAACTGCTAATGACGCGGCGCGGAAGTGGGCGGAAAAACTGATATGCGCGCCGCGGCAAAACGGGATTCGACGAAACTGGAAATATTCAAGAATATTTTTCATTCCATCGCGGAAGAAATGGGCGCGGCACTGCGGCGTTCGGCGTACTCCCCGAACATAAAAGAACGCCGCGATTATTCCTGCGCGGTGTACGACGCCAACGGGGATGTGCTGGCCATGGGCGACCACATGCCCGTGCATCTCGGCTCCATGCCGGCATCGGTGGCCGCCGCGCGCGCGGCGTTGACACTGGAACCAGGCGACATCGCCGTCCTCAACGATCCTTTCGCGGGCGGCACGCATCTGCCGGACCTGACCATGGTGATGCCGGTATTTCTGCGCAGCAAAAAAGCGCCGGCCTTCTACATCGCCAATCGTGCGCATCACGCGGACATCGGCGGAGCGCTGGCTGGTTCGATGGGACCAGCGCGTGAAATATTTGCCGAGGGTTTGCGCATACCTGCTGTTCATTTGTTTCGACGCGGTGAAATCAATCGCGATGTGCTGGCCATGATTCTGGCAAACGTGCGCACGCCTGCTGAGCGGGAAGGCGACCTGGCCGCGCAAGTTGCAGCCTGCCGCACCGGCCACGCGCGCCTGGTGGAAGTCGCGAAAAAATATGGCGAGGAGGAAGTTCGCACCTATGGCAAATTCCTTCTGGAATATTCCGAGACTATGATGAAGGCCGCGCTTCGCACACTGAAGCCCGGCGTTTACAGCGCGGAAGATTTTCTCGATGGCGACGGCATCGGTGAAGGTCCGCTAAGAATTCGCGTACGCATAAAAATAAATCGCGATTCCGCCGAAGTGGATTTCTCGGGCTCCGCTCCGCAGTGCGCAGGGAATGTGAACGCCGTCGAAGCCATCGCCATCTCCGCGGCCTACTATGTTTTCCGCTGCCTGCTTTCCGACGATGTTCCAGCCACTTCAGGCTTGATCCGTCCCATCCGCGTCATCGCGCCGCGCGGCACCATTGTGAATGCCGAACCGCCAGCCGCAGTGGCCGGTGGAAACGTGGAAACTTCACAGCGCATGGTGGACACTTTGTTCCGGGCGTTAGCCAAAGCGGCGCCTGCGCGAATCCCGGCAGCCAGTCAGGGAACGATGAACAATCTGACGCTGGGCGGCCGCGATCCCAAAACCAAATTACCGTTCGCATATTACGAGACGATCGCGGGAGGCATGGGCGCCCGTCCCGGTTTCGATGGCATTTCCGCCACCCATAGCCACATGACCAATTCGTGGAATACACCCATCGAGGTGTTTGAGCAAACTTACCCAGTGCGGGTGCGCAGCTATTCCATTCGCAAAAACTCTGGTGGCTCCGGAGAATTCCGCGGCGGCGACGGAATTATTCGCGAAATCGAATTGCTGACGCCGATGCAGGTTGGGATTTTGAGCGACCGCCGTGAGTTCGGACCATACGGCCTGGCTGGAGGCGCGCAAGGGAAGCGCGGCAAGAATGCATTGATTCGCAAAGGGAGAGCACAACCTCTGCCAGGCAAGATCGCATTCCACGCCGATAAGGGTGACATCTTGCGTATCGAGACGCCGGGTGGCGGTGGTCACGGGAAGAGAAAAATCGGCAAAGAATTGCGTACAAAGAAAAAGTCCGCGAAGTAATTTCACGGGAAGAAAAAAAAGCGGGCGGCAACTTCGCCGCCCGCTTAAAAGATCCGGAAATTAAAAAGCGCTAATCGAATTTTTCGGTTAGCACTGGAAACTGCAGTTTGGCTTTGGCCAGCGACTTGACGACGATGGCTTCGGCGCTTTCCGCAGAAGTGTTGCGCGCGGTGGCCATTTCACTGACCAGCAGATACTTGGCGCGCTCTAACATTTTCTTTTCGCGGAAGGAGAGGGGCTTGCTGCAACTGAGGGAAACCAGGCTCTTGAGTACGACGGCGACTTCGAGCAATGCGCCGGTGCGCATGCGCTCGGAATTTTCCTTGAAGCGGTGTTTCCAATCGTGATGAGAATTGAGTTTGCCTTTTTCGAGGAAGCCCAGCACTTTCATCGAGTCCGTGGAACGAATCACGGATCGAAGACCGACGGTCATGGCGTTTGACTGCGGAACCATAACGCGCAATCCACTGGAGACGATTCGAATCATGAAGTACCGCTCAGTCCTGCCATTCAAAACGCCGTAACTGATTTGCTCGACAATTCCAACGCCGTGGTTTGGGTAAACGACCTTGTCGCCGATTTTGTATTCCATGGATGCGGTTGCCCCCTCCGAGGTACAGGAATGACTGTACGGGATTGTGTCGGAAGAGTCAAGGTATATCCAGTGGAATGAGGCAGTTAGCGAAAATCAATTGGCAATTTGGCACTTTGATTGCTGTGCGTTGCGGGCCGGCTCGAACTTCGGGTTCGAATGGCTGGCGCGTTCGAATGCATGAGTCTCGGTGCTGGCAGATGGCGGCTGAGTGTAGAATAGAATCACCGTATATGCTTGTACTGGCGATAGATACGTGCGACGCGAAGGGAAGTGTCGCACTGCTCCGTGCGGGCACCGTAGTGGGAATTACGTCCCACCCGGCAACCGCGGAATATTCGTCGTGGCTACTCCCGGTCGTGGACGGGCTGCTGAAAGCGGCGGATGTGAGCTTGGAGGATGTGGATCTGTTCGCCGTCGCTACGGGGCCGGGTTCGTTCACGGGAGTACGAGTGGGGCTGACCACCGTGAAAGCGTGGAGTGAGGTATTCGGGAAGCCGGTCGCGGCGATGTCGCGGCTGGAGGTTTTGGCAGGCGCAGGCAAGTTCGGACGCTCCATTTATTGCGGCTTCCATAGACGCGCAGCGGGGGCAGTTGTTCGGGGCGCTTTATAAGCGCGTCGGACCGGATTTGGTGCTGGTTGGCGATGAGGCAGTAGCCAGCGCCTCGGACTTCCTTGGGCGGGTTGAGGAGGTTGGGGCACGCGAAGTGCAGTGGGTGTGTACAGATCCATTCGTCATGGGATCGATAGGAGCCTGGCAGGAAAGGGTTGCTGGAGGCGATCGAATCTTGGAAGTTGCGCCAGCGCTTGCGCCCTTGATTGGAAAGGTGGGCATACAGAAAGCGTCAAAAGGCGAGCTGCACGACGCCCTTTCGCTGGATGCCAATTACGTTCGACGGTCGTACGTGGAAGTGGCTGCGAAATCTTCGTAATGAGTCACGAACCCGATATTTTGCCCTCAGGACCCGCCTCAATCCGTAAATACACTTCTACTGACGCCCCGGCAGTTTCCGCGCTGGGCAAACTCGCGCCACAGGCGGCGCAGTGGTCCGCGGTGAGCTACGAGGAAGCGGCTGACGCTGGCCAGACCATTCTGGTAGCCGAAGCGGTAGACGAAATTTGTGGGTTTATTGTGAGCAGACTGGTGGGGAGCGAGGGCGAGATTCTTAATATGGCTGTTTCGCCGTCCTGGCGCCGTAAAGGCATAGGAAGCCAGTTACTTGAGGAGGCGCTGAATGAAGCGCGGACCCGCAATGTCGAGGGATTTTATCTGGAAGTGCGGGAATCAAATCGCGGGGCGATTTCTTTTTATGCCCGCCACGGGTTCATAAAGTCGGGACGGCGCGCGAACTACTACAGCAACCCTACAGAGAACGCGGTAGTGATGGAGAAAAAACTCACAGGCTACTAGAACTAAAGTGCCAGAGGTTCCCTATTGACGTGCGCAAGCAGAGTGCTATCTTTCGTTCATGTAGTGTTCACACAAATCCGGAAACGTAGTATTGAGGAGGACGCATGGCAAGCGCAGCGCGTAGCCCTCGGGACATACTGCTCGAGACAGACGCCGAGTATCAGCGTCTGGCAGAACAGCACCTGAAATATCAAACCGAATTAAGTAGAATTTCCACCTCCAACTACCTCAGTGCCGAAGACCTCCTCGAAGAAATAAGACTCAAGAAATTAAAGCTACACGTGAAAGACGAAATGGAATTGCTGGCCGCTCGCCTACGCGGGCCACACGAGGAACATACTCCGTAGCGCTGATTTGGAAAATTAGCTCGGAAAACTGTCGTAGAATGGCCATGCGGCGCGTAGGCGGCGGAGGTCTACTCCGAAGCATGGTTAAAGAAGCATATTATTTCGGGTTGCCGCTCCTCCTGGTCGGGGGTGCGGCATTATTTTTGCGCTGGAACATTGCGGCAGGCGTGCTTATCTTTCTGGCGCTATTTGTCTTCTCGTTCTTTCGCAATCCCGATCGCGTGATTCCTGGCGATCCCGGGGCGATAGTTTCGCCCGGGGACGGCCGCGTGGTAGTGGTGCAGGATGAGGAGCACGACGGGAAGCCCGGTAAGCGTGTCAGCATATTTTTGGCGGTGTGGAACGTACACGTGAACCGCGCTCCGGCGGCCGGACGTATTGTGAAGATGGAATATCGCCCCGGGAGATTTCGCGCGGCGATGCGGGCGAGTGCGTCGGCGGAAAACGAACAAAACATTTTCACGCTTAGCGACGGACGCGGGTGAACTGGTCTTCAAGCAGATTGCGGGATTGATTGCGCGGCGGGTGGTGAGCTGGAAGAAGGCCGGAGATATAGTGGAACGTGGCGAGCGCATCGGACTGGTGAGATTTGGTTCGCGCGTGGACCTGTGGGTGCCGCGCGAGGCGGAGATCGTGGTGAAAGTGGGGCAGAACGTCAAAGGAGGGTCTTCCGTTCTCGCCAACTGGCCAGCGCGAAAATTTCTGGACCCAGGTGCAGGCAATGCTGCGCAGGACGTAAATCCGGTGGCGGCTGGAAGACCTTCCTGATGCTCGACGAACAAGCTCAACAACAACAGATGCCGTTCCGGAAGCGGCGGTTCACCAATCCGCGGCTGCGGCGCGGAATTTTTTTGCTGCCCAGTTTATTTACGGTGGCAAATCTTTTGTGCGGGTATTACGCGGTGGTGGCGTCGCTGATTGGCGGGGCGGACAGTTTCGATCGCGCGGCGAAAGCGATCGGCCTGGCAATTTTGTTCGACTCCATGGACGGGCGTGTGGCGCGCATGACCGGGACAAACACGGAATTCGGCGTGCAACTGGATTCGCTGGCGGATGTTTGCAGCTTCGGGATTGCGCCGGCGGTGATGGCGTATGCCTGGGGGGTGCGGAGTTTGCCGGATTTGACCGGCACTTCGATCCGGCAGCTCGGCGAATTTGGCTGGGTGTGCTGCCTGGCATTTCTGGTTTGCTGCGCGTGGCGGCTGGCGCGATTTAATGTGCAGGGCATGGCGCCCGGCAGTTCGAAATATTTTGTGGGCATGCCCACGCCGGCGGCGGCGGCAGTCCTGGCGTCGCTGGTACATGGATTCAAAAATCCATTGCACGACTGGCGATGGTCGGTGGGATGGTTTCTGTTGGCGGCTTGCCTGGGCGCGCTGATGACCAGCACAGTGCGGTATTACAGCTTCAAAGACATTCCGTGGACGCGAAAACAGCCGTCACTGGCGATAGTGCTGTTGTGTCTGACGGTGGCGCTGGTGTGGCTATATTCCGAGTACGTGCTGATTCTGGTGGCGTGCACTTACGCCGCGGTGGGCCTGGTGTTGCACGCGGTGCGATTTGTACGGCATCGAATGGTTTCGCGGCCAGCCTGACCAATGACTTCTCTCGATCGCAAATCACATCGGCTGGTAATAGCAGGCGCGTCGTCTCTGCTGGGGACGGAGTTGCGGACATTGCTGGGTGAAAGCCGGTTTGCGGGGGAAGATTTTTCTCTGGTAGATGAGCCGGTGGTGGCTGGCACCCTTACCGAAGTTGGCGGGGAGCCGGCGGTGATTCGGCCGGTGGAAGAGGGAAGTTTCGATCGGCGCGGGTTGTATTTTTTTTGCCGGATCGGGTGAATTTACGCTGACGAATCTGGAGGCCGCGTTGCGCACTGGCGCAAAAATAATCGATTTGTCGGGCGCGGTGGCCGAGCGTGAAGGAACGGTAGCGTGGTTTCCGAAACTGGACTGGCTACGGGGGCGGGAATTCGACGTCAAGGCAAAAGTTTTCGCGGTGCCTTCGGTGATGGCGACCGCAGGCGCGGGATTAGCGCTGGCTTTATCGCGCGTCGGGTTGCGAAGAATTATGTTCGTCGGATTTGAGCCGGTGTCAGAAGCCGGGCGCGCGGGTATTGAAGAGCTGGAAAGCCAGACGGGACAGTTGCTGTCGTTTCAAGGCGTGGGGCAGCCGGTGTTCGACACGCAGGTGGCCTTCAATATGCTGGATCGGTTCGGTCCGGGCAGCTCGCACAAATTGAACTCCATTCGTGACCGCGTGCGGGCCGAGACTCGCGCTTGCGTAAACGGCAAATCGGCGATGCCCAGTATGCAAGTGGTGCACGCGCCGGTATTTTATGGTTCGGCTTTTTCGGCGACCGGAGTTTTTGATTCGGGTAGGGACAGCGAGAGCCTGGCGCAAGCCTGCGCGGACGCGGGATTTTCCATGCCCGCGGAAGCTGGGGATGGACCCAGCAACGTGAGCGTGGCGGGTGAGAAATCCATTCACCTGGCGATGCCTGAGCAGGATGCGTCGAATCCGGAGACTTGGTGGTTGTGGGGCGCGGCAGATAATATTCGATTGCCGGCAGCAAACGCGGTGAAACTGGCGGAGATGCTTTTGTAATGCGGACGAGCCGGTGGCTTGCAGCGGCGCTGTTGTTAATGATCTTCCTTGACGGGGCCGGGTGCGGTTATCACATGGCGGGGCACAACAATGCGCTGCCGAAGAATATTCATGTGATTGCGGTGGTGGCGCTGGAGAATAAAACCAGCGGCTACCGCATCGAACAGAAATTGACGGCGGCGACCATCCATGAATTTCTGGCGAGGACGCAATATAAGATTGTTTCGAACGCCGCGGAAGGTGACGCGGTATTGCGCGGCAAAGTGTTGAGCCTGGACGCCGCTCCGCTATTGTTTGACACGCAGACGGGCCGGGCCACGACCATGCTGGTCACGGTGAAATGCGAAGTCACGCTGACGGACTCCGCGACATCCAAAGTGCTGTATCACAATGCAGATTTTCTTTTCCGCAACGAATACGAAATCTCCACAGATGTGCGGAGTTTTTTTGAGGAGCAGGATCCAGCCTTGGATCGCGTGGCGCAGGATTTCGCGACGCGGCTGGTGGCGGCGGTAGTCGAAAATTATTGAGGGAGCATTTCAGCATGGCGCGAGTTTCAACCCAGGAATTGTTAAGCAGGCTGGAGAAAGGGAAAGTGATCCCGGCAATTTTATTACTGGGAGAAGAACCCTATCTGCGGGACGCCTGCCGCGCGCGGCTGATTGAGAGATTTGTGCCGGAGGCTTCGCGGACCTGGGCGCTTTGCCGCTACTCGGCGCAGCGCGGGGAAACCGATCGAGCGTTGAACCAGGCGCAAAGCTTGCCGATGTTATCGCCGCAGCAAGTGGTTTTTTTGGAAGACGCGGAGGCCATCGAAAAGTTTCCGGAGAAAAGTCGCGAGGAAACCGTAGCGCAACTGGACGCGTATCTCGGCGATCCGGCGCCCTTCACGGTGCTGGTGATGGAAGCCACCCGGCTGGACGAGCGGATGAAATTGGCGAAGGTGCTGCAGAAAGCGCTGGTGGTAGAAGTCGGGTTAGGCGACCGGCCAGAGACGCGGCTGACCGCTGCCGTGATGATGGCCGGCGATTTTGCGAAAACGGTGGGATTGGAGTTTGAGCGCGGGGCGGCGGAGGATTTGTCGGAGCGGGTGTCCGCGGACCTGATGCGACTGAAGACGGAGATCGAAAAGCTTCGCGATTATCTGGGAGAGCGAAAAAAGATTACGCGGGAAGACGTGAACGCCATGGTGGCATCGGAAAAAACTACCACGGTGTGGGAGTTGGCGGATTTGATGGCGGCGCGGAAGACTGCGCAATCGATGGAATTTCTGGAGCGGTTGCTGCGTGACGGGGATGAGCCGGTGATGATGCTGGGGGCCATTACGTTTCGCTACCGAAAACTGATTGAGGCCAGCGAGATTCGCGGGGCCATGAACGGCTGGCAGGCGGCGCGTACTTTGGGGGTGCGGCCGGATGATGCCGAGACTTTGATGCGAGCGGCGAGGAATGTTTCGAAGCCGCGGCTGCTGGCGGGATTGCGGGCGCTGGAGCGGGCGGATGACCGGTTGAAGAGCAGTAAGGATGCGCGGACGGTGATGGAGTTTTTGGTGGTGGAGTTGGCGGGCGGGGAAACGGCGGCGGTTGGGAAGTAGAGGTGGGACTTCTGCGGGGAAATTCCAAGACCGCACCTTTTGAAACGTGGGGTGCGGCACCTGAGGGCGTTGGCCGCTCGAAGAATCTCACACAACAAACTAAAACTAAGGTTGAGGCCCGCGGTTGCTGAACGGGGAGATCTTGCCTTAACGATAAGAAAAAACCCCACACGCGAAGTCAGCCTGTGGGGCACGCAAAGTCGATTCAAGTGAAAACTGATTTATGAAAGTTAAGCTGCCGGTTGAATTACTTGGCGGCGCGGGCTTTCAGGCCGTTGTGGGCCAGGGCCAGGCGCGACTTGTAGCGATTGCCGGTGTTTTCGTGGAGCACGCCCTTGGTGATGGCGCGGTCGATGGCGCTTAGCGTGGGTTGCAGCAAATTACCGGCGGCGATGGCGTCGCCAGCGGTGACCGCGGTACGGAGGCGCTTCATCAGGGTGCGAACCCGCGTGCGATTGGCGCGGTTTACTTCGGCGCGCTCGATCGATTGCGCGGCGCGTTTTAAGACTGATTTTTTCTTCTTCTTTATTTTGGTGCCTTGACCCGCCATTTATTGCTCCTTTTTATTTCCGACAAAATTCTATCATTAAACATGACTGAACACTAAACGGAGGTAAGCTGCGATAGGAATTGAACGGTGGAAATCGGTTGCCAAGGTGGCGGGAGTCAAACCGCGGTTGTATTCGTGCGACCCGCCGGGCCCACGCTATAAACCGAGCCTGGGGCACCGCCCGGAATGCACCGGACCCAGCTTACAAATGTAGCCTGCGGCACCCCGTGCGAAACAACGAGCCCGCTGCGGGGTGAGCAGCGGGCCTGGGGCTGGGCAAACCTGGGTTGCTTTTGGAGTTTTTAGTTTTGCTTTTCGTGGTTGAAGGACAGGGGGAATTCATAGGTGACGCCATCTACGGGGACACGCAGAACCATGTCCTGACGCTTGCCGTCGCGCTGGAACCAGCTGGAGCCGGAAACTTTCTGGTTCGGCAGGACCGCGGTTTCGCGGAGGGCGACGTTGCTCATCTGGGAATGCGGATTGAAGGTCTCGCGGTGTTCGCTGACTAGCTGGACCGTGGCTTGATGTTCGGCCAGATAATTCTGCGTGCTGGTCTGCGAAGAGTTGGAGCCGGCGTAGGAGGTTGCAAGGTAGCCGGCGTCGCTGGGCGAAGCGTTGGCGGTGGTCCAAAGGATTTGATGGTTGACGGCGCCGCGCAATTTTTTCGGTTCCTGGTAGCGCAGCGACTTCTCGCCATTGAGATCTTCAAGAGACATGCGTGCAGGCACGAGGTGGACGGCTCCGAGGCTGCCATTGTTTACGGCCACGTTGGCGAGCAGCTTCCATCCGGTGTCCTGCAGTGAAACTTGCACGGTAACGCCGTCCACGGTGAGAGACTCGACCATCAAGCCTTCGCTGTAGAATCGTTCCGAGCCGGGCGTGCCGGCAACCCAAGTGGAGATTCCATTGTGAACCGCAGCGCTTTGCAGCACAGATTTCCTGGCTACTATAGGCGCGCCTTTGGCCACATTCATCCAGGCCACGAAGCCGGTCTTGCCGTCGGCGGTATGCACGTTGACGGTGTAGCTTTCGCTGTTGGACAGCAGGGAGACTTCCTGGCCGCAATCCAGATGCGCGACGACCCGAAGCGGTAAGGACTGCTCGGCGTCGGCGGTCATCGGAACGTTGGAGCCGCCGCGGCAGAGAATGTGCCCGGTGGCGGAATTGCCGGCCAACGAAGATAGCGGCTTGCTGATCTGCTGTGCTGGAGCGGTCTGCGCGAGTGCGAGTCCCGCGAGTGCTACCAGATATTTGAATTTGCTGTTCATTTGCGTGCCCTCAGAATCTTTCCCCAACCCATGTAGAGTTTTTCGTTCGACAGCAGCATTTTGGCGGCGGGCAGTGTCGGCGGCCATAGGAAGCAGGTCATAATTTCTCAGTACTAAAGTTGAGTGACGGATTGGACACCGAATCGCGCTGCGGGCTGCGCTGACGAGCGATAGGTAAATGGCCGAGGCGGCGTCAACTTGACCACGCCGGATGGCTACGATAGGGTGGAAAGAGCTTCTTTCCGAGTGACTGCGACGCAGTCAGGCAAGCCCGGAGGAACCCATCGGCGATTCGCTGCCCGTAACTGGAAAACCTGCCAACTGGATGAGACGTACCGTACATATATCCGGCCAAATTGAACCGTTTTTTGGGACGCTCGACGATAACGTGCGTTTGCTGGAGGATGCGCTGCACGTGCGCACGCACCTGCATGACACGCGGCTGACCATTGAAGGCGAGCAGGACAGCGTGGACCAGGCGGTCAAGATCGTGGAGGAGTACAACCACCTGACGCGCCACGGGCGAACGCTGACGAGCGCGGAAGTGAAATCACTGATGCGCGTGGCTACGGAGGTGCCGCACGAGTCGCCGCGGACGATGTTTGAGCCGGGGCGGGCGCGATCCTTTGGGAAAAAGCAGGTCACTCCGAAGAATGCCAGCCAGCGGCGCTACATGGAGGAGATTGAGAAGCACGACATGATGTTTGGCATCGGGCCGGGCGGGACTGGTAAGACTTATATTGCCGTGGCCATGGCGGTAAGCGCGCTGCTGACCAAGCAGGTGAACAGGATTATTCTGGCGCGGCCGGCAGTGGAAGCGGGGGAGCGGCTGGGATTTTTGCCGGGGACGCTGCAGCAGAAAATTGATCCCTACATGCGGCCGTTGTATGACGCGCTGTACGACATGCTGGACGCGGACAAGCTGGAAAGGTTTCTGGAGAAGGGGATCATTGAGGTTGCGCCGCTGGCGTTCATGCGCGGGCGCACGCTGAATGATTCGTTCGTGATTCTGGATGAAGCGCAAAATACCACCAGCGAGCAGATGAAGATGTTCCTGACAAGGCTGGGATTCAATTCGAAAGCGGTGATTACCGGCGACATTACGCAGATTGATTTGCCGGCGGGGAAAAAGTCGGGGTTGATCGAGGCGCTGGAAGTTTGCGGCAAGATTGAAGGGATCGGGACGATTCAGTTCGGCGAGAAAGACGTGGTGCGGCACAACCTGGTGCAGCAGATTATCCGCGCTTACGAAGAGTATGATGTTGCGCATCCGACGTACGGGCAGCGCAAGCCTGGTTCGAATGCGGTGAATGGGCAGGGCCAGCGCGCGAAAGAGAATGCGGGCGAAGTGGCTGGGGCGCCGGCGTTGGATACGAAAGAAGACATGCCGCACGAGAGCGGACACGACGGCAAGTAACTATGATTGTAAATCGCCAACGTTCGGTGGCCCTGTCGCTGGGCGCGTTGGGGAAATTTTTGCGGAAATTGCGGCAGGAATTACGGCTGGGGGATGCGGAAGTAACGGTTTGTCTGGTGAGCGACGCGGAGATCGCCGGGATGAATGAGTTGTTTCGCAAAAAGGCCGGGCCCACCGACGTTTTGTCATTTCCGGCAGTGCAGCGTAAGAAAACGCGGCCGCCTGCCGAGCCACAAAAACCTGGACACACGAGATTGCGGCTGCGGGTACCGCTGGGGCTGGCGGGTGGCGAAGCGCTGGGCGATATTGCCATTGCTCCCGCGGTAGCGAAACGAAATGCCAAGATTTATGGCCGAACTTTACCGATGGAATTGAAAATTCTGATGCTTCACGGGTTGCTGCATCTGCTGGGTTACGACCATGAAACGGATCGCGGGGAAATGAGTCGCGCCGAACGGCGGCTGCGAAAACGGCTGGGTCTGGCGTGACATTCAGCTGGCTATATATTCTGGGAATCCTGACACTGGCTTTTGGCCTGCCGGTGTTTTCCTACCTGACGTTGATTTATCGCGAGCTCGGACGCATGACCACCGGGCGCATACACGAACATCTGGAAATATTCGAAACCGAGATCGAACCGAAGCTGCATATCAACCGGCGCAGCGGGGGCCGCACGTTTCGGCTGCTGGGACACTTCTGGCTGGCGTTCCTGGTGCTGGAAACGACGCGCGGGGTGGTGCACTTTGTTCCCGAAGCCTGGGAATCGGTTTTGCAGTTCATCGTTTTTCTTACGCTGGAAGTGGTCATCGCCATGCATTTTATTCCGGACATGCTGCTGTACCGCACCAGCGGTCGGTGGCTGCTGAAACTGATGCCGGCGATCCGATTGTTCATGTGGCTGGTGTGGCCGGCGCGCGTTTTTCTGGAAGGCGCGGAATCGCTGGCGCGGATTTCGGAAAAAGAGAACGAGAAAACCGCGGAAGAGAGAACAGAAGAAGGCATCGAAGCGCTGGTGGAAGCGGCGGAAGAAGAAGGCATCATTGAGCCCGAGCAAGCCGATCTGATCGAGCAGGTGGTGGAATTCAGCGACAAGCGGGTGCGCGAGGTGATGACTCCCCGGCCGGATATCGTAGCGGTTGCGGCAGAGTCCACCCTGGAAG
The DNA here is from genome assembly GCA_963704485.1 of uncultured Acidobacteriota bacterium. GTDB lineage: Bacteria > Acidobacteriota > Terriglobia > Acidiferrales > UBA7541 > Acidiferrum. The sequence continues at coordinate 835,171 of OY969910.1, forward strand.
AGCTGCACGCCAAGTTTGTGGAAAAGAAATTTTCGAAGATGCCGGTGTTTGAGAAATCGCTGGACGATATTTTTGGAGTGGTGAATGCGCAGGATTTGCTGCACATTGCGGACGCGGATTTGCCCAAGCGCAAGGTGCGGGAGCTGGCGCGGCCGGTGCTTTTTATTCCGGAGACCAAGGCGGGCTCGGATTTGTTGCGGGAGATGCGGCAGAAGGGACAGCCACTCGCGGTAGTTATTGATGAGCACGGGTCGGTAGCGGGAATTGCCACCGTGGAAGACCTGGTGGAAGAAATTGTGGGCGAGAGCGGGTACGACGCGAAGCAGCCGGCCGCTGACGTTGTGCGGGAAACGGATGGCGGGCTGGTGATGCGCGGCAGCATGTCCATTGATGATGTGCAGGAATTGCTGGGCGTGAAGTTCGGGAAGAAGTCAGATGCGGCCGTGACTACTATTGCCGGATTGCTGAGTCACGTGTCGGGGAAGGTGCCTGCTCCGGGCGACAAGATTGATCTTGAGGGGCACAAGTTTGAGGTGCTGGAGGCGAACCAGCGTAAAGTTTTGCGGGTGCGGATACGGAAGGATGTTGCGGCGCAGGCTAGTCCCGTGGGCGGGTTAAAGCGATAGTTTCCTCTGCGCGTGGCAGTTTTCTAAGAAATTCAACAGCAGGTCCCTCCTTGGCGCTGTAGATGACAATGTTTTTTGGGGATAGTGCTCACGCTTTTCGGGGATGGCAACGTATTTTTTATAATTTGGACGGTTGAAAGTAGCGTTAAAAATTAATGACTGACAAAAAAGCTACGGAAGCTCGGGCAGTAACGCCGGAAGCATGACGTCCAGAAGCAACTTCGAAACCAACTCCAGAAGCAACTTCGAAACCAACTTCGGAGGTAACCCCGATTCCTGCGGGATACAAGTCGGGGTACGTGGCAATTGTGGGGCGGCCGAACGCGGGGAAGTCCACACTGGTGAATCGGCTGGTAGGGCAGAAGATTGCAATCGTGACTTCTAAGCCGCAGACCACGCGAAATCGCATCCAGGGAATTGTTACCAAGCCGGAGGGACAGATCATTTTTATTGATACGCCGGGGTTGCACGACGCGGACTCTGCGCTGGGGCGGCAGATGATGCACGAAGTGGCGGCGGCGGTGGAGGGCATCGATGTGCTGCTGCTGATGGTGGACGCCAGCCTGGCGCATCCGCACGCCGACGCGATGTTGCTGCAGAAGGCGGAGCGCTTTCAGGGGAAGACGATTCTGGCGCTGAACAAAGTGGACCGCTTGCCCAAGCCGAAGCTTCTGCCTTTGATTGAGGCGTTCAACAAGGCTTTTGATTTCGCGGCCATCGTTCCGATATCCGCGTTGAAGGGTGCAGGTTGCGAAGAATTGGTGGACGCCATTCTGCACGAGTTGCCGGAGGGGGTGCCGTATTTTCCGGAGGACCAGGTGACCGACCAGCCGGAACGTTTTCTGGCGGCGGAAATTATTCGCGAAAAGGCCATTCAGGTGATGTACCACGAGGTACCGTACGCGCTGTCGGTGATTGTGGAGAAATTTGAAATGCTGCCGAAATTGTTGCGCATTGAAGCGACGATGAATGTGGAGCGCGACTCGCAGAAGAAGATTCTGATCGGACATAAGGGCGAGATGCTCAAGAAAATCGGCACAGAGGCGCGCAAGGAACTGGAAAAGCTGTTCGATAAGAAGATGTATCTGGCGCTGTTTGTGAAAGTGGTGCCCGACTGGCGCGAAAACCCGCTGAAGGTGCGGGAGTTGGATTGGCATTTTCAGCTGGAAGGATTGAGTGAAGAGTTGCAGCGGACGTCGCCATCGGATAAAGAGTCCGACGGGGAGTAGCGCGTTTCTTGCTTTTAGTGAGCGCCGGGTGTGCGACGATTTTGCGCGCAGCTTTGCTACACGGCTTGAACGCACTAGTTGCGGTTCAGGCGGGCATCGAGGAGCAGGACTGTGCGGTACAAGACTTCGGCGCCGTTAGCGATGTCTGGCCAGGAGCTGAACTCTTTGGGCGAATGGCTGATGCCGTCGCGGCTGGGGATGAAGATCATGCCCATGGGGGCGATTTTGGCGATCTGTTGGGAATCCTGCACTGCGGCGCTGGGCAGGTCCATGGTGGCCAGGTTTAACTGTTTTGCGGCTTCGCGGATGGCGCCCTGAATCGCGGCGTCGGAGCGAGCTGGAGCGTTTTCTTCCAGTAGTTCGCAACGGGTGTCGACGTTTTCTTCTTTGTCAATCTGCTTGAACTTTGCTGCGATGCCTTCCCAGAGGTGATCGATTTTTGCGGCGTCAAGATCGCGCAGCTCCACGGGGAATTCAGCGCGGCCGGGAATGACGTTGATGGCTCCGGGCTCGACTTTCATGTAGCCGACGGTGCCGACCTGGCGGCCGGGCTCGGCGCGGACGACCTCGCGCACGGCGAGCACATCTTTAGAGGCGGCAGCGAGGGCGTCTCTGCGGCGATCCATCGGAGTGGTGCCGGCGTGATTGGCGAAACCGGTGACGACGCAGGTGCGGCGTTTGAGGCCGACGATGCCTTGCACCACGCCGATGGGAACTTTCTTTTCGTCGAGGAATGGGCCCTGCTCAATATGCAATTCGAGAAAGGCCGCAAGCGCGCCGGATGGGATGCGGGCGTCGGCGAGATGGGAGGGATCCTGTCCGTAACGGCGCAGCCAATCCGCGACGGTGAGTCCCTGCTCGTCCTTGCGTTCCAGAATTTCTGGGCCGAGCAGTCCGGCGGCGACTCCCGAGCCCAGCGTGCCGAGGCCAAAATGATTTCCTTCTTCGTTGGTCCAAATTACGACTTCCAGTGGATGGCGGGTGTTGACCTTCGCGTCGTTTAAGGCGCGGAGGACTTCGATGCCGCCCATGCTGCCAACATCTCCATCAAAGTTGCCGCCATGTTTCACGGAATCGATGTGCGAGCCGAAGAGCAATATGGGAAGTTTTTCGGTGCCGGAGCGATGGCCGAAGATATTTCCGGCGGCGTCAACACGCACGTCGAGTCCCGCGCTTTTCATAAGTTGCATAACGTATTGGCGGGCAGTCATGTCGGTTTCGGAATAGCCGATGCGGGTGACACCGCCGTCGGGATTGCGGCCGAACTCGGTCAACTTCTCAAGCGTGCTTTGCAGACGCTGGGAATTGACGTGAGTTTTTGGTGCGTTGGTGTCTTGAGCCTGGGCGCCAGGTGAAAGCGGCGTGAGAGTAAAGAGTGCCATGAGAATAACGACGGCAGGACGGCGGGCGACGCTGGTCGGGATAGATTTCGAAAAATTAGGCTGGTCGGTGGTCATTTTGGGCGGTCCTTGGGAGTTAGCCTTTTGGAAAAAATGCTTCGCGTAGGCCTGCTGCGTAGCGTTGCTTTGCAAAATCCCCATGTGCAAACTCGAGCCATGGGGCACCCGATTACTTCCCGACATCCCCGATAGCCGATCTTACTCTCGCGTTCCGCCACCGCGGTGGCATTGTACATCAGGGCTGGGCAACGGGCCGGAAATGGAGTACAAGCATGGCGCGCTGAGATTGGTTTTGGGAACTGAGGTTGCAAATAAGGTGACGGCCAGGGAGGTGCGCGATGACGGGAAATAATACAGCAAGTTCGACGAGGGGTTTTCGGGTGGAACGGCGACAGGCGGAGGATTGCACGATCATGGAATGCTTCGGGCGGCTGACCAGCGACAATGTGCCGGCGCTGAAGGATGCGATGCGCGAGGCCTGCGAAAGGAAAGGGCGAATCGTGCTGGATCTAAAAGAAGTGCCGATGATGGACAGCGCGGGGCTGGGCGCGGTGGTGACGTTGTACGTTTCCGCGCGGACGCGAGGCTGCAAGCTGGAAGTGGAGAACGCCAGCAAGCAGATTGTGGAATTGTTCAGCATAACGAATGTGTTGTCACTGTTTGAATCGACCGGGCGATGCGGAAGGTTCATGTAGTTTGCCGTGCGTGTGCAGGAGATCCGCCAAATCGTGCCGGCGTTAAAACTTGGCCGGGTTGAATGATGCGGATGCTTCGCCCGACACACTGGTGGCGCGGGATGCATCCGTCAATTGCCCGCAAGGCCGACGTGAAGAAGTCCAACTAGTTTCTTTTTGCGGCGGCGACGGGCGTTGTGTTGCGCTTTGGAGCACGCACCTTGTGCAAGGCACGCAAGCTTCAGCTCCATAATCAGGAGGCGCAGTGACTGAAGAAGAGGCGCGGGAGTTCGCTAAAGATTGGGTTGCCGCCTGGAATGCTCACGATCTGGACTTGATCATGAGTCACTACGACGATGCTGTCGAACTAACTTCACCAGTTGCAGCGCAGCTTCTGGGAAAGGTTGATGGCAAGGTGGTTGGCAAGTTGAATTTGAGAAATTACTTTCAGCGAGGGCTGGCGGCTTATCCGGATCTGCAATTTCGTCTCGAGGATGTGCTGTGGGGCGTGAGCAGCGTAGTGCTGTACTACACAAATCAGAAGGGGACGGGTGCGGCGGAATTCATGGAACTGTCGGAGGCCGGAAAAGTATTGCGCGTGGTGGCGAATTATAGTGGCTAGCCGAGTTATTCATTCTGATTAATCCTCGCAGGCTGTAGATTCGGACCATCAGGGATTCGCACCGCCGATTTTGGGCTTAACCAGCGCGGTAGGAGTCGTTACTGTCCTCGGAGGACATCGTAGCGGGCGATTACGTAGCCTAAGCTGGAGCCAAGAAATACGTCGGCGGGGAAATGCGCGCCGGTGGTGACGCGCGAGAAAGCGATGGCGGTGGCGGCGGCATAGGCGACGTAGGGCACCCAGCGATGATCGCGGTAGCGTCGCGCAAAAATTGTGGCTATGGAAAACGCGGTGATGGAGTGCCCGGAAGGGAAACTTGTGCCTTTCCCAAAAGATGAAGCAGTACTGTTGAAAAAAGTGTCGTTGTAAGGGCCTGCTATGGGGCGATCGGTGGGGCGTTCCCTGCGGGTGATGGCTTTGGTGACCACGAGGAGGACGGTGGAATCGACCACAGCTTCGCCGGCAAAAAGCGCCGTGCTCTGGGCGTAGGAGTCTTTGCGAACAAGGCTGGCGGCATAAAATACCGCAGGGCACGACGGCCATGGCTACATTGGTGGAGGTGCCGCTGAACACGCGATTGAAATCGTGAAAGGTATCGGTTTTGCGGAAGTGCGGCATGACTTGCGGATCGGTGGCTAGAAATGCGGCCGTACCTCCAGTGATGAAGAGAGCCGGAAGCAGATGGCGGCCTCTGGCCAATTGCAACGGGAAGAGCCATAAATCTTTCTGATCGTGAAGGATGTTGAGCGGGAGCTCGCGCCAAGAGACTTCGCGATCTTCTCCGGGGAGCTGGTTGGAGGAGGGTTGGGATGGCGAGCCAGGTAAACCCCCGACGGTCTCGAGCGAGACGTTCCCCATGGAGTGGGGGGTGGGGTAGATGGGTAAAGCGTAATCAGGATTTATGCCGCTGGCCGCGACGGAAACGGCGGCGACGTCGCGTTGCTGGGTGAAAACCGAAACCGGTAATAGCGCCAAGATGGCGCCGGTGATGCAGCGGATGCGGTAACGATGGATCGCGGACATAGTAAGACCAAATCTCCTGAGAATTGAGATGCAGGCTGGAAGACCGAAGATGGCGAGAATTTTAGCCGATGTTTACTTCAGCAATCGGCCGATGAACCTTGTTTGAAGCGTTCGCGGAGGGCGGATTTGAGAAGTTTGCCGGTGGAGGTGTGAGGTAGCTCGTTCACGAAGATAAATTCGTCGGGTAATTGCCACTTGGCGAATTTTTCGGCGAGAAAAGACCGCAACTCGTCACGCAACTCGTCACGCAACTCGTCACGCAACTCGTCACGCGACTTTTCACATATCTCGTCACGCATCTCCTCGCGCGACTCTTCAGAAATAATCTGGTCGTTTTTTTTGAGGACGATTACCGCTACGGGCCGTTCCACCCATTTGGCGTGGGGCACGGCGATGACGGCTGCTTCCATCACCGCAGGATGACCGACGAGGGCGTTTTCCAGGTCCACGGAACTGATCCACTCGCCGCCGGACTTGATGAGGTCTTTGGTGCGGTCAGTGATTTTCATGTAGCCGTCAGGATCGATGGTGACGACGTCGCCGGTGCGCAGCCAGCCATCGTTCGTCCACTGCTGGCATTCCGTTGAAGGGCGGTAGTAACTGGCGGCGATGAAGGGGCCGCGGATTTCGAGTTCACCCTGGGTTTCGCCGTCCCAGGGAATTTCGCCGTGGTCGCCGACGGCGCGGATTTCTGTGAACGGAGAGGGCAAGCCCTGGCGCGCGCGCGTTTGGAATTTGCGGTCTTCGGTCCAGCCATCCATGTGAGGTTTCAGAGTGCAGACCGTGGCGATGGGCGTGGTCTCGGTCATGCCCCAAGGCTGGATCACTTTCACACCGAACTTTTCGAAGCGGCGAAAAATACTTTCGGGAGCTGCCGAGCCGGCTACGATCATGCGCATAGCTGGCGCGAGGTTCCAGCGCTGGGGATTTCGTTCGAGAGCGTCGATTACGCCCAGCCAAACTGTGGGCACTCCCCCAGTCAGCGTGACTTGCTCTGAGCAGAGAAGGTTGAGAAGACACTCGGGCTGGAGATTCGGTCCGGGCAAGACCAGTTTGCTGCCATTCATCACCGCGGCGTGCGGCATGCCCCAGGCGTTGGCGTGAAACATGGACATGGCCGGGAGTATGCAGTCGTGGCGGGAGATCGAAAAGTTGTCGGGCAGCGAAATAGAATAGGAGTGCAGCGCAAGGGCGCGATGTGAATAGGCCACGCCTTTTGGTTTGCCGGTCGTGCCGGAGGTGTAGCAGATGCCGGCGGCATCGTTTTCGTCGAGGTCCGGGTAGTCCGGAGGGGCGTTGGCGGATTGCAGCAGTGCTTCGTAGCTTTGGTACGCGCAGGGTTTCTGTGCGCCGCTGAAGGGCACGACGAAGACGCGCTCGATGCAAACTTTATCGCGAATTTGTTCGTAAAGGTGAAGGAGCACGTCGTCCACAATCAGCCAGCGATCTTCGGCGTGGTTGATGATGTAAGCCAATTCATCAGGATGCAGACGGAGATTGAGGGTGTGCAGCACGCCTCCGACGCTGGGGATTCCAAAATAGGCTTCCAGATGATCGCTGTGGTTCCACATGAGCGTGGCGACGCGGTCGCCGCGGCGCAGGCCGATGGATTGCAGAGCAGCGGCCAGGGCGCGGGCGCGCTGATACATTTCACGATATGTGTAGCGATGGATGGAATTGTCCGGGCGGCTGGAGACAATTTCTACGTTGGGGAAAAGCGTTCCGGCGCGCTCCAACAAGCGAGCTATTGTGAGCGGGAACGGCATCATGGTTCCCTGCATTTGCTGATCACCTACTGAGGAGCTTGGGGAAGTTGCAGGCATTCTACCTCAACAGTGGAAGTGAGGCTGGAATTCAATTGTCAAGGAGCTTAATCATGGTCGGGCGATTTCGGTAATCGACAAACTGCACTTAGTTCATGACGTTAACGGCCACGGGCTTTGGTCTTAAGCTGACCTGTTCGCCTGGCGCGTGGTGGCAAATAGTGGAAGCGGATCAAATAGATATTCTCGCCGCGACCGTGTTTTGCGACTTTGAGGAGGTCCAAAACACCGAGGAATCCCGATTCGCGCGCAAGTGCCGGAGTGACATCTGGAAATCCGATGGGCTCAATCGAGTCGATCTGAATTTCGCCTTCGTCCATGCCATACCGCGCGCCAACGGTTACCCTGGGACGCGTCCAGATACGCACACTGCAAGAGATTTCCCCGCGACGGACTGCTTCGCGAAGGCGCTTGGTGAACATCATGGGGAAAGTTTACAAAAAAATTTCAACATTGGCCAAACGCTTGGATGTGACGGCACGAGGTCAGCGGATTTCTGAGAGTGGGAGGCTGCGGAGGTCTAGTCGGGCGCGGCGATGCCGAGGCTTTTCATTTTGCGGTAGAGGTGGCTGCGTTCGAGGCCGAGGGCGCCGGCGGTTTGGGTCATGTTCCAGCGATGCTCCTGCAATTTGCGCAGGATAAACTCGCGCTCGTAGGCGCTCCGCGCTTCGTAGAGGGTGGAATAGGGTTGCTGGGGGCTTTCGGCAACGCCACGAAATAATTCTGGCGGCAGGTGGTGGGGCTCGATGCGCGGCTGAGGGCACACGATGACCAGGCGCTCGACCAGGTTACGAAGTTCGCGCACATTGCCTGGCCACGGGTAACGCAAAAGAATTTCGACGGCCTGGTCGCTGAGCTCGCGGCCTTTTTTTGCGTAGGCGGCGCTGAACTCGTTTAAGAAATAACGCGCGAGGGTAGGAATGTCCTGCAGGCGATCGCGCAAGGGCGGAACGAAAAAGGGAATTACGTTGAGGCGGTAGAAGAGGTCCTGGCGGAAATTGCCGCGTGAAATTTCCTGTTCGAGATTCTTGTTGGTGGCGGCGATGACCCGGACATCTACGGTGATGGTCTGATTGGACCCGACGGGCTCGAAGCGCTGCTCTTCCAGGACGCGCAAAACTTTTGACTGGGTGCGCAGGCTCATGTCGCCGATTTCGTCGAGGAAGAGCGTGCCGCCATCGGCTTTTTCAAACTTGCCGATTTTATTTTCGGTGGCGCCGGTGAAGCTGCCTTTCACGTGGCCAAATAATTCCGACTCGATGAGCTCATCGGGAATGGCCGCGCAATTTACTTCCACGAAGGGGCCTTTGGTGCGGAGACTGGCGGCGTGGAGGGCGTGGGCGACCAGTTCCTTGCCGGTACCGCTTTCACCATATATAAGGACGCGGCCGTTGGTGGGGGCGGTGACGGCAATCTGCTGGCGGAGGGCTTTCATGGGGATGCTGTCGCCGATGACCTGGTAGCGATGGCCGAGCTGATTGCGCAGGGTTTGATTTTCTTCTTCGAGGCGGCGCTGCTGAATGGCGTTGCGCACGCGGAGAATGATTTTTTCGAGGGACAGCGGCTTTTCGATGAAGTCGAAAGCGCCGAGCTTGGTGGCGCGCACGGCGGTTTCAATGGTGCCGTGGCCGGAAATCATGATGACCATCGGGGGATGCGGGGTGCTTTGAATGCGACTTAGGGCTTCGAGGCCGTCCATGCCGGGAAGCCAGACGTCCAGAAGGATCAGCTCCAGCTCACCGCTGGCTACGCGCTCGAGGGCTTCTTCGGCGGAGCCTACCGCTTCGACGAAGTAGCCTTCTTCTTTCAAAATGGAGCCGAGCGATTCGCGGATGCCGGGCTCGTCGTCCACGATGAGCAGATGGGGCTTGGGAATCATCGCGCGGATTCCGTGGCCGGTGCGTGCGGCTCACCGGCGGTGACCGGCGAGTGCGTCGGTGACAGGAAGCTCGATCAAAAAACGCGAGCCGGTAGGCTGATTGTCTTCCACGTGAATGGTGCCGCCGTGTTCGGCAATGATGCGCGCGGCGATGGCCAAGCCCAGGCCGGTGCCGCGATCTTTGGTGGAAAATTGCGGCAGGAATAAGTTTGTCTTTGTCTTGGGGCGAGATGCCGTGCCCGGTGTCGGCTACGGAGATTTCGACGGTTTCGCCGTCGGAATGGCTGCGGGTGGACACTAGGATTTCGCGGCATGTGGAATGCTCCAGCGACTCCGCGGCGTTATCAATAAGATTTACGACCACACTACGCAACAAGCCTCCATCGGCGCGCACCTGCGGTAGATTTTCGGCGAGAGCAGTCTTCATCGTAACGCCGTCCAGGCGATTGGAGAAAACTTCGAGAGCTTCCTGGACGATGGTATTGGCGTCGGTGGGCACAAGCTTGGCGGTGGGGAAGCGCACGAACTGCGAAAACTCGTTGACCAGCGCCGCGAGCGTGGAGACTTCGCGCTCGATGAGGCGGGAGCATTCCTGAACGAGAGTGGCGAGCTCGGGATCAAGAGAGCCGGCGTCGGCAGCACCACGGCGATCAAGGAAACGCGACATGCGTTGCGCGGAAAGCTGGATGGGCGTAAGAGGATTTTTAATTTCGTGGGCGATGCGGCGAGCGACTTCCTGCCAGGCGGCGGATTTTTGCGAACGCAGCAATTCGGTGAGGTCGTCGAGCACGAGCACGTAGCCGGTGTTAGCGCGGCGCGGACCAAGGGAGCTGACGGTCACGGCCAGATGCAAAACTCGCCCGCCAACCACAGTTTCAATTTCGCGCGAGACCACGCCCATGCGCAGGGAGCGGCGCATCAGGTATTGCACCGCGCGAGTGGCTTCGCCGCCGAGCAATTCGTCGAGCGATTGTTTGTCGCGCGCGCCGTTACCGAGCATGCTGCTGACAGCGCTATTGCAGCGCAAGATCGCTCCGCCGGCATCGAGCGAAACCACGCCGGTGGGAATATTCTCGAGCACGGTTTCCATCAGCTGGCGGCGACGCTCGAGCTCCTGCACGGCCTGCTGAAGATTTCTGGTGAACTGATCAATCTGCGTGCGGTTGTCGCGCAACTGCGCGGTCATATCGTTGAAGGAGCGGACCAGGATGCCAAGCTCGTCCTGAGCCTGGTCGGGCACCTGATATTCAAAATTGCCGGAGGAAATTTCGCGGGTGCCTTCCGCGAGGGCCTGAATGGGTACGGTGACCTGTTTGGAGAGAAACAGGGCCACCCACATCACCGAAAACATCACCAGCACGGTGAAGAACAGAAGGATGAGCAACATCTGGCGCTTGAGGGTGCGGAGATTTTGTTTTTCGAGGTAGTACTCGGCGGTTTGTTTTTGGATTTCGTCGAGGCGCGCAAAAAATGCCGGATTGCTGCGGAAGGCGGCGACTATGAAACCCGCCGGCGACCCATTTTGCAATAAGGGGATTCTGGCAGCGGAATATTTATGGACGCCGGCCTGCCACTCTTCCACGCCGCTGGGCAAAACGCGGACCTGTTTGCCCAAGACGTCGGGCACGGTGCACGCGGGGCGTTCGCGTCCCTCCGGCGGGTCGTCGCAAACGACGCCGCCACTGAACGGCGTTTCCGGCGGCGTCAAGAATCCAAATAGCGTCGGCTCCGGCGGCGATGGCGTGGCCAACGAATTCGGCGGTGGGTTTGGCAGCGAGCGGCTCCAGTCTGATGGGCGACGGAGTGCAACTTGGGAATCTGGGTGCGACCGAAATCATTGAGCAGCAGTTGGGTTTGTTCGGAAGCAATTTCCAGCGGGCGCGGAAACCAGCGGCCCAGAGTGCGATTCAGCAATGAGTAACTGACAAAAAACATGAACAGCACAGGCAGCAGGGAAATGGCCATGGCGCCGACCACCATCTTTGTTTTAAATCGCGCGCCGAGATGATCTTTGCTGCGCTCCACCCAGAGACGAAAGGCGGTACGCATGAGGATGAGCGAAAAAATAATGAACGCGGCGGTGATGAAACTGGAGACGGCGTAGAGCGTGAGCTTGTCGCGGAGGTTTCCGGGCTGGAACGGTCCGCCGAGCGAACCGAAGGTGAAAATCGCCGCTAGTAATAAGGTGAGAAAAATCAGCGCGGCGCCGAGTCCCCAACTTTGCCGCGAGGAAAGGCGGCTCACGAGGGATCACCGGCCTGAAGACATGGCGCGAATTGAGAAAGCGCGCGACGAGAGAGCTGCGGGTCGAAGTCGGGCGGTTTATTTGCGAGCCAACTGGCGATGGACACTTTTCGTCCAACACGTTTATGCAGACGAGTTGCGGTGAAATGAACTGGCCGTGAAGGCATCTCTTTGGACGATAGCCAGCGCGTAACGGCAAGTCAAGAATGGCGACTGTACCGTTGCCTGGGGACCTGAACGAAAGGGCAGGTATTATCAGGTTTAGAACTACGCCGGAAAATCGCGCCGCCGCTGGCTGCGGCATTTGTTAATGTGAGCCTTGGCCGTAACCGTCAGCGATGCTGGGCAGGAGTGGTGCGGATGTCCGTCCGTTTAGGCGAGATACTCGTCAAAGAAGCCCTGATTACGCAGGATCAGCTCACCAAGGCGCTCGAGTTTCAGCGCTCCAATGGTGGGAAGCTGGGAAGCTGCCTGACCAAGATGGGCTACATCACGGACGACGATATTACCGGCGTGCTGAGCAGGCAATACGGCGTTCCCTCGATAAACCTCAAGTTTTACGAAATCGATCCCATCGTCATCAAGTTGATCCCGCAAGATACCGCGCTGCGTTACCAGGTGATTCCGCTGTCGCGCGTCGGGTCAGTGCTGACAATCGCGATGACCGATCCGACGAATGTGTTCGCCATGGACGACATCAAGTTCATGACCGGATTCAACGTGGAGCCGGTGGTGGCGTCGGAATCAGCGATTGGCGATGCGATTTCGCGATTTTATGGCGGCGCTTCTTCGAATCATGAAGAGCTGAGCAATTTGATGAAGGACCTGGTGGATGAAGACCAGGACCTGGAGCTGGCCGCGGAAGTCGCGGAGCTCGATACGGCTACGCTGGAAAAAGCGGCTGAAGAAGCGCCGATTATTAAATTGGTGAACCTGATTCTGACGGATTCGGTGAAGCGGGGCGCCAGCGATATTCACGTGGAGCCTTACGAACTGGAATTGCGGGTGCGTTTTCGCGTAGACGGGCAGCTGCAAACGGTGATGAGCCCGCCACTGCGTTTGAAAGATGCCATCACCAGCCGTCTGAAAATCATGGCCAAGCTGGACATCGCGGAAAAGCGGCTGCCGCAAGACGGCCGCATCATGATCAAGTACCGCGCCGACGGCAAAAAGAAGGAACTGGATTTTCGTGTGTCCACGGTGCCGACGCTGTATGGCGAAAAAATCGTCATGCGCTTGCTGGACAAAGAAAACCTGCGCCTGGACATGACCAAGCTGGGTTTCGAACAGGCTTCGCTGACGAAATTCGAACGCAACATTTTCAAGCCGTACGGCATGGTGCTGGTCACCGGGCCGACGGGTTCGGGAAAAACCAACACGTTGTATTCGTCGGTGTCTACGCTGAATAAAGTGGACACCAACATCATGACCGCGGAAGACCCGGTCGAGTTCCAGCTGGCGGGAATCAACCAGGTGCAGATGAAGGAGCAGATCGGGCTGAACTTCGCGGCCGCACTGCGCGCCTTTTTGCGGCAAGACCCCAACATTATTCTGGTTGGAGAAATTCGCGACTTTGAAACGGCGGAAATCGCGGTGAAAGCGGCGCTCACCGGCCACCTGGTTTTATCTACCCTGCACACCAACGATGCGCCTTCCACGATCAGCCGTTTGATGAACATGGGCATCGAGCCTTTCTTGGTGGCGACCTCGGTGAATTTAATTTGCGCGCAGCGGTTGGTTCGGCGCATCTGCCAGAACTGCAAGGTGGAGCTGGAAGTGCCGGAGCAGGCGCTGATTGACGCGGGCTACACGGACGAAGAGGCCAAGAAGACCAAGATTTATCACGGCAAGGGCTGCAACACCTGCAACAAGGGTGGCTACAAAGGACGCACCGGTCTTTATGAAGTAATGGAAATTAACGACGAGCTGCGCGAGTTGATTCTGGTGGGCGCGTCGGCGCTGGAGTTGAAGAAGAAAGCCGTGGAGCAGGGGATGATCACTTTGCGGCGCAGCGGTTTGACCAAAGTAGCTCTGGGCCAGACGACGATGGAAGAAGTGGTGCGCGAAACCGTTCTGTAGGAGAAAGGTGAGCTATGGCTGGAATGACATTAAGTGAATTGCTGAAGAAGATGATCGAGATGGGCGGCAGCGACCTGCACATCACGACCAATAGCGCGCCGCGCGTACGCGTGCACGGCAAATTGCGGCCGCTGGATATGCCGCCATTGACGGCGGCGGACACCAAGTCGCTGGCGTATAGCGTGCTCACCGACGCGCAGAAGCATCGCTTCGAAGAAAATCTGGAGCTGGACTTTTCGTTCGGCTTGAAAAACCTGGCGCGCTTCCGCGGCAACGTGTTCAATCAACGCGGAGCAGTGGGCGCGGTGTTCCGGACCATTCCGTGGGAGATCAAGGGCTTCGACGCGCTGGGCCTGCCGCAAGTGGTGAAGGGCATGTGCGACAAGCCGCGCGGGCTGGTACTGGTGACCGGTCCGACGGGTTCAGGCAAGTCCACCACTCTGGCGGCGATGCTCGACAAGATCAACGCCGAGCGCGACGAGCACATGATCACCATCGAAGATCCCATCGAGTTTCTGCACAATCACAAAAAGTGCCTGGTGAACCAGCGCGAAGTACACGCGGACACGCACTCGTTTGCGAATTCGCTGCGCGCCGCGTTGCGTGAAGATCCCGACGTAGTGCTCATCGGCGAAATGCGCGACCTGGAAACGATTGAGTCGGCGCTGCGAATCGCGGAGACCGGCCACTTGACCTTCGCGACATTGCATACCAATTCGGCGGCATCCACCATCAACCGAATCATTGACGTGTTTCCTTCGCACCAGCAGCCGCAAATTCGCGCGCAGCTTTCCATGGTGATTGAAGGAATCTTGTGCCAAGCGCTGTTGCCGCGCGCCGACGGCCGCGGCCGCGCGATGATCATGGAAGTGCTGGTGCCGACGGCGGCCATCCGCAACCTGATCCGCGAAGACAAAATTCACCAGATTTATTCTGCGATGCAAACGGGCACGGGCCAGACGGGTATGCAGACATTCAACCAGGGACTGTGCAACGCGTATCTGCAGAAGTCCATCACGCTGGATATGGCGCTGTCGCGTTCTTCGAATGCGGATGAGTTGCAGGACATGATCAACCGCGGCGTGGTTTCCACTCCCACGGCGGGCGGCGGCAGCATGAAATCGCCGGTACCTAGCAAGCGCTAAGCGGAGACAACGATGACGAACGTGAACCAATTTCATGGTATTCAGGCACTGAGGAGGGCAGCACATGCCGGATTATAAATATCGAGGCACGAACCGCGCGGGCTCAAGCGTGAGCGGTGTGATGACTGCCAACAGCAAGGCGGAGCTTCAGAATCTTTTGAAGCGACAGCAGATCACGCCCACGAAGATGTCGGAGAAGGGCAAAGAATTCAACATGCCCACCTTCGGCGGCGGGGTGAACGCCAAAGAACTGGCGATTTTTACGCGCCAATTCTCGGTGATGATTGATGCCGGTCTGCCGCTGGTGCAATGCCTGGAGATTCTGGCCAGCCAGCAGGAAAATAAATTTTTCCAGAAAGTGCTGACCACCACGCGTTCGATGGTAGAGGGCGGATCAACGCTATCGACGGCGATGCGCGCGTCTCCTAAAGTTTTTGACGGCTTGTACGTGAACATGGTGGAAGCCGGCGAGACGGGCGGTATTCTCGACATCATTTTGCAGCGGCTTTCGACGTACATCGAAAAGAACGTGAAATTGCAGCGCGCGGTCAAGTCGGCGCTGGTATATCCCATCGGCGTGTTGACAGTGGCGGGCGGCGTCATCACCTTGCTGCTGTGGAAGGTCGTGCCGATTTTCGCTACGTTGTTCGCCGGTTTGGGCGTGACGTTGCCGTTGCCTACCAAGATCGTCATCGCCCTGAGTAATTTTATCGGGAGTTATTTCGGGTTATTGATTTTGGTGGCTATCATCGGCGGAGTGGTGGGATTGAAGGTGTGGTACGGAACTCCACAAGGCAAATTCATTCTGGATACCATCGTCCTGAAGTTGCCGGTGCTCGGTATTTTGATGCGGAAGATCGCGGTGGCGCGCTTTACCAGAACGCTGGGCACGTTGATCTCGAGCGGTGTGCCGATCCTGGAAGGATTGGATATCACGGCGAAAACTTCCGGCAACGCGGTAGTGGAGCGGGCGTTGCAGAAGGTTCGCAAAGCATTGGAAGAAGGCAAATCGCTGACCGAGCCGTTGAAAGAGTCCAACGTATTTCCAGGCATGGTGACGCAGATGATCGCGGTCGGCGAACAAACCGGCGCGATGGATGCGATGCTGCAGAAAATCGCGGACTTCTACGAAGAAGAAGTGGATGCTGCGGTAAAGGATTTGTTGACGGCCCTGGAACCGGTAATGATCGTGTTCCTGGGCGTGGTGGTCGGCGGCGTGGTTATCTCCATGTACTTGCCGCTGTTCTCGCTGATCGGAAAACTTGCCGATTCACACTAGCGGCCGCGCGCGGCTCGCGTACTACTAGTTCACTGGCCGGGCCGCAGCAACTGCAGCCCGGCTTTTTTCATCTTTTGTATTATTGACTGTGGGGGAGTTGAAGGACGCCACGAATGCAGCAAAGTGCCAGCATGAAAGAATGGTTAGAGTGGCTGACGCGTGTCCGGTTGTTGATGATCACGCTGATATTGGCCGTCGGCGTGGTGTGGCCGCAGTATGTTCCAGCTTCTCCGGGTAACCGGTTTTTCCTTCCCCTGATAATTTTCTGGATAACGCTCGGGATCCTGCATCTGATACTGCTGCGCTGGCTGCCGCATGCGCCGTGGCATGGCGGGCTGCAGGTAACCTGCGACGTGGTGATGATTTCCGCGCTGGTGTACGCGACGGGGCTGCAGGAAAGCTACT
Organism: uncultured Acidobacteriota bacterium; assembly: GCA_963704485.1. Classification (GTDB taxonomy): domain Bacteria; phylum Acidobacteriota; class Terriglobia; order Acidiferrales; family UBA7541; genus Acidiferrum. Next base: position 851,599 of record OY969910.1, read on the forward strand.
TCATTTCGCTGTACCTGCTGGTGATCATTGTGGCGAGTATTTTGTTTTCGCGCGGCGTGGCGTTCGCGACAGCCGGCTTATGCATTTTGACTCTTGGCGGAATGGCGGCGCTGGCGTATGACGAAAAAATCGCGCGCACGTATGTAGGAATCGCCACGGCAGAAAGCCTGCGGATCTGGTTCATCAGCAATTTGTTTGGGTTTCTGGCGGTGGCCTACCTGGCCAGTTTTCTGGCGCAGTCGCTGCGACGCAAGGGCGCGGAGTTGGATGAGAAGCGCGAAGAACTTCTGGACCTGCAGGACTTCACTGAAGACATTGTGCACTCCATGCGCGGCGGATTGCTGACTACGGATCTGGAAGGGCGGATTTTGCTGTTGAACCGCACCGGCGAAGAAATATTGGGACATCGCTTTGCGGCGCTGCGGGGCAAGTCGCTGCAGGAAATCAGCGCTGACTTTTGGCTGCCGGGTGAACGCGGGCTGGAGCATACTTCGCGGCGAAAGGAAATCGACTTCGCGACCCCTGATGGGCAGCAGCGGTTTCTGGGTATCAGCGTTTCGCCGCTTCGTTCGCGGGACACCCAGCGCAGCGGGTACGTATTTAATTTTCAGGATTTGACGGAACTTCGGCGTTTGGAGCAGGAGGTTGCCACCAAGGAGCGCATGGCTGCTCTGGGGCGGCTGTCTGCTGCAATCGCGCACGAAATCAGGCAGCCGCTTACGGCCATGGCCGGCGCGGTGAAAGAGCTGGCGCGGCTGGTGCCGCTCGAAGAGGACGAAAAGCATCTGGTGAATATTGTGAGCAGGGAATCGGAGCGCCTGAATCAGATCATTACGGATTTTCTGAAGTATTCGCGGGAGAAGACCTATGAGTTTCAGGACGCTGACGTGCGCTGGCTGCTGGACGAAACGCTGACACTGATCGAGAAGAAACCTGAGATCGGAACCAACTATCGTATCGTGCGTTCCTTCAACGGGCAGGAATTGCGGGCGCGGGTGGACAGCAGCAAGATCAAGCAGGTGTTCTGGAATTTTGCGACAATGCGCTGCGGGCCATGCCGGGCGGCGGGCACACTCACGGTACGCATTGAAGAGAAACCATTCTGGCTGCGCATCGCGTTTTCGGATACGGGAGTGGGGTTGGACGCGAAGCAGCGCGCCAAGATATTTGAGCCACTGCAATCGGAATTTGAGGGCGGCACAGGACTCGGATTGGCAATCGTGTACCAGATCGTTCAGGCTCACAGCGGAAAAATCAGCGTAATCTCTGAAAAAAATCGCGGCGCGGAGTTCATCGTGGAACTTCCGCGGGTTGCGTGAGGATGTCATGCAAGGCGCAAAAACAGCGGTAAAAGAAATGGCCCGGGAGATGCCGCACATCCTGGTGGTGGATGATGAAAAGTCCATCTGCGAGCTGCTGGAAATTACTTTCCGCAAGGAAGGTTACCGCGTGGAGGTGGCCAATAACGTCGAAGGCGCCAAGCGCAAGCTGGAGTCGCAGATTTTCGACATTATTATTTCGGACGTGCGCATGCCCGGCGAGGGTGGCGTAGACCTATTGAAATTCACCAAGGAAATCGCCCCGGAATGTTTTTTTCTGCTGATCACCGGAGTGCCAACGGTGGAGACGGCGATTGCGGCGATCAACAGTGGCGCGGACCGGTATGTGATTAAGGATCACGAGCTGGTGGATCAGTTGCGCCGCGCCGTTCACGAAGTTTCGGAAAGCCTGCGATGGAAGAAAGAAGCGGGGTACCTGCGGCGCGAACTGCGCAGGCTGACCGGGCTCGACAATATTATTGGGCAGAGTCCCAAGATGCGGGCAATTTTCGAGCTGATTCAGACGGTGGCTCCGCAGTCGAGCCGCGTTTTGATTACCGGGGAGAGCGGAACCGGAAAAGAACTGGTGGCACGCGCGATTCACGAAAACAGCGCCAGGGCGTCGGCACCGTTCATCACTATCAATTGCGGGGCTTTTCCGGAGACGCTGCTGGAGTCGGAGTTGTTTGGATATATGAAGGGCGCCTTTACGGGTGCCAATGACAACCGCCACGGATTGTTCCAGGCGGCGCATGGCGGGACCTTGTTCATGGATGAAATCGGGAACATGAGTCTGACCATGCAGGTGAAGCTATATCGCGTGCTGCAGGAAGGGAAGGTTCGGCCCATCGGCAGTACGGAAGAAAGCAACGTGGATGTGCGCATCATTGCGGCGACGAATAAGGATTTCGAGAAAGAGATTGCCGAGGGACGCTTCCGCGAGGACCTTTATTACCGGCTTAGCGTGATTCCGGTGCATTTGCCTTCGCTGCGGGAGAGGAAAGAGGATATTCCGCTGTTGGCGCGGCACTTTCTGGAAAAATTCCGCAAAGTGATGGAGAAGCCGATCGAGGGGCTTTCGCCTGAAGTCGTGAGAAGGCTGGAGACTTACGAGTGGCCGGGAAACGTGCGCGAGCTCGAGAACACGATGGAGCGCGCGGTGGCGCTGGAAAATACGCCGGAGATCACGCTGCGGGTGCTGCCGGACCGGATCGCGGGGTATGCGTCAGCGGCTACTGGCTCCGGGTCTGGGAATGGCAATGGGGACTTTTCGTTTCCGGCAGAGGGCGCGGATTTTGAGAAGGAAATTGCCGAGGCCGAGCGGCGGTATCTGCAGGCAGCGCTGGAAAAGTCTGCCGGGGTGAGGACCCAGGCGGCGGACTTGTTGAAGATCAGCTACCGGTCGTTCCGGCACTACGCGAAAAAGCATAATCTGTGAGGTGGTTCTTTGCGCCGGCTGCAGGCCCGGTCGTGATGACGCAGAAGCAGGTTTCACGCCGGCCTGGAGAAGGCGGCGGGTTCGAAACGGTATCGTGCGGGAGACGACGCAAAAGGCCGCTTCGCTGTTGTGAAGGTAACCGCTCGTGAAGGCGGCAACTGGGGCATTCCTACTGAGTTTACGACTGCGCGGACGGTCTTGTGGTTAGCCGCACCGGTGGAGTGCTTAGCCTCGAAGCATCCAATCCACAGGACATCTATATATAAATCGATACAAATGAGCCTCACCTGTGGAAATCGACCGGAAATCGACATTTTTTGTCATTATGGGGTGACTGAAACGGGCGATTCTTGGGTTCGGTCAGCGATTCAGCCAGCCCACCGGTCGGGTTGGATCCAACACAGGGAAGCTATGTGTAAGAAAATGGTAGGCTTAGCCTCAAAGCACCGATGGGGTACTACTAGTTTAGGAGTGGCATGCAGCTTGCCCTAGTGTAGGTGTGCTCTGGCACTAACAAATACTCTCAATAATCTCTCAAGGAGATACATAAGTCATGAAGAAGCAAAAGGGTTTCTCTCTAATCGAATTGCTGATCGTCGTGGCGATCATTTTGATCATCGCGGCCATCGCAATCCCGAACTTGCTGCGCTCGAAAATGGCAGCCAACGAATCGTCCGCAGTTGGTTCAATGCGCTCGATCAATACGGCGGAAGTTTCCTACAACACCGCCTATCCTAACTCCGGCTTCAGCCCGACGATCGCATCTCTCGGCGGCGCGGCTCCTTGCGTGAACGCCACCACCGCGGCAGCTTGCTTGATCGACAACACACTGGCGAATGCCAGCGCTGCTGCGACCGGCAAGAGCGGCTATTGGTTCACTTATGCCCCCGGCGCGGCCGCGGGCGGAACGGTTAACACCTACACCCTGACGGGCCAGCCGGTAACGGTGGGCACGACCGGGCAGCGCGGATTCTTCACCGACCAGACTGGCGTGATTCGTTACGCTATCACTGGCGCGGCGACGGTCGGCAGCTCCCCGATTTAATAATCGGGCAGCGATTACCTGGAGGGAGGCCGAGAGGCCTCCCTCTTTTTTTGTTCAGTGGATTTCGTTGTGCCCTGCAAGTATCCCTGGCCGGCGTCTTTCCATTCGTGCCGCCTATTTGGTTTCAAGGCGGTCAAGCGCGGATTTTGCTTCCTGATTGGCCGTGTCGAGTTTCAGGGTGGCGGCGTATTCAAGTCTCGCTTCTGCAAGCTTCCCGCCCTTTTCCAGGACTTTTCCCAGCAACAGGTGGGCGGAAGTGTCTATCGGGAACTTGGCGATGATGCGGCGAAGGACTGGCTCGGCTCCTGAGTAACGGCCCTGGAGCACGTAGATATTGACGAGATCGTGCATGGATTCGAGCGTGCCTTCCAGTTCCACCGCTTGTTGGAGTTGCGCAGCGGCATCGTCAAGCTGGCCGGTTTCGAGCAAGGCTTCGCCGTACCAGCGATGTGCAGCGCCGTTCAACGGCGACAGCGTTACGCCGGATTTGAATTCCTGCAGAGCCTCGGGCATGTGCCCGGTCTTCTGAAGCAACAATGCGTGATTGAAGTGAGAGTCACCCCATGAGGGTTTGGCGGCGAGGGCCTGCCGGAAAAGGGCCTCGGCCTCAGCGTAGCGACCCACTTTTGTATAACCGATGGCCAGCGCGTTCATGGTGACGATGTTGTCGGGTTTTTGCGCGAGGGCTACTTGCCACTCGGCGATGGCGCGATCGAACTGGAGCGAATCGTAGTATAGCGCCCCGAGATTACTGCGGATGATGGCGGCGTCGGGATTGGTTTGCAGCGTATGGGTGTAAAGGGTGAGATCGTCGCGCCAGACCGTGTTGCGGCGAATTACCGCTACGAGTGACAACAGTAAGATTGCGGCAGCTCCTACGACTGCGACGAGCCTTGGGGCTGCGGGTACGACTTCGAGTTTGTCCCATAGAGTTATTCCCGCCCACGCGATGAGCCAGCAGAAACCGACGGAGGGCAAGTAGAGGTAGCGTTCGGTGAATACGTTGGTGGCCATCCAGCGGGCATTGAGCATGGGGGCGATGGTGATGCCCATCCAGAAAATGCAGAAAGCCGCCGCCGGGGCACGCTTGTAAAGGTAAAAGACGAGCGCGGCGGCGAAGGCGAAAACGCAAAGGCCTGCGATGACCGGTGTTTCCCCGAGAGACATACTCGGATGGAAAACGTGAAACGCGGACAGCGGCGCGGGCCAAAGAAGATACTTCACGTAGCCGCCTACGAGCGCGAAGGCGGAATAAATAGCTTGCGGCCAGGTGACTTTGGGGCGTTGCAGCACAGGAGCGAGTTTGCCGAAGAGTGCGATACGTAGCAGCAGGTAGCCTGCGGCTACAAGACAGATTGGTAGGTAGCGCGAAAATTTGGACTTGAATGACGTGAGGTCGTGGCCGGAACGCACGAAGTGTTCGTAGACGATGGCTAAGGGCGCGAACATCAGCGCGGGCTCTTTAGAGAGCATGGCCAAGGCGAAGAAGGCCACTGTTCCGAAATATATCTTCGCTGCGCCAGTGTCGAGTTGGGTGTACAGCCAGAATGCCAGCAGGACAAAAAATGTGACTTCGAGTTCGGGCAGAGCGGCGATCCAGTTGACGACTTCGGTGTGGATGGGATGTACGGCGAAGAGCACGGCGGCCAGCCACGCCATGCGACGGTCGTTGAAGAGGCGGCGGCCGGCGGAAAAAACCATGACCACCACTGCGGCGTTCAGCGTGACGTTGAAAAGGTGAAAGCCGAATGGAATGTCGCCGAAGATCTGCCAAAGGAGCAGGTAGGCGAAAGTCATTAGCGGGCGGTAGTAATTGGTGAGTCCCGCGGCCCCGATGAAGGACCAAACCGTGGAACCGAATATTTGCGGCAGGTAGTGCCAGCTTTTTATGTAGGGGTTTTGCAGGATTTGCTGCTCGTCGTCATAGACGAAGCTATTGAATAGGGTGTTGCCGTAGGCTATCAGGGACAGCAGTAGCAGGAGACCGATCAGGGTCTGGTCGGAGGGTAATCTGGACAGCCAGTTTGCATGCGTTTCCGCGTGCGCGATCGGCTGATGGCGCGCGCTCTCGGGCTGCAAGACTTCCGGGGGGTGGGCGGTGGCGGTCATCTAGTCGATGAATTTCTCGGGATTGATTTTAGTTTAGTTAACTGCGGTTGAGGTGCGGCATCGCGTTGATTTTAACGTGTCCAGTTCCATAACTGAGGGTGCGGGCTGGAAGGTCAGTTTCGAGCTGGTCGGAAGTTGGGTCGAATGACAGAGCAGGAGCGGGTTCCTCGCACTCGAGAAAGCGGCGGGTTCGAAGTGACCTGGCGGTACTAATATGCGCTCCTAGCTTCGGCCAAAGAAGAAGGCGTGGCTTGTTATACTTTCGGTAATGAATACCAATATTTTGGTCGGGCAGAACTCAAAACACCCACGTGCAAGATCGGCCCGTGGGGCAGCCATTGCCCGTGGAGCAGGGGTTGCGGGTTGGGCCGCGGCGTGTCTTCTCAGTATTGTTGGGTGTTGCTCGGCCTGGGGGCAGAAAGTCGATCCGCTGGAGCCGATTCGGCGGATGGAGCGGCGTTACCGGGCGGCGAAGACATTGCAGGCTACTTTTCTGGAGCGGTATACAGAGGGTGGGCGCACGGTGCGGTTGGAGTCGGGAGTGGCTTACTTTCGGCGGCCGGGGAAAATGCGGTGGGAGTATGCGGCTCCTGAGAATAATTTGTTTTTGATTGACGGGAAGAATGCGTGGTTTTATGTGCCTGGCGACCATACGGTGACGCGCGTGCCGGCGAAGCAGAGTACCGATTGGCGGACTCCGTTGGCGTTGTTGGCGGGGGAGACGAAGGTTTCGAAGGTGTGCGCGAAGATTGAATTGGCTGCGGATGAGAAGGCGGAGAGCCCGCGAAGGGGTAGTTTTCCGGTGCAGGCTGCGCGGTGAGACTTCGGACGCCGGCGCGAAGGCTTCTGGAGACGGAGACCACCACTGCGCGAGGATACGGTGCTGCTGGAAGTTGGCCGCGAGTCTGGGGAACTGGCGCGCATTGTCATTCGCGATAAAGGCGGGGTGGGGATTGAGTTTCGGTTTGAAAATTGGCGCGATGATCCTGTGGTTGCGGAGGCTTTGTTTCACTTCGCGGTTCCACTCGGGGTGGCGATCGTGAACGGGGAATTGCCGGCGGAGCGGGGAGCGGGGAAGGAATAGTTTGGAGCGACTGGCCCAAGGTATAAATCGAATTTGCGGTGGCCGTCTGGATAAAACCGACCCGACCTTGACAAAATGCCACGGTGGCGGCGCCAAACAGCCGGGATCCGCCGCGGCAAGCGCGCTTTGGAGCGAACGGCCCAGGCTATAAATCGAGCCTGGGGCACCCGTCCGGAGAACAACGTCAAACTTCGGAGAAAACCAACCTTCGGAGAAAATCACCGTCCACCGGAGAACCCCACCGCCTCCGGAGAAAACCAGCCCCACCCGGAGAGCGATGGTTAGTTCAGCGTGCGAGGGCGTTTCCGGGAAGGAACGGCCAACCATCCCTGTTGCCCACACCTACATCTTACTTGGGGTAAACTGAGGGTCTATGGGGGAGTTTGTCTGCCGCGTGGCGGATGCCAACGGCCGGGTATTTTCGCAAGTCGAGGCCGCAGGCACACTGGACGAAGCGCGCCAGAAATTGGCGGACCGGGGCTTGTATGTCTACTCGGTAGAGACGCGCGGAAGCCTGATGGGTTTGCTGAATCGCCGCACCCAGCGGCAAATCGGCGGCTCGGACTTCCTAATACTCAACCAACAATTCAATACGTTGATCAAGGCGGGCCTGCCCATTTTGAAGGCGCTGGACTTGCTGGCTACGCGTGCCACGACGCATAAACTGCGGCCGGTCATCACCCAGATTCGTGACCGGGTGCGGGAAGGCAAGTCACTGTCGGAAGCGATTGACGAGGCGGGAGTTTTTTCGAAGGTTTATTCGACGGCGATTCTGGCGGGTGAGAAGAGCGGAAACCTTTCCGGGGTTCTGGACTATTACATCGCGTACCAGAAGGTGAGCACCGGCGTTCGAAAGAAGATTCTGGCGACGCTGGTTTATCCGGTGCTGTTGATCGTGGTGGCGACCATCATCGTGACGTACCTGGTGACGAGCGTGGTGCCAAAGTTTGCGGTGTTATATCGCGATTTGGGCGTGGAGCTGCCGGCGTCTACGAAATTATTAATGGCCATGACGGTGGATTACCGATACGTGGTGCTGGGTACCATTGCGGCGCTGATTCGTGGCGATGATCGGCGTGTTTGCGTGGTCGCGTACGGAAGAGGGCGGCGCGGCGTTTGACCGCTTCAAGTTTAAATTGCCGGTGATTGGCGATACGTTGCTGAAATTTCAAGTGGCGCAGTTTTCTCGGACGCTGGCGACGTTGCTGACAGGCGGCACCACACTGGTAACCGCGCTGCAGACGGCCTCGGATGCGTTGACCAGCAAACTGGTGCGCATCACAATTTTGCGCGCCACGCAGATGGTGCGCGAAGGCGAATCGCTGCACAGCGCGCTGGCTTCGCGCGGAGTAATGCCGGAAATGGCGCTGGACATGATCGAAGTTGGCGAGTCCAGCGGAGCTTTGGGACCGATGCTGACCAGCATCGCGGAATTTTACGAGGAAGAAGTAAGCCTGCGCCTGGGAGCGCTGGTATCCATTATTGAGCCAGTAATCCTGATTTTCATGGGAATTCTGGTGGCATTTATATTGATTTCACTTTATCTGCCTATATTTTCGTTTTCGGTGACAGGCGGAAAGTAAGACCATGGCGACCACAGACTACAGCAACGTAACGGCAGCCCTTGCGGGCACCGCCGACGAACAGCACGAGCGCGATTCGGCCATCAAACTGGCGCAGCGCTACCGCTGCACCTTCGTAGACCTGCGCGAGCAGCGCATTGATCCGGAGTTGTTTCGAACGATTCCCGCGGATCTGATGTTTCGCTACAACTTTGTGCCGCTGGAAGTTCACAACAATTTGCTTTCGATTGCGGTGGCGGATCCCAGCCAGGTATTGCTGAGCGATGAGTTGCCGCTGCTGCTGGGCAAGAAGCTGGCGATCAAGGTGGCAACGCTGCACCAGATCAGCGACCTGCTGAAGCGCACGGAGCAATCTCAGCGCGTGCTGGAGCAGGCCACAGAAGCGTTCACGCTGCAGGTCTCGAAAGACGACGAAGAAAGCGATGAGACAATTTCGGGTGACCGGCTCACGCGGGACACTACGGTCAGTCCCGTGGTGCGATTGGTGGAGACAGTGATTTTTACGGCGCTGGAACGCCGGGCGAGTGATATTCACATCGAAGCGCGCGATGCTGAGGTGGCGGTGAAGTACCGCATTGACGGCGTCTTGCAGCACGCCATGCAGCCGATCGCGAAAGAGTGGCATTCCACAGTAATTTCGCGCATCAAGGTGCTGAGCGATCTGGACATTGCGGAACGACGCGTGCCGCAGGACGGGCGCTTCCGCGTGAAATACAAGGGGCGATTCATTGATTTGCGCGTGTCGATTATGCCGGCGAGCCACGGGGAAGATGCCGTGCTTCGCGTGCTGGACAAAGAAACGCTGTCGGAAAAATTCCAGAGCTTGAGTCTGGATGTAGTTGGTTTCTCGCAGGACGAGATGCGGCGTTTCCGCCGGTATATCCGCGAGCCTTACGGCATGGTGCTGGTGACCGGACCGACTGGTTCCGGTAAAACGACCACGCTGTATGCGGCGATCAACGAAATCAAATCGGACGAAGACAAGATCATTACCATCGAAGACCCGGTTGAATATCAGCTGCGTGGCATCACGCAGATCCCGGTGAACGAAAAGAAGGGGCTGACGTTCGCGCGCGGGTTGCGTTCGATTTTGCGTCATGACCCCGACAAGATCATGGTGGGTGAAATTCGCGATCAGGAAACGGCGCAGATCGCCATCCAGTCGGCGCTGACGGGCCACCTGGTGTTCACCACCGTGCACGCGAACAACGTTACGGACGTGATCGGGCGCTTCATCAACATGGGAGTGGAGCCCTACAATTTCGTATCGGCGCTGAACTGCATCATGGCGCAGCGACTGGTGCGCATCATCTGCATGAATTGCCGGCGGCCAAAGAATTATACGAATACGGAGTTGAAGGAAGCGGGATTGGATCCGGCGATGTGGAGCGGAGTGACGCTGATGGAGGGCGCGGGCTGCCTGGAATGCTCGGGCACCGGCTATCATGGACGCACGGCAATTTGCGAATTGCTGGACCTGACCGACCGCATTCGTGAAATGATTGTGGACCGGCGGCCAACTTCGGAGATCAAGCGCATTGCGCGCGACGAAGGGATGATCACGCTGCGCGAAAGCGGGCTGGCCAAGATTCGGGACGGAATTACCAGCGTGAAAGAAATCAACAAGGTGACTTTCGTTGAATAGCGCGACAGCGTTTCGCCAGGGCATCTATAAAAGCGATCTGGTGCGGCGCGTTACGCGCTGGCTGGATGCTACTCCACACCCGCCGCTGGCGATTGAGATCACACCCGAACGAGTGGCGGCGGCGCGCTATGGACGAACCGGCGCAGTGGACGGCTACGCGGTGGAAGCGCTTCCTCCCAGGGCCATCGTGGCGTCGGCGGTGGAATCAAATATCGGGAACGCCGCGGCGGTGAAGCTGGCGGTGAGCAATGCGTGCGTCCGGTTACGCGCGAAAGAGGAAGATGTCGCGCTGATTCTGCCCGACCCGGTCATCCGCGTTTTTGTGCAGCACTTCGACGAATTTCCGCGATCGGCACAGGAAGCCGAACCGATGTTGCGTTGGAAGTTGAAGAAAAGCGTTCCGTTCGAAGTGGATGAAACATTGATTTCGTATATGCGGCAGTCGCCGCGTGAAGAAGGCGTGGATATAGTGACGGCCCTGGCGCGGCTGCGCATCATTCGCGAATACGAGGCGCTGGCCGAAGCAGCGGGTTTGCATCCGGGCGTGGTGCTGAGTTCGTCGCTGGCAGCGATTACGCTCCTGGACGATCACCGCCCGACTTTACTGGCGCGGGTTTCGGCGAATTCGCTGACCACCGCCATTGTTAGGGAAGGTGTGCTGTGCGGTTACCGGTGTACGGAGTTGCCGGCGCAAGGCGACGACTTAACGCCGCAGATGCTGCTGGAAGAAATTTACCCGGTTGCGGCGTTTTATCAGGACACCTGGCGCGAAGGGGTGCAGGCAGTTTGCTTGACTGGACTGGGCACTCGTTTACCGGAATTCATACCGCCGTTTGAAGAAGAGTTTAAGTGTCACGTGGGATCGTTGCTGCATGCCGCAATTTCCGGCGGACGGGTTCGCGACGATGTGCGGCCCTTGGCTGACCGGGAACTGGAAGGCCTGGTGGGATGGACGATGCACCGGGGCTAGAGTTTTCGTAAAATTGAATCAGGAAAGCGCGACATAAACAATGCAAGTACGGCTTAACTTAGCGACGAAGGCGCAGGAAACACACCGCCGTTTTATGGTGATGGCCGGCGCCGTGGGGCTGGTCGCAGGAATTTTGTTTCTGGCGCTGGGATGGCACGCGTATTCGGTGCGGAGCCAGGATGCGCGGATGCGCGCGCAGACCGAAGCCACCAACCGCAAAATCGCAGAGTTGCAGGAGCAGCGCACCGCACTGGAACGGTTTTTCGCCGAACCCGAAAACGCCAAGTTGCACGACCGCGCGGCGTTCCTGAATTCACTGATCGATGGGCGCAGTTTTAACTGGACGCAAATGTTTATGGACCTGGAGCACATTTTGCCGGGCGGTGTGCGGGTGGTCAGCATCGAGCCGCGACAGGTCAAGGGTCACGTGGAAGTGAAATTGACGGTGGGCACTTCCAATGACGACGCCAAGCTGAAATTTCTGCGTGCGCTGGAGTCTTCGCAGCAGTTCAGCGCCGTGGAGCTGGACAGCGAAAAACCTGCGAAATCGCAGGATGCCGGTAATCAAAAACTTGTCGAGTTGACTGCGGTTTATTCGAGGAGCTGATGAAGCGCAATGTAACGGTGCAAAAGCGGGCGGTCATCACGGTGCTGGCGCTGCTGGTGCTGGCGGATGTGGCTCTGGCGGCCTACAGCTGGCAACTGAGTTCCGCGCCGCAGACGCCGCAACAGCAACTGGCGACGCAGAGCAAACAGCTTGAAATACTTCGCGCAGACATAAAGCGCGGAGAATCCATTCGGCAGTTGACACCGGCGATCCAGCGGGACTGCGAGCGTTTTGAGCAATCACTTACGCCGGCCGAAAATGGTTACTCTTCGGTTTCCGCAGAGCTCGATAGCGTGGCGAAAAAAGCGGGCGCGCAGATTGAGTCACGGGATTTCAAGAGCAAGGACATTCCCAACCGCAACATCCGAGAAGTGGCGGTGGACATTACGGTGAACGGGGAGTACACGAGCGTGGTGCGTTTCCTGAACGGCCTGCAGCGCTCGCAAAATATCTACGCCGTGGATGGGCTGGCGCTGGCGAGCGATACACAGAATCAGGGCGCCAACGGACCCATTAAAGTAAGCGTGCACATGAAAACGTATTTCCGAGTCGCTTAATGAAACAGAAGAACCAATTGGCAATGCTGGCCGCGTTGATCGTCATCATGGCGCTGGTGTGGTATTTGAACCGCAGCAAGCCCGCCGTGGTAGCCGGGAATGCCACGGCTTTCCAGAATTATCAGTTGCTGGCGGTAGAAAATCCGCAGCTGCATCGCGACAAGATGGAAGCCGCGCAACACACGGAATATCACAGCCAGGGCAGAAACCCCTTCAGTGAAATCGCGCCTCCTCCGCCGGAGACGCAAGAGAAAAAATTAGCGACGCACCAGAACTACGGGCCGGTGCAGCCCCCGCCGCCGCCACCCCCGGCGCTCCCCGGCAACATGAAATTTTTTGGTTATGGCACGGTGCCGAATGGCACTTCTCGCCGGGCGTTTTTGTCGGATGGCGATGATGTGTACATCGTGGCGGAGGGCGACACGCTGCTGGGGCGCTTTCGCATCGTGAAAGTGACCAACGCGAATCTGGAATTTGAGGAAATTGCCACCGGGCGCCGCGCTACTGTGGCGCTGGCCCAGGATGAACAGGCGCCGCCACCAGCCTGATGAACAGTCTGCCCACAATATCGCGTAGTGAGTTCCTGCCGCGCGTGGCAAGGGCCAAGCGGGCGGGTGAGCGCGGCTACGCCTTGATGATGGTGATATTTTTTGTGGCGCTTTTGCTGATCGCCAGCATGTCCGCGGCGCCGAGCATATTACAGCAAGGCAAACGCGAAAAAGAACAGGAAATGATCTGGCGCGGGCAGCAATATGTTCGGGGCGTGAAGTTGTATTACCGCAAGATGGGGCGATTCCCAACCTCCATAGACGACCTGACCAAGCCGAAGGTTGGAGCGCTGCGCTTCATGCGGCAGGCTTATAAAGATCCCATGAACACCGGCGACGGGACGTGGCGGTTGATTTACGTGGGGCCGGCGGGGCAATTGATCGGGAGCCTGAAGCCGCCGCAGACTTTGCAAATTCCTGGCGCGGGACCGGGGCTGGGAACCTCGGCTTCGGCACTTGCTAATGCCAGCACGGGACAACGGTCGGCTGGGACCGCGTCAGCCTTCGGGTCTTTCGGCAGTACTACCGGCAGCACTACCGGCAGCACCACCGGCGGTGCGCAAACGGGCGCCGGAAACACCGCCGCCGGCACTCCGCCGGCGAACGGCGAAGCAAATCCTCAAGCTGGCGCGCAGCCTGGAGCCGCGACCGATGGGTCGCAACCGGCCACCACGGATGGCAGTGGGGCACCCAGCGGTGATGCAATGTCCACGCCGCAGGCAATTACGCCAACAGAAACGCCGACGATTATTGGGGGAAATATTATTGGCGTGGGTAGCAAGATCAGCGGCCGATCGGTGATCGTCTACGACAAGGCGAAAAATTATCATTTGTTTGAATTTATCTGGGACCCTTCGAAAGACGCGACCATTGCGGGTGCTCCGCCGCAGACCGGCACGGGCCTGGGACAAAATATTGGGACGAATCCGAGTTCCTTTGGGCAACAACCTGGACAACAACCTGGGCAGCAACCGGGAGCGATGAATCCGAACTCCGGCCAGCCTTCTACACCATCTAATACTCCTAACAACGCTCCGTCTGCCACGCCGCCGCTAGATTCGAATCCCGCACCTGCGCCGGAACCTGAACCACAACAATAGAAGAGGGATTCATCGTGAATGCAAGCCGGGTGAAGGGGATGGGTGTTTCCGGAAGTCGATGCGGGTCATGCGATTTCTTGTAACTTAATAAGAGCTAGCTGGGGGCGTTTTGCTTGGGCGCTAACGGCGGAGGTCCAAGTTGTGGAGCTGTGAGCGGCGCTGCGGGTGGGGCAGCCTGGGGAATTTTGCGTTGGTCGTAGCTGCGCTTGACGCGGCGGACGTACGATTGGGTTTCCGCAAACGGAGGGACGCGGCCATACTTCTGCACGCTTTGCGGCCCGGCGTTGTAGGCGGCGAGGGCCAGGATTAAATCATTGTCGTAGCGGTGCAGCAATTCGCCGAGATAGCGCGTGCCGGCGTCGATGTTTTCTCGCGGGTCAAAAATATTCTGAACGCCGAATCGCGAAGCGGTGCCGGGAATGAGCTGCATCAGGCCACGCGCGTTTTTGCGAGATACCGCCCTGGGATTGTAGTTGGACTCGATGGCAATGACGCTAGAGATAAGGTCGGCATCCACATTGAAGCGCTTCGACGCCGATTGGATGAACTCGCCGAAGTGTATGTTGGCGCCGAGGGCGGAGGGCTTAACGGGTACGATGATGGGCGTAAAAACTTCTTCGGGCTCGATGGCCAGGACTTCGCTTACGGGAATTTCCACGAAGCCGCCGTTCATCTGCAAACGGTATTTATCGCCGACGATCTGATAGCCGGTGACGGTGAGGCGCTGGCCGCTGCGCAGGACGACGTATTCGGCGCGCAGAGCGGGGGCGAAGAATACTGCGAGGGCCAGGAAAAGAAACGTGCGGCTCACGCGCATGATGCGGTGGCCTCGGTTAGCGCGAAAAGTTCTATGGCGGCGGCCACGCCGTCTTCATCATTGCTGCGGGTCTGGTGCCAGCCGAAACGTTTCAGCTCGTCAACCGCGTTGGCCATGACCACCGGAATGCCTGCAAAATTCAACATCTCCAGATCGTTGTGATTGTCGCCGACGGCCAGAATTTCTTCGCGAGTGATGCCGCGAAGGGCCGCCCATTCTGCTAGAGACGCTCCTTTAGTGCAGCCGGGCTTGATCACGTCAATCATGGCGAAATCTTTTTTGGCGTAAGTGGTGACGGCGAGGGTGAACTCTCGGGCAAAGGGAGCGGCGCGCAGGGTGGATTCGATTGCGCGCACCGGAGAAATATTGCCGGAGAACATTACCTGGATGGGGTCTTCGGTGAGGCAAGTTTCCAGGGGGGTGGCGAAGGCGATGAAGTCTTTGTTGCGGGAATAATAGCCGGCGCGCAGGGAATCGTCGGGATTGAAGCGCTCGATCATTACTTGTTCGGCGCTGGGGCGATCGAAGACAACGGCGGCGGCCTCACGCCACGGATGGGTGAGCTGCAAAACATTTTTGGCGACGGCTTGCGGCAGTACGTGGCGTACGTGCGTGCGGCCGTCGTTCGAACGGATGAGCGCGCCATTGTTGACGATCATGGTGAGAGGGGCGGCGATACTCTGCGCGACGGGAAGGGCGAAATCGTAGCGGCGCCCGGTGACCAGGGCGACTTCTATGCCGCGGCGAGTGGCTTCCGCGATGGCTGTCTGGTTGGCCGGGGAAACTTGCCAGCGGCTATTCAGCAGGGTGCCGTCGATGTCCAGGGCGATGAGGCGTACCGGCATGCAGCAATTATATCGCGTATATGACGTCGTTTCTGCAATGGGGAGGCGGAGTGGCCAAAACGGCAGCCAATTTAGCTTGTGCTAGAATTTGCGGCGCACCGCGGCGGAAGAGGCGGCACCTGCGAGCGGGAGGAAAGATTGTCCATGAAGGCTTCTGACTGGGAATTCAAGCAGCGCGCGACGATTTTCGGGTTGATCTTCGGGCTGCCGGGAATCCTGTACATGGTGGACCACCAAAATATTACGGCGGCGGTGGCCAACTGGCTGGCGCCTATGCTGCACCGGGACGCGGAAGCATTGGCGAGAGTTTTATTTGCGGTGGCGGCGGGCTTCGTGGGGCTGGCCGCGTTGGTGCGCACGTGGGCGTCCGCGTATCTCAACTCCTCGGTGGTGTATGCGTCGGAAGTAAAAACGGCTGCGTTGGTGGCGGACGGTCCTTACCGGCGGGTGAGAAATCCTTTGTATTTCGGAAACGTGCTGATGGTCATCGGCATTGGTTCGATGATGAGTCGCGCGGGATTTGTGCTGGCGTTTGCGGCCATGCTGGTGTTTTGTTACCGGCTCATCTTCCGCGAAGAGGCGGATCTCCTCGCAAGTCAGGGAGAATCGTTTGCGGAGTATCTGCGGGCGGTGCCGCGCTTGTTTCCTTCGCCGTGGCCGCGCACCGCTGCGGCGGGAGGGGTGGCCAGATGGGCGGACGGCTTTCGAGCGGAATCGTGGTGCTGGGGATTCGCGGCGGCGCTGGCGGCTTTTGCGGTGACGCTCAAAATGCCGGTGTTTGTGGCTATCCTGGGCGCGAGCATCGCGCTGTTCTACGTTTCCTCCTCCGCTTTTCAGAAAAAACCTGACACTCAATTGTGAAAATGTAATCTGGATCAGGACTAATGCCTACGGCCAGAATTTATTACGACGACGCGTTTGCGCGAGAATTTACGGCGCAGGTGAGAAGTTGCGAGCCGGTCAGCGTGGCGTCAACGGACCCACCGGCAGAGCCTCTGTGGCGGGTGAAACTGGATAGGACCGCGTTTTATCCGGCTTCCGGCGGGCAGCCGCACGATTTGGGAGAATTGGGCGACGCGCGCGTAGTTGATGTGATTGATGATGAAGAAGAAATAATTCACATGGTGGATCGCGCGGTACCGGTTGGCGCGGTGAGCGGGAGTGTTGATTGGGCGCGGCGGTTCGATCACATGCAGCAGCATACCGGGCAGCATTTGCTGTCAGCGGTGTTTCACTCGAAGTTTTCGCTGCCGACCGTTTCTTTTCACCTGGGCGCGGACGTTTGCACCATTGATTTGCGCGGCGCCGCACCTACACAGGAGACTTTGCAGGGCGCGGCGCACATTGCGAATGAAATTGTTTACGAAGATCGCGCGGTGAACGTGAAGTATGGGACGGCAAAGGAACTTGCCGCCGCGGGCGTCCGTAAGACCGTGGAGCGGGCCGGCTTGTTGCGAGCCATCGGGATTGAGTCGCTGGAATTGCAGCCATGCGGGGGGACGCATGTGCGGCGCACCGGGCAGATCGGCATGATCCAGATCCGCGGCGTTTGGAGAATCAGGCAGGACTGGCGGGTGGAATTTGCGTGTGGGCAGCGGGCGGAGAAATTCGCACGCGAAGATCTGGCGATGTTGAAGGCTGTGGCGCTGCGCTTGAATTGTTCCGTGGCGGAGACGGTCGTCACCGCCGAGCGAGTGGTGGCGGAGCGGGATGCGCACTTCAAGAGCGCACGGGTGAGCATGGAAAAGCTGGCCGGCCTGGACGCGCTGGCGGCGGTTGAGTCCACGGAAGCTGGGGCCGAGGGACTGCGCGTCGTTAGGCGAGTGTTCAGCGGCGTTGCACCGGAATATGTGCAGGCGTTTGCGCGCGAAGTGGCGCAGAGAGAGAAAACTATTGCTCTGGTGGCACGAGCAGAATGTGGACATGTGTTTTTCTCGCAGCATCCTTCGGCGGGGAAGGAAATGAATGTTGTGCTGGCGGAGGCGCTGAAGCAAGTGGGCGGGAAGGGCGGCGGCTCGCGCGATGCGTCACGAGGGCGGCTGGCACAGCCGTTACGGGCGGCGGAATTGATTGATTTCGCGACGGGACGATTGCGTGCGGGATCTTAAACCTGGAGTACAGTTTGCGGACGAGCTGGCACGCTGGCGAACTATCTCGCGAGAGAAGGTTTCATGAATAAAGTAAAACCAGGCGGGAGCCGGTCAGCCCTGAGATTTATTGTTGTGGCATTGGTCGCCAGTCTGGCATGGCTGACGGCGGGCACGCGGGCTCAGGATGTCACGCCCGTCCTCACCAGCGAGCACGGGTCGAATACGGCGGAGCAGCAGCGGAAGCATTACGTGATTCTGATTTCGCTGGACGGTTTTCGTTACGACTACGCGGAAAAATACAATGCTACAAATATTCGCGCGCTGGGCGCTTCCGGTGCGACCGCTCCGGAGGGAATGATTCCCGCGTATCCTTCGCTGACATTTCCCAATCACCTGACGCTGGCTACCGGGCTTTACCCTGAGCATCACGGAATTGTGGCTAATAATTTCTATGATCCCGCAAGGAAGCAGACCTATCGCCTTGGAGATCAGGCTACCGTGACGGACGGAACCTGGTATGGAGGGACCCCTATCTGGGTGCTGGCCGAGCAACAGGGGATGCGGACGGCGTGTTTTTTCTGGCCGGGATCAGAGGCGGAGATTCAGGGAGTGCGGCCATCCTATTACCTGAAATTTGATGACAAGATTCCGGGACGCCTTCGAGTAGAGCAGGTGCTTGCGTGGTTGCGACTGCCTGCGGAGCGCCGGCCGCACCTGATCACGCTGTATTTTTCGGAAGTAGACCACGCCGGCCACGAGTTTGGTCCAGACAGCGAACAGGTGCGCGCGGCGGTGCAGGTGGTGGATAAAGAGGTTGGAGTTCTGCGGGAGACAGTATCGAAATTGAAACTGCTGGTGGATGTGATTGTGCTGTCCGATCATGGCATGGCAAAGGTGCAAGGTGATTGGATCACGCTGGAGCAGTATTTCCCGAATGCCGCGGCGTTCGAAAAAATTGTTTCACCCGGTTTGTATGCGCGTAGTGAGGCGGATGCGCAACGGGCCTATGGGGCGCTGCTGGGGAAGAGCGATAAATTTGATGTTTATCGCCGCGCGCGGATGCCGAACGCTTTGCACGACGATAGCAACGCGCGGTCCGGCGATCCCATCATTGTCACCAATGGACCTTACCTGGTGCGTTTTTCGGCCGGCGGGCAATCTTCCAACATGATGGCTCCGAGTGCGCGGCATGAGGAGGTGGGAGCCCACGGCTTCGACCCGGCGCGGGTGCCAGATGTGAAGGCCAGTTTCTTTGCGGCGGGACCGGACATTCGCAGCGGCGTTACGTTGGAACCGTTTGAAAATGTGAACGTGTATCCGCTGATCGCTAAACTTTTAGGATTGGATATTGCCCATCTGAAGACCGGGCCGATTGATGGCGACTTGCAGGTGTTGGCGCCGATATTGAAGGAAAGCGTGGGAGACAAAACGCGGGCGAAGGTAGCCGCACCAGGAAATTAAACGGGATGCGGCCGCGCACTTACGGCGAGACGAGATGTTGGAGTTGCTGCAAGTCAGCCGGCGAGACATCTGAAATGGCGCAGAATTCCACGCCGTTGGCGCGCCAGGCGAGCCAGTTGTAGCCCTGGCGGGAACCGGAGCGCATGGGTGGTTCTGCTTCTCCCGCCGGTTGAATAAACACACTGATCAAATGTTTTCTGCGGCCGTAGACCAGCGCGGCTATGGTACGGCCGTGAACTACGTCGAGACGTCCGCCCTGCAGAGGAAAACCGTCGCTTGCGAAATCCTGCACCGGCGGTGAGAAATCCAGCTTGCCGTTAAACCAGGGCTTCACGGTGTGCTGATCGGTGGAAAGCACGTCGGTGAGATGGCCGGGTTGCAGGGAGCGCAAGTGGGCGTCCACGATTTCCGCGGCGACGACGGACTGATAATTTTCCGAACGCAAGGCGGGGATGGTGCGCCAGCCGGCGTACGTGAGTAATAAAACGGCTGCTGCGGCTAGCAACATAGATTGCACGCGGCGGGGCGGCATCACCAGCGGTTTAGAAGAACGTGCGGCGCTGGACGGACGGATATCTGCGAGAACTTTCTGGCGCAGCTCGACCGGGGCGGGTTCATTCAGTTGGGCGCGTTGTATTGCGGAACTCAAAGTCTCCTGGGTTTCGAGGGCGTTCACACACTCGGAGCAGTCTTCGAGGTGGCGTTCGAATTCGGCGGCGCGCACGGCGTCGAGCTCGCCATCGAGATAAGCGTGAACGACGGTGTGGGACTGTTCACAGGCCATGGGCGGCCTCTTCGCGTGCCGGGGTGGTGAGTGCAAGCTGCAACTGGCGACGCGCCCGCGACAGCGAGGACATCACCGTGCCGATGGGAATGGAAGTGATGGCTGAAATTTCTTTATAGGAGCAGCCTTCCAGTTCGCGGAGGACCAGCATTTCGCGCTGGCGGGAGGGTAGGGACTCGAGGGCGC
The DNA here is from genome assembly GCA_963704485.1 of uncultured Acidobacteriota bacterium. Taxonomy (GTDB): domain Bacteria; phylum Acidobacteriota; class Terriglobia; order Acidiferrales; family UBA7541; genus Acidiferrum. The sequence goes on from OY969910.1 coordinate 871,787, forward strand.
GGGTGAGCCGTTCGCGATTGTTGCCGGCGATGGCCAACGATTCCGGCGAAACGCTCCCGGTCGTGTGCAGCTCTTCGTTGAACTCGGTCATTTGTTCCACCGGGCGATTCTTCTCCAACCAGCTGTAGCAGGTGTTGCGCACAATCTGCAGCAGCCAGGCACGCGCGTCGCCTCCATGAAAACTGAGGAAGAAACGATAGGCGCGCAACATGGCGTCCTGCGCCACGTCTTCGGCATCGGCGCGGCTGCGCAGAATCCAGCGCGCCAGATTAAACGCGGCATCCAGATGCGGCAGCACGAGCTGCTCGAAGCGCATCAGGTCCTGCGGGTCCAGCACTTCCGCACCTTTTCCCTGGACGGGGCTATTCACTGTAGGTAACCGCCACGGGTGGCATTTTATTCCATAGTGCGGCGAGATTTCTGGAAATAAATATCGTGCCGGGAGGGAATAACAGGACGGGGTGTGCGGTCTAGAGAGATGAAACACGTTGCAAGCGGCGCGGGATTCTAACCTCTCCGGCCCGCGCCGCTTGCTAAGAATTGGATTGATGACGGGCAGCATTGGAGAGCTCAAGGAGGATTCATGTTTGAGAAGAAAAAGGACGAGATTTTGCACGATCACAACCACGATGGAGTGGACCGGCGCGGCTTCCTGAAGTGCATGGCGTGGGCAGGAACCGGGGCTTTGTGCGTGATGAAGGGTGGAGTGCTGAAGTCGTATGCGATGAGCGGGATTGCGGAAATGAATCCCGTGGACCTGGTTGGGGAATTGAGCTTCGCGCAAATCAGCGACAGCCATATGGGATTCAACAAAGCCGCGAACACGGACGTGGCGGGAACGTTGAAGGTAGCCATCGAGAAAATCAATGCGCTGCCGGTGGCTCCGGAATTTCTGCTGCATACCGGGGACATCAGTCACTTGTCGAAACCCGAAGAATTCGATGCGGTGGCGCAGATCCTGCAGGGCGCGAAACCCAAGGATGTGTTTTATGTGCCGGGCGAACACGATGTGTTGAATGATGACGGCAAACAGTACCTGGAGCGATACGGGAAGGGCAGCAAGGGTGGAGGCTGGTACAGCTTCGATAAGAAAGGCGTGCACTTCGTGGGCCTGGTAAACGTGATGAATCTGAAAGCGGGAGGACTGGGAACGCTGGGGATCGAGCAACTGGAGTGGCTCGAAGACGATGTGAAGGCACTGAAAGCGAGCACGCCAATTGTTGTCTTCGCGCATATACCGCTGTGGTCGGTGTATCCGGAGTGGGGCTGGGGAACCGAGGACAGCGCGCAGGCTCTCGCGTATCTGAAGAAGTTTGGTTCGGTGACGGTGCTGAACGGGCACATTCACCAGACGATGCAGAAAGTGGAAGGTAACGTGACGTTCCACACGGCGTGTTCGACGGCGTTTCCACAGCCGGCGCCGGGCACTGCGCCTTCGCCGGGACCGATGAAAGTGCCGGCCGAGCAGTTGCGAAGTGTGTTGGGAATCACTGACGTGAAGTTTGTGCGCGGCCAGCATGCGCTTGCGGTGGTGGATTCTTCGCTGGCTTGATCGGCAGTTGAAGCAGGGCAACAGCTTCCAAAATTAAATCTGAAAAAAGAAGAGGAGAAAGGTCATGAGGAGACGTGTGTCTGTAGCAGTGGCAATCGCGGTATTGGCGGCTTGGAGCGCAGGTGAACGACGCGTGGTGGCAGAGGCGCGGCCGAAATCGGCCGCCCTTGCGGGCGCAAGTGCGGGTCCAAGTGCAGCGCCGGCTGCGGCAACGATGGAAGTGAAAATTGACAATTTCAGTTTTGGGCCGATGTCGATCACGGTGGCGGTGGGTACGACGGTCACCTGGACTAACCGCGACGACATTCCACACACGGTGGTGAGCACAGACGGAGTGTTTAAGTCCAAGGTGATGGACACGGATGAGAAGTTTTCGTTCACGTTCACCAAGCCGGGGACGTTTGCGTATTTCTGTTCGATACATCCGAAGATGACCGGCACCGTCGTGGTGCAGTGAACGGCGATGAGCGCGCACCCTTTCGATTTGAAGACCGTAGTGCTGGCGAAACATGCGCAGCACGTGGTGGTGATTCATTTTCCAATCGCGTTGTTTCTTACAGGAGTGACGCTGGACTTTGCGGCGCAGTGGACGAAGAAGAGCGCACTGGGCGTGGCCGCGTACATCAACCTGGTGTTGGCGGCCATCGCCACCGTTCCGGCGGTGGCCACGGGGCTGATCGCATGGCAGTGGGCACTGGAGGGCCAGCGGCTGAAGGGGATATTGCTGCTGCACCTGATCTCAGGACTGGCTTCGACGGTTCTGATCTGGGTGGTGTGGGGTATCCACTGGCGGGCCAAGCGGCGAGGGGACCAGAGCTTGCCAAATTACCGGATGGCGATCGAAGCGCTGGCCGTGCTGATCGTGGGATTGACGGGCCATCTGGGCGGATTTTTGAGTGGCGTGAATCAGTAGATTGAAAATTTGTAGCAAAAGGAGAAGTGCGATGAAGAAAGTGTTAAGTGGCTTGATGATTCTGGTGTGCGGAACTATCACCGTGGCAGGCACCGGGGCGGCGTTTCCGAAGGAAAATGTCGCCGCGTTTGTGGCCGAGAAGCTGGATGTGACGACGCTGCCGGAGGCGATTCGGCCGAGACGGGAGAAGAACCGTAAAACGTTTGGAGACTACGGATACGTGACGGCGCAAATGAACGACAAGACTGGACTCGTGGAAGAAATGCCGGGCGGACCGCAAATCACCCTACGGATTCTGGAACAAAACAATTCTGGAATGTACGTGTGCGTGGAACGCGCGGGTTCGGGCAGCGACGTTGCCCGGGTGCAACGGGTGGTGTTTCTGGAATTGAAAGACGCCGGGACGCGACTTAAGGGTTCAGAGACCTTCAAAGAATTCGAGGGTTGTCCGGTGATCGGAGCAGACCCGGATGGCGGGCCTAGTTCTTACGGCGGCTGATGACAGAGCGTGTTTTGGGTTCAAGTCGAGTGAAGTTATGATGTGCTCTCCGTGATCGTAAGGGGAGCACATCATGCTTTGGGAAGCGGCAAAGAGCCTGTTCCTGATTTTGAGCGCGTTGTTTCCCATTGTGGACCCGCTAGGCGGGAGCCCGATATTCCTCTCCATGACGCGGCAGTATTCGCCGGGCACGCGGCGGGCGTTGTCGTGGAAGATTGCGATCAATAGCTTTTTCTTGCTGTTGGGTTCGTACTTTATCGGGACGCACATCCTTACATTTTTCGGAATCTCGCTGCCGGTGGTGCAAGTGGGTGGCGGTCTGATCGTGATCTCCACGGGCTGGAACCTGCTGAAGCAGGGCGGCAACTTCGACGATAAAGAAGTGGCGACGAATGTGCCGCCGAAGGATCCCTACCGCGACGCCTTTTATCCGCTGACGCTGCCGCTGACGGTGGGGCCGGGGTCCATTTCAGTGGCGATAACGCTGGGTGCGAACTCTCCCCATCATCAGGGGATGAACCTGCTGAGCATTCTGACGGCGATCGTGGGCGCGGTGCTGCTGGCCATCAGCATATTTCTTTGCTATGGATTTGCGGACCGGCTGGGGCGGGTGATCGGCACGACGGGAATGACTGTAATCATGCAGCTCACTTCGTTTTTGCTGGTGTGCATCGGCGTGCAGATTTTGTGGAACGGAGCGAGCGCACTTTTGACAGCCCTGCCTTTGAATTTGCGCTGACGCGGTACCCTGCCAACTCTGCCGTATCCCTGCAGGCTGCGCAGGTGAGCTTATTGCGCCTCTGCTGCGCCTGTGGTACGGTCCCGCAGGAATGGCAGCCGGCGCCAGCAGCGGCGATCCGTTCCCGTTGAGCCAAAGGCCAATAAATTGCCAGCAGAAATATTGCGCATCGATGCGCAATCTCCGGAACAGAGCGTGCTGCGCTATGCAGCAGATTTGCTCGCGCGCGGGCGCGTAGTAGCTGTCCCAACCGATACGGTGTACGGCTTGGCGGCTGATCCGTTTAACCTATCGGCTATCGCGGCCATTTATCGCGCCAAGGGGCGACCCGAATCGCGAGGATTGCCGATCCTGGTTAATTCCATCGAGCAAGCCATGCTGCTCTCGCGCGACGTTCCGGTGAACTTTCTGCGCCTGGCGCAGGAATACTGGCCTGGCGAACTGACCCTGGTGGTGGACGCGTCGCACCGTTTGCCGCTGAAGGTTACTGCCAACACCGGACGCGTAGCGTTGCGGCGGCCGCGCAGCGCGGTCATCGCGGGGCTCATCGAAGAATTCGGCGCGCCGATCACCGGTACCAGCGCCAACATTTCAGGACACCCGTCGTGTACCAGCGGCGCGCTGGTTCAGGAACAACTGGGAGAGCGGCTCCCATTGATCCTGGACGCCGGTGAACTGGGGTCGAACCTGGCCAGCACGATAGTTGTACTTCGCGATGAGACGTGGAAAGTGGTTCGCGAAGGAGTGGTTCCCACCGCTGATATTGACAAATTCCTAGCCCGGGACTGAACTTCGAGGCGTGGTTGCTAGATGTTTCCTGTGGTATTCCCACACCTAGCATGTTATTTTGTGAGCCGGCTCATGTGGCATTCACACAGGAGGATGCACCTTGGCGCAATCGAAACTGGACTTGTTGCAGGGAACGCTGGACGTCATGGTGCTGCAGACGCTGGCAACCATGGGTGCGTTGCATGGCTACGGTATCGCGCGGCGCATCGAGCAGGTGAGCGGCGACAACGTGCTGCTGAATCAGGGCACGATCTACGCTGCGTTGGTCAGGCTGCAGCAACGCGGCTGGATTTCCGCGGAGTGGGGCACGTCGAGCAACAACCGGCAGGCTAAGTTTTACTCCATCACAAAAAAGGGCCGCAAGAACCTCACCGCAGACGTCGCGCACTGGCGCAGGCTGTCGAGCGTGATGGGCCGGGTGCTGTCCATGAACGAGGATGGAGGCGATTTATGAGCGGCGTGCGCCGATTTATGTTGCGGTGCAGTTCGTTATTCCGGCGCAAAGAACTGGATGGCGAACTTAGCGCCGAAATGAACACGCACCTCGAATTGGCGACGGAAGAAAATATTCAGCGGGGCATGTCACCGGAAGAAGCACGGCGCCAGGCGCTGATCCGTTTCGGTGGCAGGGAACGAGCCAGGGAGGAGCAACGCGAGGCGCGGACCTGGCCGACGCTGGATGAGTTTCAGCAGGATTTGCGTTATGCGTTTCGTTCTTTCAAGCGCGACCGGGGGTTCGCTTCTGTCGCGATACTTATCCTGGCACTGGGGATTGGCGCGAATATCGCGGTTTTCAGCGTGGTGAATACTATTTTGCTGCGGCCTCTGCCATTTCGCGATGCCAAACAATTGATTTTCATCAGCGGAGCGGACGGCAAGAGCGGCATGTCCAGCATCACCTATTCGGCGGACGCGTACGAGGAATATCAGAAGCAGAACCAGTCTCTGCAGGATGTGACCGGCTACTTCGCTTTTTCCAGCATCAATAACATCAAGCTGACGCAACACGGCGACTCGCTTCCAGTTTCAGGGATCCTGGTGGCGCCAAATTTCTTTCCAACGCTGGGCGTGCAGCCGATGCTGGGCCGGTCGTTCGCGCCGGAGGAATGCCAGAAGAACAGCCAGCCGGTGGTGATACTCAGTCACGCGTTCTGGCGGCGTCAATTCGCTTCGAATCGTTCGATCGTCGGACAGCCGATCACGCTTGATGAGAAGCCGGTAACGGTTGTGGGGGTGCTCCCCGAAACTTTTGATTTCGGCTCGGTATTCTCTCCCGGTTCGAGAATTGATGTTTTCACGCCGGCAATTCTCGATGACATGCGCGAGTGGGGAAATACGCTGGCGCTCATTGGCCGGCTGAAGCCGGATATTTCAGTGCCGCAGGCTCAAGCGGAAGCCAATATTCTTTTTCCCCGGCTGCATTTCAGCTTGACGCATCCGGAGTGGGGCGGCGGCTACTCGGCGAGCCTCGCTGATCTCAAAGAACATGTCACCGGGAAATTGCGCCGTTCTCTTATCGTGTTGTGGTCGGCGGTGGGGTTGATCTTGATGATTGTCTGCGTGAATCTGGCGAACCTGCTGGTGGCGAGGGCAGGAGCGCGAAGCAAGGAATTTGCCATGCGGCGCGCACTCGGTGCGGGACGCGGCCGGCTGATTCGGCAACTGATGACGGAAAGCCTGTTGCTCTCCGCCTGGGGGGCGTTGTTAGGGCTGGGCCTGGCTTCTGGCATCGTGCGATACCTTGCGCATCAAGACGCGATTGCTTTGCCGTTGCTCAGCAACCTGCAGATTGACGGAGCGGCGCTGGCGTGGACTCTGATTATTTCGTTAGCGACTGCGGTTTTCTTCGGGCTGATTCCGAATATAAGAATTTCGTCGGGCAATCTGCAGGAAGCTCTTAAGGATTCCTCGGCAGGCATGACCCAGGGTAAAAAACACGATCGCATGCGCGCAGTGCTGGTGGTTTCAGAGATGGCCCTGGCGTGCGTACTGCTGGTGGGCGCGGGTCTATTGCTGCGGAGTTTTCTGCACGTCCTGGATGTGGACCTCGGTTTTCAACCGAGCCGGGCCGCGGCTATCACGGTGGATTACGACGATGAAGGCAAGCCCGAAAAGCGTAGCGCCATCCTGCAAAACATTCTTGGCCGTGTGAAAGCTATCCCGGGAATTGAATCCGCCGGCATGGTTGATAATCTACCGCTCGATCGCAATCGGGCCTGGATGTTGTCGGCGAAAGGACAGGATCATCGCAATGGCGAATTGCCCGGCGCCTTCGTTTACATGAGCACGCCCGGATACCTCGACGCCATGGGCATGCAGCTGCGGAGGGGGCGGGATTTCACCTGGGCAGATGCGCCAAACACTGAGCGGGTGGTGATTGTGAATGAAACGGCGGCCAACTATTTGTGGCCGGATCAGGATCCGATCGGCCGTACCGCGATGGTGAATGACAAAGAGGCTCGGGTGGTGGGGGTGATTGCCGACGTGCGAGAAAGCAGTCTGGAAGGCCGACCGGGATGGCAAATGTATCTGCCATCCACGCAGGCGAGTCCGGATGGCGCGGAACTGGTGGTGCGCACCAAGCTTCCTCCGGAAGTGCTGGCCGCCAGCGTGATGAGCACCCTGCGCTCGATCAATCCGGGGCAGCCGGCCACGGAGTTTCGCACCATTCAGAAACTGGTGGACCGCTCCGTATCGCCGCGGCGTTTTTTTGTTTTACTGGTCGGCATGTTTGCGGCGCTGGGGCTGATTCTGGCTTCGCTGGGAATATACGGAGTGATTGCTTATTCCGTTTCCCGGCAGACGCAGGAAATTGGTATTCGCATGGCCCTGGGGGCGACTGCGAGCAATGTGCAATTCGGGGTGATTGGCAAGACTTTACGCCTGGCGCTCACGGGCATCGCCATTGGCGCGGTAGCTTCCTTCATAATGGCACGCGCTATCGCGTCGCTTTTATTTGCTACTGATCCCTCTGATCCGCCGACTTTTGCAGGTACCATTCTCATGCTCACTGTCGTGGCCGCGGTGGCCGGATATATTCCCGCTCGGCGGGCTTCGACGGTTGATCCTATCGCGGCACTGCGCGTCAGTTAGCTTTTTGAAGTGAAGCGCCGCCCGGCTTCTGGCCCCTTGCTGCTTGGGATATGACCCTGGGCATAACCTGTTTCCCCGCAGATTTTGTCTCTAAACTATACCAACTCCTGGTAGATTGACGGCCCCGGGAGCTTGGTGAACAGATTTCCATTACGCGGCGGCTTACCTGGGGGCCGACTTAACCGTGACCTCCATGCAGAAATCAGAAAATATTCTTCGCCCTCAATTCACCGCGTGGCATTTGGGCGTGTTGCTGACAGCGTTGCTGGGCTTCGCAAGTGCAAGCAGAGTCGCTGGGCAACAACTACAGCCGGGGGTGATTCTTCCTAAAGTCACGACGGCCAAGCAGGCTGACCAGTCGTACGCGTTGTACCTTCCGGAAAATTACTCGGCGGCCAAGCAGTGGCCGATCATTTACGTTTTCGAGCCCGGCGCACGCGGCCGGGTTCCGGTTGAGCTATTGAAGGACGCTGCAGAAAGATATGGCTATATTGTGGCGGCCTCGAACAATTCGCGTAACGGTCCGTGGAAACTCGAGTCGGAAGCCGCTGAAGCCGTATTCCACGACAGCCACGCGCGCTTGTCCATCGATGAAAGGCGGATTTACTTCGCGGGATTTTCCGGCGGGGCGCGGGTGGCGGCAACGGTGGCGCAGCGTTGCAAATGCTCTGCCGGAGTAATTCTGGCGGGCGCGGCATTCGAACCGGATGCCAAGGACAACCAAAACGCATTCCCGGTTTTTTCCGCCGTCGGCTCATTGGATTTCAACTATGGCGAAATGATCGCGCTCAACGACGCGCTGGCAAAATTTAAATCACCGCATTTCCTTCGCCGTTTCGAGGGACCTCACCAGTGGCCACCGGCGGCGGTGTATGACGAGGCGCTGGCGTGGCTGCGGCTGCAAGCGATGAAAAGTGGCCGCGAGCCGAGGGACGACGGTTTTATCTCGTCGCAATTCAAACTGGAAAGCCGGCGTGCGGAGCAATTAGAGAATTCTGAGCCGTTCGCGGCATGGTTCGAATACCGGCAGGCCGCCGAAACGTTCGATGGATTGAAAGATGTTGCGCCGCTGCTGGCACGGCAGAAGTCGCTCGAATCCGCAAAAGCGGTAACCGATGCCGCTAAACATGAGAAGCAAGAGATAAAGGAACAACAGGAGCTAACAGCGAGCATCTATGGCGCGCTAGGGGCGCTCGCGACCCGTGATCCCGATAACAATTCTGCTCCGGCAGCGGCGCGCAACGATGTACGGCAGCAAATTCTCGCGCTGAAAAATCGCGCTGACCACGAAAAGCGGCCAGATAAATCGCGAGTCTTAAAGCGAGCCCTTGCGGGAGTCTTTGTAACCGCGATGGAATCGGGACGGGGGCGCATGGACGTGAACGATTCGCGCGGCGCCGAAGGTTATTTCGAGCTGGCCACCGCGGCAGATCCAGACTCTGTGTGGGCGCTATCGAGCATGGCAGTCGCGCAGGCTTCTGATGGAGACAAGAAGGCGGCGTTCGAATCGCTGCACCGGCTCAAAGAGAAATGGAACGAGCATCAGGCTTTCAGCGATTGGCTGAACGGGCAAGCGGCCTTTTCCAAAATGCGGGACACGCAGGAGTTTCGCTCTCTGCAGCAATGATTCAGCCGTGCCGTCAAACGCCGGCAGACGACTTTACGGATGTCGTGGCGGGGAACCTGGATGTCTTCAGGCGCAGATTCCAAAAGTGGCGTTGCTCGAAATTGTGGGCAGCTTTTTTGCCCACGATCGGACGTGCGCCTGCCGGACACGGATGGCCGGCATGTCCGGCCAGCAAATGCTTGATGAGCGCCGTGATGCTGTCGTGCTTCTGAGCATTCAGATCGGCGTCTTCGAAGAAGTTGAGATCCCGCGAACGGCGTATCTTTCTCACTTCACTAATGACGTAGAGGGCTTGCTGATTGAGCTTTTCGAGCTGGGCGCAGCGGTTTTCAGAACTCACGGCGCGAATTATATAAATTTAATAAAACCGCTCAACAGTACTTTAGTACTACGGCGATGGCTGCACCTGTATAATGCGTCGCAACTGCGGCGTCAGAAGCTTCCTTTCGCCGAGCACGTTCCATCATTCGGGCCATTAGGCGCGCACGGGGAGGACACATGCCGACGACAACGAAATTTGATCTGGGCGGGCCGGGGATGCCGAACTTCAGGGCGGCCCGGTCGGGCATCGTGCGTGTGGTGGCGCTGGTTGTCATCCTGGTGTTACTGGTCTGGAGCACTACTTCGATTCCCACGGGAAATGTTGGCGTTCTGACCCTCTTTGGGAGAGTGACAGGGCAACAGCTTCCCGAAGGGATCCATTTGATCAACCCATTGAAGTCGGTGGAAAAACTTTCGGTGCAGACACAATCATTGAAAGAAAGCGCCAACGTGCCTTCCAACGAAGGGCTGATATTGGCGCTGGACACTTCCTTGTTGTTCCGGCTGGACAAAGATAAAGCGGCTTACGTGTTCCAAACGGTGGGCAATAACTATGTGGAGAAAATTGTCGAGCCTACGCTGCGGGCAGCAATACGGGCGGCCACCTCGGCGCACAGCGCCAACGCGCTGTACACGAACGCACGGGAACTGGTGCAGCAGCAGATTCAGGAGGAATTGACGGCGCAGCTGGCCCCGCGCGGAGTGATCGTGGAAAATGTGTTACTACGCGACGTGCAGTTGCCCGCCATGCTGAAGGGCTCCATTGAGGCCAAGCAGCAGGCCGAGCAGGACGCCTTGCGCATGAGTTTCATTCTGCAAAAAGAAAAGCAGGAAGCGGAACGGAAGCGCATCGAGGCGCAGGGCATTTCGGATTTTCAGAGGATAGTGGCCACCGGCATCAGTGCGCAGTTGCTGGAGTGGAAGGGCATTGAGGCTACGGAAAAGCTGGCCACCAGCAACAATGCAAAAGTCATCATCATAGGGAATCCCAAGAATGGACTGCCGCTGGTTCTGGAGCCCAAATAATCAGAGGGTGCGGCGCTAGAGGATGTTTACGGCGCGGGCGGCGATGAGAACCAGGATGGCGAGAGAGATGAGGGATTGCGCCATCATTCCCAGCTTGGCGCCGCGGGACAGGACGGCGGTATCCGTTGGCGAGAATGCGGTGCTGGTGTTGAACGCCAGGAACAAATAATCAACGAACTGCGGGGTCCAGGTACCAGTGGTATTCCCACCGCCCTGGGGGTCGTCGTCAAAATCCTGATCGCGCTGCAACATTTGAGGAAAAAGAAATGCGCTGTTAAGCATTCCTTTAGAACCTGCGCGCTTGTGAGGCCCGCCGCCGTCCACTCGCCAGTACCACAGGGCAAAAACCAAAATGTTGGTTAGCCAGAGTCCGACCGCGGAACGCAATAGTGCTTGGGGTTGTTCACGATGTTTCGGCAAGCCTTGGATCAGAAAGGCGATAGAAAGAATCATCGCAGCGGTGATAAGACCGTTGGCGATCAGGGTGAGCAGACTGACCAACTTCTGGTGGCCCCGCCAATGGGCAACAACGATGGGAACCAGCAGGAACAACACAATGGCGAGCAGCAGCCACCGCGGGCCTACGGAGAGGCTCTCAGGTAGTCCGAGATAAAGCGCCGCGTCCGCAACGACGGCGACGATTGCAGGCCAGTGGGCTACTTTCCCCGTGTTTTTGGTCATGGAGTAAAAGCGTCAGGCGGTTTCGCCGGAAAAAGTATACGTGGAAAATGCGCTCATGCCGCGCGGTTTCTGTCCGGATTCGCAAGTGGCTATCCCAAAACCGACCGCATTCAACGATCCGTCAACGCGGCCAAGCGGGCTAAAGGCAATGGTGTCAGGCAAGCCATGCCGGCGGCCGTGAGGAAACGCCGGACTTCCGCGTGCATACTTCGTGACGGATATTCAGGGCCAAGCTACTTAGTTAGACGGAGGATCCTCAATGGGAAATCTGTGGACCAACTTGCGGCAGGCAGCGCGCGCGTTGAGAGCTAATCCGGGATTCACCATCGTTGCGGTGCTGACGCTGGCGCTGGGGATTGGGGCGAACACGGCGATATTTTCGGTGGTATACGCCGCGCTGCTGCGGCCGCTGCAGTACCGGGAGCCGAGCCAACTGTATTCCCTGGGTGAATCGCGAGAGCAGTTCACGGATATCCACGTATCGCAAGCTTCCTACCCCGATTATCTGGACTGGCGGAAGCGGGCCAAGAGTTTCGCGTCCATGGCGGCATACTCGGGCGATGCTTTTTCGTTAAGGATCAATGACGAACCGCAAAATATTTTTGCCGCGCAAACGACAGCCAGTTTCTTTTCCACGCTGGGAGTAAAACCACTGCTGGGCAGGGATTTTGTAGACAGCGATGTGCAGACCGACGGGCCGCACGTGGTGATCCTAAGTTACAGGTTTTGGCAAAGCGATTTTGGCGGGGACGCTAAAATCGTGGGCCGGGTGGTGAGGGTGGACAACACTCCTGCGACCATTGTTGGAGTGCTGCCGAGTAATTTCGAATTTGCGCCCGCTAACTCCACTCCAGTGTGGGTGCCCATTCACCAAAAGGACGACCCGATTACCAGGCGCAGCTTGCGATGGTTGAACGTCATCGGGCGGCTGGCGCCGGGAACTTCGGCGGCGCAAGCGCGAGCGGAAATGGACTCCATTACCGCGCAGCTGGTTAGCGAATATCCCAAAGAAGACGGTTCGACTATTTTTGCGATGAATCCGCTGCGCGACACTATCGTGGGGCAGGTGCAGCCGCTTCTATTGATTCTGCTGGGCGCGGTGGGGTTTGTGCTGCTAATTGCGTGCGCGAACGTCGCCAACCTGTTGATGACGCGTTCCATTGCGAGGCGCAAAGAGTTTGCCGTCCGTGTGGCGCTGGGTGCCAGCCGCAGAAATATTCTGTCGCAGCTGCTCACGGAGAGTTTGCTTTTGGCTTCCGTGGGGGCCGTGCTGGGTCTGGTTGGCGCGCAATGGGGAATCAGCTTACTGCTGGCGGCCATGCCGGACGCACAAATGCAATCCATGCCATATCTGCGTGGCGTAGCTACTAATTTGCCGGTGCTGGGATTTTTGTGCGCGGTGACGCTGCTTACCGCGGTGATATTCGGGCTGGCTCCAGGGCTTGCCGTCGCGCAAGTGTCGGTTAACGATGCACTGAAAAACGAGTCGCGCGGAGGCACCAGCACCGGTCAGGCCCGAATGCGCAACGCCATGGTGGTCGCGGAGATTTCTCTCGCGCTGGTCTTGCTGGTCGGTGCCGGGCTCATGGTGAAGAGTGTGCGTGCGTTGATGGGCCGGGATCCGGGGTTTGACGCGCACAACGTGCTCTCCTTTTCAGTGAACCTGCCGGACAGCGCTTACCCGAACGACAAGGATGACCGGAATCAAAATAGCGCCGCCAGTCAATTTGATAAGAAATTCACGGAAGGCCTGCGCAGCATGCCGGGGATTGTAGACGTTGGCGCAGCCACGGCGATTCCACTGACCGGTAACCGAAGTACTATTCGATTTATTGTGGAGGGTAAGACAACGGCGGACGGCCGGGAAGATGAAGCGTCCATCCTGACGGTCACGCCCGGGTATTTTTCCACGCTGAAGATTCCACTGCGCGCCGGGCGGATGTTTAACGCCGTGGACAAACCCAAAGCGCCGCCGGTGCTGATCGTTAACCAAGCTTTCGTAAATGACTTATCTAGGTGGCGCGGATCCGGTGGGAAAGCGGATTCGCTTTACGTTCAGCGACAAAAATCCCTTTATGCAGATTGTCGGAGTGGTCGGCGACACGGCGGCTGCGGATCTGGCTGAGCCGCTGCCTGCGGTGGTTTACGCGGCCAACGAACAGGGGCCGTCCACGTTTTTGAGTTACCTGGTGCGCACTGCCGGAGATCCCGCAGCGTTTGTAGGCGCCGCGCGCTCTGCGCTGCATGATGTGGACGCGCAGTTGCCGATGATCCAACCGCAAAGCCTGGAGGAAATCGCCAGCCAGTCCCCGTCGGTATTTTTCCGGCGCTATCCGTCTTACCTGATTGGAAGCTTCGCGGTATTGGCGATGGTCCTGGCGATGATTGGGCTGTACGGATTGATTTCTTATACCGTGCAGCAGCGCACGCGTGAAATTGGTATTCGCGTGGCGCTGGGAGCAGGGCGGCGTGACATTTTTGGCATGGTGATTGGGGAAGGCTTGCGGGCCGCGCTCATCGGCATCGCCGGAGGAGTCATCGCAGGCTTGGGCCTAATGCGACTGATGGCCGGGGTGCTGTACGGAGTGAAACCGAGCGATGGCATCACTTTTTTTGGAGTGGCGCTGACACTTTTGACGGTGGCGCTACTGGCTTGTTCAGTACCGGCGCGCCGGGCTATGCGTGTCGATCCCATCGTGGCATTGCGATACGAATGAAGCCGTGGGTGTAAACGGTGATAGGAAGGAGCGCGATGCATAACGTCTGGCAGGATCTGAAATTTGCAGCACGCATGCTGGTGAAAAATCCAGGCTTTACGATCGTCGCGGTGCTCACGCTGGCGCTGGGAATCGGCGCGAACACCGCAATCTTCAGCGTGGTCAATGCGGTGCTGCTAAAACCGTTGCCATTTCCAGGTAGCGACAGCTTGATTTTCATCAGCCATACGATCACTGAAACGCAGGCTAAGTTCGTGCCGGTATCGTTCACGAAATTCGAGCAAATTCGCCAGCAGAGCCAGGCACTTGATAGCGTCGCCGCCTTTTACACCTTGTCATTGAGTTGGTGACACCCGGTGAGCCGGAGGCCATCAACGGCGCGCGGGTGTCCGATCAGTTTTTTAGCTTACTGGGTGCGACGCCGGTGCGTGGGCGTGGATTTATGGCGGAGGAGCAACGGCTGGGCGGAAGTAACGTTGCGGTAATCACCAACGGTTTCTGGCACAGCCATTTTGCCGGTGATGAGCAAATCTAGGACGAACGTTCACGCTGGATGGCAACAACGTGACGATAGTTGGAATTCTGCCGGCAAGTTTCCGCTTCACCCTGCAATTTCCGGAGCCAGATGTATACCTGCCACGGATTGAAGAAAATACCGCCCTCACGACGGCACAGATACACTCGGGCGCAGGTTATCTGGGAGTGATTGGAAAACTGCGGCCTTTGAGCAGCCTGGAGCAGGCGCAGGCCGAGTTCAAAACAATTGATGCTCGCTATCGGGCGCAATTTGGCGGCTACGTGGATGCGACCAGATTGGAACTGGCGGCAGTTTCGTTGAAAGACAGTCTGGTGTCCGGGCTGCGGCCGTCTTTGCTGGTGCTGCTGGCCGCGATTGGATTTGTATTGTTGATTGCGTGCGTCAACGTGGCCAATCTTTTGATGGCGCGGGCTACCGCGCGGGAACGGGAAATCGCCATTCGCAAAGCGCTGGGCGCGTCTAAATCGCGGCTGGTCGCGCAACTCTTGTGCGAAAGCTTGCTGCTTTCGTTTGCCGGAGGCGTCGTCGGCGTGCTGCTGGCGGAAATTCTGCTGCCGGTGCTGCGCACGATTGAGCCGGGAACTTTTCCGCGCGTGGAGCAAGCTGGGCTGGACGCGGGCGTGTTGGGCTTCACATTTTTACTTTGTATCGCGACGGGCATTCTTTTCGGGATTGTGCCGTCGCTGCAAGCGGCGGAAAGCGGTTTGCAATCGTCGCTTAAAGAAGGCGGCCGGGGAACATCTGAGGGAGTCGCCGGGGGACGGCTGCGCGGGCTGCTTATCATTGGCGAAATCGCGGTCGCGCTGGTACTGATGACCGGGGCGGGCTTGCTGATAGAAAGCTTCGCCAAGCTGATGCACGTGAACCCGGGATTTATTTCGAAAAGTGTGATGACGTTTCCCATCACGTTGCCTCCCAACCGTTACGGCACGGCGCCGCAGCAGGCGCAGTTCTACCGCACGCTGGAAGAGAAAGTAAAAACTGTCCCGGGCGTTGAAGCGGTTGGAGTGACCAGCTACCTTCCGCTTGGTTCACGGGCGCGCCTGGTTTTCTTTTGCGCGGAGGGACAAACTTGCCTGGGCGTCGGCAAGGATCCGACCATCGCGGCGCGGCAGGTCTCCACGGGATATTTCGAGACGACGCATACGCCCATATTACGAGGGAGGGCTTTTAACGAAACCGACCGAGCCACCGGGACGCTGGTGGCAATCGTGAATGAAACGACCGCCAAGCGGTACTGGCCGGGACAGGATGCCATCGGCAAACACATCGCCAATTCACGGGACATGATTCAGCACGAGATTGTGGGCGTGGCGGCGGATGTGAAGTTCATCACCTTAAACGGGGTCAATTCGGAAGAAATGTATTTTCCGATGGAGCAAAATCCCTGGCCAGTCACCGCTTTAATGGTGCGTTCGCAAAGCGATCAGCAAGCGCTGGTGACGGCGGTGCGGTCGAAAATCGCAGAGATTGATCCGACGCTGCCGGTGACCGGGATTCTCAGCATGGACGACGTGGTGGCGGCTTCCGTGGCGCAGCCAAGATTGATCATGCAATTCGTAGGCGTGTTCGCGGGATTCGCTCTGTTGCTGGCGGCGTTGGGAATTTACGGTGTGATGGCTTACTCGGTGACGCAACGCAAACAGGAAATGGGAATTCGCGTGGCACTGGGAGCCACACGGGCGGATATTTTCAGGTTAATCGTAGGGCACGGGATGCTTTTGACGGCGGGCGGAGTGATGGCCGGAATTTTAGCTTCGCTGGGACTGACGCGATTACTCTCCAGCCTGCTTTTCAACGTTCGCGCGATGGACGCCGGAGTATTCAGCGCGGCGGCGCTGACGTTGGCATTGGCGGCGCTGCTCGCTTGCCTGCTGCCCGCGCGGCGCGCGACTCGAGTGGATCCGATCGTGGCGCTGAGATACGAATAGATCGCAATCGAATTTTATTCAGCCGAGAAACTATTTCGCGGGTGACGCTGAAGCATCGAGGATAATCCGCAGCGGGGCGATGTACGGCGGCTTGAAATAACGGTTCATCAAAAAGCGCTGGCCGTCTTTAGTGACATCGTAAGTGAATTGATCCGTAGAAGAAATCTGGGCGCGACCGTGGCTTTGAAATAGCGGAGTCGGGTTGCCGGACGAGAAGCCGCTGTCGTTGCTGACCGGCACGGCTGTCACCATGTCTTTTGGCCCAACATAAAATATCTCTTTGCTATCGCCCCGCCAGCGCGGTTCCCGTCCACCTCCGCGAGAAACCTGCCACTTGCCGGCAGCACCGGGAAAAGTGGTGACATACACCTGCCAATCTCCGGATTCGTTCGAAGAATAGGCGACCCATTTTCCATCGGGAGAAATCTGTCCGTTGGTCTGGCTCGCTTTACTCTCGTTGAATCGCGAGGTTTCACCGGTAGTCATATTGACCAGGAAAAGTGCCGACCCCGTGGTGATCTGCTGGAAAGAGCAGAGAAGTTGCTGGTCGTCCCGCGACCACGAATTAGCCACCAGATCATTACTATCGGTGCCGGACTGGAAGTGAAACACCTCCCTGGGGGGTGTCAGACCCTGAGCCTCCTTGGCATATAAAGTCTGCTGCGCCTGGTTGGAGCGATACGCAATGGTGTTGCCATCACGGGACCAGATAGCTCCAACGTCCTCGGCCGGATCAAAAGTAAAACGTGATTCGGTGTTGTGCCGCAGATCCTTGATCCAGATATCCACGTTGTTGGCTTTCACGTCGGTCACATCCACGGCCAGGCGGGTGCCGTCAGGCGAAAGATTAGGATTAGCGAAGACACCGGGTTCGCCAACGCGGCCCAGTTCTTTTCCGCCGCGGTCCAGCCAGGTGAGCACCGACGTAGAACCGCCGGTAGAGGTGTTGTAGATGACCGTGCCGTTCTCGGCCACGGAAAACGCACCCCAGTACGTGGAGGCGTAGAAACCCACGCCTTCGGCAACTATGCGAGCTTCTCCAGAAGTCGTTCCTTTGGAAACATCGAAGCTAATCGAACGCAGGGACTGTTTTTCACCCACGAAATAGAGCTGCCCGTTGGCGAAGCCCGGATTGGAATGAACGGAGATCAGTTGCTTGGCACTCGTGCTGGAAAGAGCACCTAAATAAATGCCGCTTATTCGATCGTCAACCGCGTTGCTGAAGGTGCCGTTCCAGAACAAAAAATGTTCGCCGTCGGGAAGAAAGACCGGCCAGCGGTGAGAGGTAGCAGTTTTGGTGGTGAAATATTTATCGGATAGCGGAGCCGCGTTGCTTCCGTCCGCATTCACGGACCAAAGCCAGCCGGCGACCATGGGGGAATAAACAATGACGCCGCGCCGGCCCCAGCTTCCGCCGCGCGCGGCGAAGGCATTGGCCAGAACTTGCGTTGGTCCTCCCGCCGGCGGGAATTTTTTTCAGTTTGCCGTCGGCAAAAAAGCCGACGTAATTGTCGTCAGGTGACCAGAAGGGGTAGGTCGCGCCTTCCGTGCCGGTTAAGACCGTCACTTTGGAAGAGCCTATGCGCTGCACATTTATGACGTTTGCCCCCGAGGACTCATCCGGCGTGACGAACGCCAGCATGCGGCCGTCGGGCGATATCGCCAGATGCCCGGCTTCCTGCTCAAGCGGTATCGCAAAATCAAGGCGCTCAGTGCCGCCCGGGGCCGCCCGACGCGTTTGATACACAAGCAAGCCCAGCAAAGCGACGGCTAAGGCCGCGCCGGCGGCAAGGGTCCACCATTTTGCCGGCCAAGCGGCGGCAGCGGTGGCAGCGCTGGAAGCGCTGGAATCGGCACCGGACAGTGCGCCCAAAGCGAAGCCGAGATCGCGTGCGGACTGGAAGCGGTTGCCAGGATTTTTTTCGAGACAATGGCGCACAATGCGATTCATCGCCGGAGATACTTTGGCCTGCAGCGGATCAAGCTCCGGGGGATCTTCCTTCAAGATGGCGTTCATGGTTTCGACGCTGGAGTCGCCCTTGAAGGCGCGGTCGCCGGAAATAGCTTCGTAAAGGATGGCGCCGAAACTGAAAATGTCGGAGCGATGGTCTACCAGCCCGCCGCGAACTTGCTCGGGAGACATGTAACCGACCGTGCCCATGACCGTGCCGGGCGCGGTGAGTTCTGGAGTGGTAATGGTGGCGCCGGCACCGGTGCCGCTGGCGAATGCGTGCATGACGGATTGCTTGGCCAGTCCAAAATCGAGAATTTTTACGCGCTCGTCATTGGTGATGAAAATATTTTCAGGCTTCAGGTCGCGATGAACGATGCCTTTTTCATGCGCGGCCGCCAAACCATTGGCAAGCTGCAGTGCGTAGTCGGCGATTCTACGCTGTGAGAGCGACGACCCGGTGATGCGCTCGCGAAGCGTGTGGCCTTCGAGAAATTCGGAAACGAGATAATGCGTGGCGTCGTGCGTGCCGACGTCGTAGATGGCCAGCAGATTCGGGTGGCTCACGGTGCTGAGCGTGCGCGCTTCCTGTTCGAAACGTTGCAGGCGATCGGGATCGGAGGCCAGGGCTTCGGGCAGGACCTTGATGGCGACGGTGCGGTCAAGCCGGGTGTCGCGGGCGAGGTAGACTTCGCCCATGCCGCCCGCGCCGATGGGCGAGACGATTTCGTAAGGGCCAAGCCTGGTGCCGTTAGGAAGGGACATCGTTGGAGGGATTATATGCGGGGAGCAACGTTTTAGAGAAGGAGAAGCGGCGCGATGGCGTCGTCGGCGATGACCTCTAGTGCAGCATTGCAGTGGGCCGTTCGGGTTTCGTTTCGCGAATTCTAGCTAACACATTCCGGACCATGCGATCACAGCGCGGGCCTAGAAAAGCGAAGGCCTGTTTCGTCTCTATGCTGGCGTGGGTGTAGAGTTTTTTCCGAAGAATGGCGCGAGCGCGATGCAGCCTGACTTTTACGTTTTGTTCCGTAATTCCTAAAGCTTCGGCGGTTTCGGTGGTGCTCATTTCTTCCACGTCGCGCAGCATCAGCACGGTACGCTGGGGTTCCGGCAGGGCGTCTATCGATTGCTCCAGTAAAGCGCGAATTTCGGAATTGGCGGCCTGCTGCTCGGGATTCGGAACAGGCGACTCGAAGCGATCCATCCGGTCTCCTTGGTCTTCTGACATTGCGCCAGCCTCCTCATAGCGCTTGCGCCCGCGCAGACGCGCCAGCGCTTCGTTCACCGCGATGCGCAGAAGCCACCCGCCGAATTTGCATTGCCCGGAGAACTGGCCGAGGTGCTGGTAGGCGCGCACGTAGGCGTCCTGCACCACATCTTCCGCCTGAGCGTCGTCGCGCAAAATGGCACGCGAAGTGCGGTACAGACGCTGGTTGTGGCGCCGCATGATGACTTCAAAAACAGGCGTGTCGCCCGCCAGAACGCGCGTAACGATTTCTTCGTCAGTCAGCCCTTCGCGCTGGCTTGGCTGCATCTCGCCGATATCGGCCATCTGAACCCCTTGGTGAATGGAGTTTTATCCCACACAAAGGTTACACATTCGTTGTGATGCGCGGGTGTGCTCTGGGTTGTGTAACCGATTCAGCCTTTTCGACTCTTTGCTTGTAGTAGCGGAGTTCATCCGATTTCGCTTCGCTTACGTTTAATACGGTGTACTGGGCGGCCGTTCACAAAAGCAAATCCAAGGAGAGAAATATGAAAATATCGAGAGCTGGAATAGTGTCTGCTGTAGCATTATTCGCGTCAATGAGCTTTGCTTCCACGATGAGGGCGCAACAACCACCTACGGACGCCAATATTGGCGCGATCGTACTGGCCGCAAATCAGATTGACATTGATTACGCCAAGCTGGCGCTTTCCAAATCACAAAACGCGGACGTGCGCGCTTTCGCGGAACAGATGGTGACCGACCACAGCGCGGTGCAAAAGTCGGTCGTCGAACTGGCGGGCAAGCTGCACCTGACGCCGGTGGACAATGACACCAGCAATGGTCTGAAAAAGCAGTCAGTGGAAACGACGGCGAAACTGAAGAGCTTGAGCGGCTCGGCCTTCGATAAAGCGTATGTGGACAACGAAGTCGCGTATCACAAAGCGGTGACAGACGCAGTGTCCACGGTGCTGATTCCGAATGCGCAAAATGGGGAACTCAAATCGGCGTTGGAGGGCGCAAACCCGCTGTTTCTGGGGCACCTCGAGCACGCACGGAAAATTCAGGCCAAACTCTGACGCTTAGAGGGATCTACGGAGGGAAATTGGATATGACCGCGAAGAGTCCGTTGAGCAAGAAGTCAGCCGTGCTGATTTTGTGGTTTGTGATCATGTCACTGGCTGCCATTTCATGCTCGACGGACCCGCGGCGGCCGGTTGCGCCGCAAACTTACACAGTGGAAATTCGCGGCTCGAAGTTTGCGCTTGGAAGTCTAAGCGTAAATGTTGGGGATACAGTGGAATTCAAAAACCGTGACATCGTGCCGCACACTGCCACGTCCACGGCAATGCCGCCGGTTTTCGATTCCGGGCGCATCGGTGTGGGAGAGTCCTGGAAATACGTGGCAGGGAAGAAGGGCGTTTACGATTACGAATGCTCTTTCCATCCGAATATGCAGGGTAAAATAATCGTTCAGTGAGTCCGCCTCGCGCTGCAGTCAGTCCCTTGCTAGAATCACAGCGGCTTTTTCAGCTATCGAGAGACTGGGGACAACCGCATGCGCGGAAAAGTAAGTCGGATTCTGCCAGCGCTATTGATACTTGTTTTTCAACACCAGGCGCCCGTCGCCTGGGCGCAGGAACAGCAAACCACCGCTCAAAAAACTGAAATTACGGCGCGGGACGTTGAGAAGCGAATCCAGGAACACGTCGGCGTGCCCTGGCAGCAGGAAACCGTGGACACGTTCAAGGCCGGCGATCCTGACACGCGGGTGACGGGAATCGCCGTAACCATGATGGCGACGTACGACGTATTGGAGCGCGCCGCCGCTTCCGGGAAAAATCTGGTTATCACCCACGAGCCTACTTTTTACAATCACCTGGACCAGTTCGACGAAATTCCGCAGAAAGAAAACGATCCGGTTCTGGCGCAGAAGCTGGCGTTCATCAAGGAGCACCACCTGGTGGTGTGGAGATTTCACGATCACTGGCATCGGCGCAATCCTGACGGCATCGAAGCGGGCATGATCCACGCGTTGGGATGGGAGGCTTTTCAGGACAAGGAGCATCCATATTTCTTTACGATTCCGGAAACAACACTGGCGAAACTGGCTGAAGAATTGAAGAACCGTCTAGAGCTGCACACCATGCGCGTGGTCGGCGATCCTAAAATGAAGTTGACGCGGGTGGCACTGTCGCCCGGTGCGGCGGGCATGAGCCGGGAAATTGGCGCCCTGCAACTGCCAGAAATTCAATTGCTGATAACGGGTGAATCGCGCGAGTGGGAGACAGTGGAGTATGCCGCGGACGCCGTCAGCGAAAAAAAGAACAAGGCGCTGATCGTGCTGGGACACATTCCTTCTGAACAAGCCGGCATGGAAGAGTGTACCCGGTGGCTGAAGACGTTTATTTCGGAGGTACCGGTGGAATTCGTCCCGGCCAGACAGCCGTTCTGGTGATTTAACGTTCGCGAGAAGCGAGCGCGTCGGCTTGTTGATGCGGTGGGTCGGCTAAAAGCTTCGAGCACATTTCCTCATAAACCACTCCTGCCCTTTCCAGGGCTTCGAAGATGCTGTCGCAGATATTTTCCTTTCCCACGTGCTGTTCAAATTCCGCTTGTTGCATCAGAAGGGCGGGCTGTTTGAGAGCGCCACACAGGATCAGCCCCTTGTGAGCGGTATGCACGACATCGGCAAAATGCTCGAGCACTTGCAAGCCCGTGGCATCAATCGCAGTCATGTTGCGCAATCGCAGAATAATTATAGGCGGCAACTCCTGGAGTTGCTGGATTACGCCTTCCAGTTTGTCGGCAGCGCCGAAGAGAAACGGACCATGGATGCGAAATACCGCGACGTACGGTGGAATGTTTTTTCCCTGCAAGCTGTGACGCCGGCCGTGCTCGATGTATTCCGAAGTCACTCGCGAAACGGTAGTGGTGCTGGTTACTTTGCTGATGAACACCAGAGCGCCCATGATCATGCCGGCCTCTACCGCAACCGTCAGGTCGGCGAAAACCGTGAGTAGAAATGTCAGTAACCAGGTACCTACTTCGAGTCTCGGGAGCTTCAACAGTTCAGGAATTTCGCGCCACTCGCCCATGTTGTAGGCGACGACGAAAAGAATGGCGGACAGGACTGCAAGTGGAACGAACTTTGCCAGCGGCGCTGCAAACACGATGATAAGCAGCAAGGTGAGCGCGTGGGTCATGCCCGCTACGGGAGTTCGCGCGCCGGACTTTATGTTCGTTGCGGTCCTGGCGATGGCTCCGGTTGCAGGCAGTCCGCCAAACATGGGCGAAATAATATTCGCAACGCCCTGAGCTATGAGCTCGGCGTTGGGATTGTGCTTGTCACCGCTCATGCGATCGGAAACAACGGCGGACATCAGCGATTCGATGGCGCCAAGCATGGCCACCGTGATGGCCGGGCCAATCAGCGGGCGCAGATGGGTGAAATGAAAAGCGGGAATCACCAAGGCAGGCAATCCCGAAGGAATGCCACCGAAACGGGTGCCGATGGTCTCCACCGGCAGTTTCAATCCCCACACCAGGAGCGTTCCGATGAAGAGGGCCACGATGTAGCCGGGCACTTTTTTGAAATAACGTGAGCAGAAGAGAATCACCACCAGAGCCCAGACGCCCAGCATCGTTTCGGTAAACGAAATCGCGGAGAAGTTTCGCGCCAAGGCTTCCAACCGGGCCCAGAACTCTCCCGGCAGGTGGTCAATCTTCAGTCCAAAAAAGTCTTTGATCTGGGTGCTGGCGATGATCACCGCGATGCCGTTGGTGAACCCCACGACTACCGGACGGGGAATAAATTTAACAGCGCTACCTAATCCCGTGGCGCCCATGACGACCAGGAAAACACCAGCCATCAGGGTGCACAGGTAAAGACCTTCCACGCCGTATTTCGTCACAATTCCGGCGACCACAACGACGAAAGCGCCCGTGGGGCCGCCGATTTGGGTCGAAGAACCGCCGAGTGCGGAGATCAAGAATCCCGCGACAATGGCGCAGTAGAGGCCCAATTGGGGAGGGACGCCGGAGGCGATTGCGAAGGCCATCGCCAGCGGCAGGGCTACCAGTCCGACGGTTACGCCGGCGACTAAATCGGCGGCAAATTGCTGCCACGAGTATTTTTGAAAAATCTGGAGAGTTTTGGGAGCCCACTCTTTAAGCTCAACCATGCTTTTTCGTTTGCCCATTCAAATGGCAGGATTCGACTTCAACCTGGCACAAGTGCGAACACAGGATCAGGTGCAACTATTCTTCACCGGAATAACTTTTCAGAAGTGGATTTTAAAATAGTGCGGTTCCAAGCCGTTATCAAGAGTGTTTCTCATATGGCTGCCGTGACAACGCTAAGAGACTGCCACCGGCGATGGGTACGACCGCTTGCACTGTTGTTCCGCCTGGCTCGGAAGTGATTTTGAAGTCGCCGCCGGATTCGCGCACTCGCTCGCGCATGCTGGCAATGCCCACGCCCGATTTCTGTTGACCGTTCGCGGAAGGCAGCCCTTTTCCGTTGTCTTCAATGCAAAGGGTCACGCGATCATCTGCGATTTTCAGGGTTATTTTCGCGCGGGTACTGGCGGCGTGGCGGTGAATATTCGTCAAGCTCTCCTGCAGTACGCGAAACAGCACAAGTTCAACGGACTGTGGTAAACGACCCATCTGTTTGGGCATCTCCAAGTCAACCTTGATGCCGCTACGCTCCGCGAAGCCTTCGGTGTACCAGGGCACGGCCGACGCCAGGCCGACCTCTTCAAGTAGCGGGGGATGCAGCAGGTGGGACATGGTGCGCACTTCGGCCGTGCAGCGATCGATCAGCGTCAGAGAGCTTCGCAGCGCATCCATGCGGTCATCGCCCTGGCATTTGTCCAGGGTAACTTCGCTGGCCATTTTGATGGCCATGAGGTATTGCCCGATGCCGTCATGTAGTTCGCGTGCCACGCGGCGGCGCTCCTCATCCTGCGCAGACATGACCCGCGCGGAAATCTGCTGCAATTCTTCGTTTACTTTTTCCAGTTGTGATCGACGGTCCTCCGACAAGTGCGCGGCGGTGACCATACCGTGCACCTCGGGAATCAGTCCGGGCAACGCGATGGCGGTGATCACAGAGGCAAAGGCGGTTACCAGCTTTACGTCACCGGCCAGCCAGTACAACGGCTTCCACAGCACCACGATTTCCATGAAGTGCGTAAATCCGCAGGCCACGATGAACAATCCGAAAGCTAAAAACATCCAGCTGAAGGGAACCTCACGGCGCGTCCTCCATACCAGGTAGACCAAGGTGCAGGAAATAGCCACATAGGATAACCAGATAACTCCATCGGTGCCGATGTTCAGGCCGATTAATTGTTTGTTGTTCAGGTAGCAAAAGGAGTGCGGTAGAAACGACGCCGAAGAAAGCATGCCGCGCAACGCCATGGGAATGAGAGCCAGTGTCGCCGCGCTTAACGCCAGCGCGCCCAGCAAGCCACCCGCCAAGAAATTTCTACTTGGCGCAGCCGTACTAGTTATAGGGGCCGTCATGATCCCTCCCGGGCGCGAGCCTGCGTTGCGATGGCACAAATAAAATTACCGTAATTGTCCGCAGAACACTATTAAGGAGCGCCGCTAGCTGCCTAAATTAGCAACGTTTGAGGGGTTGCGGTGCGCAAGTGGCGAAGCCGAGGCTACGTTTATCGAAAGCGGAAAGGGTGTCCTGCGCGCCGAATTTAAAATCACCTAACCAACTGCGTAGAATACATTGTGAATTCTTTAGATCACATTATTGCGATTGAGATACGCCGGTGACCGGCGGCTTTTCAAAGCTGAAGGGCTCGGCAAGCGTGAATTCCAGCCGGGTATTAGGCTTCACTTCAACTTTTGGTGCGGCGAACACGGCGATGACCGGGCCGGCAGCCGCGCCCGCTGGTCCTGCAGGACCGGTGGCACTGCCCATGTGACCGGCAGAATTCTTCTCCGCTTTGGCCTTGGCCGCCATGGCGCCTTTATCGTTGGTCTTTATGTCGCTGTCCACTTCCAGCCGGTGGCCATTCACCACCAGGCTCACCAGCTCCAGGCTGACTTTCGCTTCTCCGTGGACGTGGCCGCCTTTCTTGGCTTCGGCCATTCGCACGTGGGCTTCGGTTCCGCGCGGAATTACCACCTGATCATGAACGAGCACAGATGGATCGACAATGCCGGTGAACATGTCTCCGGTGTGATTCTTGCTGGAGTTTATTTCGTCGGCGATACGCACCGAAATTTTTGAGTCGGGGGGGAGGGTTATCCGCTCGCCTTCCGCCGGGACATTGGATTTCCTGACGTCGCTATCGCTGGAGGATTCGTTCGCATTGGCGGCGGGGGGCGGGCTGTTTTGTTGCTGCGCGTTGTCTTGTCCTTGTTCCGGCGCTTGAGCGCTAGAGCGCTGCACAACGGGGCCGGTGCACAATAGCAGTGCGGCGACGGAGATGAGAGCCGATGAAAAGCGAATGTTCATTATTCCTCCTTGAAGATTGCGGATACAGCTCTTGGAATCGGCTGGAAACTCGTCATTTGCTTTTACTAGGATGTTGCGGAGAGGCCAATCGTGTGCAGTGGTCGCGAGCTGATCCCGTTAAGAGGACAGGCAGGCATCTGGCACACTAATCTGAATCCACGCGGGCGTTACAAGAAGACGGTTTCTTAGTTCGCGCCACAGTAAACGGCGCTAATTAAATTCTATGTCCAGCGCATAGATTTCTTGGACGCTCAGGTCCCGCACAAACAACGGGTTTTGCTGCGGATCAATACCTGTCCACGATCCCGAACCGAATTGACCTACGAGAACGCGAGTATTTTTAAGATCAACCAACTTTTCCAGTTTGCCGTCTTTTATGCGGGCCCGGTAATATGCTGGCTCGCTGGTAAGCAAGGTATCGAAGTACAGATATGCACTGTCGCGCGACCAGGAGAGATAGCCGATTAAACCTTTTCCTTCGACCAGTTTCCTTAACTTGTTGGTGGCCACGTCCAGAAGCAGCAGTTCGGTGTTTGCGTAGGAAATCACCGCCATCGTTTTGCCATCCGGCGACCATCTGGGGGCAAAGACGGGTTGCGAGGTCGGAATCGTGGATAATTTTCGCGTTTTGCGATCGTACAGTTTCAGCATCATATTTTCGGAATGCAGCTGGTCATTCAAACTGAATGCAAGTAGTCCGTCCGGGGACCAAGTGGGATCGGTTTCCGTGACGTCCGCAGTGGTTACCTGTTCAGTAGCTCCGCCCGACACAGAAGTCAGAAAAATCTTCCACGGCTTGCCCGGCGAGGAAGCTGTGAAGGCGATTGTTTTGCCGTCAGGTGACCAGTGCGGCAAGGCGGTTTGCATCGGCGGGTAGGTAAGTTGCAATTTGTCGGAGCCATCTGCCTTGCTACGCCACAGCGAGAAGTCCGGATAAGTAACATAGGTCAGCCATTGTCCGTCCGGTGAAAAATCCACTTCGGCGGCAGAAATTCCTCCCAGATAGGGAACAAAATCCCCGGACTTGGCGTCGTAGCGCACCAATTCGCCGCGCGGTTGGACACCGGTAACGAAGAGTTTCTTGCCATCTTTACTCGGAATCGGCGAGCCGTAGTAGAGCGGGCCGGCGGTGAGTCGGCTTGGGGATTTTGGTTGTTTCTTCCAGAAGGGAAGCCAGTCACGGCGTACGTAAATATCGTCGGCGCCCCCGCGCCGGGACTCGAGAAAGAAATATTTTCCGTCCGGCGTCCAGCTTCCGCAACAGTCTACCGGCAGGCCTTCCCATTCGGGATATAGCGGTTTCGCGTCGCTGCCGTCCGCTTTTGCCATCCACACACCGTATATCCCATTTACGTCACTTCCGAGTGTCAAGGTCAATCGCTGTTTGTCCGGCGAAAATCGCATGAACCCGATAGTGCCGGCCATAGTGGCCAGTTTTCTGGGCGAACTGCCGTCATGTTCTGCCATGTAGAGATCTTTATCGACTCCGCAGTACAACTTCCCCTCAGGTCCCCAGATCGCCGCATTGCATTTAATCCCTCCCAAGACTCTTGGGCTGCCGGCCGGCAACGGCAGTGATACCACCTCCGAGGATCCAGGCCCGGGGCTTCTTGCCAATAGCTCGGAACCGTCTTGCGAAACGTCCATCAGGTTGAGCGTCCCTTGTAGTTTTGCGACCTGGCCTCCGGCCGCCGATACCTCGCCAATGAACACCTGATTGCCGGAACTTTCGTTTACATAAATGCGGCTGCCGTCGTAGACGAAGCCAAACTTCTGAAGACCATCACTAGTGATCTGCTTTGAACTTACCACCCGTGGCGGCAAGGTTGATCCGCCCAGCCATACCACCAAACCTGCCACCACCATCGCGGCAAGCAGTGCGGATGCCAGGCGTCCCACTATTCGATTCCGCAGCGCCCTTTTTGTTTCGCGCTCACTGACACCCTGAGAAACGGCGGAACTGCCGGAGGTGCTGTCGCGGGCGATACGCTTCAGATCCGCGCGTATTTCCGCAGCGCTCTGGTAGCGTACGTCGCGGTCTTTCTCGAGCGCTTTCAGAATGCAGCGTTCCAGTTCGGGTGGAATATTGGGATTCAGCCGCAGCGGTGGCAGCGGCGCCTTATTGATAATGGAATCGAACAGAGCGCCAGACGTGCTTCCCCCGAACGGCAAAGCTCCCGTGGCCATTTCATAAAGTACGGCCCCGAAAGAAAACAAATCCGTGCGCGGGTCAAGATCCTTGCCGAGGGCCTGTTCGGGGGACATATACGCGACTGTGCCTATGGTCGTTCCCGGGCTGGTCAGGTGCTCCTGTGAAATAGTGGCCTGGGTATGGAGCGGAAGATTTCCGGACGCCACATGCATTTTTGCGAGGCCGAAATCCAGCACCTTGGCGTGACCGCGCCTGGTGACAAAAATGTTCGCAGGCTTGATGTCGCGGTGGATGATGTGTTCGCTATGTGCAGCGTCGAGGGCGTCCGCCACATCCGTCGCCAGGGAAAGCATCGTTTGCAGTTCCAATGGCCCGCCAGCCAGCGCATGCTTCAGGGTTTGCCCGTCCAGAAATTCCATGACGATGAAAGGGCGTCCGTCAGCTTCGCCAATTTCGTGGATGGTGCAGATATTGGGATGATTCAAGGCCGAGGCCGAGCGAGCCTCGCGTCGAAAGCGCTCCAGCACCTGCGGTTCACCGGCCACATCGTCGGGCAGAAATTTCAAGGCCACGAAGCGGCCGAGGTGGGTGTCTTCGGCTTTGTACACCACACCCATGCCGCCACCGCCAAGTTTCTCGACTATTTTGTAGTGGGAAAAAGTCCTACCAATCAGATCTTGGAGCGGCTCCTGCATGTTCCGCACATCTTAGTCGGCGGGCGCGAAGCGAGTCAACGAGTGCGGTTTGCGGTGGCCGCGGCGGGGTTCAGGCTTGTTTTTGGGCGGTTGAAGATGCCGCCGAGTTGTAACAATCCACTGGAAACTGCGTGCTTCATGGCCAGCGAGCTTTCTACTCCGCAGGTGCATCCGGGGCATTCGCGGCGCACCATAGACGCGCATTGTTCCGCGTAGGCCTCGGACTTCAAGATGTTTTCCAAACTTTCGCGCAAAACATTTCCGACCGGCTCTAGCGGGTAGCAGCCGGTCAACACATCCCCGTTCGACAATACGAAAATCTGCAAGTAGCCGAGGACGCAGGGCGGCTCTTCGGCGAGTTCATTTTTGTAGTAGCCGGTGACGTATTCGACCTCGTAGCTCGGGCGCTTCAGGGTCTTCTGCAGGAATTTGGCGATTTGGGCTACTTCCGGTTGGCCCGGCCACATGGAGTCAATATCCGCATCTTTGAAGAAAAACAAATTGCGGCTGAGAATATTTACTTCGATTTCGGCGCCCGCGTGTTTGGCCACTTCCGCGAGGCGCTCCAACTCTCTCGCAGAGATGCGATTCATGGTGACCGCAATTGCAACTTTCTTGTCGCGGAGCAGCCGGATGCCTTCGAGACCGAGCTCAAAATATCCGCGGATGCCGCGAATCTGGTCATTGGTTTCTTTGAGCCCGTCGATGGAAACGCACACGTGGGTGATCGGGGAAACATTTATTTCGGCGTGGAGTTTTTTGATGAGCAGGCCGTTGGTCTGCAAAATAATTCGTCTCAACGGAGAAGTGTTGGCCTGGGACAGAACCTGAAACAGGTCTCTGCGCAGCAGCGGTTCGCCCCCCGTCAATCGCAGGGTGCGAATTCCGGCGGCGCCAATCTGATTCACGAGGTCTATGGCGCGCCCGGTGTCGAGATGATCCTGCCAGCGGGATTTCCAGTAGTCGCAGCTGATGCAGCGCGCCTGGCAATTTTCTGTGAGCTTGATGTGGGCGGATAGCGGGCGGATGACTCGAGGCAATAATCTGGGAGCGAGTTGGCTGCCTATCCAGACGCGGGGAAGGTAAGTGGCTTCGGCTAACATCGGGGACTCCGTCGGAGAGCGCGCGGGCCTCGCTTGAGTAGCAGGTACTCGGCCTATTCTACGGCCCGGCGAAAAATCCAACAACCAGCTAGTTGTGTGCCGATCAACGAAAGTAGCCGGGCAGATTTATTCGGGAGAAATCTCCACGCTGGATTGCGCGCCATTTGCGGCGTAGGCCGTGACTTTCAGTTTTGGCACTAGTGGCAGTTTTGGCGTCTGGGCGGCTGGCTCGCTGCCAGGTGAGACGCTCAAATTGACCTTCGCGGTTTGCGTGTCTCCAGTTGAAAAGTCCACCACTGAAGCATTCAGAGGATTTCCGGTATCAAGGGAGCAATTTAAATTTGCCGCGCCCTGCACCGAACAAATAAGAAACGCCGGACCGCTGGCGGCCACGGCGTGCAGTTGCAAAACCGCGCTGGCTGCGCCTGTCAGTGACTTTAGCGGGCTCGCGGTCATTTTTGGTGCTTCGGAGCTCGCCGCTTTGTAAACGCGCACGTAGTCCACGACCATTTCAGCGGTTCCTAGCGTGCTGGAATCCGGTGGCCCGGGCCAGTCACCGCCGACGGCCAGGTTCAGGAGAAAATAAAACGGCGCATTGAAGATCCAGCGGCCTTCCTTCGGTAAATCCGCGGCCGTTCGAATGAAGAACGGTTTGCGCCAGTCGTCCACATAAATCTGAATCATGAAGGGCGACCAAATCGCGCCGTAAACGTGGCAGGCCGTGTCATCGATACGCTGCCCGCCGGGCAAAGTAAATGTCTGAGCCAAACTGAAAAGTCCGCTCTTGCCGGTGCTCGGCCCATGAATCGTGGATTCGATCTTTGCGGGGCCCAAACCGTCGGCGGATCCGTCGGTTGCAGGAATATTTTCCATGATGTCGATTTCGCCACCTGCAGGCCAGTGTCCGGCGGTGCCCAGCATCCAAAATGCCGGCCACAGTCCCGCTCCGACCGGTAATTTTATGCATGCTTCCAGTCTTCCATACTGAAACTCTTTCAGGCCGAGCGTTTTGAGTCGCGCTGAAGTCCACGTTCCGGTGGGTGCGGGGTCGGCGCTGACTTTCGAAGCACGGATCACCAGATGACCTTGTCCATCCTGAAAGGCGTTGGGGTGTTGGATGTCGCACTCGCTGGGCGAGGGAGCCGACTTTGTGTTCGACGCGCAATAAATTTCGAGCTCATGATTTCCCCAGCCGGTGCCGCCAACGTCGTAGGTCCAGTTAGCGGCATCGGGTGGCGCACCTTTCGCGGACGAATTGAATTCGTCGCTCCAAACGGGATTTCCCCATTCCTGCGCACGGGTGGCGCAGGCGAGCAAGAAAAATAAAACGGCGGCGGAGACAATCGCGCGCGCGGAGCCTGACCAGCAATTTGAAATGTTCATTCTCAATTCACACATCCGTCTGTTCCTGATTGTTGTCCATCACTACTCGAATCGAGGTGAAACACCTTAGAACTTCATTTCCCATTCGTACTGTCCTAAGTCTGTACTTCGGACCAGTAGCAAGCTTGTTATCACAATCATAAACTCTCCTGCATTCGACGCCGGCACCAAAAATTATTTTTGGAAAACGGCGCCCTCTTGGACTCCCGGTCCCCGAGATCACCCGAAGTAAACAGAAAAGTTGCCGTCACCGGTTCGCGTCTCTCGGCCTGCCGACTTTTCTACTCGAAGGAGGGGCAGATGCGACCGAATATTTTGAAAGCCGGCATTGCCGTTACGTTTGGCTGTCTGGCCGTCGGCATGTACGTTGGAGCGCAGTCCGCGGCTGAAGCGCCAGCTGGTTTCGATGGCCAGACCAACGGCGCAATTTCACAAACCGAAATGGACGCCGCCGCCGGGGTGTTCTCGGAGATTGATACGCCGGAAAAAGGGCTGGGCCCGATGTACAACGGAGTCTCCTGCGCGGAGTGCCATCAGAACATGGCAGTGGGCGGAGGAGCGCAGGCGCAAGTGTTGCGGGCCGGGCATACTTCACGCGGTGAACACGCGCATGACAATTATCTGCATGATTTTCGGAGGCGCCGCGACACCAACGGCAGCTCCGCAACGTTTACAGCAGCCGCCGCAGTGCTGAACAACGGTGACGTAATCGCCGACCGCTCGCTGATCAACCAGCGGGCTATCTGCGCCGATGCCCAGCCGCATGCCAGCACCAATGAGAACACCAGCACCGGGCGCATTTCGTTAAGCGTGCTGGGTGACGGCTTCGTGGAAGCGGTTCCGGACGCCACATTCCTGGCACTGGCTAAACAAAATCATGGCGAAGCGGTAATGGTTCCGGTGCTCGAAACTCCCACCACCAGCGAAGTAGGCCGCTTCGGCTGGAAAACGCAGCACGCCAGTCTCTTAAGTTTTGCCGGCGACGCGTACTTCAACGAGATGGGCATTACGAACGAACTTTTTCCTGATGAGCTCACCACTGTGTGTGAACCGCCTGGTGTGCCGCATCCCAACGACGTAGATCGTGACCTTGGATCGCTGGCGGCGTTCATGCGAGCGACGAAAGTTCCTTCGCGTGGGCCGATCACGCCGCAGGTAAATCAGGGGCAGGCAATTTTTGCGGCAATCGGTTGCGCTGCGTGCCACGTCGCAACACTGGTCACAGCGCCGGCGGGGACCGCGATCCACGGGGGCAGTTACGTGGTACCTCAGGCGCTCGGCGGAAAACAATTCCATCCCTTCGGAGATTTTCTGTTGCATGACATCGGCACCAGCGACGGGATCCAGCAGAACGGTCCCGCGGATACCGCGTACAAGATGCGCACCGCTCCGCTGTGGGGATTACGGACTCGAACGCAATTGATGCACGACGGTTCGGTCACCACTGTAGAGGAAGCTGTTCAAAAGCATGGCCATGAAGCCGCGGACGAAGCATCGCGATTCAGAAATCTTTCGCCGGCGCAAAAACAACTGGTGTACTCGTTCCTGCGCTCGCTGTGACGCTTTAGACGATCGGGCGCAGTATGGCGTTGAGGGGCTGCGGTTACTACGCAGCCTCAGGAATTCACGCAACAAAAAAAACACAATCGGACGCGGTACCGGGGAGATCTCTATGAGTGACGCAATCCTAGCTTCCATGCAGGCCAACACAGAAACGCAAACTCCAGAACCAGGCCCTGCTGCGAAATTAAAGCCTGGCCGGGCCTCGCGCCGCGCTTTTCTCGGACAAGTGGGCGGAGCCGCGGCCGCGACCATTGCCGGAGGGGCGGCAATTGCAGGGCCGCTCGCATCGTCTGCGAGTGCGCAGGTTTCTTCCAGCGACTTAAGCGGAAGCAACAATAGTGTTCGCCA
Organism: uncultured Acidobacteriota bacterium; assembly: GCA_963704485.1. Taxonomy (GTDB): domain Bacteria; phylum Acidobacteriota; class Terriglobia; order Acidiferrales; family UBA7541; genus Acidiferrum. The sequence goes on from OY969910.1 coordinate 905,102, forward strand.
GCGCGCACTTAAATGTTTCAATGCGCGCGTCAATGCCGCGCAGGCAGAACTCAACCTGCGAGTTCCCAATCAGGTCAGCAATGGCGACGAGAATCGCTTCCCGAATCGCATCGGCAGCTATTCAAAAGGATTGGTGCACAACAGTATCGGGGAAGTGGACAGCGCTTCTTACGCCAGCCTGATTCGCGCAGTGAGCAGCGGTGACCACCGGGTCTTCGATCAGATTCAAATGGGCGGCACTAGCCTATTGGTGGACCCGCAGTCCGGTCTGGCATTCGACCTGGAAGGCGCGGACTCGCACGCGTTGGCCATCGGCACGCCTCCTTCCGTGGCCAGCCGCGAAATCGCCGCGGCCGCGGTGGAGAATTACTGGATGGCGCTGTGCCGGGATGTAAATTTCACGCAGTACGGCGACGAGCCACTTACTCAGGCGGCCATCGCGGAATTAAATTCTTTGCAGGCTTTTCATGGCCCGAAACCGGTCACGGGACGGAATCTTTTTCGGGGCTTCACGCCGGGCGATTTGGCCGGCCCGTATATTTCTCAGTTTCTTTTGCAGCCGTTCAGCTACGGGGCGATTCCCGTACAGCAGTTGTTCACGACCTACGTGCCCAACGTGGATTACATGACCGATCAAGCTTCCTGGCTGGCGGTGCAGAATGGGCAGGGACCTTTCGGTCAAAATCAAATAGACGCCAATCCGCAATACATGCGCAACGGCCGCGGACTGGGCGCTTACGTGCACATTGACGTGTTGTTCGAAGCATATTTCAACGCCTGCCTGGTCCTGGTGGATCGGGGCGCGCCGCTGGACGCCAACCATCCGTACGCGGGTTCGCGCACGCAGGCGGGATTCGGAACTTTTGGATCTCCGCATTTGAAAACGATTGTCGCCGAGGTTTCGCAGCGCGCGCTGAAAGCAGTGTGGTACGCGAAGTGGTTCGTGCACCGTCACCTGCGTCCGGAGGCTTACGGCGGATTGGTGCACATGACGAAGACACACCAGGCCAATTATCCGGTCCACGGCGACGTGCTGAACTCCGATGCGGTGGCGCGTACCTTCGCAAAACACCGCTCTTATTTTCTGCCGCACGCGTTTCCGGAAGGCTGCCCGCAGCATCCGTCTTACGGCTCGGGCCACGCGACGGTGGCAGGCGCCTGCACGACTATCGTGAAAGCGTGGTTCGATGATTTGGCGCCGATGTCCGCGGTGCCGGGTCTGCAGCTGCTGCAAACCAGCGAGGACGGACTTTCTTTGGTGCCGTACAGCGGCAGTGATGCGGCACAGATGACTGTCGGCGGGGAATTGAACAAGGTGGCGGCCAACATCGCAATCGGGCGTAGCCACGCGGCGGTGCACTGGCGTTATGACTATGTCGACTCGGTGATTTTGGGCGAAGCGGTCGCCATGTCCATGCTGCGTGACATGGCGCACTGCTGGAATGAATCCTTTGCGGGATTTTCGTTCACTAAGTTTGATGGAACACGTGTCACGGGGATTGGCAAGAACACCGAATAACCCGGACCACGGCAGAGCCTCATTCAAACGAGGCTCTGCCGTGCGCCTGACTTCGTGGGTTAGTTGCCTGTGCGGGCCTGGGCAACCTGCTCACCCGGCTGGCCGTATCCGGCAGAAAAAGCTTCACGCTGTTGTGCGGTGGCCCAACGGCCCACGGAAGGCGCGCGTTGCTCGCCGCGTTGCTGCGAGAGTTTCGCCATATACACTCCATCTCGATAGGGCGCCGATAGTTCGACGGCAGTTCCCGCGTCAGGATGTACCAGCGCGTGCGTTTCGGCAGCGGCCGAGTTCATTTCGTTCCCGTTGCGGGTCCACTGTGCTATGTGCGTTACCAGCGTTCCGGTAGCGGCTACCGTGGCGGCCCAATACACGACTGCAGCAAAAGCATTGTTGTTCTTCATTATTTATCCCCCAGTGTTTTTCGGCATTCCGGCCAAATCTAATTTCGCTTGCTAATGAGTAGATGAAGGCTCCGCATGGCTCGTTGTCACGGCCGCCGCAAGGTTTACGTTCTTAACGCAATCTTTGCGTGCTCTTTACCTGGGGCCTCGCATATCCTCGTAACAGGAAACCAAATATGGAAGGCAGGAGTTTTGCATCCTGTGGCACTAATGGATTTCGACGAGACAAGAGGAAGGACTTGGATCTACTGGGGGGTGGTGGCCCTGCTGGTGACGCTTTGCGGGGTTCTCGCCGGCTTGCAGCACCAGTGGATTGGCGAAGTTGCGGGAGCGGAAGCCCATCGCCTTCGGGAAGATCTGCAATCCAGACTGAATCTACTGCGCCGCGATTTGAATGAAGAAATTTCTTCGGCTTGTTACGCGTACATTCCGGCCGCTTGGGAATTTCAAAAGCACGGACGCGATGAAGCGTATCTTGCGCAGTACCGCCAGCGCAAAAACGTTGTGGGCGATCACGTCGTGCAGCGCATGGCGGTGGCGGTTCCGGTGCGAGGCGATGTCGAGCTATTTTTCCCGGATGCCGGCGGCGCTCACCTGGTACGCGGCGATTGGCCGCCGGAATGGGCGCCCATGCATGCCAGCCTGCTCATGCTACTTCGAGGCGGGCCCGTGCCCCAGAACCAATCTTCGACGCTAATCGAATTTCCACGGTTCGGATCTGAGAATTTCACATCGGGCCCTCGTTTCCTGGAGCAAGACTGGCTGATACTGGACCTGAACGCCCAGTACATCGGGCAGACCCTGGTGCCGGAAATGCTGAACCGCTACCTGGGGCAGAGTGGCCAACTGGAGTACGACGCCGAAGTTATCGCCAAAGCAGACCCAACGCTTTTGATTTACCGTTCCTCGGATTCACCCGCGATGGCCAACTGGATCGCGGACGCCTCGGTTGATGTGCTCGAAATTGGACGATTCGTGCAGCCAGCCATCCTGGCTGAAGGATCAAAGTCAACCTTGCGCGCGGCTGCAGGACCGGGTTCCGGGACGCCTGCTGCGTCACGCGGATTTCCGCCGATACCGCAACCGGGCAGCGGTCTCTGGACGCTGCGCGTACATCACCACGCGGGCTCGCTGGAAACCATGGTCGCCGAAGGCCGGCGGCGCAACAATTTACTTTCCGCTGGATTGTTGCTGCTGATTCTTACCGCCACGTATGCGCTGGTGCGTTTTTCGCGTCGCGCGCAGGAACTCGCGAACCTGCAAATGAATTTTGTCGCGGGCGTTTCTCACGAATTGCGGACGCCGCTCACGGTGATTCGCACGGCTGCCTATAATTTGCGCGGGGAACTCGCGACGCAACCCGCCCAGGTGGCGCGCTATGGGACGTTGATTCGCCAGGAAGCGGAAAAACTATCTGCGCTGGTCGAGCAGGTGTTGCGTTACGGCAACGTTCGTGCCGGCCGCACCGTGCAAGCGCGACAAACGGTGGCTGTTCCTGAACTCATCGAAGCCAGCCTGCACGCCGCACGCAATGCCCATCCCGCGAAAAACCTGGTAATCGAAAAACGCATCGAACCTGGGTTGCCGCTGGTGCTGGCGGACAAGGAGTCACTGCAACACGCGTTACAAAATGTTTTCGACAATGCCCTGAAGTACGGAGCGACGGGCGGCGAGAGCGGAGAGTGCATCGAAATCTCCGCCGCAGTGTCAAAAAACGGCGGCGAACGGTGTGTTGAAATTCGCGTATCCGATCGCGGACCCGGTATTCCCGTGGAAGAGCGCGAGAGTGTTTTCGACCCGTTCTTCCGCGGCAGGCGCGCGCAGGAAAATCAAATTCATGGGACGGGCCTGGGCCTGAATCTGGTTAAAAACATTATCGAAGCGCATGGAGGCACGGTCGCGGTCCACAACCGCGAGGAGGGCGGAGCTGAATTCATGATTCGAATTCCCAGCGCGCCTGCGCATCCAGATGAAGCAACGGCCACTGCAATGGTTAACCGCGCAACGAAGATCGAGCTGCCGGGATGACACTGCCTATTCTGCTGATCGAAGACGAGCCCGGGCTGGTGATAACCATTTCCGACTTGCTGAGGGCGGAGGGCTATCAGGTGGAGAGTGCTTCCGACGGCGAGCTCGGTTTATCGCGCTCCAGCCAGGAAAAATTTGCAGTAATCATTCTGGATGTGATGTTGCCCAAGAAAACCGGTTTTGAGGTCTGCCGTCAGCTGCGGCAGACCGGCATTGACACTAGCATTCTGATGCTTACGGCCAAGACCCAGGTGATTGATCGCGTCGTGGGCTTAAAGCTGGGAGCCGACGACTATCTCACCAAACCCTTTGAGCCTGCGGAGCTTGTGGCGCGAGTAGAAGCGTTGTTGCGCCGCGTGAACAAAGAAAATCGCGTGGAGCTTCGCAGCTATCAATTTGGGGACGTTGAAATTGATTTTGAAAGAGCGGATGTACGGAAGGGCGGGAAGCCGCTGGCCTTGGCCGCTAAAGAATTGCAATTATTGCGGTACCTGATCAACCACCGCGACCGGGTAGTGCCGCGTGAAGAAATACTCGAGAAAGTGTGGGAATACGACAGCGAAGTGTCGTCGCGGACGATCGACGTGCATATAGCCTGGCTGCGACAAAAACTCGACAATCCGCAAAATCCAAAATACCTTCAAACCGTTCGCGGCAAAGGCTACCGTTTCACGCAGGGCAGCTAGGCCGCCCGTAACCGGGATAAACGCGATCTAGTGGTTCTTCTCGATTGTCATGTACTGTGACTGATGGTACGGTAACGTACGTAAGCGCAAATTCGTACATGTTGGGTGCTCTCCAGCTTTCTGGCTGTCACCTGGTTCCCGAGGTGGACAGTGATAATGAATATTTTGTTAGTTGATGACAGCGAGATCGTTCGAATGGCCACGCGTCATTTCCTGGAAAGTCAGCCGGGCCTGGCGATCTGCGGAGAAGCGGTTGATGGCGCGGACGCTTTGGAAAAAGCCCGTGATTTGAACCCTGACTTGATCATTCTGGATATGGCTATGCCACGCATGAATGGACTGCAGGCTGCCCGGGCGCTGCGTGACACGATGCGCGCTGTTCCTATAATTCTATTTACGTGGTACGCCGATGCGATTCAGGCGGCGGACGCGGCGGCCGCGGGAGTAAGCGTAGTTATCTCGAAGACAAATCCCGTTGCGCTGCAAAACCACATCAACAGCCTGGTGGCCGCAGCTTAGGGCGAGCTTAACGCCGGAGCGAACTTCGGCTTCAGGCCAGATCCAGCTCGACTTCGTCCACGTAACACCAGCCCCAGCTTTCGCCTGGTTCAAAAGACTTGATGATGGGGTGCTTCGTGCCATGGAAATGTTTGGTGGCGTGTTTGTTTTTTGAACTGTCGCAGCAGCCCACGTGCCCGCATTCCAGGCAGAGTCGCAGGTGCACCCAGGTGTCGCCCATTTTCAGGCACTCTTCGCAACCGCGGGTGTGGGGTTTTACCGGGCGTATCGAATCAAGGTGTGTGCAGTCAGCCATGGGGTCCTCGATAAAATAATATCAAACACGGGCGCAAGTCAGACGCTGGCAGCGTGCGCGGACTCGGGGACGGGGGGCAACGGCAGTCGCACCGCGACAGTCGTGCCGTTATCGCTGGAGCGAATTTCGAAGTGGCCTCCCATGTCGTGGATGCGCTCGCGCATTCCGGCCATGCCAACGCCGACCAAGCGGCTGCCATCGTGGAAGCCGTCCAGCATCTCCTGCGGTATCCCGCAGCCTTCGTCGCAAATTTCGGCCACCACGTTCTCAGCATCCACAAGGATTTTGATCTCTGCCACCTGGCTACCGGAATGGCGGTGAATGTTGGCGAGGCTCTGCTGCACGATGCGAAACAACGCGTTCTCGAGATCCTGCGGCAAACGTCCGATGTCCTCCTGAATTTCGAGGTGTACCTGTATGCCGCTGCGCTGCGAAAATCCTTCAACGTACCAGGAAATCGCCGACGCCAGCCCGACTTCATCCAGCAGTGGAGGATGAAGCAAATAAGAAATCGTCCGTATTTCCGAGGTGCACAACTCGGCCAACGCCAGAGAATCGGAAAGGCGGGCAGTGTGTGCTTCGCCAAGCTTTTCGCTGTTGTGCATCAGCGCCCGCAGATTCATCAGAATACCCGCCAAATATTGTCCGGCGCTGTCGTGCAATTCTCGCGCAATGCGGCGGCGCTCTTCGTCCTGCAGGGCCATCAAGCGAGAAGAAAGCTGCTGCAGTTGCGTGGTTCGCGCGCGCACGATTTCTTCGAGGTTGGTTTGAGCGCGCCGCAAAGATTCTTCGGTGCGGCGGTGGGCGGCAATCTGTTTTGCGCCTTCCTCGCGGGCCTGACGCTCATGCTCATAAGCCTGCATAAGCCGCAGAGCGCCGGCCGTGAATTCCGCCAGCCCACTCATCAGTCGGGCATCCTCGGCGTCAAATTTGCATTCCTCGTCGTGCGAATAAATCCAGATAGTTCCCGGTTTCTGCTCTCCGAGATGAATGGGCATGACCAGGCCTTCGAAGACTTCCGCGCCGATATGATTCAAATACTTGAATCGTCGCGCCGGGCGGTCGAAAAGCTGCGGGGCATTGAGGTCCAGCGCGGTACCGCACAGACTGAAGTTTCGAGGATTGGTCTCTCCCACGAGATTGCTTAAATCGCCAGCCAGATGCGTCCAGCGAAAAACCTGTTCTCCGCTCGGAAGGGTTTCTGCGATGCTGAGTCCCGCCGTTCCGGCGCAGCATAAATCCAGAGCCGCATTAAGCAACGCATCGATTAACTTATCCGGGGAATTGGCCATGGCCTGGGCGAGCGCGCGCAATGCCAGATTTTCCTGGTAGGAGTTCGGCTTGCGCCCGCGCCGTGACCGCAGCTTGTAGGTCACCAGGACATCTTCGAGTGGGGCAGGCTCGGACGAGGGTGGGGGCGGAATCTTGGATAAGTTGCCGGTTCGTCTTGAAGCTCTCCGGCGGCCCGAACGGGGTATGTTCACGGCGACCTCCCATCATTCGTAATTTTATAGATACTACAGCCGGGAATCCGATTCTAACACTGCTGTTAAGCTGACCACCGCTTATTCCGTCGCCGGACCTTGCCCGGGTGTCCTGCCTGTATCCACGGCGGCGCTCGGAGTGCCGGCAAGGCCCGTGTGGTAAACTCCGCGTCTTACCGAGGCATCAGGAAACCGTGAAACGCAAACTATTTCTCGTGAGTGCGGTGGTGGCGACACTGTCGTCCTCTATTTCTGGGCAGACTGCAACAAGTTCCCGGCCGTCAGAAAAACAAGAATCTTTGTGGAACAAGCTCGAATTAAGCATTTCCGAGGTAGACGGCAAGCTAGACGGGGTACTCGGTGTAGCTATCGAAGACCTGACCACTGGCCAGAAATTCATGCTTCGCGGCGATGCGGTGTTCGCGCAAGCGAGTTCCATCAAGATTGCTGTTTTAGCCGAGCTCTATCATCAGAATCAGCTGGCCCTGCACGGCACGGCCGGCAAAGCGAAACTCACCGACCTCTACACCATGCAGAGCGCCGATCTGGTGGCGGACAGTGACATCATGAGCGGGCTGACGCCGGGCGTGAGCCGCATTTCCAATCGCGATCTGGCCACCATGATGGTGGCGGTGAGCGACAACTCCGCGACGAATGTGCTCATAGATCGCGTGGGTATGGATAACGTCAACGCGATGCTCGATAGCCTCGGGCTGCGCAACACGCGATTGCGCCGCAAAATGATGGACATTAAAGCCGCAGCTGAGGGCCGTGAAAATATCTCGACGCCGCAGGAAATGATGACTCTTCTAGAGAAAATTTATCAAGGTAAAGTGCTGGACAATGAAGCTACCGCGGATTTTTTCAAAATGCTGGGTACGCACAAGAGCGGTTTTCTGACGCGTGATCTGCCCGACGGCGTTCAGATCGCCAACAAGCCAGGGGAACTGGAGGCCGTCCGCAACGACTCCGGCGTGGTCTTCCTGCAGAATCGGCCGTACATCATTTGCGTAATGACTACTTACCTGGCCCGGGAGCGCGATGGGGAAGAAGCTATCTCTAGAATCTCGGCTGAGGCATTCCGCATGTTTGATCGCCTCGCGCGGTCGTCCGAGTACGGCCGCGTTATTTCCGAGCGCAACTCCGCTGCTCCTAAGTAAGAGGGCATGCATTTTTTCTAAAACGGGGATCGATGGGCTGCAGGAACCAGACAGCCGCAACCGTGAACTGAGTATTGCGGCTCTGCAGGCCTTTTCATTCGCAAATGTGCCTGCCAAAACGTGGTGCGTGCGAACTAGAACAACGCGGTCGCTCTACGTTCCCACTTTTTGCTTTTTTCTTTGGCGATTCCTTCCACATCTTTTACGTAAGCGCCTGCTTGCGTCAGGATGTGGTGCAGATCGTTGCCCAGACTGATGAATGTGAATCCTTTGTCGAGGAATTCACCGACGCGCGCGGTGCCGAAGAGAAATATGCCCAGAATGACGTTGTTTTTGCGGGCTTCCGCCACGAGAGTCTCGGTGGCCGCGGCGAGCTCTGGCGATGTATACATCAGCGGGAACTCGTACTTTTCGTACAAGCCCATGGACATGCACAAATCATTTTGCCCGAGGAAGAGGATGTCCACGCCGGGAACGGAGGCGATTTCCTTCATGTTCTGAATGCACGATGCGGTCTCGACTTGTAGCGCAACGATCAGATTGTTGTTGGCGCCGCCGGCGTAGCCCAGCAGCCCGGCTTTATTCATGCTGCGCTGCGGAAAGTAAACCGAACGCGTGCCGGCCGTCGGATATTTTGTGCAGCTCACCGCTTGCCGCGCTTCTTCCGCGGTATTGATGTAGGGAACGAGGACGCCGTCGGCGCCGAGATCGAGCGCTTGCTGAATTCCGGCGCGGTCATTGTAACCGCCCACGCGCACCATAGACTTCGCTCCGCCATGTGCGATGGAGGTCAGCATGGCCGACAATTTCTCGTAGCCCATCGGGCCATGCTGCGTATCTACCAGAAGCCAATCGTACCCGCTGTGCGCGAGCTGCTCAGCCACCGTGGGGCTGTGCGAATTCAAAAACAATCCCAGCTTGGGCTTGCCCTCCCGCAATTCCTTCTTGAACTCCGCTCCCGTAACCGCTTCCGCCATCGCCAATCTCCTTAGAATATTGGAATATGCCGTGCTCTAAAATTCGCCACAGTGTATCAGTTCGCTGTACCGGAGGTCTGCCTCGCCGGACGCTGTTCACTACCGGCTCATCAGTGGTGTGCATCCAGTCGAGCTAGAAAATCGAAGTCGCCGCTGGGAGACAGTTGCAGGTCGCCTAAGTCTCTGCGGTGCACGGACACGGCATCGCCAAACCACATGGGTAGGTAGGGCAAGTCGTCGGCGAGAATTTTCTGTGCCTCGCTACAGAGGGCTTTGCGTTTCTCGCGATCCATCTCTACACGGATTTGGTCCGTGAGAGCGTCCATGCGGGGATTGCGATAATGGCCACGGTTGGCGCCGTCGGGAGGGAAGCGTTTCGAGGAAAACACAAATTCAAACACGTCGGGATCATTGTTGGCGCCGACCCAGCGCAGCAAATTGATCTGAAAATCTCCTTTGATGGAATCTGAAAGCAGGGTGGCAATTTCGAGCGGGCGAACTTCCAGTTCAATGCCCGCGTGGCGCCATTGCTCCTGCAGTGCCGCGCCGATCAGGCGGGCTTGCTCTTCGGTAGAAGTTTTGAGTAGCACATGCAGTCGAATGCCGTTGGCACCGCGTGGTAAGCCGGCCGTGTCCAGCAACTGTTCGGCGCGCGCCACGTTCAGCGAGTATTGCGTGACGTTCGGTTCGTAGGCCCAATGATTGGGCGGCAAAATACCGGTGGCGATGCGAGCCTGCCCGTGCAGCAAATAGCGAATCAGCGCTTCTCGGTCAGTGGCGAAGGTCAGCGCCTGCCGGACTTCGCGCCGGCCGACAACGGGATCCTCCATGTTGAATCCCAGATAATTCAGGTTGGTTCCGGGCCGCTCGGAAACGCCCAGCTCAGGGCGCTTAGCCAGTACCGGCACCATGTCAGGGGAAAGGGAACTGATCTCCAAATCGGCGGAACCTTTGCGTAATTCCAGTGCGCGAACTATCGCATCGGGGACGACGCGCGCGCGCAAGCGCGTTACGTTTGGCGCGCCGCCAAAATAATCGGAGTTGGCCGCCAGCACTACCTCATCATCCTGCGCCTGGCTGACAAATTTGAACGGTCCTGAGCCAATCAATTTGTGAGAAAAGTCTGATCCGGCGCTCGCCGGAACAATCCCGATGGCCGGGCGTGACACGCTCCATAGGAACGACGCGTATGGCTCTTTCAGATGAAAGACGACGGTGCTGGCATCCGGAGCTTCCACGCCGGCGATCATTCGAAAGCCACCACGCTTGGGCGAGCGGTTCGCGCTGTTGAGGACAAAATCGAAGGTGGCCTTCACGTCCGCGGCCGTAACGGTACTGCCGTCGTGAAAACGCACATCGGGCCGTAGATGAAACACGTACGTTAGAGGATCGGGCGTGTCCCACGATTGCGCCAAATCGCCCCGCAAATTCATCTGGTCGTCGCGCGCGACAAGTGAACTGAAAATTAACCCGTCGAGATGCTGAGATTGGCCGTCAGTCGCAAAGCGCGGGTCGAGGTTCACAGGGCTCGACTCAATCAGCAGTATTAAAGATGAGCGATCGGCACGCGCGCCGCGCGAACACCCGGCCACGAGCGACAAAATTGCTGCGCAGCAACCCAGTAACGCAACGACGACGTTATTTCCTGGGCGGCGCATAAGAGATTTTTCCGAGAATAGCGGGGCCACTTGCTCCAGTGGCAGAAAAAACGTTTCCGGGACGCCGATGAAACGTTTCATAGGCGAGTAACGCGAAGGCAAAGGCTTCCTTCGCTTCTTCGGGGACTGCCCACCTTGGAAGAGGAAAGCAGTTCAACGCTCGGGAGGGCTGCGGCCAACTGCGCCATGATTAACGGATTCCGCGCGCCGCCGCCCGAAACGATCAGTTGATGGATTCTCAGTTTGGGGATTACGAAGCGGTTCAGTGCGTCGACCACTGATAGAGCCGTAAAAATTGTGGCGCAGCGGATCAGATCGTTGGGCCTGGCCTGGTGCTTGCGTCCGAGCGCCAGCATTGTTTTGAAGTAATCGCTTCCGTAATATTCGCGCCCGGTGGATTTCGGAGGCCTGATTTTCAGGTAAGGATCGCGCATCAATTCGTCGAGCAACGCGGGAATAGCGCGGCCTGATTGCGCGAGCCGCGCGTTGTCGTCAAACTTTTGCCGTCCACGCGTAAAATGCGCGACGAGCGCATCAATCAGCATGTTGGCCGGACCGGTGTCGAAGGCAAAGACGGCGCCGCGAGGGGCGCCCGCGGGAATGACGGTGACGTTGGCGATCCCGCCCAGGTTTAAGGAAACGCGGCCGAGATTCGCGTCTCCATATAGAAGATAGTCGGCGTAGGGCACCAACGGTGCACCCTGCCCGCCGATGGCCATGTCTGCCGGGCGAAAATCGGCGACGGTGGTGACTCCCGTTTGCGCGGCAATTATTGCGGCTTCGCCAATCTGCAAAGTGGAAGACACTCGCGCGCCCAGATAAGCGACCGGCCTACCTTGATGAAAAATTGTCTGACCGTGGCTGCCAATCAGGTCCAGGGATGGTAGCGCCACGCGGAATCTTTTGCACGCGGTGCGAGCCGCGCCGGCGAAAAGCAATCCCAATCGAAAATTAAGCTGGCTCAGTTCGCCGGCAGTAATTTCACGCTGCTCGGCCACGCGTAGTATTTCCGTGCGCACGGCCCCGGGGAGCTTGACCGCGGTGTGATTCATGAGGCGAGCGTTTACATTCGGGGGAGCACCTGAAACCCGCGCCAGCGCCACGTCGATGCCATCCGCCGACGTGCCGGACATCAGACCGAGCACAAGCATTCCGCTGTCTTTTTTTCGCGCGCTCATAAGATTTGCTTTTTCAATTCCGCCAACAGATTCAGCGCGTCGAGTGGTTTCAGTTGATCCAGGTCTGCACCGCGTAATTTCTCGAGTACCTGGCGATCCAGCGCCGTGAATAAAACTTCCTGATGACCGTTGTGATTGGCGTTCCCATTCGCGCCGGGGGAAAGAGTTTCACTCAACTCGTGTTCGTTCTGTTCGTGTTTCAACAGCACTTCTCGCGCGCGAGCGATCACGCTGCGCGGCAGTCCGGCGAGGCGCGCGACTTCAATACCGTAACTCTTGTCGGCGCTCCCGGGCTCCACGCGACGCAGAAAGACAATTTCGTTGGGCGTTTCTTTTACGGAAACGTGGACATTTTTCACCGCGGTCAGCAACTCCGCCAGTTCGGTCAGCTCATGATAGTGCGTGGCGAAAAGCGTGCGCGCGCCGGTGTGCTTCTGCAAATGTTCGACAACTGCCCACGCGATGGACAGTCCATCGAATGTCGAGGTTCCACGGCCTACTTCGTCGAGCAGCACCAGGCTGGCCGGGGTAGCGTGGTGCAGGATGGCAGCCACCTCGCTCATCTCCACGAGAAAAGTTGAGCGGCCTCGCGCCAGATTGTCGCTTGCGCCAATACGTGTGAAAATCCTGTCGGTGATCGGCAGTTTGGCCTGGCGTGCGGGAACATAGCATCCCATCTGCGCCATCAGCACAATCAGTGCCGCCTGTCGCAGGTAAGTGGACTTGCCGCCCATGTTGGGTCCGGTGATCAGTAGCAGTTGCTGGCGCTGCGATTCCAGATACAAATCGTTGGGAACAAATCGCTCGCCGCGTTGCCGTAACAATTCTTCGATGACCGGATGGCGGCCTTCGACAATCAGTAGTTCACCACTGATGTTAAATTCAGGCCGCGCATATCCGCGTTCTGCCGCCAATTTCGCGAACGAAGTCAGAACGTCTAATTGTGCAACCGCGCCGGCGGTCACGCGCAGGCGCGCAGCGTGGGTGGCCACGCCCGAACGCAATTCTACAAACAGTCGCGACTCAATCTCAGCGATGCGCTCATCGGCGGCGAGAATCTTGCGCTCGTATTCCTTCAACTCCGGGGAAGTGAAACGCTCGGCATTCACGAGGGTTTGCTTGCGCTCGTAGTCCGCCGGCGCGGCGTGCAGATTTACTTTGGAAATTTCAATGTAGTAGCCAAAAATCGAGTTGAACCGGATCTTAAGCGAATTGATACCCGTGCGCTTGCGTTCGCGCTCTTCCATGGCCGCAATAATTTGTTTGCTGTGCTGGCTGAGGTTGCGCAACTCGTCCAGCTCGCCATCGAAGCCGCTGCGGATCATGCCCGGAGTGGTGGCCAGCGCCGGTGGTTCGTCAGCGATCCCGCGTTCGAGGCGCTCGCGCACGTCGGTCAGTTCATCTATTTCCCGATGGATCTTGCGCAACAGTTCGCTGCCGCCGACCGGTGGCGGCGTCAGAAAATTCTTCAAGACCGGCAATTGGGCCAGGGATTTACGCAGCGCCACCAGTTCGCGGGGTGTAGCCAGGCCGAGAGTGACTCTGCTGGTGATGCGTTCCAGATCCAGAATGCCTTTCAGTTCTTTGCGAATTTCGCCTCGCACCACCGTCTGATGCACCAAATGGGCCACCGCATCCAAGCGGGCTTCGATGGAATGCGCGTCGATGAGCGGCCGCATCATCCAGGAGCGAAGAAGGCGCGCACCCATGCCCGTCACGGTTACATCCAGCGCCGCGATTAATGTGGTGGGACCGATGCGCCCGTTCTCTTCCGTAAAAATCGGATTGACGAGTTCGAGGTTGCGCATCGAGACGGGATCGAGCACCAAGGCATTGTGCTGTTCGTAATAGCGGACGCCATCGAGATGCCGGAGCGCCTCCACGCTGTGCGCGTCATCGCCACGCGCGGCGTTTTCTCGCAGGTAATGAATGATGGCACCCGCGGCGGCTAGCGACTGCGGGTGCCCATCCAGGCCGAAGCCGGTTAATTCCGCCACGCCGAATTGCTCGCGCAGAATGCGCTCGGCGTAATCGTGTTGAAAAATCCATTCATCCAGCCGCGACTCCACGCCACCGGCGCCATCGAGCAGGGATGTTTTCGCGGTTTCGAACAATTGCTGTGGCCGGGCAAGGAGCGTTTCGCGCGGCCGCAGGATCTGCAATTCATCGCGCAATGCTTCCAGTGAACCCACTCCGCTGAATTCGGTGGCCTGAAATTCTCCGGTGGACAAATCCACGTACGCCATGCCGAAAGTATCGCCAGAAACAGCCTTGGCTATGGCCGCCAGGAAATTGTTCTCGCGCGCATCCAGCACGCTACCGTCGGTGGCGGTCCCGGGAGTGATGACGCGGACCACTTCACGACGAACAATTTTCTTGCCTGGCCCGGGCAATTCCATCTGGTCGCAAATGGCAATCTTGAATCCCGCGCGGATCAGGCGCGCTATATATCCGTCGGCGGCATGATACGGAACGCCGCACATCGGAATGGGCTGGCCTTTTTCCCTATTTCTGGAAGTAAGGGTGATTTGCAGTTCACGCGCGGCGATGATGGCGTCTTCGTAAAACAATTCGTAAAAATCACCGAGGCGGAAAAGCAGCAGTGCGTGCGGGTAGCGCGACTTGATGCCTTGATATTGCTGCATGAGCGGCGTGGTGGCTTCGCTCATGGGCATTCAGAAAATCCGCGCAACGTGCGTGAGGAACCCATGCGCGGGGAACAATGGACTCCAGTCATTCACCGCTCGATCCCAACTGGGTCAGCAAAAACGAGTAGTCCAACGCGATTTCACGTAAATAATCGTAGCGGCCCGATGCCCCACCATGCCCCGCCCCCATATTTATCTTGAACAGCAAGCAGTTATTGTCGGTTTTCTTTGCGCGCATCTTGGCAACATATTTCGCCGGTTCCCAGTACATGACCTGGCTGTCATTCAATCCGGTTTTCACCAGCATCGCCGGGTAGGCGCGCCGCGCAATATTGGTGTACGGGCAATACGACTTCATCACCCAGTAGTCTTCGGCTATCTGCGGATTGCCCCACTCTTCGTATTCGCCGACCGTGAGGGGCAGGGAAGCGTCGAGCATGGTGTTGAGCACGTCCACGAAAGGGACGTGAGTGATGACAGCATGAAATAAATATGGCCGCAGATTTGCTACCGCGCCCATCAATAATCCGCCAGCGCTTCCGCCTTCGATCACCAGCTTCCCCGGCGAAGTGTATCGTTTGGTGATCAGAAATTCCGCACAGGAAATAAAATCGGTAAAGGTGTTCATTTTCTCGCGCATGCGCCCGGCATCGTGCCAGGGCTTGCCGAGTTCACCGCCGCCGCGAATGTGCGCGATGGCAAAAACGACTCCGCGATCCAGCAGGCTCAAGCGATTCGAACTGAAGGTGACCGGCACGGAAATTCCGTAGCTTCCGTATCCATAAAGGAGCAGCGCCGCTCCACCGGTGCTTTCTTCCGGCCATCTGGGCTCGTGCGCGAAAGCGTCCCGGCGGTACACCAGGGAAATCGGAACGAGCGTTCCGTCGGCGGCGGTGGCCTGCAGTCGCTCGCTTACATAGCGTTGGGGTTCGTAGCCACCCAACACCGGTTGCTGCTTGAGCAATTCCCGTTCCCGCGTATGTATGTCGTAGTCAAAAACCGATCGCGGCGTGACGAATGATTCGTACTGAAACCTCACTTTGCCGGTTACAAATTCCGGGTTAGCGCCCAACGAGGCGTTGTAGGCCGGCTCGGTGAATTCGATGCGATGCGAGTTGTCCAGATAATTTGTGCTGCGCACTTCAGCGGTTGCAGGATGCTTCAGTGGCGTAACGATTCGCAGGTAGGGCAATCCGCCCTCGCGTTCGTCCAGGACCAGGTGATTCGCAAATGCGTGAACTCCGCTGAGCATGACCTCAGGCCGGTTGGGAATCACTTCGCGCCACAATCGCCGGGCCGGATCTTTTACGGAAACTTCCATCAATCGAAAGGTGCGCCCACCTGAATTGCTGCGAACGAAAAAAACTCCATCGTCGGCGTCCCTGGCGTCGCCACTCGCTGCGGTGATGATCTACGTAATATTCGTGATTATCTTCTCGCGGATCGATCAGTGAGAATTTTCCCGCCGGATACCTGGCCGACAGAAAGCTCACTTCGCTGGCGGTATGGCTTGCGCAGGTGAGCAGCAGAAAATTTCCGCTTCGGGTGCGCTCCACGCCGATACGAAATCTCTCGTCTCGCTCTTCGTACAACAGCACGGGCTCATCAGCGAGAGCCTAAAACGTGGCGATACAAGCGGTAAGAACGTTTGGTGGTGTCGTCCTCTTCGGTAAAAAACAGCGTGCGATTGTCGGCCGCCCAGGCCACGCTGGTTACGCGTTCAAAGCGATCGCCAAAAATTTCGCCGGTGCGCCAGATTTTTCACCTGCAGCGCGTATTGGCGGTAGCCGGTGGTGTCCGTCGAATAGGCCAGCAGCTCGTTGTCGTCGCTCACCTCAAACGAGCCAAGTCCGAGGAATGAATGTCCGTTGGCCAGGGCGTTCAGGTCCAGTAGCACTTCCTCGCCGGCGCCAGGGAGATCACGCTGACGACAGCGCACCGCGTATTGTTGGCCTTCCTGGGTGCGGGAGAAATATTTGTAGCCCCGCAAATTGTATGGCACAGACAAGTCGGTCTGCTGAATTCGGCCCAGCATTTCCTGATAAAGTTTTTCCTGAAGCGTTTCCGTGGGCTGCAATATCAAGTCGGTGTACGCGTTTTCCGCTTTCAGATACTCGACAACCTCGTCGCTATCCTTGTTGCGCAGCCACGCGTAATGATCCACTCGCCGGTCATCGTGCAGCAGCGCTTCCACAGGCTCGCGCCGGGCAATAGGCGGAGCGGGTGCGGCGTTGGCGTGGAAGGGCGTGCCATTCGGAAGAACGGTCGTAGCGGTCTTGGGCTCAGTGCTCATTTGTCTGTGCTGGTGTGGCGTTGGACGCCGATGCGGCGCTCGCCTCAACAAGTTGTTTGGGCTTCGTCCGCTATACTAGCGGAACTTGGTACTCGTAGAAAGCTGCACTCGCAGGAAATTTCAAAGAAGTATTCGACCACGTGACGAATGGTTAGAATGATCTACCATGCCGAACGAAACCGAAATTAAATTGAAAATTCGCGACGTTAAGGCCCTGCAGCGGATTCTCAAGAGACTGGGGGCCAAGCCCGTCGGTACGAGCTCGGGACGAGTCCACGAAGAAAATCAAATCTTCGATACGCCTGACGGCGGGTTGGCCAAGCACGGGCAACTTCTGCGGTTGCGCACGGAAACGCCGGCGGACGGTCTCGCCAAAAAGGCCGCGCAAGTCGAAGAAGTCAGGCAAGAAGTTGGCCGCCAAGGCGCCATCGTCTCCCAAACCGATACGTGAGATTCTCACTTTCAAACGTCCAACCGCCGAACAATTAGCTGCTCCCGTAGACCGCTATCCGGCTCCGGGTTCGCATAAGGTCCGCGACGAAATCGAAGCGTTGGTCACTGACTCCGCCAATCTGATAAAAATATTCGAAGGGCTGGGCATGCGCGGGTGGTTCCGCTATGAAAAGTACCGCACCACCTATGAGCTCCCGGCGGCAAAAGCGTGGGCCAAGGGCCTGCTCATCGAACTGGACGAAACACCCATCGGCACCTTTGTCGAACTTGAGGGCCCGGCGCACGCCATTGACCGGGCTGCGACCGAGCTCGGCTACACGCGGAGCAACTACATCCTCACGAATTACCTGAGCCTGTATGTGGAAGACTGCCGCCGCAAGGGCCAGCAACCGGAAAATATGCTGTTCGCCAAGAAAACGCGATAAACAAAGCCGCAGAATTTTACTTTCGCGCAACTTTCATCCTGCAACCGTCATTCTTTGCTTGACTTACGGCGCTCCGCGGCTTATCACTGCTCCTGACGTTTCGCGCAATTATTAAATTATTTTAAGATGCGCGAGGCGTCTGTTATTACGCATTTGGGTCAGCAGCACGGAGCGATTTCTCTCTCGATGCACTTAAGCGGCGAACTCGAACCTGAGCCTGGCGGCGTCCCCGCCAGCCACATGCGAAGCGTTTCAAGTCGTAACCACATCTTCGTAGCGGCTGCACCTTCTGCCTTTTGCAGGAGGATATTGCGGCGGGTGTCAACGCAAGGTCGCTGGCTGGGAGGTTCATCCGCGGGTAGCGGCAAGTCCATTTTCGCGGGAAGTTGCCCGCGGCCCGCGAAATGGCCCGCGGGTTTTTTGTTTTAGGCTTAGTTTTTTGGCCTTCTGTGGACCACGAGAACGCAGCACCGCAGCAAGAGTAGCACCGTACCAAACGTAGCACCGTAGCAAACGTAGCACCGTAGCAAACGTAGCAAACGCACCGGTACGAGGAATACGTCATGGAACTTTACGCCACTGAATTGATGGGCTCCAAAGCTTACGACGCCCAAGGCAACTTCGTCGGGCGTGTTCGTGAGTTTTTCATCGAGCCCGCCGACCAGCCCAATCGCGTCTCGCATTTCCTGCTGGCTCGCGGACATTTTCCTCCGCTGGTGGCCCGGCACGACCAGGTGGCCTCCGTGACGTGTCGGCGACATCCGCCTTAACGTCGGGGAGCGCGCGCTGGAGCTTTACGAGCCCAACGAATCGCTGCTGGCCGTTCAGAAAGATTTGCTGGACCAGCAAATAATTGATACGCAGCGGCCGAAAAGTCGTCCGCGTAAATGACGTAGACCTGGTGGAGCTGCGCGCCAATGGCAATACGGAGTTGCGGCTCACGCAAGTGGATGTGGGGCTGCCCGGCGCGGTGCGGCGGTTGCTGCAGGGCTTTGTTTCTCCCAACATGATTCGGCGGCTGCAGCGAAATTTGCCGCAGAGCGTTCGATTCGCTGGGAGTTCGTGAATCTTGTGGAGCCCGACCCGCTGCGCCGAGTGAAGCTGCGCATAACCCACGAAAAACTGGAAGACCTGCATCCCGCCGATCTTGCGGCCATCATGGAAGATCTGTCGGCCGCCGAGCGCCAGGGGATCATCGCTTCGCTGGACGAGGAAACCGCCGGCGCGGTGCTTGCGGAACTCGACGAACGGCTAACTACTCAAATCGTAGAAAAGCTCGATCCCGGCAAAGCTGCCGACATCCTGGAAGAAATGGCGCCGGACGCCGCCGCCGATGTTGCTTGCGGATCTTCCCAAGCGGACCTTCGATGAAGTACTGGAAGAAATGCCCGGCCAGGAAGCGCGCGAGGTTCGCGAGCTGCTGGAGTACGATCCCAGCACCGCCGGGCGGCATGATGAATCCCGATTTCGCTTTCGTGGGCGAAGGCACGACTCGCGATGAAGTAATTCTCTGGATGCGCGAACAGGACTTGAATCTCGACCAGCTGGATACCGTGGTGCTTCTGGACACGGCCGCGCAGTTTGCCGGCACCGTCACGGTGTCGCGTCTGTCTGCTGGCGGAGCCCGATGCAAAGCATGGCGGAACTGCGCATGGAGCCGTTGCTGAATTTGGAAGCCTCGGCCGATGACGACGAAGTTTTCGAGCTGTTCGACAAATACAATTTGCGGACACTGACCATCATCGACGAGCACAAGCATCCCATCGGGGTGATCACGGTGGATGACGTGGTCTCGCGATTGGTCAAGAGCCAGTAGCAAGTTCAAATTTGTCGAGTCTGAAAAAGGGAATCGCCCCGGCAGCACGATGGATTGGACCTCCATCTCCGAACGCTTCGCTACCGTCCGCTCCGGCGGAACGGACCTGCAGAAGCGCATCCGCAGCTTGCGGCGACGGCTAACGCTGCTGCTCGCGGTGGTCGGCCCGGGCCTGATTACCTCCAACGTCGACAACGATGCCGGTGGAATTTCCACTTACACGCAAGCGGGCGCGCACTACGGCTACGCATTGCTGTGGTCGCTGATCCCCATGACGATCGCGCTGTACGTCACCGAAGAAATGTGCGCGCGCATGGGGGTGATCACCGGAAAAGGACTGTCCGATTTGATTCGTGAGGAGTTCGGATTTCGGCCAACGTTTTTCGTCATGGTCACCGGTTTTCTGGTGGACCTGGCCAACGTGGTGGCCGAATTCGCCGGCGTTGCTGCGGCGATGGAAATTTTTCACGTCAGCAAGTACGTGGCTGTGCCCATCGCCGCGATTATCGTCTGGTTTCTGGTGTTGAAAGGCACGTACCGCCAGGTGGAAGTCATCTTCTTCGTGGCTTGCGGCTTCTACGTGACCTATATCATTTCCGCGGTGATGGCCAAGCCGGACTGGTTCCTGGCGGCGCGCTACACGGTGATTCCGCACGTCGAATTCAGCTCCACTTATTTGCTGATGCTTACCGGATTGATCGGCACCACTATCGCGCCGTGGCAATTTTTCTACCTGCAAGCCGGCTTCGTAGAGAAAAAAGTTGGTCCTCGCCAGTATCCGCAGGCTCGCGCGGACGTTCTCGTCGGCAGCATCAGTTGCATGATCATCGTTTTCTTCATCATCGTTTGTACCGCCGCCACCGTTATACGCCACCGGCCAGCGCGATATTACCGAAGCGAAAGACGCCGCGCGGGCATTGATACCGCTGGCCGGCCGCTGGGCCGGGTATTTGTTCGCGTTCGGCTTGTTGAACGCTTCGCTTTTCGCGGCGTCAATCTTGCCGCTCTCTACCGCCCACGTTATTTGCGAAGGGTTGGGCTTCGAGGCGGGAATTGACCATAAATTCAAAGACGCGCCGATTTTTTACTGGCTGTATACGATCCTCATTGTTGTGGGCGCGGGGGTCGTGCTGCTCCCGCACGCGCCGCTCTGGAAAATCCTCATTTTCTCTCAGGTGGGGAACGGCTTCTGGTTGCCGGTGGTGGTGATTTTCATCCTGCTGCTGGTGAACCGCCGCGACCTGATGGGCGATTACGTGAACACCGTCACGTTCAATATCGTGGCGTGGACCACCGCCATTTTTATGATTGGCCTGGCGATATTCCTTTCGTATTCAGGCCTATTCCAATCCCCACCTTCGCCGTAGTTCTGGCGAACGGTTTGGGCACTACAGACATTCCTCAATCCTTCTAGGCGTATTGCCGTATCGAGCCATCTCTGGACGCGTGGTAAAAGTGTGCGTCCTCGCCAGAACCAGCCAGCAGCGAATTGAAAACTGATCAAGCGGCCCAATTTAAACATCGCCAACTGGAGGCATCATGAAGCTTGTTCTCGGCACCATGTTCGCCGTACTCCTCGCGGGCTCAGCAGCCTATGCGCAGGAACCGGACAAAGACAAACCTAAGGAAGAACCGCAGAAGCACGAAGAACCTCGCAAAGGTGAGCAGCCTGCGAGGGGCAAGCAGGATGAACCAAAGGAAAAACCAAGGCAGGAACCGGATCGCCGTCCAGACGAGCACGCCAAGCCGGCTCAACAAAACGATCGCGCTCAGCAACAGCAGCAGGAAGAGCGCAATCGCAACCAGCAGCGCAGCCGTCAGCAACAACCGCTCGCAAGAACAACAGCGCGCGCAACAGACGGAACAGCACCGCGACAACGATCAGCGGCAACAACGGCGGTCATGGCCGTCGCGTGCCGGAAGAGAAATTTCGCGCCAGCTTTGGCAGCTCCCACCACTTTCACGTGCAGCGCAACGATGACCGGCGCTTCAATTATGGCGGCTACTACTTCACGTACACCGATGCATGGCCTGGTGACTGGGATTACAACGACGATGTGTACATCGATGAAATCGATGGCGAGTATTACTTGATCAATCCGCGCCACCCCGGCGTGCGGTTGCTGGTGATCGTAGCGGACTAACGATACCTCAATGTGAGTTTTCGCGGGGCCCCACGTGCGACAACGGCACGTGGGGCCTTTTTTTTGTGACGGCGATAAAGTGTTGTCTCGAAGGCGTTCATAACGGTACGATTCTCGGCTTGCCAAAGCCGTACGTAGACGCTAAAGAATACTTAGTCCAGGAGCGAAAGATGAAGAGCTGTTCGAGATTAGTGATTTGCGCCACTGACGCTCGCATTTGTCATTGCCGGATGCAAGAAAGAAACGCCTAATACCATGAGCGCGACTTCATCGGCGCCGGCATCCAGCGCGCCCGCAACGAGCAGCGACCGCTCAGCCAGCGGCGCCGGCGGCTGCCGCGGACGGCTCATCCGCTGACACGACGGCCAAACTTGCAGGTGCGCAGTGGGCTTTGAAGCAGGATGAAATCAAGAACGATCCAAAAGGGCAGTGGGCCATCGCCGCAACCGCTTCGTCCACTTACCAGGATGCCCAGGGACAAGCTTCGTGGTCGGCCAACCAGGCAACCGGAGCTCCGAACGTGGACAAATACGGGGACGACGGACACGCGTGGACGACCAAGACGCAGGACGCGGGCATCGAGTGGCTGGATCTGAAATATCCGCGTGCGGTCCACGCCGAAGAAGTTCGAGTGCGGGAATCATGCGGCTCTGGCGCGGTAATCAAGGTTGAAGTTTTCGATGAACAGGGAAGCGCCCACACCGTGTGGGCGGGAAACGATCCTACGACCGACCTGAATTACCTGATGGTGAAATTCCCCAAGACGGCTTTCAAAACCGATCGCGTAAAGGTGACTCTGGCGACCAACGTGGTGCCTGGCTGGAACGAGATCGACGCCGTGCAGCTGGTCGGTTCCGATCAATAGCGATTTCATCCCAGCGAGCTACTTCATCCTAGCGAGCTAGCTTCATGCGAAGGCGCCGTTCACTGGCCGTGCTTGAATCCGCGCGAAACGCGATGCGCTCTTTGCGCGTCCCATGAGCATCCTAGTCTGGGACAGCGCGAGGCTCCACGGAAAACCGATTCGGTATGCGCGGGACAATTTTTGGGAGAGAAGCACGGTAGCGAATTCTTTGGGAGGAAGCATGCAGAAGACAACTATTGCAATGACGTTGCTTTTCGGCCTGTCTACGATACCCGCTTTCGCACAACAGCATCCCGGAGGGGGTGGCGCACCGCGGGGCGGGCAAGCGCATTCCAGCGCGCCGGCGCATGTGGGGGGTGGGCACATCCCTGCATCGCGGACCGACGCGGAGTGCCGCACCAGCTAATCGCGGGAACGCAAGCGCGCGGTCAGGAAGCACCTCGGGCCACTTATCGCGATCAAGAAGGCCATCCGGAGGCGCCCCACGTTCATGCCGAAGGCGATCGCTGGGTCGGTCACGACGGCGGCCGCAATAATGCGCACTATCACCTCGATCATCCCTGGGAGCACGGGCGCTTCGGCGGGGAGATGGGCCGCAATCACATCTACCGCATCGAAGGCGGCGGCCGGGACAGTTTCTGGTTCGGCGGATTTTATTTCAACGTGGCGCCGTATGACTACGACTACACCAACGACTGGCTATGGAACAGCGACGACATCGTGCTTTATGACGATCCAGACGATCCAGGATGGTATCTGGCATACAACACTCGCCTGGGAACGTATGTCCACGTGCAGTATCTCGGCAATCAGTAGAATTCCGCCATTTCGGTGGGCGCCCCACACGCAGAATTTGCGTGTGGGGTTTTTGTTTAATGGCGACGTAGCTGCTGAAGCCAGCCGTTAAGAATAGCAAACCGTCCATACTCATCGTTTGCATCGCCACAAATCGTGTGCTAACTTTGCGCGGTAAAGGGAATTCGCCCGGAAACCCTCGATCGGTCACCAGTGCCAACAACAGAGACCATTCCTCGCCGCACATAACCGCGCCTCAAGGCCTGGGCCCCATGAGCGTGGAAGAGTCCGAACTGCTGAAGAAGCTTGATCTGTCGCGTTTGCCGCGCCACGTCGCGGTCATCATGGATGGCAATGGGCGCTGGGCGCAGCGGCGGCATCTTCCGCGCATCGCCGGCCACCGCTCTGGCACGAAGACGGCGCGCACCACCATCGAAACCTGCGCGCGCCTGAACATCGAAGCGCTTACCCTGTACGCTTTTTCGGTTGAGAACTGGCGCCGCCCCAAAGTGGAAACCGATTTTCTGATGCAACTGTTGCGCGAATACATTCGCAAAGAGATGCCGCTCATCCAGCGCAACAACATTCGCATGCGTTTTCTTGGGCGAATTGCCGAGCTGCCGCTCGCGGTGCAGAAAGATGTTCGCGACGCCACCGAGCGCACCGCTTCGAATACCGGAATGTTTCTGTGCATCGCGCTGAATTATGGCGGGCGGGCGGAAATCGTGGATGCCATGAACGCGATACTCGCGGAACACGCGTCAGCGCGAATGGACACGAACAGAGACAACGGGCACAGCGGCAACGGGCACGCAGCGCGGCAATGTCAAGGGTTCCGCCGGGGAATCAGAAATAACGCGATACGGCTCCGCCAACGGTGAAGGTCATCGCGAACGCATCACGGAAGAGCAGCTTTCCGCGTTATCTGTACACGGAAGGGTTACCAGATCCCGACCTGTTGATTCGCACCAGCGGAGAAATGCGCGTCAGCAATTTTCTGCTGTGGCAAATTGCTTACGCAGAGATGTTTGTGACCGATACGCTTTGGCCGGATTTCAATCGCGCTCGCTTGCTGGAGGCGCTTATCGAGTTCCAGAAACGCGAGAGGCGATACGGGGGCATCCGCTCCGTATCATCCGCGGACGCCAGCTCTAACGCGCTCGGTGCCCCCCGCGCTGCCGGGAAGTAGTCCGGTCCACAAAGCCTGGTCGCATCCGGCAAATTCGATCACAAAAAAGCCTGCCCGCGCAGGCGTCGCAAGGGCGGGCTTTCACATTTATCGCGCAGTGGCCGGCTACTTCACTGTCACTTCGCGAGCCAGATGACTCGCTACTACTTCGCGCATTTCCGCTCTTTTTTTGGCGGCCTCGAATGCGGCTTCGCGGCTTCCATAATGCTTTACGGCAACTGAGGCGCCCTTCGCGTCAAGCTGGTCGAGCGCTGCGTAGTTGGGATACAGCAGGCCGATAGCTACGTCCCAATCATGGGGATGATCAACAACCGGATTCACGAACGCTTTGTATTCGACGATGAAGCCAGCTTTTTTATATTCGTCAAACAAAGGCTTGATGTGCTCGCGAAAGTCTTTCCAGAAGGCGTCTCCTTCACCGGGTTTGACGGAGTAATACGTTACGCGCCAGACCGGCCCGACATCGTAGTTGGGGCTTTGCGCGAGCGAAGCGCTGGCCAAAAGTAACGTGGCGACAAACAAAAGCGTCGAAACTGCTTTTCTCATAAGCTTCTCCTGAGCTGGCAAATTTTCAGTGCTGGGGTCCGTGGGCGATTCCCTGGGAAGGCGCGCGAATCTAACATTGGCCCAGTGCGCGGTCAAGCCGGCGGCGGGCGTGATACTTTCCGTAAGCAGTGTGTTGTAATGTTCCGGCGCGAACTCAGGGGATCCGTCTTACATGACATGGAAAAGAGTGGTCACCGCCGCGGTCTTGATTCCCGTGGTCGTGGGCCTGGTTTTATTTGCCTCGACAGCGATGGTAGCGATGGTGCTGGCGCTGGTCATCCTGCTGGCGCTTTTTGAATATTTCGCGCTCGGCGACGCCATGGGCCATCGCGCCTACCGCTTCTGGACCGCCACCTGCACGCTGGTAATTTTGTATCTGCAGTGGCTGACCACCGCGCTACGCTTTGGAGAATTTGGCGGCATCACGCAACCCGCACACCTGGCGTGGCTCCTGCATCGCTTCATCCCGCGCGCCGAAGACGGCATCTTTCTCTTCGTTACTGGAATTGCGGTGCTGACGCTGGCGACAAAACGTCCCATCGTGGAAGCATTGCCTTCCGCGGGCATCAGCGCCAGCGGATTGCTGCTCATTGCGTTTCCACTTACGTACGCGATTCGCCTGCATGCGCTCGGCAGGGAAGGGCCGCGGCTTCTGCTGTTCGTACTCGTGGTGATCTGGGCCAGCGATACGGTGGCCTATTTTGTTGGCCGAGCCGTCGGCAAACATCCGTTCGCTCCGCATCTCAGCCCCAAGAAAACATGGGAAGGCGCGGTCGCGGGATTCGCCAGCTGCATCGCGGTGGCTTTTGCTTTCGCGCATTTTCTTTCCATTCCGCTAGCGATGCTGCTCGGCGCAGCCGCTATAGGCAACATCGCGGGACAGTCGGGCGACCTACTCGAATCCGCCTATAAGCGAAGCGCCGGCGTCAAAGATTCCGGCGCACTTCTTCCGGGACACGGCGGCATCCTCGATCGCATTGACGCGCTTATCCTCGCCATTCCGGTTGTCTGGTATTATTTTGTCTTGCTGTATCCGCCCACCGTATAGCGAGCGCAGCTATCCCCGGAAGTGTGATGCGCGTGGGCCAGCGCATGTTCGCACTGCCGGAAAGAGAGTTCGTGAATCACTTATCCATCCTCGGTTCCACCGGGTCCATCGGCCGCCAGTGCCTTTCTGTCGTGGAATCGCTGCCAGGACAATTCGTCGTCTGCGGACTGGCCGCCGGCAACAATCTGGATGAACTCATCAAGCAGATTGAGCGTCATCGCCCCAACGTGGTTTCCGTAGCGGACGGTAAGAAAGCCGACGAACTGGCCGAGCGTTTGCGAGCGCAAAAAATCGCTCCGCTGCCCGATATCCATCATGGCCGTGAAGGCATGCTCACTGTCGGTACGCTCTCGCGTTCCGAAATCGTGGTGTCCGCCGCAGTCGGAGTGGTCGGTCTGGAAGCGACCTACGAAGCCGTGAAATTGGGCAAGATCGTGGCGCTTTCGAACAAGGAAGTTCTGGTGGCCGCCGGGGAACTGGTTATGGCCGCCGCGAAAAAAGCCGGCCGCGAATTGTTACCGGTGGACAGCGAACACAACGCCGTCCATCAATGCCTGCGCGGCGGCAAATCCGCCGAAGTGCGCCGGCTGGTGCTAACCGCATCCGGCGGCCCGTTTCGCAAAACGCCACTCGCGGATTTCGATACGATCACGCCGAAGCAGGCTTTGGCTCATCCCAACTGGCGGATGGGCGACCGCATCACCATCGATTCCGCGACAATGATGAACAAGGGCTTCGAGATTATCGAAGCACGCTGGCTTTTCGGCATGCGCCCGGACCAGATCGAAGTGATTATCCACCCGCAATCTACGGTGCACTCTTTCGTCGAGTTCGTAGACGGCAGCGTGCTGGCGCAGCTGGGACCTACGGACATGCGCATGCCTATCCAGTACGCGTTAACCTATCCGGAGCGGGTAGCATCCAAAGATATAGCCCTGGATTGGAAAAAATTGAAGCGGCTGGATTTCGCAAAGCCCAGTTCCCGGCGGTTCCCGTGCCTGCGTTTGGCTCGTGAGGCCATGAAGAAGGGAGGGGCATTGCCGTGCGCTTTGAATGCCGCAGATGAAATCGCCGTTGCTGCGTTTCTGGAGCAGCGGCTCTCTTTTAACGGTATCGCCGAGGTGATCGAAGCGGTTCTGGCGCGTACGCCAAAAGGCAAATTCGAAAACATGGCGGATGTGCTGGCCTCGGACGCCGAAGCCCGTCGCATGGCCAGGGAAGAAGTGTCGCGGCTCTCAGTAACCGCCGTGGCATCGTAGAGCGATTTTAGCGAGTTTGATGAAATCTGCCGTCGTAGAATTAAACGTAGCAGCATTTGGGAGAAAAGATCGCGTATGAACCTGATTCTGGGCATGGCGCTGGTACTGGGTTTGATGATTATGATTCACGAGTGGGGCCACTTCATCGTCGCCCGGCTCTTCGGCGTGCGCGTGGATGTCTTCTCGATCGGTTTCGGTCCGCGCTTGTTTGGATGGAAGCGAGGGGCGACGGATTGGCGGGTAAGCGCTCTGCCCTTCGGCGGATACGTGCGCATGGCTGGGCAGGATATGTCTGACGTGGATGCCGGCGAGGCCGCGCCCACCGGCTCATCCGATGAATTGATGAGCAAGCCGCGCTGGCAGCGCGCGCTGATCTCGTTTGCGGGGCCGGCGGTCAACCTGATTTTTCCGGTGCTGGCGATGGCTGTTCTGTTCATCGGCATGGGAGTGCCGCACTCCGCGTATCTCGATCAGCCGGTGCAGGTAGTGGCGCTGAGCTCGAAGCCCACCACAACACCCAGTCCGTTTCAACCGGGCGACAGGGTGTTGTCGCTTAACGGCGTTGCCAATCCCACGTGGGAACAAGCGGCTAAAGTCATGAAAGAGGCGGCACCCGGGTCGACAATTTCCGCAGAAGTGGAAAATGGCGGGACGCGGCGCGCCATTCAGGTGCCTATTACGGACGCAGCCAGCTGGCGATACTTTGCTGGGCTACGCTCCACTGGCGCCGGTGCTGGACGAAGTTGCAGCGGGTAGTCCTGCCGCGCATGCCGGCTTGAAAGAAAGCGACGTGATCCAGGCTGTAAACGGACAGAAAATTCAGTACTGGGGACAATTTGTAGAGCGCGTGCGCGGCTCGGAAGGCAAGACCGTGCAACTGGACTTGCTGCGCAAGGGGCAGACCGTTCATACCGAAGTTACGCCCATCGCGGGAGCGACGGAATCGGGCGAAAAGATTTATCAGGTGGGCGTGGCGGTTCGCGACCAGACATCTTACCGCCGGACTGGCGTTGGCGAAGGGGTGCGCGACGCTTTCGTCATGACGGGTCAGCGCATTTCCGAAACACTGGGAGTGGTTGGCCAGTTGTTCAGCGGCCGCGTTTCTGTGAAACAGTTGCAGGGCGCGGTGGGGATTTCCCGCGCCGCCGGCGAAGCCGTTCGCAAAGGGCCGCTCGCGGTACTTTCTCTGATGGTGTTAATCAGCGTGAATCTCGGCATCCTGAATCTTCTGCCCATTCCGATTCTCGACGGCGGCAATATTCTGTTGCTGGCCATTGAAGGCGGCATGCGTCGGGACCTGAGCATGGCTTTCAAAGAGCGCTTCGTGCAGGTGGGATTTGTGTTCCTCTTGGTGCTATTCGCGTACGTTATGTACAATGACGTGATGCGAATGCTGCCAACGCATTCGTAAATTTCTCGCGCAAAAATTGGAGGCACCGCATGGCGGCATCACCTTCGCGCCGGGTCTCCACCGGCGAGCGTATCAACACCGCGGAAACTACCGGAAGACTCCAGCAGATTATTTCCGAGCGCGGCATCCGCATGACCAAGCAGCGGCGCGTCATCCTGCAGGTAATGGATGACGCTGAGCAGCACCTGGACGTAGATCAGATTTTGGCGCGCGCGCAGAAAATTGATGCCGGCGTGCATCTGGTCACCGTATATCGAACCATCGATCTGCTGAAAAAACAGGGACTGATCGACGAGCTGGATTTGCTGCACCTGCGGGGCGATCGGCACTACTACGAAAGCCACGGACCGCGTGATCACATCCACGTCGCGTGCCTGCGCTG
This sequence comes from uncultured Acidobacteriota bacterium, assembly GCA_963704485.1. GTDB lineage: Bacteria > Acidobacteriota > Terriglobia > Acidiferrales > UBA7541 > Acidiferrum. Next base: position 934,281 of record OY969910.1, read on the forward strand.
CGGCAAAGTGCGGGAATTTGAAAGCCGGCTCTACGAACAGTTGAAAGAACAGATCGCGCGGGACTTCAATATGAAGGTGACCATTTCGCGCACTGAGGTGGGCGGGTACTGTGCCGAATGCCTGGCGGCCGATCCGTCGGCGGGCACACCGAAATCGCCGGCTTCCGCTTCAGTGCCTGCGGCTCACCCAGCGCACTGCGCGCGCGAAAATCAGCGTCCCCACTGATTTCCAAAATATCCCGGCGCGTCAACTGGCGTGCTCTGCCTCAAAACCATGAAGTACCGGCTCCGAGCGTCGAGACTCCGTTCCGCGGATTGCCGGTTCGAACACCAGCCGGTACGTGGCTCAGACGAGTTGCGCGGAACGCACGCGGCGCAAGCGATCAAAATAGCGATTAGCACAGGCCATGTCTCGAGCGATTTGCTCGCGCAGCTCCCCCGGGCCGCTAAATTTCTTTTCCGGGCGCAAGCGTTTCCAGAAGCGCACTTCCATGCGCTTGGCGGGAATTTCTCCGCGGAAGTCCAGCAGGTGGGTTTCTACGGTAAGCGCCGTGCCGTTGAACGTCGGGCGCATCCCGATATTGGTAACCGAACGGTGGGCACGCGACTCGCCCGGGAAACAAGTGCGGGTGATGTACACGCCGCGGGCGGGAATGAGTTCCTGCTCGGGCGCCAGATTCAAGGTGGGGAAAGTAAATTTACTGCCCGTGCCGGTGCCGCTCACGACTTCACCGGTCAGAGCAAACGGGCGACCCAGAAGACGGCCTGCGTGGCTGACGTCACCTTCGGCGATTTCCCTGCGAATAATCGTGCTGGAGACAATTTCTTCACGAAAAATTACCGGAGGAACAATCACCACGTCGAATCCCAGACGTTCGCCCAGTTCGCGCAGCAATTTGACATTGCCGGACTGGCGGTGCCCGAAACGAAAATTCTCTCCCACCAAAATAGCTGACACGCGAAGATCATCGACCAGTATTTGCTCGACAAAATCTTCGGGTGCCAGCCGCGCCAGGTCCATGGTGAAAGGCAGGACCACGGCGGATTGCACACCCAGCATGCTAAACCACGCGATGCGCTGTGCATTAGTAGACAGGCGCAACGGAGCGGACTCTGGGCGCAGCACTTTCAGGGGCGGAGGATCGAAGGTCAGCGCCGTGGAGATCGCGCCAGTTTCCAGTGCACGCGCAGTTGAGGCGCGCAGAATGGCCTGGTGCCCGAGATGTAAACCGTCAAAATTTCCAATGGCCAACACACTGGCTTTTTTTGGGCGAAGAGTAATGCGCGTTCCACGCCGCGGTAGTGGCAAACGTGCTCACACCCGTGGAGCTTTTGCGCGGGACAACGGGAGTTACTTTTGCCGGTTCATTAACGTCGTTGTCTTGCACAAGTACATCGAACTGCAGTCCGTCGTATGCCAGCTGCACGTTGGCAAAGCCCAGGTCGCGCAATCTTTGATCGGTCTCCGCGTGCGACAAATCGTGCGCAATGTGTGTGAACCATGCCCGCCTGGGTGCCAGTCGCTGCACCAGCGCCAGCGCCTGTTGCACCGTCTGATGCATGGGGTGAGGAATGTCGCGCAACGCGTCGATGATTAAATCGTCCAGACCGCCGAGCAAGGCCATGGACGTCTCCGGCAGGGCGCTGAAATCAGTGAGATATGCGGCCTTCCCGAAGCGGTAGCCTAAAACCTCCAGATCGCCGTGGACCAGTGTTATGGGAACGATCTCGGTGCCCAGCAGTTCAAAGGGACCGCGCACCTCGTGAAGATCTACGCTAGGCACGGTGCTCAGAGTGGGTTTGCCACTGAACACATATGCGAAGGCCTGCTTGAGCACCGAGAATGTTTCGGCGTTGCCGTACACCGGCAATGCCGCGCCCTGGCGAATGTTGAATGGCCGAATGTCATCGAAGCCCATGATGTGATCGGCGTGGCCATGGGTCAGCAACACGGCATCAAGGCGGTCCATTCCGGCGCGCAGAGCCTGCTGGCGAAAATCGGGTGTCGTGTCGATTACCACATTTTGTCCCGCGCGAGACAACAGCAGGGAAGGACGCAGGCGCTTGTCGTGGGGATCAACGGAAGCGCACACGCGGCAGTGACACCCGGGTGAGGGAACTCCCATGGAAGTGCCGGAGCCCAGCACCGTAAGTTTTATTGGTTCTTTGCCGGTATTAAAGGACATGGAGAAGAAAAAAAAATCACCGGGTCGCGGAACGTAACCGTTATCCAGGCGCATATCGCGGACGGACACTGGTGCAATTATCGCTTGGCGCCGACCTTAGCCTGCTGCGCTACTTTTGCGGCCTGCGCCGCGAGGGCCTGGTTTACTTCGAGAAAGGTCATTTTCAATTTGCCAAGCAGATCCACCAGCAAATTTTCTTCCTCGGGAGCCAGATGGCCCCTGGTTTTCTCGTGCAGCACGTCCAGCATGTCGATCAACTCGCGCGCCGCTTCTGGGTCGATTACGGGTTGGCCGGTGCGCGGGTCGGCGTAGGCTCCCAACACCATAGCGGCGTTGCTGCCGATCATCTGGATCAAGTTCTGGAATGCGGGCGAAGCTTTCGGCGCATCGACGGCGGGTGAATTACCCGCAGGTGGTTCCAAAGCGACGGCAGGCGTGGGATTGAGCGCCGCCTCATTGGCGGCTTCGCGTTCGGCCTTACGCTCTTCGGCTTCAACGACGTCCTTACGGATGTCGCCGTCGGAGGTAAAGGGACGGCGGTCTATTACTCGGAAAGCCTCTTCTTGCTTGTTTTCGGCCAAGGTAGTTCCTCTACGGATAGTGTCATTCTTGAGTTTATCATGGCTGCCTGATTTCGCCATTGCGCGACATTGTGCCGGTACGAGCGAAGCCTGCGGATAAGAAATCGGCCCCGGCGGCTACTTGTCAAATTTTTCAGCGCACCGTACAGTGGAAACCCCGCATCGGCGATCTCTGCGGACATGCGATGCCTTCCCCGACAAAAAGAACAGCGAAGTTGCGAGCCTCATCAAGATCCAAGCGGAAGAAAGCTGCGGCGGCGCTCCGCGGTGCGCAACGGAGGCCAGCGGCAACGAAATTGTCAGCGGGAGAGTGGTTTGAGAAGCTGGTCAGAGTACAACGACGCTTGCGCGCACCGAAGGGCTGCCCCTGGGACCGCGAACAGACGCATGCCTCTTTACGCGCCTATCTGATAGAGGAAGCCTACGAAACGCTGGATGCGCTCGATTCCGGCGATGACGGCAAGTTCGCGGAAGAGATGGGCGATTTGCTGCTGCAAGTTGTATTTCATTCAGAAATTGCACGCGAACAAGGACGTTTCAACGTTGCGGACGTGGTGCGCTCTATTCACGACAAGATGGTGCGCCGGCATCCGCATGTGTTCGGAAAAGTTCGCGTCCAGGACTCCGCGCAGGTGCTTCGGAACTGGGAGCGCATCAAAGCGCAAGAGCGGCTGGCTGCTCCCCGGGCTCCCGAAAACGATGCTGCAGCCGTGCCCGCACCTGGCAAGAGGGCATCGCTGCTTGACGGCGTTTCGCGTGGGCTTCCGGCGATGCTGCAGGGATTACAGTTGACGCGCAAGGCGGCGCGCGCCGGCTTCGACTGGCACGACGCCCACGGTATTTTCGAAAAATTGCGCGAGGAAATGGCGGAAGTCCGCCATGCGCTGACCACACAAAATTCTGTCCAGGTGGAGGAGGAGTTGGGCGACCTGCTATTCGCGGCCGTCAGTCTGGCACGTTTTGTAGAAGTGGATCCGGAGATCGCGCTGCAAAAAGCCAATACCAAGTTTCAGCGGCGCTTCATGGAAATGGAAAAAGCGGCAGAAGGACGCGCAAGTTCCTTCGCGGACCTGCCGCGGGAAGAAAAGGAAGCTTTGTGGGAAGCGGTTAAAGCCGGCGAAGACCAGCGCTCTGAAGGTGAGCAGCAAAATGCTAAGGGCCTCACCGCCGCAAAGGCCGTAAACCGAAAATTGGCGGCCAGTCACTCCCGATGACCAGCGACATTGTGATTCGCAAATGTCAGGCGCTCGAAGAGTTTCGGCTGTGCCTGGCGTTGCAAAAAGAAATCTGGCAGGAAGCGGACCTGGAAACCGAACCGGTCACAGCATTTATCGTTGCCGCCAATACCGGGGGGCAGGTGCTGGGGGCCTTCGACGGCGGGCGCCTGGCGGGATTTACCCTGGCTGTCGTAGGCTTGCGCGACGGAATTCCCTATCTCCATTCGCATATGACGGGAGTTCACGGCGATTATCGTGATCGGGGTGTTGGACGGGCCCTGAAGCTATTTCAGCGAGACGAAGCCCTGGGCCGTAATATCCGCTTGATCTGCTGGACGTTCGATCCATTGGAGTTCCGCAACGCGTACTTCAATTTCAACCGGCTCGGGGCTATCAGCCGGAAGTACCTGCCTAATTTCTACGGAATTACAACCAGCCCCCTGCATCGTGGCATTGCCACGGACCGCCTCCTGACGGAATGGTATCTGGATTCGCCGCGTGTTGACGCCGCTGTCGCAGGGGTAGCGCTGCCCGGTCCGCAATATTCCGCGGTTCTGGACATACCGCCCGGACACAGTAGACCTTCGGGGGCCGAGCACGATGAGCAAGAGGTTGCCGATCAGCAGGCTCGCCTTCGACAAGAATTCTCCAGGTATTTCAGCAAGGGATACGCGGCCGTCGGCGTTCGCAACGACCCGCAGGCGCCGGCGTACCTGCTATCGCCGTGGAGCGAATTTTAAGGAAAGCGGAGCCGGTTTTTATGAAAATCAGCGACATTACGCTGCGAGAAATACACATCAAGCTGGTCGCGCCGTTCGAAACCAGCATGGATCGGGTAGAGTCTCGCCGCATCCTGCTGGTGCAAGCAAACGTGGATGGCGTGACTGGATGGGGGGAATGTGTGGCGGGCGAAGACCCGTTTTATAGCCCTGAGACTGTGAACACGGCGTGGATTGTTCTCCGAGATTACCTGTGGCCCATGATCAAAGGCAAAGAATTCGGATCTGCAGCGGATGTCTGGGACATGTTGGCGCAGGTCCGCGGTCACAACATGGCTAAAGGATCACTTGAAGCAGCGGTTTGGGACGCCGAAGCCAGGCAAAAAAATATCCCACTCTGGAAATTGCTTGGTGGTACGCGACAGGAGATCGCCAGCGGAGTTTCTATTGGAATTAAAGCATCACTTGAAGAATTGATTTCGGCGATTAAGACGGAAATCGATGCAGGCTACCAGCGGATCAAGATCAAAATTAAACCTGGCAAAGATATTGAATCGGTCCAACGGGTCCGCCAAGAATTCCCGCGCATCAAGCTGATGGTCGATGCCAACTCTGCCTATCGGTTGGCAGACTGGCCGTTGCTCAAGCAACTGGAGAGCTATTATCTGATGATGATTGAGCAGCCGCTGGGGTGGGATGACCTCTTCAGTCACATCGAGTTACAGAAAAGGCTGGATACGCCCATTTGCCTGGACGAGTGCATTCACTCCGAAGAGCACGCACTGGCTGCCGTGAGCATGGGTGCCTGCAAAATCATTAATATCAAACTGGGGCGCGTGGGCGGGTTCACGCCGGCGAAGGCCATTCACGACATCTGTCAGAAGCACGGCGTGCCGGTGTGGTGCGGCGGGATGCTCGAAACCGGAATCGGACGTGCGCACAATATCGCCCTCTCCACCTTGCCGAATTTCACGTTGCCGGGTGACGTTACTGCCAGTAAGCGCTACTGGCACGAGGACATCATTGAACCGGAAGTGACTGTTTCTGCCCGCGGGACGATCGCGGTGCCACAAGGTCCGGGAATTGGCTTCGAACCTCAACAGGATCGTATCGAAAAACTGACGGCGCGATTCGAATGTCTGACTTAAAGTAATGCTTGAGGGGACTCCAGATGACTACCGACGGAGGAAAGCTTCCCAAACGTGATGACGGCACTGCGGTGAGGATTGCGGTCATTCCTGGCGACGGCATAGGGAAAGAAGTGACTCCCGAATCGCTAAAGGTGTTGAAGGCACTCGCTGCGCAGAGCGGACGGACCATGGAGTTCGTGGAGTTTGATTGGGGCGCCGATAAATATCTGCGCGAAAACATTAGTTTGCCGGACGGCGCTCTCGAAATGTTGCGTGACGAGTTCGACGCCATTTTGTTCGGGGCGCTGGGTGATCCGCGCGTGCCATCGAACCAGCATGCCGCTGACATCCTGTTAGGGCTGCGCTTTAAGCTGGACCTATACGTCAACGCTCGTCCGGTCGAATTGCTTCACCAACGACTGACGCCGCTGCGTGATCGCACTGAAAAAGACATTCGCATCATGGTCTTCCGCGAGAACACCGAGGGTCTGTACGTCGGCGTTGGCGGGTTTTTCAAGAAAGATACCGCCGACGAAATCGCCGTGCAGGAAGACGTGAATTCGAGAAAGGGCGTAGAACGAATCGTCCGCTACGCGTTCGAATATGCGCACAGCAAGGGACTGAAGCGCGTGTGCATGAGCGACAAGTCGAACGCCATGACCTTCGCGCACGATTTGTGGCAGCGCGTTTTCAAGAAGGTCCGCCAGGAATATCCGGCGATTGAATCGCGCCACTTATATATCGATACTTTGACGATGGAACTGGTCCGCGATCCGAGCCAATTTGACGTGATTGTGACTTGCAATCTTTTCGGCGACATCATCAGCGATCTGGGAGCACAACTTGCCGGCGGATTGGGGCTTGCGCCTTCCGGCAACATTCACCCGGAGCGAACGTCGCTATTCGAGCCGGTGCATGGGTCGGCGCCAAATATCGCGGGCAAGGGAGTTGCGAATCCGCTGGGCTCCGCTCTAGCGTCGGCCATGATGCTGGATTTTCTGGGGTGGAACGTCGAGGCCGAAGCTTTAAACGATGGGGTGAAGGCCGCATTGCGAGAGAACTACGTCACGCCGGACTTGGGTGGCACCCGCAAAACTAGTGAAGTAGGAGACTGGCTGGCCAAGTACGTTACCAGCTCACGATAATGTCGCCGCGCCGACAATGAAGGTGTAACTTTAGCTGCGCATCTTGAATGTCCAGTCAGAGTCCGAAGTGAATGTTGAAAGGTAACACTTCACTTCAAGCCTTCAGCTCGAGCTCGGGTGCTTTAATGTACGGGTCAGCGAACGTAGTCTTGCGCAGCACAAGCACGTTGAGTCTAAGGTTTAACTCAGCAGCGAAGCTTCCAGTAAAACTCATCGAGAAGTCACTTCAGATGTCGACACGTCGACATTGAACCAAACGGTCGAAGACCGCTGTCGTTCCCGAGAGGTCGATGGCGCACCTCGCGCGACAATTATAAGTTCGAGTGCAGCATTCATACCGCTAGGCATTTAGCGAAGTAATACTTGAATTAAATGGAACCGCGACGTACATCGTCGCTTTTGGTTTCGTGTCGACCCGCCGACATCGGAGGTGGCGCTTTAACGTGTTTTTGGAATGAGAATTATATTCAAGTCAGACTTGAGGTCGCGAACGGATCACGCTCGTGAAGACTAAACCCAGCAGGAAGCCGCCGATATGCGCCCACCACGCGACCCCGCCCTGCGAGACCGCACCGAGACTGCTCACTCCGGCGACGAATTGCAAGAAAAACCAATAGCCCAGAATGAAGATGGCCGGGATTGGCACCAGGAAAATAAAAACCAGCGTGAGAATTCGTGACCGGGGGTAGAGCACGAGGTACGCGCCCATGACTCCGGAGATCGCGCCGCTGGCACCAAGCGCGGGCAGGGGCGAGTCAAGATTGAAGAACACATGGAGCAGGCCGGACCCGATGCCGCACGTCAGATAAAATAACAGGTATGGCAAATGCCCAAAAAAGTCTTCGACATTGTCGCCGAAGATCCATAAGAACAGCATGTTACCCGCGAGATGCGCCAAGCCGGCGTGCAGAAACATGCTGGTGAGCAGCGGCAGGAATGCGCCGTGGAAGTCGATGGAGCCGGCAATGAAGGCGGGGAAACGCGCCGGAATGGTGGCATTGGCCATTAAAAATGCCTTTAACAAGTGAGGCGGCAGGCTAAGTTGATAAGCGAAGACCGCGAGGTTGGCCAAGATCAAAAGAATATTAATGACCGGAGTAGTGCGATGAGGCGTTTCATCTTTGAGAGGAATGAACACGTTGGCCGCGTCAGAGTAGCTAATTACGCCGCAAATAGAAAGTTCGGCGCGAAATCTTCCCACGCGCCGCGGGAGCGGAAGATTTTTATTCTTGCGACGAGAAATAAAAAAGGAAGTTTTATTATTTGCGTGCAAACATTGCGCGACCGCTGCTTGTGTGATAATTATTCATGTTCCGCGTGCGCGTGAAATCGGGGCTGTGCCACAGCTCGGCAGGGAAGACCGGCGCGCCAAGAACCTCATGCCCGCCCGGGAAACGGAAGCCATTATCTTAAAAACTTTTCCGCTGGGGGAAGCAGACCGGCTGGTGAGTTTTTTCGGACGCGCCTCTGGGCGCATGCGGGGAGTGGCTGCCGGGGCGCGGCGCATCAAGAATCGCTACGGTTCGACGCTGCAACTGTTGTCTCACGTGCAATTGTGGTACGTGGAGAAAGAAACCCGTGACCTGGTGCGCATTCAGCAATGCGAACCGCTGGAGTCCTTTAATAAGGCCCAGAGTGATTATTTCCTGAGCACGGGGATGGCAGTGATCAGCGAAGTGGCGGAAACGGTGTTGCCGGAACGAGAAGTTTCAGAAGCGATGTTTCGTTTGATCCTGCTGACTGCTCAGGAGATCGAACGCACCGGCCAATGGGCGTTGCCGCTGAGTTATTTCACGTTCTGGACTGTGCGATTAGGTGGATGGCTGCCACGCTTTGATCGCTGCGCCAACTGTGGTACGGCATTTGGCTCGGATGCCGCTTATTTTGCATCTTGGGAGGCGGGACTGCTGTGCGGGAAGTGCCGCCGGTCGGGAATGTCCGCGATGCATGAAGGATGCCGGCGGCTGGCGGAACGATTTGCCGGGGAACGCCTGGATAGAATCGATATATCCGATCTTATGAAGACGGAACTGAGGGAGCTGCGCGAAGCCTCATTAGGATGGATCGAGCACCACACGGAACGAAAACTTGCGACACGACAGCTTTTGGAGAACAGTTGACACTTAAAGTAAAACTTGAGAAGAAGAACGTCGGTCTAAACTTCCAGGATTTGATTCTGAAACTCTCGCAATTCTGGGCCAAGCAGAACTGTGTTCTGCAACAACCCTACGATGTGGAGGTCGGCGCCGGAACGATGCACCCGGAGACTTTTCTGCGGGTGCTGGGCCCCGAACCGTATCGCGTAGCTTTTGTTCAACCAAGCCGCCGCCCTGCCGATGGGCGCTATGGCGAAAACCCTAACCGGTTATACAAGCATTCGCAATTCCAGGTGATTCTTAAGCCCTCTCCGGCCGATGTGCAGGATGTGTATTTGAAGAGCCTCGAAGCTATAGGCATCGACCTGCGAGTGCATGACATTCGTTTTGAAGAGGACAACTGGGAATCACCAACGCTGGGCGCGTGGGGAATTGGCTGGCAGGTTTTGCTTGACGGGCTGGAGATCACGCAGTTCACCTATTTCCAGCAGAGCGGCGGAATCGATCTGGACCCCATCTCAGTGGAGTTGACCTACGGGTTGGAGCGAATCTGCGCGTTCCTTCAAGGTGTAGACAGTGTTTACGACTTACGTTGGTCGGCCGATAAGACCTACGGCGAAATCCGCCTGGCGGAAGAACAGCAGCTTTCCGTATATAGCTTCGACATGAGCGACGCGACGGCCATTCGGGCCGAGTTTGATTTGCACGAGAAGCAAGCTAAACAATTACTTGAGGGCTTTCAGGAGTCTAAAGCCAAAACCCGGCTGCGATATCCCCTGCTGGCCGCCTACGACCATTGCTTGAAGTGTTCGCATCTGTTCAATTTGTTGGACGCGCGGGGTGCGATCTCCACGACCGAGCGGGCGGCATTAATGGCCAGGGTTCGCGGGGCGGCTTGCAAGACGGCTGCGGCGTACCTGGAGCAAATCGGCGGACCTGCAAAACGGCGGGAGTTGCGCGCATGAGGGAGTCAGCCGGCAACGGAAAAGCGGTCAATAAGAAACTTCAAGTAAAACCTGAGAGAAAGCTTGAACTTGTTTTCGAGATCGGATGTGAAGAAATCCCCGCGGGAATGTTGCCGCGAGCCGAAGAAGAGCTGCGGACGAATATCACCAAGCTGCTGGCAGCCGAAAATTTGACCGACGGCGTGACCGTGGAGACCTTCAGTGGTCCGCGGAGGCTTACTGCCTGGGTGCGCGGACTCATCTCCAAGCAGGCGGACGTAACCAGCGACGTAACCGGACCTCCGAAATCGGTGGCGTACGACGTGGAAGGGTTCCCGACCAGAGCGGCGCTCAGTTTTGCTGAGAAACAAGGATTGCGAGTGGAGGCTTTGCACCTCGTTCAGACGCCCAAAGGAGAATATCTGGCGGCCCGTCAAGTGAAACGCGGCCGTACCGCGGAAGAAATCTTGCGGGATATTCTGCCGCGCGCGATTCATGACCTTACCTGGCCACGGTCGATGACGTGGACGGGAATTGACGGCGCGCGATTTATCCGGCCGATCCGCTGGATATTGGCGGTATTGGACGGCAAACCATTGAGGTTTACTTTCGGCGGGGTGACCTCGTCGGATACGACAATGGGGCACCGCTTCATTGGGAAGGGGCGGTTGGCGATACGCAGCTTCGCCGAATACGAGAAGAAGCTTCGTTCCCACGGCGTAATTTTGCGGCCACTGGACCGCCGTGAAAAGATCGAGCGGGAATTAGCGCAGTTGGCGCGCAAGGGTGGCTATCAAATCCACCAGGACGCCTCTTTGCAAAACCTCGTGTGTTACTTGAATGAGTATCCCAGCGTGATTGAGGGGGATTTCGACGTCAAGTTTCTGAATTTGCCAGACGAGATTCTCGTTACGGTGATGCGGGATCACCAAAAATACTTCGCGGTCGAGGCTGCGCAGGGGGAGCTGGCACCGAAATTTCTTGCGGTGATCAATCTGGCGCGCGACGCGCGGGGCCTGGTGCGCGCCGGTCATGAGCGGGTGCTGCGAGCGCGGTTTGCCGACGCGGAATTCTTCTGGACCGCGGATCAGAAGAAGCAGTTGGTTGAAAATTTGCCGAAACTGGAGCGGGTAACTTACGAGTCCCGACTGGGCAGCTACCGGGATAAGGTGGAGCGGGTGCGTTCCATCGCCCGCTGGTTGGCGGAGCAGTGGTACAGCAGCGGGATGATCGAGGCACATGTTGCTGAAGCGGATCGCGCGGCGGAATTGGCGAAATGCGACCTGGCAACGGAGATGGTCAGGGAATTCCCGGAACTGCAAGGAATCGTTGGTGGGCTATACGCGCGCGCGCAAGGCGAACCTGAGGAAGTGGCAGACGCGATTTACGATCACTACCGTCCAGTGGGTTTGACAGATCCGATTCCGCGCAACGTAACCGGATGCGCTGTGGCGCTGGCTGATAAGCTGGACTCGATTGCGGGCTGTTTTCTGGTGGGCGTAGTGCCCACGGGATCGAGCGATCCATATGCATTGCGGCGCGCGGCGTTGGGGATCGTAAAGATCATTCTGGACAGGAAACTCCCTGTGTCTCTGTCGCTGGCGGTGGGCGCGGCAGCTAAGGCGTTGCTGCTTCACAAGCCCAAGAAGGGCATGAGCACAGAGCAGGAAGCGCAGGTAGTGGATTTTATTCTTGAGCGCGCAAAATTTATTCTGCGGGATCGCGACGGCTTTGCGCACGACGAGGTAAATGCGGTGTTCCGTGCCGGTGCGGAAGATCTGGTTGATGCGCAAAAACGGCTAGCTGCGCTGAAATCCATACGCAAATCCAAGAACTTCGAGCCCCTGGCAGTGTCTTTCAAGCGAGTTCGAAAGATTCTCGAGAAGGCTGACCTGTCGAAGGATGGGACTCGCCACGTGCAGCCAGAATTATTTGATCACGACGCGGAGCGCGAACTGTATGCGGCAATGCGTGACGCAGCGGCAAAGGTTCAGATTGCCAAGCGTGCAGGGAAGTATCAAGAGGCACTAGAGATCATCGCTGGCTTGCGCAAAGCGGTGGATGGATTCTTCGATAAGGTAATGGTGATGGCGGAGGATGAACGGATCCGAGCGAACCGCCTGACTTTACTATCGGATTTATTGAAGGAGTTCACGACGGTGGCAGATTTTTCGGAAATCGGAAGCGAAGAGCGTCGATAGGACCGCCGGCGGCGTATGCGGGGCCGAAGTCAGTGGAGTTAAAGTAACCGGCGAGATGTTGAAAGCAGCGCGAAATAACCAGACTGTCGACATGCCGACATCTGTGCGTTGACTTTAGGTGTCGCAGCGATAATTCGAGTGCTTGGTGTTGCTCTAATGTCGACGGGCCGACAAGCAAAGTAAATGTTCAAGCTCGATCGTAAGATTGAAATCAGACTTTCGTAGAGCAGTCGAATCAATTTCTGCATCATTGCAACATTGAAAGTTTAACTTCAACTGCACCAGGGAATACAAATCATAGACCGAGGGTCACAGTGAAAAAATGGGTTTATTTTTTTGGAGCGGGAAAAGCGGAAGGTAATGGCGAGTGGCGTGAATTGCTCGGAGGCAAGGGTGCCGGCCTGGCGGAGATGACCAAGATCGGGCTGCCGGTGCCTGCGGGATTCACCATATCCACGGAAGCTTGTGACTACTACTACAAGAACGCCAAGAAGTATCCGCCAGAGCTGAAGAAAGAAGTGGCCGCGCAGGTCGCACAACTCGAAAAAGTGACCAAGAAGAAACTCGGCGATCCTAAGAGCCCGCTGCTGGTGAGCGTGCGTTCGGGCTCGGCACGTTCCATGCCCGGAATGATGGAAACAATTTTGAATCTGGGCCTGAATGACCGCAGCGTACAGGGCTTGGCGGGTGCGACCAAGAATGAACGATTTGCGTACGATGCGTATCGTCGCTTTGTGCAGATGTATTCGACGGTGGTCATGCAGATGTCCAAAGAGGACCTGGAACACCGTTTGGCGGCCATGAAGCAGAAACTGGGTGTTAAAGAAGACACCGCAGTGCCTGCCAGCGGCTGGAAGCAACTGGTCGCTGAGTACAAACAATTGTTCAAGGAAAAGACAGGCAAGAATTTTCCTGACGACCCGATGGATCAATTGTGGGGCGCGATCGGCGCAGTATTTGGCTCGTGGATGGCGGAGAAGGCGGTCACCTACCGGCGAGTTGAGAAAATCACGGGAGTGATGGGCACAGCCGTGAACGTGGTGCAGATGGTTTTCGGAAACAACGGCGACACTTCGGGGACAGGGGTGTGCTTCACCCGAGACCCGAGTTCGGGGGAGAAAGTTTTTTACGGCGACTACCTGGTGAATGCGCAAGGTGAAGATGTGGTGGCGGGAATTCGAACGCCGACGCCGTTGCGCGAGATGGCTAAAGCGATGCCTAAGGTTTATGGGCAGCTCGATAAAGTTCGAGTGAAACTTGAGAATCACTACCGTGATATGCAGGATATGGAATTCACGGTGGAAGACGGCACTTTATATATGTTGCAGACGCGCACGGGTAAGCGCACGCCTTCAGCAGCGTTTCGTATTGCGGTGGACATGGCCAACGAGAAGCTGATCAGCAAGGAAGACGCTATCCAGCGAATCAAGTCGGAAGACATCGAGCGACTTTTCTATCCAGTCATTGATGCCAAGGTGGACAAGAAATCCCTGGAATCTAGAATTCTGGCCACGGGCATTAATGCGGTGCCGGGAGCGGCTGTCGGTAAAGTAGTCTTCTCGGCACAGAAAGCGGAAGAGTGGGCAGAGAAGGGCGAGAAAGTAATCCTGGTGCGACGTGAAACGAGCCCCGAGGATGTTGGGGGCATGGCGGTGGCCCAGGGAATTCTGACGGCAACTGGCGGCAAGACCAGCCACGCGGCCGTAGTCGCGCGCGGATGGGGTAAGTGCTGCATCGTGGGTGCCGAAAAATTGCAGATTGATTACAAATCTCTCTCCATGGTGGCGGGCGGAAAGACCGTAAAAGAAGGGGATTGGGTAACGCTGGACGGCAGTGAAGGAGTGGTGTACTCCAGCGAAATGCCGCTGGTGGTGCCTGAACTGCCGCAAGCTTACGCTACTTTGATGAAGTGGGGCGATGAAGTGCGGCGATTGCGTGTGCGCACCAATGCGGACACGCCGCAGGACGCGCGCAAAGCGAGAGAATTCGGGGCGGAGGGGATCGGGCTGTGCCGCACCGAACACATGTTCTTCACGGACTTTGAGCATCCGGAGAGAAGCCACGAGCGGCAGCGCGCCATTCAGGAAATGATTCTGGCTGAAACGCGCGAGGCTCGGGTCAAAGCGCTGGACAAGTTGCTGCCATTTCAACGGCGGGATTTCGTGGGGATTTTTCAGGCCATGGACGGCTTCCCGGTGACGATCCGGTTGATCGATCCGCCGCTACACGAATTTGTGCCGCACGAGCGTGCCAAGCAGCAGGAATTGGCGAAGGAACTGGGTTTGGACGTTGAGACGGTAGCGCGACGCGTGGAACAGTTGCACGAGTCCAACCCGATGCTGGGGCATCGCGGATGCCGACTGTCAATTACCTATCCTGAGATTCTCGAAATGCAGGTGCGAGCAATCATCGAAGCGGCCATTGAATGCCAGCGAGGCCGGGTTAAAGTTTTACCTGAGATAATGCACCCGTTGGTTCTGGATAGAAAAGAGCTGGCAATTCTCGAGCAGGCTACGCGAAGGGTGGCGGATGAGTTGATCAAAAAGGCCGGCGTGAAGCTGCCTTACCTGGTTGGCACGATGATCGAGTTGCCTCGCGCTGCGCTGATGGCGAAAGAGATCGCCGAAGTGGCGGAATTTTTCTCGTTCGGCACGAACGATCTGACGCAGACCACCATGGGATTGTCCCGTGACGATGCCGGGCGCTTCTTGCCTGACTACGTGGACGAAAAGAAGGCCGGTATATTTGGCACCGATCCTTTTCAATCGCTAGACATAAAAGGCGTCGGGATGCTGATGCAGTGGGCAGTGACGCGAGGGCGGGAAACCCGGCCGAAACTGAAGATTGGAATTTGCGGCGAGCACGGGGGAGATTCAGACAGCGTGAAGTTCTGCCACGGACTGGATATGGATTACGTGAGTGCGTCGCCATTCCGGGTGCCTATCGCCCGACTGGCGGCCGCACAAGCCGTAATCGAGCAGAAAGCGCGAGAGAACAAAAAGGCGAAGAAAGCGAACCGACAGTTTTAAGGCTGTACACCTGCACGGAAGTCGTTGAGTCCCGTGATGTGCATGCTCAACAATCTCCTGAGATGTCGGCACGCCGACACTCTGCGCGAGGAAACTAATTTTTCCAGACCTCAAGTGCTACTTAAATAGCGGTTGTGCGTGTCGCGCAACACGGGCGACAATCCCGAGTCCAAGCGACGCCTCGCTCAAGCTTCGTAATTTCGGTACAATATGCACGTTTGCGGCGGTTCCGCACGGACCGGGTGACGACTTTTACCGGTACTGCGCGTCTGCGTGATCGCGGACTTTGGAGTGCGGAATGGCAATTCGATTCAGCGTACTGATCCCCGTTTACAACCGAGAAAAATATCTACATCAAGCGATTGATTCGGTTCTTACGCAAACCTTTCGGGACTGCGAAGTCCTGGCCGTGGATGACGGCTCAACCGACTGCTCGGCCGAGGAACTGAAATCCTACGGCGATAAGATAAAAGTGCTGCAACAAAGTAATCAGGGGCCCGAAGTGGCAAGGAATCTGGCGGCGGCCCACGCCAATGGCGAGTATCTGGTGTTTCTGGACAGCGACGATTATTTTTTCCCCTTTGCACTCGCAACATTTGACGAAGTCATCAGGAAGTTTGACTCGCCCCCACTTGTAATAGGGAACATGAAATTTTTTCAAGATAGCGTCTCTCAACCGATAGAAGTCCCGGCAGCGCACCCGGTGGAAGTCTTTAAGTACCGCGATTACCTTTCAAAGACCCGCCCATTAGGGACTAACTGCATCGTAGTTCGCAAGTCGGTGTTTGACGAAGTTGGGGGGATGCGCAAGAGCACTCCCGAGACCTTCCACGGTGATGATACAAACCTGTTGTTGAAAGTTGGTACCTTTGGGCCGTGCATCGTGATCGACAAACCGTGTACTTCGGCGTATCGGCAGCATGGCAAGAACAGCACCAAAAACCTGAAGGCGATCGCGGACGCCATTTTGCGATTGGCGGAAACGGAACGGCGCGGAGGATTCGCCGGAGGAAACGAACGTCGGCCGGAGCGGTATGCCTATATCGGTGGCCGAGCTGCCGCTTGGGCGTTTAATTACTGCTGGCGAGGGGGAGAGCGGAAGTTAGCGCTGCGCCTTTTGGGTGGGACGGCTCCAATGGTAGCAACGGCAATCTGGAAAAAGTTAACACGGAGATTTCAAGCTTCGCCCAATCCGATCATCGTCGTGGAATAGTTCATCGCTGAGAAAATTTCTCAACAAGCAAATGTGTAAACATTCGCTTTAACCTCGGCCTGTTAGGAAAACAAATACAGTAAGAATCACTTTCTGTGTCGGCGCGACGACATGTGCGGCACAGACCAGCCATTAAAGTGTTACTTGAAGTTACGTTTAGGTCGGAATTTTGAAAAAGAAGTACAAGCCGATGAAGAAAAATATCAAGTCCGGGGACCACGCCGCGAGAAACGGCGGGAGTTGCCCAACCCCGCCCATCGCTTCCATCAGGCGGGCGATACTCCAATAGCCGATGCCGATGGCGACGCCCAGCGCAACCCCGCCGATTGCGCCGCGAGCGCCTACCAGGAACGCAAACGGTATTGCGAGGAGCATGCTGATCGGTGCAATCAAGGGATAGGCGATTTTCACGTGCCACTGCACGGTCAAGTTTGAAACGTCAAAACCTGCGCGACGCAGGCCCTCGATGTAGCGGGCCAACTCTGACCAATCCATCTGGAACGCCTGGCGCACTTCACGATTGAAATATTCCGGGGGCTCCGTCAATTCCGGGAAGGCCTGCACGCTGAACTGGTCGAATCGCGTGATGGTGCCGCCGGAAAAATCGCGAACCCAGCCAGACTCCAGCAGCCAGTTTTTTTGCGAAGGGGACCATTGCGCGCGGTTGGCGAAAATTCGGCGGCGCACATTAAAGGTGGCCGGATCGAGTTCAACGACGCTGAGGCCGCCAAAGAGATTTTGCAAAGGACTGAACAAATCGTAGTTATAGATTTTGGAGTGTTCGCCGAAAATCCAGCGCTGCGGATGCGCGTAGGTCTGAGGGGGGCGGCCCTTGATCTGGTTGCGCAACGCGTCCTGACGCTGGTTGGCGTAGGGCAGATAGGTTTCGTCCACCAGTAACATAGCGCCGGCGAGAAGCATGCCCGCGACCAGCAGCGGGGCGACCAAGCGATGGATGCTGATGCCGTTGGCCTTGATGGCCACGATTTCGTTGTTTTTGCTCATGACGCCCAAGGTCACGAGAACGGCGACCAATGCGCCCAGTGGCGCGAGGTTGTAAATCAAGTACGGGGTAAGGTAGCGAAAATAGTTTATGACCGTGAGAAAGGCGACGCGATGGCGAGCGATGTCGTCGAGCAACTCGAAAAAAGTGAAGGTTTCAAAAAGGAAAACGAACACGGCCATGATGATGGCGAAGTAGGAGGTGAAGCGTCGCAGGATGTCGATATCGAGAAGACGGGGAAAGCTGCTGCCGCCAAGATTTAGCGCGGCCTGCTGAGTGTTGCCGTTTTGCCGAACGGCTGCACCGACTGCGCCGTTTAGCCGGCGGAAAATCGAAGTGCCAGCGTGAGCCTTGCGGCGAAGCAGGCGCAATCGAGTTTTAATCGGGCCGGTGGGATGAAGCCAGCGGCTTTCCCCGCGAAATTGCTCCATACGGGGAAGCAGGGCGAGACCGAGGGCGGCCAGTATGACGTTGGCGATCCATATCCCGGCAAATGGCGAGACCGTGCCTTGGCGCGCGAGTCCGGCGCCGGTGACAAACAGCAAATAATACCCGGCAATCATGGCCACGGCGATCAGCGACCCGGCTGCACGGCCGCCGCGGCGAGGTTGCGCACCAAGGGGCACGGCCACGAGCGCGAAGACCAGGCACGCGAAGGGAAAAGCAAAGCGGCGATGAAGCTCCACGCGCGACTCGCGCCAGGCGGGACCATTGTCATGCAGCAAGCTCGAGAGGGAGCGTTCCGGATTGCTGAGCTGGCGCTGTTTGGCGGGGATCAAATTGTTGACATCAATCGGCCAATCGCTCTGGCCAAAGGCGGTTACGGAGTAGCGGTCGGGACGGTCGCGAAAAAATTCGTGGGTGCTGCCGCCCTGGAGGTGCAGCTCGAGCTTGCCCTGACTGGGCTCAGGAATTACAATCGCGCGCTCGGCCAGGGTTAAGCGAGAACCACCTTCACCGCCGGTGTCTGCCAGGAACACACCATGCCATTGCGTGCCGCTGGCGGCCACATCGGAAATGTAAAGTATTAGTTGAGGAAAGCGTTCGTCGAATACTCGAGGTTGTACCTGGAACGAGATTTGCGAAGCGATTAGAGTGGCTTCGGTGGCACGAAACGTTCTTAGCGCGAGGGGTGAAAGCCACAAGGTCATAGTCAGGCTGACCAATAAGCCGCCCACGGCCATGACGCCCACGGGAAGCAGAATGCGGCGGCGGCCGATGCCCAAGGCGGTGAGAGCAATGATCTCGCTGTCGGCGGACATGCGACCGAGCCCTAGAAGGACGCCGATGAGCACGGCCATAGGAATGGTAAAGGTAAAGACGGCTGGAAAAATGCACAGGAAAAGTTTGAGGATTTGCGTACCGGAGCCCGGAGTGGCGGACGAACAGCTCCATCAGACGGATGAGTTGAGGGACGAAAAATACAAAGGTGAAGACGATTAGTCCGAGTGCGGCGTGCCGAAAAACTTCGCGGACAATGTAGCGGTCCAATATACGCATGATGCGAACGGTGAGTGTAACACGCTGGAAGAGTGAGACAGGAGCGCGATAGCACGATGCAGCGAGTGAACCTGGTGGTGTTGTGGCACATGCACCAACCGCAGTATCGCGACCCGGAGACAGGGCGTTACGTGCTGCCATGGACGCGCCTGCACGCCACCAAAGATTATTTCGGCATGGTGAAAGTGCTGGAGGAATTTCCGAACTTTCACGCGACGTTTAACGTGGTGCCTTCCCTGGGGATGCAACTGGAGGAGTACGCCAGCGGGAAATTTAATGAGCCGTGGTTTGCGCTGGCGTTCAAAAACGCGGAGGAGCTGACGCGCGAAGACAAGGTGGAAATGCTGGCGCGCGCGTTTCAGGTAAATCACGAGCGATTGATGTCGCGCTGGAAGCGATTTGTGGAATTGTACGAGTGGTCGCGCCCGGCGGATGGAGCGCAGGCGCAAGTTACGTTTACGGCGCGGGACTGGCGGGATTTGCAGGTGCTCTCGCAACTTGCGTGGATGGAGGAGACCTGGCTGGAAAAAGATGAAGTGGTGAGCCGACTGGCTTCCAAGGGAAGAGATTTTTCGGAAGCGGACAAAGATGCGCTTAGGGCTAAGGAAATTGAGTTGATGCGCATGGTGCTGCCTGCTTATCGCGCCGCGGCGCAACGCGGGCAGATGGAGTTGAGCACAACGCCGTTTTATCATCCGATACTGCCGTTGGTGTGCGATTCAGACATTGCGCGCGTTGCGAATCCGTCCACGCCGCTGCCCCGGCGGGCTTTCCGGCGGCCCGAAGATGCGCGAGAGCAGTTACGACGCGCGAGCGAATATCACGAGCGGGTATTTGGCATGAAAGCGGCGGGGTTGTGGCCTTCCGAAGGATCGGTTTCGGACCAGACACTAGCGATTGCTTCAGAAGAGGGGTTTCAGTGGTTCGGCACGGATGAAGGAGTGCTGGGGCGCACTTTGAATGTGGGATTTTTTCGCGACAGCACCGGGATACCTTCAAGCGCGGAACGATTGTACAAGCCGTGGCGAGTGCAAACACCGAGCGGCGGGAATAACGGGATTATTTCGCGACCACCATTTGTCGGACTTGATTGGATTTGTCTACAGCCGCATGGATTCGAAAGCGGCGGCTCGGGATTTGCATGAACGATTGCGATATCTCGGAGAGCGAGTGCAGAGCGCGCATCCACTGACGATTTGCCTTTTCCTGGATGGAGAAAATGCCTGGGAATATTACCCGGGCAACGGACGCGAATTCTTGCGGGAATTTTATGGCCGCATCGCGGGCGATCAGGATTTTCGCGCCCTTACGGCTTCGGAAGCGACCGCGGCGGCGGGTGACGTGCCGGTCACCGGCGGCATTTTTCCCGCTTCGTGGATAAATGCAAATTTTGATGTGTGGATCGGGCATGCCGAAGACGTGGCTGCCTGGGAATTGTTGTGGGACGCGCGCGAAGTTTATGGTCGCGCCGTCGAGTCGCGGACCGAAGGGCGGGCAGATGCTCCGGTGGCAACAGCTTTGAGTAGCGCTTACGAATCGCTGCTAGCGGCGGAAGGCAGCGATTGGTGCTGGTGGTTTGGCCCGGAGCACAGCACCGCCAATGATGCGGAATTCGACGCGTTATTTCGCAAACATCTGACGGGAGTTTATCTGGCGCTGGGGCGCGTGCCTCCAGAGGAATTAGCTAAACCCATCAAGCGCAAGCCGGAGCATGCGCTGGAATTGGCGCCCACGGGATTCGTAAACGTGAAGGTGGATGGGCGCGACAGTTCTTATTTCGAATGGCTTGGCGCGGGATTATATTCGCCGGAACGGCGGGGCGGCTCGATGCACGGGCGGGTTTTTCACTTACATGAATTGCGTTACGGCTTCGAAGAGGAACGCTTTTGTGTGCGCGTGGATCTATTCGCCGAGGCGCTTGCGGAACTGGAGAATCCTGAATTTCGCATCACCATTGCGGGCGCGGAAGAGATTACAGTCGTGGCTAAAATCGAACGCGGGCACCTGCGGGAATTCGCCGTAGAAAAAAGCAATGTTTGCTTGCTGAATCCAGGAAATATCGCGGAGGCGGCATTCGACCGGATTCTGGAAGTGGCGATCCGGCGCGAAGCACTGGAGCTGCATGGAAAAACGCAACTGCGTGTGGGAGTGGCGCTGTGGCATGGAGGGCTGCCGGTGGATGTTTTGCCGGCGTCAGGATTTCTGGATGTGAATTTGGGCGAAGAACATTCTGCCTGGGAAATACAGCAAAGCGCCGGCGAAGCTCTGCGAGGTTAATTTCGAAGTCGGTCAGAAAAGCTTGACCGCGAGGTCGGTGGGATTGGAGCCGACGCTGATCATGGTGACCAGATAATTTGTGCGCACGCGGATCACGGCGATGTCACCCGACCCCTGATTGACGGCAAGAAGCAAATTCTCCTGAGGATCGAACCGTAAGGCCGAGGGAGTTTGGCCCGCGGAGATGGGAAAGCCCATGCCGGGGTCGCGATCGAGGCGTCGATTTACGATGTCCACTGGGATGATGCGATTGGCGGCCGCATCACTGACGTACATCACGCTGGAATCGGCACTGAGAACCGCGCGCGTGGGGGCTGACCCCAGGACCATGTAGTCGCCCACTTCGTGCGTGGCCGTGTTGATGACCTGCAGACCATGAGCTTCCGGAGAAATCAGGTAGAGTTCGCCGCCATCGGGCTTGAGAAGCATCTGGGTCGCACGACCAGCGAGCTCCAGATGTGTGAGAAGTACGCCGCGGTGCAGATCAATGACAGAGACCCGGGCTTCACTGGCGCTGCGCACGAAAGCGAAAGAGTCGTCGCCAAGAACAACAATATCTTCGGGGCGCGCGACCACCGGAATCGTGCCGCGCGATGCGAGCGTGGCGGCATCGTGAATGGAAATGGTGTTGTCTCCGCGGTTGGCCACCAGCAGCGTTTTGCCGTCGTGAGTGACGCGCGCCAGGATCGGTTCGCGCCCGGTTTTTGCCGAGCCCAGAATCGCGCGTGTGCGGCAATCAATGGCGGACAGCATGTTATTTCCGGGTGATGCGACGTACGCGCGCGTGCCATCGGGCGAGAATTCCAATGCATAGGGTGACGGGCCGACTGCGATTCGCGCGGTGACTTGATTGCTGCGCGCGTCAAGTACCCACACGTAACCACCGCCTGTGCTAACGCCCCAGATTTCTGCGTGAGTGGGGTGTTCACGCACGCCGGATAATTGCTGCCCAATGGGGATTTGTGAGACGGCACGGAGATTGACGAGGTCGACGACGCTCAGCGAGCCGTCGGCAGTGGTGACGTAGGCGCGCAGACGCAGACCTGGCCGGAGAAAAGATGGGCGATGCTCGAAAAGCAACAGTGCCAGCGCGGCGAAGAGAAGGATTGCTATGAGCGAAAGGACGCGATAGTTGCGAGAGCGCGTCATTTAGAGTTTTGAATTCGGCTGGAAGATAGGCCTGCAGGCACGTTGGGAAGTTTAGAGTCGGGAGGTAGGCGTGTCAAAGCTGCGGTGATTTTCACGGTTCGTTCGTAACCACAATTCAAACAGCAGGACCCTCACTACGTTTCGGGATAGACAACCGGGGTTGGTTGGTGCTCGCTGCATTCATGATGCCGCGCTGAGTTTGCGCCGGTGTGGCGCCGGGCGAGGCTGCTATAGTTAATTTATCTCTCATGCGATGGTATGAACGAAAAATTCGGCGCTACGAGCACCGGCGATGGACCACTGATGACAATCGGCGAGTGCAGCCGTTTGAGTGGGGTTTAGAACACATCGGCGGCAGCGCCACGGAGTCGAATCCTGGTGAGTATGTGCGGCAGTATGCGAGTCACGCAATAGAGACCAGCCACGAATGGTTTGCCACGACTCCACCTCCCCAGTCGCACGTGGACACCGAAAATGTGCTGACCTTCCCAAGTTCCATCGAATCGGCGTGGCCGGAAAACAATGTAGTGCACGGGCAGATTTTTCCCGGGAAAAAGAACGGCGCGGCGGTGCTGGTGTTGCCGAATTGGAATGCCAAGTGGCATGGGCAACGCGGTTTGTGTGAATGGATCCAGCGGCTGGGAATTACCGCGGTGAAATTGAGCATGCCGTATCATGACCGGCGCATGGCCAAGGGTCACGAGCGTGCGGATCAAATCTGCGGGCCAAACATCGGATTGACGTTGCAGGCCAATCGCCAGGCGGTGCAGGACGCGCGGCGTTGTCTGCGCTGGATGGAGCAGCAAGGCTACAAACGATTGGGCATTCTAGGAACGAGCATCGGTTCTTCGATTGGGTATATCACGCTGATGCACGATGAAGCGGTGCGGGCGGGCGGATTTTTTCATATCTCCACGTATTACGCCGACGTGGTGAGCCAGGGCATGACGACCAATCACGTGTGGGAAAGCTTGCGGCATCACGTGACCGTGGAGGAGTTGCGCGAATATTGGGCGCCGATCAGCCCGATGCCGTATGTGGAGCGCAGTTTGGGCGCTGATCGCAACTGCTTCATGGTGTACGGCAAGTACGACCCCACCATGCTGCCGGAATTGACAGAGCAGATGCTTGATTCTTTGCGGCGGCACGGATCGAATCCCAAAGTGCTGGAGCTGGCGTGCGGGCATTATTCGCTGGAGCTGAGACCGTTCAGCTATATAGCGGGTTATCGCATGCTTTCGTTTTTTCGGCGGGCACTGGGTTAATTTCTAGCGCTCAACACTCACTGCGGCGCGTGCTTGCTGGATTCACCCAGGACCATAGTGCGGTACATGCGATCCAGCATGTCTTTCTGTTGTGAGGTGAGCGGGCCGTTCTCATCAAGTCCCATTGCTTTGACGGAGCGGTGGTAGACCTCTTCGCGTTCCTGCCGCGAGAGGGTTGCCGCTTGGGCGGGATCCAACAGTTTCAAGCCGTTGCGCTGGATGCGCGCGTCGTCTTCGGCGCGCTGTCTTGACTCGTCCGCGATTTTGGCCTGATCGGCGTCGCGCAGTGTTGCGAGTTCATCGCGCATCTCCGCGGCATGGTGGCGGGCCGCTTCGGAACAACCAGCAAAATTCGACATCAAATCCATGACGTCCTGGGCCTCGAGAAAATCCATCTGATGCTGAATGGCCGCTTCGCGGGCCGGCATGATCCCGTCCTCGCACTGTGACGCCAGCGCGAAGGACACGCCGACGCGCATGCGGCGCTCATCGAGCATCTTGAGTAGAACGGGAATGTCGTCTGGTTTCACCCGGCTGGAAAGCTCGGATAAGGATTTGTCGCTGTAGCCCATGCCGTGCGCACCGAGATGTTGCGTCCGCAGAATTACATTGCGCAGTTCAGCTCGCGAACGCGGCGGTTTGTCATCTCCGCGTGAAAGAAAAGGCAGCAGTCGGCCATAGCCCCAGCACTACCAGCCAACCGGCACATCTCGATTTCATGCGGGAATGATAACGCGAGGGTTATGGGCCTTCAACGTCATTGGCGGCCTGGGCGACGGATGGCAAAGACCGTATGATGTGCTCTACATTCGGAGGAAACGACGATGGAAACACCGCCGCAAATGGAACAGATGAAGAAAAACATGAAGGCAACATGGATGGCGGGAGATTTCGGTCAGATTGCCAAGTTTAACGCGGCAGAGGGCGCGCGTTTTATCGAAGGCTTACAGATCAAGCCCGGCGCTGAAGTGCTTGACGTAGCGTGTGGCACAGGCAACCTGGCCATCCCGGCGGCCCGCCTGGGAGCGAATGTCGTGGGCGTGGATATCGCCACAAACCTGCTGGAGCAGGCCCGTGCGCGGGCGACGGAGGAAGGGGTGAAGGTGGAATTTCGAGAAGGGGACGCGGAAGCGCTTCCTTTTCCGGACGCGCAATTCGATGTGGTGGTTTCGATGTATGGTGCGATGTTTGCGCCGCGCCCCGCGCTGGTGGCAGAGGAACTAACGCGCGTTTGCAAGCCGGACGGATTGGTTGCCATGGCCAACTGGACGCCGACAGGCTTTGTGGGCAAAAACTTTGCGGTCATGGCGAAATACCTGCCGCCACCGGAAGGTGTCGATCCGCCGGTGTTGTGGGGGAATGAAGAAGTGGTCAAAGAGCGCTTCGCGAAAGAGGGTTGGAACGTCGAGAGCCGGCGGCGCAACCTGGAATTCAAATTTCCATTTGGCGCCGCGGAGGTAGTCAAATTATTCCGGCAATATTTTGGACCTACCAAGGTGGCCTTTTCGCGCCTGGATGCGGCCGGACAAGCCAGCATGGCTGCCGACCTCGAAAATTTCTGGAGCGAACACAATGAAGGACCGGCCAGCCAGACGCATGTGAAAGCGGAATACCTGGAAGTGCTGGCGAGAAAGGCTTAACACTTTCAGTGTTTCAAGCCGGCGACCCAGCCGATCGTGCCCAGAGGCAGCCCATCGTTCCGTCATCTTTCTTGACTTCATTCCTATGCTTCGCATAGGCTCCCTGCACTGTGCATGCCCGTCACCCCTACTGTTGACCTGCGCAGTAATTTTTTTCGGGCCCTCCCTAGTCATTTTCAGAATGAACTTCAGCCGATGAGGTCGGCGCATATGAAAACATTGTGCGGATATCTTTTAGGAATTTGCGTGGCTACATCTTTTACGGGCGTTGCAGCGGCGCAGGACAAATCGAGTACGATGGCCCCGCCAAAGGTGCTGACCATCACGAGGGAATTTGTAAAACCCGGGAAAACCGGCACTACTCACGACAACGCGGAGAGCGCTTTCGTGAAAGCCATGACGGCGGCGAAATCGAAGGCGTACTACATCGGCCTTGATTCGGTGAGTGGAAAGCTGCGTTCGCTATTCCTGACCGGATACGACTCCTTCGATGCCTGGGAGAAAGATCAACGGGCAGTGCAAAAGGATCCCACCCTCGGGCCCGCGATTGAGCGGGCACAGGCAACGGATAGCGCGTTACTGGATGGGGTGGATCAGAGTGTGTGGGTTTATCGCGAAGATCAGAGCCGCAATCAACCTGGAAGTATCGGCGAGGACCGCTACATGGAGTTTGAAGTTTTTCGCATCAAGCCCGGACACGAAGGCGATTGGGCAGCAGCCGTAAAACTCGTTGAGGAAGCCTACGCGAAAGGAGTTCCTGAAGCGCATTGGGCCATGTACCAACTGGCCTTCGGCGGCTCGCCATCCTATGTGGTGATCACGCCGATGAAATCAGCGGCGGAGATTGACCAGAGCTTCATGGCCGACAAAAAGTTCGTGGAGGCCATGGGCGACGGAAGGAATGAGGAAACTAAGCGAACTTTCCACCGCCGCGATTGATTCGCTGGAAGTGAACCTGTTTACGATGAATCCACACATGAGTTACGTTTCGGACGAAACGGCCGCCCAAGCGCCGGATTTCTGGCGGTCCAAGGCGCCAGCAACAAAGCGCAGCGCGGCAAAACCAGAAGCAAAGCCGGCCACACCGTAGCGGCAAACGTCTTTTCCGTCCAAAGACCCACCCTCAAGAGTTGAGGCGTGGGTCTTTTATTGTCTGCGCTTGACCGCTACGAACTTGACGTTGTCGGTGCCCGGGACCTTTTACTGGGCATTGTGGCCATTACTCATCACGCAGGGCGCGTGTCGGTTCGATTCTGGCAGCGCGCAACGCCGGGATGACGCTGGCCATAAACGCCACGAGGCACAGGAGCGCGGCTACAGCTGTGAATGTCAGCGGGTCGGTAGCGCTGATGCCGTATATGAGGCTTGCCAGCACGCGACCCAATGCGACAGCTCCCGCAAGTCCGATGGCGACGCCGATGAGGGCCGGCTTCATTCCTTCGGTGACGATGAGCTGAAGGATGTCTTTGATTTCTGCGCCCAGCGCCATGCGAATACCTATCTCGCGAACCCGGCGCCGCACCGCGAAGGCCAGCACACTGTAAATTCCAACCGCAGCCAGCAGGAGAGCCAACCCTGCAAAAGCAGCAAGCAACAGCATGCTGAAGCGGCGCTGCGAAAGCGAGGTGGCGATGAGATCGTCCATGGACATCACGTCGGTGACCGGTTGATCGCTGTCGATGGCGTGAACCGCGCTGGTTACTGCCGAGACCATGTTGTTGGGCGGCGATGAAGTGCGCACTGCCATTTGCATGGGGAACGAATGCCAGTCGGCCAGACTGGAAGCAGCGAGCTGACTGAACGGCATGTACACGGTGGCCTGCGAAGCGGCGAGGTCCAGTCCGTCCATTTTTACATCGCCGACTATACCGACTATCTCGCGGGAGATTCCGGGATAGAAAGACATGGTCAGATGCCGTCCGAGGGGATCTTCATTGGGCCAGAAACGTTTGGCCATGGATTCGCTGATCAGCACAACTGCCGGGCGGTCGGTAGCGTCAGCATCGGTAAATTCGCGGCCACGGTGCAAGGGAACGCGCATGGTGTTGAGGTAGCCGGCCGAAATCAGCCGCGTGTCCACCTCGGGCTGCTCGGACAGCGGCAAGACTGGGCGGCCTTCGATGGCCACCGGCTGGTGGGAGCCGTCGCCGCTCAGCGGCAGGCTATCAATGAGTCCGACCGAAGTGACGCCGGGCAAACCGTGCACTTGCGCGAGCACGCGATTAAAGAAGGCAATTTCGTCCGTCGCGCGAGACGTATTTATGGCGCGGCACCATGACCGTCATGGTGAGCACGTTGTGCGGATCGATTCCGGCGTCAACGCTGCTAAGCAACCACAGGCTGCGAATCATCAGCCCCGCGCCGACCAGCAAAATCAGCGAGAGCGCCACCTCGGAAATGACCAACATTCCACGGGTGCGGTTGCCGCCGGAATCGGAATCGGTTTTGCCGAGGCCCTGCTTCAGAGAATCGTTCACGTTGGTTTTGGTGAGACGCAGAGCGGGGACCAGGCCGGCGATCAGGCCGGTGACGATGGACAGGAAAAGCGTGAATGCCAGAACTCCGGGATCCAGGTTGACTGTCGTGGCTTTAGGCAGGTTGTCGGCTAGAAATTTCAGGATGAGGATAATTCCAAAATGCGCGAGCAACAGGCCGAGCAGTCCGCCGGTAATGGAAAGCAGAACCGTTTCGGCTAGGATTTGTTGCAGGACGCGGGAGGAGCTGGCGCCGAGAGCTACCCGGATGGCGATTTCTTTGCGGCGGCCGAAAGTTTTGGCGAGCACCAGGTTTGCGACGTTAGCGCAGGCGATTAATAGAACAAAAGCGACAGCTCCCAGAAGAATGAGCAGGGCAGGGCGAACTTCGCCGACCATTTGTTCGCGAAGAGGAACGATGGTTGCTCCCCAGCCCTTGTCATCTTCCGGATACTGCTGCTCGAGGCGGGTAGAGATGGTGTTCATCTCCGCTTTAGCCTGCGGCATGGTGACGCCTGGCTTCAAGCGCGCGATGACCATGTAGTGGTGCTCGCCGCGCACGGCGCGCTCTTTATCGGTCCAGCCCATGGGCGTCCAGTATTGCGCCCATCCGGGGAGCGCAAATTTTTCGCCCATCACCCCGCAACCGTATACGGCTGGCCATCAAAATTCACTTGGCGACCGGCAATGTTGGGGTCGGCCGCGAAGCGGCTCTTCCACAGGCCGTAGCTGAGAATCACGACGTGATTTTTGCCAGGCTGATCTTCGTCGGCGGTAAATGTGCGGCCGATGAGCGGTTGTGCACGCAACGTAGAGAAAAAATCGGAAGAAACCGCGGCTCCCTGTAGGGCTTCGGGCTGTTCCCGTCCGGTCAAGTTAAGACTGGACCCGGAGTAGATAGCCATTTTTTCGAAGACGTGATTTTGTTCGTGCCAGTCGACGTAATTGGCGGCGGAAACGGAAAATTGCGTCATGCCGGGAAAACTTTTCGGAGGAGGGACGTGCCAGACCTGCACCAGACGCGCGGGGTCGCCGAAGGGCAGCGGCCGGAGGAGGACGGCGTTTACGATGCTGAAGATGGCGGTGTTGGCGCCGATGCCCAACGCGAGCACGATAATTGCCGTGGCGGTGAAACCTGGGTTTTTGAGAAGAACTCGTAAACCGTGTTTGAGGTCCTGAGCGAGCGTGTTCATGCGTGGATCTCCCCGAGTGAAGTAACGCAGGACGGGCTGCATATGTTTCCGGAAAGAAAATTATTATGCGCGCCGCCCGGCGGTGAATTCAGGTAGTCAGGCGATTTGGAGAGATGGGGAGAAGTTGCCAAGCCTGGAGGGACGCGAGGCCGTTGCCGGATTTTACGCGCAATGGCCCGCTTGGTGTGCGGTAAACGCGGGTGGTGATGGCGTGCCGACGATTGACGATCAATTCGGCGATGGAGGCGTCGATAAACAGATGAAATTCGTAAGCCTCACTCATTTGTGCCGGGATTTGGAACGTGGCGCCATTGACAGTTAGGGAGGACGCCGAATCTTTGCGAGCGAGCGCGACCGACCACCAGGGGCCGTTGCCATCTTCGAACGCCAGCGTGAATGCGGGGCTGTTTGTTTTCCACATTAATTCTGCGCGTAGATCCTGGATCGCGACCAGCTTCGGCGCGTCGGAATTTTCCGCGCTGGATTTCGAATGAAGCGATTTTTCGCGCAAGGCTTGCGTCGCGGGAGCGATGCTTATTTCCAGTTCGCCTTCGGCAGAAAGAGACAAAGTACGAGGAAGAGCCATGCAGCCGGCCCAACCGGCGGCGGTCAGCTCGGCGTCCGAGCGTTTGTCCGGAATCCAGCCCCACAGGATGCGATTACCTTTGGCATCGAGCTGCGTTTTTTGAGCGTAGTAAGCGCCGTGGTCGAGGATCCCGCGTTTCTGTGAATGGAATTTCAATTCTTTGGGATCGAGCTCGCCGGATTCCCAGATGACCTGGCCGGCTGTGGAGTAGAGCAACACGTGTTTGTTGCCGAGCGGGAAAAAATCGGGACACTCCCACATTTCGCCAGACTCCACGGGATTGGTTAATTCCTTTTCCGTCCACTTGCCGGAAGCGAGCTCGTGCAGAAATTCCCATGAGCGCAAATCCTTGGAGCGATAGAGCAGGACGCAGCCGCCCTGTTTGGCGTGACCGGAAGCGACGCCCAGCAACCAATCGTTTTTCTCGCGCCAGAGGAATGGATCACGGAAACCGGTGATGGTCGGATCATTCGGCGGCTCGATGACCGGCTGCTTGAATTTTTCCCAAGTACGAAGTTGCGGATCGGTGGAAGTGGCGAGGCATTGGACCTCGCGAAAATTGTTGTGACCGTCGCGCAACGTCGCACGTTCGAGTGGCGCGCGTTTTACTCCGGTGTAAAGAATGGTGGCGGTACCGTGGTCGTCTACCGCGCTGCCGGTGAAACAGCCGTCGGCGTCGTCCCACCCGGGCGTGGGCGCCAATGCGACGGGCAGATGGCGCCAGTGGATCATGTCTTCGCTGACGGCGTGGGCCCAGTGCATGTCGCCCCATACCGCGGCGCCGGGGTTGTACTGAAAAAACATATGGTATTGGCCGCGCCAATAGATCGGGCCGTTGGGATCGTTCATCCAGTTTTTTGCCGGCAGTAAATGGAACTGCGGCCGCAAAGGATCGGCGGCAAGTTTTTTCTGAAGTTCGTCGGGCGGGACCGGAAAAACTCTTCGCGGCAGGGAAGCGAGCGCGCCGGACGCGGCCACGCTTTGCAGGAACTTGCGGCGGGTCTGGCGCATGAATGTTCCTTACTTCAGCAATTTCTCAAAAGCATTGTCGGCCAGCAACGAGCTTACCGCTTCAATGTCGTGCGCCAAAGGGCGGTCGTCGGTGAGCTTGGTCGATTTTTCTCGAACTGTTGCGTAGGCCTTTTGCGCCAGCGTGCCTGTTTGCAGCGGCGCGAGCAAATCGATGCCCTGGCAGGCGCAAAGCAATTCGATGGCGATGGTGTGGCGCAAATTCGTGAGCATGCGTTGCAGGCGGCGTGCGCCGCTCATACCCATGGAAACGTAGTCTTCCTGGTTGCCGGACGTGGATATGGAATCCACGGAATGCGGCGTGGCCAGCGCTTTGTTTTCGCTGGTGAGGGCCGCCGCGGTTACTTGCGCAATCATGAACCCGGAATTGAGGCCCGGCTCGGGAGTGAGGAAAGCGGGCAGCATGCTGGTCAGCGGGTTGGTCATCTGCTCGATGCGGCGTTCGCTGATGCCGCCGATAGTAGCGAGCGCGATGGCGACTTGATCAGCGGCCATGGCTAGAGGCTGGCCGTGAAAATTTCCACCGCTGACGATATCGCCGCTGCCTTTTTCTGCTGCAGGTGCAGCGTCAGGAAAAACCAGCGGATTGTCGGTGGCGCTGTTCAGTTCCACTTCGGCCATGGCGCGAGCTTGCGCGAGTGAATCACGTACCGCGCCATGAACCTGTGGAGTGCATCGCAGGCTGTAAGCGTCCTGCACCCGAGGGTCTTTTTCGTTCGAACGGTGAGATTCGCGAATCTGGCTGCCTTCGTTGAGGCGCGCGAGATTATTCGCGGTGGTGGACGCTCCGCGATAGGCGCGGGCCTGCATGATGCGCGCGTCGAACGCGCCAGGACTGCCGCGCAAAGCGTCGAGCGAGAGAGCGGCTGCGACGTCGGCGGCGTCCACGAGAGAGTCGGCTTCGAGCAGCGCGAGACTCAGCAGCGCGAGCATGCCTTGCGTGCCATTGAGGAGTGAGAGGCCTTCTTTGGCTTCGAGAGTCACGGGAGAAATTCCGGCGCGCTGCATCGCTGCAGCACCATCGAGGATCTCATTTTTGTAAGTGGCGCGGCCCTCGCCGATGACCACCTGCGCGAGATGCGCGAGGGGAGCGAGATCGCCAGAGGCGCCGACCGAGCCTTGCGACGGAATAAGCGGATGCACTTGCGCATTGAGCATTTTGCGGAGCGTGTCGACAACTTGCGGGCGGATGCCGCTGAGGCCTTTGGCCAGCGCGTTGGCGCGCAGCAGCATCATGGCGCGAGTTTCCGGTTCGCTGAGAGGGTCGCCGACTCCACAAGCGTGCGAGCGAACAAGATTTATCTGCAGCCGCTGCACTTGTTCGGAGGAGATGCGTACGGAAGCGAGCTTGCCGAAGCCGGTGTTGATTCCGTAGGCAGTGGCGCCAGAAGTGACAAGTTTGTTCACAACCGCACGGGAAGCGTTCATGCGTTCGATAGCGTCCGGGTGAAGTGCCACAGACTCGCGGCGCAAGGCCACGGCGTGCAATTGGTCAAAGGTCAAATCGTTTCCGGTGAGCGTGATGGTCATGATGATGAAGGTCTGCCGTGGCGATGATTCATGATTTATTTTTCACTCGCTGCCGGCGCGAGGGTAGTCGCGAACGCACTGCGATATTTTTCGGGCAGAAGCTTGGGACGACCGTTGCTGCCGCAGATTACGTGGACCGTTTCACCGGTGGCCAGCAGATGGCCGTCGTGATCGCGTAATAATTCGTAAGAGAAGCGGATGGTGCGGTTTTTAGCTTCGGCGATGCGCGTGCGCACGCGTAATTTTTCGTCGTAACGCGCGGGGTGCAGGTAACGGCAGTTGGCTTCGACTACCACGATGTGGCAATCGTCGGTGAGCTCCATGTGCTTGTACTCGACGCCCATGGCGCGCATCAGTTCCACACGGCCTACCTCGAACCAGATTAAGTAATTTGCGTGATACACCACGCCCATTTGATCGGTTTCGGCGTAGCGTACTCGGACAGCGGCATCGTGATACTCAATCATTCGGGGTCACCACGCCATTGCGGCTTGCGCTTTTCGAGGAAGGACGCCAGGCCTTCCTTAAAGTCTGGCGTGCAGCGGATGCGGGCGTTTTCGAGAACAGCGCGCTCGAGATCGGCGTCAATTGTGGTGGCGGCTGCCGCGGTGAGCAGGCGCTTGGCGCGAGTAAGGCTGCTGGGACTGGCTTCGATGAGCACGCCCGCCAACTCTCTGGCGCGGTCCATCAGGCGATCGGGTTCGACAATTTCGGAGACCAGGCCAAGTTCCCGAGCTTCGGCGGCGCTGACGAGACGGCCGGTAAGCAGCAAATCACGCGCGCGCTTGTCGCCGATCTGGCGCGTGAGAAAAACGGAAACGATGGCGGGGAGGAAGCCGATTTTTACTTCGGTGTAGCCAAATTTCGCTTCGGGAACTGAGAGCGTAAAGTCACAAAGAGTGGCTATGCCACAGCCGCCGGCAAGAGCGTGGCCATTCGCCGCGGCGATGAGCGGCTTGGTGAAACTCCAGATGCGGCGAAACATGCGAGCCATGCGGCGCGAGTCGTCCATATTCTCCTGCGGCGATTGGCGGGCAATGGCGGCGAGCATGTCGAGGTCCATGCCTGCGCTGAAGGCTTTTCCCACACCGGTGAGGATGCCTACCCGGGCATGACTTTTTTCAATGATGTCGAAAGCGGATTGCAGTTCGGCAAGCATCTGCGGAGAAATGGCGTTGCGCTTTTCGGGGCGATTCAGCGTGAGTACGGCGAGTTCGCCTGGGAATTCGAGTTGCAAAGTTTCAAACATGAATCGCTCCTTTCGTAGAAGTTGATTGGCTGGCGCTATTGAAACACAAATTATTGAACCATGGGCGCGTGAGCGTACTTTGACCTGATTTCGTTGGTCATCTGCAGCAGCGGAATTAGCGCGGTGGAATTGATGCCCGGGTCGCCGCCGGCTTTGCGCACTGCGGCGAGTACATCTTCAGTCGCGATATTGCCGACCAGCGTGTCGCCCGCGAAGGGACAGCCGCCGAGTCCGGTAAGGGCGGAATCGAAGCGGCGGCAGCCTGCTTCGTAGGCCGCGAGAATTTTTTCTTCGGCGTTTTCGGGGCGGCTGTGGAGATGAACGCCGAGCTCAATTCCCGCGACGTGATCTTTTACGCTGCGATATAAATCGCCGACAAGTTCGGGCGAAGCGTTGCCGACGGTATCGGCGAGCGAAACGGTGTTGATGCGCGTATCTTTCAGCCACTCCAGGGTTTCCGCAACAATTTCGATGCCCCATGGCTCATCGTAGGGATTACCGAAAGCCATGGAAATGTAGATGACTAGACCGCGACTGGCCGCGGCGGTTTCTTTTTTAAGTTTTTCGACGAGCAGGCGGGATTCGGCACGGGTCATGTTGGCGTTGGCGCGGCGAAAATACGCGGAGATGGAATACGGGTAGCCGATTGTGGTGACGCCCGGGGTGGCGATGGCGCGCTCCAGGCCTTTTTCATTGACGACGATGCCGATGATTTCGGGAGCTGCCGAGCCTGGAGAAAGCGAGGCGGCGAGCTGGCGCATGACTTCTTCGCTGTCGGCCATTTGCTTTACGTGTTTTGGGGAAACGAAGCTTACCGCGTCAATGTGTTTGAACCCGGCGGCGAGGAGCGCTTTCAAATATTCCACTTTGTATTCAGTGGGGATGAAATCGGGCAAGCCCTGCCAGGCGTCGCGCGGGCATTCAATGAGCTGTACAGAGTTACTCACGCTTGCCTTCTCCTAAAGAGCGGTCCTCGTTCGTACATTTGGATAATCGTCTTTTCTTCAGCAGATGCTCAAAATCAACCGCTAAGATGAAAAGGCCCGCGAAGCTTAGCAGCACCGCCACGGTTCCCGGGAGTCTTATCGCAGGCGGCATTGGATATGCGGAAGAGCCATATTCAGAACCGAATGGGCCGTTACTCAACAAATGTTGCAGATAGATAAAAATCATCCAGAACGGGACAGATCCTAAACTGACGAAAAGCCCGCGTTTTCTCATCACGTTTGCAAGACTCCGGTCTTGAATTCGCGGACTTCGGGATTGAGCGCGGCGGCTTCGAGGGCCCAGATCAGCGCTTCGCGGGTGTGCGCGGGATCTATGATGGCGTCCACCCAGAGGCGCGCGGCGGCGTAACGTGGGTCGGTTTGTTTTTCGTAAGAGGAGCGGATGGATTCGTAGACTTCCTTTTTTTGTTTCTCGTCTACTTTTTTGCCCTCGCGCTCGAGTTGTTTGAGCTTAATTTCAGCCAGCGTGGTGGCGGCGGCATCCCCGCTCATCACCGCGTAGCGCGCGGTGGGCCAGGCGAACATGAATCGCGGGTCGTAAGCTTTGCCGCACATGGCGTAGTTGCCGGCGCCAAAACTTCCCCCGCAGACCACGGAAATTTTTGGAACGACACTGTTGGCTACGGCGTTGACCATTTTCGCGCCGGCGCGGATGATGCCGCTCCACTCGGCGTCTTTGCCAACCATAAAGCCGTTCACGTCGTGCAGAAAAATTAATGGGATGCGATTCTGATTGCAGTCGAGGATGAAGCGCGCGGCTTTTTCAGCCGACTCGGTGTAAATTACGCCGCCGAATTCCACGCGTTTCTGGTCGGAGCCGGGGGCAGTGGTCTGCACATGTTTTTTCTGGTTGGCGACGATGCCTACGGCCCAGCCGCCGATGCGCGCGTAGCCGCACAGCAGGGTTTCGCCGTACTCGGCGCGGTACTCTTCAAACTCGCTGCCGTCCACGATGCGCGCGATGATGTCGCGCATATCGTATTGCTTGCCGGGATCACCCGAGAAAACGCTGTAAATTTCTTCGCCGGAATATAAGGGCTCGCGTGATTTTGTGTGACTGAATGGAGAAGGATTCGGTGCGCCAATTTTATCGGCGATGGTGCGGATGCGTTCGATGCAGGAGTCGTCGTCGGGTTCGCGGTAATCCACGGTGCCGCTGGTCTGCGAATGCATCCTGGCTCCGCCCAATTCTTCGGCGGAGGTTTTCTGGCCGATGGCGGCCTGGACGAGAGCGGGCCCGGCGAGAAACAGGCCGGAGCCCTCGGTCATCAGGATGTGATCGCACATCACTGGAAGATACGCGCCGCCGGCCACGCACATGCCCATGATGGCGGCGATTTGCGGGATGCCCATGGCGCTCATTACGGCGTTGTTGCGAAAGACGCGGCCAAAATCGTCAGTGTCAGGAAAGACGTCTTCCTGCAGGGGAAGGAAAATGCCCGCAGAGTCCACTAGATAAATTGTGGGAATGCGATTTTCGATGGCGATATTTTGCGCGCGAATGACTTTCTTCGCGGTCATGGGGAAGAACGCGCCGGCTTTCACGGTGGCATCGTTTACGATGAGCATGAAGGTGCGGCCACTGACGCGGGCTAGTCCGGTGATGACACCCGCCCCGGGAGCGCCGCCCCACTCTTCGTACATTTCGTGCGCGGCATAGATGCCTAGTTCGAAAAAATGCGAGCCGGGATCGACCAGTTTTTTTACACGTTCGCGACCCGTGAGGCGGCCTTTCTTGTGCTGCGATTCGATGGCTTTGGGGCCGCCACCGCCGCAGATTTGCTCTTCCTGGTTCTTCAGGCTGGTCAATAGATCAACGATGCGGCGGTGATTTTTCTGGGCGGCGGGAGATTTAACATCAACGGTGCTTTTCAGAACGGAAGCGGGCACGCAGGACCTCGTCCTATTTTTTACGTCACAAGAACTGTTGCGATGGAAACAGTATACGAGTTTTTGAGATGAGAGGTGAGTGACCAGGATGCCGTGGCGGATTTCTTTCTCAAGTTAGAGGATTCGGAACTACCCAGAGTGCCGGTTTGGTCAGCGACGAGGGAACGGAGGCCTTTTTACGCTCCCTGTCGACCATTGAAAAAGCCAAAAACAAGGCGTCGTCATGGTACCGTTTTTCCCCGGAGCCGTTAGATGGCAACTCGGTGACAGAAAATATAAGCCGCCATGCCAGTTAAGTTCTATTACACGCTGCCGATATCCGAGTTCCTGGAAGACGATGATCAACGCATTCTCGGTGTCCTAACAGCAAATCACCATCACGCGCTCGAAGAACAACAGCGTTGGGCTTGGCTTCAACAGCTTTCGATTTTTAAGGCTGCTCTCGCTGACCAACCGGACGGACGTATCTTTCTAGAGTTCTACATTCCAAGAATGGGTAAGCGCGCAGACGCCGTGCTCATAATTAAAAATATTGTTTTTGTTATCGAGTTCAAGGCCGGAGCAATCGAGCATGTCTCTAGCGCTTTCGATCAGGTTGAAGATTACGCCCTCGATCTAAAGAATTTTCATGAAGGTAGTCACGCTGTTCCGATTATTCCGGTTCTAGTCTCGACCAACGCTGAATCTCAAATGATCTCCAAGCTTGAGTTTTCGGCCGATCTCGTCTCTTCGCCCGTCGGCACGAATACCAGTGATTTAGGAGCTTTGATCGCTAGCATTTGCGCTGACCAAGCGTTTCCCGCTCTTGATGTGGCCGAATGGATGTCAAAAGGCTATCGGCCAACACCAACTATCGTTGAAGCCGCGGAGACTCTCTATCGTACCCATAGCGTGACCGACATTTCGCGATCGGATGCCGGCGCAAAGAACCTGCAGGCGACGACTGCCCATGTCAGCAAAGTAATCGATCAAGCTCGTGAAAACCGAACTAAGGCTATTTGCTTCGTCACTGGCGTTCCAGGCTCTGGAAAGACTCTAGCCGGACTGAATATCGCGACACGGCGCTCAGACGAACATTCTGATGAGCACGCCGTATTTTTTGTCCGGCAACGGACCCCTAGTTGATGTCCTGCGAGAGGCGCTTGCGCGTGACAGAGCCATTCGCGACGGCGTCTCAAAAAGGTCCGCGGACCGGGCGGTGCGCGGCTTTATTCAAAATATTCACCACTTTAGAGATCACTACGTAGGCAACGGCGACGTCCCCATCGAGAGAGTGGTCGTATTCGACGAGGCACAACGTGCTTGGAATCGGAAGCAGGCGGCCAGCTTTATGCAGCGTAAGAGAGGGCAGCCCAATTTCGAAATGTCCGAGCCTGAATTTCTTGTTAGTGTTATGGATAGGCATTCAGATTGGTGCACAGTCGTGTGCCTTGTCGGCGGAGGGCAAGAGATCAATACGGGGGAGGCGGGCCTATCCGAATGGATTGACGCCCTTGAACTGCGGTTCCCTCGTTGGGAGGCTCATGTGTCCCCGCGGATAGCTCTTCCTGAGTACGGTTCCGAAAACAAGGTCGGAACATTTCTTGCATCGCCACGGGTCCATTCGGATGAAAGTCTTCATCTAGCTGTTTCCATGCGGTCGTTCCGAGCTGAGGCACTATCACAATTTATCGGACACGTCATAGATAATGAGCCGGAGTCAGCAAGCGGGGCCTACAAAACCATCGAACCAGCCTATCGCATTGTCCTCACGCGGGACCTCGTTGCTGCCAAGACGTGGCTACGTGTCCAAGCACGGGGGACGGAGCGATACGGCTTGGTCGCCTCCTCTGGCGCTCGGCGCCTCCGGGCAGAAGGCATACATATCAAGGCCGAAATCGATCCGGCCACCTGGTTCTTGAATGCCAAAAGAGATGTCCGATCATCGTGTTATCTGGAAGAAGTGGCAAGCGAATTTGCCGTCCAAGGCCTTGAGTTGGATTGGGTCGGGGTTTGTTCGGACGGAGACCTCCATCACAAACAGGGCAGTTGGATCTGCCAAGCCTTCAAAGGCACGAAGTGGCAATCCGTTAATGACGAATCCAAGCGTCTATACCTAAAGAATGCTTATCGAGTTATTTTGACGCGAGCTAGGCAGGGAATGGTCCTCTTCGTTCCGAACGGAGATGTATCAGACCCTACCCGCCCTCGATCTTTCTACGACGGGACGTTCGATTATCTTCGCCGGTGCGGAATTCCTACAATCGATTAAACGTGGAGGAGGTCGTGCGATTTGCGCAGCAGGTCAGGTGCCGACGGCCAGGCGTTTGTTGATGAACTCGATGATGTCCTGGGTGGAGGTGCCGGGGAGGAAAATTTCCGCGATGCCGGATTTTTTCATGGCGGGGATGTCGGCCTCGGGGATGATGCCGCCTACTAAAACTGTTACGTCGTCCATTCCTTTGGTTTTGAGCAGGGCCATGAGTTGGGGGCAGATGGTGTTGTGGGCGCCGGATAAAATGGAGAGGCCGATTACGTCTACGTCTTCCTGGATGGCGGCGCTGGCGATCATTTCGGGAGTTTGGCGCAGGCCCGTATAGATGACTTCCATGCCGGCGTCGCGCAGTGCGCGGGCAATAATTTTTGCGCCGCGGTCGTGGCCGTCGAGGCCGGGCTTGGCGATCAACACGCGTATTTTTTTTGTGGGCATGGATATGAGCTAGGTGATGGCTACTTCTTCGTAGGTGCCAAAAACATCGCGCAGAGCTTCACAGATTTCGCCGAGAGTGGCATACGCTTTTACCGTCTCGTAAATAAAGGGCATGAGGTTTTCTTTGCCGCGCGCGGCGGTGCGCAGGGTATTGAGGCGACGATCCACTTCGGCCTGGGAACGCTCGGCGCGCAGTTTTTTGAGGCGCTCGGCCTGGCGGTGCGCGACGGTTTCGTCAATCTGCAGGATCTCGAGTTGATTTTCCTTGGTGACGTAGTCGTTGACGCCCACCACGATTTTTTCTTTGCGATCCACTTCCATCTGGTAGCGGTAGGATGCTTCAGCGATTTCGCGCTGCGGATAGCTGCGCTCAATGGCCGCGACCATGCCGCTCATGGCGTCAATTTTATGGATGTAGTCCCACGCGCCGGCTTCCACTTCATTAGTGAGAGTTTCGACGAAGTACGAGCCGCCGAGAGGGTCAACCGTGTTGGCGACGCCTGTTTCGTGGGCGATGATCTGCTGGGTGCGCAGCGCAAGAGTAGCGGCGAATTCAGTGGGCAGCGCCCAGGCTTCATCGAGCGAATTGGTGTGCAGCGATTGCGTGCCACCCAAGACGGCGGCGAGCGCCTGGATCGCGGTGCGCACCACGTTGTTGTAGGGCTGCTGGGCGGTAAGCGAACAGCCCGCGGTTTGGGTGTGAAAGCGCAGCGCCCAGGAGCGCGGATTTTTTGAGCCGTAGCGCTCCACCATAGCTTTGTGCCAGATGCGACGGGCGGCGCGATACTTGGCGATCTCTTCGAAAAAATCGTTGTGAGCGTTGAAGAAAAAAGAAAGTTGCGGAACGAAAGCGTCCACGTCCATGCCGCGCCGCATGCCCCACTCCACGTATTCGAGGCCGTCACGCAGGGTGAAAGCTAATTCCTGTATCGCGGTAGAGCCTGCTTCACGAATGTGATAGCCGCTGATGGAGATGGGATTAAATTTCGGAGTGTTTTTAACGCCGAATTCGAAAGTGTCAATCACCAGCCGCATGGATGGTTCAGGCGGGTAAATGTATTCCTTTTGCGCGATGTATTCCTTGAGGATGTCGTTCTGCAGCGTGCCGGAGAGTTTTTTCCAGTCAGCGCCCTGCTGCTCGGCCACGGCCAGATACATCGCCCAGATAATTGCTGCGGGCGAATTGATGGTCATGGAGGTGGTGACGTTGGCGAGGGGAATTTTGTCGAAGAGAACTTCCATGTCGGCAAGAGAGCTGATGGCCACTCCGCATTTGCCGACTTCGCCTTCTGATAGAGGGTGGTCGGAGTCGTAACCCATCAGAGTGGGCAGATCGAACGCGGTGGAAAGCCCGGTTTGCCCTTGGGCGAGCAGATAGCGGAAGCGGGCGTTGGTGTCTTCCGCAGTGCCGAAGCCGGCGAACTGGCGCATGGTCCAGAGACGGCCGCGATGCATGGTCGAGTGGATACCACGGGTGTACGGCGGTTGGCCGGGCTGGCCTAAGTCTTTTTCGGGCGACCAGCCGGGAAGATCGGCCTCGGTATAAAGGCGGCGAATCGGGTGTCCTGAGATGGTGGTGAATTCGGCGCGTCGCTCCGGACTTTTTTCAAGCGTGGGCTTCAGGGTGTTTTCTTCCCAGGCTTTTTCCTGCGGGGAAGGCTGGCGAGGGGAAACGGGTTTTTCTGCGGGTGCGATTGGAGTCTGGACTTTAGATTTTTCCGTCATGCCGCCAAGGCTCCCGTCGGATTTACGAAAACAGGCCGTGGAACTATGCAGACTTCAATGCTATGCGAAAGGGGGGAGTGGGGCAAGGGAGGGCCGTGCCGGGGTTGCAATCCATCATTTTTCGAAAGTGTGGTGTTCTAGAAATGATCGCGCATCCTGGTTCCTGTAAAACACCAGGTTTACTCGTTCTATCATGGGTGTGACCGCCAAGACTGAAGTAATCGTTTCGGACACGACCAACGCCGCCTGGTCTGAGGGGTACAAAACGCGCCCGTAGAAATCGCCGGAAATGCAATCGTACGCAGCCCATTTTCCGCCGCGAGGGCCAGTGAATTTCGGTAGCAGGAGGCGAGCTGTGAGGCATCCGGCTGGTGACCGATTCTGACGATGGGCCCAACGGTATGTATTACGTACCGGGCGGCCTGACGGCCACCCCTGGTTAGCACGGCTTCTCCAGTGGGCAAGCCTTTCGGAAACCGTGTCCGGCGAATTTCTCTACATTCTTCAAGCATCTGCGACCCGGCCGCGCTGTGAATCGCGCCGTCAACGCCGCCTCCGCCCAATAGCCCACTGTTTGCGGCGTTAACTATCACGTCCACGTTTTGCTTGGTGAGTCTCCAATTAGTACGTGCACTCGATCCGACAGAAAGCTTCCCAGGGTTTTCGATTCATCCATGTCGGTTGCTCCAAATGACCACCACGTTGCGTAGCGGCCTGCAACGAGTACACCGGCGAAGTTTATTTTGATGACGTTGGAATCGGATTACAAAGGCCGATGAAAATTACGCAAGGGCGGCCAGTTACTCGGCTGCCTTGGTGGCCGCGTTGCTATTGCCAGCCTTGTTGAAGATTTTGTCGGTGCCGACAACCTGGCCATGCAACGTGCCGGGGATCAGGGTTTCGCGTTCGAGTTCGGAGCCGCCGGACTTTGTGCCGGTGCTGGCGATGTTGACGCGGTTGACGTCGAGCGTGCGGCCCACAGCGCGTTCGAAATTGGCTTTGGCTTCCACCAGATCGGAGAGCGCGCGGAGTTCGACGCCTTGGGCGGTGACGTAATCGCGTTGGGTCAAAATCACGTTGTAAACGGTGGAAGCGCCGAGTGTGTATTTTTTCTGTTCGGCTTCGAAGGTCTGCTTTTGCAGTTCGCGGGCCTTGATGGCGGCGTCCACGCGCGCGCGGTCCTGCTGCAACGCGATGTAAGTGTTGCGCACGTCGAGGAGCGCGGCGTTCTTCAATTGCTGGAACTGAGTTTCAATCTGGCGCTGCGTCAACAGGGCCCGGGCGCTGTCCGCCTGCGCGGAACGATTCCGCAAAGGCAAATAGAGGTTTAGCGAAGCGAAGTAGTCAGGAAACTGGTTGGTGAATATCTGATTTTGCGCCGTGCCGAATCCCTGCTGAGAGGTACCCACTACGGTAGGTGTCGAGACCTGTTGAAAAATGGGAGTCTGCACCCCGCCTGGTCCCGCGATAGTGACGGGATTGCCGTTGGAATCGACGATTGGGGCTCCCGACGTGACCATCGTAGTGCCATTGATAGGGGAATTTCCGGCGAGACCGGACGAGCTGTATTGGCCGCTTAAAGTCAATTCAGGCAGCAAGGCGCTTCGCGTGGCGCGCACTTCGATGCCGGCATTTTTCAGGTTGAACTCCTGCTCGCGCAGGTCAGGGCGTTTGTTAAATGCTTCCTGAATGGCGGCTTCAAACGTGGAATTTTCAATGGCTTCGACGGGCGCGGGCAGGTCGGTGGGAATAATTTCAACGTTAATCAGATTCGGTGCGAGAGGATTCTTGGTCATGGCGTTCTTGAGAATCTGCTCGTCTTGCAACTTGGTAGTCTGTGCCACGATGAGGTTTTGGCGGTCACTGGCAACTTCGGATTCAGCGCGCGTAACGTCCAGCGGAGCCATGGTTCCGATTTCCAATTGTTTTTTATTGTCGTTAAAAAGTTTGTCGGACACGGCGACGGCCTGCTGCTGAACTTTTACGGCCTCGCGCGCATAGACAAGCTCCCAATAGGCGTTGATGGTGTTGGTCACCGTGGTGATGGCCTGGTTCATGAAAACGAGGTCAGCGATCTTGCGATTGTTCTTGGAAATCATGATGTTGCGGCGGCCGACGTAAGTACCAAAGCCATTCAGTAATTGCTGGCTGAAACCAGCGAACAGCCCGGATTGCACGCTGGGATTAAAAAAATTGGCGGCCGATCCGGAAGAAGAGCGAGTATTGTCCCAGCCAACGCTGACCGTAGTGCCGGGTGAAAAGCTCTGGTTGTAAGCAACGTTAAAAACGGTGGCGTGCGAATGCAAGCCAGTCAGAGTGTTGGTACTGCCCACACCAGTACCGGACAAGAAAGGGATTGTTTACCGCGGTGGTGCGCGAATCTATCGAAGCGGTCGCAGTGATGATGGGATCGTAGGAAACCTGTGGATTGGTGGGGGTGATGTTGGCTTGCGAAGAACCGAAATCGGCGCCCGTGGTGCCGAGACCGCGACCACCGGCCTTGGCCCTCAGGATGTCAGTGTCGGCGATCCAGGGGGTGTAGCGAGCGACGGCGATGTCGAGGCTATTTTCGAGCGCCAGTTCTACGGCATCCTGCAAAGTGATTTCGAGCTTGCCGTCGTGAATGAGCTGGTCAATGCGGGGAGAGTTGACCAGATTGGGCTCGTCCACGTGAATCGGTTTATACGGTGCGATCAAAGTTGGAAAGGCGCGCGGGCCATTCACGAAACTGTGCTTGGAGAGTCCTAATGAAAC
Source organism: uncultured Acidobacteriota bacterium (assembly GCA_963704485.1). GTDB lineage: Bacteria > Acidobacteriota > Terriglobia > Acidiferrales > UBA7541 > Acidiferrum. The sequence goes on from OY969910.1 coordinate 977,702, forward strand.
TGGAATGGGCGGCGCCGGGGCGGGTGCGGTTCCGGCTGCGGCTTCCGGACCGGCTTGGGATGCGGGGGGAACGTTGCCTGGCGTGCCGGCCTGAGGAGGCGGCTGCTGCGACTGATCCTGTGCGGGCGGGCGCGGGATTTTGCGCAAAGGCCGGGCTGGCATTCCCACCGGCGATCACCGCCGCCAGGCAGGCAGCGACGAACGGCCGCGCGAGCTCTGCCGCCGCTTTAGTGAACACTCCAACAAAAGACCGCTGCGCGGTCGCCCGCTTCAAGCTCATGTTATTCCTTACCCCTCAGAAGATTGTCCCGTCAGGGACGATTGGAAAAATTGGACTCACTTGTAAAACGTTAGCGGCACTGTATTTGTTTCAGCCGATTCAAAAAAAATGCACCCCGAAAGGTGCCTGCCGACGCTGGTTGATTCGACGCTGTCGCGAACGAAAAGAAGTCTAGCAGGGGCGCGTATCCTTGACAACGCGAAGAGCGGCAGCTAGGCTGCTGACGATTCGACGGTTAAGATGAATTGCGGTTAGCCCAACGATGCTGAAACGCGAAGAGTTGCTGGCGATGTTCGAAAGTGCGGGGGCCATCCGGCACGGGCATTTTGAGTTGTCCAGCGGGCTGCACAGCGCGATGTACGTGCAGTGCGCGCTGGTGCTGCAATATCCCAGATTTGCGGAGAAATTAGGGCGGAACCTGGCGGAGTTGTTTGAGGCGGCCGGAGATCGAAGCGGTGGTTTCGCCAGCGATGGGCGGGTTGATCATCGGGCAGGAAGTGGCGCGGGCGCTGCCGGAGCGCAAAATCTCCAGCGGCGAACCGGAGAGACGCGGGCGTGCCGGCAATTTTTGTGGAGCGCGACGCGAACCGGCGTGATGACCATGCGGCGCGGGTTCACGCTGCAGGCCGCGCAGCGCGTGCTGCTGATCGAAGATGTGTGGACCACGGGCGGGTCTTCGCGCGAAGCCATTCGCGTGGTGGAAGAATGCGGAGGCCGGGTGGTGGCTGCGGGCGCGCTGATTGACCGTAGTGGCGGCAAGATTGATCTGGGCGTTCCGGCGCAGGCGCTGCTGGACCTGTCTATTCCGAGTTACGTGGCGACAGGATTGTCCGCTGTGCCGGACGGGAAGCGTGGCGGTAAAACCTGGCAGCAGATTTGCGCGTACCGCGCGGACGAGCAGCGGCGCGAGTGCCCGCACCACCGCGGGTCACTGAAAATATACTGCACTGTACTACAACTTTCCACCGGCTAACTCCTCATGCGCTACTTTAAGCTGACCATCGCGTATGACGGCACGGACTTCCACGGCTGGCAGGTGCAGACCAACAAGCCGACTATTCAAGGCGAAATTTCCAAGGTGCTGAGCAGGCTGACGCAGGAGCGCGTCGCGGTGTATGGCGCGGGGCGCACGGACGCGGGTGTTCATGCGCTGGGGCAGGTTGCGAGTTTTAAAACATTGTCGCCGCTGGGGGCGCAACGAATTTCAACGCGCGTTGAATGCGTTGCTGCCGCCGGCGATTCGAATTGTTGGCGCTGAGGAAGTAGGACCGACGTTTCACGCGCGATGGTCGGCGCGCGGAAAGACCTACCGTTATCGGATTTATCGCGGCAAAGTTGTGCCGCCCATGATCTGGCGGTACGTGCTGCACTATCCGTTTCCCCTGAATGAAGATGCTATGCGCGATGCTGCGCGGCATTTTGTGGGCGTGCATGATTTCGCGTCGTTCGCGGCGTCGACGGGGTCGGAGGACGATGATCAGGAGCGGTCTACCGAGCGGGAGATTTTTTCTTCCGAGCTGGCGCGCAGCGCGGATGATGAAGAGTTAATTTTTACCGTGAGCGGGCGATCGTTTTTGCGGTACATGGTGCGAAAGATGGTGGGCACGCTGCTGGATATTGGCCGCGGAAAGCTGGTGCCGGAGGATATCGAGCGGCTTTTTGAGTTGAAGGACCGGTCGAAGTCGGGGCCGACGGTTCCCGCGCAAGGATTGGTGATGGTGGAAGTCGTTCACGAGGAATCGTTTCGCATCCGGTCCTGAGGGCGCGGAAATCGGGTAGAGTTGAAGCGATGAACGAGGAATTGATTTACGACTGGAATCTGGCGGCGGCGCCGGCGATTGCGCCGGGCACGCGTGTTTTGTTGAATGATGAGACTTTGCGCGACGGGCTGCAGAATCCTTCCGTTGTTGACCCCAGCATTGAAGAAAAAATTGAAATATTGCACCTGATGGAATCGCTGGGCATCGATTCCGTGAACATCGGCCTGCCGGGGGCCGGTCCGCGGGCCGCCGCCGATACTGAAGCGCTGGCGCGTGAAATTGCGACGAACCGGATGAAGATCAAGCCGAACTGCGCGGCGCGAACGGTGGAGGCGGACATTTTGCCCATCGTGGAAATTTCGCAGCGGGTGGGGATCGCGCTGGAAGCCGCGACTTTTCTGGGATCAAGCCCCATACGGCGACTGGTGGAAGACTGGACCGTGGATCATCTGGAGCGCACCACCGAGAAAGCGGTGCGCTTCGCGGTGGAACACGGGCTGCCGTCCATGTACGTGACGGAAGACACCATTCGCACGGACGCGGATACGGTGAAGCGGCTGTACAGCTGCGCGATTCGCAACGGCGCGCGCGCCATCGTGTTGTGCGACACGGTGGGACACGCCACGCCCAGCGGCGCTTACAACCTGGTGAAATTTGCCGTTGAAGAAGTGGTGAAGCCCGTCGGGCGAAAATATTCGCGTGGACTGGCACGGCCACAACGATCGCGGGCTGGCGGTGGCCAATTCGCTGGCGGCGATTGCGGGTGGCGCGCAGCAGGTGCATGCGGCGGCGAATTCGCTGGGCGAACGCGTGGGTAATACCGCAATGGAATTGATGCTGGTGAATTTGCGATTGATGGGATTGATCCATCAGGATCTTTCGCGCTTGAAAGAGTATTGCGAGCGGGTAGCCACGGCGACGCATACCGAGATTCCCGTCAATTATCCGGTGCTGGGCCGCGACGCGTTCCGCACCGCGACGGGCGTGCATGCGGCGGCGATCATCAAAGCATTTCGCAAAGGCGACACGGAACTGGTCAACGCGGTATACAGCGGCGTGCCTGCGCATCTTTTCGGCCTGGACCAGATTATCGAGATCGGTCCGATGAGCGGAAAATCCAACGTGATTTACTGGCTGGAGAAACGCGGCCGGGGTGGCGACGAAGCAACTGGCAAACCGTATTCTGGAAGCTGCGAAAAAGTCTGCGCGCGTGTTGACCGACGCGGAAATTCTGTCACTGTGCGAAAAATCAGCAGGGAACTGACAGCGCAGCGAAAAAGCGCACGATGAAACACTTTAGCGTTTGGGTTATTCTGCTAAGCATGCCGCTGCGCTCGTCACTCGCCGCTCAAACTCCTCGACAGGCTGGCGCTTCCGAGATTGCGTACAACCCGCAGGCGCGCGCGGCGATGGACTGGTTCGAGCCGAATATTTCTTCGATCAATGAAATGCAGGCCAGGCTGGCGGAAATTCCTGCGCCTTCTTTCCAGGAGGAACAACGCGCGGCGGCTGTGGAACCGCTATTGGCCTCAGCCGGCCTCGCAGTTCACCGCGACAAAATTGGCAACGTGATTGGCGAATTGCGCGGCGCGAATGAAAAGGAAATCATTCTGGTGGCGGCGCACCTGGATACGGTTTTTCCGGCCGGCACAGACGTCAAAGTGCGGCGTGAAGGTACGCGCATGAGCGGTGCCGGGAATTTCCGACAATGGAACAGGGTTGGCGGCGCTGGTAGCGCTGGCGCGGGCGATGCAGGCGGCCAAGATAAAACCCCGCCGGACAATATTGTTCGCCGCGGACGTGGGCGAAGAGGGCGAAGGAAATTTGCGCGGCATGCGCGCGCTGGTGGATGCATACCGCGCAAATCTGAAAGGCGTGATTGTTCTGGATGGTTCCGGCACGGACCATGTGACCGTCAAGGCGCTGGCTTCCCGGCGGCTGGAAGTGGCCATCACTGGTCCGGGCGGCCACAGTTGGTCGGATTTTGGGATGGTTAATCCGATTAATGCGTTGGTGCGCGCCTCGGTGCGCTTCATCAATACCAAAGTTCCCGCCGCGCCGCGCACGACATTTAATCTGGGGCAAATCGAAGGCGGCACGTCGGTAAATTCCATTCCTCACGAAGCGCGATTGAAGGTGGATGTTCGCTCGGAGAGCGAAGACGAGTTGGCGCGGTTGGAAGCCGCGCTTGCGAGATTGCGTGGCTGCCGGTGTGCGCGACGAGATGGAATCGGCGCGCGACCGTTCTAAGGGACGACTGGAGTGGAAGGTTGAGTTGCTGGGTAGCCGGCCCGGTGGGGAGCTGGCTGTGGGTTCGCCGCTGCTGGCGGCGTTGCGCGGCGCGGATGAGTTCGTGGGCAATCACTCGCGGCTGGAGCGGTCTTCGACGGATGCGAATATTCCTCTTTCGATGGGTATAGACGCGATTGCGATCGGCGCTGGCGGCAATGGCGGCGGGGCCCATTCGTTGCAGGAATGGTATGACCCGGCCGGGCGTGAGATGGGATTGAAACGCGCGTTGCTGATTCTGCTGGACGTTGCTGGAATCGTTTCGGAAAAAGCGCGCTGAAGGTTCAATATCGTCGCCGCCGTAACGGCTGGCTCAGGCCGGTTGATCAACGGTAGCAATTGACGAAGCACGGTTTGATGAGTTTTTGTGGCTTGACGTCACGATCCCGCCCTCACGAAAGCAGCAGGCGGGCCCCTTTTCGTCGTTGATTCCTCGTTATTTTATTTAGCTGCGCCGTCCGGGCGCTATCATTCCTAAATTCACTTTGAGCTATTGACGCTTTGCCGGAGAGCATTGGTGATGCAACGCAGGACGCGCGCTGATATCGCCCTGGCGATTTGTTCTTTGCTGTGGGGCGTGACGTTTGTGGTGGTGCGCAACGCTTTAGATCACATTTCGGTGTTTCTGTTTTTGGCGGCGCGTTTTTCATTGGCGGCATTGCTGATGGCGCTGTTCCGGCCGGCGGGCTTGAAAAATCTTAAGAAAGACGAATTGCTCGCGGGGGCGGCGCTGGGTTTATTTATGTTTGGCGGATACGCGTTTCAGACCGCGGGATTGCAATACACCACACCGGCAAAATCGGGATTTGTCACCGGGTCGAGCGTGGTGCTGGTGCCGTTGCTGCTGGCGATTTTTTGGAAGCGGCGGCTGACCGCCTGGATTTATTTCGGCACGTTTGCGGCGGTCGCCGGACTTTTTCTGCTCACCGTTCCGGCGGAAGGATTTTCGCGATTGAATCACGGAGATCTGCTGACGCTGGGCGCGGCGGGATTGTACGCGGTGCATATTATTCTAGTCGGCGACTATACCCGGCGGCATTCGGTGGCGGCGTTGAGCGTGATGCAAGTGGGGGCGTGCGCGGTGCTGGCGTGGGCAGCCACCGCTGCTGCTTCGGTCACCTCGTGGCAGTCGGCGCGGTTTGATGCCGGATGGCAGCTGGCTGCGGCCATTCTAGTTTGCGCGGTGTTTGCTACCGCCATCGCTTTTTCGGTGCAGTTATGGGCGCAGCAATACACTTCACCGAGCCATGCGGCGATCATTTTTACTTTGGAGCCGGTGTTCGCGGTGATCACTTCCTACCTGGTGATTGGTGAGCGATTCAATGGGCGGTCGATGGTTGGTGCGGTATTGGTGCTGGCCGGAATTTTGATTGCCGAACTGCTGGGGCCGGCGGCGCCGGAATCGCCGGAGCCTATGGGTGAAGTTAATTTGGTTGGCTAACTTTTAGGACGAGAAGAACGAGCGAGACGCGCTTCGTTGGTTAGCTGGACGCTGCGACATTATTTCATTCTGTATTTCGCGAACATGATTCTTAGCAACTTCACGTCTGGGTATTTCGCTGCACGAATCCCACTATCGAAAAACCCGGGGATGGGCACTCTTCGCGTTAGTGAATTTGCGACAAACCTAACTGTTTGCTTGGGAATAGTTTTTTACGTCCACCGGCTCGAACATGGTGGCGGTGGAGGCGTGCGTTTTTTCGTAGGCGGTGATGTCGGGCTCGTGCTTGAGCGTGGTGCCGATGTCGTCGAGACCCTGGAGCAGCACTTCTTTTCGCGACGGCGCGATCTCGAATTGATAGACCAGGCCGTGATTGTCGCTGACGGTTTGGTTTGGGAGATCAACGGAGAGCGAGTAGCCTTCTTCTTTTTCGGCGCGCTTGAAGAGTTCCTCGATTTGCTGTTCGGTGAGCTCGGCGGGGAGGATGCCGTTTTTGAAACAGTTGTTGTAGAAGATGTCGGCATAGCTTGGCGCGAGAATCACGCGAAAGCCGTAATCGCCGATGGCCCAGGGAGCGTGTTCGCGGCTGGAGCCGCAGCCGAAATTGGCGCGTGCCAGCAACACCGAAGCGCCTTGATAGCGGGGTAAGTTCAGCACGAAGTCGGGGTTGGGTTTTTCGCCGGGCAGATATCGCCAGTCGTAGAACAGAATGCGTCCGAAGCCTTGGCGCGTTAGCGCTTTCAGGAATTGCTTGGGCACCATCTGATCAGTGTCTACGTTGACGCGGTCGAGTGGTGCGACGAGCCCGCTATGTGTGATGAATGCCTTCATTTGTCCCTTCCGTGTCCACTTCTAAGAACTTAAGACTCGCACCACATTAGCAAAGTCCCCACACGCAGAACGGGCGTATGGGGCATCCGGAGCCGGCACCTACTCATAGAACGAGGTATTCCCGTGTTGTGTTTCCCAAAGCGTCAACGCCGCGCCCTCAATCAGGCCAACCCACCAAAGAACATTTCTTAAGCGCATCGAAATCGGGCCCCTGTCTTTTCCAAATCGATCGGTGTGACGCATTTCCAGAAATATCAAGCCTGCTACATCGATAGACATGGTCGTCATGAGTACCGCAGGAATGATAGCCAAGTTGGGACCCTCTTACTCCACGGATTCAACGGCGAAATCGCGGACATCTACGAAGTGGCCGGCGATCGCGGCGGCGGCGGCCATGACCGGGCTGACCAGGTGGGTGCGACTGTCTTTGCCCTGGCGGCCTTCGAAATTTCGATTGGAGGTGCTGGCGGAGCGCTCGTGCGGGCGGGAGGACGTCGGCATTCATGCCGATGCACATGCTGCAGCCGGCATCGCGCCATTCGAATCCTGCCTCGGTAAAAATTTTGTTGAGGCCTTCTTTTTCGGCTTGCGCTTTGATGCCGCGCGAGCCGGGAACAATCAGGGCCTGCTTGATGTTGCGCGCTACGTGCTTGCCGGCGACGTAACGCGCGGCGGCACGCAGATCGTCAATGCGTGAATTGGTGCAGGAACCTATGAACACGCGGTCCACCGGTATGTCCACGATAGGCGTGCCGGCTTTCAGACCCATGTAGACGAGAGCGCGCTCGGTGGCTTTCTGATCGTTGAGGTCGCTGAAGGAGCCGGGGTCGGGCACGCGGTCGGTGACTCCCGTGACCATGCCTGGATTTGTGCCCCAGGTAACTTGCGGCGCGATTTTTTCAGCTTGCAGTTCTATGGTGACGTCAAACTTCGCGCCATCATCGCTGGGAAGTTGTTTCCAGCGAGCGACGGCTTCGTCAAATTCTTTGCCGCGCGGAACGAAGGGGCGACCTTCAAGATAGGCGAATGTGGTGTCGTCGGGGGCGATCATTCCCGCGCGGGCGCCGCCTTCGATGGTCATGTTGCAGACGGTCATGCGGCCGTCCATGGAAAGATCGCGAATGGCCTGGCCGCTGTATTCGGCCACGTGCGCGGTGCCTCCGCCGATGCCGATTTTTCCGATGATGGCGAGAATGAGGTCTTTGGCGGTGACGCCGTGAGGACGCTTGCCATTGACGACGATGTTCATAGTCTTGGAACGCGATTGCACCAGGCACTGGGTGGCGAGCACGTGTTCCACTTCGCTGGTGCCGATGCCGAAAGCCAGCGTGCCGAACGCGCCGTGGGTGGAAGTGTGGCTGTCGCCGCAGACAATAGTCTGGCCGGGCTGGGTGATGCCCAGCTCCGGGCCGATGATGTGCACGATGCCCTGATTTTTGCTGTGCATGTCGAACAGGCGCACGCCGGTTTCGCGGCAATTTTTCTCCAGGGCATCGAATTGCAGCTTGGCGTCCTGGTCCAGAATCGGCAAAGTGCGGTCGGTGGTGGAAACGGAATGGTCCATTACCGCGAAAGTCAGATCGGGGCGGCGAACTTTGCGGCCCTCGGCGCGTAGGCCCGGCAAACGCCTGCGGCGAAGTGCCCTCGTGAATCAAATGGCGATCGATGTAAATAATCGAGGGCTGGCCGGCTTCTTCCCGAACCAGATGGGAATCCCAAATTTTTTGGTAGAGAGTTTTAGGTGGCATGATGACTTCCAGCGATTTTAGCACCGCGCGGTTTTACTTAATAGCTGCTGTGCAGCTTTAGAGCGGCCGGCGAGGGGCTGGTCAACGGTTCCCATAAAGGCCGAGTATGATGTGATACTGCTGCCCATGAACCGCTTCTACCACGTGACTTTTGGATTGATGATCGTTGGCTTGGCGATTTTGTGTTTTTATGCGCCGTGGACCCAGCCGGAGCTGAACGCTCCGAACACCCACCAGACCATCGGCTACGCTCCGGTTTGGTCGAAAACTTTCGCGCAGGTTCCCGCGGCGCATGTGGACTGGAGCGGAGCGTTTGCCGCGTACGCGACGGCGATTATTTTCTTTTCGATTGTGTCTGGGCGCGATCGTGTATTTCTTCCGGGAGCGCCGAGGCAAGCCTGCTACGCACCGGCACAAATCGGAGTAAGATCCTTCCGCCAAGTTATGTGGCTAGCGGCGGGCTAAAGAGCGCTGATATTGCGCGAGACGGTGTGCTCTCGGATTCGCGAGCAGCATAGGGTGTCCGCAAGGACTCTTCCTGAGAACGAGTCTGGTCCTGCGAGAGTTTCTGCGTCACGGTAAAGCTGCAGTTGTCGGTGAAACATCGCCACTGGCGCCATTCTTCCGTCTGGCTTCCCATAGATTCTTTGGCGTAACTCACGATGCAGGGATGATGATCGCGATCTTTCTGGCAAGCTAGGGTTTCCAGGTGAGCGAGTAAAACCTGGCCGCCGGAGGGATTATTGGAATCGTAATAGCCGGCCGCCACTGAAAAGCGCATCGTGCATGTTTCAAAACTGCAACGATAAAAAACTTCAGCGCTGTTCCAGGCCTTTCCGGTGGTCGAGTCATAAGCCATGCGCCAGTGATGAACGGGGCAGAAGGGCTTCAGAGCATTGCGGGATTTTGGCTCAGGCATAACGGAATATTCACTCCAGCCATGACTGTGGGCTGCGGGGAATTTCTCGTCTACAGTACCCGGGTACTAAAGAGCGCGGACGAATTTTTGGGCACCATGGGGTCAAGCGAATGCCTTATAGCCTGTCCCGGATTGTTCGTGATAGTAAAGTTCTCTGCGTTTGCATACGTCCGGGATCGACTGAGGAGACAGAATGATACCGGTTCGACTCGTTTTGGCGGATGATCACGAAATCATGCGTGTGGGCCTGCGCACCCTGCTGGAACGGCAGGCCAACTGGTCGGTGGTGGGTGAGGCGACCGACGGAGAAGAAGCGGTTGAAGTAGTGCTTTCGCTGCAGCCTGACGTTGCATTGCTGGATATAGCGATGCCGAAATTGAATGGGCTGGAAGCTGCGAAGAAGATTTTAGCGCAGGGGCCCAGAACCAAAATATTGCTGCTGTCAGCTCACGATTCCACGCAGGTTATTTCGGATGTATTGGACTCTGGCGCCAAAGGCTATGTATTGAAGAGCGACGCGGCCCGCGATCTGGTTGCGGCCGTCGAAGCGCTGTGCGCGAATCACACTTTCTTTACGCCCAAGGTCGCGGACCTGGTGCTTTCGCGGCACATGAAGCGCGTCAAGGACGAAGCGAACCGCTCAAAAAAAGACTAGCGGTTCGGCGATGCTTTAAACTCTACGGCTTGAACTCCCCAGGCGAAATTAAAAGGAGCAGCACAATATATCGAGGCCGGAGGATTCGGCGTTGGGCCTTGGTAATTGTGTTTGTGGGCTGTGCAGCGATGTTTGCCGGACAGTGCGCTGAGGCGCGCCAGTACTCTCCGGAAAGCCCGCTCGAATCGCACTCAATACACCTGAAGGGTAAAATTCCGTTTCGCCTTCGCTTGCCCGAGAACTTTTCGATCACGCCTGCGGCGGAGGGCCTGAAGCGCGTGCGCTTCATGGCTAAAGCGCCGGACGGGCGAATATTTGTGACAGCCATGCACGACTTGTCTGATAACTCCAAAGGCGCGGTGTACATCCTCGATAAATTTGACGAACATAAGGGCAGGTTCGCGCGTGTGATTCCGTACCTCACCGGACTGCGCAATCCCAACAGCATTGCTTTTTATCGAGATGCAAAAAGGCAAAACTGGTTTTATCTGGCACTGACGGACCGACTGGTGCGCTACAGATTTGTGCCGGGAGAAACCAAACCGTCGTCCGAGGCTGAGGTGCTAGCGACCTACCCTGCGTATGGTTTGAGCTACAAATACGGAGGCTGGCATTTGACGCGGACAATCGCGTTCGGCCAAGGCCGCTATAAAGATTTACTGTACGTCACGGTGGGCAGCAGTTGTAACGCGTGTGAAGAGAAGGAAGAAATACGCGCGACTCTTTCGGTGATGGATCCCGACGGAAAGAACCAGCGTATCGTCGCGAAGGGTTTGCGAAACGCAGTGGGGATGCGTTTTGCCGGCGAGACACTTTATCTGACGAACATGGGGGCGGATCATCTGGGAGAAGACCGGCCAGACGATCCCATGTTGGTGCTGACGCCGGAGATGTTGCATGGCACTACGGTCCTCGATTATGGATGGCCGTATTGCTACTACTCGGCGGGAATTGCGGAAGAGGATACGAAGTTTCGAACGACGGAACCGCGAGCACGCTGCGAGAAATCGCCAAAAGCATTCGCGTATTTTGCAGCGCACAGTTCGCCGCTAGGCCTGGAATATTTCGGCGACACTTTTTCGGCGCCCTTACTGCAAAAACACTTCCTGGTGGCGCTACACGGGCCGAGCAGCACCAAGTTAGCTCGTGGGCATCGCGTCGTGCGCGTGGATCAGTATGGGGGGATACAGGATTTTATCACGGGATTCGAGGACGGCGAGGCGGTGAACGGCCGTCCGTGCGACGTATTCAAAGTGGACGAGAGATCGTTTCTGTTGTCGGATGATCACGCGGGAGTGATTTACTATGTGCGCGCGAACTGAATGGCGGAAAGTGACGGCGAACCATGACTGAAAGAAAAAAAGTGAAGTGGGGAGTGCTGGGCGCGGCGTCCATCGCGGTGCGCAAAGTAATCCCGGGGATGCAGAAAGGAGCGTGGAGTGAGGTGTCCGCGATTGCATCGCGGGATATCGCGAAGGCGCAGGCCGCAGCTGGGAAGCTGGAAATTGGCAAGACCTACGGTTCGTATGAAGAGATGCTGGCCGATCCGGAGATTGAGGCCGTTTACAATCCGCTGCCCAATCATCTGCACGTGCCTTGGTCCATCAAAGCCGCTGAAGCCGGGAAACACGTGTTGTGCGAAAAGCCCATCGCTTTGAATGCGGCGGAAGCCCGAGCGCTACTCGCCGCGCGAAACGCCAACGACGTAAAAATCGGCGAAGCGTTCATGGTGAAGACCCATCCGCAATGGCTGAGGACCCGAGAATTGATTCGCGAGGGGCGCATCGGGCAGTTGAAAGCGATTATGGGGGCGTTCAGTTACTTCAATGTGGATCCGCAAAATGTGCGCAGCAAGCCGGAGTGGGGCGGCGGGGGATTGCTGGACATTGGCTGCTACCCCATTGCCATGTCGCGGTTCATGTTTGAGGGCGAACCTTCGCGCGTGAGCGGCGTACTGGAGCGGGATCCAGCGTTCGGCACGGACCGACTAACCTCGGGAATGATGGAATTCAGCGGCGGCCAAGCGATCTTCACGTGCGGCACGCAAATTGTGCCGTACCAGCGCATGCAATTTCTGGGTACGGAGGGGCGTATCGAGATACAGATCCCATTTAATTCGCCGGTGACGGAGCCCACGCGGATTTTTATCGATGACGGCAGCGATCTGGCAGGCGGCGCTGTAAAAACCGAGACGATTCCGGCGTGTGATCAATACACGATCCAGGGCGATGAGTTTTCAAAGGCAATTCGCGAAGATGGCAAGGTGCCGGTGCCATTGGAAGACGCCATCGCCAATATGGAAGTGATTGATGCGATTTTCCGTTCGGCGGAGTCGGGTAAGTGGGAAACGCCTGGGGGCTAGTCGCGGCCGGCGAAAAGAGAGATGGATTCAGAGCTGTCGGCGACGTCCACGACGTAGTGCTTCACGCGTTTGTCGTAGCTGGTCAGGAGTGCGGCGGCTTCCGGGACGACGACCGCGGCTTCGCTGTCTTTTCCGGCGAAGGCCTGTATGGAAGACAGATTTTTCCAGAAAGTGTTCACAACCACTTCTGTCTCGCCTTCGAGGTCGCGAGTCAATACCAGCGCGGAGGCGAACCCGTCGTAACGCTTGAGGTCCGGAAGCACATTTTTCGCAAAATGTTTGAGGTAGGTCTTGAGGTTCGACGTGGCGACGCGGCTGGCCCATACTCGAGCGATCATTGTAAACGGCCGCCGGATGAGGAAATTGCTTCAGCGGCAGGGCCTTGGCCCACTACGACATTCCATGGGCGCACGGTCCACTTTTTTACCAGACCATTCACAACATAGGGATCGTTGCGCGCGAAGCTTTCGGCGGCCGATTTGTCGGCGGAGTGAAAGATGAGCAGGGCCGCAGACGGTTCGGCCAGCGCGCCGGCGAGAACAATTTCTCCGCGATGGTGCGACTCGGCGGCCAAGCGGAGGTGTTCGCTGCGAAAAGGGTCGCGGCGGGCCACGAAGTCATCCACTACGTCATAAAAAAGTGCGAAGTATGGCATCGGATTCACCTGAAGTTTTTCAGATGGCGGAGGATTCGTCAATCGGATGATTCTGTTAGCGAGAGGGAGAGCCGCCGGCGATGGAGGGCACCAACAGGACGCGGTCGCCGTCCTTGATGGCGCAAGATTCGCCACCGAGGAAGCGGATGTCTTCATCGTTCAAATAGATGTTGAGAAATTGGCGAATCTGGCCTTGATCGTCTCGCACGTGGCGGCCGAGATCGGGGAACTTGGCGGTCAATTGATTCAGGGCCTCCGCGACGGTGATGGCGCAACAGTCGATTTTGGGCTGGCCGTCCGTGAAACGGCGGAAGGCAGTAGGAATTTCGATGATTACGGGCATTTGGAAAACTCCTCATTCTAACTTTAAGTAACCAGATTCTGAACTCTAGTGGCGAATGTATCGTTTAGCGCTCCGTGGAGCGCATCATCCCCACTCATAAAAACGACGAGTGCGACACTCTGAGACTAAACCCTCTGGCCCGCCAGCACGTGGCTTTTGGCGGCAAACTGCGCGTCCATCAGGGCCTCGAAAGCTTCGAGTCGTGGCGCGATAGGTTCGCTGAGCGGAAATTCGTCCACGATGGCGTCCGTGGTTTTCAGTCCATTACCGGTTATGCATACGACGGTAGTTTCGCTTGAGGCGATGCGACCCTGGTCGATTAGTTTTTTTGTCACTCCCGTGGTTACACCGCCGGCGGTTTCCGCGAAGATCCCTTCAGTCTCGGCAAGCAACTTGATGGCTTGGACAATTTCCGGATCGGAAACGTCCTCGGCCCAGCCGCCGGATTCGCGGATTTGCTTGATGGCGTAAGGGCCGTCAGCCGGATTGCCGATGGCGAGCGAACGCGCAATGGTTTTTGGTTTTTGCGGTTCGAAGCGTGACAGATTGCGCTTCACGCCATCTGAAATCGGCGAGCAACCAGTTGCTTGCGCGCCAAAGAACCGTACTGGGCGCGCTTCCACCCAACCCAGAGTGACCAGTTCACGAAACGCCTTGGCGATTTTGGTGATCAACGAGCCGCCGGCCATGGGAACCACTACGTTGTCGGGAAGGTTCCAGCCGAGTTGCTCGGCGATTTCGTAACCGTGGGTCTTCGAGCCTTCCGCGTAGTAGGGACGCAGATTCACATTCACCAGGCCCCACTTGAAACGGTCAGCAATCTGCGCGCACAGGCGATTGACGTGATCGTAATTGCCGTCGATGCGGACGATGCGGGCGCCGTAGACCGCGGTATTCAAGACTTTTGCTGGCTCGAGGTCCGCGGGAATGAAAACGCAGGCATCGAAACCCTGTTGCGCGGCTTGCGCAGCCACCGCGTTGGCCAGATTTCCAGTGGACGAGCAGCCCACGGTCTCAAATCCAAAACGGCGCGCGGCGGCGAGAGCGGTGGCGACGACGCGATCCTTGAAGGATAAGGAAGGGAAGCACACCGCGTCATTCTTGAAATAAAGATTCTTGAGACCCCATTCGCGACCCAATTTGCGCGAAGCCACCAGTGGAGTGCCGCCCACGGCGTTCGGACCGGTGTAGTTCGCGGGAAGCGGAAGGAGTTCGCGATAACGCCACATATTAAAGTCGCGGCCGGCAAGATTTTCGCGGCGAGCAGTTTTCTTGAGGGAATCGTAATCGTAGACAACCTCGAGGGAGGAAAAACACTCTTCGCAGAACGAACGGGGTTCGTTGCCCCAGTTTTTTCCACACTCTCGACAGCGCAATTCGTAAAAGTCAGACATGTCCGTACCCCTTGATCGAGTTTTCGGCGCGGAAGAACCGCATAGTATGGGGCGCAGCAGGAGGATAAAATGAAAAAGCCCTCCGTGCCAAAGTGCTCGGAGGGTCTCAGAAAATCTATCTGGGATGCTCTAAAAGCGCTTTAGCAGTTTTTTACGTGGAGCAAGTTGCCCTAAATCGCCACGTGCGCCGCCACTTCCGGCTGTTCTTTTTATGCGCCTTACGGCCAAGGATGTCAAGTCGGAAAGCTTCTGAGCAGTTGTGGAGATGACATTCAGATAGAGCTAATATAAAACAATTACAACAGAATAGCCGCAGACTGCGTCAAACAACTGGTAGGCAACATGCAAGCGGCGAACTGAGCGAATTGGACACCCGTCCTTCCGGACAGTGTTGTTCCCAGCGCAAGAGCTTGTCCGCAGCAACCGGGCCAGATTTGTGGTGTTATATACTTTATGTGCTCGCGGATGAGTGCGTGTCGAGCGCGCCCGCCGGCAAAACAGGAGCTTCAGATGGGCGAGCAAGTAAAAGAACTGTTTCATTGGGCGCGCCGCCGCAAGATTATGGCGGCTTTTTTTGTGGCGCTGACATTGGTGGTGGGAATACTGATTGGTTCGGTAGTCTCCGGACGAGTGTCGGCGGTGAAGGGTACGGCGTTCGCTAAGACAGATGCGACCCCGCTGGCCATACCGGACCCGATTCCGGCTTCAAACTCATTTTCCGGTATTGTCAATCGCGTAGAGCCTGCGGTAGTGAACATTGCTACCACCCAGGTGATGGAGCGCCGTTCACCAACGACCAAGCGGAAGCGCGCGCAGCCCGACGATCCAGACGATCCAATGCAGGATTTTTTCGACAAATTTTTTGATGGACAGAAAGACGGACCGGCGCAGGCTGAGCGCAGTCTGGGCTCCGGCGTAATCGTGGACAAGCGCGGCTACATCCTCACGAACAATCACGTTGTGGATCAGGCCACCAAGATTCAGGTACAGATGCATGGCGAGACGGCGCGCTACACGGCCAAGGTTGTGGGCGTTGACGAAGACACCGACCTGGCGGTGCTGAAGATTGACGCCGGCAAGGAATTGCCGACGGCGCGGCTGGGAAATTCCGACGGCGTGCAGGTGGGAGACTGGGTGTTGGCGATCGGCAGCCCCTTTGGACTGCAGGCCACGGTTACGGCGGGAATTATCAGCGCTAAAGACCGCGGCGGCGTGGGCCGTCAGTTCCAGCGCTTCCTGCAGACCGACGCTGCTATTAACCCCGGAAACTCTGGCGGACCGCTGGTCAGCCTGGGCGGTGACGTGATCGGAATCAACACCGCGATCATCACCGGCAGTCGAGGCTACGAAGGCGTCGGATTTGCATTGCCCTCCTCCACGGCCATTAACGTTTACAACCAGATTATCGCGCAGGGACGGGTGACGCGCGGATCCATCGGCGTCAGCTTCCAGGAAGACCTGGGGACCAACGCAATTACTTTGAAGGCTCTGGGCGCTCCTTACGGCGTGGTGATTGAAGGCGTTGAGCCGGGCAGCCCTGCGGAAAAGGCGGGTTTGAAGGGTGGCGACGTCATCACCAGCGTGAACGGGACTCCTGTGAAGTCGGGCAACGATTTGGTCAACCCCATTTCACTGGCTCCCATTGGCAGCAAGGTGAAGCTGACGTATTTCCGCGACCGCTCGCAAAAGGAAGCTACTGCAACCGTTGAAGACCGCACGAGGGTATTTCCGAATACAGCGGGGCGGATGGGCGACCAGCGCGGAGGCGAAGCTGCGCCCTCGGAGTTCGGTTTGCATGTACAGGAACTGACCCCTGACCGCGCGCACCGCTTTGGCCTGGACACGCAAAAAGGCGTGGTGGTTACCGATGTGGATCCCGCAAGCTTTGCGGAAGACATTGGCTTTGGGCGCGGAGACGTCATTGCCGAAGTTAACCGCCAACCCGTTGCGTCCTTGTCGGACTACCGCGATGCGGTGGGTAAATTGAAAGCCGGCGATAACGTGGTCTTTAAGGTGCTGCGTCACCAGGATACTGACCGCGTCTTGACGGTATTTCTTCCCGGTGTGATACCGGCGGAAGATAAGCGATAAGCACTGAGTAAACTATGAAGCGACTATTGAAGCCGGCGCACCTGGTGATCCTGTCCTTACTCGTGGGTCTGTTGGGTGTGTCGGCCGCTTCATCGCATGGACAAGCTAGGACTCAAGCTCAGTCCGGGGCGGCTTCCAGAAAAAAAACTCCTCAAGCGGCAGCGAGCTCACGCAAGACTAAGACGGCTAAGAGAACGCCCGCGCGGCGCGACAAAGGGCAAAAGGCTCCCACTGCAGGACGCGTGGCGGAAATTCAACAGGCCCTGGCAAAGGACGGATCTTTTTCCGGCTCGCCGAACGGGAAGTGGGATGACTCCACCGTCGGCGCCGTGAAGAAGTTTCAAGCCGGACACGGCTTGAACCCCTCAGGGAAACTGGATGCGAAAACGCTTCAGCGGTTAGGGCTAGGTTCTCAGACTGCCGGCATCGCACCGCCCACGCCTTCGGCGAATGTTTCTTCCGCGAGCAGGCTGCAAGCGGAAACCGAAGTCAGCAAGTCAGCAGGCGTCAGCAAGCCGTAAGACACCACCGCATTTCATGCTTGAAGCGCCGCGCTCCCGGCACGGGTGTGATATTCAGCCAAATCGACTATCATTGTAGATATATCGCTCCGCAATTCTTCCAGCATTAGAGCTTCTTCCAGGAGGAAGTATGGCCACGGCAGCTACGCCACGCGTGTTCAAGAATTTCATCAACGGTGAATGGGTGGACTCGCGCAGCGGTCAGGCGTACGAGAATCGCAATCCCGCCAACAGCGATGAACTGGTGGGCATGTTCGTTTCGTCCAACTCAGAAGATGTAAATATGGCGGTGGAAGCTGCTAAACAGGCATACAAAACGTGGCGACTGGTGCCGGCTCCCAAGCGCGCGGAAATTTTGTATCGCGCCGCGGAATTGCTTTTGCAGCGCAAAGAAGAGCTTTCGAAAGACATGACTCGCGAGATGGGCAAAGTTCTGGCAGAGACGCGCGGCGATGTGCAGGAAGCCATCGACATGACTTATTACATGGCCGGAGAGGGGCGGAGACTCTTTGGGCAGACTACTCCGTCGGAGCTGCCCAACAAGTTTGCGATGAGCGCGCGGCAGTCCATCGGCGTGTGCGGAATGATTACGCCGTGGAATTTTCCGATGGCGATTCCGTCGTGGAAAATGATGCCCGCGCTGGTCAGCGGAAATACGGTGGTGCTAAAGCCGGGCGAAGATACTCCGCTGTCGTCCTACCATCTGGTACAAATTTTAACGGAAGCGGGACTGCCGAATGGCGTCGTGAACCTGGTGAGCGGCGATGGACCGAACGCCGGTTCGCCTTTGGCGAACCACAAAGAAGTGCCGGTGATCAGCTTCACCGGATCGACGGCCACCGGCCGAGTTATCGCGCAAGCATGCGCCCCCGATTTCAAGCATTGCAGCCTGGAGATGGGCGGCAAAAATATCATTATCGTGATGGATGACGCTAACCTGGATCTCGCTGTGGATGGCGCCATCTGGGGCGGATTCGGCACCAGCGGCCAGCGCTGCACGGCGGCCAGCCGCGTGGCGGTGCACAAGGGCTGTGTATCGCGAATTTATCTCGCGCTTTGTCGCGCGCGCCAAGTCTTTACGGGTGGGAGATGGGCTGGACTCCGCGACGGAGATGGGTCCATGTATCAATGAGAAGCAACTGAAGAAGGTGATGAGCTACGTGGAAATTGGCAAGAACGAAGGCGCGAAGCTGATGACCGGAGGAAAGCGCCTGGATAAATCGGCGCATGCCAAAGGCTGGTTCCACGAGCCTACCGTGTTTGGCGACTGCGCTCCCAACATGCGCGTGGCGCAGGAAGAAATTTTCGGGCCGGTGGTTTCGGTTATCCCGGTAGACAACTTCGAGCAGGCTATCGAAGTGGCGAATGGTGTGCCGTACGGTTTGTCCGCGTCCATTTACACGCGCAATGTGAACCTGGCGTTCGCGGCGATGCGTGATCTGTACACCGGAATCGTTTACGTGAACGCCCCGACGATTGGCGCGGAGACGCACCTGCCGTTCGGAGGCACCAAGCAGACCGGCAACGGTCACCGCGAAGCGGCCATTGCGGCGATTGATTTCTTCACCGAATGGAAAACGATGTACATCGATTATTCGGACAAGCTGCAGCGCGCGCAGATTGATAACGCGGAGTAAGCCAGGCGTAGCCCTCGTCATCGGCACGAACGCCAACGTGCGACTAACATTGACGGTACTTGACACGCTTCCTAAAATAGATGAGTGGGCTTTCTTACCATGCTTGCGTGTAGAGTGCTGATATGAGAGATGCTGCGCTCCAGGAACGGCGGAATCGCCAGATTCTGACGGACATCGTGCGGTCGTACATCGAAACGGGCGAACCCGTATCCTCGCGGGCAATTTCCAAGCGCTTCGAAGAAACTCTGAGCACCGCGACCATTCGCAACGTGATGGCGGACCTGGAGGATGGCGGACTTCTCTACCAGCCGCACACTTCCGCCGGACGAGTACCCACTGCGGCCGCTTATCGATTTTTTGCGCAGGAGATTGCCTCGCGCGCGACTCTGAGTATTGAGGATCGCGACTGGATCAAGCGGGAATTCAACGCCGCCTCAAGCTCCGAGGACATGACCGAACGTGCCGGGCACGTGCTGGCGGAAGTTTCGAGCGGACTGGGAATCATCGTGTCGCCCCCGCTGGCCAGGACCGTTCTGGAGCATGCGCGGATGTGGCTGCTGCCGGACGGGCGCGTGGTGGTGGTGCTGATTTCGCATGGCGGAGTGACCCGCGACAAAATCTTGCGTCCGCCGCGATTGTTCACGCAGATCGAACTGGATGCCATCGCCGATTTCCTCAACCAGCATTATGCCGGATGGACGCTGGAGGCGATTCGCGGAGATTTGCTGCAAAAGCTGGCTACCGAGCGCGAACGCTACGAAGGGATCGTGCAGAGTGCGCTGACGCTCTGCGATCCCGCAGTGCTCGGGGAAGGGGCGGCCTCACGAGTCCACGTGGAAGGCACCGCGCAGATGATCGGCGCCACGGAATTCGCGGATCAAGCGCAACTGCGGGACTTGCTGTCCGCGATTGAAGAAAAACACCGCCTGGTTACGGTGCTGAACGCCTGCATCGACACGCCCGAGCCCGTGTTCGTGAAAATCGGCGTAAAAGAAATTTCCGCGGCGGGTGAGAATTTGGCGTTGATCAGCGCGCCATACATGAGCAATGAATTCGTGCAGGGATCGCTCGGGGTACTGGGCCCCACGCGAATGCCGTATGAGCGGGCCATGACTGCCGTCGCGTATGTTGCGCAGCTTTTCAGCGAAGCGCTGAGCAAGATTTGAAAGAGTTTTGGCGGAGGAGAGGCTGGAACGTGAGCGGAAAAGATTTGAAGAGGAACGCAGAAAATAATCCCGAGAATGTTTCAAGCAATCAGGGAGACGAAACGCCGGAGATTTACAACCTGGACGCCGACGACGCGGCTGCGGATTCCGACGTCGGAAAACTGGCCAAAGATCTGGAAGATTTGCGGCAGACGCTTTTGCGCCGGCAGGCGGATTTCGACAATTACCGCAAACGAGTCGAAAAAGAACGTTCTGACGATTCCCGCAGGTCGACAGCACGGGTGATTGAAGGACTGATTCCGGTGGTGGACAGTTTTGATCAAGCGCTGGCTTCGCATCGTGAGCCGGAGTATGCGAATTATCGCAAGGGCTTTGAGCTCATTCACAAGCAACTGATTGATAATCTGGCCAAACTCGGCGCTGAACGTATAGATCCTGTAGGCATGACCTTCGATCCACACATGCACCAGGCGATGGATCGCATGGAAACTACGGAGCACGAGGACGGAACGATCGTGCAGGTGTTTCAGCCCGGCTACGTATTCCACGGGCGGGTGCTGCGTCCGGCGATGGTGCGAGTAGCGGTTCACCCCAGCGCCGCATCAAAGAGTGCGAACTAAAACTATTCAGGAGTTTGAATGGCTCGTTCTACCCAAAAAGATTATTACGAGATTTTGAGCGTAAAGCGCGAAGCGACGATCGACGAGATCAAGGCGTCGTATCGGCAGAACGCGCTCAAGTGGCATCCGGATCGCAATCCCGTGAACAAGGAAGAAGCGGAGATTAAGTTTCGCGAATGCACGGAAGCCTACAGCGTGTTGAGCGATCCCCAAAAGCGCCAGGTGTATGACACTTACGGGCATGCAGGGCTTTCCGGGTCCAACATGGGCGGCGCGGACTTCAACAGTTCGGTGTTCCAAGACTTCCACGACAT
This sequence comes from uncultured Acidobacteriota bacterium, assembly GCA_963704485.1. Taxonomy (GTDB): domain Bacteria; phylum Acidobacteriota; class Terriglobia; order Acidiferrales; family UBA7541; genus Acidiferrum. Next base: position 998,728 of record OY969910.1, read on the forward strand.
TTTCGGTGATTTTTTTGGATTCGAAGATTTATTTTCAGGCGGGCGACGCGGCCGGGGGCGCACCCAGCGTGGCGCGGATTTGCGTTATGACATGACGTTGACGTTTGAAGAGGCTTCTGCGGGGGTCACCACCAAAGTTAAATTGCCCAAGCAGGACTTGTGCGCGGCGTGCAACGGCACGGGCGCGAAAAAGGGCACGGGGGCCACAACCTGCCAGACCTGCGGTGGCCGCGGGCAAATGGCATATCAGCAGGGATTTTTTACCATTACGCGCACTTGTCCGGCTTGTCAGGGCGCGGGACAAATTATTCGCGAGCGCTGCACGGAATGCCGCGGGAATGGCCGCGTGGAACGCGAGAAGATTATTGAGCTGCGCATTCCGCCCGGAGTGGATTCGGGCACGCGACTGCGGGTAACGGGGGAAGGGGAGCCGGGGCCGAACGGCGGGCCTCCGGGTGACTTGTATGTGGTGCTGGATGTAAAAGAGCACCAGTTTTTTGAGCGCCGCGGGGCGGATTTGTATTGCACCATCCCATTGAGCGTTGCCCAGGCGGCACTAGGCACAGAACTGCAGGTGCCGGGACTGAGCGGCGAGGAAAAACTAAAAATTCCGGAAGGCACGCAAAGCGATGCGGTGTTTCGCGCCAAAGGGAAAGGCTTGCCGGACCCTCGCGGTGGAGGAAAGGGCGATCTCTACTATCATGTGCGAGTGCTGACGCCCACGAAATTGACGCGCGAGCAACGCAAGTTGATGGAGCAGCTCGGCGCTTCGTTGAGAGTGGACAACAAGCCGGCGGATCGCAACTCTTCGATATTTGAAAAGGTAAAAGATATTTTCGGGTAAGTTCATTCCTCGCTTAAGACCTGATTCATCCAAGTGAGATAGAATCGTCGCGTGCGGCGGCGATTTTTCGTTGAACAATTTGAGGAGCAGCGCGCGATTGTGCGGGGCGACAAGGCCCATCACCTCGGGGTGGTGCTGCGCGCGCAAGTTGGGCAGTCTTACGAATTGAGCGATGGCCAGTGCGTGTGGCTGGGGCGGATAGAAAATGTGGCGCGCGACCGCGTGGAGTTTGCCTTGCTGGAAAAGCTGCCCGCCAACGAATCATCATTGCAACTCACGCTGCTGTTGGCGGTGGTGAAATTTGATTCGTTCGAATGGGCTATCGAAAAGGCCACAGAGTTGGGCGTGACCACCATTGTTCCACTGGCGGCGGGGCGCAGCGAAAAGGGGTTGCTCGCAGCAGTTGAGAAGCGGTCGGAGCGCTGGCGAAAGATAATTCTGGAGGCGGCACAACAATCGCGCCGTGTGCGATTGCCGGCGTTGGAGCCGCTGGCCAGGCCGGAATCAGCGTTCCTGAGCCGCCGGGCTCGACTGGGGATTTTCCTCTCGGAACGGAGCGAGGCCTCGCCCCTGCGCGACGTTCTTAACGGCGCCAGCGAGGGTGGCGCCGTATTGGCTATCGGCCCGGAAGGCGGGTGGACGGACGAAGAAGTGAAATCGGCGCGACAGGCAGGCTTTTCGGAAGCTTCGCTCGGGAAGCTGATCCTGCGTACGGAAACGGCCGTGGTTGCGGCTCTGGCGTCGTTGTCGTACGCCCTTGGAAGTTAGATGAAGGCAACGGGAACGTGGCCCCGACGAATCTTATAGACAGGCCTTTCGCGTATATCCTGGTGCTTTACAGCGCCTGCTTCGAAAAAGGGAATCTGGCGCGTTCCGTGACGCTCGTGATATAAATACGAGGCAACAAAATGGACCACTCCGACGAGAAGCCCAGCGCGACGTACGTAACGCCAAGTCCCGCAGCCATTGCCCCCGCCACTTCCTCCGAGCCACCTCAGCTTTTATCATTGCGCCACGAGATCCGCGTGTGGACCCGCGACCTGCTCATCGCCATCGGCCTGGCGCTGGTCATCATCGTGTTTTTGTACCAGCCGGTGAAGGTGGAAGGCACCAGCATGGCACCGCTGCTGTCCGACCAGGAGCGCATCTTCATCAACAAGTTTGTCTATCGCTTTGAGGCCATCCATCGCGGCGACGTGGTGGTGTTCTGGTATCCGCTGGACCGCTCGAAGTCATTTATCAAGCGGGTGGTTGCACTGCCCGGCGAAACCGTGTCGATTCGTCAAGGCGTGGTCACCGTAAACGGTAAAGTGGTGCCCGAGCCCTATGTGCCGCCGCAATATGAAGACATCAGCGATTACGGTCCGGTGCGGGTGCCGAAAGACAGTTATTTTGTGATGGGTGATCACCGCATCAGCTCCAATGATTCGCGTGTATTTGGTCCAGTGGCCAGCCGCTTCATTTACGGCCGAGCGGTTTTTGCTTACTGGCCCGTTGACCATTTCGGTTCGCTGGCACTGACGGAAACGCAAGCGGATACCAAATAGCTCGCTGAAATGTTTCAGAATCGCTCAGGATGCGGATGAAAAAAACAGGGGGAGCCACTGACGGAAGTTCAGCACCGACCCGCTACACTCGCGCTGGAAGACGGGCGCATATTTAACGGCCGCGCGGCCGGCGCGATCACGCGCCGCGGCGGCGAAGTCGTTTTCAATACCAGCCTCACCGGATACCAGGAAGTTTTCACCGACCCCAGCTACTCCGGGCAGATCGTCTGCCTGACCTATCCACACATTGGAAACGTTGGCGCGAATCTTGACGACGAAGAAGCGCCGCATCCGTACATCGAATCGCTTATCGTGCGCGAATTTTCGCAGATGGCTTCCAACTGGCGATCCGCGGAAAGTACCCAACTGTATTTAAACCGGCACAAAATCCCGGTGATCTGGGATATCGATACTCGCGCGCTGGTCCGCCACATCCGCAATGTGGGTTCACTGCGCGGCGTCGTGGCTACCGACGGAACCGCTGCCGAGCAATTGATTCACGAAGCCAAGGCTTTGCCGAAAATGGCGGGACAGGAACTGGCCAGCCGGGTGAGTTGCCAGAAAGCTTACGCGTGGGACAAAGGCTCCATCGAATTGGCTTCGCCTCCGTGGACGGAGCAATCCGCTTCAGCCGCGACCGCCCCGGAAGGCCGAAAATATCGCGTGGCCGCGTACGACTACGGGATCAAACAAAACATTTTGCGCATGTTGATTGATCATCACTGCGAGGTGTTGGTGGTACCGGCGCAGACGAGCGCGGAAGATGTGCTGGGCTTAGGACCGGACGGCGTGTTTCTTTCGAACGGGCCGGGCGATCCCGAGCCTATAAATTACGCCGTGGACAATATTCGCAAACTGCTCGGCAGAGTTCCGGTGTTTGGGATATGCCTGGGGCATCAGCTATGCGGGTTGGCGCTTGGCGGAAAAACTTTCAAGTTGAAATTCGGGCACCATGGTTCGAATCATCCGGTACACAATCTGCTGACGAAGAAAGTCGAAATCACCGCGCAGAATCACGGTTTCTGCGTGGACCCGGAATCGCTGCCGTCGAGTGACGTGGAAGTGACGCACGTCAATTTGAACGATCACACCAACGAAGGCATGCGGCACAAATCGCTGCCGCTGTTCAGCGTGCAGTATCATCCGGAAGCGTCGCCCGGGCCGCACGATTCGCATTATCTCTTCACGCAGTTCACGGATTTGATGAAGGAAACGCAGCGATAGTCGGTTTGAGCTTTATGGTGATATTTCTTCGGCGGGAGCCTGCTCTAGCGGATGCCTAAGCGCACAGACATAAAGAAAATCATGATCATCGGCTCAGGGCCGATCGTTATTGGACAAGCTTGTGAGTTTGATTATTCCGGCGCGCAGGCTTGCAAGGCTTTGCGCGCGGAAGGCTATGAGGTGGTGCTGGTGAATTCGAATCCGGCCACCATCATGACCGATCCGGAGATTGCGCAACGCACCTACATCGAACCGCTGACCAAGGAATATCTGGAAGAAATTATCGCGCGGGAGAAACCGGACGCGTTATTGCCGACCGTTGGCGGGCAGACCGCATTGAATTTGGCTGTGGACCTGGCGGAAAGCGGCATCCTGGAAAAGCATTCCGTGGAGATGATTGGCGCTTCGCTGCGGGCCATCAAAGTTGCGGAGGACCGCCTGTGGTTCAAGGATGCGTGCCGCAAAATTGGGCTGGAGGTCCCGGCCTCCGCGCTGGTGAATAACGCGCAGGATGCGTTGCGGCTGTGTGACCAACTGGGATTTCCGCTGGTGATTCGCCCGTCGTTTACGTTGGGCGGAACCGGTGGTTCTATCGCTTACAACCGCGAAGAATTCGGCGAAGCGATTTCCCATGCACTGGATATGAGCCCAGTGCACGAAGCGCTGGTGGAAGAATCCGTGCTCGGCTGGAAGGAGTACGAACTGGAAGTGATGCGCGACCACCGCGACAACTTCGTGGTCATCTGCACCATTGAGAATTTTGATCCCATGGGCGTGCATACTGGCGATTCCATCACAGTAGCCCCGGCGCAAACCCTGACGGACAAGGAATATCAGCGCATGCGGGACGCGGCTGCGGCGATCGTGCGGGAAGTTGGCGTGGAAACCGGCGGCTCCAATGTGCAGTTCGCAGTAAATCCGGAAAACGGCAAGATGACCGTAATTGAGATGAATCCGCGCGTGTCGCGCAGCTCGGCGCTGGCCAGCAAAGCGACTGGATTTCCGATCGCGAAAATCGCCGCGCGCCTGGCCGTGGGCATGACGCTGGACGAAATTCCCAACGATATTACCAAGCAGACGCCGGCATGCTTTCGAACCGACCATTGATTACGTAGTGGTGAAAATTCCAAAGTGGCAATTCGAAAAATTTCCCGGCGCGGACAGTACCCTGGGAACGCAGATGAAGTCGGTTGGCGAAGTCATGGCCATCGGGCGAACGTTCAAAGAAGCATTGCAGAAGGGAATTCGATCGCTGGAGCCGAGCTCGCCGTGGCGCGCACCCGCGGATACACCGGATTCTTTGCTGCGCGAGAAACTGGCCACGCCCCGGCCCGACCGAATTCACTGGCTGCTCACGGCGGTGGAGCGCGGGCTGCCCACCGAAGAAATTATCGAGCTTACGAAAATTGATCCGTGGTTATTCAGGCAGATTGAAGAAATCATCGCCATGAACAAGCGCGCCGCGCACGTCACGGTGGAGACAGCGTCAAAGGAGTTGCTGCGTGAAGTAAAACGCCACGGGACCAGCGACGAACAGCTGGCGCAAATGTGGAAGACCACTCCCGCGGCGGTGCGCTTGCAGCGGGCGCGTTATGGAGTGGCGCCGGTGTTTAAGCGCGTGGATACCTGCGCCGCGGAATTCGAATCGTTCACTCCGTACATGTATTCGACTTATGAAGATGAGGACGAATCCGAAGCCACCGCGAAACCTAAAATCATGATTCTGGGCAGCGGGCCGAACCGCATCGGGCAGGGCATTGAGTTTGATTATTGCTGCTGCCACGCGTCGTTCGCGTTGCGCGAAGATGGTTTCGAAACCATTATGGTGAATTGCAATCCGGAGACGGTTTCCACGGATTACGACACCTCGGACCGCTTATATTTCGAACCGCTTACATTGGAAGACGTTCTCGCCGTCGTCGAGCGGGAAAAGCCGCAAGGCGTGATCGTGCAGTTCGGCGGGCAGACACCGCTGAATCTGGCGCTGGAGCTGAAACGCAACGGCGTGCCTATCGTCGGGACGGCGCCGGAGTCCATCGATCTGGCCGAAGATCGACGGCGATTTGGAAGACTGCTCGACGAATTGCGCATTCCGCAGCCGCGCAATGGAACAGCACTCATTCCCGAGGAAGCCGCGCGAGTGGCGGCGGAAATTGGTTTGCCCGTTCTTGTGCGGCCGAGTTATGTGCTGGGCGGACGCGCGATGGTCATCGCCTACGACGTGAATACCGTGCAGGAATATGTCGCGCAGGCCGCGCTGATGGGCCCCGCGCGCCCGGTATTGATTGATCAATTTCTGGAAGAGGCCACCGAAGTGGATGTGGACGCGCTGTCCGATGGCACGGATGTGGTCATCGGCGGAATCATGGAGCACATTGAAGAAGCCGGCGTGCATTCGGGCGATTCCTCCTGCGTGCTGCCGCCGGTCAGCCTGCCTCCGGCGATTATTGAAACCATTCGCGAATACACGCGGCGCCTGGCTGTGGCGTTGAAAGTGGTAGGACTGATGAACGTGCAGTACGCCATCCAGCGCGATGTGGTTTACGTGCTGGAAGTGAATCCGCGCGCGTCACGCACGGTGCCCTTCGTCAGCAAAGCCACCGGAGTGCCGTTGGCCAAGGTTGCTGCGCGATTGATGGCGGGCAAGAAACTGTCCACCATGAAGCTGCCGCTGGTGCATCACCATGGCGTTTCGGAAATCGCGGTGCACGAATTTTATTCGGTGAAGTCGCCGGTGTTTCCATTCAACAAATTCCGCGGCGTAGACACCATTCTGGGTCCGGAGATGCGCTCCACCGGCGAGGTGATGGGCATTTCCACTTCGTACGGGCTGGCATTCGCTAAAGCGCAACTGGCGGCAGGGCAGCGTTTGCCGCGCAAAGGCACGGTGTTTCTAAGCGTGAATGACCGTGACAAAAAACAAGTCGGAGCCGCTGGGTAAAGAGCTGCATTCACTAGGATTCAAGTTGATGGCGACGCGGGGAACGGCTGCCGCTCTGGAAGCCGCGGGCATCGAGGCGGAGGAAGTTTTTAAGGTGAACGAAGGGCGGCCCAACATCGTGGATCTGATTAAGACCGCGAAAATCGATCTGATCATCAACACCCCGTTGGGTCGCGAATCTTTTTACGACGAAAAATCCATTCGGCGCGCGGCAATTCGCTATAACATTCCGTGTATCACTACGCTCGCAGCTGCGCACGCCGCGGCGCGCGGGATAGAGGCGCTGCTTAATCAGGGTATCGAGGTCGCAGCGTTGCAGGATTTGCACCAGGGCAAACTGGCCGCTTCGAACAGTTAGGTCGATGAAATTATGTTGGACCTCTCAGGAGTTTTCCCGGCACTCACGACGCCATTCGGCGCGGATGGCGAAGTTTCGCTTGCCGACCTGAAGCACAATATCGAGCGCTACAACCGCACTGGCCTGGCCGGTTACGTGGTGCTGGGCTCCACCGGGGAGTCAGTGTTGATTCAATCTGGCGAGGTTGACGGGATCCTCAGCACCGTGAAGGAGGCCGCGGCCGGTGGCAAGAAACTGATTGCCGGGACGGGCGCCGAGTCCACCGCGGAAACCGTAGAGCGCACCAGGCGTGCCGCCCAACTTGGTTATCACGTGGCGCTGGTGAAAACACCCTACTACTACAAACCGGCATATAAACCGGAAACGCTGATTGCTCACTACCGGCGGGTGGCCGACGAGTCACCTATCCCGGTTTTGCTTTATTCCGTGCCGATTTTCACCGGCCTGGCTTTAGAAGCTCCCGAGACCATCGCGCTTTCGGCTCATCCCAACATCATCGGGATCAAAGACAGCTCCGGGAACATTCAGCGCATTTCCGAGATGATCGCCGGTGCGCCATCGCGACTTTCAGGTGCTGGTGGGTGCCGCCGCCACCGTATTTCCGTGTCTGGCAATCGGCGCGCGCGGCGCGATTCTGGCGCTGGCCAGTGCGCTGCCCGAGAAGTGCGCGAAGCTTCACCAGCTTTGTAAAGAAGGGCATGTGGACGAGGCGCGCGAACTGCAAAAGCTATTGCTGAGTGCCTCCAATGTGATTGTCTCGCGATACGGCATCGCCGGGGTCAAATGCGCAATGGACCATCGCGGCTATCGCGGCGGCGATCCCCGCCTGCCTCTGCAGCCGCTTTCGGCAGAGCACAAGTCGAAGATCACCGCATTCCTGGCTGCGCTCGAGCAGCCCATAATGGCTTCCGCTTGAGTTGTAATATTTGTGCCGTTTGATGAGACGTTTCCGCGCAGGTATCATCTAACGGCTCATGGACTGTCGCGCCCTCGCGTCCCACAGGCTCCCTCACCAATCAAAGCTCTTCCTCGATTACGTCGATAAATTTTCCCCGTGTACAAGCGTTTTACGCCCATGCGCCAAAGATGTCTGCGGTGACGCGCGTGGCGCGCGAATTGAAATTTCCTGATGACCGGCGTAAAGAAGTCGCGGCGATATTGCGCGAGCAAAATGTTGCGTTTTGGCGGTGGTCCGGCGGCGATGGAAAATCTGGCGCGCCTGGAAAGAGGGGCGGTAGCGATTGTCAGCGGGCAACAGGTCGGGCTGTTCAGCGGTCCGGCGTACGCATTTTACAAAGCGTTGACGGCCATTCAACTTGCCGCCGAACTGACCAAGGCGGGATCGACGCAGTGCCGGTTTTCTGGATGGCCACCGAAGATCACGACGTGGACGAGGTCCGTCACGTCAGCTGGTTTCAGGAAGGTGAGCTGAAACGTTTCGAACTTGCCGGCCCCGGACGCCGCTGACGCGGGGCGGCCGGTGGGAAAACTTCGGCTCGGTCAGCAGATGGAAGAACAAGTTCACGAAGCCGCCGATTTGCTTAGCAGGCAGGGAAGCGTGCTGTTGGCGCAGTTCCTGAAGGACAGTTACGGCCCTCGCGAAACCTACGGCAGCGCGTTCGCAAAATTATTCGCGAGATTATTTTCCGCGCAGGGCTTGATCCTGCTTGATCCGTTGGATCCTGCGCTGCACCGCATCGCCGCTCCCGATCTACCGCCGGGCCATGGAAGACCGCGACCTGCTGAACGACAAATTGTTGCAGCGCGGGAAGCAACTGGAGTCGGCCGGATACACGGCGCAAGTAAAAGTGACAGCCAAAAGCACGCTGCTTTTTTATATGGGCGATGGTGACGAGGAGACGCGCGATTGTGGCCAGCGGCGCAGAGAAATATTCGGCTGGGCAAAATCAATGGAGTAAAGGTGAACTGCTGGCCGCCATCGACGGGCAGCCCGAGCAGTTCAGTCCCAGTGCCTTGTTGCGCGCGGTGGTGCAGGATTATCTCTTACCCACCGTCGCTTACATCGGCGGGGCGGCGGAAATTTCTTATTTTGCGCAGTCGGAAGTGGTTTACAAACAAGTGCTTGGGACGCATGCCGGTAATTTTGCCGCGTCCGGGATTTACACTGGTGGACGTCAAGGGCGCGAAATTGCTGCGCGCCTACAAGTTGAAGGTGGAAGACATCTGGGCCGGGTCGCAGGAAGTGCGCAGACGGATGGAATTGGTCTCCGTGCCGAAAGAGCTCTCGAGTGATTTCGACCGCCAGCACAAAGAAGTGATGAAAATGATGGACAAGCTGAAGAGGCGGATTGAAAAGCTGGATCCTACGCTGCAGGGCGCCGTGGAAACGGCGCGCAAAAAAATCGACTACCAGATCGACAAGCTGCGACGGAAGACTGGCCGCGCACAGGATTCTAAAGCGGGATTGCTTTCGAATCACGAAGAATTTCTGCAGCAGCTGCTCTATCCGCACAAGACGCTGCAATCGAGGGAGCTTTGTCTGTTGCCATTCCTGGCGCGGTGGGGGCCCGGCAGCTTTGGCGGACCTGCAAAAAATGTGTGGCAGCAAAAATCTTGGCGCAGCATTGCATCGTGCAGCTGTCCTAGATCTGCGAACGTGAGGACTCCGTGCCGGTTCACGAATTAAAAGTGAAGACTTCGCGGCGCACGCAGCTGGTCAATGTGACGAATCAGGTGCAAGCAAGCCGTCGAGAAATCACGGGTGACCAACGGCATTTGTTACGTCTATGTTCCGCATACCACCGCGGCCGTGATGATCAACGAGTGCGCGGATCCGGACGTGGCCACGCGATCTGGAAGGCGCGTTCGATCGCTTGATTCCGTTCGAAGGGCCTTACCGCCACGCGGAAGGAAATTCAGATTCGCACATGAAGTCCGTGCTGGTGGGTGCGAGCGCGACCATTTTTGTCGAAGGCGGGAAGCTGCAGCTGGGGCGCTGGCAGGGAATTTTCTTTTGCGAATTTGATGGCCCGCGCGAGCGACACTTCCACGTGAAAATTGTCCCGGACCCATCCTGATTTCGTACGCCGCTGCGCTGCCTCTGCGCGCGCGCAATGCGCGCGCTGTGTTAAAGTTTTTGTGCAAATGACCAGCCTTGGCATCTACGTGCAGGTCCCTTTCTGCCAGACGAAATGCACTTATTGTAATTTTCATACTGGGGTGGTTTCCTCGTCGCGGTTCGCTCCGTACGTGCAATCCGTTTGCCGCGAGATCAGCGACTACAAGAAACTTGTACGCGGCTGCAGGCCATCGAACTTCCACAGTCGCTCGCGGAGGCGCGACCGGATACGGTTTACATCGGCGGAGGCACGCCCAGTCTGTTGGATCCGGCGCATCTGCAGAATATTCTGGACACCATTCGTGGGATCATTTCTGGTGCGAGCCGTCGGAGATCACCCTCGAAGCTGATCCGGAAACGATTGACGAGGAAAAGGCTCACGGCTTGGGTGCGGGCCGGGATTAATCGCGTCAGTTTCGGCGTGCAATCGTTTTCGGATAAGGAACTGGTGGCTTCCGGTCGCATGCATCGCCGCGCGGATATTTATCGCGCTGTACCGATTCTGCGAAGTGCGGGCATCGCGAATATCGGCTTCGACCTGATTGCCGGGTTGCCGATGCAGACCCGCGAAAGTTGGCGCGAATCGCTGGAGCGACTTGTCGAGCTCGCTCCGGAACACGTTTCCGTATACATCCTGGAAGTGGATGAGAAAAGCCGCCTGGGTAGTGAACTTTTGAAAGGCGGAAAACGTTATAGTGCGGGCGCGGTGCCATCGGAGGATGAGATGGCGGAATTTTATGAGCTGGCGCAGGCCGCATTTGCTGCGGCCGGCTATCACCATTACGAAATATCCAACTGGGCTAAGCCGGGATTCGAATCGCGCCACAATTTGAAATACTGGCGGCGCGAACCGTATCTGGGTTTTGGCGCCGGCGCGCATTCTTTCTCGGGCACGCAACGCTGGGCCAACGCGCATGACGCCGCGAATTACTTCAGCGCCGTACAAAGCGGGAACTTTGCCGGTCGAACAGCTGGAAACGTTGACTTCCGAGGCGGCACTGGAAGAAGAATTGTTTCTGGGCTTGCGGCAGCTTGATGGTATTAATGTGGCACGCATCGAAAAAGATTACGCCGTCACGCTGGCTTCGCGGTTCGATCCATTGGCATCTTCCGGACTGGTGGAATGGAATGGCCCCGTGGTCCGGTTGGCGCCTTCGCGGCTCAGCGTTTCGAATGAAGTGTTTGTTGAATTGCTCAGGTGAACTTTCGGATTTCGAGCTTCTCACGTGGAGAGCTGAATTTTGAGCGCAACAGAAACAGATCCGGTGATGGCGATGAATTCGAAAGCGCCCACGCCGCCCGCGGGTGTCGTAGACCTGCGCAGCGACACGCTCACCCGGCCTACTCCGGAAATGCGCCGGGCTATGGCCGAGGCCGAAGTGGGCGATGACGTTTACAGCGAGGATCCCACCGTCAACCAACTGGAACGGAAGCTGCCGAAGTTTTTGGTAAAGACGCCGCCTTGTTCGTCCCTACCGGCTGCATGGGCAACCTCATTGCTATAAAAATCTGGACGCATCATGGCGACGAAGTGATTTGCGACGAGCGGGGCCACGTGAATCTTTATGAGCTGGCTTCCATGTCGGCGATCGCCGGTTGCATGCCGCGGGTGGCGCGCGGGGAAGACGGAATTTTGTCCTGGGCTCAAATCGAGGCGGTGATCCGCCCGCGCATTTACTACGATTCGCAAACCGCGCTCGTCTGCCTGGAGAACACCCACAACATGGCGGGAGGAATGCTTTACCCCACCGCCACGGTGAATGACATTTGTGATCACGCCCACGCTCTGAATTTGAAAGTGCACATGGATGGCGCGCGCATTTTTAATGCGGCGGTGGCCCTAAACGATACCGTTGCGAACATGACGCGCGAAATGCGATTCGGTGATGTTCTGTTTGTCCAAAGGACTTGGCGCGCCCGTAGGCTCAATGGTAGTGGGCTCTCGTGAATTCATTGGCAAGGCCCGGGTGTACCGCAAGATGTTGGGCGGCGGGATGCGTCAGGCGGGTGTCATCGCAGCCGCCGGGCTCATCGCGCTGAGAAACTCGCCGCAACGGCTCCACATTGATCATGAGAACGCGCAGATTCTTGCGCTCGGGATGGCGCAAATTCCGCAGCTGAGGATCGATCCCACAAAAGTCAAAACCAATATTGTGATTTGCGATTGCTCCCGAACGGGCAAAACCGCCGTCGAATTCTGTGAAGAACTGCACCCGCATGGGATCTGGGCGCAGGATACCGCTTTGCACTCCGTACGTTTCGTAACGCATTGCGACGTTAACCGCGCCGGCATTGAACGAGCATTGCCAATAATCAGGCAGGTTGCCGCAAGCTCCAGGAAAGCCAGGGCATGAACATAAAAATGATGTCAGCGAAGTTGTGGCTGTCTGGCGCTAACTCTAGTACTTTTCGCGTCGACGATGCAGGCGCAGGAACATTCCGAGGCCAAGACTGCCGGAAAGCCTGCCACCGTTGCGGAAGCCAAGGCGTTCGTCGACGACGCGGAGGCGCGACTCTTTGACCTCGGCAATAAACAGCAGCGCGCCGCGTGGGTACAGGAAAATTTCATTACCGACGACACCAATCAGATTTCTGCAGACGCCGGGGAGGCACTCAACAGCTTGACGGTGGAGCTGGCCACCAAAGCGCACCGTTTTGACGCACTGAAGTTGCCGCCCGAACTGGCGCGCAAAATGTTGCTGGTGAAATTGTCGATCGGCTTTCCGGCTCCGTCGAATCCTGCCGAGCAAAAAGAACTCGCGGCGGTTTCGACCTCGCTCGGAGGTGACTACGGAAAAGGAAAGTGGTGTCCGGACGGCAATGGCTCCGATGCGAAGTGTCTGGACATAACTGCCATCGAACGGATACTGGCGACCAGTCGCGACCCTGAGGAATTGAAGCGCGCGTGGCTCGGCTGGCACGCGGTCGGCGCGCCCATGCGCCAACGTTATGCGCGGCTTGTGGAATTGGGCAACAAGGGCTCGCGTGAACTTGGATATGCGGATGTTGGCGTGATCTGGCGCTCTATGTACGACATGCCTCCCGACCAATTCGCGAAAGAGACCGATCGCCTGTGGGAGCAACTGCGGCCGCTGTACGAATCGCTGCACGCCTACGTGCGCGGGCAACTGGCTAAAAAATATGGCGCGACGCTGGTGCCTGCGAAAGGCCCTATCCCCGCGCAATTACTCGGCAATCTCTGGGCCCAGGAGTGGAACAACGTTTACCCGTTGATGGATTCTCCGAAGCCGCAGCAAAGTTACGACCTCACAAAGATCCTGCAAGACCGACACACGGACGCACGGGGAATGGTGAAATACGGCGAAGGATTTTTTACCTCGCTGGGATTTGCGCCGTTGCCCAAAACTTTCTGGGAGCGTTCGCTGTTTACCAAACCCGCCGACCGCGACGTGATTTGCCACGCCAGTGCGTGGGATGTGGACTCGAAAGAAGATTTGCGCATCAAGATGTGCATTCAAATCACCGAAGAAGATTTTCGGGTGATTCACCATGAACTGGGCCACAATTTTTACCAGCGTGCGTATGAACACCAGCCGCCGTTGTTTCAAACCAGCGCTAACGACGGCTTTCACGAGGCGGTGGGCGACACCATCGCGCTTTCGGTCACGCCTGAATATTTGAAACAAATTGGGCTGATCGATACTGTTCCGGCGGCGTCTGGAGACGTGGATTACCTGCTGCAACAGGCGCTCGAAAAGGTGGCGTTTCTGCCATTCGGTTTGCTGGTAGACAAGTGGCGCTGGGAAGTGTTTTCCGGCCAGGTTAAACCTGAGGACTACAATAAAGCGTGGTGGGAGTTGCGCCGCAGGTATCAAGGGGTCGAACCGCCGGTGCAGCGCAGTGAAGCGGATTTTGATCCGGGCGCAAAATACCATGTCGCCGGAAACGTGCCGTACATGCGGTATTTCCTCGCGCGCATTTTGCAATTTCAGTTTCATCGGGCGCTTTGTCGGGAAGCTGGCTACACGGGGCCGCTCAATCGTTGCTCGATTTACGGAAATAAAGCCGCCGGCGAACGCTTGAACAAAATGCTGGCAATGGGCGCGAGCAAGCCGTGGCCGGACGCGTTGGAAGCCATGACCGGAGATAAGCAACTGGACGCTTCGGCGCTGGCCGACTATTTTGCTCCGCTGAAAACGTGGCTGGACGAACAGAACAAAGCCAACGGGTATGCAGTTGGCTGGTAATCGGGAGATCGCGTGGATTTCAGTTTAACCAACGAACAACAACAGCTGCGCAACAGCGTGCGTAAATTCGCCGAGGGTGAAATTCGGCCGCACGTGATGGAGTGGGATGAAGTTTCGCATTTTCCCATGGAGATTATGCCCATGCTGGCGGAGATGGGCCTGCTGGGCGTTATTTTTCCTGAAGATCTGGGTGGCGCCGGACTTGGATACATCGAATACGCTGTGGCGATTGAAGAGTTGTCGCGGGTGGATGGCTCCGTGGGGATCATCGTGGCCGCGCACAATTCTCTGTGCAGCAATCACATTTTTAAGTTTGGCAATGACGCGCAAAAGAAAAAATACCTGGTTCCGCTGGCTGAAGGGAAAAAGATTGGTGCGTGGTCGCTGACGGAGCCGGAAGCAGGGTCCGACGCAGGTGGCACCAAGACGACGGCGGTGCGTGACGGCGACCACTGGGTATTAAATGGCGCCAAAACTTTTACAACCAACGGCCATTATGCGGATGTCCTGGTAGCTATGGCGGTAACCGATAGAACGAAAGGCTCGCACGGCATCAGCGCGTTTATTTTGGAAAAGGGCATGCCCGGCTTCAAGCCCGGGAAAAAAGAAAACAAGCTCGGGCTTCGCGCCAGCGACACTTCCGAAGTTATTTTCACGGATTGCCGCGTGCCGGCTGAAAATCTTTTGGGTCCGGAGGGTGAGGGTTTCACTGGCAGCCTGAAGATTCTGGACGGCGGACGCATTTCTATTGCCGCGCTGGCGTTGGGCATGGCCCAGGGCGCACTGGACGCAGCCACGTCTTACGCAAAGCAGCGCAAACAATTCGGGCAGGCCATCAGCGAGTTTCAGGCCATTCAATTCAAGCTGGCCGACATGGCTACGGAAGTGGAAGCGGCGCGCTTGCTGGTTTACCAGGCGGCGTGGCTGGCTGACAAGGGCGACGTGCGCTTTACGCGAGAATCCAGCATGGCTAAATTATTTGCCAGCGAAGTGGCCGTGCGAGTCGCTAACGAGTGCGTGCAGATTCACGGCGGCTATGGATTCATCAAGGATTACCCCGCAGAAAAGTTTTACCGCGATGTGAAACTGTGCACCATCGGCGAGGGGACCAGCGAAATTCAGAAACTGGTGATCGCCCGGCAATTGCTGGGGAAAAAATAACTAACTGAGGCCCACTGCGTTTGCTGAAAGCCCCACAGGGAAATATAACTTCGGTCGTTGAGAAGTGGGCCGATGAAGTGCGCGTAGGCGACGTGCGTGCGCTGTCACGCGCAATCACCGCGATTGAAAATCATGACGCCAACGCTGAGCCTTTGCTGCGAGCGCTTTTCCCTGATACGGGTAAGGCTTATCTTGTGGGAGTCACGGGTGCGCCTGGCACTGGCAAAAGCACGCTGGTAGATCGGTTGGCGGCTCATTACCGCAAACAAGACGAAGCCGTCGGCGTGATCGCCGTAGATCCGACCAGTCCGTATTCCGGGGGCGCGATTCTTGGCGACCGTATTCGCATGCAGGGTCATGCGGGCGACGCAGGAATGTTTATCCGCTCGATGGCGACGCGAGGATTTCTTGGCGGCCTGTCGCGCAGCACTTCCGAAGTTGCGCTGCTGCTGGACGCCGCGGGCAAGCGCCGGATATTGATCGAAACCGTAGGCGTCGGCCAGGACGAAATCGACATCGTGCGGCTAGCGGATTGCGTGATCGTGGTGGTGGTTCCCGGACTGGGCGACGATATTCAGAATATGAAGGCCGGCTTGATGGAAATTGCCGACATTTTTGTGGTGAACAAGAGCGACCGCGAAGGGGCCGAGCGGGTGGAGCAGCAACTTCACGCCATGCTTTCGCTGGTGATGCCCCAGCATGACTGGCATCCGCCGGTGGTGCGTACAACGGCGTCGGAAAATCGCGGAATCGATGAACTGGCCGCAACCATTGGGAAGCTCCGCGATCATTTTGCTTCGCGACCGGAAATCAGAAAAAAGCATGTGGAGCACTGGAAGAAACGGATCGTGGAGTTGCTGGAATCGCGTTTGCTCGAGCGCGCACTCGGCACCACGTCCGGAGAGGCGCAACTCACCGAACTGGCCGCGGCGGTCGCGGAACGCCGCATGGACCCTTTCACCGCGGTGAATGAGATTCTCGCGAAGAGCGGCCTGAATGCGGAAGGCCATCGCTGATGCATTTCGGTGACATCGAACTTCTTCCTATCCATGGCGGACATTTTTATCTGGATGGCGGCGCGATGTTTGGGGTTGTGCCGAAAACGCTTTGGGAAAAGAAAGCCGCTGCGGACGAGCGCAACCGCATTCGCCTGGCGGCAAATTCTTTGCTGGTACGTGCGCACGGACGAAACATACTTGTGGAAACGGGGAACGGCACCAAGTGGGATCCCAAACTGCGAAATATTTATGGGATTCCCGAAGGCGATCCGCTCACTGATTCGCTGGGACGTCTCGGTGTGACCCCGGACAAGATCGACATGGTGATCAATACGCACCTGCACTTCGATCACGCCGGGGGAAATACGCGGTCTGAAAAAGGACGAGACGTGCCGGCTTTCCCGAATGCGCAATATGTTGTGCAACGTGCGGAACTTGAGCATGCGCTGAATCCCACTGAGCGCGACCGCGCCAGCTATTTTGCCGACCGGATTGTTCCGATAACTGAGGCTGGGCAATGGCAACTGGTGGATGGCGACGTGCGCGTGGTGCCAGGAGTGTCGGTCGTGCGTATCCCTGGACACAACGCTGACATCCAGGCGGTTAAGATTTCAGGTGGCGAGCGCACACTTATTTTCGTCGCGGATATGCTCCCGACGCGCCATCACCTGCCGCTGGCCTGGATGCCCGGCTACGATTTGTATCCGTTGCAGACTCTCGAAACCAAGCGCGTGCGGATCACTGAGATTGTGAATGAAGGATGGATTGTGGCGTTCGGCCATGACCCGGACTTCCCGGCTGCCACGCTGCATGAACGCGCCGGAAAAATCGAATATGAACCGGTGGACTTGAGCAAATAAATCAGGGGGAATTGCATGGCGGTTCAGAAACGCAAAGCGCCGGAGCGCGCGAAGGATAAAAAAAGCGCGCAGCAGGCCGCAATCGGCATCATTGGTGGAAGCGGGCTTTACTCCATGCCCGGGTTGATGGGGCCGCGGGAAATTAAAGTCCACACGCCTTTCGGGGAGCCGTCCGAGGCTTTCGTGCTGGGAACGCTGGAAGGCAAGCGCGTGGCATTTCTGGCGCGGCACGGGCGCGGGCATCGTATTCTCCCCGGTGAAATCAATTATCGCGCCAACATTTACGCCATGAAGCTGCTGGGCGTGGAGCGAATTATTTCCGTCAGCGCGGTAGGTTCGCTGCGCGAAGAATTGCGGCCGGGTGAATTTCTGGTGCCCGACCAATTTGTGGATCGCACGCGCCATCGCGTCTCGACCTTTTTTGGCGAAGGGCTGGTGGCGCACGTTTCTTTCGCGCACCCCACTTGCGACCAGGTTTCTTCGGCGCTGGCTGACGCCAGCGTGCATTGCGCGGTAAAAGTACATCGGCGCGGCACATATATCTGCATGGAGGGGCCGCAATTTTCGACGCTCGCGGAGGCCAACATGCATCGCCAGTTGAATTTCGATGTGATTGGCATGACCAACGCAACCGAAGCGAAATTGGCGCGCGAAGCGGAGATTTGTTACAGCAGCATCTCTATGATCACCGATTACGATTGCTGGCATCCCGATCATGAGTCGGTGACCGGCGCGCAGATCATTGCGACCTTGAATCAGAATTCCGAAAATGCCCAGCGTGTTTTGCGCGAAGCAGTGCGGGCGATGCCTGAAAACCGCACGTGTAAGTGCGGATCAGCGCTACAGCATGCGCTGATTACAGATATGAAGCTGGTGCCACCAGCGACGAAACGCCGTCTGGCAGCCATCATCGGAAAATATCTCTAGGAGAAACCTGTGTCCCTACTCGTGGTTGGTTCGGTGGCGTTTGACTGTCTGGAGAGCCCTTACGGCAAGGTGGAGCGCGCGCTGGGTGGTGCGGCGACGTATTTTGCAGTGGCGGCGAGCCACTTTACGCACGTGAATCTGGTGGCTATTGTCGGCGATGACTTTACCTCCAAAGATGCGGAAGTATTTCGTGGCCGCACCATCGATACCGAAGGACTCGAACGCGCCGCGGGCAAAACATTCTTCTGGTCGGGACGCTATTCGGAAAATCTGAACGAACGCACCACGCTGGTGACCGACCTTAACGTGTTTGCGGACTTCAAACCCAAACTACCGGAAAAATACCGGCGCTCGAAAAATGTTTTTCTGGCGAATATTGCTCCCGACTTGCAGCGCGATGTTCTGCAGCAAGTCGCCAAGCGGCCTAAAATAGTTGCGCTGGACACCATGAACTATTGGATCGAGCGCACCAACTCCGAGCTGCGCGAAACGTTGAAGCACGTGGACATTTTGATGATCAACGATTCGGAGACGCGCCAACTTTCGAGCGAACACAACCTGTTGCGCGCCGCCAAGCACATTTTCAAGATGGGTCCAAGCACGCTCGTGGTAAAACGCGGAGAGTACGGCGCCATGTTGGTGGACAAGCGCGGCGTGTTTTGCGTGCCGGCGTTTCCGCTGGAAGAGCCCCATGACCCGACCGGCGCGGGCGACAGTTTCGCGGGAGGGTTCATGGGCTATCTCTCCAGCGTTGGCACGAAAAGCGATGCGGCGCTGCGTCGTGCGATGGTGTACGGATCGGTGCTGGGCAGCTTTGCGGTGGAAAAATTCGGCCTGGATCGATTGCGCTCCCTGAAACGCAATGAGATACACGCCAGAGCACGGCACTTCGCGAAATTGACGCAATTCAATTTGTAGAATGTAAACTTCTCTGGGGCTCTCGACGTCACCGGAAAAGCATGCTTCCTCTCACTGCCATAATTCTGCGACTGCTGTGGGCCGCGTTACTGGGCGCGCTCATTGGGGTAGAGCGGAGCATTCGGCGGCGGCCGGCGGGTTTGCGGACAGGAATTTGCGTTTCGGTTGGAGCCGCGTTTTTTACCATTCTGTCGGTGGAAATCGCGCATCGCACCGGTGATACCAGCACCACGCGTATTGCTTCCAATATCGTGCAGGGAATCGGATTTCTCGGCGCGGGGGTTATCCTGCGCGAACGCGGCAGTGTCACCGGTCTTACTACGGCTGCTACGATTTTCGTCGTCGCAGCGCTGGGCATGGGCGCGGGCGCCGGGCTCTTCTGGGCATCGGGCTTCGCGTGCGCTCTGGTGTTGTTCGCCTTGGTGGTGCTGATCTACGTCGAAAATTGGCTGAATCTCAAACCCCGCTATATGTTGTTTCGCATTTCCACGGAGAACACCGTGGACCTGGTGCCTGAAGTACATCGCATTTTTTCAGACATCGGCATCGCGCTGGATAATTTTCAGGTGTCCATGGCCGGCGCGAAAAACCTCATTCAATTTGATGCCGACATCAGCCACCGCAAGCAGGAAAAGGTTTTTGTAGCAATGACGCGGCCCGGTGTGACCTGCGAAATGCTTCCGGTGGAGAGGCAGCACGAATGACGGCGCGCTCCGGCAGTATTCCGGTAATTGGCAAAGGGTTAACCGCTCATGGAACGGAGTTGGTGCGTAAGCCTCACGCGCTCGCGAATGCCGCACAGGTCATGCCGTTCGCCCCTGCATCCCCGGCTGAACCTATTCGAATCGGCGCTGGCATTGCGGAGCTGGTGCGGCTGGGATTTCGGGTGGCCGACCGCACGCTGTTTGCTAACGACGGATATTTCGCGGGAATAACTGGTAATCGCCGCGGTGATTTTACCGCCGCGCTGGAGCGGCAGGACATCGACGCGCTCGTGGGTGTACGAGGCGGCTACGGTTCGAACTACATTCTGGACGGACTGGAAGTTTCCACGCCAGCCAATCCCAAAATTATTCTGGGATTCAGCGATCTTACTTCGTTGCACATTTTCATGTGGGAACGCTACCGCTGGGTAACATTCCACGGACCGATGCTGGCGGCGGGACTCGACGCGGGTGCCGGCGTTGCGAATGGCTACGATCAGAAATCGCTTCTCGCGGCCCTGCAAAAGGCGGACGGTGGCTGGTCACTAGATTTGGACGGCGAGGGCATGGCGTCCGGCGAGGCGCAGGGTCGCTTGCTCGGTGGATGCTTGACTCTTGTGGAAACCACGCTGGGAACGCCGTGGGAATTGCAAACCGACGGTGCGATTCTGGTCTTGGAAGATCGCGGCATGAAACCGTGGCAGGTGGACCGCGCATTGATGCATCTGCTGCAAGCCGGAAAATTCAAGGGCCTGCGGGGAATTTTGCTGGGTGACTTTCCCGAGTGTGAGTCGCCGGTGCCGGGCAGCCCGACTGTTCGAGATGTGTGCCATCGAATTCTTTGTCCGCTTGGCCTGCCGATTGTTTTCGGCGCTCCGGTGGGCCACACGGCGCGTCCGGCGCTCACGTTGCCACTGGGCATAAACGCGCGATTGTCAACCAAAGGAGCAGGCGTGCTGGAAATTCTCGAGCCCGCAGTGGTGTCATGACGGAATCCAGACATGTGCACGTGATCGGCATTGGCGGCTCGGCCATGGCGCCGCTGGCGGGCATGTTGCGCGAACGCGGCTTCCGCGTGACGGGATCGGACTCCGGAGTTTATCCACCGGCATCAACACTGCTGGAAAGCCTGGGCATTTCGTTTTTTCATTCCTTCGATGCCGCAAATCTACAGCCTGCGCCTGACCTCGTAATCGTCGGAAACATCATTGCGCGGGGCAATCCGGAACTCGAAGAGGTTCTCGACCGTAAGATCCCGTACCGGTCCATGCCGGAGATTCTTGAGGAAGTATTTCTGCCTGGGCGGCATTCCATCGTGGTCAGCGGGACGCACGGGAAGACCACGACTACTGCGATGCTGGCATGGATTTTTGAAACCGCGGGGAAGAAGCCGAACTTTCTGGTGGGCGGTGTGGCCGAGAATTTTGGCAAGAGTTACGGGCTGGGCGGCGGCGAGGAATTTATTCTGGAAGGTGACGAGTACGAGACAGCTTTCTGGGATCGCGGTCCGAAGTTTTTTCACTACCATCCCGACGACTTGATTATTACCTCGTTGGAGTACGATCACGCGGACATTTATCCAGATTTTGAGACATACGAGCTGGCATTTCGGCGCCTGGTGAATCTGGTGCCGCGACGTGGCCGCGCCATCATCTGGGGCGACACGGAAGAGTCTGGCCCCGCTTTACGCCGCGCGGCGCAAAAAGCGCTTTGCACGGTGGAGACCTACGGCTTTCGGGCAGGGAATGACTGGACCGCCAGCGATGTGGCCACCACCAACGAGATGGTGCGCTTTCGCGTATCACATTGCGGCCAGGCATTTGGTGATTTCGAATTGTCCGCGACGGGCCGTCATAACGTTTTGAATGCGCTAGCTGCGGTGGTCGTTGCACAGGGCCGAGGAATCTTAAACGAGGCTATCGGCAAAGCGCTGAAAACATTTCGCAGTGTTAAGCGTCGAATGGATGTGAAAGGTGAATTTGGCGGCGTACTGCTGGTTGACGATTTTGCGCACCATCCTACCGCGGTGAAGGCCACGATTGAAGCTGCGCGCGGGCGCTGGCCGGGCCGGCGTTTATGGGCGATTCTCGAACCGCGTTCGAATTCGATGCGCCGCAAAGTATTTCAGGAGACTTTGCCGCAAGCACTGGCGCTGGCTGACCGCGTGATTCTTGGAGGCGTGTTTCGCTCGCAGCAGTTGGGCGATGATAACCGCCTCGATCCCGAGACGGTGGCGAAAAACGTTCTCGCGCTGGGAAAAGACGCCCGTGTCCTGGGCAGCAGCCAGGAAATTGCCGACACATTGGCGGCGGAATCCCAACCGGGCGACCTGTTACTGGTAATGTCCAACGGCAGCTTCGACGGTTTGTGCGACAAACTGATCAAGAAACTTGGTGAAGAGGTTCGCGTGCCGTCCGAGGCCACCAGCAGGTGATTCTTTTCCGCTTGCGTCGCATCCCCCTGGCTCTTTGTTTTTCTATTCCGTGCGTGGCGTTTTGCTCTCCGGTGCGTGCCACCATTGGCTATCAAATTTCGCTGGCGCACCCCGAGCAGCACTTGTTTCATGTCACGATGAGCATTCCGAATGTCAACGGCGAAGTCGTGGTGCAGATTCCCGCGTGGAATGCGCTGTACCAGATTCGTGATTTCAGCGCGCACATCCAGCGGGTGGAGGCCTTCGAGCTTGGGCCCGTGTCTGACGGAGTGCCACCAAACGAAAATCCCGCAGCTATAGAAAAGATAGACAAGCAGTCTTGGCGCATTCGTGCTCACGGAACAATCAAGGTGCGTTACGCCACATATTGGGACGAGGCTGGGCCTTTCGCGTCTCAACTGAATCAGGAACACGCGTTCATCAATCCGGCGATGATTCTGATGTACGTGCCAGAACGTCGCGGAGAAGCGGTGCACCTGGACATGCCGGACGTTCCGGAATTGTGGCAAACCACGGGACCGGGCATTCAGCAAGTGTCTCAAATGGGGCGCGCTAGAGATTTTTCCTCCGAGTTCCCGAACTATGACGGACTAGCAGATGCTCCTGTCGAAGCTGGTAAGTACGAAGAATTTCAATTAGAGGGTGTCAAGCCGGAGATCTGGGTTGTCGTTCACGGCGACAACTGGAAGAAAAAACAAATTGAGAATGATTTGAAGCGTATCTGTGAATATGAAATCAAGTTAATGGGCGGTGCGCCTTACGCGCGCTATACATTTATTTTTCACATCGGAAAAGCTGCGACAGGCGGCGGTGGGGGAATGGAACACGCGGGTGGCACAGCAATTTCCGTCGGATCAGGAGAATTTCTACAAAACGTCGCCGCACACGAATTTTTTCATTTGTGGAACGTGAAACGCATCATCCCCACAACTTTGTATCCCGTCGATTACTCGAAGGAGCAATACACGCGCGCGCTGTGGTTCGCTGAAGGCGTCACCAATACTTACGCGTCGTACACACTCGAGCGCACCGGCTTGTGGACCCGCCAGCAGTTTTACCACGACCTAGGCGAGCAGATCACCGAACTGGAAGCGCGCCCGGCCAATCACTGGCAAAGCGTCGAGCAGTCCAGCCTGGATGCCTGGCTGGAAAAATATCCGCTCTACGAAAATCCCAGTTACAGCGTTTCGTACTATACCAAGGGACAAGTGCTGGGGGTGCTCCTGGACATCCTGATTCGCGATCACACCGACAACAGTAAGAGCCTTGACGATGTTCTGTGCGCCATGAATCAGGATTTTGCGGCGGCCGGAAAGACTTATCGCGACAGTCTTGACGTGGAATTGATTGCGGAAAAATTGACAGGCGTCAGCTTTGAAGAATTTTTTAGGCGGTACATCGCCGGCGCAGAACCGCTTCCGTACCATGGCACTTTTGCGTTGGCCGGACTGGAACTGCGCGAGGTTGAACGCAAGCGCGCGACGCTGGGGTTTGCTACCACCGCGGCTCCAGGTGCACTGCTGGCCGTAAGTAACGTCGACGCCGACGCCCCCGCGGCGGCCGCCGGATTGAAAAGTGGAGACGTTATTGTGAAGTGGAATGGCGGTGAACCGCCCAGGCGCCTTAGCGAGTGGTTGCGTCAGCAAAAGGCGGGCAGCACAATTCATCTGCGGGTGCGGCGAGAAGGAGTCGAAATAAATGTGGAAGTACGTCTTGGAGAAATAGCCGAGACTTTCTACGATCTCGCCGAAGACGGCCACGCCAGTGAAAAAGCACGGCACATCCGCGAAGGGTTGCTGCATGGCATCACTGATGCCGCAGCCGTTCACTCCAATAATTGAGGCCGAGGGCTTGAGTAACGGCTGCAACCTCCAAAGATTGCGTCGAAACTTATGATTCGCACCATTCTGGTTAGTATTTTCCTTTCGATTTACATTTTGCTGGTAGGCCCGGCGCTGCTCATCTGGACCCTGTTGACGAAGGATCCCGAAGCCATCTACAGCGCGGGTGTCGCCGGCGTTATGTTTTTTGTGCGTGCTGCGGGCGTGCGCGTGCGCGTGACCGGCACGGAGCGTATTCCCGCCGGACCTTGCCTGTTCGCTGCGAATCACACCAGTACGCTGGATGCACCGGCGGTTGTGGGAGCAATTCCGCGGCGCATCGCCATCCTGCTAAAAGAATCTTTGTTTCGATTTCCCATCATCGGCCAGGCGTTCCGGCTTGCCGGTTTCATCCCGGTCGAACGCGGCCATGACTCCGCCATAATCAGCCTTGAGAAGGCCACCGTGGCATTGCGTGCCGGGCAATCATTCTTAATCTATCCAGAAGGCACGCGCAGTGAAGATGGGCGGCTGCAGAAATTTAAGAAGGGAGCGGTGGTGATGGCCATAAAGGCCGGAGTCCCGATCGTGCCCGTGGCCTGCTCCGGCGCTCATCTGCTGATGAAGAAGCGGTCCCTGGTCCTGCATCCCGGAGAAATTCTGGTGGAATTTCTGCAAGCCATCGATCCGAAAGGATTTTCACTCGAAGACCGCGACGCCCTGAACGATCTGGTGCATTTCGAGTTGGCAGTGGGTCTTCCCCCGGAGCAGCGCCCTGTGGGTTTTCCCGGCGCGGCATGATGTCCGGGGGTCAGCCCTTGCGGGCTTTCAGTTTTTCAATTTCGGCTTCGAGTTCCCACACCCGTTTTTGCAACTCCGGTAAGCGATTGAGAGCCGCCACCGATTTCAGCCACTGGCGATTGTCCACCGCCGGATAACCCGAATACATTGCGCGAGCGGGGACGTCGTTAGGGATGCCGCTCTTGGCGGTGACGACGGAGTTCGTGCCAACGCTCAAGTGCCCGGCCGTGCCAACCTGGCCGGCAAGGATGCATCCATCGCCAATCTGCGTGGAACCGGCCAAGCCCACCTGGCCGCACAGCATGGCGTTACTGCCGACTTTCGACGCGTGCCCTACCAGCACCATGTCGTCGAGTTTCGAGCCACGCCCAATTCGCGTTTCACCGACGGTGGCACGATCGACGCAGGCATTGGCCTGCACCTCCACGTCGTCTTCCAGAACTGTCACACCGGATTGAGAAATCTTGTACCAGCTGCCGTCTTTGCGTTTTGCGAAGCCCAAACCGTCGCCGCCGATAATCACGCCATTCTGCAAAATTACGCGGTCGCCGATGCTGCAGAATTCGCGCACTACCGCGTGAGCGTGCGCGAAAAACTGGGAGCCGATTGTCGCTCCCCGGTAAATGCTGACAAAGCTGTGCAGGACAGCGTTGGCGCCGATCACCGCGTCTTCGTCGATGAAGCAGTACGGTCCGATGTGCGCCCCTTCGCCAATCCTTGCGGAGCCGGCAACTATGGCGGTGGGATGAACAGACGCCGCATAGCGTGGCGCTTGGTAGAAAAATTCAATGGTGCGCGCGAAATCAAGATAGGGATTTTCGGCGCGCAGTGCCGAGATGGGCGGCGCGCTGGCCTCACGCTGCAGGGCGATGCCTGCCTGCAACAAAACGGCTGAAGCCTCAGTAGTCTTGAGAAGAGGGAAGTAGCGTCGGTTAGCGAGGAAAGTGATGTGTCCGGGCCTGGCGTGGTCAATTCCCGCGACACCGGTGATTTCCGTATCCACCGGCCCTTCAACGCGGCATCCAAGTTTCTCAGCAATTTCCGATAGCTTCATGTGCGAGGCTCCTGGCAACTGTGCGAGTCTCGCACAGCGTCAGGAACGAAGTATAGGCGGTGTCGATCGGGTCGAGAAGCGAGGCAGATTATTCGGCGCGCTGGCTGAGCCCAGCGAGGACGCGCAGGTGACCGAGTATCAGCATATCCATGTTGGCTGGTTCGTTGTTGCGCACCAAACGAGCATCGCGAGTGGTCCCAATGCCGGTTGGATAGCCTTCCACGGTCAGATAGGTATCGGGCTCGGTATCGGGGCGCGCGGTGTTCTTGATGGTGACCAGCAGCTTGCGTGATTCGTAATGCACCAGCATCTGATGCGGACGGCCTGCACAACGGATTCGTAAATCTCCCAGCGCGGTTTCCCGGCAAGTTAAGGTCTGTTCTTTAGTTACGTTGTTCCATTCGCGGATCTGCAGGTTCACGGTGTCGGCCAGCCGTTTCCAAACCGTGAAGCCGAGGCTCATCGCAGCTTCTCGATTAAGCTGAGCTTCATGATTCTGGCCTTCTTCGGATAGTTTCGCGGCTAAATATTCTTCCGCCGCGCGCTTGGCGCCCTCATCATGCATAGCTGGTGTTACTCCATTGATTATTTTACACGACGGTATAGTGCGGAGTTAACCCTGGAAAATTATTTTGTTTCGACGGATCCAAAATATTTTGAGACTGGCGGGGTCAGCAAAAAGTATCCAATTACGATCAGCAATACGGTATGCGCGGCGGTTTGCGGCAGCGAGTCAAAAGCACTGATTCCAACATGTAGAGCAAGCCAAGCCAGCACCAGCCAGCGCGCCCAGTTGCAGCCTTTAATGAGAAAAATGCCTCCGATGATGGCGAGAATGCTAACGCAGGAGATGAGCAAAACCGAGAGATCAGGCGGTTTTTCCGTCAAGTGATATAGCAACCCAACGACGCCAACTGCGATGAACAGACAACCGAGGATCGTGACGGTTAGCGGCCGCTTCATAGTGGTGTTAGTCGGAATCTTTCAAGGGCACTCACGGTTTTGCGCCAGGACGTCGCGAAGCTTTGTTCTTCTAAGTTGATTCGGACTTTAGATGGTCGACCGATAGTGATTATATCCGACTGGCTGGCGCGCGAACCCGTACAAGTTCATGGCTTTTGCGGTTAAGTTCGGAGGCTTGAGCCGCCCGGTGTGGACCTATTCGCAAAATGGGTTAGACTAAATCCACCAACCCAAGTCCTACGCAGCGGATAAGGAGATCGTTCTGAACACATATAACATCACCATGAAGTACGAAGATCGCAAAACCGGCTCTGATGGCCGGACTATTAAGGTTGACGCCAGCAGTATCGCAGGAGCGATTGGCAAGGCTACGCGTGAGTTTGTGAAGGCTTTGGATCGCAAACAGCGGTTTGATGCCAACAAAGGGTTGCGCATCGAAGCGGTGCGAGTGACAACGGATAAGGGTGAAGAGCCTACCGGCGAAAATTCTAAAGCCGACGAAGCGACCGCCTAGCTATCCCGACAATTGCGGGACGACAGAACCACAGCCTGTCGTTCCGACCCCGGGGCTTACTCGTTAAAGAGACGAGGTTGCGCGGCGGCAGGTAACGCGGCCGGCTTGCGGCGGGCTATACCTACAACCCCCAAAACTGTAAATTCGCGCAAGGCTGCGCGCGGCACGAATATGCGGTCAGTGTTGCCGTTCAGGTCCGGCGGGGTAATCTGCACGCCGCTATCCAGCAAATTCAGCAGGTCGTTGGGAATCACGCCCTCGAGCGTTTCGCCATCGCTGTAGCGTAATCGCACCCATAGGCCATCCAGCTTGGGCCGGCTTAGAAATGCCTTACGCTCAGGCTCGAAGTCGTCTGAAAACTCCCGCACAAAATAAATCGAGCGCAGCCCACCGAGCGGAATCTCGGTATGTTCGCCGTCAGGGCTCAACAGATCCACGGGGGCGTTCTGCCCGAGGCGGGAAGGGTTGAGGTATCCGCGCAGAGATTTCTTGTCCGCAAGGACAACGATGACCTTTTTGTGCGTCGAAGTTGGAGCACGATTTTTCAAGTTTTAGACATTGCGGAGCGTGAGAACTCGATATTTGCCAATCTGCGGGATGTATGTTATGTTAAGCAAGATTTCCTGTCAACCTACTGTGTTCATTAGGGTTAGGTCCGGAGACGCCGCCCGTTGACCGAAAAGAAGCAAATTCTCAAATCCGCCTCCGTTATATCGCTTGTCACGATCTTTAGCCGTATTCTCGGATACGTGCGCGACCAGCGTTATGCCTTGCTGATGGGCACGTCGCATATCGCTGATTCCTTCATCCTGGCTTACCGTATCCCTAATCTTTTCAGGCGTCTGGTAGGCGAAGGCTCCATGAGCGCCTCCTTTATACCCGTATTCACCACCTACATGCGCGAAAAATCGCCCCGCGAAGTTTGGGCGTTCGCCAACCAGCTTTTCTGGACTCTGGCGCTGGTTCTGGCGGTGATAACCGTCCTCGGCATGATTTTCTCCCCGGTAGTTATTCACACCTTTATTCCGGCTTCAGCGCAGCACCTCAACTGGGATGAAGCGGTGGCTCTGAACCGCATCATTTTCCCGTACCTGTTTTTTATCGGGCTGGCGGCGCTGGCCATGGGCATCCTCAACTGCTTCCACATTTTTGGATTGCCTGCCGCGACACCGGTATTACTGAATTGCTCGATCATTCTATTTTCAGTAGGGGTGGTCTGGCATTACTTCAAGAGCCCGGCGATCTCGCTGGCGGTGGGTGTGCTCGTCGGAGGGGCTTTGCAATTCCTGGTGCAAGTGCCTTCGCTGGTGGGTAAGGGCATGCACTTCGATTTTGGAATTTCATTTTCGCATCCGGGAATCCGCAACGTGGCACGCCTGATGATTCCCCGGTTCTTCGGAATCGGCATCGGACAAATCAATTTCTTTGTGGACACCTACTTCGTGAACTCGGCGAAGATGCCGCAAGGCAGTCTGACGGCGCTGTATCTCGCGGACCGCGTGATGGAACTGGTGCTGGGCGGATATGCTATCGCGGTGGCCACAGCGATCCTGCCCATGATGTCGCACCAGGCAGCGGCGAAGGACTACGATGCGCTCAAGAAGACGCTGTCATTTTCGGTGCGCATCGTGGCGTTCATCACCATACCGGCGGCGCTTGGCCTGATGATTTTGCGGGAGCCGATCATTCGCGTGTTGTTTCAGCATGGCCAGTTCGTCGCGGAATCCACGCGATTAACCGCCCGTGCTCTGCTGTGCTACGCGGTGGGACTACCCGCGCTCGCTTCCGTCAAATTAATCGTGCCGGCGTTTTACTCCACGCACGACACGCGCACGCCGGTAACCGTGGCCTCGGTTTCGCTGGTGCTGAACATAATTTTGAACATTGTCTTTCTGAATTATTTCTTTGACAGCGTGAAAAACGGCGGACCGGCTCTGGCGACCGCAATCGCCTGTTTCGTGGACTTCTTCGCCCTGTTTTTCATTTTTCGCAAACGCTATGGGGCCGTCGGCGGAAGGCAAATTCTGCGTTCGTTTCTCAAAATTGCCTTATGTTCCGGAATCATGGGCATGGCCTGCTGGCTGGGCCTGCACTACACGGCGTTCACCATGCATTCACGGTTTTTGGTGCAGTTGTTAACGTTCCTCGCGCTACTCGTCGGGGCTACCGCGCTGTACCTGGGCCTGGCGTGGATTTTTCGCTGTCACGAGATGGAGGAAATCTACGGCATTGCCACACGCCGCAGAACCCCCGCGAGCGCCGGACTGGCGGAGCCATGATAGAGATCGCGTCCACCATTTCGTCATTCCTGACCCACGTAAAAGTGGAGAAGGGTCTTTCGTCGAACACGGTTTCCGCTTACCGGCGGGACCTGGTGAAGTTCGACGGCTTTGCAAAGAAGCGCAAACTTTCACTGGAAAGCGTCACCCGCGACGACCTGGTGGATTTCCTTGCCGGTCTGTATCGCATGAACCTGGAAAGCCGCACGGTAGCTCGTCACTTGGTGACACTGAGAAATTTCTTCCGCTTCGCGCAGATGCAGGAATTAATCTCCAGCGATCCTTCCATCAACCTGGAGTCGCCGAAGATCCGGCGCTCGCTGCCGGGCTATTTGCGCCTCGAAGAAGTGGAACGCCTGCTGGAGCAACCGGATTCCACTACCGCGCTGGGCTTGCGCGATCGCGCCATGCTGGAAGTGCTGTACTCCACCGGGTTGCGCGTTTCGGAGTTGACTGGACTGCGTGTAAGTGATCTCGACAGCAAGGTTGGCTGCGTGCGCTGCATCGGTAAAGGCGACAAAGAACGCATTGTGCCGGTGGGACGCAAGGCGTTGACCATGGTTGAAAAGTATCTGCGCGACGCGCGCCCAAAGCTGCTGGGAAAACTTCGCGGCAGCCCTACGCTGTTCGTGAACCGGCGAGGTGTTTCGCTGAGCCGTGTGGGTGTGTGGAAGATTCTGTCAGGCTATGGACGCCGAGCTGGTCTGCGCGTTTCGCTGACACCCCACATGCTGCGGCATAGCTTTGCGACACATTTACTGGAGCGCGGAGCGGACCTGCGCTCGGTGCAGTTGATGTTGGGCCATGCAGATATTTCCACCACGCAGATTTACACCCACGTGGTGGAAGAGCGGTTGAAACAGATTTACAAAGCGCATCATCCCCGGGCATGAACACCACGAGGTAGTTGCCGGGGAAGTGACTATTACAGGGGTGTTGTCGCCGCTTTTCGCGACCATCCTTACGAGGGAAGAAGGAGCGCAATGCCCGATTATATGTTTTTGCTGGAAAGCCGGCTTTCGCCGGAACAACGCGCCGTACTCACGCGCGTGCAGGAACTTTCCGCCGCGATGGGCTTCAATGTCTATCTGACCGGCGGAACGGTGCGCGACCTGGTCACCGGAGCTTCGCTTCGCGATCTGGATTTTACGGTGGAAGGGAACCCCGCGAAAATTGCGCGCGAACTGGAAAAGGGTGGCGCCAAAGTACTCGTGGAGGACGACAAGTTGCGCCACATCGAGCTGCTTTTCAGCGGCGATGTGGAGGGCAGTATTTCCGCCGCGCGCGATGACCACTACGTGCGGCCGGGAACGCGCCCGGAAGTGCGCTGGTCCACCATCATGGAAGATTTGCGGCGGCGCGATTTTTCGCTGAACGCCGTGGCTATCTCGCTGAATCCGGCCTCGCGCGGGCTGCTGCTCGACCCGACCAATGGATTGTCGGACATCGAACGCGCGGAAGTGCGCGCTTTGACCATTCACGCTTTTACCAACCAGCCTGTCCGGTTGCTGCGGGTTTTGCGATTTGCCGCGCGCATGGGTTTCAAAATTGAAGCGCGCACGCAGGAGTGGTTTGACCTGGCTGTCGAACGCGAATTGCCCGCCACAATCACGCCGGAAGATGCTGGGGCGGAATTGCGCGCACTGGCTCGAGAGGAAAGGCCATCGGTAGTCCTGAAAGCATGGGAAGAACACGATTTACTGGGAGCCGTGAATCCCGTGCTGGCCAAAAAGCGTCCGGGCTATGAGGCCATTACCCGGCTTAGTAACGCCCGCGAGGATCTATTCACCGCCGGCTTACGGCCGCGCCTGGGCACGCCAATGTTACTGGCCATTTTGGGACGGCTGAAGGACCGCGAGCAGAGCTCGGTGCTCACGAAGGCAGGCTACCGTTCTGCCGAAGCCCAGGAAGTTCTAGGCTTCGACAAAATGATTCAGGGAGTTCAAAAAGAACTTACCGGCAAAAAAGTGAAAACGCCGCTGGAGGCTTTTCGTTTTCTGGAAAAGCTGCCTCTCGACCAGGTCGCATACATCATGGCGGAGTCCAACAACTCCGCCGCAGTGTCAAAAATTCGCGCGTATTTAAACAAGTGGAGACCGATACGGTCAGCGCTGCCGATGGTAGTCAGCGAACTGGCCGCCCTGGGCATGCCGGCCGGAGCTAAATTTGACGCCATCGTCGACCAGGTATTTGGAATGCAGCTCAATGGCAGGGCAAAAACGCCCGAGGAACGCGTGAAGATTTTGCGGAAACTATCGGGCATCAAGGAACAACCGAAAAAACCAGAGAAAGAAAAGAAATCAAAGGCCGCTGAAAAATCGCAGGCAGCGCTGGCCGTTGGGAGCGCCGCGCGTCAGAAGCATGCGGCTTCCGAAGCGGAAACGCGCAAGGGTGGCAAACGCAGTGGTCCGGCGCAAGCGAGCAAGCCTGCCGCCGCAGCGCAAAAAACAAAAGGAAGAAAATAGTCAGCGCGAAATTATCTGTTGTTAGAGAACTTTTCCGGCGTAAG
The DNA here is from genome assembly GCA_963704485.1 of uncultured Acidobacteriota bacterium. Lineage (GTDB taxonomy): Bacteria > Acidobacteriota > Terriglobia > Acidiferrales > UBA7541 > Acidiferrum. Next base: position 1,030,871 of record OY969910.1, read on the forward strand.
AAGTTTTCAACAAGGCCGTTAGCAATTCTCGGCGGAGAGATTTAGAATCGAGGTTCATGGGCCAGCCTGAATTTGTTCATCTGCACGTTCATACGGACTACAGCCTGCTCGACGGAGCCTGCGAAACCGGTGAACTGCTCGACGAAGCTTCCCGCCAGAAGATGCCTGCCGTGGCCATCACCGACCATGGCAATCTTTTCGCCGCCGCAAATTTCTTCAACGAAGCCAGCAAGCGTGATGTGAAACCCATCATCGGCTGCGAGGTGTATGTCGCCAAAGGGAGCCGCCACGATCGCGGGGAAAAAAGTAACGGCGCGAATGGCTCGAATGGAAACGATCGCGGTGGTGAAGGCGAACCGGTCGGCCGCGGCAGCAACCACCTGGTGCTGCTGTGCGAATCGCTGGAAGGTTACCAGAATCTGATCAAGCTGGTTTCTTCGGGATTTCTTGAAGGCTTTTATTACAAACCGCGTATCGACTATGACCTGCTTGCCAAACACAGTAAGGGCTTGATCGCGCTTTCTGCATGCCTGCGCGGCGTAGTTACCGAAGCGGTGGTGGAAGAAAAATACGATCAGGCGCGTGAGAATGCCTATCGGCTGCGTGACGTTTTCGGTAAAGGCAATTTCTTTCTGGAAATTCAGGATCAGGGCCTGGAGATCGAGAAGAACGTAAATCCCCACCTGGTGCGGCTTTCCAAAGAATCCGGTATCCCGCTGGTGGCCACGAATGATTGCCATTATCTGAAAGACACCGACGCGCACGCGCAGGAGGTTTTGCTGTGCATCCAGACCGGCAAGACCATGAGCGATGCGCACCGGATGAAGTTCGCAACCGATCAGTTTTTCTTCAAGTCCGCTGCGCAGATGGCGCAGGTGTTTGGTGAGTTGCCGGATGCCTTAAGGCGCACGGTGGATATCGCGGCGCGCTGCAACGTGAAAATCGAACGCGTCGCCAATCCCTTTCCCGAATTTAACATTCCCGAAGGCCACACCCCTGGCAGTTATTTCGAAAAAGTGGTGCGCGAGAATTTCGCCGAGCGTGTGCCTCAACTGGAACGCCTGGCGAAGCAGGGTCTGCTGCGCAACAGCCTGGCGGAGTATGAGCGCCGCCTATCGTTCGAAATCGCGATGATCCAGAAGATGCGCTACGAAGGCTACTTCCTGATCGTCTGGGATTTCATTCACTACGCGCGCGCGCAGAGCGTACCAGTGGGGCCGGGGCGTGGTTCGGCTGCCGGCAGCCTGGTGAGCTATGCGTTGCGCATCACCGATGTGGATCCATTGCAGTACGACCTGATTTTTGAGCGTTTCCTGAATCCCGAGCGCATATCCATGCCGGATATTGATATCGATTTCTGCATGCGCCGGCGTGGCGAAGTGATTGACTACGTCACGCAGAAATACGGACGCGAAAATGTTTCGCAGATCATCACTTTTGGAACCATGGCAGCGAAGGCGGCAGTGAAGGATGTCGGGCGCGCCATGGATATTCCTTACAGCGAAGTCGATCGCATCGCTAAGCTGATACCCACGACATTGGGAATCGAACTTCCCGATGCTCTTGAGCAAGCGCCGTTGTTGAAAGCAGCCATCAACAGCGATCCGCGGTTGAAAGAGTTGATGGCGGTAGCGCTTCGGCTTGAAGGCTTGGCCCGACACGCCTCCACACACGCCGCTGGAGTGGTGATTTCCGCGCGTCCGCTGACCGATATCGTTCCCGTTTACAAGACCAGCCGGGATGAAATTACCACGCAGTACGACATGAATGCGCTGGAGCGCATCGGCCTGCTGAAGATGGATTTTCTCGGGCTGACGACTCTTACGGTGTTGAACGACACCGTACACATGATTGAGCAGAATCGCGGCGCCAAGGTGGATATCGACAACCTGGCGCTCGACGATGTCGATACCTACAAGCTCTTCGCTCGCGGCGATACTACTGCCATCTTTCAATTTGAATCGCACGGGATGCGCGACATCCTTCGCCGTTACCAGCCAACACGAATCGAAGACCTCACCGCGCTCAACGCACTTTATCGCCCCGGCCCGATTCAGGGGGGGATGATCGATGACTTCATCAATCGTAAGCACGGCAAAACTAAAGTCAGCTACGAATTGCCGCAATTGCAGGACATCCTGGAAGAGACTTACGGTGTGATTTTGTATCAGGAGCAGGTGATGCAAATCGCCAACCGGCTGGCGAATTTTACACTCGGCGAAGCGGACATCCTGCGCCGCGCCATGGGCAAAAAGAAAAAAGAAGAAATGGCCGCGCAACGCGCCAAGTTCATGGCGGGTTGCGCCACCAACAAGCTGCCCGAGAAAAAAGCCGAACGCATCTTCAACCTGATGGAAGAGTTTGCCGGCTACGGCTTCAACAAATCGCATTCCTGCGCGTACGCGCTGCTGGCCTATCAAACCGCATACCTGAAAGTTCATTACCCGGTGGAGTTTATGGCCGCGCTGCTGACCTCCGACGCGGGCAACACCGACAAAACCGTCAAGTACATCAATGAAGCGCGGGGCATGAGCATTTCGATTCTTCCGCCGGACGTGAACGAAAGCGATTTGTATTTTACGCCGGTCAACGAAGCCATCCGCTTCGGCATGGCAGCCATCAAGAATGTCGGTGAAAATACTGCCAAGGCCATTCGGGAATCGCGGCTGGCCGAAGGAGAATTTCGCTCTCTTTATGCCTTCTGCGAGCGGATCGAACCGCGCTTTCTGAACAAGCGCGTATTCGAAAGCCTGATTAAATCGGGCGCGCTCGATTCATTGGGGCCTCGTGAAGGCATGCTGGCCTCCGTGGATGATGCCGTAAACGCGCTGCAGCGCGCGGCGCGCTCGCGCGAGTCCGGGCAACACGGACTGTTCGGCGGAGGGTCGGCTACTCCGGCGCCGGTGCTTTTTGAATTGCGCGAAGCCCCTCCGTGGAGCGAAGAAGAACGCCTCACCAGCGAGTACGCCATGCTTGGATTTTATGTTTCCGGGCATCCGCTCGCGCGTTACGCCTCCAGACTGCAGGAGTTGAAGGCCATCACGCTTGACCAGGTCGAAGGGCAGCGCAACAACAAGGAAATCACTGTGGGCGCGCTGATCGTTGGCGTGCGGCCCATGCGCACGCGTAAAGGCGCACGCTGGGGCATTTTCACTTTGCAGGACATGACCGGCGTGCAGGAGATGCTGGTGTTCCCGGAAACGTTTACGAAACTTGAAAGCATCCTGAAACCGGGGGCTCCGCTGCTCCTCAAAGCAAAAGTGCAAGTAGAGGAAGCTGGCACCCGCCTGTCGCTGCAGGAGGCCCGCCGCATGGAAGACATCGTGAACCGCGCAGTGGCGCAGGAATTCCGCGTGATGCTGCGAACTGACGCCATCAGCGCGGATACACTGGACCAGTTGGAAGCGCTGTTTGGCAGCAACCCTGGCAATTGCCCGGTAGTTTTCGAGCTGCGTTCGCCGGATGGATCAACCGCGCAAATTCAGTCGCAGCAGCGTGTGCGTTCTACTGTCCAGCTCAGTGAAGCCGTTCGCCAGATTTGCGGCCATCGAACTACTGAAATGGCAGCAACCGCATGAGCGCCGCCCGAGACAAAGAAAAAGATAAGCGTAAATCCAAGAGCCATCCCGGCGATCGCCAATTGGAAATTGATCGCCTCGAGAAAGACGTTGAGGATTTGCGTCAACTGGCCGGCAATGAGGCCGCCGATGCAGAGTTCGAACGCGTAAGTAAGCAAGTCGCGGAGCTGCGCCGTGAGTTTTACGCGCACCTTGGCCCCTGGCAGCGCGCACAGATTGCCCGCCACCAGAATCGGCCTTACACTCTCGACATCATTGGCATGCTGTTCACCGATTTCATCGAATTGCACGGCGACCGTAACTTTGGCGACGATAAGGCGCTGGTGACCGGCTTGGCCAAATTTCATGGCCGGCCCGTTGCCGTCATTGGCCACCAGAAAGGCCGGGACACCAAGCAGCGGGTGCAAAGAAACTTCGGCCAGCCCAAGCCGGAGGGCTACAGAAAAGCCCTTCGCGTGATGCAGCTCGCTGCAAAATTCTCGCTGCCCATTTTCACCTTCATTGACACCCCCGGCGCATACCCCGGCATTGATGCGGAAGAGCGTGGTCAAGCCGAAGCTATCGCCCGCAACTTGCGCGAAATGTCCCGCCTGCCCGTGCCCATCATCGTCACGGTTACCGGCGAAGGCGGCTCTGGAGGGGCGCTGGCGATCGCGATCGGTGACCGGGTGAACATTTTCGAAAACAGTTTTTATTCGGTGATTTCTCCTGAAGGCTGTGCGGCTATTATGTGGCGCGATTCGACGAAAGCGGAAACTGCGGCCACTGCGCTAAAGATTACGGCTACCGATCTGAAAGGATTCGGCATCATCGATGAGATTATTGCCGAGCCGGAAGGCGGTGCGCACACCGATCCCGATGCCGCCGGCCGGATGTTGGACGCTGTTCTGGAGCGCCAGCTTCTGATGCTGAGCGAACAACCGCAAAAATCCCTCCTCGAGGCGCGGTACGAGAAGTTCCGCAGAATGGGCCAGTTTTTCGAAATCACCAGCTAACATTTTTGATTAAAGCCCCGTGCCGAGCGGGTGGCACTTTCGCAACTCCTCGAATAGCTGCGGTTGTTGACCATCCTGTGCCGGTCTACTCTGGAGTTGTGTCCGGCTCGATAAGACTTTGGGCCTGCGCGCGGAGGACGTTGCAACATGTCTGAGCCGTTCCGCCCTTACGAAAAACTTGTGGAGATCACGCTGCTGGGAAGGAAGTTCCAAGTCCCGGAACGGAACTCTCTGCTGCGCTGTTTCCAGTTTATCAGCCCCGAAACCATTCCTTACGGCCGCTTCTGCTGGAACCAGGATTGCCAATATTGCCGCGTTACCTGCCAGCTTGCCGATGACGACGAAGCGCGCGAGATGCTCAGCTGCAAATTCATCGTCAGCAACGGGATGAATATCACGGAAATCAGCCAAGAATTGAAGTGGTGCCTGCGTGCCAAACTGCCCGCCGATACTCCCGTTTCTTCCTAGAAATACCGGCTGAAGCTGGCCTCGGTTTGCCAGAGACTCGCACCTGCATTACATTGCTATGGACGAATGCCTCCCATAATTTGTGATGGCTGCGGCCAGCCTGCTTCCTCAAAACATACGGCGCGACGCCTGCAACGCTTGGAATGGTCCACGCGCTACCGGCCAATCCACCTGCACACCTTATTGCTGAGTGGCGTTTCGCCTGCAAGCGATTCTGACTTTCTATATGCCCCGGACGAGGTACCCACCGGGGAAGCGGCAAACATTTTTGCCGCAGCCGGATTGGAGACGGCCGGAAAGACAGCTGACACGCTTCACGCCGAGTTTCACCGGCGAGGGCTGTTTTTGACGCACGTTCTGGAGTGTTCAAGAGAACCCGGATCGATGGAGGAAGCCACAGGCGTCGCATTCGATGGCAAGCCGTTCGAACTGCTCACGTCCAGACTACCCACTCTGTTCACCAGAATCCGCCGTTCTCTGAAACCCAAACGGTTGGCGCTCGTTTCAGAGACGTTGAATCCGTTGGTGCAGAGCTTCGTCAGCGCGCAACTCGGTTGTGAGTTGCTGCTCGACGGCGGCCAACCTTTCGCGTTGGATCATCCGGATGCTGCCATTGCGAAACGATCTTTGAACAAGCTTCAAAAACTTCTTTCCGCCCCGATCGCCCGCTGAAGCAGCCGGTTCTCACTGTCAAACATTGCGAAACTTCCATATCCTGCGAAGCGAATGACGGGCTGTACGAACTACTTGTACCTTCGTACTGGCCATTTTTTGCCGCCCGGCAGCAGATTCTTGCTGTTTCAGCTGTGATAGAATCGTGCTGCTTGGGACTCGCGCAACACGAGGCATAACCGTGCAGAAACGGGCAAAATTCGGTGTAGGCATCGGCGTGATCGTGTTGTCTCTGGGTTTCCTCGCCTGGCTCGGTTACGGCGAAAGTAAAACTTATTACCACACCATCGCCGAGTTGCAGACTTTGCAGGGCTCGTCCCTAAGTCAACGTATGCGCGTCGGCGGCACCGTGGAGCCAGGCAGCATCCATCGTCTGACTGGCCGCGTGGATTTTGTGCTGCAAGGGGAAGGGAAACTGCTTCCGGTGAGTTACGTCGGCAGCGAACCTTTGCCCGATACCTTCGTTGATAAATCTCAGGCTTTGGTGGAAGGCCGTCCCGCACCGGACGGCCGTTTTGTTGCTGAACACGTGCAGGCCAAGTGCGCCTCGAAATATGAGGCGGCACCCGGCGGCACGGCCGCCCCCGCAGGCAGCGGAGCGCGCGCCAGCACCATGTAACACTCGCCTGGTCGGGTGAGGAAGTGGGGGCTCGTTCGTGGATGTATTCGGATCCTTTGCTCTTCTATTGGCTTTCGTCTGTGCGGTGTATGCCTTTGTCGGCGGCATCGCCGCCATTCGCACGCGCCATCCTCTCTTAGTAAAAAGCACCCGTCAGGCCGGCCTGGCCACTTGCGGGCTGATTTTCCTCGCCACGTTCAGTCTCGAATATCTCTTTTTCAGTGACAATTTTTCCGTGGCGTATGTGGTGGCGCACAGCAACCGCAATCTGTCCGCTTTCTACAAAGTCGCGGCGCTGTGGTCCGGGCAGGAAGGGTCGCTGCTGTTCTGGAGTTTTTTGTTGGCGGTGTACGTCTTTTCCGCGCTGCTGGCCTACCGGAACAAAAATGGCGAGCTGATGCCGTACGTCGGGGTGGTGCTGGCCGGCGTGCAGATATTTTTCCTGACTCTGAACAACTTTGTGGCTAGCCCGTTCAAAGCTCTCGGTGTTCCAGGCGTTAACGGAGCCATGGATCTGGTTGCCCGTGGCGACGGTAACGGGCTGAATCCTCTGCTGCAATATCCGGAAATGGTGATTCACCCGCCGAATCTTTATTCCGGCTACACAGGCTTCACCATTCCGTTTGCGTTTGCGCTGGGCGCGCTGCTGGCGCGCTACCCGGGCGAGAAGTGGATTCACCTCACGCGCAAATGGACCATGATCGCCTGGGGATTTCAGACCGCCGGAATTTTGCTGGGCGCGCACTGGGCCTACGCAGTGCTGGGTTGGGGCGGCTACTGGGCATGGGATCCGGTGGAAAACGCGTCGCTGCTACCGTGGTTGACCGGCACAGCGTTTCTGCACTCCGTGATGATGCAGGAAAAGCGCGGCATGATGAAAGTGTGGAACGTGTGGCTGGTCTTCACCACCTTCCTGCTGTGCATCCTGGGAACTTTTCTAACCCGCAGCGGGGTAGTCAGCTCCGTTCACGCGTTTGCCAGTTCGAATATTGGAAGCTGGTTTGTCGGCTTCATGATTATCATCATGGGCGTCTGCCTGACCGCCTATTTCAAGAATCGCGATTACCTGAAAAGTGAAAATCAGCTGGATTCCATCGTTTCACGCGAATCCAGTTTCCTATTCAACAATTTGATCTTGCTGGTTTCCTGCATCGCAGTGCTGTCCGGGACGCTCTTCCCGGTTCTTTCCGAATGGTTCACTGGGGATCGCATCAGCGTGGGCACGCCATTCTTCAACAAAGTAAATATCCCCATCGGTTTGTTGCTTTTGTTTTTGACCGGTGTCGGGCCTCTGCTGGCGTGGCGGAAAACTTCGTTGGACAGTTTAAAGCGGAATTTCGGCTGGCCTCTGCTGTTGGGCCTGATCGCCGGCGTGATCGCTCTTCCGATGGGCGTGCGCGAGTTTTATTCCCTGATCTGCTTGATCCTGTGCGTGTTTGTGGCTTCCACCATCCTGATGGAGTTCTATCGCGGCGCCAAGGTCATTCGCGCGCGCTCCGGCGCTTCTTTTGTGGCTTCCACGGTGGATCTCACCATGCGCAACACCCGCCGCTATGGCGGGTACATTGTGCACATGGGCATGGTGCTGATTTTTATAGGAATCGCCGGCACCGCTTTCAACCGCGATGTACAGAAAGACATGCAGATCGGTTCCACTATCCAGATGGGCCCGTATGCATTGCTGCTCCAGAATTTTGACACCAAGCAGGAAAAGAACTACACCGCCGAGCGCATGATCATCGAAGTGTCTCGCAACAATAAACCGGTGATGATGCTGTACCCCGAGCGCCGTGTTTTTCCCGCCAACCAGGCTTCCGGCACGATGGTAGCGATTTATTCCACGCTGAAGCAGGATCTTTACGTCGTCTACGCGGGACAGAATCCCGAGACGCAAGCGCCGGTTATTCACGTGTATCTGAACCCGCTGGTGAAGTGTATCTGGTTCGGTGGCGTGATCGTGGTTCTGGGCACGCTGGTGGCGCTCCTGCCTAACCGCCGCGCCGTCCTGGTTTTCTCGGCGGTGCGGGAGCCGACGGCTGCCAAATCTCTAGCGGGGACGTTAACTCCCGCGCCGACATTGCGAGAAGGCCATGACTAAACGCCCGCTGATTGGCGGCGCAATTTTATTGGCAGCAGCCTCGCTGCCGCTTTTGGTGTTTCCGCTGGCTGCGCAGCAACAGGTTGATCGCGCCCACCAGATTGGCGGCAAGTTCATGTGCATGTGCAGCTGCAACCAGGTGCTGACGCAATGCAATCACGTGGGCTGCACGACTTCCACAGGGATGCTGAAACAAATCGATCAGAGTCTAGCCAAGGGCGACTCCGAAGACAGCATCACTCAGGCGTTCGTGCAGGAATTTGGCACCAAAGTTTATGCCGAGCCGCCGCATTCGGGCTTCAGTCTGGTGGCTTGGAGTATGCCCGCCGTTTATCTGGTCGTCGGCCTGGTCATGGTGCTATTCGTCATCAGCCGCTGGCGCAAGCGCCCCGCGCACGCTGTCGCGAATTCCGCCAGCGCTCGCCAGATCTCCCCGGAATTGCTCGAGCGCGCACGCGCGCAGGCTGCGCGGGAGACCCAGGACTAGATGAATTATCTAGTGGCGTTCGTTCTGGATTCGGTGACGCCCACACACTGGGCCATGCTGGGAGCGTGTTTTGCTCTCGCAGCCGCCACGTTAATTTTTATTTTCTATATTCAGCCGGACGCTTCCGACTTGGCACCCCATCGCACCAAACTGGACCAACTGCTCGAGCGCCGCGACACCATTTATGACAATTTGCGCGACCTGCGATTTGAATTCCGCTCTGGCAAATACGCGGAGACGGACTTTGAAGCCATGAAAGGCGCGCTTGAGACCGAGGCGGCCCTGGTGCTGGCTGAAATTGATCAGGTGACCGAGTCGCAGATACGGCGTCCCCGTGCTCGGCCGGTTTCAGCCGGTCGAGGCCCGCAATGAAGTGGGGCCCGGCTCGCTTTGGAAAAGCCGTCCTGATAATTTTCTTATGTGCTTATTTTTCTGGCACGGCGCACGGCGGAACTGTTCATGGCAGCGTGAAAAATGGCACCACCGGCAAGCCCGCATCCGGCGTCACGGTCATGTTGATACAACTGCAGGGCGGTATGCAGCCGGTGGCCAATACTCAATCGAATGCCCAGGGCCAATTCACGTTCGAGAATCCCAACGTGGGCGCGCAGCCGATGCTGGTCCGCGCGGTCTATCACGGAATAAATTTTCACCAACCGGTGCCGCCGGGTAAGACCGAGGTGGAAGTATCCGTCTTCGAGCCCACGAAAGACGCCAAAGCTATCGCCGTCACCACCCGCGTAGTTTTCTTTCAGCCTAACGGCGCCACCTTAATCGTGGGCGAAGAATATTCTTTGCAGAACGATACCAAACCCCCGGAAGCTTATTTTCGAGCTGACGGCAATTTCGAATTCTCGTTGCCCGAGAATGCTCAGTTGCAGCAAGTGGCGGCGTCCGGCCCCGCAGGCATGCCGGTGGTGCAGGCACCGATAGACAAAGCCAAAGGGCACTTCGCGATTGCTTACGCATTTCGTCCCGGCGAAAACACCGTCCGCTATTCTTACGAAATTCCTTATCTGAACAATACCGCGGCGGTAAAAATTCCTCCTTCCGCTTACCTTGCCAAACGGTTGCTGGTCGTTGCGCCGCCCACGGTGCAGATTGCCGGCGAAGGTCTGCAAGCTGGCGGGCAAGAGCAGGGCATGAGCATTTACGGTCGCGAAAATCTGCCCGCCAACACCACCGTCGCTGTGAATGTTTCCGGCACGGCGCCTCCGCCGGGCTCTGGTAACGGCGGTGCCGATCAAGGACCAGCAGGGCAGGATGCACAGAGCGGAGCTCCGGCGGTAAATATTCAACAGGTTCCTGGGCGACTGGATGTGCTGAAGTGGCCGCTCGTTGCCGGATTCGTGGGAATTTTTGCGGTAGGCGCTATTTTACTGGCGCGCAAGCCGGTGCCAATTACTGTGCCTGTAACGCACGATCACGTGGCTGCGAGACCGTCATCCATTTCCACGCCGATGCCTGCGGCAGAACCTGTGGCTGGCGCCTCGTTGGAGAAAGTCAACGCCGCGGTGGCCGCCAGCCTCGATTATTTGAAGGAGCAGCTTTTTCGCCTCGAGCTGCGCCATCAGGCAGGCACGATTTCCGACGAGGAATACTCCTCCGAGCGAGCTCGCGCCGAAAAAGTCTTGCGCGACCTCGTTCGAGGCTGAGATTTGACGCCAGGCATCCCACGCAAAATTTTGCTTTGCTCACACAGCAATTCCATGGTCGAGGCCCGGTGATGCCGTCCGCTCTTTCACCGGTGGGCATCCGCTTTGAAAATATTGAAAAACGCTACGGCGGGCTAGCGGCTCTTCGTCGCATCCACCTGGAAATCGCGCCCGGCGAATGCGTAGCGCTGGCCGGCCGCAACGGCTCCGGAAAAACGACTTTGTTGAGAATTGCCGCCGGCCTGGTGCGGCCCTCGCGTGGCCAGCTTACTTTTCCAGCGTCCGTTACCGCGCATTCCACAGGGATACCCAAATCCGCAACAGCGTTTGTCGCGCACGCCACCATGGTCTACGACGAACTCACGGCCGAAGAAAACCTGTTGCTGTTTGCGCGGCTGCGTCAGACGCGAGACGCAGGCGCGCGCGTCGAAACACTCTTGCACGAAGTGGGCTTGTTCGAACGCCGCTCGTCACTAGTCCGCACTTTTTCTCGGGGCATGCGTCAGCGCGTGGCCATCGCCCGCGCCCTGTTGCAGGAGCCCGCGATTCTCCTGCTGGATGAGCCAGGAACCGGCCTCGACCCGCAAGGCGTTTCCTGGCTGGCGTCCACTCTGCGTAGGCTGGGCGATGCCGGCTGCACCATGCTCATGAGCCTGCATGGCGAATCCGAAATTTCTACGCTGGCAACCCGCGCCGTGCGCCTCGACTCCGGACTTATCGTCGCTGACACGCGCGGTGAAATAGGGGTTCGCGACATTCTTACGTGCGCGGACGCCTGAATGAGCCTGCTCGCCAATACGTCCGCCCTGCTCGGCAAGGAACTCCGGACGGAGTTTCGTTCGCGCGAGTTGCTGACCACCGCGATTGTTTTCATCCTGATGGTCATCGTACTTTTCAGCTTCACTTTTGATCCCACTTACACCGAATCGCGCCGCTTCGGCCCTGGACTGCTGTGGCTGGCGTTTCTTTTTGCCGCCTCGCTCATGCTACAACCGTGTTTTTTGCGCGAGCAGGCCAACGACACGCTGAGCGCCCTGCGCCTCTCCGTGAGCGATCCCTTCGCGATTTTCCTCGCGAAGCTGATAGCCAACACGCTGTTCCTGCTCTTCACGGAGCTTGTGATGCTGCCGATTTTCGCCGTTCTCTACAACGTGCCGGTTCTGCGCGTGCTCGGTTACCTGATACTAGTATTTTTTCTCGGTAGTCTGGGCGTGTCCATCGCGGGCACGGCACTCTCGGCGATTTCCGCGCAGGCACGGATGCGTGAATTGCTGCTTCCGCTTTTGTTGCTGCCGCTCCTGACGCCGGTGCTGGTCTCCAGCACTCAAGTTACTGTTGGCTTGCTGGACCCTGCGCCGTTTGTAGAATGGAAGGGCATCGGATTTCTGCTCGTTTTCGACGCAGTTTTTTTGACCGCGCTGTGGCTTTTCGGCGAATATCTTCTGGAGGAGTAGCTGGATGAAGAAACAGGTGTTAGCTGCCGCGATCGTTTTTCTGTTGGTAGGCGCGGCCGCCTATGGCGCATTTTTCGTCGCTCCCACGGAACGCACCATGGGTCCCATCCAGCGGATTTTTTATTTGCACGTCTCCAGCGCGTGGACCGGCCTAACCGCGTTTTTCATCTGCTTCATCGCAAACATCCTTTATGTTTTTCGCCGCCAGCCCAAGTGGGACTGGCTCAGCGTTTCCGCGGCGGAAGTTGGCCTGGTGTTCACCAGCGTGGTATTGGTCACTGGACCCATCTGGGCACATCCGGTGTGGGGCATCTGGTGGACCTGGGACGCGCGCCTCACTTCCACTTTTATTCTGTGGCTGCTGTACGTGTGTTTTCTCTTATTGCGTTCGCTCGTGGAAGAGCCGGATCGTCGCGCGTTGTTCAGCGCGCTGTTCGGCATCTTTGCGTTCCTGGACGTGCCGCTGGTTTTCGGCTCAATTCGCTGGTGGCGGACCCAGCACCCTCAGCCGGTGGTGATGGGCGGCAACGGATCCGGTCTGGATCCCACGATGTGGAGAGTTTTATTTTTCTCGTGGTTCGCCATGTTGGCGTTGATGACTTTGTTGATCTACGCGCGTTATGGAATGGAAGCCGCTCGCGGGCAACTGGAAATAATTCGTCAGGAGGCTGAGGCTGCATGAAAAATCTCAACAGTATTTTTGCGGCGTACCTGATTGCCTGGGGGATTTTCTTCGCGTATTACCTCAGCGTCGCCAGCCGAGCCGCTGTGCTACGAGAAGACCTGGAACGCCTGAAAAATTCGCTGAACCGGGGAAAATAATTGGCAGGGAAGAAGCGCGTTGGTATTGTCATGTTTCAGCTCGGCGGGCCCGATTCGCTTGAGTCCGTCGAGCCTTTCCTTCTGAACCTTTTTCTCGACCCCGACATTATTCCGCTGGGCCCGCTTGGTCTACTACGACGGCCAATTGCCAAGCTGATTTCGTCGCGGCGCTCCACGCCGGTAATGGGCCGCTACGCTCAAATCGGCAGGCGCTCTCCCATTGCGATATTGACGGAACGTCAGCGCGTTCGGCTGGTGCGGGCGCTGTCGCCTTACATTGATCCCGTAGCGGTAGTCGCTATGCGCTACTGGCATCCCATGAGCGGCGAGGCCCTGGAAACCCTGCGCAATGCCGGGCAGTTGGACGAAATTGTTTTGCTCCCGCTCTACCCGCACTATTCCTACGCAACCACGCTCAGCAGCATGAAGGAATGGCGACGCGTTGCAGACCGCGCCCGATGGCCAAGCAAGAACGGCGGTCCGCCTGAGCGTCCGGTGGAGAATTTCTACAATCATCCGCTATACATTCGTGGCCTAGTCGAAAACATCGGGCGAATCCTGCGTCAGTTCCCAGACAGCTCGCGCATTCACCTGATCTTCAGCGCTCACGGTTTGCCTATGAGCCTGGTCGAAAAAGGTGACCCTTATCCGCGCCAGATCGAAGAAACCGTGCGCCTGACATGCGCGCACGGCGCGCAGAAATTTCCCGGCTGGCCGCGCACGCACGTTCTTTGCTACCAGAGCCGCGTGGGCCCGGCCAAATGGCTGCAGCCGCCTTTAACCACCACCATTGAGCGCCTCGCTCATGAGGGTGTAAAGGAAATGCTGGTCGTACCGATTTCCTTCGTTACCGAACACATCGAAACCCTGCACGAAATCAACATCGAGGCCCGCGAGGAAGCCACGGAACTTGGCGTCGAACGGTTCCGTATGATGCCCGCTCTTGGCGACTCGCCGTTTTTTATCGCGGCCCTAAAAGATTTGGTTTTGCGAGCTGTGCGCCTGGAGGAAATCGCCGCGCCTGCAGCGGATTCCGAAATTTCCTCCGCGGCAGGACGGTTTGCAGGGTGAGGCTGCGCGCAAACAGCGCGAAGGCATCAGCAAGATTTGATAGCTGCAAAACTTTTGAAATTCCTGGAGGACCGTTTCCAGAGCGCGGAAGGAATCCCAGTCATGTATAATTCGCCGTTGGGACCTGCGCTATGACTGCTACATACCATCCGTTTGTCCATCGTTTCGCGGTTTTTGTGGTCTGCTGGACACTCCTTCTTCTGGTTGCAGGCGCGTTGGTAACTTCCAATGAGGCGGCCTTGGCTGTTCCCGATTGGCCCCTGTCTTATGGCACGCTCACGCCTCCGATGGTCGGGGGCATTTTCTACGAGCACTCTCACCGGGTAATTGCGGGCGTGTTAGGCCTGCTTTCGATTGCCTTGGCCATCGTCGTCTGGGTCAAAGACGAACGCCCCTGGCTGAGGTGGTTCAGTGTGGCGGCCGTTCTGGGCATCGTAGCGCAGGCTGTCTTGGGCGGCGAAGTCGTCCGGCAGTTGCTGCACTACTGGCTGCCGGTCATGCATGCCTGCTTCGCGCAAATCGTATTCGCTGCGCTGCTGAGCATCGCCGTCTTCACCAGCCGTTGGTGGATTGCCGATCATCCGCGCATTGAAGACTCCGGCGCACCATCCATTCATGCTCTGGCTATCGCTACGGCCACGGTGATTTATCTCCAGGTGATTCTGGGCGCCGGCTTTCGCCACAAGGAAATCCCGGTATGGCCGCATATGGTTGGAGCAATTGCGGTTCTGGGCATGATCATATGGACGGCCGCTGTTCTTCGCCGCAGGTTCGAAAAGTCCGCGGCCATTTCCAAAACGCGCATCCTGCTGCACGCTATCCTTGGAACACAAATTCTTCTCGGCCTGGGAGCGTACTGGTCGCGCATCACCAGCCGTCAACGATCCGCAGCCGATGCCATTGATGGTGACGCTGACCGTGCTTCATACCGTTGTCGGCGCAGTGCTATTTGGCGTTTCTGTTCTGCTTGTTTTACTCTGCTATCGACTGGTTCCACGGAGAAGGGAACTGCCCGCTGCGTCGCAGCGGCCGGTGGCCATTTGATGAGCAGCGCGCGCACTGCCGAATTGACGCTGACTTCTCGCGCCAACGCCTTCGTCGCCTTGACCAAGCCGGACGTTTCGTTTCTGGTTTTGATGAGCACGGCCGCCGGTTACTACATGGGCGTGCGCGGCCCGGTGAACTGGCTGCACATGCTGCACACCGTTTTCGCCACCATGCTGATCGCCGCAGGCACAGCGGCGTTGAATCATTACATTGAGCGCGATTCCGATCGCTTCATGCGACGGACTGCGGGACGGCCTCTTCCGACTGGCGTGGTGCAGCCGCGTGAGGCGCTGCTGTTTGGCGTGCTGCTCTCGATTGCCGGCGCCATCGATCTCTATTTTGTGGGTGGCCTGCTGGCCTGTAGTCTCGGCGTGGCGACCTGCCTGAGTTACCTGCTCGCGTACACGCCTTTGAAGAAACGCACAGTCTGGGCCACCTTTATTGGCGCGTTTCCCGGTGCGATTCCGCCGATGATCGGCTGGGTTGCGGCCACCGGTTCCCTCGATCGCGGCGCCTGGCTACTCTTCGCTATCTTATTTTTCTGGCAGTTCCCACACTTTCACGCCATCGCCTGGATGTATCGCGAGGACTACGCCCGCGCGGGAATTCTCATGCTGCCGGTCGTGGATCGAGAGGGGACGCGTACGTTTCGCCAGATAGTATGGTTCGCAGCGGCACTGGTGGCAGTGAGTCTGTTGCCTTCGCTGATGGGACTTACCGGAGTGCTGTACTTTTTTGGTGCATTGATCGTCAGCACCGCGCTCGTGCAAGTGGCCATCTGGGCCGCCAGCACAAAAACCAACGCGCGCGCCAAGTGGCTTATGCACGCGACAGTTCTGCACCTGCCACTGCTTCTGGCGCTGATGGCCTACGACAAGATTCCTCGCTGACGTTGGATGATTTCTCACCCCGCGGTAAACGCGCTGCTCAACGGTACCAGCGGGATTTTGTTGGCATGCGGATATGCCGCCATCCGCATGGGTAAAGTCCAGATTCACAAACGCTTCATGATTTCCGCGTTTGCGGTCTCCACGGTTTTTCTTTTTTCTTATTTGCTATACCACTACCGCGTAGGGCATGTGGCGTTTCAGGGGCAGGGCTGGATTCGCCCGGTTTACTTCGTTTTGCTCACCACACACACGATACTGGCCATTGTGATCGTCCCAATGATTCTCATCACGCTGCGCCGCGCGCTACTGGAGCGCTTCGACCGCCACAGGATCATCGCGCGGTGGACATTGCCGTTATGGTTCTATGTTTGCGTTACGGGAGTTGTCGTTTACCTGATGGTCTATCAAATCTACGCCGTTCCCGTTCACTGACCTGGGCCATGTGCCTGCGAATTTTCGCGCCCGGGCGCGATAGAGCATGTCCTTTATTCCAGCTGTCGCTTATTGAATCGCTATTTCAGCGCCGCGATCACCGCGTCGGTGAACTCGTCGGTGCCGGCGCCGCCGCCCACGTCCCGCGTTGTGTGCGTTCCTTCGCGATAGACTTTTTCGAGTGCCGCTTCAATCCGGCGAGCTGCAGAACGCTCTCCAAGATGGTCAAGCATCAGGATGCTGCTGAGCAGCAGGGCAGTGGGATTTGCGAACCCCTTGCCGGCAATGTCCGGGGCGGTACCGTGTACGGCCTCAAACATTGCTGCGTCATCGCCGATATTGGCGCTGCCCACTACTCCCAGTCCGCCAACCAGGCCCGCGGCCAGATCGCTCATCACGTCGCCGTACAGGTTGGGTAGCAGCAGCACATCAAACTGCTGAGGATTAAGCACGATCTGCATGCAGGCGTTATCCACGATCATTTCGAGGTACTCAATATCAGGGATATTCAGCGGCCACTATGCGGATGGACTTAAGAAATAGCCCATCGGACATCTTCATGATGTTGGCTTTGTGAATGGCGTGAATTTTTTTGCGGCCATTTTTTTTGGCGTAATCGAAGGCAAATCTGGCAATGCGGGTGGAAGCCTTTTCGGTAATGATTTTTAAGCTTTCCACCACCCCGGGAACAACTTCGTGTTCCAGGCCGGAATACAAATCCTCAGTGTTTTCGCGCACCAGAACTACATTGACGCCTTCAAAGCGTGATTTGACTCCCGGCAGGTTTTTCACCGGACGCAGGTTGGCGTATAAATCGAGGGTCCGGCGAAGTGCGACGTTCACGCTGGGTGCGCCTCCGGCGATTGCGGTGGCCATTGGACCCTTGAGAGCCACGTGGTTGCGCCTCACGGATTCGACGGCGGACTGGCTGACCAGCTGCCCCTTTTCGGTGCTTTTGTCAGTGCGGCCTTCCAGCTCTTCCCAATCGATGTGGACACCGGCGGCATCGAGAATGCGGCGCACTGCGGCCGCTACTTCCGGCCCAATGCCTTCGCCGGGAATCAACGTGACCTTATGTCTCATAGATGCATCATATTGTAAGCGATGCTCCTAAGATTTTGGCATCCGCGCGATGCCAGATTGCGCCGCGGTTTCCAACCAGGAACCACAGCATGTGCGGCCCATCGCAAGGTTTGCTATAATATACGAAGGATCGCGGCTCTAACTGCGGTCGGAGGACAAGAGCAATTATGATTAACCTGACGCCCGTCGCCAGCACCAAAGTCAAAGAAATCATGACTATGCAGAATCCCTCACCGATAGCCCTGCGCGTGGCCGTAGTAGGCGGCGGCTGCTCCGGATTCCAGTACCACATGGCATTCGAGAACCAGACCAGTGAGAACGACCAGATCTTTGAATTTGACGGCCTGAAAGTGGCTGTTGACCAGATGAGTTCCATGTATCTCGATGGCATCGAGATCGATTACATCGAGACCGTTGAGGGCGCGGGTTTCAAATTCAATAATCCCAACGTTAAGAGCACCTGCGGGTGCGGCAGCTCCTTCAGCGTTTAGTCTCTTTAACCGTCATTGCACGGCGAGAAATCTCAAGGTTGCCCGGCTTGTGGACACTCAGTGTTCGCAAGCCCTTTTTTTATCTCGACCTGGGCCGGCGGATTTGTAACCTGCCCTACATAGTCTGGACCGAGTAGATTCAATTTAACCATTCTGTTATAACTTACCCGTCTCCCTGCGCCAGGAGGTGTTCATGCCCGTGCAGGCTGGTTCGCCTATCAGAATATTGCTGGCTGACGACAGCGCAATCATGCTCGAGGCCATTTGCAAGCTTTTGAGCGAGGAGCCTCGGATTAAAGTCATCGGCGAAGCTTCCACCTTCGCCGCCGCCATGCAGCTGGTCGCGGACTGCAAGCCCGACGTCTTGCTGCTGGATCTTCACATGCCGCAGAAGCGCGGCTTACATGCGCCGCTGGTCAAAGCCCAACTACGCTGCGTGGAATACACCCTGGCAATCTCTTTTGCAAACGATGAGGAAGCCAAGTCATTGGCGGCTGGTTACGGCGCGGTGGCATTGCTGGACAAGATGACCTTGTACTCGCAACTGGTCCCGGCCATCATGAGGCTGACCGAGCCTCCTGTGCCCACGTCGTACAAGTCGGAAGTGCAGCCGGACGTCGAGGGCTTGTCGCTCGAGCCCTCGGAGTAGCCTGCACAAGAAGATTGCCTCTCCGAAACAAGTGACACCACGCCATTTGCTTTCATGCCCTGCGAACCGTATCCTGAATTACGGGCATGAAAATAGCGCTCGCGCAGTTTAATCCCACCGTAGGCGATTTTGCAGGCAATGCCGCTCGCATCTTGAGCCTGGCGAATACCGCCCATCAGCGGGGCGCCGATCTGGCTGTTTTTTCTGAGCTTTGCCTGTGCGGTTATTTGCCGCAGGATTTGCTCGAACGTCCCGCCTTCATCGATCGCAATCACAAAGAGTTGAAAGAATTGGCCTCCAAGCTTCCGCTCCGGCGATTGTCGGTTATGCCGGGCGCGTAAAAAACGGTCATGGTAAATCCATTGCCAACAAGGCCGCGCTCATTTCCGAGGGCCGCGTGGTTTTCGAACAAAGCAAAATGCTTTTGCCGACCTACGATGTTTTCGACGAGTCGCGATATTTCCAGCCTGCGGATCGGCAATCCGTTTACGGGCTGGGCAACGAGCAACTGGGCATCACTATCTGCGAAGACGCCTGGAATGACAAAAACTTCTGGGCCAATCGCCGCTACGATCGAGACCCGGTGACGGAAATTATCGGGCAGGGAACTACAGTCCTTTTGAATATTTCCGCTTCGCCTTACACCATTGATAAGCGCGGGCTGCGCCTGGAGATGCTGCGCTCCATCGCGGTGCACCACAAGCGGCCCATCGTTTACGTGAACCAGGTAGGCGGCGACGACAGTTTGATTTTCGATGGCGCCAGCATGGCGTTGACCGCCGATGGCAAAGTTGCGGCGCAAGCGCAGCGCCTTTGAAGAAGACCTGGTTTTCTTTGACACCGTCACCGGGCGCGGAGAAATTCACGATCAACCGCACGAAGAAATCGCCTACGCCTACCGCGCTATCATCACCGGCACATACGACTACGTGCAGAAGTGCGGGTTCAAAAAAGTATTAGTGGGCCTGAGCGGTGGGATCGATTCGGCGGTTGTCGCGGCGATCGCCGCCGAGGCTCTGGGGCCGGAGAATGTTCTGGGCGTCTCCATGCCCGGGCCGTACTCGTCGTCCGGCAGCAAAACCGACGCCGCGGCTGTGGCAAAGAATCTGGGGATCAACCTGATCACCGTGCCAATCGGAGAAGTTTTCGACACCTATCTGAAGGCGCTGGCCCCAATTTTTGGAACGCTCGCTCCGGACGTTACGGAAGAAAATATTCAAGCGCGCATACGGGGAAACTATTTAATGGCGCTCTCCAATAAATTTGGTTCGATGGTGTTGAGCACTGGAAATAAATCGGAGCTGGCGGTAGGGTATTGCACGTTGTACGGCGACATGGCCGGGGGGCTGGCAGTAATTTCGGATGTTCCCAAGCTGATGGTTTATGAGCTGGCCACCTGGATCAACCGCGAAAGGGAACTGATCCCCCAATCGAGCATCGACAAGGCCCCTTCGGCGGAACTACGCGCCGACCAGAGAGATGAAGACATACTGCCTCCCTACGACGTTCTCGACCGCATCCTCAAAGCCTACATTGAGGATTTACGCAGCCCCCAGGAAATTGCCGATCGCTGCGGCTATGATCTGAAACTTGTACGTGACATTGCGTTGCTGGTAGATCGCAACGAATACAAACGCAAGCAAGCCGCGCCGGGATTGAAAATTACTTCTCGCGCGTTTGGTTTTGGCCGTCCGTTCCCGATTGCCCAGCGGTTCATCCCCTGACCTGCGCTGTTCTGGGCAGGCCAACTCTAGGAGACACGTGAATACTTCGAAGAAATTTATCGCTGCGCCGGTGTTGGCTCTTCTCGCGCCGGTAGTTTTATGTGCGCAGCAGGCGCAGCCGCCCGCTGTAGCGAAAGCTCCGTCATCCGGCATTCAGAAAAATATCGAGACGTATCTGCGCGACATGTATGCTTTCGGCGCTGAAACTCAGGTAACCGTAGGCGCTCCCAAGGAAACGGACATCCCGGGCCTGCTGGAAACCAAGATTGACGTCAAGGTAGACGACAATCTGCAATCCGTGAAATTTTACGTAAGCAAAGACGGAAAGTATCTGATTCGCGGGGAACTTTCGGACATGACCAAGGATCCGCTGGCAGAGAATCGGTCCAAGCTGCAGATAAAGGATGCGCCTTCCTCAGGGAACCCGAATGGCTCCGTTACTATGGTGGAGTTTTCCGATTTCGAATGCCCGGTGTGCCGAAGCTTGCACGACGTGCTGCAAGGGTTGTTGGTCAACTACCCGCAGGTGCACCTGGTGTTCAAGGATTTCCCTCTTGAGCAGCATCCCTGGGCGCGCCTGGCCGCTATCGGCGGGCGTTGCGCTTATACACAGGACCCGCAATGCTTTCTGGAAAATTTACGACCTTATATACGACAACCAGGAAGTCATCTCCGCGGAAAATGCTTACAACAAATTGAATGACTTCGCCTCGCAGATTGGTCTAAACGCCAGACGTTCAAGTCCTGTCTCTCGAGCCAGGAGGCCGCTGCGGCCATTGACGCCAGTCGAGCCAATGGCTTAGCACTGGAGGTCTCCAGCACGCCGACCATTTTTATCAACGGCCGCCGGGTTGTCGGTGCCGATCCGCACCTGATCGAACAAAACATCAAATACGAGTTGGCACGGCCAAAAACTTCCAGCCGCTGATTCCCTTGTACGGTTCGATTATTTCGAAAGCGAATTCACAGCGGAAGATTGCAATTTCGATTGGACGGCATTGCGGGGAAGTATTGGACCCGTTCGGGAACCAAAGGGATGGAGCAAGGGCTCAGTGATCGAATAACACAGTATGCCTGCTTCCTGATTTCTTAGTTAACATAATATAACTTATGGGACACGCTGTCAATGCTAATCGTGGGCTTATCTCCAAATTCCTTAGGCCGACAATCCAAGGGACGCGCCCCTGTATCCCTCTCTAGTCATAGTAAGGTGCTCTTCGTTCTGGCGCGGGGGGGTGCGCCAGAACGGCCGAACCGACATGGGTGCCTGTCGTCATAACCGTTACGTCTGGGCATTAATGCGCTGCGCGTGCCGCCAGTGCGCCAGCCGCCGCGCCGATCAGCAACCACTTGGAGGCGCGCGCGACACGCTGCAGAACGCTGCCGCCGCGCGCGACGCGCAGGGCAGCATCGCGTTCCTTAGTCAGCGCCTTCGTCTTTCCCTGCTCGTCTGCCAGATTACTCCGTGAGACAGCGAGGCTCGCCTGGCATGCCTGGCAGTCCAAGGCGAAGTCATACATAGGTTTCAGGTCCTCCCCAGGGATGACCGCTTGGACATTCGAAGCCTTAATGTCAGCGGTCGGAGCGCGACGGTCCGGGACCACCGGGAGACCACTGCTTGATACACCCGGGCCCGACTCCTCAGCTGCAAGGCCGCCAGGTATCGTGTCCTGCAGTTCTGAGGCGCTTTGCAGCTTCATCGCCGCCGGCAGGTGCATTTGCAGCGGAAGATCTTTGACGATCTCTGAAGGGGAATGCTCGGTCCGCTTCTGCCTCGCAATCTCCGCCAGGGTACCGGCAAGCCTGGCATCGCGGTCGCGTTGACGCGCTCCAGCCGCCTCGAGGGCCGTCTTTGTGGCAGCCAGTTCTGAAGCCAACTCAGCACGGTTATGCATTTCCGCGCGCCACGCGACACCAATAGCCGTGATGATGGCCAGCACCACGATTCCTGCGGTCACGCGAATCCACAGAGTCAGAGTCATGCACCCTTCGCTTCCTGAGCGATTACGTAAACTTTCGCAGTACATGAATCACAGTTCATACAGGTCACAAGTAATGAGGCCGTCGCGCCAATACCTGCGCCGGGTAGGCGGCGTTGCCTCCGCCGTTCCAGGCCAGCAACGCGCGAGTGCAATCGCCGCCGGCGGCCTCAAATTTCCTGCGCAAGACTTTGCATCCGAGCATCAGGCTCTGCTCCGGATCGCAGAGCGCGGAAAGAAAAGGGCTGTCAAAACCAGTCTCGCGCGCGACTTGCCCCATCACCTGCATCAATCCCCACGAAAATCCTCGTGCGTATGCTTCCGAAGCGGTCACTTTGTAGTTCGTGTAAAGCGCCGCAACATACTTCGCGAAAAACGCCGGCTCGAATCGTAGGGCCCACGGATTCCAGGAGGATTCCTGCTCCACTACCGCGCAGACCAATGCCGC
Organism: uncultured Acidobacteriota bacterium; assembly: GCA_963704485.1. Classification (GTDB taxonomy): domain Bacteria; phylum Acidobacteriota; class Terriglobia; order Acidiferrales; family UBA7541; genus Acidiferrum. Next base: position 1,053,533 of record OY969910.1, read on the forward strand.
GTCCAGCGCATGTGCGAGCGCCGCTTTTCGAGCCAACACAATAAATTGTGGCGGTGCAATCACCATTGCCGCCGGTACCCGTTCAAGTCACTGAAGCGCACGGGAGGCGCTTCCTGAGGCTCACTTCCCTGCCGACGCGCGATTTCTCGCAGCGCGGTGTAAATGTGCGGCAGGTGTGCGATCGCCAGATCTCTTACAAATGCTCGCGCGATTTCATCGGCCCGCATGCGGCGATGCAGCCAGCGCAAAAATAAAACAAACTGCACCACCACTGGAACGATTGCGCCGAGCAGGCCGAGCAGATGCGTGGGCATGGGGTCCTTGCGTGCGAACGGATACAACGGCGTCGGGTTTTTCGGCGTCGCGAAACATCATCTTTATCCTCGAGCTTGATCGAAAGGGAAGTCTAGAAAAGAGCGCCGGGCAATCCGCCCAGCGTCGACCCCAGGCCTGAGGCCAGGGTTGAAAAGAAGCCGTTGCCGCCGCGCGATGCGTTCGCGCGGGTATTCAAAAGCTCTGCGGGAATTCCCAGCGTGCGCCCAAGCAGGCTCGAGTCCACGCCAAACAATCCCGAGAGTCCCTGGAGTGCGGCCATCTGTCGCTGAAACCCTGTGTTGGAAAAATCGAGTTGGTTCTGTTGCGCCTGCCCCGCTTGCGCAATTCCCTTTTTGCGCGCCAGGTCATCGGTAAGTTCTCCGAAGCCTGCGGAATTTCGTGTGCGCGCCAGCCGATTCTGCGCCGATTGCTGCAGCGCATCGAAAGAGCTCGCCAGTGCGCCTTGCGACTGTCCGGCCACGGCGGCCTGGTCAGCCGGACTGAGCCCGGGACTGTTCAAGATACTTTGATACTGCGGCAGAAGGACGCTGCCGAGCTGTTGTTGTTGTCCTGCGAATTGCTGGTTCATCGCGTTGGTATTGGCCAACTGCTGATCCGTCAGTTGCCGCGTCTGTGCCTGCGCCCCACGTCCCATAAATCCTCCGTGACCACTCAATTTCAAACTTATTTTCGAAACTAACCGCCGCCAAGCTTGCGGCAGAAAGGCGTCCACGCGTCGTCGCGCACCCAGCCCAGACGCTGGATTCGCTTACCAAATTTCTTGTCGAGTCCCGGCGGTAACCAGGCGTGAACATCGTCCAAACCACGCCGCCATGCATCAGCCTCGGCCGCTGCGTGCAGGCTCAACAGGGTCTGCCACCGATCGCGGGGAGTTGCGAACTGCGGATCCAGCAGCAGATACGCTTCAGCCGTCAATCGCAACAAAGCGGCGCCCACAATAGTTTCTGCGGAGCCGCTTTCGTTTTTGCCCGTAACGACCAACTTGCTCACGAACAACGGTTCGTCAAGATTGGGCAACGCATAGTCAAATCCCTGTCGCGCATGAATCACCCGCAGAGCTTCCAGGTCCCGCTCGGTGTATTCGCGAATCTGCACGGGATGCTGGTAGCTGTCCGCTATCGCTGCGAAACCCGCGTAACACGCGCGCCCGGATGCAGCCCAAAACCATTTCCGCCACGCGCGCTTCCGTCGCGCAGCGCACCGCTTCCACTCGATGGCAACGGAGCAGGCCCCGACGAGCCTCCGCCGGTAACCCCGGTGGCCGGAGAGCCGAACGTGACGGGCGCGGACGGCAGCGAACCCACGTATTGCGAATACGCACGCCAGTACAGCGTCTGATTCCCTAGCTGCCCGTAAAAATTTCTCGAGGCCCCCATGAAATAAACGCGCGGGGCGCTGAACGCTGGAGTGACGTCGGACTCTGCGAAATAAAACAAGCCGGGCCGGGAATCCGAAGGGTCGCTGATGGAAACGTCGAACCATCCATTGGCAGCTCGCACGGCGATTGCTGCAATCGTCGAAGGTGCGGCGGCGGGCGTGCTGGGATCAACACCTGCATGCTGGCTGGCGGTGTTCACCGCGGCCACCACCTTCACCAGCGTTTCGTATAAATACGGATCGCGATCCTTCAGCGGGGCGAGTTGTGCAATGGTCAGCATGGATTTGTCTTGCTAGTTCAAACCGCGGACCGGCGCCCACGGATCCACGCGCACAGACGGAGTAAATTTCTGCAGTCGGAACCAGGCCCCCGGTTGATTCGTGCTCACCTGAAAGGCCACGCGCTCGCCCAGAATGTTGATGGGCAGCTCCAGATCACGGGTCGCCGGCGCGCTCAATGGCAGGGGTTGCTGCACCTGCGGCAAGCTTTCGGAGTTGGTAAAACTTGTGAGCGATAAATTTCCCGCGCCTTCCACAAACATGGTCAGGTAGCTGAAAAGTTTTCGATGCGCCCCGAGATTCAGCCCCTGCTCTACCGTTCGTTCGGGGAAATAATGTGTGGTGTAGTAGCTGGGGATCGCAGTGCCGTCGTCAGAAAGTTGCGCGTCACTCAACACGTAAGCTTTTCCGGTGCCCGCGCCACCCCCCATGCCAGGAACTCCGCCGCCGAAAGTCACCGCCGCGCTTCCGTCGCTGCGTTCCAGAAGGGCGCACGAATTTGCCGCAATCGTCCACACCGACCACTTGCGCGTTTTGTCCGTGGCGGTTTTGCGGCCCGCATACGAAATGCTTACGGGCGGCCGGCTGGCGATATCATCCGCGGTGTCCAGGTCGCGGTAGTCGAGCATCAGCACTTTATTGGGGGACGTGGCCGCACCAAGCGGAACACCAACAAAAATTCTGCGCTCTTTAGTGTCTACGGTGACCCACACGGTGTGGCCGTACTGCCAGTTGATCTGGTTCCAGGTAGGTTGAATCTCCTGCGAGATCTTAACCGGCTCGCCGCCCCCAAAAATGTATAGCCCGGTGCGATGCGCGATGACTACCCAATCTTCACCAATTCCCACACCGCGCACTGACGGTGTTCCCACCCGGCGCGAGACTTCCGAAATACTCCAGAGGGAAGGTTCATTCACGCCGTCGTCCTGCGTGACGTGCAGGGAATGTTCTTTCACAAAATAGAGCCGCTCGCGCAACTTGAAGGCCGAGCGAATGGCCTGCCCGTTATTTTCGGCGACGCTCAGGAAGCCGTTGATGCCGTCATAACTTTCCGGATCTTCGACGCGGCTGGCGCGCACCAGTGAAGGATTCAACGGCTGAACCGTTGGAAATATCTCGATGGCGTCAATATAAAAGTGCCCATTTAATGTCGGCGTGCCGTCAGCAAAAACGCGCAGCACCAGATCCGTGGGGACGTTGTTCAGCGGTGCGGTCAATTGCGCCGAGTATTCGGCGTATGCCGGCGTGAGTTGCGAGGCGGTAAGCTGCAACCCGCCGGAGCTTCCGCCGCTCGCGCTGTAAAGATCTATGTGCAGCGTTCCTTGCGCCAGCGTTATATCCCGCGCACACCGCGCCCGCACGGTGTAAGGCGTGCCGGGTTCAATGCGATCGACACCGAGCGCATCTTGTACCGCGCTCTGCGTCAGCAAACCACGCGTTGCGGCGATGCCATCGCCCGCAATTGAGTACGCTGCGCCCCACACAACAAAAGCTTGCTCATCCGTGCCGCCGGCAGCCAGCGTCGCGTCCGGTGTCCAGCCCAGAGGATAATGCGGCAACGCTGGGCCGGTAAAACCCCCGTCGAATCCCAGGTTCACCCAGTTATTTTGTTTATTGCGCTCGCCCCACCAGAAAAGCCGCTGCGCGTAATCAATCACTCCCGCGCAATCACTGAGCTCAATCAAACGAAACAAATCATCGACGTTTGTTCCCGCGAGCAGCGTGGCGTCGGAAAAATCGATCACCGCCGCTGTTGTGGTGTTGTCGGCTATCATCATGCTTCCGCCGAAAAGCGTCGTGCCGTTTCCGGTATAGAAGAAACTCGCGCCGCCCGCGCCGGTGAAGCAGATGATTCGTGCCACCACGTTGGACGGGCCGATCGGAATGTTGGAAACCACGGCGCGCTTGCTGCCGCTGGCCGTCCAGCTGCTGGCCGGGCCGGGCTGCGTCAGATATCCCTGCCGCGTTTTGAAGATTACGCATGCCTGATGCACCCCGGCATTCACGCTGCCGGCCGCCGAAGCTGTGCCCGCGCCGGACGACGCCAGACCGCCGGTGGTGGCCGTGAATCGAAAATGTGTGGAGTCTGGCACGGCGGCTATCGTAAACGTTCCGTTGTACGCGGCCGCGCCGACACCGCTGACGTTGACAATCTGACCCACTGCAAAATCGTGGGCTACGTTGGTCTGAATGGTGGCCGTCGCGGAAGCGCTAGTGCCGGCGCCAGACGGCGCCAGACCCGATACTCCAGCCACATAAGTAAATTGTGTGGCGGACAAAACACTCAACACCGCAAAAGTGCCGTTATATCCAGCGATCCCCACGCCAGAAATCGTGGTGGATTGTCCGGCCGCGAGGCCGTGTGCCAAACTCGTGGTAATTGTGACCAGAAATCCGTTCTGCGTCGCGCCCGTGGGACTGGCGACAATGGTCACGGCCGCCGGCTGCGACGCGCCGTTGGGGCTCGCGGAAATCGACACGATGATATTTTCGTCGATGATCGTCGGGCCGGCGCCAGGTCCGCCCTGGCTGACTCGATCGAAATTTGTATCGTCGAATTGCCGCGGCAGGTCGGTACCTGAGCGCCCATCACTGAATGCCAGGTACTCTCGCCCGAACAACGTCGCTGAGTGCGCGTACGAATTCGGTGTCAAGCCGGTAGCCACAGTGTTTACTATTCCCGGGGCGATTTCTTTGTACAACACGCCGTTGGAGTCCAGCAGCATCGCCCGCAGCGTCGAGCTGAGCGTTTCATACGTTTTCAAATAGTTGATCGTCGGATTCCCTGCCAACGGACCAAACATTGTTTGCAGCCCCGGCCGCGTAGCGACGCCGCCGTTGCTGAAAACCACGTCCTGGCAATCCGGGGACACGCCGTGCGGCAAGTCTGCCGGAGACATGTCTGTCACCAACCCGCCAAAAATCTCGATCGGTGCGTCAAAAGATCCGGCAGTAGTCATGGAATTTTTGCTTGCAATACCTTACAGCGATAGGAATTGATTCCTGAAGTTCGACTGCGTGCCACTCCCACGGTCTGTGAGTGGGAGTTTTCCTCAGATAGTTCTGCTAAGTATCAACGCCGGTGCTTGGAAACTTCTACGCCAATCGGCTCTTTCGTTCCAATTCCATAGAGCGCTGCCTTCTCGCGATCCAGGATGGCCCCGCAGGACCGGCACACCGCCACGCCGTGCTTGATCTTTTCTCCGCACACTGGACAATCCGCCAGCGGCTTCGGGTCGTATAACCAGGGCTTTTCTTGCCCCAATTCGCGCGCCGCGCGACGCTCCAGATCGGTTATGAACATGGGATTCTTGCTGCGCTCCCACTCCAGATCCGCGGCGGCCACCAACCTGCGCTGAAACTCCTGTAACTTTCTGCGCGCGGCCGCCAGTTCGGACTCGCTGGGCGCTGCAGCTGCGGCCACGAAAACACCGTGAAAGCTTCCCTCCCCCGAATCGTTGTTGATCTCTCGCGCGATGTCTTCAGCAATCTCGCGCGCCGTGATGCGATATTCCATCGTGCGGCGATCGCCCAGGTCCATCACGCCAATGCAGCCGCGAATGGGAGTCACCGCGTACGCCTCTCCCGGTTCGGGCGAGCGCACGTCGAGCGAACCGAAGTAAGTCCGGTTGCGCGGCGGCCATTTTTCGGTCGATATATTCACCAGCCACACAGTCTCATCAGCGATTGCCATTGCCGGACTCATAGTCACACCCTTCCCAGATCACTCAAAAATATCGTGACAGTTTCTATTTGCGAAAATGCTGCGTGGAATGGAATTCTTATTGCATCCGGTACTGGACCACTACGTTAGCGTCCGCGGGACTCGTCCCGCATCCCGCCGCTGCTGTCTGCACCGCTAGCTGCAATACCGCACCCGCCGCGTAATTTTGAGAGATGCTCCCGCTATCATTTGCAGCGCCCGCGACCGTAACGTTCAGGGGAGTCGTTCCATCCGTCAGCCGCACTACCGCGTTCGTGGCGCAACCGGCAGGTGCGGTCTTGGCTTGCACCTGCACACGCGTAACAGTGACGGCTTTATCCGACGTCCACGTCCCGCCGGTCCAGGTGGAAGTTAAAGCTCCCGGCAGAAATATATTTTGCTCTGCGCGCGGACTGGAGCTCAGGGTTTCCGTTCCCAGGGCCACGCCCTGCGTGAAGTGCTGCACTCGCGACCAATCCTGTTCCACATCCAGATGCCCGAGAGGATGAAGGTTCCCGCCACTCCAGTTATCCATGGTAGCCACGGTTCCGAATTGTTCCATTCCCGGCGATCCGCTGGTAAAAGTCATGTCCGTCGCTGTAATGGCGGTAACGCCGTTCCTGGAACAGGTCAGCACTCCGCCCGGCGCGGCTTCAAGACGCAGCACGTCGCCAGGGGCACCCGCGGTTGCTGAGGAAGCCAAGGTGCTTCCTGTTCCCGAGGTGATTTTTTGCAGTAGCAGCGACGCGTTGTTTTCCACGCAGGTGTACCCGTTGCTTCCCGGTGACAGCAGCACATTCACGCCCACGAAATCGGTGCCGCCATTCAACGTGGCCACGGTCACTTCGGCGAATTGCGAACTCGAGAAAGTATTTGCGGCCCAGGCCGCAAGATTTGTTCCGCCTGTTCCAGTTGCCGCATTGCTCGCCACATTGAATGCCCCGGCGATGGTTGTCCAGTTTCCACCGACGGCGCCATTGGCGCGATTGAAATTGTCGTAGGCGCTGTTCAGATAGCTGGTCACGGGAATGATCCCCGTAACGTCCGGCAGTGACTGCGTACGATTAGCGCTGAAATTTCCAGCTATTGTGCTTACCGAGCCACCGACAATTTTCAGTTGGGGCGCGCTCACTCCCCCTGGCCCCAGCGTGGCGGTTCCCGCAGTGCCCGAGGAAGGAATCGATTGTCCACAAAGTGTCCCGGAGGTGTCCGCAAACGGCGCGCTGCCAGCCGTGAAGTTCGCGCACCCCGCCCCTCCGTAGTCCACCTTCGCGCCATCACGATAAGTGACAAATCCCACCGCCCCTGGGGGAAGTGTGGGAGTGACGGTAACAGTTTGATTTCCGCCCGTGGTCGTAATGGCCACTGTGCTGCTGCTGAGCGTGGAATTTCCGTTGGCATCGATCGCTGCGATGGCGTACGTGTGCGTCCCCACTGGCACGCTGCCGCCCGCTGATAGCGCTAAAGCGGGAGCGGCCGGCACGTTCATGGCGTAAAACACCTGGCCGCCAGCTCCGTTGACCGCCACGGTGCCGTTGTTGAAAACAGCGTTCGCCTGGCCCACACCCAGATTTTGCACTATGTAGGTTGTCAGTCCGATTATCCCGCACCCGGAATATCCGTTGCTGACAATGACGCCGCCCTGGGCTGCCCCTTCAAATAATGGCTGGTTGCCGTTTCCACATGAGGGATTTATTACCGAGTAAGTGCTGAGGCCCGATGTATTGGTGACATCAATGATGGGCGTAGCCGCTCCGCCGACGGCATCAGCGTAGCCCGCGTTGATGATGGTGGTTTCAATCGCCGGACTCCCCGGAGTGTCGTATCTCAAAAGCGGACCAAATCCCGATTCAAACAGCGGCTCGACAAACGTGATGTGTCCGGGCACCGATACCAGAGGCTGTAACCCGTACGACTCATACAGAATTCCGCCGCCTGCGAAAAATGTTTTGTTGAATTCGATGATGCTGGCGATTCCCTGCCCCGTGGCTCCGCCGGTAATGCCCAGCCCGTGGTTCAGGCCGATGGTCAACGCATCCGGTACACCCCAGCCGCCGCCACTTACCTGAAAAATTCCACGATTGAACCAGAAGTTAAATCCCGCGGAGCGCATCAGCATCGGCATGGAGCCGCCATTGCCGCTGAAAATGTCATTTTCATACGAAATATTCGCGACGCCGCCGCCTCCGGCGTCCTGGTCCTGCACCACGCAACTCTGATACGGCTGCAGGCAATTCATCGCCAGGTTTTCTAGCGTGGCGGGGCCAAAACTTCCGGGAACAAAATAGAAAAACGGGTATGCGTTGCCGCCGATGGTAGTGGAAGAATACGATTGAAATTGTGCTCCGTTAAGCGCCGCTCCCGGCCGGGATTTAATTGTCAGCCCCACCTGTTTCATGATGACTGGGTCATTCAGAGTCGTGGTGGCGCCCAATTCTAGAGTCAGTTGAGAAACATTGCAGTTGTGATAGAAGTCCAACGGCGAATTGAAGACCACGCCGGTCACCGGATTAGTCGCCGGCACCACCAGTGTGCCGCCCCCGGACGCGGGCATCGCCGCGCATCCTGCCAAAACGTTAGGCGTATTATCGTGCCTAGCTGTCTGGCCGGCAGCTGTGTTCGCCGCGGCAGCCGCCAGCGTCAGATTCGTCCCGTTGATTGCCGAAATGGTTGTCGCCAGGATTCCGTTAGTGGTCGTTACCGGAGGAGCTGCCGGGACATATCCAGGCACCATCGGCGCTGCCAGTCCCCAATCTACGAACGCGCTGTCCATACCCTCGGTGACTCCCACGATGGAGTAGCCGCCGCCGTTTTTTTGCCTGTAAATGATGGATTGCAGCACGGTGTACTGCTGCATGTTCCACTGCACCGTATTTTTCGCCACCACGCTGGCTGACCCGCTGGTCACTGTCCCGGTGCGGTCTGACGTTCCCGTTTGCAGATAACTGAAGGTGGTCGACGTCGGTGTCGCGGAAATCGTAAAGGCGCCGTTGAAACTTGGATCTCCAGTACCGCTTACGTTTACGGGAACGCCGTTCTGAAAATTGTGCGCGGCGCTGGTAGTTACCGTGGTCACTCCGCCGCTGCGCGTGATGGACGCGATGGCCACGGTATTTACACCTAGTGTCGCAGCTCCGGTAGTGGTGGTTCCGGCCGGGCTGGCGACGCTCAATTCTCCATGGTACCCGCGCAGGACAATCTTATAGTCGTACGTCGTCGAACCATTCAGGATTCCACTCGGTGTCACTACGACCGCTGGGCTCGTAAGCGTCGCGGTACCGGCGCCCGCGGTAGTACCTAGATTCGCGCCCGTGTTCGCCACCGTGATGTGCCCGAAATCTCCATCGTTTGCCAGCACCGTAAATGTGCCGTTAAAAGTCGAGTCCGCCAAGCCTGCGACGGTGATCGTTTGCCCGGCTCCAAACGTAGTGTTGGAGTAGGTAAGCGTTGCAACATTCGAGGACCGCGAATAATTCGTGATGTTGGTTACGCCCCAGGGATTGAAGGTGGGCGAAACCCCAGCCAGCGGAATGGCGATACCCTGGCCGACCGCAAAATCTGCAGTGCCGCCCGGACAACTCGCCGTGGTGCTGGCCGCAGTGGTAGAGCACGTAATCGTCGGCCCAACGCCGCTGTATAAACCAAAGCGTGTCAAATCGTAATAAGGGTTAGGACCTTTGGTATGCAGGTCGCCGTCGAAATTCTGTGACGCAGTAAATGTGTTGGTGATGTTTGTCTGCGCGCCGCTGCCGCCGGTAGCCAGTGGCCCGCTTTCCGCGCCGGTATCATCCTTGTAATAAAGCTTCTTGTCCGCGGTCTTGCTGTACAAATTAATCGTACCTGCGGTTGCAGTTCCGGGTGGCGTGGACTGGTTAGTAAGGTTGAGCGTGCCGCTGGCCAGCGAGCCAACCACGGTGGTGTTGCCGTTTACCGTCAGATTTCCGCTCAAGTTCAGCGAGAACGCGTTAATCGCCCCCGTAAACGTGGGAGACGATGGATCGCTTGGCAAAAGCACGTTGGGAAGCTGTTTGCTGGTGATTCCCGGCCCGGAAATTTCTATTTCGTAGCGCCCTGGCGCAGCAAAGAAAAAATAATTACCCAATCCATCGGTGGTAGTGGGATTGGCCAATGCTTGCGTGAGGGCCGCGTCCGAATAAATCTGTGCCAGCGGCGCGCAGGGTTGCCCGGAGGCCGGCATCGTGCAGATTCGCACGGTAGCCCCCGCCAGCGGCACACCCCGCGAATTGAAAACGATATCGTCCTTGCGCGTTCCCTGCGCGTGCACTGGAGCCACCACACCCGGCCATGCGTGCAGCGCAACCATCAGCACTGTCAACCAGAAACCCATCGTAATTTTTGATCGTATCATTACTCGCCTTTGCTTCCAGAAGTCGCGCTGGGTTTAATGAACCGCTTACTCACGGGTGATAGCTTCGGCAAAATCGTATGACTCGATGCCAGCTGGTCAAATCGGCTTTTACTGTAACTTTCGCGCGGTGATCGTGATCTGAACCAAGTCGGTGGTGACGCTCGCGGGATACGCGCCGGCGCCCACTTCAGTGCCGCCGCCCGTGAACGCTTTGAGTTTCCAATTGCTGAGCGTCGTACCAGCTACTGGCACGTAGTAGCCGGCATTGCCATTCTGGCTATCGGCAAACGCCTGGATGATTTGCGCGCTGCTGAGCTTGTCACCCACGGTTGAGAAGTCCATCGTGTCTCCACCGGTGACGTAGTTCCCCGAAAACGTTAGTGCCCCGATGGCGTACAGTAAATTGTTTCCGGAGCCGTCTACATTCGCCGCCAAAAGCGTAATCTGAATAGCCATTTGCGAATCTCCTCGCGTTTTTTTAGCCGCAATCGTTTGTGCGGGCTCTCTGCTAGAAAGGCGTGTAACCACTGCGCGATGAAAACGGCCTGCGCCGGTGTGAGGTTTGCTGCTCTCTCCTCACTGCGGCCACAACCAGGTCCTCGATCGCGTCGCTTGCCGCGTCATCCCACTTTTGCGCCAGTGGGCTGCCTCGCGCCCAACCAGCCAGCGCCGCTGTCGCATACGCAACGGCTTCTTGCGCATTACGAATCAAGACCGGCGAAGTCGCATCCGTCATGTCTGGATAAGCTTTTGCATAACGCAACCGGATCTGCGTGTCCGCCGTCGCTCCGACGAAATACAAACCATCTGCGCGCCATTCCCAAACACTCAGGCTAACGTCCTGCGCGCGCGACGGCAGTCCGCCGTGCCGCGTCAAATCCACCATCTCAGCGAACTCGTCTGTCGAACCGTTGCTGCGCTCCCAAATTTTTAGCGGCACTAACAAATCCGTCGGCAGTTGGTTGGGAGGCGCAGTCGCATCGGTGATGGATACCTGCAACGACGTGTCTACCGCCGTCACCGCAGTCACTACCAGCAGCGCATCGTCCTGGATGAATCCTCCGCCTCCGCCGTTCCCCAGAGCGCGCTGCAGCTTTCGATACGCCGAATTGGCGTAGGGCAGTAGCACCGCGTCTGTGAACAAATTCCCTTGCGCATCGTTCAGCAGCGAGCGCACCAGCGCCGTAATCTGCCCCGCAGTGTTGTACGCGCTTGATCCCACAACCGGCATAGTCGTGTCCTGAAGTACGTTTTGATTTTTTGCGGCTTGCCCCGCGAATCCAGCTCTAGGGCAAACGCTTCTTGACGTTCGTTAACCCAACAACTTTTTCTGCACCGCGCCCTGAACTGGATCATTACATTCCGGCATCGGCGATTTTTGCAGATAGGCCGACACCCCGATCACACCATTGATCAAAGCCGCCGCCGCGCCGATACGCAGAGTCTCGCCCATACCCGATTGCAAATTGAAATGTTGCGGGTCGATGCCCACGGCCGCGAGCCCAGTCATCACTCCCCCAGCCGCGCCGCTGACCGCCGCGGCGAGAATGCCTTTCAGCCAGATTACGAGTTTGGTCATTCCATCCTCATTCGAGTTGTAATCGCCGTTGTGTCACGGCACGCAAACAAATGGCTGTGAATGAAAAGCGGGCACAGCGTCGTCCAGTACCGCAAAGGCGTGCTCATCGTATGCCTGTTCCTCGCGCGCAGCTCGCATTCCAACTGCTTCCCGGCGCGTCTCGCGGGATTTGTTTCGCGACCACTCGATTGCCCGTGCTACATGCTCCACCACCGTGGCCGTTAGCTGCACAAATTCTCCGCGAGGGCCTTCCAATGTGAAGCAGTGTTCGTAGTCTCCACGCTCAGGATAAGGACCTAGCGCCGGCACATTTCGCCCGTTGGCGATCTCTAATGTTTGCGCATACCACGCCCGCGCCGGTCCGTAAGACTCAGGGGCCACCCATCGCTCCAGGTGCCAGCGATTCACCGCCGGGTATTTCGGCTCCTGACGCAATTCCACAACTTCCCGCAACAGCGATCCGGTCGCCGGATCGTGCTCTTCAAACTTTCCGCCAATCCATGCCAAGCGGTTCCAGCCCCAGACCGCGCGGTAATTCGCTTCTCCAAAACGGTTTACGCCGCCCGCGATTTTCAAACGCTGCGCCACGGCCTCCGGCGTTTCGTGCGATTCTCGTACAATGTCAAATCGCGCACTCTTCTTTTTGTTTGGCACGTAAACGATTCACCCGCACATTAACCCGCAAAATGAAAAGGGCAACCAACGAATCGTCGGCTGCCCCTCATCTGCATTGCAAACTTTCTAATACCCGCTCGGTCTCGCAAGCGTGTCAATGAATGCGCCGGTTCTCGGAGCGTCATCCCACACCTGAAACGCGGTATCGAAGTAAAAAATGTAGCTGGCCGCCAGCCCGCCGCTCGCGCCATAAATCGGGAACACCGTGTTGCCATTGACTTCGTAAAAATCAATGTCCTTCAACACCGCGCGTCCCCAGTGCGACAGGTCCAGGAAGTCCACGCGGGTTTGGTCGGCATTCACGCTGGATTTAATCGGCACGCCGCTCATGGTCTTGCGGCCGCTGAACAGCAGATCCAGATCGTTGCCGTCGCTGGCGCCGCCTTCTTTAATAATCTGGCTCACCGTGATGCCCAGATTTTCCCAGGCGTGTTCCTGCTCCACGGCCATGTACGCGATCAGTTTGCTTACATGATTGATGCCCAGCGCTTTGCGAACTTTGTTGATCGCCAGCCGGACGTTGGAAGGAGTGAGCGCGGCGTTTCCGGCGTTCACGCGCGGAGTCGCGAGCTGCACCGGATACGTCGCGCGGTTCAGGTTCAGCCATGTGCCGGTCGTCGCGTTGTTCTGGTGATATTTAATTCCGAAGAGCGACACCGGGCTCGCGCCTGACAATCCGTCGTGCACGATCACATCGCCGTTGGCCAAACCACCGGGATTGACATCGACGGTGATCGTCTGTGTCGGGCTGATTGGATCCGCGGCAACCACGTTGCAGGTGCCGCGATTGGTCGTCAGCGTCGAGTCATAAACCTGAATCGTCTGTCCCACGTACACAAGTGCCGCGCCAGGCGGCGTGGCCATCGTCCACGTGGTGCTAGCGAACGAGCTGATGCTGCCCAGTACGCCGTTACCCGCCGTCTGCATCAACTTGTCAAGAAACGCGCGGAACTGTTTCATTCCGTTGGCAACTTCACGCTTGGTGGCATTTTCCACCGCGCGCTCGCGGCCGTTCGTCGCGTATTCCACCAGCTTTGTGATTTCAATCGCGAAGCGGAAGAAAATCGGCGAAACCTGCGCCACGTCGTATGCCGTTCCGGAACCGCGTCCCAGATCGCCGCCGTCCGCGTTGTACGAACCGGCTTTGCCTCCGGGATTTACCTGCAACGGCAGGCGCATGTTTCGGCTGGAAACTTTCTCTACATCGCCGCGCTGCTGAATCATGGTGAGCAGAATATCGTCGCGTTCATAGAGCAAGGGCACTTTGTCGCGCACCTTCTCTAGCTGCAACGCGACGACATTCGCGTTTGCTTGTGCTGGCATCTGTTTTTTCTCCTTATTGTTGTTGCAAAGTATTGCGAATTAAATCCTTGAAGGGGTCCAGAAACATGACATCGGGAAGGAGTTTGCTTTCCGGCAGACGCCGCCGGCGTCGAATCTTTAAGGTCGATAATCACATTGCTAAAATCTGCTCGTCGCTCACTTTGCGATAATCAACGGCGCGGCCGGGAGCCGTCGTTGCCTGCCCGCGTCCTGGCTTGTCCTGCCCATCACCACGCCCGGCAACGCCACCACCGGCTGCCGCCGTCGCAACCTCCGGCCGCGAAACCGCCACGGCGCCGCGGCCAGTTTTTTCCCGGTGCGCAGCAAGAGTCGTTTGTGTCCAATCACTCAAAATTCTTTTCGCCGCCCCGGGAACCAACTGCTCCGCACGTTCCCCAATCAATCGCACCACCTGCGCGCGCGTCTCGTCATTTAAGCGCTTCCCTGACAGAAGTTGTGCCACCTGCTCGCCAAGCCGCCGGTCGCCCTGCAACGCTTTTTCTACATCTTGCCGAATTGCGCCCACCAGCCGCGATCGCAGTGCAGCATTATCCCCGCGCCCATTTCCAGGCAGTGCTTGCTCTAACGTCCGCCCGATGGCCGTGGTGACGCTGCGTTCCAAATCTTCATTCGCGGATTTCTCGAACGCGGCGTACGCAGCCATCTGCGCTGCTTGTCCGGTGGTTTGGGAATTCACCGCCACTCTATCGGAGTTCACACTTGCCGCTGGCGCAACCTGTCCATTGGCTGCCGCGCTTTCACTGGCGCCCTGCCCAGACGTCGCTGCAGTTCCTCCGAACACCCGGGCCATTCGAGACTCACCCGCGCCTCGACCGCCGCCCTTCTCCATTTCTTCCAGCGCCCGCAATCCCTCGAATACCATGTCACGGAACGCCGCGGGATCCTCCCGCAACATCGTCGCCGCCAGCTTCGAGCGGGCTCCTGCATCCCCCGCGAAGTACGCGCCATCAATTTCGTCCAGCACGCGCGCCCGCTCCGCTGCGGCTCGCGCTTCCGCCGGCCCGGCGAACACTTCGCGATATGCGGCGGCTTCTTCTCGGGCCTGATTCACGCCACTCCAAAAATCTCGCGCTTCCCCGCCGTTCTGCGGATCGGCCATCATTTCCGCCAACCACCGGGGAGGCTCCGCCACTGTCCCGCGAGCATCAGCCGCTCCTACCGCCGCAGCAGGCGCGCTCGCAATGCTCTGCCCATCTGACTGCGTGGCTCCTGGCCGTTGCCCGCGCGCCACTTCTGACTTACGGGCTTCATCGGCCGTCTCGGTCTGCGCTTCCGGTTCAAGCTCCAGAATCTGCTCGTCCGTCAACGCAAACAGATCGCGCTCGACGCTTACATTTTCAGCTTGGCCGGCCGTATCCAGATTCACCAATGCGTTTGCTTGATCCATAGTGTTTTGAGCTCGTGAAATCCCGGTTTAGTTAGCCGGTTGCTGCTTCATCGCTCGCAAATGTGCTTCCGCGTGCGCGCGGACATTCGCGAATCCCGCCGGATTTGTCATGTGCGCGGCTTGCCCCGCTTCAGAATTTGCCCATCGCTTACACTCTTCAAATTCCACGCCATGATCGTCCAGCAGCGTATCCACCGGCACGGAGGGCAGCACCAGCGGCACCGCGCTGGCGTCTCCGCCGCTCGTCGCCGCTCCATCGCCGACCGCCGGTTCGATATGCAGGGCGCCTGACGGATGCAACGAAACCATAATTGGCGCGTTGGTTAGCAGCTGCTGGATTTCGCGTAACTGTTTGTTCCGCGAATCCTCGCCGGGAATAACCAGCTCCGCGAGGCCCAGGACATTCTTGATGTAGCCCATGTTGGCCGGCTCGGTCAGCGCTTTCTGAATGATGGGATCATTCACGCTGAACAATTGTTGAATCACGCCGCGCTGCTGCGATTTCAGTCGCGGAAAAGTTTCGTCCGCTTCCGGATGCACGCAGATGTTGCCCTTCAAATCCGCGATGCGAATCACGTGCGAATCAAAAACATTATCCGGCCCGAGGAGCGGAATTTCCGCGTCCTCCGGCCGGTTTTTGCGGAAGCAATCTACCCCCAGCAGAATCACGTCCGCATAAAATTGTTTGGTGCGCCGCCACACCAGGCCCAGCCGCCCCATCGCCTGGTCGCGCGCCAGCGCGTAGCCCGACGCCGTCTTCACGTCTTCCATGTTCCCGCCAAACACCGCGGGAAACAGCCCGGTCAGAAATTGCGACACCGGCCCGATCAAATCCTGCTGATGACGCAGCATGTCCGGTGGAACCTGCGCTGCTGCAGGCTGAAAAAATCCCGCGGCCAACGGTTGCCCCGGACGCGCCCGCGCCGGAAAATGTGCCGCCGGCTCCGCGACCTGATTGGCGAGCGCGTCAAAATCCAAAACCTGCGGATCGGCGTAAATCGGCGGAATCCCGTACTCGTATGTCTCCGCCTGCATGTTCGACAACACGTTGTAACGTTCCTGCACCTGCACCAGCGAGTCGCCCACGCTCGGGCGGTTCTGCCCGTCGCCCGGCAACGCGTGCAGCACGCGCCAGTGATCGTCCATGGACTCGCTGCGCGATTCACAGTACGTGTCGCCCGCGAACGCCACATAGCAGCCGTCCGGAAAAAGCGCCAGCAATTCGCCGCGCACTTCCAGATCTTCAATCGCGTAAAAAGCCCACGGCCGCAGCCAGGTGCGATCGAAGGTGATCAGATTCATCAGTGCATCGCCGGGATGAATCGACGGCAGCCCTTGTTCCACGCTCAGCCGCGAAACGCGCGCGTACACATCTTCGGCGCCCTGCGCTGGAGAAGTTTCAAATTGCCCCGCCGCATGCGGATAAGCCGCTTTCAATTTTGCGCGATGCACTTCCGCTTGCCATTGCAGGTACGGATACTCGTGCATTTCGTTGGCCCACACCGGAGTGTTCAGCTCCAGCCCGCCGGCAATCGAAATCACTTCCTGCCCGTTCGGCACCCGCCGCGTCCCCGACACCCGCGGTACTGCCACGCGCTCTGCCCTGCGGAGATGTTTCTCTTCCAGCGACACGCCGCAAGCCGAGCACGTTCGATCTGCCTCGGCACTGTTGTTGGGTGCCCCACTCGACGTATTTTCGAGTGGGGGTTTTGGTGAGCCATCGCCACCCAATTCCACACTCGTCAGTCTCTGCTCCCGCAATTCGGGCAGATGTATGCGTCCCGCCCCAGCGGAATTTCCAACTCTTCCAGAATATCTTCGTCGTGAAAACCAAATCGTTGCCCATCCGCCACATACCGCACGTACGCGCCGAGTTTTCCATCTGTCCACAAAAAATATCCAATGGAGGTCAGCAACTGCTCAATATGATTGTTCTGCTCGATCAACTCCGCCACGTCGCTGGCCGCGCGCGCCGCGGAAATATCTTCCAACGACTGGGCCGACTGCGGGTAAAACCGTACGCTCGGCACATCCTGCGAAAGCACCGCGATGAACGACAATCCGAATCCCTGGTAAAAATTCGTCACGAACTGGTAGCGCGGCATCTCTTCCAGCGCTCGGTCGTCGCTGAATTTCTGCTCGAACGGCAAATGCCAGTTCATGTCGTTCGGATTCCACCAGGCGTATTGCAAGCCCTGCCAAAAAAGCCGTGCCTGCCGGATCCGCCGTATCTCATGCCGCCGCGCCGCAATTCCCTCTTGGCGGTACTCGCGCACCAGCTCCCGCAGCGCGTTCACCAGCTTCGGCTTCATTTCCGCGAGGCGCTCGTTGTTAGGACCCAGGTCTTCAGGCGCGGCGACCCTCTTGGGATCGCCCTGCTGGGCCTGCCCGCCCGCCGCGCCTTCACTCGGCCAGTCAAAACCATCGATATCGCCATCGGTTTTGCTAGCGGCGGCCTTATTGGTGGCCGCCTTGGCAAAGCTGGTGGCCGAAACGCGCGCAGCGCGCGTCCGGTTTAAAGGCTCCACGTTCCCGTCGGCCGGTGCGATGCTTCCCGGCAAATCGCCGGTCACGTTATTCACCGGATCAGTTTTGCGATACAAGTCCATTCTTCCTCTCATCGGCATCAACTACCGCTTCCCGCGCCGCACCCTTCTCGCGCTGCATCTGTATCTGGTGCCACGAACGCTTCCTCAGCCGCGACAATCCCGCCGGCTTTGCCGCTTCCGGAAAATCCACCGGTGGAAATCCCGCCGTCCCCAGCAACGAATTCGTCAGCGCACGGTTCTCCAACCGCAGCCGCCCAACTTCCTCTTCCAGCAACGCCACATACCGTCCACGCAGAATTGTCATTAGTCGAGTCATCCGATTTGTCCGATTAAAAGGAGATATACTATCCGATATTCAGATGACAGTAGTCCGCTCACGATGCTATAGTCTGTTTGCTGGAGAGTGCCATGCGAACCCGTAAAGCCCGTCAGAAAATATCCGCCACGGTAGCCCCCGAAACCAGCGCGTACTTGCATAACCTTGTCACGCAAGGTCAGGCTTCAAATCTCTCAGATGCTGTTGACCACGCCGTTCGTATCGCTAGGCGCGTAAAGTCCCGTGCCCGCCTTGAGGCAGCTACGGCTGATTTTTACAATTCGATGTCGTCGGCCGACCGAAAGGCTGACAACAAGCTCGGCTTGGCCATGGCACGTGCCTCGTCGAAAGTGAATTTCGATGAGGAATGACGCGGGTCCCCGCCTTCCCGCCCCACGCCGTGGGGAAATCTGGACCGCCTACATCGGTGAAGCCAGGCAGCGACACTGGGTCCTGGTCGTGTCCCTGGACTCACGAAATCTCAGTGATTACTCGGAAACGATTCTGGTCGTGCCGTTCACCTCTCGCTTGGCGCAGGCTCCTACCACGATAATTTTTGAATCTGGCGAATCGGGATTGCCGGGGCCCTCCTGTTTACGCGGCCATTTCATTAGTACGCTAGCTAAGACGCAACTGATTGCACGCCAACCTCGGGTTATGTCCAACCGGCGTATGCGCGAAGTATGCGCCGCGATCCGCCGAGCCTACGATCCGGACGCACCCTTAGCCGCTACTAGCTAGCTCCGGCCTCACCGGCGCCGCAATTTCTTCGGACGAAAAAACTTTTTCGCCTCGCCTTGCAGCCGGTCGTAATGAATCGCGCGCGAAGTCGCATCCGTCGCGCTCACCTGGCGCTCGATCTGCTCGCCCAGCGGCATGCCGGTCACAAAGTGCGGACCGCTTATATGGGGCGACCTTAAGGCCGCCCCGGGCGGGGCAAGCCCTGCCCCAACACCGGCGAGTCTTCCGCCGGAGACCAAACCGTAACGCGCTGCGTCGGCGGCATCGTCTCCGTCAACTTTGCGAATATCTTCCACGCGCCGCTCGTCGCGAATCAGCAGCGGCAAACCTGCAATCAACTTGGCGCAATTCTCCGTCACCAGCCACGAATCCGTTTCCAGGAGCTGGTACATCAACTGCCAGCCGCCAATGCGGTCGTCATCTGCCGCAACGGCGCGCGGCAATCCGCCACTCACCAGCACATCACTCAACTGTTCGGCAATCGAGGCTTCCGCGGTGCGGTGCGCAAACGCATCGGGAGACAAAAATACTTCTGCGATGCGCTCTGTGCCGCTTCGTTCCGTGATGGCCTGCGCCAGCATTCGCGGCGACAACCCGCTCTGCAAAAACTCGCGATACGTTACGATCCGCGCGCCCGGCGGCTCATTTAAGCTGGCGTCCTGAGCCGCTTCGCCGTTCGCGCGCCATCTCGGTGCAGTCCAAGGCGCCCGCAGTGACGCACCCGCCGGAACCGCGCAGTGCCAGTACACGGCGCTGGGATGCTGAAATCCCCAGTCAATCGAGATCCAGCGCGGCCACCACGGCTCCAGTTTCACTTCTTCCGGCCGGCAGGTGTGCCGCCCTACATCGAAAATATCGAAGTACTGCCCGGCGAAAACATTCCAGTCGCCCTCCAGGAAGGCTCGCCGTAAATGTTCCGGCAGGGCTGCCAGCGTTCGCCGGTACTCCTTGTCATTCGCGTAAATTGGATTGTCATCCAGCCGCGCACGAATAAAATCGTACTCGAGCGGGTCATACATTTCCGGCCGGTCAAAGCCCGCCGGCGGAACGCGATCCACCCAAAGCGCCTTCACCCACGCATGCCCGACATTCCCAGGGTTCGTCGCGCCCGCCATCGTGCAAACACTGCCCGGCACCGCGCAGCGATTTCTGGAAGTCAAAAACTGCCATTGCTTCAGCGTAAAATGCGTCAGCTCGTCCACGCCGATGAACAAAAACTCGGCGCCCTGGTACTGGTAAACATCGCTTTCGTTGCGGCAATATCCAAATCGCGTCGTGGACCCGTTAAACCAGGTCACCAGCCGCTTCGATTCGTTGTAGCTTTTGTAATGCCAGCGCGGCACATCGCGCCGGAATTGCGCGATCAGTGACGCCTCTAATTCTGGAAATGTTCGTCGCAGTAACAGCGTGTCGCTGCCCGGCGTGCGCTGCGCCTCGAGGATCGCTTCCCACAAAAGCGCTTTGCTTTTCCCCGGACCGGCCGCGCCGCCGAACAGCCGGTACTTCGCGCTCGAGTTGTGGAATTCTTTCTGCCGGTCAAACGCCCTATAGCGTTCAAAGAGCGACAGTGACTGACTGCTACGTCCGTTGTCCGCCGCGACCGCCATCACAGGCCCTGAAGTTCAAAGGAACGAATCACTGCGCGCGGAATTTCTTGCCAAGGAAAAATGCCGTTCCGCCGCCGATTAACGCCGCAGCTGCGGGCCAGTGGTGCAAACTGAGGATCACGCCTCCAGCCAGCGCCGCAACTCCGGCGATCTCCAGGACGATTCCTATGAATTGAAACCGCGCACTCGCTGCCAGTGTAGTCGCCATGCTTGCCTCCACTTGCGGACCCATTCGCCTGCTAGACGTTTCCACGCGCCGGCGGCGGGCCATCAAAGTTTCGCGATTCCCCGTTGCTGATATTCTGGTCGTAGTCGAGCTCGCTCAATTTTTCGAGCGCCCGCTGAGAAATCTTCAGATCCTTCGCGCGCACCAGGCGCTCCCATGCGGCACACAAATCCACGCGTGCATTGACCAGCGCAACAAAGCCCCTGCCGTCCGCCGGCAGTTCGCCTTGGCCCGCCGGTAGGTCGCCGTCGGACTCGTCGTCTAATTTTTCCTTTTCGCTTGGGGCGCGCGGCATGGCTTCCTTCCCGGTTCGCTCGCCGGCCAGGTCAGCGCACGCCAGGTGGTCCGTGCTGACCGCGGGGAAGGTTGCGGCCTTGGCATCGGAGGTTCCACTCGCGTCATCAGACCCAGCACTGCAATCGAACGTAAGAGACAGCTGGACCGTCACCCTTCCGGGTGGCCATTTCTCAGCTGCCTCAGGTAACGAAAGAAACCACTCCCCGTTCACGCAGGTGGTGAATTTCGTTCCTTTTCCAGAAACCGAACCGCGCGTCCGGCGAACTCTTTGTCGGATACTTCGATCACTCATGGCGAGCCGTTGAGCAGCAAAGTCCTGTATTTTGCCGACGTGCCTTCTCGCTCCGCGGAGGAGGAATCGATGCACTGCATTTATGACGCAGCGCCTTGGAAGTACGGTCTGTCTTAGGTGCTGAATCCTGCGCCTTTAAGATCGCGGTCGAGCCGCACCGCCTGGCTTTCTTCTTTACATTTTTCGCTGTGTAATCGCCATGGCCGCTGACACAGATCCCCAGCATCACTCCGGCAACCAGGTCGGAATGCCGCCGGCAAAGCGCATATTCGCCGTGCGCCCGCCGCATACACGGAAGCCACGCCTCCTGCGATCCGGAAATCGCCGTAAAGGCAATGCACTTTTTCATGTTGTTCTGAGTTACCGCGGGAAAAATAAACACTGCTACTGCGCCGGGAACGGATGCGTCACGACCCGAAGCCGCTTAATTCACCTTCACGCTAAAGCTTGCAGGCGAACCGGGCAGCGTTGTGGCAGTAGCAGTAGATGCGTTTGGGCTTGACTCCGTGCCGTCGGACATTTGTGCCGTCGCGCCGAAGACGTGCACGCCGCTACGCAGCGAGATCAGTGCGCTCGTGCCGGTAATTCCAGTCACTGCGCTCGTCGCGCCTGCCGGCGCCGGCACCGAAAACAATTTCACCGGCGTTCCGGTGGTCACGTCATAAATATTGAACTGCTGCAGGCAATTCTTCGTCACCGTCGCGCTGCACGCCGGGTCCGTAGTGAAGTCGTAATTCAAGGTCACCGCTACGGTGTGTTGCCCCGGCGCAGCCTGCCCCGCCGCCACGACTACAAACAAAAGCATCAATCCCACATAGGCCATCATTCTCTTCATAAATATTCCTTTCGCGGTGTTTGCCGTCGCAACTTATTGCCAATTAATTTCTTAAACCTTGAATAAAATCCTATTCACACTAGTAATTTCGCAGTCAGTCCCGACCCTCCGGTCGAAGAGACGAACTTGATCCTCAGAAATTTTGCCTGTACTCCCGTAACCGTCCGCGCTTCCCCGCCCACCACAGTGGTCGTGTCAATGGTCTGATATTCGGCGTCCACATCCGCCATCGCGGACTGCAGCACCATGTTCAAACCCGTCGGGGCCGAACCAAATAACGTCTGCCAGCGCACGGTGGTCCCGGTGTCCGGCTGCCCGCCAAAGCTCGAGATCGCGAACTGGCTGCCAGCCTGAGCGCCTCCAGGAAAAGCTTCATTGCTGAAGCTGAAGCCCACATCACCGGGCGCCAGCGAAATTGGTGGGTTCAAGTTTTGATAGCTAGGCATCTCAGCTCCTTAAGAAATATTGCTGAATCAATGCTCGAATCGTGAGCACACCCGTACGCGGCGGCAAACGTTCATGAAAGCCAAATGTGAATTGCGCTACGCGGCAGGTCTCAAAAAGCAAACGCCCCGGCATCGCCGAGGCGCACTTGTTTACGAGAGCAAGTATACCACAGTATTACTTAATGTCAACGTAAATATACGAGTTCGTGGAAATATTTCGTTGCATCCGGAATCTTGCAACTTGAGACGCGCGCGAAAGGTTTCGTGCCAGCTCTGTTAAAATGGTACCGTGATTTCACCGCCGACTCCCCGCTTGGCCCGCATCCAGATCCATCCCATTAAAACTCTCGACCCCGTCGAAGTTCAATCCGCTACCATCGGCCCCGCCGGAAGCCTCGAATTCGATCGCGCCTGGGCCGTTCACTCGCTAGACGGCCGCATTGTCAGCGCCACCCGCGTCCCCGCCATGCATCTGGTCCGCGCAGCCTACGCGCCAGATTTCACACGGGTAACACTGGCCGCCCCGAATCTCTCAGAAAGTATCGAACCCGCCACTTTCGCATTCCCCGGGGACACTGAACGCGCCTCCGCCTGGTTCACGAAATTTCTTAAGCAGCCTGTCATGGTGCGCCACGACCCCAATGGTATTCCCGACGACCGCATCGCCAGCGGACCCACGATCATTTCCACGGCTTCGCTCGACACCGTATGCGAGTGGTTTCCCGAGCTGACCATCGCTGAAGCCCGCCTGCGTTTTCGCGCCAATCTGGAAGTCAACGGCGTGCCGGCATTTTGGGAAGATCAGCTCTTCGGCGCGGAACTACGCAGCGTGGTCCGTTTCCGCCTCGGTCGAAGTTGCTCTCGAAGGCAGCTACCCCTGCATTCGCTGCCCCATCCCGGCGCGCGATCCCCTCACGGGCGCCGAAACCACGGGATTTCAAAAGCGCTTCACGCAGCTTCGCCGGGCGAATCTTCCGCCGTGGTCACACGCGGACCGCTTTGAGCACTTTTACTGCCTGGCCACCAACACTCGCATCCCGTCCGGGGAAGCCGGCAAGCATCTCCGTGTCGGCGACGCTCTCGTCCTGCAGAATTAGTCCGCCGCTGCCGAACGCCAATCTGTCATCTCGCTGCTGAAGTATTTCTTGGGTGGAAACATCCCGCGCCGCAACAGTTCTTCTCCGCATCTCCGCCGAATCTGGTCCGTCCAGTTAAGCCAGCTCCGCTCACTCAACCCCACAAAATGCCGCGCCGTTTCATATGGAGCGAGCCCCAGGTAATACGTGCGAAACAAAACCATTCGCGAAGCCCAGTCCGCGCCATCCAGCGCCGCGCGTCCCGCCAACGCAAAATCCGCTACCCACTCGTTCAGCCGCGGACGATAATCCGGCTTCCACAAAAACTTTCCCGTATCTTTCCAGTTCAGCGCCGAGATCCCACGCTTCGATTCCAGCACTTCTCGCGCCCCGCGATAAACTTCCCAGCACACATCAAATGCCAGTTCCGGTTTCACACTCATTGCTTCTCCCCCGATCTCGTCGTAGCGAATCGAACCGCCTAGCTGTGCTCCACAACAAATCGCCACGACCGACGCAGGGTCCTGGATGCCGCGTAGTTCTCAAGCCCGCGATGCACCTCCGCAAATCATAGTCGAGGCGCCCAGCGATCCGTCGCCGGATAGCGCCGGCAACGGCGGCCTCTCCCGCAGGTCACGCCGCAACCGGTATTCCCACACGGGACCGTGTTCGACGCTGCACATCACTTCCGCCACTTCGCGTCGCCGCTTCTCCACAACGAATGCTCCGTATTGCGGCTTGCGCAAATGTCGTAGCTGCGCGGAGATGCTGGCCTCGCCGTATAGCGTCAGCCGCGACAGCTCCAGCAGCGTCAGCCAGGTCTCGCAAGTTCCAGCCGAAAGCATGACATCGCACAACACGTCACGCTGCCTCTTCAACGCTCGCGGCCGTGGATCCTTTTTTCGAAATTTGTTCATCGCGCCCTCCGTTCTTCGGATTTATGCTCCGTCGAAGCAACCACCGACACCTGCTCCACAACTTTGCGTTCCAGAATTATTTCTTCATGCTCTTCCAGTAACTCTTCAAATTCTTCGCCCGCCGTCCGGTCCGGATCTTCGTAGTCCCCGGCGCAGGCGCTGCAAGCTCGCACTTCACTACCGCCTGGAAGATTTCCACAGTTTTCCACAGTTGGC
Organism: uncultured Acidobacteriota bacterium; assembly: GCA_963704485.1. Taxonomy (GTDB): domain Bacteria; phylum Acidobacteriota; class Terriglobia; order Acidiferrales; family UBA7541; genus Acidiferrum. Next base: position 1,078,100 of record OY969910.1, read on the forward strand.
CCTTTGCGCGTTACTCTTGAACTACTATTACTAACATGTTACCTTGCAGTTCCTGTCCCCACAGGAGCGTCCGGTGACCCGTTATAAAACGCAACCTCCGTGGGAATTTCTGTTATCCGCTTCGCGCACTTCTCTGCAGTCCTACGAACTCACCCGACTAAGCCACGCCTCGAACCTGCGGAAAGAAATCGGCACGTTGCTCGATCAATGGTTGGAAGAAAATGCCTGCGCGATGCTCGCGCGCTGGTTGATGGAGCAACGCGAGCGTCCCGCGATACTCAACGCCAGCGAATTGCTTTCGTCCTCCCCGGAGCCCGGCACAAATTCCGCGTCCGATAATTTCCTCACGGATCAGGCGCTCCCTCCGCCTGCTCCCAGCGGAGTGTCCTGACACTTCCGCGATTTTCTGTCCCCGACAGCAACTTGTTTCGCACATTTTCTTGCTCCGTAGCACGGCACCTCTCTCGCGTCCCGGTGTGCCCGCTAGTTCGTCCCTGAGGCCTCTCAAGGAGACCGCCAGTGCTCCACGCGCCGACGCTCGTCCCGAAAAACTTTTCGATGAATCACGGTCAGCTCCGTTCGCCACGTTTCCCGCAGCCGTTGTCTCGGACATCGCCGCCTCCATGCGACTTACGTAATGGCAGCTTTATATCCGTTATGAGACGCAAGAATCGGCATCGTCGGCTCTCACACGTTCGCGCGAGCAGGCCAATGGCACACGCCGATGAGCATTTGAGTCGGGATTCTTTCTGAATTCTGCGGCAGGAGTTAAGGGGCCGTTACCGCAAAAAGGCGCAGCCATCACGGCTGCGCCTTTTTATTGAATCACTTCTACGATCTAATTTTGCTTAACTTCGAGCCAGCTTCCAGGCTTGGATTTCGGCGCATCGGTTGGCATAGCTCACGGAAGCCGCTAGCTCTTCTTGCGCGAGTGCATAGTCCTCATCCGGCGGGGTTCCCTGCCGGACAATTTGCACCTCGTCAGACCAGCTTACCCATCAGAAAATTAGTGCACGTTTTGTACAGCGCTGAATCGGCTGAATGGATTGCATAGTCACCCACCTCCACGATGGATTTGACATCGGGCCGGGGGACCGTTTTGTCCGGGACTCGCTCAGCGGATCCCTTCTAACTGTCCAAACTTAAGCTATATGCTCTGGGTCAGCCATAGGGTAATACCCCTAATAAACGAGGGCTGAAGTACTAGGTAGTTTACGGGGAATTTAGAGGACGCTTGACCAGTAGGTAGCGAAGAGGAGATCTGTCGTCGTTAAGACTTTGCAGCATTGGCCGGAGGCGAAATTGTCTCCAGCAATTGAGCCTTGCGATAAACCAACGAATTAATGTCGTAAGTGGCCAACTCAAATCCATGACCGTGGGTGATCGCATCCGTCGGGCACGCTTCTACGCAATACCCACAAAAAATACACCGAGAATAATCGATGTTATACACACTGGCGTAGCGTTCGCCGGCCGAAATACGAGTCACATCGGTATTTTCCGCCGCCTCAATATAAATACAGTTTGCCGGGCATGCTGCGGCGCACAGAAAACAGCCCACGCATTTTTCCAGTCCGCTTTCATCGCGATGCAGCACATGAATGCCGCGGTATCGCGCCTGAAAATGCACTTTTTCGTGCGGATAGTTTTCCGTGACGGTTTTGCGGAATATATTGCGAAATGTGACGCTGAAACCCTTCGCAAGCGTGCTGAATGTTTCAGCTACTTCCCGGAGGCCTGATGCCATGCTGGCAGTCTAACAAAGGCTCCACGAACGGGCAAATCCTGCATGAATTTATTGTGCCGCCCTGGCCTTACCTGCCAGCGAATTGACGATCATCTTTCCGTGAAATCGCCCATTTTCGATGAAAATTTCGCTGGTGTGCCGCCCGCCGATCACCACGCCGGCCAGAAAAATCCCGGGCACATTGCTTTCCAGCGTATCGGGATTCAATTTCGGCTTTAGCGTCTGCTCATCCAGCTCCACTCCCAAGCTCTTGATAAACGTGTAATCCGGATGATAACCGGTCAGCGCGAAACGTCTGCTTGGCCGGTAAGCGCTTCTCGCCGCGTCGTTCTCCACCACCACATACTCATCCGTAAATTCTTTCACTCGCGTATTGAACAGCCCCGCAATTTGTCCGGCCTTGATGCGATTCTCGATGTCCGGCCGCACCCAATATTTTATTGTCGAACCCAACTCCGCATCGCGATGTACCAGCGTCACCCGCGCTCCGTTACGATACAGATCCAACGCCGCTTCTGCGGCGGAATTTTTTCCGCCCACCACCACCACATCCTGCCGCCAGTACGGGTGCGGCTCGGTGTAGTAATGCGAAACGTTCGGCAAGTCCTCCCCCGGCACTCCGATCACATTCGGCAAGTCGTAATAACCGGTCGCTACCGCGATTTTTTTTCCGCGATAACTGTGCGGCGTTCCATCCAGCGCCCGCGTTGTAACCGTGAAATTCCCATCGCGGCCTTCCAATTTCTCAATCAACTCGAACAGCCGCAATTCCAGGTCGAAATGCTCAACCGTCTTGCGGTAATACTTCAGTGCTTCCACGCGCGTAGGCTTTTCCGCCGCGCACACCAACGGCAGGTCGCCGATCTCCAGCAATTCCGGCGTCGTGAAGAAATACATGTTCACCGGATAGTTGAAAATCGAATTGCACAACGTGCCCTTATCAATCACCAGCGGCCGCATGCCCGCCCGCTTGGCCTCGATAGCAGTGGCCAGTCCCGTCGGTCCCGCTCCAAAACAAATAATGTCGTAAGTTTCCATAGAAATTAGTTTGCAGGCTCACTCGCGGCAATTGCAAACCGCTCGGCTGCCGCGACTGCAAAATTATTGTGTTGGCGGCAGTTCGAGGATTTCCATCAGCTCACGCCGAAACTCATCCAGTTCCCGCACCCGCTCCTGGGTGGCTGGAATTCTGTTTTCTTCCAGACAAAAACTTCTCCATTGCCGCGCTTCAGCTTCACGCCAAAATTTCCATGCCACCAGGTACGACGCCGGCGCCAGCACCTTCAAGCCGCCATTGGGCACCGGCGCCAGCACAACTGCGCATTCGCCTTTCCGCATGCACAACGCACTTTCATACGGTGGAATCGCGATCGGACTGAAATCCTGCCGCCATCAGCCTTTCAAGCGTAGCTCATCTGCTGTGGCGAAAACTCCATAGCCATAGTTCAGCGCGCTTTCTCTGAGATTCGATTTTTAGTTTTTGAAGGAAACCAGGCTGACTGTCGACGGCATCCCGTCGCACCAGTGTCAATTCTTATCTACGCTGCCGTCGAATCCGCCTCTGACGACGATCCTGAAGACGACCCTTCCAGTTGCGACAAAATTTCACGCAACGTACTGATCAACTCGTCTCGCGTTACATGGCTCTTTTTGAATTGAATCCTGAACTTGAACTGTTCGTTCTCCGGCTCGAACTGAAACAAAAACGGCTGCGGCCTCTGCGGCCCGGCCACATGCTCCTGCCGTTCCTTGCGCGCCTCATCGCGAGTCAGACCGCCCTGCATCATGCGATGGATGGTCTCCAGCATTTTCTTTTCGGTAGGTTGCCGCGCAATCTGCAGCAGCAACGATTTGGTGTTGATGCCCTGCTCCGCGCACTTCTTCCGCAATGGTTCCGGAATATGCAGCAGCGAAAGCGTCTCCGTCACCGAAGTCCGCGCCCGTCCAATCTTCCGCGCGATGTCGTCATGCGTGTATTCAAACTGCGTGCCCAGCCGGTCCAGCCCGTCCGCTTCTTCGAACGGCGTCAAATCCTTGCGCTGCAAATTCTCGATCAGCCCGATTTCCAGCGTTTCCGCGTCGTCGGCAGTCTTTTCGATGCACGGCACTTCACGCAATCCCGCCGCGCGCGAAGCGTGATACCGGCGCTCGCCCGAAATAATGTAGAAGCAATCCTCGCGCGCGATCAAACCGCACCAGCAGCGGCTCCAGCACACCTTTCTCGCGAATCGAATCGGTCAGCTCGCGCAAATCTCCCAGCGCCTTGCGCGGCTGGTCCGGGTTCGGACGAATCTGCTCCACCGGAATCATTCTCCCTACTGCCGCGCCGCTATAGCTTGTTAGCGATTCGACGTAGTGCGCGTCATGCCGCATCTTCAGCGTGGCTGGCAAGCCGATTCTCTTCAACACGATTGAATAACCTCCCCGGCCAATTTCTTATATTCCAGCGCTCCCGGTGATTTGGGAGCAAAAGTCAAAATCGTTTCCTTGTACGCCGGACTTTCCTCCAGCCGCACATTTTTGCTGATCTTCGTCTTGAACAACATTTCGCCAAACACCGTGCGAATCTGCTCGTGCGTGTCCCGCGAAATATTCGTCCGCTTATCAAACAGAGTGATCACCACGCCCAGCATTTTCAATCCCGGATTGGGCCGCGCGCGAATTCGTTCGTAGGTTTCCAGCAAATCATCGGTGCCTTCAATGGCGAAATACGCCGCCTGGATCGGCACCAGCAAATGCGTGGACGCCACCAGCGCATTCACCGTCAAAATTCCCAGCGAAGGCGGCGTGTCCAGCACGATGTAGTCGTAATCTTTTTGAATCGGCGCCAGCGCATCCTTCAATTTAAATGGCGCGTCGAATTGCCCCGCGAGCACCTGCTCAAGTTTGGCCAGCGCCAGTCGTCCCGGCCCCAGAAACAACATCGGATCTTTCGTGGCCTTTCACCACCGCGGACATCTGCGCGCGCTGATCGCCCAGCACGTCAAACATCGACGTGGCAATTTCTCCTGAATCGAAAAATGCGATGGTGGAATTTGCTTGCGGATCTAAATCGATGAGGAGTGTTCGTCTTGCCGCGGTGCGCCAGCGAAGCCGACAAATTTATTGCTGTCGTTGTTTTGCCGACGCCGCCTTTTTGATTCGCAACGGTGATAATGGCAGTCATATCTTTTCTGCCTCCGCTCGCGCGCGTCACTTTATGGCCGCCGCGATCCGGCAACCCGATTCCCATATATGGGTGCTGTCCGTGGAAAACCCCCTAGAACTAGCTAACTTTACGTTCGCCGCACATTAAATGGCAAGCGAAAAGTAAAGTATCACTGGAATAATCGGTGGAAATCTTCGGCGGTCTTTTCGACTTCCGATGGGGGAGGGTGTAGTTCCTGTGCCGCTCGAGCTTTTAGCTAAAACTCCAACTCCCAAAAATCTGGCCCCGGATCCTCCAACCGTAACCCCAGTTCCCATCCGGAACTGACTTGGTGTCCCCGCCACACCAATACGGCCTCGCATGCCTTCTGGTTGATCAAATTCGTCACTACGACTTTCTCTCCGACCTCAAATTGCCCCGTAACCACAGCCATGCACCCGTGCGCGCTGATGTCCATGGTTTGCCCCTCTCCGCGCTCTGCCCGCCCTTCTTCCTGGCGCTCCACTGCAAACTTTAACGCGCGAATTCACCCGCACGCCTGCACGAAGGTGGCGCTTTTCAGATCCCTCTAATTCTTCATTGTCATCATAGCGGTCATACAAAAGCGGCACGTCGTTCTCCTGCGGTGCTGAAGTGATTTAGGCCGTTCATCGGCCAGATGTACCTCACCTTAAGTCCGGGCCGCCAAGCAGGTCAATGGCAGTTCGAACTGAAGTTGAGCTACGGGTCACCCGCGACAGGCGAACCCGGCAAAGTACTGCTACCGCAAGCTCCCGACCGGGGTGTTCGCCGGCACGCGCTCAGGGCTCGAGCCCAGCCCCATCAGCAGCATGCGATTATCGGAATAATACGCTTGCCCGGTGGCGGTCTCCGCTTGGGACACGCCTTCCCTGCTCGGTACATACTCCTGGCGTATCAGTCGCTGCGTCTCCGTCAGATTCCGCGCGATGAAATCGCGTTCAGCATCCACGTTAGGATCGATCCGGTGAAATACCCACAATTTGCTCTTCACGAATTCGATACCCACATCATGCGTCGCCGCCCCCACCCACAGCGGCACACCGTTTACTTCCCGACTGGTCTTCCAGATCCTCAGGTGATGCCGGCGCGCCACGATCGAACTCGGGTCCGGCAATGCGTAGGAATAGTCCTGAGCTCTGCCGAATAGATACAGCCTGTCCATCGGAAGCTTCATATATCGGGTTCGTTGGCACAGCAGGTGCCAGATAATTTGCGGCTTCGATTTTTCGACCTTAACCCAACCGGCGCGCGCAAAGACTTCCTGCAGGTCATCCTCTTTTGCCACAAAAATCACGTTCAACATATCGCCTTCACGGCCTTCGCCGTTCAACACTCGAGGCGGCAACATCTTCACCATCTCAGGCAATTCGGCGTTTACAGGGTCAGCGCGCAGCCCAGCCGTTTGCGCCGTAACGTCACCCTTGGTGTACGCAACCAGTTCCGTGCCCTTCAATATCGTACTGTCGCGCCCGTGCGCCAACAGAAACACCGGCGCAGCCGGCAGGTAAATTGCGCACGTCACCGCCATCGCCATCCCCATTCGCAAGGTGTGCGACCGGCCCTTGAATCTCTTCCGTGCTTCCAGCGCAACTCGCTCTCCGCTGGCCAGTGCCACTGAGTCCAGCTTTACTATTAATCCGCCGCCCATACCGAGCAGTCGCTTCCGCTTTACTTCGACGACCGATCCTTCCGCGACTTCCCCGGTCCTGATTACGGTGTAGCCATCGGTCGTCACGCTCTTTTCGACCACGAATTCAAGACGGTCGCCTTTGTGAACGGTCGCCGAAGAAATAGTCCTCGAAAATTGAAGGTTGACCGGTGTGCCGTTCTTGATCAGCACCGTGGCCGGAGCAACTGACAGTTCCTCTGCCGTTGCCTGGAGCGGTATAAGTGCCGGGATGACACAAACCAATATCGTTAGGAATTTTGACTTGAGCATGAGCACCGCATTCTCGCTAACCCCTAAACCCCGAGCTCGGCGCTTCGTTGCTGAATTTCGCCTGTCAGAAGTGAACTACAGGTTGAATTGCGTTTCTGTACCGGCTTGCACTTAGTTTCTGAAAGGACATATAGAACTGCCTCTCCATGGAATTACCCTGCAACATAAGGCCTCTGGTATCTCTCTGATCTGCCGCTCCCAGCGCGCTTGCAACTTAGCTGCTCAGCACCTATAATGCGCTCGTCCCCTCCACAAGCAGCCAGTATTGCACCATGAGCTGAGCGTGGCCTAGGCGCATCCCATTAAGTCTGCTCGTCGCAAATTAGAAGAATTGTCGTGGTGCTTCGGAGTTCACAAGCTCGCAGACCGGGCCTATGGGCTGCTCCGTCCCCAACAAGCGCACTTGTGCGAAGATCTGCGGCAATTATTCCGCGGAATCATTCCGCGCGGAGCGCTCGCGTTCGATATCGGCGCCAACGTTGGTACGTACGCCAGTGCGCTGCACTCCCTTGGAGTTTGCGTCGTTGCCGTGGACGCCAACGCCGATTGCCTGCGCCATCTTGAACTGATGCGTCCAGGTCCTGAAATTCAGATCGTTCATGCTGCCGTTGGAAACACCACCGGCCTCGCCACTTTCAATATGAGTGATCAGAGCGACGGCCTAAGCGCCATCTCCACCGAATGGCTCGAGGCATTGAACAAGCATTACGGGCGCTCTCAAAAAGTCTGGAACCGTACTGCCACTGTGCCCATGATTACTATCGATAGCCTCATGGCCCACTTTGGCGCTCCCTATTACGTCAAGATTGATATCGAGGGCTACGACAGCTTCGCACTGGATGGCATGTCCACCCAGCCTGCTCTGCTCTCCTTTGAGTTTCATCGCGTCTGCTTGCAGAACGCCTTGGATTGTCTCGAAAAAAGTGTCGTTGCACCGTGTTCCGTGTTCAACATCCATATCGCCGGCCCGAAATTCCTGCTCCCTACGTGGGTAGGGAAAGAGGAACTGAAGAGAAACCTTGCCGGGCTCGAAGATGTCGAGACCTACGGTGACATCTATGTTTCCGCACCCCGTGAGGCCTCCGGTACCTCCGACAATTCACTGCGCATCGTTACCGCCGCCTAGAGCCCATAACCGCAAGCCCGTCGCGTAGTCCCTTCTCGCTGACGTTCATCACGCCACCTGCTTAAGGCTGTTTACGATCCGTCCCCTCAGTTTGCGCGTCGCCCCGCCTCCGCTTAAACTCGTCCACAATCGATCAGCCATGCTCCGATTAAAAACTCTTCGCAAAGAATTTCCCGCCACGCTGCGCCTCGCCCTGCCGCTGGTGCTCGCCGAACTCGGCTGGATGAGCATGGCCATCGTTGACACCGTCATGGTCGGCCATCTTGCCCGATAGCGCCACCGCTATGGGCGCCGTCAGTCTCGGCTCCAACATCTTCATCGTGCTTGCGCTTTTCGGCGGCGGCTTGCTCATGGGCCTCGACACCCTCGTCTCGCAAGCCTTCGGCGCCGGCCGCCGCGAAGACTGCCATCGCTCGCTGATCAACAGTATTTATCTGAGCATCGCGCTCACACCCGTACTCGCGGCTCCGGTCTGGCTGCCGCCACGGATTCTCGCGCGCATGCACATCGATCCGCGCGATCCTGGCGCTGGCCATTCCCTACACCAAGGCGCTCGCTGTCGGCCTCTTTCCCTTGCTGCTCTATTTCGCCGTGCGCCGCTGCCTGCAGGCCATGAACATGGTGCGCATCGTCGCTTTCGCGCTCATCACCGCCAACATCATCAACGCCCTCGGCAACTGGGTTCTCATCTACGGCCACTGGGGAGCGCCCGCCGATGGGCGCAGTCGGCTCCGGTTGGTCCACGGCAATCGCGCGCGCGTACATGGCCGCCGTTCTAGTCGGATATCTGTTGTGGTACGACCACCGCCATCGCACCGAACTGCTCAAAACTCCGGTGGACATCGATCTCCCGCGCATTCGCCGCTTGATCACGCTCGGTCGCTCCCGCGGCGCTGCAATTCACTCTCGAAAGCGGAGTCTTCGCGCTCGTCACCGCGCTGATCGCGCGCCTCGGCCCCGTGCCGCTCGCCAGCCATCAGATCGCGCTCAACACCGTCGCGCTTCACTTACATGGTGCCGCTGGGAATGTCCTCCGCCGCCGCCGTCCGCGTCGGCCAGGCCATCGGCCGCAAAGATCCCGTCGCTGCGGGCGACGCCGGCAACACCGCAATTTTCCTCGGAGCCGCTTTCATGACCTGCGCCGGCGCCGCGCTGCTGATTTTCCCGCGCGCCATCGCTCGCATGTACACGCCCGATGACAGACGTCATTCGCGCCACCACCTATCTGCTCGCCGCCGGAGCCGCCTTCCAGCTCTTCGACGGCATTCAAACCGTAGCCACCGGCGCACTTCGCGGTGCCGGCGACACCCGCACGCCCATGCTCTGCCATTTGATCGCCTACTGGATCATCGGCCTGCCCCTGGGCTACTGGCTCTGCTTCCATCGCGGCTGGGGCGCCTTCGGCCTCTGGGCCGGGCTCAGCCTCGCGCTCATCCTCATCGGCATAGTCCTGCTCGCCGCCTGGCGCCGCATGACCCGCCGCTTGGCTAGCACGCAATAGCCTCGCACGCAGTGCATTGCCGCAACTTCGTGTTTTGTCAGCGTGAGCGATTTCGCGAGAATTTGCAGTACCAAATACTTTTTGGCGAGCTCGACGACTCGAGGAATAAACAGCAAGCGGACAGGAAGAACTACCGAACGTCTGTCCACCGAACAACTACCTACATCTTATATCTACCCAGATCATCGTCCGACAACCCTTCCAGCCACGACCGCAACTGCTCATTCGTAGTCCGCTCATTAATCGCGCTGGACACTTTCGAATTCTTCAACACCTGATCATTCACAAATATCGGGCAATCCATCCGCAACGCCAGCGCCAGCGCATCACTCGGCCGCGAATCAATGGTCATCATCTCCCCATCGCGCTCCACGCAAATCAACGCGTAAAACGTGTCGTCCTTCAGCTCGCTCACAATAATTTTCTGCACCCGCACTTCCAGCCCCAGCAAAACATTTTTCAGCAAATCATGCGTCATCGGCCGCGGCGTCTGCACCTTCTCAATCTCCAGCGCAATCGCATTCGCTTCGTACACGCCCACCCAGATCGGCAGAATCGCCTGCCCGCCCACATCCTTCAGCACCACAATCGGCATATTCGTCACGGGATCCATCATCAGCCCACGAATCTTCATCTCCACTTCCACGTTGGACCCCCGATCAGAACTTCCGTACCACGTCACTCCACATGCACTCCCGTCAAACTTCCCGTCCCGCTGTCCGTCACTCGCACCGGCACGTAGCTCCCCAGAATTCTTTCCCCTCGGACGAAAAACTGATCACCCGATTACGAAGTCGTATGCCCCGACCACTGCTTTTCTCTCCGCGACTTGTTACTCACAAAAACTTCCAGCTCCTGCCCCAGCATCGCCAGGTTCCGCGCCGTCTGAATCACCCGCTGCCGTTCCTGAATCATCGCCAACCGCTGCCCCTTCACCTCTTCCGGAATCGGATCATCCAGCTCCAGCGAAGGCGTATTCGGCCGCGGCGAATATTTGAATCCAAACACGCCGTCGTACTGCGCTTCGTCCAGCATGCGTCAGCGTCTCTTCGAAATCCTCGTCGGTCTCGCCGGGAAATCCCACAATAATGTCCGTCGTAATGCTGATCGGCCGCTTCGCCCCGCGAATCAGCGCAATCTTCTCCAGATATTCTTCGCGCGTATACGTCCGCGCCATCGCCCGCAACACCTTCGTCGACCCCGACTGCACCGGCAAATGAATGTGATCGCAAAGTTTCGGCTCGCGATCGATCGCCTCCACAATGTCCGCGCCAAAATCCCGCGGATGCGAAGTCGTAAATCTCACCCGTCGAATCCCCGCCACCTGCGCCACTTCCAGCAGCAACTCCGAAAATTTCATCCGACGCGCGGTCGGATCCGCATACGAATTCACCGTCTGCCCCAGCAACTGCACTTCGGAATATCCCAACTCCGCCAGCTGCCGCACTTCCTGCAAAATCGATTCGCTGCCGCGGCTGCGCTCCGGCCCCCGCGTGTGCGGCACCACGCAATACGCGCAAGCCTTGTCGCACCCTTCGATAATCGTCAGATACGCGCGCCACGGATTGTCCCGCCGCGTAATCTCCGTTTCAAACGTTTCATCCGTATCGTTATCGAGTCCAGTGACGCGCTTGTTCCCCGCTTCCAGTTCCGCCAGCATCTCCGGCAGCTTCCGGTAGCTTGCCGAGCCGCAAACCAGACTCACCCACGGCGCGCGCTTGAAAATGTCTTCGCCTTCTTGCTGCGCCACGCAACCCAGCACCCCGATAATTTTGCCGTCGCCGCGCTCGCGATATTCTCCCAGCCGCGAAAATACTTTCTGCGCCGCTTTCTCTCGAATGCTGCACGTGTTGTAAAGAATCATCCGCGCCGCTTCCGGCGTCTCCACCTGCCGGTACCCGCGCGACAGCAGCAGCCCCGCCACTTTCTCCGAATCGTGGTCGTTCATCTGGCAGCCAAACGTTTCCAGGAAAAACGTCCCCGCCTGCCCGTTATTTTCTGGTTTTGCCTTAACTCGCTGAATCGGAGCGGAATAGCAACTACGCTTGCGCTCGGCGCCCGAGCGCCCCGCTCAATGACTCGACGCCGATATCGAAGGCCTTCTTCATCGGAATTCGCAGTCTACCACAGTGAAACTAACCATTTCCGCTCACGAAATCCCGTTCACCATTCCCGTCACGTTTCGTTGCTTCCCCTCCATGCGTATGCTACGGTTCTTGAAGTACTAAAATTCACGTCGCACTGAGGGGTAAAACCATTTTTCTGTTCGCCGCGTTCCTCGTGACCGATATCGGTAGCATTCTCCAGCAAACCGGATGGGTCGCCCGTGGAGTTCTCGCGCTTCTCCTCATCTTCTCCGTCGTCTCGTGGGCCATGATCTTCCAGAAACTCGGTTTCTTCGGCCGCGTCCAACGCGAAGGCGACCAGTTCCTCCGCATTTTCCGCGCCACTCACGGAGTCGCCAATCCCCAAGCCTTGGCCTCCGCCGGTTCTCCGTTCGCCACCGTCTATGCGTTCGGCTATCGCGAACTGCAAAGCCAGGTCGGCGCCAGCACCGGCTATCCGAATCCCGGCGGCAAACTGAAAAGTCTTCAGGCCGTCACCGTAAATATGCAACTGGCCGCCGCGGAAGAAGTTCGCCGCGCTGAAAAAGGCATGTCCTGGCTCGCCACCACCGGTTCCGTCTCGCCCTTCATCGGCCTTTTCGGCACCGTCTGGGGCATCATCGACGCCTTCTCGGGACTCGGCACCGCCGGCTCCGCCAGCCTGCGCGCCGTCGCGCCCGGCATTTCCGAAGCCCTCTTCACCACCGCCGCGGGATTGGTCACCGCCATCCCCGCCGTAATCTTTTATAATCAGTTCTTGCAGAATATTCGCAACCTTGCGCAGCGCCTCGACACCTTCACTTTGGAAGTCGCCGCGCAAATCGAAAAAACTTTTACCTGAGATTTCAGTCCGCCGTGCATCGCGGCACTGATTCAACGGACCGACGAATGGCATCCATCCAAAAAGGCACCCAATCCTCGCTCTCCGAGATCAACATGGTCCCCTTCGTGGACGTCGTGTTGGTTCTGCTCATCATTTTCATGATTACCGCGCCGATCCTGCAGTCCGGCATCGAACTTAACGTTCCCAAAACTCACGCCGTAAAAGAAACTCCCGAGCAGCGCGTGGTCGTCTCCGTGGACAAACAACAAACCGTCTATCTCGGCAACTCTCCGGTAAACGTCCACGAACTTGGCGACAAAGTGAAAGCTCAGCAAAAAGGTCCGGAAGACGCCGTCTTTCTGCGCTGCGACGAAACCGTTCCTTTCGGCGTATTTGCTTCCGTAGTGGACGCCCTGCGCGTTTCCGGTATCAACAACATCAGCATCGTCACGGAACCGATCACCGATCGGCCTCGCGGCAAATAATGAGCATCCAATAGATCAGCAATGAGCGTCGCCCTCGCCAACTCGGACGAAGTCACCCTTCGAAAGTTCCTCGTGTATTCGGCGTTCCTTCACGGAGCGCTGGCGCTGGCCATCGGCCTGGCCGCCTACTTCCAATATCGCGGCGACCAGTGGAACAGCGTTGGCGGCAATCAGGGCAACGACGTAAAAGTGAATCTCGTGGCCAGCGCCGGCATTCCCATGCCCAAGCCGGATTCCTTCAGCGACAGCCACGCCGTGGACCCTACCAAGGGTCTATATAAAGAAGAGCCCAAAGCTCCCGATGTCGCGGAAATGCCCAAAGACGCCCTCGACATTCCCAAATTCAAAGAGCAAAACGTCATCAAGCCGCCCGCCACTCCCACCAAGGAATTCAAGGACGAGCCTCGGCCGAAAAAAGTGCCGCATCCCTCGAAAGTTTTCGAAGACCTCAAGCCCGCACCGAACAACGCCGTAAATTACGGCAAGGGCGGCAGTCCCAATATGCCCACGGGCTACGGCACTGCTCCCGGTCAAACCACCAGTGGCGTCCAGGTGCAGGGCCAGGGCGGCGGCGATTTCGCCACGCGTTACGGCTGGTATGTCGAAGCCGTCCGGCGCAAAATCGGCAGCAACTGGAATCTGTTTGAAATTGATCCCGGCAGTGCGCAACGCGCGCCGCGCTAAATCCGTGATGACTTTTACTATTTATCGCGATGGCTCGGTTAAAAATATGCGCATGGAACAATCCAGCGGCAATTCTTCTATGGATTTGTCTGCGCAGCGCGCGCTGGCCAGCGCCGCGCCTATGCCTGCGTTGCCGCCCGACTATTCCGGTTCGTACGTGAACGTAAGTTTTGACTTCGATTTGTCCATGACCAAATAATTCGCTTCCCATCTCGCGCCAAGCGGATGGAGCTCGGGGGTGCAGGTGCAAAGTTCTTTCAAGCGATTCACATACGTTTTAGTGACAATCGTCCTTCTCGCCGCGTCAATTTTGTCGCTCCCCGCAAGAGCGCAGGACTGGATCAAGACCGGCACAGGCCTTGGGCTTGAAAAACCGCGCGTCGCCGTCGCCGACTTCGCTCCACGCGCGGATCAGGCGAAAAATCACTCGGCGCTGTTTTCTCAGGTGGTTCGCGACGACCTGCAGTTCAGCGGCATCCTGGAATCTGGTCAGCCCCAGTTTTTATCCGCCGCAGGCTCCGTCGCAGCCTTCCGAGTTGCGTAACCTCACCTGGACGGATCCGCCAGCTAACGCCAACATGGTCGCCTTCGGCAACCTCACGGAGTCCACGCCCGAGGTCGCTATCCAGGCCTGGTTCTTCGACGTTCGCAATCCCGCCTCTCAGGCACTCATCGCCAAGGTCTACCGCGGAGCGCCTACGGACGCGCAGGTCCGTCGCTTCGCGCACCAGTTCGCCGATGAAATCATCAACAAGCTAAGCGGCGGGCTTCCCAGCATTGCCGGCACGCAAATCGCGTTCGTCAGCTCCCGCACCGGCACAAAAGAACTCTGGCTCATGGACTATGACGGCGCGAATCAGCACGCGATCACTTCTCTTCGTTCCATCGCGCTGACGCCTCGCTGGTCTCCCGACGCTTCGCGCATCGCCTTCACCTGCTTCAAGCCCATGATTCGCGTCACCAGCGCGCAACTGTGCATGTATTCCATGGACACCGGAAAGCTGGTCTCCTTTCCGCAGTTCAAGGGCACCAACAGCTCGCCGTCGTGGTCCCCGGACGGCTCACAAATAATTTTTTCCTCCTCCATGGCTGGCAATCCCGAGTTGTATGTCGTTGACGCCAGCGGCGGCCGTCCCAAGCGCCTGACCAATTCGAATGGCGCCAACACTTCCGCAACCTGGAATCCTAAAACTGGACAAACCGTCGTCTTCGTCAGTGATCGTGGCGGCGTCCCGCAGCTTTATTCTATGAACGTTGACGGCACTAGCGTCTCCAAGTTTGATCTGCCTGACATGGGTTATGTCATCGACCCGGCATGGTCACCCAATGGACAAATCCTGGCCTTCAGTTGGCGACGTCCCAACGGCAACTACGATATTTACATTATGGAAGCCGCTACTCGGCAGATCGTCGAAATCACTCGCGACTCCGGCCGCAACGAGCGGCCCAGTTGGGCGCCCGACGGCCGCCACATCGTCTTCGAATCCACGCGTGGTGGTTCGCGCCAGATCTGGACGATGCTCGCCGACGGCTCCCAGCCTCACCAACTCACTACCAGCGGTCACAACGAATCACCCAACTGGTCTCCAAAATAGTCCTAACTAAAATGAGAAATACTTGGTTCATCTGTTGCAGTGCTGGAACATTGGATGTAACTCTTAGGAGTTATCGCTTTATCTTTGCTCGCAAATGGTACGATTCTTGCCCAGACGGACTTGGGATCCTACGTCGAGGAGGAAATAGGAATGATTGTAGTTTCGCAAAAGTTTTATAGAACGGCCCTGATCGCCGCTCTTTCTGTCGCTGTGTTCAATTTTGGCTGCAACAAGAAACCCATTACCAGTACCGCGCCAGCGCGCACCGAAGCGCCCGCGCCTCGCCCCACGATCACTTTTCAGGCCAATCCCACCAGCATCAACAAGGGCGAATCCACGACTCTCTCCTGGTCCACCACCAACGCCACCCAGGTAGCCATTGCTCCCGAAGTCGGCCCCGTCTCCGCCGAAGGCTCCACCAAAGTTACGCCCACGGATTCCGCAACATACACTCTGACCGCCAGTGGTCCCGGCGGCTCCGCTGACGCCAGCGTCCGCATCACGATCGCCACTGCCGCTGCCACCGTCGAGCCCACGGATGCCGATCGCGACCGCGACCGAATTTTCAAAGAGCGCGTCAAAGACGCTTACTTCGATTTGGATAAAGCCGATATTCGCGCCGATGCTCGCACTGCTCTTGCCGCCACCGCCGAAGTTCTTCGCTCCTATCCTGATATCAAGGCCACCATCGAAGGTCACTGCGATGAGCGCGGGTCCACCGAATACAACCTTGGCCTCGGCGATCGCCGTGCCACGGCCGTAAAGAATTATCTTGTATCCCTGGGTATCTCTGCCGATCGCCTCAGCACTGTCAGCTACGGCAAAGAAAAACCTTTCTGCATGGAAGCCAGCGAAGCCTGCTACCAGCAGAACCGTCGTGGCCACTTCGTTCGCGCCAACTAAGCTGGCGCAATGAATTGAGCCGGGCAGGTTGCCCCAACCCGGTTTCTGAGGGGAATTAACGTCGAGCAGAAGCAACCGGCAGTGCGGGGGTACGTCCCATTCGGAATCTTGGTTAGGGATAATCGACCGACTTGCCCGCGTCCGCCGCTACCATTAAAGTTATATTTGTAATGCGCTCTTCTATCCCAGCCCGGTATTAGTGTTATGCAGTTCTCAAATCTGTCGGTGCAGAATTAGTCCCAGGAGGTTTTACCATGCGTATCCGTAATGTCGCCGTCTTCAGTGCCGCTGCACTCGCAGGTATGATCGCCGGCAGCGCCGTTGGTCCGCGCCCCGCGCAAGCCGTCGCGCGCGAACTTATCGAGCTTCAGCGTGACGTCTCTACTCTCCTCCAGGGACAAAAAGATTTGCAGTCGCAGATGACCCAGGATCACACCGTCATGAAGACCCTGGTCGAACAGTCCAGCGACAACGTCGGCCGCTTGAACTCCACCATGAGTTCCCTGCAGAAATCAGTGCAGGACGTGCAGGCCAATTCCGGCGCGCGGCTCGACACCATGTCCACCCAGGTGCAGGGCCTCTCTGACAATCTTGAGGAAATAAAATCGCGAATGGGCAAGCTCAATCAGCAACTCGTGGAGCTACAAAACACCATGCAGAGCGTGGATGCCAAAATTTCCGGAGGCGCGGTACCGCCACCGACATCTTCGAGCCCCAACGGCGGGAGCGCTTCATACGGTAATTCCGGTGGCCCAACTTCCAGCAACGGCTTCCCCACTACCTACGCCAGCAATGGTTCCGTCAGCCCCGGCGCGGTCAGCCCTTCCAATTCTGCGCCGCCGGCAGCTGCCGGCTCCGCGCCCAGCGCTGACACGCTCTATTCCAACGGCCTCCGCGACATCACCAGCGGCAAATACGACTTGGCCCGCTCTGAGTTTCAGGACTATCTCCGCTTCTACGGCAACACCGACCTCGCATCCAACGCCCAGTTCTATCTTGGAGAAATTGCCTACTCCCAGAAAAATTACGATCTCGCCGTCTCCGAGTACGACAAGGTGCTCACCGGCTATCCGCGCAGCTTCAAGACCGCTCCCGCACGGCTCAAAAAAGCCTTAGCCAATATCGAGCTCAATCAAAAGGCCACCGGTGTCCGCGAACTCCGCGAAGTCATCAAAAAATACCCCGGGACCGAAGAAGACCGCCGCGCCCGCGCCAAGCTGAAAGAAATGGGCGCCTCCCTCTCCGCCTCACAATAGAAAGGAGCTCAAGGCCTTCGTTCTCATCCTACCTTGCCGTCAATCCAAGAATCAGGCGAATCCGAACTCTCGATTAACTGCCGTGTTGCCATCGCTCGTTGCAGGATTGTTTTTCCTGTGCCTGATCGCTCCTCTGGTTTTGAAGTGTCTGGGCCTCGACATCCACTTTCATTGAGTCACCTTATGGGGTTAATCGAGAGGAGCGCCACTTGGTCACCGATCTGGGGCTAAGGTAAACCGTCCATCCAGTACTTCCCATGAACGTCCACGACTTCCGCCGCATCGCCCTCAGCCTCGAAGGCGCCGAAGAATATTCCCATATGGGGAGTCCCGACTTCCGCGTTGGCGGCAGAATCTTCGCCACTCTCGCGGCCGGCAAACAAGGCTACGGCAACTTGATGCTCACACCCGAGCAGCAAGCCGCCTTCGTCGAAGAACTCCCCGAAGTGTTCATCCCGGTTAAGGGTGGATGGGGCCGCAATGGCGCCACGCACGTGCGTCTCGCACTCGCTAACGAAGATCTTCTGACCGGCGCGCTGAAGACTGCATGGAAACATCGCCTCGATCTCAACTCCAGAACTAAAAAGAAAAGCCCGTCAAAAACAAAAGCGCCACGACTCAAATCGTCGCGGCGCCCCACTAAAAAATAACTTCGCGTCTACTACGAATTGCCCCTGCAGCCGGAATGCCCGCACTTGCACGCAATGTCCGGAGTCTTAGCCATCGCCTCGCACTCCGTACTGCAATATTTTCCCGACGTCACGGTGCAGGAACAAACCGGATGTGCGCACTTCTTGCTGTCAGCCATGTTTTTATCTCCTCGTAGTCGTCGTCTCGACCCGCCCTAATAGAACGCATCCGGCCGACCGTGGCCATCAGGTAAACGGGGTATTCCCCGGCCTGAACGCCGCAAGGGACACATTGACGCTTCGGGCTGCACATCTCGAAGCGTAACCGATTGCAAACCTGTCGTACTCGAACGAAGATCATAGTTGTGTTTCTATTGTTCACCTGGCGCCGCATCCCGAAGCTCTGGGCTGTGATCCTCATGCTCGCGCCAACTTCCTTCGGGCCAGTAATGAGGCAAGCATTTAACGATCAGTTCGCCGCTCCCCCAGCGCCCACCTTTTATCGCGACGTCCTCCCGATCCTTCAGGACCATTGCCAGTCCTGCCATCGTCCCAACGAGATCGCTCCGATGCCGCTTCTGACCTACGACCAGACGCGCCCCTTTGCGCGCGCCATCGCCGATGCCGCCGCAAAGAAGTCCATGCCGCCGTGGTTCGCCGATCCTGCTGTCGGCCATTTCTCCAACGACCCGTCCCTCACTGATCAACAAATCTCAACTTTGGTGCAATGGGCCAACGGCGACGCTCCTGCAGGCGATTCGAACGAAGCTCCGCCATCGCGCCAATGGTCCACCGGCTGGCAAATCCCTGAGCCCGACAAAATCATCCGCATGCCCAGACCCGTCCCCATCCCCGCGGCCGGCGACGTCGAATACACCTACGAAATCGTCCCCACCCACTTCACCGAAGATAAATGGGTCCAGTTCTCCCAAATCCGCCCCACCAGCCGCGAAAACGTTCACCACGCCGTCGTGTATATTCGCCCACCGAATTCCACATGGCTAAAGAACGCGCCGGTTGCCATCCCTTTCACCGGCGCGGACATGACCGATGAGCAATCGCGCAGCGACGCCCACTTCACTACGGCGGATATTCTTCTGGTCTACGCCCCCGGTTCTTCGCCGGACCACTGGCCCGCCAACGCCGCAAAGTTTATTCTCGCGGGCAGCGACCTGGTTTTCCAGATGCACTACATGGCTCACGGCCACCGCGCCACCGACCAGACCAGCGTCGGCCTCGTTTTCGCCAAAACACCACCGGCGCAGCGCGTCCTCACTCTTCAACTAACTAACGACCGTTTCGTCATCCCCCCCGGCGTGCCGGACTTTCGAGTGGAAGTTCACGGCTCGCTGCCCAACGACGCAGTGCTCCTGAATTTTTTCCCGCACATGCATCTCCGCGGCAAACGTTTCGAATACAATCTCCTCGAACCCGGCCGTCCACCCGAGCCGCTTCTCCGCGTCAATTACGACTTCTACTGGCAGCTCAGTTACACTCTCGTTCAGCCGCGTGCCCTCAAAGCCGGTACCGTCCTCCAAGCCGTGGCCTGGTATGACAATTCTAAAAATAATTCCCACAATCCAGATCCTGGCGTCGCAGTGCGTTGGGGAGATCAGACTTACGACGAGATGATGGTCGGATTTTTTGACGTCGCTGTTCCCGCCAACATCGACAAAACGAAATTTTTCCTCCGTCCGTGAACGCATAGCCTGGTGAAATTCGTCGAAACCGCTCCCTCAATGTCAAAATATAGCCGCGTGCCTATTTCCTCGGACTCCCCGGAAAATCAAACTGGCATCTCGCGCGTCTGGCGCGCGCTGCGTCATCGCAATTTTCGTCTTTACTTCAGCGGACAATCCATCTCTCTGATTGGCACCTGGATGACCCGCTTGGCCACCAGTTGGCTGGTGTACCGCCTCACGCACTCCGCCATCCTGCTGGGCGTCGTCGGTTTTGCAGGGCAGATTCCCACATTTCTGCTCGCTCCCTTTGCAGGAGTCTGGATAGATCGCCTGAACCGCCGCAATGTTCTGGTCGTCACCCAGGTCCTCGCCATGCTGCAGTCTCTGGCCCTCGCCTTCCTCACCCTCACGCACCACATCAACATTCACGAAATTATTTTTCTAAGCGCCGCGCAGGGCGCCATCAACGCTTTCGATATGCCCGCGCGGCAATCCTTCATCGTCGAGATGGTGGAAGACCGCCGGGATCTCGGCAACGCCATTGCCATGAATTCTTCCATGGTCAATCTCGCGCGATTGGTCGGCCCTTCACTTGCCGGCGCGGTCATTGCCCTCTCCGGCGAAGGGTATTGCTTCCTGATTGACGGGCTCAGCTACATCGCGGTCATCGGCTCGCTGGTCGCCATGCGCCTCCCACCCGCCGCCGTCAAGCGTTCTGCCGATTCCATGCTCACCCAACTAAAAGAAGGCTGGACCTATGTTTCTAAGTTCGTTCCCATCCGCACCATCTTGCTGCTATTCGCGGTGGTTAGCCTGATGGGCTGGCCATTCACGGTACTCATGCCCATCTTCGCCGGCACTATCCTGAAGGGCGGCCCGCACACACTTGGTTTTCTCATGGGCGCGATGGGCATCGGTGCGTTGCTTTCCGCGCTTTCTCTCGCAATCCGGAAATCCGTTCTGGGCCTGGGCAAAATGATTCCCATTTCCAGCGCACTGTTTGGCGCCGGTTTGATTGCCTTCGGCCTGTCGCGTGTGCTCTGGCTCTCGCTGATCCTGATGTTCGTTTGCGGCTTTGGACTGATGCAGCAGATGGCCGCCAGCAACACGATCATCCAAACCATCGTGGAAGAAAACAAACGCGGCCGCGTAATGAGCTTTTACACCGTCGCTTTCGTTGGCATGGCCCCGTTCGGCAGTTTGCTGTCGGGAGCCCTTGCTCACGCCATCGGCGCGCCATATACCGTCATACTAACCGGCGTCTCTTGCCTCGCCGCCGCAGCCTGGTTCTCCACGCAACTCTCTTCCATCCGCCGATACCTGCGCCCCATCTATCGCGACCTAGGCATCCTCCCTCCCCTGACTGTCGTGGTAGAGGACAGCGTCGGTCGCTGAAAAAGAACACTATTCGCTCGTTGCCGTGCCTGAACCGCCCAGATCCGCTAAGGTCTTACCCTGATAGGCCCTTACCAATTAACTCCGTAAAATTATCAACCATGCGCAGATTGCAGGCAGGTTCAGGAACGATTCATTCGGCACGTCAAATTTCAAGAGTTGAACTACTAATCCTCGTTTTTACTTTCACGGTCGCCATATTGGGGGTTGCCTGTGGCGGAGGAGCCGCGAACATTCCTCCTCCGGTGCCCACGCCCGGACAAACCAATCCCCAGTTCGGCCATGTAGTCATCGTCGTTGAAGAAAACGCCGATTATGCCAACGTAATCGCAAACCCCGCTATGCCTTACTTAAATAGCTTGGCCAACACTTACGGCCTGGCTACCAATTACTTCGCAAACCTGCACCCTTCCATCCCGAACTATATGGAACTTACTACCGGTCAGACGCTAACCATAATCGACTCCCTGACGCCGCGAAGTTTTCCCGTAGACCAGGACAATGCCGTCAGGGAAGTTCTTGCGGCCGGAAAAACCTGGAAGTCCTATGCTGAAGACCTGCCTTCCGTTGGCTACACCGGAGGCGACACTGGCAACTACGCTGTCCGCCATAATCCGCTGGCGTACATGACCGACGTCCAGAACACGCCTATGCAAGCCGAGAATCTGGTTCCCTTTTCACAATTTTCCACCGACTTAGCTTCCGGCAATCTCCCCAGCTACTCTTTTATTGTCCCCAACCTTTGCAATGATGCCCACGATTGTCCGCTCGCGACCGCCGATACTTGGCTCAGCACCAACATTGATCCACTCATTAAAAGCACCACCTTCCAGAAAGACGGCCTGCTCATCATCGTTTTTGATGAAGCCAGTGACCTCGACTTTACTCAGGGAGGAGGACACGTCGCCGCTGTCGTGGTGAGCCCTTTCTCCAAAACTGGCTACAAATCCGTCGCGTTGTATCAACATCAAAGCGTCCTGCGCCTGATGCTCGAGGGCCTGGGCATAAAAAAACTTCCGGGCGGCGCTGCCAGTGCGCCAGCCATGTGGGAATTCTTCAACGCGCAGTAGCATCGCGTGCGTTCGTTCGACATGGTCCACTTGATCGCCCGATGACGTCGTTCGGGTGTTCGTTCGAAATTATGCTTGGATTCTTAAGCAGGGCGGTGCAAACTCTGCCTCTGATTTGACCGCATACGTTGGAAGAACAAACGTGATCTTTCGCAGAACTGTTGTCTTGGCCGCCCTCGCGGTTATCGCTAGTGTCAGTCGCTCCGCTGAAACGCCACAAGCTTCCCTGCTGATCCTCGGCAAAAGCGACCAATCCCTCTCCATTGTCGATCCGTCCTCGCTGCAGGTCATCGCCAAACTGCCGTCCGGCCCTGACCCGCACGAGGTCATCGCTTCTGACGACGGCAAGTTTGCATACATCTCTAATTATGGCGGCGGCACTTTCAACACCATCTCGGTCGTTGACCTCGTCGCCCAAAAAACGCTGCCGGTAATTGACCTCGGCGCGCTTCGCGGGCCTCACGGTCTAGCTTTCTCAGGCGGCAAACTATGGTTCACCGCGGAAGGCGCGAAAGTGCTGGGCAGCTACGATCCCGCAACGCAGAAAGTAGACTGGGTCCTCGGTACCGGCCAGGACCGCACCCACATGGTCTACGTTTTCCCCGGCGAGAATAAACTCATCACCTCGAACGTAAGCTCCGCGACCGTGACTCTAATCTCAAAAGAGAGCGTGCCGGCTCGCGGTCCAGGAGGGCCAGGTCCGGGAGGCTCGCCTCGGACCGAGTGGAAAGAAACGGTGATCGACGTCGGCAAAGGCTCTGAGGGTTTCGACGTAACACCCGACGGACGCGAAATATGGGTCGCCAACGCACAGGATGGCACCATCTCCATCATTGATGTCGCGACCAAGAAGGTAGTTCAAACGCTGGAAGCTAACATCCGCGGTGCCAACCGCCTGAAATTTACGCCCGATGGAAAGCTGGCTTTCGTTTCTACTTTGGCAGGATCAGACCTGCTGGTTTTGGACCGTGCCAACCGTAGAGAAGTGAAGCGCATAAAACTCGGACACGGCGCCGCCGGCATTCTGATGCAGCCGGACGGCATGCGAGCTTACGTCGCCTGCACCCCAGACAACTATGTAGCTGTCATAGATCTGCAAACTCTGACAGTCGTCGGCCAGATCACCGCCGGCAAAAATCCGGACGGCCTCGCCTGGGCTCTGCGCAAATAGTCCGCGTTATGCCGCGCGCAGATTCCGCTTCCGCTCGTGAATCGCCTTCGCGATTCTCTCCGCGTCTCTACTAACCCCTGTGATCGTGTCGGACGTCATGGAATACAAATAATGCAGTCCCACGAAATACAGCCCCGGCGCGCTATCCACAATCCCGCGATCATGTATCGGCCTGCCGTCCTCCCCGAAAATTGGAAGATCGATCCACGAAAATCCTGGCTCATAGCCAGTGCACCAGATGATGTTTTTAACATCCAGTGTTCGACCATCAAGCAGCAGCGGCATTCCGTCGCGAACGCCTACGACCTTCGGCACCCGTTCGATCCCTGCGTCCGCCAGGTCCTTGGGTTTAACGCGAATCAGCGGCGGTTGTTTCTTCAGCAGTTCGGGGCGTAGTTTCCTTCCGATTGGCGTACTCATTGACAAAACGTGATGACCGACAAATCTCATTAACCGCACCAGAATGTGCCGGCCCATAAAACCCTCGATGGGCCACGGAATATGGCCGGTCTCCTTGCCCGAGAGCCAAGTGGGGTGCGTTCGCGCAACTTCCAAACCAATATCCGCGCCCGAGTTGCCCACTCCCACCACCAGCACCCCGCCCTCCTGCAACTGCGAAGGGTTCCGATATTGGCCAGAATGCATTTGCACAATGGCGGGATCAAGCTCCCGCGCAAAGTCCGGCTCCCGCGATTGTTGATAATTTCCCATCGCTACAACTACATTCTCCGCTTCAAATCTCTCTCCGCCTGCCGTCACCGAGAATCCCTCACGCTGTCTTGCCAATTTCTCAACCCTTGTGTCCGTGCGAACCGGCAAACTGAATCGCCTGGCATACCTTTCCAGGTACTCCGCCATCTCGTCCTTCGTGGGAAATTTGTCTCCACGTGCTGGAAACGGAAATCCGGGCAGGCCCGAATACCGTGCCGGCGTAAATAGCCGCAGCGAATCCCAACGGTTTCTCCACGCATCCCCCACTCGCTTGTTCGCGTCCAGTATCTGGAAGGATTCGCCCCGTTTCGCCAGGTGGTAACCCACGGACAGGCCCGCCTGTCCGCCACCGATTACAATTGTCTCCACCTTCTTTGTGCTGAAAGCCATTTTCCCTCCGCTGCGGCGAGCTAAGTGCCCCGCCGCTCGTCACACAGTAGGGCAATCCTCAAGCACCCGCATCGGGCGAAGCACCCACGCCCGCAAATTCTTCCCTATGGGTAATTCTATGTACAAAATCTAAACCAGTTCATGCTCGTAGGCGTATGCCGTCGCCGCCGCCCGGGACGACAGGTCCAGCTTCACAAAAATATTGCTGATGTGTCGCGCCACCGTCTTTTCGCTGATACTTAGCCGGCTGGCAATCTTGCGATTGGTCATTCCTGAAGCCACCAGTTTCAGCACTTCCAGTTCGCGCGCCGTCAACGGTCCCGCGGCATCCGCCGTTTTTCGCACCGCCAGCGCATTCGCGTGCGCCAGCGCGGAGCGGCGCCTAGCTCCTTGAATATTTCTCGCGCGCTGCCCAGCTCCAGCTCCGCCGCGTCGCAATTCCCCAGCTCCCCACACGCTTGCGCGATCCACACTCGCACGCGCGCCGCCTCATAGGGTGCGTTCAACTCGCGCCAGATATTCAGCGATTTTCGGAATTCAGCCAACGCGCCCTGCGCATCTTTTTCCGCCAGCATTACCGCGCCATTTGCGCGCCCGGAGACCGCCTGCAGCAACGGCGCGTTCAGCCGCCGCGCAATCTCCACCAATTCATCGGCGGCTGCCCGCGCTGCGCCAATGTCTTTCGCGGCCAGCGCAATTTCCACGTACGCATCCAGAACTTTCGCGCGCGGCCCGTCTTCTTTCACTTCATCCGCGACTTGGCGAATAGCCTCATAAGCGGCTTCGATATCCCCCTGCAGCAATCGCAGTTGCGCAAGCCCTGGCTGCGGACTCCGCTGCCATCGGCTGGCTTTGCGGTACGCCTCTTCCGCTGCCGCGAATTCTCCGCGCACTCTGTGTATTTCTCCCAGGCTATGGAAAGCTCCGCCAAGCTCGGGCTTCGGCGGCGGGTGTGCCAGCTTTTCGCAGGCCTGCTGAATCTCCGTCAACGCATCCGGCCAGGAGCCGTGCAAGTGCAATATTTCCGCGCGCAGCACCAGGCAGTGATTCCGGTACGGCACGATGTCCGGCTGCGAAGCGCACCACTGGTCGAGCGCCGTGGTCCACTCTTGCGCGCGTCGCAAATCAAATATTTCCCCGCAAGCGGCGATCACGCTGCAGTAGACGCTCCCCGCCGCAATTGCAGATACCTCTCCCGCGCGGACCGCAATCATGGCCTCATCCAGCAGCGCCACCCCGTCCGCAATCTTTCCCTGTCGAATCAGCGCGCGCCCTTGACCTTGCCGCGCAAGGGTCACCAGATCCGCTTCGCCGAAGCGCTCTCCAATCTTCGCCGCCTCCACAAATGTTTTATACGCTTGCGCGGCGTTTCCATTGTGAACGCCCTGGTATCCCGCTGGCAGCAGCAGGTAACCTTTCTCGACGCAGTCGCCCTCGCTTTCAAGCAGTCGGTTGGCTCGGGAAAACCATCCTCCCGCTTGCGCCATATCGGCATTGAGCATCGCCATGAATCCCAGTCGGTATGCGCACAGCGCGGCCTTGCGTGGCAGGCCTTCGTCCACGAAGCCTCGGTGCGCCCGCGTCAGCAGGTCCGCGCACTCCGTCTCTTTTCCAATCAGAAACGCGGCCATTGCCTGCGCTTCCACGTCTCTCGACTCCAGCGGCGCTTCGGCATCCGCGGCCGCCAGGTGGCCAAACGCCGCGCCCCACGCCTGCATGCCCAGAGATTTACGCGCGCGCTCCAGCGCGCGCGTTCTACTCGTAATCTTTCTGCTGGCGGACCCTGCTTTTGTGGAATGGCGATTCATGTGCCCCGCTGTTTGACCAAGTTTATCATTTCGCTGAACCATTTCTTCCCTCACCATACTCTCGCAACGGGACGCCCCATAATGAATCGTGCCTCTGCCTCCGGTCCCCGCCACCGGTACATCTTCGTTCCGCCTAGACGGCATTGATCTCCTCCGCGGCCTCGCCATCTTTTTCGTGCTCATGAACCACGTCAACATGCGTCTGCTTCTCGCACACATTCCCTACACTCAGGGTCTCCCGCCGCAGTTCGTATCCGCCCTGGTATGGAACGGCCAGCGCGGCGTGCAGATATTTTTCGCCATCTCCGGTTTTTTGATCACTTCCACCACCCTGCGCCGTTGGGGTTCGCTCGCCAAAACCAGCCTTCGCGGCTTTTATCTCATGCGTTTCGCGCGTATCGCTCCGCTGCTCATTCTTCTATTGATGGTGCTCAGCGCCCTCCATCTCCAGCACGTCCACAATTTTGTCGTGAAGCCGGAAACCGGCGGCCTGCCACGCGCTCTCCTTGCCGCCCTCACCTTTCACGTCAACTTCCTCGAAGCTCATCGCGGCTATCTCCCCGGCAACTGGGACATCCTCTGGTCCCTCAGCGTCGAAGAAATGTTTTACGTCTTCTTCCCACTCGCCGCCCGTTTCCTGGGTCGTGGAAAACTATTTGTCATCCTTCTCTTCGCCTTTATCGCCGCCGGCCCTTTTGCGCGCACTATCCTTGCCCACGGCAACGAAGTCTGGCAGGAGTATTCCTATCTCGGCGGAATGGACGCCATTGCTCTGGGCTGTCTCACCGCGCTGCTCCTGGCGCGCCGCACTTTTTCTCAGCGCGCGCTGCGAATTTTCGCGACACTCGGCGCACTCCTTCTCATATTCACTCTCTGCTTCACGCGCCAACGCCTCGCCGTAGCCCTCAGCAACATGGGTCTGGACATGACGCTCATCGCTCTCGCCACCTGCTTCATCATCATTCCCGCTGCGCAATCCCGCTGGCGGGCGCCTCGCGTGTTGTCACCGCTTATCAATCTTGGTCAGCGCAGCTACGAGGTCTACCTCATCCACATGTTCGTGGTCTTCGCGTTTTTCGGAGCGTTTTTCGGAGCTTTCCTCGCCGCCGGTCAACCAATGAGCGCTGTAATCCCACTCTTCCTCATCGTCATCGGCATCTCCGCACTCCTCGGCGAAATCATCGCGCGCTTCTACTCCGAACCGCTGAATCGCCTTATCCGCACCCGGTGGTCCAGCGGCGCAAGCCGCTGAACCACCGCAAATGCCTGATTTGTCCGATTGAACCTGCCGCCCAGGCACGTCGTCTGGTATTTTGACGAGGGAGCCAACACGCTTGCCTCGCACAGGAATATTCATGCAGGAGCTGGTTCTGATCCAGCCAGGAGCCACCGCGGCAAGCGAAGAACATCGCGCTGAGCACGCAGCTTTGCGCCAGGACTTCGAAGAGCGCCTCGCCGAATGTGGCACGCTGGCGTTTCGCGTGGCGCGTGGAGTGCTGCGTAATACCGACGATGCCGAGGATGTAGCTCAAGAAGCGCTATTGCGCGCGTATCGTCGCTTTGATCGCTTGCGTGATCGCGGTCGCTTCCGTTCTTGGCTAGTGCGGATTACGTTTCGGTTGGCCCTCGATCGTTCGAAATCAGCGAAGCGCCGCGTATTGCGCGAAACCATGTGGGCCGATCCGTCCCGAACGCCCGCGCCGCCCAACGCGGAGGAACGCGCCATCTCCAGTCAATTTCAATCACGCCTTGACCAGGCGGTAAATGCGTTACCCAAGAAGCTCCGCCTGGTTCTTCTGCTGGCCGCCATCGAGGGCCACTCCCTGGAAGAAGTGGCGGCGCTCCTCGCGGTTCCGATTGGCACCGTCAAATCGCGATTGTTCTTTGCTCGCAAGCATTTAGCGGAGAAGCTGCGATGAATTGTGAATCGCTCCGAGTTGCTCTCATTGAATTGGCCGCGACCGGCGGTGAGCCCATTTCTGAATTGCGCGCCCATTTGCTCGAGTGTCCATCGTGCCGCGCCACCCTCGAACGCGAAGGCAATCTTTTCGCTGCGATTGACGCCGGTCTCGAGCGGGAGGCGCGCGTGGAGGTCCCACCATCGTTCCTGCCACAAGTTCGCTCTCGCATCGCTGAATCACCTCTCTACAGTCCCGGGACTCCTCACCTTCGCAAAATTACCCTGGCTGTCGCCGCCGCTGCCGTACTTTTCCTCTCCATCAACTCCTTGACGCCTCTGCAACAACCGAAAAACACTCCGGAGTCATCCGGTCAAGTCTCACTGTCCTCGCCGTCTGAGCAGGCGCTCGACACCTCCATCCAACCCGCCTCCGAGGAAATTGGTAAGAAAGCTTTTCTGCAGCCGGTGCGGGCGCGGCGGCCACATTCAATTCTCAGTCGCCACGATGCTGAAATTCTTGTCGCACCTGATCAGGAAGTTTTACTCGCTCAGTACGCGAAGCAAATGAACCGCCGCCGAAGTGCCGTAGCCGTCACCGCCGTCCAGTCGCCACCCCCGGACCCACAACCCCTGGAAATTGCGTTGATCCAAATCGCGGAGCTCGACGTCAAGCCATTAGCGGAACAGTTTGAGTAGCAAGGTCCGAATAAAACTAAATCGCACTGCCAGCTCGGATGTTCAGGAGAACTTATGAAAGCTTTGGTGGTCGTTACCCTGCTTGGCGTTTTTAACTTCTTTGCTGGTCATGCCCGTGCTCAGGCTGGCCCTGAAAAGCCCGGCGTACCTGTGAAGGTTCAGATCGTTTTCTCCGAGTTTGAGGGAGAAAAGAAGATTTCCAGTATGCCCTATTCTTTTATCGTCGTGACCGACGAAAAGGTTGGCGGCTATTACAGCACCAGCCTGCGCACCGGCGTGCGCATTCCCATCGAGACCGACGGCAAGGACCAGAAGGCCACCTACATGGACGTGGGCTCGAATATCGACTTCGGCATCCGGACAGCTACCGATGATCGTTATCACCTCTACATGATTTTCGAACGTTCTGCACTCTACCCTGCTAGTCCCGAAGATAAACTTTCTTCTCGCACCCCTGCGCAACCTCCCTTGGTCCGGCAATTCAAGGCTTCCGACAACATGATTCTCAAAGACGGGCAGACCTCCGAAAGCGTGGTTTCCACAGATCCTCTCAATGGCCATTCGCTCCACATATCCGTCACCATCAATGTGGTGAAATAACGTTCGGCCGTCATGCTTCTTAAGTTCGGTGCTGCCCACGTC
Organism: uncultured Acidobacteriota bacterium; assembly: GCA_963704485.1. GTDB lineage: Bacteria > Acidobacteriota > Terriglobia > Acidiferrales > UBA7541 > Acidiferrum. Next base: position 1,107,527 of record OY969910.1, read on the forward strand.
TAAGCGGGCTTTGGCCGCGTTGAAGACTGTGGCAAACTCCTTTCGGTGTTTCCGACGTCTACGGCCACTCCAAGTTCTCAATGCTGTATCGCGGGAGGCGGCCCCGCGGGCATGATTCTCGGTTTTCTCCTCGCACGCGCCGGCATCGATGTTATCGTCCTCGAAAAACACGCCGACTTTTTCCGCGATTTCCGCGGCGACACCATCCATCCCTCCACGTTCGAGCTCATGTACGAATTGGGCCTGCTGGAAGATTTCCTGCGTGTGCCCCATCAGCAAGTTACTGCCATCAGCGCGGTCATTGACGACTTCACTGTACCCATCGCTGATTTCTCACATCTCCCCACGCACTGCAAATTCGTCGGTCTCATGCCCCAGTGGGACTTTCTCAATTTCATCTCGGCTAAAGCCCAAGCCTATCCCCAGTTCCGTCTGCGCATGGAATCGGAAGTCACCGGCCTGCTCGTCGAAGATAATCGCGTCGCCGGAGTGCGCGTCAAAACTCCCCACGGCGAGACCGAAATCCGCGCCGACTTGACCATCGGCGCTGATGGCCGTCACTCTCTGGTGCGCGAAAAAGCGCGTCTCGAAGTTCTCGATCTCGGTGCTCCCATAGACGTTCTCTGGATGCGCGTCTCGCGCCACCGCGATGATCCCGCTCAGACTCTGGGCCGCTTCCGCTCCGGCAAACTTCTGGTCACCCTCAACCGCGAAGATTACTGGCAGTGCGCTTACGTCATCGCCAAGGGCGACTTCCCCGCCATTCAGCAGCGGGGCCTTGCCGCATTTCGCGCCGACCTCGAAACCGTCGCGCCGTTTCTCCACGGCCGCGCTAACGAACTAAAATCCTGGGATGACATCAAGCTGCTCTCCGTCGCCGTAGATCGCCTGCGCCGCTGGTCGAGTCCCGGCCTTCTCTGCATCGGCGATTCTGCGCACGCCATGTCTCCCATCGGGGGAGTCGGCATCAACCTCGCCATCCAGGACGCCGTCGCCGCCGCCAACATCCTCGCCCCCGTTTTCGCCGCGCATTCCAATTCCGGGCAGCAGCACCGTTTCGACGCCCTCGACTCGCATCTCGATAACGTCCGCCAGCGCCGCGAATACCCCACCCGCGTCACCCAGGCCTTTCAGGTCTTCGCTCACAAACGCTTCATCGGTCCGGCCCTCGCCACCAAAGGCCCCATCCAGCGCCTCCCTCTTCCACTCTGGCTCCTGGAACATTTCCCTATCCTCCGTCGCATCCCCGCGCGCGCCGTCGGCCTGGGCGTCCGCCCCGAGCACGTCCTCACCCCCGATGTGCACACTTCGGCCGACAACTAGAAATCCAACGTTAATCTAAAACAGACTTTATGGTTACCAGTAGGGCCGGTTCCACCAGGACCGCCGGAAGATCACATCCCAAAACTTGTCTCCACCTTTCACCGATCCAATCCCGAATAGCAACATGGTCCCGGCTAATATCGCCAGTGCACCCCAAGTGCCCGGATCTTGGTAAGTGTACAAACGTAAGAGCGAACCCAGACCAAACAATGCTCCGAATACCCCGCCAATCCCAAACTTTACCCAGAACTCCACGCGTTCCATATTGCGGAACGGATCCGGTGGGTCCACGAACGCCCGTCGTCCCATCGGTCGAGAACCGTTCGGCCATGCCGCCGGGGCCGGCGACCTGTTGTTCTCGTAATATTTCAACGGCGCATTTTCTATTTTTTCGTAAGCCTGATTAATCAGGCTGGTCATCCGATTAGCTTCCGACTGTTTCTCGCTGCCATTCGCGAACAGATCCGGATGCCACCTCTTCATCAACCTGCGATAATTTTCCTTAATGGAGATTGCGGTGGCCGAAAGAGGCACACCTAGCACCCGGTATGCCGCCATCCATTCTGCAATCTGCTCTTCCACATGAGGCATCGGTATTTCTCACTATCAATCGTGAAGCTTCCTCATACCACGTCACGCGAAATATCCGCCGGCGTGCCCGATCGTTAAAGTTGGCGTTATAATGTCCTCCACGCGCCCGTAGCTCAGTTGGATCAGAGCATCTGGCTTCGAACCAGAGGGTCGGGAGTTCGAGTCTCTCCGGGCGCGCCATTTTTCTCTGGTCCGACCCGGACACATAGGTGACAGAACGTCCCGGCCACATGGGCAACACTTTTGGGCCGAACGGATTTCGCGTGGCCTTGGCATCTCCATTCGCAAACCGGAGTATTCCAAATCCCAGCCTATGAGAAGGACCGCGCTACTTCGATTCAATGGTGCCGTCCAGCGCGATCCGGCCGTGGATGCCTGGATGAAAGACCACGACGGTGCACTGGGAACCATCGCGCGCCAATGGTTTGAGGTGATGCGGAATTGCGGAGACGAAGTCCGCGAGCTTTTGCACGACGGCTGTCCAGTTGCCTGTTTGGGCGACGCTCCCTTCGGTTACGTGAACGTTTTCACTGCGCATGTAAACGTGGGGTTCTTCCATGGCGCATCACTGCCAGACCCGGCGGGAATGTTGCAAGGCAACGGCAAGTTCATGCGCCATGTCAAACTGAAACCGGAAACCACCACAAACGCCGCTGCCCTGACCAGGCTGATCGCTGAGGCGTACTCGGATATTAAGAATCGCGTGGAAAACAGTTAATTTCCATCGGTTATAAATCGGCCTTGACAGTCTTGCTTGGTAAGTTGTAACTTACCGTTAGTGGATACTTACCAACAAACCCAGTGCGACGCCCTCGGCGACCCCACTCGCCGAGCAATCCTCGCGCGGCTAATCCAGGGCCCGCTGCCCGTCGGCGAACTGGCCCGCGCCTTCCCCATCAGCCGACCGGCCATTTCCCAACATTTGCGCGTGCTCAAGAACGCCCATCTCGTCAGCGATCGCGCCGCCGGCAACCGCCGCCTCTACCAGCTCGATCCCCAAGGATTTGAAACCGTGCGCGAATATTTCGACCAGTTCTGGGGCCAGGCACTTGCCGCTTTCGCCCGCAGAGTCGCAGCCGAAGAAGTCTTCCGCCCACAACCAAAACCGAAAAGCAAAAGTAAAAAGGAGAAGAAATGAGCACCGCCGCCAACCCCCTGCAGGACTCATCCGTTCGCCGCAGCATCACTGTGAAAGCCACGCAAAAACGCGCCTTCGACATTTTCACTGCGGAGTTCGACAGTTGGTGGCCGCGCAGCCATCACATCGGCAAATCCCCGATGAAGCGCGCCGTCATCGAAGGCCGCGTGGGCGGTCGTTGCTACAGCGAACAAGTTGATGGCACGGATTGTCCCTGGGGCGAAATTACCGCGTGGGAGCCGCCGAAACGTTTCGTCATGGCCTGGAAGATAAATGCCAATTGGCAATATGAACCCGATGCCGCGAAGTCCAGTGAAGTGGAAGTTCGGTTCATATCCGAACCCGACGACTCAACGCGCGTGGAGCTCGAGCATCGCAACTTCGAGCGCATGGGCGCCGAATGGGAAAAAATGCGCGACGGCGTTAGCGCCGAAGGCGGCTGGGGCTCCCTGCTGTCATCTTTCGCCGAGCAGGCCGATAAGCCCGCAGATACCGTTTAAGTCACCATCGGCCGCTTCCGCATGAGTCGGTTACGACCGGCCGATCGCCACATCAGCCTTTTTCGATCGCCTTAGTTATATCCATCGGAGGAAATCATGAAAGCAACTTGGCTTTTTCGCATCACTTCCATTCTCCTGATGCTATTCGCGATCCTCCACACCATAGGGTTTCTGACATTCATTCCGCCCACAAGCGACGGTCAAGCCGCGCTGGCCGCCATGAACAGCGCGCATCTGGAAAAAGCGGGTACCACCTACACTTATGGCATGTTCTATCGTGGCTTTGGACTTTTCCTGACTGTTTATCTTCTATTCTCCGCGTATGTTGCGTGGTACCTCGGGAACGTGGCGCGCTCGGATCCATCAGTAGCCGGCAGCCTCGCAGCCGCTCTAGCCGCGCTGCAATTAGCCAATCTGGTTATCGCAGTCGTTTACTTTTCTCCGCCGCCCATCACTTTTTCTGCAATTGCATTCTTCTGCTCGGCTGCGGCCGCAGTTGCGACACGTTCCTCAGTTCGTCTAGCAGAGTCTGTCGCAGCGCGGCCCTAGTTATCCTGCGCCGCGCCCTGGAGCAGTACATTTGCGTCAAAAGTGCCCGTGGGCGTTGTATCTCTCAGCTGGGGTACTTCGCCGAAATGTAGTTATGCAAATGCTCGATGGTCTCTTCCTGCTCTGACACCACCCACTTCACCAGATCTCCGATGGACACTACGCCCAGCACTTTCTGGTTCTCCATGATGGGCAAATGACGGATACGATGCCGCGTCATGATCTCCATGCACTCGTCCACCGCTTGCTCCGGACTCACCGAAATTACCGGGCTGGTCATAATTTCCTGAATCACCGTGGTCTTCGAGGATCGTCCTTCCAGAATCAATTTCCGCGCGTAATCGCGTTCCGAAATGATTCCCGCCAGCGCGCCATCTGAAATGACCAGCAGCGCCCCAACTCCTTTATCAGCCATAATTTCAATGGCCTCGTAAACCGTCTGCTCCGGCGCCACCGACCACGCGCCGCCCCCCTTGCGTTTCAAAATCGCGCCAACCGTGCCGCTCATTTTCATCACCGACGCACCTCCCGCGAATTCACAATCGGGCCCGGGTTCATCCAATCACCGCGATAGTAGTCCTCCAAATCTCCCCGGTAAACACTTGTTTTGGACACCCTGCTCCGGCCTGAATCATTAACGATGTCGCCCTCTATGGTAATGATGCTCGGAATCGCTTTGCCGGCGGCGATGCGTATCCAGGAATTCAGCCTAACCGCTTTGAAAAATCCGTCATCACCATATACGTCGAATCAACCTTGTCCACCAGCGATCCGTTTTCTTCCGATTTGGCCTTTACGCTCTTCCATTCCGGGTCGTCTTGAAACGACTTCCAATTGGCTGCGGCCGCCTCCCGGCTGGGATGTTGCAAGATATAAATCAGCGTATTGCTCTTCACCGGCTCATCCATCGGAGTCCAGTAAGCCACGCTCTTCATTCCGTGACGCTCAAAAAGTTTGTCGGTGTGATCGCGAAACCGCGCCAGCAAATCGGCTAACTTTCCGGCCGCCGCATGGTAAACGCGCAGCTCGTATACCGCCGTCCCGTCCGGCCCGGAGCCATCTTCCTTCTCACGAATTCCCGCCAAGAGCGCTGGTGGAAAAAATGCCGCCGCCGAGATTGACCGCAATAATGTTCGTCTCTTCATCCCATCCTCCCTGACCGCAGTATTATGCGTGTTCTGCCATCAATGGCAATGAGAGTAATTCAGTTCAAAAAAGAAAGAGGGCCCTGAGAGCCCTCCCGATTCTAGTTTTGTCTTTATCAACGCCGCGCAACGTAGGGCAGCTAGTGGCTATCTCCCTCGCAGCAAGACTCCCGAACACTTTTCGGCTGAACGTACCCTCGTTTCGGGTCCACCGCCGGTGCATTTTCATATTTGTCGTGATGCCGCACCCACGCCATTGAGAACGCCAACCCTTCTTCGTCGCGACCCTTGGGCGCCATATCCAGAAAGTTATATGCGCCAATTAAGATATCCAGCCCGCGGCCATAGGTCGAATAAGTGTGAAAAATATCTCCCGCGCCATCCCTGTAAAACGCACTGGCTCCCGGACCCTCGTCACTGCCAAATTTCTGCTTCGTGTAGTTGTAGTTCACTTCTCCGTCCGCAGCCTTTTCTTCTTTCGTGAACGATACGTGATAATCGTAATTAAAATCCGTCCCGTATGACGAAACCCACTTGAATTTCCAGCCCATCCGCTTTTTGAACGCTTCGATCTCCGCCAGCGGCGCCCTCGACACCACCACCAGCGTCACACCGCGTGCATTCAAGTGCGCTATGCTCCCGTCAAAATGATCTGCCAACAGCGAGCAGCTTGGACACCCCTCACTCCAACCTGGCCCGAACATGAAGTGATAAACGATCAGCTGACTCCTACCGTCAAATAGATCGCCCAGCGTCTGCTTCCCGCTTGTCGCATCAAACTCGTATTGTTTCTGAACGCGCTCCCACGGCATCTCCCGACGCGCGCTGCTCACCTCGTCGCGCAATCGCGTGAATTCCTTTTCTTTGTTCAACAGTTCTTTCCGTGCCGCCAGCCATTCCGCTTGCCCCACCACTTTCGCCTTACCTCTGCTCGTTACCGCGGTAGCCATTTTCATTTCTCTCTTTCTGTATTAATTTGTTCCGACTCTTTGACTTTCTTGACGCTCACAACCTTGGCCACGAGTGCGGCCAACCCACCGCTCGACAGTATTCCGGCTACTAACGCCGTTGCGCTGGCCAAACATTCCGGACACATAGCCTTCTCCCGCGCGCTTCCTTACTTCCTGCTGCGTGATTCTGCCCTGTGCCGAACCATTTCATTAATAAACGTCCAGCCCTTCGACGCGCCCGCGCGATGCTCATCCAGGATCAAACCGAGCGCTGTGTGATGAAACTTGATGAGCGTTCCTCCATCCACTTCGCTCAATCGGTATTGCACGTTTGACGAAACCGGATAGGACATGAACAGTGGCCCATAAATCTCCAGCAGCGCTGGCCGCTTGATGGCCTGCACATGGCCCCAGAAGTGTCCGTTGTCAGCGCCCAGGTCGCGGAACCACCGCCCTCCCGGCCACCCTTCAATCTTCATCGGCATCGGTGTGCCATCCGGATGCGTATTTCCCGCTCCCAGTTGTTCGAGAAGCGAAGCAAACGTCGCCTCCATCGGAGCCTGCACATGAATTTCCTGCGTAATGCTTAACGTCAAATCCGCAACCATGATTTCCTTCTTCGTCGCTGCCGAACTCATCTTTCCTCCTGTAAATATATTTTTCAGAGCTTACCCGCCGTCCTGCAAAAAAACTTTCTAAGTCGGTCGCTTCCCTTCCGCTCGCTCCTTCACTTGCTGCAACTGGTGCTTCCACAGGCGTTCGAACGTGCCGGTCCACTCATGCAGCGGCCGAATCGCTTCCGCGTTCGCCCGGTACAACATCCTCCGCCCGTCCCGTCGCACGTCCACCAATCCCACCTCCAGAAGCACTCGCAAATGCTTCGATACTGAAGGCTGCTCCAAACCTAGGCTCAGAACGATCTCACCTACGGCGTACTCTCGCCCCGCCAGAAAATTCAGGATCTCGCGCCGCCGCGGTTCCGCCACAGCATTGAACACGTCTGAGGTTGTTGCCGCCCTCGCCATGGCCATACATTACATTCCCATATAGGAATATGTCAAGGGATGATTTTCGCCACTGCCCGCTTCCCCTCGTCCTGCTCTAGCCGGTTCTTGGCAGCTCTGCAGTCGCACGATGTCCTGTGGTATTTGCCGCTAGAACGCCTCGCTCTTTGTAGTTATCCTTACCTGCCGCATACTGTTCTCGTGCCGATGCCCACCAAATCAGAAAAACCTGAGAACGATTCCCTTCCCGCCGACGGCAGCACCATTACCACGCGCGTCGAAAAAAAACAGGTGGAAGAGCGCGTAGCCATCGGCGCGCACGTTGTTTACGAAGCCATCCGCCGCGAAGGCGAAGAGGAACTCCACCGTCCTGCCGCCGCGCTCGCCTGGTCCGCGCTGGCCGCCGGCCTCTCCATGGGATTTTCGTTTATCGCAGAAGCGCTACTCTCTGCTCATTTGCCGGATGCGCCGTGGTGTCCACTGATATCCCGGCTCGGATATTGTGTCGGCTTCCTGATCGTCATTCTCGGACGCCAGCAACTCTTCACCGAGAACACGCTCACCGTGATTCTGCCTTTGCTTCTCCGCAAAGACCTGATCACTTTCGTTCGGGTGGTTCGCCTGTGGGCAATAGTCCTGTCCGCCAACTTCGTGGGTACATATCTGTTTGCGCTGGCGCTGGGCAGCGTCTCGCTCTTCCCGCCACACGTTCACGAAGCCTTCACCACCATCGGCATGGCCCATCTTGGAGCCGGCTTCGGAATTATCTTCACCCGCGCCATTTTTGCCGGCTGGCTCATTGCCCTCATGGTATGGCTCCTCCCCGGCGCGGAGTCCGCTCGCATCTCCGTAATCATCATCATCACGTATCTTGTCGGCCTGGGTGGCCTCAATCACATCATCGCCGGTTCCACTACCATGCTCTATCTCGTAGTCACCCACTCCATTTCCTGGGGAACCTATTTCACTAGTTTCTTTTTCCCGACGCTCCTGGGAAACATCTTGGGCGGCACATCCCTGGTGGCAGCCCTCGGCCACGCCCAAGTGGTTGGCGGCAAGGAATAACGGAACCACGCTATCCCTCCACTCGGACTTTGAGTAGGCATGGTGGGCGCCGCAAAGATGAGACCTTTACACCGCTTTTCACTGCGCAGAGCGTGGTGATCTGGTGGCCCGTTGACTTGCTTCCGCCCATATCCTAGTATCCGTCGCACCTGATACCCTGCGAGGACCCGGATGGGCGATTGGATTCACATTCAGTCTCAACCTGCCGAACAACTGATGCAGTTGCACCACTTTTCCATCGTCAAGCAGCAACCCACCGGCACCGTGACGTTCACCATCACGGTAAAGGAGTTCGCCGTGCCGCCCCCCGGCCAGCGCATGCGCTTCTACGCCGAAACCGACAGGGCCGTAAATCAGAGCACCGCCTCTTTCGTTCCGTGCGGCTGGGGTACTTCCGTTTTTTCCGCATTGGGCGATTGTGTGCGCCTGATTCGTCAGTTCCCCTACGAGGGCGACCCCACATGATTCTCATCTTCACCAGGCGCTCTTTGCAGCCCGGAATCACGGCCCTCTCCATCCAGGGCAACATTCATTGCGGCCCCGAATGTGTCCGCCTGGAAAATGAAATCGACGGCCTGCTGGCTGCTCACGAGACGCGCATCATTCTGGATATGGCGGGAGTCACTCACGCCGACAGCGCGGCCATCGGCGCGATGGTCCGCTGTCTTTCCAAGGTGAAACGTGCCGGAGGCGCTCTGCGCATCGCCGCCGCCCAACCGATGATCAGTTACAGCCTGAAGCTCACCAAAGTTGACCAGCTCATCGAAATGTTTCCTACAGTAGAACAAGCCGCGGAAGGCTTTTCGCCCTCTGCTTCTGTCCCCAGCGCGCCTCGCGCCAACCCCGCGTAATTTCGCGCCCGCAAAACAAAACGGCCACTCGACGAGTGGCCGTACCAAACTCTTCTGCGAGCAGCTTCCGTTCGAACTAATCGCGATCCGGATGATTGTGGCGCCACTTCCAATACGCGCGCTGCCGTCTGGCGTTTTCCCGATCGTACGCCCGGTATTCCCGGTGCTGCTCCGTGTAGTAGCGCCGATAGGCGCGGTCTTCGCGATCATCCCAATTGTGATAGTCGCGATGATGGCTGTCGTACACGCGCACCTGCACTTCCTGCGGTGCAGGTGTAGCTGCTAAGACTACGGGCGCGGCAATCGCCACCGCCAGCAGCGCTCTACTCAAATAACGATTTATGCCCAGCATGAAATATCCCTCCAACACAGTACCTGGATTCAAAACCAGGCACTTTCAACTATGTCTTCGGATGGAACCGCGAAGTGTGCTAAACAGCACACTGTGCGCAAATCGCCAGCACCGACTCTTTTCTGGGACGCGCTCTGCGCGGTTTTTTACGGAACGGACACGTTGCGGGAATTCGGTCTCGATTGCGCGAAGATGGGTATGAGCACCAACGTGCACGCCTTGGATACCTGCGAACAACTTAGTATTCCGCGCTGGGTAACCTTCGTTGGACCGTCATCCGGAAAGACCGTTCTGAACCTTATGTTGGAAAGGTGTTTGATTTCCCCTTTGAATTCTTCCGCATCATCCAAAGTCCAAACCAGCGGTCCGGCCTTGGTGATCGAGATTCCAAATTGCCCGCTCTTGTATCCGCCGGCCCATCCCTGTGGAATGGGCAGGTGATACGTTCGCAGCGCACTCAGATCCATGCCTGCATCCTTGGTGGTTTTTACGCCTGCCGCCGTCAACGCCTTAAGTTTGGCATTGATTGCCCGTCGCACAATTGGATCTCCGTGCGTTCCAAGCACCGCCAATGCCATTGAGTATGTTAGTGCGGCCTGTTGTTTGCGGCCCGCGTTCTCGTACGCTGCGCCCAGATGAATGCCGCCGACCGGCGTCTGCATTAAAAGCCAGGCAGCCTCCAGATATTTCGTTGCTCCCGTAGTGTCTCCGAGGTTGAACTTTACCCAACCCAACGTGTCCCACTGCCCCGCCAGATTGGCCATCAGCTGAGAATTGGAACTGTCGATAGTTTCTGACTTCGCCGTCTGTTCCTCAGTCTTTTTAACCGCTTCTTCTGCATACTTCAAAGCTTCTCGCAGACCCGCCTTTGCTTCTGCGAGGGCGTACGCCACTGAGTTCAACGTATCTGCGCTCTTATCCAGGTCCAACGCCGCGTGGAAATGTTCCATGGCCCTTTCCTCGCGGTCTGTACCGAGGGATGCTTCGCCGTACATAAGCTGTACCGCCACGGTGTTCTTTTTGGCGTCATCGAGAATTTCGAGCCGGTTGATTAGTTCCGAATATCTTTTTTCCGACAGTAACAACGATGCTAGCTTATCCAGCGCCCCGGGCTCACCCGGGCTCAACTTAAGAAGTTCGTACCATGCCGCTATTGCTTCTCCGTTTCGATACGCCGCTTCAAGGGCTCTGGGCAGCACTCGATGTCCTTGCAGATTTGCGGGATCGAGGCGAACAACCTTCTGATAATCCTCGATTCCTTGCTGATACTCACTCGCCATCATGTGCGCATCACCGAGAAGAAGCCACCCATCAGTCCAATTTGCGTCCAGTTTTACAGCTCTTTCTAGCGCCGTGATTGCCGCGCGCGGCGCGCCCAGTTGGAAGGACTCGTATCCCTGGTCGTACAGCTTTTGCGCTTCTTCATTATCGGAATGGCCGCCCGCTCCCGGCACCCCGGCTCGACTGCGTCGCGTTGCGCCCCGTGAAGCGTCGCCGCCATCCTCGGTTATCTCCAAATAGCGCGTTTGATCCTCGAGCATGGCGGTTACGAACTCGGAATAAGCCGCACGCTGGGAGCCTGGCACTTCGTTGGCCGTCCGCTTCAGATGCCTCTTACCAGTGATAACTCCATTTTCAATCGCGTAGTGCGCTGTGTAAGTGGCAAAGTCACGCGTCAGGTTAACGTCAGGGGGCAGCGTTGCCCCCATGTCTTGCGGCAACTTGATATGCCCCTCATAGGTGAGTTCCACAGGCGAACCCAGAACAAAGGAATCCTCTGATGATTTTCGTTTCTCTGAAATTGTAGGCAAGACTATCGGTGGCAATGGCAGCGAAATCTGTCGTTCCTTCCAGTCTGAGTAATCGGGTCGGTGATACGAATACGTAAACGAGAACCCCTCACCGTTTGTCTGGACTACCGCGGCGCTAACATCGCTAACCGTTCCTCCGAAACCCATGCGTGCACTGATACCATGGACTAATTCATTCCACTGGCTCTCCGAGTTCGCCCGAAATGCTGATCGCAAAAGTATTTCTGAATCTCCCTGCGCTTCGATTCGCACCTTGCCTTCCAGTGTTCCGCTTGCATCTAGGGAAGCGTCCATCGAAAATTTCTCAGAGTTCCCAACCGGTGGGTCAGCTGGGGTTTTGACCAGTCGCGACGGCCCTCCATCTTCAACGACCAGCGCTGTCTTGTTTCGTAGCGCTGTCAACAGATACCCGAACCGCCGCACCTCCGGCGTCGTGTCCAGAAATTGAAATGAATCGCTTCGAGGAATCACGGTAATCACGTGATCGAACATGCTTGGCGTGGGAATTGCGGCATCGATCGTGGATCCGCTGCTGATCAGCGCCGGGAATGCTTTGATTCCTTCGGCGGCTAGCAATGACTGAAACAGTGTGTGCTTATCTTTACAATCGCCGTAACGATTGGAGAGCACTTCTTCGGCTCGATGTGGCGCATAACGTCCTTGTCCAAGGCTGATACCGATGTAACGGAAATTCAGTGCCACGAACTCATACAGCGCTTGAATCTTTTCTGACTCGCTGGTCTTACCTTGAGTAAGCTCGTCCGCCTTGGCCTGTACAGACGGCGTGACTTTCGCAGGCCCAGTCTCCAATCCACCGAACCACTTGCCCACTTCGTCCCAGGATTGGAATGAACTGATTTGTATGATGGGGGGTTCAACCTTGCCGACGCCTTTTTCCCAAGCCCATTCATTATCATCTTCTTTTCGGGCTAAATTCTGGTGATGTAGCGTAACTATCTTTCGTGTCCCGGCCTCCGTAACGTCCGGCGTTACGCCTCGGGTGGAGATTCTGGCTTGCACGTTTTTCGGCAAGTCGATTTCTATCTCTTCGTCCAGACATATAGCATTGGTCACAAAGTTACCGTCAATCCAGAAATGGCCGGGCGCTATGGCGTCGTGAACGGTCCATATCAGGTGATATTCGAGAACATCCCCCGTTGACAACGCCTTCACCGCAACGTGTTTCTCTCTTGTGTCCGTGTACATCGGCGCCTGCCGGCTGACCGCCGAATCCAAATCCTGGACATCAATCGCAGGGGTTTCTATAACGGTTCCGTCTGACTTCCTCACACGAACATAGTCGACGGTTAGCGATTCGAACGATGCTGCATATCCGAAGCGTAGTAGTCCAAAATCATGTGTGGCCGATTCTGATTGAAGGCGCACTCGGCCCGTGATTTCCCGCGTCCCAGTGCCGTCCGCCTCGAATCGCACCCGCGTGTGCAGCCTTTCAAAAACATATGCCTCTTTGGCAAAACTTGTCTGTTCGGCATGCAAAGCTGTCTGGGGAAGTATTGCGAAGAGTGACAGGATCAAACACAATCCAACAAGCATCACAGCGGTTACGTTTCGCATAAGGGGCACCGGGCTTGGCGTTACACGAATATTAATTGAAATCGTTATCTGACGGACTAAATCCGCGCCGGATGGTATTCAAACTCTACTGTACCCTTCCAAACTGTCAGTGCTTCGATGAATCGGGCGAGTCAGTCCCTATCAGTTTCTTGAATTCCGGGTCGTCGTAGAGAATTTTAAGGTCCGGGTCTCGCAGGCACCAATCTATATTCGAATACCCCGACTGTACTGAGCGCCGAAAAGCATCCAGCGCTTCGACTTTCATCCCCAGCAACCCATACGTGCATGCCGCGTTGTAAAGAATGAGCGCGTCCGCTGGCCGCATAGCTACCGCGATACGCACCTGCATTGCAGCTCCGGCGGCGTCCCCGAAAATCGCCAGGTCCGCGGCCAGTAAGATTCGCGCGCGGACGTCATCCGGAAAGTGCTGCAGCTGTTCCTGCAAAACTTCCATTTCGCGCCTTCGCAATTTCTCCGCATCCGCCATGCGCCCCAGGCGCTCCAGAGAATTGATCAGCGGCACCAGGGCGTTGTAATCGTTGCTGACAATTTCCACCGCAGTTTCCGCAAGCCGGGCCGCATCTTCGTAGCGCCCGGATGAAAAATATGACCGCCCCAGCACCTCGGGTGAGCGCCTTCGCACTCCGATTGCTTCGCGATGGCCAGCAGCGCCGCTTCAACGCGTGCCGAGGAATCCACGTCCCGCTTCAATCGCTTCAAATCTGACCGCAATTCCGCGGCCGTCTGGCACCGGTAGTCGCGATCCTTCTCCAGCGCCTTAGTCACGATGCGATCCAGTTCGGCAGGCGCCTTGGGATTTTTCTTCGTGATCGCTTCGGGTGGCTCGTTGAGAATGTGATTGAAAATCATCGCCGTGGTGTTGCCCTGAAATGGCAGCGCCCCCGTAGCCATCTCGTATAGAGTCACCCCAAACGAAAATAAGTCCGTCCGCGCATCTAACTCTTCTCCGCGACACTGCTCCGGAGACATGTACGCCACCGTCCCCAGCGTGCTGCCCGGGCTGGTCAGGTCGCCAATCGAAACGCCGCCTTCGGTCTGCGAATTATTGGCTCCATGAGTCAGCGCATCCGCCGGTCTCGCCGCGCCATCCACTTTCGCGAGCCCGAAGTCCAGAATCTTCGCGCGGCCGCGCCCGGTCACAAAAATATTTGCCGGCTTGATGTCCCGGTGCACGATTCCCTTTGCGTGCGCGGCGTCCAGCGCGTCCGCGATATCGATGGCCAGGGAAAGGTGGGTGGCAAAATCAAGCGGCCGCCCGCCAATTTTATGCTTCAGGGTTGCGCCCTCGAGATATTCCATGGCGATGAACGCCTTGCCAGCGTCCTCGCCCACGTCATAGATCGTGCAGATATTTGGATGGTTCAGCGCGGATGCAGCCTTGGCCTCCCGGCGAAATCGCTCCAGCGATTGCCGGTCGCCAGCCACATTTTCAGGCAGGAATTTCAGCGCCACAAAGCGGTCCAGTCGGGTGTCCTCGGCTTTGTAGACCACTCCCATGCCCCCGCCGCCAAGTTTTTCAAGTATTCGGTAGTGTGAAACTGTTTGCCCTAACAACGACTGCGGATCGGCCATGGTGGGCACCAAGTTTAGTGGCCGCTCTTAGCCAAGTCAACGCGGTGCATTGCGATTGTCTTACCGGCGCTCATTATCTTTGGGTCAGATTTTATTTCCTGTAAGATCGCCGGTGTGAAGCCGTTCGAATTACTCGCCGAATCCGCTTTGCCCGACGGCACCGTCATCAAACTGACTCGTCGCGGCGACGAATATGTCATTGTCGCCGCAGGGGCCCCACTTATGACCAGCCGCATGCACAGGTCTGAGGACAAGCTCGCCACCCTCGCCTGTCAACAAGCGCGGTCTTTGACTTCACCCAGCGTTCTGATCGGCGGCTTGGGCATGGGCTTCACGTTGCGTGCCGCGCTCGATCTCCTCCCGCCCAGCGCAACTATCGTCGTTGCCGAACTCGCCCCCGCGGTTGTCGAATGGAATCGCGGCCCGCTTGGACACCTGGCAAAGCACCCCTTGCACGACAGCCGCGTTCGGGTAGCGACAGGCGACGTATCCGATGTGCTGAATTCATCGACGGCGCAATTCGACGCCATAATCCTGGACGTGGACAATGGCCCGGCCGCCTTCACAGTCCCCGCGAACAGCGCACTTTATGACCGTCACGGATTGGCCGCCGCGCGTCAGGCTCTTAAGCCTGATGGCGTTCTGACTATCTGGGCGATTCAGAGCGATCCTAAATTCGTGAAAGTCTTGCGTGCCGCGCAGTTTGAACCCCAAGTCCATCACGTGCGCGGCCACACAAGTAAACGCGGGCCCCGCCACACCATCTATCTGGCTCGCAAGTAGTAATACGGGCCCGTGACTACAGGCCACGAAAGATTCCAGCAGCGATGCGAAAAACTGGCAATGGGCACTGTGTTCGCTGGATATGCGGCGGGCTCTGAAAATTCTGCAACTACTGCTGCTGTTGTTGTTGCTGCTCCGCGCTGATTAACTGCATCTGGTGATCTTCCTCGAGAAATTGCGACCACTCTTCATCGGCCGCGAACTCTTCATCGGGCGGCAGTACCGCCTGTGAGGGCGTAACTCGTACGCGCACCTGTAGCTCTGTCTCAGCTTTTCCCTTCATCGTACCCATCGTGGGCGGCACATCGGCATAGTCCCTGCCCACCGCCGTTCGAATATGCCGCTCTGCCACGATCAAATTATTTGTTGGATCAAATCCTACCCAACCGATTCCCGGCAGTGCCGCCTCCACCCATGCGTGTGTCGCCCCATCCGCCGAACGGTCCGCGTTTTCTTTTCCGTGATACAAATAACCGCTGACATAGCGGCACGGAATTTCCGCCTGGCGCACCAGCGTGATCATGATGTGCGCAAAATCCTGACAAACTCCCTGCCGCGACTTCAATGCCACTTCGATGGGCGAGTTCACTGCTGTACTTTTCTTGGTATACGTAAAGCTGCGATACACCCCGGCCATCACGTCCTGCAGAAATGTCAGGGGACTCCGCCTGTCCCGCCCGGATACCCCAATCTCGTGGGCCAATTCCTCCAGCTCCGGCGAAGTCCGCGCAAAATGACTCGGCATCAACGAATCCCAGTAATCCTTCCGCTCGATCATCTCCTCCAGATCGTGCCACGCTGCGTAATCCATCGACTCCGGAACGGTCTGTTGCTCATCGATATTCACCAGCGCATCGGAAATAATCGTCAGCTGCCGGTGCCGTGACGGCAAATCGAAGTGGTGTACCAGGTTTCCGCGCGCATCCGTATGCGCAAAAATCCGCGCCCGCGGATTCACCGACAGCTGAAAAATAAAGCACCGCTGGCTGCCCTCGCTGCGCGGGTGCATGCGCACTTCCATCATGCTCTGCCACACCGGCTGACTGTAGCGATACCGCGTGAAGTGTCGTATGGCGTAGAACATTACGATTCGAACGCGACCTCGATCGGATATTCGATGTAAACCTCGTGCACCGCCGCATGCAAATCGCGGCACTGCTCGATAATCGCCGCCAGATACGTATGCAAATCACCGCGAATCACTTCGCCGATCTGTACGTACGTCACTGCCGAGCGCAGTCGCCCTATCAAGCGCTCTATCTTTCCCGTCCGCCGGCTCAGCGATCGATTACTTATGGAAGTCAGCGAATGATGCATCCGGTCCAGCGCATATCTCACCGAATAAGGAAACTCCGGTTGCAGCAGAATAAAATCTGCAATACGTTCCGGTTTCAATTCCGCGGTGCACACCTTGCAGTAGGCCTCGAACGCCGCGCAACTGCTCAGTAAGCCGACCCAATCCAGGTCGTCCGCGCTCTTCTCCACTGAAAAATACGAGTCCAGCAGAATGGACAAATTGCATGCCCGCTCGATGTATTTCCCCAATTGAATAAAATGCCAGCCCTCGCCGTGATTGATGGTCGTATCGGTGATGCCGTAAAAACGGTAGGCCCCTTCGCGCACCACGTTCACCACCCGCATCGCTCCGGCATCGTCCTCCGGCCGTAACTCCGCGCCATTCACTTCGTGATAGAGCTTATTCAGGTGCTCCCACATCTCTGAACTGATTTCTTCGCGCACCTGACGCGCATTTTCCCGCGCGCCGTTGATGCACTTGATGATGGAAAACACGCCTTCTGGCTCCGCCACCAGCAGGAATAGCGCGTGCTGCGGATCCACTTGCGTCGCGCCCCCGCGCGCCAGCGCCGATACCGCGCGAAACCACCTTTCTTCCGTCGAAAATTTCGCGGGATTCAGAATTAGCCCGTAAGTAGCTTCCACCACGCGGGACGCGTTGTCCGCTCTCTCAAAATAGCGGCTCATCCAGTAAAGGCTGTCAGCTACGCGCGATAGCATGCCGCCCCATGCGATTCGTAGGAATTATCAATTTTGCAGGACCCAGGTATCCTTCGATCCACCGCCTTGCGAAGAATTCACCACCAGCGAACCCTTTCGCAACGCCACGCGCGTCAGTCCGCCGGGCACAATCGTGATGTTTTCTCCATAAACCACGTACGGCCGCAAGTCCACGTGCCGCGGCTCAATCGTGCCATCCACAAAGCACGGCGCGGTCGAAAGATGGATCGTCGGCTGGGCAATATAATTTCGCGGCTCAGCGAATATCCTGTCGCGAAAATCAGAACGCTGCGCCTCCGTGCTGTGCGGCCCGATCAACATTCCGTATCCGCCCGACTCCCCCACCGCCTTTACCACGTACTGGTCCAGCCGCTGGCACACATGATCGCGCTGCGCCGCATCCGACATCAAAAATGTCTCTACGTTTTCCAGAATCGGATCTTCATTCAGATAATATTTGATAATTTTTGGCACATACGCGTAAATGGCCTTGTCATCCGCCACTCCCGTGCCCAACGCGTTGGCGAACGCTACATTTCCTGCGCGATACGCGTTAAAAAGCCCCACCGCACCCAGCGCCGACCCTCCTTCAAACACCAGCGGGTCCAGATAATCGTCATCAATGCGCCGGTAAATCACATCCACGCGCTGCAATCCAAACGTCGTCCGCATGTACACGATATTGTCGTGCACCAGCAAATCGCGGCCCTCCACCAGCTCAATGCCCATCTGCCGCGCCAGGTAAGTGTGTTCGAAATACGCCGAGTTGTACGACCCTGGCGTCAGCAACACCACCGTAGGCTCCGTTCGCCCCTCAGGAGCCAATGACTTCAGCGCCGATAATAAGACCTGGCTGTATTGTTCAATTGGCCGCACACGGCATTTCCTGAAGAGCGCCGGGAAAATATGTTTCATCACCCGTCGGCTGGTCAACATGTACGACACGCCGCTCGGCACCCGCAAATTATCTTCCAGCACTACAAACTTCCCGTCGGGAGTGCGGATCAGGTCCGTGCCCACTACCGTGACATACACGTCGCGCGGCACTTTAATCCCGCGCATCTCTCGCCGGTAATGCTTGCAGGTGTAAACGATCTTCGCCGGTACCACACCGTCCTCAATTATTTTCGCGTCATGGTACACGTCCTTCAGAAAAAGATTCAGCGCCGTAATCCTCTGCGTCAGTCCTTTTTCAATCGTTTCCCATTCCGCAGCCGTAATAATCCTAGGCAACAGATCGTGCGGAAAGATCCGCTCCGTTCCTTTGTCGCTGCCATACACCGTGAACGTGATGCCTTGATTGAAGAACGACTGGTCCGCTTCCTGCTTGCTCCTCCTCAGATCGCCGGAGCCCAGATTCAACAGTTGGGTATACAGCGGGCGGTATTGTTTTCGCGGGAGGTCCGCCGACCGAAACATCTCGTCGTACGAGCCATTAAATTCGTATTGGCGGAAAGCTTCGCCGGCGCTATGCCCTGGCGCGTCCGTGTCTAGGATCATGGTCGAGCTGCGGTTGCAGCCCGGCAAAGCATAGCGCATCAGAGGTCTAGTCCATTATCGGTAAAACCCATTAGACGAATCGAAAATTGCGCAGGTGAATAAAACACCATGCGGCTCCCCGGCGACCGCCCTGCCCCGGTTCTTAGCGCGCCGTATTCGTCGCGCCCTTACTGCTCGCTGTTGTGGCTATATCGATCGAAGGAAACTCAATGTCCGGCAGCTGTTCTACCGCGCGCCGCAACGATTGCTCCCAACTGGAGTGAATCAGGTTCAAATCGCGATCCCCGGCGCATACTCGCCGGTACCGCGTTACCTCCAGGGTGTCTTTCTTGTAGAGCAACAGGTCAAAAGGCGGCCCCACCGTCACGTTCGAACGCATCGTCGCATCCATCGACAGCAACGCATACTTTGCCGCCACCTCCAGCGAAGTTGTCGGCTGAATCCCGCGATCCAGTATCGGTCTTCCGTATTTGCATTCGCCCAGTTGCAGATACAGTGAATCTTCCGTCGCCGCGATGGGATTCCCTTGCGGATAAATCAGATAAAGATTTGGCTCCTGCCCTTTCAACTGTCCGCCCAGCAGCAGATGCACATTAAAACTGAACGAATCGCGTTCCAGCGACGCCCGATCCAGTTCCGAAATCCTCCGTACGCAATTCCCCACAATCCGTGCCGCATCATATAGTGAACTGGCCTGCGCCAGGCCGCGTCCCGAGTCAAAATCATCCCGCAGCAGCGTGACCACGGATTGGCTGATGGACAGGCTTCCGCTCGTGAGTATCACGAACATCCGCTCGCCCGGCTGCACAAAGCTGTGCATCTTCCGGCAGACGTTAACCTGATCGAATCCCGCGTTAATTCGCGAGTCTGACGCCAATACCAGCCCTTCTTGCGTCGTAATGCCAAGACAATATGTCACTCGGACCCTCGGAGTATTAAGATGGATTAATCCTACGCATGATACACGATTGCCTGACCCGAAATTCCCTTCCAGCGGGGTTATAGAATATGTAATCCGTCGCATCGAAAAAGAAGATGCGCGCATCCGCTCCACGCGTGATAATTTCGGCATCGTACGTGCCAAAGTACTTCCAGGAAACTCTGACTTCTATGCTCATTCGTCTCGGTTACGACATGCAGTTCGAAGCGCCTTCGGAAGTTCCCATCGTCGCGCTCCTCAACGTTCATCCCTCGCGGAAACAATATCTCCGCGAGACCGACTTTTTGAAAACCGATCCCGTCGTCAATATTGAGAATTACCAGGACACTTTCGGCAATATATGTTGTCGCTTCGTCGTGCCGCCCGGCAAAATCCGTCTGCACAATTCCACGCTCATCGAAGATTCCGGACAGCCCGACGAGGAAGGATTCGACGCCGCAGAAAATAATGTCGAGCATCTCCCCCACGACGTCCTCCCCTACCTGATGAACAGCCGCTATTGCGAAGTGGACCTGCTCTCCAACACCGCCTCCGAACTTTTCGGACATCTTCCCAAGGGTTGGCAGCGCGTCCGCGAAATCTGCACCTGGGTGCACAAAAAGGTCACTTTCGGCTACGAATTCGCCAATCCCGTTCGCACGGCTCTTGGTGTCTACACCGAGCGCGTCGGAGTCTGCCGCGACTTCCAGCATCTCGCCATTACTTTCTGCCGCGCCCTAAATATCCCCGCGCGCTACGCAACCGGATACCTTGGTGACATCGGCGTCATCGTCGCGCCTAGCCCCATGGATTTCAGCGCCTGGTTCGAAGTCTATCTAGGCAATCGCTGGTGGACTCTGGACGCCCGGCATAACATCCCGCGGATCGGCCGCGTCCTTATGGCAGTGGGCCGCGACGCCACCGATTGCGCCCTGACCACATCGTTCGGCCGCGCCCGGCTCCTCAGCTTCAAAGTAGTCAGTGACGAAGTCCCCCAGTAAGCAAGATCGAGCGAAAAAAAAACCTCTCCCACGGTATCTAGTGTCTACCGCCCCGCTCAAAATTAAACATGTCAAACAAATCCCCGATGGCCGGCGAATTCAACGGCACATACGGATTGTCTTTGGTGGAAACCGGGTTCGGAAAATTATCCCGGCTGCGGTTCGTCAACGGCTTCAGGTGCCAGTTCCTCTCGATAAATTTCAAGATGGACACGTGATCCGTATACGTGTGGCTGATATGACCGCCTCTGGTGTAGTCCGAAACGATAATCATCGGAATACGCGGCCCGTCTCCAAAAAAATCAAGCGGCTGAATGTATCCGGAGTCGTAATAACCCCCTCCCTCGTCGAGGGTAATCATGAAAGCAGTCTCCGCCATCAACTCGGGCTTGGCCTTGAGATGATCGACGGTTTTG
Organism: uncultured Acidobacteriota bacterium; assembly: GCA_963704485.1. Classification (GTDB taxonomy): domain Bacteria; phylum Acidobacteriota; class Terriglobia; order Acidiferrales; family UBA7541; genus Acidiferrum. The sequence continues at coordinate 1,128,609 of OY969910.1, forward strand.
GCAACCATACTTTCGAACAGGTCGAATTTCGAAGACGCCGGGTGCCCGTCAATCAGCCCATCTGGCTTCACAAAAGACACCGAAGGCAGCTCGTCCTTATCGATGGCTTCAAAAAAGTCGGTGGCGTCCTTGATGTGCGTGGCCCGTTGCGCCGGATCCCCCATGATCGCGGTGGCATATGACTCGAAATTGCAGATGTTGCAATACGCCGCTCCCACCAGCACCGTCGGGTCTGAACTTGTCGGGTTGTGCTGCAGCTCCACGGCCGCGTTGTAGGCTCCCCCGTAGTATGCCCAGGAGATATTCTTCTCGTTCAGTTCTTCGCCGATGGTTCGCGTATTTACGGGCGGAATTGAACCACCTTTGGCAATTCCCGCCGTATCCACCGTGCCGTCCGGCAAAAATCCGGGGCTATCATTATTGATCATGTAGTAGTGTCCCGGCTTGCAGTTCGGTTTCGGGTGGTAGGGCAGCGACGCCAGGTAATCCCGCACCGCATCCACTCCAGGTTGTGAAGGGTTCGCGCATTCCGTGAAGTTCCCGTCGAATCCTAGGTCTACCGTGTACACGTCGTCGGTACCAGGCAACGGATTTGGGTTGGCGATGTGTGAAGGCGGCTTGGTGGCATTTCCTTTGCCGTCACTCCAGAAGATCGCATCGCCAGTTCCCATCATCACGTGGTTCGCACCCGTCCCACCCATGACCGCCTGATGATAGTTGTCGCTCATGGTGTATTCATCAGCCAGGCGCTTCAATACCGGAACGTCGCCGGCCTGGACGTTGTAAAACGCCATGGAATTTCCGCCGCCGTTATCGTCAATCGCCCCGCCAGAAAACGGATCAGGCTGGTTGGTATAGTTGGTGATCACGAAAGGATACAGATCGCTGAGGCATCCTGAGGGATTGTGTTTGGTAGCATTCGCGATATCACAATCGGATTGCTGCCACATTTCATAAAGCCGGTGCGTCGTATCACCGGTATACGAATCGTACGGCAGCGCGTTGCCCTTCAGTTGAAAGGGTCCGTTCGGCAACTGATCAAAGTTGGTAATGCGCGTGTCTGGATCCGGTTGCACAAAGGTGTTGGTGAATTCCGTGGCTGCACCGGTCGTCAGCAATTCCAGATCTTTATGCCGCATGGAAGGTTCCACGGTCGGAAGAAAACTCAAAAGCGTTCCCGCCGGAAAAGTGGGCTTGGTCGGCGCAAAATTTAGAGTCGGCGCCGGCAAGACGACGTACGGCTTCTTCTCGTTCGCGCTCAGGCTTATAAAATAATCCGTCCGGAATGGCTTCACCGCTTCAAATTGCGCCGCGCGACTGAAATTCTTCCCCGGCGTTCCATCCGCCTTGATGATGTCCTTGGAGAGTAAATTCGATACCGAATCCTTGCTCTTGGGCACATAAGTCGCAAACAGATGATCGAATGTGCGGTTTTCACCGATGATGACGATCACATGCTTGATCGGAGTTTCTGTGTTTTGATGATCAGCCTTCCTGTCTACACCGGCCCTGTTCTGGCTGAATGCCGGCCCCGCAGCCATCATGAGCGATAGGCATGATGATCCCACCTTGGCTCCCAGGCCTGTTTTCCGAATGGCACGAAGCTTTGAACGCAGTTCCGAATATAATTCCCGCTTCCCTCGCGTACACGTCTGTTTCATTCTTCCTCCGTTAGGCTGTCGGCGGCTCTGTGCCACCGCCGGCCAACGGCGAAGACTGACGGATTGTTATTGCCCATCCATTACAACCGGATGGTTTATCTGTGAACCTTCCTTTGCAGTTTGTTGACAACGCGTCTAACTCGCGACGGCCTGAAAAGGCCATAAAAGTTCCGGCGCAAAAGACTAATGAGGATTATTCAGTAGGTCGTTGCCGGCCCGGAATTTTCGGTGATTGCAACAATGACCTTCGAGTGGCCCGTCCGTACGTGATTTTTCACCAGGAATTTGGAGCTGTCTTCTTAGGTTATAATCCGCCAGCTATGCCTCTGGCTCCCGGCACACTTTTGGGTCCTTATGAAATTTCCACGCCGCTCGGCGCCGGCGGCATGGGCGAAGTCTACCGTGCTCGCGACACCCGGCTCGAACGCGTGGTGGCCATTAAAGTCCTGCCCTCCGAACTCTCTTCCGACCCCGTCCGCAAACAGCGCTTTGATCGCGAAGCCAAAGCCATTTCCATTCTCAACCATCCGAACATCTGCACGCTGCATGATGTCGGGCATCACGGCGGCATCGACTACCTCGTAATGGAATTCGTCGAGGGAGAAACGCTCGCAGCTCGTCTGGAAAAGTCCGCGCTGCCTCTCGATCAGGCTCTCAAGTATGGGGCGCAGCTTGCCGACGCCCTCGACAAGGCCCATCGCCACGGCATACTACATCGCGATTTGAAACCCGGCAATATCATGCTGACGCCGACCGGGGCCAAACTTCTCGATTTTGGTTTGGCCAAGGCGGTCGCACCTCTGGGAAGTCTCGGCACTCTTTCAAGTGCCCACACTGAGGATTCGCCCGTCACCCACCACGGCGCCATCATCGGAACGTTCCAGTACATGTCCCCTGAACAAATCGAAGGTAAAGAGCTTGACGCCCGCAGCGACATTTTTTCTCTCGGCGTCGTGCTTTACGAAATGGTCACCGGCCGGCGGGCCTTCGACGGCAAAAGCCAGTTGAGTGTGGCCTCCGCAATCCTCGAAAAAGAGCCGCCCCCAGTTTCCAACCTCAACCCTCTAACACCTTTCTCGCTGGACCACACCATCGGTCGCTGCCTGGCCAAAGATCCCGACTATCGCTGGCAAACTGCGCGTGATCTGGCGCTCGAACTAAGATGGAACGCCAACAACAATTCCCGGGATACCGGTGCTGCTCAACCTTCGGATCCCAAGAGAAACCGGAACTTCATTTCCTGGACTGCCGCACTCGCCACTTCGATCATCGCCGGAGTTTTGGTCATCACCTATATAAGGCCGGCACCTCCGCCATTGGCGGTCGTCCGTTCTTTCATCAAGCCTGCCGCCGGCTCCACTTTCACCTTTACCGGTACCGCTGCCGGCTTTGCGCTCTCGCCGGATGGCAAAATTCTTGCCTATGTAGCCGCCAACGCCGAAGGAACATCTGTCCTGTGGCTCCGCCCCCTTGACTCCTTGCACGCGCAACCTATGGCCGATACCGACAATGCCGCCTATCCGTTTTGGTCGCCTGACGGCCGATTCATCGCGTTCTTCGCCTCTGGCAAACTTAAAAAGGTTGAGGCCACTGGTGGACCTCCAGTCATCCTCGCAGATGCCTCAGACGGTCGAGGCGGAGCCTGGAACTCGGCTGGCGACATCCTGTTCACTCCCACCGTGAACGCCGGTTTGTACCGCGTCTCTTCCTCCGGAGGTTCTCCTTCGCCGGTCACTACACTCGATCCCGCGAAAGGCGAATCCACTCACCGCTGGCCTTACTTTTTACCCGACGGCCGGCACTTCTTATTTCTTGCGGGAACGGTCTTCTCTCCCACCAGCGATCCCACCAATTCAATTCTCGTTGGTTCGCTAGATTCCAAGGAAACTAAATCCGTCGTGCACACTCACGCCAACGCGATCTATTCCGCGGGGCGACTTTTATTCCTTCGCCAGTACACCCTGATGGCCCAGCCGTTCGATCTGAAGCGTATGGAATTGACCGGTGACGCGGTGCCGATCGCGAATCCAGTCCAGGAAGGTCGAAGTGTTGCGAAAGCTGTCTTTTCCAGTTCCGGTAATGGCACTCTCGTTTACGTGGAAGGCAATGGAGCTAACGATCGCCGGCTAACGTGGTTTGATCGAGCCGGCAAAGAACTGGAAGTATTGCCCGATATGGGCGCATATTCCGGCGCCCGTCTCTCACTAGACGGTAAGCAGCTTGCTTACTACCTGGATTCTTCCGGTTACGATATCTGGACCTATGATTTCGCCCGCCACTTAAAAACCGCCCAAACCTTTGGCACAGCCGCGGATCAGGGGAATTTATATCCCGTGTGGTCTCCCGATGGCCGCCACCTGATCTTTGCTTCCTATCGCGACCGCAAATACAGCCTCTATCAAAAAGCTTCCGACGGTTCCGGCTCAGAAGAATTGCTGTTGGCTGGCGCTAACATGATCCGCTTCCCTTCCGACGTTGCTCCCGACGGAAAGCTCGTCGCATTCCAGGAGGCCTCAGCGAGCGGCTGGGCCATCTGGATGCTTCCCTTGGAAGGCGACCGCAAGCCTTATCTTTTCCATTCTTCGCAGTTCGCCGAACGCGAACCGGCGTTCTCTCCTAACGGTAAGTGGCTGGCCTACTGCTCCAACGAATCTGGCGATTATAAAGTTTACGTCGTGCCATATCCCGGGCCCGGCGGCCGTTGGCAGGTCTCGCCGGGAGGCGGCTGCGGTCCCCGATGGCGTCGCGACGGCAAAGAGCTTTTCTATTATTCGACTGACAACAAAATTATGTCCGTCGGGGTTTCGGCCACCTCGTCCAGTTTCGAATTCACCACCGCTCGTCCGCTATTCGTTACTCGCTCCTACGGAGTCTTTTCCCGCTACGACGTCAGCGCCGACGGTTCGAAATTCATCATCCCTTACGAAGTGGGCGAACCCAACGCTTCCATCACCCTGGTCGTCAACTGGAACGCCGCGCTGCAGAACTAATGTAGGCAATCCCCGCCGCATCAATCGCTCAGGCCGCCACGCAATCCTTTGTAATCCGCAGCATCGCCGTCAGACTCATCTCGACATCCGCATCCGTCGTGGCCCACGAAGAAACACTTATCCTCATTGCCGTTTTGCCGTGCCACACCGTCCCGCTGCACCAGCATGTCCCGTCTTCCTGAAGTTTCCGGATAACCTCCAGCGTCTTACTTTCGTTCCCAAACGAAACCAGCACCTGGTTGATTACCACTTCATTCAAAATGTCGTACCCCGCCAGTCGCAACCCTTCCGCGAATCTCCGCGCGTGCGCGCACGTTCGCTCGATTAAATTCGCCAGCCCAGACTTCCCCATCGATTTGAGCGCCGCCCATAATTCCACCCCACGCGCCCGCCGTGAAGCGTCCGGCGTCTGATACATCGGCTCCCGCCGCGCACCCGGCTGCAGGTACGCTCCGCTCATAGTCATGGACGCCCTTAGCGCCAGCGCGTCTCGAACAAAAACTATTCCGCAGTCATAATTCACATTCGGCCATTTGTGAGCGTCTGTACCCCACGAGTCGGCCAATTCAAATCCCGCCAGCAAATGGAGGAATTTTGGAGAAGCCGCCGCCCACAGCCCAAACGCCCCGTCCACGTGAACCCATGCCCCAGCGGCCCGCGCTCGCGCGCAAATTTCCGCCGCGGGATCAAAGCTCCCCGAGTTCACATTCCCCGCCTGTATACACACAATCGTATTGGCGTTTAACTCCGGCAATTTGTCCGCGCGCATCCGCCCTTGCTCGTCCGCCTCTACATATTTGAATCTTTTCTTTCCAAACCCCGCCATCGCCAGCGCCTTCAGCATCGACGCGTGCACTTCCGCGCCGACGACTACGTCAATCTCCGGTGCTCCGAACACGCCCTCTTCCTCCACGTTCCACCCTGCGCGTTTCAACAGTGCATGCCGCGCGGCCACCATCGCCGTAAAGTTCGCCGCAGTCGCGCACGTCACCAGCCCGCCTTCGCAATCTACCGGGATCCCCAGCGCCTCCGCCGCCCACGGCAACACTACGTCCTCCATCTCCGCCGACAGCGGAGACATAGCCCGAAACGCCGCATTCTGATCCCACGCGCCCACCAGCCAGTTTGCGGCCATTGCGGCAGGCACCGCGCCCCCAATCACATATCCGAAATATCGTCCCCCGGTGCTAGCCATCGTCGCCGGACCGCCAACATCGCTCAGCATTCGAACCACACTGGCAGGATCGCTTGGCCCGTCAGGAAATATCTCGTGAAATTTCGCTAATCCCGCCACATCCTCCGCCGCAGGAGACACTCGCCTCTCATGCGCCATCCGCACATACGCTTGCCCCAAGTCCGCCGCCACCTTCAGCACTTCAACGCTTGCATTCGCAAGCCCTGCGGTTTTGGTCCCCACCACGCCCGCATCTCTCGTAGCCATAAATCCTCCGCCTCATTTGCCGCTCGGCCGCTTCAACTGGAGCAAGCACAACGCCGCCACTCTACGCCCTTCGAGGCGCATCAAAAGAGCCGCATTGGCTGACGTTGAAAAATTTGTAGCGGTAGTGGAACAGCGCGAACTTCGTTACGCCCTACTGAATGGTCAGTAACACGTTGGAGGTGTGCGTCAAAACTCCAGTATTTCCCGACACCAGCGCGACGGCCGAACCCGTCACGGTCAGGCTGGTCGCAGAGGATTTCGATTGTAGATTCGTCGCATCCCCGTTGTACGCTGCCGTGATGTTGTACAGTCCAAATACCGGCACGCTGAGTTGCAGTTGAGCAGTGCCGTTGACCACGGTTACGGGTTGTGCCAAAAACCCCGCCGTGGCGTCAGTGAATGTAACCGTTCCAGTTGCGGCCTTCGTCGAGGTCACTGTCGCGGTAAGGGTGACGGTCGATCCCGCCGGCACACTGTTGCTTGACACAGTGATCGAAGTGCTGGTGATCGCGGACGTTGTACCGCCACCACCTCCCCCAGTGTTCACCGACGTGCTCCCGCCTCCGCAGCCGAACGCCACCACAATTACCGCCGCTGTTCCCATTGCGGTTGCCAAACGCACCCGGCGCGTGCGACCTGGAAAGAAGATCGCTACGAGCGCCGCCAACATTGCCAGGCCGCCAGGCCACACCCGGCTGTCGAAGAAAAGTAAACCTGTTCCAGCCCTCTTGCGAATGGCAATGGCTGCCGGCGCCAGGCTGCCAGTGGGGCCAACCGTCATCGACGCGTTCACCGGATTGTTTCCTGCCAGCGTCGCCGAGCTCGGACTCACGCTACAGCTCACACCGACAATTGGAGGCAAGATGCAGCCCAGTACCACTGGACTGGTCAAATTCGTGGCCGGCGTAACTGTGAAGCTTATGGTTGCTGGCTTCCCCATACTCACTGCCAGCCCGCCAGGATTGGCGGTGACCGAAAACTCTGGCGACACCACGTCGATGAATAATCCGCCACTCGTGGCCTGGTAATTCCCATCACCAGTGTATTGGGCAAAAAAAGTGCCAGTGTTTTGTGGTGTAAAGGTAGTCGTGGCCGTCAGCACCTGGTTCCCGCTGCCGTCGGTACTGAGGGTCGGAGTTACTGCGGGAGCGCCGGTGTTAAACGTGACTTGCCCGGTGATGGGAGGATTCTTGCCTGCGGAAGTGATCGTGATTGTCACCGACACGCTGCTGCCAAAAATTACGGAAGTCGGCCCACTCAATGCCATGTTGGTAGTCCAAAGGACCGCACCCGTCACCGCGGGCGACGAAGTCGCGCCGTAGCTCGCATCTCCGCTGTACTTCGCGGTGATCGAATGCATACCTGAACTCGCGAATGTCGCGTTGATGGACGCAAAAATTCCGGCTTCCAGTCCTGGACTTCCCGCTCTTGACGTCAATGTGACCGCACCGGGTATCTGCGTCGCGCCGTCAAAAAAAGTAACCGTTCCAGTAGGCGCCGCCCCGCTTTGCAGACCTGTGCTCAATTGCGTGCTGATGGACACGGGATTACCCACAGTGGCCAGGCCAAATGGGATGTCAGGAGCCGCGAGTTGCGTTGGCGCAGGGGTCACCACCAACGTATAAGTCGTTGGCTGCGCAGGCGCTGAAAAACTCCCATCGCCCGAGTACGTTGCCGAGATGACGTTCGTTCCTCCCGGAAATTGCACCGGTTGGTCTTCGGTGAATCCTGCGCTGTTCAGGACAAATGTCCCGCTGTTGGGAGCGCCTTGCGTCACTCCGCCTACCATGTCGCTGAAGACCACCGTGCCCGTCGGGCAACCGGGGGGATTACAAAGCGATCCCGATGCGTTAGTCACATCTGCGCGTAGGATGTAAGGGGAACCATAAACCAGCGTGGTCGGAGACTTGCCCGTCTCCTGTCCCGTGGACGGATCAAATACCGGCACTGTGACCGTCAGCTTGCTGCTTTCCGGAGCAATTGTCACCGTCACAGGCGCGGAGTCACTCGCCGCCACCGTGCCATTCCCTTCGTAATGCGCCTTCACGTTGTAAGACGTGCCGCCTGGCAGCGCCGTCGTCGTTCCGTTCGCCACCCCACTCGCCAGCGTGAATGGACCCAGCCCTACGGGCAGTCCGCTACTGGGTGCTGCAACCAACGAAGCGTCGCCGCTCGCCGAAACCGGCGAAACCGTGATCTTGAATGGCACGGTCTGTCCATGAGTTACGCTCACCGCTGTACCGCCGTTCAACGTGAGGCTGGTGGTCGACGCCGTCGTATTAACAGACGCCCATTTATTCACCAGGTTCTGCGCATTGACCGTGCCCAGTCCGGTGGCGAGATCGTAGCCTGCGGTGGTCGTGTACGCGGGCGTCGTGGAGCCTGCCTTTGGGATCAACACGCCCGTTACACTACTCGCGAGGCTGCTGCAATTCGGGGATGCGCCCGCGCATGGCACCGCCATATTCCCCTTGGTTGTATCGTTGAAGCTGCATCCGCTGGCCGGCGCAGATGATGAGTTGCAGGCAAGGTTCGCCGTGTTCTGCTGTTGAGCCAATGCGTACAGAAAATAATTTGCGTTTCCCTGTCGCGGCGCCGGATTCTGTCCGCTCGCCTGCTTTTGATTCACCAGCGCCATGATGCCCGCGAACGCCGGTGCAGAAGCCGATGTGCCCCCGATACCCAGAAACGTAGACTGAAAATTGCTCAGGTCACAACTGCCCGCACCGGTCGCGTCCCGTTCGCAAATGATGTAGAAGCTGCCATTGAATCCATTGCTCGCAAAGAGGGACAAGTCCGGCAAATCGCGCTTGCCGTCACTAGGCACCCCCTTGCCCACTTGCCACGACGGCTTGGCATAAATCGTACTGACGCCCCCGCTCCCCGCCACAATGTCCAGCAGGTCTCCGCTTTTACATCCGTTCAGTCCCCTTTGCCCACACGAATCATTCCACGGTATCTCCGGGATGTAAGACTTCGCCGACGCCGCCACCGGCAGCGTAGTGGTCGAAGTTGCCGCGGTATTCCAGAATTGCGATTCTCGTCCCAATTGATCGAAGTCTGTGCCACCGACAGCCACGTTATACGGAGTGGAAGCGAATCCGCTCACCCCCAGGCCGTGCATGGCCACCTGCTGCGTGTCGAAGTTGTCGCACCCCGCAGCACCTCCGTCTCCCGATGAAAGGATCACCGTGATGCCTTGCGCCGCCGCCTGTTGCCACAGCGCGTTATAAAATTGATTTAATGTCGTCCCCAGGCTTTGTTCACATCCTCCGAAGCTTTCGCTCATCACCGCGTCCAGATTGTGCTCCACGATGTACACTGCGGACAGATGAATGCCCGACGTCGTTTCCGTCGATTGCGAAGTGACAAAATCAATTCTCGCTCCCGGTGCTACCGCGCCGCTCCATTGCACATCCAGGTCGGATTCCGATTCAGAATCATTGATCCCCGGATCCGGTCCATTCAGAATCACGTTGCCGCTGGAAAAATTCTGTGACAGTCCGAACATCTTGCGAAAATCAGTTACGTCTTGCACATCTATATTGCTTTCCCCGACGATTGCGATTCCCTGCCCACTGCCGTCTATCTTCGGCGAGCCGTTAAGCAACGGCGTCGTGTTGTAAATTGTCGCGAAATCCGCCGGGCCCATTCCAAAGCAATTTCCCGCCTGGCAACCGGGGAACGTAAACAGAGGCATCGTCTCGCCGCTGCTCAACGATTTGCGAAATGCTCCTAGCCGGCGTGCATGAGACTGCACCGGAAAATTATTCAGTGCCACGATTCCCGCGACGACTGGGCTCAGCGCCGCCGGTATCGCTGGATCAGTCGCGTTCGCGAAATAAATTTGCCCTTGATGTGCATATTGGTGCATTTCGGTGTGGAATGCGTTTCGCACCTGCCCGACAGTTCCTGACAATTCGATAGTCGTCCTCCCAGGCCCCACTTTGATATCCGTAAAGCCCTGGGAACTGAGCCATCCGACCACCGCATCCATATCCGCGTCCGCCGGACCGTATTGCGCGCCAAACTGTTCGGGAGTCAGCCACCTTTGAAAATTACCCGTCGATCTGTCTTGTTGCTCCGCCAGGAACTGCTGTAGCGCGGACTCCTGATCCGTACTCCGCTGCAAAAGCAGCAGCATGCGATGCAACTGCACGGCATCGCCGGCGAAACCGCGATCCGATTCCGCGCGCGCCAGGGGATGAACATTTCCTGGAAGACGAACGAGATTGCCGTTATCGATCGCGGTAGTAATTCGGGCGGGTGTCGGTGCGGCTTGGCTCAACACTTGAGCGGCGCACGAGCCCGATATAAGCAGCCATGCGCCAACCAGTAGAACGCCGTGAGAGGCGGGTCTCATGAGCAATCTCCCGTTTTGTGGCACTGAACTTCGCAACCGGACATGCTTCCCAACGGGTGCTAGATGCGCACACCAAGCCCGGCCGGCACACTGCATCTACGGATATCTGCGAAGGTACGGAACTACCCGATACAGTGCACGCACTTTACCATATTATTTAATATCCCAAATCGTTAATATTCACGCTTCAAAGCACCTCCCACCCACCGTTTTCCACGCTGATCCTGAAAAATTTCCCTTTTCTGGCACCCCATGCTATCTTCCCCATCGAAGAGAGGTTTTCCCAGAATGTCCGTTAATAAAGTCATTCTCGTTGGCCGCCTGGGCCGCGATCCCGAGACCCGCTACACCGGCGGCGGCCAGGCCGTAGCCAATTTTTCCATCGCCACCGACGAAACCTATAAAGACCGCAACGGCGAAAAGCAGAAGCGCACCGAGTGGCACAAGATCGTTGTCTGGGGCAAACAAGCTGAGATCGCACAGCAATACCTGAAGAAGGGCTCTCTGCTATTCCTGGAGGGCCGAATTCAGTCCCGCGAGTGGCAGGATAAAGAGGGACAAAAACGCACCAGCTTCGAAATTGTCGCCAGCAACTTTCGCATGCTCGGCGGCCGCGGGGATGGTGCTGCAGCAGGCGTTGGTGCGGGTGCCGCAGCGAGCGCTGGCGGACGCCACGACGACTTCGAAGGCCAAGCCCCGCCGTCCGACGATCCTTTCGGCAGCAGCCCGGCACCTGGCGGCCCTGATATCTCCGACGAAGACATTCCGTTCTAGCTCAATCCCCGCGATCTCAACCGCATGCCGAATCTGAAAAAGTCGCTCACGAACCAGGTCCGCTCCGCCTCGGAACTCATCTCGGAAAGAATCGCTGAACTCGGTGATTGGCGCGGAGAAACTCTCGGCAGAATGCGCCAGCTCATCAAGGAAGCTGACCCCGGCGTCGTCGAGGAGTGGAAATGGATGGGAACTCCGGTTTGGTCGCACGACGGCATCATCTGCACCGGCGAATCCTACAAGAAGCTTGTTAAGCTCACCTTTGCCAAGGGCGCCTCTCTCAAAGATCCGGCGCGGCTGTTCAACTCCAGTCTGGAAGGAAATACCCGGCGCGCCATTGACATCCACGAGGGCGAACAAGTTAACGAATCGGCTTTCAAGACACTCATTCGCCAGGCAGTCACTCTGAACACTTCTGTCAAGTCGAAGAAGACCTCCAAAAAAGCCAAGTCTTAAGCGGCGATTGCGGTGAGCCTTCGCTAATTCTTGGTGCCTGGCTCTTTCCCCGCCGCTCTTCCCCGCGCAGTCACTCGAAACACTATCGGCTTCGCCTTCTCTCCAGTATTCTGAAACTCCACGGTAGTAGCGCCCGCTCCCAGCGCTGCGAACTTCCACAGCTCTTCGGTGCCCGCTGCGCCATTCCCCGCAGGCGGCGCGACCCGGCTATGTTCAATCAACCGCAATTTGGCTGTATCCAAACCCTTCGCCAGCGCCCATTCCGACGTCGCTGACCGTTTCATCGGCAATGCGATGGTAAATTCCTCTCCAGTTGCAGTGACTATCGCCTTCTTGGGGTCTCGCGCCGGTGCCGCCTTCTCGTGCGTCACCGAAACACCAACCAATTTCGCGCCCAGAAATTTTCCCTTCGCGTCAAAATCAAACGAGTACCACACGTGCCCCAGCACCGCGCACGCATGGCACTGTTCCCTTAACCGGTAATTCACAACAATGTGCGCCCCGGCCATCGCGCCCATTTCCACGTCAGGAGTCTCCGTGCCGTAGCGATCGCCGGGCCACAACGAAACTTCCTTGCGCGATTTCGACAGCGTCACATACGTCGTGTTGTACTGCAGGGCTCCCGATCCAACCAGCTTGTGATTGTCCACGTCGATCACCGCCGGCTCACCATTCACGATTAAGCACGACTGATTCTCGTTCGCACGATAGGGATACAACACGTACGCAATATCCACGGCCCCCGCCACCTTGAAATCACGCACGTAGCCGGGCTCGCCCAATTGCCTTGCGAATTCCACTGCCGCAGGACTGGCCTTGGCCTTCTTCATCTCCTTCGCAAAACAATCCTGCAATTTATCGCTCTGCAAATCCTCGCAAGTGCTCTTCACCGCCTCGCCGAATTCCGGCGGCGCGCTGAACACTATGTCCACCGACACCTTGGAACCCGCTTTTTTGAGGCTGTTTTCTCGCGGCCTCGCCTCTTGCCCGCCAGGCGACGATTTGGCATTTGCACCGCCAGTCACTTGGGCGTGCAATCCGAAATCGCAGCACACCATCCATCCCAAAACCAACGCCCCGACACCTGTACGCAATCTCCAGATCATTCGCTCTCCGCGCCAGCCAACAATGTGCCTGCACAAAAAACTTTACTAGCCGTCCTTCAAGCGGTCAATAAAGCTAACTCCGCACGCATCCGCGGCGCAGAAACTCTGCGACGTACGGAGATATCAACCTCAGGTTGGATAAGAGTTTCAGCAGCTTCTTGATTTAGAGAACAGCGCAGGTAACCAACGAACGGGACCATGCCCCCAGCACAGCACGCAACTCTCTAAAATTCCGAACGCGCCGCTTTCCCTAGACCGGCCAGGGACCTTCTTCGGGTCTTTTCTCGCAACTCATATTTCAGGCCAAGTTAGCGCTACACAACCTCGGCGAACAGGAAACGCATTACTGCGCGTTCCTCTTCCGTTCCTCGTCCAGCTTGCGGATAAATTCTTCGAATTTCGGCTTCTGCTCGGCAGTCAGAATTGCTCTTATCCGATCGCGGCCCTGGTGCCGCACTTCATCAATCTGCGGGTCGCTTTTAATGCGGATCGTTTTTATCTGCCCTTGAACCTCGCTGATGATCCTATCCACCTGCTGGCTCTGATCGGGTGTCAGGCTCGCCAGCTTCGTTAATTCTTGCACCTTTTGCGAGCGCCGCGCGGCGTCGTTCGTTGGTGCGGCGCTGGTCACGGTGTACTTCTGGTGAGCGAACAGATATCCACCCACTCCCCCAAGCGCCAGCCCCATCACAAAGACCAGTCCTACCCACAGAGCGGCTTTGCGCGCAGTTGCGTTATCCCTCATTTCTATCTACCTCTCCACCGGGCTCGCCAGCGCATCGTCTGCATTGGTCGTTGCGGAACCATTGTCGAACAAATACTGCGGCGCCTCTCCTGCAGCCTGGCTCACCATGGTGCCTTGCTCGTGTCTTGGCTGCGGTTCATACACCAGCGTTGCTGCTATAGCCAACGCGATCGCCGAAACCCACGCCAGCCGGGAAGCCAGCCTCGTCACCGCGCCACTCCACTCGGCGCCGCTGACACGCTCGGCGGTCTCGCGCTCCGCGATTTTGGCCATCACGCGGGTGGCCAACCACGGCATCTCATGAGCAGTCGCGCCTGCGTAACCAGGCCGCACCAATCCCGACGCAGACAGCAAACTCCGCGACTCCCAGAACACCCGGCTGGCTTCTTTACATGCTTCGCAACTCAGCACGTGCTGCAGGACTTCCGCAGACAGACTCTTTTCCAGCTCAGCCCGCCCTTCAGCCTCGTCGATCCCCGGGCGCAAATCCTCCAGCGCCTCGCGATACTCGACGCATAGTGCCAGCTGCTCACCATCTTTATTCCACATAACGCCTCCGGTTTATCACCGCTTACTTTGTTCGCGTCGCTCTCGTTCTCCAGCCGCCTTTACTACCCGTTGCCGTGCCCGAAACAATCGCACCTTCACTGTGTTCGCGTTCAATTCCAGAACTTCCGCAATCTCCTCAATCGAAAAGCCCTCAACTTCCTTCAAAATCAGCATCAGCTTGTCACGCTCATCCAGATCCGCCAGCAGCCGGTCGACCTGCTGTCGGGTCTCCAGGCGTTGCCGTATGTCCGGCCCGGCTCCCTCGCCGCTCTCAGCTGTTGCCACTCGCTGCGCTTGCTCCTCGCTCAGATCCGATTCATACAGCAGCGGCCGGACTTTCTTTTTCCTCAAAAGATCCCAGCACTCATTCAGCGTAATGCGGTAAAGCCAGGTACTGAATGCCGCCCTTCCGTCAAAGCGCTTCAACGAGAAATACGCTTTGATAAATACCTGCTGGGCGATGTCTTCAACGTCTTCATGGCGTCGCAGGATTCCGCTGGCCACCGCAAAGACCCGTTGTTGATGCCGCCGGATTAGCTCTTCGTAAGCCTCCTTATCGTCGCCCTGCGCTCGCCGAACCAGCTCCCGATCATAAGCTCCGCTGCGGGCTGGCGCAGTCGGCGCATCGGCCACGCTTTCCCCCGACGCGGCGTCCCGCTTGGCGACCGCCACAGCGGACGCCGAATTCGCTAGTTTTGGGACGTGTGCCATGGCTTCTTGGTTTCGTCTACGTTGCGCTCCAGCCTGGTACTGCGCAACAAACGTTTCACTATCATGAGTATCACTTTCTACTTGCCTAATCACATACCTGATGAAATAATCCCCGCATGATTATTGGCGACCGCCTCCGCGTAATGCGCGAGGAAAAGAAACTCTCCCAGGGTGATATCGAAAAGCGTACCGGCTTGCTTCGCTGTTACATCTCCCGCGTCGAAAATGGCCATACCGTCCCGGCTATCGAAACGTTGGAAAAGCTTGCCCGCGCTCTCGAATGTCCTCTCTACCAACTCTTCTACGATGGAGAAGAGCCACCTCAGCTTCCCAATCTACCTAAGCGCAAATCGTCTGACGATATCGCCTGGGGCAGCGTTGGGAAAGAAGCCCGTTTCCTCAACAAACTTCGTCGCCTCCTCAGTAAGGTGGAAGACGAAGACCGCAAGCTCCTCCTCTACATGGCCCAGAAAATGGCCAACGGCTAGAGTCCAGCTGTAACCTCAGAACCGAATCCATAACGAACCATACGAAGGTCCGCCGCGCACCATCCCGTGCGCGGCTTTTCTCTGTGTGCTCGACTTTGTGCCATCCACAATCATTTAGTGACCATTGCTTTAAATTCGATCTCGGTTGCGAGTGCAAACGTCTGCATTCAGCATTTTCGGAGTCCGCCCGATCATCGCGCCGGGCGATTAGCCACGTCGCAAATTGCATGGGTGAAATTCCGCATCATTCGGCTGGCTCAAAAGCGCTGCTCAAGTTGGTAGCGCATTCCGCCGTGCCTAAGCCGATTCTTTACCGCGTGTTTAACCCTCGTTTTACCCAGTGATGTATATCAAGCGCTGGCTTTCTACTCCCATTCGATCGTACTGGGCGGCTTGGAACTGATGTCGTATACCACCCGCGTGACTCCGGGCACCTCATTAACAATGCGCGTCGAAATCTTTTCCAGCACCTCATAGGGCAGTCTCACCCAGTCAGCGGTCATGGCGTCGTCGCTCTGCACTACCCGTACCGCCACCGTCAGCCCGTACGTCCGCCCGTCCCCCATCACTCCCACGCTGCGCACCGGCAGCAGCACCGCAAACGCCTGCCACACTTTCTCGTAATATCCCGCGGAGCGAATTTCCTCCGTAACCACGGCATCCGCGTCCTGCAGCGTCAGCAGATCTGCTCTGGTGATAGCTCCTAGTAACCGAACCGCTAACCCCGGACCCGGAAACGGATGTTTCACTAAAATTTCTTCCGGCAATCCCAGTTCCCCGCCGATGCGCCGCACTTCGTCCTTGAATAAATCCCGCAACGGCTCAATCAGCGCAAACGGCATATTTGCAGGCAATCCGCCGACATTGTGATGCGTTTTGATCGTCGCCGACGGCCCCCGCACCGAAATCGATTCGATCACGTCGGGATATAAAGTGCCCTGCACCAGGAAGCCG
The DNA here is from genome assembly GCA_963704485.1 of uncultured Acidobacteriota bacterium. Taxonomy (GTDB): domain Bacteria; phylum Acidobacteriota; class Terriglobia; order Acidiferrales; family UBA7541; genus Acidiferrum. The sequence goes on from OY969910.1 coordinate 1,144,847, forward strand.
ATTTCTCCGTGCGCCTCTTCCCGCTGCAACCTTTGCGCTTCTTCCGCGAATACTGCGATAAATTCCGCGCCAATCCGCTTCCGTTTTATCTCCGGATCGCTGATCCCTTCGAGCCGCGCCAGAAATCGGTCGGAAGCATCGATCCCGATAACCTTCAGTCCCAGCCGCTCGCGCAGCATCTCCAGCGTTTCCGCGAACTCGTTCTTGCGCAGCATTCCGGTATTGACAAAAATATTTGTCAGCCGGTCGCCAATCGCGCGATGCACCAGCGCTGCCGCCACGGTGGAGTCCACGCCGCCGCTCAGCGCGCAAATCACTTTGCTCGTGGGGCCGGCCTGCTTGCGAATCGCTTCGACGGTCTCTTCAATGAACGCCGCGCCACTCCACTTCTTTTCCGCCTTGCACACCCGGAACAGAAAATTCCGCAGTATCTCTGTGCCTTGCTCGGTGTGATTTACTTCCGGATGAAATTCCACGGCATAAATCTTCCGCGCAGGATCTTCCACCGCCGCCACGGCGTTGGCCGTGCGCCCCACTGTGCGGAAACCGTGCGGCAGTCCCATCACGTGATCCCCGTGGCTGTTCCACACCCGCAGCGACGCAGGCACTCCACAAAACAAATCCGATCCACCCGCGCCATCCGCGCAGGCCGCATCGTCAATCTTCAATTGCGCGCGTCCATATTCGCGCCTGTCCGCGCGCTCCACTTTTCCGCCCAGCGTGTGCGTGATCCACTGCATCCCGTAACAAATCCCCAGCACCGGCACGCCCAACGCCAGCAATTTCGGATCGCACTTGGGAGCCTCCGCGTCATAAACCGAACTTGGTCCGCCCGACAAAATCACGCCTACCGGCTCCAACTTCATCATTTCTTCCATCGAAACGGTGCACGGCAAAATGGAAGAAAACACCTGCTGCTCGCGAATGCGCCGCGCAATCAGCTGCGTGTACTGGCCGCCGAAATCCAGCACCACCACGCCGCCGAGCTCCGCTTCCATTCTGCCTCCCTGTTCCTGCACCGGCTTTGCCGCGCTGGCCATCAGCTCACCACCAGGTTTACGAGTTTGTCCGCCACGAAAATTGTTTTCACCACGCGCTTCCCTTCCACGTGCGCAGCCACGCCCGCTTCCGCCATGGCTAAGGGAACAACCTGCTCCTGCGTCATGCCCGCCGCCACTTTTACTTTTCCGCGAACCCGCCCGTTCACCTGCGCCACAATTTCCACTTCGGTCTCGCGCGCTAGGTCCGCATCAAATGTTGGCCACCCCGCCGTCCATTGCCCCTCTTCGTGCCCCAGCATCTCCCACATTTCCGCCGCGATGTGGGGAGTCATGGGCGCAAGCATCAGCGTCAGCAGTTCCAGCACTTCCTTCTGTACCACCGGCCTCACGCCTTCATCCAGCGGCTCCAGCGCATGAATCTCATTGGTCAGTTCCATGATCAGAGCGATCGCCGAATTGAAATGCCAGCGCGTTTCGAAATCCTGCGTCACCCTTCGCAGCGTCTGATGCGTCTTCCGCAATAATTGCGTTTCTTTGACGGAATAAACTCTTCCGCTGGCGTCCGCATTTGCAGTCTCCACGCGCCGCACAGTTTCCGCGTGGCGATCCACCAGCCGAAATACGCGATTCAGAAATCTCCACGATCCTTCAATACTTTCTTCGCTCCACTCCAGATCTTTTTCCGGCGGAGCCGCAAACAATGTATACAGCCTTCCGGTATCCGCACCATATTTCTGCGCCATCTCTTCGGCGCCCACGACGTTGCCCTTGGACTTGGACATCGCCACTCCGCCCTTTTGCACCATGCCCTGCGTGAAGAGCCGCGCAATCGGTTCGCTGTGGTTAACCAGTCCCAGGTCGCGCATCACTTTGCACCAGTAGCGCGAATACAACAGGTGCAGAATCGCGTGCGTAATCCCGCCGATGTACTGGTCAATCGGGAACCAGTACGCCACCTTGTCTTTATCAAACGGCGCTTTATCATTGTGCGGGTCGCAATAGCGATAGAAATACCACGAGGAGTCCACAAACGTATCCATGGTGTCCGTCTCCCGCTGCGCGTCCCCGCCGCACTTCGGGCACTTCACATTCACAAATTCCGGCGTAGCCGCCAGCGGCGATTCGCCCATCCCGGTCAGCTTGGGATTTGCCGGCAATATCACTGGCAGGTCCGCATCCGGCACCGCCACCATCCCGTCGTTGGGACAGTAAATCACCGGTATCGGCGTGCCCCAATATCGCTGCCGTGAAACTCCCCAATCCTTTAACCTAAAAATGGTTTCGCGTTTTCCAAATCCCTGCGCTTCCGCATCCGCGTACATCCGTTCCTTCGTCTCTTCTGTCGCCAGTCCACTGTAAGGACCGGAATGCACGCTCTTGCCATATTCCGTGAACGGCTCGGGCAGCGCGCGCTCATTCAACTCCGCACCTTCCAGCGGCTGCACCACCACCGGAATCGGCAACTTATACTTCGTCGCGAATTCAAAATCGCGCTCGTCATGCGCCGGAACCGCCATGATCGCTCCAGTTCCGTATTCCATCAGCACAAAGTTCCCCACCCACACCGGAATCTTCACACCGTTAAACGGATTCATCGCATAGCGTCCGGTAAAAAATCCCACTTTCTCCGCGGTCTCCAACTCTTCCGCTTTCACCGAACTCTGCCGCATCTCTTTCAACTTCGCCGCCGTGGCAGCTTCCTCGCTCGATCCCGCCAGAAGCCTCGCCACCAGCGGATGTCCCGGTGCCAGAATCAGTGCGCTGGCTCCATAAATCGTGTCAATGCGCGTAGTAAAAACTTCAATCGTTTCGCCCGCAGCTCCAAAATTCGCCAGTGGGAACTTCACCTTCGCGCCGGTAGACTTCCCGATCCAGTTCCGCTGCATGGTGATGACCCGCTCCGGCCATCCGCCCTCCAGCAGTTTCAAATCGTCCAGCAACTGGTCGGCGTACGCCGTCGTCTTGAAAAACCACTGCTCGATCTCGCGCGTTTCTACCAGCGTATCTTCGTGCCGCCAGCAATAGCCGTTCACCACTTGCTCGTTGGCCAGCACCGTCCCGCACTTAGGACACCAGTTCACCCGGCTCTTTTTCTTGTACGCCAGCCCGCGTTCCAGCATCCGCAGAAAAAACCACTGATTCCACCGGTAGTATTCCGGTTCGCAGGTGGAAATTTCCCGCCGCCAGTCAAAGCTGAAGCCAAAGCGCCGCAGCACGCGCTGAAATTCCGCAATGTTGTTGTTGGTCCAGACTCTTGGGTGGGTATTGTTCTTTATCGCCGCGTTTTCAGCAGGCAGGCCGAAGGCGTCCCAGCCCATCGGATGCAGCACATTGAATCCCCGCATGCGCTTCACGCGCGCCACTACATCCCCAATCGTGTAGTTGCGCATGTGGCCCATGTGCATCGTACCCGACGGATACGGCAGCATTTCCAACACGTAATACTTGGGCTTCGAAGGGTCGGCCTCCGTTTCGAATACCCGCGCTTCTTCCCATCGTTTTTGCCATTTTGCTTCGATCGCTTGTGGGTTGTATTCCGCCACTCTTGGCTATCCCCTTGGTACTATCGCCGCCGCTTCTTCCCACTGGCTTTCTTTTTCCCGCCACTCTTTTTTGCTGAACTCTTTGCCGACGCAGTTTTCTTAGCCGCACTTCGCTTTTCGGTCTCAAGGGTCTTTGACGCTAATTTTGTAGATATCGAAATGACCTTGGCGCCACCTTCTGCAACTTTTTTCCTCTCCACCGCAGCCGCATTCCTCTTATCAACCGCCCGTTGCGCATCCATCTTCTTTTTCAGCGAAGCCGTCAACATCGAAAAACCTTTCTCCGATCGAGGAGCGCTATCCTTCAACCCCGCCAAATCCCACAGCGCCGCCACATTCTTCCGGTCGTCGCCAGGATCATCAATCGGCGTCTCCAGAATAAACGCGCGTCCCGCCAATCCTTCCGGCCCGGCCGCACTCAACCTCGGATGCGTCAAAATCCGCCGAAACGCTTCGGCCCCGATTTTGCCGCGCCCGATATGCTCGTGACGGTCCACGCGTCCGCCGAGTGGAATCTTCGAATCGTTGATATGCATCACCGGCACGCGTTCCAGTCCGATGGTCTTCTCAATCTGCCCGATGGTCGCCGCCAATCCTTCTTCGCTGCGCATGTCATACCCGGAAGCAAACAGATGCGCCGTATCCAGGCATACATCCACAGGAAATCCGGCAAGTCCCGCGAGAATCTCGGCCATTTCTTCCAGCCGCGAACTCAAACATGTCCCCATCCCCGCCGTGTTCTCCAGCAAAATTCGCATCCCGCCCAGCGAAGCCCGCTTCGACGCCTGCTTCACCGACTCGATCACGGTCGAAACCGCCTGCGCGCACGTCGCTTCGCCGCGCGTCCCTGGATGCACCACCAGAAAATCGGCGCCCAGCGCCATGCCGCGCACGATCTCGTCATGAAATGCCTGAATGGAGCGCACCCGCAGCATCGGCTGCGGCGAAGCGAGGTTAATCAGATAATTTGCGTGGATAACCAGTGGTCCCAGACCCGATTGTGAGCGCAGCGCACGGAACTCCTGCGCATCCACCTCGGGAATTCGCGCCGACCCACCCTGCCACTGCCGCGGATTCGCCGAAAATATCTGCAACGCGTTGCAACCCAGTTTCCGCGCTGTCTCCAGCGCGTTCCGGTGCCCTCCTGCGATAGAAGTGTGGATCCCGATGCGCACGCTGCCATCCAGCCACGCCGGCGGCACCGCCTCCGGCTCAGGCTCCGGACGGTACTCATCTTCAGGATCAAATTCAGAAAGCCGCGTCAGCGGCTGCGCAGCAATGCTCAACGTAAAATTTCTCTCGCTCATAAACTATTCATTCTACCACACGCTACAACCCCACTCCCTTGAGCGACATTCCTTCAGCGTTTGTCCTCCCCGCCTCGAACGGTTAAACTTCGCTATCTCGTTTCCCGCATTCCATTGGTGAAACCATGTTAGTCGTCATGCAGTCCCACGCCACCGAGCAACAAGTCCGCGCCGTCTGCGAACGCATCGAATCGCTCGGCCTCAAAGCTCATCCCATCCCTGGAGCCATCCGCACCGCCATCGGCATCACCGGCAACAAAGGAGCACTCGATCTCGGCGTCCTCGAATCCCTGCCCGGCGTAGTCGAATGTATCCCCGTCAGCAAGCCCTACAAACTCGTCAGCCGCGACGTCAAAGAAGAAGACACCGTCCTGCGCATCCCCACTCCCAGCGGAGACGTCCTATTCGGCGGCACCCACGTCGGCCTCGTCGGCGGCCCCTGCGCGGTAGAAACCGAAGAGCAATGCCTGCGCACCGCCGAAGGCGTAAAAAAAGCCGGCGTAAAGCTTTTTCGCGGCGGCGCCTACAAGCCCCGCACTTCCCCCTACAGCTTCCAGGGACTAGCCGAAGAGGGCCTCAAAATTCTCGCCCAAGTTCGCAAACACTACGGCCTCGGTATCATCACCGAAGCCATAGACAACGAAAGCCTCGATCTGGTGGAAGAATACGCCGACGTAATCCAGATCGGCGCGCGCAACATGCAGAATTACTCTCTTCTAAAACGCGCCGGCCGCGCCAAAAAACCGGTGCTCCTCAAGCGCGGCATGTCCGCCACTCTCGACGAATTCCTCATGGCCGCTGAATACATTTTGAGTGAAGGCAACTACAACGTGATGCTTTGCGAACGCGGTGTGCGCACCTTCGCCGACCACTCCCGCAACACCCTCGACCTCACCATCGTCCCAGCCGTGAAGAAACGCAGCCACCTGCCCATCCTGGTAGATCCCAGCCACGGCACCGGCAAGCGCCACAAAGTCCTTCCGCTCTCCCGCGCCGCCGCCGCTGTAGGAGCCGACGGCCTGCTCATCGAAGTCCATCACGCCCCCGACCAGGCCCTCTCCGACGGCATGCAATCCATCCTCCCCGCCGAACTAGCCGAGTTGGTCGAAGAAGTCCGCCAAATCGCCGCCGTCCTCCACCGCACCGTCAACTAATCAGGGGGCATGCGACCGTCCCACGGACAACCTTCAAATAAACAACTCCACTCCAACACGAAAAAATTGCGCCAACCTCTTCGCTTGTCCCTTACTGATGGCCCGTTTCCCGTGAAACACTTCCGAAGTAATTCCCTTTGATCCAAATGTCTTCCACAAATCCTTCTGCGTAAGGTTCCGCGCCTCCATGAGATGTTGCAACGTTTGCTGCGGAGTCGCCTTGCGAACCGGATACCGGCGTTCCTCGTAATCATCGATTAACAAGGTCAGCAGTTCCGCGACTTCCTTCTCTTCCCGCGAAGCCACCTCCAATTCATCAAGGCGCATCAGCTCGTTCGTAAGCCGTTCGAGTTCTTCATCCGTGCGTATAACGTGCGGCATCGTTTGCCCCAAAAGTTGCACGTATGTGCGTTCGTCCAGCTCAGTAGTGATCGTGCTCATTGTTCCCAGCTCCCTTTGGCGTACTCCGCATGCGTCATTATGTACAGGACGAAAATTCTCTGCGTCTGATAATTCACGCGCGCAATCAACCGATACTTGTTGCCTGAAATATTGAACACCGTCCGTCGCCCAACTAAATCCGCGCTGCGATAGACCTGCTTCATTTCCGTGGGCGATGCCCAATTCGCCGCGCGTGCCACCGCATACCATGCTTCCAGACTCGGACGCGAATCCGAATGCCGTTCCCAGAAAGCAATGAGCGCTCCTCGCTTGATGACTCGCATTCGTGTTTTACGTTCTCATAATGAGAACTGCGCGTCAAGTTCCATTTTCTGAGCCTTCGCTGTTAACCATCCAACACTCCCAGCCGCCCCCTTTCTTGAGGCCCCCAACCTCTTGTGGCAATCTCAATCAGTGGTCCTCTTCTTCTTTTTTCTTTTCGGCATCGTCATTGGCAGCTTTCTGAATGTGTGCATTTCACGCATCCCGGAGGGCCTTTCCATCGTTTCGCCTGCGTCGCGTTGCCCCCGCTGCAAAACGCCGATCAAGCCTTACGACAACGTTCCCATTCTGGGCTGGCTCTGGCTGCGCGGAAAATGCCGCTCCTGCGCGCTTCCCATTTCTCCGATGTACCCGCTCATCGAACTCGCCACTGGCCTGCTCTTCGTCGGCTGCTACCTCAGCTTCGGACTCACCATCGAATCCTTCAAGTGGCTCTTCTTCGTCTGCCTCATCGTCGTCCTGGCCATCACCGACCTGCGCGTCCGCATCCTCCCCGACGCCATAAATTTTCCCGGCTTCCTCGCGGGCGTCATCTTCGCCTTCTTCGTACCTCCGGGCGACGGCACCGCCACGCTTCTTAACGTCCGTCTGTTCCACAACGCTCTGCCCGAATCCACTCTCGGCATTCTCGACGCATTGCTCGGCGCTGCTTTCGGCAGCCTGTTGCTCTGGGGAGCCGCCACCCTCTACAAACTAGTCCGCGGCCGCGAAGGCATGGGCTTCGGCGACGTAAAAATGATGGCCATGGTCGGCGCGTTCCTGGGACTGCGCGGCTCCTTCATGACCATCCTACTCGGCACGCTCCTTGGCAGCGTCCTCGGCCTCGCGCTGATCATCGCGCTGTACGCCATCGGCTGGAAGCGCCGCCTCGCCGAACGCGCCAGCCGCCGCGGCCTCGGCAAAGTCGCCTCTCTCCGCTGGGCCATCGCCAGCCAGTACCAACTTCCGCTCGGCACTTTTCTCGGCATCGGCGCCCTGGTAGTCGTCTTTGTATTCTCCTCGCCGGTCATCAATCTGGCGCCGCGCACGGTGATGACGCCATGATTGCCGCTCTCGTCACCATAGCGCTCTTCGCCCCTCCCGACAGCTCCAACGCCTGGCTCCTGGCTGGTGGACTCGGCATCGGCCTTCTTCGTTATCGCCGGCGTAGTGATCTTATTTCATTCGCCGCTTTTTTCAAAACACTCGCGCCGAACAGCAGCAGCGCCTCACTGTCGCGCCCAGCACCGAAAATCCTTCCGCCTTCATGGCCGCCTCCATGCAAGGCGTCATCCAGAAACTCCGCGAACAGGAAAAAGAGCTCGAGCGCCTCCACCGCGTCGAAAAAGAACGCGCCGAACAAACCGAGCGCCTCAGCGAGGAAGTTACCCGCAACATGCCCGCCGGCCTGCTCATCGTCAACGCTTCCGGCATCATTTCCAGCGCCAATCCCGCCGCCGAGCAGGCCCTCGGCATCCAGGGACTAAGTTTCCGCCGCTACAGCGAAGCATTGGGCGAATCTTCCGATCTCACCAAGCTCCTCGCCGAATGCCTCGCAGAAGGCAAGATTTTCCGCCGCGAACAGGTCGAGCACCCCGCGCCCGGCGGCGAGTCGCGGCATCTCGGCGTCACTATTTCCCCCATCCGTCGCGGAACCGAAAAAATCAACGGCGCCATCTGCCTCATGATGGATCTTACCGAGCTGGCCATGCTTCAGCAGCGCATCCAGCTCAAGGAAAATCTTGCCGCTCTAGGCGAACTCTCCGCCGGCATCGCCCACGAATTCAAAAACGCTCTCGCCACCATCTCCGGCTACGCCCAGATGATTCGCTCCGAAGCCTCGATCGAGGAAGCCACCGACTACGCGCAAAAAATTCTCGACCAAACCCGCAACATCACCCACGTCATCACCGAATTCCTGAAATACGCGCGGCCGCTCGAAATCTCTAACGAAAAAATCGCTCTCCAGCCCGTCGTGGACCGCATCATCTCGGAAGTTTCCGAAGCCTTGCCCGCCATTCGCATCCGCAGCGAAGGCGCCTTCAAAACCGTCCCCGGAGATGAAGGCCTGCTGCGCCAGGCGCTTCTCAATCTCGCGCGCAACGCCGCGGAAGCCTCCACCGGCGCAACCAACGGCGGCCGGGTGCTCATCCGTGGCGAAGTGGTCGTTGGCGCCGAAACCGGCTTCCAGCGCATCACCATCTTCGACAACGGCCCGGGCATCCCCAATGCCGCACGCGGCAAACTCTTCCGCCCCTTCTACACCACCAAAGCCAACGGCACAGGGCTCGGCCTCGCGGTCGTCCAAAAAATTGTCATTCAGCATGGCGGTCAGGTGGACGCCCGCAATCGTCCCGAAGGCGGCGCCGCGTTTATCGTTACGTTACCCGTGTGCGTGGAGGTTCCCGAAGCGGTAGAATCAAAGAAGGCCGTAGCGAGCGAATAGCCCGGTTTTCAGCAGCGGAAAGCAGGTTCCATGCGCGCCAAATCTTCTACCTTCTCTCGAAATAATCTATATCTAAAAAAGCTGGCGAAAATCACTCGCGGCACTTCTCACCGGCGCGTTAGTGCTCATTTCGATCGCTCTACTCTCCATGCCAGCACGCGCTCAAGATTCTTCTCAAACCGGCGATCCCATAGCGGACGCCGCCCGCCGTTCCCGGGAAGCCAAACAAAACGCAGCTAAGCCGCGCAAAGTTTACACCGACGACGACATCAGTCGCCGCAAACCCGCCCCGCCCCTGACAGACGCCACCAGCGCGGCAACAAATCCCAACGCTGCCGCAACAACCGCAACTCCAGCGAACGCCGCCGCCACTGCTGACGAAGATGCTAAAAACGAAGCCGCCTGGCGCAAAAGCTTCAAAGATCAGCGCGAAAAAATTGCCCGCGCCGAAAAAGAACTCGACATCCTCCAGCGCGAAAGTCAGAAAAAAGAGATTCAGTATTACCCTGACCCGCAAAAGGCCATGAACGAGCAATATACTCGCAAAGACGTAAACGAGACGTTGGCCAAGATCGAAGCCAAACGCCAGGAAATCGCCCAGCTCAAACAAGGCCTAAGCGATCTCGAAGACGCCCTACGCAAAGCCGGCGGCAATCCCGGTTGGTCCCGCGAATAAATCCGGATAGAAAAAAATGCGACCGCGTTTCCGCAGTCGCATGCGCCAATCGATCAAGTGTTTGTAGCTAAGAGAGTTTCTCGCGCGCGAGAGACTCCGATCAGTTCTACCGGAACCCGTTCGGCCCCGCGTTCAATCCCGCCGGGAAGAATACCCCCACCGCCGGACTGACTACTGCCCCGCCACTCACCGCTCCGCCGCCCGTCACAATATTCAAAACCTGTGTCGGAGTCCTTGCGAACGCAATCACGTTCGTAGGATCCGCGTCAGTAATCCGTGTCGCAGTCACGTTTGCACCGCCCGCCAGCGAAACTTGAAAGTCAGCCAGTCCGTAGTCGTCCGGATCGGCGTCAAATGGGCCGGCCGCCGCGCCCAGCAAAGCTTGCTTCGCTAAAGCCGCCCGCAAAGTTGAAATCTTGTCGGTGTAGCCAGCAATGGTTGCCCCGGTCGGATCGATGTAATTAATCGTAGTGCGAATCAGCCCGGCGTGATACGCCTCCACCGCCAGAATTCCCGCCGCCGTGGTCAAGTTCGCCTTAGAAGTCAACAGCGGCGCCGCTCCGTGATACGCCGTCACGCCGACATCTTCGAACACGTACGCGCCCACCAGGAAAGTATTGTCGCTGGCATAGGGACTGAAAGCTGCTCCTCCCGGAATCCCGGCCGCCGTAGCCAGCGTCTGGAATGAGGTGCCCAGGTTCAACGCCGGTTGCGCCACCGCCGCGCTGCCCAACGCTCCCAGCAGCAACTTTACGTGCTTGCCCTCCTCCACCGCGGTCTCGATGGCGTACGAAGACACTTCGATTGTGGTGAACGGCACCAGGCTTCCGCCCGATACCGTGCCTGCGGTTCCTACCGTGCCCGATAGCGTGATCAACGGCGCACCCGCTGCCGTGGACGCGGCATTCGCAACATCAATCGTGGTTCCGAACGCCGCCAGGTAATAGAAATTCGCCTCCAGATACTCGAGGTTCAGCGCAAAGTTCAGAATATCGGCATCAGTGAACGATGCCGCCTGCGCGGAAGGAGCCGAGGCTGCCGCCAAAATTCCTGCCACAGAAGTGATACCGTAGCTCAGAATCTTGCGCCGGCTGCTTGCGATCACGTTATCCACAATTTGCGTCTCTTGATTTGCCATGTATTTTTTTTAATCCTTTCGACTCTTGGCGCTGCCTATGCCGTTGTTGTTGCGAAAATACTGTTCGTGCCGTTGGGAAAGAAACCGCCCTTGTTGACGCCCACCGTCGCGGAACCGTACACGATGTGGTGAACCTGGTTCACGGTGCGCGCGAATCCAACCGCGTTGTCTGGGTCCGCCGCCACAATCGAGCTCGGGGTGTGTAGATCCGTCGGTAAAGTCAGCAACGTTTCCACTGATCCGCTTGTGGAGGGCGCCGCACTGTTCCCCACCGTTAACTGCGCTCGTAAATTTGCCACCAGGTTTGCGGCATCCAGATACGGATACGCCGCAGCCGAGCCCGCCGCGATAGCTCTGCCCGTAATCGAGGTACGGATGTAGCCGGCGTGATAAGCCTCCACTGCCAGAATGCCCGAGGCTGCTCCCAGGTATCCCGCCGTTACCCCTGCCGCGCTGATCAAGGGTGCGGCCCCTGCGTAAGCGGTTACGCCCACATCTTCAAAGATGAATCCGCCCACCAGGAAATCGTCGAAGCTGTCAAACGGACTGAATGACCCCGCTCCCGTAGCCGCAGTTGTGATCGTCGCCGCGACCGCCAGAGGACCAAAAAAGGACAAATCAATATTGGGCATGGGAACCGCGGCCGAGCCCAGCGCTGACCGCAGGAAGCGCACGTGCTGCTGCTCCTCGTAAGCGATCTCGTTCAAGATATCTTGCTGTTCCGCGGTCAAGCCCGGAACTGCTGCCGCGCTGCCCACCGTCACCGTGCCCACCTGCGTGAAAGGCGAAGCTGAACCTGCAGTGATGTCCGAGGCTTGCAGACCGGCGCCCGTCGCCGCATAAAGATAAAACTGCGCCTCCAGGTATTCCAAGTTCAGCGCGAAGTTCAGGATGTCGCTATCCGTAAATGACTGCGGAGTCGGCGTCGGCGTGGGTGTCGGGTTCGACTTGCTCGAACCGCCTCCGCAGCCTGTGATGCCGAGTACTGCGGTCGCGCCTGCCGCGACTCCGGCGCCGGCTACAAATTTGCGGCGCGAAAAGGCCTTATCAATAATGGAATTCTTGTCCACGAGTCTCTCCTTAACGCAGTGATGCTTCCCCAGATTTCGAAACGTATTGTCCAAACTCTTCCGGCGCACTCAGGTATACGGGCACACCTCCGGTTCGGATGTCTTTGTGCGCGTTTATTTTCAGAACAGTGATTTATTTTTTAATTTTCTACAGCGATGCCCGTAGAGCGGAGGAGGCACCAGGATTTGCCGGCGTCTGCAGCGTTTATCGTGGCGGTCGTGGAGTTTCCGTGGAATCGCCCGGACTCATCGGCGGTTTGGTAATCGTTGATAGCGTCTCCACGTTAAACTTCTTATAGCCGGAGTAGCGTGTCACTTCATTCACCTTGAATCCCTTCACCATCAGGACCCGCACTCCCACGTGCGCCTCGTTGTACGTCGGCAGCCATACCTCGTCGTTCACGTAAGCCTGTTCCATCACAAAGCTCGTGCCCTTTTGCAGGTTCGCCACCAGGCCACCGGCAAATTTCATGTCGCCCACGAAATAAGCCTCCAGCCGCGCCACGTCGTGCGCTTTCTCATCAATCCAGATCACGCCTGCTAATTTTTGAACCACTTTCTCGGTCAGGTTTCGCGCCTTGTATTCCGGGTTAGGCTCGAAATCAAAAACCAGCACGTCTTGCCCGCGGAACCGTTCTCGCCGAGGGTTCACAAACTGACTCACCCGCAAAAAAATCTCGATGCCCGGTTCATCGTCATTCTTCTCCCCGCCTTCTTCGGCCTTCTGCTCCTTTGCTTCTTTCCGGGCCTCCCTTTTCTGTAATTCCTCGATGCGCTTCTGGGTCCGCTCGTTTTCCTTCTTCTGTTCTTCCTCACTCAGCGGCTTACCGTCTTTCTTCACCACCGTGGACACTTCTTCCCCATTCAAATAAAAAAACGTGTATTCCGTCACCTCCCGCTTCTTCAACTTTCCGTCGTGCTCGTACTCCGTCTCTTCTTCCGTGCGCGTGCCGGTATAATTCTCCTTGATCTTGTCGATGCCTTTCTGGTTGTCATCAATTTCCTTGAACAGGGCCTTCAGGTCCGGCAGCTGCACCTGCGACTTCTTGGGGAAATCAAACACTCGCTCCCCGACGGTTCCATTCAGGGACGCCCGGTCGATTGTAATTTCGTACTTCTCGCTTCCCCGGTGCAATTCAACCTGGTGCGCGATCTTGACGCCTTCCACGGTGCGACAGTCGCCATACAGAATTTCTTCCTCCACACCGCCAACCGTAGCCGCTTCTTTCGCGATGAGATGCGTCTCAGCGTCAAAAAACACCTGTCGCTTTATCAGCGTGGCGGTCGTCACCTCCACCTGCAGCGTATCCCGGCCGCGAACCTGGGCGTGGCCCACCAGCGCCAGCGCGATTTTATTTTTCTTCAGATGGATGAGCCGCGAATTGCTGTATTGCGCCGCCGCTTCCAGTTGTACGCCCTCCGCGCCCACCAGTGTCGCGATTTCCCCGGCGGCATTCCTGTGCCATGCCGACTTTCCGTTGTAAGCCTCGATCAGATTTTTGTCGCCGATCACCAGCTCCGAGTAATATCGGTTCGGCAGTTTGGTATCCAGCGTGAATGTTCCCGTCTTCCCGCCCTCGCCCGTCAGCGTCCCTTCCAGCGTCAGCGTCTTGATTCTTCCTAACGCCTTCGCGCCGCCACTTGCCTTTACGTACTGCTCCACAACCTTCTCGGCGTCCTGACCGTGCGCCAGCGGCGTCCAGCTCAGATACCCAAGCACCCACACCGCGATTAAGAAGTAGCGAAGCATTGGCCAACAGCTGTGTGCATTCATAAGGCTCATCCCTCAGAACGCATAATTCCGGCAAAAGTTTCCTTAAATATTAAAAGACTCAGCTGCGGTTTTTTTGGGCTGAACGTTTTCCTTAGCAGGCGGGTGAACCACTATGGCAGGCGGGTTTGCGGCGACTTGAGATGCGAGCGATATCGTTGATATCTATTCTTCGTGAGGACCGGTGATATTCCACCAACAACGCCTCAAGACCCTCACCAGCGCGTGAAATACTCTCATTGGTACCTCCGCCGGGCCGCTGAGGCACTTACTGACACTTCCATCGTTATCAATCCTGCTTCCCGACTTAACTAGGTTGCACCATTGCCACTGATATGGGGGCTTTCGCGAATTCGCATGATACTTGCGAGTAACCATGCAATGGGTTTACCTCGCCCGGTCACCCGCTGGCCTGCTTGGGCTGTTCCTTAAACGCACCTGCACTTCTCCGCACACCTCGACGCGCAGCCACAGGCATGCGCAGCTTTCCGTGATAAAAACAAATGAGATGGAACCTCTCCTCCTGGTTGAAGACAAAAATGAGCTGCGCGCCATGCTGCGCAAAGCCCTTGAGCGTGCCGGGTATGAAGTCGATGAAGCTCCCGACGGACCCTCGGCCATTCAGAAAGTCCGCGCCCGCCGCTATCTGCTGGTCATCACCGATCTCAAAATGCCCGGCGCCAGCGGACTCGACGTTCTGCGCGAAACCAAGCAAGCCGATTCCACCATTCCGGTTCTGCTGCTCACCGCTTACGGATCGGTGGACGAAGCCGTCACCGCCATGAAGGAAGGAGCCTTCGACTTTCTGCAGAAACCCGTGGACCTCGAGCACCTGAAATTGCTGGTCGGACGCGCTGCCCGCCAGCAGGAGCTTCTTCGCGAGAACCTCATACTTCGCGAGGAATATTCTTCCCGCTACGGATTCCCGCGTATCCTCGGCGAAGCCGCATCCATCCGCGAAGTCAGCCAGCAAATCCAGAAAGTCAGCGCCACCGATTCCACCGTCCTCCTTCTCGGGGAGAGCGGCACCGGAAAAGAATTATTCGCGCGCGCGATTCATCACCTGTCGCCCCGCCGCGAGAAACCTTTCATCGCCCTGAATTGCGCCGCCATCCCCGAAGGCCTGGTCGAAAACGAACTTTTCGGGCACGAGCGCGGCGCCTTCACCGGAGCAGGCGCGCGCAAGGTGGGCAAAATGGATCTCGCCCATCACGGCACGCTCTTTCTCGATGAGATCGGCGAGCTGCCCATGTCCATCCAGGCCAAACTTTTGCGCGTTCTCGAAGAACGCCGCTTCGAACGGGTAGGCGGTACGCAATCCATTGATGTGGATGTCCGCATTGTAGTGGCCACCAACCGCAATCTTCAGAAGCTCGCTGAAGAAAAACTTTTTCGCGAAGATTTGTACTTCCGCATTTCGGCCGTCCCGCTCACCATCCCACCGCTGCGCTGTCGCGGCAACGACATCAATCTTTTGGCCGATCATTTTCTGGAAAAGTTCAGTCGCGAATTCGCCAAGCCCGGTCTGGAATTATCCGCCGATGCCCGCGACCGTCTGCTCCGTTATCGCTGGCCCGGCAACGTCCGCGAATTGCAGAACACTCTCGAGCGCGCCGTCATCCTCGCGGACGGCGTCAGCATCCTCGCCGAAGACCTGCAACTCCCCGCGGCCAAGCCCGACGTGGCTGAGCTGCCCGAAGGCCTGCTACCCGAAAATTTCAACTGGGAAGGCTCTTTCGAAGAAGTCACCACCCGCGCTACCAATCACGTCGAAAAAATTCTTCTCGAAAACACCCTCCGCGAATGCGCCTGGAACAAAACCCGCGCCG
Organism: uncultured Acidobacteriota bacterium; assembly: GCA_963704485.1. Classification (GTDB taxonomy): domain Bacteria; phylum Acidobacteriota; class Terriglobia; order Acidiferrales; family UBA7541; genus Acidiferrum. The sequence goes on from OY969910.1 coordinate 1,160,484, forward strand.
CCGAAAAACTCTCCATCTCCCCCAAAACCCTCCTCACAAAGCTCCGGACCGCCGGCCTCGAAGACTAGCAGCCAAAGTGACGCGGGCAATTACCAAGCAGTGGTCGGCCCGAGTATCGGCACCACGCTGAACAGCCCCACCTGTCATTCCGAGCGCAGCTAACCGACGCTTCTTCCTTAACTTCGCTCGTGCGAAGTTGTCGGTTCGCGCAGAGAAGAATATCTCTTCGATCGCACGCGAAGCCTCGTCGTGTTCATTTTTAACAGTTCAACCAAGCTAGTGCCCTGCAGTATCGGGCAGCGGGCAAACATCCATCTCTTCGCGTCCCAAACTTCGAACCCCTACGAGCGAACGCCCCTATGAAACGCCACTGTCCCCATAGTCCAAACTCTAAAACTCACCGATGTGAATCCCACCGTCGCCATCAGCTCACCCAACTCTCCCGGCCGAAAAAATCTCGCCACCGACTTCGGCAAGTACGTATAAGCCGAGCGGTCTCCCGAAAGCATTCCGCCAATCCGCGGTAAAACGCTCCGAAAATACCACCGGTACAAATCGCCAACCAATCCGACCGGCGGCTCGGTAAACTCCAGAATCGCCAGAGTTCCCCCGGGCTTCAAAACCCGCATCATCTCCCGCAGCCCATCCTCATAATTCGCCAGGTTGCGGAATCCAAACGCCGCCGTCACCAGATCAAACGAGCGGTCCGAAAACGGCAATCGCAGAGCATCCGCCTCCAGAAACTTAATCTTCCCGCCACTCTTTCCGTTCGCCTGCACCAGCATGGGATGCGCAAAATCCGCGCCAATCACCCGTGCCGAATCCGCTCTCGACATCGCTAACGCCAGATCCCCGGTCCCGCAGCATAAATCCAGCACCACAGCATCACCGCGCTTCAAAATAGGCGACAAGATCCGCGCCACCCGCGCGCGCCACAGCCGGTCCAGTTGCATCGACAAAACATGATTCAACAGATCGTAACTTGGCGCGATCTGCGTAAACATTTCGCGAACTTTCTGCGAAGCCTCCGCCTCCGTCCGCGCCCCCTCCGGCTGCGTCCCTTTCACCGGAGCGGCTAAAATTTCACTCATGGAACCTCCCCGCGCCGTCCAAAATCGACGGAGCAAATCGCAGCACGCTCTGAACCGCATCCGTGCGGACGCCATCCACAGACTCCGCGCGTCCGATTTTCCTTGCCAGCACAAACCGCAAGTTCCCCGCCTGCGTTTTCTTGTCCGCGCGCATGGCTTCAATCAAAGTCCGCGGCGCAACCCGCGGCCACGGCGGCAAAGGACCCATGCGGCGTACCAACGCCACCACCCGCGCCACCTCGTCCGCCGCCATCATTCCGATTTCATGCCCCAGCAGTGCCGCGCACATCATCCCCCACGCCACCGCCTCACCATGTTTGAAGCGCTTGTACCTGGTTACGCTCTCCACCGCATGCCCGAAGGTGTGGCCAAAATTTAAAATCTCGCGTAATCCGGCTTCGCGCTCATCGCGGCTCACCACCAATGCCTTGATCTGCGCGCACCGTGGAATTAAATATTCCAGCGTCCCACTTTCCCGTCGCAGCACCTTGTTCATATTCTTTTCGAGATACCCAAACAACTTCTTATCTGCGATCACTCCGTACTTGATCACTTCAGCTAATCCACTGCGATACTCCCGCTCCGGCAAAGTACGCAGCAAATGGTAATCAATCAGCACCAATCGCGGCGGATAAAACGCTCCCACCAGGTTTTTACCTTCCGGCAAATTCACCCCGGTCTTCCCGCCGATGGAACTGTCCACCTGCGCCACTAATGTCGAGGGCACGTGTACCAGCGCCACTCCGCGCAAATAGCTCGCTGCCACGTACCCAGCCACATCCCCTACAACTCCACCGCCCACCGCCACAATCAGCGCACGCCGGTCCGCGCCTGCCCGGGTCAGCGCCCGGCACAACGACTCCACCGACCGCATATTTTTCTGTGGCTCGCCATCATCAAACAAATGCAGGTTCGACGCTCCATCTCGCGCCAAACCGCGCTTCACGCCTTTCCCCACCGCACGCCACACACGCGGCGAAGACACCACCTGCACGCTCGAAAATTTTCCCAGCCCCGCAATCTCCCGCGCCGCGTAGCGCAACACCCCTGCGCCGCACAAACACGCGTAGCCGCCGCCCGCCGCCTTCACCCGTAAGGTTTTTATTTGCATGCCAGAAAAACAATATCAGCTATCCACAAACTTGACACGCGATGCGCAAACAAAATGTAAGCCCTTCACGAAAGATTGTGATAAGGAAACCAAAAGCCCTCGGAGGGTGCCCCATCCTAAGGTTTTTGCAGGGTGGGACTTTTAAGGTGGGACCATCAAAACTCACAAATCGAAGCGCACAATTGGTTCGCCACTCGTCAAAACAAACGTGCCACTCTACTTCTGCAATTCCTTCACGCTCTCCAAAAAAACATGCCCGGTGATCGCCAGGCTCTTCCCGCTGATCTTATCTAGCGTATCCTCCGCGGTGTGCCAGAAAATCACATCCCCTTCGCGGTCCAGATCAATCACATCCACCACCGGCACTTTTCTTTTAGCAAACGAATTGTGATCGTCCTCCATCGCCGCCGACTGTTCCAGAAAATGTTCACTGTATCCAAGCTTACCCGCCGTCTTCCACACCAGATCCGTAAGCGATTTCGTCGTCGGGTCACGCATAAAATGCAGTTCCCGGCTCCCCACCAGATCGGCAAGCAAAAACGCCTTGATCCTGGAAATATCTCCACTGGCCGCCAACTTCGCCGCCATCTGCCGGCTCCCGTAACGGCTGTCCGTCTCGCTCCACGCCTTCATCGCTTCTTCGCCATCGAAAAACGCGATCCACACCGCATACTTACCGCGCGTGGGACACAGCAGCCGCGCCATCTCCAGCATCACGCCGGTAGAAGACCCGGCATCATCCGCGCCCACAAACGTAATGTCGTTTCGCAGCAAAGTATCGTAGTGCGTAGCCAGCATAATGATCGACGGCTGCTCGCCCGGAATCTTGGCCACGATATTTTTCATCGCCAGCCGCCCCACCGGGGTGTCCGCGCTGAAGTCATCCACTTCCGTCGCGCACCCAAAACTTTTCAGCTGCGCCAGAATATATTCCTGCGTCTGCGCAATCGCCGCTGAACCCGACGGCCGAGGCCCAAATGCCACCTGCTTCGCCACATGCTGAAACGCCAACTTCCCGTCAAACCCTCCGGTCTTATCCGGCGCGGGAGCCAAATCCATTCCCGACTGCTCCGCAGGAGTCAGCGCAGGCTTACTCGTCTCCGCAGCTTTCGCCGTACCGTGAACCTCGTCACCCTTCGCTTTACATCCGGACAGACCAAGGAGTCCCACGCAGGCGCACAAAATCACTTGCCGCATAAACTTTCCGCCACCAGCTATCAGCCGGCCACCGTCATCTCGCATAATCGAATTCACTCAACTAACCTCAGCGGCAACCGCCAACCGTTTATTCCTTCGTCCCACCACCAGCGCCGAAACGCCGACGCCTGCAAAATACAACAGAATCATGGGCGCCATCACAATCAGCATCGTCAACGCATCCGGCGTCGGCGTCACAATCGCCGCCAGCACCGCAATCACCAGAATGGCGTACTTGGAATTCACAAACAAAAACTTCGGCGTCACAATACCGAACAACGTCATGAAAAAAATCAGTATCGGCAGCTCAAAAATTACTCCCGCACCCAGTAGCACCATCAGCGTCAAATCGAAATATTCATTGATGCTGATCAGCGGCACCACCGGCCCCTGGAAGCTGATCAGAAACTTCAGCACCTTCGGCAGCATCATGAAATATCCGAATCCAATCCCCGCCAGAAACAAAAACACCGTGGACACCAGAAATCCCGTCGTGGCACTTCGCTCGTGCTTGTACAGAGCCGGCGCCACAAACAGCCAGAACTGGTAAAGCACAATCGGCGACGCCAGCACCAGCCCCAGGTAAATCGACAGCGTAATCAACAAATTTAAATATCCGGTGGGATTCGTGTACACCAGCTGCTGCGTCAAATGCTGGTCACCCAGCGCCTTCAGCATCGGCCTCGTCAGCCACGAAATAAAATACGGCGCCACAAACCAGCCCACGCCCGCGCCAATTCCCACGGAAATAAGCGAAGTGATGATCCGCTTACGCAGCTCAATCAAATGCTCAAAAAATGTCATCTGCCCGCCGGGCTCGTTGTCCGGCGCGGGACCAGGCGCCGCAGGCGGCAACATAGTTGCGTCAGGCAGGTTGCTGATCATGAGGGAGGTCTGAGGCACGCACGGCATTTTCGCCGCTCTTTACATTTCCATTGTTCGAATTCCCATCGTCGCTATTATGCAAAGCGCCGTCCGCTTCCGTCGCACCCGCGTGGCCCAAATCCGTGTCCTTCGCCTGCGTCTCGAAATTCAAAGTACCCGTCCGCGCTACCGCTTCCGCCACCGGCGTCACCGTCAAGTCCCCCGCCGTCCCTTCGGTCACACGCGCATCGATCGGTTCCCCAAACGGATCCGCCGTAGCGTGATTCACCGCCTCAATCTTGCCCGACCCCACGGCCCCGCCCAAAGCGCCAACATTTTCCTCAATCGCCGGTGTCTCTGTCCCCGCTGGTGTAGCAAAGGTAGCCGCCTGCACCGGAGCCTCATCCGCAGCCTTGGCCGCCGCATCCGCCGCCTTCTTCCGCTCCACTTCCCGCGCCTGCCGCTCCAGATCCTTCATCTCTTCTTCAAACGCGCTCTTGAAGTCCGTGGAAGCCTTGCGGAACTCCGCCAGCATTTTCCCCAGGCTCCGCGCCAGCTCCGGCAGCTTTTGCGGCCCGAACACCACCAGCACAATCACAAACACCACCAGCATGTGGGGAATGCTCAGCATAGGTTACAGGTAGCCATTTTCGCGGCTGTTGGCATCATAGAGAACGGTGTTTCACACTGTCAAACGCGCGCTCCCCGCGTCCAACCCTAAGAATACGCTGTGCTATAATTTCTGGATGCCCGCTTTCCCGAGGTCTGCATGAAATCACAGTTTCGTGGCCTGGTGCTTGTCGTCACCGTACTCCTGTTATGTGCCGTCCTTGGAGCCGTTTACGGGCCCAACGTTCGCGCCACCACCTCCACCTCGGATGATTATCAAAGCGCGGTGCATGATTTTACCCGCGTCTTGGACGTGGTGCAGAACAATTACGCTGAACCCGTAGATGTGGACAAAGCCGTCTACCAGGGCGCCATTCCCGGCATGCTGCGCATGCTCGATCCGCACTCCAATTTCTTTGATGCCAAGCAGTTCGCATTACTTAGAGAAGATCAGCGCGGCAAATATTACGGCGTCGGCATGGTCGTCGCCCCCCGCGAAAATCATACGGTAGTCATGGCGCCTTATGTAGGCGCCCCTGCCTATAACGCAGGCCTCCGCCCCGGCGACGTCATCATGCGCGTGGACGAAAAGGGCACCGACGGCCTCACCACCAGCGAAGTCGCTGACCTCCTCAAGGGCCCCAAGGGCACCATCGTAAAAATAACGGTAGCTCGCGAAGGCTACACTGAACCGCTGGTCTTCACCGTTACGCGCGATGAAATTCCCCGCCACTCGGTAGACATCGCTTTCCTGCTCAAGCCCGGCATCGGCTACATTCGCCTCTCCGGTTTCAACGAAACCACCGACCGCGAAATCGCCGAAGGCCTCAAAAAATTAAACGCCTCGCAGCTCGATGGCCTCATCTTCGACATGCGCGGCAACCCCGGCGGCCTCCTCAATGAAGCTGTCGCTGTCGGCGACATGTTCCTCGACAAAAATCAGCTCATCGTTTCGCACCACGGCCGCACTTCTCCCGAGCGCCGCTATTACGCCGTGCGCGGCAACCAGGGCGTTACCGTTCCGCTCGTTATTCTGGTGAACAATAATTCCGCCAGCGCCACCGAAATTGTTTCCGGCGCCGTGCAGGATCACGACCGCGGCCTGATCGTCGGCGAAACCACTTTCGGCAAGGGACTGGTCCAGACCGTAACTCCTCTCGCCGAAAATACCGGCCTCGCGCTCACCACCGCGCGCTACTACACTCCCAGCGGCCGCCTCATTCAGCGCGACTACAGCAAAATTTCTTTGTATCAGTATCACTACGAGCGCAAAGTTCCCGAGCATCCCACGGAGATAAAGCTCACCGACAGCGGCCGCCAGGTAACGGGGGGCGGCGGCATCACTCCCGACATCGTCGTGCCCGCCGCCAAGCTCAACAAGTTTGAAGAAGCGCTCTTCCGCGCCGACGTGTTCTTCCCCGCGGAAACAGGCGTAGGCGGCTTCACCCGCTACTACCTCGGCACCAAACCCACCATCTCCAAAGAGATGGAAGTGGACGACGCCATGATGAAGAATTTCCGCGACTACTTGACCAAGCACAACGTCCACTACACCGAGCCCGAAATGGCCGAAAATCAGGACTGGATCAAGCGCAAAATCAAACAGGAAATCTTTATGTCCGCCTTCGGCCAGCAAGAAGGTTTCAAAGTCCTACTCGAAGCCGACCCCCAGGTCCAAAAAGCGGTAGACAGCATCCCCCAGGCCCGCGCCCTCTACCAAAACGCCAGAAAAATAGTAGCCCAACGCACCGGCCCCCCCATCGACCAACCCTAATCACGGTGTATCAGCTGATTTGACGTAATCAAGCTAATCAAAAACGGCGTCTTAAGCTTCTCTGTCTTGGCTTGACACGGGTAAGAGGAAGCCTGTTCACGCTGGTATTTGCATCAATATATCTAGTCCAGTGAGGAGGCATCCGTTCAAAACATCACTGAAATCCTCCATCGATAGTCTGATTTGCTGACCGATATCGAACTCAATTTTTGAGGGCTCAGCTCCCAGACGAGTTTTGGCACCCGGAGGGATGGGTTCATCTAACTTATGAATTGATTCAATGTCGTCCCGCTTTACAACCACCCCAAATCTAATCCCGTAGATTAAAAGTTTGTCTTTGGCGGCATTATTGCAGTGCTCGACAGTCACAATCCCATCGGTGTGTTCCAAGCAATTTCGTGCGAGATTGAATGATTGCAAGTACTGCTGGAATTTTAGTTCCGTCCCTTTACCTACAAACAGCTTCGTTAAGGCGAGATGGCTAGCTGTCCGACGCAGCAGTCGCTCCCGGCGCACCACATTAAGGTTAGGATCACTCGTCAATTCTGCACAGATGGTTTTGACCACATACAGTCTTTCCATAGCTGAGCGGAGGCACTTGTGAAGATCTCCGAACGCCTTCAATAACACCCACTGTCGAAATAAATCCTGGTTCTCTTCTCGCTCTAGCACCTTCCCGCCGGCATCGAACGACATGATGAACGGCCATTCAAAACTATGCATTTCGGCTTTTGGAAGTTTCGCTAACAACTCCGCGGTACTTAGCCCGGTGTGGAGATTGCTCTGGCATCTATGCATGTCCTGAATAAACGGCTCCCATACGTATCCTCTATCAAATTTTGTGTGGTCTCCATCGCTGCAGGGTCCATACCGCCCACCCTTCAACATGAAAGTGAACCTCTGAAGTCCGAAAAAATGTCCGCTCTCGTTCCCAATGTTAACCTTGTCCGTCTCGCATCACCTTCCAAATAATTGGTCCATGTAGGGTGGAAAAGTACCTTTCCAGCACCTGCTTATCCGTATGTCTGAGCCACCTGTTGTTCCCGCCCGGCGATGCTGCAAACAAAATGAAAGGACCGCCTGCTGCGACCGCCAACAACTCAACGTTCTGACCTTGCGAAGAGCCACACCCAACCTGGTATGCCATGAGGAACTCGCTAGATGCGTTAGAAATATCGACGGGGAGTTGATGGGACGCCCTGAAACCTTCCGAACTCCAGTCGTACAGCATCTTCCAGTTGATCGGCCGGCCCTGATCCGCAGCCCAGCACAGGTCTTTGGATGCGCTTTTCTTCTCATACCACACCTCAACGAAGACACCCGCTCTGACGAGGGCATCAACGACTGGGCGGAAGTCAAGATCGCCAGCGAGAAGTGCAGCCCGGGTCATATTTCTGTTAAATCCGTGGGTGAGCATATCCACAGCCAGTAGCACATCGATCTCTTTCTGTCTTCGTCTCCGTCCTGTTACCGTACCTAATCTAACGTGAACCCCCGGAAGAGAGCCGATCGCGGAGGAGTACGATTCTTGCGATTTGAGGCGTTGCTCAAAGGCTACCGGAGTTTCCCCGTCTTTCCTCGTGTCATCCAGACAATCATAGTAGTAAGTTCTAAATGGCCGGATGTGGTCTACGATATTCCACACAGCTAGCTCGCCGGCAACTCCGAAGACAGCCTTTATCGCAGAGCTATAGATCTCTTGTAGGTAGCCTCCGTCGATGAATAAATATGTCGTCTGCTCCATAGCGGAATATCATAACTTTATGGCCGATGTGGCGATACGGCGAGTGCTCAGCCCTCGCAATTTTTCTCTGACTCTTATTTGCGTTTCAGGACGTAGTGCTGCACTACGACTCAGGCCGGTCTCCCGCGAAAACTACCACTGCTCACGTCAAATTGGGAGTATGCTCATGCCTCTGCGCGATTCGTGCCCTGCCCACGGCGCCTCTCGCAGCGAGTTATGACGCTCCGGACAATGTGCCGCCCGAAGCTTAGACTCGAATCGGTGAATTGCCGTTCTTCCCTGGCCCGATCCGGCAAAAGTCGTAGTTCGATTTCTAACATTTATTTCATCTAAGGAGCCTTACATGTCAGCAGACCTTCTCGCGCAATTAAAGTTGAAATATCAGTCAGTTCTAAACGCAATGCAGGCCCAGAACGTGCAACTCAACAATCTCAACATCGAAGGTAACAAGCTTCTGATCCGCGGCATGGCCCCTTCACAAAGCGTCAAGGACGCCATCTGGAACCAGATCAAGCTCGTGGACGCCAACTACTCCTCCGACCTCATCGCCGACATTCAGGCTCCGGCAGCTGCCGCAGCGGCAGCGGGCGCTTCAGCAAGCGGCGCGGGACGCAAGTACACCGTAGTCGGCGGCGACAGCCTCTCGAAGATCAGCCAGCACTTCTACGGCAACGCCAACCAGTACATGAAGATTTTTGAAGCCAACAAAGACCAGCTCTCCGACCCCGACAAAATCAAGCCCGGCATGGAACTGAACATCCCATAAAACGCGTCAGCTCTACCCGCAGGCTCAAAGTAAACCGAGTTCAATTTCAAAAAAGGAGAAACAAATATGGGTTGGATGAATCAGGTAGGAAATATCTTGAAGCAATACACCTCCGGCGGAGCCGCTGCCGGCACGCAAACTGCCCCCGACGTGAACGCGCACTACGATGAAGTCGCCAAGGCCGTTCCGTCCGGCACGCTCGCGGATGGTATCGCCGCCGCCATGCGCTCCGACAAAACCCCGGCGCTGGGAGAAATGGTTTCTTCCATGTTCGGCCAATCCAACGGTGAACAGAAAGCAGGCCTGCTCAATCAGCTTCTCGGCTCTCTGAATCCCGCGGCTCTCACACAAATCCTTTCCAGCGCAGGGCTGGGTGGTTTGTCGGGAATGCTGGCGGGCAACACGCAGCTGACGCCCGAGCAGGCCCAACAGATTCCCCCCGAGGTCGTGCAACAAATGGCCAATCACGCCGAGAAGAGTTCCCCTTCGATCGTGGACTCTCTCAGCAACTTCTACGCGCAGCATCCCACGCTCGTGAAGACTCTAGGCGGCGCAGCACTTTCCATCGCGCTCGCCAAAGTCGCCCAGCACACCCAGGGATAATAAATCGCAAAAAACGCCGTCCAGATTCTCTGCACCATGCAAAGAATCTGGACGGTGGCTTCAACGTCCAGAATTACGCTTCGCACGGAATCGTTACTTCGAAAGGGAAAAATCATATGCGTCTACTCAAAATGGTAAGCAGGAAAACCGCGCTGGTGCTAGGTTGCGCAGCTATGCTCTTCGCAATGTCGGCCCCGCCCGTTTTCGCAGCGCAAGCGAAGCCGAAGAAAGCTCCGAAGACCGAAACAAAGGCGGAGCCCAGTGCCAGCAATCCGGTAGACCTGAACACCGCGTCGGAACAGGAGCTCGTGGATCTCCCCGGCATCGGTCCGGCGCTGGCAAAGAAGATTATTGCCAACCGGCCCTATTCTTCGGCGTCCGAGCTGTCCAAAGCCAGTGTTCCAGAGAGAACCATCAAGAAGATCACTCCGATGGTGACCACCGGTTCAGCGTCTGCTGCCGCGCCGGCCAGCACCCCCGCGACACCCTCGAAGAAGGCTGCACCAGCCTCGACACCGGCGGCTGAATCGAAGCCGGCGTCTGAGCCTACCAAGTCCGCCAAAAAATCCGCTCCTGAACCGCAGGCCACGCAAGCTGCCGGCGGCGGCAACGGAAAAGTCTGGGTCAACACCAAATCCGGCGTCTACCACAAAGAGGGCGACCGCTGGTACGGCCGCACCAAAGAAGGCAAATACATGACCGAAGACGAAGCCAACAAAGCCGGCTATCACCTCGACAAACAAGACAAAAAGGACTAGCCGTCCTGGTTCGTCACGTTTTGCAGCACCCGTATCTCGTAATTTGGCCGAGGTCGGCACCACGCCGGCCTCAGCCACTCATCGAACCTCAAATCTCAAACCTCGAACCTCCAGCACCAACCCGTGTTAAAATTTATTCACTACTCGTGGGCGAGTAGCTCAGTTGGGAGAGCGCATCGTTCGCAACGATGAGGTCGCCGGTTCGACCCCGGTCTCGTCCACCAACCCTTTCTAAACTTCCCTGCCGCGTCTCAAGTTACGTCGAAACGCCCCATCTCTTATTTCCAACCTCACAATTGACTTGCCGCGACCTCGCTCCTAACATGTGCTCTCCCGCCCATGATCGGCCAGACCATCTCTCACTATCGCATCACCGAATTACTAGGCGGTGGCGGTATGGGCGTCGTTTACAAGGCCGAAGACACCCGCCTGGGCCGCTTCGTCGCGCTGAAATTCCTGCCCGAAAATGTGGCCCACGATCCCCAGACACTTGAGCGTTTCCGCCGCGAAGCCCGCTCGGCTTCCGCTCTAAACCATCCCAACATTTGCACCATCTACGAAATTGACGAGAGCGAAAATCGCGCCTTCATCGCCATGGAATTTCTCGAAGGAGAAACGCTAAAGCACCTGATCGCCGAAAAGCCCCTCGAAATCGAGTCTATCCTCGACCTGGGCATTCAAATCGCGGCTGCTCTTGACGCCGCCCATGCCAAAGGCATCGTCCACCGTGACATCAAGCCCGCCAATATTTTCGTCACGCCGCAAGGTCAGGCCAAAGTCCTCGACTTCGGCCTGGCCAAACTCGTCACCACGGAGTTCAGTAGCGCCACTTCCGCTCCCACCGCCACCCTCGAAGCCAATCTCACCAGTCCCGGCACCGCTATCGGCACCATCGCCTACATGAGCCCCGAGCAGGTTCGCGGAAAAGATCTCGACGCCCGCACCGATCTCTTCTCCTTCGGCGCGGTCCTTTATGAAATGTGTACCGGCATGCTGCCCTTCCGCGGCGAAACTTCCGGCGTAATTTTCGAAGCCATTCTCAATCGCACTCCAGTCCCCGCCTCGCGCTTGAATTCCAAAATCCCTCCCCGCCTCGAAGAAATCATCAACAAGGCCCTCGAAAAGGATCGCGACACCCGTTGCCAGTCCGCTACCGAACTCAGGGCCGACCTCAAGCGTCTACAACGCGACACTTCGTCCGGAACCGTCGCGACGTCATCTCCGTCCACCACTGCGGCCCCGGCTCCCATCCATTGGCGCACCGCAGCCGCACTCTTGGTCGTCCTGCTGCTCGCCGCCTCGGCGATAGCCTGGCTTGCACTGCACCGCGCAACTGCCACAAAGGCGCTTGCCCCCGCGACCACTGCCAAACGCCTGACCTCCAATCCCACCGAGAATCCCATCTCCGTTTCCGCCATTTCTCCTGACGGAAAATACCTCGCTTATGCCGACACCACCGGCACGTTTTTGCGTCTGGTCTCCACCGGCGAAGTCCATCAGCTCCTGCCCAAGGACAACGACGTCCAGTATCTGAGCTGGTTTCCCGATAGCACTCGTTTGCTGCTTTCCTGGCAACTGTCCCCGACTTCCAAAATGGGTTTGTGGGTGTTGCCCATTGTTGGCGGAGCCCCGCGCCAGCTCTCTGAGGAAGGTTGGGCCGCCGCCGTCTCCTCTGATAGCTCGCAGATCGCCTTCCTCAAAGCCGCCAGTTACGGCGACACCGGCCAGGAACTTTGGCTCATGCGCGCCGACGGCAGCGAGCCGCGCAAAATCATTTCTCGTTCTTCCGACGGCACGGTATTTTCTTCCCCCACATGGTCCCCCGATGGCCGATGGATCGCGTACGATAAATATCGTTATGGTGCCTACAGTTTTGAAGGCTGGATCGAACTTTTCAACCTGCAGCGCGCCACCAGCACTGAAGTTCTACCTCAACTCCAACTTGAGTGGGGACTGGCGTGGCTAGCCGACGGCCGCTTGCTTTATGCTCTCGCCGAGCCTCCGCCCAGCCAGAGCACCTCAAATTTTTGGGCTGTCCAGATTGACCTTCGCACCGGCCGCCCCGCCAGCTCTCCCGTCCGCGTTACCACCGGCGATGATTTTGTCAGCCTGCCCAGCGTCACCACCGACGGCAAAAAACTTGTCTTCACCCGCTTCAAGCCCCAACTGGACGTATACGTAGCCGAATTTTTCGCCAAAGGCCCGCGCCTGGGTACGCCCCGCCGTCTCACGCTGGATGACGCCGACGATCTGCCTTTCGACTGGACCGCCGACGATTCTTCGGTCCTCTTCACTTCTAACCGCACCAACTCCACCAATATCTTCAATATTTTTCGCCAGCGTCTGGATGCCAGTTCCGCCGAAATGCTGGTCTCCAGTCCGGAGCAAAAACCCATTGCGCGCCTCAATCCCGACGGCTCCCAGATCCTCTACCTTCAGTCTTTGGATTATCGCGACATCGGCGGAGCGCGCCGCGCAGAGGTGCAAAGTGGTTCACAGATCGTTCGCCTCATGCGTGCCCCCGTCCAGGGAGGTTCTTCACAGGAAGTGCTCCGGGCTTCCAATATCATCAATTTCCAGTGCGCCCGTGCCCCCGCCGCCGTTTGCATCCTTAGCCAGGCCCTGCCCGGCGAATTCGTTTTTTCCGCTTTCGACATTGCCAACGGCAGCCTTCGCAAACTTTTGACTCTTGCCGAAGTGCCCGGCGGCTATAACTGGTGTCTTTCTTCCGATGGAAATCAAATCGCCTTCACCGAAACTAACGCCGCCCGCGGCCAGATTCACTTGCTTTCGTTGTCCGGTTTACCTGTCGGAGCAGGCCTGCCTTCCGAAGCAGGCCCCGCCGCCCCTCAGGCTCGGCAGTCGGCTCGCGTAATCGAGGTCAAAGACTGGAACAATTTCATGTCCATAGATTGGGCCGTCAACGGCAGCGGTCTTTTTGTCTCCAGTAATCCCACCGGCCGCGCCGCAACGCTCCTCTTTGTGGACCTGGCTGGAACCGCCACCCAACTCTGGCGCGTGAAAAACTTCACCGCCTCCTGGGCCATTCCCTCTCGCAATGGAAAATACGTCGCCATTCCGGCCCCAACCACGGAATGCAACGCCTGGCTCGTCGAAAATTTCTAATAGCATCCGTTAAACAGCGAGGAGCCATGCGCACGCGCCCACAGAAACGTCTGACTCCAATCGGCCAATCGGCACCCCAGATTTTTGCCGCCAACGATCTCATGAACCAGATGCTCATCGAGCATCTCGCCCCCGCCGCTTGGCTCGCCCAACCCCCCGGCAAGACCCGCAGCATCGCCGCCATTTTTACCCACATGCACAACGTCCGCACCAAGTGGATCCGCCTCACCGCTCCGCATCTGAAAGTCCCCGCACAACTCCACCGCGCGCGCTGCACCCGGCAGCAAGCTGGCAAAGCCCTGGCCGAAAGCGCCGCCCGCTGCGGCGCCATGCTCGCTGAAGCGTTCGGCGCGTACGATGCCGTTGGTAAAACTCTTGGCAAAAATGACGGGCGCATCCAGAAATTTCATCGCGACGGCTGGGCTCCAGTGTGGCCCGTCGGCCCGGAAATGCTGTGCTACATGCTCATGCACGAAGCCCATCATCGCGGCCAGGTCTGCATGCTCGCTCATCAACTGGGATTTACTTATCCCCACTCTGTCGCCGACGGCATCTGGAATTGGGAAAAACTCTGGAAACAAATTGGTGCGCCACGCGGTCCCGGCCACATTTCTTGAGGCAGGCGGTGCGCGCTGCCGCGTGCGCTCCCCCGCCGAACGGTGCTACGCTTTCGGGCCATGGGCACGCCCCCGGAAACCGCTCGAAGTACTCGAACGCCGCGCGCATCCGCCGCCGTACTCACCAGCCGCGATAACCGTTGGCTCAAACAATTCCGCATGGCCTTGCGCGGCGGCATCGCCACGGAGTCAGGATTTGTCGGCGTCGAAGGTGTGCGCCTCGTGGAAGAAGCGCTGCGATCCGGCTGCCGCATCGAAGCAGTTCTCTTCAGCGAAACTGGCGAACGCTTCCGCGAAAGACTGGCGCCCTTCATCGCCCGTCCGGAAATCGCTTTCCCTGTTTTGCGCACCACCGACAGATTGTTCGAAGGCTTGGCGGACACCGAGCATCCCCAAGGAGTCGCCGCTCTGGTCGAGCCGCACGTCACTACCTTCGACGATTTACTCCGCGCCTCCGCCGACGTTTGTTCGCCGCTAGTTGTAGTGCTGGCAGGAGTGCAGGACCCCGGAAATGTCGGCACGATTTTGCGAACCGCCGCGGCGTTCGGTGCCACGGGTGCCGCGATTTCCGCCTCGGGACAAAGTGGCACCGCCAATCCATATTCGCCGAAAGCTTTGCGCGCCTCCGCTGGAGCAGCTCTGCATCTGGCAATTCTCTCGGGCACGCCGTTGCCTATATTAATGACGCAACTGAAAGTTGCCGGTTTCCGAACCCTCGCGTCCAGCGTGCACGAACCTGAATCCGGCGAGCAGCCTCTGCTTGCTCCGTGGGAAGTGGACTGGTGCAAACCATCAGCACTCCTGGTCGGAAATGAAGGTGCCGGCCTTCCGATCGAAGTGGAACGCAGCGCCGATGCACGTATTCGCATACCCATGGCCAGCGGAGTGGAATCACTCAACGCCGCCGCCGCTGCCGCCGTTCTCTTTTATGAAGCGGCCCGCCAGCGCAACTCCCCGCGCACGCGCAACATCCAAGAGCCGTGAGCTTATTCAACAACATCCCGCTGGGGCCCGGCGGCAACGCGCTCGAATCGGACGTGCCCTCAGCCCACCAGCCGCTCGCGGAACGCATGCGTCCGCGCACCCTCGATGACTTCATCGGTCAGGAAAAACTTCTTGGCCCGGGCAAACCGTTGCGCACCCAGATCGAAAACGACGACATTGGTTCTATGCTGCTGTGGGGCCCACCCGGCTGTGGCAAAACCACGCTGGCGCGATTGATCGCCCGCCTCACCAGTTCGGAATTTGTTTCCTTCAGCGCGGTGCTCGCAGGAATAAAAGAAATTAAAGAAGTCATGGCCGTGGCGGAAAGAAAATCACGCTCCGGCCACCGCACCATCGTTTTCGTGGACGAAGTGCACCGCTTCAACAAAGCTCAGCAGGATGCCTTCCTGCCCTACGTCGAAGCCGGACACATAACTTTCATCGGCGCCACCACTGAAAATCCTTCCTTCGAAGTAATCTCCCCGCTCCTCAGCCGTACCAAGGTCTATATCCTGGCCTCACTTCCTACCCCGCTGATCGCAGAGCTTCTTCGCCGGGCGCTCCTCGACAAAGAGCACGGCCTGGGCAACGAACAGATGGAAGCCAGCGACGAAGTGCTCATGCGCATCGCTTCCTTCGCCAATGGCGATGCTCGTTCCGCATACAACACCCTAGAACTCGCGGCCCGCAGCGCCATCCGGGATCGCCGTGGCGTGCTGTCGATCACCAATCTGCTGCTGGAAGATATTTTGCAGCGCAAATTCCTGCGCTACGACAAATCCGGCGAAGAACATTTCAATTTAATCTCCGCACTGCACAAATCCGTCCGCAATTCCGACCCCGACGCCGCTTTATACTGGCTGGCGCGCATGCTCGAATCCGGAGAAGACGCGCTGTATCTGGCGCGCCGCCTCGTGCGCATGGCCAGCGAAGACATCGGCTTGGCGGAACCCGGCGCCCTCGCCGTCACACTCGCGGCAAAAGAAGCCTTCGATTTTCTTGGCGCTCCTGAAGGGCATCTCGCGTTGGCCCAGGCGGCGGTTTATTTGTCGCTCGCGCCGAAATCAAACGCCCTCTACACCGCGCACGGAGCAGTGATGGAAGACGTGGCAAAAACGGAAGCCGATCCCGTGCCGCTTCATCTCCGCAATGCCGTCACCGGGCTGATGAAAAATGTCGGCTACGGCCAAGGCTATAAATACGCGCACAACTTTGACGAGAAGGTTACCGACATGACCTGCCTTCCGGACAATCTCGCGGGACGAACATATTACAAGCCCACGGATCAGGGATTCGAAGCGCGGTTGCGCCAGCGGTTGGACGACATTCGCAAGCTGAAGGTAAAGGCCGCGCCGTCGGATTGATATTGCGTGCCGTGAGCCGAGCAAATATTCTTAACTCTCCAACTATGGTGACAACATTCAATTCGTAGTGAACTCCAGAGACAATTCATGATTTGTCTGTGTTCGCGCAGCCGTTTTCGTTGGCTTCGCAGCCTGTGCGCTTTCGTGTGTGTGGTTTTTGGCTGCTGCCAGGTTCCGCGTGCCAGCGCCCAGGTGGTGGACTTCGAAAAACCTCTGCAAACCATCGACGAGGACATTACCGCCTTCGCCTTCGCTCCCGACGGGCGCATCGTGTACTCCGTGCGCCGCAACATGAAAACAAAATTGTACGACTTGCAGCACGACGACATCTGGCTGCAGGAAACCAACGGGAAAAAGAAGCGCCTTTTGCTGGGAGAAAAATTCAAAGTCGGTGATAAACCGTTCAGCTACGCGGTGGATTCCTTCCGCTGGTCGCCTGACGGCCATCTGATTCTGGCGCGGCTTTTTGTAACCTCACTCATCGACGAAAGCGGGAAAACTCAGGATTCGTTCATGACCGTGGCGCTCGATGAGAATGGCAAAGAAGTGCGCATCAACGGCGGGGAAAATGTAATACGTGACTCAGCGGACGCTTTCTGGCTGAAGGACAACGTGACTGTCGTGTATTTGACGGAAGCGGTGAAGCCCCGCGCCCTGTTTTCGTTTCACTACACCAACCTGAAGACTGGACCGGCCGGAGCGGCATTCGAAGGCCGCACTTTTCTGGACGTCGACGAGATTCGCCACACCAACGTGGCTATCGGCGTCGAGCAGGACCGCTCGCAGACCGGTCCGCCCCGGCTTCAACGCCTCGATTTGCTTTCGCAGGACGACACCGAGCTAGCCACCATTCAGGACTTCGCCGGCGGGCTTTCCGTTTCGCCCAGCGGTAAAAAAGCAGCCTACTACATCGATAAAGAAGTTCTGGAGATTCGGGACTTAACAGCCGTCCATCGCGTCGCCCGCGTCCGGGTGGGCCTGGGCGTTTTTCACTGGTCCCCGGACGAAAATAGAATCTTGCTGAAACGCGCTGTCGAAAAGAAAACTGCCGAGCTCGTGTGGATTGACCTTCCCGAAACAACTGAATTCGCCGCCGGCGCGGAAATCAAAGTGGCCGAGCCCACCCCACAGCCGATTCTGCGCGCCGTGACCTTCCGGGATTTTTCTATTTCTGAGGACGGCAAATTGCTTGGCGTGATTGCGCCCGGCAAACACAATCTGTTCGTGTTCCCTCTAACCGTTAAATAGCCTCTGCTATCGCCGCAGGCGGTGCTCAATTAGAATGCACGCGTCTTCAATGGCGATCAGGCCGGCATCGCGCGCTTTTGCGGCGGCCCCAGGATTCGTAATTCCCTGCTGCATCCACACCACTTTTGCCTCCACCGCTATGGCGCTCTCCACGATGGCCGGCACATATTCCGAGCGGCGGAAAATATCCACGATCTCAAGTTTTTCACTCTTCGGAATATCTTCGAGCCGCGCATAACATTTTTCGCCCAGCACTTCCGTCTCATTCGGATTGACAGGGATGATGCGGTACCCGGCAGACTGCATATATTGAGTCACGCTGAAACTTGGACGCCTGGGATTGGAAGAAAGCCCCACCACGACGATAGTTTTGTAATTTTTCAGAATGTCCCCAATGACGTCACCGTCACTGGCAAAATTATTCGGCACCGATATAGTCATGGCAAATTTCTGCGTCGCTCCAATAATTTTAGCGGGGGCCCGTATCACGATTTGGACGGAACGGTTTGTTCCCACCCCGGCCTTTGTGCGGACTTCCGGGCCGGCCCGGCTTCGATCCGCCACGCGGCCCCCCAAATCTATTTCCCGGACCAGACCGCGGGGGCCCCTGCGCGCCGCCGTGACTCGGCCGATCCGTTCTCGAATCGCCTCGCGGCCTGCCAAATCTATTGCCCGGACCAGACCGCGGCGGCCTCTGCCCGCCGCCGTGACTAGGCCGATCCGTTCGCGAATCGCCTCGTGGCCTGCCAAATCTATTGCCGGGACCAGACCGCGGCGGCCTCTGCCCGCCGCCGTGACTAGGCCGATCCGTTCGCGAATCGCCTCGTGGTCCCCCAAATCTGCCTCCGCCATCAGGACCAGCCGCGCCCTTCCCGCTCCACTTTGGCCTTCCAGTTGTCGGCCGTCCACTTGAGGGCCGCCCTGTAGTAGGCCGCCCCGCGGGGCTGAATGATCTGTTCGGTCCCCGGTTTTGCCCCCACTTCGGTCGGTTGGATGGCGGCGCATCTGACGCCGACTCCTGATTTGGATAACCTTCGCGATCCTGCATTGACGGCGGACGACTCGGTCGCGGGCTGTGCTTGCGATGGCCGCCCCGATTCGCAGCAGGAGCAAAACGGTTGTTTTCCGGGCGGCGCTTTTCAAAATATCTGTTCGCAGGCGGCGCAGGCTGCGGATGAATCACTGTATCGGTCTTCTGTGCCGCCGATTCCTGCGTCGGAACAAAAGCCGCTCGCGGCTTCGGTTTTATTTTCAGAGCGCGACGCAGCTCCGCAACTTCCTTCTCCACCAGCAAACGATATCTACCTTGCGGCAGTCCTTCCAAAGTCAGCGGCCCAAGCCCGATACGTTTCAGCTTCTCCACCGGGTGCCGTTCCGCAAACAGCACTCGGCGCAGAATATCCTTTTTCGAATCCTGTAGGGTCACCTCGTACCAGAAATTTTCAGCATGCCCGCGTGTTGCGTCCGGTTGCCGCACCGTGCGGATCGTCCCTCCGGCATTGCGTCCCAGACGTTCCAGGTCGCACATCATCAGGCGCCCCTTAATTTTCACGTGATACATCTGCTGCAGATTCGCCCAGTCCTTCAGCATTTCGGCCGCAAGATCGCCGTCATTAGTCAGAAAAACCAGGCCCATCGCGTTGTAGTCCAGACGCCCGACGGGATAAACCCGTTCCGGCAGGCCCTTCAGACAATTCACCAGCGTCTTGCGCCCTTCCGGGTCGGCCATCGTAGCCACAACCTCTGGCGGCTTATTCAGCACGATGTAAACGCGGCGCTCATTGGCTTCCACCACTTTGCCGGCAGCTTCGATGCGGTCCGCGGCGGCGTCCGCCTTCGAGCCCAGCTCCGTAACCACCTGGCCATTGACTCGCACCTGCCCGCTCAGGATCAGTTGTTCAGCGTGACGCCGCGAAGCGATTCCCGCTCGCGCGATGATTTTCTGTAAACGTTCAAGCATAAGTTTTTGTTTTGAAACCGAACCAGCGTGTGGACACTTCTCGACGGTTACTCGCCGGCCGCAGCTCCCTTGGATTCGCCGCTGCGCTCTTTCCGCCGCTCTTCTGCGTCGAAATCTTCCGGCGCTTGCACCGCTTCGGCATCTTTGGGCTCTTCGTCTATCTCTCCAGCCGGCATGCCTTCGTTGGTAGCGGTGACTTCGGCGGCTACTTCTTCTTCGTCGTCGGGTTGATTGCTCGCGAGTTTATCGGTGGCCATGTTGTTTCCTTCCAACTTGGATGCAAACGCCTCAACGAACGGGTCCGGGCGCTCGGCCGCTTCCCCGGCAGCGGCGGACACCGCGACGTTCTCAGGCGAGTCCAGCACTTCATCGAGCACGTCGGTGGGCAGTTCGTCGGGAATCACCACACCCTCATCGCTGCCGAGAGCTTCGCGCGCCAGCGCTTCGAATTCTTTAAGGCTGGGCAGCTCACCTAGATCGCTCAAGCCGAAGCGCATCAAAAACTCCTTTGACGTGCGATACAAAATCGGCCGCCCGATCACTTCTTTTCGCCCCGCGGTCGTAATAAGCCGCTTGTCGAGCAAAGTTTTCAGCACGCCGCTGGTGTTCACGCCGCGAATTTCACCGATCTCCGGGCCCGTCACCGGCTGCTTGTAAGAAATTACCGCTAGCGTTTCCAGCGCCGGCATCGTTAGCCGCAGAGGAGGCCGCAAACTCTTGATGAACCTCCGCACCACATCGTGCTGCTGCGGCTTGGTGTAAAGCTTGAACCCGCCGGCCACCTCGCGAATTTCTATCCCGTGATCTTCGGCCGCGTAGCCGGCGACCAGTTCGTCGAGCGAAGACTGCACTGCCAGCTTTTCATCGCCGAGCGCGGCAGCCAGCTGATCAATCGTAGCTGGCTCGTCAGCGGCGTAAATAATGGCTTCGAGAGCGGCTTTTCGTTCTTCGTTGGTCATTTAATTTCCAGCACCTGGGTTATGGCCACTGCCTGGCATCTGTCGCCGCAAAGCCTACTGATACTGCTCGTCAATTTCGCGAATCCCACCCTGCTCGTCAAACACCACATCAAACATCTTATGCTTGCGCAGCAGAATATCCCCAAACTGTTTTTCCTGCACCAGCGCCACCGCCTGCAGCTTCACCATCTCCAGCACTGCAAGAAAAGCCACAATCATCGCGTGCCGCGAAGGGCAAGCCTCAAAAAACGTGATGAGATTCAAACTGTTGTCATCGCTGGCCAGAATCTGCGCACGCAATTGCGCGATCATTTGCGCTACGGTGAATTCCTCGTGGCGCAGCTCGATGCGCGCGACTTCCTTGCGCCGCTCCAGCACCTGCTGGAAAACCTTTACAAGATCAACCAGCGACACCACCAGGTCGCTTTCCGTTCCTTCATCGTTATAGAGCGATTTGTCCGGCTTGGACCACACGTTCTCTTCAATTTGCTGCTTCTGGTAAAGAAGCTGCGCTGCATTCTTGAATTTTTCGTGCTCCACCAGCCGCTGCACCAGTTCCGCGCGCGGGTCGCCCGATTCCGCTTCCGTTCCCGCCATGGGATCCGGTGGAAGCAGCATCTTGGACTTGATATAGATCAGCGTGGCGGCCATGTACACAAATTCCGCCGATACGTTCACATCCAGCTCTTCCAGCTTGTGGAGGTAATCAAGATATTGCGAAGTGATGGTTGAAATCTGGATGTCGTGGATGCTCATCTCTTGTTTCTTGATGAGATCCAGCAGCAGGTCCAGCGGGCCCTCGTACATCGGAATGTTTATTTTGTAGGGTGAAGCCATTTTTTCTCGTCAGGCCTTTGCGCCGAACACTTCTTTCCGTTTGCTGTCCCAGCCAAACACCGCATCGCGCACCCGCGACATGGTTTTCTGCGCCACATCGCGAGCGCGGTCCGAGCCTCGTTCCAGTATCTGCAAAACTTTCGCCGGGTCCTTTTCGAACTCCAGCCGCCGCGCCCGCACCGGCTCAATCCACTTAATCAGGTTGTCCGCCATCGCGCTCTTGCACTCGATACAGCCGATCCCCGCCGTCCGACACCCGTTCGCCGCCCACTCCAGCGTCGGCGATGGCGAAAACAGTTTATGCCAGTCAAAAACCGGACACACGTCGGGATTGCCCGGATCCGTTCGCCGCTTGCGCGCCGGATCGGTCACCATAACTTTCGTTTTCGCCCGAATATCAGCATCCGATTCGCTCAACGTAATCGCATTGCCATAACTCTTCGACATTTTGCGTCCGTCGAGGCCCGGAATCCGCGGCGTTTGGGTAAGCATGACTTGCGGTTCAATCAGCGGTGGGTTATATGGAAAGTATTTGGCGTTTTCCCCAAGCTTTTCATGAAAATTCCTCACTCCGCCCTCGAGAGCCAACGCACGTATTTCGCCAATGAAATGGGTTCGACGTTCTCGATCCCACGGCTGAAAGCCCAACGTTTTGGACACCCTCCGCGGAATGGCGTCATCATCCCAAAATTTGGTCTCGACAGAAAACCCATAGAAAAGGCCGAATCGCCGAACTATCTCACGACTCAGTTCAACGTGAGAAACCTGATCTTCTCCCACAGGGACGAAGAGTTCTCTATCGTCGGCTCCTTTTGATTCGCTATAAATAACAATATCCGCGGTTTGCAGACACGGATAACCGAGGAACCCGTAGGTATGCAGATCTTTATCTTTTACGTTTTCCAGCGCCTCTTTATAAGTGGGTACACGCTCCAGCCATCCAAGCGGCGTCACCATAGACAGTAAAAGGTGCAACTCGGCGTGTTCGCGAACCAGCGATTGCTGAAAGATGACGGATTTTTCGGGATCCAGTCCCGCCGCCAGATAATCTGTCGTGATCTCGATGGTATTCTGCGCCACAGCGCTGGCGTCCGCATAATCGCTTGTCAGCGCATGCCAGTCCGCAATGAAATAAAAACAATCAAATTCCGGGTCGCTCTGCAGCCGCACCCAGTTTTCCAGCGCGCCAAAATAGTGCCCGATGTGCAGCCGTCCAGTGGGCCGCATGCCGCTGACTACACGCTTTTTTTTCGGTGTGATCTTGCTATCCACTCACTGTCCCTTTGCATAAAAATCTTTCTGCTGATTTTAAGGCCGCCGTCAGGCGGCGTTCGAGCGCTGCAACAACTCTCGCGCGATAATCATGCGCTGAATCTCACTAGTGCCTTCGTAAATCGTCAGCACTCGCGCATCACGATACATGCGCTCCACGTCCGTCTCGCGCGAATATCCAACACTCCCGTGAATCTGCACGGCCTTCGCAGCCACCCGATTGGCCATTTCGCTCGCATAGAGTTTTGCCCGCGAAGCCGCAGTCCCCAGACGCGACGGATTACTGTCCTTCAACCACGCCGCCTGGTACAGCAGCGCACGCCCCGCTTCTATCTCCATTTGCATGTCCGCCAACATCCACTGGATCGCCTGGAAGTCCGCAATGTTTTTTCCAAATGCCCGGCGCTGCTTCGCGTACTTCACAGCTTCCTCAAGCGCACCCTGCGCCAGGCCTACGGACAACGCCGCGATCCCTATGCGACCCCCATCCAGCGCACTCAGCGCGATCTTTAAGCCCTGCCCCTCTTCGCCAAGCCGATTCTCCGCCGGCACTTCGCAATCATTCAAAATAATTTCCACCGAAGGCGAACATCGCTGCCCCATCTTGTCTTCGTGACGCCCAGCTTGGAAGCCGGCAAATGTCGGCTCCACAAGAAACGCGGTGATGCCTTTCCCACCGGCTTCAGGATCAGTTTTCGCAAAAATCAGGAACACTCCCGCGACGCTGCCATTCGTGACCCACGTCTTAGTCCCCTGCAGTCTGTAAGCCGCCTTGCCGTCGCGCACCGCACGCGTCTGAATACCCGCAGCGTCCGATCCGGCCTGCGCCTCCGTAAGACAGAACGCGCCAAGAATTTCACCGCTCGCCAGACGCCCAAGGTATTTCTTCTTCTGCGCCTCAGTGCCAAACGCCAGCAGCGGTACCTGCACCGCCGAATTCGTGACGCTCAGCGAAGTAGCCATAGCAGCATCTACGCGCGCGACCTCCTCGAGCATCAGCACGTACGAAATCGTGTCCAGCCCCGGGCCGCCCCACTCTTCCGGCATCATCATTCCGCAGCAGCCCAAACCCGCGATTTTGCGAATTTCCTCGACAGGAAACTTCTCGTCGCGGTCGCGCTGTTTCACCGTGGGGCGCACTTCCGCTTCCATGAATTGGCGGACCGTGTCGCGAATCAGTTTTTGGTGGTCGTTTAGCGAAAAATCCATCGGTTCTGGTGTACACCGGATGCTAACACACGCCGAATGGCTGCCCAACTCTGGCTAGCCTTTACCCTTTTAAAGAAGTCCGCCCTCGGACCGCTCTAGGGACAAATCGGTTTTGTTCGCGCCCCGGATACAGCAACGCCCCTATAGAAGGCCAGCACCGGAGTTTCATAATCGGCTTGAGGATAACGCCTTGTTCGGTGCGCCATCGCGTAGCGGACGGATTCAAATTTCGAGGCAATTCCAAGGAGTCAGCCATGGCACAGGGAAACAAGAAACAGAATTCCAGCAAGGATGACAATAAGAAGGGTTCCAACCAGGGCGGCGGTTCCGACCGCAAGTCCGAGGGTGGACAGGGCGGCAACAACCGCTAGTCCTGCGCATCTGACGCATCAAACCAACTCCCGCCTGCCGCTTCTCGGTAGGCGGGAGTTTTTTATTTACAGCTTAAATAGCTCGCGAAGCCGCTTGGTCTGCGCGCGACTAACGGGGATCTCCGATTGTTTTTTGTCGTTCATCTTAAGCATGTAACTGGACTTGAACCACGGCACCACTTCCTTGATGTGGTGGATGTTCACCAGGAACGACCGGTGCGGCCTCCAGAACGCATCGGAATCCAACGAACCGTTCAACTCCTCCAGCGTCCGGTAATTAGAGCTGCCCTCCACATCGCGAGCGGTCACGGAAATTAATCCATCCTGAATGCTGGCGAAAATAAAATCCTCCGCATCCACTAGTAGTAGACGTTGTTGCGACTTAACCAGCAGCTTGGCCGGTGGTGAGGAATTTTGTCGCGCTGATCCCAACTGATTCACCAGTTGTTCCAGACGGTCAGCAGCGGAGGTCTGCGTCTCCAGCATCTTACGCGCGCGCGCAATGGCCTTCGCCAGTCTCGCTTTATCGAACGGCTTTAGAACGTAATCCACGGCGCTGACATCAAAAGCCTGCACCGCGTATTGATCGAACGCTGTCGCGAATACCACGTGCGGCATCTTCATCTTGCGTTCCACCAACTTTTTCAGCACCCCAAAGCCATCCAGCCCCGGCATTTTTACATCCAGGAAAACCAGGTCCGGATCATGTTCGCGGATCAGCGCGACCGCTTCGACCCCATTCTTCCCTTGTCCAATGACTGAAATCTCGGGAAAGCCCTTCAGTAAAAACGCCAGCTCGTCACGCGCCGGCTTTTCGTCATCCACGATAAGAGTGTTGATGTTCATGAGCGATCAGATGCCGCAGTGGCGTTGGGGATCGACCAAAATCTTCGCAGCATAATAGGCTGGCTAAGTATAGGTGCGCCACGGAACAGGTGCAATTGCCTCGATTCCTGTGAAGGCGAAGGCCAGCCGCCGGTTCCGCCGCTCCACGGTCAGTTATAGTATTAGCTCCGATGGAGCACTCATGACCAGGCGCCCAACAGAAAAAGCAAAAATACTTCGCAGCAAAACGATATATCGCGGCCCGGTGTTCGGCATACGGCGCGATGAACTGATTGAGCCCGGCAGAGTGCGCACCTCGCGCGAAATGATCACCCACTCGGGCTCCGTCGTAGTTTTGCCGATTTTGCCGGACGGGCGGATACTTCTCATCCGGCAGTACCGTCACGCGGCCCGGCAATTTCTGTGGGAGCTCGTGGCGGGCCGCATTGATGAAGGCGAAAGTCCCCGCAAAGGCGCGGCGCGTGAATTGATCGAAGAAACCGGCTACCGCGCAAAGCGTTTTCGCATCTTCCTTGATTTTTTCCCGACACCAGGTTTTCTGGAAGAGCGCATGTTCATCCTGCTCGCCGAGGGTTTGACGGCGGGTGAAGCATGCCCGGAAGAAGATGAGAGGATCACTAGCCGCGCCTTCACTCGCAAGAAACTGGAACAAATGATTCACAAGAGAATCATTCGTGACGGCAAAACTATCGCCGGACTCCTTTACTATTTCCGGTTTATTTCCTGATCCAGGTTATTACTTGGTGCCGTATTCATATTGATTCTACCGGCTGATTCGACTTCGCAGAACCTCGACCCGCCACTGCCCCCCTTGACTCGATATTTCTTTCTGATAGACTCCGCGCAATTTATTTCTTCGCATCGCCGAACAATGAGTGGTCGTCGGTACAAATAGAAACATCTGGGTCTAGGCCAGGAGGACGTCCGCGTGCAAGGAACCGTCAAGTGGTTCAACAATTCGAAGGGCTATGGATTTATCGGAAGAGATGATGGAGCAGATGTTTTCGTCCACTATTCCGCAATCACTGGTGACGGCTACAAAACCTTGCAGGAAGGTGACACCGTAGAATTTGAGATCGTTCAGGGACCTAAGGGCCCGCAAGCAGCCGACGTCTCCAAAGCCGGCGCGTAACCTGATTTCGTCAGGCGCCCACACCATCGACCGCACCCGTGATTAGCCCGGAGCCCGTCTCTATCTTTATCTTTGGCGAACTGCGCCGAATCTCCATTAGATTTACAATGTTGCGATGGACAACAAAACGGTGGCGCGCATCCTTCGCGAAACGGCAGAGCTGCTGCAAATTGACGGCGCGATCATAGGACGTTACCGCAGCTACGAGAAAACCGCCGAACTCATCGGTGGGATGCACGAATCTATCGAGCAGATTGCACAAGACCCAGCCAAGTTAACGGAGCTTCCCGGAATCGGCGATCGTATGGCCGAGCACATCGTGGAAATTTTGAAGACCGGCGACTACTCGCTGCGCGCCAAACTCCTGAAGAAATTCCCTCCCACCCTGCTGGACGTAATTAGAGTTCAATCGCTAGGCCCCAAGAAGGTCGCCTTCCTGTGGTCCACGTTTCAAGCCGCCACCGTAGCGGACGTGGAGCGCCTGGCCAAAGAAGGCAAGCTGCGTGATCTTCCCGGATTTGGTGAAAAGACCGAGCAGAATATTTTGAAAGCGGTGGAAGTCCACAAGCGCGTCACCGGCAGATTTCGCAGCGACAAAGTAGAGCCCGTCGCCGCGGAAATCATCGCCTACATAGAAAGCCTTGGCGCTGGCATCGCGTCAGTCACCTCCGCGGGCTCGCTGCGGCGCCGCAAAGAAACGATCGGCGACCTCGATTTTCTCCTGATTCTGGCTGAAGGCCATACTGCCCAGGAAAAGATCGATGCGATCTCCGAACACATTCTCAAATACCCCCGCATCGATCAGGTACTCGCCAAGGGCGGCAATAAAGTGAGCTTCACGCTGGACAGCGGTCTTCAGGTAGACGTACGCCTGATCGAGAAAAACAGCTACGGAGCGGCGCTGATTTATTTCACCGGCTCCAAAGAACACAACGTCAAGCTGCGCGGCCGGGCCATTGACATGGGCTACACACTGAACGAGTACGCGATGACCACCCTGAAATCTGGTCGGCGCGTAGCGGGACGCACCGAAGAAGAAATCTACGCCAAGCTCAAACTCGATTTTATCGCTCCGGAACTTCGCGAAAACTGCGGTGAGATCGAAGCCGCCGCCGAGCATCGCCTGCCCAAGCTGGTCGAACTGCGTGACATCAAGGGCGATCTGCAAATGCACTCCACCGCCAGCGATGGCAAAAACACCGTCGAGTCTATGGCCCAGGCGGCCCGCAAGCTGGGCCACGAATACATCGCCATCACCGATCATTCCAAATCGCTGTCCATTACGAACGGGCTCGACGAAGCCCGTCTGGTCCCGCATCTGAAAATGTTGCGTGACATAAACAAAAGGAAAGACCTCGGCATCCGCGTGCTGGCAAGCTCGGAAGTCGACATCCTGAAAGACGGCAAGCTCGATTACGCCGACGAATTTCTTGCCCAGATGGAAGTGGTGGTCTGCTCCATCCATTCCTTTTTCAATCTGGAACGTGCCGAGATGACCGCGCGCATGCTGGCCGCTATCGAAAATCCCTACACCCAGATCATCGCCCATCCCACCGGCCGCATGATTCTGCGCCGCGATGAACTGGACTACGACATGGAAAAAATTATGGACGCCTGCGCCAAACACGGCGTCGCCATGGAATGCAATTCCTATCCCGATCGACTCGATTTAAAAGATGTATACCTGCGCATGTGCAAGCAGCGCGGCGTAAAAGTAGTAATCTCCACCGACTCCCACAACACCCTGCACCTGCCGTTCATCCGCTACGGTGTGGCCACCGCCCGCCGCGGTTGGCTGGAGAAATCCGATGTCCTCAACACTTTGCCCGTAGAGCAATTCCTCGCCGCTCTGCGGCCCAAGCCGGGCGCGGCAAAACCAACACAGCCGGCGGCAAGCGAGAAAATGGCCGCGGCCAAAACGCATTAAGCATTTTGGGATCCGTCCGCCGAACTGCGGGTGATTGCCCGATCCCGCACCAGCCACGCTCAGTCTACTTTTGGGCGGTGAAGAGTACGACGTCGCTCTGTCTCGTGCCTCGGGACATAGCTATCGTCTTTCCGTCGGGCGAATAGCAAAAATCATAAAGGCGCCCGGAGGTGAAGTGCGTCAGTTGCTTTTCCGGCCCTGCGCCGAGCACCGCCACGGACCATAAGTTAGCCGTTCCCGTGCGGTTATCGACAATAGCCATAGAACGATTGTCAGGCAGCCAACCAAAGGGGAGGGTGCTGCTCAGATCCAGCGTCGGCGGAACGTGCTTCTCTGATTCAACTACTCCGGACGCTGCGGAGACCACCGCCAGCAGCACCGTCCCGTCCTTATGGGGATTCGCGAACGCCAGATGGCTACTGTCGGGCGACAAAAGCGCGGGACTCACTGCAATATGCTCAGATACCTGCACTGGAGTTCCGCCGGAACTGGGAATTTTAAAAATGTGCGATACCCCGCCGGGTACTTGTCCCCAGTAAAAGATCTGGTCGCCTCCGGCGGAGCACTGCGGAACAGATTCGCCCGCCCCATTCGATAAACTGGTTTCCCCGCCATTCTGCAAGTCCAGCTTCCACAGATGATCTCCGGCAGCGCTGTTGCTGCTGTAAACCACGCTCCGCCCGCCGTCACAAATTGTGGGGTTGCCGTGATAGCGAGCCCCAAAAGTGATTTGCCGATTATTGCCGCCGTCAGCGTCCGTGAGGAAGAGATCCCAGTTTTCCGCATGATTCGCGCCGTATACCACCCGGCCATCCGGTGTGAACGCTAGACCTCCAATGCCATCCAATCTCCCGGAAGTAATTTGGCGAATACTGTCCGGTGCGTCTGCCGGGCCTGTCCATATCTCGGCACTCTGGCTCAGTTGTACGGCGGCAATGGTATGACCGTCACCCGACGGTGAAACGGACAAATAGTTGCTCAGATCATGCGAAATCCGCCGCACTACCCCGCCGGGATAACTTAGAATCCACAGCTGCGTAGGTGCACCAGTCTTTTCCAGCGCGGCAAGCACGAAACCACTTCCATCGGGTAGCCATGCAAAATCCTGAATATCCCGCCAGCGCCGCCCCGGCACCGGGCTTATTTTTCCAGTGCTCACGTCCACCTGTTCCAGGCCGCCTCCCTGTCCGTTCGGATCATTTCCGTCGGTGACTATTCCCACGATTCGCTTGCCATCCGGTGACCAGCGCGCCGTGTTAAAGAAACCATATTGCGTACCGGTCTTTCGCGTGGCCAGCTTTCGCGGAGCGGCGCCGTCGGCATTGGCGATCATGACATCCACTTCGTTGGTGTCCACACTGCGCATGGAGTAAGCGATCTGCCTTCCGTCCGGCGAGAAGCTGATGGAACCCTGAACGGAATCCAGAATCCGCCGCGTCGCACCGCCAAGGACTGGCACCTGATAAACTTTTGCCCCGGTTTCCGCAATCGGCGCGGTCGAGTAATAGAGATAATTCCCGTCCGGGCTAAAAATCGCGTCGAAAATTAAGCTCGAAGCAGGGGGCACGATCTGCACCGCGCTGGCCGCCGCGATTTGTCGCACCCACAGGCTGAATTGCCCGCGTTGGTTGGAAACGTAAGCCAGGTAACGCCCGTCCGGCGAAATACAGGCTCGGCTCAAATCTCCCGAAGACGTTAGACCGGAAATGGAAGGATTTTCGAAAGCCGTCGCGGCCATGCCGGAGTGAAACAACGTGCCGCGGTACAGGAAGGCGAGAATCGCGAGGGCCAGCAGGAGAACTGCTGTGGCAATAAGAAATTTGCGCCCGCTAGCCGGAGCCTCTGCGGCTGAAGCGATGTGGGGGGCGGACGCGGCGCTGGCGATCACCGCCGACCCAGAGCTCGAAGGGTGCGCCGGCACGCGGCCGGAACTGGAGTCGCGTTTAAGTCGTTCGAGGTCCGCGCGCATTTCCGAAGCGCTCTGACAGCGCAGATTCGGTTCCTTCTCCAGGGCTTTATTGATCAGCTCTTCGAGCTTCTGCGGCAAATCTGGATTCAGGCGCACCGGCGGAGCTGGTGCGCGATTTAGAATGCCGTCGAAAATCACCCCGGAAGTATCTCCGCGAAATGGCAGCGCGCCCGTGGACATCTCGTACAACACCACGCCAAAGGAAAATAAATCCGTGCGCGCGTCCAGTTCCCTGCCGCGCACCTGCTCCGGCGACATATAAGCCACGGTGCCGATGGCGGTCCCCGGACTGGTCAGGTGTTCGGGGTCCATGGCCAGCGTTTGTTCGGTGGCGGTGTTGCCCGTCGAATTCGACGCTGTAGTTACTTTTGCCAAGCCAAAGTCCAGAACTTTCGCGTGTCCGCGCTTGGTGATAAAAATGTTAGCGGGCTTGATGTCGCGATGCACAATTCCCTGCCCGTGCGCGGCTTCCAGAGCCTCAGCGATTTCGATAGCGATGGGAAGGAGGCGTTCGGTTTCGAGAGGCCGGCCAGAAATCTGATGCTTCAGCGTTACGCCGTCCAGATATTCCATGGCGATGAAACTTTGGTCGCCGAATTTTCCGATTTCGTAAATGGTGCAAATGTTGGGATGGTTCAGCGCCGACGCCGCACGCGCCTCACGCCGAAACCGTTCCAGCGATTGCGGGTCGCGAGAAACGTCCTCGGGCAAAAATTTCAGCGCCACGAAGCGCCCCAACTCAAGGTCCTCCGCTTTATAGACCACGCCCATGCCACCGCCGCCAAGCTTTTCGACAATTCGGTAGTGAGAAATGGTCTGGCCAATCATGGGTTTGCGGAGCAGCCATGTTACGAGCGTCGCGTTGGTTCGTCAAACGTGATGCTATAAACTCCCTGCACACGCCGCTGAGCAAGCCCGGGATTTCGTGCGCATAGCTCTTTTGAACAATCCAAGTTGCTGCTCTGGCCGCGAATAGGAACTTGCGGAACATTCCACCCGCAGACCTCGTATCATTCATTACCATCACCACCTGGAGGCTTTGACATGAGATTTACCCGGCGCGCTGTGCTCTCAAGATTAGTCGCCCTGGCTATGCTGGCCTTAGGCATCACTGCGATCGCCCCAGCCGCCCATGCCGAGGACGTCACCAAGTCATTTACAGTCAGCGGCCGCCCCCACGTGCGTGTAGACACCAACGACGGCAGCGTACGCGTCACCAGCGGCGATTCTCACCAGGTAGAGTTCCACGTCACCTATCGCGGCTACGTGCTCAATAAGGACTTAAGCGTGGACAGCCGCCAGGACGGCGACCGCGTCGAACTGGTCGCCCGCATCCACGGTCATTTCGGTTTCATGTGGGGCGTTCACTCCCGAGACCTGCGCATCGAAGTGCGCATGCCCAAAGCCGCTGATCTGGAAGTGTCAACGGGCGACGGGTCCGTGGAGGCCTCTTCTGTGGACGGGAACGTCAATGTGCACACTGGCGACGGCTCTGTGAAAGCGAACGATCTCTCGGGTACCATCGTCCTGCAAACCGGTGACGGTAGCATTACGGTGGACAGCCTCAAGGGTGACATCCGCATGCATACCGGAGATGGAAGCATCGTAGCTCGCGGGCTGGATGGTAAGGTCAATGCCGATTCCGGCGATGGGCACATCAAACTCGATGGCCGCTTTGACAGCCTGAATATCAAGACCGGCGACGGCAGCGTGGAAGCCCGCGTAGGCGGCGGCTCGAAAATGGATACCGGATGGAACATCCGCACAGGAGACGGCAGCGTGGACATGAGTCTCCCGGGCGATCTCCAGGCCAACATTGATGCCAGCACCGGCGACGGCCACATCAGCCTCGGCATGCCTGTCACCGTGGAAGGCAGCTTCAGTAACTCCCAGATTCACGGCAAGATGAACGGCGGCGGCCAGCCGTTGGTCATCCACACCTCTGATGGCTCTATACGCCTGAACAAGTCCTAGGTGCGGCATTTTGGCTAAAAACCGACCCAAAAGGGTGCAGCATTGCCATGTCGCACATACGGTTAACCACGTATTCAAACTCAGGCACATACTCCCTAGACTGAGCAATCAACCGTGAATAACAAGGGAGACACGATGATCGTGGTAGCCATCACCGCCGCCATCCTTGCACTCGTAGCCGTAACTTTCATCAGCGGATTCGGCCCGTCAATGGGCGGTCGCACATAGCGGCCAAAATCGAGTAAAGCCTGGATTTCTTCCTGTTTTGAACCACACATGGTTTCTAGCCACAGATTTCGCCCCTCATTCTAAACGGCTTACATTTGGCTCCCCGCTTGCCAATTAAATCACGAGGCTACTCCCATGATAGTTTTTGCCCTCGCATTGGCCATCCTTATACTGGTGGCGGTCAGCTTCATCAGCGGAATCAAAATCGGTCGCCCGCGGCCCTGAATCCGCCAACTTTGCCGGAGTCCAGTCTAGACAGTTCCCAAGGCTGCCTGGCCCTAACCTTCATCCTGACGAATCCCTCACAGCCCGCTGGTTGCGCTTACCGATGCGTTGAGATATTAGTAGCGCCATGAAAAGCCAGCGTCCTCAATTCATGTTTGCTTCGGAAAGTTCCGTTTGCCTTCTACTCGCTCTCACCTTCGCCGCGGCGGGGTCCGCCCAAGCGCAGAGCGTTACCGCCACCAAATCCTCACAGGCGCACGCAGCGCAAGACGCGGCTTGGCCCAACTATGGAAACGACCCCGGCGGCCAGCGCTACTCGCCACTCACACAAGTCAATCGCGATAACGTCGCGCAGCTCAAAGTGGCTTGGACTTACCGCACTGGCATACTTGAGCAACTGGGCGATCTGAAAAAAAGCGCCACTTTCGAAGCCACTCCGATTCTGGTTGATGGCCGCCTGTATCTAAGTACGGCTCTCGACCACGTCATCGCCCTTGAACCCGACACCGGCAAAAAAATATGGGAATTCGATCCCAAGGTCGCCACCAATCATGGATATTCGGAAGTCACGTCGCGCGGAGTCTCGGCATGGAGAGATCCCGGGGCAAAAGCCGGCGCCCCCTGCGCCTTGCGCATTTTCATCGGCACTATCGACGCCCGGCTGATCGCCGTCGATGGCGTGTCTGGGAAGCCCTGCACCGATTTCGGCGCCGATGGTCAGGTCGACCTCACCAAGGACGTCAATCTGCGCAACGCCGGCGACTATCAAGTGACCTCCGCACCCGCGATCGCCAAAGATGTAGTCATCACCGGTTCGTCAATCGGCGACAATCGCGCCGTCGAACTGGAGCGCGGCATCGTTCGGGGCTTCGACGCGCGCACCGGCAAGCAGCGCTGGTCCTGGGATCCCATTCCGTGGGCCGCAAAAACGACTCCGCGCACCGGCGCCGGAAACGCCTGGTCCACCCTCTCGGTAGACACCGAACGCGATCTCGTCTTCGTCCCCACCGGTAGCGCCAGCCCCGATTATTTTGGCGGCCTCCGCGCCGGGGACGATAAATGGGCCAACTCCGTCGTGGCGTTGAAAGCTTCCACCGGGGAATTTGTCTGGGGCTTTCAGGTCGTGCATCACGACTTGTGGGATTACGACGTGGCCTCTCAGCCAGTTTTATTTACGTGGCGCGATGAAACCCCGGCGATTGCCATCACCACAAAAATGGGTCGAGTGTTCGTCCTTAACCGTCTCACCGGCGCGCCCCTGCTCCCCGTCGAAGAGCGGCCTGTGCCAAAAAGTGATGTCCCGGGGGAATCCGCCTGGCCGACCCAGCCGGCTTCCACTATTTCGATGGTCCCGGAAAAACTGACGCCGGAAGACGCTTGGGGCAAAACCCCGGAAGAAAAGCAGGCTTGCGCGGACAAGATAAAATCGGCACGATCCGAAGGAATTTTTACTCCGCCCAGCGTCAAGGGCACCATCGTATTTCCCGGCAGCATTGGAGGCGTCAACTGGGGCGGGGCCACCTACGATCCGCAACGCCACTTGCTGGTGATGGATACCAACCGCCTGGCAATTTTTGTGCGCCTGATTCCACGCGACCAATACGGCACCGATTACGACAAATCCACCACCAATGACCGCACTCACGGTGAGTGGGGCAAACAAACCGGCGCGCCCTACGGAATGTTTCGAACTCCACTGCTCGCGCCAACCGAAACCATCAGCCTTTGCAATGCTCCCCCCTGGGGCACAGTCGCCGCCGTGGACCTGTTCACCGGGAAAAAAGCCTGGGATGTGCCGTTGGGCACGTTTGTTCCCGGCATGAACACCGGCACAATCACGCTCGGCGGCCCGATCACCACCGCTGGTGGCTTGGTTTTTTCCGCCGCCACCATGGACACCAATATCCGAGCCTTCGACGCCGATTCCGGCAAAGAGCTTTGGAAGTTCGATCTGCCGGCCAGTGCCCAGGCCACGCCGATGACGTACAGCGTAGGCGGAAAGCAGTACGTAGTCATCGCCGCCGGCGGCCACGGTAAGCTCAACACCAGGCAAGGCGATTACGTCGTCGCCTTCACCCTGCCGTAGCGCTCTCGAGTCTGCCTTCGGTGACTCCGGTGCCCCGCTCGTCGTTCTTACGGGTGGGAATTTCTGAATGTCCGAAGCCACCTGTAGACAGTTGATTTCAGGCGCCCGCTCTTATTCGTACGAGTGAGGCTTTGCAAAATAAAAAATCTCATATCGCGCGCCCAGCCGCCGCCCCGCTCGACCACGCCCATTGAAAATTAAAGCCACCGAGATGACCCGTCACATCCACCACTTCCCCGATAAAAAATAGTCCGCGAACGTCCCGCGCCTCCATCGTTTTACTGGACAGTTCATCGGTGTCCACGCCGCCCAGGGTGACTTCCGCTTTGTCGAAGCCCTCCAGCCCGGCGGGGATAATTGTCCACTCGTGCAGGTTGCGCTCTGCGCGCGCCACATCTTCGTTGGCCCACCCGGTCGGCGCATTCAGTTCGAGCCATCGAGTTGCCAGGCGATTCGGTAGCGCCTGTTGCAGCGCCGAGCGCGCCACTGACACATTCCTGCTCGATGACTGGCGCAGCGCCGCGAAAACTTCGCGCTCGGGCGCCAGATCAATTTTTACCGCCGCGTTCTTATCCCAATAAGATGAAATTTGCAAAATTGCCGGTCCGCTCAGCCCCTGGTGGGTGATCAGCATCGCTTCGCGAAATAAATGGCCATTCGCGGACGCAATCACTGCAGTGGCAACGCCGGCGAGATCGCAGTACTTGGCCCGATCCCGGCTGTTCAGCAACAAGGGCGTCAGCGCAGGACGCGTTTCCCGGATTTTTATCCCGAACTGCCGCGCTAACCGATACCCATAGTCTGTCGCACCCATTTTCGGAATGGTCAGCCCCCCGGTAGCAACCACCAGTACGGGCGCGGTGAATTCCTCTTTGGTGGTGGAAATCACAAATTCCGTGGTGCGGCGCACCTCTTGAACATCGCTGCCCACAAAGATTTCCACGTTGGCCGCGAGGCATTCCCTTTCCAGCAGCCCGGTTATGTCCCCGGCCGAGCGGTCGCAAAAAAGCTGCCCCAGAGTCTTTTCGTGATACGCAATGCCGTGACTCCCCACCAGCGCAATGAAGTCCGCCGGCGTATAGCGCGCCAGCGCCGATTTCACGAAGTGCGGGTTCGCGGAAATAAAATTTTCAGGCCGGCAATGAAGATTGGTGAAATTGCACCGGCCACCACCCGAAATCAGAATCTTTTTGCCAATGCGCGCAGCCCGCTCCAGCACCGCAACGCGCCGCCCGCGCTTGCCGGCTTCGATCGCGCACATTAATCCTGCGGCGCCGCCTCCGAGAATCAACGCATCGTAGTGCCGATTGTTTTCCTGACTCATATTAAGAAATCATTCGCGCTGCCGCGCTATCATGCCGCACCCGCGCCGCTAGCAGGGTAAACTAGTAGCAGGAGAAGCGAGAAATTTGCCACCGATTATCAGTGCCCAGGGACTTTCCAAGAAGTATGGCTCGACACCGCTGTTCCGCGACATTTCCTTCACGGTATCAAGCGGTGAGTGTATCGGCGTTATCGGCCCTAATGGCTCGGGCAAATCCACGCTGCTCGAAATTCTCGCCGGTCGCGTAAAGCCAGATACCGGAGACGTTGCCGTACGCAAAGGCACGCGCCTGAGCTGCGTCACGCAGATTTCCGATTTCGCCTCAGGCGACACCATTCTCTCCGTAGTAGAAAAATCCATGCAGGATGCCAACGTCCCGCAGGCCGAACGCGCCGGACGCATCGCCGAAACGCTGGGTCGCGTAGGCTTCACCGACCGCGATGTGATGGCTGCCACGCTGTCCGGCGGCTGGCGCAAGCGCCTGGCCATCGCCGAAGCTCTCGTGCAGCAACCGGATGTCCTGCTGCTCGACGAACCCACCAACCACCTGGATCTCGCTGGCATTGCCTGGCTCGAAGGCCTCTTGCGCAACGCGCCATTCGCCTGCGTGGTGGTCAGCCACGACCGTTATTTCCTGGAAAATGTCGCCACCGAAGTTGTAGAGCTCAGCAAGCTGTACGCCGATGGCCTGCTGCGCGTGGAAGGAAATTACAGCACCTTCCTCGAAGCCAAGGAACTTTACCTGCACGCCCAACGCAAGGAACAGGCCGCCCTCGCCAATCGCGTTCACACCGAGATCGAGTGGCTGCGGCGCGGCCCCAAAGCTCGCACCACCAAATCAAAAGCGCGCATTGATAAAGCCCACGAACTGATTGGCGACCTGGCCGACATGAATGCCCGCACCCGCAGCACCTCCGCGCGAATCGATTTTTCCGCCACCAATCGCCAGACCAAACAGCTGATCGTCGTCGACGGAGTTACCTGCGAGCTGGGCGGGCGACAATTATTCCAGAATTTAAATTTTGCCATTACCGCCGGCACGCGTGTCGGACTCGTCGGCCCCAACGGCAGCGGCAAGACCACGTTGTTGCGCCTGTTACGCGGAGAACTTGCTCCCACCGCAGGAAAAATTCAACGCGCCGAACCGCTGCGCATGGTTTATTTCGACCAAAGCCGCCAGCTCGATCCGGATTTGACGCTGCGCCGCGCATTGGCACCCGACAGCGATGCCGTGATCTATCAGGGCAGCATAATTCACGTGGCCGCATGGGCGGCGCGCTTCCTTTTCGATCCCGAGGACTTGAACCAGCGCGTAGGCAAACTTTCCGGCGGCGAGCGCGCCAGGGTTCTTATCTCCCAACTGATGCTGCAGGAAGCCGACGTTTTGCTGCTCGACGAGCCGACCAACGACCTCGACATTCCCACGCTCGAAATATTGGAAGAAAGCTTGCTCGACTTTAAAGGTGCCCTGGTGCTGGTCACCCACGACCGCTACATGCTCGATCGCGTTTCCACCATTGTGCTGGGCTTCGACGGTTCCGGCGACGCGGAACGCTTCGCGGACTATTCTCAGTGGGACGCCTGGCAGAGAAAACAAGCCTCCGCGGGGAGAAAAGCGCAAAACGCAGAGCGCCGCGCCCCTCAAGCTGCGAGCAGCAACCGCGTAATGCCGCCAACGATAACGGCAAAGGTCAAAGTGGATGCCCCCGTGGAAGTCGCAACTAAGCGAAAACTTTCTTACCAGGAGTCCCGGGAATTTGCCAACATGGAAGAAATCATCGCGCAAGCGGAAGCGCATCTTTCCGCCAGACGCGAAGAGCTTGCCGACCCCCAGCTGGCGAGCGATGGCCCCCGGTTACTCGCAACCTGCGCAGCAATGGAAGAAGCGCAACGCAACGTGGACCAGCTCTACGCACGCTGGGCAGAACTCGCCGCCAAGAAGGAATAAGACCTCGCCACAGCATTTATTTAGCGCTTGTGCGCGCCGACTGAACCCATGTCTGAACACACCCATCCTCGAGGCTTAATGCTGATCGCCGCCTTCAAGCTGCTCAAGGGCCTCGCGCTGTTGGCCGTGGGTTTCGGAGCGCTCCATCTGATCAACAAAGACCTCGATGTGGTTATGGAGCATTGGGTCAGTTTTTTTCGCATTGATCAGAACAACCATTACATCCACGGCCTGATCGAGCGTTTTACCGACCTTGATGACCGCAAGTTGAGGCAGTTGAGTGTCGGCACGTTTTTGTATTCCGCCTTATTGCTGACCGAAGGAATCGGCTTGGCATTTCACCAGCGCTGGGCAGAGTACTTCACCATCATCGCCACGTCCTCCTTCATACCCTTAGAACTGTATGAAATCTTCAGGCACGTCACGCTGATGAAGGTATCGTTGCTGCTCGTAAATATCGCCGTCGTGGCGTATCTGGCTCTGGAGTTAAGGCATTGCAGTAAAGTTAAGAATTAGCGCTCGGCCTTCTTTGTACGCGGTATCAAAAGAACGCATTTGCCGTCCCAAATCTCAAAACGCGACACCATCGCGACTTCCCGGACGCTCTAAAGAAATCCGGTTCCAGAAAATACAGGGACTTACCTATTCATGGGAGGCCGCTGGGAAGTCATCATGCACTCAGTCATTTAAGAGTCGTGTCGGAGAATGATGCCTCGCATACTCATCGCCGATGATCACGCCATGATGCGCAAGGGCCTGCGCACCGTGATCGAGCCCCACGCCGGTTGGGAAATTTGTGGTGAGGCGACCACTGGAATCGAAGCTCTCGAAATGGCCCGGTCTTTAAAGCCCGACTTGGTGATACTGGACGTGTCCATGCCCGGGTTGAATGGGTTGGAAGTGGCGCATCGCATTGCTCACACCATGCCGGGATTAAAAACGCTTCTATTCACCATGCACAACTCACCTCAGTTCGCAAAGGACGTCACAAAGAGCGGGGCCTACGGATATGTCTGCAAATCCAGCGGGGAAGAAGTTTTGATAAAAGCTATCGAAGCATTGCTGCAGGGAGGGAGTTTCTTCGATGCCGACGGCTCACGCGCGAAATCGCTGGCCAGCGGAATGGTTTAGGGAGCGGACAGCCGCATGCCTCGAGCGCAGGGCCTTAAGCATCGTCCCAACGAAAAACGTCTGAGCAGTGGAATTGAAGAGCTCGATTACATATTGGGCGGTGGCTTCCCGGCGCGCCGCCTGTTCCTCATCGAAGGCGCTCCTGGAACGGGTAAGACCACTCTGGCTTTGCAGTTCCTCA
This sequence comes from uncultured Acidobacteriota bacterium, assembly GCA_963704485.1. Lineage (GTDB taxonomy): Bacteria > Acidobacteriota > Terriglobia > Acidiferrales > UBA7541 > Acidiferrum. The sequence continues at coordinate 1,199,919 of OY969910.1, forward strand.
TTGCCGGAGCCAAAAACGACGAGCAAGGTTTGTACGTTACGTTCTCTGAGTCCGACGACGAGATACGTTCGGTCGCCGACTCCCATGACTGGGATCTCTCACGCATTCATCTCCAGGAACTGAATAGCCTCGGCGACCGGTTGAAAAACGATGAGCAGTACACTGTGTTCCAACCGGCCGACGTGGAGTTGAGCGAAACCACCCAACGAGTTGTGGAACAAGTCAGAAAAATAAAACCTAAACGCGTGGTCATTGATTCCCTTTCCGAAATACGCCTGGTCGCCCGCGACCCACTGCGTTACCGGCGTCAGATTCTCGCCTTGAAAGAAATATTGTCTGAATCTGAATGCACCGTCCTGTTTCTCGAGGACTACACTCTCGGAAATCCCGATTTGCTGTTGCAGAGTATCGCCCACGGAGTCGTGCTGCTTGAAAAAATCCAGGCCGAGTATGGGTGTCTACGCCGAAAACTTCAGGTTTCGAAGCTGCGCGGCGGGCCCTCGCTGGAAGGAGTGCATGACTTCGCCATCCGCCCTGGGGGACTGCAGGTGTTTCGCCGGATGGTCGCCAGCGACTCGCAGCGGGCCGATGTGGACGCTGTCGATTCCGCAATTCTAGGTACGAAAAACCCTGAGCTCGATCGCCTGGTCGGCGGCGGCGTCCATTGGGGCACCGGCCTGGTGCTGGTCGGTCCGGCGGGCGCCGGAAAATCCACCATCGGAATTCAGCTGGTTTCGGCGGCCGCGCAGGAAGGTCACAAAGCTTCCGTGTTTTTATTTGACGAAGCCAGCGCCAACTACTCGGCCCGGGCCCGACACGTGGGATTGGATTTGGGTCCGCACATTGCTTCTGGCCATGTTCAGATGCACCAGATAGATCCCAATGAGCAATCACCTGGAGAATTCGCCTACCTGGTGCGCAAACAAGTCGAAGACGCCGGAGTCCGCGTTGTCGTCATCGATAGTTTGAACGGTTTTCTTACTGCCATGACCAGCGAACGGTTCTTGTTGGCTCAGCTCCACGAATTGCTCTCCTACCTGAACACTCGCTCTGTGCTCACAATTATGACCACCGCGCAGCACGGCATGCTCAACACCTCCGATACAACGTCATTCGAATTGACCTATCTGGCGGACTTGGTAATTTACCTGCGCTACTTCGAAGCCTCCGGCGAAGTCCGCAAAGCTATCTCGGTGATTAAGAACCGGCTGTCCGCACACGAGACCAGTATCCGGGAATTCAAAATCACAAATAAGGGCCTCCATATCGGAGAGCCGTTGCGACAGTTCGAGGGAATCTTGTCGGGAATTCCAACGTATTTGGGCGGCTCGGACGCATTGCTGAATCCGCGGGGGACGTTGGACGGTCGGGGCACTGGCCCTGCTCCATCTCCCTGAGGCCTAATGCAACCCGGAAAAGTTCTCATATGCGCGCCGACTGGTAGAGACGGGCCCCTGCTGGTGCGCTATCTCCTCAGAGACGGAGTGCAGAGCTTGTCGTTCGCCTCGCTCGAAATCCTCATCGAGGCACTCGACGAACATGCCTTGGCGGTGATCATCGCGGAAGAAGCGTTGCGGCCCCGCGCAGTCGAACGGCTCTTCCTCGTCCTCAAAAACCAGCCAGCATGGTCAGACATTACTTTGATCCTCCTGACGGGTGGCACCGAACAGGACTCTCAAATCAGTTCGGGACTTGTCCATGTTTTCGGAGTTCACGGTAATGTAACCATGCTGGAACGTCCCATCCGCGTTCCCACCTTGATCAGCGCGGTGCGTTCGGCTTTGCGCGCTCGCAATCGCCAGTACGAAGTTCGGGATCTCCTCAAACATCGTGAACGCAACGAGCAGGTGCTCCGGGAAGCCCGTGAGGAGTTGGAGCGCCGCGTCCTTGAGCGCACCCTGGAAATCACCAAAGTGAATTCTGATCTTCGCCGCGAAGTTACGGAGCGCTTGAACGCCGAAACTTCGCTGCGGCAACTGAGCCAGAGCGTGGTTCGGCTCCAGGATGAAGAACGCCGCAGAATTGCCCGTGACCTGCACGATAGCGCTGGCCAATATCTGAGCGCTGTAACCCTGACGCTGGGCCAGCTATCCCGCCGTTTGTCCCAATCCGGCGACAGGAACAAGCAATTGGTGCAGGAGGCTCTCGATTTGGTCGGCGCCTGCATAAAAGAAGTGCGCACCATGTCTTACCTGCTCCACCCTCCAGTGCTCGACGACTTCGGCTTGGCTTCCGCGCTTCGCTGGTACGTGGAAGGCTTTTCGTTGCGGAGCGGCATCGCCGTTCGATTGGATCTCGCCGACGAATTGCCGCGCTTCCCTTCCGAGATCGAAACAGCTCTCTTCCGGATTGTCCAGGAAGGACTGACCAACGTTCACCGCCACTCCGGAGGCCTAAAAGCTCGCGTCGAGCTCAAAGCCACTGAACAGCACATCAGCGCCACCATCACCGATGATGGGCACGGCATGACCACCGAGGTCTTGTGCAACGTGACCAAGGGCCAGGGCGGCGTAGGGCTCACGGGCATGTACGAACGCGTTAAAAAGTTAGGTGGCCAAATTCATATTGATTCCGGCGCACTCGGCACCACCATTACGGCCGAGTTGCCCATTCACGAGCGGCGCGAATCAAGCGCGGCATCAGCAAACTAATAGCGTCTCGCGCTCTCCACTCCCCCGCCGCCCTGTCCATTCCAGAAGATAAGTTGCTTGATAGGCGCGTTGGCACGAGCGCGGCATGCGCCATGGCGGCCCCGGCGCTAAAATGTAAGCATGCAGCGCAAAGTATTCTGGCTCAGTTTTTCTCTCCTCGGCATCGTCGCCGATGTGACCTTGCCTTTCTGGTGGGCCTTCTTCGCAACAATTCCCATCGGTGTAGCCTGCTGGTGGGTGGCTTATCGCACCGACTGGTTCTAACCCTCATCCGCGCGCTCTGATAAATCTCCGATTCCGGGTGCCCCACCTCGGTTTGTGGGGTTGGCTCTTCGTTTGTATTAAATTAATCGTCAACCCAATGCCAAGCATAAAATACTTGCCGTGGAGTCCCGCTCGCTTCCGGTCCGTACCTTCCTCTCATAAGCGTAAATTTGCAAAACCTCGGCGCTTCGCTCATCATTACTCGCTCATTCGCATGCGTGAACGGATCCATTAGTAATTTTGACTCATTCCACAGCGGCAAATTTGACATTGGGCCATTGCCGGCACGCATCGCATAACTCAAAAGGAGTGGCATGAAAAAGCCAGGTAAAATTGCTCCCGCCAAGGGAAAACTCGGTGTTCTGCTCCCGGGACTCGGCGCCGTGAGCACGACGTTCATGGCTGGCGTGGAACTGGTGCGCACTGGCGAATCGCAGCCAGTAGGATCTTTGACGCAACTTGGAACCATCCGCCTCGGCAAGCGCACGGACGGGCGCACTCCCTCCATCAAGTCCTTCGTGCCGCTCAGCGGGCTCAACGACCTGGTCTTCGCGGGTTGGGATATTTTCAACGACAACGCCTACCAGTCGGCGGCCAATGCTGGCGTGCTCAATCCGCAAGACCTCACGAAAGTGAAATCTTTTCTCTCCACCATCAAGCCCATGAAGGCCGCTTTCGATCATAATTTCGTGAAGCTGATCGATGGCCCCAATATCAAGAAAGCCAAAAATAAATACGAACTGGCGTTGCAGCTTAAGGAAGATATCGCCAAATTCCGTAGAACCTCCGGAGTCTCGCGGCTCGTCACTTGCTGGTGCGGTTCCACCGAATCATTCTTGAGACCCGAAGAAGTCCACTCCACTCCCGAGAAATTTGAAGCCGGCATGAAAGCGAACCACCCTTCCATCGCGCCTTCGATGCTTTATGCCTGGGCTTCGGTCACTAGTGGCGTACCCTACGCCAACGGTTCCCCCAACCTCAGTGTGGACATTCCGGCTATTCAGCAGCTCGCGGCAAAAAACAACGTGGCTATCGCCGGGAAAGATTTCAAGACGGGTCAGACACTCATCAAGACCGTCTTGGCCCCTGCTTTCAAGGCTCGCATGCTTGGCCTTGAGGGATGGTTCTCCACAAACATTCTCGGCAATCGTGACGGCGAGGTTTTGGAAGATCCCGGATCATTCAAAACCAAGGAAGAATCAAAGCTCGGTGCTCTTGAATATATTCTGCAGCCCGAGCTCTATCCCCAGCTTTACAAAAAGATGTACCACAAGGTCCGCATCAACTATTACCCGCCACGCGGCGATAATAAAGAAGGCTGGGACAACATCGACATTTTTGGGTGGCTGGGTTATCCCATGCAGATCAAGGTGGATTTCCTGTGTCGCGATTCAATCCTTGCGGCGCCGATTGTCCTGGACCTCGTGCTTTTCCTCGACCTGGCGCAGCGCGCCGGCATGCGCGGCATCCAGGAATGGCTCAGCTTTTATTTCAAGTCACCTATGACCGCGCCGGGCCTGTACCCCGAGCACGATCTCTTCATCCAGTCCATGAAGCTGAAAAACACCCTCCGCTGGATGATGGGCGAAGATTTGATTACGCACCTGGGCCAGGAGTATTACGATTAAGAACTATTCAATCATTGGTTTTTTTGATTTGATAGTTTGAATTTTCAGTTTTGACCACTTGCAGAATCGCAAGATACGCTAGCGGCGCCTGGCGTATATTATTCTTCGTTATTGGCTCGCAATTTAATCTAAGGACAAACATGCCGAACGAGCTTCGCAATTTTCTCACTCATTCCTACGACGAACTGGAAGAGATGAATCTCAAAGCGAAGGACCAGCGTAAGAATCGCGTCGCGCCGCACAAAATTCAGGAAGACCGCATCAAGTACCTCACCGACGAGAAACGCATCAAGGCCGTGACCGTGCTCTTCAGCGACCTCGAAGGCCGCCTGCATATGCTCGATTACGACAAGAAATTCCTGATCAAGAGTTGGGACAACCTGACCTTTGACGGCTCCTCCATTCGCGGTTTTACCGCCCAGCGCGAGAGCGATTTGCGCTTGGCCATGGACTGGAGCGCCTTCTATTGGGGGCCTTCCGACATTTTCGGCGCCGGCAAAGTTCTGGTCTTCGGCGAGGTCATCGACAAAGACGGCTCGCCCTACAGCGCCGACATTCGCGGCGTTCTCAAAGGTTTTGCGAACGAGCTCTTCAAGTCCGATGGCTACACGCTGAATGCCGCCAATGAAATCGAAGGATTCTTGTTCAATGGCGCGGACGCTGAGGCGCGTTACCACGAGACCGGCAAATTCGATTACGTGAACACCGGCGGCTACTACCATTCCCTGCCGGGCGATCCGCTGCGCACCTTCATTGACACCACCGCCGAAGTGCAGCGCGCCATGGGATTTCAGAACGAGAAAGACCATCCCGAAGTCGCCCCGTCGCAATTCGAAATTAATTACGGTTATGGCGAGGTGGTCGCCGCCGCCGATCAGATTCAGCTCTATAAACTAATTTGCCGCCAGGTCGCCACCGGAATGGGGCTGACCGCCAGCTTTTTGCCCAAGCCCGTAGTCGGCGTCAACGGCAACGGCATGCACACCAACGTTTCCATCAGCAAAGGCAGCAAGAATCTCTTCTGGGACCCTAAAGGCGAAGAAAAACTCAGCAAGTTTGGCTGGTCCTTCGTGGATCGCATCCTGACTCACGGCAACGACATCTGCTTGCTGCTCAACGCCAGCGTCAATGCTTATCGCCGGCTAGATCCTCATTTCGAGGCCCCCAACCAAATCAAAGCGTCGCCGGTGGATCGCGGTTCCATGATTCGTATCCCCATCGGAAATGAAAAAAGCTCCCGCGTCGAAGTTCGCTCCGTCGCGCCCGACGCCAATCCTTATCTCGTCATGTACTCCATTTTCCGGGCCGGACTGGAAGGCGACACCGCCAAAATTAAAAATTTGCGGCAGGCCGAGCGCTTTCTTCCAGACAATGTTTACACCGCCATCGAAGCCTTCAAGAAGTCTGCTTGGACCACCAAACTGCTTGGCGAAGATGTGAAGGGTCGCTACGCGGATTTGAAAGAAGCCGCTGCTGACCGCTGTTCTCGCTCACTGGGCACCTTCGTAAAAGTGCCCGAAGTGCAGTACCACCACGAGGTTTATAACCAGTATTTGTGGAACAAGTTTTAGCCGCGACCGTCCTCGTATCCAATCTTTACGGGAACAGCGTTCAGGCTGCTCCCTTTTTTCAACCTGAGCCTGCGCCTGCAAACTATGTCTCCGTTTCAGGTTGTGATATGTTTTTTAGGCCTTCGCGGATGTCCAATCACATCCTGCCCGTTACCCTGACGCCGCATTTTCTGGAGGACTTAAGTACATGAAAAATTCGTACAACGGACAAGCGGTGCCCGCGGGCGGGCAGCCTATCGGGTACTCCGGAGGCGAATTGCAAGTGCCGGACTCGCCCGTGATTCCCTTTATCGAGGGCGACGGCACTGGACGCGACATCTGGAAAGCCTCGCGCCGTGTTTTCGACGCCGCAGTGGAACACGCTTATGGCTCCAAGCGTCACGTAGCCTGGTTTGAAGTCTTCGCCGGCGAAAAAGCCTTCAACACTTTTAAAGAATGGCTGCCCAACGATACCGTCGACGCCATCCGTGATTTTCGTGTCGCTATCAAAGGCCCGCTCACCACTCCGGTCGGCGGCGGCATCCGTTCGCTCAACGTTGCGCTCCGCCAGATACTGGATTTATATTCCTGCGAGCGCCCCGTCCGCTACTTCGCGGGCGTTCCCTCCCCCGTGCGCCAGCCCGAAAAAATGGACATCGTCATTTTTCGCGAAAACACCGAGGACGTATACATCGGCATCGAGTGGAAATCCGGCAGCGCGGAAGCCAAAAAGCTTCTCGAATTTATCAATCATGACATGCTGAAAGATGGAAAAAAGCAAATCCGCTGGGATTCTGGCGTAGGCATCAAGCCCATCTCTCCCACGGGTACCAAGCGCCTGGTGCGCCGCGCCATCAAATTTGCCCTCGCCAATAATCGCCCGAGCGTCACTCTGGTGCACAAGGGCAACATCCAGAAATTCACCGAAGGCGGATTCCGCGACTGGGGCTACGACCTGGCCCGCGAAGAGTTCCGCGCCCACACCATCACCGAACGCGAAAGCTGGATCCTCGACAACCTCGACAAAAACGCCCAGCTCACCGTGGAGCAGAATGCCGCCCAAATCGAGCCCGGCCTCGAACAAGCCACCGACGATTTCAAAAAAACCATTTACGCCGAAGTGAAACAAACGATCGATGCGATTTACACCACCCACGGAAAAGGCCAGTGGAAGAAAAAACTGCTGATGAATGACCGCATCGCCGACTCCGTCTTCCAACAGGTCCTGCTGCGCGCCGACGAATACAGCGTGCTGGCCACCTCCAATCTCAATGGCGACTATCTTTCCGACGCTTGCGCCGCGCAGGTCGGCGGCCTCGGCATGGCCCCAGGCTCCAACATCGGAGACGGTTTCGGCGTCTTTGAAGCCACCCACGGCACCGCCCCAAAATATGCCGACAAAGACGTAATCAATCCAAGCTCAGTGATGCTCTCCGGCGCCATGATGTTCGATTTCCTCGGCTGGAAAGAAGCCGCCAAGCTCATCGAAGACGGCATCGCCAAAACCATCCAGCAAAAACGTGTCACCTACGACCTCGAGCGCCTCATGCCCGGCGCCACCAAGCTGGGCACCTCAGCATTCGCTACCGCCATCATCGAAAACATGTCCAGCGCCGCGGTCGCACGCACCTGAGCGCAGTGTCGGTCGGCGCAGTATCGGGAGTATCGGGAGGCGAGAGTACCGGGTGCCCCACACGGCGAATTTCCGTGTGGGGATTTTGCAAAGCAAAACACGCACTAAAACAATCGCCTCGTTACCGCATTCGTTAAAATTCCAGGAGACTCAGAACCATGCGCAAAAAAGTCACAGTAGTAGGCAGCGGATTCGTAGGCTCCACGACGGCACAACGCATCGTTGACGCCGATCTCGCCGACGTAGTGATCACCGACATTCTCGACGGCGTCCCCGCAGGCAAAGCCCTCGACATGATGGAGTCCGGCCCCATCACCCGCACCGACTCCCACGCCACCGGTCTCTCCACCAACACCGGCGACTACAGCGGCACCGCCAACAGCGACATCGTGGTCATCACCGCCGGCTTCCCGCGCAAGCCCGGCATGAGTCGCGACGACTTGCTGAAAGCCAACTACGATGTAGTGAAAGCCGTCGTCGAGCAAATCGTAAAACACTCCCCCAACTGCATCATCATCGTAGTCACCAATCCTCTCGATGCCATGGCCCAGGCCGCCTTCAAAGTCAGCGGCTTCCCAAAAACCCGCGTCCTCGGCATGGCCGGCGTGCTGGACTCCGCGCGCATGAGCACCTTCGTCGCCATGGAATGCAAAGTCAGCGTCGAAAACGTGCACTCCTTCGTCCTCGGCGGGCACGGCGACGACATGGTGCCGCTGCCGCGCTATTCCACAGTCGCGGGCATTCCCCTCCCTGATTTGCTACCCAAGGAACGCATTGACGCCATCGTGGAGCGCACCCGCAAAGGCGGCGCCGAAATCGTCAACCTGTTGAAAACGGGCTCGGCCTACTACGCCCCTTCGGCCGCCGCGGTAGAAATGGTCGAAGCCATCCTCAAGGACAAAAAGAAAATCCTGCCCTGCGCCGTCTATCTCGAAGGCGAATACGGAATCAAAGGCCTGTTCGTCGGCGTTCCAGTAAAGCTTGGCGCCAAGGGTGTCGAGGAAATTATCCAGATTAAGCTGACCTCGGAAGAAAACGCCGCCCTGCAGAAATCGTCAGCCTCGGTAAAAGAGCTGGTCACCGTACTTGGATTGTAGCCGGTCCTCGCTAAAGCCAATTCTGTGCTTCAGCTAGTTCTCTTATTTGGCGAGCCAGCTCAAAGTACTGCTCTGGAGGTTTTGGAGTTCCAGGTCTGTTGTCGATTGTTGCAAAACATTCAAAGACTTTCTTCGTAAAAACAGGTGTAGCGATCTTGATAGAGGACTTTGGTATATCCGAAATCGTAACTACTGTCCCGTCGCGGCAAGTAACTTCGCAGTAGTTGTCTCGCATCCTGTAAAATCCGCCGTCGTACCAGGCATGCACAAGACTTTCGAACTGCTGACCGGAAAGTTTCGCCTGATGTTTCCCCTTGACCCGAACGTTCGAGTGCCCTTCGAACCAAACCGCATTTCTAGTAACGGTAATGGAAAACGCCGGACAGCGACCGTAACAACCGGAAGTAAAATACTCTATAGATACACCGGTCAATTCGGCCGGATAGGAAGGAGCCGGCGTCTCCGCAGCATCTTGCGAAAATCCCGACAGCGCAACAATGCAATCGTCAACCGCACGTTGATGGGTTTGAGGATCTTGCCCAAAACTCAGCAAAACGGCAGCTGACACGGCGTGTACCATTGCAATGGGAATCCGCACGCCTTGAGAATACGGTTTCTGCTTTATTTTGGGAAGCCGACTACCACCCCCAGATTTTCTGCGCCCCAATCACCAATCCCAGCGTGAAGACCGCAATCACCACTTCACCGATCGCTCCCACCGCAAATGGCCGCAACCCTTGCTTGCGCATCTCGCGGAAATTAGTCCGCAAGCCAACACCTGCGAACGTCAGCAAGAAAGCCCATCGCGACAGATTAGCCAATGCCCCGATCTGTTCCTTGTTGAAGAATCCGTAAGTGGCCAGCACCGAAATCAGAAGGAAACCTAATACAAATTTCGGGAATTTCTGCCACAGAAACGCCGCCTTGTTCTTTACCGTTTCCGCCTGTCCCTTCCCCGCCCAATAAATCGCATAAGCCAGAACGACAAACCCGATCATTGCGTTTCGTGTGGTCTTGGCCAGCACGGCCAGCTTTCCCGCAGCATCAGAATAAAGCGCTCCAGCCGCCGAAGCCTCGGCAGTGTTATCCACCGCGAGCCCCGCCCACAACCCGTAAGCATGATCACTCAAATGCAGTGCATGCCCGATCAAAGGAAATGTAAAAAGCGCCAGCGCCCCAAGCGCCAGAATCGCTGCAATCGCAAACGAAGAATCTTCCTCATCCGCATCAATCGCGCCCTGAGTCGCAATAATCGCGCTGACACCGCAAACTGCCGACCCCACCGCCAGAAGCGTTGTTAGCTTGGGCTTCAAATGAAACACCCGTCCAAGAAAAGTCATGAATGCAATCGCCCCTGTAATTTCAAGCGCCACCAGCGCCAAACTGACGCCGCCAAGTTTCAGAACATCGCCCAGCAGAAAGCGCGCCCCCAGCAGCACAATGCCCACCTTCAGCCAGAATTCATACGTCGCTACCCCGGCGCGAAAAATGGCCGGCACGCCCACAGTGTTGGATATCAGCAGCCCCAGCAGAATCGCCCACAACACATACTCAATATTTGGAAAGACCCAGTGATGCGCCTTGGCGTATCTGCCTACGTTTTGCTCCAGCAGCTTCCCTGCATAGCCGATTGCGGCCAGCAGCAGCACTCCCGGAACCACCCGAAGAAATTGCAGATTGGATTGCGCCTCTTTGACCTGCGGCAATGCAAATGTCTCTGACATGATTCTCATCTCCCCGTCTGCTGCTAATTTGTTACTCGAGCCAACAACCGGCTGCCGTCACGTCACCACGGGACGCGATGGATCACGCCGATGCGCACCAGCACCGCGGCAAGAAAAGCCGCCAGCACCGCCCAGGTGTCCCACGAAATCCTTGACGCCGGGGACTTCTTCAACGTGTTTTCAGGTGTCGCCATTTTTCCTCCATTTTTAAATCACAGATTCAGTTTGAGGTGCTGAACTCTTGTCGCGCGCAATCCAGAAAGATTCACTGATCTCCGCAATGTTGTGCGAAGCCACCCGCCCGACAATAAACAGCGCCGGCGCTGGCAATTTCGCCACGGCATCAAGACTCCCCACGGTCGCCCACCGCACCTGCTGTTGCGCCTGCGTGGCCCGCGACACAATCACGCACGGCAAATCGCCAGGCAATCCGCTGTTCCGCAAACGTTCCGCCACTTCCGCATAGTCGGACCCCGGCATGTACAGCACCAGCGTGGTATCTCCAGTTAGCTGACTCCATTCCAGATCCCCACGCTCGGGACTTCTCGAGAAAGTGGAAAACAGCATCTGTGAGGCTACGCGCCGATCGGTGAGAGAAATCCCGGCTGTTGCTGCCGCCCCCATCGCCGCACTGATACCCGGCACCATCTCGTACGAAATATTCGCTCGCCGCAGCGCTTCCAGCTCTTCAGCGGCCCGGCCAAACAGCGCAGGGTCACCACCTTTCAATCGCACCACTGTAGTGCTCGTCTGTGCGTAGGAGACCAACAGCGAATTGATTTCATCCTGCGTGAGCAACTTACGTCCGGCGCGTTTGCCGACGTCAATAACTTCCGCGCGTGGCGAAATCATCGCCAGAATCTCGGCGCTCACCAGCGAATCGTGCAGCACCACATCAGCGGCCGCCAGCAGTCGCGACGCCTTCACGGTCAGCAACTCGGGGTCGCCGGGCCCTGCGCCCACCAGATAAACTTTTCCCGGCGCGTGCCCACTCTCACTTATCGCCAAGCCTCGCCGCTCTTTACCTCGTACGTACCGTGAAAACATTTCGCTGCTGGCCAACCGGTGCAAGGCTGCCTTATTTTCCTCAACATTCTCCTTGGCATCCGGCGTGGCGCGCAGCTTCTCGCGCGCTTCGCCCAGCGAATCGAGCCACCCGCCGTACTCCGGCGGATATTGCATCTCTAATTCCTTGCGCAGCCGCTGCGCCAAAGCCGGGCTTTTTCCGTTGGTGGAAATAGCAATCTGCAGATCGCCGCGCTGCACGATCGAACCGTAATAAAAGTGGCAGTTTCCAATGTCATCCACGGCGTTGCAGAAAATTCCGCGCTCTTCAGCGCCCTGAAACACCGCCGCGTTCACATGCGGCAGCGATGTAGCCGCGATCACCAGATGTGCGTCCAACAAATCTCCAGCTTCGAATTCCTTAGCCACCCATTCAATTTCTCCAGCGCGCGCCCAGTCCGCAATCTGAACATTGACTTGGGGAGCCAAGACGCGAACCCGAGCGCGCGCCTGGAGAAGACCAGGAATTTTTCCCGCAGCAATACTTCCTCCGCCGATCACCACCACCCGGCGGCTCCGCAATTTCACGAACATGGGAAAAAGGCTCATGCGCGCTTAGCCTTCCACTCCGTGCGGCACGGGGCCAAGCGCCAAATCTCGCTCCACTGCGCCTACAAACGTTCCAGCCAGCAGCCCTCGCAACTCATCGTTACTGTGGCGTCCTAAAAATTGCCGCAGATTTTCATTTCTTTCTCGCCGTCCGGTGAAAGCCTGCAACAGCCTCTCAATGGCGTCCGGAACACTCGCAGCCGTGCACCGATAGCCCACCGGCCTCGCGATACTGGCGAATTGCCCCACGCTTCCGCCCACGCAAAAGTAGTAAGCGTCCACCATGCGGCCGTCCTGCTTGATTTTTTTCCCCTCGATGCCGATGTCCGCGATCCAGTGCTGCCCGCAACTGTTCGGGCATCCGGTAATGTGCAGCTTCAGCTGTTCTTCGAAAGCAGGCAGCCGCTCTTCCAGTTCCTGCGTGAGCCACCGGGCGAAACTCTTGGTTTCAGTTAGCGCCAACTTGCAGAATTCCGATCCCGTGCACGACACCGTCCCGCGCGCAAACACGGACGCCTGCACCGGCAATCCCCCAGCCGTAAGTTCGGCCGCCACCAGGCCGGCGTTTTCTTCGCGCACATTCACGATCAGCAAATTTTGCATCACCGTGTTGCGCACCTGCCCGTCGGCATAGTTATCTGCAAGATCGGCCGCCAGATTCAGTTGCTGCGGTGTGATGCGTCCACGCAACACCGAGGCTCCTACGTAAACCAGCCCCGGTTGCTTCTGTCGGTGAACGCCAACGTGATCGCGATGAATATCCGCAGGCGCTTCTTCTCTCTCGCCCGGCTCCAGCAGAAAACCAATCTGCTGCTGCAATTCAGCTAAAAACGACTCCGCCGTCCAGCCATGTTCCAGAAATAAAAACTTCAGCCGCGCTTTTTCCCTGCTCTGCCGCAATACTTCACTGGCGCGAAAAATCTCTGCAACGCCGCGAACCACCGCCACAACCTGCTCCGGCTTGATGAACGCATCCAGTCGCTCGGCAAGATGCGGATTGGTCGACAACCCGCCTCCAACTCTCAAAGTAAAGCCCACCTCGGTCTTACCATCACGCAATCGTGTAGTCGCGGTCAGGCCGATATCATTGATCTCCGGATACGAGCACCAGTGCGTGCACCCGGTAATCGAAATCTTGAATTTGCGCGGCAGGTTGTAAAACTCCGCGTTACCGCCCAGCGCTCTGTCAATTTCCAGCGCCAGCGGCGAAGCATCAATAATTTCTTCGCCATCCAATCCAGCCAACGGGCAGCCAGTAATGTTTCGGGCCACGTCGCCGCAGGCACCGGTAGTCGTCAGCCCCACGTTCCATAAACTCTGTAGAACCTCCGGCAGCGACTCAATCGTCACCCAATGCAACTGAATATTCTGTCGCACCGTAATGTCCGCAACGCCCCGCCCATGCTTCTCCGCCAGCCGCGCAATCGTTCGCACCTGCTCGGTATTTAAAAGCCCGTTAGGAATGCGAATGCGCACCATGAAGAACGGCATGGCCTTGCCTTCGCCGTTCTTGCCGCCCGTTACGCCCAGCCCATCCCCCTGCGTGTACACGCCCCACGACCGAAAATATGTCCCCAGCCACTCCGGCGGAATCGAACCGAACCCGTCACGCGCGAATTGCTGAATCTCGTCAAAATGATCCCAGGCGTTTTTGGAACGCTTCAGGCGTTCCACCCGCTGAGCCTTCGTTTCCGGTTTGCTGTCCCCGGTATTGGTCACCACAACATCCGCCATGGTCTGTAGCCTTTAAATTCGTCCACAAAAACAAAAAGCCCACGTTCACCAGTACTCTGGCAACGTGGGCTTCGGAACTTTTAGTGTTAGTGCTCTAAGTTCGGAAACTTGTCGGGCCAGAGCTGTCGGTCATGCGACACGCAGCGTTGCATGCGCACGGACAACACAGCATCTGGCAACAAATGTTCATCGAAAAGTAGAGTACGACGGCATAGTCAGGCTGTCAAACCTAGATCCTGCCAAACATTTGATACAAAGCATTCGATTCCTGCATTCAAGAATGGTTACATCGCCGTGCCGGCTATCTACGGCTTTGGTACGACCTTCTTCGCCGGCAGTGTCTTATGTGTCGCTGCCGCTGGAACGCCCACTAGAGTAGCGGTCTTGATGGAGTCCAGCTTGGGCCAGCCCTTATCGAGGTAAGCCTTACCCTGTTTCTCGATTTCGCTCTGATCCGGGCCGCCCCCCTGAGGCGCCCCTTCGCCGTAGTCCGCATACAACGTGTCTACCACGTTCATGCCCTCAGTGACCTCGCCAAAAGCCGCAAATCCCATGCCGTCGAGGCGCGGGTTGTCAGCGAGATTGATGAACAGTTGTGTCGTCCGCGTATTCGGTCCCGCGGTAGCAAACGTCAGGTAATACTTTTTGTTGCTCTGGGTAACTGGATCGTCGGGAATCGTGGCTTTCGTCCACGCCGCGTTCACCGGCGGATAAGCGCTGAGCCCAAATTGCGCGACGAAGCCCTTCAGCACCCGGAAAAAGCTGCCATTATCAAAAAAATGATGCTTTGCGAGATTGTAAAACCTATCGGCGCCGCGCGGCGCCCATGCGCGCGTCACGGAAACCGTGAAGTCTCCCTTGGTAGTCGAAAATTTCACCTGGTACGTTTCTGGTGCCTTGTCCTTCAACAGCGCGGGACGCAGCAACGCCCGATCGTATGTCTTGGACGCCGCGGCCGGCGTGCCAGTTTTGGCCGGAGCCTTTTGCGCCGTCGCAGACTTGGGCTTCGCCGGCGCCGCAGCGGGCGTTTGCGAAAAAACACTCGCATTAGTCAGAAACAACGGCAGCACTATCAAAGAACCAAATTTTCTCATTTACCTTCCCTCTCGTGACCTTTCCCCGATAATAAACCCTGCTGCGATTAATTCTTTGTGCCGCCATTCAACTCGCGGCTGACACGCTGAACTTCCGTCATCACGCGCAGGGTATTCTCGCCCAGAATTTTCTTTACGTCACTCTCCGAGTACCCCTTTTGCAGCAGCGCTTCGGTAATGAACGGCAATTTGCTCGCGTCTTCCATACCATACGGCATGTTGGCGCCGTCAAAATCGCTTCCTAGACCCACATGTTCCGCTCCGGCAACTTTCACCGCGTGATCAATATGCTCGATGATTTTCTCGTAGCCCACCCGCGGCAGCTTGCCCTGCTCAACCGCCTCGCGAGTCAGTCGGTCGCCTTCCAGCAACTGACAGGCCTCGTTGTTGCCGCATTTCTTGTTCACCTGCTCCTCGATAGCAGCGTTAATCTTCGGGTCGGCCTTTTCCGCGTTGCGAAATTCCTGGCTCAGAAATCCCACGTGATAATTGATCTGCACCACCCCGCCTTTAGCGGCCAACGCGCGCATCATGTCGTCCGTCATGTTTCGCGGCGCATCGCAAATCGCCCGGCAGGAGGAGTGCGATGCGATCAGCGGCGCTTTGCTCACCGCCAGCGCGTCCGCAAAAGTTTTGTCGCTCACGTGGGAAATATCCACCATCATCCCCAGCCGATTCATTTCCCGCACCACATCTTTGCCGAAGTCGCTCAGCCCGTTGTGCGCGGGCTTGTCCGTGGACGAATCCGCCCACTCATCATTGCCGCTGTGCGTCAGCGTCATGTAGCGCACTCCCAGCGCGGCGTAGCTTCGCAACACCGCGAGGTCGCTGTTGATCATGTGTCCGCCCTCCACGCCAATGAGCGCGGCTATTTGCCCTTTCTTGTGCGCCTCGCGAATTTCTGCCGCCGTGGTCGCCAGAACCAGTTCCCGTGGATGCCTCCGCACCTGCTCGCGCACCGCGTCAATCTGCTCCAGCGCCCGATCCACAGCCTCCGGCCCCGTAACCTTGCTCGGAATCCAGACGGAAAAGAAAATCGCGCCCAGCCCGCCTTCCTTCATGCGCGGTATATCAATGCTCCCGTCGGGCGCGCGCTCCCCGATATCAAATTTCCCGCCCAGAAATCGCTGCGTGGTGTCGTCGTGGGTATCCACCACGATGGAAGAGAAATGCAGTTTGCGAGCTTTGTCGGAAACCGTGCCCGAAGAAATGGCCAGCCCCGCAACCACAAGTAAAGAAATCGAGCCAAGCCCAACCATCAGTGCGCGCGTCATTTATGCTCCATGAAATGAGTGACGGCGAGATTGTAAACGCAAATGAAGGATTCGAAACGAAAAACTGCGTCACATGCTGCGTGAAAGCACTGGCGTTACGTGAACGTTAGCCCGCCAGCCAGCCAAAAAGTGATTGTTTCCAGGCCTCGCGATTTATTTCCGCCAGCGATTCCGTCAGCGGAATTCCCTTGGGACAAGCCACCACACAATTTTGCGCATTCGCGCAATCTTCAATGCCGCCATTGCCCATCACCGCGGCCAGTCGTTCCTTCGCGTGCATTTTTCCCGTCGGATGCATATTGAAGAGCCGCACCTGGCTGAAAATCGCCGCGCCCATGAACGGGTTGTGCTCGTTCACCTGCGGGCAAACTTCCAGGCAATTCCCGCACGTAATGCACCGCGAAAGCGGGTAACCCTTTTCCTGGACTTCCGGCGCCATGCGCGGCCCTTCGCCCAGATCGTATGTCCCATCAATGGGAATCCACGCCTTTACGCGCTTCAAGCTTTCGAACATGAACTGCCGGTCCACCGAAAGATCGCGCACCACCGGAAATTTCGACATCGGCTCGACGCGAATGGGCTGATCAAGTTGATCCACCAGCGCCGAACACGCCATCCGCGCCTTCCCATTGATCAACATCGCGCACGAACCGCACACTTCCTCAAGGCAGTTGGAATCGTAGGACACCGGAGTCGTCGGCCGTCCGTCGCTGGTCACGGGATTCTCGCTGATGTCGCGCAAACAAATAATCACGTTCATGTACGGGCGCCACTGAAGCCGGAATTCCTCCCAGTGCGGCGCGACCTTGGGAGCCGACTGCCGCTTGACCTTCACGATGACTTCTTTTTTATTCTTATCAGCCATTACAACCTCGTGCCTCACAGGAAATTCCCGTCTACGCGCCCCACTCTACTTCGCCGCGTCGTAACGCCTGGGCCGCGGCGGAATCTGCGAAATATCCACGGGCTCATAGCCCAACCGGATTTCTCCGCCACAAAATTTAGCGCGCGTGGTCTTCAACCAGTTGGCATCGTCGCGCTCCGGAAAATCCGGCTTGTAGTGCGCGCCGCGCGATTCATTCCGTTGCAACGCGCCCAGTGTCACCACTCGCGCAAGAATCAACATGTTCCCCAGCTCGCGCGCGAAATTCAGCGTCTGGTTCGACCACTTCGTCCGGTCACTCAAATTAATTCTCTCGTACCGCCCTTGCAGGTCGCGAATCTTATTGTCCGCCAGTTCCAGATTCTTGTTGATGCGGGTCACAGTCACGTGCTCCGTCATGATTTCGCCAAGCTCGCGCCAGATAGTGATTGGATTTTCCGAGCCCTGCTTCGAAATTAGCGCCTCATTCTTCCCTTCCTGGCGCTTTTTCTCATTGTCAAACACTGTGGACGCCACCCCGTCTGCTCCGACGGAAAGATTCGCCGCATATTTCACCGCCGCCGGTCCGGCCAGGCCCCCGCCGAAAATACACGACACCAGCGAATTCGCTCCTAGCCGATTCGCGCCGTGATATTGATATTCGCATTCACCCGCCGCATAAATTCCCGGCACGCTGGTGGACTGGTCCTGCCCGTTTATCCAGATTCCGCCCATCGTGTAATGCATTGCCGGAAAAACCTGCATCGGCTCTTCGCGCGGATCCACGCCCAGAAACTTTTCGTAAATCTCCAGAATCCCTTCGAGCTTGCGGTCCAGCGTCTCGCGCGGAATATGCGTTACATCCAGATACACCGCCGCCTTGCCATGCAGCCCGAGTTTTTCCTGGTAAACAATGCGGTGTATCGCTCGCGTAGCAATATCGCGCGGCACCAGATTTCCGTACTTCGGATACCACTCTTCCAGAAAATAAAATCGTTCGTTCTCTGGAATCGTCCGTGGCGCACGTTGATCGGTGGGATTCTTCGGCACCCAGACCCGGCCGCCTTCACCGCGTGCCGATTCGCTCATCAGGCGCAGTTTGTCTTCCCCGGGAATCGCTGTCGGATGTACCTGGATGAATTCGCCGTTGGCGTAGTCCACGCCCTGCTGAAAAAGCGCCGACTGAGCCGAACCTGTACAAACCACGGAGTTCGTCGACCGCCCGAAAATCGCGCCAATGCCCCCGGTCGCAAAAATCACCGCATCGGCGGGATGCGTCGTAACTTCCATGGTCCGCAGATCCATCGCGCAAATACCGCGACACACTCCCGATTCATCAATCACCGCGGAAAGAAACGTCGAACCCTCGAACTTTTTAACCTTCCCTTCCGACTCGTGGCGCCGAACCTGTTCATCCAGCGCGTAAAGCAGCTGCTGACCGGTCGTGGCCCCCGCAAACGCCGTGCGGTGATACAAAGTGCCGCCAAATCTTCTATAGTCCAGCAACCCTTCCGGCGTGCGATTGAACATTACCCCCATGCGGTCCAGTAGATCGATAATTCCGGGAGCGGCCTCGCACATCCGCTTCACTAGCGGTTGATTGGCCAGAAAATCGCCGCCGTAAATCGTGTCATCGAAATGTTTCGCCGTGCTGTCGCCTTCGCCTTTCTGATTTTTTGCCGCGTTGATGCCGCCCTGCGCGCAAACCGAGTGCGACCGCTTTACCGGCACGATGGAAAACAAATCTACCGGCACTCCTGCTTCCGCCACCTTGATCGTGGCCATCAATCCCGCGAGGCCGCCACCCACAACGATAATTTTCGGCTGTCTCATTTGGTTAAGTACGAAGCGAACGGGTGCCAGTCCCATCGAAAGCTGACAATGATCAGTACGCCGACTACGCTGAATACCACTCCCACCACAACGCCAAGCTGTCCGGCTGCGCGTTGCGCCCGCGCCGTCGCCGCCAGTCCCCATTTACAAAGAAAATTCCAGATACCTACGCCCAAATGAAATGACGAAGCCAGTACGCCCACTACAAAAAATGCAAAGTAGAAAGGGTTGCGCAGGTCCGCAGCCACCGTCGCGTAAGTGGAACGCCCATGCGTAATCCAGCGCTCGGTATACAGGTGCCAGCCGATGTACGCGAAGGCCACTAGTCCCGTCCAGCGCTGCAGTGTGTAAAGCCAGTTGCGCACCCAGGGATATTCCGAAACGTTCGACTGCCCGCGCAGCCAGATGTAAACGCCGTAACCCCCGTGATACAAAATGGGCAGGAAAATGAACGCCCATTCCACGAAAATTCGGTAAGGAATGGTCTGCAAATCCTCTGATGTCTGATTATATTTCTGCGCGCTGACCAGCGCCGCGCTGTTGGACCAGAAATGTTCTGCTAGAAAAGCGCCAACGGGAATAATTCCGGTAAGAGAATGCAGCTTGCGAAGAAGGTAGCCTGAATGTGCCTGGGTGGCGTTCGCGGACATGCCCTCTCCGCCGCGATAAGTCCCCGCTTCCTCATCGAAAGTCGAGCGCTATCGAAAATCGCGGCTAATTCAGTATAGGGAGTTGCGCAAAGTGTTGCAAGTTGACCCGTTTTAGTTGCGTTACGTGTTCAATGCGAAAGTGTGCGCGATTTTCCGATTTTCGCACAGCATGTCGCCTGTACAATTTGAGATGACGGAGAAGAGACAGCGACCGCTCCTGCGCCCGGGGCTCCTAATCATACATTTATGAATACAAGTTTCAGCTTGGTCACGGAATTAGAGCGGCTGGCCAGCGCCCTGAGTGCTGACAAGGGTGAAGCGTCGAAAATTTCGCTGCAATCGGTGGCCGAACGCATTGCCAAATCCGTCGGTGTGAAATCCGATGAAGTTGCCATCATGGGATTATCCACGCGCTGGAAGCATTTACATTTCCTCGCCCCCGAAGCTTTGCAACATGTCGGCTACGTTCCACTTTCTAGCAATTCTGCACTCGCTGCGCGCACCGCCCGAGAGAGCCGGCCTGAAATAAACAATAATTTTGCCGCCGTGCGTCACGCCAGTGTCTTCGAAGGCGTAAAAGTTGCCGGGGAAACTTCCGAAGCCATCCAGAAAATAATTAGCGCACCGATTTTGTCCGAAGGAAAAGTTGTCGGCGTTATTCAGATCAGCCGCAAAGGAAAAAACGCCGCCACCGCCGGTCCGGATTTCACCGCGAGCGATTTGGGCCAGGTTTTAGCTCTGTGCAAGCCGCTGGGAAAACTTTTGCGCCATGTGGCGGGCACCAAGGCATAAAAACTTCGATCGCTCTTTTGTTAAAGTTCTTAAACATCGCGCACAAATCTGGAATTGCGTTGACACTGCTGTACCTTCTTGTTACTTTTCCACAGCGGAAAATTTTTTCTCGTTAATTCACTCACGGAGGCACGGCCAACCGGCACATGGCGTTTGTCGCTAAGAAGATTTTTCTCACCAAAGGCGTCGGGAAACATCGCGAAAGGCTTTCGAGCTTCGAGTTGGCCTTGCGCAACGCAGGAATAGCGGCGTGCAACATCGTGCGGGTATCGTCCATCTTTCCTCCCAACTGTAAATTAATTTCGCGCAGCGAAGGCTTGAAACACATCAAGCCCGGTCAGGTGGCTTTCACCGTCATCAGCGAAAATTCCACCAAGGAAGCCCACCGCCTGATCGCCGCGAGCATCGGTTTAGCTTTGCCCAGCGATAAATCCATGTACGGTTATCTATCGGAGCATCATTCTTTCGGGGAAACCGAAGAAGTGGCCGGTGAATATGCGGAAGAACTGGCGGCGGAAATGCTCGCTACCACTCTGAACGTGGAATTTGATCCCGATTTATCGTGGGACGAAAAAAAAGAAGTCTATCGCATCTCCAATAAAATCGTGCGCACCATGAACGTCACCCAATCCGCCGTCGGCGACAAGCGGGGCCTGTGGACTACAGTTCTCGGCGCCGCCATTCTGATCGGCGAAGACGACTAAGCCGTTCGCCCCGCTGATTTATAGCCTACGCAAATCGAGGCATGCTCATTTGTGTTTGAAGTAGCCGATCCGCTCAAGAACCGCTCCCACGATGAGTGGCAATGCCACCGTAGCGTCGTCAAAAACTTCCGCCAATTGCCCGCCTTCCTCCGGCGGCACAAATTTCCCCCACGAAACCGCCTCGGTGTACGTGCTTCCGCTCAATCCGCCCCAGTGCACTGGCTCCGGACAAATCCGCACGCCGTAGCTGTAACGCTTCAGCGGGATGTCCTTATAACCGCGCCGCGCTAGCAGCTCCGCGTACACCCCGAATTGCTGCGTCCAGTTGCGGGGTACTCCTCCGCCTACCGTAAATACACCCATTTTTTTGGTAGCCAGCATGGTATTCGCAAATTTTTCGAAATCCTCGAAGGGATCAAACCGCAGCAGCGGCCGTTTCTCTTTCAACCGGATCATCTTGTGCAGTGCGAAATCAATTCCCAGCTCCGAATCCGAAAAAGCCGGCACAAATACCGGCACATTTTTTTCGAAGGCGGACTTCAGAATTCCCCGCCCCGGCATCGTCTTGTGCAGGTATTCGCCGATCCGCCGGTGCACTTTCCAGCTGCACACCACCTCATCCGCGTCCCAGTCATCCAATATCTTCTCCATCACGCTTTCCACGTGATCGAGATTTGTTTCCGGCTCCAGGGAATCGTAGACCCGGTTGTAACCGGCTTGAAAAAGCTCGTTGTCGTCCATTTTCTTTTCGTCATAACGGAAATGCGAACGCCCGGTCGCTTCCACCAGTCCATGAGCCATCAACGCGCCTGTCGAAACGATTGCTTTCACAATCCCCGAATCGATCAAATCGCAAAAAATCAATCCCATCTTTCCTACAGTCAGCGCCCCTGAAAGTGTCATGGCCACAAAACAATCTTTGTCCTTGGCCATCGCCTCTAAAACGTCCGCGGCATCGCCAATCTGCCGGCCCGTGAATGCCGTGTCTCCCATGGCCCGCACCAGTTCATCGATCGTCCGGCATTTGGAAAGATCCAAAGGAAAAATCGGCCGCAACTTGTCCTTCACCGGGTCGTGCAGAACTCTTCCAGTTACGGTTTTCTTAGGCTGCTTCGACATTGCATCTCCTCTGCATCAAAATACCGGAGCGCGCACACGAGCCGCGCTTACCACTAATCCGTCGCAACTATTGCGTGTTGAACTTGGTAGAGATTGATAGTACAAACGCGCCCAGAAAGAAAGGACAAAACAGTTCGCGAGTAGCTTTGAACCATCGTGTTAAAATAATTTCATGGCGGATAAATTTACCATTGGCCTGGTGCAGATGAAATGCACTCAAAACGCAGAAGAGAATCTTACCCACGCGATCGAGAAAATCCACGAAGCGGCTGCGCGCGGCGCGCAGATCATCTCGCTGCATGAATTATTTCGCAGCGAATATTTTTGCCGCACCGAAGACCCGGAACTATTTAATCTCGCTGAGCCCGTGCCCGGTCCCGCCACCGAAAAGCTCTCGCAAATCGCCAAAGAATTGCGCGTGGCGCTGGTCGTCTCGCTTTTCGAACGCCGCGCCGCCGGAATTTACCACAACACCTGCGCAGTGCTCGACGCCGACGGCAGCTTCCTCGGCAAATATCGCAAAATGCACATCCCCGATGATCCGCTCTATTACGAAAAATTTTATTTCACTCCCGGCGATCTCGGCTTTCCCAACTTCGACACCAAATACGCCCGCATCGGCGTGCAGATTTGCTGGGACCAGTGGTATCCCGAAGGTTCACGCATCACTGCCCTCAGCGGCGCGCAGGTAATTTTTTATCCCACCAGCATCGGTTGGCATCCCCACGAGAAAGCCCAGTTCGGCGCCGCGCAGCTCGACGCCTGGAGGACTATTCAGCGCAGTCACGCCATCGCCAACGGTGTTTATGCCGCGGTAGTCAATCGTGTCGGTTTCGAAGGCGGCGGCGCCAAGGGCGATGCGGGCCTGGATTTCTGGGGAAATTCTTTCGTCGCTGATCCTTTTGGCGAAGTTGTCTCTGAAGCTTCAAACAACCGCGAAGAAATTCTCATCGTCGAATGCGATCCGGCAAAAAGCGAAGACACTCGCCGCAACTGGCCTTTCCTGCGTGATCGCCGCATTGACGCCTACCAACCGATCCTCAATCGTTGGCTCGCGGACTGATGCCTAAGCCCCGCCAGGTGGCTAAAACTCAATTACCTTTTGAACTCGGCTATCGCATGCCTGCCGAATGGGAAACCCATGAAGCCACTTGGCTTGGCTGGCCCCACGAGGTCACCGACTGGCCCGGAAAATTTCCTGCCATCCCCTGGGCCTTCGCCGAAATCGTGCGCGTGCTGTCCGCCGTGGAGCGTGTGTACCTGCTGGTGGAAAATCGCGCCGCGGAATCCCGCGTGCGCGCGATCTTAAAAAATGCCGGCGCCAACTTGGATGCCGTGAAATTCTTCCACGTTCCGACCGATCGTGGATGGATGCGCGATTCCGGCCCGATTTGCGTAAAAACTCCCGCTGGCAAAGTTGGTCTGAATCATTTCGCTTTCAACGGCTGGGCGAAATATCCCAACCACAGGAAAGACGCCCAGGTTGTCGCCAGGGCTAATCGCCAAGTCAAACTCCACGTTTGGCAGCCCGAACACAAGAACCGCCGGGTCGTGCTGGAAGGGGGCAGCATTGACGTCAATGGCCGCGGAACGCTTCTAACCACCGAAGAATGCCTGCTCAGCAAAACTCAGGAGCGCAACCCCGGATTCAATCGCGCAGATTACGAAGACGTCTTCCGCAAATATCTCGGCGTAGAAAAAGTCTTGTGGCTGAATCGCGGTATCGCCGGCGACGACACCCACGGCCACGTGGACGATCTAACGCGCTTCGTAAATCCCACCACGGTAGTCACCATCGTCGAAGATAATCCCAAAGATGAAAACTATGCGCCGCTGCAGGAAAATCTAACCCGACTCAAATCGATTACCGATCAGGATGGCAATCCGCTACGTGTCGAAACTCTGCCGATGCCCGCGCCCATATATTTCGATCGCCAGCGACTCCCCGCCAGCTACGCAAATTTTTACATCGCCAACAGAATTGTAATCGCGCCCACCTTCAACGATCCAAACGACCGGGTCGCCCAGAACAAGCTCGCCGAACTTTTCCCCGATCGCGAAATCATTGGTATAGCCTGCCGCGACCTCGTTCTCGGCCTCGGCACCCTCCACTGCATGACCCAGCAGCACCCCTCCACACAACGCATCGCCAACCGGTGAAGCGCGGAGCGCTAACGCAAGGCACTTGACGCCGAAATGTTCGTTCGTCACGGGGCGCCGCCGGGTGCCCCACACGGCGAATTTCCGTGTGGGGGTTTTGGTAAGATAAAGCAGCACACCAAAGCACCCTGGAAATAACTAATACTCAGGAGAACCAAAAATGTTGGCCAACGCAATATCGCTGTTTCTCGAAACCCAGGTAGTCGAGGTCCGCTACCAACGCAGCTTGCTCGGCTGGATCATTATCGGCCTCATCGCCGGTTGGCTCGCCGGAAAAATCTCCCGCGGCGAAGGCTACGGCTGCCTCACTGACATCGTTCTAGGACTGGTCGGCTCGCTTCTCGGCGGGTGGATCTTCACGCGACTGGGAATTTTTGGCGGCGGCTTCATCTATTCCCTTGCCGCTGCAACCCTGGGCGCTGTCATTCTCGTTTCCATCGTCCATCTGATCGCCGGCAAGCGTTAATTTTATCTCGTGCGACAAGGTGCCGGCCAGAATAGTCTGAGCCCTTAATCACAATCGCTCTAGCAACATTGTTACTGCGCATCATTTCGTCGGCGCACCTCTGTCGCCATCGCTCCGGGCACACACTAAGCTCTAACCCGCTCTGTGATACGATTCCCACACGCGTTTTGGAGATGACGCTTCATTGAATAAGATTTCGCAATCCCTCACGGTAATTCCTCTCGGCGGTCTCGGCGAATTCGGCATGAACATGATGGCACTGCGCACCGGCGAGGACATTCTCGTCATCGACGCGGGCATGATGTTCCCGGAGTCCGAGCTGCTCGGCGTTGACCTGGTCATCCCCGACATTACTTTTTTGAAGCAGAACCGCGCCCAGGTGCGCGCCATCGTCCTCACCCACGGCCACGAAGACCACATCGGCGCCCTGCCTTACATTCTTCGCGACCTCAATGTGCCCGTTTACGGCACCCGCTTCACGCTCGCCCTCGTAAAAAAACGCCTCGCAGAAGCCGGCCTTCTCGATTCCACAACTCTTCGCGAAGTTTTGCCCGGCCGCAAGGTGGAAATCGGTCCCTACGAAGTTGAATTCATCGCCGTAACCCACAGCACCATCGATTGCGTCGCGCTCGCCGTACGCACTCCCGCTGGCGTCATCATCCACACCGGCGACTTTAAAATTGATCAGACCCCCGTCGGCGGTGCACCCTTCGATTTGCACGCCTTCGCGCGCTACGGTAACGAAGGCGTCCTCGCACTCTTCAGCGATTCCACCAACGTCGAACGTCCCGGCTTCACTCCCTCCGAGCGCGCCATCGTGCCGCGCATCGAAGAACTTTGCCGCTCCGCCCCGCGCCGCGTGATTCTATCCTGCTTCGCGTCTTCCATTCACCGCATCCAGCAGGTCATCGACATCGCCTCGCGCGTCGGCCGCAAAGTGGCCTTCGTCGGCCGCAGCATGGTGGACAATGTCGAAATCGCGCACTCCCTCGAGTGCCTGCGAATCCCCGACGGCATGGTCGTCCGCCCGCAGGACATTCGCGGCTTCGATCCCAAGCGCATCGTCATTCTCGCCAGCGGCAGCCAGGCCGAGCCCATGTCTTCTCTGTCGCGCATCGCCGTGGATAATCACCGGTTCGTGTCCGTAGATGAAAACGACTCCGTCATCCTCTCCGCACGTATCATTCCCGGAAACGAAAAAGCCATTTTCCGCATGCTCGATCACATGTTCCGCCGGCGCGCGCTCGTTTATTACGACAATTCCGCCGGTACCATCCACGTCTCCGGCCACGCCAGCCAGGAAGAACAAAAACTTCTGCTGCAACTTGTAAAGCCCAAATATTTCATTCCCGTTCACGGCGAATATCGTCACCTCTTCCGCCACGCCGCCCTCGCGCACCAGATTGGCTGCGTCTCCGGAGAAATTCTCCTGCTCGAAGACGGCAAGGTCATCGAATTCACCGAAGACGGCGCGCATCGCCGCGATCCCGTCACCGCGGGTCGCGTCTGCGTCGATTCCGGCTCACTGGAAGAAATTGAAGAAGTGGTCATCCGCGACCGCAAGCATCTCTCTGAGGACGGCGTCGTCGTTTCCATCATTGCCATCGACAAGCACACCGGCAAAATGGAATCGCATCCTGAAATCGTCACCCGCGGACTCATGAGCGACAACGGCCAGGAACTAATCGCCGGTGCTCGCGCCGTCATCATCAATACCGTCGAACAATCCAACGCCGAAGAAAAATCCGACTGGGGCGTCATCAAAGAAAAAATTCGCGTGGACCTCAAGCGCTACATCAATAAACACACTTCCAAGCGCCCCCTGATTCTCCCGGTGATTCTGGAAGTCTAACGGCCGTATTTTTCGATGAGTGAATCCATTCCCAGCGGCGAGATGGAAGTGTCCGGCGATGTGCCCGCCGCGCCTCCTTCCGGGCCAGGTGCTCCCGGGTCCCGCTTTGGCCAAGCCGCTTTCATTTTTATTTTTATCACCGTGCTGCTGGATTTTCTGGCATTCGGTATCGTCGCGCCCGTCCTCCCCAACCTGATCAAGCAGTTTGAAGGCGGCAACATCGCCCGCGCCGTCAACATGACCGGGTACTTCGGTTTCGCCTGGGCCACCATGCAGTTTATTTTCTCGCCGATATTGGGAGCCTGGTCTGATCGCTACGGCCGCCGCCCCATCATCCTTATTTCCTGCGCGGGATTAGGCTTCGACTACATCCTCATGGCCCTCGCACCCACCCTGTCCTGGCTTTTCGTGGGCCGTCTCATTTCCGGAATTACCACCTCGAATATTTCCACCGCCTTCGCCTACGTAACAGATGTCACCCCTCCCGAGCGCCGCGCCAAACAATTCGGAATGATCAGCGCCGCCTTCGGCCTGGGCTTCATCATCGGACCCGCGGTGGGAGGCCTGCTCGGGAGTGTCCATCTGCGCCTTCCTTTCTGGGTCGCCGCGGGTCTCAGCCTGACTAACGCAATTTACGGTTACTTTATTTTGCCGGAGTCTCTTCCATCCGAAAAACGTTCGAAAAGCGCGTGGCACATGGCCAATCCCCTCGGTTCCCTCAATCTCTTGCGCTCCCACCCCGAGCTCGGCGGACTCGCTATCGTCATCACCATTTATTATCTGGCCCACCAGGTGTTGCCCTCCGTTTTCGTCCTTTACGCCGTGTATCGCTACGGATGGAGCGAAGCCATCATCGGTTTGTCTCTCGCCGCAGTCGGCGTCAGCATAAGTTTGGCCTCCGGTTTCCTGGTTGGCCCCTTTGTGAAACGTTTTGGCGAGAGGTCCAGCCTGATTTCCGGCTTGCTGTTTGGCACCCTGGCGTTTTTCGGCTTCGCCATGGCCTCTCGCGGGTGGATGATTTTCGCGGCCATCCCGCTCCTCGGCTTGTGGGGCATAGCCGGCCCGGCCATGCAGTCTCTGATGTCTCAACGCGTGGATCACACCTCTCAGGGAAAATTGCAAGGTGCCATCAACAGCATCCGCGCCCTCACCGGAATGATCGGCCCGCTGATTTTCACGCAGGTTTTTGCTGCTGCGATTGCGCCCCACGTGCGCTTGCATCTGCCCGGTGCGCCGTACTATCTCGCGGCACTCCTCATGTTCGCCAGCGTCAGCGTCGCCTACGTTGTGGCTCGCCCGGTCGCCACGATAGCGGCAGACTCGCCCCGCTCAACTTCCCATTAGCTCGTAGTTCTTCCATTTACCAGACAGGTTCACCCGACGCACGATTCGAATTGTTGCCATCCTCCCGAGTGGTAATATTTCGCCAACAATGGCCTCGTCTGCATGAGCGCAGTTTCCTTCAGCATAATCATCACGTGTCACAACCAGGCGTCCTTCATTCGTGACGCGGTGGACTCGGCCCTATCCCAGACCGTCCCGCCGCAACAAATCATTGTCGTGGATGACGCGTCCAGCGATGGCTCCCCGGCGATCCTCAAAGCCTACGGCGACCGCATTCAATTCGCGGGTCTGCAAATCAATCAGGGCGCTAACACCGCGCGGAATCTCGGCGCGGCCATGTCCACCGGAAAATACCTGGTGTTCCTCGACGGCGACGATGTGCTGCTGCCTTGGGCGCTGGCGGTTTACCGCCGCATCGTCGATCTCCGCCAACCGAAAATAATTTTGAGCCACATGCGATGGTTCGAGCGAGATTTACCGCCCGTTGCCCCGGAAAACCATCCCCGCCAGATTCAATTCGTGGAATACGACGTCTTGGTCAACAAGAACCGCAATTACCAGCCCGGCGCCAGCGCCATCGTGGTAGAAAGCGAAACGTTTCACTCCGTCAATGGTTGGACCGACGAACTCTTCGGCGTCGAAGACGTCGATCTCATGCTGAAGCTCGGCGCCGCCGGGCTCACTGTCCAGATTCTCGCTCCTGAAACCAAGGGCTATCGCATTCACGAATCCAATACCCGTCATCGCATTCCTAAAATGGTGGATGGGCTGTTCAAGGTGATTGCCCGGGAGCGCTCCGGGATTTATCCCGGAGGACAAAAATTGCGTTTCGGCCGTTACGTGATCATCGGCGCGCCGGTATTCTTCTGGTTCAAATCCGCTTATCGCGCGGACCAACTTAGGGCTGCGGCCACTATCTTGGCGCGCGGATGGGCGATGTTTGCCGCCGCATTGACTCGCAGGGTCTTCTCTTCCGCCAGTCGACGAAAAGCCCCTCAGGTGTCCCAGTTAGTGCCCGAAACATTTGAAAATCACCCTTTGGAAGGCTCCCCGGTACCTTTGGATTACTCGGCGCGCTAGTTCTACTTATGACACCCTAGGCGATGTGGGTATCTTGCACATTTTAATTCGCTTATCGCTAAGTTAAGAATTACGTACTAAATGACACCCTGTATTGAGGCTACCTCCTCGCTGTGCTATTCGTAACCCGTGGCCTTCCATTGCCCAAATTGTGGCAGCGCAAAAGTGCGGCGCTCCAAGCGCACCACCGCCGAGAGAATATTCCTGACCATGCTCGTCAGCCGTCCGTTCCGCTGTGAAGACTGCATTTCCAGATTCATTAGTTGGGTATGGCGGTCGCCGGGCGTTTCCCCGCTCGATACCGGCTCCGCTAGTCTCGTCTACTCTTCGCCCACGGCGGCGTTGCACTCCTCGTTCTCTCGTTCTCGCCGGAAATTGCGCAAGCGGACCAGGTCTGTCGAAGCGCTCCTGCTCCAGCGTGCGGCGCGTCCGGGCTTTCTCGCTTCCTGGCTAAAGAAGCCTGCCGTTGCGAATCCGCCTGCAGAGCGCGCTTCCAAGCCTCGCGTGATGCCTGAGCCCCGCTCGGAATCTCTGCCCGAAATTCTCGGCGTAATTCTGGAAATGAAGCAACAGACCAGCTAGCCGCCCGCACTTGCCTCCTCGCTCTCGCGGGTATACGCTTCTTTCTCGCAGGCTCGTCCTTCTACTTCATCAGTCTTGTCGGAGTGCTTCGCGTCCTGCATTTCATTAACCGCGCGGTGTAACAGCCTGCGCAAATTCATTCACGATTTGGAGGTTGCGCATGGCCACAGCGACAACAGTCATGGAACCGAATGTAAAGATCAATGCCACCAAGCTTCTGATCAACGGCCAGTGGGTCAGCAGCGCTTCCGGCAAAACTTTCCCCTCCATCAATCCTTCCACCGGCGAAGAGATTAACCCAGATTGCCGAGGCTGACGCCGCAGACGTTGATAAGGCCGTGGCCGCTGCGCGCGCTGCTTTCGAAAAAGGCCCCTGGCGCAAAATGACCGCTGCGCAGCGCGGCGCGCTGATGTACAAGCTCGCTGACCTGATGGAGAAAAACGCCGACGAGCTCGCGCAACTCGAATCGCTCGACAACGGCAAGCCCTACAGCATTGCCCGTGCCGCTGACGTTCCTCTCACCATCGCCTGCTATCGCTACTACGCTGGCTGGGCCGACAAGCTGCAGGGCAAAACCATCCCGGTAAGCGGGAATTTCTTCACCTACACCAAGCACGAACCCGTAGGCGTAGTCGCTCAAATCATCCCTTGGAATTTTCCGCTCCTGATGCAGGCCTGGAAGCTGGGCCCTGCGCTGGCCACCGGATGCACCGTGGTCATGAAGCCGGCCGAGCAGACTCCGCTCTCCGCATTGCGCGTTGGTGAACTCGCCCTCGAAGCCGGTTTCCCTCCAGGCGTTCTGAATTTGCTACCCGGCTATGGCCCGACCGCCGGCGCGGCCCTCGCTCGCCATATGGATGTAGACAAAGTCGCCTTCACCGGCTCCACAGAAGTCGGCCACCTCATCATGAAAGCTGCCGCGGAATCAAATCTCAAGCGCGTCACTCTCGAGCTCGGCGGCAAAAGCCCCAACATCATTTTTGCCGATGCCGACATGGACAAAGCCGTCGAAGGCGCGCACTTCGCCCTCTTCTTCAACCAGGGCCAATGCTGCTGCGCGGGTTCCCGCACCTTTGTGGAAGACAAGATTTACGACGAATTTGTCGAGAAGAGCGTCGCCCGCGCCAAAAAGCGCACCGTCGGCAATCCCTTTGACAAAGCCACCGAACAAGGCCCGCAGGTGGACCACGACCAATTCACCAAAATCATGGGCTACATTGATTCCGGCAAACAGCAGAACGCCAAGCTCATGGCCGGCGGCAATCGGGTCGGCGACAAGGGCTTCTTCATCGAGCCCACCGTTTTTGCCGACGTCAACGACGACATGAAAATCGCTCAGGAAGAAATTTTTGGCCCGGTCATGTCCATTCTCCGCTTTAAGGATCTCGGCGAAGTCGTCGAGCGCGCCAACAAATCCTTGTACGGTCTGGCCGCCGCCGTTTGGACCCGGGACATCGGCAAGGCTCATGCCATCGCCGACAGCGTCCGCGCCGGTACCGTGTGGGTGAACTGCTACGACGTCTTCGACGCCGCCGCCCCCTTCGGCGGATTTAAGCAATCCGGCATCGGCCGCGAACTGGGCGAATACGGCCTGGCCAATTACACTGAAGTTAAAACCGTCACCATCAAGCTCTGATTAGTCAAAACACACTTTGCGGTTATCATTGCCGCATGACCAGTGTGCCCAGACATCTCTCGACTGCTGCCGTCCTCTGTCTCGCCCTCACATGCGGGGCCGTTCACACTGCGGCGCAGGCCGCCAGGTCCGATGTACCTCCAGACCTCGCGCGCCAGCGCTCCGCGCATCTCCGCCACGGCATCAATCTCAGCGAATGGTTCGCGCAGGTTTACGATCCTCGCGGCTACACCAAAGAACATTTCGAGGCATGGAATACCGCGCAGGACATCGCCTTGATCAAAGCGCTCGGATTCGATCACGTACGCTTGAGCGTCAATCCCCAGCCCATGTTCCGCCCCAGACAAGCCGATAACATTCCTGTCGAGTACCTCGACAGCCTCGACGCTGCCGTCAAAATGATCTTGGACGCCCATCTTGCGGTGGAAATCGATATTCATCCCGACTCCGAATTCAAACAAAAGCTCTCCACGGACAACGAGTTTGTCGATCAGTTCGCGGATTTGTGGCGCGGCCTGGCCCGCCATTTTTCGAACCTCGATCCCGATCTTGTTTTTTTCGAAATCCTCAACGAGCCCGAAATCCGTGATACTTATCGCTGGTATGGCGTTCAGGCCCGCGTGGCCGCTGCCATCCGCGAAGGCGCTCCCCGGCACACCATCATCGCCACCGGCGCGCGCTGGTCCGATGATGACGATCTCCTCGCCATCGAACCCTTGCATGATCCCAACATCATCTATACCTTCCATTTCTACGAACCTCACGTCTTCACTCATCAGGGCGCTACCTGGGGAGAAAACTACTGGCATTTTGTGAAGGCTCTTCCCTATCCTTCCACTCCCGAAAATGTTCAGGCGTCCATCGCTGCGGTACCCGAGCCTGCCAAGCGTCTTGAAGCCGCACGGTACGGTATGGACCGCTGGAATGCCGCGCGCATGGATCAGGAGTTCGATCAGGTTGCTGCCTGGGCCACTCGTTGGAACGTCCCCGTCATCTGCAACGAGTTTGGCGTCTATCGCAAGGAAGCGCGCCCCGCGGATCGCGCCGCATGGATCTCCGACGTGCGCAGCTCGCTCGAGAAGCATGGCTTCGGTTGGACTATGTGGGATTACAGCGGCGGATTCGGCGTCGTTACCAAGCCTAGCGGTCAGGCCATTGTTGACGAGAC
Source organism: uncultured Acidobacteriota bacterium (assembly GCA_963704485.1). GTDB lineage: Bacteria > Acidobacteriota > Terriglobia > Acidiferrales > UBA7541 > Acidiferrum. The sequence goes on from OY969910.1 coordinate 1,232,431, forward strand.
CACGGTAAAGGCCCTCGGCCGTACCGTCCCGCATTACTAGCGTGCGCCTCCGCCCCTACCAGCCGGCCGACTTCGCCGCTCTCCACGAAATCGATCAGTCCTGTTTTCCGCCCGGTATCGCCTACTCCAAACGCATGCTGCGATATTTCTTGGCTTCCTCTTCTGCGACGTGCATCGTGGCCGTCCAGCCGCCCGGTGCCACCGACGAAGTTGAGAAAATCACCGGCTTCATTCTTTTTGAGTCCGATGGAACCACCGCGCACATCGTCACGCTGGATGTTCCCGTCGCCTGCCGCAGGCAGCGGCGTCGGCTCACTGCTTCTCGGCGACATGGAAAGCCGTCTGACGCGCGATGGCGTGCAATCCATCATTCTGGAAACCGCCGTGAACAACGACGCCGCCATCGCCCTGTGGAAACGCCACGGCTTCTACAGCGAAGGAACTTTGAAACGCTACTATCTCAACAAAGTAGATGCCCTGCAGATGCGTAAGTTATTGCCCTCGTCGCAGGATTGATGGCGTGCCAAATAATTTTCAACTTTCCATGTTTGTGCACTCCAAAACAGCATCCCATTTCGTCTGGTAAGCTATAAAGCCCTGGAGGGAAATTGAACGAATATCTGATGTCAGTGCTGTTGGGAATTGTCGAGGGCTTGACGGAATTTCTACCCGTCAGCTCCACCGCGCATTTGCGCATCGCCGAAGCCTTGCTGCACATCAGCCTCAAAAGCGGCTACTGGAAGATGTACACCATCGTCATCCAGCTTGGCGCAATTCTCTGCCTGCCGGTTTTCTTCCGCGCGCGCATCGCCGAGCTCATTTCCTCTTTCAAGCGCAGGCTGGACGGGCATCGCCCGGTCATCACTCATCCGCTGGTCTTGGTCCTTATCGCCTTCGTGGTCACTGCCATTCCCGCTTTCCTTCTCACCAAGATCATCGGCAAAAATCTTGAAAGCCTCTATGTTATGGGAGCTTCCCTGCTGATCGGCGGCATCGTCATGTGGCTCGTGGACGCCCGTAACGCCAAATGGGAAAAGGCCGGCGAACAAGCCAGCGACCGCGGCCTGATCAAAACGTGGCGAATGGACGCCATGAGCGTCGGTCAGGCCGTGTGGATCGGCGCTTGTCAGATATTGTCCGCTGTCTTCCCAGGCACTTCCCGCTCCATGTCCACCATCGCTGCCGGCCAGCTTGCGGGCATGTCCCGCGCGTCAGCCCTGGAGTTTTCCTTCTTCTTATCCATTCCCACCATGTTTGTAGCTACCTGCTACGACCTGCTGAAATCCGTCATGGGCAAAACGGAAAATCCCATCGGCGTGGCGGAAATCAGTTCCCATCAGTGGATCGTCCTGGCCATCGGCTTCGTCGTCTCCTTCATCGTCGCCTACGCCGCGGTAGCCTGGTTCATCGGCTACGTCAGAAAACGCGGCTTCGCCCCCTTCGCCATCTACCGCATCGTCGTCGGCGCCGCCGTCCTCTACTGGGCCTCCACCATAGGTGGATAAAAGGCCAGCCAAGCTTCCGATCATTCATCAAGAAATAATGGATACCGAGTAGGCGAGAGACGGTTCCTACAAAGCTGACTTCAAACGTGCCAGTACATCTTGCGCATCGCGTAGCGACCGTGCGGCGTCACCCCGGATACCCGCTTCAACGCTTTGGTCCGACTCCACGCGAGCAAGTTGTGAAATCGCAGCCTCACAAGTAGTGACGGCCTCAGCATTCTTACCCAAACGAGACAACGCAACGGCAATCAGCACTTCTACCTGCGCCCCATCTTTAACCTCCACGACTGAAAGCTCATGAAATTCGGTCAGCTTCTCAGCTTTGGAATAATTCATTTCGGCGTTCCGTAGTGAACCCAGGGCTCCCTGGAAGTCTCCAGCATAAATTTGCGCGATCCCCAGACTATGTTGGGAGCTCGCGCAACTCGATAGGGCAAATGTTGCAGAATCACAATCCTTTTTCTTGGCCTCCAGCAACTTGAGATATATTGGGATGGCATCCTTGGCACGGCCGCCTTGGGTATAGCCCTGAGCGAGTTTCTCTAGCGCGTGATTCCTCTGTTCCGCCAGCAATGGCTCTTTGTTGACGAGGTCTCGCGCGCTCTCATATTGCGCGATGGCGTTCGGCATATTGCCGCTTCGAAATGCCGAATCCCCTTGCGTGATTATCGCCTTGAGTTGGTCTTCCAGCGCCAGCTGCTCCTTAGATAAGCCCCCCGAAACGGTCACCGAATCTTGTTGCTGAACCTGTTTATCGCTCTGCGTGGCCCATTGAAACGAAAATGCCAACAATAAAAGCTGAAAACCTATCTTTCCATAGAACATGGAACTTCCTCACGTGATCGGTTGATGTACAACGCCGCGCAATACTAGCAGATGCGCACGCTTCGTGACCCTGCGTTCCCCGCCTGTGGAATCCAAAGTGCCTTCGCCTCAAAGGAAACACCGCCGCTAAAATTACTTGTCGCCCCTCCACCCTTTGGTATCATTTGCAGGTTCCTCCTAGCGGGTCGCACTAGCGCCAACGCCCCGTCGCGGCACTCAGCCTTCCCCTAAATGCTGAGGTGATTGACTTGCGCATCCTGACTCCTACTGAAAATAAACGGCTCAACGAGCTGATTGGGTTTTTGTGTATCACCGTGGCCATCCTGACCGCGCTCGCGCTGATTTCCTATTCCCCGCGCGATGCGGCATGGAACGTCAGCGCCAGCGGCGCCGACTCCGGCAGCACGCAAAACTGGATTGGCCCGGCCGGCTCCTACTCCGCAGATCTGCTGTTCCAGGTCTTCGGTTTCGCGGCATTCCTTTTGCCCATGGCCCTCGCAGTACTCGGCTCGCGCTGGCTAAAAAATCGCGCCATCAACTCGCAAGTCGCCACCCTCGTCGGCTACGGATTACTACTCCTGGCCCTCCCGTCTCTTCTCACGCTGTGGCATTTTCCCGACGTTCGCGGCAGCGTCCCGCCCGGCGGCATGCTCGGCTCCCTCGTTTCCGGCGGATTGCGCAGCGGCTTCAACCCTCTCGGCGCCAATCTCGTAGCGGTCGCTCTGCTCTTGACCGCTCTATTCATGACCACCCGTTTTTCTTTTTCGGGTGCGCACGCTTGGGCTAGCGGGCCAAAAGGCCCCATGGGCGCCGTCGAAAAACTTGGCATCCTGCAGAAGGCCCAGGCTCGTTGGCACGCCTGGCGCGGTACCCGTGAGCAGGACCGTCTGCGCAAGCGTCTCGCGGAAACGCGTCTCTCCGGCCGTAAACCGGTCAGCTCGCAAACCGGCCACACCGCGCTGGCCAACGAAAATCCCGAAGCCATCGAGCTGGAAGATGAAAGCGACGTCTTCAAAACAAAATCAGAGCAGCGCGAAGAAGAACGCAAAGAACGCGAGAAAAATCACAAAGCACCGATCTTCGTAGTCGACCGCGAACTCGAAAAGCCCGGCGCCAAAAAGATCACGCCCGAACCCAAAATCGCCAAGGGCAACACCAATTACAAGCTGCCCTCCGTCTCACTTCTGCGTGAAGGCGAACGCAGCCAGAAACTCGACGAAGCTGAACTGAAAGAGCGTGCCCGCGCTATCGAAGAAAAATGCCAGGAATTCGACGTCCAGGGGCGCGTCACCCAGATCAATCCCGGCCCGGTCGTCACCACTTTCGAATTCAAGCCCGAAGCCGGCATTAAATACAGCCGCATCATCGGTCTCACCGAAGATTTGTGCCTGGCCCTCCAGGCCGAATCCATTTTGATCGAGCGCATCCCGGGCAAATCCACCATCGGCATTGAAGTTCCCAACCTCACCCGCCAGACCATTGCTCTGCGCGAAATCATCGAAGCTCCGGAGTTCATCAATTCCGCCAGCAAACTCACCCTCGCTATGGGCCGCGACCTCCACGGCCGCATTCGCATTACCGATCTCGCGGCCATGCCCCACTTGCTCATCGCCGGTTCCACCGGCACCGGCAAGAGCGTCTTCATCAACTCGTTGATGATGTCCATTCTGTATAAAGCCAGTCCCGACGAAGTAAAAATGGTCCTGGTTGATCCCAAGCGCCTCGAATTAAATCTGTACGAAAATATTCCTCACCTGATCGCGCCGGTAGTCACCGATCCGAAAATCGCATCCAACGTGCTGCGCAACGCCACTCGCGAAATGGAAAATCGCCTCAAACTTCTCGCGCAACGCGGCGTCCGCAACATTGATCAGTACAATCGCACCTTCCAGAAGCAGCAGTCTCTCTCGCTCTTCGACAACGTCGAAGAATCCGAGCACAAGCCGCTTCCCTACCTCGTCATCGTCATCGACGAGTTGGCCGACCTCATGATGGTGGACACCAACAACGTCGAAGAATCCATCACCCGCCTCGCGCAGATGGCCCGCGCCGTCGGCATCCACTTGATTCTCGCCACTCAGCGCCCCTCGGTGGACGTCATCACCGGCCTCATCAAAGCCAATTTCCCCGCGCGCATTTCTTTTCGCGTAGCCAGCAAGGTAGACTCCCGCACAATTCTCGATGCCAACGGCTCCGAATCGCTCCTCGGCAAGGGCGATATGCTCTACTTGCCTGCCGGCTCTTCTCGCCTCCATCGCATTCACGGACCGCTCGTCAGCGAAGATGAAATCGTCGCGGTCTGCGATTTCTGGCGCAACCAGGCGCAAGCCAAATACAACGAGCAACTCCTCGAAGCCCCGAAGGATGAAAACGGCAAAGTGGAAGCATCCGCCGGCTCCGAAGGCGAGCTAGGTGGCGCGGAGGATGTTGACGACGATCTATACCAGGACGCTATTCGCGTAGTTTGCGACGCCGGCCGCGCCTCCACCTCCACCCTGCAGCGCCGCCTCCGCATCGGCTACGGCCGCGCCGCCCGCCTCATCGACTTAATGGAAAAAGACGGCATCGTCGGACCTCCAGAAGGCACCAAGCCCCGCGAAGTCCTCAAGAATCGCAACTGGATGCGCGAGTTCGATCAATCCGCCCAGGAATAACCGCGAAAGCACCTCCGCTCCTCACGTTTGCGGAGGTGAAGTTTCACTATTGCGCCCCCAGGCTTCGCGTTTATTTAGCCGAAGGCTTCACCGTGGATTAGGCGTAATCTTCAGCCCCGCCAAAACTCCCGAAAAGAATTATCTTCACCTATTTGACACGCACTCTTCACGTCTCTAGAATTTGTCCAGTGCCGGGGTAGCTCAGTGGTAGAGCGCCGCCCTGAAAAGGCGGGCGTAGCCAGTTCGATTCTGGCCCCCGGCACCACTTCCCCAAAATGTAATCCGGTTCCCATTCATCGTCTCCCCCGATCAACAATCGCCTGAATCCGCCCCTCCCACGCCGCGACCAGCCATTAAATTTTTCAATAGCCACGATTTGTGACGCAACGCTTGTTGCGCTGTGTTTTTTAACGCCACAAATCTGTTGACTTTCCGCACTCCCAAACCTAGACTCGCGCGCATTATGTGCAGCGAGAATGCCCCGCAACGTATGTTGCGTATCCCGCCGATTCGAGGTCGGCGAATTCTCTTGAAAACTTTTAGGCGTCCGCGTAAGCCAATAAATCGCTTAGAACAGGGGACAAAATGCTTATTCGCCTTCAAGAAAAAATGAACCTCGATCGTTGTCGTCTTTCCCATGCTTGTCTGCGTATCGTAGTTATTTTATGCCTTGCTTCAGCGCCGCTTCTGCGCGCACAGACCACCTCCACCATCACTGGCATCGTGCGTGATAAGCAGGGATTGACCATCCTCGGCGCCGTCGTGCAAGTCAGCAGCAGCGAATTATCCATCGATCGCAGCGCCACCACCGAAAGCGATGGCACGTACACATTGGCAGGCGTTCCTCCCGGAATTTATGAAATCAAAGCATCCAGGGATGGCTTCCAGACCGAAATCTTCAAAAATATCGAGGTCACCCTCAATCGCACGGTGACCTACGACATCACCTTGCAAGTTGGCTCCATGGGCCAGACCGTCGAAGTCGATTCCGCGACGCCGCTTATCGAGACCACCGTCTCCTCCACGGGCGCGACCATCACCACGCAGCAGATCGAAGACATGCCCATCAATGGGCGCAATTATCTCGACCTCTTGCAGTTGGTGCCCGGAGTCACCCTCAATCGCCAGAATGATCCTGCGGGAGACAACTCCACTCCCATCCTCGGCGAACGCGCCGGCAACGCTCTATACCTCATCGACGGCATGCCCAATCGCGACAATTTTAACGGTGGCCCCTCCGCGCAATTCAATCAGGACTCCATCCTCGAATTTCAGGTGGTGACCTCGGGTTACAAAGCGGAATTTGGCCACGCATCCGGCGGTATCATCAACGTCGTCACCCGCGAAGGCACCAACGACTGGCACGGCGGCTTGTCCGTCTTCTACCGCAACAACGTTTTCGATTCCAACAATATTCCAAACTCTAACCGTGATGCCCCGTTTCTTTCGCGCTGGGATCCCACCGTTTATCTCGGCGGCCCCATCATCAAGGAAAAAGTCTTCTTCTTCGCTTCCGCTGAACGCATCTTGGAGAGCCGCGATCTCAATTTTATTTTTAACCCTAGCCTGCCTTCCAGCCTCATCGCCTTTGAGGAACCCTTCAACAAGCACTCCCTGACCCACGACACGCGCGCGCGCCTGCGCCTCGATGAAAACGTGGGTCGCCACCGCTTCAGCGAGCAATTCAACTACACCAATAATCACCTCACCGATTATTTGCCGCTCACCGCTTCTCTGAATCTGCCCGATACTCGCTACAATCTCGACGGTCGCACATTAATGCTGGGCTTCTCCGATCTATGGACGCTTGGGGATATGTCCAGTCCGTGGATCCTCAACACTTATTTTCAGTATCGCGATAATCCAACCAGGCAGAGTCCTTCGCATCCCGAAGCCGGGATCCCCAACACTCTGTTCAACCTATTTTCCGTATATGACAGCGGAGACGAATTCGGAGACTTGGGCCAAACATCCCTCGGCCCCGGCTACAATTCTTTTACCTTCCATCAGAAGTACTACTCCGCCGGAAGCAATCTCAGCAAGCAGATCAAGCGTCACACTCTCAAGTTCGGCCTCGACTACGAAAACACTAACGTCACTGGCACCGAGCCGAACAATTTCTTCACCCAGCTATTCGCCACCGTCGATGACTTCAACACCTTCGGTTCCATCAATTCGGGACTTAATCTGATTACCCTGCAAGGCGGGGCCACCCCGGCCGACAATATCGTGGATGTCTATAACCATTACACCGGCCTTTTCGTGCAGGACGATTGGAAACTGACCAGCAAGCTCACCTTGAACGCCGGATTGCGTTGGGATTACGATTCCACTTTTCCCAACAAAACCGATTTCTCGCCGCGCATCGGAATCGCCTGGGCCCTCAATCCGAAAACTGTCATCAATGCCAGCTTTGGCGTCTTCTACGATCAATTTCGTGAAGGGGTCGCTCGCGATATTCCAGGATTCGGCGGAGCAAACATCCAACGGGAGCGTCTCTTGTCCTTCCCGCGATTGTTCTACGGCAACCCCACCACGCTTCCCAGCCTGTTCCAGACCCTGGGTCGCCCCACAGTTTGCGTGGCGAATACCATGACGCAGGCGCAGGTTACTGCCGCGGGAGCCTCATGCCCCAACGGTTTGGGCACCACGCTCTATGGCATCGATTACCTCAACAGTATCGTCGCGCCCGGCCACGCGCCCATTCCAGCCAACACCGTCGTGAACATGGCTAACATACAGCAGTTGAGCGGATTGACGCCGGATCAGTTCCTCACCGCTGCCGACGCCGCCATCGCCAATCTCGCCGGAACCGATACCAGCATTACCGTTCCGGCAAATTACTGGTCTTGGGATCCCTTCGGAAATCTCACTACCATCGGCGGCATTAACGGCACTGCCGGCCAGGTTCCTATCAGCGTGGACCCCAACCTCAAGGTTCCCTACACGCTCAACTATCATTTCGGGATTCAGCGCGAGCTGGCTTCCGACATGGTGGTTACCTTCGACTACTACCACAAAGACATCCGGCACATCACCACCGTGCGTGCCACCAACCTGGCATTCGAAGCTCGCATGGATGGTTTCGCCAACGAACTGGTTCCCGGTACCGGTCCGAAACGCATCGAGAGATTTGGGCCCTGGGGAGAAGGAACCTACGACGGCTTTACCATTGGCTTTCAAAAACGCATGAGCCGGCATTTCACCGTCCAGGCCAATTACACTTTCGCCCACGCCATTGACGACGTTTTGAATTCCACCCTCGCCAGTGAAATTCAAACTGGCGAAGGCGTGAATTTCCTGGCCATCAGCGGCCTCTCAGACAGCTTTGTCGGAAGAGTTCCATCGGTCACGGATCCGGATACCGGCCAGACCAACGCCGGCGGCGCCTTCCTGAACAGTATCGGCAACTACGTTCCAAAAGCCGGCACCTTCTACAACGGCGCAAAAGTAGACAAAGGCCCCTCGGACCTTTCCGTGAATCACACTTTCCTGATCCACTCCATCGCCCAACTGCCGTGGAAGTTTGAGCTTTCCGCTATTTTCCGCGCTCAAAGTGGATTCCACTACAGCGTATCGCCCCAGGATGGCGGGCCGGACTTCGACGGTGACGGCCTCTTCAAAGGCGCGGGCCTTTTCATCAACGGGTTGGGGACCCGTTGTACGCCCGCAACTCCCAGACTTCTCCGGCGTTCGTCAACATGGACATGCGTGTCTCCAAGCGCTTCAATATCGGCGAGCGCGTCAAGGCCCAAGTACTCTTTGAAATGTTTAATTTGTTCAATCGCGACAATCCCGCAGCCGTGCAGGGTCTCGAGGGCGGTAATCCGCCGCTGGGTTCCACGCTGCAATATCTGCCTGGGCGCGAAGGTCAGGTCGGCATAAGGTTCGATTTCTAAACCGCAAGAGTAAAAGAAGTGGCGATAGCACCCGCCGCATTGGGTACTATCGCCACTCGCCTTGCTCCGACTTCCGTTCCTCGGCGGCTATCGCAACGACGCCATATCAATCACAAACCGGTATTTCACATCGCTCTTCAGCAACCGCTCGTAAGCCGTATTCACATCCTGAATCTTGATCATCTCAATGTCCGCGGTGATTCCCTTTTCTCCGCAGAAGTCCAGCATCTCCTGCGTTTCGCGAATCCCTCCGATGGCCGAACCTGCAAGCCGCCGCCGCTTGGCCAGCAGATTAAACGCTGCCACCGGAGTTGGTTTTTCGGGCAGCCCCACCAGCGTCATCGCTCCGTCGAGCTTCAATAACTGTAAATAGGCATTCAAATCGTGCTCTGCAGAAACGCAATCCAGGATGAAATCAAAGCTGTTCGCGTGCTTCTGCATCTCCGCTTCATTCTTGGAGATAACCACTTCCGCAGCTCCCAGACGCTTCGCATCTTCTGTCTTGTTCGGCGACGTAGTGAACAAAACCACCTGCGCTCCCAGCGCCTTCGCGAACTTCACACCCATGTGCCCAAGCCCGCCCAGCCCGACGATCCCGACTTTTTGCCCCTTGCCAACGTTCCAGTGATGTAGCGGCGAATATGTAGTGATCCCCGCGCACAGCAGCGGTGCCGTGCCCGCCGGATCCAGTCCGTTCGGCACGCGCAAAACATATTTCTCATCCACCACAATGCTGTCCGAATAGCCCCCGCGCGTCACGCTCCCAAGAATTTTGTCTTCGCCGTTGTATGTCAGCGTCATTCCAACTTCGCAGTACTGTTCCTCGCCCGCCAGGCAGTTCGCGCATTTGCGGCACGAGTCCACCATGCAGCCGACCGCCGCAATGTCCCCTTCTTTGAATCTCTTGGCGCCGCTCCCAGCCTTCACCACCCGGCCCACAATTTCATGTCCCGGCACGCACGGATAAACCGTCGCCATCACTTCTTTCCATTCGTTGCGCACCTGGTGCAGGTCCGAATGGCACACTCCGCAATATAGAATCTCGATCTGCACATCTTGCGGCCCCGGCGATCTCCGCTCAAAACTGAATGGCCCAAGCCCGGATGTCGGCGACTGCGCTGCGAACCCATTAGCCGGATAAGTGTGTGGTTTCGCTTCCTTCGTTGCTTGTTGAGCTGCCTCTGCCATTGTTCTCCTCCACAATTGAACTCGCTTCTTTGGATGCCCCGCAATCTCACTTTGGTAGAACTACTGCGATAGAAGTTGCCTTTTCCGCAATGTCAGGATCGTTTTGCGTTTCTGTGATGTCGGTGCCCCAAATGGCGAATTCCCAGTAGGACTTTATTTGGAAGCGAGCATTTCGTTGGAAGTGGGTATTTTCATTCGAACTGAAGATTTTGGTATGGAAAAACGCAGCCCAGTCCCCGAGGATCTCCACAATCCCCCGGCGTTCACCTGCCCCCACCCGCCATTCGCCGGTAGCCGCCCCCTGTTGCCCGAATACCCCATGCTCCCCCTGGGCCCACCCGCTAATCTGGCCCAGTCACACAGCACTTCACAAACGGAGAACCCCAGTGATAGCAGCTAACCAATATCCCCGAAACGCCAGCCGCCCACGAACCCGTCACGCGCGCACCGGCCGCACGCTTTTGCTCTCAGGAGTCGTCCTGATGTTGACGACCGCAGCCGCAACCGCCGTGGCTCTTCCCCGGCTACTCGCCAATATCAGCCTCGAAGTGCTCGGTGCTCCAGTGGCTGCGGCTCTTGTCCTCCTGCGCTTTTTAAGGACCGCAGCGTTTCACCCTTATGCCCTGCTGCCGCTCGCCTGTGGGATATTTGTACTATCCTTCGCGCTCGCAGGAATTCTGGCCGGCCTGATGTTGATGCTCAGTAGCACCGTGGAGAAAGCGTGATGATGGAATTCGACAAGGACTCTCTGAAAGATTCGATTCGCCGCGACATCCACAATCGCATCAACGAGCACATGAGCTCCTCAACCGCTCGTCGCCCAGCAGGCGCCGCGCACGGCATCATCTGGGGCTCTATCATTTTGCTCGTCGGCGTTCTGATGATGCTCGACCACATGAGCATCCTGGCCATCGGCAACCTTTGGCGGTTTTGGCCGGTGCTGATGATCATCGGCGGTGTTATGAATCTTGTGGAGCCCGGCAAGCGTCCCTGGGGATTTTTTCTCATTATCGCCGGCGTTCTATTCCAGCTCGACAATCTGGGCATCATTCGCTTCCGCTGGGCGGAATTCTGGCCTCTACTGATCGTCGCTGCTGGCGCCATGATGATCTGGAATTCCCTGGCTTCCCGCCGCATCGCCACCGCCCTCGGCGCTCAATCCGAAATGAACGCCACCGCCGTCTTTGGCGGCGTGGAGCGCCGCATCACCGCGCGCGATTTTCGCTACGCCAGAATCAGCGCGGTGTTCGGCGGTGTTGAGCTGGATTTTCGCGACGCCGAAATGGAAGGCCCCGAAGCCATCATTGAAATCAACGCCGTCTTCGGTGGCGTGGAAATACGCGTCCCCGACCACTGGCATGTGCAGCCCCGCAGTCAAACCGTTTTCGGGGGCTTTACAGATTCCACTCGCGGCATGAGTGCCTCCAACGATCCCGCCGCACCCCAAAGAAAAAACCTGATCATCACCGGTTCGGTAGTATTCGGCGGCGTGGATATAAAGAACTAGCCCACTCATGCACCCGCTTCTAAATCGCCGGTCCTATTTGGGCGCCTACTTCGCGGTGTGGATTCCGCTCGCGGCCCTGCTGGTATTTCTCGTCAAGGTCTCGGGCGGTATCCAGACTGTGGAAGCCGTCGTCCTCGTCCTGCCCTTGGCTGCGTTGTTCGCTGCCGCCTGCTTCTCCGCGTGGTATACCTGCCGTGCCACGCCGCTGCGCTCCGCCGGCATTGCTCGTCTTCTCGTCACCCATTTGTTTGCCGCGCTTTTGCTCAGTTTTCTGTGGGCGCAAATCGGCCGGGTCTATGCCCAGGCTCTTTCCCGATCGCCATCCTTCACGGGTTTGTCCGCCCGTTATGAAGCTCACGTCCCCATTCTTGAAGCCAGCGGCGTGCTCCTTTATCTCGTCAACGTCGGGTTCTTTTACGTTTTGATCGCCGTCGAAGCTTCTCGCGCCGCCGAAACCCGCGTCATGGAAACCACCGTTCTCGCCCGCGACGCCGAACTGAAAGCTTTGAAGGCCCAGGTCAATCCCCATTTCCTGTTCAACAGTCTCAATTCCATCAGCGCGCTCACCACCAGTGATCCTGCCCGTGCCCGCGAAATGTGCATCCTCCTCGCCGAATTCCTGCGCATGACCCTCGGTCTCGGCGAAAAATCCAGCATTCCGCTGTCCGAAGAACTCTCTTTACTTGACCGCTTCCTCGCCATAGAAAAAGTCCGCTTCGGCGCGCGCCTGCAAATGACTCAGGAAATCCAGAACGAATGTCGCGCCTTGTTCATCCCGCCGCTGCTACTCCAGCCTCTCGTCGAAAACGCCGTGGTCCACGGCATCGCCAACTTGCCCGAAGGCGGGCAGCTTCACCTTTCCGCAAAATGCAACAACGGGCGATTGATCATCATCATTGAGAATAGTTTTGACGCAGAAAGCGCTCCAACGCGCCGCACTGGAATGGGTCTTCAGAATGTGCGCAGCCGCGTGGACTCCCGTTACGCGGGCCAAGGAAGCATGCGCGTGACCGCTACCGATACGCTGTTTCAAGTCTCCTTGTCGCTGCCCATGGAAACACCGGAGGTGCCGCGTTGAGTATGGATACCGGGCGTTCTGCCAAGGATGGTGGACAGTCGGGCAACGATAGCGGACAGAAATTGCGCGCGCTGATCGTGGACGACGAGGAACTAGCCCGCCAGGTATTGCGTGAGTTGCTCCAGACTCACCCGGAAATTCAAATCGTCGCCGAATGCGCCAACGGCTTCGAAGCCGTCAAAGCCGTCGCCGAGCACCAGCCCCAGCTGCTTTTTCTGGACGTGCAGATGCCCCGGTTAAGTGGCTTCGACGTCCTCGAACTCATCGAACAGGACATCGCCGTAATCTTCGTCACCGCCTACGATCAATACGCGATGAAAGCCTTCGAAGTTCATGCCGTGGATTATCTGCTGAAGCCCATCGGCCGCGAGCGCTTTGAAGCCGCCCTGGAACGCGCCAGGCAACGCGTCGGCGAAAAATTGCCGCCCGCCGGTCAGATTGCCGCGTCCGCCCGTGCTCCGCAGCACTATCTTGAACGCCTGGTTGTCCGCGACGGCACGCGCGTCACCTTGATCCCCGCCGCCAAACTAGATTACGTCGAAGCCCAGGATGACTACGTCGCGCTGGCCACCCAGGGAGCCAAGCATCTTAAGCAGCAAACCATTGCGAGCGTCGAAGCCGGCCTCGATCCCGCCCGCTTCGTGCGCATTCATCGCTCCTACATCGTAAATTTCGAACGCGTCGTCCGCATCGAGCCCTACGGCAAAGACAGCCGCCTCGCCATTCTCGCCGACGGCACCCGCCTCCCCGTCAGCCGCACCGGCTACTCCCGCCTCAAATCCCTCCTCGACGACCGCACCTGACGCGCCGTCGGGCACATTCCTAAATTCTCCGCCGGCTGCCCCACGTGCCGAAAACGGCAGCTGCCGTTTTCAGTCGAAACTATCTTCCTCAGGGAAATAAAAACTAGTCGGAGGGTGCCCCACCCTTGGTTTCTAAGGGTGGGTCTTTGGAGGTGAATCTTGGAGGTGAATCTCGGGGTAGGTCTTGAGGGTGGGTCTCGGGGTGACTCTTGGAGGGTGGGATTAATTAAAAAAAAGCCTCAAAGCGATTGGTCCCTCTACCCCACCACAACCTTTTGCGCCGCATCATCAAACGTCACCCGCCGCCCCGACTGAATCGCCGCAATACACATACACAAAGCCACGCAATGGTGATAACCCGCCTCAATATCCGCGTTAGGAGTCGCCCGACTGCGCACACACTCCATCCAGTTCCTCACATTGGCAGAAGTCGCCACATCACTTCCCGCATCAGCCTTCGTATCTGTCGCGCCACCAGCCGCCAACGAACTCGCCGGCAGTAAATTTGGCTTCATGTGCATTTCGTCCGCAAAACTCTTCTCCAACCCACCCGCCGAAGAAATCTGGTGCTTGTCCAGATCCAGCGTCCCGGCATTAGAATAATAAATTTCCTTCACGCCGCCCGATGAATTGGTCATCCGCGAAGAATACGTAACCTGAAATCCCTTGCTCGCGTCATCCAGCGGACCATAGTCGAACACCGCCGTCATGGTGTCCCAATTCGTTCGCCCGTCATGCCACAAGTAAATTCCGCCATTAGCCACCACACTGCGCGGCCGCGGCAATCCCGTGAACCAGTGCACCGTATCAATCTGGTGCACCATCCACTGGTCAGGAATTCCCGACGAATATGGCCAGAACAACCGGAACTCCACATACTTCCGCGCGTCAAACGGAATCGCCGGCTTATCAATTAAAAATCTCTTCCAGTCCGTTTCCTCTTCCCGCAACGCCGCCACCAGGGACGGTCGTCGCCACCTCCCCGGCTGATTCACATTCCAGGTCATCTCCGCGGCAACAATGTCGCCAAACTTTCCAGATTTTATGTATTCGTAAGCGCGTTGATACTCCGGCGAACTGCGCCGCTGCGTCCCGATCTGCACCACTTTGCCGCTATCGTGCACTGCCTTGCGTACCGCTCGCGCATCTTCCATCGTGTGCGCCAGTGGCTTCTCCACGTACGCATCGCGCCCGGCCTTCACCGCCTCGATCGCGTGATAAGCGTGCTGGAAATCCGCCGTAGCCACCATCACCGCATCAACATCTTTCCGCGCATACAGCTCATCATTATTACGAGCCGCCGCCGGAGCCTTGCCCGTCGCCTTCTGCAGAAACGCCACGCCCTCTTCGCGCCGCCGATTCCAGATGTCCGACACCGCCACCAGTTCAAAATTCAGTTTCGCGGCATGCTCCATAAATGCCGGAGCCAGCGCGCTCCGAAACCGGTCAGAAAATCCCACCGCGCCCACGCGGACCCGATCGTTCGCGCCCACAATCCTCGCGTAGCTGGAAGCGTGCCACCCCATCGCCGTCCCCGCCACGCCCAGTCCAGCAACCTTAAGAAATGACCGCCGCGGTGTTTTCACTTCATCCATGGGTCGCCTCCGTATTACGACAATGCTCCCGCAGTCCGCAGTTGTTCCTTCATCCCCGCCCAGCTCTGCCGGCTCGACTCTTCCGTCGTACCCGCCCCACGCCAGTGCGTCTCCAGACTTACCGCCAGCTTATAACCGTCGCGCTTCAGCGCGCGGAATTGCCCCGTCCAGTCAATCACTCCTTTGCCCATGCACGCCCAGCCGTTCGTGCCGTCGGCTTTGCGCTCAACATCTTTGCAGTGCACGTGCCCGATGCGTTCCTTCGGCAATTTGTCGTAGCTGTCCGGATATGGCACATCCGCCAGCGCCGCGGCGTTACCGGGATCCCAGTTCAACATGAAGTGCGGCGAACGCACCGCATTCAACGTTCGCAGCGCCTCCGCGCCCGTCCCGGTATTGCATTCATGCTCGTTCTCAATCACCAGCACGATATTTTTCTTGCCACATTTCTCCGCCGCTTCCAGAAGCCTCGCGTCCATCGCCGCGCGCACCGGCGCCGGATCGTCCAGCCTCCAGAAATCAAAGCAGCGAATCCGCTCCACCACAAATACCCGCGCCAGCTCCAGCGATCTTTCCAGCACTTCGCCCTGCTGTTCGAACGTAAAGTCCGCCGAAAACTTGTCGCGAGCCGCCTGCCGGTTTTTGTTCATCGGCACGCCCGGCCAATCCACCTTGAATAGCGGAGTAGCGAGGTCCGACACTCGCAATTTATATTTCTCGAGCAATCGCCGCGCTTCGGCAATTTCCTTGGCGTCCAGCGCCATGATGTTCTTGCTCCACAATTCGCGCAGCTCTACCCAGCCCATGCCGAATTCCTGCGAAGCCACTTCGCAAGCCCGCCCGAAATCCTGCGTGATCTCATCGGTGATGACCGAAATCCTGAACGGTGAATTCATGCTCGCCACCCGATCGGCGTATCAAAGTAAGAAAGATCCACTGGCGGGTACAACAATTCCATCTGCGCAACCTTTACCGGAACGCCAAGCTGCAAAGCTTTGCCGACGAGGAATTTCGTAAAGAATAAGCCCGCCAGCGAAACACTCGCCCGGGCAAAAAGTTGTCGCCGCGAAAATCTAGCCAGCCGCCGCGGTTCTCGTCCCGCTTGCGGAACACCACTCTTGCGCCTATATTCCTGAAACTCCCTTGTGAACTCCACGCCTGTCTCTCTCAAGCCCGCCACCTCCCACGTCCGCTGGACCATTTGTGCGCTGCTTTTTTTCGCCACCACCATCAACTATCTCGACCGCCAGGTCCTCAGCATGCTGGCCAAAACCCTCGAAACCAGCATTGGCTGGACGAGTATACAGTATGGCTACATCACCGGAGCCTTCCAGGGAGCTTACGCGATTGGCTTGCTGCTCGCCGGCTACGGGATTGATCGCGTCGGCACCCGCAAAGGCTATTCCATCGCCGTCTCGCGTTTGGAGTCTTGCGGCCATCGCTCACGCCGCCGCCACTTCCGCTTTCACTTTCGGCATTGCCCGCGCCTTCCTCGGCTTCGGCGAAGCTCCCAACTTTCCGGCGTGCGTAAAGACCGTGGCGGAGTGGTTCCCTAAAAAAGAGCGCGCCCTCGCGTTCGGAATTCTGAACGCCGGAACGAACGTCGGTCCGGTCATCGCTCCACTCCTCGTTCCCTGGCTGGCCATCACTTACGGCTGGCAAACCGCTTTCATCGCCACTGGCGCGTTGGGATTTATCTGGCTGATTTTCTGGCTGCTGCTCTATCACAAACCACAGGCTCATCCGCGGATCTCCGCCGCTGAACTCGCCTACATCCAGAGCGATCCGGCCGATCCCGTCGGCGCCGTGCCCTGGAGGCGCCTCTTGCCTTGCCGCGAAACATGGGCTTTCGCCCTCGGAAAATTTCTCACCGACCCGGTCTGGTGGTTTTATCTTTTCTGGCTGCCAAAATATTTGCAGGAAAAATTCGGCCTGTCGCTGATGCACATCATCGTGCCCACGCTGCTGGTCTACAACGCCGCCAGCATCGGCAGCGTCGGTGGCGGCTGGCTTTCTTCCACGCTCATCAAGCGCGGCCTCACCCTCAATCGCGCCAGAAAAACCGCCATGCTGCTCTGCGCGCTCTGCATTCTCCCGGTCTTGTACGCGCCTTTTTCCACCAATCTCTGGCTGGTAGTCGCGTTGATCAGCCTGGCCACCTCCGCCCATCAGGGCTGGTCTGCCAATCTTTTCACGCTGTCTTCAGATATGTTTCCGCGTACCGCCGTCGCCAGCGTTGTCGGAATCGGCGCGACCGCCGGAGCCATCGGCGGCGTCCTCATGCAAATAACCGCCGGCTACGTCGTGCAGCTCACCGGCTCGTATCTTCCGCTGTTTATTTTCTCCGGGGTTGCCTACGTCGCCGCTCTGGCAATCATTCATGCCCTCTCGCCAAAACTTGGCTCCCGCACACGTAC
Organism: uncultured Acidobacteriota bacterium; assembly: GCA_963704485.1. GTDB lineage: Bacteria > Acidobacteriota > Terriglobia > Acidiferrales > UBA7541 > Acidiferrum. The sequence goes on from OY969910.1 coordinate 1,249,902, forward strand.
TCTGAGTTTTGACGTTAGTTTTGGCTAAGTGGAAACTCCTAAGCACTCTGTGTCCCACTTCGCCCCTCCATTCCCAGTGCCTGCTTGACACTTCCCAGCCGCAGGCATAAGGTTTTTCGCGAAGGCCACAGAAGTTGCCGCTCTTCATCAAATTCTCGCCGTCATTTCGCTAGGGGTAGCGAGCTTTCGGCAATTCACAAACCTGGGGGACTTATGCACCGCAAAATACTTGTGCGCATGTGCTTGGTCTTGTTCGCGGTAATACTCTGCTTCTCCGCGGCTGCGAATGCTCAAGTAAACACCGCCACCATTTCCGGCACGGTCGTCGATCCTCAGGGCCTGGGCGTAAAAGGCGCCACCATCACCCTCGAAAATCCCGCCACCGGCGCGCAACGCACCGCCGATGCCGATGACGACGGCCGCTACACCATCGTCGGTATCACTCCCGGCAGATACCGCATGACCGTGGAAGGCGGCGCGGGCTTCGGCAAATACGAAAACGAATCCATCGTGCTTACCGTCGGCGAAAACGCCACGCTGAATCCTCAACTGTCGCTCAGCGGCGTCAGCCAGTCCGTGACCGTTTCGTCTGAAACCACGCAAATCGAAACCACCAAAACTGAAGTCTCTCAGACCGTCGAACAGCGCCGCATCGACAACTTGCCCATCAACGGCCGCAACTACATAAATTTCACGCTCACCAATTCGCAGACCACTCGAGACGTTTCCCCCACCATCGGCCCCGCTCCAAACAGCGGCCTCAACGTCAACGGAGCTCGCGCGCGCTCCAACATGGTCAGCGTGGACGGCGCCGACGCCGTGGACAATTCCGTAAATGGCATCCGCGCCACCGTTTCTCAGGAAGCCGTGCAGGAATTCCAGCTCATTCTCAGTAACTACAACGCCGAGTATGGCCGCGCTACCGGCGGCGTCATCAACATCGTCACCAAGAGCGGCGGCAACGATATCCACGGCGACGCCTTTGGTTTTTTCCGCAACAAAGCCTTCCAGGCGCGCAACGCTTTCTCCGGCCAGATTGATCCCGACACCGGCGCCCTCACTCCCGTGAAGCAGGCCTACACGCGCGTGCAAGCCGGATTCACGATTGGCGGCGCGCTAAAAAAAGAGAAAACCTTTTACTTCTTGTCCTACGAAGACACCCTCCGTGAAGAAACCGGCTTCTCCAGCATCGGCATAGATAATTTTGGTTTGCAAAACGTAACGCTGCCCACTCCCAGCGGCCCGCTTCCAGTCCAACTCACCGGCCCGCAAGCCACCGCCGTCAATTCCCTGCTCGCCACCGGCGATCCCACGCTGCAAGGTCTCGCTGTGCAGTACGGCGTCCTCTACGGCTCGGCCTCCAGCGTCGCTCTCAATCGCTTCGATTTCGGCGCTGTCGCCGCTGGCGCCACCATGGGCTTCCTGAATCCCGGCCCCGGCGCGCAGTTTCCCATTCCGGTCGCTTGCCCGCCCGGCCAGATGGTCAACGCGCTGCAATGTTCCGCAATCGGCGAAGGCGTCGCTCCGCTCCCCGCTTCCTTCGTCGGCCTCAATTCCATACGCGGCAATTTTCCCGTCACTGAAAAAACCAGCCTGTGGTCCGCGCGCCTCGATCAGCGCTGGAGCAATCGCAACTCTTCGTTCCTCCGCGTGGGCGTTTCTCCCTCGCTCGTCACCGGCATGCAATCCACTTCGCAAAATCAGGTTTTCGGGCAGAACGCCGGCACCCGCGCGGGCGTGAATCAGTCACGCGATTTTTCCATCGTCGCGCAGCATGACACCATCTTCAGTGATACCGCCTTCAACGAATTTCGCTTTCAGTATGCGCGCCGCGGCTTGCACTTTGGTTTTTCCAATCTGCCCGGCGGCTCCGACATCGGCGTAAATATTCCCGGCTTCGCCTACTTCGGCCGCGAACCTTACTCCACCGTAGACCGCATCGAGCGCCGCACCGAATTCACCGATCACGTCACCCTCATCCACGGCGCGCCACACCTTCAAAATGGGTGGCGACGTCAACGTCGTCCAACTGCGCTCCGGCAAAGCGCAAATCTTCCAGCTCGATTTCGGCGGCGACGTAAATTTCGGCGGCCTCGCGGCCTCCACTTTCGGATTCCCCGATGCAGTGCCCGTCGGCGGCGGTCAATTCATCGCGCTTCCCGGCACCACCGGCTTGCAATCCTACGGCTTGGGAATTCCCACCACTTACATTCAGGGCATCGGCGATTCCAATCGCCCCTTCGATAATTTGCCCTTCGCGTTTTTCTTTCAGGATAGTTGGCGCGTCAACAAAAAATTCACCGTGAACTACGGCGTGCGCTACGACGTCGAAATCACTCCGCTGGCTCGCGCCGCCACCGCCATCAACCAGGCTGCTGAAGAAGCACTCGGCGTCGTGGAAGGCATCCCCCGAGACAACAACAACGTCGCTCCACGCCTGGGCATCGCCTGGGATCCCCGCGGCAACGGCAAAATGGTTATCCGCGCCGGCTACGGAATTTTCTATGACCACCCGCTGCTCGCCGTGGCGTTCAATTCCTTCACCGCGGAAGGCGGCCGCTCCGTGCAACTGCTCTCCGCCGGCGGAACCGCCTTCCGCTTGCGGACTTGTCAGCCCCGTCTGCGGACCCGGCCTCGACAGCACCAGCAATCTGAACGGCTCCTCAATATTTCAGGGCGTCCTCAACGCCCTGCCCAGCATGGGCTATCTTCCAAACCAGCAGCGCTTCGATCCCTTGCTGCCAGGATTCCCTCTTCGCCAATCAGAATTATCTTCAGGCTGGTTTCCCGCTGCCCATCCTGCCTTTCACTTTGCCGGTCACAAAAAACTTTCGCTACGGCTACGCGCAGCAGGGCAATCTCACCATCGAAAAGGAAATCGCCGGCTCCTGGAAAATCAGCGCAGGCTACCAATACACTCGCGGCCTCAAGCTGAATCGCCCCGTGGATATCAACTCCACCGATCCGCAACTGCTCGCCAACAATCTGCTTTTCGCTGACGCCGCCGGCCTGGGCTTCACCAATCCCGTCACCGTCGTCGCTCCCGCCGCAACGTTCGCTCCCGGAACCAACGGCCCCGGAACTTGTGGCGTGAACGTCATCGCCCCGCAGGCTCTCGGCGTTTTGTTCGGCTGCGGCGGTCGCCGCCTTCAACGGACAATTCGTCGGCACTCCCGCATTTTTCAATTTCTTCCGCCCGTCCGGACCCAATCCGTCATTCGCCACCGCAGTCGGCATGGGCGATCCCGCCGTCGGCTACGCCACGCAAGTCGCGCTGGCCCGCGCTGCAGGGTATCCAGCCGGCTTCGGTGTGCCCGTGCCCGTTCAACAGCGTGGACGCCCAGCAATCCAGCGGCAGCTCCATCTATCACGCGCTTACCATCAATCTCACCAAGCGCTTCTCGCACGGATTCGAATTGCTTTCCAGTTACACCTGGTCGCATTCCATCGACGACTCCACCGACCTGCAATCCACCCTCGAGCCGCAGGACAGCCGCTTCCCTTTCCTCGAACGTAGCAACTCTGACAACGATCAGCGCCATCGCTGGGTTACCAGCGCCGTATTCCAAACCGCTGAGTCCCACGGCGGCGACAGCATGTGGCGCCACTTCGCCTCCGGCTTCACCCTCGCGCCCATCGTCGAGCTATCCTCCGGCCGCCCCTTCAACATCATCACTGGCACCGACACCCGCCTCGATCTCGGCGCATCCCAGGCCCGCCCCTCCGTGGGAGCCGGCACCACCTCGCCGTACATTCCCGGCGCAACTTTTTCTCCCGCCGATCAGTGCCTTACCAACGAATTCACCACTTTCGAAGTTCCCGGCATCAGCCCGCCCGCCGGCTGCAACGGCATCCTCGGCCGCAATCGCTACACCAGCCCGGGGTTTTTCCAGTGGGATATGCGCGTCTCCAAACGCATCCCGCTGGGAGAACGCTTCCGGCTCGATCTGATCGCCGACGCCTTCAATCTTTTCAACCGCACCAACGTCGCCGCCGTCAACCAGCTTTGCGATCCCACCGCCGGCTCCACCTGCGCCGCCGGACAACCTACGTCCGCCTACGACGCGCGCCAGTTCCAGTTCGCCCTGAAACTCTACTGGTAGCCGAACCAGTCGCGATTCCGATCCCCTGTCATTTCAAACCCGCCGCCTTCCCCAGGCGGCGCGCCAAAAAAAAGGGCCGCGCATTCGCGCGGCCCCGGCCTTCGTAATTGTCTTTCTCTTCCGTTTACGGCATCACCGCCGCCACCTCCGTCGAATAGCCGCTTTCCTGGCTCGATGCGTCAACCGCGGTCACTACGTAGTAGTACGTGCGTCCGGATTGCACGCTGCTGTCCGTGTAGTTCGGGCTGGTCAGCGGATTGAAAGTCAGCTTCGTGTACGGCCCGCCGGAAGTGCTGCTGGAGTAAGCGTTGAACCCCGTCACTCCCGCAACCGCCGCCGACCAGTTCAAAGTCACTGTGTGGTTCACTGCCGCGACGCCCATGCCCGTCAACGAAATGCTCGACGGCGAGTTCGAAGCGTTGCTGCTTACCGTGATGCTGCCCGCCGCTGCTCCGCTCGCCGAAGGCGAGAACGTGGAAGTCAGCGTCGTGGACTGTCCCGGAGCCAAAATGATCCCGCTGGCGCCGGTGGAGTTGAAACCCGCGCCCGCTACCATCACTTGGCCGATCGTTACGTTGGAGTTTCCCGCATTCGTCATCGTCACGTTCTGCGTCCCGCTGCTCGCTACGTTTACGTTTCCGAAGCTCAGGCTGCTGGAGCTGGCGTTCAGCAACAAAACCGCTGGAGCTGAAACCGTCAGTGTGGCGTTGCTGCTGGTAATCGTGCCCGCTGCGTTGTTCACCACCACGCTGAATTGCGCCGCGTTGTCCGCCGCAATCGTTGCCGCTGTGGTGTAGCTGGCTGAAGTCGCGCCGCTGATCGCCACGGCATTCTTCTTCCACTGGTAGCTCAATGTCGCAGTACCCGCTGCCGTTACGGAGAACGTTGCGGTCTGTCCTGCGGAGACCGTCGTGCCTAGCGGCTGTGTAGTGATGGAAGGCGCAATCGCTGCCGCCGCCGAAATTGCTGCGTTGCAGATCGTGTCACTGCCCGTTGCCGTCAAGCCATTCAAGTAGCCCAGTGAAGTCACCGCCGCTTGTTCCGTGCGGAAAGCAAACTTCGTTCCGATGACCGTCTGCGTAGCACCGATCATCACGTAAGCGTCGTAAGTATGTGTGCCGATGTTGATGTCCAGGATGAAGTGGTACGCGATCCCCGGTGTATAAGCTATCGCCGTCGCGGCTGCGAACGCGCCGCCGTTGCGTGCGTCAATCGTGCCGCCCAGGTTGAAGCGCACTGCCGTCGCCAGATCCGTGTAGGCCGCTGCTGGCGTGGAAGACAAACCTGCAACCCCGTCCATGTTCGAAGCCGATGGCGTGATGTCGAACTGCATGCGGAAGCTGCTGGTCTGTACTTGCGCCAACGGTGCGTTGACCCAATTCGCAGAAGACAGCAGGCACCCCGGAGGCGGTACTGCTGCCTTTACGGTTAGAAGGGCCGAAGTGCTGCTGACGCTGCCGGCGCCATTCGTCACGACTACGGAGAACTGCGCTCCGTTGTCGGCAGAAGTTGTCAGCGCCGTGGTGTAGCTGGAGGAAACTGCTCCGCCGATTGCTGACCCGTTCCTGTTCCATTGGTAAGTCATCGGCGCCGTGCCGGTCGTGGCCACGGAGAAAGTTGCTGCTTGTCCGGCCGTAATGGCCTGGGCCATCGGCTGCGAAGTGATCGAAGGCGCTACCACTGGTGTAGTGACCGTCAGAGTCGCCGAGTTGCTTGTCGCCGAGCCCGCGGAGTTCGTCACAACCGCAGTGAATTGCGCCGCGTTGTCGCTCATTGCCGTGATCGCTGTCGTGTAGTTAGAGAATGTTGCTCCGCTGATGGCCACACCGTTCTTCTTCCATTGGTAGGTCAAAGGAGCTGTTCCGGTCGAAGCGATCCAGAAGCTGGCAGTCTGCCCAGCCTTAACCGCCACGTTCGAAGGCTGCGAGGTGATTGCCGGGGCCACCGCTGTGGCGGCCAGAGCTACGTTGCAGATCGTATGCGAACCAATACTCGAGAATCCGCTCACGTTGCTCAGCGAAGAAACATAGGCTTGTTCCGTGCGGAACGCCAAGCCCGTGCCGATCGTCGTCTGCACCGCGCCCATCATCACGTACGCGTTGTACGTGTGCGTCGTCACATTGACATCGAGGACGAAGTGATACCGTACGCCGGCGGTGTAGTGAATCGCCGACGAAGCCGCGTAGCTGCTGCCATTGAGCGCGTCCAGCGTGCCGCCCAGATTGAAGCGGATAACTGCCGCCAGGTTGGTGTATTGTGAGGCGGTGCCGGAAGACAAGCCCGTCACCGCGTCCACGGAGTTGCTGCCCGCGGTGGCGTCGTAGCTCACGCGGAAGCTGCCGTTCTTGATCTGCCCGAGTGAGCTGTTGACCCACTGTTCGGAAGAAGTCATGCATGAAGTTCCCGCTGCGTTGCTGCGTACCGGCGCTGCGATAAACGCCATCAGGGTGAAGAGTGTTACCGCTAAGGTCTTTTTTACGATTTTCACTTTGAAATCCCCATTCTGTTCTAGGTGCCGGACCCCCTTTGGGAGCCCGGCTTGTTTGGTTTGCTCGGAGGTACAGAAGGGGGGTTCCGAAGCAAATGCAGAATGAGGGTTGGGCTCGCTCACAACTACTGGTCAGAGGCCGCGAATGGGTATCGCGACAATTGCATTAGAGAGTTGAAACTTAAGCGTTCGTCAGAGCAGTTCGGACAACCGGGCAGGTATTTAGGTCAGGTAGAAATGTCGGTGATTTATCGCTGTACAGCAAATCGTCAAAGAATGTGCAGAAACCGTTAGGACAGGTCCTTCTCTCTCTCCCCGCTTCTTGCCATTTCGCCGAGCTTAGCCTTCGTGGCCCGCGCCGCCGAACGTGCCCGGCTGTTTTATCGAATCCGTAGCCGCCGTGCCGGTGATCAGTCGCGCGCCCCGGCTGAACGTCAGATACTCGAATCCCCACTGGATAAAAACCATCACCCGGCTCTGAAACTCCACGATGTAGATCAGGTGAATGAAAAGCCATGTCAGCCACGCGATCAATCCCGAAAGGTGGAAGCCAAAAATGTTCGCTACCGCCGAGGCGCGTCCAATAACCGCCATGTCCCCTTTATTAAAATAATGAAATGTGTCGGGAGGCCGCTTGCCCTCCACCCGTGCTCGGATCGTCTTCGCCGCGAAGCGTCCGCCCTGAATAGCCACCTGCGCCACTCCCGGCATTGGCTTGCCATCTTTCTCGGCGGCGTGCGCCTGGTCGCCCACCAGGAAAATATCAGGATAGTTAGGAAGCGTAAGGTCGGCGTTGACCTTGATGCGCCCCTGCTTATCCGTTTCCGCGTGCGTGCGTTCCGCCAGTTTCTTGCCAAACGGCGTAGTCTGCACTCCGCCCGCCCATAGCACCGTATGCGCCGCCAGACTCTCCGTCACTTCTCCGCGCTTGAAAGTCACCCCTTGCCCATCGATGTTGGTGACCATTACGCCTTTCATCACCTCCACGCCCAGCTTGGCCACGGACTTTTCAGCCTTGGCGGAAAGATCTTCCGGAAATGACGCCAGCACTCTTGGCCCGCCCTCCATCAGAAGGATGCGTGCTTCCTGCGGATTGATGTGGCGAAAATCGTTCTTCAGGGTTTCATTGGCAATTTCCGCCAGTGCCCCGGCCAGTTCCATCCCGGTAGCCCCGGCGCCCACGATCACAAACGTCAGCCACGCCCGGGCATCCTCAGGACTCACCGCCCGTTCCGCGCGCTCAAAGGCATAAAGAATCTTGTGCCGAATAGCCGTAGCTTCTTCTACAGACTTCAGGCTTGGCGCCCACTCGCGCCACCCATCCTTGCCGTAGTACGAAGTCTCCGAGCCGGTCGCTACGATAAGTGAATCGTAATCAAACTCCGCTCCGTCAACCAGCATCACTCGTTTCGCCGCCGGATCAATGTCCGAAACTTCTCCAAGCAGCACCCGCGTGTTCTTCTGCCGGCTCAAAACCCCTCGCAACGGCGCGGCAATCTCCCCCGGCGACAATGATCCCGTCGCCACCTGATACATCAAGGGTTGGAATAAATGAAAGTTACGCCGGTCTATCAAAATTACATCGACCGGGGCGCGCCTGAGCTTCTGCGCCGCGCTCAACCCCCCAAACCCACCCCCCAGCACGACTACCCGGTGACGCTTTTCCATGTTCGGCCCTCTCGCCCTGCCAGTCTTCCACCGGACATCTTAGCTTGCTAACGACACCGGCCAGAAGCACGTTCCCATTATCCGAAAAGTAGAGCGACGCGGAAGGTGCCCCACCCTGGGTCTCTTAGGGTGGCTTCCGGAATCCCCCACCACGCGGCACCTCGACAACGCCAGACAAAAACAGCGTCATTTGACATTTTCCATATTTCTACTAATATCGAATTATGAGCGCGTCAACGAAAGCCCGCCCGCGAGACATCGCCCGTTACGCCGATATGTTTTCCGCTATGGGGACCGAGCCGCGCCTCCGCATCATGCAGGCCCTGCTGTCTGCGCATCCCGGCGGACTGGTAGTCGGAGATATACAGGATGAGTTGGACATTCCCAACTCCACTCTTTCGCACCATCTGGAAAAACTAAAGAACGAAGATCTCGTGAACGTCCAGCGCGAAAGCACCTTCCTCCGCTATACCGCCAATACCGAAGTTCTCCAGGAACTACTCGGCTTTTTATATGCCGAATGCTGCACGCGAAACAAAGCGCTAAAGCCGCAAGAAATCATCCAGGCTTGCAAGTAGTTCTGTAACAAGGAGAAGCCATGAGCGAACCTGACAATTGCACCAATGAGACTGACATCCGGGAAGTAGTAAAAGAAAAATATGGGCAGGCAGCGCTGCGCGTAACAACTGGCGGCAGCTCCTGTTGCGGGGCTGCCGCCAGTTTGGCAGGTGCCGACCCTATCACTTCGAAATTGTATGACGCCGCCCAAGCGGGCCAGATCCCGGAACAAGCCTTGCTAGCCTCCCTCGGCTGCGGCAATCCCACCGCGCTCGCAAAACTTAATCCCGGTGATGTTGTGCTCGACCTCGGCTCCGGTGGCGGCATCGACGTACTGCTCTCCGCCAAGCGTGTAGGCCCCACCGGGAAAGCCTACGGCTTGGACATGACCGACGAGATGCTCGCCCTGGCCAACGAAAACAAGCGCAAGGCCGGCGCGCAGAACGTAGAATTCCTGAAGGGCGAAATTGAACATATCCCCCTCCCCGGCAATTCCGTTGACGTCATCATCTCCAATTGCGTCATCAATCTCTCGGCCAATAAAACCCAGGTTTTGAACGAGGCTTTTCGCGTCTTAAAGCCGGGCGGCCGTTTCGCCGTATCCGACGTTGTCACCCGCGGAGTCATTCGCCCCGAGATTCGCAAGAACGTCCTTCTCTGGGTCGGTTGCGTCGCAGGCGCTCTCGACGAAACAGAGTACCGCAGCAAACTTCAAGCCTCGGGATTTGAACAGGTGGACATCGAGTCGACGCGAATCTACAAAGCCGAAGACGCTCGCGAATTTCTAGCCGCCGCAGGAATCGATGCCACCGCCATCGCCCCCGAAGTCGACGGCAAAATCATGAGCGCCTTCATCCGTGCCCTCAAGCCCCCAAAGCCAACAGAAAAATCTTGCTGCGGCCCCACCTGCTGCAACTGAGAAGAAGGCCTGCAGACCAGTAACCGCCCATTATTTATAACGACGCCTTTCGCCATATTTGAGCGCATCATCTCCTGTAATTTCCTGTAGAATCTCGACCGGTCACAAGTGATCAAAGGACTTCAAAGTTAATGCTCCCATACCCGGCGGCTTCCAGAATCGTGCGTCTAAAGCAAACGGCAAAAATTCTCGCCGTCGCATTTCTCGCCGGTCTCACGCCGGCCGCTCAGTGCGCTCAGCAAGCCGGAGGTGTTCAGGCGTCCGGCCCAAGAGTGAAGATGGTGCGATCCGTTGCAGGATCCAAAGGTGATTCGCATGGCAGATCTTTCGTCATGGCCGATCCGCGAACTATGTTTTATGTGCCCGACGATAAACAGGTGATCGTTTACTTCGAGTGGGATGCCGCCATCGGCGCGCATCACTGTGAGGGCACCCTGCGGGGGCCAAATGGACAGCTTGCGGTCATGTCCAGTTTCGACTATCCCGCCACCCAGACGAAATTCGGCGGATTCTGGACCTTCCCTCTAACGGAAAATACTCCCGCAGGCGTCTGGACCTTTGAGTCCCACGTAGACGGAGAGTCTGCCGGAAGTTTGAGCTTTGAAATCGTCTCTGCGAAAAAGCCTGCAGCCATAGGCAACGAGGAGACCCCACCGACGGCCGCCCAGATTTACGCGCGGGCCCAGGCGGCCGCGGTCCTCATCGAAAAGCTTGATGCCAAAGGACAATCCTTCGGAAGCGGCAGCGGTTTTTTTTTAAGCGACAACCTTCTGATCACTTCCTTCCGCGTGATTGACGCCGCTCACAGCTTGAGACTCACCCTACCCGACGGCAGCCGCCGGCAATCCACGGAAATTGCTGCATCGAACCGCAGACAGGATTGGGTCATCCTGAAAATTGACGGCGGTAAAACCAGCAAGCTCACGCGCGCCCCTGTGGATAACGCCACCGTCGGCGATCACTGTTATTGGCTCGACACCAGAACAGATGGCGGACACGTGATATCCGACGGACAAATTGTGGGCAAAGATTCCCATCCAGGCTGGGGCGACAGAATCAGCATCTCTGGGCTGTTTAACTCGGAGGCTACCGGTGGACCAGTGTTCAATGATCGCGGTGAAGTCCTGGGCCTGCTCGGTGGCGCGCTTCCGGAGAGTTTTGTGCCGCCAGTGGCCGCCGATTCTCAACGGTATTTGTCCGAGGTCGGAGTATTTAGTGCTACCGGTTCCGTAGTTCCCATTTCGCTGGTGCCCTTGGACAAACAAAATAATCCTAATTCCCTCGAAAACCTCTGGGCCAGCAAGCAGTTCACCCCGCCGGTGACGGCTTCACGTCAAGTAATGTTTGGCATGGTCACCCGGGGAAAGCCGCAGAAAAAAGACCGGACGATCATCAACAAGGAAATGAATGTAAATCTGGCGCGTCAGGATGAAACAGCCACCGTTATTGTTTCGTTCCAGGGTAATGGCGGCGCATGGCGGGACGGCGTACAGTTGCAAATTACCGACGCCGATAATCATTCGGTAGTCAACGGCCCGCCCGTCAAAGTCAACCTCGGCAAAGGCGAAGTACAGGAACGGTCTTGGAGCTTTGCTCTGGGAACCATACGTCCGGGAGTTTACCGGGCCGACGCGCTCATAGGTGATGAAGTAGCGTGGAGACAATATTTTCGCATTCGGGATTAAGGACGCGTCGCGGCCTCCACTAATATCGCGCCTCGTCGAATCGCTCAACTAAACAATCGGCGGGGCACCTGGCTTCTCCGGATACATGCGCTCAAATTCCGGATCGCCATGCAGCATGGTCAGATCCGGATCACGCCGCGCCCAAACTGCATCTTTCGAGCCCGCTTCCCACGCCTGCCGCAGCGCTTCGATGGCCTCGGTCTTTTTCTTCAGCAGGCAATACACGCACGCCACATTGTAGAGAATCGACGCTTCGTTGGCGCGCAGCGTAACCGCCAGCCGTAACTCCGTCATGGCCTCTACTTCCCTGCCAACAGCCGCGTAGTCCGCGCCCAGCACAATACGTGCTCGCGCATCTTCCGGAACATGCTTCAAGTGATTTTGCAGCGCGGTAATTCTTCTCTCCACCATTTTTTGCTTGGCGTGGTCTTTTCCCATTCCACCCAGGCTGTTCACGATAGGAACGTACACGTTGTAGTCTTCGCCGCTCGCTTCGATCGCCGACTCCGCCACATCGGCAACTTCCTGGTAACGCCCCGCCGCAAACAGCGCGCGACACAGCAGGTAATACGCGCCGTCACAATCGCGTTTACGCTCGATGGCTTTCTTCACCATCCGCACCGCTTCGTCATACAAGCCGGCAGCGTACAAAACCCACGCCTGGCTTACATGCGTTTCCGGCAGATCCCAGCGCAGCGCTACGGCCCGGCCGGACGCTTCGCGCGCGCGTTCCACCCACACCTGATCGCGGCTGAAAAACGAGTAGTACATCGCACAAGCGTTGGCGCAGGCCGCGTAAGCCAGCGCGAAACTCGGATCCAGCGTCACGGCGTTTTCAAACATCTGCAGCGCGAACTCTACGTCCTGCCGTGTCAAACGCCGCGCGTAACGTTTTCCGCGGAGATAAAGATCATAGGCTTGCAGGTTTTCGGTCGGTTTGTCGGCCAGTGCTTCCAGTTCCTGCGGCGAAAGTGTTACCCGCAACGCTTCGGCGATCTTTCGCGCCATCTCGTCCTGCACTTCGAAAACATCTTTCATCTCTCTGTCGAAGCGCTCCGACCACAGCGGAAAATCAGTGTGCGTATCTACCAGTTGCGCGCTGATGCGTAGGCGCTGGCCCGCCCGCCGCACCGTGCCAGTCAGCACATAGGCGGCGCCAAGTTGCTGCCCTATCTGCGCGGGAGTCACTGGTTTATCGCGGAAAGCCAGCACCGTCGGACGCGAAAAAGTGTTTAGTCCGCGAATCTTGGAGAGTTCCGTGATGACATCCTCGGTGATACCGTCGCGCAGATACTCATCTTCTTTCACGCCGCTTTGATTTTCGAAATACAGTACCGCCACCGACTTTTTTGCCGGTCCGGCGGCAATCGCGCTCTTTTGTGTTGCCGATGTTTCGGTTTTTTCTGATGTGGACCGGCGGCTCGAATCCAGATCGCGTTTCAGTCGCTTCAGATCGGCACGCAACTCGGCGGCCGTCTGGTAGCGCAGATCAATGTCTTTCTCCAGCGCCTTGGCGAAGATATTTTCCACCGCCGGCGGCAATTTGGCATTCACTTTTGTCGCCGGCGTGGCCTCGGCATGTAGAATTCCGTCGAATATAAGCGCCACCGTCGCGCCCGAAAACGGAACCGCTCCCGTGGCCATTTCGTACAGCACAATCCCCAGCGAAAATAAATCCGAGCGGGCATCCAGGTCCTCGCCGCGCGCCTGTTCCGGTGACATGTACACCACCGTGCCGACAGAGCTTCCGGGACTGGTCAGAAATGCCGCATCACCCATGGTCTGGCTCGGCATCGAAGTCTGGCTTGCAAATTCCTTTACCGGCTCTCGCAGGGCTGTCAGTTTGGCCAGGCCGAAATCAAGAATTTTTGCCTGGCCGCGATTGACCAGGAAAATATTGGCCGGCTTTATGTCACGATGCACGATGCCTTTCGCGTGTGCGGCTTCGAGACCGTCGGTAATCTGTATGCCCATCTCCAGCAATTCGAGGATCGCCAGCGCCTTGTCCGAAATGCGGTGCTTGAGCGTTTCGCCTTCCAGCAGCTCCATGGCAATGAACGGCCGGCCTTCATATTCTCCGACGTCGTAAATTGTGCAGATATTGGGGTGGTTCAGCGAAGATGCGGCGCGCGCTTCACGGCGGAAGCGCTCAATCGCCTGCGGGTCCTGCGATATGTCGTCGGGAAGAAATTTTAGCGCTACACTTCGACCCAACCGGGAATCTTTGGCCTTGTAAACCACCCCCATGCCACCGCCGCCGAGCTTTTCGAGGACAACGTAATGAGAAATCGTACGGCCGGTAAGAGAGGGGTTATCAGACATGGGCGAGGGAGTTTAACTCAGCAGATAGCGCCAGGCAAATATGCCGGACGCGGCCCTAATCCCGCGGCCTGTCTTTTACCTGAGGCTAGTCTCGTTATAAATTGATGTGGTCGTAGCGATCGCCAAGGCCGCAAACGCCCTCTGAGCGAGCATTGCCGTCACGCCTCCAAGCTCCCGGTATCGCCAATCCGCACTTGGGGCACGCGCCACTCTTCAGATTATTTTCTAACACTCGATGCCACGACCGGCGAATCAACAATTTGTCGCAACCTGGGCAGCGCGTGGATGCGCCGTCGCTGAAAATGTTGCCTTCGTAAACGTAGTGCAGTCCCGCATCCATCGCGATTTTTCTGGCGCGGTGTAGTGTCTCTGGCGGGGTCGCCGGCTTGTCCACCAACTTGAAGTCAGGATGGAACGCCGTGAAATGCACCGGAACATCCGCTCCCAGATTTTGCAGCACCCAACTTGAAAGCTCCCCGATTTCTTCCGCGCCATCATTCAGCGTGGGAATCAGCAAATTGGTGAGCTCGAACCACACCGCAGTTTCATTCTTCAGCCACTGCAGCGTGTCCAGCACCGGCTGCAGATGCGTCAGCGTAATCTTCCCGTAAAAGTTTTCCGTGAAAGCCTTAAGATCAATATTGGCGGCATCAATGTGATCGTAAATGTCGTGAAACGCCTCGCGCGTGATGTACCCGTTGGAAACCATCACCGTTTTCAGCCCATGATTTTTTGCGGCCTTGCAGATATCGATGACGTATTCGCCCCAGATCGTCGGCTCGTTATAAGTGAACGCGATCGATTCGCAACCGTGTTCCAGCGCCAGCAGCGGCACATCTTCCGGCGAGACGCGTTGCGAACGTCACCTGGTCCTGCCGCGATTTCGAAATGTCCCAGTTCTGGCAGAAAAAACAGCCCATGTTGCAGCCCGCCGTGCCCATGCTGAACACCTTGCTGCCCGGCAGAAAATGACTCAGCGGTTTTTTTTCGATGGGATCAATCTGCAGCGCCGCAGGAGAGCCGTAACCCAGGCTGTAAAGTTTCCCTCCGCGATTCACGCGAATGATAACAAAACCCCGCCTGCCCCGGATGAATGTGGCAATGCCGCGGACAAAGATAGCAATGCACACGCCCGCCCGCCTCAGCTTCCCACCAGCTCGCTTCGTGAAGTTGTTCCGTACCCTGAAGGATGGCCAGTTCTTTCACGCCCGCACCCGGCAAGCTCAATCATAACGCCGTATGGGCCCAATGGCTCGGCAGCCCATCCATGCAACCGGAGCCCGTGAACATAACTCGGGTGGCCATCCTTACGCTTTCTACAAAGGTGGGTTTCTAGTCTTCTCGCCACGATCTCGAGGAAAATGCCCACGCAATTCCATCATTCGAATAGGCAGCACATTCGAATCGCCCCGCGTTCGAACGCAAAGGATCTGCATCTTCCTCGCAAGCCGCGCTGCCCATTCAGGTTGCGGGATTTCCACAGACTTGTTTCACGTGAAAACGCAGAGCGGGCCCGGCCGACAAATCGCGCAAATGTCGACACGTCGACTTTTTCCAGGCAAAAGGCATTCAGAAATTTTCACTGGCGTTGCGCCGCGCGCCGTTCGCCAACCCACTCAATGAAGTTTTCCATCTGTGCGCGATACTTCCAGGAGAGGCTGAAAAATTTGCGGGCATCCAGCGGCGCGGCTTCAGGACCAAGAAATGTCTCGAATCGCCACCTTATATAAGGACTGTCCCAGGGGTGCAGGCGGTAGCCGCGGGCAGCGATCCAGTAGTAGCGCAAAGCTTCAAACATCGTTGTTATTGTAGCCGCACGACCGCGCTCGCGGCCCGGAAGATTGCATACGCCGCAAAATAGAATCAGTGGAATCTAAAGTTTAAAAATTCTATTCGGCCATGGGCACGGAGATATGCTCGTGAACTAGCAGCCAGCTGCCGCCGCGCTTCTCCCAGATACCGGTGTAACGCAAATCCGCCTCGACAACTTTTCCGTCTTTCGTTTTTTCGTAAAAGTGCATCGGCACCGTCGTCCACGCCACGCTGCCTTGATGAGTAATCTTCAAATCTTTTCCAGCAGTCAGTTTGGCTTCAGCGGCGTTGTCGAGCAGCGCTTTTTTCACGCCGGGCACATATTCCTTCCAGCCGTGATAAGAAAACGGCGTGACGTCGTAAAAAATCAGCTCGTCATCCTGCGCATAATATTTTGCGACGTTGTCGGGATTTCCGGTGCTCCAGGCGGCGCAATAATCGTCGGTGAGTTTGCGAAAGGTAGCCTCATCGTTGCCACCAGGTAACGCCCGCGCGGTGGAAAGAATAACCACCGCGATTAGGACGGCACCCGCGGCATGAAGCGCGAGCCGGCGAACTGCAAAATTAGTTGAGCTGGAAAAGGCCATGAGATTTTCTCCTGAATTATGGCGTTAAGAGTCGCAGCGGTCTGCGAATTGCGCTTACGGTATTGCGCTTTGGCCACTTTTGCAAGGACTTGCTGTGAAGCGAGGCTGTGGACCTCCGCCTCTAGTTCAGTTGAGGCGGCGGACCCAGATGCGCGTAGTGGCGGGCTTGCCGAGATGAATTTTCTTGTTGTTGGCGCGCAGCGTCATGGTTTCGTCGTACTCGCGCTTCAGCACCTCCACACTGGTCGCTGGCCGCAGGTGCAAGCCTTCAAGAAATTCCAGGAATTGCCGATCCTTTTCGTACACGCAAACAATTTCGCCGGATTCCGCAGCGCGCAGCTCCGCCAGCAGAACGGCGCCACGCTCGCGCAGTTTCGCGATGCCCCCGCGCATGGGCACGCCGTGCGGGCAGCTTTTTTTATTCCCGAATCGCTTCAACAGCAGCGCCTCCACTTCAGGAGAAATGGCATGCTCCATGCGCTCCGCTTCATCGTGAGCTTTGGCCCAGGAAAGGCCAATCACTTCGGTGAGCAGCATTTCCGCGAGTTGGTGGCGCAGCGCCAGGCGCTCTGCGACCGCGCGTCCTTTGCGAGTGAGATCAATCCGGCCGGTGCGCTCCACGCGCACGTGCCCGTCGCGCGTCATGCGCTTCAACGCCGCGGTCACCGCCGGCGGAGTAACATGCAGTTCTTCCGCGAGCCGCGCGCTGATGGGCGTCTGCGCTTCCTCAAGCATTTCCCAGATGGACTTGAGATAGTCTTCCTGCGATACGCTGGTTTTTTCCCGCCGCATTTAATTCCGACGATCTCCCGACGCTCGTTGCCTGCTTTCTTCGCTGATCTTTGCTGAGGCTGTCTTTCTCAAGCGCTCCGCCAGCTGACGCAACGCGTTTTTCGATATCTTCGTAAATTGTCTGATAAAGGGCGGGATCCGCGCCATAAGGATCCTGCACATCCCAGTCTTCCACTTTTCTCGGATCGGTGAACGCGCGGCTCGCGAGGCACGCCGCTCATATTGATGACGATGTCCGCGGCGTCCCACACCTCGCGCGTGATCGGCGTGGAGCAGAGATTCTCGATAGAGCAGCCGTTCGTCGATCAAAGTTTGCTTCGTGAGATCAGGAACAAATCCCAGCGGCGAAAGTCCCGCGCTGCACGCTTCCATCACATCCGCAGCATCACGACGTGCGATGGATTCCGCCATAGGGCTGCGGCAGGCATTGCCCATGCAGACGAACAAGAACCTTTTTTCGCTCAGGCATTGTTCTCTATTGCGAGCTCAGGTTGTTCACGGAAGAATTCTTCACCTGGACAGACTCCGATTGTCATCCCAACTCAGCGACAGATTTGCTTGCCGTTCCTGATGGATTTGGCTCAGCCTGTTAGGCGCGATCGCAGCAAGCTTAGCGGCTACCTCTCAGACCGTTGAGACCGATGCCTTCCGCGGCCAGTTTTACAAAATATTCGTGCACCGTCGTGTCGGAAGTTAGTTCCGGATGAAAAGTAGTGGCCAGAATATTCCCTTTTTGCACGATTGCCGGTTTGCCGGCATGTTTGGCCAGAATTTCAATCCCCGGCCCGGTGCGGTCAATAATCGGCCCCCGAATGAAAACCATTTCCAGCGGTTCATCTTTCAGCGTGGACTTGCCGCTGAAAACATCGCTGGCCATTTGACGGCCGTAGCCATTGCGCAAAACCGTCATGTCCAGCAAGCCCAGAGAATCCTGCTTCGGATTTTCCACATCGGTAGCCAGCAGAATCGCCCCCGCGCAAGTGCCGAACACGGCGTGGCCATCCGCGGCGAAGCGCTTGATAGTTTCGTGCCAGGCCTTCTTCCAGCAAAAATTGCAATTGCGTGGTGCTTTCCCCGCCGGGAAGAATCAGTCCGTCGCAGCCTTGCAGGTCGGCTGGGGCGCGCACTTCGACGGTGTCTATGCCCATGCCCTCGAGCATCGCCGCGTGCGCCGCAAAATCGCCCTGCACCGCCAAAATGCCGATCTTCACCGCAGTTCCCCGCTTGCTTTGATTTATTTTCAGCGCGACGCCTTAGAAATAATTACCAGCCGCGCGTGGACAGCATGTCTTTCTGGTCCATCTGGCGAATGTCGAGTCCCGGCATGGCTTCGCCCAATTCTTCACTGCGCTTCGAGAACCATCTTTGGATCTTCAAAATGCGTGGTTGCTTTCACCACTGCTTTCGCGCGCGCTTCCGGATCGCTGGACTTGAAAATTCCCGAGCCCACGAAAACAGCTTCCGCGCCCAAACGGCGAACCAGCGCCGCGTCCGCGGGAGTAGCAATGCCGCCAGCGGAAAAATTCGGCACCGGCAGCTTTCCCGGTTTTGGCAATCTGGCGAATCAATTCGAGCGGCGCGCCCAGTTCCTTGGCTTCGCGCATCAATTCGTCGTCGCGCAGCGTCGTGAGTTTCTTCATTTGCGAAACGATAGTGCGCATGTGACGAACCGCTTCCACCACATTGCCGGAGCCCGCTTCGCCCTTGGTGCGAATCATGGCCGCGCCTTCGGCGATACGCCGCAGCGCTTCGCCAAGATTGCGCGCGCCGCACACGAAGGGCACGCGGTAATCATGCTTCCAGATGTGATTTTCTTCGTCCGCAGGAGTGAGCACTTCGCTCTCGTCAATGAAATCCACTTCCAGCGCCTGCAACACTTCCGCTTCCGCGAAGTGTCCGATGCGCACTTTGGCCATCACCGGAATCGTGACGGTGGCCATAATTTCGCGAATCACTTTGATGGAGGCCATGCGCGCCACGCCGCCCTCTTTGCGAATGTCGGAGGGCACCCGTTCCAGCGCCATCACCGCGCAGGCGCCGGCGTTTTCCGCGATCTTGGCCTGCTCCGCGTTGGTGACGTCCATGATGACGCCGCCTTTCAGCATTTCCGCCAGGCCAACTTTCACGCGCCATTCATTGGCGCCGCCGTTTCCGTTCGCGCTGCCATTCACTTTTTTCGAGCCATTTACTTTTTTTGAATCCATAAAACTTCTCCTCTCGATACGATGTGTTCATGCGGCCTATCCGCTTTACCGCAGATGAGCCTTCAAATCGTTATACCGGTCTGCCAGTATCCACAGCTGGCGAGGCTGCTGATTTCTGGCCGACGATTACAAATCGGGCCGTGCCACGCGCCAGAACATCACCCGCGGCATTGCGAATTTCGCCAGCCTGAAAAATGTTCCGGCCTTTGAAGTCCGTTTCAAAAGCTTCCACGGTAATTTCTTCGTCCACGCGTACCGGCTTCAGATATTTAATATCCAGTTCCGCAGTCACCGCCCGCGCATCGCGAAAGCGGCAAACTTTTCCCATGGCTTCGTCAAGCAGCATCGCGATAATCCCGCCGTGTCCCATGCCGCCTCCGCCCTGGTAACGCGGGCCCAGAACAAATTTGCCGACGATGCGCTTCCCGGCATTGTCCTGCGTAAACGTCAACTTCATTCCGCCATCGTTCGCGCCGCCGCAACCGAAGCATTTATTTTCGGGATTAGGGGCCAGAGTGATCGTGTCAGTCAAAGCGATTGAACCTTTCGTCGTAGCCTCACAATCAAACCAGTGCCACGCGGCTGCGTTCCGCCCGGCGCACGCCGCGCTGACGCTTGCGCATTTCAATACGCAGCATATCCGCGAGGATCATGACGCCGCGAACAATTTGCTTTTCGTCCAGGCTGGCAAACGCCAATCGCAAAGTATTGGGCAGCGGATTCTGCACGTAGAAATAACGGCCCGGAGCGAAAAGCACGCCGCGCTCTTTCACGTGAATCAGCAATTCGCTGGCATCAAAACCTGGCGGCAATTCCAGCCACAAACACATGCCGCCTTCCGGGCCGCGTCCAGCGCGTCTCTTCCGGCATATGTTTTCGCAGCGCCTGGTCGAGAGCTTCCAGCCGCGAGGAATAAACTTTTCTCATCTTCGCGAGATGCTTGTTGAAGAGACCGCGACGCAAAAATTCCGCAAGCGTAGCCTGCGCCAACTGGTCGGTGTGCAAATCGGTCGTCTGCTTCACCAGCCGCAGGCGCTCAACTGCCGTGGCGGGAGCCACGATCCATCCGACACGCAACCCGGGAAACGCCACCTTGGCGAAGCTGTCGATGTGGATGACCAGGTTTGCACGATCGAGCTGTTTCAGCGAAGGCACGCGCTCTTCGCGCAAATGCAAACGCGCATAAATATGATCTTCCACGATAGGAACCTGGTGGCGCGCGGCGAGCTCCAAAACTTTTCTGCGCGACGCCAGCGACATGGAGGTGCCGGTGGGATTATGAAAGTCCGGCGTAAGAACAATCAGTTTCACGCGGTTGGCGGCCAGCGTGGCTTCCAGCGCTTCCACGTCCACACCCAGCTCACTGTTGGGTTCGGCGTGAGTTTTTACCGGTACTGCCAGGCAGCGAGCCCGCGCGCCATTAAAAATCGCCACGGCCCCGGGATACGTGGGATTTTCCAGAATAACGCAATCGCCGGGTCGCACGAATGCTTTGCTGATCAGATCGAGCGATTGCTGGCAGCCATCCGTGATGAGCAGATTTTCATCTTTGGCAGCGATGCCTTCACGATGCAGCATGTCCAGCAACGCTTCCTTGAGTGGCGCGTAGCCATCCGATGGGCCAAGATTCAGAACATCGGTGGCCTCACGGCGCAAAACCGCATTGACGCAAGTCTGCAATTCCTCAATAGGAAAAAATTCCTGTGCGGGCCGAGCCATGACAAACGAGAGAGCATCCGCCGGGGCCTGGCGGTCAATCGGCTAAGCGCTTCTTCGCCGCGTTCATCGGCGAACAGCAACTCCCAGCGAATACCGTGGCTGCCGTTGAGAACCGGCGGAGGCGGGCGGCGAGATTTTCAATCCATTGCCATTGCCGCTTTTGATAAATGTACCGCGCCCGACGTGTCCCTGAATCAAGGCCTTCGGATTCGAGCTCCGCGTAGGCGTTAGCGACGGTGGTGCGATGCACGCCCAGCATGTTGGCCAGCTCGCGGCTGGCCGGGATGCGGTCGCCGTTGCGGAGATCGCCGGCGTGCACGAGGGCGCGCAGTTGATCGCGAAGCTGAATGTACAGAGGAACGTGACTTTCGGACTGGAGATGAAGAGGAAGCATTGTCTCTCACCCTGAGCCAATTGTAGCAGGTATTGGACCGGTGCAAGAGCCAATATGACTCTCCCGGAGTGCGACCGGAATACTTAATCTTCAGGATCTTCCAGAGCCTGGCCGGTCTTTTCGCCCACTGCAAGGTTTCGTGCGCACAAAATCGTGAAGTCTGTGGGACTGCATTGGTATACGTCCACGAGCGGCGGGTCGGTAGCCTTGACTACGTAGTTGCCTGATTCCATTCCCTGCGAATTATCTGCCGAGTCAGTCACAAAATCATTGGGTGTTGATGCACGCAGCCGAAACTGCCGGGATGAAGGTTCGTAGTTGGAAAACGTGAAGCAGTGCCCGATGCAGGCGCGATCCACAACGTGGCCAACAAAAGGAATGCGCGAATCGGGACGCGCCTCCAGTGTCGGTATGAACCGGGTGCCATAAGGGAAGGAGGCCACGAGTTGTTGCGCATGCGCCTCCAGGCGATTGATGGCTGCGGTTTCGCTATAGAGCAAAGCGAAAAATACCGCGGCGCACGCCAGTGTTGCCACAAAAAACATCTTGCCGGGCTTCAGACAGTTGGCTGCGCTGAACGCCAGAATCGCAGAAATGAGCGTCAGCCTGGAAACCAGCAAGCCCGCCCAGGCGGCGTACAAGCCCATGCGAATGTCCTGCGGCAACATGGCGATCACGCAGAAGGAAACCAGATAAAGCTCCGCGAACAGCAGAAAAGCACTGGGAATCGGGCGCTCACGCCGTCGAGCAAAATTCCATAGCAGCAGCGCGCTCAAAATTACAGCGACCGCAGCAGCGACGTAGCGACACGCCCGGCTGTAAGTGACCAACTGGTCGGCACCGTTGAAAAGATAAAATGGCTTGTCGGGCCAATTGACTTCGAGGGTTGTGAAATAGAAGAAATAAAAATGGCAGGCGATAAACATGGTGACAGCGGCGGCCGGCACGATTAGCCGCCAACGGCCAGGCAAACTGCGCCGGAGCGAAACGTATATCAGAGTGCCGAGGCACCACAACGGCCCAATCGGATGCGCAAGCATGGCCAACAACAACAGGCACACTCCGGTAAGCGAGTCGTCTTTACGCAGCGCAGCCCAACCTCCCTTCGCGTCCGGCCAGAAGAGCGCGAGAGCAAAACAGGACAAAGCGATAGAGAGGTAGTAATTGAAAAAACCCATGTTGAAGGTGTAGCCGTAGGCCAGCATGGCGATGAGGGGAGACAGGAACCACGGCTCGGCGGATCCGGCAACCACTGCGAACGAAAAAATCCCCCAGAAAAATGCCAGCACACAGACGGCGACGGCTATCTTGGGTCCGAAGCTGAATCCAAGAATTC
Source organism: uncultured Acidobacteriota bacterium (assembly GCA_963704485.1). GTDB lineage: Bacteria > Acidobacteriota > Terriglobia > Acidiferrales > UBA7541 > Acidiferrum. The sequence continues at coordinate 1,272,489 of OY969910.1, forward strand.
TTGTGCAACAGAGCAGCAAGAAATCAAAAAGAGTGTTCGTCCACTGATGAGCGATGTAAAGTCCTGGCGCTCTTCCCTGCCGGACCAGCTCCGCAAGCCAGGCGTTGTAAGTGTGACTGGGCAGATCGCCGGCTTCGATCTGGCGATGCCAGAAACAAGGAATGATGATGAGGGCGGAGCACGCCGCGACAGCAGCGAGGCGCGCCTGGACGAATCGCAGAGCGCGAAGCATGGCGCTGCCATTTTGCGTTGTGGTGGGCTCGATCACAATTCAGCAATTAATAGTTACACACATCAATGTGGGTTGTGAGGAACTATGAGAATGGATGAAGGCGAACGCTCAAGAATTCCAGTGCTATCGCGAAGCCTGGTTTTCGCCCAGGCGTTTCAGGCGGTCGCGAAGGCGGCGCTGCAGCGGCGAAGGCGTGTTGGGATTGAAAGCGACGAGGTACCACAGCGGCTGGCTGCGATCTTTGCTGAGCCAGGTTAACGTGGGTGCATCGGCGTTGGGATGGCGGGCGACATTTTCGCGAATCGCGGCGTACGGATGCTTGGCCAGTTTGTTCAGGGTTTTCGAGTTTGCGCGGGGATGCTCGCTGATGAGGCGCAGCAAATAGAAATCTTCTTCGGGGGCTTGCTTGACCAGTTTTTCAAGCATGTCCGGCTTGGCGTCGGCGCTGAGTACCAGGCCGATTTTTTCGTCCCAGGCGGTGTTGATCTGGTTGAGCTCGCGGGTGCGCGCGTGAATTAATTCTTCCAGGATGCGGCGCTCCTGCTGCATGCGGGCGATTTGCAGCGAGGTGCCTTCGAGAGAATCGAGGACCCGTAGAAGATGCTGGCGTTCCCCGAACACGATTTGAGAAGTGCGCGTAATCGCACCTTTCTCTCTCTCTTTATGCTGCACAAGATCCGAACGTCGCATGGTCATGCGCTCCAACCGATTTTCTAGAATCCCAAGGAATCGGCGAACCGTGGAACAGGAACGACGAAGACCGGCGTGTCAGGGAACACTGCCAGGCTGTGCGAATTATGGTCTGCGGGGGGCATAGGGTAAAGTTTGGTGCGGATGGGGTGTGCCCGATTTGCTACGGCGAGGAGATGCCGCAAGCGGGCGCGCGGCGGAAACATTTCACGAGGAATCATGAGCGCTTTTACGGAACATCAGGAAGAACTGGAACGGTACGAGCAGATGTTTGGATTGGAGCGCGGGCGGCTGGCGGTTTCGCTGGACCGGTTGACGAATGCGTTGGTGCTGGTTGGGCAGCATGGGGTTTATTGCACCAGCTCGCGGAATCCGGCGGTGCCGGCGATGGACTTGAGAATTATTTCGTTGGAGTTGACGCATGCGAAGGAGTTGCTGCAGTCGGTGATGGAGGAATTGCGGAAGAAGAGAGAGGGCGGTTAGTGGAGTTTTGCGATAGATTACGACTGTCTGATAACACCTGGATTCGACACTGGCGGAAAACTTGCAGCGATCAACCCAGACTCTCCCGGCCTGGCTTTGATGAATTTATGTATGGCGCGGCGAAATAAATGGAATCCGAGGAAACTGGCAAGCGTGACCAGAGGGGTTGGGCCTGGTGGCTGTTGGTTATGCTATTTCCAATTCGATGGAGCCCGTGGTGGCTTTGCATCATTTTCCTGGGGCTTTTTTGTTTTTTGGTGTCTGGAGTGTTGCGCAGCCGGAATTTAAACTGAACTGCTACAAATCCCGTTATTCCAACTTCAGGTCGTGAGGAAGGGGTTGGAGTGGCGTTCCTGGCCGATGGTGGTGACCGGGCCGTGGCCGGGATAAACAATGGTGTTGTCGGGTAACTGCATGAGCTTGCCGCGCAGCGAATCCATAATTTGATCAAGCGAGCCGCCCCATAAATCGGTGCGGCCGATGCTTCCTGCGAAGAGCGTGTCGCCGGCAAAAAGCTGCGGGTGCGGCAAGAGTGACGGCGCCGGCTTCCTTGGGCACGTAGAGGCAGACGCTTCCGGGCGTGTGCCCGGGCGTGTGCATGATGCGGGCTTCGCAATCTCCCCAGTGCAGCGTGTCGCCTTCTTTCAGCAGGTGATCGACGTCGGTGAGTTCCGGCGCCTGGACGCCGAGAAAAGCGGCTTGCACATCCATTGCCTGATAGAGCGGCAGATCTTCGCGATGCATCAGCACCGGGGCGCCGGTGTAGCGATGCAGCTTGCTGAGTCCGCCGACGTGATCAATGTGCGCGTGAGTGCTGACGATGGCCTGAACTTTTAACTTGTGGCGGCCGATTAAATCGAGGATGCGGTTTACTTCATCGCCGGGATCGATGACCAGCGCTTCGCGCGTGACGGGGTCGCCGACGATGGTGCAATTGCACTGCAGGAGACCCACGGGAATGGTGATGTGGATCAGTTCGCTGCGTGGCGGCGTCTTTGGCGGGCTGCGGTTCGCTCATCGAAGGAAGTATATCATTCGTAAAACGTGCGGCGGATTACGCTCAGGTGAAGAATGCAGAACCAAATCGAAGCGGTAGGAGAGATTCCTCCGCTTCGCAGGGCGGCTCCTTCGCAGGAGCGAAGGAGGGAGAAAAGGGACCGTGCTTCGGTCGAATGACAGTTTTCGATTTGGTAGCAAGGGTGGCCGATGACGATTTGAGCGCTTTGATAGACTGGTAGGAACCATGTCGAACTCGGAAAACATTATCGAGACGCCTCTGGCGGCCCTGCATCGGGCAGCGGGCGCGAAGATGGGTGTGTGGTTTGGGTGCGATTTGCCTGACAGTTGGGGCGATGCGCGCGAGGAGCAGCGAATTGCCAATGAGAGTGTCGCGCTGATTGACAAAAATTATCGCGCATATTTCTCGCTCACCGGGCCTGACCGCGTGCGCTATCTGAATGCGATTCTCACGAACAATATTAAGGATCTGGCCGATGGGCAGGGGACGATTTCGCTTTTGCTGAATGCGCAGGGGCGGATTCTGGCGGAGATCGAGACGTTTGCTGGAGCCGAGCGAAGTTTTTTGCGTTTCTTACCGGATGATTCGCGAGCGGCTGGCGGAGGTTATTGAAAAATACATCATCATGGATGACGTCACGTTGACGGACGAGACGGAGAAATTTGGGACTCTGGCGCTGGAAGGACCGGCTGCCGCCGAGGTGGTGCGCGAGCTTACCGGAATAGCGCTGGACGAATTGCCGGAGTTGGGCTGGAGGGAGGCACGAGTGGAGGCAATTCCCTGCCGCATGGTGAAGCGTTCTGCTGCGGGCATTGCGGGCGCGGAGTTTGTGGCCGGCGCGGCGAAATAGAATGCGCTGTGGAATGTTCTTTTGCAGAGCGGCGCGGAAGCATGGCGGCGGGCCAATGGGATACAAAGCGTTGAGCGCACAACGGCTGGTGCAGGGGGTGCCGTGGTTTGGCTACGACTTTGGCGAGAAGCAAATTCCGCATGAAGCCGGCCTGGAGCTGAGCCACATCAGTTACACGAAGGGCTGCTACACCGGGCAGGAAATTGTGGAGCGGGTGCGTTCGCGCGGGCAGGTGAACCGGCGGCGGGTGGAATTATTATTTTCTGGGGACGGCGTTCCGGAGTCCGGTGCGGAGCTTAGCGCTGACGGCAAAGCTGTGGGCTTCGTGACGCGCGCGGCGCAGTCGTGGTTTCCGCCAGCGCTCGTCGGCATGGGATACATCGGCAAAGAAAATCGCGCGCTGGGAACGAAACTGAAGTGGAGCGGCGGAATGGCGACGGTGGTGGAATTTAAGGACGCGCTGCGAAATTAAGCTGACGACTTTTTGCCGGCTGGTCCTGTTGCTCAAGCAGGGGGCGCAGCAGGCCGGAGAGGCGGCCACGGTCTTCCGGGTTCATGGCGGTAAATTCCACGCCCATGCCGCGACTCGGGGTAACCCGGCGCACTACTCCGCGGGCCTGCACTTCTCCTGAGCCCATCGGCAGCGCCACAATCACTTTTACCAGGCTTTCCGCGGGCGGCGGATTAGGAGTGCGGATAAAGAGTCCGCCGAGAGCAATGTTGTCGAGGCGGGAGACGAAGCGCTGCGTGCCGACTTGCCAGCCCACAAGCATTCCATCTGGAGCTTTAACGCGGGGGTGACGCCGTGTTGGTGCCGCTGTAGCCATCCCAAGCCCGATCGATTGGCGCTTCGCACTTCGCCGTTAAGAGGACGGCTCGCGCGAGAGTTCAATCCATATTTATGGCGCGCCTGAACGACCCTGTTTCCGCATCGATTTTCTTTTGCAGTTGCAGGATCGCGTACAGCAACGCCTCCGGGCGGGGAGGACAACCTGGTACGTAGACATCCACGGGAATAACCTGATTGCATCCTTGCACGATAGCGTAGTTGTTGAAAACGCCGCCGGAAGTGGCGCACGCGCCCATGGAAATTACCCACTTGGGCTCGGGCATCTGGTCGTAAAGGCGGCGAATAACCGGGGCCATTTTCTGGGAAAGGCGGCCGGCGACGATCATCAGGTCGGCTTGACGCGGCGAGGGGCGAAAAACTTCAGCGCCAAAGCGGGACACGTCAAAGCGCGCGGCGGCCATGGACATCATTTCGATCGCGCAACATGCCAAGCCAAAGCCGAGCGGCCAGATGGAGCTGCGGCGCGCCCAGTTCACGGCTTTGTCGAGCTGCGCGAAGATTACGCCTTCGTCTTCGAGCAGCTTGCCGAAGTCATCGGGCTTGGTGAGGGTGACGCCTTGTCCGAGAGATACGCTCATGGTGCCTCGGAAGGTATTTTCGCACACTTCTGTAAGCGGCGACAAATGTCGTGAGCAGGATTAAACGATGAGGCCGGGATCAGTGGGAATGTATTAGCTGAGGTCGTGGGCGTTTGCCGTGGCCGTAACAACTCGCTAGCTGGTTTTTGATGGCGGGGCCGGGAGCGAAGGCTTTTCGGGAGTGCTTGCCGGTGCGTCAGCGGGCTTTTTGTCGTCGGACTTCTTGTCGTCGGGTTTAGCGTCCGGTTTTTCTTCGTGCTTCACTTCGCCGTAACGCGCCGCGAGCCAGGTGCGTACTTCTTTGGGATCGTAATGGAAGGGGCCCATGCCGCCGCGATAGGCGATACGGCCGGTTTCATCAATGACATAAAGACGCTCGGGCCAGGCCGAGTAGGCGGCTTCCGCGGAGTTACTCATGTCGTCCACGCCAAAAGGCACGGGGTATTTGAAGCGCTTGATGAAATCGTTGGCGATGTACAGGCGCTGCTCCAGACTTTTTGGCTGCGCGTAACACACATCGTCTTTTACGTTGGATTTCATCTGCCACTCATCGGTGGGGTGCGCTTCGCGCACATAGATGGTCAGGAAGTCAGCGTGAGATTTGTAGTCTTCGTAAATTTGCGCGACGTCGCCAACCTGGCGGCGGAAGGGCGGTCAGGTGAAGCTGCCAAATACGAGGACCAGCGGCTTACCGCTGGTGCGTTCACGGATGTGAAAACGATCGGTGCCACCGAGAGCGACGAGACGCGCGTCGGGCGCGTCATCCCCCACTTTCAAAGTGCCGCGGTGCATGTGCGGCAAGGCATAGCGCACCATGCCGTAGGCGTCTTTGGGGCTGCCGGCCATCAAAGACAGGCCCACGAAAGCGCCGAGCAGCAGCACCAGCGTTACGCCAATGATCCATTTCCAAATAGGGCTCAATGGGATTTTCCCCGGCAACATCTTACACATCGCAAGCCGCTTCTAGAATAATCGAAAACTACTAGACAGCTACGGCTGTGCGACGTGGGCCCGTCGCGCTGCCAAACGCTCGTCAAATTGGGGACACTGACATCACATTTGACGCAGCCCGGACCTGAAGCCTACACTCGCTCACTTCGCTGGAAACAAGAGATTCAGGGAGAAAATCGTATGAGCTGCGGAATTAAAGGGCAAAGTGGCATTGATCACCGGTGGGACGTCGGGCATCGGGCGGGATACGCGCGGTGCTTTTCGCCAAGGCGGGCGCGAAAGTGGTGATTTCTGGCCGGCGCGAGGCCGAAGGAAACGAAACCATCGCGCTGGTTCGCGCGGCGGGCGGCGAAGGGTTATTCGTGAAGGGCGATGTGGCCAAAGCTGCCGAAGTAGAAATGCTGGTGCAAAAAACCGTCGAGAAATTTGGGCGGTTGGATGTGGCGTTCAATAACGCGGGCATCGAGGGCGCCTGGATACCGATCGTGGAGCAGTCGGAAGAAGACTGGGACCGCGTCATTGACATCAATCTGAAGGGCACGTGGCTGTGCCTGAAATACGAAATCAAACAGATGCTCAAGCAGGCGGCGGCGGCGCGATCGTAAACATGTCGTCGGTGGCAGGGCTTGATGGGCTCGGGCGGAGCGGCAACATATTGCGCCAGCAAACATGGAGTGATCGGGCTGACCAGGACCGCCGCGCTGGAAACGGCGAAGGCCGGCATCCGCGTGAACGCGGTATGTCCCGCGGTGATCGAAACAGCGATGGCGGAGCGAGCCTTCAGCGATCCGCAAGTGAATAAATTTGTGCTTGGCCTTCACGCCCTGGGCCGATTCGGAAGGCCGGGCGAAGTGGCTGAAGCGGTGTTGTGGATGTGCTCAGACCTCGGGTCTTTCATGACCGGGCAGTACATAGTCCTGGATGGTGGCATGTTAGCGGGGCCGCACCCGCCGGGCTAAGCACAGCGGTCATTTCAAATAATAATTCCCCCAAAAGATCGTAACTTGCGGTTGTGCCTATAGATTCTGATCAGGTGGATGCGGCTTGCGGGCCGCCGGCGCATAACGGTGCCCCCTATTGCTGACATGTGAGTTGCAACAGCGGTTGTTTGCAATGACGCGGCTTCGTGAGAAAGTACAGCGTTGTTTTCTCAAGGAGCCATCCATGAAAATTCTGGCAGCGATTGTGTTGAACCTGAGCATCCTGAGCGCGATGTCGGCGCAGGACGTGATGCAATTCGGCGCGAAGCATTTGAAAGTTTTGGCGGAGGACAGCAGAGTGCGGGTGCTGCGGTTTGCGCCTAGCAAGGGCGACAAGACGCCGATGCATTCCCATCCTGACGTAGTGGCATACGTGGTGAAGGGTGGGAAGATCCGGCTGATCTCGCCCGATGGAACCTCAACGATTGCTGAATTGAAGTCCGGCGAGACGGCGTTGCGTCCTCCAGTGACACATTCGGATGAGGCGCTTGATGATCTGGAAGTGATCCTGGTCGAACTAAAAAAGTAAAAACCCTCTCGCTTAAACCGTCAGAACGACTTTGCCGAATTGCTCGCCGGATTCGAGGTAGCGGTGGGCTTCGGCGCATGCTGACAGCGGAAAGGTGCGGTCGATGACCGGCTTTAAATGGCCGGAGGCGACCAGTTTCAGCACGGAAACCAATTCTGATTTCACGCCCATGTAGGAACCGAGCAGCGAAAGCTGGCGCGCGAAGAGAACGCGCAGATCTATTTTGGCGTCGTAGCCGGTGGTGGCTCCACAGGTGACCAGTCGGCCGGCGACTGCGAGGCTGGCGACGCTGTCGTCCCAGGTGGCGGTGCCCACATGTTCGATTACCACGTCGACTCCCCGTTTATTGGTGATGCGGCGAACTTCGTCGCGAATTTTCTGGGTTTTGTGGTTGATGAGATGCGCGGCGCCGAGCTGTTTGGCTTTTTCCAGTTTGGCGTCGTTGCCGGCGGTGGCAATGATGCGCGCGCCAAACATGTTGGCGATTTGAATGGCGGCGCTGCCCACACCGCTGCCGGCGCCTAGAATCAGAACGTCTTCGCCGGGTTGCAGCTGCGCGCGGGTGATGAGCATGTGCCAGGCGGTTTGAAACACCAGCGGAATGCTGGCGGCTTCTTCGAAGCTGAGATTTTCAGGATATGGCAGGCAGTTCACTTCGGGGCAGCGGACGAATTCAGCGCAACCGCCGTCAATCAGGTAGCCGAGATTTGAGAAGTGGCGGCAGCGATTGTCGAGTCCCGCGAGGCAAGTGGCGCATTTGCCGCAGGAGACTCCTGGAGCGAGGACAACTTTCTGGCCGACTTTTACGGTGGTTACGTCCCCGCCGATCTGCGCGATCTCGCCGGCAATGTCGCTGCCGGGAATGTGCGGCAGCGGGATCGGAACGTTGGGCAATCCGCCGCGGACCCAGAGATCGAGATGATTGAGGGCGCAGGCGCGCACGCGGACGAGGACTTCGTTGGCGCGAAGCGTGGGAACCGGCGCGTCGGTGTATTGCAAAACTTCCGGGCCGCCGTGCTGCTGAAAGATGATGGCTTTCATGGGACTCCACTATTTGACTGGGAAACGCAAAGTAACATCGCGGCAGGGTTGTGTCTATCGGTTGAGGGGCAGAGTGAGACGCAGTGCGCGTTGACAGCTTTTGATGCGGGCCGTAGGCTTTACCCGTGGACCTCTTCGAAGAAATCGTAAGGATGCGGCGGGCGGGATTGCGCGGGGCGCTGGCTACTATTGTGCACACCAACGGCTCGATACCCAGCTATGAAAGTTCGCGGATGCTGGTGCGCGAGGACGGCTCCATCGCGGGGACGATTGGCGGCGGGTGCGTGGAAGCGGACGTGTGGGCCGCGGCCAAAGAAGTGATGCAGAAAGAAATGCCGCGCAAAATGGTTTTTAATTTGAATCATGAAGCGAGCTACGACAGCGGGCTGATTTGCGGCGGCACGCTGGAAATTTTTGTGGAGCCGATGCTGCCGCAGCCGGTGGTTTATTTGTTTGGCGGCGGACACGTGTCCATTGCGGTGGCCAATGCCGCGAGCGCGGCGGGATTTGGAATTGTGGTGGTGGATGATCGCGAGACGTTCGCAAATGCGGAACGCTTTCCGATGGCGCAGGCGCTGCATACGGATTTTGACGCGAGCGTTTGCAAGTATCAGGCCGAATGCCAGCAGCTTATCTGGTGATTGTTACGCGCGGGCACAAAGAAGATATGCGCGTGCTGGCGTGGGCGGCGCGGACGGAGGCGCGCTACGTGGGGATGATCGGCAGCAAGCGGAAAGTTTTGTCGGTGTACAAGGCGCTGGAAAATGAGGGTTACCGCGCGGAAGAGTTTGCGCGCGTGTTTGCGCCGATGGGATTGGATATTGGCGCGCTGTCGCCGGAAGAAATTGCCGTGAGCGTAGTGGCGGAGCTGATCGCGGTGCGCAGAAATGCCGGCGGCGGCGGCGCACAAAAAATTGAACTACGAAGCGCGGCCAGCTTTGAGCGAGCGCTGAAATCGCGGCCATGCTTGCGGCAATAATTCTTGTCGGGCGGCGCCTCCCGGCGCATGGGTACGCCTAAAGCGCTGCTTCCCTACCGAAGGCCGCACATTTCTAGAACATTTGCTGCAGGTGACGGAGCATCCGCGAATTGGAGTGCGGCGGGTGGTGCTGGGCGCGGGGGCGCAGGGCATCGCTGGAATCCATCTCTCTGCTGGCACGAAGAAATGGTCGTTAACGACCAGTGGGAAAAGGGGCAACTCAGTTCCCTTCACGCGGCTTTACGGAGTTTGCCTGACCTGGGACCGACGGGATGTTGGTATGCCTGATAGACCATCCGCTGATCAGCCGCGGGTTGGTGCACGATTTGATTGAGCGATTTTATTCTTCGCGCGCGCCGATTGTTTTGCCGGTGTATAAATTGCGGCGTGGGCATCCGGTGATATTTTCAGCTGCGCTGTATGAGGAATTGTTGGCAGCGCCGCTGGAGACTGGCGCGCGTGCAGTGGTGTGGGCGCACCGCGCGGAAGTTTCGGAGCTGCACACGACGGAGGAAGGCTGCGTTTTGAATTTGAATGATCCGGATGCGCTGGCGGAGGCACGGGAGAAGATTAGGCCGGCTTGATTTTCGCTAGAAGTGCGGCGAGGGCATCGGCGGCTAGTTGCGCGGCGTGCATGCGTGGCTGGGGGCAGTTGGCCGAGTTGGGCGGAGAGACTTTCCGCAGTGATGGCGCGCGCTTCGGAGATATTTTTACCTGTGAGTGTCTTCGGTGAGGAGTGAGGCGCAGGCGATGGCGGTGGTGCAGCCCTGGCAGAGGAAACGCGCTTCGGCGATGCGGCCGTTTTCTACGTCGGGCCGCGAGGTGCAGGACGTCGCCGCAGACGGGATTGGTGACTTCCACGGCGGCCGTGGCGTCGGGGAGTTTGCCGACGTTTCGCGGCGACTGGAAGTGGTCGAGGACGGCTGTCGCTGAACATGGTTTTCAGTATCGCAAAGTTTCCCAGGAAAAGTATGGATAGCGAGCGCTCATGATCAGCGTGGTGACCGCGGTGATCGAGCGCGCGGACCGACGGATTTTGATTGGGCAGCGGCGGCGGGAGGATAGTTCTCCGTTGAAGTGGGAGTTTCCGGGCGGGAAATTGCGTGCGGGAGAGCTGCCGGAGCAGGGCCTGGCGCGAGAATTACAGGAGGAGCTGGGGGCGAAGCTTGTCGGCTGCGTGGAAATTGGGCGGGTGCAGCACCGGTATGCGAGCACTGGAGCGGAACTGGAGATTCGATTTTTTGCTGCGGAAATTGTGGATGCGCCGGTCGAGCCGAAATGTTTTGAGCAGATTTTGTGGGTTTTGCCGAAGGAACTTGGCGATTACGATTTTCTGGAAGCGAACCGGGAGTTGATTGCGCAGATCGCGACTGGGAAGTTGAAGCCGGCGGAGATATTGCGGGATGCGGCTGGGAGGTGAGGATTGGCCGCAAGACTCGAATTGCATGATCTGACTGCAGCACGTAAATGCAGGACCTAAATTCAGAACCAACTGCAAGATCCCACTGAAGGACCCAGGCTATAAGGCGGGCCTGGGGCACCCTTCCCCCTTTCCGCTCGTCTAGACCTACTGTGAATTGCTCGCCGGTTACTGGATACACTGGCTACGAAATTACTGGGTTTAGTTTTTCGGGGTCGAGGCCTAGTTCTTTGATGGCTTTTTCGATCACGCGAGCGCTCGATTTTTCCGTCGATGAATAGTTCATGCAGGGTGGCGAGGGTGATGAAGCGGGCGTCCACTTCGAAAAATTCGCGTAATGAGGCGCGGCCTTCGCTGCGGCCAAAGCCGTCGGTGCCGAGGCTGGCGAGGCGGCGCGGCAGCCACTTGCTGATCATGTTGGGCAAAGTTTTCAGGTAGTCGGACGCCGCGACGAGGACGCCCGGCGCGTCGCCCAGCGTGCGGGTGACGTAAGGCACGCGCTGCTTTTCGCCGGGATGCAGGCGATTCCAGCGGTCGGTCTCGTTACCGTCCACGTAGAGTTCCTTGTAGCTGGTGACGCTCCACACGTCGGCGGCTACGCCAAATTTTGTGTCCAGAATTTCCTGGGCCTGCAAAGCTTCGCGCAGAATTGCGCCGCTGCCAAAAAGTTGCGCGCGCAATTTTGATTTTTTATTTTCCGAAGCGCGGAAGCGGTACATGCCGTTGAGAATGCCCTCTTTCACATTCTTTACATCGGTGGGCAGGGCGGGCATGGCGTACTGCTCGTTCATGACGGTGATGTAGTAGAAAATATTTTCGCCGTCTTTGTACATGCGGCGGATGCCGTCCTGAATGATGACGGCGATTTCGTACGCGAATGCGGGATCGTAGGCGCGCAGGTTGGGGACGGAAAGCGCGAGCACGTGGCTGTTGCCGTCCTGGTGCTGCAAGCCTTCTCCCGCGAGAGTGGTGCGGCCGGCGGTGCCGCCGAGCAGAAAGCCGCGCGTGCGCATGTCGGCCGCGGCCCAGATGAAATCGGCGATGCGCTGGAATCCAAACATGGAGTAATAAATAAAAAACGGAATGGTGTTGATGCCGTGGGTGGCGTACGCGGAGCCGGCGGCGATGAACGAAGCCATCGAACCGGCTTCAGTAATTCCCTCTTCCAGAATCTGGCCGTCTTTAGCTTCCTTGTAATAAAGGAGGGTGTTCACGTCTACCGGCTCGTAGCGCTGGCCGACGCTGGAATAAATTCCGACGGTGCGGAAAAGCGACTCCATGCCGAAGGTGCGGGCTTCGTCAGGAACGATGGGGACGACCAGCTTGCCGATTTCGGGATCCTTCAACATTTTGCGCAGCATGCCGACGAAAGCCATGGTGGTGGAGACTTCGCGGCCCTCGCTGCCGTCCATGAATTCCTTGAAGAGTTCGTCGTGGTCGGCTTCGAGCGGCTTGGAGCGCACAGCGCGCTGGGGAACATAGCCGCCGAGGGCTTCGCGGCGCGCGCGCAGGTATTGAATCTCGGCGCTGTTCTCTGGCGGGCGATAAAACGGAACCTCGACGCAATCTTCGTCATTCAGCGGCACGGCAAAGCGCGTGCGGAAAATGCGCAGCTCGTCTTCGTTGAGTTTTTTCTGCTGGTGGGTGACGTTTTTGCCTTCGCCGGCTTCGCCGAGACCGTAACCTTTAATGGTGCGGGCGAGGATGACGGTTGGAGAGCCCTTGTGTTCGAACGCGGCTTTGTACGCGGCGTAAACTTTTTTGGGATCGTGGCCGCCGAGGCGCAGGCGGCGCAGAGCGTCGTCGGAGAGCGGCTCGACCAGTTTCAGCAAGCGCGGATCGGAGCCGAAGAAATGCTGGCGCACGTAGGCGCCGGATTCGACGACCAGCTTCTGGTATTCGCCGTCCACCAGTTCGCCCATGCGCTTGACGAGCAGGCCTTCGGTGTCGCGGTCGAGGATGGGATCCCACTCGCTGCCCCAGAAAACTTTGATGACGTTCCAGCGCGCGCCGCGGAAAGCGGATTCGAGCTCCTGAATAATCTGACCGTTGCCGCGAACGGGGCCGTCGAGGCGCTGAAGGTTGCAGTTGATGACGAAGATTAGATTGTCGAGTTTTTCGCGCGAGGCCAGCGTGATGGCGCCGAGAGATTCCGGTTCGTCGGTTTCGCCGTCGCCGAGGAAGGCCCAGACTTTCGCGTCGGTCACTGGCTTCAGGCCGCGATCTTCAAGATAGCGGTTGTAGCGCGCCTGATAAATGGCCATCAGCGGGCTCAGGCCCATGGAGACGCTGGGATATTCCCAGAAATCGGGCATGAGCCAGGGATGCGGATACGAGGAGAGGCCGCCGCCGGGCTTTAGTTCACGGCGAAAATTTTCGAGTTGCTGCGCGGAGAGGCGGCCTTCCAGAAACGCGCGCGCGTACATGCCGGGCGCGGCGTGGCCCTGGAAATATACAGTGTCGCCTTCGAAATTTTCGGTGCGGCCGCGGAAGAAATGATTCTGGCCGACTTCGTAGAGGGTGGCGGCGGAAGCGAAGGTGGAAATGTGGCCGCCGATGTTGTGTTCGACGCGATTGGCGCGCACGACCATGGCGAGGGCGTTCCAGCGCACGAGGCTCTTGATGCGGCGCTCGAGTTCCTGATCGCCGGGGAAACGCGGCTCAAGGCGGTGCGGGATGGTGTTGGCGTAAGGCGTGTTGGCGGTGAACGGGAGGTCAATGCCGTTGACGGTGGCGTGGGCGCGCAGGCGCTCCAGAATTTCGGTGGCAACTTCGGCGCCGCTGGATTCAAGGACGGCGTCGAGCGATTCGAGCCACTCCTGAATCTCTACGTCGTCAATGCCGTGGGGCTGAGTAAATGTTTCGTTGTCCATAAACCGGATTGGTCCTTCTTCTTTGGAGATGCGGCGCGCTCAGCAGGAGCGCGAAAACTTATACGCGCGATAAGGTAGATAGAATACACCGTCGCGAAAAATTATGTAGGGTGGCGGCGAAAAAGTTGGCGGCGCGAGGTTATAGCGTGCGACCGCCGTCGAGGACCAGAACCTGTCCGGTGATAAATGGAGAGTTGACGAGGAAGGAAATGGCGGTGGTGACGTCGTCGGTGGTGCCGCTGCGACGGAGCGGGGCGCGCTTGATGTAGTCGGCTTCCAATTCGGGCGCATCGCCGGGCATGGTGATGGTTCCGGGAGCGATGGCGTTGACGCGGACGTCGGGAGCGAGTTCTTTGGCAAGTGCGCGAGTGAGCATGATGATGCCGGCTTTGGAGACGCAGTGCGGGATGTAGCCGGTCCAGCCCAGCAGGCCGGCGACGTCGGAAAGATTAATGATGAGGCCGCGATTTTTTTTCAGCAGCGGCGCGGCCGCCTGCGAGCAGAAAAACGGGGCTTTCAGATTGACGTCGAGAGAGGCGTCCCAGCTTTCTTCCGTGGTGGCGGCGAATTCGGTGTGCAGGAAATTCGAGGCGTTGTTGACGAGGATATCGAGGCCGCCAAATTCTTTGGCTGCTGCGGCGAAGAGACCATCAATGTCGGATTTTCTTGGCAAGATTGGCGCGAAGGGACATCGCGCGCCTGTCGAGTTTTTTGATTTCGGCGACTACTTCCTCGGCTTCGTCACGTGACTGATGGTAGTGCACGATGACATCCGCGCCTTCGGTGGCCAGGTGCAAAGCGATGGCGCGGCCGAGGCGTTTGGCTGAGCCGGTGACCAACGCGACTTTGCCAATGAGGCCGTTCGCAGCGGAATCGGAGGTTTGCGACATGAGACTAAAAAAATAGCACACCAACTCAGATCGCCGCTTGGAACTAATTGTCAGCCACTGCCGGCACCCAGCTTCGGTTATTCTGCGGGAACTGTACTACAATCACTTCTAAACGGAGGGCCACCTTCATGCGCCAGATACTAATCATGGTCACGCTGGCCATTACTGTGATGTGTTCGGCACTCGCCAAGAGTATCGCGGCACCCGACTTCTCTGGCATTTGGGTTTTGAACGTCGCAAAGAGCACCCTCCCGAAGGACACCGCAATCAAATCCGAGACAGTCGCCATCGAGAACAAAAAGTCGGCAATGGTCTTCCACTTCAAAACCGACGGCAAGAAATCGACGGAAACTTATACGCCGGATGGCAAGAAGCGGGTTTCCAAAAAGATGTCGTCAGGCCAACTTACTGAGAGCGCGAGTTGGCGTGACTCTGTGCTGGTCATTGAATCCACGCTCGATATAAAGATTCCCAACGTCACAGTCGTCGTGACTGGGCTTAAGCCGGTTATCGATACGTGGGCACTGTCGACAGACGCTCGAACGCTCACCCACGACGTAGCCGACCATACAGAGATCTTTGTCTACGATAAGCAGTAGGCTAACGATATAGCCCAGCAATTACTCCATCTTTTAACTGCGTAGCATCTGATAAGCCGAATGACCGCTGCGTTTTGTTTTTGCGTAATCGCACGTGTTAAATCGACTCGCGGGTACGATGTTCAGGGAATGGCGAACGCGACTCGGCAACAGGCGGGGCGAAAGATTTTAGCAGCGGTGCTGCTAGAATCGATGCGATTCGTGTGCGGGAGGCTTGATGGATCTGGATCTACTGGCGATTGCGGCGCATCCCGATGATGTGGAGTTGACTTGCGGCGGGACTTTGTTGCGCCATGCGCAGCAGGGATATAAGACGGGGATACTGGATTTGACCGCGGGGGAGATGGGTACGCGGGGAACGCCCGAAACGCGCGCGAAAGAGGCGGCGGAGGCGGCGAAGATTTTGCGGGTGTCGTGGCGTGGGGTGCTGGGCGTTCCTGATTCCGATGTAAGCGCCAGCCGTGAAAATAAACTGTTGCTGGCGGCGAAAATTCGGGAGTTGCGGCCGAAGACGGTGATTCTGCCTTACTGGGAAGCGCGGCATCCGGATCACTACAACGCTTCGAAATTGGGGTATGAAGGATGTTTTCTGGCGGGATTGAAGCAGTTGCCCATCGCGGGCGAAGCGTATCGGCCGTTCAAGATTTTGTATTCGGTTTCGTTCGCGGAGGCGCGTCCGAGTTTTGTGGTGGATATTTCTGAGCAGTATGAGGAGCGCAAGCGCGCAATTCTGGCGTATGTCTCGCAGTTCACTCCCCAGCCCGGTGAGAAGAACATGGTGCATCTGGGACTGGATGAGCTGGAGGGCGAGATGAATCATCTGGCGCGGCACTTTGGGCAGATGGTGGGCGTGAAATACGGCGAACCGTTTTTTGTTAAGGAATTGATGAAGGTGGAGGATGTAGTGAAGATGGAGGTGCGGTCGGTTTGATGGACTGCGGTCGTACGGTTGCGGGCGGGGTAACGAGGTCACTCCGCTATGCCAGCGAACTGTTGCGTTCGAAGTGGAGCTTCACAAACTGAGTGGCTGGCGCGAGCGTTCGAAGAGAGATTCCTCGACTGCGCAAGCCGATAACTTCGCAGGAGCGAAGTTGAAAAGACAAAGCGTCGGCTGGCTGCGCTCGGAATGGCGGGTGACGGCACGGCCATGGCCAAGATCAATTGAACGAAGCGGACCGGCGTCGTCGGCTTGGCTGCCCTGCGAATGACAGGTGGGGTGGTGGCGGCGTTATGGCAAAGAATTCCCGGACCCACCCTTGAGAACTCGCAAGGATGGGGGACACTCCGCGGCGGGCGACTGTTGCAGCGGTCTTAAAACTTTTCGTCTTCCTGTGCGGGGGAGAAGCCGGGGATGTTTTGGCCGTTGGCGGTGCGTTCGGCCTTCACGCGCGTGAGGGCTTCGTCTTCGGCGCCGGATTTGCGCAGAATGACCATGGTGCTAAGGGCTTCATTGTAGATGCGCGTGACCAGATAAGTGTCCGCGGTGCCGTCTTTTTTCCAGAGTTGGCCAATCTGAATTTTCGAAACGCTCATAGGCAGGCTTCGAATGTAAGGTGCGGAAGCACAGAGTGTCAACTGGTGGGCCGCCTGAGCGTTCCAGCGATTGCTTTTTGCGCGCAGGAAACCTTATACCCGAGCCTAACATCGTACCTGAGACGGCGTATCGCGTTGGCTCTCCCCAGGCGGGGTGTATACTCGGGCTGAGCTGGAAGAGGTTACCTCCATGATTTCTCAAACTTGCAAACATGCCCTGACACTGGTATTCGCCGCCGCGCTGCTGGCGTGCCCAGGATTGACGCTGGCGCAAAGTCAGCCGGCGACGCAGGATCCCGGGCAGCAGCAACCGGCGCCGCCTCCTCCCCCGCCGACTCCGGCGACCGCGCCTTCGACTTCGCCGTCGCAGAAGCCAGCAGCCGACGCTCCCGTACAGCAGAAAGATACCGTTACGCCGAAGAATTCGAAGGAAGACGTGGAGGCCATCGGCAACCGCGGCGTCGGCAAAGGCGTAAATTTTTATTCGCTGGAGCGCGAGATTGCGCTGGGCAAGGGTCTGGCGCAGGAAGTGGAACGCTCGTCCAAGCTCATTGATGACCCGATCGTAGTGGAATACGTGAATCGCGTGGGACAGAACCTGGTGCGCAACTCCGACGCGCGCGTGCCGTTCACGATCAAGGTGATTGATTCCGATGTGGTGAACGCTTTTGCGTTACCGGGCGGATTTTTCTACGTCAACAGCGGACTGATTTTGCGGGCGCAGGAAGAATCGGAACTGGCGGGCGTGATGGCCCATGAGATTTCGCACGTCACCGCGCGACACGGCACGAAGCAAGCTACCAAGGGCGAGCTGATGCAACTGGCTTCGATTCCCTTGATTTTGCTGGGACCGGGCGGCTGGGCCGGGTACGGGATTTATCAGGCCACGCAATTGGCGATTCCCTTTTCCTATTTGAAGTTTTCGCGCGATGCGGAACGTGAAGCGGATTTTCTCGGACTGCAGTATATGTACAAGGCCGGATATGATCCCAACGCTTACGTAACATTCTTTGAGCGCATACAGGCGGACGAAAAGCGCCAGCCGGGCACGATTCCCAAGATTTTTTCGACCCATCCGCCGACACCCGAGCGCATCGCCAATACGCAAAAAGAAATTGCGCGAATTTTGCCGGCCAAGCAGGAGTACGTGGTGACCACGTCAGAATTCGATACCGTGAAGGCGCGGCTGCGCAACATCGTGTTTTCGCGCAAGGTACAGGCCGCTCCGGGTAAGCCGACGCTGCGCACCAAGACCGAGCAGGCGGACAAGAAGGGGCAGGACCCGAACGCGAACCCGGATGACGATCGTCCGACGCTGAAGCGCCGGCCGGACACGCCGTAGATTATTTTGCGGCTGGCGTGATAGCTGCTACAGGCCCTTGCGACACCAGCAACGGTAGAGCAACCGCAGGCGATCCTCTGCAAAAAAGGCGGCAATTTTGCCGCCCTTTTTTATTTTTCGGAGATGCTTTTGTGGATCAGCTTAACCGTGGTCAGTAATTGCTGCTGCGTTCCTGGCGGCGCTCGTCGGGTACCGCCGCGATGCCCAGGCGGCGCAGTTCATCGGCGTAATACTTGCGGTACAGCACGTCCCACTCTTCGCTGCCCTCGAGGATTTCTTTTTTCTGCGAAGTGATTTTCTTGCGGACTTCGAGGTCGGCCTTTTCTTCTTCGCGGAGTGTGTCGGTAAGAATTTTGACTACCTGCTGGCGAATGGTGTCGCGATCTTCCACAAATTCCACTTCGTTGCTGGCTACCAAGCACGTCGGTGAGCTGGTGCGACAGGCGGATTATTTTTTCGCGGGTAAGGCGCATCGTTTAGAGACTTCTCCGTTCGAAACCTGGTGCGGCCGCGCGCCGGAACTTAATCACAGCGGAAGCAATTTCGAGAAATATTCTTGAGTGCGGGGCGGCGTTCAGCGCAGCACCAGTTTGCGGTCGCGCGCCAACTGCCCTTTCACTTTTTTGTACATTTCCTGGTAAGAGACTCCGGTGCGGCGCATTTCATCCTGATGGTCGGTAAGAATCTGGCGCACTTCGTCGTTGAGTCGATCTTCGACGGATAGCTCTTCATTCATGCGCTGACGCAAGCGCAGCGCCAGCGGGACCATCGCTTCGGCCTGCACTTCCACCTGGCCGCCTTCCACCAGGCGTTTCACAATCTCGGTGGCCATGTACCCGACATAATCCCGCGCAAGAAGCATGGTGAACTAAATCCTTTATAGAACGTGAGAGAAGAGAGTTTACTGGCTGCATGAATAAAGTGCAAGAAAGGCGCGGCTTGAAATTTTGTAAACCCCAGCGATGGGCGCGGAGATTATTCCAGTTTCGTTGACCAGCGTGTGGGCTTCAGATAAGATGAAATGCGTAAGGGCGCTTAGCTCAGCGGTTAGAGCGTTCGGTTTACACCCGAAAGGTCGTCCGTTCAAATCGGACAGTGCCCACCATCCGTGCGTAGCACCCTTCAGCGGGGACGTAGTTCAGTTGGTTAGAACGCTGCCCTGTCACGGCAGAGGTCGCGAGTTCGAGTCTCGTCGTCCCCGCCAACTTTTTCCTTAATTTGCCTATTTTTATGTGCGCCGTGCCGAGTTCGAGTAATCGCGCTCGTCTGGGACAGCGATCCAGCTGCTGCCTCTGGTCTCCTCCAGCGATGCCAGTGCAACGTTCGTTTAGTTTTCAGGCGTGAGGTAGGATCACTGATGATGGGCGCTTATGGGGGCGACTTGGCCGCAAGCCTGGAAGTCGCCGACTACCGCTCTCAAGGCAGGGTCGTCCGCTTTACTGCCGTCGCTATCGTAACAAGGAGGTCCCTTCCCTACGCCAGTGGCCGCGGTGTGGTCACGATCCGGCTGCTAGCAACTCGTCCAGCTGCGCGAACTGTTCGGGCAGGCCTTCGGCAGAACCGGCGAGGGCTTCGTCCAGGGCCGCTGCTGTGGGGTAGAGTTCGTGCAGGGTGACTAGCGTCTTACCCGCATTCTCTTCGAACGTCACAGTGGTCACGGCGCCCTGATCCGTTTCTTCGTTCGTCCAGCTGAGGCGCTTGTTCGGCGTCACTTCTCTGTACGTTCCGAAGAACGCCATCGGTTGATCGGACGCCGGATGGCGGAACACGAGGCGATAGGCGCCCCCGGTGCGCACATCCATGTCGCACGAGAGCAGCGACAGTGCCGCCGACTTCGGAACCCACCAACGCTTGAATAATTCGGGTTTGCTCCAAGCTTCGAAAACGATGTGCGCCGGGGCATTGAACGTTCGCGTCACGATGAGTTCGCGGTCGGACTTGCGTTCCACGGCGGTACGGTTCGTGGCGGCGACTACCTTCTTTTCCTTCGGGCATCTGCCTTCTCCTTATATTTCAAGTGCTCGACAATCTTGTCCAGCGCGTCGAAGCGCGCGCTCCACAGTTGGCGGTGCCGCTCGATCCAGGCGGCCTCTTGTTCCAGCGCGCGCGTGCCGAGCCTGCAGGTTCTGACTCGCCCGGCCTTTTCAGTAGTGACGAGCGCTGCCCGCTCCAAAACGCCAACGTGCTTCTTCATGCCCGTGAGGGTCATGTGGAATTTTCCGGCGAGGTCGGTGATCGAAGCGTCGGCGCGGCCGAGCTGCTCCAGCACGCCACGACGAGTGGCGTCCGAGAGCGCGGCGAAGGAAGCGTCGAGTCGAGTTTCGTTACACTGAACCATACGGTTCAGTATATATCAGAGAGACTTGCGGCGTGCAAGGGGAAAGTAAAGCAACGAAAACGGGGGGAATGAATTTCTACGAAGCGTGCACAGATTTTGTTTTCCGGGCCTTGCGAAATTTGTGGCGACAATCCTGGAATTAACCGCGTTTATTTTGCTTCCCTGACGATCGCGTTCGCGGCGTTGCCGGCTACCACCCAACTGGCTGAACCGGCCACGACGGCTTCATCTTCGAACCAGAGGAAGCCGAAGTCGTCGATGCATTCGGGAAAATCGGGCTTGATGATGATGTATCCGGGAATCACGGCACCGGGGATGTAGGAATTGTCGGCGCGATTGTTGCTGTAGGTCATGGTCTTCGAGACGGTGCCGACTCCGGCGACGTAGGAAGTGCTGGACACCGGGTGCGTGCCGAGAATGTAGTTGACGGCGCGAAGGGTGTATTCGGGGCTTACGAGATCGGGAAAGGTCTTGTGAAGGAAATACATTCGGATGGCCATGTCCACCACGGCGCCCGAGCCGCCCCAGGTGCCGAGGCTGGCAGGCACGCCGAAAGGAGTGGCGTCCAGGCGCTGGTCCAAACCGGCCATATAGGTTTTCACGGCTTCGCGCATTTGATCCCTGGCGCTGGCATCCAGATAAGGTAAGGCGCGCACTGCTGTCCAACCGTGCGAGTCCATCTGCTGCGGCGTGATCATCTGCGGGAACAATTCCTTCAGGCGGGACTTGTAGGGCTCGGCGCCGTTCGTGGCGATGGTTAATTCCAGGGCCGCTGGCCAGTCGAGTCCGACACCAGAGCGGCCACGGGCGGCGGCTGGCGGCGGTGCTGGTGCGGTGGTGACGCCGTTGCTTGTCGCAGCGCCAGCGACCGTTCCCTGCGAAGCAGCCAGCACACCACTTCCCTGCTCAATTATCGGGGCGGCTGCGTCTGTGCCGCGGCCGGTTGAATACTGCCCTGGGTTAGCTGTCGTGTCTTTCCACGCTTTGATAGCGGTTTCGAGGCAGTCTTTTGCTAGGGCGTCGTCCCAGCCTTTCAGCGTATCGGCGGCGGCAGCGAGCGCCGCAATGGCGTTCCACTGAAAATACGGATTGTTGCTGGTGAAGATCCAGCGATCATCGGGCTTGCCGGAGTAGTCGCCCCTGGTTTCGTTGGGACCGAGCTGCGGATCGTAAATGCGGCCGTCAGTTTTTGATGCTCCGTCGCCGAGGTGAGTGTACTGGCGCAGATCCGGCTCGTGAGTGCCGCGAATGGCATGGCCGATGTTGTGGAACTGCGCCAGAATGAGCAGCGCGCCGTGCTTGACCTGCTGCACCGTGTCCGGCACTCCATCGGGACGGTGCATTTCCACCTGGCGGGCGGCTTCGTCTACGGTGAGCTCGTCGTACTGGAGATCGAATTCGCGATACGCGAGAGCCAGGCTCTGAATCGCGCTCAACTGCGCAGGCTCTTCGAGGTCGAAGTCGCCGGCGTCGTACCAGCCGCCAACGTTCAACCCTGGAATGTGATCGCCACCTTTGTACTTCCCGTCGGTCGCGGTGGCCTGATTCCAGCCGTCGAACTGATCGCCGACTACCGGTGCCATGCGGCCGTCATCGAGATGCGAAGCGGCGTGCCACACGCGGTAGCCTTCGCGGACAGAAACGTGATCCATCTGGACTGCAATGTGATGGTCCAGGCTGTCCTGCCAGATGTTCGCGTAGGCATCTTTGGAGATGGGGAAAGGCGCGGTGCGCTGGCCTCCATATTCGATGACGTAGAGGCCGGGGTCCCGCACAGAGGTGAAATCGAATTTTGAATAGACGTAGCGCAGCCAGGGTTTTGCGGACGTGACGGGGCCCTGGAAGACCTCCTTGTAGGAGCCATCCTCTGTGAGCCGCAACACTCGGGCCGTTTTCGGCGCGTTGTACTTGGGGTCGAGTTCGAGCACCGCTACTTTGGAAAAGCCCGGTTCGTAGCCGACCTGGCTGTGCGCGATCATCGGCGGCCGCGTCCAGTTGGGAATCACGTCAGGCCGGATGTGCCAGACGATGGCGCCGGTGGTCTTGCCCGCGGGAATCAACGAACGCAAGACGAACCAACCGTTCTGCGCGCGGTCGCGGCCGTCGAACAGCATAAGGTTGGCGGTATCCGATATTACATTCACGCGGGAGAGTGCGTCGTCGATTCCCAGGGTGATGCTCTTGCCCTCGGCGAAGGGGAGCGGTTGCGTGTAGCCCTTGGCCTTATCCCAGTCGTCGAGGTAGTAGGCCTTTTTCGGTTCATCAGCGAGAGGCAAAACTTTGGTCATGGGATCGTTCGGCGTGCGCGGGAAGATGCCGGCTTTGGTGCCGTCTACCAAGTACGCCTTGCCCATGTAGATGGAGGGCAGGAACTCCAGGTTGAAGCCCGCACGGCCTGCCAATTTTTCCGGCAGCGGTTTGTCGAGATTGATGCTGACAGCTACGCCGCCGGGCTCCGCTTTCACTTCCAATGTGTAACTGACGTCGAAGGTCGGGAAAGCGAGGTCGGCGGTAAGCCGATTGTTGGCCTTGTCGGCGTGGCGGCTTTTGAGGGTAGCTACCAGATCCCACTGCTCCGGCGTTGGCATCAGGCGCACGTCGCCGTTGGTGGCGATGCGCTGGCCGTGGAGAATCATCTCCATGGCGGTGTTTTTCTGGTCGACGAAAACGGGATGGTAGGTGCTGTCGTAGAGAAAAACGCTGAAGCCCTGAGTGTCGAGATAATTCTTGTCGGTCACCTTCATGGAAAATTCGGCGCTGCCTGACAGAGCTGGGGCTGCGATTACAGCCGCGAGCAGAGAAATTCTAATTCGCGTGAGCATAGATGGGGTGGATGCTGCTCCTTTGCCCGAACATGATAAAGATCAATGCCCGGGATGAATAGTCCCTTGATACCTTCCTTGCTGCACACAAATTCCCTTCCCCAACTGGTTCCCGGGTGACGAATTGCCGACTCGATAGGTAACCGCGCCTTGCTGCCGTTTCAGGCTGGTGTTGCAGAACTCCCGGTGCGGCAACACCGCTGGGGTAAACGATGCGGTTGCAACCGCAGCGCATTGTTTTATAATCACTATCGTTCAATAATTATGCGCAACTCGCACGAACAGTTCCGCGAACTGGCTTTGCAGCATGGGCTGGCGGTGACGCATCAACGCCAGGTAATTTATGAGGCGGTTGTCGCTTCGCACGGCCACCATACTCCCGAGACTGTTTACGCCGCAGTGAAACGCAAGGTTCCCTCCATTTCGCTCGCTACCGTTTACAACAATTTGAAGCTTTTTATCGAGCGTGGACTGCTGCGAGAGGTTACCCCGCATGCCGCCACCCTGCGCGTGGATGGCAATCTGGAACCGCATCATCACCTGGTGTGCTCGCGCTGCAAAATGGTGCAGGACATCGATGCGGATTTCGTGGATTTCAAGAAATTATCGCGGAAAGCGCTTAACGGATTTGACCTGACACAGCCGGTCGTAGAAGTTTTTGGTTTGTGCCGCCGGTGCAGCAACAGGAAGTAGTTTCTTTTCGAGCAGCGCCAATGAATATCTGAGGGATAAAAATATGGACAATACAATCGCGACTTCATCGGGGAGCGTTTCCCCGGAAGCAAAAGACAAAAGCACCAAGCCCGAAGGAAAGTGCCCGGTTGCGCACGGCGGCAGGTCGCGCACCAACACGGATTGGTGGCCAAATGTTGTGAATCTGAAAGTGCTGCACCAGCACTCCGCGCTCTCTGATCCGATGGACAAGGAATTCAATTACGCGGAAGAGTTCAAGACGCTGGACCTGAATGCGGTAATCCAGGACTTGCGAAACTTGATGACGGATTCGCAGGAGTGGTGGCCGGCGGACTTTGGACATTATGGGCCGCTGTTCGTTCGCATGGCATGGCACAGCGCGGGCACATATCGCATCGGAGACGGGCGCGGCGGCGGCGGAGCCGGCCAGCAGCGCTTCGCTCCACTGAATAGCTGGCCGGACAACGTGAATCTGGATAAGGCGCGGCGGCTGCTGTGGCCGATCAAACAGAAATATGGCCGCAAAATTTCGTGGGCCGATCTGATGATTCTGGCGGGCAACGTGGCGCTGGATTCGATGGGCTTCAAGACATTTGGATTTGGCGGCGGGCGTGCCGACACGTGGGAACCGGAAGACGAAATTTATTGGGGGCCGGAAGGAACCTGGCTGGCGGACGAGCGGTACTCGGGCGAGCGCGATCTGCAGCATCCGCTGGGCGCTGTGCAGATGGGCCTAATCTACGTGAATCCGGAAGGACCCAATGGCAAGCCGGATCCGATTGCCGCAGCTCGAGACATTCGCGACACCTTCGGCCGCATGGCGATGAACGACGAAGAAACCGTCGCACTGATCGCCGGCGGACATAGCTTCGGCAAAACGCACGGCGCGGGCATTCCCGCTGACTATGTGGGCGCCGAACCGGAAGGCGCGGACATTGAGGATCAGGGCTTCGGGTGGAAAAATAAATTTGGCAAAGGGTTTGGCGCGGACACCATTGGCAGCGGGCTGGAAGTCACGTGGACAACGACTCCTGCAAAGTGGAGCAATAACTTTTTCGAGAATTTGTTCGCGTTCGAATGGGAATTGACCAAGAGCCCGGCCGGCGCGCACCAGTGGACGCCGAAAAACGGCGCAGGCAGCGGCATGGTTCCGGACGCGCACGATCCGTCGAAGCGCCACGCGCCATCTATGCTGACCACCGACCTGGCGCTGCGCTTCGATCCGGCTTACGAGAAAATCTCGCGGCGGTTTTTTGAACACCCCGAGCAGTTTGCGGATGCCTTTGCGCGCGCGTGGTTCAAGCTGACGCACCGCGACATGGGGCCGATCCAGCGATATCTCGGGCCGCTCGTTCCCAAAGAGACGCTGCCATGGCAAGACCCGATTCCCACGGTGGATCATCCACTGGTTAGCGATCAGGAGGTTGCGGCGTTAAAAGCGAAAATCCTGGCGTCGGGACTTACCGTTTCGCAACTGGTGTCCACCGCGTGGGCGTCGGCTTCAACTTTCCGCGGCTCGGATAAGCGCGGCGGCGCCAATGGCGCGCGCATCCGGCTCGCTCCTCAAAAAGACTGGGAAGTAAATCAGCCTGAGGAACTGGCCAAAGTGCTGCCGAAACTCGAAGCGATTCAGAAAGAGTTCAACAGCGGGCAGACTAACGGAAATCGCGGGAAGAAAATTTCGCTGGCGGATTTGATCGTACTCAGCGGTGATGCGGCGATCGAGAAAGCAGCGAAAGATGCGGGGCAGGACGTGAGGATTCCCTTCACACCGGGACGCATGGACGCGATGCAGGAGCACACCGACGTTGAGTCTTTCGCGCCGATGGAGCCGAAGGCGGATGGGTTCCGCAACTATGGCCGCGGCTCACAGCGAATGTCGCCGGAGGAGATGCTGGTGGATCGCGCGCAGTTATTGAGACTGACCGCTCCGGAGTTGACGGTTCTGGTTGGCGGACTGCGAGTGCTGGGCGCAAACGCCGGGAAAAAGGCGCATGGGGTATTCACCAAGCGGCCCGAGACATTGACGAATGATTTCTTCGTCAACCTGCTGGACATGAGTACGAGCTGGCAGCCCGCCAATTCGGTTGAAGGCGTTTCGGAAGGAGTGTACGAAGGACGCGACCGCAAGACCAACGAGGTCAAGTGGACGGCGACCCGCGTAGACCTGGTGTTCGGTTCGCACTCGCAGCTGCGCGCCCTCGCGGAAGTTTATGGCTGCGCGGATTCGCAGGAGAAATTTGTGAAAGACTTCGCGGCGGCGTGGACGAAAGTGATGAACGCCGATCGCTACGACGTTGCCGGGGTACGGTAACGCGGCGATAAGGGTTCAACCATGAAAAACGCGGTTAGTGTTGGCCTGACGTCGCTGCTCCTGGCGGCGAGCGCAACTCCGAGGTCGTATTTGTCCACCGCTCAAAATCATCCTGGAGATCAGTCCGTCAAGACTCGGTTCGTGGGAGCGTGGCGGCTCGTGTCACTGGAAACGCCGGGTGCTGACGGCAAGATTCATAAAGCCAAGCCTACCGGCATGTTTGTTTTCACGCGGGACGGCCACGCGTCCGTGCAGGTGATGGAGGGGGACGCGGCTCCTGCGGCAGCCGTTGGTGCTGGGCAGTACTCGCAGGGTGGCTACGAAGCGACTTTTGGCAGCTACGAGGTCGACGAGGCCTCTCACACCTTCACGTTTCATGTCGAGGGCGCGCTGGTACGCAGCCTGGTCGGCAAAGACCTGCCGCGCTCGTTCGAATTCTCGGGCAACCAGCTCATCGTCAAATCGACGCATCCGGAAGAACACTGGAAGGTTACCTGGGAGCGTTACTAGGGGTGGCAACAAATATCGCGTTGCCACCGGCAATTGTGTCAAATTTCATTGAAACTCAAGCTTACGACTAAGTTTCAACGCATCAGCAATTTCATACTGCAGGTTCACTCCTTAAAATTCTTGATAGTTGTCTGGTCAGATGAAACTTTAATTTGACTCTGCATCGCTCCTATACTATTTTACTCTAGGCCTTGAGCTGACAGGCCTGCACTAGCATGGAGGCCCTGCGGTCCGGATGAAAAAAACCGTTCAACGAGATCTTTTTCCAGGCGCGCTGGAAATGATGATCCTGCGCACGCTGAAGCGGCAGCCTTTGCACGGTTACGCGCTGGTGCAGCAAATCAAGCGAACGTCGAATGACCTGCTACAGATCGAGGAAGGCTCGCTGTACCCCGCTCTGCAGCGACTGCTGAAGCAGGAATTCGTGAAAGCGGAGTGGGTCACGTCCGCGACCAATCGCCGCGTGCGGATTTATAAATTGACGGCGACAGGGGCAAGGCACCTGGAACATCAGGTCTCGAGTTTCGAGCGCATGCTCGAAGGTATAACGCGGGTTTTGGCGCCGGGGGCTTCATGAGCCGGCTGAAACAATTATTTTCCCGGCGGCGGATGTACGACGAGCTCGATGAGGAAGTCGCTTCGCATCTCGAGGAGAAGATTGCTGAACTGACAGCCACGGGCATGTCCTTGAAAGAAGCTGCCGCGGCGGCGCGCCGGGAATTCGGCAACGTGGAACTGGTTACGGAAACGGCGCGAGAAGCGTGGGGGTGGAGGTGGCTGGAAGATCTGTCTGGAGATGTGCGCTTTGCCCTGCGCGCGCTGCGCCGCAATCCAGTCTTTACCTTGGTGGCGTTGTTGACGATTGCCATCGGAATTGCGGCCAATGCGGCAGTCTTCAGCGTTGTGAATAGCGTGCTGCTGAAGCCGCTGAATTTTCCGCAGGCTGCGCAGTTGGTATCACTGCACCAGGTGGCACCGGGCGCGGAGGGACTGGGAGATTTTCAGCACGGCTTGTTACTTTCGCCGTCAATGTACTTCGCCTACGCGGAAAACAACCGCTCATTTCAATCGCTGGGCGTGTGGCAGAACGGCACCGCAAACGTAACAGGGCTGGCAGAACCGGAACAAGTGCGCACTGTGTCGGTGAGCGATGGTGTATTCGAAACGCTGGGTGTCGCGCCCGCGGCGGGACGGTGGCTGTCGCAGGCGGACCAGGGGCCGAATGGCGCCCTAAGGGTCGTGCTCAGCTATGGTTATTGGCAGAGGCGATTCGGCGGTGACCGCGCGGTGATCGGGCGAAATATTCTTGTGGATTCGCAGTCCCGGGAAATTGTCGGCGTGATGCCGCACGGATTTCGATTTGTGGATGCGGACTTTGAATTGGCCACGCCGCTAGCGTTCGATCGGGGCAAATTGATCCTTGCGGGGTTCGGGTTCCACGGGATCGCGCGACTCAAACCGGGAGCGACGACAACGGAAGGCAATGCCGACCTGACGCGAGCGCTGCCCATCTGGATGGATTCCTGGACCAACGGTCCGGGATCGAATCCGCATATTTATGAGACATGGAAAATCACACCACAGATTCGGCCGCTGAAGCAGGAAGTGATCGGCAATGTGGGTGAATGGCTGTGGGTGGTGATGGGCACCATCGGCGTAGTGCTGCTGGTAGCTTGCGCGAACGTGACTAATTTGTTGCTCGTGCGCGTGGAAGCGCGACAGCAGGAAATGGCCATGCGTACGGCTTTGGGCGCAAGCGCGATGCGAATCGTACGCGGACTGCTGGTGGAAAGCGTGCTGCTCGGCATTTTGGGCGGGATGGTGGGAGTGGGCTTGGCGTATGCGGGCGTGCGTTTTCTCCTGGCGACGGCGCCGTCGACTCTGCCGCGCTTGAATGAAATCTCCATAGATGCGCGAACGCTGGCATTCACGTTCGCTCTGGCGGTGCTGTCTGGATTGTTCTTCGGACTCGTTCCGGCGCTGAAGTACGCCGGGCCACGGCGCGGCAGCGCGTTGCCAAATGCGGGACGCACGATGAGTGTGAGCCGGGAACAGCATCGCGCGCGGAATTTGCTGGTCATTGGACAAGTGGCCATGGCGCTGGTGCTGTTAATGAGCGCCGGGCTGATGATCCGTACATTTCGGGCCCTGCGAAAAATCGATCCGGGATTTTCGGACGCGCAACACTTGCAGACGTTACGCATTTCCGTACCGGAGTCGCTGATTACCGAGGCCGAACGAGTAACGCGCACACAAAACGCCATCCTCGACAAGCTCGCGGCGATTCAAGGCGTGAAGTCTGCGGGGTTCGTGAACCAAATGCCCATGGAAGGATTCGCACCGGCTTGGGACGAAATTTTTGCAGAAGACAAGGTTTATTCGGGCGAACTCATCGCGCCCCTGCGGATGTACAAATATATTTCGCCCGGATTGCTGCAGACGGCCGGAACGCGGCTGGTGGCCGGACGTGAAATCAGCTGGAATGAAATTTATGGACTGCAACCGGTGGTGATGGTTTCCGAGAATCTGGCGCGAGAGATGTGGGGCACGCCATCGGCGGCCATTGGAAAACACCTGCGCGAGTTTTCGAAGATGCCGTGGCACGAGGTGGTCGGGGTGGTTCAGGATGTGCGCGAGAAGGGCGTGCAGGAAAGGGCCCCCGAAATCGTGTACTGGCCTCCACTGATGGAGAACCTTTTCGGGCCGGGACCGGCACAAGCTGTGCGGACGATGACATTTGTTGTTCGCAGCGACCGGGCGGGCACGGAAGGTTTTCTGAAGGAAATCCGCGAAGCGGTGTGGTCTACAAATTCGAATTTGCCGCTGGCGTCGGTGCAGACCATGAAAGATGTGTACGACAAATCGGTGGCGCGAACTTCGTTCACGCTGGTGATGCTGGGAATTGCAGCAGCGATGGCGCTGGTGCTGGGAGTCATCGGCATATACGGAGTGATGTCCTACACGGTGTCGCAACGCCAGCGCGAAATTGGCGTTCGCCTGGCGCTCGGAGCGCAACACGGCGATGTGCTGCAGATTGTTTTGCGCCAGGGCGCAAAGCTGGCACTGGCAGGCGTGGGCATAGGGATTGGCGCCGCCCTCGGATTGACTAGCCTTATGAGTAATCTGTTATTTGGCGTAACGGCGCACGATCCGTTGACCATTGTGGTGGTAGCGGCGCTGCTGATCTTCATTGCGCTGCTGGCATGCTACTTTCCCGCGCGGCGGGCCACGCTGGTCGATCCCATGGTGGCGCTGCGCTACGAATAAATCCTGCGGCGGCAATTACTTCTCCCCTCGCCGGCGCAAAGGCCCAGTCTCTGTCCAAATCTTTTGCCCGCCACGCTACTATATTCCTTGACACGTATATACGTATGTGCGTATATATCACTCATGGAGACGGCCTTCGAAATTGTTGCGGAGCCTAATCGCCGCGCGATCCTGAGCCTGCTGATGGCTTCAGAACGGTCGGTAGGTGAGATCGAGCAGCGGCTGCGCATGCCGCAGCCGACGGTGTCGAAGCATCTGCGGGTGCTGCGCGAAGGCGGTTTTGTGGAATCCATCGCGGACGCCCAACGGCGTCTGTACCGGTTGAGGCCCGAACCATTTCAGGAGCTGGACTCCTGGCTGGTTCCCTTCCGCCGGCTGTGGTCCGGGCACCTCGATGCTCTCGAGCGGCACCTGGACCGCATGGGTGAGCCTGCTTCATCAAAAACAAAAACAACGAAAAGAGGACGCGGCCCCGTCCGCGGACGTGATAAAGGAAAAACCAAATGAAAATCAAACTGACCAGCATTTATGTAGACGACCAGAGCAAGGCTTTACGCTTTTATACAGAAGTATTAGGCTTTGCCAAGAAGGCCGACTTCAGTAACGGCCCATTTCGGTGGCTGACGGTGGCTTCTGCGGAAGAACCGGATGGCACGGAGCTGCAACTGGCGCTGAACAACAACCCCGCGGCAAAAGCATACCAGCAGGCGATCTTTCAGCAGGGCCAGCCGGCGGCGATGTTCTTCACTGACGATATCAAGGGCGACTATGAACGGATCAAGGCGCGCGGGGGTGAGTTCACCAAGCCGCCGACGGAAGTGACCGGGTCGACTATTGCGATGATCAACGACACGTGCGGCAACCTTATTCAACTCTCGCAACTGGCGCGCTGGCCGAGCTAGGACTTAAACATGAGCACTCGCGCACAATACCAACCGGGTCCTGCCAGAGGGGCGCAGGTGGAAAAGGACGGCGAGAAGTGGACGCTGGTTATCGTAAGGGAACTGCGCCACTCTCCGGAAAAGGTGTGGCAAGCGCTAACCGACCCGGCGCATTTGCGCGAGTGGGCTCCGTTCGACAGCGACGGGAACCTAGGCGTGGCAGGGAGCACGGTGAAACTCACTACTGTAAATGCTCCCGCGGCGCAGGTTTCGGAAGCGACGGTGAGGAGAGCCGAGCGGCCCAGAATGCTGGAATACAACTGGGGCGATCACGAAATGCGATGGGAGCTAGAAGCTGTTGGCGGAGGCACACGTCTGACACTATGGACTAACATCGGGCGGCGCTTCATGGCCATGGGCGCGGCCGGATGGCACATTTGTTTCGATGTGCTGGATAGCGTTCTCGGCGGAACGCCTATGGGTCGCGTTGTTGGTCCAGAGGCCATGAAGTTTGGCTGGCAGCGACTGAGAGCGGAGTACGCCAAGCAGTTCGGCATGGAACCGTCCGATTTCGCGCACGAGCCGTCAGGAAATTCGTGAACCGGCGGATGTAAAATCGTGAATTTGACCTGCTCATTGGCGTGAGACTTAATTCAAGGTTGGAGTGGAGATATGAACGAATTCGAATGCGTGGTTCCAATCCTTAACGTGAAGCATTTTGCGATCTCGATGGATTACTACGTGACCAAGCTGGGCTTTACGAAGAAGTGGGACTGGGGAGCCCCGCCGACATTTGGCTGTGTTACTCGCGGCAAGGTGGAGATTTTTCTCTGCGAAGGCGCGCAGGGGCAGGCGGGCACGTGGATGTCGATTTTTACGGAGGACGTGGACGCCCTCCATGCGGAGTACAAGAAGAGCGGCGCCATCATTCGGCTGGAGCCCACGAATATGCCGTGGGGCACGCGAGAAATGAATGTGGAAGACCCGGACGGCCATCGGCTGCGGATGGGCAGTGATGCAACAGGCCCGGCTGATGCGGAAGGGATGAAGCGCTTCTCGGAGATGGAACAGCTGCGGTAGCGAATGGGCGCCCATAGTTGACCCGCCGCCGTTAAGAGGCTCACGCCAGGATCCGCCTTCGTCGAAATACTTTTCGGCGGGCGAGAATCGTGCCAGAATCCGCGTGTCAAATCGGTGTTCTTCGCGTGACCCAATTCAAGGAGACACAAACGTGAAACGTAAATTGGTTTTCATGGTGATCGCGGCAATTGGATTTTGCTTTGGAAGCACGGCAGATTCTTTAGCGAATCGAAACGTCCCGACAGGCTCAGCAGCGCCACAGGCGGCTGCGGAGCATCCGGCTGCGGGTGCTGCGGCCGCGTCACCAGCGGCAGATCCTAAAGATGTGGAAACCGCAGACGCGCTAATTGCTTCACTGTACGACGTGATCAGCGGGCCGGCTGGAAAGCCCAGGAACTGGGAGCGCATGTATTCTTTATTTTTTCCGGGGGCGTTGCTGATCAACACTCCACCCGGGAAAACCGGCAAGCTTGAAGCGCGGGTCATGAGCCCCAAAGACTACGTGGATCGCGCGGGCAAATATTTTGACGCGCATCCGTTTTTCGAAAGAGAGACCGCGCGGAAAACGCATAGCCAGGGTCATCTGCAACAAATTTTCAGCTCGTATGAATCGAGCGAAGACGCCGCGTTTACGAAACCGTTCGCGCACGGCGTCAACAGCATCGAAATGTTCCACGACGGCACGCGCTGGTGGATCATGCTGGTGATGTGGGAAGAAGACGCCCCGTCAAAGAAGGCCGACTAATAAGACCGCGCGGTCTGATTACTGGCGCAGATTTACTTCTTTAATCCTGCGAGCCAGTTGGTAACCAGTTCCAGCGGAACCTGAGCTTCTTCTTCAGAGTGGTTTATCAACAAACGCTTCCCGTCGGAAGATACGTCAAAGACGACGCCCAGGCCAGGCGTGCCGGTGTGAAAAAGCCGCTGGGGCGCGCTCACTTCAAGATCCGAACCCTTTGCAGTTATCGAGGAGGACAGGAAGTCGTTGTTCAGAGCCAAGTAGAACAATTCCTTGCCGCTTGCAGTCCACACGGGATAAGCGGCGCCGTCAGCCGACACTCTCCACTTCCCTTT
Source organism: uncultured Acidobacteriota bacterium (assembly GCA_963704485.1). Classification (GTDB taxonomy): domain Bacteria; phylum Acidobacteriota; class Terriglobia; order Acidiferrales; family UBA7541; genus Acidiferrum. The sequence continues at coordinate 1,305,306 of OY969910.1, forward strand.
CGCATCGGGAAAACTTGTGATGTACAGCTCCTGCTGTCCAGACTCGTCGGATACGTAGGCGACCCACTTGCCGTCAGGCGAAATGCGATAAGAGTGCAGATTTGATTGCGACGAGGGAGGCCGCACCACGGCCACCGGCTTGGCATCTCCGGAAACGGGCACCATCCAAAGGGAAACATCTTTTTCTCCATCACCCCAGAGATAAGTCAGGTATTTTCCATCGGGAGTCCAGGCGGGGTAGTGGTAGTTATTGGATTGGGCGATGACGGTTTTCTCCGGGCCGCTGCCATCCGCGGCCTTGGCGCGTATCTCCACATTGCCGCCGCCCCTGGAAGTAAGCGTGGAGAAGACCAACATTTTGCCGTCGGGTGACCAGTCCGGCTCCTGGTAGACCCGCTGCTCAAAGGTGATGCGCGTTTTTGTTTTTCGGAGGAGGTCCAGCGTCCATATGCCTGTGCCATTGGAGAACGCGACACGCTTATTGTCCGGAGAGAGCCGTATGTCACGTACCCAGAGAAGCGCGCGCGAGTCGCTGATGGTGGCTTCCTGCGGGTTGAAGTCCTGCATCGGTTTGCCGGAACGATCGAACCACACCAGGCGGCTTTTCGCAGAGTCGGAAGTTCCGCTCTGATAAACCATGACCCCATTCTGGGAGACCGCGAATATGCTGCGCCAGACTCCAACATCGTCTCTGAGATTGTTGATGACGGGATTGGGCGAACCTGACAATTTACCTGTTGCCGGGTCGAAGGTCTGCGCGACGAGCGTGGAATTCAGACGCCACAGCAGATAGCCAGAGGCGAATTGGGCTGCGGAGTCGGAGGCCATGATGAGGCGAGATTCCGTATTATCCACGGAGCCAAAATAGATTCCATTCTGGGTGGCGTCTCCGCTGAGATGACTGGTAGCCAGGAAAATAAAATGTTTGCCGTCGGGCAGGAACCACGGCCAGCGGTGCGTGGAATGTTTGGTTCGATCAATGAGTGTAGCTGGGGAGGGCGCGCCGCCACCCTGCGCATTCACTTTCAATAAGGCGGACTGGAAATCGGGAGCGAACACAATCATATCGTCCGCGCCCCAGGTTCCTCCGCGAGAGTTAGGCGCATCGGCGATGGGCGTGACGGGTCCTCCAGCGGCGGGAATTTTCAACAGCTTGCCGCTTGCAAAAAATCCGATATAACCGCCGTCCGGCGACCAGAAAGGATGCGCGGCGCCGGTGGTGCCCTCCAGCGGCTGCGCGGTGTTTCTGCTCAGCGATCTGACCCAGAGCAATTTGGCGTCACTGGAATGGGCCACGAACGCGATTTTGTCACCTTGGGGAGAAGGAACGGGCATGCCGCCGGCATCTCCGGTGGCATCCAGGACAAACTTTTCCGGCGGAGCGATTTGCGCATGCAGCGATAGCGCTTCCGCTGAAGGTTTCGCCCAATGGTATCCGGCGAATGCGGCGACTGCGATGCACGCGAGCAGCAACGCGGCCGCGCCCGCCAGCCCGCTATTGCTGAACTGTCGAGAGGGATTTGTTTCTTCCGCTGGCGCGGCTGCCACCCAGCGCAAATCCATAGCGAGATCATGGGCAGACTGAAAACGGTCGGAGGGATCTTTTGCCAGGCATGCGCGGACCACGCGATCCAGCATGAACGGGGTGAGCGGCTGGCTGGCGCTGATGGGTTCGGGATCTTTTTCGAGGATGGCGGTAAATACGCTGAGCTGCGATTTGCCTTCGAAGGCGCGCCGCCCGGTAAGCATTTCGTAGAGCACGCAGCCGAAACTAAAGAGGTCGCTGCGGGCGTCAGCGGGCGCGCCCTGCAAAACTTCCGGCGCGATGTATTGGAACGTTCCGACGATGGCGCCTTTCTGCGTTAGTGGAGACGCAACCGCCGTGAGCGAGGCCAGGTTCATCGTCACCGTGGTTGGCGACATCGAGCTGACGGCGCCGGAAGGAAGCTGCACTTCCGGTTTGGCCAAGCCGAAATCCATCAGCTTGGCGCCGCCCTTGGTGAGCATGATATTGGCAGGCTTCAGATCGCGATGGATGATGCCCTGGGAGTGGGCCTTCTCGAGAGCATCGGCGATTTCAGCGCCAATCTTCAACACTTGATCGAGTGGCAACGGCCCTTTGGCCAGGCGATCGGCCAGGGTCTGGCCTTCGAGATATTCCATCACCAGAAAATTGGTGCCGTCCTGCGCACCGATATCGTGAAGAGTGCAGATGTTCACATGCTGAAGCGCGGATATGGCTCTGGCTTCGCGCTCCATCCGTTGCTTTAATTCCGGGTCGGAAGAGAGGTGAGCGGGCAGAACCTTGATGGCGACGGTGCGGTCGAGGCGCGTATCTTTGGCGCGATAAACCTCGCCCATGCCGCCCGCGCCGAGGGGAGAGATAATTTCGTATGGACCGAGTCTGGTACCCGCCGCAAGCGCCATTCGTGGGCAGATTGTAGCACGCGCGATTGGATCTGATCTGCGAGGAGCTGGCTCAGGCAAGACAAAGCAGCTAACAGGTTGAGCGTGAGGTTGCGATGACCCGGGGAGGCGTGCTCAATCACGCAGAATTTGACGGATTGGCCGGGCGCTCAGGAATTTTGCGCGAAGGGGTTGGTCGGGGGCGAAAGAGTTTGCAATCTCGAGGATACGGGTCTCTGCGCACAGGCGATGCGCTTCCGCCCTTTTCGGTTCCTTTGCCTGGCGATGCAGACGCCAAGCGGTCGCATAGGCTTGCCATGCCGCGATCCTGATTTCAAACTTTTCAACGATGTCGAGCGCCCGAACTATATATTCCTTGGCTTCGGTGTAGTTTTTCGCGGTCATAGCCACGCGGGCTTGCAAATCCCAGGCTAATGCGTGCAGGTGGGGATCTTCGGTAGACAGCGCCAACTTCAAAAAGTCGCCAGCCGAGATGCGCGCACTCGAGAGATCGCCTGCCAGCAGGTGAGCATTGCCGGACTCCAGCCGAGCGATGAATCGCCACCACCAATGGAGAAAAAATTTTGTGGGTACCGCGGGCTCGTAAACGCTCCTAAAATGTTCTATCGCCTGCGCATAGTTGCCCTCCTCGAGCGTCAGGTAGGCAACGGCCATCTGGTGAATCGTCTGCCCGTAAAAGATGGGGTTCTCGCCGCCGACCCGGCCGGTCTCTTCGCAAATTCGCCGGGCGCCCTCGAAGTCGAAAACCTGGATGCGTAGCCACGATTCGCGGAAGCAAGCTTGCCAATAGAGTGCCAGATTCTCGTCCGGTGACGCCCTGCCGGATACGGTCATCCGCAAGGCATTTCCAAGGTCACCTTTATAGAGATAGGTAATGGTCCTGGCGCTGAGAGCGCCAAAATGCACCAGAAAATTCACCGCGTGACCCACGCGAGATACGCTAGCTTCGGCGACACCGCGTTCACAGAGCTCCAAGGTCTGCGCGTAATGACCTTTCAGCAACATAACGTGCGCATAAGCGATTCGCTGATAGGGATCAAATCTTGCCGGATCGAGGCGAAGCAGGGTTTCGTGGGATACCGCGGACAGCTCCGCGTCCGCCCGATTCCAACAATCGAACACCAGGCGGCACCCCGCTGCCAGCATCCGAGTGCTAGCCAACTGTGCAGGGTTATTAACAGTCATGGAAACTTTCACAGCTTCTTCGAGCGCGGCCAGGCCCTTGTCGGGATCTATGAAGCCCAGCGGATACATTGCGGAAGTCAAGGCATGCAGTTGCGCTGTCTTCAGGCCAGATAAGTGGGCGCGTTCCGCGGCGGCCGCGTAGGCTTCGCCGGAGGAAACAAGGGCACCCAGCGCGAAATGAGCATTGCCGATACACTCCAAAACCTGAACCTGCAATTCGTCGCGAACCGGGGGGATGAGTTTGGCGGCAAGCACCAGCGCGTGTTGCAGAATTTCGATGGAAACCCGGTAAGCGAATCGCCCAGCGACATTTTCGGCCGCAAGAATCAGGTGGCGGACGGCCTGCTCGTAATCGCGCCCACCTTCGAAATGCAGCGCCAGTTCACTGGCCAATTCCGGAGCCGCGGGATCGCAGAGAGTCTTGAGGCACTGTGCCAATCGCAGATGCAGTTTTGAACGCGCAGTGTCGGAGAGGCGCCGATACAGAACTTCCCGGTAAAGTGAATGGCGGAAGTCGAAATGTGCGGACACCTGACCATTGGGAAGGTCATGAATTCCAGCTGGCCGGACGAATTGCAGCCTGTCGGCCAGTTTTTGACAAATACCTTCTACGATGCCGGGGTCAATTTCCGCGGCGGTAGCGATGGCCCACACCGAAAAGCGCTCTCCAGCGACGCTGGCGCTTTTCAAGATGCGTTGCTCGAGTTCGCTCAATTGTTGAAATTGCGCTTCGATCAACTGGTCCAGAGTATCGGGCACGGCGGGGACAAGCTCTTCAAGGGGCAAGGCAAGTGTCCAACTCTCCGCCGCCTGCACCACTAACCGCTTCTTCACCAGATCCTGAAGAATGGTGACCATGAACAAGGGATTGCCGCCGGAGTGGCGGTAGATGAGGTTCGCAAATCCGACTGGAAAACTGTGTTCGTGAAACTTGCCCGCGATGTATCTGGCTACGTCGGACTTCTCAAGCCTTTCCAGGGCGATTTCATGGCACTGATTGTGCAGCGCTAAATCGTGCTTTAGCACTCGCAAAGGGCTCTGAGAAATGATGACGTCGGCTGGCCGGAAAGTCCCGAGCAGCAGCAACTTTGCCGGTCCGCGGCGGCGAGCTAAGGCAGAGATAAAATCAAGAGTGGACGGATCCACCCAGTGGAGGTCTTCCAGAATGAGGACGAGCGGATCTTGCGCTGTTAGCGATTCCAGAGCTTCGCAAATTTCACGCACCATGCGTTCTCGGGTGGCACCGAGAATTTCGTTTTGCAACGCGTTGCGTTGCTCGGCCTTGACGAGCGAGGGGAACTGTATCAGCCAGGTAGGTGCCTGCTTGGCTAGCGTATGAACAACCGAGCTGCCTTCTTCCTCTCGGAACCAGCGTCCAAGCGCCTCCAGCACGGGATAGTAGGCCTCTTTGCCACCGAAGCCCTCGACACACTGCCCCCGCGCGATTCGAACGCGGGGACGGGACGCGGCGTTTTGTTCGAACACGTCGAGCAGGGTAGTTTTCCCGATTCCCGCTTCGCCGGTAATGAAGACCACTTGCCTTTGCCCTTCCAGCGACTTATTGAGCAAGTCATCGAGTTGAACGCAGGCGTCATTGCGGCCCACGATGTTCTTCACGGCGCTTACGCCAGGCTTTGAAGAGGGCGAAGAACTTTCGTCGGTGACCGCGGCGATGAATTGATAGCCGCGCTTGGGGAAGGTTGCGACGAACGCGGGATTCCGGGGATGGTCTCCCAGAACCTTGCGGATTCCCAATACATACTTCTTGACGACTTCGGGATTTACGTAGGTGCCGGGCCACAGCGCTTCCAGGATTTCGTCCTGAGTCACCAGCCGATCTGAGTGTTCAACAAGATATCGCAAGACATCAAAGGCTTTTGGCGCCAGGTCCAATCGCTGGCCGGCGCGCCACAGGCAGTGGTTCACGGTGTCTAGTCGAAATGGCTGGAAGACTTTCATGTCCCGATGTTTGACTCCCGGTTCCGATGATCGCGAGAAGGGGCCTTTGGTGGACGGTATGTTACGGCACCAAACCAGGGTTTGCACAGAGTTGCATGACGGATGTCGGCCCTCGTCGGCGCGCGTCAGGGCTGGGGCACGTTTCCATTGTGTTGACGGCCGCCGTCACAAAAATGGGACCGGAATCGTCACCCCGAGGTCACGTCAACGCGGGTGCGCTCGTCTACGCTGCCACTGTGACCGGTAAATCTGAACACCGGAACTGGTACTTCAAATTAAAGGACGGAAAAAAGATGAAGAAATTGTTGGCAGTACTGTTCGCAGTAGTTTTCAGTGCCGCTGTGGGGCTGGCGCGCGACAACGACGATGATGTAGTGCGCTGGAGGAGTATCGTGGGCGTCATTACCACCCCGGGCGTAAACAACCCTGTCGCGGGCATCAATGCCGGCGCAACTGCGTGGACCACCCACAGTGGCCGCGCCAGCGTCAACCTTCAGAGCGGACTCACTTCTTTTGAAGTGGAAGGCCTGGTCATCAACGGGACGAACTCCACCGGCACACCTGGTCCTATCACCGCCGTCGAAGGAACGCTGGTATGCGGCGCGGGGAGCCCGTCGCAAGTTGTGCTGGATACGACTCCGGTGCCTTTGAGCGTACACGGCGACGCGCGTTTCTTTGGCCATCTCTCTGGCGTACCGGCGTCTTGCGTTAACCCACTGTTTCTGGTGCGGATTGCGGCGCCCGCCGGGGCGGCTGGACGCTGGATCGGCACTGGCGTGGAGCGCTTTATCGGTGACGACGGAAAGTAGGGTCAGACCGAGTCGGGGAGCGGGGCCGGGCGGCCTCGCTCCATCGCTCTGCCGTTTCGAGAAGCGTGCGATGGTGAAGCATTTAGCGTAAGTGAGATTCAGCAGCGACTTTTTTGGCGGCGCGACGTCGAGTGCCGGTGGGCAAAACTTATGCGCGGAGCATTCATCGTTCAACTGGGACCCGAAACGCAACCCGACGAAGGTCGGTTCGAAGGCTGGGTGCAGGAGGTGGACTTCTGCTGCGAGCAGCGATTCCATTCGGCCGAAGAGCTGCTGAAATTTCTGGGCGAGCGATTTGGATTACGCAGAGCTGCAGACGAGGGCATCAAGGCGAGCGATAAAAGCGGACGCGGGCCAGTGAGAAAAAACAAACCGTGCGATTCGAAGTGATGCGTAAAGAGGAGCGTATGTCGAAATTTACCGCAGAACAGGCCGTAACAGACTCCAGCGAGATGGACACTATCAGGCGAGCCCAACGAGGGGATGCCCTGGCGTTCGAACAACTGTACAAAAAACATAGCAAGCAGGTGTACAACCTGTGTCTGCGCATGAGCAGGAATGCGACGGAAGCGGAAGACCTTACGCAACAGGCGTTCCTGCAAGTTTTTCGCAAGATTGGTACTTTCCGGGGCGAATCCGGGCTGACGACCTGGCTGCACAAGGTCACCGTTAACGTGGTGCTGATGCATATACGACGGAAGAAACCTACGGAGGTTCTGGTTGAGAGCCTGGAAGGCGATCACGACGACGAAGGCGTTCCACACGAACGAGGAGCGGAAGACGCATTGTTGCTGGGCGCGACTGACAGGATCAGCCTGTTGCGCGCGCTGCGCAAGCTCCCGCGCGGCTATAAGAAGTTGTTTTTGCTGCACGACGTGATTGGGTACGAACACCACGAGATTGCGGAAATGTTGGGGTGCTCACTGGGCTGTTCGAAATCTCAACTGCACAGAGCGCGGCGGCGGCTGCGATTGGCGTTGCAAGGCGAAGCAGGACCCCGAGAAATAATGGGCTCGCTGGCGTAACCATCTTTCAGTCGCCGCATGCGGGCTGGCGTCGACCGGCAACTATCCCAGGGGCTTTTCCAGGCTGACCTGAAACTGGGGGCTCAATATCTGCGCGGGGCCCTGGGCGGTGATGACCATGTCGTCTTCGCAGCGGAGGCCGAATTCTCCGGGAATGTAGATGCCCGGCTCGTTGGAAAAGGTCATGCCGGGTCTGAGAAGTGTGGTGCTGCCGCGCACGAGATAGGGATGTTCGTGGCCGTCGAGGCCGATGCCGTGGCCGAGGCGATGGGTGAAATATTTGTAGTCCGGGCCGAAGCTCGCGCTGGTGACCACGACGCGGGCCGCATCGTCCACCGAACCTGATAATTTCCCTGCGCGGGCTGCGTCGAGTGCGGCGTCCTGGGCTTTGCGAACGATCTCGAACACACTTTGCACTTTGGCGGAAACTGTTCCGAATACTCCGGTGCGCGTGATGTCGGATTGGTAGCCGTCCACGGTGCAGCCGCCGTCAATGAGAACAACATCGCCATCTTTCAGTTTTTGCGGTTGCTTGCTGCCGTGTGGCAGGGCCGCCGATGCGCCGAGTAACACCAGCGCGTCTCCGTGCAGATTCATTTTCGCAAATCCCGCGGTGACCAGATCGTCGATGGATTCCTGAGACATACCTTCTTTTAAATTGGCAAAGACTTCGCGGAAGACGTCGCACGTTGCTGAACAAGCCAGGCGCATCAATTCGAGTTCGTGCGGTGATTTAACCGCGCGGCAGCCGATGGTCACGGGGTCGGCCGAAACAATTTCGAACGCCGGAGCGGCAGCGCGGAAATGATCTGAAAAAGTAAACGGCAGCGCTTCGTCTATGCCGACGTGCCCGCTGCGGATGCCGTGGCCGGCGAGTGTGGAGGCGATTAGTTTCGTGGGGCTTTCCTCTTCCTGCCAGACGCGGACTTCCAAGGGATATCGCATCGATTCGCGCATGCGTGATTCTTCGAATGCGGGAGAAATCAGAATCGGCTGGCCAGCGCGCGGTATGACTAGGGCGAGGAGGCGTTCGCTGAGGTGCCAGCGGATGCCGGTGAAATAATAAAGCGATGTTCCGGGGCCGAGCAGTAACGCTTCGAACTTAGGATCAAGCTGGGCCATCAATTCCTGCGCGTGTAACAGCCGCGCGTGGAATTCGTCCGGCGTGATGGGATGAACGCGATCACCGAGTGGCTTAAGCGTGGAAAAACTTGCGGGGGCCTTGGTCTGCGCCACCGACGTTGAGGCGGCGCCTAACTTGACTGCCGAGGCTGCGGCGGTGGTGAAAATGAAATTACGGCGAGAAAGTTCGTGCGCTGTGAAATTAATCGGGGATTTCATAGCACAGAAGAGTGTTGTTGATCGCCTCCGCTGTCAAGAACTTGCTTGGCACACGGCGTGAACGGCCGCCGAAGCTCGCGGTACCGATCACTAAGCCGCGGCTGTTCTAGTGCGCTGGCGGAGACGCCAATTTGAAAGAGCCAGCACGGCCGCAAAAATGACGATCATGCCGACGGTGGCAAGCGGGATGCCGGTGCGGCCTTTGGGCAGAATCGACAAGCGGCCGTACACGAATTCGATGTGCACCCAATACACGAGCAGCGAGGTTTTACCGAACAGCAAAAATGGACTGAAGCCGCGCGTGGCGATGCCCAAGCGACACCACGCAAAAATCGCGAACGCCAGGATCAGCAGGATGCCGCAGCGCATCAGGAAGAAATTCGGGCTGCTGTGCCAGTAGTCGTAGATGGCGTACAGCTTTAGGGGCGAGTAGTCGAACGCCAGGGACAGAAGACAAGCCGCCCCGCCAGCGGCCGCAACGGTCGCGAGCGCTTGGACTTCTTTGCGTTGCGCAAAATCTGAACGGATGAATAAGCCGAAGGCCAGGCCTACGAAAGCGAAACCGCTCCAAGGGAAAATCGCAAAGAGCCAGGTTTGCGGCGCATTGTAAATATGGACGCCATTGATGTAGGACTCGAGCATCCAGGGGAGGAAACGTGGGCGGTGGGTGGTCCACAATGGCGGCGTGGCGAGGGCGATTAGTGCCGCGATGCACAACGACAACGTGATAGTGAGAACAGGACGATTTTTTGCATCCTGTGCCGCATTGCGGCCTGCTGACAACTGCGACGAACGCGGCGCTGCGGTGAGCCTCCAGAAAATGGCCATGAGCAGGATGGATATCCCCAGTATGTTGAGCACGTCCACGCGAAACAGGTCCGTCCACGGCGACTTCGGATAGCCAAATACAAATTCCTGCACGCGTAACAGCAGCCCAAATCCGAGAATTTGTGCGCCGCGCAACCACGCCGTCTTGAAAATTTCGCGGGTGGGTGTTTGTTTCTTGCGGAGGCCCTCGGTGACCAGGACGAAGGACACCCCGGCGAGGAAAATAAAAATCGGCGCAGCCATGGTGGAGACTTCCTGAGACCAGCGGTACAGCGCGGTTTTTCGTGCATCGGCGTTCAGCCAGGAGTCGTAGCAATGCGCCTGAATCATCAGCACGCAGGCGAGGCCGCGCATCCAGTCAATGTAGTCGAGGCGCTTGACACTGGCGGTGGTCCGGCCGCGGGCTGAGGTCGCGGAAACGGCGGGAGCGGCCGGCGTCATCAAGCGCGATACCGCTTGAGGCAGAGGGCGGCGTGAAATTGGGGCTGGCAATTCACGCAGCGATTATGGACTTGCCTGGAAATATTTGCAGAGCGGAAATGATTGCGGCTCGCTTGCTCGAGCGCGTTCGAAACGGTCAGCTTCCCTGCCCCGCGACCCCGACGAGCGGGCTGGAAGCGGAGGCATAGAGACGTTTGGGCATGCGGCCGGCGAGAAACGCGTTGCGGCCAGCGATGGTGGCGTCGCGCATGGCTTCGGCCATGAGCACTGCGTCCTGGGCTTCGGCGATGGCGGTGTTCATGAGCAAGCCGTCGGCGCCCAGTTCCATCGCGAAAGCGGCGTCGGAGGCGGTGCCCACACCGGCGTCAACTATCATGGGGACTTCGGTGATGCGCTCACGCAAAATGCGTAGATTGGCAGGATTCTGGATGCCCAGCCCTGAACCGATGGGCGCGGCCAAGGGCATGACTGCGGAGGCACCGGCATCGATTAGTTTTCGCGCGACGATCAAATCGTCATTGGTGTAGGGCAGAACGACGAAACCTTCTTTCACCAGCACGCGCGTGGCTTCGATTAGCTGTTCGGTGTCGGGAAAAAGTGTCTGTTGGTCGCCGATGACTTCGAGCTTTACCCAGTTGGACAAGCCGACTTCACGGCCGAGGCGCGCGGTGCGAATGGCTTCTTCCGCGGAATAGCAGGCTGCGGTGTTCGGCAGGATAAAAAGTTTTTCGCGGTCAATGTAGTCGAGCAGCGATTCTTTCGATTTGTCGGTGAGATTTACGCGGCGCACCGCTACCGTGACCATGTCCGCGCCAGAGGCCGCGTGGGCGCGCGCCATTTCCTGAAAGCTACGGTATTTTCCAGTTCCGACGATGAGACGCGATTTGAAGGCGCGCCCGGCAATAACCAGTTGATCGGACATATTGGCTCCAGTTGTGATTTTAGTCTTGAGCGAGTGGCTTGGGCAAACTGTCGGCGTCTAACAGCGAGGCTTTGCAAACTCTCCGCGCGAATTACTTCTGCAGCATGGGGCGAGGCTCGGGCGCGTCACCGTAAAGCTGTTCAATGGCCGCACTGTAGTGCTGCTCGACGATGCGGCGCTTGAGCTTGAGGGTGAAAGTCAGGCTGCCGTTGTCGAAGGTGAAGTCTTCCGGCAGCAGCGCGAAACGCTTGATGGTTTCATACTGCGCGAGGTGAGTGGTGAGCCGCTGCACTTCAGAGTCGATGAGCGCGCGCACCCAGGGGTGCTCCGTCAGCTCCAAGTTGGATGCAAACTTAATTCCCTCTTCAGCGGCCTTCGCAGAAATGGTTACGGGATTCGGCACCAGCAGCGCAACCACAAATTTGCGCTGGTCGCCGACCACCATGGCGTTCAATAGATAGGGACTGCTCTTCAGCGCGTTTTCGATGGGCTGGGGCGCCACAAATTTTCCCGCGGCGGTCTTGATTAAATCTTTCTTGCGGTCGGTGATGAACAGATAGCCGTCGTCATCTATATAGCCAATGTCTCCGGTGCTGAACCAGCCATCTGCGGTCAACACTTCGCGGGTGGCCTCGGGATTTTTATAGTAGCCCTGCATTACGCAGGGCCCGCGCGCGAGAATTTCGCCGTCGGAGGCGATTTTAAGCTCCACGTTGGGGATGGCTTTGCCGGAGCTGCCCGCGCGGCTTTTCGGATAATTTGAGGTGAGCACCGGCGAAGTCTCTGTCAAGCCGTAACCCTGGTAGATGGGAATGCCGATGGCCCAGAAAAATTCGGTCAAGTTTTTCGCGAGCGGCGCACCGCCGGAAAAAACCACGCGAAGATGTCCACCGGTCGCGGACCTGATTTTTGAATACACCAGTTTGTCGGCCAGGGCCCACTGCATCCTGAGGCCGACGGGCGCCTTGGCATCACCGCAGCGCCATTTGGCGGAGCGATTGGCGACGTTCATAGCCCAGTCAAATAGTTTGCGCTTCAGCCCTTCCGCTTTAGTGCCCTGCTCGACCAGGCGGGTATAGATTTTTTCGAACACGCGCGGGACCGCGGCCATGGTGGTGGGGTGGAGATCCAGCATAGCCTGCGAAACCAGCTCAACCGCTTCCACGTATGCGACAGTGATGCCGTGAAATAAAAATGAGTAATCAATCATGCGCCCGTAAACATGTGCGAGGGGCAAGAAGGAAAGAGCGAGGTCGCTGCGGGGATCGAGGCGAAACTCTTTGTGCGTATCGGTGACGTTGGAACAGAAATTTGTGTGAGTCAGCATTACGCCCTTGGGCTCGCCGGTGGTGCCCGAAGTGTAGATGAGGGACGAAAGCTGCGCGGGCAAAACCTGCGACGCGCGCATGCGGTAGGCGGAAATGTCCGGGCCTCCGGCTCCGGCGATCAGCGTTTCGTAGCGCAGACACTCCGGCGGCAACTCGGGTCCGGCGTCCGCGGCTACGATGTGTTCGAGAGTCTTTAGCTGCGTGCGGCAAGCGAGAAGCTTCTGGAGCTGAATCGCGCCGGAGACAAAAACGATTCTGGCTTCAGAGTGATTCAGGATGAAGGTCATGCGCTGCGGGGATTCATTAAAATAAACGGGGACGCTGACACCGCCCGCGCCGGTGATGGCAAAATCGGCGGTGTGCCACTCGGGGCGGTTGGCGGAAAAAATTGCGACGCGGTCGCCGGTTTTGACTCCCAGCTCTACGAGCGCGCTGGAGAGGCCGGCGACTCTCCTGAGAAATTCTGCGGAGGCGATGGATTCCCAGCGATCGCCGTGACGAAACATCTGCGCGCGGGAATTCGGCAACTGGTCAATGGCGTTGAGGAATCGGGAAGGCAGGGTGCCGTAATTCGTCACGATTTCGACTGTACCGCAGGGATATTTCGAGCGCAATTGCGCGCTGCGGCAGGGTGCTCTTTGCTGACAGATTGGTGCGCGGCTGCGTCCTCGCATCATTTGCGGCTCCGTGCAAATGCTCGGGGCCTGCGATAGTATTGGCGAAGAGCTAAATCATGACGACAGTTTCGCAGCAGTCAGATGTCCTGACGCCGACGAATAAGGGTCCCTTCCGCGCGGCGCGCGGCACGCAACTTTCCTGCAAAGGCTGGCAGCAGGAAGCGGCGCTGCGCATGCTGATGAACAATCTTGATCCGGAGGTGGCGGAGAAGCCGGACGACCTGGTGGTTTATGGCGGCACCGGAAAAGCGGCGCGCAACTGGGAATGTTTCCACGCGATAGTGCGTTCGCTGCGCGCGCTGGAAAATGATGAAACTCTGCTGGTGCAATCCGGCAAGCCGGTGGCGGTGTTTCGCACGCACGAACATTCGCCGCGGGTCTTGATCTGCAATTCCAACCTGGTGGGCCACTGGAATAATTGGGAGCGCTTCAACGAACTGGACCGCGCCGGGCTGATGATGTACGGCCAGATGACTGCGGGCAGCTGGATTTATATCGGCACACAGGGAATTTTGCAGGGTACGTTCGAAACATTTGCGGCAGTGGCCAAAAAACATTTTGGCGGAGACCTGGCGGGAAAACTGGTGGTCACCGGCGGCATGGGCGGGATGGGCGGCGCGCAACCGCTGGCAGCAACTATGAATGGCGCGGCGTTTCTGGGCATTGATGTGGATCCCGAGCGCATCAAGCGCCGCGTGAAGACCGGCTACTGCGATGTGATGGTGACGAATCTGGATGAGGCGCTGCGCATTCTGAAAAACGCGGTGCGCAAACGCGAAGCCGCATCCGTGGGCCTGGTGGGAAATTGCGCGGATATTATTCCGGAACTGGCACGGCGCGGCGTGGTACCCGACGTGCTGACCGATCAAACCAGCGCGCACGATCCCCTGAACGGATATGTGCCGAACGGTATAAGCATGGACGCCGCGATCGAACTGCGTAAAACCAATCCTGTGGATTATCAGAAAAAATCCATGGCCGCTATGGCCGCACATGTTCAAGGCATGCTGGACCTGCAGAAACTTGGGTCCATCACGTTTGATTACGGAAATAACATTCGAACGTTCGCATTTGAGCAGGGCCTGAAAAACGCGTATGACTTTCCGGGATTCGTTCCCGCGTATATTCGCCCGCTTTTTTGCGAAGGCAAGGGACCGTTTCGCTGGGCGGCGCTGTCAGGAGAAGCTTCGGATATTGCGCGCACCGATCAACTGGTGCTCGAAATGTTTCCGCATGATGAGCATCTGAGCCGCTGGATCAAGCTGGCGCAGAAGCGGGTGCGATTTCAGGGACTGCCGTCGCGCATTTGCTGGCTGGGGTACGGCGAGCGCGACAAATTCGGGCTGGCACTGAATGAACTGGTCGCCAAAGGCGAATTGAAAGCGCCGATTGTGATTGGCCGCGACCATCTGGATTGCGGTTCGGTGGCTTCTCCTTATCGCGAGACCGAATCCATGCTGGACGGTTCAGATGCCGTGGCCGATTGGCCGCTGCTGAATGCCCTGGTCAACACTGCTAGCGGCGCGTCGTGGGTCTCGATTCACAACGGCGGCGGCGTGGGGATTGGATATTCGCAACACTCCGGGCAGGTGACAGTTGCCGATGGCACGAAGGAAATGGCTGCGCGCATTGAGCGGGTGCTCACCAACGATCCGGGTATCGGAGTGGCGCGGCATATTGATGCCGGTTATCCGGAAGCGATTGCGTTCGCAAAAAAGACCGATTTGAAAGTGCCGATGCTGTGAGGCTCGAGAGTTGAGTTGCTCCCCGACCTTGCTTCGATGGTGTAAATTTCGCCGCTTTCCGCCGAGTTGTTTCGCAGTGGCGTCGCTTTGAGCTTCACCACGATAATTACTGGCGCGTCACAGCTTTTAACTCTGCGTGGACGAGGACCGCGACGGGGCGCGACTGCCATGCGGAATGTGGGCGTGGTCAAGGACGGCGCGGTGCTGGTGCGCGACGGATTAGTTATCGCCGTAGGTCCGCGACAAAAAGTTGAAGCACATCCTTTGGCGCGAGCCGCCGAGAGGTTCGATGTTGGCGACCGCGTCGTGCTTCCCGGATTTGTAGATTCCCACACGCACCTGATTCACGCAGCCAGCCGAGCGGAAGAATATGAGCTGCGGATTACCGGCGCGAGCTATGAAGAAATCGCCAAGCGTGGCGGCGGAATTCTGAATTCTGTCGGCAAGCTGCGGGCGGCTACTGCTGAGGCTTTGAAGCAACGCGCTCTCGGGGCGCTGAAACAATTTGCAAGTTACGGCACGACAACCATCGAAGCCAAGAGCGGCTACGGCCTGGATGCCGCAAGCGAACTGAAGATACTCCAATTGCACAAGGAGTTGGCTGCGCAACAGCCGCTGGATATCGCCTCGACGTTTCTGGGGGCGCACGTGGTGCCGGCCGAATTTCGAGGCCGTCCGTCCGGGACGGCCGAATATATCGCGTTGCTTACCGACCAATTGATTCCGGAAGTGGCAGCGCAACAAGTGGCTGAGTATTGCGACGTTTTTTGCGAGCGTGGAGCTTTCAGCGTGGCGCAGTCGAAAGAGATTCTGGAAGCCGGCAAACGCAATGGGCTAAAGCCGCGGATACACGCCGAACAACTTTCCCACACTGGTGGAACTCAGTTGGCGGTGAAACTGGGGGCAGCGAGCTGCGATCATCTGGAGAAAATAAATCCTGCGGACATTCGCGCGCTGGCGAAATCAAATACCGTGGCAACGCTTCTGCCGGGCTGTGACTTCCACTTAGGCTTGCAGAAATATGCTCCGGCCCGGGCGTTGATTGATGCGGGAGCGATCGTCTCGCTGGCGACCGACTACAATCCCGGCACGAGTCCTACAGTGAGCATGCCGATGATTTTGTCACTCGCGTGCACGCAGTTACGCATGACTCCCGCGGAGGCCATCACGGCGGCAACTATCAACGCCGCGTATTCTCTGGGCCGTAGCAAACAGATTGGATCGCTGGAAATTGGTAAGCTGGCTGACATGGCGGTCTTCGAAGTGGATGACTACCGCGAAATTCCCTATTATTTTGGAATGAACACCTGTCACACCACGTTCAAGCGCGGAAGTGTGATTCATTCCTGTTCGTTATCCGGCGCACTTTGAAATATATTTCGTCGTCACACGGAAAATCCAATGACCAGACTGATTGAGTGCGTTCCAAATTTTTCAGAAGGCCGCGATCCCGCAAAAGTTGAGGCTATCGTGGCGGCGATGAGCAGCGTGCCAGGCGTGTACGTGCTGGACCGCGAGATGGACAGCGATCACAACCGGTGCGTGGTGACGCTGGCCGGTGAACCGGAGGCCGTCGCGGAAGCGGCGCTGCTGGGCGTGGGCAAAGCGGCGGAGCTGATTGATTTGACCACGCACCAGGGCGCACACCCGCGCGTGGGGGCGACCGATGTGGTGCCGTTCATTCCCATCGAAGGCGTGGCGCTGGAAGATTGTGTCGCGCTGGCCCGCCGCGTCGGCAATGAAATCTGGAAGCGCCATCGCATCCCGGTATTTTTTTACGAAGCGGCCGCCACGCGCCCCGAGCGCGCCAATCTTGAAAATATTCGGCGCGGACAATTCGAAGGCCTGCGCGAAGATATCAAGCGCAATCACGATCGCCAGCCGGACGTGGGCGAACCGAAGCTGCATCCCACTGCGGGAACCACGGTGGTGGGTGCACGCAAATTCCTGGTGGCGTACAACGTCAATCTCAACACTTCTGATATCGGCATCGCCAACAAAATTGCCAAAGCGATTCGGTTCTCTTCCGGCGGCTTGCGTCATGTGAAGTCGATGGGCGTGGCGTTGAAAGCGCGTAACCTCGCGCAAGTTTCCATTAACCTGACGGATTTCGAGGCCACCCCCATGCACCGCGTTTACGAAATGGTGAAGCGCGAGGCGGAACGTTACGGCGCGATTCCGGTAGGCAGCGAAATTGTGGGATTGGTGCCGAAGAAGGCGCTGGAGATGGCGGCGGACTTTTTTCTGCAGCTGGAAGATTTTTCCCCTTCGCAGGTGTTGGAGAATCGGCTGCAGGCCGCGCTGGCAGGCGCGCCGCCGGAATCAGCGGTGGCGCATGGAAAGTTTGCAGTGCTGGCCAAGCCATTCCTGGAGGCAGTGGCCGCGCCCACGGCGACTCCGGGGGGCGGCAGCGTCTCGGCGTTCTCGGGCGCCCTCGCGGGAGCTTTGGGCCAGATGGTCGCGGGGTTATCACGAAAGAAAAAGTCTCAGGCGGCATTTGTGGTGCAACTTTCGGACGCGCTGGAGCAAATGCGCCGCACTACGGAGGAGTTGACACGTGCAATTGATCGGGACTCCGAGGCTTTCGATGCGGTGATGGAGGCCTTTCGTCTGCCGCAGGGCGATGCCCAGGAAACCAAGGCGCGCGAGGCGGCGATTCAGGCCGCTACCCGCGGCGCGGCCGACGCTCCTTTGCAGGTGGCCGATGTGACAGTTGCGCTTTTCGAACAACTGGGACAACTGGAGGCTATCGCCGCCGCATCCATGCGTTCAGACTTGCAAGTGGCCCGTTTTATGGCGGCAGCCGGCGCGCGCGGATCGCTGGCAAACGTGGAGATTAATCTGGATAGCCTGACCGACGCCGCGTATGTGTCGAAAGTCAGGGCCAGTGTTGCGGCGTTACGGGGACGCCTCGAAAAGAATTCAGCCGCGTAGATAATCGCAAGGATGAACGGCGGCTTGCCTTTCGAAAGGAACACAAAATGAATTTGCGGATGAACTCAAAGACCATTGCTGCGGCTGCGGCTATGAAGATCGCCGTTCGAACGCTGGCCGGCGCAGCGCTACTGCTTCTGACCTTTGCGATGCCGAAATCCGCGAGTGCCGGGCGTCTCGCCGCCGACACCATCGCGCTATTCCCCAAAGAGATTGGCGAATTCGCTTACGCGGACCTGAAAAAAGCCAGAACGCTGCCGTGGTTTCCGCAATTGCAGGAGCAACTCTTGCCCGACCGCTTCAAGCAGTTCGAACGCTTCCTGGCATCCGCGGGCGTGGATCCCAATTCGCAGGTGGAAGAGCTAGCCTGGGGGCTGGTTCCTGAAGGCGTGACCAGCAAAACCGTGGGCGCAGGTTCTTCCGCTGTGCCGACCGGCGAACAAATTGTGGGCGTGGCGCTGGGAAATTTCAATCCTGGAGCGACGGAATCTTATTTCAAGCAACAAAAACTGCCGACGTTCAAAGCGCGCGGTTACACGCTCTATGCTTTTGGTACCGGCGCCGGACCGAATGATTTATTTTTTCTATTCATCGATTCGAATACCGCGGCTTTCGGCCATCGCAAACTGCTGGAAAAAATGATTGAAGTGCGCTTCGGCGGCGAAGAGGGTTTGCTGCGCAACGACACGTTTTATCCGCTGATTAACGATGCCAACGGTACCGGAACAGTGTGGGCCGTGCTGAACCCGGCGTACACACGCCTGGCCATGCGCAACTTGCTCCGGAAATGCAGCAATTCCCGGAAGCCGCCAAACTGGTGACCCGCATGCGCAATATGATTATCAGCGTGGACGCCAGCGATTCGCTTGATGGAAAATTCCAGGCGATATGTGGATCAACAGAAGATGCCAATACTCTAGCGCAATTGCTTGCGGCTGGATTCCTGTACAAACGTTACCAGGCACAGAAAGACAATCCGGAAATGGCGGATCTATTGGACAAGGCGCGCGTTTCACCCGCGGGAGATCGCGTGGTGTTGACGATGACATTGACGAACGATCAGGTTAGCTCGCTCATCAAGCACAATACTTTCGCGTTCAAGATGTAACCTGGCCAGCGGACTATGCGCCGGATACTTGGGCGTTCACAAACTTTGTCAAGCGCGTAACTTTTTTGTCACCACGCAAATCACTTTCGACCTGATCCACACCAGCGATAGTTTTAGGCTCTTGCTCTTCGGAGGCCGCGCCGGACGTGGCAGCCCTGCTTACAGCCACTTCAATGCGATCGGGCGAACGCGTTAAGGTGACTTCCAGCGCGCTTTCGGATTTCAGTTGTTCAATTTCCCAGTTGCATACCCTTATGGTTGCAGTTTGCAAGTCGCTCACGGCTTCGCCTGCGAGTCCGGCGGCGTCTGCAAAATAGCGCGCGACGCCCCCCGCAGCAGCCACCAGGCGAGCGTCGGCATCCAGTCGGATAGCAATTTTTTGCGTTTCAGCGGGCACGGGTATCGGAAGCGATGGACATGTCGCAGGCTTCGCGGCAATCGGGACAGTAGTAGAGCCCATCCATGCACAGTCGCACGCTCAGTTGTCCCTGGCAAATAGTGCAATACTTTTCGCACATACAATGCTCTTCGGTTTTGTCGCACTGGACACACATGACGGGAGCGCGCATGTGAACCTCTGGGGAAACTGTACCTGACGTTGGGACGATGCAGCAAGCGCGCCAGTCAGCGCTATTGCGCGAAATGGCAGCCATTTGCCAAGGCGTTCTCCCGCCTATTTTCCGTCATTTTGACGCATCGAAGGGCGGGATGTTAGTATCGATTTCTACCCAACTTAGTGGAGAACCCGTCGACTCGTCTGTCATTGCCGAGCTTCGTAAGACGCCTCTAAATTCCGTCCACCGTCATCTGGGCGCGAAAATGGTGAATTTCGGCGGCTGGGATATGCCCGTCGAATATCCAGCCAGCGGCGGGTTGGTTGCCGAACATAAAGCGGTGCGAACGAGCGTCGGCATGTTTGATGTCAGCCACATGGGCGACATTCGCATCAGCACGAGCGGCACACGGCGGGTCTTAGCGCTAGCCGCGGTGCAGCACATCAGCATGAATGATGCGTCGAGATTGGCCATCGGGCAGGCGCATTATTCGGCCATGCTTGTATCCCGCAGGCACATTCGTGGACGATGTCATCGTGCATCGCCTGGGCGAAGACGATTATTTGCTGGTGATAAATGCCGGGACTCGCGAAAAAGACATCAGCTGGGTGCGGGAAAATACCAAAGGGTTCGACTGCAACATCGAAGAGTTGAGCGACTCTTACACGCAGTTGGCCATTCAGGGACCGCGCTCCGCCGAAGTATTGCAAAAGTTGACTGACGTGAATCTCAGCGTCGATCAAGAATTACTGGTTCACCCACGGCACCGTTTGCGGATTGAAAAATACTTTGATCGCACGTACTGGCTATACCGGCGAAGATGGTTTTGAGATTTATGTGCCATCGGATGTGGCTACCAGCGAAAAGGTATGGAACAAAGTAATGGAGGCCGGCAGGGAATTTGGAATTATTCCCTGCGGGCTTGGTTGCCGTAATACTTTGCGCCTGGAAGCGAAAATGGCGCTTTACGGCCACGAGATCAGCGAGATCGATCAACGTTTGGGAAGCGGGGCTGGACCGTTACTGCAAAATGGAAAAAGGCGATTTCGTGGGGCGGGCCGAACTGCAGCGGGCGAAAGATGCGGGCCTGACGCGAACGCTGGTGGGCCTCGAGATGGTCGAGCGAGGAATCGCGCGCGATGAGTATCGTGTTCTAAATGAAAAGGGCGAGGCCATCGGTGTCATTACCAGCGGTTCGCCATCGCCAACGCTATGCAAAAATATTGCTCTGGCGTACGTGCCCCCGTCACTGTCTGCGATTGGAACGGAAGTGTACGTAGAGATTCGCAATCAGAAAGCCAAGGCCCAAGTGGTGGTGACACCGTTTTACAAACGTGCAAAAAAATCAGCGGCGCCGCAGACTCGCGACTACGGTTTAGATTTTTTTCTTCGTGGCCGAAAGGAAGATATGACTTACCCCGCGTCGTATCGCTACACCAAGCAGCACGAATGGATTGACGTGAAAGACGGCATCGGCACCATCGGCATCACCGATTACGCGCAGCACGAACTTGGCGACGTGGTTTTCGTGGAACTGCCTAAGCCCGGCGCCAAAATCGAAGCCGGAAAATCTTTTGGAACCGTGGAATCCGTAAAAGCCGTCAGCGAAATTTACGCGCCCGTGTCCGGCGAGTGGTGAAGGAGCGAACGCCGAACTCGAAGCCACGCCCGAAAAGCTGAACTCAGACCCGCACAAGTCCGCCTGGCTGATTCGCATAAAGCTCGCCGATCCAGCGGAACTGGCGAAACTGATGGATGCGCAGGCCTACGAAGCCTTCATCGCCGAGAAAGATAAGGAAGCCTCCGCCTGATGCGCTATCTCCCCAAGAGCCCCGCCGAGCGCAAGGAAATGCTGGCGGTCGTCGGCAGCAAGATCCATTGACGAGCTGTTTTCCAGCGTTCCGGAACAGTACCGGCTTAAAAAAGCGCTGAATCTTCCGGGACCATTTTCCGAAGCGGAGATCATTCAAGTATTTCAAAGACCGCGCCGGCTGAAAATTCTCTTGGTTACACCAGTTTCCTCGGAGCGGGTGTTTACAACCACCTGCGCTCGGTAATCACCGACACGATTATTCAGCGCGGCGAATTTCTAACTTCTTACACTCCGTATCAGGCGGAAATCACGCAAGGTACGCTGCAGTCCATTTTTGAATTCCAGACGCTGATGTGCCAGTTGACGGGCCAGGAAGTCGCCAACGCCTCCATGTACGACGGCTCGACGGCCGCGACCGAAGCGGTATTGATGGCCGAGACGGTTGACGTCGCGGCGCCGCGTGCTGGTGGCGCGCTCCGTGCATCCCGAATATCGCGCGGTGCTGAAGACCTACGCCAAAAATTCCGGGCTCGTCCGTGGAAGAAATTCCCATCGCAGGCCGATGGCACAGTGGACGCGAAAGCTTTGCAATCCAGCCTGAAAGACGATGTCGCCGCGGTCCTGGTGCAATCGCCCAACTTTCTTGGGCGTCATCGAACCAATCGCGGAACTGGCGCAACATCGCTCACAAAGCCGGCGCGTTACTTGTCGTCTGCCATCACTGAAGCCGTTTCGCTGGGGGTCGTGAAGCCGCCGGCTGAAGCGGATATCGTGGCGATGGAGGGACAAAGTTTTGGATTGGCGCCGAGTTACGGCGGCCCTTACGTCGGCGTCATCGCCTCGCGCGAGAAAAGTTTGTACGGCAAATGCCCGGCCGTCTGGTGGGACAAACCACCGATTCGAATGGCCGCCGCGGATTTCGTCTTGACCCTCGCCACTCGCGAACAACATATTCGCCGCGAGAAAGCTACATCCAATATCTGCACCAATCAGGCGCTATGCGCTCTGGCCGCCACCGTGCATCTGTGTTTGCTCGGTAAAGAAGGCCTCCGCGAAATGGCCCACCAGAATTTGTCCAAAGCACGCTTCGCTCTGGCTGAACTGGAAAAAATTCCGGGCGTGCGGCGCGCTTTCGATGCTCCGTTTTTTAACGAATTCACGGTCGAACTGCCGCGCTCCGTAAAACTCGTCAACGCGCAACTGCTGCGCGACAAAATAATCGGTCCTTTTGTGCTCGGCCGCGATTATCCCGAATTAACCAAGCACGCGTTAGTCTGCGTTACGGAAACCATCACTCGCGCGGAAATTGAAAGATTTGCGAGTGCCTTGCGTTCCGCGCTGGAACAGCCGGTTTAACGAGCATCAAGTTGCTACAACTACGTTGCGACTATCACGAGTAGGAATAGGACAAATTGAGCGAGCATTTCAAAAAAGCATCGCGGCACGTCAATCAGAACGAGGGACTCATCTTCGAGAAATCCTCGCCCGGAAAACGCGCGTTCGAATTGCCGCCGCTGGACGTCCCCGGCCGCCGACGCCGCGAAAGTGCTGGGCGCCGTTATCATCGCCAGCGAGGGCGTCTCCGGTTTTCCCGAAGTAAGCGAGATCGAAGTTTTGCGTCACTTCACGCGCCTTTCCACCTGGAATTACGCCATCGATCTGGGCATGTACCCGCTCGGCTCCTGCACCATGAAATACAATCCGCGCGTAAACGAATTCGTCGCGCGCCTCGATGGCATCGCCACCGAACATCCCTATCAGCCGCAGGAACTTTCGCAAGGCTGCCTGAAAATCATCAAGCTGCTCGAAGATTGCCTCCTCGAAATCACCGGCATGGACTCCATCACCTTGCAACCCGCAGCCGGCGCGCAAGGCGAACTCACCGGCCTGCTTTTGATCCGCGCCTATCTGGAAAAGCAGGGTAATCCACGCAAAAAAGTTTTGATTCCCGATTCCGCTCACGGCACAAATCCGGCTACCGCCGTGATTGCCGGCTACCAGGTCGAAAACATCAAGTCCGAATCCCACGGCCAGATTGACGTCGAAAAACTTCGCGAACTGGTGACCGAAGACGTCGCCGCACTGATGATCACCAATCCTTCCACGCTGGGCATCTTCGAGCCGCGCATCGCGGAAATTGCCGACATCCTGCACCAGCAAGGCGCGCTGCTCTACATGGACGGCGCGAACATGAACGCGCTGACTGGCGTCACGCGGCCGGGCGACATGGGCGTGGACGTGATGCACCTCAATCTGCACAAAACATTTTCCACTCCGCATGGCGGCGGCGGCCCGGGCGCTGGCCCGGTGGCCATGAAAAAAATCCTCGAGCCTTTTCGGCCGACACCAGTGCTGATCGAAAAAGAAGGCGGGCGGCTCGCACTCGAAGCCGTACCGCCCGGAATCCATTGGCCGCGTAAAAGCTTTCGCAGGAAATTTTGGCGTGCTCGTCCGCGCGCTGGCTTACATCCTTGCCTACGGCCCCGGCATCCGGCAGGCCACCGAGGACGCCGTCCTCAACGCCACTTACATCCGCAAAAATCTCGAAGGCGTTTTCGAATTGCCCTATTCCCTGCCATCCATGCATGAAGTGGTTTTCAGCGACGCGCGTGCAAAAACAGAATGGCGTAAATACCATGGACATCGCCAAGCGTCTGATCGATTACGGCTTCCACCCATACACTACGGCGTTTCCGCTGATCGTGCCCGGCGCGTTGATGATCGAGCCGACGGAATCGGAATCCAAAGAAGAGTGCGACCTGTTCATCGACGCGATGAAAGTCCATCGCCCACGAGGCGGCAACCAATCCGCAGACTCGTAAAAACCGCGCCTCACACCACGCGCGTCGGCCGCCTGGATGAAGTTGGCGCCGCGCGCAAACCGATCCTGCGATGGAACCAAGCGCCGGCGCGTTCCGAAGCCGCGGACTTAGCTCACTGCATTCACGGCCTAAAAGCAAAAGCCCGCGGCAAATATCGTCCGGGCGAGTCAAATAACTTTAATTAGTAATGCTTAGCGAGCCATCCGTGGCATACTGCTTCCGGTCCAAACGCCACCGGCAGGAGCTTCTGCGGATCTGCCATTGCGTGCCGGCAGCGCACGCGGGACAGCAGCAGGTTCCGGGCTTCGCGCTGGCATAGCCAGGTTTTCGCCTTCGCGCACGAACGTCAAGCGGTTCTGTTCGCTGTTCCAATCGATGCACACCAGGTCGCCCAGTTGCACCTGATCGGTAGCCAGCAAATTCGCCAGAGGATACACGACGTGGCGTTCGATGGAGCGCTTCAAGTGCCGAGCGCCGTAACGCTGGTCCGTTCCTTCTTGCAGCAGGAATTCGCGGCCCGCGCCAGTAACACGAAACAAAAACTGTCCCTTGGCCGTCTGCAGCACGCGCTTCTGTACCTGTTCAAGCTCAATTTCCAGCACTTGTTCGAGTTGTTCTTTCTTCAGCGGATGAAACACCACCACTTTGTCGAGGCGGTTCATGAATTCCGGCGAAAACTTGCGTCTCGCGGCTTCCACAGCGGTGCGTTCGATTTTTTCGTTCAAACCGGTCGGCGGGCTTATCGGTCGGGCTGCACAAATCCCATGCCGCCGTTCATCAGTTCGGTGATTTCTCCGCCGCCCAGGTTCGAAGTCAGAAAAATCACCGTTTGCGAAAGATCCACGCGGCGGTTGTCGCCCAGCGTCAACGTCGCCTTATCCAAAATTCCCAGCAGCAATTGCCAAAGCGCGTCGGACGCTTTTTCAATTTCATCGAACAGCAGGAACGACAATTTCAGTTTGTCTGTGTGGCTGGCGGCCAACGCTTCCTGGGTGATCAGCGGATGAGTTTCGCGATGTCCCAGATATCCCGGAGGTGAGCCGATCAATTTCGCAATTTCGTGCGAATGCTGAAATTCCGCGCAGTCCACTTTGATCATCGCGCGCGGATCGCCAAACAAAATCTCCGCCGCGGCTTCCACGATGCGCGTTTTGCCCGAGCCCGTCGGCCCAAGAAACAGCAAGGTTGCCGACCGGGCGCCCCGGCGAGTTCAAGCCCGCGCAAAACACCTGGTACATATCGACCAGCGACTGCACGCCTTCTGCCTGGCCAACAATCTTGGAACGCAGCGAAGCTTTCGAAGTCGCGGGTATCCGTGCTGCGAATGGACGGATCAAGTTGGTGTCGAACTGCAGCTCTCATTTTCCCCAGTCCTTCTTCGCCTCGGCCATGGTGTGGAAGACGATCGAAGTCTCACTGCCTTACGCTTGTTTGAGATAGAGCATGGGGAGTGCCAACTAGATCGAAGGATTCGCTGCTAGAGCAAAGGTCATGCACTTTCAACAACATACGGATTGTCGACTTATGTGAGGTGTCTCACGAGCTGAGACACTGTTTCATCTGAGGGCAAATTGAGAGCAATGAAACATTTGTGTCAGGCATTGCACGACAAATTTCGGCAGTTTACTGAAGATTTGACCGCGGCTTATGACCCATCCGACAAGACGTGTGCTGTAGTTTGAGCCGCTACCGTTCCGGTTTTCTTGCGCCCTTGCGGCGCAGCCGCAGGAGTCGCCGCCGGCAAAGCAGCCCGCGATTTCTTCGCTTCCACCACCACTTCAGCAGGCGCGTCCACGATCTGCCGTCACGGACTTCTTCCGCGGCGGCGCTTCGCGCGACTAACTCGGAGGCGCGCTATTCACCAGCGCGCCTTCGCCTTCGCGAACAAAAGTCAGCAGGTCGTGCTCGCCATCCCAATCGATGCGCACCAGATCTCCGAGCTGCACCTGCTCCGTGGCCAGCAAATTCGCCAGCGGATAAACCACGTGGCGTTCGATGGCGCGTTTCAAATGCCGCGCTCCGTAACGCTGGTCGGTGCCTTCCTTCAGCAGGAAGTCGCGTCCGGCATCGGTCACGCGGAAGAGAAATTGGCCCTTGGCGGTTTCCAGCACGCGGCGCTGCACGTTGCCGAGCTCGATTTGCAAGACTTCTTCAAGCTGCTCGCGCTGCAGGGGATGAAATACCACGATCTTGTCGAGACGATTCATGAATTCCGGAGAGAACTTGCGCCGCGCCGCTTCCATCGCGGTGCGCTCGACCTTTTTCTCCAGGCCGGCTGATCGGCTTGTCTTTGGGCTGCACAAAACCCAAGCCCCCATTCATCATTTCAGTGATTTCGCCGCCGCCCAGGTTGGAGGTCAGAAAAATCACCGTTTGCGACAAATCCACTTTGCGGTTATCGCCCAGCGTCAAAGTAGCCTTGTCCAACATGCCCAGCAGCAATTGCCACAGCGAATCGGAGGCCTTTTCAATTTCGTCAAATAGCAGGAACGAAAGCTTCAATTTTTCCGTGTGGCTTTTCGCCAGCTCTTCCTGGGTGATTAACGGATGCGTCTCGCGGTGCCCCAAATATCCCGGAGGCGAGCCAATCAATTTGGCGATTTCATGCGAATGCTGAAATTCCGCGCAATCCACCTTGATCATCGCGCGAGCGTCGCCGAACAAAATTTCCGCGGCAGCTTCCACGATGCGCGTCTTTCCGGAGCCCGTGGGACCCAGCAGCAAAAGATTGCCCACCGGGCGGCCTGGAGAGTTCAATCCTGCGCAGAAAACCTGGTAAAGCTCGACCAGCGCCTGGACGCCTTCCTCCTGGCCCACGATTTTCGAGCGCAGCGACGTTTCGAAATCCAGCGTCCCGGTGCTTCGTTTACTCGGATCGAGCGGAAGAATGCTTGTACCTGTGCTCATGACCGCCTCCTTGCGCCACGCAACCGCGATGGCGCATTACCGAATCGCACGCCGCCCCGGTCAAACTGATCCAGTTTGACCTGAAGCGTCGACTGCAGGAGCCGCAACTGTAGGAGCAATTCCCGGGCCACTGCGGGCGATTCAGAAATTCGGAACAGCGGCGGAAACAGATCCGCCAAATCCAGATTGATCGACCGCAAGTTGGATACCAGGTTTTGCACTACCGGGGAGTCGGGATCGCACGAGATCCAGCTGACCGTTCAACTGCTCGCGCAGAGAGCGCCAGTTTAGATCGATGAAGGGATGTTTCTTGGAGACTTCGCGAACTACCTCATCGGTGATGCGCGCGCGCTTTCCCAAACGCGCGAGATGCAATTGCTGCACTTTTCCGCCGTGGCGCACATTGTGCACCAGGTAAAAGGTATTCCCTTTGCGGCGAACAAAAGCCATGACTGTTACCTCACAGAACCACTCAATTAGCTGTAGTGTATTCGACTTCCACTACAGCGTCAATCTACTTGATGTCCAATTCTCGAATGGACTTGCATCCAATTAGTTGACTGTAAATTAGATGCTTTGTATTCGAATCGCTCATCAAATTTTTCGTTTTGTTTCATCAGCGTTTACCGCAGCGATCTCTTTCTGCGAACTTCTTTCTGTCTTCACTTCCACTTCGTTAAACCCCGTTGCCACATTTTTGTCTTGTTCTCGTTCGTCGCGCCGGCTTAGCATAAGCGCGACTTTTTTGGAGCGTCGCGAGATGTCCTGGGATCCGGTTTACCAGCTGGTGCAACAAATTCCCCGCGGAAGGGTTCTAACCTATGGGGCCTTAGCTAAAGCCCTGCGTCTGCCTGGCGGCGCGCGCACGGCTGGACGCGCTATGGCCGGCACCCCATCGGCAAAGGCATTCCCTGGCATCGCGTGGTTGGCGAACGCGGAAAAATCCTGATTCGCGGGCCCCACGCCATGCTGCAGAAAAAACTACTCGAAAGCGAAGGCGTGAAATTAATCGAATCCCGCGTCAAACTGAACGCTGCATGCTGGAAATCCGTCGCAGAAAATCTCGCAGCAAGAAAGCAAAGCCAAGACAGCGCGCAAAGAAGCGCCATACCGCCGTCACCAAGTCCTAGACCGTCGAATTGTTGCGCGGTCCTGGACTTCTCGTGACGTCCAGCGCACTTTCTGGTCCGAAATGATGCGAATTCCGCACCTGTGCTATAACTCTTGCAGATGAATAATTCGATTTTGCAGGTTGAGAATCTCGTCAAGCGCTACGGCGAAGTTGAAGCCGTGCGAGGCGTCAGTTTCAACGTTGAGGAAGGCGAAGTATTTGGTCTCCTGGGCCCCAACGGCGCCGGAAAAACCTCCACCGTAGAAATCCTCGAAGGCCTGCGGACTCCCGACTCCGGGCGCGTTTCGGTCTGTGGCCTCGATCCCCAGAAAAATCCACAGGAACTGAAACACGAAATCGGCGCCGCGCTCCAGGCCACTTCCCTGCCCGACAAACTGCGCGTCATCGAAGCCCTGCGGCTGTTCGCCAGCTTTTATCGATCGCCACCGCAGTCCCGAAGAACTCCTCAAGCGCTTCGGCCTCGAAGAAAAGCGCAACACCTTTTACAGCCAGCTCTCCGGCGGCCAAAAACAGCGCCTCGCCCTGGCCATGGCGCTCGTCAACGACCCCCGAGTGCTCTTCTTCGACGAGCCCACCGCCGGCCTCGACCCGCAGGTCCGCCGCGAAATCTACGACATCATCGAAGAACTGCGCCGCGAGAAAAAAACCATCGTCATGACCACGCACTACATCGAGGAAGCCGAGCGCCTTTGCGATCGCGTGGCCATCGTCGACCACGGCACAGGTCATCGCCTTCGGCACGCCGCGCGAACTAAAAGAACGCTCCGGCGACAAAACTCGCCTGGAAGTCCGCCTGGCTCGCCCCGAGCCGCAGGAAGTCCTGAAAAATCTCGACGGCGTCTCCGAATGCCGCATCCTCGAGCGACAGCTACATCTTGCACTGCCAGCGCCCGCCGCAGGCCATCGTCTCCCTGGTGAAACATCTCGAAGCCCAAGGCAATGAACTCGATCTCGCCTCGAAATCGCCACTCCCTCGCTCGAAGACGTCTTCATCGAACTCACCGGCAGGAGGTTACGCGATTGAGCAACTTCCTCGCACTCACGCGCATGCGCATTCAGCTCACCATGCGCAACAAAATGTTTTTCTTTTTCAGCGTGATCATGCCCTTCGGTTTTTTCTTTCTCTACGCCGGCGTCTTCGCCAAAGGCGTTCCCGAAGGCGTGCGCTACCTTCTGGGCCCGGTCGTTGCTCTCACGGTCATGGGCAGCTTCTGGGGACTCAGCGCCGCGCTGGTCACTGTTCCGCGAACAAGGCATCCTCCGCCGCTTCCACGTCACGCCCGTTACCCCCAGCGACATGCTGGCTTCCAGCATCGTTGCCAACTACGTCCTGACGCTGCCCACCGTTTTTATCGAAATGCTCTTCGCGCGGTTATTTTTCCACGTTCAGGATTTCGGCAATCTCCTCGCCGTTTTCATTCTCGTCACCGTCGGCACCGTTTCCTTCGCCTCGCTGGGCCTGGTCGTGGCCAGCGTCACCAACACCATGCAGGAAACGCAGGTCATCAACCAACTTATCTGGCTCCCGCTGATTTTTCTCTCCGGCGCGACGATGCCGCTTCCCTCCCTTCCCGACGTGGTGCAGCGCGTCGGCGTGTTTCTTCCCGCCACTTATCTGGTGAGCGGCCTGCAGCGCGCCATCTTTTTTTCCATTCCCATCACGCACTTGCTGCTGGATGTTGTCGCGCTCTGTTTCTGGGCGGCGACCACTTTCTTCGTCTCCTCGCAACTCTTCCGCTGGGAACCCGAATCCAAAATTCCGCGCAACGCCAAACTCTGGGCCGCCGCCACCGCCATTCCTTTCTTCATTCTCGGCGTCTACGAAAATCGCACCGGCCGACTCGTCGCCGAGTCCCAAGCCGCCATGCATCAGGTCAGAAAAAGCTGAGCATCCCGCGAATCCTCGCTAAAGATAATCCCGACAATCCGCCAATCCCGAATCACTAATCGACCATCAATATCGGCGCGGTGCTGGGCCGCACGCCATATTGGTTCTTGTCCTGGACCGCAGCCGCGATACTCTCATTGACGCTCCCCACGCCGTACCGTATTCTGGATTTCTAGCGAGATTCTACGACTTACAGGGAGCAGTCATGCCGGTTCAGAAGACAGAAAAAATTTGGCACAACGGAAAATGGATCAACTGGGACGACGCCCAACTTCACGTCCTTTCCCACGTCGTGAGCTACGGCTCCGCCGTTTTCGAAGGCATTCGCTGCTACGAAACCAAGCAGGGCCCCGCAATTTTTCGCCTTCGCGAACACATGGAGCGCCTGATCAACTCCGCGAAAATTTATCGCATGGATTTGCCATTCCCGCCGAAGAATTCGGCAACGCCGCCACCGAACTCGTGCGCCTGAACAAACTGAATTCCTGTTACGTGAAACCGATCGTTCTGCGCGGCTACGGCGAAGTTGGCGTCAACCCGCTGAATTCGCCGATCGAGTGTACATGGCCTGCTGGTCGTGGGGCGCTTACCTCGGTCCCGAAGCGCTGACCAAGGGCGTCGACATCGGCGTCAGCTCCTGGACGCGCATCGCACCCAACACTCTGCCGGCGATGTCCAAAGCCGCCGCAAATTACATGAACTCGCAGCTCATCCGCATGGAAGCCACCTTCAACGGCTACGCCGAAGGCATCGCGCTCGATTCCGGCGGCCACGTCAGCGAAGGCTCCGGCATGAACGTGTTCCTCGTTCACGATGGCACGCTCTACACTCCGCCGCTGGCCACCAGCATTCTGCCCGGCATCACCCGCGACACCATCGTCAAGATCGCCGAAGATCTCGGCATTCCGGTGAAAGAAACCGTCATCCCCCGCGAAATGCTATACATCGTCGACGAAGTTTTCTTCGTGGGCACCGCCGTCGAAGTCACGCCGATCCGCTCGGTGGATCACATCCAGGTCGGCAAAGGCGTAGCCGGCCCCATCACCCGCAAGCTCCAGGAAGAATTTTTCGCCCTGACCAGCGGCACCAAACCGGACCGCCACAACTGGCTGACCCCGGTGAACAGTCCAGTGGCCGCAGCTTCGCGCTAGACGCGCCCGCACTTTTCGGAGCGGCGCGCAGTCACGAAACATGCGTGTCGCTTCTTCTAGTTTCGCCATACACTTCAAGCTAACAATCATCCGCGTATCCCGCCGTCGCGCTAGTTCCATATCTCGCAACTCTCGGCCCGGAGGATTGCGCATGTACACCAACGCGCAAAAGCTCACCGCCGAATTCCTGGGCACGTTCGCTCTGGTTTTCTTCGGCGAAGGCGCGATCTGCGCCGACCAATTTCTGCACGGCGCCGGCGGAATATCGGACTTGATCGGTGTCGCACTCGCGCACGGTCTCGCCCTCGCCGTCATGATTTCCGCTCTCGGGCACATTTCCGGCGGGCACTTCAATCCCGCCGTGACCATCGGCTACTGGGTCACCAAGCGCCTGAACACTCTCGATGTCATCCTGTACTGGGTCGCGCAGCTGGCCGGCGCCATCGTAGCCGCATTTCTGCTGAAGGCCATCATTCCCGACGACACCTGGCGCGCCGTGGCTCTGGGCACGCCGGAATTTGCGCGCGATTTTCCGCGCTGGGCGGGCATGGCCTGGAAGCCACCGGCACATTTTTCCTGGTGTTCGTCGTGTTCGCCACCATGCTGGACGACCGCGGAACGTTTCGCTCCGTGGCTGGCTTCGGCATCGGCCTCATTTATGCGCTCGGCATCTGGTCGCCGGGCCGTTTACCGGTGGCGCTCTAAATCCTGCGCGGGCCTTCGGCCCGGCCCTGGCGGCCACACACTGGGCCAACCACGGCGTTTTCTGGGTCGGACCGCTGGCCGGAGGCTTCGCGGCGGCTTGCTCTACGATTTCCTCTACCTGAAACGCGTCCAGATTTGAGCGCGATTCCGCGAGCCAATTAGCGTCTGAACGACTTCCGACCTGGGCCGCTTAGTGTGTCCTTCTTATACCGGGCTCAGGTAACTAGGCGTAACCCACCTGCGCTTGTGTTCTTGCTGCGCTGTTCTCAGAATGTTAGTGTCCGGTATAAGCTGCAGTCTTGCGGAGTCAATAGCGCTATGGCCTTAAGCATCGACGACCTCCTACGCCGCGCCGTAGAAAGCAAAGCCTCCGACTTGCACCTCAAAGTCGGCAACCACCCCTATCTCCGCGTCGACGGCGTGCTCACGCCGCTCACCGACGTCGCCCCGCATCACGCCGGAAGAAATGCTCTCCATGGCGTTCAGCATGATGACCAACCGCCAGAAGCAGAAATTCAAAGAAACCGCCGAACTGGATATGGCTTACGGCGTCGCGGGCCTCGGCCGCTTCCGCGTCAACGTTTTCCAGCAGCGCGGCAACGTCGGCATGGTGTTCCGCGTTATTCCGACCAAGATTCGCACCACCGAAGAATTCAATCTGCCTGCGGTCGTCAAGCCGCATCTGCGAAGAGCAGCGCGGGCTGGTGCTGGTCACCGGCACCACCGGTTCCGGTAAGTCCACCACCCTCGCCGCCATGATCGACCGCATCAACGCCAACCGCTCCGATCACCTGATCACCATCGAAGACCCCATCGAATTTCTGCATCGCGACAAGCGCAGCTTCATCAACCAGCGCGAAGTGGAAGTGGACACCGCGAACTTCTCTACCGCGTTGCGCGCCGCTCTTCGTCAGGACCCCGACGTAATTCTGGTCGGCGAAATGCGCGACCTCGAAACCATTTCCACCGCCCTGCTGGCCGCCGAAACCGGCCACCTGGTGCTCTCCACTTTGCACACTCTGGACGCCACGGAAACGATTCAGCGTATCATCGTCGGTTTTTCCGCCGCCGGAGCAGAAACAGATTCGCTTGCAAATGGCCGCCACGTTGAAAGCCGTCATCTCCCAGCGACTCGTGCGCCGCGCCGACGACAAGGGCCGCGTCCCCGCCGTCGAAATCATGATCGCCACCGGCTACATCCGCGATTGCATCATCAATGCCGACAAGACGCGCCTGATTCGCGACGCCATCGCCGCCGGCACCAGCCAATACGGCATGCAGACTTTCGATCAATCGCTCTTCGATCTTTACTCCAAGCAACTCATCACCCTGGACGAAGCCCTGCTCCGCGCTTCCAACGCCGACGAATTCAAGCTCCGCATCCAAGGCGTACGCTCCGCCGCCGACTCCGCGCGCGAAGAGATGGAACGCCAGATGGCGGACTTCGAGCGCTTCGCCCGCAAATAAGCCGTTCAAAATCTCAGTTGAAATATTCGAGCGCTGGACTGCAGTATGGGGTTGTTGTGCCTAGAGGTACTTTGCATACAGCTACTACAGGTGCGCGTACTCCGCTTTGGCCTGCTGCAGAACCGGGATGTCTGCATCGGCGTCTTTCCACAACTTGAACAACGTTTCGTAGGCCGCGCGGGATTTGGTTTTGTCGCCGGCGAGGGCGTAGGCACGGCCTAACCCCAGATGCGCTAACGCGCCGATGGGTTCGCTGGCAACCACGCCGCGCCAATCTACAATTTTCTTAAATTCCGCCGCTGCCTGTGCGCCTTCGTGGGCGGCCAGGTAAGCTTCGCCGCGGATATATACAGGATAAAGATTTGTCCAGAAGGTGGCGTTGCCAGGAATCCCCAGCTCGTAGGCCGACGCGGGCGCCAGTGTCTCAACGGCCTTAGCTGGATTTGCGGGAGAATTGAGAGCCATTTGCGCGTGGAGCGTCGGCAGATAGTTAAAGCGGACCACCGTGTCTTCGGGGAAACGGCCGTCCAGATCATCGGCAAGGGCCTTGGCGCCGGCTGAATCTCCGGTGAGGGCCAGCGCCAGCGCCGCGATGTACTGAGAGTCGCGGCCATTGGATTTTGCGAGCGTGCCGATAACGTGTTGGCGCGCCTGCGAAGTATTCCCGTATAGAGCTTCGCGAAGGGCCGCGGCCGCTTCGCAGCCCGCTTCCATTTCCCTTTCGCCCGCCTGGCCCGCGGAGGCGGCGGCCTGCCGTGAGAAATCCCTCGCGCTGGCCAGCTTGCCGTAATAGGCGGTGGTGTCTGCCTCCATGTAGAGCATGACGTTTTCTTTTCCGGGTTTGCCTGCCGCCCAGGAAACCTGCTGCGCCATGCCGGGTGAATCATTTTTGAGGAACGCAAGTTGATAGAGGTATAAACGCAGGTCGGCGGAGTCGAGATTTCTCGATAGAGCGTCGCTCGCCGCGGCACTGGCCTCGTCGAGACGATTCAAATGGATCAGCGTGCTGACCAGATTGCCGGCGTTCAAACTATCCGCGGAACTGATTTTCAGGGCCTCACGAAATTCACTTAACGATTTCTCGTGCTGGCCGAGGCTCTGATAAATAATTCCCAGATTAGTGGCCGGCACCTGCTCGCGGGGATAGATGCGGGCCCACAGCTCGTACGCCTGGCGTGCTTTTTCCATTTCGCCGGTGACGAAGTGATAGTAGTGCGATTCGATATAAAACTTTTCCCATTCACTTACATGAGAACGCTGTTCGTAAGCTTTGCGGGTGCTCTGCGCTGACAACGTCTTTTCGCCAAGATTGTGGTACGAAGTGCCCAGCATGGCGTGGGCCATGGCAAATTTGGGATCGAGCTCGATAGAATGTTTCAAGAGCGGGAGCGCCCCGGTGTAGTCGCCGGCCTGCATGGTTTTGCGGCCCAGGCTATAGGCCTGCAGGGCTTCAAGAGACGGCGTGGTGGCCTGCTCAATGGGCGTGTCGAGTTTCTCCACGGTTTTCAATGACTCGCCAAGCTTTTCACGCAGTGACGTGGCAGCTTCGCCCAGAGCTTTCAACACGTTTTCCTTTCCGCTGGCAGTGACCTGCTCCTGCGCGAGAGAGTCGCCGGTCTGGCAGTTCACCGCGTTGACCCCGATAACATACGCGGTACCCAGCGCGGAAATTGAGCCGCTGAGGTACGCCTTGCTGCCGACGCGCTGGCAGACATTGGCGATGATCGCGGGTGTGAGTTTGGCGTCAGAGGGCTGGCCCATCAGCCGCAGGGTTTGCTGAATGCGTTGCTCAGAGACCAAGCTCAAAAAAGGAGATTGCTGCAGTTGCGCAGCCAGGCCCTGGCGGAGGGTGTCGTCGAAAATAGCGTCGCCGGTTTTGTTGGTGAAGTCAGCGAGTACGACGGTGTCCATCTGGCCCAAGGCGTGAGCCCGGCGCGCATTGTAGAACCACCCGCTAACAATCAACGCCGCAAGAATTGCGGCGGCAGCGATCGCTGTTTTTTTCCAATTGTTGGTGCGCGGAACAGCGCCGGCATCCGGAACGGCAGTTGGGAGAGGTATCGCGGTGTGCGTCTGCGTAATATTGCCGGAATCCATTTCGCGCTTGAGCTGTACTAGATCCGAGCGCACCGCTGCGGCGCTCGCATAGCGCAGGTCCCGGTCCTTCTGCAGGCACTTAGTGATAATTTCTTCCAGCCGCAGCGGTATTTCGGGATGCGCGATTCGAATGGAAATGGGAGGACGCGTGAGGATGGATTCGATGATAACTCCGCCGGTCTTGCCGCCGAAGGCCTGGTTGCCGGAGGCCATTTCATAGAGCAGCAGGCCAAGCGCAAAAATGTCCGTGCGCGGGTCGAGATCGTCGCCGCGGATTTGTTCCGGCGACATGTACGCGGGAGTGCCGCTGATGACGCCGACAACTGACAGAGCCTCCTGCGCATGCTTACTGTCGGAACCCGGCTGGTCGTTTGCGGGCAATTCCTTGGGCAACAGCTTAGCCAATCCGAAATCAAGCACCTTGGCTTGCCCTCGTTTGGTTACAAAGATGTTAGAAGGCTTGATGTCGCGATGGATGATGCCCTGGGTGTGCGCCACGTCGAGAGCGTCAGCGATCTGGATTCCGAGGTCCAGGGTGCGCTCGAGCGAAAGAGACTGGCGATGAATGTGTTGACTGAGCGTTTCGCCATCAATGAATTCCATGGCGATGAAAGAGCGGTGCGCTTCTTCACCGACGTCATAAATGGTGCAGATACCGGCGTGATTGAGGGCGGAGGCGGCGTGGGCTTCGCGGCGAAAGCGCTCCAGCGCCTGGGCGTCCTGCTCCATGTTGTCGGGCAGAAATTTCAGCGCGACGACGCGATCGAGGCGGGTGTCCACAGCCTTGTAGACCACACCCATGCCGCCGGCGCCCAGTTTCTCCAGAATGCGATAGTGCGAGATGGTCCCGTCAATCATTGGCGAGCCCGCGTACACAACCTGGCATTTCAAATCAAAGAGTCTGATCTTTAAGACGGGCTTCGCCGGCGGCTTTCGGCCGCTCCGTCTTTGGCGGCTTCGGCGAGCCCAACATGCTGAGTACGCGAGCGCCTTCTCCGTACGCGTTCAGGTCCAGAAGCGATTCCAGCTCAAACGAAACGTTCTTGCTGCAAACGGTGCAGAACATTGTGCCGTAGGCCGAGCCATCTTTAGGAACGAACATGTTGTAACGCATGACGCGGTCGCAGCATACGGGAACCCAGACGTTCGGACTGTGTGCGGTACTCATAAATCACCCATGCCAGATCAAGTGGCACGGATTGTACACCCAAACTTCGCGGCCTCCTCGCGAACAATTCGGGAAGAGGAAGAGGCGAAGCATTTACGGCGGGACCGAGAGGTGCGTGCTTGCTTCCCACCCCGGCACCTTCTATGCTCCCGATATGTTTCGCGCGCCACGCAAGCTGGAATCGGAGCCTGAGCTGTATGAGAGCGCTGTGCGCGCGTTGATGCGCCGGGCGCACTCCGTTCATGAAATGAAGAAGTCGCTGGAACGGCGCAGCGATGACAAGGCCATGGTGAAATCGGTCATCGAGCGGCTGAAGCGCCAGGGCATGATTGATGACGCGCGTTACGCCAAACAATTTACCCGCCAGCGGGCTGAAATCCGCAAGCAGGGGAAGTTTCGCATTGCGCGGGAACTGCGCGCGCGGGGCATTCCTGACCGGCACATTGATACGGCGCTGGAAGAGTCCGCGAAGGAAACCGACGAACGCGCGGTGGTACGCCAACGCATCGAGCGCAAACTGAAATTGTTTCGCGGGGAAATCAACGACCGCAAGATTGCGTCGCTGTTCCGCAGCTTGCTGCGCGCCGGCTTCCCTTCCGATATCGTGCGCAACGAATTGCGCGCGGTGACGCGTGAGGACGTGCCGGCGATCGAAAACGCCGCGGATGAGGAATCTGCCTAAGGCATGGCGCGCGGCTCTAGCGCCGCTCTCTTGGTGCCTCTTTACACCTCTGCGATAATGTTTTGACGCTTTCCCGACGAAACTGAGGCTTACGTGACTGGCAACGAAATTCGCGCCATGTTTCTGAAATATTTCGAAAGCAACGGCCACCGCATCGTGCGCAGCAGTTCGCTGGTGCCCCACGGCGACCCTACTCTGCTTTTCACCAATGCGGGAATGAACCAGTTTAAGGACGCGCTTCTTGGCCTGGAGCAGCGCGACTACAAGCGCGCAACTACGGCACAGAAATGTGTGCGCGCCGGCGGCAAGCACAACGACCTGGAAAACGTGGGCTTCACCAAGCGGCACCACACTTTTTTTGAAATGATGGGCAATTTTTCCTTCGGCGATTATTTCAAGAAAGGAGCGATTGCCTTCGCCTGGGACCTGGTCACCTCGCCGAACTGGTTTGGACTCGACAAAGAAAAATTGTATGTGACCGTTTTCGGTGGCGCGGAGGTCGCGCCCGGCAACAGCCTCGGCGTGGATGAAGAAGCGCAAAAGCTTGTGGCTGGAGCAGAACGTGCCGGCCGCACGCATCGTTCCCATCCCGGGACTGAAAGAAAATTTCTGGGCCATGGGGGACACCGGGCCCTGCGGTCCGTGCAGTGAAATTCACTATGACATGGGCGCGATTGCCTCCGATGAAGGCCACGCCGACTGCCAGTTTCCCTGCGACTGCGGCCGCTACGTGGAAATCTGGAATCTGGTTTTCATGCAGTTTAATCGTGACGCCTCCGGCGCAGTGACCCCGCTGCCTAAACCA
The DNA here is from genome assembly GCA_963704485.1 of uncultured Acidobacteriota bacterium. GTDB lineage: Bacteria > Acidobacteriota > Terriglobia > Acidiferrales > UBA7541 > Acidiferrum. The sequence continues at coordinate 1,343,226 of OY969910.1, forward strand.
TCCATTGATACGGGCGCGGGACTCGAGCGGCTCGCCGCGGTGATTCAGGGCAAGCTCAGTAACTTCGACACGGATTTATTTTTGCCGCTGATCGAACGGGCCTCGGAACTGACCGGCACGCGGCATGGACAAGCTGCCGGGTCCGACGCCTCACTGCGCATCATCGCTGATCACGCGCGGGCCGCTACTTTTCTGGTCTCCGACGGAGTCATTCCTAGCAACGAGGGGCGCGGCTACGTATTGCGCAAGATTATTCGCCGAGCGCTGCGCCACGCAAACTTGTTGCAAGCCAACAACGGCACATCGAACACGGTGCTGCCGGCCATGGCGGATGCGGTGACTGCACGAGATGGGCGGCGCGTATCCGGAGCTGAAAGATAATTTCGATCGCGTGCGACAGGTGCTGCTCGGCGAAGAACAGCGCTTCTCTCGCACTATTACTGTGGGACTAAAGAAATTCGCGCGAATATCGCCGGCACGAGCGGCACGGGAGCGGGTGGAGTCGCAAACGCCGGACCGCTTTCTGGCGAAAAAGCATTCATGCTGTACGACACCTACGGTTTGCCGCGCGACTTCATTGAAGACGTCGCGCGCGACGCGGGCATCGCTGTGGAGTGGCCGGAGTTCGAACGCGCCATGCAGGAGCAGCGCACACGCGCGCGGGCGTCCTGGAAAGGAGCGGCAAAAGAATCCGCGAATCCGGCGTACGCGAAAATTGCCGAGACTTTCAAGACCGAGCCGGGATTTTATTTCGGCACCACCGCGAAGGACTGCCTCATCGAAGCGATCATCACAAAAAACGGCCCGGTGAACGAACTCAAGCCAGGCGAAAGCGGCGAAGTGGTCCTGGACCGCACCGCGATTTACGCGGAGTCCGGCGGCCAGATGGCCGACACCGGAGGCTTCTACGATAATTCCCTTTCGCAGCGCCTTGCGGATGTGAGCGGCGCGTTTTATCCGGTGGCGGGACTAGTCGCGCATCGCGTCACCGCCAAAGAAACGTTGCACGTTGGAGATCGCATCGGCGTGGTGGCCGATGCCGAACGCCGTTCGCGCATCATGCGCAATCACAGCGGCACGCACCTGATCAACGCCGCGCTGCGCAACGCGCTGGGGACGCACGTGAAACAGGCTGGCTCGCTCAATTCGCCGGAACGGTTGCGTTTCGATTTCTCGCACTTCGCGCCGGTCGATCCGCAGGAGTTACGGGACATCGAGCAGCAGGTCAACGAAGAGATTCGCGTCAACTGCGCCGTGGAAACCAATGTCACTTCGCTGGAAGACGCGCTGGCTTCCGGCGCGCTGGCTTTTTTTGGCGATAAGTATCCGGAGCATAATGTGCGGGTAGTGACGATTCCCGATCCCCACGCGCCGCGTGGCTTTTACAGCAAGGAGCTTTGCGGCGGCACGCACGTGCACCGCATCGGCGACGTCGGGGTGCTGAAAATTGTCAGCGAACAATCGGTGGCCGCGGGCGTTCGCCGCATCGAAGCCGTCACCGGCACCGGCGCGCTGGAGCATTACCAAAACCAGGCGCGTATCCTGAGCCAACTCGCGGCGCAGTTGAATGTCGGCGAAGACGCGATTCTCGCCACGGTAGAAAAACTGTCGCATACCGCCAAGCAGTTGGAGAAAGAACTGGAGTCGCAAAAACGTAAAGGCGCGCTCAGCCAACTGGACGAGCTGGCCGCGGGCGTTCAGCTTATTAAAGGCGTGAAGGTGATTGCCGCCGAAGTGGCCAACGTGGACCGCGACGGGCTGCGCCAACTGGTAGATAGCTTGCGGCAAAAGCTGGGCTCCGGCGTCATCGCGCTGGGCATGCCCGACGGCGAAAAAGTCGCGCTCATCGTGGCGGTCACCAAAGACCTTACGTCGAAAGTCCACGCCGGCAAGCTGATACAAGCCCTCGCCAAGCAGGTGGGCGGCTCGGGCGGCGGCCGGCCAGACCTGGCGGAGGCTGGCGGTAAAGACACAGCGGCGCTGAAAAGTGCCCTGCAGGGCATACCTGTCTCTGCTTGAGCCGTTGCTATAATCGCGCAGCGCTGGAAGAGGGTCCGTGGGCTCTCCGACTCGGTGTGTTTGGCACCGGGCGCTCCGCGTCCCTCGTAGTTGAGACAAGTACTGTGGTTCTATGGCTTGTCGCGTTCACCGACTATACGATTCACCAGGTATTCAATGCCTTCCCCAGGCACACACATGCTCAAGCGCAACGCACTTTCGGCAGCTCTCGTTTTAGGAGCGCTGGGCTTGCTGGCCGTGCCCTCACAGGCGCAGATCGCCAGCAGCATTGATTTGGATGGCCGGCGCCTGTTTATCAACGCCGAGCCGCCAGTGACGCTGGCCTTAACCGCAGCCAAACACAAAAATATCTACCTGCCCCGCGAGGCGCCTTTTGCGGGGCGTACGCACCCGGCAGTGACCATGGACCGTGATGGAGTGGAGAAACTTGTGCGCGAAGCAGCCGACCGTCACCGCGTCGATCCGGCTTTGATTCGCGCGGTGATCCAGACGGAGTCCAACTGGAATCCCATCGCGCTTATCGAACAAGGGCGCAGGCGGCCTCATGCAGCTGATTCCCACGACGGCCCGCCGATTCGGCGTGAATGACGTTTTTAACCCGCAACAGAATATTGACGGCGGGGTTCATTATTTGAAGACGCTGCTGGACCGCTACAATGGCAATCTGGACATGGCTTTGGCGGCGTACAATGCAGGTGAAGGGCGCGGTAGACCGGGCGCATGGGATTCCGTCTTTCCGCGGAAACCCGCAACTACGTGCAGAAAGTTCAGAGCGCCTACTAACCAGCCGGGCTCCGGTCGCCTGGCGGATGCGGTGCTGTTTCGGCCTCGGCCGATTCACCGCGACATGGATTTAAGTGGTAGAACGATTTTCAGCAACGAGTAGACGTAGAGTTTTTGGGTGAGTGGTGGTTCGCCGGCAATCGCGACGCGCAGATCGAATAAAAAATGCAGGGCCAGATGCTAAACGGCTGCTCCTAGTGTCCGCCAAGACATTCGCCCGCGTTTCGCCATGTTTTTGTCTTGCTGTTCTGCGTGGTTCTCGTTTTTAACGCCCTCTGCCGCCGCTCGCCGCGGAACCAACCGCCACCGTAAAACGCCAGGCTGCCGCGCAATTCGAACGCGCCGAGCAGCAGCGCGAGGCCCTGAACATCAAGCCCGCCGCCAAGCGCACGCTCGCCGACTATCGCCAGGTGGTCACCAGCTATCGCCGCGTGTATCTGATCACTCCGCGCGCCAGCGAAGTTCCCGACGCGCTGCTGGCCATTGCCCAGCTAAACAGCGAGATGGGCGAACATTTTGGCCGCACTTACTACCAGGCGGCGGTGGACGCTTACCGTTTTTTATTGCACGAATATCCCACCAGCCACCTGGGCTCCGACGCCATGCTGGCCTGCGCGAAAATTCAGCGCGATCAACTGGCGGATTATTCCGGCGCTGTCCAGACTTATCAGGATTTTTTGAAGCGTTATCCGCGCTCGTCACGCAAGCGCGAAGCCCAGGAGGGCATCGCCGAATTGGCCTTGCTGCAAAATGGCGCGAAGCCTGCTGCGCCGGTGGCAGCTTCACTTAATTCGCCGGCTATTGGAGCGGGGTTGCCGGCGGATGCCGGCGCATCCGATCTGCCGGCGCTGAGCACCGCCAGCGGATCCGCGCGAGGAATTCCCCGGGTTCGCCGCATCCGCGCCAGCGCGACCGAAGATTCTGCACGCGTGACCATTGACCTTGAGAGCGTGGTGCAGTATTCGTCGGGACGATTGGCCCATCCTGACCGCATCTTTTTTGACCTGCGCGACACACGCATCCCACTGGAAGTGGCGCGTGAGAGCGTACAGGTCGATGGCGAAATTCTCACCGCGGTGCGCACTGCCCAGAATCAGAACCATACTGTGCGCGTGGTACTGGACGTGGACCGCGTCAAAGAATACGGCGTCTCGACGTCGGACAATCCTCCGCAGCTATTGATAGATTTGTTTCGAAAGCCACTGCCAGCCTCGGCGGCAAAAATCGCCAGATCCAGCCATAACTCCGACATGAAACGCGCCGTCATGGAAAGCCCGGTTGGTCTTGACGAGCCAACGGTCGAGACGGTCAATGCCAAGCCGGATTCGTTGCCGGGCCTACAACCTGTCGTGACCGCTTCGGCCGCGTCACCTTCGAAAAATTCCAAGGCCGCCGCCAAGTCCGATTTCGATCCACCCGCTGCCCCTCCTCAGCCAACGCGTGACGGGCACTCCACACTGACCCGCGCTCTGGGACTCAAGATCGGCCGCATCGTTATCGACGCGGGCCACGGCGGACACGACACCGGCACCATCGGCCCCACGGGCCTGATGGAAAAAGACTTGTGCCTGGATGTGGCGCTGCGTCTGGGAAAAATTATCAAGCAGCGGCTGCCCGGCGCGGATGTGGTGTTCACTCGCGCGGATGATTCGTTCATTCCTCTGGAAGAACGCACCGCCATCGCCAATGAAGCGCACGCGGACCTGTTTATTTCTATACACGCCAACTCCAGCCAGGACCACGGCGCGCGTGGCATCGAAACTTATTACCTGAATCTGAAGGGCTCGCCCGAAGCCATGGAAGTCGCGGCGCGTGAAAACGCAGTTTCGAACGTGGGCATTCACGATCTGGAAGATTTAATCAAGAAAATTGCGCGCAACGAAAAGATTGATGAGTCCAAAGAATTCGCGGAGGACATTCAGAATTCTCTGGCTACCCGCGTACAAAAGACTGCCAAACCTGTCAAGAATCGCGGCGTGCGCAAGGCGCCTTTCGTAGTGCTGATCGGCGCGGACATGCCTTCGATCCTCACGGAGATTTCGTTCCTCAGCAACCCGGCGGACGAGCAGTTGCTTAAAAAACCCGAGCATCGCCAGCGCGTCGCCGAAGGCCTGTACCAGGGAGTCGCGAGCTACCTGCAAAGCCTGAACAGCGTGACGCTGAACATGCCACCCAGCACCACGAGCCCGGCCAACGCGACAAAAGCCGCCCGCCGCGCCAGCGTCAAACTCGAATAATCAAGAAACGTACAGTAAGCTTGCTGCATCTACCTTAATACCCTCATGAACGCTTTCAAAACGCCCGGCTGGTTGGTGCTCACTCTTCTCCTGATGGCCCCTTCCCTGCGTGCACAAAATATTCTGCCAGCGCGGTTCGGTTCCTGGACGGTGAGCGGCGCAGCGCAACCATCCACGACCTCGGCGGAAGCCAGGGAAATATTCGCCGAATCGGCGTTGGAAGGCACCGAGGCGCGAAGCTATTCGAACGGTTCAGCGAGAGTGACGGCGACTCTCTACCGCTTCCACGACTCCAGCGGAGCCTACGAAAGCTACACCTACCTCCTGGGGCCTCAAGCTGCCGCAGGCGCCGAACCCGGCGCTAGTGTCGCTATTGCCCACCGGGCTCTGCGGATCGGAAACTTGGTGCTGGTGGTGGATGACGCGAGCTCTCTGCCGCAAGCCGATCAGGATTCGCTGATGAAGCAGATAGGTATGCGGGCTGACAAAACTCCGCCGCCACCAATACCGAATTACTTGCCGGAGCGAGATCGCGTCGCGCGAACGGAACTGTATTCGTTAGGCCCGGCCGCTTTTCGCGCGGCACTGGCAAATCTCGGACGCCCTGAGTATGCAGTGATCGCAGACTCGGCAGGCTTCAATTCCGGAGCCGAAGCCATGTTCGCGCGCTACCGGACTTCGCGAGACGAGGCGGTTCTGCTGCTGATCGAGTACCCCACGCCGCAGCTTGCAGGTTTGCACTGGAAGCATCTGGACCAGGCGCTGCCTGCGGCGGCAAAACAACAAGGCGCGTCCATCGAGCGCAAGGGATCGCTGCTGGCCATCGTGTTGTCGCCAACTTCGGCAAGCTACGCTTCGCGCGTACGCGAGGCCGTCAACTACGAAACACAAGTAACCTGGAACGAACCGACGCACACCATCACTGACCCGCCGATAACATCAGTCCTGGTGAAAATTATCACGGCCACCGGAGCATTCATGCTCGTGGCCATCGTTTTTGGCGTGGCGTTCGGCGGCGTGCGGGTGCTGATGAAGAGGTTTTTCCCCGGAAAAGTATTCGACCGCCCGGAACAAATGGACGTGCTGCAACTGGGCCTTTCCAGCAAACGCATCAACTCCCGCGATTTCTACTAAACTCCTCAAGCGGAACTTAAATATTAGAAGTAACGAAGATTTCTCTCCGGCGTCTAATAAAACAGACGAATACCGTAGGCAATGGCCACACCCTGTCGTAAAATTTCAAGCACGTTCCGACGGAGAAACACCACAATCATGTCCGGTAGCAGTCCTGACGCCATATCTACACGAAAACTTATATTTCTGTGCGCGGCGATGCTGGTGGCGTTTGCCGGCGCTTGCGAAAAGAAGCCGGCCGCCCCTGGCGCGGGCCCAGCTAAGCAGGCCATGCCGGTGCAGGTGCAGCTGGTGCACCAGCAGGAGATCGCAGACAGCAGCGAATACCTCGCGATTTTAAAGTCGCGCCATTCCGCCACCATCAATCCGCAGGTGGAAGGGCAGATCACCAAAATTTTCGTGAAGTCCGGCGACTACGTGAAGCCCGGGCAAGCGCTCCTGCAGATTGATCCGCTGAAGCAGCAGGCTATGGTAAGCAGCCAGGAGGGCAGCCGTGCCGCGCAGGAAGCCAATCTGCGCAATGCGAAAACGCAACTCGACCGCGTGCGCCAACTGGTGGAAGCCGGGGTCGTGGCCAAGCAGGAGTTGGACAACGCGCAGGCTGCTTATGATGCCGCGGTAGCCCAGCTGAAATCGCTTTCCGAGCAGGTGAGCCAGCAGCAGGTGGAATTGCGTTACTACCGGGTGTCCGCGCCCATGTCAGGAATCGTAGGAGACATTCCAGTTCGCGAAGGCGATCGTGTCGGTGTCACGACGCTGTTAACTACGGTGGACGAACCCGGATCGCTGGAAGCTTATATTTATGTTCCGGCCGAGCGCGGCCGCGACGTGAAGCCCGGTTTGCAGGTGCACTTATTGGATGACTCCGGCAAAGCGGTCAGCGATGCGCGCATTACTTTTGTTTCTCCTCAGGTTGACCCTGACACGCAGACGGTCCTCGCCAAAGCCGGAATCGAAAACGCCAAAGGTGCGCTACGTGTTTCGCAGCAGATGCGCGCGCAAGTCATCTGGAGCAAGCATCAGGGACCGGTAGTGCCGGTGCTCTCGGTGTCGCGCATCAACGGCCGCTTCTTCGCATTCGTGGCTGAGAAAGACGGCGGCAAGACCGTGGCGCGGCAAAAAGGTTTGAAAGTGGGAGACACCGTCGGCAACGATTATGTGGTTCTCGACGGCTTGAAAGCCGGCGACCACCTGATTGTTTCCGGCACGCAATTTTTGCAGGACGGCATGCCCGTGGCGGAAACGATTCAGAACGCTGAAGCGGCACCCGCTGCCGATAGCCCCGCCAAGGGGGCCACGCGCTAGCAGCGCGAGCGATCATGAATTTCCCCTGCGATATTCCCCACAAGGCGGACGCTACTCTTGTTTGTTGATTTTTTCATCCAGCGTCCGGTTTTTTCCACGGTTTGCGCCCTGATGATTATTCTGGGCGGCGCGATTTCCATTCCTTCCCTGCCCATCGCGCAATTTCCGAACCTCGCGCCTCCGCAAGTGGTGGTCAGCAGCGGCTACATTGGCGCCAATGCGCAAACCGTGGAGTCTGCGGTCACCATCCCGTTGGAGCAGGCCATCAACGGCGTGCAGGGCATGAAATACATCACCTCCACCAGCGGAAATGACGGCAGCAGCCAGGTTTCCGTGACGTTCGACGTTTCCCGCAACGTGGATCTGGCTGCCGTGGACGTGCAAAATCGCGTAAACCAGGCGCTCGGCCGCCTGCCCAACGAAGTAAAAAACACTGGTGTCATCATTACCAAGCAGTTGGGCGGATTCGTTTTTGCCGCGGGCGTGTATTCGGAGGACTCGTCGTACGACAGCCTTTTTCTAAGCAATTACCTGGACATCTACGTAAAAGATGCCATCAAGCGCGTCCCCGGCGTGGGCGACGTGGTCATTTTCGGCGAGCGCAAATACGCCATGCGCTTGTGGCTGGATCCCGGGCGCATGGCGCAGCGCGGTTTGACCGCCACCACCGTCCTCGCCGCACTGCAGGAACAAAACGTGCAAGTTGCCGCCGGCCAGGTAGGCCAGCAGCCCATCCCGGAAGGGCAAGCCTTTCAAATCAGCGTTCGCGCCATCGGACGGCTGACAGAACCTTCGGAGTTTGAAAATATTATTCTGAAGACCGGCGCGAACGGAACGCTGGTCAGGCTGAAAGACGTGGGCCGCGCGGAACTGGGCGCCGAAGACTACGGCTCGATACTGACGTTCAACGGACATCAGGCAGTCGGACTGGCCATCACCCAACTGCCAGGAGCCAACGCGCTCGATGTGGACCGGCTGGGCAAAGCTGAACTGCTCCGCCTTTCGAAAACTTTTCCACCGGGCCTGAAATACGCCGTGGCTTTCGATACCACTACGGTCATCGGCGAATCCATTCGCGACGTGCTGATCACCCTGCTGCAGGCTGTTCTGCTGGTCATTTTTGTCATCTACGTGTTCCTGCAGGACTGGCGCAGCACCCTGATTCCCGCCATCACCATTCCGGTTTCACTGGTGGGCGCATTTATTTTCGTAAATATTTTTGGATTTTCCATCAATACGCTGACTTTATTCGGCATCACTCTGGCGACCGGCCTGGTTGTAGACGACGCCATCATCGTCATTGAAAACGTGGAACGCCACATTGCCGAGGGGATCACCGAGCCGCACAACGCCGCTTCCGTGGCCATGAAAGAAGTGGCAGGCGCGGTCGTCGCGACATCGCTGGTATTGGTCGCCGTATTCGTGCCGGTGGCGTTCTTCCCCGGAACCACCGGAATTTTGTTCCGCCAATTCGCGCTGACCATCGCCTTTTCCGTGGTCATCTCCGCCTTCAATGCGCTGACGCTCACGCCTGCGCTGTCGGCGATTCTGTTAGGCCACCACCGCGAGCGCACCCAAGGCCGCATCTTCAGGGCGTTCAACCGCGTAGTGGAAGCGGGGACCAACGCCTACAGCAAGCTGGTGCGCTTCGCAATCGGCTGGCGTTTCGCCGCCGTTCTGGTCTTTTTGGCCCTGCTAGGCCTGACGTATTGGGTTTACCAGATCGTTCCGCGCGGATTTATTCCTGAAGACGACGAGGGCTACGTCATTGTCATCGTGCAGGCTCCGCAGGGAGCGTCGCTCGAATACACGCAAAAAGTCTGCGCTCAGCTGGAAAAAGTCCTGGCCCAGGAACACGACGTTGATGGCGTTTTTTCCGTGGTGGGATTCAGCTTTTCCGGCAGCGCGCCAAATCGCGCCATGGTCTTTGCCAATCTCCGCTCGTTCAAAGAACGCAAGGGCTTGCAGCACAGCTCAGAGGCCATTATTCAGCGCTTAAGACCGATGCTTTTCGGCGTGTCGGGCGCTTTGGTGATTCCCTTTAATCCACCGGCGGTCCAAGGCCTCGGGCAGTTTGGCGGCTTCCAATTCGAACTGGAAGATCTGGGCCGCAATTCGCTGCAGGACATCGCCAACACCGCGAATCAACTGACCGCGCAGGGGAATTCCAGCAAAGAGCTGACGGGCTTGTTCACCAGTTTCACCGCCAACGACCCGCAATACCTGGTGCGCATCGACCGCGAAAAAGCCAAGAGCCTGCAGGTGCCGCTGAGCCAGGTGACCAACGCGTTGCAGGTGTACATGGGCTCGGTTTACGTAAACGATTTCGATTTCAACAATCGCTCGTATCGCGTGTACATCCAGGCGGAAGGGCGCTTCCGTTCGAACGCCAAAGATATTGCCCAATATTATCTGCGCTCCGACAACGGCAAGATGATCCCGCTCGACGACATTGTCACCGTGGAGCAGACCGCCAATCCGCAGGTCATCAGCCATTACAATTTGTTTCGTTCCGCGGAAATCAACGGCTCGGCTGCGCCGGGGCGCAGCTCCGGCGATGGCATCGCCGACATGGAAGCGCTGGCCAAAAAAGTTCTGCCCAATGGCATGACGTTCGAATGGAGCGGCCTGTCGCTGGAAGAATTACAATCGGGCGGAAAAGCCGCGATTCTTTTCGGCCTGGGCATCGTGGTGGTTTATCTGACGCTGGCAGCACAATACGAAAGTTTCGTCTTGCCCTTCATCGTGCTGCTGGCCGTGCCCATCGCGTTGCTCGGGGCCATTGGCTCGCAAGCGCTGCGCGGATTGCAAAACGATGTGTATTGCCAGATCGGACTGGTGATGCTGATCGGCCTGGCGAGCAAGAACGCCATTTTGATTGTGGAGTTCGCCGAGCAACTGCGTGCGCAAGGAATGTCCATTATTGATGCCGCGGTAGAATCCGCGCGCATCCGGTTGCGGCCAATTCTGATGACTTCGTTCGCTTTTATTTTGGGAGTGCTGCCGCTGGTGCTGGCCCAGGGCGCAGGTCGCGCAGGCCGCATTTCAGTGGGTACCACTGTGTTCGGCGGAATGATCGCCGCCACTACTCTCAATCTGCTTTTTATTCCGGTGCTTTACGTAATCGTGAAAAGCATCGTGCCGGGCCGTACGGAAACCAGGGTCGTGCCGACAGGCGTTACCCCCAGCGCACCGCACGCGTAGGACGGTTGCGCTTCGATTTCCAGGCTACTTACTCGCAACGCTTGCGAAGTATTGGTCTAACCCAGCCTTCAATTCCCCGACGGCCTTTTGCACATTCTGATTCAGCGCCGCGACCATAGCCGGAACATCCTTGCCGCTCACCGGTTCGTCGTGCCCATAGTGGTGGGTCCAAACCGTTGCGCCAGACTTCACATCGTAAAGTTCCCACTCTGCTGTGACGCGCGCGATCACCGGGCTGCCCGACACTTCTTTAAAATCGTAAAGGTGGCCGCGCAGCACATAGTCGGTGTGGCCGCTGCTGCGCTGCGGCGTAACTTCCTTGTAGCGTCCGGAGGCGCGCAGTTCGCGCAGCAACACTTCCTGAATCATTTCCGCCGGGGGCTCCGTCCAGCGTTGATATTCGTAGGTGCCCATCTGCTCGGCGCCGGAGCCGTAGACGATGCGGTCTTCGCGGTACAGATGCGAGGCGACCAGGGGTCCGAGCGCCAGCGCAACTCCCGAGGCGTTCGGCTCGGCTTGAGCCAGACCGGTGGGCACGGACAGCTGGTAATACTGCATGGGCCGCGCCGCGCCACAGCCGGCCGCCAATGTGAACGCGACGGTGACGAGCGCTGCTGCGGCAATTTTCCCGCGCTCACGAAAATACTGCTTCGATCACCTTGCGAGGTTTTGTCATTCATTCCTTTTGCTCCGGCGCTCATCGCGGCTCACCTGTCTTGTGTTCCTTAGGACTGCTGGACCTGATCAATGTATAGGGCTTGGTCTTGATGGTGTCCGTAAATTCCTTCAAGTTCTGACTGACGTGCCGGAGGTTTTCGAGCAGCTCGTCGATATTTTCAGAGTTAACGTCCAGGGTGTTGTCGAGGCGCCCCGTCAGCGAGGTCACGTTGTTGAGGGATTTGCGCAACTCCAGCACGGCTTTGTGTACGTCTTCGCGATTTTCGCCGATCATGCCGTCCACATGCTCCAAAGTTTTGTTGGCTTCCGCGGAGGTTTTCTTCAGGTCGTCGAGCAGCGGGCCAATCTTTTCGCTGGCGGTATTCACGTGGCCTAGCGCGGACTTCACGATGCGGACGGTCCTCTGCCAGCATCTGGTGGGTCTGGGCGAGCGTACCGGCGAGGTTCGCGCGGTTCTGAGCGTTCAACAAATCGTTCACGCGTTCAATGGTTACTTTCAATTCCGTGGCGCGCTCATTGAAGGTGTGCAGGAGTTGCTGCGCTTCCGGCGCGATGTCATTGATGCGCTCGGTGATGGCGTTCAAGTCCAGGTATTTGTCGGCGGTCAGGGTCGCGCCATCTTTGGCCAACGCCGCCTGCGGCGTCCCCGGAACGATTTCCAGGTGATTGTCGCCGAGCGGACTCATGCTCATGATGCGCACGTGACTGTCGGTCTTCACCGGCAAATCGGATTGCACGCTGAGAGTCAGCTCGATGCTTGCGGGATTTTGCGGATCAATGCGCACTTTCTCGACGCGGCCAACCTTCGGCCCGCCCGGCGTAGCGTACCTGGGAGCCAGGCTCCAGCCCGCCGGCAAACGGAAAGTACGCGTGAAAAGTTTTCGCCGTGCGTCCAAAAGCGCCGGTGATGCCGAACACCGTGGCCACCAGCACGGCTGCCGCCACGATCACGAATAATCCCACCAGTGCTTGTTCCCGTCTTGACTCCATCAGGCACTCCTCTTGTCAGTCGATCCGCGGCCGCGGCCCGACTGTTTGGTCAACATCTGCAGATAATCCATTTCGCGGGCCACTTCGGGTTCGGCCACGCGATCGAGAAACTGGCGCAACCGGGGCTGCGTACTGTTGCGCATTTCGTCCACGGTGCCGATGGCCACGACGTTGCCTTTATCGATGAGCACCATGCGGTCGGCAATCAAAAAGGCGCTGGCCAGCTCATGAGTGACCACGATGATGGTCATGTCGGAAAGCGCGCTTCAATTCCAGAATCAGCTGGTCAATGCCGGCGGCAATGATGGGGTCGAGACCCGCGGAGGGTTCATCAAAAAACAAAATCTCCGGGTCCATGGCCAGCGCGCGTGCTACGGCCGCGCGTTTCTTCATGCCGCCGCTCAACTCCGAGGGTTTGTAATCTTCGAAGCCCGCCAGACCGACCTGTTCCAACTTCAGGCGCAGCATGATTTCAATGGTGGAGTCTTCCAGCTTGGTGTGTTCCCGCAGCGGCAGGGCCACATTCTCGCCCACGGTCATGGAGCCGAACAGCGCGCTGCCCTGGAAAGACATTCCCAGCTTGCGGCGAATATCGTCCATTTCTTCGATGGTGGCGACGGATAAATCTTTGCCGCGCAAAATGATCTTACCGGAGCTGGGTTTCTCAAGGCCCACCAGGGTGCGCAGCAAAGTGCTCTTGCCGGAGCCGGAGCCGCCGAGAATCACCATGGTCTCGCCGCGCATCACGTCGAAGCTCACGCCGTGCAGAATTTCGCGGTCTCCGTAACTGACGCGCAGATCGCGCAGCGAAATCATGGCCTCTGACGGCAGATTATCGTCGCGCTCTTCCACAATGGTTTTTTCTATTCTGGCCATATTAATCGCTGACGAAAAAGAACAGCGCCGTAAATATCAGATCCACCAGCACCACAAGAAAAATCGACATGACCACCGCGCGGGTAGTCGAACGGCCTACCTGTTCCGGCCCCGCTCCGGTCGCCAGCCCTTCGTGGCAGCCTACGGCGGTGATGGTTACGCCGAACATGACGCTTTTTACCAGCCCGCTGATGATGTCACGCAGAAAAAGGGCGTCCACAGAAGACTGGATATATCGCGCGAAGGTGAAATCTGCCTGTCCCACTCCGAACAGGGCTCCGCCCATGATGCCCATCGAATTGGCCCAGATGGTCAGGCAGGGCAACATGACGATCATGGCCAGAAATTTTGGGGTCACCAGAAAATGGATAGGATTGATGGCCATGGTTTCCAGCGCATCAATTTCTTCGGTGACCTTCATCGTGCCGATTTCTGCGGCGAATGCGGAGCCCGACCGGCCAATGACCACGATTGCGGTGATCAACGGGCCGAGTTCGCGGGTCATGGAGATGGCCACGGCGCCGGCCACATAACTTATCGCGCCAAATTTCTTCAGTTCGTAGGCGCTCTGAAGCGCCAGGATCAAGCCGATAAAAAATGTAATGAGCGAAAGGATGGGCAGGGCGCGCACGCCCACGTCCAGAGCCTGCGAAACGGCGCGTTGCAACCGCACCGGTTTCCCTTGAAACGGGGCGATGAAGGTGTAGTAGGCGGCCCGGCCGCCCAATTCCGCGAGTGAACCCAGATACTGCAGGCCACCAATCACACCCGACCCGATTTGACCTACAAGTTCCAAGGACCCTCGATCTAGTAACGCCGCAACCGCGTTTTACGCTAAGGCCTGCTCCTCGTTGTCGAAGACTTCAAATATTTTTATCAAACGCGAAAGCTGCAGAACTTCGCGCGCCGCGGGACTCAGCCCGAACAAAATAAATCGCAGTCCTTGATCCTTGGCCGCTTTCAGCCCTTCCACCAGCGAAGCAACTCCCGAGCTGTCTATGTAGCGCACCCCGGTAAGGTTCAAAATCACCCGCGGTGTTTTGTTCTCGCGTAATTCCTTGAGTAGTGTTTTTCGCAATTCCGGCGAATTGGCAAGATCGATGTGCCCGGTGATATCAAAAATAGTGGCCTGGTCTAAGCGGCGAGCGGCAATCTGCAAAGTTACTCTCCTTGGGATTCCTGACTTTTTCCGTTCCCATCAATATACTTCACCAGCCGAAGCTGGTTCATGCCGCGTACCCTGCTGTGTTCCATTACATCCATACTGTCGCGCATAAAATGGAGTCCCAAGCCTCCTGGCTTCACTTCATCAAGGGAGCGGGCGGTGAGTTTCTTGCGGTCGAAAGGCAAGCCTTTGTCGAGCAACTGGATTTCCAATCCTTCGCGGTGCTGGCCTTTCACGGTTCCCGAGACCCGCTTGCAGGATAGATCGATGCGCTTGCCTGGCTGGCTTCCGTAGGCATGTCGAATGACGTTAGCCACGGCTTCGTCTACCGCGCGGGTGATGGCCCGGCATTCCGGCGGCGAAAAACCGGTCAGTTCGGTCAGCCGCTCGACCGCCGCGCGCACCACACTCAACAGCTGTGGATCGCTTACCATGACAAAGTCCAGTAGCAGCCCAGGCTTGCGCAATCGACTCCGCTCCTGCGGTTCCGCGAGCATTCTAATGCTCGCCTCTTTTTGGTGACACGTTGGAAATCAACGAGGACTAAGTGAGACACAATCCTGTATACGGGGGCAAAAGTCAATGCCGCAAGGCTGCTCCTAAGCCGAATGTCTTTGGACCCGATGTTGGAATGGAATATGACGGATTGAGTCTACCAAAACTCGGCTCCATAGAATCAAATAGTGATTACCCGGGAGCTACTCGTGCCTCGCATCGAAGACTATGGAATGATTGGCGATTGTCATACCGCCGCACTGGTTTCCCGAAATGGCTCAATTGACTGGCTGTGCATGCCCAGCTTCGATTCGGGCGCCTGCTTTGCGGCCTTGCTGGGCAATGAAGAGAACGGCCGGTGGTTGATCGCACCCGCTGGAGAAATCAAGCGTGTGGAGCGCCGCTACCGTGAGAACACTTTAATCCTCGAAACCACCTTTGAAACAGAAACCGGCGCTGTGACCGTGGTGGATTGTATGACGCCAACCACCGAGACCTGCGATCTGCTGCGCCTGGTGGTGGGCGTTCGTGGGCAAGTGGCCATGCACATGGAACTGGCCTTGCGATTCGACTATGGCTCCGTGGTTCCCTGGGTGCGCAGAACTGCGGACGGGATTTCCGCCATCGCCGGTCCGGACACGGTGCGCCTGCGCACTGCTGTTGAGTTGTGCGGGGAGAATTACAAGACCACCGCGGACTTCACCGTCTCCGCAGGACAGAAAATTCCTTTTGATCTGTGCTGGTACGGTTCGTTTCGTGAAGAGCCGCAGCCGCTGGACAGCGAACAAGCCATCTCCCACACCGAAACGTTCTGGCGCGAATGGGTGGCGAAATGCGCCTTCGCCGGCGAATCGCGAGAGGCTGTGATCCGCTCACTGATTACGCTGAAGGCGCTGACCTACGCGCCTACCGGCGCAATCGTGGCTGCGCCGACCACTTCCCTGCCGGAGTTGATCGGCGGCGTGCGCAACTGGGACTACCGCTTCTGCTGGGTGCGCGACGCCACACTTTCGCTGCGTGCGTTAGTTGTAGCCGGTTACCTGGAAGAAGCTCGCGCCTGGCGTGAGTGGATTGTCCGCGCAGTTGCCGGCAAGCCTTCGGAGCTGAATATTCTTTACGGTTTGCGCGGAGAGCGCCGCCTCACTGAATTAGAACTGCCCTGGCTCGCGGGCTACGAAGGTTCCGTTCCGGTGCGCATCGGGAATGCCGCGTATAGCCAGGTGCAACTCGACGTCTACGGCGAAATTATTGACATGCTGTACCTGTGCCGGCAGGCCGGTTTGCAGCGCGACAAAGACATGTCGCCCGGCATCGGCCTCGCGCTGCTTGAGCACCTGGAAACGGCCTGGCAGAACCCCGACGAAGGCATCTGGGAAGTGCGCGGGCCGCGCAGAAATTTTACGCACTCCAAAATGATGGCCTGGGTGGCCATGGACCGCGCCGTGAAATCCGTCGAGCAGGGTTGGCTTAAGGACGTGCCGGTGGATAAGTGGCGCAGTCTGCGCGACAAAATTCATGACGATGTGTGCACCAACGGATTCGATCGCGATTTGAATTCCTTCGTGCAGTTTTATGGCTCGAAGCATTTTGATGCCAGCCTGTTGATGATGGCCATCGTTGGATTTCTGCCGCCCAACGATCCGCGGCTGCGCGGCACGGTGGCAGCCATTGAGAAAAACCTGCTGTCCAAAGACGGTTTTGTGAATCGCTATACCCTTGACGAGCGTGTAGACGGGCTACCCGAGGGCGAAGCCGCGTTTCTGCCCTGCACCTTTTGGCTGGCCGACAATTACGCCTTTCAGGGCCGGCACGACGAGGCCTGCGAAATATTCGATCGTGTACTGGCAGTCCGCAACGACCTCGGGCTGCTGTCAGAAGAATACGACCCGGTTTCACGGCGGCTGCTGGGAAATTTTCCGCAAGCCTTTTCGCATTTCGGCATGGTGAACACCGCCTACAACATTGAGGCCGCGCTGAACGGTTCCGACACCGCCGGTGGACCGGGCACAAAAATTAAAAAGCGATAAATCGCCACGCATTCTACAAGGTTTTGCGTATGGCTGGTGGCCACACCACCCCATAAGCTTTTAGTGGTTATGAACGCACCGCTCCGCCTGCTCCGCGCGGCAGCCCAGGCGACCCGCGCAGCACTTAAAGGAATTCATCATGGCTAAAACAGTTTCCGATTTACTGGTAGACCGTCTCGTCACCTGGGGCATCGACACAATTTTTGGAATTCCTGGCGACGGCATCAACGGCGTTTTCGAGTCGCTGCGCACACGGCAGGACAAAATAAAATTCATCCAGGTGCGCCACGAAGAGGCCGCCGCATTCGCCGCCTGCGCTCATGCCAAATTAACCGGCCGCATCGGAGTGTGCATCGCCACTTCGGGACCCGGAGGTATCCACCTGCTCAACGGACTCTATGACGCGAAAGCCGATGGCGCGCCGGTGCTGGCGATTACGGGCGATACCTATCACGACTTGAGCGGCACCCATTACCAGCAGGACGTGGACCTCGTGAAGGTGTTCATGGACGTCGCCGAATTCAACCAACGCATCATGGGTCCCGCGCACGTCATCAACACGCTGGACCAGGCCATCAAAACGGCGCTCATGCGTCGCGGCGTCAGTCACATCACCATTCCTAAAGACATTCAGGAATGGACGGCGCGCGATGAAGAACGTTCGAACGCCAACATTCCCAAACACAGCGCCGACGTTTTTGCTGCCGTGCATCCCATGCCGCATCAGCAAATCATTCAGGCCGCAGCTGAATTAATAAATCGCGGCTCAAAGGTGGCCATCCTCGCTGGGCAAGGCTGCCTAGGCGCCCGCCAAGAAATTCTGCAGCTTGCTGAAAAAATCGGTGCGCCTATTGTCAAAGCGCTGATGGGAAAGGCGGTCGTCCCGGACGACAATCCTTTTACCACCGGCGGCATCGGCCTGCTCGGCACCGCGCCCTCTCAGGATGCGCTGAAGGAATGCGACACCCTCATCATTGCCGGCAGCAGCCTGCCGTACATCGAGTTTTATCCCCAGCCAGGCCAGGCGAAGTGCGTCCAGATTGACATTGATCCGTCACGAATCGGATTGCGCCATCCCGTAGACGTGGGACTCGCGGGTGAATGTCGCGCCGTACTTAGCGCGCTGCTGCCGCTGGTAGAACAAAAAATGGATCGCAGCTTTCTGGAAAAAGCGCAGGAAAATATGCAGGGCTGGAACCAGCTCATGGAAAAGCGCGGCACCAGCAATGAAACACCCATGAACCCGCAGGTGGTCGTCTGGGAACTGAACAAACTTATCGCCGACGACGCCATCGTCATCACTGACAGCGGAACCATCACCGGTCTCGCCGCGCGCTTCATTCACATGCGCGGCTCAATGAAGTTCGCGGTGTCCGGCTCGCTGGCCAGCATGGCTAACGGCCTGCCTTACAGCGTGGCGGCGGCACTCGCCTATCCGGGGCGCCAGGTCGTCTGCATCATCGGCGATGGCGGCATGAGCATGCTCATGGGCGAACTGGCCACCATCGTGAAGTACAACCTGCCCGTGAAAGTAGTCGTCATCAAAAATAATGTCCTGGGACAAATCAAGTGGGAGCAAATTGCCATGGAAGGCGCGCCAGAATTCGGCATCGAGTTGCAGCCCATCGATTTTGCCGGCGTCGCGCTGGGTTGCGGCGCCGCGGGCTACTCCATCGAAGATCCGGCGCAGGCCGCAACAATTCTGCGAGAAGCGCTGGCTCACCCGGGACCCGCGGTAGTGCAAGCGTTAGTGAATGCCAACCAGCCCGAACTTCCCGGGCACATTACCTCCAAGCAAGCCCTCAATTTCATGGCAGCGATGGCCAAAGGCGATAGCGAGCGCTCCAGCATCATCAAAACCGTGCTGAAGAGTAAAATTCGCGAAGTGGTCTAAGCGAAGACTTGATCGTTTCAGTTTTGTAACTTGTGCTGCCGCGCATTCCGCGATTCAATGGCTTCGCAATCATTCAGATCGAGCCGGCGCAAAATCGGCTCGCGGAGCCGCCGATACCGTGTCGATCAAACTATTCGCGCTGTTACCTATCTTTTTCATTGCGGCCACCAGCGCCGCAACGCAAGACCAGGAACCAACGCGCCTGCCCACCAGCAAAACAATTCTCAAGCCCGCGCCGGGGGCGCCGCAGCGCACCAATGGCTTTCCCGAAACAATCGCTCTCAGCCCCGACGGCCGCTACGCTGCGCTGCTCAACAATGGCTACGGTTCCATCGAATCCGGGCTGAAACAATCCATCGCCATCGTGGATTTGCAAACCAACCAAGTCACTGATTTTCCCGAAGACCGTCTGGGCGAAGATGCGCACCAGAGCTATTTCATCGGGCTGGCGTTCAGTTCCGACGGCGCACATCTTTTCGCTTCGATGGGATCTCTGAGTGATCCGACTGGCGAGCATGTGGGCAGTTCTGGAAACGGAGTCGCCGTTTACCGCTTTGATCAAGGCAAGGTGGCAGCTGATCGCTTCATCAAGATTCCTCTGCAACCCGTTCCCGCGGGAGTTCACGTCGCCAGTGGGCTAGGGAAACTTCCCGCCCGACGCGCGATTCCCTATCCGGCTGGTCTTGCGGTGATCGCCAATCGGGAAACGCATCATGATCGGCTGCTGGTGGCCAACAATCTTTCCGACAATGTGGTTTTGCTGGACGCCGATTCAGGCAAGGAGCTCGCGCACTTCGCGCTGGGCACGCGCCGCTCGATGCCCTCCGCCTTTCCCTACACCGTGGTGGCCACAAAAGATGGCCAGCACGCATGGTGCAGTTTGTGGAACGCTTCGCAGGTTGTGGAACTCGATCTGGCGCGCAAAATAATCGTTCGGCGCATTCCGTTGCTGGCGCCCAAGTCGCATATCGCTCCGGGTTCGCATCCCACGGCGATGTTACTTTCGCCTGACGAACAAACGTTGTACGTCGCTCTGAGCAACGCCGATTCCGTCGCTGCGATCAACGCGGGCACCGGAACGGTACAAGCCTTTTTTTCTACGCATCTGCCCAAGCAGGAATTTTCCGGCAACGAAACGGTCTCACTGGCGCAGAGCAAAGACGGAAAGAGACTTTTCGCAGCCAACGCCGCCGCGAACTCCGTCGCAGTCTTTGAAACCACCACCATTGCTGAGAAGCGGCCAGATCGGACCGCCCCCCTCGCTGCGCTCGGCTTCATCCCTACGGAGTGGTATACCCTGGCGGTGGCTGTGGCCGGAAATGATTTGCTGATCGCCACCGGCAAAGGCCTGGGCACCGGACCGAACGGCGATGAAAAATCCAAGGAAGAACTCAGCAAGCACAAAAAAGTTTATCCCTACATCCCTACACTGCTTCGCGGCTCCATCGCGAGACTCAGTCTTGATGAGGTAGAGAAAAATCTTCCCACGTTCACTCTTGCGGCGCAGCAGCAGATGCAACTGGTCGCTGATCCGACGACGCTGCCCTTCGCGGCAGGCGCGAATCCCATTCACCACGTGATTTACATCATTAAAGAAAACCGCACCTATGATCAGATTTTTGGCGATATCAAAATCGCCAATGGAGACCCGGCGCTGACTCTCTATGGCGCGGACATCACTCCCAACCAGCACAAGCTGGCGATGCAGTTTGGTGTGCTGGATAATTTTTACGACTCCGGGGAAGTTTCCGGCGACGGCCACATGTGGTCCACGGCGGCTATAGCGGGTGACTACAACGAAAAAACCTGGCAGATCGCGTATCGCAGCCGCGAACGCACATACGACTTTGAAGGATTTGTGGCGGACGAGTCTCCGCTGGAGCACGATGAGCCGGACGTCAACGAGCCAGGCACCGGGTATCTATGGGGCAACGTGGCGCGGCACAAATTGAGTTATCGCCACTACGGCGAGTTTGTTGCCAGCGAATGGTGCGAAGACAAGCCGGCACCGCAGGCGTCGCCAAAGCTCGGCACGCCCTCACCGACTGGCGCAACCTGCGCGCGCACTGTGGTAAAGAAAGGTGAATTGCTGCCGCCGTGGCCGGGCCAAACGAAAGGCACGCCCAGTCCTTATCCCTGGCCGGTTCCGGTGCTGCGGCGCGACGTAGCGACGAAAATTGAGCTGCGCGGTCACTTCGATCCGCACTACGCCGATTTCAAAGTAGAGTATCCCGACCAGTTGCGCGCCGACGAATTTCTGCGCGAGTTCAAAACTTTTGTACGCGCACGCGAAGAGAAGAACAACGCGCAGGAGTTACCCAATTATGTTCTGTTGCGCATTCCCAACGATCACACCGGCGGCACGCGTCCCGGGTATGCGACACCTTCGGCTTCCGTGGCCGACAACGATCTGGCAATCGGCCGGGTGGTCGAGGCCGTCTCGCACAGCCCCTACTGGGACGACACCGCGATTTTCATTGTGGAAGACGACGCGCAGGACGGCGCCGACCACGTGGACGCCCATCGCAGCATCGCGCTGGTCATCAGCAAATACGCGCCGGGCTCGTCCGAACATCCTCACGTGGAGCACGGTTTTTTCACCACCGTAAGCATGATACGGACCATGGAGGCACTACTCGGCCTGCCGCCCATGAATCACAACGACGCGTACGCTCCAGTGATGTCTGCGCTGTTTGCGGGCGAGGGCGATCAGCCTGCGTTTGACGCTGATTTCGCCAATCTGCACAACGAGTTGATTTATAAAGTGAATGGGCCCGCCGCGCCAGGAGCGAAAGAATCCGCGGCCATGAATTGGAAACACGCCGACGAGGCCAACAATAAAGTTTTGAATTCGATTCTGTGGCGCGATCGCAAAGGCGACATTCCCATGCCGGAACCGCAACATAGCGTTTTTCCAGATACGTCCGACAAGTAACCCGATCACAGCTTGCCACGCCTACAAAACTAAAAAGCGGCGGAGCTAAACGCCCCGCCGCTTTTTCTTCTCTGCAATGTGGTCGGCAGAATCGCCGGTTACAGTTCGTCCCCATCCTGTTCCGCCGCCACCGCCGTCAGGGTTCCAAATAATCCGTGCGCTTCACTCTGAATACCGGCAGTGAAGAACAGCGTGTTATAAGGCCCGGCGTTCGCGGAATTTCCAAACTGCAACGACCATAGTCCGTCGATGACCACTGGTGATTCGTCGGGATTCTTCATAAATCCCCGGAACTTGAAAGTGACGGGGTTGAAGGCGGCAATTTTGCCGCTGCCAAAATTGCCGATCAGCAGCGAGTGGCTGAACTCGCCAAAGTCTTCTGGCGCGAGTGCTATGCCCCAGGGCGCGTTGAGGAAATCGCCGCTCTCCAGTTGGGTCAGAAACCTGCCGCCCGAACTGAAAATGTTCACGAATCCCAGCCCCGCACCGTCCACTTCATCGTGTCTGGTGCTGTCCTGCTGGGCATAGGCCACGATGATATTCCCACCAACATTTTGGACGTTGAACGGCGCGTACCCGCGGCGATTGTGGCGGTCATCGGCATCGTTATCATGATCGTCATCGGTGAACGCTTCATCGAAAGCATGTACCCGGGTGAAAGAAGTGTCATAGACCTCGATTTTTCCCGAACGGAAATTGGCGACGTACAGATAGCGTTTGCCGTTGTGTTCGCCAATCGTCGCGCCCTTGTAGACCGCCTTGTCGCCGCGATCCACTTTGCGGATGGCGTGCGTGGGATCGACGCCGGGATTCCATCCCGAAATTGTGCCGTCTTCCGTAACAAAGATGAAGATCGCGGGTTTGTTGGGCGCCACGGCGAAATCGGTGCTGCCGTTGAAAACTACGCCGGTCGGAGTGCCCGTGGTTCCCGCGGGTGCGTTTTTCGTGGTGGGAATATTCACAACCAGTGGCGATCCCGGAGGGAAAATGTCACCCGCCCCGTCGTACAGCGTGGATGTCCCGGTGCCATTATTGCCGACCCACCACGGGCTGCCCGGGGAACGCGCCAAGCCCCAGGCGTTGACGAGATTGGAATCGCGAGTTGTAGCCAATCCGGCAATGTCGGAGACCAGATTTGTCTGCGTATAGTGCTGCGCAAATGCCAGCCCCGGAAAAACGGAAGCAGCAAGAATTCCTACTACAATGAACTTCAAAACGGATCGTGATTGAAGATGCATAGTCTTGGATCTCTCCTCAGTTTTTTCTTGACCAAGTCAGGCCCAGCCAATATTTCGCAACTGCACAACCCTGTACATTTGTGCTTTTCGTAAAGCGAACGGTTGAGAACAAAACATTTATTTCATGGGAGTAAGCACACCACTGCTCTCGAAGTGAACGACCGCAACGCGTCACCACTTCGAAATTTAGTTTGTTTACGGAGTGATTTTCTGAAAGCCCGGTAGCCAGTGCGCCGGAACGGCGGGGTACTGCCAGAGCAGAGCGTCCCAACCCTGTTCAGCACATATGATTCGCTTACTCGCGTTTTGGTTGGTCAGCCGCCGGAGAATTTACAGCCGCGCCCGCGAAAAACGGTTACCATGCCATGGCATTGCTGTTAGCGGCTACGGACAGAATGCACTACCAGCGAGGTAATTTTCATGTCGGCATTTTGTGGCAGTTGCGGTAAGCCTTTGGACGGAGCAAGGTTTTGTCCATTCTGCGGTGCGGATTCGAATGCACCGACACCCGGCGCTACCGTGCCTCCACCCGCAGCAGCACCCCAGGCTGCCGCCCCGGCAGCGTATGCAGCGACCGGGTCCACCGTTGCGCCTAAAAAATCCAGCAACACTTTGCTGATAGTGCTTTTGACCGTAGTGGTTATTTTTGGCGCCATGGGCGCGGCCCTGGTTTACGCCGCCCACTGGGCCAAGCATAGAGTCGAAAGGGCCGCGAAAGATTACGGCGTGGAACTTCCTTCCGACGGGCACGCGCGCCGCCGAGGGGCCAGCGTTGCCTCGCACCGCGACCCCTGTTCTTTCCTGACACCCGCGGAGATGGCCGAAGCCACCGGCGTAGCCATCACCGAATCCCACCGCGAAGAGCGCTCCTGTAATTTTGCTTCAGCCGACGGAACCGGCGCCGGGGCCGTGTTGGATTTTGAGTGGGGCGATGGGGCGATTCTGATGACCGCCACCAAGGCGGGCGGAAAATTAATGACCATGGCGCCGGGAACCGAACTGCAGACCATCGTGGGCGTCGGAGATGAGGCTTACTTTCAGAATGGAATGTTAACGGTGCGAAAGGGTGACGACGGGTTTCGTATCATGCTTCCAGCGGAGCTACTGACCAGGAATCTGGCCAGCCGAAAAACACCGATGGATACATTCTCCGAAATGCGTGACATAGAGAAGGGACTGGCCCAAAAAGTCCTCAGCCGAATGTGAACATAAAGCGCCTCATAAGAAGCTCGCATTCCGTAAAACTGTGTCTGTTGTTCGCTCTGGCAGTGTGTCCGGCTGAGTCTTTTGCGCAGACGGCCTCTCTGGCCGCATCCGCGAAGCCTGCTGACGCCCCGGCAGATTTGAAACCCCTTCTGGGGAGCTACGCCGGAGAAGACAAGCAGGTCGTCGAAATTCTCGAAAGCGACGGCCGCCTCGAACTGAAGGACGGCGTAAATCCGGCCGTGCCCATCCTTAGAGACTCCGATGACCATTACTCCGTCACCGAATCGGTCGGCGACAACCAGACTCAGATCCCTGTGCAATTTGTACGCGGCGGCAGCGGCCAGGAAGTTCGGGAAATAATTTTCGGCAAAGTCCATCTGCAACGCCGGGTTTATGACGCGGACATAAACAAGAGCTTCCAGGTAACGCCGGTGCGGCCGCTGGACGAACTGCGCAAGGAGGCCATGCTGGCTTCTCCGCCTGCAGAGGCGGGCGCCTTTCGCAAACCTGACTTGGTGGAATTGACTACCCTGGATCCCAGCATTCACCTCGATATTCGCTACGCCAGCGGCAACAATTTCCTGGGCACTCCGGTGTACTCGCAGCCCCGCGCATTTCTGCAACGCCCTGCGGCCGAGGCGATGGTGCGCGCTGCGCAGGTGCTAAAGCAGCATGGCTACGGCCTGTTGATACACGACGGCTACCGCCCGTGGTACGTCACCAAAGTTTTCTGGGAGGCCACGCCGCCGGAAGGAAAAATCTTCGTGGCCGATCCTTCGCAGGGCTCGCGACACAATCGAGGATGCGCTGTGGACCTGACGCTTTACGATTTGAAGACGGGCAAGCCCGTCGAAATGCCCGGAACCTACGACGAAATGTCGCCGCGTTCGTTCCCCAATTATCCCGGCGGCACTTCCCTCCAGCGCTGGAGCCGCGACCTGTTGCGGCAGGCCATGGAGGCCCAGGGTTTTAGGGTGTTCGAAACGGAGTGGTGGCACTTCGACTACAAGGATTGGCGGGAATATCCGTTGTTGAATGTTCCGTTTGAAAAACTCAGACTGACGCGTTAGTTGTTCAGGGTCAGCAGGCCGTCAAGACAGGTAGGTCTTGCCCATTTCCGCGACGCGCCGCTCAAAAGTCATTTCCACCAGGCCGTGCTTGCCGTAGTACCGCAGCACAATTTTGTGGCCGGGTTCAATCTTCGCGCGCGCCTTGATCATAGCGTCGGACATTTCCACCCATTCGCCGGTGACCAGGTAGGTGCCTTCCCAGCCGCGCAGCTCGAAGCGGCCGTCGTGTTTCAATGTCAGGGGCGCTGCCGTGCACCTGATTTTTTTTCCCGCCAGTTTCGCCGCCGAGCATTCGTAGCGGCCGGAGACATCCACCGACTGGGCCGGGGTGGTTGCAGCGAAAAAAGTAAGGGCCAAAATCGCCACAGTGAGAACAGCAGTTCGGTTGAAGACGGTCCGCATCGTTACTCCCGCAAGACTGCCAAGCCCGGGGATTGCTCCGCAGTCAGCAACAATATTGCAAGCGGTACGCCACGCTACGGTGACTTCAAGACGCTCATAGCACAACACTTAGCAGAACATCAGAATCGGGACTGTCGCCTAATAAGGACATCCGTGTCCTTCAAACGATTCGGTTTGCGCAAAATTTTGCGGTACTGAGCCTTTGGTCGTGGCAGTACTGCCGGCGTCAAATGCGTATTAATTGGGAGCCAATTCCGCCGCTGCCTGGCCGTCTTTTCGAGGGTCGGAGGCGCCATAATTCACGCCTGTTGCGAAGTCGCGCAGCACGGCCTGGCCGCCCCCCATGAATCCGGAAAATGCGCCTCGCAATTCGATCTTGTGGCCCTTGGTGGCCAGTTCGTTGCGCACGTTGCCGCTGAAGCGGTTCTCCATCGCGACGTCGCAGCCGTCAAAAGTGTGTTTCGAAAAGCGCGGTGCTTCCAGCGCGGCCTGAATATTCATCTTGAAATCCGAAATATTAGCGATGAATTGCGCGTGCGCCTGCGACTGATTCCACCCGCCCATAATTCCAAAGGCCACGCGGGTGTCGCCTTTCTGCGCGAACGCCGGAATGATGGTGTGCAGCGGCCGCTTGCGTCCCGCCAGCGCGTTGGGCGACGCGGGGTCTAGCGTGAAGAGGCCGCCGCGGTCATGCAGCACAAAACCCGTCCCTGCCGCCACGATCCCGGAGCCGAAGGCTTCATAGTTGCTCTGGATCAACGAGACCATGTTCCCTTCACGGTCCACCACGGTTAGGTAGGTCGTGTCGTGCCCGGCGGGAAGTTCCCCTGCGCTCGCGGCGCAATTGGCGTGCGCTGGATCGATCAGTTTCGAACGTTGCTCGGCCCACTCTTTCGAAAGCAGCGTGGAGACCGGCAACTTTTGTCCGCGCGGCTCGCCAATGTAGTGGAGCAGGTCCGCGTATGCCAACTTCTTGGCCTCGATCATGGTATGCAGGGCGTTCACCGAACCAAATCCCCATTCCTTACTTTGCCCCAGCGGAAACTTCTCCATGATGTTCAACATTTCGAGCGCGGCGAGTCCCTGGCCATTGGGCGGCAATTCATATACCGTCCAGTCGCGGTAGGTAGTCGAAATCGGTTCCACAAACTCGCTCGAATATTCCGAAAGGTCCTGCGCGGTCATCACCCCCCCGTGGCGTTTCATGGTGTCGAGGATTTTCTGTGCGATTTCACCTTTATAAAAAGCGCCCCGGCCATGCGCGGCGATCTGCCGCAGCGACCAGGCCAGGTCGGCGTTGCTGAAAATTTCCCCGGTCTTGGGCGTGTGATCCTTGATGAGATACGTTTCCGACGCCGAGCTGTCGTTGCGCAGGAGGTCAATCCCAGCAGCCCAGTACGACGCGGTGATCTCGGGCACCGGAAAGCCGTCCTGCGCGATGCGAATGGCGGGAGCCAGGTCGTCCGCCAATTTTTTGCGGCCGAAACGGTCGGCCAGTTTCTGCCAGCCGTCCACCGCTCCGGGAACGGTGATGGGATAAATCCCGCTCTGCGGCATATCGCGCAGGCCTTTTTTGTGTAGAAATTCGATGGTTAAATCTTTGGGCGCCCAACCGCTGGCGTTCAATCCGTAAAGTTTGTTGGCCTTCACGTCATAGACAATCGCGAATAAATCCCCGCCGATACCGTTCATCATGGGCTCTACAACGCCCATTGCGGCGTTGGCAGCAATGGCAGCGTCCACGGCGTTGCCGCCGCTTTCCAGAATCCGCACGCCAGCCTGGGCCGCCAGCGGCGATTCTGCGGCAACGATGCCATTGCGCGAAACCACCATCGAGCGCGTCTGCGAACGGTCTTGCGCGTGGCTAGGGAAAATAGGCATGAGGCACAAGATATAAATCGAAACGTTCCATATTCTAAGCGTTCTCATCACTACCCTCGCGGCTGCAATGCAGCAGCACCAAAAATTTGCGTCGTCAAATTTGTGCGCGACTATACACCGCCGTTTTGCCTTTGCACAGCCATCGCCGCTGTATGCCTCAAATGATTGGCATTTACCTCGGGAGACTCTAGAATCGAATAGCGCGGGTAGTTGCCCAATTTGGATTCATCGCGTTATTCAGTCGTCCGCGCCCGGAGACTTTTCATTGCCGCAACAGCCCCAGGGAAAAAGCAGCGCGCGCAACGAACAAAGTGCCACACCGGAGCTGAAGCCGTCAGAGATTGACGCGCTTATTGGTGGCCGCCACAGCGATCCCTTCGCTTTACTGGGTCCACACCCGGTGCGCGAGGGATGGTCCATCCGTTTTTTTATTCCATGGGCGGCAGAAGCGAGTATCGCCATCGTCAGCCCCAACACACCCGCCGCGAACAGCGCCACTCCGCAAACATCCGTCGCAAAATCCACGCCGGCTCACAACATTAAGATTGCGGACGCCGTGAAACTCCGCCCCGAAGGCTTCTTCGAAGCGCTGTGGCCGTCCAACCAGGCAGCGGCGCCGGCTCCAGGCAGCTACAAGATTCAAGGCCGCACGCATCACGGCGAAGCCTTCGAAATGTACGACACGTATTCGTTTCCGTATCTCCTCAGCGAATTTGATTTGTACCTGATGGGCGAAGGCCGCCACTACGACACCTACGAAAAACTTGGCGCACACCTGAAAACCGTGCAGGAAGTTCGCGGCGTGAATTTTGCGGTGTGGGCGCCGAGCGCGCGACGGGTCAGTGTCGTCGGCGATTTCAATCAGTGGGACGGACGGGTCAACGCCATGCGCGCGCGGGGCTCGTCAGGTATCTGGGAGCTTTTCATCCCCGAGTTGCCCGAGGGCGCGATTTACAAGTACGAGATCATCGGCGCCAACGGCGATATGCTGCCGTTGAAAGCCGATCCTTACGCTTTCCGCGCCGAGCTGCGGCCCAACACCGGCTCCATCGTCAGCAACCTGGACACCTACGAGTGGAACGATACGAAGTGGATGAAAGAGAGGCCGCAGAAAAACTGGTTTGAGTCTCCAGTCTCCATTTACGAAGTGCACCTGGGCGCGTGGCGCCGCGTGCCGGAAGAAAATAATCGCTGGCTCACCTACAAAGAGCTGAGCGACCAGCTCATCCCATACGTTAAGAATCTCGGCTACTCGCACATCGAGCTGCTGCCCATCATGGAGCATCCCTTCGACGGCTCGTGGGGCTACCAGACGCTCGGCTATTACGCAGCCACCAGCCGCTACGGCTCACCCGCGGATTTCATGGAATTTATCGATCGTTGCCACAATGCCGGCATCGGGGTGCTGCTCGACTGGACGCCTGCGCACTTTCCGCGCGACTCCTATGGGCTGGCGCAATTCGATGGCACTCATCTCTACGAACATTCCGACCCTCGACAGGGCTCGCAACTCGACTGGGGCACGCTGGTCTACAACTACGGCCGCAATGAAGTTCGCAATTATTTAATTTCCAACGCGCTCTTCTGGCTGGACAAATACCACATTGACGGCCTGCGCGTGGATGCCGTGGCCTCCATGATTTATCTGGACTATTCGCGCAAGCCTGGCGAGTGGATTCCCAACAAATTCGGCGGACGCGAAAATCTGGAAGCCGTGGACTTCCTGAAACGCCTGAACGAGATCACCTTCGAGCGTTTCCCGGGAATTCTCACCATTGCGGAAGAGTCGACCGCGTGGCCCAGCGTTTCGCGGCCCACCTACCTGGGCGGGCTGGGCTTCAGCATGAAGTGGAACATGGGCTGGATGAACGACACGCTGAAATATTTCTCCGCCAATCCCATCCATCGCAAGTACGAGCACAACAAACTCACTTTTTCGCTGATTTATGCCTTCACGGAAAATTTCGTGCTGCCCTTCTCGCACGACGAAGTCGTGCACGGCAAAAATTCCCTGCTGCACAAAATGCCCGGCGACATGTGGCAGCAGTTCGCCAACCTGCGCCTGCTGTACGCGTACCAATACGCGCACCCCGGAAAGAAGCTTTTATTCATGGGCGAGGAGTTCGGCCAGCGCCAGGAGTTCAGCGAGGCCCGCAGCCTGGACTGGCACCTGCTGCAATGGGAATCGCACAAAGGGCTGCAGCAGCTGGTCGGCGACCTGAACAAGGTTTATGCCGCGGAGCGTTCGCTACATGAAGTGGACTTTGACTGGCCGGGTTTCGAGTGGATAGACGCCAACGACGCCGACAACAGCATTTTTTCGTTTGCGCGTCATGGCAAAAAGCCCGAAGACCTTATGGTGGTCATCCTGAACGCCACGCCGGTGCTGCGCGGAGAATACCGCGTAGGGGTGCCGCAGGCCGGCTTCTACGCAGAGACGCTCAATACCGATTCCGCCGTTTATGGCGGCTCCAATGTGGGAAATCTCGGAGGCGTGCGCACTGAGCCGATCCCTCACATGGGCAGACCGCATTCGTTGACGCTGACCGTGCCACCGCTGGCGGGGCTGTTCCTGAAGTGGACCCCGCAACCCTGATCCCTAAGAGGGCGCAGGGCCAACTCATTCACACCCCCCAATTAAAACCGCCGGCCACGAAACATTTCCCAAACAGGTCTCGTATGTATGGACAGTGCCACAGGAGGCATCCATACCATGCTTAATCGCCCGAAGCGCCTTCACCGACCCGCCGCTCTGCTTGCTGCGGTTCTTCTGACTTCTTCCCTGCCGCTGCTAGCTAAGCCCGCAGCCTCTGGCCAGGCGTCCCCGCCGGCCAAGACCGAGCGCTGGCTCCATGTGCGGGTCATCAATACGGATGACAAGAACGAGACCGTCCGCGTGAACGTGCCGCTGGACCTGGCCGAAAGCGTCCTGCCCACGATCAGCAAGGAACGCCTGCACAACGGCAAGGTCACGTTTGATGAAGCCCACATGAAAGATGTGGACCTCAAGGCGTTGTTAAACGCCGTGCGCAACGCCAAAGACGGCGAGTACGTGACGGTGCAAAGTTCCGACCAGGATGTTCGCGTGGCCAAGCAGGGCGGGCACTTTCTTGTGCATGTTAAGGACAAGAGCAAGGGCGAGCGTGGCAAGCGCTCCGAAGTGGAAGTGAAAATTCCGATGCATGTGATTGATGCGCTATTCAGTGGCGGCAAGGACGAATTAGACATCGTAGCCGCGCTGCACGCGCTCTCGCTACAGGGTGACACCGAACTGGTTTCCGTGAAGGCCGACGACAGCACCGTGCGGGTGTGGCTGGATTCAAATAACGCCGGGGACTAAGCTCAAAAAATTGACGAATCGCGAGGAGACTGCTTCATGCTGATAATTGCGAAGATTGCCCTGGGGATGGCCAGCACGGTAGCTTTGGCAACGGTTTATACCTTCCGCGAAGGGGTGATTCGCGTGGACGTGGATGAATACCACGACGGCGGCTCGCACGTGCACTTCTTCGTGCCGGCTGCGGCTGTGCCGATGGCGGTGCATTTCGCCCCGCAGCGCCACAAGGAGCATGCTGCGCAGCGCATGCAGGAGTGGACTCCCATGCTTCGCCAACTCGGCAAAGAGCTGGAGAAATATCCGGATGCCGAATTTGTGGACGTGCAGAGCGAAGGGGAACACGTGCGCGTGCGCACCCACGCCGGTAAATTACAGGTCGATGTTACCGGGCCAGGCGAATCTGTTCATGTGGCCTGTCCGATTGCCACGATCGAGGACCTGGCGGAAGAATTCGCCGCCAACAGACCGGGCGCGTAGTTCGCAGGGGACGCAGAACTCTCCGTAAATGAGAGAAATGAAGTCGCGCACGGGGTTCTCTGGCGGACGGTCAAGCCAGTTTCGTTCGTTACGCAAAATCCCCACACGAAAAACCGTCGTGTGGGGCACCCGGCTGGTCAGCAGAATTAACAGGTTCAGGCGAAGAGATGCTGCTCTTCCGCTGGCTATTCCGCGTGTTCTTCTTTTGTATCGCTGGGAATAAAGTAAATTTCTTCGAACATCGAATCTTTCTTCCATCCTGCGCGCTGCAGGATGCCGCGCCCGTTTTCCACCATGCTGGGGTGCCCGCACAGGTAAGCCGTTGTTTCCTTGGGCCGCAGTCCCCACAGATCGGTGTATTTGCGCACCAAATCGTCCACGCGGCCGGTTTCTCCGCTCCACGTCTCGTCTTCCCAGGGACGGCTGACGGTCGTAACAAAGGTTAGCCACGGCGCTTCGGCGGCAACTTTCTCCATCTCGTCGCGGTACCCGAATTCCCAGGACCGACTGCCGCCTTGTATGCAATACAGCTTGTGCTCGCCGGGCATCGGACTGTCGCCGCTCTTCCAGTCGCGGTACAGCGTGCGTACATAGCTGACGAACGGCGCGATTCCCGTAACGGTAGACATCAGCAGGTGGTTTTTGCGGCCGCTCCGCAAATCCAGCGTGAAGCGGCCCTTGGAAATTTTTCGGCAGAACAGCGTGTCGCCTACGTTGAGTTTGTAAAGGTGCGGTGTCAGAGCACCTTGTGGTACGAGCTCGAGAAAAAACTCCAAAGTGTTTTCATACGGGGAAGAAACCAGCGAATAGGCGCGCTCGATGCGCACGCCCTCGTGTTCGACGCCCAGAGTGGCGTATTGGCCGGCCAGAAATTTGAACGGGCCGCCAGGATCCACGCGAATCAGCCACAAATCCGGCGCGAGATCTTTCCGCTCCACAATCGTGGCCTGATAATGTTTTTCTCCAGGCAGCATTCAGACTCCTGACCGCTCGTCGGCAATCATACGGACTATATTATTCGTAAGCCAGAGCGACAACCGGATCGTAACTTGCGGCCCGCAACGCCGGGTAGATGGCTCCCGTGGCAGCGCCAATCAACGCCAGCATAACCGCGGAGAAAATCCAAGCGGTCGAAATCAGAATGGTGAGTCCGGGACTAGTCTGTTTCAAAATGGCCTGGATTGTGAAGGTCAGCGCGATTCCGAGGACCGTGCCCATAAGAGACAAAATAAAGGTTTCGCCCAGCAGCATGCGAACGACGTCGAAGCGCGAGAAGCCCAAAGCTTTCAGGATGCCAATCTCGCGGGTGCGCTCCATCACCAGCGTGTGCATATTGAGGAGAACCACCAGGAAACTGATCACAATGCCCAGCGCCACCATCGTTCTAGTGAACGGCCGAAGCTGCGGGAGATTAGAGGAGGTCATCAGCGTCACATATTCTGACAAAGATCGAACGCTGTTCTGGGGATCCAGCTTCAAAATTTCCGCGCGGGTGCCCTCAGTATCCCCTTTGCTTCTCACATAGAACATGGAGACACGCTTCTCCGCTCCCGCCAAATCCTGTGCCGTCTGCAGAGGAATGAAAAATCTGGCGCCTTTGCCGTGGGCCACGATTCCGCTCACGGTGAAGACATGATTCAAAAGCGTAACCTGGTCGCCCACTTTCAAATGCCGCGATTGGGCCATGATGTCGTCGGCGATGACCTCATCCGGTCCTTCAAATTGGCGGCCTGCGCGAAACAAAAATCCCTTGCTGAGCGCGTTGAAGCGCCGAAAATCAATACCGTAAACCATCACTAAGTTCTTTGGCTCCGTCAAAATCACCGTGGGAGCAACTTCGTCTACTCCGGGCAACTGTGCAATCTTTTCTCCCAGCGCTTCCTGCATGACGGCGCTGGAAAAAGCAAAGAAGATGGAAGAGTTTGGCGGCTGCACGATGATATCCGCGCCTACGCCTTCAACGCGCTTTCCCCATTCGGAAACCACTCCCGAAGTGAGACCCGCAATCAGCAGAACCAGAATCACTTGAATGGCGATGGCGATCACGCTCAGCGCGCTGCGCAGGGGTCGCGTGGCAATACTGCCCCAGAACATCTGCAATAAAGAAAATCTGCCCTCAAAAGTTTCATTCATGCGGGAGGTCCGATGTGGACTGTATCACCGCTGTTCGAGGGCCGTCAAAAAATGCGTCGTGCATACGTTGCACGAACGATTCCGAAATGCATTTCAAATATTTCTGCGCGATTAAGTTTTGCACACAACTGTTCATAAGCTTGTGGAAAACGAACATCTGGACCCGATAACTGCGCATTCAGCAACAAGTTTTGCCACTTTGCACAAATTTCGTGCAACTACCCGATTTCCTTCGCGCGAAGGGCAAAAATTGGAAGACAATTTTCAATGGTGACTAACGGCGTTCTATTTTGGTTCCAGGTTCGGGAGCATGCGGTCACGATTGCGTACGGTCCGGGATCAATACCACTTGGGCGGCTTTTCGAGACGAATCTTGATGGGCTGTTTGGCATCAGTGATGTCATACCAGCGCCCGTAAGTCTTCCATCCCTCGGCGACGATCTGGATCAAAACTCTTCCCAGCGGCGCGTTAGGCACGTGGGCGACGCCGTCGCGATTGGTCTTCACATTCAACTCGTACTGCTTGTCTTTCACGACCTTGCGATCTTTTACATATTTCAGATACACACTGGCGTTTTCGACTGGAGCGTCTTTTTCGCCGCCTGTAACCTCAATGGTTACGCGCGCCAGAGATAGATCGTTCTGAGCGGCGGGTTTCGGGCCCGGCTGTGCCACGCTGATGCCGGCAACGACGCTGGCCAGCATCAGAAACAGCGTCGCGCGAACGAGTGGAAGAGGAAATTTCTTCATGACGATTAAACCATCCTCCACGGAAACAGTGCTGAGGGTCAAGTTTTCCATTTCTAAATCAGATGCGATGTCAGCGGCTGCCGATGTATCCGAGGCCGGTTAGAAATCGGTTAATCGGGCCTCATTGACTACCCGTGGGCGCTACGGTAACTTCTGAAGAACCAAGCACAGGTGATATTTTGCTGTTCCGCGCATCATCGTGACCGCTGCACGTCCGGCAGGCGGATAATTGGATCGCTAATTACTGTTACTCTGCGGCCAAAGGGAGCTCACATGGGTTTCGCCACTAACGCCATTCACGTCGGCCAGGAAGCAGATCCGGCCACCGGCGCGATAGTCGCGCCGATCTACCAAACGTCCACTTACGTGAGCGAGGAACTGGGAAAAACCAAGGGTGGATACGATTACGCGCGCACCAATCACCCTAACCGCAAGGCACTAGAGCGCACCGTGGCGAAGCTTGAAGAAGGGCACAGCGCGTACGTGTTTACGTCCGGTATGGCGGGAATAGACGCGGTGTTTCGTCTGCTGCGGCCGGGCGACCACGTAGTGCTTTCTGAAGCGGTGTACGGCGGCGTGTTCAGGTTGTCCACGCAATTGCTGGTGCACTTTGGACTGGAATTCAGTTTTGTGGACACGTCGTCCGCTGATGCAGTGCTGCTGGCGTTTCGGCCCAACACCAAAATGTTATATCTCGAAACTCCGACGAACCCCACGATGCGCGTGGCGGATATCGCGGCGCTGAGCAAACTTGCCACCCAGCGCAACATCACGGTGGTGGTGGACAACACCTTTCTGAGTCCGTATCTGCAGCGGCCCATCGAATTGGGCGCGCACATTGTGGTGCATTCGATGACCAAGTATTTGAATGGGCACAGCGATTCAACCGGAGGGGCGGTGGTGCTGACGCGGCCGGAAGACGCGGAGAAGATTTATTTCATTCAGCGATCTGCGGGCAGCGGACTGGCGCCCATGGATTGTTTTCTGACTTCCCGCGGCATTAAGACACTGGCAGTGCGCATGCTGCAGCACAACGCCAACGGCCTGGCGGTGGCGCGGCATCTCGATGCCCATCCGAAAATCCGCAAGGTGTATTACCCCGGGCTGCCGAGCCATCCGCAACATGAAATAGCCCGGCGGCAGCAGAAAGGTCCGGGCGCCATGCTGTCGTTTGATCTTGGATCGCTGGACGCGGCGCGGCAATTCCTGAACAAAGTGAAACTGTGTTCACTGGCGGAAAGTCTGGGTGGAGTGGAGACGTTAATTTCGCTTCCCGCATTAATGACTCATGCGTCCATGCCGCAGGAAGTCCGCGAGCGCGTGGGGATTACCGAAGGTTTAGTGCGGCTATCGGTGGGCATTGAGGATGTAGAGGATATCATCGCGGATTTAGATCAGGCGCTGCTGTACACCTAGATTGCGGGCATTTTTACGGGCGACTCTTGCGTTTTACGCTGTCACTTATCCAATTCAGATATTTTTTCGAGCCTTGCACGATGGGTAGGACTATAAATTCTGGCAGGTCGTAACTGTGAAGCTCTTGCACCAAGCGCTGTAATTCGGGCAGACATTTCTCAACGGATTTCATTACCAGCAGATATTCCTTCGCGGTTTCTATTTTCCCTTTCCAGCGGTAAATCGATTCGATAGGCGTGGTGGTGATGTTGACGCAGGCAGCCAGGCGTTGCCGGACTACGGCACCTGCGATCCTTTTTGCTTCAGCCAGATTTGCGCACGTCACGAGGACGACGCGAAATTCAGTTTTCTTCACGTACAAGCCTTTCGTACCTGGGCTTACCGGGTGTCGCTCTTTTGCGGTTTCCGACTCCGGGCTAGAATACATCGCTATGACCACTGCACCGACCTCACCTATCAAGTTTGGAACCTCCGGATGGCGCGGCCTCATCGCCGACGATTTTACTTTCGCGAATGTGCGACTGGCGGTAACCGCCATCGCCGATCATGTAAACAGCAAAACAAAAGAGCCGATTGTTCTGGTGGGCTACGACCCGCGTTTTTATTCCGAGGAATTCTCGCAACTGGCGGTGGACATCCTGAACGCCAGCGGCATTCGCACGTTGTTGTGCGACACGTTTACACCGACGCCGGCGATTGCGTATGAAATCATGCGACGGAAACTAGATGGCGCTATCAATTTCACAGCCAGCCACAATCCCGCACACTACCATGGACTGAAGTTTTCTTCGGCCGATGCCGGGCCCGCGCTTCCGGAAGTGACTAAAGATATTGAAGCGCGCGTAACGAAGATGGTGGAAAAAGACGGACCGTTTCCTGCTCGCACGGCGAAGACTGAAGGTAAACGCGCGACGAACGAAATGGTGAATCTCCGCGAGACATATCTCGCGCGTCTCGAGCAACTGGTGCGCTTCGATGTGCTGAAGCAATCTAAAGCAAAGTTCGTGATCGATGCGCTGCATGGGTGCGGCGCGGGATACCTTGACGGAGTGCTGGCGCGAAACGGAGTGGCAGCGCAGGCGATGCGCTTGAATCGGGATGTGCTTTTCGACGGGACCGGACCGGACGTATCGGATGAAAATCTTGCTCCTTTGCGCAAAGCAGTCACTGAATCGGGCGCAGCAGCGGGACTCGCGACCGACGGAGATGCGGACCGTTTCGGGGTGATCGATCGCGACGGTTCGTGGGTGCAGCCGAACCATATTCTCGCGCTGCTGTATGACTACCTGGTGGAAACGCGGCAATGGAAATTGCCATGCGCGCGCAGCGTGGCCACGACGCAGATGATGGATGCCGTCGCGCAAGTTCACGGGCAG
Source organism: uncultured Acidobacteriota bacterium (assembly GCA_963704485.1). Taxonomy (GTDB): domain Bacteria; phylum Acidobacteriota; class Terriglobia; order Acidiferrales; family UBA7541; genus Acidiferrum. The sequence goes on from OY969910.1 coordinate 1,380,254, forward strand.
AAGGCGTACCAGACGCCGGTGGGATTTAAATACATCGGGCAACTGATTCGCGAAGACAAGATTGCGATGGGCGGAGAAGAAAGTGCGGGGATGACGATCCGCGGGCACGTGCCGGAAAAAGATGGAATTCTGGCATGCCTGCTGGTGGCGGAAATGGTGGCGGCGCGCGGGGGCTCGATCAAGGAACAGGTGGCGGCGCTGTTCAAAAAACTGGGGCGGGAATTCTGGCCGGTGCGTGAAAACATGCACTTGAGTGACGAACAAAAGGCGAATGCAGTGAAGCGGGTGGCCATTGATGCTTCAGAACTACTGGGACGAAAAATAGTTTCCGTTGATCGCACGGATGGCGCAAAGTTCGTGTTTGCAGATGGTTCGTGGATGTTGCTGCGACTTTCGGGCACTGAACCGCTGCTGCGGCTGTATGTGGAAGCGGAAAGCGCGGCGGCTTCCGCGAAACTGGTGAGCGAAGCTCAACGGTGGGTGTTGCAGGGGTAGACGATAAAAATGGAAAAGAATTTCAGCGACGCGTTGCGAGGATTGGCGCAGAAAAATTTGCGAGTGCTGCTGGCGCTGTTTGTAGCGCTGCTTTTTGTCCACGATATTTTTGGCGCGCACGGCTATCTTTCAATGCGGCAGACGCAGGACGGAATCAAAAAGGTGCGTTCGGAGATTACGGCGCTGAATAAAGAAAATGCCGCGCTGGAACAGGCGGTCAAAGACTTAAAAAACGATCCGCGCGCGATTGAAAAGATTGCCCGCGAAGAATTGATCCTGGCCAAGCCCGGGGAAATCATCATCAAGATTCCGCAATCACAGTTTCTGCCGCAGGCCTCCGTGGCTTCCCGCCCATAACGGAATCCGTTCGGCGAATATTTCTCCCGCACTCCATACATATCGGCCCTCTGATTGTTTGCCCGCTGGTTAAATTTTCTGTATGACGATTTCGTCATGGTCAAACTTTCCGAGTGTTTTTCTTTCCCTACAATAAACGCCTGATGGGCGTGCGGCGCGATGGCGCTAGGCTGATTCCTGATAAGTAGGTCAGGAGAGAGGCCGATGCGCAAGACTGCGAAAAAGAAAAATCGATGCTGGCCGGGATACGAACCGGTTCCCGGGAAAAAGCAGCACAGCCAGGGGAGTTGCCGGCCAAAAGCGAAGAGCCGCGTGGCGAAAGGCGAGAGCAAATTCCGCAGCGCGCGTGAGCGGCAACTGCGGCGCTGGAAGAAGGCGCATCCGGGCGCTTCTCGGAAAGCGGCACAACATTTGCACCGGCCGGGGAGTAGAGCCGGCAAGCGGGCGACAACGTGAGCGGCGCGAAGAAGGCCACCGGCTGCTGGCTGCGGCGAAGCGAAAGCACTCGCGCGGGGTCTGAAAGACGGGTTGCGGCATGGCTGAATCACCGCTGCACAATGTCATATCTGCCATCTCGTAAAGACTGACTTTTGCGACTAGGCTGACCTCATCGAAAGCAACATTTCGATCCGGCGGGAGCAGATCCTGCCGGAGCCTAGACAAAGGAGAAACAACACATGTACACCAGCCTGAAAACAGCCGCGACAGTGAACAGCGGGAATGCAGGCGCGAACAAACCACGCGCAACGAAAAAAACGCTAACGAAATGTACTTTGCTGGCAGCGGGGTTGCTGCTGGCCGGAGGGATGCAAGCATCGGCGCAGGAAAAAGACCGAGGTCACGAACGCGAGCAAGACGGCGTAAGCACACCGGTGCAGATCGTGGCGCTGGACGAGTGCGATCCGAAGACGTTCAACGACGCGCTGGGCGCGGACTTCTGTAAAAACGTCACGCTGGGCGCATTCACAGTGTTGACAGATTTGTTCAAGAAGGCCGAGGCAGGAACTCCCGACCCGAACTGGGATTTCGAACCGGACGTGCTGCGGATCAAGAAAGGCACGCCGTTGGTGGTTACCGACCAAGGCGGAGAGCCGCACACCTTCACGGAAGTGGAACATTTTGGCGGCGGGTTCATACCGGGTCTAAACGGACCGGGGGAGGACGTGGTCAGCGAGTGCGAGGGCGGCTTCGCGAATCTGGGGGTGGCGCGGACGCGCATTCTGCAAGGCAGCCAGCAGTTGATTACCGGACTTGGGAAAGGCGAACACCTGTTTCAGTGCTGCATTCACCCGTGGATGCGCGTGAAAGTGGAGGTGAAGTGAACTGAGCAACGCAAATTGAGCGGATGTTTTCAGTTGTTAGCAGCAGTGAACGATAAGCAGCACCTTGGCGGGTCAATTTGCAGGTTTGTTCGGCAGGATGACTCGCCAAAATGTTTCTGATTGACCCAGGACGAGTAACCGATTCCACATACGGCGGCGGGCGTTGGGACTGTTGTGCGGCGGGCGTGCGGTACTCTGCATCTGGATGGACACTGTCACCGCAAATTCCATGGAGAAGCAGAGTGCTTCGGCTGCGGGCTTCCCTTCCCGGCCATCGAGTCCATGGATTTATCGTCCGTGGATTGATTTGATGGTTGGGTGCGGGGCTGGTCGGCTCCGCTATTGCTGGCGGGATTTTATTTTGCGAATCCGCAGCAGCGCGGGTGGACGGTAGCGTTCTATTTTCTGGCGCTGCTTTCGAACTATCCGCACTTCATGGCCACGGTTTACCGCGCGTATCACACGCGCGATGAGTTCGAAAAATATCGAGTCTATACGGTGCATGTGGCGCTGCTGCTAGCGGTAGCGGGCGTGGTGGCGCACGTCTGGTATGGGTTGCTGCCGTGGATATTCACGCTGTACATCTGCTGGAGCCCATGGCATTACAGCGGGCAAAATTTCGGATTGATGATGATGTTCGCGAGGCGCGCGGGCGTGGCGCCCACGGAAGGGGAACGGCGGGCGCTGCGACTATCGTTCATTGCGTCCTACGTTTTGCTGATGCTGAGTTTTCACACGGGGGCGTCTGGCGATGCGCTGATCCTTTCGCTGGGACTGGCTGCGAAGTTCACCGTGCCGGCGCGTGCGGCGCTGGCGGTGCTTTTTGTGGGCGCTAGTGGCTGGGCTTTGAGCTCGCTGGCACGCAGAAGCAGTTTTCGCAACGTGCTGCCTGTGATTACCCTGACGCTGACACAATTTCTGTGGTTCCTGTTGCCGGCGGTGATTGAGTTCGCGAGTGGGCGGGAAGTTCCGCAGACGCGGTACAGCAGTGGGTTGCTGGCGGTGCTGCACTCGACGCAATATTTGTGGATCACCAGCTATTACCAGAGGAAGGAAGCACGAGCGGCGGGCGACACGCGTTGGTCGTACTCCCGGTACCTGGTCACGCTGATCGCCGGGGGCATCGCGCTCTTTATTCCGGGGCCGTGGATCGTGAGCCGCGTTTTTCACGCGGATTTTGCGGCAAGCTTTCTGACATTTACGGCAATGGTGAATATTCACCACTTCATTCTCGATGGCGCGATCTGGAAACTGCGCGATTCGCGTATCGCGGCGATGCTGTTGGACGGCAAACAAAAATCGGAGGGCGTCGAAGCTGACAGCCATAACAGTTTTGCACGGGTTACGCGGTGGCTGGTGGGGGACGCGCCGGGCGCACGGGTATTGCGAATTGCGACGGTGACGCTGCTATTCGTTTGGGCGGCGGTAGACCAAGTGCATTTCTGGTGGTCGAGCGAAGCCAGCGCGCTGCCGGTGCTGCAACGCGCGGCAGCCATGAATCCTGATGACAGCTCCGTGCAGATGCGCCTGGCGCATGCTGAACAACGCGCCGGGAAAAACGAAGCGGCGTTAGCGGCCATGGCGCGCGCGGCGGCGCTGAGTCCATCAAATCTCGCAGTGCAGGAAGCCTATGGCCGGAGTTTGATTGAGGCGGGACGCGACGGAGACGCGTATACCCAATTTCAAGAAATTATTGCACGCTGGCCGCGTAACGCTGACGCGCTGGTGAATTATGGAATGCTCGCGCACCGGATTGGTCATGAAGGCGAGGCGGTGGACAACTGGCAGCGCGCGGTGGAAGTGGATCCCGGACAGTCGAACGCGCAACTCTACCTGGCGCAAACGCTGGATCAGCAGGGGGAAATGCAGGCCGCGGCGCGGCATTATCGCAGTTATCTGGGAATCATCGCTGGCCGGCGCGAAAAGAATCCTGCGGACATGGGGCCGGTGCTTGCGGCGCTCGTCAAAGTGGGCGATGCGGACGCCGCCGTAAACCATTGGAGCGAGGCCTTGCAGGGTTATACCGCGGCCGCTGGATTCGCGGAGAAGGCCGGCGAGAAGGCGCTGGAGAGTCTGGCGCTCGTGCACCTCGCGGAGGTGCAGGAAAAGCAGGGCGACGTTCGCGGAGCTGGCAAGTCTTACCAGCGGGCGCTGCAGCTGGACGCGGAACTTTCCGATGGTCGCAGCACGGCTTCGGACTGCTTCAACTACGCGCAATTTTTGCGCAGACACCAACAGGCGGAGAGTTACGTGTTCGCGGCGCTGTTACACGCGGAAAATATTCTGCAGGAAACGCCGGGCGAGGAACTTGCGGCGATAATGCAAGGTCGTAAGGAAAGCGAAGCGCGGTTGGGGAAGAATGCTGCCGGCGTACGGCGAAATTTGGACGCCACGATGGCAGAGGCATTACGTCTGCAGATTCCCGCTCAGAGTGACAAAAGGCCTTGAACTAAAACTTCACTAGCCAAGGAATACCCCGAATCGAAACCTTTGGATTTTTACTTGTGGCGCTGATCGATGGCACTCTCCCTAACCGATGTCGAAATCGGAGATTCCTGAACCGTATACAGCTAGCCGCTCACTTCACATCTGTCCCATGCAAGACACTACATGCGCTTGTGCGGCACGGCGGTTAACAGAGATTTAATGCGGCGCGCCAGACAGAACGTGGTAGTTTTTCGGCCTTCGGTAAATGCAAACAAGCGAGAGATACAACGAGGAGGGTCCATGGGAACCAAAGCAATTCTTACCAACGATGCAAAAGCTGGAGCAGCGGATATGAAATTGGAAATTGTGGTCATCCCGGTCTCCGATGTTGACCGGGCGAAAGAGTTTTACGCGAAGCTGGGTTGGCGGCTGGATGCCGACTTCGACAGCGGCAAAGATTTCCGGGTGCTGCAGTTCACACCGCCGGGGTCGGGTTGTTCGATCATCTTCGGCAAGAACGTTACAGCGGCGGCGCCGGGATCCGCGCAGGGGCTGTACCTGATCGTGTCAGACATCGCGGCCGCGCGGAAAGAATTGTTGGATCGCCACGTAGAGATCAGCGAAGTATTCCACGATCGGGAAGGCGAGTACGCGGGCACGGACGAGCCCTATTTATTTGGACGCGTGCGGGTGAGCGGACCGGACGCGGAGCATCGCAGCTACCGGTCGTTCGCATCTTTCCGTGATCCGGACGGCAACGGCTGGCTGCTTCAGGAGATCACGGCGCGGCTGCCCGGGCGGATTGATTCGGCGATGACGACGTTCGCCTCGGTGAGCGACCTGGCGAACGCAATGCGGCGCGCGGAGGCTGCGCACGGGGAGCACGAAAAGCGGACGGGTAAGCGTGATGAGAATTGGCCCGACTGGTATGCGGCTTATATGGTTGCGGAGCAATCCGGCAAAGAGTTACCGCAATAAGCAGAGGCGCGATCACGAATCTGAGCTGCTGTACCAGCGCAGGACGCGAAGGGCGCGCAGGGTGATCCAGCGGCTGGCGCTGCCGACGTGTGTCTCCATTTTCACAGGAAGATATTCGGGGTGGAGGACATTCAGAGGCCAACGGCCGTTCTGGTGGCGGCGCTGGATGACGACTTCGATGGCTTCGCGGACGCGGGCGTCGGGTTTGACTCCGGCGTCGCGCAGATAGTCGAGACCGCGCAGCACGTCGTAGTGCCAAAACGGCGGGTAGGAAAAACGCAGCCAGCTCTTGTTGATGACTTCGCCAGTGCGAAGCGAGCGGAGCATGCGGCGCTCGAGGAGATATTTTTCCGCGCGCTTGCGAGCTTTGGTGATGGCCGGTAATTTGCGGCCGGCGCGTTGGTAATCGAGGAGGCCTTCGAGTACGCAGATAGTGGTGTGGAAGGAAGAGCGCCGGCTTTTGGGGGCTTCACAATTCCAGCCGCCGTCTGGAAGTTGTTCGCGGAGGAGTTGTTCGGCGAGGGCGTCATTTGGTTTGTTGAAATATGCGCCAATGCCGAGGATTCTTCCGTTGATGCACGGCTCGGTTTCTCCCTGAAGGTAGGGGCGGTTGTTGAGGGGCTTAAAGACGAGCCGTTTCTCGATGCGGCCGATCATTCTGCGAGCTTGCTTGCTGTTGGGATCGAGGCCGAGATCCCGCAAGGCGGTGAGACTGGATAGGGTGGTCAAATCCCACTGACGTCCGCCGCTCCAGTATCCGGCAGGAATTTGGCGAGCGAGAAGGCGTGCGCCCCAGCCTTTCGTGGCGACGCGAGAGCGTTCGGCGGCGATGAGAGCGGGAGATGCGTCAGTGAGGTCACGCAGGACCTGCCAACGTATGCCGGGATCAGAATCGAGCAGCCATTTGATGACCGCGGAGCGCGGGGTGTAATCGGCTGGACGCATTGTTCTTTATAACATGCGGTGTACAGGATGTTGCGGCCGCCTTGAGTGCCGGACGATCCGCGGGACCGGATTCCAACGTCCGGAAAAATAACCTTGTTGCCCTCCTAGGCTGCGAAGCATAGGATGTGCCCAGTCCAAAACGTGTGCCCCTTTTTTTAAATCTAAAAATTAAATCTGGAAAGGATTTCATGAAAATTAAGGCGTCAATTGCGGTGGCAACATGTTTGATCGGTGTGGCGGCGCTGCTTCCGGTAGTGAGCAGCCAGACGAATAGTGCCGATACAGTTGCGGCAATCACCAAACTCGAAAATGATCAGACCAAGGCAGCGCTGGCGAATGATGTGTCATTCATAAAAACAAATCTGGCCGATGACGCCCTTGAAGGCACCAGCTTTGGAGAATGGCTGACGAAGGCATCGCTGGTTGCCGACGCCGGGGAACCGGCCAAGAACAAGACCAACAGCATGACCGTGAGCGATTTGAAGGTGAGCGTGCACGGAAATGTGGCCATCGCGCGTTATCTGAACAAGTACGACGATGTATACCACGGCACACATCGCAGCCGTTCCGTGATTTGCACAGATACCTGGGCAAATGAGGATGGAGGATGGAAACTGCTGGCAAACCATTGCTCGCAGAAAAAATAAAGCGGCACTTTTGCGGCGCCGAGACGGGCAAAAAACCCGCCTCGGCGTTTTCTTAGCCAGTGAAGCTCGCTGTCCTTCGCTGGTTAAATAGTTAGTCTGCGGCTGCCGGAATGCCCACGAACTCACTCCACGAACAATTCGGAAATATTGATATTTATCTTTTTGACCAGTTGCTGAAAGGGCGCATTGCGCCTGGAATGCGAATCCTGGACGCGGGATGCGGGTCGGGCCGAAACCTGGTTTATTTTTTGCGGGAAGGATACGAGGTGTATGCCGCGGATGCCGACGCGGAGGCGGTGGAGAGCGTTCGGGCTCTGGCGCGAGTGCTTGCCCCGAATATTCCGGCCGCAAATTTTCGAGCGGAACCGCTGGAGCGAATGACGTTCGAAGACGGATTAGCGGATGTGGTTATTGCAAATGCGGTGCTTCATTTTGCGGCGGACGACGCGCAGTTCGAGGCGATGCTGCGGGGGGCGTGGCGCGTGCTGAAGCCTGGCGGGCTGTTTTTCAGCCGGTTGGCTTCCACCATCGGGATGGAAAACGAAGTTGTGCGTATCCGGGGACGGCGGTTCCAGTCGCCGGATGCCGCGGAACGTTACCTGGTGGACGAAGCGTTGTTGGTCTCAATGGCGGAACGATTGGGTGGCGAACTGGCCGATCCGCTGAAAACTACCGTGGTTCAGAATCAGCGTTGCATGACGACATGGGTCATGCGCAAAAAACGGCGGTGAGAAGATATCGAGCTTAACTGTTGGGATCCCACTTCCTTTTACACCGTCGGTGATGCGGGGTTTCAAATGGATTGACCGGGTCAAGTGCTTATGGGCTACGCTGGAAGGGATGTGGGCTAGAATCAGCTTTACTTGCAGGAGTGATCACTTGGAATTTCCAGAATCAGCGAACTATTTCATTAAGCGTGGCAGGAAGATTTTTATACCGACGCTGCTTGCCGCGGCGCTGTGCGCTGTTTCGTTTATCACTGCGCGGGCCCAGGATTCGCAGTCCAGCAAGGATGAAACGTGGACTACGACTTCGGAATCGAAAAGCGACAATGCGAATCCGATGCGTACGATGGAAAGCCACAGCAAGTCCGGCAACCGCAGCGTCGACAAACAGAGGATCGAAGTGCTGGGTACTGACGGCCGCTATCAACCCGCCAGCGATACGGAAACGGAAACCATCAAGGTGAATGATTCGACGACCAAGACGGTGGTGCGGACGTATAGATGGGATGGCAACGGACGCAGGCAGCTGTCGCAGGTGACGGAGGAGGATGAGCGAACGACAGCTGGCGGTGATAAACATCTGACGCGCACGACTTCCGATGCGGATGTAAACGGCAATTTCCAGGTGATGCAACGCGAAGTGGAGGAGAGCGCGAAGTCCGGGGCCGATACGCAGCAGACAAAAAAGACGATTTACCGGGCTGACGGTAATGGCGGCTTCGACAAAGTGCGGCAGACGGATGAAGTGGAAAAACACAATCCTGACCATTCGGTGGAAGTGAAGAAGACCATGCTTATTCCGGATGGAAACGGCGGCTGGAAGGTTGGTGAAGTAAAAGAACAGACCATCAAAGAAGCCGGCAAGACGCGCACGACGGAAGGGCGGGTTTCGAGGCCGGATGTTAACGGCAACATGTCCGAATTATCCCGCACGGTGGGCGAAGAAACAGAAACGGCGGCGGGCGAAAAAAGCAGCACGGTGGATACTTATTCCAATCAGTTGGCGGGCAGCGCCGGAAACGGTGGCCTGCAACTGAACCGGCGAGTGAGGACTGTTCAGAAAAAGGATGCAGGCGGAGAACGAACGGAGCAACAGATTGAGGAACCTAACCTGGGCACTCCGAGTGACGGTCTGCAAACCAAGACAAGAACGAAATACGTGGTGCAGTATGCTGCAACTGGAACGCAGAAGAGTAAGACCACGGAAGGGCCTAACAGCGCCGGTAAGTTCAGCGCGATTTCCAACGAGAGTCAGACGTCAGACCGTGCCGCGCCGGCAACGGAAAAACCGGCGGATAATCCGCCGCCAAAGCCCTGAGCTTACTTAGCGGCGGCGTCTACGTTTTTGAGATCGTCGTGGAGGCCTAGCAGTTCCCAACGTTGCAGGGATAGCGGGACGTTTCCATTGGTCCATACGTAGTCGTGAAAATCGCGCAGGTTGAATTTGTCGCCTAACTGGAGGCGGCGATCGGCGAGCAGGCGCTCAATCTGGAGCTTGCCGATTTCATAATCGATGGCCAGGCCGGGAGCGGTGGAAAAAGAGGCGGCTTCTTCTTCGGCGGTTTTTCTGTCCATGGGGACGGCGCGCTCAAGATAGTCGGCGGCTTGCGAAATGGAGAATTCGCCGAGCGCGAGTTTTACGTCCACCTCCACGCGCAGCGCTCGCAGGCGCATGAAACTGTAGATGATTTCGCGAGAACGCGGGCTGTCGTCGTAGAGCCCGGTCTGCAGCATCAGGTCTTCAGCGTAAAAGCCAATACCTTCGTTTACTCCTGAATCGTAATACTGGCGGCGAATGGGGTCGGCGTTTCGCCAGGCCAATGACAACTGAAAGAAATGTCCTGGAACGCCTTCGTGAACTCCGGTGGTGCGGGTGTCGAGCGCGTAAGCCCTGGCGAAGTAGGGGAGATTTTTTGTTGGCGGCAGAATCCAGCGGACGCCATCCTGATGGAGGCGCGAAGGCCCGGTGAAATCATCGAGCTCGCCGAAGCCGTCGAGGGCGACGAGGTAGTCGGGCGCCAAGCGCATGGTCCAGTGCGGCTGTTCGGGAGGCACGGTGAGAATTTGGCGGGTGGTCAAAAATTTGCGAATGGCGGCATCGTCGCGGGCCATGCGGGCAATTTCTTCATCCGCGGTTGCCGCGAGCTGCAGCTGGGGCGCATCGAGGTCGCGCTGGCGCTCGTAGGTTTCGGCGGCAAGCACGCGTTCGAAATCCTGGCGGGCCATGGTGAGTAACTGTTGCGGGGTGTAGGGCAAGAGCGCAACGTGATACAGAAAGAATTCGTAGGCCGGAGCTCCGAGAGCGAAATCCTGTCGCATCCCGGGCAAACTCTGTTTCAGCCACTGGCGATAGTCCGCGAGCGCGTGGCTGGCCCCAGACATCGCGGCGTGGAAACGCATGCGCTGATCTGCGGTAGTCAGCAGACGTGAAACGCCGCGGTCTACGCGGGCCATGCGCGCGTCTACGTCAACGAGCCATTCAATAGTCAACTGCGCGAAGGGCGCGACCGCGCGCAGATTTGCTTTGGCCTGTTCGAGCATTGAGGGAATGTTTTCCGCGCGGGCCACAATCTCCCGCGACTGCGCTTCGTCGAATGGCGGAGGAACGAGGAGAGAATCCTGTAAAGCAACAACAGTTTGCTCAACGTAGAAGCCGGGGTCGCGCTGCCAGCGGGGATTCTTGTCTAGCTCCCAGTAGACGCGCGCGATGGCGGAACCCATCAGGCGGTAATCAACCTGGCGCGCAACGGGCCAGCCGTCGGTGCGCAGTTCTTTCCAGCGGCGGTCGAATTCGGCGAGTTCGGCGCGCTGTTTGGCTATGGCCGCGGCGGACCAATCGCGCGGTCCGCCGGGGCGCTCCAATCTGGGGATGTCATCGGAGGAAAAGGGGCGATAGTGGGCGCGCCAGGTCCAGAAGTCGGAGGCGAGCGCGTCCAGTGGATCGGCCTTCGCGGAAGCCAAGTTAACGGTGGAAAGCAGCAACAGAGCGAGAAAGAGTCGCGGCATAGGAGTGGGAGTATAGCAGCGGTTCTGGGAGAAATAATTTTGTCGGTCGTGGCACACGCGAAAATCGATTAGCGGACAAGTTCGAGTCTCGTGCGTTCGGGTCAGCAACGCACTGACCTTGAACTGCCCCACCAGCACATTCAACTTAATTGCTTGCGACGTGTGGCGATGATATGGTGCGACTGCGTTTTTGGAGCCTTTGGGCTACCGAGACGGAAGAAAATCTGGTGCACGCGGAGAAGTCCGCGGAGGAGAACTTTGATGAGAAAGCACGCGTGGTATTTGAGTGTGGTAATTTTGCTGGCGGCGGCTGCAGCGGTGATGGCTGCTGACGATGCGAATATGGGCACGTGGATTTTGAATGAGGGAAAATCGAAGATCAGCGGGACCGCCAAGAATACTAAAGTGGTTTACGAAGCGGCGGGCGACAGCGTTAAAGTTACGGTCGATGGCGTGGATAAGGACGGGAAAACGATCCATAACGAATGGACCGGGAAATTTGACGGGAAGGATTATCCGGTTACTGGCGACGGTTCTGCCGATATGCGCAGTTACAAAAAGGCGGGAGCCCATACGCTGGCGCTAGAAAACAAAAAGGGTGGCAAGACAACGCTATCCGGGAAGATAACTGTTTCTGCGGACGGAAAAACGAGGACCGTGGCGATTTCGGGTACCGATGCCGACGGGAAGAAGGTTTCAAACACCTACGTTTACGACAAGCAGTAGTCAGGTTTTAAATTTTTTGGGCCGCGCGTGGTTAGCGCGGCTTTTTTTTTGGGGCGACATGATTTCTAACGTACACCCCAAGTGAGATGGGAAATCAAGACCCACCCTATAAACCGAGGGTGGGGGCACCCGCAACAGCAAAAGCAACCAACACTAACGGCCAAAGGACGTTCCTCAGCCCCTGAAAAAAGCAGCGGGCTTTGAATGACTCCGTTGTTGTCGTGGTGATGTGCGGGTTTCGGGGCACTGCGCCCACAGGGCGGGTCTCGCGAAGTGCGGAGTCGCGAAGTCAGGAGAATCAAAATTTGCGATGGCAACAGTGACCGCTAGCTGAGGATCGCGTGGGCGATTTTTGTCCACCAGGTGGAGTTGTGAATCATGGTGTAGGTGACGAAGGTCTGGGCGGCCATGAAGGCGGGGAGGGCGTACAGATACACGGGGTGAACGCGGCGATTGATGACGAGGTCGCGAACGACACCGAAGAGGATGAGGATGTCCACACCGGCATAGAAAAATGGCGGTGGAAGAAGGCTGGCCGGAAAGCGACCAAAGCCTGCGGCGGTGAGCGCGCAGGAAGCTATGAGCAGCAGGCGGCGATGGTATTCGGGTTTGGCGCGCCAGTAAATGCCGAGCGCGAAGGTAGTGGTGAAACACACCATGTCGAATAAAGGAATGATGAGGAAGGAGTCCGTTCCTGGTTGGTGGAGTTGGAACGAGTTGAAACGGGCCATCGCGATGGCCGTGGCCACGCCAACGATGGGGATGGCGACGCCGAGCGCTACGCCAAACCAGCCGGCCTGCTTGTGGATACGAACGTTGCGGGTACGGACGAGCAGGGACTGGAAAATATAAAAGACCAGCCAGCCGGTGAAAACGACAGCGTGGAGATAAAGAATGGCGGGCCGCGACGGCACCGGATGTATGAGATTTTTTTCGACCGTATGGCTGAAGCCGTAAACGATCGTCGCGGCGATGACCAGCGACATGAAAAGGTAAAAATAATTATGTAGCGGGGTGGCGGGTCTGCTGACGTGCTTTGGAAGCGGTCGCGCTGCGACGTTTAGCGGTTGTGAGATGGACATGGGCTCGTGGCGGGATGGTACTACAGGTGGAGGATTGGGTGAAGACTTGCGTCTCGGAAGCAGATCTCTGGGTTTGACTTGCTAGCTTGAGGACGGCCGCAGCAAAAGCAGAAGAAGGTTGCTCACCCGCCACGGCGGGCAGGCCCGCCAGAACGGCGACGGGTTCGGAATGACATCTCGTGTGGAGTGGTGGTTGCCAACGGTTGCGCCGTGGTGACGGTGAAGCGTCGAAAGAAAATTTTCAGGCGGTGTCGGGGGTGCTGGCTGCCAGGCGGGTTTCACTGAGGTCGAGTTCATGCTCGAGCTGGCGGAGGACTTCGTCGTTGATGCGGCCTTCGTCGCGGAGGCGCACCGCGGTTTTGCGCTCGGTGTCGAGGAGTTCCTGGGAGAGGGCGAGATAGCGGTCGTAGAGTTCGCGCGCGGTGTCGTGGGGCTGGCCATCCTGATGGCTGATATTGGCCAGGCGATTGGTGTAGTGCTTGTGAATGTCGTCGTAGAGGTCTGCGGATTCGGGGGGCTCGCTGGCGCGGTCGCGATTATTAAGGTGGGCGAGGGCCGCTTCGATCATGAGGCGGCGAGCTTCCTGCTCTTCGCAATCGGGGCCGGTGGGCGCAGCCAGACCCAGCGCGCGGATCAGCGGCGGAAGAGTGAGTCCCTGCACGACGAGGGTGACGAGAATCACGGCGAAAGTGAGAAAGACGATGAGGTCGCGATGAGGAAAAGGGGTGCCATCGGCAACGGTTTGCGGAAGCGAGATGGCGGCGGCAAGAGCGATGACGCCGCGCATACCCGTCCAACCGACGACAAACACTGCGCGCATATTGGGCGGCGGCTCATTCTGATGAAGCACACGCGTGCGAAAAAAGTAGGAGACGTAGGCGCTCGGATAACTCCAAAGCAGGCGGAGCAGGATCAGTAAGGCGCTGAAGAGCAGGCCGTAGAAGAGCAATTTGGAGAGCGGGACTTCACGGATGCCGGCGAGAACGTAGGGCAACTGCAAACCGATCAGAACAAAAACCAATCCATTGAGGATAAAGGTGAGCGAACCCCAGACGGAATAGGCCTGGAGGCGCACGCTGGGCGAAAAAAAACGCGAACTGCGGCGGCCAAGATAGAGGCCGGCGGCGACGACGGCAAGCACTCCCGAGGAGTGGAGGGCTTCCGCAGCGAGATAGGTAGCGTACGGAACAAAAAGACTGACGGCGATTTCTATGGGTCCGTCGTCAATCTGGTGTTCGAACCATTCGACGAGGCGGGCAATGATGAGACCGATCACGATGCCGGCACCCACGAGGTAAGCGAGACGGCCGACAGCAGAAAAGAGCGTGGGGTCCTGGCCGTAGACGACCATAGCGGTGGCGAATTCAAGAGCGAGAAGCCCGGTGGCGTCATTGAGGAGACTTTCGCCTTCGAGAATGTCCACGATGCGTTTGGGGAGGCCGATGCGCTTAGCGATGGAGGTAGCGGCGATGGCGTCGGTGGTGGCGACGACTGCTCCCAATACCACGCCGGTGCGCCAATCAATGCCGGCGAAAACCCAGGAAACGGCGGCGGCGACTCCAAAAACGGTGAAGGCTACGAGGCCGACGGCGAGGGAGGCGATGCTGGTGAGGTTATAGCGGAAGTCGCGCCAGGAAGTGACCCACGCGGCGGAATAAAGAAGTGGCGGGAGGACGACCAGGAAGACCATGTCGGGATCGAGGGAAACTTTGGGGATGCCCGGGATGAAGCCGACCAGGAGTCCAGCGATTACAAGCACGATGGGATATGGAATTTGCAGCCGCTTGGCGAGCGTGGAGAAAACGACCACGAACAGGAGTAAGAGCAGGAGAACGAGTTGCACGCCGTGGAGGCCGGATGCGGACATGGGTTTATTTCATGCCACGAATCGCGGATGGTGTCGAATAAATTTTGCAGGTTGATTTTTGAGCAGAGCTTGCCGAGTCAGCCCCTCTCTTAAATTGCCAGTCATCGGGGAACGGACTATGCGTGACGGGTTACAAGCTGTCACGTTTGCGCTTGCGTTTACGGCCTCGGCGATTGCTTCTCGCGAACCGCACGCTGTAAAAGCATAGCGATGCCGCAGGCCGCTCGCCCACCCTTTGCACAAACACCGTAAAGGGTCGGCGACCCCACAGCCTTCGCAGCGCTACTCGGTGCGGAGGGCGCGCATGGGGTCTATGGTGGCGGCGCGCCAGGCGGGGACCATGCAGGCGGCGAGAGCTACGGCTACCAGGATGGAGGCGGAGGCGATCAGAGTGAGAGGGTCGCGGCCGTTGCCGCCGGACCAGGTAGTGAGGACACGGTTGAGCGCGGTGCTCAGGATGATGCCGGCCAGGATGCCTGCGCCGAGGGTGATGCCAGTAGACGCGAGCACGAGACGCACGATGCTGCCGCGTGGAGCGCCGAGGGCCATGCGGATGCCGACTTCCTGGGTACGTTGAGAAACCGCGAAGGAAACTACGCTGTACAAGCCGGTGGCGGCGAGCGCCAGAGCAAAAACGGCGAACATGGAAAAGAGCGTGGCGATGAAGCGATCTTCACCCCAGCCTTGGGTATCGAGCCACCAGAGCAGGGTGCGATTCTGGCCGGCGGTCACCAGCTCGGGATTGATTTGGCGCAGACGCTCTTTAATGGAGGGCAAGAGCGCCTCGGCATTGGCAGTGGTTTTTACGAGCATGGCCGCGTCCGGAGAAATCACGAAGCTCTGAGGAAGGAATACCGCGGGCTTGACGGGGCGATTGAGGCCGTCATTGCGGGCATCGCCGACAACGCCAACGATCTGAAACCAGTCATCGGGAGCGGGAGCGAGGAGGAGCGAAGGACGTTCGATCTTGAGGGCTTCGCTGCGAACAGACTGGCCGATCGCATCGCCGGTAGGAATGAATTGCTTCACGAAGGCTTTGTTCACGACGGCGACGTGAGCGGCTCGCTGCACTTCCCTCTCGTCGAAAGTTCTGCCGGCAAGAAGCGGGATGTGCAGAGTCGGAAATTCGTGAGAGCTGACGGCGCAGAGCACGGCCTGCGCGTCCGCGAGCTGAGGATTGCTTTGCAGTTGAACTTTGGCGGTAAAACCGCCGAACCCGGGAAACCAACTCGTGGAGATACTGACATTTTCTACGCCTGGAACTTCGGCGACGGCTTTGCGGACGGCTTCGTGGGCATTGAGGCGGCCTTCCCAAGTGGGATTCGAACCCTTGGGGAAAGCAACGTCCAGAGAGATAACGTTGTTGGGGTCGTACCCGAGGGGCGTGTGGAGGCGCGCTGAAAAAGCTTTGAGCGCGGCGCCAGCAGAAGCGATGAGCAGGAGGGTGAGGGCGACTTGCGCGGCGATAAGGATGCGATGGCTTTTGCGGCTGCGGGCGCTGCCGGAATGCTTGGAGCTGCTGGCTTGAATTAAGCTGCCGACCTGCGGAGTGGAAAGTTGCCAGGCCGGGGAGATGCCGAAGAGGATGCCAGTGAGCAGGGCGACTGCCGCGCTGAAGGCGAGGACCGCGGCGTTGACGTGGACGGCGGCTTCGTGGGGAAAGGAAAAAATGGGGAGAGCGGCGACGATCCAGGTGACGCCTTTGTATGCGGCTACGACGCCGAGAGCGGCTCCGGTGACGGAGAGCACCACGGATTCAGTGAGGAGTTGTTGAATGAGGCGGCGACGGCCGGCTCCTACGGAAACGCGCACGGCGAATTCGTGCTGGCGAGCGGTGCCGCGCGCGAGTAGCAGTATCGAGACGTTGGCGCAGCCGATGATGAGGAGCGTCAGTACGGCACCGAAGAGAAGTACCAGGGTGCCTGCAAACTTGCCGAGGATCTGTTCGTTGAGGGTGACGATGGCGACGCGGCGGTCCTGCGGATAAGACTTATCATTTTTGGCGAACTGATCGACGATGGCCTGGAATTCGGCAGCAGCGGCGGGAAACTTTATGCCGGGCTTGAGTTTCACGAAGGCCATCCAGTATTCGTTCGGGTCGGCCGTGGGGACGGCGGGAAGGTAGACATCGCTGTCGCCCCAGGTGAAGCGCGGGGGAACCACTCCGATGACGGTGTAAAGCTTGTGGTCGAGCTCGATGGACTTGCCGACGACCTCGCGGCTGCCGCCGAATTGACGCTGCCAGAACAAGTAGCTGAGCACGGCAACGGGCGCGACGTTACCGTTGGGGGCGTCGGAAGTATAAAATTCGCGGCCGAGAAGCGGGGGAACGCCCATGTATTCAAAAAGGTTGGGGGAGTAGAGTCCCACCTGGACGGAGACGGGGACCTGGTCGCCGGTCAAGTTCTGGGTGCCGCCGTCGGCGGTTTGCAGAAACACATCGTCAACGGAAGAGGCATGCTGAATCTGGGATACTCCAGAGCCATTGGTCATGAGCAGAGGGCCACGGTCGCTTTTGTCGCGAAGTTCGATGTGCACCATGCGGTCGTTGTCTTTATAGGGATACGGATCGATCAGGACGCCGTAAACGACGCTGAAGATGGCAGTGGTGGCTCCGATACCGAGGGTGAGAGAGAAAATGGCGGTGAGGGCGAAGCCGGGGGCTTTGCGAAACTGGCGAAAGGCGAAGCGTAAGTCCTGTAAGAGATTCCACATGGTGGATGGGCCTCCGGCGGTGTCTTATAGACGTACGACGCCCCTGGACGGATAGTTTCACTGGATCACGCGTAAGAACTGTAAAAATATTCGGGCCTCAGCGATGAATGTACGTTTTCACACGCGGTATGACGTCAAAACGAATTTTCGAAGAAACTAGAAGTAAATTTAGGCGATATTGTCACAATTCAGGTGCGGGAGACGTTTACCAGTAGAAAGAAGGCCCGAGTTGATACAAGACGTGGCGGAAGGGTTTGTGGCGCGGAGGACGGATCACAAGAGTCTCGCTCGCAAAGCCCAGTCTGGGCAAGTCGAGGCCGTGGCGAATCACGCCGACGAAGGACAAAGTTTTGACGAAGTGTTCCTCGGCAATTATGGGCGGATAGTGGGGATATTGCGGCGGATGGTCGGAGACTGCGGGCGGGCGGAAGAGTTGGCCAGCGAAGTATTTCTGAAACTGTACCGGCAAAAATTGGTCGTGAGTGGCGGAGGCAACGTGTCTGGGTGGCTGTACCGCACGGCGACGAATCTGGGGATCGATGCGTTAAGGGCAGCGAACCGTAGAAGCCGGCTGGAGCAGGCGGCGGCGAAAGAAGAGCGCGGCACCAGATTGACAGAAGATGTGTTCCAGCAAGTGGCGCGCGCGGAAACGCAGGAGCGGGTGCGAGGCGTACTGGCGGATTTGAAACCGGCGCAGGCGCAAATACTTCTGTTGCGGGCGGCGGGCCACAGCTACAAGGAAGTGGCGGCGGCTTTGGAAATTGAGGCGAGTTCGGTGGGGACGACTCTGGTGCGCGCGGAAAGTGCGTTTGCAGAGCGGTATCGAGAACTCTACGGCGATCGGGAGGATGTATGAATTGCATATCTGAAAATATTTTGCGGGCGTATCAGGACGGGGAGTTGGAGGTTGCGGAGCGAGCCGAAGTGGAAAAGCACGTGGCCACTTGCGACGCGTGCGGTACTAAATTGCGGGACATGGCGGCTACTGCGGCGATGGTGAGCGGGCGATTGGCGGCGCTGGACGCGGGTGCGGCGGATCGAGGCGTGGATGCAAGTGTCGCGCTGGCAAGTTTCAAGGCGCGGCACGACAGTGGCGTGCAGAAGCCCGCGACAGTGACAAGAATGTTTGACCGGCGGTGGCGGCCAGTGTGGGTCACGGCGATGGCCGCGACGATTATTTTGGCAGCGCTGGCGTTTCCTTCGGGGCGTAGCCTGGCGCAGCGCTTCCTGGCGACATTACGCATAGAAAAAGTACAGCCGATCACGGTGGATTTCTCGGCGCTGGATGGGAACCGTCCGCTGGGACAAATGCTGAGCAAGATGCTGTCGGACAAGGTGGTGGTAACAGCCGATGAAAAGGTGCAGCACGTGAACTCGGCAAAAGCGGCAAGCGAGCTGGCGGGCTTCCCTGCTCAACTGCTTCAGGCCCGCACGGACACGCCACAATTTACGGTGCAGGGGCAACACGCGTTTCACCTGACGGTGGACCGCGAACGTTTGCAAGACGTGGTAGACCAGGCGGGCCGGCCGGATCTGCTGGTACCGGCGACGATTGATGGCGCGATGGTTTCGGTGAACGTACCCAGATCGATTGCGTTGGAATACGGGGAGTGTGAGCGGCACGGGCCTGGCGCGCACGTTGACGGCGACTCCGCGGACCGTGCTCCGAAAGAAAAACACGAATCGGGACAAGCGGGAACGCAGCCGGATACTTGCGTGGCACTGATCGAGGCGCCGGTGCCGCAAGTGGATATGCCCGCAGATCTGAATATTCAGCAACTGGCGGAAATTGGATTTCAGCTGACGAGAATGAGTCCCACACAGGCGCGCGAACTGGCGCAGACGATTGACTGGAAGTCCACACTGGTGCTGCCGATTCCACGGCGCGCGGGAACGTTTAGCCAGGTGACGGTGGCCGGGGCGCAAGCTACGCTGATCACCAACAATGGCGGAGGGCGCGGGCCGGACTATGTGCTGATCTGGGTGAAGAATGGGATCATTTACGGACTGGTGGGGCACGGCGACGGGACTGAAGCGGTGGCACTGGCGAATTCGCTTTCGTGAATTTGACACCGCGCAAAATGCGCGGGCAAAAACGGCACTCCTGAAAACGAAGGGTGCGGCACCCAGGTTGAAATCGCGGGGCGTTTAAGAGGTAAACCGGCACCCAAACCGAATCATGGCGGACGGAGGACTTCCTGGAACACGCTGGTGAGTTGGCAATTCAGACGGTGGACCTGCGCAAAGCGTTCGGGAATAAGGTAGCGGTCAGCAATTTATCTCTCACGGTGCGGCGCGGAGAAGTTTTCGGATTTCTGGGGCCGAACGGAGCGGGGAAAAGTACCTCGATCAAAATGCTGCTGGGTCTGGTAAAACCCAGCAGCGGGCAAGCCTTTGTTTTGGGCGCGCCGTCCGATGATGTGGAAGTACGGCGCAAAATTGGTTTCCTTCCTGAAGATTTCCGATTCTATTCCTGGCTGACGGCGACGGAGCTGCTGGAGCTGCATGGAAGACTGTTTGGAATGGCGGCAGAGTTGCTGTGGCGACGTGTGCCGGAACTGCTGGAGCTGGTGGGCCTGAGTCCTCATCGCGAAAAGCGGCTGCGCGATTTTTCCAAGGGCATGCTGCAGCGGATTGGGTTGGCGCAAGCGCTGATTCATGAGCCGGAGCTGGTTTTTCTGGACGAGCCGACTTCGGGACTGGACCCCATGGGGCGGCGACTGGTGCGTGACGTGATTCGCTCGGAACGCGAACGGGGCGCGACGATTTTTTTAAACTCGCACATTCTTAGTGAAATCGAAATCACCTGCGATCGGGTGGTGTTCATCAAGGAAGGGCGGGTGGTGGCCAGCCGGGACTTGCGCGCCAATCCTGAGGGAGAAGTGCGGCTGGCCGCGCGGGTGCGAAATTTTTCAAGCGAGGGTGTTGCTACGCTGGAGCAGTGGGGTTCGGCGGCGCGATTGGATGGTGAACGGCTGACGATGATTCCCCGCTCCGCGGATGTGCTGCCGGAAATCTTGCGGCAGCTGGTGGCCTCGGGCGCGGATGTATTTGAGTTCCGGCCGGAGCATCTGTCACTGGAAGATTTATTTTTGAAGACGATGGGCGAGGACCGCGGGCTGTGACAGGCATGTGGATCATGGCGGGGGTCACGTTTCGCGAAGCGGCGCGGCGGAAGATTTTATGGACGGCAGTGGCGGCGGGCGCGGCATTTCTGGCGCTGTTCTCGACCGGACTGCATTTTCAGGTGAAGGATTCGACAAGCCACAATGTGCCGCCGCTGGTGGTGCACCAGGTACAGAGCGCGCTGCTGCAAATCGGATTTTATGCGGTGAACCTGCTGGCCGTGGTGATGACCATTCTGACTTCGGTGGACACGCTTTCCGGAGAGATGGCTTCAGGAACGATACAGGCTATCGCCACCAAGCCGCTGTCGCGCAGTGAAATTTTGATGGGCAAATGGCTGGGGTTCGCGGGAATGATCGCGATTTTTGTGGGAGGAATGTTTGGAGGCGTGGCGGCCGTGGGATACGTCATAGCGGCGGTGCGGCCGCATGGCACGGTGGTGGGCGCCCTGCTCGTTTACCTGGAGTGCCTGCTGTTGCTGACGGTGACGTTCGCGTGTGGCACAAGATTTTCCACGCTGACAAATGGAGTGATTGTGCTGGGGCTGCACGGGCTGGCGTTCGTGGGTGGATGGATCGAGCAGATCGGAGCGCTGACGACGAGTCCGCGACTGGTGACCGTGGGGATCGTGGCCAGCTTGCTGATGCCGAGCGAAGCGATCTGGCGACGGGCTTCGTTCGAGATGCAGTCTTCGCTGACGCGTTCGTTACAATTCAGCCCGTTTTCGAGCGCCTCGACTCCGAGCACGGCTATGGTGGGCTACGCGGCGCTGTATTTCCTGATCGCCATGGGGATTGCGCTTTACTACTTTGGTGAGCGGGATTTGTAATTTTTTGTTTGCGGATTATTTCCGGATGTTTCCACGTGACGAACCCACCCTCCGCATTTTTGTCATTGTGTTGAGCTGCGCTTTCGTTTTTTTTACAGCTTGCCGCTCAGTCCGTGTTCTGTCAAAGAGTGGGATAGACTAGCGCGCGCGTAGCGCACGGGGGATGAATGACTGGCAGATGGCGAATTTTGGCGGGAGCACTGTGGTTGTTGGTCGCGGGGGCGGGATTGGGGAGAGCGCAAGGTTCCGCGGCCGGTGCCACGCCCACGGGGGCGGGTAGGGCGGCGGCGACAGAATTTGTGCAGGCGGCGCCGGCGTTTGATGTGAAGGCGGCGGTGGAGACGTACCTGGCGAAAATGCCGCCGGAGCAGCGGGCGCGTTCGAACGCGTATTTCGAGGGCGGGTACTGGCTGCAGCTGTGGGATTTTCTTTCTATCGTGGTGGTGATGTGGCTGCTGCTGCGATTCGGATGGTCGGCGCGAATGCGGGATCTGGCTGAGCGTGTTACGCGATTCCGTCCGCTGCAGACGGCAGTGTATTGGGCGCAATTCATCGTGGTGGTTTCGGTGCTGACGTTTCCGCTCGGGGTGTATGAAGGATATTTTCGGGAACACAAATACGGATTGCTGAACCAGACGTTCGGTCCGTGGTTTAAAGACCAGATGATTGGCTTGGCGGCGAGCTTGATCCTGGGAGCAGTGCTGGTGGTGCCGCTATTTGGACTGGTGCGGCGGCTCGGAAAGAGTTGGTGGGTATGGGGCGCAGTTTTCAGCGTAGCGTTTCTGGCCTTCGTGGGGCTGATCGCTCCGGTGTACCTGTCGCCGCTGTTCAACAAATACACGGTACTGCAGGATGCGCGAATCAAGGATCCGATCCTGAGCATGGCTCGGGCGAACGGAATACCGGCGACGGATGTGTATGAATTCGACGCTTCAAGACAATCGAACCGGGTGAGCGCCAACGTAAGCGGATTAGGCGCGACGATGCGTATTTCATTGAACGATAATCTGCTGAAGCGATGCACGCTGCGGGAAATTGAAACCACCATGGGGCATGAGATGGGACATTACGTGCTCAATCACGCTTACAAAGGGCTGGTGATGAACGGCGTGGTGGTAGTGATTGCATTTGCCTTGGTGAACTGGGGGATCGGCTTGGCGCTGGGGCGCTGGGGAGAAAGCTGGGGGGTTCGCGGACTCAACGATGTCGCGGTCATGCCGGTGGCGGTAATGATTTTCGCGATTTATTTTTTCGTGACTACGCCGGTGGGAAATACGATTACGCGGACGATGGAGTTTGAAGCGGATATGTATGGCTTGAATGCGGCGCGCCAACCGGACGGGGAGGCGAATGTGGATTTATTGCTGGGGGAATATCGCAAGATGGATCCTGGGGCGGTTGAGGAATTTGTTTTTTTTGATCATCCGAGCGGGCGCACGCGGATTACGGCGGCGATGAGGTGGAAGGCGGAGCATCCCGAAACGGCTTCGGAGGAGGAGATGGCCCGGGTGATGTTTTCAACGAAGTGACACCCAACGTGGAGCGTACATCGGTAAGCACCCAGGCCCCCTCGGGGGCCGAAAGACCTGGCTGTGAACCTAGCCTGGAGGACCCGGAACCGCCTAAGCTGTCAGTCTTTGCCGGACTTTTTAGTTTTTGCTTTTTTATTCCACGAGGGATCGGTTTTGGCGTTGAGGTCTTCGACGGCGCCGGTGTTGATGTCGATGACTTTGTTCTCGCCGGGGCGGTAGGGTTTGCCGGTGACGAGAGCTTTCACCAGGCCAGCTACCTGCACCATCTTGCTGGACGCGGCTTCCCAATATTCGACGGAGTCAACGTCTACGCGGATGACCATAATGCTGGGATCATCTTTTCCTTCCGGGAACCAGGCTTTGTGGAAAGGCGACCATAACTCGTCGATTTTTTGCTGGTCGCGAGACGCGGTGGCGGTGCCGGCCACGGAGACCCACTGGTTGCTGTCGGGATTGGCGTAGGCGATGTTGACATGGGAGTCCTGGCGAATTTCTTGTAGCTTGTGAGAATTTCTTCCGGTCAGGAAATAGAGCGTGCCGTCGAATTCTTTTTCCTGAGTGCCCATGGGACGGCTGTGCAGGGTGCCGTCGGCGTCGGCGGTGGTCATCATGGCCAACCTGATGTCTTTAATCAGTTCAGCGACTTTTTTTATGGCTTGGTTGGTGGTTTCGGTTTCGGGCATCAGAGAACTCCTTTACGTCTGAGTATGTGCGGTGAGAAGTCTGACCGGAGATGGACCGAAACTTCATCCGCAAATGCTCGGGTATGCACGAGGGAAAAGCTGTATATAATTCCTTCTAAATCGGGACGCAGTGGGTTTTTTTAAGTCTTTTTCAGCGGGGGAAAGATATGACGAGTTTTTTTCTCAACGGGAAAGCGGTGCAGGTGGATGTGGATCCCTCGACGCCGCTGCTGTGGGTGCTGCGCGACTCGCTTGAACTGACCGGCACGAAGTTCGGATGCGGGATGGCGCTGTGCGGAGCCTGTACCGTGCACCTGGATGGCAAAGCGATTCGGTCGTGCGTGGCACCGCTGTCGCGGGTGGCAGGAAAGAAAGTGACTACCATTGAGGGCTTGTCTGAGAATTCGACGCATCCGTTGCAGAAAGCGTGGATCGAAGTTGATGTGCCGCAGTGCGGTTACTGCCAATCGGGGCAGATCATGAGCGCGGCGGTGTTGCTGGCGGAGATTCCCAAGCCGACTGATAAAGATATTGATGAAGCGATGAGCGGAAATATCTGCCGGTGCGGAACGTACCCGAGAATTCGCAAAGCGATTCATCGTGCGGCGGAGCTGGCCGGTGAACGGAGGCCGAAATGAACACGCCGGCGATGGTGGGACGACGATCTTTTATTAAAACAAGCGCGGCAGTGGGAGGCGGATTACTGGTGGGTTGGTATGTGCCGCGGCTTGGTGGAGCGGGCGGCGGTGTTCCGGCGGCGGGAAAAGATTTCGCGGTGAATGCGTTCGTGCGCATCGGCACCGACGAAACGGTGACAGTGGTGGCGGCGCACTCGGAGATGGGGCAAGGCGTTTACACTTCCCTGCCCATGTTGTTGAACGAAGAGCTGCAAGCAGAGTGGTCGAAGATTCGCGTGGCAGCCGCGCCGGTGGACAAGGCCTATAACCACCCGGTTTTTGGAATACAAATGACCGGCGGGAGCACGACGACGGCAGGTGAATGGGAGCGTTACCGGAAGATGGGCGCGGTGGCGCGAATCATGCTGGTGGAAGCGGCGGCGAAACAATGGAACGTGGATCCCACGAGCTGCGAAGTGAAAGAAGGCGTGGTGCTGCACGCCAAAAGCGGCAAGCGAGCGACGTACGGATCGCTGGCGAACGCCGCTTCGCAACTGCAGGCGCCGGCGAACGTGCCGCTGAAAGATCGCAAAGCGTTTACGGTGATTGGAAAGTCCACGCGCAGACTGGACACTCCTTCAAAGACGAATGGAACGGCGCAGTTTGGCCTGGATGTGCATATTCCCGGGATGCTGACGGCGGTGGTGCTGCGGCCGCCGATATTTGGCGCGAGTGTTTCGTCAGCGGACAGCTCGGAGACGATGAAGATTGCCGGGGTGAAGGCGGTGGAGCGAGTGCCTTCGGGCGTGGCGGTGATCGCGACGGGATTCTGGCCTGCCAAGCTGGGACGCGACAAACTGAAAGTGGAGTGGAACCCCGGGGCGAATGCCGGTATCTCCACCGAGCAGATGCTGCGAGATTTTTCGGAGACGAGCAAAACGCCGGGAGCGCTGGCGAAAAAGACGGGTGATCCGGCGGCGGCGCTGAAGTCTGCGGCCAAAACAATTACGGCGGAGTATTACGTGCCGTACTTGGCGCACGCAATGATGGAGCCGCTGAACTGCGTGGTGGATTTGCGCGCGGACAGCTGCGAAATCTGGACGGGCACGCAATTCGAGACGGTGGACCGGGCAGCGGCGGCGAAGACCGCGGGGCTGGATCCGGAAAAGGTGAAACTCAATACTACGTTGCTGGGTGGCGGATTTGGGCGGCGCGCGAATCCGGCGTCGGACTTTGTGGTGGAAGCAGTAGAAGTCGCGAAGGTGGCGAAAGCCCCGGTGAAGGTGGTGTGGACGCGCGAGGACGATTTGAAGGGCGGGTGGTACCGGCCGATGTGGCACGACCGGTTCGTGGCGGCGTTTGATGCGAACGGCGAGCCGACGTTGTGGAAGCACACGATTGTGGGGCAGTCGATCGCGATGGGCACGCCATTCGAAAGCATGATGGTGAAGGATGGGGTGGACGCGGCGAGCGTTGAAGGCGCTGCGGATCTTATTTATGGCTTCCCCAATTTGCAGGTGGATCTGCATAGCCCGAAAATTGGAGTGCCGGTGCAGTGGTGGCGGTCGGTAGGACATTCGCACACGGGATATTCGGTGGAGGCTTTTTTTGATGAGGTGGCGCACGCCGCCGGGAAAGATCCTTATGAGTTGCGGCGCAAACTGCTGGTGAACCAGCCGCGTATGCTGGCGGTGCTGGACCTTGCGGCGAAAAAAGCGAACTGGGGAGCAAAGCTGGCTCCGGGCGTGGGACGCGGGATCGCGGCGCATTTTTCTTTTGATAGTTGCGTGGCGCAGGTGATCGAAGCTTCGGTGGGGAAAAATGGCGAGGTGCGGGTGCATCGCGTAGTTTGCGCGGTGGATTGCGGCACGGTGGTGAATCCCGATACGGTAAGGGCGCAGATGGAAGGCGGAGTCATCTTCGGGCTGACTGCGGCGCTGAAGACGGAAATTACTCTCAAGGATGGACGCGTAGAGCAGAATAATTTCCACGACTACCAGATGCTGCGAATGTTGGACTCGCCGGAGATTGAGGTGCACATTGTGCCGAGCACGGAACCTCCTACGGGCGTGGGGGAGCCGGGGGTGCCTTGCGTGGCTCCGGCATTGGTGAATGCGATTTTTGCGGTGACCGGGAAACGCGTGAGGAGTTTGCCGATTCGAATTAGTGCGCTGGCGTAGGAGCGACCGCATGCGAACTGTCAAAATCGAAATCACATACGCTGAGTTCAAAAAACCCATGTGCAATGACGGCAAATGCGGCACCGCACTTTTCGTCGCGGCTGTGGCTTTTGCGGTGGCCGCGGTATTCGCTTTCGCTTCGTTCACAACGGTTAAGGCCAACGGGGCGGGGGCGGCGAGGCCTGATTCTTCGGCTTCCCAGGCGGCGTTTCAACAGGTTTACAAAGTTTTGATTTCGCCGCGTTGCCAGAATTGCCATCCGGTGGGTGATGCGCCGCTGCAGGGCGACGACAGTCACGTACATTTGCAGAATGTGAAGCGCGGCAAGGATGGGCACGGAATTACGGCGATGCGTTGCGATACGTGCCACCAGACGACGAATCTGGCGGGCGCGCACATGCCGCCGGGAAATCCGAAGTGGGCGCTGCCGCCTCCGGAACATAAAATGGTTTTTGTGGGGCGGCCGGCGGGCGAATTGTGCAGGCAGATCAAAGACCCAAAACAAAACGGTGGGCGCACGCTGGATCAGATTTTTCATCACATCGCGGACGACGACCTGGTGGGCTGGGGATGGAATCCCGGAGAGGGGCGCACGCTGCCGCCGCTTTCACGGCCGGATACCGTGGCCCAACTGAAGATCTGGATTGACGGCGGAGCGGCTTGCCCGGAGTAAACTTTTCTACGCATCACCTTCGTAGGCCATCTTCATCCACTTTTTGGCTTCGGCGTCGAAATCACTGACTCTGGCGAGCTCGATGCGATGGGTGATGCGATCTTTCTTTTCGAACCCACCAGTATCGATGATGCGCCTGGGGACTTTGGCGTTTTTCAGCGCCAGTCCGAGGTCGATGCGCGCGCGCGTGGTGGGCTTGATCTGGGCGACAACATGTTTGCGGTAGATGGGCACAATTGTGCTGCAAGGCGATACGCGAATGTCGGGGCCCATGGTGCGCGCGAATTTTATGATTTCGTCGTAGATGGGGCGGAGGTGCTCTTTGGGGCCGGCGAACATTTTCTCGACGTAATCGTGAGCGTGCTGCAGGTATTGTTCAGGACTTGCTTCGCGAGAAGATTTGCCGACGGAGCGTTCGGCGATCCACCTGGCGTAATTTGTTCCCAGGCCATATTCTTTCTTAAGCCAGTCGCGGCGTTGTTTTTCGTCGGCGGGCCCTTTCTCTTTGGCTAGCTGCATCCACTCTTCCAGCGAGCGGCCGGTTTTCTTTTTCATCCCTTCGATGATGGATTTCACATAACGCAGGCTTTTGTGAGCGTCGTATTCGGATCGGGCGGTCTTGGTCGCGGGCATGGCTGTCCTCGATACGGCATAGTTTTGGGGCGAAGCAGATAATAACTCGGGTGGTCCGCGTGTCAAATGGTGTTCAGGTTTTGGGCGGGGCCAGGAGAAAATTCGGTGCTGAATCGATTTAATGGTGCATGTGCGAGCCTAGCGGGATTAGAATGCCGGTTGGCCGGGAGGATGCGATGAAAAAACTTTTGGTGATGATCGGGATGGGATTACTGGCGGGCTGGATGCCGGCTAGGGCACAGACGAAGCTGTCCGCGCACTGGGAAGAATTGACCGCGGCTGATTTTCGCGAGGCCATCGCGCAGTCCAAAGGGACATGCGTGCTGCCATTTGGAATTCTGGAAAAACACGGGCCGCATTTGCCGTTGGGAACCGACTTATTGAATGTACGGTACGCGTCGCTGCATGCGGTGGAGCAGGAATACGCGGTGGTGTTCCCTGAATATTATTTTGGACAAATATTTGAAGCGAAGCATGAGGCGGGCACGATTGCGTACAGCCGGGAGATGCAACTGAAATTGCTGCAGGAAACGACGGATGAGATGGCGCGCAACGGATGCAAGAAAATTGTGATTGTGAACGGGCACGGCGGAAATGAAAGTTTGCTGCCGTTTTTCGCACAGACGCAACTGGAAAAGCCGCACGATTTCGTGGTGTACGTGCAGTGGGGACACGATACTCCCAAGGGCGGACCGCCAAAAAAAGATGCGCTGGATATGCACGCGGGGCAGACGGAAACGTCGGGGACAATGATTTCTCATCCGGACCTGGTGCACATGGACCGCGCAGCGAGTGAGTCAGGTGGAGACCAGAAGCGCGTGAATCTGCCGAGCGATGTGTACACCGGCATCTGGTGGTACGCGCGGTTTCCGAATCATTATTCGGGCGAGGGCGCGCTGGCGAGCAAGGAATTGGGCGAGTTTGAGATGAAGGCGTGGATTGCGGCGATCGCACAAGCAATCAAAGCCGCGAAGGCGGATGACGAAAGTTTGAAGCTGCAGAATGAGTTCTATGAGAAGAGCAAGCATCCGCTGGACACGCGGCCGTAAATTCTTACCGGCTGATTTGACACTCGAATGTCTCCTCACATGAATAAACCGCCGATGGATCGGGCTTTAGGAATGACACAGGCGATCACGCGGCGCGATTTTCTAGGGTCGACGTTGCTGGCTTCGGGCGCGGCGCTGCTTGGCGGACTGAGTCCTGCGGAATTGCTGGCGCAGGAGCGCGCCGACGAGTGGGCGGGCTACGGTGGCGTCGGAGAATACCGCAATTGCAGCGGGAATCCGCGGGAGGTGATGCTCGCCGGACACAAGATGCGCGATGGCGCATACGGGAATGCGAAAACCGCCGCCGATGACACAGGAGAGATTTACGACTGCGTGATTGTGGGCGCGGGGATCAGCGGACTGGCGGCGGCATTATTTTTTGAGCGGCAGACCGGTGGGAATGCGAAATGTCTGGTGGTGGACAATCACCCGATTTTCGGCGGTGAAGCGAAACAAAACGAATTTGACGTGGATGGGCAGCACCTGACCGCACATCAGGGCTCGGCAATTTACCTGGTTCCCTACCCTTATAGCTTTATCGCGAATTTTTACAACTCGATCGGGCTGCACGCGCCAAAGCTTGCGTATCAGACGTGGGCAGGCACGGAGCCGGAAATGACGCTGGGACGCACGCCGTACGACTCGGCGGGATTGAGCAAAGGGCAATACGGGTTCTGGTTCGGCGCGAAGTTCGGGCAGAAACCAGGCGTGTGGGTGATTGATCCGGTAGGCAAAAAGATGGCGGGGGCTCCCCTGCCGGAAAAAACGAAAAGCGAACTACAGAACTGGTTTTCGGGCGCAGGCGCGGAGAAAGCAAACTTTGTGCGTCCAAAATTTGAGGGCGACGAAATTTCGCGGCGACTGGATGAGATTTCGCTGGAGCAGCACTACATGGATCTTTACGGCATCAGCCGGGAGACAGTGCGAACGTTTTTGTCCCCGGTGGAAGGAGGGGGCTCGGGGCTGGGGCCGGATGCGCTTTCGGCGTACAACGATTACGCCGCGGACATGCTGCACCCGTACGAAGAGGGCGCGGATGCGGTGCAGATGTTTCCGGGCGGAAACACGACGATTGCGCGGTTGATGGTGAAAACGCTTGTGCCGGCGGCTATTGAAGGGCCGGCTAGCGTTGAGGGAGTGACGCAAGGACGCGTGAATTTTGGCGCGTTGGACGTGGATGGCGCGCGGGTGCGGATGCGGCTGTCGGCAACCGTTATTTCGGTGAAGCATGATGGGGACGCGGCAAAGTCGCATGCGGTGTCGATCATTTATGCGGCCGGCGGGAAACTGTTTCGGGTGAAAGCGCGGTCGGCAGTGATGGCCGGCGGAAGCTGGACGACGAAACACATCGTGGTCGATTTGCCGGAAGCTCATCGCGCAGCATACGCGCAGTTTCATCGCTCTCCGTCGATGATGGTGAATGTGGCGGTGCGCAACTGGCGATTTCTTTACAAGATGGGGATTACGGGGTGCCGGTGGTTCGATGGAGTAGGAAATTACATGGACGTGCGCAGGATGGCAAAGTGCGGCGCGGGGAGCGCGACGATTGGGCCGGACTCGCCGGTGGTGCTGTCCATTAAGGTTTTGTATTCGTATCCAGGGGAATCCACGGAGGCGCAAGGGATTCGCGGGCGAACGGAGATGCTGGCGACTTCGTTCAGGCAATACGAGCGGCGACTGCGGGAACAGTTCACGGATATGTTTTCCGCTTCAGGGTTTGATGTGCGGCGGGATGTTGCGGGAATTATTCTGAATCGCTGGGGGCATGCCTATTTGAGTCCGCAGCCGGGATTCTTTTTTGGGAAGGACGGGAAGCCAGCGCCCAGGGAAACTTTGCGGAGCGCTCCGTTTGGACGGATTGCGTTTGCGAATACGGATTTGGCGGGAGCGATGGATCACCGGTATTCGATCCTGGAAGCCCAGCGGGCGGTGGGGCAGATTCTGGATCAGGTGTTTACGGGTTAAGGCTTGGGGTCTTGGGAGCGATTTCGAAAGGCAGAAGCAGGTTGATTATTTGTGGCGGAGTTGTTCGATCCAGCGGAACAGGGATTGGTCGTAGGGCGACTCGACGTCGAGAAATTCGATGCCCATGCCGATGCGAGGTTTTACGATGCGGACGACGGCGAGAGCTTCGACAGTTTGTTCCTTGCGGGTCATGGTAAGACGGACGCGGGCATTGAGGGCCAGAGGCTTGCTGGCGCAGACGAAAGTGCCGCCGATGGATAAATCGGACGTGACGCCGCTGGTAGTTGCGCCGGTTTCGAGGTCAAGAAGCTGAGCATCGGCGGCAAACGGATAGCGAATGGAGTAGCGGCGGTCGCGTACGGTAATGGCGCGCCACGGACTTAGTGTCGGTCGTTCTTCCATGTAAATAACGTTGCCCACAATTTTAAGATGCCTGCGAAGTGCGAAAACACAGCTGCGCCGAGGACTCTCCCCCACTGAACTGCTGTAGTCATTGTCCCGCGATCCGTCTACGGACGGAATAAATCCGCCCGGCCAACCGGCGAAAAAGATAATAGCAAGAGGGGCTTTCGGGGCCGCCCAGCTGCGTATTGCCGCTATTAGCCGCTAAGACAAAATGGCCTCTGTGGGAACAGCGCAGGGTAGAAAGCGGATGCTATCCTGCAACAGTCACTTCTCTCTCGGGCGAAAAATAAAGATGCGAATGGATGGGTTGCGGCAAAGCGATCGGGTGAACTTCCGCATGCCGGTGGAAGCATCGTGGTTCGGCAGCGGCGGAATGGCGCTGAAACGCACGGTGCACACCATGCTGGTGAGCCGAAACGGCGGAGTTTTGCGGTTGACCGAGAAGCTGCCGACCGGACAGGAGTTGACCTTGCGGCGCCAGCAGGATGGCGACGTATGGAAGTCCACGCGGGCAAGGGTCGTGGCGGAGATTGACCAGGAGCCGGACGGTTTTCTCTACGCGTTTCATATTCTGGAGCCGCGATCGGATTTCTGGGACATTGACTTTCCGGCCCCGAGCAAGGCGGAAGACGCGGTAGCGCGCCTGCTGATGGAATGCAGTTTTTGCCAGCGACGCGAAGTGGTGTATCTGAATCCGCTGGAGCTGAAGTCATTTGAGATGCGCAAATGCGTGGCGCGCATTTGCAGCCACTGCGCTACCCCTTCGATATGGATTGAGGCGCAACCGGAGATGCCGGCGCAATCGGTGGAAGAGGTGGTGCCGGTGGTAGATCCGCATGTCAATCCGCGCAGGAAGCGGACGCGAGTGAAGGCGCGGGTGCTGGCGTGCATTCGGAGGCGGGGGTTCGAGGAAGAAGTGGCGGTGTGCGAGGACCTGTCCAAGGGCGGACTGAGCTTTCGCAGCCGCAACCAGTATCCGGAAGGAACGCGCGTGGAAGTGGCGGTACCGTTCACGCCGGGGAGCAGCGCGATTTTTGTGCCGATTCGAATCGTATTTTCGGTGGCGATACCCAGCGCCGGGTTGTTCAAGCATGGCGCAGCTTACCTGCGGACTCCTTCAGAGTCCGGGGCGTAAAAATAATTCATAAAAATATTTAGTGGTGTGGTTCAGTCGAGAACCGCCGCGGTTTCGCGTTCGCGGCGACGGCGGTGCAGGTAATGCATGGCGATATTCAGGTAAATTTCACCGCAGGGCGTTTCGAGTCCTATAACCATGGCTTCGGTATCCGCGGTGCTGGCCAGGCCAGCCTCGTTGACGTGGATTTCCGGCGGAAAAACTTTGAAGCGAAAGCCCTGATCGTTGAGCAGGGTGACAGAATTGCCGATGACCATATTGGCGAATTCGCAGACGGTTTCGCGCACGAGTTGCTCGCTGGCGGGAAGTTCTGTGCCGGCGAGATGGCTCGCGAGGCGGACGGCGACTTCCGGGGACAAATCGAGGATGATGCGCCCTTCGATGTCGCCCTTGATGGTGATGAGCGCGGCGACACCTTTGCGACGATAGGTGTCTTCATCCATGGTCAGGTCGATGATTTTCGCGGACGACTGCAGACATTCAGAAAAAACTGCGTCGGCAGCGTTGATGAACGGCTGGATTAATTCCATCCTCATGAGCGTTGTTCTCCTGCCAGGACGGCCGGGGCGTTGGGGGCCGCTGGATCATCACTCAAGACATAACGCAGAATTTCGTAAAGCACTTCGGGCTTGACGGGCTTCTGGACAAAGTGTTTCGCGCCTTTTTGCAGCGCTGCGAGAATATTTTCCTGATAGCCCACGCTGGAGACCATCACAATGCGCGCGTCACTGTGCTGGCGAACGATACGCTCGACGGCTTCGATGCCTTCCATCTGCGGCATGGTGATATCCATCAAGACGATGTCGGGCTTGGTGCGATTAAATTCGGCGATGGCGGTCAGACCATCTCCGGCTTCGCCGGCCACTTCCCCGCCGAAAGTTTCAATCATCTTGATGAGATTCTTGCGCGCGAAGACGGAGTCGTCCACCACGAGGTAGCGAACAGTCTTATTGTCCTTGCGGTGCAGGGCGGCAAATTGTGGCATGACAGTCTCCTTGTAACCGGGAACCGTTTCTTCAACTGCGATGCGAAGAAACGGGAAGCGTCTCGGCTTTTTCAATCTTTTCCTTGTTTTCAATGCTGGCGCGATCCGCGCCGTACTGACTCAACAAATAGGTAGCCATTCCGTCGAGCGGAACGATGCGGTTGGCGTATCCCCGGGTGATGGCCGCTCGAGGCATGCCGCCGACGACGCAACTCTCTTCGCTTTGCGCGATGGTCATGCCGCCGGCCGCTTTGATGGCGCCCAAACCGACTGCGCCGTCTTCACCCATACCGGTCATCAGAACCCCGACAGCGAGAAGACTAAATTCCTGCGCGACGGAATTAAACAGCACGTCTACGGAGGGGCGGTGCCCGTTTACGGGAGGGTTGTCGTTCAGAACTACAATGTCGCCGCGAGGCATGCGGCGGACAATCATGTGACGGTTGCCGGGACACAAAAGGACGCGGCCGGCAGTGAGCAGGTCGCCGGAGCGCGCTTCCTGTACGTCGAGCGCGCAACATTCATCAAGACGGCGCGCAAACATTTCGGTGAAACCTTCGGGCATATGCTGGACGATCAAGATGCAGGACGGGAAGTCCGCAGGCATTTGTGAAAGGAGAAATTGCAGAGCGTTCGGGCCGCCAGTGGAAATGCCGATGGCGACGATGCGATTGGGCGGCAGACCTGGCCCGGTTTTCTTCTTGGGCGACTGCGAACCTTCGGGTAAGGACGCAGGAGGCAAACGATGTCCGGCGGCGCGCTTGGCGACTTTAATTTTGGCAATGAGCTCATCGGCGATGGTGTCGAGGTGGCCGACGGCGGCGTCTTTCGGTTTGGCGACGAAATCAACGGCGCCGAGGCCGAGAGCTTTGAAGGTAGAGTACGCGCCCTCTTTCGAATGGGTGCTGAAGAGGATGACCGGGACGGGCGCGCTCTTCATGATAAGGCGAAGAGTTTCCATGCCGTCCATGCGGGGCATTTCGAGATCGAGAGTGACGACGTCGGGGCGCAGCTCTTCGATTTTTTTGAGGGCGAAGGCGCCATCCATGGCGGTGCCGACGACTTCGATGGCGGAATCGCGCGCCAAAATTGTGGGGATGAGCTTGCGCATGAGCGCGGAGTCGTCCACCACCAGGACTCGGATGCGTTCGCTCACGCGATGGCCTCCAAGGGAAGAGCTTTGGCGAAGCGCGCGATGACGGCGGCAACGTTGAGAATGAGAACTACGGTGCCGTCACCAAGGATGGAAGCGCCGCTCACGAGATCACTGGAGACGATGTCATTGGGAAGAGCCTTGATGACCAATTCTTCTTCGCCCACGAGTGCGTCGACAACCAGGCCGAAGCGCTTTTCGGCGGCGCCGATGACGATGACGAAGCTGGTTTTCTTCAGCGGCGCGGGCGTGACGGAGTGAATTTTCTCGAGACGATTGAGGCGCACCAGCGTGAGGAGTTGATCGCGCAAGCGCAGGATTTCGCGCTGATCCACCATGTGGATTTCCTGCTGCTGGATGCGAGTGATTTCGATTACCGAAGACAGCGGCACGGCGTAGAGACGGCCGGCAACGCGGAACAGCAATGTCTGGATGCTGGCGAGAGTTAGTGGAGCTCGCAAGTGAATGGTAGTGCCTTTGCCGAGTTGAGTGGTGACGTGCACAGTACCTTTGAGCTTGTCCATGACGGAGCGGACGACGTCCATACCTACGCCGCGGCCGGACACTTCGGTCACCGCTGCAGCGGTGCTGAAGCCGGGCTCGAAGATGAGGTTGAAAGCTTCCTGATCGCTTAGGCGGCTGGCCTCTTGGGGTTTCAGAATTCCCTTTTCAACGGCCTGCGCGCGGAGCCTGGCGGCATCCATGCCGCGACCATCATCGCGAACTTCCACAACGACCTGGGCGCCCTGGTGATAGGCGTTCAGAAAGACGGTGCCACGCACAGGTTTGCCCGCGGCGAGGCGCTCGTCGGGCGGGTCAATGCCATGGTCGACGGCGTTGCGCACCAGGTGCATGAGCGGTTCCGCCAGAGAATCAAGAATGCCCTTATCGAGATCGGTGTTTTGCCCCGCAACCTGCAGAGCGACGTCTTTGCCGCACTGCTTGGCGACGTCTCTCACGACGCGCGGAAACCTGCGGAAGAGTTGTTCGACGGGAACCATGCGGATTTTCAGGACGCACTTATGCAACTCGTCGAGCACACGGGTCTGAAAGGCCATGGCGTCGGCAAGTTTGGTGCGCAGCGGATCGCGGGCGTGAGCTTTTTCGAATTCAGAGAGCGTGCGATTCAACATAGACTTGCCAATAATGAGCTCGCCGACAAGATTCATTACCGCGTCGATGCGCGCGGCGTCCACGCGCAAAGATGTTTCCGTCATCGCGGCCACGGCAGTGCCGACGGCGTTTGCCCCGTTGGTGGCGGGATCTTCAGGGTGATCGTGAGCCAGGTGTGCCTGGACTTCGAGCAAATCGTCGAGCAACTCGTGCTCAGGAGCTTCGGGCGTGGCGGCGGGCTCGATGCGAATGCCGGCGACGATGCTGGGGATTCCGCAACGCAGGGCCAGGATGTCTTTCGAGAGACTTGTGGCGAGCGCGGCTTCGACAATTTCAACGGTAGCGGCGGCGATGTTGTCTTCGGGGCGCAGGGCAATGACGGTGCCGCAGCCATGCAGGACGTTGCGAATTAACTGGAAAGCGGCGGCGCGCATAAGACTGTTGGCGTCAATGTGCAGCGCGATGTTGTAGACGAGTTCGCCGCGATGAGCGGCTTCAGAAATCATCAGCTGCTCGTACTCGGTCCACGCAAACTGGGCGGCTACGGAAGGAACGGAGTGGCCGGCGTCGGCGGAACTGCTCTCGGGTTTCAGGGTCGGAGCCTGCAGGAGCGCGGCAATCATACTTTGCAGATGAGTGACCGGCGGCGGCTCGATGTTGCGCTCGTACGCGGAAAGCATGGCGCCGAAATTATCGGCGGCGGCAAGAACGATTTCGGCGATACCCGCTCCACGCGCCTGTACGACCTGGGGCGTGAGGGCATCTTCGAGCTCGTGAGCGAGTTCGCTGAGTTTGCCGAAGCCGCAGGCGGCAGAATCGCCCTTGAGGGTGTGGACGGCGCGGCGGACATTGCGCAGGACTTCCTCGTCGCCTGGACGAGCTTCAAGCTGCAGGCCGCCTTCATTAAGGGCCTGGAGCAATTCGTAGGCGCTCTCAAAGAAGAGAGCGCGCAGCTCTGCGCCGCGATCTTCGGGCGTCTGACTCACGGTTTCCCTTCAAGGCGTTGATAGGCCGTGCCGTTATTTTCGTGAACCATCTTGAATTTCTGGGTGAGGCCAAAAAGACTTTCGGCATGGCCCACAAACAGGTAGCCGCCGGGATTCAGGCAGTGCCAGAACTTATCGATCAAGCGCTTTTGTTCAGCTTCGTCGAAATAAATCATGACGTTGCGGCACAAAATGATGTCGTTGCGGCGGGGCAGAAATTCGGTTTTGAGATTGTGGAAGTCGAACTGGACCAATTGTTTCAACTGGGGTTTAACGGCGTACTTATCTCCAACTTTTTCGAAATAGCGCAGGCGGCAGGTGTAATCGACCGGCTCCATTTGGGTATCGGTGTAGCGGCCTTCCTGTCCGGCACGCAGGCTGGCGTAGCTGATATCCGAAGCGACAATCTCGAGCTTCCACGGCGGCGGAATCAGCGGCTTGGGCGTGGGCATTTCGAAAGGCAAAGGATTGCGCAAGTAGTAGTAAGCGAGGGCGTCGCTAATCAGAATGGCGACGGAGTAAGGCTCCTGGCCGGCGGAACATCCGGCGCTCCAGACACGCAAGTGAAAATCGCGGCGTTCCTGTTTACGGCGGAGGATTTCTTCGAGCACGGATTTCTGAAGCAAGTCGAGCTGCGGGCGATTGCGGAAGAAACTGGTTTCGTTAACGGTAAGATTTTCGAGCAGCAGGGCGAGCTCAGGACGGCCTTCACGGCTGGTAAGCAGGCGGTAGTACGCGTAGAAAGAATCGAGCTGGCAGACTTTGAGGCGGCGCTGCAAGCGATCTTTCAGAAAATGCGAGCGGCGCTCGTCAAAGAACATGCCACATTCCTGGTAGACAAGCGTCTGCAACAGTTTCAATTCAGCATCCGTCAAGTTGACCGGTACGGCGATCGTTCCCATTTCGCTGTGCAGCCTTTCCCCAGCGCCTTGCTGTAGAGCAGAAAACTATTTTGCCAACGCCAGCGTTTCCGCGGCTTGTTCCAAGCCCCGAAGATTGGGTTGGTGCATCAACTTGGTGATATCCAACAAAATAATCAGACGGCCTTTGAGTTTGCCGACGCCGGTGACGTAGCTGGACTCGCCTTCGGCAAAAACGGATCCGGGTGCTTCGATGTCGGCGGGCGGAATTTTGAGGACTTCCGACGCGGCGTTAACGATCAGGCCAATCAACTTGTTGTCTATCTCCACGACCAGAATGCGGTTTTTCTTGTCGGCAACGGTGTAGACCTGGCCGAAACGCTTGCGAAGGTCCATCACCGGAATAATTTTGCCGCGGAGATTGATGACGCCTTCGATGATGTCCGGCGCGCTGGGCACCGCGGTGATTTCAGGCACGCGAACAATTTCACGCACGGAGCCGATACGCACGCCGTAGGTTTCGTTGCCGATGCGGAAGCCAACTACCTGTAGGTCTTTTTCCATCCCAGGTCTCCGGCGGCTCAGGGACGCGAAAGTTCGGCGTATTCGAATTCTTCGGATTCGCGACTGGGTTCGGCGGAGCGCCGCGTCGCCGGAGCAGGTTCTGCGCGGCGCGGGCGCGAATGCACGGAACGATCGAGGGCGAAGCGGTCCATGCTGTCGAGCAAATTGCGGGAAAGCTTGAGCATTTGTTCGGCGGCAGCGGAAAGCTCCGTCGAACTGGAAGCGGATTGCTGCACCAATTCGCGCATTTTATCCATGGCGCGAACGACTGCCTGTGCGCCGGAGGCCTGCTCTTCCACGGCGGAATTAATTTCCTGAGTGATTTCGGTGAGGCGACTGGTGGCCTTGGCAATCTGAGAAGAACCGACAGACTGCTCGTTAGTGGCGGCTCCGATTTCCTGAGAGAATTTGTAAACTTCGGTGACCACGTTTTCGATTTTGTGCAACGCCGCGCCCAGATCGTTGCCGAGGCTGAGGCCTTCTTCGACGATGCGGGTACTTCGCTCCATATTTTCGACGGCCTGGCGAGCTTCACGCTGAATACTCTGGATCAGGTCGGCGATTTCCTTAGTGGACTGGGTAGATTTCTCGGCCAGCTTGCGAACTTCGTCGGCAACCACGGCGAAGCCAAGGCCATGTTCGCCGGCGCGGGCCGCTTCAATAGCGGCGTTGAGGGCGAGCAGGTTGGTTTGCTCGGCGAGATCGTCAATGACCTCGATAATCTTGCCGATGTCATCGGCGCGATGGCCAAGGACGTTGATAATTTCCGCAGAAGACTGAATGGCATGATTGGTGCGGTTGAGGCCGTCGGTGGCTTTCTCCATGGTCTGGATGCCGGTAACGACTTCTTCGCGAGAACGATTGGCGATGTCGAGCAAAACTTTTGCTGTGTCGGCGACGCGCTGGATAGAGGTGACCATCTGGTCGATGGAGGCCGAGGTTTCCGCGACGCTGGAAGCCTGCACCTGGGTGTTTTTCACCACGTTCTGCACGTTGATACTCATTTCGTGCATGGTGCTGGTGACTTCTTCTATGGCAGAGGAGGCTTGTACGCTGACCTTGGCGGATTCGTCGGCGGCGCCGGCAACCTGATTGGACCCAGCGGAAACCTGGCCCGCAGAATCGCGCGTAGTGCGCACCAAATCCTGGAGGCCGTGGGACATACGCAAGAAGGCGTTTCCGAGAGTGTCGCGGCGGGAGCGTGGCGCCACTTCAATGGTCAGGTCGCCCTCGGCTACGGCCATAGATACCGCGGCCATTTCTTTGAGGTAGGCGACCATATTGTTAAAGGTGGTAGCCAGGGCGCCAATTTCGTCGCTGCGGTGTATGTCAATGGTCTGGTCGAGATCGCCGGAATCGCCGATTTCCTTGGCGACGGTAATGAGGTGCGTCAACGGATCGGTGATGGATTTAGCGGTGTAGTAAGCAATCAACAATCCGAGCAGCAAGGCAAAGAGCGTGCCTCCAACGGTCGCTGTGGTGCTGGCAGTGCTGGCGGAAGCCGCGGAGCGTGAAGATTCATCGAGTGACTGGCCGATGTCCTGAGTGGTGCGATCGAGGACGGTCGAGGATTTTGCAAGCCAGGACCCGGGATCTTTTTGCAGATAGAAAATCTGAAGATCGGATACGGTGGCATCTCCAGCGTCTACCTGGTGGCGCTTGGCAAGCAGGGGTTTTACGAAATTCTCCGCCCAATTGGATTCCGTGGTTTCCACACTGGAAAGTGCAACTTTGACGTTACTGGCGAGGGTCTGAGCCTGGCCGCGCCTGATGTGGTCGGCGATATCCGTGAGTCCCTTGTTGACTTTGTCTTCGTCGCGGGGATCGCCGCTCAATAGATAATTATTCAGATTCAGGCGGTTGAGCATGATCTGGTAACGTACGGTTTCAATGGTGCGCACGCTTTCGAGGGCGGTGGAAGCGTCGAGACGCGCGGAACGCTCGCGGAGTCCCGCGAAAATGTTGACGACGAACAGGCAGACCAGAATCGCCAGCACGGCGCCAAAACCGAGATACAGCTTCTTACCAATCTTCATCGCCAGATGCCTCCACTCGGGCCAGCCGTCTTGAGAGACGGCTTACGGCACACGAGTAATCGCTTAATTGTTCAAGCCCTTAAATTCGAATTCGACAACCTGAGTGGTTTCTTCGCTGGCCGCAGTAAATTTCCACTCTCGCACGGCATCCTGGCAGGACTGCACGAGGAGGGGATGCCCACCGACGACCCGAGTGCTCTTAACGTGGCCGTCCGGAGTGATCACCACCTCAATTTTCACTTTACCGGCGACACTCATGCGCCGAGCCAAGTCCGGGTAAACAGGAGCGACCTTGGTCCTGGTCTTGCGCCTGCCTTCATCGGTGGTGGCCGTCTGAGGCCGCGCCACAGCAGCAGTGAACAGCGACGCGGCGCTAAGTGCTAAAACTGTTTTCCGAAGAACGTTTAGTTTCATTGAACACATCCGTTGAGAAGTGAGAGATAGCCCCACGGAGAAGAAGGCACGTGCGTGGCCATGGACTCGTGGGCAGTGAATTTGGTGCGCCGGGGAAAACACGGGCTTCAAGTGATAGAAAAAATTTAAGTTATCGATTGGCGACGGTTGGCGGGTGAAAGTGACGGGGCTTAGATTCGTCTCATCGGACGCTCAATTCAACAAGGAGGTCTCAGGCTGAGACATGAAAAGGGCTTGAGCGCGTATTGCAGGTGAACGTTCTAGCAACACGTTACGGCAGAACGATTGACTCACATTGAGACTCCCGGCTAGCGTGGTAGGTCTTGGGAGTATTCAAGTTGAGACGCACGCAGTTCCCCTGAAACCCGATGCGTGGAATGAAGTCCAAGAGTGTGGGTCGCCCGGCGCGTCGCGCGGGCAAGCTGAGCGTTTCGGACGCGTCTGTGAGACACGCGGACGAACTGATGGAGCTTGCCGTAGACGCGGCACAGTCGCGCCAACTGCCTGAATTTCTGCACCGCTTTGCGCAACGCTCCGCGCGAATGGTGAAGGCTTCCTGGGGGGCGGTGCTGGTATTTCGCGGCCGCGAGACGGATTTTTACGAAACCCCGCAGGTGAAACCGCTGCTCTCTCACGAGGGGCGAGGCTGGATTGTCTCGGCGGCAACGGAACCGCGCATGGACATGGAATTCCGGCCGCTGCCCAGCGAAGCGACCAGCTACACCACCAGTGGCGGCGGCCAACCCACGGTCGCCTTCGTTTCCATTGCGGCGAGCGATGGTGAACGGCTGGGCACCCTGTGCCTGATTCGCAAGAAATCTCCATTCTCTGAAGATGAGAAGCGCGTGTTACATGCGCTGGCGAGCCATGCGGCGCTTTCGCTCGAGAATTTCCGGCGGTTTTCGCAGTTGGAACGTTCCAAGCGGCAGTGGGTAGAAGACATTGACGCGATAAGTGATTACATCGTCGTTCACGATCGCACGTGGAAAATTGTGCGCACGAACAGGTCGCTGTCGTCGCACCTGGGAGTGCCGCCGGTAGCGCTGGTGGGCGAGGCGATGAGCAGCTTGCGGCAGATTGCCGAAACAGGGAGCGAATTGCCGTGCCCGTTCTGCCGGGACACTCAGCAAATGCGGGAAGAATACGTGGCGGCTTCGAGCGACCGGATTTTCCTGGTGTCTACGTCGCGTACGCCAGGGCTGACGGATGACGATATCCGCACCATTCATGTACTCAAAGACATTACCGACCGGCGCGAAGCAGAACGGCGTTATCGCGAGTTGTTTGACAGTATTCAGGAAGGACTATTTTTCGCCACACCGGACGGGCGATTTCTGGATGTGAACGACGCGATGGTGCGGATGCTCGGTTACGCTTCACGGGAAGAATTGCTGCGCGCGGATGTGGGACCGCACCTGTATCCGGCACCGGCAGCACGGGAAAGATTTCTCTCGAAACTGGCCGAGTATGGGGTGCTGCGAAATTACGAAGAGACCCTGCGCCGCAAAGATGGAACGCTGCTGCACACGCTGCAAAATATCACCGCGGTGCGCGACGCCACCGGCCGGATCGCGCAGATTCGCGGGTTGATGCTGGATGTGACGGAGCAACGCACATTTCAATCACAGCTGCAGCGCGAGCGCGATTTTAACCAGAAAATTTTAAATACCACGCAGAGCATGATCCTGGTGCTGGACACCGCGGGATTGATCAGCTACGCCAACCGGCGAAGCTATGAGATGGGCTACCAGGAGAGCGATTTGATCGGGCACCGGCTGGTGGACTGGATCGAGGCCGGACACCGGCAGGACTTCGAAGACGCGCTGGAGACGACGGCGCACGGACAGCAGGTGGAAAATATTGAGCTGCGGGTGCGGCGCAGCGACAACTCCATGGGGCACTTTTCGATTTCGCTGAGCCCCATGCGCGACGAATTGAAAACTGTAAACAGCGTGGTGGTAGTGATGACGGACATCACTGACGCGACGCTGCTGCAGGCCAAGCTGGCGCACAGCGAAAAGATGGCCACCATTGGACGGCTGGTGTCGGGTGTAGCGCACGAAGTAAACAATCCGCTTGCGGCGATTCTGGGTTTCACGGATTTGCTGCTGGAAAATCCGGAAGTGCCGGCATCGGCGCGCGAGGACTTGCAGATTATTCTGCAGGAGACGCAGCGTACCAAGGATTTGGTGCAGGATTTGTTGAGTTTTGCGCGGCAGCGGCCGGTACAACGCGAACTGGTGAGTGTGAACACCATTTTGCGGCAAACCATAAAGCTGCGCAGCTATGACTTTGAAAGCCACGGCGTGGAAGTGGTCGAGAAACTGGATGAAACACTGGCTCCTGCGCTGGGCGATGGGCAACAGTTGCAGCAGGTGTTTCTGAACATTTTGAACAATGCTTACGACGCGGTGCAGGAAGCCGGGCAGCGCGGGCGCATCATCATCCAGACCAGCCACCACAACAATGCGATTGAGGTGGCGGTGACTGACAACGGAACGGGCATCGCCGACCCGCAGCGAATTTTTGATCCTTTTTACACGACGAAGCATGCGGGGAAAGGCACTGGACTGGGCTTGAGTATCTGCTACGGGATTGTTCGCGCGCATGGGGGCGAAATTCAGTGCTGGAACAATGAAGCGCAACCCGGCAGCACGTTCGTGGTGCGCATACCCATGGCCGAAACGGAACCGGCTACACCCTCGGCGGCTGCTAAAGAGGTCGGGCGGTGAGCCTGCAAACGACCATGTGGACCGGAGGGCCGATCCTATTGATAGAGGATGAGCCGTCGGTGATTGCGTTTCTGCGCGCGGCGCTGGAGCGACGGGGGTATTCCGTGGTGAATGCCGGCTCGGGAAGTGAAGGATTGAAGCGGCTTTCGGACGGTCGCTATGCCGGAGTGATTTCCGATATTCGCATGCCGGGAAAAGTGAATGGCGCGGAAGTTCATGCATGGATCCAGAAAAACCGGCCGGAACTGCGTTCGCGAATAATTTTGATCAGCGGGGACACGGCCAACAGCGAAACGCAAACGCTGCTGGCGCAAAGCGGGACGCCCTGCATCGAGAAGCCGTTCCGAGTGCAGCAACTAATGTCTGTGGTGGAGAAAACCTTCGGGAAACCATGAGCGACGATCTGAAAGTCCGATTGCTAGTTGTGGATGACGAGCAGAGTATACGGCGGTTGTGCATGACCATCGGCACCGCACTGGGCTTCGCGTGTACCGAGGCAGAGAGCGCAGAAGCGGCTTTGGCGCGACTGGAGACGGATACGCCGGACCTGATGCTGACGGATTTGAAACTGCCGACGCAAACGGGCGTGGCGCTGTTGAAACAAACGAAGGCGCTGCTGCCGCGAACCGAAGTGGCGATCATGACCGGGCACGGGTCCATCGAGTCGGCTGTGGATGCGATGAAACTGGGGGCGTACGACTACATCGAGAAACCATTTCGTGTGGAAAAAATGCGCATGCTGCTGCAGCGCATGGCGGAAAAAGTTCGGTTGGTGACCGAAAACCAATTTTTGCGCGAGCGCGTGAACACGGAAGACAACCTGGATGGCATCATCGGAACGTCCGCAAATATTCAGGATGTGCTGCGCATGATTTCGCGGCTGAAGGATACGCGCACGCCGGTGCTGGTTTCAGGAGAGAGCGGGACGGGCAAGGAACTGGTGGCGCGGGCGATTCATTTTCGGGGCGCGTTGGCGCAGACGGCATTTGTGGCCGTGGATTGCGGGTCGCTGGTGCCGACTCTGATGGAAAGCGAACTATTTGGATACGAGAAAGGCGCGTTCACAGGCGCGATGAAGACCAAGGC
Organism: uncultured Acidobacteriota bacterium; assembly: GCA_963704485.1. GTDB lineage: Bacteria > Acidobacteriota > Terriglobia > Acidiferrales > UBA7541 > Acidiferrum. The sequence continues at coordinate 1,424,302 of OY969910.1, forward strand.
CGGGCTGTTTCAGGCGGCCAACGGGGGGACTATATTTCTGGATGAAATTGGTGAATTGCCGCTGGAAATGCAGGCGAAATTGCTGCGCGTGCTGCAGGAGAAGGAAGTGCGTCCGGTGGGCAGCAACGAAAAAGTGAATGTGGATGTGCGGGTGATTGCGGCAACGAATCGCGACCTGGAAGCGGCGTACCGCGCGGGCACGTTTCGCAAGGACCTGTATTTCCGGCTCAACGTTGTGACCGTACACATTCCGGCGCTGCGTGAACGGCGCTCGGATATCCCGATGCTGGTGCACCACTTCCTTGATCGTTACGCGCAAGGCGCGAACATGCAGGTGACAGCGGCGGCGATGAAGAGTTTGTTGCATTACGACTGGCCGGGTAACGTGCGCGAACTGGAAAATTGCGTGGCGCGGGCGGTGACGTTGGGTGACCGGCAGATTATTGATGTTGCAGATTTGCCGCCGGCGATTCGAACGGAGCATCCGGAGTCCACGAGCTACAGTTCGCCAGAGGGCAATTCCCTTTCCACCACAGCTCTGGCGGAGATGGAGCGAATGACCATTCTGAGGGTGTTCGAACAAGCGAATGGAGACAAGGCGCTGGCGGGCAAGATGCTGGGGATCAGCCGCGCGACGCTGTACCGCAAACTGAAACGCTACAACATCGCGATCAAGGGCGAGTCTCACGTTGGAGAACCGGAGACAGTGTCTCAGTAGTTGAAATTCGGCGGGAACGATGAGCGGGGCTGAGACGGGTACGTTTCAGGGTGAGACGGGTAGAGCCTAGAGTTTCCCTCTGCAAGTTGTAACTACAATGAAATGTTAGTGGCACAGCGCGGGCGTCTCAAGCCACGTTTGGTGCCATGCGTGCATAACTTCCTCGGGGATTCTTCCGTGCGTTACTGTGTTTGCGGCGACGGAGCTGGATTTCCATATTTCTCGAAAACCTGGTGAGGCTCTGTGCGACAGAGTGGTGAAGCGACCCTGCAAGTGGAAGAACAGAGTTGCGCGGAACAATTGGCGCGATTTTTTCCGGAAGTGACTTGCGTGCGCGTCGCGGTGCAGGTGACGGCGTTACGCGGTGGGACTGCGCGTTTGCGGGAAGCTAGCGTGGTGGAATTTGCGGCACCCGAGCATGCGATTTTTGTTTCTGAGTTGCCGCTGGAATTTGACGACAAGGTGCGCCTGGAAGGAAGCCGAAAGAATCTCGTTACGGACGGAACCGTGGTGGCGGTGCAGTACCACGATGGGCGAAAGGCCGTGGCAGTGAGATTTCGGCAAGGCACCTGTGACTGGATTATGCAGCCATGACCAAGCTAACGTCCCCACTCGCGTCCGCCTTGACGGGCGAAAACACGCGGCAGGGCCAGTGGGCCGAAGCGCGGTCGGTGTTTCCGATTTACCTGGCGCTGGCAAAGCAACTGGGCATCTTTATCCCTTTTTCGCAGCGCAACCTGCCGGAGACTCCGGAATTAGAACTGTTCAGCCAGGTGCAAACGTGGCTGGATTCCATGGATCAACGCGTCATTGTTTATCAGCTGCGACACTTGCTGCAGATGACCACCCTGAACGCCAGCGAGAGCAGCCTGAAGTCGCTGATCGAACGGCACCTGCGTAAACCGGTAAAAACGCATTTTGATCGCGACAAGATTGACTTTCTTCTAGTGCAGTATTTCGCGTTGTGCGCTCCGGCGAAAATTTATCACAAGCGGATCGAGCCGACCGACGTGGCCGAGGTGATGAATCCGATTCTGGGCGATGTAGAGCCGGCCAAGCTGGTGTGGTGCGAACCGCTTGAAGAAATGATTGACGCGCTACATGGCTTCCGCAGTTTGCGGGAGATATTAAAGACCAATTTTATCGAGCAGGGGCGGCGGGTAAAGGAATCCGCAGGTGGGATGTTCTACGACGCTTCGGCGCTGCTGGCGTTCATACGATTTAATTTTTTGCTGCGGCGGACGCTGATTGAATTGATGCACGCGGACCTTATTGCGATTCGCGCGGGAATCAGCCAACTGGAAGCTGCCGAAGTGCGCATCATGGACTGCCACAGTATCGGGCTCTCAGCGGCGGAACCCATCAGCAAGGTCAGAAAGCTTGCCGATGAGTGGAAACAGCCATTTCAGAAAGAATATACTGAGCGTTCGGTTAACCAGGCCTTCGAAAAGCTGCTGGGGCTGCGCGCTGACGTAGATGCCGCGCTGGCCAAGCTGGCGGCCAAGAACTCCGATCGCAAAGTAATCGAGTCCGCAGCGCACAATTTCGCAGCGCAACCTGATGAAGCGAATTCGCGGGTGGCAGCGGTGGTTTCACCGGCAGGGCGCCCTCAGGAACGAAGCGGGGCGGCAGATGCCGGGCGAAAAGGACAAGCGCCCGCGGCATTGGATTTTGAAGCGTGCATGGAACAAATCTGGGAGCAATTGATCGCTACGCCGCCACTGCGCGGGCGCACCATGACCACGGTGAAAATCGCTACGACGCGGATACTGCTGTCTTCCTGGGAGGTCGCGGCTTTCGTAAGTGAAACGGGCGTGGCGGCAGAGGATTTGCGGCGAGCGGTGGCTGCGCGGGCGATGGTTTCCACCGCAACGACCAACGCCAAGGAAAAAGGGCACACGTTCGCGCTGGATAAAGCCCTGGCGGTCGGGCGGGTGGAAGCTTCACGTTTGCAGGATCGCGTGGACGCCGCCAAACAGGCCAAGGATACGGAAGCGGCCGTCAACCTGGGCATCAGCACCAAGCGGTTGCTATCCGCGCTGGACGAAGCAGAGCGGCTGTAAATTGCGGCGCATTTTCCCCGGAAATCCCGGGTGAATACTTCTGGGAGTGGTTGCACTTTGTCGAACGCCAGCGTGTTGATCCTGACTGATGATACGGAGTTCGCGAGAATTGTCTCGGGGTGTTGGCAGGCGCAGCGCAAATCGCCAAATATCACAGTACTGAACAGCCGGCTATGGGGGAATTACGACGCGACGGCGCATAGCCTGGTGATGGTGGGCCCGATCGGCCGCGGAAAACAGCATGACGTGTTGAGCTCGCTCGATCCAACAGCGGCAATTATTCTGTGCTGGCCGGCGGACGCGCGGGAGTGTGACGAATTGCGCGCCAAGTATCCGCGGTTTGCGCATGTGCCGCAACGGGAAGACTGGTCGCATACGCTGTTGCTGCTGGCGGGCGAAACTTTGCGTCGCGTGGAGGCTTTGAACGCAGCGAAGCAGGCGGAACGCGAAGCGGCCAAGAACCAGAACCTGGCGACTCTGGGGCGTTATATGACGGACATGAAGCACAGCATGAACAATGCGCTGACGTCCATGCTGGGCAACGCCGAATTGCTTTTGCTGGAACCTGGACAACTTTCCTCGCAGTCGCTAGTGCAGATCAAAACCATTCACAGCATGGCGATGCGCATCAATGAAATCATGCTGCGATTCTCATCGCTAGGGAGCGAGATGCGCGAGGCTGAGAATGCTTCTCAAGCTGAGACGGAAGCACTGAATACATCGGCGGCGCAAAGCCGGTAGCTCCTTGCAGCGCGCTCGTAACCCCTTGTTTTACGCGGGTTTTACCTCTTTCGAAACATTTCAACCATAGCCTGAACACCAGCCGCAAAGCTGGCCGTTTGCGTGCACCCTTATTCCCCGGATATCTCCCGGAGAAGTGCGCAGTGCGTAAAAAAGTGCTCATCGTGGATGATTCGCCTTCGGAAGTTCGGCTGATGCACGGACTCCTGGAGCGCGAGGGTTATAGCCCGGTGGGCTTGCACGATTCCGCACGCATTGAGGAAACGATTTTGCTGGAGCGACCCAACCTGATCCTGCTGGACGTGGTGATGCCGGGAAAAAACGGGTTTCAGGTCTGCCGCGAGCTTAAGGGGCATGACGAGTTCAAAACTATTCCGGTCATTCTGGTGACTTCGCGTGATACGGCGAGCGACAAATATTGGGGCGAGCAGCAGGGGGCGGACGGCTACGTGACGAAACCTTTCACTTCGCAGGAATTGTTGCGAGCGGTGCGGCGGTTCGCATGATTTTGCGCGAAGGCATTTATATGGAGACGAGCGGGCAATGAATCCGTTTTTACATCTTGAGCCGCTGGCGGCCGACGAAAGCACTGGAAGTTTACTGGAAGCGCTTGGACCGATGGAAGAGCGGCACCCGGAATCACAGTACTGCGTATTTCGCAGCGGGCGAGAACGGTTTTGTTTGCCGGTGCTGGATGTGGAAGAGGTTCTGGACTGGCCGCTGCTGACGCGCGTACCGCTGAGTCCGGCGTACCTGGTGGGAATTTTTAATTTACGCGGTGCGATTGTGCCATTGATTGACATCGCCATGACCGAAGGCCGGCGCGCGGGACTTTTGCCGCGACACGTGGTGGTGGCCTCGCTGCGAATGGAAGCCAACCAGGAAATTCTTCGTGTGGGTATTGCCTCCGATGAAGTTATCGGCACGTATTCGGTAAGCAGTGAGGAATTGCTGGAACAGGCGCCTGAAAACGTTCCGCACTGTATCGGAATGTTGCGGCACGATGACCGGCTCGCGCTGGTGATCGATTTGCGCAGGCTGCTGGAAGTTTTTCCGGGACCAAGTATTTAAAGTTTCTGAGCGCATAGCGGTTGTCGCTCGGGCGACGACTAAAGCGATGCGAAAGATCTTGGAGGAAGTATGAAATCGCGACTGAGTTCAACAATCTGGACGCTGGTGCTGGCCAACGGCATCGTGCTGGCGGCGGTGATCGGGCTGGCGTACAGCGCCGGGCGGCAATCCGGCGGAGCGTCTCTTCTCGACTTCGGCTCAGTGCCGAGCAGTGCGAGCGGCGCAGTGCTGGTGGCCGTTGTGCTGGCGCTTGCCATGGGCATCATCCTGGCGTGGAGGCTGGGCGGTAGTTTGCTGGCACCCGTGAAGGAGCTGGCCACTTTTTCGGAGCGGCTGGCAGTCGGAGATCCACGGGCGCGCGCGGAAGTGTCTTCAACGAACGAACTCGGCTACATCGCGGACAACCTGAACCGCGCGGTGGCGAAAGTGTCAAAGGCCGCGAGTAACCAGGAGTCCAGCGACGCATTGCAACGCAGCATCACGGAGCTGCTGACAGTGATCAACCAGGTGGCGCGCGGAGACTTGTCGCTGCGCGGCAAAGTGACCAATGACGCGCTGGGCAACGTGGCGGACTCCGTCAACTACATGCTGGACAGCTTCACCAAAGTGCTGGAGCGCGTGCGTAAGGCGGCGATGGAAGTAACGGCGTGCTCAAACAACATTCTGGTGGCGGCGGACGAGATGCAGGCCGGCGCGACTCAACAGGATCAGGAAATTACCAACACTTCGAGCGCGGTGGAAGAGCTTACCGTGTCCATGAAACAGGTGTCGAACAACGCGGAAGCCAGCGCTGAAGCGGCGCGCCGCGCTCTGGACGCCGCGGAACAAGGCAACCGCGCGGTACGCGACACGCTGGAAGGCATGCAGCGAATTCGTTCCTCGGTGCAGGCGACGGCGAAGAAAATCAAGTCGCTGGGCGACCGCTCGCTGGAAATTTCCGAAATTATCAACGTGATCAACGACATCACCGAACAGACCAATTTGCTGGCGTTGAACGCAGCCATCGAGGCGGCTCGCGCGGGCGATGCCGGACGCGGATTCGCGGTGGTAGCGGACGAAGTTCGCAAGCTTGCGGAACACAGCCGCAGCGCGACCAAGGATATCGCGGCACTGATCAAGGCTATTCAGGCGGAGACCAACGAAGCGGTGGTGGTGATGGAAGAAGGCACCAAGGAAGTGGAAAGCGGAGCGACGCTGGCGGATCAGGCGGGGCGCGCGCTGGACGCAATTTCCAACGTGGTGCGGCAGTCGGCGGAGCTGGTGCAGGAAATTTCTCTGGCTTCCAAACAACAGGTGCGCGGAACAGAAGGCGTAGCGCACGCGATGCAGATCATTTCGAGCATCACGCGGCAAACTTCGCAGGGAACGCGTGGGACAGTGGCAACGGTCAGCCAGCTGGTGAAACTGTCGGACCAGCTGAACGATGGATTGGCACAATTCAAGGCTTCTTCGAAGCATGGCGGCAACAGTTTGCAGGAAGAAGCGGAACACCGGCCGGTTCCAGTGGGCGCATCGCGTTAAACGATTTGCCGCCCGGGCCAATGCCGGGGCCGAATGGAATGAACAGGCGTGAGAACTACGAACGAGCGACCGACTGCGGAGCTGGAGCTTAGCGAGCATGAGCTTCGCGAGATCCGCATGCTGATTGAGGAACGCACAGGCATTTGTTTCGATGAATCGCGCGAGCGATTTTTCGTTACGCGCGTGCGCGAACACCTGCAATCGCGAGGCTTCGAGCGCGGTACAGATTTTCTGCGGGCGGCACGCAAGGCGAATGTGGAGTACGAGGCGCTACTGGAGCAGTTGCTGACACAGGAGACGACGTTTTTTCGCTATCCGGCGGTGTATGAAGCGTTTCAGAAACGGGCGCTGCCGGAGCTGCACATCAAGAAGTTCTGGAAGAATCCGCGGACGCTGCGTATCTGGAGCGCGGGATGTTCGACCGGCGAAGAACCTTATTCCATTGCAATAACCATTGCGGACACTTTGTCATTTGCGGATGCGTGGGCCGTGGAGATACTGGCCACTGACGTGGGGCGGCTGGCCTTGAAGCATGCCGAAAACGCAACATATTCGGGACGCAGCCTTAAAGGCGTGAGCGAAAAGCAACTGGCCACTCACTTTTCACCGGTGGGCAAGAGCCAGCAAGTGAAGCCGCGACTGCGCAAAATGGTGAGCTTCACGCAGATGAACCTGGCGAACGCGGTGTACGTGGGCCGCATGGACATGATTTTTTGCATGAACGTGTTGATTTATTTTTCGGAAGAGCGGCGGCGCACGCTGGTACAGCGTTTTTACGACACGCTGGAGCCGGGCGGGTACCTTTTCCTGGGGCATTCGGAATCGATTTCGAAGATGCCGGTAAAGTTTCAGGCCATCGTGCTGAATGATTGCATTCTTTATCGCAAGCCTACCGCGGAAGAATTGCAGAAAACCGAGCTGGCCACGGAGGGACGCGCGTGAGCACTCCGCAACGCGAGGGCATGGAGCTGTTCCTCCAAGAGGCTTCGGAACACCTGCAATATCTGCGGGAGTACGTGGGCGTTTTGCAGGAAGTAGAGCCGCGGCGTGAAGATCTGGAGCGGCTGTACATTGCGGCGCACACCCTGGGCGGCACTTCAGCGAGCTATGAATTTCCGGGCTTCGCGGAAGTGGCTTTGAAGCTGGCGCACGTTTTTCAATACGCGTTGAACGCGCCGCTGGGTGACGAGCTGCACGGACCGCTGGCGGAGTTTCTGTCGGACGGCATCTCGCTGCTGGAAGGCGATTTACTGGAAATCAGCGACACGGGCGCGGAGACGTACGACGAGATTCGGGCTTTCAAGGAGCGCTACCGGTTTGCGTTTCCGGAAGCTCCGGCGGCCAGTCCTTATTATGAACAGGTAAATTCTTCGCCTGCTGAGGAAGAGCGGGCCGCCGCGGGCCGGGCGGTAACCAGCGGCACGGGATCTTATTTCGACGTGTTGCCTGCTGATGAGGAGGTTTCCGCGGAGATTCTGGAATTTTTCCAGCCGGAAGCCGAAGAGCATCTGCAGATTGTGAGCGATTGCCTGATATCGCTGGAAGGCAACAACAATCCGGAAGAAATAAATAAACTCTTCCGCGCCATTCACACCATCAAGGGTTCCGCGGCACAGGTGGGCTTGCGGCGGCTGGGTGCGATTGCGCATCGCGTGGAGGATTTGATCGGGCGCCTGCGAGATGGCGAGATTGATCCCTCGCCTGCGGTCGTGGACCTGTGTCTCGAATCCGTGGACGTATTGAAGAAGACGCTGCACAAGCAATGGGCCGACGAGATGGAACTGCGCGCAGGCGTGGATTCCCTGTTGGGGCGACTAGCGGAATTTGCTCCGGTGGACGCGGAGGAAATGGAAGCCGCCATCGCCGCGGATGCGGCCGAAGGAATCGAGAGTGTGGCGGCGGAGTCCAAGCCGCGCGTGAAACAGCAAATTCCTGCAAAACAACTGACGCTGAATCCGACGGCTGCGGTGAAGTCGGTGCGCATCGCGCTGGACCGCCTGGACCGGATGATGAATACGGTCGGCGAGCTGGTGATCAATCGCACGCGAATGGTGGGGCGCGTCGCGGAGCTTGAAAAGCTGGTGGACACGCTGGGCTTTTCGAAAGAACGGCTGCAAGGAAAAGTGACCGAGTTTCAGGACAAATACGAATTCAACCGCATCAGCAAGCAAGTTCCGACGGCGGGAACCTGGAATCACAACAATACGGCTACGCAACGATTGACGAGTGCGGCGGCGGGCGATACTTCATTCTGGTCGGACTTCAGCGAACTGGAAATGGATCGCTATGACGACTTCAACATTTTGTCGCGGTCGATGGCAGAGATTTCCGCGGACGTTAACGAAGTGCTTTCACAGCTGCAGGGATTTATCGGGCGGGTCGAAGGCGATATCGACGAGTTCACCAAGTTAGCGCATCACCTGCAAGACGAATTTACGGCAGCGCGCATGGTGCCCATCGGCACGCTGTATTCGCGTTTGTCGCGCGCGGTACGGGACGCTGCAAACTCCTCCGACAAACATGTGGATTTAGATCTGGCGGGCAGCGAGACGGAACTGGACAACAGCATCATTCAGCAGATTTCTGATCCGCTGGTACACCTGGTGCGCAATTCGGTGGCGCACGGAATCGAATCCGCAGAGGATCGCGTGGCGGCGGGTAAGCCGGAAGTCGGCAAAGTCAGCCTGCGCGCGTATCACCGCGGCAACCACATCTACATTGAAGTGCAAGACGACGGGCGAGGCATCGATTACGCGCGAGTGCGGCAAAGCGCCATCGAGCGCGGGTTGGTTTCGGCAGAAACCGCGGAGCGGCTGACCGAGCGGGATTTGCGCGAGATGCTTTTCCATCCGGGATTCTCTACGGCCCCGGTGAAGACGGAATTAGCGGGACGCGGAGTGGGGCTGGACGTGGTACGCGCCAATCTCAATACATTGAACGGTGAAATTGACATTCAAAGCACGACGGGGACTGGCACGACGTTTACTTTGAAAGTGCCGCTGACGCTGATTATTTCGCCGGCGTTGTTTGTGCGCTGCGGGTCGACGAGCTTCGCTTTGCCGCTGGCGGTGGTGGAAGAAATTCGTCGTCTGCGCGCGGATGAAATTGAAGACGTGGGCGGGAAGTTGCTGACCAAGGTGCGCGACGTGGTGACGGAAGTGGTGCGCCTGGACAGCTACCTGGGATTGCCGCCGCTGGAAGCGATTAACGGCTACTTCCACATGGTTGTGGCAAACGCAGGAAATCGCCAGATCGGCCTTGTAGTGGAAGAAGTCCTGGGCAAGGATGAAATCGTTATCAAGAACCTGGGCGAATATTTGCGGCGTGTAAAACTCTTCCCCGGAACGACGATTGCTCCCGACGGCAGCCTGATTTTGTTGCTGGATCTGAACCGCATGGTGGCGACGGAACCGACCGAGAGGCGAACTTTGCAGGCTTCCGCCAGCGCAGCGCGCATCTTCGCGCCGGGCTCGGCGGCGGTGGCGCGCGGAACGATTCCTACGGAAGCGATTGATCGTGTGGTGCAGGAACGATTGATTGTGGTGGCGGACGACTCCATCAGCGTGCGCAAGTTCGTGGGCCGCATGCTGGAGAAGAATGGATACGTGGTGAAACTTGCGGCTGATGGATTGGAGGCCGCGGAACTGGTGGCGCAGCACGGCTGCCATCTGGTGATTACCGACCTCGAAATGCCGCGCATGACCGGTTACGAACTGATGGTGCAGTTGCGGCAGAATGCCGCGACGCGGCGCATCCCGGTGATGGTGGTTACTTCACGGGCGGGCGCCAAGCATCGGGATCGCGCAATGAAGGAAGGCGCAGTAGCGTTTTTGACCAAGCCAGTGCAGGAAGACCAACTCATTGCGGCAGTCGAGCAACTGATGGGGCAAGTCACCGGGAAGGAAGCGGAACGGACTTCCGTTCCGGTGTCCTGAGCATGACCACCGAGACCCATAAGGAAATTCGCGTGCTGATCGTGGATGACTCGGCGTTCATGCGCAAAGTCTTGGAGACGATTTTGGTCACCGACGAAAGCGTGCGCGTGGTGGGACACGCCAAAGACGGCCGTGAGGCGGTGCGGCTGGCGGAATCGCTGAAGCCGGACGTGCTCACCATGGATATCAACATGCCGGTGATGGATGGCCTGCAAGCTACCGCAGAAATTATGAGCACGAATCCGCGGCCGATCGTGATCGTGAGCTCGGAATCGCGGCAAGGCGCGGCGAGTACTTTGCGAGCGCTGGAACTGGGCGCGATTGAATTTGTGGCCAAGCCATCGAGCGGCATTGATCTGGACATGCACAGCGTGCGCGAGGATTTGCTTCGCAAAGTGCGGATGGCGGCGAAGGTGCGCGTGGTGCGAACTGCTTCACGCGGGGGCTCAGAAGTGAAACATTTTGAAGGAGGCGCGGCGCCTCCAATGCCGGCGCTGATTCAACGACCTGCGACGAACCTCAACTCTGGACATGATCAGCGCTTCCCTGTTGTGGTGCTGGCGGCTTCGACCGGGGGACCGGCGACGGTGATGCGGCTGGCTCCGGGGTTTACGCGCGATTTCCCGGCGGCAATTATTCTGGTGCAGCACATGCCTGCAGCGTTCACCACGCAATACGCTGCGCAACTTGCGGAGTTCACCGGCACGCGAGTGAAAGAAGCCGAGAACAACGAAGCGCTGACGCCCGGAACATTTTATATTTGCCCTGGTGGGCAGCATCTGCGTGTCCTGTCGAGCGGACGCATTCAACTGGATGGCAGCGGCGGCCGCATCGGCGGGTACTTACCAAATATTGATATCACCATGGAAAGTGTTGCGGCTTATGCCGGGCCGCTGAGCATCGCTGCGGTTCTAACGGGCATGGGCAATGACGGTGCGGCGGGAGCGGCGGCGATAAAAGCGGCGGGCGGCATGGTGATTGCGCAGGATGAAGCTACCTCGGTAATTTTTGGAATGCCGGCAGAGGCAATAAAGACTGGAGCGGTTAGCCAGGTATTGAGCATAGACGATATCTATGCCGCGATTGAAAAACAGGTGCTGGCCATAGCGCGCATCGCTCCCGTAGGAGCGCGCTGATGCAATTCCCGGCCGCGAGCAAGACGCCAGCGATGCGCACCGAGCAGGTTATTTTGTTTCGCGTCAGCGGCCAACTGTTCGCGGTGTCTTCAGGTTCGGTGCAGGAAGTGCGCAGCGTGGACAGCCTGGCGGGATCGGCTACGGAAATCACTGCACCAGGGCTCAAAAAGGTTCGTCACATCGTGCGGCGTGGTGACAAATCGCTTTTTGTGGTGAATGGCGCGCTGCATTTCGGATTGCCGCTAACTTCGGGCCTGTTGGTGTTTGTGTTGCGACGGACACGCACTGCGCTGTTGATTGACGGCATCGAGAAGATGACCACGATGACGCGATTGCAGGCGCTGCCGCAGGCGTTCTGCAATGAAGAGCGCAACTGGTACCGTGGCGTTACCGCGCTGGACCAAAACGTGGTGCCGGTGGTGAAACCTGAGGGATTTCTAACCTCGGACGAGATTGCTCTGCTGGAGCGCACGTTGCAGCCCGCGCCCATCGGTACTATGGCCGCGAACAGCGCGACGGGATTAACTCATGACCTCGCGGAATGACGACGGTAAGCAGGCGTTTGTGCTGTTGCGGCTAGGCGATCGGCGATTTGCGATGGTTTCTAGCCAGATTGCGGAACTGGTGGCGCCGAGCCGGGTGTTTCGATTTCCACATCGCACGGAAAGTATCGAAGGCGTAATTCTGCGGCGCGGGCGGATCGTGCCGGTTTGCGACGTGGCCGAGAAATTGATCGGCAAAAGCTTGTTGACGAGGCGCTTCTACCTGATCGCGGTGAGGAACTACGGCGGAAAGTCCGAGTGGGTGGCACTGCCGGTGACTGGGGAATGTGAGTTGATAGACGCGGAAATGTCGCCGTCCTCGGACGCAGATGCGCCGCACGTAGCGGGCTGGATTTCGCACGGTGGAGATGTGATCGAAGTGCTGAATATTGATGCGTTGACTCCAGGACCGGCTGCCAATGCGCCGGTGAGCACGCCGGTGGAATTGCAGGAGACGGCAAGATGATGATTGCCGGGCGCACTGCAAAGATTCTGCTGATCGACAGTAATGTGTATTTTTCAAAGCGCGTGGGCGAGGCGTTGCGACGTGAAGGTTTTGAGGTGGTGTCAGTTAACCAGGCGGCGTTTGCTTTAACGACGCTGGAATACGACATGCCCGCAGCGGTTTTGTGCGCGACCAACATGCGCGAAATGGGTGCTCTGGAAATCGCGGGAATTATTCACGCGGATCCGAAGAATGCGGCTCTGCCGGTGATTGCCATCGGCGACGGCAACCAGCGTGGTCTGATGGAATCATTTCAGGCCGGCTGCGATGACTACATAGACAGGCATCGTTCTCCGACGGCGATCGCAGCGCACGTGAAGCAAATCATTGTGAGCAAGGCGGATGGATTTTTGCCGACGCAGATGCTGGAACAGTCGGATACGAGTTTGAGCGGAAGCCTGGAGCACCATGATCTTCCCGGAGTGATGCAGATGCTGGGCCACGCAAGGCAGACCGGCGCTTTGCACATCAACGCGGGTGAGACGGACGCATTGCTCTTTTTTGACGCCGGAGAGATTACGCACGCAGAGAGTGGGCTGTTGTTTGGCGACGAAGCGGTGATTCATATTTTGAAAAACGTGCAAGGCGGGAATGGCATTTACAAATTTGTGTACGGAGCAACTTCTTTGCAGCGCACGGTGCTGCGAACGGCCACTGACCTAATGCTCGATGCCATGCGTGAGTTTGACGAAGGAATGCACGATATGGCGGATAGGACCGCACAATGAGCGAAGAAGCTCTGACGATGCCGCTGCTGGGCGCGGGCTCAAGCGAGCCGGCCGGCGAAAACGTACCTGAGACCGCGGGCCAACACGCGGATACCGCTCCGCCGGAAGCTCCAGTGAAGCACGTGCCAACCGTCTATTTCATAGATGACAGCGCTACGATGCGCGAAGTGATCAAGATCGCGTTTCGACGCGAGAATATCAATGTAATTACCTGCGGGGATGCGGCGTCGGCGCTGGCGCAATTCGAACAAAACCGGCCGGACGTGGTGATTACCGACGTGATCATGCCAGACCAGGACGGCTACTCGGTTTGCAGCCAGATTAAACAGAATGCGGAACTGGCGGGAATACCGGTGGTGTTGATGTCCGGCGTGGTGAACAAGAGTGTGGCGGACAAAGCGGTGGCGGTGAAAGCCGATGAATTAATTCGCAAACCGTTTCAGCCGCAGGAATTGATTGGACGCGTAAAGACTTTACTGGCACCGAAAATCGCGCCGTCCGTCACGCCGCGAGAGCGGAGCAACGCGGGCGCGCTGCAAAGTTTGTTCGCGCCGCCGGTGCCGGTCGTCGCGCCGGCACCACATGTTGCTGCGGTGCCGCCTCCAGCAGGGCCATTGGAGACAGCCTGGCCGCGGGCATTGGCGGAGGCGTTCACGCCATTACTGCAGCCGTTTTCTTCGAACGCCGTCCAGCAGCCTGCCGACAACGGGGCGCAGGCACGTCCGCCTGTCGCGCCGCAAATGCCGCCATCGCAGGGTGGCAACTTGCCAACTCATCAGGCCCCGGCATCGACGGCGGAAGCCGCGAGACTTCGAGCAGAGATCGCGCGAGTGGAATTGCTGGTCAGAAAACTGCAAAGCGAGTTGCAATTAGAGCGCGAATACAATGTGGCGCTGGAACAGCAGATACGCACACTGATGGCGTCTGGTTAATTCTTACCTTTACGAAATACCTAAGGGGTTTTTACCGGCGGAAATGCTTCCGCGCGCCTAATTTGGCTTTGCAGCGGTCAGGATTTCCTGTACTGCGCGCAGGATCAACGCTCGGCTAAATGGCTTGGTCAATAATTTGATGGCGGCGTCGGAATGAGCCGCTTCGACGGCAGCATACTCGCTGTATCCAGACATAAAAATTACCTGCAGACCAGGGCGCTGCTCGACGATGCGGGTGGCCAATTCCTGACCGCTGATGCCGGGCATGACCATGTCGGTGACCAGGAGATCAAGCGCGCCGGTGTGCTGTTCGGCGATGCGCAGTGCATCCGTGCCGTCGCGGGCATCCAATACGGTGTAGCCGCCAGACTCAAGGAATTCACGAGCAACTTCGCGAACTTCCTGCTCATCTTCGGCCAGCAGGATTGTTCCTGAGCCGCGCGGAGCTTCCCAAGAAGCCGGGGGCAGAGCTTCGTCCTCGGGTTGGTCCACGCGCGGCAAATAAATTTTGAAGGAAGTTCCCTGCCCGAGCTCGCTGTAGACCCAGACGTAACCGCCGCTTTGTTTCACGACGCCGTAAACGGTGGCCAACCCCAGGCCGGTGCCTTTGCCCTGCATTTTAGTGGTGAAAAAAGGTTCGAAGATACGCGCCTGGGTTTGCGCGTCCATACCAGTGCCGGTGTCAGAAACGGATAGAAGTACGTAGCGGCCGGGGGGCACGAGTGGATGAACGGCCTGGTAGGAATGATCGAGCTCGGTGTTAGAAGTTTCGATCAGCAATTTCCCGCCATTAGGCATGGCATCGCGGGCGTTGACCGCGAGATTCATGATGATTTGTTCCATCTGGCTGGCGTCGGCGCGAATCACGCCGAGATCCGCACTGGTTTTCAGAACGAGTTCGATGTGCTCGCCGATCAGGCGCGGCAGCAGCTTCCCCATTTCCTCCACGACGCCGTTGACATTCATCACGCGGGGTTGCAAAACCTGCATGCGGCTGAAGGCGAGGAGTTGGCGGGTTAAGGTGGTGGCGCGATCTGCGGCACGATCGATCTGCTCGATTTTTTTGGCGGCCTGAGCGGGGATGGGGATCACGCTCAAGAGCAATTCGGTGTGACCCTTGATTACGGTCAGCAAATTGTTGAAGTCATGCGCGACGCCACCAGCCAGGCGGCCTACCGCTTCCATTTTTTGAGCCTGGCGCAACTGTTCTTCGAGGGCCTGGCGTTCGCTAATGTCTCGAGCGACGACCAGCCGGACGTTGCGCCCGCCGTAGTCGAGCCGGTGCGAAATAGTTTCCACTTCAAAAATCCTGCCGTCTTTTTTGCGATGCTTCCACACGCCATGATATTCCTGCAGGGTATCCCACTCCTGCTGGAGCTTGCGGAGGGCGTGGTGCTCTTCAGGAGGACGGATATCGAGAATGCTCATGCGGGAGAATTCTTCGGCGGAGTAACCGTACTGGCGGACAGCAGCGTCATTGACCTGCACAAATTTCAGAGTTTCAGTGTCGAATACCCAGGTAGGCACGGGATTGTGCGAAAACAAGGACCTGAAGGTGGTCTCGCTTTTACGGAGGGCGTCCTCGGCAGCGCGCCTTTCGATGGCCAGGGCGATGTGGCCGCCGACGGAATCCAGAAATTCGAGGTCGCGAATGTCGTAGGCCGCCTGATTTTCGTAGTGCTGGACTACGAGTACGCCGATAGTCGCGGTGGGAGTCTTTAGTGGAACGCCGAGCCATGCGGGCGAGGGCGAACCTACGAGCTCCACATTGCCGCTTTCCGCGAGGCGATCGAATTCGGATTGCGGAATGAGCATGGCCGCGGCCAGTGCGGAAAACGAAAGCGGTGCAGCTTTTGCCGACGCGTTGGGGCGGAGGCGCCACGTCGAAACGGTCGGCGAAAAACGGGAAATGAAAGGAATCGCTTTCCGCGTCGTGTAAAGCGATGAAGCAGTTCTCGGCGTATAAAACTTTTTTGAGAGCCTGGTGAATGTGCTGCAACAACTGGTCGAGATTAGAGGTTTCGTTGAGAGCGTGAATGACCTGAAAGATGACCTGGCGTTCGGCCTCCATACGCTGCAAGGCGGTGATATCGAGAAGGCTGACGACAACAGCGGCATCGCCGGCGGGGTGCGGGCGGGCTTCGGCGTCGAACCAGCGCCAGGAGCCTTCGGCTCCGCGCAGGCGACATCGGACGTTGATGCGGGATTCAAGCTTCGCGCCCAGACGGCTGAGGACCGCGCGAAAGAGGTCTAAATCGTCTTCGTGAATCAGCTCGGCAATGGATTTGCCGGTGATCTCCATGGGGGTACGGTCGAGCACTTCCCACAGCGCCGGATTCACGAAAAGGAGAGTGCCATCCACGTCGAAAACAGCAATGAGTTCGCGCACGCATTCGAACAGCGCGGCGAGCGAGTCTTTGCCGCTGAAGATGTCGACGTCCGGAGAGGGCGGGCGCATGGGTCTCGATTTACGTAGCGTTTACGGCACCTTAACACGTTTGTTACAGTCAGGCGGCCTGTACGGACAATACTTGATGATAGAGGGTAGTTCGTAAAACACACGAAAACATCAATGAAACCGCTGCGAATTGATGACTGTACCAAGGGACAGGTGCGCGCGACCGGGGGCATGGCGCGGCGGGCGCGGATGGGTAATGATACCGCCCTGATTTCCACACATGGAGGAGCGTACGGCGATGCATGAGACCTGGAAAGATATGTTTGTGCTGGGGCTGCCGCTGGCGGAGAAAATCCTGCGGCCAATATTTGTTTACGCTTTTCTGGTGATCAGTTTGCGGTTATCGGGAAAGCGGGAGTTGGTACAGCTGAACCCGTTTGACCTGGTGGTTTTACTAACGCTGTCCAACACGGTGCAGAACGCCATCATTGGAGATGACAACAGCGTGAGCGGCGGAATTATCGGAGCGACTTCCCTGCTGGTGCTGAATTACCTGGTGGTGAGGTTTTTGTACGGACATAAAAGGCTCGATCAACTGGTGGAGGGCCGCGCGGACGTGTTGATTGAGAACGGAACCGTCAATCTGCTGAGGCTGAAGAAAGAATTGATAAGCCCGACGCAACTGGAAGCCGCGGCGCGCAAGCAGGGATTCGAATCGCTCGAAGAAGTGCAGAAATGCATCCTGGAACCTGGCGGGACGCTGACATTTGTGGGTAAGAAACCGGCTTCCGATGATCTGCGACACCAGGAAGTAGTGGAGCGACTTAAAAACCTGATGGAAGAAATCACCAGCTTGCGCAAAGCGCTGCCCCCGGAGAAGGCTTAGGGCCAGAAAACGCTACAGATGGATCAGGAAGCCGGAGGCGGCAAAAATCGTGCCAGCCGCAGCGACCAGGATGCCGGCGAACCAGAAACCTTTGCGTTTGGTGAGCAGCGTGATGGAGCAAATCACCAGACCAATTTCGATAAGGGCTTCGCCACCGTCGAAGCGGTCGGCGCGATGGCTAATCGTGTCGCGCTCTTTTTCGAGGTCCTTGGCTTTTTCGCTGATGTTTTCCTTGTCGCCGTTGTAGCGCTCGACTTCCTTTTCGTATTTTTCGGTGAGCTTGGCGTTCTTTTCCTTATCCAGCGGGGCGATAGTGCCGAGGAGATCGACCATGCTCTGCATCTCGTGCAGCCGGATGTTTTTGGCTTGATAGAAGGCCCACTGATCGGTGGCCTGCGACTGCAGCAGTAATTCTTCAGTATGCGCGCGGTGCCCCAGCAGTGTTACTGCGGCGACCAGCACGGCGAGAATCGAAATGGTGATGGAAACGGGCAGGACCAGCGGATGATTTTCGTGTTCCACTTCAGGTAATTCGAAACCCTCAGGCATGTGATCGAGCTCCTTGTCTATTTAACGCTGTAAAAGAGAATACTCAAGATCGGAAGGAAAGGCGCGCGGCGGCGATGGTGCGCTCGATGTCTGCATCGGTGTGGGCCGCGGATACGAAGGCGGCTTCAAATTGTGAAGGAGCCAGGAAGATGCCCTGTTCGAGCATGCTTCGAAAAAATTGGCCGTAACGTTGGGCGTCGGAATTTTTGGCACTGGCGTAGTCCCGCACCGGCTGCGAGGTGAAAAACGTAGTAGCCAGAGAGGCGACGGCGTTGATCTGAATTTGGGCTCCGGCTTGCGCAGCTGCCTCGCGGAGGCCGTCGGTCAACTTTTTGGCGCGATTTGCGACGGCTTCGTAAAGGCCCGGCTTCGCCAATTGTTTTAGTGTCGCGATTCCCGCGCTCATGGCCAACGGATTTCCCGCCAGCGTTCCGGCCTGATAGACCGCACCGAGGGGCGCCACGTTATTCATTAGCTCCGCACGGCCGCCGTAAGCTGCGACCGGGACGCCTCCGCCGATAATTTTGCCGAAAGTGGTGAGGTCGGCTTCGACGCCCATTAGTTGCTGGGCGGAACCGTTGTGCAGGCGGAAGCCGGTAATGACTTCGTCTACGATGAGCAAGGCGCCGTTTTTCAGCGAGAGGTCGCGCAGTCCGGCGAGGAAGCCTGGCTCAGGAAGAACAACGCCCATGTTGGCGGCGATGGGTTCCACGATGATTGCGGCTATTTTATTTTTGTGCTGCGCGAAGGTTTGCTCGACGGCCGGCAGGTCGTTGTAGGGCGCGTTGAGCGTGAGAGCAGCAAGGGCTTGAGGCACGCCGGGACATTCGGCGATGCCGAGGGTGGCCAGGCCAGAGCCCGCCTGCGAAAGAAAACTGTCGGAATGGCCGTGATAGTTACCTTCAAATTTCAGAAGCAAATCCCTTTCGGTGACGCCGCGCGCGAGGCGCAGAGCGCTCATGGTGGCTTCAGTACCGCTGGAGACGAAACGGATTTTTTCGATGAAGGGAACAGCGCGGGTGATGAGGGTGGCGAGCTCGACTTCCAGTTCGGTGGTGGCGCCGAAGCTGGTGCCGCGCGGCGCTTGGTGAGCGATCGCCGCGGTGACCGCGGGATGAGCGTGGCCGAGCAGCATGGCACCCCAGGAGCAGACGTAATCCAGGAGCTGGTTGCCGTCGGCGTCGTAGAGGAACTGGCCCTCGCCGCGGTCGACGATAAAAGGCTCGCCGCCCACGGAGCGGAAGGCACGGACGGGACTGTTCACGCCGCCAACGAGAACCTGTTCGGCGCGCTTGAAAATTTCGCGCGAGCGAGCGGTTTGGCGCTTAGGCGAGTTTGGAGATTGGGCCGGGTTCATCGCGGAACTCACAGTTCGATTATGCCTTGAGCCATCGGGCGGCGTCTTTGGCGTGATAGGTCAGGATGATTTCGGCGCCGGCACGTTGAATACTGGTGAGAATTTCGGTGACTACGCGCCGCTCGTCGAGCCAACCTTTTTGCGCGGCGGCTTTGACCATGGCGTATTCGCCGGAGACATTGTAGGCGGCGACCGGAACATCGAACTCGTCACGCACGCGGCGGATAATATCGAGGTAAGAGAGCGCGGGCTTAACCATCACCATGTCGGCGCCTTCTTCCAGATCGAGTTCCACTTCGCGGAGGGCTTCGCGGGCGTTGGCGGGATCCATCTGGTAGCCGCGACGATCGCCAAATTGCGGAGTTGATTGGGCGGCTTCGCGAAAAGGGCCGTAGAAGGCGGAAGAATATTTCGCGGCGTACGCGAGAATGGAAATGTTTTCGAATTTATGTTCGTCGAGGGCTTCGCGGATGACGCCAACGCGGCCATCCATCATGTCGGAGGGAGCGACGATGTCGGCTCCGGCACGGGCGTGCGAAACGGCCTGCTGCGCAAGAATATCGAGGGTGGCGTCGTTGGCCACTTCTCCGTTTTCAATGACGCCGCAATGACCGTGATCGGTGTATTCGCAGAGGCAAACGTCGGTAATGACTAGAAGCTTGAGGTTGGCTTTGCGGATGGCGTCGATAGCACGCTGGACGACCCCGCCGGCAGCGGTGGAACTGGCGCCGCGCGGATCTTTTTTCTCGGGCAAGCCGAAAAGTATGATGCCGGGAATTCCGAGCGATTCGACTTCCCGACACTCTTCGACAATTTCGTCAGCGGACTGTTGAAAGACGCCGGGCATGGAGCTGACTTCCTGGCGAACTTTTTGTCCTGGACAGACAAACATGGGATAAATCAGGCCCGCGGCGCTCAAGCGCGTTTCGCGGACTAGTCCTCGAAGGGCTTCGTTGCGGCGCAGGCGACGCGGGCGATGGGTGGGGAAACTCATTCCAGAACGGCTCCTGCTGCGGAGGCTTTCAGTGCGCCCGCGAAGTGAAGTTCGAGCGCAGCGATCACGGCGTCGGCGGTGGTGTCAGCGGCCACGATCATGTTATCTACCCCGGCTTGCTTCAGGGCGTTGGCGGTAATGGGGCCGACAGCGGTCAGAACCGTGCGCTGCTGCAAGTTGTGAAGCTCTGACTGGCCGATAACTCCCAGGAAATGTTCTACCGCGGTAGGGCTGAAAAACAAAATCGCGTCGGATTCGCCGGCCACGATTCGCGCGACCTTTTCCTGGTCGAGGTTGACGGGAATTACTGTTCGATAGGCGACGGCTTCGGTGACTTCCGCGCCATATTCTTTCAGCAAGGTAGGCAAATCGGGATTGGCGCGATCACTGCGCGGGAGAAAGACCGCCTGGCCGCGCAGGCGTTCGCCCAATTCGTGCGCCAGCGCCGCCCCGCTGTGGGTTTGGGCCTGGTAATCCACAAAAAACCCGGCCCGTTCCGCTGCCGTGGCGGTCGTCGGCCCGACAGCGGCCGCGCGCGAACGACGGCCCGCCACATTACGTAGATTTCCTCGGGCGCCGGCGCGTTTTACCACCGCGCGGACAGCGTTCTCGCTGGTGAAAATAATCCAGTCGAAGTTTTCCAGTTCGTCGAGAGCGGCATCGAGGGGGCGGTAATCTTCGGGAGCAGCAAAGGCTACCAGGGGCAGGGATTCGGGAATGGCGCCGAGGGCGGTGAGCTTTTCGATCAATTCCTCGCTCTGGCGCGGCGCGCGGGTGATGACCACGCGCTTGGATGAAAGTGATGACACTTCGGCGTTAGCCACGCTGGCGGCCTACTTCCTCAAGAATGTTTTGCGCACCGGCGGCAACCAGCATGCGGGCAAGTTGTTCGCCAAGTTCGGCGCTTTGTTCCGGCGCGCCGGTGAGACGCTGCTTCACAAACTGCAACCCGTCAGCGGAAGTGACGCACGCTTCCATAACCATTTCACCGCGTTCTATGCGCGCCCAAGCTCCGATGGGCACCTGACAGCCGCCTTGTAATGCTTTCAATAAGGCTCTCTCGGCAATGATGCACGAGCGGGTTTCAGAATCATCCAATTTCGCCAAGAGATCGGCGGTTTCATTGTCGCCCAGACGCGTCTCGGCGGCGATGGCGCCCTGCCCTACCGCAGGCATGAAAACTTCCGGTGAGAAAATTTCGGAGATGCGGTCGCTCCAGCCCAGACGATCGAGTCCAGCTTTGGCGAGCACGATGGCATCGTACTGGCCGTCGCCCACTTTTCGAAGGCGGGTATCGATGTTGCCGCGCAATTCACGAATGTCGAGGTCAGGGCGCAGGTGCAGAAGCTGAGCCTGGCGGCGGAGGCTGCTGGTGCCGACTCGCGCTCCACGTTTGAGATTTGCAAGAGTGCAGCCGGTGGCGGAAATCAGGCAATCACGGATATCGTCGCGCCGGCAGACAGCTGGAAAACTAAGCCGCGATGGAGTCTCGGTCGGAATATCTTTAACGCTGTGGACGGCGAGATCGATGGACTGGTCAAGCAGAGCGTCTTCCAGTTCCTTAATGAAGATGCCTTTGCCACCGATTTGCGTGATTGGAGATTGCTGCAACTTGTCGCCGGAAGTTTTGATGATGACGATTTCGGCTTCGACGCCCGCGAGGGCAAACAGTTGTTTGCGTACGGACTCGGCCTGCCATTTAGCCAGCAAGCTGCCGCGTGTGCCGATGCGCAGATGCCTCACGACTTCTCCCGATTAGAAAGAAATAAGTCGCGGAGGGCTTCGACATTTTGTATCTTGCGGCGCAATTCTTTTTCTCCGCGCAGGCGCTCGGCGGGTTCCAGCAACAATTTTTCCAGGAGCTCGCCCATCAAAGATTCCATGCGTGCGCGGTCATCAGCGCTGAGATGTTTCATGGACTCCATGCGCTCGCGAATGAAAGAGGCGCGTTCTTCGTGCAGGCGGGCGCGCAATTCGTCAACCAGGCCAACGAGCTCGACACTGGCCTGCCAGGAAAGAAATTTGCCGACGTGCTCTTCGACAATGGCTTCGGTGCGGGGGATTTCGCTTTCGCGGAAGGCGCGGGATTGCTGCACGATGCCGCCAAGGTCGTCGAGATTGTAGAGATAAACGTTGTAAAGTTCGGCGGCCGCGGGATCGATGTTGCGAGGCAGGCCCAGGTCCATCAGGAAAAGTGCGCGATTGCCGCGAGCAGCCATGGCGCGTTCGAGAATATCGCGCTCAAGGACCGGTTCTTCGGCCGCCACGCTGGAGACGAGCATGTCGGGAGATTGCAGAGCGTGCTCCCATTCGCCCCAGGGCATCACTGTGCCGCGATATTCGGCGGCCATAGCTTCGGCGCGTTCGCGGGAACGATTCATGATCAAAAGTTTGGTGATGCCCCGGTCGCGCAACTGGGCCATGACCTGTTCGCTGATGGTGCCCGCGCCGAGGACCAGCGCGGTGCGGCCGGCGAGTTTGCCAAAAATTTTCTCGGCGAGTTTTACTCCCGCGGAAGCGACGGACATCGGGCGGGTGCCCAGTTCGGTTTCGCTGCGCACGCGCTTCCCAACTTCGAGGGCGGCCTGAAACATGCGATTGAGCACCGGACCGGTGGCGCCGTGTTCGTGCGCGAAGCGGTAGGCCTCGCGAACCTGGCCGAGAATTTCCGCTTCACCGAGCAGCATGGAATCGAGTCCCGCGGATACGCGGAAGAGATGGCGGACGGCGTGGCGATCGTAATGATGATACAGAGAACCGCCTAAAAGATCGGGGCGGACTTCGTGAAATTCGCTTAGAAAAGTGGAGAGGCCAGCGGCGCATTCGTGAGAGGTTTCCGGGGGAACGCCGTAGACTTCGCTGCGATTGCACGTGGAGAGGACCAGTGTTTCTTCCAGGATGCCGCGGGAACGCAGCTCGGTTGCGGCGCGACGGGCCTGGTCAGCAGTGAAAGAGACGCGTTCGCGCACCTCTACCGGAGCGGTGCGATGGTTTAATCCGACGAGAACAATTTCCATCCGGCTCGCCACATCTCCCGAAACTGAATCACCAACTGCTGACCCGAACGTTTTCGCACACCACGCTAGAAATACCGGTGGCTGTGCGACAGGTACAGATTAACGACCGTGAAGCTCATGACCACTATGAAAAAGTTAAAGACGCACAGCTTGGAAGCGCGGGCTCCGCGCCAGGCGGTAGTGCGCGCGAGTTGGAAATACAGGAGGTACAGGAAAAGAACCATCAGAGTGATTACATACTTGGGATCGTAAAACCAGTATTGGCCGGTGAGGCGGTCTACCCAGATGAATCCCAGCACCGTGCCAATTGCTATCGAGATGACGCCAACGAGCACGCTCGAATGGCTCATGCGCTCGAGTAATTCCAATGAGGGCAGGCGCCAGACTACGCTGCTTAGTTTGCGGCTGCGGAGCAGGCGCTCTTCGCTGAGATAGATGAGGCTGAGCACAAAGGATAGCGCGAAGGCGGCGTAGGCCAGGATGCTGAGCGTGACGTGTAGCGCAAAGACGACTCCGTGGGCGACCGTAGGTGTCAGGCGATCATTGGTCGCGAGATTGGCGGCCAGGAAAAAAGCCAGAATGAAGGGGACGGCGAAAGCGCCGACGGAGCGTTGTTGATGATAAAACTCCAGGCCGAGATAGGTGAGGGCGAGGAGCCAGCCGAAGAGCGACATGGAGCCGTACAAATCGTGATATGGGACGGTGTGGGAGCCGCGAGAGCGTTCCAGCAGGGCGAAATAATGGGCAAGCAAGCCGAGCGCGAGGAGGACCGAGGCGCATCTGCCGACCAATTCCTTTCCGGTATTGAGAAAGGCAATGTAGCAGCCAAGGCTTAGGCCATAAGCGGCGAGGGTGAGTATGAAATAAAGGTGTCCCATTAGGAGCGGGTATGTGCCCGATGAATCGGCCGCGCTTGGTAATGCCGAAATGCTCCTGAATCCGAGCGGAGGCTTACCCTGAGTATAGCCCACGGGAACAAGCACTTACACTGGTCGTCGCGTGTCCCGCGCTATTGCGCAAGGCAGGGAGATTGGGGATTTGCTATTCTCAGTGAAGGGCGACACCAGCAGAGTATAGTCACGATGACTTCAATGGGTTTGATAAACGTGAATGGCCAGGCCATCAGCCGCGGCGAATTGTTCCTACGCGCTTGCCGCGGGGAAGCGTTACCGCGTGTGCCGGTATGGATGATGCGGCAGGCTGGTCGCTACCTGCCGGAATATCGGGCCATTCGCGCGGACCGGCCGTTTCTGGAAGTTTGCAAGACTCCGGATCTCGCTGCCGAGGTATCTCTGCAACCGTTTCGAATTCTGGGCGTCGACGCCATTATTGTTTTTTCGGATATTTTGATACCGGCGGAAGCGATGGGCATGCATCTGGAGTTAAACGACGCTGGTCCGAATCTGCCGTCGCCGGTGCGCAGCGCGGCGGACGTGGAGCGGCTGCATGGATTCGATCCGGAAATGGAAACGGGTTTCTTGCCAGAGGCAATTCGGCGGATTGCGGCGGAGGTTGGTCCCGGGGTGCCGGTGCTGGGATTCGCTGCCGCTCCGTGGACGCTGGCCTGCTACATGGTGGAAGGAAAAACCAAGGAAGGTTTCTCTACCGTTAAAAGCTTTCTGTATCACGAGCCAGCTGCGTTTCGAAAGCTGCTGCTAAAGATTGCGGAAGCGACGATTCCGTACTTGAATGCGCAGATTGCGGCGGGGGCTGCGGCGGTGCAACTTTTTGATACCTGGTGCGGCGAGTTGACCTTGGAAGATTATGAGGCTTTCGCATTACCAGCCGTGCAGCACGTGATTTCGGGGATTACCGCAAGCGTCCCGGTCATTTACTACACCAAGGCGTCGGGGCACCTGATGACAGCGGTGGCGCGGGCGGGGGCGAATGTTTTGAGCATGGACTGGCGGGCTGACCTGGGTGCTTTGAGAAAAATGCTAGGGCCAAACGTGGCGCTGCAAGGCAATGTTGATCCGGCGATGTTGCTGGGGCCGCCTGACAAGATTCGTGAGGCTACGCAAGCGGCGGTGGCGGCGCTGGGCGGCGTCGGGCACATTTTGAATCTGGGGCACGGCATTTTTAAGCAGACGCCGGTGGAGAACGCGCGAGTATTTATTGAGACCGGGCAAAGGCCAGTTTCGACGGCAATTCAGCGAGGCGATAAGTCGGCTACCGCTTCGCACTCACGCTGAGGCAAATTTTGTGACCGTGACCAATCCAAGCCTGGAACACATGCGCCAGGAGCTACGTGTAAGCGAGGAGTTTCTGGCGCGATATAACCGCCCGGGGCCGCGCTACACCAGTTATCCGACCGCGCCGGTATGGAATGACGCGTTTGGTCCGGAGGACCTGGAAAAGGTGCATGCGGCCGCCGAGCGGGCGCGAACACCACTTTCGCTGTATATGCACCTGCCCTTCTGCGAGAGCCTGTGTTTGTTTTGCGCGTGCAACGTCATCATCCAAAAAGATAAGCGCGTAGCGATGCCTTACGTAGAGGTTTTGAAGCGCGAGATCGAACACGTGGCGCGGGGGATTTCGCGCGAACGACCAGTGGTGCAATTCCACTGGGGTGGCGGCACGCCCACATACCTGGCCCCGGAACAGATTGCCGATTTATTTGAGTTTACGCAGCAGCATTTTCACTTCTCGCCGGACTCGGAGATTGGGATTGAGATCGATCCGCGGGTGACGACCCGGGCGCATCTTGAAACGCTGCGGGGGCTGGGATTCAACCGGCTAAGCATGGGGATTCAAGATTTTCATCCAGAGGTGCAGGCAGCGATCAATCGCATTCAGCCATTTGAATTGACACGCGATTTGCTGATGGCCGCTCGCGATTTGAAGTTCGACAGCGTCAATGTTGATTTGATTTATGGCTTGCCGCATCAATCGCCGGAACGTTTCAGTCACACGGTGGACCAGATTCTGGAGCTGGGGCCGGATCGCATCGCGCTGTTCAGCTACGCGCACGTGCCGTGGCTAAAGAAACAGCAGGGGGCGTTCGCTACGCATCTGCCTGAAGGAATGCAGAAATTCGAGATTTTTCGGTCCGGGCTGATGAAATTTATCGAAGCGGGCTACCTCTATATAGGAATGGACCACTTCGCGAAACCGGGCGATGAACTGGCGATTGCACAGCAGCAGCGCACGCTGCATCGCAACTTCCAGGGCTACACCACCAAGGCCGGCGCCGATTTGTATGGCATGGGCGTAACGGCTATCAGCGCGTTTCAGAATGCCTATGCCCAAAATCAACGGGATTTGCCCGCCTGGCAACAAGCGGTGGCCGACCGCGGCATTGCCACCATGCGCGGTTATCACCTTTCGGATGAAGACCGCCTGCGGCGCGCGGTGATCAACAGGTTGCTGTGCCACACGGTGGTGGTCAAGGAAGAGATTGCGCGGGAATTTGGCGTGGACTTCGATGACTATTTTGCCGGGGAGCTTGCGCAACTGGAAGCCCCACGCGACGACGGCCTCGTTTTGATGGACGGCAAAGAAATTCGCGCCACCTGGCTGGGCAGGATATTTATCCGCAACCTGGCGATGATTTTTGATCCTTATCTAGACAAGCAGCACCTGAACGCCAAGCCACTATTTTCCAAGACGCTGTAGCTTTCGAATGACCACATTAAATCTGTGAGCAACCACGTTTCAGCACTGGTTATCGGAGCGGGAATTTCGGGATTGGTGTGCGCGCACGCGCTGCGGCTGGCGGGGGTGGACGCGCAGGTCATCGAGGCTTCTGCCAAGCCGGGCGGCGTGATTCGCAGCGAAAGGCGCGACGGATACTTACTGGAGTTGGGACCCCAAAGCTTTAATGCCACAGCGGCGGTGCTTACTCTTTGCGGCGAATTGGGTATCGAAAGTCAGTTGCTGCGGGCGCCAGAGCGCGCGCCGCGATACGTACTGGTGCAGGGCGAGTTGCGTGAAGTTCCGCTCAGCCCACCGACGTTTATAAAATCTTCGCTGTTCGGCCTGGGCACGAAATTCAGTGTGATGAAGGATGCGTTGGGACGCTCGACCCCGCCTAACGCCGAAGAATCGGTGGCCGAGTTTGTGCGCCGCAAATTTTCTGCCGAACTTTTGGAAAAACTAGTCGGGCCGTTTGTCTCCGGGATTTATGCCGGCGATCCTGAAAAGCTGGGGTTGCGCAGTGCGTTTCCGCAGTTGTACGAAGCTGAGAAGTCGGCCGGAAGCGTGGTGAAGGGGTTGATGCGCGACCGGAAAGATAAAACGCCTGGCGAGAAACCGGCGCTGCAAAGCTTTCGCGACGGGAACCAGACGCTTACGAACGCGCTGGCCACCAAGCTCGAGTCCAATATTAGGTGCGGCGTGGAGGCGCGCGAGATACGAGTTATCGCCGGCGCAGGAGGGACACCAACGTTCGAGGTTACGGTAAGTGCGGCTGGCGCCGCGGACGTGATTGCCAGTGATCGGCTGATCGTGGCGACTCCACCGCAGCAGGCTGGGGCGTTGTTGCGAGGCGTTGATAGCAGATTTGAAGCGCCGCTGCAGAAAATCGAGTATGTGCCAGTCGCCGTAGTATCGCTGGGCTACCCGCGAAGCGCGATGCGGCACTCGCTGGACGGATTCGGGTTCCTGGTGCCGCGCTCGTCTGGACTGCGGATTCTCGGCACGGTGTGGAATTCTTCTCTGTTTGCAAATCGCGCTCCGGAGGGACACGTTTTACTTACCAGCTTTGTAGGCGGAGCGCTGGATTTGCAGATCTCCAACGTGCCGGAATCTCAGGTGGCCGACATAGTCCACCACGAATTGACCGCGATACTGGGTATTTCTCAGGCACCGACGCTTTCGAATGTGCAGCTGTGGCGGCAGGCGATACCGCAATACAATGTTGGGCATGCGGAAGGAATCGTGCAGTTGTCAGAATTACGTGACAAACATCCGGGCTTGCACTTCGTCGGGAATTATTTGCACGGACCGGCGTGGGGCGCGTGTATTGAAGAAGCCTTGACGGTGGCCGTGCAAGCAGGTATCAAGTGAGCAGGTTTAAGACCCCATTGCGTTTGGCAGGTCATCCGGTTAACCCTGTATTCCGTATATCCATCAGGGAGAAGAAGCGGACCTAGTGTTCCTTGCGGCCTTTATCCCTATGGATAAGAGCGGAGCGTCGTCGGACGCCGCGCTGGTACACCTGCTTCTTCAAAATGACGTGAGCGCGTTTGAGAAGCTTTACGACAAATATTCCCGCGTAGTGTATTCCCTGGTATTGAGAATCGTGCAGCAGTCGGGCCCCGCTGAAGAGGTGGTGCAGGACGTTTTTCTGCAGGTGTGGAGGAATTCCGCGCAGTACGATGAAAATCGCGGGCCGTTTTTTCCGTGGCTGATTACCCTGGCGCGAAACCGGGCGTTAGATAGCCTGCGGCTCAAAAGCGAACGTCAGCGGCGGCTGGAGAATCAGACGGAAGAATTGTTTTCGGTAGTGGTGGCGCCGCAATACGAAAAAGAGCTGGACGAGAAGCGTCGTGCAGAAAGGATTCGTTCGCTGGTAAGCGCGTTGAAGCCGGAGCAAAAGCGCGCGATTGAGCTGGCATATTTTCAGGGACTGAGTCACAGCGAGATTGCGGCCGAGTTGAAAGAACCACTGGGCACGGTGAAGAGCTGGATCAGAAACGGTTTGATGCGATTGAAGGAAGGATTGCAAACGGCGTCTTGAGCAATTGCGACCAATTCCGGGAGATGTACGAAGCCTACGCGATGGGCGCGCTGGATGCTGCGGAGCTCGCCGCGTTCGAGGCGCATCTGGCGAGTGGTTGCGCTGCGTGCACGCAGGGCGTTGCGGAAGCGCGCTGGCTGGTGAGCCAACTGGCGTACACCGCGCGGAAGGCGCGCCTTCGGACATGCTGAAGGGCCGGCTGATGCAGACGGTGCGTGCGGAAGCGGCGAAGTCTGCGTCGTCCAGGTCATCACATGGACAGGAGACACGGACGGCAAGCGTTCCTTACTGGCTATCAGCGGGAATTGCGGCGCTGCTGCTGATTACTTTGTATACGGCCTGGGATGCACGTCGCGCCAAGGAAGAATTGCGCGCGACTAATGAGCGAATTGCTGAGAGCGCGCGAAATGAACAAGAAGCGGCCGCCCAGAAGATTGCCGCGACTGACCGAGCAGATCGCCGCAATGCGCCGCGAGAACGCGATTTTGACGGACCCGGCGGCGACCAAGATCATGCTGATGCCGCAAAAAATTGCGGCTCCGGAACTGGTGGCCATGTGGCAGCACGAAAATGGCATTGTGGTGACCGGACGCAAAGTTCCCATGCCGTCCGCAAATCACGTGTTGCAGTTGTGGCTGATACCCAAGGATCCCGGGGCGAAACCGATGCCTTCGATGGCTCTGCGTCCTGACGCGAACGGAAAGTTTGTGATGGTGGTGGCGCACCCGCCTGATCCAGGCGGAATTAAAGCTCTGGCAATTACAGAAGAGCCCGAGGGTGGCAGCCCGCAGCCTACCAGCGCAATACGCTGGGTGGGAGCGATGACGTAAAATTTTATTTGTCGAGCTAATTCCCGAAGCGCAGCCGCAACCTGGTTTTGCGGCGTTCCGCGGCTTCCTTGAAGCGCTGTTTTTCTTCCGGAGTTTTCAGCAGCAGAGGGCGAACCGCTTTCGGCATCTTGGTGTGCTCGTCGATGGCTACGAAAGTCACGTACGCGGTAGTGGTGTGTTTGCGCTCGCCGGTGAGAATTTGTTCGGAGAAAACTTCCACGCCCACTTCCATGGAAGTGTGAAAGACACGGTTGACCTGAGATTTCAGGATGACCAGCTCGCCGAGGTTTACGGCGTTGCGAAAATCGATGTAATCGACGGAAGCGGTGACTACGTAACTATTGGAGTGACGGCTGGCGGCCATGGCCGCAGCCATGTCCACCAGATGCATTACCTGGCCGCCGAGCAATTTTCCGAGCGGATTGGTCTGCGCCGGGAGGACGACTTCAGCCATCTCCGAGCGCGAGGCGCTGACCGGCTTGGGCTTCAGTCGGGAATTATCGAGCTTCGAGGGATTCGTGAGTGCAGATTTCTTTTGTTTCATGCTTCCCCGTTTGAGGCGATTTTGGAACCGCGCATTCCATCCGTATACTACGGTAGCCAACCATGACAGACCAAAAGAAAACCCGCAGGCAGGTGCTTGAAGAATTCGTGGCGAAGGCGCCCGGAGACGCGTTTTCGCGATACGGACTGGCAATGGAATGTATCAGTAGCGGGGATCCCGCGGCGGCTGCGGTGAATTTTGGTGTCTTGCTGGAGAAGCACCCAGATTACGTTCCGGCGTATCTGATGTACGCGCAGTTGCTGGTACGCGAATCTCGGGCTTCGGATGCCAAGAACATTCTCTCCACGGGAATTGCCGCGGCGTCGCAAAAGGGCGACCAGCACGCTGTATCGGAAATGCAAGCGCTGCTCGGCGAACTGGGCTGATTTCGAAATCCGCACGATTCTGCAACGATTTCCCTGGTCTGCTATCATCACCTATGGGACTTATGCGGCCAGATCGCATTCCGCTTTTCCCCTTGAACGTCGTACTCCTCCCCGGCGCTGAATTGCCACTGCACATTTTTGAGCCACGCTACCGCGAGATGGTGAATCGTTGCACGCGGGAGCATTCCGAGTTTGGGATGCTGCTGTCCATGCCGAACGGCGTGACGCGCGTGGGATGCACGGCGGAGATCATGGAAATTCTCACGCGTTATCCCGACGGGCGGATGGACATCATCGCAGTGGGGCGCGTGCCATTTCGCGCGGTGGAACTGTTCACCGAGAATCCGTTGCTCGAGGGGCAGGTCGATTACCTGGAGGACAAGGAAACGTGGGCTGGGGCGCGGAAAGCGGAACTGGTAGAGCTTTACGAAACCTGCCACACGTTGATTTTCGGCGACTATCCCAAAAATGTAGCAGAAGACGCGTCGCGGGCGTTTTCGTTTCTGGTGGCGTCTACTTTGCCGATGGATTTGCTGTGGAAGCAGCAACTTCTGGAGCTGCGCAGCGAACCGGAGCGGCAGGAGCGATTGATAGGCTACCTTCGCGGCTGGGCGCCGCATCTACAGAAAGTGGACGCCGGGCGCGCCAAGTCTGCCGGGAACGGCCACGGGCTGAATTGAAGGCTGCTTTAAGAAATTATTAGCCGTCGGAAATCAAGCCGGACGAAATATTAGACACTTCACAAATAAACTGGGGCCATATGAGCACTACAACAACGCAGAAATCGCATTCGCAACATCCCAAACCGCGCACGCTGGGCGAGCTGAAACGCATTCCCGATTTTGACGCCGGCAGCGTTTCGCGTTCGGTGAAAGATGAAATTCGCGGGAATCTTTTGCGTTTGATTGAACGCGGCGAGCCATTGTTTCCGGGGATTCACGGTTACGAAGATACCGTAGTGCCGCAGATCGTGAATGCGCTGCTGTCCCGGCACAATTTCATTTTGCTGGGATTGCGTGGACAGGCCAAGAGCCGCATTCTACGCGGGCTGATCAACCTGCTGGACGCCGAGATCCCTGTGGTTGTGGGCTGCGAGATCAACGATGATCCACTGAAGCCCATCTGCCGCGCGTGCCGCGAGAAAATCTCGGCAGAAGGCGACGATACGCCGATCGCGTGGATGCCGCGCGACAGCCGCTACGTGGAAAAGCTGGCGACTCCCGACGTGACTATGGCGGACATTATTGGTGACGTGGACCCGATTCGCGCAGCGCGGGGCGGGCGGGACCTTTCGGATGAGCTGACTATTCACTACGGCTTGCTGCCGCGCGCCAATCGCGGAATTTTCGGGATCAATGAATTGCCGGACCTGGCGGGAAAAATTCAGGTCGGATTGTTCAACATCATGCAGGAAGGCGATATTCAGATTAAGGGCTACCCGCTGCGCCTGCCGTTGGATGTGTTGCTGGTATTTACGGCGAACCCGGAGGACTACACGGCCCGCGGGAAGATCATTACGCCGCTGAAGGATCGTATTGGAGCCGAGATTCGAACACATTACCCGTCGAGTGTCAGCGAAGGCATGGTGATCACCGCGCAGGAAGCCTGGGTCAAGCGCAGCGCGGTACGGGCGATTGAAGTGCCGTCTTATCTGCGAGAGACGGTGGAGGAGATCGCGTTCCAGGCGCGCGAAGACAAGCGGGTCGACCGGCGCTCGGGCGTGAGCCAGCGCTTGCCAATTACTACGCTGGAAAGCGTGGTCAGCAGCGCGGAGCAGCGCGCCGCGCGTACCGGAGAGAACTCGTCGTTCGCCAGCGTGGCGGACGTCTACTCGGCGTTGCCGGCTATCACCGGCAAAATGGAGCTGGAGTACGAAGGCGAGCTGAAGGGCGCGGACACTATTGCTCGCGAATTGATTCGAACGGCGATCGGGCGGGTGTTCACTAAATATTTCGGCGAGGTAAATTTTCAACCAGTGATCCAGTGGTTTGAACTGGGGGGCGAATTGAAACTGCCTGAACAGGCGGGTACTGATGAACGCTACCGCCAGTTATCCAACATTCAGGGACTGCTGGAGCACACCGGGCGAATTGGCGCTAACGATTCGAAAAATCATGGGGCGGTGGCGGCCGCCGGCGAGATGATTCTGGAAGGTCTGTGGGCGCACCGGCGCATCGGACGCAGCGAGGAGCGCGGGTACTATGCGGAGAAGCAGAAGCCGCAGGAGCCTCGCGAGACGCCTTCATCGCGTGGTCCGCGGCGGCAGTTTAACTGATTGCGGGCAATAGCTGTATTAAACCGGATCTGGTGTCGCACGATCAGCACGCGGGCCAAAGGACATTTATGAAAGTAATTCGCTACGGAAAATATGTTGGTGAGCCAGCGGACGCCGTCGATCTCGACGAACTCGTGAAGCGCATGGGCGATTTCTTTCTGCAGAGCGGATTCGAATCGCAATATTTTGGCGTTTCGGAGATGGATAACGAGCGCTCGATGGAAGCGTTGAAAGAAGCGATTTTGCGCGCGCTGCAGGAAGGAGATCTGCTTCCTGAGGACGCCATGAGCGAAGAGTTGCGCAAGATGCTGCAGAGTCCCCAGGCGCAGAACAGCCAGGCAGTGAAAGACCTGCTGGAGAAGTTGATGGAGCGGCTGGCGGAAGAAGGTTTTATCAATCCGCAGCAGCCGCCGCAAGTAACGCCACCGCACCAGAACAGCCCGCGAGGAAGTTTAGGCCAACCGCAAGACCGGCAGAGCGAAGCGCGCTTTGAAATTACAGATAAGACGATCGATTTTCTGGGTTTCAAGACGCTGCAGGATTTGATGGGCTCCATGGGCCGCAGCAGCTTTGGCCGGCACGACACGCGCGATCTTTCAACTGGGGTCGAGTCCGGCGGCGTTTCGCGGCCGTACGAATTTGGCGATACGTTGAACATGGATGTGAGCGAGACACTGTTCAACGCCGTGCGGCGCGAAGGCGTAAAGGTGCCCATCAACATGGAGTACCAGGATTTGATGGTGCACCAGTGCGAGTATCACAGCTCG
Source organism: uncultured Acidobacteriota bacterium (assembly GCA_963704485.1). Classification (GTDB taxonomy): domain Bacteria; phylum Acidobacteriota; class Terriglobia; order Acidiferrales; family UBA7541; genus Acidiferrum. The sequence continues at coordinate 1,457,877 of OY969910.1, forward strand.
TGCGCCACGGTGCTGCTGCTGGACTGCAGCCACAGCATGATTTTGTACGGCGAAGATCGCTTTACTCCAGCGAAGCGAGTGGCCATGGCGCTTTCGCACCTGATCCGCACGCAATATCCTGGCGACACCTTGAGCCTGGTTTTATTTCACGACAGCGCGGAAGAAGTTCCGTTGGGCGAGTTGGCCCGTGTACAAGTTGGGCCTTATTACACCAACACGCGCGAAGGTTTGCGAATGGCGCAGAGGATACTGCTGCGCCAGAAAAAAGATATGCGGCAGATTATCATGATTACCGATGGCAAGCCTTCGGCGCTGACACTGGAGGACGGGCGCATTTATAAGAATGCCTTTGGGCTGGATCCTTTTGTGGTGGGACAAACGCTGGAAGAAGTTAACAAGTGCAAGCGGGCGGGAATTCTGATCAACACCTTCATGCTGGCGAGCGATTACAGCCTGGTGCACTTCGTGCAGAAAATTACGGAAATGTGCCGGGGCAAGGCGTACTTCACCACGCCTTACACGCTGGGGCAGTATTTACTGATGGACTATATGCAGCGAAAGACCAAGCAGATTCACTAAAGGGCGCGCGCTGGCGCCGCACACACTTGCGATAAACTTTTGTTATGGGAATTTTGCGGCGGCTTTCACGCTGGGCGGGCTCGACGGAAAAGATGACCACTCTGGTTGCGGGCCTTGCGGCTCCTGAATTTTCACTGAAGTCCCTCGAAGGGGCAGAATATTCGCTGAAGAAGCTGCTGGAACGCGGGCCGGTGCTGTTGTCGTTCTTCAAAGTCTCATGCCCGGTGTGCCAATTCACGTTTCCGTTCCTGGAACGACTGTACAAGCGCTACGGGAACGAGGAAATCACGTTTCTGGGAATTTCGCAGGATAATCCGAAGGCTTCCAAGGAATTTGCTGACGAGTATGGCGTGACCTTTCCCGTTTTACTGGACGGGGAAGGCTATCCTGCCTCAAACGCCTACGGACTAACCAATGTTCCAACCACTTTTCTGGTGGATACCGACGGCCAGGTCAGGCTGACCGGGTTTGGATTCAATAAAAAAGAAATGGAAGCCATCGCAGCGGAACTTGCGAGTCGCCGCCACATTCCAATCGCGGCGTTATTCCGGCCAGATGAATCCGTGCCAGACAACCGCCCTGGTTGAGGATCCAAAAACTAGGTTCGGTCGAACCTAAGGCAAGCTGAAACGATCGAAACACTGTTTACACCGCCGGCTCTTCGAGCCATTTCTTTTTGTGTTTTGGCGGACGCTTGCGCTTATCCGCAATCACTTTGGTGTTGGCCGGAGCGAGCCCGGAATTCCTTGCGACGCGGCGCGCTTCCCTGCCCTTGTCGAATTTCTTCTTAGGTGTTTTCTTCACGCGATCACCGTCAGGCTATAAGCGCTCTACATTCATCTTGCAATCCATGTGATTCAGTCCGTAAGCTCGTCGCGGAAGATTCTACGTCCGTGGGAGCGACTGTGAAAACTTTCTTTAGAAATTTAATCTCAGGTTGCGCGTTTATGCTCGGCGCCGCCCTGATGGGATACGCGCAAGCGCCCGATGATGGCGGCGCAACCGCCAAGGCGGCGCCGGCGGTCGCGATTCTGGCGGGCCGCCTGATTGATGTGCGCAGCGGGCATGTCACTACCCACGTTTACGTAGTGGTCGAAAAAGACCGCATCGCCCGAATCGTCAATACGGCGCCGGCGGGCGTGAAGATCATCGATCTGTCGAAGTACACGGTCGTGCCGGGCCTGATCGACTGCCACTCGCATTTGCTGGGCGATCCCAAAGATCAGTCTTCGATGTCGCCGCTAAGGATGTCTGAGGCGCAAGCTGTGGTCTGGGGGGTGCATTCGCTACCCATCTGGCTGGATCACGGTTTCACCGCGATGCGCGACGCTGGCGAACCCTACCTCGGATATGGCCAGTTGGCGTTGCGCGACAGTATTGAGAAGGGACTTATTCGCGGCCCACGCGTGGTGTCCGCCGGAAATTTTGTCTCTGTGACTGGCGGACATGGTGACGTGGACTTGCTTTCGCCTGACCAACGGCTTCCGCGCGCTCCGAATATGGCTGACACCGTTGATGAAGTCAGCAGAGCGGTGCGCCGGGACATAAAATTCGGCGCCGACTGGATCAAACTAATGGCTACAGGCGGGGTCATGGACCCCATCAGCGATTACAACGTGCAGGAGTTGAGCCAGGAACAGATGGCCAAGGCTGTGGAGGTGGCCCATCGGGCCGGGAAAAGAGTAATGGCGCACGCGGAGGGCGCCGAAGGAATCAAAGCGGCGGTGCGCGCCGGTGTGGATTCCATCGAACACGGAACGGTGCTGGATGAGGAGGGCGCCAAACTGATGGAGCAGCACGGTACGTGGTTAGTGCCCACCTTATATGCGTTCCAGCATGACATGGAAACGGGGCTGTCGCAGGGCCGCGATCCTGCGAGCTATGCGAAAGGTCTGGCCATCGTCAAGGAACAGGGACCGGCCTTCAAACGCGCGTTGGATCATCACTTAAAAATTGCGTACGGTCTGGATGACGACGTTGACTTTGTTTCGAAAGAATTTGGGGCACTGGTACGTGGAGGCATGACTCCCATCGACGCGCTGAGAGCCGCCACTATCAATGGCGCGGAATTGCTGGGCCGGGCGAAAGACATCGGCTCCATTGAAACGGGGAAATATGCGGATATCGTGGCGGTGGATGGCGATCCGCTGGCGGACATCACGGTGATGGAGAAAGTTACTTTTGTGATGAAGGGCGGCGAAGTCTACAAGCCCGTGACGCCATAGTTGAGAGGGTGGACATTGCTTCTAGAAATTGAACGAGACCTGCAAATCAATCTTGCGGTTGGCGGTCACGCCGCCACCACCGCCGCCTCCGGGTCCGAAAGAACCAGCCAGGCCGTTGGATTGGCCGAACAGTGGCGAACCTAGATTGCCGATTGGTAGCGCCAGATTCACATTGTTGAAAATATTTCGCGCCGAAACGCTGAACGTCAAGCTGTAGCGACGATTGGTACTGCCAGCGTCGGCGCCTGCCCCACCGCGCCCGCCGCCAAAGCCCCCTCCCCCACCTCGCCCGCCCGGTCCACCGGGACCGCGGCCAAAAGTTCCGCCTCCCCCGGGACCGCCCAAAGTTGTGGCGGTAGCTTCTGTTTTGTTGCCGAAACCGAAACTTTTGCTGAGGCGCAGGTTCATGGAAAAGTGGGAGGGACCGGTGAGGTCGTTGATGGGCACGAGTGTTTCGCCGGGCTGCGGCACTACATCAAAAGAACCGAAGCGGTTGGTGACTACATTGCCCGGCAGCGAATTGACGGTTGCGATGGCGGGCCGATCATTGAAGATGGAATCGCCGTTCAGATCCTGGCCAGTGGTGATGTTGTAAGGGCCGCCGGAGCTGGCGGTCATGAAGGGACTGAGGCGAAATGCATACGGCAACCCAATGGTGCCGCCGAGGAATACCCGATGGCGGATGTCAAACGCCGAGCGCCCGTAATCGAGACTGATGTTGTTGAAGCTGGAAGGAAAACTGGACGCGCCGGTACCTGTGTCGCTGTTGGCATAATTTAATGTGTAGTAGCCGAACAAAGAGAGTTTCGCGCCCAGACGAATGCTGCTGTTGATGATCAGCTGGTTCTGCTTGAAGATGCCTTCGGACTGGTATTGGTAGATGTTGTCGGACCCGCCGAGCGGGCGCGGCGCAATGGAAGCGTCGCACGGGAACGACGGACATTCGGGCGCATTGATATTTTCAGTGAAAAACTGGTGAACGCCCCGCGACGTTAAATAGGTCACTGCCAGGTTGGCATTTTTAGTGAGCTGGCGCTCGACGCTGACACCGGTTTGCATGATCGAAGGGACGCGGAGGTCGGCATTGGCGCGGTAAATCGTGGGCGAGGTGCCCGCGGGCAGCGTGCTGGGGTCGGGCGTGTCGCTCAAGAAGAATTGTGGATTAGTAACCAGGAATTGCTGCTGGGTGACTCCATTCAGGCGCTGCTGCTGTAGTTCCAGAGAATAAGTGAAGCGGTCGTAAAATATTCCGAAGCCGGCCCGCAGCACAAATTTCGGCGCGGCGTTTTTCCCCTTGGCGCCAAAGCCCCATGCAAATCCTACACGTGGCGCGAGGTCCACGTGATCGCTGACATTGTTCTGCGTTTCGAAGCGCAGGCCATAACTCAGCGTGATGTTGGGGCGGAAATGAAAATCGTCTTGCACGTAAAGCCCGGCGTCGAAATAGGTGACGTCGGCACTGGCGCTGCCGGTGGTGATGGAATACTGGCTGGCCCCGCCGCCCATGGCGGAAATCTGCGCGAAGGAAAGTCCGTCAGCCAAGCCCTGCTGCATTATCTGATAGGCCTGTAGACCGCTGATGAAGGGGCAGGTGGCTCGGGTGCCGCTGGCAGCGCAACTGGGATCCTGGCGTGAGCCAAAAGTAAAATTCCCGTTGAAGTCGGAGGTCTCCACGCTGACGTCGCGATTGGCACGGAGGCGGGCGCCAAATTTAAGGAAATGTTTGCCGAGGGCCATAGAAGTGTAGTTCTGAAATTCGTAGCGATCGAGAATATCGCGCACGGTACCTTCGGAACTGCCACCATCGGTGAAGGCCTGCTGCACGGTTACCGTGGGGGTAACATTCAGCGGCGTCTGATTGGTGGTTTCGCGAATAAACTGGAAACGGGTCTCGTTGATAACCCTGGGGCTGAGGATTTGCGTGTCGCTGAGCTGCAGGGTCTGTTCAACTTCGAGAGAATTGAATCCGCTGCCGGGCAAATCGAAAAGCCCGATGCCCTGATTGTCCTGGCGATTGTGCTCGTACTGGTAGCGCGCGTTGAAGGTGTTGTTTTTGCTGACCTGGTAATCGAAACGGGGACTCAGATTGGTGCGTACGCGCGGGTTAGCGACGGCATCGCTGAAATTGACAACGTTGAAATTGGGATCGAGCACGGTGGCGCTCACGATGGACAGGTCATTGATGTCGCGGCGCTCAAAATTAAAAAAGAACGAGGCTTTTTTGCTGATGGGGCCGCCAATGCTGCCGCTGAATTGCGTGGACTCGTAGCCGGGCGGCTCGGTGCCGTCGGGAATTACTTCAAAGGGATTGCGGGAGTTGAATCCGGCAGTGTTTCCGGTGAGAAACAACTGGCCGTGATATTTGTCGGTGCCGGGCTTGGTGAAAATCTCGATACGGCCGTAGCCCAGCTTGTCATATTCAGCGGAAAAAGGATTCTGGTTGACGCGGATTTCGCGGATGGAGGCTTTGGGCGGCAACTGGCCGGCAGTGAAGCCGTCAATGTAAATCTGGCCGCCGTTAGGGCCGGCAGATGGGCCAGCCAGCGCTTGCAGCTCTGATTGCAGTTCGTCGGGATCATCGGAAAGGGCTTCGAGATCTTTGTCTTTGAGGACGATGGCTCCGGCGTTATTGGTGGGGTCCACGCTCAATTGAGTGAGTGAATCCTCCACGTGAATTTCGATCTTTTGCTCTTCGAGAGTGAGCGTGATCTTGAGAGCTTGTACCTGCCCCGCTTTTACGCTGACGTTGTTGGCGGTAAATTGTCCAAAACCTTCGGCCACGACTTTCACGGTGTAGGAGCCGGGCGCAAGGCCGGCGGCTTCATAGGAACCATCGTTACTGGTGGAAAAATCGGAAGACTTGCCGTCTGGTCCGGTCAGAAGCACCGCTGCTCCACTGACCGTGCCGCCGGATGGATCGGTAACTTGCCCGCGAAGAATGCCGGTGGCCGGCGTTTGCGCACGCGCGGGTTCGCCGCCGTTGAATATTGCGAGCGCGAGAATGACAACTGCTACAGCAAGAATCCGAACTTTCATTCACTCTCCGGAAATAATTCCTGAAATCTTGTAGGAGGAGGGCACCGTAGGCCGACGCTAAGGCGTGCCTGCTTCCCCGCTGGGCGCGCCGCTCAGACTCCAGGGAGACAGGATCGAAGACGCGCCATTGGGCGATCCTTGCAATATTGGTTCTACGCCGGCCAGCAACGTGATGGCGGTGACGGCATTCGGGGCGCTCTCCGTGCCTACCAGCATGACGGCGTCACCCTTTTGCAAATCGGAGATTTTCGAGGGGGGCATGCGGCTGATCATCTGCTGCAAATCCATGGCGCCGCCATTCTGGCCGCGTCCGCCGCGAGCCCCGAATTCCCGGGTGCTGCGGCCCTCACCAGGTGCGCCGACGCTTGGGGAACCAGCGGCGGTCTGACGCGTCCCGGGCGCGGGCGCCTTGGCAATGGGAGCACCGGAAGCATCGGCGGCAGGCTGTTCATCTTGTACGGTGGTGACGGTACCGTTAAGCCGTTGCGCGATGCGTTGTGCGATCGGCGCCGGCAACTTTCGCAGCTGCGATTCGGGAGTAATTTTCACAGTCACTGCTTTTTTGGCAGCGAGATCGTGCACGGTGATGGTGCCCTGCGCAGAATCGAGCGATGAAACCGTGCCCGAAATGTTGCGGAAACTGCCGGACACGATTTCGGTGGCGGTTAATTCGCTGCCATCGGTATTTTTCTCGCCGCGTGCGCGCAGTTGGTCGCCGGGGCGAACCTCGGCCAGGGGCGCGGTTTTAGCGTCATCGAACTTTACTGAGCCGGGAGCGTAACGGCGCAGCAGCGTTTGCGGAGAAATATGCACGACAACGGTTTTTTTGTCGCGCAGAGATGGAATAGTGACGCTGATCACGCCACCCGCGGTATCCACACTATCCACCAAGCCAGCAACTCCCGATTTCTGCCATTCATCGCGTTCACGAGCCTGTTTGTCCGCGATGTCGGCTTTTTTCATGGCGACGATCGAAGTGGCCGCAAGATTCTGGCCCGCTTCAGGCGCCGGACCGCGAACAAGAATGCGGTCTCCCACCTGCAAGTCATTCAGCACGATGGGCTGCGCGTCCTTTAAATCCGTCTGACCAGGAGCGATGCGGACGATTTTTGTGGAGTCCCGAACATCAACGTTCACTTCAGCGCCCGCATCACTGGTCAATACCAGGCTATTCCCGGAAATGGATTTAATGGTTCCCAGCGTGGCGGGAGCTTTTGCGGGCGCAGGTGACGCAGAGTCCTGGGCTGACTGAGCGGCGTTTCCCCCACCAGCCACGGCCAGACACGACAGCGCTGCGAAAAGCAGCTTTCGAGAAACATGCTTGAGCAACAGATGGGTCGTCGGAGTGCACATGAGATTGGTTTTGCGCTCACACTTCTGCCTTCAATTAGACGCTGGTTGTGCGGCAAATCGTTTCACAGTGTTTCGTTGGGTTCCAGGCCACAACTCTTGACGAAGGGGCGCGGTTGTTGCATGTTGTCGGGCACCTCCCGCGAAAGAGAGTAGCCATGCGAAAAGTAAATTTGTCCGCGACTGTCCTGGCGTCGGTCATCGCTCTAAGTGCCGGTTGCCTGCAAGCCGCGCCCGCGCCGCAAGGCGCTGGAAGGATCTCAGTGTCTCCCAATGCCACGCTGCAACGCTGCATTGGCACAGTGCCGGGGCAGCCGCGCGCGCAAAAAATTGGTCCGTCTCCCGCGACGATGAACTATTGCCGCCAGCTGCCCGGTTGGGAGTTGTACGAGGAGGCAGGCCAGCATTTTAAAGCCGGCGATCATCCAGGAGCGGCCAAGCTGCTGCTGGCTTCTGCAAAAGCCGGCAACCCCATCGCGCAACTGCGCATGGCGATGCTGTACGAAGCCGGTGATGGCGTAGCGCGCGACAAGCGGGAATCGTTCAACTGGTACCTGCGAGCCGCGCAAGCTGGTGAACCCGGAGCGCAATCGGAAGTCGCGGGCTACTACGAAGAAGCGGACGGCGTGCCGGAAAACTGGGTAGCGGCAGCGCAGTGGTATCAACAAAGTGCCAACCAGGGTTGGGTGAAGGGCGAGTTTGGCCTGGGGCGTTGCTACGAATTTGGCATCGGTGTGCCGCAGAATCGGCAGAACGCCATTTATTGGTTTCAGAAAGCCGGAGAGCAAGGCGAGGGTAAAGGAACGTATTTCGCGAAGTGGCTGCGCGACCCGACCAACAACATCGGGTTTCGTAATGACGCCGAGCACGACTTTGTGACCGCCGGGAAATTGCGATTCGCGCTGGGCGCGGACGACCCGGCGGGAATTACATTTGTGAACTCAGGCCAGCGCAATCGATTTCTGACCGGATTGCGTAATGACGCCGACCGTCGCGAGGCGCACACATTCTGGCAAATGAATAAAAGCGCATACGACCAGTGCCGCTCGTCCGGCGGGGGCAGTTGCATGACGCCCGGTCCGGAGCCCGGGCACTAGCTAAAGGCGCACTACTTACCGGGCGTCCGGGCGCCCTGACGCCCACATTCAGGAAGAAGTGCGCTCGAATTCAAATTCCACGCGTTTATAGAGCGCGCAGCGATGCCTGGGTGCCCTGTTCCCCGGACTTTCCGGTCTTAAGCGGAATGGTCACTTCGATAAGGGTGCCCGGTTGCGCGTTTTGCAGGCGTAGTTCCCCGCCGAATTCTTTGGCACGCTGACGCATGCCGCCCAGGCCAATGCCCACGCTGCCAGGGCGCAACTCGACGATGTGCGCGGCGATGCCCTTTCCGAAATCGCGGACCGTCAGAGCGACGTGGTCTTCGTTTTTCGTCAAGGTGATGCATGCTTTGGCGGCGCCGGAATGGCGAAAAACATTGGTCAGCGCTTCCTGAGTGATTCGGAAAACGGCGGTCTCCACTTCCGGAGAAAGGCGGGGAAATTCCTGAGGATCCACGTCGAAAACAGTTTCAATGCCGCTGCGCTCGGTCAAGCCATCAAGATACCAGCGCAGCGCCGATTGCAAACCGATTTCGTCAAGCAACGGCGGATGCAGCAGATGCGAAATGCTGCGGACTTGTTGCATGACGCGATCCAGCAGCCCGCTGGCCTGCAGCGCTGCTTGAGATTTAGCTTCGGCTGACTGGTTACCGATGTGGATGCCATCCACCAGCATTTTGGCCGCGCTCAGCTCCTGCCCGAGGCCGTCGTGAAGATCCCGGGCGATGCGGCGGCGCTCTTCGTCCTGGGTGCTCAGTAGCCTGCCGGAAAGTCCTCGCAGCTCGGAGTTTAACAATTCGAGCTGCTGGGCGCTGCGGTGCAACTCGGCAAACACGCTGACCTTGGCGCGCAAAAGTTCCGGGACTACGGGAACCGAGAGATAATCCACCGCGCCGCGCTGGTAGCCCTTGAGACGATCCAGATCGGTGAGGTGAACGGCCGAAACAAAAATGATGGCGGTCTTTTGAAAGCGCGGATGCTGGCGAATGATTTCCGCCAGCTCAAAGCCGTCCAGTTCAGGCATGCTGACATCCATCAGCACAACCGCGATGTCGGTCTTAAGCAAAAGTTCCAGCGCTTCGCGGCCCGAATTGGCTTTTATGAGATTTTCGCCAAGCTCGGCGAGAATAGCCTCGTAGGTCAACAGCTTTGCGGGCTGATCGTCCACCATCAAAATATTGACCTTGTCAGACAGGCTCATGTTTTCTTCGGCTGAATTTGCCGACCTCAGCGGTTGCGATCCCGATGTCGTATATTTCGCCTAGCGGTGCAGCCACATACGCAAGCGGAAGCAGCTGATCGGTATTCACGGGCTTGGCAAGATATTCCGAGGCCCCCGCTTCCAGACATTTTTCGCGGTCGCCTTTCATAGCTTTGGCGGTGAGCGCGATGATCGGCAGGCGTCGTAACGCGGCGTTTTGCCGGATCACCTGCATGGTTTCGTAACCGTCCATTTCCGGCATCATGATGTCCATCAAAACGATGGCGACATCTTTGGTGGACTCCGAGGGTCTGGATGGCTTCCCGTCCGGTTCCAGCAGTGAGTACGGTCATGCCGCGGCGTTCGAGGACGCTGCTGAGAGCGAAAATGTTGCGCACGTCGTCGTCCACCACCAGCACTTTTTTGCCGACCAGCGCTTCATCAGAACGATGCAGCTTTTCGAGCATGCGTTGTTTCTCTGGCGGAAGGTCGGCGACGACGCGGTGCAGGAAGAGCGCCGTTTCGTCGAGCAGGCGTTCCGGAGATTCGACATCCTTCACCACGACGCTGCGCGCCAGGGTGTGCAAGCGGGCGTCTTCTTCGGAAGATAATTCCTTGCCGGTGAAAACAACTACCGGCAAATCGCTGAGCGTCGGGCTATTCCCGATTTGTTCGAGGACATCGAATCCCGACATATCCGGGAGACGGAGGTCCAGCACGACGCAGTCGAAATTGTGCTCGTTCACGGTGTTCAATGCTTCTTTGCCGGTTTCGGCGACGGTGACGTCGATGTCGGTGTGGTTTAACAATTCGCGGATGCTGAGTTGCTCCGCGGGATTGTCTTCTACGACCAGGAGCCTGCGGCGACGTGGCGCAGAATACGTTTTGATTTTTTCGAGCGCCGTTTCAAGACCTTCGGTAGTGGTCGGCTTGGTCACAAAGGAAAACGCGCCGCGGGCCAGGCCGTGGTGGCGGTCTTCATCCATGGTGAGCATCTGCACGGGAATGTGACGGGTTGAGGAATCCTGTTTTAAGTGATTCAGGACCGTCCAGCCGAGCATATCGGGTAGGAAAACGTCCAGTGAAATGGCGGTGGGATGGTATTCGCGCGCGAGAGCCAGAGCTTCCGCGCCGCGCGAGGCCACCAGCACTTTGAAATTTTTGTCGCGGGACAAATCAGCGAGTACGCGCGCGTAGTGCGGATCGTCTTCGACGATCAGCAGAACATGGTCGCCCGGCTCGAGATTTTCGCGATCGTCGGGAATAGTCTCCGTCAGGATGTTCCAACATGGCGGCGGTGGAGAGATGCATCGCCGACGCCGTGGCGGCGGACTTGCGCTCGTTTATGGTGCCCAAGCTATTGGATGGCCCGACATAGGTCTTCGGCAAATAGAGAGTAAACGTGCTGCCCTTTCCAGGTTGGCTGCGCAGTTGGATCTCACCGCCGAGCAAGGCTGGCGAGTTCGCGGCTGATGGCCAGTCCCAACCCGGTGCCGCCGTATTTACGGCTGGTGCCGGCGTCGGCCTGCTGGAAAGCCTCAAAGATAATCCTTTGCTTTTCGCTGGGAATGCCGATGCCGGTATCGGAAACTTCGAAAGCGATAACCGACGCGGCGCCGTTCAGAATCGGATGATTGTCGCTCCAGCCGCTATCCACGGTCGAAACCTGCAGTCGCACGCCGCCGTGCTCGGTGAACTTGAAAGCGTTGGACAGCAAGTTTTTCAACACCTGCTGCAAGCGCTTGGAGTCCGTCACCAGGCTGCGCGCGAGATGCGGATCGGAAGAAACCTCGAAGGACAAGCGGCGGTTTTCTGCTTCGTGTTTGAAGGGCCGGCCGATCATTTCGAGCAGGCTGGCGAAGAACACTTCTTCCGCTTCCACCGACACGGTGCCCGATTCGATCTTGGAGAGGTCGAGAATATCGCTGATGAGGTTGAGCAAGTCAGTACCGGCACCGTGAATGGTGCGGGCAAATTCCACTTGTTTAGGCGTGAGGTTGGCGTCGGGGTTGTCGCTGAGCTGCTGGCCGAGAACGAGAATACTGTTCAGCGGGGTGCGCAGTTCGTGCGACATATTGGCCAGGAATTCCGATTTGTATTTGGAAGTGAGAGCCAGTTCTTTGGCCTTTTCTTCGAGCGCGCGACGGGCTTGTTCAATTTCCTGGTTTTTGCGCTCCACTTCGACGTTCTGTTCCGCCAACTGCTGGGCTTTCTGCGCCAGTTGCTCGTTGGTCTGCTGCAATTCTTTCTGCTGGGTCTGCAATTCGGTGGCGAGTTGCTGCGACTGCTTCAGCAAACCTTCCGTTTGCATAGTGGCTTCGATACTGTTCAGCACGATGCCGATGCTGGAGGTCAGTTGCTCAAGAAACGCCAGATGCGACGCAGTGAAACTGCTGAGGGAAGCGAGTTCAATGACGGCTTTGACGCGATCTTCAAATAAAACTGGCAGGACGATCACGTTTTTCGGGACAGCTTCGAACAATCCGGAGCGCACGGGAATTGCGTTATCGGGAACATCGGCGATGAGCATGCGGCGCTTTTCCGACGCACACTGACCGACCAGACCTTCGCCGACGCGCAAATGCTGGCGATGGCCATTCTCACCGTCGTCGGCGAATGCGGAGAGCAGCACCATGCCCGAAGCATTCTCCGTCTCCATCTGGTAGATGACGCCCTGCTGAGCGTTGACCAGCGGAGCCAACTCAGAAAGCATCATGCGCCCCACTGAAGTGAGATCGCGCTGGCCCTGCAACATGCCGGTGAACCGCGCAAGGTTGGTTTTCAGCCAGTCCTGCTCGGCGTTGCGATCGGTCGTGAGGCGCAAGTTGTCGATCATGGTGTTGATGTTGTCTTTGAGCTCGGCGACTTCGCCGCTGGCTTCCACCTGAATGGAACGGGTCAGGTCGCCCTTGGTTACGGCAGTGGCGACTTCTGCGATAGCTCGGACCTGGTTGGTAAGGTTGTCCGCAAGCAGGTTTACGTTACCGGTCAAATCTTTCCATGTTCCGGCCGCGCCGGGCACGTTGGCCTGTCCGCCGAGGCGGCCTTCGACGCCGACTTCGCGGGCCACGGTGGTGACCTGATCGGCGAAGGTCGCCAGCGTGTCCGTCATGTTGTTGATGGTTTCCGCGAGCGCGGCGACTTCGCCCTTGGCGTTCACGGTGAGTTTCTGCGTCAGCTCTCCGTTGGCGACGGCGGTGACGACTTTCACGATACCGCGCACCTGCTCGGTCAGGTTACTGGCCATGAAGTTAACGTTGTCGGTCAAATCTTTCCAGGTGCCGGCTACACCAGGGACTTTGGCCTGACCGCCCAGTTTTCCTTCGGTGCCGACGTCGCGGGCGACGCGAGTGACTTCGCCGGCGAAAGCGTTGAGCTGGTCCACCATGGTGTTAATAGTGTTTTTGAGTTCGAGAATTTCGCCTTTCACGTCTACGGTGATTTTGCGGGAGAGGTCGCCACGCGCGACCGCCGTGGTGACTTCGGCGATGTTGCGGACCTGGCCGGTCAAGTTTCCGGCCATGGAGTTTACGGAGTCGGTAAGATCCTTCCACGTTCCGGCAACGCCCGGGACGTTGGCCTGACCGCCGAGGCGGCCTTCGCTGCCGACTTCGCGGGCCACGCGGGTGACTTCCGCGGCGAAAGAGCGGAGCTGTTCCACCATGGTGTTGAGCGTTTCTTTTAGCTGCAAAATTTCGCCGCGCACATCGACGGTGATTTTGCGGGAAAGGTCGCCGCTGGCAATAGCGGTAGCGACTTCAGCGATGTTTCTCACCTGGCCCGTCAAGTTGCTGGCCATAAAGTTGACGTTGTCGGTTAAATCCTTCCACGTGCCGCCGACGCCGGGCACTTGTGCCTGGCCGCCCAACTTCCCTTCGGTGCCGACTTCGCGGGCCACGCGGGTGACTTCTCCTGCAAACGCGTTGAGCTGGTCCACCATGGTGTTGATCGTGTTTTTGAGCTCGAGGATTTCGCCTTTCACGTCCACGGTGATTTTGCGCGAGAGGTCGCCGCGCGCGACCGCCGTGGTGACTTCAGCGATGTTACGGACCTGACCGGTCAGGTTTCCGGCCATGGAGTTTACGGAGTCGGTGAGGTCCTTCCAGGTTCCGGCGACGCCCGGGCACGTTGGCCTGTCCGCCGAGGCGGCCTTCGCTGCCGACTTCGCGCGCGACGCGGGTGACTTCTCCTGCGAACGCGTTGAGCTGGTCCACCATGGTATTGATGGTGTCTTTCAGCAGCAAAATTTCGCCGCTGACGTTGACGGTAATTTTCTTGGAAAGGTCGCCGCTGGCAATCGCTGTGGCCACTTCGGCGATGTTTCTCACCTGGCCGGTCAAGTTGCTGGCCATGGAGTTAACGGAGTCGGTCAAATCCTTCCACGTACCGGCGACGCCGGGTACGAGCGCCTGTCCACCGAGTTTGCCGTCGGTGCCAACTTCGCGGGCGACGCGAGTGACTTCCGAAGCGAACGACCGTAGTTGATCCACCATGGTATTGATGGTGTCTTTCAACTCGAGAATTTCGCCCTTCACGTCTACCGTGATTTTGCGCGACAGGTCTCCGCGCGCCACGGCGGTGGAAACTTCCGCGATGTTTCGAACCTGGCCAGTCAGGTTGCTGGCCATGAAGTTGACGTTGTCGGTCAAATCTTTCCAGGTGCCGGCGACACCGGGCACCTGGGCTTGTCCGCCAAGTTTTCCTTCGGTGCCAACTTCGCGAGCCACGCGGGTGACTTCCCCGGCGAAGGCGTTGAGCTGGTCCACCATGGTGTTGATCGTGTTTTTCAACTCAAGAATTTCACCCTTCACGTCCACGGTGATTTTGCGGGAGAGGTCTCCGCGCGCCACCGCGGTGGTAACTTCGGCAATGTTGCGCACCTGGCCGGTCAAGTTACCGGCCATGGAGTTCACGGAGTCGGTCAAATCCTTCCACGTGCCCGCGACGCCGGGGACGTTCGCTTGTCCACCGAGGCGGCCTTCGCTGCCAACTTCGCGCGCCACGCGGGTGACTTCTCCGGCAAAGCGGTTGAGCTGGTCCACCATGGTGTTGAGTGTTTCTTTGAGCTGCAAAATTTCGCCGCGCACGTCCACGGTGATTTTGCGCGAGAGGTCGCCGCTCGCAATCGCCGTGGCGACTTCGGCGATGTTTCTGCACCTGACCGGTCAGGTTGCTGGCCATGAAGTTGACGTTGTCGGTCAAATCCTTCCAAGTGCCGCCGACGCCGGGAACCTGCGCCTGTCCGCCCAGTTTTCCTTCGGTACCAACTTCGCGCGCCACGCGGGTGACTTCTCCCGCGAAAGCATTGAGCTGGTCCACCATCGTATTGATGGTGTCTTTCAACTCGAGAATTTCACCCTTCACGTCCACGGTGATTTTGCGCGAGAGGTCGCCGCGCGCGACGGCGGTGGTGACTTCCGCGATGTTGCGAACCTGTGCGGTTAGGTTGCCGGCCATCGCGTTGACGGAGTCGGTCAAATCCTTCCAGGTGCCCGCGACGCCCGGGACTACCGCCTGACCGCCCAACTTTCCGTCGGTGCCGACTTCGCGCGCCACGCGCGTTACTTCGGAAGCGAAGGAGCGCAGCTGATCCACCATGGTGTTGATGGCTTCTTTGAGCTGCAGAATTTCGCCGCGCACGTCCACGGTAATTTTGCGGGATAGGTCACCGCTGGCGACGGCGGTGGCGACTTCGGCAATGTTGCGCACCTGGCCGGTCAGGTTGCTGGCCATGGAGTTGACCGAGTCGGTCAGATCTTTCCAGGTACCAGCGACGCCGGGTACCTGCGCCTGTCCGCCCAACTTTCCGTCAGTGCCCACTTCACGCGCCACGCGCGTTACTTCCGCAGTGAACACGCCCAACTGCTGAATCATGGTGTTGACGATGGTGGCGGAGCGTAAGAATTCACCTTCCAGCGGACGTCCATCCACATCCAGTCGCACCGTCTGCGTCAGATTGCCCTGCGCCACCGCGGCGATCGCCCGCGTCACTTCGGTAGTGGGCCGCAGCAAATCTTCCACCAGGGTGTTGACGGAGCCTTCCATCTCGCCCCACGCGCCTTTGGACTGTTGAAAGCGGGTGCGCTCGCGTGTTCTTCCTTCTTTGCCAACCACTTGCCCGACACGTTTTAATTCATTGGCCATCTGCTGGTTGGCGGTGACGATTTCGTTGAAAGTGTCGGCAATTTTTCCCGACAACCCGGTCCATGCTCCGGGGAGACGCACGGAAAAATCTCCATCGCGCATGGTTTGCAGGCTGGCAAGAATGGCGGCGAGTTCACCAGGCGCGACGTTGGAACCTGCGCCATTATTTTTTTCGTTGCGCCCGGCGGAGAATTTGGAAATGGGCGGTGCCACGGCGACTCCCGAACCGTCATTCTTTTCCGCCTCAATGCGGGTTTCCAAAGTCGCGGTGCCTCTGGTCTTGGCGTCGTGGTTGGTGCGCTTCATGAATTGTTTCTCCCAAATGATTTACGCGGAACATTATTAAGTGCTGGCTGCGGAAAATTTGGCGGGACTACAGAAAATTTCTGAGTTGGACCCCGCAAATACCTTAGAACCATTTATTTAACATGGTTGGCACGCCCGCGCGCCTACAGTGTTTCCTGTAGAGCCTCTAGAAAGATAATGAGAATGATGATGATTGCGAACGTGGGCAGTGGCGGAGGCGTGTGGGAGTCGAACCCACCATTCGATCCGCGAAGGGCCGAATCAACGGCTTTGAAGGCCGCGACAGTCACCGGACCATTTTCGCCTCCGGGGATAGAGAGTCAGGATAACAAGAACATACGGGGTCAACCACTCTCGCAGCAGCGCCGCGTTTGTGGATTTTCTCTGCAGGCTTCGGCTTTGGAGAATACGGGGGAATGCTGTGCTTTGGACGGAATAGAAAGACAAGTTGGCAGTGACAATCAAGGATTACATAACCGGTGAAGCGCGCTGTACACCTTCCGGATGGGCATGAGGTGAATCCGGCGATGGCGTTAGATTTGAGCAGATAGTTGCTGCGCGTTCGAAGGACTCAAGCCGGGCATGGTGGTCATAAATGTGGGCGGTGATCATTAATTCGTCGGGACGGGCAACGTCCACGAAGTTTTGTACCTGTCGGGCGACGGTTTCGGACGAACCGACGGCGGAGATGGTGAGCGACTGGCTGGCCATGCCCTTTTCGGCGGGCGTCCAGAACGTTTCTATATCATCGATCGGCGGGGGAATTTGTTGAGGCGTGCCCCGTCGAAGATAAGTAAAGGATTGTTGAAGCGAAGTAAACTGGCGGCGCGCTTCCCTGTCGGTTTCGGCGGCAATGATGTTGATGCCTAACATGGCGTAGGGCTGACGCAATTGCTGCGAGGGCTTGAACATGTGCCGATAGACGCGCAGTGCGTCCAGCATATCCGCGGGCGCGAAATGCGAAGCAAACGCAAATGGCAAACCGAGGTGCGCGGCGAGTTGCGCGCTGAAAAGACTGGAGCCCAGCAGCCAGATGGGAACCTGCGAACAGGCCCCCGGAACGGCTCGTATCTTTTGCCCGGCGTCGGGAGATCTTAAATAATGCTGCAACTCCAGAACGTCGTCGGGAAAGCGATCCGATGCGGCCACCAGATCGCGGCGCAGTGCGCGGGCCGTGAGCTGATCGGTACCCGGAGCGCGACCGAGGCCGAGATCGATGCGACCGGGAAATAGCGACGCCAGCGTGCCGAACTGTTCGGCAATGACCAGCGGCGAATGATTCGGCAGCATGATGCCGCCCGATCCAACTCGAATCGTTTTTGTCCCGGCGGCCACATGGCCGATGACGACCGCGGTGGCGGCGCTCGCGATGCCCGGCATATTGTGATGCTCGGCGAGCCAGAAGCGCGTGTAGCCCCACTTTTCGGCGTGTTGCGCGAGGTCGAGGGAATTGCGCAGGGCGTCGGAGGCGGTAGCGCCTTGCGGAATGGGAGAAAGATCGAGGATCGAAAATGGAATCATGAGAATAGCGCGTATCCGTTTGATGATTCGGGTGCCGTCGAAGTTATTTCGCACTTCGGGAGGGGATGAAAGTTCTGAGAAATCAAGCGGCGGCGGGCTTTTTCTTTCGCGCGGACATAACCACAAATAAAACTACCCCGGCGATGACTACAGCCGCTACACCAGCGAAAATGTATGGGTGGCCGGGATGGGTGACAAATCCGATGATGCCTCGTCCGTAGCGGACGCCTAGTAAGGCCAAGGCCATGTAGCGGACAGCGCGACCGAGAGTCAGGGCCACCAGAAATTTTTTGGTGGAATACTGCGTGGCGCCGGCCGCGATCACGAACGGCACCATGGGTACCGGCGGCGGGAGCAGAGCCGCAATGGCGATGGACCAGAATCCCCACTTGGAGAAAATTTTGATGATTCTCGCGGCCCGTTGAGCAGAGAATCTCTTCTCCATCGTTTCTTTTCCGCCTTTGCGAGCCAGGCGGAAAGTGACGAAAGCTCCGATTACGGAGCCAATTGTGGCCATGATCGCGTAGTACAGCCACCAGCGATTGTCTCTGGCGGCCAGGATTATCGTGAGAACGTCCATGCTGCCGGGAAGGGGCACTACAGAACTATCAAGCAAGCCAAGGGGAATCAGTCCCAATCCACCTAGCTGGTAAATCCAGTGACGAACGCTGTGCGCGACACTGGGGGCCGCAGCAACAAGCAAAATCCGGTTAGTCATGCGTGGCAGTCAAAGGGTAACCATGCAGAGACAGTTTGCCACGCCTTGGAGCTTGCTCAAATCTGTTTTGCAGTATTCGGAAATGGAAAATAGTGGAGATTAGACCTGCATTAGTGCGCATTCGATGCGTCAAGCCCCAGATTCGCTCATCGCCGCGGTTTGCTGGCTGCGAATGAGGGCGGCCACTAGTTCGTAGAGGCCGGGGTTGGTACAAACCTCGTAATACGGGTGCGAAGAGACCACGCCAATTTTTCCGTCAGGCAACAATTGGCGGGCGTAGCCCTTGCGCAGCACGAGCAGTTCTACGGATTCCCCCATAGGGACTTCGCCGAAAAAGAGCGTGACCGTTTCTTTGCCCCAGGGCATGTCCAGTTTGGTATCAATGGAATCGAGAGATATCTCTTCGCTCAATTTCTGGAAGCCTTCTTCATTCAGCTCGATACCGTTCATGTTATAGCGCACCAGAAACTCGTCCAGTTCCTCTGGAGAAGCGCCCTCGAGCGCGTTCAGGAATTGGAACAACGAAAAATCCGAAATCTGATTGTTAAGTAAGCGCTTGGCCAGCTTGGCGCAACCCGAAAGGCGATCAGAAAGATTTAACGCCTTGGAGATCATGATGCGCGAGTCGCCGTCGGTCCAGTAAGTGGGCGCCGAGCCCTGGTAAGCTACGCCGACGCCGAGCTCGAGTGCCGGCAGATCGTTGGACGCCGCGCGGTCATTGTACGTGCTGCAAACCAGAAGAATCTGACGCGACAAAATGCAGGCTTTGGCCACCGCGCGCGCGAACGTCTGAGTGGCTTCGGTTTCAAAAATCGCTAATACGATGGCGTCGCCTTCGATGAACACTTTTTTAGCGGCGTAACGGTCCAGAAGTTTTTTCACCGGCTCGTGGAGATTGATGCTGAAATGCGACGCGGGACTTAAGCCGCGCGCCAACAGATCCTGGGTCATTTTGGTGGATCCCCGCACGTCGGCCTTGATAATCACGTGCGAAACGACGTGATCCTGTCTGGGCTTGGCCTCGTCCTGCATCACGCACTCGTACAGGCGATTGTTCAGACGCGACAATTCCCGCACCTGCTCGGTGGTCACCAGGTGGATGCGCTCCATGCAGGTGGTCAGGTGCTCGGCGTCGCGCAAATCACGGCGTAAATGCAAAAAATCCCCTGCAAACTTCAGCACCAAGGTTTGGACATCTTCCCGCGAATAGCGATGAATGCGTTTGGAAAGATCTTCGATAGGCTTGAGCGACAGTTTCTTTGCAGGCACGTGCTTCAACACCTGGGCGACGCGCTTCATTTCATCTTTTGAGACTAGCGCCTTGCGTAATTGCTGCAAGTGGACGGGAGGACTGTACTCCGCGGCGATGGACCGAATTTCGTAACCGGCCAGCACGTGCTGCAGTAGTTCCTGGGATTCGAGCCGCGAAAGCAATTGCGAGAGAAGTCGCGTTCGAGTGGAAGCTTCGGGTTCCGGAGCCCCGGCGGCGTCAAACAGGATTTTGGCGCTGTCGCTGCTATTGAGATAATCGCCCAGAGTGGCCTCAAATTTCTTGTCCCAAAAATCGAGTTTCTGTTTGGCGGCGTCTATCTTCGGCCCAAGTTGTTGCAGTTTTCCTTCCTGATGTTTCAGTCGCGATTCGATATCTGAAAGCGCGGCCTTTACGTCGGAAGGATCGGCGGAACTGAGAAACTTGGTGATAAATCCTTCGCCACGTTCCAGCTTTTTGCGCGAGATTTCGGCCTGGGACTCAAGGTTGGAAATATCCTCGCGCGTGGCTTGCGCCTGCGCCAGCAGCTGCTCGTGCTCCTTGCGGGCTTCTACGTGCGCGGGATCCTGCTCGATGGCTAGCCCGGCATTACGCAGAATTTCCTGAAAGAGTATGTCCATGCTCTCGAAGCGGTCGGTGTCGCGCGCGTAGTTGCCCAGCAGAACGTAGTGATCGAGAAAATAAAAATCGTCTTTGCCGCCATCCAGGAATATCAGCCGATTTTTCAGCAGATCATACAAGGGAGCGAAGTCGTCGCCGAAGAGCGCCCGGCGCGCTTTAACGATCACGTTTTCCTCGACGTCCACAACCATCTGCGCCACCTGCTGGCCAACCACACGGATGACCGAGCGGCGCACCGATTGCAATTCCGAGAGACGCGCTTTGATGACGTGAGCGGCCTGGCTGCGCTCGAAGTGTTCACCGCGCTGGCGAATCCATTCCTTACCTTCCAGTATCAGGTTGGAAAACTGGTTGCCTGTCTCGGCGATCAGGAATTTCAGCAGGGCCAGGCGGAACAACAGGTCCATTTCAATATTTTTGTGAAATTTCGCCTGGGTTAGGGAGCTTTGGAGCAGATCTATAAGGAGTTTGCGAAAAGCTGCGCCGTCCGGCACCCGCGAAGTACGCAACTCCATCCCTGGGAAATACGCGGCTTTGGTATTCTGCCGAATCACATCGAACAAATAATCGCGAGAGGCCTGGACAAATCGGGGACTCAGGAAAACGTCGTGGTGAATGTTGTCCACGCCAATGGATAGCGAACCCATGGGCAGGGTGACGCTGTAGCTCTTTAGTTCGGAGCGCGCAGATTCCGCCGCGCTGGGCGTTACGGATAGGTTGAGCACATCTACTCCGCCTGAAGGGACAGCCCCAGTGTAGCGCGCCCCGCAAAGGCGGCAAGAAATGGGCGCTAAAACGTTGCTTTAGAGTTAGCGGTCAGCTGGTCACCGGCCTCGGAGGTGATCGTGAGGCGGCGCTGGTCGCTTCCGAGATGCTCTAGGCGCACCTGTACCTGCGGCCAGGGGGATCGCAGCGGAAAGCGCTCCGCCCATTCCAGAATTACGACCGCGGGATGATCGAAAACGTCTGCGAGGCCGAGGGTTTCGAAGTCCATTGACGTTTTTTATGCGGTAGAGATCGGCGTGATAAACCTTGGCCGCCGGAGTTTGCGAACCCCCGTAAACGTGCACGAGCGTAAATGTCGGGCTGGTGACGTCGTCTTCGGTCGCCGCTCCCAGACCGGCGACGATCCCCTTCGTAAGCGTGGTTTTACCGCTACCCAAATCGCCGGAAAGCAATACGACCACTGGAGCTTTAAGCCGCGCGGCGAATTGGCGGCCCCAGTTGGTGGTCTCTTCCGCCGAATTGGTGATGACTTCCTCAGGCAATTTTTTGTAACTCCTGCAAAAGGCTGGCGCGGGCGTGAGGAATCATGTTGATTACGTCATCGGCGAGCAGGCCCGACATATCCATGCCGTACACGGCTAGGTCGGCCGCCAGTCCGTGGAGATATACACCCAGCGCAAGCACCCGCAACCATTCCTCGGTTTTGAATTGCGCGGTGAGCGCGGCGAGCAGACCCGTGAGTACATCACCAGTGCCACCTTTCGCCAAGCCGGCGTTGCCGGTGGTATTCACGAAAATACTTCCGTCAGGGGAAGCGATGAGGGTGTGAAAGCCTTTCAAGATGACGTGGGCGTCCCATTTTTTGGCCGCGTCGCGTGCAGCTTTCATCCGGTCAGCCTGCACGTCGTTCGTGGAAATGCCCAAGAGCCGACTCATCTCACCAGGATGAGGAGTGATGGCAAGGAATTTGGTTTTGCGTTTTTGCAATTCGCCGGAGCGCCCTGCGAAGGCGTTGAGACCGTCGGCATCCAGAATGATGGGCACCTCTGAGGTGCGCACGATTTGGCGAATGCATTGCTGGGTTCTGGCGTCGGTGCCCAGGCCCGGGCCAATGGCCAACACATGCTTGCCTTCTTCAATTTTTTTCCAACGGCCGGCCTGCGCGTTTTGCAGCGCGATGGTTCCCCCACGCGTGGACTGCAACGGAATCGTCATGTATTCCGCTTGCGCGGCGGCTACGATGGGCAAGACTACCGAAGGCGTTGCCACGGTTACGAGTCCGGCTCCGGCGCGCAGCGCCATGCGACCACCCAGAATCGCGGCCCCACTCTTGCCTAGGGCGCCCGCTACGAGCAGAACGTGACCGAAAGTTCCTTTGTTAGAATTCGCTGCGCGCACCAGCGGCACCTCTGCAAATTCGTGCGCGTTGGCCCACCGAATCTGGCCCCTTGCCAGCTCGTCAACCAGTTCCGGCGGGGAGCCGATTTGTCGAACTATCAAAGTGCCACCGGCAGCGGCGTCGCGGCTTATCAGTTGGCCAATTTTTGGCGCAGTGAACGTAACAGTTCTGTGCGCCTGCAGGACGGGCCCTTCTGCCGCTTCCCCGTCGGACGGTAATCCTGATGGCATATCCACCGAGATGATCAGGCTGGGCCGCGCCTTCGTGGCGTTGTGCGAGTGCTCATTCACGTCGGAGATGACTTTGGCAAGCAGACCGGTAACAGCCCCGCGCAGCCCTGTTCCCAAGAGCGCATCAACGATCACGTCCGAACGCCTAACGGCTTGGCGATACTCGCTCCATGTGCTTTCTTCCCCCACGATATTTACTTCCCCACCAGCGCGGCGCCAACGCTCGAAACTCTCGCGGGCGTCGCCGCCGAGGCCTTCAGGGTCACCAAAAACATAAACCGCTGGCTCGATTCCGCAAACCTTTAAGTGCCGTGCGACAACGAATCCATCGCCGCCATTGTTGCCCTTGCCGCACAAAATCGAAACGCGCACCACGTTATGCGACTGCGGGCCATGTTGGAGATCAATTTCCCGCACAATCGCATCGCACACACTTTGCCCGGCGACTTCCATCAGTCGCAATCCGGTAATACCAAAACGCACTGTGGTCTGGCGATCCACCTCGCGCATTTCCGCTGCTGTAAGTGCTTTCATGGCTGGAGCGCTTGGCGGCTAGAGCATCCATCCGCCGCTGACATTCATCACCTGGCCAGTGACGTATTCAGCTTCTTCGGAGGCAAAAAAAGAAACGGTAGCGGCGACATCTTCCACGGTGGGCGGGCGACCGATGGGGAAACGCGCGTCGCGCATGCTGCGGGCTTCGCTTAGCGTTAATTCATTCTCATCAATGCTAGAGGGATTCACCACGTTGACGGTGATGCCATTTTTGGCTTCTTCGAGTGCCAAGGAACGAGAGAGAGCTACGACGGCGGCTTTCGCCGCGGCGTACGCCGAAATTTTCGCCTGGCCGAATGCCCGCTCCGCCCCGACCGCGCCCAGATTGATGATGCGTCCCCAGCGCCCTTTGCGCATATGCGGTAAAACCGCCCGGGTTACGTACAAGCAAGTCAGCAAATTCGAAGAAAAAATTCCCTGCCAGTCTTCCAGAGGAGATTCCGACACGGTTCCCCAGCGAAAATCTCCCACGTTATTGACGACAATGTCGAGCCGCCCGAAGCGGTCGGCGACAGTTTTCACCAGTTGATCCGCGCGCGCAGGATCGGAAATATCCGTTTCGACGGCCACGCATTCCACGCCTACGGCTTGTAATTGCCGCAGGGTTTGCTGCGCCGCCGGTTTGTTCGAGCGATAAGCGATGGCCACGCGCGCGCCGTTTTGCGCCAGCCCCACGGCGATTCCGCGCCCGATGCCGCGACTTCCTCCGGTTACCAGCGCCACTCGATTGTGAAGCGACATGCGCCTCCCTGCAAAAATTATTTGGAAGTTGAGCCAGTATAGCCCAGCGACGCAGCGCCTACTACCGAAGTCGCGCCACGATTACAGTCATGTCGTCGGCTTGCTCCGCGCTTCCGGCCCATTCTTCGGCGGCCGTCATCAATGAAAGCGCCACGCTGCGGGGAGAAGATCCCTGCACGCGGCCCGCGGCATCCTCCAGTCGCCTCACGCCGAATTCTTCGCCATACACATTTTCCGGTTCCACCAGGCCGTCGCTGTATCCCACAAGCAGCGCATCGGCCGGAACGCTGACGGAGTTTTCCTCGTATTCAGATTCTTCATACACGCCCAGGACCATGCCACCCTTGTCGAGATGCACAGCCTGGTTTTTGCTCATCAGAAACGATGGCAGGTGGCCGGCGTTGGTGTAGCGCATGGTGCGGGTAGCACTGTCATACACGGCGATGAAAAACGTGGCGAAACGATCGTCGGCGGTGTTGCGCACGAGATGTTTGTTCAAGCGCGAAACCAGTTCGCCGGTTCCCAGATGCTCGCTGCCATCCATCAGCAACTGGCTACGCAGCGCGGCCTGCAAGCTGGCCATCAGCAAAGCGG
This sequence comes from uncultured Acidobacteriota bacterium, assembly GCA_963704485.1. GTDB lineage: Bacteria > Acidobacteriota > Terriglobia > Acidiferrales > UBA7541 > Acidiferrum. The sequence continues at coordinate 1,482,190 of OY969910.1, forward strand.
CGGAAATTCCCTTCCCCGAAATGTCCGCGATGGCCACGGCAATGTGCGTCGGACTCATCTGAATAAAATCGTAGTAATCGCCGCTGACCGAGCGCGCCGCTTTGCAGATGGCTTCCACTTCCACGCCGGGAACGGATGGCAAACGCTTCGGGAAAAGCTGATTCTGCACTTCGCGCGCGATGGAGATTTCGTTTTCCAGGCGCTGGCGTTGTTTTTGTTCTTCGATCAGGCCGCTGATGGATCCGGTCATCAGGTTAAAAGATTCGCCGAGCACGCCAAGCTGGTCGCGACGCTCGGTACGCACGCGATGCGTCAAATCTCCGGACTGCACATATTGCGTGGCCTGGTATAAATCCGCGATGGCCTTGGTAATCTGCCGCGTCATGTTGATGCCGATCACCAGCGCGCCAATTTCGATCAGCATGAACACCACGCCGACCATGATGAGCAACAGCAGGTAGGAGTCTCGAAGGTCGCCCAGGGAGTTGAATATTTTTGCAGTTCAGGCGCGAGGGCCGCGCGTTGGTGCTGGCCAGCACCGGATGATTGTGTTCCACACTTCCATCGCGCGAAATGTAAACAGCACTTAATCGAGAGACGACGCTGACGGCCGGATCGAGCCAGAAACCTTCGGCCTGTAGCCCTCGAGAACGAGCGACGATTCGGCCACCCGAAGAGTAGCGTTCGCTGGCCGACTCATAGATCACCGCCTGCTGCGGGCCGCCAGTGTACCTGCGCATCAGGTTGAGCTGAATCGCGCCCACATCGGGGGCGATGGCTGATAGCAGCTCAGGCGTTACTGGCACCTGCAGCTGGACCACGCGCGGCGGACTAGTCCCAGGCATGGCGCGGATGCTGGTGAGCGAAAGGTTGTCCTCTTCCTGCAAAAGGCCGGCATAGGCATCTGCGCCGCGTGCTACTTTGCGCAGGAAAGCGGCATCGCTGGAAAAGGTGATGGTCAGGCCGGGCAGTTCGCGATCGTGTACTGCGTGCGATTGGGCGGCAAGAATGCTTTCGATTTCCTGCTCGCTGGTGCCGCGCAACGGCGTCTGGTGGGCGGCGGCAATGTGCTCGGCCATGTCGCCCAAGGTGTCGATGCGCGCGTGGATGTCTTCATAGAGCAGGTAGGCGCCGAGTTGCGAATACAAAATGCGACCGGCGACGACACCCAGGGTCAGGATCAAGAGGATGGGCACCAGCGCAATGAACAGGTACGCCACAATGAGGCGGTTGCGCAGGCTCCAAAGCAGCCGCGAGCGCCACCAACTGATGAAGCGGAACAGCAGGTAAAACACGGACAGCAACGCCAGAAATTTCAGGAAGCTGAATGGGCCTCCACGGAAGCCGCCCAGTACGGCCGCAGTACCCAGGAGAAGAATGACCAGCGCAAAAATGTCGAACCCTGAAAGCCTGCGCCAGAAATTTGTAAGATTGGAAGAGGTTGCAGTCATTAGTCGGACGCAGAACCAATACTGTACCTGAAGTTTAGCTGCGATGAGAACGCAAGCCGGATAGTCAAAAACAAGAGAACCAACTCACTCTTTACGAACGGAGCTCGCTCAGTAGGAGTTGTAAAGACGTAACCGCTCTTAGGGCTGTGGATTGCTGATGCGGCTATGGTGGCGGCTGTAAGTGAAGTAAATCACCAGGCCGATGATCAGCCAAACAATCAGCCGCGCCCAGTTGACCCACCCCAGCTTGTACATCATGTAGCCGTTGAAGATGATGCCGAGGATGGGCACCACTGGCACCCACGGCGTGCGAAAAGGCCGCGCCTGCGTCGGGATTGGTGTTGCGCAGAACCATCACCGCGATACATACGATGACAAAGGCCAGCAGCGTGCCGATATTCACCATTTTTCCAATGTCATCGATGGGCGTTACGCTGCCGACGATGGCGGCGAGCAATCCTACCAGCATGGTGTTTTTGTACGGGGTGCGAAATTTCGGGTGAATGGCGGCGAAAAACTTCTTGGGCAGCAGGCCGTCATTGGCCATGGCGTAAAGCACGCGGGTCTGGCCCAGCAGCATGACCAGCATGACGCTGGTAAGTCCGGCCAGTGCGCCTAAGGTGATGATGTGGGAGGCGGTGGAGAGGCCGCGATCCATGAACGCGCGCGCGATGGGCGCTTCAATGTTGATGTCCTGCCAGTGCACCATGCCGGTGAGCACGCCGGCCACCGCGATGTACAGCACGGTGCACACCAGCAATGAAGTGATAATTCCGATGGGCAAATCGCGCTGCGGATTTTTTGCTTCCTGCGCGGTGGTCGAAACCGCGTCAAACCCGATGTAGGCGAAAAATATGTACGCTGCCCCCGCGCCGATGCCGCTGAAGCCCATGGGCGCGAAGGAATGCCAGTCGCTGCCCCAGTTGGCGAAGGAAACGTACTTGAAGCCCAAGCCGATGACAAAAATCACCACGGCCACTTTGATGACCACGATGGTGGCATTGAATCGCGCGCTTTCTTTGATGCCGACGACCAGAATGGCGGTGATGACCAGCGCGATGATGAACGCCGGCAGGTTGAAGCCGATCTCCATTCCGAAAATCGTGGGCGCGTTGACCAGATCGTGCGCGCGCTGCACCAGATCGGGTGATTGCGCGGTCAGGATGGCAGCTGACTTTATCGAGGAACGCCTGCGTGCCGGGAACCAGCGTCGAGTCCGACGCTTGCGCAATCTGCCGCGCCACCATCTTTTCCGCGGTGTGCAAGCGCGGTCCAGTGGTCGTAAGCCAGCCACAGCGGCATCCGAATGTGAAAAATGTTCAGCAGCTCGATGAAGTGATTTGACCAGCCGGAAGAAACCGTGCTGGCTCCCATCGCGTATTCGAGCGTCAGGTCCCAGCCGATGATCCAGGCGAATAGCTCGCCCAGCGTGGCGTACGCGTAGGTGTACGCGCTGCCCGCCAGCGGAATCATGGCCGCAAATTCCGCATAGCACAGGCCCGCGAACGCGCAGCCCAAACCTGAGAGCACGAAAGAAAGCATCAGGCCCGGGCCGGCGTAGTGCGCGCCCAATCCCGAGAGCACGAAGATGCCCGCGCCGATAATCGCGCCGACGCCGAGAGCCGTCAGTTGAAAAGGGCCCAGCGTCCTTTTCAAGCTGTGCGCGCCGGCTTCGCTCGATTCCGCCAGCAGCATGCTCATCGGCTTTTTTGTGAACAAGGGGTTGCCCATGCAGCTTCTCCTGGGGAGGCTATCCCCACTCATCAGGCCAAAATGGACTAGGACTGTGACATTGTAGGGCGCTAATCGCATTTCGCCCTACTACAAAATCCATTCAGCTAATTATTAAGAATCATTCCGGCGCGACAGGTTTGTCGCGTCCCTGCGCGCGACCACACCAGATATACCGGCACGCCCAGCAACACAATCAGCAATCCCGGCCAGGTGGTTTGCGTCTTGTACAGCAGCAGCACAAACATGATGGCGGAGGCCGCAACGATATACAGCAGCGGCACAAATGGATATCCGAACGCTCGGTAGGGCCGCTCCGCATTGGGCCGCTTCGCGCGCAACACAAAAATTCCCGCAATGGTCAGCACGTAAAATAGCAGCACGGAAAAGACCACGTAGTTGAGCAGGTCGCTGTACAGGTTTCCGTAAGTCACCGTGCCCGCAGCATCCACGTGCCGCGTGCGCAACAGAATCAGCACGATGATCCACACGCATTGATAAGCGAGCGCCACGGAAGGCACGCGCGCGCTTGTTGAGCGTGCCGGTGGCGCGAAAGAACAATCCGTCTTTGGCCATCGCGTAAGCAACGCGCGCGCCCGCCAGAATCAACCCGTTGTTGCAGCCAAACGTGGAAATAATGATCGCCACGGCCATGATCGACGCGCCGATCGGCCCAAACACCGCATTGAGCGCCGCTGAAGCCACGCGGTCGTCGGGGGCGTGCTGAATCTGCGTCCAGCGGCAGCGCACACAAATACGCCACATTCGCCAGCACATACAGCGTGATGACGATCATGGTCCCGAAGGCCATCGACAGCGCCACATCGCGCTTGGGATTCTTCACTTCCGCGGCGGTGAATCCGATGTTGTTCCAGGCGTCCGCGGAAAACAGCGAACCCACCTGCGCCACGCCGAACGCCACGAATAATCCGAACGCTCCGCTGGCCGCGGTGATGGTGGGCACCCAGCCGCGCAGAAAATCCGCGCCGGGCTCGATCGGCTACCGCGCCGCGAATCGTCCAGAAGTGCGAAAAATTATCGCTGATGGCCGCGGCGTTGCGGCCCACAAACACGCAGAGAAAAATCAGTCCCAGCAGCGAAAGCGTTTTCGCGCTGGTGAAAATATTCTGAATTAATCTTTCCCAGTTGCACGCCTAGCGTGTTGAGGAACGTCAGGAAAATAATCATCAGCACGGCGACCAGTTGCTGCACCGACAAGCTGATGGCGTATTTCGAAGAAAGCGCGATGCGGATGAACCATCCAGGCTTGCGGCGAAATAGCCGGCGCGAGCACTCCCAGGTACCGCGCAAATCCAATGGCCACCGCCGCGATCGTGCCGGTCTGGATCACCAGGAAAAGCGTCCAGCCATAAAGAAATCCCCACAGCGGCGAGTACGCTTCGCGCAGATAAATATATTGTCCGCCGGCGTGCGGAAAAAGCGCCGCCAGTTCCCCGTAAGAAAGCGCCGCGGAAATCGTCAGCAGTCCGGTGATGATCCAGGTGAGCAGCAGCCCGCCCGCGGAACCGGTCTGCCTGGAAATATCGGCGGCCACAATAAAGATGCCGGAGCCAATCATCGACCCCACCACAATCATGGTGCCGTCGAACAAGCCCGATGGCGCGCACAAAGCCGCCTTCGCTGCGCTCAGCGACGTGCGATGACGTAGTCTGGCGTGAGTGTCAGCCATGCTCAGGCGCTCTGCGCCACAGTACCGGAATCTGCGTTTGTCGAGCAGATCAATATACTGCCGCGCCCGTTTGCCCGGATTTTCCGCGCGCAAAATATCGCTGATAACCGCCACCGAATCGGCTCCGGCGTCCATCACTTCCGCGGCTCGTTCCAGCGTGATCCCGCCAATGGCCACGATGGGCTTATCGCGTCATCGCGCGGGCCTGGCGTACAAACTCCACGCCCACCACCGGATCGGGATTTTCTTTCGAGCCCGTCGCAAAAATCGGTCCCACGGCAATGTAATCCGCGGAAGTTTTGCAGCGCGCTCCGAAATTGTCCAGCATTATGCGTGGAAACGCCCACCCATTTCCCGGCGCCCACCACTTCGCGCGCCTGCTCCACGCCCAGATCATCTTGCCCCACATGCACGCCGTCGGCGCCCGCCAGCGCAGCCACATCGGCGCGGTCATTCACAATAAATTGCACTCCAGGCAGGATTCAAGAATTCGGCAAGCTCCCGGGAAGTTTCAAACAATTCGCCGGGCCGAGGCGCGCTTATTGCGGTATTGGATCAAGCGCACTCCAGCATCAACCAAGCTCTTCGGCGCAGTCTTTCTGCAGGAATGGTCAGACAATGCTGCGTCTAATATCACATACAGTCGCGGCAGAACAAGGCGCATCGGCACCTATTTTCCGGTAGTGCCCAGCAATCGATCGATAAAATGGGTGTCAAAGCGCCCCGCGGCAAAATCGGGATCGGCCAGAATTCTGCGATGCAACGGAATGGAGGTGCGGATACCCTCGATCACGAACATTTCCAGCGCGCGCTTCATGCGCCCGATGGCTTCGGCGCGGTCGCGGCCTTTTACAATCAGTTTCGCAATCATGGAATCGTAATACGGCGGAATCACCGCGTCGGCATACGCCGCGGAATCCACGCGCACCCCGGTACCCCCCGGCGCCTGAAACGTGGTGATGCGTCCCGCCGAAGGCACAAACGTTTCCGGATCTTCCGCGTTGATGCGGCACTCAATCGCGTGCCCGGAAAAGTGAATCTCCCCAGTGGCGTCCTGCAAGCGTTCCCCGGCCGCGATGCGAATCTGCGCCTTGATCAGGTCCACGCCGGTAACCAGCTCCGTCACCGGATGCTCCACCTGAATGCGCGTGTTCATCTCGATGAAATAGATCGACGCCATCCTCATCCATCAGAAATTCCACGGTGCCGGCGTTGGTGTAGCCAATCTTGCTCAGAGCCTTGACGACTTTAGCGCCCAGGTCCTTGCGCTGCTTGGCGGTCCATCGCCGGCGAGGGCGATTCTTCCACCAGTTTCTGATGGCGCCGCTGGATGCTGCACTCGCGTTCGCCCAGATGAATGATCTGGCCGTGCTGGTCGCCCAGCACCTGATACTCGATGTGCCGCGGATGCTCGATAAATTTCTCCGCATACATGTCGGGATTGCCAAAAGCCTGCTGCGCTTCGCTGCTGGCCGCCTGAAAGGACGCCAGCAAATCTTCCTGCCGCCGCACGATGCGCATGCCGCGCCCGCCGCCACCCGCCGAAGCTTTCAAAATCAGCGGGTAGCCAATTTTGTCGGCCGCTTCGGCGAGCATGTTCTTCGCCCTGGATAATCCCGTCGCTGCCCGGAACGGTGACCAGTCCCGCGGCGCGAATTTCCCGCCGCGCGCGGTCTTTCTCGCCCATCATCTCGATAATTTCCGGCGTCGGGCCGATAAAGGTAATTTCCGAAGCCTCGCAAACCTTGGCGAAATTGGCATTTTCGGAAAGAAATCCGTAGCCCGGATGGATGGCATCCACGTTGGTAATTTCCGCCGCGCTGATGACCTGCGGAATGTTCAGGTAGCTTTCGCTGCTGCGCGCCGGGCCGATGCACACCGCTTCATCCGCGAAGCGCACATGCAGCGAATTGCGGTCCGCTTCGCTGTACACCGCCACCGTGGCAATGCCCAGTTCCTTGCAGGCGCAGATGACCCGCAGGGCAATTTCCCCGCGATTGGCTACTAGGATTTTTTGGAACATGGCTCGGGGTACCTGGCTACTTCTTCCTGCCGGGCCGGATGCCGAACAGCGGCTGGCCATATTCCACCGGCTGGCCGTTTTCGACGTACACGCGGACGATTTCGCCGCTGGCGTCGGACTCAATTTCGTTCATCAACTTCATGGCTTCCACGATGCAGAGCGTCTGGCCGGTCTCCACCTGCGAGCCGACCTTCACAAAAGCTTCCGCGCCCGGACTGGGCGCGCCATAAAACGTTCCCACGATGGGAGACTTGATCAGGTGTAAATCTTCATTAGCTGCGCCCTTCCGCCGCCGCCCGCTGGCGCCGGACCTGACTTGAGCCAGCCGACGTTTCGCCAGCTGCCGCCGCGGCACAATAATCTCCGGCGCGTAACCCACTCGCGACGGTTGCAACACCACTCCCGTGGACGGCTTGCGCAAGCGAATGCGCAGATCGCCTCGCGAGTATTCGAATTCCTCGAGATTATGCTCGGTCATGAACTGCAATAGCTGCTCGATTTGCTGGATTTCAGGTGCTGCAAAACTGTCCGGCGGCTGGTTTTCGAAGTCTTTTTGCGCTTCATGCCTGTTTTCAAATCTCTATGAGATCCCGCGTGAAGCGGGTCAGCACTTCAATTCGATCGGCGTGCACGGCAACATCGTCTTCGATGCGAATCCCGCCCACGCCTTCCATATAAATTCCCGGCTCGATGGTAACCACGTTCCCCGGTTCCAGCCGCTTTTTCTGGCCACGCGCGATGCGCGGGTCTTCGTGCACTTCTAATCCCAGCCCGTGGCCGGTGCTGTGCACAAAATACTTGCCCAGTCCGTGGCCTTCCAGAACCTGCCGCGCGGCCGCATCCACATCCCCGCACGGCGCGCCATTTTTCACCGCGGCGATGGCCGCGACTTGCGCGTCTTGCACCGCCTTATACCACTGGCGGGCGCGCGACGGCGCCTTGCCACAATAAAATGTGCGCGTGATGTCGCTGCAATAGTGCGCGAGTATAGCACCCAGGTCCAGCACCACAAACTCATTTTTCTTCAATCGCTTGGCGGTCGGGCGCGCGTGCGGCAGCGCCGCGCGTTCCCCAAAAGCCACGATGGTTTCGAACGCCGCGCCCGATGGCTCCGCGCTTGCGCATCTGGTATTCGACCTCGGCGGCGACCTCAAATTCGCGCACTCCCGGCTTTCAGCAGCGCCAGCGCTTGTTCCACCACTTGGTCCGCCAGAATGGCCGCCCTGCGCATTACCGCCAGTTCCTGCGGCGTCTTTGCGCATCCGCAGGCTCGCCACCAGCCCCGGCGCCGGCAATCCAGCGGCAGCCCCGCCCGGCGGCTTTTCGCAACGCCGCCATCTGCGCTACGGACAATTGCGCGGCTCGAACCCGATGCTCTTTGCTTTGCTGGCCGCCAGAAATTCCCCGGTAGCGGTCAAACAGCGCGCCCTTTTGCAGCACCACGTTTACCCCAGAAGTTTCGTCTTTGGCTTGGCCGGTGAAGCGGCCATCAGTGATCAGCGTGGTGGCCCGGCGCGAAACGATCAGCGCTCCGGAATCGCCCGTGAAAGCCCGTCAGGTAATACCAGTCCGCCGGATGGGTGACCAGCAAAGCGTCCAGCTTGCAAGCCGCCGAACTTCTGCGACCAGCGCGCTGCGCCTGTGTGCAGAATGTGGTCTTCATAAAAAAGAATCGAGGAGACCGAAGTCTCCTCGATGAATTCCGCTTCGGGAAAGTTTATCCGCCGCTGGGCGGTGATAGGTCCGATTATCCAGGTATGATGCGCGGCGTCAGGAAGAACAGCAGTTCCTGCGACTGGATGGAAATGTTGGTGCGCTTGAACAGGTTGCCGATGATCGGGATGCTGCCGACTATCGGCACCTGCGTGATGTCCACGCGCTGCGAAGAGATGATGATTCCGCCGATTACTACCGTGCCGCCATCGGCCACCAGTCACCTTGGTCTCCGCGGATTGCGTATCCAACGCCGGGATGCCCTGAACTCGTGGGATACCAGTATCAATCTGCGTGTTTTCCACCAGCACATCCATGAACACCGTGCCTTCCGCGGTGATCTGCGGGGTCACTTCCAGTTTCAGCACCGCGTCAATGAACTGCACGGAAATCGTGTTGTTGATGGTGGTCTGGATGGGAATCTTGGTTCCCTGCTTGACGGTCGCCTTTTCGTTGTTCTGAGTGATGACCTTCGGCTTGGAGAGCAGTTTGCCGACGCCCTTGGCTTCCGCCGCGGTGATGAAGAAGTCCACCGCGAAGTTCGGCGAACGATGCGAGAAGCCGAAGCCGCTGGTCGGTACGCCTGCGCCCAGCGAAGTGTTCAGCGGTATACCGGTGGTGATGCCGTTGCCGGTGGTGCTGCCGGTTGAGACGGAAACTGGCGATGCCGGAATGCCAGTGCCGGTGGTCACGCCGCTGCCGCCAACTTCCGGCGTACCGCTAAAGAGCGAGCGGCCCGCCGGTGGTGGTACCCGCAAAACCCAGCTCCGTGCCGATATCCTGCGCGAATGAGCGCGACGCGGAAACCACGCGCGCTTCGATTTCCACCTGCTGCGACTTGCGATCCAGCTGGCGAATCAGGTTATCGATGGTCGGAATCACCGAAGGAATGTCGCGAATGATCAATTGGTTCGAGCGGTCGTCGGAAAGAATATCGCCGCGCGAGCTCAGGAATTTCTTCAGGGTGTCTTTCATCGTGCCGGCCTTGCCGTAGCTCAGAACGCGAGTCACGGTGACCGGAGCCACCGCTTCGGCCTGCGCCTTTTCCAGGTCGCGCTGCGTTTCCGCTTCTTTCTTCAAGGTGTCGCGGGTAGCGATGCGCAGCACGTTGCCGTTCAGTTGCTTGTCGAGACCGTTGTTCTGCAGCACGATGTCCAGCGCCTGGTCCCAGGGAACTTCATCCAGCACGATCGTCAGCGTGCCCTTAACCGCCGGGTCGAGAACCACGTTCAAGCCGCTGATTTCGTGAATCAGGCGGAAGAAATCGCGCAGGTCCACATCTTTCAGGTTCACGGAGATCGGCTCACCCGTGTACCTGCCCGGAGGCGCGGCGACCGGGGAAACCTGGTGAATTCTGCGCCACGGTTCCCGCAGCCGTGTTGGCCTGCTGGATGGCTTGTTGCGCAGCCTGGCCGGATGTTGCCGTCGGGCGCGCTGGCTCGCTCTTCCCACCGAAAGATGCCAGTTGGAAAGAGGGCTGGGTCAGTTCGCCGGGCAAAGTGAAACCGAGGAGAGATTATCGTCGCGATACTCACGTGCGCGTTTCGCAGCAAGTGCCGGGCTGACGGGCTGTTCATTGAAGGCACCACCACCGCGGTTCCGTCATGCGCAATCTGAAAATGCGACGCATCCGTGAGATCGATCACCACGCGCACCACGTCGTTGCGAAATTGTCCCGAGACGCACTCGCCAGTACGGGAGCCACGACACCCGGCACCACCGTCTTCTGCGCGCCCAGCCGAGCGCCGGAGAAGTCCAGCACCAGCCGATCCGGATTTTGCAAACGCGCCGCGCGGGCTTCCAGCTTTCCTTCGCCCTCCACTCGCACGCTGGCTCGCTGCGCCGCGTTCTGCAGGATGGCCACGCTGGAGATCACTGCCGGCGTGGTCGTCGCGCCAGCGAGTTCCTGCGTCTGGGCTGGCAACATCGTTGCGCCCACGGACAAGCTCGCGAGGATCAAGAAACCAGACCGTAAGGCCGGCCAATTCGTCTTCATTGCTCTTCTCCTGCAGTCGAGTAAATTCTTTTATTCACTTGTCCGTTCCACTGGCTTGCCGAAACGCGTCCTTGCCCGACTCATGGAACGAGATTCCGTCCATCGCAATTTTTTCTACGCGGCCGTCGTACAACTGGTCCCCTTCGCGCAGGAAGTACGTGCGCTGCTGGGGATTGCTGACTACCGCGATCATGCCGTTTGGTGCGTGCACAATTCCGTCCACGCGCAGCGTGCTGACCTGCAGGCCGCCCTTGCCCGGAGGAAGATTTTTTGCCGCGTCGGCCTGGGCTTTCTGACGCCCAACCAGGGATTCAAACGGATCGCGCCGCGCCGGTTTTTGGCGCTTGAGCCTCGGCAGGCGACGCTGCTGCTGCTCTTCCGAAACGGGCCTGGCGCGCGTTTCTTGGATACCGGTTTGGCCGCCGGCTTTGCCGCTGGCGTCGCCGCTGGCGTAGCGCGGCCGCCGCTGGTGCTGGCGGCGCCGCCGGCGGCTGCCCCTGCGCGTGCGAGCAGGTCGCGGCCGCTGTGAGTAAAATTCCGCTTACCAGTGTGATCACTGAACGCATAGTTCGCTCATTCCCGCTCAGGGCTTTCCAGCCACTGGTTGAGTCCGCGCTCCAGGTGCGGAGCTCGGGCTCACATCAGCTGGCTTGGTGAAAAAGGTAGTTGCCGTAAATATTGCGGATACGGTCGTCCCCGGGCGTAGCGGATATTTGGTTCCCGATCGCTTTGTCAGGATCGTCGAATTTCAGGTCCCCGACGTTGATGATTCGCGACAGCCTGCTCATGCGGCTGAAGAAAGTCCAGCAGGTTGAAGTACGGTCCATCGGCCTGCAGTTCAAACGGCATGTCGTAGTGATATTCCTTGCGGCACTACGGCCTGCGCCGTGAATCTGTCGAATCGTTACGTTCGAAGCCGCAGCCGCGCCCTGCACCAGCCGAATGAACTCGTCCACTTCTTTTTCTTCCGGAACGATGGTCTTCAGCGTTTCCAGTTGCTTCGAAAGCGCGTCCATCTGCTGCTTCAATTCCCCGTAGCGCTGCTTGTAAACCTGCAGTTGCGTCACTTCGTCATTCAAAACTTTTCGCTGCTCAACCGCCTTGTCCACCGAACTGCGTTCCTGGGCCACCGGAGAAAACGGCAGATACACCCCGATCAGCACGATCACCACCGCAATCGCCGCGGCTACCAGGGCCTGCATGATTACGGACATATCTCGAATGGATTGGCCATGGCTTACCCTTTCCTCGCGGGGGGTGCCGCTGGCGCTGGCGTGCTCGCCGGCTTGGCCTGTACTGCCTGCGGCGGAGCAATTTCAGCGGAAATTTCGAACAGGTAGGTCTGCACGGCGGTGTTCTTCTCGTCCTGCTTGGATTCCTTGATTTCCACCTTCTGGAAGTAGCCCGGAGCGCTTCAGCGCGGTGATGAAATTGGCCACCGCGTTGATCGAAGCCGAGGAGCCTTCCAGCGTCAAATTGTTGCCCTTGCGCGTGACCGTGGTCAGCCACAGGTTTTCGGTGCGGGAAACGGTGTTGGCCACCATGTCCAGCAATTCCTGCCCGCCGGTGCGATCGCGTCTGCAACTGCTCAATCGTCGAAACCCGCTGCTGCAAAATCACCTTTTGTTTCTGGAACGCTTCCACCTGCAGCTTGATCTGTTCCAGTTGCGTTTTTTCCGCGCTCAACTGCGCGATGCGGCTCGTTTTCGGCGTTCAACTGCTTCTGCCAGGTGAGATACAGGAAAGACAGAAACGCCAGCCCCAGCACCAGGCCGGAAATCATGAAGATCGCGGGCATCGCCGCGCCGGTATCCACGGGCCGTCGCCCGGTCTTCGGTCTGATTTGTCCGAGAAGGTTTATACGAATCATGGTTAGTCGAAGCTCCTCAGCGCCAGACCCACAGCGATGGCCAGTCGCGGTGCCAACTCGCGAATCTGATCTTCACTGTGCCGGCTGGGATTGATGATGACTTTCCGGAACGGGTTCAGCTCTTCCACCGGCATGGCAAACTCTTCGCGCAACAGATCCACCAGTCCCGGCACGCGTGCGGTGCCGCCGGCTACCACGATGCGCTGAATGTTTTCTCCGCTCGCCGTGGCCCGGAAAAAGTCAAAAGTCTTCTGAATTTCCAGGGTCAGAATGTCGGAGACGCTGCGCAGAATCTGTTGTTTCTGATCGTCAGTAACGCTCGGCAGCGTTTCGCCCATTTTCAGCTTCTCGGCGTCCTCAAAGCTCAGATCCAGTTCCTTTTGCAGCGCGTCCGTATACTGGTTGCCGCCCACGCTGACGTCGCGGGTAAACAGCGGGATGCCGCCGCGCACGATGTTGATATTCATGACGCTGGCGCCAATATTCAGCAGCGCCACCGTCTGCCCCGCGTCCGGCTCGTAATTCATTTCAAAGCAGTTCTGCAATCCGAAAGCGTCAATGTCCACGACCACCGGGGTCTTGCCGGCCTGCGCCAGCACGTTGGTGTGGTTCAGAATTTTGTCTTTTTTCACCGCCACCAGCAGCACGTCCATCTGCGCGTCCATGGACTCCAGCAACTGGTAGCTGAGGTTCACGTCGGCGATGTCGAACGGAATGTGCTGGCTGGCTTCCGACGGGATGCGGTCGTACAGCTCATCTTCGGTCATCAGCGGCAGCGGAACCCGCTTCACGATCACCGAGTGCCCGGAAACCGAAGTGCCCACATTCTTGGTCTTGATCTTTTGCGTGTCGAAAATCTTGGTGATGGCGTTGGCCACCTGCGGCGCATCCATGATCGCGCCGTCCACTACGGTGTCCTGCGCCAGCGGCTCCAACCCAAAGCTCACCAGCTCATATCCCGCCTTGGTGGATTTCAGCTCCACAGCCTTGATCGAGCTGGAACCGATATCCAGTCCTACCAGTTGCTTGCCCTTCCGCCCGCCTGGTAACCACATATTGCGGCCTCTTTCCTTCTCGCTTACTCGAACTCGCTCGAGTTCTACCGGCGCCTCGCATGCGCCTGGCTCATCTTGCGTTCCATCCAGCGGTCCAGAATGGTCTTACGGAGTTTCCATCGGTTCCCGAGTTTAAATGCAGGTATTTCGCCTTCGGTGATGTAACGGTACAGGGTGTCCGGGGAGATCCCCAGATACGCTGACGCCTGCCGTACGTTCATCACTTCTCGCGATTCATTCACGAGGAAAGCCACCCTGGCATCCGAGAACTCGCCCAAACTTTGCAATCATTTTTTGAGGCACTCCACGTAGCGGTGCAAAATGCAGAGTGCGTTTCGTGGATTCGTTATGACATCCCGTCGCGCGCAGCGTCAAGGAATTCTCTGGCGGAGTTGCTTAAAGAATAGGGGTGGTTTTTACGGGTGTTTCAGGCAGTTGCAGGTTATTTATGGTATATACCGCTGTATATGGAGGTATAGAAGTCACAGTACTACAATTAGTGGTATCGCTAGCGGGGCGCCCTGTCCGCCCGTACGGGTTATCTAGTCGGTGCGCTTCGCGTTCATTCTTGCTCTAGAAACTTTTATTGAAAAATTACGAAATCGCTGATGTCTCCACGCGGAGGCGCAGAACGAATTAAACAGATGTCCTCAGATCCCCAGATTTTTCCAGAGCGCGTCGACGCGTGCTTTGGTCGCCGGCATCCATCAGGATTTCATCCGGCCAGGGCCGCGTAAAACCTTCTGACGCCCATTTCCGCGTGGCGTCAATTCCCATCTTTGATCCGAAATCCTGGATTCGCGAAGCATGGTCCAGGGTATCGGCCGGTCCAAGATTGAATTGCACATCGCGCTCGGGATCGATGGCGCACAACGCTTTCCAGACCACTTCGCTGTAGTTGTGCACGTCGACGTCATGATCCACGACCACAACCACTTTGGTGAACATGGCTTGCCCCAGCGACCAGATGGCGTTCATTATTTTTCGCGCGTGCCCCGGATAGCTTTTGCGGATCGCCACAATCATCAGGTTGTGAAAAATTCCCTCCGCGGGCATGGCCACATCGGAAATTTCCGGATACTGCATCTTCATCACCGGCAGGAAAACGCGTTCCACCGCGTAGCCCATGTAAAAATCTTCCTGCGGAGGCGGCCCCACCACGGTGGTCAGATAAATCGGATCCTTGCGGTGCGTGATGCACTCCACGTGAAAAACCGGGTACTCGCCCTTCCAGCGAATAAAATCCCGTGTGATCGCCGAACGGCCCTTCCGTGCGCATTTCCCCAAGATTGACGTAACCTTCCAGAATGATTTCCGCGTTGGCGGGAACTTCCAGGTCGCACGTTTCGCAACTCACCATCTCCACAGGTTCGCGCCGCAAGAATCCCGAGAACATCATTTCGTCCAGGTCCGGAGGAATCGGCAGCATGCCCGCCAGAGCCGTGGCCGGATCGGCGCCAATCGCCACCGCCACAGGAATTTTGCCGTCCGGATTGGCTGCCCGCGCGCGCCGAAAATGTTCCGCGCCATGCTTTTGCGTCTGCCAATGCATGCCGGTGGTGCGCTCGTCGTACACCTGCATGCGGTACATGCCCACATTGCGCTTACCTGTTTCCGGATTTTTCGTGAACACCAGCGGGAAAGTAATGAATCGCCCGCCATCCTGCGGCCAGCATTTCAAAATCGGAAATTCCAGCAGGTTTACGTCAGCGCCCTTGCGGATCACTTCTTTGCAGGCGCCGGACTTCACCGTCTTCGGAAAAAAGGATCCCAGCTCCGCCAGCTTCGGCAGCATCTTGATCTTGTCGAACAGCCCCTGCGGCGTTTCCATCTTCAGAAAACCCTGAATGCGCGCCGCCACGTCATCCAGCTTGTCCACGTCGAACGCCAGTTCCATGCGCCGCACGCTGCCAAAGGTATTGATCAGCAGCGGCACCTTCGAGCCTTTGGGCTTTTCAAAAGCAGCGCCGGTCCAACGCTATTCGCGGCCCGCGTTGCCGAGCGCGCCACCCGCTGGGCCACTTCGGTAATCTCCAGATACCGGATCCACCTCCGCGCGAATGCGCTTCAGTTCTCCTTCCTTTTCCAGCTTCGCTACAAACTCCCGCAAATCCCGATAACCCACACACCCTCCGCGCGAATCTCCTAATTCGCAAACTGTAGCACGAAGTGAACTGCGACATTGTGGACGCCGGCCCTGTATCCCACCAGCCCGGGGGCAGCCCCGTGAGTAGCGCGCGGACGACAAAAAGGGTAACGTTATATCAGCATTCTCCAATGTTTACGGGGGGTGCCGCTTGTCGCCTACCTGGCCAGGTGCTGGCAAGACTATTCAGACTTTGCGGTGTTTTTATGCTCGACGGGCCAGGCAGTGCTTCCGGTAAATTCGGTAGTGGAACGCAGCGTTCGATTCCCAGCCTTGACGGCCTGCGCGCGGTCTCCATACTCCTTGTCATTTTTGCCCACCTTTTAGGCACGCACGGCTTTCCCCTGCGGCTGACGCGCCTGGGGAACGCCGGCGAATTGGGTGTCCGCGTCTTCTTCGTCATTTCGGGTTTCCTGATTACTTCCCTGCTCTTGCGAGAGTTGCACCGGGACGGGAACATTTCCATAGGACGCTTTTATTTTCGGCGTGCTATGCGCCTCTTTCCCGCCGCATATGCACTGATCATCGTAGTGGTGCTGCTCGCCGAAAAACACCTCCTTGACCTCCACCACCCCGACCTGATTTTCGCTCTTACCTACACGATGAATTATCAGGATGTGAAAGGCTGGCAACTGGGCCACCTGTGGTCCCTGGCGATCGAGGAGCAGTTTTATCTGCTGTGGCCTTTTCTTCTGGTGGTGCTGCGGCCCGCCCGCTCGATCCGGCTCCTTTTGATCCTGCTTGGTATCGCGCCTTTCCTGCGTATGCTCGCACCCTACGTGACACCGGCTTTTAATTTTTTAATCTGGTCCGATGCGCTGGCCACCGGCTGCCTGCTCGCACTGCTCCGCGACCGGCTGGCTGCCAACGAATGGTATTCGCGACTGCTGCGTTCCAGATGGTTTTTCCTGGTGCCGCTGCTGGTTGTGGCCGCTAATTTTGTAAAGAATGCCACTTTCTACGAATTGGTTTCGGCCACGACTATGAACGTGGGCGTGGCCCTGTCCATCGATTGGGCCATGCGCAATTCCGATAGCCTGGTGGGCCGTTTTCTTAACATGCCGCTGGTCAGTTTCGTGGGTGTCCTCAGCTACTCTCTGTACCTGTGGCAGGAGTTGTTTCTGGACCGCTATTCCAGCAGCCGTTTCTGCGCCTTCCCGCTGAACGTAATGTTGGCCGTGATCGTTGCGCTGCTTTCTTACTTTCTTATAGAAGCGCCCTTTCTGAGGCTCCGTGCTTCCGTTGAGAGCGCCGCCCGGTCGCACCCTTCGCAGCGTCAATCCGCTATCCGCTAGAACGGGCCCTTACCCGGCCCGCAACCCCCGGGCCATTTTCCTCCGCAACTTACCGGGTACCCGCTGTGTTTGAGGAAATAACCCCGCGGTGTTTGCACCAAAAATAGACAGTATTAAAAGGAGACCGGAAATGACCTCGAAATGGATGAAGTGGAGCGTTTTGCCTGCCGCGATGTTGGTGGCAGCAACGGTATCGTTGGCGCAAGATCAACCGTCCGAAGTGGCCCAACGCAAAGAAAACCAGCAGGACCGCATCGCGCAAGGCGTAAAGAGCGGGCAGCTTACCGCCGGTGAAACCGCGAACCTGGAAAACAAGGAAGCGGCCATCAACGGCGAAACCCGCGCCGATCGCGCCGCCAATGGCGGGAAACTGACACCCGCCGAAAAAGCCCGCGTCAACCGCCAACAGAATCACCTTTCGAACCAGATTTACAACGACAAGCACAACGCCAACACCGCGCACTACGGAAACAGCGAAGTGGGCCAGCGCCGCGAGAATCAGCAGGACCGCATCGCTCAAGGCGTGAAGAGCGGCCAGTTGACCGCGGGTGAAACTGCCAAGCTGGAAAACCAGCAGCGCGGGATCAACCAACAGGTTCGCGCCGACCGCGCAGCCAACGGCGGCAAGCTGACCGCCGGAGAGAAAGCGCAGGTCAATCGTGAGCAGAATCGCGCGTCGCGCAACATCTATAACAAAAAGCACAATGCCCGTACCCAAGGAGCCGCAAAGCACTAACGGGAATCAAAACTCAACAAAGCGACAAGCTCAGAGGCACTTCCACAAGGGAGTGCCTTTTGTTTTGCGGGGTGCCGAAAGAAGCGGCGATGCCGGTGGCGGCTGCGGACCGTTCGGTACTCGATTGACTTGCGAAGACCCGCAACCGTAATATCGCGCTGCATGACGGGACTTCCTAGGCTGGTTTCGGCAGACAGTCCTGTTATTTCGGATTGCATTGTCATCGCGCACCGTGTCGACGGACGCATACACGTTTCAGTCAGCGCCGGAAGTACGGAGCCATCAATGGCGCTAGCGCACGATGAGCTGCTCGCAGAGTTCCGCACATTCGCCGCAACTGCGCCCTCTGCTGATGCCGTGATGGAGCGCATCTCCAAACGCCTGCACGAAAAAATGACCCGTTATAACTGGGCGGGCTTTTACGTTGTGGATCCTGCGGACGCCAATTTCCTCGTGGTGGGGCCCTTCGCCGGCAGTTTCACTCCCAATACTCGCATCAGGCTCAGCGTGGGACTCTGCGGCGCGGCCGCGACCAGCGGGAAAACGGTAGTGGTGCCGGACGTCTCCAAGGATCCGCGCTATCTTGCTGGGTCGTCCATGGTGAAATCAGAAATCGTGGCGCCAATTTTCGCGAAGAAAAAACTCGCCGCCGAACTGGATATTGAAAGCTACTTCCCCAACACGTTCACGAAGCCCGAGCAGGATTTCGTGGAAGCCTGCGGCGCGATTGTCGCGGCTTATCTGGAAAATAAAGAATAGCGAGTCCGCAACAGCCAGGAGTGAGAAAACGAAGGTTAAGCGCTCGAGCGCGCTGAAGCGGGTGACCACCAGGCACGTGATGTCGTCGTGCTGATCTGCGCGTCCGGTAAATTCGTCCAGCCTGTTTAGGATTCTCGCCAGCGTGACCGAAGCGCGTTCCTCAGATTGTCTCGGCTGCAACGCGGCGATCAGGCGCGCTTCTCCAAACGGTTCCCGCCGCACACTCAACGCCTCCGTAATGCCGTCGGTATAAATCACCAGCGCGTCATAGGGCTCCATTACCGTTTCCCCGGCAGCATATTTTTCGGTGAGCTCAATACCGAGCGGCATGCTTTCCGATTGCAGCCTTTCCACTTGCCCGTTCCCGCGCAACAGAATCGGAGGGTTGTGCCCGGCGCACAAGTACGCCAAGCGCCCGGTCGCAGGGTTTAACTCCGCCAGAAACGCGGTGGTGAACCTGCGGCCGTTGAGATTGTTGGCGCATACCAGTCGATTCAAATCGGTGACCAGTTCCGAAAGCGAACTACGCGAACCGGCCAGGGCCCGCAAGCTGGCCTGGAAATTGGCCATCATCATCGCTGCGGGCACGCTCTTGCCAGCCACATCGGCTACCGCCAGAAGTAAAGGCCCGTCATTCTCTCGCCGGAAGGCGTCGTAGTAATCTCCGCCCACCATATTTGCGGGGCGCATGGAAAAGGCCATGTCCACGCCGGGAATTTCGGGAGCTACACGCGGCACCAGCAGCCGCTGAATTTCGCGCGCGATTTCGATGTCGCGCTTCATGGTGACGTGATCGCCCAGCACCAGCAGCAGCAAAAGCAGCAACCCGCTGAACGCCACCACGAATTCCACCTGCTTGGTGATGAACAAAAATTCAAAGCCCACAGCGGCCATGATGGCCACGATCAACGTGGCTAAAAGAAAAACTCGGCGTGCGGGCGAAAGCTTGGACAGGATGGCAACGAATAGGGCCCTGCGACCCGGAACGGCTGCTTCCAGGAACGTTCGGCGGGCAAATCACGCAGAGCGGCGTCCTGTTTATAGAGCCGGGTGCTGACGTGAGCCTCATGTTTGAATTGCGACCAGAGCTCGTTGAGCTCCAGCCCATTGGTGAGGTGATACCAGCTGTCGCGGACCTGCCAGCGCGTGCGGCGCAACTTCGTTTGCATGGCGCGGTATCTCTGCCAGGCCCGTTCGCGGGCCGCGCGCAAGCGACGCATCTTGGCTATGCGCGCTGGCTTGGAGGGCCCGGGCTCACTGGTCACAATTTCGGTGCCGCGTTCGGCGCTGCGCGGTTCTTCGCCGCGCTCAGGCTCAGGTATCTGAACTATATTTTCTGGCAACTAGGTCCCCAAGTAGTCAGTGACGGACGGCCCTCGGCGGCTACTTCCTTAGATGCTACTCTCGCGCGGGCGTCAATAACTTTTCGCGCTTTTCTACATTGTCGCACCGGCAATGAAGGAAGAATGGGCCAAATCGCGCAATCAGGCCTGCACTGGCGGAATATTAATTCCATGCCGGGCTGGATCTTGTTGGGGTCCTTCAGTTATTGGCGTTTTGCTCCTCAGATTTGAGCTGGTATGGTCAGCTTGCGGTTCAGAAATCAGCCACGCAATACATCCATTCGTGTACGGATAAGTTTTAACAATGTTTACGAACGCCGGCTATGGTCCGCGATTTTTGGTGCCTCGCCACTCCTGCTATCCTGAAATGCACATCGTGAACACCGAACCGCCAACGCGTTTATCTCGATTACAACGCCACCACGCCGGTGGAGCCGGAAGTGCTTGATGCGATGCTGCCCTATTTCTCCGGCGAATATGGTAACGCCGCGTCTGTCCACACCCACGGACAAACGGCCCGCTCCGCTGTGGAAACCGCACGCGAGCAGGTGGCTGCCCTGATCGGCGCGCAACCGCAGGAAATTATTTTCACCAGCGGCGGCACGGAGTCCGACAATCACGCCATCTTCGGCGTATTCGATCCCGCCGATTACGCAGGCAAAACTCTCATCTGTTCCGTAATCGAGCACGAAGCAGTGCTCAATACCTGCCAGTCGTTGGCTTCCCGTGGCGTAAATGTTCCTTACTTATTGGTGGACCGCGATGGCCGCGTGGACCCCGAAGATTTGCGCAACATGCTCGATGCGCATCCGAACACCACGTTGTTGACGGTGATGCACGCCAGCAATGAGCTGGGCTCGCGTGCAACCGCTCCAGCAGCTCGGTGAACTGGCCATGGAAGCGGACGTTTACTTCCACACCGACGCGGTGCAATCCGCCGGAAAATTGCCCATCGACGTAAACACGCTGCAGGTAGATCTGCTTTCCCTTTCCGGCCACAAAATATACGGGCCCAAAGGAGTCGGCGCGCTGTACGTGCGCAGCGGCACAACTTTGCGCCAGTTTTTTTATGGTGGCCACCACCAGCGCGGCTTCCGCCCGGGCACGGAAAATGTTGCCGGCATCGTGGGACTGGGAAAAGCCGCCGAGCTGGCCAGGAAATTTCTGGAGCCTGATGCCGTTCGCGTTGGAGCACTGCGTGACGATCTGGAGCGCGGCCTGCTGCAACGCGTGCCGGAGTCGCGGGTCAACGCCAGCACGGCGGTGCGTATTCCCAACACCACCAATATTCTTTTTCCGGGAGTGGACGGCGAGGCGCTGCTCATCGCTCTCGACCTGAAGGGTCTGTCCTGTTCCACCGGCTCAGCGTGCTCTTCGGGCGCCGTCGCGCCGTCGCACGTGCTTACGGCGATCGGCCTGTCATCGGAGGAAGCGCGCAGCAGCCTGCGCTTCAGCCTGGGCCGCCACACCACTCGTGAAGAAATCGATTTCGCACTGCTGGTGATTCCCGAAACTGTCGAACGCCTGCGCGAAATCTCTCCAAAATATGGCAAGCAATCGCCTCCGGCAACCTGAAGCCCGTTGAAGCCAGCCTGCGAAATAATTTACTGCATTATTCAGTACAATAGAAAGATACCAACGTGATCACTGCCCTCCAACCAAACGCACTGACTCCTGCTGCGGAGCCGCGCGGCGGATGTCGTAGCCGTGGCTATGAGCGGCGGAGTGGACAGCTCCGTAGTCGCCGCGCTGATGCTGGAGCAAAACCGCAGCGTCGTCGGCCTGACCATGCAGTTGTGGAATCAGCGCCGCCTGCCTGCCGTGCAATCCGCAGGCCCGGCGCAGCATCGCTGCTGCTCCATTGACGATGTCTATGACGCCAAGCGCGTGGCGCAGCACCTGGATTTTCCCCATTATGTCGTCAATTTCGAAGAGCAGTTCGAAGCCCGGGTCATTCGCCCGTTCGTGGACCAGTATTTGTCCGGCCGCACGCCCATCGCCTGTACCAACTGCAATACCGACATCAAGTTCGATCCGCTGTTGCGCATGGCGCAGCAGATTGGCGCGCAGCGCCTCGCTACTGGCCACTACGCGCGTATCCGAAAAAATGCAGCAGACGCAGCGGTGGGAGCTTTTGCGCGCGCGCGACGAAACCAAAGACCAGTCGTATTTTCTCTGGGGGCTGACGCAGGAACAGCTTGCAGGCAGCGAATTTCCGCTTGGCGAATTGAGCAAAGAAGAAGTTCGCGCGGTGGCGCGACGCGTCAATCTGCCGGTAGCGGAAAAGCCCGAAAGCATGGAGCTGTGCTTCGTGCCCAGCGGCAATTACGTGCAATTCATTCACGCCTACGCCAGCGAGCAGAATATTTCACGGCACAACGGCGGAGGAGAAATCGTCGACGAAGATGGCGAAGTGCTGGCCCACCACGACGGCGTGCATCAGTTCACCGTAGGGCAGAGGAAAGGTCTGGGATTTTCGACCGGCAAAGCGCTCTATGTGTTGAGCATTGATTCGCGAACAAATCGCGTGGTCGTTGGCGAAGATCAGGCGCTGCATAAGACCACTTGCGAGATTGAAAACGTGAATTGGGTCTCAATCGCCGCGCCGGCGGCGCCCGTTCGCGCCATGGTGAAAATCCGCCACAAGCACGAAGCTGCGGCGGCAACAGTGAAGGCTTTGGATGATCGCCTGGCGCTCGAGTGACTTTCGACGCCCCACAGCGGGCCATTACTTCCGGCCAGGCCGCCGTGTTTTACGATGGCGATCGCGTTCTGGCCGGCGGCTGGATCCGCTGAAATCAAGCCCTAAAATAAAAAGGGCAGAAAACAATTCTGCCCTCACAGCAAAGCCGCTGATATAACCGTATTTTAAAACCTCAGCTAAATAAACAATTCCTCTTCCTGCTCTTCCGGTCTGCGCGAAGCACGCCGTGAACGCAGCAGATCCAGCCCAACGCGAATTCCGGTCATGACCGCCGAAGCCTTGCGCACCGGCTTCCAGAAGCCCTGCTGCAATTTCGCGCCGGTTTCTTCCACCGCTTCCAGCGCGCCCGCCAGAATCCTGTCCGCGTGAATCAATTGTCCGCGCAACAGGTCGGACGCTTCGCTGAGCACGCGATCCATCTTTTGCGCCTGTCCCCGCGCCAGATACACCACATGGGACGCGTCCGCTACCATCTCTGAAATTTTCGGTTGAGTGTCGTCCAGCAGAATCTGCACGCGCGACAGAATCGGGGACACCTTCGTCTGCATGTCGCTGACCAGGTTATTTACTTTTGCGGTGGTGCGCTTCAATTCAAAAAACAGCGCGCCGAGTATCGCCACCTGCACCACCAGCGCGATCGCGGCAATGATGCTGAAGACTTCGAGCCAGAATTCCATGAGCGCCTCGAGCCGCCCCACAGGACTGAGCGGAAAGTTTGTCCACTCCAACGCGAGCCAGTAACGGCAAGATTACAAGCGAAACAAACGAAATTTACGACTTCGAAGCCTCACGCAGGTAGGCGTCACGTCCGGCGTCCACTGCCGCCGATAGGGAATCCTTTTTGCGCGAAGCCACATCCTTACTGCGCTCGATCAATTCATCCGCGCGCTCGCGAAGCTCACGGGCTTTGCGCTGCGCATAATCTTTGCCCTCATCGGCTTTATTGGACAGGTATTCGCGGGTATCTTCACCGGACTTGGGAGCAAACAGCACGCCGACCAGGGCGCCGACGCCCAGTCCCACCAAAAAGTAACTCACTTTAGAACCAACGTTATCAGCCATAAGGACCTCCGTAGTGACCGTATAATAGCACCAACTACGGTTCAATACAGGCTAACTGGTAGGAGTGGGGCGCATCCGGCGCAGCGTTTTCAGGTTTTGCGTTGCTCAAGTGCGCCAGAATTTTCTCCGCGCTCTTACGGGTAATTACGCGGCTTAAGCCGTCGACGCCGGCACGTTGCAGATTTGCCACGCTGCCAAATTCGCGCAGCAATCTTTGGGCAGTGAGCTTCCCTACGCCCGGTATTTCATTCAGCGCAGTCGTGGTTTGCCGCTTGCCGCGCCGTAAGCGGTGGAAGGTCACGGCAAAGCGATGGGTCTCATCGCGAATCTGCTGAATCAGGTGCAGCACCGGCGAGTGGTGGTCCAGCACGCACGGCTCATCTTCCTGTCCATAGATGTATAAAATTTCTTCGCGCTTGGCGATGCTAGCCAGCGGCTGGTTGATAATCTGCAGTGATTCCAGCGCCTGAGCCGCCGCGCGCAGTTGGCCGATACCGCCATCAATCAGAATCAGGTTGGGCATGGGACGTTTTTCGAGCAAAACGCGCGAATATCGGCGCGTCACCGCTTCGCGCATGCTGGCGAAATCGTCATTTTTCGCGAGGCCGCCCTCCGGCCCCGCTTCTCCGCGAATAATAAATTTGCGATAGTCGGACTTTTTCATCCGCCCGTTTTCCCACACCACCATGGAAGCCACGGTGTCGGTGCCCTGAATGTGCGAGATATCAAAACTTTCGATGCGTTGCGGCTCTTCCGGCAGGTTTAGCGCCGCCTGCACCGCTTCGGTGATGGCCTTCGAGGTCGGCTTCAGCACCCGGAAGCGTTGCTCGAAAGAATGGGCAGCATTATTTTCCACCAAATCGAGGAAGGCCCGCTTCGAGCCTCGCTGCGGCGTAAAAATTTCCACTTTGCGCCCGGCGCGTGCCGACAGTTCTTCTTCCAGCACCTCCCGATCTTCAAAATCCACCGGCACGTGGATGGCTCTCGGAAAATACGCGGCCTCCAGATAAATTTGTTTTAGCAGCGAAGGCACGAACTCCTTGGGATCGAATTCGTCCAGATCTTCCCAGTAATATTCCCGGCGGTCCACCGCGCGACCGCCGCGCAGGTGAAACAAATTGGCTGCCACCAGCGGCGCTTCTGCGTGGTAAGCCAGCACGTCCGTGTCATCGCCTTGCGAAGAAGCGATGCGCTGGCGCTCTTCAATCTCATCCAGCGTGTGCAGCAAATCGCGATAAGCGGCCGCCTGCTCGTACAGTTCCTGCTCTGCCGCTGCCGCCATGCGCTGACTTAGGCTCTTGCTCAGATCATGGCGGCGGCCATCCAGAAACAGCCGCACATCACGCACAGCTTCAGCGTAGCGCTCTTCCGTGGTCAACCCATCCACGCATGGGCCCTGGCATCGCTTGATGTAATACTGCAGGCACGGCCGCGGATGGTTGCGCGTAAGATCAACCGAGCAGGACGGCACCATGAACCGCTTGTGAACGAAATGCAGAATCCGCCGCGCCAGGCTGGCCGGGAAATACGGCCCGAAATAAAGCGAACCATCTTTTTGAACTTTGCGCGTGAAATAAACGCGCGGGTATTTTTCAGAAATGGTCAGCTTGATGTAGGGATATGTCTTGTCGTCGCGCAGCAGAACGTTGAATTTTGGCCGGTACTGCTTGATGAGGTTGTGTTCCAGCGCCAGCGCTTCGCGGGCATTTTCCACCAGAATGGTTTCGAGATCGGCAATTTCCCGCGCCAGCGAGCCCGTCTTGGCGTTGATCCAACTGGATTCCAGAAAGTAAGAGCGCACGCGGCTGCGCAGCGAAATGGCCTTGCCCACGTACAATACTTTTCCGCCGGCGTCTTTGAACAGGTACACCCCGGGTGCTTCAGGGAGCAACGCGGCTTTTTCTCGTGGTTCCATGGGTAAGTAAGCAACGGCGGTTCACGGGCGAAAATCGACCCTGAAGACGCCGTACAACTACTATGATACTAAAGTGAATCGGAGAGAGTGGAAGCCGCCCAGGGACTGATTAAGTGTGGCCCGTAGTGATTTATCGCGACCCGCTCTGATGGATTAGATGCCGATCAGCAATTTTGAGATGCAAATCAGGCCAGGATCAAGGACCCAAATTGTTTAAACGCTTTTTCGTGCTGGCCGCCACCGTCCTTTTCCCAGCAGTCTTTCTAGCGGGCGCGCCAGCAGCGCGCAGTCAGGATTCACAAGGCGAGTCTTCATCTAGCGCACCTCGACCTGACTCGGCCCCAGCACCCGAAGCGCCCAAAACTAAAAACGGCAAGAAAAACAAAGATACTTCCAGCAAAGATACGCCTGCCAAATCAGCGGCAGATCAGCCTACCTGGGACCCTCTGCGCGCCGAAAAAGATCTGGAGGTCGGCCAATATTATTTGAAAAAGGGCGACGTGGATGCAGCCATTGACCGTTTTGAAGACGCCGCGGCAGCCAAGCCGGGCTTCGCGATTCCCTACCGCTACCTCGGCGAAGCTCACGAAAAAAAAGGCCAGAAACGCGAAGCCATTAAATCCTACACGCGCTATCTGGATCTCTACCCGCACGCGGAAGATGCCGCCAAAGTGCGCAAGAAAATCGACAGGTTATGGAGTGAAGTCGGCAAAAAAGATAAATCAACGAGCTAAGCGGTCCAGCGCCCTGCGCGCTTTCTCAAATCCCACGAAGCGTTTTTCTTCGTCGCGAAATTCTTTCGAATGCGAAACCAGGCTGCATCCCGAGCGGCGAGTCGGATGCTTCACGTGCAGCATTTCGTGAAACAAAACATATTCCACCGCACAAGCCGGCACCCCGGGGCGGTCCATTCGGCGGTTCAACAAAATCTGGTTTGGCCCGGGGTCGTAACAACCAAACTGCCGCCGCCAGCTGCGCACGCTCCAGCCGATAGCTGGGCGGCGTAGCTCTCCTCCGAAATACTTCGTGTTCAGCTCATCGAACAGAGTCGACAGATCGTAGTGTCGGCCGCGCGGGTCGGCTTGCGGCACGCGTACTCGTCCGCCACGCATTTTGCTGATGCGGCTGCGCGTCTTATGCGAGCGTGCGTACTCCAGGTAGGGCGCAACTATTTCGCGCGGAGCTCTACGGCGATACACACGCGACAACAGCAGCGCAGCGCCACCTTCCAGAACGGCCACCGGCGCGCGCTGCAGCAAATCGGAAAAACGCACGTGCATCACATCATTGCGGCGGCGGACCGTAAGCACCAGGCTCGAATAGGGGTAGAAATGCACGCGAAAGCGCGGCGGCAGCCCGTGGCAGCCCAGCCGTGTGAATACACGCTGAAACAAAGCGCTGCCCCCGGGGACTGGCAACACTTCAGAGCGTTTCATGATAGTAAGAGTGGCCCGTGGGAAAATTTCTCTGGCATCAGGGCTTTCGTCGCACCGGCGGAGGGGCCACTTTTTTGGTGGCATTCTGCGCTTCATGCATGGCGTCGCGCGTCCCTTCGATAGCGTCGTCCAGATTGCTCTTGTATTCCTCGATGTCCGCGCCGCCCGCCGCCGACAATTTCTCCAGTACCGCCAGAAACGATTTGGATTGCGAAGCCATCGCATCAATCGCCGGCCGGATATTCTCCTGCCGCTGAATCCCCAGCTGAATCAGGTCCGCCGCATCGTCCACGCATCCGCCGTAGGCGTTGAGCAATGAATTCAGCATGTCCACATGGCGATTGCCGGAGGGATGTTCCAGTTCGTATTGAAATTTCTTCAGACGATCTTCCGCAAAGGTGAGAAATAACTTGATACGGTCATTGGTCGTCTCGGCGTCGCGAATTTTGTCGGATTCCAGCGAGGATAAGTAGTCCTTCTGTTCCTGAGCGCGCGAGGGAGCGGGATTGATGGCCAACAACGCCAGAAAAGCTGCAGCGATAAAGGCCGTTGCGATTTTCTTCATGGTTTGCCTTCCAAGGGAGGCGAGGTCGTCGCCGGACCGGTGGAGGGCTCCGGCTCGGTGCGATACCGGAATAGCATGTGGATCAGTTCCGTATCCATGGCATCCAGGTCATTGCGAACGATGTGCAGAGGCGGCTGGAACTGTTCCGGCGCCATCAGCAAAATCTCGTCCACTTCGCGAATTCCGCGCCGCACATGAATTTCCAGTTGGCGGTAACCGCGCGCATCACGCTCCGCGTCGGCATGCCTTTTGCGCAAGCCTTGGAGAGCCACGCGCACGTTATCGCGGTACTTTTCCAGAACGATTCCCACGGTGACCATGTCGTTAGCCTTGAAAGCGCGACGCGTTTCATCAAACTGCGCATCACCCAATTTTTCCAGCAAATGCGCGCGATACAGCGGGTTGTTCTCATGGTCGAAGCGCGCCTGCAACTCCGGAATCTTGTCCGCAGCGAACAGTGGCGAGCCCGAAATCATGCCCGCTCCCAGACAGAGTCCCAAGATCAATCGCCGGGCTTTCATCGCTACTTTTTATGCTCCAGCATTTTGCGAAGCACTTTGCTGCGCTCCTGCGCCTGCCAGACCTGGTCGGCGTTTTTGCCCTGATCGAGGCTTAAAAATTGCTGATAGGCCTCCAAAGCCGGCTTCGGCTGATTCAGCTTATCGTAGCAGAGCGCACGAATAAACCATGGGCCGGCCGCGGGCGTTTCGATTTTCGCAATGTGATCGAGGGCCGCCAAAGTGGACTGGCAATCGCCCGAAAGATAAAGAGCGCTGCTCAAATCTTTCCAGTAGGCGAGATTTTTGCCGTCCAGTTGCAGCGCGCTCTTCAACTCTTTCAGCGCGTCCGGATAATCGCGCTTCTGCATGTATATGCGGCCCAGGCCACCATGCAATTCCGCATCATGCGGGGCGAGCGCAATAGCTTTATTCAACGCGGCGATGGACTCATCCCATTTTTTCTGCGCCACGGCAATATCCGCACGGAGCCGCAGCGAATCGAGGCTCGGCACTTGCCCGGCGTCGGCATGGTCCAGTTCCCCGAGCGCCACGTCGTATTGCTGCTGATCCACCAGCAGGTGCACCAGCCGCGCGCGAACTTTGCCGTCGGCCGGTTGCACCGCCAGGTAGCTGCGGTAGGCGTCGGCCGCCTGCGGCTTTTTCTGCTCGTCGAGACTTTGAGCTACACCAAGCAGAGCGCCCGCATTGTTGGGTTGCACTCGCAGAATGCTGTTAAATTTTGCCTCGGCATCCGCTGGCCGTTTCAGACGCAGGTAAAGATTCGCGAGGTGCAGAATGGGCTCCAGATTGTCGGGAGCTAAACGGTAAGCACCCTCAAAGGACTTCGCGGCGGCCGCAATGTCTCCACCGCGCTCTTCCGCCACGCCCAACAAATAACGCGGCCGGCTTTGCGATGGCAGCAATTCCACCGCTTTGCGCAGGTTGGGAATCGCGACAGTTGGGTCGGTCTCTATATAGAGAATGCCCAGATTCAAATAAGCCTCGGCCATTTTGGGGTCAAGCGCGATGGCCCGTTCATATTCCACACGCGCTTCAGCGCTCTTTTGCTGCGCGGTGTATACGTAAGCCAGTTGAAAGTGGCCATAGGCGACATCCGGTTGTGCGGCAATGAATTTCTGCAGCGGGTCGATGGCCGCGGCAAAATCTTTTTTCTCGATGTCGCGCTGCGCTTCTTGAAGCAGTTCGTTAAGCGGATTGGCAATTTTTTGTTTCTTGGTAACGGTCTCGGAGGGCTTCTGAGGTTTGGAGTTCGAATCCTCACTTTGCGCGGAACTGCACAGCGGCAGAACCAAACCGGCAAGAGCGAGCAGGCCGGCACTCGCAAATTTCGCAAAACTTAAGGGGACGGCGTTCATGTTTCTAACAGCACAGCCTTCGATCCGTTGGTACTGCTCACTCGGCTTGGCAACTTGGATGCGCCATTCTGCGGGCCTTTTGCCTGGCCATTCTCGTTGAGCACCACCGCCAGGTAGCGCCCGGTATGCGATTGCGCGTTGCGTGCCACCTGCTCAGGGGTTCCAGTGGCGATAATCTTGCCGCCCTGGTCGCCTCCCTCCGGCCCCATATCAACCAACCAGTCCGCTGACTTGATCACGTCCAGGTTGTGCTCGATCACCAGCAATGAAGCTCCGGATTCCAGCAGTTTGCGGAACGCCGCCAGCAGCTTGGCGATGTCGTCGAAATGCAAACCGGTGGTTGGTTCGTCAAGGATATAAAGGATGCCCTGATTTTCGGTGCGTGAAAGGTGCGCGGCCAGTTTCAGTCTTTGAGCTTCCCCGCCAGAAAGTGTGGTCGCCGACTGTCCCAGGCGCAAATAACCCAGGCCAATTTCGTTCAACACGCGCAGTTTCGAAACCACCTTCGGCACATTAATGAAAAACACCAGCGCCTCACGCACCGTCAGCTGCAGCACATCGTGAATGCTTTTCCCGTGATACAGCACTTCCAGCACGCCGCTCTTGAAACGCGTGCCCCGGCATTCTTCACAGATCAGCTCGACATCCGCAAGAAACTGCATTTCCACCGTGACGGTACCGTCGCCCTGGCAGGTCTCGCAGCGGCCGCCCGGCACGTTGAAAGAAAAATGTCCGGCCGTATAGCCGCGCCGCTTGGCGTCCGGGGTATCCGCGAAAACCTCGCGGATGGCGTCGAACGCTTTGAGATAAGTCGCTGGATTGGAGCGAGGTGTGCGCCCAATAGGCGACTGGTCCACAATCACCACTTCGCGAATCTGCGCGTCACCTTCGATGCGCTCGCAAAATTCTTTAATGCTCGAGCCGTTACGCTTGGCGGCCAGCGCTTTGTACAAAACATCGTGCACCAGCGTGGACTTTCCAGAGCCGCTCACTCCCGTAACCACCGTGATCGTGCCCAAAGGCAGCGTGAAATCGACATCTTGCAAATTGTGCAGGTGCGCACCGATGACCTTAAGAAATTTCCCGCTGGGCTTGTGACGATTGTTGGGAACCGGAATGCGCAAATCGCCGGTGAGATATCGACCGGTGATGGACTTCGGTTCCTCGAGCATGGCCTGGTAGGTGCCGGCAAAAAGAAGTTTTCCGCCGAGCTCTCCCGCGCCGGGACCCAGGTCGATCACGTAATCCGCGGCACGAATCGTGTCGGGATCGTGCTCCACCACCAACACCGTGTTTCCCAGATCGCGGAGAGATTTAAGGATGTCGATCAAACGCTGGGTGTCGCGCGGGTGTAAGCCGATGGACGGCTCATCGAGCACGTACAGCGCGCCGACGAGATGTGAACCAAGAGAAGTCGCCAGCTGGATGCGTTGCGACTCCCCGCCCGACAAGGTGGAAGTAAGGCGGTCGAGCGTCAAGTAATCCAGGCCTACTTCGTCGAGGAACTGCAATCTTGACTGCACTTCCAGCAAAATTTTGTCCGCGACTTTATTTTGTGACTGTGTCAGCTGCATGCTGGAGAAAAACACGCGCGCTTCTTTCACCGTGAGCTTGCACACTTCCGTGATGGACCGCCCGGCAACGCGCACCGCTCGCGCTTCAGGACGCAACCGGGTGCCGCCACACTCCGAGCACGTCGCGTAACCACGGAAGCGACTCAAAAATACGCGAACGTGCAACTTATATTTTTTGCGCTCGAGATATTTGAAGAAACCGACGATGCCTTCGTACCCATTGGGTTCGTCGCCTTCTAAAATCAGCGTTCGCTGATCTTCGGTGAGGTGTCGCCACGCCACGTTCGTCGGAATGCCCCGGCTGCGCGCCCACTTCTTGGCGTCCTGCAGCAATCCGCGGTAGCGTGGCTTGGTCCACGGCAGAATCGCGCCATCGTCCAGGGACTTGCTGGAGTCGGGGACGACCAGATTCAGATCGAAGTCGATGGTGTTGCCAAAACCCTGGCAGCGCGGGCACGCGCCGTAGGGGTTATTGAAGGAAAAAAGTCGCGGCTCCGGCTCCTGATAGAGGGTGCCGTCATTTTTACATTCAAAACGCTCGTTGAAGCGCAACCGCTCCGCCGGTCCGGCGGCATCGGCTACAAATTCCAGAATGGCTTCACCGTAGCCTTCGCGATAACAAATCTCGATCGAGTCCACCAGCCGCGAGCGCGATTCCGGATTAATGGCCAGGCGATCTACGACCACATAGACGGGGCGAGCGAAATCAATTTCCAGTAAAGTTTCAGGGGAAGAAAACTCGTGCAAGCCGGCCGTCTTGATACAGCCGGTTGAATCCGCGCTTTTGCAGATCAATCAGAGATTGCCGCAGTAATTC
This sequence comes from uncultured Acidobacteriota bacterium, assembly GCA_963704485.1. GTDB lineage: Bacteria > Acidobacteriota > Terriglobia > Acidiferrales > UBA7541 > Acidiferrum. The sequence continues at coordinate 1,513,947 of OY969910.1, forward strand.
CGCTGAAACCTGCGGAGCTTTCTTTTTCGCAACGCGCTTGGCGGGCGCATCGCCCGCGACGGTTGCAACGACAGGCGGAGGACCGCCCGGCCGAAATTCGTACAACACATAAAATCGCCGCCCGGGCGCAAGTTTCAGAATTCGCGTAGCGATCTCGTCAGGATTGTCCCGCTTCACTTCGGCGCCGCACTTGATGCAGAAAGTCTGGCCGCAGCGCGCAAAAAGCAGCCGCAGGTAATCGTAAATCTCCGTCGCAGTGGCTACCGTGGAGCGCGGATTTCGCGTGGAGTTTTTCTGGCGGATGGCCACCGCTGGAGCGATACCGGAAATCTCGTCCACGTCCGGTTTTTCCATGCGCTCGAGAAATTGCCGCGCGTAAGCCGACAGCGATTCCACGTAGCGGCGCTGCCCTTCCGCGTAAACCGTATCAAACGCAAGCGAAGATTTACCCGAGCCGCTAACTCCGCTGACCACCGTGATGGCATTGTGCGGTATCGCGACGGTAATATTTTTCAGGTTGTGACCGCGTGCGCCCCGCACATGAATTACTTCTTCGGCCACGTTCACTGGGATGGATTCGGTCTTTGGCAAGGGTGAGCTCAGACAGCGCCCTTATCGAGCACTGCCTAAACTTTAAATTATACTCCGGTGCGCAACCCTGGCAAACCGGCCCGTCAATCATTCGCGTGAACAAAAGTATCCGATTAGAGATAAAGATGATTTGACGGCAATCGCATTTTATTTCGCCGCGCAGGTCTCTCCAATCCATTTGCCCGCGCCGTCATACTTCCCTTTGACGGATTGGCCGTTGAAGTTCATCGCGAGTTCTCCAGTGCCTTTCACATGTTCGGCGTCCAGCACATCCAATCGAATCTGGAACTCCGCCACGCCTTCCCTCCCGGAACACGTTCCCTGAACGTCCATCGCTTTGCCCGTCGACTTGAGCACGCTGTATTTGCAGTTGTTGTCCGGATCGTTAAAGGGGTATTTCGTGAGATCCTCTTTCTTTACGCAAGATGTATACGTTTGGGTACGTGGCGCGCCCATGCCGTTCAAGCTGGTCGTCAAGGTGACTTGCCACTGTCCCGTTTTGACGGCCAAGGGTTCCACTGCCCCCTACGCCAGTAGCAAAGTCGCAGGTAAGAAGATTGCACTGAGCGAGAACATTTTCCTCATGCTTTCCCTCCCGAGAGTTTTCAATTGCTGCACCTGACTGCGTGTTTATAGGTGTGGCCATATTCTAAATTCAAGGCTGGAGAATTTCTAAGAAAAATATGCTGATCCCACGCGATGCCCCACGTTACCCTGGGCCCGACTGGCGTTAACATGCTGCTGTCAACTCCATTGATTAACCGAGGGGCAATGCCCAGCTTCAAACGCGTCATTTGGATCGTTCTGGATAGCGTCGGCATCGGCGAACTGCCGGATGCGGCTGATTACGGTGACGTCGGCCGCAACACGCTTGGCCACATCGCCGAATCCCGTCCTCTGCGCCTGCCGACGCTGCAAAAACTTGGTCTCGGGAACATCGCGCCGCTGGCTCACATTCCTGCCGCCCATCAGCCGCTCGCATCCTTCGGAAAAGGAGCCACTCACTCTCCCGGCAAGGACACCACCACCGGGCATTGGGAGATGGCCGGCATCTGGCTGCCTCAAGCATTTCCCGTTTACCCGCACGGATTCCCACCCGAGATCATCGCCGAATTCGAAAAACAAATCGGCCGCCAGACTACTCGGCAACAAGCCCGCGTCCGGCACGGAAATCATCAAGGAGTTGGGCGAAGAACACGTACGCACAGGAAAACCCATCGTCTACACCTCCGGCGATAGCGTGTTTCAAATCGCCGCGCACGAAGACGTGATTCCTATCGCCGAGCTTTATCGCATGTGCGAGATCGCGCGCAAATTGCTGGACGGGCCGCATCGCGTCGGCCGCGTCATCGCGCGGCCCTTTCGCGGGTCCACCAGGAAATTTCCAGCGCACGCCGCGCCGCCACGACTACGCTGTGGACCCGCCCAAACCCATGCTGCTCGATGTTCTGGCAGAAAAAAATGTGCCGGTCTTCGGCATTGGGAAAATTCACGACATCTACAACGGCCGCGGCGTTAATGATTACGTCACCACGACAAACAACGCCGACGGCATGGAGAAATTATCGCAAGCGCTTGGCGAGCGCCCGGATGGCTTGATCTTCTGCAACCTGGTCGATTTCGACATGCTCTACGGTCACCGGAAAGACGTGGAAGGCTTCGCCAAATCGCTGGAAGAGTTTGACGAACTGGCTGGCAAAATTTCTCGCCCAGTTGACCAAGTCCGACTTGCTGCTGATCACCGCGGACCACGGCTGCGATCCCGACCCGCGCTGGCCCACAACCGATCACTCCCGCGAATACGTCCCCATCCTGGCGTACACGCCCGCAAAGCACTGCCGGCGCCAGTCTGGGCGTCAGGCCAACACTCGCCGACATGGGTCAAACCATCGCCGAAATTTTCGGCGCGCGGCATACCTCAAGGGAAAAGTTTTTTAAATGAATTAAGAAAAAATGTAGATGCTTGAATTGAAGAGCAGTTACTTCCCCGCCGCCGCTCCAGCCGCCGCCCGGCGCGTAGTACCCGTTGCGCGTGCGCGGAATCAGCTTCCCTCGTCCTCGCGGCGGAATAACTTCCACCTGCACGGTGCGAAATGTTCCGTCACGCTTGGTATTGGTCGGGTAGTAAGCCAGGGTGTATTGGTTGCGGACGTCGCGCGCGACCTGCTCGCAAATATTGTGAACGTCATCTACGTTCTCCGGAAAAAACGCCAGCCCGCCGGATGCCTGCGCCAACTGCTCCAGCGCTTTCTTGGCGCGCTTGGAATTTTTCTTGCTCTCTTCGCTCAGCAACCCGATGGTGTAAATCACCGTGTCGGTTTTCTGCACTTCTTTGATGGCCTTGTCGAGAGAATTGTGGCTGGTGTTGTCCTCGCCATCGGTTACCACCAGCAACACGCGCTTATCCTTGTGTGCTTTTTTCAAATGATCCAGCGAACCGATCACCGCGTCATACAGCGCCGTGCTGCCGCGCGAATCAATGCGCTCCAGCGCCTCTTTCAACTCCGGGATGCTGCTGGAAAAATCCTTGTCCAGGTCCAGGTAAAAATCGTCGTTGAAATTCACCACGAAAGCTTCGTCCTGCGGATTGCTGCTCTGCACCAGCGTTACCGCCGCCTCGTTCACGCGCGGACGCTTGTCACGCATGCTGCCGCTGTTATCAATCACCAGTCCCATGCTGACCGGCACGTCTTCGCGCTTGAAGACCGCCAGCTTCTGCTCAACTTTATCTTCCAGGACGCGAAAATTTTCCTGTTTCAATCCTTCGGCGAATTTTCCGCGATCGTCGAGCACCGTGGTGTGCAAAACCACCAGGTTGACGTCTACCTTGATGCTCTGTCCTGCCGCTATCGGCGCTCTGCCCTGGAGGCAGCGGCTGCGCGTTGGGAACCGGAATCTGCGCGAAGGAAGCCAGCGTCAAACCACACACCAGCGCCGCGGTAAAAATCGCAGACGCTAATTTGTCTGGAAAGCGAAAGCCCTGCGTTAGTGACTGGGCGCGTAGTAGCCCGTCTTGGCGTAAACGGTGAGCGGAGGAAGTCCCTTAGGCGCGCGCATTTTGACCTTAACTTTGCGCCAGCGCGCGTCGTGTGCTTTGTTGCTTGGCCGGTATCCGATGACATATTGGTTTCGCAGCTCCATGCCGATTTTCGACGTAATGTCCGGAAGCTCGTCGAGTTTCTCGACGGCGAAAACTCTTCCGCCGGTCATCTCCGTAACTTCACTCAGGAGCGACGGGCCGTTAAGTTCTTCCGGCGTGCGGTTGCGATATCCGAGCGGATCAAAAATACCAACGGCATAGAGCTGGGTGTCGGCTTCTTTCACCAGCCGCTTGATATCGTTCTCACTATATCGACTATGATTATCTCCTCCGTCCGATAGGATGAGCAAGGCGCGCTTGGCGTTACGGGCACCCCTCATCTGGCTGAGACCCAGATAAATCGCGTCCAGCAACGCAGTTCGGCCTTTTGGTGCAGTCAGCATCATGCGGCTTTGCAGATCCTCAACGCTGTTGGTGAAGGCGCTGGTCAGCTCCGCGCGCTCGTTGAAACTCACCAGGAAAAATTCATCCTGCGGGTTAGCAGTCTTGAAAAACTGCAGCGCCGCTTCGCGGGCCTTGGAAACCTTGTTAGCCATGCTGCCGCTAAAGTCAAAAATCACACCAATGGAAATGGGCACATCTTCCGCGGAAAATGTGACCAGTTCCTGCTCGACGTTATCTTCAAATATACGGAAATTATCGGTATCCAGGCCGGTAACCAGCCGATTATAGGGATCGGTGACTGTCACGTTGACCAGCGCCAGGTCCACATCCATGTGCATGGTCTGGCCGGGCTTGACGATGGCGCCGGGCGTGTCATGCTTTACATCTTCTTTAGCGTCTTTAGTTTCTTTAGGTTTAGCTTCTTCTTTGGCCTTGTTAGCGTCTTTCTCGTCCGAAGTGGCTTGCGCAGCGGGGAGGGTGGCTTGCGTGACGAAGAAGCAGGCAAGTAACAGCAGAATGAAGGAACGGTTAATAACGCGAAGATCGCGTTTCACGGCACCCCCTGTCACCCGGCCTGCCGGGACGGCCGCGCGGTCTTAGGTAAAAGAAAGTCTACCACTCGCATAAGCGATTACAAGCGGGAATGAGTACTGGCGGGCAAGGTTTCAGAAAAAACTTTGCAGTATGCGCGCCTTGGACCCGTTTAGGCTGTGATAGCATCGCCTCGCAGTGGTTCGCATTCAAATCTAACTGGCCGGCAAGCGGCAATCTTCTGCGCACCATGAGAAATAAACAGGCAGTCTAGTACCACTACCGAGCGGTATTCGAATGAGCGCAACCCAAATCGTCATCGTTATCCCCGCGAGGTACGGCTCTACGCGCCTGCCCGGTAAACCGCTAGTACCCATCGCCGGCACCTCCATGATCCAAAGGGTATACGAGCGGGCCAAGCTGTCGAAACTGGCCACCAGCGTAATCGTGGCGACCGACGACCAACGCATCATGAAAGCCGTCGAAGCCTTCGGGGGCCAGGCGCGCATGACCCGCACGGAGCATCGCACCGGCACCGAGCGCGTGGCGGAAGTCGCCGCCCACATGGAAGGACAGGTGTTTGTCAATGTCCAGGGAGACGAGCCGCTACTGAATCCCGAGGTCGTGGATGCCGGCATTCAGGCGCTGCTGGAGGAACCGGCCGCCGCTATCGCGACCGTGGCGACGCCCATCAGGGTCGCGGCCGACATCATGGATCCCAACGTGGTGAAGACCGTTCTCGATTTTGACGACAACGCATTGTATTTCTCGCGCGCGCCAATTCCCTGGCTGCGCGATGCCGCCTCCAAGATTGAGGTGCGGCACCTCAAGCACCTCGGGCTGTATGTTTTTCAGCGCGATGCGTTGCTCGAATATCCAACTCTTCCGCAAGGCACACTCGAAAAAATCGAGCAGTTCGAGCAGTTGCGCTGGCTGGAAAATGGCTGGAAGATTCGCGTCGCCGAAGTTGCGCACGACTCCGTGAGCGTGGATGTCCCAGAAGACGTCGCCAAAGTCGAAAAGCTCCTCCAAAAATAAAAACGCCCGCCAGGGACTCTGAGGGCGGTCTCACAAAATTTTCGCTACTGTTGTCGAATCAACGTGCCCAGGACTACGCGCTGGGAATCCGTGCCCACGACCAGAATCGTGTTGGTATTGACCACATAAGCGCGGAAGTTGAAAGTTGTGGAAGGCGCGTTGCTGGATGTCGTCAGTTGCATAGCGTTGCCCTGCGCGCCGCCTAGCGAGCCGTCGCCCTGGAGAGTCAGGAATCCATTCGCAGTGATATCCGTAAAGATTTTGCCGTCGCCCAATTGCGTAAAGTCCAGCACACCATTGCTGATGTTGTTAGACCCGGCGCTCGAAATCGGCAGCACGCCGACAAAGTCTTCTTCGAAGGCATTGGCCAGGTTTACTCCGCTCCAGTTAATCGCATATTGCCCGGCCATAGATGCGGCCGAGAACGTGCCGCTCTGCGCGGTAATGGAACCGTCCGCCACGACATTTGCGGAATTGTCCTGAATGAACCCTTGCGTTGGGGAAGCCATATAGAAGACAAAAACGAAAGGTTGATTTTTGGTTACGTCCGTAAAGTTGAGCGTGCCCCTGCCCGTGCCGGCAGGATCGATAGTAAAAGACACGTTGGAAAAGCCTCCACCCTTCGGAAAAGCGTTGACGCCGCCGGTGAAATCCTCGTCCAGCGCTACATTTGTAAGCGTGCCGTTCGCGTCCGAGGTGAATCGTCCGGCACGCGCCAGCGGTCCAAACACGCTGGTGCTGAATGCCCCGCCTCCCACCGCAAACACGAAGCTCCCAGGGAAAGCCGCCACCGTTGTCGGCACATTGGCCTGCGCAATCGCCGAGCCGGTAGTTGCCGCAACGGAGTCGTTCTCCACGAAAATCATGTGCGTGGCGTCCACGACGTAAAAGATGTAGCTGAGGTTGAGGACCTGGCTGCTCACCGTGGTGGTCAGCGTCAACGTTCCGCGGCCGAAATTGCTGAAATTGGTGGCGTCCGGGGTGATCGTTCCCGGCTGAATCGTCAGCGCACCTGAAGGCGAGGCGCCATCGTTCACATCCATAAGTCCGCCGGTAACACCGCTCACTCCGTTGGTTGTGAATTGCCCTACGAAGGAAGCCGAATCGCCGCTACCCAGGTCCAGCCCGGAGAAATCAAACGCGTACGCGGTGGCAAACGCATTGGTGATGTTTTGCAGTTTGAAACTTCCGGACATGGTTGACGAGCCATCGGTTTCCACCATCAGGCCCCCTGATGCGGACGTGAGCGCGATGCTGAACGTGAAATTGTCTGTAACACTCGCGTTGTTGGAATCCGGGTGACTAAGCGTGAGCGTGCCTTTTCCGTCGGCGGACATGGTGTAAGTGGAAGCGGGCGCCGCCGTGAAAGTAAAGGTGCTGAAGGATCCGCCGTCATTTACGTCTTCGATGGCCATGGTGATGTTGCCCTGCCCGTCCGCGTGAAAACTCCCAATGCGCGCGATGGGATTCCCGAAGATGGAGTTGTCGGTGCCACTCATCGAAAAAGCGTAGGTGCCGTTCAAACTGGCCAACGAATAGTTGCCGCTGGGACCTGGCCCCGGAGGGGGCGGCGGTGTGACGGTTCGGCCTCCGCCGCCACAAGCGGCGCCGAACCCGGCCAAGACCAGCACGACACACGGCAAAAATCGCTGCATCATTTGAGTAAATTTCGCAGAAGTGTTCATCGCACGCCCCCCGACGAAATGATTCGTCCGTCTGCGGAGCGGCTCACCGGCCTCAGCGGCGTACCGTTCTTCGAACGCACCGCGACCGACTGCATGCCCTTTTGAATCGTACGTGCCACAAAAACGGTTTTACCTGCGAAATCCACGTTTTCTCCCGTGATGCTCACTGAGTCGCCGGCCTGCAGCGAAATCTTGTTGGCGGAAAGCACTTTTGGACTGCCGGCATGCACGTCTACTGTGCCCGAGCCCGTCTGCAGCGTGATGTGTGCACCCAGGGGAGCGGTCTTCGCGGTCGCGGTGTATTCCACGACCTTTCCAGTGAGTACCGTTTCACGCGCCACGTCGTAGGCTGCGCTGGAGGTACTGTGTACGATTGCGTGTGGCAACTGCTGTGCTTTGGCGCCCGCGCCGAGACACAGCGCCAGCGCTGAAAGAGCCAGCCAGCTTTCTCTCCACTGAGTTATTTTCATTTGACACCTTTGGATTATGAAATTCACTGCTAACAGTGACCTCGCGAAGTGTCACAGCGCTGCGTTCGTTGTTAGATGGCGCTTGCTGGGAAACGGCTGTGCGTAATCTCTCCAGTGTTCAAGAGTGACCACCGGAGATGCGAAGCCTTGCGAGGTAGAACATCCACGCTTGGTAGACAGCATTCCCCAAAAGTAATAACACCGCCGCTGAAAACAAGTTGCGCGCCGTTTCGAAGTGGCGCATCCCGGAAAGAAGCCTGTACAACTGAAAGGGAAGTTTGGTGAGGGGAGTGGTTGTCGCGGACATGGCGGATTCACGGGGCGCTTCCAAGCTCTTGTCCAAATCGCTTTACATTTCTATTTCCCGTTGGCTCTGCGAAAAGTTCCAGCTTCTAGCGAAGTTTTCCGGCGGCAATACTCGCGATCAAAGCCGCTAACACGGTTGTTAGCGCGCAGTTGGCTGCCCTCGCCGCTCGCATTCCTCAATTTCATGAATTCCATACCACTGATTTGCTTTTTCGGCGCGTTGCCAATTGACACTTTTTGAAGTTGCATCCATAATTCCTTGTACGTCTCCTGCGGAGGGCCGATAAGTCCGCGCTTGAAACTCGCGGACTGCAAGGATGGCGCCAAAATATATTTTTGTTACCGGCGGTGTTGTTTCCTCACTGGGAAAAGGCGTAGCTGCCTCCTCCATCGGATGTCTCCTCGAAAGTCGCGGCTTTAAAGTCACCCTGCAAAAGTGCGATCCGTACCTAAACGTGGATCCCGGCACCATGAGCCCCTTTCAGCACGGCGAAGTCTTCGTCACCGAAGACGGCGCCGAAACCGATCTCGATCTCGGCCATTACGAGCGCTTCACCCACGCCAAACTTTCTCGCGACAATAACTGGACCACCGGCCGCATCTACGAAACCATTCTCACCAAAGAGCGCCGCGGCGATTACCTGGGCAAAACCGTGCAGGTCATTCCCCACGTCACCGACGAAATCAAAGCCACCATCAGGAAAGTTTCCGAAGGCGTGGACGTGGTCATCGTGGAAATTGGCGGCACCGTTGGCGACATCGAATCGCTTCCCTTCCTCGAAGCCATTCGCCAGATGCGCCTGGAGCTTGGCGCAGAAAATACTTTGTTCGTGCACGTCACGCTGGTGCCGTTCATCGCCGCCGCCGGCGAACTGAAAACCAAGCCCACCCAGCACAGCGTGAAAGAAATGCTGGGCATTGGAATTCAGCCCGACGTTTTGCTGTGCCGCAGCGACCGCCACATACCCGAAGACCTAAAGAAGAAAATCGCGCTCTTCTGCAACGTCGCGGAATCCTGCGTAATTTCCATGCAGGACGTGGACACCATCTACGCCGTTCCTGTTGAACTGGCAACGAGAAGGCCTCGACACCGAAATTCTTCGCCACCTGAAGCTCACGGAAAAACCCGCCAACATGCAACCGTGGCTCGATCTGGTCCAGCGCATGCATCATCCCGCAGGCGAAGTGCGCATCGCCGTTGTAGGGAAATATGTGCAGCTGGAAGACGCCTACAAAAGTTTGCGCGAAGCTCTGTTGCACGGCGGGCTGGCGCACCAGCACAAAACCGTCCTGGAATGGATTGAAGCCGAAGAAATCGACTCCCCAGAAACTGCCGCCGCTCGCTTGCGCGGCTACGACGGCATCCTGGTTCCCGGCGGATTTGGCAAGCGCGGCATTCAGGGAATGGTGCACACCATTCAATATGCGCGCGAAAATAAAGTTCCGTTTTTTGGAATTTGCCTGGGCATGCAGTGCGCCACCATCGAATACGCGCGCGACATGGCCGGACTGAAGCAGGCCGACAGCACCGAATTCGAACCGCAAACTCCTCATCGCGTCATTTACAAATTGCGCGAACTGCTGGGCGTTGATGAAATGGGCGGCACCATGCGCCTTGGCGCCTGGCCCTGCAAACTGGAACCCGGTTCGCTGGCGCACCAGGCCTACGGCAAAACAGAAATCAGCGAACGCCATCGCCACCGCTACGAATTCAATCGCGACTACGAAAAAACTTTGCTCGGTGCCGGGCTACGCATCACCGGCCGCACTCCCGACGAAAATTACGTGGAAATTATCGAAGCGCCCGACCATCCGTGGTTTCTGGGCTGCCAGTTCCATCCGGAATTTAAGTCCAAGCCCCTCGAACCGCATCCGCTCTTCGCCGCATTCATCGGCGCGGCGCTCGAACACAAGCGCCAAAAATCGCGCCCGGCCACGATGATCGCGCAGCCGGAACAAACTCACGCGCCGGCCCTGCGCGCCGCCCCCAGCGCCACAGCAAATTAACTATTCAGTTTGATTTCGCGATATACGGCACTTCTTTGCGTTACGCTGTCCGAAATTACCGGGCTGTCCAGCCACCATCAATCAGCAAAGTCTGTCCGGTGATCAGCGAAGCGGCCGGAGAAGCCAGAAAAACCACCGCTCCCGCAACTTCCATAGGCTCGCCGACGCGATGCAGCGCCGCGATGCGCTCCACGACGTCGGCGCGGAACGCCGGGTCGGCGAGTGCGTCGGCGGTTCCCGGCGTATTAATAAATGTCGGAGCTACCGCGTTGACAGTGATGTTGTGCGCGCCCCATTCCACTGCCAGGCATTTCGTCAGATGGGAAATCGCCGCTTTGCTCGCGCAGTAAACCGATTCGGTGGGAAGCGCGGCAAATCCCGCTTGCGAACTCATATTGATGATGCATCCGCCGCCGTGCCGCATCATAATTCGCGCCGCCGCCTGGCTGGCAAAAAAAGTGGACTTCACGTTGAGGTCCATAGTGGAGTCAAATTCCGACTCGGGCACGTCGATCGCCAGGTTTGTAAACCCGCCACCGGCATTGTTCACCAGAATGTCCAGCTTTCCGAACTCTCTTTCCACCTCTTCGTGTGCCCGCGCGATTTCGTCCATCCGCGTTACATCCATTTGCAGCGGCAACGCGCGCCGGCCCAGCGCGTCGATCTCGCGCATCAGATCGCCAGCACTATTCTTATCGCGCAGACCCAGAGCTACATCTGCGCCGGCATGAGCGAGCGCCAGCGAAATCGCCCGTCCCAAGCCGCGCGCCGCGCCGGTCACCAGCGCCACCCGCCCCGTTAAATCGAATTTTGGATAGTCGGTCATGAGTACACTGTCTCCATTCGCATTAACGGCCAGATAATTTGCGGCCTCATTCTAGCTGTCCGAAATCATCGCCGCCACTGTGGGCTCTTTCAGGTAACCACTGTAGCGCCTACCATTCATACCCGATGGGAGGGGCCTCGTCCGCGCCTCTATCATTCAGGGCAGCAATTCCGTTACAGCAGAAATCCCGTTCGAACTTCTGAGGGCTACATGCGTCGAGATATGAAAACACTGATTGGCGTTGGATCCGTTGCGGCGCTTGGATATTTGGCCGCGAGGGCGGCGACCCGGCGGGCGCAAGCCCTTAATCTCACCGGCAAAGTCGTGCTGATTACTGGCGGTTCGCGGGGGTTAGGGCTGGCTCTGACGCGCGAGTTCTCCAAACACGGAGCCCGTATCGCGATTTGCGCACGCAACGAAACGGAACTCGAGAAAGCCCTAGCAGAGTTTGCGTGGATGGACGAAAACTTTCTGGCTGTAACGTGTGACGTGACCAATCGCGATCACGTGGAAAACATGGTGCTCCAGGTTGAATCGTTGCTGGGTCCCGTCGAAGTGCTGGTGAATAACGCGGGAACTATTATCGTTGGACCCGCAGAGAATCAGAGCGTTGAATCGTACGAACAAGCCATGAACACGAATTTCTGGGGGCCGCTGTATGCTTCTTACGCGGTGATGGACGGAATGAAGCGGCGCAAACGCGGGCGCATCGTGAACATCGCATCGCTCGGCGGAAAAATTGCCGTGCCGCATCTGCTTCCGTATTCCGCCAGCAAGTTCGCACTGGTGGGTTTCAGCGAGGGGCTGCGCATGGAGCTGGCCAAAGATGATGTGCGCGTAACGACGGTGTGTCCGGGCTTGATGCGCACTGGCAGCCCCAGGAACGCGGACTTCGCCGGGCAGATTCGCAAGGAGTACACCTGGTTCACCGTCAGCGATTCCCTGCCCGGAGTTGCTACCGGCTCGGTCACAGCTGCCAGAAAAATTGTAGACGCGTGCATACACGGTGACGCGGAATTAATTCTCGGCGCGACCGCCAAGTTGGCAACCATGCTCCATTCGATAATGCCCGACGCAGTCAACGAAATCCTGTCGTTCATCAATACCACGGTCATGCCCGGACCCGGCGGAAATGGGTCTCGGCCAAGAAAAGGTTTTGAAAGTGAAACGGCAATCACCCAAAGTGGTCTCACCGCCCTGACGCGCGTGGCGGAAACCGCTAACAACCAACTCTAATCGGAAGAACATTTTTTCGGAATCTAACCGCTGCACACTGGCGTGGTCGACTGCTATGCGTCCGCACGATGAGGACGCGACAAAGAGCCGCGTCGTGAAAACTGCCGATGATCAATGCTTTTGCGTCGCCCGTTCCAAGTCCTCGGCAGCCTTTCCCACACCTCGCGCCACCTTTTCGATCACCTCCGCCACCTGCGGTACCTGCCCTTCCGCCTCTTTCCATTTTTTCTCGTCCATGTATTCCCGCACCGCCGCAATGGGCTTCGCGCCATATCCCGTGTACGCGCCCGGCGCGTAAATCTGATTCTTAAACCACGGCCGCTCCGGCAAACCCTTCTCGTTCAGAAACAGCCGGGAAACCTGCAGCAGATCGGCATTGAGCCCCGCAATCGATTCCGCGGAAATATCCGGCGAACCCGCGGCCTGCCAACTCGCCAACGCTTTTGAATATCGCGCTGAGCTCGCGTTCAGGGCTTCGATGGCATTCTTCATGGCCGCAAAATTCATGTACGGCGGGACTTCTTCGTGCGACGGCGGTGAAGTGCTTTTGCGCGGGTCAGCGGTCGCTTTGAACACGCCCTCCTGCAATTCCAGATTGCGTTCGGTGATTTCGTCTTGCTGATCTTTCAGCAACTTTTCAAGTTCCGTTTCGTATTGCGCGATCGCTTCGGCCTGCGGCGCATAGCTGAACGGCAGAAAATCCGCGTCGGCCAGACGCATCACCGCGGTGCCCGCGGTCTGCGCCAAAGCGCGTCCATAAGAAAAATCTGTATCCGCAAAATGCGTATACCAATAAAAGTCGTCGTACACGGAATGATATTGCGTACCGTCGTCCTCTCCGCCAAACCCCAGGTTCAGCGTGGAAATTCCCGCGAAGTCCTGAAACGCGGTGTAGTCTGAGCCATCTCCGAGAGCGTGAACGTCCAGGTCCAGCCGCTTTCGCGCCGTGCCCCGCGCTTGTGCGTCTTTCGCGCCCGCAATTGCTGCAAGATGCGAGCGCTGAAAAATGGTCAGCTTGGTTTCGGGATCCTGAATGTCGCGCGCCACGCCGCTGATAAAACTCTGCAGATCGTGCGTGCCACCGGCATACAGATAGCCACGCTGATTGCTGTCAGAATTGACGTACACCGCGGCGTGCTGCTGCAATTCCGCGAGATGCGTTTCCACCCATTCCACTGAACCGAGCAGTCCTGGTTCTTCGCCATCCCAAGCGCAATAGATGATGCTGCGTTTCGGATTCCACCCCGCGCGGTGCAGATCGCCCAGGACGCGCGCTTCCTCGAGCATCGCCGCTTGTCCGGAAATCGGATCGTCCGCGCCGTTCACCCAGGCGTCGTGATGATTGCCCCGGATGATCCACTGCCCGTCGGCGGAGCCGGGCATCGTAGCGATCACGTCGTAGAGATCTTTCATTTCCCAATTGGAAATCACCTTCAAATGTACTTTCGCCGGTCCCGGCCCGATGCGGTACGTCACCGCCAGCGCTCCTCGCCAATCGCGCGGAGCCACCGGTCCCTTGAGCGCAGACAGCAGCGGCAGCGCGTCGGCGTAAGAAATGGGCAGCACGGGAATTTTTGTAATTGTCTTGGCGTCCTTGATCGCCAATCGCTTGGCATTTGCGGTCGCGCCCACGCCCGGAGTCAAGGGATCGCCGGGATAATCTGTATCCATGACGCTGCCGCGTTGCACCCCTTCCCGCGGCCGCCAGCCACCCGCGGGATAATCCTCCCCGTTGTAAAAACCGTCGCCACGCGGATCAGAATAAATGATGCAGCCGATGGCTCCATGCTCCGCAGCCACCTTGGGCTTGATGCCCCGCCAGCCTCCACCATAGCGCGCGATCACGATGGCGCCCTTCACGGAAATATTCAGCCGATCCAGTTGCTCGTAGTCTTCGCGATTTCCAAAGTTCACATAAACGATCGGCGCAGTCACGTCACCGTCGGCCGAATACGCGTTGTAAGTGGGCAATTGCTCGCCGGTCTGATTCGATGTGGGATCCACCGCTAGCACCGGCTCCTGCAGCTTGGCCTTGAATTTAGTGGGCTCCAGTAATTCCACGACGCGTTCTTTCGGTGTGGGAAAAAGCACTGAGAAAGTTTCGATTTTTGCCTCAAACCCGTATTCCTTGAATTTCGCCAGCAGCCATTCGGCATTGTCTTTGTCGTAAGGCGAGCCCACGTGGTGCGGACGCGCGCTCAGCCGCCGCATGTTTTCGCGAATGTTCGCCGCTGCCACCGCCTCCTGAAATTTCTTTTCCGTCTCGCGCTCCGGCGATGAATGCTCGGCGCTATAACCCAGCAGATTCTGCCGCTCTCCAGATTTTTCGTCGGACATGGATGGCAGCGTAAACGCCAACACGAACAGCACCACGCACAAAAATACGTTGCGACGCGCCATGGAAATTTCTCCTCGATGGATTGCGCGAACGAGGATACATCAACAGGTTCACTCGCGGGGCTGCTTTCGGCCCACGCCGGCGTTTCGCACCGACGACGGATTTATTAATTTGCAGGATACCCTTGTTTTTCCCGTTACCAGGAGGTATACAGGCTTCCATCAATTTTTGGTGTTCCCTCGGAGACCCGTTATGAAAAAAGTGATCTGCGTCATCGCGTTCCTGGTATGTGCGCCTGGTTGTTTCGCGCAACTGACCACGGAGCAAAAAGTTACAGACTTTAAAGCCCTGGTGGGGTTGTATGACAAAAACTACGGGCCCTACGAATGGAAAAAGGAAGCGGTGGGATTTGACCTGTTGCGCATTGCGCCGTGGCTGGATGAAGTGCGCGACAGCCGCAACGATCTGGCTTTCTACGATGTGTGCCTGAAATACGTCGCCAGTCTGCATGATTCGCACGACGAATTTACTTTGCCCTCCGTATATGAGGCTTTCCTGCCCATGACTGCGGACATTTACGATGGCCGGGTACTCATAGATTTCGTGGACAACAACGCGCTCGACCCCACCACCTTCCCGTTCGGGATCGGCGATGAACTGGTCTCCGTGAATGGCATCGATATGGGCACGTGGATTAATGTGCTCGGCCCGTACTCGGTGAACGGCAATGGCAATCACGTAAGCCGCGACCGCCTAGCCGTCGCCACCACCCTGGACCGTTACCAGGGCTGGTACACCTACGCCAGCAGGATCCAACCCGGTGATTTTGCCGACGTCGTCATACGCAGCCATGGCAAAACCGCCAAGTACTCCATTCCGTGGCAAACGATTTTCTTGCCCTTGCTTGAAGAAGGTCCGGTGCCCAATCCCCGGGGCTTCAGCTCCATGTCAAAGTTTGCAGCGCCTAAATCTGTCACCTTGCGTTCCATGAAAGAGCGCGCGGCGATGGTGAATAATCCCTGGCACGCCTGGAATGGCGTACCTCTCGCCCGCGCCAACCGCACGGCCGTCGTTTCCACCGTGCCCGGCACTCCAGCCCCGCGCCGCCGGCTCCGCCAATACTCCGCCTTGCACGCCGATCACGTGCTCGCCGGCGGTCTCGAACCGTTTGGCTCCTTCGCGCCGCTGTTCAATCCTCCGCCTGGATTCCAGCTTCGCCTCGGAGGCGGTGCCGCCGACGAGTTCTTGAGCGGTACCTTCCCGGTCGGCAACAAAACCATCGGGTTCATCCGCATTCCCAGCTTTGAACCCCTCAGCGAAGAAAATGCCGTCGCTCAGTTTCAAAGCGAAGCGGTTTTCTTCCAGCATCACACCGACGGCCTTGTCGTAGATATCATGAGCAACGGTGGCGGCGACGGCTGCTACGTTAATCTGCTGGCGCAAGCGCTCATCCCCCAGACCTTCCAGCCCTTGCGCGTGCAAGTACGCGCGACGCAATCGTGGATCGAAGATTTCGAAATCGCCCTGATTGACGCGGAGTTCGCCGGCGCCTCTCAGGAAACCATCAATACCCTTGCCGACGCGCTCCAACAGGTGCAGCAGGCCCTCGGACAGGAACGCGGGCTCACTCCCCCCATCGATGGGCTTTCTCCGGCAGCTTGCTTCCTCACTGGCGGCGCAAAGTATCCGCCGGCCACCGACGCCAACGGCAGCAACATCGCATATAAAAAGCCCATCGTGGTGCTGACCAATAACTTCACTTTGTCGGCTGCGGAATTTTTTGGTGCGACCTTGCAGGATGCCAACCGCGTCACCGTCTACGGCACCCGCTCCGACGGCGGCGGCGGCAACGTGGTCAGCTTTGACACCGCGCCTTACGCTGAAGGCGCCACGCGCGTCACTCTCTCATTGGGCGTTCGCAATCACAACGTGAACACACCCGGCTTCCCCAGCGCGCCGTATCTCGAAAACATTGGCGTGTATCCGGATGTGCACGCCGATTTTCAGACTAGGGACAACCTACTGAGTGGTGGGCAGCCGTTCGTACAGGGCTTCTCAAACCTGATTCATAAGCTGATTGTTGCTGGCCACCCGTAAAATCCGCAACTTTGTGCGAAGCATCTCTGACGCCGGCGCCCCGTTTTCTGCGCCGGCGTTGTCGTGTCTACTCGTAGCGCAGCGCCTGCGTCGGCGCGATGCGTGAAGCTCGGCGCGCTGGTATGTAAGCCGCCAGTACCGTGACCGCAAACATCGCCGGCACGATGACCAGGTACGCGACGACGTCTACTCCTCCGGCATTGAACAGCGCCGCATTCATCACGTGTTCGACGCCGAAACCCATCGCCGATCCGATCACCGTCCCGATACTGACCAGCAACAGGCCCTTGCTCAATACCATCCGCAATACATCTGAGCGCGCCGCGCCGATAGCCATGCGAATCCCGATCTCGCGCGTTCGCCGGCTGACGTTGTAAGCCACCAGCCCATACAAACCTGCCACGGCAAGCACCAGGCCGACCACTCCCATGGTGCCGACCAGTTCCACCGCGACTCGCGGGCCTTCCACGGTGTGATAGCGATACAAATCCTCGTACGTGCGCGTCTCCAGCATCGGCATATTGGCGTCCAGCGCGCGCACCACTTCCTTCACCGGATTGACCATCTGCAATGGGTCGCCTTCCGTGCGCAGCAGTAAAACCATGCGCGCCACAGGATGCTGCGTCTGCGGCAGGTATACGAAATCCGTCGGCGACTCGCCGGGATTGCGATACTTGATCGTGGCAGCTACGCCCACGATTTCCACGCTTGCACCAGTGCTGTTGTTCAGCCTGATGTGTTTCCCTAACGCGTCCGCGCCCGGCCAATAATGTTTCACGAATTGCTCGTTCACCACTACGACGCGCGGCGCATCGACTGTGTCAGAAACTAGAAACCCGCGGCCCCGCAAAATGGGGATTCCCATTGTCGTGAAATACCCTTCGTCAACGGAATCCATAGTGGTACTGAAATTTTCGCGATCGGGCGGCATCTGAAAACCTTCTGGTACGAAGGCCATCGCCTCGAATTCATCAATGGCCAGCGGCGGATTCTGCGTAAGCGCGGCGCTGCGAACTCCGGGCGTGGCCCGCATGCGTTCGGCCAGGACTTTGTAAAATTGCGCTGTCTGCGGGGCGTTGTACTGCACCAGGCGCGGGTCAAACCTGGCCATCAGCAGATGATCCTTGGCAAAAGCGGTGCCCACCCCGACCGTCCGCTGAAAACCCCGGAACATCAGAAATGTGGCCGTGAGCAGCAACAAAGACACGGATACTTGCGCTACCACCAGGACATTGCGGCCCCACAAGCGTTTGCGCCCGGGCGTGTCCACGTCGGCGGACTTGAGCCCATTCACCAGGTCCGTGCGCGTGGTTTGCAATGCCGGCACCAGCCCGCAGATGATGGCGCTCAGAACCGACAACACGATACTAACCAGCAATACGCGTGTGTCCATGCGAAATGGAATTGTGACCGGCAACTCGGTGGGAATCTGGAAAGTGTGCATAAACTTTATGCCGCCGTAGCCCACCGCCACGCCCCCTAGCCCGCCCAGGCATGCGAGGATCAGGCTTTCGGTTAACAGCAGGCGAACTAGCCGGAAACGTCCCGCGCCAAGGGCCAGGCGCACAGCAATTTCCCGGGTACGCGTTCGCGCGCGGCTCAACAAAAGTCCCGCCACGTTGGTGCAGGCCACCAGCAACACGGCGATGGCCAGCACCGTAAAGATAACGCTGAATTTCCAGTTGACGTCGTTGTCCTGCGTGCGCATTTCAAAGTGCGTACGTGTGGCCGCTCCGCGATTGCGGTTGAACTGCGGATACTCACGCTCGAAATCCTGCGCCAGAACGGCCAGTTCGCTGCCGGCCTGCTGCAAAGTCACCCCCGGTTTCAGGCGGCTTTTCACACTTAGTTCGCGGTCGTCGCGGTCTTCGAAAAATTGCTTTTGTGGATTGGTCGAAAATATTCGCGCCATGGCCAGCGGCATGTAAAAATCCGGACGCAGAAATATCTGCATCCCCGGAAAAGATTCCGGCATCACGCCAACTACCGTGAAGTCCGTGCCGTTCAGGCGTACGGACCTGCCGATGACCTCTGGATCATTGGCGAATTCACGCTTCCAGAAGTCCGGCCCCAGAACCACAACCGCATCGCGGCCGGGCACTTGGTCTTCATCCGGCCGAAAAACTCGTCCCAGTTGCGGCTGCACACCGAGAACTTGAAAATAATTGCCGGAAACCATCATGCCGGCACGCACCCGCGGCGTGGCGTGCGGTTCGGCGCTGAAACCCACCGCGCTCATGGCCGCGTTGGCCACCACACCGTCATAACTCTGGGTTTTGTCGCGCAGTTCCAGATATTCGCGGTATGAGAAAAGATCGTAGCTGTTGTCCCGCGAGGTACTCACCAGGTTGATGACCCTGCCCGGCTGCGGCACCGGGTAAGGCCGGAAAACCAACGCATCCACCATGCTGATCGGTGTTGCGGTCATTCCGATACCCATCGCCAGGGTGATCACCACGAAAACAGTCAACCCCGGCGTGCGCCGCAGGCTGCGTCCCGCGTAACGCACATCATCAACAAAATCCTTCAACCAGTTCACATGCCGCGTATCACGGATCTGCTCCTTGCGTTGCTCCAACCCGTCCATTGCGCGCATCGCGGCGTAGCGTGCTTCGGCCGGCGAAAGTCCCCGGGCGATTCCTTCAGCGATTTTTTGCTCCACGTGAAACCGCAGCTCGTCATTCAACTCTTCTTCCACCAGCTTGCCGCGAAGCAAGGACTTCAGCCGCAATCGCGCGGTAAACCACCAGTGCTCTATGCGCATATTTTGCCCCTAGATTTCTGAAAGGCGAATAACCCGCGACACGGCCGCCGACAACCGCTCCCACTTCGCGGTCTGCGATTCCAGTTGCTTGCGGCCAAGTCGCGTCAGCGAATAAAACTTCGCGCGCCGATTGTTTTCCGTCTGCTTCCACTCCGCAGTGATCCAGCCTTCCTGTTCCAGTTTGTGCAGCGCCGGGTACAGCGACCCTTCGCTGACTTGAAGCACCTCTCTCGAAATGGACTTCAGGCGCTGACTGATGGCCCACCCATGAAGCGGCTCCAGCGCCAGGATTTTGAGCAGCAGTAAATCCAGGGTGCCGAGGACAAGATCGTTTGGCTTAGTCATATAGGTTTCCTAGGGGAGAGTACCAGGCCTTCCCTAGGTAAGCAAGGGTAGAGAGGATTCGGTTAGCCTCATCTGCCCTGGCGTTTCGCGTACGATTCGAAAACAGTTCGAGCACGCGAGTGCTTCACCTGACAGCGTTGGCGCCTCCGGATTCATCCAACTGACGTGCGCTGCGGCCTTCGTGTTATCTTCAATGTTCCGCATGGCGCTGACACCTGAAATACATCCGGTCCGCGAAATTGCTCTTGGCGCATTGCGCTTGGGTGGCAATAATCCGTTATTTTTGATCGCCGGGCCTTGCGTGATTGAGAGCGAGTCCCATGCTTGCAGCATGGCGGAAAAGATTGCGCGCATCGCCTGCGATTGCGGCGTTCCCTACATCTTCAAAGCCTCCTTCGATAAGGCCAATCGTTCTTCGCTGAAATCCTTTCGCGGCCCGGGTCTGACGGAAGGTCTGCGAGTCCTGGCAAAAATCAAAAAGGATTTTTCGTTGCCGGTCCTCTCCGACATACACGAAAGCGCGCAGGCAGCACCGGCCGCCGAAGTTTGCGACGTCCTGCAAATCCCCGCGTTTTTGTCGCGCCAGACCGATCTGCTGGTGGCCGCGGCGAAAACCGGCCGCATTATTAATGTAAAGAAAGCCCAGTTTCTTTCTCCCTGGGACATGAGCAACGTGGTGGAGAAAGTTTCCGCCGTGGGCAAGCACAAAATAATCTTGACCGAGCGCGGCGCGTCTTTTGGCTACAACAACCTGGTGGTGGACATGCGCGCATTTCCAGTGATGCGCAAATTTGGATATCCCGTCGTCTACGACGTCACCCACTCGTTGCAGTTGCCGGGCGCACAAGGACACGCAAGCGGAGGGCAACCTGAATTTATCGAGACTCTGGCGCGCGCGGGCGTGGCCGCCGGCGTGGACGGAATTTTTCTGGAAACCCACGACAATCCCAGCGCCGCGCTTTCTGATGGTGCGAACGCCCTGCCGTTGTCGCAACTTCCTCCGCTGTTGAAGAAATTGAAGCAGGTCGCGGAGTTGGTGCGCACCTGGAGTATGCCATGAGCCTCGACTGCGCTCGTCGCGTCCTGAAAATCGAGGCCCAAGCCATCGAAGACGTTCTTGCGCGCCTCGACGGCAGCTTCGAGCGCGCCGTGAACGTTTTGTTCGCCTGCAAAGGGCGCGTGGTCGTTAGCGGCATGGGCAAGTCGGGACTGATCGGGCGAAAAATTTCCGCCACGCTTTCCAGCACCGGCACGCCCTCGTTTTTTTTGCATCCCGCCGAAGCACTCCACGGCGACCTGGGCATGCTCGCGCGCGGCGACGCCCTCCTGGCCGTTTCCTACGGCGGCGAGACCGAAGAGATTGTGCGTCTGCTGGAAGCGCTGAAGCGCCTGGAAATGCCGCTGGTCACGCTGACCGGCAAAACAGATTCCACAATGGCGGAAGCCAGTGACGTGGTCCTCGACGTCAGCGTAAAAGAAGAAGCGTGCTCTCTTAATCTCGCGCCCACGGCCAGCACCACCGTGGCCATGGCTGTCGGCGATGCATTGGCCGTCGCTCTGCTCGAACGCCGCGGATTTCGCCACGACGATTTTGCGGCGCTCCACCCTGCCGGCCGGCTCGGAAATAAGTTATTGCGCGTGGAGCATTTAATGCACGCCGGCGACGCGTTGCCGCGCGTGGCGCTGGACACTCCCATGCCCGACGTGTTTCACGAAATGAGCAAAAAAGGGCTGGGCATGACCACCGTGACGGAGCCGGACGGGCGCCTGGCCGGAATTCTGACTGACGGAGATTTGCGGCGCCTGATGGAAAAACATCGCGGCGCCACATTAGAGATGAATGCGGGCTCCTGCATGACTCGCGGAGCGCAAACCATTGGCCCGCACTTGCTGGCCAGCGAAGCGCTCAACCTCATGGAGAAGCGCAAAATTACTTCCATCGTGGTGGTGGATGACAGTGAGGCCGTTCTCGGCGTAGTTCACCTCCACGACTTGTGGACGCTGGAGTTGATGTAAATAGCGGCGGCAATAAATTTTCGATCTGAAGGGATTCGAATTGGCTAAAGCGAGCAATAAAGAATGGGCCAGCGCGGTATCCGCGAGCGTAAAAAAACGCGCGAAAGCGATTACGGTCTTCCTGATGGATGTGGACGGCACCATCACCGACGGCAGCGTGACGCTGCTCTCCATGCCAGACGGTTCAGCGCAGGAAATAAAAACATTTGATGCCCACGACGGCCAAGGCCTGAGCCTGGCGCATACGGCCGGCATCCGTACCGGCGTGATCACCGGGCGTGGTAGCGCAGCACTGCAGCGCCGCGCCAAAGAACTGAGCATCGAATTTGTTTACGAGCACCAGCCGCACAAAATCGCCGCCTTCGAAGAAATCTTGAAAAAAACTGGCGCCACGGAAGCCATGGTGGCTTATCTGGGCGACGATCTGCCCGACATCACCATCATGAAGCGCGTGGGTCTGGCAGTGGCCGTGGGCGATGCGGCTCCTGAAGTGAAACGCATCGCGCACCACGTGACGCGGTCCATCGGCGGCAAAGGGGCTGCTCGCGAAGTGGTCGAGCTCATCTTGAAAAGCAAAGGCGTCTGGAACGAGATGATTGACAAGGCGCGAGCCTGAATTTCGCTCCGCAAAAACTCCGCAGTTAAAGCGATACTCAAGAAAGAGGCTTTCGATGCTGCATGCATGGCATGACGTTTCTCCGGGCAAAGATTTACCGCGCGATTTTCAGGCGGTGATTGAGATTCCGCTGGGTTCCAACGTGAAGTACGAGCTGGACAAGACCAGCGGCCTGCTCAAGGTCGATCGCATCATCCACTCGGCCGTTTATTACCCGGCGAACTACGGCTTCATCCCGCAAACCTACGCGGAGGACAACGATCCTCTCGACGTGCTGGTGCTCTGCCAGGAAGCGGTGCAACCGCTCGCATTGATCCAGGCGCGCGCCATCGGTCTGATGACCATGGTGGATTCCGGCGCCAGCGACGACAAAGTGATCGCTGTGGCCACTGGCGACCCGGAGTTCAATAGCTACGTGGAGGCGCGCGATTTGCCGCCACATCGCCTGTTGGTGCTGAAGCGGTTTTTCTCCGACTACAAACAACTCGAAGGCAAGCAGGTGCAGGTGGAAGATATTCGCCCGGCCTATGCAGCTATAACGGTGATCGAAAAATCCCTGGCTCGTTATCAGAAAGAACGAGACCGCTTGCGTGCACACGACGGCCAAAGCGCTGCAAAAGCGCTGTTGCCGAAATAACGGCTAGATTGATTTTGATTAAGTGGGAAGCGCGCAGCAGAGTTACATCCAGAATCACAGCAGAAGTTACATCTTTTTGAAGAGGTTTTCGAACGCTTGCCGCGCATCAGTAGGACGGGACGGTGAAGGTGGCGGCGACGTAGCCGTGGAGGGCTGCGAATAGGAAGTCGGCGCGGTATCCTTCTCGATGGTCATTCGAAATTCATAAAACGTGCAATTGTTTTTAGCGTCCTTAGGCGTAATGCGCTCGGGAATCGGCTGCGTGCATTCAAACTGCACGCCGGAGTCAAAAAAGCGGCATTGCTTGCAGGAATGTAATTCGAATTGGCACTTCGGGCAAGTTCCATTGGGATCGAAGCCGGGAGTGAGAACTGCGCCGCAGTTGGCGCATCGGCCGCGTGTTACCGTGCCTACCATGCGCGGCGTTCGCGGGCCGAATTGATCGGCGCCTCGCGGGACCTCCGGAAGGCGGCTTGCGGTCGTGATGAACTTTTTCTTTTTTATCTTTTTCCGCGTCGCGATACCCGCGGTGGCTGTACTTGCGATCCACAAACGCCTCCGTCCGCCCATCTGCGCGGACTACTGCTAACGTAAACCTGCCGCTGGGCGCTAATTGGCGCACAACAACTTGGCTAGAATCCACTCGGATTGCTACACTCGGCCGGCCTGCGCGATGTTTCCCAAGAAGTTCGTTGCAGAGTGCTTATGGCCGGGGAGCAGAAGATGGGACCTCTATGTTTTTAGCCCTCTGGGAGTTCGAAGTCAAGTCTGGGTGTGAGGCGCGCTTTGAAACAGTCTATGGAGCAGAGGGCGAGTGGGCTCGACTGTTTCGCACCGATCCAAATTTTCTCGAGACCCGCTTGCTGCGCGATCCGGCGCAGCCTGGCAAATACATCACGCTGGATTTCTGGGCATCGCGCAGTGCCTATGAAGAGTTCAAGGAACTGAATCACACCGCCTATACGTTAATCGATAAAAACTGCGAAACCCTGACGAATTTTGAACGCTGCCTGGGAATGTTTGACAGTTGAAGTTGCGGGCCGGGTGGCCCGCCTCAGATTTGTGCAGCCGGGGATGGTAGGGATGGAAAATCCGGGCTTACGTGCGGAACCGTGGCCGCTTGCGAGATTTATTTTAGTCGTACCGCTTACCAACCCACAGTCGAAACCAGCCCGCTAGGGGCCAAGTCGGGCTGCAAAAATTTCTGTGGCGTTCCCGCCGCCAGCAGCGCAGCTTCCGCGGCCAGATAGCCGCTGCGGACGGCGCCTTCCATGGTGGCGGGCCAGCCGGTCGCGGTCCAATCGCCGGCGAAGAACAAGCCCGGCGACTTTGGTTTGTTGTTTTGGCCGCCAGCGGTCCACGCCTGGTTGCGGAGAAAAAGTGGCGGCGGCTTCTTTGATCACCGTGGCCTTCATCAATTGCGCTTCTTGCGCGCGCGGCAAGGCCTGGCGAACTTCCCGCAGACAGAGATCGATAATTTCCTGGCGCGATTTTTTCAGCAGGTCGTAGGAAGCGCTGATGACCATCTGCAGATATTGCTCCTGATGTAGCGTCCCCGCTCGACTGCCCGTAGAGTTGCGATTTATTGAAAATCCATTGCGTGTTGGTGTCGAGCAGAGTGACGAACGGTTCGTCCATCACCACGCGGTCGAACCAGAAATGGACGCCGGTGATGGGCGCGGTTTTAATTTTGCTGAGATTCCCGAGCGACGGCTCGGCTCGCCGAATACTTTCGGGCATCAACTCGAAGAGCGTGTCGTGCGGCACGGCGAAAACATAGGCGTCCGCTGACTCTTCCCTGCCGCCATCGAATTGCACGCGACTTGATTTTGGTGCCGTCTACTTTCAAGGCTCGCACCGGGGCCCGCAGATGCACTTCCCCGCCGCGCGTTTCGATGGCGGCTTTGCAGCCCTGCGTAAAGATCCGCCAGCGGAACGACGGGCACGCCCATGCGGTAGCCGGTGCTGTTCATGAGAAACGCTTTCCAGAAAACATCCACGCCATAGCGCGCGTCAGTACGATCCAGCTCTTCGTCGAGCGCGCTGACCAGCACGACGCGCCAGAATCGCTCGATCGCGCCGGTCGTCTGCCCGCGCCGGCGCAGCCATTCCAGCATGGAGATGCCGCCGGCCTCATCTAAGATCCCGCGGTCTTACCCTTGGCCGCCAGAATATCCAGCATGGCGCGCGCGATGGACAATTTGTCGCCCAGTGTCAACGGCGCGAAGGTCAGAAACGACCCGGTCATGTGAAAAGGAGCGGGCAGGATGCCGGCTTTCATCGTTCCGCGGCGTCCCTGCGGATCGAGAAAGACCAGCTTGTCGAAAAATTTGATTTTGTCGGCGGAGCCGACGCGGCGATAGAAATCGGCGAGGTTGGTGCAGCAGCCGAGCGTTACGTGCTGGCAATTATCGACGTGTTCGCCATTGGGTAAAACGTAGGAGGTGGCGCGGCCGCCAAGAAAAGGTTTCTGTTCGAACAGCCGTACGCGCCAGCCTGCTTCAGCCAGCGCGACGCCGCACGCCAGTCCCGCCAGTCCGCCGCCGATCACGATCGCGCTTTTCAATAATATTCTCTTCCGTCAGGCGCCCGAAGCGCGCCTTGGCAATGAACACCATTTTTTCCGCGCGCGAAAGTCGCACGCGTTCCCCGAACACGGCAAAATCCTGCGACTTCGATGCGCGCCAGCAACGCGCTGTAGGTGTGCGCCAGCAGCCACAGCGTGCCGCGGCTGTCTTCGTCGATCAGGTTCAGCAGTTCGGCGCCTTGTTCATAGAATATGCCAGGCGCGTTCGGCTTCGAAACGCAGCAACTCGCGCACGCCGAGCGTGGCGTGCGCGCAAACCGAAATCGGCGGCCGACACGCCGTAGCGCGCCAGATCTTCCTCCGGGAGATAGACGCGGCCCAGATTGATAGTCCTCATGCACGTCGCGAATGATGTTGGTAAGCTGAAACGCCAGTCCCAGTTTTTCCGCGAGGTCCAGCGCGCGCGAATCGCGAAATCCGAAAACGTGCGTGCAGGTGAGGCCGACAGTTCCAGCGACGCGATAACAATATTCCTTCAGCCGTTCAAAAGTGGGATAGGTCTGTACCGTCAAATCCATTTCCGCGCCGGAGATTAAATCGTGCAGGTAGCGCGAGGGCATTTGTAGCGCTGCATGGTGTCGACGAGCGCGGGCAGAACCGATGCGCCGACTGGGTGACGATAGCGGCCGAATCGTGGATGCGCTGGCGTGTAACGGCGCTGTCAAAAGCGGCGCGCCATTTGGCCAGGCCGCGCTGCTTGTCGGCGACATTGTCGCCTTCGTCGGCGACGTCATCGACCAGGCGCATGAAGGCATAGAGAGCGGTGAGCGCGTCGCGCTTGGGTTTGGGCAGGAGAAAAAACGCGTAATAAAAATTGCTGTGCGCGGCTTTGACGATGCTGCTGGCATTCTTCGTAGGAGTGCTCGTACCGCGATCCGACCGCGTGTCGGAATTTGCAGCGTCGTCAGCTTTGTGATTTCTGGCAATCGCGCGCGTCGACCAAAGCACGGCCCAGCAAACGCACTTGCTTACCTTTGCTGATGGACGGCCGGCGGTGCAGCGTGTCGTAACCCATGGCTTCGATGGCATCGAGGACCGCGATGCCGCCTTTGCTGAAGAGTTCGAGGTCCACGCTGAGGCGCGCATCGACCATTTTTGCCAGCGGCGCGCCTTGCGCGAACAATTCACGCGTCCTGGCGATCAAATCTTTCATCAGCGCGATATATTGTTCATCGAAGCGCCGCTCGAGAATGTCTTTTTCGGTCACGCCATGAGCGGCAGCCACGTCGAGCGGGATGTAGATGCGGCCCTTTTCCATATCGCGCGAAACGTCCTGCCAGAAATTGGCGAGTTGCAGAGCGGTGCAGGTGGCGTCAGAAAGCCGCTGGCGCTCTTCGTCGCGGTAGCCGCAAAGATAAAGCACCAGGCGGCCCACCGGATTCGCGGAGTACACGCAGTAGTCGAGGAGCGTCGCCCAAGTGTGCGTAGCGCTTGACCGTTTGATCCTGGCGAAAGGCTTTTAACAAATCGGCGAAGAGCTGCTCGGGAATATCTTTTGCGACGACGGTTTCGCGCAGCGCGATGAACACGGGATGAGAGGGACGCCCGTCGTAGCAGGCGTTCAATTCCCTGTTCCCACCAGTTCAGCAGCTGCCAGAGCGCGATTTCTGTCCGGAATTTCGTCGCCGAGATCGTCAGCCCAGCGGCAATACGCGTAGAGATTGTAGAAATGCTGGTGCAGATCGGCGGGCAGCAGCCAGGAAGCTACGTTGAAATTTTCGTAGTGGTGGGTGGCCAGCCAGCGCGTGTATTTCTGGGCTTCTTCCAGCGAACAACCCGGCGCCGGGCGCTCGTTCGGCGATTTGCAGTTCGTGGGGACGCAGCATTCAGCGAGCACAGACCTCGCGATGACGGAGCCGAACGATTCCGCAACGTCACGGAAAGGGTACAAATTCGATTACGGCCGGACGGCCAGCTTGATCTGGCCGCTGCGCGCCTGCATGCGCTCGAAGGCTTGCGGCAAATCTTCGAGGCGAATTTCCTCGGTGACGAAATCGTGGGCGGAAATGTCGCCGCGCCGAATGGCTTCGAGCGCTTCGCGAATGAATCGCGGAGTGTGGTGAAAAGGCGAAATCAATTTGATTTCCGAATAGTGAATTGCCGCCGGCTCGATTTCCACGTGCGTGCCGCTGGGCAAGTCCGCTGAAGAAATTCACTACGCCGCCGCGCCGCACCATGTCCAGCGCCTGCTTCCAGGTAACGGGATTCCCCGCGGCTTCCACCACGGCGTCGGGGCCGCGCTGGTCTTCGGTCAATGCTCGCACCGCCGCGACCAGGTCTGTGGTTTCGTTGACGTTAATAGTCGCCGCTGCGCCGAGGCGCTTGGCGACTTCCAGAGAAGCCTGCGCGCCGCGCCAGCGCGATCACACGCACTCCGCGCCGCGACAGCATGCGCACAAATTTCAAGCCCGATCGGCCCGCAGCCAATTACCGCGGCGGTGTCGCCGGTCGCGCAATTCCATTTCGTGAATGCCACGCAGCACACAGGCCAGCGGCTCGGCCAGCGCCGCGCTGGCGTCATCCACCGAGTCCGGCACTTCCAGCATATTTTCCGTGGCGATGCGGCCGGGTATGCGCATGTACTCCGCGTACGCGCCATTGTTGAAGAGCAAATCCTCGCAGAGATTTTCCTGCCCGCGGCGGCAATGATAAGCAACGCAGGCAAGGCGCGGAATTCGCGGCGACCACGCGCATGCCGATCTGCCAGCGCGCATCCACCCGCTTGCCTACAGCGGCAATTTCGCCCACCACTTCGTGGCCGAAAACCGCGGGGGTCTGAATCATTTTGGCGTGATACCCGCGCTTCCAAACTTTCAGGTCGGTGCCATCGGTCAGCGCCAGGCGCACGCGAATCAGTACTTCATCGGCAGACAGCGCCGGCACATCGATCAACTCCACGCGCAGATCTTCGCTGCCGTACAGCACGGCGGCGTTCATCTTTGCGGGAACCGCGATCCATGCCGCGGCGGTTTTCAAGTCTGCACCTGTCTCCGCTCTTCTTGTAGATGTCGTTCTCATTCGTGGGTAATCAATACCTTAAGGGATTCTACCGTCGGACGCGCTGCCAATTCCAATCCTTCTTGGATTCTGGCCAGCGGAAAACGATGCGTCACGATGTCCATAACCGGAAGCTGCTTCCTCAGTATCAAGTCAGCGGCACTGTCTTGGATGTCTGCCGCCGCGCTATAGCTGCCCAGAATTTCTTTTTCGTCGATGCCCACTTCGGCAGCGGGAAACTCGATTCTGGTTACCGGGTCGTTGGCTGCGAAGAGGAGAATTCGTCCGCCGGGCCTGGCCGCTGCCAGCGCGTCGGCAACCACCGCCGGATGCGCCACCGCCACCAGAACCACGTCGGCACCGCGCCCCTCAGTGCGGGCCTTGATTTCTTCTACCAGCTTACCACCAGTGTTTGCGTCAAACGACTCTTGTGCTCCCAGCGTAAGGCTCTTGGCCCGCCGCACGGCCATGGGATCGCTGGTGTAAAGTCTGGCGCCCTGGAGCTTGGCGACCATCAGGAGTTGCAAGCCGATGGGTCCGCAGCCCAGCACCAGCACCGTTTCGCCGTCGGCGACGCGAGCTTTTTGCACCGCTTTGACGATGGTGTTGATGGGCTCGATGAAGGTGGCTTCTTCGAAGGATGACGTTGTCGGGCAGCGCTACGATGCCGCGCTCCGCAACCCAGGGCATGGCTTTCACGTATTCGCCGAAGCCGCCGCCGTTTGGGGTGAACCCGCCGGTCAGGCCTGTGGATTTGTATTGCTTGCACTGCGAAAAAAGGCGGCGTTCGCAATAAAAACAATTGCCGCAGGGGACGTGATGAAAGCTCATCACCCGGTCGCCCAACTTCCATTTGGTTACGCCGGGGCCGACGGCGACGACTGTGCCCGCCAATTCGTGACCCAGAATTTGCGGCGGATTTACGTACGCCTGGAAGATTTTTTTGATGTCGGTCCCGCAGATGCCGCAGGCCGCAACTTTGATCAGCACTTCGCCGTCGCCGACGTCGGGGACGGGAACTTCTTCGACGCGCACGATGCCCTTTTCGCGATAAACGCCCGCGTGCATGGTTTTCGGCACAGGACCCAGGGCTTTGACTGAATGTACCATCGCGCCGGTGCCGCTCATGAAGCCGCCACTTCCTGCAATTCAGGTGGCGGCCAGCCGTGCGTCGCGAAAGATAATTTTTTAATGTGCGCTTCGAGAAAGTGGGTGAGCGCCTCGGCGGCCGTTTTGCTGTCGCGGCCGAGTCGCACCAGCGCAGGGATCACCAGCGGGTGGCGCGCGACGTAACGAACCACGCCGCCAATTCGCACATTGCCCTCATCGTCAACCATGGTGTCGATGTCCACCGGCATATCGCTGATCGAAGGAATCCGAAATCACCCGCACCACCAACGCAGAAACATTCTTGGAACGCGCCACGGTTAGTATCGCGAAACTTTCCATGTCCACGGCTTCCCCGAAAGGAGCCAGTCGCGCTTTTTCTTCCGCGGTGCTGACTACATGATCGGCGGTCAACAGCGTCTCGACAGATTTCGCGCCGTCAGCAAAAGCCCGTGTCCAGAGATTCTGCGCACAAACTGCGGTACCGCCAGCACCATCATTCATAACTTTTTTCGCGGCAAAAACATCACCGATCTTGACGGACGATTTCAACGCTCCGGCAAACCCCGCCACAATGCAGAATGAATAGTCCTTGGAGATAACCGCTTCCGCGGCGCGCCGCGCATTGGCCGCTCCCATTCCGGTGACCAGAAAATCAACCGCCGCTCGCCCAACGTTCGCCCGCTGAACTTCCACGCCGCCGATGTGAACTTTTTCCAGATCACGCAGCCGGCGCCAGGGCGCGAATTCGGCTTCCACCGCGTATGTGACCAGAACTTTCATCGCAATCTTATAAACTCACGCAGCGACCGCGTGCGCCATGCGTTTGATGCGCCGCTCGCTGATATAGCCATTTTTCTCGTACCAGCGCACCGCGCGCCCGAAGGCGGCAGCCACTGGCTCGGTCTGAAATCCCAATTCCCGTTGCGCGCGCGCGCAATCCACGAACATCAGATGCTGCGCAATTTTTACGCCTTCCACCGGAATCTGCGGCTCGCGCCCAATCAATCGCGAAAAGGCCGTCTCCGCATAGGCTACACCCAAGCGCCACGCGCGTGCGGAATTTTGAAGCTGGGAGCCGGCAGTCCGGTAACGCTTGGCGAGCAGATCCAAAACCTGTTTCAGCGTGAGATTTTCCGCGCCTAACAAGTAGCGCTCGCCAATTTTGCCCTTTTTCGGCCACCAGCAAATGACCTGCCGCGCAGTCTTCCACACCCACAAAATTCAAACCGGTTTCCACGTAGCCGGGCATTTTGCCATTCAGAAAATCCACAATGATTTTTCCCGTAGGCGTCGGCTTCCAATCCCACGGACCTACCGGCGTTGTGGGCATCGCGACAACCGCAGGAAAACCATCTTTCGCGGCGCGCAAGACTTCTTGCTCCGCCATCCACTTGGAGCGCTTGTAGTGCCCGATCATTTCTTCGAGCTTGGAATCGGTGAATTCGTTGGGCAGCGCCGGGCGATCGACCGCGATGGTCGCGACCGTGCTGGTGTAGATCAGCCGTTCGATCGCCGGCGTGCTTTGCGGCTGCCAGCAAATTCTTCGTGCCGCCGACATTCGAATCGTAAATGTCCTGCGGATTTTTGGCCCACAGCCGGTAGTCGGCGGCCACATGAAAAACTTGCTGCACGCCCTGCATGGCGCGTTCCAGCGAAGATTGATCGCGCAGATCGCCCGTGACGTATTCCAGCGGCAAATCCGCAATGGCGCGATTTGAACTGGAAGCGCGGACCAACACGCGCACAGTTTCTCCCCGTGCGACTAATTGACGCGCCACGTGGCTGCCCAGAAATCCTGCGGCTCCGGTAACCAGCGTGGTCATAGCGCGCGCACGCTTTCTTCGCGAGTCGGCAACTCCGAAGTGCATTTTATTGTTGGAGGCTGTTCGGCGTATAGCCGCGCCATCCCCCACGTCCGCCACGCGCCAGTTCGGAGTGTTGGGCAGCCCAACGCCAAATGCTTGGAAAAACTTCTCCAGCCGCCGCTTGGGATCAATTCTCTGGCAGCACGCGAGCGCTTCTTCAGACGTCTGATTGGCCGTGCCAACAGCTGGACTCGTTTGAATCCAGCCATCTACATCGAGTTCGGATTATGATCTGCGCAGCTCCCGCAACTCGCCCAGTCCGCAGTGCGCGGAAATAGGCGTCTCCACGCAGATGTGAAAACCGGACAGCTTCGCGGCGCGAATGCTTCGAGCGTGGCGCGAAAACTTCCGGGACGTCCGGCGCGCAAATCGTGGGCTTCCTGCAATCCGAAAATCGGCAGCACCAGATACAGCCGCGACACCGGCCGGAATTCGTGAATGCGGCGCCGCAACAAGCGGCCATCCATCTCAATAAATACAGTGCGTCCCAGATTGACAATCTCGCGGGTGAGTTGCCCGATGCTGCGGATAGTGCAGCGGAGTGTCACCACCGATCCACACGATTGGCGCGTCGCTGGCGCGCACCATTGCCAGTGCCTGCAAATCGCCCGAGGAATTTGCGGCAGCAGCCTCACTGGGTGGTGAAGTGTTATCCGCCTGCCCGGAAAATCCTGCTAGATCAAGCCGCAGTGCCAGCGGCCGCCGCGCAACCCCAAATAGTTTTTGTGCGATACGTGACCCTGGTGAGGTCCAGGGTGAGCCGCAGCGGGAAGCGCATCATGCGCTCTAGAATCCGCTGCGCAGCCGAAACTCGTTGGGCTGGAACTTCAATGCGCAGAATTCGTTCGGTGCTGCCGGCTCTGGTTGTGGTAACGCGACAAGCGCGTACACCGGGAACGAATTGCGATAGAGGTGATATTTCAAATAGAACACGCACGGGAAATCCGGTGCCGGTGAAGTCGTGCTCGCTCCACGAGCCATCTTCGTTTTGCGTGGTCGACCAGGTACGAAACCGCTTTGCTGATCGCAGGATCCGCCGGTATTGGCACCGGCCAGCATGCCAATCAAGCCCCACGCCGTTTGCGAAGGTGTGCTGGCGCCCTGCCCTTTGGAAGAAACATCGGAATAGGTTTTCAGCGACTCGCCAAAGCTGCCGTCCGACCTTCTGCACCGTCTTCAGCCAGGCCACGGCGCGCTGGCAATAATTCTTGCGCGGTCAACGAAACGGTTTCCAGCGCGCGCAACACACCGCTCGTGCCGTAGACGTAGTTCACGCCCCAGCGGCCGAACCACGAGCCGTCGCCGCACTGGTCCTTCAGCAAAAATTTCACGCCGCGCTGCATCGCGGGATGCTCGGCAGTCCAGCCGAAACGGCCCAGGCATTCGAGCACGCGCGCGGTCACGTCCGCCGTGGAAGGATCGATCATGGCGTTGTGATCGGCGAACGGAATGTTGCACAGGAAGCGCCGGTCGTTGTCGCGATCGAATGCGCCCCAGCCGCCATCGCGATTCTGCATGCTCAGCAGCCACTGAATGCCGCGGCGCGTGGCGGCTTCCATGCGCTTCTGCGTCGGGAAATTTCACGCGCTGCAAAGCCATCAGCACGAACGCGGTGTCGTCCACGTCGGGATAAAAATCGTTGCGGAATTCAAACGCCCAGCCGCCGGGCTCGGCGTCTTTGTTTTTTACCTGCCAGTCGCCGGGGCCCAGAATCTGCTTGGACAAAATCCAGTCGGCCGCCTTCACCAGCGCGGGATCGTCAGGCGCCACCCCCGCTTCTTCCAGCGCCACCATGGCGATGCGCGGAGTCCCACACCGGAGAAACGCAGGGCTGCAGGCGAATGGTGTCGTTTTCTTCAATCTCAAATCGGGCAAATTCGCGCGTTTCGCGGCAAGTCAGCGGATCATCCGGCCCGTAACCCATGGCCACCAGCGCGAAAATGGAATTCATCATCGCCGGATAAATCGTCGCCAGGCCTTCGGAGCGCTCCATGTGTTCCAGCAGCCACGACTTCGCTTCGCGCAACGCGCGCTGGCGCAGCGGCTTCCACGGCAGCCGTTCGTAAAATTTCAAGCCGCGATCCAGCGCCAGGAAAAAATTGCGCCACGAAATGAGTTGGTTGCTCCAGTCAAACGCCGCTTTCTTGCGCGTGGGATCCTTGAAGAGTTCATCCACCTGCGCGCGTTCCGGCAATTTCCAGTTCGGGCGCAGCGCCGACAGAATCATCATGGGAATGACGATCCCGCGCGTCCACGAAGAGAATTCGTAAATGTTGATGTAAAACCAGTTCGGCAGCAGCATCAGCTCCGGCGGAATCGCGGGCACCAGTTCCCAGCCGACGCGCGCCGACCAGCGCCAGGTAAAAGCGCGTATAAGAATTCGTTAATTCCAGGCCGCCCAGCCGATGCACCGCCGCGCGCGCCCGCTTCATCGCGCGGCGAATCCACGGAATCGCCGGCCAGTTTCAGCGCAAAGTATGCTTTGCAGGTGGCGTTCAGTTCCGAAGGCCCGCCGGGGTAAATGCTCCAGCCGCCGTCGGGAAGCTGCCGCTGGCGCACGTAGTTCGCCAGCTTGGCGATTCGTTCCGGATCGGCTTTGCCCAGAACAAAGAGGTAGTAGATGTAGTCGGATTCGAGGGTGGTATCGGCTTCCAGTTCGCCGACCCAATAGCCGGCCTCAGTCTGCAGAGACAGAAGATGATTCGCGCCGCGCTCGATGGTGCTTTCGAGCTTCTCAGCCCAGTCCTGCTGCAGCCACTGCAGCGGGGCTGGCGCAACTGCGATCTCTCCTCCCATCCGGACAGATGACGCCATTACGTCGTTTCTCCTCGTTAACCCACCGCTAGGGAGTGGGCTAAAGCCTGCGCAATCTGAATTACACCGCGAATGCTATTAGAATCGGGAACCTCGATATGGGTGGCTTCACAGTCCGGCTTAGGTCCGCCACCTAAACTCCACCATCCCTACCAGTTACTGTAGTACTACTAGATTATCGCTGGCTTTAGGCCCGTGGGTCAACGGGATTGTCCTGCTGTGAACTCCTTCGCGAGACACGTAGCAGACATGATGGCATCGGGAGTGACTGCTAAACCTTGACGTCCGCAGGGCCTTCCAGGACGCGCCGAATCATAACCTGCAGCGGGACCGGCAGCGGCTCGCCCTCCAACTGGCGGACCGAGGGCACTTCCCGCAATAACTTGGCTGGCATTTTCAGCCATTGGGGGCTTTCCGGCGGCGTCGTACGAGGCAGGCGCGCCGGTCTTATGCAAGACCAATGCGTCCGCGCGGTCCAGAACGGCTCGCGCCGAGTCCTTGAAATCCTCGCGGTCCGGGTCCATCACCGCGAAATAGAGGCTCGGCTGTACAAACTGGAGCAGCGAATTGCTTTCGATGATAAGCGTCGGCGCGTCCGGGCCCGCTACATTGACACCCGGCACGACCGCGCACAGCGCTTCTCGCAGGAGCGGCAAACCCTCGGCCAGAAAGCCTTGCTTGGTCCGCAGCCAGAAAGAGCTCTTGGCACCCGCCGCCAGGAACCGCGAGCTGTCGGTTCCGCGTGGTGGCGTCCTTTTCCCAGCTGATGGCGTAACTGTGCTCGTCGGGAGCGCAGCCGCAGTTCTCGCCATTCTTCGCGCATACACCGTGGCCGTATTGCGTGATTTTTCCCGCGATCCAGTTCTCTTCCGGGAAAGCGCGAATCACATCGCAGACCAGTTCAGTCTTGCCGATGCTGCGCGTGTGGCCACCGACGACGATGACGCGCCAGGTTTGCTTTTCCTTCGTCGCCGCAGTTTCCACTTCGGCTCCGTGTTGGACCTGAGGATCGGCCAAAACTGCAATTATTTTCCCACATTCGCTTCCAGTTTTTTAATCCTGGCAGCCAGGTCCGGCAGTCGGGCCTGCCAGGCAAATTGCTCTTTGAACTTTTCCAGCGATCGCGCCGGCGTGCCCCACACCGTCTCGCCGCTATGAATTATCTTCCCGCCGAGAACTCCAGATTGGCCCCCGATGATCGCCCCATCTTCCAATTCGCAGCGCTCGCCAAAGCCGGCCTGCCCGCCCACCACTACGTTTTTCCCAAATGTGCATGAGCCAGACAATCCCGCTTGTGCTGCAACCACAGAGTGCTCCCCAATTTCGCAGTTGTGTCCGATGTGCACCAGATTATCCAGCTTCACTCCCGAAGCAATGCGGGTGTCCCCCAGAGAGCCGCGATCAATGGTGGTATTCGCGCCGATTTCCACATCGTCGCCAATTTCCACCAGCCCCACCTGTGGAAATTTCGTGTAGCGGCCTTCGCCGAACGCGTAGCCAAAACCGTCCGCGCCGATCACTGCGCCGGAATGAATCTCCACGCGGTCTCCGAGTCGCGCACCCGCGATACAGAGTGACTCGCGCATGGATTCGGCAATTTTTCCCGATCCAGCAGCCCGCGCCAATCACAGTGTGGGGACCGATCTGCGTGCCTTCCCCAATGTGCGCGTCTTCGCCAATCACCGCGTAGGGCCCGATGCTCGCGCCCTCGGCAATCTGCGCCAGCGGCGCGATAATCGCGGTGGCGTGAATTCCCGCGGCGATGGGCGCGCGCTCCAGGAGCACAGCCGCAGCTTTGGCAAACGCCAATTTCGGCGCGGCGCTGCGTAACACTGTCTTGCCGTCCAGTTTTATTCCGGCAGCGGCAATCACGCACGCCGCCGCGGAAGTCTCTGCGCGCGCCGCTTGCTTCGCGGATTCCACATAAATCAAATCGCGCACCCCGGCCCGCTCGGGCGAAGCGAC
The DNA here is from genome assembly GCA_963704485.1 of uncultured Acidobacteriota bacterium. GTDB lineage: Bacteria > Acidobacteriota > Terriglobia > Acidiferrales > UBA7541 > Acidiferrum. The sequence goes on from OY969910.1 coordinate 1,550,272, forward strand.
TCCCGCGATTTCCCGATCACCGTCGCCTTCGACCGTGGCGCCGATAATCCTGCCAGTTCTTTTGCCGTTTTTTTCATCGCGGCCCTCGCCAGTGCCTTGAATCGCCCGCCCAATTTCACTGATCACGTAAATTTAATTGCAAGCTCAAAGTCGCTTACGCCCACATTTCATTGACTGCGCAAGTTTGATTGATCGCCGAAACTTGTCAGCGAACTGACGCCGTTGTCTTCTGCTTCTCTCCTGCGAAGCAGTCGGTTCACGCAGCGGATGAATCTCTCTTCGATCTATCGCGCAAGCCACTCACATCCATCACGCAGAACCTTGCCCCAGCCACCTCAGCGAAACTCGTACAACGGCCGGTTCGCCATGCCGGCCGCGTATTCCATCGCCCATGCACCCACACCCACTGGTCGGGATACTTCCTGATAATTTCTTCCAGCACCTTAGTAAATTTTTGCGTGTTCTCAAAAATATCGCGCTCGGTATCTCCAGTGCGAATAAGTTCCACCGGCGGCTCGAATCGCAGCCGGTATTTCCCAGCAGCTTCATCCCAATACGCATAACCGGGCACCACCGCCGCCCCGGTATGCAGCGCCACCCGCGCAAGCCCGGTCGTGGTACACGCCGGAGTGCCAAAAAAATCCACGAAAACTCCTTCGGACGGCATGGTGTTCTGATCGGCCAGAATTCCCACCGTGCCGGCATCTTTCAATACTTTCAGCATGACTCGCGCAGACTCGTTTTTGAAAATTGGCCGGTTGCCGCTTAGCCCACGATAGCGATTCACCAGTTGATCGAGCTTGCGATTATCCAGAGGTCGGGCCATGTAGTGCAGCGGATAACCGTACAATGCGTGCGCGAAAGAAGACAATTCCCAGCCGCCGATGTGGCCGGTCAGATACAGAACGCCTTTCCCCTGCTTGTGTCCCTGCAGAAAATTTTCATGACCGTCGAGAATCACCAGATCCTGGATATTTTGCCGGCGAATATTTCGGCATGCGCGCGAATTCCGCGGCCATGCACCCCAGATTGCGCGCCATCTTGCGAATCACCTGCTGGCGTTGCGCGTCGGTCCATTCGGGAAACGCCAGCCGCAGATTAAATTCGGCCGTTTTGCGCAACTTTGGCGACAGCAGATACAAAAGGCGCGCCGCCACGGACGCCAGCGAGCGCGCCGCTCCTTGCGGCAAAATCTCCAGCAATTTTAGTGACACGCGTACCGCCGCGTACTCCACCCATTCCTTCATCGTCTGCAAGTCACCGCGCTGGCCTCGACAGTATGCCTTCGTGCGCGGCCACATTGCCACGGTGCATCGCAACTATGCGAGCTAGGATTGCCGCCGCGGCAGCTCGGAATGTTAGACTCCTCTCGCTACGACTTAATTCGCATGAACGACACGCCCGTCAGCCGTCACACCAACTCCTGCGGACAATTCCTTTCGCAAAATCTTTTGGGCCGTCCTTATTTTCATCACGCTGTACGTTTGCTACTTCAGCCACCTGGGAGCTTTTGGCTTTATCGGGCCTGACGAGCCGCGCTACGCGTGGATCGCGCGCGACATGGCGGAATCGGGCGACTGGGTAACGCCGCGCCTTTACGGCAAGCCCTGGTTTGAAAAGCCCATCCTTTATTACTGGGCGGCGGCGCTGAGTTTCAAATTGTTTGGCGTAAGCGAAGCAACCGCGCGGCTACCCAGCGCGGTGTTCGCACTTTTTGCCACGCTCAGTCTGGCGTGGCTGGCGCTGCGCATGGTGGACCCTGAACAAGAAAGCTCAGAGCCGATCGAAACAGAAGCCCCAGTACAAATGCGCCGCAGGTCGAGCTGGCGCGTTGGCTCTTGCTGCTCGTGCCCACCAGCGTTGCGATGATGGGATTCTCGCACGCCGCTGCGCCGGACATGCCTTTCAGCGCCACGCTGACCATGGCCATGGTATGCGCCGCAACCGATCCTGGGATTGGCTCGAGTGCTCCGCTTCCTCGATATGCTTGTCTGTTGCTCTTTGGTTTTTTTCTTGGCGCCGCGGTGCTCGCCAAAGGTCCGGCGGCGCTGATACTGGCGGGCGGCGCAATCATTCTGTGGGTTGCGTTCACCAAACGATGGCGCGATGCGCTGCGCTTGTTTCACCCCCTGGCCATCGCTGCGTTTCTACTGACCTGCCTGCCCTGGTATGTCATTTGCGCGCGTCGTAACCCCGATTTTTTCCGAGTTTTTATCATTGAGCACAACTTCAAGCGCTACCTGACGCCGGAATTTCAGCACATTCAACCTTTCTGGTATTACGTGCCGATCACGATCGTGGCGCTTCTGCCGTGGATATTCTGGCTGCTGTGGTTTGCATTTCGTCGCGCGCGCACAGCTGCAATGCCTGTCAGCCGCGACGCAATCTTGTTTTTTGCCGCGTGGGGTATCTTCCCGATTTTGTTTTTCTCGGCATCGAAATCCAAGCTGCCCGGCTACATCCTCCCGGCGATCTTTCCATTAGCTGTTCTTGATTTCGCTCGCGGTCAAAGACGGCCACTAAAGTCCACACATCATTTTCGGGGCTACGCCGCCGCATTCCCGGGCGCGCTTTTTCTGGCCGCCGGCCTGCTGGCCGCTATTTTCCAGGGTCCAGCCGCGAGGATCGCTGGTATGGCTGCGCATGGTCGTAGCATTGGCGGGCGGCTTGATTGGTAATGGGTGCCGCAATGCTGCGGCAAACGCATGCCGCAGTGGCGCTGTCCATTGTCGTCGTCCTGTTTTTGCTCACCTTACGTATGGTTCCGCTGGCCAGGCTGGATCCGCAACTTTCCGCACGATTTTCTGCCGCGCAAATCGGCCTGGAGCACGCGCCTATCACGTACTCCTACAAACTGCAGCGCGCCTGGCAATACCAGCTGAATTTTTATCTTCATCGCGAAATTGCGGAATGGAGTCCTGAGATTGCCGGCGAGGCGGTTGTGGTGACCAGCCAGAAAAACCTGCCGGAGCTGCGAGCGCAGCGCGGAAATCATCTCGATAATTTCGGAGATTTCGCCGCAGGCGGAGATCGTGATCGTCAGGCCGAAAACGCTAGGGCTTCACGTTACCGGTAGCCGGCAGCCGCAATAGAAAAAACGTCACCACGCGATTTTCGTAGACACGCTTGTCGTCATCGTTCATGGCCACAAAATTTCCGTGGCCGATAATGGCCTGTTCACGCGGCTCAGGCGCCTTCAAAAACATATCGCGCGTGATACTGGCCAGTTCCGGATCGTCGGTGGCTTGAATGAAAAGTATCGGCACGTTGTTCAAGGCGTTCAAGCGCGAGGACACAGCCGGCTGATTGCGATACGGCAGATTCAGCATGTCAAAACTGAACTCCGCGGAGCGGATCATCAGCGGAAATCCCGCCAGGCCGGTGCGCTCCACGCCAATTTTTACCATCTGCTTGGGATCGTCGTACACCGAATCCAAGACCAGCGCGCGAATGCGCGGATCGCGTTCCGCTTCTCGCAGCGCCGCATAAGCGCCCAGGTTGTAACCCCACACGCCGAAGCTGTGGGGGTCCACGTCGTTGCGCGCGGCCAGCGCATCGATCGCCGAAGCCAGCTCATCGGCTTCGCGAAATCCGAACGTAGTCATGCCGGAGTTGCCGCCATGCGCGGCAAAATCAAACAGGAACACGTTGTACTGGTGATCCTGCAGCGCGGAAACCAGCGTCAGCAATTCTCCGCGGCTGGAACTGTAGCCGTGGCAAAGCACAATGGTGGGAGCGCCGCGTAATCCCGGGAAAAACCAGCCTTCGCGGGGTCCCAGCCCGGAACGGTGAACTGTCACTGCGTCAGGGCGGCCCGGAAAACTCTGCAGATTAATTTCTGAACTGGTGCGCTGCGGTTTGACGATGCGATAAACAAGAAAACCAGCCACGCCCACGGTAGCCAGCACGGCAAAAAACACCAACGCCAAAAGAGCCGTCAGAAGTTTGGTGTACCAGCGCGTGGGATAACGGAGTTCAGAGAGGATGGACATGCGTGATCTGCGCAACTCGGCAATCGAAGCGCGCCGTTTTTCGTTCCTCACAGTGCAAAAACAGTGACAAACACTGATAATTTTCATGCTAGCACACCTTTTTCGGCGCTACCTGCGAGCACCGCGCGAGTTGTGTCGCACTTGTATCGCGGGCCCCTAGGTGCTGGGTGCTGGTGCTTCAGTACTCACCTCGTAGGTGGATTCAAACGCAGACTGCAAGTACCACCCGATCCCGCGCTTTTCGTCGAATCGGCTATCATAGGAAGGTGCTGCGGCAGGGGCCGCGGCACATCTTCCTTCACCGATGAATATTGTCGATTTGCGTCAGACCACCGTCCGCCAACTGGAACCTTTGCTGGAAGAAGAATCTCGCCATTGGCGCAAGGAATTGCATTGGGATTATCGCGGCGCGCTGGAACTGATCAAGCGTTTTCTGGAAGCGCACGCGCTGGCCGGCAGCGTGGCGTTTGAAAATGGCAACGCCGCGGGCTATTCCTTTTATGTGATGGAAGAGCAGAAGGGACTGATCGGCGGCCTGTATGTCTCCGCGCAATTCCCGCAAGCGCAAATCGCCCAACGCCTGCTGGAGGAAACGCTTTTTTCCATGCGCGCCGTTCCGCAGATGGAGCGCATTGAAGCCCAGCTGATGCCTTTCAGCGGCCCGATCGATTCCCCGCTGCGCGACCAGGGGTTTCGCCTCTATACGCGGCAATTCATGCTGCTGGATTTGCAAAAAGCGACCTTGGCAAATTCTATCAGTCCCTAACGGCTTCCGAGTCGATCGCTGGAACGACCGCTATTTCGAGCCGTGCGCCAAATTGATTTATCTGTCGTACGCCGATCACGTGGACGGCGAAATCAACGATCAGTATCGCAGCATCTCGGGCGCGCTGCGCTTTCTGAAAAATATTATTTTGCTGCCGGGCTGCGGCCAATTTGTGCCCGGCGCTTCGTTCGTGTTGCGCCAGCCGGGCAGCGATGAACTGGTCGCCGCGGTGCTGACCAGCGAAGTTTCGCCCGGAGTCGGCCACACCACGCAGATTTGCGTGATGCCCGGCTTTCAGGGCCACGGACTCGGCCGCATGCTGATGAATAAATCCAGCGAGGCGCTGCGCGGCCTGAAGTTCAAGGAATTGACGCTGACGGTCACTTCGGAAAATCGCACCGCGGTGCAGCTCTACGACCGCCTGGGTTTCAGCACCATCAAGTCGTTCACCGCCGGCGTTTGGCCGCGTTAATCCAAGGCAGCCTGTCGCGCTTTACAACCACTCCATCTTCAAGCGTGCTCGAGAAGTTCAGTCCGATACTTTGCGGCGAGCGATTTTGCTTTTGCGATGAACGCGCCCTGCCCCGCCTTGTCCAACTTCGGCGGTGCTGTCGTCCGCGTCGCAACCGCCACACCCACTTCGACAAAAAAGTTCTCCTGGCCCGCCGGCGAACAGGTGCACAGCATCCTCGCCGGTTTGTCCGAGGCGTTGTGAAACTGATGGGGCGCATTCGCGGGAACATGAATCGTCTCGCCCGCGCGGACGACGGAATTGACTCCACGGAATGTCACTTCCAACTCGCCTTCCAAAACTGCGAAAGTTTCCTCGAAGTCGTGCCGATGAGGAGGGGGCCCGCCGCCGGGTGGCACATACATGTCGATCAGGCACAGACGCCCAGCGGTATCTTCCCCAGTCAAGATGATCGTATAAGTGTCCCCGACCACCCCAATGTGTGGGAGCTGATCAGCAAGGTCCGGTTTTGCCAATTTGAGTTTTCGCTTCGGATCGTCGGCCGGAATCGGAGCCGCGGATTGCTGTGAGCCACCCGAGGTTGTCATCAGTGCGTCCCTACCTTAACAAAGGTTTTTCTGAATCCGTCTCGAACTATTTTTTTCGCGCGGCTTCGAATTCGTCGCCGGATTTCCATTGCACCAATTCCGGTTGCGTAGCAGCTTGCTTGCCCAGGTCGTAGCCAAACAGCGCGAGCTTGGCTAGCGCCGTGAAATCCATATCATCGCGGTATTCATCGCTGGGCTGGTGATAATTGATGCTCGACGTAGTCTTTTTGCTGCGCGCGGCCCCAGGCTTCATCGTGCCCTTTGAATTTCAGGCCTTCGTTCACTGAAAACGCCGGAATGCCTACGCGCGCCAGGCTGAAATGATCCGAGCGGTAATAATGGCCGGCCTCCGGCTGCGAGTCCGGACGAATCCCTAGCCCAAATTTCTGCGCGATCTTTTCGACTTCCGGATAAAAAGTGGTGCGTTCCGCGCCGCTGACCTCTACTTCTTCCGGGTCGCCGATGGGCGCCAAGCCGTCATAGTTCAAATCCAGCGTGATTTTCTTGGCCGGCACCGGTGAATGCTTGCCGAGATATTCCGAGCCTAGCAAGCCCTTGCTCTTCGGCCGTTACCGCCGCAAACAAAATGGACCGCGCGCGGACGCGCCGCGCTATCCGTATTGGACCACGCGTGCGCCAGTTCCAGTAAAATTCCGCAACCGGTGGCATTGTCCACCGCGCCGTTATAAATGTTGTCGCCGCTCTTGGCGGAGGTATCGATTCCCAGATGATCGTAATGCGCGGAATACATCACTGCTTCGTCGCGGCGTTTCGCGTCGCTGCCGGGCAACATGCCGATCACATTTTTCGAAGAGAAAGGCCGCACCGTGCTGACGATATGCGCTTTCAGGCGAACCGGTAATTCCACCGGCTTGAAATCCCGCGACTGCGCCTGCTGAAACATTTTGTCCACGTCCATCCCAGCCATGGCGGCAAGTTTCTTCGCCACGTCCAGTTGAATCCAGGAAGCGCCTTGCAGCTTGGGGGTTCCATCGAGCCGCAGGTAGGATTTTGCTTTGCCGTTCGAATTCCTGACCACTTCCCAGCCGTAGCTCGCCAGATCTCTGCGGTGAATAATCAGCGTGGCCACCGCCCCATGTCGCGCCGTCTCTTGATACTTGTAAATCCACCGTCCGTAAAATGTCAGTGCGCGTGCCGGTAAAAAATTTAGGATCGTCGGACGTCGGCTCGTTCACGAATAGCAGCGCCACTTTTCCCTTCAGGTCCACGCCCTTGTAGTCGTCCCAGTTGTATTCCGGCGCCGTAATTCCGTAGCCTACAAAAACGATGGGCGCATCAATGTCCGACGACTTCTTTTTGAGATTCGTTCTGGACGATGTAGTCGTCGAGATTTTTCAGCTTTAGCGCTTCCCCGTTCTTCGGCCAGCGAAAAAGTTGTCTCCGGCAAAGTGGTCATCGCCACCATCGGCACTTCCTGGAAATAAGTGCCGTGGTCTCCTGCCGGCTTTAATCCCTCGAGCGCGAATTGCGTGGCGATATATTCGGCGGCGATATCGCTGCCGCGCTGGCCCATGCCCCGTCCTTCCAGCAAATCGCTCGACAGAAACTTCACGTGCGCGCGAATGCGCTCCGCGTCAATTGCGGGTTTATTTCCCTGCTGCGCCTGCGCGCTGAGCAAGGCGGCGCATCCCGTAACCACAATGACCGCCGCTAATATTTTAGATTTCTGCATGAGCTCTTTTCGCCTGTTATTTTCTGGTTCGGTCTTTCAACAAACCCTTCAATTCCGACATGAATTCCTGCACATCTTTGAAATCCATATAGACCGAAGCAAAACGCACGTACGCCACTTTGTCCAGCTTTTTCAGCCCGCGCATGATCATCTCGCCGATTTCCGCGGTGGTCAGTTCGCGCTCGGTAGCTTCATGCACCACGCCTTCGATCTCATCCACGATGGCTTCCAGTTTCGGGGTCGCCACCGGGCGCTTTTCGCACGCTTTCAACAGGCCCTGCAGAATTTTCTGCCGTTCGAAGCGTTCCCGGCGGCCATCTTTCTTGGCCACCATGTAGGGAATTTCGTCGATGCGCTCATAGGTGGTAAATCGGCGGCCGCATTTCAGGCATTCCCGCCGGCGCCGGATGGTATCGCCCACACGGCCTTCGCGTGAATCGATCACCTTGTCGTCAACGTGCGCGCAAAAAGGACACTTCACTCGTTGTATCTCCCGAAATCGCTAACGCCACCCTACAGCAGCAGATAATGAAGCGCGGAAATCCTGAGGCAGAAATTATTTCACCGTCTCCGCCACTTCCCGTTTTTCTTCCTCCGCCATCTGTTTCAGTTCCCGCAGACCCCAGCCCTCATGAATCAAAAAAGGCACGCCCACCACGCTGCAACCCGCGAAAGTGATCAGCCACAGCACCATCGCCGCCGCCACCGCAGGCTCTCTTTCTACTCCAAAAATCGCCGTGTACGCAATGATGGCGCCTGCTTGCGAACCGCCGCCGACTCCCGGCAATTGAATCGAAGAACCCACCAGCGAAAACGCCAGGATCAGCGGCGCATCCGCGACCCCGATGTTGTGCAGCGCGCCCGAAAAACTATGCGACACCCAGTAATAAACCAGCGCAACCAGTCCCCAGTGCAATCCGGAATAAAGAGTAGCCAGAAAAAGATCGTTCAGCGTCTGGATGGTCTGCACCCCGCGCACAAACCCCAGCACTACACGGGCCAATCCGGCACGCCATCCACCCGCGCTGATGGTTCCTTCCAGTCGCGTCTCCAGCAAAGAAGTGCCGTGAACGCGCAAATATACCAGCGCAGCCGTCGCCGCAATTACGCCAAGAAACATGATTGTGCCGGTAGTCTTCGCGGCAATCTCCAGGCGCGTAGCCATCTCTCCGGCGTGCGGCCGCGAGCCAAACATGACCAGGCCAATCGCGGCGATCACCGCAACGCTGGCCATATCGAAGATGCGCTCCAGAACATAAATCCCAAATGTATCCGCCACCGGCAAATCCTGTTTTTTCGCCAGCAGCAGCGGCCGCACCGGCTCCCCCGCGCGGCCCAGCAAGAAAATCGCCGCGAATCCAGCCAGCGTCAGCTTGTAGATTTTCCAGAAATTGGCGTTGCCGATATTTCGTTGGAATACCTGCCAGCGCAGCGATCTGATTCCGTAGCAGGTATAGATCGCCACCGCCGCTAGAATCAGGTAATAAGGATTGGCTTCGCGCACCGACTGCAGCAATTTCGATCCGCTGAATCCGCCCAGATGGAGGTAGCCCCTGGTTTCGTACACCACCAGCGCGAGCGCCGCCAATCCGGCAACAATAACAATAGGTTTCTTGGCCGGCGCGCGCATGTGCCATGAGCCTACTGGCCGCATTCCGAGTCGTCAAGTTTCGCGGGCCAACCGGTTTCAAAACCGCTCAGTCTATTCCGGCGAACTTAGGTTCGATTTTTCCGCGCCTCATCTCGCTAACCGGTCGCTTCCCACCACCTGGATTGCCGGTATGGTCGCTAGGTTACTTCCCAGTTCCAATCCCGCCCTGCTAACGTTTGGACTATCGTTGCAGTCTGAGGGAGTGGAGGTACCAGCAGTGCCGACCCGCTCACTCGCCTTTCTTGGCCCGTCGCTCTTGCTGTTTGGCCCGCTCGCAACATTCTTTGCTGCGGCTTCCTATCCAGCGTCAGGCACGCAGCAATCCACCACTCCCGCGCGCGAACATTTTCAAAATTCTGAAGTGATCTACGATTGGGTCACAAACAAGCGCGGCGATAAACTCCGCACTTTCGTCACGCGGCCAAAGTACGCCACCGGGAAAGTTCCCGCGATTTTCATCGTAGGGTGGCTGAGTTGCGATTCTATGGAGTACCCCAAGGGTGAAACCGACGGCTTCGGCGCGCTCATGCTCCGCCTCGCGGATCAGTTACGCCACCGTGCGCATGGACAAGCCCGGCGTAGGCGAAAGCACCGGCAACTGTGCTCATGCCGATTTTCAGAGTGAACTGCAAGGCTGGCAAGCGGCTTTCGATTCCATATCCAAATACGATTTTATAGATCTGGACCGAATTTTCGTCCTGGGCCTCAGCAACGGCGGCGGATTTTCGCCGCTGGTCGCCGGCCAGCACCCCGTTCGCGGGTTCATTCCCACCAGTAGCTGGGGCCGCACCTGGTACGAACATATGCTGGAGCACGAGCGCAGAAGAATCACCAATGCCGCCAATTCAGCCGCCGAAATAAATCGCCAGATAAAAATCTTCACAGACTTTTACAACCTCTACCTGATCCAGGGCATGACCCCGGGCGAGATTATCGCCAATCATCCCGATTGGAAGGCCGTCTGGTACGACCGCCCCGATGGTCAATACGGCAGGCCTGCCGCGTTTTACAAGCAGCTGCAGGACCTCAACCTTGGCGAAGTCTGGGAAAAAGTGCACGCTCCAGTCCTTGTAATTTACGGCGGCGCCGACACCATTATGAGCCGTGCCGACGCCGCAGCCATTTCCGACACGGTGAATCGAGCGCATCCTGGCCAGGCCCAATTTCTGGAAATCGAGGGCATGGATCATGTGCTGACCGTTGATGACAAGTTTTACGCGCCTTTGGTCCCCAAAATCCTCGATTGGATCAACAGCCAGTTAGCTGCGCACTGATCTACCGCTTTTCATTTGCAAATTCCGCCTAATCCCTGTTATTCCGTCCTCATAATCCGTATCATTCCGGTTTGACATCACGATTTAAACCGTATTGAATTGTTTATCGGGCTCCGCTACCGTCTGGCGGACAGCGGTGGATGTCAGCCCTTCGTTCATAAGGTTCAACAAACGTCCAGCAAAGTAACTCGGGGCGGGTAGTTTTTTCTGGGGGATGTTGATGGAACTACTGAATGTGTCCGCTCCGGCCTTTGCGTTTCACCGACCGCAACTCCCCACGCTGCGACTTATTGTATTCGTAGCTCTTCTTCTCGCCGGTGGATCACAACCGCTCCGCGCGCAGGTTTCTGCCAGCATTAAGGGCACAGTGGTCGATGCCTCGGGTGCACCAGTTGCCGGCGCGGAGGTCACCGCCAATAACACCGAGACAGGCGCGGCACGCAAGGCCACCACCGATGACGCCGGCCGCTATCAGATCATCTGGCTGGCCGTCGGCCCATACGAACTCACCGTCAGCAGGTCTGACTTTCAGCAGGCCGTCCGCGGCGGCATCCGCCTGGTACTCGGCCAGGAAGCCGCCGTCGATTTCACCCTGCAGGTGAACTCAGTCCAAGCCGAAGTGCGCGTCTCCGAAGATGCGCCCCTGGTGAACACTTCCACGCGTGACATCTCCGGCCTCGTTGGCGAGCAACAGGTTAAGGACCTTCCTCTCAACGGCCGCAGCTACGACCTGCTCCTTCCGCTGAATCCTGGAATCGTCAATTTTACTTCCCTGAAAACTGGTGGCACTGGAATATCGAACTCCACCACCGCAAATAATTTCGCGGTTTCCGGACAGCGCCCCCAGCAAAATCTTTTCCTGCTCAATGGTGTTGAGTACACCGGCGCGGCCGAGAACAATATGCAACCTGGCGGCACCAGCGGCATGTTACTGGGCGTGGATGCCGTGCGCGAGTTCAACGTCCAGCGCGATTCCTACGGCGCGGAGTTCGGCAAGCGCCCCGGCGGCCAGGTAGTCATCCTCACACAGTCCGGATCGAACCAGTGGCATGGCTCCATATTTGAATTCCTCCGCAATAACGTGTTGGATGCCCCTAATTTTTTCGACCAGGGTGACGCTCCTCCTTTCGAGCGCAACCAGTTTGGCGGCTCCATCGGCGGTCCGTTGCGACGCGATAAAACTTTCGTATTTGCCAGCTACGAAGGATTTCGCCAGCATCTCCACCAGACTTCCGCGGCATTCGTTCCGGACCTCGCCTCCCGCGCCTCGGCCGCGCCCAGCCTGCAGCCTTTGCTTGATCTGTGGCCTACTCCCGGGCCGGACGCGCCGGATTTTAGCGGTATAGCAGAAGTGTTCAGCAGCCCGCTGCAAACCATTCGCGAAGATTTTGGCACCGTCCGCGTAGACCACACTTTTTCATCAGGCGACAATTTTTCCGGCATCTATACGATCGATGATGGCGAAGATTTCACGGCCACTCCACTCAACCCCTACAGCAGCGATGCCGTGACGCTCCGCCAGCAGGTGCTCTCATTTGAAGAAACCCACGTTTTCTCCCCCGCACTCGTGAACAGCTCGCGCTTCGGCTTCTCTCGAGCCGGGTACTTCTTCACCGGAGAGCCCACGCCCGGCACGCCTGCAGCCAGCGTTCCGGGATTTCTTGTTGGCCATCTCGTGGGCGCGGTGGTCGTCGGCGGCAGCGCTGCATCAAATCCTCAAGCTCAGCTTGGCCTGGCGGGCAGCAACAATGGAAGCGATCTGTCCATCGCCCGCAATCTTTTCACTTTCGAAGACCATCTGACCCTCACGCATGGGCGGCATCAGATCGAATTTGGCGCCTGGTTCCAGCGCTTTCAATCCAACGAGACCATCGCGTTGAGCCAGTTTGGTCAGGCCACCTTCACCAGCCTGCAAACTTTTCTCACCGGCACGATTTCGAGCTTTCTCTTCGATCCCGCTCCCACCGGGATGAACTGGCGTTCTCTTTTCGGCGCCGGATTCGTGCAGGACACTTTCCGAGTGCGCCCCAGCCTCACTGTGACGCTGGGTTTCCGGGGCGAATTCTCCACCGGATGGAACGAAGCTCATGGCCGCGCCGCCAACTACGCTTTCGACAATGGCATGATTTCCTCGCAGCCTCGCGTCGGCGGTTCGCTCTTCACCGAAAATAATGCGAAATTTTTGCCGCAGCCGCGCGTGGCCATTGCCTGGAGCCCCGGAAGCCCCAAAACCGTGATCCGCGCGGCATTCGGCATGTACAACGATTTGCAGGACGCGCTCGGTTACCGCGCCGATCAGAACGCGCCCTTCAATCCCACCTACACCACCCCGCTGAAAGTTTCGCAATTGCCCATCGATCCGGCCGGACCATTCCCCGCAACCGTGAAATTGATTCCCGGCGGAGTCCAGCCCGATATGAAAACGCCATCGCTGATCTCCTATTCGCTGCGCTTGCAGCGTGAGCTTTCACCGAACACTTCCATCACCGTCGGTTACGTCGGCTCGCACGGCTATCACGAAATAATTGGAATCGACGCCAACGAGCCATTCCCAGTGGTCTGCCCGGCTTCGCCTTGCCCGGACTCCTACCCCGCGACTTTTCCAGCGGCCCTGGCGGGCACTCCAGTCCCAGCGGGGAGCTATTTTGTCCCCACCAGCACCAAAGCGAATCCATCTATCGCCAATACCTGGTCGTGGTTTTCAGAAGGCACCAGTTCCTACAACGCCCTGCAACTGGATGTGAACCAGCGCTTCAGCAGCGGCCTCACCGTTCGCGGCGTGTACACATTTTCGAAAGTTCTCGATGACGGCGACTCCCTCAACGCCACCACCTCCGGCGGCGGACCCGCGCTCGCGTCCAATCCTTTCAATCTCAAATCCGACTGGGGTCTCGGCACTTTCGACGTTCGGCACGTCGCTGTCGCGAGCGCCACGTATGCCCTGCCGATTGGCCGCGGAAAACGTTTCATGAGCGATCATCAGGGAGCGGCAAATGGTGTCATCAGCGGCTGGACGGTGAATTCCATTGTTACGTTGCAGGGCGGCTTCCCATTTTCGCCGCAGCTAAGCTACAACCCCTCGAATAACGGTGACACCCGAAATCCGGTGCGCCCCTTTGCTAACCCGGCGTTCACCGGGCCGCTCATCTTGGGCAAGCCCGGTCGCTGGTTCGATCCCAACGCATTTCTGGCCCCGGCGAACACGGCCGCCAACAGCGGTTTTTACGGTAACGTCGGCCGCGACACCATCATCGGTCCGGGTCTGGCCACCTGGGATTTTTCCGCGCTAAAAGACACGCGCCTCGCCGAGCGCCTTAATCTGCAATTCCGCGCCGAAATCTTCAACCTCCTCAACCGCGCCAATTTCAATCTGCCCAACGCCGTAGTATTCACTCCGTCAGGCGTCTCGCCGACGGCAGGAGCCATCACCAGCACCTCCACCACCGCGCGTCAAGTCCAGTTTGGGTTGAAATTACTGTGGTAGCTGCGACTCGGCAAGCGAATTGCCGCCTGAAAAGTTTAGACAAGCATGAAGCTGAAATATAAATCACTGGTCCTTCTTCTGGCCGTATTGGCAGCGACGGTTTCCGCTCGCGCCGCGGACGTTTCCGTTGCCGCGGCATCCGATTTGAAGTTCGCCATGGCCGACCTCGCCGGTCAATTTGAAAAACAGACCGGCAACAAAGTGAACGTCACTTACGGGTCCAGCGGCAATTTTTTCTCGCAACTACAAAACGGCGCCCCCTTCGATTTATTCTTCTCTGCCGACATGAACTACGCACAGAGATTGGAATCCGCGGGAGTGGCGGAACCTGGCTCGCTCTCCATCTACGCCGTAGGCAATCTGGCACTCTGGGCGCCAGCAGACTCCCAGCTTGATCTGGCGGCTGGATGGAAGGCGCTGCTCGACGAGCGCGTGCAAAAAATTGCCATTGCGAATCCTGAGCACGCACCGTACGGGCGCGCCGCCGTGGCCGCTATGCGAAAGGCCGGAATCTACGAGCAACTGAAATTCAAGCTGGTCTTTGGTGACAACATTTCTCAGGCGGCGCAGTTTGCTCAGTCCGGCAACGCCCAGGTCGGCATCGTAGCGCTCTCGCTGGCGACCTCGCCCGGCATGCGCGGCGGCAAACGCTGGAATGTTCCCCCGGATATGCACCCGCCCATTGAACAGGCCGCTGTGTTAATGAAGAACGCCAAAAACAAGGATGCAGCCCGCGCGTTTTTGGATTTCATGAAGACGGATCAGGCTCGGGCGACTCTAACGAAATACGGGTTCACTTTCCCGCCCACATATCCGCCAAAAGCCCGGTAAAGAGCTACGGCCTCAGCAGCATCACTTCCGTGGATTTCACCAGCGCGGCCACCGTTTCGCCTTTTTTGAGTCGCATTTCTCGCACGGCATCAGCGGTAATAATCGAAGTGATGTGCTGCCCGCCGATGGACAAGCTGACCTGTGCCATGAGCCCGCTGACTTTTATGTCCGTCACTCGCCCGATCAGCTGATTGCGTCCGCTGATTTTTCTGAATCCCGTGCGGCGCCCAGCCACATCGCCGGTCTCTTGCGTACGATGCAGAAATCTATCCAACTGGCTCTCCGGAATGCGGTGATGCCCGCCGGCGGTCTTCATCGTTCGGATTTTCTTCTTGTAGATCCACAACTTTAGGGTCGGATAACTGACGCCCAACACCTGTGCCGCTTCCCGCGGTGAAAACATTTTTTCAGAAGCCATAAGAGTTCCTAGAGGTTAATCTCAACCACAAAAAATTCAATCGAATTCGCGGTGCCACGAAGATACGCACCTGCGTTGTAGCCATCTAGCGCAGAAGGGCAGACGTCCGTAACAAATTGAGTAGTAAGTACTTCCGCGTTCGCCGATTATCTTTGACAATATAGCTGATTGTGATATACGATTCGCATATTGCAATACGTGCTCGGGTGCTCCTCATGACTCTCGGTGACAAACTTCGCTCCCTTCGCGCCGTAGAGGGCTCGCTTCGTGGCCTCGGCCGCCCCATGACTCAGCAGGAAATGGCCGTCGCGATGAAGCGGGAAACCGGCCGCACTCTCAGTCAAGCCTATCTTTCGCAGCTCGAAAGTGGCGCCCGCCCGCATCTCACGCACACCACGCGCGAATTGCTGGCCCGCTTCTTCCGCATCTATCCCGGCTTCCTCGTTAGCGATCCGGAGGGCTACACGCCCGAGCTGCAATCCGAGCTGCGCGCCTTTGACGCCAAAATCGATTCCTGGCTGCACGCAGGAGCCGAGCAGTTCGCTTCGGACGCCGAATTGCATCGCGCCTTCGAAACTATCGCGGAGCACGAAGACTCTCGCCAGGCATTATTGCTCCTGGCCGAAATTCTGCGCGCGCCCGGACTCGCCGATCGCCTCGGCGAAGTCTTGCGGCCCAACGCCAATCAGGGCAGCGCTCATCCTCCGCCCGAAGCTTCTTTGCGGTAAAGGTAAAACCGCGGATGGCTGCCGCAAAAATCCGCGCCGCGATGGGCCCGAGCTTCACCGTTTAGCTTTCAGGGGGTCTTATGTCCTGGTCCGATTTCTATCTTCTCTGTTTCCTCGTGGGATTTTCGCTCAGCGTGCTGTCCTTCCTCGCCGGCGCGGTGCACATCCATCTGCCTTTCAAGATGCACCTGCCATTTCATAGCGGTCACGGCGGTTTTCATTCACACGGCAGCGGACCTCATGGCCATGGCGGCCATTCGGGCTCCTCATCGTCCAGCGGCGCGCACATTTCCTGGTTCAACGCCTCCAGCTCCATGGCCTTTCTCGCCTGGTTCGGCGGCATCGGCTACATCCTCGCCACGCATTCACGCTTCATCGGCGTAGTCGTACTCGCTTTCGCAATCGCCGGCGGTGTCGCCGCTTCCTGGATCGTTTTTAAATTCATGGTGAAACTTATGAACGCGGAAAGCTCTCATCTGAAAGACGAAGATTATCGCCCCGAAGGCCTGGTCTGCACCGTGACCATGCCGGTACGCGCGAACGGCACGGGCGAAATCGTCTTCATGCAGAACGGTGTGCGGCGCAGCGCCGGTGCCCGCGCATGCAATGGCCAGTCCCTTGAAAAAGGCGCCGAAGTAGTCATCGACCGCTACGAAAACGGCGTGGCCTACGTGCATCGCTTGGAAGAATTCACCAGCTGACCCGTTGCAGCAACGACGCGCGAAACGCAGTTAGGTACCAAACGGATTTCGCAGGCTGACGCCCGACTCAACAGTCTGCCGAAGAGTGAAAGGAAGGTTTTTATGTTCGGATTCCCGGTCATTCCCATGATTGCTGGTCTCGCAGTGCTGGCGGTGTTGATGATTATGATCACGCTCGCCAAGATGTATCGCAAAGTCGGCCCGCATGAAGCGCTGATCATTTACGGCACGGGTTCAGAGGCCCGTATCGTAAAAGGCAGCGGCACCCTCATCTGGCCCATGGTGCAAACCTGCAGGGAGCTCTCGCTCGAGCTTATGTCTTTCGACGTGGCCCCGCAGCAAAGCCTCTACACCCAGCAAGGCGTGGCCGTCACCGTTGAAGCGGTCGCGCAGATTAAAGTGAAGTCCGATCCAGTATCCATTCGCACCGCTGCGGAGCAATTTCTCACCAAGCGGCCGGAGCAACGCGAAGGTCTCATCCGCCTGGTCATGGAAGGCCACCTGCGCGGCATCATCGGCCAGCTCACCGTCGAGCAAATCGTCAAGGAACCGGAAATGGTCGCCGACCGCATGCGCTCCACCAACGCCAGCGACATGGCCAAGATGGGCCTCGAAGTCATCAGCTTCACCATCAAGGAAGTACGCGACAAGAATGAATACATCACCAACATGGGCCGCCCGGACATCGCGCGCATTCGCCGCGACGCCGAAGTAGCCACCGCCGAAGCCGAGCGTGACATCGCCATCAAGCGCGCCGAGTCCCAGCGCGCCGCCGCCGTTGCCAAGGCCCAGGCCGATCAGGAACGCGTGTTCGCCGAAACCGCATCCCTTGCGAAACAAGCCGAAGCCAACCGCGATCTCGACCTGAAAAAAGCCGCGTTCCTGGAGATGACCAAGAAAGCCCAGGCCACCGCCGACAAGTCCTACGAGATTGAAACCAACGTGATGCAGCAGCGCGTCATCGCTGAATCCGTGAAAGTCCAGCAGATCGAGCGCGAAGCTCAGGTCAAAGTGCAGGAAGCGGAAATCGAACGCCGCGAACGCGAGCTCATCGCCACCGTGCTGAAGCCCGCCGAAATCGAGCGCCAGCGCATCGAAACCATCGCCAACGCCGAGCGTCAACGCTACATCAGCGAAGCCGAAGGCCGCGCTTCCTCCATCCGCGCGCAAGGCGAAGCGGAAGCGGAAATTATCTTCAAGAAGGGCGAAGCCGAAGCCAAGGCCATGAACGTGAAGGCCGAAGCGTTCCAGGAATACAACCAGGCCGCTGTGCTCGACAAACTCATTACCGGCATGCCGGAAGTGGTTCGCGCCCTCAGCGAGCCGCTCAGCAAAGTAGACAAGGTCACTATCGTTTCCACGGGCAACGGCGATGCCGCCGGCGCCTACAAACTCACCGGCGATATCACCAGGATCGCTGCGCAGGTTCCGGCGCTGTTCGAAGCCCTCTCCG
Organism: uncultured Acidobacteriota bacterium; assembly: GCA_963704485.1. Lineage (GTDB taxonomy): Bacteria > Acidobacteriota > Terriglobia > Acidiferrales > UBA7541 > Acidiferrum. Next base: position 1,568,322 of record OY969910.1, read on the forward strand.
GCATGCAGATGTCTGATTTGCTCGGCAAGGTCCGCGTGATCGGCGACAAGGGCGCGAAGCCCGCCGCCATTCCGCCGGCCACCACCACGCCGTAACCATAGAAATGTAATGAGCACTTCCCTTCCGGTGAATTTCGCAAAATTCACCGGGAGGCTTTTATTCAATTTGTCAGCGGCAATGTTTAGAGAAGGCTTTTGCACGTCGGGCTCAGCAGTTTGATTCGAAAAAAAACATAAAGGAGAATCGCCATGGGACTTCTGGAACGTGTCAGCACTTTAATTCGCGCCAATCTCAACGACATGATTGACCGCGCCGAAGATCCGGAAAAGTTGATCAAGCAGGTCATCCTCGATATGGACAATCAATATCTCCAGGTGAAAACGCAGGTTGCCGTGTCCATCGCCGACCAGCACATGCTCGAAAAAAAGCTGCGCGAAAATGAAGAAGCCGGGAGGGATTGGATGCGTAAAGCCGAACTCGCCGTAGAAAAACAGCAGGACGATCTCGCCCGCGGAGCTCTCGACCGCTACCAAACCTCACAAAAACTCGCGCTCAGCTTCCGTGAACAGGTGGACGACCAGAAACTGCAGGTGGAGACACTGAAAAACGCTCTTATCAAGCTGGAACAGAAACTCGAGGAAGCGAAAGCCAAGCGCGATCTATTCCTCGCTCGCCACCGCCGCAGCGTCGCTATGGGCAAAGCCGCCCGCGCCCAATCCGCCATCGGCGATCATTCCAAAAGCGCCACCTTCGATCGCCTGAAAGACCGCGTCCATCAAACCGAAGCCATCGCCAGCGCCGAAGTCGAGCTCCTCAACGAAAACATCGGCGACCGCCTCGTCCGCCTCGATCGCGACAGCGAAGTCGAGCGCCTACTCACCGACCTCAAATCCAAGCACGGCCTGCTCACCCAGTAAGTAAACGAGCCATTTCATTAATTCTTCTGCACGCTCTCGACAGAAACAGGCGGACCGTCGCCTAGGTCCAGCAACAGGCCCTGGAACTCCGCCATTGTTTCTGCCGAGTCGTGCGTTTCGACAAACCATTCGGCTTCGCATTCGGAAACCTGCGGGAAAAACCTTTTGTACAGTTCGATTTTCTGTTCCTTCAGGACATTCCCGAAGAACAGTCTGTAATCGATGCGCCCCGGCCGCAACAATGCATGGTCGAGGGCTTCGATCTTGTTGGTGGTCATCACAAACACCACGTTTTCCGGCGCTCCGAAACCGTCCAGCACGTTCAGCAATCCTGAAAGTGTCACGCCGTTCGGAGCTGCAGAATCGCCGCGGACCCGCTCATCGGCTTCAACTCTTGGCCTTCCGGTCCGCATGCAATCGATGTCTTCAAAAAGCACCAGCGACTTGGCGGGTACATCGTTGGTCGCGGCCCACAGCGTCTTGTCGTTGAAGTCGGTCAGGTTTATGGAAAAGACAGACATCCCGAATCGGCCCGCCAGCGCCGACACCACCGACGTTTTGCCGCTTCCCGGTGGGCCATAAAACAAATAACCGCGGTGATACGGCACTCCCAGTTTGCGGTATCGCTCTCGGGCGGTTTTGAATTCTTCGAGGTCTTGAACCAGATCTTCCTTCTCTCCGGCTTTCAGAATGACGGAATCCAGTGCTCTCGGAACATAACCCTCGACCCGCCGCCAGTAGTCGTCATCGCGAATATACAAAGACGACATAAGCGCAACGCTACGCTCGTGGGATTCCACAATGTCCGCCACGAACTTCTTGAGAAAAGTTTGTTTTCGACCCCACGTTGTGAAAATTAGCCATTCCGTGCGTTTCGAGGGATAGCCTTTTCTTTTCTTCGCTGCGATAGCAATGCACCCGGAAAAGCCTTCCCGCATACCAGAACCAATGTTGACCCTCCGCGGGAATCAACGCGGTCTGCTCGCGCCGCAGTGTCGTGTCCACGTCCACGCTGCGGATCCTCGAGATAAATTTCTGCTCCAGAAACCACTCCTTTACCCACACGAATGCCGCGTCGTCATCCTTGACGGTAATATTCATCGTGGCCTGACCTACGAGCCAATGCCATAGCCTCAGCGGAATAGCCCGCAGATACACCCCTAGCCCGCCGATAATCATCAGCAATAATCCATCGGATGCAAACTCGTGCTGCCTTGCAAAAATCCGTTCAGAACTTCCAACATACAAACTGCTTTCTAACCGGCGTGTAGCCGGACTCCTCCGCTCAGGCGGACAAGTGCTAACTGTTAAGTGGAACTATTCCGGCATGGGGCCGCAGCGCGGCCGGCAAGTCGCGATTCGGCGCTGAATGACGCGATTGATCATTCATGCCAACGAAGAAACGTCAAAGTTGGTGGAAGCGCTCCTGAGGCTAGCTGGCGGAACGAAGGGACGCCCGTTCAAATCCGAAGCGGGCGTTCAACGGTCTAAACTCAGGCAGCGGCTGGTGGGTACGAATTCGCATGCGACGGGCATCCTTTCTTAAAAATAATTACCGGACGTGAAGATGCCATATGTCTTAAGATTTTTCAAGTACGAATGCGGTTAACCGCCATGGCGTAGTTTGTTAATCCGTGCGCAATGCCTGCATCACATCAATTTTCGCGGCACGCACGGCCGGCAACGCAGAAGCCACAATCGCGGCAATCAGCAGCACAATCGCCGATATCACCACCGGCAACGCGCTGGGTGCCTGCAGGTCGTGGAAATATCGGCTCGCCACTCGCGTGACCCCGTAGCCAAACACGGCCCCCGCAAAAATCCCGAGCCCGGCCATGAGCACGCCCTGCCCAATCACCCCGGTTAGCAAACTCCGTGGTTGCGAGCCAATCGCCAGTCGAATCCCAAACTCCCGCGTTCGCGCGCTCACCGAAAACGCCAGCACGCCCGCCACGCCCACCACCGCAATGGCCAGTGCCACCAGCGCAAATCCGCCAAACACGATGGAGTTCAACCGGTCCGACGACAGCACTTCCGCGCGCACGTCCGTCAGGGTCATGACGTGCTCTACCGGCTGGTCCGTGGACATGTCATGAACCAGGCGCGTAATGGGCGCCACCAGCCCGTACGGATTGCCGCTGGTGTGCACAAACATCCGTCCGCCAAATAACAGTTGTTCGAATGGATGGTAAACCGTAAGTATCGGTCCCGGTATCACGTGCTCGTCATCCAGATCGGCGGTGACGCCCACAATGCGCCGCGGCGCATCACTAAAGCCCGGAATAAATTTGATCACCGGATCCGTCCACTGCAGGTGGCGGTTCACAGCTTCCTGGTTCGGGAACATCCGCTGCGCCAGGCTCTGGCTGATGATCACCACTTGCTCGCCAGACTGCCGGTCCCCATCGTTGAAATCCCGGCCGGCGATAATCGGCACTCCCAGCGACGCGAAAAATCCCGGCGAGATAGCGCGAAACTGCGCCCGCGGATCTTCTTCTTCGGGGCCGTGCTTCCGCCCTTCGGTCGTGAACTGTAGTCCAGGCCCGAAACTTCCTGCTTCGCGCCAGGGCATCACCGTGCCCACCGCTACTTTATCCACCCCCGGCAGTTCCGAAACTCGCCGGATGGCTTCCCGATAGAACGCTCCAATCTGTTCCTGCGTCCTGCCATAAGACATAATCGGCATATCCATCGCCAGCACATGGTCGGTGTCCAACCCGCTCTGCGCCATTTGTAACGTGATGAGCGTCTTGAGCAGCACGCTCGCGCCGGCAAGCAGCAGGAAAGATGCGGCAATCTGCGTGATCGCAAATATCCGCAGCCGGCGGTTGGTGCTGCCGCTCATACCCACTCTGGTGTTCGACATTCCGATTCCGTTCGAACTGTCCGCTGATGGCAGGCGCGGCACATACGCCAGCAGCACCGCGGCAATCAGCGCCAGCCCGGCGCCCACCCATAACATCGTGGAATCCACTGTCAGGTCCAGCGCGCGCACGGAATACCGCGAAGCGTAGCTCGCCAGCACACTCACCATCGGCCGGGCGATGAGCACTCCCAGCAACGCTCCCGCTCCGCAAAGCAGCAAACTTTCCGCCAGCAGCGTACGTCGCAGCGCTGAGCTCGAAGCTCCCAGCGCCGAGCGCACCGCCAATTCCCCTTCGCGTCGAACGCTGCGCGCCAGAATCAGGTTCGCCACGTTCGAAACCGCAATGATGAACACCAGCGACGAAGCCGCCAGCAGCACCAGCAAAATAGTGCGCGCTGCGGAAGTGATCTGGTCGCGCAACAGTCGCGTCTCAATCCCGAACTTCGCATTCGGCGAATATGCCTCCGGATGATCTTTCACCATAGTGGCGTGCGCTGCGGTAAGTTCCGCCCGCGCCTGCTCCAGCGTCGCGCCTGGCGCCAGACGCCCAAAAAGTTCCGTCATGCGATGCACGCGACCGGTCACCATGGTGGCAGACAAATGATGCGGGCTCGTCACTACGTTAGCGATTATTTCCGTTTCGCCCGGATACGGCACCGACGGCTCCAGCACCCCCACAATCGTACCGGTGCGCGCGCCCATGCTTTCCAGTCGCACAGTCTTCCCAATCACCGACGGATCCTTCTTCAGCACCGTGTTCCAGAAGCGGTAAGTGAGCACCACGGCGCCCTCCGCATTCGGACCGTCGTCGCGGGCATCCAACAGTCTGCCCAGCACCGGGTGCAGCCCCATCACTTCAAAATAATTGCCGCCCACCACGCCGCCGCGCACCACGCGTGGCTCGCCAAGCCCTACCATCGTGAAGCCCATGGTCGAGAAGTCGCCGAACTCCGCTACGCTCTTGACGCTGGCGCGCAAGTCCTGCAGCTCCGGCACGGAAAACGCCGCGTTCTGCTCCCCCATCCCCAACGCGTTCTGCCGGATGTAGATCAGCCGGTTTTCATCGCGATTCACCAGCGGACGCAGCAACACTCCACGCACCAGCGTGAATATCGCCGCATTGGCGCCGATGCCCAGCGCCAGCGTCAGCACCACGGTGATGGCCAGCCCCTTGGTACGGCTAAAAGACCGCAGCGCAACTTTCAAATCGTTGAGGAAGGACATGTTTTTACTCCGCTGAATCTACGAATGGGCGTACCCGTGAGTTACAACATTGCACCGCGTGGGCCAACCCTAAAGCAAACATTGTATTCATTGTTTATGCGAATGGAAGGCGAAACCTGTCCGCTTTCAACATTTACTGTCGCGAAACCGGACACTGACGTGTGGCTCTTATCTCTCCGACTTGGCAGCCGCGGACGCGGACGCCGCCGAATCGGCCCTGAACAGCGTGCAATACTTCGCTTTGGCGGTATTCAGGTCAATAGCCGACGGCAGCATCACCGTAATATTGTCCTGCTGCAAAACCGAGTTTGCCGCTGACGGGTGCCGGTCCGCCGTGCCCATCAACACGTGACCCATTTCGTGCGCCGCGATCCGCTGGGTCATCAGCGCCGTGGTCAGGTGGACGTTGGCCAGCGTGCCCATCACTCGCAACACCGCTGGACTGGGATGGACAATCTGCACCTCCACTCCAGTCGTAATTCCGTCCACCGTCTGTATTGTCGAGAGACCCAGTAGCAGCAGGGCCCGCCGCCCGCCCGGAAGACGGTCCACCATTTTCACCTCCACCTGCGCTCGCATGCGGTTATCCGTGAAGCTGACACCCAGCACCCCGCCTGTTCCGTCCGACCAGGACCGCAAACCCTTCTGCAAGCCTTCCAGCTCACTCTTATCGCGCACCGTCGCAGCGTCAATCCAAACCCTGATAGGAAATTTTGCCCAACTCCCGCCCTGGAACGCGCCGATCTCGTCTGCATAATTCGGAGCATCCATGTGGGAATTGCATCCGGCCCGCTCCTGCTCTGCGTCGCTTGAATTATTTTGTGGCGCGAAAGACGGTTGGTAGGAACCTGCCATACCGCTCACAGATGGAACCAAAGCGAGAATGAGGACTAAGCCATAAGCTCGACGCATCAGATTCACCGCGCTAATTTCCCGCGGTTGATGATACCTAAGATTCTCCGAAGCGATGCTTCGGGTAAAAGAAAGTGTAGACGCCCGCGCCACTACCTTCTCAACAGCCGGCCACACCCGCCACGCCAAAGCTGGCCAGCGCTTGAGTCTCATCTTCGAAATTTGGAATCGTCTCCAGCAAATGAAAAACATCCAGCACCATCTTCACGTGGGCACGAGGCCGCAGTAATTTCAGACTTCCGCCTCTGCGCTTGAGAGCTACGTAAGCCCGAACCAGAGCGCCAACGCTGGAACTGTCCACTTGCGTCAGATTCTCCACATTCAACAGCAAATTGCTCGCGCCGCCCTCCGACAGTCTAATCAGCTCTCCATACAATATTTCACATCCGCTATTGTCGAACGTCGACTTCCCACGCAGGTCCAGAATCGTAATTCCGTGCGATTTCCTGACTAAAATTTTCAGGCCTGTTCCGCCATTTCTTAATCCAAACATGTTTGCGGCCCTCCCGACCGTTCCCCACCAGGATTGGATGGGCCACCTCGTTGCCCATCCAACCTGTTCGTTGACTTTCTCTCTGGCCCACCGCTACGGCTTGGCTTCGTAAACGATGTTGAATGGATTCTCTGCCGCACGACGGAAGCGGCTGAATCCCGCCTGCGTCACCACGTCGCGTATACGCTTTTCTCCCGACTGCGCGCCCAGGCACAAGCCAACTTCCTGCGAGCGCGAACACGGCGTGCACAGCAGCGTTGAAAACGAGTAATACACCCGGCCTACCGGATTCAAGTTGTCCTTGAGTTCATCGTTGGCGAACGGCTCCACAATCATCCACGTCCCGTCCTTGGCGAGCGACTGGAGAACATGCGCCGCTGCTCCGACGGGATCACCCATGTCATGCAGGCAATCGAACACCGCCACCAGATCGTAGTCCTTGCCCGGAAAGGCCTTGGCGGAGGCCACCTCAAAACTCACGCGATCAGCGAGGCCCATACGCTTGGCCGTTTCCCGCGCGCCCTCGATCGACTTATCGTGATAATCGAAGCCCACAAATTTTGATTTCGGAAAGGCTTCGGCCAATAACAACGTGGACGCGCCTTTTCCGCAGCCCACATCCGCAACTCGCGCCCCTGCCTCCAGCTTGGCCTGTACTCCTTGCAAAGCAGGAATCCACGATCCAACCAGGTTAGCCGCATAGCTGGGCCTGAAAAACTTCTCGCAGCCATGAAACACGTCCTCATGGTGTTCGTGCCAGCCCATCCCCGCGCCAGAGCGAAATGACTCGGTAATTCTTGGCACCGCCGCCAGCGAACCCAGCGCCAGTTGAAATGCGCCCGGAAGGTAGGCGGGACTGTCCTCATTCGCCAGCGTGAAAGCCTGCTCTTCCGTCAAACTGAACTTGCGCGTCTTTTCGTCATAGGTGACGTAGCCGCCCGCCGCCTGCGAAGCCAACCACTCTCGCACGTAACGTTCATCCGTCTTGGTCTTGGCCGCCAGTTCGCTGGAATTCAGCGGACCGTCTGCCAGCGCCTTGTACAGCCCCAGTTTTTCTCCAATCACCACCATGCCGCTGTGCGCTGCGGCGCCCAGATCTCCCACGAACCGCCCGACAAACGCATTCAACTTTTCCATATCCAAAGCCATGTCATTCTCCTTTCAAGTCCCGAATTTCAAACCATCCTTCTTGAGCCCTGAATTGCATCCCCTGAATCGGAGTGCTTCTACTCTCCGGTGGAACTGTCGATAATCTTGCCGACTTCCGTGATTTTGGTCACAGGAATCCCGCTTATCTCCGCGTGCCGCCGGATGATAGCTTCGTCCTTCGCCGAATAGATACAGAATGTCTTGTTGGCGGTAATGTACGATTCCTGCCATTCAATGTCCGGCCCCAACTGGCCAAGCGCCTGATTGGACTGGGCTGCGGTAGCCCGCAATTGCTCCTGTCCTAGTTGTCCTACATTTGGAATTTCTCGTTCGACCACGAATTTTTTCATGACATCCTCCAGGACCTAGCCGGTTGGTACTGCAATCAACAGTTCGACAATAGGCTTCGAAAGCGCTTGAAACAAGATGGCAGATATGACATCGTAGGTGGGTAATTCAGCCATTCGGTCGATTGCCCTCGTTCGGAGAAAACCATGATCGATGTCACCGTCTGTTTCCTTGACGAAACCTTTTCCTCTACCGCCATCGGGCCGATGGAGGTGTTTCGCCACGCCGGCGAACTGTGGAACGTGCTCACCGGTAAAAAACCCGATCCGCCTTTTCGCGTCACCACCGCATCCGTGGGCGGCCGTCCCGTCAATTGCGACGGAGGTCTGCGCATCCAGACCCAGGCAGCGCTCACCGACATTCGTAAATCTGACCTCATCTTCATTCCGTCCACGGGACCGAGCATCGATGATGTGGTAGAGCGCAACGCGCCAGTCATTCCCTGGCTGAAGCGCTGGCACAAGCGGGGGACAGATATCGCTAGCGTGTGCTCAGGCGTGGGCCTGGTGGCCGCCGCGGGTTTGCTCGATGGCAAACGCGCCACCACGCATTGGGGACTCGCCGAGCAGTTCCGTAAAAAATATCCCAGGGTGAAATGGATGCCAGAACTGATGGTCACGGAGGACAACGGCTTCTATTGCGGTGGCGGCGTGAACGCCTCGCTCGACCTCGGCCTGTACATTGTCGAAAGATACTGCGGCCATGAAATCGCGATGCAGACCGCCAAGGCGTTGCTCATCGAAACGCCCCGAGCGTGGCAAGCCGGATTCGCCATCGTGCCGCTGAAAATCGAACACAGCGACGAATGCATCTCCACCGCCCAGGAGTGGCTCCACAAAAATTTCCACCTGAACTTCCCTCTTGAAGCTCCCGCGCACCAGGTAGGCATGAGCATGCGCAACTTTGTACGCCGCTTCAAGGAAGCTACCGGCGACAGCCCGCTGATTTACTTGCAGAAGCTGCGCGTTTCCGCCGCGAAGCGTCTGCTCGAGAGCGACCATCGCACCATGCAGGAAATCGGTGACGCCGTCGGCTACCAGGATCTGGCTTTCTTTCGCCAATTATTCCAACGCCACACTGGCGTATCACCCAGCGCCTATCGCCGCCGCTTTGGCATCACCGACCGCGCCGCTTGAGAGCGCAAACAATTCTTTATATTCGGTAACGTCAGCCGCGGCGTTGCGCGAACACCCACTTCACCAGCTCTGGCTCCGTGTACGCCCACTGCCATGAATTGTGATCCACGCCGGCGTACTCGGTTGACAACGGCTTCCCCCCGGCTTTACGCCTGGCAGCCATGCGTTCACGTGACAACGACACCGGCACCGACTTGTCCGCATCTCCGTGAAAATTCCACAGCGGAGTCTTCAGCGATTCCGTGCCGTTCTCGGACGAGGCGCTTCCACAACAGATTACCGCCGCCGCAAAAAAATCTGGTCGGTTGGCGATCACATTCCACGTTCCCGCTCCGCCCATGGATTGCCCCGTCACATAAATTCGCCGTTCATCGATCGGGAATTCGTGCGCCAGCTGATCAACAATCTCTACCGCCATCCGGGCGCCCTCCCCAAAACCGGGAAGTTCTCTCGCCGGCTCTTGCGAAAAATCGTATTTGCTCCATCCCCGGTCCGTCTGCGGCGCAACCACGTAACACGGAAAAGTTTTCTGGTTCCGGGGAAGCAGCCACACACGCGTGCCAAAGATATTTCCGAGCGCCAGCTGTTTCAAGTTGTCGTTGCCCAGCCCGCCACTGCCGTGCAGATAAATCACCAGTGGCAATTTTCCGCTGGCCGCCTCAGGACGAAACAACCGGTACGGCATCTCCCAATCGCGCTTGTAGCTGCGCGCCTCAAACTTTTTCTCTAAGCCCTCCGATTCCTTCTTGAACGTCTCAATGAGCGCCAGCCGTTCCGCAGACAAGGGCGCGCCCGGTGCCAGCGTTGGCGTGAGCTCTTCACCACTCCTCGTAGCATCCGACGCGAATAAGGTGAACCCGCGCCGCGCGCCGTACATCGCCGCAAGCGCAGCCCCACCCAGTAAACGCACCACTTCCCGTCGAGCAATCACTCAATCCTCGTTGATTATCGTTAAATTTGAAAAATACGCATCGGTCGCAACGAAAGCCCACAGTCCAATCTGTCCGCGCGAATCTCCCAGCTTTAAATCATTCACGATCAGGCACGGTTGCTCGGCTCCATTCACGTAAAGTTTGGCTTTCGTGCCCGTGACCTCAATCTTCATTTTTGTCCACGCGCCCTCTTCCATGTCGGCGTAAGACTCATAAACCCCAGGCTGTTCGCTCCGCAGCCGGTTCCACGGAAAATCCGGAATCGATTCGTACTGCACCGAGTGGTTGCGACGCAACTGATCATCCGCGCGTCCGTTTGTAGGCCGCAGATAAATATTCTCAGCCTTCGTGCCGTGCCGCTGCGCCCGGAATACCACGCCAATAAAACCGCGCGCGCTCGGATCCATGGCCGTGATCGGTAGGCCTGCAACTTCCACTTCGATCGTTCCATTTCGAAAATCTGTACCGTCGGCCAGCGCCATCATCGAGCCTTTATCTTTTTCAGCGCCCGGCACCGCCTTAAGGTGCAACGCTCGTCGTCCGCGATAGTTCACAATCTCCCCGTTCGCGTTTATAAATTCCAGCCCTGTCGTGGAGTCCAGTGCATATGCTTTCTTGTGCGTTGCATTGGTTGCCTCTGCCCCACCGATGCCTATAAAAACGATAAACGCCAGGCCCAGTCCGCAGCACTTCCCGGCAAACCCCTTCATGCAAGCACCCTCCGCCCTCTTAGTCGCAGTTAGACGCCAGCGCTGACCGTTCGTTTCATGTGCCCTCGTACCGCAAAAGCTTCATGCCGCTCACTGCTCCAATGCCTTATCATCTTCAGGCCTGTTCTTAACCAGGCCCGGCGAGGAGCGCACGTGAAATATTTCAAGGTCACTTTTAAGGACGGCAAGTCCGTGACCATCGAGAAGTCCGACGACGTGACGGAAGATGCTCTCAAAGCAATGTGGAAAGTAGGAAAGAATCTGGAGTTGAACGAAACTGTCTACCGGACCGAACAAATTGTAGCCGTCGCGGAAGTGAAGCCACGCACTCCTCGCTCCGCAACTTGAAGCAACTTAAACCGAACGGGCCCGCTTCCACTCCAGCGGCGGCAATTCCATTCGGCACGCTTGCCTCAAATAAGCCTCTGCCCGCGCCATCGCAACTTCTTTTCCCTGCTCCAGGCTATCCACGGTTTCAGAAGGCGCAATCCAGTTTTTCGCGATGACGTTATACACCGAGGTCTGCACGCCCTGCGCGTTATGCTCCGCGAACAACTGGATGTGTTCGCCGCCCACCTTAACTTCCGCCCACAATCCTTCATCGAGCATGCCAGACTTTGTCATGCCGCCCCGCCAAACGCCAACCCAATCGAAGGCCGTTTCTCGAAGCAGTAAATACAGTGTTATCCGTTGCCGGCAGTCCCGCCAGCGCTGGTGACCACTCACGCATCAATATTCTCTAAAAAATTCACAGACTGCGCATTCTATTGTTCTTCAACGTTGACACTTGAATTGTCGGGGTACATACTCGGGCCAATCCAGTTCATTGGTGATCCATGTTTCGCTTGTTAAATAATTTTCACTCTACAATTCAATTGGTGGAAGAGCTGGTCTCTTCAGGCTCCCGTCAGTCCGGCTTGTAAGCCCCGCCTCAGCATCGCATTTGAACTAACTCGGTCACTATTGGTCTGAACTTCACACCGAACTTCCCCGGAGGAAATATGCGACGTATTGCTGAGCTGTTCGCGGTGTTTGTCACGTTTGCGTTGCTGTCGTCGCCCGTCATCGCCGGTCAATCTGCACAAGGCCGCATCAGCGGACAGGTATCCGACAGCAGCGGCGGCGCCGTGGCTGGGGCCGCGGTGACCATTGAAAATTTAGCCACTCACGTCAAGCGCGTGCTGGAAACGGGCGGCAACGGGGACTACGTCGCCCCGGAGCTCGAGCCAGCGTTCTATTCCGTCACGGTGGAGATGGCCGGCTTCGCCCGGGTCGTCCGCGAACGCGTGCAAATAGAAGTTGGTAACGACTTGAAACTCAATTTTCAGCTCAAGCCCGGCCAGGTAAGTGAAGTTGTGGAGGTCCTCGAGGAAGCGCCGCTCACCGAAAGTTCCAATGCAGTGCTCAATGGCGTGTTGTCAAACAAAGCCATCAATGAACTGCCTGTCCAGGGCCGCGATTTCCAGAACTTGCTCAATCTGCATCCCGGCGTGCAACGAACGGCCGGCGGCGGATTTCATTCCACAACTTCCAACGGCCTGCGGCCCGATGACAACAACTACATCATAGACGGCGCCACAAATAATGACGCCTATTGGGGCGACACAGTCGTCAATCAAGCCGGAATTCTCGGGACGCCTTCGAGCATTCTGCCGCTGGACGCTATCCAGGAATTCAATACGCAGGAGCAGCCGCAGGCCGATTACGGCCAGAAGCCCGGCGTAGTTGTCAACATGGGCATCAAGTCGGGAACCAACGATATCCACGGTACCGCGTATTACTTTCACCGTAACGCCGCGTTTGACGCGCGCAACTTTTTCAATCCCGAGCCGCAGCCCACATCTGCTTTGCTGTTGCATCAGTTTGGCGCGTCCATCGGCGGGCCGATCCTCAAACAGAAATGGTTTTATTTTGCTAACTACGAGGGCGTGCGCAGCAAAGTCGGCAATCCCTTTAACGTATTTACTCCCGTGACCACGCGGTCTTTGGTCGGAACAGGAATCGATCATCCCGAGCGCTTCAGCATCCCTGATGCCTTGGCATTCACCGGTTGCGATCAAACGCCCCTGCCACCGAACTGCAGCCAGCTCAGTCTGAACCTCCTGAAATTTTTTCCCGCGAATCCCGGCTTTACCGCCGATCCCTCCGATCCTACAGTTATCAACTACGACTTCAACAATCAGAACCGCTCCGATAACATGGTTTTCAAGAGCGACTACCACCTCAGTGAGCATCACACCATTACTGGGCGTTTCATCTATTCGAACTCCAAGCAGATCGAAGAAGACGCCATCCCCCTGCGCAAGGAATGGCTCTCCCAGGCCGCGCCTACCACCCAGGTTTTCGGAGTGGATTGGACGTGGACGCCTAATTCACGTTGGGTAAACACCGCCCGCTTCAGCTATAACCGCTTCAACGAACGAATCGCTCCAGTGGATTCGAACGTCGACCCCGTTTCGTACGGGCTCAACACTGGCATTACCGATCCTCGACTCTTCGGATTCCCTCGCATTAATGCCAGCAGCGCGGACTTCAATTATCTGGGCGGAAATTCCTCATGGCCAACGGCCACAACGCCAAGCCACACGGAAAATTATTCCGATACCGCTTCCTATACCTTGGGAAAACACACTTTGAAATTTGGTGGTCTCTTCAGCAACGGTGGAGTCGACTATTACCGCGCCAACACTGGCCGCGGCCGCGTTGATTTCCATTACCTCCCGGATTTTCTGGAAGGCAACGTCCGTTCCTGGCGGCTGTTGTACGGCGATCCCGCGCGGAACATCAGCATGAAATCCTGGGGTCTGTTTTTGCAGGATGACTATCGCATCACTCGACGCATCACCTTGAATCTGGGGCTGCGTTACGATGTCACCTACCCCATCAAGGACGCTAAAAATCAATTGGCCAATTTCGATCCCAACCTTGGAATCGCCCAGGTTGGCAGCGGCATCAGCGAGCCTTACCAGACCAACTATAAGGATTTTTCTCCACGCCTCGGTGTGGCGTGGGATATTTTTGGCACCGGCAAAACAGTTTTGCGATCCGGATTCGGCCTGATCTACGCCCAACCCTCCATCCGCACATTTGCTTTCAGCAGCGGCGGGCTGAACCTCAACCCCAGCGGCCTCGATAAAGTTCTGCCTGACGGAACGGTGATCCCGGCCACCGGAACGATTACATCATTCCTCTTGCAGGGAGCCGATCCCTCCCTGATCAAATGGGATACCACGGGCCCGATTTTTCCTGTGAACGATGCCAGCTTGAATGTTTGCAGCTTTGATTCACCCTGCAGCGTCTTTGGCGTGGATCAGCATCTGAAGACGCCGTATGTACTGAACTGGAATCTCAATATCCAGCAGGCCATCGGATCCACAGCCGTTCTGCAAATCGCATACGTCGCCAATCACGGCGTGCATCTTTACAGCGATGTGGACCTCAATCAGGTGGATCCGGCAGTGGACGATGGCTCCGAACAGTTAGGGCGACCGCTGGTCCAGAATTGCCCGGTTGCGGAGGGTGGTGCCGGATTGGGCGGGCCTTGTTTCCCGTACATCGGATTTCTAAATTATCTGGGGAATAAATCGACATCTTCTTATCAAAGTCTCCAGGCCACATTCACGAAACGCTACGGCCGCGGACTGTATCTCCTTGCGGGATACACCTACGGGCACGCCATTGATACCGCGGGAAATACCAACAACCTCGGATTCGCACCGCAGGACAGCAATAATTACAACGCGGAAAAAGCCGATGGGGACTACGACATTCGTCACCGATTCACACTTTCCGCCACATATGATCTGCCCTCGCGTAAGTCATGGGGCCAGTTTCTGGAAGGCTGGCAACTCACCAGCATCGTGCAGGTGGAGACCGGACCACCGGTGCTGTTCTTCGACAACTCCAATGATTTGACCGGCACTGGCGAAGGACCCGGCAACGGCAACAACGACCGCTGGAATATCAGTGGCAGCCCCAAGAATCTCAAGTGGTCGCCTTCCGCCCCAATTCCCTTCTTCGCTAACACCACCGACGACGACGGAAACGTCTTGGCTCGCGATCCCCACTGCACCGCCGTAGCTACCACACAGCCCTTACTTGATTCGCTCGACTACGCCGGCGGTTGCTACTTTCAGAACGGTACAACTCTCTATCCCAACGCGTTCTTCACCTTCGGCAATATGGGCCGCAATATTTTCCGCGGTCCGGGCTTCGTGAATTGGGATGCCTCCGTAGGCAAAATCTGGAAGTTTAACGAGCGTCTGAAGCTTCAATTTCGCGGAGAAGTTTTCAATATATTAAACCACCCCAATTTTTCGCCTGGCTCCATCGGAGGAGATCTCACCTCTCCCGACAGCCTGGGCCGCGCCAGCGCCACTCCCGACGTTGAAGCCGCCAATCCCGTCATTGGCTCCGGCGGCTCCAGACACATTCAACTGGGCCTGAAAATTATCTGGTAGCGGCGAGCAGGCTTAGCGCGATTGGTACCGTTATCCTATAAAGACGCCATTCCTGCGTTCAGAGTGTGAGTTCGCGCGCCCGCGACTATAGCGTGGGTTATTCGGGGGCACGGTTTTTGTTTGCTAATTTGTACGGTCTCAGACATCAACCCCGGCGGAGTCCAGCGAATCACCACCCCATATCGCGTCATGCACTTTGAATCGCCATTTGAAAGCAGTTCCAATTTCTGTTTGAATAGCCGCAACAGACCCACGGGAGTCATCATGAAAATCTACAACTTCTCCGGCTATCTGATTATTTTTGCCTACCTGCTGGCTTGTATGTATTCAGCCCCGGCTCACCTGGGCCCCTGGCTGGGAATATTAATCGGCGGCGCTTACTTTGTGTTTTGCTGGTTTTTTGGCGGACTGTACCTGGCGGATCTGCTTCATTTGGGAATCGCCCATCGCTCGCTCGACTATAAAGAATGGTTCATGAAATCTGTGGCGGTTGTGAATAACATCTTCGGCATTTATGTGGATCCCATCGCCTGGGTAAATCGTCACCGCTTGCACCATAAACACGCTGACCAACCGGGCGATCCCAACAAACTTTCCGAAGACGGTTTCTGGCGCACTCTCTATCTCTGTGTAGCGCCCTATCGCTGCAACGCCGATCTGGCCCGCGACAAAATTCTAAAATCCCGAACTTTCCGGCTCCTCGCCAATCCGGTTTTTGCCATTGTCGCCCAAGCGTTTAGTTTTTATCTTCTCTGGAAGTTGGTAGGCGGCCTCAAATTTGCCCTGGTCATGTGGTTCGGCATCCGCATATTTTCGCTATGGGTAAACATGATTCAGAACTATTGGACCCACACGCGTGCCTTCGGATACCGCCGCTATCACGACGACGACGACAACGCCATGAACATAGGCGAGTGGCTGCCGGTCACCGCCACCTTCAGCGCCTACCTGCAGAATAATCACCACCACTACGAAGGTCTTTTGCGCTTGAGCCACGACAAATCTGAATACGATTTTGGATTCTTGACCGTCAAGGTGATGAAATATTTGCGACTGGTGAAGGCCACCAGCACCGGCGCAACCATACCCGCGGATGTTCCCTTGGACGCCTTGGGTTTTTAGGGCTTTTTCTTTTTTCCCATGAACGGGTCAATCGTCTGCCGCACAAAGCTGGGCGAAATTTCTTCGCCCGCTAAACCGTAGTTTTCCGGCCATGTCTCAGGGAAGTAGTAAGTCCCGAATATTCTGTCAATCCACGGAAAATGAATCGCGAAGTTCCGGTCAATGGCTTCTGCCTGCGAGGTATGGTGCCAGTGGTGATACCTGGGCATGACCAGAAACTTCTCCAGCCATTTCGCGTTGGGACCGAAATTGCAATGCGTCCAAGTCGCGTGCAGGGTGACAAAAATCAGGTACGCCAGAATGACCGATTGCGAAAATCCCAGCATCAACGGAACCAGGATAAATCCCCGCACCAGAGTGTCATCCACGAAGTGCGAGCGTGAGCCCGCGATCCAGTCCAGCGCTTTCGAAGAATGGTGCACCGCATGAAATCGCCACAGAAATGGCACCTTGTGCAAGGCCAGGTGAATGAAATATTCAGCCACGTCGGCAACCACGATGGCCAGAAAAAATTGCAAAACCCACGGTATGCGAGCGATGGCCTGCTGAATAACCGGAACGCCCAGATACTTAGTGGCCTGCGTAGCCGGCAGTAAAACCAGAAAAGACAAAATTTGCAGTGGAAGATGCGTGGACATGAAATAAACCACGTCCAGAGTCCACTCCTTCCGGAAGGTTCCCTGCTGAGGATATTGCGGCCACAGCCTTTCGAGCGGCACGTAGATGAGCGCCATCAGAAGCAGATCCAGCAGAAACCAGTCCAGGCCGATTCCCAGCCCGCCCTTTGGCGCCTCATTAATCTGTACGCTGGATCCGCCCAACGCCGTTGCCGCGATGGCCAGCAGCATCCCAGTCAAAGCCAGAACTTTTTTCCTGCGCCTGATCGAGGAAATAATTCCGAATAAAATTGCGCCCACGATAAGGAATTGAATCAGCATCCGCATGGTATGCATCGGGTAGTGCGCGCGCAATTCAGGCGAGCTCAGCAGTTGCGGAAAATGCAGCACCAGCACCGCGCCGAAGGAAAGAAACCCGAAAAAAACGGACAAGATTCCGCTCCACCAACCCGTTCCAAGCCCGGTGGAATCGGCATCCCCAAAGAATTCATTAATTTTCTGTTCGATCACGGTGTCCAAACCCGTTGCAGTGAAACAAAACCACTGTTCTGAATTCTATAATGCGAACCGCAGCTTATGCATCCGTACGGCTCATTTAATCCGACCGTACCGCGGCTTCTTTGTAAACCCTGTGCCGGGCCCCCGTCGGAATGCCACTGTCCCGCCGTACCATTGATGGCCGCCAACTCGTCTCCGATTCTCTGTCAGGTCGCGCCTGTAGTGCACCAAAGGAGCAAGCGATGCCGGGCAGAAACGGGGCAGGAACACGCCGCAGCAGTCGAGTGACTCTGCCCGTTCCTTTGAGAATCTACGAACCGGGCGACAGTAAATGGTTCCTGGTCGAAGAGGCTTCCGCCCTGAAAGTGAGCCTGTGGGGCGGGCTCGTCGCTCTCAAGGCCCCCGTGAAGCGCGATCAGGAATTGTTTTTGGTCAATCAAGCCACCGGGCAAACCGCAGAGTCCAAAGTCACCTATCTGGGCCCGATGCACCTCGAGGGCCGGCGGCTGAGACTGGTCGCCATAAAGTTCCTGAAGCACTCACCAGATTTTTGGGGCTTGGGCTTTCCCACGTCTGATCCAGGCCGCTCTCAACCGGTCTGAATTTTTCTGCGCGACCGCTATCGCGGCTCCACATTACTTGTATCCTGCCGCCCACCCCGGTACTATGCCCCCATTACGGTTGCTCGTTCCTAAGCTCATAGCCGCTGCATCACCGGGCCCTATCGCCGGCCTGCAGTAGGGAACATTTTACCTGTAGTTTACGTTCCATTAATGGCAGGCCGAGATTGGCTGCTTTGGCGGTTGGCAGAAAGCGGTCACCCTTGCACCGTAGCGGGATTTCGAGGCTGATGATACGTTGGAGCAGGATGCCCAACTGGTCCAGCAATGCCTCCAGGGCGACGGGTCGGCCTGGGAAGAACTTGTGCGTCGCCACACCCGCCGCATCTATAACATCTGTTATAGGTTTACCGGCAATGGTGCGGAAGCCGAGGACCTCTCGCAGGATGTTTTCCTACGTGTTTACAAGACTTTGGGCAGCTACCGCTCGGCTTACGGTGGCTTCGCAACCTGGATGACTAGCGTGACCCGTAACCTGTTGATTGACCACTACCGGCGCACCAAGAGGGACCGCGTCACCGACTCGCTCGATGACGCCATGCCCGTGGTCGAAAACAAGGCCTCCTCCGCGCGCCGCCCCGATGAACTGGCGCTCCTTGGCGAACTCAGCTCCCAGATCCAGTCCGCCCTGACCAAACTTTCGCCGGAGCTCCGCGAAGCCGTCATCCTCCGCGACCTCCAGCAGCTTGAATATGGCGAAATTCAGCGTACTCTGGCGGTACCGGAAGGCACCGTTAAATCCCGCATCAATCGCGGACGCATCGAACTTGCACGCATTTTGCAGCAGATGGGAGTGCGCCCATCATGACCCCCATGAACTGGACCCACGAACAAACCGAAGCGCGCCTCACCGACTATCTCGAAGGCTTGCTGCAGCCTGAAGAGCAGCTCGCTTTTGACGCCCACGTTTCCAGTTGTGCCGAGTGCGCCCCGCTGGTTGCCGGCGTTTCGCATCTGCTCACTGATCTTCACAGCATGGATGAAGTGGAGCCGCCTCCGCGCCTGATCTACGCCATCCTCGATAGCACTCTTGGACCGCGAGAAACAGTGACCGGTTGGCGCGCCGCCCTGTCGTGGCTGCAGGCTCTTGCGAATCCTCGCGTTGGTTATGGATTCGCCAGCGTGCTCGCAACCTTTCTTATTATCGTTACCAGCTCCGGCTTCTCGTGGCGCAAGCCGCGCCTCGCCGATTTGAAACCCGCGACCATCTATCGTAATTTTGATAGTAAGACCCATTTGATGTACGCGCGCGGCACCAAATTCGTCAGCGACCTCCGTGTCGTTTACGAAATTCAGTCCCGTCTCAGCCAGGACGAGCAGCAGCTTCCCGCTCAGGATCACAATCGCACGCAACCTTCTAACGGAGATCCCGGCCGCACCGATGGCACCAATCCCTCTTCCCCGAAACAGCAGAACCGCGCCGATGGCGTCGGCAGAAATTCGCCGATGTTCGCAGCCGGCTTCCCCGTTTTGTTCGAGAGGAGCATGCGATGAAGTGTGCCGTCCATACCGATGTGGACGCCATCGGCTACTGCCGCAACTGTGGCAAAGCGCTGTGCTCCGTTTGTGCGCGGCCGATTCGCGACGTTTATTATTGTGAAGATTGTCTCGCAGGCGCTGTAGGTATCCCGGCGCCGCCGCCCGTTGCCGACCCTTCTGCGTCGCCGTACACCGCTCCTTCCGCATCGCCTTATACCGCTCCTTCCTCGCCGTACGGTTCTGTGCCGCCGCCAGTAGCGCGGCCAGTCCCACCCATGCCTCCTCCCGCGCGCCCCGGCGCCAGTCCGGCCGTCGCATTTGTTCTGGGATTATTTCCAGGACTCGGAGCCGTCTACAACGGTGAATACAATAAGGCCCTGATTCACATCGTCGTCTTCGCCGCCATGATCGTGGGCCTCAGTAGCGGCCTGGGCGGCGGAGCCGATACGGCGCTGGCGCTTTTACTTGCGGGATTTATTTTTTATATGGCCTTCGACTCCATGCGCACTGCTAAAGCCAAAGCACTGGGCGAAAGCAGTGTCGATCCGCTTGAAACCTGGAGCAAGGATCGTCCTATCGGCCCGATAATTCTGATCGGCCTCGGCATTTTATTTCTTCTGAACAATTTCTCGTGGTTTCCGTTTTATCAGATAGAGCGTTTCTGGCCTCTGATCCTGATCGGCGTCGGCGTAATGATGTTCCGCAACCGCTTGGGGCGTCGTCCGTAAAGCCGCCGCAAACGGAGTTACGCCACAAAACTTCTGGCCAGCTGGTAAGAGTTTGTGCGCAAGAATTTCTTAGAGGTCCATGCACATGAGTGATCGTATCCGTTGCAATTGCCGCCGCTGTACCATTCGCAGCTTGATGGGCCCCGCCGTGGTCATCACCGTCGGCGTCTTGTTCCTTCTTGAACAGACCCGCAGCGGCTTTTCCTTTGGCCAGATGTGGCCCATCATCCTCGTGGTCATCGGCGTCATCAGTCTGGCATCAGCTTTGGCTCCTATGGACGGCCACATTTCTTCCACCGTACCGGTCGCTCCACCCCCCGGCACCGTGCCCCCTGCCCCGTTGCCGCCGCAACCTCCCCCCGCGTCTTACCCGAGACAGGGGCAATAAGCCTCCATGTCCATTCGTCCACGCAGCAGCGGGATTTTCAGCGGCGTTGTGCTCATCGCTCTCGGCGCGCTCCTCTTGCTGCACAATTATCGGGGCTTTGAATTTTCCCAGGCGTTTCGCCACTGGTGGCCGCTCATCATTATTTTCTGGGGCGTCATCAAGCTCTACGAGCGCACCGCTATGCGCTCCACTGAACCCGGCGCCGCCCGCATCACCGTAGGCGAAGTGTTCCTCGTAATCGGATTGCTCGTTCTCGTCGGTGCGGTTGTGACCGTGGATGCCCTCAAAGAAAAGTTTCCCGGCACCCATTTTGAATTCGGCGATTTCGGCAGAAATTCCTACGACTACGATTTGGAAGTTTCCCCCAAAGCGGTTCCCGCAAATGCGCGGGTCACCGTACGCGGTACTCGCGGAGACATTACCGTGCGCTCCTCCGACACTTCCGAAATTCGTGTTTCCGGAAAAAAGGCTGCTCGGGGCTGGAATGAAGAAGATGCCGCCAAACTTGCCGATCATGCAACTGTCGAAATCGTACAGAACGGCGACGGCTACGAAGTGCGCCCCAGCGGCTCCAACACCGGCGATTCGCGCCTGGCCTTTGATATGGAGATAGCCGTGCCGCGAAAAGCGCAGCTCACCGTGCGCAGTTCGGATAAAGGGGACATCGTCGTTTCCGACATCACCGGCTCCGTCAACGTCAATAATCAGAATGGCGACGTCGAAGTTCGCGACACCACCGGCGATGTCAGCA
The DNA here is from genome assembly GCA_963704485.1 of uncultured Acidobacteriota bacterium. Taxonomy (GTDB): domain Bacteria; phylum Acidobacteriota; class Terriglobia; order Acidiferrales; family UBA7541; genus Acidiferrum. Next base: position 1,589,672 of record OY969910.1, read on the forward strand.
TCGATATGCGACACGGGGATATAAAAGTTTCCGACACTAAAGGCGACATCAAACTCTCAGGCAAGGGCGGCGAAGTGGATGTCACCAGCGCCACCGGCGGCCTTACCGTCGACGGCGAATTTTACGGCCCCATCCGCGCCGACAAAGTTGCCAAGGGCGTGCGCTACATTTCGCAGCGCAGCGATTTAACGCTTAGCCAGCTCAGCGGCCACCTGGAGCTCAGCTCCGGCAATCTGGAAATTACCGATGCGCCCGGAAATTTGCAGCTGCGCACCAATCGCTACGATGTGAACGTGGAAAATGTCGGCGGCAAAGCCAAAATTGACAATCGCGACGGCAGCGTCGAGCTGCGCTTTTCCTCTCCGCCCAAAGACGACATCGAAATCACCAACGCCAACGCCACCATTTCCCTAAGCTTGCCGGGTTCCTCCAGTTTTGACATCAATGCCGATTGCCACTCCTGCGACATCGACTCCGACTTCTCCGCCGCCACCCTGGCCAAGACCACCACAGGCTCCGGCGACAATCACCTCCAGGGCAAGTACGGCAACGGCCGCGCCATAAAAGTCACCCTGAAGACCAGTTACGGCAGCATCTCCCTGCGCCGCACCAGCAGCGACGACTTCCCCACTCCACCGCGCGTACCAAAAGTCCCTAAAGTTCCCAACGCCAGCGCTGAAATCCCCGAACCCGAAGAAAACTAACCCCAGTATTGAACACACGCGAAGGACCTGCCTGCCGAAGGCAGTCGACTACACTCGACAGTCTGAAGGGCGGGATCGTAACGTGGAAACACCAAAGAGTAATCCGCGTTCTATTTCAAAAGTGTTTTTGAACCCGCTTCGTAGACGAAAAGCCGACAACTCCAACACCAGTCCAACTCTACCGTTCCGCCACCCTCTTCAAATCTTCAAAGAAACCCGGATAAGAAACCCCCGCACACTCCGCCCCACGAATCACCGTCTCCCCCTCCGCAGCCAATCCCGCCACCGCGAACGCCATCGCAATCCGGTGATCACCCTTCGGATCAATCTCCGCGCCGTGCAACTTCCCCGTCCCGCGCCCCTCCACCTTCAATCCATCAGCACGCTCTTCCACGCGCGCCCCCATGCGTTTCAAATTTTCCACCAGCGCCGCGATCCGATCGCTCTCCTTCACCCGCAGTTCCTTCGCATCACGAATCTCAATCCCCTTCTCCGTAAAAGGACCAAGCGCCGCCAGCATCGGCAATTCGTCAATCAGCAGCGCGATCAATTCGCCTTCAATCACTCCGCCTTTCAGCGCCGCGCCCTTCACCGCGATATCCCCAACCAGCTCTCCATGCGCGCTCCGCAATGAAGGCATCTGAATCGCCGCGCCCATGGACGCAAACAAATCCAGAATCGCCGTCCTCGTCGGATTCAATCCCACGTTGTGAATCAGCAAACTCGACTCCGGAAACAACGACGCCGCCGCAATAAAAAACACCGCCGACGACAAATCCCCCGGCACATCCAGCGATTTGGCCACTAACCTGCCGCCGCCATTCGAACCCCCACTAAGACCATGCACCCGAATGGTCTTTCCATGCTTCTCCACCGCCGCGCCGAATTCTTCCAGCGCCAACTCCGTATGATCCCGGGTACGCGCCGGCTCCGTCACCGCGGTGACGCCCTCCGCGAACAATCCCGCCAGCAGCACCGCCGACTTCACCTGCGCGCTGGCCATCGGCATCTGGTAATCAATCGCCTTCAACTTCGCGCCGTGAATTTCCAGTGGCGCAAAATTATCTTCCCGTGCCCGAATGTTCGCGCCCATCTCCCGCAACGGCCCGACGATGCGTTTCATCGGACGCTTCTGCAGCGAATCGTCTCCAGTCAATCGAGTAGTAAATTGTTGCCCCGCAAGAATCCCCGCCAGCAACCGCATCGTTGTGCCCGAGTTACCCGCATCCAGCGCCCGCCAACTGCTCTTCAGTCCACGAGCACCGCGCCCGGTAACCGCGACCGTATCCTTCTCAACTTTCACTTCCGCCCCCAGCGCCTTCATGCACGCCAGAGTGCTGTGGCAATCCACCGCCGCGGAAAAATGGCGCAGCTCGCTCCTTCCCTCCGCCAGCCCCGCCAGCATCGCGTAGCGATGCGAAATCGATTTATCGCCCGGCGGCTCCACGCCGCCTGTAATAGCTTTCGCCGGAAATATGATTTCTTTTTTCACGCGCAAATTTTACCACGCCGGCACATTTCTCTCGTCGCGGGCGGTAGCACAGCCTCACCGCCTTCACCATTGTCATCTCGAATTCCATTCGTGCTGATTGCGAAGGGGTGAAGGACCTGATTGCCCGTCTGAAATATTCTTATCCCGCCTGCGTATCATAAGCAGGAGAACCATCATGCCGTCGCGCACCACCGCTCTTCATCTAATCACTAAGACTGCCATTTTCGTCGGCGCCCTATTCCTGGTCGGCGTCCTGCTGGCTGCGATCCCGGCTCACAAATCGCCTTCTCTCCAAAGTTCCGCGCCACAGGAATCCCAATCAACTCCTCCTCATTCGCACGACATGCCCGGGATGGACATGGATGAACACGGCACCGACGAGCATTCAGTCGCGGCCGGGGCCGTCCACGAAATGACTCCCGGCGGCCACGACCCGCACAGCCTGCATATGTATATGACCGCCCCGCGCCGGCAAACCTCCGAAGATATCCAGCGCGCCAATGAAATCGTGACCCAACTCCGCAGCGGCATAGAAAAATATCGCGACTATCACGTCGCGCTCGACGACGGCTTCAAAATTTTCCTGCCCAATATTCCGCAGCCGGAATATCACTTCACCAAAATGAGGAATGGATTTCTCGAGGCCTTCACCTTTGACGCTGCCCGGCCCACTTCACTGCTCTATAAAAAAACTGCCGCCGGCTACGAACTCGTCGGCGCCATGTACACCATGCCCCGCCGCGCCACCGAAGACCAGCTCAACGCCCGCGTCCCGCTCAGCATCGCCAGTTGGCATCTGCACACCAATCTATGCATGCCGCCGCGCGGCCAGCGCCTCACCGCCGACTACACCAAGTTTGGCCTCAAAGGCTACATCGCCACTCAGGACGCCTGCGACGCCGCCGGCGGCCGCTTCCTGCCCAACATCTTCGGCTGGATGGTCCACGTCTACCCCTACGAAAACTCGGTGGACAAAATGTTCGCCATGCATCACCACATGGACTGATTTTTGTATTGGAATTTGAACTGGCTGCCTCACGTGCCGCTTTTGCCCGCGGGGCTTTCTGATTCTCAATCCTTCGATTCACGCCGCAGTGCGACGTAACCGTCCACATCACTCCGCCATCACCCGCCACAAATCCTCACCCGAGAGTTTTATCCGCATTACTTTGCCATTCACTACTTCTCCAAACCGGATCCACTCCGGGTCATGCTCCTCGTCCCGCAAATGAAACACGCCGCCCTCTCCCGCCTCCAGAGGTACCGCGCCATCCATCAGTAACTTCCCTTTACGCAAGATTATCCGCGTGCTCCCGATCCAGGGATTCTCGTTGCGATAGTGCCCCGTAAATTGATTCCATTCTTGGGGATAATCGAACGTCTTCGGCCCGGCATATTTCCCATTGGTGAACCACTCGTGTCCCCAAGCCACTTCCACCACCGCGCTCTTCGGATCCTTGCTGTCCACCCGCCCGAACATAAACGAGAATCGTTCGAAATCGCCCGGCCCGCTGTTGAAAGTATCCTCTCCTCCCTCCAGCGGCAACCGCTTTCCGCCGTGCGCGAGAAATAATGCGTCGCCGTCGGCAACAAACTCTAGCTGCCGTCCATTCTCAGATTTGTAAACACCCGCGTAATCCTTGGCATTCTCAACAGCCGTTGGTGACTTTAATTTTGGTGCCGCCGGAAACGATTTGCTCTCGCTCTTCGCGCGCATCAATTGCATCGCATACTGCGCCACCGGATTCGGCCGGTAACCCTGCATCGCATTGATGGAAGCGAACGCGCCAAATCCTCCGTCAATATCTACGTGCATCGCCGACATGAACGAAACCATGCCCCCGGTGTGCCGCAAAATCTTATGTCCGTCCAAAGTGTCCACCGCAATCCCGTACCCGTAACTCGCGGTCGGCCCAAACTCTTCGGCCTTGATGTGCGGCGTCGAAAACAATTCAAAACTCTCCGGTGAAAGCAGCGCCCCTCTCGGTCCCTTTCCCCGGCTCGCAATCATCTGCACATACAAGCCCATGTCTCCAGGCGTGGACGCAATACATCCCGACCCGTCCGTCAAAACAATCGAGGGCGCTTCACTCAGCCGCCCGAATCGGGTGTAGGGCCGGTCATTCTGAAACACCATGTAATTCTTCACCGTCCGTGGCCGTGTATCCAGCGTGATGCCCGGTTCCGTGTGCGTCATCCCCAGCGGCTCGAACACCCGCTTGCGAAATACTTCCGGCAGCGGCCGTCCATCCAGTGTCCAGAGCAAATGCCCCAGCACCACAAACGCCATGTTGTTGTAATGGAAATATTGTCCGGGAGCATCATGAGCATGATGCTTCTGTGCCGGGTCCGAAAGAAACGGCGACGGCGTCCCTGGCAACTGCGAAGTATGCGTCAGCAAATGATGCGTCGTAATCGGTGCAAACGACGACTCAATGCGGAACCACGGCAAATACTCCACGATAGGTTTCTGCAGGTCCAGCTTCCCTTCCTGGTGCAACTGCAGGGCGCAGTTCGCAACGAAAGACTTGCTGATGGAACCGATCTGAAATAATTCTTCAGGTTTTACCGCCACCTTCGCCTGGACATCCCCGAAACCATACGTCGCAATGCGCTGTATCCCTTCCCGGTCGGCCAGCACCAGCGTCAGGCCCGGGGAATTCATGGCCCGCATGTATTGTTCGACGAATTTATCCAGGTCCGAAAAAACCGCGCGGTATGCGGCGCCCGCTTGCGCTCCACCGGCGCCCGCGGCGAGAGAATCCACGGCGAAGAATTTGCTGGCCGCTACAAGTGCCGCGGCCTGCGCACTCTTGCTCACGAATTGCCGCCGCGTCATGGAAAGAGACATTATTTTTTGCCACCCGTCTTTTGCGCTGCGGCCGCTCCGGTGGTTGCGAATTCCGGATCGCCCAATTGCCACAACAAAAATGAATATTGATCGGTCAACAGCGCGGTGTGCTGCGACTTGGTAGCTCCGATGCCCCCGTGCCCGGCGTCGTAATCCACGCGCAGCAGCACCGGTTTTCCGCTGGATGTCGCGGCCTGCAGCCGGGCAGTCATCTTGTTCATCTGCCAGGGATCCACGCGTGGATCATTAATCCCCGTGGTCAACAGCACCGCCGGATACGCGGTGTGATCCTTCAAACGGTGAAACGCGCTGATCGCCAGCAGGTTTCTGAAATCATCCGCATTTTTCACCGTGCCGAATTCTGGAATATTCGCGGGACCATTGATCTGCAGCTCCGCGCGCAAATCGTCCGACATTCCCACGTTATCCAGCGCCGCGCCGAACATCTCGGGGTGCTCGGTAATCGCGCCGCCGATAGTAATTCCTCCGGCGCTCGTGCCTTCGCCCGCCAGATGCTGCGGCGAAGTATATTTGTGATCGATCAGATATTGCGCGCACGCCAGAAAATCCGTGATGGTATTTTTCTTCGTGCCTTTGCGCCCGCCGCTGTGCCAGTCTTCGCCGTACTCTCCGCCACCGCGAATGTGCGCCACCGCCACCACCCCGCCGCGCTCGAGCCACGCCAGAGAAGTCGGGTCGAACGCCGGATTATACGTGATGCCATACGACCCGTAGCCGTGCAGCAGCGTCGGATGCGAGCCATCCATCTTCAATCCACGCTTGTGCACGATGGAAAGCGGCACCATCGTGCCATCCGGCGCCTTGGCTTTTACTTCCTCCGACTCGATTCCCGAAAAGTCCACCGGCGATGGCGGGATGATTTTGGTGTCCGCCAGCGCATTCGTCTTGGGATCGTAATGAAAAATCAGCGACGACTTCGTCCACGAAGCCAGCCGCACAAAAACTCCCGGCTCCGCGGGATTCACAAATATTTCCTGGATCGCGCCTTCGAACGGCAAATGAATCTCCGTCGCCGCGCCTCCCTCGTACGGCATCCGCCATAGCCGTCCCAGTCCTCCATCCAGTTTCTGCACGTACAGCGCATCGCCCGCGGCCTGAATCCCGGTGATCACCGCGTCGGATGCCGGCATCAACACCTGCGCGTGCGCCACTTCATCTTTGGGCAGGGTGACGCCCAGGATTTTAAAGCGCGAGGCCTCGTGGTGCGAAAGCAGATAGACGTGGTCGCCGTGCACATCGAAACTGGTCACTTCATCGCCAGTGTCGGCAATTTTTCGCCACGAAGCGCTCGCATCGTGCAGGCTCTCGAGCGTCGTGACATAAACAGTCGCCTCGTTCTGCACTCCGTGCGCCACCACGCCAAATGCATATTTCGATCCCGGCGGCACGGAAACAAACGGAAAATCACTGTCCGTTATGGTCACGCCCGAAGACAACCCATTTCCAAATACCGCCACATCCTTTTCAGGATCATCTCCCACATGATGTAAATAATCGCGGCTGTTCAGGTAATAAGAAGTTCGCGGATCCTCCGGCGCAGGCTTCCTCAAGCGGTTGTAGAAAAAACTCCGGTTATCGGGCAGCCAGAACACCGCTCCAAATTGCGCGCGATCAATACTTGGTCCCACATCCTGGCCGCCGCTTACGTCCAGCACATGCAGCACGCTGTTTTCCGAGCCTCCCGGTGAAATTCCCACCGCCACCAGCTTGCCGTCCGGCGACGCCTGGAAATAATCGATGGAAAAATGCACGCCGTTCGCTGTGCGCGTTTGCGGATCCAGCAGCAGCCGCTCCGCTCCCCCAGCTCCATCGCGCACATACAGTTTGCGGTTGTCTTCGCCCGCTGACTGCTTCAGGTAAAACCACCGCCCGCCGAAAGATTGCAGCGAATTGACACGCACCCCCGCATCATCCAGCTGCGCTATCCGAGCCCGCAGTTTCTCGCGATTGGGAATGCGCTCCAGCATCGCGCGCGTGTAGTCATTCTGCGCCCGCATCCATGAAGAAACTTCCGGGCTCTTCAAATCCTCCAGCCAGCGATAGGGATCGGTGATCTCCGTCCCAAAAAATGTCTCTTTGACCTCGCGCACCGGTGTTTCCGGAGGGCCGGCAACCTTCGGCGCCTTATCCTGCGACGCAATCGGAAGCACCGCGGCTCCCGCAATCGTCAGCGTTGCCGCCACCATCAGCCATCGAACAGTTATGTTGCGCATCACGTCCTCCGTGCCGCCCGGCAAAATATATACCCTCTGAAGCCGCTTAACCAGCACCGCTCATCCCGCTCAAAACTATAGGCGGCGCTTCCGCCGGGATAGTCCTGGAACCACTAGCCCAATCTTCCTAGTCCGTACTCTCCGCCCGTTCGATTGCGCCCCCTCTTACCCCCGCGTATCATTATCTGTTCATGCTCCCGGCGCATTTTTACCAGCCCACTTTACGTTTGTTCCGCCACCACATTTCCCTTGCTGTTCTGATCCTCTCTGTTCTGCTCACCTGGCCCGGTTCCACTCCCGCCCAGCAGTCAACTGTCATGATTCCGCTTTCCGAAATTCGTGCCGGCATGCAGGGCTACGCCTACACTATTTTTACCGGCGATCAGATTGAAAAATTCGATCTGGAAGTCCTGGGCATCCTGCCAAACTTTCTTGGTCCCCAGCAATCCATCATTCTCGTGCAGTTGAAAGGTCCCAAAGTCGAACACACCGGCGTAGTCGCAGGCATGAGCGGCAGCCCCGTGTATCTCGATGGGAAACTGGCCGGCGCACTTTCCCTGAAACTCGGCGTCTTCACCAAAGAGCCCATCGCTGGCGTCACCCCCATCGCCGACGTCTTGAAGTCGCCGGCAACCCAAAACAATTCCACGCAGAATGTGACGTCGCAAAATGCCACGCAATTCTTTCCTCAGACTTCCCTGCCAACTCAGACTTCTGCGAATTCCGCGAATAATTTTTCAATGCAACAGCTCACGCTGCCGTCCGGCTCCGCTCTCGAACCCATCGAAACGCCGCTGGTCTTCTCTGGTTTCGACGCAGCCGCCCTTCGTCAGTTTTCTTCGCAGCTGCAAAGCTACGGCTTCGTCGCCGCGCAGGGTGGCACTGCCGCGCCACGCCCCGATGACGGCCAACTGAAACCCGGTGATATGGCAGGCATGGTACTCGTCCAGGGAGACGCTTCCATCAATTCCGCCTGCACCGTCACCGCCGTGCAAGCCGACCGCGTCTTTCTTTGTGGCCATCCCTTTCTCAGTCTCGGTGATGTGCAGCTTCCCATGGCCCGCAGTCGCGTGGTCACCACGCTTTCTTCCGATATGGCCTCCACCAAAATTGTGAACATTGGCGGCTCCATCGGCACCATCACCGGCGACCACATCACCGCCGTCACTGGAAAACTCGGCGCAGCGCCTGCGTTGATTCCGCTCGATCTCACGCTTTCGGTCGCCGGCGCCGAAAAACAATTGCACTTCGAACTCGTCAATCACCCGCGCCTGACGCCCATTCTCGTCGCCCTCACCACTTTCAGCGGCCTCACGCAGAATTCTTTCTACGGCGAAGGCACCACCCTGCATCTTTCCGGCGCCATCCACATGAAAAATCACGCCCCCGTGCAGATCGAAAACACTTTCGCGCCCGGCGACGCACTTTCTCCCGATGGTTTGCCCATCGCTCTCACCATGCAGAGTATTTTTTCGCGGCTCTTTACCAACAATTTTGAAGTGGCCGGCATTGAGCGCGTCTCTTTGAAGGTCGAAAGCGTGCCCGGGCGCCATTCCTTCACCATTGAAAGCGCGTGGCTTGAAAAAGGTGAAGCCGCTCCGGGAGAAACTCTGCGTGTTCGCGTATTGCTGCGCCCCTATCGCGGACCCGCCCGCGTGGAAGAAACCACCGTGCGCGTTCCCGACCAGGTCACTCATGGCACCATGCTGCGCGTGCTGGTCAGCGATGCCGACATGCTTAATCGCGCGTCCCGCGGATTTGCCGCCGTCGCCCCCAGCGGCTCCGCCGGACTGGATCAACTCATCGCGCTGCTCAATCGCGAGCGCCGTAACGATCGCCTGTACGTCGGCCTCTTTTCACCTTCTCCCACAATGTTGTGGGATGACAAAGAACTGCCCAACGTACCGCTTTCCGAAATTAATATCGTGGACGGCCGCCCGGCTCCCGGCAGCGTGCAGGTCCTCCGCGAATCCCTTTCCAGCGAATCCTCCATTCCGCTGGGCGGGCCTGTCGCAGGCGTTATTTCGCTCAACCTACAAATCCGATGACCACTCCTGAAAGCACTTTTAAATCATGCGCTGCGGTTTTGCGCGCCGCTCGCCGTTCGCATCACCACCGCTGCTTCGCTGCGTTTTTGCTGTTGGTCACCTGTGCTTATGCAGTCCGCGCCGAACACACCCGCCACTGGCGCGTCACCACCTACGACGAATTTTTGAAAGGCACAGCTCACGGAGTCGCAGTGCGCAGCGACGGCCGCCTGGAGCTGGCCCCAAAATTTTCTTTACTGGCTGATGCCGACGCTTCCTACCTCTGGTCCCTGCACGCCGACGCCAAAGGGGTGCTCTACGCCGCGGGCGGCTCTCCCGCCAAGGTATTTCGCTTCGACACCACTGGCCAGCCTGAAGCCGCCGCCAAGCCCAACACCGTTTTCGAATCTTCGGACCTTTCCGCGCAAACTATTGCCTTCGATCCCCAGGGAAATCTTTACGTAGGCACCTCGCCAGACGGTAAGGTCTACCGCGTCTCAGCCTCCGGCGAAAAATCAGTTTTCTTCGATCCCAAAACCAAATACATCTGGGACCTGGCCTTCGCTCCTGACGGCACCCTCTACGTCGCCACCGGCGATAAGGGCCAGATTTTTTCTGTCAATCCCAGCGGCAAGGGCGAGCTCTTTTATTCAAGCGATGAAGCCCACATCCGCGTACTGGCTTTCGATCCCGGCGGAAATCTCATTGCCGGCACCGAACCCAGCGGCCGCGTGCTGCGCATCTCGCGTCGCAGCGAAAAATCAGCGGGAGAAAATAAAGCCGACAAATCTTCCGCCGCGTCTTCGGCACCCTCAACAGCCGAAGGTTTCGTCCTCTACGAAACTCCCAAGCGCGAAGTTACCGCCCTCGCGATTGCCCCCGACGGCACCATCTACGTTTCCGCTATCGGAGAACGCCAGCGCAACACCACACCAGCGCCCTCCGCGATCATCACCAATCCGCAGGGCGCCACTACGATCACCCCAGGGCAGACGGCGGCTTCCAGCCAATCCGCGTCGCAAACCGTTTTCGTAGCTTTTCCTCCGGTGTTGACTTCCAGCATTTATCGCCTCAGTCCCGCGGGCGCCCCCGATGAGCTCTGGTCCTCTCGCGAAGAAATCGTCTATAGCCTCGGACTCTCCGCCGACGGCCGCCTGCTCGCCGGCACCGGCAACAACGGTGCGCTGCTCTCCATCGATTCGCACGGCGTTTACGCGCAGCTCGCCAAAGCCGGCTCCGCGCAAATCACCGGAATCTCCAAGTCAAAAGACGGCCGCGTCTTTGTCTGCACCGCCAATCCCGGCAAGGTTTTTTCCGTCGGCCCCGGCTTTGAAGAAGAAGGCACCTACGAATCCCGCTCCTTCGACGCACAAATCTTTTCCCAGTGGGGCCGCCTCGAATGGTTCAGTCCCCGCACCAGCGACACGAAACCGTCTTCGCGTGAATCCGGACCGCGCGTGGAATTTTTTGCCCGCTCCGGCAACACCGAAGATCCCGGCCGCGAATGGTCACGCTGGTACGGACCCTATTCTCATTCCGGTGCTGCCCTCGAAATTCCTCCCGCCCGTTTCGCACAATGGAAAGCAGTCATTCACGGCGGCCGGCCTGGTGATGGAGTGGATTGGGCCAGCCTCGCTTACCTTCCGCGCAACGTCGCGCCGGTCATCGATGGCATCGCGCTGCAGGATCCCGGCGTGCGCGCCAACGCCACCACGATTATTTCCGGCGGCCAACCCGCCAACGTAAATCTCAAGATGCCGCCCGCGCCAAACACTTCGGGCGTCATCATCCTGCAGTCCGGCACATCGCCGAAATTCGAGCCCCCTCCGCAAGGCATGCAGCAAAAAGGCTGGGCCTCGGTTTTATGGAGCGCCCACGACGACAACGACGATGATTTGCGTTACGCCGTGTACTACCGCGGAGAAAATGAGCAGGACTGGAAATTACTGAAAGACAAGCTGGAGCAGAAATTTTATTCCTGGGACACCACGTCTTTCGCCGACGGCGCTTACTATCTGAAAATTGTCGCCAGCGATGCGACTTCCAATGCATCCGGCAACGCCCTCACCGCCGAGCGTTTGAGCGAACGCTTCGAAGTGGACAATACCCCGCCCCTCATCGAACATCTCGACGCGACAGCCGACACGCCGCACGGAAATTCGCCCCTGAAAGCCGGCGTAACCGTGAAATTCACCGCCCGCGACGCCACCACCAGCGTGGAACGTGCCCAGTACAGCGTAGATGGCGGCGACTGGGTTCTCGTTTCGCCGGCGGGTAACATCAGCGACGCTCCTGAAGAAAAATATGAATTTACAATCGGCGATTTGTCTGTTGGCGAACACACCATCGCGGTGCGCGCTTACGATCGTTTTGAAAACGTGGGAAGTGGAAAGACTGTCGTAACTGTCGGCGCCAACTCCAGCCGGCGCTGATTTTTTAACTACCGCGCACGGCCCAACTTTGCGGACCGGCTTCCGGAATGTGCAATTTCTCGATCTCCGCGCCAAAGCCGATGCGCCCGTCGCCAAACGGTTCGCTGCGCGCGTGCACCACTCGCGCCGTGCAATTCGTTTCCTGCGGCGCGGTACCAGTGATTTCTTTAGGCATCCGCAGGGTGACTTCCAACGGCATCCCCACCTGCAGCGGCGCCGAAGACGCGAAAAAAAATCCGCCGCGCGAAACGTTCAGCGCTTCCGTGAAGTGTTCGCTGGTGTCCACGGCCACGCCCAGCGCGCGAAAACGCAGCGGCGTGCGCAAGTTATAGCGGGTCAACTGCCGTCGTTCCGCGGCCTTCACTTTAGCTTGCTCCAATTGGGGGGAAACCGGCACTCATGTCTCACAGTTGCGGGGGCAGGAGCCAGTATGGCAAAGCCGCGGGAGACGTCAAGTGTCAAATTATCCCGCCGCCCTGGTGAAAAACCGCCGCGCCTTCCTTTGTTCCCACTCCGGCTTCCAGTATTCTGCTTCTCGGTACGTGTCTTATGGCCAGCTCAACCTCACCGCCCAAAACACCGCCGGATCCCGGCCCCGCAAACAGCGCGCCGCAGGATTTCGTCGCGCCCTCCTGGGCCTCCATCGTGGAAGCCCACGCCCGCATCGCCCCGAACATCCACCGCACCCCGGTACTGACGAGTTCTTCGCTCGATAAACTCACCGGCGCCCGCCTCTTTTTCAAGTGCGACAATTTCCAGAAAACCGGTTCGTTCAAAATTCGCGGCGCCAGCAACGCGGTATTTTCACTTACTGAGGCCGAGGTAGCCAACGGCATCGTCACCCAATCCAGCGGCAATCACGGCGCCGCCATCGCCTGCGCCGGCTCTTGGCGCGGCATAAAAACCTGGGTCGTCATGCCCAGAAACGCGCCGCAGGTAAAATTTCGCGCCGTCGAAAGCTATGGCGCCACAATCACTTTGTGTGAACCCACCGTGACCGCCCGCAATGAAACCGCCGCCCGCGTCCAGGCAGAAACCGGCGCGCACCTGATTCATCCCTACGACGACGATCGCATCATCGCCGGCCAGGCCACTGCCGCGAAAGAATTGCTCGAAGAAGTCGGCGATCTCGACGCCGTTTTCGCTCCCGTGAGCGGCGGCGGCCTGCTCAGCGGCACCTGCCTGGGAGCCAAAGGCCTGCGGCCGGACATTCGCGTTTTTGGCTGCGAACCGGAACGCGCCGACGACGCCTATCGCTCCATCCAGAGTGGCATCCTGCAATCACAGGACTCCAGCGACACCATATGTGACGGCCTGCGCGCCACCCTGGCCCCGCGCACTTTCGCCATTCTCAAAAAATTCGTCGACGGAATCCTGCTAGCCAGCGAACAAGAAATCATCGCCGCCACCCGCCTCGTGTGGGAGCGCATGAAAATCATCGTCGAGCCCTCTTCCGCCGTAGCCCTCGCCCCGCTCCTGCGCCCCGCGACGATCGCCGCGCTGAATCTCCCGCCACGCCCGGACGGCAGCGCGCCAAAACTAGGCATAATTTTCTCCGGCGGCAACGTGGATCTCTCCACGTTGCCCTTCTAGCCAAGCGATCAGTCGCACCAGGTTCGCTACTCCCCAAGCCATAAAATCGCGGTTTATAGAGGGTGAGGTTCGTCACGTGGAGCACCAAAAATTCGCACCGATGAATTTGTGTCACCGCTTTTGAATTGACGCGCTTCACAAAAAATCGACGGGAGAAGTAACTAGAAACATATTCAAATCATAAAAACGCGGAGGGTGCCCCACCCTAAGGTTTCTGAAGGGTGGGTTCGTCACGTGCAACCACCAAAAAATCGCACCACAACGTATTTCTGCGAACGTTTTGAATTAAAATGTAAAATCGCGACAAAAATTAACCCTGCTTCATCTTCAATTTCCCGTCCGCCTTGTTCTCTTCCAGAAACGCCCGCAAATCCGGTGAAGCATCCAGCAACCGAATCCATTGCTCGTAGTACAACGTGACCGGAAAACGCCCCAGTCCGTAAACACTCACGCCGCCCTTCTCCGCCACGCGAAACTCCAACGCCCCGGTGCGCCGCCCCGCTCCCTTCTTCTCCAGCTCCGCAACCTTCGCCTTCAACTCTTCATAAGATGGTTCAGCCATTTCTTCCTCCATTCCCGCAACGCCGCCGATTATACCGAAGTGCGCTATCACTGTCCGCATCCCGCGACGAACCAGGACTTGACCGATTCAGCGGAAGCATTGGATTTGCGAAGCGTTGTCAGCTAATGTAGCGCCGATGATGACTGATTTTTTTACGGGCCCTAAAGTTGACATCGTTTCGGGTTCCGGAATGCTCTGTGCCACGGTTCATCCTAGACCACACGGGATGGCCGCACTTGTTGTTTTAGTCGGCGATGCCGGCTTCGCGTGGGCTCTATATCAGTCTTGGACTCTAACTCCCCGTCCGTTCGAGCTTTCTGGATTGTAATTTTGGTTCTTCCGCTCCTGAGTCTGCTCTACCAGTTTTTCGGTGAGGAGGTCATCGAATTTGATTCTCAGAGGCTGACCATTCGGAAAGGAATCCATGGGTGGGAGCGAAAGCGTGAGTACCAAATCGAGGAGTGCGCCAATCTGGAGTGGAACCCCGGCCGCAAGGGTAGTTCGTATTTAACATGCAGGGCGGGCCGTTGGCCGATTACGTTTGGGAACAGAATGTCAGAGAGTGACGCAAATGAGATTTTTTCTGCGCTGCAGCATACTCTGCCCGAGGTGGCCCAACAGATTTGTTCAGCCGCTGGAAACAGAGAGCATTTCATTACTCTTGGCCTAACTAAGTAGTAGCAGAATTTACGCTCCTTGACCTAGGTCCCGGTAAACGCGCTTGCCGGAAAAGTGATTTTGTTTCGTTCCAGATGAAGTATGCCGCCCAGCGTCTCGGACATGGTCGTTGTCCGGACTTGGTCACTTCCCTTCGGTCTCTGACGATGTCTTAGAATCATCAGCGTGTTCACCGAAGGGTCCTACCCATCGACCGAAAAACAGATCAATTCAGACTTCGCTGAATTGTTCCCTTTGATTTCGGAGGCGACGACCGGATGAGTGACACAGCAACGCCAATTTATTTCAGCGTGACTTTTTCCACCAGCGGCAAATCCTGCGACGATCCTCCTGCCATGAACGAATAGCCGCCCGGCAGTAGCTTCCAGCTTTCCGTGCCCTCGTCATAAATGGACAGGTACATCGGGTCAATGCTCACGCTGACTTCTTTGCTCTCGCCCGCGTTCAGCCGCACTTTGCTGAACCCCACCAGCCGCTTCGGCGGTTCGCCAGCCTCCGCCGGCAACGCGGCATAAATCTCAGCAATCTCCATGCCCTGCCGACTCCCGGTATTTTTCACCGAAAAACTCACGGTAGTATTTTTTCCCGGCTTCACTTTCAAATTCGAATACGCATACGTGGTATACGACAAGCCAAATCCAAACGGAAACAGCGGCGTCTTCTTTTCCGCGTCGTACCACTTGTAACCAACCTTCAATCCTTCGTCGTACTTCACCTCAAACGTCGGCTTGGCTTCGCCGGACTTGTTCACCGCTTCCGGTCCCAGCTGATCAGCACGCGGCAAGGTCATTTTGGGATGAGGAAGGTCCGCTTCGCTCTTCGCAAACGTCATCGGCAACTTCGCGCTGGGATTCACATCTCCGAAAAGAATATTCGCGGTGGCGTCGGCGCCTTTGCTGCCGGCATACCAGACTTCCAGCACGCCCGCGACCTTTTCGATCCACGGCATGGTAACGGCGCTCCCGGTTTCCAGCACTACGATGGTGCGCGGGTTGGCGGAAGCTACCTGGTCAATCAAGGCGTCCTGGTGATCGGGAAGCGACAAATCCGGCTGGTCGTAATCTTCCGAAGACCATTGGTGCGCGAAAACAATGGCGACATCCGATTTCTTTGCCAGCGCCGCCGTAGCATTAGGATTTTCGCCGGATTCGAATTTCACGGTGGCGTTCGGAGCTTTGGCCAGGATGGTCTTAAGCGGCGACGTAGGAAACCACACGTGTGCTTTCCATTGCGGCGCGCTTGCACCCGCAGGATCAACCTGCGCAGAGCCGCCGCCGGAAATCATTCCGGTATCGGCGTGCGCTCCAATGACGGCGATGGACCGAATCTTGGAAGCGTCCAGCGGCAGGATACCTTTGTCATTTTTTAGCAGCACCGAACTCTGCTCGGAAATTTTTCGCGCCATCTCAAATCCACCTTCAACATCCACAACGTTGCGCTTGAGTGGAAAGTCCACAATGCCCGCTTCGAATTCCGCGCGCAAAACGCGGCGCACGTGTTCATCCAACTCCGACTGCGAAACTTTTCCGTCCTGTACCGCTTTCTTCAGCGGTTCGCCATAAAATAAATCCTCCGGCTGCTCCTGGTCCAGCCCCGCGGCGGAAGCTTTCACCACGCTATGCGTCGCGCCCCAGTCGGAGACCACGAAGCCCTTAAACCCCCACTGTTTCTTAAGCACATCAGTAAGCAAATATTTATTCTCGCAGGCGTAATCCCCATTCACCGCATTGTAGGAGCACATCACCGCGCCGGGATTCCCGATTCCGAGTCCAATATGAAACGCCAGCATGTCCGATTCCTGCAATGCCCGCTTGCTGATGATCACGTTCACTTCGTTGCGACCGCTCTCCTGGTCGTTCGCCACGTAATGCTTGATGTCGCCGATCACGTGCTGCGCCTGCTCGCACTTGATGCGATTCCCCACCAGCGTCCCCGCCAGCACCGGATCTTCTCCCATGTACTCAAACGTCCGCCCGTTGCGCGGCTCCCGCGTCAGATTGGTCCCACCCCCCAGCGTCATGTTGTAGCCCTGCGCGCGCAATTCTTTGCCGATCAGGGTTCCGTATTCGCACGCTGCTTGCGGGTCCCACGATGCCGCTGACGCCACGTTGGAAGGTAGCGCGGTCGAATATCGTCCGTTGTCAGCACTCATGCGCACGCCATACGCAGCGTCGCTCATCTGAATGAACGGGATGCCCAGCCGCGGGATCGCCAGCACAAATCCCGCCCCGCCATTCCCCAGGTACGCATTTGCCCTGGGCTTGCCCCATCCCGGCATGCCTTCGCCATGCACCAGCTCAATCTTCTCGTCCAGCGTCAATTCCTTGAGTACCATTTCCGCGCGCTCATCCGCGGAAAGCTTGGTGTTCATCCACGGGTGATTGCCGCTGGATGTTTTTTGCTGCTGCGCCGGCAAAACAAGCGCGCCTGACAAGGTTCCAGCTACCACAAACGCAATGCGGACATTACGGAAAAATTTGCTCAAGGATTGCTCTCCTAAAGTGTGACGAGGTAATTGTGCCGGCCGGGGGCCGGTCTTCCGGGCTGTCAAACAGTACGCTATTTCAAGACTTCTCCAAAGCGCAACATTAGAAAACTATCATCCTCAACTGTCTCATTTTGTACAGGCGCTTTCTGCGTTTCCTGTCACACTTGCCTTGACTGGGAATCTTTCTGTCGTTTCACCAGCATGACCAGTTGCTTGTCGCGTCAAACCTCTCAGTAGCTGCCAAAAAGCTTTAACCCCTTCCTGCACGTAGAAGCTACGTCGCATAAGCAACCGCGGTTGCGCTGTCAGGGGCTCTATGAATTTTGTCGAAAGCGCCAGCGTACTGCTGGTAGCCTGCAATGCGGCCGACGCCCAGCTAATCTCTAAATCATTGACGTTATCTGAAGAATTTCCTGCCGCATTTCCTGCGGAAGTACCTGCCGAAGTACCTGCTCAATCACCCGGCGATGTAACAGCCGGCGACCGCTTCACCGTTCGCGGCGTCAAGAAAGTCTCCGACGCCCTGCGGCACATCCAGCAAGCCTCCATTCAAGCGATCATCTTTGATATGGAAGGCTCGCACGCCCGCGACCTCACCGACTTCGAACGACTGCTCGCCGCAGCTCGCCGCATTCCCATTCTCGTGCTCTGCGATTCCTCCACGGAGCCCCTCGCCCGGCAGGCCGTCGCACGCGGCGCCAAAGACTACATCTTAAAATCTCATCTCCAGGAATTTAGAATCCGTCGCGCGGTTCGCGCACTCGTAGAACAGCAGATCGCCGAAGAGTCTGCCCATCGCCAGCAGCAACGCGCCGAAGCCACTCTGTCCTGTACCGGTGACGCTGTGCTGGTCTGCGATAACGCCGGGCTCGTCACCCATCTCAACGCCTCCGCCGAATTAATGACCGGTTGGTCTCTGGAAGAGGCGCGCGGGCATGCCTCCAGTGAGGTATTCAAGATTGTTGACGGCGTGACTGGCCAGCCCGCCAGCAACCCTCGCGGCATCAGCCCCTCCGCGGGTCAACAGGGCCCGCCGATCTTCAAGGGACTACTTCTCCGCCGCGACGGCTCCGAAACCGCGGTGAGCAATTCATCGGCGCCCACCCGTGATCGCGACGGCCAGGTCACCGGCGGTGTCGTGGTATTCCACGACACCGGCACTGCTCGCCTGAAAACACCTAAGCTTTCTCATCTGGCGCAACACGATCTTTTAACCGACCTCCCCAATCGTTTGCTCCTCAACGACCGCATCACTCAGGCTATTTCTTTTGCCGCTCGTTACCGTAACCAGCTGGCCGTAATGTTTGTGGACCTCGACTATTTTAAAAAAATAAACGACACCTGGGGGCATGCCGTTGGCGACAAATTGTTGCAGTCCGTTTCCAGTCGCATCCTCGCCTGTGTCCGCCGCTCCGACACCGTCAGCCGCCACGGCGGCGATGAATTCATAGTTCTGCTTTCGCAGGTTCAACACGCCGAAGACGCCGTCTTCATCGCTAGAAAAATTCTCAGTTCCCTGGCCGCGCCCTACACCATTGAACAAAAGCACCTATACATCAACGCCAGCATTGGAGTCAGCACTTATCCCGGGGACGGCCAGGACGCCGAAACACTCATCCAACGCGCCGACACTGCCATGTACGACGCTAAAAAACTCGGCCGCAACAACTGCCAATTCTTCAAGGCCGACATGCAGGCTCGCGTTCAGGACTGGCAAAGTCTGGAAGGAAATCTGCGCAGCGCATTGGACCACCGTGAATTTACCCTCCACTATCAGCCCAAAGTAGACCTGAAGACGACGGAGGTCAGCGGTGTGGAAGCGCTGCTTCGGTGGAATCACCCCGAGCGCGGACTCATTCAACCCATGGATTTTGTGCCTGTAGCCGAAGAGTCCGGATTGATCGTGCCCATTGGTCAGTGGGTCCTTCAGGAAGCTTGCCGCCAGGCCCGTGCATGGATGGATGCCGGACTGCCCACGGTGCGCATGGCCGTCAATGTTTCCGCCGTCGAATTCATGAGCAGAGATTTTGTGCCCGGTCTTCGCGCCGCCCTCTTGGCCACCGGCGTGGAGCCCTGCAATCTGGAACTGGAACTGACCGAGACGGTGCTGATGCAGGATGCTACTGGCGCGCTTGCCACTCTCAAGGCTCTTAAATCCATTGGCGTGCAACTCGCCGTGGACGATTTTGGTACCGGCTATTCCAGCTTCAGCTATTTGCGAAAATTTCCGCTCGACTCTCTGAAAGTGGATCGCAGTTTTGTCACGGAGATCTCTCCTGAGTCCGGAAACGCCGCCATTTTGAATGCCATGATTAATATCGGCAGAAGTCTCGGCCATCGCGTTGTTGCCGAGGGTGTCGAGACCCAGAGCCAGCTCGATTTTCTTCAGCACAGCGGTTGCACGGAAGGTCAGGGCTACTTTTTCTGCCATCCCGTGATCGCGGAAAAGTTCGCCGAATTCCTCGAATCAGGAGTGACTGAGACCGCCGTCCACTAGCCGGGGCCTCCAAAGCATCCTCAAAACGCGCCGCCCGCATCCTAACCCTCCACTGACATCCGCTGCTTCCCGCGGAGTGCAACTCTGGACTCACTGCAGCAGTTTACAAGTCGGTAACCAAATCTCTTGTGCTAGCCTGTGAAAATTGGGGCGTGGCGAGTGGGTCTTCCAGTTGCTCTTATCCGGATGGTTTCCACCATCATTCCCGGTCTTCAATCGCAGTTCAATTCAACTTCATACATGTACTCAGAATTTCGATCGGAATCCTCTTCAACAAAACTCAAATCAGACTCTTGCAACGGGCGGGAGAACTTAACATGCCGGTGATGCGCACAAGTTTCCGCAACCTTAACTTTTTCACCGTATTTCTCGCCGCTCTGGCCCTGGGCTTACTGACCGTCGTCTGGGCTTTGCCGGCAGCAGCGCAAACAAAAGACTCCGTGGCTACAGTCTTGCCCGCGCGCGCCCGAATCACTCAGGCTGTCGACGAAAAACAACTCGTCCGCCTGAAGGGCAGTGTCCATCCCATGGCCCAGGCCAGATTCGATCAGGGCGCAGTCTCCGATGCCCAGCCCGTGGACCGCATGTTGCTCCTCCTGCAGCGCAGCCCGGAACAGGAAGCCGCGCTCCGCCAACTATTGGAAGACCAGTTGACGCTCAATTCGCCAAAACATCACGCCTGGCTGACGCCCGAAGACTTCGGCGCAAAATTTGGTCCTGCCGACGCTGACATTCAGGCCGCTACAGCGTGGCTCACCGCCAAAGGCTTTCACGATCTCAAGGTCGGCCCTGGTCGCACCACCATCGAGTTCTCCGGCAACGCTCGGCAGGTGCGCGACGCTTTTCATACCGAGTTGCATCACTATCTGGTGAAGGGTGCGCTGCGGTTCGCCAATTCCGCCGACCCTCAGATTCCTGCGGCCCTGGCACCGGTAGTCGCCGGCCTAGTTTCTCTACACAATTTTCCGCGCGTTGCCCACTCTCACCCCATCGGGAAATTTCAGCGCGCCAAGGATGGCGGCGCGATCCAACCGCTCTTCTCCTTTTCCGGCTGCGGCACCGCCACCGGCGGGCAATGCAACGGCGTCGGCCCAGCGGACCTGGCGAAAATCTACAACATCCCTTCGAACCTTGACGGCACTGGGCAAACTATCGCCGTCGTGGGTCAGAGCAACATCAATTTGGAAGACGCCCAGGAATACCGCGCCATGTTCGGCCTTCCTGTCAACGATCCCGTCATCATTTTGAACGGTCCCGATCCCGGCCTACAGCCCGACGAATCAGAAGCCGACCTCGACGTGCAGGTTTCCGGCGCCGTTGCGCCCAAAGCCACTATAAAATTTGTGGTCTCGCAAACGCCTGACACCGGGGCAACTGCTGGCGTGGATCTCTCAGCGCTCTACATCATTGATAACAACCTCGCGGGAGTGATGAGCGAGAGTTACGGCGCATGCGAGTCCGCCTTGGGCGTCACCGGAAACGCGTTCTATAACGCCATGTGGGAACAGGCGGCGGCCCAGGGCATCACCGTTCTAGTGTCCACCGGCGATAACGGTTCGGCCGGCTGCGACGATCCCAATTCCGTAGACTTCGCTTCCAACGGATTGGCCATCAGTGGATTTGCCTCCACGCCCTTCAACGTGGCCGTCGGTGGCACTGATTTCTCCTACACCGGGCCCAGTCCGTCCTCGGTCTACTGGAACACCACCAACAGCGGAAGCCCCGCCACCGAGTCCGCAAAATCCTACATTCCAGAATCCACCTGGAACGACACTTGCGCCGCTGTCATACCCAACACCTGCACGGCCGCCAATATCAACAACAACGCTTCCAGTCCCATCGATCTCGTCGGCGCCAGCGGCGGCCCTAGTTCCGTATACCCCAAGCCCGCGTTCCAGTCCGGCGTCACCGGCATGCCCGCCGACGGCCACCGCGATACTCCTGACGTTTCTCTATTCGCCAGCAATGGCCAGAACAACAGCTTCTACATCATCTGCCAGAAAGATTTCACCGGCGCAAATTCCTGCGATCTGAGTACCCCTTTCATGGATTTCGAAGGCGTTGGCGGCACTTCCGCTTCCGTCCAGGCCTTCGCTGGCATCATGGCCCTTATCAACCAGAGTCAGGCCACGGGACCCGTACCTGCGCCGCGCCAGGGCAATGCCAACTACGTTTTGTACAAGTTGTATAAAAATTCGCCGTCCAAAATCTGCACTTCCAATCCCGCAGCCGCCACCGCTTCCGGCTGCGTTTTCTACGACGTCATCACCGGAAACATTTCCGTCGCCTGCGGAGGCCACACGCCCAATTGCAGCAACACCAGCGCCGCCGCCAATCAATTCGGCGTGTTAGGAACAGCTGTGGCACCTTCCTTCCAGGCCACCGCAGGGTACGATCTGGCCTCCGGCCTCGGCACCGTCAACGTCGCCAATCTAGCTGCTGATTGGTCCACCGCCGGGCTTACCGCCACCACAACCACCATCACCGCATCTCCCGGCAGCACGATCACCCACGGTTCGAGCGCCAGCTTCACCGTAGCCGTGGCCGGTTCCGGCGGCACTCCCGCTGGCCAGGTATCGCTGATCGCCACACCCGCAGGCGCCCCGCAAACCGGCATCGGCCCCTTCACGCTGACCTCTGGAACAAAAACCTTCACCACCAACATGTTGCCGGGCGGCACCGCCTATAACGTCGTCGCGCACTACAGCGGCGACGGCACCTTCGCGCAAAGCGACTCTGCGCCCGTCACCGTCACCGTTACCAAAGAAAGCAGCAAAACATTTGTCAGCCTGGTGACCATCGATCCGAACACCGGCGGTATCGCCAACGGCAACGCTACTACCGCGGCCTACGGCTCGCCATACATCATGCGCATTGATGTCACTAATTCCGCAGGCAACGCCTGCTCTGACAATTCCGATGCCGGAACAATTCCTCCCATCGACACCATTCCGTGTCCAACGGGAAATGTCACTGTCACCGACAACAGCGCGCCGCTGAACGACTTCCCCAACAGCAATACCGGCCTCACTTCCAACATCGTGCCGCTCAATCGCCACGGCTTCTTCGAAGATCAACCCATTCAACTTCCTGCCGGCAGCCACAACATCGTAGCCGCCTACGCCGGCGACAACAGCTACACCGCCAGCACTTCACCCGCGGACGCTCTCAGCATCACGCTCGCTGGCACGACGATGCCGCCTGTGTCCGCGCCCACCAACGCCACCACCACACAACAAATCACCATCACTGCCACCATCGCCACCACCAGCAGTGGCGTCGCCCCCACTGGCACCGTCGTTTTCGTGCAGTCCGAAGGTGGCAGAACCGGAAATTTGGGGACCGCTAATGTCGTAGGCTCTGCCGCTGATCCGAATGCGGGTGCGCCAGCGGGAGGTACTGCGACGCTCACCGCCATATTAGGAGGCGGCGCAGGTCCCCGAATTATTACCGCCACTTATAGCGGCGACGCCAACTACGCCACCGCCACCACTGCCGCCGGATTCACCATCAATGTTTCAGTAGGCACCACCGGAACCTTCACCGTGGCGGGAACGCCAGTCACGGTCACCGCGGGGAGCACCGCCGTCTCCACCATTACCGTCACACCCAGCGGTGGTTTCACCGGCAATGTACAGGTTACTTGCGCGGGAACCGGCTTGCCTCCCGGCGTCACCTGCACTCCCAGCCCGCTGACCATCAATGTCACCGGAGCCTCACCGGTCACCGGCCAGCTGACCGTCGCGGTCGCTGCTCCATCGGCGACCATGACAGCGTCGCGCATCAGCGCGGACCGCCATTCCGTCTACGCCGCGCTCACTCCCGCGCCGCCATCTGATGGCGGCACTCACCTCCGCAATGCATGGTGGATGCTCAGCGCGTTCACCGGCTTGGCTGCCACGTTGCTGTTCTTCTTCCCCGGTCTGCGCGCCAGAAATCAACTTCGCGCCGCTTTCACTTTGGGCCTCGCCTGCGTGCTGTGTTTCGCTTTGGGTTGCGGTGGCGGCAGCAGTGGAGGCGGTGGTGGTGGCGGCGGTTTGGTAGCGACCCACACATCCGTCACCGTATCCGCGACCAAAATGCCGTCCACGTCCAACAATTTTGCCTTTAACGTAACCGTCACCGCCTCGGGAGCCACCCCAACCGGCCAGGTACAGTTGTTCGATGGCGGTACTGCATTGGGTCTCCCGGCCCCAATCTCCAACGGCACGGTGTCAATCAACAGCGGCCTGGCCGCAGCAGGCACACATCCCGTCTCGGCCCACTATCTCGGCGATTCTAAAACCTCGCCATCCTCCAGCGGTATCCTGGCGTTGACCGTGACCGGAAACACTACGTTGCCGCTCACCACCACTCCAACGGGATCGGCCAACGTCAACCTGACCATTCAGTAGCCCACGCGTCACATCAACTTCGCAAATGCCACGAAAAAAGGCTCCGGCGTTTTCGCCGGAGCCTTTTTTAATCTAGCCCGCCATTTCGCGTGGTAACCCGCGCGAAAAAAAAACGCCGGAGGTCCTCCTCCGGCGTAACCCTGCAACATCAAAAACAAAAATTCAATTCAGCGCTGGTGGAAAAAATACCGCCCAGAACGTCGGAGAAGGAGTCAGAAATTCCACCGGCACCAGCGACCCGCCCTGCGCCATCTGTGGCGGCCGCACTACCCGTGCGTCCACGCGTTTCTGATTTCGCGGATTTTCCAGCGCCACCTTCGTCCCTTCGCCAATCGCTTCGGTCACCAGAATCATCGCGCCATTCTGGCTCACCGTATGCGTTTCCGCTTGCATCGGCTCCGCGCGGTTGGGAATGTGCAGCAGCACCGGCATCCTCAGCAGCACCCGCTGCGCGCGGCGCCGTTCCTCCGCGGTAGGAGGTCGGCTGATCGCCGGTCGCGTGGCTGTCGCCGGCGAACGATTAATGTTCCCGTTAGGTTTCACAGCTCTAAGCCCCAGAAATCCATGTCCGGAGAAATTAGTTCAATTCCGTATTCCCAGCCGTCCGGCCTCGCGCCGCCCTTCCACACCACGACGGCCGCGTTGGTGGAGTTGCTCGCCAGATTTGTCAGCGCCACGCGATCTTCCAGCTCGAAGGAATGCTTCAGCACAATCATGCAGCCGTAGGGATTAACCACCCGCGTATGCGCCGCCACCTGCACGCGTTCGCCGGTACCCGTGCTCCACTCTAACCGCACCGGCACCCGCGAGTTCATGCGTTGGCCGCGGCGCTTTTCGCGAAAGCGCGCCGCTTGTTTCGACTCCATAACCTTTACCGACATATTTTCCTCAACGTTTTCCCGAACGCTTACGCGGTACAGCTCTGCGCGGCCTGAAATTCCGCTCCAAAATGCCCTTCTGAGCGGCTCCAGGGCAGTTACGTCATGCTAGAGTTGCGGAGAAAAAGGGTCAATGGCACTGTGTCAAAGTGGTACTGAATGTATAGCTGGCCCCGCGGACAGGTGCTCTGTCGCCGCATAAGAGAACTCTCAGAATGCGCTATTTGATCGTGAATGCCGACGATTTGGCTTGGGCCGATGGTGTAAACCGCGGCATCGCTCAAGCGCACCAGAATGGCATTGTCACCAGCGCCTCCCTGCTGGCTAACGGAGCGGCATTCAATTCGGCTGTCCAACTTGTGGCGGCAACGCCGGCGCTCGCCGTGGGCGTACATTTGAATTTGAGCGATGGTGCGCCCGTCGCCTCGCCCGAATCTGTTCCCAGCATTCTGAACGAGCAGGGTCAGTTTGCCGGTGGTCCGGAAAGTTTCTTGCTGCGCATTGCCCGCCGCAATTTACGCCTCAAGGAAGTGGAGCTCGAATGGGAAAGCCAGATACTGAAAATCGTTCAGAACGGAATCAAGCCCACGCACCTCGACGGCCACAAACACGTGCACATGTTGCCGGGCTTATTCGAAATTGCGCTGCGCCTCGCCAAGCGCCACGGCATCGGTGCCGTGCGCATTTCTCATGAAGCTTCCACCCTGCGCGTCGCGCTCTCCAGCGGAGAAAATCAAAATCTTCCGACCGTCATGAAGCAGGGAGTACAGGC
This sequence comes from uncultured Acidobacteriota bacterium, assembly GCA_963704485.1. Taxonomy (GTDB): domain Bacteria; phylum Acidobacteriota; class Terriglobia; order Acidiferrales; family UBA7541; genus Acidiferrum. The sequence goes on from OY969910.1 coordinate 1,615,274, forward strand.
CCGCGTGTTGAAACTCCTGGCCCGCGACGCCCGTGCGATGGCCGAAGCTGCCGGCATCGCCACCACCGACTATTTTTGCGGCATTGCGCAAACCGGCGAGCTCAATATTGACGGCGTGAAACATCTGTTACAGAGTCTGCCCGAAGGCACCACTGAGATGATGTGCCACCCCGGGTTCCTGGACGCAGCGCTCGAGAATTCTCCAACCAGGCTGCAGGATTCTCGCGCCGCCGAAGTCGAAATCCTTACGAACCCGGAGATTCGAAATCTTGTCGCCTCTCAGGGGATTCGCCTGATAGACTATGCTTTCGTGGCCCAGAAGGCCTAAGCCTCCACGTTCAAAGGTAACAAAAGGCAAAGCACTTCAGCATGCGCAACGAATCGCCCATCCGCTACTCCATCGTCGTCCCGTTCTTTAATGAACAGGAAAATGTCCCACCTCTGTACATGAAGCTCACCGAAGTGATGGACTCTATCGGCGAGCCCTATGAGCTGGTCTTCGTCGACGACGGTAGCCGCGATAACACTTTCAAAGTTCTATCCGATATTTATGAACACGATCGCCGCGTCAATCTCGTGCGCCTGCGCCGCAATTTTGGCCAGACCGCCGGCCTGAAGGCCGGTTTCGATTTCGCGCGCGGCGAGATTATCATCTCCATGGACGGCGACCTCCAGCACGACCCTGAAGAAATCCCGCGCTTCCTCGAAAAAATTGAAGAGGGCTACGACCTCGTCAGCGGCTGGCGGCACGCCCGCCGCGACCATTGGCTGATGCGCCAGTTCCCCAGTCGCGTCGCCAACTGGATGATGGCCAAGCTTTCCGGCATTGACCTCCACGACTTCGGTACCACCTTTAAAGCCTACCGCCGCGAAATCATTCAGGAAATTCAGCTTTATGGCGAACTGCACCGATTCATTCCCGCGCTGGCTAGTTCCACCGGAGCGAAAATTGCCGAAGTCCCCATCACCAATCTCGATCGCAAGAGTGGCCGCTCCAATTACGGTATCGGCCGCACCTTCCGCGTCTTCCTCGATCTCCTGATCGTAAAATTTTTGCTGGACTATTCCACGCGCCCGCTGCAATTTTTCGGTTTGCTGGGCGTAGCAGGCGTGGCCGCCGGCGCGGCCATCGGCGGTTTCGTCGGCTTTACCAAGTTTTATTACGGCCGCAGCGTAATGGCTGAACACGGCCCGCTCATGCTCCTCGCAGTTGCGCTCTTCATCAGCGGCATTCAACTGGTCTCCATGGGCCTGCTCGGCGAAATCATCGCGCGCACCTACTACGAATCCCAGAACAAGCCCATCTATTCCCTGCGCGAAGTCAAAAGCCATCGCAAAGAGTTGAGCGAACCCTCCGAGCCTGCCCGCCCCTCGGGCAACTCCGAACGATAAATTTCTATATATTTTTCTGTCTTGGACTGCCTCAAAGTTGAGGTGCGATTTCCGCGGGCAGGTTTTTGTTAACGAGGGCTCTGATGAATCGCGAACATTTCTATACCATCATGAATGGCGAAGGCACGCTCGACTACGAGCTGTACCTCAACACCAAATCGCTGCTGTCCTGCCAGACCAGGTACGAAGAGCTGTGCAACGCCGACGAGCTGCAATTTCAGATTGTTCATCAGGTGGAAGAACTATGGATGAAGCTCATCGCCTACACCCTGCTCGACATTGACGACTACCTGCAAAAAGAAAATACCAACCGCGTCGTCACTCTCTTCCGCCGCGTGCACATCATTCAAAAAATGATGATCCAGCAAATCGCTTTGCTCGAAACTATGTCGCCCAAAGAATATCAGGCCATTCGAACGCGACTTGGCAACGGCAGCGGCCAGGAATCCCCCGGTTTCCGCGTCCTGCTCAAGATGTTCCAGCCCATCTGGTATTCCTTCAAAACCTGCTACCTCGAAAAACACGATCTCACTGTCGAAAAAATCTACGATTCCGAGTATTCACACAGTGACGCCTACGTCGTGGCTGAAGCCCTCGCCGAGTTCGACGCTCTCTTCCAGAAATTCCGCTACGAGCACATGCAGCTCATCCACCGCACTATCGGCTTCGGTGCCAAATCCCTGAAAGGCCGCGCCGTGGAAATCCTCGAAGAAGGCATGCGCCAGAAATTCTTCCCCGAACTGTGGGAAATTCGCGGCCAGATGACCGACAAATGGGGCGCCCAGTACGGCGTAAAACGCGACCCCCTCGGCGGCCACCACTAAAAAAGACTTTCCTTGAGCTGACTGCAATGCACAACGGGTAGGTTTGGGTGCCCCACCCTCGTTTTGTAGGGTGGGTCCGAATGTTGTTCGTGGACGTCCAAAATCTAAATCGAGCCAATCCGCCTGTAACCGCCGCGAAAAAACAACAACGGCTCGCCCTCAAAAACCTCGGCGCTATCCACTTCCGCCAGAAAAATCGTGTGATCCCCCGCCACGTGTGAAGACTTCACCCTGCACGTCAGTTGCACCAACGCTTCTGACAACACCGGAATCCCCAAAGCCGTCCAATGAAACCGCACGCCCAGTTCGCGTTCGGCCTCGGGATCCTGCTCCGGCAACGCAAAAAATTCCGAAATCGCGCGCTGGCCCTCTTTCAAGACGCTCACCCCGAAACGCTGCGTCCTTTCCAGTACCGCGAGCATCCGCGCCTGCCTGTCCACGCAAATCAGAATCAGTAATGGATCCAGCGACACCGCCGTAAACGAATTAGCCGTCATGCCGTGAACCTGCCCTGGCGCCCGTTCCGCCGTGATCACCGTTACGCCGGTCGCAAACCTTCCGAGCGCCTGTCTGAAAACCGCGCTGTTGAGTACGCTTGAGCTCATCTTTTTTTGAAGATATCACAGGAAGAGTTTATGCAGAGATTTTGCCGGAGCGCCTGTGCCGTCGGGCGCAAATTCTCGAATCACATTTTCAGAAATGACGCCGTAGAATAAGAAATGGGTGAGGCCTGCGCACTCGGCGCCACCTCACCCATTGTCGCGTTAAGTTAAAAACCGCTTACCGCTTGGGCGGCTTTTCCTTGTCCTTATCCTTTTCCTTCGGTGGCTTTTCCTTCGAGCGGTCTGGCTGCGGCCGCTCTGCTGGCTTTGCCGCTGGTCGCTCTGCGGGACGTTCCGCGGGAGTCGGTCGTGCCGCCGGCCGGTCAGCGGGACGATCCGCGGGACGGTCATTCGGTCGGTCCGCCGGGCGCGCCGCAGGTCGCTCTGCCGGTGCCGGACGTTCCGTCGGGCGATCCGCTGGTCGCGCGACTGGACGATCCGCGGGAGCTGGACGCTCTGCCGGACGATTGTTAGGTTGCGCGTTTGCCGGCCGATCCGCTGGACGGTCCGCCGGGCGGTTGTTGGGCTGCGCGTTCGGCGCAGGACGCTCCGCTGGACGATTTCCTGGTTGGTTCGCATTCGGCTGCGTCATTGGACGATCCGCTGGACGATTCGTAGGCTGCGCCGTAGTCGGCCGATCCACTGGACGATTGCCCGGCTGGTTCGGGCTCGGCTGCGTTACTTGCCGATCATTCGGGCGATCCGCTGGGCGGTTCCCAGGTTGCGCGGCGTTTGGCTGTGTCACCGGTCGGTCGCCAGGGCGATTCCCCGGCTGATTCGGATTCGGTTGCGTCGCCGGCCGGTCGCCAGGGCGATTACCTGGTTGGGCCGCATTCGGCTGCGTCACTTGCCGGTCATTCGGACGATCTCCGGGACGGTTCCCCGGTTGATTCGGGTTCGGCTGTGTCACCGGTCGCTCGCCAGGACGATTCCCCGGCTGCGCCGTATTCGGCTGCACTGGCTGATTCGGCTGCGGCTGGCCCGGGCGATTTCCAGGTTGCACGGTGTTTTGCGCACCCGCTGGCCGGTTCGCAGGATTATTCTGTTGAGCCGGTTGTTGCCCCGGCTGCCCCGGACGGTTACCCTGCGCGCCCTGTGCCGGCGTGCGCGCTGGCGGGTTCGCCGGTTTGGGAGCCTGCCGCACGGAAACTACCGGCTGCTTCGGTGGAGGTGCAACCCTCACGGTTGCCTGCGCTCGAGCTGCTGGTGCTGGTTGGATCTGCCGGATCTGCGTCACGGACAGCGGTCTGCCACCGTTGCTCTTAATTGCTTCCTGCCTTTTTTCAAACGATGGTGGAGGCGGTGGTGGCGGTGCCTTGGCTACAACCGGGCGCGCCAGCAAAGCTGCGGGTGGTTGTTTAGCGGCTGGTCGTGCGGATCCAAGCACAGCCTGCTTGGTAGGCACAATGTTCGGCTGCCGCACCTGCACCTGTGCGGTCGCCAATTGTCGCTGGTCCACTCGCACCACGTTGCGTGAAACCGGCTGCGCGGAGGTGAACGCCTGCTGGCTCGTCGCCATCACCGCGCCCGGCACCCGCTGGTTCACATACGTAACGTTGTTCACGCGCACGTTGGTGGTGTTGTTGTTCACGATGGTGGTGTTGTAATAGTTGTTCACCACCGTGCGATTAACCGTCGTGTTCGAAATGTTCACTCGTTCCACGTAGCGCGGACTGGTGCGATAAGACGGCACGTAAACTTCGCGCGGTCCCAGCGGAAACCATCCCACTGCTCCGCCTCCGCCGCCCACCGAAACGCCTACTCTGAATCCACCGCCGCCGACGAACGCCACCAAAGCTGGCGCGTACACCGGCCGCACATACGCCACACCTTCAACGCGGCGCGGTGCTGGTATCCATCCCCAGCGGCCTTCTACGCTCACCCAACGTCCATAGTGAAACGGCGCAAATCCCCACGGCTGGTCGTCAACCCAGGTGTAGCCCCACGGCTCAATGTAAGACCAGTGCCCGTAGTGGTAAGGAGCCCAGTCCGTCTGTTCCACACGCGGGTACCACACATGTCCGTATTCCTGCGAATCACGCCAGTCGCCGTGGTCATCAAGATCCTCATAGCCCACCACGTCTGCGGAAACGTACTGCGAAGACCGCGAATGCTCGTAACGGCTGTCCCGCTGGGCGCTCCAGGAATCAAAATCATCGTTGTCCGCCGAATAATCCTGAACATCGGCTTCCAGCTGATCGGTCCCGGAAAAAACTGCATCGTCATTCGCGCGCACGGAATAGGAAGCTCCGCCGCCGGTGACTTGCCCTTCTCCATTCGGAACTTTGATCGCCGTGGAGTCCCCGCCTTCGTTCACCGATACGCGGTAAGTGCCCGGCGCGGTGATCGAGAATGCGAGGTTCGGCGTATCCACTTCATACTGTTCATTGTTTTCAAGCTGACGAACGCGGATCAGCAGCGTGCCTTCCGTCAACCGAATCTGCGTGATGTTGTCGTCCAGATTCAAAAATGAAAATCCCGTGTTGTTCGAAAGCCGAATCGTCGAAGCATCCAATTGCAATTCTGCGCGGCCGTCGCTATCCGCCCACAGTTTGTCTCCCGTAGTCACCGGACGATTGAGCGTTGCAGAAACCCAGTCATCCGTGCCGCCAGGTTGAAACGACACCGAGCCTTGTGCATACGCCAAACGAGCTACAACCGACGGCGGATCATCATCGTCGTCAGCCAGAGCCAGTTTCGGTAGGAACAGCGCGAGCATAAGCGCCATTCCCAGAAAACTAGCCACCGTGCGAGCGTGTTTTCTGATCATTTTTCTTCTCTCCTGGTACTGCGTTAATTCCGAATTGCGTGCATCGGGACTTGCCATTTATCGGTGCTGGTGACCATCTAGGGAGCCATCAACGGGCGGGCGTTGCGTAGACTTTGCACCACATCCCCTAGTACCTGAATCGGGGCTTCGCTGTAGACGTCTACAGGAAAGTCCCCACAGCGTAACACACCATTAAACCCCTATGACCCGCAACAGTTGCAGCGCAGCTTGCCCGCTGCGCCACTCCTTTTGCCCAAGACGATTTTCACGATAGTTCTGTGGCCTGCCCATAAAAAAAAGCCCACTCAGCTTCGAGTGGGCTTCTGTTGGTCCTCTGAGAAACATCAATTTCTAGTGGCCGTGCGGGTGCGACCCCCCGCCGTTGCCGCCGCCAGAAGGATGACTCCCGCCTCCACCGCCCGACGGACGCCCCCCACCGCCACCCGAAGATCCGCGGCTCGGTGCCGGGGCCGAACGCTGCGGCGCAGAGTACGTGCGGCTTGGTGCGGAATAAGTTCGCTGCGGAGGCGCCGAATACGTGCGTTGCTGCGGCGCGGAGTAACTCCGCTGTGATGAAGCTCCGCGGTTGTCATAGCTGCGTCCGGAGTTCGCCGCAGGCGGCCGGTTGTTGTTATACCGCGTCGCGCCTTGCGAATTCACCGATGAATTGTTAGAGCCCGCGTAGCTAGGACGATCCGACCTGCCACGCATCGTCGGCGTTGTGTTGTTCGCGCTGCGATTCTGATAATTCGTCGCCGGCCGGTTGCTCCGGTTGATGTTGTCGTTGTTGTAGGTCCGCGTGTTATTTTGCGCCGAAGGCGGACGGCTGCTCGAAAGCTGCCGGTCCCGCACGCTGCCGCCATTCACCGCGCCATCATTGGCCACGCGGTTGCCGTTGAATCCGCGATTGCCGCCCGAGCTCGAACTTAGAGTTCGCACCGGCATGTGCGAAGCACCCGACGCTGGAGCCGTCCGCGCGATCACCGCACGGTTCTGCACCGAAGCCGGTGGCGTGGACACGCGCCCTCGCGCATTCACTGCACCAACGTAGCTCGCTCGAGTTGGCGTAACGCCGCCTACGCGATTGGTGACCTGCGCGCTGCGCAACGAAGCGGCCGAAACGCGCGCCGTTCCGCGATTCACCAGCTGCCCATTCACAAACGCGTTGTGCGAAGTCGCCGTCACCGCATTTGGATTGTGCGCGTACGCGTAGTTGGTATGAATGCTGCGGTTGTTAATCACGTTCACGTTGCGGATGTACGTGTTGTGAATATTAATGTTGCGAATGTACGCCCCGCCTGCGCGGTAGCGATACCAGGGGTGATAAACCTCGCCGAAGCCTAGCGGGAACCAGCCCACTCCGAGGCCTAAGCCGAAGCCAAATCCGCCGCGGCCGCCAAGGAAGCCCACGAACGCCGGTCCATACACCGGGTAGCCACCGATCGGGCCCGGGCACCATCCCCATCGGCTTCCAAAATAGTGCCAGCGTCCATAGTGAAAGGGCGCAAATCCCCAGGGAGAATAGTCCACCCAGGTCCAGCCCCACGGCCCGACATAGTTCCAATACCCGTAGCTGTAAGGAGCCCAACCCACGGAAACCTGATTCGGATACCATACGTGTCCGTACTCCGGTTCGTCGTTCCACGTGCCGTTATCATCCAGGTCCGAATATCCCACCGTGTCGCGCGACACGTACCGCGCCGAAACCGAGTTCTCTTCTTTCATGTCGCGATCTGCGGCCCAGCGATCAAAATCATCTGCTTCCGGTGCGCGGTCGCTTTGATACTCCACATTGCCGTCCGTGCCGTTGAACTCCGCCAGTTCCCCGCTGCGCACGGTGTACGTTTTTCCGCTGGCGGTAACTTCGCCTTCTCCGCGAATCACCGTAATCAGCGTCCCATCGCCATTTTCATTTACGTCAATGCGAAACGCGCCGGCCTGTCGCACCGTGAACGCCGCGTTCGGCGTGTCCACTTCGTACTGGTCGCCTTCACGCAACTCCCGCACGCGGAAATTAATGCTGCCTTCCGCCAACCGCATTTGCGTAATGCTTTGGTCCAGGTTCAAGAAAGACAGCGCCGTCATTGCACCCAGGTGAATCGAAGCTTGCCCCGCCTGCAGCTCTGCGCGCGCATCTTTGTCCACCCAGAGTTTGTCGCCAATAGTCACGGGACGATTGCGCGCCGCTGCGCCCCAATCACCGCTGCCACCGGGCTGCATGGAAACCGAGCCGTCAAAATAACTCAGACGCGCTACTCGCGAAGGAGGATCCTGCGCGTCCGGTGAACCCTGGTCCACATCGTCATCCGCGAAATTTTCGTCCGCGTCGTTGTTATTTAAAGACGCGGAAACCGACGCGCCATTATTCTGGTCACCCTGTGGGTCGTAGTTTCCCTGCGTATCGTAAGTGCCCTGCGCGCTCGCCCCGCGCGGTGTGGCAAAACAAAGAAGACCGGTCAGACACAGCAGCAAACCCAGCCTGCCTTTTCCGGTGAATGTGGTCTTCAACATGATTTTCCCTCGTATTCTCGTCCAACTCTCGGGACCGCTGGGAGTCTACCTCAACCGGTTCTCCCACGGCATATAACCCCCTAGTGGGAAGAAAGTTGCCATCGCCTCAGGCCCCCAACCTGCCGGCTGCCATATACAGGTTTGACGCCTTCCGCCTCCTGACGCATAAAACGCTGTACTAGTACAAGACCTAACCGTAACTAGCCCGAAATCTGTCCCTTCGAACAGCATCTTTTGTGCCGCACTATCAGTACACTCGGGGATTGTGAGTGCATGCGCGCTCTGGGAGAATAGCTTCATATGAACTCTAAATGGCTTAAGTCGGCAATCATCGCTGCAATCGCTGTGGGCTCGGCGTCAATTACCCCGGCGCAATCATGGAAGCAGGTCGGTCCTCCGGGCGGCACCGTGATTTCTCTCGCCGCGGATACGCACAATATTAAGCACCTCTATCTCGGCACCTCCGACGGCCACGTTTTCCAGTCCAGCGATGAAGGCTCGCACTGGCAGCTTCTCAGCCGCATCGGCACCGGCCAGGATGATGTCATCACGCACATCCTAGTTGACCCGCGCGACGCCAACCGTCTTTACGCCAGCACCTGGACTCTCTATTCCGGTGGCGGCGGCGTATACCTCAGCGAAGACGCCGGAAAATCCTGGAAAGTAATCGGCCTCGCGCACGAAACCGTTCGCGCTCTCGCGCAGGCCCCCACCAATCCCAAAATTTTACTCGCCGGATCTTTGACCGGCGTATATCGCTCCACCGACGAAGGCGCCACCTGGACGCTCATCACTCCCGCGAAGCACGAAGACTTGCGCAACTTTGATTCCGTGGCCTTTGATCCCCGCGACGAAAATATTATTTATGCCGGCACTTATCACCTGCCCTGGAAAACTACCAACGGTGGCAAAGACTGGTTCCCCATTCAAAAAGGCATGATCGACGATTCCGACGTGATGAGCATCGTCATCGATCCCACTAATCCCGAAAACGTGCACGCCACCGCCTGCTCCGGCATTTATCACAGCACCAACGCCGCGCAGACCTGGACCAAATACAAAGGCATCCCCTTCGTATTTCGCCGCACCCAGTTGATTCGTCAGGATCCCAAGAATCCCCAGGTCCTGTATGCCGGCACCACTTCCGGCTTGTGGAAGACCACCAACGAAAACGACTGGAAGCGCATCACTCCCGGCGACTGGGTCATCAACTCCATCATCATTGACCCTGAGCACACCGACCGCTTGATCCTCGGCACCGAGCGCGAGGGCGTGCAGATCAGCGAAAACGGTGGCGCATCCTTTTCCGCCGCCAACGTCGGATTCCAGCATCAGCACCTTCTCGATGTCGCCATCGATCATGAAAGCCCGGAACGCGCGCTGGTCGTCCTGACCTTTGACACCGACGCTTTCCTCGCCACTCATGACGGCGGCAACACCTGGTCCACTCTCGGAGCGGGCCTCAAGCGCACCGATCTCAAGCACGTTTATGCTGCCCCCGGTGGCTGGTGGGCCTCGCTCAACAATGGCGGCTGGATGAAGTACGACGAGTCCGCCCACAAATGGGTCAAAGCCGGATTGTTCATCCCGGAACCGACCCCGGTGGCCACGACTGCAACTCCCGCGCCTGTAGCCAAAACTCGCAAGGGCGTGCCTGCGAAGAAAACCACCACGGTTGCTCGCAAAGTGACTCCAAAAGCTAAAGCGCCGGCGTTTGTCGCCGTGCAGGTAAACGACATGGCCTTCGGCAATGACGCCTGGTTCGCAGCAACCGCCGGTGGCATTCTCGTTTCGAAAGATAAAGGCGCCACCTGGAAAAATGCCGGCACCGAATCTTTCCTTAAGCAGCCCACCACTTCACTCGAAGCCAATGCGGATGCCACGCAGGTCTGGGCCATCTCGCAGAACACCCTGGTGTACTCCGCCGATGCTGGGGCTCACTGGGACAACAAGGATTTGTCTTTCGCCAAGGCCGGCAATCTGCGCCTGCACCACGTGGACGACACCAATCTGTTCATCACTTCAAACATGGGCCTCTACACGTCCCATGATGGCGGCAAAAACTGGAGCCGCTCGGACGTCCGCGAATTGCAATTTCAGGACGTAGCCGGCAATAGAAACGCCATGGTCGTCTCGCTGCAAAAACACGGCCTGCTGGCCTCTTTCGATTCCGGCAAATCGTGGAAGCGCGTCGAAGATCCCTTGGCGGAGGGTTACTTCCCAGTCGTTCGCGTCCGCCGCAATGGAGCACTGGTAGCCGCCTCGGCCACGGAAGGGCTGCTGTCTCTCGAACTCGAAGGCCGCTCTGCCAGCACCACCACGGGCGCCGGCTCAACAGCCTTGCTCAACTCCGACACCACAGCCAAGCCCAAGAATTAAATCAACCAAACAAAAAAGGCGGAACGGGAAACCGTTCCGCCTTTTTTTATTTACGGTATAAAAGTGTAACTAAGACGAAGGATTGCATCCTCGATTTGTACAGTGGGTCTTGGTTTGAACCTAGATTAGGAGTGAGATTATAGTTCGATCCGGTAAACGATTCTTCGTCGAACTTCCTTTTCCGCAGATATTTTTCTAGCAGGTGTCACAACGGAACCCAATTAACCCACCGCCACATGCGCTCCAATCTGATAGCCAACCCCTCGAATCGTCCGTATCAACGCGAAGTCATAACCCAAATCAATCTTCCGCCGCAGATAATTGATGTACACATCCACCACGTTGGTCATGCTCTCGCCATCGAGCTTCCATACCTGCTCCACTAGCACCCCACGCGAAACCGGCTGCCCCGCGTGTCGCATCAGGAATTCCAGCAAAGAAAATTCTTTGGGACTCAAATCGATCGTATGTCCGTGCCGTTGCACTGAATGCGCGATACGGTCCAGAACCAGATCCGCCACCTGCAGCACCCCGCTTCCAGTGCGATTTCCGCGTCGCACCACCGCGCGGATCCGCGCCGCCAGTTCCGCCATTTCAAACGGCTTCGCCACGAAGTCGTCCGCCCCGGCATTCAGTCCGCGCACGCGATCTTCGACCACGTTCGCGCCCGCCACCATCAGCACCGGCTGGTCCGGTTTTTTCGAGCGAATGCCTCGCAGCGCATCCAGCCCCACCGTGCCATTGCGATTTAGATCCAGCACCACCAGGTCGTAAGACTGATCCGAAGCCATCCGCTGCGCCTCGGGACCCGTGGAAACCATCTGAACAGCAAACTGCTCCTGCAGCAGCCGCCGGTGCAAAAATTCCGCCAGCGGTGCGTCATCTTCAGCCACAAGAATGCGCATCGGCCTACTCGAAAACTTAGATTTGAAAGGGGGTACAGCCAGTCTCCACACCCGCAGCCAAGGTGTCAACAATCCCAAAAACAATGTTGCGAAACTCGATACTGATCCACGTTGTCGCGCGCTCAAGCTCCCACGACTCCCGACTACGCCCAAAACTGTCATTCCGACCGAAGCGAGCCGACGCTTTTTCTTCTCGTTCGCTCCGCGAACGAGTCGGCTAGAGCAGTGGAGGAATCTCTCTTCGCTCGATCGCGCAAGCCAGCAATCTAGCAGTCCTCAAACTTTTCCATCACTTCTCTAGGTATCGCCTGGCTCTCAATCCTCTTCCCTGCGCCGCGCACCACCCACACCCGCTTTTCAAATCCCTCCACCGCCAGCAAATCCGCTTTGAACAATCGGTGATGCACGGAAAAACTGCTCTTCCCCCACTCCGTAATATTCGACTCCACCACCACCGTCTCTCCAAACGCAGACGGCGCCAGAAATCGTGCCCGCGCTTCCACCAGCGGAATCCCGCCGATTTTATATTTCTCCAGCATCTCCTGCTTGCGCAATCCGGCCCGCTCAAAAAGCGCATTCGTGCAAGCATCAAAAAACTCAAAATATCGCGGAAAATAAACAATCCCCAAAGGATCGCAATCCCCCCACTCAATGTGAATTGAGCGCTTGTTAATCAGCATCTATGCACGTCCACGAATTATTTTTCATAGCGGAAAAAGAGTCTACCTCACTTTGTGAACTCAAACCGTGCAGACAGCGGACGTTGATTGTGACAGGACACGCGGAGGACGACAGACACGCGGAGGGTGCCCCACCCTTGGTTTGCAAGGGTGGGTCTTGGTGTTGAATCAGGAAATATCCGCGCCCACGATGCGATATCAATTCAACCGGAAAGCCCAACGATGAATGCATCAACGGACTAAGATAAAGTATAGGATCGATTGAGTAGTCAGCCGGGAAGACAGGCATGGAAGCAGCATACATCTGCGACGCAATTCGCACCCCGATTGGACGCTACGGCGGAAGCCTCGCCACCATCCGTGCGGACGATCTCGCAGCCATTCCCATCGCCGCACTCATGGCCCGCAACGCCAACGTGGATTGGAGCGCCCTCGATGACGTCATTTACGGCTGCGCCAACCAGGCCGGCGAAGACAATCGCAACGTCGCGCGCATGGCTCTCCTCCTCGCCGGTCTCCCTAAAGAAGTTCCTGGCCTCACTGTAAATCGTCTCTGCGGTTCCAGCATGCAGGCGGTAGCTGACGCCGCGCGCGCCATCAAAAGCGGTGAAGCCGATCTCTTCATCGCCGGCGGCGTCGAAAGCATGTCCCGCGCACCCTTTGTAGTCGGCAAAGCCGACGCCGCTTTTTCCCGCGCCATGAAAATGGAAGACACCACCATGGGCTGGCGCTTCGTCAATCCGCTCATGAAAGCAAAATACGGCGCCGACACCATGCCCGAAACCGGCGAAATCGTCGCCGAAGAATACAGAATCTCCCGGGCCGATCAGGACGCCTTCGCTTTGCGCAGCCAGCAGCGCGCCGCGGCCGCCATGAAAAACGGTCATCTCGCCGAAGAAATCATCCCCGTGCCCGTCCCACAAAAAAAAGGCCCGCCCGTGGATTTTTCCTCTGACGAGCACCCTCGCCCAGACACTACGCTCGAAGCCCTCGCAAAACTAAAAGGTGTCGTGAAGCCCGACGGCACGGTCACCGCCGGCAACGCTTCCGGCATAAACGACGGCGCCTGCGCCATTCTCATTGCCTCCGAAGCCGCTGCCAGGTGCCACGGCCTGACTCCTCGCGCTCGCGTGCTGGCCTCCGCGGCTGCGGGAGTAGCACCCAGAATTATGGGCATCGGCCCGGTCCCCGCCACGCGCAAACTTCTCTCCAAACTGAAATTGCGCATAGAAGATATGAACGTGATCGAGCTCAATGAAGCTTTCGCTTCACAAAGTCTCGCAGTGTTGCGCGAGCTACACATCCCCGACGACGCCGCTCACGTAAATCCCAACGGGGGCGCCATCGCTCTCGGCCACCCGCTGGGAGCCAGCGGCGCGCGCCTCATCACCACCGCCACTTACCAACTAGCGCGTACCCGCCAAAAATATGCGCTCTGCACCATGTGTATCGGCGTAGGCCAGGGTATCTCCATAATTCTGGAGCACGTCTAGCAGTGGACTCCTTGACCCTGTTCGATTCATTCTTCCGCTACCAAGCGGTAACAAAATTATTCGCTGACGACGCCGCGCTCCAGGCCATGCTTGATTTTGAAGCCGCCCTGGCCCGCGCGGAATCCTTCGCAGGAGTAATTCCCTCTTCCGCCGCAGCTTCCATCGCCGCGAAATGTCGCGCTGCACTATTCGACGTCGACAAATTGCGCGCCGCCACCGCGCTGGCCGGCAATGTCGCCATCCCTTTGGTCCACCAGCTCCGAGAGCTGGTCGCCGCCGACAGCAAAGACGCGGCCGATTTTGTGCACTGGGGCGCCACCAGTCAGGACGTCATCGACACCGGCCTGGTCCTGCGCCTCCGCGAAGCATTCAGCCTAATGCGCTCCGACATCGACCAATTGTGCAGCGCGCTCGCCGAACTCGCCGATCATCATCGCGCCACTCCCATCGTTGGCCGCACATTGATGCAACAAGCCGTACCCACTACGCTCGGCATGAAATTTGCCGCCTGGCTCGACGCCTTACTGCGTCATCGCGCGCGCCTCGGCGAAACTCGCGTGCGTTGCCTCGTGCTGCAATTCGGCGGCGCGGTCGGCACACTGGCCTCTCTCGGTTCACACGCCGAAGCCATCGCCAAAAATCTTTCTGCCGAACTGCAGCTCCCTCTGCCTCGCATCCCTTGGCACAGCAATCGCGACCGCACGGCCGAAATTGCCGCCACCCTCGGCTTGCTCACCGGCACGCTGGGTAAAATTGCGCGCGATATCTCCTTGCACTCCCAAACCGAAATCGCCGAGATGCACGAGCCAGCACAGGCGGGCCGCGGTGGTTCGTCCACCATGCCCCATAAACGAAATCCCGTAGCCTGCGCGGCAATTCTCGCCGCAGCCACTCGCGTCCCCGGTCTCGTCAGCACCATGTTGTCCGCGATGCCCCAGGAACACGAGCGCGGCCTCGGCAACTGGCACGCGGAATGGGAAACTCTGCCCGAAATTGTGTGCCTCACCGCCGGCGCGCTGCATCAACTGACCAGCATCACTCCGAAACTGGAACTTGACCTGGAGCGCATGCGGGAAAATCTCGAAGCCAGCAAAGGTTTAATATTCGCCGAGGCAGTCGTTGCTGCGCTGGGCGAGAAAATTCCGAAAGCAGCAGCGCGGCAACTCGTCGACGCCGCCGTCCAGCGCGCCATCAGAGAAAAAACCCAGCTGCGTAAAGTCCTCGAAGAGGAAAAAAACACCACGCAACACTTCTCGCCCGCAGAACTCGACGAGCTTTTCGACGCCCGCAATTATTCTGGCTCCTCGAGCGCTAATATTGACGTTGTCATCGCCGCTCATAAATCCTGGCACCGAGCCGATTAGAGGGAACAAGTTGCCTTTTATCAATTCCAACAAGCTGCTCTTTCATTGCGAGTGGAACGGCCCTGAGGACGCTCCCGTCCTCGTCCTTTCGAATTCACTGGGTACAAATTTATCGCTATGGGATCCCCAGATTCCCTCTTTTGAAAAACATTTTCGTGTTCTACGCTACGATTCCCGAGGCCACGGCGAAAGCGGCGTCACTCTCCGCGATTATTCCATCGAGCTTCTGGCCCAGGACGTCATCGGCATCCTCGACGCCTTGAAACTCGAGCGCGTGCATTTCTGTGGACTCTCCATCGGCGGCATGACCGGGATGTGGCTGGCCGTGCATGCTCCCGAGCGCCTGAATAAACTTGTGCTGGCCAACACTTCCCCGCAGATCGGAAACGCCCAAACCTGGGACGCCCGCATACTCGCGGTGCGCTCCGGCGCCAGCACAAAAGTCATCGCACAATCGGTAGTGGAGCGCTGGTTCACTCCAGAATTTCGCGCCAAAAATCCTGCCGCCGTCGCGAAAACGAAAGAAATGATCGAGAGCACCAACCCCGATGGCTACATGGCTTCCTGCGCCGCAGTCCGCGATTTTAATTTCTGGCAGGAAGTCGCCCACATTCACGCCCCGACTCTCGTCATCGCCGGAACCCACGACGCCGCCGTGCCCCCCGCTGAGGTGCAACGTCTCGCCAACAGTGTCCCCGGCGCAAAATATTCTGAATTAAGTGCCGCCCACATTTCCAACGTCGAAGACTCGGAACATTTCACCGCGGCGGTTCAGACTTTTCTGAAAAGTTCCGACTAGATTTTACGGGAGCCATAAATGGATGAACGCGACCGCTACGAAGCTGGCCTCAAGGTCCGCCGGGAAGTCCTCGGCAACGCCCATGTCGACGCCTCTCTCGACAGGCGTGACGAATTCACCACCGACTTTCAGGATCTCCTCACCCGCTACGCTTGGGGCGAAATCTGGAGCCGCCCCGGCCTCCCGCGCGCCACTCGCAGCCTTCTCACCATCGCCATCCTCGTAGCCCTGAATCGCGATGAAGAGTTGCGCATGCACCTGCGGGCCGCGCTGAAAAACGGCGTCACTCCGGCAGAAATCCGCGAAACCCTGCTACAGTCCGCGATCTACTGCGGAGTCCCCGCCGCCAACGCCGCCTTCCGCATCGCCCAGGAAATCCTCACCTCCAAATCCTAGCCACATGGTCCCCGAGGCTCGCCTCCTAGCCTGACTCCGGAATTTCCGTACTTGTCCGGGTGCCCCAGGCTCGCCTTATAGCCTGAGTGCCGAATTTCCTGACTTGTCCGGGTGCCCCAGGCTCGCCTTATAGCCTGGGTCCGAACCAAACTTTCTCATCGCAACCCGTCGCGTACTCCATCGTCACTCCGTCCAAAAAATGCCCTGCCCATCGCCAGGCACAGTTTTTCCGAACCCGAAATTTCACCTTTTCACCGTTGCTAATACACAACTTAAAGCCTATGCTGTCAGCACTATGCACACCCCCACAGTCTTTCCGCCTCCGCTGCGCGCACGCTTGTTTTTCACCGCGCACAGGCGGCTCTACAGCGCAACCATCCTCCTCGCGGCAACACTCTTTTCCCTCACCCCCACCGATGCTCAACAGTCAAGAATCGCTACAAAAAATGCCACCGGCCTCGCCCCCATTCGCGCCTATATTTCCACCGGCTGGGACACGCTCACCCGTTCGATGAACGAGTGCGGCACCGTCGTGGACACCAAGCTGGCGGCCACCTCCGTAATGTATCTCCCCGCCGATTTTCCTGAGCCCGCCGCCCTGAAAAATCTTCAGAAAACCTGCAAGTTCGAAATTAAACACCTGCCCGCCGTCATCCATCATCCCGGCGAAGTGGACGCCAACGCGCTCAATCCTCCCGGACTTCTCTATCTCGAAAATCGCTACGTGGTTCCCGGCGGCCGCTTCAATGAAATGTACGGCTGGGACAGTTACTTCATCATTCGCGGCCTGGTCAGCGACGGCCGCATCGATCTCGCGCGCGGCATGGTCGAGAATTTCTTTTTTGAAATCGAACATTACGGCAACGTCCTCAACGCCAATCGCAGCTACTATCTCAGCCGCTCTCAGCCTCCTTTCCTCACTTCCATGATTCTCTCGGTCTACGATTCAGAAAAAGCCGCCGGCCACGAAGACAAAAAATGGCTCGCCCGCGCTTACGCCTATGCGGCGAAAGATCACGATATGTGGACAGTCGCCCCGCACCTCGCTGGCGACACCGGCCTCTCGCGTTACTTCGACCGCGGCGATGGCCCGTCCCCCGAAAGCGTCAAGGACGAAACCGGCCACTATCGCGACGTCGCCGCCTTTTTCATGCGACATCCCGAGCTCGACGAGCACTATCTCGTACGCAAGGATCCCGGCAGCGCCACTCCAAAAACTTTCGGCGCGCAATATGCCGTGCGTGTTTGCGACTCCAGCCACGATGCATCGCCGCCCGTCGCCAAAGATCCCAACCATGCTGAATGCGAACCCGTGGAAGACGTCGCACTCGCCGCGGAGTTTTACAAAGGCGATCGCTCCATGCGCGAATCCGGATATGACATTTCTTTTCGCTTCGGTCCCTATGGAGCCGGCACTATTAATTACGCGCCCGTCTGCCTCAACAGCCTGCTCTACAAAACCGAAAAAGATCTGGAGCTTATGAGCAACGTTCTAGGCCGCTCTGAAGAAGCCAGGAAATGGAAAGATCTCGCTGAAACTCGCAAAGCCGCAAATGCAAAAATATTTGTGGGACGAGCAGCGCGGCATGTTCTTCGATTACAATTTCTCCAGGCAGGAACGCTCCACCTATGCCTACGTCACTGTTTTCGCTCCGCTGTGGGCCGGCGTCGCCACCCCGGAACAAGCCAAAGCCGTCGTAAGCAATCTCAAAATTTTCGAACGCCCCGGCGGCCTGGTCATGAGCCCGCACGAAACCGGCGGCCAGTGGGATTTCCCTTACGCCTGGGCCCCCAACCAGTTGCTCGCCAACGAAGGTATGCGCCGCTACGGTTTCAACGAGGAAGCCAACCGCACCTCTTACGAATTTCTCTCTACCGTCGCCGAAAATTTCCGTCACGACGGCACCATCCGCGAAAAATACAATGCCGTGACGCGCTCCTCCGAGACCGCCGTCACCGCCGGCTATCACATCAACATTGTGGGTTTTGGATGGACTAACGGGGTATTTCTAAATTTGCTGCACGACCTGCCCAGGCCCCTCGCCGAGCGCCTGGCTGAAGAACAAAACACCGCTGTTGCAAATTCCGGAGCAGCCGTTAACAACGCCAAAAATTAATCCAGCTGCCGCGCGCTCGGATGTCGTACCGACTTGATAAATGTCACATCCGGCTTCGGTGTCGCCCCCACCTGTGAAGCTACCCACGAACCCATGCGGTTCGCTGCCGCATTCATCACTTCCAGGTTCGCGCCGCGCAAATAGTGATGCACTAGGGCGGCCGTGAACGCGTCCCCGGCTCCCACGGTGTCCGCCACCTTCGTGGGAAATCCCGGGTGCTTGTGCGTGCCGTCCGCAGCCACCAGAAAACTGCCGTTCATACCCTCGGTCACGCACACCAGCTTCAAATCAAAATTGCGCAGCAGCCACTTGGCCGGCTCTTCTTTCGCATTCTCCTTGCGCCCCAGAATCGCCGCCACCCGCGGCAGTTCTTCATGATTAACTTTCACGATGTCGGCGATCTCTGCCGATGTTCGCAAAACATCTGCTGAAAAAAACTTCTGCCGCAGGTTCACATCGAAAACTTTTAACGCCTTGGGCGATAAAGATTCCAGAAACAACCGAATAGTCTCGCGCGATCCCGCCGATCGCTGCGCCAGCGAACCGAAACAGACCGCCGCGGCTCGCGCCGCTAGCCCTTGCCAGTTGGAGGTCCACTCGAAATGGTCCCACGCCACGCCTTCCACAATTTCAAACTGTGGCTGTCCGTCGGCCCCTATATCCAGATTCGCCGTGCCCGTGGGATGCTCGGTGTCAATCTGCAGACTCGCTTGTGAAAGCCCCAATCGTGCCAGCCGCCGTGCCGCCGCGTTACCAAGTCGGTCGCGCCCCACGCGGCTCGCTACTATGCCTTCATCTCCCAGCAAACTCGTCATGTACGCAAAATTAGCGGGCGCTCCCCCCAGCTCTTTCCCGGTAGGAAAAATATCCCAGAGCAATTCGCCCAGCCCCACCACGGTATTTTTAGCGCTCGCCGTCATAATTCGTCACACCGTAATCCGCCGGCTGCTGCGTGCTCATCGCGTGCGACAAAATTCCCGGCCATGCTCACCCGCGTCAAGGTTTCTCTTTCTGGCCATTCTGCAAACCTTCGGCCAGCTTCAATTCGCGCTCCGCATCTTCCGCCCGTCCCAGCTCACGATAACACTGCCCCAGCAGGTAGTGCGGAATCGCGTTGTTCGGATCCATCGCCAGCGCCCGCTGCAGCGCCCGCACCGCCAACTCCGTCTCGCCTTTTTTCTGCAGCACCTTGCCCAGCAGCACATACGGCCCGGTGGACGTCGCATCCAGCCAGATGGAACGTTGCAACAACTTCTCTGCCTCATCGAATTTCTGCACCCGCGAGTAGGCATCCGCCAACTTGTAATACGCCGCCGCGTACCCCGGATTTATTTCCAGTTCTTTCTGGAATTCAGCGATAGCCTCCGGAAATTTTGAATGAAATAAATCGATCTCCCCCAGCAACTGGTGGCCCAACGGTAATTTCGGATCCAGCGTCACCGCTCTCTGCGCATATTCGTCCGCCACCGCACTGAGGTCTTGCCTCAACAGCATCCGCGCCGTAAACAGGTAGCTCGCCGCCGAGTCCGGCCCCACTCCAAACATCCGTGCAAACGCCTGCCGCGCCGCCGGGTACGCTTTCGTCTGGATGTTGCAAATCCCTAGAATGTACGCCGCATCTATGTTCGCGCTGGGATACCAGCCTTGCACTTTTTCCAGCAGCGGAATCGCCTCCGCCGGGCTGTTGGTCAGGTAGTAGGACAATCCCAGAATCTGAATTGCTTCCCGGTCTTCAGGATTGTCCGCCGTGGCCT
The DNA here is from genome assembly GCA_963704485.1 of uncultured Acidobacteriota bacterium. Taxonomy (GTDB): domain Bacteria; phylum Acidobacteriota; class Terriglobia; order Acidiferrales; family UBA7541; genus Acidiferrum. Next base: position 1,635,260 of record OY969910.1, read on the forward strand.
TCTTCAACGCCGTAATCGCACTGCGATAATCGCCTTTGCGGTAGTACGTAACCCCAAATTCATGGGCCAGGCCCTTCGCTTCAGGATCCGCGTCCGAAATCTCCTTGAGCGCCGCCAGGGCATCATCGAATCTCCCCTGCTCCGTCAGCCGGTGAACCTGCTCAAACGAAGATGCCGCGTCGGTGTAAGCATTCGCGCCATGCTGAAACTGGAAAACCACAGCAACACAAAAAAGCACTCCGCGGATTTGCCGGTACGCTCGACTTCGTTGAAGTTGCATAGGCGTCCAGGCGACTTCAAATATCGCCGTTCTATATCGGCGACCAGCCAAGAAAAAAACATTAGAGCATAAAAAACGGGGAGCCCGCGAGGGGCTCCCCGTTTTCTTCTTGCTGGTTTAAAGTTAGAAAGTGATGCGCACTCCAAACTGCAGTTGCCGCATCCCCACCGGCGATCCCGGCGCCGAATCGGCTTCGATGTCCGGTTATCTGGCCGGCGTTTCCCCCGCAATCTATACAAGTGTTGCCCGGTGGAAGTTGAAGCCCAGCACCGGATGGTTGAACACGTTGTAAGCGTCAAAGCGAAATTGCGCGTTGACTCTCTCTGTGATGTAGAAGTTCTTGGAGAGAGCCATATCGTCATAAAACGCATGGGGTCCGCGAAGTGAATTGAACCCCGCGCTTCCGATCTGTCCGCAAGCAGGCAGCGAATATGGACCCGATGCTGGACGGGCGAAAGTGCAGGAGTCAAGTCCATTATCAGCCGGCGTGAGGCCAGTAGGACAGTGGGGCAACCGGCGTGAACCAGAACGTGCAGTCGCCTGTGCCACCCGGGCAGGGAGCCGTCCTTTTGCCCACGGAAATCTGCTTTTCGTTTGACGCCACGTTGGGACGGCAGGGTCCGGCGTCCGCAATGGTTCCGCATTCCCCGATGCTGGGCGTGAACGGCAGGCCCGTCCCGTACGTGAGCGTATTGGTGATTTGCCAGCCGCCCACGATGAAGTTCATGCTCGTCCGGAGTCGGTCAAGAACCTCTTCCCTCTACCTACGGGCAATTCATAAATCGTGTTGGCCACGAACACTTGGTTGCGGTTGTACCCGTTTGGTCCCCAGGCGTACTTTTTATTTACTGAGTAGTAGTCGTCGTTGTATGCATACGCGTGGGAGAAAGTGTAGTGCGCCAGGAACTGCAGTCCATAGCTCGTTCGCTTTTCCGCCTTAATTTGCAAGGCGTTATATTTGTTGTCTGCGTCGTTGCCGTAATAGCTCATGTCCACCGCGCAGCATGCCGGTGTCGGCTGCGGAGTTTGCGTAGGATCCGCCGGATCGACAAACGTGAAGCCGGGATACGTGAACGATGGCACGCCATTCAGAAAATAGCGGCGCCGATCGGCTGACGCCTGCGCTGCATGAAAACCCGCCGAGTTTGCAGGTACCGGAGGAACAATCTACAACGTTGGTTCCGGGACCAATAGCCACTTGGTTGGCGTTGTAGGACGGACCTCCACCGGCGAACACGTGCGTTCCCTTATTCCCGATGTAGCTTACGGTCAAATTGAGGGTCGGAGTGATTTGCCGTCTGTATCGTGGCATTCCACTGGTCGATCGTGGGCAACCGTTGAACGCGTAGGGCGAGCCCCTGCGGTCGTTTTGCCGTCTATCCCGTTAATCGGCAGGGTTCCGTCCGAAGAAATTGAGCTCAGCACCGGCGTGAAATCAAACGGTGGCGGGCCAGTGCGACAGGTTGAAAATCGCGCTGCGATTGTTCGTTGCAGCCGTATTGAAAGTGTTGTCCGACAGGTCTTGGCGTGCCAGCACCGGCAGGTTCTGGGTGACCACGTGACCAAAGTTCGAACCGAATACACCGATATCAAATCCACGCCCATAACCCAGGCGTACAACAGTCTTTGGATCAAACTGGTACGCAACGCTCAAGCGCGGCGCAAAAGCCTTGTAAGTATTGGCAACGTTGCCGTTCGAACCCACTCCGCCATAGCCGGCCACTCTGATCAGACCATCTTCTAGGTTCGGCGAAACCGCCGTTGCCCTTGCCGTTGACCGTTTCCGGGAAATAAATTTCCCAGCGTAGACCGTAGGTCAAAGTGAATTTTGGACTAACTCGCCAGGAATCCTGGCCGTAGAAGAACCAGCGCTTCTGGCGTTCTGCCGCATTCAAACTGGTGCTCACGAACCGCTGGAATGAGGTTACGTCTCCAAGCAGGAACGTCGCCAATCCTAAGCCATTGGCCCCGGCATTCCGCCGTGCCTCGCTGATCGAAGTACAACAGACCAGCTCGGCTCTGGTCGCTGGGTACCCGAGGTTTTCGGCATAACGGATGTCCGCGCCGAACTTGATTGTGTGGTTGCCTTGTGTCCGCGTCCAGTTGTTCACGACCTGGAATTGCTGTTCGCTTTCTGTCAAGCGGGCAATTGCAACGCGCCGACGTCTAAGCCGTCACCGAAGGCGTAGGTGCCACCATTGTTGTTGCCTAGTTGGCCGTTCAAGCTGTTACCGCCGTTGTTCTGGAACAGGAAGCCCGACAAACCGCCCGTCGTTCGGCGGACCCACAATGCCCGGTCCGGTATTAAGCCCAGGGAAGCCAAACGTGTCCATCGGCGTGTCGCCTTGCGTCGGAGTACGCCGTTCTCGGATTGTACTTAAAATATCCAAAGCGTAAGTCTGTCAGCCAGTTTGTCCCGATGGCTTTCGTTAAGCCAGTGGCCAGGCTGTAGTTGTGAACGATCGAACTGCCATTCAAACCGCCCGGGCCAAAGCCAACGCTACCCAGCGCACCCAGGCCGCCCGTGCCCGAAATTGAAAAGTAATCGAGACTGAAGCGCCCGAACACTTGGTAGTTATGCGGCGCGCTGTAGTCGATTCGCACGTCAAAGGATTTCTGATCAAAAGGTCCCGACCCGCTGTTTACGAAATTGTCGTTCACGCCGCCCGAGGTCGGCGTCGGGAATAGCGCCAGAACATTGCCGACATTCTGTCCGATCAGCCCGATCGGAATCTGGTTGTTCACGAATGGCGTCCGGCCGGCACCGGTGAGCGGATCACCAGTGCTTGGATCGAAAATCTGCCCGCTTGATATGCCGCCAACCGGAGGGCCATAGGCATTCAGATATTCGCTCAAGTCGCAAAACCCTGGAGTGGCACTCGCCGCGTTCGTTGCTGGATTGCAAGACTGCACCACATTTGCAGTCGGTACTGTGTACAGGTTTGTGATGCCCTGCCGTCTGTTGCGTTCCCTGATAATCTCCAAAGAAAAACAGCTTGTTCTTTATGATCGGTCCGCCGGCAGAACCACCAAACTGCTTCCAGTTCGCAGCCGCGAGAGGAACTCCAGGCTTGTTGGTGAAGGGGTCCCGCGCTTGTTGGTCGCTGTTCGCGATTGAAAAAGAAACCGGTGCCGTGAATGTCATTCGAACCGGACTTGGTCTGCACCTTGACGATTCCGGAGGTGGCTTTGCCTGATTCTGCGTCGTAATCTTGCAGTGCGATCTTTGCTTCACCGACGGCGTCCAGGTTGGGGTTCACCACGATAATGCCCAGAATGGGATCCTGGTTGTCCGTGCCGTCCAACTCAAAGTTCGTGCCCGAAAAGTGCTGTCCGTTCACCTGTATCTGCCCGCCGCCCTGAGGATTCTCGGTCGCGGCATGGTTGAAGCCCGGCAACTTCTGCGTGCCCGGCGACAACAACTCAAAATTCGTAAAGTTGCGATTCAGGATCGGCAGATCTTCGACATACTTCTGGTTGAACGTCACGTCCACATCCGCGCGGTCCGTCTGCAATTGCGGAATCTCGCCGGTCACTTCCACGGTCTGCGTGACCGCCCCGACCTGTAGTGCGGCATCCAGCGTCACCGAAGCATCCGCTTGCACCGTAACACTCGCCACCGAATAAACCTTGAACCCCGGCGCTTCCACTTCCACCTTATAAGTGTCCGGGATCAAGTGCGTCACTGCATAGTTGCCGCTCTCGTTCGAAGTCGTTTCGAAAACAGTGCTCTTGGTGACTGAGGTCACTGTAACTTTCGCGCCGGCTACCGCATTTCCCTGCGCGTCCGTCACCGTGCCGATTACGCTGCCGAACACGGCTTGCCCCGAAGCCGTATACGTACAAAGATTCAAACTAAAGCAGAAAACAACCAGAGCCACCCACACTGATCGCCTTGACATTCCACCCCTCCTAAAATCCATTTGGATCCCCAAAGCAGATACACACCTGCTGAATTTCCTCGACAGCATGTTTATGGATTCGTTAAGACTGTGCGGATGCACGGCGACTATTCCCCGCCTTGTACCGCCTCGACTACACAGACACTTCTCGAAGCCATCGATTCCCGGGGTGAACCGGAAAAGCCTGTCCGCAAGTTACTCAAAATACGGCAGCGGTCAGGCATTCGAGTAATAATGTAGCTTGGTCATATCAATATTCTCGATGCTTGGACAAGTCTCACACCGTAAGACACGGTTACACGCCATAACGCCCTGATTTGCCCGTAGGTTGCGCCGCTTGATACGTTCGTGTTACAACCCTGTAACCGGAGTTACTTTGGTCGAAAGAGCCGCAATTCAAGCCCAGATCGAAAAGCTGGCCAACAGCTCGGTTTTGCACGGCTCCGAGTCCCTCTGCAAACTGCTCCGCTATGTTGCCAGGCACGCCCTCGATCACCCCGGCGCACCCCTGAAGGAATATCAAATTGCCACCGAAGTTTTTGGCCGCCAGGACGACTTCGACCCCCAAGTGGACTCCATGGTCCGCGTCCAGGCTGGGCGCCTAAGGACCAAACTCGCCGAATATTACAATGGCGATAACGCCGCCGACGATCCCGTGCTCGTCGAACTCCCTAAGGGCACCTATGTCCTGGCGTTTCATTCCCGCGTACCCGGTTCCAAAAACCACTCCGGTACGCACGAAAATCGCGCCGAGACATTGGCCCGCGACGAAAATCGCACCACCCAGCAGATCCCTCGCCGCTGGGCTGTCGCCGTCGGGGTGCTCGCCGTACTCCTCGCCGCTTCACTCACGGTAATGGCCGCCTTGCTCTTCCCTCGCAAGGCTGGCGAAACCAGCGCCAACCTCAATCGCGCTGGCATCCCAGCCGCCTTCCCCACCTTCTGGAAGGGTTTCCTCACCGGCACCGAAGAACCCTGGGTCATTTTCAGCAACGCCAGATTCGCCGGGCGTCCAGACGTCGGCATGCGCTACTACGTGGCCTCCCGCGATGCTGGCCAGCCGATCCTCGACCATTACACCGGCGTCGGCGAAGTTCTAGCCGTCCACGAACTCGACCGCGTCTTCGCCTTGCTCCATCAGGAAATTCGCGTTAAGCGCGGCAGCCTCTTTTCCCTCGACGACGCCAAGAACAACGACCTCATTTTCATCGGCTCGCCCTCCGAAAATCTCACCCTCCTCGACATTCCCAGCACGCAGGAGTTTACTTTTCGCCAGATTCCTTCCGGCAACCGCCGCGGCAACACCGAAATCATCAACGCTCATCCGCAAAACGGCGAGCCCAAGGAATACATGGCTTCGCCCAATACCGAGCCCCTCACCGAGGACTATGCCGTCGTAGCCCTCGTCCGCGGACTCAATGAGGGCCGCTCCGAATTAATTCTCGCCGGCACCACCACACTCGGCACCCAGGCGGCCGTAGAATATGTCTCGCGCCAGCAATCGCTCGAAGAACTACTTCTCCGCCTCTCGGTATCCAAGTCCGGCGACCTCAAACCTTTCGAAGCCGTGCTTCACGTAAAAATTGTTCGCGGCGTCCCCGTAGCCACCGAACTCATCGCCCTCCGCAAAGGCGCTTAGTCCGCGCGTAACTCTACTCAGCATCTTCATTCCTCGAAATATTTCGCGAACTTGACTACTGAGGTTGCATCTGTGGAGCCGGCTGCGCTTCAGGATTTGCGCGTGGTTCGGGCGCCGGTCGCGCTTCAGGATTCGCCGCCGGTTTAGGTTCCGGCCGCGCCTCCGCCTTCGCGGCTGCGTCCAACTCCGCCGCCTTCTGCAACTCTTTACTCGCTTCTTCCCGCTCGCCCTTTCGCTGCAGCGCCAACCCCAGTTGATAGTGCGCCGCCGCATAATCAGGCGTGGACTTCATTGCGCTTCGAAATTGCGAAATCGCCGCGTCCAGATCTCCCGCGTTCATCAACCGCTTCCCCGAATTAGTAGCCGCCACCGCTGCCTGCAGATCGGTAGTTTTTTTCGCCAGCGCCACGCCCGCGCGACTCTCGGCCGCCGCCCCCTCCGTGTCTCCCGTTTGTCGCAGCACTGCCGCCAGCGTCGTGTGCGCCCCGGCCAGTTCCGGTTCCAGACGAATCGCCTCGCGCAACGCCACCATTGCATCCGCCCACTTTTCTTGCTGCTTCAGCACGGTGCCCAGCGTATAGTACGCTTCCGCGTAGTCCGGATTAACTTTCAGCGCCGCTCGCAACTCCTGCTCCGCTTGTGGAAATTCGCCCTGCTGCCAAAGAGCGACGCCCAGGGTGTAGTGCGCATCCGCCTGCGCCGGATTCAATTCCGCGGCTTTCCGTAATTCGGCAATACCTTCCGGCAATTTGTCGTTCAATTTAAGGGCTAGCCCCAAATCGTAGTGCAAGGTGGCGTCGTCCGGAGCCTTCTGCAGCGCTGCGCGAAATTGTTCGATAGCAGCGTCGAAATCCGTCTTCTGGAGATACGCGGCTCCCAGGTTGGCGCGGTAATCGGTGTCCGCGGGCTTCAGTCGCAGTGCACTTTGAAATTCCTGGATGGCGTGGTCCCCGTCGCCCGACTGCAAAAGCGCCAGCCCCAGATTATTATGGCCGTCGGGATTATCTGGCTGGGTGCGCACCACGACGCGAAAGGCCGCGACGGCTCCTTCAGCATTGCCGGCATGCTGCAACAGCAGTCCGAGCTGGGTCTGTGCTTCGGGAAAATCTGGAAGCAGCTTCACTGCAGCTTCAAATTGCGCTTTGGCTTCTGTCGTACGGCCAGCCAGCACCAGCGCCCTTCCTAGGTAAAAGTGTGCCTGAGTATTCTGCGGGCCGAATTGCGTGGCTGCGCTCAACTCCGCGATGGCAGCGTCTGTCGATCCACTTTGATACTGTAAAACTCCGAGATGCAGGTGCGCGCCGGCAGACTGCGGCGAGAGCCGTACGGCGTCGGCAAATTCCTTTGCGGCGGTTTGCGGCTGGCCTTGCTGCATCAGCACGGCGCCAAGATCGTCGTGAAGGTCGCCGCGCGAAGGCGCCAATTCGGAAGCTTTCCGAAGTTCGCTGATGGCGCCTTCCAGATTCTTGGCGAATACGAGCGCCCGCCCCAGCGCCCGATGTGCCTCCGAATCCTGCGGCGCATCCTTCACCGCTCTGCGCGCCTCCAATACCGCGCCTTCCGCGTCGCCTTTCTGCACCAGCGCATTCGACAAATTTATCCGCGCCTGTGCAAACTCCGGCTTCGCGCGCAGCGCCGCATGAAAATGTACGATCGCCTGATCCGTGCTCCCTTCTGCCAGCAGCACCCACCCCAGCGAATTGTGCGCTTCCGCATTGTTGGGGATTAGCTTCAACACCTGCTCAAACAAGCCACGTGCCGCAGCCAGATCAGCCTTCTGCAGCGCACTCACCCCTCGCGCGTAGGTCGCATTGGCCTGCTGCACAATTTTTTCCGCGCCCTCCACAGAAGCAGCGCCCGCCTGCCGGTTGCCGCGCGCCTCCGCAACATCAGCGGCCGCCATCAACGCACACGCGACGGTTAACCATCGAATTGTCTTTCTGCGTATCAAATGAAAATTCCTAAGGCAAACGCCACCGGGTGCGCCAACCTCAATCTATCGGGCTTGTCCGCCATGCCGGGCGGGACTTGGGATAAAGCACCCTGGCTCAGGAAAAGCCCCGCAACAAACCCCAAAAGAGTAGCTGGGGGTTCCCACCCTCAATTTATAGGGTGGGTCTTGGCGTAAATCGCGCCAGCTCCCGAAAAAACCGGCAACAAACCAAAAACTATCTCGTCAACGCCCCAGCCTTCGTTTCCGCAAACACCAGACTCCGCACAATCCCCTGCCCCTCTTTCACAAAAATCAACTGATTAGCCTTAACATCCTCCAACTTCTCCACCATCCCGCTAGGCCACCGAATCTCCAGCAAATCCACTTTCCCCGCTTTCCCAATACCAAAATGCACTCGCAGATCATTTTGCGAAAAATAACTCCCCCCGCTCCGCACTTCATCCATCTGCGCATGCGGCTTCGCTTCGCCCGCCACCCGCGTCACACACCGCAATCGCGCCCCGATCCCGCTGCGATTCGATTTCGTCCCGATCGTCCGCACCTTTAACCAGTTATTTCCACTCTTCAGATCGCAGCGCAACAGCTGTGGATAATCGTTAACGGTATTCACCACCACATCCACGTCGCCGTCATTGTCAAAATCTCCAAACGCGCACCCGCGCGAAGCGGCCGGCACCGAAATTCCCGCCCCCGCTTCCATGGACACATCCTCAAATTTTCCATTTCGCAAATTTCGGTACAGCAATTTGCGCTGCGCATAACCCGCCTCTGTGCGCAGTTGCTCCACCTCCGGGTACACATGTCCGTTACAAATCAAAATATCGGCCCACCCGTCGTTGTCCATGTCAAGAAATCCGCAGCCCCAGCCCAGATATTGCGTATGCTTCCCCAGCCCCGCCGGAAAAGTCGCGTCCTCGAAATTCCCGCCGCCGATGTTGCGATACAGCGAGGGCGTATCGCCCGCAAAATTTGTCTTCACAATATCCATGTTGCCGTCCAGGTCGTAGTCAATCGCCGAAACGCCCATGCCAGCCTGCGGCTTTCCATCCGCGCTCAAAGCGCACCCAGCTTCCATCGCGACGTCCGTAAACTTCCCATTGCCCAGGTTCTTGTACAACGCGCTCGCCGTCGAATCATTCGCCACATAAATATCCGGCCAGCCATCATTATTAAAATCCGCCGTCAGCACTCCCAGCCCGTACGTCCCATTCGCGCCCAGGATCCCCGCCGCCTGCGAAACATCGCTGAACGTTCCATCGCCATTGTTGTGATACAGAATATTTTTCCCGCCGTTCAGTCCCGGCGGCCCGCAAGCCACCAGCATGCCCTTGTAGTTGCACGGCCCCGATTCCGGCACCGGCGCGGTAGCCAGATCCAGATCAATATAATTCGCCACAAAAAGGTCCAGCCGCCCGTCGCGATCGTAATCCACAAACGCGCACCCACTGTTCCAGCGCTTCCCGTTTCCCGCCACACCCGCTTTCTCGCTTACATCCGCAAAAGTTCCGTCCCCATTGTTGTGATACAGCACATTCTTCCCAAAATACGTGACGAACAAATCCTCAAACCCGTCGTTGTCGTAATCCCCGATGCAAACTCCCTGCCCCCATCCCGTATGCGCCAGCCCGGCTTTCACCGTCACATCCGTGAACGTCCCGTCCCGATTATTTTTAAATAGATGGTTGGTCGGCTCCGCACCCGCCGGAAATCCTTCCAGCCGCCACCCATTCACCAGGAAAATATCCAGCCACCCGTCGTTGTCGTAGTCGTAAAACGCCACCCCGCAACCGGTCGTCTCCAGCAGATATTTATTTTTGTGCTCCCCGCCAAAAATCGTCTTGGCATTCAACCCCGCTTCGCGCGCCACATTGACAAAACTCAACCCCAGCGGCGTCCCGGCGACAGAAGCAGCCGACGCAGCCCCCGTCGCCGCGCCAGCCTGCGCCTTCTCTTGTCCGTCCACAGAACGCGCCAACCCCAGCACATGCTCCAGCGATAGCACTGTGGCGGTCCGGCTCAGTGATTTAAGGAAAAATCGGCGTGAAAAACTTGCAAGCCCCAAAAGGAGTGATACCTTCCCAACTTTGGCTCGTGCTAAAATCTGCCGCTTTCCTTTATAGATACCCGTTCGCCACTTTGCAAGCAGTGCCCGGCGCTGTAGTTTGATGATCCCCGAAGGGTGCCCCAGGCTCGCGTTATAGCCTGTGTCTTCGGGTTGACGTGCTTTCTTGGACTTTTGGAACGGACACACCAACATCGCAGGCCACAAAATGAAATCACTGCTCCGCTTATCCGCACTTCTCCTCACCGCCGTCACTCTCAACGCCGCCACCGAAAAAGACCAGCCCTCACCGCCAACTCTCGAACTCACTCGCCCCGTCCGCTCCTGGGAATTTCTCTCCGCTACCGGCACCCGCGCCGGCATCTTCGGCAATGAGTCCGGCCGCGTCGAAGCCTGGGTCTACCCGCTGAAAATTTTTCGCGATTTCCGTCTGCGCTTTCACACTGAAGACCGCGTCCTCGACGCCGCCTCTCTCGCGCGCACCCTCACCGTGCGCCCCGAAGCCACCACCATCCTCTATACCAGCGACACTTTTTCCGTCCGCGAAACCTTCTTCGTCCCCGTGAACGAATCCGGCGCCTTCATCTTTTTCGAAATCCAGACCGAATTCCCTCTCGAAATCGAAGCCGTCTTCCATCGCGACTTTCAGCTCGAATGGCCCGCGGCCCTCGGCGCCACCTACGTCAACTGGGATAAAACGCGCAACGCCTTTCACTTCGGCGAAGAGCAGAAAAAATTCGCCGCCTTCCTCGGCTCGCCCACCGGCATCTCCGCCCACACCGAATTCCAGACCAACTATTCCAGCGACAGCGAGAATTCCTTTCGTCTCGGCGTCACCGCCAAAGGCCGAGACACCAAGCTCATCGCGCTCGCCGCCTCCGTCCACGGCGAACCCGAAGCCGAAGAAATCTACGAACACCTCATCAGCCGGCTACCAGGAACCTCTGCGCCAGTCCGCCGATTTCTATCGCAACTATTTGTCGCAAACCGTCAGCGTGGATCTTCCCGACGAGCAACTCCAGCGCGCCTACGACTGGTCCCGCGTCAGCATGATTCAGGGCCTGGTCACCAATCCTTATCTAGGCACGGGACTCGTCGCCGGTTACCGCACCTCCGGCGAAAGCCAGCGCCCGGGCTTCGCCTGGTTTTTCGGACGCGACTCCATGTGGACTTCCCTCGCTCTCGATGCCGCCGGAGATTTCGCCACCACTCGCCAGGCCCTCGAGTTCATCGGCAAATATCAGCGCGAAGACGGAAAAATCCCCCACGAAATCGCCCAGGGCGCAAATTTCGTCAAATGGTTCACCGATTATCCCTACGCCTACGCTTCCGCCGACGCCACTCCGCTCTACATCATCACCATGAACGACTACGTCACCCAGAGCGGCGACACCGCCTTCGCCAAATCAAAATGGGACAGCGCCTGGAAGGCCTATCAGTTCATGCGCTCCACCTACGACGCCCAGGGTCTCCCGCAAAATTTCGGATTCGGTCACGGCTGGGTCGAAGGCGGCCCGCTTCTCCCGGTAAAAACCGAGTTGTACCAGAGCGGCCTCGGCGCCGAGGCATTGCGCGCGCTCGCGAATCTCGCAAAGTTCGCCGGAAAAGAAACTGAAAGCAAAGATCTCGCCGCCGCCTTCGAAAAACAAAAATCTCTAATCAACAACGCCTTCTGGCTCCCCGAAAAAAAGCGCTTCGCCTTCGCCCTCGACAAAGACAATAAGCAGCTTGACGAGGCCACCGTGCTCGCTACCGTCCCCATGTGGTTCGGTATTCTCGACCAGGAAAAAGCCGGCGCCATGATCTCGCAACTTTCCGACGCCGATCACCAGACCGACTGGGGCATGCGCATTATTTCCGGCAACGCTTCACGCTACAGTGGCGGCGGCTACCATTACGGTTCCGTTTGGCCGCTCTTCACCGGATGGGCCAGCGTCGGCGAATATCGTTACCATCACGAGCACGCCGCCTACGCCAACCTGCGCGCCAATGCCCTCCTCGCGCTCGATGGCTCGCCCGGCCACGTCACCGAAGTTCTTTCCGGCGACTATTACCAGGGCCTCTCCACCAGCTCCCCGCATCAGATTTGGTCCGCCGCCATGGTTGTCGCGCCTTTGCTGAAAGGGCTCTTCGGTCTGAGCATCGGCGAAAAACCCAATCTCGTTTTCGAGCCTCACGTCCCCGCTGATTGGACCAGTTTCTCCATTCACAACGTCCACGCGGGCCACGAAGTCCTCGAGCTGCAATATTCCAAGACCGCCAGCTCCATCGAATTGCACGTGGACCGCGAAGGAAACGAAAACCTCGTCATCGCTTTTAATCCCGCCATCAGCACACGCGCCACCGTAACCGCCGTCGAAGTAAACGGGCGCGCCATTCCATTCCATTTGGACAAAAACGCCTCCGATCAGCACGTCGTCGTCGGCTTCGCTGTTCAGGACCAATCCACCGTCGTCAAAATTCATCTTCGCGACGATTTCGCCATTAGTTACAACTCCGAATTGCCCCAGCTCGGCAGCCCCAGCGAGGGCCTGCGCATTCTTTCCGAAGGTTGGAGCGCCGGCAGAGACCGCCTCACTCTCTCAATCTCCGGCATTTCGGGACACGACTACGACCTGCCTCTCTGGAACTCCAGCCAGATTTCCTCCGTGGATGGCGCACAACTCCTAGACTCCCCGGATGGCTCCGCCTCCCTGCACGTCCAGTTGCCCGCGCAAGAAACTGAAAAACGCATAACCTCCACCATCGCCATCAGCTTTTCCGGCAACGCTCGCCGCGAGAAATCTCGCAAGCCCTAGCGCCACAAATGTATAAGTGCGTGTATAAGTACAAGGACGGTAGCTGCCTGAATTCATAAAAATCATCCCGAGTCGAGAGTCCTATGCCAACCAACTCAAAATTTATTTCTAGATCTGCAATCGTGCTCGCGCTGCTCTTTTCCCTTCTTCGCTGCAGCGGCCAACGCCCAGCAGCAAAAACCTCGCCAGTGGTGGCAGGACGCCGTCTTCTACGAAATTTATCCCCGCAGCTTCGCCGACAGCAACAATGACGGCATCGGCGATCTCAACGGCATCACCTCCAACCTCGACTATCTCCACGATCTCGGCGTCACCGCCATCTGGATCACCCCCTGCTTCCCTTCTCCCCAGGTGGACTTCGGCTACGACGTCTCCGATTACGAAGCCATCGATCCCATGTACGGCACCCTCAAAGATTTCGACCGCCTCGTCAGCGAAGCCAAAAAACGCAATATTCGCGTCAGTCCTCGATTTCGTCGTCAATCACACTTCCGACCAGCACAAGTGGTTCATCGATTCGCGCTCTTCCAAAACTTCCGCGCATCGCGACTGGTACATCTGGCGCGACGGCAAAGGCGATCAGCCGCCCAACAACTGGTACTCCGAATTTGGCAAAGCCGCCTGGACCTTCGACAAAAAAACCGGCCAGTGGTACTACAATTATTTTTATCCCGAGCAGCCCGACCTCAACTGGCGCAATCCCGCCGTGAAAGAAGCCATGCTCGACGTCACCCGCTTCTGGTACAAGCGCGGTGTCGCCGGTTTCCGCCTCGATGCCGTGGACACCCTCTTCGAGGATCCCAATCTCACCGACAATCCTCCCAAGCCCGGCCTTGATAAATTCGGCCGCCCCGATTTCGAACGCAAATACAACACCAAATTGCCCGAAGTCCACGGCGTACTGCAGGACCTGCGCAAAATTGCCGACCAGTACGACGCCGTGCTGATTGGCGAAACCTGGACCCGCAACATTGCCGAGCTTAAGGAATATTACGGCGAGCACAGCAACGAACTTCAGATGCCCATGGACCTCATGTTCGGCACCGTAAATAAACTTTCCGCCCCGGAATTCCGCTCCCAGATTGCCGCTGTCGATTCCGCAGGTGGCTGGCCCGTCTTCGTCATCAGCAATCACGACATGAATCGCTCCTGGAACCGCTACGGCGACGGCGCGCACAACGACGAAATCGCCAAGCTCATGGCCTCGCTCTACCTCACTTTGCGCGGCACGCCGATCATGTATTACGGCGAAGAACTCGGCATGGAGAACAACGACCCCAGGCGCAAGGAAGACGTGAAAGATCCCGAAGGAATCGTCGGCTGGCCCAAAGAAATCGGCCGCGACGGCGAGCGCACCCCCATGCAGTGGAACGATTCCGCCAACGCCGGTTTCACCAAAGCCAAACCCTGGTTGCCGGTCCCGCCCAGTTACAAAACGCATAACGTCGCGGCAGAAACCAAAGACCCCAATTCCATCCTCAGCGTCTATCGCCAGCTTCTCGCGCTGCGCAAAAGCGAACCCGCTCTGGCCAACGGCGCCTACGTGCCGCTCAATGAAGACGACCCTAACGTCCTCGCCTATCTCCGCAACGATAAAGACAAAAACGAAGCCGTCCTCGTTCTGCTCAACATGTCAGCCGCGCCGCAAAAAGTGCAGCTCAACCTCGGCCCCGCCGGCTTTTCCGCTCTCAAATTGTCCGTGCTGTTATCCACTTCTCAAACGCCGCCAGCCACCGCACCCGGCGGCATCACTCTCGCTCCCTTCGCCGCCCTGATTGCCAAAGTGACTAAGTAAGACAGCAGGCGGCCTATCAATTGCTGGTTCACGTGCGCCATTAGTTTGCGGCCCGCCACTCCTATCCGCATTTCTACAGCGTTTAGTGCATTGCGATTCCTTCGCGCTCGCAAAACAATCGTGTCGTAGCACTAACACTGCAGTTAACCGAGAGCTCATCTAGCAACTCAGAGCATCCACACAGGAACCCTTATGCCCGCAGTTTTTCCTAAACCGCCAGACGCCTCTTCAGGCTCCATTCCCAAGCGCCCCTTCGGTCGCCACGACGCCGAAATCTCCGCTCTGGGATTTGGCGGACACCATCTCGGCGACGCCGAAGACCAACAAACCGCCACACAAATCGTCCATGAAGCCATAGACGGCGGCGTCACTTTCTTCGACAACTGCTGGGAATATCACCGCGGCAAATCGGAAATCTGGATGGGCAACGCCCTCAAAGGCCGCCGCGACAAAATTTTCCTCATGACCAAAGTCTGCACCCACGGTCGCGACGCTGCCCTCGCCATGCAAATGCTCGAGCAATCTCTGCGCCGCCTGCAGACCGATCATCTCGACCTCTGGCAGATTCACGGCGTCACCTTCGACAACGATCCCGAAATGTTTATCCGCCCCAACGGCGCCGCCGAAGCCCTGCGCAAAGCCAAGGAACAGGGCAAAGTCCGTTTCGTCGGTTTCACCGGACATAAAGATCCTTCCATCCATTTAAAAATGCTGCAAACCGAATTTCCTTTCGACTCCGTGCAAATGCCCCTCAACGCTTTCGACGCCAATTTTCTCAGCTTCGAAAATCAGGTTCTCCCCGAACTCCACCGCCGCGGCATCGCCCCTCTCGGCATGAAGCCTCTCAACGGCCATGGCGAAGCCATAGACAAAGGCGAAGTCACCGCCGAGGAAGCGCTGCGCTACGCCATGAGCCTGCCCGTCGCCACCACCATCACCGGAATGGAAACGCTTCAGGTCCTGCGCCAGAATTTAAAAATCGCGCAGAACTTCAAGCCCATGCCGGAATCCGAAATGGCCGCGCTTCGCAATCGCACTAAACAATCAGCCGCCGACGGCCGCTTTGAGCTCTACAAGGTTTCTCTGAAATTCGACAATCCCGAAGCCCGCCTCACGCACGAATTTCCGCTGGACGATCAGCAAGCCGAAGTGAAAGAAATGATGAAAAGTTATCAAAACACCGGCAAGCCTTTCCCGGCCGTGAAGTAACAATCAGCAATGTTCAGCCCACAATTCAGCCCCAATTCCAGCCCCCAATTCAGCGAGGACCAATGACGGTGGAAGACACTTTTACTCGTCGCACTTTTGTGAAAGGCGCAGCTGTGGTGACCGCATCCATGTTGACAAATTCCGCGTTTGGCAAAAAATCATCGGGCCCGCAGGACCCCGGCGCCGCCGCATCCGTGCCGCGTCGCCCTCTCGGCAAAACCGGCGAACAGGTCTCGGCCCTGGGTGTCGGTGGCTATCATCTCGGCTCCACGAAAAATCAACAGGAAGCCACCGAGCTCGTCGCCACCGCCATGGCTGCGGGAATAAATTTCTTCGATAACTGCTGGGAATATCACGATGGCGTCAGCGAAGAAAAACTTGGCGTTGCCCTTAAAGGCAAGCGCCAGGACGCTTTCCTCATGACCAAAGTCTGCACTCACGGTCGCGGCAAAGATGTCGCCATGAAGCAACTCGAGCAATCTCTTCGCCGCCTGCAAACCGATCACGTGGACCTCTGGCAGATTCACGAAGTCGTGTACTACAACGATCCCGATTTAATTTTCGCTCCCGGCGGCGCCGCCGAAGCCCTCCTCGCCGCCAAACAGCAGGGCAAGGTCCGCTTCATTGGTTTCACCGGTCACAAAAATCCCGGCATCCACTTGCGCATGCTTGCGCAAAACTTTCCCTTCGACACCGTGCAGATGCCGCTCAATTGCATGGACGCCACTTTTCGCAGTTTTGAAACGCAGGTCCTGCCCGAAGCCAATCGCAAAAATCTCGGCGTGCTCGGCATGAAAAGTCTCGGCGGCAGCGGAGAGATGGTCACCAACGGCGCAATCACCGCCCACGAGGGCCTGTCCTACGCCATGAGCCTCCCAGTCGCCACCACCATCAGCGGTATGGACTCCATCGAAGTCCTGCAACAGAATCTGAAAATCGCCGCCGGCTTCAAGCCCCTCACCGCCGAAGCCATGCAGGCCACCCGTGATCGCGTCCGCCAGTTCGCCGCCGACGGCCGCTTCGAGCTTTTCAAAACCACCACGAAGTACGACGGCAAGGAAGGCCGCGAGCAGCACCACTATCCTACGGTCGAGAAACTCCCGGTTTAGCCATCAGCAGCAGCGACCGCTGCGAAAATGGCACATACAAAAGTATCGCCGCGCACGCTAGCGCCAGGCCCAACCCAATCTGCGGCAGCAGCAGAAATGGACCGAGCGCCCAGATTTCGTCCAGCATCAGCACCGCCGGAAAAATCCTCGTGAATTTCTTCAGCAGTCCGGCGTAATTGGAAACCGCCGCGCTCAGCAAAAATAATCGCACCGGTATGCCTACCACCGCAGTCGTAATCAACAATATCAGCGCCACGATCGAATACTGCGCCAGCTCACTCAATATCACGTCCACCCACGCCAGCCGCGCTAACGCCACAATATAGAACGTCAGGTACATAACCTGTATCAGCGAAAAAAGAATCCTCACTGTCCCGCTGCCTACGGCTGGCAGGTCATCCGCGTCGCTCAAAATTCCTGGACGCCGCACCGTTCGTTCCGCCCCCGAATCCGAGGCCTCCGCTCCTGCCGTCTGTGCAACGCCCCCACCCACCCATTGCACGGGCGCCACAAACCGGTATCCCTTTCTCGGAATCGTCTGAATGAATGTCGGATTCGCAGCCGCGTCTCCCAGTGCGCTCCGTACCTGGTTCACCGCCGTGTTCACCCCGTGATCGAAATCCACAAACGTATCGGCCGGCCACACTCGCTCGCGTATCTCTTCCCGCGTCACCAGTTCCTGTGGCTTTTCAATCAGCATCAGCAAAATTTGCAGCGCCTGGTCCCGAATCCTCGGCCGCGACTTCCCATCCTTGCGTAATTCTCCGGTGGATGCGTCCAGTTCGAACGTCCCGAAACACACCACCCCGCCTTGCGCCCTGCCATCTTTCAAACTTACCCTCCAGGCCGCGGTCATTCTACGTGACCAGTATCCGTAACGCCTTCATTTTTTTGATCTTGCCGCCTGAGCTTTCTTTTACCTCGAATTACCTCCCGTGCATTGCCAGCAATCAGCCGCAGCCGCATCTTCCATGCATGCACCTCGCCCCCATACTGAGCAACGCCATCGCGTTCGTACTGGCCGCCGTCGGTTCATTGCCGCCGCCTGCGGCCGCCACGCCCATCACTCCTGAAGCCCTTGCGGCCTTCAATCACTATGTCGAACTTCGTGAATCGCAGTCTCGTCACGAAATCGCCTCCGGCAAAACCTTCTTGTCCATCGATGCTCGACCGCCGCGCGACCGCGAAAAATATGTCGCCGCCTTAAAGCGTGGAGAAATTATCATCCTCCCGACGCAATCGTGCGACCACGACTGCCCGAACCCTCCCGGCGCTCTCATCCATGACTGGACCGCCATCGTCTTCATTCCCGGGGCCACTCTGCCGCAGGCTCTGGCCACCCTTCAGGACTACAATCGCGCCGCCGAATTTTATTCTCCTCAGGTACTTCGTTCACGCCTCGTCTCCAGAAATCGGCGACGACTTCCGCGTCTATCTCCGCCTGCAGCAAAATCGCGTCCTCACCGTAATTTTCGATACCGAATACAATGTTCATTACGAAACCATAGACGCCACTCACGCCGCCGCTACGTCCTGCAGCACCCGCGTCACAGAAATCGAAAACGCTGGCACTCCGCAGGAGCATCCGCTTACACCCGCCGAGGATCACGGTTTCCTCTGGCGGCTCAATTCTTACTGGCGTTTCTACCAGGCCGATGGCGGCGTTTACCTCCAGTGCAACGCCATCTCTCTCACCCGCGACATCCCCGCTTCTTTGCGCTGGATGGTCGGACGTTTCATCGAAAATGTCTCGCGCGAATCACTGACCTTCACCCTTGCTGCCACCAGGCAAGTGCTGCTGCACAAATTTCCTCAAAATGCAGACGCAGCAATGCCGGACCACTCGCGCAACAAATAAGATTTGGATTCATACGGGAGAGAAAAAATGCGTCAACAACTGTCGGCAACAGAACGTTCAGTGCATGCTCCTGGCCCGCTCGCCTTTCGCCACGCCACTCGCATCCAGGAAAGCATCACCGCGCGCCCCGAAAGGAAAGCCCTGCTCTGGCTCGCCGCGCACATCCCCTCGTACGTCAACTCTGACCACCTGACCGTCCTCGGTTTCGTTGCCATGTTTCTAACCGGCTGCAGCTACGCCGCCGCGCGTTGGGAACCCTTGGGACTCATCGCCGCAATATTTCTTCCTGGCCATAAATTGGTTCGGCGACAGCCTCGACGGCACTCTCGCTCGCTTCAGAAATCGCCAGCGCCCCCGCTACGGTTTTTACGTGGACCACATCATCGATTCGTTCGGCGCGCTTTTTCTCATGGCCGGCATCGCGGCATCCGGCTACGTGGACTGCCGCATCGCCGTCGCCATGCTCGTCGCCTTTCTGCTGCTCTCCATCGAAACCTATCTCGCCTCTTACACCCTCGGCCTTTTCCGCCTGTCCTTCGCCAAATTCGGTCCCACGGAGCTCCGCGTTCTCTTAATCGTCGGCAACATCGTCCTGTTTTTCCATCCGAACGCCACCGTCCCCGGTCTGCCCTACCGCATGCTCGACTTCGGCGGCGCCATCGCCGCCATCGGCATGGCCATCATGGCCTTCACCGCCGCCATCGCCCACACCCGCCAGTTGTATCGGGAAGAATCCTTGTGAAATTGCCGCGCACTAATTCCCGGTCACATTCAACTTGGTCTCGATCACCTTCGCCGAACTTCCCCCCACCATCACCGTAAAAACTCCCGGCTCCACCACCCGCTTCATCTCCCGATTCAAAAATGACAACTCTTCCGGCCCCACAGAAAATTCCACCACCCGCGATTCTCCCGGATTCAACGTCACCCGCCGGAAACCCCGCAACTCTTTTACCGCTCGCGTCACCGAACTTACCTCCTGCCGTACATACAATTGCACCACTTCATCGCCCCGCACACCCGACGTATTCGTCACCTCCACCGAAATCTTCGCGCGTCCCGATGGCTCAATCGCCTGTGGAGCAGCCTGCAACTTCCCATACGTAAACGTGGAGTAACTCAGTCCCCACCCGAACGGAAACAGTGGCTCGGTCGTCGTCCCCAGATACTCCCGCTTCGCCGATGGTTTGTAATAGTAGTAGTCCGGCAGTTGCCCCACATTTCGCGGCACGGTGATCGGCAACTTACCGCCCGGATTATAGTCGCCAAAGATTACGTCCGCGATCGCCGTCCCGCCTTCCTGCCCCAGGTACCAGCCTTCCAGAATCGCCGGAACGTTTTCCGCCACGTAATTAATGGAGTTCGGCCGCCCATGTTGCAAAAACACCACCACCGGCTTGCCCGTGGCCAGAATTGCTTTCACTAATTCATCCTGATTGCCCAACAAATCCAGGCTGTCGCGATCCCCTTTATGTTCTGGGGCCCACGCCTCGCGCGAGGTCTGCTCGTTCCCGCCCAGCGCCAGAATAACCACGTCCGCGCGCGCCGCCACCTTGACGGCTTCCTCGGTTCTCTTTGCATTTAACGCTGCATCGCCCAAAACCACTTTGTCCGCGTCCCAGTCTGGAAGTGTCTCCGTAATTTTGCAGCCTTCCGCGTACAACACTTCCGCGCTGCTGCCCACCTTGTCTTTAATTCCCTGCAAAACGCTTACGCCCCGCCCTGGCTTGTTGCTGTACCCGCCCAGGTGCAACTCTGCGGCGTTCGGTCCGATCACCGCGATGCGTTTGTGTTTATTTTTAGCCAGCGGCAGCAGTCCGCCATCGTTTTTCAAAAGTATGACCGCTTCATGCGCCGCCTGCAGCGCCAGCTTTTGATGCTCCACGTTATTGGTGAACTTTTCCGCGTACGCCGGATCCACGTAAGGATCCTCAAACAATCCCGCCGTAAACTTCGCCCGCAAAATCCGTGTCACCGCGCGATCCACTGCCGCCTCGGAAACTTTCTTTTCCTTAAGCTGCTGCACCAGCGTCGGATAGCCGCCGGCGAACGGCAGTTCCAGGTCCACGCCCGCGTCCAGCGCGTACCGCGCCGCCGCCGCATTATCTGCGGCAATGTGATGAATGGTCCGCAATTCCGTAATCCCAAAATAGTCCGAGGTCACCGCGCCGGTGAATCCCCATTCCTTGCGCAAAATATCGTCCAGAAAATATTTATTACTGTGCGAAGGAATTCCATCCACCTCGTTATAAGAAGGCATCACCGTGCGGATGTGCCCTTCTTTCACCGCCACCTCAAACGGCTTCAGAAAATATTCCCGCACCACGCGCTCGGAATAATTTCCCGGTGCCACGTTCGTCCCCGCTTCCGGCTGTCCGTGTACCGCAAAATGTTTGGCCGTAGCCATCACGTGCGTCTTGTCAATCAGATCGCCGGTGCCTTGAAAGCCGCGGATCGCCGCCAGCCCGATGTGCGACACCAGGTACGGATCCTCCCCATATGTTTCTTCCGTGCGCCCCCATCGCGGATCGCGCGCCAGATCCAGCACCGGCGCCAGGCAATGATGAATGCCTCGCGCGCGCGCCTCCGCGGCCGTCGCGGTAAAAACTTCCTGCACCAATTCAGTGTCCCAAGTGGAAGCCAACGCTATCGCCTGCGGATAAGAAGTCCCCTTGGGCGCCACGTGCCCGTGCAGGCATTCATCGTGAAATAAAACAGGAATCCCCAGCCGCGTGTTCTGCTTCACCCACTTCTGCACCGTGTTGGTGTATTCCGCCATCGCTCGCGGTTCGCGCTTTTCACTGGGCCGCGAAATTTCGCCGACGCCATCCTTCATCAGCACCGCCGCGCGCTCCGGCAGAAAATTCCCTTTCTCATCCACAAACAACGCCTGCGGATCTTTAAAAAATTGCGCGTTCTCCCACGCGCCAATCATCTGCGCAACTTTCTCTTCCACCGTCATACGCGAAAGCAGGTCCGCCACCCGCTGGTCCACCGGCGTTTTAGTATCAAGATACGGCGACGGCGCCTGCGCTCTCGTTCCTCCAGCCGCGCACCCCAGCACCACCCAACCCAGCAAAAATAGTCGCCACACCCGGCCCTCGCGCACCTTGACCATCATCCCGCCTCCGAATTACAACTTCGCAAAACGCGTGCTACTATGCCACGGCTGCAAACATTTCGAAAGGTTCCTTGACGCTCACTCATGCGGAAATTCGTTCTTGGAATTGACGTTGGCACTGGCGGCACTCGCGCCGTCATCATCGCGGAAGACGGCCACATCTTCGCCTCCGCCACCGAAGAACACCAGCCTTTCGCCTCACCGAAAATCGGCTGGGCCGAGCAGCGCCCTGAAGACTGGTGGCGCGCCGCAGGCATCGCCATTCGCAAAGCTCTCGATCAGCACAAATTAAAAAGCGACCAGATTTCCTGTGTTGGCTTTTCCGGACAAATGCACGGCGCGGTCATGCTCGATGACGCCGGCAATTCCGTGCGCCCCGCGCTCATCTGGTGCGATGTGCGCACCGAAAAGCAGTGCCGCGACCTCACCGAGCGCATCGGCCGCGACAAATTAATTCAGCTCACCTGCAATCCCGCGCTCGCCAATTTCACCCTCACCAAGTTTCTCTGGGTCCGCGAAAACGAACCGCAAATTTGGAGCCGCGTCCGCTCGGTGATGCTCCCGAAAGACTACGTCCGCTTCAAGCTCACTGGCGAACGCGCCACCGACGTCTCCGACGCCTCCGGCACGCTGCTCCTCGATGTCGCCCACCGCGACTGGTCCGAAGAAGTCCTCACCTCCGCGGGCATCGATCGCGCACTTCTCCCCCGGCTTTACGAATCCGCTGAAGTTTGCGGCGCAGTTTCCGCTGAAGGTGCTAACGCCACCGGCCTCGCCGTCGGCACTCCGGTCGTCGCCGGCGCAGGCGACCAGGCAGCCGGCGCTACCGGAATGGGCATCGTTTCTCCCGGAGCCGTCAGCGCCACCATCGGCACCTCCGGAGTCGTCTTCGCCGCCACCGACCGCCCCGCGCTCGATCCCCTCGGCCGCGTCCACACTTTCTGCCACGCCATTCCCGGACGCTGGCACGTCATGGGCGTCACGCAAGCCGCCGGTTTATCTCTGCGCTGGTTTCGCGACATGCTCGCCGGCCAGCAAGCAGCGCCTTCCGCTGAAAATTCCTACACCCGCATGACCGCCCAGGCCTCCAGCGTCGCGCCCGGCGCTGACGGTTTACTCTGGGCTCCTTATTTAATGGGCGAACGCACTCCGCATCTCGATTCCGACGCTCGCGGCGCTCTCGTGGGACTAACCGCTTCCCACACCCAGGCCCACATCGTCCGCGCCATTCTCGAAGGCGTGGCCTTCAGCCTGAAAGACACCTTTACAATTTTTGACGAGATGAACGTACCCGTCACCAGCGTGCGTCTCGGCGGCGGCGGCGCGCGCTCACCGCTCTGGCGTCAGATTCAGGCCGACATTTACGGCCGCGGTGTTGAAATTGTCGAAGCCGAAGAAGGAGCCGCCTACGGCGCAGCCATTCTCGCGGGAGTCGGCGCTAAACTCTGGCCCACGATAGACGCCGCCTGCGCCGCCGTCGTCCGCGTCTCCGATCGCGTCCCGCCGGTGGCGGCCAACATCCCGGTCATGAACGCGTCCTACGCCCGCTATCGCCGGATTTACCCGGCTATGAAAACCATTTTCGCAGCGCCCGCCCGATAGCAAATATCATGTCCAAACATTTCATCTACCGTCGCGCAACTCCCGGCACCCAGCCCGACTATCTGCATTCTCCCTACGTCTCCACCATCAAGCGCGCGCCTAAAAATCCGCCCGTTCATCTACCGCACACTCTAACGGAAATCACCGGCCCGGTTTTCGACGCCTCCATGATTGACCCCCAAGCCTGCGACCTCACCCGCCAGCACGCCGCGCCTCCTCTTGGTGAACGCATCATCGTCAGCGGCTGCGTCCTTGATGAAAACGCCCGCGCCGTTCCCCACACCCTCGTCGAAATCTGGCAAGCCAATTCCGCCGGACGTTACCGCCACGCCATCGACCAGCACAACGCTCCGCTCGACCCCAACTTCACCGGCGCCGGCCACATGCTCACCGATAAGGAAGGAAATTTTCGCTTCGTCACCATTCGTCCCGGCTCGTATCCTTGGCGCAATCACTACAACGCCTGGCGCCCTGCGCACATTCACTTCTCCGTTTTCGGCCCAGCCTTCGCCACCCGCTTCGTCACGCAAATGTATTTTCCCGGTGACCCGCTCCTCCCCCACGATCCCATTTTCAATTGCGTCCCCGATGAAGCCGCCCGCAACCGCCTCATCTCCAAGTTCGACTGGGACACCACCGTCTCCGATCACGCCCTCGGCTACCAATTCGATCTCGTCCTCGCCGGACGCGACTCCCTCCCCTGGGAGGCCGCGCATAAATGAAGCTCACCGCCACCACCTGGCAGACCGTCGGCCCCTTCTTCCGCATCGGCCTCGAACGTTTCTACCTCCACGACCTCACCGTCCCCGGCATCCCCGGCGAACCCATCGAAATCCGCGGCCGCATATTCGATGGCGACCACCAACCAGTCCCCGACGCGGTC
Organism: uncultured Acidobacteriota bacterium; assembly: GCA_963704485.1. GTDB lineage: Bacteria > Acidobacteriota > Terriglobia > Acidiferrales > UBA7541 > Acidiferrum. The sequence goes on from OY969910.1 coordinate 1,659,472, forward strand.
ATCGAAATCTGGCAAGCCGACGCCCAAGGCAATTATTTCAGCGAGGAAGCTGCGGCAGGAACTTCACAAACAAAAACGAAAACCACGCGCGAACCCATCTTCCGCGGATTCGGCCGCGTCGCCACGACGGACGACGGCACATTTCATTTCAAAACCATCAAGCCAGGACAGGTCCCCGCGCCCGACGGCACGCTGCAAGCCCCCCACATCGCGGTTTCCATCTTCATGCGCGGCCTGCTCCGCCGCCTCACCACCCGCATCTACTTCTCCGGCGAACCAGCCAACGAAACCGACTTCGCCCTGCACAAAGTTGCCCCTGCCCGTGTTCACACGCTCATCGCCCAACGTTCCGCCAAGCGCCCCGATGTGTATGAATGGAACATTCTTTTGCAAGGTGTACCCCACGGGCTCGCGTCAGCCACGCCGCAGCACCCCGCCGAAACAGTCTTCTTCGCCTGCTGAGAATTAAATTAAGGTGTGAAGTTTCTCATCCACCAGTCGCTATTGAGCCATTCAGCGATTCGTGTTTGTACTCGCATCATTGGCCAGCGCTTCCACCGCTTGGTTCAGCACCTGCGCCACAACTTCCTTCGGTATGCCGTTCCGCAGCAGCCGGTTGATTCCCGACGCTATTTCCATGTACGAGATCCGCAGCACCTGCCCATGCTGCCCAAGGGCCTGCTGTATTTCAGGAGTAAACCGATTATCAGTTGAGGAATTGGCGGGGTCCATTGCCGAAGACTACGTCTGCGCGACCGCCCTGTCTGCGGTACGCCCGTCCTAGTATCGAAGACCCCCTGGTCCTATCCGCCGTTAACCGCTGCAATCAGTTAGCTTTCGCCTGAGCCTTGGCACCGGCTAGCCAGCGGTGCAGCACTTCAGTGAAATAGTCCGGCATCTCCCGGAACATCAGCCCCATACCCTGCTTGGCCTCCCGGAACGCCACCGTCGCCGGCGTCTCCAGAAACTCCGTTTCGGTATAAATCTCAACCGTCACACTGGCGCCCTGCGGAAACGGATCGTTCAGCTCCACGTAGCATCCGTGCAGGCTCAGGTCGCTCACTCGCGAAGACGTCCGCACGTTTTCTTTCTCATCCATGATTTCCGCCATTGCGATAAACGGGTAGCGCGGTTCGCGCCGTCGTTCGGCTTGCATCAGATCTCCCTTGCGGGAAGGGGGGCAATACAGTTTGAAGACCATCAGCAATAGAGCACGCCGCCCTCCAAACGCCCGAAACCCCACAGTTCTCTGCCTCTGCTCACAATCCTGACCAAGCCGCAAATTTCCATCGCACCGTCCAACTTCGCGGCTACTCTGCGCACATGGAAATGCCCCCGCGTAGTTTAGGCTTCATCGATCCGCCGACCGCCCGTCTGGTTGTGAACGTCCTCGCAGCCGTCATCGGCCTCTCTGCAGGAGTCTGGCTCCTGTCCGCCGGCACCGACAACCGCGCCGCGGACACCCCCACAATGCTGATGCTCGGAGCCTTCCTGATCGCCGCCAGCATCCTGCTCCTCAATTCCTCTATCCGCTTCTTCCTCAAATACCGCAAATAATTAGCGCCAAGGTTCGCCGCCCGGGTGCCCCACCCTAGTCTTGTATAGTGGGTCTTGGTGTTGACGTTCGCAGGGGTGAAAGTGGGTCTCGGAGTTTGTGAAGCCTTACTTTGTGAGTTTGTGCTTTTGACGTTCCCGGGTGCCCCACCCTCGCCTTAGGGTGGGTCTTGGTTTTGACGTTCGCAGGGGTGAAAGTGGGTCTTACTGTTTGTGAGGCGCTACTTCGTGAGTTCGGGCTTTTGACGTTCCCGGGTGCCCCACCCTCGTCTTATAGGGTGGGTCTTGGTTCTGCCGTTCGCAGGGGTGAAACTGGGTCTCGGGTTTGTGAAGCCTGACTTTGTGGGTTCGTGCTTTGACGTTCACGCATAAAACCGGAGCTTCGAGATTCAAGGTCAAACACCGCAGAGGATCTCGGTTCGAGGTGTAGACAACGGGAACTCAAAACCCACCAACAGTGAAGCCCAAACCCAACTCTATTCTTTAATCGGTGTAGTACCTTCCGGCTTCGCCTCAATAGTAATTTCCACCTGCGCACCGAGTTTCAAACTAACGTCTTCGCCCGCGGTATTTTGCAAAGTATTATCCACGCGAATCTCTCGATACAACGCTTCCGCGCCTTCCACCGCAATTTGCGCCTTTTCCGGCTCGCTGCCCACCGCCGGGATAATCTTGTCCACCACCCCCGGCAGCGTCACCACGGTAGGAGCGCCTTCGCCGTTCTGCTCCTTGCGTTCTTCGCTCATGAAAGTAACCTCTGTCCAAACCCGCTATGCGCCACGTTGATCATTCCGCAAGTCTACAGCTAGTTTCCCGTCGCCACATAGTCCCTGACTCGACACCCCTCACACTTCCAATCCGGACCCCTCATCCCTCACACTCCACATTCCTCGCCAGCGTCTTCAACCGCACCCCATTCGCCTGCACCACCGTAATCGACACGTGCCCGGTCTTCCCCGTCTTGATATCCCGCACAATCCCCGACTTCCCCTTGTGCGTCCCGCCAATCACCTTGCACGTGGCACCGTCTTTCAGTCCGCTGGCACTCTTCGTCTTCATCAAGGAGTTTCCCTCCAACCTCACACTAATATTTTAGATCTGAATGTTGCACGACGGCGTGAGTAATTGTCTCTCGTATCGTCAGCGGAATTCATGGCCTCTCGCCATTTACATTACACATCGATATCGAATTCGAAGAAGTGGCGGGCCGGGTGCCCCACCCTCGCTTTGTAGGGTGGGTCCTGATCTCCGGATAACAGATCAATCGCGACGTCAGCCCCGCCCTGTTATAACCTCGAACCGAAAACTCGGACTGCGAATCACCGTCATGCCCCAAACCACCCCAACTAATAGTCCCCCAGGTCCAGAAATGGTTTCACGACAATCACGACCGCATCTCCAAATCGCCCATCAAGTTCGACTGACGCTGCCTCGACCCTGAAGTTGCCTCCAAAGGGAAAGCCTCCTACGGGCTCGAAGCCCCCCACGCGCGGCGGCGGTGCACCAAGAGCTTAGACGGCCCACTGACTCAGTCAGAAATGATCGATTTTAAATGTTTTAATTCTTCTGCTGTGACGGGTCGAGCTCTGGCTTTCATATGATTTCGGATTAGCTCAAAGTAGTTTGCGACCCTTACGTGCTGATCTTTCCCATTGTCTTCACCCATTCGGCGGCATCGAATTTGAACGTACCAAAAGCTGCTCACCTTGGGATCGCCGATCTTGAATTTCAGTATTTTCGGATGCTGGTCGCTCAGAATAACGGCAATTTTGTCTCGCATGGCGAACTCACAAATGGCCTCGGTGATAACCATTCGCCCGAACCAGTCTAGGCCAGATGCTTCATACTGACGATACCTTCTGGTTGCACCGTCGTCGCAGGAAACGGATATTTCAGTTAACACGGTGAATGACGAGTCGCCAAACGACTCGCTTAGGGTGTAGTCGATTTGAAAATTTTCTCCCAGATAGCCCCAAGTCTCCGACCAGTCGATCTGGGTTGTACCCGACTTTAGGCGTCCCTGATCGAGTTTCGTAACCTTCGCAATTGCCTCTACCAGCACTTTCGCTCCATTCTTAAAACTCTCACGGAAGTCCGCGTACATTTTCTCACGCAGGAAAACGGGTATTTCACAGTCCTCGACAAGCACCGGAAGTACCACTACCTTTTTTTCCGTGAGTTCACGCACCAATCCAGCGTTCAATTCCTTCTTACACCACTCCGATGCAACCGATGCTTTCGACAGAACGATCAGCAAAGCACTTGAAGCCTGGATCGCATCTTGCACACGGCCCACAATCGAATCCCCGACATTCAACTCCCACCGATCAACCCACACGTGGGCGTCATGCTTCACTAGGTGTACCGCTAATTTGTCGACAAACGACTTGTCAGCATGGGAGTAACTGATAAAGATCGGCATTCGGTGCCCTCAACCCGACTGTATCTTGCGGCACGTTTATAGCGTGAAGCACGTGCCTAATCGGGTAATAAGTGGCACTGTGATAGATGGATGTCTCAGTTGGGCGGGGTGAGTGTTTGAAACTCCTCAAGCTCGACGACCGTGCGTTGCTACCGTTGCGCGGCTTGATGACTATGAGCGTTGCCGGGGTCAATCCTCGGTGCTTCAGCAACTACCGGAAAACTCTCGTCAACTTAGCGACGGTAAATCGCGGCACCTTGAAGGTTACGTCGTTTTCGCTAGCGGATAGGTGCCGGCCAGAAGGTAACAAGATTCCGGTATCATACTCTAGGGAAGTTAGTCGGGTAGTTAGGCCGAGTTGCTGCCGCCTAGCTGCCAATTATGCCCAAGATTATCCAGTCCGGTGCCCCAGAAGCGGTTTCTTTTAACGACGACAGTTCGCCGGATACGCGGCTGACTTCGAATTCCAAAATCTCCGTCAACGCACAGGTCATACCGGAACACTCACCCGATTGGTTTTATAGAGTTTTGCAACTCTGCGAATCAATTCCCGGTGAGTTAAAGTCCGCTGAGGTGTGGACGAGATTCCAATTGGTCGACAGCGCAGCAAAACGCCAGATTTGGGCGGGACTTTCGAAGGTACGCATTCACATCGTTGATCCACGACCTTACCGAAAATGGTTCGACGACGTCCTCAGACGCATTTTTCGAACGGATGACGCGGGTACGGTCCTCCGCGAACAGGTTGCTCTGAAAGAGCCGAGAGCAACGGCTACTTGGAAACTCCTGCAGTCGGCTATTGCCAACAGCATGCTTTCCGACTCTTGTGCGCAGCGGGTTCTCTTCATGAGCAGATTCCTGAAGCAATTTTCGATGATGATTGACTCCGACGAACATTGCACTAGCGATGTTGGGCTGACCGTCGAGGATTTCGGCACCGACCCCAAGCCGCTAGTTAGAAACGTCACAATGTGGGCGGCAAAATCAGCGGCGGCTTTCCACCAGGCACTCGACCATTTCGACGTCTCGATGCGACCTTGCGCTATTTTCCGAACCGAAGCATCCGCCAAGAGATCAAAGAGCGCGTTTCGACCACCCATGCTTTCGACCAGGGTAATGATCGACAAATTGAGTTGCTCAAAATCGCGCGCGGCGAAATAGATGCTGCACTTGCAGACGACTGGCCACCCGGATTAACCGCAATGGGTGCTCGTGAGACAAGCGCCGACCCCTACCCGATGCTTTGTTCTCAAAATTCATACCACGTGCAAGCCGCTGACATCGCAGCCGGAATCGCGAGCAAGTTGATTGAGACAGAGGGTATGGCCGCCGTGGCTTCAAAGTTTGAATGCGTGACCTACAACGGGGAACGGGTTTCCGTTGTGGGCATCGAAGAAGAAATCAAACGGCTGGGCTCCTGACACTTCGACCGACAACTATCGAGTGGGTTCGCCAGCGATCCGAGTTTTTTGGCGGTCGACGATACGCAAGAGTTGGCTCGCAAAAATAATTATTTCGGCGGCATCTTCCGCGTTCGCCGCTACCCTTCGATGACTTTGGGGATTCTTAAACAAACCAATCGCGCCCGCAAACAAATTTGCCATCGCCTCTTGCTCCGAAATCGGGAGCTCGGTGTCAGTCAGTAGACCTGGCGTCGACACGCGCTCTTCTTTGCACGGCTTGAATGCATCGCGCATCAATGCCGCACCGTAATCGGTCGGCTCGAATTTTCCAGCGGCTCGAACCGCGATTTCGACTTCGCGGAATGCCTCGAAGATCGCCGTGTCGTATTTTGCGCGTAAAAATGCCGGGTAGACTTCCGCTGCAATCAGCGGATGTAGTTGGCCGGTGGGGAGCAAGCCGCCCTTGCGAAATTCGGCAAATTCTTCAAATGAATTTATTCGGCGTCCGCGACGGGAGATGAAGTACCACGGAATAGGTTGGCTCGGGTGTTGAACGAGCACGCCTTGACTCACCAACCAGGCCCACGCCTCCATCAACGCATTGTCGACCGCCGTTTGCTTGTTTCCGAACTCAGGCGACTTTGAGTGCGCGTCGACTAAATTTCGCTGGCTAATCAGCCCGTTTTGGCAAATTGACGTGCCCGCCCCTTCAAGGCCACGGAGATGCATCAACAAAATCCCTGCGAGCTCTTCGACCTCAAGCGCGAGCAAGTCGGCGGCGTTGGAAATGAACGACGATAGCGCCCGATACATTTCTGATGCCTCCTAGAACGGCCCATTCTCGCGATCCCTAGCCGATTTGCGTGGGCAATAGCCGCAACACGGGCAAATTCAGGAGCAGACTGAAATGCGCGTCAGGGTTTAGTCGGGGGCGGAACGAAGCCATAGACTTTTGCAGCCTGTTCTTCGGTCAGATCGAATATGCCACGCACGGCGTCGGCGGGAATGTAAGCCAAAAAGAATGGGCTGTCTGCGTCTGCCGGCCGTCTTACGAGCTCCGCTTTCACGAAGGGGAATCCCGGCGTTACGCTAGCTGAGACGAAAGCAGCTATGCCCGCGCCTTCTTCTTCATCAATGATCGTGGAGTCTCGTATCTCGGGAACCTCGTTCAACCAGCTAGTCATTACGTAAATTATGAGCACTTCCCACCCCAATTTTTTCCACCGCCGCAGCACGATGGTCGGGCGAGATGCGAGTACCTTCATCGTCTGAACGATCGAATTATGTCCGAGTTGTTCCTTGGACGGTGCGCAAGTCTACACCCGCGATCACCTAACGAGAAGCGAAGCTGTGACGCAGGTCGCGCTCTTGATTTGAGTTCCTCGACCATTTGGCACTCTTCCCACGACTCGTCGGGAAATTCATGTTAAGACCGTGATGAGCGACTCTCAAGGAGCTATGTCGAACCTGACATTGGCCTGACACCGAAATAGCCCAAGCCAAATGCTCACACATGGAACCGCAATTTTATCGGGGAAATGGTGCGCCCGGAGAGATTCGAACTCCCGACCTTCTGGTTCGTAGCCAGACGCTCTGATCCAGCTGAGCTACGGGCGCACAGTTTTTAAATATTACCACACCGCCCCATTTACCCCGAGCACTCAGGAGGCGGGGGCTTCAGCCCCCGCTCAACTTTAAAATAGAGAGTGGGCTTCAGCCCCTGAAGTCCCGCACCGACGCTGACAAATTGGGCCTTTCGAAGGCCACGCCGCGGCCACCAATCTCGCCAGCCCCATGAACCCTGGAACGCTTTCCCTCTCAACCTGTCCCTTCGTACAGTTTTGCAAATCCGTCCATCAGTCCAGTAGAAGTTACCGTATCTAATCAGTAAAATCAGCCATGAACATCGCGCTTCAAGGATTTACCCTAAGCCGCACGGGCGCAGGAGCACCCTCCCACTTCCCCGCGCCGGCCCGCAACCGAACGACCTGCATCCCAAAACTCGGCCACACTCACTCCGCGCAGCACTCCACCACGCAAAATCACCGCTCCACCACCCGTATCTCCCGCCTTTTCCTGCCGCTACGCACTCTTGCGCTCTTCACTCCAAAAGCCACTGTTTCTTTTCAACAACTTGCGCACTCTTCATCCCACTTGCAAACGCGTCAACTTCATTCCCCTCATCACTTTATGGACTCTTTGGCCCCCAGGGTGGGGGGTATTTTCGCAGCGCCCCAATCAAGAGACAGCTCAAATAGTTCCAGGCCACATCAGATCGCACAAAAAAATCCAAATCACGCAAAGGAAGCACCATGCCAGACAATGACCAGGTAAAAATTCTCACCTTCGGACGCTGCGAATATCTCACCACAACCGGCCGGCAGTGCCGCTTGCAAATCATTTACCCCGACGGCCGTTACTGCCGCAAGCACATCCTCACCCAGGAAAACAAAGACGATTTCGAGTTGTTGCTCACCGACCAGGCTCTCCGTTTCCGTAATCCCCGGGGCATCCATAATTCGCTGCAGCGCCTTTATTGTCTGCTGGCTGCCGGAGAAATATCCCCTCGCCGCGCAGCCACCCTCGCGTACATCAGCAACCTGCTCATCCGCCATCTTCCTGATCCCTTCACGGCCGATTCCCGCCACTGCCGCTGCAATGGCTACCCCCATGTCCGGCACGAACCCTACGAACCCGAGCCAGCGGCCGCCACCCGTGCCGTTCGCGCCGCTTCTAAAAAACATGTGGATGCTAAGCCCGGCTCTGAAAACTCCGCCGCGTTAACTAACGGCGCCCCGCACAACGCAAGCGCCCACGCCGCAAGCGAACCGCAGTTAGCCCGGCTGCTCTCAGTCTCTGATCTGGCGAACGCCGCAAAACCATCAGACTCTACCGCCCTGAATTGACAGGCCCGTAAAATCGCTTCCCGTTTCGGCCGCAGCCCCCGCTGGCGCAGTGCAGGAGGAAAAGCAAAGTGTCCAATATGGGACAGACGTGCTCACTCCGGAGTGACAGGGTTGAAGCATGGCCAAGACCTTGGAAGCAATCGCCGAAATGAAGCAAGAACTGGCCAAGCCTCGCGCAACAGCATCCAGCTTCATGCTCATAGGGTATGAATGCAGCGGGTGCGGTTGCCGTTTTCCCGAGACCCGCCCGCGAAAAGGCCGCACCCCAGCAGAATCCAGGAGACTGGAGAAGTTGCGTGTGACGAGGGAATTTGCGGAGCACGTCTGCGCCAACCGCGGCTGGTAAAACGCCCGCAACGCCGCGCCTGAAGCCCAAACGGAGGAAAGCCCCGGATCGTCTGGGGGGAGCGAGTCCGGGGCCGGAGGGCTACTGCTAAGTGAAGCTTGTACAAAACTCGTTGGCTTCGCGGGCCTAGCCTCCCAGCCAGAGAGAGGTGAGCCGCCGGCTGGGCGCTGGCGGCTCGCTTGGCCCTGCAAAAACCCGCTAAGAAATTAGTGCACCGTGTGTACGGAGAGCACGCAAATCTGCCGCAGCTCTTCGTAAGTGAAAAACGTGTCTTCCGTGCCGCCGGCGTTTTCGGTATGACCGAAACCCGACTCGTGCGAAATGCGCCGCAGCTCGTCCACCGAAATTCCGAGCAGTACGGCAGCGCGCCGCACTGTGACGAATTTCAAAGCCTGGTGCAGCTCCTGATTTTCCTGTCGTTCCCTGTTGTGATTCATGTTGCCCCCTTGCCCCTGTCTCTACTGCTGAGTCCCCTTGCTGCCCCTAAGCCGGAAGCGCTACCAGCGCGTCCTGCTCCACTGCCATGATCATTTCCTTATAGATGTCCACGTCGTAGCCTTCGCCGATGCGCATCCGGACAGACTCAATCCCGTCGCGTAACAGCATTCCGCGCAGCGGAACTTTAATGTCGCCCAGCGCCACTTGCAGAATCACCGACTGCCCCACCCATGGTTTGAACGCGCTTTTCATGCATTCCCTCAGTGCTTCCCAGTGCTTCCTGTCAGTGTTCGCTGACAAAGAGAGAATCGCGCTCAGGCGAAAAATCAACAATGGTACAGAGAGGGCACGCGAGTAGTAAGAAAGTACTGCCTCGCAAACAAAAGCAAATTCGATGAATTCGCATCTCGCGTGTGAAACCTGAAAGTGTGATTTCGCCTGTGCCGATGCGGGGTACGTCGGTACTGGTGTTTTAAGGACCGTCAGCCCATTGGTCGGGACAGACACCGCTGGCATTCTGCGATCGATGGCGTCACAAGAACATTTCCGCGGACGCGGCCTGCTGCAGCCTGTTGAAGCAGATCGTCCGGGCGTCGCGCTGGCGCTGGGCGGCGGATTCGCGCGCGGGTTCGCGCACCTGGGCGTGCTGCAGGTCTTCGAAGAAAATCACATCACCATTTCGCACATCGCGGGGACCAGCGTGGGCAGTATTCTGGGTGCGGCGTACGCCAGCGGAGCGCCACTGGCGCTGATCATGGCCACCTGCCGGACGCTCAAGTTTCGCGACATCGCGCGCTGGCACGTTTCGCGGCTGGGCCTGGCAAGCAATCATCGCCTGGCGGATTTAATCGAGCGCGTGTTTCAGTCGCGGCGATTTGAAGATTTGCGGATACCGATGGCGGTGGTGGCGACTAACCTGAATACCGGTGAGCCGGTGGTATTCACCGAAGGAAATATGGTGGACCCGATTCGCGCGAGCTGCGCATTCCCCGGAATCTTTGAGCCGGTGGAAATTGGCACGCGCTGGCTGGTGGATGGCGGACTGACGGCTCCGGTGCCGACGCTCGCGGCGCGGGAACTGGGCGCCACGCACGTGATTGGCGTTTCGGTGGGGATGCAGGACGGGCACACCGGGAGACCTTCGAACGTATTTCAGGTGGTGACGCGCGCGGTGTGCGCGGCGCAAAAACATCAACTGGAGTTGTGGGAGCGCCACGCAGACCTGGTGATCCGGCCGGATGTGAGCGCGCTGAAGTGGGATGATTTCGATCGCGCGGACGAGGCCATCGAATCGGGCAAAGTGGCGGCGCGAAACGCGCTGCCCCGGATTCAGAAACTGCTGGGCATCCGCGTGGACGCCGGCCAGGCGCATGACGCAAACGTGGCGCACCCTGCGGAATATCGCGACAGCGGATTGCACTTCATTACGGAGGCGATGGGTTCATGACGCGCTACTACGCTTTGATGGCGGCCGTTGGTACATGCGTGCTGATATGGCAGGAATGCGCGGAGAACCCCGCGTTGTTCTGCTACCGTATTGGAACAGGCGCTTTTGCGAACTTACGTTCGCGCGGGCTGGTGCCGGCGCCGGTAATTAATTCCACTGCGAGGAATGACAACGGGTGCTCGAATTCATCCGGCAACTGCTCCACTCCATCTATGATGTAGAAGGCCTGGTCCGCGCGGGCGGGCCGCTTCTGGTTTGCATTGTGGTTTTTGTTGAGACCGGACTGTTTGTTGGGTTTTTCCTTCCTGGTGATTCCCTGCTGGTGACTGCGGGAGTTTTTGCGGCCGCGGGAACTATTCCACTGCGATGGCTTTTGATTCCGGTAATGCTGTGCGCGATTGTGGGCGACCAGCTAGGGTATTGGATCGGGCGCGGGATGGGCGCTTCTTTATATAAGCGCAAAGAATCGTTCTTCTTTCGGCGCAGCCATTTGCAGCGGGCGAGCGACTTCTACGAAAAGTATGGCGGGAAGACCGTGATCCTGGCGCGGTTTGTTCCGATCGTCAGAACGTTCTGTCCACCGGTGGCCGGCGCGGCGGGCATGCCTTACTCCCGCTACTTCACCTACGATATTTTCGGCGGGATCCTGTGGGTAGGCAGCATGATCCTGGGCGGATATGCGCTGGGGCGTTCAATCCCGAATGTCGGGCAGAAAATCCACTACGTGATTGCGGTGGTGATTGTGCTTTCACTCCTGCCGGCGGTGATCAGCGTCCTGCGAGAGCGGCGCAAAGCCAGCGGAGCGGTGAAGAACGTTGCGAACGAAGAAGCCTGAGAACGAATTGGCATTCCGCAAAATTCGCGCAATTATTTTTGACATCGGAAGAGTCTTGGTCCGACTGGATATTGCAGGCGCGATGGGCGGGCTGGCAGTCCGGATTTCGCTGTCTCCCCAGGAAACGTGGACGGCCATCGAGCACGACCCCAGTTGGCGCGACTGGCAGGAAGGGCGGATGTCTCCGCGGGACTGGCAGCTGCATATCTCGCGGCGGCTGGGCGTTGAAATATCGTTTGAAGAGTTCAGCGAAATCTGGAATCGCGTCCTGGATCCCACGCCGCTGGTGCACAGTTCCCTGCTGGAAAACCTGTCGAAACATTACCGGCTGGCGGTGCTCTCCAACACCGATCCGATTCACGTGGCGGAACTTGAAAAGAGATTCGATTTTTTCAGATTTTTTCCGCGACGGATTTATTCGTGCGTGGTGGGCGCCAGCAAACCCTCGCCGATAATTTTTCGCGAGGCACTGAAGGCGTGCAAGGTGAGCGCGGACAACGCGGTTTACATCGATGACATCCCAGCTTATGTAGACGCCGCGCGACAGCTGGGAATGGACGGGGTTGTTTTCGAGTCCGCGGAACAATTGGAGGGCGAGTTGGAAAAACGCGGGTTGCTGGCTTTCGGAGATGGCACTAAGACGCAGTAGTGACGAATCGGGCAAATAGTGCGGAGTTATGAAAAACGCCAGCAAAGATTGTCATTGGTAGGACTACTCTATTTGTACAGACGATTTCGTTAACCCTTGGAATTTTTGTGCTTAAAGTGCGGCAACCGAATTGGATCAGATTTAAACCGTAGAACCAGGGACCCAGGCTATAAGGCGAGCCTGGGGCACCCGACTGCTGTAATCCGGAAGGAGAGTAAATATGGACGGCGAACAAATTGTGGAGACGAGAACTGAATCAACGTGGCACACGCCAGCGGTGATCGTGTTGGGCTTGATCGCGCTTGCTGGACTGGGATTCGGGTGGAGTGCGACTTCAAAGCTCGATGCGACACAGCAGTCAGTGGCGAACCAGTTAAAGTCGGCGCAGCAATCGGTGCAAAAGGATTTGTCGACGTTGCGGCAGCGGGTTGCGGAAGATGAGAAAAATAACGCCGACTTACAAGGCGATCTGAAGGTGGTCACGGACAAACTAAAAATCACGCAGGGACAGTTAAAGAAGTCGCGTGAAGAATCCGCCAAACTGAATAGCGATACGTCTGACAAGTTGACGGCACTGGATACTTCGGTGAAAGGCGAACTGGCGACGAAGGCGACGTCAGAAGATGTGAAGAGCGTGGACACGAAAGTTGTGGGCGTGAAGTCGGACCTGGAGGCGACCCGCGATGACCTGAAGATGGCGCGGAGCGAGATGGGGACTTTGATTGCGCGCAATCACGATGAGATTGATCAACTCCGCCGTCTGGGTGAACGCGACTATGTGGAGTTCACCATTACGGGGAAAAACAGGCCGCAGAAGGTTGGCAATGTCACCGTGGAATTGAAAGGCGTGAACGAGAAACGCAATCAATACTCGGTGGCGATGACCGTGGAGGACAAGCGCTTTGAGAAAAAGAATCGCGCGCTGAACGAACCGATTCTTTTTTATACTTCGGGGACGCATCAAGCCGAGGAAGTGGTGATCAATAAAGTTGGGAAAGACAGGATCAGCGGATATTTGAGTATGCCGAAGGGTAATCCACAGTCGGCGAGTAATAGTAATTCGGGGCGCTAGACGTCTATTTTCAACTTGCACATTTGATGGGGCGAGCGATGTTTTGCTCGTCCTTTTTTTTGGCGAGTACGATGTTTGATGTTGGCAACCGAGACTCGAATCATAGACTCAAGACCCAGGCTACACGGTGCCTAAGGCACCGGTTCATTTTTACACGACCACTGAAATCATAGGTTCACATTGCGATAAACGAGGGGAGGGGATATTCTTCAGTCAGAATTGAAGCGCAGTTCCGAGGAAATCTCATGAGTTTTGAAGAAGCTCTGCGGTCGGCCAGCCGAGATGAAAGATTTATGGCTACTGTCTATGCGATGAACAGCCTGCTGATAGACAAGGGGGTGTACACCACAGAGGAGTTTGAGCAGGTTTTTGTCGAATGGGTGAACAAGGAACTGCGCAAGAAAGATCGCTCTAATGTCCCGGCCCGCTCACTTTGTGAGGCCTAGGTTTTGTATTCAAGATGTATTGGCATAGCGGTTTTTGGCCGCAATGTCTCCCGATGTCACACTGCGTGCATTCGCAATCGCACGGTGGAGTTGGTTCGAGTTTCTTTGTATATTTTGACGGGCGGCTCACGCAATTCCATTGAGAGCGAAAATCAGAATTCTCGGCATGATACCAGCCTGTAAATTAATCTTCCCGTAATTTAGCGACAGTGGCGCTAGTCTGATGCATCCACGAAATTTCCACATATAGAACGACATGTGGGCACCCCGTCTCATACTTTTGTTCCCGACTTTAGATCCTAGGCCAAGACCCAGGCTATAAAGCGAGCCTGGGGCATCCCACTGACAATAATTTTCCGCGAGAATTGCGGGTTCGCCGGACAATCGATTGCGACTAGAATGAGCTGTCTGGAAGATGCAGCGTGAAATGATGCTGCCGGAAGATGCTCATCGGAAAGATGAGGAACTGATTGCGGCAGACGCCTTGTGTTTTGTATATCGCGGTGGATGGTCTGATACCGCAGCGCGGGAAGAGTTTCGCGGGGCTGGATGAGTTCACGGCCGCGCTGGATCATGCCGGCGTGCCGGCGGTGTGGGTCACCAGCCGGTCGCGACTGGAGTTTGACGCGGCGCGGCGCAAGCTGGCGCATACACACCCATTCATCGCTGAGGGCGGAAGCGTGGTGTGCATGCCGGAGGGTTATTTTCATTTGAAGCCGGACATGACGGTGCGGCTGGGGAGATTTACGTGCATTCCCATGGCGCAGGCGCAACCGGCGGCGGCGAATGCGTTGGAGGAATTGTCGGAGGAGACGGGAGTCGCGGTGGTGACGCTGCAATCGTTGTCTCCGCGCGAGCTCGCGCAAAATACCGGTTTGCCGCAGCGGGAAGCGGAGCTGGTGAGACAGCGGGACTTCGACGAGCTGTTCTTTTTTGCAGGCGCAGCGGATAAAGACATCGAGCGATTTGTGGCGCGCGGGCGGGAGAAAAAATTGGAGCTGCGGCAGCATGGAGTGATGTGGTCGCTGGCCGTGGGTGCGAGTTTGAAGAGGTGCATACAGAGCCTGTCGAAACTTTACGACCGGGCGCTGCGATATCACCCGAGCATCACAGGAGTGGCGACCGCGGAGGACGGCGTGGAATTATTTGCGGCGTGCGACCGGGGAATTTTGCTGGCTGGCGGCAAGAAAGAGCAATCGCTGGAGCGAATGTCTGAGGGCCCGCGGGTGAAGCAGATGGCGCTGCATGATCCGGATGTGTGGGCAAATTTGCTGGAGAGCGTGACATCGAAGAATTCCTGAAGCCGGCTGACGACCTGTTGTGAATGCCGAAGTCCATCAAGAAAGGCCCCACCCTTTGCAGAAAACGCAAAGGATGGGCGACCCAAAACACAAATAAAAGTTGTTCTGCGCAACCCAAACTGATCGGTAATTAGCATTGAAGAACATCGGAGGGAAGGCCCGCCCTGCGCAAAAGCCGCTAAGGAACGGTCCACCCGAGGCAGTGCTTGCCGAAGGGCCTTGGGAAGTGGCGGGGAGTTAGGGGAAGGAATTTTGCACAGTTGTGGATCGGCGGGAGTCAGGAAGAGAGGGCACCCGGTGCAAATCATTTGTTTGCGACGGATTCCTGGCGTGGAGCGGACGATCGGGTTGGCGGGCGAATTGCGACGAGTAGTGTGCTTCCCTCTCGCTTCTGCTTTGGCAAAAGTACTAGGAGGCCCATACCTTGAGCTATCTTCGCCGATTTTTTTCCGTGCCCGCCACAGAGACGAGCCTAGGCTTGGTATTGAGTTTGTGCGTGGTGACGCTCGGGCTGATGTCCATCGCGCTCGTCTGGCAGGCTCAGATCATCGCCAATCAGCGAGACGTGATTCGCTGGCTGGAGATTCTAAAACTGGGTGCCTGAGCGCCTGACGCAAAAATTTTTTTCGTACAGTTCAACCGCGAATCAAAAAGATTTTGCAGTTGGTTAACTTCCTGCGCAAAAACCGCGACTTTCGTTCGCGCCTGTGGTTGAATAGACCTACCCAGACTTTACTCCAGTGAGGATTTTGATGAAATTGCTTGCCGCAGTACTCATGTTAGCTATGACCCCAGTTTTTGCAGCCGCGCTGCCAGCTGGTGCGCCTCAGACCGAAAGCCAGCCTGTCGCTCGGGCGTCGTCGCATGACCGGCATCACAGTCGCCACAAGAGGTCACGCCACCATCACCAGAGAGTTGCGAAGCATCACGCGCAACGGCCAAGTTAGACGCGACGGAAGCAAAACATTCCGGAAGTGAAAAAGGGGAGCCGATGGCTCCCCTTTTTCGTTTGCTGTGTCGTCTCGGGAGGTGCGCCGTGAAGCGTATCGATCTCGGGCGACGCGCACCGCAAAAGCGGTGTGTCAGCTTTCGTTTCGCTCGGAGTCCGGTGGAGTCATATTCCTCTCCGGAGCTTCAGGAGCTCACAATTGCGTTTTACGCTGCAAAAAATGGGTAGACAAGCGAAGAGATGGAGAAATTCACAGGATTTAGTACACGGATTATTTTTTTGTTACCCGTTGTCAATCGGTTTTACCCAAGTTGACTTAAGCCTTACAAACAAGACCCAGGCTATGGGGCAAGCCTTGGACACACCCCGTAAACGGCGCCCGGCTCACGCGATGGCTTTGTCTTTGAGGCCGACGAAGAGGTAGCCGGCGCCTTTGCACCCGGGACATTCTTTATTGCGAAAGTAGCCGGTGGCCTGGCACTGCTCACATTCAATCCAGTCGGAAGGCTTGAGGGCGGCGGCGTTTATGCCGTTGCAGCGTTGCAGGGCAACGGTTTTGCTGCAACGAGCGTTGGCTACCCTGGAGTTGTAACCGACGCCACCACATTCCGTGCAACTGGTAACAGGCAATTCTCGCTTCATATGCTGATGATACGCCCTTGGGGGCGCGTTTACCTATCCTACGGACCAGAACGTGAGGCAACCGAATTTGAGTGAGAACCGTGGACTACTTGATGAATAGATTTTCGCGGAGCTGGTCGCGGCCGACGAAAGATTTCACGGTGCGGTAGTGGCTGAAGAGATCCTGGATTTCGCGATTCTGGTAAACCTTTTGCGGCGGGGTGACGATGGACGAAGGAATGACCTGGAGTGTGTTGGAATCGGCGACGCGATAGCGCTGGAAGCCTTCGGGCTTTTTGCTGTGAAACATGGCGAAAACGATGCCAGCGGGACGGAGGAGTTCCGTAAGGCAGGCAATAGTCTGCCGGGCCATGGCCGGTTCGAGATAGTCGAGCACGTCCCAGAGGAGGACGGCGTCAAAAGACGCCGGGGCGTATTGGAGATTGGTTTTGAGGAAGCGCTGGGCGCGCCCGTCAGGGGTGAGGTCCACCTGGTCACGATAGTTAGGATCTTCACGAAGGCGGCCCTCATCTTCGTCGAGGAAAGTTTTCCAGCCGCGGAGTATGTCTTCAGAGGAGACGCGGAATCCGCGCTCGATAAAAAAATTAAGAGTGGTCTGCCAGGCGGGGCCAAGATCGAGCAGAGTGCCGCGGCCAAGGCCATCGAGATTCCACAAAAATTCCTTGAGGCCGTTGGAGACGCGCGTGGCGACGTGCTGTTCGGGAGCGCGCGTGGAACCCGTGCTGGCCGCGGGCGCTACGGCTGTGGGGCTCTGCGTGCCGGAGGAAACCGGGCGCGATTTGCGTGAGCCGTCACCGCCGATGCCGAATTTATTCAGCAGGGTCATGAACTAATCCGTGGCGGAACTCGAGGCAGAGGCGGCGGCTTTGGAAGCCAGCTTGCCGGCTTCGACTTTCCCACGCAGCAAGGCGCCTTCTTCAATGGCGAGGCGGTCGGTCTGGACTTCACCGGTGACCTGCGCGGTGCCCATGAGTTGAACCTTGTCACGACCGGTGACTTTGCCCGTCGATGCGGCCGCTGACTATGACTTCCCGGGCGATGACGTCGGCTTTGACGGTGCCATTGGGTCCGATGGTGAGGCTGCCGTTGGCGAGGCTGAGCTTGCCATCAACCAAGCCGTCCACGTAGAGATCTTCGCTGCCGGTGACTTCGCCCTTGATGCGAATGCCCTGGCTGATGCTGGCACCCCCGCGTGGCGCCGCGGCTACCGCGACAGGGGCTGGAGCGGATGGCGCCGGATGAACCGGGTGAGGAGTGGCGCCGGGGCTGGAAAACGCCGGAGTATTCACGGGGGCGCTGGGCCTGTCCGGGACCGCCTGGGGCTTAACTTCGTCTTTTTTCCACATGAAACACCTCGGCCAAGAAATTTAGGGTTCAATGCCGCTTTTTCGCAGGACCGGGCAGGAACCGCGACTCAGAAGAGTGAAGATAGTATACGACTTAGCCAGTGTAAACAAGAATGAGCGGCGGAGATAGGGGTTGTTTCCCGGGCGAATACACCCGCAAAACCGCCCCTGGCTGGGCGAAACTGGTGGTTACGGGGGCTTTCGGGGATCCGCCACGTAGCTCCCACATAGCGACGAGCATGCCTGCGAGTTCGTGGGTAAAGGCTTTGAAGGACTTGCGATTCTCCCACCAGTGCTCGACCTCAAAGTTGCCATCGCGTGCAGAGGCGACGCGGACTTTAACGGACGGCGGCAAAACGTGCTCGAAGATGTAGCGCGCGCGCCGGGTGTGGTAGTTGGAGGTGACCACGATGACACTGTGCCAGTCACGTTCCAGGACAAGAACGCGGAGGGCTTCGGCCTCTTCGCGGGTGTTGTCGGCGTCATGCGGGAAGCGGATGATGCGGTCTTTGGGGACGCCGCGCTCGACAAGGTCATGGTCCATCAATTCGGCGAGGCCGGCGCTGGGGCGAAGGCGGCGGCCACTGGCTACGACGACGGGAGCTAATTTCTGGCGGAACAATTCCGAGGCGCGGGTGGCGCGGTCGGCGAAGAAATTGTCGTCGCTGAGGAGGAGGATGGCGTCGGATTGTTCGAGGGGATCTTCTACCACCCAGGATTCGCCGGCGAAGCGCAGCAGCGGGCGGCGCGCGGCGTAAAGAGCAGCGAGGAAAATTATCAGAAAAAGAAGGCTGACGAGACTGCTGAAGATGCCGCCGCACTGCGGGTGAAGGAAATTTTGGCGACGGCGCCAGTTCATGAATTGGGATCCAGCGAACGCAGGCGCTCGGCGGCTTGTTCGGGCAGAACACCGTTGAAATAAACTTCCTTGATGCTGTAGGACTTGCTGCGGGTTTCCACGATGGGAAGAATTTCGATGTGCCAGTGAAAATCTTCTGAGAGAGTTTTCCAGTAGCCGGCCAGCTCGCCTTTTTTGCTGCGGGTGTTCGGCGCGGTATGAACTACCAGATGGAAGGCGGGTGCGATTTTTTCGAGGCGGCGCAAAACGCGGCCGAGGAGCGCGGCGAAGTGGCGGCGGTTGGAATTGGCGTGGGGCTGCTCAAAGAGATGATTGTGGCGGCGGTGCAGCAGCCAGACTTCGTAGGGGACGCGGGAGGCGTAGGGGCAGATGGCGTAATACTCGCCCTGCACGTCCACAATGCGGGTGCCCTGCTTTTCTTCCTGGCGGACGACGTCGCAGAAAATACAGCGCTCGCGTTCTTTGAACCATTCGTGCGCAGCGTTTAATTCATATTTTATGCGGCGCGGAACGAAGATGGTGGCGGTGACTTGCGAGTGCGCGTGGGGCCACTCTTCGCCGGCGGCGGCGCCCTGATTTTTGAAAACGCTGATGTATTTGAAGCGCACGTCTTTTTTCAGGTCGGCAATGCGCGCGGCCCACACGGCGAGGACACGCTCGATTTCTTCATCGCTGAATTGCGAGAGACGGCGGTCGTGCTGAGGCGTTTCGATGACCACTTCGTGAGCGCCGGTGGGTCCCATTTTGTCGTACATGCCTTCGGCGAGACGGCCCGGCTGGCCTTCCACGTGATATAGCGGATCGGGATGCGGAACGACGCGAACCTGCGCGGGACCACCCTCCGGCGGAGAAACCAGGATGGACTTCCCTTCCCCGTCAGGCTTGTCAAAGGGACACGGCGATGCGGATTCGTCGTGAGCTTCTTTGTGGCCCTGGACTACCCAGCTCTGCGTGATGGGGTCTCTTCTAATTTCCATTCGGTGTGATTTCCATAAGAAATTTTTTGGCGCGACTATTTTGATTTGTTATTGGAGCTGGATGTCAGCAGCAGAGTATATCGTTGTTTGGCGCGGGTGCGAATGAAAGGATGAGGTGAACCCAAATTCCACTCCGGAAAATTCTGTGCGCCAACCGTCCGCGGTTAGTGAGCAAAATTTGTATACGCGTGTTCCTTGTCTGTGCATGCGGATGTGGCTCCGTTCGCCAGAACGTAATAACAGAAACTAACTTGGTAAAACGGGTTGTGAGCCAGATCGCGGTAGAAAATACGACCATAAATCGCTACATCAATCAAACCAGCGTGGAATTTTTCAATGTCCTCAGAATCGAGAACTACGGGAGCGTTTTCTGGGGAGAACCTAAAAGATTCCTGCGGTGGAACCAGTATTTTCAGCATTCCCGTATTTTCGCTCGGTATAAGTTGATCGGGATTTAACCGCAAAGTGTCTCTAAACTTTTCGATAACTCCCGGACCAGCACCCATCCGAATCTTCGTCCATACAAGACAAGGAGAGTGGCCGTAGTTCACTATGTCAGCTTCGATACTAATCGGCATCCCTTTTTCTATGGTTATAGATGGAGGTATCCTGGCAAAAATCTTTGGTCGGGGATCAACACTTTCCGACTGCATGCGAGTTTGTTCCCGCATTTCAGTCCACATTCTGTAGGTGATGCGAGCGTAGGAAATAACAGCAACGAGAGTCAATACGTTGACGATAAGTATCCCCCACTGAGGCCCACGATCTCTTTTCTTCTCAGCCTTCCGCTCATCTGGTTGGATCTCGGATGGTGGAAGGCGGTCTACGAGTACCCTAACGGGCCCTTGGGGTACATGCTGACAAGTACTGTGCTCATCATTGGTATTGTAGTGCTCCCCACTGAAACTGGACTACCGAATTAGATATGATTCAGGGCCTCCAAACAGGAGGCAGCATGAGCAGAAAACCACGCGTAGATCGATCCCCCGAAGAGAAGTGGCAGATCATCCAGGAAGGGCTGAAGAGCGGAAACATTTCGGAGACGTGCCGGCGTCACGGCATTGCTGCGAATCTGTTCTATCGCTGGAAGGATGAGGCGGAACAGGGAGCCAAGGCCGCGCTTGGGGGTAAAAGCGCGGCAGCCGCGGAAACCGAGAAGGACCGTCGCATCCGGCAGCTGGAACGCACGCTGGGACGGAAATCGCTGGAGATTGAAATCCTAAAAAACGTCATGGGGGAGTGAGCTGTGGTGCGGTTCACTCCCAGGCACGAGAGTTAGTGACACGGGGCTACACGGCCACGTTGGTCGCGGCGATTCTAGCGATCAGTCGATCAAGTCTGTACTACCGCAAGAAGCTGCGAGTCAGCCGCGCGGAACGCCGCTACGACGAGCAGATCGTGGTGGCCTGCGGAGAAAAACCTGCGTATGGATATCGCCGGGTGACGTGGTGGCTGCGACGGAAGGAAAATCTGGTGGTGAATCGCAAACGGGTGCTGCGGGTGATGCGTGAACGTGGGTTGCTGGTACGCTCCCGCCGTCTGCGAGCCCGCCGGAAGAAGGAGTGGGGTCGCGTGGAAGCCGCCGAGCCGAATCAGATCTGGCAGTCGGACATGACCAAGATCTGGGCGGGTCCGGCAGTGGGTTGGGCCTACTTGGTGAGCGTGATCGACTGCTGCACGCGGGAAATCGTGAGCTGGAATCTTTCGCATCGTTGCCGAACCGAAGAAGCACTCGATGCGGTGGAGCAAGCGGTGCTGAACGCGTCTGCCAGCAGGCAGCCGGGAGGCTGGCGTGACCCTGACCACCGACAACGGAACGCAATTTACTTCGACGCGCTTTATCGAAACTCTGCATCGGCTGGGAATCACCCATCGGCGCACGGCCTATAATCACCCGGAAGGCAACAGCTACATCGAACGCTTTCACCGCAGCTTGAAGGAAGAAGAAGTGTGGACTGCCGAGTACCGCGACGTGCAAGAAGCGCGGGCCTCGATCGCCCACTGGATCCAGGAGTACAATCACGACCGGCCTCACCGCGGAGTTCAAAACCGTACTCCGCACGAAGCCTTCTTGAGTTTTGCAGTTGACCTAAAAAACCAGGCCCTGACTGTCTAAATTAGTAGGGAGCCCTACATTATTATCTTTTGCGCTGCAGGCATGGATGGGTTGTTGGATTCGAGTGTGAGGTTTTGACAAAAACAGACCAACAAAAACGTCTGAAAAAAAGGACGCCAGAATATCTAGAAGGCCGCGAGGCGCAGGTGACTTTTGAGGAGACAATGAGTGCTCTTTTTCAGGCACCAAAGTCTATCTCCAAAAAGCCCAAAAAAGGTAATCTGTTCCAGGCGTTCTTCAATCTCTTCTTCTACTGTTGGCTCTTTGACTGGCGTGGTCTCCACCCTTCTTGGTGCACATAATATCGCGAAAACCAGATTGGCCCCGGCGCTGCGTCGGCGGCGGCGTGATATTCTCGGGCGGCTTATGGATGCAGACATTGAATTCATGCAGGCGGCGCTCGGGGAGGCGCGTAACGCGGCGGCGGGCGGCGAGGTGCCGATTGGTGCGGTGCTCGTTCGCGAAGGGCGGATTCTGGCGCGGGCTGGGAATCGGACGATTCGGGATTGTGATCCTACGGCGCACGCGGAAATTGTGGCGCTGCGGGAAGCGGCGCGATTGCTGGGGAATTACCGGCTGGCGGATACGACGCTGTACGTGACGATTGAGCCGTGCAGCATGTGCGCGGGAGCAATGCTGCAGGCGCGCGTGGCGCGACTGGTTTATGGCGCGGCGGAACCGCGCGGCGGAGCGGTGCATACGTGCTTTCAAGTGTTGTCACATCCGGAGGTGAACCATCGCGTAGAGGTGACCGCAGGAATGCTGGCGGAGGAATGCGCGGCGGTGATGCGAAACTTTTTTGCTGCGCGGCGTGAATAAGTTCAGCGCGGAGATTCCGCATCGGCGGGTTGTAGCGGTGCGATTGCCGTAAATCGAATGGCTCTGCTAGGATGAAACGTCTGCGCCGCGGAGAGGTGTCTGAGCGGTTGAAAGAGCTCGCCTCGAAAGCGAGTGTACGAGAAATCGTACCGTGGGTTCGAATCCCACCCTCTCCGCCATTTTATTCCCACATCGATCGGTTTTTTTGCCTATTTTTAAAAACGATTCATTGCTCGGGCGGAAGAACGAGCGGAAAAATGTGGGAGCCACGCCGAGCAAGCCCCACTCTTTTCAAAAGACGAAAAGGATGGGCCGACCGCACTTCTCCGCCATTTTTTTTCATTTCTCGATAGAAATACCGCAGCATACTTTTGTCCGTTTCTTATACATCTGACGAAATCTCCACCTTTAACAGCGACATGTGGGCGTCGCTCGAATCCTTTTTGGCGGACAGGATGTGGGACGTTGAGTTCAGCGGAAGAACCGACATCCTGATCGAATAGACCGGGCTGCAAAACGAGGTTGGGGCGTCTGGCTCGACTGAGTTATTGAAGATAATCTTCCCGCGTGTCGGTGCGGTGCTTAGCCCGCGCGATACAGCAGTTCAAAACGTTGGTAGAGGGAGGATTTGAGGCAATCGGGGCAGTCCATGGTCATGCCGCCGGAGGGAAATTCGGGTCTTGGCGGCCACAGAGGGTCGTAGGGCAATCTATTAGAGCTGGGGTCAATGGTGCTGTGCACAAAGGGCTTGGTGCAATGCTTACAATTCAGGACCCAGTGCGGCATGCGATTGCTTTCCAGTGGGGGATGGGCGCCACGGTTCAAATCTTCCACCAACGGCGACGGGCAGGCTGTTCACTATTGCACAGCCGTGGGACCTGCGGGCGAGATGGATTTGGTGCTCAAAATTTCGCGGCGATATTTCCCGCGCGTCGAGCTTCACAACCCAAGCCAACCATTTACGTTATGCCGTGCCCATAACGAACTCGTCCAACTATTCAGGTTTTAGGCGCGGGCGGGACTTCAAAGTAGCGATCACGGTGTTGGTGGCGATATGCATCAATCGAAACTCATTTGGACCTTGCTGCGCCATGGCCTTCAACTTAAGTACCGCCGCATCGTGACCAACAACCGACGATTTCCAGAGCATGGTGCCATCGGCGAAGCGCTCGAAAATGTCGTACGTGCGATCCATGCGATTTTAGACTAACACCAGTGGTAATACGGGTACACGGGAGCCGGGTCCAACCGGTCAGAAGCGTGCATTAATCGCGCCATTCCGGCGATTCCAGGCCGATCTGGCCTAGGGGCCCGTACTGGGTCTTTGCATTTGCACAAGATTCCCGCCGGTTTTGGCTGGCTGCAGGGACGCGAAGACTATCGAATGTTATGCGGTGCTGCTGCCTTTCACTCTACCGGCTTGCAATCACCGGTTCGCCGGCCTTTGATCTGGGACACCGTGGTAACTCCATCTGCTGTGCGGGTGATGGTGGTCTCGAAGCTGTCGCCGCCGTGAAATTTGGTCTCGTTTACCAGGGTGCTGTTTCCGCAGACCATCGTCTGGGTCATGGTGCTACCTTCCAGCTTGAAATCCTTTAGGGTACAAGCACCGCTTTTCGCCAGAGCTTTTTCCACCTCTGCGCGGATTGCCGCTGGTGATCCATTTGACGCGGCGGCATCCGCGGGCTTGTAGCAGTGACTGCGCGTAGCGGTCTGGCCATGGCCGGTCACGGTGTTCTCCCACATGCCTGTCCGCATTCTTTCCTGAGCGTGCACGGCTGTTGCTACACAGATGGTGAAACACATCACGGCTAGAGTCGCCTTGAGCGCTTTCATGAATTCCTCTTTTCTAAAAATGTGGCAAACCGACGGGGACAACCAGGAGACGCGCCGCCACGACGATATCATCCTTATCGTGTCTCGTGCTTGTGGCCTGGCGCCCCGCGGGCACTTCCCCGCGCAAAGGATTTGTGAGGGCGGCAGAGTTGCCGCGCCGTCCAATCCCGATGTTAGAAACGCAGGACGATGCCGGCGCTGAGACGCAGATTGTTCTGGCGGTCGTTTATACCGTTGGGGAAGCGAGTCATGAAGTAATCGAGCTGCGCGGCGCGAACGGCGAAGTGGGGGCTCAAGCCAATGTCGAAGCCGCCGCCGATGGTCATGGCGAAAGCGTTGGAAGAGCCGACGAGAGAAGCTCCCGGAAGGCTGCCGCTGACGTGCGCGCCGCCGAATAAAACTTGCGCGAAGGGCACGACTCGGCGCGTCACATTGAAGCTGTAGCGCGGACCGGCCAGAAAGGACGTGAAGGTGAGGTCCGCACCGGTGCCTTCAATGTTGGAGGCGTGCTGCCCACTGACTTGCCCGACGATGGCGATGGAGTGCGTGAAGTGGAACGCCACCCAGCCGTCGGCGCCGTGCAGCGCGATGCAGCCGCATCCGCCGGGCGGCGCGTTGGTGCGCACGTAGTTGTAATCAATTCCCACGTCTACTTGCGGAAGGTCCTGAGCCTGCGCAGTTACCAGGAATAGCGAGCAGCAGGCCATCGCGAATGCCAGCACCGCGACGGGTTGCAAAACTTTCCACAATTTCAATGATCCTTCCGGGAGAGCCATCAGTCCACCACCAGCGTCACGGAAGTGGAAACATGTTGCGCGCCACTGGTGCCGGTGATGACCACCACGTAAGTTCCCACTGGGGCGCGTGCCCCGGTTGAAAGCCCGCCGTTGCAGCCCGCGAATAACATGACCGCCCCCGCGAGTGCGGCGGTAGCGAATGCCAGGCGGATAAACCTTGGCTGCACACACTCAAAACGGCGAGTGAAGAGCAGTCCGAAAGCTGTAAGCCCGAAAGTGAGCAAGGCGATCGGTGCGAGCGGCAATGGCAGATGCGGCGCGGCAGGGATCCCTGCGAACGATTTGGGCAATTGAATGGTGAGCACCGTAGGTGCGCCGGTGGTGGTGCCGGGCGTGACAGCCGCGGGATTGAAAGCAGCGGTTGCGCCAGGAGGCAGGCCGGTGGCGGACATGATTACGGAACTGTTGAATGCTCCCCCGACGGGTGGCACGGTGATGGGGATACTTACGGAGCTGCCCTCAATCAATGTAAACCGGGTGGTTGGCGCGATGACCGCAAAGCTGGCCGCACCGGATAAGGTGAAGGTGACCGCCACGGATGCAGAACCTGCGGAACTGGCACTGCCGGAAAAGACTGCCGTGATGCTGTGGTCGCCGGTTGCCAAAGAGCTGACCGTGAACGTAGCCACGCCGGAAGAATTCACCGCCGCGGTGCCCAGTGAGGTTGCGCCATCAAAAATATTTACGGTGCCGTTGCTCCCACCGCTGGGCGCGGGAGAAATGGTAACGGTGAAGGTGATGGGTTGTCCGGCCACCGGGGGAGCCGGGGAGACCGTCAGGGTTGTGGTGGTTATGATCGAAGTGAAGGTGACCGTCAAGGCGCCGGAAACGCCGCCACCCGGCGTGGGATTCGAAACGGTTACTAACGCGGTACCGGGAGCGCTGAAATCCCCGGCTGGAACGATGGCGGTAAGTTCCGTGGAGTTCACGAAGGTGGTGGTCAGGGCCACGCCATTCCACAGAATGGTCCCGCCACTGACAAAGTTGCTGCCAGTTACGGCAATTGTGAAGGCCGGTCCGCCCGCGCTCACGGAAGCCGGCGACAAAGAGCTGGCGACGGGAGTGGGGTTCTCCGCGGTGATCGTGAAGGTCAGCGCGTTGGAGG
This sequence comes from uncultured Acidobacteriota bacterium, assembly GCA_963704485.1. Taxonomy (GTDB): domain Bacteria; phylum Acidobacteriota; class Terriglobia; order Acidiferrales; family UBA7541; genus Acidiferrum. The sequence goes on from OY969910.1 coordinate 1,685,737, forward strand.
TCTGGCCGCTGGGTCCGCCGCCATGCGGGTGGATTTTATTTTTGACGATTTGCGCTGCCCCCACAGGGTTGAACACTGCAACCGAAGCGCTCCCGACGGTGAGAATGTCTCCACTGGGCACCAAGGCCGTAAGTTGCGTGGCGCTCACGAACGTGGTGGTCAGATCAGCGCCGTCCCATCGGGCGACGGAAGTACTGATGAACGAGGTGCCGGTTAACGTCATTGTGAAGCCCGGCGAACCCGCTGCCGCCGAGCTGGGTGCTATGGACGTCAACACCGGTACCGGCACGGTGACCGTGAAGGTCGCCCCGCTCACCGAAGTGCCGCCGCCCGGGAGCGGGTTAAAAACGAACACTCCAACGCCCTCCGATACCAGCAAGTCGCTGCCGGGTATCGCGACCGTCAACTGCGTGCTGCTAATGAAGGTGGTCGTCCGCGCCGAGCCTCCCCACTGCACCACCGAGCCGCTTACAAAGTTGCTGCCGTTCACGGTCAGCGTGAAGCCAGGTCCCCCGCCTACCGCGGTGGATGGGGAAATGGAAGTGAGCACCGGCACAGGATTGTTGATGGTGAAGGTCAGACCGCCGGACGTGCCACCTCCCGGCGCAGGATTAAATACCGTGACAGTAGCGGTGCCCGCCGAGCTGACGTCGCCCATGGAAACGGAAGCTGTCAGTTGCGTAGCGCTCACAAAAGTGGTGGTGAGATCCACGCCGTTCCACCGCACGATGGACCCGGCTACAAAATTGCTCCCATTGATGGTCAGAGTAAAAGTGCGCGTCGCCGGCAGTAGCGGAAGTTGGAGAGAGCGAAGTTGCGGCAGGAATTGGATTGCTGGCGAGGATGACTTCCGTCAAGACTGTGGAGGTGCTGCCTCCGAAATTGGCATCGCCGCTGTACACCGCGGTGATGGAGTGCGAACCCAACGGCAATGCCGTGGTTGCAAACGTGGCGGTCCCGGCGGTGACTGTTCCAGAGCCGAGCAGCGTGCCGCCATCGTAAAACGCCACGGTGCCGGTCAGCGTGCCGTCAAATTTGCTATCTACCGCGGCTGTGAACGTGACGGTTTGTCCCGCAGCGGCCGGATTATTATCCACCTCGAGATCGGTGGCACTGCCCGGCAGGATTACGGTGAAAACCTCGGCGGCGATCTGCCCGATGAATTGCTGCGCCAGTCCTGTGGAAGTGGATTCCTGGCCGTCGGTCGTGAAGGCGTAAACCACATGCGTGCCTTGCCGCAGCGTTGGGGAAAGGCCAGTGAAGGTTGGCGACGATGGGATATTGGGGATTGGAGAGTGAACAATTCCGGGTGCTATGCCCCCGGGGGTGGTCGCGATCCAGGGTCCTTCCCAGGTATCCAGTTGGAAATAAACTTTCTGGGCCGAAGGACTAAAGGGCAAGGACGCACTGCGGACGGCAAAGGCTACGACCGGCAGAAAAAAGTCGGGCGTGAAGGTAAAAATTGGCGTGGATGTTTCGGAAACACTTCCTGGCAGCGGGGCGATGGCGGTAATTAACGGTAGAAACTGCTGCTGCTCTTCGGAAATTACGGTGACTGTGGAATCGGCCAGGTTGGTCACATAAATTTTGTTGGTGGCCAGATTGATGGCCAAGGCGTTGGAAATGGTGCCCGGGGTCACCGTTGTGGTGGTGTTGGTTGCGCCATCAATTACCGTCACGGTGTTCGAAAAAGAATTAGGCACGTAAATTTTATTGGTTACCGGATTCGCTGCGATGGAGGTGCGGTTTACCTGGGAACTGCTGCCTACGGTCACGACGGCCCTTACCGTGTCGGTGGAACCGTCGATAACGGAGACGGTGGCATCGGCGAGATTGGTGACATAGATGGCGTTGGTAACGGGGTTGATGGAAAGGTTGTTGGGAATTATTCCGACCATGTCAACGATGGTAGTGGTGGCGTCAGTGGTGCCGTCTATCACGGTCACCGTGTTCGAAAAAGAATTGGGTACGTAAATTTTATTGGTCGCGGGATTTACCGCGATGGACGATCCGTTCACCTGCGAGCTGCTGCCGGTCGCTACCACGTCAGCGACCGTGCCGGAGAGCCCGTCAATCACCGACACCGTGGCGTCTGCCAGGTTGGTTACGTAGATTTTGTTGGTGACCGGATTGATGGCCACGGCGTTGGGGATGGCGCCGATACCGTCGGCGATGGTGGTGACCGAGTTATCCGTGCCATCAATCACCGAAACAGTATTGGAAAAGGAATTGGGCACATAAATTTTATTGGTTACCGGATTCACCGCGATGGAGGTGCGATTGACCTGCGAGCTGGACCCGACGGTTACCACTGCGATGACCGTGTCGTCGGAACCGTCGATGACCGAGACAGTGGCGTCGGCGAGGTTCGTGACGTAAATCATGTTGGTTACCGGGTTGACGGCAACATTGTTCGGAATGGTGCCGATTCCCGTGCTGATTGTTGAGGTGCCGTTGGTGGCGCCATCAATTACCGTCACGGTGTTCGAAAAGGAATTGGGAACGTAAATTTTGTTGGTAGCGGGATTGGCGGCGATAGACGTGCCGTTAACCTGCGAACTGCTGCCCACTTCGACGGTGGCAGTCAGATTCGTGGCCCCCGCGAATACGGTCATGTCGTTGCTGCTCTGATTGGCGGAGTAAATCTGGTTGGTGACGGGGTTGACTGCCAGGGCGACCGGAAACGCTCCTGCGGGATAGGACACGGTGGAAGTGCCGGCGGTGGAGTTGAGCGAGCCATCAATCACTGAAAGCGTGCCTGCGACGCCGCAACTGGTGTGATTGGCTACATAAATCTGGTTGGTGGTCGGATTCACAGCCACGAAGACCGGCGTCAATCCGACATTGATGGTCAGGTTCGAGAGGGTGGTGTTCTGAAATCCGTCGATCACCGTAACGGTATTCGAATTGTGGTTGGCGACGTAAATCTTCGAGGTGACCGGATTCACGGCCAAGGTCCGCGGCTGGGCACCGGTAGCCACGGTCAAATTTGAGAGGGTCGTGTTCTGGGAGCCGTCGATGACTGTGACGGTGTTGCTGCCTGAATTTGCAACATAAATAAAATTGGTTACTTGATTCACACCGATGGAAAGCGGGTTGGTTCCCACCGCGACGGTGGCAATCACACTTTGCGGGGCCGTGGAACCGTCAATCACCGTGACCGTACCGGCCAGATTGTTCACCACGTAAATTTTATTGGTGACGGTGTTAACGCCAATTATTTGCGGACTGCTACCCGCGGTGAGCGTGACCACAACTGTATCGCTGGCGCCGTCTATGACGGACACGTCGTTGCTGGATTGATTGCCTACGTAAATCATGTCGGTAACAGGATTCACGCTCAGCGCAACCGGAGTGGTACCTACCGCGATCGGCGTGGAGACGACGTTAGTGAGCCCATCAATCACCGTCACAGTGTTGCTGTTGGTGTTCGCCACATAAATTTTATTGGTGGCCGCATTGACAGCCAGCGCGCCGGGACCATTGACCGCCAGCGTGGCGACCAACAGGTCAGCAGCGCCGTCGTACACTTTGACGGTGTTGTCCTGGAAGCTGGCCACGTAAACCCGGTTGGTCAGGGGATTTTCCACCAGTGGACCGGGATTGGTGCCTGCCGCGACGGTGCTCACCACGCTTTGCGCGTGTCCGGAAATTGGCCAGGCCGCAAGGAGCAAGGCCGCCAAAATCGCGAGTGCGGTGCAGCGAAGCGTACTAGTGATGCGATGTCGTGCGGTGATGAAGCGGCGGTCGCGCGAAGATAAGGAAACTTTTAATGAGTTCCGGAGCGAGCAGGCGTTGAACATGGACTGGTGTGACTCCTGGCTGACTCATGCATGAACGGGAGGCCGCGGATTGTGCGCGGCGAACTGCGAGACACGGCGCAGCGCGATGTCTAATGCAAACGCCCTGCCACCGGTATTCACATGGTTTTAACGGGCATTGCGGCATGGATGGCCGTTCTTTGCGGAAACCCCGCGGTCACACGTGGACTTTATCGGGACGCAATCCCGAACTGGCTCATTCCGTCATTCACTGATCGAGAAGCGGTCAGCGAGAATCGCGTGTGGATTTTCAGGCGCAAAAAAACGTTTGAAGGGAATGATTAAAAAGCCCTAAGAAAGTTGCTGAGCGGAAAGTTGATATCGTCGACGAACGCGGAGCGACTACTAGAGAAGTTTGTTGAGGGGAACAGTGAGAAAGCTTTCCCGCCGGTTTTATCCGCGAGGACGCGAAAAGTGTCGCGCTGATTCTGGCGCATGGAAAAACCGCCCTGCGAATCATCGCCGTCAATGCCGTGTGCGTCCACGGGATAAATAGCCATGTTGGCGCGATTGAGCGCACGCCCAAGGCTGCTCAAATCGCCGGAACCGGGCAAGCCGGAATTCTCAAGGTCGAAATAATCACGGTCCGGAACACCGATGTTTTCGACACCGATCTGAATGGGGATACCGCCGGAAACCCACACGAGACTTTTGTGGCCGGGCACGGTGGCGACGTATTCGGCGATAGACTCCAGCGCGGCGTAGGTAATGCGAAAACGGTCCGCGACCCGGGCGTCAGCGATCTCGCCATTGGCATTGTTGACGTGATTCTCAAAACTTTTAAAGAAGGGGTCGTTGGCGAGTGCCGGAACGTCAAAATTCGAGGGGTGCGAAGCATCGAACGACGCCAGCAGCCGCGGGCTGAAACGGTTGACGGAATTGGCAAGAGCGCCGGCGTCTTCTGTGAATCCGTGAAGCAACAAAAGATTATTGGTGAGCGCGAAAACCGCGACATGATCGTGGGAATTGAACGATTGCAGGAAACGCAAGACCTGCTCGCGCGCCCGAGACTGATCTTCGAACGCGGTATTCAGAGCATCGAAAAGAATAACAGTCGTGGCGCCCGGTTCGCGTCCCTGCAGATCGGCACGATTGGTGAAGGTGTTTGCAGGCAACGTGTGAGGATGGACTGGGGCCGAAGCGTTGGTGGAAAAAAATGCTATTTTCTGCGGTTTGCCATTGTCGAACAGAGTGAAGCTCCTTTCGTTTAAACCGGTCACCGGCTGGCCGTGCTTGTCTTGCACGACCACGGTTACCTGGACAAGCCTGGTAGCGGTGCGAATCACCTGAGGCTGCTCCCGCGCGGTGGTCGAGGATGCGGTTGGCGCGGGAGTGGTTTGAGGATTGGAGCGAAGGTTTTGGGGGAATGAAAGAAAGATAACCATTGGCAAGAGAAACGAAGCCATGCGAGAGAGCCGGTGGTCTTGCGTCATGACGGTCCTGTCGCTAGTTAGAAGGCGACGCCGTGCCGCATTGTATATCTTAAGAACTGGTATAACCAATTGGACATCAGGAAACTTTTGATGAGGGCTTATTTTGCCGGAGAGCAACCGTTTGCGCATCGTGCTCACGGTCGATTATTACAGATAATTTTCCTGCCCGGAACTAAGCGAACCCGGCACCCGACTGGGTGAATCGGATTATCAGGCGTATCCGGGCGACCTCTGCACCTGCACTGCAGACCATGTCGAGCTTCTGCAAAAACTTCCGCGCAGACTAAGAGTGGCAGGAGGGCGCGCCGCGCTTCTGCAGATATTTCTGGTGGTATTCTTCGGCGCGATAGAAGGGCCCGGCGGCAGTGATCTCGGTGGCCAGGGGTTTTTTAAATTTTCCGCTGGCGTTTTGCGCGGCCAGGGATTTCCTGGCGGCAGCTTCCTGCTCCGGCGAATGAAAGAAGATGGCGGTGCGATACTGCGCGCCGAAGTCCGGACCCTGGCGGTTCACCTGCGTAGGGTCATGGGCCTTCCAGAAAACGTCGAGCAACTGATCAAAGGAAACTTTCGCAGAGTCGAATTCCACTTGCACGACTTCGGCGTGCCCGGTCTCGTCGGTGCACACATCTTTATATGTCGGGTTCACGGTGTGGCCATTCGAATAGCCGACAGTCGTGTCGATTACGCCGGGCACATTGCGAAACGTTTCTTCGACTCCCCAGAAGCAACCTGCTCCAAACGTGGCGATTTCGCTCATATCTGTCTCCGCGCCGTTGAAATATCGGCAGCCAACATGATTATAGTAACGCAGCTTTAGATGTTCCGCAGGCACGTTCCGATGCGCCAGTCCTCCTGCAGGTCCACTGCGTGCCGGCGGCGTTGCCCGCGAATCCGTTTAGCTGAGATGATAAACATTCGGGGGTGCGCATGGATTTGGGACTCAAAGGCCGCGTCGCCATCGTGGCCGCCGCCAGTTCGGGACTGGGCTTTGCCGTTGCCAATGAACTCGCCCGGGAAGGGGCCATCGTGGCGATTTGCGCGCGCACCGCGGGTAATCTGCAGGCCGCGGCGGCACAGATCCGCAGCGCCCATGGCGGAGAAGTCTTCCCTCAGGCACTCGATGTCACTGACCCCAAAGCGGTTGCCGACTTTGTTGCCGCCGTGGAAACGCGCTTCGGGAGACTGGATATTTGCATCACCAATTCCGGCGGGCCTCCGTCTAAGCTGTTTGCGGACACTCGCAACGAAGACTGGAAAGCGGCTGTCGATCTGTTGCTGATGAGCTGCGTTTCGTTCGCGCGCGAAACATTGCCGCGCATGAAAAAAAACAATTGGGGGCGTTTCATTACCATTACGTCGTATACCGTCAAAACGCCGGTCGATGGCTTGCTGCTTTCCAACTCTATTCGCTCAGCGGTCACCGGACTGGCCAAGACTTTGGCCAATGAATATGGCGCGCACGGCATCACCGTGAATAACGTTTGCCCCGGCTACACGCGCACCGATCGGCTCAGTGAACTGGTCGAAGCCATTTCCGGACGCACCGGCGCGAAGTCTGAGGAAATTTATGCCGGTTGGGAGAAGCAGATCCCCGCGGGACGTTTGGGCACGCCTGAAGAATTTGCGGCAGTGGTAGCTTTTCTGGCTTCCGAGCGCGCCAGCTATGTGAACGGCACTTCCATCGCGATCGATGGCGGCATCGTCAGGAGCCTGCTATAGCTCAATGTCCGACGCCAAACACACATTAACAATTTCCATCCTTCCGAAACTTTTTACCGTTTGCAAGTTTGCCGCGGATACTGCGGTGCCCGCCTGGGCCAACGGCGGCGAATTTTTGTCAGTTACGCGCACCGACGCGGAGCTCTCCATCGTCGCCGAAACGGACCGCGTTCCCGGCGATTTGCATTCGGCCATCGTCAACTGGCGGGTGATGAAGGTTCATGGCCCTTTTGACTTATCGGTGGTGGGCGTGCTGGCTTGCCTGGTCACACCTCTGGCCCACAAAGGCATCAGTGTATTTACGATTTCCACGTTCGACACCGACTACCTGCTGGTGCAGTCGAATGATTTGAAGGCCGCCGCCGCGGCTTTGCGCAACGCGGGCCACTCGATTCTCAAAACGGAAACGATTTTATAAATTATCGCCCCATGGAAAGAGCGCCAATGAAACCATGTTCAATAGGAAATGTACCTCATCTTCCAGTTTCGCGCCTGCGCGTTACCCGACGGCTGTTGGCCGGCGTCATCCTCATTGTTAGTGTCGCGTTTTCTGGTCGAGCGGATGAACCTTATGCGCGTAGCCGCGACTATGATTTGCAACACTCCAAAATTATATTGCGCTTTGACGTGGACCAGAAAAAAGTCATCGGCGAAGTCATTCACAGCGTTGCAACGCTGCATGACGATGTTTCTAAAATTGCGTTCGACTCCGTGGGGCTGACGATTCAGAGCGTGACGGTGAATAAGGCGGCCGCCAAATTCGAAACCACCGCCGACAAATTAATCGTCCCGGTCACAGCGGGCAAAGCCGGAAGCAAATTTGAAATAGACATTCACTACGACGGCAAGCCCAGCAAGGGGTTGTATTTTATTTTGCCGGACAAGGACTATCCCGACCGGCCGCGCCAGATCTGGTCGCAGGGCGAGTCGGAAGATACCCGGTACTACCTGCCGACCTACGATTATCCCAATGACCGCTTGACCACCGAAACAGTGCTGACAGTGCCGGCTTCGTGGCTGACGGTGGGCAACGGAAAACTGATGGGCATCACGAATGCCGCCAACGGGATGAAGACGTGGACGTGGAAGGAATCCGTGCCCAGCTCTACGTATCTCATCACCGTAGTCGCCGGAGAATTTGACGAAGTAAAGGATGCCTTCAAGGGCTTACCGCTCACGTATTACGCGCCCAAGGGTCGCGGAGATCGTTTGCCGATAAATTACGGCCGCACTCCGCAAATGGTTGAAACCTTCAACAAGACTTTTGGCGTGGATTATCCCTGGGAAAAATATGCGCAGGTCATGGTGGACGACTTCATCGCCGGTGGCATGGAAAATTCCAGCGCTACAACGAACACCAGCTCGTCGCTGCAACACCCCAAGCTGGCGCCCGAGTACGCCACCGGAGAAGATGATTTAATTTCTCACGAACTGGCGCACCAGTGGTTTGGGGATCTGGTCACCTGCAAAGACTGGGGCGACATTTGGCTCAACGAAGGCTTTGCGACATTTGGTGAAACGGTCTGGGCCGAAGCCCATTTTCCCAGGGATCAGGTCGCCTATGATCGCTGGTCCAGCGCGCGCCAGTGGTTTGCGCAGGCGCAGCTATATAAGCGTCCTATTGTTCGCCACGATTTCGACGACTCCGGCGAATTTGATCAGAACGTCTACAACAAAGGCGGGTGGGTGCTGTACATGTTGCGCCGGCAGTTGGGCGAAGAGCGCTTCAATCGCGCGCTGAAACACTACCTGGAAGTAAATCGCGGCAAAAATGTGGTCACGGCGGATTTCGTGAAGGCGGTGGAGGAAACTACCTACGCCAGCGTGCAGCAATTTTTCAACCAGTGGGTTTACGGAGCGGGCGCTCCGAAATATGACTTGGCCTACACCTACGACGACAGCAAACATCAAGTAGCGCTGACGGTGAAACAGACTCAGCAGGTCGAAGGCCGCGTCGGTCTCTTTCGGATGCCGGTCGACGTGGAAATCACCACCGCCGCGGGCGCGCATCTGTACCCCATCGTGGTCGCCAAGCAAGCGGAAACATTTTCGCTGCCGGCCAGCTCCATGCCGCTGATGGTGCTGTTCGATAAAGGCGGTCACATTCTGAAGACCGCCGAATTTCACAAAGACAAAAAAGAGTGGCTGTATCAATTGAAAAATGCCGCGGAGCTTGCGGATCGCGCCGATGCGGCCGTGGCATTGAAGACCTTCAAGGAGAAAAATGACGACGTCATCGCTGCGCTGGGCGAGGCGGCCATCAATGATCAGGCGTGGGGCGTCCGCGCTACCGCCGCCGATAGCCTCGGCTCTCTAGGCGGCCCGATCGCCGCGAAAAAAGTTCTCGCGGCCCTCGATGCCGCCAAAGAGCCGTGGCTGCGCGCGCGCATCGTAACGGCGCTGGGAAATTTCAAGGACGATAAAGATGTTTCCGCGCGACTGCAAGTCGTCGCTGGACAGGACAGCTCATACCGCGCACGCTCCTCCGCATTGCAGGCCTTGGGCAAATTGAAATCGCCCGATGCGCTTACGGTTTTGAATGCGGCCATCACATCCGATTCACCTGACGATATTTTGCGCAACGCCGCACTGCGCGCGCTGGGCCCACTGGGTGATGACAAGGCGGTACCGGTGTTGCGTGAATGGACAGTCATCGGAAAGCCCATGCCCACTCGTGAAGCCGCGATCGCCAGCCTGGCCCGCTTGCAGAAAGACAACAAAGAAATCACCAAGCAGATCGCTTCCTATCTTTCGGAGCCGCACTTTCCAGTGCGCATGGCCGCACTTTTCGCGCTGGGAAACCGCGGTGATTCGTCCGCGATTCCGGCGCTGGAAGAAATGTTGAAAAGCAACGACCTGAGCATCGAAATGACGCCGACGATCAAGGGGCAGATTGCCAAGTTGAAACGGCCTGCGAACGCCAAGCCCGATGCTCACACGCAAGCCGCCGATGACGATGATGATGACGAGAGTGCCGACGGCGCTCCAGCTGGCGGCGACAAACGCGGGTCAATGGTGGCGGACCGGCTGGAGAAACTCGAACATCTTCTTGAGGAAATGAACGACCGGTTGAAAGCTATGGAAACGCGTTTGCCGACCAAGCCGTAACGTTGGCATCTGCGGCTGACTGTCGGCTACTTTACGGCTCGGCAATCAGTATGCGCAAATCTCGCAAGTTATTTCCGGTCGGCCCGGTAATCACTGCATCATCCAGCTGATTGAAAAAGGTATACGCATCACTGCGTTTAGAGACATCGCTGATAATCAATCCTGCGGCCTGCGCGCGCGCCAGCGAATGGCCGTCGGCCACCGCGCCGGCGGCGGGGCTGTTCCCGTCGATCCCATCCGTCCCGGCGCTCAACACCGCAATACGCTGACCGGCGATTTTCTCGACGCATGCAAGCACGAAAGCGGCATTTCTGCCGCCGACTCCGTTTCCGGTCACCGGCGAGCTGACCTCACCATCCGCAATCACCGCCACCCGCCTGGAAGGATTGGCTGCGCGCAATTCTTCAAGTTGCGACAGTAAATATTCCGCGGCGCGCTCCACCGGCCAGTCATCAGTCGCATTGTCACAACAGGTTATGCAGCCGGCTGCTTCCGCCACGCCGTGTGCAGGATGAAACAAGCCGTCCTGCCCCAGCAGCAACGAGAAATGTGCATTGTGAAATGCAGACTCGCCCGGCTTGGGTGTCTCCTTTATTTTGCCTTCGTCAATCCACCGCGATATTCCGTCTGGGAATTTTTCGCGCAAAGAATATTCGTCCATCACTCTCCGCACGTCCGCCCAGGTCGTCGGGTCCGGCAGAGTCGGGCCGCTGGCCAGTGCCGATTCTTTCCCGGCAGGAACATCGCTTATCGCCAAAGTTATTTTGGTAGCGCGTCCCGCTGCGTGCGCCAGGCGTCCACCTTTCACCGCGGAAATGTGCTTGCGTACTGCGTTGATATCGTCAATCGGTGCGCCGCAATGCACCAGTGCGCGATGCGCCTGCTGCATGTCTGCCAGGCTGAATCGCGGCTCGAGGGGCAACTCCACGGTCGCCGATCCTCCACCCGAGACCAGGAAAAACACCAGGGTGTGCTCATCACAGGCCGCCAGCATTTTCAAAATGGCCTCAGCCGCGCGCCAGCTGTCTTCGTTAGGGACGGGATGCCCGCCGATGAAATATTGAACGCCGGCGTGGGCGGGCTTAGGTGCGGTGGGCGAGGAAACAATCCCCGCGAAAGAAATATTTGCGGGCAGGCACAGCTTCAGGCCATCGAGCATGGCACGGGCAGCTTTACCGACCGCAATTACGCGAAATGAAGAAAATTGACGCAGGTCGAGGGCAATTTCATCACCGCAACGCAGCAACCAACCATGCTCGCAGTAAACCCTTCGTTGCATTGCGCGTGGGATGTCTATTACATTTAAAGTGGCGTGGAAAATACGGCAGGCCAACTGCTTCAAAGTCGAGTCCTGCGAAGGCGGCTGCTTCAAATCCCCCATGCGGGGATTATCGTTCTGTTCAGGCCGATTTCACAACTTCAGGATTCAGAATGTTGGGCGGCCGTTTGTTCTCAAAAAAGGTTTTCACATTTTCCGCCGCGATGCGCGCCATTTTACTCCGCGTTTCCAAGGAGGCGGACGCGATATGCGGCGCCAGCACCACGTTCGCGCGCTTCAACCCCGGGTGGATGAATGGCTCATTTTCATAAACGTCCAGCGCCGCGCCCGCAATTTTTTTGCTTTCGAGCGCGTGTACCAGCGCCGCTTCGTCCACCACCGAGCCGCGTGAAGTGTTGATCAAGTACGCCGTAGGTTTCATCCTGAAGAATTTCGCAGCTTCGAACAGCCCGCGTGTTTCTTCCGATAACGGCACGTGCACACTGACGAAATCCGATTCCGCCAGCAGGGTGTTGAAGTCGCGATACTCTGCGTGCAGCTCTTTTTCAACGGACTCTTCGGCGCGCTGCAGATCGCTGTACAAGACTTTCATATTGAATCCAGCCGCTCTGCGGGCCATCGCACGCCCGATGCGGCCAAATCCCACCAGCCCCAGCGTTTTCCCGTAAACGTCGGCGCCCACCAGCTGATCCAGATCCCAGCCCTTCCAGTTTCCAGATCGCGCCAGAGTTTCGCCTTCACCCAACCGGCGGGCCACCGCCATCATCAGTGTCCACGCAAAATCAGCCGTCGTTTCGTCCAGCACCCCAGGGGTGTTGGTCACCGCCACGCCGCGCTTGGTACAAGCGGGCACATCAATGTTGTCGAAGCCCACTGCTACGTTCGCGACGATCTTTAATTTCGGCGCGCCCTGCAACAACGCGTCGTCAATGCGTTCGGTCAGCAGACAAACCAGGCCCTGCCGATCTTTTACGCGCGCGAAAAGTTCTTCGCGAGAAATGCGCTCGGGTTTCGACCAGTATTCAACCTCGCATTTTTGCTGCAAGATTTGACGGGCCTCGTCAAAGAGTGGCCGGGTGGCAAAAATCTTGGCTCGGGGCATTCGCTCCTCTTTTTGGCTGGAAAATTTACACTAACACAGCTTTGACACGCCCGTGCACGTGTCCATTGCGTACGCGGCGCATGTCTCACTATAGTGGGCGAAGACCTCCTTTTGATAATGAACAAGCAGATTATCCGCGGTCTGGAAAGCATCCTGGGGACGGGCAGCGTACTGCATCGCCCCGAGGATTTGCTTCTTTATGAGTACGACGGCTCGGTTGAAAAAGGGCGTCCCGGCGCGGTAGTTTTCCCATCCACCACCGACGAGGTCGCTCTCGTCGTCAAGCTTGCCGCGCAGCACAACGTCCCCATTGTGGGGCGCGGGGCGGGAACGGGACTTTCCGGCGGCGCTTTAGCGCGCAACGGCGGAATCATGATCAACTTCGCGCGCATGAATCGCATTCTGGAGCTTGATCTCGAAAATCGCCGTGCCGTGGTGCAGCCCGGTTTGGTCAATTACGAACTGACCCGCGCCGTGGAAAACGCCGGCCTGTATTTCGCGCCCGATCCTTCCAGCCAGAAATCCTGCACCATCGGCGGCAACGTTTCAGAAAATGCCGGCGGTCCGCACACGCTGGCATACGGCGTCACCAGCAATCATGTAACCGCGCTGGAACTGGTTTTGCCCGACGGAGAAGTTTGCCGCGTAGGCACACGCCACGGCGATTCGCAAGGTTACGATCTCACGGGACTGCTGGTCGGTTCGGAGGGCACGCTCGCGCTGATCACCGAAATCACCGTGAGGCTTTTGCGCAAGCCGGAAAGCATAAAAACCCTGCTGGCGATATTCGAAACGGTAGATGACGCTTCCGAAACCGTCGCGCACATCACCGCGCGGGCCATCACTCCCGCGGCCTGCGAAATGCTCGACGGCTGGACGCTGCGCGCCGTGGAGGATTTCATTCACGCAGGGTTTCCACGGGACAGCGGCGCCGTCCTGTTACTTGAACTCGAAGGCCTCGCCGAAGTTGTTGCGTCTCAGGCTGCCGCCGTCGAAGAAGTTTGCCGCCTACATCATGCGCGGGAAGTTCGCGTCGCCCGCGATGCCGCTGAGCGCGATCTACTTTGGAAAGGCCGCAAAAACGCTTTCGGGGCTATGGGTCGCCTGGCGCCCAGCAACTACACCCTGGACGGCGTGATTCCGCGCTCGAAAATTCCGCAGGCTCTCCGCCGCATTCAGGAAATTGGGGAAAAATATGATTTCCGCATCGGAAACATTTTTCATGCCGGCGACGGCAACCTGCATCCCATTGTACTTTTTGATCCCCGGGATCCACTTCAGTATGGAAAGGCCGTCCAAGCTTCCGCCGAAATCATCCGTTACTGTGTGGAGATTGGCGGGGCGCTAACCGGCGAGCACGGCATCGGCATGGAGAAAAGCGAACTGATGCCGCTGCTGTTTTCCGATGACGATTTCGCGCTGATGCGGCGCGTTCACGATGCCTTCAATCCGCTAAGCGCCCTCAATCCTGGCAAGATGTTTCCGCTCAATAAAGGGTGCGGAGAAATTTCTCTACGGGGCCAGGCCGCCGTGCTGGCAAATCCACTGTGAGCGTTTCCGTAGATACCGTCGTCGCTGGACTGGAATCCATGCTCGGCGCGGCCGGCGTCACTGCGGATGAGGCTTCGCGCGAAAATTATGCGGTGGACGGCGTGATTCCCTGTGCAGTGGTGCGCCCCGCATCCGCCGAGCAGATTGCAGAAGTTGTGGGTTTCGCCAGGGCCCACGGACTCGCCCTCATTCCCTTCGGCAACGGAACAAAATCAGGCATAGGGATGCCTCCGCAGCGCTATGATCTCGCGCTGGAAGTCACTGCGCTGAATCGAATCGCCTACTACGACCCGGCCGACCTCACTCTCAGTGTGGACGCCGGCATGAGTCTTGCGAAATTGAATGAAGAACTCGCTCGGCAACAACAATTTCTGCCCCTGGCCGTTCCGTTTTTTGAAGAAAGCACTGTTGGTGGCGCGATAGCGGCCGGACTCGCTTCTTCGCTGCGCGGTTCCTACGGTTCAGCGCGTGATTTTCTATTGGGCGCGGAATTTGTGAATGGCGCGGGCGCACTCACCAAAAGCGGTGGCCGCGTGGTGAAAAATGTTACCGGATATGATCTGCACAAACTGCTGATCGGCTCACTGGGCACACTTGCAGCGATTACGCGGCTGAATTTCCGCACCTTTCCCTTGCCGCGAAGACACGGCCAGTTGGTTGCCAATTTTCCATCGGTGGAGTCTGTAATCGAATTCCAATCCTTAATTGCCAAATCTCCGTTGTCTCCCGCGTCGTTTCATATTCTGTCAGCGGAAGCGGCGGCCCGCGTCGCGACATCGCTTCACAGCCGCGATGCGTCACCGCCTGCGCAGTGGCAGGTTTGCGTCGGATTCGAAGGCGACGACTCCGTTCTGCAACGCTACACTACCGATCTGACGAAATTCGCCCAGGAGTGCAAAGCCGAGAGCTATTTTCTGCGGGAAGATGACGCCGCCAGGGCGCTCGGCGCATCTCTGCGAGAATTACTCGCTAACCTGGCACGCTCTTCTGCCATTGCGACGATTTTCAGAATCAGCGCTTTGCCGGCATTTACAGCCGATGTATTTCGCCTGCGTGAACTAGCGGCGCGCTTCTCGATCCCGTCTTCGCTTTTCGTGCAGGCCTCCGGCCCACTTTATTTCGCACTCGAGCCATCGAATTCAGATGAGGAGACAGTCACGGCGCTCACTCACATTTCTTCCAAAGTGTTCAACTACGCCGCCTCGCGAAACGGCCACGCCTGCATCTTGTTTTGTCCCGTGGAGCTGAAGCACACCGCCAGCGTTTGGGGTCCCGCGGCTCCCGATGCGGGCCTTCTCCGCCGGGTCAAAGACGCTTTCGATCCGCAAAATATCTTCGCGCCAGGGCGATTTGTTTCAGGAGTCTAGCGCAGCCTTCTGCCGCGGCGGCATTCGTCGCGGCGCTTATCGCCGGCCTTATCATGGATGAGCGATCGAGAAATATGACGTCAGCCACTATTCCAGGCTTGCATCCGGTTTACGAGGATTACGCGCGCTGCATTCACTGCGGGCTGTGCCTCAACGCCTGCCCCACCTATCGCCTGTGGAATCTTGAGGCCGATTCGCCGCGGGGCCGCATCCACCAGATGATTCAGGTGGAACAGGGGAATTTTCCGGTCACCGATTCTTTCGTGGAGCACATCGATAAGTGCCTCGATTGCCGCGCTTGCGAAACGGCGTGCCCCTCGGGCGTGGAGTACGGCAAGCTGGTGGAACACGCCCGCGCGCGAATCGAACACGATTACCGGCGTCCGCTGTTGTCACGCTTTGCTCGCGACCTCGTATATCGGCGCCTTCTCCCGCACCCGCGCCGCATCGCCGCCGTCGCGCGCCTGCTGCGTTTCTATCAGCGATCTGGCCTGCAATCTCTGGCGCGATCCACCGGCATCCTGAAACTTTTTGCGCTCGCCGAGCGCGAAGCTCTCTTGCCACCCGTCGGCAGAGATTTTTTCTTTGATCGTCTCGGCAAGGTATTTCCGGCGGCGGGCCAGCGCCGCGCGCGGGTAGCTTTTTTCGCCGGCTGCGTCGCCAACGTCACCTTTGCCGAGCTGAACGCCGCCACCATCCGCGTCTTAACCGCCAACGGTTGCGAAGTGGTCGTACCCCCCGAGCAACTTTGTTGCGGCGCGCTCGCCGCACATGCCGGGATCCGCGATGTCGCACGCGAACTGGCGCGCCACAATCTTCGCGCCTTTTCTTCCATGGAATTCTCCGGCGTAGACGCGATCGTCACCAACGCCGCAGGTTGCGGATCGACACTCAAGGAATACGATCATCTTTTCACGCTCGACGAACCTGAATACGCTCAGGCGCAGGCTTTCGCAAACAAAACACGCGACGTCACAGAATTTCTAGCGACGCTCGGCCTAACAGCAAATCTGAAACCGCTCGTGACTCGCGTAACCTATCAGGACTCCTGCCATCTGCTTCACGGCCAAAAAATTCGCGAAGCGCCGCGCGCACTACTGCGCTCCATCCCTGGACTTACACTCGTGGAGTTGCCATTTTCAGAAATTTGCTGCGGCTCCGCGGGGGTTTACAACGTGACGCAGATCGGAGCGTCCCTCGATTTACTGGCCGACAAAATGCGCCAGGCCGGCGCCACCGGTGCTCAAATCATCGCCACATCCAATCCTGGCTGCCTGCTTCAGATGCGCGCCGGGACCCGGATTCACGGCACCCAGCAACAGGTCCGGCACGTAGTCGAGCTTCTCGATGAAGCCATTTCGGCCTGAGCGCGGGAAACCTTAATTCTCGTTACGCCGTCCAATCCCCTGTGACTACTAGGCTTATTCCGCGCACCAAAACGCCCTTACCACCGGGAACTTTTTGCGGCTGGAGCGGGAAATACTCGATGAAACGCAAATTTCCTGATCAAGCGAGATGAACATCTTAGAAAAGGATCAGGACGAGGCGTTACTCAAACGTTCCGCGAAAGGCGATGAAGACGCCTTCACCCTTCTCTATCGCAGGCACGCGGCCCGGCTGTACCGCTTCGCGCTGCGCATGACCGGCAGCGGCTGGGGCGCGGAAGAAATTGTTCAGGACGTTTTCATGACGCTGATTCGCGAACCCGGCAAGTACGACGCGCAGCGCGGCACACTGCCCGCTTTTCTTTTTGGCATCGCGCGCAACAAGGTCATGAAGCATAACGAGCGCCAACCACGAGAAATTTCTCTGGTGGAGCGTTCGGAAGACGGCCGCGGAGCGGGCATCACCCTGCGTGATACGTTCACTCCGGCGATGTGGGCGGAGCAGCGGGAACGCCTGGAAAAAGTCCGCGCCGCGGTGAAAGAGCTCCCTGTGGAATTTCGCGAGACCGTGGTGCTTTGCGAACTGGAAGAGCTGAGTTACGAGCAGGCCGCACAATTGCTGGATTGTCCCATCGGCACCATACGTTCGCGACTGCACCGCGGTCGCGCGCTGTTACTGGCCAAGCTGGAAATGCTTCGCGACGCCCCGCAACGCTGGCGATCGGCAGGATAAATTTTATGAGTGACAGGTTAGCGATGAACTGCGAAGAGTTTGAAATGGTTGGGCTGGATTTTGATCGCGAGGGCTCGCTCAATGAAGAAGGCCGCGAGCGCGCATCTCAGCACGCCCGCGCATGTGCGAAATGTGCGGCGCTTCACTCGTCCTGGGGCGCTGCACAGCTGGAGTTGCGGGCGCTCGGCGCAACTACCCGCGAGCTGGGGGTGCCGTCGCGCATCGAAACGCGCGTGCTGCAACAGTTCCGCATGAAGCACCAGGCGCGGAGGGACCGCCGCACGATTAAATTCGCAGTGTGGGCGGTAGGGGCGGCGGCGATGATCGTTTTCACCCTGGGAATATGGAATTTGCATCAGTGGCATCTGCGCTCGCTGGCCAAAATTGCGCCCCAGAATTCCTCGCCAGGCATTGATGCCGCCAAACCGTCGGTGGCCCAAGTTGGTGCCGGCATTTCGGCGGCAGACAATTCTTCAGGCGCGCTTTCGGCGAGCAATTTCTCCGGTAGTGACGCAGGTGATTTCACTCAACTGCCCGGCGCGGGTTTTTATGAATCGGACGGCAGCGCTGTCGTACGCCTGGCGATGCAGCGTGCTGCTCTGGCGGGTTTCGGCCTGCCCGTGAACGAAGAGGCGGCGGGTGACTGGATTCAAGTGGATGTTTTAGTGGCCGGCGATGGCTCGCCGCAAGCGGTCCGCTTGCTGCAGTAAATAAACGCGGCGAATTAAAAATTTTCGCGCAGTGACGAACGCTGCGATGTGGAGAGAAGAGGAGAAATACATGGCTCGAAGTGTTTGGTTGAATGTGGTTCTTGGTGGCGCATTGGCTCTGACTGCGGGCGCAGTTCGTGCGCAGGGGCCCGCGGGACCCGGCGGCGAGGGGCATCCTCCTCCATTCGGCGCGCCGATAGAATTGATGGGCTTCGAAGGTATGCATGGCGGCAAGCTGGTGAAGGGCGCTCCGTTCTCGGCGACCTCTACGTCAGAAACTTCGCAGACATTGCAGGATGGCACCGCTATCCACCGTACGTCCACGGGCGCGCTGTACCGCGATAGCGAAGGCCGCTCACGCCACGAAATGACATTCACTGGCATGGGACCGATGGCGGCCGCCGGCACCCACAAGATGGTCACCATTTTCGATCCTGTTGCCGGTGTGCACTACATGCTGCACGAGGACAAGAAAGTCGCGGACAAAATGACCATCCACGGCCGCGGTGGCCAGCCCGGTAATGCCGGCGACGCCGAAAACTTCCATCAAAAAATGGAAGCTCGCGAGCAGCAGGAAGAAGCGTCCGGCGCATTGAAGAAAGAATCGCTGGGCACGCAGATGGTCAACGGCGTGAACGCCGAAGGCACGCGCATCACGCATACCATCGCGGTGGGAGCAATCGGAAATGACAAGCCCATCACGGTGGTTTCCGAACGCTGGTATTCGCCCGAACTGCAAACCGTGGTGAAGAGCAGCCGCACCGATCCGCGCTTTGGCACCACCACTTTTTCACTGGCCAATATTCAGAAGGCCGAACCGCCCGCTGCACTTTTCACGGTACCGGGGGACTATGCGATTAGAGAAGGCAAGCGCGGCGGCGCCGGCCACCGTGGGGGGCCCAGCCCGGCGGATGCTCCACCGCCCGTCAACAACAATTAATAGTTTCGACGATCTTCTCTCCTGAAGACGGCGCGCCTTTCTCGTCGCAGACGATCGCTGCGGGAAAGGCGTAGTCGTGTCTGGAAGCCACGGGGCGGGTCAGTTGTTTTCGTCGGTCGTGATAGCCTGAGCGCCGATCAATATGGCCAAATCGATTCAGCCGCCTAACGCTGCGGGCGCTTCAATCTCCGCCTTTTGAGGATCGGTTTGTAACGTGGAAAGGTTCAGGCCGCCGCCAGAGCGAAATTGCGGCTTCGCCCGTTATCAATTCTTGCGCGGCTTAAAAATATTTCCGGCTATGCGCGTCACCATTCTTCGCGGCACCAGCCGTTCACCCCACGCGCCAAGATAATTTCCCAGCCCCGAAATGACGAAACTTTTTCCTGAAGCCAGGGCTGTCAAGCCTGTGTGCGCCACTTTCTCCGCAGTCTCGGCTTTACGCATGAATTTTTCCTGCCCCGCCACCACGTGAAACTCCGACTCCGTCGATCCGGGGCATAGCGCGCAAACGTGGATGCCATAGGGTTTCATTTCTTCCGCCAGGCCTTCGGCGAAAAGCAGGTCAAATGCTTTCGTCGCCGCGTAGGTGGAAATGTAGGGCACCGCCTGAAACGAAGCGGTGGAAGCGAGAATCAGCACAGCTCCGCTGCGCCGGGCCACCATCGCCGGGAGAAATAATCTCGTCAGATAGACCACCGCGCTGCAATTCACCTGGACCATGTCACGCAGGCGCTGCGGCTCCACGGTATGCAGTTCTCCGTAGGCTCCAAATCCCGCGTTGTTGATCAGCAGCTCGACTTCGATTTTCTCCGCCAGCGTAAAATCATGAATCTTTTCCGAGCCGTTCACCTGCGCAAGGTCCGCGGCGACCACCGCGGTCTTGATTTTATTTTTCACTTGCAGGGAACGGGCCAATTCCTCCAATCGCTCCTGCCGCCGCGCTGTCAAAACCAGGTTGGTGCCGCCGGCCGCCAGCTCGTTTGCCAGCGCCACGCCGATTCCCGCACTCGCCCCGGTGATCAACGCCCATTTCCCTCGCCACTTTTCAAACATTGTTGGCCTCACATTAAAACTTGTTCAGGCACGCGCCCACGTAATTGCAGACATAATGGCGTGAAATGTGGCGGAGAGGGTGGGATTCGAACCCACGGTACGATTTCTCGTACACACGCTTTCCAAGCGTGCTCCTTAAACCGCTCGGACACCTCTCCGGTGTTTGTTAAATGCGGCTCAATCAATTTAACAGAAACATGTCTTTGCCGCACACCTGTTGGGTACGGTGATGAGAAAATTTCGCGGCTGCGCTTCTGGGATTTGAGGCGCGTCTGCTAAACTTCTTGCGGCTACTCCGGGGTCGTCTAATTGGTAGGACTCCAGACTTTGAATCTGGCTATCGTGGTTCGAGTCCACGCCCCGGAGCCAAATTGTTTAACCGCTGAGCAGATTACGAACGGCGATTTTGTGCGATTTTTGACGAATAGCAAATTCCGCAACAATTCCCTTACTGCGATTCTCCTGTGAGCGCAACAAACGATTCCCTTCTCCATGATGCTTTTATTTCGGTGTGGCGGCAGGCGTTGCTCGAAGGCAAGAAAATTGTGACGGTAGGTGATGCTACTTTTTCCGTGCGACGGACGACCAGGCATCGCCTGGCGCAGGTGGATTTTGAGTTTAATGGCCAGCCGTATCGGGGGCTGGAGCAGAATCCGCAGACCAAGTCGCGGTGGGCCCAGATGGCGCGTGGCGGCGCTAAAGTGATGCAGTTTCTGCAGGCCGGGCAGTATATTGGCGTGGTGGCGGACGGCGTTTTGAAGCAGTACGGACGGAAAGTTGCTGAGGACTGATGGCGTGCTGCGCTCTGTCGGGTGATGCGGTATTGATTCGCCGCGAAGGACCAACAGCTAACCCTTGCTAAAAGGTGACGCTCTACTGAGCGACGCACCGGGTAACGAAGCGGCCAACTATTCCTGGGTCATGTAGTCGTCGGAATGGTTCCAGTCGATGGTGGGGTCGAGGGCTGGGTCCACCTCGCCACCGTTTTCTTTAGGGGCGGGCTTATCCATTTTGCGTTGGACGCGCTTTTCCTCTTTCATTTTGCGCTTTTCCATCCGCTTCATTTCTTTTTGACGTTTCTGAAATGTCGTTGTCATGCGGTCTCCTCGCCTCGCTACAGAGTGCACCCGCGGCGTAGCCGGGGCGGTCCAGCAACTCATGCAACGTTGAAATTACCAGCGCGGTTCGCGCGGCTGTCTTACCGATTCACGATAATCTTCGTTGGAGAAGCGGTCGCGTCCACCACCGCCACCTTTGCCACGTCCCCCGCCACTGCCGCCACCAGGTCCACGACCGGTGCTCGGTCCGCGACCGGCGCTGGGGCCATTGTTGAAACTGCGCTGACCGCTGCGCGGCGGACCGCCCTCACCCTTAGGACGCGCTTCGTTCACCTTGAGGTTGCGTCCGCCAAATTCTTTGCCGTCGAGGCCGGTCATGGCGGCTGCTGCTTCCGCGTCGTTGGGCATCTCGATGAAGGCGAAGCCGCGCGCGCGGCCGGTCTCGCGATCCATGGCCATGTGCACGCGAGTGATCTGGCCGAAGGGCTCGAACAAAGTGCGCAGGTCGCTTTCGGTAGTCTGAAAGCTCATATTCCCTACAAATAAACTCTTCATGGTAATTCTCCCGGTACCCTTCGAAGCGCCATGGGTGCGGAAATTCGGCACAGCCGTTTCCCGGCACAACAGAAACTGGCTGAAAATTGGCTGAACCAGTGGAGGTAGGACGGCAGGTCGCGTTCCAGGCAGTTCAGGCAATCCAACTTCGGGAGCCTACGCAAAAGACAATATCATAATGACGCAAAAAAACCGAATGGACATTTTGACGGGCCGGGAAGTGCGATCAAGCGCCTAAAAGATCGGCGACGGCGCGGTGGGCCTGGTCGATGGCGACATCGGTATAGGCACTGGCGCCGGCGTCGGAATTGGCGATGCCGATTTGCCCGACGCGCCGGCGGCCGATAACCCAGGGCTTTTCGTTTTCCTTCCAGTCAGGGTCGAACAAGGGATTCGGCGTGAAGGCGTAGCCGTGCGCCCAACGATTCACGGTGAGGCCTTGAATGTCGCGCGCGGCGTCGAATCCGGCGGAGCCGAGCATGCGGTTGAGCTGCTCGCGAATATTTTTTTCGAACGTTGCGAAAGGCGTGTCCATCAATTCCCTGCGGCCGGCGCGGCTTTGCTCACGATGTGGCAGTCCGGGCTTGCAGGGAGTGCGCAGCATGAAAAGGACCGCCGGCTCCTTTGGTGTGGATGGAAATTTGTAGTTCCCGAGGCTGACCGGAAAATCGAGAGCGGTGTAGGTGTGGTAACCGGCGGGCGCGACGATGTGATGGACATTTAATTTTGCGAAAGGCTCCCAATTTCTTAGCGCGACGTGGGTGTAAACCAGCGGAGATTTCACCAGGTAGGAAAGCGCTTTGCTTTGCTCGCCGGGGAGATCGGGGCAGATGTACGGAATCATCCCGTTGTAGCAGGCCAAGACGCAGTGCTTCCCTGTTGCGACTTGAAGTTTCCCATCGCAAATGTACCCGACGTTTACCTGATTTGCAGAGTGCGGGGCGGTTTCTTTTTTGCCGTTGGTCACATGAACGACGGTGCTGTTGAGGCGAATGCGAACTGGCGCGCCGGCGACGTCGAGTTTGCTGTAGACCGCGCGAGCGGTAACGACGTCTTCCATCGAGCTGCCGGGCATGGCGGCGGGAATCAACGAGCGCACCAGCAGCCGCGCGATGGACGCGTTGCCATCCGGGAAATGATAAATGTACGGCTCTTCTTTTCCAGGCGCGGGGAAACCGAGGCCATCAAATCCCGGGTAAGTGAAAGATTCGTAGTCATCGCCGGCTTCAAAGCACTGCAGCGCGGGAACGGCCTCTATGCCGACGCAAAAAAGATCGTGCGAGAAAGTCTGAAGAAACGGCAGAGCCGCGGGAGTCAACTTACAGTATTTCGTCAGATAGTCCGCGTAGCTTGTTTTTCTAAGAAGCGCGGTTTTTTCCTCGAGCGACATGCCGGCGAGATAATCTTTTTTGTCAGTGTAGACCCGGGCGATGTCGCGGCGCACTTCTTCCGATAGCGGGGCTTTGGCAAGGAATTCGGGCCACGGGGTGGTGTTCATGCCGGTGAGCAGGCGGTCTTCTCCGAAAGTTTCTTTATCGAAGAACGCCGCGGTGCCCATTGTTGAATAAAGTTTCTGATCGTAGGCCTGGTTGAAACGTTCGACGCGGACGCCGATTTCTTCAATAAGGGCGCGGGCTACATCGCTGTATTTGCCCGGGCTCTCAATGGATTGCGTGCCGCCGTAACTGAGCACCATGCGTCCGCCGGCCTGGAATTCGTTGCGCTTGGCGTGGCCGCCGAAATCGTCGTGATTGTCGAGAATCAGGATGCGCGCGTTTTTGCCGGCTTGCTGGCGATAAAAATGCGCGGCGGAAAGACCGCTGATCCCAGCACCTACCACGATGAGGTCGTAGGTTTCACCGCTGGTGGGAACTTTGCCTAAGTCTTCCCACTTTTCTCCATCGCGCATCAGGTGCGCGTAGGTGAAGGTGCCATCGTGATTGCCCGCGCATGCCTATTTTTGCCGGCGGATAGTAGCCGGCGGAATTTTGTGCGGGGAGTTCATCGAATGCGCCGGCAGCCAATAAGGTTTCGGCGCCGAAAACCGTTGTTGCACCTGTAGCGGTAAGGAGGGCGCTGCCGGTTCCGGCGGCTACGCCATTCAGGAAATCCCGCCGGGTGATTTTGCGGCCCATGCCTAATTGTTTTTCGATTTGTTGGCGTTTTTTTGATTTATCTTTCATCGTAAATTCCTTAGGTCGGCCGTTGTGCGATTATAGTCCGAGAATCCAGAAACCATCTAAGCGCTCTGCGGATAATTCTGGATGTTTTTACCTTACAAACCACCCTGGCTAACTCTTAAGGTGGGGCAATCTCCGCGTTACAAAAATTGTGGAGTCAGATGGCAGGCCAATTCGGATCCTGCGGGTAGGTGAGGCGTGTGCGATACTCCGTGGATCGAAAATGTCTTTCAGGGACGCAGCACGTGCGGGCGGGCGATGAGTTCGCCGCACAAAACTCGAGAAGCGTGGCCGTATCTCGCGCTGACCGCCGGTGTTTTATGCATCGCGTGGTCGGCGATTTTCGTACGGTGGACGGATATTCCCGGTCCAGCTTCAGCGTTTTATCGCATGCTGATTCCCGCGATGGTGCTCGCGCCTACGTGGTTCTCGGCCCGCCCTCCCCGCGCGTGAATCGAAAAACATTACTGGTCATCGCAATAGGCGGACTCTTTTTTGCGCTGGACCTGGCGTTTTTCAACACTTCGATTCTGCAGACGTCCGCAGCCAATGCCACCTTGCTGGGAAACAACACGCCGGTGTTCGTCGGACTGCTCAGCTGGCTGATTTTCAGGCAACGTCCCAGCACTGCTTTCTGGATCGGACTGCTGCTCGCGATGGCAGGCTCCGTGGTGATCGTTTGGGGAGATCTGGCGCGACATTTCAAACTGGGCTGGGGCGACGCCATGGCGCTGGCGGCGTCGGCTTGCTTCGCGGTGTACATGATGGCCACGGAGCGCGTAAGGATGACGACCAGCACGCTGGTGTTCCTGCGGTTGGCGATGATTTCAAGCGCGCTGTTCCTCTTGGTGATCAATCTGACGCTGGGAATTTCGCTGCGCGTGCCGGCGGGGCACTCGTGGGCGGCGCTCTTCGGACTTGGACTGATCTCGCAACTTGGCGGCTATCTCGCGCTGACTTACGCGCTTGGGCATCTGCCGGCGACGGCAGCATCCATCAGCTTGCTGTCGCAGGGCCCACTGACCGCAGTGCTGGCGGCGCTGCTGCTTGCTGAACCGCTGGCGGGTTCGCAGATTCTGGGTGGCGCGCTGGTGCTTGCCGGCGTCGGATTGGCGAATCGTAAATTGAGGAAAAGCGGCGAAGTCCCCGCCAACACGCTGGAGGTATCGGAGCACACCTGATTTCTGGAGCGTCCGCGCGGAATAAATTCATAGAAACGGCATGCACGGTCGGCACATGCGGTATCTGTTGTCCTGCAAGGCGAGTTCGTGAAAACAGCCACCGAGCGGTACTGATTTTACTTCAACGCTAAAACTTCTACGGAGTTGCCGGAGGGATCGCTGACGTAGACCGAGCGTGTGCCATCGCGGTGCGTTTTCGGTTCGCCGAACAATGATGGGTCGCGCAGCAGCGCGAAATGCGGCGGATGCTGCTGCGGGAGGACGAAAGCAACGCGGATGTTGGCGAATTCCAGCAGGGCCCAGGTTTCATCCTGGTAGGCGATTTTGCAGCTGAAGTTTTTGAGGTACCACTCCACGGTGCTTTTCACGTCGGTAACAGAAATAGCTACGTGATCCACGGTATCAAATGCTTTGGCTGGTTCAGGCCCGGACATGTTTGCCTCTCAATGCGGCCACTGCGTCGCGCACGTACTACCAGCGCGAAGTATCGGCTCGATAAGCAAGCTTAACCCAAGGCGTGCCGCACATAAACTGCGCGAAAAATTTGAGAATAAGGCGACGCCTGAGTGTCCGGTTTTCCTGACGGCTAGGGCATGAACGGGCTTTCGGGGGGCTGCGAGCCGCCGCCGGTGTGCAGCAGAACGGGAATCAAGATACCCGCGGCGACCGCACCTGCGATGATTTTGAAGTGTGACAGGCCAGCGGCCGGCGGCTTGCCCAATTTGGCGGCCAGCGCGCAGGTGGCGTGCTCGTGGCCACGATGGTATTCCGAGAGATCCGGTGAAATGGCCGGATTGCGGGAGTCCTTCACGGAAAATTCCGGAATGACATCGTAGGCGTGGCCTTCCTCAAGCGTTTTGGTTTCCTTACCGGAGGTAGCTTCGAGATTCCCTTTTTGCACTTTGATCTGCAGGTCACAACTGGAATTCATGGTGATTTGCGCCAGGACCGGACGCTCGGATTTAGGCACGATGCGAACGTCGGAGGCGAAGATTTCGAAGACTTCAGAAGCGCTGTTTAGGGCCACGATGATCGTGCCATGGCGGAGTTCGGCGACGGCACCACTGGGACCCGGGAAGAACGCACCGTCGGACTCGCCAATCAGCTCGAAACGGCTCTGACGCACCCGCAACTGGGCGTGACCGTCGGACTCGGTAGACACTACGTCACCGGTATACAGAGAGGACCCGGCGCTGAGATTGGACTCCCCCACGCGTGCGCCATCGGCTTCGACGACCACGCCAGTGGCTTGATTCTGCGCTGGATACATGGGCACTACGCCCAGAATTGCGGAGGCCAGACAGGCCAAAAAAGCTTTGTTGGATTGCTTCATGAACTTCCCCCAAGGCGAAAAAGCGCCAGTACGCAGAATAGAAGGGTAGTTCTATAGGTACTATAACTATGTGGGGTTTTGCTGCGAACCCGCTAATTTCGATTAGGGCACGCCGAATTGGTCCCAAGTGGAGGGGGCGTGCCCAGAGTGCGATTTCCAGTTTGGACGCGCCCCGCAGGGTAGCGGCGCAGACAAGTCCGTGCGCGGCAACGATTGCTACGAGGTCGTGGCGGCGGCATACTCGACGCATGGCGTGCCGCTGGGCAGGTTTCAGGCTGTTTGTGATGGTTTGGGTGGGCGGGCTGCTGGTGTGTGGCGGACGGGCCGATGAGATCCGATTGAAAGATGGGAAGAAGCTTTACGGCGTGATTGTGGCGTACGAAGACAACATGTTCAAAGTTAAAACGGACTTTGGATTCGTGCTGGTGGAGAAAGACAAGATTGCCGCGATTATTCCCGCTGTTCCGGCTGGTGCCTCGGCGGCAGCCAAGGCGGATCCTCCGCCCGCGAAAAAATTGCCTGAGAAATCGGAAGCTGTGCGGCCAGCTCCCGTTGCCGCGGCGGCTCCTAAAAAGGAAGTGCCGGCGCCCGCTAATCCGGCCAAGCCGGCGCCGGACAAGAAAACCAATGCAGCGCCTGTGGCTGCGGCGAAAAAGTCCGACATCGGGGCGGGAAAAAGTTCAGCTGAGGGCAGTGAGGCGCCGGTGACGCCCGCAGTTGGAGTCAATGCGAAAGCGCCCGCGCCAGTGATTCCGACGGTGACGGCCGTTGCGCCTGCGGCGACAAAACCCGCGGCGGTGCAACCTCCTGTGAATCGCGAGAGCGTGGAAGGAAATGTTTACACCAATTACACGCATGGCTTTCGAATGTACAAACCGCCAAGCTGGAAATTGATCGAGGATGCGAGAAAGACCATACCCAACGCCATTGTCGCCATGGGCACATCGAACGAATCCACTCTGATGGTCGTCGGCGAAGAGAAAAGCAAGAAACCGCTGGACGCTACCGCGGCGGACGTGGAAGCGCGGCTGCGCGAAACGTACGGAAATTACCGGCGAATTTCGCAACGCAAGACGGTGGCCGGCGGATTCCCGGCAATGGAGATTCACTATCGCGGGCTGGCCGACGATCACGACTGGTCGGGGACACTGCTGATTGTCTCCCGCAGCGGGGACATGTTTTCAATCCTGGGGATGACGTACTCGGACACCGACCTGATTCAGATCCAGGAAAATGTAATTGCCCGAGCCATGGCCAGCCTGGAATTCAATCCGAATTGAAATGAAGGCTCAAGCCGTGGCAGAAGGCTCAGGCGACTTACGATGTTCGCGAATGATGGAGATGAGCGATTGCGCGGCGCGCGGCAAGCTGCGATCGCGCCGGTAAACCAGCCCTAGTTCCCGCCACAAATCCACGCCTTCGACGTTGAGCAGCTTCACTTCACCGGCTTTTACCTGGTCGCTGGCAAAACTCTCGCTGATGAACGACACTCCCGCATCGGCCGCCACAAAGCGCTTGATCATGCCGATGCTGGGCAGTTCCATGGTGATGCGCAGGCGCGAGCGATACGGGCGAAAAAGTTTATCGAGCACCTGCCGCGTAAATCCCGTGCGCGGAAAAATCAGCGGCTGGGCGGCCACTTCTTCCAGCGTGATTTTGGAGCGGCTGGCCAGCGGATTTCGGGAACTGACCATGAAGCGCAGTCGGTCGCGGTAAATGTGATGCACTTTGGTGTTCAGCGCCTTGATCGGCAGAGTCACGATGCCCACATCAATGGTGCCGTCTTCGATGCGCTGCAAAATCTTGTGGCTGAAATTGCGGTAAATGCTGATGTGCACCAGCGGATAGCGCCGCTGAAATTCCGCGAAAATGTCGGGCAGCAGATACAGGCAGGTCGCTTCATTGGCGCCGAAAAGCACCGTGCCCTGCACCACGTTCCCGCGGTCGGCCACCCCCTGGACGGATTCGTCGCGCAGGCGCAGCAGCCGCTCGGCGTATTCGAACAACACTTCGCCCGCGGGCGTGAGCTCCACGGATTTGGCGGAACGATCCAGCAGTTTGGCGCGGTAGGCTTGCTCCAGTTGGCGGATTTGCGCGCTTACCGCCGACTGCGAGCGAAAAACTTTTTGTCCTGCGCGCGAAAAACTTTTCAGTTTGGCGACGTAGACGAAAGTGGCGAGTTGGTCGAAATCCATAGGAATGCTCGGCGGGTGATTATAACTTATTTACGAAACCGCCAAAGTAGCTTACCAATCCTTTATATAAAAAATTCTCTATGCGTGAAGCAGCGGCTGCGAAGACTGCGTCTCCGGCAGGGCGGGCAACAGGGCATCCGGGCCGCGCAGCTTATCAAGCATGGGAGTCCAAGTCGCTTCGATGGTGCCCTGGAAATGAATGGGTTGCACACGCACGAACGGAAGCGCGTCAGGGCGCATCAGGAACTTTGCCGCGCGCGGACTGTCGGTGAACTGCACATGCTCTTCGATCACGCGGCGCACCCAGGTTTCTTCGTTGGCGTCGATTTCTGCGACGCTGACGAAGTCGCGATGCAACACGTCTTCGGCTTCCGAGCGCAACACGTAAGCCAGGCCGCCGGTCATGCCCGAACCAAAATTTAATCCCAGCGGACCGAGGATTAGCGCGACGCCGCCCGTCATGTATTCGCAGCCGTGCTGGCCGACGCCTTCGACGACCGCGAGCGCGCCGCTGTTACGCACGCGCAAAGCGTTCACCGGCGCGGCCGGCGACATAAAGCTGCCCGGAAGTCGCGCCGTACAGCACGGTATTTCCCGCGAGCACATCGCCACGCCGCGAAGCAGCGCGGCCCGCGGAAATCGCAATGGTGCCGCCCGACAAGTCCTTTGCCAACGTAATCGTTGGCTTCGCCGCGCAAGCGCAGCGTGACGCCTTCCGCCAGAAATGCGCCGAAACTCTGCCCCGCCGAGCCGCGAATATTCGTGCATAATTTCGCCGATGCGGCGCGCGGCCCGTGTTTGTTGCGGCGCATCAATTCCCCGCTCATGCCCGCGCCGACGCTGCGATCGGAATTGTGAATGGGCTGCGGATTTGCGACGTGGCATCCCAGGTCTTCAGCGAAAATGTCAGCGAAGCGTCACGCGGCGGCGGCGTGCAAAGCCGGCTCCTGCTGCGGAGCCACGCGGCGCGATTCGGAAATGGGCACGATCAGCAAGGCATCCATGCCCGAGCGCGTGCCGAGCAAATCGTACCAGCCGGAAAGTTCGGTGAGGGAGCGCACGCCCAGCTCGCGCCATGCGCTTGCGAACTTCTTCCGCGAGGTATTGGAAATACGCCACCACCATTTCCGGTTTTCCGGCAAAGCGCGCGCGCAGCGTTTCGTCCTGCGTGGCGATGCCGACCGGGCAGGTATTCAGATGGCATTGCCGGGCCATGACGCAACCAATCGCCAGCAGCGACGCGGTGCCAAATCCAAATTCATCGGCGCCCAGAATCGCCGCGAAAATAATGTCGCGCGCAAATTTCAGGCCTCCGTCCACGCGGAGAGAAAGACGCGAACGGAGGCCCGCGCGAACCAGAGTGTCATGCGTTTCGCGCAAACCAATTTCCCACGGCAAGCCCGGTATTTTTTATGGAGGTGAGCGGCGACGAACCGGTTCCGCCATTGTGCCCGCTGATGGTGATCACATCGGCGCCGGCTTTGGCGACGCCCGCGGCGATGATGCCCACTCCCGCGCCGGAAACCAGCTTCACGCCGATGCGCGCGAAGGGATTCACGGCGCGCAAATCGTGAATCAGCTGCGCCAGATCTTCGATGCTGTAAATGTCGTGATGCGGCGGCGGCGAAATCAGCGGCGTGCCGGGCGTGGCGTGGCGGATGCGCGCGATGTATTCCGTAACTTTGCGCGCGGGAAGCTGGCCGCCTTCGCCCGGCTTGGAGCCCTGGGCCATTTTTATTTCGAGCTCTTCGGCGTGGACGAGGTAATCGGCGGTTACGCCAAATCGTCCCGAAGCGACCTGCTTGATTTTATTTGCGGCAGCGGGCTCGAAGCGATAGGTGGCCGGATCTTCGCCGCCTTCGCCGGTGTTGCTGCGGCCGCCCAGAATATTCATCGCCACGGCGAGGGTGCGATGGGCTTCGGGGCTCAGCGAGCCCAGCGACATGGCCTGCGTGCTGAAACGTTTCAGCACCGATTCGGACGGGCTTCGACTTCTTCAATAGGCACGGGCGTGCCGGGCACAGTGTCCAGCAAATCGCGCAGGAAAACAGTTCCCTGCCGCTCCGCGAGTTCTTCGAAGGCGGAATATTTCTTCGCGTCCGGGCGACTTCACGTGAGCGTGCAGGCGGCGCACGATTTCCGGCGAATTGGCGTGCAGCTCGGCGCCTTTGCGGAAACGATAAAGGCCGGAGTCGCCCAGCTCCGCGTTGGGCGCTGCGGCAAAAGCGCTGGTGTGCATGCGCAGATAATCGGCCAGCAATTCGTCGAGAGTTTTCTGGCCGGGAAAATCGGCGGCATCTTCAAAAAATTCGGTGCAAAGATCTTCGGAGAGGCCCACGACTTCAAAGAGCTGGCTGTTGCGATAGCTCGCGATGGTGGAAACGCCCATGCGCGCCAGGACTTTGCGCAAGCCGGCATGCACGGCGGTGCGCACGCGCTCCGCTGCCGCCGGATTCCAGCGCTTCCGCAAATTGATCGGCAAGATACGGGAACACCGCGCTGGCACCACAGGCCACGAGCAGCGCCACGTGATGCGTGTCGAAAACCTGCGCGGATTCCACGACCAGCGGCACGTCCCACAATCCTTCGCGCACCATGGCTTTCCAAACCGCCGCGGTGGCCAGCAGCGCGGGCAGACACGCGCGATCTTTGCTGATCGGCGCGATCGGAAAGGAGGAGGAGTCCCGGACGCCCGCCACTGCTCAGAGGGGTAGTTGATAGCTGAGCAAGTGCGCGGCGCGCGCCCGGGACTCCCATGGCGGCAAGGAAGGTGAAATCCACGTGGCGAACGGAGCCAAATTCTTCGGTGAGCTCCGCCGAGTTGGCTGGCGTTGATCAGCGGCGTCGGCAAAGTGAAGCCGCCCTGCAAGTGCACTTCGAGCGACATGACGTGCGATTCGCGCAGCGGATCGATGGGCGGATTGGTAACTTGCGCGAAACGCTGCTTGCAGTAATCCCACAGCGTGCGCGGCAGCGTGGAAAGAAACGCCGGCGGCGCGTCATCGCCCATGCTCCAGTCGGCTTCTTTGCCGTGCACGAGCGCGGAGAAAAGCATTTTGAATTGATCTTCGGTCCAGCCGGCGGCGGCGGCGATGCGTTTTGGTTGTTCGGTGATCGCGGCGGCGGGCGCTGGCTGCGGGCGCCTCGTTAATGCTCGACGGACGACGCGCTGACTTGGGCGCGATCCACTTGCGCCGCGAGGCGCTTCAGAATGTCGCGCCAGCGGAGGAAGAGTCCCGGACGCCGGGTCGGCAAGAATCATTTCGCCGGGGCCGAGGCGCTGGCGTTCGGCGATTTGCGATTCTTCAAAATCGACCAGGCCGGTTTCGGAACCGGCGATCAGCAAGCCATCATGCGTGAGCGTGTAGCGCAGCGGACGCAGGCCGTTGCGATCGAGTTTCGCGCCAACGAAAATGCCCGTCGGAGAAAACCAGCGCGGCGGGCCCATCCCACGGCTCGCCTTGTTGCGAGACGGCAGTGAGCGCGGCGCGCACATCGCGCGAAAGATGCGGATCTTTTTCAAACGCCGGGGGCACCAGCGAGAGCATGGCTTCTTCGGCGGAAAAGCCTTCGAGTAATTTCAATTCAAACGCGTTGTCGAAACTGGCGGAGTCGCTGACGTTAGGCTCCGAGTCCCTGAAACCACTGCGCCAACCTTCAGAGCCGCGCGCTGTTCGCGTTGTTTGGCGCGCAGCCAGCGGCGGTTGGAGATGATGGTGTTGATTTCCCCGTTGTGGGCGACGTGGCGGAACGGCTGCGCGAGATCCCAGGACGGCTGGGTGTTGGTCGAGTAACGCTGATGAAAAATTGCGAAGGTGGTGGCGAAAGCAGTGATCGCGAAGATCTTCGTAAAATTGCGGAAATTGCCAGGGAGTCAGCAGGCCCTTGTAGACAACCGTGCGCGAAGAAAGCGAACAGATATAACAGCGCGGCGGCATAGCGACTTCCGCGCGCTTGCGCAGCATGGCCAGGCGGCGCTCAAATCGCGCCGGCGTTTTCGTGGCGTGAGCGGCTCGACAAAAAACTGCCAGATTTCCGGCATGGTCTCGCAGCGCGCGGCGGCCCAGGGAATTTACGTTCACGGGAACGCGGCGCCATCCGAGGATGCGCAGGCGTTCGCTTTCCGCGGCGTGTTCTATGGCGGAACGGGCGTCGCGCAGCCGCGGAGCGCAGCGAGAAAAGCGAAACCCAGGCCGAAGGTTTCGGAGAGCTCGATGCCCTGCTCTTTGGCGCGCGCGCGGAAAAAACTCGACCGGCAAGCGAAGTGAGCAGGCCCGCGCCATCGCCGCTGGCGCCGTCGGCATCCACGCCACCACGGTGGGTAAGCCGCTCCAGCGCGGTAAGGGCGTGCTGAACAATGTCGTAACCGGCGGGTCCGCCAAGGCGCGCGATAAAACCGGTACCGCAGGCGTCGTGATCGGGATGGCCCCAGTTAGGATGGCGCCCGCTGGGAGCCAAATCGGCGCGCGAAGACACGAGTAGCCGCGGCTGTCCTGGTAGCTTCGGCGCCCGGAAGACATATCTGTATATAGGGCCTGCGGAGCGGAGCAAGTAAAACTCAGAATTTGAATGCGGCGAATTGGTTTTCTGCGGGGGATGGCAGGCAGCGATTTTGTGAACGTTCTGTAACGAAACTGCGCGATTAGAACTTGGTGACTTCGGAGAAATGGAAGTCGCGAACTTTCATCGCCGGGACGACCATTTCGAAGGCTTCTTCTCCGGTGGCGCGCACGGCGGGGCCGAGTCAATTCCACATTGCGCAGCATTTCCAAGAGCGACTGATTGAAGCGGAAATTGCGCACGGCGCCGGCGACTTTGCCTTTTTCCACGAGGAAGAGGCCGTCGCGGGTCATGCCGGTCATGATCTTTTCGTAGGGGTCCACTTCGCGGATGTACCAGAGGCGGGTGACGAGCAGGCCGCGATCGGTGGAGGCGATCATTTCTTCGAGCGAGGAATTGCCGCCAGAGAAAACGAGATTCATGGGCGCTTCGCCGTACTCGTTGGGCAGCGTGAAGCCATGGCCCGGTGGGCATTTTTCTTGCGACTTTAGCGCTGTTGCGCGAATAGACCAGATTTTTCGGGCACGCCGCGATCAACCAGATGCACTTTCTGGCGCGGCATGCCTTCGCCATCGAACGGCGCGCCCAACTGCAGCGGGTGATAAGCGTCATCGTAAATGGAAATATTTTTGCCGAAAAGCGGCTTGCCCATGCGCTCGTTGAGGCAGGAGCGCTTGTCCTGCAGCGCAGTGGCGGCAAAATCGTAAAAAAGAAACCCGACCAGATCGAGCACCGCGGATGGTTCGAGGATGACGGTGTATCGGCCGGCCGGCAAGTTCGCGAGGCGCGACGGCGAGATGAGCTTTTTCGCTGGCGCGCGCGGCCAGCTTCTGCGGATCAAAGTTTCGCACGTCGGCGGAATTGGCTTTGGCCCAGCTGGCTGCGGGCTTTTCCTGCATGGTGATGGAAAATTCCGCGTGAGTGTCGCGGTAGCCGGCGAACAGACCGCGCGAATTGCCGATCGCGGTTTGATTTTGGCCGGTGGAGAAAATTCCGGCGGCAACCTGGCCGTGTTTTACGGCGAGATCGCAGGCACGGCGGACGGCTTGCGCGCGGTCGTCGGGAGTGATCGCGGCCGTCTGGTGGATGAAGCGATGCACGCGGCGATATTTCTGCGGGCCGGGCATGGGCAGGAGCGAGGGATTTTTGGGCTGGCTGGCGGCGAGCGAAAGAGCGCCTTCGATGGCGGTGCGCAGAGAATCTTCATCGATGCGATTGGTCGTCGCGCGAGCGGTGCGGCCTTCGAGCACGGTGCGAACCGAAACCGTGAGGCCGTGTTCGGCAACATTCTGATGAATGCGCGTTGTTGGCGAAACGGGTCAGCGCGTCGGCGACTTCATCTACGTGGACTTCGGTTTCTTCCACGCCGAGGGATTTCGCGAGACGCAGCGTGGTGTCAATAATTTTACGAAGCTCGCGCTCGTTGGAGAGTTGCACCGGGGAAAGTTCAGCGGGCTTCGCGTAGGCTGAGGACGCCTGGGCGCTTTTTAGACGAGCGGCTCATTTATCCGCGGCCTGCTCGGAGAACGCCGCCCCGATGTGGATGTTGCGGAATCGCGACGGCGAGGCGCCGTGTCCCGTGCCCATGGTCTGCATGGGCTGGCCTTTGCCGCAATTCGGCGTGCCCCACAAGCGTCCAGTGGTCGGCGTTGCAGATGGCGTCGCAGGAATTCCAGAACTCGGTGGTGATGCCGCTGTAGCTGGGATTTTTCAGCATGCGGATTTTCTTGCCGCCTTTGATTTCCCAGCCGATCTCGGTGGAAAACTGAAACTGGTAGCGGCGATCGTCGATGGACCAGGAGCGATTGGTCTCCATCAGAATCCCGTCGTCGGTGCTTTCGATCAGATCGTCAAAATTCCAGTTGCCGGGCAGCAGACTCACGTTGGTCATGCGAATGATCGGCAGGCGGTTCCAGGCTTCCGTGCGCATGGTGCCGGAAGAACGATCGAGACCGATGAGGCGGGCGGTTTCGCGATTGGAAAGGTAGCCGCGGAACTGGCCGGCTTCGATGATGTCTAGTGCATTGCGCGGGCACGCCTTCGTCATCGTAAGCGAAACGTGCCGAGGCCGTGGCCGTGCTCGAGGCGCGCGTCGGCGACGACGTTGACGATTTCGGAAGCGTATTTCAAGTTGTTGACCTGATCGAGAGTGAGAAAACTCGTGCCCGCGAAATTGGCTTCTTCGCCGAGCACGCGATCGAGTTCGATGGGATGGCCGACGGATTCGTGAATCTGCAGTCCGAGCTGGCTGCCGCCGAGAATCAGCGTGCCTTTTTTCTCCGGGCACTGCGCGGCGCTGTGCAGCGCCACGGCTTCTTCGGCGATGACGGCGGCGTTTTTCACCAGGTCGAGCGATTCGATCAGTTCGTAGCCCAGCAACGCGTGCTGGCCGCCAAAACTATTGGGATAGGAACGCTTCTGAATTTCCTCGCCTTTGAAGGACGTGGCCACGATGCCGCAGCCGCGAGGTTACTTTGCGCTGGTGAATGCGCGAGCCAATGCTGGAGGCAAACCAGCTGTCCGATTTGCGAAACTGCATGTCGGTTTCGGTGAGCGTCACGCCTTTGACGCGGCGCATTTCGGCGTCGGCAGCGAGCAACAGCGCGAGCTGCGTCTCCAGCGGAATTTCAAAAGGATCTTTGCGAAAAGGGCTCTGCCAACTGTCGATGTAGGGCTGCTCGTCAGCCATCACCACGTCATTGCGTTTGGCGGAGCGCGGAAGCTTTGGCGATGGCCACGGCCTGAGTGGCGCAGCGCTCCACGCCTTCGCGCGTGAGGCGGTCGGTGGACGCAAATCCCCACGCACCATTGGCCAGCACGCGAATTCCCAAGCCGATCGATTCCGATTGCGCGAGGGTGCCGACTTTTCCGTTTTTGGTGGTGAGGTCGCGCTGGCGCTGATGCATCACGCGCACGTCGGCGTAGGTGGCGCCGCGGAGGCGCGCAGTTTCCAGCGATCGAGTGCAGAGATCCCACATAATTTTTTGCCTGGTGCGACGCGGTGTTAAGGAGTCTGCGTGAAATAAATCAAGGGCGCAAGTTGCGGCGCCCCTGAAAACATCGGTAAAAATCCTTTAATGCAACGAGACTAGGTGCCTTCCTGCCAGGACGCCAGGTAGTGTTCCTGCTCGGGAGTGAGCTTGTCGAGTTTGTGACCCATGGATTCGAGCTTGAGCCGGGCGATCTCTTTGTCGAGATCTTCCGGCACGACGTAAACCTGCGGCTTGAGGGTCTTGTATTTGGCGCGCAGATATTCCGCAGAGAGCGCCTGGTTGGCGAAGCTCATGTCCATCACCGAAGCGGGATGGCCTTCGGCGGTGGCGAGATTGACGAGGCGGCCTTCGCCCAGCAAATAAACCTTGCGGCCGCCTTTCAGGGTGTATTCGTCCACGAGCGGACGAACTTCACTCTTGCCGCTGGACAGTTTTTCGAGCGCGGGAATATCAATCTCCACGTTGAAGTGGCCGGAGTTGCAAACAATCGCGCCGGCCTTCATGTTTTCGAAGTGCTCGCCGCGAATAACGCTCTTGTTGCCGGTAACGGTGATGTAGATGTCGCCTTCTTTCACGGCTTCGGCCATGGGCATCACGCGGAAACCGTCCATCACCGCTTCGATGCCCTTCACCGGATCGATTTCGGTGACGATGACGTCCGCGCCCAGGCCCTTCGCGCGCATGGCCACGCCGCGTCCGCACCAGCCGTAGCCGGCGACGACAACTTTCAATCCGGCGATGAGCACGTTGGTGGCGCGAATGACGCCGTCAATCGTGGACTGGCCGGTGCCGTAGCGATTGTCGAAGAAATGCTTGGTCATGCGCGTCGTTGACGGCCATGATCGGATACTTCAGCGTGCCGTCTTTGGCCATGGCGCGCAGACGAATCACGCCGGTGGTGGTTTCTTCCGTGCCGGCGATGACGTCGGCAACCAGATCGGTGCGCTTGGTGAGCAGCATGGTGACCAGGTCGGCGCCGTCGTCCATGGTGAATTGCGGCTTGTGGTCGAGCGCCGCGCGCAGATGCGAGTAATAGGTCTCGTTGTCTTCGCCCTTGATGGCGTACGTCGGAATGTTGTAGTCGCGATTCAGCGAAGCGGCCACTTCATCCTGCGTGGAGAGCGGATTGGACGCGCAGAGCACCGCGTCCGCTCCGCCATCGCGCAGCGCGATCATCAGGTTGGCGGTTTCGCTGGTGACGTGCAGGCAGGCGGAAATGCGCAGGCCCTTCAGCGGCTGCTCTTTCATGAAACGCTTGCGAATCGATTCGCAGCACGGGCATCTGCTGCTGGGCCCATTCGATCTTGCGTTTGCCGGCGTCGGCCAGCCCGATATCTTTCACATCACCTTTTTTCAGTTCAGCGGTAGCCAATGGAAATGCTCCTTAATTAAATTTTGTCGGCGAAAAGATTCGCGCGAGGACAGGGAAAATCAACTGTGCTGCAGCTGTGTCGAATCGGCGAATGCGCTTACAGCGCCGTGCGCCAACTTCGGCGGCGCTGGCATTGGACTCGGCCTTGACCGGCGCGCCCAAGCCCGCGGCTTTGCGCAAAGCGTCCGCGCGGTCGGTGCGCTCCCAGGTGAAGCCCGGGCCGGTGCGGCCGAAATGGCCGTAGGCGGCGGTCGGCTTTGTAGATGGGCCGGCGCAGGTCGAGCGTTTCGATAATGCCCTTCGGCGTCAGCGAGAAAAATTCGCGAATCAGCTAGGTGATTTTTTCTTCGGAGACGGTCGCCGGTGCCGAAAGTATCGGCCATCACGGAAACGGGCTCGGCCACGCCGATGGCGTAAGCAGCTGCACTTCCGCCTTGCGCGCCAGTCCGGCCGCCACAATGTTCTTGGCGATGTAGCGCGCCATGTAGCACGCGGAGCGATCCACCTTGCTCGGATCCTTGCCGGAGAACGCGCCGCCGCCGTGCCGGCTGTAGCCGCCGTAGCGTATCCACAATAATTTTGCGGCCGGTGACACCGGCGTCGCCCATGGGTCCGCCAATGACAAAGCGTCCGGTGGGATTGATGTGATATTTCGTGTTTGGTTATCGAGCATCGCCGCGGGAATGATGGGCTTGATGACCTGCGCTCGATGATGGCTTCGCGCAAGTTCCTCGTTCGAAACCTTGTCGTCGTGCTGCGTGGAAATCACCACGGTATCCACGCGCGCCGGACGGCCATCGCGGTATTCGATGGTGACCTGGGATTTGCCGTCAGGCCGGAGGAAATCAACTTTCTTGGACTTGCGAACTTCGGCGAGGCGTTGCGTGAGGCGGTGCGCCAGCTGGATCGGCATGGGCATCAGCTCATCGGTTTCGTCGCAGGCAAAGCCGAACATCAGGCCCTGGTCGCCGGCGCCGCCGGTGTCCACGCCCATGGCGATGTCCGGCGACTGGCGCTTGACGGTGCAGAGCACCGCGCAGGTTTCGCAATCAAAGCCGTACTTGGCGCGGTCGTAGCCGACGCCGCGGATGGTTTCGCGCACCAGCTCGTCATAATTCACGTGCGCGGTGGTGGTAATTTCTCCGGCGACCACGGCGAGGCCGGTAGTGACCAGAGTTTCGCAGGCCACGCGCCCCATGGGGTCCTGCTTCATCACTTCATCCAGCACGGCGTCCGAAATCTGGTCGGCTATTTTATCGGGATGACCTTCGGTGACGGATTCCGAGGTAAACAGAAAATTACGTAGGGCTTCGCTCAACACAATTCTCCTTCGTGTGATCTGCCGGGGGAGTGGCAATGGTGCGCTCGCCAGAGCGCGGATATTCAATTATAGTAGGTACCTTCGAACGGTACCATCCGAAAAGCCAAGAATCAAATTGTTGAATTCAAATGCGTTAGAAGCGCGGGTGAACGGTAACAGGAAACTGCGTTCAGATGTGCGGCGAGCTACGCTGCTATTGGAAAGCTCTTAGGCGTCGTCGGCGTCGTCCAGCTGCACGCTCAGCTTGCCTTTGGTCTTCTTGGCCATCAAATAGGAGCGGATGAAAGGGTCGAGGTCGCCGTCCAAGACGCGGTCCACGTCGCCCACTTCAAATTTGGTGCGGTGGTCTTTGATCAGCCGATACGGCTGCATCACGTAGGAGCGAATCTGGCTGCCGAAACGAAATATCCAGCTTGGATTCGTCCAGCTTGTCGGTAGCCGCCTGGCGCTTTTGGATTTCCAGATCGTAAAGGCGCGAGCGCAGCATCTTCATCGCGATCTCGCGATTTTTGTGCTGGCTGCGTTCGGCCTGGCACTGCACCACGATATTGGTAGCCAGATGCGTGATGCGCACGGCGGTTTCGACTTTGTTTACGTTCTGCCCGCCAGCGCCGCCGGCGCGAAAAGTGTCCACGCGAATTTCTTCGGGCTTCACGTCGATTTCAATGCGGTCGTCAATTTCCGGAATCACAAACACCGAGGCGAACGAAGTGTGCCGGCGCGCCGCCTGGTCGAACGGAGAAATGCGCACCAGGCGGTGCACGCCCGTTTCTCCGGTGAGCAGGCCGTAGGCGTTTTCGCCGCTGAACTGAATGGTGGCGGACTTGATGCCCGCTTCTTCGCCGGGAGTTTCATCCAGCACGATCGCGTCCATTTTTTTGCGCTCGGCCCAGCGCAGATACATGCGCAGCAAGATGGAGGCCCAGTCCTGCGATTCGGTGCCGCCGGCGCCGGGCTTGATGGTCATGATGGCGTTCAGGTGATCGTTTTCGCCGGAGAGCAGGGTCTTGGTTTCCAGTTCGGCGACGTAAGTTTCGGCGGCGTTGAGCTCGCGATCGATATCTTTCAGGAGATCGTTGCGCTGCTCGGCGTTGGTTTCTTCCTGCGCAAGATTGATGTAGGTCTCGATGTCTTCGGACAGCGAGGCGAGCTTATCGTCGGCGCCGACCTGGTCCTCGGCGCGCTTGCGATCGCGAAGAACGGCCTGGGCGGCTTCCTGATTGCTCCAGAAATCGGGGTCGGCGATGCGCGCTTCGAGGGATTTCAGGCGCTCGCGGTGCTGGGGAGCGTCAAAGATAACTCCGCACGAGCGTGATGCGCTGCTTCAGGCCTTCGTACTTGTGCTGCAAATCTTCGAGAATCATAAGGAGGAGCGCGACGCGACTGGATCGGGGACCGCGGCGATGGGCGATGCCAGAAAGTCCACCGGAATCGGCAGAGTGTCGCTGGTGACATTTCCTTTCGAGAAAGTTGTGGCCAACAGAATAACGGAAACCAGCACGCACAGCCAGGCGAACCAATCGCCGAAGCGGGTGTAGATGGTGTGATCGGTGCGGAAATCGTAAGGCAAATCAGCGCCGGCGCGCACGTCGGGGGGCAGACGGCTCAAAAATTCTGCCGTAAGGATCGATGGAGGCGGTCAAGCCGTTGTTGGTGACGCGAAGCATCCAGCGATGATTTTCAACCGCGCGGATGCGGGCCATCAGGAGATGTTGCTGCGGCGCGGCGGAGCGGCCGAACCAGCCGTCATTAGAAATATTTATCAAAAGATTGGCGCCATCGGCGGCAAAGTGGCGAATTTCATTCGGGAAAATGGCTTCATAACAAATAAATACGCCGAAAGAATACCCGCCCGGAAGCGGCGCGAGGCTGCGAGTCTGGCCTTTGCGGAAGCCGCCGACTTCATCGGAGACATGATTGACGACTGTCGTGGATCAACGGGAAAGGCTCGTATTCGCCAAAAGGAACAAGATGAATTTTGTCGTAGGAAAAAATGCGCTCGCCTCTGGAGTTGAAAAGCAGCGCGCTGTTGTAGGGCGCCAGCGGCGTTGTGTGCGGAAGTTGCAGAAGTTGAGCCGGGCTCCGCAGGAGTTTTCCACTCGATAGTGCCGGCCAAAAATGGATGGCCAAATTTTTTTGCGAGACGACCAGAAAATTCCGCGAAGTGCGGATCCTGATAGGAGAAGGGCGCCGGCGCTTCGGGCCACACCAGCAAGTCGGGAGCGTTTCCGGTGGGCCTCAGGCTCCAGCTAGCGGCTTCCTGCATGTCGCTCGCGTGGGTGGCGAACCAATCGGAGCGATAAGCGGGGTCTTCGGGAAAATTCAGCTGTACCGCGCGCGCAACGTGATTGGCCTGTGGCCGGGGTACCAGTCGCGGCGCGACCAG
Organism: uncultured Acidobacteriota bacterium; assembly: GCA_963704485.1. Lineage (GTDB taxonomy): Bacteria > Acidobacteriota > Terriglobia > Acidiferrales > UBA7541 > Acidiferrum. The sequence goes on from OY969910.1 coordinate 1,727,072, forward strand.
CAGCACCACGATGAGACCTGCGGATGTGGCGGCGAGCATCGTGAGGCGACGTTTAGGCGTGATGGGTGGGCCGGCATCGCACCAGGCCAGCAAGCGTTGAACGCTGCGACCAAAAAAGATATGCCGTAGATTCCCGTGACGCTGGTGATTTGCGCGATTCCAAGATTGGCGGCCGCGGGATAACCGAGGAAATTCCAGGGAAAACTTATTTCGGGCAGGTGCGCGCGTGCAAATTCGAAAGTGACCCAGACGAAAGGCGCGCCGAAACAGGCGAGCTCGACGCTGTGGGTGGACAGGCGGTGCACCGTCCAGGCGAAGGAGCCGGTGAGCAATCCCCAAGCCGCGGCGATCAGCAGCAGGAGGGCCCAGCCGCCCAGGCGCGATACTCCGCCGTGCACGGCCAGAACGGTGGCGATCCACGGAACAGAAGTGATGCAGAAAAGGAAGCCGTGCAGAAATCCGCAAGCGAAGGCGATTTTAGGAGTTGCGCCAAACAGAACCACCAGCAGGATGCCGACGCAGATCCAGGAATAAATGCTGAGATAAAAACCGACGTAGGAAAGCGACAGGGCCGCGCCGGAAACCGCGGCGATGAGCAGGCGCAGACTGGCAGGGGTGTCTTCGCCCGAATGCGGACGAAGATACGATAACCAATTTCTTTGCATCATCCGTGCTTCACGATGGCTCTGAAGCCCGCGTTCTCGAGACCTTTCCTGGCCGCTTCGGCGGATTTCCTGTCCGCGTAAGGTCCCACCTGCACGCGGTAATATTTATTTCCGAGCGGAGCCATCACAACGGCCGGAAATCTTTTCGCTTTCAAGTCGCCTGGCAAGATCGTGGGCCTCTGATTCCCTGCGCATCGCGCTTACTTGCAGCCAGTAGCCGCCGGAAACTTGCGACGCGCGGGGCGAGTCGCTATTGGGAACGATCGACCGGCTATTCGAATTGTTTGGCGCCACGGATTTTGGCGCGGCGGAGGCGGGCGGAGCGGCGGCTTTCAAATGCTCGCCAGTTTCTTTTTCTTTGTCGCTGCTGTAGTCGTCCCAACCGGAATGGCGCCGAGGCTTCGGGCATGGCGGGTTTCTTCGCGGGATGTCTGGAGGTTGGATCAGACTTATCGGCGACTACGGGCTCCAACGGATTGTGCTGCGCGACTGAGGAGGCACCGACTTGTCCGGCATACTGACTGCGGCCCATCACGTAACCCAGCGTGAAAAAAATCGCGGAGAAAACCAGCATCAGCATGAACAAGCCGATCACGTGCCGGCTGCCCAGCACGCGTTCCTTCGCGCCTCTTTTTCCTCCTGAAGCCATCTTTTCCTTGTGCTACTTCAGCGTGCCGGTACCGAGGGCCCGAGTCCACTGGTTAATGATATCGATGGGCAGCGGAAATACAATCGTGGTGTTCTTCTCGACACCTATTTCGGTCAGGGTCTGAAGGTAACGGAGCTGGATGGCGGTGGGTTGCGTCTCCAGAACTTTCGCGGCGTCGGCAAGTTTCTGCGAAGCTTCGAATTCGCCTTCGGCGTGAATAATTTTTGCGCGGCGCTCGCGTTCGGCTTCGGCCTGCCGGGCAATGGCCCGCTGCATCTGCTCGGGAATGTCCACCTGCTTCACTTCCACTTTGGAAACTTTGATGCCCCAGGGTTCAGTGTCCTGATCGAGAATAATCTGCAGCTTGGCGTTTACTTTGTCGCGCTGCGAAAGAATTTCGTCGAGTTCGAATTGTCCGACGACGCTGCGCAAAGTTGTTTGCGCCAGCTGCGAGGTGGCGTACTGATAATTTTGCACTTGCGAGAGAGCCATGTTGGCGTCCACCACCCGAAAATAACAAACAGCATTAATTTTTACGGAAACGTTGTCGCGGGTGATGATGTCCTGCGGCGGCACGTCCAGCGTTTCAATGCGCAACGGGATGCGGTACAAAGTTTCGATGGGCCAGAAAACCAGATTGAGGCCCGCGCTTTTGGCAGTGGGTAGCAGGCGCCCGAGGCGCAGGACCACACCGCGCTCCCACTCCTTAATGATGTAGAGCGAATTCCAGAACCAGATCAGGAAAATCCCGACGATGACGGCCATTCCAAGAAAACTTATTTCCATGCTGTCCTCCCCACACCGACTGCTTCAACTGTTTCCAACGACCGGCGATTGCGCCGGCTCGACATAAAGTCTTCAAGCCTTCGATTCGCAATACGCGAACCGGTGCGCCTTCAGGCGCTGGTTGCGAAGACACCGCGCCCCACAATTCCCCGTGAATACGAATCATGCCTTCCACGCCGGCGCGCAACGCCGAAACGGCGACGCCCTGGGCTCCGATCAATTCTTCCAGGCCGGTCGCCGATTTCCATCTTCGCGAACGCAACACCAGGCGCATCAGGAAAACAGTGAGCAGCGCGAAGGGCAGCGTGGCGGCTACGGCGATTCCCAAACTGACGCCGCCATTGGTAAGCGGCGAGCGAATCAGGAACATGGCGCCCAAGCAGCATGGACAAAATCCCGCCCCCAGCCAGCACGCCATGACTGGTGTATTTGGCTTCCAGAATAAAAAATGCCAGCGCCAGTAAAATCAGAAATACGCCGGCGAAATTCACGGGCAGCAGATGCATGGCGTAGAGCGCCAGCACCATGCAGATGCCGCCAAAAACTCCCGGCGCGATGACTCCGGGATGTGTGAATTCGGTGTACAGACCCAGGACGCCAACAACGAGGAGAATGAAAAATGCGTCAGGCGCGACGATGCGGGCGAGGAATTTCTGCCGCGCCGACAATTCGAACGGAACGAGGACAGGGCTGTCGAGCGCCAGCGTGAGCTTGCTGCCGTCGAATCGTTTAATGGCGCGGCCATTCAACTGACGCAGCAAATCCTCGCGCGAGCCGGCCACCAGATCAATCATCTTCTGGTCGAGCATTTCTTTTTCGGTGAAAGCCTTGGCTTCGGTGATGGCGGTTTCGGCGACGGCGGGATTGCGGCCGCGCACTTCCGTGAAACTGCGCAGAAAAGCCATGGCGTCATTGTTGATTTTCTTTTGAAAAGTGCTGTCAATCTGCTGCGCGTAACCGCCAATCATGATTACAGGCGAAGCCGCGCCGGCGTGCGTGCCCGGAGCCATGGCGGCAATATCCGCAGACAGCAAAATATAAAATCCCGCGGAAGCTCCGCGCGCGCCGGTTGGCGAAACATAAACGGCGACGGGAACGGGCGAAGCCAGAATGTGCTGGATAATGTCTTTCATCGAATCGCTGAGGCCGCCGGGCGTGTCCATGGTGATGAGCACGAGCGCGGCATGACGCTGCGCGGCTTCCGCAAGGCCTTCGTCCATGTAGGTGGCGAGAATGGGTTCCACTTCGCCGTCGAGTTTCAGCTCGAGCACTTCCGCGGATTTGTGTTCTTCGACAGCCGATGCGGCATTGACACGCATAAGAAAAGCCGTGCTCAGGCAGATCACAAATGAAATTGCCACAATGACGCGCGTCCTTAGATAGACCTCGCGCTTAGAAGAAATTAGTTCGCCACACATACTCATAACGGACCCCCTTTCGGAGAACCTGCCGCGGGCCTGCCGTTTTGCAGGTGTTCCAGCAATTGCTTAGCTTCGGAATAATTTGGCGCCAGCATCAGAGCTTTTTCGGCTTCGGTGCGGGCCAGGGCAGGTTTTTTCTGCTCCAGATAAACCCGCGCCAGCGTGGTGCGCACGACCGCGGAATCCCGGGTCTGCAACGAAGCCAGCAACTCTTTGACGGCTTCATCGAGCTTATTCTGGCGACGGGCGATGTCGCCCAGCCCAAGATGCGCGGCGGCGTTACCTTTGTCGCGTGCCAGGGCCGCGCGATACTCGTGTTCGGCGATGTCAAGATGCCCTGCGGACAGTTCCTGCCGGGCGCGTCGCAGATGCGATGCGGGAGTGTCGGTCTCAGGCGCACCGCTGGTGGCGGCGTGGGCCTCCGCAGATTCCATTTCGAAGCGCAAGGTCTCCGGATCGATTTCCGTCATCACTCGCTCAAAATGCGTAAGCGCATCGCCGCGTGCGTCAAGATGGGCGGCGGGCACGCCGTTCGGGCCAAATGCCTCCGGTTGCGGTGTTGCGCTCCTGCTCGGCTTCTTCTTTCTTCCCGGTTTTCTCGAGCGCAGCGATCAACAGCGCGCGGTCTTCGGGAATATCGGGTTCACGCTGGGAAGCTTCGCGGAAAAAAGTGGCGGCTGCGGCGAAATCGCCCTGGCGCACGGCGATCAGCCCAAGATTGAACGGATAGTCGTCTTCATCGGGATCCAGCGCGGATGCACGCTTCAAGTCTTCCTGCGCGGCGGGAAATTTATTTTGCCGCGCTCTGGCAATGGCGAGATTGTTGAGGACCTCGGGAAAGTCCACGTTCGACGCGGCGTTGCTTCGCAACAGAGTTTGCAAAGCCGCAAATGTTTCTTCCGCCTGTTCCGGCTGATTGGTGAGCAGGCGGCAAACGCCGGTGGAAAAAAGCGCCTCCATGTAACGGTCGTGAGTCTTGGGCACACGCGCAAACGCCGGCAACGCCGAAGCACAATCGCGGCGATTGTAAAATACGTTTCTCCGAGAGCGTAAGCCGGTTCAATCCACTCCGGCTCCAGGCGCGCGGCCTCCCGCAATTCACGCAGCCGGGGCTCATCCTCGTTGGTGATCAGATCCACGAATGTAATGTTCGAAAGCGTCGAGACGAATGGGCCGATGGGTTTTGGTGAACTCTGCGAGATTCAAAGGGTAGGATTTATTGTTTTCCGAAAGCAGCCGCCAGGTGAGGCGGTTGTGCAGGTCCATCAAAGAATCCAGCGGCCCGCTTTCGTGCAGCGGCGGCAAGCAGCGAAGCGGGATCCACGCGCAGCAGGCGGCAATCAATGGTAAGATTTTTGCCGTCGGAATTGAAGCTGCCAAAGATCACAAAGTCGGCGTCCAGATCTTCCGCGACGTGCAGCATGGTGGCGCGGCTCAATTTTGCGGTCGCGGGAATGCCATAGCGTTCCAATTCGCCGAGGCGGCCGGCATGGGAATAAACCTGTTCACCAGCGCCGGATAACGCCTGAATGGTCAGCTCTTCCAAGCCCTCGGAAAGCCAGTCCAGCCGCGAAGACGCCCCAGAATTTTGAAATGGAAAAACCAGATAAATTCCGTGCGAAGCGTTGCTGGCGGCAGCGCGGCGTGCGCGGACGATGCGGCAGGCACAGCGCTTTGTGCGAGCAGCAAAATTCCAGGTGGGAAAAAACAAACTGGCAGCAAATATAATCAGGAAAATTTTAATGGAACGGCGATGCACCATGTTCCAACATTGTATCAGAGGGAAACCACTCTAGATGGTTGCTGTGCGCTGCAGACACAGCGCCGCTCCCGGTACACGCGATTAGTTCTGCGCGCTCTCGATGGACTTGGGCGCCAGAATTTCCTGAACCACCGGGCTCTTGAGCATCTGCGCGAAATCAGGATCGGTCTTGGCATCCATTAACGCGGGGTAGTTGTCGTCCTTGGCCTTGCGCAAATAAACTATGCAGCGATCGAGGTTGCCGGACTGCGCAAAAGATTTCGCCAGCATGTAGTAAAAACGCCCGCGGTCGGTGACGGAACGATCCTGCAAGCACGGAACCATTTCTGCCGCTGGCATGTTCAAAGAATTGCGGGTCAAGAGTCAGCGCCTGATGAAAAGACTTGATGGCCTGATCGTATTTCTTCTCACCAAAATAGGCGTAGCCGAGATTGCTGTAGAGCACCGGCATATCTTTGCGAATCTTGATGGCTTTCTGGTAGGAGCGCACGGCTTTGCCGTATTTCTTGCGCTGGTACCAGATGGTGCCGATATTGTTTTGCGCGTCGGCGTAAGTGGGATCGACCTTAGTGGCGCGTTCGTAATATTTGAGCGCCAGCGTGAGCGCAGTCTGCTGGTGCAGCGCGATGCCGAGCTTGTTCAGATAAACAGGATTACGCGGATTTTCATCCGCGAGGCGCTTGTAAGTTTCCGCGGCTTCGCGATAGTCCTTGCGCGCCATGTAAATGTCGGCGAGCTGCTCGGTGGTGACTTCCGGGCGCACCACGATTACAGAAGAATCCGCCGGGCTTTGCTGGAGCGGGGCCATGTCGGAACCTGGCACCGGCGCGTCCGCGGCCCGAGCTTCGGGCGCTCCACCGTTGTATTTAAAAGATTGCGCTACAGAGGTGCTGGAAATTCCCAGAAGGAGAATGCTTACTGAAACTGCCGCATGAAACTTCGTCATGGGGAGTCTCCCTTCTCCGGCGGAGGCTTGGCCTTGTCGGGGTCCTTCTTCTTGCCCCCAAAGATACCAAAAATTTTCTGTAAAGCGTTCTTTTTCTTTTGGCCGGTTTGCCCGTCGGCACCTTCGGCTCCCGCGGGCGGTTTCCGCCCCAGCCTGCTGGTCGGGAGGCAGCGGCTTACCGTCCGGCCCGATCTGCGATTGGGGAGGCTTAGGCTGCCCACCGCCAAAAATGTGCGAGAGCCAGGAGCCGGCCGCGGCACCGTGGCCGCCATGCAACTCGCATAGTTGCGTGGGGGCGGAGCCGGTGACGTAGACCTCGGAGCGCGTCGTCGGGCAAGCGGGCGTGGCCAGCTCTGCCGATTCAGGGTCGATCATCACGGCTTGAATGCCGTCGGGCGCGGGCAAGTCCTTGGCTTCGTGATAAGCAGGCAGCGCGGTGGCGCGAATCATGAAGTCCGCCCAGATGGGAGCGTCGGCGGTCGCCCCCGGTGAGGCCCAGGTCGCGGTTATCGTCGAAGCCAATCCAGATGACGCAAACGAGATTGGAGGTGAAACCCGAGAACCAGCCGTCACGCGAGGTGCCCGTTTTCCCGGCGGCAGGCAGCGAAAAACCCTTGGCGCGCACGGCGGCTCCGGTGCCGCGATTGAGCACGTCTTTCATGACGCTGGTGACCAGATAGGCCACGCGCGGATCGAGGGCCGCGTGGGTTTGCGGCTCGACTTCTTCCAGGACTTTGCCGTCGGCGCCCACGACGCGCTTCAGGAATTCCGGCTCGGCGCGGGTGCCGATGGTGGCAAATGTGGTGTAGCCCGCGGCCACGTCCACGGGAGTCATTTCGTAAGCGCCGAGGGCCACCGCCGGCGTGGGTTGAATGTTATTGCCCAGGCCCATCTGCCGCGCGATTTGAACGACGCGGCCATAACCGATGAGTTCCGCGACTTTCACGGTGGCGACGTTCAGCGAATTGGTGAGCGCCTCCCGCACGGTGACGCGGCCCATGAATTTTTCGCCGTAATTATTAGGCGTGTAGTCCTTGCCGTCGAAGCTGAACGTGGTGGGCTCGTCGTCGAGGGTGGTGCCCGGCGTCACGATGGGCTGCACGTTATCCACCGCGTTTTCGAAACGCCGCGGCATACACGAAGGGCTTGAAGACTGAACCGGGCTGGCGATGCGCGAGGGCGTGGTTGAGCTGGCTTTGCCCGTAATCGCGGCCCGCCGATGACCGCTTTGATTTCTCCGGTTTTCGGGTCCAGCGCGACGAGCGCGACCTGGGCCTGCGGGATGGCTTCGTTCGTTCCCTTCTTGGCCTGCGCTTTGCGCCACTTGTCGTACTTCTTGGCCAGCAGCTTGTCCACGTTTTTCATCCCAGCGTCTACGGCTGCGGCGGCGGCGCGCTGCAACGCGGGATCCAGCGTGGTGTACACGCGAAAATTCTGACGTGACCAGTTCCGTTTCGGAATATCTCTGCAAGCAGATGGTCTTTCACCATGTCCACGAAGTAGGGCGCTTCGCTGCCGGTCACCGAAGTGCGCACCAGTTTGATGGGCTCGCGCTTGGCGTCCTGGACGTCGGCTTCGGTGATGTATTTATTTTCGAGCATCTGCGTCAGCACGCGGTCGCGCGCCTGAGCGCCACGCTCGGGATGGCGGTCGGCGACGGAGTAATAGTTCGGCGCGCGAATGATGCCGGCCAGGAAGGCGCATTCCGCCAGCGAAAGCTGGCGCATGTCTTTGCCGAAATAGGCGACGCTGGCTTCCGAAAATCCGCGAATACCAAAGCTGCCGCGATTGCCGAGATAAACTTCGTTGGCGTACAGCTCAAAGATCGCTGCTTGGTGAAGCGCTGCTCGAGTTCCAGGGCCACCATGGCTTCGGCAACTTTTCGCCGCCAGGTGCGTTCGTTGGAGAAAAAGAAGGTGCGCGCCACCTGCATGGTGATGGTGCTGGCGCCCTGGTAATGGCTGCTGCTGTGGCGCAGGTCGGCCCAGGCCGCGCCCGCGATGCGCACAAAGTCGAAGCCGCCATGTTCGAGAAAGCGTTTGTCTTCCGCGGACATGATCGCGTGCACCAGCGTGGGAGGCAGGTCCTGGTAGAGAACCGGGCGGCGCTTTTCTCGCGCGCTGTCGAAAAGATTGGTGATCAGTTCCGGCTCGATTTCGGCGCTGCCCATGTCGGCGCCGCCGGCAAGCGGCCGAATATTGCGAATGGTCTTGCCGGCGAATTGAATCGCCAGGCCATTGGTGCCCGAGAAATAGGAATATTTCGAGGGCCGAATGTCGATGCGTGCTTCCCTGCACCGTGAATTGGCCCATGGAGTTGTCGTCGCGCTCAGGGCGGTAACCCACCTTGGTGAGGTAGGTGGTCATTTCCTCGACGGTCCAGGGCTGTCCGGCGGCGATGTGTTGGGGAGCGGAAAACAGCTGCGTGGTGTTCTGCAGCACCCGGCCGGAGAGGCGGGCGTCAATCATCTTGCGAATATTTAACGTAGTAGTAGGTGTAGATGCCCGCGGTGGTGAGCACCACGGCGAAGACGATACCCAGAAGCGTGAGGCCCAGAATGGAAGTAAAAAAGCCTTTTTGCAGGCGGATGCGCAATCGCTGGCTCCAATCCCTAAAGCTCATTGTCTCGCAAGCGCCCCTGGTTACAAAGACGGAGTCCGGACGCACAAGTGTTGCCACGCGGCAGGTCATAAAGTGTGCCCTGATTCCATCGGAATTGAAAATGGACATCCATCGCTGGATGCGATTCTAGGTAAGCGATTTGTTTTCGCTCGAGGGAGTGAAGTGCAAGTCCACGTGGTAATTAAGCAGGTCTACCGGGACGATGTAATCAATGGCAATTTTTACCGTCTGCATGTTGGCGACGATTTTGATGTCTTCGCGCTTGGCGGGGATTTCCAGGTCCTGCATGACTTTCCAGACGTTTTCGCGAATCTGCTCTTCGGTGTAGCGATTGACGATAGCGAAGCGGGCCTGTTCTTGCATTTTGTCGGCTAACTGGTATTCGGCGACGTAGGGCGGCACGAGCTTGACCGCGCAGTAAATTCCCAAAACGAGAACGACCAGCACGAAGATGGCTTTGAATTTGCCTTCGCCGCGCTGGCTTTTCAGACTGCGCAGACGGGCAGCCGTTGATCCGCTGGGGTTGGGCGTAATGCTCATATTCCGAAATTAGCATCCGGTTTGCGGGGTGTCCACAACGACGGAATCTCGTGTTTCCGCAGAGGAACGGGCCTTCCGTTCAGTAAGCGCGGGCGAAGATGGCGCGTTCAGCGGCGGGCTTGCCGCAGTGGACGCAGGTGCCGCCGTGCGCGGGCTTGTCGTTGTCCTGATCAATGGGGATGCAGCGCATGGTGGCGCGAGCTTCTTCTTTGATTTTGGCTTCGCATTCGGCGATCGCCGCACCAGTGGGAGAAGGCGAACCCGGTTTCCACAGCTTTCTTCAGCTCGTCATAGGTTTTGGCGTCGTGGGTGCGCGACTTGCGGAACGCCAGTGCTTTATCATGGATGGACTGCTGAATTTCAACCAGCAGCGTCGCAATGGTGCTGGGCAGATCGGCCAAAGAAGCGCTGACTTTGCCTTCCCTGCCGGGCCGATCGCGGCGCGCCAGTACGGCGGACTGCTTGGCGACGTCCTTGGGGCCCAATTCTACGCGCAGGGGGACGCCGCGCATCTCCCAGTCATTGAATTTCCAGCCGGGGCTGGGGCCTTCGCGTTCGTCGAGTGTTACGCGAATATTGGCTTTAGCCAGCTGCAGCTTGATATCGCGGGCCACGGTCATCACGCTGGCTTTTTCTTCGTCGGTCTTGCAGATGGGCACGATCACGACCTGATAGGGCGCCAGCTTGGGCGGCAGCACCAGGCCCTGATCGTCGCCATGAACCATGATGATGGCGCCAATGAAGCGGGTGGACAGGCCCCAGGAAGTGGTCCAGCAATGCTGCTGCTGGCCGTGCTGGTCGAGATATTTGACTTCGAAGGCTTGCGCGAAATTCTGACCGAGGAAGTGCGAGGTGCCGGCCTGCAGCGCTTTGCCGTCGCCCATCATGGCTTCGATGGAGTAAGTGTGATCGGCGCCGGCAAATTTTTCGGCGTCGGATTTTTTTCCGGGAATTACCGGGATGGCCGCGTCGTTCACGGCGAAGTCGGTGTAGATGTCGAGCATCTGGCGCGTTTCGAATTCGGCTTCTTCGCGGGTGGCGTGGGCGGTGTGGCCTTCCTGCCAGTAAAACTCCAGGGTGCGCAGGAAAAGTTTGGTGCGCAGCTCCCAGCGGACCACGCTGTTCCACTGGTTCATGAGCACCGGCAAATCGCGGTAAGACTGAATCCATTTGGCCCACATGTGGCCGATGATGGTTTCGGAGGTGGGGCGGATGACCAGGGGCTCGGCGAGCTCTTCGCCGCCGCCGATGGTGACCACGGCGAGCTCGGGCGAGAAACCTTCCACGTGATGCTTTTCTTTATCAATGAAGCTGCGCGGAATGAGCATGGGGAAGGCGACGTTCTGATGGCCGGTGGCTTTGAAGCGGCGGTCCAGCGCCTGGGTGATGTTTTCCCATAGCGCCCAGCCGTAGGGGCGAACCACCATGCAGCCGCGCACGGGAGCGTAGTCGGCAAGCTGCGCTTTCAGGACGAGCTGGTTGTACCACTCCGAGAAATCTTCTGCGCGGGTAGGGAGCTTTTCTTCAGCCATGCGGCGATTGACCTGTTCTCCTGCTCTGATGGGATGCGGAGCGGTGTAGCTACAAGAAAATTCACGTTTAGTGACTACGAAGCGTAGCGAAGGCACTGCGCAGTGTCAACGCGGGGCGTAGTGCAGCAAAATTTTAGCGGCGCTTGCAAGGCTGTGCGGGCGGCACTATCATTCTCTTCCGCAACACCAGCGGCACTCGCGAGGGATTCCCGATGAAAATTTCCACTTTGAAATTCGTATTCATGATTGTTGTGGCCACGGCGTTCTCGTGCGCGGCCGATGCGCAAGACTGGGCGCAGGCCAAACTGAAGCAATCTTCACGGCACCGCGAGTGGGTGACAGTGAAGCACGACGGGCGCTCGGTGGAAACTTTCGTGGTGTATCCCGAGTCGAAAGACAAAAGGCCCGTTGTCGTGATCATTCACGAAATTTTCGGGTTGAGCGACTGGGCGCAGGAACTGGCGGATGAAGTTGCCGAGGCGGGATACATCGCGGTGGCTCCCGATTTGCTGTCGGGGATGGCGCCGGGCGGCGGGCGCACGCCGGATTTTTCGGGCGACAAAGTTACCGAAGCTGTGAGCCATCTGAATCCTGACCAAGTCACGGCGGATTTAAATGCCGTGGCGGACTACGGACTGAAACTGCCCGCGTCGAACGGCAAGCTATACGTTGGCGGTTTCTGCTGGGGCGGTGGACAGACTTTCCGGTTCGCCACCAACCGGCCCGATCTTTCGGCGGCGTTTGTGTTCTACGGCCCGCCGCCGGATAAAGACGCCATGGCGCGAATCAAGGCTCCGGTATACGGGTTTTACGCCGGCAATGACCAGCGTATCGGCGCGACCATTCCCGACGCTATCGCGGGAATGAAAGCCGCCGGGAAAACTTACGAGCCGGTGACGTACGAGGGCGCGGGTCATGGCTTCATGCGCGCTGGCGAAGCGCCGGACGCGAAAGAAGCCGATCGCAAAGCGCGGACCGACTCGTGGGCGCGCTGGAAGAGCCTGTTGGCCAAAACCAGCTGATGGCTGCGCTTCAAACATTTAGGCCCGCAGCACGCCCGGCTGCGGTATTCAACCGATTTAAATCTTGACACTGAGTGTTTTCGGCGATACCTCTAAGTGTCCCCGCCTGTCTGAACTGCCAGTTCCCTAAGTGAACTGCGGAAACGAGCCCGCCATGATTTCGATCCGTTCTTCCCTAATCCATTTTGCGATTCAGTGCGTCTTGTTCGTGACGGCGCTGGCCGTGGGTTTGCCGGCGCTCGGCGCGACCACCGCATTTGTGCGGATAGACCAACTCGGCTACGAAGCCGGCGCACGCAACCGCGCGTATCTGATGTCCGAAACTTCCGAGAGTGGCGCGATCTTCCGAGTCGTTGCGGCGAATGGTGACATACGTTTTTCTTCCACCGTTGGCGCGGCAGCGGGCGCCTGGGGCACGTTCACAGTTTATCCGCTCGATTTTCTGGTGCGCGACAGTGGCCAATATACGATTGAGGTTACCGGGCCGGTGTCGGCCTCATCCCCGCAATTCCGCATAGACGCGCCGGCGAAGCTCTATTCCGGTGCGCTGGCCAACGCGCTGTATTTTTATCGCAATGAACGCGATGGCGCGAATTTTATCAAGACGCCGCTGCGCAGTGCTCCCGGCCATTTGAATGACGCGCACGCCGCGGTGTATTTAACTCCCCAATTCAACAATGACGATTTGATTCTTGGCGCGCTGAAACCTACGGGCGGCTCGATTGACGCTTCCGGTGGCTGGTGGGACGCCGGCGATTACCTGAAATTTGTGCAGACGCACAGCTATACAGTGGCGCTGATGCTGGTGGGCATACGCGACTTCCCGGCGCAGATGGGTTCGTCAGCCAACGGCTCGGACTTTACGGCCGAGGCCAAGTTCGGACTCGAGTGGTTGCTGAAAATGTGGGATTCAACTTCGCAGACGCTGTACTACCAGGTGGGCATCGGGACGGATTTCGACAGCAGCCCGAATATTTTGAGCGACCACGATTTGTGGCGGCTGCCGCAGGCGGATGACACCATCGGCGGCACCGACCCGGCGCTGCAATATGTGCGCAACCGGCCGGTTTTTGTGGCCGGACCGGCGGGCTCCAAAATCAGCCCTAATCTGGCGGGGCGCATGGCGGCTTCTTTCGCGGGATGTTTTCAGGTTTACCACAAAACGAATCCGGCCTTCGCGCAGAAATGCCTGGTGGCCGCAGAGCAGATTTTTGATCTTGCGGACACGGCGCCTTCAGGCGAGTTGCTCACCGTGGCGCCGTTTGATTTTTACGGCGAAGACGAGTGGCGCGATGACCTGGAGCTGGGTGCGACGGAGCTGTATTTCGCGCTGAGCGCGCCCGATTGCCCCCTGCCCACTTCGCTCAAACATACTGATCCGCTTTTTTATCTGCGGGCCGCGGCGCACTGGGCGCACGCGTACATCACCGGCCCGAACGACGCGGGAGACACGCTGAATCTTTATGACGTGAGCGGGCTGGCGCATTTCGAATTATTCCGCGCCATCGCCGACGCTGGGCACCCCGCAAATCTGGAAGTGAAACAAGCCGACCTGGTGAATGATTTGCGCAAGGAGCTGGATAGCGCGAACACGCTCGCCCAAGCCGATCCGTTCGGTTTTGGATTTCCGTGGAGCTCCTACGACAGCGCCACGCACGGCGCAGGACTTTCGGTCATGGCGCGCGAGTACGCGCTGCTGACGCAATCCGATAAATTTGATGGGCTGTCGCGGCGCTGGTCCGCCAATATTCTGGGAGCCAACGCGTGGGGCAGTTCCTTCATCGTGGGCGATGGGGATACCTTTCCGGATTGCATGCAGCACCAGGTGGCGAACATCGTCGGTTCTCTGGATGGCACGCCACCGATTCTGGCGGGCGCGCTGGTGGAAGGGCCCAATTCCTTTGCCGCCACCGGAACACTGGACGGCATGCGCAAATGCCCGGCGGGTGGTGGCGATCGCTTCAAGCGATTCAACGGTAATGGGGCGATCTTCAAAGATCGCGTGCAGTCGTACAGCACGGTGGAACCGGCCATTGACCTGACTGCAGCTTCCTTCCTGATGTTCGCGTGGCGAACAGCCGGGGCTCCCGCTGTGTTCCTGCCCTCGGCGGACATCAGTGCCGCGCTGGATCAGCCAAGCACTTCCAAGGCTAATCCCAAGTGGCCGCCGCACCGTAGCGGGCCGCGGGTGTCGCCGAGAGCCGATACGTCTCCGGAGTAATTACCTAACCTCAAAAATGTGCCGATCACATCTCGCGGCTAGTTTGCCGGGTACTGCGGCACGGAAACAGACACAGATATTCCAGTACGATACGCGCCCGGGCCCACGTGACGTTACTGTTGAAAGGATTGGAGTTGTCCAACATTGTCAGAAACCACCCGGGCTAATCTTTCTTCCTTTCTTAGTACTGACGTACTACGATGTTTTTGGCAGGCACTACTTTCAGGCGGGTACGGCTCCTCTATGGGTTTTTTTTGGATGCCGGCGCACAATCTCTCTTGTAGCTAGAGTTTTTATCGGAGAGGTAGCCCAGCCATGGCGACCAGCCAGGATGTTCTAGTGAAAAAATCGACAGGGGTTTTCTCGCGCCCTTCCGGCCCGGAACGCCGCGCCAGCCGGCGCTGCAAAATCACGCAACTAATGCGCATTCGTCCCTCGGATCCTGAGAAGCAGCCGTTTGAGGACCTGCGCGGCACTGTGAGCGTTTCGCGCACGGGCATCTATTTCCACACCACCGAGCCGCACTACGAGCTCGGCATGCGCCTGTTCGTGACCATGCCGTATTCGTATAACCCATCGTCCATGAGCCGCGAGTATCTCGCGGAGGTGGTGCGCAAGGATGCCCTGCCAAATGGCATGACCGGGATCGGCTTCAAGACCTTGCTGGAAATGAGCGAACAGCCAAGCTACTCGTTTGGTTTGGGCAACCAGCGCCGCTAATTTATTTCAAGCCTCAAATAAAGCAGGGCATCCCCTTCGACGGGAATGCCCTGTTTCGATTTTGTGCCCAGCCGATCTGAAAAGCGCCGGCTACGAACCCAGCATGCTCAGCGTGCGGTGCCGCAAAATTCCCAGCTGGCGGTTAATAGGATGAGTACGCCCCAGAAAACGCAGCACCGGGCTGCGGCGCGGGACGAGTTTGTTCATGGCGATGGTCAGGCGAATATCGCGGCGGGCAAATTTCAATCCGGCTTGCAATGCTTCCACGGCTTCGTCGCGGCGGCCGGCGGTTTTGTAAACGTCGGCGAGATTCAGATACAGCTGGGCCTGGTTGCGTTTCATGCGCACGGCGTTATCGCAGAGCGATTCGGCTTCTCCCCATTTCTTTTCCGAGCGGGCCAGAACCACGCCGAGATAAGACATGTAGTAGGGATTGTTTTTGTCCAGATCAACGGCGCGTCGCATGTGCGGCAGCGCGCGGTCGGCGTAATTATCGCGCAAGAGATTGAGACCAGTCTTGAACTCCCGGAACGCTTCGGTGTCCGTCATAGATTCACCTCGTTGGATCATTTATGGATTGATGCGTGATTCATGGGACTTTGGCATACGCAGGCTGTTTCGAGCTGAAGAAAATCAGCCCGCCACGGAGTGCGATAGGAAAAAGTCTGAGAGTCTTTGCGCGGATGAACAGCCGTGAGAGGGCGAAGAGGCCGAACAGCGTTGCGTAAACGGTTCCCATTCGATTCGGTTTCAGGTTACCGGGGGTGATGTTTGGCGGCTACTGGCCGAACGGCCAGTCTTGGTACAGCCGAACTAATTTGTTGTCACCGTACATAGTGGCGGGACTATTTTCAGGAACGCGCAGCTGTTCCGAAACTGCCGGAAGTGACAGGGCTACGTACCGTCAGATATTTCAGTTAGGCGTTGACTGCTTCCCTGCTGCCGGGGCGGCGCGACAATCGCGCGGCGTAGATCGGGAAGCGTTCCGCCAGCGTGGCGACCTGTTTGCGGACGCGCTGTTCGGTTTCGGCGTCGCCTAACTTTTCCAGAACATCGGCGACCCAGTTGCCAACCTGTTCCATTTCCGGTTCGCGCAAGCCGCGCGTGGTTACCGAGGGACTTCCCAGGCGAATGCCTCCGCCTTTCATGGGCGGCAAGGGATCGAACGGGATGGAATTTTTATTTACGGTGATGCCGGCGCGATCGAGGGCCTTTTCGGCGTCGGTGCCGGTTATTCCGCGCGGATGGACTTCCACGAGAAACAGATGATTGTCAGTGCCCCCGGTGACGATGCGGAAGCCGCGCTTGGCGATCGCCGCAGCCAGCGCTTTGGCGTTCAGCGCCACCTGCTTTTGATATTCCTTGAAGGAGGGCTCCATCGCTTCTTTCAAGCAAACCGCTTTGGCGGCGATGGTGTGGACCAGCGGACCGCCCTGGATGCCCGGGAAAGTTAATTTGTCCAGTTCTTTGGCGAACGGAGCCCGGCACAGTACTAGGCCGCCGCGCGGGCCGCGCAGGGTTTTGTGCGTGGTCGTGGAAACAAAATCCGCGTGCGGCACCGGGCTGGGATGAATGCCCGCCGCGACCAGCCCGGCAATATGCGCCATGTCCACGAAAAAAAGCGCGCCGACGCTTTTGGCAATTTTGCTCATGCGCTCGAAATCGATGACCCGGGAATAGGCGCTGGCCCCCGCGACAATCATTTTTGGTTTGTTTAGCTGCGCGAGCTTTTCGAGCTCTTCGTAATCAATCTGCTCGTCTTCTTTTTTCACGCCGTAAGACACGAATTTGTACATGCGTCCGGAAAAATTCAACGGGTGGCCGTGGGTGAGGTGGCCGCCGTGGGCCAGGTTCATGCCCATCACGGTGTCGCCGGGCTGCAGCGCGGCCATGTAGACGGAAACGTTCGCGGACGTGCCGGAATGCGATTGCACGTTGGCGTGTTCCGCGCCGAATAATTCTTTGGCGCGGTCGATGGCCAGCTGCTCGACTTTGTCGGCGTATTCGCAGCCACCGTAGTAACGCTTGCCCGGATAGCCCTCGGCATATTTGTTGGTGAAAATCGAGCCCATGGCTTCGAGCACCGCTTCGGACACGAGATTTTCAGAAGGGATGAGCTCGAGTCCGGTGGCCTGGCGGCGGGCTTCGTCGCGCAACAGGTCGGCAATTTGCGGGTCTACACTATCGAGCGGGCGGTTCATGCGCTCATTTTCATTGGTGGTGGTGCTCATGGATGCTCCTGAATTCGCAGTGGTGGTAGGAAATTGTATCGGAGTGGGAGGAAGCGCGCAAACAAGCGGGCTCTTCGATGGTGTGTCAGTTTCCGGTACGGCTTTTATCGGGAATTGGGTGATTGGTCTGAGTTGCCGATAATAACGCCGCAGTCGTCGCGTAGCCTGCATTGTGTTGCGAAGGCTATATTGCTCCCCTCGGATGGCCTCTCTGCCGGGCGGAAAATGCGGCCCTGAACTAACTCTGTCGTACAATTTGAGCCGCCGTACCAATCGAGAGGTCCATGCCACCAACTCTTCTCGCCGCTTTTTTTGAATTCTCTCCCACCGCCCTCTCCATGTCCGCCGCCATTCTGGCGCTGCTTGTGATCGGCCTGCTTGCCGCGAAAAACGATATCGCCCAGGCTCGTGGCATCGACAAAATCGTAGCCCTGACCAACTTATGTTTCGCCATCCCGTTGGCCGCGTTCGGCGCAGAACATCTTTCTGGTGCAAAATTCCTGATGAATCTGGTGCCGGCCTACATGCCGTGGCGTTTGTTTTGGGCTTATTTCGTGGGCTTTGCGCTAGTCGCTGCATCGTTGAGCATCGGGACCAGGATTCTGGTGCGCTGGTCCGGGTTGCTGTTCGGGACCATGATGTTCGTCTTTGTGGCGATGATTCACTTTCCAGGAGCGGTCACGACGGGGGGGCGCACTCTATGGACGATTGTCATCCGGGAAATGTCGTTCGGCGGCGGTGGCTGGGTTTTAGCGGGGATTGCGATGGGCGGATCGCGTGCACCGGGCAAGAATCTCATCACCGTGGGTCGCGTGCTGATCGCGATCGCCGCCATCTTTTTCGGCGTTCTACATTTTCTGCATCCGCTGGGGCTTCCCGGAGTTCCGCTCCAAAAACAGATGCCAACTTGGATTGCCGCTCGCCCCTTGATCGACTATCTGACAGGCACATTTCTCATCGTCGCTGGCATCTGCTTTCTGCTGGCGCGGAATACACGCATTGCGGCCACCTATCTCGGGACCTGGATTGTGCTGCTGGTTCTGGTCATCTACGGGCCTGTCTTGATCGGTGCACTGGCGGACCCGAGTACTGCGGTGAAAGTCGAGGGGCTCAACTACTTTGCCGACACGCTTCTCTTTGGCGGAGTGATACTCTCGCTGGCCCACCGCCAAGACGGCCATCCCCCTCGTTCAGCTGAGTTAACGGAATCAACGCATAATTCTTCTGTCCGCGTTGCCTGAAGTGAATCGACTTTTTGTCTTCTCATGCTCTGTTCGCAGCCCGGCCGGCACTCTGCTCTCGAATGACGGGAAACTCGGAAGTAGTTCCAACTTGCCTGTTGAGTTTCATAAAGGCATTGGCCGTAACGGAATCCAAATGTCCGGTTACGGCGACCTATCGGGCTTCTTGGCCATCGTTTCCGGATTGCCGACAATTGGGAAGCCATTTGATGTTTGTCAGCTCGAATTGCGTAGCCAACTGCGCCCGCTTCTGCGGATAGCGCGTTGATCAGCCATCTTTCCGGTAGCGACCGGGAGAAAGGTATTCAGTAACGGCCTAATACTCCTCGTAGTTCTCCACCCTCGACACTTCGTTTCAAGAAACAGAATACTGCGCCGAACCGCTTGCTCCCGCCACTGTCTGTTAAAATTCGCAAAGATATTGTTCCCACTCGAATGAAGAAGGCATGACGCCCACGCTCGAAGCCTGGCTGCCGAAATCCGTACTGCTCCTGCGCGACTACGACCGCCACAAGTTTCTTTCCGATCTGATCGCCGGAGTGACCGTTGGCCTCGTAGCGCTGCCTTTAGCGATGGCCTTTGCGATTGCTTCCGGCCTCTCGCCGCAGTCAGGACTGTACTGCGCGATTGTGACCGGCTTTCTAATCTCAGCGCTCGGCGGATCTAAAACGCAGGTTGGCGGCCCCACGGGGGCGTTCGTTGTAGTCGTGGCCGGTATTGTTGCCAAGCACGGAATCGACGGCCTGTTCATGTGCACGATGATGGCGGGCGTCCTATTGGTGCTTCTCGGCGTGACCGGCATGGGCGCGATGGTGAAATATTTCCCCCGCCCGGTAATCGTGGGTTTTACGAACGGTATCGCGATATTGATCGCCAGTACGCAGATTCGCGATTTCCTGGGGCTGAAGATGGATCGCGTACCCGGGGATTTCTTTCACCGCATGATGGCGTTTGGACAGGCATGGCACACGCTTTCGGTGCCAGCAACGGCCCTTTCGATCCTGTCGATTGCCTTGATGGCTTACTGCCTGAAATTTGCGAGGAAAATACCGGGCGCGATTTTGGTTACATTTGGCGCAACCGCTGCCGTTGTGTTTCTGCATCTGCCTGTGGAGACCATCGGTACGCGCTTCGGAGGAATTTCCAGCGGCCTACCGAAGATGGTCATCCCGGTTTTTCATTACGATATCTTCAGACAGCTGCTGTCATCGGCTTTCACGGTGGCCATGCTCGGAGCGATCGAATCACTTATGTCCGCAGTGGTTTCTGACCGCATGAGCCATGACAAGCACAATCCCAACGTGGAATTGATCGCACAGGGGATCGCGAACATCGTCTCACCGCTTTTCGGCGGGCTGCCGGCCACCGGTGCCATCGCCCGGACGGCAACGAATGTACGCTCTGGAGCGAAGACTCCCGTCGCGGGCATGATTCACGCGCTGACGCTGCTGGCCATCGTTTTGTTCGCGGCGCCGCTGGTGAAACACGTGCCACTGGCCGCATTAGCCGCGATTTTGATGGTCGTGGCCTATAACATGGGGGATTGGGAAGAGATTCCGGAGATATTGAAGTTAAGCGCGGCGGACATTGCCGTGTGGCTGCTGACGTTGACGCTTACGGTGGTGACGGACCTGACCTTTGCCGTGGAAGTCGGGATGGTTCTTGCAGCTTTGATGTTCATTCGAAAGGTTTCAAGAACGACCACTGTGAGTCCGGTTTCGAAAGATTATGTGGAAGACAGCCGGGTGCACGTCCTCCAAGGCAAAGACATTCCGGACTATGCGATCGTGTATCGGATTCACGGGCCATTTCTCTTTGGCGCGACTGACAAGTTTTGCGAGATTCTCCATTCTGTCGGAAAGCTGCCACCTATTGTGATTCTGCGGCTGCGTAACATGACCGCGATCGATGCCACCGGGCTGGGCGCGATTCGCGACCTGGCGGATACGCTGCGCGAGTCAGGGCGATCACTGTTGCTCTGCGGAGCGCGGCAGCAACCATCGCAATTGATGAAACAGGCCGAATTCGAACGCCATGTCGGTGCGGAAAACATTTGCGAGAGTATCACCGAGGCGCTCGAACGCGCCGCGGAAGTGTATCGAACAAACCACGCAACTCAAAAGGCCGGGCTAGAAACTCAAATCAAGTGAGCTGAGAAATTCCCCGACCAGAACGTTCCAACACCTTACCTGCGTACTCGTCGAAGCGACCCGCTACAGCCGCTTTACTGGCGCCTCATAGAATCACGCCCGAGTTACGGGCTACTCGGAAGTAATCGCTGGCGAACTGTGCAGAAACTCTCTTGGCGCCTGATTAGTCGGCAGCGTTAACCAGGCGCAACCGCCTTGATGTCATGATACTGCCGAGGACATGAGTATCCGATAGTATGACCTTATGTGTTTTGTACTTTACGTTGGAACAACGAGCCCTATTCCTCGCAAGGAATGGCGCGAGACTGATGCTGGTCCAAGCGTCGAGCCTTTGACTGCGCGAGACGTTCCCATCAAAGCTCATTTTGGCAATCCTGAAGTGAACTATATTGGCTCCACGTCCAGGTGCGGCTGTGATTTTCCCCACGCGACTTTACAAAATGGTGGATGGCCCGAAATTGGATATGTCGCGGAGGGCACAGAGATTGCGGCACGTGTCGTTATTAACCGGAACAATCGGGAAGCACTAGTCGATTTCCTGCGAAAGACCGGAGACGGAATTGTTGAACTCTATGGGGTCTGGGATGGGGATTTTTTCGAGGCACCCAGAGCTCGGGAAAGCATCAATGTAGAGGCCATCCTCGATTCAAACTTTCTGTTTAAGGAACGAGGCTTCTACCAAGTGACAGTCCATGAAAATCTGGTGCGATAAGAGCACACAATGCGCATCTCCTAGCGGTAGTTTGATGTTTAAAAACGATTCCAGAAACATGCGCACATTTCCCCGACTATCGGAGTTTACGATGAAGATGCTTGTCACGGCTTTTTGCGTCCTCGGCGGGGGAATGCTGTTGACAGCTGCGCAAAGAACACCAAATACCCCGGAAAAACCTAAATTCAAAATCGAGGTTAGTGCCACAGGTGAAAACGGAAGAGGACCAAGTTTCGCCGTCACGAATCTCACTGCCAAGACCGTAACCGCCTGCGTCTTCGAACAATCCTACCCGTCGCCAGGCGCAAGGAAAGTAACGGTAGTCTGGGATGCGCTGGTTCAAGGTGACCCCGCTATCGAGCCAGGTCAGACCGTCACACGTTCTGTCATGACCATCGTTGGAAACGTTGTACCTAATAAAGTGGAAGTAATCGCAGGTGCCTGGGCTGACGGCGAATCTTTCGGCCAATCCAAGTGGGCAAGCGGTATCTTTAGCAACCGCGCCCTGCGCGCCTCCGAGTATGAAGATGCAGCGGCGATACTACAGGGGGGATTGGACGGGAATTGGAATCGCGACCAGTATCTGCAGGCTTTCCGAGACAAGCCGGACACCGGCCCGGTATATACCGTCCGCACGGCGCTAGCTGCGACCCAAACTCAAACGCCCCAGGCATTAACCCATACCATGCAATTCCTGTTGACAACTTTCAAACAGCGATTGGACCAACTTCGTAGGTCGAAAGCACTCTAATTTCAACTTCCGATTAGCCGCCAAACCGGGAAGTGACACATCGTTCATCCATATATCCAAATAACTGGTTGGATCTACAACAGCGTGCCGCGCAGGATTAGCAGAGCCACGGAAAAATAAATGCACAGGCCGGTTACGTCCACGAGGGTGGCGACGAAGGGCGCGGAGCTGGCGGCGGGATCGAAGCCGAGGCGCCGCATGACGAAGGGCAGCATGCTGCCGGCGAGGGTGCCGAACATCACTACGCCGATCAGGCTGGCCCATACGGTGAACGCCAGAAGCATGTAGTGCTGGCCGTAGTTGGTGAGATGCAGGTGCTGCCAGAGGACGATACGAAAAAATCCGATGACGCCCAGCATGAAGCCGAGGGCCAGGCCGCTGATGAATTCGCGGCGAAACACTTTGAACCAGTCGAGCAACTTTAGTTCGCGCAAGGCCAGGGCGCGGATAATCAGCGAGGCGGCCTGCGAACCGGAATTTCCCCCGCTGCTGATGATGAGCGGGACGAACAGCGCCAGCACTACGGCCTTGGCGATTTCGCCTTCAAAAAATGACATGGCGGTGGCGGTGAGCATTTCGCCGAGGAACAGCGCGGAGAGCCAGCCGCCGCGCTTGCGAATCATGTCCCACAAACCTACCTGAGTGTAGGGAGCGTCGAGGGCTTCGGAACCGCCGAGTTTCTGAATATCTTCGGTGGCTTCGGACTGCGCGACGTCGAGCATGTCGTCCACAGTCACAATACCGAGCATGTTTCCGTCAGCGTCAGTCACCGGCAGCGCGACGCGATCGTATTTTTCGAACAGCGCCAGCGCGGTTTCGCGATCATCCATGGCGTGCAGCGCGACCAGCGCGGGATCGGCGATGTCCGCTACTTTTGTTTGCGGATCGGCCAGCACCAGCGAACCGAGGCGAATGTCTTCCAATAATTTTCCGTTGGCGTCGAGAATGTACACCACGTTGAGCGTTTCGCTTTTGCTGCCTACTTTGCGGATATGCTCGATGGCTTCGCCGGCCGTCATGCCGGGGGAAATCGCCACGTAGTGCGGGGTCATGTAGCGGCCGACGCTCTCGGGTGGATAACCCAGCAGCTCGCGCGATTCGCGCAATTCTTCGGGCGAAAGCTCTTCCAGCAATTTCCGCGTGACCTCCGCGGGCATTTCACCGAAGAAACGCGTGCGATCATCGGGGCGCATCAGGTCGAGCATCAACTTGGTTTCGGCGGCCGACAGCGAATGAATCAATTCACGTTGTTCCGTTGGCGGCAAATAGCCAAAAACTTCGGCAGCGCGCTCGCGGCCTACCAGGCGAAATACGATGGCGCGCTCCTGCGTTGGCAGGGTGGTCAGCATTTCAGCGATGTCCGAAACGTGCGTGGCGTTCAGCCGCGTACGCAACTCTTCCCAACGCTGCTGGGCGATTAATTCGGACCATTCCGCTGGTGCTACTACGGTTCGAGGCATGGGCGCTCTCATGTGCTACGAAATTTTATTTCGCTCTTATTATGCGGCCTTCCTGCTTGCGGGAGGATTACAAGTTGCCGCTTTTTCATTTCAGAGTCCGAGCGTAGTCGCGACCCACGCATGGGATGACTTGCCGTATCGTTTGTGCGATTCTTCTTCCCCACAGGAACTCAACGGCAGCTCCAAGGACAGACCTGCATGCTCAAGAAGTTTCGAGATTTAACGGAAAAAGAGATTCTGGCGCTGGCCATCTCTTCCGAAGAAGAAGACGGGCGCATCTACGCGGAGTTTGCGGACGGGTTGCGCGAATCGTATCCGGCGACGGCGCAGATGTTTGAGGAAATGCGCGAAGAAGAAGTGGTGCACCGCGACCGTCTGATGGCCATGTTCCGGCAGCGCTTTGGCGACCACATTCCGCTGATACGCCGCGAAAACGTGAAAGGCTTTCTGCAGCGGAAGCCGACGTGGCTGACGCGCCCGCTGGGCGTGAACGTGGCCCGCCGGCAGGCGCGGGTGATGGAAATGGAAGCGGCACGCTTTTATGGCAAGGCGCTCAGCAGGGTGACGGATGTTTCCACGCGCGAACTGCTGCAGAAGCTGGAAGACGAAGAGCGCAAGCACTCGGCGACGGCCGGAGACCTGGAAGAAAAACATTTAACCCAGGACGCGCGGGCCCAGGAAGACGAATCGCATCGCAAATTATTTTTGCTGCAGGTGGTACAGCCGGGGCTGGCGGGCTTGATGGACGGCTCGGTGTCCACGCTGGCGCCCTTGTTTGCGGCGGCGTTCGCTTCGCACAAAAGCTGGGAGGCGTTTCTGGTGGGGCTGGCGGCGTCCATCGGCGCGGGTATTTCCATGGGATTCGCGGAATCACTTTCCGACGATGGATCGCTGACCGGGCGCGGTTCGCCGTGGATTCGCGGCATAACTATTGGGTTGATGACTACCGCCGGAGGCATTGGACACACCCTGCCGTTTTTGATTAACAATTTTCATATCGCCATGACCATTGCTGTGGTGGTGGTGGCGATTGAACTGGCCGCGATCGCGTACATTCGCCATCGGTATATGGACACGCCGTTTTTGCAGGCGGCGTTTCAGGTGATTGTTGGAGGGGTGCTGGTTTTTCTTACCGGATGGTTAATCGGCAGCTCTTAGTAAAATTTTGTTGTGGCCCCAAATAACTAATCGCTTTGCGCCGGCGCTGGAACCGGTTGCACCGGGGCTCCGTGGGTACGCAGGCTTTGAATCCACGTCTGCAAGCGATCCATGTAGATGTACACGACCGGCGTGGTGAACAGCGTGAGCATCTGACTCAGGATCAATCCGCCAACGATGGTGATGCCCAGTGGCTGGCGCAATTCCGCGCCCACGCCTTTACCCAGCGCGAGCGGCAGCGCGCCAAGCAGCGCAGCCATGGTGGTCATCAGAATGGGACGGAAGCGCAGCAGGCACGCTTCGTAGATGGCTTCGACCGGCGACTTGTGCCCTTCTCGTTCCACCTGCACAGCGAAATCAATCATCAAGATGGCGTTTTTCTTGACGATCCCTATCAACAGAATAATTCCTATCAACGCGATGATATTCAGATCGGATTTGATGAAGCGGATGGCCAGTAACGCGCCGATGCCGGCGGAAGGAATCGTGGAAAGAATGGTGATGGGATGGATGTAGCTCTCGTACAAAATGCCCAGCACGATATAGACGGCGGCCAGCGCGGTGAGAATCAACACCGGCTCGCTCGAGAGTGAATCCTGAAAGGCCTGCGCGGTGCCCTGAAAAGTGGCATGTACCGTGGCTGGAACTCCCAACTGGCGCTGCGCAGTTTGAATATGTTCGACGGCGGGCCCGAGCGAAGCGCCCGGCGCCAGATTGAATGACAGCGTGATAGCCGGAAAAACTCCCTGGTGATTTACGGAGAGCGCGGTGTTGGAGGGCTCGTAGTGCGCAAACGCGCTGAGCGGAATTAATTTGCCGGAATTGGATGGCACATAGATCAGTTTCAGAGCTTCCGGGCCCTGCTGCGCTTCAGGCGCGACTTCCATGACCACGTGGTATTGGTTCAATCCTTTGTAAATATTGGAGACCTGGCGCTGGCCAAAAGCGTCTCCCAGCGTGTTGTCAATGTCCTGAACGTTGACGCCCATTCGCGCGGCGGTATCGCGGTCAATCACCAGTGAAGTCTCAAGGCCCTTCATCTGCTGGTCCGTATTGATATCGCGCAATTCCGGCAGCGATTTCATCTTCGCCATCAGAACAGGGGCCCAGTGCGTAAGGTCATTCAGATTGTCGGCCTGCAAAGTATATTGATATTGCGCGCCGCCGAAACGGCCGCCGACGCTGAGATCCTGCACTGCCTGCAAAAATAAAGAGGCGCCGGGAATCCTGGCCGTTTTGCCGCGGATGCGCGCGATTACCTGATCGGCGCTGAGCTTGCGCTCTTCCAGCGGCTTAAGTTGCGCGAACATGCGCGCAGTGCTGCCGCCGCTGCCCCCACCGGTGAAAGAGGTGACGGTATCGATGGCGGGATCGGCCAAAACTACGTCGGTGAATTCCCGCATTTTCTGCGACATGGCGGCGAAGGACAAGTCCTGGTCGCCTTGAATCAAGCCACTGATGCGCCCGGTGTCCTGCTGGGGAAAAAATCCCTTGGGAGTGATGGCAAAAAGGTAGACGTTGAGGCACACGGTCCCGATAGTGACGAGCAGGATTAAAAACTGGTGGCGCAGAACCCACTTCAATGAAAAATCGTAAATGCTCAGGAGGCGGTTGAAGGCGTTTTCGGAAAATTTATACAGTCGATTGTGGCGCCCGGTATCGGGGCGCAGAAAACGCGCGCACATCATGGGCGTGGTAGTGAGCGAAATGAAAAGCGAAACGCCGATGGCCACGCTCAACACCACCGCGAATTCGCGGAACAGGCGTCCCACAATGCCGCCCATCAGCAAAATAGGGATAAAGACGGCGACCAGCGAGGTGCTCATGGAAATTACGGTGAAGCCGATTTCGCTGGCGCCCTTCATGGCCGCGTCGTAAGGAGTCATGCCGGCTTCGATATGGCGAGCGATGTTTTCGATGACCACGATGGCGTCGTCCACGACGAAACCAGTGCAGATGGTAAGAGCCATCAGCGACAGGTTGTCGAGGCTGTAATTACAGACATACATCACGCCGAAAGTGCCGATCAGTGAAAGAGGCACGGCCACGCTGGGGATGATGGTGGCCCAGACATTTCGCAGAAACGCGAACACCACAAAAATGACCAGCACGATGGAAATGACCAGCGCGATCTCCACGTCATGCACAGAAGAGCGAATGGTGATGGTGCGGTCAATGATGGTGTTCAAATGCAGCGATGGAGAGATGGAGGCGCGCAACTCCGGAAGCACCGCGTTGATGCGATCGACGGTCTCGATCATGTTGGCGCCGGGCTGGCGGAAAATCGCCAGAATGACGCCAGGCTTGCCGCCGGAGAGGCCGAGGTTGCGAGTGTCTTCGACGGAGTCCAGCACTTCCGCAACATCCTGCAAACGCAGCGAGCCGCCGTTGTGGCCGGCGATAATCAGCGGCTGATATTCGTAGGCTTTGAAAAGCTGGTCAGTGTTGGCGATGCTGGTAGTGCGCTGCCCATCAGAAACAGAACCCTTCGCCAGATTGGAGTTCGCGGACTGCAAGGCCTTGCGAACGGTTTCAAGGCTGATGCCGTAGCTGTTGAGCTGCGTGGGATTCACTTCCACGCGCACGGCCGGGCGCGAACTGCCCCACGTGAACACCTGGCCCACGCCATCCACCTGGGCAAGTTTCTGCGCGAGGATGGAATCGGCGGCATCGTAAATTTGCGGCGGCGGAATATTTTCGGAAGTGAGCGCCAGCAATAAAATCGGCGCGTCGGCGGGATTTACCTTGCGATAGGTCGGTTGGCCGGGCATGTCCGCGGGAAGCTGGCTGCGCGCGGCGTTGATCGCGGCTTGCACGTCACGCGCGGCGGCGTTGATGTCGCGATTCAAATCGAATTGCAGTGTTATGCCGGTGCTGCCGAGCCCGCTGGAAGAGGTCATCTGCGTGACGCCGGCGATGCGGCCGAACTGGCGCTCCAACGGTGTGGCCACCGCGGAAGCCATGGTTTCGGGGCTAGCTCCCGGCAGACCCGCACCTACGGAGATGGTCGGAAAATCCACCTGCGGAAGCGGCGCAACGGGCAAGAATTTAAAGGCCGCCGCACCGGACAGAAAAATCGCAAAAGTGATCAGCGAGGTGGCGACTGGCCGGCGAATGAATGGCGCGGAAAAATTGGAAGAAAAATTCATGCGCTAATCTCCCGGCGCCGGATGCGGAGTAGCGCCGCCCGGTCCTTCGTGGGGAGTGGGATTGCCGATGTGGAATTCGAAGCGGTGCGCGAGCCAGTCGAACGCGAGGTAAACGACCGGGGTGGTGTAGAGAGTCAGGAGCTGGCTCAGGATCAATCCGCCCACGATGGTGATTCCCAAAGGCCGTCGCAACTCAGCGCCGACGCCCGTGCCCAGCGCAAGCGGTAAACCTGCGAGCAATGCAGCCATGGTGGTCATCATGATGGGGCGAAAACGCAGCAGGCACGCTTCGTAAATGGCGTCGAGCGGAGCTTTGCCTTCTTTGCGCTCCGCTTCGAGCGCGAAGTCAATCATCATGATGGCGTTTTTCTTGACGATACCAATCAGCAGGATAATGCCGATCAAGGCGATCACGCTGAACTCCGAGCGGCACAGCAGCAACGCAAGAATCGCGCCCACGCCGGCGGACGGCAGCGTGGACAAAATCGTGATGGGATGAATGTAGCTCTCGTACAGAACGCCCAGCACGATGTAAACCGTGATAAGCGCGGCAAGAATGAGAATGGGCTCGTTCGCCAGCGAATTTTGAAAAGCCGCAGCGGTACCCTGGAACGTGCCTTGCACGCTGGCAGGCATGTTCAAATCCTGCTTGACCTTATTGATGGCGTTGACCGCGTCGCCCAGCGCCGCTTTAGGCGCGAGGTTAAACGAAAGCGTGACGACGGGAAATTGTCCCTGGTGATTTAGCGTGAGCGGCGTGGTGCCCGGCTCCATGCGGGTGAAAGCGCTCAGCGGAATCTGCTGCCCGGAAGATGAATGCACATAAATATTTTTTAGCGAATCGGGATTCTGCTGAAATTGCGGATCCACTTCCATGACCACGTGATATTGGTTGAGCTGCGTGAAAATTGTGGAGACCTGGCGCTGCCCGAAGGCGTCATAAAGCGTATTGTCAATGTCTGCGGGCAAAACGCCGAGGCGCGATGCGGTGTCCCGGTCAATGGTCAGCGTAGCGAGCAATCCTTCATTCTGCTGGTCGCTGGCAAGATCGCGAATTTCCGCGATGGACTTTACTTTGTCCATAAATCGCGGCGTCCAGTAAGCCAATTCTTTCTGGTCCACGTCTTCCAGCGTGTATTGAAATTGCGTGCGGCTCACGCGATCTTCCACGGTGAGGTCCTGCACCGGCTGCATGAACAAAGAGATGCCGTCCACCTTGGCCACCTGTGGTTGCAGGCGGCGAATCACATCGCTGGCGTTCATGTCCCGCTGCGCAAGCGGCTTCAAATTGATCTGAATACGCCCACTGTTGAGCGTGGTGTTGGTGCCATCAATGCCGATGAAGGAAGAGAGGCTGTCCACCGCGGGATCTTTCAGGATGACGTCGGCAAGCGCCAGCTGCCGTTGCTGCATTGCTGGAAAGGACACGTCCTGCGGCCCTTCGGTCACGCCCAGAATGACTCCGGTATCCTGCACCGGAAAAAATCCCTTGGGAATGTAGAGGTACAGCAGGATCGTGGCGACCAGGGTGGCCACGGTGACCATCAAGGTAATCTTGCGATACTGCAGAACGGTTTTCAGCGTGCGGCCGTAGGCGGCGATGACGGCGTTGAAGGCGTCTTCCGACTTGCGGTAAAACCAGCCTTCCTCTTCCCTGCTGCGGTGGCGCAAAAGCTTCGCGCACATCATGGGAGTCAGCGTCAACGATACGAAAGCGGAAACCAAAATTGTAACCGCCAGGGTGATGGCGAATTCGCGGAACAGGCGGCCAACGATATCGCCCATGAACAGCAGCGGAATCAAAACAGCGATAAGCGAGACCGTCAAAGACAAAATGGTGAAACCGATTTGCTCGGCGCCTTTCAGCGCAGCTTCCAGCGGAGGCAAACCCTCTTCAATGTAGCGGGTGATGTTTTCAATCATCACGATGGCGTCGTCCACCACGAAGCCGGTGCTGATGGTGAGGGCCATCAACGAGAGGTTGTTGAGGCTGTAACCCAGCAGGTACATCACGCCGAACGTGCCGACGATGGAAAGCGGCACGGCGAAGCTGGGAATGATGGTGGCGCGCACGCTGCGCAGAAAAATGAAGATAACCAGAACCACCAGGCCGATGGTCAGCATCAATTCGAACTGCACGTCTTCCACCGAGGCACGGATGGTGGTGGTGCGGTCGGTGAGAATGTCCACGTGAACGGCCGCCGGCAGCGAGGCCTGCAGCTGGGGCAGAAGTTTTTTGATGCGATCGACGACGGCGATAATGTTGGCGCCGGGCTGCCGCTGAATGTTGAGAATGACCGCGGGATTTTTGTTGGCCCAGGCGGCCTGGCGAACATTTTCCGCGCCGTCAATCACTGTGGCCACATCGGTGAGGCGCACGGCCGCGCCATTGCGGTACGCCACGATGATGGGGCGATAGCCCTCACTGGAAACTAACTGGTCGTTGGCACCTATGGTGTAGGCCTGATGAGGCCCATCGAACGTGCCTTTGGCCTGATCCACGTTGGCCTGGCTCAGTGAGGTGCGCAGGTCTTCGAGACTCAATCCATAGGAAGCCAGCGCCGTGGGGTTGGCCTGGATGCGCACAGCGGGGCGCTGGCCGCCGCTAATGCTGACAAGCCCCACGCCGGTAAGCTGGGAAATTTTTTGCGCGAGCGTGGTGTCGGTGAGGTCTTCCACTTTCGAAAGCGGCATGGACTCGGAAGTAAGCGCGAGCGTGAGAATAGGCGCGTCAGCCGGATTAATCTTGCTGTAAATCGGCGGGTTGGGCAGTCCCTGCGGCAAAAGATTCGAAGCGCCGTTGATGGCGGCTTGTACTTCCTGCTCGGCAATATCAATGTTGAGATCGAGACCGAACTGTAACGTGATGATGGAGCTTCCGAAGGAACTGGTGGAAGTCATCTGGTTCAAGCCGGGAATCTGACCGAACTGGCGCTCGAGCGGTGCGGTGACAGACGACGCCATGACGTCCGGACTGGCGCCGGGATAAAACGTCTGCACCTGAATCGTGGGGTAGTCCACCTGCGGCAGAGCGGAGACAGGAAGTTGCCGGTAGGCCACAAAGCCGACCAGCAAAATGCCCACCATCAGCAGGGTGGTCGCCACCGGCCGCAGAATAAACGGCCGCGAGAGATTCATCGCGTGCTTCCTCGAGACCCGCCTTGAGCCGGGGGCGCTCCCTGCGGATTGCTGTTGGGCGGCGGAGTGTTGCCGGAATTATCGGCGCTTGCACCGGCGTTGCGCTTGCCTGCGCCGCTGCTCGGATTGACTTTGGTGCCGTCCTGCAATTTGTCCTGGCCATCAATGACCACCACCTCACCCTGATTCAAGCCTGCGCTGATGCCCACGCTCTCGTTGGTGGTCTGCGCGATGGTGATGTTATGGATCTTGGCGGTGTTGGTGCTGTCCACCGCGTAAACGTATGTTCCCTGCGGTCCGCGCTGAATGGCGGCGGTGGGCACGATGGTTAGATTGCGCTTGGTGTCCACCAGCAGGTGCACGTTCACGAACTGATTGGGAAACAGCAAATTATTTTCGTTGCTGAACATGGCTTTCAACTTGTAGGTGCCGGTGGTGGTGTCAATCTGATTGTCAATGCTGGCCAGCGAACCGGAGGTAATCTTGGCGGTGTTGTCGCGATCGAAAGCGTCCACGGGAAGTTGCCCGCCGGCGCGAAGCTTGGCTACCACTTGCGGCAACTGGTCCTGCGGCAAACTGAAAATCACAGAGATGGGCTGCAGTTGCGTGATCACCAGCAACCCGCCGGGATCGCTCGCGTGGACCATATTTCCGGCGTCCACTAAGCGCAGCCCCACGCGCCCGCTGATCGGTGCGGTGATTCGCGAGTAGGAAAGCTGCAGCTTGGCGCTGTCAATGGTGGCCTGATCGGTTTGTATGGAGCCGTCAAACTGGCCCACTTGCGCGGCCTGCGTATCCATCTGCTGCTTGGCGATTACCCCTTCTCCGTAGAGCAATTTGTAGCGCTCCAGATTCGTTTCGGCGTCTTTACGCTGAGCTTGATCTTTGGCCAACGCGCCTTCGGCCTGTTCCAGGATGACCTGGAATGGACGCGGATCAATTTGCGCGAGCACATCGCCCTGGTGAACAAACTGCCCTTCCTTAAAGGCCACGCTGATGAGTTGACCGTCCACCCGGCTGTGCACGGTGACGGTGTTGAATGCGGTTACCGTGCCGAGCCCGGTGAAGTACACAGGCAAGTCGCCATGTTGAGCAGTAGCCACAACCACAGGAACGACGGGCGGCCCGCCGCCAGCTCCACCTCGGCCGCCTTTGCCGCCACCCGCGACGCCTGGCGCGTTGGCGTTCTTGCTTTCCGCTTCCGCTTTATTATGCGAGCCGCGGTAGTACCAGATGCCGATCACCAACCCGGCCACGACCAATAGCCATAGCCACCAACGGCTTTTAGCGGGAGCCGCGCCGACCCCAAGTCTTTCTGGAGCAGCCGGCTTGTTCAGGTCCGTGGATTCAAAATGCGCCATTCAATTCACTCCTCGAGAACTTTGGGCACTTACAGCTGCAGCCTCTGCCTGTGCAAAACCGCCGCGTGAACGCTTATTTTCGCCGCTGGGACAGCAGAGCAGCGTACCGGAAAAGGTGTCCTGCCGACTAGATAAGACGGCTTTTAGAGAGGAAAGGTTACGAGCTTCCTGTTGCGCCAAACCGCGACTCGCTGACCTGCAAGTCACGGCCTAGTGTAACTCCAATGCGGCGAAATAAACTTCCGGAGTGCACAAACGAATTGGAAATCGTAGACTAGCGCGAAACCGGCTTGGATGACTGTGCCGTTGTGAACGGTCCTGCTATCGCCGGCCACCTTGCGGAGAGAAAATGTTTAGAGCGCTTATTCTGGGAATCTTGCTGGGCATCCTGTTGGTGGGAGCCGGGGTTTACCTGTATTTTTCGACGGGCAACGCGCCCGTTGCGGTTACGGCTGCTCCCATGCCGTTCGAACATACATTTGCGCGCATGGGCTTCCACGCCTATTTGAACAAATTGCCGCACACCGAGCCGCAGGTTCCTGCCGACGAGCCGAACTATCTCGCCGGAGCCCAAGTGTATAAACAGAATTGCGCGGTGTGCCACGGCCTGCCGGGCGAGCCCAAGACCAATATTGCGGAAGGCATGGCTCCGGACCCGCCGCAGTTGTTTCACGGCACGGGAGTCACCGATGACGAACCCTGGGAAACATACTGGACGGTGGCGAACGGCGTGCGCATGACCGGAATGCCCGGGTTCAAACCGCGGCTGACGGATACGCAGCTATGGCAGGTGACGATGTTGCTGAAGAACGCGGATAAAGTTTCAGCGAACGTGAAGGCTGCGCTATCGCGGAATGAACTTCCGCCGGTCGCGCCAGTGGCTTCGCCGGCGGCTCCGATTCAATAAGTCAGCCCCGAATATCGGTGAGGCTGTCAGCATTTCTTAACTCCGGAAAGCCCCACGCCCATAGTGCGGTTACGACCAGAGTGCCCAGTCCGCCCAATACGACGGCAGGCACGGTGCCGAACCAGTGCGCGGTAAGGCCCGATTCGAACTGGCCGAACTCGTTGGAAGCGCCGATAAAAATCATGTCCACGGCGTTGACGCGTCCGCGCATCTCGTCAGGGGTGGCTACCTGAATCAGCGTGCCGCGCACAATGACGCTGACCATGTCGGTAGCGCCCACCAGTACCAGCGCGAGCAGCGAAACAGTCAGGCTGTGGGAGATTCCGAAAATCACGGTGAATACTCCGAATCCCGCGACGCACCACAACATGATCTGTCCTACCTTGCGGCGCATCGGACGATAGGCCAGAAACAGCGCCATTGCCGCGGCGCCGACCGCGGGCGCGCTGCGCAGCAGCCCCAGGCCCCACGGGCCCGTCCTCAGGATTTCGCGCGCGTACACGGGCAGCAAGGCCACCGCTCCACCGAGCAGGACAGCAAAAAGATCCAGGGAAATTGACCCTAAGATTAATTTCTTGCTCCAGATGTAGTGGAAGCCGGCGAGAACGGTGGAAAAGTTAAGGGGTTCGCGCGGGCGAACTTTTACCTGCGACTTAATCTGCAAGGTGGCGACCACACCAACGCTGGACGCGGTGGCGGCCGCGGCGTAAACAAACGCGGGCCCGTGAAACGCCGCGTAGGCCACCCCGCCGACCGCCGGACCCAGAATGGTGGCGGCTTGAAAAACGCCGGAGGCCCAGGCGACGGCGCTGGGGAAATGATCTTCGGGCACAAGTTGCGGAAGGATGGCGCGGCTGACGGGACCGTTGAAGGAACGCACCACGCCGATGAGAACCAGCACGCAGTAGATCAGTCCGACGGAACGTGCGGCCCGCAGAGCTACCATCAGCAGCAACGTGGAACACAAAACATGCCCGCAGTAACACAGCACCAGCACCAGGCGGCGATTGAAACGATCCACTACGTGTCCGGAGACGAGGAATAGAAGAATGCCCGGAAGAAATTGCGCCAGCCCCACCAGGCCAAGATCCAGAGGACGCTTGGTGATTTCGTAAATCTGCCAGCCCACCGCCACGGATTGCATTTCGAGCGCGAGCACCATGCAGAAACGGGCGATCTGGAACAGGCGAAAATTTGGAAAACCAAAAACCGCGTTGCCTTGCGACCTGGGACGTTCCTTGATGGCCGGCTTCGGCGGGCGGAGGGGCAGCTGGGGCATCTGAACTACTTTGCCACAAAGTTACAACTCAAGTGTCACGCGGGCGGCAAAGACAGCTGTAACCGCCGGGCGATTTCATTGACGATTTGATCGGGGGTGTGGTCGATGTCCACTGTGATGGCATGCTCAGGCTCTTCTAAAGTGGCCAGTTGGCTGGCGATGAGAGACTCGCCCGCAAAATGCCCGACTCGCGAATGCACACGAGCGGCGATCAACGCGGGAGTTCCGCGCAGATAGATAATTTTAACTTCGTCTGGAAAGTCAGGCGCGGCGGGATCGGGCGCGAGCAATGAATCACGATAGCTTTGCTTGAGAGCGGAGCAAGTGATCACTCCATCCTGGCCGTCGGCAGCCCACTGCAACATGCGCGCGCGAATGGCTGCCAGCCACGGGGCGCGGTCCCCGTCGGTGAGCGGAATACCCTGGTGCATTTTTGCTTTGTTGGCCGCGGAATGAAACTCGTCGGCATCGGCAAAGGTCCACGAAAGGCGCTTGGCCAAAAGTTCGCCGATGGTGGTCTTCCCCGACCCGGTGATGCCCATAACCAGAATGATCATCGTTGAGAGTGACTTTCCGAAGCGCCGAAAACCGATATTCACACTGTGCTTGCGTGCATACCTTTCCCGCAGCCTTATTCGTGTGGTAGAAAGGATAATTATGCCTAACGATTCGCATCAGCGCGCCGCAGAATTTCACGAACAAGCCGCTCACGCACACCGCGCTGCCGCTGTTCATCACGGAAAAGAAGACCACCAGACCGGCAACGAGCATTCGCGGCAAGCCATGGAGTTTGCCAACAAAGCTCATCAGGCTTCCGTGGACGCTCATCAAAAGTCGCAGCAGGCCGCACAAAAGTCGGGGAAGTAGCTTACCAAGAGCAACAAAAAACAAGACGCCGCCCGGAGGTCCGGGCGGCGCGAGATGCTGCGCAATTTTCTGAATGAACTAATGCACCACCACGGGCGGGTTCCCTACCGTGCCGCCTGCTCCACCGCTGCTGCTGCCGCCGCCGGCAGTACTGCCTCCCCCACTACCGCCAGCACCCGCGGCACCGCTTCCCGCACCAGTGGAGGCTGCTCCGCTGCCATTGCTGCCAGAACTACTTCCACCGTTACTTGTGGCGCTAGCGCCGCCACTGGGAGGGCTTCCGGAAACTGTGTCGCCGGTCTTTTTGAATTGCGCGGATGAAGCGGAGCCAAGTAGCCGGATCGCTCCGACTACCAGTAACCCAACCAGCACGATCAAGAGCGCGTACTCGGTGCTGGCCTCACCTGCCTGTTTTCGCCTGAAGGAAGCTCGCATGTCGATCACCTTGCTTTGAATGGTCCGCTGCGCGGGCCCGAGCCGTAAAAGATAGGTATACGACTTTAATCCGAACGCCACAAGAGGTTAAAGTTCCGAGTAGTCATGAAGGATGACACGAGGGCTGCCGGCACCCGATTGGTACCGCGCGGAAAAGCTTGGGCGCCGCCACAAATTAATCAGATCGAAGTCACTGCCGCCCCGTATCGCAGCGATCCGGATTCAAGCCATTGTGACTGATCTTCAGAAGCGTGTGGCAGCGAGCACGGCCGCAACCCCGTAAAAGTCGCAGCTAGGATTCTTCCGGCGGGCGTACCTTGCGGAACGAATAGTAAAGAAGGATGTCGTAAATTATCTTCAGGCCGCCGGCCAGAAAAAATGGCACGCTGATCAGCGCGGGCCGCGAAAAAAGAAATCCTGCAAATAACGGACTGATGGCTGCGCCGGTGGTGCGCGCCACTCCGGTGATGCCGCCGGCGGCGGAGCGCTCTTCCGGCGGAACTACCGCCATGGTGTAAGACTGGCGCGCGGGCACGTCCATCTGGCTGATACTGAAGCGCGCCAGCAGCGCCGCGATGGCCAAGGGAAGAGTAGGCATCAGCGGCACCAGAATCAGCAGCACGTTGGAAGGCAGATGCGTGAACACCATGGTGCGCACCAGGCCGATGCGGGCCGCCAGCCTTGATGCCAGCAACGCGGAAATTCCCGCGAAGACGTTGGCCCAGAAGAAAATCGCGCCTAGCGTGGCGGGCCGCACTCCGAACCGCAGATAAAACCAGTACGCCGCGAAACTCTGTACCACGAAGCCGCCGGCGAAGGAATCCAGCGCGAAGAGACTGGAAAGTTTGGCGATGACGCCGCGCGAGCGCGGGACGCCGAAGAAACTTCGCTTCGCCGACGGATCGCTCGCTGGTGCGGTAACTTCCACCGCTTTCGAGAGACGCAGAAAGATTGCAGCGAGAATAAGTCCGATGGCGGCATACAAAATCACCACCATTCGATAGCTGCCTACGGTGCTGACGGATTTGTGCTGCAGCGCCTGCGCCAGTCCGCCCCCGGCAAGCGCGCCGAGTGCGGAAGCCAGTGAACCGGCCAGCGTGTACCAGGCAAAAACTTCGGTGCGCAAATTTCCGGGCACGATGTGCGAGAGCGAAGCCTGCTCGATGGAAAGAAATGGGCCGACTTCATTGCCGCTGGGACTGATCACGCCAATGGTGCCGGCGATAATCAAATAGAGAAGATTGTGCGTGCAGGCGAAGGCCACTCCCGCAGCGGCCATGAGCAGCGCGCCAATGATCAACATGCGGCGGCGGCCGATGCGGTCGGCCCGCGTGGTGAGGTAAAGCGAGACCACAATGTCGCCCGCCAGCGTCAGGCTGAAGACCAGCCCAGTCTGCGGTTCGGTTAGCCCGAGGCTCACCAGGTAGAAAACTAAAATCACCGACAGCGAGCCGTAAGCGAACAATCGCGCAGCGCGCGTAAGGAACAGCAGCCAACCGTCGCTGTTCATGGAGCGAAGCGCGTTGGGGATGAAGGTGGTCATGGACACTGCGTGCAAAAAAGTGAAGCCTGAGCTTTGCGCGATAAAAAAGCGCGCAGCACATTATGAAGGAAAAAGCAGACCAAGCCGAATCACGCGGCGGAAAAAGAAAGCGGCGTTTGCCGCGCGGAACACGCGAGACAAACGCCGGAAGTTGTTTAGAGACTCAGCCCAGCAGTTCTACTGGTACGGAACGTATCTCCACAAGTCGTTGAGATATCCATCGCCAGTGGCGCTCGTGGAATCGTAACCCTGCCCGCCGAAGAGCCAGAATTCGCCTTGCGAGTCTATCCAGCTCATGGCCCCTCTCCGGGCGCCAGGAGTCCAAGTGACCAAGGTGAAATACGGCCGATTCAGGGAACCGTAGATTCCGTTCTGGTTGCCGGTGTTGGAACCCTTGACCCAGGTCCATACGCCGGGTTGTGTGACGCTCGTGGTGTTGGGCGTATAGGCCCACAAGTCATTCAGGTAGCCGTTCCCGTGAGTACCGGTGGCGTCAAGTCCCCAGCCGCCGAGGAGCCACAGATTGCCAACTTGGTCTGTCCAGGCCGCTGGTCCCCAGCGCGAACCTGGCACGGTGGTTGAGGTGCCGGAGTTGATCCCCACAGTACCGGCGGCAGTGGAGATGTTAGCAGCGCCGATGGATGGCGCAGCGCCGTATACTCCATCCTGATTGGCTGCGGTCGATCCGGTGACCCACGTCCACTGATTGCTGGTGATGTCGTATTCCCACAGGTCGTTCAGGACACCGTTGGCTGTCCCGGTAGCGTCATTTCCTTCGCCCCCAAAGAGCCAGAGATTTCCGGAAGCGTCCGTCCAGGTTGCGGAAGTCTGACGCGCGCCGGGAGTATTGCCCGCCGCTCGTGTTCCCTGAGTTCCATACACTCCAAGTTTTCCGATCGTGTCTGTTCCGGGTACGGTCGCAGAAACAAAAACCCAGTTTCCGCCGGTAAATTTCCAAAGGTCGCTCAACAATCCGATCTGACCATTCTTGTCGTAACCGAATCCGCCAAACAACCAGAAATTTCCAGAAGCGTCGGTCCAGAACGCAGAACCCCAGCGCGCACCTGGCGTCAGAGTTGCGGGTGCACCGGTGTAGACGCCGCCTTGATTATTGACATTGCTTCCGGCGATCCAGGTCCACACGCCAGTACCAGAGTTGAATCGCCACAAGTCATTGAGTAGCCCAACGCCACTAGAAGATGCTCCTTGTCCGCCAAAGAGCCAGAAATTGCCGGAGCCGTCCTTCCACGCAGCAGAGCCCCATCGGCCTCCTGCGCGGTTGGAAGTAGATCCGGTACCCTTGGTGCCATAAGTGCCCAGGCTGTTCTCGTTCTGAGCAATGGGAAAATTGCTGGCAACTGGTGCTTCAGCGAGCTGCCATTGACACTCGGGGGGACCGCCTTGACAGAACCACAGGTCGTTCAGAAATCCCGGTTGATTGTCCGATGGTGTTTTGCCGGTCAACTCGAAACCCAAGCCGCCGAAGAGCCACAAGTTGCCGCTCCCATCGGTCCAGGTTGCGCCCGCATCTCGTCCTCCTGGAGTGTTGGTATAGGGATTGGCCACCGTTGGAGGGGGAGGAGAGGCGAAGGCGCCATAGTTGGGAGCGGTGATGACCCCGGCCACCTTGGTGCCGTCAATGAACGTCCAATCGTCGTGGCCGCAATCAATGAGGATGTCAGTGATGTCGGCACTTGCCACTACGCCAGAGAAATTCCAGTTGGTGCAGCCATCAGTCTGAGTGGACGGGAAACTGATTTCCGAAACGAAGTAGGCACCGCCTTGGGCGACCTGCGTCGCAAAGTTGAAAGGTCCATTTTGCGTGATGATTTTATTGTCGCCTCCATTGTTCAGCAACTGGAAGCTGTTGTCGGTCAAGGGGCTATTCGGTGGCGGCGGAGGGGGACCGAGAAGTCCGACGATATTTCCACCGACTTTGAAGGTAACCGCTTTGCACGTAATGTCCACAGTGGTGACGTTGGCACTGACCGTGCCGGTGCCGGTACCCGTAGTGACCGTGCAGTTCTGCGCCGGACTGCCGGGCTGCGTCAGAATGGTTACAGAAAAGGGACCGCCAGTGGCAACAGGAGCTTGGAAGGTAAAAGGGCCGTTGGCAGTAATCGTAAGATTGTCGCCGCCGTTATCCTGAAGAACGAGGCCGGTGCCGACCAAACCGGTAACTGTGCCGCCCACGGTAAAGCTGGCGACGCAGCTTACGTTCGCATTGCTCACGTCGGAAGAAGCAGTTCCTGAGCCGTTGACAACCGTGCAAACTTGAGCCGGACTCGTAGGCTGAGTCAGGACGGTAACGGCATACGCGCCAGTCACCTTGGTCAGAAATGTATAAGTTCCGTTAGCAGTGACCGGGAGGTTGTCGGTGCCATTGTTCTGCAATACCAAACCAGTGCCCGCCAAGCCAGAGACCGTTCCGCTGACCGAATGCGGCGTCGTGCTGCCGCCGCCTCCTCCACCGCCGCCGGTGCCGGCGGTGTGCACGCCGCTGCACGCCGTGACTAACAGCGAGGTTCCTAAGAGAGCAGCGAGACGGAAACGGCTCGAGATCGGGTTCATAAAAGTGTTACTCCTGTGATATTTCGCCAGTAATAGCGGTGACGCGTCGCAGCCTGTCTGCACAGGGCTCTAACCACCCTTAGGTGCCGGCAGAACGTAAATCGGCCTGGTAGTTTGGCCGGACTTTTCAGTTCATCCACATTAACCTTGGACGAATTGCCTCGAACTCTAATTTTTTGCGTAATTGCACAATCAGCTAACATCGGATTGGAAACGCTGTGGATTGCGCACCAGCTAAAGCAAAAATCAGCGCAGACTTATGCGTATCAGTCGCAAGGGTTTGGGAATTGTGAAACCAATCGGCTTACGTAACTGAAGCGGCCCGTGAAAATTCACGGAGAAAAATTTCTAATTCCGATATTTATAGCGGACGGGCCTGTAAGCCGGATTCCCGATGAACGTTGAAAAGATGAAAGTTCTTTTGAATCAGAAAACACGAACCTGTCAATAACGTCAGCTTTGGCAGTGTTGGCATGATTTGCGTCACATTGACGTCACAGTTTTTTCGATGGGGACTTCTCTCCAGTGATGCGCGGCGAAACAGGGACCGCTCGGCGAAAATTAACCATCGCGCTCTTGCCAAAGCTTCCAAAACAAAACTAGCCAACGTGAAGGCTGCGTGCGCTGCGAGCCGAGCGTGTCTGGGCTTCAATTGTAGCGTGTTTTCCCTCTTCCGTGGGCCGACCCTTTATGGGTTCGCAGCGAACCGTTGCCTTCCACAATTGATGCGAGTCCGGTCAATATAGTTTTT
Organism: uncultured Acidobacteriota bacterium; assembly: GCA_963704485.1. GTDB lineage: Bacteria > Acidobacteriota > Terriglobia > Acidiferrales > UBA7541 > Acidiferrum. Next base: position 1,767,662 of record OY969910.1, read on the forward strand.
CAGGTCATCATCGTTGGTAGCGGCTGGGTCCAACCGCAAGTCGGTCCGGATTACCTTCCAAAGGGGCCGTATCGATTGCTCCGCTGGCATCGGAAGATTGCCTTCTTCGATGTAAGTTTTGAACAGTGCTTCGAGCAAAGCACATGATGCGGTGACGCCGCAGCCGGGTCCGATTCTTCATTTTCGTGAATCCGATTGAACTCGTTTTGGAGACCGGACAGGTTCACGCCTAATGATTTCTTAAAGGGTTTTGCTGACCAACGTCGCACCGCTCTTGGTCACGTACCCGCCCTTTACGTAGGCCAGCCCATATTCGCGCAAAGCTGTCCGCACCCTTTCACGCTGCGGTTCGTATAATTCAAAGTCCCGTGATGGAGAAGATGATGGAACTTCCATGAGTTTGATGAGCACCTTACCCAGAATTGCAAGTGGGTGAGAGGCAGTTTGATTTGCAGTTTGAAGCCAAACTCGTGTTTTCACCTGCCGATTTCCGGCGGGCGGGCCGTCCGTTCTATTCCAGCACGTTCCATTAGGTTGTCTATTTCTGCGTGTGTATACCGCAACCGATCACATCAGAAACAACGGCCATCACGGCCACTGGAATTGTTGTGCTCACAATGTCTACCCTTCAATGGATGTCTGCGAGTTGCACTCCGTGGCCAAATGTACCCGATTTCCTGTCACCACATGATGCGTTTGATAAACTCACGCGCCTAAAGCGTTTGATTTGGTTTTTCGCGCAATTTAGAATCCCTACCCATCTATGATTGGCGAAACCATATCACACTACCGGATTGTGGAAAAGCTAGGTGGCGGAGGAATGGGGGTGGTTTACAAGGTCGATTGATATCACCCTTGACCGCCACGTTGCGCTGAAATTTCTTCCACAGAATTGGCTCACGAGCCGCAGGCATTGGAACGGTTTAACCGCGAAGCCAAATCTGCATCCGCACTGAATCACCCCAACATTTGCACCATCCACGATATTGGCGAAGAAAATGGCAAAGCTTTCATCGCTATGGAATTCTTGGATGGCTCCACGCTGAAGCATTTGATTTCCCGCCGACCAGTGGAGTTGGAAAAGCTGCTGGATGTCGCCATCCAGATTGCGACGGCTTTGATGCTGCGCACTCGAAAGGAATCATCCACCGAGACATCAAACCAGCAAATATTTTTGTTACCACACGCGGCCACGCAAAAATTCTGGACTTCGGTTTGGCAAGGCAACCGGACAAAAAATCCGGAGCAGACCGAATTGCAAATACGTTAGACGTGGATGAAGACCACCTGACCAGCCGGGAACATCACTCGGAACGGTGGCGTACATGTGCGGAACAGGCATTGGCCAAAGAACTGGACGTGCGCACTGATTTATTTTCCTTCGGCGTAGTGTTGTATGAAATGGCCACAGGAAGTCTGCCATTCAAAGGCGATTCCTCCGCCGCCACCTTTGACGCCATCCTGAACAAAGCGCCTACATCACCAGTCGGTTAAACAATGAAATCCCCGCAGAGTTGGAACGCATCACCAACAAAGCTTTGGAAAAAAATCGCGTTTTCCGCTATCAGCACGCATCAGAAATGCGCAGTGATTTAGCACGGATGAAACGGGACTCGGAATCGGGTCGCTTACGGAGTATCAGTCCAGTTGAGGAGGCAGTCAAAGAACCGCTCGTGGCCCGGCAAGCAGTTCCGGACCCAGTTGCACGCTGGAAATGGCCCACGTTTTGTTCATCGATATCGTTGGCTATTCACGACTGCCATGGATGAACAGGAGACGGCGTTGCGCTTCCTGCAAGAGAGCATCCGGGGGACATCGGATTTCATCAAAGCGGAAAACACCAAGCAATTAATCCGCTTGCCACTGGTGACGGGATGGCACTGGTGTTTTTGGTGATCCCGAAACGCCGTGCGGTGTGCGGTGGAACTAAGCCGCGCTCTACGACAGGCAGTCTTTCCAAGTGCGCATGGGCGTCCACACTGGGCTTGTTTATCGCGTTGCGGATATAAACGCGAACTTGAACGTTGCTGGTGGTGGAATCAACATAGCCCAGCGAGTGATGACTGCGGCGATGCAGGGCACATCTTGGTGTCTGCGACAGTCGAGGAAGTGCTGCGCCAACTTAATGCATGGACCCCAAACTGCATGATTTGGGAGAGACAGAAGTCAAACATAGCCTGCGATTACATCTCTTCAATTTATGTACAGACCGAGCAGGAAACCAGAGTAGTTCCGGCAGGTTACAGGCGCAAGGAAATCGCTAGCCCCGCAATTTTCCAAAATACGGACGAACAAGATTTACGGAATCATCGCGACGATGTTCATCATCGCGGCCATTATCGCTGGCTTCTTGCACTTCCGCCATCCACCCAAACTTACTGACAGGGATACAATTGTTATCGCTGATTTCAGAAATACACCGGAGATACTATTTTCGACGGAACATTGCGGCAAGCGCTTATCACTGACTTTGAACAATTTTCTTTCATTAGCGTTCTATCAGATACAAGAATGAGTGCTGCTATTAAATTGATGGGTTTTTTTTCAAAGACGGCATAACGCAAGATATGGCGAATGAAATTTGCTTGCGGACGAACAGTAAGGCGCTGTTGGTTGGCTCAATTTCGAGTTTAGGAAGCTATTTTGCAATCGAGCTCAAAAGCGTTAATTGCTAAACCGGGGAAACACTTGGCAGTGCTATCGCAGAAGCTGATAGCTGGGAGAGGGTGCTGGTAGAGTTGGGGCACGCCGCGACAAAAATTCGAGAAAAGCTTGGAGAGTTTCTATCTTCAATTCGTAAATACGACGCGCTACTCGAACAACTCACAACTCCGTTACTTGAAGCTCTGCGAGCAGCGACGGAGCTCATGAGAACTCAGACTGAAAAAGGTGATTGCGAAGGTTTCTCTTATCAAACGTGCATAGAACTAGACCAAACTTCGCTTGGGTTTTCGCGGCATTGGCTATAGTTATTCAATCTGGGTGAAACCGCTCCGGCAATCGAAAACTTCACAAAAGCTTACCAACTTGGTGACGCGTCAGTGCACGAGAAAGATTTTTCATTTGTTTCATCTTTTCGTTGGTTACGGTTAAAGGGAGAAGGCTAAAGAACAGTGTTCGATGTGTGTGAAGGAGTATCTCCGTGATTTTATTGCACACGCTTATTTGGCAGGTTAATACAACATTTTAGGGCAATTCGAGCACGCTGTTGAACAGTGGGCGGATTGGCGGCACCTTGAACTTAACAGCATCGGTTACGCAAATTTAGCGTTAAATTATCTCGCTATTAGTTGTTTGGATGAAGCACAAGAGGTTTTGCAACAAGGTTCCGCTCTTGAACCAGACATGCTTTATTCTGCATTTTATTTCTTACAATTTGGCGTTTGTTCGCAATGACTCAACCGCATTGAAGCAGCACCTGACTTGGGTTTCCGGAAAGCTTACAGTTGAAGATAGTGTGCTGGCTGCTCAAGCGGACACGGAGGCTTATTATGGCTACGCACAGAAGGCAAAAAGCTTGTTCCGACAGGTTTTTGAATCGGCAAAACGAGCAGGCTCACTTCAAACTGCTGCGGTTCGGGTAGCTAGTGCGGCGTTGCGAGAGGTTGAATTTGGGAATTCGGTGGAGGCGCGTGAGGACGCCAAATTAGCTTTGGCTTACGCTCCGGGAAGAGACTTCAGGCTCCAAGTGGCACTCGCTCTCGCTAGAGCAGGGGATTCGGTAATGGCTACTGAAAATTGGACAAGACCTCAGTAAGGAATACCCGTTTGATTTTTTATTACAACTATTGGCTGCTATGTATACAAGCTAGCATAGCGCTCCACGCAGGGAATTCTTCAGCAGCAATCGAGGCGCTGCAAGCAGCATCACTCTATGAACTGGGAGTTGGTACTACTCTATATCCGGTTTACCTACGCGGAATCGCTTATTTGGAACTGCGAAAAGGCGCTGACGCAGCTTTGGAATTCCAAAAACTTCTCAACTATCGTGGCGTCGTTATCAACTTTCATACTAGCGCGTTATCGAATTTACAATTGGGTAGGGCTACTCTGAGGCGGGTTACAAAGCGTTGGCTAGGGTTGCATATCAAGATTTTCTATCGCTGTGGAAAGATGCAGACCGGATATCCGGTTTTGAAGGAAGCAAAGGCAGAGTATTCGAAATTACAATAATTTGGTTCAGGCAATCTTGCTGCGCGGAACTTGATTCCACTGCCGATAAATCCCTCCCGACTTTCGCCAGCGCTGTTCGGCATAAATTCACTGTTTGCATCAGCCAAAATTCCGCTACGATTGCCGATAAATCAGATGATTTTTTAGCAGATAGCTCGGATTAAACCCCAGCGCTCTTAAACGCACTTTCGCAGTTTGTTCTTGAACGCTTTCAACTGTTGGCGCAGCGCTTTCAACGATTTCCGGGGAGGCACGATGGCTATGCGCGACTTTACTCACGAGCGATTGACTTACGTTCAGTTTGCGTGCTACCCGGGCATATATACCCGTGAAGTCGGAAATGATTTCCGCAACTCTGGCTCGGTATTTAATGGGCATTTTTCGGGGAAATAATATCTGTCTTACGCTGACGATTTCAAACTATTTTATCTTTGGTTTGATGGACTCAGTTGAATCCCCGGCGGAAGCGGAGAAGGACTCCGGGAAATAGTTCTCGCCTTTGAGCAGCGATTCAATGGCAGAAGTAATGCAGGCAACCTTAATTTTTGAACAGATACCCTTAATCCCTTCTTTTCTCGCCTGAACCGCGAGTTCGGAGGATGCTAACACTGTAAGCATTAAGATGGCCGCTTCCGGGCACTTGCGAAGAATGGCCGTGAAGCGTACAGCCATTAAGTTCAGGCATATTGAAATCCATTATAGTGACGTGGGGCTGAATAGCACCGTGAATTTCAATGGCTTCCCAACCGTTCGCAGCCTCGCCGCAAACTTGCCAGTCGTCCACCGACTCGAGAAACTTTATCAACTGTTCGCGAAAATGAGAATGGTGATCCACTATCAGCATGCGAATCATCGGGTTCTCGGAGAACGACCTAACAACCTTCGGCTGCCCGCAAATAAAAAACATACTGGAATTCTGGGACTTCTCGTACCACAAGGCTGTACGTGCACTGGCTGCCTTATGGACTTGAGTTTTTGCGCTCTTAGCGAGAATCTCGCAAGCTTGAAAGTCCAAAATGCCATCACCGACGGGGAAATTGTTTGCTTGGATTAAAAGCAGCAGCATCTTCAACGAGTTGCTCCATAGAAAGGGCTGGCCAACTTCTATGCGTTCGACTTTGCTATACCTGAATGGCCGGGACCTGCGCAACTTCCACTGCTGGAGCGAAAGCAAAGATTACGTGCACTTTGTGGAAAACAGCGCGTTGCCAGAAGTCATCTGCGGAAATTCGTTGAAGGGCGCAGTATAGATTTATTTAAGGAAGTTTGTGGGCGGAATCTGGAAGGGATTGTCGCAAAGCGGAAAACCGGAACGTATTCAACAGTGAGCGGTTAGGTGAAAATAAAAAATCCTATACGCAGTCTCAGCAGCGGCAGGAACTATTTGAGTCCTTCAAAACAAACCGGGCCAGCCGACATCTTCCGAAATACCCAAAAAACCACCAGTCGTTCCGCGAGCGTGCGGAGACAAAACCAACTTACCGCTCAAAGAAGAAAATAATTTAGTGAAGAAATTGGAACTGTTACGCGCACTACAAGCCGAAATCCGCAGGCATACCTCAGCAAATTGATGGACGTAAAGCACGGTGTGGTGGTGCTCGGCTGCCCAACCTGCCGAAAGGCATTCGGGACCGTGGAACAATTCGTGCAGCACATCAGTGATAATGTTTGACCGTTACTGGTAGTATACGACCAAAATAATGCGAAATTGGGGTATGACACGCGCACGCACGTGTATCTGGGGCAAAGGGGATTTTATGGAAGACAACAATTATCTCAATGAAAATACCGCAAAATTGAGAAGTGACTTCCCAATGTGCGGCGGCTACATCAACGAATTATTGGCGAAATACAAGAAGGCTCTGAAAGAAGGAAATAGTGGACATCGGCAGTTCTTCCGATGAAGTGCTTAATAATTTTGAAAACCATATGCGCAAGCATTTCCTGCGAGCTACCGAATAGTTCTTTATTTTGGAAATGCTCAACTCAATTTGCTAGAATGCGCAAAGCGGTTGCCTAACACAGCTTTATTGATTACTATTCCTCTGATAGCAGCAATCGTTGACTCTAAACAGAGCGGCTCAGACACGGGTTGCTCTTTTATTTTGCTTCTCCAAAGTTTTAATCCACTTATTCGGTAGCGGCAAAGGTTCTGATATTCTGAATACTGCAGTGAAGCGTGGGCTGTTCGATACATCGAACTTAGAGTGCTACTGAGGTTTCTTTGCTTGAACAGAACGGGGACTTATTTCCGGTACTCATCAACCGCCGCCGAAATGACGCATCCTAAGTTAGCAATGATCTGTTTCGCTTGCTCGTACAAAGCGTTCGTGGTTGCGTTATTTTTGTTCTGGACTCATTCGGCCGCATCTTATTTGGAATTTCGGCGCACAAGCTCTTAAGGGCTACAGGAGCGAAGAGATTGTTGGAAGACATTTTTCGCAGTTTTATCCACAGGAGGCTGTTCAAAGCGGCTGGTTCGAGCGCGAACTTGCTTTGGCTGAGCGTGACGGTTGTTTTACCGATGAAGGTTGGCGGTTCGGAAAGATGGAAGTTTGTTCTGGGCGGGTGTCGTAATCACCAGCTTGCGCACCGCTGAGGGTGAATTGACGGGTTTTCCAAAAGTCACTCAAGATTTGACCGAGCGCAGGGCTAGCGAGCAGCGCGTTCAAGCACTCAACCGCGAGCTTCGCAAGCGCGTTCTCGAATTGGATGAATCACACCGTGTTGTTGAACTCCGCACCATTGAATTGCAAAAACTTTCAACGCAGCTACTGGAGATTCAGGATCGCGGGCGCCGTCGGCTTGCACGCGAGCTTCATGATGACCTTGGCTAGCAACTGACTGCTCTCGCAATGACGCTGCTTACTGTTAAGGGTAACGAGCACCACTTGAAGTTGCTGGAGGGTGCGATAGCTACAGTGCGTAATATCTCCTACTTATTGCATCCTCCATTGCTCGATGAGACGGGTTTGCATGCGGCTCTTCACTGGTACGTGGAGGGTTTGGTTAAACGCAGCAACATTCAAATTTCACTAAGCGTTAACTCTGCTGCTTTCCCTCGCTTTGCGCCGGAGATAGAGACGACCATTTTCCGCATCATTCAGGAATCGTTAACTAACGTTTATCGCTACTCGCAAAGTGAGAATGCTAGCGTTGAAGTGGTGAAGAAAACGGACGTGGTGGTAGTGCGCGTTGGGGGCTCCAAAAAGTTCCGCTAAAGGAAATCCTAAGCAACGTTCACTCATCAGGTTTGGGAGTTGGGATAGGCGGAATGCGCGAGCGAGTGCGTTAGTTCGGTGGTGAATTGACCATTTCTCACGCCGAACCGGGAACTCTTGTTGAAGCGTTAATTCCGCTATTCTCTCAGACTTCTGCGTTGTAAAGATAAAGTTAATGCGATTCGACTTTCTCGGGTGGTTTGTGGGTATGGGTTGGTGGCGTAACCGCTTGGCAGTAGGTTCCTCGGTGTTACTCAAAATTATCAGTAGCAAGTTCGTTCCTCAACTTATCAAAGGTTTTCGAGAGTTAAATGGCTTTTCTTACTTCAACTTAACTTTTATCAGTTTATCAGTTCTGGCGCTCGGTTTGATAAAAGCAAGGCTAACGCTTTAATCGGCGCGCAGGCTACTATTCTGATTCAGTTCACGTTCGAGTTACTCAGGCTCTAGCAAACGCTCAAAGGCGCTGAGAAAGTTCATAACTTCCTCTGCTTCCATTTCAATTGCGCCGTGCTCCTACACCTTCAACGTTCTGCGCTAGCAATTTCTCCGTTAAATAATCCAGCTGCTTGTATTCCGCTGTTGGTGGTAGCTCACGCATCACCAGCTTCGTATTTTCCTCCAGCAAATCATCGTAATACTTAGCTCTCAGTGCGCTGTTCACGTGGCTTCCAAGTGTATCACTGTAGTTCGCGCTTACCAATTCAAATAGCTGTTCCACGGTACAGGTGTGTTCGCTGAGCTACCCAAGCGATGCTCCAGCTATTCGTCGCGCACAAGTGCAAGCACGCGACCACACGGTGAGTTTCGACTATGCTTCGCAGGTAACTCGGTGCTTTTGAGAAGTAGCAACGCGAAATTCATCCGCATCATCTGTTAACTAATTCGTGGTTAACTGTTTTCCTTACTTAAACTTAGCTTTTAGCAACAGTAGCAACTTTCGTTCAACTGTGGTAAACGTGGTTATGCAGGCTAAATACGGTTCGTTCACTGGGGATGTAAGGGTTTGGATGCTCTGTGTTTCGAGCGAAGCTTTGAGTACGCCGTGGGATCCGTACCCGACTATCGTAGAAGTTGTACGATTCAATCGTGAACATGCGCCGCTCCATTTCTTTGGTTTTGGCTTTCCTATGGTGGGCTGCACCCGTGATGGTTTGTGTGCTAACTGCTGCTATAACTGATGCTGAGATGGTTTGCTGTTAGAAGATGGCTGGTAACTGTGATATGGGTTCTGGCATTCATTCGTGCTGCTAAAACTCGATGAATCGCACTCCGGAAGCGACGGCTATCGCACAAAACGCGCAACACTGCGCGACGGTGGAGACTACGCAAGTTTATAGTTCGGATATTGCTGCTCTCGGAATCTTGCTCGACGCGTTCGCGTTGGCTCATGGCGAAAGGATGCGCTACCTTATCAAAATCCATTCTTAGAATCTGAAACTCCGGCTACTTGCTTGTTTTAGGAATTACGTGGACGTGTGCGCACTCAGTTTTTCGGAGGATTTTATGGAAAGGATTCTATTGGTTTTCTTGGCAGGATTTTATTCGCTTACGGTTTCGCCGACGGGCACTGTTCAGTTCTTGGTTTGGCTACGCTTACCAATTCGAAGGGCGAATGGAGTTTTGATAGCGGCGTGTTTGGCCGCGACAGCAGCAGGATCGCAAACATCAGTCCGTGAATTGATTGGCTACGGGTTAACCCCACATCTAACGCTTTTATTCACCGCTCCTGTGGTACTTGGAAACGCTACACTGACTCCGACTAGAATCCAAGCGGGTGATGATTTTAATACTAAGCTGGCTTGGCGTTTTCAGCACAGCGCGACAAAAGTGGGAGACGTTTTGAAAGCACTGCTTTTGTTGGATTGGTAGTTCCCGGTTCGCAATCAGGATTCAGTGGAATAGCACACACTAACAACGCGCCGGGCACTATGATTGGTGCTGTAACGGGATGGCTTCACGGAGTAACTACTATGGATTGGCAGTACCTTCACAAAATTCTACGAACACAACGGGGACAAAAGGCCTGACGTGTTGGATTACAGTTTGGTTTACGGTTATCGCCCACGAAAATGGCGCAGGCCGCCCGACAAATGGGATTGGCGGCTCTTCGGTGAACTGGTGGGCGAACGTTCAGACCGTTTTACGCAGCGAACTCGGAGTTTGTGACGCAGAGCCCATCAGGTATTCGTAGGCCCGACGGCATTTGGGAATTTATCGCAACTACACCATCAGCTTCGGAGCGCAATTTCCAATATATCGAAACGTTAGCTCGCTTTTTCCCGCAGGAGCGGGCGCGATTCGCAATCAATTTCAGCTATTTACTCTTTCAGCATTCCAAGGAGAAACCATGAACAAATTGTGGTGTTCTGCTCGCTGCGTACTGCTGCTTGCTGCGTCCGCAGTCAGCGGAAATTAGGTTCATCGAACTAACCATTTTCGGAATGGATTGAGAAGTCTGTGCACACGCCGTGCGCGTGTCCTTGAAAGCCGTCGCTGGGGTCGATGCCGTTGAAGTGAGCCTCGAAAAAGGGCTTGCCGTAGTGAAAGATGAAGCCCGGGAATACCGTGACGCTGAAGCAGTTGCAAGAAGCGATTACCAAGAATGGATTCACGATGAAGGAATCAATTGCCACCATTGCGGGCCAAATTCTTGCCGCAGCCGGGAAACCGCAGATTTAACATTTCCGGCTCCATTGATGTGTTTATTTAATTCCGGGAAGTTAGACGCACCCGACGCCACGGTGTTAAGCTGGAAAAGCCGTTCTTTTGCTGGGGACGATTCCAGAACCGCTGAAGGGCAAACTACCGGATTCGATTCGCTATCGTTCATTGGTGGAGGAACAGAAATGAATCAAAGTGAAAGAAGCTCTGGGCCTTCAAGCCTGCTGAATTATTTTTCTTTGTTTATGTTGGTGGGAACACTATTGTGCTGCGCTTTACCTTCACTGCTGGTATTGGCCGGACTCGTGCTTCGGTGGTTTGCACGCTGTCATCTTTCCCGTGGCTGGTGACCCTGTCGCGCCACAAACACTGGACCTTTTTTATCTCCGGGGCGCTAATCGGGTGTATTTTTCTTTACACGTATCATCTCGTTCCACGGTGGAAATCAAACGCCTGCACGCCAGAAAATCCCATCGCTTGCCACGAAGCCAGCAAAATCAGCAAGGTTTTGCTCTGGACGTCCGCAATTATTTATGGGGCTGGATTTTTCGCAGCATTCATCCTTGGGAAAATCCTATTGGTATTTGATGAGTACGATTAAGTTGGCCACTTTTGATGAGCGCAGGCTTTCGCCGCCGATAAATCATGTACTTTCTCGGCGCTTAAAACCGCAAAAAAAGACGAAGCAGACAATGAAGTTAGCCTTGCCCGCTGCTAAGGATTTATCGGCACCGTAATAATGCCGCCGTCGATGATATTATCGGCTCATGGTGGAGGAGAGCTTAAAGAAGCGGCTCGAAATCATCGCTCAATCATTGGCAGTGGCCGCGTTGCTAACTTATTCATCGGGGTTTGTGGTCGTCACGATTTACCACTTTTCCTACGGAATCTCCCAACCAGATTTATTACGACCCAAGATACTGGCAGCAGGTGTGTTGGTCTGTATTTTTTTGGGAATCCCCGTTGTCGAAACTCTTCGCCTGGCTGCAGGGAAAGACTCTTTCGCAGCGCAGCCGGATTTAGGCAAACGTTAGTTCGCAATCGGCGCAATGCTTTCATGGCTGTTGGTGGCGATGACATTTTCAGCCGTGCTGCTCCGACAACTGCTGGTCGGTTCATACTTCAGTCCGCTTCCACACATTTTGTGGAGTGTATGGGGCTGTGTGCCGTTTGCCGCGATTGTAGCTGCCCTTGATGTCTGGTCTCTTCCCAGACTAGTTCACGTCTTGAGCCTGCTATTCGGGTCGGGATGGCTCAGTTTTTGTTTGTATCGCACCTATGACAAAACCCTCTGGGCTTTGATTGGTTGGTTCTTGTGGTGTGCTCTGATAACAATCCTGAGTTGACCAGCCGTTGACCCAGCCCAAAAGATTAATCACGGTAAATTTAATACAGACTTTTGTCAGCACTATCGCCACCTTTGCGATTTTTGGCGGATGGATATATGGTCGAATCCCGGGAATGTTGATGGCGGAAACCGTCACCCGCAACGATTTCATTCAAGACGCAAGACAAAACACCGTTGACGAGCAGCGACAAGTTAAAAGTGTGGTTGATTGATGAAACCACGGAAGGCGTCTATTTTTTGCAAACAAAAGAAGCAAAGAAAGCTGTTTTCGTTCCACGAGATTCGATTGGGGCCATTTATTTCGGAGAATAGAAGACAAACCTTTCGGTGCGAATCTTATCGCGCTTTTGTTGAGTTTTGGCGATTCTCCAAAGGATTTAAGAGACTCATTGTTCACCTATGGCGTTTCCTAGCTAGTTCGAAAAACTTTCGGGCCTGCTTCAAAACCCGCGCGGCATCAGAACCAAAATCATTAACGACCCATGGACGTAAGGCGTCTTCTGCTTCCATCCATGAGGCTCCAGCGTTTGCATAATCCATGAAACTGGTGACAATTGCTCTGGAACCATATGGACTTTAAAATTGATTTGTCCGGCTGGGCGCACCTGCTGCCTTTACTCGCTCCATTTCATTTCGCCATTCGGCCTCATGGTCTTCGTTCGCTGAGACGTGCGCATTTCATGTATTAACGTTGCCTTTATCTGTTTACTGTGGTGTGTGATTTACTTGGCGATTATCCGTTTTTTTGCCGAGTCAAAGAAACCGTAACCACCCTGCGGGGTATTAACTATATCGACCACACAATTTTCCAAATCGCTACGTTCGAAAACTCCTTGCTGTAACGTTTGAATAGATAATTAGCCATCTAAAAACCAATTGTCCGTTCTTCACTTGAACCCCCTAAACAGCAATGGCAACCATAATTCCCATGGCTTTTTCTGACGGCGTCGAAATCGTGGCCGGAAGTCCCTGCGATGTCTGGAATGCCTGCCTGAAGAATCCCGTAGATAGTTTTTTAAGCGGATTCCATGCATTTTTTCGCCGTTTCCGGGGCGACGCCCAATTCCCTTCCTATCGAGCGCCAAGAGCTACCCTGAGCGCGAAGGCGGCCTATTGCCGCTGCGTCGGTAACCACTTTGGGGCGGCCCAGTCTCACACCACGAGCACGCGCATTGCGTAAACCCGCCCTCGACCCGCTCTGCTATTAAACTGCGTTCGAGTTCGGCGACGGCTCCCGACACGGTAAAGACCATCCTTCCCGTCGGCGTTGCGGTGTCGAGGCTCTCCGATAAACTTACAAAATCAACTCCCAGCACTTGAAAAGTATCGAGCGCTCGAAGAAGATGCGTTACTGACCTTGCAAATCTGTCAAATTTCCACACAATAATCACATCAAACTTGCGGCGATGTGCATCGCCCATGAGTTTGTCTAGCGCGGGGCGACGGTCCTTCGCACCCGATATCCCACTGTCCATATATTCGTTGCTGATGTTCCAGCCGCGCCGCTGAGCGTGTTCACGCAGTTCCCGTAATTGCATTTCCGGCGATTGGGTGGCGTTCGTGGTGCTAATGCGGGCGTAAATTGCTGCGCGGATTTTTTGCCGCGCATCCTGTGCAGCGGGCGTGAGATTTAATGGTGGTGCTAGGATTGATTTGGCTGACATGGCGACTTACCTCGCTGTGTTGGTTAGGGCGTGGTTGGTGTTATCAGCACCTGCTGCGCCCGTTTACTTTTTTCTTCTTTAGAAATTCCTCAATAGCTTTGCGGACTAGCCACGAAAGTGAGCGGTCTTCGCGCAGGGCCAGTTTCCTAAGCGCCTGACGTTGGGCCGCAGAGATTCGGCAGGGCTACTAGTGCTTCTTTCATTATAACATTGTGATACAAAGTTTAACACTAAAGCAAGCGCAACGCGCCGATGTCATCTCCTCGCTCGAACATATGTGCGGTTCATCTTCTTCATTTCTTCGTCCATCCTCTTCAACCGCTTGCGGTACTCGCGCATATATTTGGCGCGTCTTTTCCTACCATTCTCCGTATGCAACTCATATCGGACCCGGCAATGTTGACAGCAGAACGTGTTCCAGTCCCTTGAGGCAAAAAGCCATCGCTCGCAGTTTCGACATTGAAGCAATAGATGAAGAACGTTTTGCTCTTCCAGTTTCAGCACTTGGTGAGCCGCTCTGGCTTCGTATTCGCCCTGTCGCCACCACTGCATCACGAGGGGACTCTTGGTTCTTTTCGCCATGCTTTGTTTGTCCGGTGAATGTTGTTCTAAAAGTTGTATACCTTGGCCACATTTTATATCCGTTCAACTGTTCATTGATGCGGTGTATTTTCTCCCAGATACTGGCACTTGCCGATTCTGCGGACATTTCCCGTTTAACCCATTCTGGAAACGAAGCGGGCTGTAGCAACTCCCGCACCTCCCGTATATTCCGGATTAAACCCTCGATATTTTCGTGAGCCGGGGTTCGCGCAGGCTCATTTAGCCAATCAACCAAGTGGCGGGATGCTTCTTCTTCTCGCTCTAGCAGGTCGTGAAGCCTCAGCGCCTTGGCCGAGGCTCGTAAGAAGCGTAACTGACGCGTCTGTGGTTTTCTAACCATTACTGTTTTCTACAGTCAAGCAATGCCCGTGTCAACCAAGATGTGCAGAGTTGGGAGGGCGTGAGCGTGAGTGGGAACAAATTGGCACTGAGCATCACAAACGCAGCCGAGATTTTGAGCCTTTCTCCTTGGACCCTGCGGCGGTGGATTACTTCCGGGCGACTCAGAGCGGTGCGGCTTGGTCGCAGGGTGCTGGTGGAGCCGAAGGAGTTAGAGCGGCTTGTAGCTGTGGGTCGGAAAAACTTCGGCAACATACGGCGGACGCGAGCGTGACAGGGTCATTAGCGGTGATTTCGCAGGTCGCCGAGCAATCGCGCCCCGATGTCTCGTGGATGAAGCGGAACGTTCCAATTATCGCCGTGGCCCGAGCGCTCGGATTGAGAATACGAAATCGAAGGGCTAAGTGCTGGCGGCCAGAGAAGCATCGGCATGGAGATGCGCATCCGTCGCTGAATTTATACGAAAAGGGTAATCGCTGTCGCTGTTTCGTCTGTGACTTGAAAGGGGGCCACTCCAATATTGACCTTGTGATGGGAGTGCTTCCCTGTGATTTCAGGGATGCCGTGTTTTGGATTGCCGAGCGGTTCCCCGTTCCCAACGTCAAGGTAGGACGCCCAGCCGGAAAAACTCTACCGTCCGCATTGCCGTATAGGGCTGGTGTGCTTGGCTCGGAATGGGAAGTTGTCGTTCGGTCCGGTCTGTGGGGTCTGCTAAGCGCGGCTGAGCGAAGCATTTTACTGGCGCTTCACGCCTTTCAAGATGTGGACACGGGGCTGACTCGTCTTTCCTATCGCGCCATCATGCGCTATAGCGGCGTCCGCAAAACCGGAAATATCTCCAACGCAATCAAAGAGCTAAAAAAGATGCATGCGCTTCAAGCGGTCCCCGGGCTGCGTCGTGGTTTGCTGCGTGAATGCTCCACTTATCGTGTGACGCTCACGGACCCTAAATTTCTTGAGATTTGTAACGGAGTATTTGCATCTGCTCGAAAGGAAGTTGCTCAAGAACGTGTATACCGAGCTTCGTTGAAAGCAAAGCGTGCCCGCGATACTCAGCGGTCCAAGGGACCATCCCTGCCTGTGGTTAGTCAAAAACACGAATATGGAGGGGGGCTCCACCCCCCTGTACCCCGGGTATTATTTGTTTCCAATTCTGATTCAAAAGCTCAAATCCAAAGGCAGGAAGAATCTACCTGTGAAGGTCTAAACCTCTCTTCCCCCCGGGAAAGTGCATGCGAATAAAACGGTTCCCAGCAGGCAGCGTGAAATTGGCAGGAAGCGAGGAACGGTTTGAAATTGCAGCCGAAGTCGTTTATATGATTGGTTCAACCGAAGCTTCCGAACGCAGAGAGGTTATGCCAGCATATTTCTCCATCGCAGCTTTAGCCGAGCGGTGGTGCTGCTCGCGTGGAAGTGTGTACAACTGGATTCGTGGCGAATCGGTGATAGACTTCGCGCTCCCGGGTCGGAGAGGAAAAAAATTGGTGCCACGAGAAGTCGTTCTGCGCATCGAGCGGAAACACGCGAAAATTTTCCGATGAAACTTTTTATCGTCAAACGAGGGAGGGTGTGGCAACTCGCTGGGTCTTACGCTGGCAAAAGAATCCGCATTTCCCTTGGAACTGCGAATGAATCTTTCGCAACGGACATAAAACGTAATATAGAAAACGCGATAATACGCGGGAATGATTCACAGTATTGGCCAGAACTGCGCCGGATTTTGCCGCCACAATCCTTCCGAACATTGGCGGCTACCGCAGAATATACGGAGCCAGTAATTCCAGCGACTCCAACATGGCTAGAACTTCGCACAGCGTTCGGCCTCCATATGAATTACCGGGTAGCTATCAGTAAGCTGGCTGCCTCCACTCGACAGCGGTACCAATACACCCTCCACTCGTTCGAGGAATTTCTAAATAACCGCCAAATCACCGAACTCCCCCAAATTGACCGTCCACTAATCGAAGCGTATAAAGTTTTCCGCCATGCACGAATAAGGAAGAAGAAATACTCGCGTGAAGCGGGTAGTTTATCGCTGGATGTAGCAATTCTCCACAGCGTTTTTACGCTTGCGGTTGAAAAAGAAATGATGATTAAAAACCCAGTGAAGAGTGGAAGGCAGGCCGGGAGATAATCCGCAAGGTGCGAGCGGAGAGCCCTTTCACAGCGGAGGAACTTGTCGAAGATGCGTAAAGGTCGGCTGAGTGAAGATTTGCTTATGTTTTTGCTGTTGCGATGGACGGGATTGCGTGGTTCAGATGCGGTGACGCTTACGTGGGCGTGAAGTGAATTTCGAGAATAGAGAAATCGAACGAGTAACGCAGAAAAGGAAAAAAGAGGGTGATGGTGCCGCTACATCCTGAACTGCTATTCGCTCTAGAAGCGGAACATCAAAAGCGGAACCCTGAACTCTCATGGACCGCGTGCTGCTAAATCCAACAGACAGGTTCTGTCATGACACGGCCCCGGCTCTACCAGCGAATGCTAGCTCTTGGCAACCGTGCAGGCGTTGCCGAATGCACATCCACACCGATTTAGGGACACGCTCGCAGTCGATATGTTGGCGAAGGGAGCAAGTCCGTATGACGTGGCAAAAACGCTTGGCGATACAATCGACTACTATCGAAAAACATTACGCTCCCTTCACGAAGAGATTTAAGAGAGCGGGTTCGGAAAATACTTCGAAAATGGCGAAGGAATAGAGAAAAATTTGGACTCGTTTTCGGCACAGTCGTCACGAGGCAGAAAACGACGTGAACTGATATTCATTGAAAACAAACGACTTTAAGATAAAAAAATAGCGGACGGGCCTGTAAGCCGGATTCTGTGCGGCGTTGCAACGCGCATGGCGCGCTGCAAACCGCGGCAATCATTCCTCTAGGTCCCGGTTCGCACCGGGACTCCAGCAGCCTACCCGAGGGTTTTCAATTCACGCAGGCTTGCGCCACATGAATGGAGCGCGTTCGTTTGCACGAACGGCGCTCAATGAGCCGGGCCAGCTCTCCCCTCCTATTTGGCCTTGCACCACGCGGGGTTTTCCGTGCCCTCGCCATTGCTGACGAAGCGGTGGGCTCTTACCCCACCTTTTCACCCTTACCGGCGTTGCGAGCAGTGTGAGACGTCTCGCAGGTTTCCCTGCGAGATGCCACCGTGCTGCGCTGCGCCGGCGGTTTAATTTTCTGTGGCACTATCCGTGGCTTCGCCTTTCGGACGAAGTCCCCTGGCGTTACCAGGCGCGTTGCCCTGTCAAGAGTTCTGGCGAGCTTGCGCTCGCCACGCCTCAGGACGGTGTCCGGACTTTCCTCCCGCCACTGCGCCTTGCGGCCCAGCAGCCAGCGATTACCCGGCCCGCCCGCTGATTTCAGTATAACGCGCGGGCGCAAGAACATCCTTGTAGGTTTTGGGATCAAAACTT
The DNA here is from genome assembly GCA_963704485.1 of uncultured Acidobacteriota bacterium. GTDB lineage: Bacteria > Acidobacteriota > Terriglobia > Acidiferrales > UBA7541 > Acidiferrum. The sequence goes on from OY969910.1 coordinate 1,785,089, forward strand.
AAAATCCGCAGCATGACCGTTCAGGAAGCTAAGGATTTTCTGGTTGGGCAAGTTGTGCAACAGGCCGCGCTCAAAGGCGTAGCGTTATCGGATCTCGAAAGACGAATGATGTATTTCACTGAGAGCGCAGACACGGTCGAAGAGCCTGGCGCACTAACCGAAGAATTCGATGCGCAATACGATATGCAAGAATATGAAAGCAAGATCTCCAGCCTGTTTCAGGCTGCTTATAAAAGGTTGCAAAAAGAAAACCCCGTCAGCATCGACAAGTGGAAAGAATATGTCCGGTTCCTTAAAAAAGGAGACCATTACATCCTCGTTCTGTGCAAGTGATGTTTTTCGAGAAGCGCCAGTGAAATCCAGACATTTGACGTGCACATCGTGACACATACGGAAAATTGGCCACGCGTAGCGGTTGTTGGAGCGGGCGCGGTCGGCGGATATTTCGGAGGGATGCTGGCGCGCGCCGGAGCGGCCGTCACCATGATCGGGCGTCCCACTTTCGTGGAAGCTGTAAATAAAAACGGTCTCTACCTTGACACGCTGCAGTTTCAGGAGACCGTGCGGGTGCAAGCGTCCACGGAAATTTCCGCGGCGGCTGGAGCGGACATTGTTCTTTTCTGCGTGAAGACCACCGATAACGCCGCGACTGCGAGGGAGTTGGCTCCCTTACTGGCTGCCGGCGCGTTGGTCGTCAGCTTCCAGAACGGTGTAGATAATGTCGAGCAGATTCGCGCCGCTGCTAACCTGGAGGCGTTGCCGGCAGTTGTTTACATCGGCGTTTCCGTGTCCGAGCCCGGCAAGATCAAACATGCCGGCCGAGGAGACCTGGTGTTCGGGCCCAGGTCGGACAAAACCGAACGCCTCGGCGCTCTGTTTACACGCGCGGGCGTTCCCTGCCGCATTTCTGAAAATATGGCCGGCGAATTGTGGACCAAGCTGCTGTGGAATTGCGCGCTCAACGCCATCTCCGCGCTGGGCCGCGTGAAATACGGACAAATCGCAGCCAGTGATGACGCGCTGCGCCTGGTGCGATCGCTGGTGGAGGAACTTTTGGCTGTGGCGGACGCTGCGGGCATTCGCTTTCCCGATTTGCCGGACGTGAACGCCGCTTTCGCGGGAGCTTGCAAAATTGCCACACAATTGCCGGGCGCGTTTTCTTCCACTGCTCAGGACATACTTCGCGGCAAGCGCACGGAAATCGATTCGCTGAACGGCTACGTCGCCAGGCGCGGGGCGGAGCTGGGCGTGCCCACGCCGGTAAATTACGCTTTGTATACGCTGATCAAGCTGCTGGAAAGCCGCTAGTCTTTTCCGAGCAGCTTTTCGAATTCTTTTTCCGTCAGGATAGGGACGCCGAGCGATTTGGCTTTGTCGTGTTTTGATCCTGGGTCCGTGCCGACCACTACGTAGCTGGTCTTCTTGCTGACGGAGCCGGAAATTGTGCCGCCATGCTGCTTCACCAGTTCGGCGGCGTCTTCACGGCTGCGGTTGGCGAGGCCGCCGGTGAACACGAAAGATTTTCCGGCGAATTTGTCGCTTTTTATTTCGCGCTTCTCCATCGTGGGATGCACGCCGGCTTTGCTCAATTTCTTGATGAGCTGGCGATTGGCGGCTTCCGAGAAAAATTCTGTGATGGCCCCGGCAACTTTGGGTCCTACCTCGGCAACTTCTTCCAGTTGCTCCTGCGGTGGCGCGGCCAGTTCTTCCAGCGAAGAGAAATGTCCGGCCAGTAATTCGCCCGTGCGTTCGCCGACAAAACTGATACCGAGAGCGTAAATCAGCCGGGCCAGGCTGGCTTTTTTGCTGGCGGCGATTTCGTCCAGTAAATTTTGCGCAGACTTTTCCGCGAAACGCTCCAGCGCGATCAACTTATCAAGCTTCAGTAGATACAAATCGGCAACGTCGCGCACCATTCCCTGTTCGATCAACTGATCCACGATTTTTTCTCCGAGGCCGTCAATATTCATGGCGTGGCGGCTGGCGAAGTGCAGCAGCGATTCCCTTCTCTTCGCGGGACAGGCGGAATTCACGCAGCGATACGCGACGGTGTCGGGAGCTTTATGAATGGTGCTCCCGCACTCCGGACAATTTTCAGGCATGTGAAACGGACGCCGGTCTTTCGCCTCTTTGACGACTTTCAGCACGTGCGGGATTACTTCGCCGGCGCGCTCCACCAAAACGGTATCGCCGATTTGCACACCCAGCCGATCGATTTCGTCCATGTTGTGCAGCGTGGAGCGGCTCACAGTGACTCCCCCCACCTGCACCGGCTCGAGCATGGCCACAGGGGTCAGCGTGCCGGTGCGCCCGACATTCACGACGATGTCTTTGACCACCGTGTTTTCCTGGCGCGCGGGATATTTGTAAGCAATCGCCCAGCGCGGAGCCTTCGCCGTATACCCCAATTCGTTTTGTATCGGGACGGAATTTACTTTCACCACCACGCCGTCAATTTCGTAAGCCAGTTTTTCTCGCTTGTCTTCCCAATGCGTGCAATAGGCCAGAACATTTTCGATGCCATCGCATAGCTTCCAGTCCGCCGAAGCCCGAAAGTGCATTTCTTTCAACGCCTGCAAAGATTCGGAAAGGGTCGTGAAGGGCGACTTGCCGTCCACCAGCAGGTAATACGCGAAAAATTCCAGCCGTCGTGACGCGGTGATCGAAGCGTCCAGCACTCGCACACCGCCGGCCGCGGCGTTGCGAGGATTGGCGAAAATCTTGCCACCAGATAATTCCTGCTGGCGATTCAATTCCACAAAAGAATTTTTTGGCATCACCACTTCCCCGCGCACTTCGAAATTGGCGGGAAGTTTTACTTTTTTCAGCGCCGCGGGATCCACGCGCAGCGGCACCGATCGAATCGTCTTCACGTTAGGGGTGACGTCTTCGCCGGTGCGCCCGTCGCCGCGCGTCAATCCTCGGGCCAGCGCGCCGCCGGCGTATTGCAGCGAAATGCTCAAGCCATCGAATTTGTGCTCCGCGATGTATTCGATTTTTTCGCGGCCGCTGCTTTCGCGCACGCGGCGATCAAATTCACCCAGCGCGTCGTAGGAAAAAGCATTGTCCAGGCTGAGCATCGGCCGCGCGTGCTGCACGGTCTGAAAGCCCGCTCGTGGCGCGCCGCCGACGCGCACTGTAGGAGAATCGGCGGTAACCAGCTCAGGATGCGCACTCTCCAATTCCTTAAGCTTGTTCATCAAGCGGTCGTAGGCGGCGTCGGAAATCTCCGGATCGTCGGCCACGTAATAGCGATATTCGTGGTGCCGCAACTTTTCGCGGAGGTCTTCGATTTCGCTTTTTACCGCGGCACCGGCCCGAGCCATGTGATCCTCGCCATGAAATTGACAGAAGAGAAATACAGAGTTGGCTCCCACATTATATAGAATGAATTGTCTTTCACGGACTAGACACGAGCGATGACCAGCGGCCTGCAAAACGCACTTTTGATCCACAACCCCAACGCCGGACATGGTGGTGCGCGCCGGCGTGCATTGCTGGATGAAGCGCGTAGTATTTTTGCCGCCAGCGGCATCGAAGCGGAGCTCGCTGAGACGAAAGGACCGGGTGACGCCACAGAAATTGCGCATCGCGCAACGGTAGAGCGCCGGCAGCTGGTGATCGCTTGCGGAGGCGATGGCACGCTGAACGAAGTCGTCAACGGCCTCGCCGGACATTCGAATGGCCACCGCGTGCCGCTGGCGCTGCTGCCCGCGGGCACAGCAAATGTCTTTGCCAAGGAGTTAACTCTGCCCTGGGACATTCCCAGCGCCGCACGCAGATTGATTCGCGGAAGCGTGGTGGACATTGCACTCGGTTTAGCGACGCCACTCAATGAGCCCGCCAAACAAAAGTACTTTTTGAGCGTCGCAGGAGCCGGGCCGGACGGGATGATTGTGTACTCCATCGATCTGGAACTGAAAGCGCGGCTGGGTATTTTGGCGTACTGGTGGCAAGGCGCGCGTGAAGTTTTTCGTTACAAGTTTCCGCATTTTCGCGTGACCATAGGCGGACAGCCTGCAGATTCATCGCTTGTTGTTGTCGGTCGTACCAAACATTACGGCGGGCCTTTCAAGATAACCACCCTGGCCGATCTCTACGAAAACAAATTTGAAGTGATGACCCTCAGCACTCGCAGCGGCTTCCGTTACCTCAGCTATTTGCCGACCCTGTGGATGGAGAAACTGCGCGGCACTAGCGGCGTGTTTTTTTCGAAGACGGATTCGGTGCTCTGCGAACCGCTGGACGACAATCCCGTGTACGCGCAGGTGGATGGCGAGCCGCTGGGCCGCCTGCCCGTGGAATTCAAAATTGTGCCGGCAGGGTTGAAACTGCTGGTTCCCGAGAGCGATCCGAAAAAAGTTAAAAACGGCGCAGCAGCCTAAGCAATAATTCGTCCACTTAGAGCGGCCCTAAATCGAATGGACATCGTTACGCATGCACTGGCTTCGCTCGCGTTGTCTCGCGCCGTTTTCCCGCGCGCGCCGAAACCCTTGTGGCTCTGCACCATCCAGCGGGAGTTGTCGCCGACGTGGACGGCTTCAGCGCGTTTTTCGGCCCTTCGACATATCTCGCGTGGTACCGCACCTACACGCATTCGCTGTTGGCTACGCTTGCTAATCAGCGCGATCATCGCTCTGATCTATCGAGTCTCGGCGTCCGCAGGTCTGCGCGGCGCGGTTGTCGGTGCGTGCAGTATTTGTCGCTACATTGCTGGCGCAGTGGCTGCATCTGGCGATGGACGTGGCGCAATGGCAAGGCGTGCAGTTGCTGTGGCCCTTCCGCCAGACCAGATTTGCGGCCGACTGGCTGCCGTCCATCGATCCATGGATCATTACCATCCTGCTGGCCACTGTGTTGTTGCCGGAATTTTTTCATCTAATCAGTTCGGAAATTGGGGCTAAAGACAAAAAGCCGCGCGGCTTTGTGGGCGCGATCATCGGGCTCTTATTCGTCTTCCTGTACGTTGGTCTCCGCGCGGAACTGCATTCCGCGGCCGTCGCCCAATTACAAAATCGCATTTATGTAGGTGAGGCTCCCAGAAAAGTTGCCGCCTTCTCTGAATTCACTTCGCTGGTGAGCTGGCGCGGCCTGGCAGAAACCGAGAGCGCGTTGCACGAAGTTACCGCGCGCATCAATGCCCCGCGCGGCGCGGCCTTGGATTTCGGCACAAATTTATTCAAGCCGGAACCAGGCGCCATGTTGCAAGCCGCACAAGAGACCGCAACCGCGAAGCGCTTCTTGCGGGTCGCGCGATTTCCGCGCGCTATCGTGCAGAAGACGGATGCCGGAACAGAAATTCAGGTTCGCGATTTGCGCTATGCGGCCGCGGGCGAAACGAACCGCGAACCAATGCTGACGGTTGATTTTGATGCCGCAGGCAAGCTCACTTCTGAAGGGATCGTTTGGGCCGGACGCGACGCGTCCCGCTGAATGCGCCACAGAGTCTCTTTATTTCGGGGGCGCATCACCATAAGGATGTTTGGCACGCAAAATAAGCTGCGACAATCCGTAACTCACCGCAATGAGTACGACCGCAGCAATAGCGACATTTAATTTATGCCGGCCCAGAAACGGCAACGCATCGTTGCCATAGCGCACCGCCAGATAGCCGATACCGAAGTATCGAAACACGCGTGCCAGCCCGATTGCTGAAGCGAAACTCACCAGGGGCATTTTAAAAACTCCCCCGGCAAACACAAAAAACTTGAAGGGCGTGGGCGGCGGAAGCAGAGCCGCAGCCAACATACCGCCAAATCCGTAACGCTCCACCCAGTGGCGCACCGCGCCTCCGTGCCGGCCGGCTTTGCTATGAAAGAACGCTTCGCCACCCTTGCGCGCTATGAAATATAGAAGTATGCAACCGAGCGTAGAGCCTAGAGAGGCCATGAACGCGTAAAGCGGCATGCGCGCCGGACGCTGCATGCTTAACTGGATCAGCAGCAGGTCGTTGATCACCGGAAATGTCAGCACCGACGAATCCAGAAAAGAAATCAGAAACAGCCCAGGAGCACCGAGGCCGCCGGCAAAGGCAATGATCCTTTGTTTCCAGGTAGTGAAGCTGCTTACCAAGTGGCATTCCTCGCGCAGGTCACACTAACACTCTTGTCAAAAAATCCGATTGGGAGAAACGTGTAGAAAGGCCGCTACGCTATCAAATAACCCTATCAATAGCCTGCAAAATCACATCGTAAACGTAGTGCAACTCTTCGCGGGTAATGACGTAGGGCGGCAAAACGTACACAACGTTGCCTAAGGGCCGCAGCAGCACGCCGCGCTCGATAAAATAATTGTAGAGTTTGCCGCGCATGCTGGAAAGGTAGCCGGCATCGTCGGTGCGCAGTTCGATCGCGCCCACGGTGCCAATCTGGCGTACATTTCCAACCTTCTCGAGCTTGGCGAATTGCGGCAAACGTTCCGCATGTACCGCGGCAATCATGGCGATGCGTTCGAACACCGGCTCATCATCAAAAATTTGCAGGCTGGCATTGGCTGCCGCGCAGGCCAGCGCGCTGCCGGTATAAGAATGTCCGTGATAAAAAGTGTGCAGACGATTTTCGCTATGAAACGTGGCTTGCACCTTGTCGGTGCAGACCGTCGCGCCCATGGCCAGAAATCCTCCAGTGATGCCTTTCGACAGGCACATCAGATCGGGGACAACTCCCGCGACTTCGCAGGCAAACATTTTGCCGGTACGCCCAAATCCCGTGAGCACCTCATCGGCGATCAGCAGCACATCGTATTGCGTGCACAGCGCGCGGGCTTTCTGCAGAAATTCCACGGGATGAACAATCATGCCGGAAGCGCCCTGCAGCAGCGGCTCAACAATGACCGCGGCGATGCGTTCGTGATTCTGCTCCAGCAGAGAGGCCAACTGGTCCACGCATTCAATGTGGCAAATGTCGCGCCTGAGCCCCACCGGGCAGCGGTAGCAATACGCCGCATGCACGCGATGCACTTTGTAGCGCATGGACTGAAACGGCTTGTTGAAGGGCGATTCATCGCTGATGGACATCGCGCCGGCGGTGTCGCCGTGATAGCCATGCTCCAGGGCGACGATTTCTGATTTCTGCCCACGGCCCTGGTTGCTGAAATGTTGCACCGCGATTTTCAGCGCCACCTCCACCGCAGTGGAGCCGTCATCCGAAAAAAACAAATTTGTTAATTCCGGCGTTAATCGTTTTCGCAGCCGCGCGGCCAGTTCTTCGGCGGCGTCATGCGTGAAGCCAGCCATCAGCACGTGTTCCAGTTTGTGCGCCTGCGCGGCAATGGCATCGGCGATGCGCGGATTGGCATGACCGTGCAGATTCACCCACCACGAAGAGATGGCGTCCAGAATGCGCCGGCCATCTTTGGTATAGAGGTACACGCGTTCGGCGCGCACCACCTGCAGCGGGGGAGCGTCGAGCGCGGCATTAGTGAAGGGATGCCAGATGTGCAGCGGCGAACTCATGGCTGCTATTGGGAAAATGCGGCGCGATCGAAATGATTCATGAACACCTGCATCAGCGAAGTGCGATGCAGGTTGGGCAGGCGGGGAATTTCTCCGATGACGCGTACGTGGCCGAAGCGCTCGATGGTTTCCCGATTTTCACGATTCTGGTCCCCGATCAACACCACTCCATGTACGGGCAGTTCCGCGGCATGCAGAGCCGCGAGCGTCAGCAAAGTGTGATTGATGGTGCCAAGGCCGCTGCGCGCCGCCAGGATCACCGGCAATTTAAATTTGGCCATCATGTCCAGCATGAATTGTTTCGAATTGATGGGCACCAGCACGCCGCCCGCGCCTTCCACCACAAGCCAGTCGTTGATCAAGCTGGTCGGCAGATTAATGCGCGCCAGATCAATTTCCACTCCCGCCCAGCGCGCGGCCAGGTCCGGAGAAACGGGCGGCACAAATTTATAGACTTCATCGAGCGTGCGATCGGTGCCGATTCCGGCGAGGCGCATGACCGTGACGCGGTCGGAACCTTCGAGCGTGCCCGTCTGGATGGGTTTCCAATAGACGGCGTCCAGCGCGGCGCACAACAGCGCCGAAAGCGTGGTTTTGCCCACACCCGTGTCCGTGCCGGTGATAAAAAAATGATGCCTCATGCGTTTCCTGCCATCGCCAGATGACTCGGTTGTTGCTGCTGCTGTGAGCGCCACGTACTCAAGGCTGCGGCCAGTTGCTCGAGTTGCTGAGGTTTAATTTTCTGCGTGAGCGAAAAACGCAAACGCGCCGTGGCTTGCGGCACGGTCGGCGGCCGGATGGCGCGCACCGCGAATCCTTCGCGCTGCAGATATTCGGCCGCAGATAACGCCGCGGCGTTCTCACCGACGACCGCGGGAACAATTTGTGTCGCGCTGCCCATCGTTTCCCAGCCGCCATGGCGTAAAAGCCCTGCGAATTCTCGAGCGCACGAACTCAATTCGGTGCGCTCTATATCCATATCTTTCGCCAGCCGCAGCGCCGTGCGAATCTGAGTCGCCATATTCGGCGGCATCGCCGTACTGAAAATAAACGTGCGCGCGTGATTGATCAAATGCTCCCGCAATACTGCGCTGCCGCAAACAAAAGCTCCCGCGCTGGCCAGCGCTTTGCCGCAAGTGTGCATGGCGGCAACAATTCGCCCGGACGCCAGGAACGCGGCTGCAATTCCGCGCCCGCCCCCGCCATGTACCGCCGTAGCATGCGCTTCGTCCACGACAACGCCGGCGCCGTAACATTCCGCCAGAGTCACGATGGTTTCGACCAGCGCAATATCGCCGTCCATGCTGAAGACGGTTTCCGTGACAATAAATTTTCGCCCCTGTAGATGTTGAGTTTCTTTCAGCGCCGCTTCCAGGGCATTCAAATCACCATGCGGATAAATTATTTTGCGCGCGCCCGACAACCGGATGGCGTCAACGATGCTGGCATGATTCAGCGCATCGGAAAATATCACATCATTCTTGCCCGCCAGCGAAGTCAGCAAGCCAATATTGGCCGCGTAGCCGCTGCCGAAATACAGCGCGGCTGGGCTTCCAGCAAAACTCGCAAACTCCTCTTCCAGTTCGTTCCACACCGCAGCATGGCCGGAAAGCAATCGCGAGCCTGTCCCGCCAACACGACTCGCATCGCGCAGTCCCTGCATGGCTGCTTCACGCAGCTCGGGATTTTCAGCCAGCCCCAAATAATCATTCGAACAAAGATTCACGCCGCTGATTTCAACCAGGCTACGGCGCTGGCTGCGCGAATCAAGTTCCCGCAATCCCGCCAGTAATTCCCTGTTCAGTGCTTCGTGAAATTCAGATGGCATGCGATTCGAGTGGTTTCATTCCCAAAGTTTGCAGTAAATGCTCGTCCTCGTCCGCACCGGGGTTAGGAGTGGTCAACAATTTTTCGCCCACAAAAATCGAGTTGGCCCCCGCCAGAAAACACAGCGTGACCGCTTCCGGCGACAATTGCTTTCGGCCGGCTGCCAATCTGACGCGCGAAGCCGGCATCAGCAATCGCGCCGTGGCGATAGCGCGCACCATTTCCAGTGGGTCCAGCGTGGGCACGTTGCCGAGCGGCGTGCCTTCCACGCGCACCAGCATATTGATGGGCACACTTTCCGGGTGCGGCTCGAGCGTCGCAAGCTGGTGAAGCAGTCCCACGCGGTCGCGCTCGCTTTCGCCCATGCCCAGAATTCCGCCGCAGCATACGGTGATCCCCGCCTTGCGCACCGACGCCAGCGTGCGCAGCCGGTCGTCGTACACGCGGGTGGTGATGATCGAGCCGTAAAACTCCGGCGAAGTGTCCAGATTGTGATTGTAAGCCGTCAGCCCCGCGTCCTTGAGCTTCACGGCCTGTCCGTCATTCAACATGCCCAGTGTGCAACATACTTCCATGCCCAGAGCCGAAACGCCTCGCACCATTTCCAAGACGTTGTCGAATTCCTTACCTTCGGGCGCCTGCCGCCACGCCGCCCCCATGCAAAAGCGCGTGACGCCACGTTGCGCGGCATCGCGCGCCACAGAAATGACGTGCTTCGGATCAAGCAGCCCCTGGCGCTCCACCGGCGCGTCGTAATGCGCGCTTTGCGGGCAGTAAGCGCAATCTTCCGGGCAGCCGCCCGTCTTAATTGAAATCAACTGGCAGGTCTGCACCCGGTCGGCAGCGTGAAATTCGCGGTGAATACTTTGTGCGCGAAAGATCAGCTCGGGCAGCGCAGTGGCGTAAATGGCCGCCACCTCGTCGCGGGTCCAGTTGCTGCGCACCGCGCTTTGGAATGGAGTGGCACCGTGCTGGCGCGCTAAAACGTTTGTAGTCATCATCCCCGACAGCGTGGCGTCAGCCGTGAAATTAAGATGGCATGTTATCACCGCTTGGCAAAGTCGTCTCGGAAATCCCGATAACGCAGTTCTTTTGTCCAAGCCCCAACCACGGTGCGCGACATTATCAAGAATCTATGACGGTATATGTACGTTTCGGTAAAAAGGCCTTGGCAGTAAATCGCACAAAAGAGCAGAATGAGTGCCATTGGAGGGCCGTCAGCATGAAAAAGTTCCTCAAACTCGCTAGTTTTACCGCCGTTCTTTCGCTGAGCCTCGTCGCCGGTGCCGGATCTAAATCGAATGCTCCCATGTCTTCCGGCGAGCAGCGTGCCAGGCGCGAACTCGCGGTGGAAATACTCCGCGGCATCAATACAGCCGAACTTAACAACAAGATGACCCGCGGCGGCTATGCGACCTGGGAGACGCTGGTGGCGAACGGCGATTTCAACGCTGCCGGGTCAACACGGCTTCCAAAGACCGATCCTCAATACCCGCAACTGAAGTTTTCCCGCGGTCCAGAAATTTTGCCCGGCTGGAGCCTGCGGTTAAAGGTTTCTGAAGCCGGTAAGGCGTACGACCTGGTGCTCGAGGATATGAAGGATGAGAAGTGCGGATACGCCGCCATTTCAGACGAGCGCGGGATCATCCGGCAGGCCAAAGCCATAGACTGTGAGATATAAACTCAGATTCTGGCTATAATTCAGAGATCAAGTGGCTCATGGAGGTGACAAAGCCGGCTGTCACCACGCGTACCCATCGCCGTTTGACCGGCATCGCTGCTAAATGTTATAAATCAACGCTTTGTTGCCAGCCCGCGCAAAGCCTTTTTGCTGCCCTGGGAGGGGTTCCGGGGGAGCTCAAGCTAAGATAACCAGCACAGGTCAACCCGTCATTTGAGGCAGGGTTAAGTCAGATTCCGGGTCCAGTTGCGACTCCGGTCCAGTTGCGACTCGAAGTTGTGCCGCCCCTGCGAATGTGCGCCTGGCTGGGATAAGTGCGTCGAAAATTTACAGGGCCTGGGCCCTGCACGAGTTTCCATTCATGGAGGAATTGTTGATGCGCACCTGGTTCGATAAATTGTGTTCTCTGGCTCGCCAGCCGCTGAAAATAAGCTTGAGCGTAGCCGTACTTTCGCTATTCACTTCGCTTTCCGCGCATGCGCAGGAAGTTTCCGAGGCCGGCGGCGAAGCCAACCTCAAGCTGCCCGACCTCTCCCAAGTTTCCTTCCTGGGCATTGATGGCCACAAAATTTTAATGTTCGGACTGATTTTTTGCGTATTCGGCCTGATCTTCGGCCTGGTGATTTTCAACCAGCTGAAGAATATGCCGGTTCATAAGTCCATGCGCGACATTTCCGAGCTGATTTACGAAACCTGCAAAACGTATCTGATCACGCAGGGCAAGTTCATCTTGCTGCTGGAAATTTTTATCGCCATCGTGATCGTGCTGTACTTCGGCGTGCTGCTTAAGTTTGAAGCCATGCGCGTGGGCATCATCCTGCTCTTCAGTCTGGTGGGCATCGCGGGCAGCTACGGAGTGGCCTGGTTCGGCATCCGCGTCAATACTTTCGCGAACTCGCGCACCGCTTTTGCCAGCCTGCGCGGCAAGCCTTATCCGATTTATCACACGCCGCTGCAGGCGGGCATGAGCATCGGCATGATGCTCATCAGCGTAGAACTGCTGATCATGCTGTTCATTTTGCTTTTCATTCCCGGTGATTATGCCGGGCCCTGCTTCATCGGATTTGCCATCGGCGAATCGCTGGGCGCTGCGGCACTGCGTATCGCGGGCGGAATTTTCACCAAGATCGCCGACATCGGCTCCGACCTGATGAAGATCGTCTTCAAAATTAAGGAAGACGACGCCCGCAACCCCGGCGTCATCGCGGACTGCACCGGCGACAACGCCGGCGACTCCGTGGGCCCCAGCGCGGACGGCTTCGAAACTTACGGCGTCACCGGCGTCGCGCTCATCACCTTTATTCTGCTGGGTGTGGCCAGTCCCACTGTGCAGGTGCAATTGCTGGTGTGGATCTTCATCATGCGCATCGTGATGCTGGTGGCCAGCGCGGCGGCGTACTTCATCAACGGCGCTCTTGCCAAAGCCAAATACGGCAACGTGAACGAGATGAACTACGAGCACCCGCTCACGTCGCTGGTGTGGATTACTTCCGTCGTATCCATCGGATTCACCTATCTCGTTTCTTACCTGATTATCCCCGTGCTGGGCGCCGACTCCACGCAGTGGTGGAAGCTGGCCACCATTATTTCCTGCGGCACGTTGGCGGGAGCAATCATTCCTGAGCTGGTGAAGGTTTTTACCTCCACCGAATCTCGCCACGTGCGTGAAGTTGTCAGCTCCGCGCAGGAAGGCGGCGCATCGCTGGGCATTCTTTCCGGTTTCGTGGCCGGAAATTTTTCGGCGTATTACATCGGCCTGGCCATGGTGGTGCTCATGTCTGCGGGCTACCTCATCAGCGAAATGGGGCTGGCGACATTTATGATCGCGGCGCCGGTTTTCGCTTTTGGTTTAGTGGCCTTTGGTTTTCTGGGCATGGGTCCGGTGACTATCGCCGTGGACTCCTACGGCCCGGTCACTGACAACGCGCAATCCGTTTATGAATTGTCGTTGATCGAGCAGGTTCCGGGAATTCAAGGCGAGCTGAAGCGCGATTACAACATTGACGTGAACTTCGAACGCGCCAAAGACATGTTGGAGGCCAACGACGGTGCCGGCAACACCTTCAAAGCCACCGCCAAGCCGGTGCTGATCGGCACCGCAGTGGTCGGCGCGACCACCATGATTTTCTCCATCATCATGGCGCTGACTCACGGCTTGACCGCTAACGTCAACAAACTCTCGCTGCTGCACGCGCCCTTCGTGCTCGGTCTCATCACTGGCGGAGCCATGATTTACTGGTTTACCGGCGCATCCACCCAAGCGGTGACCACCGGCGCGTATCGCGCGGTGGAGTTCATCAAAGCGCACATCCACCTGGAAGAAGCCAAAGCCGCGAGCATCGCCGACAGCAAAAAAGTTGTGGAGATCTGCACCAAGTACGCGCAAAAGGGCATGCTCAACATCTTCATCGCGGTATTTTTTGCCACGCTCTCCTTCGCGTTCATCGAACCGTTCTTTTTCATCGGCTACCTCTTCAGCATCGCCATCTTTGGCCTGTATCAAGCGATCTTCATGGCCAACGCCGGCGGCGCGTGGGACAACGCCAAGAAAATCGTGGAAGTGGAAATGAAGCAGAAAGGCACGCCGCTGCACGACGCCACCGTAGTCGGTGACACGGTCGGCGATCCATTCAAGGACACTTCTTCCGTGGCCCTGAACCCGGTGATCAAGTTCACCACGCTCTTCGGCCTCCTCGCCGTTGAGCTGGCCGTACAACTCACTGTCACGCAGGGTTCGAACGTGACCCACGCGTTGGCGGCGGCCTTCTTCGCGGTCTCCTTCTTCTTCGTATACCGCTCCTTCTACGGCATGCGCATCCGCCAGGAAGCTTAAAGCCTGCTGACAATCCGAGAAAAAGGCCATTCGAAACTCGAATGGCCTTTTTTTTCGTCTGGGCTGAAAGCCAGAACGCGCTTCCGTCTTTGAACCACGACCGAATGTCCTGCGTGAAGAGAGCTGGTGGTACATCGCCGAATGGATCGGCGTGCCGCTCTCGCACGTGCTCGCAGCATGGGGATCCGGCCGCAAGCCAAATACGTGGTCTATTTCTCAATTGATCCCAACTGGTCGGACAGCATAGATATGGCCGATGCTCTGCATCCACAGACTTTCGTCGCCTATGGCATGAATGGAGACGAACTTCCGGTAGGCAACGGGGACCCCTGCGTATGCGAATCCCGCGACAAATCGGATACAAGAGCGTTAAATTCATCACCCGCCTGCTGGTCACAGACAATTTGAAAGCGGCGGAAGCTACGCGTGGTACGCCGGAATCTGACGAGGTTTGCCGGCGCGCGTAGTTCGGGACTTATTTGTCAGGTGCGAATCAATCCAGGGAAACGGCGCGCGTTGTTGTCGAAGCCGGGAAATACCGTCGCGAGGTCTTTCACGCCGATGTGCCGCGTCAGCGTTTCACCTAACACGTAGCGAAAATCGGTGGTCAGTGCGAGGTCGCGCCCTTCGTTCAGCTGATGGTCATCGAGGCCGGGCCATTTGCCGTAAACTTTTCCGCCTTTTACTTCCCCGCCCATCACGAACATGCAGTTGGCGTGGCCGTGGTCCGTCCCGCGGTTGCCGTTTTCTTTGGCGGTGCGCCCGAATTCGCTCATGGTAACGACTACGACGTCCTGCATGCGCTCGCCCATGTCCTGATGAAACGCCGCCAGCGACTGGCCCAGATCTTTCAGCAGATTCGAAAGCTGGCCCTGCACGCCGCCTTCGTTGACGTGATTGTCCCAGCCGCCGCAATCCACGAACAAAACTTCCACGCCCACTTTGGCTTTCAGCAGTTGGCCGATCTGCTGCATGTTCTGTCCCAGGCGGCTGGTTGGATATTGTGCGCCGTTTTCCGGCGGCAGCTTACTAGTGTCAATTTTGCTCAACATATCGATAGCTTCGAAAGTTTCCGTGCCGGTGCCGTGCAGCGCGTGATCCACGCTCTGCGAATACATGGCTTCGAAGCCGCTCTGCGCGACGTTATTCATCGCCGCTGTCTGCGGCATCACTTTGAAATTTTTGAGATCCGGCAATGCGATGGCGCCGGCGCTGCCGCGCAGCATGCGCGGCAGGTTGGGTCCCATGGCCACGGCGCGAAATGGTGAAGAGTGCTCCTCGGGAATCGTTTGTATCGCGCGGTCCAGCCAGCCATCGTCCGTGGCTTTCACCCCCGGCGTGCCGGACTCCATGTAATCCTGCGCATCGAAATGCGAACGAGTGGTGTCAGGCGAACCCGCTGCATGCACGATAGCCAGTTGGTTCCTGTGAAACAGCGGCTCCAGGGGAGCGAGGCTGGGATGCAATCCAAAATATCCGTCGAGGTCAATAGCTGCGGCACCCGTTCCGCCGCGGCCCGGTTGAGGAATCGCAATCGAAGGGCGCAGGCGATAATAATTCGGTTCGGCATAAGGCACCACGATGTTCAATCCGTCGGCTGCGCCGCGCTGAAACAGCACCACTAATTGCTTCTTGTTGGGCATCGGCGTAGAGGCAACGGCACGCTGCAAAAACGCCGGCATCGCGCTCAGGCCGACCATGGCCACGCCGCCTTGCTTCAGAAAATATCGCCTAGAAAATCTCATGGCCGCTCCTTCGACTTTCCCTAAAATCCGCTATCCGCGCTAACGTCTCTGAAATTCCGGTGCGCCCAGCACCAGTCCAGTCACCACACCCAGGTCAACTTTCCTGATGGGGTCGTCCAGCTTGGCTTGCAAAATTTGGGGGCTGTCCAATTGTTTTTGTAGTGTCTCTACCGTGGTCGGACCAGCCTCCCCGCCGAGAAAAACTTTAACGGCACGCTCCAGAGCGACTTTCGGTTCCGTGGCGTCGGCGCCCAACAAGGAATTCACGTCGGTGCGCGAGCCGCGAACTTTATTTCCCGCCAGCGTCAGTGAGAAATTCAGTCGATTGAGCAGCGCGCCGGTATTTACCCATGCATCGGCCTTGTCGGCGTAGCCGGTCGGAGGCTGGCATTGATACAGCGGCTCGCCGATGCGGCCCACCCACTGCACCAGCGGCATGGGCGTGTCCACGTCGGTGCCCAGCGCGCGCACAGCGGAGACCACCACTTCAAACGGTGTTTTGATTTTTGCGCGATATGCTTCGCGCGACCAGAACTCCGGCGAATAAATCATGGTGCGCATCACCGCGCGAATGTCGCCATCGCTCGACTGAAACGTCTGCGCCATGCGGGCCACCAATGCCGGCGGCGGGATTGTCCGAAACGAAGCGCCGCGCCAGCTTGGTGGAAATAAATTTTGCCGTACTGGGATGTTTGGCCAGCAACTCAATGGCTTGCTCGCCGTCTTTCATGCCGCCGGCGTGGATCTTTTTGCCCAGCACGATTTTTGGATCGGGATCGTGCAGCTTTTCATCGAATTTAAATTCCGGATTCTGCCGGGGCTTCTCTATCGTCCATCCGGTGAAGCAGCGCGCCAGTTCGGTCACATCTTTCTGGGTATACCCGCCTTCCACCCCAAGAGTGTGCAGCTCCATCAATTCGCGGCCGTAGTTTTCGTTGAGCCCGCGCGTATTCTTTTTTGCTTTTTGCTGCGCCTGCGTTTGCGGCTGCGAGCGAGGCGGCCAACCGCGGCCGAATCCGCCACGGTTTTGCCGCATGGCTCGATTCTGCGCCTGGCGCTGCGCCGCGCGCGGATCGGCGCTTAAAAAGTTATCTAGATAAAAAAGCATCGCGGGACTTTTCGCCGTGGCGGTCACCAAATCTTTGAACTTGCCCAAAGTATGCGGCTGGATCACGTCGCGTTCGTAAGAAGTCAGGTACCACTTGTCCTCGCCCTTCGCGGCGTACACATTGAAATGGTTGAACCAGAAATCGTCCATCACCTGCTGCAATTGCCGCTCGCTATAAATCGCGCGCGCGACTTTGGCCATCGCCAGTTCTTCGACGACCCGCTGCGGCCGCTTGCTGTCGTCAGCGATTGCCCGCGGCACCGCGTTGGGGTCCGGACCGCTCAACACGTTGCGTTTGCCGCCGCCACCGACCGTAGCAGGATTGCCAACCATGCTTGGATCAACCGCCGACGGCTGCGCCTTCATGGGAGCAGACACGCTGGATTTGTCGGCCATATTCACTTCCGGCGAATCTTTTTGCGCTGATTGTCCCACGGCGGCCGACGAACTCGGCGGCGCCATGGTCTCGTCGGTCTGCTGACCATTTCCATTCGCGCCGTCCTGCATGTTCCTGGACGCATCGCCGTGCGCACCCAATGCCCGGGGCTCGTTGCCAGCGGCGGCGTTTGCTGCGCGTCTTTCAGCCTGCTTCGCAGCTTGTTTCAGCTGCGGGTAATCTTCAATCAATCGCGCGGACGACATCGTCAACGTGGGAAAATTTTCCAATCGCGCGCTCAAAGCCTTGTCGTCGATGGAATTCGGCGCCAACTGTTGCTCAATCCATTTTGCCAGTCCTATCTGTTTTACACGTTCAACATCGCCGGGACGCGGACCATACGCCAGACGGTTCATAGCATGCAGAACGGCTTCATCCGCGGAAATCTCCGTGATCGGCAGACCTTTGAGCGCGGGATCCTGCTTGATTTTTTTATCTTTGTGAGGCGACGCCGGATTGGCAGCGACGGCAGGAAGATCAATTCCGAGGGACATTACGTAGCAAACGGATAAAGCGGCGGCAAGGAGGGCTCTCGGGCGCAACGACACAGAAAATCTCTCAGGTTTATCCCGTTTTTTGAGAGCCAGGCGTTGGAGGTCAGGCGTCATCTGGAAAGTACCTACCGTAGCCAGATTAACCCCAAGGCGTTAGAGAAGTTGCATGGTCCTGTGCAATGTGTCGAAGCCAGCCTCGCCATAAAACCGCTGAATGCGCTAAGGGACGCCTACAGAATGTCGAAGTCCACGCTGCGATTCGGCGCCTTATTGCCTGCTCCATCCACGGCCTGCAGCACCAGGCGGTATGCACCAGGAGGCAGATCTTTGACATTCACCTTCAACCCAACGGGCACCACGGGGTTTCCCTTTTGAATGAAGGCGTCCGTGGCAACCACCCCGGTGAACATCACCTCTTTATTCGAAGCCCGCTCGAAGATGCGATAGCCCATGCCGATCTTAGGCGGCTCCGCAGTGGCCAGCAGCGGCTCGTAAATTTCCGAGTACATGACCACGTTCTGGTCACGCTTGAAACGGTTGCTGCCCGAGGGCGTAATCTGCAAACCCTGCACGACCAGCGGGGTGCGATCTTCGAGCAGCGCGGAATCCAGGCTGGTAGGAATATCGCCCAGGCGTTGCGGGGCATCGGTTAACGCCACGCTCCCCAGGCTGAAATGTTTTCCGTCGTAGGCGTCAATCTGCAGCGGTGATTCGAATTTACCAAAAGCGTCGCTGCCGGCGCTCACCACCACCGTTAATTTGTAACTGCCGGGCGTGGCGTCGAACTGGTTTTCGTAACGGTACGGCGTCTTGGTGAATTCCTTCCAGTCATCTTTCTCGAGGTCCAGGTTCACCGTGTCGCTGAAGCGTGCTCCGACCGAGCCATCCGGACGATAGGCGATGCCCAGCACATTTAGATTGGCGTGATATTTCCCTTTTTCTTTATCGAACTTCACGTTATCTGAAGGAATTTCCATCGCCACGTTGACGCGCGCCACGTTCGCCGAAGTGTAGAAGTACGGCGCCTGCATCCCGCCGTGAATCGATCCGGCCACTGTGCCGGTAGCGCGCGACTCCAGTTGCTTTTCGAGCGGTTTCCCTTCCAGCACATTGGAAGTTTTCACGTTGCAGTAGCCGCTGCGCGAGCGGACATTGGTGCCGCCGCGATTCATTTTTACTTTCAGCGTGTGGCAAGTCCCCTCGGGCGTATCTTTAGGCACATAGCCAAGAATATAAAATTCGTTTTGCTCGCGGCCGATGCGTTCCAGTCCGCCCAGCAGGTCGTTGGTGTTGAAAATGGTGAAGCCGCCGGTGCCTTCAGCCAACGCAGCTAATATCTGCTGATTGGTGGAAGCCGATTGCGGGAAGGGAGGCACGATGGTGCGCGGCTGGTTGTAAGGCGAATTGAAATTGTACGCGCCGGGATTCGAAACCGGCCGGCCACCGCCGCCGGTGGTTCCTCCGCCTGTCTTTCCGCCGGTTCCTCCGGTGGTACCACCACCCGTCTTGCCGCCGGTGCCGCCTGTTCCTCCGCCGGCACCCTTGCCGCCAGTCCCCCCGGTACCACCGGTTCCGCCGGTGCCTCGACCTCCGCCAGCTCCACCCGTTCCCCCAGTTCCGCCACCACCTCCAGGCCGCTGCGGGTCGGGTACAGCGCTGGAAAATGACGCCAGCACCAGGCGGGGCCGCCCAGCTGTTGAAGACGAGCTGCGGCGCGCGGCGTACACCTTGCTCTCGCCGTCCGTTGGATTTGCCTGCGCGCTTCCGCCCGGGGCGTTGGCCACCAGCCCGCGAGCATCGAGTGTGTAAATTGCCATGTTCGATTTGTTGCAGGCGTCAATTGTGGCGGTTAGCTCCGATTCGTTTTCGGGTGTCAGCGCAAAGCCGCCGGAGAACAGCACCACCATTTTTCGCCCGGGCATGCTGCGCAAATTCTTGGCCAGGCTGCGCACCGCCAGCAGCATGCTGCGCGCGCCGAAATCGGCCTCCGCATTGTTAAGCGAGGAAAGGCTGGAAGAAGCTACCGTGACTGGCTGGTTGTCCGGCACATTCGCGTTGGGATTCACAGAGGACTGCTTGACCCCGGCGACCGCGTTGCGCAGCAGACTGGTGTTGGCGGTAAAATTCTGCACGATGCGCAGCGCGCCGCCGAAGTCCACCACAGCCATCAGGTGATCGCCGTTAGCGTTGGCCTCAATAAATTTATTGGCCGCGGCCCGCGCCTGAATCTGATCAGGGGCCTGCATCGTCGAATTATCAAAAAACAAAATCAGGTAGCGCTTTTGCCCGTTAGCCTGCGTTGCGGCGTCCGCTCCCGTCGAAAAACTGGAAACGGTCTGTTCCTTATTGTCCTCATAGACTTTGAAATCATTCTGCGTAAGGTCCTTTATATAATTACCCTTCTTGTCGGTCACCACCGCATCCACCAGCACCAGTCGCGATTCCTTCTTGATGACCACGTTGCTCTGCTGGTCTGCAGCAGCGGGCGCGCTCGGTGGCGCGGCATCCTGCGCAGCGGATACGGTCGGGGGCGCAGGAGGATTCTCCGCCTGCCCCTGTGCGCGCACAGACCGTGACGCTGCGGACAACGCCAGCAATGTCAGAATAATTGCGAAGCCCGATTTTGCCGCGCCACGATTGCTCTTCACGGCCTTTTTCGTATTCATTTTCACTCCCTCACTGATCTTCTAGTTCGGAATCACTACGGCGCCATTGCGTGCCGCCATCTGCGACCCTTCCGCATCCCGCACCACCAACCGCACCAGGTAGCTGCCGGGCTTCACGTCATAGCTGGACTTCAAGGTAATTCCTGAGCGGCTCAACCGTGTATAGGTTGTGTCCAGCAGCTTCATCTGCACGAGTTTTTCGCCACCGGTCACAAAGTTGCCGTTTTCATCAAAGATGGCCGTAGCGATGGTCAGGTTGTCATGATTGCGGCCGTCGGCTTTGCGGAAATGAATGCCTTTCACGTCCAGATGCGAAAGCACCGACAGGCGCGCCGAGTTGGCGTCTTTTTTGAAAAATTGCGTCTGCAGATCCACCGGAACGTCGTGCATTTCTTCCTGCGAAAAAATCGCTTCGCGGATTTCCTGCTTGGCCGATTCCGCCGGATCAGCTATCGACTTTGGAGCGTAATAGCCATTGCGCGCCTGCACCTTATATTTCTGTTTATTGGTCAGCGTGACCTTCAACTGGTGAAAGCGTCCATCGACTTTAAGGTTTTGCGGAGAAAACCCGAGCAAATACGATAACGGAGGAGCAGCGACAGCTTCCCGCAAGCCCTCATCCACGTCATTGCGGTTATGAAAAAAAGTTCCCCCGGTGCCGGCTGCGAATTCTTCCAGTACCTGATCCTGCGCTTGTTGCGCGGCAATGCGATAGCCGGATTTGTAGCCTGAAGTCCTTGCCGAATCCCGCGATGGATCGGAGATATCGCCCAAGTCGGGCGAATAAAGTCCCCGCGCATCAATGGTGTTGATGACGATCCCGGCGCGGTTGGCGCGGTCGATCATGCCGGAGGTCTCCGACCACAAAGTGCTGGGAATAAATCCCGGCGAAACAAAAACCATGATGCGCTGCCCGGGCATCACCGAAAGCTTGCGCATAACGTCTTCCAGGTGACGGTACGCATACTCGGTTTCCTCATCTCCGCGAGACAACGCCCTTCGCGAGGCTCCTTCAGCCATCGACTGGGCTGCGGCACTTTTGGTTTCGTCTCCGCCAAAGGCGCATTGCACCGCGTCCTCCGCGGCGACGGACAATGCTTGCGAATCGTGCCTGTTTTCGATCAGATCCGCCTGGTAATAACTGATATCCGGACAATCGTGTATTCCGCTGCCGCCGGTAACGGAGCGCGGAACAATTCCCAGCAGCGCTTTGTGCAACAGGTCGCGGTCCGCGGTAAACGGCTGCGTGAGCTGCCCTGATGACGTGAAAATGCCGACGCGATCGGAAGCCGCGAGCGAGCCGAACAGGCGCGTGCCCGCATCACGCACGAAGACCGAATCCTCCATGGATAAATGCGAATCGTCGAAAATGACGGCTACAAAGCGCTGCGGCATTTTCCTGGCGACGGCCGCTTTTATCTCCGCATCGGAATCCGAGGGCGCGTCTCCGGTGGCGGTAACCGTGGCGTCGGGCTTCAACGCCAGGCTGTCGGGGGTTTCCGCGCTGAAAGAGGAAATCGTTTGCGGCTTCTTGTTGTCGAACAGTTGAAAATCTTCTTTATGTAGATTGGTAACAACCTGACCTTTTTGATCGCGTACCACCACGCGCATGAGCACTTCGTTTACGCGAACTTTGAAGGTCGCCGGGCGATCCTGGCTGGATAATTCTGAATTATTATTTTCGCCGCCCGCTTGCGGAGTTTCCGGCGCAGCTTTCCAAACTTTGGTGTCGGGCTCAGTCGCCGCGGCAGGTGGCGGCGGTGGCGGAGATTGCTCGGTGGGATTCTGGGCGCGGAGCACGCCGCTCAATGCCAACATCGCCGCAAAGGCCAGCAACGAAGCTGAATACCGTGTGCAAAGAGAGTTCGGCATCATGGGGCATCCCTGCCCTGCGCATCACGCCCGGCAGAGACGGGGGGCATCGGCTCCGGGAATTGTCATTTGATGCTACTCGACTGGTGGTCTGACTATACGCCCCGCTGAATTTTTCTGTCAACGCGCAGACTGGGATTACAAATCGCCGTATTGCCGCGACGCCGAGACCCGCAGCTACAGCTGTTTTATTCCGAACTAAGGGATGCACCCTATGGCTGAGCGCCGGTCGGTGAAAGTATCGTCGCAAGGGTGGAACTCGCGAGAGATCGCCGAGGTGAAAACCCATGCGAAAAACTGCTAACGGTGTGTTGTTGCTGGCCGCAAGTTTAACTCTTGTGACCGTCCCCATCACCGCTGCAGGCGGACAAGCGCAGGCAGATCCGCAAGCCGACAACTCCGGGAAAAATCTCCCCACCGAACACCGGGACGCTCATCGCGCCGATGGACAATCTCACAATGGCGGCGACGTGGAGCTAACCAGAAAAATTCGTCAATCCATCGTGCGCGATAAATCTCTTTCTACTTACGCGCACAACGTGAAAGTCGTCACCATCAACGGTGTCGTTCGTTTGCAGGGTCCGGTGCGTTCTCAGGAAGAAAAAGACTCGGTCGGAGCGAAAGCCGCTGATATTGCCGGCGCGGCCAACGTCAAAAACGACTTGATGATCAACGCGGTTAAAAAATAATGGCATTCGAGAAACGTCACGAAACTTCAAGAAATAAGTGCAGAGACGAATAAAGCGAGGAGAAAATTATGGCCAGCCCCGAAGTCGTATACGGAATCTGTTCTAACAGAGACATCCTGGAACGCGCCGTCGACAGTTTGAAAGCCGAGGGATTTCCCGCCGCCGACGTAGCTTTCCTGGCACCGGAATCTCTGGGACACAGCGGAATGACTACCGAGAAGGCGTCCAAGGCTCCCGAAGGCGCAGCAACCGGGGC
The DNA here is from genome assembly GCA_963704485.1 of uncultured Acidobacteriota bacterium. Lineage (GTDB taxonomy): Bacteria > Acidobacteriota > Terriglobia > Acidiferrales > UBA7541 > Acidiferrum. Next base: position 1,808,149 of record OY969910.1, read on the forward strand.
AGGCTCCGGGTTGCTACTTGGCGGAGCGCTGGGCTGGTTCGTCGGTGTCGGCGCGTTGGCGATTCCGGGTATCGGTCCGCTGATCGCCGCTGGACCTATCCTGGCTGCGCTGGCCGGAGCGGGGGTGGGCAGCGCCGTGGGCGGTATCGCAGGAGGACTGGTGGGCATGGGCATCCCCGAATACGAAGCCAAGCGCTACGAGGGACTGATCAGCAAAGGTGGCACGCTGGTGTCGGTCACTTGCGCCACTAGCGAACAGCGCGACGCGGCCAAAAAAATCCTGGTCAGCGTTGGCGCTGAAGACGTTTCCTCTACGTCATCCAATCCCGCGCCGTCGGTCTCGACCGAAGAGCAGCGCCGCACGGCGACACCGTAGCGAACGCATCGACAAACTTTGTGCACCATCATCGAGCCAACCATCTCCGCTTGGTGACTATCTGCTGCGGCCTTGGCAAGAATGCTTGCCCGTCGCTCCCCGCTGTAACCGCGTGTCTCAATCAGCTAAACCTCGTGACTGTTGCCGGTGGTCGCATGCAAATTATTGCTAACTGCCTCTTATTTGCTTGTTAATGCGACACTTACCCTGACTGAATTAGTGTTGTCATTAAAGATGCAGAGGTTCAGAATAGGAATACCAGTCACCCGCAAAGACGCATAATGACCATCGGTACCTCCCGTGGGGGTGCTCTACGGTTGATTGGTAAAGTGCGTGCAGCACCTTAAGTTTGCAGCGAATGAACGCGTATGCCTTATAACCTCGAACGCCGGCAATCTCCCCGCAAACGCTTCGATCACCTTCTGTATGTCGAAGTAGAGCCCGGCAACGGCGGAATGGTCCTGAATTTTTCCGAGCACGGCTTTGGATTCCGCGCCGTCAAGCGCGTGCGCCCTAAAGAAGAAGTGAAATTCGCATTCAATTTGGCAGATCAACGGCGCCTCGAAGGCCGGGGCCGTCTCGAATGGGCGGACAAAGAAGGACGCGTCGCAGGCTTACAGTTCACAGATGTTTCCGAAGAGTTCCGCGCCGAAATGCGTAAATGGCTTACGACGTCCGCTGAATATTCCAGCAAAACAGCAAAATTTTCCGGGACACCGCCAACTGAAGCCGAAACTGCCGGTGCCGAGGCCTTGGGCCGCTCACTCGCAGCCCGCCGTCGCGAGGCTCTCGGCAAAGCCGCTCCTTCAAAAGGTGGCCGGTCTTTATCCCTGGTGCCGTCGCACAATGTGCCAACGCATCCAGTGCCGCTGTCCGACGCCGAAGAAGGCGAAGAAGAAGAATCGCTGGATGGCGGAATTGCCGAAACCGAGAATACCTCATGGGCAGCCACGCCTCAGGCACCGGGAGCCGAACGTAAGCCCAACGGTGCGCGCTCCTCGGCGCCTAGCGATTTTGGCGCGGCCGCGGCGTTCAAACTTGATTCTTTCGCGTCCGCATCCACGGAGCCCGATGATGTCGCTGAAGAATCGGCGCCTGCAGAAGAAATAGCGCAGCCAGCCGCGCCCGAACGCAAACGTGCTGCCGCGCCAATCTTGCCTGGCCCAGGCGGTGATATCGCCGCGCTGGAAGCGCGCGCCTCCGCCACGCTGAACGACCACGCCCAATCGCTGCTCCAGCATTTTCAACATGAAGAGCAACGCCTGTTGACCGAGTTTCGCGATTCCGCCGCGCGGGTGCTGCGCGATTCCGAGCGTCAACTTTTTCCCATTCGCGAATCCGTGCAGGCCCAGATGAAAAGCCTGGAATCCTCGGTAGCTTCCGCTGCGGCTTCCGCGAAAGTCCTGGACCAATACCCTGCTCTGCTCGAACGCGCGCAGCAGCAGGCCATCGATCGTTTTCAGATTCAGGTTCAGGAAGTGCTGCATGCCCATGTGATGGAATTGCGGCGCCGCTCGGAAACTGTGCTCGAAGAAGTGAACGTGCGCGTGCGCAGCACCGCTTTGCTGCCGCGCAGAATTCGCACCTCATCGGGCATCGTGGTAACCGGGTTGATTGTGATGCTTCTGGCCCTGCTATTCACCTTCCGCAGGGAGGCGGCCGGCGCATTTATCTGGCTTGGCGAGCAAATGGTCGAGCCGACCACGGCATCCGAACCTGTCACTAACAACCCACCCGCTGCAAATGCGCCTGCCAACACACCAGCTAACAGTGGCGCCGATACCAAGCCTGCCGATACCAAGCCCAAGGAAGAGCCGGCGCCCACCACAGCTCCCACGCAGGCCTACGCTGCTCCAAAGGAAATTCCGCAACCTGCGCCGACCGCCAAGAGCGTGCGCGCCTTGTGGGACCAGGTGGCCAAGGGTGATGTGTCAGCGCAACTGGAATTGGGCATGATGTACTTCACTGGCCGTGGAGTTACCAAGAATTGCTCGCAGGCTCGCCGGCTTTTCAGCGCCGCGGCGCGTAAAGGCAATGATCTTGCCAAACAAAAACTCGCCGAACTCGATCGCGGCGCCTGCTCCTAAGTTTTTTTTCTCCTCAAACTTCTGATTCCCTTGACGTCCGCTAAGATTGGCCGGAAATGCGCTGGGCCTGCAAGCAGGTCTGGCGCTTGCCGCATCTAACTCCTCGTCATACACTCTTCGGCATCCTACCCGCTTGAGAGGACAGCTTCGTGACCACTCCCGTAACTCCACCACCGTCCGCCCCTGGCGCGGCAAAATCGCGCAGCGAAGAAATCGTCGCGCGGCACAAGAAATTCATCTGGCCCTCGGTAACCAATTATTTCGAACAGCCGCTGGTCGCCGATCGCGCCGAAATGCAGCATCTGTGGGATCTCGACGGCAACAAGTACCTCGATTTTTTCGGCGGCATCCTCACCGTTTCAGTAGGCCACTGCAATCCCAAAATCACTTCCAAGATTAATGCGCAGGTGAACCGGCTGCAGCATACCTCGACGCTCTATCCCAACGAGCACATCGTGGCGCTGGCGGAAAAAATTGCGCAGATTACGCCCGGCAATCTGCAGCAAAGCTTTTTTACCAGCTCCGGCAGCGAAGCCAACGAAGCCGCTATTTTGCTGGCGCGCATGTCCACCGGCAACTACGACGTCGTTGCTCTGCGACACGCGTATTCGGGGGGCTCGGCGCTCACCAAAGCGGTAACAGCGCACGCCCCATATCGTCGCGCGGGGGTAATCAGCGTAGGAATTTCACACGCGGTGAATCCGTATTGCTACCGCTGCCCGCTGCACCTGACTTACCCCGATTGCGGCGTAGCCTGCGCCGGCGACGTTGAAAACCTGATTCAGACCGGAACCAGCGGGAACATCGCTGCCTTTATCGCCGAACCGATTCAGGGAGTCGGCGGATTTATCACCGCGCCTCCGGAATATTTCAAAATTGTTTTCAGTATCGTGAAAAAATATGGCGCGCTTTTTATTTCCGACGAAGTGCAGACCGGCTGGGGCCGCACCGGAAAAAACTGGTTTGGCATTGAGCACTGGGAAGTTACTCCCGACATCATCACCAGCGCCAAGGGCATGGGCAACGGTGTGCCCGTCGGCCTGACGGTGACTACTCCGGAGATTGCTCGCGGCTATCAGGGCAGCAACATCGCCACCTTTGGCGGCAATCCCGTCACCAGCGTCGCGGCCCGCGCCACTATTGAATTGATCGAGGAAGAAGATTTGCGCACCAATGCCGACGTGGTCGGCAAATATTTCCGTGGCAAGCTCGAGGAGTTGCAATCCAAACACGCGCTGATTGGCGACGTGCGGGGCATGGGCCTGATGCAGGCGCTCGAGCTCGTGAAAGATCGTAAAACCAAAGAACCTGCGCCGCAGGAAACCAATCAGGTCATGGAGCGCGCCCGCCACAACGGCCTGCTCATCGGCAAAGGCGGCCTGTACGGCAACACCCTGCGCCTTGCGCCCATGTTGAACACCACCAAGCGCGACGTGGATGACGCCATCGAGCTGCTCGACAAATCATTCCACGAAGTACAGGTGAGCTAGTGCCGGGGCGGGATTGCCGGCGGCGCTCGGTGTTGCTGCCCGTGTTGCTGGCGGAATTGCTGGCCACGTTGCTCACCGCGTCCTGCGGCTTCGCGCGCGCGCAAGCGCCGGAATCTGCCAAGTCGGCGGAGTGGAAATCCGTTTCGTTCGCCATCGTCCGCTACAACGATGAAGCGCCACAATCGTGGAATATTTATCACACTTCTAAACGCGGCGTGTTGCTCGTCAAACTCTGGAAGCGCTATCTGCTGGTCAACATTCCCATGCAACTGGTCTTCGACATTGATCCCGACACAGTGAAGCCACAAGGCGACGGCGTGGAGTGGTCAGAGACTAACGCGCCTAACGAAGCCATCGAAATCGCCGACTGGAAAGAACGCAACGTCGGGCCCGTGCAGCGCGTGCGCTTTCGTCTCGGGAAAAACGGCCACATGCTGGAGCTCCAGCTGCCTCTCCGCGCCGATGGCAAGCCCGCTTATTAAGCTCGGCGCGAAACTCTTAGTTATCACCGCTCAGGCAAGATTTCAGTTTGACGATGTTGCTGGCGCGAATCTTTCGCGCCGGAAAGCGAGCTCCACATGAAGCGCACCATGCTGCCCCGCGTAAAGGAAATCACTTTTTGCAGGCGAATTTCAATTTTGATGTTCGCGTGCTTGACGAGCGCGGCTTTGGCTAGCGCGCAGGCCAGCGATCCCGCCGAGCCGGCCATGAACACCATACGCCCCGAGGCCATTCGCGGCGGAATCCGTTTCCTCTCCGATGACGCGCTCGAAGGCCGCGGCACCGGCACGCGCGGATACGATATCGCCGCAAAATATATGGCTTCGCAATTCGAATCGCTGGGACTGCAGCCCGGCGGCGACCATGGAACGTATTTTCAAGCCGTGCCGCTGCGCTCCTCCAGGCCCGACGAAACCAAAACGGAGCTCACCCTGACGCACGCCGGCAGATCGCCGGAAACGCTCGTCTTTCGCAAAGATTACATTTCTGGCGGGGATCCTGCGCGCGCAGACACCTCCGTCGAAGCGCCGGTCATCTTCGTGGGCGGCGGCGTCACCGCGCCGGAACAGGGTTACGACGATTATCAAGGAGTTGACGTAAAAGGAAAAATTGTCGCACTCCTTTCGGTAGCGCCAAATTTCGAGTCCTCATTGAAAGCCCACTACTCCTCCTCGGAGGTCAAAGCTAAAATCGCCGTTGACCATGGAGCTATCGGCGTTATCGTGCTGACCGATCCGGTCATGGAAAAAATGTATTCCTTCAGCGAGCAGGTCCGCGATCTTTCCTTCCCGCAATTCCATTGGCTCGACGCCCACCAGCGCCCTAACGATTATTTCCCGCAACTGCGCGGCAACGCATTTTTGAGCATGGAGGCGGTGAAGAAATTTTTTGAGGGCAGCCCGCACACGGCCGAGGAAGTGTTTGCGGCTATGGCGGCCGGCAAGCCGTTGTCGTTCGCGATGCCTCTAACGGCGAAGATACATAACGTCTCAACGCTGCAGGATGTGCCCAGCCGCAATGTGGTGGCGAAACTGGAAGGCAGCGATCCCGCCTTGAAGAACGAATTCTTGGTCTACAGCTCGCATCTCGATCACCTGGGCATCGGCGAACCGGTGAAAGGCGACAATATCTACAACGGTGCCTTGGACAACGCCTCCGGTTCGGCAATCATGGTGGAAATCGCGCGCGCTTTCGCGAGTTTAAAGACCCGTCCGCGTCGTTCGATCCTGTTCGTGTCCGTCACGGGAGAAGAAGCGGGTTTACTGGGCTCTGACTATTTCGCGCAAAATCCCACGGTGCAAAAGAGTGCCATCGTTGCCAACGTGAATATGGATGAGGACCTGATGCTTTGGCCGCTGCAGGATATCGTGGCCTTAGGCGCGGAACACTCCAGCCTGGACGCAGTAATAAAGAATGCTGCTGCGCACATGCACCTGGTGGAAAGTCCCGACCCTGAACCTGAAGAAGTGGACTTCATTCGCAGCGATCAATATTCTTTTGTGAAGCAGGGCATCCCGGCAGTGTTCCCCGTCCCCGGATTCAAATCCGATGACCCGAAAATTAATCCCGCGGCGATTTTCAAAAACTGGGAACAAACCCGCTATCACCAGCCGCAGGACGACATCGACCAGCCGGGCCTCGACTTCAACGCCGCAGCGAAGTACGCGCGTTTCGTGTTTCTATGTGGCTACCTCATTACCGAAGACCCACAGCGTCCCACGTGGAACAAAAACGATTTCTTTGGCGAACACTACGCGCACCGCGCGAAATAATCGCCTTGGACGCACTTGGCCGTTCAATGGTTGCTCGGAAAAAATGGCTTCAAGGGCAACATTTGCATCGCAGGAAAATTCGGCGCCAAGAAATCGGGGCCTGTTTTATATGTATTTCTATATAGCTATATAGCCGCACATAGTTTTAGCTAGGATTTAGATTTGTGCCGCTGCACGACATTTCAATCCTGTCCTCTAAATCCCTGTACCCAAACATCTTAAATTAAATTCCTCGCTCACCGCGTGTTGGAACAGTGTGTGCAATATAGCGCTCGGTCGTTTATTTGCTCGGAGGTTTTATCCAGATGAAATTGCGATTTGCTACAGTTTTAAGCTTCTTATTTCTTGCCGCCACGATTTTTTCCGCGGCCGCTTCGGCTCAAACCAGTAAAGGGACGCTGACCGGAACGGTCACGGACCCCAGCGGATCTAGCGTCCCCAATGCCACGGTAACAGCACGCGGCTTGGAAAACGGCGAGACCAGAACGGTCACTACAGGAAACTATGGAGAATACAGAATCACCGCCATTCTTCCCGGCAACTATGAAGTGAAAGCGGAATCCCAGGGCTTCGCCGCCGTGGTCATGAATCGTGTCGAAGTAAAAGCATCCGTTGAAACGCCCTTGGATTTTCAGTTGCAGGTCATTGGCACCGCTCAGTCCGTCATGGTGGAAGCTTCCACCAGCACTGTACAGTCCGAGTCCGCCGAGTTAAGCGCCAATATCTCAGGCACCGAGATCAAGGAATTGCCAATTGGTTCTCTCAACCCCATTTCCCTGGTTCTCACCGAGCCGGGAGTTGTCAGCGTATCCGATCGCGACAATTTTACCAACGGCGCGAGCTTTTCTGTGGACGGACTGCGTCCTCGCTCGAACAACTTTTTGATCGACGGATTTGATAATAACGACAATGGGATTCAAGGCCAGGCCATTCAGCCTCAGAATCTGGAAGCCGTCAGCGAAGTCGTCATCCAGACCAACTCCTACGCTCCAGAATTCGGCCGCGGCGGCGGTTCTGTGACCAACGTTATTTACGCCAGCGGCACCAACAACTGGCACGGCGCGGTGTGGGAGCGCTACAACGGCTCGGGCTTCAACGCCATCACTGCGGATCAACACCGCAATGGCCTGGACACTGTTCCCCGCAGCGTGGAAAACACTCCGGGATTCCGCCTGGGCGGCCCGATCCTCAAAAACAAGCTTTTCGTTTTCGGGTCTTATCAACTGGATCATCTTCGAGGGGACGAACAAGGCGCGCAGATTACGATTCCCACCGCCGCTGGTGTCTCTACTCTTCAATCGCTGGGCACCAATCAAAACGTTCAACTGCTCTTGAACTCCCTGAACGGCCTCGTCGCGCCGACGGCCAGTTCCGCCATCGCTATTGGAGACCGTGCGGGTTGCGGCACGGACTGCACCGTCGAAGTCGGAACTTTTGCGCGGCAGGCTCCGCAGATCAGCAACGCCTACGAATACGTCGTTCGCGGCGATTATTTAATGAGCGCCAAGGACACTATATCCGTGCGTTGGCTGGCCTCCCACAATTCCCTGACGCCAGACTTTTTCGCCAATCCTAACTCCCTGCCCGGTACCGACACAGAACAGTCCGGTCCTTCCCGCAGCTTGGGAGCTTTCTGGACCCACGTGATCAACGATCACATCGTGAACGAGCTGCGCTTCACCCGCCAAACTTTGAACTTCGGGTTTGATCCGCTGGCTTCCACAATTGCCAACCCCTCATTCAGTCTGCCTGATGTTGAGGTCGCGGAGCTGACTGGCGTGGATTTTGGGGGCCTCACCAGTGGCTTCCCACAGGATCGCAATCACACCGTGTATCAGTATCAGGAAGCGTTCTCCGTCACCCACGGCCATCACAGCTTCAAGGTGGGCGCCGATATTACGCATCTGGGAATTACGGACGGCGTGCCCTTCAATTCCCGGGGAACGCTCACGTATAACTCTGGGGGAGATTGCTCCGCCATCGGGCTGTCCACCTGCACCGGGCTGGCAAATTTCTTGGATGATTTCAGTGGAGACGGCGGAATCGCCTCCAAGCAGTTCGGCGTTTCGCAGGTTAGCTACACGCAATTGCAGCAGGCTTACTATGCCCAGGATACCTGGAAGGTTCGCCCCAACGTATCCCTGACCTACGGCTTGCGATATGAATTCCAGGGTACGCCGTTTAACACGCTTCCATTTCCGACCGTAAACGCGTCCACCGCTCTGACCGACCCGCTGAGTTTGCGCGTCCCAGAAAAACCGGACCGCAACAATTTCGGTCCCCGGGTGGGCATTGCCTACACGCCGAAGTTCATGCCGTGGCTCTTTGGACAGGATAAGACTGCCATCCGCGCCGGATTCGGCATGTTCTATGACGTGTTGTTTGCCAACATCCTGGACAACACCGCGTCCTCCACTCCCAACGTAACCGGCGGTACCGTTATTCCCTCCGGCGGCCGCGGACAAGCCGACTTTTCGGCAGTGATTCCCTCCATCACCCCAGAACTGTCGCCGTTTGATACCGTAACCACGGCCGTCTCCAATCTGCGCAATCCGCTGACCTACCAGTGGAACCTGAGCGTGGAGCGCGAGCTGCCCGGAAACTGGCTGGTGACTGCGGCTTACGTCGGAACACGCGGCGAACGTCTCTTCCTCAACCAGGAGCTCAATCCCGGAATTAATTCCGTCCGCCTTAATCCTGATCGCGGCAGCATCTTCGCCCGCACCAACAACGGAGACTCCATTTACCACGGCCTGCAGACCAAGGCGGAACATAACTTCCGTCACGGAATTCTCTTCCGCGCCGCCTACACGTTTTCCAGATCTATCGACAACGGCTCGGAGATTTTCGTCACCTCTGGCGGAAGCACCCGCGCACAAGATCAGTTTTCCAACCGCAACGATCGTGGTCTTTCCGCCTTTGATCGCCGCCATCGCGCGGCATTCACCTGGGTTTGGGATTTGCCCGGCGTTCATGGCGATTCCGGATACAAACGCGGGCTGGGCTACGCCGTCAACGGCTGGGAAGTTTCCGGCACCGCGCAATTTGAAACCGGCGCACCCGAAACCATTCACATCGAAAACTTCGACGTGAATGGCGATCTTTCCGGCTTCAATGATCGCCCCTCTTTGGGCAATCGGAAAGTTCCCATCAACTACAGCGCCTCTTGCCTTGATCCCGCGGGAACCTGCGATACTGGCGTCGGCTTCAGCCAGGACGGCGTTCATTTCGTGGATTTCAACAGCTCCTTCGGCGCCGATCCCGTCACCGGAGACTTCACCGCCACCGCCAATGATTTCCGTTACCTCGTGATTCTTGGGCAAAACGGAAACGTGGGCCGCAACACTTTTTTCAATCCGGGTTCGGAAATCTGGGCTATGTCCATCCAGCGTGAATTCAAAATGCCTTTCAAGCACCTGGAGTCGCAGTCTTTCCTGGTGCGCATGGAAGCCTACAACCCCTTCAATCACGCCAATCTTGGCGGCGGTGAAGGCAGCGGAGTTTCCAGCGTTAGCGGTAACATCACATCGCCTAACTTCCTGAACTCTTCGATCACCAGCGTGGGTGGCCGCTCTTTGAAGTTCTACCTGCGGTACAGCTTCTAACATTTGGCCGGGGAGGGCGCTGCAATAGCGGTTCCCTCCCCGCGAGTTGCCTGACACCGGCGGACGCCGTGAAGACTCACGGCGTCCGCTTTTTTATTTTCACTGGAAAGAGAACGGGAAGTGTCGCAAGCTCTGGAACCCGCGCAGCGCTAGCAAAACATTTTCGAAATTCAAACAGCTCAGCAGAGATTCGAACATGCAACCTGTTCGAACGACCCCTGCATTCGAACGCTATTCACTTGCATATTAGCCGTAAACGTCACTACGCAATCAGCTTATCGCTTTCGAACATCCTTGTTTCACGTGAAAACGGTCCAGCTCCGCAGCCGGCAATTTGCGCAAATGTCGACACGTCGACATTTTGCTGACGGCCATCCCAATGTCTCGGCACTTATCGCAGAAGCTTGCTCGCGTCAGCGCCGGTAAATTCCGTAAAACCAGCTGATGCCCAGGGCGCCCGGAGCGACTCCCACCACTACTTGATCGCCATCGTGGAAGCGGTCGTAGTCGTCATAGTCCACCGCCAACCGCTCAAATTTTTGGCCCGGCCGCCACGAGGGCACGAAAAGCCTGCGGCTCCCGCGCACCATGCCGCGCATATTGAAGCGGCTCTGCACGGTAGTCTGGTGATAAACCACATTTTTCGGCGAATCGAGTTTGCCATTGAGAAAAAGTGTGGCCGCCAATATCCACGGCAGCGGGATGAAGCCGGCATAGATTCTTTTTAGCACTTCGATGTCCCGCCGGTTGCGCGCGCCACGATCCAGAAACACCGCCACCGTGAGGCCTACAAAAAAAATCAAACCAAAAAAAACCAGCATCCAGTCGAGATCCAGCGGCGGATAAATCTGACTGATGTAGGGAAATAAGAGGGAGCCTGCGAGAAAAACCGCCGTACTTTTCATGAAGCGCGGCCGAAACACCAGCTCGGCAATCGAAGAAGTCAGCCCGCACGAAGGGCATTCGTCCTTCATACGTTCAGAACCGCAATTAAGACATCTGGTCATTCGGCCCAAGTGAAAAGCCCGTCAACCGCCGCTTCACAATTATAATGCGGACGCCGAAGTATTGCCTGCGAGCGAGTCCAGAAGATCTTGATAATATTTTTGGTTTTCACTTTCGGCCAGCGCCAGTGCCACGCCCATCCCCAGGCCCGGCTCGACACGCTTGACGAAACAATTCACTTTCACCGGGCGCGCCAGGTTCAGCCGCGCTGTAAATCCCGCGCCAATCCATAGGGTGTCGGCAGCCTCAATGAACATTCCATTGGCGCTGATGTCGCGGGTTTTTCCGGGCAGTACCGCCGAACCCCATTCAATCTCCAGATCGGCGCGAAAAGAATATCGCGGCGCCCAGCGGCGCTCCAGTCGTCGGGAATCATGCTCCCTGGCTTCCATAAACTCGCCGCACCCTCCTGCGTAGAGTTACTCACCAGCCTGCAACCTGTTCAGCGTACTGTGGCCAGCATACGCCCGTGCTTGTATATTTATACGACGCCGGGAGGCGATGTTTTGTTCCCGTTAATCGTAACCATTTGTGTTAGTGCTGCCACCCTGCTGTTGCGCACCCGCGTCTTTAGACGCATTAGATGCGCCGGAAGGCTCCTGTTGCACTGCTGAATTGTTTCCGCCACCGATACGCCGGCGCACTTCCGCCTCCAGATATTTGCCGAGCCGTTCGGGGATGACGCCCGGGGCGGCCAGGGCCTCCAGGTCCGATACCGTAAGCGCCGGCAAAAAACCCAGCACCGACGCCAGCGTGGACGCCGGATTACGCACCAATGCGAGGCGCACGTTGTAGTCGCACGACCATTTGCGGTGCTGCGCGATAGCATGCACCACCGCTTCGGGAACACCTTCGGTCGCAAGCACCTTCAGAATTTGCGTCGCGTGCAAATGTGTATTATCCAGCGCAACTTCCACGACCTTGGAGTGCCCCTCGGCCAGCAGCACTCCCGCTACGCGCGCCGGGCCGCGCCGCGCCAGCGTAATTTTCTGTCCCAGCGGAAGTTGCGGCAGGCGCGCCGCCAGTTGATCTTCCGCATTGCGCTTCAATTCCGCGGCAACACCCGGCCGCAGCGCGATTTGCACCAGGTCCATCAAATACAATTCTTTCAGCAGCCGCATGCCCACGAGTCGCGGCGTATGCGGATGCGCAGCCAGCGCTTTTTTTACGGCGTAAATTTTCAGCCAGTCGCGACGCGTGGAAATTTCCTCAACCACCTCAGCCGGCAGATTTTTGCGGCCCAGCAAAACGCGCACATCCGCTTCCCCAACGGCAGGATTATGCAGAATGGCCAGCAGCACTTCACGCGAGTCATGGTGCAGCAGTGCCGCGAGTTCCTCAGCTGTCGCTACCGAGGCGCGCTGGATTTCCTCCGGCGCAGCGACCGGCTCCGCGATGGGCGGGCTGGGCGGCGCCGTGTTGTATTTGTGCGCATCACTCATGCGAACCTGTTTCCGTTTCCGCTGTCGCCGAGAATCTCCAGCGCCATCAGCGCCGCAGCATGAGCCGGCAAAATCGGCAGCAGCCCGATTTTCCCGAGCGGCGCCGCAAGCTGCAACCGCCGGTCGAGTAAGTCATCAAAAAACGCGCAGCGGCCAATCATGCCGCCGCTTTTGGCCAGGCGGAATGGTACTTTTTCTAATTCGAGTTCTCTGACCAGCGTTTTCACCAGCTCGGCCAGGTGTCCGGCCGCGTCGCGCAGGATCCCTCGCGCCATTTCGTCGTCGGTGTCGGCCGCATTGGCCACCACCGGAAAAAGACGCGGAAACATTTCCGGAGACGTGCTTTTCGCCGCGTTTCCCAGTTGCGTCATCATCCGTTTGCCCAGCGGCGATTCCTCGCCCGTTCTTTCGCGATGCATTTTTGCCAGCGCCAGCGCTTTGCGTCCGATATCCGTGGCGCTGCCTTCATCGCCACGCTGTGGACCCAACCCGCCGGCGCGCCGCATTCCTCCCGTCGCGGCGCGTCCCACCGCTACTGATCCGGTGCCGGCAATCAACACGATGGCCGGACCATCACCGGCCGCCGCCAGCGCAATTTCCAAATCCGTGCACACATTAACTTTTAAGTTGGGGAACTCTTCGGTGAGAGCAGCGCGCATAGCAGCCGCTGCTTTAGGATCGCCGACGCCGGAAAGGCCCGCGCAAATTGCTGTCAGCGCCGTGCGCTCGACATTGGACTGCGCGAGCGCCGCAGCGGCGGATTGTCTGATCGAATCGACGGCGCGTTCCAGTCCTACCCGCCCAGGATTCGACGGGCCGCTCTGTGCACGCCCGACGACATTTCCATGTTCATCCATGGCGAAGCATTCGGTCTTTGTGCCGCCGCCATCGAAGCCCAGGACATAACGCATGTAGAAAGCATAAGCCTCTGCGCGGCAATCGTCTTCACGGTGGTGTGAACGCCCACCGCAAGCAACAATACTTGCCGTTGACGGCCCGCAGCATCGCCACTATCCTCACCACTCTCGATGCACATTCAGCCTTTCGATCTGTCCATCGTCATCGTCTATTTGCTGGCCGTGACCGCGCTGGGCATGCACTTCCGGCGCAAGCGGAGTGCGCTGGCGTCCGCGCAAAGTGATGATAAAAACGCCGTCACCCGCGAGTATTTTCTGGGCGGGCGCACCGCGCCGTGGTGGGCGCTGGCCTTTTCCATCGTGGCCACCGAAACTTCCACGCTTACGATCATCGGAACTCCGGCCATCGCGTACGGCGGTAATCTCACTTTTCTTCAGCTGGTCTTTGGCTACCTGATCGGCAGAGTGCTCATCGTGATTCTGCTGCTGCCGGGATATTTTCGTGGAGATTTTTTTACCGCCTACGCGTTGATCGAAAAACGCTTTGGCCGGCGCATGCGCGCGGTGGCGGCTACTACATTTCTGGCCACCCGCGCGATCGCCGAAGGGGTGCGGGTTTCTGCCATCGCGCTGGTGCTCAGCGTTGTGCTCGGCACCTCCGAACATATCTCGGTAGTCATCGTCATAGCCCTCACGCTGCTGTACACCCTGGAAGGGGGTATGAAAGCGGTGATCTGGACGGATGTCGCGCAGCTTGTTATTTATCTTGCCGGCAGCGCCGCCACTTTTTTTGTGCTTTTGCACCGCATCCCCGGCGGCTGGAGTGAAGTTGTGCAGGTCGCCGCTGCGCACGGCCACAAATTGCAAATTTTCGATTTTTCGATCAACCTCGCCACCAAGTACACCTTCTGGTCGGGATTGATCGGCGGCGCGTTCCTCACCATGGCCAGCCATGGCACGGACCAAACCATCGTGCAGCGTCTGCTGGCGGCCCGCGATCAACGCGACAGCCGCCGCGCACTTCTAACCAGCGGCGTGATCGTGCTCTTTCAATTCACAATATTTCTGTTGATCGGAGTGTTGCTGTACGTTTTTGCGCAGCATACTCCGCTGCTCGGGCCCGGCGAGCGCGCGGATCGCATTCTGCCACTGTTCCTGTTGCGCGAAATGCCAACCGGTCTTGCGGGATTGCTGCTGGCTTCCATCATCGCCGTCGCCATGTCCAATGCCAGCGGATCGCTGAATTCTCTGGCCGCCAGCAGCGTGCTGGATTTTTCTGCGTTGCGCGGAGCAAAAAGCCGAGAATCCGCGGACGACCGCAGCTTTCTTCGCCGCTCGCGCAACATGACCCTTCTCTGGGGACTTGTGCTCATGGGCTTCGGCCTCATGACATGGGGACCGCTGCTCGAAGCGGGTCTCACTGTAGCGTCGCTGCCTTTCGGCAGTCTGCTCGGACTTTTTTTACTCGGCACCTTGAATCATCGCGCCAACGCGACGGGCGCGCTGGCCGGAATGTTCGCGGGATTGCTCGCCATCCTATGCGTGTGGCGCCTCACGAACATCGCTTTCACGTGGTATGTCTTGATCGGATGCGCGGTAACTTTTCTGATAGGCTCGCTGGTCAGCTTATTGTCGCGCACGCCACTTTATGAAGAACGCGCATGACTGAAAAACGCCTCGAACTCGTTCGCGGCCTGGGCGCTTGGGCCTCCGCCGCCATCGTCGTGGGCACCATGATCGGCACCGGTATTTTTTTGAAGCCCGCCGAAATGGCTCGGGAAGGCCGCACCGTCTCCGTCGTTTTCGCCGCGTGGATCGTAGGAGCTATTCTTTCTATTTTTGGCGCGCTGTCTTTTGCGGAACTTGGCGCCGCCATCCCCGAGGCCGGCGGCGAATACGCTTATCTCCGCCGCGCCTTCGGTCCCGTGTGGGGTTTTCTGTTTGGCTGGATGCATTCCATCGTGGGCCGCCCCAGTTCTCTTGCTTCCATCGCCGCAGGGATGATGCGCTTTGTCGGTTTCCTGATTCCCGCCGTCGGTGCTCCACTTTTTATCGTGCACATTCCGGCGATCGGAAGCTGGATCGCACCCTACGATTTTGTTTTTACCTGGGCGCAGCCGCTGGCAGTACTGTGGCTGGCCTTCATGACCGCCGTGAATTATCTCGGTGTGCGGCTTGGTGGAGCGGTTCAGGTTTTTCTTACCGCCATAAAAATAATGTCGGTGGTCATCGTCATCGGCGTGGCTTTTTTTTCGCCCGCCGGCGCGCCGCGCGCTGCCGATCTCTTCTGGCCGGCCGCGGGAGACGGCTTCGGCACAATTTTCGCGGCATTTTTGGCCACCCTCGCTGCCGCTCTGTGGGCTTATGACGGCTGGGAAGATTTGAATCTGGTGGGTTCTGAAGTTGCGGATCCGCAACGTAACTTTCCGCGCGCGCTAGTCGGGGGAGTTTCGTTCGTCGCAATCATTTACTTGTTATTCAGCGCCGCCTGCCTCAAAGTTTTGCCTTTCGCGAATGTAGCCGCTTCACAGCACATCGCCTCCGACGTAGTCGAGCATGTTGTCGGCCGCGGTGCCGCGGCCTGGATCACACTGGCGATGGCTGTGTCCGCGCTCGGCTCCATGAACTCTTCGGTGTTGAGTGGCGCGCGGGTGGGTTACGCCATGGCCCGCGATGGAATCTTTTTCAGGATTGCCGGCGGCATTCACCCGAAATTTCGCACTCCCGGTCGCGCACTGATTTTTCAAGGCCTGCTGGCCAGCCTGATGGCCCTGACTGGCACCTTTGAAGAACTCTCTAATCTATTTATTTTTGCGGCGTGGATTTTTTATGGCTTCGCAGTAGTCGCGCTGTTTCGCATGCGCCGTACGGAGCCGGATTTGCCGCGCCCGTATCGCTGCTGGGGCTACCCGTGGGTTCCGGGATTATTTGTGGCCGGCGCGCTCGCGTTGACGGTAAATATTTGGATTCAAAGGCCGGGGCGTTCGTCGATCGGGATGCTTTTGATACTGGCCGGACTGCCGTTTTACAAGATGTGGGCCGGTCGAGAAAAATTGGCCATTGTAGCCTGATTTTTCCGTCCGGCATCCATCTTCTGAAAAGCTCGGCCGGCCTCCTCACTCACAACCATCTCCGGATGAAAAATCTTCGCCAGCGCCTCGACGCCAATTGCCAGCCGAGGTCCGGGCCGCGAAGCGTAACTATTGGCTTCAAACGCGTACACGCGGCCGCTCTTCACCGCTGGGATCGTTTCCCACTCCGGTGGATGTGTCATCGCGAGATATTCACGGTGTGCTTGCGCGGCGTCGTAACCGCACGGCGACACCACGATAATTTCAGGCGCGGCCGCAACAATATCCTTCGGTTCCACGCGGAAAGAAGCTGTGCCAATCTTTCCGAACACGTCTTCACCGCCGGCCAGCGCCACCATCTCCGGCACCCAGTGACCGCCGACGTAGAAAGGCTCCAGCCATTCGAGAAACGCAACACGAGGCCTGACGGGAATCTTTTCGATCTGGCGCTGCACCGCGTCGAGCCGCTCACGTATTTCAGCTAGCACTTTCCCGGCGGCAGGCACGCGGCCAGTGGCCTGCGCCACGAGCATTACATCGCGCCACACATCAGAAAGATTCTGCGGATTCAGGCACAGCACTTTTGGCCGATTGGTGAAGTCGCGAAGAATGGCGGCGAGGTCCTCCGGTGACGCGGAGCACACATGGCACAAATCCTGAGTTACCACCAGGTCGGGATTCAGTTCGCGAAGCAACTCGCCATTCACGCTATACAGGCTCTCGGCGCGGGCCATGAATTGGCGGACCAGCGCGTCTACTTCTCGCGCAGAAAGCCCGTGGGGAATTCGCGATTCAATGAGCACGCTGCGCTCACGCGCCTGAAGCGGAAAATCGCACTCGTGGCTTACGCCCACAATCTCGTCGTCGAGCCCAAGGGCAAAGAGTATCTCGGTAGCCGACGGCAGCAAGGAAACGATGCGCATAGGACAAACCTTATCACTTTGCGTAATTTTTTATTTGTACAGGAAATACTTGCGCCGCATCTGCTCGAACGCCTGGAGTTCCCTGGCCCAGCCGGCGGTGATTTGCTGAACGCCAATGCCCTCTTGCAGTTGCCGCACGGTCTCGGCACTCCCAAGCAGCAACACAAGTTTTGCTGCGTCGAAGTGTTCTGGGTATAGAGTTCTCAGCAACGCGGCAATCTCCAAACCCAGGGTCATCGAGCGCGCGGCGTTGGTATCCTCGACGCGAATCGCCACTCCGCTGCATTTCTGTCCGCTATAAAGGCCCGAAGAGGGAGTGAAGTCCGTGGCGCTGAAGAGCATTCCCGCGATGTGTCTTTCGTTCAGCCGCGCGGCCAGCTCGGCACCGTGCATCCACGGCGCGCCAAATTCCTCGAAAGGAGCTGCCGTGCCCCGCCCCACTGAAACGCCGGCATTCTGTAATATTTCCAGTCCCGCATAGAGAATCGAACCATTGAGTGTCCGCAGATTTGGCGATGGGGGTATCCAGCGCAATCCAGTGTCTTCGAAAAAATAATTGCGCCGCCAGTTTCCCATGGCGATGACGTGCAGATCGCAATTGATTTTATTTTCAGTGTTGAATAACTGCGCCAGTTCTCCGATGGTCAGCGCGTAACGCACCGGCAGCGGGAAGTAAGCGGTGAAACTGGTCTTGTCCGCGTCCAGCATGGGGCCTTCTACGATTTCCCCGCCCAGCGGATTCGGCCGGTCCAGAACAAAAAACGCGATTTTGTGTTTGGCCGCTTCTTCCATGCAATACGCCATCGTCGTCGTGTAGGTATAAAAACGCACGCCGGAATCCTGTACATCAAAGACCAGCGCATCGATGCCTGCGAGCATCTGTTCGGTAGGGCGGCGCGTTTCGCCATACAGGCTGTAAATCGGCAGACCAGTTGCCGCGTCTTTTCCGGACTCCACATTCTCATCTTTACTGCCGGTCAATCCGTGCTCCGGGCTGAAAAGAGCCACCACCCGCACGCCAGGCGCGTGCGTCAGCACTTCGACAGTGCTACGGCCCTGCGAATCCATCCCGGTGTGATTGGTTATGATTCCTACGTGTTTGCCGCGCAGTGGTGCGAACTCTTCCGCTTCCAGCATGTCCAGGCCAGTGCGCACCGTTGCACGAGGGTCAGAACGACGCGCTTCCTGCGCCGCAAACGTCACGGTGCCGGTCGAGACGATCAAGCAGATGAGTATGATAATCATGACAACACGCTGCGATAACGGCAGTTTTTTGCGGCACGGATTGCCAGTGGCGTTGCGCACTGCTTTGTAAGCCTGCTTCATAGTTCGCAATGATATTCTGGAACGTCTTTCAAGCGTGTTGTTTGTGGCCCTAAAGTGCGTGTGCTATATACAAATCAGAGCATGCACGGCCCCGGAAAAGCTTACATCCGATGAAATACCGACGCTTCCGCGTCCTCCCGCTGCTCGCAGTCACGCTGATTTTTATTATGCCTAACACCGCGCGCAACCAGACCACTCCCACGCTGGCCATAAAACCGGCGCGGCCAACGTCGTCGCCGAAAACTTTGCCAAAATCTGCGCCGCCGGCAAAAACACTTTCGCCCGCGAACAAGCAGTGGGTGGAAACCACGCTGCGCAAAATGACCGATAACGAGAAAATCGGCCAACTCATCTTCGCAACGTATCACGGCAGCTTCACCTCCACCGATGCCGAGGCTTATCGCAAGATAATGCACGCCGTAAACGATCTGCACGTCGGCGGGTTCATCAACGTCACGCAGATGTCGCCGCTGGGCATTATCAAAAGTCAGGCTTATCCCACCGCCGTTTTAACCAATCAACTGCAGGCCCATTCGAAACTGCCGTTGCTGATTGGCGCGGATTTTGAACGTGGCTCGGCGATGCGGCTTGATGAAGGCACTTCGTTTCCCACGGCGATGGCGCTCGCGGCTGGAGGAAATCCGGCTGACGCTTACACCATGGGAAAAATCACCACGCTCGAAGCCCGCGCCGTGGGTGTTCACTGGATCTATGCACCGGTTTCTGACGTGAACAATAATCCCGGGAATCCCATCATCAATACGCGCTCTTTCGGCGAAGATCCGCAGCGCGTCGCGGAATTTGTGGCCGCCTTCGTGCGCGGCGTGGAAGAAAACGGCGGTCTGGCTACTGCAAAGCATTTTCCGGGGCACGGCGATACGGCCGCGGATTCGCACATTGATCTGCCGGTAATTCGCGCGGACAAAGATCGCCTGGAACATCTGGAGCTGATTCCCTTTCGTTCCGCGATTGCCGCGGGTGTTGGCAGCATCATGACCGGGCATCTCTCGATTCCGTCGCTCGAGCCCGATCCCAACACGCCCGCTACTCTTTCGAAAAACGTTTTGACCGGTGTGTTGAGGGATGAGCTGCATTTCCAGGGACTGGTAGTTACCGATGCGATGGATATGGGCGGCATCACCACACGTTTCGCGCCAGGGGAAGCTGCCGTGCGCGCCGTTCTTGCAGGAGCCGATGCGCTGCTGATGTCGCCGGTGCCTGATGCGGCGTTTGAAGCCCTTCAAGCGGCTGTGAAATCGGGGCGCATTTCGCGTGAGCGGCTGGACGCTTCCGTGCGCCGCATTCTGCAAGCGAAGGCGCGGCTGGGACTCAACAAAACCAAGCTGGTGGATTTAAACGCGATTAATGAAAAGTTTGGCCGCGCTCCATGGCAAAAAGAGGCGCAGGAAATTTCGGATCGAGGGGTGACGCTGCTTCGGGACAATGGCAACCGTTTGCCGCTGGATGCCAGCAAACCTTCGCGCGCGCTGTTGCTGGCTTTTTATGCGGACCCTGAACCCTACCCGGGTGAAGATCTGGAGCGCGAACTGCGCTCGCGTTTTGATTCAGTAACAACGCTGCGGGCGGATACGCGCTTCGTGAAAGCCGGAACCTTGAAATTGCCGCCGGCCGATTCCTACGACGTCGCCATTCTGGCGTTGTTCGTGCGCGTGAGCGATCGTAAGGGCAACGTTGACGTTCCGCAGGACCAGGCCGCGCTCGCGGAGCAGGTTTTTCACGCTGGGAAACCAGTGATCACTGTCGGATTCGGCAGTCCCTACCTGATCGAGAATTTTCCGCAGGCAGAGACCTGGCTGGCGGTGTTTGGAATCAGCGACGTGGCGCAAGTTTCTGTGGCCCGTGCGTTGTTTGGACAAATTTCCATACGCGGTAAACTTCCGGTCACGATTCCCGGGATAAAGCTGGCGGCGGGATTTGGTATTACACGGCCAATAAATCCGGAGACCGTGCAGCCGGCGGATGCCTCCACCGAAAAACGATTACTGCCAGCGTTTGACGTGATTAAAAACGCGATCGCTGATAAGGCGTTTCCCGGAGCGACGCTCGCCATTGGATATCGCGGCAAGGTTTCCGTGCAGGCGTTCGGCAAGCTCAGTTACGAGGCGCAAGCCCGTGCTGTTACCGGACAAACCCGGTACGACATTGCCTCGCTCACGAAAGTAGTCGCAACAACCACGCTGGTGGCCAAACTTGTCGAGGGCGACTTCCCTGTTCCGCTCGACCTCGACGCAAAAATCGACCGCTACTTGGCGGAATGGACCACTACCGCGCAGCAGGAGAGCGCGCAGCAAAAAGAATGGCGCGGCAAAGTGACCGTGCGTCACCTGCTGACCCACACATCGGGATTGCCGCCCTTCAAGGAATACTGGCGCACGTCTAAAGGCAAGCAGGACACGCTGAATCGCATTTTTGCCGAACCGCTGGATTACGAGCCGGGCGCCAAGGAAGTCTATTCCGACCTGGGCATTATTCTTATGGCGGAAATTATTGAGCGCCTCACCGGGCGGACCCTCGATGACCTGAGCAAACAATATATTTTTGATCCGCTGAAAATGTCTTCTACCGGTTTCCGCCCGGCGAAAAAACTCTGGCCGGAGATTGCGCCGACGGAATTCGACAGCAATTTGCGGCATCGCCTGGTGCAGGGTGAAGTTCACGACGAAAATGCTTTCGCGATAGGCGGAGTCTCAGGACATGCCGGTCTGTTCAGCACCGCGCCGGATCTGGCGGCCTTTTGCCAGATGTTGCTGAACGGTGGCAGCTACGGGCACGAGCGTGTTTTGCGCCGCTCCAAGGTCGCGGAGTTCACCGCGCCGCAGCAGCTTTCGAACGGTACGCGCACGCTCGGCTGGGCGGTACCCACCGAAGGCGGCTCCAGCGGCCACTTTTTCTCCGCGCACAGTTTTGGCCACACTGGATTCACCGGCACGTCCATCTGGATCGACCCAGACCGCGATCTGTTCGTGGTGCTGCTGACCAATCGCGTCAACCCCACGCGCGAAAATCAAAAAATCGCGAAGGTTCGGCCTGCGCTTCACGACGCCGTGATGCAATCGCTGGGCATCGCTGAACCCGCTCACGCTTCCCGTTAATTTCTTTTTATAGTTCAATCGGCGAAGACTTGCTGTGCTAATTGAGCGATTCATTCAAGGCGCAGAGAACCAGCTATAACAGTCCGTTTTGCATATCCTTCGCAGCCTGCTCCAGATCCGCGGCCTTACCAAGATCCCGCCAGTAGTATTCATCGGCGCGGAACGCGGAAATCTTTTCTCCGCCGCCAGCCAGTCGCAAATAACTATCGATGATGGAGAACACGCCTTCTTCTTTCATGAGCGGCAACAGTCGCCGCGAAATCACGTGGATGCCCGAGAATGCGAGTGCTTGCGATTGCTGTACTGTGCGCACGATCTCCGGTTGCGCGTCGCGCCCGGCGCGGCGTCCGCACAACTGCATTTGCTCATCGAATAACAACTGCCGGCTGGAGTCACGCTGCTGAACCGCCAGAGTAGCCAGCGCGCCAGTTTGCTTGTGCGCCTGCAGCATGCGCTGGAGATCGATGGTGCTCACCACATCCACGTTGTGCAGGATGAAGGGTTCATCGGCCGGGGCGGAGTCTTCCAGAAAGAACCAGGCGGCTTTTTTCAAACCGCCGCCGGTATCGAGCAATACATCTTCACGCGAGACCTCGATGCGCATTCCGAAATTATTGTTTGCCGCCAGAAAAGAAATTACTTTGTCTGCAAAATGATGGACGTTGACGATTACTTCCCGCACACCGAAAGTGCGCAGTCGCGCGAGGGTAATTTCGAGGAGAGTTCGACCGCCGACTTCCACGAGCGCCTTGGGACGATCATTGGTGAGCGGGCGCAAACGCGTGCCCAGTCCGGCCGCCAGCACCATGGCTTTCATCGCCGCCAAACTGAGCACCGTGCGGCGGTCATTTACCCATCTGCTCAAGCTGCAGATGCTGGACGCAAACTTCCACGCCGTTGCGACCGCGATAATGTTTAGCGAGTTGTTCCGCCAGAAACACGGAGCGATGTTGCCCCCCGGTGCATCCGAAAGACACCATGAGATTTTTGAAGCCTCGCGCGTTGTAGCTGGAAACGCTGGCGTCCACCAGCGACATCACGCAAGCCAGGTATTGATGCACGCTTTCCTGCTGGTTGAGATATTCGATTACTGGAGCGTCCTTGCCGGTCAGCGATTTGAAGCGCTCTTCCCTGCCGGGGTTCGGCAAGCTGCGGGCGTCGAAAACAAATCCTCCGCCATTGCCGGTTTCATCTTTCGGCCAGCCGTTGTGAAACGAGAAGCTGAAGATACGCAACGTAAGGTGTTCGGCCGAGGTTGCCAGCCCGCGCAACTTTTCCGAAGCCAGCATGCTTTGAAACGCGCTCATCAGCGTGGGCAGTTCAATGGGCAGCGTGACGTGGTGCAGCAGCCAGCGCAGATTTTTCAGCGCGAAGGGCACGCTTTGCAAAAAGTGCTCTTTGCGTTCGTAAAATCCGCGGAAACCGTAAGCTCCCAGCGCCTGCATGATGCGCACATACACATAAGCGTAGTAGTGCCGCAGGAAGGCTTCGCGATCGACCTGGATGTATTTGCCGAGGGCCGCAAGGTAGTGATCGAGCAGTTCCTGGCGCAATTCCGGCGGTAAATCGGCCTTGGCGTCGAACAACAGCGAAGCAATGTCGTATTGCAGCGCGCCCTTGCGCCCGCCCTGGTAGTCAACGAAGAACGGCCGGCCATCGCGCAGGAGAATATTTCGAGACTGAAAATCGCGATACAGAAAATATTCCCGGTCCGCGGTCATCAGAAAATCGGTCAGCCGCCCGAAGTCGTTTTCGAGGGCCTGCTCGTTGAACGGAATGCCCGCGAGCCGCAGAAAATAATATTTGAAATAGTTCAGATCCCAGGCCACCGACTGGCGATCAAAACTACCGATGGGGTAGCAGACTTCATAGTTGAGGTCGCGGCCCGCCTCCACCTGAAAGCGCGGGAGAATCTCCACTACTTTTCGATAGGCGTCCACCACTGCGGGCGCGATGCTTTCGCCGTTGCGATTTCGCGAAAGGAATTCAAACAGGGTGGTGTTGCCGAGGTCTTCTTCGAGGTAAACGCCATGGTCCAGGTCTTCGCCGTAAATTTCGGGGACCGGCAATCCATGTTTTCGAAAGTGTTTGGAAAATTCAAGGAAGGCGCAATTTTCTTCGCGCACGCCATAGATGATGCCAATGGCGGCGTTGCTGTCGTTGGATAAGCGGATAATCTGGCGCCCGGAACCGCCGAGCTGCCCCTGCAGCGGCACGACGCTTTTTACTGGCGCGTGGAAGCGCTCCTCAAACTGCCGGTTGAGAATGTTCATCAGTGCGATTTCCAAGCCGTCCGCCTCGCGCAAAGTGCGCCATTTCATGATAGCCGAATCGTGAGTGGCCTCTGGCAAATAGAGGTATGCAGGTTTCGTGAAGGTATTAGCAATTTGTTGGCAATACGGCAGCGTTTTCCGAACCGAGCGGCCCGCCTGGCGACAACGCGCGGCTATAATTCATATGTGGCCTCGCAACCGAGAGAAAACCGGCGCAGTGAACTGCGCAACCCGGCGTCGAAAAATCTTGACCGCCTGAGCGCACTGCAAATCGTGCGGCTGATGAATCGCGAAGACCGCAAAGTGGCCGTTGCTGTGGGCCGCAGTCTTTCGTCCATCGCCCGCGCTGTTGACGCCATCGTAAAAGCGATTGGTGGCGGCGGCCGGCTAATCTATGTGGGCGCGGGCTCCAGCGGCCGCATCGCCGTGCTGGACGCGGCGGAGTGTCCGCCGACGTTTGGAACATCGCCCGATGTTGTGCAGGCGCTGATTGCCGGCGGTCGTAAAGCGGTGACTGGGGCCGTGGAAGGCGCCGAGGATTCGCCCGCGAATGCGGCCCGTGACTTGCGCGCGATTAAATTAACGAAGAAAGACATTGTCGGCGGCATCTGCGCCAGTGGGACAACGCCGTATGTCCTCGGCGGGCTGCGTTACGCATCGCAAGTGGGCGCCGCCACCATCGCCATTACCGTGAATCGCAACACCCCGGTCGCGCGCCTCGCCGATATTTTAATCGCCACGGATGTGGGTCCGGAAGTTCTTACCGGATCGACGCGGCTCAAGGCCGGCACGTCGCAAAAAATGGTCCTCAACATGCTTAGTACCGCAGCGATGGTGCGCCTAGGACATGTTTATGAAAATCTGATGATTGATGTACAAGCGTCGAACCGTAAGATTTCTGATCGTATCGTACGCATCCTTGCGCACGCCTCGGGAAAAAATATGTTGGCGGCGGAACACGCTTTGCGGCAATCCGGCCACAATCTTCGGGTGGCACTGGTAATGTTGAAATTGCGGCTATCCGCTAAAGAAGCGGCGAAAACGCTGCGGGATGCGAAAGGAAACCTGCGTGCATCTCTCGGTGAGTAGAAATTTTCTGATCGATCACTTCTCATGGATAGATTCTTAATCAAGGGCGGCAAACCGCTTCACGGGACAGTGGCCATCAGCGGCGCGAAAAATTCGGCGCTGCCGGTGATGGCCGCGGCATTGCTGACCACTGAACCGGTAACGCTGCACAATATTCCGAAAGTCCGCGACCTGATCACCATGAGTAAGCTGCTGGCGTTCATGTCCGCGACGGTTTCCACCCGTGATTTCCCGGCCAGCGACTACACCATTTGCGCCCCAACGCTCAACCATGCGGAAGCGCCGTATGACCTGGTGAAAACCATGCGAGCCAGCATCCTCACGCTGGGGCCGCTCATCGCCCGGGCTGGCGTGGCCCGCGTTTCGCTTCCCGGAGGCTGCGCAATCGGCGCGCGCCCGGTGGATCTGCATTTGAGCGCGCTCGAAAAAATGGGCGCGGAGATTACCACCTCGCACGGCTACATTGAAGCCAAAGTACCGAATCACGGGCGGCTCAAGGGCGCGAACATCACTTTTGAAAAGATCACCGTGACCGGAACAGAAAACATTTTGATGGCCGCGGCTCTGGCGGATGGAGAAACCGTTCTAAACAACGCGGCGCGCGAGCCGGAAGTTACCGACCTGATCGAAATGCTGCGCAAGATGGGGGCGCACATTGAAGGCGAGTGCACATCCACGCTGCGCATCCGAGGCGTCGAAAAACTTCACGGCACTGAGCACACGGTGATTCCCGACCGGATCGAGGCCGGCACGTTTCTGGTTGCCGGAGCCATCACTGGCGGGGACTTGACCATCACCAACTGCGCGCCCGAGCACCTCGCGGGCATCATTTCCAAAATGCAGCAGGCCGGCGTGCGCGTCGACATCATCGATAAAACTACTTTGCGCGTTCGCGGAGCAAAAAAGCTGCTGGCTTCCGATGTCACTACTGAGGAATATCCCGGCTTCGCTACCGACATGCAGGCGCAATACATGGCGCTGGCTACCCAGGCGGAAGGCGCTTCGATCATCACCGAAACAATTTTTGAGAATCGCTACATGCACGCCAGCGAAATGCTGCGCATGGGCGCGAACATTTCCATTGATGGCCGCCGCGCGGTGGTACGCGGGCCCTCTCCGCTGACGGGGACCACCGTGATCGCCAGCGATCTGCGGGCCAGCGCTTCGCTGGTACTGGCGGGGCTGGTAGCCAACGGAGAAACCGTCATTGAACGCGTTTATCACATTGATCGCGGCTACGAACACATTGTCGAAAAACTGCAGGGTGTGGGCGCGCAGATCGAACGCCGGCACGTCAAAGAATAATTTGCCGCACAAATTTAGGGGGCGGTGGTTCAGAGATAGCTGAGCCACGGATTGCTGCTGCGCTGTTTCAACGCCGCGTACCATTGGCATAACGGATACAGCGCCACGACCACAAAAATCCAGATCAGGTAAACGATGGGCAGCGAGTAGCCCCAACCCGGAGGCTTGGCCACCGGAAACTGCTCGATGCTGTTGGACTCAAACATCCAGTGCGCCTGCCCGTAATGGGCGTAACACACGATGACCGCGAGGAGATGCATCAGCGGAATGTGAAGCACGTAGTAAAACATCGGTACTTTGCCGACCGTCAGTGCCGGCCGCAGCCATCGAGGAGTTCCACCGTCCACGGCGCGTAGGAAAATCATGGCCGGACCCAGGGTCATCAGCAAAAAAAGCAGCGACGGCGGATATTTGAGAGTGTTCAGAAACGACAACACTGTGAAGACCGCGGACTTCTGCACCGACCAGTGGAGCAAGTCGCCATACCGGTTGATGGCGCGTAGGAGCACAAACGCGGCGATCATACCTAATCCCAGCCGCAGCAAAAACGCCCGGCGGCGCACCGCTTCCCAGCGGTAGATTTGGCCCAGCCCGTAACCCGCCGCAGTGACGCCGACCCAAGGAATCAACGGATACAACGCGAAGATGGAGTGTTGCGAATCGGCCCACACTTGATTGGGCGAGTGCAGGATGGACCAAATTGGATTTGCAGACGGCACGCCGTCCAGCAAATTGTGTCCGGCAATCATGACCGCGCCGAAGGCCGCCACCCACGGCGCCGGCAGATAACACAGCGCAGAAAGCACGATCATAGACCAGCCCAGGGCCCATAAAACGATCAACACGGTCAGGTGATAGTCAAAATTAAACTGCCAGCCCAGGCAGCGGATGAAGGTCAGCTCGATGAAGATGAGCCACAACCCACGAGTGAAAAGGAACCACGACAATTGGGTTTGAGATTTCCGCTTCAGCGAGAGATACGCGCCGGTGCCGGTGAGCAGAAAAAAGACGGGCGCGCAAAAGTGGGTGATCCAGCGGGTGAAGAACAGGGCCACCGTCGTTCGCGACAGATCGGTCGGTTCAAAGCCGGCGTTTGAGAAATAATCGCGCACGTGATCGAGCGCCATGATGATCATGATGGCACCGCGCATCACGTCGACGGATTCTATGCGCGCGCGTTGGGTAAAAGCGGCTTCAGCCATGGAATTTTTTCGGGCACGGCATAGTAGACATCCCTTTTAACTGTGACGCTCCGAGTGCGGATATGTTACCGCCATTCCTGTGGAGGATTATCGCGACCCCGCCTCCAAAGGCCCTCTAGGAGCTTCACCCTAAAGCAATCTGGCGAAAACTTTGCTACAATGCGGCACGTTTTATATGGCGGCCTTCGCGCCCGGCCTTTCGCGCGCGCCGCTTGCCTGGGAGGATTTCGATGTCTAACAGTGAACTGCTACCTCGCCTTGACGCAGCGATCGCGGCCAAGAACCTGTTGAAGCACCCGTTTTATCAAGACTGGCAAGCCGGCAAACTCTCCCGCAAAGCGCTGCAACTGTATGCTTCCCAGTATTACCGCCACGTGGAAGCGTTTCCTAAGCACCTGCGGGTGCTGGCGGCGCGCACCGATGGCGACCTGAAAAAAATCGTGGAAGAAAATCTCGCCGAGGAAGAGAACCCCAACGGTTCGCACCCGCAGCTTTGGCGGGACTTCGCCACGTCCCTGGGCGTTCAGGATGACGATATTACCTGTTGCCCGGCGCTGCCCGGCACGCAGGCGGTGGTGCAGACCTTCCGTGAAATTTGCGCGGACCGGCCCGTGGATGAGGCTGTGGCTGCGCTGTACGCCTACGAATCGCAGGTACCGGAGATCGCCAGCACCAAGATTGAAGGTTTGAAGAGTTTTTATGGCGTTACTGAGCCGGAAGCGCTGGCGTATTTTACCGTTCACGAAGAGGCCGACAAGGCCCACCGCGCCGCGTGGCGCAACTGGCTGGAGACGCACGCCAACGGAAACGAAGACGCGATTGTGGCCACCACGGAAAATGCGCTCGACGCGCTGTGGGGCGCGCTCGACGCCGTGCACTGCCCTAACGGTTGCAGCACGCAAAATTAGTTCTGGTTTAATCGAAGCAAAAAAAGGACCGGCGAAATCGCCGGTCCTTTTTTACGTTCTAATTTGCAGCTGCAAGAGGCTTGAAGACTACTCCGAAATGTTGGAGTCGGCCTCGGTGCCCTCTTCTTCCGCAGTGGTGGTTCCCGACGTCGTGGTGGCTCCCGCGCCGGCAGCTTTCTGCTGCTTGTCGCGAGCTTCCTTGATCAACGCCTTGCGTGACAAGCGCACCTTGTTGCCTTCGATGGAAAGGACCTTGACCAGTACCTGGTCGCCAAGCTTCAGTTCATCGCGCACGTCGCGGATGCGATGCTCGGAAATCTCGCTGATGTGCAGCAAGCCGTCGGTGCCCGGGAAGAGTTCCACGAACGCGCCGAACTCCGCGAGCCGCACCACTTTGCCTAGGTAGGTCTTGCCGATTTCGGCGCTGGCGGTGATGTCGCGCACCATCTGCAGCGCGGCGTCTCCACCCGCACCGCTGGTCGAGAAGATGTGCACGGTGCCGTCTTCCAGCACGTCGATTTTGACGCCGGTGGTCTCGATGATGGACTTGATTTTCTTGCCGCCCGGCCCGATCAGGTCGCGGATCTTGTCCTGTGGAATTTTCAACTTGAACAATCGCGGCGCGAAGGCGGAAATCTGCGTGCGGCCTTCGCTCAAGGTCTTTTCCATGGTGTCGAGAATCTGCAAACGGGCTTTCTTGGCCTGAGCCAGGGCTTCGCGCATCATGGGAATGCTGATGCCTAGCACCTTGATATCCATCTGCAGCGCGGTAATTCCCGCACGGGTTCCGGCTACCTTGAAGTCCATATCGCCGTAGTGATCTTCTGCTCCGGCAATATCCGTCAGGATCGAATATTTCTTGTCATCGCCGACTACGAGGCCCATGGCGATACCCGCGCAGGGCGCTTTCATCGGAACGCCCGCGTCCATCAAGGCCAGCGAACCGCCGCACACCGTGGCCATGGAGGACGAACCGTTAGATTCCAGAATGTCCGACACCAGGCGCATCGCGTACGGAAAATCTGATTCAGCGGGCAACAGGCTCATCAGCGCGCGTTCCGCCAACGCGCCGTGCCCGATTTCGCGCCGGCCCGGGCCGCGCAGGAACTTCACTTCGCCCACGCTGAACGGCGGAAAATTGTAGTGCAGCATGAAGCGCTTGAACTGGTCCTGCGCAAACAGCAGGTCCTGGCGCTGCATATCTTCCTTGGTGCCCAGCGTCAGGGTAGCGAGCGCCTGCGTTTCGCCGCGGGTAAACAGCGCCGAGCCGTGTACGCGGGGCAGCAAGCCGACTTCGCACCAGATATTGCGAATCTGGTCGAAGCCGCGTCCGTCCGGACGGCGCCGCTTGTTGAGCACGTCGTCGCGGAAAATATTTTCGCGCAGGCGTTCAAACGCCCGCTTGGCCAGGGTGCGCTTTTCTTCCTGTTCCTCGGGAACAGATTCCTTGATCTCGTCCTTGATGGCGTCAATCAGCGCGTAGCTGTCTTTCTTGGGGTGCTTTTCGGTGTCCACGGCGTCGTGCAGGCGCGCGCCGTATTTCTTTTCGATGTCCTTGTAGAGGGCCTCGTCAAACGGGAGT
This sequence comes from uncultured Acidobacteriota bacterium, assembly GCA_963704485.1. Classification (GTDB taxonomy): domain Bacteria; phylum Acidobacteriota; class Terriglobia; order Acidiferrales; family UBA7541; genus Acidiferrum. The sequence goes on from OY969910.1 coordinate 1,838,076, forward strand.
GGCGGCACAACTACTTTTTTGGGCTTCAGCTGGGCGTGCAGTTCTTTGATAGCGCCCACGATTTTCTTGATTTGCGCGTGGCCGAACTCCAGCGCGTCCACTACCGCCTCTTCGGAAACTTCCAGCGCCCCGGACTCCACCATGACGATGGCGTCTTCCGTTCCGGCGATGACGATGTTCATCAAACTTTTCTTCTGGTCGGCCACCGTGGGGTTGGCGACCAGCTGGCCATCCAGCAATCCTACGCGAACGGCCGCGATTGGATTCCCGAACGGCAGGTCCGAGCAATACGCCGCTGCCGAAGCGCCGGTAACCGCGATCACATCGGGGTCGTTGTCGCTGTCGGCGGACAGCACCATGCTCACAATTTGGGTTTCGTTGCGCCAGGAATCGGGGAAGAGCGGGCGCATCGGGCGGTCAATCAACCTGGAAGTGAGGACCTCTTTTTCCGAAGGGCGCCCTTCGCGCTTGAAAAATCCGCCAGGAATTTTTCCCGCGGAGTACGTATTTTCCCGGTAGTCCACCGTGAGCGGCAGAAAATCGCGATCGTTCTTGGTGGTGGCCATGCAGGCGGTGGTCAAAACGATGGTGTCGCCGTAGCGCGCCAGGATTGCTCCGTTGGCCTGCTTCGCTACTTTTCCGGTTTCCAGGGTGAGCGGACGGCCGCCGACTTCCACCGTTACCGAATGCGGTGCGGGAATATGTGACTGTTCGGACATTTATTCTTTCCTTTTAGCTTCGCGTTCGCGCAAAGCGTGGCAATAAGCGTCAGCCGTTGCCCGGCTGCGCGTAAAACTTTTTGTGCTGTTCATTGGCCGGCCATCGAAGCGGCCGGCATACGAAGAAAAGAGTGTGACTCTGGAGGGACCCTGCAAAACTGCAACGGATGACACCGCGAAAACCGGCTAGATTGCAGCCGTTTTGTCCAGGCAATTCGTCAACGCATGCGAATGAATCGAAATCAGGCCGGGTCTCACACTACCGGCAGACAGACTCCCCTTGGAATTTGTCACTTCGCGATTACGTTGCGGATTCCGCCCCAAAATCCCCGAAACGCTGGAGCGGCTACTTGCGCAGGCTAAGACGTTCAACAATCTCGCGGTACCGATCCGGGTCGCGGCGGTTGAGATAGTCCAGCAGCCGCCGGCGCTTGTTCACCATCATGATCAATCCCCGGCGCGATGCGTGGTCTTTGACGTGCGACTTGAGATGTGTCGTCAGATAGTTGATCCGCTCGCTCAGGAGCGCAATCTGCACTTCAGGTGAACCGGTATCTTTAATGTGAGTGCGGTATTGCTCGATCAACACTGCCTTAAGCTCGCTCAAGTGCCTCTCTCCGTCAGTCCCCTGAAAAATTTCCTCTTCTCTTCAACTCATTCAGGCTAACACAATACCAATAATACTGTAAAGAATCGGTAACACTGCGAGCCGGGCAAAAATCCCGGATTGATTGGCCAATTTTGCCCAGCGCTCCCTTGCGTCCAACTCCTAAATCAGTTTCAATACCTTCCGCCGTCCACCCCGGCCTTAACTTAGGAGAGAGAAAAATGAAAAACCGAAGCATCGCTATCACTTTGTGTTGTTTGCTCTTCGCGACGCTCAGCGTCGCGCAGGATAAGGCCGCGCGTCCGAGCCCGCCGACCAAGGCCACGTGCTCGCTTGGAGACGGGGGCACCATCACGGTGGACTACTCCAGCCCCAAAGTGAAAGGGCGCAAAATTTTTGGCGCGCTTGTTCCTTACGGACAGGAATGGCGGCTCGGCGCGAATGAAGCGACGACTTTTGTCACCAGCAGCGACGTCACCGTTGGTGGCACAAAAGTTCCCGCGGGCAGCTACACGCTGTTCGCGGTTCCTAACGCGGATAAGTGGACGCTGGTGATCAGCAAGAAAACGGGCGAGTGGGGCGTTCCCTACCCTGGCAAAGATTCTGACTTCGCGCGCGTGGACATGAAAACGACCAAACTTTCTGCGCCGATGGAAAATTTTACTATTACTTTTGACAAGACCGGCGCGGGCTGCACCATGCGCGCCGAATGGGAAAATTCGGGAGCCTCGGTAAACATCACCAAGTAACGTTCAACGGCTGTTTTCGGAAATTGGCGCGGTGCCGCGATCCACAAGGAACACCGCGCCAATGACCATCGCGGCCGCGACGCCAACGTTCAGAGTCACCTTTTCGCCCGCCAGCAGCCACCCCAGCAGCACCGCCACAATGGGATTCGCATAGGTGTGCGTGGCCACCAGCGTGGGGGAATAGCGCTCCAGCAGCCAGTTGTAGGCGCTGAAGGCCACCAACGAACCGAAAACAATCAGGAAGGCCAGCGCTTCCCATGAACGCGTAGTTACCGCGCTGAAAGAAAAACCGCGCCACTCGCCAGCCAACGTGGCGGTGGTCAGCAACAGGATGCCTCCTGAGAATGAGGATAGCGCCGTCAGCAGCAGCGGATGGCCGGACAAATTTGAGGAACGTGAATACACAATTCCCGCCGACCACGCGAGCGCGCCAAATAAAACCGCAAACGAGGCCACGACCATGGCCTTGCTGGACGTCAGCGAAGTGCGGCCGAGCAGCAGCGCGACGCCGGCCAAGCCCAGCAGGATGCCGCTGCCCAGTTTCCAGTTGAACTGCCACTTACGTGCCGACCACGCCGCTAGAAAAAATACAAACATGGGCTCGGTGGCCACCAGCAGCGACGCTAAACCGGAAGGTACTCGCGTTTCGGCCCAGTGCAGCGGCCCGTGCCCAAGCAGAAAAAATAAGACGCCTATGACCACGCCGGTGCGGACCTGGGCCCACGTGGGCTTAATTTTTTTCACCAGGCACCACAACAGCAAAATCGTCCCCGAGGTGAGATGGCGGATGCCGGCGGCATACAGCGGCGGTATGGTCTCGACGGCGTAGCGAATTGCCAGGTAGGTCGAGCCCCAGATCACATAAATTGCGAAAAAACAGAAAATTACCAGCAGGCGGTGGGAGGCGGCGCTCTTTCGGGTCAGTGCGTCGGCTTTTGGCAGCACTGCGGACATACTGGGTGCGCTCACGAGCGTGTTCCCCGCGATTCTGTGTAACGGCTTATCAGTGTTATACTCATTACTCGTCCAGAATAACGAGATGCATGTAACGAGTCAAATCAAATTAACTGGTTACCATGACACGCTACGTTGACAATTACGAAGGCGCGGGCTTCGGCCGGGAATTTGTCTGGCTCGATTTAGCCAACACTCTCGAATGGGATGGCTACGGCCGCATGACGGACCACCTCCAGGACCCGGCGTGGCTTGCGCGTATCCTCAAGCACTGGAATCTGTCCCCGCGGGTTCCCGGCCCGGTGCCTGCGCAGAAACTTGTCGCCCTGCGAACTCTACTGCGGGGCCTGGCTGCCAAACTCCATGATGGAAAATCGCTGAACGCGCGCGACCTACACGCGCTCAATGCATATCTGAATGTAGCGGTGCGGGTGCAGGTGTTCCAGCGCCAAAATGGATTGCGTTCCGAGATTGTTCCGCTGCGCGCCGGATGGCCGTGGATTCTTTCGCGCATCGCCTCGTCATTCGCGGAAATGCTCGCGCTGGGGCGCGCCGACCGCCTGAAATATTGCACCAATGAAGGATGTAAGTGGATTTTCTACGATCAGACGAAAGGCAACATCCGGCGCTGGTGCAACGACAAAACCTGCGGCAACCGTGACCGGGTGCGCCGGGCGCGAGCACGCAGCAAGAAGAGCGACCGCAAAAGTTAAGTTGCTATGCCGAGATTATCGAAGCTTCGCTTACCAGGGCAGCTCGTTGCCCAGGTGGATGAACTTGCCGCTATACCCGTCGGCCGGGAGCGTGGCCAGGGCGACAGAAGTCTTAGCGCCCTCGCCCACTTGAATATCGCCAGCGGCGTTCATGTCGGTGACCACTGAACCCGGATGCGCGATGTTGACCTTGATCGCCGTTTTCCTCAATTCATGCGCCAGATGTACCGCGAAGGCATTCAGCGCGGTTTTCGAAAGATCGTAGGCGACCGGTTTGTAATTGTAGATGGGGGATTTGGGGTCGCTGTGCAGGGTGAGAGAAGCCAGTCCGCTCGAAAGAAATACGATTCTGCCGGCATCGGACTTCTCGATGAGCGGAACGAGCGCCTGCGTAAGCGCGATGACGTTGAAGAAATTGGTCTCAAACGTTTTGCGGATGATATCCATCGAGGCTTTGCTGGCGGTACGGAAGGCGCCTTTGTCTTTTTCATCAATCAGGATTCCGGCGTTGTTGACCAGCACGTCGAGCCTGCCAAATTTCTGCTCGATGGTCTTGGCGGCCTGTGTGTGGGTCTTCGGATCATCCACGTCCAGCAAAATAAATTCGACGTCCAGTTTTTCGCCCTTCAGTTTTTCGGCGGCTTCTTTGCCTTTCGCTTCATTGCGCGCTCCCAGCAGGACGTGCATGCCCTGCTGCGCGAGTTGCTTTACGGTTTCCAGTCCGATTCCGCGATTCCCGCCCGTTACCAGCGCGATTTTGCCTTTGCCTTGCTCAGCCATTGATTCTCCTTTTTGAATAACTCAATTTCGCCCGTCCATGTTGAAGACAGCAATACCGTTCGATTTTTTTCCTGGATAATTTCTCAGGACTGGCGTTTTCTGGCCAGCGATAGAAACTCATCCCGCGTCTCTTTATTGTGGCGAAACGCCCCCAGCATCGCGCTGGTCACCGCCTGGCCGTGTTGCTTTTCGACGCCGCGCATTTGCATACATAGATGACGCGCTTCGATAATCACGCCCACGCCTTCAGGACTGATTTTTTCCTCAATCGCCTGGGCAATCTGACTGGTCAGGCGTTCCTGAATCTGCAGCCGGCGCGCGAACATGTTCACCAGCCGCGCCACTTTGCTTAAGCCAATTACTTTTTTGTTGGGCAGGTAGGCCACGTGGCATTTTCCGAAAAAAGGCAGCAGGTGATGCTCGCACAAGCTGAAAAACTCAATGTCTTTCACGATGACCATTTCGTCGTAAGCCACGCTGAAGGTCGCGCCATTCAGCACGTGATCCACATTCTGGTGGTAGCCGCTGGTCAAAAACTTAATAGCCTTCTCAAAGCGCTCCGGAGTCTTGCGCAGGCCTTCGCGGTTGGGATCCTCGCCGAGCAGCGTAATCATCTTGCGCACCAGCGCGGCGATGTTGTCGTCCTTCGCGCTCGGCTTTGGTTCGTGCAATAGCAGTTCTTCACCTGGCTTGCTCACCGTAGCTCCTTTTCGCTGCGCTCGCGACGGGACGGTCCGCGATTTCTTCTCCCGCATACTCAAAACTATTGTTGCGCGTCTCTTCGATACGCACGCGCTCGAGCCTGGCTTGCGAAAAGCCCTGCAGCCGCCTGTAAATTTCGATGCACAAATTTTCAGTGGTCGGCACTTTTTCCTGGAACGCCGCCACCTCTTGATTCAGCGACTTGTGGTCCAGCGCCTGCAGCACAGACTTTTCCACGAAGTCGTCCAGCTCCGCCAGATTGGCAATCATGCCGGTCTCCGGATCCACTTTGCCGGAAAGGTTCACTTCCAGCACGTAATTGTGACCGTGGCCAAACGGGTTGTTGCACTTTCCGAATACCCGGCAATTCTCTTCCTCACTTAGCCGCGCGCTGTGCAACCGGTGCGACGCTGAAAAATGGTATCGCCGGCCCAGTTCGATTTTCAGGTCTTCCGAATTGGCGGCTGACGCGCTCATGGCCGCTCACCGGCCGCGTTCCCGTTCCGAAAACAGTCCGCGTACAAATCCGGCGACTCGTATAACCGCACGCGATGCAGGGAGCCCCGCTTAATTTGCGGCGCCAGCAAATTCCAGATGACCCGCGCAACGTTTTCGCAAGTGGGGATTTGCCCCGCCAGCTCCGGCACTTCATGATTCAAATGCCGGTGATCCATGCGCTGCATCACTTCGCGCTCCAGAATTTCTTTCAAGTCTTTCAGGTCGAGAACCATTCCCGTCACCGGGTCCGGTTCGCCCGCGACGGTCACTTCCAGAGTGTAGTTATGTCCATGCCCGTGCGGGTTGTTGCACTTCCCAAAAATGCGGCGATTCTCTTCCGGCGACAATTTATCGTTGTGATAAACGTGCGAAGCGGAAAAATCGATTCGGCGCGTTATCAAAACCATGTTTTGGTCTGCCCGCTCATTTTGCTCCGTCGCCCACGCGGTACTCCCGGCCCTTCCACTGTACTTTGCCGTGCCGGTGACTCAGGTAGGACGCCGCCAACACCGCGGTGTACAAAAACACCGCAGGTACATAATAGATGATGAACGACAATGGGTATTGGTTACGAACCAGTTCCGACCCATAACTGGTCTGGCGCAAGAGCAGCAACAGCACTCCGGCGAACATTGCCGCTGGAAATTTGATTCCCAGTAAAATCATCAGCATCGCGACCCATGGAAATACGGATTCCGCTTCGCGAAAAACCTTCCACGGCGTGCCGCCCATCAACCGGTAGAGATTTTTTTTCCAGCCTTCCCACATCGCACCAAAGGTGCGGTACATTCGCGCGCGCACAATTCCCTTCCCGGGACCGAACCAGATTTTGGTTCCCGCTGATTTAACTGCGTTAGCCAAGGCCACATCTTCCAGGACTTCGCCGGCAAATCGTGTGTGGCCGCCGATGGCGTCGTACACTTCGCGGCGTATCAGCAGGAATTGGCCGTTGGCCGCGGCCGCTTTTGATTTTGGGTCGTTCACATCGGTAAAAGAGAATCGCCGCGCCAGGCGGCAAAATACAAAAGGGATCAGGGCTTTCTCGTACCACGTCTCGGTAATTTGTTCGGGAGATAACGAAACGAGTGCGGCGTTATTTTCTTTGGCGATCTGCAAGGCGCGCGCCGCGGCGCCATCCAACAACTCCACGTCGGCGTCTACAAACAGCAGCCAGTCGCCGGTCGCGGGACGCGCGCCGGCGGTCACCGCATTATTCTTGCCAACCCACCCTGCCGGCGGTTCTTCGGCGTCCAGCAATGCCACTCGCTTATTTCGCGATGCGATGTTTCGGACAATTTCTGCAGTGCGGTCGCGCGATTGATCGTTGACGACTATAATTTGCGCAATTTCCGGCTGTCGAAGCAGGGATTCGACGCAGGCCGCAATCACCGCTTCTTCATCGCGCGCCGGCACAATGGCGGTGATCACGCGCGGGCCTTGGACATTTCAGAGCTTCGCAAGATGAGCTAGTATAGCGGTCATGCCACTCATACGAAGAGTGATCGGCTGGACCGGCGTAGCCATCGCGGCGGGCATCCTGGTGCTATTTGCCATGCCCAGTTATCGCCAGGGCGAAGCGAGTATTGCGGGTAAGCCCGCGCAGGATTTTCCCGTCACGCTCAGAGGCAAGTCTGAACACCTTTCCGATCTGAAAGGAAAAGTGGTGGTGCTGAATTTCTGGGCTACCTGGTGCCCGCCTTGTGTGGAAGAAACTCCTGCTTTGAATCGGCTGCAAAAATATATTGATTCGCGCAACGGGATGGTTTTAGGCGTGAGCGTGGATGAAGACGACGCGGCGTACGAGAAATTCTTGAAGGATCAGACAGTGGTCTTCCCCACATATCGCGATGCCACAAAAAAATCCGCCGCCGATTACGGCACGAGCATGTACCCAGAAACTTACGTGATCGACCGGCACGGAAAAATCGCCCGAAAGTTTGTGGGCGCGCAGCAATGGGACAGCCCCGAAATGCTGGCGTACTTCGACGCCATACTGGGGCAGTCCTGAACAGATTCTAATTTTGCAGACTTGATTTTATTCGTAGCGCAACGCTTCGACGGGATCGAGTTTCGCCGCTTGCATGGCCGGAAGCCAACCGCTGATCACGCCCACCACGATCAAGATTCCGGTGGAAAGCATCATGGTGACGACGGACAGCGTCAGGTGAATATCAACTTTCCCGGAGTCGTCTTCATATGCGGGGCCGAGGAACGGTAACGTTCCGACCGCCGCGGTGATCAGCGCCGAGAGCGCCATCCCGATAACGCCCGCGGCCAGGGTCATCACCAGAGCTTCCAGTAGAAACTGTCCACGTATGTGCGATTTTTTGGCGCCCAGCGCGCGGCGCAGTCCAATTTCTTTCACGCGCTCTTCGACCGATACCAGCATGATGTTCATCACTCCGATGCCGCCGATGCCCAGCGTCAGCGCGCCCACAAAAAAGAGCAGCGCCTGGATGCCCAAGGTAATGCCGTCATAAATGGGCTTGAATTCCATGCGCCCGAACATTTGTATGGCACGTTTGTCGCCCGGCGCGAAATGCTGGCGGGTGGCCACCGCGGAGCGCACCTGCTGCATGGCGTCGGCTTCAAAATTCGGCGCGACCGGTTCGAAGAGCATCACGCTGGCGTAGCGCGCGTCCCACAAATCACCGGCCGCAGTGTAGGGAATAAACACCGACTCGTCGTCACTGGTGAAATAGTTGCTGTCGGAGAATTTCGTGTCCATGGAGCCGACCACGGTGAATTTCACGCCGTCAATGCGGACGGTTTCGCCGATGGCAGGAGTTCCACTGAATAATTTTTTTCGCAGGATGGCGCCCAGAAATGCCACGCGCCGGCGTTCGGCAATGTCTTCGGGAGTAATCCAACGCCCCTCCAGCGGCACTTCGTTGCGCATATCTCCATACTCGGGATAGACGCCGCGGATGGCGGTATCGGACAAGCGTTCTTCGTGGGAAATGCCTTTGAATTTGACGGTCTCCAGGGTCACGCGCTTCACAAGGGGCGACTGCGCTTTGACCCATTCCGCGTCTTCCTGCTCAAAGCGCACCGCTTTGCCGGCACGCTCGCCGCCGGCCTGTTCGCTGGTGGTCCCCGGCCAGCACACCACCGCACCTTTGCCGAAAACTTCGAAGGTGTACATCAGCACGTTGCGAAAGCCCGAGCCGTAACTGAGGAGCAGCGTCACGGCGACGATGCCCCAAGAAATTCCCGTCATCGTCAACAAACTGCGTACCGGGTTGCGGCCCAGCGCGGCCCACGCTTCGCGGAATATTTCCGTGAACATCATTTAGCCGCCTGCCTCAAACCGCAGGGCCTCGATGGGGTCCACCGAAGCCGCGCGATTCGCCGGGTACAGCGCCGACAAAATGGAAATCAGTCCCAGCAAGGTCACCGAGAGGGCGCCCAGCTTCCAGCTCGCCAGCAACCCCGCAAAAAATGGCGGCATCGGCAGTAAGTTCACCAGCGCGCAAAATCCATACGAGATGAACAGTCCGGTGCCGCCACTAAGCGCTACCACAATTACGGTCTCCATGAAAAACTGCCGCAGGATGGATTTGCGCGTCGCGCCCAGGGCCATGCGCACGCCGATTTCGCGGGTCCGTTCGCGCACGGACACCAGCATGACGTTCATGACGCCCAGGCCGCCGAGAAAAAGTGTCGCGATGCCTACCGCGCCCATGAAGAGCTCCATGCCCACGATAATCATGCGATTGGCTTCCGCATTCTTCACGGTGTCCCAGATTCCCGCCGCCTCTTTATCTCGCGGATCAAAATTGTGCAGCCGGCCCAACGAGTGGCGGACCTGCCGCACGCAGTCCAGATGGGTTTCCAATGATTTGGGCGCGACCAATAAGCGGTCCACGGTATGTTCGACCGCGGGTGGCTTGTTTGGAAAATCGCGCCGCATGGTGTTGTAGGGAATGAAAATTTTGCGGGTGTCCATGCCGTCGTAGCTGGAGTTCTGCTCTTTCGACTTCATCACGCCGATGACGGAGTAAGGGATTCCGTTCATCCACACCTGCTGGCCAACGGCTTCGTGATCCGAAAATAATTGTTTTTTAGTGTCGCTCCCCAGGAACGCGACGTTGCGGGCTTCGTCGTTATCCTGGTGGTTATAAAAACGCCCTTCGGCGGTGGTGATGCTGCGAATCTCGGTGAATTCCGGCATGGAGCCCACCGTCGAAATGCTGCCGCTGTTATACAGACTATGCACCTGGACATTATTTCCCAGCTCCGGCATTACGTATTTACAGGCTGGCGATTCAGCCGCCACCTGCAGGTAGTCTTCTTCGCCCCAGTGGACCGCGCGGCCGGAGCGGGTGCCTCCCGCCTGCATGCTGGTGCGCCCGGAAAAAACGATCATCACGTCTTTTCCAAATGTTTCCTGGTTGGCCTGGATGCCTTTGCCGAGACCTTCACCGGCGGCCACCATCACGGTGATGGAAATAATTCCCCAGGCGATGCCGAACATGGTCAGCATCGTTCTCCGCTTGTGGGCCCACAGGGTGCTGAGGGTGTCCCGCAGTAAGTCCTGGAATGACAAAGCGCCGCCTCTGGGTTCGCTGCTGAAAATCTCTACTGCAGAATCACCTGCTGCTTTTCGTTCAGGCCCTCGAGAATTTCGGTCTTGACGCCGTTTGAAATTCCGAGCTTCACATCCACTTTCTTCTTGCCGTTTTCGCCTTTGGCGTCGGGAATTTCGGCTTTGGCCTTGCGTTCCTTGTCGTAAATCAGCGCTGCTTCTGGAATCATCAGTACGTTTTTCTTTTCTTCCAGCATGATTTCCGCATTGGCGCTCATGTTGGCCTTCAATTCCAGCGTGGAGTTTTGAATGGAGACTCGCACTTCAAAGGTCGTCACGTTGTCCTTCTCTTTGCCCAAGGGAGAAATCTTAGTGACCTTGCCGGTGAATTTTTTGTCTTTGAAGGACTCGACCACGATGCGCGCCGGCTGATTAAGATAAACCTTGCCGATATCGGCTTCGTCCACTTTTCCCTGGACGTAAACTTCGCTGACATCACCGAGAGTCATGACGGGCGTGGCCTGCGAACCGAGAATCAGGATGGAGCTGACCGCGTCGCCGACGTTCACGTCGCGCGACAGTACCAGGCCATCAATAGGGCTCACTATCGTCGAGTTGCGCAGATCTTCTTCCGCGTTATCGAGCGCCGCGCGCGACTGCGCCACGTTGCCTTCGGCCTTGGCGATTTCTGCGCGAGCAACGGCCAGTGAAGCCTGCGCGCTGGCCTGCTTGTTCACCGCCAGCTGATAATTTTTCTGCGCATCCTCGACCACCGACTTCGACACCACGCCTTCTTTGAACTCGTGCTCCGCGCGCTCCTGGTTGAGCTTCATGAACGGCACGTCGGGCCCCTCGGCATCCACCTTGTTGCGCTCCAGCGCGGCCATGGCTGAGTTTCGAGCCGCTTCGGCAGCCTGCAGATTAGCCTTGGCCGCGCGCTGCGCCGCTTCCAGTTGCACCTTGTCGAGTTCCGCCAGGACCTGGCCAGTCTTCACGCGGTCGCCGTAATCCACATAAATCTTTTTCACGATGCCGCTGGCCTTCGATTTGATTTCGGCCTTCGATAACGGCTGGATTTTCCCTGTCGCCACCACTACGCGCGCCAGATCGCCGCGCTCGACGGTAGCCAGCTTCGACGGGTCTATCGCGCGATTGGGACGCAGCGCGGCCATTACGCCATAGCCGCCTGCGGCAAGCACCACCAAGATCGCGACCAGCCAGATGATCCGGCGACGCCTCTTTTTTCCGCTCTTTCCGTTGGTTAACGCGTTCCCGTTGAGTGACATAAAGACCCTCGCGACCGTGGCTCGGCCCGGCCACCTGCACATCAATACGCACCACAGCAGGAAATTGTTCCAGCCCGCGCCTTCTTAGACGAAGTTGACGGACTTCGGTTCTTGGGGGGCGTGGCATGCTCCCCGCCGGCGAGTTTGATCGGCGCTGCGCTGGCATCACATCTATGGTCGTTTTGGCTGGAAGTAGTAGTCTTAACGGTCGCGGCTGGCATTGGCGCCTGGTGCTGCCCTCGCGTGACGACGCATCGTTGGGCAAGCTTAGCGGCTACAAACAATGACCGCATCAACAGCAGCACCGAACTCCAGGCTCGGGCGTCATGTGTATGGCGCAGCAGCGTTGGCCTTTGGCGTCATCACGCTGGCGTGGCATGACAATCCGAACGGGCATCAACTGGGCTATTTTGTCTATGCCGCAGCGGCCGCTTTGATCGTTGGTGGCGCCCTGGTGCAGTTCCATTCGAGTGTGAAGGCGGGCGCGGCCATCCTGGGTGCGGCTGGTCTCGTCTTTGTGCTGATTACGGTGCCCGGAATTGTCGCGGCTCCGAAGGTCTACAACAGCTGGGGCAATTTCTTCGAGCAGTTGGCTGTGTTGTCCGGAGCGGCGATGCTCTATGCCGGCTGGTCGTCGGTATGGCCGCCGGAAAAGGTGCGTCGCCTTGGCCGCGCCCTGCTGGGCCTGTGCGTCGCTTCGTTCGCCCTTGAACAGGCGTTTTATCTCAAGCCAACGGCCCAGCTGGTCCCTAAGTGGATCCCGCCGAGCCAGAGGTTCTGGGCGCTGGCGACAACAGTTTTGTTCGCGCTCGCGGCCGTGGCTCTGCTTTTAAATCTGAAGGCACTTCTCGCCAGCCGTCTGCTAACCGCGATGATCATGGGCTTTGGTGTGCTGGTGTGGGTGCCGCTGGTGGTTGCGAATCCTCATAGTCATTCCAATTGGAGCGAGATCGCCGAGACGTTCGAAATTGCCGGAGCGTCTTGGATTCTCGCTGACCTGCTTGCCGGGTATCGGAGGGCGCTCCCCAAAGCGTCACACTGACGGGCTTCAGCGCAGAAATAACAATACTGCTGCGCATCGGCTGTGCGGTTGACAGGGCTCGAGCCAACTTCTACGATTGCTTCCCTTCATGACCGGCCAAACTATCTCTCATTATCGCATTCAGGAAAAAATCGGCGGCGGCGGAATGGGCGTCGTCTATCGGGCGGAAGACACCAAGCTGGGCCGGGGAGTGGCGTTGAAATTTCTGCCGGAAGGCATGCATGCCGATCCGTCGGCTGTGGAACGCTTCCAGCGGGAAGCGCGTGCGGCCTCAGCCCTCAACCATCCCAACATCTGCACCATTTACGAAGTGGACGAGAAGGACCATCGACCCTTCATCGCCATGGAATTGCTCGAAGGCGAGACCGTGAAGCATCGCAGCTCAAGCGGGCCGCTGCGGCTTGATGATGTTCTGGAATTTGGCATTCAGATCGCCGACGCGCTGGACGCAGCGCACACTCGCGGCATCGTGCATCGCGACATCAAGCCCGCCAATCTTTTCATCACGCAGCGAAGCCAGATAAAGATTCTCGATTTCGGACTGGCCAAGCTGCTATCGCAGCACGACCGTCTCGACAGTGTGCTGTCCTCGGCCGGTTCCATGGCTACCGCCGCTGATCTGCTGACCAGCCCTGGCTCCACACTAGGCACCATCGCATACATGTCGCCTGAGCAGGCGCGCGGCGAACCGCTGGATGCGCGCACCGATTTATTTTCCTTCGGCGTGGTGCTTTACGAGATGACCACCGGCAAGATGGCTTTCGATGGCAGCACTTCCGCGCTGATTTTCGACGCCATCCTGCACAAAGAAGCGCGAAGCATTCAGCAGATCAATCCGGAATTGCCCAATGAACTGGAGCGCGTCATCTCCAAAGCACTGGAGAAAGATCGCGATATGCGCTACCAGGCCGCCGCGGAAATGCGCACGGATCTGAAGCGCCTGAAGCGCGATCTGGATTCCGCCGCGGGGGTCGGCGCTCGCAAATCCGCTCCTTCCGCCACAAAGGAAGACAGCGGTTCCGTCACCCACGCCAAGACCGAAAAATCCGTCGCAGTGCTTTATTTCGAAAACCTCAGCAGCGCCAAAGAAGATGAATACTTTCGCGATGGCATGACTGAGGACATCATCACGGAGCTTTCCAAGGTAAAAGACCTGCGGGTATTTCCGCGCCCGGCTGTTGCGCAGTATAGGGACAAGTCGGTCACGGCGCCGCAGGTGGGGCACGATTTGACCGCGGCGTACGTACTGGGCGGCAGCCTGCGGCGCGCTGGGAATCGTGTGCGCATCAGTGCGCAGCTTATCGAAACGCGCACCGGCCACGCGCTGTGGGCTGAACGCTACGACCGCGAAATGGAAGATGTTTTCGAAGTGCAGGACGAAATCGCGCGGGCCATTGCGCAGGCTTTCCGCATCACGCTTTCTCCGCAAGAGCAGAAAGCTATCGCCGCCAAGCCCACAAAAAATGTGGAAGCGTACGACTATTACCTGCGCGGCCGCAGCTACGCCCGCCGCGTGAATCGCGCGGATCTGGAACTGGCCATGGAAATGTACGAGCGCGCCATTCGCATTGATCCGAAGTTTGCGCTGGCGCACGCGGGGCTGGCCAACGTCTGCGGCTTGTTTCACGATTGGTATGGCCACGACAATCGCTGGATCGAACGCGGTGAAGCAGCCGGCAAGCGCGTGATGGACCTGGAGCCGGACCTTCCTGAATCTTTCGCCGCTCACGCGCGCATTGCCTGGGCCCAGCGCAACTATGAGCCGTGCATTGAGTTCGCCCGCAAGGCCATCGCGCGCAAGCCGGACTGTGAAGGCGCGTATTGGTCGCTCGGCCAGGCGCTTTTCGCCACCGACCGTTTTCAGGAAGCCGCCGATCTTGCTGAAGGCGCCATCCAGGCGGCAGGCGACGATTACAACGTTTTTATCCCTTTCATTTATTCGCTGGAAAAAATGGGCCGGAAAGATGTGGCGCGCGATCTGCGCCGGACCTGGACGCGGGTAGTGGAGCAGCAGGTGGAAGTGGTTCCCGACGATACTCGCGCCCGGGGCATGCTGGCCAACAACTACGCCATTCTGGGGCAGCGCGATGCCGCGCTACGCGAAGTAAACATGGTGCTGGCCATGCGGCCTAACGACAGCAATATTATTTACAACTCCGCGTGCATTTACGGAATTTTCAATCAGAAAAAAGAAGCGCTTGACCTGCTGCGCAAAGCAAAAGACATCGGCTTTCCCAATCTCGATTGGGCGGCGCGCGACCCCGACCTCGCCTGCCTGCACGACGATCCGGACTTTCAAGCGCTCCTTAGCTCGAAGTCGGTACGGAACGTTTAGTTTCAGCAGCGAATGAGCAGAAGAACGTTCCTCACCCTGGTGGACGCAGCAAGCTCGGACTGACAAATTATTCCGCGTTTGCGCACCCTCGAACGAGATGTTCGCGTTACTAAGTTGGCTACAGCGGGGCTTTGCGCAGGCGTAACGCGTTGGCGATTACTGACACGGAGCTGAAGCTCATCGCGGCACTGGCCAGCATGGGGCTTAGCAGCCAGCCGAATAGCGGATAAAAAATTCCTGCCGCGATTGGGACGCCCAGCGCGTTGTACAAAAATGCGAATGCCAGATTTTGTTTGATGTTGCCGATGGTGGCGCGGCTCAAGCGACGCGCGCGGACGATGCCGCGGAGGTCGCCCTTCACGAGCGTGATGCCCGCGCTGTCCATAGCCACGTCCGTGCCGGTGCCCATGGCGATACCCACGTGGGCGGCGGCCAGCGCGGGAGCGTCATTGATGCCGTCGCCGGCCATGGCCACGATGCGCCCTTCGGCGCGCAGCCGTTTCACGATGTCGCCTTTGCCTTCGGGCTGGACTTCAGCTTCCACTTCTTCGATCCCTAGTTGAGAGGCGACCCGGGCGGCCGTTTCGCGACGGTCGCCTGTCAGCATCACGATGCGCAATCCTTCCGCACGGAGGTCGCGCAATGCATCTGCCGCCGAGGATTTGATTTTATCGCTAAGCAAAATCAGGCCCTCGGTTCTTCCGTTGACGCTTACATATACGCGAGTGGCGGAGTCATCGGGCAACACCGCCGCAAATGCCGCCAGTGAGAATTCGACCTTACGCGCCTGCAGAAATTTTTCCGTGCCGACAATTACGTTTTTGCCCAGCAGCGTGCCTTCAATTCCTCCGCCCGGTGTGGCCTTAAAGTTTTCCGGCTCCGCCAGAGGCAGCTTCTTTTCATTGGCTGCCTGCACGATCGCGCGCGCCAAGGGGTGCTCGCTCGAACGCTCCAGGCTGGCCGCCAGTGACAACAACGCGTCCGCCGTGTACTTGCTCCCTCCGGCCGCCGCGACCGCGTTCAGCTGCGGCTTCCCTTCCGTAAGCGTCCCGGTTTTATCGATGACCAGCGTGTCCACCTTGGCCAGCGTTTCCAGCGCTTCGGCGCTGCGAATGAGGACGCCAGCGTGCGCGCCACGGCCCACCGCCACCATGATGGAGATGGGAGTAGCCAGCCCCAACGCGCATGGACACGCGATAATCAGAACCGCGATGGCGCTGACCAGAGCGTGTGCGAATCGCGGCTGGGGCCCGACGAGCGCCCAGGCCACAAAGGCGAGGGCGGCCGCAGCGACTACAGCGGGGACAAAATATCCGGCCACTTTATCGGCCAGCCGCTGCATGGGCGCGCGGCTGCGTTGCGCTTCGGTCACCAGCTTCACGATGTGCGCGAGCATGGTTTCGCTGCCGACGCGCTGCGCTTCCATCACGAAGCTGCCGCTGGCGTTCAGCGTGCCGCCGGTCACCAGGTCACCCGGGGATTTCTCTGCAGGCATGGGCTCACCGGTTAGCATACTTTCGTCCACGGCGCTTTCGCCTTCGCGCACCACACCATCCGTGGGCACGCGCTCGCCCGGACGTACGCGCAAACGATCTCCGCGCATGACCTGATTTAGCGCGACATCCTGCTCGCCGCCATCGGAGGCCACCAAGTGCGCCTGCTGCGGCGCCAGATGCAGCAACGCGCGAATCGCTCCGCTGGTTTTCTGTCGCGCGCGCAACTCCAAAACCTGCCCCAGCAACACCAGCGTCACGATCACCGCCGCGGCCTCGAAGTAAACCGGCGGCGCGCCGTCCTTATCCAGAAACGACGCAGGAAAAATTTGCGGGAAAATTGTGGCGAACAGGCTATCAAGGTACGCCGCGCCTGTTCCCAATCCGATCAGCGTGAACATGTTGGGACTGCGGCGCACCAGCGACATCCAGAAACGTTCAAAAAATGGCCAGCCACCCCACAGCACCACGGGTGTGGCCAGCGCCAATTCAATCCAGTTTCGCGTTGCCGCCGCCCAATGGACCGGCAGCAGGTGCCCGCCCATGGCAATTACCAGCAGCGGAATCGAAAGCGCGGCACTAATCCACAACCGGCGCGACATGGATTCGTACTCCGGATCGGCTTCGGCGACCGCGAGCACTTCCATGGGCTCCAGCGCCATCCCGCAAGTCGGGCACGAGCCGGGGCCGATCTGCACGATTTCCGGATGCATGGGGCAGGTATATTTCGCGGCTTTGGCGGTGACAGCGATTTCTGTCGCGGGACCGCTGCCATGGGCGCCCTTGTCAGAGCGTGTGGCCGCGTGGGAGCTGTCCATGCCGGCGCTTCCCGGCGCTGCCAAAAATTTCTGCGGCTCGGCAGCAAAGCGCTCGGCGCAGCGTTTGGAGCAGAAGTAGTAGTTGTTGCCGGCAAACTCAAAAGCGGCGGCGGCTTTGCTGGGCTCCACGCTCATCCCGCAAACCGGATCCTTTTCGCGCACACCCGCGCCCAGCACAGGCAATGCGTTGTTTTGAATTTTTAGAGGGTCCCGGCCGTCAGCCATTGCACTATGTTAGATGAATCGCGGTTACATTGGGTTGAGAAGCAAATTCCGGCGGGCGGCATGCGTGAAATCTGCCCACGCTGGTATAATTCCTGCCATGACACTTGTGGAATTAACGTTCCAATTGCAATCCTCGCTCACGCGCGAACAACTCCACGCCCTGGGCGAATTCGCCAACGTTTATGGGCTGCGGCGCTTCCGACACGACGAAGCTAAGAACCAAGTCACCTTTGAGTACGACGCTTCGCGCCTGCGCCAGAGCCAGGTAGTGGCCGCGCTGGCGGGCGCCAACATCGCCGTCACCAATATTGTTCCGCAATCCGGCAGCGAAATTATTCCCGCCACCTAGTTGGCAACGAATCAGGAACTCTTCGCAGCCGCTGTCGCGGCCGACGACTTGTAGGTACCCGGCACCGCGCGCAGCGAAATTGCCAGCCGGTTCCACGAATTGATCGAAGCCACCAGGTAGGTCAAATCCACCAATTCTTTTTCGCTGAATTGCTTTCGCGCCTCTTCGTAGGCGCTGTCCGGGACGTGCGTCTGGGAAACCAGCGTGACCGTTTCCGTCCACGCCAGAGCGGCCCGCTCGCGTTCATTGAAAAATGGCGTTTCCCGCCAGGCGTTTAGCGCGTACAAGCGCTGCTCGGTTTCGCCCAGCGCCCGTGCGTCTTTGGAATGCATGTCCAAACAGTATGCGCAGCCGTTGATTTGCGAGGCCCGCATTTTTACCAGATGCATGAGCGTATGCTCCAAGCCGCACTTCGACAAATACTTCTCCATCGCATATAGCGCATTCAAGCCTTCCGTTGAATGTTTGGTGAAATCGAGCCGTGGTTCCATGGTGCCTGCTCCTTTCGCTGGTGTTGACCTCTCACTTAATTTGGATAGGCGCTGCGGCAGGAGGTTACGAGAAAATTTGCAGAAAATAAAGGCGGTGCAGTGAGCGATTTATGGGCAAGGTTGTGCCAGGCAGGAAAATCTCGACTTTCTGTGGCTGGGATTTTTTCTAGGCTTCAACAACGGGGGGAGGAATGCAAAAACAAGGCTGAAGTTTTCGAGCCCCACAAAAAAGTGGGGCTCCCGCTTGGGACCGGGAGCCCCGAGAAGGCGCGTTCCATTGCCAGTGTCGTTTTCACACCGGCGCGTGGGGTCATCCATCCAGCTTCCCTCTCAGAGGCAGGTGGGAACGATCTGCGAAAAACAGTGAGCAAGCCCCTTCCCCCTCGCTCACCGCCTTTTACATATCGTCATGTAAAAACGCGCCTACTCACCGGGATGTTGCATGTGCGCCGCCATTGCAATCGCCAGAAAATCTGGACTAAGCCACTTTTAATCTTGTATTTAGTTCAAGCTGCCGGATCACCACATTTTCCCGGTTTGACTCTACGAATCGTTATGGAACGATTCCGTGGGAATCGCCAATTTTCGATTCTTAGTCGGGTTCTAGGACCTTAGTAATGACCGCCAGGGTTCCGCCCGATCTATGGGTTTTTTCTCGCAACAGTCCCACTATGCCCCATGAGCCGGCTTCCCTCTCTCCGCTCGTGGTATCGGCACATCCTCGCAAGTGTTGCGTTGATGGCCACACTTGCGGCCGCCGCATATGCCGACTTGCCCGCGCGGCTGCGCAACGTGCCCGCCGCCGGTTGCTACTGCCATTGCCACGAGGCCTTGGCCCGGCGCGGCTGCACCAAAATGTGTGACACCAAAAAACGCGCCGTGCAGTGGCTGGCGACTACCTGCATGAAACCGCGGTTTCAGACTCCGGCCGACAAGTCCGGCGCAGGTCCGCGATTTCGGCGCCCCGATCACGCTGAGCACGCCGAGTTGTTGTACTGATTTCTTCTCTAGGGATAGACTTCGAGCCGGGGTCCGCCGACACGATCTCCGTTTTCAACTTTTTCCGCTTTGGCCATTATGCCGGCAAGGATTTCCGGAATTTCAAATAGCGCGCGATTATTCAGCGCCTTTACGTTTCTTTTCAGGCGCGCCAGGGTCGCCGGTTCGAGCATCGCCAGAACGCCAGCGGCCACCTGACGAAAGTTGCCGAGTACGATTCCGACATATGTGCGCCCACGCCAACTCCAGCGCCGCTGAGCTCTCTGCCCGTTTTGGAAAGGTGGCCATCGCCGGCAGCGATTCTCATACCCTCGCGGGAGCCGGACTTACGCATACAGAGGTTCCTGGCGCTCGCACCGTGGACGAATTCTTCGCCGGAATTCTACAGGGCCACGGACGCATTCACGGCGTGCATGGCGGCTACTTCAAACTGACCGCCGATGTTTTCAGCGTCGTCAACTCGCTGGTGCGCGACAAGCCGTGGACCTTGGCTATTCTCCGCTCGCGGCGCTGGTGCCCTTCTTCACCGCCGGACATTGGATGAATGAGATTTTATTTTGCAGGAAATGGTCGGCGCATATGCGCCAATCTGAAAAACGCGCCCGGCTTTTGTGGGACGTCGCGCCGCGTGCTAATGATTCGTTTCCTGAACATTTTTCATTTGGAGTTTCACCTGAATCTTTGGGCTCTTCGCTGGCTCACAGCGCGGAATTAAATATGGAGTTGGAGTTGAGCGCTTCCGCATGAGGTAGGCCATGACTGTAACGCGCATGCTGTGGGGTTTCATCGAAAGCCGCGATCATCGCGTCATGCGGCAGATGAACCGTTGGCGTGCGCCGCGATGGTTTCGCATCTGGATGATTCTATCCACGCTCCTGGGGGATGGCTGTTTGTGGTATGGATTGGCGTTCATGCTGCTGACCTGGGGCGGCCCGCAGCGTGTGGCGGCCGTGGGAGCCGCCGGGGTGGCCGCACTTACGGGCGTGGCTGTTTTTAAAGCTCTCAAGCACCTTAGTCATCGCATGCGTCCATGCCAGTTTGAACCGCACTGCTGGTCTACAGTTTTACCGCCCGACAAATTCTCTTTTCCCTCCGGCCACACCATGACGGCATTTTCCATCGCGCTGGTGCTCAGCTATTTTTATACTGGTCTGGAAGGTACGCTGTTTTTTCTGGCGGTCAGCATCGGGTTCTCTCGCATCGTGCTGGGCATGCATTTCCTCAGTGACGTCTTGGCCGGCATGGTCCTCGGGATCGCCCTCGGCTGCGCGTCGATCACTACCTTCGCGTCCCTCGCCTGGATCTGAACATCGCATCGAAAGATTCCGCAGCCAGGCGTTAAGATGATCTTCATTCATCGTGAAGACTGTTGCCCTGCTCGAAATTGCTGTTGAAAGCCTTGCGGCCGCCGAAGCTGCGCAACGCGCAGGTGCGGACCGCATCGAGTTGTGCGGGGAGTTGCATCTGGGCGGCGTTACTCCTTCCGCTGAGCTACTTAAAACCGCGCGAGAATGCCTTCACGTGCCGATTTTCGTCATGATTCGGCCGCGTGCCGGTGATTTTGTTTACTCGGCGGCCGAATTCGAGGAGATGAAAACCAGCATCTCGTTGGCAAAGTCCGGCGGCGCGAACGGAGTCGTGCTTGGAGTTCTGCGGCGCGAGGCATGTGTGGATATCGAGCGCACCCGGCAACTCGTTACCGCTGCTCATCCTTTGCCGGTCACGTTCCATCGCGCGTTCGATGAAACTTCCGAACTCTCGCAAGCGTTGGAAGACGTCATTCAAACAGGGGCGACGCGGATTCTCACCTCCGGCGGGGCAAAGAGCGCGTTAGAAGGCGCGAAGGTCATCGCCGAACTCGGGGCCGCTGCGGCGGGTCGAATTACGATCGTACCGGGCGCGGGCATTACCTCAGAGAATATTTCGCGGTTGGTCACCGCTACTGGCGCGAGGGAATTCCATTCGGGATTGAGTGGCTTACTTCCCTATCCGCGGAGGGACTACGTTGCGTTTGAACGCGGTGTGCGGGAATTGGTTGATAAGCTGCGGGCGGTGGGCGGCTAAACGAAAAGCAGTTCCTGACCCGCCTGATGATGGCGGCCGGTTTCGGAAATACAAAGCTTCGGGAGTTGGTAGATCGGAAAAAAGGCAGGATGAGAAAAGGGCGCGGACATCCGCGCCCTTTTTCAAATTTGCAAACTGCGGAACCGGTTCACGGCCAAGTGCGCAAGTCGCC
Organism: uncultured Acidobacteriota bacterium; assembly: GCA_963704485.1. Taxonomy (GTDB): domain Bacteria; phylum Acidobacteriota; class Terriglobia; order Acidiferrales; family UBA7541; genus Acidiferrum. The sequence goes on from OY969910.1 coordinate 1,859,600, forward strand.
GCTGTCTGCTACGCGCCGGCTTTTTGGGCCTGGCGGCGTAGGAACGTTGGGACATCCAAGTCGTCAATTTGCACTTCGTTGCGAACTTCACGCACTGGCTGCTGCACCTGCACGTGATGCACGACCGGGGCGGCTGGCGGTGGCGGGGGTTCTTCCTGGATTTGCTGGGAAATCTGCACTTCCTGCACTTCTGGAGCGGCCTTCCAGGTTTTGGCGAGGAATGACGGCCGCTGGTGGGTGTTCTTTTTGTTGGCGTCCTTGAAGCCTGCGGCGATTACCGTAATTTTGATGGTGTCTTTCATGGCGTCGTCCTGCACCGCGCCGAAAATAATGTTGGCATGTTCGTGCGCTGCCTTCTGGATGACGCTGCTCGCTTCGTGCACTTCATGCAGGGTCAAGCTGGAGCTGCCGCTGATGTTGATGAGAATGCCCTGCGCGCCTTGAATCGAATTGTCTTCCAGCAGGGGGCTGGCAATGGCCCGATTGGCGGCATCCACGGCGCGATTCGTGCCGGTGGCCACCGCGGTGCCCATCACCGCGTAGCCCTGGCCGGACATAATCGCTTTCACGTCTGCAAAGTCGCGATTGATGATGCCGGGTACGGTTATGATGTCCGAAATTCCCTGCACTGCCTGCCGCAGAATGTCGTCGGCGATGCGGAAGGCGTCAAAAAAACTGGTGCCCCGTTCGACAGTTTCCATCAAACGCTCGTTGGGAATGACAATTACGGTGTCGACCGCGCCGATTAATTCTTCCAGCGCCTGTTCCGCCTGCATCATGCGGCGCTTGCCTTCAAACGCGAATGGCTTGGTGACTACCGCCACACTCAAAGCGCCCAATTCGCTGGCGAGCGAAGCGACTACTGGCGCGGCGCCGCTGCCGGTGCCTCCGCCGAGCCCCGAGGTGATGAAAATCATGTCGGAGCCTTCCAGCGCCTCGATAATTTTCTCGGTATCTTCCAAAGCGGCCTTGCGGCCCACCTCGGGATTGGCACCCGCGCCCAGCCCCTTGGTCAGTTTCGCGCCCAGTTGTAACTTTACCGGAGCTTGCGACAGCTTCAGCGCCTGCAGATCGGTGTTGGCGGTGATGAACTCCACGCCTTCCACCTTGGCGCGAATCATGCGGTTGACGGCGTTGCACCCGCCGCCCCCCACTCCGATAACTTTTATTTTTGCCGGCTGCAGCTCCTCGCTGAAGCTCATCCGGATTCCTTGCTCTTTTATTGGCATACTCCCTCGACATTCTCCACATTCGCCGCGCAGCGTTGAGGCAGGGTCACGAGGCCCCGGCAAACATGGCTTTCAATTTAGATACCAGATTTCCGGCACGCTGCGGGCTGTTGCGCCGCGCCCTCGCGCCGTACATCACCAATCCAATTACGGTTGCATATTCCGGCTGGGCCACCAACTCCGGCAGATCAGCCAAACCTTTGGGCTCCGCGATGCGCACCGGGAGGTGCAGCGACTGCTCGATCAATTCATCGAAGCCGTGCAGGCGCGCGCCGCCGCCGCACAAAATGAATCCCGCGGGGATTTGCGTTTCCAGCCCGGCACGCCGCAAATCGTCGCGAATCATGGCCAACAATTCCATCGCGCGCGGCTCGATGATGTCCGTCAGCATGCGCGCAAAAATCGTGCGTGGCGGGCGGTCGCCTACGCTGGCAATTTCGATGGCGCCGTCTTCGCGCAAGAGCGCGGAAGTGGCGCAACCGTTGCGCCGCTTAATTTTTTCGGCTTCCGGAATGGGAGTGCGCAAGCCGACAGCCAAATCATTCGTAAAGTGGTCGCCGCCAATGGGTACCGCGCTGGTGTGGCGGACGACTCCGCCACCGTAAACAATTACCTCGGTCGTGCCACCGCCAATGTCCAGCAGGCAGCAGCCCAAATCGCGCTCATCCTGCGTCAGGCACGATTCCGCAGAGGCCAGCGGCTCCAGCACCGTGTCGCTGATGAGAATTCCGGCCTTGTTCGCGGCAGTGACCAGATTCTGCGTCGCCGCGACCGAGGAAGTGACCACGTGCACATTCGCTTCCAGGCGGTGGCCTACCATCCCGACGGCGTCGCGTATGCCCTCCTGGGCATCCACGCGAAATTCGTGGGGAAGTACGTGCAGCACTTCGCGATCTTCCGGCAACGAAATATTTCGCGCCGCATCAATGGCGCGGCGAACGTCTTCGCGATCAATATCGCGCTGCCGCGGACCCAGAGTGATTCCGCCGCGGCTGTTCACACCGCGCACATGATTTCCCGCCACGCCGATGACCGCGGATTCCACGGGCACGTTCGCGACACTTTCGGCTTCTTCCACGGCGCGTCGAATGGAGCTGACCGTGGAATCGAGGTTCACGATCAGGCCTTTGCGCAAGCCTTTTGATTCGGCCGCGCCCAAACCTAGAAATTTCACCTGCTCTTCGTCAATTTCCGCGATGAGCGCGCAAGTTTTTGTGCTGCCGATGTCCAGCCCGATGACGTATTTATCTCGCTTGCTCAAATTGCCACTCCTGCCTTGTTTCCTGTCCGTTTCCTGGCGCTACATTTATTGATGTCTATTACCGGGCCTTGGCCACGGCCACGCCCGCGCTGGAGTCGGGATTTAAAATTACTTGCCGTGAGTACTGCAAATCTATGGACTGCACGCGTCCGGCGTTGGCTTGCCACTGCGAAAAATTTTCCGCCAGCATGCGATATTTGGCGGTGAAGTCTCCCGCCCCGAAATGAATGGTCACCGCTTGCGAATCGGTTGGCCCAGCGAGGCCGGTCATTACGGCGCGCAAGTCTCGCGTACTAGCCAGATCAATTTCGCTGACCTGGTCGGAAGAACCTGAGCGCACCAGGTCAATGGCCTTCATGAAATCCTGATAACTCTGCATGCGCGCTTCGCGCTGGTCGCGCGGCAACTCTTCGGAAACTCCGCTGACGATGGGGAAATGCCAATCTTCGCCTTGAGGGCGATCCAGAATCACGCCGTGCGCGTCAATCAGATACAGCTGGTTTCCGCCGCGCGCAAACGCGATGGGGGTGCGCTCCACCAGATCCACCCGAATGCGATTCGGGAGGATGCGGTGCACGCTCGCGGACTCTACCCAGGGCAATTGCTCCAGCTCGCTGCGGCGCGTGTCCAACGGGATATGCAAAACGCTTTTGTGGCGATCTTGCAAAAATTGTTTCAGCACCGCTTCGCGGGTCACAATTTTGTTTCCGGTGAGGTCAATCTGGTCCGGCTTGGCCAGCGCGAATTGCGGAGAGAATAGGAGAAATCGTACGCCGCCAACGACCACGGACACACTGGCAATACCCGCCACACTCAAAATGGCCACGCGCCGGTAAAATGACCAGCCACGCCCTGCGAATTTTTTGCGGCGAATCTCGACCGGCTTCTGCCTGCGGAGGTAGCGCGGCTCTTCGTCGGCCAGCAGTTCCGCCCTGTACGTTTCCGCCTGAACTCCCGATTTGCGCGAGATGGTTTTTATGCGTTCCATACCACCACCTCGTTTTCCAGTTCGAACCCGTAAGCTTTATGCACCCTTTCGCGAACGTCAGCGATCAGCGCGAGCATATCCGCGGCGCACGCTTTTCCGGCGTTGACGAAGAAATTGGCGTGGCGGTCGCTGACGCGCGCATCCCCGACGGATAAGCCCTTCAGGCCCAGCTCATCAATCATGCGTCCGGCAGAGGCACCAGCAGGATTTTTGAAAATGCATCCAGCGCTTTTTTGGCCCAGCGGCTGACTGGCCCGCCGTTTTTCGTTGCAGATACGAATCCCTTGGAGAATTTCGCGGAATGCTTTGGAGGGAAGTTCCAGCTTCACCGCGAGCATCATATCATCCGGCGCAAACGATGTATGCCGGTATTCAAAAGAAATTTGATCGCCCTTGAGGATTTCTATGGCTCGTGCCGCGGCGCGATACACTTTGACCTCGCGCACGTAGGTTCCAATCTGGATTCCATACGCGCCCGCATTCATGCGCAGCGCGCCTCCCACCGTGCCCGGGACGCCGATGAGCCCTTCCATCCCGCCAAGGTCGTGTTTGGCGCACATCGTTACAGTGCGGCCCAGGTCCGCGGAGGCGTCCACCATCGCGAGATTTCCTTCGATGACCACGTCAGGGTCTGGTTGCGCCAGTTGCAGCACCACCCACGGCAGTTCGCTATCAATAACCAGCAGGTTGGAGCCGCCGCCGATAAATTTGAAGGGGATCGCGTTCGCTTCCAGAAGTTTTACGACGTCGGGAATGGATTCATGGCGGGTGAGGCGCAGGAGGTCGGTGGTGCCGCCGATGCCAAGATAGGTGATCTCGGCCAGCGAAGCGCCCGGCTTCAGTTCGACACGCAGATCCTTGAGCGCCGCCAGGATTTTTTGGTCTTCAACGCGCATGTTCCGCCGGAAGCTCCGCTCGCAGTGCCGCGAGAATTTCGTTGCTGGCGCGGCTGATGCTGCCCGCGCCGATGGTCAGGATGGCGTCGCCGGCTTGCGCTTCTTTCAACAGGCATTCCACTCCGGCCTGAACCGTCGGGAAATAGTGAACGTGCTTGTGTCCGGCTTTGCGTATGGCGTTGGCCAGGGCGTCGCTCGTGATTCCCGCGATCGGAGTTTCGCTGGCGGGATAAATATCGGTGAGCACCAGGACGTCGGCGAGATTGAACGCGCGGCAGAACTCGTCCCACAAATGTTGAGTACGCGAAAAACGGTGGGGCTGAAAGAGCACCAGCAAACGATCAAATTTGCAGATTTTTGCCGCTTCCAGGGTGGCGCGAATTTCCACGGGGTGATGGCCGTAATCATCAATCACGGTGATGTCGTTGGCGACCCCCTTGATGTCGAAGCGCCGCCCCACACCGGAAAACTTCACCAACCCGTCGCGGATTAGCTGCACCGGAACATTCAAATACAGCGCGACCGCAGCCGCGGCCGCGGCGTTGCGCACGTTGTGAATTCCGGGAGGATGCATCAGACGGAAGCTGCCGAGATTTTCTCCCTTAAAGGTCAGGGTGAACTCGCTGACCAGTCCTTCCAGTTTTATGTCGCTAATGACCAGGTCAGCCTGGCTGGACGTGCCGTAAGTAATGATGGGCCGCTTCACGTGCGGGATGATGGCCTGCACGTTGGGCTCATCTAGGCAAAGAATCGCGGCGCCATAAAAGGGCACGCGATTTACAAATTGGATGAAGGCGTCCTGAATGTCTTCGAGGGAAGTGTATTGATCGAGATGCTCGCGATCGATGGTGGTGACTACCGCGACCACTGGCGCTAGAAGTAGAAAACTGCGGTCGCTTTCGTCCGCTTCCACCACAAAATATTCACCCTTGCCCAGTTTCGCGGTGGTGCCCGCCTGGTTTACGCGGCCGCCGATGACGAAAGTGGGATCGAGGTGCGCAGCCGCCAAAACGGAGGCCACGATGGAGGTGGTGGTGGTTTTACCGTGCGCCCCAGCGACAGCAATCCCATATTTAAGGCGCATGAGTTCCGCAAGCATTTCGGCGCGCGGGATAACCGGGATTTTCATCTTGTGCGCTTCGATAATTTCCGGATTGCTGGAGTTGATGGCCGAGGACGTCACCACCACGTGTGCGCCGTCTACGTTTACAGCTTCGTGCGCATCGAAAATCGTCGCGCCCAGCTTGGCGAGGCGTTCCGTAATCGGCGAAGGCTTGCTGTCTGAACCCGAAACCGAATAGCCCAGTGTCAGCAGCACCTCGGCGATTCCGCTCATACCAATGCCGCCGATGCCCACCAGGTGAATACGCTGAAAATTGCGGAAGCTCACCATCATCGGGTCACTTCCTGAGTTGCTTCATTCGCATGCGCGCTCTGTTTTGTCGCACTCACACCCGCCGCTCGGATATTTCCCTGCGTTTTGCTGATTCCGGCGGCTTCTTCGATTAAATCCACAATGTCGCGTGTAGCTTGCGGCCGCGAAAGTCCGCGGGCGGCCGCGCCCATGCGCTTGATCTCCTCGGGATTATCGAGTAGCGCAAAAATTTCTTTACTGAGCCGATCGCCGCTCAGCTCCGGCTCGGTAATCACCCGACCCGCGCCGTTTTTGGCCATTTCCTGCGCGTTGCGGAGCTGGTGGCTGTCCGTGGCGCGCCCGAACGGGATAAAAACTGCAGCTCGTCCCGCGGCGGCAACTTCCGCAGCGGTAATCGCTCCGGCGCGGCACACGATGATGTCCGCCCATTCGAAACGCTCGGGCATGTTGTTGAGGAAAGGCACGACTTCGGCAAGAATTTCACGCCGCGCGTAACCGGTACGGACCGCGTCGTAATCGCGTTCGCCGGTCTGGTGCACGATGCTCAATTCGTTTTTTCGCGACGCCAGCGCGTCCATGGCGTCAACAAATGCGCGATTCACCGGTAACGCTCCCTGACTTCCGCCCGTGATCAGCAGCCGCAGCGGCCTTCCAGGGACGCGCGGCGCAATCGCCAGAAACTCCGGGCGCACCGGGCAGCCGGTGACCACCGCTTTAGCTCCCCACGCGCGCGCAGAGATTTCGTAGCCGGTGGCAATGCGCTTCGAGATTCGCGCCAGAGTTTTATTCGTGAAGCCCGGCTCGGCGTTGGGCTCAAAAATTACGTTTGGCACGCCGCGCATCCATGTCGTGAGCAGCATCGGCCCCGCCGCATAGCCTCCCACACCAAAAGCCGCCACCGGCTTGTGCTTGCTCAGCACCCGCGAAGCATCCAGCATCGCGGGCGCCAGTTTGAAAAGATTCTTCACCAGCGTGCTGCCGCCTTTGCCCTTCAAGCCGCCGACGCGCAGAGTCTCCAGCGGCAGGCCGGCCTGCGGCACCAGCTTCATTTCTATTCCGCGCGTTGTTCCCACCAGCACCACTTCCCGTTCGCTCCCCCGCGATAACCACTCGCGCGCAATCGCCAGCGCCGGGAACACGTGTCCGCCGGTGCCTCCGCCCGCGATCAAAAGTTTCACGCTGATCTCACAAAAATAATTCTCTTCGCGTCATCCAGCAAATTGCCCAACGCTAATTCTCCGTCGCTTGCTGGCTGATATTCAGGAGCACGCCGGTGGCCAACAGCATCACCAGTAAGCTCGATCCTCCGTAGCTCACAAACGGGAGCGGAATCCCTTTCGTCGGCACCATGCCCAGCACCACCGCAAAATTAATCAGGGCCTGGCTGAGCACCATGGCGGTGATTCCCAGCGCCAGCAGTCGTCCAAATCCATCCGGCGCAGCGAACGCCGCGCGCAACCCACGCCAGCCGTACACCACGAATAATCCAATCACCAGCAGCGCGCCAATCAAGCCCAACTCTTCACAAATCACCGCGTAAATAAAATCGGTGTGCGCTTCCGGCAGATAAAATAATTTTTGCTTGCTCTCCATCAGGCCCACGCCGCTAAATCCGCCGGAGCCCACGGCAATCAACGATTGTAACAACTGGAATCCCGCGCCCTGCGGGTCCTTTTCAGGATTGAGAAAGGCCATGAGCCTGGCGTAGCGGTAGGCGACATGGGTAATCAGGAAATAAAGGACCGGCGTCGCCGCCGCCAGGCCGCAGACAATCCATTTCCACGAAAGTCCCGCGACAAAGAGCACAGCGGTGGCGATCACCATGATGTCGACCGAGGTGCCCAGGTCGGGCTGCAGCAAAATAACCCCCACGCACAGAAGTATCGGCGCCAGCGCGGGTAAAATTGTCTGCACAAAATCCTCTTTGCAGAATTCCATCTTGGCCGCGTTGCGGCGCTTCATATCCAGAAACCAGGCCAGGTACAAAATCACCGCGAGCTTGGCCAGCTCCGATGGTTGAATTCCAAACGGCCCAAATTTTATCCATCGGTGCGTGGCGTGTGATTTGTCCAGAAAAAACGCTCCCACCAGCATCAGCAACACCGTGGCCACCACGGTGTAAACCACCTTGGGGTGGCGCAAACGCCGGTAGTCCAGGCGCATCAAGGCGAACATTCCAAACAAACCGATCACTAGCCACGCGGCTTGCCGCAACAAAAATATGTATGCGCGCCCGTAATGCTGCTCGGCGGTCATCGCGGACGCCGAAAAAACCATCACCGCGCCAAAGAGACAAAGTATCAGCGTCACTCCAAACAACCACCGGTCGTTTTCCAATCTTCTTGGCACCGTCCCGCCTTTCGTTCTACGTTGAAGCTGCCGCCCCACCAGCGGATTGTTGTTCTCTTTTGCGCACCAATTCCTTGAACACTCTTCCGCGGTGCTCAAAATTTTCGAACTGGTCAAAGCTTGCGCATGCCGGCGCCAGCAAGACCACATCGCCACGCCGCGCCGCTTGCGAAGCAATCTCCACCGCGCGCTCTATCGTGCCGGCGCGCTGGGTCGCTACGCTTCCCGCAATTTGCTGATCGATCTTTTCGGCCGCGGCGCCGATCAACAACGCCAGCACGGTTCGTTCACGCAATGCGCTTTGCAACACGGAATAATCGCTGCCCTTATCCTTTCCGCCCAGGATCACCAGAATCCTTCCTGGAAAAGCTTCCAGCGCTTTCAACGTAGCATCCACATTCGTGGCTTTCGAATCGTTGTAGTAGCGCACTCCCCCAATTTCCGCTACGAATTCAAGACGATGCTCCACCCCGGGAAACGTGCGCACTGCCTCAGCAATAGCGGCTACCGCCGCGCCTTCCAGCCGGGCCGCAGTCACTGCCGCCAGAACATTTTCCAGATTGTGCGTGCCGGGCAGCGAAATTTCCTGGCGCCGCAGCAGCACTTCTTCCTGTTTGCTGCTGCGAAAAACAATTTCTTCGCCGCGAAGATACGCGCCCTGCAGTACGCGCTGCTTGCGGCTGAACCAGTAAACCTGCGGCCGCTTGGGCGCGAGGGCCACCGCCGCGGGATCATCTGCATTGAGCACCGCGAAGTCGCTTTCCGTTTGCTTCTCAAAAATTCGTGCTTTGGCCGCCGTGTAAGCTTCCATGGTCTTGTGGCGATCCAGATGATCGGGCGTCAGATTCAGCAAGACGGCGATATCCGGATGAAACGTTTCGACCAACTCCAGCTGAAAACTGCTCAACTCCGCCACGGTGATGGTGTCCGCGCTGCTCAGCGCCACTCGGGAAATTAATGGAGTACCGATATTTCCCGCGACCATGGTCGAAAATCCCGCGGTACGCAAAATGTGATGCACGAGTGAAGTCGTCGTCGTTTTCCCATTCGAACCGGTGATGGCAATCAACCGCCCCTCAAGAAAACGGTCCGCCAGTTCGATCTCACTCCAAATGGTGATGCCCTTGGCGCGCGCCGATTGCAGCAGCGGAGCATCGGCGGGCACGCCCGGGCTTGGAATCACCAGGTCCTGCTTCAGCAAACTGCTCTCCGGTGATCCGCCCAGCTCAAGTTTTATTCCCTCTTCGCGCAGGCTCAGAACGTCCGCGCCGAGCTCGCTCTCCGCGTGCGCGTCCGAGGCAGTCACCGTAGCGCCGTGCTCCGCGCAAAATCGCGCCGTGGCGATGCCGGTACGCGCCAGCCCTATGACCAGCACATGCTTGCCGCGCAATTCGAATCCACCGGTCACACCGCTACCTCAATTTAAGAGTCGTCAACGCAAACAGCGCGAACACCAGCGCCACAATCCAGAAGCGCACGATCACTTTAGATTCACTCCAGCCCAGCAGCTCAAAATGGTGATGAATCGGGGCCATGCGAAAAATGCGCTTGCCGCGCAATTTGAAGGAGCCTACCTGCAGGATCACCGACAAGGCTTCCACGACGAAAATTCCGCCGATAAAAAAGAGCAGAATTTCCTGCTTGATGATGACCGCGATTACGCCCAGCGTTCCGCCCAACGAAAGTGAACCCACATCGCCCATAAAAATTTCCGCGGGATGCGCGTTGTACCAGAGAAACCCGAGCGAAGCGCCGACCAGCGCGCCGCAAAAAACCGTCAACTCGCCCACGCCCGGGATGTACTGAATCTCCAGATAATTCGCCCAGCGAAAATTACTGCTGACGTAAGTAAGTACGGTAAGCGCTCCGGCGGCGATCACCGTGCACCCGATGGCCAACCCGTCCAATCCATCCGTCAGATTGACTGCGTTGGAGGCCCCGGCAATCACCAGCGAAACGAAAAACAGAAATGGCACAAACGCCAGCGTCCAGATATGCGGAGTGGTCATCAGCGAATGAATGACCAGGTCCGGGTGCACCCGCTTGAAAAACGGAATCATCAGCTGCGTCGAATACTTGCTGTAAGTGGCCAACACCAGCAGTGCGATGCCGCAAATCAGGCTGACCAGAATCTGCAGAGTGAATTTCTTCGCGCTGGTCAGGCCGAGGTTGCGCTGCTTGGAAACTTTGGCGTAATCATCCACGAAGCCAATGGCCGCGAAAGCCAGCAGCGCGAAAAGCGCGAGCCAGACAAAGGCGTTGCCGAGGTCGGCCCACAACAGCGTGGGCACGGCGGTGGACAACACGATAAGCACCCCGCCCATCGTGGGCGTACCCGCTTTTTTCTTGTGGTCCTGCGGCCCTTCCTCGCGGATGTACTGGCCAATCTGCAGCTCGCGTAACTGGCGGATCAGCCACGGCCCGAACACAAACGCCAGGAACATACCCGTCAAGCTGGCGTACACGGTGCGGACGGTGATGTAGCGAAATACGTTCAGGGGGCTGAAATATTTTTGCAGGGTGTGGAAGAGCAGGTAGTAAAGCATCTAGTGCCGCGCCTCTTCCCGGCGTGATGCGCCGCGCGGAGCGTAACGCGTCAACAGCGCATCCACGATGCGCTCCATCTTGACGCCGCGGGAACCCTTTACCAGCAATACGTCGCCTGACTCCACAAAATCTTCCAGAAATTTTGCGGCTTCCTCCGAAGTAGAAAAAAATCTCGTTTGCGAGCGCTGCAGCCCTCCGGCGATTGCGCCTTCGACTATTTGTGCGGCGTCGCCCGCCACTCCGATCACCCAGTCAATTTTTCCCGCTTTCGAAGCCAGTCGCGCCGCGAAGTGTCCCGCTTCGCGATGTAACTCCCCGGAAGTTCGCCCCAACTCGCGCATTTCTCCCGCCGCCAGAATGCGCCGCCGGTAACCGGTGGTCGCCGCCAGCACGGCGGTCATGGATTGCAACGCCGCCGGACTGGAGTTGTAGCTGTCATTGATGAGCGCCGCGCCGTTGCTTAACTCCACGAGTTCGCCGCGCATGAACGGCGCTTTCAGTGCAGCAAGCACGCTTTGCGCATCGGCGGCGCCGATGCCCCACACACCCGCCGCGGCCAGGGCGGCCAGCGCGTTGGCAATGACATGCCTGCCGGGCAGCGCCACATCCAGCTTTACGCGCTCGCCATTGGCAACCAGCACGAATGAAGAACCGAGCGGTCCGCGCTCTTCGATTTCCTCCGCGCGAAAATGCGCCGGCGCATCTATTCCATAGGTCAAAACTTTTCCCGGGGCGTGGGCGGCGAACGCTGCCACGCGCGTGTCGTCGGCGTTCAACACCGCTACCGATCCGCTGCCGTTCAATCCTTCAATCAATTCGCGCTTGGCCAGCGCAATTTCGTCCACGGATAGAAAAAATTCCAGATGCGCCGGGGACACGCGGGTCACCACGCCCACATCCGGACGCGCCACGGCCGCCAGCCGCTTCAATTCGCCGGGACGGGACATGCCCATCTCCAGCACCGCGGCCTGGTGCGTTTCTTCCAATCCGAACAGCGTCAGCGGCAATCCGTACTCGTTATTGAAATTTCCTTCCGACTTCAGCACGCGTAATTTCGTGCCCAGCAGTGCCGCCAGGATCTCTTTGGTTGTGGTTTTGCCGACCGAGCCAGTGACGCCGGCAATTTTTCCGCCCCACGCCTCGCGTACGGCGCGCGCGAAGTTCTTGAGCGCTTCGAAGGTATCGGCCACCGGGATGCAACGATCCCCGACCCAACCCGGGTAACGCGAAAGCTGCCAGTCCGCCACCATCGCCGCCAGCGCTCCACGTTCCAGCGCGGCCGCAACGTGATCGTGTCCATCGTGACTCGGTCCGTGTATGGCGATGAACAGTTCTCCCGCACGTACCGTGCGAGAATCAATCGAGACGCCGGCCACCCGGGCCATGGGGTCGAGCCCCGCGCCCGGCCGGGCACCCACCGCGCCAGCCACCTGTGCAATCGTCCACCGCATAAATTCCTCAACGGATTTGCCTTGCGCCCGCTTACGGCCAATCGCTTTGTGCTCACCGTTTTGGCACCCCCGTATTGCTACAAAAATTGCGCGCCGTGCGCTTGGCTCGCATCCTGTCCCGGGGCTGCACTTCTTTTCCATTGATGAAGAGGAAAGCGCGCAGCGTGCCAAACTGCCTGGCCGTTACGGAGCCCCGCTCCCGTTCTTGCGCGGACCGCGCTCCGCAGGCGAGCCGTTGTACCCGTGCTGCATCAGCGCGCGGCTAGCCACCTCGCGGTCATCGAATTCCAATGTGCGGTCGGCAAGGATCTGATAATTCTCGTGGCCTTTCCCCGCCAACAACACGATGTCGCCGGCGCGCGCCTCATCCATCGCCAGGCCAATGGCTTTTTCGCGATCTGGCTCGATGACGTATTTACCGCTGGTTTTCTGCAGGCCCACGATGATGTCGCTGATAATCTTCAGCGGATCTTCCTGCCGCGGATTGTCGCTGGAAAGGATCGTTAAATCGCTTAATCTGCCGGTGACTTCGCCCATCACTGGACGCTTGGTCCGGTCTTTCGAACCGCCACAACCAAAAAGCGTGATGATTCGCCCTTTGGGATTCAGTTCGCGCGCAGTGCGAATCAGGCTTTCCAGCGCGTCGTCGGTGTGCGCGTAATCCACGATCACCAGAAACGGCTGGCCTTGATCTATGCGCTGGAAGCGCCCCGAAACACTTTCGAGGTTGCGAATGCCGGCTTCAATCGTGTCGTTGGAAATGCCCAGGGCCTGCGCGGCGCCAATGGCTGCGAGAATGTTGTACACGTTGATGCGCCCGACCAGGTTGGAGGTGATCTGCAATTTCCCCGTGGGCGTTTGCGCGGTGAATGCCAGTCCAGTGAAGGCCGGCTGAAATTTTTTGGTGGTGATGTCCGCGGAAGCATCGAGGCCGTAGGTCACCGTTTTCTTGGCGAGGCCGAGCAGCTGCCGTCCGTACTGGTCATCTATATTGATAATCGCAGTATCCGGCACACCCGCGCCGGTGCCCGAAAAAAGAGTTTTCTTGGCGGCGAAGTAGTCCTCAAAGGTTTTGTGATAGTCGAGGTGCTCGCGGGTCAGGTTAGTGAACACGGCTGCCGCGAAATGACAGCCCCGCAAACGATCCATCGTCAGAGAGTGCGAGCTGGCCTCCAGCGTCGCGTACTTCCCGCCGGCATCGCGAATCTCGGCCAAAAATCCTTGCAAGTCCACGGATTCAGGCGTGGTGTTCGGCGCAGGATATTTTCCCGCAGGCGTTTCGTAGGCAATCGTGCCGAACAATCCTGTTTTTGCTTTTGAAGTTTTGATAATCGCGTCAATCACCGAGGTGGTGGTGGTTTTTCCGTTGGTTCCGGTCACCGCTACGAGCTTTAACGCCTTGGCGGGATGATCAAAAAAATTAGCCGCCGCAACCGCCAAAGCTTTTCGCGATTCGCGCACCTGCACAGCGGCCACACTCGCACCGATGGACGGCATCGCCAGCGGGTCTTCGCCGGCGACTGCCACCGCTCCGCGCGCGACGGCGTCCTGAATGAATACTGCTCCATCCTCTTTCGCGCCTCGCAACGCAAAAAACAACGCGCCCGGCTTCACCTTACGCGAGTCACAAGCAATTTGTAGAATTTCCGGATTGCTGGTCGCTGGCGCTACAGTTTCCACGCCGCGAAGCACTTCCCCGAGATTCCTGGGCCGAATTCCGGGGACACCGGCGGTTCCTGACGGTTGGTCATTCGAACGCGATGAGAAACTATGAACTTCTTCATCGACCTGGCTCAATTTCGTGTGCGACGGCAAGCGCGCGACCCCACTTTCCTCATTGCTATCAATGTCTATGCCTCACGTGCAGGCTTGCAAACTTTTGAGCCCTCGCGGCTCTCACGGGCGCCGTTAAGGGAGTGCCGAATTGCACAGTAACCCGCGCGCCCCGGCGCACCTGCGTACCTGCCACCGGTGTCTGATCTGTAGCAAGGTTGCTGCCAACCACCACCGGGTCGAGCCCCATGCGCAGACACAGCTCGGTAACCTCCCGCATGGTCTTACCGGAAAAATCCGGCACGGAAATGTCTCCGTCCTCTTCGGCAGTCACCGGCAACATCACTGACGAAGACGGGTGCTGCGCGGAACTGAAGCCGCCGTTCGCAGAGGAGTCGTCCGAAACAGCGGCGCTGGCTTCGGGTTGCTCGGGCAACAACAACACGTCTGAAGGCGTGAAATCTTCCAGGCTATCCGTGTTCGGCTGTGGCTGCTTTTTATAGGAAGCCTGCATCATCTGCCCGGCAGGGATGTCGCGCGAGACATCCAGGTAGGGCAAAACCTGTTCCGCGATGCGCTTGAATACAGGCGCGGCTACCATGCCGCCTTCGTGCAATCCCACCGGGGAATCCAGCGATACGAGAATGGTCACCGCGGGATTATTAATAGGCGCGAAGCCGGTGAACGAAGCGATCAACTGCGTCGGCGAATACCGTCCGGTATTCGGATCTATTTTTTGCGCCGAGCCGGTTTTCCCCGCTGCCGTCCAGGCATCCAGCCGAGCCAATTTGCCAGTGCCATTCAAAACCACGCCTTCCATCAACTGGCGCAGCGTCGCCGCCGTTTCCGGTTGAATGACCCGCCGCGGTTCCGCGGGTGGCTGCAGGAAATCCTTGGAGATTACCGTGTCACCGCGTCGAACTTCCGACACGATGTGCGGCTTGTACAACATGCCGCCGTTGGCGATGGCGGAGACTGCGCTGATCAACTGGATCGGCGTCACTCCCACTTCCTGTCCCATGGAGACGGCGCCGATGGAAATTGGAGACCAGTTCGAAAGCGGGCGGAGCCGTCCGCGAATTTCTCCCGGCATTTCCACGCCGGTGGTGGCGCCAAAACCAAAAGCGCGGATGTAGTCGTAAAACTTCGGCTCTCCCAATCTCTCGGCAATTTTGATGGCTCCCACATCGCTGGAAAGCGCCAGGATATTGGCGACCGTCAGCATTCCGAAACGTTTGTGATCGTGTATTTTATGTCCGGCCACGTAGGTGAAGCCGTTCTCGCAGTCGAAAACTTCGTCGGCCTTGATGAGGCCCTGATCGAATGCCGCCGCCAGCGTGATTAATTTAAAAGTGGAGCCCGGTTCGTAGTACGCGGTGACGGCGCGATTGGTGCGCGAATCCGGATTCACGCCGGTGGTGGCGTTGGGATCGAACGTTGGCCAGTTGGCGACCGCCAGCAATTCACCATTGTTGGGATTCATTACGATGACCGTGCCGGCCAGGGCGTGCGTCTTGCTTATCGCCGCAGCCAATTCGCGTTCGGCGATGTATTGAATTTTTTCGTCCAGCGTGAGCTTTACGCTGGCGCCCTGATCGCGCCGAGCCTCTGCGCCATCAAAAACTCTCTGGCGCGCGTCCGCCATCATAAGAATTTTTTCGTTTTTGCCGCGCACCTGGCTGTCCAGAGCGTACTCAATGCCGCCCAGCCCCTTCTCGTCCATGTCCACAAATCCCACGACATGTGACGCGAGGCTGCCATTGGGATAAGAACGCTTGTTTTCCGGCTGCGTGTAAATGCCGGCGAGGTTGAGTTCCTTGACCGCTTCCGCCTGTTCCGCAGGGAGTTTGCGCTCGATCCAGACAAAGTTCTGCGAAGAGTCCAGCCGCGATGCGATGACGTCGGCGGGAACATTAATAGCGCCGGAAATCAATTGTGCCGCCAGAGCTTTGTCTTTTATCTGGCTGGGAATGGCGAACGCCGAATCCACCTTGACGCTCATCGCCAGCGCCAGACCGTTGCGGTCGTAAATATTCCCCCGCTTGGGAGAGATTTCGATGATGCGCTGCTGCTGGCGCAACGCCTTGGTCAGGTAATCGCCGTGACGGTATAGCTGCAGGTATGCGAGGCGGCCAAAAATGGCGGTAATCCACAGCAAAGCCACGCCAGCGACGATCAGCAAACGGACGTGAGCTCGATTCTGTTGCATATATAAAATTATCCCGCTACGCCCTCCTGGGGGACGCCCATCCTTTTGCCTGACTCGTGAAATTCAATTGGGAAGATTTTTGCGAAGGTGCTGAAGGATTGCGTGACTTCGAGCGCCCGGTTCATGTGTGCCGGACTACTGTGCGCGGTTCACGCGAACGAATTGTGCGGTGGCCACTTCGGCTCCGAGCACCGGCTGGAATTCTCGCACCTGCGACGGCAGCGTTTCCGTCAAACCCAGTTGCCGGCGCGCGATCGTATCAATGCGCTTGGGGTCGCTCAGGCTGGCGATTTCCAGTTTCAGCGAAGAATTCTGGGCCGCCGCTTCCATGCGCTCGCGGCGCGCGGCCTGCAATTGGAAGCTCAAATCAATGCATCGGAAGTGCTGGTAGATGTACAAAAGAAAAAACGTTGCGATCACGCTGCCCAGCGCCAGGGTGCGATAAAGATTGCGCATCTTTACCGGCTCCGCAGGGCGCACCAGCCGGGTATTGTCCAGCCGCTTCACAGTATGAAATTCCGTTGCCCGGCTCTTTTTCTTCCGCGTCATAGCTTTACCTTTTACTGGCGCCTTAAGCGGCTGCCACTATCTCTGCACACCGCAATTTCGCGCTTCGCGAACGCGGATTATTCGCCTGCTCTGCTTCGCCAGGCTGAATCACATGCCGGGTCAGCACGCGCAGCGTCCCCTGACGCTCGCCTTCCTGAAATGCGTGCTTCACCAGCCGGTCTTCGCGGGAGTGGTAGGTCAACACCACCCAGCGTCCTCCAGGATTTATTGTGGCCGGGGTCCGAGAAAGAAACTGCCCGAGTTCCTCCATCTCTCGATTCACCGCGATCCGCAGCGCCAGAAACGTTTTTGTTGCGGGATGCAGTCTCTGCCTTCCCCATTGCTTTCGGGCCCCTGCCACAGTCGTTGCCAAGTGCGCGGTATCCCGTAAGGGCCGCGCTCGTACGATCGCCTTGGCGATTCTTCTGGAATCATGCTCATCGGCTTCGCGATAGAGCAGGTCGGCTATTTCTCTTTCCGACCACTGATTCACAATTTCGTCTGCCGTCAATTCCCCATCGGCACTCATGCGCATGTCCAGCGGGCCGGCTTCGCGAAACGAAAACCCGCGCCCCGGCTGATCAAGCTGCATCGAGGAAACTCCCAAGTCGGCCAAGACCCCGTCCACCTTCGGAATCCCCAACTCGTGCGCGACCTCCGCAATCCTTGAGAAGGGCGACTTCACCAGGGTCACGCGATCGATCCAGTCCTTCAGATTCGCGCGCGCCAACTCTAAGGCCTGTTCGTCCTGGTCCAGGCTGATCAACTTCCCGCGGCCCGCTTGCAGTCTTTGCGCGATGAACGCCGAGTGGCCCCCGGCTCCCAGCGTGGCGTCTACGTAGATACCGTCTGGTTTTATTTGAAGCCATTGCAAAACCTCTTCCACTAAAACCGGCGTGTGTGACTCACTTCTATTCACAGAGCACTCGCCGTTCGTAGCTGCTGTTTTCTAAATTCCCAGATCTTCCAGGGCCTTGAAATCTTCTTCGGTGTACGGCTCATTCTTGAGCTCGTCCAGAACCCGAGTGTGGTTCATGACTTCGAGGTAATCCAGATTCCCGAAGACATCCACTTCGCTCTTGGTCTGCGCCGCTTCGCGCAGGACCGCCGGCAGCAACACCCTGCCTTGCGCATCCAGCTCCACCGTTTGCCCGTAATAGCTCGTTCTCATCAGAAATTTTCGTTTCGCCCGGTTCTGTGAAGACACGCCTGCCAGCTTCTCTTCAATTTGCATCCACACTTTTATCGGATAAATGCGGGCCGACTGTCCGGTCATGCTGGTGATATAAAACTGGTTGCCGTACTCCTTGAGCCCTTCCAGAAACTGCGCGGGAATCTTCAACCGGCCCTTGTCGTCCACTTTCGCCGGATAATTTCCCCGCAAGCTCATCTGCCCCACTCATTTCGGCCAGTC
This sequence comes from uncultured Acidobacteriota bacterium, assembly GCA_963704485.1. Taxonomy (GTDB): domain Bacteria; phylum Acidobacteriota; class Terriglobia; order Acidiferrales; family UBA7541; genus Acidiferrum. Next base: position 1,877,641 of record OY969910.1, read on the forward strand.
TCAAGCTGCTTTCGCTCTTGACGGCGGCACAACAACACACTAAAAGGTGGTCCTGGATGCGCAAAATGCCCCCAAAACACCTACAATCTCCGCTGAAATTGGATCTTTCTAATACTGCCCTGGTGGTGCCCCACCGCGCTTCACGATGCCCTACTTGACTCTACTGTGCCCCACTTCACTCCACAATTGACCACATCATATGCCCGATTTTTTTACTGTCAAGCACAAACGTAAAAATTTCAGAATTTTGTTGTGAATTAGTTCAGTTGCGAGACTGGCGATTTTCGCTACGACCGGTTGTGGTTCGCATTGCGCGCGATAACCATACTTGGTAGTGGAGATTTTCTCGTTTCATCCACGCACAGTTAGTACTATCGCGGTGCTGTGCGCCGGTAAACACCGTTGTTTTTTTTAAATTACGTTAAGTTTTGTGCGCCCGAAACGACTATGTTTCGAAACACGTCAGGCTGTTACTCTACGGGAAAGACCGGGTTGATTCTTCAGGTGGCCATGCTATTCTTGTCGTGCACTTCCTATCGATCTACCAAGGAGCTTTGCCATGGAATGGACCACACCGCAACACGAAGTGATTGATCTCAACTGCGAGATCAGCTCATACGCCAACGCTGAGCTGTAGTTTGATGACCGCTTGGCGGTCAGTTCGGACTCGGAATCACATCAAATGCGCGTAAAGGTCCTCGGCTCAGCTGCCGGGGGCGGTTTTCCCCAATGGAATTGTGCCTGTAGCAATTGCCAAAGGATAAGAGCGGGAAAGTTTCATGGCCGCGCGCGCAGCCAGACCCAGCTGGCTTTCACCACCAACTCCAAAGTTTGGTTTCTCCTCAGTGCTTCCCCAGACCTGAGAACCCAACTAACCAACACCCCAGCGTTATGCCCGGGTCCCACCGCGCGCGGAGCTGCGCCCGCATCCGTGGATTCTCCTGTTGGCGGAGTTTTCTTGCCTAGCGCCGATGTGGATTCCGTGGCGGGCCTGCTGCACCTGCGCGAATTCCAATCGTTCTTTGTTTTTGCCACGCCGTCGGTGCAGCGCATTTTGCAGAAAGAAAATCGCATGTTTCGCGTTCTCGAGCGCGCCGATCCTCCCGTTAAGTGGGTCGCGCTTTCGGCCAAAGGGCGGCTTGGCTGTCATCTCGATGAAGACTCCGGCGCGGCTCCGGAATTCCTCTGCGCCACTATTCCACTGGGCGGTTCCTTTCCTGATTTCGTAAGCCCGGAACTGCAAAGCTCTCTAGCCGTTGAAGAGTCTAATTCCGCTTTCGTAATTCATCACGGGGACCAGCGCCTTTTCTACGCACCATCCATCCCTGCAACAGGAACCTCCGCAGTATCCAGCAACTGGAAAGCGCATGTCGAAAGCAGCACCGTGTCTTTCCTGGACGGCACATTCTGGAGCGATGACGAACTGATCCGCACCGGCCGGAGCAAGAGAACGGCCCGCCAGATTGGCCACGTGCCTCTCTCAGGCCCGGACGGTTTGCTCGAAAAGTATCCGAAAAGCGCCGCCGGTCGCCGAATTCTCATTCACATCAACAACACCAACCCGATATTGGACGAAGACAGTCCGCAGCACCGTGCCGTATTGGATGCCGGCTTTGAAATCGCCTACGATGGAATGGAGCTGGAGCTATGAACGCGCCGGCAAGGCTGAACGTTGGCAAAAAGATGCTGCCCGAAAACGAGTTCATCGCGGGATTTCATGCCATCGGCGAGGACCGCTACCACCACAAGCACCCGTTTCATCTGCGCATGCACGAAGGGAAATTAACTGGCGGGCAGCTCCAGGCCTGGGCCCTCAATCGCTACTACTACCAGAGCCATATACCCATGAAAGACGCCGCCATCCTGGCCCACAGCGAAGATCCCTCGTTTCGTTTGGCATGGCGCAAGCGCGTCATTGATCACGACGGTGATGGCGTAAAGCCCGGCGGGATCGAGAAGTGGCTGCGGCTCGTCGAAGCCACAGGTTTAAATCGCGAGCAGGCTCTGAGCGGCGATGGCATCCTGCCGGCCACGCGGTTTGCCGTGGAAGCTTACGTGAACTTCGTCAGCACGCATTCGCTGCTCGAATCCGTGGCTTCTTCGCTCACGGAAATGTTCTCGCACAAACTGATTACCCTGCGGGTGGACCGCTTGCGGGAACACTACCCGTGGCTTTCCGGCGGCTTGGATTATTTCAATGCACGGCTGACGCAGGCTCCTGAAGATGCCGAGTTCGCGCTCGCGTGGGTGGTCAAAAACGTCCGCAGCCGCGATGACCAGGAAAAAGCGCATGCCGCGTTGCGCGCCAAGTGCGACATCCTATGGGCCCAACTGGACGCGCTGTATTTTGCTTACGTGGAACCCGGCTGGCCCCCGCCCGGTGCTTTTGTGCCAGAGCCTAAGGCCTGACCAGTGGAAAGATTGCAATGACGCCCGAACTCGACAGTCGCCCGCAACTCGCAGCAGGGTGCCGCCTCAATGACGCCAGTCAGCAACAGCGCGTCTTGCTGATGCCCGAAAAAGCGCTGCGCTTGAACGGGCCGAGTTTGCAGATTGTCGAGCGTTGCGACGGACAACGCACCGTGCACCAAATCATCAAGGAACTGCAAAAAATTTACGCCCAAGCTGAACCCCAAAAAGTGGAAAGTGACATCCTCGGCTACTTATCCTTGCTGAATGATCAGGGCGCGATGGATTTTGGCGCGTACTAGAACGACTCCCGATGGATCTCGCCGTTCCCACTCCCCTGGCTCTCATCGCCGAACTCACTCACCGGTGCCCGCTGCATTGTGTCTATTGCTCGAACCCTCTCGAACTGGACGCCCGCGCCAATGAACTTTCCACGGACCAGTGGACTAGAGTTTTTCGCGAAGCTGCGGAACTGGGCGTTCTGCAGGCCGACTTCACCGGAGGCGAACCACTAGCGCGCCCCGACATTGTCGAACTTGTGGCCGCAGCCCGCGCAGCGGGCCTGTACGTAAACCTCATCACCTCGGGCCTGCCGCTCGACGAAGCACGCCTCGCGAAGTTGATTGCCGCCGGGCTCGACCATTTCCAGCTGAGCTTCCAGGGATCGCGACCGGAAATCGCGAGTGAAATCTCGGGCACCACCACCCATGCGCAGAAGCTGCGCGTCCTCGAATGGCTGCGCAATCATCGCGTGGCAGTCACCGTGAATTTCGTCATTCATCGACAGAATATTCATCAATTGGAAGAAATGCTGGCCATCGCCGAGGCTTCCTGCGCCACGCGCGTGGAATTTGCCAACGTCCAGTATTACGGCTGGGCCTTTGCGAATCGCGATAACCTGCTGCCCACACGCGAGCAGCTTGATTCCTCAATGGGGATCCTGAAAAGCGCGCAAGAACGCCTGCGCGGAAAAATGCGTATCGAGTACGTGGTCCCGGATTACTACGCGAAGTATCCCAAGGCCTGCATGGGCGGTTGGGGCCGCAAACTGATGCTGGTCACGCCGAGCGGCGACGTTTTGCCCTGCCATGCCGCACGGGTCATCCCCGATTTGGACTTCGAAAATGTAAAAGACCGCGTCCTGCGCGAAATCTGGGAAAATTCATCGGCCTTCCAGAAGTTTCGTGGCCAAGACTGGATGCAGGAGCCCTGCCGTAGCTGCGATCGCCGCGAAGTGGACTTCGGTGGCTGCCGCTGCCAGGCCATGCTGCTCGTTAACGACCCCGCGGCGACCGATCCGGTGTGCTCGCTGTCACCTAATAGGCATAAAGTGGATGCAATCCTTGCGGGCGTGGCACACAGCCCCGGCCTCAGTCGTAGCGCTGGAAACAAGACCAGGATGGATTTATCGCACGAACCCGGCGTGAAAATACTTCAGCGCAGCTGTGTGCTAATCATCCGACTGATACTCGGTCGACTTATACCTGAGAGGTGAGGGGTGTCCACCAACGGAAACTCATTTGGCAAAATGAGCAAATGAATTCCTAACGTCGGCGCATGATGTCTTGGGGATTTGAGGATCAAAAGCAGTGATCGGGTCAAAAATTCGCGGGTGCATTCTGAAATGCCAGATTCCGTATTTAGCCGAGATTTTCCCAAACCGCTGGATCCACCACTTTCTTTCTGCGTCGGCGCATCAGACCGGCTACGGCTAGTCCCAATCCGACGAGTAAGCCGGTGGCCGGCTCCGCGGCTGCTGTAATCTCTGCGGTTCCACTCATAAAGTCTGCCCGCAATGGCTGGCGCACCCATACCACAAATCCGTTTCATAGGTACCTTGAGTAGCTGGCAAAGGAGGAATAGCCCCACCGTGGTTCCCCGGATTGAATTGAAAGATGTTGCCAGCCGCATCAACTAAATCAACAAAATTTATGTGCGTGCCATCCACCCTGATAAACCCCGGCGTGAAGGAACCGTTAGCCCAGGGACCTTGAGCGGTCACCTGAAAATCAGACAGCACTCCGGTGGTGACGTCCCATTTAAAAGTCACTCCCACTGTTTCGAACGCACTTACTCCTGGCCGGTCGGGCTGAGATCAAAGGTCGTCGGTAGAAAATTGACAGACAAAAAGCTGTCGGCCCGGGAGGTTGGCGCACCCGCCAGCAACATGACCGCAAACATCCCAAGTAAAACCTTCATCCTAAGTCGCTTTCCGAAGAGAAAATCGCGTTTATGTGTTTCGCATGAGAAGAACCTACAAAATATTGTGCAGTTTGAGGGCCAATTTGGGAATCGTCCGCAGTTTTTCGTCTCCCAATCACCACAGCCAAGTTAATTCGCCGCTGACTCTACTGCCGTAACGCCCCGCGGACGCAGCCGCAACGCCACTCGAAACAGGAATATCATGCTGCCTACAATTACGAACGCTCCGAAAATCGTCAACGTGTTTGGCGCGCCGATGTGCTTGGCAATACCACCGGCAATCAGTGACCCAACCGGCTGCACGCCCATGAACATCGTCGCGTATACCGCCATTACCCGGCCGCGCAGCTCATCGGGCACGCGATTTTGAACGATGGTATTCGTTGCGGCCATCTGCACCGTGGCCGCAAAGCCCACAATCAACAAAATCGCCGCCGAAAACCAGAAAATCCGCGATTGCGAAAACAGCACCAAGCCCAATCCCGCACGCCAAGGCGGTCCCCGCAATCCATCGCGCCAGCCCTTTATAATTTGTCCGGCCCGCGAAATACAACGCGCCCAGCACCGCGCCGATTCCCGCGGTACTCATCAGCAAACCAAAGCCCTTGGCGCCGCGATGCAGGACGTCGTTCGCAAAAATGGGAAGAAATACCGAATATTGCAGGCCCAGCAGGCTCAATAAGCTCAATAGCAGAAGTACCGAGCGCACCGGAAAATCGCTCATGGCGAATCGAAAGCCCTGGATAAAATTCTGAAACGGCGAGCCTTCGGGCGGTTTGACCGCAATTTTTCGGATGCGCATGGCCAGCAGTGCCCCCAGCACCGCCAGAAAGCTGATCCCGTTGAGCAGAAAGCACCACGCCGGGCCTTTCCAGGCCAGCGCGAAACCCGCGATCGCCGGTCCCACCACTCGCGCGCCATTAAAAATTGAAGAATTCAGCGCGATGGCGTTGGGCAAATCTTCTCTCACCACCATTTGCACCAGGAACGCCTGCCGGATAGGGCACATCGAACGCGTTGACAATGCCCACGAGGAATGCGACCAGAATCAACTCCCAAACCTTTATAGCTTCGGCAAAAGTCAGCGCCGCAAGCGCAAACGCCAGGAGCATGGACACCACTTGCGTGATGATAACGCCGTGATGACGGTTATAACGATCTCCGACATATCCGCCGATAGAGGCCAGAAACAGGATGGGCACCTGGTTAGCGAATCCAAATACCCCGAGCAGCGCCGCCGAATTGGTCAATTTGTAGACCAGCCACAACTGGGCGGTGGTTTGCATCCACGTGCCGATCAGCGAAACCAGTTGCCCGCCGATGAACAATTGAAAATTGCGATGCTGCATGGCGCGAAAGCGCGTGGACACGGAAGGAAGTTTCCTCTGCGCTTCGCAATACCGCATGCAACCGGCATTGATGCGAAGCGTCACCGACCAGTGTAACGGATGGACGACCTGTTCAGTGGCAGGCACCCGCGTAACCAATGAGGAAGCGTGCGTATTTTTTAGATAGCCGAACTACTCGTTTGGAGGGTCTGGCGCGCCACCAACATGCAGGTGGCTCAGGTCACGCAGCGTAGACCGATCTTCGTCGGTCATTCCTCGCGTGAAGTACGGATCGTTCAAATGCCTGTTGCGCGCCGATTCCGGCATGTTCTGCAGCACACCGAGGCGCTGCTCAATAGCCTTCTGCCGTTGCGGCGGCAGGTTTCTCCACGCCGGCAACACGTCGTTCCTGATGTGATCGCGTTGCTGCGGGGTCATCTGTTGCCAGACCCGCCCGCGTTCGCGCAAATCCTGTTGCTGCTGGGGAGACAATTGCCGGAAGCGTTGTTGATTCTGGATGACGCGCTGGCGATCTTCCGGGCTCAGGCGATTTTGCTGCTCGCGATATCCTCCGTTACTCGCGCCTCGCGAAGAATACTGACTGGCAGGCGGCCGGTTAGGATTTATATTCTCGCGGCTCGAATTCTGCCGCTCGGAATTGGGCCGGTTCAAATCCTGGCGGTTGCCATTGGGACGGTCATACCCGCGCCGATCCAGGTTGGTTTCAGTGCGATTAGGATTTCTTGGCGCGCGGTCGGCATTCGCAGAGCCGGAATATGGCCTCGCGCCACGTGTAGCGGGCAACTGCTCGCGTCGGGGCTCACTCCTCTGCTGTCGCGGCTGTTGTCTGGGCGTGGAATTCTGCGCGCGCGAAGGAGCATCCGCCCGCGGCGCCGGTCGCGACTGTGCTCTAGGCACGTTACGATCCTGCCGTTGCGCCGCGGACACACCCGCGAGCCCGGCGCTAAGTATCAGCGCCATGGAGCATTTCGCGAGTTGTGGCCACAGTTTCATTTATTTCCTCTTACATATCCTGTTCAGAAGAATCGTCCGCCGGAACGTCCTGCGATAGCTCCGTCAACGGTTCGAAATTCGCCAGCACGTCGTAATTTTCCAGCACTGGCAAATCCTGGTCCGGCACCACCTGCGTTTCCGCCCCGTTCGGATTCGATGCGTTGGCCATACTTCCCAAATCAGCGTGATCCAGAGGACGGTGTCCTACCCACACGGTCGCCAGCAACAGCATCGAAGCCGCAACCAATACTCGTGGGGCCGCGCCCAGCCATGACCACCAGCTCTGCTTCACCGGTTCCGCCGCGATGCGCGCCTGCAGCCGCACATCGAACGCCGCCGACGGCTCAATCACCGGCAGCTCGTCCAGCAAACTGCCGACCGAGTGAAACTCGTTCACCCGCACCGTGCACGCCGCGCAGCCCGCCAGATGTTTCTCCACATCGCGCTGTTCGCTTTCCTTCAAGCGCCCATCGATGTATCCCAGAATCCTTGTTTCCATTCGCGCACAACTCATGACTGCCTTCCCTTCCGTGCCCTCAACTTTTTCCTCGCAACGCCACCAGCGGGGCCAGTTCAACTCGCAGCGTTTCGTACGCCCGGAACAACAACGACTTCAGCGCGCTTTCCGAGCATTCCAGAATCTTCGAAATCTCGCCGTAGTCCAGTTCCTGATACTTGTGCAGCAGCACCGCGGCGCGTTGTTTCTCCGGTAACTTTTCAATGGCGTGCCGGATCATGTCGCGCTGCGCTTCCTGCACCAGGTGCTCTTCGATGTTGGGATTCTTTTCCGCAACATCCAGCGGCCGCTCGTCGCCGTATTCCGCATCGACGGTGACCGGAGCGTCCAGCGAGACTTCCATCCGCTGGTGCCGCGTATCGCGAACCGAGTTGAGCGCCAGGTTCGTCGCGATCCGGAACAGCCAGGTAGTGAACTTCGCGCTGGGCACATAATCTGCTCGCGCCCGGTACACCCGGATGAAGACTTCCTGTGCCAGATCCTCTGCCTGCTCCCGGTTCCGAACCATGCGGTAGAGGAAGTTGACCAGCGGCGTCCTATAGCGATGCAAGAGAAGCGCGAACGACTGTTCGTCGCCCGCCTTCACGTCCAGCATCAGTTGGACGTCGGTCCTGGCCATAGCCGACACACTGTATCAAACCCATCTATTGTCAGGAAGTTGCTTATCGAGGGTGTAAAAGCGGCTGGTAGCTGGCTAATTTATACATGGAATAAATGCTGCATTATCAGCAGACTGGCCAATCCCACGAACACCAGGAGCGCCATGCGCCAGCCAGGTTCGCGGTTCACTTCCGGCAGGAGGTCGGTCGCCGCGACGTAAAGCGTGACTCCCCCCGAAAGCGGCAACGCGTACTGAAGTTGGCCGGCGAGCGCCGTTGTGAACAGTACTCCTAATAAGGTAGCTGCCCCTAGTAACCCCGACGCCAGTAAAGCGTTGCGCCGGCTTTGCCCGCTGGCCAGGACCACGGAGGCTACCGTAAATCCCTCCGGCAGCTTGTGCAGAAAAATCGCCACAAAAATGACCACGCCCAGCCAGTTCGAAACCAGGAACCCCGCCGCAATCGCCACTCCGTCAAAAAATGTGTGGATCGCCAGCCCCACCAGCAGTGTGGTACGCGCATGGTGGTGGCTCACTTCGTCGCAATGGGTCTCTTCCCCAAAATGAAAATGCGGCGCGATGGTGTGTTCGAATAAATGAATCAGGAAAAAACCGATCAGTACGTAAAGAAACGCGGCGTCCCCTGCCAGCCGCACCGATTCAGGGATGACTTCAAGAAAGGCCACCGCCAGCATGTATCCGGCGCCCAACGCCAAAAAATATTGCAGAAATTTGCGTTCCCAATGGTGATAAACAACGAAATACCCGCCGAGCAAGTTCCCGCCCGCAGCTACCAATCCAAGCGCAGCCGCCAGCCCAACTCGTGATGTCTCCAGGTTAAGCATGATGAGTTGGTGGCCTGCCCTGGCGCATTTGCGCGGGTGGGAAGCTGCTCACGAAGGCGCGAACGATCCATTCACCAGGAGCAGGAATTTCTCACCCACTATGCCGGAACAAGATCACATCACCTTCCTGCACGATATAATCTCGCCCCTCCAGACGCACCTGCGCCTTCTCGCGCGCGGCCGCCAAATTTCCTGCGGCCAACAAATCATCCCAACGGACTACTTCCGCGCGAATAAATCCCTTTTCAATATCGCTATGAATTTCCCCGGCAGCCTTGACGGCGGAAGCGCCCTTGCGAATCGTCCACGCCCGCACCTCCGGTTCCCCGGCCGTGAAGTAAGGGATCAAGCCCATCAGCGCATACGCCGCGTGAATCAGCCGGTTCAATCCGGGTTCTTTCAAACCGTAGGATTCCAGCAGCTCCGCCGCTTCTTTCTCTTCCATCTGCGCAAGTTCCGCTTCAAGCCGTCCACAGATCGCCACTACCGCCGTGTTCGGTCTGCCTTGAAGCGCGCCAAGTTTGTGCCGCTCGACGGCGGTAGATAATTCCGCGGCTTCATCATCGCCAAGGTTCAGCACATAGAGCATCGGCCGTTGCGACAAAAATAAAAATCCGCCAATGGGCTTGCGCTCTTCCGCAGTCAACTCCAGTTCGCGCAAAGGCTTTTCGGATTCCAGATGCGCTTTGCACTTTTCCAGAACCGCTTTTTCCGCCTCGAGCAGCGGATCTCTCTTTTTCTTTAAATCTTTGTCCACGCGTTCGAGCCGGCGTGTGACCTGATCGTGGTCCGCCAGAATCAATTCGAGCTCCAGATTCGTGGCATCGCGCAGCGGATCAATGCTTCCAGCCGCGTGGGGCACCGACGGGTCTTCAAACACCCGAATCACGTGCGCAATGGTGTCCACTTCTCGCAGAGGAGCGAGCGCATCGCGGTTGCGGTCCTTCTGCATGCCGCCCACGTCCACGTACTGCACTGTGGCGTAGGTAATTTTCTTGGGGTTATACAGCTTGGCCAGCTCCAGCAGCCTCGGTTCCGGCACTTTGGCCACGCCTACATGCGTGCCCTGCGCTCCCGGCTTGCCCTCTACACTGGCCTTGGTAAGAATGCGAAAAAGCGTGGTCTTTCCGACCTGCGGCAGTCCAATAATTCCTGTTTGCATAAACGCGGTATGTTAGCACAGCGCCGCCGCGTCATCTTATTCACACACGTCTTGACTGGCGAGAACGGATAGAAGGGTTGGCCGTCGCGTGGTAAGCAATTATTCTAGCTTTCGTTAAAATCTCACGGACGGCGCCGGCCACCTCATGACCACAACAACTCCCACGCTCCCCTTTGACCTGAAAATCGCTCAAGCAGCGCTCGCTGCCAAGGACAAACGCCTGGCTCGTTTAATTGAAGAAACCGTTGAGTTCCAGATCGAAATGGAATCCACCGACAGCCCCTACGAAGCGCTAATGGAGTCCATCACCTACCAGTCCATCTCTGGAAAAGCCGCGGCCACAATTTTCGCGCGGATCAAAGCGCTCGGCACCGATGGCCGCGCTCCCACTCCTCAACAGATGTTAAAACTTCGCCGCCAGACTCTGCGCAAAGCTGGGCTGTCCGGCGCAAAAGTCCTGGCCATGAAAGATCTGGCGCAAAAAACGATAGATGGCGTGGTCCCCACCATGGAGGAAGCCCAGAAGCTTTCCGACGAAGAGCTGGTCGAGCGGCTCGTGTCGGTGCGCGGTGTTGGCGCCTGGACGGTGGAAATGTTTTTGATTTTCCGCCTGGGCCGCCCCGACGTGCTGCCGATCCACGACCTGGCGGTAAAAAAAGGCTGGTCGGTAACCTACGGCAAAAAACGCATGCCCAAGCCGAAGGAATTGCTGGCGTTCGGCGAACGCTGGCGTCCCTATCGCACCCTGGCCAGCTGGTACATGTGGCGCGCGTTCGAACGGGCCGGCTACAAAACCACCAAAAAAATCAGCAAAGCCCTGGCGCGGAAAGGCAGAAGTAAGAAACTGTCGCCGGTCAAACTGAAACGGAAAACCAAGAAACAACTGAGCCGGAAGTAGTCCGCTGCGGACTTCCGTCCAACGAGAATACCCTACTGCAATCGTGCAAATTTCCGAACCATCAGGAACATCCCGGTAACTCCCGCGATCAACACCACGCTCTCCAGCGAAACCGACATTGTATGCAGCCGGCTGAACTCCGCGAGCAAGGGACTGTCCGCCGCCTTACCCTCAATCGAGCCCATCCGCACCCGCAAATCCGCCATTTTGGGGCTCACGGTGAACTGCGAAACCGTCGTCGCCGCCATCATGATCACCACGCACAGCGCTGCCGGTGACGCCAGCGCTGAAAACCAACGCACTCGCACAGCGCGCGTCAGCAGAAAAATCGCTCCACAAATCATCCCGCCCCAATGCATACGAGTCAGCGCAAATCCCACCATTAAGCCAGCTTGATCCCGGCTCGGCAGCACGTGAAAGACTCCCGGCGCCACCACAAAACTCAGAAACACGTCCGCGCCCAGCCACAACCCCAGTGCCAGAAATTCCACCGTTCGGAGAAAAATATTCATGGTAATCCGGTTACTAAGAAAAGGAACTCAAATGAACCCTACAAGTCCTCGCGACGCAACCCCGTGTGCTTGGCGATTCGAGCCATCATCTTTGGCCCAATTTCTTCGGAATCATGAAACGCCCAGGTATAGTCGGCAAAATTCTCGCGCTCAAGCCGGATGTGTGATGAACCTTTTTCCGCTTTGGATTTCCAGCCGATCGCTAGAAGAGCTCTGTACACTTTTCGAGCTTTGCTACTTGGCCAGAAACTCACGGCGCGCAGGTGAAGCTGACCACCAATTCTCGTTCCGCTGCCAGCGTCGTGTCCTTACCAACGCGCTCGGCCAGAACATGCAGCGCCAGAGCCTGCACCGCGCGAACTGCTTCTGTTTCCGAGTTGCCATAAACCATCACGCCGGGCAACGACGGTATTTCCGCGATCCAGCGTCCGTCGGCTTCCTGCTCAATTTCGATGGCAAAATTTAGAGACATTTGACCTTTCAAGGCCCTTTCCCAGTTGCCTGAACATCTTGCGCGGCCTCCGAAAGGCTGTCAATGGCGCCATCTGCGGCAAGAAATTTCTTTTTGAACACACCTGTACGTCACGCGCGCGAGTGCTGGCTTCGAATGGTGAGAGACTTAACTTAGCGAAGAGAAATGGTGGGCGATAAAGGACTCGAACCTTTGACCTCTCCCGTGTGAGGGGAGCGCTCTAACCAACTGAGCTAATCGCCCGCAAGCAGCAAACGCAGTGGTCTATTTGTAGCAGGAAGGGCCCGGGTTTTCAACCAATGCCGACCGCCACCTCTCAGATCGTCGCGCAACTGCAGCGCAGCATTGCCCGCGCGATTTATGGCAAAGAAGAAGCCATTCAACTTTCGCTCATTACCCTGCTGGCGCGCGGCCACCTGCTGATCGAAGACGTTCCCGGGGTGGGTAAGACGACTCTGGCTCAGGCGCTGGCCAAATCCTTTCACTGCACGTTTCAGCGCATCCAGTTCACTTCGGATTTGTTGCCCAGCGACGTGCTGGGCGTCAGCGTTTACAATCCGGAAGCGCGCGAATTCGAATTTCGCTCCGGGCCCATTTTCGCGAACGTGGTGCTCGCCGATGAAATCAATCGCACTACCCCACGCACGCAATCCGCGCTGCTGGAAGCCATGAACGAAGCGCAGGTCAGTATTGACGGCAAGACCATGCCGCTGCCGCAGCCGTTTCTGGTTATCGCCACGCAAAATCCCGTGGAACATCACGGTACTTACCCGCTGCCGGAATCGCAGCTCGACCGCTTTCTGATGCGCATCAAGATGGGTTACCCCTCGCCGGAAACGGAACGAGAAATTCTGCGCAAGCGCGTGGGCACGCTGCGCGAAGACCTCCTCGCCACCCTCGAACCCGTTGCGGATGTCAGCGAAGTGCTGGCCATGCAGGACGCCGTGGCGCAAATTAAGGTGGACTCCAGCCTGCACGACTACGCTCTGGACATCGTGAATCGCACGCGCACCTCGGAGCTACTGGCCCTCGGAGTCAGCCCGCGCGGCACCTTGATGTTGCAACGCGCCGCCCAGGCCCGTGCTTTTCTCGATGGCCGCGACTATTGCCTGCCCGACGATTTCAAGCAGCTGGCCGTCCCGGTTTTTTCCCATCGCGTAGTCGCCAGCTCGCGCCACGCCTCGCTGCAGAAAAAATCGGAGACCACTGAATCCGTGCTGCGCGAAATCGTGGAATCCGTTCAAGTACCGCTGTGAAGTTTCTGAACCGCGGACATTGGAATTGTCGTGCAGAACGGGGCCCGGCTGGTACTTGCGGATGCATCGAGGAGAGATTCCCCTCTGCGCAGACCGACTCCTTCGCGAGCGAAGGAGAGGAAACTGCATCGGCCTGCTTCGCTCGGAATGACAGGTTTCGGTCATGGGCCTGATAAGTTGCCTAGATCATCTTGATGTGTCGTTATGAGCGCTAGCCGCTACACGATTCGCCGCCTCTGGGCTCGCACCGCGCACTCCGAACGCTCCGCCGTGCGCACTTTTTTGCTGGCCATCGCGGCGCTCACTGTTGCGCTGCTGCTGGCCCTTTATTCCGGCGCCGCCGCGGAACTCGGCAACGTCCTGCTGGCCGGGACGTCGGCGTTGGGCGCACTCGCGGTAGCCGCCTGGGTGGCCATCACTCTCGTGCCGGTCCTCGCGCGGCGCACTCCGCTGCGGTGGATTGGTTACAAAATGGAGTACCGCGTCCCCCGCGCCGGCTGGATTTATTTCGGCGGCATCCTTCTCGTCGCGCTCGCCGCGTTGAACACGGGCAACAATCTTCTTTTTCTGGTACTGGCCTGCCTGATCGCCATCATTCTCATGTCCGGCATTCTTTCTTCCATCACGCTCTCCGGCGTAGAAATGCGGTTGAACCTGCCTGAACATATTTTTGCCGGTCAGCCGGTACGCGCCACCATCGAGTTGCAGAATGACAAGCACACCCTGCCAAGTTTTTCCCTGCGCGTCGAAGCGGTGAAGCCAAAAAACGCAACCGCGTCCGCGATGCTGGAAACTCCAGTGTATTTTCCGTACGTGCCGAAGCGCGACCGCGTGCAGCAAACCGTGCCCATGACCTTTACGCGCCGCGGCGTGCACCGCCAGGACACTTTTCGCATCGTCACTCGCTTCCCCTTTGGCTTTCTGCAAAAAGCGCGGCGCATGGACATGATGACCGAAGCTATCGTCTATCCCTCCGTCGCGCCGTCCGAAGAGTTTGTGGAAATTTTGCCCGGCCTGCACGGCGCGCTCGAAAGTTTATCCAAGGGGCGCGGCCAGGATTTGTACGCGCTGCGTGGCTACGTCGCCAACGACAGCGTTCGCCACGTGCACTGGAAAGCTTCTGCGCGCTCCGGCTCGCTTATGGTTCGCGAATTTACGCGCGAAGACGATTGCCGCGTGTTGCTGGTCCTCGATCCGCACATCAGTTCGGTACTTAAAGCGGAAAGCGCACCCACGACGCAATCCGCCGCCGAGCGTTTCGAACGCGCCGTCACTCTCTGCGCGGCGCTGACTTGGCATTTCTACGAACGCAACGCGCTGCTCCAATTTCGCAGCGCCGAAGTCGAGACTCGCCTCGCTCCGGCGGAAGAAATCGTTTTCCTGATCCTGCGGCGCCTGGCCATGGCCAATCCGCTGCCACCCGATCCTGAACACAAACTCATCACCGATCTCGCCAGCTCTCCAGAACTCTTCAAAATAATTGTCACCAGCCAGCAGCGCGGCTCCATCCCCGCCGCGGTGTGGCACTCCTCCTACGTAATTTTTCTGGATGATTTATTTTCCGGAAGCGCCAAAGCGCAATAACCAACTCCATTATGCCTATCTCCTCGATGTCCGGTCATGTGCAGATGAACACTAAATATGTTCCAGGCTTGCGATACAGTGGCCAAAGGTTTAAACGAAAGGTATGCGCATGAATCGGGCCCGCTTGCTGACCGTGTTGATCCTGCTGCTGGTGCTCGCCATTACCCTGGCAGGCGCGTTCATGACCAGCGGAGTCATGTCCTATCTTCCTTTCCTGCAGGCCAGAACCGGGAACTGGAGCGGCGTATATGTCGCGCGCGGGGTTGTGGACCAGCGGCCCTGGCAGACCGCCGCGACTCTGGCGGCGTTGGCGGAGTCCTCTGAAGAAAGAGAACTCGCGCGCGATGCCGAACGCCTTGCCGATCACGAAATCGATCAGGCGTTTTCGCAATCACTGCGGCAGGCCAGCCTCGACAAACCCATTCCCAGCGAAAAAACATTAGCGTTGCAGAAAAGAATTGCCGGCCTTCAGGAGACCGTCAAAGCTGACGAAGCTCGGGTCGCTGCACTCAGCGCGCACACTAAATCTGGGAGTGCGATGTCCAATGCCAATGATTTGGAGATCGCCAAAGCCCAGCTTGGACTGGACCAGAACGAACTGGCCGACGCCATGGATGACTTCGCGCGGGAAAGCGGTGATCAGCGCGTCAAGCTGCAGCAGGAGCTGGCGGCGCGGCAAGCGGCCATGAAGCTGTACCAGGAAAACGCTTCCAAGGATGACGGGCAAACTGCTGTGGTTGCCGCCCAGCAGTACAAGACGCTGGCGCGGCAGCTTTCCACGTTGTGGTCCCTCCATAAAAGAAAAGAACTGGTCGCGCAAGCCGGGCAGCTAGCCAACGACGATGCTGCCGCACTGACGGCCGATCAGGCCGCGATGAAAACCGCGGCCGCTGACGCGGGCGATAAGGCCGGCGGCGGATCCAACAGCGCCGACCGCATCGAACGGCAACAACACCTTAGCGCCCAGCAAAGCATCCGCAGCATCCTCAACGATCGTCTCGGAACTCAACAGCAACTGGCCGCACTCTATGCGCGCTGGGGGCAGCAAGTTGAAATACAACGAAAGATCGTGGTGCACCTGATCTTGCGGTCGGTCGCTTTAATTGCCGTGATCTCCTTGGTAGTGATTTTGGCGGGCTGGGCTCTGCAATTAAGCCTGGAGAAAATGGTTCACGACCCGCGCCACAAGCAAACGTTGAAAACGGTTCTGAACCTGGGCACCCAGATCGTTGGCCTGTTGCTGATATTGCTGACGATTTTTGGTGTGCCGCAACAGATGCCCACCATCCTGGGGCTGGCCACCGCAGGGCTCACTGTCGTTTTTCAGGATTTCATTTTAGCCTTCTGCGGCTGGTTCGTTTTGATGGGACCAAACGGCGTCAGGGTAAGGGACTGGGTCGAAATAGACGGTGTTGGCGGCGAGGTCGTGCAACTCGGGCTTTTCCGCACCTGGCTGCTGGAGACCGGCAACTGGACTGCGAACGGGCATCCCACCGGAAGACGAGTCTCGTTCTTGAACGGGTATGCCATACGCGGAAAGTATTTCAACTTCTCTACGGTTGGCCAGTGGATGTGGGACGAGATCAAGGTGACGGTTCCATCCGGGACGGATGTTCATCCGTTTATCAAAGGCGTCTACGAAGCGACCGTTAAAATTACCGAAGCGGATGCGAAAATGGCAGAAACGGAATGGAAAAGGGTGACGCGCGAAGAAGGCGCGCCACAGTTCAGCGCCATGCCGTCGGTGAATGTGAGGCCGGCAGGAGGCGGGCTGGACATTGTGATCCGCTACATCACCCGCGCGGGAGTGCGAGTGGAGACCCGCAATAATCTATTCGCGATGATTGTGGAAATGATGCAGGGCGCCCGGAAAAACGAGGGCAGCGCCGTCCCGCTTCCTGCATAGAAAGTCTCCGGTACAGTTTTCTGCATTTGCCGCGGGCATCATCCAAAACAATTTCAACAATCACCAAAACACCGAGGCTGCCCGCCCTCGGGTTTGTGAGGCGGGGCGCGTCATACGGGACCAGGAAAACCTACGCCGACGTGTAGTTGATCGCACTTGAATTCCCCGAACGCCCCAACAAACCAAGTATGCGAAAATACATCCGTAAATGATCGCCGTTCCCTCCCTGTCCACCACTCAACTAAAAAGATTCCGCGCGCAACTCCTCAGCTGGTTCGAAATCCACAAACGTGACCTGCCGTGGCGACTCAACCGCGATCCCTACCGCATCTGGATCTCTGAAATCATGCTGCAACAGACGCGCGTCGCCGCGGTGATCCCATACTTTGAAAAATTCTGCGCGCATTTTCCTGACGTAAAGGCTCTGGCCGATGCGCCGGAGTCGGAAGTGCTGCGCCTGTGGTCCGGACTTGGCTACTACGGCCGCGCCCGCAATCTGCAAGCCGCAGCCCAGCAAATCGTTCGCGACCACGCTGGAACATTTCCGGCGACGGAGGAAACAATCCGCGCCCTCCGGGGCATTGGCGCCTACACCACAAACGCCATCCTCAGCATCGCCTTCGGAGAAAAACACGCCGTGCTCGACGGCAACGTCGCCCGGGTAGTCGCGCGCCTTGCTGCTATTCGCGGTGACTTACGTGAAAGCGCGAACTGGAGCTTGCTGCAAAAAACCGCTGACCCCCTGTTGGCGAGCGAAGTCCCCGGCGACTGGAACCAGGCCATGATGGAACTCGGCGCCACGATCTGCACGCCTCGTTCGCCGCAATGCCTCATCTGCCCGGTAGAAAAATTCTGCCGTGCGCGGCAGTTGGGCATCCAGGATTTAATACCCGAGAAACGAAAAAAACGCGCCACGGCACTCGTCACTCTGGCTTGCGCAATTCTGAGCGACTCGCAAGGGCTCTGCATCTTGCTTCCGCCCCCTAAAGCCGACGCCAGAAAAGCTACCGCCGGTGACATCCCCACGCTAGTCTCCGGCATGTGGCACTTCCCCACGATCGCCGTCGGAAATAACCCGGAGCGGGAATTGCGCAATTACCTGTCGAAACATTTCGTGCGTGCAAAAGACTTGCCTGCACTGGTAGCGCTAAAGAAGGTGCGTCACGCGGTCACGTACCGCGCCATCACGCTGCTCCCCTTCCAGGCCGAATTCAAGACCTTGCCGAAAATTCCCGGAGCAAAAATAGTCTCGCTAAAACACTTCGCGCCCGTCCCCGTCTCAAACCTCACCCGCAAAGCCGCACACACCGCCTTGCTAGCAAAGTAAGGGGAAGATTTCGCGGAAAAAACTTTGGATTGTGCTCGCAGAGCGGATGTCTGTCAGCGGATGATATGCAACGCCGGGGAGTTGGGGGCCGCCCTTGTGGGTGAACCCGTGCATCGCGCCACCGTAGATCATCAGTTGCCAATCGGCGCCGGCCTGGTTCATCTCTGCGATGAATGCGTTCACTTGAGTAGTCGGGACGTGCGGGTCCAACGCTCCGTGACAGACGAGTATCTTGGCCCTGAGCGCGCCGGGCTGTGCGGTTTGGGAAGTGTTTAAAGTTCCGTGGACGCTGACTACACCCGCCAACTCCGCGCCGCTCCGCGCCAATTCGAGTACGGTCATCCCGCCGAAGCAGTAGCCCACGGCGGCGATGGGGCCATCCACACGCGGATGGAAACGCAACATTTGTATCCCGACGCTTGCCCGCTGGCATAGCTTCGCAGTGTCGTGGCGCAATTCCATGATTCGAGCCATGACCCGCTCACGATTCCCGGCCACTCCGTGGCCGTACATGTCGCAGGCAAAAACGACAAAGCCAAGCTCCGCGAACTTGGCTGCCCGGCCTTTGGCGTGGTCGTCGAGCCCCGCACCGCCGTGGACCACCAAAAGTCCTGGGCGGTTCTCTTCCACCGTGTCATCGAAGAAAAACATCCCAGTAAGCTGTGTATCGCCATCCTGGTACCCAATTTCCTCAGAGTGAATCTTCATCCTCGTCCTCTCCGCATAGAGCGCTGCGCAGTATTTTAGGTAGGGCCCACCAAAGGCCTGCGTAATCATACCACAATACGCATAAATTATCAAGTGCCAGCACAACACCCCATAGAGAATGGGTTGTGGTCGCTTCGGGTGACGCGCGCCCAGATGACACTGTGTCCCTGCAGAACGGACTCCAGCTATATTGAAGGCTGGTGTAGTCGAGCTTAAATGGACTCGAGGAACATTTGGGGCTTAGCGCGGTTGTATACAGAAGTAAAAAGCATCTCGGACTGATTGATGAGCACGGCGTCTACGCTGAGCCCGATACCGGCGAAGTACTTCTGCCAAATGAAGAACTGTCATCAAAGTTTAAAGACCAAAGGTATTCCGAGGATCAACATTTCGGCAATATCGCCGAAATCGGTGAGTTGCGGGAGGAAGCAATTGAACTGATTGGAATCGAGGCAGTTCTGGTAAAGACGGTTTTATACTCTGGAAGCCATAGTGGCGATACGGTGGGGTCGGAATTATTTTCCGCTTTATCTACTGAAATCGCGTCGCTGAGAAGTAGTCCGCGAACTTCAGCGCAGATGAAAGAGTTATTAAATTCCTTGGATAAACTGATCCAAGCCGCTCGTCGCGAAGACAATCCCATTGTTTTCGTCTGAAACCATTACGTAGCAGGCTGACCAACTTTTCAGGAAACAAAAGGCCAATTCAACGCACGGAGTTTCAGACGTTAACTCTCGCGCAGGGCCTGTACCTCGCCAGAGCCCAGCCCGCGTAACCCAAATGCTACGATCAAGGTTCGATGGCCACCGTCGCGACAGCGCCAAGTCTGCCCATTCTGCCTGCGGAAAAGTTCCTTCGCGCGGCACTGCTGCTCTTGATTTTCACTTCTGTGACCACGCTGGCGCTTACCGGCAAACTGGATCCCTTTACCGCCGTTCTCGCACCAACTGCCGTCATCTACAAAGCGCTTCGCTGGTACCGTGGCAAGCCCAACGAATTAGCTAACAAGCGCGCCACGCTTTTGGTTCTGGCTTACCTGGCGTTCTTTCCTTTTGATGTGCTTTTTGTTTCGCGCCTATCGGTGGCCAATTCAGCCAACCCTCCGCTGTACGCCGCGCTCCTTGGCGCGGTGCATTTCCTGATGTTTGTGATGCTGGTGCGGCTGTACAGCGCTTCCACCGATCGCGACGCTACGTTTCTAACCATGCTGGCCTTCGCGGGCATTCTGGCTTCCGCGGTGCTCACCGTGGATACGACTTTTCTTTTTTGCTTCTTCTTTTTTCTGATTTTTGGCGTAGCTACGTTCACTGGCATGGAGTTGCGCCGTGCCGCGCAAGGTGCGCTGCATCCCATCGTGCATGCCGGCACGCCCGAACGCGAACGCCGCCTCACTCGCGCGCTCACTTACGCCTCTCTGAGCGTAGCCTTGGGAGCCATTCTCGTCGGCGGTACGCTGTTCTTTTTCTTTCCGCGCTTTAGCGCCGGATATCTCGGCCGCACCAGTTTCAATCCCGCGCTGATGACCGGCTTCAACGATGATGTCGAGCTCGGCCAGATCGGCGAAATCAAAAAAGATTCCACTATCGTCATGCGGGTGCAGACTGGCCAGCCGGTTGCCTATCCCCGCCTGCGCTGGCGCGGCATCGCGCTCGCAAATTTTGATGGCAAGCGCTGGTCCTCTTCGGAACGCGGCGTCGGAAACTCTTCCCGCCAATCCAGAGGGTTGGATTTACGCCGGCAGCGGGCTCCCGCGCGGCGACGCTCGGGCCCCGGGCCTCATCTACACCGTTTATCTAGAGCCTATCGCGTCCGACGCCATTTTCGTTCCCGGCAAAGTGGTTTCCCTTCGCGGAAATTTCAACGGCGAATCGGGCAACGTGATGAACGCATCCCGCCGGACTTACCTGCTGCGCGACTCCACAGGCTCCCTTTTCAATCCTTTTCACAATTATTCCGCCGTGCGTTACGCGGGATTCTCGCGGCTCCCGGGGACCGACCCGGCCAGACTGCGCGGCGCCGGCACCGATTATCCCGACGATGTAAAATCCCGTTATCTGCAACTGCCCGCGCTTGACAAGCGCATCGCGCCGCTCGCCCAACAAATCACCGCGCGCGCCGAAACGCCTTTCGACAAAGCGACTGCCATGGAGCTGTACCTTCGCACCCGCTTTGGCTACACCCTGAATCTCACCGGCAAGCCCGGCGCCGACCCGCTCGCGCATTTTTTATTCGAAACCCGCGCCGGGCATTGCGAATATTTCGCTTCCTCCATGACCGTGATGCTGCGCACCCTGGGCATTCCCGCGCGCGAAGTGAACGGTTTTCTTCCCGGCGAATTCAACGATCTTGGCGGTGACTACGTGGTGCGCGCCAGTGACGCGCACAGCTGGGTGGAAGTTTTCTTTCCCGGCAACGGCTGGGTCACCTTTGATCCCACGCCCGCGGGTCCCGACACCGCCGGCGGATTACTTTCGCGGCTCGCTCAATATATGGACTGGATTTCGCTCACCTGGAATGAGTGGATCATCAGCTACGATTTCGCTCATCAGGTAGTCCTCGCGCAAAACTTGAAATCCAGCTCGCGGACCTGGAGCGAATCTCTGCGCGGCTGGTTCGACAAAAAGCAGCAGCAGGCCCGGGGCATCATGAAGCACTGGGAGTTCCAGCATTCCAAGCTGCGCTATCTGCTGCCCGTCGCGCTGGTATTTTTTCTGGTGATCCTGCGGGTGGACATGATTCCGGAAATTATCCGCCGCCTGAAAGTTTATGCGCAGATGCGCGTCGGCCGCACCACGAACACCAACCCGCAGCTTGCCGCGCGCCTTTACTCTGAGCTTCTGCACGTCCTGGAGCGGCACGGAATTCTGCGCCGCCAGACGCAAACCGCTTTCGAATTCGCCGCCAGCGTGGGTGACGCCCGCGTCGCTCCCGCTGTCCGTGAGTTCACGGAAATATACGGGAACGCGCGGTTCGGCGAAGCGCCCTGCAACGCCGTGCGGCTGCGCGAACTCCTCGCGCAGGTCAAAAGCGCCTTCCGCTCCCGCTAGCCGCCTTCGACCAGCTGCCGCAGGAATTCAGTCACCCCGCGTGTTACACTGTTGGTGCGAAATACCGCAGTAAACCCTGCACATTTCCAATTTATGACTAAAGTCGGATTCGTCAGTCTCGGATGCCCCAAGAACCTTGTCGACAGCGAGGTCATGATGGGTATTCTCGAGCGCGGCGGCTACGAACTCACCCCGCGCGCCGACGAAGCTGAAGTCCTGGTCGTAAATACGTGCAGCTTCATCGAAGCGGCGCAAAAAGAATCGGTGGACGCCATTCTGGAAATGGCCGAGCACAAAAAATTCGGCGCCGCCAAAAAATTGATCGTCGCCGGCTGCCTGGTGGAACGATACCGCGCGCAGATCCTCGAGCAAGTTCCCGAAGTAGACGCCATCGTCGGCACCGGCGAAGTCGAGCGCATCCTTGAAGCCGTCGAAGGCGATCTCCGCATGCTGCCCGCCGAGGCTCCCGCGTTTCTCTACCACGATCTCACGCCGCGCGTAATCACCACCCCGCGCCACGCCGCCTACATTAAAATCGCCGAAGGTTGCGATCATCCCTGCACTTTTTGCATTATTCCGCAGCTGCGCGGAAAATTTCGCAGCCGCCGTTTCGAATCCGTCGCGCGCGAAGCCGAAAATCTCGCCGCCGGCGGGGCCCGGGAAATCACGCTCATCGGCCAGGACACCACTTCTTACGGCGAAGACCTGGGCCTGCGCGACGGCCTCGCGCAACTCCTCACGCGCCTCGTCGCAAATTGAAACTCTCCAGTGGGTGCGTTTCCTTTACGCCTATCCCAATCGAGTCACGCAGAAATTGCTCGACACCCTCGCCTCTCATCCGCGCATTGCCCGCTACATGGACATGCCGCTGCAGCACGCCAGCCGCAACGTTCTCGCGCGCATGAAGCGCGGCTCGCACGGCGGCGCGTTCCTCAAATTGCTCGAGCGCGCCCGCGCCACCATTCCCGGCGTGTCGCTGCGCACTTCGTTCATCGTCGGTTTCCCCGGCGAAACCGAAAGCGATTTCGCCGAGCTCTGCGATTTCGTGCGCGCCGCCAAGCTCGATTGGATGGGCGTGTTCGAATATTCCGACGTGGACAACGCCGCCAGCTATCCGCTCGAGGACAAAGTGGATCCCGAGACCATCACCGCGCGCCGCAACCAGCTGATGGCCATCCAGAAAAAGATCTCTCGCGACAATTTGCGCGCCAAAAAAGGCACGACCGTTGTCGCACTCGTGGAAGGTCCTTCGAAAGAAAACCCCCTCGTCTGGGAAGCGCGCATGGAAGGCATGGCTCCCGACATCGACGGCAAAGTTTATCTGACCGATATTGAAGTCCCCGGCGCCACGCACGCGGCTATCGCCGAAACTGGCGATGTCGCCCGCGTAGAAATCACGAAGACGGACGACTATGACCTTATCGGCCGCGTGGTAGAAATTTTGCCGCGCGCCGCACGCGCCGAAAATTTCGCAACGCCTGCTTCCGCCATGCATCCAATGGAACAGTTGACTCGAATTTCCACCGGCGCGGCTTTACGCGTCCTGGCATAAAATGCCGCGCGAAATCATTCAGGCAGGAAGAAATGAAACACAAATGCCCCATCTGCAAAAACCCTACGGATTCCGCGACCGACGCAGACTTTCCTTTCTGCAGTGAACGCTGCCGCGATCGCGATTTAGGCAACTGGGCCACGGAAAAATACGTAGTCTCGGAACCCATCTTCAATGAAGACGACAGCGACGAAGGCGACCGCAAAACAATTATTCTCGATTTGCCTGACCGCGACGAAGCCGAGCAGTGAACCCGCATTTCGCTCACCCCTAGCTAGATGAGCCCTGAAAAAGAAATCCCCACCAAGGGCCCCCGGCCGCACATCTCGATTCTCTTGGCCACCTGGTTTGGCCTGGGCAAACTTCCCAAAGCCCCCGGCACCTGGGGTTCGGTGGGAGGAGTCGCATTAGCCATCCTTATGGCCTACGTCAACTTCCGATACAGCCTCACCATCCCAGCGCATCCCGTAAATAATTTCGCAACTGGCGGTTTCCGAGCTTCTTACGCCGAAATTGCCGTCGCCCTACTCATCTCCATCATCGGCGTGATCGTCGCCGACCGCGCCGCCCACTACGCGCAAGTCGAAGATCCCCAATGGGTGGTCATCGATGAAGTCTCCGGCCAGCTCATCACCTACTATTTATTTTTCTGGGTTTTGCCGCTGAACTGGAAAAGCTGGCTCCTCGGCTTTATACTTTTTCGGATCTTCGATATCTGGAAGCCGTTCCCTGCGCGGCAACTGGAGCGCCTGCCCGGCGGCTGGGGCATCATGGCCGACGACTGGATGGCGGGCATCTACGCTGCAATTGTGTTGCGTGTCGCGTTACACTTCAGGGTGCTATGAAAGTCGGCTTGGGATTCGGCGCTTCCGCCGAAAAAAACGGCAGTCCCCGCATCGAACGTGTCGCACCCGCCGCGGCTATTCCCGGCGGTGAGGTTACCATTCACGGTAGCGGCTTCGTTTCGCGCGCGCAGTCGCTCCCGCTGGTCCGTTTTGGCGATGCGGAAGCCAGCCTGGCACTCGCCAGCGGCAAACGGGTCATCGCTCGCGTTCCCGATGGAGCAACCGGCAATCTGGTGCGCGTGGCCAGCGCTGATCACGAAAGCCAGCCGCATCCGGTTGCCATCGGCCTGCAAATCGCCGACAATCTGCATCCCGTCGCTAACCCAGCCGTGGACGCCAACGGAAATATTTATGTCACGTTCAGCGGCACGCGCGGCCAGCGCGTCCCCGTTTCGCTTTACAAAGTCACCGCCAACTACAGCATCAAGCCTTTCGTCACTTCGCTTATCAATCCCACCGGTCTCGCGGTCGATCGCGCTGGAAATTTGTTTGTCTCCTGCCGCCATGACGGCACCATTCATCGCATCACTCCCGATGGCCGCAGCGAAGAGTGGATTGAAGGCATGGGCGTGGCCACCGGCATCGCTTTTGACAAAGAAGAAAATCTTTATGTCGGAGATCGCAGTGGCACCATCTTTAAAATCAGTCCTACGCGCGAGATTTTTGTCTTCGCCACGCTTGAGCCGTCTTTCGCCGCTTATCACCTGGCCTTTCATCCCAGCGGCGATTTGTTCGTAACTGGCCCCACTACTTCCAGTTTCGATCGCGTTTATCGAGTCAGCCAGGGCGGCGAAGTGAGTATTTTCTATCGCGGTCTGGGCCGCCCGCAGGGTCTGGCCTTTGATCGTGACAGTAACCTCTACGTGGCCGCCTGCCACGGTGGGCATCGCGGCATCGTGCGCATCACTCCGCAGGGCGAGCCTGAGATGGTGCTGAGCGGCTCCGGAATTGTCGGCCTCGCGTTGCAGCCCTCCGGCCGCGCCATCGTAGCGACCATTAACGCGCTCTATACGCTCGACTGGGAAGTTCGCGGCTTGCCGCTCAACGGATAATCACACCGCATGAAAGCTGAAATAATCGCGGTCGGTTCAGAGTTGCTTACTCCGGACCGGTTGGACACCAATTCCCTTTTCCTCACCGAGGAACTCAACAAGCTGGGCATTGAAGTCGTGCGCAAAACCGTCGTCGGCGATACCCAGAAAGATTTGCGCGATGCTTTTGCCAGCGCCCTCGAACGCGTGGAACTGGTGATTTCCTGCGGCGGGCTAGGTCCTACAGCCGATGATTTGACGCGTGAGACCGTCGCCGAAATGCTCGGCAGAAAGCTTCAGCGCGACGATCGCATCGTGCAGGCCATCGAAGCGCGCTTCCGCAGCTTTCGCCGCGAAATGCCGGAAATAAATATTCGCCAGGCCATGGTTCCTGAAGGCGCCGAAGCTCTCGACAATCCCAACGGCACCGCGCCCGGCCTGTGGATCGAGCATGGTGATCGCCTCATTGCTCTGCTTCCCGGGCCTCCGCGCGAAATGCGCGGCATTTTTGAGTCCGCCATCGCTCCGCGCCTGGCGCGCCGCGCGACCGGCGTGCGCCTTTTTCATCGCGAGCTGCGCGTCACGGGACTGGGCGAATCGCACGTGGAGCAGCGCATCGCACCCATCTATAAGCGTTACGAGGAAGTCATTACCACCGTGCTTGCTGCACCCGGCGAAGTGCAGGTGCATCTCCGCATCTGGAGCGACAACGCCGCCGAATCCCAAAAAACCCTCGATGAAATCGAGCGCGGCTTCGACATCGCGCTCACCGACAGGATTTTTTCGCGCAACGGCCAGCCGCTCCACGAAGTGGTCGCTCGCGAGCTAACGCTCAATAACGCCACCATAGCCACCGCCGAAAGTTGCACGGGCGGGCTACTCGCGCAGCGCCTCACCAGCATCGCCGGCAGCTCCAGTTATTTTCTTGGCGGCGTAGTCTGCTACAGCAACGAGCGCAAAACCGCCTGGGCCGATGTACCACCCGAAATGATCGTGGCGAAGGGCGCGGTCAGTCCTGAAGTAGCCGCCGCGCTCGCCGACGGCATTCGCCGGCGGGTGGGCAGTATGATTGGCATCGGCGTCACCGGGATTGCCGGCCCCGGCGGCGGCAGCGAAGAAAAACCGGTCGGCACCGTGCACATCGCGCTCGCCCACGCGGGCGGCATCGCCGAACGCGGCGTCACTCTGCCCGGTGACCGGGACTCCATTCGCTGGCAGGCTTCGCAGGTCGCGCTCGATATGATTCGCATGCATTTCCTCTACAATGGCGGCGAAGGCGGATTGCCCGGCAAAGGCCCGGGGCGCACTACCAAAAGGGCGGGCTTCTAACGAGGCGTTCACGATGCGCTTGTTTGTCGCGCTGGAAGTTCCCTATACCGTTCGCGAGAAACTTGCTGCGCTGCAGCAGCAGATGCGGACCGAAAATCTCGACCTCCGCTGGGTGCGCCCGGAAAATTTTCATGTCACCTTGAAATTCATTGGTGAAGCCAGCGCTGAAGAGTTGGAGGCAATAAAAGCGGAATTGCGCGGGGTGCGCCCTGAAGGCCCGGTGCGCGCCACCTTCCGCGGCTTGGGATTTTCCTGGAACGCACGCCGCGGCGGCGTATTTTGGGCCACGATGGAAGTCACTGAAACCATGAAAATGCTCGTCGGACAAATCAATCGCCGCCTGGAACGTCTCGGCATAGCCGCCGAAGTGCGCGATTTTCTGCCGCACCTTACTTTGGCGCGCTTCAAGCGTCCCGATGCGCTTCCAGCAATTCGTTCCGACATAGCGGCGTACGAGTGCCGCGATTTTGGTTCCCTGCTCGCAGACCAGATTCACCTGGTTGAAAGCAAACTTGGCCCCGGCAGTTCAAAATATTCTACGCTGGCCTCTTTCCGGTTCGCCCAGGCGGCCAGCCCTTAGATATGTTCGGAATTCCAATATCCCTCATCGGTATTGTAGTCGCGGCCTATCTGCTCGGATCCATTCCGTGGGGCGTGCTTGTCACCAGGTTTTTTGGCCGGTCTGATATTCGGCAAGCAGGCAGCGGAAATATCGGCGCCACTAATGTCGCGCGGGTCGCCGGGCCCGCCGCTGGCGTGCTGACCCTGCTTCTCGACGCTGCAAAAGGCTACGCGGCTGTGTGGATCGCCGGCCGCTATTCGAATGACAGCGCAGTCTGGATGATGGTTGCTGGACTGGCCGCGCTCATCGGCCACTGCTTTCCGGTCTGGTTGAATTTCCAGGGCGGCAAAGGAGTCGCCGCGGCGCTGGGGGTTTTTCTCGCGCTCTGCGCGCCGGCGGCAGTCTCCGCGCTGGCCATCTTTGGGCTGGTCACCGCGTACTGGAAATACGTTTCGCTCGGTTCCATATCCGCGGCGGCCGCCATGCCGCTGCTCATCTATTTTCTGTGGGCGCCGCCGCACGCGCCGCCCACGGTAATTATCTTTGGCACCATGGCCGCCGCGCTGCTGGTCATCTACAAGCATGACGCCAACATTCAGCGCCTGGTTGAAGGCATCGAGCCAAAATTCTCCTCCGGCAAGGCCGAAAAATCCGAATGACCAAAATCGCCATTCTCGGAGGCGGCAGCTGGGGTACAGCGCTGGCCATCGTGTTATCGCGCAGCCACCGGCCTCACGACGTTTCTCTCTGGATACGTGATCCTTTGCTGGCCGTGGCCACCAGCGGATCTCGCGAAAACAGTTTCTACCTGCCCGGTTGCCACGTACCGCGCAGCGTGGAAATTACCAGCGACCTCGCAACCGCTCTTCGCGAGGCAGACCACATAGTCGGAGCCATGCCCGCGGCTCACGCCCGCGAAATCTACACCCGGGCAATCTCATCCCTCGCTAAGACTCCTTCGGTTGTTTTTGTGAGCGCCATCAAAGGCTTGGAGCCTTCTACTCACTTGCGCATGAGCGAAGTATTGGCACAGCTCTTCGCGGCGAAGTCTTCGCCGCCACTACAAGTCGCCGTGCTATCTGGACCGTCATTTGCCCTCGAAGCGGCTCGCGACGACCCGACCGCCGTCGTGATCGCCTCTGCGCAGGAAAGTTGCGCCACGGCGATCCAGCAGGAATTTGCCGGTCCGCATTTCCGAATTTACACGAACAACGATGTCGTCGGCGTGGAACTCGCCGGCGCCATGAAGAACGTCATCGCCATCGCTGCCGGCGCCTGTCAGGGACTCGGTCTCGGCACCAACGCAATCGCTGCGCTCATCACCCGCGGCCTGGCGGAAATGTCTCGCCTGGCGTTCTCTCTGGGTGCCCGGCCAGAAACACTCAGCGGCCTCGCCGGACTAGGTGATTTGGTTCTCACGTGTACCGGCGCACTCAGCCGCAACCGTCAAGTCGGCATCGAGCTCGGCAAAGGCCGCGCGCTTCCTGAAATATTGGCCGGCACCCGCACCGTCGCCGAAGGGGTCGGGACCGCCGCCGCTCTGCTAGCGCTGGCCGCCGAGCATCACATCGAGCTCCCCATCACTGAACAAGTCGACGCCATCCTCCATCACGGCAAGTCGCCGCGCGACGCCATCTCCGCAATCATGGAGCGCCCGCAGAAGCGCGAGTAGCAGGCCTCTGCGCACCCAGGTTCGACACCCTAAAGCGGAAGTCGCCCACGATGGGGTACGGTTTGCGATTTTTGCAAGGGTTGGTGCGAATACTTGGACCTCGATAGGGACTTGCGGCCTACATGCCGCAACTGCAGGT
Organism: uncultured Acidobacteriota bacterium; assembly: GCA_963704485.1. GTDB lineage: Bacteria > Acidobacteriota > Terriglobia > Acidiferrales > UBA7541 > Acidiferrum. Next base: position 1,906,556 of record OY969910.1, read on the forward strand.
GGGAGAGCTTTGCCACACAAGGAACGCCGTCTCCGGAATAGGGTCAGGGCAGTATTCACGTCCTAAATTTGACTATTGATCAAGTAGTAATTAGTATACCTAAATAGTAATATCAGGTATGACGCAGCGCTTCGTTCGAACACCAACCCGCGACAGAATGTCTGTCTGGCGCGCTCGACAGAGTGCCGGGTTGACTCCGCTCGGAATGACAGGTCTGCGCAGGTGGCATAGTGTGTGGTTTTTCGTCACCATGCTGGATGAGGTTGGCGACCAAACCGATCCTGCCGGTCTGGGCAGTTGGTTTTTCGTCACTACTGGATGAGGTTGGCGACCAGCCGATCCTGCCGGTCTAGGCGGGTGGCATGGTGTGGTGATGGTGATTGGTCACTCCCGATACGGTCCGGGCTTGGTGGGTGGGCTTGTTGATTGCTATTCGCCGCTTTGTTGGATTAGCTTCGCGACGAGGCCAGTCCAGCCGGTCTGGTGCTCGGCGCCGAGGCCAGCTCCATCGTCACCATTGAAATATTCGTAAAAGCGCAGGTAGTCTTTCCAGTGCGGGTCGCTTTGAAAGAGTTCGCTGCCGCCGTATACGGCGCGGCGGCCGCCGGGATCGCGCAGAAATATGTGGGTGAGGCGGCGAGAAATTTCCGCGGCTACTTGCCAAAGGTCAGCCTGATTGTTCGAACCGGTAGGACATGGGACTTTGAAATCCTCGCCGAAGTAGTGATGAAATTTCTGGAGCGATTCCACTAACAAATAATTTACCGGGAACCAGACAGGTCCCCGCCAATTGGAATTGCCGCCGAAGATGCCGGTCTGGGATTCGGCGGGCTCGTAGTTGACGGTGTTGACGGTGCCGTCCACGCGGAGCTCGTAAGGATGATCTTTGTGATAGCGCGAGAGAGCGCGAACACCGTAGGGCGACAGGAACTCGGATTCATCGAGCATGTGCGAAAGCACGCGTCCCAGCTTCTTTTTACTGACGAGCGAAAGCAGGAGCCGCGTGCCGCGCGCGGAACTCTGTGACATATCAATGTGGTCGGGCACGTCGGGATGGTTGTCAATGAACCACTGCATGCGGCGCTTGAAGCCGGGGAGGCGCTCGATGGCTTCGGGTTCGAGCGTTTCGACGGCGAACAGTGGAATCAAGCCGACCATAGAGCGCACTTTGAGGAAATGATCTTCCCCATTGGGAAGATGGAGGACGTCGTAGTAAAAACCGTCCTGGTCGTCCCAGAGAGAACGTCCGCGCGAGCCGAAATTATTCATGGCGTGCGCAATATAGACAAAGTGCTCGAAAAATTTGCTGGCGATGTCTTCGTAAGCACGATCTTCCTTGGCAAGTTCGAGGGCAATGGCCAGCATGTTGAGGCAATACATGCCCATCCAACTGGTGCCATCGGATTGTTCCAGGTGGCCGCCGGTGGGGAGCGGCTTGGAGCGATCGAATACGCCGATGTTGTCGAGTCCCAAAAAGCCGCCTTGAAAGATATTGGAGCCGTCGGGGTCTTTGCGATTGACCCACCACGTGAAATTCAGGAGCAGCTTGTGAAAAACTTTTTCGAGGAAGCCGCGATCGGCAACGCCGCGGACGCGGCGTTCAATTTTATAGACGCGCCAGGCGGCCCAGGCGTGTACCGGGGGATTCACATCACTGAAGGCCCATTCGTAGGCGGGGAGCTGGCCACTAGGATTCATGTACCACTCGCGGAGTAGCAGGACGAGCTGGTCTTTGGCGAAATCGGGATCCACGATCGCGAGCGAGACGCAGTGGAAGGCGAGATCCCACGCCGCGTACCACGGGTATTCCCACTTGTCGGGCATGGAGACGATGTCGTCGTTGTAAAGCTGGGTCCAATCTTTGTTGCGACCGTTCAGGCGTGACGCTGGAGGGGTGGGACCCGCAGGATCGCCCTTCAGCCAGGTGGCCACGTCGTAGTGATAAAACTGCTTGGACCACAACATTCCGGACAGCGCCTGGCGCATGACGGAGGCGGCGTCTTCGGAAAGATCTTTGGGATTGCGCGAGGCGTAAAATTCGTCGGCTTCTTTTTTGCGGATGGCGAAGAGATTGTCGAAGCCCGCGCCGAAGTCGTTGGTGGCGGGGACGTCCGGGGCTCGATCGGCGTGGCCAGGCGAGGTGATGGTTCCAGCGCGATTGGATTGCTCGTCCAATTGAGCGAGTGGCTCGAGGTCAGTAAGACGCAGCTTCAGCGTGGCAGTTTCGCCGGATTTTAGCGGGAGCCAATAGTAGGCGGCCATTTTAGTGCCGGCTTGCGCGGGATTCACGGCCGACTGATTTTTACGAATGAGGAATTCGTGAAAAGCATCTTTCACGAAGGGCGTGCGGTTCTGTCCCGCGAAGAGGCGCGCGTAGTTGGTTTCGTTTTCAGTGAAGAGCAATTGCGGCTGGCCCTCGCAGAGCAGCCAGCGCCTGCCGTATTGCCAGTGGTCGAGCTCGATGGAGCGGCAATTTTCGAGGTCGGGAGATTTGCTCACTGAGGGACGGCGAGGATCGTTGCCCCAGGACCAGGTGTTGCGGAACCAGAGCGAGGGCAAGAGATGGAGGGGGGCGGGCTCGGGGCCGCGATTGGTCGCGGTAATTTTGATGAGAATGTCTTCTACGTCGGCCTTGGCATACTCCACAAAAATGTCAAAGTAGCGATTGCCCTCGAAGACGCCAGTGTCCAGCAATTCGAATTCGGGATCGGTGCGAGTGCGCCGCGCGTTTTCGGCGACCAGCGCGTCATAAGGAAATTCGGCATGCGGATACTTGTATAGCATCCGCATATAGCTGTGGGTAGGCGTGGAATCGAGGTAGAAATAATATTCTTTGACGTCTTCGCCGTGATTGCCCTGATTGCCGGTGAGGCCGAAGAGACGCTCTTTCAAAATGGGATCGCGCCCGTTCCACATGGCCAGACCAAAACAAATCATCTGATGGCGGTCGCTGATGCCGCCGATGCCGTCTTCGCCCCAACGATAGGCCCGCGAGCGGGCGTGATCGTGCGGAAAATATTCCCAGGCGGTGCCGCCGGGGCTGTAGTCTTCGCGGACGGTGCCCCACTGGCGCTCGGAGAGGTAAGGGCCCCAACGCTTCCAATATTTTTTCCGGGTGCGCGTTTCTTCAAGGCGTTCGTCTTCGCGAGTCTGCAGTCTGGGCATAGGGCTGGTGGTCCTGGGCGGACAGTTCGGTGTTCAAACCATGTTCGCATCATATAAGACGGTTGTTTAGGGCGAAGCGGGTTGTGAATGCCGAAGAGTTAGCCGTTGCGGGAAGAACATTTGGCACAGGATTTTTTCCGGAAAGCCAAAGACCGCGCCCTTCGAAGATCGGGGCAATTAATTTTTTGATTTTAGTTTTGACACGGCGAAAAGCACTGCGTATGCGAGTCCGGCATAAAAAATCACGTTGGCTAAATCGGTGACCCACATATTTACATCGTCAACACGGCCTCCACTGGCGACTATGCCAACGAACAACCCTGGGGCGAACACGATCGAACAGGCCCATTTCAATAAGTTCATCGCGACTGAATTCCCAGGTATTTTTAAAATGGCGATACCGAAGAGTACCAGGGCGGCGCCTGCCCCGAGCGCAATTACTAGTCGCTTCATTTTTCTATTCAGTGGACTTGATGATGACGACGGGGTCGTTGGCGATTGAGAAAGATTTCCAGCCGCGGCGCGAGAGGCTCCAGTAGATGAAGTAGCCGGAGGCGGCGGCACCGATGAGAAGGACAACGCCGCGGAGCCATTCCTGTAACACTAGGCTGCCGATGGCGAACATCGCGCAGTAGACGAGAGTGCAGCCCATGATCCAGTCGAAGGTGTTAGCACCGAGGTCACGTACCGGGGCCATTTCTGGCGCGAGAGCGGCGATGCGCTTCCATCCGTGGATGGTGGGTTGGACGCGGCGATAAAATTTCACGAGGCGCTCGTCGGATTCGGGCTTGGTAATCAGGGTAGTGACGAGCCACACCACCGTGGTGGAGATCGTGGTGATGAGCGCAGCTTTGGCGAACACTACGGAGTCATTGCCCGCGAAATGGACGCGCTGCAGTGAAATGGAAACGACGAACGCGGCGATCATGGCGGAGATTTCGCTCCAGGCATTAATGCGCCACCAATACCAGCGCAGGAGCAAGACGCTGCCGGTGCCGGCACCCATGCCGAGGAGCAATTGCCACGCGGACTGAATGGAATTGATGTTGGCGGCGGCGTATCCGCTGAGAATGACCAGCAGGACAATAAACATTTTGCTGACGAAGACGTAGTGCTTGTCGGTGGCTTTGCGCACGAGGAAGCGGCGGTACAAATCGTTAATGAGGTAGGACGTTCCCCAGTTCAGCTGGGTGCCGACGGTGGACATGAAGGCGGCAAGGAACGCGGCAACCATGAGTCCCCGGAGAGCGGGCGGCAGAAAATCGCGCAGGACCATGACGTAGCCTTTTTCCGGTTCGGCGGCAAATTCGAGACTTGGGCGCAGGCCGCCGTGCGGAGAATAAACGGCGACTGCCACGAGGCCGGTGAGAATCCAGGGCCAGGAGCGCATGGCGTAATGGGCGATGTTGAACCACAGAGTGGCGCCGAGAGAATTTTTTTCGTCCTTGGCGCTGAACATCCGCTGGGCGACGTAGCCGCCGCCGCCGGGTTCGGCCCCGGGATACCAACTGGCCCACCACTGCACCGCGAGATACAGGCAGAAGGTAATGACCGGCAGGGTCCACAGCGCGTCGGTGGTCCAGCCAAGATGGAAGGACGGGAAGAACGAGAGGATCGAGCCGGTGGACTGGCCGGATTGCTTCACCATGCTGTCCACGTGGGAGAGTTGAATTTTCAGCATGGTCATGCCGCCGAGTTTGGCGACGGCGATCCAGGCGAGGACGACGATCATGGTCATCTTGAGGATGAATTGGAAAAGGTCGGTGACGAGGACGCCCCAGAGTCCGCCGATGAAGGTGTAGATGCCGGTAAAGGGCACGAGGATTAGGACGCAGATGAGCAGCGCGGTGTGTTCCGGCGAGCCGAGAGTGTAGTGCAGAAGGACGTGGCCGCCGACAGCGATTTGAAAGACGCGGCCAGCGGCGATGGCGTCGCCCAGCAAAACGGTAGTGATGCTGATCATGGCTTTGATGACCCAGCCGAGGATGAGGCAGTTCATCAGCGCGCCGAGATAGATGGCGCGGAAGCCGCGGAGGAAAGCGGCGGGTTTGCCTTCGTAGCGAAGCTCGACGAATTCGACGTCGGTGAGAATTTCAGCGCGGCGCCAGTAACGGGCGAAGAAAAAAACGGTCATCATGCCGCAGAGGCATTGCGACCACCACAACCAGTTGCCGGAGATGCCGTTTTTGGCGACCAGGCCGGCGACGAGGAGCGGTGTGTCGGCGGCGAATGTAGTCGCCACCATGGAAGTGCCGGCCAACCACCAGGAAACGTTGCGGCCGGAGACGAAAAATTCTTCGGTGCTGCCGGAAGAGCGGCGGCGGTAGTACAAACTGATGAGCAGGTTGAGCAGCAGGTAGGCCGCGATTACGATCCAGTCGGTAGCGGTAAGCGCCATGTTGAGCTATTCAGTCTCCCTGGAGACAGCCCGCGCGTGAGTGATTCGCGTGGTTTAAATCGGTTTAGTGATTTGCGTGTCACCAAATCCGAGCCGAGATGTTGTAGTCTATCCGGGCTGCGAAGCAGAGGATGGCTCAGAAAAGTTGAAATGGCAAGCGTGACGATGAGATGAGAGCGGCGGGGGCTGAGTAATGCTGGTGGTGCTGAAAGCAAACGCTGAGGAATTGAATCGCGAGGCCGCGCGCATCGTGGGTAATGCGGTGCGCCACAATCCCGCCTTGAGACTGGGGCTGGCCACGGGCAGCACCATGGTGGGAGTTTACGGCGAACTGGTGCGACTGCACCGTGAAGAGGCTCTGGATTTTTCGCGGGTGATCACCTTTAATCTGGATGAATATCTGGGGATTGCGCCAGAGCATCCGCACAGCTTTCATCACTTCATGCTGGAAAATTTCTTCGCGCACGTGAATGTGGATCCGCGGAATGTACATATACCGGACGGCACGATCACGGGCGATTACGAAAAATATTGTGCGTCGTATGAAAAGGACATTGCGCAGGCGGGCGGGATTGATTTGCAGATACTGGGGATCGGGAGGAACGGACATATCGGATTCAACGAGCCGACTTCGAGTTTTGCTTCGCGGACGCGGTTGAAGGTTCTGGGCAAGGCGACCGTCGAAGATAATCGCAAATATTTTGGCGCGGGCGAAACTGTTCCGCGGTGCGCGATCACCATGGGCATCGGGACAATTCTGGCGACGCGGCGAGTGTTGATGCTGGCGACGGGCGCGACTAAAGCCAATGCCGTGGCGAATGCGATCGAAGGACCGATCACCGCTTCGGTGACGGCTTCGGCGCTGCAACTGCATGCCGATGCTACAGCGATATTGGATGAAGAAGCTGCGGCGCAATTGAAGCAGAAGGACTACTATCGCGACGTGATGGAAATGACGGCGTTGTTTACCCCGGGGCGATTGTCTTAGATCTGAAAAAATTCAATGCTCCCTGCCTACAGGAGACTTCAATGAATTTGTGGATGCGAGGCGCTGCATGGTGGTTCGTGGCGGCGCTGGTGTGTGCGGCCGTTCCTACGCGCGGGCAACAGCCTACGCAAAGGGCTATTGCCTTCACGATAGACGATCTGCCTGCAGCATCCGCGAGTTTCATGACTGGCGCAGAAATCAAGGAATTGACCGCCAAGCTTTTGGGTACGCTGAAGGAACAGAAAGTTCCGGCGGTGGGCTTCGTGAACGAGAAAAAACTTTACAAACTGGGGGAAGTGGACGACCGCATCGCGGCGTTGAAAATGTGGGGCGACAACGGATTTGAGCTTGGGAATCACACGTTTGCGCACACCTCGCTGAATCGGGTCAATCTGAAGGATTGGGAAGAAGAGGTGATTCGCGGCGAAACGGTCACTTCCCTGCTGCTGGCGCAACACAATATGAAGATGCGTTACCTGCGGCATCCTTACCTGGACACCGGGCGGGACCTGCAAACACGACGCGAGGCTGAGGCCTTTCTGGTGGGGCGCGGTTACCGCATCGCACCGGTGACGATGGATGCCTGGGACTGGATGTATGGCGGGGTTTACGAAGACGCGCGCAAGCGGGGCGACACGGAACTGCAGAAAAAGCTGGTGAGTTCGTATCTGGCGCACACCACCGAGGTGTTTGAGTATTACGAAAAATTATCAAAAACTTTGATGGGGTACGAACCGGCGCAGATTTTGCTGTTGCACGGGAACTGGCTGGAGGCCGAGCATATCGGCGAATTGGTGGAACTGCTGCGCAAGCGTGGGTATCGTTTTATTACGCTGGAAGAGGCGCTGGGAGATCCGGCCTACAGTTTGCCGGATGAGTATGTGGGCGAAGAAGGCGGCAGTTGGCTGGATCACTGGGCGATTACCCGGGGGCAGCCGTCCAGGGGAGCACCGGAAACTCCTAAGTGGGTGGTGGATCTTTCGAAGGGGCTGCCGCGGGTGACGACGCAACCGTAACGTGCGCATTATAGAAAGCGCAGGAGTTCGCTGCTGCGTATTAGGCAGCTTTAGCCAGCTTCAGAAAATCTTCCTTGACAACATCCTGCGCACGGGATAATTCACAGGCTGACTCGGGCGGTAAACCCATCATTTGCCTGAGTCGCTCCGCTCTTCTACTCCGCGGTTGTATTCAAGGAGGCTCCAGTGACCTGGACACAGAATTACGATCCGGTGGGTCATTGGTGGCTTTCGACCTTGATCGCCGCGATTCCAATACTGGTGTTGTTGACATTGCTGGCGGGTTTCAAAGTGCGGCCGCATTTGTGCGCGATTGCGGGCGCGATTGCTTCCATCGTGATTGCGATTTTTGTGTTTGGGATGCCGGCGCGGCTGGCGGTGACCAGCTTTCTTTATGGCGGGGCCTTCGGATTTCTGAAAATTATCTGGATTGTGATTGCGGCGGTATTTCTCTACGACATTTCGGTGGACACCGGGCAATTTGAAATCATGAAATTGTCCATCGCGGCGATTACGCCGGACCGGCGGCTACAGGTGCTACTGGTGGCGTTTTCGTTTGGCGCTTTTCTGGAGGGCGCGGCGGGATTTGGCGCTCCCGTGGCGATTGCGGGCGCGTTCATGATTGGCTTGGGATTCAAGCCGTTTCAGGCGGCGGTGTTGAATTTAATTGCGAATACGGCGCCTGTGGCGTTTGGGGCGATTGGAACGCCGATACATACGCTGGCAGCGGTAACGGCGCTGCCCGAATCAGACCTGAGTGCGATGGTGGGGAGAATCCTGCCATGGACGGCGGTCATCGTGCCGTTCTGGCTGATCAGGACATTTGTGAGCTGGGCGGAAACGTTTGAAGTCCTGCCGGCCATCGCCGTGGTGGGATTGTCGTTCGCGGGAGTGCAATATTTCTGGTCGAACCACGTGGACAGCAACCTGGTGGATATTGCGGCCGGCTCGGGATCCATTGTCGCGACACTTTTATTTTTGCGGGTGTGGCAGCCAAAACGTATCTGGCGGTTTGAAGATGAGCGGGGCGAGGACGCGGCAAGAATAAAACGCGGAGAGTCAGCGGTGGTACACACGCCGGGGCAGTTGGCCAAGGCGTGGATGCCGTTTGCGTTACTGTCGCTGTTTGTTTTGTTGTGGGGATTGCCGACGATCAAAACCGCCATGGGAAAAGCGACGACGCCGGCTTTCAAGACCGGGGGATGGGCGGTGCCATATTTGCATCAAGCGGTGTTTCGCGCGCAACCGGTGGTGAGCAAGCCGACGGCGGAAAATGCCAAGTTTGATTTGAACTGGCTGTCCGCAACGGGGACGGGATGCTTTCTAGCTGCGGTGCTGGCGGGATTATTTCTGGGATTGAAGCCGGGACATATATTTCAGATTTTTGGACGCACAGTATATCGCTTGCGATTCGCCATTATTGCAATGGCGTGCATGCTGGGGTTGGGATACGTAACACGCTACTCGGGGATGGACGCGGTGCTGGGTCTGGCGTTCACGCGCACGGGCTGGTTTTTTCCGTTTTTCGGAGCGTTTATCGGGTGGTTGGGGGTGGCGTTGACCGGAAGTGATACGGCGTCAAATGCGCTATTCGGTGGCCTGCAGAAAATAACGGCTCAGCAATTGAATTTGAGTCCGATTCTGATGTGCGCGACGAACAGCGCCGGCGGGGTGATGGGCAAAATGATCGATGCGCAGTCCATCTGCATCGCCACAGCTGCGACGAATCAAGTAGGCAATGAGGGCTCAATTTTCAGATTTGTGTTCTGGCACTCGGTGGCGCTGGCGGCGGTGATTGGCGTGATCGTGATGCTGTTCGCGTATGTGTTTCCTCAATTCATTCCGAGCGGATTGACGTTTGTGCATTGACGCGACGTTTACGCCACCGGGCTTGCATGCAGACACTAATTTAATTCGCGGCCCAATCTTTGGGCATACGCACGTAGGAACTGTCGAGCGCGGCAACACTTGGACATCCCAATAAAACCAGTGTGCGTTTGACGTCTTCGCGCAGAATTTCGAGCGCTCGAGCAACGCCGAGTTCACCAGCGGCGGCCAATCCGTAGGCATAGGCGCGGCCACAGAGGACCGCGCACGCTCCCAGGCAGAGGGCTTTCACGATGTCGGTGCCGCGCCGGACGCCGCCGTCCATCAAGACTTCCGCGCGACCGTTGACGGCAGCGACTACTTCGGGGAGCGCGCGCAAGGTGGAGGATACGCAATCGAGCTGGCGGCCGCCGTGATTGGAAACCACGATGGCGGCGGCGCCTTCGTCCACGGCGCGCCTGCCGTCGTCACCGGTGAGCACACCTTTTACGATGATGGGGCCGCTCCAGATTTCGCGGATCCATTTCAAATCTTCCCAGGTGATGGTGGACGCGGCGAGGGCTTTGGCGATATCGGTAAGGGGCATGGGGCCTTGGCCGGGCAAGACCACGTTGTGAAGCGGAGGAACTCCGCCATCGCGGAGAAAGTCCATCAGCCAGCCGGGATGTGTGATGAATTGGCGGGCGTAAGGAATTTTCTGGAAGAGGCCGGGATTCAACAGCTGCACCATACCGTTGCGCGGATCGCGTTCACGAATGCCGCTGACGGGAGTATCAATGGTGATGACCAGGCCGGTGAATCCAGCGCGGCGCGCGCGATCGATGGAACCTTCGGCTGCCGCCCGTCCACCCATCAAGTAGAGCTGATACCAGACGGGACCGGTGGTGGCGGCGCGGACGTTTTCGAGTTTGTGTCCTGAAATGGTTGAGAGAGTGTAGCCGGTGCCGGCTTGGCCCGCGGCGTGCGCGGCGGCAACTTCCCCGCCGGGATGCATTAGGCGGCTGTAGCCTACCGGCGCGAGCCAGGCCGGCAATGAAATTTCGTGACCGAGAACCGTGGTGCGCAAATCGCAATTCGGAAACGCTACGGCGTGGCGCGGACGGAAGCTGACATCATCGAAGACCCGACAATTTTCCCGGAGAGTGACTTCGCCTTCGGCGCCGCCATCGAGATAATCGAAAACGACGGTAGGCAGGCGCTGTTTGGCAATGCGCCGAAGATCGCTGATATTGACGACGTGCGGAGAATTTACGGACGGCATCGAAATTCGCTCCGGCGGTTAGAGAAGCAGGGACCATTAAGCCACAAATTTCGGCTTTGGGCGAAATGCAGTGAATGCAAACCACAAGGTGCGGAAACGGCACGCGGAGCAAAGCGAGTTCGCGGCATGCAGGCCAGGAATTTGAATTGCCTCCACTGGCAGCACAAGAGACAATCGCGGCCCACGCAGATGGCCACCGAAAACTCAGGCAGCAATCGCATCGCCGGACCGCTGTGGGTGGTGCTGGTCCTGATGGGGCTTTCGGCGTTCATCAGTTATGTGGATCGCGCAAATCTTTCCATCGCCGCGCCTATTTTGAAGGAAGAGTTTCAGCTTTCGGCTTCACAACTGGGCGTGCTGCTATCGTCATTTTTCTGGAGCTATTTGTCTCTGATGCTGGTGGCGGGATGGCTGGTGGACCGCGCCAACGTGAACTGGATTCTTGCGGCGGGATTTTTCCTGTGGTCCGCTGCGACGTTAGGCACCGGTTTAATCCACGGATTCATGCTGCTGCTGATTTTCCGCATGTTGCTGGGCGTCGGGGAATCGGTAGTATATCCGTCTTACTCAAAAATTATTTCGCTTCATTATCGCGAAGAGCATCGGGGCGTAGCGAACTCGATTATTTCGGCCGGGCTGGCGCTGGGTCCGGGAGTAAGCATGCTAGCCGGCGGAATCTTGATCTACAAGTTTGGATGGCGCGCATTTTTCGTGGCGCTCGGCGCGATAAGCCTGTGCTGGCTGGTGCCGTGGATCGCGTGGATGCCGAGCGCAAAAGCCGCTCTTCACACGCAGAAAACAGAACCACCGAGTTTACGCACGTTGTTGACACAGAGGTCGGCCTGGGGCACGTGCCTGGGCATGTTTGGTTACAACTATTTCAGTTACTTCATGCTGACGTGGCTGCCGTTCTACCTGACGCGAGAGAGAAACTTTTCGATGTACTCGATGGCCAAGATAGGAGGGGCGGGGTACATCGGTGGGGCGTGCCTGGCGCTCCTGGGCGGCTGGCTGTCGGATAGATGGATCCGGGCGGGGGCCGCGCCTACGGTGGTGCGCAAGACGTTTGTTTCAGGCGGGCTGGCCGTGGCGGGAAGCTTGCTGCTGTTGTCGGCCAGGAGCACGCCGTCATTGAGTGTCGCGCTGCTGATACTAGCAATCGGTTTTCAACATATCTCCTCGTCCAACATCTGGGCGCTGACACAGTCGATGGCGGGACCGTACGCGGCGGGACGCTGGACGGCGTTGCAAAACTTCGCGGGGAATTTCGCGGGGGTGGTGGCGCCGACGATTACGGGATTGGTATTGGAGCGCACCGGTCATTTTTACTGGGCGTTCGTAATTGTGTTTGCGGTGACGCTGACGGGTGCGGCGTCTTGGATTTTTATTGTAGGACCGGTAGAGGAGATCAACTGGGCAGCAAAGGGCGCCGGGGAGCACGCGCCCGTTGGCGCGTGATTTTTCGGTTACCTGGATTTCACGGGGAGCGTTTTGGATAGGAGCCAGGGGAAAAGCTTGGGCTCGTCGTAGGCTTTGTACCACGAGACGTGTTTCACACCAGGATATTCGGTGTAATGAACTTCAGCGCCTATTTGTTTCATAGCGGCCTGCATGCGCTGGGATTCGGTGACGGGAACGATGTCGTCGTCGCTTCCGTGGAAAACCCAAACCGGCACCTTACCAATTTTTGCGGCGGCCTCAGAATAACTTTTGAGATTGTCAGCGGGAGTCAGTTTTACCAGCTCCGGATGGGCCTTTAAGGTGGCGACCGGTGGGCGCAGACCGCCGCAAATCACGACGAGGGCGGCGAAGCGTCCGGGATACTTTTCAGCGAGACGCCACGTGCCGTAACCGCCCATGGAAATTCCAGTGAGATAAGTGCGCTGGGTGTCGCCGTGAAATTCCCTGGTCGCGGCTTCCAATGTGGCGATGGCCAGATCCTGCATGGATTCCTGAATCCACCAGAGGTTTTTCCGGCACTGGGGCATGACCACGATGGCGGGAATGCGAGTCCGATCTTCGCGAATCTCGGTTCCGATGCCGACTTCGGTTTCCTGCAGGCCGTCGTCGGCCCGTTCCCCGGCACCGTGCAGAAAAAGGATGATGGGCCACTTTTGTTTAGGCGACCAGTTGTCGGGCACAAAAACCTGATACTTAAAAACTTCCCCTTGCAGAGTGATAGTGCGGTCGAGAAAACCGGTTTCGTGATTTCTGGCGCGGGCCGGAGCGGCCAGAGGCAAGCAGACGAACACCAGGGAGACACATTTCAAAAACTTAAGAAGCAAAATTCCTCCGTAGGGTAGTGCAATCGTTGCGCCTAAGCGGTGTCATGGCATTTTAACATTTTTAACGTTGCTCACAGAACGGAGCGGTATTGCGTGCAGAAACCGCCGATTTCACGAAAGCCCTGAGATAGTCCGAAACCGATGGCAGCCAACTGGTATCTAACTTTCCAGACTATGGGACGCCGCCTGGAACTTGATGCAATACGCGGACTGATGCTGGTGTGGATTACCCTGACGCATCTGCCGACCGCGGTCAGCACGCACATCAATCAGCCATTTGGATTCGTATCGGCGGCGGAAGGCTTCATTTTTCTTTCCGCGCTGTTTACTGGCCGGATTTATACGCGCATGGCGGAGCACGACGGCTACCGGGCGATGACATGGAAGTTGTGGGCGCGCACGGTGAGATTGTACGGATACCATGCGCTGCTGCTGGCATTCGCGTTTCTGGTGGCTGTGCCCATCGCGGCGCGGGGGAATCGGCCGGGACTCCACAACCTGCTGGATTTTTATTTTTTCTCGGGAGCCAAACGGGCAGTCATTGAAGCGTTCCTACTTATATACCGGCCGCCGCTGCTGGATATTTTGCCCATGTACATTATTTTTCTGGCGTTCACTTCCGTGGCCTTAGTGCTGGCGCGCAAGGTGGGCTGGAAGCCGATTCTGCAAGTGGCGTTTGTAGTGTGGCTGTTCGCGCAATTCGGGTTTCGCAGCGCGGAACATAATTTCATGATGCGCTTTATTCCCACACGGATTCCGCTGAATGAAATGGGTTCGTTTGATTTGTGGGCGTGGCAATTCCTATGGATTATGGGTATCTGGATGGGAGTGCGCTGGGCCAAGGGCGGCTTGCCGATCGAAGCGTGGGCCAAGCGAGTGGTCATTCCGGCGGCGATGCTAGTCGTAACGGGTTACGTATTGCGTTATGAAATCTCTCACGGACTGCAGTTGGGACTGGCCGAGTTTCTGTTCGACAAATGGCACCTGGGGCCGTTGCGATTGATGAATTTCGCTGCGGCGGCGACGCTGTTGGTTTACGCGCAGTCGGCGTTGAAACCGCTGGCGATTCGTCCGCTGGTGATGATGGGGCAAAGCTCGCTGCAGGTGTTTTGCGTTCACCTATTGTTTTGCTTTGCGGGGCTGACGTTGATGGGCAACGCGTCGATGCTGAGCGGGTGGAAGCAATTCGGACTTCTGACCGCGACGTTTGCGGCGATGCTGGCCACGGCAAAAATATTTTCGAAGACTGAGGCTAAGCAGGAACGTCAGTCTAAAACTGATTTGCCATTGGGGCCTGCCCCGGCAGGAAGTTCGGCGACGCAAGCAGCGGTTGCATAGTTTTTTGGGGATGAACGCGCTTTTGTGGGCCTCACAATAGGCTCACCGCTTTAAGTCTGGATGTACTCACCTTACTAAGGCGCTACTAAGGTGCCGTGGCGTCAGTCGGGGGACAGTCCGTAGACGCTGATTTCATTGGAAGTGCCCACGTAGACTTTTCCATTGGCGACCGTAGGCACGGTGAACTTCACGGCGCCGCCGGCCTGATCCGCGGACTTGTTGCTGCTGTTCCACAATTCGTTGGAGAGATCGGTGGCGTCGTAAGCGTGAAGCACCGCGGAACCGTTCCTCTGAATAGCCCAGACAATGCCGTTGGACGAACCCTGCGAGGAAATCGAAGGCGTGGAGCCCGGGAATCCGAAGGACCCCGGTGCGGTGGAGGACGGAGAGGTAGAGAATTTTCCGCTGGCACTATCGAAGCCATAGGCCTTGACGCTGCTGCTGACCGGGCCGAGATAAAGCGTGTTCTGCCAGAAGGCGGGCGTGGCAAAAATTCCGTTGCCAACTGAGAAGGTTTGCACGGCCCCGGTATCTCCGCTGTTTTTTCCGCCGAGGCTATCGCGATTTAAGAGGTATAACTTCCCTTCTTTTCCACCACCGATGAGCAAGTGAGGAACCGGACTGGAATTCTGATCTACCAGAACCGCAGCGCCTCCTGAGCCGAGGTCAGCATCGCTGCCGTTCAAGCTGGATTCGTTCGTAGGAGTAAAGGAACTCGACAGGCCGAGTCCACTGGACAACTTCAAGAAGCTGTCGCCAAATTCCGTATTCCCGTCGTAATTTCCGTTCCCGGTGATGACATAAAGATTGTTGCTGGAGTCGGCTGCAGGAGCGCCGCCAGCCATCCAGATACCGCCAAAGGCGGAATTGGGATTGTCATTAAATACGTTGGTCAGCGCGAGAGTGGAAGCGTTATAGCCAGCGACCCAGCCGTAGTAGGTGGGCTGATCGCCGTGCGAAGCGTAGGCGAT
The DNA here is from genome assembly GCA_963704485.1 of uncultured Acidobacteriota bacterium. Lineage (GTDB taxonomy): Bacteria > Acidobacteriota > Terriglobia > Acidiferrales > UBA7541 > Acidiferrum. The sequence continues at coordinate 1,921,805 of OY969910.1, forward strand.
GTACACCACGCCGTTTACAAGCGCGAGGCCGCAACGTTGATTCTGCCGCAAAGGATTGAAGGTGTGGCCGCCGGAGGTGAAGTTGATTTCTTGCGGGCCGGAAAACTTTTCGGAGCCGTCGACCAAGCTGAGGGCGTGGAGGCGCTGGTGGAAGGTGCCGCCATTCTTGGACTTGGAGACGACGTAAATGGTTCCGGTGTTGGAATCAATCACCGGGGTGCCGACGATGCCGATGTCGTTGGTAATGTCACTGGTGCCCACGTCGCCGGAAGTGACCCAGGTTTCTCCGCTGTCCATTAAGCTTTTGGACCAATATGTATGGCAGGGTGAAGCGTCAGCGTCAAAGGCGTAGACAGTATTGTGCTGGGTCGCGGCAATCAGGACATTGTGCGTGCCACCACCGATCGCGACGTTAGCAACCCATAGCGGTTGGGCGTAAGCGCCGGCGTCGATGGCGCAGCCGAAGCGCTTGCCAAAGGTTGCAGACTTAACGGTGGAAGTGTTGAGGGCGTATTCCTTGCTGTTCACGCCGTCGCGCGAAAGATCGTTATGGTAAGTGTAGACGCCGTGGAGATCGGTGATGGCGACGCTGGCGTTGGCGGTCACGGTGGTATCGGCAACGCTGCGCGCAGCGACAGTATGTGTACCGGGAGAAGACGGAGGGGTATAAACGCCGGCGGAGCTGATCGTTCCGGTGGAGGAATTGCCGCCAGGGACGGTGTCCACTTCCCAAGTGACGGAAGCATTGGAGCTGCCACTGACGGAGGCGGCGAAAGTTTGCTGCTGGCCGGTGGTTAGGCCGGCGCGCTTGGGACTGACACTGACGGTGACGCCTCCTGGGGCTGGCGGGGCGGTGATGGTGAAAGTTGCTGACGCGGTCTTGCTGGTGTCGGTGACAGATTTGGCCGACAAGGTGACGGTGGCGGGACTTGGCACGGACCCTGGCGCAGTGTAGCTGATCGAAGCGCCCGATGCGCTGGAAGTGGATGAGAGCGTTCCGCATGTTGAGCCGGAGCAGCCTGAACCGGTGAGCGTCCAGGTGACACCCTTGTTGCCGGAGTCGTTCTGAACCGACGCACTGATGGTGTGGGTGTTGCCGGTCTGCACGTTGGCAGAAGTGGGATTCACACTGACGTTGATCGCTGGAGGGGGAGGCGCGGCTGTGACTGTGAAGGTTGCCGCCGCGGTCTTGCTGGTGTCGGTGACGGATTTAGCGGTTAGCGTGACGGCAGCCGGAGACGGGACTTTTGACGGAGCGGTGTAAGTGATCGAAGCGCCCGAGGCACTGGAACTGGGTGAGAGCGTTCCGCATGTTGATCCGGAGCAGCCTGAACCGGTGAGCGCCCAGGTGACGCCTTTATTTTGCGAATCGTTTTGCACTGTGGCGCTTACTGTATGAGTTTTTCCAATTTGTACGCTTGCGGAAGTCGGGTTCACGGTGACGGCAACGGACGGGGGAGGCGGCGTGGAGGCAGTAACGGTAATTGCGGATGCCGCAGCTTTGGAGGTGTCGGCGACGGACCGCGCGGTGAGCGTGACTACGGCAGGCGAAGGAGTCTTGCCAGGAGCGGTGTAGGTAATGGCTGCCCCTGATGCACTGGTGGCTGCGGAGAGAGTCCCGCATGCGGAGCCGGTGCATCCCGCACCCGTGAGCGTCCAGGTTACGCCCTTATTCTGGGAATCGTTTTGGACGGTGGCGCTGACTTTCTGAGATTTAGTGGCCTGAACAGAAACGCTGGTGGGCGAAACCGTCACAGCAATTGCCGGCGTTGTGTCGGTAATGGTCACCTGCGCGACGTCGAACACGGCGGGACTGGCGGCTGCGATTGCGGCGACTGTAACGGTTGCCGGCGACGGAACGGCGGCGGGCGCGGTATACATGCCGGTAGCATCAATGGTGCCATGCTGCGCATCGCCACCGGCGACACCTTGTACTTGCCAGATGACAGCGGTGTTGGCCGAGTTGGAAACGACGGCGGTAAATTTCAGCGTGGTGGAAACTTTGAGTGCCGCAGCGGGCGGATCCACAGAGACAGTGACGGTCTGGCCGTGCTGATTTTGCGAATTGGACTGCACCGTGCCGCAGCCCCAGGCGGCGAGCGCAACGGCGCTCATCGCGGCGATGGATAGGGTTCTCCCACGTCGTGCAAGATTGCTGAAAACCATTTAATTTTGCCCCCAATAGGCGAAGTGCTACAGGATTCCTCTTCAGAGGAAACTAACATTCACGTTAGGTACTTTGCGTTGGCTGCTGGTTGGGTAGCAGATACGCGGGACCGTGATAATAGAACCGACTGCTATAAATGTAAAGCGCGTGGCCCGAATCGTGACTGCAACAATGAGATTGTGCGGCAGTAGTTAACTGACCGAATGGCCAGCCTGCTTCCAGCAGTCTTTGCATTGCAAATAAGTAAGGAACTACGGCAGATGCTCGTAAAATTTGCGGGCTTGGGACAACTGCTGCAACACGTCAGCCTTTTCCGCTTCGCTATTCCAGTCGCGGTTGAGCTTGAGCGCCTCGGTCATGCGATCAATCCAGGCTTCAAAATACCGGGCATCTTCTTGATGGCTGGGCGTTGAGCCGGCGACTTCGATGTAGATGGGGCTGGTGGTGGCGTAGGGGTACATGTCGAGAATGGGGTAGGCGGGCTTGTCGCTGAGGGCGCGCAGGAGGCACCAACCGGATTGTGAAATGGTGATGGTGCCTTGAATGTCGGCACTAGTGCCGCCGGGATAAATTTTAAATGCGCGCGCTAACTGGCCGTTGCAGATTAATTCCAGGTGATCTATCGGGACGATGGAGCGGAGCCACCCGCTGACTTTGATTTCATGATTGCCAGGTGGCAGCTGTAGCGTGTCGCCAATTTCTTTTGCGTTGAGGGTGAGGTTCAGGAGCGGGCCGTTGGTGGCGAAGGTCTTCCCTTTTTTCAGGGCTTCGAGCCATGGCGCGATTCTCAATGAAGAGTTTGGCTGGCGGGCCGGCACATTGACGTAAACGCGATTCAAGCCGACAGGACCTCGCAACGAGGAATAGTTGGCCATGGCGTCGGTGCCGGCGGCCGCGGGCAAATGGAAACCGCAATTAAGAAGGCGATACCAGACTTCGGCCGTGGATTTATGTTCGGCGAAGCCGAGGATTTCGATGTAATCGACTTTCCCGAGGGCGAGGTCAACCGGGAGCGCATGATTGACCGAGGGATCTTTTTGTGGATCTGGAACCGTGTCGTAAGGATGAACGTAGCCGACGAGTGCTCCCTGGGCGTGGGCCAGGTCGGCGACATTGCCGTTAGCGGGAAAGAGACTGGCGGCCGCAGTGTGGGGGTAGCCGGCGTATCCCGGCAAAATAATATTGCCGGTTAGATTTAGAAGTCCGAGATGGCCCCAGTAACTGGTATGAAATTCCTGGCTGTGCAGCAAGAGTGTTGATGAAGTGGAGACCGGATCGGGCTGCGCGGTGAAGTAAGCGATGTCCGGGACGCGGCCCTCTTTGTTGACGATGAGATCTTCGACGATGGAAAGACTTTCAGCGGCTGCTTGCGCAACGAGATGCACGGGGGTGTTGCGATAGGCGCCGGCATAGTTCATGTGCACGTGCACATCGCCGCTGAGCCAGCGGTGGGAGGGATTCTGCGGAATTTTTAGCGGATGGAGATGGATGGTTATTTCGGCGTTCTGGGCGGCAGAGATATTTTCGGTGCGGCGTGCAAAGGCGTATTCGAAACCTTTCATGACTTCGACGGTGATAATTTGCGCAGGCACGGTGAGGCGCGATTTCCCGGCGGTGTGAAAGTAGTGGGCTTCGAAAGGGCGCTCGGTGCGGACGAAACTGTCGTCAGCATGGATCCAGGCGTCATCAGGAACGTAGGCGCGATGGTCCGCGCCGGTGACAAAGACGCGCGCAGGCGTTGGCTGATTATTTTCGTCAAGTACGCGAATGGTGAGTGTGCCGGTGGAGACAAGATAATTTTTTTTCGTTGCGAGGATTTGAGTTTGGGTGGCGCCGGGAATTTCCTGGGTCCACAGCGAAGTGTTGCCATTGCGATTGGAAATGAAGGCGATTTTCTTGCCGTCGGGCGACCAGCGCGGATTGATGTTGTCGAAATCGCCGTAGGAAATCTGAAGCGCGTCGCCGCCCTCCGCGGGCATCAGCCAAAGCTGGTGCCACTGCCGGCCCAGATACGAAGCGTAGACGATGCGTTTGCCGTCGGGTGAAAAATCCGGGCGGGCCTTCCAGGTGGTTTCTTCGTAGTGGACTTCATGGGCTTCCGCCCCCGGTTGGGCTTTCACGCGCCAGAAGCCGCCCGTACCATAAATGTGATTGCGATTGGATACGAAAAGAATTTCGGAGCCATCAGGCGACCAGGCGGGGCTGATTTCGTGATCTATGGCGCTGTAGTAGTACCGCGGGAGGTCACTTCTAGTTTCTCCTGTGACGCGCTGAATGTTGGAGATTTGCCCGTCGCGAAAATCGGCGGTGAAAATGTGGAAGTGTTTGTTGTAAGAAGTGGAGACGAAAACGATACGCCGTCCATCAGGAGAGAACCGCGGCTCGAGATTTACCGCGCCTTCGGTAGTGAGTTGATGGGATTTTTTATTCTGGAGGTCGATGGTCCAGAGTTCCATGGAGTCTTTGGCGTAGGAAGTGTAGACGACCCAGCGGCCGTCAGAAGAACAGTCAGGCTGGTAATCGTAACCGCCGCCCCGCGTAAGTTGATCGGCTGTCGACGAGCCAAGAGCTTGACGCCAGAGAGATCCGGCCATCGAGTAAATCAAGGATTTGGAGTCGGTTGTCCAGGCAGCGGCGCTCGGCCCAGTGGTGAGCTGGGGGAGATACATTTCGCGGAAGTAATAAGGATGCGGAACGTCAATTTGTTTTAGGACTGGCTCGCGCTGGGCATAACAATGCGTGGCAGTGACGAGCATTGCGAGGAGCAGCAAAATAATGTTGCCCGCGAGAACACGAGGCGATTTTGTGTCAACGGCTTTGGCCATCAATTGGCTAGGACGCTTGCTGTGTATTCGGCTTGGACACGGACTGGAGGCGATCGGCGGCCGGTCGGTTGGTGGTGTAAAAAGCTCATCAAAAGCAGCCCCACCAATCCGGCCCCCAACCATCGTCCAGGTTGCAGGCTCAGGCGTGGCGGTATAGTTCCCAACCCACCCTCCTGGGACCCCAGGCCCGAAGCCAGGCAAGGCGGATCGAACGGAACCACCAACACCGTTGAGCCCAAATATCGTAATCCGAGCCGGCGCAGAGTTAGTCCCTGTGCCGAATTGTACGAAGGGTGTCGTAGAGAACGGTCCCCATTTCCCGTTTTCGGAGACGACCACATTGGTAATCCCGTTGGTCGCCGTGTCCCATAAAAAAGTAGCGTCCACACTTATACCACGGACCTCACCGGCGAAGCCCCGGTCATGCTCACGTACAAGCTGTCAGCACGAACCGCCGTTGCCCATAACATGAAGAACAAGGGCCCAAGATATTTCACTGTTTGTCCTTTGCAGGTAAGAGTTGATCGAATACATCAGAATTCCGGGAATCGCTTTGTCAATCGTCGGTGAGGGTACTGCTGACCGAGACCTCTCCGTTTGGGGTCTATCGTCAAACTCGGGACATTTCAAAAGAGCCTGTGGAGTCAATACTACCGGTCACTAGCTGCAGTGAAGAGCGTTGGATTCGTCCAGAGAGGATAAAAGCTTACTCAGGTTTCCAACGTTTCATGGTGCGCTGCCCGCGCGCTGGGGGGTTTCGAGCCGCACTCGCAGCGGCGGCATTCCCACAATGTCGTAAGTACTTGATGCAATGCCAATTTTCGCTTCGTCTAACGCCTGCAAAATGTCCCGGCTCATAGCATCTTTTAACGCGCGTATGCCGTGAGTCTCAGCAACAAAACGCACCGTTAGTTCGAGCCAGTTGTCGGTAAGCCGCCAGAAGACTCTCGGCTCAAGATCGGAAGAAGCGATGAAATAACGGCGCTGCAGTTCTGCCAACGCTTCCCGGCTAAGTTCACGCGTTTTCACGGTGTGGCGCGTTGCCGCGTCAAGCAATATCCGCTCGGCACGGCTGCGGTCATCCTTATAAGAAACGGGAAGGCGAATTTCCTCCCAGAGGTATGGAAACTCCCGGGTGTAGTTGAACACTGGTTCTTCGAAAACTCTGGAATTCGAGACCGTCACTATCCGGCCGGTGTATTGCCTAGCGTGCACCCACATTGCGGGGTCAGCATCCTGCACCTCGGGGGGCTGGCCCATCTCCATGATCGCTGTCTGCGTGAACCGTAGTTCGACAACGTCGCCGCGGACTCCTCCCATGGTGATGCGGTCTCCCACGCCGAACGTCTTGCCCCGCAGGATCACGAGATAACCCGCCAGAGCGGTTATGGGCTTTTGAAGCGCGAAGGCTACGCCCGCTGTCACCATGCCCATAAACATCGCCAACCTGGTGGGGTCGTTAAACCAAATCGAAAGGATGCCGACAAGCAGGAGGAGAGCCAGGACCAGGCTAATTCCCTGCCGGGTCCAAAAGACAATCCGCTGGCTTCGATAGCCCTTGAGAAACCGTTTGGCTATTGCCCGCAAGCCCCAGTTCAGCAGGACCAAACCTATAACGAAGACGGCGGAGAGAAGGAGTTTGCGGCCGTTTTCCTGGGTGACGCCCAGCAGCTTTACTCCAAATATCCTAAGCGATTCGTTGCTCAGCTGGCTTTCTTGGGCAATCGTAAACGGCGGCATCGTGGGCTCAACCGACTGAATAAGCAGTGGATGCTATTCGGAAATTAGCGTCTAACAGGTTCCTGTGCGCGTCAATCGGCATTGACTGGTAGCCGGGCTAAGTAGGAAGGACGCGCGCCCAGGAGAGGTAAGAGACGAGGGAATTTCCGGGCGGTAAAATAACGAAATTGGTTACGCTACAGTCACGAATAAAGCATGTTGCACAAGTTCTGTGCGTTGAACAGTTGCGAAGTTTGGCTGGGAGGCCTGGACTCGAACCAGGATAGCCAGAGTCAGAGTCTGGAGTCCTACCAATTGGACGACCTCCCAGCGGGGGAACAAAAAGGAATCGCGGCACGTCCGGCTCTCCCGGCAGCCACGATTCATCCTTACCAATTTAATCGGGATTCAACAGGGCGTCAACTAACGGCCGGGTCAAAGGGGATTTGCCGAGTGCATTTTTCGGCCGTGGCCACGGACCGATGAGAGTAATGCGGAACGAATTCTATTTATCTGGCGGCGGAGCGGACATTTCGGCGGAGGTCGCGGAAATTTTTTCGGCGGCTGGCTGGCGGCGGGTTGTCGGCGTGGTGGTCTTGTGGGAAGTGAAGGACATCGGGGCTGGGTGCGGAGTAGGACTCGAGTTTCTGCTTTAGTATGTTGAGCTCTTCCAGGAGGGCTCTTTCTATTTGCGGCGAACGACGCTCGCCGCGAGCAACTCTGCTGACCATGAATGCGCTGACATCCAGCCTGCGCGCCACGCGAGCGTAAACACCCTTGAAATCGGAAATGATGGAATTGGCGTTAGTCATTGGTATTTGTCAGGAACGCGCGAACATTGTTCTCTGCCATGCTCACGTCTTCCTGAGCACCTCCTGCTTATATTCACCCGCTGGCTCAGCGGGCTGGGGGCTTAGTGGTTGTTGAAGAAATCTGTGTGGGTCCCTCGACCAGTTCGCCGGGCAAGAATTCAACCCAAGGGTTGCGGCAATACGCGCAAGTAATGGATTTGCGCACGTTTTCCACTTCCATTCCGGTAGCTACCTGCACCTTACTTTCCTGGCCACACTTGGGGCATTCGACGGCGATCTGGACGATTTTAGTCTGACCATCTTGCATGTATTTTCTGCGCCGCGAGCAGCCGATTAATTCTTACCCAATTTTGGCGACGAAGTCGGTACGGCTGAGTACAGACACAAGTGAAGGGCAGTTCACGGGAGTATTACTACTTAGAGGGAACGACGGGAGTCATGCGGCCGCGGTTGACGAAGTATTCCACCTGGCCCCAGACGATGTGGTTGGAGGCAAAGCTGGCGAGCCAGACGACGAAGTGGAGGGCGTCCCAGAGGGGGACGAGGGCGATGCGCCGGCGCAAGACCTGATCTTTTACAACGGAGACGCCGACGACCCAGGCCATGGTGAGGCGTAACACAAGATAAGCGGCGAGCCAGGCTGCGGCGAGCCACGCGCGCGGGGCGATGATGGCGGCGAGAAGGGCCCACGGCAACCCCTGCGTGAATAAAAGCGCGGTGTAAGAAACGGGGCGGCAGAGGCGGACGGTGCGAGCCCAGCGCAGCTGATGGTCCCAAAAGCTGTGCGCGGTCTGCGCGGGGTACATGGTCCAGACAGTTTCGTGCGAGAGGACGACGTGGCCACCGGCAGCGGCGACACGACGGCCGATTTCGTAATCGTCGGCGAGGAACGGGGCAATGTCTTCGAAGCCGCCAATTCTTTGCAGCCAAGTTTTGGTGGTGACGATGGACGCGCCCAGGGCAAACTTCACGCCTTCGGTCCACGCAGCCATTAGTACGCCAGGGAAAAAACCGCCGGCGGCGCCAATAGCTTCGAACTCCGCGCCAAGATTTTTCTGGGCGATTGCGCGATAGAAGGAAGTGACCGCGCCCACAATATGATCCTCAAGCGGAGCGACGACATTCTGCAGATATTGCGGCGTGACGCGCACGTCCCCGTCGCTGAGGGCGAGAATTTCATAACGTGCTTCCCGAGCCAGACGCGCCAGGCTGTTGACTTTGCGATTAGCGCCATAATATTGAGCGCCGATAAGCAGTTTGATTTGGCGTTGCGGAAAATCGGAGATGAGGCGCTGGACCACTGCGACCGCGGGATCGGTTGGCTCGTTCACCGCGAAGAGAATTTCGTATTCAGGATAGTGCTGGTGGCAGAAGCTGGCGTAATTTTCGTACGAAGCGAAATCGATACCGTGGAGCGGTTTCAAAATGCTGACAGGGGGAGTGAAAACGGGCACTTGTGAAGCAGGGCGCGCACGGTGAAAGCTCCACGCGGCGATGCAGGCGAGCACGTAATAAATCAGCGGGAAAGCGGCAACCACCATCAACGTGATGCGCCAGGCAGCGGGCAGGTGGATCATGAGCGAAAATTTTTGAGGCGCTCGGTCAAGAAATTATCCGACGGCCACGATGGCTACGCCGACGCAGACCAGCAGCACCCCCGCCCAGCGCAAACCGTTGACGTCTTCCTTCAAAATATATTTTGCGCCGAGGGTGCCGACGACGTAGCTCAACGCGGAGGCGGGAATAACCAGGCTGATGGGCTCCCAGGACAGCAGCACCATGAGCAGATAAAACGAAAGCGTCATCAGCGGAACGCCAACCCAGAACCACCCGGTGCAGAAAGCGCGACCGAGGAAAAGCGTGACGTCAGGGATGCGCAGGTGCGGCGGCGCACCGGCTTTTTTCATGCCGTGGGTGACGGCGAGTTCGCCAAGGCAACCGGATATGACGAAAATCGCGAGAGCGATGGCGCTGCGAAGCGATACGGCGTGAGTCATCGCGCAACTTCCATGACCGAGGTGGTTTGCGGACGGGTCTGGCCGACGAAGAAGACTCCTACGCAGATTAAAGCGACGCCGAGCCAGCGCCGCGACGAAACGGTTTCGCCAAAAGCGAACATGCCGACAAGCGTAACAACGACGTAGCCCAGAGCGCCGGCGGGCATGACGTAGCTGTAATCAGCCCAACTGAGAACGGTCATATTGGAAAGCATGAAACCGATGAGAAAAAGTATGGCGAACCAGATGGTGCCGCTGGTCATGGCGGCCAAAAAACTGTGCAGGAGTCCATCGCGAGTGAGGCTGACGGGGCCGATCTGAGACATGCCGTGTTTCAGCAAGGAATCGCCGGTAGTAGCGCAAACCACCATGGCGAAGACCATTGCCAGCGTCTTCAAGCGGAGCTTGCGCTCGGAAGACATTGCGTGCGAGTTAATCGTTGCCGGAAACGGAATGTGCCTGAGGCACGGAGATGAGCGGCTTCTCGCCATCGCCGCCTTCACGGGCCCATTTGAGGCGCTCGGCGCGGAGCTTCAAAAATTCCGTGGCTTCGTAGTAGAGGCGCTTGCGCTCGTGGCTGTCCCACAGCGCTTCTTTGACGATGCGCCACACAACCTTGGGACGGAAATAGTAGTCGTCGTAAAACTGATTCACGCCAGCCATCATTTCTGACTTGGAAAGATGCGGATACTCGATGTGCGGAAGCTGGTGGCCACTCATATCGGCGAGGGCTTCCACTTTGAGGAAACCTTCCTTGGCCATGGAATCGTGGAGTTCGGTGCCGGGCATGGCGTGTGCCAGCGAAACCTGGATTGTCTCGGGGTCGAGCTCTTTGGCGAACTCGATCGTTTTCTGAATGGTTTCGCGAGTTTCACCGGGCAAGCCGATGATGAAGTCTCCATGGACTCGAATGCCGACCTTGCGGCAATTCTTCATGAAGGTGCGGGCCATCTCGACCGTGGCGCCTTTTTTGATGTTCTTCAAAATTTGCGGATCGCCGGATTCGAATCCCACGATGAAGAGGCGGGCTCCCGCGTCGGCCATGGCTTTGAGGGTGTCGTAGTCGCTGTGCACGCGGGCGGTAGAGGACCACTGGAATTTCAACGGCTTGAACTTGGTGCAGAGATCGAGGACGCGGTCCTTGCGAATGTTAAAGGTATCGTCGTCGAAGAAAATTTCCTTCATCTGCGGGAAATATTCGATGGCTTGCTTTACTTCGCGGGCGACGTTTTCGGTTGAGCGGGTGCGCCAGGCGTGACCGGAAATGGTTTGCGGCCACATGCAGAAGGTGCAAAGCGCCGGGCAGCCACGGGTGGTGTAAAAAGAAACGTACGGATTCAGGAGGAATGGAACGTTGTAGCGTTCGATTTGGAGGTCGCGCTTGTAAATGTCGGTGGCGAATGGAAGCGCATCCAGTTCCGCGGTGTGTAGCTGCGCACGCGGCGCGTTGTGAACGACGCGGCCGTCTTTGCGATAGCTGACGCCCATGATTTCACTGATGGGCTTGCCTTGCGCGTATTCCACCACGGAGTGATCGAACTCACCGCGAGTGACAAAGTCGATGTCTTCGCTGGCCAGAAGAGTTTCGTCGGGCTTGATGTGGCCGTGCGGGCCGACGAAAGCGATCTTCATGCCGGGATTGGATTCTTTGATTTTGCGGATGAGCTTGACGTCGCTATCGAAGCCGACGGTGGAGGTAAAGAGAATCAGAAATTCGTAGTCTTTGCAAATTTCGACGGTCTGCTGCCAGTTGATTTTGTGTGGCGAGGCGTCGAGCAAACGGCTGCCGGGGATCATGCCGGCGGGATAAGTGAGCCAAACCGGGTACCAGTAAGATTCGATCTCGCGAGTGGCGGGCCACCGCGAGCTTGCTCCACCGTCGAAGTTTTCAAAACTCGGCGGGTTTAACAACAACGTCTTCATGAAATCCGGCATTCAGCACCCTCAGATTCGATCAACGAACTGCGATTGGAATTGGGCGAACAAACTTCAGCCCGAAGCGTCTGCCAGCGCGGCTGGTCAAGACGGAAACCCACGAACGGTAGCATCCAGTTTAACCGAATTGGCGGAAAGGCCTCAAACCTTTCTGCGATTGGATGCTACAAGTCAGTGAGGGGTTAAATCGAGCAGCGAGTGGGAGATGCGGGGATTGAAGGAATGGCTTGGTGACAGATAAACGGGACGGCCCGTGACACGTTCAGGATAAAACTTCAGTAGCGGCGGAGTGCAGGCGCTTCCAGATCCGGTCGGCCCAGGCGAGGTGCTCAGGCTTCATGAGAGCGGAGCGGAGACAGGTGACCGTTTCGCGGTCGCGAAGCATCCTTGCGGGGGCGTTGGGAAAGAGCGTGAGCGGGAGCTCGACGAGAGCGAGGTGAAGGTCGCGTCTGGCGGCAGCGTTGAAAAGCTGGCGCGATAACTTCGAGACTTTGCTGACAGTGTCGGCCCGCATCGCGTAAATGACGACGTCAAGTTCTGGCGGGAACGGAACGAGAAACCGGGGGTCATTCTGCAGACGCGTAGAAAGTGCTAGGGCCGCGCGGCGACTCTTGGCGAGATTCTTGGCAAATTCCCCACCTTTTTTCAGTGGAAGCAATTGCTGGGTGGCCCACAGAGCGGCGGCGACGGCTCCGGGACGGGAACACTCGAGGCTGATTTCGCCGAGATGCAATTCGGTGGAAGTGAAATAGGTATAGGGCGAATTGTGTTTGTACCAGCGGCCGACGGCGGGATCTTTGAATAAAATGCAGCCGCAGCCGTAGGGTTGGAGGCCGTGCTTGTGAGGATCAATGGCGATGGAATCAGCTTGGCCGATGGCGGCGAAGGCGCTTTGCGTATCGTGCAGGAGATTATTTACGAGCGCGAAATATCCGCCGTAAGCGGCGTCGGCGTGGATTCGGAATTTGTGTTTGTCGCGCAGCTTAATGATTTCGTGAAGAGGGTCGACGGAACCGGTGGCGGTAGTGCCCATGGTGGCCACCACCGCGGCGATGCCACCTTGTGTAAGGCGCTTTTCCAGGGCGTTTAAACTGATGCGGCCGTTCGAATCGCACTCGATAGTTTCGAAAGGCAACTGTAATGCCCTGGTGAGGCGTGAATGGGTGTAGTGGGCCTGAGTGCTGGCCAGGATGGTTTTGCCAGGTTCGAGCTGACCGGCGATCCACAGGGCTTCGAGATTGGCGATAGTGCCGCCGCCGCAAAGATGGCCGAGGAATTTTTTCCAGCCGAACATGGTGGCGATTTCAGCGACGGCCTCTTTCTCCATTGCTGAAGTAGCACGGCCGCCATCGAGAGCGTGGTTGTTGGGATTGATGGCCATCGCAAGCGAGTAGGCCAGCTGCGCGACGGGATGCGGCGGTTTCAACATTTGTCCAGCGTACAGAGGATGAAAATAAGGATAGTTATTCTGGAGGCGCCTGGCAGTTTTTAGCAGGATATCTTTCACGCGCGGGCCGCCCGATATGTCGCTATTTACTGGCGGAAGGGTGGCGAACCCCTCGCCCAGCGTTCGAATCGCATCGGCCAGGAAAGAAAGATTTCCGTAGTCGAGCAAGCCGAGATTGGTGGCTGGCTTCGCGGAGGGTTTGCGAACCTTGCGCTTCATAGCCACAGGATTACTGCCAGACCTTGTCGAGCTGGCCGGCGGCGCGCAACAATTCGAGCTGGGCCTGCTGGCGCGCGAAGTTGGCGTCGAGGTAGGCCATCCATCGTTCGTTTTCGCTGAGGCGGGCGCGTTCCACTTCTCGCAGATTCAGTTTGCCTTCGGCGAACTGCGACTGGAAGACCGCGACGTCCTGCTGGGCGAGTTGCAGCTCGAGCCGCGCGACTTCTTTGGCGGCATCTTTTTCGCGCACGCTGCGAGTTTTCTGGCGGACTTCGGCGCTGACTTCCGTTTTTTTGTTGTTGAGGCTGGCTTGGGCCGCGGCGAGATTTACTTCCGCGAGACCGATGTTGGCCTTGGTGCGCGCGCTGAAAATAGGCACCTGCACCTGAATGCCGGCGTTAAAATTGTTGCGCTGGAAAGTGCGGAAGAATTTATCGTAATTGTTGAACTTCCCGAGGACGCTGTAGACGCTGACGAGCTCAAGAGTTGGAAAGTAGCCGCGCTTTTCGCCCTTGAGGCGAAATTCCTTGGCACGGACATCGGATTCGGCCAGCTGCAGGCTGGTATTATTCTGCATGGCCATGGCGATTAGGTTCGAGCCTTCCTGCTCGGCCTGGCCGGGAAGATCCTCGGGCAAGATTTCCACGGGTTGATCTGGCGCATATCCCATTTGCGCGCGCAGAAAAACTTCCAACTCATCCTGACGGCCTTCGAGCTGCAAAATGCGTTGGGTAACCTGCGCTTTAGTGAGCTGGGCCTTGGTAACTTCCACGGGCAGCTCGAAGCCTTCGCCTTCGCGGCCCTGGGTTACGCCAAGAATTTTGTCGGCGCTGTCCTGTTCGGCGCGGAGTAGTTCGAGAGAGTGGCGAACTTTGCCGAGCTCGAGGTAGGCCATGGCGGTGCGGACAATCACGCTGTTGCGGACGTCTTCGAGGGCGATTTTTTGCGAGCGGGCCTGCTCCTGAAGCTCCTTGGCTTGTCCGCGCAACGGCTCGTTCAAAACCTGTTGCGTGTAACTGACGTTAAAAATGGCCGGTGCGCGCCCGCCAGGTGTTTCGGGAATGCCGTAGGTGTAGCCGGCACCCGATCCGGTGTAGAGATTGGGGAGAAATTCGGCTTTGGTGATCATCGCGGAACGATCCGCGAGACGCGATTGAATGGAAGCCAACTGAATGTCTGTGCTGTTTTGCAGTGCTAACTGAATGGCGCGCCGGAGAGTAAGCGCCTCGGTGCCTGGCGGTGCAGTGGCCTGATCGGCGCGAGGTTGTGCTGCCGGCTGCGCCTGATCGAATTTAAGCGCGCGAGATGTTTCCGTCGAGGTCTGCGCATGCGCTGCGATGGAAAATAAAAAACCGAGCACGCCGGCCCGTAGAAGTCTTGATGGATTCATTTTCAGCACCTCGTTTGAAACCTTGGAATTTTTACTCGTAGCGCAACGATTCGATGGGTTGCAGCTTGGCCGCCTGGTTGGCGGGCAGATATCCGAAAAATAATCCGGTGGAGCAGGACACCACGAAGGCAACGATGACGCTCAGCCCGGAAATGGGGACGCGCAGATTTCCTGGAAGCAACGGCTGGATGCTGACGGGAATGGCCAAGCCAATGAGGATCCCCAGGACGGCGCCGCCACCGCTGATCAGGAAAGCTTCGATCAAGAACTGGTAAAGGATTTCCTTGTGCGCGGCGCCAATGGCTTTGCGGATTCCGATCTCGCGGGTGCGCTCTCTTACAGTGACCAGCATAATGTTCATGATGCCGATACCGCTGATCAGAAGGGCGATGGCCGCGATGACTAATAAGACGATGGTGAGGGCGAGTGAAATGGTGCGGGCGGCGCCGAGGATGGCGACCAGCGTCTGCACGTCATATTCGGCGGCCAGCGGATGGCGGCTCTTCAGCAGCTGCTCCATTTCCCTTTGTACGCCGGGCACTGATTCGGGATTCTGGGCCTGGGCATAGAGCACACGCAAAACGTCATCGCCGGTGTAGTACTTCATCAAGGTGAGCGGAATGATGACGGATTCTTTCTGGATTTCGGATAGGCCGAAGGTGGCTACGCGTTCGCGAAAAACGCCGATGACTGTGAAAGTGAGCTCGCCCATGCGGATGGTGCGACTGAGCGGATTTTCGAGACCGAAGACGCGCTCGGAAAGTTCCTTGGTGATCAGACAAACTTTGGCGCGCGATTCCATGTCTTCGGAATCGAAGTAACGGCCGCGATAAATTACCAGCCGGCGAATGGTCTGGAAACCTTGGGTGACCCCGATTAGATTTACCGGGCGCTCTGCGCCGCCGACCACAACCGACATCGGCAGTTCGCGGGTGCCGGCAACGGCGAGAACGCCCGGAGAAGCCTGCATGGCGTTCAGATCGCCCATGGTGATTTCATAACTGAGGGGTTGCGCTTTGCCCGTGGCGTGCACCATCTCGGCCCACACCAGATTGGAGCCGACGCCTTCGATCTGGGAAATGACGAATTTTTTGCTGGTGAGCGCCACGGTGACGACCAGAACGATGGAGGCGCTGCCAATAATTACCCCCAAGGAAGTGAGCGTGGCGCGAACCTTGTTGGAACGTAGCGCATCAATGGCCACCGAAACGGTTTCGCGGATATGCATTTCAGCTTTTGCCCAGGCGCTTTAGAGCTTCGCGCACCGGTTTGTTTTTGGGATCCATCTGCAGGCTGGTTTCGTATTCCCGACGTGCAGTATCGCTATCGTTTTTATTTTCCGCCAACTTGCCGAGCCATTCGTGGACGGCCGCGGG
Organism: uncultured Acidobacteriota bacterium; assembly: GCA_963704485.1. Lineage (GTDB taxonomy): Bacteria > Acidobacteriota > Terriglobia > Acidiferrales > UBA7541 > Acidiferrum. Next base: position 1,937,692 of record OY969910.1, read on the forward strand.
ATGCGGATAAGAAGTTCTAAGCGGGGCGGTTTTCAAGTATTCGCGTAGAAGGCGATCGGCCTCCAGTGGTTTTTCCTTTTGTAGGATGAAAGCGGCCGCTCGATAGAATTTCTCGCGAACATCTTGAGGCGCATTCTTTCGCCCGGCTTCCGCGACCGCGAGTAAACGATCGGGCTGGCCTCGTTTGGCAGCGTAATCGCCGATGTCATAGATCAAATTGGGCGATTTCGCCGTGGCCAAAGCTTTGTCGAATTCGACGTTGGCAGCACCGTAATCCTTTTTCTGGCGGCGGCAATTCCCCGCCGCGTAATGACCCTCACCGGCATCCATGGCGGCCAATTCGGCAATTCTGGGCTGGGCCTTTTCTTCACCGCCACCGGCAATGCCGGGCGCGGCGCAATCATATTCAATGAGCGCCTGGTAGGCCGCGAAATTATGAGAGTCCAGCTTGATGGAAGTCTCGAATTCCTGCTGGGCCTTTTTTGCGAGGGATAACGCAGAAAGCCAGGAGGCGCGGGCAGCTTTTTCTCCAAGCGAGCGGCCCAGCCATTCGTGGTAGACGGAATTGCCAGGCGCTATGGCGAGAGCTTTTTCAGCGCTAGCGGCAGCGGCATCGTACTGCCGAAGTTCGAAAAGACTTTTGGCCAGCAATAAGTGAATTTCAGCTTCACGCGGATTTTTGATGGCGGCGTCCTGCAGGATCTGAACGGCCTTGTCGTAATCGCTGGCCTCGTAGGCACGCTGGGCCATCGTGAGATCGGCGTCAGCGGCGCGAATCTGCATGGGCGCAAGGGCGAGCGATAAAAACATCGCCAACCGCAGTGGCAGTTTACTGGCCATCGCGGTGGCCCCTTATATATGCTGAGTCGGTGTTGACAATTTTGACGGCCATGCCGTCGTGAAGAACGGCGTCGCCCGGCAGCGCGACCATTTCTTTTTCCTGCAGGCCGCTGACGACTTCAAAGCTGGTGGAATCGGCGATGCCTACGCGGATCTCGCGGCGTTCGAGGCGAGATTTCCCTCCCACGCTTAGCGCGGTCTTTCCCACGACAAATACGTAGCGGTGACCGGCTTCGGCATCCACGGCAGCGCGCGGCACGGTCAAGACGTTGGTGCGTTCATTGGAATGAATGCTGACGCTCACGTTGATATTGGGCAGCAGCTCGAGGTCTTTATTATCCACAGCGCAAAGTAATTCGCCGACGCTGCGAGTGCCACGGGCAACCACCTGCTTGGGGATTACTTCGGTTTTGCCGCTCCAGGTGCGATTGGGGAGCGCGTCCCAGGATATTTTGACCGGTTCGCCGGGCTCTAGTGCGCCCAACTCCGGCTCGTCAATAAAGGCCCGCACGCGCACGCGATGGAGATCGGCCATTTCTGCGAGGAGGTCGCCAGTCTTGACGTAGTCGCCCGCCTTTACCGGAAGCGAATACAGGGTGCCGTCGGCCGGGGCGGTGATACGCGCACTAGAAACCTTTGAGCGCAGCGCGGCGATCTCGCTCTGGGCCTGCTGCACCTGCAGCGAGGTCCTGCCCAGGTCGAGCTTCACGCCGCGTTCGAATTCCTGTTTTGCGGCGGACAATCTTTTGACTTCGGCCTGAGCATTGGCTAGCGCGAGGTCATTGACGGCCAGTTCATCGCGAGTGGCGGCCTGCCTGGCGATCAGGCGCTCGAGCGCCTCATGATTTTTTTGCAGGCGGTCGCGGTCACCCTGGGCACGAGCTAAATCGCCGGCGACGCGAGCGGCGTCGTCAGGCTTGCCGCCGCCTTGGGCGGCGCGCATTTCATCCTGAGCGCGCAATAACCTGGCCTGGGCGTCCGAAAGTTGCGCGCTGGCGTCTTTCACATTTAGCTCCAGCAGCAACTGACCTTTTTTGACGGCCTGGCCTTCGACTGCGTGAACTCTTTCGACGAAAGTGTCGAGCGGCGCGCGCACGACGTAAGGGGAAATAGGCTCAACTTTTCCATTGCTGGAGATGGAAGAAACGAGATTGTCGCGCACCGGCATGACAGCGGCAATTTTTACGACAGGTTCGCGGGCGCTGAGGCGCACCAGGGCGTAAGCCACGACCGCGGCGAGCGCCAGAAAGAGCAAGATGCGATTGCGAACCTTACGCTGATCCATGGACGGTGTTTACAGTTCCCTGTTCATCGCAGTAGTTGGTAGAGAGCAAACGGCCACTGACGTTTTTTCGCCGGGCTGCGACGCGTATTGATGCCTATTCCCTGTAGTTATGGAAGTCAGAGCCGAACAATTCATTCTAGCAAGGGCACCGGGCCTTTCTCCATAAACCTTGTCGCGGCGGCGGCCAGCGGAGGGCATTCCGTATCTTCAAACACCGCGAGCCTTAATTAGATGCGTCACGAGGGATTTGGTGCTGTTGGGGCGGGGAGCCGGTCGAACGAGCCCGGGGCGCACCGCCATGTTGTTCTTGCGCACTCCACTGCTCGGCTGGGAGTTTTACTCACGGGGTCGCGTAGTACAATTTTCCGAGCAGACTCCTTTCACATCCGAGGGCCAGCGGAACAGATGATTGAAGCTCGAAGTTTGTCCAAAAGTTTTGACGACAAGAAGCGCGGACGGATTGCCGCGGTCAAGGATGTAAGCTTCAGCTGTCAGCCAGGGAGCATTTACGGTCTGCTGGGCGCCAATGGCGCAGGGAAAACCACCACGCTGCGCATGCTGGCCACTATTCTGGAGCCTACCGAAGGCACGGCGCTGGTGTTCGGCCACGATATCGTGGAGCACCCGGAACGGGTTCGCGCCAGTGTCGGATTCCTGTCGACGGCGACGGCTTTGTACCCCCGACTGACCGCGCAGGAGATGGTGGAATACTTCGGACGCCTGAACGGGCTGGATGAAGTTACGCTGAAGCGGCGGATTGACGATATTTTTGCGCGGCTGGATATGAATTCCTTTCGGGATCGCCGTTGCGACAAATTATCCACGGGCATGAAGCAAAAGACCTCCATCGCGCGCACGCTGGTGCACGACCCGCCGGTAATGATTTTTGATGAGCCGACTCTGGGGCTGGACATCATGGCGGCGCGGACCATCGTGCAATTTATTCGGGAGTGCCGGGAGCACGGCAAGACGGTGATCCTTTCCACGCACGTGATGAGTGAAGTGGAAAAGCTTTGTGATGTGATTGGCGTGATTCACGACGGAAAGTTGCTGGAAGAGGGCACTCCGGAGCTGCTGCGCAGGAAATACGGCGAGCAGGAGCTGGAAGAGGTTTTCGTGAAAATCGTCACCCCGCACGTAGGGGCAGAGGTAGCGTGAGAATGTCGCTGCGCAACATCGCCGTCGTATATCGCAAAGAGTTGCGAGAGGCGCTGCGCGACCGGCGCACCTTGATATCCACCATTGTGGTGCCAATCCTGTTGTTTCCAGTGTTGACCGTGGGCATGGGCTATGCGGCCGTGAGCCTGATCGGTGAAGCCACGCGCCAGCCGGCAAAAATCATGATTCTGGGAGGAGAGGATTCTCCCGCGGTGGTTGATGCGCTGAAAAACACCAAAAACCTGATCGTAGTGCCCGCCACGGCAGATTACGTTAGCCAGATTTCCAACAAAAAAATTCGCGCCGCAGTGGAGATTCCCGCGAGACTAGGGACGGACGGGCAGAACCAGGCAGCGGTAAACATCTACATCTACGCCGGGGACCTGAAATCGGCGTCGGCAGCCAGCCGTATCGAGAAATTTTTTACCGAATATCGGGACACCATGGCGCGCGAGCGGCTGGCGGTCGCGAAGCTGCCGGCTTCCCTGCTGAAGCCGTTCGAGGTCAAGCAGCAGAACGTGGTCAGCGCTGAAAAAGTGGCGGGAGAAACGGTAGGGGGCATCATTCCCTACCTGGTGATCATCATGTGCCTGACCGGGGCGATGTACCCGGCCATGGACCTGACCGCCGGTGAAAAAGAACGGAATACCATGGAGACGATACTGTCGAGCCCGATATCGCGGACGCACCTGGTGCTCGGCAAGTTTCTGTTGGTGGTGTCCGCTTCGCTGGTTACCGCAGCGTTGTCGGTGACTTCCATGGGTATCTCCTCCTGGGCTTTCCAACAATTCCAGGATCAGAGTTCCGGCATACAGATAAAGATCGGGCTTATCGCTGTGCTTTCGGTGTTCATGGTCGCTCTGCCGCTGGCGGTGTTGTTTTCGGCGGCACTGATCACCATCGCGCTTTTTGCGAAGAGTTATAAGGAAGCGCAAAGCTATATTTCGCCGCTGATGGTGGTAGTGATCGTGCCGGCCGTGGCGGCAATACTACCTGGGGTGGAATTGACCCCGCGACTCTCCCTGGTGCCAATACTGAATGTCAGCCTGCTGTGCAAAGAGCTGATTGCCGGAAATTATCACTGGAACGCGATAGCGCTGATTTTCGTGTCGACCTGCCTGTACGCGGCTGCCGCACTATTCATCGCGGTGAAAATGTTTCAGCGGGAGTCGGTGCTGTTTCGGTCCTAAGGCCCCCAGCGGCCGGCGAACAATTTGTGGCCGAAGAGTCAATCACTGATACACACAGGCGGGAGGCATGGTTGTTGCCCGACTTGGAAGTTCTGAGAATACTGGTACCAGAGCCGAGGTACCTAATGCCTTCCCCGTCCCCTTACGAAAACGCTAAAGAGATTATAGCCAGATTCGAGCGCATTGCACTGCGCGCGGCCTGCGCGGGTATCGCCGCCAGCACGCTGCTCGGGCTGCTGAAGTTGACCATGGACCAGGTGGCACCGGGTAGTGCGCAACTTCGAGTTTCTTTCGAGGCGGTTTGCGCGCTGTTGTGGCCCAGTGCGGTACTGCTGCTGGGGGCTCAGACCGTCCACGGGCAAGCAGTGCTGTTTGTTATGGCCACGTGCCTCAACGCGGGATATTTTGTTTTCGGAGCGATGCTCATCGCCGACTTGCTTGACAAGGCCGGTTCGCACAGCGAGGTTGAAGCGCCGGTACGAGTTGCCGTCCGCGCTTATGTAAGTCCACGCGTTACCGTGAAACGAATTTCTTCCTCGCGATCGCTGGCCTGAATTCGCCTAAGCCGGAATAGAACTGGCCGGGTCGCCACGTACTTCCCATTGATGGCTTAGTTGCCGCACCGTTTCGCGCATACGCATCGCCAGCGCGGCGATGGTTTCCACGCGCTCAAGCCCGCCAAAGGGCAGCCTCCCGTCTTTTTTGCGATTAATTTCCGCCAGCAGGAGTTCGGCATTGCCCAGGATTCCAGTGAGAGGATTATTCAGCTCATGTCGAAGCACCTCGGCAAAATCCTTGGACCAGCCATCGAGAATTCCAGGTGAACTATCAGCGATGCGCCGGGCGCGGTCGAGGCGGCGCTCGAGTAAACCGAGCGCCACAGTCATGCAGCCTTCTGCCTGAGGCACGTAGTCGGCGGCGTCGGCAGCGATAAGGGCGTTGATACTGCCGCCACGATTGGCGATGCCCATGACCACCACCGGGGCGAACATACCCAGGGCTTTCACAACCGTATCCAGCCGGGAGGCTTCACCGCCCAGGGCGGACTGACGCAGGCCTTCAGCGAGAAGAATGACGTTGGGCGCCGCTTGCTGGGCGTGCATCAAGGCGGCTTCCACGCTGTTGACGGCGTAGACGTGCACGTCGGGCCGGCGCGTTTCCAGTTCACGGCGTGCTACGGCGCAAATCACATCGTCATCAATCACCAGAAGAATTGTTTGCCGTTCCGTTGAATTCACCTTACGAGCACCTCATCCAATCTTTCCCGCGCCAGCGACATGCGGGGTATCCTGCGACGCGCGTTCAAGGACTGCGTGTACCTGATCTTTCAGCTCTTCCATGCGAAAAGGCTTGGCCACATGCGGGAGACGATGGGCTTCAAGAAATTGCTGGGTATGCGGCGCGACTATATCCCCGGTAACAAACAGGAAACGCCTGCTTAGGGGATTGCGAGCCTGCAAGAGCGCTTTGTAAAAATGCTGACCGTCCAGACCGGGCATTTTCATGTCACAAATGACCAGGTCGTAGGATTCGCGGGAAACCTGTTTCAGGGCCTCTTGTCCGTCAAGCAGCACGTCCACGTGAAAGCCGTCATCCTGCAGCACATCGGCGATAAGACGCGCCACGGTCGGTTCGTCTTCGACGACCAGGATGCGATTGCTGAGGTGCACGGAAGGGTTTTCGGTGCCGGGGTGCTGCGCGAGTGGGGCCACCGGTTGCGATGCAGGGAAAGGCCCGGGAGCTCCGCCAAGATAACCGTCCAGCATGCGGTCGCCGCTGGGAGGGAGGAGATGAGTTCCGGAAGCGTGACTGGCGGCCATCAAGGCCACGGAAAAAATCGCGCCGCCGCCGGGAGGGCTGGCTACATTCACATGCCCGCCATGTTCACGGACGATGCCGGAGACAATGGCCAGGCCCAAGCCGGTGCCGATGCCGGCAGGCTTGGTGGTAAAAAACGGGTCGAAAATACGGCCGAGGAGTTCGCGGGGGATGCCTGGACCGTCGTCGGCAATCTCCAGGAGCACGCGCTGCTCGCCAATCTGCTTGGTGCGGATGCGGATGGTGCCGCGCTTGCCGGATTGGTCGAGAGCCTGGCGGGCATTGCCGGTCAAATTGAGAAATACTTGCTGCAGTTGTCCAGGATCTCCATAGACCATGGGGCCGCTGGAGTCGAGATCAGTTTCGACGGAAACATTTTCGCGCAACAGGCCGAGCTTCTGCAGCTCGAGACCTTGCAGCACCAGTTCATTGATGGGCACGGCGCCCAGCCGGGGCTTATTCTCGTGAGCATTTGAAAGCAATTGCCGGAGAATACCGGTAGCGCGTTCGGCTTCTTCGAAGATATGGCGCACCTGACGCGTTTCTTCGGCGCTGACGCCGGCCTGTTCTTTTTGCAGAAGATACTGGGAGTAACCCAGGATGCTGGTCAGCGGACTGCTCAGCTCGTGAGCAATGCCGGTAATCAACTGTCCGAGGGCCGCGAGCTTTTCGGTGCGCAAGAGCTTGGTCTGAAATCCGCGGCGGCTGGTGAGGTCCAGATAAATTTCCAGGCGGCCTACGCGGCGGCCGCCCCCATCGAGAATGGGCCGGGACATGCGCTGCACGATGCGCGGGCAGGGTCCGTAAAATTCCAACTCTTCGCGAACGCCGCCGTCAATGCCCCGCGCCAGGTTGCGCCAGCGCTGCGCGAAATTCCAGGGGCCCGCAATACGCTGCGACAGTTTCGAAATCAGCGAGTCTAGATCCGGGAGGTCCGCAGCGTCCGCAGCCTGCAGGCCGGTGATCTGCAAAAATCGGCTATTCAGAGACCGCACGCGATCCTGAGCGTCAAATAAAATTACTCCCTCATCGAGCCATTCGAGCACGCTGGTCAATTCACTTTGGGCGCGGTGGTCTGTCGGCGAAGACTGCGCTTCTTCCCACCTTTCGAGAGTGACGGCGGCAAATTTTCCTCCGGCAGGCAGAGCCGGCCGCAGACGGACTCGCACGCCATTGCTTAAGGTGGCTTCAGGCAATTGTTCCGGACCGTGCCGCGGCCCGCCGCGGCGGTCGGCCGTGCCAGAGAGCACCCGGGCGCTCCACATTTCAATGCGCCTCCGGTCCGAGTCCTCAAACAGTTGGGGCAGACCCGGCACACGCTCATTTTGAGTGGCGGGCGTTTCCCGGTATTGCAATCGAAGCTCGCGCGCATTTTCAGCTGGCGGTTCGCCAAGCAGGCGACAAGCGGCGACACTCATCCCGCTGATGCCGCCATCGTCGTCGAGAAGTACCGTAGCTTGATCAACGTCGTCGAGCAGAGATTTTCGCCACGCGGCCACGCGGCAGTCTTCCTGGTTACGGGCGCGGGCGGCCAGCACAGTACCGGCCAGCGAAGCGCGCAATTCGACCCGTTCGAGAATAGCGGACGAGGCGCCCTGATGCTCGAGCCCGATCACCAACACACCAGCTTGACGGGCGCCGGATTCGAGAGGAACAGCCATGATGTGGATAAACGTGCGCGCGGAGTTGGCGCGCGCGCCATCGCTAGTGTAAGTCTGGCAATCTCCGGCGATCGTGCGGCGTTCGGCCAGCGCCTGACGCCAGATGTGGGTGAAGGGTTGATTTTCAAAATTATTGATCCATCCCGGATCCCCGCTCTTCCACGGAAAGTCCACCGAGGGCACGCCACCGTGGCTGTCATCGCGCAAGCCACGAGCCTTGCGCAGCACGCCGATGACGGCGAAGGCCGCGCCTAGTCCCCCGGGGCCCGCACTGGCGACGCAATCGTTAACTAACCCACCAAGAATCTGTTCCGGCTGGCGGGTCGCGCTGATGTCCCCCAGCAATTGCTTGACGACCAGAAGATCGGCACATCGAATCCCGGCCAGGCGGTGCTCCTCCTCAAGTTCCATCGTCAACGCTAATTCAGCGGCGGCGGATTCGAAAAGTTGCACGGGGATCTCACCGTGCTTTTGCCGGCTGCCGGCTAAGAGCACGCCACGCAAACGGCCACGCCGCTCCACCGGGACGAGTACCGCGCGGCGCAACTCCAGCAACGGTCCAATTATCGGCAAGGCGTCGGGGGTGAATTCCACACTGCGGCCCGCCGCCAGCTGTTCCTGCGGCAGCGGAGCTTGCGGTGAAAGCTGCTGCCATTCAGGGGGAACATCATCGCCTTCGCGATCCCACACCAGGCCGCGAAAGATTACCGGAGCTTCAAGCTCCGGCATGCGTGCTTCGCCGGTTTCCAGCCATACGCCAACGCGGTCCACGCGGCCGTCGCGCGCCAACCTCGAAATAGTTTTGCGGAGCAGTTCGGGCCGAGACAGAGGCTGGTTGGGGGCGCGAGCGATGGTAAGCGCCTCGGGAGGTTCCGATTTTCTTCCCCACGCTCTCATCGAATAGTTTCCCTCGGTTTCGTTTCTTTCATGGAAGCCTGCATATCCTGGCTGCGTCTTGAGACAGCGCTTTGTAGAGCAGCCGCCTTTATGCTCTTGCATCAGCAGGACCAACCGCAGGGTTTTGTTAGTGGATGAAAATCAACCAATTGCGCGGATTATCAGAGTCCGAAAATCGGAGAACATCCCATGTCGAGACCGGGCCGTGGATTTTTCCCAAAGTGAAACCAAGGCGAGCTTCCAGAGTCGCTGGCACGGGCCGCTGAAAGCGATCGTGCACCGAGGACCGCAATGCGAAACAGCGTAAGAATTATTCCGAGCGGCAGAGAGTGAAATGGGATCGACAATTCTGTAGCAGTTGAGGTTTAGGAACAACGGAGCGAGCGAGAAGAGAAACGAAATTCGTCGGTGAGGTAACAGAACGACCAGCGTGGGCGGACTTGTGCGATGCCCGCCACGCCGGAGCCGCTGCTATTGTTCGTCGTGCCGCATGTTGTATTGCTTGAGCTTGCGATAGAGCGTGGTTTTGCCGATGCCTAACATGCGTGCGGCAGCCAGTTTGTCGCCGGAAGTTTCGCGCAGGGTTTTGAGAATGGCGCGACGTTCCAGCTCTTCGAGAGGAAGAATCTCGTTGCGGTCGGGCAAGCGCTCACTGGTGGGGTGCTGCAGATTGGAAGGCAGATCGCCGCCGTGCAGGATAGGACCGGAACCGAGAGCCACGGCACGCTCGATGGCATTTTCGAGTTCACGGACGTTTCCCGGCCAGTCGTAGGTAATCAGCCGGCGCATGGCTTCGTCGGAAATGCTGCGCGTAGTGCCGTGCCGGCCTGCAAATTTTTCGAGGAACGAAGTGACCAGCAAAGGAATATCGCTTTTGCGTTCGCGCAATGACGGCAATTTCATCTGCACGACGTTCAGCCGGAAATAAAGATCCTGGCGGAAGGCCCCGGTGCGAATGGCCTCTTCCAGATCGCGATTGGTGGCGGCGATAATGCGGACGTTGATGTGCCGGCGTTCCGTGGAACCGACAGGTTTCACTTCACGCTCTTGCAACGCGCGTAACAATTTGGCCTGCAGATCCACGGGCATGTCGCCGATTTCGTCGAGGAAAAGTGTGCCGCCATGGGCAGCTTCGAGGAGGCCCTGCTTGGCTTGAATGGCCCCGGTGAAGGCGCCCTTCACATAGCCGAAAAGCTCCGATTCGATGAGCGTGGGAACCAGCGAAGAGCAATCCACCGGCGCGAAAACGCGGTCCTTGCGCGGACCGGAAAAATGGATGCTGCGGGCCACCATTTCCTTGCCAGTGCCGCTTTCGCCGAGAATCAGCACGGGATATTCGTGCTGCCCGACTTTCTCAATCATCTTGTAGATGCGCTGCATTTTGGCGGAGACCCCGATGAGACTGCCAAAACCGGGCTTGGTACGCAGCTGTTCGCGCAGCAAGCGATTCTCCTGCTGCAACTCCACGCCTTTGGCGGCGCGTTCCAGACGGGAGCGCAATTCCTCCACGCGAAAAGGCTTGGTTACGTAGTCCACGGCGCCGAGGCGCGTGGCGGCAACGGCGGAATCAATGGTGCCGAACTGCGTCAGCACGATGACCGCAACCTCGCGATGCTTATCATGAATTTCCTGAAGCAGATCCAGGCCGCTGGATTCCGCCAATTGCAGGTCGGTGACCAGAATATCCACAGCGGAATTCTCGAGAACATGCAGCGCCTCTTCAGCGGTGGCTACCGTAGTCACTTTCATGCCGCTCTGGGAGGCTACATCTGAGCACAACTGCCGCACGTACTGTTCGTCGTCCACCACCAGCAGGTTCATGGGCAGAACTTCCTGATGAACCAGCGCCGCTTCCGTCATTGCCACAGTTTCCAGCTTTCCGGACGCGCAGTTTCTGATGCACCCCAAGTGCCATTTCAGGAATAACCTAACTATTTACAATTCACTATATTATCTAGTATAGCATCATTGGGTATAGGCCGTTTCGGGAATTCGCAAAGCAATATTCCCATTGCGGTTTTTTTCGCACCTCGAATCCAGCAACGAAAAAACGGGCCGTCCCGGCTTCCCGGAACGGCCCGTTGTTGTCAGTTGAGATACGTTAGTTGCAGTCGCTATGCAGCGCTGTTTTTAGTAAGTGGCGCCTTCCGGCACGAAGACAAAGTCCACGCGACGGTTTTCTTTTTCTGCGCCCTTTTCGGTCGAGGCCGTACCGGTGCGGGTGGTAACGCGGGAAGCGTCAATGCCCTTCTCCCCGAGATATTTCCTCGCTAGATCTGCGCGGGTGTCGGCCAGTTTGGCGGCCTTCGGTTCGCGACGATCGGCGTAGCCGGTGATGACCAGCTTGGCGTTGGGATCATTCTTCAGGCGCAGGGCCACGTCGTCGAGCACGCGCTTGCAGACATTGTCCACACGCGAGCTGCCCGGCTTGCCGTAGCTGCAATCGCCCACCTTGGTGGCTTGCGGCGGGGGCGGCGGTTGCTGTACGTCCACGTTAGTGGATGCATCCGCAGTACCTCCCTTGCCGTCGCTAACCGAGCACTTCACGGTGTAGCTGCCGGCCTGCAATCCGGTGGAGTCAAACTCAGCCTTCGGTCCGGTGCCGGTTACGGTACCGCCCGTTGCGCTGTAGCTATACGTCAGCTGATCGTTATCGGGATCGCTGGCGGTAGAGCTGATGCCGGTGCGCTCGCCTGGTTGAATCGGGCTGCGATCGGTGGAGCAGGAAATTGTCGGCGGCTGATTGGGTTTCGGTTCCACGCGGACATCGGTGGAGCAAGTAGCCGAACCGCCTCTGCCGTCATCAACCTTGGCATTTACGGTGTAGCTGCCGGCGCTCAACCCATTGGAGGTCCAGCGGCCGTCCGCTCCGGTGCCTTCGACGGTTCCTCCCGTCGCTGTATAGCTGTAGGTCAAATTGTCGTTATCCGGATCGCTGGCAGTGACGTGAATCGCCACGCTGTCACCGGAGCCTGCATACACCGAAGCAGGGTTAGCGGCGCAAGCGGCCACGGGATTTTGGTTCGGGGGAGGCGGCGGATTGGGGATACCGAAGCGAAGGACGACCCCTGTTGCCGCGCGGAAATTGTTCTGACGCGCATCAGGACCCAGAGCAGGGCCGGAAAAATTGGTCATGAGGTAGTCAAACTGCGCAAAGCGCCAAGCCAAGTTCTTCCACAGCACGATATCCACACCGCCGCCGGCAGCCAGCGCAAAGGAGTATTGACCACCGATACCATTCGTTTCGACATCGGCATGCGCAGCGCCGACGAGGAATTCAGCAAACGGCACAAAGCGGTCGAACTTGCGCAGATTCAGTCGAGGGCCAGCGAGGAACGTGTTGTTTACGCCTTCTACGCGGGTGCTGTTACCCGTGAGCGGGAACAGGTTGCGGCGGAAAGTGGCGCCGCCACCTTCGACCGTGAGACCCAACCAGCGATTCGCGTTCACTGTGAAAGAACCAAGAGCGCCGTGATTGTTGTAATGTTCGAACGGATCGCCGGGCATGAAATTAATATATTGGTAAACCACCGCCAGTTCGTACCTGGGGACCAGGCGTCCGGGCTCTTCCTGCACAGCGGCCGCCGCCGCAGGGCCCGGAAAAGGAGTGGACCGGGGTGCGTTTGGCATCGCAAAGAAATTGTGTGCGGGAACGACATTTACAACGGAACTTTCCGCCGCCGGCTTCGCGGCGTCGGCAGCGGCGCCGGCGTTATCCTCTGTATCATTTGTTTTCTGTTGAGCAAAACCTGGTAGCGCGAGAAGCGCGCCCATAACCACGACCACACACCACTTACCCATTACGTTCCTCCCCAAAGTTCCTTCGCTGAATGATGCTTTATGATGCCGGTATAAAACTGTTCGAAACAGCACGCTTTGTTACAAGACGATGAAGTCGATTTTTAGCAGGCCCGACTACAACCAACTGAGATAATTAACGCCTTTATAACCTTTCCACCGAAGCTCCGTCAGGAAGCCTCAAATGATGAGACTTATCGTAGACTAGTACTCCCGGCTCCGCAAGACTTTGCTGCCGCGCAGGAAGTCACGAATCACGACTTGATCAGGGCGGAGCAGTAGAATTGATTGCACGTAGTTGGGCAAGTCGAAGCACTTCCAGAAATCAAGCCTGGGCCGCGTAGCCCAGCCACTCCGGATGACTGGCCGTGGAATCAAAGATAGGCGTGGTCTTAAAGGGCTCGTATTTTCCGTCCGCGGCTACCACTTCCGTTTTTTTCAAAATCCCATCAATATCCGCTTTGCTTAGGGAGCCATAGGTTTTCGCGGCCTCAAAGGCCTGATCGAGAATCTGCATGCTGTCTACGCCGGTGATCACCACCGAGGTTGGCAAACTCAACGCGAACTGCAGGCATTCGAGCGGTGTCACCACTTTAGCTTTCAAAATATTTCCGCTGGCCATGGGCTTCATGCCCAGCACGCCCATTTGTTTTTTCACCAGCACGGGGACAACTTCTTTTCCGAAGCTGCGAAAGTGCGCGTCCATCACGTTCAACGGCATCTGCGCAGTATCGAAACTAAAACCGTGTTTGTCGGCCATCTCCAGCATGCGCAGGTGGACGCTGGGATCTTTGTGGCCGGTGAACCCCATGAAGCGAATCTTGCCGGCTTTTTTAGCTTCCAGCATGGCTTCCACGGCGCCGCCTTCGGCGAAAAATCTGTCGGGGTCTTCAAGACGAATGTTTTCGTGGAATTGCCACAAGTCCACGTGATCCACTTCCAGGCGCTGCAGTGATTCGTCGAGTTGCTTGAGCGCCGAACCCTTGGTGCGGCCATCGAACTTGGTCATCACGAAAACTTTGTCGCGGTATCCATTCTTCAGCGCTTTGCCGACACGCTTTTCGCTGATCCCCTGGTTGTAGTCCCAGGAGTTGTCGGAGAAATTGATTCCGCGGTCCACTGCGGAGTGAAAAATTTTGATGGCGTCGGGCTCCTCCAGGTGTGATTGGCCAAGGTGAAAACCGCCCAGTCCGATGGCAGAAACTTTGACTCCGGTTTTTCCCAGCGTGCGGTAAGGCATTTCGCCATGGCTGTCTTGTGCGTGTGCGCCTGGGACGCCTGCAATATTGCTGGCCACTGACATCGCCGCCAGTCCACCGATAAATTCCCTGCGCCTGATGTTCTCCGCCATCATCTTGCTGCCTCTTTCGGATTTCGTGGAATACCCGGGTACGCGCCGTCAAGTTCGCATTCCAGGCAAATCCAAGTTAGAGGGCATTCTCTATTTTGCCCATCAGGTATTCACTTCACCTGCGCTTAGATTTCTGTTTTGTGCATGGTCTTTCCAGAGTTTCAGCGCTCGCCGCCGGAGAACGGCCGAAGGCGTAGAAACATGACGACGCCAACCGGGTGCGACCCGTAGATGGGTTGCAGCGAACCGGGGACTCCGTAAGTGGTGAACTGCACGCCGAGCGCGGAGGCCATCTGGGGAATGACGTCAACATCATGTGAATAACCGAAGGTGTAGGCCTGCACGCGTCCGATGGGCTCTTCACGGAAATCGGGCGGAAGGGGTTGGCGGCCCAGGATCAATTCGTTGGAACGGTCGGCGTTTTCGATTCTGGTCCAAATGTAATTGCGGGTAATGAATCGCAAGGTGGACTCGAAGAGATAGCTGTTGAAGACCGCGCCATCCGAGAGCGAGCGCGTGCGTCCCCACAGGGCGGTGCTGGACCAATTGCCGTTGCCGAACCGTTCGCTCGTCAACCGGCGGTTGTACATGGTGGAAGCGGTCATGCGCTCCTGATCTTCCGCGGCGAAGAGCGCCTCGGGACTCGCAATGCGCGCGTAAGAATATTGCGCGCTCCAGTTTTGTCCTGGCTGGATGGTGAGGCGCGTGGACCACGAGTCAATTTTTCCGGAGTTGATATCCCAGCGAAACTCATCGGGCTCGCGGCCATGAAAGCCGGACACTTCCAAACGCGCAAAGCGATGCGCGATACCAACGGTGATGACGTCGGCGGCAATGTGCGTGGAGTCCTGCTGGTGGTGCCCAAGCGTGCCGACGGGATTTTCGATGGCGGAAGCACGGTGCGGATAGGAAGTGGGGCCGATGGCGGGGTCGCCCATGGGGGCGGCATAGAAGGAGAGCAAACTTTGTTCGCCCAGCTTCAAGTCATAGAGCGCCGCCAACTCCATGAGGAAATCGTGGGGGTGCTGGCCATCCACAATGGGCAAACCGAAGGCGGTTTCGCCCTGCTGGAAAAGCAGCGGGTAGCGCCGGTCAGTGACCGTAGCGGGTTCCAGGCTTAGCATGGCGCGCGCGGTGAAAGTGCCGGGGCCGGCGCGATGCTGGGCCATGCCCATGAACCAGTTGGTGGAGAAAAATCTGTCGGTTCCGCGCGGTCCGGACTGTTGCAGGTCGCTGATGAAGACGTTGGCATGAAACATAAATTGCCAGGAGGCCTTGGTGGTCATGAGCATGGGGGCGGGAGTGGAGTTGGGCTCGGCGGTGGTGCCGGAAGTGCCATGATAAACAATTTCTTCAAGGAAATTTTTTGGGCGCATGTGGCCCATGTGGTGCATGTCCATGCCGTTCATATCGCCACCGGACACCGGCATCCCGGAGGCGTTGTGCGCGTGAGGTTCGTCTTGTGGAGATGGCGGCGGTTCCTGCGCGGAGACGTGCGCAGGTAACGCCAAGAGCAGAATCAGGAGTTTTCTAAGTACGCGCATGCAATTCCTTTGAATGTGAAGGTCTGGTTGTACTTCAGTGAGAGTGCGCGGGACAGCTTCGGCCAAGCATTGACGTGACGGAATGCCGGCGAAGTTCTGTTTAGATTTTGAGGACTACAGGAAGCGAGTGCGGCGGAGGGTTTACTGTCGAATTGTGCGCGAATGCTGAAGTCAGACGTTGTGCTGCATGGATATTGACAACGGCGGGGTGCGGCGCGGCGGAGACCACCATATGGAAAAGGACCCGGTGACTTCGCTGGTATTGGTTGTCAACTTGCCGAACCGGCAACAAATTCTGGGCGCTTAAATCCGGACAGTGATGCAACGCGTCACGTGATTGCGTAGCGGCGGCATCCTTGATCCTAGTGGTGCTCGAAAGTAACTGGGAATGGCCGGCGCAGGTTTCGCACTTGGCGGCCACAGCGGTCTGGCGCTCAGCCGCGTCATCTTCAGCAGCAACACCTGCGTGTCTTTTGCCGCAGGCATCCACCGCGGTTACCCTGGGACATGCCCCGCACATTGAAGGCAGCGCGTTAGCGAGCATCATGAAAACGGCCAGCAAGATTCCGGTGATGCGGCGCCAATTCATTTTCCTACTATACTCCGCCCGCCTACGAATGGATGTGGCCGGGGTTTCGGGGTTCGGCTCATTCGTTGGCGATTGTTGACTGGAGCCGAGTCCCGTACCATTCAACACAATGGCAAATATTTCAACGCTCGATATGAAGTGGACTGGGCGCCCGCATTCAATTGCCGCGGCGCTGGTGGAGTCCGGCGGGCAGCACGCAATCGTGGATCCCGGCCCGGCCTCCACGCTGGACACGCTGCGCGGGGCGTTGAAGTCTCGGGGGCTTTCCGTCGGAGACCTCCACGCCGTGCTGCTCACGCACATCCATTTGGATCATGCGGGAGCGACAGGAGCGCTGGTGCGGGAAAATCCACAGCTGCGCATTTACGTGCACAGCAAGGGCGCCGCACATCTGGTGGATCCCGCGAAGCTGCTGGCCAGCGCGGGGCGTTTGTGGGGCGACGATTTACAGCGGCTCTTCGGCGAGACGCTCCCGGTGGCCGCGGGAAATCTGACCATCCTCGAGGGCGGCGAATCCATCGCCATCGGGGCGGAAAAGCTGGACGTTGTTCACACGCCGGGACACGCCAGCCACCACGTCACGTTTTTTGATTCTGAGGCCGGCGTGGCCTTTGCAGGGGACACTGCCGGGATTCGCATCGCCAACGGACCCTATGTGATGCCCGCGACTCCTCCGCCGGATATTGATTTAGTTCAGTGGGAATCGTCGTTCCAGGCGATTCTGGAACGGCGGCCAGCGAAACTTTTTCTAACTCATTTTGGATTGGCGGAAAATCCTGCCGAACATATCGCGAATTTTCGCGAACGCCTGCATTTGTGGGCAGACATTACGGAGAAGATTGTGCAATCCGGAGCAGGCGAGCAGGATGCTTTGCAGTCGTTCATGGCACAGACGCAGGGGGAGATGGCCGGGTATCTGGCGCCCGCGGACGCTGAGCAACACTCGTTCACTGCGGGTCTGCCGCTATCTTTCCTGGGGTTGGCACGACACATTCGCAAGCGCGCTAAGCCGGTGCCCAGTTGACGAAATGGCGTATCGCAAAATTTCTTGTGTTTGACTCGAGATGTGAAAGACGTCGCAACCCGGTTATGTGGAAGTTTCCTTGGACGATACTTCGTCGGGGGGCTCGTCCTGGTCCGTTTCTTCAGCGGCGGATTCGTGTGTCGGCGCTTCGTTCGACGCGGCTTCCTCAGTAGCGGATTCAGCAGACGGGTCTTCATTGACCTCTTCCGTCGTGACGTCCAGTGCTGCTTCAGGTCCGGGGGCCGGTTGGCTACGGTTAAGAGTGGGGGTCGCGGCCTCGGATGCGGAAACTGTTTCGGTGGCGGGCTCGGATTCCTGGAGCGATTGAAGCCTAGCAGTCAGTCCTTCGACCAGCAGGTCCACTAATTTCTTTGCGTCACTACCGTCCGGGTCTTTATCAGGGTTGTACTGCGCGACATCGAGGCCGAGTAGAGTGGGATTTTTGAGGAACTCCACGAACGCGGCGCGTACGTCTTCAAATCCCAAACCGCCGCTGCCGGGAACGTTTACGGCGGCAAAATCTTCCTGGGAAATCACGTCAGTGTCGAGATGCAGGACCACCTGCCGCGCGTCCGCGTGCATGTTGGTCAGGGCGGCTTTCGCCGTGGCAGCGGCGCCTTTGGTATTCACGTCGTTCGCGGAAACTTTGCGGACGGCCGAATTATTCAGGAACTGTTGCTCTGGCGCGTCCACGCGTTCGAGGCCAAATAAGGTCACGTCCGGTTCGCGCACCAGGGGCGGTTCGCCCCACAAGCGTACGATTTCAGGGGACCCTTTGCCGATGACGTGAGCGACAACCATGCCGTCAATGCGTCCGGAAGGCGTAGTTGCGGGGGTATTCAGATCGGCGTCGCGATCAAACCACAGCAGGCTGACGCGTTTGTAGTAGCGGCGGGCACCCGTCAGTAACCCAATGACTTGAGCGCAGTCACCGCCGAGAACCAGAACAAGGGCGCCGCTTTTCACGGCGACTTCGGCCCGCAATTTCAAATCGTTCAATCCAGCGACAATTTCCTTGAGGTTGCGGGCACGCTGATTTTCGTCATCCTGCGCGAAGTGGCGAACCGCGCAATCGCCGTGATCAACGACTTCATAGCCGACGGATTGCAGGCGCTCCACAAGGCCAGCAGCGCGCAATGCCGCCGGGGCTTTTTCGCTGCCGGGCAAAAATGCCGCGGCGCTTGAGGGAGCACCAATCAGCGCAATCTTCTTCGGCTGCCGCGTGATTTTCGCCGCCAAGTTTGCTCCTTAACGTCCAGTTCTGCGATTCGTTGCCTGTTAACGCGCGAACCCCTTGCCCGCGCTGCTGCTGTTATTTATCTGCGCGGCGCCGCTGCAATGGTGGCCAGCTCCGGCGGCAGCGTGAAGCGCACATCTTCGCGAATCAGGTCGAGGTCTCGCTGGTCGGTGAAACCAAATTCGGCCAGGCGCTGGCTAACCTGCTCGACCAAAACTTCCGGCGCGGATGCGCCAGCGGTCAGACCTACACGCTCCACACCTTCCAGCCAACTCACGTCAATGTCGGCTGCGGAGTCAATCAACTGGGCGCGCACGCCGCTGCGCTGAGCCACTTCCACCAGGCGATTCGAATTCGAGCTGTTCGGCGAACCGACTACCAGGATGAAATCCACATCCTTGGCAACCTGTTCGACGGCCTCCTGACGATTCTGTGTTGCGTAACAGATGTCGTCGCTCGCGGGTCCCTTGATGGCAGGAAAACGCTGGCGTAAACGAGCCACGATTTCCTGAGTGTCATAGAGGCTAAGTGTGGTCTGCGTAAGAAACGACAGCTTGTCGGGATCTTCTACCTGCAGGGAGTCCACGGCGGCCACGGAGTCGACCACGATGGTGCGGTCGGGGGCTTCTCCCGAGGTGCCTACGATTTCCTGATGGTCGCGGTGACCGATCAGGATGATAGTGCGCTTTTCGCGCGCGAACTTGAGAGCCTCAAGGTGAACTTTCGTAACCAGCGGGCAGGTGGCGTCAATGACTCGCAGCGAACGGGACTTGGCTTCCCCACGTACCGTGGGAGGGACGCCATGGGCGCTGAATACCAGTACCGCACCGTGGGGAACGTCTTCGATAGACTCCACAAAGATGGCGCCGCGCCGGCGCAACTGCTCTACTACGTAGGTGTTATGGACAATTTCGTGGTGTACATATACGGGTGCGCCATAGGCTTCGAGAGCCAGTTCCACGATATCCACGGCGCGCACGACGCCGGCACAAAAACCGCGCGGCCTCACTCTTAGCAATACTTTTCCGTTGCCTGCTGTCTCCATCGCCATCCTGACTATAGAATTCTGAGAACTCTATCATACCTCACCGCCGCGCCTGGCTGCATCCGTTTCCGCGTAGCGCTCAGAGGGGTGCGGTGACCGACGCGATTGGTCGTGCGGGCCGGCGATATGACGGCCGCAAGCCTGCAACTTTTACACCAATTGAGGGTTAAACAGGGCGGAGAAACTTTTTTGGGAGGATTGCAAAATGTGGCATCCCAGCTTGAATAAAATGAGAAGTTCATCGCTGCTCGCAGTTGCGGTGGTAGCCTCCGGGCTGCTCTTTGCGGGTTGCGACGAGCACGTGGACGTGGTGCGCGACCACAACGTGTTGATTCCCAAGCACGCCACCTGGGCCTGGAAACCTGCGGTGCCCGAGAAGCCGGACAAGGAAGTGCGGGAAGGTGAGAAGAACCGGGTGATCTCGCGCGACGTAATTTCCGAAGACGGCCGCCGGGAAGAAGAGAATCGGCGGGCGGAGCGTGATCCGCGGATAGATAACGATACTTTCCGAATGGCGGTGCGCACGGACATCGAGCGCACGATGGCAGATAAAGGATTCAAACAGGTGGACGATCCCGCGGCCGCGGAATTCCTGGTGGATTATCACGTAGGGATTCACCGGGCGACGATGCAAGTTCCGCGTTACGGTTATGGTGGCGGCTACCCGAGCCTGGTGTGCGGCCCGTTTGGCTGCTGGGAATCTTACCGCTGGGGATATTGGGGCGGACCGTACGGCTATCAGAATGTTCACTACCGTGAAGGGACGATTGTGTTCGACTTCATAAAGCAAGGTTCCAACAAGGTGGCGTTCCGGGCCGTGGGACAGCGGCCGATCCATCACGATTCGTTTTCGACCGATCACATCCGCGATGCGGTGCATCGCCTGCTGCGCGATCTGAAACCGAATAAGTAAATAAATCTGAAGACTGGACGGAGTTGTTTGCGAAGCTGGATGGTGTTTTCACCATCCGGCTTTTTATTTGCGAAATACTTGCACCCACTCCCGGCTACTTCTATTCTCACTGGCTATGACCCTTCAAGGACAAAGCGCGTTAATCACTGGCTCGGGGCGCGGCATCGGGCGAGCGATTGCTCATCTATTCGCAAAAGAGGGTGCGACGGTTTTTTTGGCGGCGCGTACGCGCGAGGAGTTGGCGGCCACTGCGGCGGAAATTAAAGAACGGGGCGGACAAGCGGCATTTGATGTTGCGGACGTCAGCAAAGAAGAGGATTGCCGGCGGATTGTGAACGGAGCACGCGAAAAATTCGGCCCTATTTCGATTCTGGCGAATAACGCCGGGCACTATGGTCCGGTGATGCCGGTGGAAGACTACCCACTGGCGGAATTCGACAAGGTGATTGCGGTGCACCTGCGCGCCGCGTTCATGTTGACGCAACTGGTGCTGCCGGAAATGTACGCGCGGGAACGCGGCGTGATCCTGAACATTTCGAGCTTGTCGGCCAAGTCCGCTTTCGGGTGGGGCTCGGCGTATGCGGCGGCGAAAGCGGGGATGCTCGGGCTGACGCGCGTTACGGCAGCGGAAGCGGCACGCAAGGGCGTGCGCGTGAATGCCCTTTGTCCTGGGCCGGTGACGGAAACGGCGATGTCAAAGGAACTGGGCGCCACCTTGGCAAAGAAGATGGGCGTAAGCTCCGAGGAGCAACTGGCCGGATTTCTGCAGACGATTTTGCAGGGGCGCGGGCAAACGGCGGACGAGATCGCGCGCGCGGCGCTCTTTCTATGCTCGGATGCATCCAGCGCAATGACCGGGCAGTCCATCAATGTGGATGGAGGGGCGGCGTTTTTTTGATTTAGCGTGCAGCGATTCAGTGTTCGTTTTTATAAACCACGCCGGCCTTCATAACAAATTTCACGCGCGACAGTTCGCTGATGTCTTTTAGCGGGTCGCCGCTCACTGCGACGATGTCCGCCCACTTCCCTGCTTCCACCGTTCCAACTTTGTCTTTCCACCCCAAGGCTTCGCTGGCCATGGAAGTGGCGGAGCGAATGGCCTGCATAGGCGTCATCCCATATTGCACGTAGTATTCGAATTCCTTGGCTTGATTCAAATTTTTCCAATCGAAGCCGCCGGCGTCGGTGCCAAAAACAATTTTGACATTTTTCTTCAGCGCTTTCTGGAAGGCGGTGCGCTCCGCGTCCACCATCTTTGGCCAATTACCCGCGCGACCGGGAGCGACGTACGCTCCGACAGTGATGGTGGGCACCCAGTAAACGCCCTTCCTGGCGATCTCGTCGAGCAGCGCGTCGGTGAGGCCATCGCCATGTTCGATGGTGTCCACGCCGGCACGCAAAGCCGCGGCGATGCCGTCGGAGCCGATAGCGTGGGCGGCAACTTTTTTGCCGAGGCGATGGGATTCGTCCACGATGGCTTTGGCTTCCTCGTCCGTAAAATTCACCATGCTGTGAAGAACGCCGTCGGCTTCAAAGTGATATTTACGGTCAGAATAATATTTGATCCAGTCGGCGCCATACATCACCTGCTCGCGCACGGCTTTGCGCGCTCCGTCCACGCCGTCAACGTACTGCACGCCGGTGGGAACTTTCAGCTCCCACGAATAGCCGAGCAGCGGATACATGCCGGTGGGAGTCATCGCGCGGGTGGCCACCTGCATGCGCGGGCCGGGAACCTCCCCATTGGCGATGGCCGTTTTTACATCCACGTCGGCGTACATGGCGCCTTCGGTTTCCAGATCGCGAATGGTGGTGAAGCCGTGCTCCAGCGCGATGCGCGCGTTGCGTGCACCCAGGATGGCGCGATACGGAATGGATTGTTTAAGGAGCTGCACGTCGTAATCTTCCGTGGTGACATCGCCGTTCAACACGACGTGAGTGTGGGTGTCCATGAAACCTGGCAGCACGGTGTATTGCGAAAGGTCCACGACCTCGGCGCCTTCGGCACCCTGCGGCGCGGCGTTGGCACCGGAGGAAACGGAGACGATGGTGTCGCCTTCGATGAGGATGACGGCATTGTCCACGACTTTGTCGCTCTTGCCGTCAATCAGGTGGCCGGCGCGGACGACAATTTTCTTTGGCGTAGGAGCCGGTTTATCCTGCGCGGCAACTTCAATAACATTCGCGCCCAGCACACTCACCGCGACAACAAACAACAGTTTTAAATAACTCCGCATGGCTTGCCTCCCTGGAGGGCCGAGCCTATCACATCAGTAAGGCGGCGACGTTTTGAACAAAGCGGCAGTCACAAATTGAGGAAGCGCAGTATAATTCCACCGCATGCCGATTGCTACCGGCTCTCAGATTGGTCCTTATCACATCGTCGCGCCCCTGGGCGCCGGTGGAATGGGCGAAGTCTATCGCGCGACGGACGCGCGGTTGCGGCGTGAAGTAGCCATCAAAGTAATTCCGGAAGCCACCGCGGACAACCCCGAGCGCATGGCGCGTTTTGCGCGGGAAGCGCAATTTCTGGCGGCTCTCAATCATCCGAACATCGCCAGCATTTACGGCTATGAAGAATCTTCCAACATGCTGGCGCTGATCATGGAACTGGTGGAAGGTCCCACGCTGGCGGAACGCATCAAGGTGGGACCGATACCCGTCGAAGATGCGTTGCCGATCTTCAAACAAATTACCGAAGCGTTGGAATACGCGCACGATCGCGGCATCGTGCACCGTGATTTGAAACCCGCAAACATAAAAACAAAACCAGACGGCACGGTCAAAGTTCTGGATTTCGGACTGGCGAAAGCCCTTTCCGACGACACCGCCACGATGGATATTTCGAATTCGCCGACGCTAACGGCGGCGGCTACCAAAGCCGGTTACATCCTGGGAACAGCGGCGTACATGTCTCCCGAGCAGGCCCGCGGGAAGACGGTGGATCGACGTGCAGACATCTGGTCCTTCGGCGCGGTGGTTTTTGAAGTGCTGACGGGTGCGAACGCGTTCAAAGGCGATACGATTTCCGACACGCTGGCGGCGGTAATTCGCGGCGAACCAGAATGGACGTTGTTGCCGGCGAAAGTGCCCCTTGAAATTCAGCAACTCATTCGGCGATGCCTGGATAAGGATCAGCGGCAGCGGCTGCAATCCATCGGCGAAGCGCGTATCGCGATTGAGAATGCCATGGGGGGACGCAGTTCTTCGATCAGCGGCGCACCGAGTTTGCTGAGTAGCGGGACTCTCGCGGCGCCCAAAGAAAATCGCGCACTGAAGTTCGGCGGAGCAGGCGTGCTGGGATTATTGCTGCTGGCGGCTGGATTTTTGTTGGCCAACTGGATACATAAAGGCAGTCCGCACGACGCAGCGGCAATCCGGTTTGCGATTGATGCGCCAACAGGCACATCGCTGAGTTCGCTGGGCCAGCGCACGGTGGCGGTTTCTCCCGACGGCCTGCGCATGGCTATCGGAGCGAGCAGTTCCGACGGGCCGCGGCTGTACCTGCGAGAGCTGAACTCGGCTTCCGCTGCGCCGATACGTGGCGCCGAAGGCGGCGTGAACCCGGTATTTTCACCGGATGGCAAATGGCTGGCGTTTTTTGCGGGCGGCAAGCTGAAGAAAGTTTCGCTGGATGGCGGAACCCCGGTCACGCTGGCTGACAACGTCGTCTACGCGCAAGGGGCGACGTGGGGAGCGGACCACAACATTTACTACGCGCCCTCACTGAACTCAGGAATTTTGCGAGTGGGCGATAATGGCGGGACTCCCGAGTCAGTGACCAAACTGCAGGCGGACAAGGGAGACCTGGGACACATCTCGCCGATTCTTTTGCCCGGAAATAAAATCTTGTTGTACTCGATATTTTCCGGCGGGAACACCGACGACGGCACGATAGTGGCGCAGCAGATCGGTTCCAACGATAAGAAGGTTTTGGTGGCCAAAGGATTCGATCCGCGATTCCTGGCGCCTGATCATTTGATTTACGTGCGTGCCGGTTCGCTGATGTCGGTAACCTTTGATCCGAAGAAATTGGAAGTGAGCGGTTCGGCCGTTCCGGTGATTCAGGATCTCGTCACTAATTCCCTTTCCGGCTCGGCGCAGTATGATCTGTCGCGCGATGGTACGTTGATTTATGTGAACGGCGGCCGGCAGGCCACGGAAAATACGCTGTTGCTGGCCGAGCACGATGCCAAGCCGCAACCGTTCGCGGTGAAAGCGAATCTCTACGAGTCGCCGCGATTTTCGCCCGATGGAAAGATGCTGGCGTTGACGGTGCGGCTGCCAGACCCTGATATATGGATTTATGACCTCGAGCGCGGAGCGCTTCGGCGCATCACGTTCGCTCCGGGCGAAGACGAACTTCCGGTGTGGTCGCCGGACGGGAAACACATTGCGTATTCCTCCAACGGGCGGCAGCAGGCGTTCATGGTTGCCGTGGATGGAAGCGGCAAAGACGAACCGCTGATGAAAAACGAGACCCATTTCCATTTACAGTCGTGGTCGCCGGATGGAAAGCTCATCGCGTACGAGCGCCTGGGGAGTTCCGGAAACTTCGAGATTTGGATGCTTCCGATGGAAGGTGAGAGAAAGCCATACGCTTACCTCACGTCGCAATTCAACGTGGATCAACCGGCATTTTCCGTGGACGGCCACTGGCTGGCGTACACCTCGAACGAATCCGGCCGTTCGGAAGTTTACGCGCAGCGATTTCCAGGTCCGGGCGAAAAGGTCCAGATTTCCACCGACGGCGGCAGTAACCCGGTGTGGTCGCATGACGGGAAGCAGTTGGTGTACGAAAGCGCCGGCACTCTGTGGGCTACGGAAGTGATGGTGTCGCCATTCCGCGTGGGCAAATCGCGGGTGCTGTACCAAGGCGACATATGGAATGACGCGGCGGGGCCGAATTACGCGCTGGCACCCACCGGAAAACGCATCGTGGTGGTGGAACGAATCAAAGATCCGGATGGCGGCAACGTAAAAGTGGTGCTGAACTGGAATCAAGAACTGCAGTCGCTAGCTGGTTCCGGCGCCAGATAAGCTGAAATGAA
This sequence comes from uncultured Acidobacteriota bacterium, assembly GCA_963704485.1. Lineage (GTDB taxonomy): Bacteria > Acidobacteriota > Terriglobia > Acidiferrales > UBA7541 > Acidiferrum. The sequence continues at coordinate 1,963,093 of OY969910.1, forward strand.
AGCAGAAGTTTAAGCTTCATTAATCTTGTAGTTTTAGAAATTAAAAGGACCAACCGTTCTCTCAGGACGGTTGGTCCTTTTCACGGAATCAGAAGCTGAATCCCGCGGTGCTCTGGCGAACCAGAAAATCAACTCTCAAGGGACAAATTCAATCCTAAACCGGACGGCGAAACGGGCGACGGCCCATTTCTTCCATGGCTGATGCGGCGCGACGGGCCATGCCGGCTGCCGGGCTGCGGCTTTCGGCGAGGTGTGCGACTCCGACTTCCCAGACCTTTTGCATCATGTACGCGCCCGCGATCATCAGCGCGACTACCGCGAATCCGGCGGCGAACAGGGCGAAGGCGGCCAGCAGTTCCCTGACGAAATAAAGCTGGAGGGCGACTCCGACTGCCAGAAACCACCACATCCATTTGCGGCTTTTGTCGTCAGTTTTAGTCATTGGCCTGGGCCCTCATATAGAACTGCGGTGAAGCTTTTGGTTCCGTTAGATGCGGGGGACTGACCGTTGGCTCCAGTCGCTCGCACCTGAACCATTTGACACCTTTGGGGACGCATTAGCGATGGTACAGAAGGCACATTTTGCAGGCTAAACGACTCTACTAGTACGTTTTGATCGGCATTGGGATCCTCTGTAAGCCATTGATAAAGAATAACCTAACGGATACATAGAAACATGTAGAGCCAACAGGAAGGCTATCGCCTGGTTTTCGCTGTACGGTGCCAGAAAACTGGCCCGACGTACAGGCGAATACGCGCTCATTCACCACATGCAGAATCATTCCAAGGCTAATTTGGGCTCAACGCATGGGCGGTTCTGCGAAGCGCTTGAGAGACAGCGGGGACGTATTACACGGATTCGACTGCCAGAGCGGGAAAAGAGGGCTACTTGAGGGGATAGCCGATATCGAATGGCAGTTTGCCGTCAATGTGCAGAACTTTGACGGCGCTATTGATCGCGTAGACGTCCACGATTCCGACGGCTCCCGGAGTGGAGGTTACCACGCGAAAGACATCTTCATCGGTGGCGACAATTTTAATCAGGGGGCGAGATTCGTTGATTTTGGCTATGGCAGTCTTCGCGTCTGCGGACGTTGCTCCAAAGAGCTTTTGGATCGCTACGTGCATTTCCGGCGAGGTGGGATCTTTCATTACCAGGGTGAAACTCCGCCCATCCGGCCACGCCTTTGCCGAGCCTTTAGACAACTTGGAGAGCTCCACGAGGGTGACGTCCGGTAGCTTACTGCCTGCGGCGACCACCAGCGCCATGCTTTTAATGGCGGCGAAAGCCGTCGAAGCGGCGACGCCAAGGCAGCAAAGCGCTAATACAAATAAGAGATTACGGCGAGAACGACGATACAGGTTCATTCTTCCCACACAAACCTTTCAGGGAACTGAACTGAGTATCGGCACACGGCGATTTACCTACAAGTATCGGTTAGGACCGCTGTGCTCACTTAAGAACGCCTATGCCATTAGCGGAATTAACACACCTGTCCTTTGGACCAGTATCGAGCAGCGGCGAGCGCAAGCTAAGTTTGCAGCTAGTCCGCACGTTCTTTTTGTTGGGCTTGGGAGAGTCATGATTAACCGGATCTGCAGGAATGCACTGGCGCTGTCCGTATCGCTATTTTTCGTAGGCCAGACGATTAGCGCTCAGGAACAGCACGCCCCTCGAGTGCAGGAGACCAAGTCGCGTGCGGCTGGCGCGCCGCGATTGACGGCAACACACATGCTGCTGTTTGGATCCATCCCGGTATCCACGCGATCGCTGGAAGCGAGGAAGGCGGCGGAGCTGGCACTGGACAAATACGAAGCGGTGATGCTCGATGACGCTATCGTTCACGCGCAACATGCCACGGAACTAGACCACAATTTTGCATTTGGATACGCCATGCTGTCCTTTGCTTCGCGGCGTGCTGTTCCCAATCATTCTGCGCTGGCACGCGCGAAGGCACTTATGCCGTTGGCGAGTCCCGACGAGCAACTCCTGGTGAAATGGATGACAGGTCTGCAGGAGCGCAACCTGTTGCCTGCCATCGCCAGCATGAACGACCTGCTGAAGCGTTACCCCAGGAACAAGCATATTTTGTATTTGACTTCGGAATGGCTGTACTTCCAGGAAGACTTCGACCGTTCGCAAAAAATGATGGAGTCTTTACGGGAACTGGATCCGAACTACCCGCCAGTACTGAACATGCTGGGCTATTCCTACATTGAATCGGGACGACCGGATCCGACGAAAGCGGTCGCCGCTTTGAAACACTACGCAGAGGTGGAGACCGGTTCGCCGAACCCGGAAGATTCGCTGGGTGAAGTGCTGCGCTATGCGGGAAGAGATGAAGAGTCGCTGGAGCATTACGGCGCCGCATTGCAGGTGGACCCCACTTTCTTTTCTTCGCAACTGGGACTGGGGGACACGCTTACGCTGATGGGCAAGTTCGACGAAGCCAGGCAGGAATACGAGAAAGCCGCGCTGGTTTCTGAAAATCACCGGGACCTCCTGCATGCTTCGTATCAGCGGGCGCTGACATTTTTCTGGGAAGGCCGCGCCGAGGAGGGGCGCGCTGCGCTGGCCACCCTGGCAGCGGAAGCCGCGGAGAAAAAAGAACCCAATGCGCAGTTTGAGATCGGGCTGGGCGCAGCCATGCTGGCTCCGGATTATTCCAGCGAATTGCGGCAACTGCAGACTCTGGAAGCAAGTTTTAAAGATCACACGGAAGGCATGAGTGGATCAGATCGCGGCGGCGCGCTTGCCAACATTCTTTGCGAAGAAGCGCGCGTGGCGGCGCAGCACGGAGATCATGACACAGCGGAGCAAGCCATCACCAAGCTGGCGCAGTTTGCGGCGCAATCCGGCGACCTACGAGTGGGAAATTATTATGAGACGGCGCGAGGGTTTCTGCTGCTTTCACAGGGCGACCTGTCCAATGCGGCCGACGAACTCAGTTCGAACCGGCGCTCGCCGCTGGCAGTACAGCAGTTGGCTGCGGCGCAGCAAGAGTCCGGTGACCGGGCCGCGGCTGCCGAAACGCTGCTGGCATTGAAATACCAGCGCGCGCCAACTGTGGAGTGGTACATCGCCAGCCAAAGCGGCGGCTTCAAACGGTAAGTCCGGGGACTAAAAAAACGCTGGACTCACTCTGAGTCCAGCGTTTTTTATTTTGCTGATTACGACGCCTAGAGGTACCAAACCGCCTTTACCAGCGTCTGACCGTCAAGCTCGTTTCAGCAGACGCGTGATGCCTACCAGGATCACCGCTCCGATAAACGCCACGATAATGGAACCGATCGTTGAGGTAGCTCCCATGCCCATTCGGGAAAAGATCCAGCCGCCAAGGATCCCGCCAAGGATTCCGAGAACAATGTCAGCCAGCACGCCGTAGCCGCCGCCCTTCATTACCTGGCCAGCCAGCCAACCAGCGATTAGACCCACTATGATCCACCAGATTATTCCTCCACCTGCCATAGCTGCCTCCTGTTAATTCGTGTAGATTCGCGTCCCTCATCAAGAGCCCACTAACATGCACGTTAGGTGTAATCCACACCTTCCTGGATGTCAATGCTGGCTGAACCCGAGAAAGGGAGGCAACGGGCCCGAGAGGCGTTGCGCAACACCTGGCAATGTGAGGCCTGGTGGGCGAAATTTGCATTTTACGGCGCGGGGGCGAACAATCCATTTAAGGCCACTGGAAGTGCACCGGCGGCTGATCCGGAGAAAAATGGATGCCTGAAGCTGTAATCGTGTCAGCAGTGCGCACGCCTGTGGGACGTGCATATAAAGGATCCTTGCGGGCTACACGCCCGGACGATCTGGCCGCGATTGTAATCCACGAGGCGCTGGCCCGAGTCCCGGCGCTAGATGGGAAAGAAGTTGATGACGTGATTCTGGGCTGCGCCATGCCCGAAGGCGAACAAGGGATGAACGTTGCGCGCATCGCGGCGTTGCGTGGGGGACTGCCGGTCGAAACTTCCGCGATGACCATCAACCGGTTTTGTTCTTCGGGATTGCAGGCGATCGCACTGGCTGCTGAGCGCATACGCGCGGGTGGCGCGCAGGTAATTCTGGCAGGCGGAACTGAATCGATGTCCATGGTGCCGATGGGCGGGAACAAAATCTCGCCGAACCCCTGGCTGGTGGACAACCAGCCCGACGCGTACATCAACATGGGCTTGGGCACAGAAAATATCGCCCGCAAATTCGGAATTACTCGTGAGCAGGCCGATACGTTTTCGGCCGAATCACATCGCAAGGCGGTGGCGGCGATTGCGGCTGGAAACTTCCAAGAGGAAACGGTGCCGGTGGAAGTAAAAATCACGACGCTGGCGAATGCGACCGGCGGCGGCACGCCCCCCAAAAGTAATGCGAAGACGGTGACACAGACGTTTCGGTTTGAAACAGATGAATTGCCGCGCGCGGACACTTCCGTGGAAATTTTGGCCAAACTCAAGCCAGCGTTTCATGTCCAGGGAACGGTTACCGCCGGAAATAGTTCGCCGATGAGTGACGGTGCCGCGGCCGTGATCATCATGTCTGATGCGCGTGCGAAGGAATTGGGACTGAAGCCGTTGGCGCGATTCGTGTCTTATGCGACAGCGGGATGTTCGCCGGAAGAATTCGGCATCGGGCCGGTATTCGCGATACCGAAAGCGCTGAAGCTCGCCGGGCTCAGGCTCGAAGACATGGACGTGATCGAGCTTAATGAGGCCTTCGCGGCCCAGTCGCTGGCAGTGATTCAGCAGGCGAGACTTGATACGTCGCGCTTGAACCCAAACGGTGGAGCGATTGCGCTCGGGCATCCGCTGGGCTGTACAGGTGCGAAACTTACCGCCACGATTATTCGCGATTTGCAGCGCCGCAAGGGGCGCTACGGCATGGTGACCATGTGCGTGGGGGGCGGCATGGGTGCCGCGGGAATATTCGAACTGCTCGGCTAACCCCGCGCACCGCTGGTCTTAAACTTTCGTTAAAGCGCTGCTGATCAAATCGCGAAGTTCTTCCCTGCTTCGATCCCCCGCAAGGCGGTTAGACTGATGAGCGTTTTGGGTGCTCTGTGAACACGCTGGAATTCACGCTTCTGGTTGGCATGGGCTCGCTGCTCGCCGGCTTCCTTGGTTCGCTGACGGGATTGGGCGGCGGAGTTGTGATTGTGCCGCTGCTGACTTTACTTTTTCACGTGGATATTCGGTATGCAATCGGTGCGGCGCTGGTTTCCGTGATTGCCACCTCCTCGGGGGCGGCGACCGCGTATGTGAAAGAAGGCTATTCAAATATTCGCGTAGGAATGTTTCTGGAGATTGCGACCACCGTTGGCGCGTTGGCAGGGGCGGCACTGGCGTTGCACCTGCGCGTTTCGGTGGTTGCGATCATTTTTGGCGTGGTGCTCATTTATTCGGCGATAGCCAGCCTGCGCGACAGGGATAACGATGTTAGCGACTGCGGGCCAGACCGCATAGCTACACGTCTACGCATGGATAGCACGTACCCCAGCGCAAAAGGTTTAACTGCGTATCATGTGCGTGGTGTTCCGCTGGGATTCACGATGATGTTCGGCGCGGGTATTTTGTCCGGATTACTCGGGATCGGTTCCGGCGCGGTAAAGGTGCTGGCCATGGATCAGGCCATGAAGCTGCCGTTCAAGGTTTCCACCACTACGAGCAACTTTATGATCGGAGTAACGGCCGCGGCCAGCGCGGGAATTTATCTGAGCCGCGGATATATTGATCCAGGAATCGCAATGCCGGTGATGCTGGGAGTGCTGTGCGGATCGCTTGCGGGCGCTCATATTCTGGCGGGTGCGAAGGTGCGTAGTCTGCGGATGGTGTTCAGCGTGGTGATCGGATTCCTGGCACTGGAAATGATCTACAACGGATTTGCGGGAAAAATGTGAGATGAACACGCCAACGCCAAGCCTGCAACAGGATCAACGCACGGACGCGATCATGGCGGCCCTGCTGCGCACGGGAGTACTTCTGGCGGCCGGCCTGGTGTTCATCGGCGGCATCATCTTTCTGGTTCGCCATCCGCAGCCGACGATAAATTATCGCGTGTTCGAAGGCGAACCGCAGGAATTGAGGACGATTTCCGGTATCGTGCGCGAGGCCGCACTGCTACACGGGCGGGGCCTGATACAACTCGGCCTGCTGTTATTGATCGCCACACCGGTGGCGCGAGTGCTCTTTTCGGTTTTTGCTTTTTTGTACGAAAGGGATTGGACCTACGTGGCGGTGACCCTTATCGTTCTGGGTCTCTTATCTTATAGCCTGTTCTTCGGAAGTTAGATCCCAGCTCTACTTGTAACCACAACGACAAGCAACTAGGATTCTGCGATGAAAAATATTGCGTACCTGACCTTGCTGCTAGCGTGCACCGCTGTCACGGCCGATAGTCAGACCGCGGCACGCCCCACCGCAGCGGCTTCCGCGCCAGTTTCGATCAAGCAAGAACCCCACCACCATCTTCTCCTTGAGAATTCTTATGTTCGGGTATTTCGGGTAGAAGTAATTTCTTCGGACGCTACTCCACTGTACCGGCACGATTTCCCGTACGTGTACATGTCGATTGGCAAAGCGCAGTTCACCAAATCGGTGGAAGGCCAGCCGGAAAAACACGTGACCATGGCGAATGGGCAACTCGGGTACTCGAAGGGCGGCTTTGCGCAAATCATTCGCGCCGAAAACGAAACGCCGTTCTACAACATCACGGTGGAGTTATTACACCCGCAAAACAATATGCGCAGCGCGTGCGCAAAAGTCATCGAAGGACCATTGGACGGTTGTGCCACCCGCGGGGAAGTAGCCGACACATCCGAAAAAGTAGTTTCCAGCACCGATGGTGAAACGCAGGTGTCTCCGGGCAGTGGTGCAAACACGCCGCTGGCAGAGTCCGCGCCCGATAAAGGAAAAAAAGCCGCAGGGCCCGCCGTGTTCGCCTCCATTCTGGAAAGCGATGAGAGCACATTGAAGTCTGGGAATTTCCCGGCCAACGCAAAGTCGTCTCTGGTGGCGACAGCTGGCGGAACTCTGCTGGTGATCGAGCCGCTGTCGCAGTTCAAGGTGGATTTTGCGGACGGCTCATCGAAGCTGCTGAGTGGTGGGGATACGCTCTGGTTGCCAGCCGGGTCCACCAGTGTGGTCACGAATACCTCCGAGCAGGCGGCGTCATGGATGTTGATTTTTGATTTTAAGGATGCGCCGAAAACCCCTGCGAACTGAGGGCACCCTGGACCGTCGCGCTGCCGTTTCCTGTTGCGTTTCCCACCACCCTTGGCCACTCCCTTCCTGGACTGCGAAGTGAGATAATTCCGTTGGCGCAGCCGTAACCAGCGCCAGGAGTCTCACGATGGCCACGGTAACGACCACCCCCCAAGCCGCAAAGGGCGGCAGCTTTCTGCTGGAGTCGCCACAACCATCCGAGGTGTTTACGCCGGCAGACCTCACAGACGATCAACGATTGATCGGGCAGGCGGCCGAAGAATTTGTTTTGAAAGAAGTTTTTCCCCACATCAAAGAACTGGAAACCAAGAAGCCCGGCCTGTTGCCCGAACTCGTGAAAAAGGCCGGCGAGCTGGGTTTGTTGAGTGGGGGAATCCCCGAAGCGTACGGCGGAGCAGGCCTGGACAAAGTTGCGACCACGGTGCTGACCGAAAAGCTTTCCATCTACGGCGGCTTTGCGGTGACGCATGGTGCGCATGCGGGCATTGGTACGCTGCCAATCGTTTATTTCGGCACGGAAGAACAAAAGAAAAAATATCTGCCCAAGCTGGCCAACGGTGAATGGATCGGCGCTTATGCCCTTTCGGAACCGCAGGCGGGATCGGATGCGCAGAATTCTCTTACCCGGGCCGAGCTTACGCCGGACGGTTCGCACTACATCTTGAATGGCCAGAAAATGTGGATTACTAATGGTGGATTTGCGGATATTTATATTGTGTTCGCCAAAGTCGGTGGAGAAAAACTCAGCGCGTTTATCGTGGAACGCTCTTACCCGGGATTCAAACCGGGCAACGAAGAGCACAAGATGGGCATTCACGGGAGTTCAACGACGCCGATATTCCTGGAGAACTGCAAGGTTCCCAGGGAAAACTTATTGCATGAAATCGGGCGTGGGCACATCGTGGCTTTTAATATTCTGAACGCCGGCAGATTCACACTGGGCGCTTCGGCGGTGGGCGGATCGAAATACGTTTTGATGACCGCGGCCAAATACGCGAAAGAACGCAAAGCGTTTGGCAAAGCGATCGGTGATTTTGGACTGGTGCGCGAAAAGCTGGCGGAGATGGCCATTCAGCTGTTCGCAGTGGAGTCCATGATTTACCGCTCGGCCGGAAATATGGAGACGGCTATGGCCGCAGCGTCCAGCAACGGCGCAGCGGCTGATCAGAGCGAGAAGATTCAAGTCACGATGAAAGTGCTGGAAGAATACGCGGTCGAGAGCTCCATCGCCAAAGTGTATGGCAGCGAGATGCTGGACTTCGTGGTGGATGAAGCGGTGCAGATTTTTGGTGGGTATGGTTTTCACGAAGATTATCCGGTGTGCCGCGCGTACCGCGACTCGCGAATCAACAGGATTTTTGAAGGCACCAACGAGATCAACCGCATGCTGATCGTGCAGATGCTCATGAAGCGGGCGATGGGCGGCCAGTTGCCCCTGATTCCGGCGGCGATGAAACTGGCTGACGAAATTCTGGCTGGGCCGTCATTTGAAGAAGAGAACGACGGGGTGCTGGCGGCCGAAACGGGAGGGGTGGCCAACGCCAAAAAAATATTTCTGCAGTGCGCGGGCGGTGCGGTGCAGAAATTCCGCGAGAAGCTTGCCGATGAACAGGAACTGGTCGCAGCACTTTCCAATGTCGTGATGGAAATTTACGCCATGGAATCTTGTTTGCTCCGAGCCCAAAAATCGCCCGCTGCGAAGGGGCAGGCTGGTTCGCAAGCCATGGTGGACGCCGCCCGCGTCTTCATTTCGGACGCCAGCGAGCGGGTCGAGCACGAGGCCAAACGTGCCATCGCGGCGATCCACGAGGGCGATATGCTTACCACGCAGATGTCGGTATTGAAGCGTTTCTCAAAGCGCGCGCCCGTGGACACCATCGCGTTGCGGCGCAGCGTCGCGGCCGCAGTGCAGTCGCAGGATCGTTACCCGTTCGAAGGAAAATAAAAACGCTCGTCTGCGGCTGAGGAAGCTCGTCTCTACTTTTTTGCAGGCAGGACAACGCCGAACTGCGGGTTCTGATAGGTTCCGGTCATGGTTACCGGAAGCACCGCGCCAGCGTGCTTTCTTTTGAATAGCGGGTCGAGAGGTTTCAGCAAAACCGCTTTCGCACCAGTGGTATCGTCCGAAACAGAAGCATCCGTCTTCAGGCTCCCGTGAAAATCTATTTTTGTATTTTCCAGATTGTACGTGCCACTTAGGGTCGCTTCCGCCCCGGGTACTTTGCAAGCTGTGTCTTTTAAAGTGGCGATCGCGTTGATCATCTCGACGTTGCCTTTGATTTCCGCGGTTACGTTAGGGGTGGAGGGATCCTTCTTTTCTCCTCGCGCGCGCTTGCTCAACATATTCACGTTATTTTGGCGCTCGGTGTTTTCCCAGCGCGCGTGCTCGATGACAAAATCACCCTTCAATATCACGCGCTTCAGAAATTGCTGATCGCCGGAAGGCCAAACGACGTGGGCCTTGAAAGTAGTTGCGCCTTCCAGCGGAGGCTTCGGGTCGCGCACGAAGAGACGTAATACATCGTCGATGCGGCCGTCCTGCACGGCCAAATTTAACAATGCGGTCTTACCTGGCTTGCCCGACTTGGAGGCGATAGTGCCCGCCACATGCACTGCGGTATGCAAAAAAGTTCCGTCGACGGATTTCAGGACGGTGTCGCCACCGGTGCCGTCTACGGTGGCGGCGAATTTTGTCTTGAGCATTACTGGGTGATGGCTGCGCGTCACTTCAAAATTGGGAATTTCCGTGGTGCCCTGTGTTTCGATCTGGCCGAGGCGGCCTTGGAAGTCGCCCTTCGCGGAGAGTAGCCCGGCGATGCCGCCATAAACGCCCAGATCGGCTTTGTCGAAAGTGTAGTTCCCCGAAAGAGGAATGTTGTCCAGATGGCCGCTATCCCAGGGACCCAGTTTCCCGCGCGAGCGAATCTCGCCGGGAGGTTCCGGATTATGCATGGCCAGGTCATATGACATCGGACCTTTATCGTTGATCGACTTCAGAGTGAGTTCATGAATCTCAAATTTCAGCGGCCCATCCGATTTGGTGGCTATCTCCAGAGTGGCGTCTTTGGTAAAAACTTCTCCCAATCGCACAGAAGAGCTCTTGGAGCTCGGCTTTTGGCCGGGGCTGGGTGCCGACGCCGAGCTAGCCAAAGTTCCCGACTGGTCCACAGGAATCGAAATTTTAAGGCCCTCCAGGGCAATGCTGGAAATATATCCGGGACGAAAAAAGAGATCGTGATAATTGGCTTTGATGCTCACCCTGCGAATCACCACCAGAGGCGGACCGGTAGTATCGCTTCCGCGGGTGAGGGTGACTCCATCGAGAATACAGCCGGGATGAGGAAAATAAGTGCGGTCAAAATGCTGGACGCTGATTTTGCCGGGCCAGTCTTCCTGAACGGCCTGCATAACTTTCTGGGAAGAGAACGGCCAGTGGGTAGCGAGAATGACGCCGCCAATCAGCAGCGCGACAAAGATTAAAGTGGCCACAAGCGCGGGCCAGCGCTTTTTGGTGACGGCTCCGGCAGCTTCTGACGGTTGCGGCTTGGTTTCCATTTTAGTTCGCAGGAGTATGACACGGCTGGCTGCTGGCGCAGCTAAAGCGAACCACGTACGCGCGGCGGGGAGATACCAGACGTCAGCACACCACACTGGGTAGGAAACCGGCAGTCCGGTTACGGCCTGGGGCGCGCCGAATACTTTTCGAACAGGCGCTTGTGGCGATTACCCAGTGAAGTGAGTTGGCCACGAATGAAGAGGTAACGCACCTCGGCTGTCAGTTCCAAAGGGTCCCCATTGGTGACGATGAGGTTCGCGATTTTGCCGCTTTCAAGCGTGCCCACTTCTTTCGCCAGATCGAAAATCTGCGCCGGATACAGGGTTACGGCTTTGAGAGCTTCGTCATAGGGGAGCCCGTAAGCTACGGCATTTGCGGCATTCTGGCCGAGCCGCCGCGCAAAGGAATTGTCAAAGCTGCCGAAAGCAAATTTGACACCAGCGGCGGAAAGCTCGGCCGGTTGGGTGAGCAGGCGATCATAAGCATCATCTTCATCAAGAGGCTCGGTCAAGACGGGACGCAGAATCACCGGGATGCTTCGGGAGCGCAGCAGGTCTTTCAATTTGTATGCTTCCAGCCCGCCGGCCAGTATCATTCGGAGCTTTTGTTTATCGCAAAATTCAATGGCGTTGCGAATTTCGCGCTCACGATCGGCGATGATCAACAGTGGCAGTTGGCCGCGAACTACCGGAGCGAGTGCTTCCAGTTTCAAATCGCGCGAGAAGTCGCCAGGCTGGCCGTGTCCCATCGCTTGTGCGTAATGGCGGGCACGCTCGATCCATTCGGTAAGTTCGTTAACCTGCTTGTCGTATTCCTGTTTGGCTTCGGTATAGGGTTTCTCTTTGCGCGAGAAGGTGCTGAAGTCAAAACTTTTTGTTTCGATTTCTGGCCAGTTCAGCACCATGGCGACGCTTTTCTTAAGCTGCATGTCTTCCATGGTCCATCCGGCCAGATGAATCGCGGAAGCCTGTCCGCCGATCACGCCGGAAGAGCCGAAGGAGTCCATGCCGCCGCTGGCCGGAACAGCCAGCACTTCGGTGATGCCCGCGGCTCGTGTGACGGGAATGTGTTCGCTGGAAGGGGAAACCGCCGTGGCGGCTACGACATCGGGATTGTAGTTTCCGGTTTCGGTGGAATCTACCGTGGCGCTGACGGCGCCAATTTCACGAAGGCCCATTTGAGTGACCGGATCGAACAATCCGGGATAAATCTGCAGGCCCTGGACGTCAATTATCTGGGCGTCCTGAGGAACATCCACCTGCGCGCCGACGGCGGCAATTTTTCCATCCCGGATAATCAGCGTGCCGTTTTCGATTGGAGCGCCGGCCAGCGTGAATATTTTCGCGTGCACCAGCGCATAGGCTTTTGCCGGCTGAGGGGGTGGCTGTTGCTGCGAGGATTGCGCCAACAAGGCCGCGGGAATCGCGATAACAACGACGAGCGCAGCCGCTTGCAATAGCGGCGAAGAAGTCCGCTTCACAGTGCACCTCCGGCGACGACCGATTCGAGTTTGGCGGATTCCGTTGGCTTGGGTTTATCTTCCGGTTTTTTTTCCTCGTTCTTTTTTTCTTCAGCTTTTTTCTCGCCCGCTTTCTTTTCCTTTTCGATCAGTGACTTCTTTTCTTTTTCGCGATCGGCGCGTTCGGCGAGGTCGCGGCTGCGATCGAAATAAACGCGGCCATCTATCAGTGTCTTTTGCACTACGGCGTAGGCGCTCAAGGGATCGTGATTGTAAATGACCAGGTCGGCGTCTTTGCCGACCTCGATGGAGCCGACGCGCTTGTCGATGCCGAGTTGCATGGCGGGATTGATGGTGACGAGTTTGAGCGCTTCATCGTGCGTCAGGCCACCGTACTTGATGCTTTTTGCGGCTTCCTGATTGAGGTGCGTAGCTTCTTCGGCGTCATCGGAGTTGATGGAAACGACCACGCCGCGGCGCGTCATAATTGCAGCGTTGTAAGGGATGGCATCGTACGCTTCGACCTTATAGGACCACCAGTCGGAAAAGGTGGAAGCGCCGGCGCCGGAAGCGGCGATTTCATCGGCAACTTTGTAGCCTTCGAGGACGTGCTGGAAGGTGCGCACCTTGAAACCGAATTCTCTGGCCACGCGCAGAAGCATCAGGATTTCGTCTTCGCGATAGCAGTGGGAATGCACGTAGCGCTTGCCTTCGAGCACCTCCACGAGGGGCTCAAGGCGTAAGTCGCGACGCGGAGGAATGAGGTTTTTGTCGGCGGTTTTTTCCGTGCTGGAGATTTTCTTGTTGTAGTCGTCCCACTTGATCTTGTAGTCGCGCGCTTCCGTAAATGCCGCGCGGATAGTTTCTTCGACGCCCATGCGTGTCGCGGGGTAGCGCTTTTCACCGCCGCGGGAGCCGTTCGAACGCTTGGGATTTTCGCCAAGAGCAAACTTGATGCCCGGGACCGCGCCTTCGAATGGCAATTTCGAAGCGGGAGCACCCCAGCGAAGCTTGATGACTACCGTCTGGCCGCCGATAGAGTTGGCGGAGCCATGCAAGACGTTGGCAGTGGTTACGCCACCGGCGAGATCCCGATAAATGTCGATGTCATCAGGATTGAGAACGTCGGCAATGTTCACCATCGAGGATACGGAAACGCTACCTTCATTGACGGAGCCGTCCACGGCAATGTGGGAGTGGCAATCAATGATGCCTGGCATTACGAATTGACCTGCAGCGTCAATTACCTGAGCACCTTTGGGTGGGGCGATGGACTGAGCGACTTCGGCAATTTTTCCGTCGCGAATCAGGATAGAGCCGTGTTCGATAGTACCGTGCGAAACCGTGAGGATGGTGGCGTTCTGGATGAGCAGGACCGCCGGGAGTGGGTCGGCAGCTTCGGCGCCAAATAATCGTGCGGCGGCAGAAAAATTTAATGCCGCAGCAAAAATACAGCAGATCAAGATAGCGAACAGTGGCTTCACAATGCACCTCCGGTCGTTGAAACAGTGGGCGGCGGGGTGGAAGCAGGGATTGCGGCAGGCTTTGTGCCGGTAAAATCGGTCGAAAATCCCGGGACGCCGAGGCTGCCTTTCAGGGAAGTGGAGTCGAAAGTGCCGGTAAAAGTGACGTCAGTGGGATTCCCATCTACGGGGATGTTGATAGTGAAGGAAAATTTGTTGGCAGTGGCGTAGCCGCTGAGGATGGCGCCGACGCCCCGCTTGCCGGTGACGGTTCCAGAGATGGCGCCATCTTTTTCCATGGACAAATCCGCCGTCGCTTCTTCCGCGCCATCGGGGGTGTTGAAGGCCAGCTTCCATTTGCCGCTGATGTCGCCTTTGGGCGGGTCCTTAGGTTTTTCGGGCTCACGCGGATCAAACTTGTGGCCGTCGACGAAAATCATTTTAATCTTGGTTTTTTCTTCGAATAAATCGCCATCGGTGACGACCAGGTTGGCGATTTTTCCTACTTCGATGGAGCCGAGGCGATTGGATACTCCGAATATTTCCGCTGGGGAAAGAGTGAGAGCGCGCAGCGCGGCATCCGCAGGAAGGCCGGCGTCAATGGATTTTTTGACCGCTTTCAAAACATCCTTGGGAGTGGCGAGCCCGCCGTCGTAAAAGCCAAATTTCACATTGGCCTTGGCGAGCGCCGCGGGGCTGGAGGGGGCGCGGTCGCGAAAGCGCAAAGTTCTCAGCGACGGTTTATCTTCAGGGTCGGCATCTTTTTCAGCTTCCGGCCACTTGGCGTTGATCAACACCGGTAATTTCTTCGCGCCAATTTCGGCTGATGCCTCGTAGGCCATTTGTCCGCCGTAAATCACGCCGTTTACCTTCCAGCGATCAGAAAGTTCCAGCGAGCGGAGAATCTCCGTCGTGCTATTCGCAGGTATCAAAACAACTTCATGCTCCTTCTGTGCTGTTGCAAGCGAAGCGTCGGTCCGGTCATAACGCGGACGCGCCACCCGCACATTTTTTAAATAATTGGCGTCGGCGCGGGTACTCCAGTCGGTGTCGAGCCAGACCTGGCGGACGTAGGAGAGTGCGCCCATGAGCGAATCCGGAAAACCGGTGCCGAACCCGCCGGTGTGCAAATTAACCGGTATGGCGGCGCCATACTTCACCACCATGTCGCCGGAAAGTTCGCCGGCGAGATCGAGGACGGCGGCCTGGCCAGGAAAGAACCCTCCTTTGGGCGCGGAAACAACAGTCGTGAAGCCACCGTTGCGCCAGGTTTCAATGCGCTTGTCGGAGAGATTAATTTCATCGGCGGCGTTGCGCCACGGCGTGCTTCCGGGACGATCTTCGGGGCCCCGCGCAGGCGATGGTTTGCGACTGCCACTTTCTGAGGAACCGGTGGCTGGAGGCGTGATGCCAATGTCAGTGAAAGAATCAATCAGGCCGGGGTAAACAGTGAGGCCTTTACCGTCAATGATCCAGGCTTCGTCTGGGATTTTGAGGTCGCGACCGACCGCGGAGATAACGCCGCGGGATATGAGGATAGTGGTGTTTTCGGCGACCGCCCCGGAAACAGGCACGACCTTGGCTCCGCGGATGGCGAAGTAGGGCGGTTCCCCGCCCTGAGCGCGCACTGCGGGTGTTACGGCGGCCAAGCCGGTCACGGCGGCCGCCAAAGTCACGAAATACTTAGCAAAGCGATCGATGCGCATCAGCGCTCCTTGCGATGTACCCGGAATAGAAAAGAGTTTCACAGAAGTGAACCGAACGCACGAGGCTAACGGCTCGTCCGCGAAGAGTCAAGAAAGCCCGGATAAGTTTTTTTGCCGGCAGGCCCGGAAAATTTCAGAAAGTTGGGAACGAAACAGCGCGAGCCCCGTCTTAATAGATAGCGATGTATGGGCTTCCCATAGGGCTGTCGTGATGTCAGTATGGGTATCCCATAGGATTGATGGTCAGGAGAATTTTACGGATCGGGACAAGATGGCGGAGAAACGGGAAGTTTGGCAAGGAACGCTGGCGCTCATGGTGCTCAAGACGCTGGAGGCATTGGGGCCGCTGCACGGATATGGGATCGCTCGCAGGATTGAGCAGACCAGCGGAGATCTGCTGGCGGTGAACTACGGAACTCTCTATCCGGCGCTGCTGAAACTCGAGCAGGAGGGGCACATCTCTTCGGAGTGGGGCCAGTCGGACAACAACCGCAAAGCCAAATATTACAAGCTGACGCGCGCGGGGCGTAAATTTCTAAGCCGCGAGGAACGCGACTGGGAGCAGACCACCGCGATACTGGCGCGCTTTCTGACTCCCGGGAAAGAATCGGCATGAGAACGCTGCAAGTTCTTCTGATGCGGCTGGCCGGCACTTTTCAAAAAGAAAAGACTGGGTACGAATTCTCCGAAGAGCTGGAAGGACACTTGCAAATGCACACCGACGACAATATCCGTAAGGGGATGAGCGTGGATGAAGCGCGAAGGAACGCAATGATCAAGCTCGGCGGGGTGGAGCAGACCAAGGAGATTTACCATGATCGCGAAAGCCTGCCGTGGCTGGATATTTTTTTGCAGGACGTTCGTTACGGCCTGCGCATGCTGCGGAAGAATCCGGGCTTTACGGCGGTAGCGGTTTTGTCGCTGGCGCTTGGAATCGGCGCGAATACTACGATTTTCACGGTGGTGAACGCGATTCTGTTGAGCGCGCTTCCGGTGCGCGATTTACCGCGATTGGTGCAACTGGATACCGTGGACAGCAAAACTCTGGTGACCCAAGCGAAGTCGGTGAAGCTGGGGATGTCGGTGCCAAATTTCAAGGATTATCGCCGCGACAACCAGGTGTTGACCGATTTGGCGGCAATTCTTCCCACACCGTTGACGTGGAGCGGCGGGGCGGAACCCCGCCAGGTGCAGGGAGAGCTGGTCAGCGCGAATTACTTCGATGTACTGGGAATGCGCCCGGCGATGGGGCGATTTTTCATGGCCGATGAAGACACCAAGCCCAGCGGCAATGATGTAGCGGTACTGAGCTATTACTTCTGGGCTAATAAACTGGGCGCGGATCCGGGCGTCGCGGGCAAATCGCTGATTTTCGATGCGCGGCCCTACACGGTGATCGGAGTGGCGCCGCGCGGCTTCAAAGGCACGCTGACATTTTTAAGCCCCGAGCAGGTGTGGATCCCCCACAGCATGAAGGACCAGATTCTGGGCGGAAAGGAAAAAGAATTTTTCGATGACCGTCGGGCCTTGACGTTGCTAACTATTGGGCGACTGAAGCCGGGGGTCGAAATGAAGGCCGCCGAGGCTTCGCTGCGGACGATGGCCACGCACCTCGAAAGCGAATTTCCCAAGGACAATTCCGGGCGCAGCGTGGCCCTGACTCCTCTGGCGGAAGCCGCGGTGGGTGCGAACGATCACAAGACGATCGCGCTGGCAGGTAGCACCATGATGGCGGTCGTGGGGCTGGTGTTGTTGATCGCCTGCGTGAACCTGGCGAATCTCTTGCTGGCCCAAGGTGCGCGCCGCCAGAAAGAAATCAGCCTGCGCGCGGCGCTGGGGGCGAACCGTGGGCGGATCGTTCGGCAAATGCTCACAGAGAGCATGATACTGGCGCTGACCGGCGGAGCGGTGGGCTTGGCTATCGCATATGCGGGCCGAAGTATTTTGTGGTCGCTCCGGCCGCCATTCATCGAGCAAAGCGGTATTGACCTTTCGCTCGACGGGCGAGTTTTGCTGTTTACGCTGGGCGTTGCGATCCTTACCGGCCTGTTTTTTGGCCTGGTGCCGGCGGTCAAGGCCTCGCGCCCAGACCTCATGGAAATACTGAAGGCCGGAGGCCGTGGCGGCACCATGGGATGGAAGCGCGACCCGCTGCGCAGCCTGCTGGTCATCGGAGAAATGGCATTGGCGCTGATCGCCCTCGTGGGCGCGGGACTTTTCCTGCGCAGCATGCACAACGCACAAAAAATTGACCTCGGGTTCGAGTCAAAAAATCTGCTGTCCATGAATTTTGACCTGGGCGCGCTGCATTATGACGAAGGGCGCGGCGAGCAGTTTTACCGCGCGGCCCTTGAACGGATAAAAAATACCCCGGGAGTGGCGTCGGCCAGTATCGCGTCCAATCCTCCGCTTGGTGGAGGCTTCGCGCGAACAGTATTCCCGGAAGGCCGGGATGAAAATTCCGGATATCGCGGAACGCTAACTACCGTCAACGACATCACGCCAGACTATCTTGATACCTTGCGAATTCCGCTGGTGCGCGGACGAACGTTCACTGACAACGACCGCAAAGAAACCGCCATGGTAGCCATCGCGAGTGAGGCGATGGCTCGGCAATTCTGGCCGAATGAAAATGCGCTTGGCAAACGCTTTCATTTTTTTGGCGATACGACGCTGCGTGAAGTTGTAGGCGTGGTGGCCAACTCCGTGGTGAATGAAGTGGGCGAAGAACCTCAGCCAATTGTGTTTCTGCCCATGGCGCAGGATTACGTGCCGGCCGCAACGTTACAGGTGCGCACTACGGGGGCGCCTGAAAGCGCGCTGGCCACGACGCGCGGGGCGCTGCAATCCATGGATTCCAACCTGGCGATTACCAATATTTTTACCATCGAGGAAATTCTGGGGCAGGCGCTATGGGCCCCGCGGATGGGCGGTATCCTGCTTACGCTATTCGGCGGACTCGCGCTCATTTTATCAGCCCTGGGAGTTTACGGCGTGCTGTCGTACTCGGTGAACCAGGAAACCCGCGAAATCGGATTGCGCATGGCCATGGGTGCGCAGCGAGCGGATGTGTTACGCCTGATCCTTGGGCAAGGACTGCGCCTGACCGTGCTAGGGCTGGGCCTGGGCATAATTTCGGCACTGGCGCTGATGCGTGCGCTGGTAAGCCTGCTCTTTAGCGTTATAGCTTACGACCCGTATACGTACCTGGCAGTAACGGCGCTGCTCACCGCCGTGGCACTGGTCGCCTGCTACATTCCGGCCCGCCGCGCGATGCGCGTCGATCCGATGGTGGCGTTGCGCTACGACTAGACGTTACGGTTTTTTCTTTTTGAACAGTCCGCCAATGCCGCTCACGGCGTTGACCGGGTTTTGATCCTTCAGACCGGTAACCGCGCTGCCCGCACAACCGAGTTGCGACTTCATCATTCCCGCCGCGACACCGCCAACATCGGGAACGAATTTGGGATCGGCGGTCGTGCCTTGAATCATGAACGGCACAGTGAGCCCGCTCTTGCATCCGCTGCCAGAGCCGCCCATCACCTGGCCTAGTGCACCGCCAGCAGTTGAAATGGGAGTGGCGGCGGCAGCCAATCCGCTTTTCAACGTGGCCGCCATTTTGAAATCCAGATTGTTTTTTGCATCTACTGTGCCCGCGCCGACAAGCGAACCCATCGCGGGCAGCACAGCATTAAAATTTTCGGCCTTGATGCCGTCCCGGGTCATCCGCAGGTTGCTGGTTAATTTCTCGATTTCCAGGTCTTTGCCGGTTTTCAGTCCGGTGAGCGAAGACAGGCTGGACATTTTGGAGCCGAGGTCAAACCCCGCGAGGTGCGCGCTAAAAAGTCCGACGTTGCCGCTGGTCACCAGATTGTTGGTCGGTCCGACAAGATTCAGGTTGGCGCTCAGGGTGCCGCCTTTTATAGAAGCGCCGCTCGGAAGATGAATGCCGATGGCTGGAAGAAAAGCCTCGAGGTCCGGTGCCGGCATGTTTTGCCCGTCAACTTTGACGTTGACGGACGTTGCTTCACCGGCGGTGTTGTAAGTTCCCGAGAGATGGGCGGCCGCATTGCCGATTTTCAGCGTGGAGGGATTTAAGACCCCGGATTCTTTGGCGAGATTGTATTTGGTATCGAAATCCACGTTCAGCGGAATAGACGCCGGCGACCCGCCGGAAATAAACAGCGCCTTCGAAAGTTTGGCAGTGCCTTTCGTTTGAGCTTCACCCTGAGCGGAGACGAGGCTGGCGTCCAGATCCAACAGTCCGCCCAATCCCGTGCCAGGTTCAAGAAAACCGGTGGCCGCCAGGTCCAGCGAACTCGCGGAAAGCTTGGCGTCCATGGGAGTAAGGGAGGCGTCTTTCTCATCCATCGGTCCGGCGTTGCCTTCGAGCTTGAACTTTCCGCCTCCCGGGAGGTCCGCGGAAATTTTCAGCGGAAACTTTGTATGGGACGAGATATCGGAAGCGACGACGCTGACATGGTCGTAAGAGTTGCGCTTATTGCTATTCACGAAACCCACGACGATGGTGCCATCGTCGAGGGAGAGTTTCTGGATGGAAACATCAGAGGAACCGCTTTGCGCAGTTTGCGGCCTGGAGGCAGCGCCTCCCAGCGAAGAATAATTCCATTGCCCCTGCGCGTTATGCAGCAAAGTGACCTGCGGATTCTTGATGGCGATGCTGGTGACGTGCAGAGCGCGGGAAAAAATCAGCGGCATGACTTCCACGCCAACATTTATTTTCTTGGCGGTGAGGAAGGGCGCCTGGCTGAACTTGGGATCGTCGCCGACGACTAGATTTTCCGCTGACAGCGAACCACCGAATAGCGAAAAGCTGAGGTTGCCCATTTCGACTTTACGGCCCAGGGCCTCAGAAGCTTTGGCCTCAATAGTGGGCTTGAATTGATTGACGGGAATCAGGAATGGAACGATAACCAGTAATAAAATCACCACGCCAACAACTATTAGAGTGTTGCGAAGCTTGGGACTCATGTGGTCCTCCACAAGGCTAGACGGTGCTCGCGGTGATCATCGAAGACTGCTCAAAGATCCGCGGGACAGCCTCGCTAATACTACAGCAACAAAAGCCATCATATCGGCAGAGAAAAGAATCGGCAGGGATAGAAGCGTATGAAGGAAATGTGAGGCCACGACAAAAATCCCCGCAGGCCGCCTCGGCGTACGGGGATTTCGCAGTTTGCGATTGTCGGAGCGAATCAATTCACTACGTATGTCCAGTTAATGACTTCCTGCGTTGCGGTGAGCCCACCGGTACCGGCACTGAATCCAGCGTAGGCCGTATTGGCACCTACAGTAGCGGGGAGATTGATGGCGTAGCTCTTGGTGAAAGTCAGCGACGTGTTCGCCGTGTCAGTGATCGTCATTGTCAGGGTTGTTCCGTCGTAAGCGATGTGCACGGAGAAAATATCCCCACTATGCAGATCAATCCCGCCACCGAGCGCATCGGCAGGGACGCCGGGATTGGCGCCATTGGTATAAAGACCGGTGGAATTCGTACCTTCGCCATTGTTGTCGTATAGGTCGAACTTCACGGCGATGCTGGAGGGAATGCCCGCGGGAGTGCCGGAATCGTCCAGGCCGTAGCCCAGAGCGCCGCCGCCGGCTCCGATCGCGGTGGTGCCGCTGTTTTGAATCACGAAAGCCATGCCGTCGGCGTTCGGTTGCGAGAGTTGAAACTGAAAGTCCGTGGTGAATTTCTGGATGTTTACGGACGTCTTATACCAGGCGCTGGCTCTGGACGCTCCCGAGGCGGAGTTGGTAAGTTGCAGCCTGGAACCATTCAGCACCGAGGTTCCGTTAAGGGCCATGTTCGTCGCGGTAAAACCGGAGTTGTAGTTGATCGTGGGGGCCGCGCTGATGGTGTACGTGGCGGTGGCGACGGAACTGTTATTTGAACCGCTCTTGACCGCCAAGGCCTTCAGGGTAGTGGTTGCGGCGACCGGGACCGGCGCGCTGTAAACCGCGGAGCCGGTCGTTGGAGTGGACCCGTTGGTAGTGTAATAAATCGTTGCGCCCGAAGTCGTGGTAGAGATGGTCACGTTCTGGGCAGAAGTGTAGTTCCCGCCCACCGGTGAGAATGTGGGTGTGGCCACGGTCCCGGTGACTCCGCCAGTGGTGAGCGTCCAGGTGAGAATTTTCTGCAGCGCGGAATAGCCGCCGGTGGATCCGGTGAAGCCGGCGAACGCAGTGGTGGACCCGATGGTGCCAGGAATGTCCACCGCCCAAGTCTTGGTGAAAGAAGCGGCAGTGGTGCCATCAGTGATGGTCATGGCGAGATTGGTGCCGTCATAGGTCATGTGCACCTGGAACACATGTCCGCTGTGCAAATCGATCCCGGAAGCACCCATGTCAGAAGCAGGGCTGGTGGGTGAAGCGCCATTGAGATACAAACCTGTCGAGCTCGGTCCCTCACCGGAGTTGCTGTAGAGGTCGAATTTTACCGCGATACTCTTGGCGATGCCCATGTAGGCCAGGTTGCCGCCAGTGCTACCCAGCGCGGCGGTGGAATTATTCTGCAGCGCGAAAGTAAATCCGTCGGCTGTCGTTCCGGCAGTGACCTGGAAGTTAAAGTCCGTGGTGAAGTTTTGAATATTCACTGCGGTTGGGAACCAGGCGCTGCCCGCTTGGCCGGTTGTGTTGGGCGTAATGTTCAAGCTGGTGCCGCTGATGGTTGAGGCGCCGTTGAGCACCATGGAGCCAGCCGTGAATCCGCTGCCGAAAGTGATGCCGCCGCCACCGCCGCCACCGTTTATAACGTACGCGGCGGAACCGACGGCGCTGTCGAAGAAACCGCTCTTGGTGGCGATGGCCTTGAGTGTTTCGCTGGAGCCTACGGTGATCGGTGCGGTGTACTGCGCCGAGGCGGTGCTAGGTGTCGAGCCATTAGTGGTGTAGAAAATCGTGGCACCCGAGGTCGTGGAAGAAATAGCTACTGTCTGCGCGGAGGCGTAGGTTCCACCACCAGGCGCGAACGTGGGAGTCGCGACCTGCGACTGAATAGTGTAAAGAGCGGTGGCGGTCGCGCTGGTGGTCAGACCAGAAGCGGTCGCTAAGGCCTTGATAGTCTTGGTGGAAGTGACAGTGATGGCCCCGCTGTACTGGATGGTCGAGCCGCCCGCGGTGGTGGCGGGCTGAGTCCCATCAAGGGTATAGAAAATCGTCGAGCCCGATGTCGAGTCGGATAGAGTTACCGTCTGAGTGCCTAGATAGGTCCCCGCACCAGGATTGAAGGTGGGCGTAGCTACAGTTCCAGTGGCCGCGCCACTGCTCATCGTCCAGTTCAAGATTTTCTGCAGCGCGGTGTATCCGCCAGTGGAACCAGTGAAGCCCGCAAATGCAGTAGTCGATCCAATCGTGCCTGGGATATCGACCGCCCAGGTCTTGGTGTAGGTGGCGGCGGTGGTAGCGTCCGTCACGGTCATGGCCAGATTCGCACCGTCGTAGCTCATGTGCACTTGGAAGACGTGTCCGCTGTGCAGATCAATTCCGGAGGCAGCCATGTCGAGTGCTGGAACCGTGGGCGAAGCACCATTCAGATACAAACCTGTGGAGCTCGGGCCTTCACCGGAGTTGCTGTAAAGATCGAATTTCACAGCAATGCTCTTGGCGATAGGCGAGTAAGCAAGATTCCCGCCGGTACCGCCTATGGCTGCCGTGTTGTTCGCTTGCAATGTAAAGGTCAGGCCGTCCGCGGTTGGTGATCCGGCAGTATCCTGGAAATTGAAATCATTCGTGAAGCTCTGAATGTTGACGGCCGACGGGAACCAGGCACTGCCGGCCTGGAAGGTGCTCGAGGTAGTGGTCAAGGTAAGGCTTGTGCCGGTAATGGCCGCGTTGCCATTCAAAACCACGGAGCCGGGGGTGAAGCCGCTGCCTAAGCCGATTCCCCCGCCGCCTCCTGCAGGGTTAACGGTAAAGCCATTTACGAGCGTCGCGCTCTGGCCGTCGGTGTCGGTCACCACAATATTGTGAGCGCCCAATACTGCATTTGCCGCCAGCGAAACTGTGGCGGTAATTTTTGTCGAGGAATTGAACGTACAAGCGCTGACCGAAAGTCCTTCGTCGGAATCGAAATCGCATGAGGGGTTGGCAAGGAAATTCGTACCGGTAAGCACCACGCTGATGTTGGACTGACCCTGCACGCCGGAATTGGGCGACGCGCTGGTGATCGTGGGAGCCGGAGCCGTGCCGGCCTGCACGGTGAACCCGTTGGTCAACGTCGAGTTCTGGCCATCGGTGTTAGTTACCGTAACATTGCGGGTGCCAATGGTAGCGCTGGCCAGAACGTTAATGCTGGCTGTGATTTTCGTAGAAGAATTGAACGTGCAGGAATTGATGGTAATACCTGCTCCAAAACTGCACGAGGGGCCATTCAAAAAGTTTGTGCCAGTCAGGACCACGCTTAGACTTGTCTGCCCTTGTTTTCCAGTGTTGGGAGCGACACTGGCGAGCGTTGGTGCAGGCGAGTTTGCGACCGTAATGGTGCGCGTTTCAGGGCTGGGATCGGTATTGCCGGCGCTGTCGGTCACGGTGAAAACCGCAGTGTAGGTCCCTGCAGTCGAAAAAGTCACCGCCCCCGGGTTCGCGAGCGAGCTTTTGCCCGGCGATCCACCGCGGAAGACCCATGAATAGCCAGTGATGGAACCACTAGGGGCCGACCCGGTGCCTGCAAAGGTCACTGACTGTCCTGGAGCAATAGTAATGTCCGTCGCTGGACTGGTAATGGTTCCCGTAGGAGGAACGTCAGTAGGAGTTTTTGAAACTTGAACGAATTTCGCAACCGAGGGTACGCCAGAATTGTTAAGGATGAATAGCATGTAATAACCCGGAGGCGCGATGTTGCCGTTCGGCGGACCAGTCACATTCAGAACGCCGCTGCCTGTGGTGAATGTGAGACCCACCATACGTTGTTCCATGTCGAAAGCGTGGGTCGGCGAACCATTCTTCATCAACACGACGGAAGAAATATTGGCGGCATCCGGCGTCTGGACCTGAAACGAAGTGCCGTATCCAATTATCGAAGGATTGATGGATGTGATGGCCGGCCTGGTGGCGATGCTGCCGCTCGAGGTATAGAGGTACGGAGGCTTATAAATTTCCACGTGCTGCTCATAAGTTCCACGAGTCGGATTTCCGCCAGCGACCCACACGGTGGCATCGGGCAAGAGCAGCGCTTCGGAATGATATAGGCGTGGAAAAGCATTTGATCCGGCTGAGCCAACCGTGACGGTAGTTCCCGAAGCGTCGAAAAGGTCGGCCTGCAAGCTGGCGGTACTGGTGTCTTCGTCGTTTAATGAGCCGCCGATGGTAACGATTCTGCCATTGGGAAGGAGGGTGGCGTTCATTTCGATACGCGGCTTGGACATATTAGGTCCGCTGACCCACGCCGGACTTCCTGCTGAAAGATCGATGATCTCCGTCGTGTTCGTGGAGGGATTCGCTCCCCCGAAAATCATCACCCGTGGTTTGTATCCATTGGCGGGCGTCAAAGGCAAAAGGACCGATGACCCATATGTGCGATTCGAACCGAAAATTGTGGTGGCGATAACTCCGGACCAACTGTTCGTGGAAGGGTCGAAAGTACGAGATTGCGTCCCGGAGCCGGAATAGAAAACTTTGCCGCTGGGTAGCAGGTGCATGCGCGGGTAAAGCGGCGGCGTAAAATTGGCGGTGGAAGGAGCACCCCAGCCGACGCCTACTTTGTAGATTTCCACCTGGGAATTGGTGCCGCCGGTTTCAGTCAATCCGGAAAAAATCATTACCCGGCCGTCTCCCAAAACGGTGGATGTGGGATACCATCGGCCGTGAGCCATGTCTTCCATGTCGGTATATTTTCCTGTTGCCGGGTCGTAAGCGGAGGTGCGTGTCCATCCAAAAAACGGATCGTACTGGAGGTTGCCGCCCATCACGAAGGGCCGACCATCAGGCAACACAATCATGCCGTTGCAAAACATGTCCCAGCTGATCGATTGCTGGTTGCCGAAAGTGTTGGTGGAAGGATCCCAGACGCCGACCAGAAAAGTAGTCTGCGCGGGATAATTTCCGGAACCCGAGACCACCAGGATTTTACCGTTGTACATCAGCGCGGTGTGCACCGGATTTATCGGCATCAGGTTCGGCATGGTCTGCCAAGTCCCCTGCACGTTGGCCTGCGCCTGAGCGGTCGGCGCGTGGCTTGCCAGCAGCGCAAGTGCTGCGATCATCCAGAGCGCGCGCAAATTGAACCGGCGGCATGAAGTACGCGTTTTCTCCGTGGACATCGTCTGGCCACACGACGAAGCATTAATAAGATTCATTCGAATGAGCTCCCAAGCTCTCAAGATTGCGCGGAGGTTTCTCCGTCACACCAGCACGTCACGATGAAGCCATTTCTAAATGGAACACGCAATCCAGACGCAAGTTTCCAATTCCCGAACCTGCAGCGACTTTCATGCGGGGTACACCCGAACCGACATCGGATAAGCTGCACTCCGCTCACCCGAATAAACCCTTTATAATCAATGGGCCTGTTAAGGATTGTGTAACGGGTTGCTTCTTATGGGAACTACATTCCCCTTTTAATAAAAACGGAGAACAAAGTAAACGATTTTCTTTCGAAGACTACATGGACATGGGGTGAGAGCCGAGGAGGTCCCAAACCCGCCAAAATTCATGCATTTCCGCGGGCGTTCCCAACGAGATACGCAGGTAGTTTGGGAGCGACGGAATAAGGGGAGCCAATCTGAAGTTGTTTTTGGCGTAGTGCTCGGCGATCTCCGCCGCCGGACGCATGACGTTAAGGCACACGAAGTTGGCGTGAGCGTCGAGAGCCCGAAGCATGCGGGCGTTCACTTGATTCATAAATTCTTGACGATCGTCAAAATTGCGCTTTACGCAGCGCTGCACGTGCTGAGGATCGTCGAGGGACGCGGAGGCAGCGGCCAGGCCGGACCGGCTCAAAGGGTAGGGCAAGCTCGCTTGGCTCATGGCCTCAGCGGTTTCGGCGGATGCCACGGCGTAGCCCACCCGGGCGCCGGCCAGTCCATGCGCGCCAGAAAAAGTCCGCGTCACGATCACACGCGGATTTGCTGACGGATGGTCCACGAAGGAGGCGTAGGCTCCCGAGCCGCCGGCGTATTCATGGTAGGCCTCATCAATCAGCACATGGACATTCTGTGGGAATTGCGGCACAAGAGTTTCGAGATAAGCGCGGCCAGTAAGGGTGCCCGTAGGGGTGTTGGGATTGCAGATGTACACCAGTGCTGCGTCTTCGCTTCGAGCATGCTGCAGCATGGCCTCAAGATCATGCGCAAAGTCCTTGCGCAGCGGAACCTCGATAACCTTCGCGCCATTTTGTTTCGCCGACGTCAACAGAAGGTCGCACGTAGGAGTGGCCTGAATCAGCGTTTTGCCGGCGCCAAGAAAGGCACAAGCCGCCATGCGCAGGATGTCGCTCGAACCACATCCCAACACAATTTGCTCGGGACGGAGCGCCTCTGTTTCTTGGGAACGGAGTTTGCTGAGGTGCGCAGCTATGGCGCTGCGCAGCAGGCTCGCATCCTCGTAGCGGCTGACGCCGCTTGCCGATTGTTGAATGGCAGCGACGGCTTTTTCTGAGGCACCATAAGCGTTCTCGTTACGATCCAGGCGGATGGGGCCGTCAAACCTGGCAGCGTTTTTCGCTGGAGCGCTGGGCGGGTGGTCGTTTTTGGCGGAGCCTGCTGTTTGTGGCGCCGCACGCGACACGTCTAACATCGAAGTGGCGGCCACCCCCGCGCCAAGTTGCTTCAGCAGACTCCGTCGGTTCAAGTTCATAAGCTCACGTGATAGCAGGGACATCCCGCCAGGGTCAAGCGCGCGTAGTTACTTTGGTTTTTGAATAAACCGAAGCTAACGGAACGTCGCTGCAAATCGCTCGGTCAGCTCACTTTATTTAATTCACTGTAAGCGTCAACTGTATAGGTGCGAGTTGCAGCGGCTTGCCGCCGGTGCTGTTAGCCGTTGGGGTTAACGTCAGCGTGTAAGTTCCCTTCTGCGTTCCCGTAGTGCCGCCGCCACCTCCGCCCCCGGACGTTCCGCCGCTCGCGCAACCAGCCAGGCCGTAAGTGGCCAATACCAAGAGGAACAGGCCGCCGCCGTAAGCGAACCGCCGTTGCACGGATAGAGTCCGCAACCTTGACGGACAGAGCGCGGCAAGAATTGCCACGCACAGACCGAGAGCAAGCAACAGCACGTAGGGAATTGCTGGCGGCTTTGGTTGGCGATCGGAGAGCGGCAACAATACCGACCTCGCCGTTGTCGCCACCATCACGGAAAACGTAGTGGTCGTGCCGCTTGTTAAGGTGACGGGGTTCGCAACGGTGCACGTTGTGGTGGCCGGGGCTCCAGAACAACCCATCGTTACCGAACTGGAATAACCGGGGCCGGCTGCAAGTTTGACGCTGTACTGCGCTGTTTGACCAGCGGTCACGGTGGCAGTCAAAGTTGAACTGGGATCCACGGTGAACGCAGAAGCAGCGACGGTGCCGTTGACGGTGATCACATGCGGCGAACCGGCCGCGTCATCGGTAAGGGTGATCGTCTCGGTGCGAACAGTGGCACTCGCGGCAGTTACCGGCGCGAAGCTCACCGAAATAGTGCAGTTCCCGCTGGGCGCGATGACCGCGGTGCAGGAACCCGCGGGATTGACGAAGTCCGCCACGTTTGCTCCGCCAAACACGACGCCGGTGATATGCAGCGGCCCATTGCCATTATTGGTGATGGTCACCGTTCCAGGGGCACTTACAGTGCCCTGAGTTGCCGATAGGGCCAACGGATTCGGAGCGATCGCAATAGTTGGGCCTACCGCGGTGCCGGTGCCGGTCAGAGTGACACTCTGAGGGCTGCCGGCAGCGTTATCAGCGACCTGCAAAGTCGCACTGCGTATGCCAACCGCGCCGGGGGTAAAAACCACGCCCACAGTGCAGGTGGCGTTAGCGGCCAAGGCTGCTCCGTTGCAAGTGTTCGTCCCGGCTGCAAAATCCGCGGCATTCGTTCCAGTTAACGTGACGGTCGAGATATTCAGAGTAGCGTTACCGGTGTTGGTTACGGTTACGGTGACGGGTGCGCTGGCCGTTCCTTGCGGGGTGCTGGGGAACATCACCGGGCTCACTGGCGTGATGGTGGCCACTGGCGTTGCGGCGGCCAGTCCATTGCCGTTCAGTGAAAGAATCTGCGGACTACCCGCAGCGTCATCGGCTACCTGCAGATCGGCCTGACGAGCGCCGGTACCCGTGGGGGTAAACGTCGCATTAAAAGTACAAGTGGCGTTGACTGCCACAGTTGCACCATTACAGTTGTTCGAACCGCCAGGCACCGCGAAGTCTCCGGGATTAGTTCCGGCCAGAGTTACTATGGTGATGTGCAAAGGCGCGGAACCGCCGTTCGTAACGGTAATGGTAACCGGAGCGCTGGTGACATTAACGACAGTATCAGGAAAGGCCACCGGTCCTGCCGGCGAAAAGGACACCGCTGGAGCCAGGGGACCAAGCGTCCAGTTTAAAATAACCTGGGTCGCGCCGAGCCCTCCGGTACCGCCGGTGAATCCGGCGTAGGCGGTGGTTACCGGCGAGACGTTGGTGCCCAAAGTGTGTGGAATGTCGACCACATAGTTTTTCGTGAACACCGCGTGAGTGACAGTATCCGTGATGGTCAACGCCAGTGTGGTGCCGTCATAGGTCATGTGCACGGCGAAAAGGTCTCCGCTGTGGAGATCAATGCCTGAAGGCGTCAAATCATCCGCGGGGGTACTGGGCGAAACTCCGTTTACATACAGGCCGGTGGAATTAATGCCTTCACCATTGTTGTTATAAAGATCGAATTTGATCGCCAGACTGTGTGGAATTCCAAGTGGATCTGTCAACAATACTGGGCCGTAACCCAGGCCGCCCCCAAGGACTCCGATGGCTGCGGTGTCGTTGGCCTGCAGAGCGAACGTGAAACCATCCGCAGTGATGCCGGGCGTCACCTGAAAAGTGAAATCGTTAACGAAAGACTGGACGTTCACGCGTGTGGCGTACCAGGCGCTGGAATCTTCGCCCGTGCCGCCGTCGGTAATTTCAAGCACCGAGCCGTTCAATTGCGCGTTGCCGTTCAGCACCAGGGCGCCCACGGTAAAGCCGGAACCCAGCTTGACAGTGTTGCCAAGGTCCTCAGTTACGGTGAACCCATTGATGATGGTTGCCGATTGTCCATCAGCATTGGTCACCGTGACGTTGTGCCCGCCGAGCATGGCGTTGGGGGCGATCGAAAGGTTCACGTTGATCTGTGTGGAAGAAACAAAAGTGCACGTATTGATGGTGCCGCCAAAGTCCGTGTCAAAAGTGCAGGTGGGCGACGGTTGAAAGTTTGTGCCGGTCAGCGTAACGGTAACGTTTGTGGCGCCCTGAAATTCGGAGTTGGGCGCGATGCCCGTAATCGTCGGAGCTGGAAGGGCGACGCCGGCGGCAACCGTAAAACCGTTCGGTAGTGTCGCGGACTGCGTATCGGCATTGGTGACGGTGACATTTCGTGTCCCAATCGCGGCCGACGCCAGAATATCGAGGACCGCAGTTATCTGCGTGGCGGAATCAAAGGTGCAGGAATTGACTTCCACGCCTGAGCCAAAATCGCATGTTGGATTGGCTGCAAAGTTTGTGCCGCCCAGAACCACGCTGAGATTGGTTTGGCCCTGCCCGCCGGTATTGGGCGTAGCGCTGGTCACCGTGGGAGGCGGACCGACAGGCGTCACCGTAATCGTGCGCACTGGAGGATTAGGATCGGTTATGCCAGCCGAATCCGTTACGGTCAGAGTCGCTTGATATGTGCCGGGCGTGGAAAAGGTGACGACCCCGGGATTCTGTATCGAACTCTTGGCAGGCGATCCTCCACGAATCGACCACGAGTAGCCCGTAATCGATCCGGCATTTGCGGTGCCGGTGCCGTTGAACGTTACAGTCTGCCCGGTGTTGATAGAAACATCCGTGGCCGGACTGGTAATCGCTCCCGTGGGAGGAATGTCTGTAGGAGCAAGCGAGACCTGCACGAACTGGGCGACGGAGGGCACGCCCGCCGCGTTAATCAGAAAGAGCATGTAATAGCCGGGGGGCGCGACGTTGCCATTGGGCGGCCCGGTCACCGTCAGCACTCCGCTGCTGGCAGTAAACGCTAACCCCACCATGCGCTGATCCATATCAAATGCGTGCGTGACGGAACCGTTCTTCATCAACATCACGGAAGTAATGTTGACAGCGTCAGGAGTATTCACCGTAAAGGCCGTGTTGTAACCAATCACTCCCGGAGCGACGCTAGTAATGGAGGGCCGCACCGCAAGGGTGCCATTAGCCTGATAAAGATACGGTGGGGTGTAAATTTCCACGTGATTCTCAAACGTTCCACGCGTGGGATTACCGCCCGCAACCCATACGGTGGCGTCCGGCAACAGCAAAGATACCGAGTGATACAGGCGCGGAAAAGCATTCGAACCAGCGGAGCCCATGGTGTTGGTCGTCGAATCGTATAGGTCGGCCTGCAAGCTGGCGGTGCTGGTATCCTCATCATTTAGCGAACCGCCGACGGTCAAAACCTTACCGTTCGGCAGCAGCGTGGCATTCATCTCGATGCGCGGCTGAGACATGTCCGGGCCATTCACCCAGGCAGGGTTAGCTGCGGACAGATCAATAATCTCGGTGGTCTTCGTGGACGGATTTCCGCCACCGAAAATCATCACCTTAGGGGTGTAACTATTTGCGGGAGTCAGTGGCAAGAGAACCGACGACCCATATGTGCGGCTGCCGCCATAGTTGGTGGTAGCGATTACACCCGACCAGGTGTTGTTGGCGGGGTTGAAAGTGCGCGATTGAGTTGTCGAGCCCGAATAAAAAACTTTTCCGTTGGGCAACAAATGCAGCCGTGGATACAGCGGCGGCGTCCAGGGCGAAGAGACGGGCGCCGCCCAGCCTGTGCCTACCGTGTAAATTTCCACCTGCGTATTGGTGCTGCTGGCCTCATCTAGTCCCGAAAAAGTAAGCAGGCGGCCATCGCCAAGAATCGTGTCGGTGGGATACCAGCGGCCGTGGGTCATGTCTTCCATGTCTATGAATTTGTTGGTGACGGGGTTGTATATTGCCGTCCTGTTCCACCCAAAGAAGGGATCGTATTGAAGATTGCCGCCGACAATCATGGGCCGTCCATCGGGCAGGATCACCATACCGTTGCAGAACATGTCCCAGCTGACCGTCTGCGTCGTGACGGTATTATTGGAAGGATCCCAAACGCCGGCGTTAAAAGTCGTCTGTTGGGGATAATTTCCCGAACCCGAAACCACTAGAATTTTACCGTTCGCCAGCAGGGCGGTGTGCACCGGGTTGATGGGCATCAGAGTAGGCAGCGTTTGCCACGTGCCCTGTACATTGGCCTGAGCGTGCGCAGCGGGCGCGATGAACGCCAGGCTCGCGGCGACCAAAATCACACTGCATGACAATGTAAGTCTTTTCAGGAATTCCGATGCGGATTTCGAGCGTGGTCTTAACATGAACGTGCCGATAGCCCCTAACCTAGGGTAATGCATGAAAATGCCTCCTGAATCACAATCCGGCGCGCCGGTGGCCAAAGGTTAAATGAGCCGGACAACAAGAACGAAAAGGACTCCGTCAGACAGACCTGGGGAACTGTTGGATAAGTTCTTTGCACATAGTGGGCCGAGGTAAGTTGGGTGTTTTGAGCGCGGGAATTACAGGGGATTAGAAAGATTTTCCGTCAAAAGGAAATGCTTCGCTCCCATCCCAAGGCGCAACCCTATGCCGTCTTGCCAAGCGGCGGAAAAACTGCCGACTCTTGAGTCGCAACTACCGAGTGTTCAGCCGGGTGTTTGGCCCACGCCCCGAGAAGTACACTTGCGCCTACTCCGGAATAAATGCTGATCCAAGGCATCACCGGATAGTGATAACGGGCGATGGCGATGAACACCACGCAAATCACCGAAAAATAGACCACCACATACAGACCCAATCTGTATGCCTTGGGGGCCCGTTCGCTGAGCGTTTTCCATGAAAGCACTGCCAGCCCCACGATCAGGAAATAATAAAGCTCGGCAGAAATTCTGAGCCCCGTATAGAGCAGGCTCAGCCCGCGCCCCGTTGGCTGCATCTCGCCCATGGAGTAAAAAAGAGCATCGACGTCGGAGCGGTACGCGTACATCAACTTTCTTGGCCAGAGCGCAACTGTTCGCAATGGATGCTGTTTGATGTACGCCGCGCCCACCTGGCGGGCCCGGTTCGCGCGCGCGACTTCGGTAGCCGCAACACCTTGTTGAGGTTCGCTCAGGTCGCCCAGCAGCGCGGCGACATCATCGTTCCAGATGTGTGTTCCGGTCGCATAAGGATTATTTCCCTGCATCAACACGATGCCACCGTTGGTGGAAAGCAGCAGTTCACCGAAAACCCGATGATTGCGAAGTGCCCAGGGAATCAGGCACAGCGCGACCATGGTGTAAACCACCGCCGCAGACTTCACGAAAGCAATCCTGTTGCTGAAGAACACCAGCAGAAATAGCAGCGGCAGAAAAATTAACTGCGGTTTTGTGAGCGTCCCGAGGCCCCAGCATATTCCGCTGAGGGCGATGAACGAGTATCGTCCGCGCGCTCCCACGAGTAAAACCGCACCAAGCATCAGAAGGAAGGTGAACCACACCTCAGAACACAGCAGCGAATTAAAAGCGATCTGGTTGAGATGCAGACTCATGAGCAACACGGTAATGCGAGCGGCAATTTCAGAATGAAAGATTTCCTTGCTCAAGCGGTAGGACAAAAGGATGGTGGCGACGGACAAAAACACGTTGGTAATCTGGCCAACCATGGGCGACGTGCCAAAAAAATAGAAAACCGCCGCAAGAAAACCGGGATATCCGACGGGCCAATATGCGGTGGGAACGCCGTTCCAAGTGTAACCATGGCCAGAGGCCACGCTCACAGCACGTTCGTAGTACCACTCGAAATCACTGACTTGCGGCGGATGAACGAAAGCGATCCATATCAGCCTTAAGGCCGTGGCAGCGAGGATGCAAAACAAAACAAAATGGCGGTGCCGTATCAGCGATAGTATTTTCTGCCGAAAAGAGGCCATATCCAGCACTTTGAGTGGCGCGCGGATTTGCGCCCACTCGGGGTGGCTTAACGCGGGGACCGAAGCAGATAAGAATTAACACCGATGGTAATTCGGTGGCCATCAGGTCGATTACCTAGAAGTGCTTACGCCGCTGTATTTTTGGCGAGCAAAAGGTAAACTCGGATGAAGTAAGCGTTGCGGGGCTGTAGCTCAGATGGATAGAGCATCGGTTTCCTAAACCGGTTGTCGGGAGTTCGAGCCTCCCCAGCCCCACCATCCCGCTAGCATCGTGGCAATCACTGACGTGGCGACCCCATGGTCGAATGTCCATCGAATTCAGGGAGTATCGATACATGACAGGCGCATGAGGGAGGCCGTTCAAACGTCAAGGGCGGGGCACGCTCACGCATAAGTCCCTGGAACGCGCGCTTTCGTGACCTTTGGAATCCACGGAGGTGGTCTGGTAGCAATAAGTTTCGCCGGACATTGCGGTGGGATCTTCGTAGGTGTTTACCGGCGAACTGCCCAATTTCGAGTACGCGTCCGAGCGGTAAGTCCGGCGGTAAATGTTATAGCTCACTGCACGAGGCACTTTTTCCCAGTTCAATGTTACTTTGTGCAACCGGGGAGGCTCGGCGGATTGTTGGCTGTGCGCCGGATAAAAATAAAATGCCAACCCGAGCAGAGCGCTCACGAGGACCACGGCAATGATGATTTGCTTAGCACCCATTATTTTCCACCGGGCATTCGCGGTTATGTTAGGCGTGCGCCCCAAGCCAAGTCAACGCGCCCCAAATTCAGGTGATGAAAGATTGGGAGATTAGAAGTGTGTTTCTGCGCCCGGGGCGATGCGCGGCGCGGGAATCTGAAAGTCAGTTTGCGCTTTCGAGGGATGATTTACTTTCGACAGGCGGCCAGTATTCATCATTTTCGTATGCGCCTCGGCCCAGGAAGATTCTTCGGCGGAGTCCTGGGTCCAGTGCGCGACGGCTGCTTCATCGCACCAGTGGAGCAGCTTGCGCATGACCCGCCGATGGGCGCCCGCGAGAATGTAAGCCCTCATGGATGACTCGGAATCCCAGGTGGTACGGGTCCAGAAAACACGATGGGCTTCGCGAAGGAAAGTAACGGACTGATTCCCCGGCGATTTTTTTGCCTGGCGCGCCGCGCGGAACGATTGAACGAAAAACAGTGGAAGGAACCGCCAGGAACGAACGCGCAGACGAGTTATAGAAATAAAAGTCATCGAAGGTCACGAACTTGCTTTCGCGAGTCGCCAGGATTCTTTCAGTATATAGAGGTTGGTGATAGCGTCGAACACGTGACCCTGACGAGACGGAAACAGCACTCTTGAGTGGCAAAATCTTACGACGGAGGCCGTGCTAAAGTACGCTTTGCCGCTTGGCAGAAATGATCGAAGCACACAAAATCGGGCGCTACGAAATCGTTGAAGAAAAAGGCCGCGGGGCCATGGGCGCGGTGTATATAGCGCGCGACCCCGCCATGGATCGCGTCGTTGCGCTGAAAACCATCCACTCCATTGCGTTGACCGGGCCACAAGCTGAGGAATTCCGGGAACGTTTCTATCGCGAAGCGCGCTCCGCCGGAGGGCTCGCGCATCCAGGAATCGTTACGGTCTTTGACGTGGGTGAACAGGAAAATATTCCCTACCTGGTGATGGAGTATATCGACGGGCGCACGCTTGACGACGCTACCAAAAATGGCGAGCGGTTTACATTCGAACGCGTGTGCGAAATTGGACAGCAGATTGCCGAAGCGCTGGGATACGCGCATAAGAATGGCGTGGTACATCGTGACATCAAGCCCTCAAATATCCTACTGACCTCCAAAGAGAAATACGGCATCGAACGGCCCAAAATTACCGACTTTGGCGTTGCCAAACTTGGCGCGGCGCACCTCACCACCACTGGCCAGATGCTGGGTACCCCGGCATTCATGCCGCCCGAACAGTTCACCGGAGCGCCGATTGATGGCCGCAGCGATATTTTTTCGTTGGGTGTGATCCTTTACTGGATGGCGACCGGCGAACACGCGTTTCCCGGCGAAACGGTTACGGCCGTCTCTTATAAGGTCGTGAATACGGAGCCGGTCTCGCCAAGAAAATTAAATCCGGCGGTGCCTACGGAATTCGATTTGATCGTAATGAAGTGCCTGGCGAAGGCGCCTTCCGATCGCTATGCAACCGGCGAAGATCTGGCGCGGGACCTGGTGGCCCTGCGCACCAATCGCAGTCCGGCGACGTTGCACGGGAAGGTGCCTTCGTCCTTCGCGGCCCACAGCGACGGCAGTATGGACGCTACTCTGGACTCACATCCCGGGGCGGCCCTGCAAAGCAATGCGCTGGCTGCCAATCCTGCGAAAAAAGGCGCTTCGTGGGTAGGCGCGACCATCGCAATGGTCCTGCTGGCGCTGCTCTTGGCGGGAGGTTGGTACGCTTACACGCACCGGGAGCGGATTGCAGAAATGCTGGACGGCGGCGGTCCACCGGAAACTGTGGCCGACACAGACGCAAACAGCGCCCCGCCACCGGCGACCAACAGAAAGACGCCCACCGCGAAACGGGAGGCCCGCAAAGAAAATGTCAGCGCAACGCAACCAGCCAAAAGTGACACCAAATCCGCTGAACCAGCGAAGAGTTCACCGGCGTTATTGGCCGCCGTCCCGCCGCCGCCGCGAGTGGAATTTGATCCCAAGCAACTGGATCCCAGCGCCAACGCAAGACTGAAAATCGAAGCCGATCACTTTCCGGAAAATGTGGCTTTCACGGTAGAGATGGGCGGGAAAATATATTTTGAGCGCAGCGGCGGCAACAATCAGAATATGTTTGAGGACTTATACGTGCCGCCCGGAGTCACGGAGTTTCGCGTGATTGCCGGAGTTGGCGCGAACCGCAAGACCTCCAATATCGTCAGCGCGGAATTCAAGCCCAAGAAGAAGAAAACCTTGCGCATTGAATTACGGACGCAAGGGCAAAAGCCCGGCTCCGGTGTCCCCGCAGGTGTGTACCCCGATTCGCAAATTGTGGTGGCCCTCAAGTAAAGATTTTTGCGTCTGCAGCGCACTGGCCCTGCGAACAGGTCGCTGCGAAACCCTAAGCGAAAAGTAACCTTTTGTAACCTGCCCGAAGAAAGCCTTCGAGCCCCCTCAAATCCACGCTGTAGTTACAAGGACTTAGCGAGGCGCCGGCAGGACTAGCGCGTGCATTGAATCCCTGTGGACTCCGCCCGTTTTGCGGAAAACTCCGCACTCGCGTTTGGTGTGAAAGGCCCACCTAGTGGCAAAAGTTTTATCGCCAATCGAAACTTTGCAGCCCCAGGCTGTGGACGACAGCCGGCTTGCGGAGCTGCATCGCGCGCTCCTCAAAGTTCATTTGTTGCTGAGTTCCGAGCGGCTGTATGACAAGAATCATCCGCGTCGGCTGGCGGCATTGGAGAAAGCTTTCGACGCGCTGCAGGCCGCGGCGGAGCGCGGCAAATTCGAAATATACGTGCGACGCGACGGCTTGGCACTGTCTCCTTCAGGTTCCACATACCTGCAGGACGCGCGCGGCGAAATGCAGTCGCTGGCGAGCGCGCTGGCGCAGGCGGGAATAAAGCAGATATCTTTCAAAAATAATTTGGGACTGGCTGAACTGAACATCTTCGCGGAGCTCATCAAGGTATCATTGATATCTCCGGCGTTCACTTCGCCGCAAACGCACGCCGGTATTCTAAGCGGCGAAACGCGGGGGAGCCGGGACGCCTGGTGGGCCAGGACGCTCGCCGAGCACGCCGTGAAAGGGATTCTGGTCAACAGCCAAGTGGAACGCAAAGTAAACACGCTTCTGACCAGTTTAATCGCCGCGCTGGTGGCTTACGGTGGAAATTCAGCGCGCGCCGACGCCGAAGAACTGATTCGCCTGCCGGACTTAGATGACCTGACCGCGACGCTAACGCTGCTTGCGCGCATAACTTTGCCACTGGAAAATTCGCGCGGACTGTCGCCTGAAGAGGGGGCGCGGGCGATTCACGCCGCGATGGAAGAAGCGAGTCACGAGACAGTGCGGCTGCTGCTGAGTGCGATTTCGCAGTACGACCCTGAAGAAGGCGAACTGCCGCAGCCTTATATCGCGCGTCTTTGTGAGAGCCTGGTTTTCGAATACGTGTCCGCGGAGTTTGCGGCCGGATCCATCACTCCTTTGACGGTGCGGCCGACCTTCGATCGGCTCGGCGCGCAAATTGTCGCCGCCGGGAAATACTCCACGCCGCATTCGGCGGACAACTACTCTTCGCTGGCGCAAATCTGGGCGACGGATGAGTATCGCGAAAAATTGACCACCCGGTTCTGGCTGGAATTGGCGCCGCGCGAAAAATCGTTAGTGCTGCGGGGACCGGATTTGTGGGTTATGCCGGTGGTTGCCTTACGGCAGACACTGGGGAATCTTGCGGAAGCCGGCGCGGACGCTCCGCGACGCGAAGCTCGCCACATCCTTTTAAATTACGCGCGGCGCCTGGAGCATGACGACTGGCGCGCGCGACGAGCGGTAGCCGCAGGCTTGTTGGAACTCGGGCCCATTATTGAATCGTTGTGGCCCAATCAGTTCCCGGAAGATTGGAGTCACGGCGCATTGCAGGCGCTGGCAGTCGAAGTGAATCCACAGGCAGGGGCGCTGCTGGCATCGTTTCTGGAATGGCTTAGCCGCATAGCAGTTACGCGGGCAGATTACGCCGGATTTGAAGCTATCCTGCTGGCTTTAGAAAATGCCGAGCCGCGCGGCAGTAATCATGCGCACCTGGCCGCGCTGGTGAAGCGCATGGCGGCGCCGGAAAGATGGATGCTGCTGGTGGACGCTGGACTTGCCAACCGCCCGCTTGATCCTGTTTTGCCAAGATTGCTGGCGCGCGATCCAGACAAATTGCTGGACCGCATGACGCTGTTACTGGGAGAAGCGCGTGGCGGCGAGATGCTGGCCGCAATGTCGCGTTTGTTGCGGACCATTGGGCAGCCAGTATTGAGTGTGCTCGAAACGCGTTTGTATGAGGCGCGGGCACAACGGGTGACGGCGGCGATCAAGCTGTTGGCGACGGCGGATCCGGACCGATTGCTGCGAGGATTGACCCGGGCGTTGAGCAGCTGGGAATGGAACATGCAGGACCTGGCAGTGAGCGAATTGTCACGCCCGGCAAACGCTTCGGCCGCGCAAACTGCGGCGTATATATTTTCGAGCTTGCTGCCCTCCGCGCATCCACTGGTGGTGCCCATGATGATCGATCAGATTGGGCTGGCCGGAGAACGGACGTCGATTCCGCAATTGATGGAGATTGCTTCCGGCGAGCATCCGATTTTGCGGGAGCAGTTCGTGCGGATAAAAGCCATAGAAGGCTTAGGCCGTTTGCGGGCCATTGAAGCGATCGAACTGCTGCATTCGCTGGCCGAGCGGCGCGCGGGCATTGCGTTCGCCGAACCCTCCGGATTGCGTGCGGCCGCGCAAGATGCCCTGGCCATGATTGAAGAACGGCCGGCGTCGGCGTCCGTGCGCGCCACCTTTGATATGCCCACGCCCACCACGGCGTTGTACGCGGCTCCACGGCGCTATATGCGCGTGCCACTGGACGCTCCTCTGCGGGCGCAGGTCGGCGCGCCGTCAGGCGGAGCGCAAGCCAGCCTGGCGCGGGTGAAGACCATCAGCCTCGGCGGCGCATACTTGGAAGGCCCACAAAAATTCACGGTAGGGGATTCGCTGCAACTTGAAGTGCGCTCCGGCCTGCGCAAAATTCATTGCACGGCCATCGTGCGCAACACTGCCCCCGGCGGTGGCGGCGTGGAATTCGTGCACATGAAGGACGACGATCGCGATAAATTGCGCAAACTGGTTTTGCGCAACCTGCCAAATAGCTAGTTCCCAGGTAATCGAGGGACGTTTACATCTTTGGTTGTTCCGCCAAAAAAGCCTGCCAAGACGTTCGAATCAATGTCTAACAAAGAGGGCGAGGGTATCCTGCAGGGCGTGGGAAATCATTCCGGGACGAACAGTTTGGCGCCACCACGCCAGCGCGCCGAGCATGGCTCCTAAAATTGCTATCTGCACCGCGTGACGCAGGCCCTGATAGGCGTGCGCGGCACCGAAAGCTGCCGCCGACAGAGCGATGCCGATGGCAGCGCTCCCGCTGAAGGCCGCGAACTGCCGCTGCAAATACCCGCGAAAGATTGCTTCTTCGCAGATTCCCGCGGTCACCGACATCAATATCCATAATGTGCTTTCGAGCGGTCCGTGCGGCAGCAGAAACTGCGTGGAGGTATCGGGGGTTTTACCGTGCGCTCCGATAATGGAGAGAAGAACGATCGAACAAATCAGGAAAATCACGGCTACGCCGGTATCCGTCAGCACCTGCCGCGCAGATTGCCAGCGCTGGCCAAAAACCGCGCTAAACGGTGAATGGTGCAGCCAGACTCCTACGAGGACCAAGCCGAGAACAAGCCATTCGGACACAATGGTGCGCTCATACAGGCGAACGTGATTCACGTTGGAGATCCCTCGCAGGTGATCGACGCGGATTTTGGCTAAATATGCGAGCACGCCCTGCAGAATCAGAATCAGCAGCGTGTGAAAGGGCGAGGCGATAAGTTCAAACTGCCCGCTGAACTTCCTGTCGTTAGTCAGTTGTTCCATCAAGTCTCAGGCCGGTTGAAGCTTGGGACGGGCAGGCGAAATCATTGGCCGCCCTTGTCCTGCCGTAATGAATAACTGCAGTGATCTTGGTATCAGCTTGCACGAATTACCTTATTGACGTGAACCGCCGCAAGCAGCATATACTGCATGTCCTCGCGTTCCACCATCGTCGGGTTCGACGGAGGTGCTGTATGTTGTTGGCCATTATGGGCATCCTGCTGATCGTTGGACTCCTCGCTTTCGCCGCATTCCTGGTGGGTAAAGAGCACTTAAAAGCCCTGCGACGTGATGAGGAGATTTTTGGCGAACGGTTGCGTCCGGTGCATCTGCGGCGATAGATTCAGGCTGACAATGTCTTCCCATTCACTCAATCGGCGGGCATCGAACATCGTGTCGGGGGCTTTCAAGTTCATGTTCACGGCCAGTCGAAACCGTAGCTACATGTTTTCCAGCGTCAGGGGGATGAGCGCGGTGATGCTGGGCCTTATTCTGGTTATCGGTCCCGCACGGGCGTGGGGATCAGACGATAACTCCCCGGCCACCGCTGTTACTTCAAGCCATTCGGACACGAGCTTGACTCCCATGGTGCGCGAAGTGCTGCAGCACGAAATCAAAGCGCAGAACGACGATAAAACCTTGTGGTGCTACCGGAAGCTGGTTGAGAAAGACGGAAAGAAGCAACTGTTTGCTTCCTGCCAGACCGAGGCCGCCGAAATCAATCGTCTCATGGCGGAAAATGGCAAGCCGCTCACGGCGAATCAGTGGCAGGTAGAGGATTCGCGAATCAAGAAGCTGCTGAGTAATCCATCACAACTCAAAAAAGAAAAACAACAGCAACTGGACGATGAGCGTCAAGCCACCAACCTGCTCAAAATGATTCCCGAAGCATTTTTATTTCAGCAGGAAAACCGGGAGGGGGACCGCGTCAAGCTGAAATTCACGCCCAATCCGAAATTCCGGCCGTCCGGGTCGTCTGAATATGTTTTTCATCATATGGATGGGATGCTGACCCTGGATGTAAAACAGAAACGCCTGGTGGAAATTAGCGGTCGCTTGAGCAGTGATGTGAAATTCGCGGGCGGTTTGCTAGGCCATTTGGATAAAGGCGGAACGTTTTTTGTGAGGCAGCAGGAGGTCACGCGCGGCCATTGGGAAATGACACGCATGGATGTCCAGATGAACGGCAAGGCGTTATTTTTCAAGACCATCTCCGTGCGCACCAACGAAATTGATACCGACTTTCACGCGGTGGCACCCGCTACGTCAATCCAGCAGGTTGCGGCGCTCACCAATCATCTGGATGACAAGAGTACGAGTCGGGCCCAGCGCTGACTGCTGCGCGAGGCGCGCCGGCCGCGTATATATCTCCTCACATCATCACCTTCAGTTCCCAATCAGTTTTTTCCCAAATAGCACAAATTCATAATGTTCATTTTGGCGTAATATTCGGCACTGCTAAACTGGCAGGAGTCTCGCCGAAACGGCCAGAAGCACACGGAGAAGTGATGACCACGGAAACATGGGTGACGGTGGTGGGCTCGCTCGGCGGCATTTGCACAACGTTTGCATTTGTGCCGCAAGTGGTAAAAATCTGGAAGCAGGGCGGCCGGGATTTGTCTTATGGGATGCTGGCACTATACCTGATAGGCGCGATTCTCTGGTTGACCTACGGCATCCTCTTGCAGGCACGGGCCATAATCATCGCCAACTTTGCCACTGCCATCGTAATTGCGCTTGCCACCGGGCTGAAGGCCTGGACGGCGCGGCGCGATGCCGCCGAAGAAGCAATCCTGGCCGCTGTGGAACGCGGTTAGTCCCGCCCAATCCTCCCATTTTTAGCCGCGATTGGTTTCCCTGCCTGCCAATGCTATAAAATGAGTACACAGGTTACCCGCACGTAACAGGAGATCGAATGACCGTAGTGGCAATCACGCTGGCGATTGTGGCGGTGGCTTTGGTGCTGTGGCTGGTGCTGCAGGGCTCGCAGAGCCAGCGAAAGAGCGATGTGCTGGATACCCAAATGAGCGAACTGCGACGCGATCTGCACACGATAGCGACCGCGCAGGCGCAAAGTACCGGGCAGATCGCCACTATCGCGCAAGGCGTGTCACTGCGTCTCGAAAGCGTTACCAAAGCGTTGCAGGATGGCGTTTCCAGTTCGGCGCAAATCGCCACGCAGGGCCAGACCGCCATCGCCACAGAGCTGAAAAACACCCGTGAGCAGATGGGCCAGATACAAAAGCAGTTGGGCGAATTTCAAGAACTGAGCCGCAACGTTTCTTCGGCGACGAAATCTTTGGAAGACATTTTGGGAGGAGCAAAAACCCGCGGCATCCTGGGTGAAGTCACCCTGGAAAGGCTGCTGGAAGACTGCCTGCCCCCCTCGCAATTTGCCGCTCAACACCGCTTCTCTTCGGGAGAGTGCGCGGACGCAGTAATTTTTCTTCGCGACAAGAAATTGATGTCCATCGATTCGAAGTTCCCGCTGGACGCATTCCGACGCATTGCCACGAATGGAGATGAAGCGCGCCGTACGTTTGCCACGGCGGTCAAAGGGCACGCGGACAGCATTGCGCGAAAATATATCGTACCCGGCGAAGGCACCCTGGATATGGCGCTGATGTTCGTGCCATCCGAAAGCGTTTATTACGAATTGCTGATGCTGGCCGACAACAAGGGCCAGCAGCTGGACAGCTATTGCCGCAGCAAAAAAGTGATCGCTGTTTCTCCCAACACTCTTTACGCGCACCTGTGCGTAATCGCCATGGGACTCCGCGGCATGCAAATTGAAGAAAACGCCACCCGCATTTTCTCCAGCCTGGCGGGTATGCATAAGCAGATGGAGACGTTCACCGAAGTGTTTGAAAAACTGGGGACGCACATCAAGAACTCGCAGCAGGCTTACAACGACGCGGACAAGCGCCTGGAGAAAACGCAAAACACGCTGGACAATTTACTGGGAACCAGCTCCACGCAGGCGGCGCTGGAAGTGCAGGGTACGCTGGCGTTGCCGATTGACTCCACCGCCGTAGCGGCCAAAAAAGGCGCGTAGGCACTGCCCTTACGATTATTGGACTGGACGCGCCGCGATGGGCACCAAGCGGATGGAAATCAGAAAACTTCCGCGACGCCGCCCCACTACTTCAAAACGAACGACGTTCTCAGTCCCTCCAGACGAGGCGTGACGCACCGAATCACCCCCTAGTAATTCCGCAATATCCGGCGCGAGGTTTTTAGCTTCCAGCGAAATTTTCGAGGTAGTGCCGGCAACGCTGACGGTTAGCCGGCGGTGTTCTCCCGCGGCCAGCGGCGAAGTATCGGCGTGCAGCTCCAGGCCAAGAAAAATCATGGAAAACGTCGGGAGGGAATTTTTGCCGCAGGCAATATTCACGGCGGCGATCCCGGGCTCCAATCCTATAGGCGGCAGAACCACGAGCGCGGTGGGAGACGCCGCAAGCACAATCGCCGGCTCCCCGCCGATATTCACGGTGTTGGTATCGGCATCGCCACAAAAACCCGAGCCCAGGATATCGAATCGATCACTGAGAGAAGCGATGCGGGGCACAGACTTCACTTCAACGGTTGTCACCGCGGGATCGGTGGGAGCAAAAATTGTCGTAGCTACCCGGCCCTTCCGGCCGGCGATAGATCCAAAAATTACTCCCGGATTGAGCGGGGCCACAAATAAACCACGGCCGGTTTGATCGGTGGTCAGGCGGTCTCCATTGGAAAAGTTTACCGTCACATTGGGAGTCAGCCGCCCATTGACATCCAGTACCGCGAGAGTGGCGCGTTCTCC
This sequence comes from uncultured Acidobacteriota bacterium, assembly GCA_963704485.1. Lineage (GTDB taxonomy): Bacteria > Acidobacteriota > Terriglobia > Acidiferrales > UBA7541 > Acidiferrum. Next base: position 2,007,081 of record OY969910.1, read on the forward strand.
GGAAACGATGCGGCGGGGCAGCAAAAGAATTCTGGCGCCCTCCGGCGACGGCGGAGGCTGCTGACAAAAAACAGCAGCACCGAACAACAGAGTGCACAGTCCCAATAAGATCAGGGCACGGTCGCGCGAGGGCATGCACGGATTGTAGATGACCTGCAGGTAAAGAAGAAGAACCCGGGCCGCGGCTCAATTAGGCTTCTCTCAGGAACGTCCTTTTGTTGCTAAAACACTGCTAATTAATAGGGTTCAGAACAATTTTGAACACCCAATTCCTGTTAGCGTGTGAGCAGGGGTTATCAGCTCCGGGCACGCTCCGGGTGTCGATGGTGTATCGCGAGATACGCCGCACGGCCAGGTAAAGGGGTTTTTGTGCGGATTGCCAGCGGTGGAAAAAGCGATGTCGGACGGCAGCGTGGAAACAATGAAGACAGCTTCCGCATTGTCGAAGCGCTGGAATTGTTCGTGATTTCCGACGGTATGGGCGGAGAGGCGCATGGAGAAATCGCCAGTGCCATGGCCGTGGAAACCGTCGTGAAAACGTGCATGGGTGAGGAAACGGCCCCGCAGGCCGCAGCCCCCGAATCACAGGCCGGTTGGAGCGCGAACACCAAAACGCTGTACAACGCCGTGCATTTTGCGAACAAGAAAATTTTTGACTCCGCGGAAGCGCACATCGAGCAACAAGGGATGGGCGCGACACTCACAGCCGCGTGGATTAACGAAGAGAAGCTAAGCGTCGTGCACGTGGGCGACAGCCGCTTGTATCTGCTGCGCAGCGGCGCATTGCAGCAACTCACCAGCGACCACTCGTTGGTTGCGGAACAGGTGCGGCGGGGAATTTTGACCGCGGCCGAAGCGGAACACAGCGAGATGCAGAGCGTTTTGCTGCGGGCGCTGGGAACGCAGCCGGAAGTGGATGTAGACGCGGATGAGCACACGCTGTTTCCACTTGACGTTTTGTTGCTGTGCTCCGATGGCCTGACGCGCATGGTCACCGAGCCGGAAATTGCCGGCACGCTGCAAGCCGAGCCTGATCCCGCGCGCGCGGCGGACCGGCTGGTGGAATTGGCCAATGAAAATGGCGGCGCTGACAACGTCACAGTGATCGTAATTCGCATGGAATCGGAAGACAAGGGTTGGTTTTCGTGGTTGCGCCGTGGGGCGCAGAAAAATGCAGGCAGCGGCAATGGCTCTGCAGGAGGATTGTGAAATGGCGAAACTGACGCTGATGTTTGAAGAGAAAACGGTGAAAGAAGTTCCCGTGGGCGCCAGACCGGTGGGCATCGGACGCTCGCCGGACAACGATTTGCCGGTGGACAATCTGGCCGTGTCGAATTATCACGCGCGCGTTTACGTGGAAGGCGGCCGGCTGGTCGTCGAGGATCTCGACAGCCTCAACGGCACCTTCGTCAACGATCTGCGGGTGGAGCGCGCCACGCTGCATGACGGAGACTCCATCCACGTCGGCAAACACCACATCAAAGTGGACGCCACCGGCGACGCACCAGTGGCCTATGACGCGGGCCGTAAAGCGAGCGCGCCACGCATCAACGAGACCATGGTGCTGGACACCAAGGTGCGCCGCGAGATGTTGCAGCAGGCGGCGGCCATGGGCGAGCGTACACAGTTTGCTTCCGGACGCCTGAAGGTGCCCACGCTGGTGGTGCTGGGCGGCAGGACCGATCGTAAGGAATATCCGCTGAACAGCAAGTTGACAGTCATCGGGAAATCCAATCTGGCGACCGTGCAATTGCGCGGGTGGTTCAAGCCCAAGATGGCAGCGCAAATCAATCAGCGCGACGACGGCTTTTATGTCGGCGCAGGCTCAAAAGTTCCCACTGTGAACGGCACTCCCGTCACCGGACAGGTGATGTTGAAAGACGGCGATGTCGTGGCCGTTTGCGGCGTACGCCTGAATTTTATCTTCCGCGATTAACTCGGGCGCGATGGCAGCCTCAGCAGCCGGACCCGAACAGGCGCGGGGATTTGCCGTCGTCTTTGAATTGCTGCAAAACTGGTGGCAGCATCGCGTTTCCTTTCTCATCAGCCTCGCTATTACTCTCACCGCGCTAGGTCTGTACGTTTTCACTTACATCGGTGAGCATCCCAGCCCCCTGCTCGTTTTTATGGAGCGGCTGGAACTGGACGCGCTGGATACGCGCTTTCGCATGCGCCCGGCGAAATACACTCCTCCCGATTCACGCATCGTCATCGTGGACATTGACCAGAAATCGCAGGAGGGACTGAGCAAGTGGCCGTTTTCGCGCACCAACTTTGCCAACATGCTGGATGTTCTGCGCGAAGACGGCGCGAAAGTCGTGGGCTTCGACGTTACCTTCGATAAACCCGATCAAACCGCGGCGCCGGTGCGCGCACTGGCCGAACGCCTGGCTCAACGAAAAAAGAGTGGCCAGCGCGTAGATCCGAAACTGGAAGCCGAAATCCAATCCCTCGCCGCGGAATATGACGCCGACAAACAATTCGGCGAAGCGATTCAAAAATTTGGCAACGTGGTGCTGGGAAACTTCTTTTTTCCCAAGGAAGAGTTGCAGGGCACGGATCAAGCCACTTTAAATTCTTACGCGGACCTGGTGCAGTGGTATTCACTGGGGCAAAACTCGCTAAATCCCGCGAGCGGCAAGCAGGACTTCGAGAGCTTGATGCAGCGCTACGAAGCCAACAACATTCTCTACACCGCAACGATGGCGAACATTCCAGCGCTGCTGAGTCCTGACAACAACAATGCCGGCACCATGGGCTTCTTTAACGTGCTGCCGGATGCCGACGGCGTCTTGCGCCGTTCCCTGCTGGTGGTTCCCTTCACCCGCTCCGGGAAATTGGCTGACGCCGAGCTATATGGCTCGCTGGAAGTGCAAACTATTCGCCTCTACCTGGGACTGACTTCGGAACAGCTGACCGTGAACTACAACCAGACCGGAGTCGTCAGCCTGCAATTTGGCGATAAGTTGCAAGTGAAACCGGACAGCATCGGCCGTCTGGCCATCAACTACCGCGGCCCGGAGCGCACCTATCCTTACTACTCGCTGGTGGACGTCGTGCAGCACAAGCTGCCCGCGGGAACCTTCCAAGACAAAATCGTGCTGGTGGGCGCCTCCGCTACCGGTATCGGAGATTTACGCACCCCGCCATACGGCGGCATCACCTATCCGGGAGTGGAAGTTCACGCCAACGCGATTGACAACCTGTTGAACCGCAACGCCCTGACCCGCGGCGCTAGCCAGGAGTTGTGGGACATGGGACTCATCCTCTTCTTCGGGCTTTTCGTCGGCATCTGGATGGCCCTGGTGGCCCCGCGATGGATGTGGTTCGGCTTGAGCTTTCTCGTTCCTCTGATCCTGATTGACTATGGCGCCTTTTTGCGGGGGTGGTGGTTGAACTTCAGCGTCCCGGCCCTCACGCTGGTTTCCAACGTGCTGCTGGTTTCGCTTTACCGCGCCCTCGTGGAAGAAAAAGAAAAACGCCGCGTGCGCACCGCCTTTGGTCAATACCTCAGCCCCGAAGTCATCCGCCGCCTGCTGTTAAATCCCCAACTGGTGGAACCGAAAAAAACGGAAATCACGGTAATGTTCAGCGATATCCGCGGCTTCACCACCATCTCTGAAAATCTGGATGCGCAAGACCTCGCGTTGTTCCTGAACCAGTATCTGTCGGACATGACCAAGCTGGTCTTTGAATACGCCGGCACGCTGGACAAATACATTGGCGACGCCGTGATGGCCTTCTGGGGCGCGCCATTCGAAACCGATGATCATGCAGTGAATGGCTGCTATTCCGCACTGCACATGATGGAAAAAGTACATGCCATGCAGAAAGAGTGGCAGGCGCAGGGCAAGCCGAAACTAGACATCGGCATCGGCCTCAACAGCGGGGTCGCCAGCGTGGGCAATATGGGCTCAGCGCTCCGGTACGGATACACCGCGCTGGGAGACACCGTAAACCTCTCTTCCCGTCTTGAGGGCTTGAACAAGGATTACGGCACCCACATCATCGTGAACGAAACGACTTACGCCGCCACGAAAAACGCTAATTTCGTATACCGCGAACTGGATTTGATCCGAGTGAAAGGAAAAAGCCAGCCGGTGATGATTTACGAATTAATTTGCAGAAAAGGAGAAGCCAGTTCTTACGGAAGCGCCCAAGACCTGCAGGAGCGCCTGGCACAATTCAATCATGGCCGCGAACTCTATCGTGCGCGCCACTGGGAAGAAGCGCAGCGCACCTTCCAGGCCATTCTTGATCGCTGGTCCGAGGACGGCCCTTCCCGCGCCTACTGGAAACGCTGCCAGGAATATTTATTCGATGAGCCCCCGATAGGCTGGGACGGCGTCTTCACTATGACGCACAAGTAACCGCGCCCCTGAAAGCGAATCCATTTAGCAAATCCATCCGGCGCGTTGTTTTCAACACCGCCTTGTAACAAGCGTTCTTCCGACAGCATCCAATCTGCAGCCTGAAGTCGTTATAAATGCGTCTTTCTGCTATCGTTTCGCAGCAAACACTAACGGCGTCAGTGAAAGGCTGTATCGGGCCAGGCGTACCCGAAACACCCGTGTGCCGAATCTAAGATTCAGGAAATTTAGATCGCCGAACGCGTTTCCGTGTGAGCCGGGCGCCGCCGAGGGAAATCACAAACTAGTATGTGGATTGTTCGTTTAGCGCTGTCGAGGCCGTACACGTTTATCGTGATGGCCCTGGTCATTGTGTTACTCACCCCGGTGGTGCTGTTACGCACGCCCACGGATATTTTTCCCAACATCGACATTCCGGTCATAAGTCTGGTCTGGAATTTTAACGGCTTGCAGCCTCAGGAAATGGAACAGCGCATCACCGCGAACTCTGAGCGAGCGGTGACCACGCTGGTGAACGATGTCGAGCACATCGAATCGCAATCTCTGAACGGGATCTCCGTCGTAAAAGTATACTTTCAGCCCCACGCCAACATTCAGACCGCGCTGGCGCAAACCACCGCGATTGTCCAGACCATCCTGCGATTCTTGCCGGCCGGCACCACCGCCCCGCTGGTGGCCATCTATTCCGCGTCCACGGTCCCGGTCATCCAGATTGGTTTGACCAGCGACAACCTCAGTGAACAGCAACTTTTCGACTTTGGAAATAATTTCATACGCACCCAACTTGCGACAGTGCAGGGCGCAGCGCTTCCCTTTCCATACGGCGGAAAGCAACGCCTCATCTCTGTTGATCTCGACACCGTGGCACTGCAGTCCAAAGGACTGGCGCCCGTCGACATTGTGAATGCCATGAATTCACAAAATCTTATTGTGCCCACGGGCACCGCCAAGCTCGGAAGCCTTGAGTACACGGTGGAATTGAATGGCAGCCCGCAGTCCGTGGCGGGGTTGAACGACCTTCCGGTCAAAACCGTGAATGGCGCGACCATTTATATGCGTGATGTGGCGCATATTCGCGACGGGTTTTCTCCGCAAACAAACATTGTCCGCGCCAATGGACAGCGCGGCGTGCTCATGTCCGTGTACAAGACCGGCGCGGCGTCCACCCTCGATATCGTGAACCGCGTCAAGCAGACCATTGAAAATTATCGCGGCTCCATTCCTGAAGGACTGCACGTAGGAATGCTTTTCGATCAATCTTTATTTGTGCGCGCTTCCATTTACGGAGTGCTGCGCGAGGCGCTGATCGCCGCTTGCCTGACGGCTTTCATGATCCTGGTGTTTTTGGGCAACTGGAAAAGCACGCTGATCATCGCGGCCTCGATTCCGCTGTCTATTCTGGTGAGCGTGCTGTGCCTGAGCGCGCTGGGCGAAACCATCAACATCATGACGCTCGGCGGCCTCGCACTGGCAGTGGGAATTCTGGTGGACGACGCCACCGTGGAAATCGAAAACATCAACCGCAACCTGGCCATGGGCAAGGAGACAGTGCAGGCCATCCTCGATGGCGCGCAGCAGATTGCGGTTCCGGCCTTCGTTTCCACTTTGTGCATCTGCATCGTCTTTATCCCCATGTTTTTTCTGTCGGGTGTAGCGAAGTTCCTTTTCGTCCCTCTCGCGGAAGCGGTCATTTTCGCCATGCTCGCTTCCTACATGTGGTCGCGCACCATTGTCCCCACCATGGCCATGTATCTTTTAAGTGCGGCCGACGAGCACGTTCCTGAGGGTGAGAAGCAGGGATTTTTCCGCAGGTACCAACAGAAGTTCGAACATGCTTTCGAACGTTTTCGCGAACGCTACCGCGAGGCGCTGCGCTCAGCCCTGGCCACCCCGATTTTTTTCGCCTCCTGCTTTCTGGTGTTCTGCGTGTTGTCCACTTTGCTGATTTTTGTGCTGGGCCGCGACTTTTTTCCTAAAGTGGATGCCGGGCAGATTCGCCTGCACTTCCGCGCGCGCACCGGCCTGCGAATTGAGGAAACCGCCCGGCTCGCCGACCAGGTGGACGGCGTCATTCGCCAGACGATTCCGAAAGCCGAGTTGGACACCGTGCTCGACAATATCGGCTTGCCTTATAGCGGCATCAACCTGACCTACAGCAACGCCGGGACTTTCGGAACAGCGGACGCCGAAATTCTCGTGCAGCTGAAGGGTGAACGGGAAAAACCCACCGGCGAATACATCAATGAACTGCGCAGAAGGCTGCCGCAGGACTTTCCCGGCGTGCAGTTTTTCTTTCAGCCAGCGGATATCGTCACGCAAATTCTGAATTTCGGCTCTCCGGCGCCCATTGATGTGCAGGTCACCGGAAACAACCAGCAAGGCAACTACAAAATCGCGGAGAAATTAGCGAATGAGTTGCGCCATATTCCAGGTGCCGCGGATGTCCATGTGCAACAGGCCTTCGACCAGCCGACATTGCACATGGATATCGACCGCACACGCGTTCAAGCATTGGGCCTGCAGGCCAAGGATGTAGCCCAGAACCTGCTCGTTTCGTTGAGCAGCAGCTTCCAAACCGCGCCAACTTTCTGGCTGGACCCTAAAAACGGCGTTAGCTACAACGTCGCGGTGCAGACACCGCAATACCGCGTGGACACTTATCAATCGTTGCAGAACACGCCCGTGACCGGCAGCGGTCCGAATCTGCGTCCCCAGATCCTTGCCAACCTGGTCACCACCTCGACCACTGCGCGTCCGGCGGTGATCTCGCACTACAACGTTCAGCCCATGATTAATGTGTACTCCAGTGTGGATGGGCGCGATCTGGGCGGAGTGGCCGATGAAGTGGCCAAGCGAGTAAAGGACATCGAAAAGGAATTGCCGAAAGGAAGTCACATCGTCACTCGCGGGCAAGTGCAGACCATGAAGACTTCCTTCACCGGGCTGGCGTTTGGGCTCCTGGGAGCCATCGTGCTTGCATATTTGCTGATCGTGGTGAACTTCCAGTCGTGGCTGGATCCTTTCATCATCATTACTGCGCTGCCCGGCGCGCTCGCGGGAATTTGCTGGATGCTGCTCATTACTCATACCACCCTGAGTGTGCCCTCGTTGACCGGGGCGATCATGTGCATGGGTGTGGCCACCGCCAACAGCATTCTGATGGTTTCCTTCGCGCGTGAACAAATGGACGAGGGCAAAAGTCCTTTAGACGCCGCCATCGAAGCCGGTTTCGTGCGTATGCGCCCGGTCATCATGACCGCGTTGGCGATGATCATCGGTATGGTGCCCATGGCTATCGGGCTTGGCGAGGGCGGCGAACAAAACGCGCCGCTGGGCCGCGCGGTCATCGGCGGATTACTGTTCGCAACTTTCGCGACTTTATTTTTTGTACCCTGCGTTTTTTCTGTGATTCATGGCTGGCTGGAAAAAAGAAAAGCGCACGGACGGGAAGCAACAGCGTAGATTCAAGGCACGGCGGCGGAGTGGGATGATGAGCCCTGGAGTTATGGAACAAAAAGATCAAACATCGGCGGCGAAAGATCCGCGAGTGCAGCAGCAACCTCAGGAGCCGCGACGCAGTGGGCTGTTTCTCGGCCTGGTCGTGGTGGCAATTGTACTGGTGGTGGCCGGCGCGTTCACGCTTTTGCACCGGCGGTCGCAATACAAGGCACTCGCCAGTGAGACGGAAACCATGGCGGTGCCGACGGTTTCCATAGTGCATCCCATCGCGGCTTCTGATTCTGAAGATCTGGTCTTGCCTTCGACTCTGCAGGCTTACGTGGAATCACCGATTTATGCGCGCACCAGCGGCTATCTGAAAAAGTGGTATCACGACATTGGCAGCCGCGTGCGCAAGGGCGAACTTCTCGCAGACATTGACGCGCCGGAAATCGACCAGCAGTTGGCGCAGTCACGAGCAGAGCTGGGTACCGCCCAAGCAAATCAAAGCCTCTCGCAAATCACAGCATCGCGTTACCAGGGCCTGCTTCAGTCCGACAGCGTCTCGAAACAGGAAGCAGATAATGCTTCCGGCGATCTGGCGGCCAAGCGCGCCAATACCGAGTCCGCTGAAGCTAATGTCCGCAGACTGCAGGAAACGGCGGGATTTAAACACATTTACGCGCCGTTCAGCGGGGTCATCACACGGCGCAATGTTGATCTGGGAAATTTGGTGAATGCCGGCAACGGCGGCTCGGCGCAGGAACTGTTTGCGCTCGCACAAACTGATCCGATTCGGGTATTCGTAAACGTGCCGGAAAACTATGCACCCACTATTCATGTGGGGCTCGGCGCATACTTGGAGCTCGCGCAATACCCGGGGCAAAAATTTCACGGCACGGTGGCGCGCACTGCTGACTCCATCGATCTGAACACCCGCACGTTGCTCACCGAAGTGGACGTGCCCAATAAAAGCGGCCAGTTGTTGCCGGGCGGGTACGCGCAGGTACATCTGGAAGTGAAAGTGACCGGCGCGCGGCTGCAGGTTCCCGTGAACGCCTTGTTGTTCCGGTCAGAAGGACTCCGCGCGGTGGTGATTGACGACAATCACAAAACGCATCTGCAGGCGCTGACGATTGGCCGTGATTACGGAACTACCCTGGAAGTTTTGCAGGGCCTGAAGGCCACGGATTGGATCGTGCTCAATCCTGCGGATTCGCTGGACGATGGCGTGCAAGTGAACGTCAAGCAGGTCGCCCAGAATGCCGCGCCTGCGCCGGCTAGTGCCGGGTCAGGCGGTTCCAGCGCTCAGGGAAATCCCACCAACAATGGGACTCGGCCGCCCAGCGGGACTCCGGGGCAGAATCCCAATCCCAGCGGCAACAACAATGGTCAGCCGGCGCCAAAGAATCCGTAGGCTGCGATCGAGAATGGCCTCCATCTCCATATGAAGCGCTGCAAAGCAAAAATAAATGCCCGCAGGATTCGCGGACATGTCGGCATCGTCGCGGCTACGGTAGCCACGGTCATGTCCGGTTGTACCGTGGGTCCGAACTATCATCGTCCCACCGCGCCCGTGCCGGTGACCTGGGACGTTCAAGAGCCCTGGCGAGAAAGTGCGCCGAAAGATGCATTGCAAAAAGGCCAGTGGTGGGACGTCTTCCACGACGACGAATTATCCGCTCTGGAAAAACAAGCGGTAGATGCCAATCAAACTATCAGAGTAGCCGCGGCGCGACTCGAACAGGCCCGCGCCACTGCTGCAGTTCAAATCTCGACATTGTTCCCGACGCTCGGGCTGCAGCCCGGCACAACACCAACGATCGAGGGGCAACGGCTATCTGGAAATCGTCCCGCAGCCGGCGCGCCTATTTCTTCCGGCGCCGTAAATCAAAATTCCGCCACCATCCCGTTCGTCGTCAGTTACGAAGTGGATCTGTTCGGCAAACGCCGCCGAAACATCGAAGCCGCGGAAGCTGCCTATCAGGCCAGCGCCGCCGATCTGGAGAACGTGCGGCTGGTAATCACTGCGGAGCTCGCGGGCGATTATTTTTCCCTGCGGCAACTGGACAGCGAGATCGGAATTCTCAATCGCACCGTGCAGGCGCTGCAAAAAGGATTCGACCTCGTCAATTCCCGCCATAATGGCGGAGTATCCTCCGGGTTGGACGTAGCCCAGGAAGAAACGCTGCTGCGCAATACGCAGACCCAGGCGCAACTTCGCCTGCAGCAACGGCGGCAATTTGAAGACGCAATCTCCGTCCTGGTAGGCAGGCCGGCGCCTGAATTCCACTTGCCCGTGAAGGAATTGAATGCGGCTACGCCGCCTCCGCTGAATGCCGGACTGCCCTCAGATTTATTGGAGCGCCGCCCGGATGTCGCGCAAGCGGAACGCGCTATGGCCTCCGCGAATGCTGAGATCGGTGTCGCCACCGCCGCATACTACCCGTCCATTGATTTGTTTGGTTCCGCCGGACTTCAGGCGTCTGGCATTGCCAAACTGGCTAATGCCTCGAGTTTCTTCTGGGCCGTTGGCGCCAATGTAGCCGAGAGCATTTTTACTGGCGGAGCGCGGCGCGCCCAGGTGCAATATGCACGAGCCGGATTCGACGCCAATGTCGCCAGCTATCGCGGCACCGTCTTGAACGCCTTTCGTGAAGTGCAGGACGACCTGACTGCGCTGGAAGTTTTCGTTAAAGCGCAGGAATTACAGCAGCAATCCGTGGACGCGGCCCGCCGCACTTTGGATATTTCCACCAATCGCTACACCGGCGGCCTGGTAAGTTATCTGGATGTGGTCACCGCGCAACAAAATTTACTGAGCAACGAGCAGCAGTTGGTTTCCATTCAGGGACAGAGACTGACCACCAGCGTGCTGCTCATCAAGGCTTTAGGTGGCGGTTGGGATGCCTCCAGCCTCGAGGCTGTAAAAGTAAAAGCCCGTCTGAAAGATATCGTAGCTCCTTAAGCGAAGTTCTTTCCAACAGTAAAAAAGCAATTCGTTGTTGAGCATGCGGCGTTAGCGCCGGCAGCACGTCACTTCTGTGCCGTATCAGGCAATCAATACGTGAAATATTGTATGGACAACTACCACGTCTGGTAACTAGCATCGGTTTGTGTGATTGTGTTGCGCCCAGGTCCCCCGGCCCAGTGCGATTTCATTCCCACAGATCAAGCGAAATGCTGTTCCAGCGCGTGGTAGTTCCGGCGCGCCCCGGCAGCTAATTGTCGCATTCGGATTAAAGAACCGAAACTGTTCGTCGCGAATCCCCCTTCTCGCCGACGGCTGTAAATCAAAAACGTCACGCATTTCAACGGTTCCGGTGTGTCCAAAACGCGCGTAATTTGTTTTTTGGTTCCCCGGTAAAAACATTTAATGAGGCGCTACTGGTGGCGCCCGGAGACCTAATGAACAGAAAATTTACGCTGTTGATGGTTGTGCTATTCGCTTTCAGTGCGGCAAGTCTCAGCGCGCAAACTACCCTGCGCATCCACGCCGGCGGGCCGGCGTACACGGATAGCAAAGGGCATCTATGGAGCCCGGACCGCGGGTTCAATACCGGAACCGTTTCCTGGTGCGCTCCGCGCGCTACGGTCACAGGAACGTCGGATGCAGCGTTGTATAAGAGCGCGCGCTACGATCAGGCCGCCAGTCCGGAGTTGCAGTACACATTTGCCGAAGCTAACGGGACTTACACGGTAAATTTATATTTCGCGGAAACTTGTGGCTACGCAAGTGGCCGGCGCGTCTTTGATGTGCAGCTGCAGGGCGCGACAGTGTTCCCGGGCGTGGATATCACTAAAGCCGTGGGTGCCGGCCACCCGCTGGTCAAGTCCACCACCGTCGCGGTGACCAATGGCCAGCTGACGGTTCGATTCGTTCACCACAAGGATGCTCCGATTATCAGTGCCATCGAAATCCTTCCGGTGGCGTCATCATTATCGGTGCCTGTTATTAAGACGCAACCGAGTAGCGCGACCGTGACTTCCGGACAAAAAGCATCCTTCAGCGTGACCGCAACGGGAGCAACTCCGCTGGCCTACCAGTGGCAGCGGGGCGGCACCGCGATTTCCGGCGCCACTGCATCCATTTATACCACTCCGGCCACCACTAGCGCCGACAGCGGGGCGCAGTTCCGCGTGGTCGTGTCGAATTCCAAAGGCACGGTGACCAGCCACACTGCGGCACTTACCGTGAGCTCCACTCCCGCGTCGGCACCCAGAATTTCCACACATCCGGCCAACCAGGAAACTGTAGTAGGCGAGTCTGCAACATTTGAAGTGGCGGCTACAGGAAGCGCTCCGATGTCTTACCAGTGGCTGAAGAATGGTTCGAATATTTCGGGCGCAACTTCGCCGTCCTATACCACTCCGGCAACCTCATCCGTGGACAACAATGCCCAATTTTCCGTGCGCGTCAGCAACTCCGCGGGTTCGGCCACCAGCAACAGCGCCACTCTAACCGTTACTCCCGCGAGCGTTGCAGTCGATGTGGCGACCTACCATAACGATAACGGTCGCACTGGACAGAATCTGAAAGAAACTATCCTCACGCATTCCAACGTGAACCAAAATAGTTTCGGATTGCGCAAAATCGTCACCCTGGACGGCAAAGTTGACGCGCAGCCACTCTTCCTTTCCGGAGTGCCGATTCCCGGTCAGGGAACCCACAACGTGGTTTATGCCGCCACCGAGCACAACAGCGTGTATGCACTGGATGCCGTGACCGGCGCGACCTTGTGGCATGCGTCTACACTGGCCAACGGCGAAACCACCAGTGACACCCACGGCTGCGGCCAGGTGTCGCCAGAAATTGGCATCACCTCCACGCCGGTGATCGATCGCACCCGCGGGCCGCACGGAGCCATCTACGTGGTGGCCATGTCGAAAAACAGCAACGGCTCCTATTTCCAACGCTTGTACGCACTGGACATTACATCCGGCGCGCAACTTTTTGGAGGCCCGCACAATATCACCGCGACCTATCCGGGCACGGGCGACGATAGTTCAGGTGGGGTTGTGAAATTTGATCCCGGGCAATACAAGGAGCGCGCCGGATTGCTGCTCATGGGCGGGAAAATCTATACCACGTGGGCATCGCATTGTGACTTCCGGCCCTACACCGGCTGGGTCATGTCGTTTGACGCCAACACCCTCGCCGCCGTCAGCGTGCTCAACTTGACGCCCAACGGCGATGGTGGCGCGCTGTGGATGTCCGGTGCCGCTCCGGCTGCGGACTCCAGCGGAAATATTTACGTGCTGGACGGCAATGGATCATTCGACGCCTCTCTCAACAGCAGCGGCTTCCCTTCCAGGGGAAATTACGGAAATTGTTTCTGCAAAATTTCCACTTCCAACGGGTTGAAGGTCGCCGATTACTTCGCAGTGTCTAACACTGTATCCGAATCGAATGCCGACACGGACCTGGGGTCGGGCGCGGCTCTTGTTCTTCCAGATTTAAAGGACAGCGCGGGCAACACCGTGCATCTCGCGCTAGGAGCGGGCAAAGACGGAAACATCTATGTGGTTAACCGCGACAGCATGGGTAAATTCGACCCCAACTCCAATCATGTCCACCAGCAGTTAACCGGCGAAATTGCGGGAGCGTGGTCCATGGCCGCCTATTACGACAACGCCGTTTACTACGTCGCTTCACATGACGTGTTGAAAGCGTTCACAATTTCCAACGGCAAACTCTCGGGTTCGCCGACCAGCCGGGGGCCCAACACTTTCGGATATCCTGGCGCGACGCCAAGTATTTCTGCCAATGGCACGAGCAACGGGATCGTATGGGCTGTAGGAAACAGCAGTCCCGCCGTGCTGGATGCCTACGACGCCGCCAACGTTTCGCGCCAGCTTTATCACAGCAACCAGGCTGCGAATGGCCGCGATCATTTCGGAAATGGCAACAAGTACATGACTCCGACAATTGCCGAAGGCCACGTGTATATCGGAACGCCGACGGGCATCGCCATTTTTGGATTGCTGCCCTAAACCTCTCGCGACTCACTCAGTCATACGAAACAAAAAATGCCGCAACGAATTCGTTGCGGCATTTTTGATCTTGTTATGTCTTATCAGAAAACCGGTCAGCCCCGCACAGCAGCGCGAATTTTGGGGCTTCCGAACGCCGCGGCCTGCACATCTGGTTCGCTCTGAATTAATTCCAGCACCTTCCGCGTTATTTGCTCGTCCATTTCCGACTCATTGCGGATTTGTACCGGGTACCGGACCAACAGTTCCAGTCCAGCATCGCCAAACTGCAACCGGGATTCAGGGGTGGGCGCTTTCAGTTGCACTTCGATGCGCCGTTCAATGTAGCCATGCTGGCGCTCGATATTCTCCCGGTAGTGATCGTAAACGGAGGTCACCGCCTGTAATAATTTCTCCTGCGCAAGTTTGTGATTTGCTCCTGCAACCAGAGCGAGCACCACTTCATGCCAGGCATACTCGGTCCCAGGAATTTGCTTGAATAACGGCGTAGTCGCCTGAAACAAAACCGAGTTGGAGAAAACCACCACCCGGCCCGTGGGATACAGATCGATGCCCGTCCCCGCCAATTCGATGAGATATAGCCGCACCAGGCTGATATCGATTACATCGCCGGTGACACCCGAAACGCTGATGCGGTCGCCGACGTGAATTCCGTAGCGACCCACCACGAAGAAATAAGCGGCCACCGAAAGCAGAACGGTCTGCAAGCCGACAGCGATGCCGGCGGTGACAAATCCCGCAAAAGTGGCCAATGAACTAAACTCACTGACGAAACCGAGAATGAGTACAACCCCAAAAAGGAAGCCCATGACGAATCGCCGCATCAGCAGGAATTGCCGGCGGCGCCGGGCGTCGTGAATGTATTTGTAAGTCAGCCGCCGCCACACTTCCGAGAGAATCAAAACAAAGCTGAGCGCCAGCACGATCATGCCGACGCGTACAAACAGAGCCCGCGCGGCGTATTTTGATTCGCGCAGGATGGAGGTCCGCCACTCCTGCAGATTTGCGGAAGCCTGGTCGAGCATCACAACTTCCTGGCTCAACGGCAAAACAACGGCGGAGAGTTGCCGAAACTGGTCGGTCAGATCCTGAAACTGTTGCGGAGACGCTGGCGGCGTCTGACCAGAAGCGGCCTGATCGGTCAGCTCGCGTCCCTTTCTGACGGTCGTGATCAACGAATCACGGAGCGGCTGTCGAAGGGTGTTCGCAACTTCCTTAACCCGCGCGACTTGATCATCGAGCTGATCGATCTCGTGCACGCTGGTGATGGCTCCGTAGAGCGCTAGTGCTTGCGAAATCAGCCCAGACGACGAGGAGGCAGGGGCCTGTTTGGCGGCCTGAACCTGCGCGGCAGCGGGTTTCGCCTGCGTGGCCGACTTCTGGTCGTTGCCAACCGCGGTTGCCGCAATCACTCCTGGTACAGAGTGCGCCAGTTGATTGATGCGGCCTTCCAGGCCCTCCGCCGCAGTATCTGTGCTGCTTTCCATAAAGGCTGTTCGCTTCTGAATCACTTCGCGAACCGCCTGATCTAAAGCTAATTCTCCCTGCAATGCCTGCTTCTGTGCGAGCAGCGCATCCCGCTTCGTTTTTGGCGCAGATTTGATTTGTTTGTCCAGCTGGTCAATTTTTGATTGCACGTCCGCGATGCGCGCGCTGTTTCGTGCCTCCATCTGCGCCGAGCTCTGCCCAGCCGCGGCGCTTGGCGTTCCGGACTTCTCCGTTGCGCGGACGGCCGCAGCCTCCGCTTTGGCGGCCTGAAAGGCCAGTCGCACCGCTTCGGCGGTGAGGCTCTGTTCGTTTTCCTGGTAAATAACGTCGCTGGGCGCCCCTCCAGTTTGTAGTTCAGCCGAAGCATTGCGATACAGCTTGATGATGGCGTTCAGGTGGCTGATAACCGCGTCGCTATCCAATTTTTCTTGGGTAATCGCGGCGGGCACGCAGAGAAATAACACCCCACAAATTGCCGAAGCAATTCGAACCGCGCGATAACATCCCGCTCTTGATAAAGTTATGAAGGGCTCAACCATTTTTTCGTATTTGGCTCCGCCTAATTCCACGCTGGCAGTTTTTTCCGACCCGCTAGAACATCTGCGGCCCAGCGACCCAGATAGACGGATTGCGCCACACCGTGGCCGCTATAACCCCCCAGCACAACTATTTTGTCGCTTCGTAAATGATGCCGGAAGGCCGGCTTCATCTCGTCGGCGATCAAAATGGGGCCGCCCCAGCGGTTTGTGAACTCAACGTTCTCGAGCGCCACGTGCAGGCCGCGCACCCGCGATTCCAATAAGCGCATCAGCCTGGCGGCTTCGCCCTTTGAAACATCGAGATTGTGCAGCTCGCTCCAGTGGCTCAGATGTACGAGTCCGCTTCCAAATATTACCTGGTTCTGGCGCAGTGGACGGCCCCACAAGTAGGGCAAATCCACGGTGTAAAAAGAATTGCGGGAGGATAGGCCCAACTCTTCAAGCTGTGACTCCGCGAGAGGTTCAGTCGCCAGCGCCAGTGTAAATTTCGGCTCCGCACCTCCAGAAAGATCGCTTAATTCCAGGGACTCCGCGTTGGTGGCAATCAACACCTGTCCGGCGCGAATCTTTTTGCCCGCTACCTGCAACTGCAAAGGTTCCTGATATGAAATCTTCTCAACGCGGCTGTTTTCGAGAATTGTTGCGCCGAGGCGCTCGGCGGCCCGCGCCAAGCCGCTGATTAGTTTCCCCGGATCGGCCGAGCCACCTTCAACACTGTTCACGACACCCAGGGTTCCGGAGTCGTTCCACGAGATGGGCGAATCTTTCTTTATGTGTTGACGGCCAAGTTCCCACGCCCCGGGCAAGCTGAAATCGCATTCGATCCCCAGTTCCCGCTGAATTTCGCCGAAACCCTTCAGTACATCGCCTAATCCCGGCAAATCACCCGCCGCCGATTCCGCGAGCGTCATTCCACCGGTGTGCCCGCTGGATCCCGCACCTACTCGATCCGCTTCAAATACTGCCGTGGTTTTTTCTGGTTGCGACTGGCGGAGGTGGCAGGCCGCTGAGAGCCCGGTAAATCCGGCTCCCACTATCCCGTAGTCCACTTCGGAGGGCAGTGGTCCTTTTGAAACCTCGAAATCAATTTGCCATGGGGCATTCCCCCACCCGGCATTATTCGGCGTATGCGACACGACCCCTCTTTCCTGCGAATACGAAACACATGCGTTGCGGACGCGCCGCGCATATGCATTTGATGCTCATAAGGTCCATGAAGGTTATTACCACTCGTGGTAGCGCGGACAGCGTATTGATCGGTGCACTACGGTAGACAGTCAGGAGAGCGGGCGTCCGTCCGTTACGTACATCCATTGGATGCTGGCGCTATTCACAACGCGGGCAGTCGAAATCGAGCGCTCCTAAAGATTGTCCAGGAAAAAGCGCGTTACGCGCTCCATTAAGACTCGCTGCGCGGGCAAGTCACTGACGCCGTGGCCCCGGCCCGGGAACGGAAGAACTTCGACATATTTTCCATCTTCAATCAATTCGTTGAGCAGCGCGAGCGTATTTGAAAAATGAACATTGTCGTCGCCAGTGCCGTGGGCAATTAACAATTTGCCTTTAAGCTGTTTCACTTTCGCAATGGGTGAAGATTCCTGGTAGTACTCCTCGTTGACCGGCAACAGACCGAGGTAACGCTCCGTATAAATCGTGTCGTAGTAGTGCCAGTCCGTAACCGGGCCGCCGGCAAATCCCGCTTTGAAATCCTCGGGGTCTTCAAACATGGCGTGCAGTGTCATGTGCCCCCCATAGCTCCAGCCCCAGATGCCGATGCGATTGGCGTCCACGTAAGGAAGTGCTTTCAGATAGGCGGCGCCGTCACGCTGGTCGGAGAGTTCCTGCGCGCCCAATCGATAGTGGATGGGCTCTTCAAATAAGTGCCCGCGGCCGGCGGACCCGCGATTGTCGAGAGAAAAGATAATGTAGCCCTTTTGTGCCATCATCTGGTGCCACAAAAATGTCGAGCGGCCCCAATCGTTCAGCACCACCTGGGCGTGCGGTCCGCCGTAGGTAAAGACCAGCACTGGGTATTTTTTCTGCGGATCAAAATTCGGAGGCTTGATCATGCTGGCGTTCAGCATCACCCCATCGTGGGATTTCACCTGCAGAAACTCAGGCGGCGCGAGCTGATAATCCGCCAACTCCGCGACACGGTTTTCATCAATGGCGGCAATCCGTGAGCCATCCACGCGCACCAGATCCTGACGCGGCGGATTCATAGTGTTCGAATAAGTGTCTACAAAAGCCGTCAGGGAGCCTGCGCTCACGCCATCGGCATTCGCTGGAAAACCGATCGCATGAGTTCCGGCATCTTTTGTAATCCGCGAAAAACCGGAACCGTCCAGCCCCACGCGGTACAGCTGCCGCTCCATCGGAGATTTTTCTGTGGCGGTAAAGTAAATGACGCCAGCTTGCTCATCCACGGCGTTAACAGCATCTACTTCCCATTCACCCTTCGTTAATTGCGCCAACTCTTTGCCTTCCAGATCGTAAAGATATAAGTGGCGATAGCCAGAGCGCTCGCTGGACCACACCAAGCGCTTGCCGTCGCGAAGGAATTTCAAATCGTCGCTGACGTTTATCCAGTACTGATCTTTTTCTGTAAGCGCGACTCGTGTTTTCCCACTCGACGCATCCGCGATCATCAAATCCAGAACAGTTTGCGTACGGTTCAGCCGTTGTATCGCGACGTGTCGCGAATCGGGCAGCCAGTTGACGCGCGGAATGTAAATGTCAGTGTCGCCGCCAGTGTCCATCTGCCTCGGCTGTTCTCCGCTCAGGGAGACGACCTGCACATGCACGATGGGATTTGCGCCGCCGGCAGGAGGGTAGCGCTCCATCTCCGCTTCTCCCTCGAACGAAGAGAAATTTACCAGCGGATACGCGGCGACCTTGCGTTCATCCATCTCCAGAAACGCAATCGCCGACGAGTCCGGAGCCCACCAGTAAGCGGTCTTGATTTCCAGTTCCTCCGGGTAAACCCAGTCGAGCTCGCCTTTGCGAACCTCCTGCGTGCCCCCGTGAGTGAGCGCGTGCTCTTTGCCGTCCGCTACGTTTACAATCCATAAATTGTGATCGCGCACAAAACTCACAGATCTGCCGTCGGGAGAAATCTTGGGGTCCGTCAACTCGGCTGTGCCGCTGACTAAGGGACGGGGCGTTTGCGTCTTCATATCGCACCACACCAGCGCGTTCGCGCCCTGAAATAAGAGGCTCCCTCCATCCGGCGCCCATTGATAATCCGCGGGTGCGTGACGGCCAAGTCCAGTGGCCTGGCTGGGCTCGGCCGGGCCTGCCGGAAGCATGGACTGCAACCGCTCAGCGGGCACCAACACGCGGCGCGAGCCGTTGGCTACATCCATGATCCAAAAATCCGGGCCATTTTCTTTCTTACTCCGGTCTTTCGGTGGTTGTGAATTTTCGCTGGCGGCCCCCGATCCTTGTGCCGCGGCACCCTTGGTTTCAAGAAAACTTAAGTGCTTTCCATCGGGCGTCCAGGCAATGCCTCGAGCCAGACTTCCGCTCAGACTCGGAGTTGAATAGATTCGCTCCACGGTGAGGAGTTTGCGCGAGGTCGCGCCTTTCACTTGCTGCGTCTCCTGCGCGCCGATGGAGCAAGGGATCGCTAGGGTCGTCACCGCCAGCACGTAAACATATAGGCGCGTCTTGAAATCTCTCGAACTCATCATTCCTCGCTTGGTACATTTTTTGACTAAGATCGAATAGCTTTTTCGCATAACACTCGATTTAACGCCTATAATTCAGCAAAATTATTGCACGCCCGAGGACTGAATGCCGCAACCGAATGCTTTGCAGATGCTCTCTAACAAGTTCCGTCATGCGAATCGGCGCCAGCCGGTTATCACCTCGGCTCGCTTTATAAACTCATCCGTCACGCACGCATTTACGCGCTGCGTTCTGTTATTGCTGGCGCTGCCTGCCGTAGTTAGCGGCCAGTGGAACCCGCTAAATCCAGTCACTGACTTCAAGAAAGACGATGCCGGCGTCACAATCACGATGAACACCGGGACGCTGCGCCTCCAGGTGGAATCTGATTCGATTGTACGAGTGACCTATACGATGACTGCGACTCCGGTCGAGACGCGACAGTTCATGGTGACAAAGCAAAGCTGGCCACCTGCGCACTGGTCCCTGCAATCCACCGACAAAGATATTTTCCTTTCCACGGAGCGCCTCAAACTTACTGTCGCACGCAAAGACGGCAGCATACTTTTCAGCGACTCCACCGGAAAGAAATTATTTCAGGACTACGACCGCACTCTGACGCCAGTGCAGGTCAATGGTGAAAAGACCTATCACCCGGAAATGTTTTCAAACCTGTGGGACTCCACCGAAGCCTTTTACGGCCTGGGCCAGCACCAGGCAGGAGTGTGGAACTATCACGGCGAAGATGTGGAGCTTTCCCAGGACAATACCAACATCTCCATCCCCATGTTTCTTTCGAGCAACGGCTACGGAATCTTCTGGAACAACGCTTCGCGCAGCCGCTTCAACAATCGCTTTCCTCACGCTCTCTACCTGAGCTCGGAAGTCGCCGATTCCGTGGACTATTACTTCCTCTACGGCCCGGAGTTCGACAAGATCATCGCGGATTATCGCGGGATGACTGGCGCGGCTCCGATGTTCGGCAAGTGGGCCTACGGTTTCTGGCAGTGCAAAAATAAATACGAATCGCAGGCCGAAGTCCTCGGTGTGGCGCACAAGTATCGCGAGCTTGGTATCCCGGTGGACAACATTGTGCAGGACTGGTTCTGGTGGCGAACCATGGGCGAGCCGGTCTTTAACAAAAACTATCCTGATCCCGCAGGCATGATTGACGACCTGCACAAAAATAATTTCCATGTGATGTTTTCTTTCTGGCCCTATTTCCGGCCAGGCTCGCCGGTCTACGACGATATGGACAAGCGCGGTTTCTTTATAGATCGCACCAAGGCTGCGGGTTTCCATCCCGCGGGCCAGGCGCTCTACGACGCGTTTAATCCCGAAGCCCGCAAATATTACTGGCAACTCATTGATAAAGGCCTCTTCAAAATCGGCGCCGATGCCTGGTGGCTGGACACCGACGAGCCCGAAACGGAAGGCCGTGAAACGAGCGTGCTGGTGAATAACAAAACCGCCATCGGCAGCTGCGCGCAATACGCGGATTTATTTTCTCTGATGACCACCCAGGCAGTTTATGAAGGCCAACGCGCCGCCTCCAGTGACAAACGCGTATTTATTCTCTCGCGCTCGGCGTCTGCGGGAACGCAGCGCAACAGCGTTGCGGCCTGGTCCGGCGACGTGGAGTCCAACTGGCTGAGCTTCGCGCGGCAGATTCCCGCAGGACTGAATTTTTCGCTCTCCGGCATTCCCTATTGGACTACCGACATCGGCGGATTCATCATCGGCAACCCCGATGACCCGGCGTATCGCGAGCTTTTCATTCGCTGGTTCGAGTACGGCACGTTCTGCCCAGTTTTTCGCCTGCACGGCACGCGTACAACGAACACCAACGAGCTGTGGTCTTATGGCGATCAAGCGCAGCAGATTCTCACCGACTACGACCGCCTGCGGTACCGCTTGATGCCCTACATCTATTCGCTGGCCTGGAAAACTACCAGCGAAGGCTACACACCGATGCGACCGCTGGCGATGGATTTCCGCACTGATGTGCGCGCGCAGAATGTCGGCGACCAGTTCATGTTTGGCCCGGCGCTGCTGATAAACCCTGTCACCGAACCGGGCGCCACTGAACGCCACATGTACCTGCCGCGGGGCGCGTGGCGGGATTTCTGGACGGGCAAATTGCTGGACGGTGGCGTCGCAATGGACGCGCCTGCAAACCTTGAGCGCATCCCCATCTATGTCCGCGCTGGTTCGATCATTCCTATGGGCCCGCAACTATTGTTTGCGGCCGAGAAACCGGCGGACCCCATCGAGCTGCGAATTTACGATGGCGCCGACGGCGAGTTCGTCTTGTATGAGGACGAGAACGACAACTACAACTACGAAAAAGGCGCTTACGCAACCATTCCGATTCACTGGGATGACGCCAAGCACAGCCTGACGATCGGCGACCGTCAGGGGAGTTTTCCGGGCATGTTGCAGAACCGCACATTCAAGATCGTGCATGTGCGCGAAGATTTCGGCGTGGGCATGGAATTCACGGGGAAACCGGACTCCGTGATTAAGTATTCAGGAAAACTGACAGGCGAAACGACCGTTTATTCCAGCGCACCGCGCGCACACTGATTGGCTTCCGGTTATTTCGTTGAAAATTTATAAACGGAAACGCTGCGGAATTTCCTGCCGGGTTTCAGGGTGGTGGTTGGAAAGTCCGGATGATTCGGCGAATCCGGAAAGTGTTGAGTCTCCAGGCAAATCGCGGTGCGGCGTTCGTAGTTAACTCCACCTTTGCCATGAGCGGAACCGTCCAGAAAATTCCCCGTATACACCTGAATGCCGGGTTCTGTGGTGGATACTTCTAAAACTCGCCCAGAGGTGGGCTCATAGAGTGTGGCGGCAAGGCTGGGCTTGTCTTTTATGCCCGCATCCAGCACCCAGTTGTGATCATAGCCATGGCCCAACTTCAGTTGCTCTTCGTCCTGGTCAATGCGCGCACCGACAGTTGTAGCTTCGCGAAAATCAAAAGGCGTGCCGGCGACCGAACGAAGTTCGCCCGTCGGAATCAAAGCTGCGTCAACCGGCGTGAAGCGGCCGGCGCGCAGGGTGAGTTTGTTTTCCAGAATTGTTCCCGAACCGGCCAGATTGAAATAAGAATGGTTAGTAAGATTGAGGACCGTTTTTTGGGCGGTCGTTGCAGCGTACTCCACCCGCAGTTCGTTAGCTTCGTTCAGAGAAAAATTCACTTCCACCGACAGATTTCCCGGATAGCCCTCTTCGCCGTCCTTACTCATATAGCGTAAACGCAGCAATGATGGGTTGTTCAGCGAGCCGGGCGCGGCGTCCCACAAAACTTTGTTGAAAACGCCATGCAGGTGATTCTCGTGATCATTTTTCGGCAAGGTGTATTCCTTGCCGTCCAGCGAGAATTTCGCGCCAGCAATACGATTAGCATAGCGGCCTGCAGTGGCTCCTATGTAAGCGGTGCCGTTCTCGTAGCCTTCCAGCGTGTCGTAGCCAAGTACGACATCGCCGATCTTACCGTTGCGATCAGGAACTTTGATGGAGACAACGGTAGCTCCGAAATCGGTAATGACCACTTCCATGCCTGCTTTATTGGCAAGCGTATACAGGTGAGCATCACGGCCATCGTTGGTTTTGCCGAACACGCGCATCTTGACCGCCGGCGATTTGGCATTTTTCGCCGTGCGGGCGTCAGCAACCGACGAGGTGAGACCTATCAACACCAGCATGCACAAGCCAATTTTCATTTCGTCTCTCCTGGACCAGTCATTTGCAAAGTGAACGCGCCTTAAAAGTTGTACGCCAATGAAGAAGGGTTTGTCGACCGCTCGGCCGAGGTTTCGGATCAAGCGGCATCCGGAATCGGCTCAATTCGTCCCAGCAACAAGACGTAGCCGGCAATGCCAATCAATAAAAAGATGGCCGCTGCGACAAAAGCCCACGCAAAAGAATGTGTGGCACTCACTACATAGCCCGTAAAGATGGGCGCGGCGATAGCTGACAGTTGATTGCCAAAATTGAGAATGCCACCCAATCTTCCCACGCCCCCTGCGGGAGCAATCAGCGACGGAATCGACCAACCCACCGGTGCCGCAGCAGCGAGGCCTCCGATGGAAATGCTGATCCAAAAGATTGCGGTCGTGGGCGTATTGGCTTGCACCGCGCCAAAGATTCCCAAGCCGAACGCCGTGCCGATTACCAGCACCACCTGGCGAACCCGGGATGAATCGTAGCCACGTTGAATCAGTTGGTTCACCAGCCAGCCGCCGATGAAAAAATCCGTCAGCGCCGCGAATATCCACGGAACGCTGGTATACAGCACTGAATCGCGCAGCTCCATGTGCAAAGCGGTGGAGAGATAGCTGGGCAGCCAGGTCAGCAGCAGATAAAAAGTATAGTTGTACGCCGCGGAACCCAACACCAGTCCGATGACCTTGCGCTGACCTAAAAGATACCCAAGAGTCGCTGCTTTGCGCCTTTGGCTCGCCACCTCCGGTTGCGCGCCACCTTCCACGATAAATTGTCTTTCGAGTCCTGAAAGCTTGGAGTCTTCGCTGGGATTTCTATACACCCAGAAAAACAGCGCGAAATAAAAAAGACTGATGAAGGCGGTGGCTGCAAAACTAAATCTCCAGCCAAAATGCAGTAAGAGAACACCAACGAATGGAACGCCGATGGCCGGGCCCAGCTTGGCGGCAGAATCAAAGAAGGCCGTAGCCAGGCTGCGCTCGCGATCAGGGAACCAGTAACCGACGGCCTTGGAGTTTCCCGGAAATGTAGGAGCTTCACCAACCCCCAGAAGCAGGCGCGCGACAAAAAAGCTGCCCAGGCCTGTGGCTGCGGCAGCGCAAAAGGATGCCACGCTCCACAGGAATGTGCTGATCAGTCCGACCCTACGCACGCCGAAACGGTCCAGCAAAACGCCGGAAGGAAGTTGCAGGGCCGCGTATGTCCAGCTATACGCACTCAACAAATATCCGAAAGTAACCGTCGTTATCCCAAAGGCTTCGTGCAGCGCCTGCTGGGAGACGGAAATGTTTACGCGGTCGAGATAGTTTACGAATACGCCGAAGCCCAGCAGCGACGCAATCATCCAGCGCCGCCGCGGCACGGGTTGGTTTTCAGATTGTTCGAAGTGTGGGTGAGCGCCGCTCAAATCGGTTTTCGAGTGTAGACGATAGGAACGCCGTTGGCACTGTGTAAGACGCGCCGTTACTTGCGGTGGCCATTGTGTTCCAGTTTGTATTCGCCAATCTTGCGGCTCAGCGTGTTGCGGTGTATGCCTAGAGCTTCTGCGGCACGCGACTGGTTGCCCTGGGTCCGATCCAGGACCCGTTTGATGAAGCGCTTCTCGAACTCACATACCGCTTCGTTGAAAAGAATGCCGCGCTCCACCATCTGACTCACGAGCCCTTCCAGTTGGTCCTTCACGTTGCCACGCTCCATCAGAAATAAACGTACTCAATAGCTAGGGCTCAACTAAAATTACAAGTCGCGGCCGGTCAGAATTCTGAATGCTTCCAGGTATTTTTCGCGCGTTGCCGCCACCACTTCGGCCGGCAACTCAGGCCCGGGCGGAGTTTTGTTCCAGTGAATACTCTCGAGATAATCGCGCACAAATTGTTTATCGAACGATGGCTGCGGTCCACCGGGGCGGTATTGCGCGGCGGGCCAAAAACGCGAGGAATCGGGAGTAAGCGCCTCGTCGATCCACACCAATTGGCCGTTGAGCAGTCCGAATTCGAATTTGGTATCGGCCAGCAAAATTCCGCGAGGCTCGGCGTAGGCTGCGGCCAGCTGATAAAGAGCGATGCTCACCGCTCGTACCCGGGTGGCCATCTCGTCGCCAATCAGCACACGCGCTTGTTCGAATGAAATGTTTTCGTCGTGCCCCGCCGCGGCTTTTGTAGAAGGGGTGAAAATCGGCACCTGCAGACGCTGGGATTCCAGGAGCCCCGCGGGCAATTCAATGCCGCAGATTTTTCCCGTCGCCGAATAGTCCTTCCATCCCGATCCCGACACATAGCCCCGCACTACGCATTCAATCGGCAGGGGCGTTGTTTTTCGCACCACCATGGAACGTCCGGCAAGCTCTTCTCGATAGGCGTCGAAGGGCGCCGGAAAATCGGTTGCGCTCAACACATGGTTGGGAATCACATCTTTCAGCAGTTCGAACCAGAAGAGTGAAAGCTGCGTGAGCACCCGCCCTTTATCTGGGATGGGTGTGGGAAGGATTACATCGAATGCGGACAGGCGGTCGGTGGCCACGATCAACAGCTTGTCGCCAAGATCGTAAATGTCGCGAACTTTGCCGCGAGCCGATGGTGTCAGCCCGGCAAAATTTGTTTCACGCACAATACGGCTTGCAGGAATTGCAGGCAAAAACATTTCCCCCGACGAAGTGGGAAGCATTCTAGCGCAGCGCTTTGCGTTGTCAAAGGTACTGCGGTGGAAAACTCAGGAGAGGTCTGCTGCGAATAACCAGCCAACAAGAAAAAGAGGCGCTTCACGCGAAGTTTTGCATCGTTACGCGGCGCACGAGCATTTCAAATCTTGATGTCCCAAAAAAACTTTTACGCCGCCGACGCCGCCGCGGCCCGTTCCTTGGGCGAAGCATCGCCCTCCCAGCGCACACTCACCAGTTTGGAGACGCCCGGCTCCTGCATGGTCACGCCGTAGAGCACACTGCCAGTCTCCATGGTCTTGCGGTTGTGGGTCACGATGATGAATTGCGTCTGGCCGCTCATCGCGCCGATCAACTTGGTAAACCGTCCCACGTTGGCTTCGTCCAGCGGGGCATCCACCTCGTCGAGGATGCAGAACGGGCTCGGCTGGTAGCGGAAAATCGCAATCAGCAGTGCCAGCGCGGTCATGGCCTTTTCTCCACCGCTCAACAGCAAAATATTCTGTAGCCGCTTTCCCGGCGGCGACGCCACGATATCAATTCCTGCGTCTCCTGAGCTGTCCGCCTCCGTCAAGCGCATCTCCGCCATGCCACCGCCGAAAATAGTGTGGAACGCTTCGGAAAAGCTTTTATTGATGGCGTGAAAAGCGTGCTCGAATTTTTCTTTCGTGGCGGCGTCCAGCTCCGCGATGGCCTGTTGCGTATCGAGAATTGATTTCATCAAGTCATCGCGCTCGCGGGTGAGAAACGTAAATCGTTGATCGCACTCGTTGAATTCCTCGAGCGCCATCATATTCACCGCGCCCATGGAGTCGATGCGCTCCTTCATCTCCCGGTAGCTGGCCTCGGCGATGGCCAACTCTTCGCCGCTCATGAACGCCGTTTCGGTGGCGATCAAATCTTCGGGCTGGGCATTCACTTCCGTCATGCAGGTTTCGCGCAGATGTTGGCGGTCCGAATCGTTGCGCGCCCGGCCAATCTCCGCCTGGGTGCGCTGTTCGCGCAGTTCCTGCAATGATTGCCGGCCCGTGCGTAGCTGGTCTTCCATCTGCCCGACCCGATTGCGGCCGCCGTCCCACTCCTGCTCCAGCTCGCGCTGCCGTACCTCCAGCCGCAATTTTTCTCCGCGCAATCCTTCCAGTTGCAGGGTCAACTCCTGGCTCTGCTGCGCCAGGCCTGTCAGCTCGTCGTTCACCGAGGTCAATTGTTGTTGCAAAGAAGCTTCGCGCTTTACCAGCTCAGCACTCTCTTCGGCCAACCGCCCGGCCAGCGCCTCGGCCGCCGACAAGCGTTCGTTCATCGCCGCCAGCTCCGCCCGCCCGGCTGCCAATTCGTTTTGATCCGCTTCCACCGACCCACGCAGTTCCACAAGCTGTTCGCTAAGTCGCGCTCTTTCTGCTTCCGCTTCCGCGCGGCTCGCAGTGGCCGCCGCATGCTCTTCGCGCGCACGCTCTGCACGCGTACGGGCGCGTTCCACGTCCTGGCGAATACGCAGCAGTTCATTTTGGCAAACCGTGAGTTCCAGACCGAGCCGAGCCAGTTCGCCCTGCATCTGCTGGTGCCGGTGCCGGGCCGCGAAAACATTGTGGTCTGCTTCCCGCTGCTGCAGCCCCACTTGTTCGAGAGCCTTATCGGCAATCTGGCTATCCGCCATCACAGCTTCCAGTGCCACTTGTTTTTCGCCGGCTTGGTGTTCCAGTTGCATCACTTCCGCATCGAGCGCGCGAAGTTCGCGCTTCATTCCCAGCGGCCCCGCTTCGTCCGGCCGTCCGCCTGTAACCATGCGTCCCTGGTAACAAGTCCCGTCAGGGGTAACAAACGCGAATTGCGGATTTTCGCGCGCAAGTTTTTCCGCCGCTCCGGCGCCGTCGGCAAGATACGCAGCCTTGAGCCGCGGCAAGAATTGTTTGGCCGCTTCACCCAGCGGATCGCGGAACTCCACCAGCTTGTCCAGTCGCGAAATCACGCCATCTTCGGCCCGGAAATTGATGATCGGTTCGTACTCCGCGAGCCTCAGATTACGCAGCGAGTCCACAAAAAACGTTGCACGCCCGCCAACTTCGTTACGCAGCAGCGACACCCCCGCACGCGCGTGATCGTAAGTCTCGACCACCACGTATTCCAGCTCGTCTCGCAAGTATTGCTCGATGGCCGCTTCGTGATGCTCTTCTACCTCCGCGTAATCCGCGAGGACGCCCACAGCGTGAAAATCCTTGCCTCCTCCTCGCTCGTTAGCCGCGAACAGTTTTTGCACGGCATCCGCAGTATAGGAACGGTCATTCAAAATCTGCGTCAATGTCGAGTGCCGCGCCCGCACGCCCGCCAACGCATCGCGCAGGACGTCAGCCTGCTGCTTGATGGATTCGCTTTCCTGCCGAAGCTCGCGAATCGTAGTGTTCCAATCCGCCGCTTTCTGTTTCAGCATCGCCAACTGCCCGCTCGCCGCCTCGAACTCGTGCGCCGCGCTGTCGGCATCGTCACGCAACTTGATGGAGTTCTCCAGCAAATCGTGCTCGTTCGTTTCCAATTTGCCCAGTGCTTGCCCTTGATGTATTAGCGCTTCCTCGGCCTGCTTTTGTTCTCCGTGCAGGCGCAGCAAACTTTCGCCCGCCTCCACTTCTGAACGTCGCAGCGCCTCAATTCGTTCTTCCGATGCCGCAATCGATGCCGACCGCGAATGCGCTCGACCCGCCAATTCGTCCACTCGGCCACTTAAGATTCCCGACTCTTCCCGTAAACACGTCACCGCCTGAATCTGCGCAATGTCCCGGCGCTCGCACTCCGCGGCCTGCGCCGTCGCCTGAGCCAGTTCGCTAGAAACCTGGCCGTGACGCACCGACAATTCTTCCGAGCGTTGCCGGTTGAAAGCGATGCGGTTTTCGCTGCGATCCACTTCCAGCGTCGTCAAATTCAAAACATTCTGATTCTGACGGATTTCAGCATCCAGTTGATAAATCCGCTGGTTCAAGCGGTCATGATCGTCTTCCTGTTGCTTGATGGAAGTAGCGTGCTGCGTCTCCGTAGCGGTCATTTCCGCAAGCTGCGCGGCCAGCCGTTCCGCTTCCTGGTCGAGTTCGCGCGCCTTGCCCGCCAGCATTTGCCGTACAATACCGCGCATCTGATCGCGAATTTCCGCGTAACGCCGCGCTTTTGAAGCTTGCCGCTTCAGCGAACCCAGTTGTTTTTCCACTTCCACAACGATGTCGTTCACGCGCGAAAGATTTACGTTGGACGATTCCAGCTTCGCTTCCGCCAAACGTTTCTTGGTCTTGAATTTGGTGACGCCCGCGGCTTCTTCAATAATCGCGCGGCGCTCCATCGGCTTGGTGGACAAAATTAGCCCGATGCGTCCCTGTTCGATGATCGCGTAGGAGTCCGGTCCCAGCCCCACGCCCATGAACATTTCCTGGATGTCGCGCAGTCGCCCGGTGCGACCGTTGATCAAATATTCGCTCTGTCCGGAGCGGTATAGCCGCCGGCTGACCACCACTTCGCCGGGCTTGGTTGCCAGCACCGGCTTGTCGGCGTGTTTCTTGCGGCGTTTGAATTTGTCTTCGGGGATGGCGGGAGTATCCATCTCCGTTTCTGATTTGCCTTCCGTCTCGGGGGCGTGCGCGGGGACCAGCGAGTGAATTTCGGTGTTGTAGTTCGGATCGTGCAGGGCCAGCGTGATTTCCTGGCCTTCGGTGACGTGAACAATTGACGCTGCGGTGCCGTTCTCGGCGGCCAGCCCCTCTGCCTGCGCCTGGATGTCGGCGCTTTCCAGCACGAAACGGGCCGCCTCGGCCAGTTCCGGGTCCTCCATAGTGATAGTGACCTCGGCCAGGCCCATCGGGGGCCGCTTCTGCGTTCCGTTAAAAATGCAGTCAGCCATGCGCTCCGCGCGCAGGGACTTGTGGCTTTGCTCTCCGAGCACCCAGGAGATGGCGTCCACCACGTTCGATTTGCCGCAGCCGTTCGGCCCCACGATGCATGTCGTGCCCGAGCCGCTGAACGTCACCACGGTGCGTTCGCAAAAGGACTTAAAGCCAACAATTTCAACTTTTCGCAGCTTGAGCAAGGTTTCCTCTTTAGGCCTCTGCCTGCGCGTCAGACTTCAACTGCTAACCGCCAATTCAAAAACACCTTCACGGCAGCGGTTCGACAAGCGCGATGAGAGACGAGTCTTGGTTCCCGGGGAGGAAGGCTTGTGTTCAGACAAAAACGTTGGCTGGTTCTCGATGAGAGCCCTGGCCGCCTGGCGCTGGCGCGTGGATGGCGGTACGGAATAAAAAATTAGCACGAACCTGCAGGCGTGTAAAGCATTACCCCACACCTTGTGGCCGATTTATTATGTCCACAAGCCAGGAACCTTGGCACCGAAGGCCCGGGCTAAACGACCTCAGAGTTGCGGCGATTTCTATCTCCGCCAGTTAGAAATCGCCAGTCCGCGTGTGAACTCGCATTGAATACACTTCATACATCGATTTTAGTATTGTCGCCGCCGGCGAAGCGGCGTTAACATAAATGGTAGAGATTAGACGTGCAGTGCGAGATGGTGCGAGATGGTATGGCCAGAATACTAATTGCCGACGATCATGACGGCACGCGCGAGATCTTGCGGGTCCTCTTGCAACAGCATCCCGGGTGGGAAGTTTGTGGAGAAGCCGCCACCAATTTGGAAGTCCTGCAGAAGTGCATCGAACTCAAGCCCGACGTGCTCGTAAAAGACTGGGTCATGCCCGGAATGGATAGCACGGAACTGACGCGCGAAATATTCAAGACTCTGCCGAATCTGGCTATCGTGATTTTCTCGTTTTACGATTTACCCGAACTCGAAGTCATTGCCAAAACCATAGGTGTCCATTGCGTGGCGTCCAAAGATCTCACTTCTTTAATCACGGCCATAGAAACTGTGCTGCATTCGTCTGGTCGAACCCTTCCGGCATCCAATGCGGCTAAAGAGAACATCACTCCTGAACAACCCGGCAATCTGGACTAACAGATAGTTTTTATTTAACCGCTGCATCGGATTTCGGTTCCCCCGACTTTAAATATTTGTCGAACCACGCGAGAATCCTGTCCACTCTGTCCACCAGGTGTTTCTCTTCATGAAATCCGTGCGGCTCGCGCGGATATAACACCAGCTCCGTCTCCACTCCGTAGCGCTTCAATCCGCGATAAAGCTCCATGCTTTGCCCTACCGGGTCCACGGTGTCCGCTTCCCCTTGTAGAATGAGCGTCGGAGTCCTGGCATTTTTCAAATGCACAAATGGCGAGCTGTTCAAAAAGCCGGCCACTTTCTCGGGCTCGTACGGAACGCCGTAAAACCACTCGTCATACGACGGCCCTTCCTCTGTACCGTACTCCGAGATCAGGTTGGATAGGCCTGCGCCAGACACGGCGGCTTTGAACCGCGTGGTCTGCGTGATCGCCCACTCCGCCATGTACCCGCCGTAGGACCATCCGCCGATGCCTAATTTTTCTGGATCGGCAATCCCTCGAGCGACCAGATCATCCACTCCGGCCATCACATCCTTGAAGTCCGCGCCGCCCCAGTCACCGCGGTTCATCTCGATAAATTTTTGGCCGTAGCCGATCGAGCCGCGAATGTTGGGGTAAAAAACAGCGTAGCCGCGGGCCGCCAGCAGCTGCCCCCAGGTGTCCACCGTATCTTCCCACGCACCCGTCGGGCCGCCGTGAATCAGCGCGATCAAGGGCAGCTTCTTCTTGGCGTCGTAGCCAGGCGGCTTCAGCAGCGCGGCCTCAATCTCAACGCCATCGAATGATTTGTATTTATAGAATTCTGGCGCAGCCAGCGCATATTGCTTCCACGCATCATTGATGTGCGTCAACTTCTCGGGTCCGGATTCTTGCCGCCACACAAAAAGTTCCTGCGGATGGGTCGCCGTTTGCGACACAAAAAATATTTCGCCGTCGTTCGCAGCCGCAATGGCGGAAGGATTGGCAGACGCGCCTACAGCGACTTCGCTCACTGAGCCGCGCAACGCGATTTTTTTCAATCTCGTGTGGAAACCATCCGCCGCGATCGCCAGCAGGCCCTCGTCGCCCATCCACTTGTAATCAAAAATCTGTCGGTCAAGATTCAACCCGGTCAGATTCCGCGCCGCCGAGTTCCCCACCGGCAGCAGCATCAAATCATGGGGCGACGGACCGTCTTCTCTGGCGCCGATGAAGCCAATCGTTTTGCCATCCGGAGAAATCGTTATTTTGCCAAATGGCCCGCGCGGCGCGCTGAGTGGTTTCATGTCTCCGTTTGAAACATCCACGCTGAAGATGCGGTCGGTGTTCTGATCCGACTCCGGATGATCGGTAGCCGCCACCACGATGCTTTCTCCGCCCGGCATCCACGCCAATTCTTTGATCTCCCAACTTGCCGGCGTGATCGCCTTTACGTCGCCGGAGTCCACGGGCACCAGCCACAGCCGCGGGTGCTTTTCGTCCTTATCAGCTGCATGAGCGTCGTTTTTGTCTTTTTCTTTCTTCTCTTCTTCCTCAGTTTTGGCATCCGGGCCGATGTACGCGAAATACTTCCCATCCTTGGACCACGCAAAATCCTTGATACTACTTTTCCCTTTCGTTCGCGCGGCCGCCTCGCCTCCTCCACTGTTCATCACGTAAATCTGCTGCTCGTCGCCGCCACGGTTGGACAGAAATCCCAGCCGCTTGCCATCGGGTGACCAGCGAGGAGAAGTTTCCGACTTCGCCGAGTACGTAAATTGCCGCGCGCTGTTCGATTTCTTGTCATATACCCAGATGTGCTGGAGCCTTTTGTCGCCCTTAGGCGCCTCAGAAACCACGAACGCCAGCCGCGACCCGTCCGGCGCCAGTTGCAAATCCGATAAAAAATGAATATTAAGGGCCGCCTCCGGCGTCAGCGCTTTACCACTGTCCACGGTGGACATTTGCTGTGCTACCGCCGCACGGCCAAGAAAAAAGGCCAGCACCATCCAGACAAGTCGGATATTTTTCAAGTTGCCCCCAGAATAATAGGAACCAGCACTCTAACGGTCCTGAGTACCCCGGTCAATTATTCAGCAAGCGCGCCGCGAGAGAACTTCATCACCCGTTCCACATTGCCCCGCTTGGAAAGCCTCGGCTACAATCTACGATTCAACTGTCACCAGCAAAATATACTGGGAGCACATGGCCGAGATTCAGCTTCACAACACGCTGGGCGGAAAAATCGAACCCTTCGTCCCGCAAACGCCGGGCGCAGTGCGCATGTACAGCTGCGGCCCCACGGTCTACGACTTCGCGCACATCGGAAATTTTCGGACTTTCGTCTTCCAGGACATTCTGCGCCGCTTCCTGAAGGCCCGCGGATACAAAATCACTCAGGTGATCAATCTCACCGATGTGGACGATCGCATTATTGCCAACTCCGCGGCGGCCCACGTCTCCATTCGCGATTAC
This sequence comes from uncultured Acidobacteriota bacterium, assembly GCA_963704485.1. Lineage (GTDB taxonomy): Bacteria > Acidobacteriota > Terriglobia > Acidiferrales > UBA7541 > Acidiferrum. The sequence goes on from OY969910.1 coordinate 2,040,380, forward strand.
ACCGAAAAATTTGCGCAGGCTTTCTTCGATGACTGCAAAACTCTCAGCATCGAGCCGCCTGAGCATTGGACTCGCGCCACGGACAACATTGACGCGATGGTGCAACTCATCGAGCGCCTGCGCGACAAATCCTTCACATACGAAAGTGAAGGCTCTATCTATTACCGCATCGCTAAATTCCCTGACTACGGCAAGCTTTCGAACATTGATGTCACCGGCATCCAGGCCGGCGCGCGCGTGGACGTGGATCGCTACGAAAAAGAAAGCGCCCGCGATTTCGCGTTATGGAAAGCCCCAAAAGAAGGTGAACATTTCTGGGACACCAGCATCGGCAAAGGCCGGCCGGGCTGGCACATCGAATGCTCCGCAATGGCTATGAAGTTTCTGGGTGAAACGCTGGATATTCATACCGGCGGCATTGATCTCGCTTTTCCGCACCATGAAAACGAAATTGCCCAGAGCGAAGCCGCCACCGGCAAACACTTCGTCAAATACTGGCTGCACGCCGAACATCTGCTGGTCGAGGGCGAAAAGATGTCAAAGTCGCTCGGGAATTTCTATACCCTGCGTGATTTGTTCGCCAAAGGTTTCAAGCCTTCGGCGCTGCGTTTTGCCCTAGCCAGCGTTCCCTATCGCCGCCAGTTGAATTTCACTTTTGATGGATTGCAGCAGGCCTCCAGCTCCGTCGAACGCCTTAGAAATTTCGCCGATCGCCTGGCGCAAGGAAAATTCCCGCAGTCGCCAGAAAAAGCTGCTCAAAACAAGATGTCGGCGCGCATCGCGGAAGCCGCCAAAGAATTCGACGCCGGACTCTCCGATGACCTCAACACCGCCCGCGCGCTGGGAGCCACGTTCGAATTCGTGCGTGAAGCCAACATCGCCATGGATAAAGGGGAATTCGCCCAGTCCGATGTCGCCGCCGCTCAAAAATTCCTGCAATCCTTCGATCAAGTTTTCTCCGTACTCGAAAACAACGACGCGCAAAAATTGCAAGCCCTCGGTTACGGCACGGAAAACGCCGCCTCCGACGAGTCGGAGATTGAAAAACTCGTTGCCGAACGCCAGGCCGCCCGCCAGTCCCGGGACTTCGCCACTTCCGACCGCATCCGTAAAGAGCTCGAAAAACGTGGTATAATCCTTGAAGATTCTCGCGATGGCAGTGTCCGCTGGAAACGCAAATGACCAAAAACCTCCGACTTCTGGCCATCAATTTCTCTCCCGCCGAGATTCGCCCCAATCTTTACAGCGTTGATTAGTTTTCTTCCCTCCTTTTAGGTCCGAAATTCTGTAAGTCCGCCTCGATATGTTTGTTCGCCCCCCGGCAAGCTCCGCCTAACCGCTAACCATCTTCTTTAAGGAGGAAGAAATGATCACCGCATCCGAATCAAAAACGAAATCCGTCGCCACCGCGCCTTCGAAATCAGAGTGGAAGCTCCCCAAGCTGGTCACCGAGCTGCCCGGACCTCACGCCAAGCGCGTGCTGGAGGCCGACGCCAAATTCATGTCCCCCTCGTACACCCGCGACTATCCGCTGGTCGCCAGGCGCGGACGCGGCGCAGTCGTCGAAGACGTGGACGGCAACATGTTCATGGATTTTGCCGCGGGCATCGCAGTTTGCTCCACCGGCCACTGCCATCCGCAGGTTGTCGCCGCCATCCAGGAACAGGCTGGCGAGCTCATCCACATGTCCGGCACCGATTTTTATTATGAAAACATGCCGCGCCTCGCGGAAAAACTTGCCGCCACCGTTCCCGGCCCGGAAGCGAAAAAAGTTTTCTTTACCAATTCCGGCACCGAAGCCGTCGAGGGCGCTATCAAACTCGCGCGTTACGCCACCAGGCGTGACAAGTTCATCGCGTTCTACGGCTGCTTCCACGGCCGGTCCATGGGCTCGCTCTCGCTGACCGCTTCGAAGTCCACCCAGCGCAAAGGTTTCGGCGCGCTGCTCAGCGGCGTCGAGCACATTCCTTATCCTTACGCCTATCGTTGTGCGCATGGTCATACCGCGGAAACCTGTGGCGCGGAAATCCTCGAGCAGCTCGAAGGTCAAATTTTCAAGCGCCTTTTCGATCCCGAAGAAGTCGCCGGCATTATCATCGAGCCCATTCAGGGTGAAGGCGGTTACGTCCCTGCGCCCGATTTCTTCCTCCAGGAATTACAGCGCATCTGCCGCCAGCACGGCATTATGTTCATCGTGGACGAAGTGCAGTCCGGCATGGGCCGCACCGGCCAGTGGTGGGCTTGCGAAAAGTCCGGCATCGAGCCCGATATTTTAACTTCCGCAAAAGGCATCGCCAGCGGAATGCCCCTCGGCGCTTTCATCGCCCGCGAAAGCGTCATGAACTGGAAGCCCGGTTCACACGGCACCACCTTCGGCGGCAATCCCGTTTGCATCGCCGCCGGCCTGGCCACCTTTGACCTGATCGAATCCGAATATCGCGAAAACGCACGTCTGCTTGGCGAATACATCTTCCAGAAAACCGCCAACTGGAAAGATAAATTCAAAATCGTGGGCGACATTCGCGGCCGCGGCTTGATGGTGGGCATCGAAATCGTCCGCGACCAGAAGTCCAAAGAAAAAGCCGCCGACCTGCGCAACCAGATCGTCGATCGAGCCTTCTATCACGGCCTCTGCATCCTGGGCGCCGGCGAAAATTCTCTGCGTCTCTCGCCGCCGCTGATGATCGACCGTGAGCAAGCCGACGCCGCCCTCGCCATCCTCGAAAAGTGCATCCAGGAAGCGGAAGCTAAAGCGTAAAAGTCGCTACAGCCCGAAGCTTCGTCCTAAACCAAATCCCGTGGCGTCCAGAAATTGGCCGCCACGGGATTTTCCTTTGGTTCGGTTTCTGCATCACGGCGCGACGTAAGAGGTCAGGGTCTAATGCCAGGGGCAGACTTAAGTCAAAGTCCAATGATCTTGGCGACGCACTAACGCAAAAGCCCCCACCTGTCATTCCGACTGAAGCGGGCCGACGCTTTTTCCTCTCCTTCGCTCCTGCGTAGGAGTCGGCCTGCGCAGTGGAGGAACTTTCTTGAATCTATCGCGGAGCCACCGCCGGGATAAACCATCGCCTTGCGCCGAAAAACCACCAAAACCCTATATACTCACCGCACGGTACGCGTCCCACCCGAAACACCATCATGCCCATTTTTTCGCGCCTGATTTTTTACGCCGTGCAATTCAGCGCCCGCCGGGGTCTGCGCGAAACCAGCGACCCGCAGCAACCCTCTTCTCCCCAGCAAAAATTCCAACAAAAAGAAAAAGCCCGCCGCACCGGCATGCGCGGCGAAACCTACGCCTACTGGTACCTCCGCCGCCACGGCTACATCTTCGTCGCAAAAAATTACATGCCTCATGGAGTTAAAGGTGAACTCGATCTCGTCGGCTACGACGGCAAAACTCTGGCCTTCGTCGAAGTCCGTACCCGCACCACGAGTGATGACAAAAACGCTATCCCGGAACTCAGCGTGAACACCGCCAAGCAGAGCGTCCTGATCCGCACGGCTCACCGCTTCCTGGCCGACCGCCGCATAACTGATGGCCCCACGCGCTTCGACGTGCTGGCCATAGACAATATCCCCGGCCACTACCCGCAGGTCCGCCTGCACAAAGACGCCTTCAGCCCGCAACTCCGCCGCTGAAATGACCATCTCCATGCCACTCGCCAGTGCCCTAAAAAGCGATAACGCCCCCGGCGCATTGCCGCCGGCGCCCGCAAACCCGCCGCGCCGCAATCGCGGTACAATTTATCAACTGAACGGGGTGCCCATCCCCCAAGCCCGATTTAGAAACTGTCGAGGAGGCGTCATTGCCTGAGCTGCGCAAGGATCCCATCACCGGCCGCTGGGTCATCATTTCAACGGAACGCGGCAAGCGCCCCAACGAATTTCTGCGCGAAAGCGTCACCGCTGCCAACGGCAAGAATTGTCCTTTTTGTCCCGGCAGCGAAGCCAAAACTCCCACGGAGATTTTGGTCTATGGCCGTAGCGGTGGCGCAATAAACACACCCGGCTGGAAAATTCGCGTGGTGCCCAATAAATTTCCCGCGCTGGGCATTGAGGGTGACCTCGACCGCGAAGGTGAAGGCCTGTTCGACAAAATGAACGGCGTCGGCGCTCATGAAGTCATCATCGAAACACCTGACCACGCCGCCACGCTTGCCAGTCTTAACGAGCGTGCTGTCGAAGACGTTCTATGGGCTTATCGCGACCGCATGCTCGACCTCAAAAACGACAAGCGCTTCCGCTACATCCTGATTTTCAAGAATCACGGAGAAGCTGCCGGCGCCTCACTGGAGCACCCGCACTCCCAACTCATCGCGCTGCCCATTGTTCCGCGCCGTGTGCGCGAAGAAGTCGATAATTGCTGGCACTACTACGACGAAAAAGAGCGATGCATTTTCTGCGACATTATTCGCCAGGAGCGCGACACCGGCGAACGAGTCATCGGCGAAAACGAACATTTCATCACCATGGCGCCGTACGCCCCGCGTTTTCCGTTCGAAATGTGGCTGCTCCCCAAGACCCACGGCTCCTCGTACGAAAACAATCAGAGCTCCATTTACGGTAGCCTGGCGCGCATGCTGAAAGACACCCTCATGCGTCTTGACGCCGTGCTCGACCGCCCCGCCTACAATTTCATGATTCACACCTCGCCCATCGGCGAAGAAATCAACGACCACTATCACTGGCACATCGAAATTATTCCCAAACTCACCAAGGTCGCCGGCTTCGAGTGGGGCACCGGTTTCTACATCAACCCGACGCCGCCCGAAGAGTCTGCGCGCTTCCTGCGTGAAACCAAAATCGATTCACCGCTGGCCGCCGATAAAAAATAAGCTTCAGCGGTGACGGCTCGCCGCTGCGAATGCGCCGGAAATGTTCCCCAGTTTGCTATACTCGAAAGTTCGGCGCGGTACCCAAGTGGCCCAAGGGAGAGGTCTGCAAAACCTCCATTCGTGGGTTCGAATCCCACCCGCGCCTCCAGATTACGAATGTGCGCAGGGTTGACTCCTTAGACTAAATCGCTGTTTCGAGAACTTTGAACGCCAGAAAGCCAAAGTCCTGTGTATTGTCGTCTTCTTGTCGGCGTCTCGATCGCAGTTTCGCGAGAGCCCGCATTCTGGTCAGCCCTGCAGGTTCTGGACCATCTCTTTAAAGTCAAATGGGTTTGGCTCGCGGCCCGTCAACAAAAATGCGTTGCCGGCCCGCGCGGTGACGCCGCTACCTGTTATTCAGATGCAACGCTCGAGCCGCGAAATGCTGGCGGACGCGGCCGGCGGGTAGGGCGGCGGAATCGCATTATCGCAACACACGCTTTTCATCGCCGCCTTTCACCGTTTTCCAGGTTTTCGCATCTTCTGATTTCTGAATCTCGAAATGTATTTTGTCCTTGCCGAAGAACTGATTCACGTTGCGCCACAATGTTTTCTTTCCCGCATCCTCTTCATCCCAGGAATAAATCCATTGTTCGCCTTCGATCACCACCTTATTCCAGGACCCCGGCGCGCTCCCGTCGGGACGCAACGCCGTATTCCTGTACTCCTCGCCGCCGCTGGCCAGCTTGTTCACCGGCTGAAACACCACCAGCGCGCCAGGCTTTCCCTCCAGAGACTGCTCACACACAAAAAACACGCCCGTCTGCGCGCAACGGTTCTCCAGGTGCATCACGCCTTGGCCCCCGATGGTGGTCGTGACTTCCCACTTCCCTTCATACAATTTTAACGGCGCATAAGGATCTTCGCCCGCCGCACACCACACCGAGCGCGCGCCGAAAATCGTCAACGCTATTCCGCACCACATCGCTATCATTCTGTATTTGGTCATAACCCTCTACACTTGGGCGTCGCGGCCACGCTGATTTAGCTTCTGGATATGGTAACTGAACTGTGGCAAGCTCCTTATCATGGGAAACAAAGACTCAGGCCGACGCGAAATCAAGAAGCCCAAAAAGAAAGTCCCGAAGCCGCTCCCACCCAGGCGCGATGCACCAGTGGCCTACCGCCCTCCGACTCCCACCCCACCGAGCACCAACTAGCTCCTCTCACGGCAGCAATGTGGTTGAACCGCCAAGACTCCACCTTGCGCCCAGCTTCACGCGCATTTATCGGCTTAATCTCCCCTTCGGGGCGGCCCGCTTACTTGTCAATGGAAAGTAACTTCGATTTGAACGCGACAATCTGTCGGCTTGCCGTCACTCCCAAGCGCTGACTTCATCTTCCACTTGGGCATTTGTTGTAGCGCTTTTTCCTCTAAACCATAGCCGGGATTCCGAAGCACAACTGGCTCTACCACTTTCCCATCTGCCGTCACCGTCACATCCAGCAAGACGGTTCCTGAGTATTTCGCAGCCCGGGCCTGGTCGGAGTATTCTGGCTGCGGACAGTAAATGCATTGCGGCGAACCTACTCCATTCACTCCTGCGCGAGGGGGCTTGCCAGCAGCCTTCTCGCCAGGGGCTTGCTGCGTGTGTCCTACACCTGCCGCTACCAACACGACAGCCAACAGCCCTGATACTCGCCGAAGTTTAATAAGCATCCGGACACCTCGATTTTGGCAAAGAATATCATGCCCCAAATCTGAATCGTGATCACGATGGCTTCGAAGCACAACGCATGGCCTGCGAATGTTCTCTAGCACCAAAAAAAAAACGGCTCCCGGCTTAAGGGAGCCATTTTTTAGTGGTTAGAAAAGCGACCGCGATCAGGCGGGCTTCTTGGGTGCCGGACGGCGTGCCGCTGGTTTCTTCGCCGGCCCTTCCTTAGGCAGGTCCTCTTCCTTCACTTTGGCTTTATCCCAGTGCAGCATGAAGGCGGGGTCCGGATCGAAGGAGACCAATGTGCCAGTGAAATGCACCGCTCCGTTTTTCTCGAGCTTCCCGGCTTCCGGCTGGCCGACAACTTTCACATCCAGATCCGGCGTGGTTGCAGCGTCAAATTCCGCTTCGCTGGTAACGAAGGCCACCTTAAGCTGCACGGCGTCGGTTCCAGGAGTGACGTCGATCACTTTGCCCGGGACTTCCGGAAATTCCAAGCCGCAAGCGGCCAGCCACGTGACTTTGGCCTTGTCTCCGCCGGCTTTCAAATCGGTGATCACCGACTTCATGGTCATGTCTTTACGGGCGTTGGTCAGGTCGTCGGCGCTGGGCAGCTTGTAGCTGTCGGGAGCCGTCGGCGAAGTGCTCGCAAGTTGCAATAGCTCGTTCAGCTCCGCGTCCGTGAGATTTTCGCAAGCCGCTTGCTGATAATTTACGATCAGCTTGCGCAAATAATCTTTCACCTTGGCGGACTGCGCCTGCGTGGCGCCCTTAGCGGTCACCGCACGCGCAATGGACCAGAACGCGTTCATCTGCTGTGGCGGCGTCATCGCCATGTACGCGAGGCCCAGGCGATAGCTGGTGATCGCATCATCAGGATTCAGCGCCAGCACCGCTTTGTAATAAGTCGCAGCGGCAGCGTTGTCTTTCTGAATCATGGCCGCCTGTGCGGCGGTGCCATTGAAATAAATCTGGATTTGCTTTTTCTGGGTGGCGAACGCCTCGTCCGTCATCGACTCCGGCTTCTTCACTTCATCAAGGGCTTTCAGACCCGCGACCGCTGCGTCCAGGGCGCTCTTCGCCAACGCTGCGTCCGTGGCGCCCGTCTTCGCTTGCGCGGGATCGGCGATGATGGCGTTGTAAGCGAATGCTCGCGCATACAAAGCCTGGTAACGCGCGCCCGCATCGACCTTATCTCCCAGCGCCACGACTTTATCCGCGTACTCGATGACTTTGGGATAATTTTTGAGCTGGCTGTAAGCCTGGTAATAAAGCGGGTAGATATAAATTAACAAAGCCGAGTTCGGGTACTTGGAAACGAAATCATCCAGCGCCTTAACCTGTTGCGCGGGATTTTTCTCGGCCGCGGCGGCCTGGTAGGCGTTGTACTCGGCCATGGTGTATTGCGGCTTGGCGGCTGCGGCGTCCTGCCCGGCCGGCGCGGCTGCTGCTGCCTGCGCGCGGCTGGCGGGTGCCACTCCGAGATTAATAAAAAGCGCCGCGCCGATCGCGAGGCCCGCTATTTTGTGTGTGCCCTTCATTTCCGATTTCTCCTCGCTCAAACTCCAAGCCCTGGGGATTCTATTCCCTTGCCACCGGGTCATTGCTGCCCGGAATCTCTTTTATGTCCGGAAAACTCTGGGATTATAGGGAAGACGCCAAGCCTCCGCAAGTCGTTACGTGCATGATGCCTAAACTATTGGGGACTTTTGTGAAGCCGTCTCGCCTGCCGACCGTTGACCGTCTGGGGACCTGATGTAAGCCTCCAATGTTAAGATGAGTTTCGCATAAAAAGTGTGGCTTGGACGAGGAAGAATTTTGATGCAACGAACAGAAGTGTTAGGTGCAGCAGATCGCGGCAAAAGGCCCTTGGGCGCGGCGGTCGCGCTGGTTACCGGGGGCAGTAAAGGCATCGGCCGGGCCATTGCGGCCCGACTCGCGGCTCTCGGCGCTGCTGTGGCCATCTGTGGTCGTAACTCCGAAACACTCAACCAGACCGCCGCGGAACTGACCAAGTCCGGCGCGCGGGTATTCGCGCGGGTCGCCGACGTCACTCTCCAAACTGACGTCGCGGCCCTGGTCGCAGGCGCTGAAGCCGCTTTGGGACCGCTTTCTATTCTCGTGAACAATGCGGGCATCGGCATTTTCGGTCCCACTCATGAGAAGTCCGAAGAAGACTGGGACAAGGTTATAAACACCAATCTGAAGAGTATGTTTCTGCTTTCCAAAGCAGTTGTCCCAGGCATGATAGAACGCAAAAGCGGCGACATCGTGAATATCAGCTCCCTGGCTGGACTAAATGCGTTCTCAGGCGGCGGAATTTATTGCGCTTCCAAGTGGGGCGTTCAGGGACTCTCGGCCTGCATGGCCGAAGACCTGCGCGCCTACGGAATTCGCGTCAGCACGGTGTGCCCCGGCAGCGTGGCCACGGAATTTTCGGGCAGCGAGCCGAAAGATGCCTCCAAGGTGTTGAGCGCCGAAGATGTCGCGCACGCCGTCGAGATGATCGTTACGCAGAGCTCCAGGAGCTTTATCAGCCAGATTCATGTCCGCCCGCTGAGCAAGCCCGGCAAATCCTGACCAGCCACTCGAGGCGAGCAGCTACCCTTCCGCGAAATATTAGGTTTGACAATAGTCGTTGCAACGACTATAGTTTTGGATATAGTGAGTTCTCCGTCCAAACCGCCGGGTTCTTCGGCAGCCCTCGAATCCAGCTTGTTTATCGCCTTCATGAGCATCGCTGATGTTTTTGGCAACGATGCGGAACAAGTGGTGAAGGCCGGCGGCTTGACCGCTGCACAGTACAACGTGCTGAGGATCTTGCGCGGCGCCGGCCCGGATGGCCTGGCCTGCCGGGAAATTGGCGAGCGTATGATTTCGCGCGACCCCGACATTACCCGCCTCCTGGACCGCATGGAAAAGCGCGGCCTCATCACCCGGGAGCGGCAAAGCGACGACCGCCGGGTTGTCAAGACTTTCGTGACCGCCAGCGGTCTGCACATTTTGAAAACTCTCGACCAACCGGTACGCGATCTTCACAAAAAACAATTTCAGCATTTATCGGCGAAGAAACTCAACGCCCTCGCCGTCGTGCTGGACGATCTGCGTTCGCAAATGCAGGCAACCGGGGCCGGTTGTGATTCGAAACAAAAGAAGACTTCGAAAAACAAATAATCTAAAGGAGCGTGACATGAAGAACGAGTTCAGAAAATTTGCAGCCCTATCGGGACTGGCGTTGCTGTGCAGCTTATCCAGTTTGGCCGCGACGTCCACGTGGAAAATCGATCCCAAGCACAGCGCGGCGCAATTTGCCGTTAAACACATGGCAATTTCCACTGTACGTGGTGCATTCAGCATGGTGAACGGTACGGTAGTGCTCGATGATCACGACGTAACCAAGTCCACCGTGGACGTAACTATTGACGTCTCTACCGTAGATACCCGCGAACCCGCGCGCGACAAAGACTTGCGTAGCGACCATTTTTTTGACGCCGAGCATTTCCCAACCATGACCTTCAAATCCAAAAAAGTGGAACAGCTTGCGCCGGGCAAGCTGAAAGTTACCGGCGATCTCACCATCCGCGGCACGACGAAAGAGGTGGTCCTGGACGTGGATGGACCGACGGCGCCAATCAAGGACTCCTGGGGAAACCAGCGCGCCGCGGTGAATGCCGCAACCAAAATCAATCGCCAGGACTTTGGCGTGAAGTGGAACGCCACCCTCGATAACGGCGGACTGGTGGTGGGCGACGAGGTCAACATTAATATCGACGCGGAAATGACCAAGCAGGTCGCCAAGTAACGACGGCGCGGATTCGGCACAAGTGCCCACGTAAAACTAATGCGTGGGCACCGCGTAGCCGCTTCATGAGGCTTCCAGGCTTGAAAGGAGACACCCATCATGCATAAGCGAACGCCATTTGATTTCCCGATTCACGACTTGATCGCCGAGCGTTGGAGTCCCCGCGCTTTCAGCGACAAGCCCGTAGCCGCTGACGTTCTGCAAAGCCTTTTCGAGGCCGCGCGGTGGGCCCCTTCCAGCAGTAACGAGCAGCCTTGGGTGTACGTCGCGGCCAGAAAAGATGACGCCGAGGCTTTCGAAAAATTGGTCAGTATTCTTGTTCCTGCCAACTCGTCATGGGCGAAAAATGCTCCCGTGCTGGCGTTAGCGGTCGCAGAGTTGGCCTTCGCAAAATCCGGCTCACCGAACCGGAACGCCCAGTATGATGTCGGCGCAGCCAGTGCATGGTTGACCGTGGAAGCCACGTCGCACGGCTTATTTGTGCATCAGATGGGCGGTTACGATGCCCAGAAAGCGCGCGAGGTTTTTGAAATACCGGCGGGATGGGAACCCATCGCGGCTATGGCCATCGGCTACCCCGGTGACCCAGAGTCCTTGCCCCAACCGTTGCGCGATCGCGAGAAAGCCCCGCGCACGCGAAAACCAATTTCTGCCTTCGTAATGTCTGGCAAGTGGGGGCAGAAAGCGCCCTTCATTCCCTAATCGTAGTAAATTGTATTGCCCCTGATGAACAGCACACTCGAATTCCTGGTCCGGCATGGGTACGTAGTTCTGCTTGGCTGGGTGTTCGTCGAACAGATCGGCCTTCCCATTCCTTCCATTCCTTTGCTGCTGGCTGCGGGAGCTTTAGCAGGCACCGGCCGCATGAATATAGTTCTTGCGCTCTGCGCCACCATGTTCGCGGCGGTGTGCGCCGACTCGCTGTGGTACGCGCTCGGCAGAATCAAAGGCATCAAGATCCTGCAACTGCTGTGCAAGATTTCGCTGGAGCCCGACTCTTGCGTACGGCGGACCGAGGGGCTTTTCTCGAAGCAGGGAGCTCGCTCGCTGATTTTCGCAAAGTTTCTTCCCGGGCTGGGCACCGTGGCGCCTCCGCTGGCCGGCGTGTTTCATATGAGCGTGCGCCGTTTCCTGACCTTTGACGCCATGGGCACGCTGCTTTGGGCTGGTTCATTTCTGGGCGCGGGATATATTTTCAGTGGAGAGCTGGAACGCATCACCGAACGCATCGAGTCCCTTGGCGGACGCATGGGCGTGATTCTGATCACTGCGTTTGCTGCGTACATCGCCTACAAATTTATCGGGCGTCAAAGGTTTTTGCGCCAACTGCGCATTTCGCGCATTACGGTGGACCAGCTCAAGGGCAAAATGGACGGGGGCGAGCAAATTGTCATCGTGGACTTGCGGCACTCCATGGATTTTGAGGCCGATCCTCAGACAATCCCGGGCGCGTTTCGCATGGACGCGACCGAGCTGCAGGAAAAGAATGATCGCCTGCCGCGCGACCGTGACGTCATTCTCTACTGCACTTGACCAAACGAAGCTACCAGTGCCCGTGTGGCGCTGCTCCTCAGAAAACAAGGAATCAAACGAATCAGGCCGCTGCAGGGTGGACTGGAAGCCTGGCGCGACGCCGGCTATCCACTTGAAGGCACGGTGCCGACGGTGAAGTTAATTCCCATCGAACCAGCAATGAAACTAGATTGAACACGCGCCCGCCTAAAGGCGCGGAAGCACAATGCCGGCCTGCGACTGGTATTTGCCCTTTTTATCCTTGTAGCTGATCTCACAGTCCTCATCCGACTCGAAAAAAATCACCTGGCACAAACCTTCGTTGGCATAAATTTTCGCCGGCAGCGGCGTGGTGTTGCTGATCTCCAATGTGACGAAGCCCTCCCACTCCGGCTCAAAGGGGGTCACGTTGACGATGATGCCGCAGCGCGCGTACGTGGATTTTCCCAGGCAGATGGTCAGCACATTGCGCGGAATGCGGAAATATTCGATGGAGCGCGCCAGCGCGAAAGAATTTGGCGGAATCAGGCATACATCGCCTTTGTAGTCCACCAGCGAGCGCGCATCGAAATGCTTGGGATCCACGATCGTGGAATTCACGTTGGTGAAAATGCGAAATTCGTCAGCGACACGGATGTCGTAGCCGTAGGACGAAACGCCATAGCTGATTACCCCCTCACGAACCTGGCGATCGGTGAAGGGTTCAATCATTTTGTGCTCCAGCGACATGCGCCGGATCCAGCCATCTGGCTTAACGGACATCTACTCCTCCTGGGAGAAACCAAAGATTGTGTATCCTGCGTGGCCCCGCGCAAAAAAATTGCTGCGCCACGCAAAAATTGACTGCAACGCAAACGCACAGCAGTGTAGTGCACGCCATCGCGCCTTGACAACCTGCGGCACACGCTCTAGCATCTGCCAACGCACGCGGGAGGCTCGTTTGATTAAGCTGGACATCGTAAATGCGGTGGTGACCAAGACAAACATCAGCCGCACCAAGGCCGAGCAGGCCGTCGAAACGGTATTCGAATCATTGAAAAACGCGCTGGGCAAGGGCCAACGTATCGAGTTGCGGCGCTTTGGGGTATTCAGCGTGAAGCCGCGCAAGACCGGCATCGGGCGCAACCCGCGCACCGGAGAAGAAGTGAGCATACCTCCGGGAAAAGCCGTAAGGTTTAAGCCCGGCAAAGAACTTCAGGGACTGGAAGGCACCAAGCCCGCCGAGTAACACGAGTTCCGACACAATCTGCAGGTTAAACTTTTGATGTTGGGCTGGCTTCCCTCGCCGAGTGGCGGAGCTTTCTCAACTGTGCTGTACTGGTGATTACTTCCAAGGCTTGCCCACTCGTGGCCACGCAAATCCCAGAAAATACCGCGCCGCCGTTCCGTCCCCCGCTGGACTGGCGTGCTGTTCCTGCGTTGCGCTCGTATTACACCGGGGTGCGCCTGCGGCCATCGCGTAAAAGCCTGGTCTTGGCATGCGCGCTGTTCGCAGTGACGCTGTGCAGTTGCCTGGTGGCGGGAACTCAATTCGCCGTAGCCTTCGCGAATAACCAATCTGTCTCCGTGGACGAATTTGTTCACGCCTTTAAGTTGCTATACCAGCATCCCGCCGCCTTGCTGGGTGGCTTGCCGTTCGCAATTACCTTAATGGGCATCCTGCTGGCGCACGAATTGGGCCATTTTTTCGCCTGTCGCCATCATTACATTCGAACGAGCTATCCGTTTTTTATTCCTGCGCCAACCCTGATTGGAACATTCGGTGCGTTTATTTTACTGCGCTCGCCCATTCGTAATACGCGCGCGCTGTTCGATGTCGGCGCGTCAGGACCGTTCGTCGGCTTTGTGTTCGCGATTCCCGCGCTGATTTATGGAGTGATGAACGCAAAAATTGTTCCCGGGCTGTCCGATACCGCTAATTCCGACGTAATCTTTGGTATGCCGCTCGTCTTGCACTTACTCTCGACAATATTTCACCCGGGAGCGGCGGTGAACACCGTGCTGCTGCATCCGGTGGGCCGCGCCGCCTGGGTGGGGCTGTTTGCCACTTCTCTGAATCTCTTGCCTGCGGGACAACTGGACGGCGGGCATATTCTGCGTTCACTGAGTGTTCGCGCGCACAGGTTGGTTACAAATATGCTCCCAGTATTACTCGTGCTGCTGGGATTTTTCCGGCATTGGTCCGGCTGGTATATCTGGGCGGCGTTGCTCTTTGGATTGCGGTTCTTGCGCACCGCTCCGGTCTATGACGACGCCCCGCTTGATCCCGACCGCCGTTTTGCGGCGGCTCTCGCGCTGCTGATATTTTTGCTCTGTTTTATGCCCGCGCCCATCTCCGGCTAGCAAGCACGCGTCGCTTCCTCAACTTATCGTTGACCGCGACACAACTCCAGTTATCATGCTCCCTGAGTTCACGAAACACTTTGTAGCGCACCGCCCTATCGCTTATGCCGCCGCTCCTGCGAACCCTGAGCCTGAAAGATTTACTGTTTCTGTTCATCGGCTCGGTCATTGGCTCAGGGATTTTCCTCACTCCCGGCTTGATTTTGCGCCGCGTAGATGGTTCTGTGGGACTTTCACTTCTCGTGTGGCTGTTCGGTGGCGTCCTTTCCCTGCTCGGAGCCCTGACCTACGCGGAACTTGCCGCCTCCAATCCTGAAGCTGGCGGGTTGTACTGCTACATCCGCGACGGATTCGGCCGGGCTTCGGCGTTTCTTTATGGGTGGAGTTTATTTTTGATCATCGCCAGCGGCACGATTGCCGCGTTGGCCCACGCCTTCACGCGCTACCTGGCCGAAATTATTCCGATGTCCCCCATCACCTCAAATGCCGTCGGTGTGGCGATGATTGGCGTGGTAACCGCGGTGAATGTGTGGGGCACGCGAAAAAGCTCTGATTTGCAAAACTGGACGACGCTTACCAAAGTCGCGATGGTCGCGATTCTCAGCGCCGTCCTTCTATCACTCGGCCATCACGGAGAGGATTTGGCCCCCGCCATGGGGGTGCCGCAACACGCCCCTTCTACGCTTTCGAATTTTGGCTTGGCCATGATCGCGGTGCTGTGGGCCTACGAAGGATGGCAGTTCGGCACCTACAGCGCGGGTGAGGTGGTCAAGCCGCAGAAGACATTTCCCAAAGCATTTCTCATGGGTTCGCTGTTTCTGATGATTCTGTATCTCGTGGCTGTCCTCGCCTATCTGGTCGCGCTGGGCCCGGCAGCCGCCACCGTAAGCGACGCGATTGCCGCGGATTCCGTGCGCATGGTGCTTGGTCCCTGGGCCGGAAAAATCGTTGCTATCGCGATTTTGATTTCGACGTTCAGCGCCACCAACAGCGTGGTGCTCACTGCGCCGCGCGTTTTTTACGCTATGGCCAACGACAATCTGTTTTTCAAGAAGCTCGCGGATGTCCATCCGCGTTTTCAAACGCCGGCATATGCGATTGTGGCGCTCGGAGTCTGGTCCGCCGTCCTAGCCTGCGCCAGCAAATTTGCCGAACTGGCTTCCGGCGCAATTTTTATTGGATGGATCTTCTACGGCTTGGGCGCGGCCGCGATTTTCCCCATACGGCGCGCTTCAAAAGGCCTGCCAATTCCCTACCGCGTCCCCGGCTATCCCTGGACGCCCCTGATTTTTGTCCTGGTCGCCGCCGCGATCGTTGGTAACGCCGTGTTTCTGGCGTTAAGCGATCCGAAACAATTCGTTTATCTGGCCGTCGCTATTGTAATTTTCCTGTTGGGACTTCCCGCATATTTTTTCTGGCGAAGAAAACAGTCTCACCCCTAGCTACATCAGGCTGAGCGGATCCATGTCCACGAGCACCGCGGTGTCTGGTATTTCATTGGTTTCGCAATAGTCCAGCGCCCCCGTCAGCAGTTTGGTCAGCACCGATCGTTTCGGTGATTTCAACAAAAACTGAAAGCGGTACTCTTTCTTCAGGCGTGCCAGCGGCGCGCTCGCGGGACCGAGAATGCGCGCGCCCTTCCCGTTGTGCGGCGAAAAATATTCCGAGAGTTTGCGCGACCAGCGAATAGCCTTTTCCAGATTGGTGTCGCGCACAATCACATTGGCCAACGACGTCAACGGCGGATAGCCCATGGTGCGGCGGAAATTCATCTCGCGTTCAAAGAAAGCCAGATAATCCTGCTGCACCGCGTCCTGTATCGCGTAATGGTCGGGATAAAAAGTCTGGACCAACACGCGTCCGCGGAGTTCACCGCGCCCGGCGCGCCCGGCAACCTGCGTAAGCAATTGAAAGGTGCGCTCGGCAGCGCGAAAATCCGGCATGCTCAGCAAACCATCCGCGGAAACCACTCCCACAAGTGTCACACGCTGAAAATCGTGACCCTTGGCCAGCATCTGGGTTCCCACTAAAATATCGAGCGCTCCAGCAGCGAAAGCCCCCAGAGTTTGTTGATACTGCCGCTTGGTGCGGGTCGTATCGCGGTCAAGCCGCGCGATGCGCGCCGACGGAAATTCCTTGCGCAGGCGCTCTTCCAGATGCTCGGAGCCTTCGCCAAAAAAATAAACATATTTCGAATCGCACTTGGGACACGTTTTCGGTACCGCGGCCACGTAGCCGCAATAATGGCACTCGAGGCGATTCCTGTTCTTGTGATAGGTCAGCGAAATGCTGCAATTGGCGCACTGCACGGAAGCGCCGCAACTGCGGCACAGCACCGACCAGGAATAGCCCCTGCGATTAATCAGCACCAAAGCTTGCGTCCCGGCGTTGAGGCACTCCTGAATCCCCGCGTGGAGAGCCGACGAAATTGAGCCCGATTGATGCGTCTGCTGAAACTCCTGCCGCAGATCAACTACTTCCACTTTGGCGAGCTCACGATTTTCAACCCGAGACGCCAGCGACAGTAGCTCGTACTTTCCATTCACCGCGTTGTGATAGGTCTCGAGCGAAGGCGTGGCCGAACCGAGCAGCGCCAATGCGTTTTCCATTTTGGCGCGCACGATGGCCACATCGCGGCCGTGATAGCGCGGCGTCTCTTCCTGCTTGTAACTGTTTTCCTGTTCTTCATCCACGATGATCAGGCCAAGATTTTCCAGCGGTGCAAACACCGCCGAACGTGTGCCGACCACGACGCGCGCATCGCCATTTCGCACCCGCCACCATTCACGCGCGCGCTCCACGTCCGTAAGCGCGGAGTGCAGCACCGCCACGCCTTCGAATCGCGCTCCGAACCACGCGCGGCACTGCCGGCCGATCCACAGGGTTAACGCGATTTCCGGCACCAGCACCAGCGCAGTTTTCTGCCGCGCCAGCGTGTCCTGAATGGCGCGCAGATAAACTTCCGTCTTGCCGCTGCCGGTCACACCGTAGAGCATCTGCACGCCGAACTCCCCGAGTTCGAATCGCGCGCGAATTCTTTTGAAGGCCGCGTCCTGTTCGGCATTCAGCTCGTGGGCCGGAGGCGCGTAACCAATGTCGAAGGGATCTTCCGCGGGATCGATCGGCTCTTCCCAGGTGTCGAGCAAGTCTTGAGCCAGCATACGTTCCAACGCGCTGCGCGGCACTTCGGCCAGTTTCAGCAGCAGCGCCATGGGAAGCGGGCCGCGTTCCGCCTGCAACAAATCCCGAACCCGTCTGGATTGTTCCCTGAATTTTTCCAGCGCTCTTCCTTGGAGCCCACGCGTGGAAGGCTTTTCCGCAGTAGGCTGAATCTTGGCCGAAGCTTCCGGCGCTTCAGCGCTTCGCCACGCCAGAATGGTTTGTGTTCTTTGCCTGCGCGCCAGCAGGCTCTGGCGAATCTCGACGAGGCCGCGGCGACTCAATCGCTGCAGGACCGTCGCGTTTACGCAAAGTTTCTCCAACGCGGCCGCGGGCAAACTGCCCTCTTTGGCCAATAATTTCGACAGCAGCGAAGTTTCCAGCGGTTCAAGATCGCGGCTCAGCGCCCCTGCACTTTCTTTAACTAAACGCCTTCCCGCGTCCGTGATGACAATTTGCTGCTGCGCGCGCAGTTCGGTGATGGGCGGAAGCATGGCGCGAAAAACCTCGCCCACGGGCGCAAGGTAGTAGCCGGAGATCCAGTGCCCCAGTTCCAAAAGCGCGGGAGTCAACGCAGGAATAATGTCTAGAACCCTGGAAATGTCGCGGATTTTTGTTTTTTCCGGTGCGCGTTCGGGAAGTTCAGTGATCACACCGACTATGGACTTGTTGCGGAACGGAACCAGCACGCGGCTGCCGGGAAGCGCCGATTCGCGAAAAGCATCCGGCACTGCGTAGGTAAACGTCGTTCGCAGCGGCACCGGCAGAGCAACGTTGCAGAAGGACTCTTTCATTTGACGCCGTCAGTTTAGCAGGCGATGCGAATTCGAAATTGTCACCAGCGTAAAGGAACCAGAGGCTACAGACTAATCAGCAAAATACCCGCAAAAATGGTAGCAATGCCCGCCCACTGCCATTTGGCAACGTGCTCTCTCAAGAAAATTGCCGCCAGGCCCACGGTGACCGCGCCGTAAAGCGAACCGAGCACGCTGACGACGGCGACTTGCTCCAACTGCATCCCGCGATTGCTGACCACGAACGCCCCCGTGTCCAGCAAGCCCATGCCCCACACGTACCAGCGGATCGGGCCGCGCGGCAACGCGATGGGCTGCTTCGCCAATAGCAAAATTACTCCGGTGATGAATACACACGTGAGCCGGATCATCCATACGGTTTGCGGTGCCCCGACGCGCGGCACAATGCGGTTTCCCAGCAGCCAGAAAAGCACTCCGAATCCCAGCGCGGAACACAGCGCCCAGCCCACCCCTTTGCCGCTGCGTCTGTTTCCTTCCACGTCGTCCTTGTGCGGAGTCTCTTCACCGCGAGCGACCAGCACGATCCCCAGCATGGTGCAGACAATTCCGGCGGCGCGCGCAATGGTCAGGCGTTCGCCGGAAAGCAAAGACAAAATTACCGTAAGCGCCGGATAGCTGGCCGATAGAGGTGCGACCACCGCCATTTTTCCAACCTCGAAAGAGCGGTAAAGCGTCAGCGTGGAAAATGCGTTGATACAACCGGCGAAAACTCCCCAGGCCCACGGTTGCCAGCCAGAGCCGTCATGCAGATGTCCCCAGCCGCCCAGCCACGGCAGGCAAATGCTGAGCAGTACCAGGCCTGTAGCCTGCATATAAAACATGGCGCGCAGCGTGCCGATGCGGTGAGTGGCGAAGCGCGCCAGAAAATCCGAACCGCCCCACGTGAGAGCCGTGAGCAGCCCCAGCAGAATTCCCATGAAGTTAGTTTCTCATTCCATTGCAGATTGCACGGAGGGAGTAAATTAATTTTTGGCGTGAATGAGTGAAAACTTCAAGCCTGTGCAGGCTTGCTCTTTTTCACTTCCAGGCCAAGTTCGGCCATCACTTTTTGCAGATCCTTCCACACTTCGCTTTTCGCGGCCGGATTCCGCAGCAGATAGGCGGGATGGTACGTCGCCATAAGTTTCCGCCCGCGAAACTCCAGCCACTGGCCGCGAAACTGTGAAATGCCGCGCGTAGTTTCCAGAATCGTTTGCGCAGCGATGCTGCCCAGACAAACAATCACCTGCGGCGCCACCAGATCGATCTGGCGAAACAGAAATGGGGAGCACGCCGCCACTTCATCCTTTTCCGGCGCGCGATTTTCCGGCGGGCGGCACTTCACCACATTACAGATGTACACGTCGCTCCGCTGTAGCCCCATCGCCTCGATCATCTGCGTGAGCAACTTGCCAGCGCGGCCCACAAATGGCAACCCTTGCAGGTCCTCATCGCGCCCGGGGCCTTCGCCGATAAAAAGTAATCTCGCTTTCGGACTGCCATCGCCAAAAACAATCTTGTTGCGCCCCTTGTGCAGCTTGCAGCGGATGCAATCGCCGATATCTTCGCGAATGGTCTGCAGAGTGCCTTCCATTAACTTCGGCGCGGCCGTTATCGACGGAATCGGTGCGGACGAATCGATCATCGTTTCAGCGGCCTCGTAAGAAAACGCAGTGGTATTGGTCGTTTCGAATTGCAGAAATTGCTCCGGCAGGATCGAGGAGCCCATGACCCGGTTGCGAAAAAATTCACTGATGCCGATATCCTGATAAAACCTCAGGCGGGAAGAGAGTTTTTGCTGCAGCTGTTCGGGGAGGCGTCCGGCCATAGTCGAAATCAGACCGCCGAAAGCCTTGTAGCCTGCCTGGTTCGCTGCTTGCTTCGCAGGCGCAAGACCTCGTCCAGGATGCGCTGCGCCACATCGGATTTGCTCATTTTGGGCAGAGACACTTCGCGCCCATCGCGCAAGAAGAGCGAAACGACGTTGGTGTCATGATCGAAGCCTGCGCCTTCTGCGGTAACGTCATTTGCCACGATAAAATCGAGATTTTTACCCGCCAGCTTCTTACGCGCGTTCTGCGCAACATCGCCGGTCTCCGCCGCAAAACCCACGACCAACCTGTCACCTTTGTTTTGGGCGACGTCCTGCAAAATATCGGCCGTCGGAACAAGATGCAGCGCCAGCGAATCGCCCGACTTTTTCATTTTTTCCGTTTGCTTCTCTGCCGCGCGATAGTCAGCAACTGCGGCGGCAAAAATTCCGATGCTGCACGCTTCGAATTCGGTTTTCACCGCACGGTGCATCTGCTCGGAAGTGCGCACATCTACGCGGCGAACGTTATCCGGCGTGTTCAGCGATGTCGGCCCGCTCACCAATACCACTCTGCCACCACGGCGTGCCGCAGCTTCCGCGATCGCATAACCCATTTTCCCGGAAGAGCGGTTCGTCAAATAGCGAACCGGATCGAGGTCTTCACAAGTCGGCCCGGCGGTAACCAGAATAGTTTCACCGGACAGATCCTGCTGCGTGTGCAGCACGGACTTCACGGCGGCCAAAATTTCTCCGTGCCCAGCCAGCCGTCCGGCGCCCACCATGCCGCAGGCCAGATAACCTTCGTCAGGCTCAACAACATGCACGCCGCGTTCGCGCAGCGTGGTGACATTCGCGCGCGTCGCAGGGTGATTCCACATGTTCACGTTCATCGCGGGAGCTACAATCACCGGGGCGGTGGTAGCAAGATACAAAGTACTGAGGAAATCGTCCGCGATGCCGCGCGCAAATTTTGCGAGAATGTCGGCGGTGGCGGGAACAACCAGCAGCAAATCGGTGCGCTGGGCCACCGCGATGTGTTCAATCGCACTATCCAGATTGGCCTCATCAGTGGAATTGCCAAATAGCTCGGTGATAACTTTCTGCCCGGTCAGCGCGGCAAAAGTGAGCGGCGTGATGAACTCGCGCGCACCGCGGGTCATGACCACTTCCACGCTGAAGCCGTCCTGCTGCAACAGGCGCACCAGTTCCGCAGCCTTATACGCGGCGACTCCCCCGGTCACACCCATCGTGATTCGCATGGCGCTGGCAGCGCGGCTACTTCCGGCGCTTGTTGCCGTCCTTATCGGTGTCGATGGAATCGGGCTCGACGAAATCGTACTCTAGCAAACTGTGATCGAGCTCTTCCACGGCAATGCGCGTAGCTTTCAGCGTGCGTGGATTTTCTACCAGCGGTGGTGCACCAGCCATGATCTGCCTGGCGCGTCTTGCCGCCAGCACGACATATGCAAACTGGCTCCCCGGAGCTTTGGTCAGCACATTCATTTTTAGTCTCCCCCAAACGATGCCAGAAGTTGTTCTACCCGGTCCTGCCGCCGCGCCTTCTTGCAGCGCAGCGCTGTTACAATTGCCTGCACTTCGCGTCCCGCCTGCTCCACATCTTCATTGACGACGCAAAAATCGTAATATTTTCCAAACTCCGCGATCTCGTCACGAGCCTTGGCCAGCCGGCGCGCTATATCATCATCTGAATTCTGGCCCCTCGAACGCAAGCGCCGCTCAAGTTCTTCACGCGAAGGCGGCAAAATAAAAATTGCCACTGATTCCGGCAACTGCTGCTTCACCTGCGAAGCGCCCTGGACATCTATTTCAAGCACCAGGTCCAATCCGGTCTTGCGCGATTCCGTGAGCCACTTTTTCGGCGTGCCGTAAGAGTGGCGGCCAAAAACGCGGGCGTATTCAAGAAAATCCCCGCGGGCGATCATCTCGCCAAATTCTGACTCCGTGACAAAATCATAGCACTTCCCACTCGCCTCGGTCGCGCGACGCCCCCTGGTAGTACATGAGATAGAGGGCATGGTGCCTGGCATTTCCAGAACTTTTTGCACCAGCGTGGATTTTCCGGACCCGGACGGCCCGGAGATAATGATTACCAGCGGCTCGATTTTTGCGCCAGCGCTCATTCGATGTTCTGGACCTGCTCGCGCAATTTCTCGATATCCGATTTGATTTCGAGAGCCAGGCCGGTGATAGCCAGAGCTTCGCTATCAACTCCGGGCGTTTTGGAAAGCAGCGTGTTGGCTTCGCGGTGCATCTCCTGCAACAGAAAATCAAGTTTCTTTCCTATCTCGCCGGCGCCGCGAAGCAGGTTCGCAAATTGTGACACGTGGCTGCGCAACCTCTCCAGTTCTTCGCTGATGTCGCTGCGTTCGGCGAGCAGCGCGGCTTCCTGCGCAAGCCGGGCAGGCTCCAGCGCCACGCCGCCCAATAGTTCTTTTAGTCTGGCTTCCAGCCGTCGCGCAAACGCCGGACGCAAAGTTTCCGCCAGCACCCGCACCTGGTCAGCTTCACCTTCAATTTTCGTCAGGCGTTTTTGCAGCTCGTCGACCAGGTGCGCACCTTCTGCGCGGCGCATCTCATCTAGCTTTCCCAGCGCCTCCCGCAGGCAGTCTTCCAGCGCGCGTCCGAGTTGTTCCACACTCTCTTCATTTTGCGGCGCCGCCACCCCCAACCCACAGATCACGCCGGGTAAACGAAGCAACGCGACCACATCCACGTCGGCGGCGGCGCGCGTTTCCTGCCGCAGTGTTTCCGCAGCGCGAAGATAAGCTTTCACTAATTCCTGATTTACCTGAATAGTGGCGGCACTTCGCGGCTCGGCGGCTACCTGAATTTCCACGTGGCCGCGATGAATTCGTTCTCGCACCGCTTGACGAAGCCGCGGCTCGAACATTTCCAGGCCCTCGGCCAATCTCATTTTCAGATCGAGGAAGCGGTGGTTCACGCTTTTAACGTTGACGCGCAATGCCAGGTCGGGCGTCTCCGCGCGCGCCTGCGCATAACCGGTCATCGAAAAACATTCTGCTTTTCTGTTTGCTGCCGGGTTTTGGCTCATAGTATTTGCGGCTTGATACTTCCATTTTCGGACGACAATCGTGCCGGCGCGAGCATGTCATCGTCAGCGAACTGAATATCGTGCAATCGCGCGTAAGTTCCTCCGCGGGCAATCAACTCCGTGTGCGTTCCACTTTCGCGAATCTGCCCGTCTTCCAGCACCATGATGCGGTCGGCGCGGCGGATGGTGGCGAGACGATGAGCAATCACCAGGGTAGTGCGGCCGGTCATCAAGTTGGCGAGGGCTTTTTGCACAAACATTTCGGATTCGGCGTCCAGCTCAGACGTGGCCTCATCAAGAATCAAAATCGGTGAATCTTTCAGAATCGCGCGAGCGATAGCAATACGCTGCCGCTGCCCTCCGCTTAACCTGGTGCCCCGCTCGCCGACCAGGGTGTCGTAACCCTGCGGTAGCTCACTGATGAAATCATGAGCCAGTGCAGCCTGCGCCGCGGCCACCACGCGTTCTTTCGCAACACCTGTCAGGCCGTAACAAATGTTGTTCCATACCGTATCGTAAAACAGAATATTTTCCTGCGCGACCATGGCGATCTGGTCCCGCAAAGAGCGGATGGTCACTTCGCGGATGTCCGTGCCATCCAGGCGGATAGCCCCCGAAGTAACTTCGTGAAAACGCGGTAGAAGATTTACCAGCGTCGTTTTGCCCGCACCGCTCGAGCCTACAAAAGCGATGACCTCTCCTTTGCGCGCTTTCATCGTTACGTTTTGCAAAACCATGGCCGAACCCGCCGTGTAGCTGAAGCTAACCCGGTCAAATTCGATTTCGCGTGAAAATGGCGCCAGGATTATTGCGCCGGCCTGCTCGATATTTTCCGGTTCCAGGTCCAGGTAAGCAAAAACCTGCGTGCTGGCGCCCTGCGCCGCCTGGAATTGCTGGTAGACATTACCCATTCGCTTCAGCGGCATATAGGCGTTGAACATGGCGTAAATAAAAGTAAAGAATTGCCCGGTGGTCATGATGCCGTGCTGAATCTGGCCGCGGGCATACAACAGCAACAACGGAATAACGATGGCCCCAAGTAAATCCATCAGCGGCGAAGTAATTACCGCCGCACGCACCCAACGCATGTTCTCGCGCAGCAACCTGCGCGAAGCTGCGCGGAACTTGCCAATCTCGAACTGCTCCATACCAAAAGCTTTCACGACCCGATTGCCGCTCACCGTTTCCTGCAAAATCTGGCTGAGGTCCCCCAGCCGGTTCTGGCTGTTTTCCGCCGAACGCCGAATCTTGCGGCCGAATTTGCTGACCGGAAGAATGACCAATGGCAGGAGAAACGCCGCACCCAGCGCCATTTTCCAGTTCACCACCAGCAGCACGGTGACGAAAACAAGAAATGTAAAACCTTTCTGAAACAGGTCGGCGAGATATTCACTGAGGGCGATGCGGGTCCGTTCAACGTCGTTGATGACCGTGGAATTCAAGCGCCCGGTGGGATTGTGTTGAAAAAATCCCATGGGTTGCCGAATCAGCCGGGCGTAGACCTGATTACGTAAATCGGTAACGGCCGACTGACCCACGTATTGTATTTCGGTAGTGCCCAGGTATTCAGCGACGGCCTTGGAAACATAAAGAATCAACAGAGTGAATGTAAAAACCGTCCAGACGTTGTGTATTCTCGGCGGAAAAAAATCGTTGAGATAAATTGTGTGACCAGACCAGGGCAATTTCACCAGGGCCAGCATCGAACCCACCGCGGCAGGGTTCAAAACGCGATCCACCGCCGGGGCCACCATCAACGCCACCCCACCTTCGGCAAGGGCCACGAAAGCGAGCAGTAAAATGCCCGCGCCCAGACGAAATGAGTAGGGCCGCACGTAATTCAACAAACGTTTCAGTTGCGGTGAGAACAACGATGCCACGCTGCTGACTCCCGAACAAATCTCTTGGTACGCTATTCGCCGTCCGTTGGTGTGTCAAGTTACGGGACGCTCGCGGAACGTCTGCCACCGCCGGCATTCGCAGCGCCTACTTCTCGATGTCCCGATGCACAACTTTGGCAGTAACCACTCCATGCTTGCCCATGGACTTCTTGATGGATTCCGACATCATCACCGAACGGTGTTTCCCGCCGGTACATCCGAACGCAATGGTCAGATAACTCTTCCCCTCGCGGATGTAGTGCGGAATCAAGTACGTAAGCAGGCTCTCGATGCGCCGCAAAAATTCCCCCGTTTGCGGGAACGAACGAATGTAGCGCCGCACCTTAGGATCCTTACCGGTGAATTCCCGGAGGCGTGGCACGAAGTGCGGATTGGGCAGGAACCGTACGTCAAAAACCAGGTCGGCGTCCGTCGGCACGCCGTAGCGAAAACCAAAACTCACCACCGACACCATCAGCGGGTGTTTGTCGGGAGTCTTAAAACGCTGCGTAACAAAATGGCGCAGCTCGTGAACATTAAACTGGGTGCTGTCGATTACCACGTCGGCCAGCTTGCGGATCGGCGCCATCAACGCGCGCTCGTGCTCCAGGCTTTCGCGCACCGAAAAATCTTTGCCCAGCGGATGCGGCCGCCGCGTCTCGCTGTAGCGCCTCAGCAGCGCATCATCGTTAGCTTCGATGAAGACCAGCGTAATCGGATGATCCTTGCGCAAATGTTTCAATAGCGGCGGCAATTTCTGCAACTGTCGACCCTCGCGCGCGTCTATCATCAGCGCGGCCCGGGCAAAATCCCCCTCGTTGGCGGCATGCAACTCCGCAAACACCGGCATCAGCTCGACCGGGAGATTGTCCACGCAATAAAAGCCCATATCTTCGAATGCTTTTAATACGGTGCTTTTTCCGGAGCCGGAGAGTCCGGTGAGAACGACCAGGTGGCGCGAATCATGTCTGGCCGGCGTTCGTTTCACAGGCGGCGCGGCCTAACTCTTCACTCGGCGTTGATGTGTGCTGGGGATGCGCATATCTTCGCGATATTTCGCCACCGTACGCCGCGTGACATGGATTCCGGCGTCGTCAAGTTTCTTGGCAATCTGTTCGTCGGTCAGCGGCTTGGTGCCGTCTTCCTCTTCAATCATTTTTTTGACCACGCGCTTCAGCGTGAGCAGCGACATTGCGCCGCCCTCCGGCCCGTTTACCGATTCGCTGAAGAAAGATCGCAACTCCAGCACGCCTTGAGACGTGTGTGCGTATTTGCTGGCCACCGCGCGGCTGACCGTCGAAGGATGCACGCCAACTTCTTCGGCCACTTCTTTAATCATCATGGGTTTCAGCGCGTCCTGGCCGTGATCCAGAAATTCGCCCTGCCGCGCGATGATCGATTGGCACACGCGTAGAATCGTGTGCTTGCGCTGCTCGATATTTTTCATCAATTGGATCGCCGCCGTGAACCGTTCCTTCACGTAGTTACGTACATCGCGATCAGAAGCGTCTTTCACCAGCAAACGCCGGTACGTAGGGCTCAGCCGCAACTGCGGCATATCATCTTCATTCAGGAAAGCCACCCACTGGTCGTCCACTTTTCGAAAGTAAACATCGGGCTCGACCAGTCGCGGCTCCGTCTTGTTGTAGCGCAAACCGGGACGGGGATCGAGTTTCTTGATAACTTCCAGGGAGCGCTTCACCACTTCCAGCGGGCGATTCAACGCGCGCGCCACTTCCTTCAATTGATTGCCCTGCACCTGCTTCAGATGGTCCGACACGATTTGCTGCGCCAAGGTGTTTTGCGGATCAAACGCCTTGATCTGCAGCAGCAGGCACTCCCGCAAATCGCGCGCGCCCACGCCGATCGGATCGAAGTCCTGCACGACTGCAAGCGCATCGTCCAGATCGTCCTGCGAATATTTGCCGTTCTGAGAAAGCTCTTCGGTGGAGGCCGTCAGGTAACCATTCTCATCCAGATTCCCGATGATGCTTTCCGCCAACTCTTTCACGATGTCCGAGCAAATCGTCACGCTAAGTTGCCAGGTAAGATGCTCCGTCAGCCCACTGGCAGAGGACAGGAACTTTTCGAACGAGGGCCGCTCCGAGACTTCACGCTCCTGAGACTTGCCACCATCACCGCCGGTGTCCAGGTATTGATTGAAAAAGCTCCCCACATCGAATTCATCAAACGGATTCGCTTCGGGCTTTTCGGGAACTTTTTCGGTTTCGGCCTTAAGAAAATTCTCGTCGCTGTAGTTGTCCGTCTGGGTAGGCTCTTCGCTCAGCTCTTCCAGGACCGGATTGGCGATCATTTCCTGGTTGATCATCTCGCGCAGTTCCAGACGATTCAGCGCCAGAACGCTGACCATCTGCACCAAACCGGGCGTCAGGATCTGCTTCTGCGACACCCTTAGGTTTAGTTTTAGTCCCTGCCACGCCATTCTATTTGGCCCTCTGCATGCCCACCCTAATTCAAACGGAAATGGTCGCCCAGATACACCCGGCGGACTTCCGCATCGTTGCTCAGAGCCTCAGGAGTGCCCTGCGCCATTATTTTCCCATGATTCACGATGTACGCACGATCCGTTACGTTCAGTGTTTCCCTCACGTTATGGTCGGTGATCAAAACGCCAATTCCCGAACGGCTCAGATCGCGAATCGTCTCCTGCAGGTCTTTGACGGTCAGGGGATCAATGCCTGAAAAGGGCTCGTCCAAAAGAATGAAAGACGGCGACAGGGTCAAAGATCGCGCGATTTCCAGGCGGCGGCGCTCTCCGCCAGACAATACATAGGCCTTGCTTGTGCGCACCGTTTCCAGCCCCATTTGAGCGAGCAACTCTTCGAGGCGGTCGCGCTGCTGTTCAGGGGTTAGTGGCAGCGTTTCCAGCACCGCCAACAGGTTTTCTTCACTGGTAAGTTGCCGAAAAACCGAGGGTTCTTGAGGGAGGTAGCTGATTCCGCTGCGGGCCCGCAGGTACATGGGAAGGTCGGTGATTTCTTCCCCGTTAAGCAAGACATGTCCGGAGTCGGGGCGCGTCAGCCCCACCATTATATAAAATGTAGTAGTTTTTCCCGCGCCGTTGGGGCCGAGCAACCCCACGACTTCACCCTGGCCAATCTCCAACTGCACGTCGTCGACCACTTTCCGGCCGCGATAAGTCTTACTTAATTCAACAGCTTGGAGATTCAGCATACCTCTTCATTTCTCGACTCGGTGTTTCGTCAGGGTACGCGAGCCATTTTCTGAATCGACGATGATCGTATCATCCGCTAAAAAGAAGGTCAATTGACGGCCCGTAGTGGTCCCTTGCGTGCCGTCAAAAAGCGTGGGATTCCCGCCGCTCATGACAAATTTTCCGTCGGCGGCGGTGTACTCGGCGCGTTCAGCGGTGGCTTTTCGCGACTGCTCTTCGACGGTGACGCCCCCGGTCCCGACCGCGCGGCTGATTTCTTGAGCGCCGGCAGGCGCGTTTGACGGCGCCCGGCCTTGTTGAACCACAGCCGCTGGCTTGAAATATAGATCCAGCAGGCCGCTGCGTATGCGCTGGGCCTCCGATTGCACCACTACGTTTCCTTCCAGTTGCGCGCGGCCTTCGAGGTCTTCGTAAGTCAGCGATTTGGCGGCCAGGTGCCACAGGTTAGTCTTCCGCGGCTGCTTGGCGCTCGCCGCCACGGTGGCGGGCTCCCGCTTCGGGGCCTGAGGAAAAACAGCACGGACATTGCCTTTGGCGTTCAGCTGCCGTGTTTTCTGCAGCAGCTCAATCGAATCGGCTTCGAGCACTGAGTCCGCTTGCCACAGCCGGGCGTGCCCGCTGTAAAGCACTCGCCCGGTCTTGGCGTTTCCCTGCATCGTGGCGGCTGCAATGGTGGCGGGCCCGTTGGAGAATTGCGGCGTCGCATTCTTCCCCGGAATCGTGGAAGAGCGCACGCCACCGTCGGCGCTGATGTCTCCGGTAGCTTGCTGGAAATTTATTTTTGCCGCGCTTGTCTCGCTGGAAGCGTCGCGCACCACGGCGTGGCCTGTGAGCGTCATGGATTCAGCAGCGCGTAACGCTGTGGCGTGGTCGCCCTGCCCGCTGCGATCTCCATCCTTGAGCTTAACGTCGCCATCCAGATCGATCTGCGTCCAACCTGCGCCGGCCGCCAGCTGCACTCTCCCACGCTGGGCGCTGGAAATTTGCGGAGTTCCGCCAGGCACGGTGCGCTCGGCTTGCACGTTTCCGGTGGCAGATAACTCCGACGCCGCGCCCTCCGCGAAGTCGAGAATAAATCTGTCCGCTCGCAACCTGGTGCGCGCATCGCCAGTTTTCCCATCGCCATTCCCGTCGGCTGGGGAATTGATCCATTGAATGGTGCCCACCGCTAAGGTCTCGGCGCGCTTCGGGCGGCTCGGGCGGTCATCGCGGCCCTCGGTAAAATCCATGCGCAGCTTGTCCGTTTCCAGCAGGCGCGCCTGGCCATTCTTCGCCGACGTTTTTATGGCTACGTTGCCACTCATGTTCATTTGCTTCGGCTCGGTGATTTCGGGCCACAGTTCTATTGAAGAATTCGCGGCGGTAAACTCGTCCTCTTCGAAGCCTGATTTTCGCGAGCCGTCCACTTTGCCTGCGGCGTCCAGTTTTTTTAGCCAACCGTCTGCATCGAACCACGCCGTAATCACATTCGCACTCAGCGTCATTGCTCCGCTTGCTGCCGACGAGACCGCGTTTGGCTTCTTGCCAAGTGCTCCTGCCGTGGCCAGCACTTTTTGTGCGCGATAGTCTTCGTCCAAGTTCAATGTGATTTCGCCGGCGTCCAGTTTTGCGATGGGGCTCTCCGCGTGAGCCGGACCGAACAGCCGCAACAAACGCGTGTCCCGGTTAAAATCCAGGCTCGACCCGCTGACATGCACTTCCTGTCCGGCCGCGCCTTTCGGTCCGCCGGTTTGTCGCAGCGACATTTTCACGTCATGCAGCAATTGCAGCACTCCCAGCTGCGAGTTGTATTCCACTCCCGCCGCTTCGCCTGTGCCCTCAGGGAACGTGAAGGTGACACGCTCCTCCGTACGCGCAATGCCACTGGCCTGCTCGAACTTCACGTTGCGGGTTTCCACGTGCGCCGCCGGTTGCGCCCTTTCATTTCCTGTACGATGAGCCGCCAACTCCGCGGCGGCAGCGCTTTGCAAATCGATCTGCACCACGCCGCTGCACACAATAGAGCCATTGCCTTTGGAATATTGGCAACTCCGCGTGCGGATGGTGTCGTGGCGCTCGCTATGCGATCCGAAGATGGTGATCTTTACTTCTTCCAGCAGGCTGGCATCCTGATCGCGATATTCGGTGGACTTGGACGCTTCTACCGTAAAAACTTTGCGTTCGCCATCCATTTTGGAGAAAGTGAGACCGTTGGATTGACGCTCTACGTTGTTCGCCGGTGCGGGCGGGGCCTTCCCTTTTTGGATGCGCGCGACAAGGCCGTGCTGCAGATACACTCCAACGGTGATGAACGCCAGCAGCAGCGCCAGAGCGGCAGACCAGCGCGCGTAACGCGCCGCTTCGCTACGTTTCATGTTTCAAGTTAAACAAACTTTTCGGGGCCTGTATAGAAGTTGGCAAGCAGGAAAAGACTCACTCCGGAGAGTGCCTATTCGGCCGCTTTGGCTTCGTGGCTGCCTGTCACACCTACCGGATTCGCAACCGTATCGGCAAGAATCCCCATATTCGCCGCCGCCACGCTATCGCGATTGGTGTTCTTCACCAGGTACATGGCTTCATCCGCGAGGTGCAGCAGTCCTTCTTTGGTCTTCGAATCCACCGGGTACGAAGCCACGCCCAGGCTCGGCGTGACGTGAATATTTAAGCCTTCACTCGCCAGCCAGATTGTTTCGCGAACCAGCCGGTGCAGCCGCCGCGCCACATTAAGCGCATTTTCTTTCGAAGTCTGCGGCAGCAGCAAAACAAACTCGTCGCCGCCGTAGCGAAACGCAAAATCGATCAACCGACAGCGATTTTTCAGCGCATTACCGATTTCCGCCAGCAGTCGCGAGCCCACCAGGTGCCCGTGCGTATCATTTACTTGCTTAAAATGGTCGAGATCAATGAACACCAGCGAAAATTCATAGTTGTATCGCTGCGAGCGGTAAATCTCGGTGTCAAGAATGAAGCCCATGTGCCGCGCGTTATAGAGCGTCGTACAATCGTCGGTAATGGTCAGCTCGTGAATCCTCTTCACATGCCGCGCGTTTTCCAGCGCGATGGCCGCAAAGTCCGACAAAGCTTCCAGCAATTTCAAATCGCGAGGATCGAATCCCTCAGGCCCCACGCAATTGATCAACTCGATCACGCCCAGGCAGGTGTCGCGAAATTTGACAGGGACAGCGACGATGCTTTGCGTTTCGGTTTTAGTCTTCTCGTCAATCTTCCCGAAAAACCGCGTGTCCTTCGCCGTGTCCGGGACCACCACGGTCTCTCCGTTTTGCGCCACCCATCCCGCGATGCCCTGGCCAATCTTTATGCGCACATCTTTCAGCGCCGGCGAAGCTTTGCCAACGGCCAGCTCAAAATATAATTCTTGCTTGGCTTCATCCAGCAGCAGCAGCGACCAGTTTTCCGGGCGCAGAAATTCGTCAATCTTCTCCATGATGGTGCGGAGAACCTGATCGAGCTGCAGCGACGACGTCAGCGCCTTCCCCAACTCCTGGAAAACGGCGACCTCACCGGCCTCGCGCTGTTCGTAAGGAACAGCCACGTTGCGGCGGCGATCAACAGCCGGAAATTGCTTTACTTCCTCCACGCGCGTTTGGTCCTGACCCTACAGTTTTCTGCTGTGCGCTATAAAACGCCGCACGGACAGAATTGTGCCTGTTTCAAAAGCGAACGCTGATTCACTGCCAGTATAGGCGCCTCGCAAAAACTCCCGCAACACTCCCGTGGTACAGGCGTCGCCATCTCGCCATCGGGTCACGACCCATCGCTGCGACTGAAAGCATTGGGCGAGCGCCAGACCGATAGGTCAGTCGATAGACCCGGGTTTCGATGGACCTGTTAGGTTATCTTCAATTGACATACCTATTAACGTAACTAATAATCCCGCCATGCAAACCTTGGAATTATCCGATTCCGCTCCCCGGACGGAAGGCCGCCTTAAAAGTCTGTTCTGGCCCGCCATTCAGTCGGCCGATGATGTCGAGTATCTAGGTACTCAGGGATTTTGGATTTGCAGCTTCGTCGCCGTCTTGTCATTCGCGCTTTCCTTCCTCACCGGCCATCAGATCATCGGCGCGGTTGTACTGCTATTTTTTTACTTGGGCGGCGTAGGTGTTCGCGAGCACAGCCCTTTTGCCGCGGCAGCGGTTTTCGTTCTATATGCGATGGACGGCTTGGCTAGCGGACCATCCGTCATGCGCATCGCCATCGCCGCCGTACTCTTCTCTAATCTAAGAGCGACTTGGATTGCTGCGGGATGGAAGCCTGATGCCACCGGAGCGGTCAGTCCGCCACGTCTCCATGAAACCTGGAGCGATAAGTTCTCCGACAGCGCGCCCGCTTGGTTATGGCCCAAACTCCGCGCTGTTTATTATGTTTTCTCCGTCGCTTTCATAGCGCTCGAGGCGGTCGGGCTCTTCACGCTTCTCCGTCGCAATCGCTAGGCAGACGAATATGAGGGACCATTCGTCGCCATTGCGGAATCTGACATCCGAATTTTGATAAGTGTCATGTGCACTCGAAGATTCTGTCGCACGATTCTAGGATACCTACGCAAGGTCATGCTTCTTGCGTTGGTACTTGTCTCTCCAGGCAGCTCTGCGACGTTACTCGCTCAAAGTATCGCTCCCACGGGTCTGAGCAAAGACCCCACCGATCGTGTTCGCGGCGTCGTCATCAATTCGATCACCCGTGAGCCCATCAGTCGCGCGGTAGTCTTCTCGGAGGACAACGCCTTCGCCGCCATGACCGATGATCGCGGCCGTTTTGAATTCATTTTTCCACCGGCACCGCCGCCCGAGAACAACGCCCCTCCCGATCCTGCGGCTACAGATCAGGCTCAGACTCTCGACAGAGGGTCCTTCAGAAGGAGCCCAATTAGGCCCAACTGGCTGCTGGCGCGCAAAAACGGATACCTTGCCATGGTCCAGCCTGAAATCATTCCCGCCGGCCCTTCCCGCAAGGACCTCACCATCGCTCTGGTGCCCGAGGCGCGCATTGTCGGCCGCGTTCTGATCCCCGGCTCCGATGGATCAGACAGAATTCCAGTGCAGGTTTACCGTCGCGTTGTCAGAGAGCGCCGTCAGCAATGGGAACAGGCTGGCACCGTTTCCACGCGAGCTAACGGCGAGTTTCGCATCGCTGATCTTTCCCCCGGATATTACAAATTGTTTACCCTCGAGCAAATGGATCGTGATCCTCTTACTGTCAATCCGGAGGGACCCGTGTTTGGTTATCCTCCGTTTTATTATCCCGCCGCTGCGGATTTCGATTCTGCCGAAATAATTCACCTGGAGGCCGGGCAAACATTCCAGCCTTCCATGTCTCCGGTCAGGAAACCCTACTACCCGGTCAAGGTAGGATTGCAGGATCCCGTGGCGAACGGACAGGCTGACGTGAAAGTATGGCCGCAGGGTCATCCGGGACCGGGGTTTTCTCTGGGATATAACTCGCAAGCAGCCCAGATCCAGGGTTCGTTACCGGACGGCACTTATTCCCTGCTGGTCAGCAGCTACGGACCGAATGCGCTATCGGGTATGTTGAATTTCACGGTGCGCTGGGCCCCATTTGCTGGCGCTTCGATAATCCTGGTTCCGGCCTCCTCCGTTACCGTGAAACTTACCGAACAGTTTCAACACGCCGAGGTCATGCCAGCGCAGATGGACCCAAACAATCCCGCGCTCCCCAATCGCAGGCCCAGCTATTTGCAAGTCCTCCTGGAGCCCGACGAACCATTCGGCCTCGCTACACCTGTCTCGATACGACCTCCGACCGGACCGGATGACGAATCGCTGGTCATTGAAAATGTCCAGCCGGGGCGCTACCGCGTCAACACCACGGCATCCGGCCCAGGCTATGCCGCAGCGGTAACTTCAGGAGGCACGGATTTGCTTCGCCAGCCGTTGGTTGTCGGTTTAGGGGCATCTATCCCTCCTATCGAACTCACCATCCGCGACGACGGCGCCGAAATTGAAGGCACCGTTGAGTCATCCCACAACGCCGTCGCTTCCGGCGAAGCCGCGCAATCTCAACAAACCGTTCTTCTGATTCCCAAGGATCGCGAACGGGATTCCATTCGTCTTCTTTCGGTCAATTCCGAAGGGGCATTCGCGATCTCACAACTTCCACCTGGCACCTACGCAGCGATGGCTCTCGACCATCCGTTCGCCGATACCGACTATGAGAATGAACAGTTCCTGAAAAAATACGACTCGAAGATCCAGATCATCCACGTTGTGGCGGACCAGAAGTTGCATCTGCCCTTGGAATTGATCAGCGTGACGGAGTAAATATCATGCAGCGTGCTTCCATGATTCGCCGCGCCACTATCTGCTTGGCGATCGCGCCGTTCATTTTGTCCGATTTCGCCGGCGCGCAAGGGGCGCCCGTGCACTCGGCTGCCGCGGGCTCAGAATCCACCTTCAGGATCTCCGGCACGGTCGTCAATGAGTTGACCGGCTCTCCGCTGGACCGCACTCGCGTATTGCTGGTCGACACCGCCAATCAAGCCAATCGGTTGTCCGTGCTCACCACCGAAAATGGCCATTTCGCTTTTACCGGACTGCCTCGCGGCAAGTTTTCTCTGTTCGCAGCGCGCCGCGGATTCCTTAATGCCTTTTACCAGCAGCATGAACAATTCTCCACCGCCATTGTTACCGGGCCCGCACTGGATTCCGAAAATCTGCTGATGAAGCTGACTCCAGTGGCCATCCTTAGCGGAAAAGTCCTGGACGAAACCGGCGAAGGAGTTCGTGGTGCAAACGTTGCGCTATACGTTGAGAATCGTGCCGCCGGCTTGAAGCGCACCATGTCGTTCAACTCCGATGCGACCGATGACCAGGGCTACTACGAGTTCGCCGCCTTGCCCCCGGGCGACTATTTCGTTTCCGTGACGGCCAAACCCTGGTACGCCGTGCACAAGTTTTCTTCCTTGCCGGCCGGAAATAATCCTCAGCGCGGAGTACCGTCAGCCTTGGAGGTCGCTTATCCAACCACCTACTACAATGGAGCCACCGACTCGCAAAGCGCCACCGCAATCGCTGTCCACGCCGGCGGCCACTCCCAGGTGGATATTCATCTGAATCCCGTCCCCGTCCTGCACTTTATCGTCCGCGTGCCGCAGGATCCCGAGCGTCTCGTCGGTCCTCCCGTGCTTGAGAAACGCGTTTTCAACAACGTTGAATTCTTTGGAGCCGAGGGCGCGCAGCAGATTAGCCCCGGCGTTTTCGAGGTGACGGGGGTGCCCGCGGGGCGGTACGCCCTACACATGGTAGATCCCACCACCGGGCAAATGCAGGAAGCCATGGAAATGAACTTGACCAGGGATGGCCAGGAGATTGACGGCTCTCAGTCCCAGCCGGCCGCTACAGTAAAATTTACGGTGCAAATGTCGCGCCAGTCGCAACTTCCAAAGCAACTGTACGTCGGCATGGAGGATTCTCACGGGCAAGTACGGGGATTCCAACCTGTGGATCCCGCCGGCAATGTGGCTCTCGAAAACGCGCGAGCCGGCAAATACAGTATCCTCGCGTTCTCGAACGAAAAGCGCTACTCCGTCACCCGCGCGGTCGCCGCGGGAGTCCAAATTTCACCCGGCGAATTTACCGTGACCTCCGGTTCCTCGCAGGAAGTCACGTTGTACGTAACTAGCGGAGTGGTATCGGTGGAAGGCTTTGTGAAGCTCGGCAACAAACCCGCCTCCGGCGTAATGGTCACGCTCATTCCCAAAAATCCCCAGGCGCACAGGGACATGTTTCGCAGGGACCAGAGCGATTCAGACGGCAGCTTTGTCGTGCGCGGCGTCATTCCCGGCGCCTACACTCTGGTCGCCGTAGAAGACGCCTGGGGCTTCGCCTGGAATCAACCTGAAGTGCTGGACCGCTACGTCCTGCACGGCCAAAACCTCACTGTAGGCCCGCTAATGACGCAAACCGTGCACCTCCCGGAACCAGTCGAAGTCCAGCCGCGCTAGATTTCTTTCTCTCTCGTGGTAGCGCCAACGCTCTGCCATAATGCTGCTCAACCTCTCCCGGTGCGCCGCGTCACCGCCACTTTGCTATCGTATGAGTGCAGGTTCCTGAAAAATGGCTAAAGGAAATTTCGGCGAACGAATGAAGCGCGAGCGCGAACTGCGCGAAGTGTCCTTGGCCGAAGTCACTCGCGGCACGCGCATCAGCCAGCAATTTCTCGAAGCTCTCGAAAACGAACAGTGGGACAAACTTCCCGGCGGCGTGTTCAGTCGC
Source organism: uncultured Acidobacteriota bacterium (assembly GCA_963704485.1). Classification (GTDB taxonomy): domain Bacteria; phylum Acidobacteriota; class Terriglobia; order Acidiferrales; family UBA7541; genus Acidiferrum. The sequence goes on from OY969910.1 coordinate 2,076,718, forward strand.
GGTTTCGTGCGCTCCATCGCCCGCTACCTGGGCCTCAACGAAGAAGATTTTCTGTCAGAATTCGACCTCGCCCGCGGTGATCAAACTATGGCCGCGCCCGCGCCGTATCAAAATCAGCTTCCGGCGGCCCCCAAGTGGATTCCAGCGCTGGCCCTGGTGGCGCTGGTATTCCTGGCGGTAGGGATTTTCTATGGCGGCCGCAATCTGTGGCACCGCTATGCCGCTTACCGCCTGATGCATCCGTCGCAAAATAAATCCGCTGGCGCCGCAGGCGCGGGAAATCCCAACCCCAGTCCGGATAAGCTCGAACTGACAGTGACTACCACCGTGCCCTCGCACGTGCGCATCATTGCCGACGACCTCGTTCAGCTCGACGGCGACATCCTGCCAGGAGACACCCACCACTTTTCCGCCGCTCAACAATTTCAGATTCGCGCCGCCGATGGCGCAGCCATCCACTTGGAATTGAATGGCCGCCCCATCACCACGCGCGCCGCGCTTGGAAACTCCGCGGGGACCTCGGATACAATAGTGCTCGGGTATAAAGATTTAACGCCCGCACACGATGGAACATCCCGGCCCTGAAATCCTTCACGAACAAAGCAGCCGCGAGCGAAAACTCGCGGTGTGCTCCGGCGTGGGAAATCTCTCTGCCGCCGATCGCGCCGAGATTCTGGTAGTCCTGAGCACCGATCCCGATGAAACCGTCGCACAGCAAGCTAAAGTGGCGTTGCAGTCTCAGCCGGTAGACGCTTTCGTAGAGGCCTTGAAACGCAGCGAAGCCATCCCCGCTCTTTTTGAATATGCCGCCAATCATTTGGTTGGTAAGACTCCCGTCGCCGAAGCCCTGGTGCAGAACAAAAATTGTCCCTCGAAGTTTATTACCCCCCACGTTCCGAGTCTCTCCGCGATGAGCGTGCAGGCGCTGATGGATTCCCTCGATCGCGTCGCCGAATCATCGTTGCTGGCCGAAGCGCTTTTACAATCGTCTTCCGCCACCGCTGACAACAAGCGCGTGCTGCAGGAATTGTTGGGTCCGGAAATTCCCATCGACGAAAGCGCGCTCCTGGAGGCTCTGCTGGATGTTGAGCCCGACAACGAGCGCCGCCAGACCCTTTTACAGCGCCTCTCCAAGATGAGCGTCTCCGAGCGCGTCCAATACGCCATTAAAGGTGGTTCAGAAGCCCGCCGAACACTTATTCGCGATTCCAATAAGGTGGTCCAGCGCGCCGTGTTGCAATCCCCGCGCCTCACCGACCAGGAAGTGGAAGCCTTCGCATCCATGGCCAGTCTGACCGACGAAATTCTGCGTCTGATTGCCAACAACCGCGTGTTTCGGAAAAATTACACCGTGGTGCGCAACCTCATGAACAATTCCAAAACGCCGCTCGACGTCACCCTGCACATGTTGCCCACGCTAAACGCCATGGATCTTAAAAAGTTGAGCACCAATAAAAACGTTCCCGAAACGCTTCGCACCACCGCGCAGAAACTGATTCGCACTCGTGCTACAGCCAAAGGTTAGTGATCATCACAATTTTCGGCAGCCGTTACGCGCCGTCCACCATAACGAGTATCAAGATTAGCCGTCGCGCAATACCAGGCAGCTCGCCAGCATGTCATGCAGCGCTTGCCGGCGCTCCGTAAGTCCAGCCAGCGCAAATCCCACTCCTAGCGGAATCAGTCCGGTGATCAGTTTGGCGAAGTGTCGCCCCGTCGCGCGCGCAAAGGTCACCCGCGCACCAGCCAGGTCCGTCACCCGCAAATTCAAAGCTTTCTTTCCCAGCGTGGCCTGCCATGAAGAACTTTCCATTTTCGCGTGGTACAGCCATCCGCCCAGAATCGCCAACGCAATTATTGTAATCAGGCCAAGAAAGAATGTGCCGCCCAGCAGCGCGCCGACATCTCGGGGATCTTCACCCGGATGAATCGAGCCTAGCGCTGCGGTGAGACCAGTCATCACCGCGAAGGGAATAAAAAGCGCCATAAAGGCCAAACCCATGATCACACCATCGATCAGGTACGCCACCACCCGCAGCCAGAATCCCGCGAATTGCACCGCAGGCTGGCCATACACCACGGGTGCGGCAACCTGCGGCGCGACGGGCGGGTAATTCCCCGCCGGCAAGGCCGCCACCGGAGTCGCGCCGCCGGCAATTCCCGCACTTGCGGCCGCGACGCTGCTGTTAAGTGCTGGTTGACCACATGCCGGGCAAAACGCCACTCCGTCAGCCACCAGGTTTCCACATTTTGAACAGTACACAAGGCCTCTCGAACGTTCGGATTCGCGCCAATCAAAATCAAACTGCGCCATCCTACTTCGCTGTAGACGACAGGGTCAATACCGCCTTGCCATTCTCTATAGCGGCGCCCCAACTCAAGAAATGTTATACGATTCCCTCGCCGTCGCTATTTTGCCGGCATCGGATGCAAACTCATTTCTAGTTCTGGAATTTCAGAATGTTTTCGTCGAGGATCCTCATGAACACCGCGCTCAGTATGGCCGCCTCAATTTCGCTGCTCCTTTTTCTCGCTCCACGGTCGAAAAGTGGCCCGGATAACACCGCGACTGGTACTTTGGTTGTTGTCAACCAGTTCGAACACAGTGTGTCGCTCGTAGAAATCGCTTTGCGGCGCCGGTTCGCGACTATCCCTGTGGGCATAAACGGGCACGAAGTCGCCGTTTCTCCGGATGGCCATTTTTTGTACGTGCCGATTTACGGAAACTCCGGCGTCGGCAAACCGGGTACAGACGGCGCGTCCATCGATGTTATTGATATCGGCAAGCGCCAGGTTTCCAGTTCTATCCAGCTCGGCCGGCCGCTTCGTCCGCATCGCGCCGAATTTGGACCGGGCGGCTTGCTCTATGTCACCGGCGAACTTGCCAACACCATCATCGTCATCGACCCCGCTACGCAAAAAGTCGCCGGCGAAATTCCCACCGGCCAGCCTCAGTCCCACATGTTCGTCTTTTCGCCTGATCAGAAACGTCTTTTCACCTCCAACGTAGGCGCTGGGAATATCAGTGTCTTGGATGTGCCCGGCCGCCGGCTCGTTTCCGTAATTCCCGTCGCGAAAACAATTCAGCGCATTTCAATCTCACCGGATGGAAAACACATTTTCACCCACGACCAGGATTCTCCAAGATTGGCCGTGATCGATATCAGCGACACCAGCAGTACTGCCTATAAAGTTTCGAATTGGATTGATCTGCCGGGCGTGGCGTATGCATCCGAACCGACGCCGGACGGCAAATCGCTATTGGCGGTCATCGCGAAAAAACATCTGCTGGTTGCAATCGACCTCGCCACTCTTAAAGTAACCAGGTCACTCGACCTGCCGGGCACACCTTCAGAAATTCTCATCAGCCCGGACGGCGGCACCGCTTTTGTTTCCTGCATGGACACGGGGAAAATCGCCGTTATCGATGTGCGCGGCTGGAAGCTGCTCGATCCCGTCGTCCTCAGCCCCGGGGTGGACGGGCTGGCATTGATTCCAGCAAAGTAGCCCACAAATTCCGTACGATTTGATTGTCAGCGTGGCAAAGACTTCAAGTAAGCGATGATGGCTTTCGCGTCGGCATGATTCATGTGATAGATGTGCATCGGCGGACGCAGTTCCTCGCCCTGCGGCCCGGTCCCCTGTTCCAGAATCCGCTCTCCCTGCTCCTCCGTGAAGCTCGGGAATCCCGCCAGAGCCGGTGCATTGTCGGCCCAGTTGGGAATCGCCGCCACCGGCTTGATCCACACTGACGCGCCCCGTAACCACGCATCAGCCCGCAACTCACCCCGTTCGTTTCGCGGCGTGTGGCACTCCGGGCATTTAGCCACCTCTTCCACGAGATAGCGTCCGCGCTCGACTTCGCCCCTCTCAGGCGCCGCCACCTTCGTTTGCGCGGATACCACCGAACGACGCGCCGGGATCACGACCATCGCCGCACAGAGTCCCACCACCAAAGCCGCTAATCCGTAGCGCTCAAAAACTTTCATGGGTGCCTCCGAAATCATTTTACTGCCGCGCCTTTGGCTGCCGCGGATGAATCAATGACGCTAAATGAAGATTCGCGATTGACTCAGGTGAATCCCTTAATCGGTTCAGCAGGAATTGCAAGTCTTCCTGCCTGTACTTCCAGGTTGCACACACCTGTCCGCAAGACCGGTGCCGACAGCGCGACACCCACGATTCGTTTTCTTCCCCGCTGGGATAATTAAGAAAGCGCGGCCGTGTCCGCCAAGGAGAAGCGCACTATGAAACGAGTTCTGGTTCCCTGTTTAGTTTTAATGGCAGCGTACGCCGGGTACGCCAAAGATAAACCGGCCTATCAGCGGGGAGTGCTGCTGCAGATGGATTCCGCTTCTTGCGGATTCGCCGAAAAAGGCCGCAAGACCGTTACAGGAGAAATTCTCGGTACCGATGGCCAACACCAGAAAACCCAGGAAGTTCTGTGTCAGGAATATATCTTGCAGACCGACCGGCTCATTTTCCGCATCCGTCCTCGGGACGAAAAGCACCCGGCGCTGTTACCCGTAGGCGAAAACGCCGAGTACCGCCTGAACAAAGACAAATTGTTATTGCGCGTTCCAGAGTTGGATGGCAAAGAGCGCGAATACATTGTGGTTTCCATGACCCCGCGCAGCGACGCTCCCAATTCCGTCAACCAGTCTGCCGCGAGAATCGCACCTCTTCGCTAAACCAGTTGCCACGGGCTCGATGCACGGGCTGAGTCCGATCGCCCCATGGGTACCCAGTTGCGCGCATAGCTGAATCTCCGCGCTTTTCGGGCCACATCACCCAGTCGAAAAACAAAAAGCCCGTCCCCATAGAAGGACGGGCTTTTCTGGATCAAGAGTTAACGTCCGTTACCGGCCCGGATTCGACTGCGACTTGGCGCTCTTGCTCGCAGTGGCACCGCTCACGGACTTCATCATTTCCTTGGCTTCCTTCAGGTGATCTTGCAAAGTTGGCAACATTTCAGAGGCGAAGCTCTTCAGCGAGTCGCTCTTTCCGCCGTTGGCTTCCTTCTGGAACGCCGCAACGTCCGTTTGATGATCCTTAACCATGTCTTTGGCGTACGCGCGGTCAAATGCCGGACCGCTCAACTTGGACAGGCGATCATAGGTCGCCTTATCCTTCGCCGAAACGTCGGTCGGCAGCGTCACGTTTTCTTTCGACGCCGCGTCCTTCAGTTTATCGTTAGCTTTCGAATGGTCATCCACCATGCGCTTACCAAAACTTTTCACTGAGTCATTCGAACCCTTTTCCTGCGCCAGTTGGCCGAGCTTCACTTCTGCCATGCCGCCCTGCGCAGCTTCTCTGGCAAAGTGCGAATCGCCAGCCATAGAGGTCTTCGCTGATGCCGATGACGATTTGCCGCTCTCGCGAGGCTCGGCCATGCTGCCTTGATCTTTCTTGGACGTCGTGGGATTATCTTGGTGCGCCAGCACTGCCCAACTTCCGACGGCGCTCAACACCACCGTTACGGTTCCTACGTAAATCGCTTTTCCAGTCTTAGTTTCCAGAAATCTCTTATTCAAAAACATCGTTCCTCCGCTATCAGTCAGTATCGGGCCTGTTTTAACGGTACGTGCAGACGTAGCCCCACCCAATCGGGTGAAGCGTGTATTAAGGATAGAGGCCGCTTGTAGCGGGCCTGAATGGCGGGAAAGTAGTAAGTGGAATCAGGGGAATGCCGCCGGAACTAGTTGGCTGGCCTGCGAGTGTTCTAATTTTCGCGAAAATCTTCGTCGAGATCTTTTTCCTGCGGCCGCTGGTGCGTGTGAACTTCCGATTCGTCGGCGTTCGGAGCATCTTCCACGCCCTTCACAACTTCCGCTTCGAACGAATTTCCTTCTTCAAGCAGTTCACCGACGCTTTCAGAATCGGCCCCTTCCACTCCCGATAATCCTTGCAGGCTCCCGGACTGTCCGCCCGATTTAGCTCCCAGGCCCGTGGTCTCCAGATCTACCGTTTCAATGTCCTGAACCTCTCCGCGCGTGGGAAGCGCGGACCGAAAGATTCGCACGGTTTCACCTTTCGGCTGATTTCGACGCGCGGCTACGGTCCTGCGGGCCGAGGGGTTCTTGGTGCGCGGGCCTTTGCGACTCTTCGTAGTCGCCCGCAACTTCGACTTTACCCCACCCAATTTGGCAGATCGGGATTTGCTCGCCACTTTTCGGTTTTTTGCCGAAGTAGCTTTTGATTTCCCGCGCGCAACGGGCCTCTTCTTACCGGCAGAATTCTTCTTTTTCACGTTCTTCTTTTTGGTGGCCATAAAGTCAGTCTACCATCCGTGCTATTGCAAAGCATCCGGCCGACCCCACCGCCCGCGGCTCCGCCCGCCGTCCTGCGGCTCACACGCAGCAGTTCTGGCCCGCTCGCTGGGGTGGCGCTCAAGCTTTGCTGACATCGATAAATTCCACGTTCCATGGCTCGCGATTCAAATCCAGGCATGCCACCACAATGGGCAACTGAAATCTCCTGGGTCCGGCGCTCCCCGGGTTGATGTACAACACGCCGTCACGAACCGTCTGCGAAGGTTTGTGAGAGTGCCCGCTGATCACAATCGAAATTCCCTTAGCGACGGGATCAATCTGCAAATCATTCACGTCATGCAAAACGTAAATCTTGCTGTTTTTCAACACAGTCTGCGCGACCGTGGGCAGTTCTGTCGCCCAGTCTTCGATATCCACGTTGCCGCGTACCGCCACGACCGGAGCGGTATCTTCCAGCGCCTTCAGAATCTCCCGCTTGCCTACATCGCCCGCGTGAACGATTAAGTCGGAGCCTTTCATGGCCCGCAGCGCCCTGTCGCGCAGGAGCCCGTGTGTGTCGGAGATCAACCCAAGTATCATCGCCGCACTGGTGAGCGTGCATCAGTCATGTCACTAGGATGCACGGAGTAACGAAATGGCGACGGTCCATTGTTTGCGCAACGGATGGAGCGGGAGTTGGATTATGCCGAGGCTTTAGAAGATGAGTTGGTGCGTCGCAGTGGGCGGGTCCCGGGCACCGGGAAGCACATCTGCCAGAAATTTGCAGTCGCCGCCACAAATTCAACGCCCACGAATGTCTTCCCGTCGCGGGCTTTGCGGATAGTCGTGACCTTGCATTCAATCGATTTCCCGCTGTTCTCGTTGGCGATATGCAGCGTTTGCCCCACCACCACCGGCTCTTCCATGGGGAAAAGCCCGCCCTCGCGGCTCACCGAGTGTGAGAGAGTCTTAACCGAGAATTTTTCCCCTGCTTCCGTTTGCCAGCGCACCGTCAATCCCACGGTAAGCGTCACCCGCACCGTTCGCCGGCGTTCTTTGAATCGGAAGTGCAGCAATGACATCGTTTGTGCCTTTTTGCCCGGGGTTTACTTACTCAGGCTGCATCGCAAACCATCGCCTGAAGATGCAACTTTGCCTCTGGTCTTCGGTCGAGACAATAGGCAAACGGTACCACAAAAATGATGCCTTTGCAGTACCGATGTATAGGACTTTTTGCGGCTTGCGATTTAATTCAAATTTAATTCGAAGTTAATTCTGGACTTTCTGCGCGATGGACTTGGCCTGCAAAAAATGCAGCAGATAATCTTTTCCCCCGGTCTTCGAATCCGTCCCTGACATGTTGAATCCCCCGAAAGGGTGCGCCCCCACCATCGCGCCCGTGCATTTGCGGTTCAAATAGAGGTTGCCGACGTGAAAAGCTTCCTGCGCCTTGTCAATCTTCTCTGCGTTCTTCGAATAAACCGCGCCGGTCAGCCCGAACTCCGTATCATTGGCAATCTCCAGCGCCTGATCAAAATCCTTCGCCTTGATGACCGCCAGCACCGGGCCAAATATTTCTTCCTGCGCCACCCGCGCTTTCGGCGGCACGTCCGCGATAATCGTCGGCTGGATAAAATATCCGTCGCCCGGGGCGCGTTCCCCGCCGAGCACTACCTTCCCTTCCTTCTTTCCTACATCGATGTATCCCAGTATTCCTTCCATGGCCATGCCGCTCACTACCGGTCCCATATAGTTCGCGGGATCTTCCGCGGGGCCCACAGTAATCTTCTTCGCTCGCTCCACCAGTTTCTGCACGAACGTGTCGTAAATTTTTTCTGAAACAATCGCCCTCGAACAAGCCGAACATTTTTGCCCCTGGTAGCCAAACGCCGCCAGCGCCACGCCTTCCACCGCCGCATCAATATCCGCTTCCTCATCTACGATCGTCGCGTCTTTACCGCCCATTTCCAGCACCGCGCGCTTGATCCAGATCTGCCCCGGCACTCGCTTCCCGGCCGCTTCGCTGATCAGTAATCCCACTTCTTTGGAACCGGTAAACGCGATGTACCGAGTCTTCGGATGCTTCACCAGCGCGTCCCCAACAATCTCGCCCGCCCCGGTTAGAAAATTTAACGCTTCCCTGGGAATTCCCGCCTCGTACAGAATCTCCACCACTTTCGCTGCCACCGTCGGTGATTCCTCCGACGGCTTCAGCACCACCGTATTTCCCGTCACCAGCGAAGCCGCCGTCATTCCCGCCGCAATCGCCGCAGGAAAATTCCACGGCGGAATCACTACGCCCACCCCCAGCGGGATATACACCAGGTAATTCTTCTCACCGCTCATCGGCGTGACCGCATGCTCGCCGGCAAATCGCAGCATTTCCCGCCCGTAGAATTCCAGAAAGTCGATAGTTTCCGCGGTATCCGCGTCCGCTTCAATCCACGACTTGCCTACCTCTGCGCAAATCAATGCCGAAATTTCGAATTTGCGCTGCCGGAAAATCTCCGCGGCGCGAAACAATATTTCCACCCGCTGCTCCGCGGGCACCCGCTTCCAGGTTTCGAATGCTTTGGCAGCTGCCTCCACCGCCAGGCTCGCGTGCTCCGCGGTGGCGGTCTGAAAAACTCCAATCACCTGCTTGGGATGCGAAGGATTGGTAGACATCATCTTCGCCGTGGTAATGATTTTCTCCCCACCGATGTACATCGGATATTCACGCCCGAATTCCGCGGTCACCTTTTTCAACGCCGCTTCCATGGCTTGCTTGTTTTCCGGCTTGGAAAAATCCACAAACGGTTCGTTGGTGAACTCTGCGTTGCGCAACTTATATTCCGCGGTAGCCATACGAAGAACTCTCCTGTGGTCCAATTCCCACTCTATTTTAGCCTGAACCCCGGTCCAGAGCGCGAACCCGGCGCGGCTGAACAACATTCCACCTTAAGCTCGCATTAATCCAGTAACTTCCATTTCGTTCGAGTGTACGCAATCCGAAATCCCTGCCGCTCCGCGTTTCGCTGGGATCCGCTCCCAGGATCCGCAGCCATCATCGCCAACACGCATCCTGTTTCCCGAGCGTAGCGAAAACGCGCTTCCAGCAAAGCTTGTTGCGCGCCGCGGCGCCGAAACGCCGGAACGGTACTGGCCCCGGCAAAGAGCGCCACGCCGTCGCGAATGGATAAACTCCCACACGCCACCGCTTGCCCGTCCAGCTCGGCAATAAAAGCAGTGTTCCCTTTAGTGAGCGCCGAGATGCGCGCCATCTCCAGCATGAATTCCGCGTACTCCGCATACTCCGACCATCCCGCCGCAAATGTGCGCACAAATAATTCACGATCTTCGCCATCATTCTTCAAGGTGCGCACGTGAACCGCTTCATTCGGGATCTTGCGCTCCACCCGTTCCGCCAGCGGCAAAAACATCACTGTGCTCATTTCAAACGGCCGGTAACCCCGCTCGTTCAGCAATGGCACGAGCCCTTTATCGGCCAGTGGACTCACTTCATGAAAAACTGGCGCCCCGCGGGCCTTGAAAAATTTCTCGATGGCCGTCAGCTCCGCTTCGCTCGGCAAATGAAACATCCCCAGGCCAAACGTTTGCGTGCACGGCGAATGTACGCCATCAAACATCGCGTATGCGCCCGCCACCTCTATCCATTCGGCGCCGGCTTCCGGCCGCAGTTGCGCATGCGCCTCGACAAAACTGGCATTACTGGAAGCTTCGGCGCGCTCCAGTCGCCGCGCCAGTGCGCGGTCCGAAAATATTTCAGCAGTCATGGAATTCCCGCAACATATCACAACTCTCCGGCGCAAAGCTCAGGAACGCCTGCCGGCAAATGCCACCACGTTGCGCACCGCGGCAGTCCGGTGTAGGCTACCCCGCAACGGAGAGCAATTCTCCGAAGCGAGTAGTCAGGCCAGGTAAGCTCCCGCCGCCAGGCGGAGAAAATTAGGAGAAAAAAATGCGTCTTCGATGGTTCGGGATTCCGATCGTGTTGTTGTGTGTTCTTTCGATTGCACCGCTGTGCGCCAATCGCGCTCTGGCGCAATCGCAACCGGCAGAAAAGCCGGTGTTGTACACCTATGTCTCCGAGTGGTCGGTCCCACGAGCCATGTGGGGCGACTATCTCAAGAGCGAAGCCGAAGATACCGACACGCTGAAAAAGGGCCTTGCTGACGGAACCCTCATTTCCTACGGCAGCTTCGCCGTTCTCAATCACCAGGAAGGTGCTCCGACGCATGGCACATGGTTTTCTTCGGGCTCACTGGCCAATATTCTGAAATTCCTCGAGGTCCTGCGTAACGCCCCGGGAGCCACCTCGGCTCCATTCGCTGCCGCAAAACATTGGGACTATCTCCTGCAAAGCCGCAACTACAGCGCCCACTCCGGAACGTTCACTAACGCCTATTTGCGCGTCGGCACCTGGCACCCCAAAGCTGGCTCCAGCGATCCCGACGGAAAAATCCTGAAAGCCACCATGGTCGCGTTGTGTGAAAAACTCCTGGCTGACGGTGCCCTTCATGGCTATCAGATAGACCAGGAAACCGTCCACTCCGGTGACCCCGGCACGATCTTTGTCGCGCTCACCACCAACGGTGCCGAAGGCCTCGATAAATTCAATACCGTGCTGGAGGAAGTCCAGAAGGCCAATCCCGCGGGATGGGCAGGATTCGGCGGCACCATTGATCCCGCCGGCCATCGCGATACCCTCGCGCGCATTGACTCCATGACCCACAAATAGCTTGGATAGTACGAAAGCCGTACGCCGCCTTCACCGTCACGTGAAGCGGCGTACGGTTCTTTGTTCCCACCAGCCTGCTGCTGAAACAGAAACCGCCCCTCAGAGAAGCTGCTAGGACTGTGCCGCCAGCGGTTAAAATGGGGCGATGCTGAGCCCCTTGAGCGCGAACCGTTTTAGCACCGCTACCCGCGTGTTCACCGCGCTCTTGCTCGCAGTGCTGGCCACCGCGGCGAGTTCCCGAGCCGACACCATCGTCCTTAAGAACGGCCGCCGTGTTCTGGCCTTCAACGTCGTGGAAACCGGCGAAAAGATTCGCTACGAAACCTCCGCTGGCGAATTGAGCCTTCCGAAGTCCATCGTCGATCACATCGAAAAAGGCGGCGCCGTGCCTATGGCCGGCTCCGGAGCGGTCAACGTCGCAAACCTGGCCATCACTCCACCTTCGATGGACTCCGCCGGTAATAGTGGCGGCGAAATTGAACATGCCGTCATACACGGCGGCGCGATTGACCGCGAGTACATCGCTAAACTCGAAGGTGAAACGCGCGGCGGTTCCTCCACCGCGGGAATCAACGCCGCCATGGGCCATCACGCAGCGGCGATGTTCGAACTCTCCCGCGGAGATATGGAACACGCCCTCGCCGATGAGCGTACCGCCCTGACCTACGCGCCTGAGGAACCTCTACTGTTGATGAACGTCGCCTACCTGCATCTCCGCAGAAGCGAATACAAGCAGTCCCTCGACTACCTCGACCGCGCGCAACGTTTGGCTCCCAACAATCCAGACGTAGCCAAGCTTGCGGGCTGGGCTTACTACGGCATGAACAAAATCGATCAAGCCGTCACCGAGTGGAAACGTTCCGCGCTGCTCCGCCCGGACGCTGAAGTACAGGCCGCGCTCGAAAAGGCCCAGCGCGATAAACAGGAAGAAGAAAGCTACAAGGAAAACGAAAGCCGTCATTTTACCTTGCGTTACAGCGGCAGCGCGGAGCCGGCGCTCGCGCGTGATGTATTGCGCACGCTGGAAATGCACTACGCGGCGATTGAATCGGAATTAAATTTCACGCCTCCAGATTCGATTGGCGTGGTTTTATACACCCAGCAGGCTTTTTCGGACATCACCCGCGCTCCCGGATGGGTCGGTGCGCTGAACGACGGCCGCCTCCGCGTCCCGGTGCAGGGCCTCACCGGCGTGAATCCGGAATTATCGCGTGTTCTGAAGCACGAGCTCACCCACAGTTTTGTGCAACAGAAAACCCACGGTCGCGCTCCCACCTGGATGCAGGAAGGCCTGGCGCAATGGATGGAAGGAAAGCGCAGCGGTGATAGTGCCACTGTGTTGATGCAGGTTTATGGCGACGGACACGCGGTCTCGCTTGGCAATTTGGAGGGCTCGTGGATGAATTTTCCCGGCGATGCCGCCGCCTACGCCTACGCGTGGGCCCTCGCCAACATTGAATATATCGTACAGGCGGACGGCATGAGCGACGTTGAGCGCCTCCTCGACCGTGTCGGCTCGGGTAGTTCCACTGAGGCCGCTCTACACGAAGTCCTTCACAGTGATTATGACGATCTCACCCGATCCGCTGCCGAGTACCTACGCAAAACCTACGCTAGATAAAGCAAATCGTGCCACATTCGTTTTCTCGGACAGCCCCGTTCTGCGCAGAAACTGCTAGAGTGTGGCCAGCAATGCTGCCAGCAGCGCTGCCCGCTCCGGCATCGCCCGCGTGATGACGTGTTCATGGGCGGAGTGCGCGCCATCTCCAACCGCCCCAAGGCCATCGAGCGTCGGGATGCCCAGCGCCGCGGTGAAGTTTCCGTCAGATCCGCCTCCGGCAACGCATTCCCCGAGTGCCACATCCATTTGCGCAGCAAGAGATTGTGCCCGCGAAAATAAAGCGCTGCTCATTTTACGTTCCAGCGGCGCACGAGAAAACCCACCGCGAACCTCCAGCCGTGCTCCTCGAAGCTGGGGCTTCAGCGCACTGAGCCGCCGCTCCAGCGACCGCATGTCCGAAATTTTTGTGGCTCGCAGATCAAGTACCGCGCGGGCACGTTCGGCAATTACGTTCGCGCGGGTCCCGCCTTCCACGATGTCAGCATTCACCGATGTACCCCGCTTCGGTTCGTTCCACTTCAAAACCCGCGACAACTGAGTACACAGTTCGTGAATCGCATTGATGCCTTGTTCCGGTGCCAGGCCAGCGTGCGACGCCCGCCCGTGCACGATAATCTCGGCTTCGCCGACGCCTTTGCGTTCCGTTTTCAAGAGGCCGCTCGGCCCGAGCGACGGCTCGAGCACCAAAACAGCGTCACTTCGCCGTGCTTCCTCTTCAATCAACTTCTGGGACGATTCACTTCCGATTTCCTCGTCCGACGTCCACAAAAATACTAGCCTTCTGTTGAGGGAAACATTCAGTTTTTCCAGCGCTGCATGCGCGAAAAGCGCCTGCACGATGCCCGCTTTCATATCGAACACCCCGGGCCCGTACGCTTTGCCGCCACTAACGCGAAACGGCATCTTCTTCAATGTCCCACTGGCGTACACGGTGTCGTAATGCCCCAGTACCAGGAGCTGTTTCCCCGGCCTTGCCGCCGAATTCAATCCCGAGACGATGCGCAAGTGGTCGCCGCGGTCCTTTTGCGCGATGCGCTGCGCCCTTAAGCCATGTTTCTTCCATTCGGCCGCGATAATTTCGCAGCAGCCGTCCGCCGGCCCCTTTTCCAGGCTGGGAGACTCCGCCTCAGCCAAGCGCCGCAGCATCGCAATCATTTCCGGCAAGGCTGGTTTCAGTTGCGCGAGAATTTTCTGGACGAGAGAGGACGGCGGCATTGTGCGAACATGCTAGCAACCGCGCGGCGCGGGAGCAAACCGCGCCAGGAACACCCGCTCTACCCCCGGCAAGATGTAGCATTTGAGGCACAAGAATCGCGGCCCGCGTAGGCCTGTGCTCGCATATAATTGTAAGTTTGCCGGGACAGCCTTGACGCCGCAGAGCGAGACGCCGCACAGCTGGAAGTATTCGCGACGGGGGTGGAAATGTTATTGGACACGACGGAAATTCAAAAGATTTTGCCGCACCGTTATCCCTTTCTGATGGTGGACGCCATTGAAGAGATCGACCGTGTGAAGCGCATCGTCGGCATCAAAAATGTCACCATCAATGAATCGCATTTTCAGGGGCATTTTCCGGGCAAGCCCATAATGCCAGGCGTGCTGATCATTGAAGCCATGGCGCAGACCGGTGGTTTGCTCCTGCTCATGGAGATTCCTGATCGCGAAAGCAAGCTCCTGTATTTCGTAGCCATCGATGGTGCGCGCTTTCGGCGGCCCGTGGTGCCAGGCGATCAGTTGAAAATTGAGGTGAAGGTGCTCAACTGGCGCGGAGATTTTTGCAAGCTCGATGGCAAAGCTACCGTTAATGGCGAACTGGCAGCAGAGGCCACTTTGATGTGCAAAATGGTCGACCGCGCAGCCTTTGAGCAGAGAACAGCCTCCCGCGAAATGAGCCCGCACGAAATCCATCCGCATGCTGTTGTGGCCGCCACCGCTCGCTTGGGCCTCCATGTAAAAGTGGGACCTTACGCCATCGTCGGCGAGCATGTGACACTCGGCGAAGGCTGCACCGTGGACGCCCACGCGGTGCTTCAGGGGCCGGCCACCATCGGCGCGCGCAATATTTTTCACCCTGCGTGCTCTATCGGCGGTGATCCGCAGGACCTTAAATTTCACGGTGAGCAAACCGAACTCGTCATTGGCGACGGCAATACTTTTCGTGAATTCGTAACCGTCAGCCGCGGCACTGTCGGCGGCGGCGGCAAAACCACCATCGGAAACGGCAGTCTTTTCATGGCCTATTCGCACATCGCTCACGATTGCCACGTGGGAAACGAAACAATTTTCGCCAATGGCGCCACCCTCGCGGGCCACGTGACCGTCGAAGACTTCGCCACCATCGGAGCCTTCTCTCCTGTGCACCAGTTTTGCCGCGTGGGCCGCTACGCTTACGTCGGCGCTTCCACCGTGATCACCCAGGATGTCCCGCCGTTTTCGCGAGTGGTGACTGAGCGGAGAACGAAAAGTTACGGCCTGAACTCCATCGGTCTCGAACGCAAGGGCTTCTCTACAGAACGCCTGGAAGCCCTGCAGCGCGCCTACAAATTGTTAATGCGTTCGAAGATGAATACCTCGCAGGCGCTGCAGGAAATGCGCATCCGGCTCGCAGACTCCGAAGACGTGCAGGAGCTCATGCGCTTCATCGAGTCTGCCGAACGCGGAATTGTGAAGTAGAAATTCTTGAGCTCGCAAATCAACCCGAACCCATCGGTGCCCTTGGCCTCTTCGCCAGAACGTTGGGGTCTCATTGCGGGAAATGGCCGATTCCCGTTTCTAGTTTTGGACGCCGCTCGCAGCCAGGGCCTGGATATGGCCGTGATTGCCCTCAAAGAAGAAGCCTCGCCGGAACTCGACAAAATCGCTTCGCGCATTCACTGGATCAGCCTGGGAGAATTAAGCAAAGCCATCGACTTGATGCACCAGGAAGGCGTAACCCACGCAGTTATGGCCGGGCAGGTGAAGCACAATAAAATTTTTAGCTCCATAAGGCCTGACTGGAAGCTGGCGAAACTTTTGTTTTCGTTGCCACGAAAAAATACCGATTCATTGATCGGCGCGGTCGCTCGCCTGCTGGAAGAGGAAGGAATCCAACTGGTGGATTCAACTTTATTTCTAAAGCCGTTGGTCCCCGAAGCGGGCGTCCTGACCAAACGTGCTCCTGATGAGCGCGAAGCCGCCGACATCGTTTACGGATTGAGCGTCGCCAGAAATATTGCCGCCATGGACATCGGGCAAACCGTGGTGATTTCTAACTGCGCGTGCGTTGCCGTAGAAGCCATGGAAGGTACCGACGAGGCCGTCACTCGCGCCGCTCGCATCGCTTCGGGAAAAACATTGGTGGTCGTTAAGGTGAGTAAGCCCCGGCAGGACATGCGCTTTGACGTACCCGTCGTCGGGCTGCCCACCATCGAACATATGGCCGCCTTGGGCGTTACAGCGCTGGCACTGGATGCCGGACGCACACTTTTGTTCGACCGCCTCCAATTGCTTGCATTGGCCGACGCTAAAGGAATAACCATTCAGGCATTTCCTCCACCAGCGGCGGAACCAAAAGGCACAAATACGGGAATGAAACAGGAATGACCGCAGCGCCAGAGCGTATACCGGTGGCCGTCGTGGGCGCCGGCGAGTTTGGGCGCAACCACGCCCGCGTCTATCGCGAACTTCCGGACACGGAATTGGCTGGCATCTACGACCTTAGCGCGGAAAAAGCGCGTGCTCTCGCGCAAGAGTTCCACACCAGAGCGTTCCATGATCTGAGTGAACTACGCGGAAGCGTGCAAGCCGCCAGCGTTGCCGTCCCTACCGAAGCGCACGGTGAAGTCGGCTGCGACCTGCTGCAAATGGGCATCGACGTACTCGTGGAAAAACCCATGGCCGCGAATTTGTCGCAAGCCGACGCCCTGATCGCCGCGGCGAAAAAGAATAACCGGATTTTACAGGTCGGCCACGTGGAGAGATTCAACCCCGCGGTGATTGCCGTGGAGCCCATCGTCAACCGCCCGTTATTTTTTGAAGTGCATCGTCTGGGAGTGTTCACCGCCCGCAGCCTGGACGTGGACGTAATTTACGACCTGATGATTCATGATCTGGACATTTTACTCGCGCTCGTAAAAGAAGCGGTCACCGAGGTGAAAGCCGTTGGGATTCCTGTCTTGACCGACAAAGTGGACATTGCTCACGCGCGGCTCGAGTTTACCAGCGGAGCCGTCGCCAACGTCACCGCCAGTCGTGTCTCCACCGAGCGTGTTCGCAAGATGCGATTCTTTCAGCAGCACGAATACATTTCGCTCGACTACGCTCGCCGCGATGCCTTGCGTGTTGGCGTGAAAAGACCAGGGCCGCAGCCGGAGTTTGGTTTTGAAAAATTGCCCGCTCCGGCCATCGAACCTTTGCAAGCCGAGCTCGCGGCTTTCATCGCATCCGTTCGTTCACGCCAGGAGCCGCGCGTAAATGGCGCAGCCGGCCGCGCCGCGTTGGAGCTGGCTGGCCGCGTAATGGCGAGCATCCAGGAACACGCCGAGCGCGTCCAACTGGCTACACCTACGACAATCAAACCAGCCCAACTATGATCTCTCGCACACTTGTTCCCGAGGACGCTCGATTACCAGCCGCCGCTGATGTTCCAGCAAGCGCGCGCCGGCGTCCCACTACTATGGACGAGCGCACGCTGGTGCCCGCCATGCTGCCCATCGTCACTCTGAACGGGCACTCCAGCATTCCTTCCAATTTGCCGCTCGAATCTATCGCCGCGCGCGTAGTCGTCCCGCGCGACATTCAGCGCGAAGCCTATTCCGTCGTCGAAGACGTTTCCGTTCCGTTGCAAATCACGGACATGGATCAGCGCATCGCCGTGCCCCAGGGCGCCGAGCCGCCGCAGCCCACCGCAGGCGCGCCGCCAGTCGTGGACCCGGACCTGGTTGATCCCGATATTTTCATGACGGGTGAAGCACGGTTGCTGGCTTCTCCGCCGTCCCCGGAAAAAGCGCGCGCCGATTTAATGACGCGCATCACTTCGGTGGCCCTGCACGTTTTGTTGATTGCCGCCATCTTGTTGCAAGCGCGATTATTTCCCAAGCGCGAGCCCACACCGGAAGAAGTGGACATCGCCCGCAAGCAACTGACGCTCTTACTCCCGCCGGGCGCGTTCGAATCCGCAAAACCGTCCGCGCGTCCAGCTCCGCGCCAGCCGGCGGTTCACGTTGATCCGCGCGTGCTGAAAAGAGTTGCGCCGCCGATTCAACCCACTCCGGTTCCTACCCCTGCGCCAGCGCCCGTTCCCGAAAAGCCCGCACGCGAATTGCCCAGCGCGCCCGTGCCGCAACCGCACGCCGTTCCGCCCGAGCCCCAACAGAGTGCGCCTTCCGCGAAAATTGACACGCCCAAGCCGGGACTGAAACTGGAAACGCCCGAAACTCCCCAGCCGCAGGCGCAATTACAATTGCCGCAAAGATCCGCGAGCCGCTCCATTCAGGATTCGCTGCGAGAAGCTTCGAAAAATCCCAACGGCGGTGGGAGGTCCGGTGGCGTAATCGGCCCCATGCCGAAATCTTCTCCGGCGCAGGGCGGAGCAGGCGGCGGCGCTGGTCAAGGCGCCGGCTCGTATGGAAACGGCTACGAAATCCTCACTCCCACAGAAGGAGTGGACTTCAGCGACTACATGGCTCGCGTAGTCGCGAGCGTGCGCCGCAATTGGTACGCAGTGATGCCGGAATCCGCGCAACTCGGCGATCGCGGACACGTGGCACTGCAATTTCGCATCATGCGCGACGGCAGCGTGCCCACCGGAGAACCCACGCGACTCCTCGGCTCAGGAAAAGAACCGCTGGATCGCGCCGCGGTGTCTGCAATTCGCTCCTCAAATCCGTTCGAGCCGCTTCCCCCCGCTTTCAGCGGCCCGTACATCGAGCTGCGCTTTCACTTCCTGTACAATTTGCCTCTCGAAGCCGCTTATCAGTGAACTCTGTGAAACCGCTGCGCCAACAGATTCTCGGCAGCCTGCTGCTCGCTTTCGTGGTGCTGCTGGTGTTGTTGTTCCGCGCCCGCCACATTTTCTTTCCATGAACAATTTAGAATCGCCCACCCCCACGCTGCCGCTCGTGGTCATCGTGGGCCCGACCGCATCGGGAAAATCCGCGCTGGCCATGGCTCTTGCCAAAAATTTACACGCCGAAATTATCGCCTGCGATTCCACCCAGCTCTATCGTGGCGTGGACATCGGAACAAATAAACCTACGACTGATGACCGCCTCCAAATTCCCCATCATCTGCTTGACGTTCTCGACCCGTTGGAAGTTGCTACTGCCGGCGGCTACCGCGACCTGGCGCTCAAAGCGCTGACGGACCTGCGCCAACGTAAGCGATTGCCGATTTTGACCGTCGGCACCGGGCTATACATGCGCGCGCTGCTCGAAGGCCTCGCGGACTTGCCTGTGCGCTCCGAAGAAGTTCGTGCCCGCCTGCGCGATAGCGCCCAAAAGCACGGCCCGGCGCATTTGCACGGAGTGCTACGGAGAATGGATCGCCAGGCCGCGACGCGCATCGCTCCCACGGACGAGCAGAAACTAATCCGCGCCATCGAAGTCTGCATTTTGACGCGCAAGCCCATTACCGAAGTTCACCGCTCCGGCCGCAATCCTCTACAAGGATGGCGCGTATTGAAACTTGGACTGTTGCCCGATCGTGAAGACCTTTATCGCCGCATCGCCGCACGCACCGACGCCATGATTGCGGCAGGATGGCTCGAGGAAGTTAAGAACCTGCTCGCCGCTGGCATCGCGCCCAATGCAAAAGTTTTCGACTTCATCGGCTACCGCGAAATGCTCGCGGTCGCGTGCCAAGAGCTCACCATTGAGCAGGCCCGCGCCACCATTCAGCAAGCCACTCGCAACTACGCTAAACGCCAGATGACCTGGTTCCGGAAAGATACTTCCACAAGGTGGTTCGCAGGTCCCGGCGATGACATTTCCATCCGGCAACAAATCACCGCCTTTCTTGGCGAACAGCTGGGCCATACCGGTCGCGCCTGAAATTGCACAGGCGTATAATTGGCCGTGATGCGCAAGGCCCCCGCCGCACTCACAAAAGCCAAGCCGCTGGTCTGACTTCTTGACAAAAACTCCACCACACAAAGTTTCGAATGCCGAACGCGCTCTGCTGGTGGGCGTAGGCTGGAAGCGCGCCCCACGATTTCCCGGCATGCCCGCTGGTGAGCAGGGCCGCGTTTCTCTCGCGGAATTGGTGGAACTGGCCAAGAGCGCCGGCGCGGAAATCGCTGGCACCGTTTTCCAGGTGCGCGACACCGCTGACTCCGCCACCCTCGTGGGCCGCGGAAAGCTCGACGAAATTCGCGCTGAAGCCAACGCCCACCAGGCCCCGCTGATTATTTTCGACAGCAATCTGTCCCCGGTGCAGCAACGCAACATTGAAGAATTGACCGAACGCCGCATCATCGACCGCACCCAACTCATCCTGGATATTTTTGCCCGCCATGCGCGCAGCCGTGAAGGACAGCTGCAGGTCGAGCTCGCCCAGCTCAACTACATGCTCCCACGGCTGACCGGGAAAGGCGCCGCGATGTCCCGGTTGGGCGGCAAGAGTGGCGGCGGTGGCTCGGGCGGAGCAGGCGGCGGTGCCGGCCGCATCGGCGTTCGCGGCCCGGGCGAAAAGAAACTGGAAACCGATCGCCGGCGCATTCGCGACCGCGTGGGTAAAATAAAAAGTGGCATCGACGACGTGCGCAAACAGCGCGCCTTACGCCGCGAAGCCCGCAACGCCGTGCCGCTCGGCACGATCGCATTGGTCGGCTATACCAACGCGGGGAAATCCACTTTGTTCAACGCCCTAAGCCGCGCGGAAGTCCTGGTCTCCCCGCGCATGTTCGCCACGCTGGATCCCACCATTCGCGCAGTACGTTTGCCCTCAAACCGCCGAGTGCTGGTCTCCGACACTGTGGGTTTCATACGCGATCTGCCGAAAAGCCTGCTCACCGCGTTTCGCGCCACGCTGGAAGAAGTCCAGGAGGCCGCGCTCATCCTGCACGTCAGCGACATATCCAATCCGCATCACGACGAGCTTGACGAAGAGGTCCACAAAATTCTGGAAGAGCTGGGCGTGGCGGATCGCCCGCATCTTGCGGGTCTTGAACAAACTTGACCGCCTGAGCGCTGAAGAGCGCCACGCACTGGACCATAACGGAAAAGCTGAGCACGGCCGCGATGAAGGCCCGGTTCTTGTCTCCGCCATGACCGGCGAAGGCATTGACGAATTGCTCCGCCGCATTGACGTAGCGCTCCCGACCGATCCACTGGTCTCACTTTCTTTGCGCTTGCCCTTGTCTCAGGGACGCACCCTGGCCTTAATCCACGCTCTCGG
The DNA here is from genome assembly GCA_963704485.1 of uncultured Acidobacteriota bacterium. Lineage (GTDB taxonomy): Bacteria > Acidobacteriota > Terriglobia > Acidiferrales > UBA7541 > Acidiferrum. Next base: position 2,097,704 of record OY969910.1, read on the forward strand.
CCGCGTACTGCGTTCCGAGGTCGAAGACGAAGATATGCTTCTCGACGCCGAAGTGCCCGTATCCATAGCCCGTCGTTTGCGATTAAATGATTTCGTCATCGAAGGAACTTCCAAACTGGCTTTGACGTAATTACAGGTGATAGGTTCATAAAGAGGTCCACATGGCTGCTTTTATTCTGTGGTGCATACTTTTTATTTTGTGTTGGCCGCTGGCGCTTCTTGCGCTGATGCCTATCCGTTTGTATGGCTGATTCCGTTCCATTTCGCATCGTCGGAATCGCGCTGACGGGAGTTTTCGCGCTGCTCTCGCGCTTTTTTTGCTCCCGGTACGGTTGCTGCGAGGACCAAGCGCCGATTTAGAGCGGCATGTGAAATCCACAGGCCAGGTAACTGCCGCGGCTAAGCCCCACTCGTTGCTGGGACATCGCGACTGCGCTTGGGTAGTCGTGTCTAGACCGGCTTCAAATAAATCCGCATAGAAATCGACGCTTTTACAGGTTGTGGAAAATTTTGTGGGAAACTTTATAGGTCCTATTTTACGAGCCGTTTGCGACCGAACATTTGTTTATGCCGCGCTTAATTCCATCAGTTGCCAGTAAACGGATTTAATATCAGCTAGTTAGGGGCGGCTGACTCTGGAGTCCACAAAAGCCTCCCAATTTCCGCCCGCAACCTTGTAAATCACACATTTGCACAGATTTGGGAGATTACAGTTACGAAAGAGTATAGCTGGAATGAAATTTGAAGCGTTTTAGGACGGTATCCACGAGTACCTAAGTTGGCAACGCCAAGCCGTTGACGCCTGAAGTACCTCAAGTCTATAGTGAGACGGCGGTGGCCCGGATGGGTGGCGCGGCCGTTGTCATCCCGTATGCGCGCATGAATCTTGCTAACTCACTGACGCTGTTACGGATCTTTTTCGTACCCGTCCTCATCGTCATCCTGCTGACCCGCAGTCCTAATATTGAGTTGTGGGGATTTCCCATGCATTTTGAGTTCTGGGGCGTCTTGATTTTGCTCTTGGCTGCCGCAACGGACTGGGCTGATGGTTACGTGGCCCGCAAGCGATTGCAAGTCACCACGCTGGGAATTTTGCTTGATCCCATCGCCGACAAGCTGTTGATCTCTGCTGCATTCGTATCACTCGTGGATATGCAACTGGTCCCTGCGTGGATGGTGGTGATTATCATCGGACGGGAATTTACCGTGTTGGGTCTGCGCAATATCGCCCTCGCCGAAGGTTTTACCATCGAAGCTTCCGTCCTCGGTAAGACCAAGATGGTTCTGCAAGTGTGCGCGGTTGCCGTGCTTATCGCCGGCGCACGCCATAATCATTCAAGCCTCTGGCACTTTTGTTGCTTTGGCTCGTCGTGGCTAGTGCGCTGACTTCCGCTGCGCAATATTTTCTGCGCTTCTGGGGACACGTGGATGATCGCATCAAGCAGCGTCGCCGCTTAAGCATGCTGGAAAGCCGCAAGAAGTCGCAGGATGCCGTTCCTCTCTGAGTTCGAACGCCAAAAGTTGCTGTTACTGGCACGCCAGGCGATTACTGAAGCTGTGACCCACCGGAAATTACCGGACGGTCATTCCACATGAAGGAGTCTTTGGTGAACACCGTGGTGTATTTGTTACCGTGCATGTCCGGGGTGAGATTCGCGGATGCGTTGGCACAACAGAAAGCGAATGAGCCGCTGGCGGACGCCATCGTAAGATGCGGAGCCGGTGCGGCGCTGCGGGATCCCCGCTTTCCTCCATGCGTTCCGAAGAATTACCCGCTATGCAACTGGAGATTTCGGTGCTTTCGCCCCTCGCCACGCTGCGCGCCGAAGAAATAGAAATCGGCCGCCACGGCTTGGTAATTTCCGACGAAGCTCATCGCGGCGTTGCTGCTGCCCCAGGTCGCGATCGAGCACAACCTGACCCGTGAACAATTTTTAGGCGAAACCTGCCATAAAGCCCGGCTGCCGCGAGACGCGTGGCGGCTTCCTTCAACGCGCCTCCAGGGATTCACCTGCGAAGTTTTTTCCGACGACACCGGCCAATTTAAAATCTGAAGCCCTTTAAAAAACAAAAAGCCCGCTGCGACCTGGCGCAGCGGGCTGAATTACTTATGTTATTTGTTAAGCCGAAATGACTATTCCAGTTCCACGTAATCGCCCGCGTAGAATGTCCAATCGAGCTGGTGGGTAATCAGTACGGTCGAAGAGTTGGGCACTTCGATTGATGACAATGCCTTCGCCGAGCACTTCGCGGGGCAAGTCTTTCCATGCGTATTTCTCATGCGTGCTGCCGAAACCATACATCTCATATTGATAGTCCTTGGTTTGCGGCGCCGCTTCGGCCAGCGTGCCTTGATACCGGAAGATGCGGAAATAATCTCCCATGCGCACGCTTTGATTGCTGCCCAGATTCACGTAGACTGTGCTGTGTTTGCCGAATAGCTGCGTGTAATCCGGCCCGGCAACGATCATCGCCACACGCTTGCCACTCACCGGCGCAAAATGATCGAAGGCGGACGTCTTCCTTGAACGGCGGCGGGGCGCTCCACATAAGGCCGCACGATATCGCCGCGCTGCAAATATCCGCACGAGAAGCCCACTTCCGCAACGGAAACGTTTGGCTGCACGTTCACGACTCGCAGTTGTCCGGCGTCGGAATGTACATCTGCCCCATCGCTTTGATTAATTTGTGCTGCCATTTGAACCACGGCACATCCATGGGATCTTTAGTCGGGCCGGAACACTGAGAAGCGGTCGCCAACTTGTACACCTTTGTCTCGGCCGCGGTTAATGTACACGTAGTCGCCATGCGTGAAAGTCATTTTGGGATTCGACTGCTCGCCGGAGATAACGTGAATTTCATCGGATACTCTGTCGCATACGAAGCCGGAGCAATTCACCGCTGTATAGTCAGGCGAATTGGTGGCCGAACCCGCGGGCGCACCATCCTGCGCTGAGGCGATTGCGGCTGCAAAAAATAGGGAGAAAGTTAGAGTCGCGAACTTAGCGCGCATTGTATGCTCCTTCGTGAAAACACGGCGTATGGACCAACCAGAACGTTTCTAAAGCGAAAGTAGCAGGGGCCACGAGTGGCGTCAAGAAATTGGCCGAGGTTGCTTTACAAGTTTGATACTGCGACTATACGGCCTGTTAGGGGCCGTGTTTTCAATGGCATGGAAGCAGGCCGGGAGGCGTGATGGGGCTATTTGGAGCGGGTAAAAGACGCGTGTGCGCGGTGGTGGCGGCTAGTACTGGCACTGGCATGGCACAGACAGGTGCGCGCGGCTTGGCGAGAGACCCCTACTGTGGAATTGCGCCTGGACTGGCTTGCCAGCGATGCGGAACGCGCGGGTTCCTGCCGGTGGCTTGCGGCGGCAACAGGTTTCAGGAAAGCTGCGCAACAAAACACTGCTCGCCACTTGCCGGCGTGTGCCCGCTGGCGGCAAATTTCGCGGCTCCGATCGAAGCGGAATTGTTCTGGCTGATGCAAGCGCGCGAAGCGGGCTGTTCCTGGTGCGACGTAGAGATGGAAACGTTGCGCGCATTGCCCGGCAAAACGGTGCGGCGGGTATGCCGTCCCTTCGCGGGTGCTGTTGTCGGTGCATGATTTCGAAGGCACGCCGCCGTTGCCGCGCGAAAATAGATGTGCCGGCGCACGGCGACGTGGACGCACTGAAGATTGCCGCGACTGCGGCCACGATCAGCGACAGCTTGCGGCTGCTGGCGTTGGCGCGCCCCTCGCGAAATTTTGTGGCCGTCCCCATGGGAGAGATTGGCCTGCCTGCGCGAATTCTTGCCCTGCGCGAAGGTACCGCGCTGGCCTACGCGCCCGTCGGAGAAGCCACCGCCCCCGGCCAGGTTTCGCTGCGCGACATGCATGCATCTCTACCGCGCGCATGAATTGACGCGAAGCACCAGCGTGTACGGCGTGATCGGCGACCCCATTGGGCACTCATTATCGCCGTTGATGCACAACACCGCGTTTATCGCCCGCGTCGTTGACGCCGTATATCTGCCCTTTCTGGTGCATGACCTAAAAGATTTTCGATCCGCCATTGCTCCGCTCGGAATTCGCGGATTCAGCGTGACCATTCCGCACAAGCAGACCATCTTCAAATATCTGCAAGCCTGCGACCCGCTGGCCGCCGAAATTGGCGCTGTGAATACCGTTGTGGTGGGCCCCGGCGGCGCGTTGCATGGATACAACACGGATTACATTGGCGTACTGCGCGCGCTGGAGAAAAAATTGCGCCTGCGCGGCAGCCGCGTGTTGGTTTTCGGCGCCGGCGGCGCGGCACGGGCCGCAGCTTTCGCCGTCGCTCGTGCCGGAGCGCAGGTCGCTGATTTGCGCTCGTCGTGAGAATTTAGCCCAACAGTTGGCCCGCGCGGTCGGTGGAATTTCTCTTCCGCTTCGCGAACTGCGCTCCGAGAAATTCGATGTCATCATTAACGCCACTCCCGTCGGCATGTACCCTCACAGCAAAGTTTCGCCCCTATCCGCGCACGAGTTAAACTGTCGCATCGTGATGGACCTGATCTATCGCCCGCAGCGCACGGAACTTCTGAATATCGCTCGGAAAAAAGGAATCATTACGATTTCTGGTGTGGAGATGTTCCTCGCTCAGGGGATCGCCCAGTGGGAGCTGTGGACAGGGAAGCGCGCTCCTCAGGCGCCGATGCGCCGCGCCGTTCTGAAGTCTCTGCAAGCAGAAGAGCGCCTCCCCCTCGCGCGAAAGAACCGGCGGCACCGCAGATGATCCAGCCGGACTTCCGCGAATTTCAGCGCCTCGCCAAACAGGGCAACCTCGTCCCGGTGTACGACGTATTCTCCGCCGACCTGCTTACGCCTGTCAGCGCCTACCTGCGCATCGCCCAGGGCGCGCGTTACTCGTTCCTGCTGGAAAGCGTCGAGGGTGGAGAAAAAATCGCGCGCTACACTTTCGCGGGCGCACACCCGGAAGAAATATTTCGCTTCGCCAACGGCGCGTGCGTGCTCGAAAGCCGCAACCGCCTCGTCTGGGAAGAACGGGATCCCGTCACTTTCCTGCGTCAGCGCATGGAGAAGTTTCGTCCCGTCCGTTTGCCTGGCCTTCCGCCGCTGGTCGCCGGGGCCATCGGATATTTTAGCTACGACATGGTGCGGCTTATCGAGCGTCTGCCAAAAAGACTGCGCGACGATATCGGTCTTTACGACGCCGTGCTGATGTTCTACCACGGCATCCTGGCCTTTGATCACGTGCAGCATCGTTTGTGGGTGGTGCGCAACGTCTTCACTGAAGGGCCAGGCACGCTGCGCGCAAAATATGACGCAGCGGTGCGGGAAATAAAACGCACCCGCGGGTTACTTCAGCAGCCCGCTATAGCCGAGCACCCGCGCAGGACTTCTCGCAAAAAATCTCGCCCCCTGAATGTTACTTCCAACTTTCGCAAGGCGGAGTATCTGGATGCCGTTCGTAAAGCCAAGTCTTACATCCGCGCCGGTGACATTTTCCAGGTAGTCATCAGCCAGCGTTTTTCCGCAAAAGTCCAGGCCGAGCCCTTTGAGATTTATCGCGAACTTCGCGCTCTGAATCCCTCACCGTACCTTTTTTATCTGCACATGAACGACGTGGACGTGGTCGGCAGCTCGCCGGAAATGCTGGTGAAGGTCCAGGGGCGCGATGTATTTTACCGCCCTATCGCCGGAACGTTGCCGCGCGGCCGCGATGAAGCCGAAGACCAGCGGTTCGCCGAACAAATGCTCGCCAGCGAAAAAGAGCGCGCCGAGCACGTCATGCTGGTGGACCTGGGGCGCAACGATCTCGGGCGCGTGTGCGAATACGGCAGCGTAAAAGTTGAACAACTCATGTCCGTTGAAAAATTTTCCCACGTGATGCATCTGGTTTCCAGCCTGCGCGGCCGCTTGCGCGAGGATGTGGACTGCTTCGATGCCCTCATGTCCTGCTTTCCGGCTGGCACGGTTTCAGGCGCGCCAAAAGTTCGCGCCATGGAAATCGTTGAGGAACTGGAGCGCACCCGCCGCGGGATTTATGCCGGTGGAGTTTTGTACCTCGATTTCGCGGGAAATCTCGATTCGTGCATCGCTCTGCGCACCATGGTCATCAAAAACGGCGTCGCCCATGTGCAGGCCGGGGGCGGCTTGGTTGCCGATTCCACCCCCGAAGGCGAGTATCAGGAAACCGTGAACAAGAGCCGCGCCTTGTTGGCCGCGCTGGAAGCCGCTCACAATAATCGCGACGATGTAGCAGCGGCGCGGCCAAGAAAAACTTCGTCGCGCAAAACCAAGAGGAAGCCGCAGTGATTCTGCTGCTCGACAACTACGATTCCTTCACCTACAACCTCGCTCAATATCTGGGCGAACTCGGTTGCGTGATAGAAGTGCACCGCAACGACAAAATCAGCGTCGAAGATATCGCGCGCCGCAAGCCGGAACGCATCGTCATCTCGCCAGGACCGTGCACCCCCCAGGAAGCGGGCATTTCCGTGGAACTGGTTGAGAAGCTGGCAGGAAAAATTCCGATTCTCGGCGTCTGCCTCGGACACCAGGCTATCGGCGCCGCCTTTGGCGGAAAAATAAAACGCGCCCCGGCCTTGTTCCACGGCAAAACCAGCGCAATCCATCACGACGGCAAAGGCGTATTTCACAAACTCGCCGACCCTTTCACCGCCACCCGCTATCACTCGCTTATCGTCGAGCGCAAATCTTTCCCACGCGACCTGCTGATCACGGCCGAGACTGACGATGGCATCATCATGGGTTTACGCCACCGCCGCTACAAAATTGAAGGTGTACAGTTCCACCCCGAGTCCGTGCTCACCGAGTCCGGCAAGCAATTATTGAAAAATTTTCTGGCGATTTAGCCCCCAAGGCGCGGACTTTCACTCTACCAATCAAGATCCGCCAAAATCGCGGCATAAACTTCAATGCCCTTCCAGAATTGCCCCAGCCGCAGATTCTCATCAGAACTGTGCTGGTGATTATCGTAATTCACGATCGGCACGCCAATCCACGGCATTTCCAGCTTCTCAAAAATATGCATCGGCACGCTCCCGCCCAGCATAGGAGCCACCACCGTCTCGCCCGCCGTCGCCTCCTGCACGGTTTTAATGAGCGCCTGCGAAACCGGAAACTCCATCGAAGTTCGCGACGCCGGATAGTACGATGAATCTTTCACCACCCGCGCGATGTCCGCGTGCCCCAGCCGTTCTTCCTTTGTAGGCTCGCCGGCCGTAACGAAAAAACCCTGCTTGCGGATGTGATTCAACACTTGCTCGAACTTCTTATCGGGGTCCTCGCCCTTCACCAGCCGAATGTCTATCGCCGCCGTAGCCTTTTCCGGCACCACGTTCTGCGTCTGCTCCCCCACGTAAGCGCTGCGCAGTCCGCGAATATTCAAAGAAGGAAATTGCAGCGATTCCGCAAGGTGTAGCCCGCCCTGCGGCTGTGCGAATTCCAGTTCACGCCGCACCTGTTCATCATTGTTAGGCATCGCGGCCAGCGCATCTTTTTCCGTGGTATTAAGCGGCACGGCATCGTCGTAGAAACCATCTATCAGGACTTTCCCGTCAGCAGATTTCATGGAAGTCAGCATTCGCGCCAGTGAAAAACCCGGATTGGGCGCCCAGTTTCCATAATGCCCACTATGCAAGGCGCGAACAGCCCCATAGGTAGTCACCTGGAAACCCAGAATTCCACGGTTGCCAAAAAAGATCAGGGGTCGCCCGCTTTGATGCACCGGGCCGTCTCCGCTGATAAGCAAGTCAGCGTCCAGTAGATTCTTGTGCGCCAGCAAAACCCGCTCAAGATTCGGCGATCCGTCTTCTTCTTCCCCCTCCAGTATCAATTTCAAATTCACAGCCAGCGGAATTTTGTTGGCGCGCAAAGCATCCAGCGCCGCCAATAACGCCACAATCGGCGATTTATCATCCGACGAGGACCGCGCATAAATTCGCCAGTCGTCGTTGTAAAGCGCGTGATGCTCCGGGCTTTCCACTGGCAGCGCAATGCGCTTCCCGCCGGACTCGATGGACCCACTACGCAGCGCCGTCTCAAAGGGTTTGCCATCCGTCCACGCCGAGGCGTCCACCGGCTGCCCATCGTAGTGCGCGTAAAAAATCACTGTGCGCCGAGCGTTGGGTGTATTCAACTTCCCAAATACCACCGGCCCTCGCCCGCTGATCGGCAGAAGGTGCGTCTCGATGCCCCGCGCCTCCAGCATGGCCTGCAAGCGCACAGCGTTTTTCTGTATGTTTGCGGTATCGCTCGCCACATTCGGGATAGCCAGAAACTCCGTAAGCTCGCGAATGATGCGATCTTCATTATTCATTCGATAGTCGCGAACTTCCTGCGCGACTTGCGCCGGTTTTAGAGCAGGGGTAGGCCTGGACGGAATTTGTTGCGCGTCTACGTGGCCACCGCAAAGAGCGGCGCCAATGGCAAGCATCAAGTGTTTCAATTTTCCTCCGCCGTAAATTGCTGATTACTGAATTCAACCAGCGCCGCCAATTTTTTTCTGGCCGCGCCCGAAGAAATCGCGCCAGCTGCAAGCCGCGCGCCTTCCTGAAAATCCGACGTCACGCCCGAGACCACCAACGCCGCCGCGGCATTGATCACCGTAACGTCACGCCGCGGCCCAGCCTCGTTGTTGAAAACGCCGCAAATCAACGCCGCATTATCAGTCGCGTTACCGCCGCGCAGAGCATCCAGTGGAGCGCGCGATATGCCAAAGTTTTCCGGGCTAAGAGTAAACCGGCGAACAGCGCCGCTCTGCAACTCCGCGACCGCTGTTTCACTGCTCAAAGAAATCTCGTCCAGCCCATCCGCGCCATGCACGACAAAAGCGCGCTCCACGCCAAGTTCGGTAAGCGTAGCCGCAATCAAATCAAGCACGCTTCTTGAGTAAACGCCCACCAGTTGCGCGTTCGCCCCCGCTGGATTCGTCAAGGGGCCAAGCAAATTAAAAACCGTGCGCGCTCCAATTTGTTTTCGCGCTTCCAGAGCGTGCCGCATCGCGCTATGCGCCGCCGGAGCAAAAATAAAACCCAGCCCCAGCTCTCGAATCGCCTCGCCGCACCGCCGCACCGGAAGATCCACTCGCACGCCCAACGCTTCCAGCACGTCAGCTGACCCGCATCGCGAACTCGCCGCGCGATTGCCGTGCTTGGCAACCGAAGCGCCTGCAGCCGCCGCAACAATCGCTGCCGCAGTAGAAATATTGAAGGTGTCGCAGCCATCGCCGCCGGTGCCGCACGTATCTATCAGGTGCGCGGGCCGCAATCGCTCTCCAGAAAAAACCGGCGCCGCGTGACCCCGCATCGTAGCCGCAAATCCCGCAAGCTCCTGCGCCTGCACCGGCCGTGCGTTCATCCCGCGCAGCAAGCTCACGATATCCGCCGTCGTGGCCCGGCCGGAAAGTATCTCCTCCATCGTTTCCTCGGCTTCTGCGCGCGTTAAAATCTTCCCATCTTCCACGCGCCGCATCAGCGAAGCCGCCATGGTCTCCTTGCTTCCGTCCGAGCCTTCCGAGTAAACTTTACTGTTCAACGAACGGAAAATTCTATCACTGATGGGAACTAGATGAAGATTCACGAGTATCAGGCCAAGGCCATTCTCGCGCGTTATGGTGTGGCGATTCCGCGCGGCGAAGTCGCTTATCGCAAAGAAGAGGCCCGAGGCACCGCGCAACGCCTCAAATCAAATATTGTCGTGGTCAAGGCGCAGATTCATGCCGGCGGTCGCGGAAAAGGCGGCGGCGTAAAACTGGCGCGCTCAGCCGATGAAGCCGCCGATATCGCCAGCCAAATTCTGGGCATGAACTTAATCACCGCGCAGACTGGCCCGGGCGGCCGCATCGTCAAGCGCCTCCTCATCGAAGAGGGCCTGGACATCAAGCGCGAACTCTACCTCAGCCTGCTGGTCGATCGCGCCACCGGAAGAGTGGTGTTCCTCGCTAGCACTTCCGGCGGCATGGAAATCGAAGAAGTCGCCAAAGCCAATCCCAACGCCATTCTCCGTGAAATTATTCAACCCGTCGTAGGGCTGCAGCCCTATCAGGCGCGCAAACTCGCTTTTGGCATGGGCCTGCCGATTGAGGCTGTGAATAACGCCGTGCCGTTTTTGTTGGCCATCTACAAGGCCTTCATCGATACCGATGCATCCATGCTGGAAATTAATCCCTGCGTGTTGACGGGCGACAACAAATTGGTCGCGCTCGACGCCAAGATGACCATCGATGACAACGCGCTTTTTCGCCACAAGGAATTGCGCGAACTCCGCGATCTCGACGAAGAAGATCCACTCGAAGTCGAAGCCTCCAAGTATGGACTGAACTACATCAAGCTCGACGGCAGCGTGGCCTGCATGGTCAACGGCGCAGGACTTGCCATGGCCACCATGGACATCATTAAGTACGCAGGCGGCTCGCCTGCTAATTTTCTGGACGTTGGCGGCGGGGCTTCCGCGGACCAGGTGAAAAATGCTTTCGGAATTTTGATGGCCGATCCCGCCGTGAAAGCCGTCTTCATAAATATTTTCGGCGGCATTCTGCGCTGCGATGTTCTGGCTACCGGAGTCGTCGCGGCCGCCAAAGACCTGCAATTGAAAGTGCCGGTCGTAGTGCGTATGGAAGGAACAAACGTGGAGCTGGGCCAGAAAATTCTGCGCGATAGTAAACTAAATTTCACCATTGCCGATGGCATGAAAGACGGCGCTACCAAGGTTGTAGCCCTCGCGGCGGCTGCACGATGAGCGTCCTCGTCAACGAAAAAACCCGCCTGCTGGTCCAGGGCTTCACCGGTCGCGAAGGCACCTTTCACGCCCAACAAATGATCGAGTACGGCACCGTAGTTGTCGGCGGTGTCACGCCTGGTAAAGGCGGCACCAAGCATCTCGAACGCCCTGTTTTCAATACCGTTTCCGACGCCGTAAAAGAAACCGGGGCAAACGCTTCGGTGATTTTCGTCCCGCCCCCGTACGCCGCTGACGCAATTCTGGAAGCCGCCGATTCCGAAATTCCCCTGGTGATTTGCATCACCGAAGGAATTCCCGTTCTCGACATGGTCCGCGTCGCCTCCGTTGTGGACTTCAAGGAAACTCGCCTAATCGGCCCGAATTGTCCGGGAATTATTTCGCCCGGCAAATGCAAAATCGGAATTATGCCCGGGCGCATTCATAAGGCTGGACACGTCGGCGTCGTTAGTCGCAGCGGAACTCTCACCTACGAAGCCGTCGATCAGTTGACCCGCCTTGGCATCGGCCAGTCCACTTGCATCGGTATCGGCGGTGATCCCATCATCGGCACCACGTTCCTCGATGCCATGCAGTTGTTCAACGAAGATCCCGACACGCACGCGGTAATCTTGATCGGAGAAATCGGTGGCGACGCCGAAGAAACCGCCGCGAAGTGGATTAAGACCAATGTAAAAAAGCCGGTAATCGGGTTTATCGCCGGCCAGACTGCCCCGCCGGGGCGGCGCATGGGTCACGCCGGCGCAATTATCAGCGGCGGCCAGGGCACCGCCAAAGACAAATATGCGGCCATGAGCGCTGCGGGAATTCGCTGCGTCGAAACGCCCGCGGATCTGGGCTCCACGGTCGCGGCCGCCCTCAAGTAAACACTCTTAAAAATTTAGCAGTCGACGGAGGATTTTCTTGGCACTGGAACGCACATTCGCAATCATCAAGCCCGACGCCGTAAAAGCCGGGCAGCAGGGCGAAATTCTTTCGCGCATCAATAAAGCGGGATTTAAAATTGCAGCCGCCAAAAGTATGCGCCTCACGAAAGAAGAAGCCGGCGGCTTTTATGCCGTTCACAAAGAGCGCCCATTTTTTGGCGAGCTCACCGATTTCATGAGCTCCGGCAAAATCATCGCGCTGGTCTTGGAAGCAGACAACGCCATCGCGAAATGGCGCGACACAATGGGCGCTACCGATCCGAAGAAAGCGGCCCCCGGCACCATTCGCCACGATCTCGGCACCAGTATCGGCAACAACTGCAGCCACGGCTCCGACGCTCCCGACACCGCTGCATTCGAGATCGGCTATTTTTTCGCCGGCCATGAACTGATCTAGCTCTGGCGGCCATTAGCGGCCAGAGCCTCAAGTAAAAACCCCGCGGGTATACAGGCTCGAGCATCGCTCCGCTGCATCCCGGCTCCGTTATAATTCTCACATGGAAATGCGTGAACTCGGCCGCGCTCTGCTGATTCTCGGTGGCGTCGCCCTCGTAATAGGCGGATTTCTCTTTTTCTCCGGCCGTCTGCCGTTCCGCCTCGGCCGCTTACCCGGGGACGTCGTGCATCGCGGTGAGCACACCACTTTTTATTTTCCTATAGTTACTTCGCTGCTTTTGAGCGTCGGCCTGTCCTTAGTACTCTGGCTCTTCTCCCACTTTCGCCGCTGAGCAATCAGATCAATCGGTGGCATTTCTCTCGGCAGAACCGCCCCTCGCGCGTCTAACCCGAATGAGGCGCCATCGCCAGTTCCCTTGTTCCCTACCGCCCAACCTGTCTACACTTTCCACATGCGGCTCGCGGTAGCCTTCTTGCTCATCCATACAATTGTGGCGGCCGCTCCGCAGTCCTCCGCGCAAAACCAGCCGTCGCATAAGCTCTACGATTCCCTCAACAACCTCCGCCCCGATCCCGCATCCAGCTATCTGATTCTTCCCGAGCATCGCATCGAGCTTCGCCGCGGGGACGCCAAACTCTCCTTCGATCAGGGCCAACTTTTTTTCTTCTCGCCTTTCGAAGGCCAGATTTCTGGCGTAGTTTTCGCAGGCCGCGGCCACATCCTCGTTCTTCCTCGCGACACTATCGAAAAACAGCAGCTCGCGCGTTTCCTCGGCGCTCCCATTCTCGATCAGGATTTCGCCAGCGCCTATATGCGTTTCACCGACGCAACCGCCGCCGACTTGCTCCATCAACTCCAGGCCGCCGGTCTCAAGCCGCAGACCGATGCGACCGCCGCCGTTCGCTGGGAACCTGTCGCCGCCCATCTCAACCCCTCGCAATCTTTGCGCATGGTCTCTGGAACTCTGGTGGCTTCGCAGCAGCCGTATTTCTATGCCAATCTCGACGGCATTGCCACCGGGGCTTTCGATTTTCTCCTCGATCCCCTGCGCCCAGAACCTTTTCTTCTTGGCCAGGGACACAAAGTTAATGCGACTAATTTTTACGATGTGTGGGCTTCTTACAAATTGCCAGACAGCGTTCCATATCCTCTGAACTTCCACGCGCTCGCCTACACCATCGACACCTCCATACTCGCCGATCATTCCCTCGACGCGACCGCCACCGTAAACCTTCGGGCTGCTGGAGCCGGCGACCGCCTGCTGGTTTTTACTCTATCGCGCGCTCTCAGCATCGAATCCGTTGCCGGCCCTGATGGCCAGCCTCTCGAATTCTTTCAAAATCAGGGCCTCACTACTCAGGAGCGCACCACTCGCGGTAACGACTACCTGCTCGTCGCCCTTCCAAACGCTGTTCCCCGCGACCGCGAATTCTCACTGCGCTTTCATTATCGCGGCAACATCATTGACGACGCCGGCAACGACGTGCTCTTCGTAGGCGCCCGCGAAAGTTGGTACCCGCATCTCGGTGACGCCTCCGAATTCGCCAACTACGACCTCACCATGCGTTGGCCCAGAAAATTGCGCCTCATCGCCACCGGCACCAAAGTCGAAGAGCGCGAAGACGGCGACTTCCGCATCGGTCATTGGAAAACCGACCAGCCCTCCGCACTGGCAGGATTCAACCTCGGCGAATACGCTTCTACCACCGTAACCGCCCCAAATTATTCCATCGATGTTTATGCCAACCGGCAACTCGAACAGGAAATCAGCAATCGCCTCGCTTCCACCGCCGGCGAAGATCTCGAGAACCGCACCGGCCGTCGCGGGTTTGAAATGAGTCATGAGATATCGCAGATTCCTCCCACTCCGGCCGCTGCCCTCAAGCAACTTGGCAAGGACATCGACTCCAGCATCCGTTTTTACGAGTCTTACAATGGTCCTTTCCCTTTCCGCACTCTCAGCGTCTCGCAAATTCCGGGAACGTTCGGCCAGGGTTGGCCCGGCCTTCTTTATGTCTCCACGTATTCTTTTCTTCCTACCGAAGCCCAGCGTCGCGCCGGCCTTTCCATCAATGCCCAGGAACACTTCAGCGAACTCGTCCCCTTCCATGAAGTCGCTCATCAGTGGTGGGGCAACGTCGTAGGTTGGAGCAGCTATCGCGATCAGTGGATTGATGAAGCCATGGCCAACTACATGGCGTTGCTTTTTGCCGACACCCGCAAAAATCCTGACCATACTTTGCACGTGTGGCTGCAACGCTTCCGCCAGAAACTTATCGAAAAATCGCCCAACGCTGACGAGCCTGCCGATGAAATCGGCGCCCTTGCCTTGGGCATGCGCCTCAATTCCTCGAAATCACCCAACGCCTATGAAGACGTCATCTATCCAAAAGGCGCCTGGATAATTCACATGCTGCGCGAAATGTTGCGGCAACCGGGCCCTGATCCCCACGCCCGCTTCAACGCGCTTCTTCACACTCTGGTCACCAGGTACGAATATCGCGCGCTAAGCACTCAGGATTTGCGCCGCGAAGTGGAAGCGGTAATGACCCCGTCCATGGATCTTGAAGGCGGCCATTCCATGGAATGGTTTTTTGAAGAATGGATTAAAGGGACGGGTGTCCCCCACTATCGCGTGGAATTCACCGCGCACAAAACCGATACCGGCTACGCTATCAAAGGAAAAATATTCCAGACCAACGTCCCGCAATCCTTCATCGCCCGCGTCCCCATCTACGCCGCCGGCCCCGGTAACCGTTCCATCCCACTCGGCTCAGTAGTAGCCGCCGGCCCCGAAACCTCATTCCACTTCACCGCCGCAACCGCGCCTCGCAAGCTCGTCATCGATCCGCAAATGACCACTCTCTGCACCACCGAATAAACAATCAAAAGCCCCGCAAGTACAGATCCCTCTGAACTTGGGGACTATCCCATCAGCGCGCTCAGGCCTGTCATTCCGACCGAAGGGAGCCGACGCATTTGTCTTCCTGCGTCGCTCTGGCGAAGGAGTCGGCTCGCGTAGTGGAGGAATCTCTCTTCGGTTGTTCGCGGAGCCGTCATGAAACGTCGGATGCGCAGCGTCTCATTTCTCTCTTCGATCCATCGCGCAACCGCCACGAGCATCCAAAGAAACCGCAAAACAAAAACATCAGTCACTTCTGCGGCGTCACCATCACCTGCTTCTCCAGCAGTGGACTCTCCAAACCCAACTGCGCCTTCCCCTCGTCAGACAACGTGTAAGCAAATCCCGCCGGATCCACCGGTACGCCCCGCAGCAGCCCGGCAGCAATCAACTCCCGCATCGTGCGCGGCCGCCGCCCAAATTTCTTTTCGTACTGGTCCCCCAAATTATCGATCTGCTTGCAATCCTCCTGTGCCCGCAACAGCTGCAAGTGTGTCTGCGCATTTTCTTTGATTTCCGGATCCTTGGTGTTGTTGTAAACGTCCTGCCACAAGAATTTCGAAGTCTCCGAGGAATTACCTTCGGCGGCAATCTTTGCGGCCAAAACTTTCATCCAGATGAGCGCCGCGGGATTCTTGCTGCCTTCATAAAACGCCGCTGACGCTTTCGGATAATCCTTCATGTCGAAGTAGTAGACGAATCCCAGATCGTAATACAACCGCCACTGGTCCGGATTCGCCCGAATCCCGCGCTCGATCAATTGCACAGCCAGGTCTGGCCGCCCAGCCCCGCGGGGTGGCGCGTCGCTCAAATACATGGAGCCGAAGTGGTACACCGGCATCAACTCCGGATCCAGCGTGCTGCTCAAATCCAGCAGTGGCCACAACAATCGCAGGTCCACCTGCTTCCCGGCGTGCTTATTTCCGAAATATTGCACCGCGCGCGTCCAGTAAATATCCGCCAGTAGCGGCGAATACTCCAGGCTCAAGACCTTCATCAATTTTCCTGAGCGTATCAGCACCTGGTCGTCTTCGATCTGCAGCGCTGCCTGCTGCGCATCGATGTGCTTCTGCAGATTCCAAACGCCGCCGAATCCCAGCGTCACCAGCAGAAGTAAGGAGATCTGACCCTTCGCGCTCATTTCAGATTGCGCTGCGAGAAAATTGCTGCTGCCACTGCCAGCACAATGGCGCAGTACAAAGCGGCATACACTGTGTTCTGTCCTATTAGTGCCCCGGAAATTGCCCGTCCGTGCGCCGCAGCGCCCATCACATCAAAATTTTCAAAGTTGGGCAGCACATAGGAAATTCCGCGCAGGAGTGAAGCCAGGGCCGGGCTCATCAAGCCCGTCTGCAGCCCGCGCATCGCTGGCACAAACATGCCAGCCACATACAACCCGGCGGTGAACAAAATTGCCAGCAGCGGCGTGGTGAAACAAGAAAACAACATCGCCAACGCCACCACCAGTGCCAACTTTAGCAAAATAAAATACACCGCCACCAGCACTACCGCGTCCGCGCGCTGCAGCGAATGCTTCACGTAATACAACGCCACAAATAAGCCCGCAGCCATCGCGGCAGTGTTCACCGCCAGCGTCACTACTAGGCCCCCAAATTTTCCCAGAAGAAATTCCCATCGGCGCACCGGCTTGGCCAGCAAAGCGTAAAGCGTGCGCTTGTCGATTTCTTTTGAAACCAGCCCCACGCCGATAAACACTGCGATCAGCAATCCAATAATGGAAATAGCGCTCAGCCCCAGGCTGACAATCACCACCTCTTCAATCCCGATGGAAATCTGCCCCACCAGAATCGCAGCGGCGATCATTACCAGCGCGAAAAACACCAGGTTGTACAACACCCGATCGCGCACCGCCTCGCGAAAGGTATTCAGAGCAACTGTGCCGACGCGTGTCACTTTGCGTTCACCTCGACAGCAGGCGCCTGCGCGCGGTCTGCCGCCACCAGGTGCATGAAATATTCTTCCAGCGAGGGCTTCACCTGCGTCACCGACAGTATTCTGGCGCCCGCAGCTCGCAATTTGTCGATGCCCGCATACACCGCATCCTCTTCCACGTGCAAGCGGTAGCGATTCCCCGTGCGCGTCGCCGCGCCTAGCAAGGAACTGTCTGCACCCGCCACGTTGTCCAGTTCAAAAAGTATTTCCATCCCGTGCGCTTTCAATCCCACTATTTCGCTGGGCGCGCCAATTCCCTGCAGCTTCCCGCCAACAATCACGCCCACGCGGTCGCACAACATTTCCGCATCCGAAAGAATGTGCGTAGAAAATAAAACGGTTTTGCCCTGTCCCTTCAGCTCCAGAATAATGTCGCGCACTTCCCGCCGGCCCACCGGATCCAGGCCCGACATGGGTTCATCCAGCACCACCAATTTCGGATCGTGCAGAATCGCCTGCGCCAATCCCACACGCTGCAACATGCCCTTCGAATATTTTCGCAATTGAATTCGCCCCGCCGATTCCAGTCCTACTTTCTTAAGCATGCGCTCCACGCGCTCGCCCCGCTCGCTCGCGCTGAAATCGTGAAAGCGCGCGAAGTAGTCCAATACTTCCGCGGCCGTCAGATAATCGTAAAAGTAAGGCTGTTCGGGCAGATACCCGATATCCTTATGCATCCCAATATCGCTGATGGGCCGGCCTAAAATCCGCGCCGACCCCGCCGTCGGGAAAATCAGGCGCATCAACAACTTAATGGTCGTGGACTTCCCCGCCCCGTTCGGCCCCAGGACTCCAAACACCTCGCCGGTTTGCACCTGCATGGTCAAACCTTCCAGCGACCGCTTCTTCTTCAGTTGAAGAAATCCGTACGGATAGTCTTTGGTCAGGTTTTCAATATCAATTGCAACTTCAGCCATGCCCCAATGTTAATTCAGTTGTTAGGCCGGTCAATCGGGCGCAATTCGAGGTGTGTACGGAGAGAAAATACAGAATTGGTGTCAAGCAGTAGCGAAAGACTGTTCCAGTGGTTGAAGGAAGTTCTCCATAGAAGGTTTTAACGGGACGTGTACATCGCCAATCTACAACGGCTCTCCCGCCGGCCCGATCTGCACCAACTCCGCCGCCGGCGCCGGACTCATCGGCGTCGGCTTCAGATTCTGCGGCCCGCGCCAGTTATCCAGAATCCCCACCTGCTGCACGCACGAAACCGTGCAACGCGGCGCGCAAAATTTCTCCGTGGAATATTCCCGGTGACGCATCTCCGGTGAGTATTGCGACAGCGGAATCCCTGGATAGCCGCGCTGCTGCGAACACCAGTGCACCAATCCATTTTCGCAAATGTACAAATACCGCGAGCCTGAACGGCACCGCCAGCTATGCTCTCGCCCGCGCGCCACATTATGCTGAAATTCGTTGAATCTTGAGTACGAGCGCTTCCCCAGCTCCATAATTTCTTCGAAAATGCTCTGCTCGTGATCTCCCAGCGGTTTCAGCTGTCCATTATTGTCATGAATAATCCCCACGGTACTCGTGAATCCCAGATTCACCGCGCGATGCGCAATCTTCAACGCATCCTCCGGACTATTCACTCCACTTCCCAGCACCGAATTGATATTCACCTGAAAAACCGCGTGCTGCGAAAGCATCTCCAGCCGTCCATCCAGCGTCTTCAAACTCTTCTTGGACACCGCGTCCGGCGTCACATTATCAATACTGATCTGCAGGTGCTCCAGCCCCGCGCGATTCAAACGCTCGATACGTTCCTTGTTCAGAAAAAATCCGTTAGTGATCATCCCCGCGATGATTCCGCGGCTCCGTATGAGCCGAATCACCTCATCAATTTCCGGATGCAGCAGCGGTTCCCCGCCGCTGATGGTGATTATCGACGTGCCCATGTCCGCCAGCAGATTCAGCCGGCGCTTCATCTCTTCCAACGGGACCGGCGTGGACACGTCATCAAACTCATTGCAATACGTGCACGCCAGGTTGCAGCGGCGCATCGGAATAATGTGTACCAGGATGGGATGTTTCGTCGAAACCAGCGCCTTGGCAATCATGCGCAACTCGCGCATCCGCGTACGCGCAAAGCGCGCCGCGCGCCGCGCCCGCACTCCAGGCTTCGCCCTCAAAGGCGCGCCCGCATCACCGCTTTTAGTCGTTTCCGCCACGGTTTGCCGCAAAATCCCCTGTGATAATTATACACGACGCATCACGCGCTCACTGCCAGGCCCCCGCGTTGTGACCACGGGCCGTTAGTGAAAGTTTTCTACCAACATGATGTCGCTGTTGGGTTGGGCGATCTGTGTGTACAGAATCCACTTTTTATTCGGGGATACCGAGAGCCCGTTGTTGTGGTACTGCGCCACGTCGAAAATCTTGCTTACTTGCCCGCTGTTCAGGTCGAAATACTGAACGGTCCTCGGATCGTTCGCGGGCACAAAGTAAATACCCCCGGCAATCACGGCAAAGTGGCTTTGGTCATCCACCGCTGGCATGCCCTTCACTTCTTGCGCTACTCCCAGTCGCTTGGTGGACACCGCCCGCAACTTCCCGCCCATTGCCGCGCTGTAAAAATAAACTGTTTCGCCGTCCGGGGACTCGAACGCATAAGAACCCGATTCCCCAGAAACCTCCTGAGGTTCCCCGCCCTCCACCCGACAGCGAAAAATTCTCGGACCGGAGGTGGACTGAAAGTAAATCCACTTTCCGTCCCACGACCAGCTCGGTGTGGACATCTCGGAAAAGTTTGTCGCCAGCTTCCGCGGCAATCGCTCTGCAATATCCACTACGTACAGTTCTGTGTGGCCCGACTGCCGCGAATCGAATACCAGCCTCCGGCTGTCGGGCGACCAGCGAGGCGACCCGGCTTTGGAGGTCTTGTCATCTGAAATTTTTGTTCGTCCGTTGCCATCAGCGTCACTGATCCATATCTCCCACTGCCCACCACGTTTGGCCGAGAACGCTATGTGCTTCCCGTCCGGCGAAAATTCCGGGCTGGTCTGATCGTACGTGGAAGCGATGACCCTCGTAGCCGCGACCTCCGGGTGCAACAAATCTCGTCGCCAAATATCAACATGCGACGAATAGCTCATCCATGCCAAGCGCTCCCCTCTCGACGACACCGCCGGTTCCATGGCCCCTGCGCCGAACCCCAATGTTTTGAGTTTGCCATCCGCAGTAATCTCATTTAATTCGTAGTCATCGCCGACTTTCGGCCGCGAGATGATCAGCCTCTGATCGTCTGCGCTCCAGGCCAATCCCTCCGGCAGATCCCAGCCAGTTGAAAATTTGCTGACTAACTTGGGTGTGCCCCCCTTAGCCGAGGTTATGTAAATTCCAATTTCGTTGTCGGTCGCCTTCAGCAGGCAGGCGTACGCCAGGCGATCCCCTGAATGCGTGAAACTCGGCTGAAATTCTTCCAGGCAAGCCTCGTCATGCGGAATCTGCCGTCTCTCCAGGTTATCCAGCGCAAGCAAGTACACCCTGGGTCGTTCCTTCAATCCCGGTGAGTCTGAAAAGGCCAGCCACTTCCCATCTGCCGACCAACTAATGTCCCGCGTCCCTTGGGTAGATAGTAGTTTTCTTTCCGGTCCGCCCAGAGCCGACACCATGTAGATCCCCGTGTCCGGCCCGGCCACTCGGCGGAACGCGATCTGCGTGCCATCTGGCGACCACACTCCGCAGACAGAGTCTGACGGATGTTCAGTTAATTGCAGGACTTTTTCAGCATGAATAACCTTTACGTATAGATCTGCGGTTCTGCGCCCTTCCGTGGAATTCCCGGTCCACGAGAAAGCTATGCGGGACCCGTCGGGCGAGAATGCCGGGCAATATTCAAATCCCGGATAATCCGTGAACGGGATAGCCGCCAGAACCTGCTGAGCTGGCACGGGCCTGAAGTCCCGGTAAGCGGAGATCGCCGCCGTCACGCAGACTGCTCCGACCAGTATTCTCGCTCCCAGTCTCCTGCGTTTGGGGGCGTCAGGACCTTTCTGCTGCACTCTGCCAAGCGTTTCAGCAACAGCCAGCCTCTCGGGCGGCTCGCCAGGCTCCGCCTCAATCACTTCTGGTGCTGCATCACTGTCCGTCGCCGCTACCTTCAACGTTCCAACGAAGCGATAACCCCGTCGCGGCAGCGTTTCCACATACCTTGGCCTCTCCGCTGAATCCCCCAGCGCCTCACGGATTTTGTTTATTGCTGTCCCCAGGCTATGGTCAAAATCGACGAAGGTATCCGAATCCCACAGCGCGCGGCACACTTCTTCGCGAGTGACCACCCCGCCCGCGCGCTCAAGCATCATTTCCAATAATTTGAAAGGCTGCGGCTGTAAACGAATTCGTCGGCCTTTTTTGAACAGTTGGCCCGAACTCTTGTCCAGAACAAAACAATCGAAGGCTATCTGCTGCGGTCTGGAGTTATCCGGTCTCATGGGTCGATCTATGGGCTGGAGTAACGGGAAAGTAACAACAAACCTTGTTGGCGTCAACAATACGATTAGCCCTCGCATTTGCCGGCATACCTAACATTTTCAGCGGCTTATCTGTTGAAGGAAAATTGACGTGAAATTGAACTGGCCTGCATTGCTGTCTACTTCCTTCTGGCACACAGTGCGCCTCTCGACCACCCCACCATTGTCCGGGGACCGGGAACACTTCGATCCAAAACTAGGAGAGACCATGAATCTGACACGCAGCCTCCCGGCGCTTCGCAGTCTCAGTGCCTGGAACTATCTTCAGCAACAAATCCATCAACTTTCAATTTTTCGCAGCCGCCTTTTATCGATCCATTACGTCGCACTTCTAACTCTATCCTTGGCCCTCGCGTTCACTGCCGCTGCTCAGGGACCTCCACTTCCACCCGGCGCTACCCTGGTGAAGGACGGCCTCGAAGGTCCCCGTGGCCTAAACTTCGGCCCGGACGGCCTTCTCTATGTAGCGGAAGCTGGTCTCGGCGGTCCGCAAGCCCCACCTGCCGGATGCCCGCCCGTTCCAAATGTCGGTCCTTATCACGGTGGACTGACCGCTCGCATTTCACGAATCGAATCCGATGGCAGCCGCACCACGATCATTGACCATCTACCTTCTTCGCAGGATAACCTGCCCACCGGTGACATTCTGGGGGTAGCCGACGTCACTTTCGTCAACGGTCAGCTCTACGCACTGATCGCGGGTGGCGGATGCTCGCACGGAAATCCGCACTACCCCAACTCCGTAATTCGCATCAATGTGCATCACGGCACCGCCGAACTCGTCGCCAACCTCAGCCAGTTTTTCATGAATCATCCGGTTGCCCATCCCAGCGACGACGACTTTGAACCCGACGGCACTCCCTACCACATGAAGCCCTTTAATGGCGACTTGTTGGTCCTTGAGCCCAACCACGGCCGCCTGCTGCGTATCAATCTCACCAGCTGGCGCGGCCCGAAAATTGAACAACTCACCGACACTTCCGCGGTAGTCGGACACGTCGTGCCTACCAGCATCGCCAAGCGTGACGACCGCTTCTATGTTGGCAATCTCAATACTTTCCCCATCGTTGTCGGCTCTTCCAAGCTCTACCAAATCAACCACCAAGGTTTCATCATTGATTATTGGGCGGGCTTCACCACTATCCTCGACGTGCGCGTGGATGATCAGGGTCGCCTGTACGTTCTCGAGTTTTCCCACGGAGCCGGGAATCCCGCCCCCGGCAAGGGCCGCATCTTGCGGATCACCGGCACGTTGGTGGAGGAAATCGTCTCTGGCCTCACTGTACCCACCGGCATGGCCTTTGACCGCCATGGCGACATCTACGTGAGCGACCTCGGCGCCGCAGCCGGGTCAGTCGGTCGCATCCTCCGTTTCGAAAACCCCACATCCGGCACTGTCGTCACCGACATCGAAGTCCGCAAGCCGCTGCCACTAAACGACCATGATCATGATGCCGATGATCAAGGCTCAGGTCGCGACGACGAACGCTAGAAACCAAAGCCAGCACGCCGGATTTTTCGGCGTCGCCAACACAAAAACGGCCTCGGCGCATTCGCGCCGCAGGCCGTTTCGGTTTTGCCTTATTGCTGAGGCTCTTACTTGGGCATCAGCACCGTATCAATCACGTGGATGACCCCATTGCTGCAAGCGATGTCCGCCTTCACCACTTTGGCGTTGTCCACCATCACCGTGCCGCCCTTGGCGCTGATGGCCACCGATTGCCCGTTCACCGTCTTGGCGGAATTCATCTTCATGACCTGCGCCGCCATCACGTCGCCCGGTACCACGTGATAAGTGAGAATGGCCACCAGCTTTTCCTTGTTCTCCGGTTTCAGTAATTCATCCACCGTGCCCGCCGGCAATTTAGCGAACGCCTCATCCGTGGGAGCGAACACCGTGTAAGGACCTGCGCCCTTCAGCGTGTCCACCAGCCCCGCCGCCTGCAACGCCGCTGCCAGCGTCTTGAAAGATCCGGCCGCTACGGCCGTATCCACAATATCCTTCGACGCCGCTTTCGGTCTTGCCACTGCCGACACCGACAACAACGCCACCGCCACCATGGCTACTGATGCAATAACCTTCACCGTCCGCTTCGAATTGCTTCTCATCTCATTCTCCTTGAATGTCTGTTGCGCCTTAAAGTCTGCTGCGCTCTATTTAACTATAGAGAAAACAGATTTGCCTTCAAGGAAAATGGTGCGCTACACCAAACTCGAGTGATTCTCAGTAAAATCCTGCCCCTCTATTTGCTCGCTGATTAAATTCGCGTGAGGGAACCGCTTTCTACGACGCTTCTCCGCGGTCCGATGCAGTGTGCGCCTGTTCAGTTTTTAACTTCGCGGAGCCGCCCGGTGGCCACGTCATAGACAAAGCCGCGCACCGCCACCGTCTTCGGAATCCACGGGTGCGTTCGCAATTTCTGCAACTGGTGCTGTACATTCTCTTCAATATTCTGGAACGCGTAGAAGAACGCCGGCGAAACAGCAGCTGTTCCAGACTGATTCTGGATTCGCGTGCGCAAATCCTGCTCACTGGTCAGCATCAAACCGCAATCAGTGTGATTGATGACCATAATTTCCTGCGTGCCCAGCAAATAGTGGGACACCACCAGCGACCGCAGCGCATCGTCCGTAACGATGCCCCCGGCATTACGAATGATGTGCGCATCCCCCGTCTGCAATCCCAGCGTACGGATAGATAATCGCGTGTCCATGCACGTCAGCACCGCCAGGCTGCGCTCCGGGCGTGGAGTTAATTTGCGCAATTCGTGCGTGCGTGAATATATTTCGTTTGCTGCAAACACTTCGTCAATGACGCTCATAGTCGGATAGTTTACAGCAGCCTCCCGGCGATGGGTGACTAGCGGAAATTGTGGAGTTCGCCGCCGCGGGTTTTCCCGCCAGCTTT
Source organism: uncultured Acidobacteriota bacterium (assembly GCA_963704485.1). Lineage (GTDB taxonomy): Bacteria > Acidobacteriota > Terriglobia > Acidiferrales > UBA7541 > Acidiferrum. The sequence goes on from OY969910.1 coordinate 2,122,005, forward strand.
CGCAAACGTAAAAGTTTCCGCGCTATTTCGCGGTAATCAGCACGCTCGTTGTAGCCACGCACTGCCACGTCCCGCTCATCTTGATCCACGTGTCTATAAAGCGTTCCCGACGCACGTACGGTTTACCCTTCTCAGTGCCCTTCACTCGAAAAATTCCCACCACCACCGCGGCGTCTCCGTACACCTGCACACTACTTTGCTCCGTTACGGCTTGTGAAGGCTGATATCCGGGCGACTTGATCCCCGCCAGAAATTCGCTCTTGTTCGTGACACTTCCGTCTATATCCAGGGAGACAAACGTCCCGGCCAGCACCATGTTCAGCGCCTTGGTATCTTTGGCTTCCAATGCATGGTTCCACGCCTTCTCCAGCGCCAGCACCCGTCCGCCCTCATCGCTGGAAGTCTGCTGGTCGGCCCCCGTCCACATGGCCCCCCACATCAGCATCGCCGCGCACACCAACGCCTTCCTCATTGTTCGCCTCCTGCGAATTTTGTGTAAGAGCGTAATCGACGGAGTCATGTTATTACGCCTGTAGTTTCCCGTCGGCATTATTTCGCGTGTCGGCCCACTGAAATTGGTGAAACCCGCTATCTCCGGCGCCCCTCCTCAGTTAGACTCTCTGCGCCCTGAGAAGCCGGAGGAACATTCAAATGCGCCGCACAACTCTCGTGACCTCGGTCCTCACCTTCCTCCTCACGATCTGCCTGACCTCTCCACTCACCAGCGCGGATGGCATCACCGATCACGCCAAACAACTTCATTTCTCTTCTATCGTGCTCGACACTCACGCCGACACCACCCAGCTCTTCTTCACCAAGGACTATGATTTCGCCAGGCGCAACAACACCGGCGGAAGCCAGGTGGACATTCCTCGCATGCGCGAAGGCGGCCTCAACGCCCAGTTCCTCTCCATCTTCATTGACGCCGCCATCATGGGACCACCCGCTATCCAAAAGGCTCTCGACCAGGTTGCTGAGATTCGCACCGTAATTGCCGCCCATCCTCAGGACCTCATGTTCGCCACTTCCGCCGACGATATTCGTCGCGCCCACGCTCAGAACAAAATCGCCATCCTCATGGGTGTCGAGGGCGGCCACATGATCGGCAACGACATTCGCATGCTGCGTATCTATTCCCTGCTCGGCGTCCGCTACATGACCCTCGCCCATTTCAAAAATGACGAGTGGGCGGATTCCTCCACCGACAAGCCCGCGCACAACGGCCTCACCGATTTTGGCAAAGACGTGGTCCGCGAAATGAACCGCCAGGGCATCCTCATTGATATTTCGCACGTCTCCGACAAAACTTTTTACGACGCGCTGGAAGTCAGCAAGGCACCTCTCATTGCCTCGCACTCTTCCGTCCGCGCCATCTCCAACCACCCTCGCAATATGTCCAACGACATGATCAAGGCCCTGGCCGCCAAGGGCGGCGTCATCCAGATTAATTACGAGCAGAATTATTTGAGCGATGAATACCGACAGGCCTACGCGGCCAACGCCGGCGACCTCACCCGGGCCGACGAACAATTCAAGCAGCAGTGCGGCGACGATTTCGTCTGCATCGGCGCCGCCCAGAAGCGCCAACTTGACAAACTCCAAGCCGAAGGCCAACTGCCGCGCGTCAGCTGGGAAAAAATCATTGAGCACATCGACCATGTCGTAAAGCTGGTCGGCCCCGACCACGTGGGCCTGGGCTCCGACTTTGACGGTGCCAACATGCCCGACGGAATGGAAGATTGCTCCAAGCTCCCAAAAATCACCGAAGCTCTCGTTCGCAAGGGGTATTCGGACGCCGACGTCGAGAAAATCCTCGGCGGAAATATCCTGCGCGTGCTGGCCGAATCCGAACGCGTGGCCCGGGAACTTTCCTCCACAAAAAACTGATTCGCGCGCCGCACCTTAGCGCGTGAAACAACCCCGAATTCTCAGGTACGCCAAGCTTCCCTGCCCACGCTTACTGTAGGCCATCCTACTAAATAATAAACTTGGCATTTACTAACACCATTGTTATAACCAGAATGCTCGCTTGGTCGCTCCAGGGAGGAGGTCTTGTGCCCATCAAAGTCCTGATTGCCGACGATAGCATCGTCATGCGCGCTGCCCTTCGCAGGACCCTCGAAGAAGAATCCCAGATCGAAGTTGTTGGCGAAGCCTCCAGCTTCTCCGAGACCCTTCAGTTGCTTCGCGAACTCTCACCCGACGTCCTGCTTCTGGATTTGCACCTGCCCGAAAGGCGCGATTTTCTGCCTTCCGTCGTCAGGACCCTGCTCGCAACCGTTCGCACTTTAGCCATATCATTTTCAAATGATGTGGAATCCAAAGCCTTGGCGGAAAGTTACGGCGCCGCGACATTGCTCGATAAAATGCTCCTCTATAGCCAGATTATTCCCTCTATTGTTCAGTCTCCGTCTGTGCCACCGGTTGTAATGCCTTTGCAACTTCGTAGATCTCTCCGGCGCAGTCACTCGGCATAGCGCCGGGCCTGTCAAAACTCGTTTTAGGCGGTGAAGAATGAAAAACCCATTTGATATTTTCTGGTTCGGGGAAAATGGCCCCAATTGGATCGTAGCTGTTGACACCCTGGAAGCTGCCCAGGCGCAGATTGCCAAGCTGCCGCAAGGCGCCTCCGGCAGCTACGCCGTCTTGGACCAGCGAACTGGTAACCGTATTTCCTTCGCCTCCAAGCTTCAGGCCAGTGGCGCTAGGACTCAGCCGGCCCAACGTCCTCAGGCGAAGTCCCGAACGTCAGCGCCCTGACTCACGGCTCTGGCACCCTCAAACTGTGCGGCATCGCGACAGGTGTGTCCCGCATTCGAACAAATCTTCGCTTCGCAACCTGTCCGCATGCCCTTAAACCGTTTCGCTTGTTGCACCTCCCTCCTGCGTCAGTCGGCTGTCCGCTTGCTCTCATTCCAGCGTCACGGCTACGCATTGCCGACATAGCTCAGGAGGCGCCATGAAAAAGATCGACCGCATCCGCGAAAAAGTCACCATCCTGCCTACCTCCATGTATCTTTCCAAAATGCACGACGCAGGCTGGAGCCTTGTGGCCCTGGAGTGGGAGCGCGAGATTGACATCCCCGGCAAGCCCGACGCCTACGCGGAAGACGCTGTCCCTGAAGGCGGAAGCGAGGAAATTCCCTTCGGCCTGCGAATCACCGCCGACGGCCGCCATTTGGAAGACGACCCGCTCGAAACCCAGACTCTCAAGTTCCTAGCTGAAATGATTGTTCAGGACATCTCCTTCAACAGCATGGCCGACGCCCTCAACGTTCGCGAGTATCGAACCCGCAATGGCCAGCCATGGTCTCCCGCATCTGTTTTCAAGCTCGTCCCCCGCCTGATCGACGTAGCTCCCCGCCTGCTCTCCGGCGCCGAATGGGATTCCCGCAAGCAACAGCTCAGAAAAGTCGCCTGGAACTCCTGACTCCACGCTGGCCGGCAGTAAGTTCAGGCCGTGATTCATGCGGTAATGTCATGGCGTAATTCATAACGATCACTTCGTAGCAACCAGCATTTGACTCGCTCTTCCGCACCGCCTAGAATTCCCCGCGATGCCCGAGCGCCCCTCACTGATCGGCCAAACCGTTTCTCATTACCGCATCCTCGAAAAACTTGGTGGTGGAGGCATGGGCGTCGTCTACAAAGCTGAGGACTCGCGCCTCAGACGTTTCGTGGCGCTGAAATTTCTCCCCGACGTAGTCGCGCGCGATCCACAAACCCTCGCTCGCTTCCAGCGCGAAGCGCAAGCAGCCTCGGCGCTGAATCATCCCAACATTTGCACCATTCACGACATTGGCGAAGACGACGGTTCCCTTGAGACTGCCGGTCGCGCTTTCATCGCCATGGAATTTCTCGATGGGGCAACTTTAAAACATCTGATTACCGGCCGGCCTCTTGAAACCGAGCGGCTGCTCCAAATTTCCATCGAGATCGCCGATGCACTCGAAACCGCACACCAGGCGGGAGTGGTGCACCGCGACATCAAGCCTGCGAATATTTTTGTCACCAGGCGCGGCAACGCCAAGATTCTGGATTTCGGCCTTGCCAAAGTTGCCGGCGCTCCCGTGCCCGACTCTGCGGATTCGACCACCACACAGGGCGCTTCGCCCGAGCATCTCACCAGCCCCGGCACCACCCTGGGCACCGTAGCGTACATGTCTCCGGAACAAGTTCGCGGCAAAGAAGTGGACGCCCGCAGCGATCTTTTTTCCTTCGGCGTCGTTCTTTACGAAATGGCCACCGGCACTCTGCCCTTTCGGGGAGACACCTCTGGCGTGATTTTCGAATCCATCCTCACCCGCGCGCCCACCTCTCCAGTGCGCCTCAATCCCGATCTCCCGTCGCGCCTGGAAGAAGTGATCAATCGCGCCCTCGAAAAGGATCGCGACCTGCGTTTCCAGCATGCCTCGGAGATGCGTGCCGAACTCAAACGCCTAAAGCGCGACACCGACTCGGGCCGCTCCGCATCCTATCCTGTCGCCGAAATCGGTGAAGACACCCTGGCACCCGATCGAGGAAGCTCACGCAAGGCAGGTGGCTCTTCGTCAGCGCAAACCCCTGCTGCCTCCGGGTCATCTTCAGCGGCCGCGGCACCAACCCTGCCGTCCTCGTCTTCACCATCGCAGACGGCCGCAACCGCTGCGCCCGCAAGCCGCCGCTCGTCAACCTGGATCGCGCTTGCCGCCTTCGCCGTGCTCGCCGTTGCCGTCGCGTTTTTATTTCTACGCAGCCGTGCCCCGGAACTGCACTCCACCGTTTCCGCCAGCCAGCGCACTATCGCTGTTCTCCCTTTGCAAAACCTTGGCGGCGAAAAAGATTTGGACTTCTTGCGCCTGGCCGTTGCCGATGAGGTTGCCAACGCCCTTAGTTACGTCCGCTCGCTCTCGATCCGTCCTTTCTCCACCACCAGTAAATATGACTCCCCGGGGGTAGACGCCCAGCAGGCCGGCCTCGCGATGCACGTCAGTCACGTAGTCACCGGCCATTACCTTAAAGAAGGCCAGCAACTACAGATCACCCTGGAAGCGATAGACATCGAAAAAAATCGCGCGCTCTGGCGAGACACCATCACCGTGGCTACCCCAGACATGCTCGCCATGCGCGGCCAAATCACCGCGCAGATTCGTCAGGGACTGATTCCCGCGCTGGGTGCTACCAGTGATTTTGAAGACGCGAAATCGGGCGCCAAAAACGAACAGGCCTACGATCTTTATCTCCGCAGCGTGGCTATGTCCACCGACAGCGACCCCAACGGCGAAGCTATTTCTAATTTGGAACGCGCCGTTGGACTCGACCCTAACTTCGCTCGCGCCTGGGCCGCACTCGGCCAGCGCTACCACCTCCAATTCGCCTACGGCCCCGAATCTGCCAACAAGCAGTCCAATCCGCAATTGTTTGAACGTGCCAGGGCCGCATTGCAACGCGCCCTGGCGCTCGACCCTAATCTGGTCATTGCCGCCAGCGACCTTGTGCTCCTCGATGTGGAGCGCGGCGAACTCGCTCAGGCCTACAAAGAAGCTCAGGAAACCGTCAATCGTCATCCTGAAAACGCCCATGCACACTTCGCTCTGTCCTACGTGCTGCGCTACGGTGGGGCCACCGAAGACTCTGCGCGCGAGTGCGATTCCGCTCTTGCGCTGGATCGTGGAAACCCCGCCTTTCGATCATGCAGTTTCACGTTCCGCCAGTTAGGCAACTACGCACACGCCATGGACTTTCTGCAGGCAGATTCTGGTTCCAAGTGGAGTGAAGGCAACCGCGTGCGCCTGCTGGTGCGTCAGGGCAAGAAGGAACAGGCCCTCGCCGTTGCCCAGCAGCAGCGTGACTTTCCTTACCTGGTGGCCTTGGTTACGTGCCGCGACCATCCCTTACCGGCGGCCCTCAGATTGATGAACGAACCCGTGGACCGCGTCCTCGCTGATCCCGACCATGAACCCGCCTATGTGTTCGCCAGTGACTTTGCCTTTTGTGGACAGAATGATCAGGCGCTGCGACTCTTGAAGTACGCGATCGCCGGCGACTATTGTGGATACACTGGAATGTTGAAAGACCGCGACTTCGTTTCTCTCGCGGCCCTTCCCGAATTCAACACGCTTTTATCCTCGGCAAAAACATGCCAGGAGAAATTCCGCGCGGAAATGACTAAACCCGGAATCTGACACTTGCTATTTACTTTCTACAGCGCTCGCCGCCGGCGTTTCGCAAGCACCAGTCGTCTGCTTGGTGGGTTGCTCTTCGCCGCCACTGCCACGCCGGCACTTTGCGCACCCATCCACAACCTACAACAATCTGGCCGGCCCGTCGTGGTGCAGCCCGGGGCCCCAGGCCAACCCAGCAAAACTCTGCCACCCACTACGCACGGCACTTTGCCGCCCCGATCCCCGGCCGACGTCCTGTTCATGCAGGGCATGATCATGCATCATTCGCAAGCCGTCGAAATGACCGCGCTCATTCCCTCACACACAAAAAATGGAGACCTGCGCTCCCTGGGCGCGCGCATCGCCAGCTCCCAGATGGACGAAATAAAATTCATGAAGCGCTGGCTCATGGCGCGCGGTGAATCTCTCTCCATGCCCGCGGCCAACATGCCCGATATGTCCGGCATGCAAATGTCACACGAGCAAAAACCCCTGATGCCGGGTATGCTTACCCCCCGACAAATGGAAGCGCTGCGCAACGCCCATGGTTCCGGGTTCGATCATTTGTTTTTGACCGGCATGATTCAGCACCACCAGGGCGCGCTAACCATGGTGAAAGATTTATTCAACACTGCCGGCGCCGGACAGGATGCCGACGTGTTCAACTTCGCCACCGACGCGGACAACACGCAAACCGCCGAGATTCGCATTATGCAAACCATGTTAGAGAAAGAAAACGCAGAGGAGACGCAATGAGCAGAATGCCCGCTTTTGCTTTCCGTGTTTTGGGAGCAGCGCTTATTTTATTTTTCGGTGTCAGCCGCGGACAGGCGCAAGCGCCCCCCGCTAGCCCGCCGCCCTCGCAGGACCATGCTAAAGAGCACGGCAACGCAGACTCCAAGAAGAACGCCGATGCCGATGATGATGACGACGAAGATGAGAATCCCTTTGCTCCCAAGCCTGCGCCGACGCTGCCACCTGGGATGACCGGCTCGGACGCCAACGATCCGCGCGCCAGGCTAAAGCCGGGAGTCTATGACGCCGGCGAAACCTCCATGGGCATCAAGCATCTCGCGCTGCTCAAAAAGCCGGACGCCTTCCAACTCGGCGCCACCGATCCCGATGATCCCAAGGTGGTGAAGACCATCGCGCAGCTTGGCGTGGGCAACATGGCTAAAATGCCCAAGCCCATGCATCTGGTAATCGCCCAGCTGGCTTTCGCCAATTCCGATTTTGCCTTTCAGGGCCATCATCTTTTTCAGGGAAATTTTTACGGCTTCAATATCTACGATATTTCCAAGCCCGCGAATACCTCGCTGCTCACCTCGGTAGTCTGCCCCGGCGGCCAGGGCGATCTATCCGTCTACAAAAACCTGTTGTTCATGTCCGTCGAAATGCCCAATGGACGCCTGGATTGTGGAGTTCAAGGCTTCCCCGCAGATCCTCCGGAGCCCGACGCCGATAAAGACAAAGACAAAGATAAAGAAAAACAAAAAAAGCCCCACCACCCCTCCGCTCAAAAAGACCGTTTCCGCGGCGTTCGCATCTTCGATATTTCCGACATCAAAAATCCCAAACAGGTCGCCGCGGTGCAGACCTGCCGTGGCTCCCACACCCACACTTTGGTCACCGATCCCAACGACAAAGAAAATGTTTACATCTATGTTTCCGGCACTTCCTTCGTGCGCCAGGCAGAAGAACTCGCCGGATGCTCCGGCGAAACGCCGGAAAAAGATCCCAACACCGCGCTTTTTCGCATAGATGTGATAAAAGTCCCGGTGGCTGCGCCGCAGGACGCTAAAGTAGTCGCCAACCCGCGCGTATTTATTGACGCGCGCACTGGCGCCATGAATGGTCTGAACAACGGCGGAACCCACGGAAAAGACAAGCCCTCCGACACTAATCAATGTCACGACATTACCGTGTACTCGGCCATCGGTTTGGCCGCCGGAGCTTGTTCGGGCAACGGAATACTGCTCGACATCAAAGATCCCGTGCATCCCAAGCGTGTGGACGCCGTCAACGATAAAAATTATTCCTACTGGCACTCCGCTTCTTTTTCCAACGATGGCAGCAAAGTTATTTTCACCGACGAATGGGGCGGTGGTCTCGGCGCGCGCTGCCGCGCCAATGACCCCAACAAGTGGGGCGCGGACGCCATCTTCAACCTGAAAGACAACAAGCTTACGTTCGCCAACTATTACAAATTGCCCGCGGCGCAGGGCGACGCCGAAAATTGTGTGGCCCACAATGGCTCGCTCATCCCGGTACCCGGCCGCGACATTGAAGTCCAGGCCTGGTATCAAGGCGGTGTCTCGGTGATGGACTTCACAGATCCCGCGAAGCCGTTCGAAATTGCCTACTTCGACCGCGGTCCCGTGGATCCAAAAGTACTCGTGCTGGGGGGCGAATGGTCCGCCTACTGGTACAACGGCAGCATCTACGGCTCAGAAATTGCCCGGGGCCTCGACGTCTTTGAGCTGACACCCACTAAATTTCTCACCCAGAACGAAATCGACGCCGCGAAAATAGTTCGCGTGAACGAGCTCAACGTGCAGAATCAGCAAAAAATCGAATGGCCCGCAACGTTGGTCGTGGCCAAAGCGTATGTTGACCAGTTAAACCGCTCACAGACCCTGCCCGTGGACCAATTAAGCGCGCTGCAAAAAGCCATCAGCAGCGTCGAAGCCTCTCACATGAATCGCCGCAAGGTCGCAAAACTAAAAAGCATGGCGCCGTCGTTCGAAAAGAGCGCCGCCACCGCAAAATCTCCGGCCGACGCCGCCCGACTCCATGCGCTCGCCGATGTGCTCGCGCACCTGTCCGCATAGCCGCGGAAGTCATTCCGGCTCAACATTAGTGCGGTGGCCCGAGTCCCAGCACTTGGCCGCCCATCTGCTAAACTTGAAGCATAGGTTTTATCAACAGCAGGAGCCTGGAATGGCTGACGCCGTTAAACCTGTCCACTCTGCCAAGACTCGCACAGAGTCCGACAGCATGGGCAAGATGGAAGTTCCCGCCGACCGCTACTACGGCGCCCAAACCGCTCGTTCCCTGATTCACTTTGCCATTGGCAAAGACACCATGCCGGCGGAGCTGATCAGCGCCTTCGGCGTGCTCAAAAAAGCTGCCGCCCTCGTCAACCAGGATCTCGGCAAGCTCCCCGCTGAAAAATCGAGACTCATCGTCCAGGCCGCCGACGAAGTCATCGCCGGAAAACTACACGACCATTTTCCCCTGCGCATCTGGCAAACCGGCAGCGGCACGCAGACCAACATGAACGTCAACGAAGTCATCTCCAATCGCGCCATTGAAATATCCGGCGGCGTAATGGGCAGCAAAAAGCCCATTCACCCCAATGATGACGTCAACATGTCGCAATCATCCAACGACGCCTTCCCCACCGCCATGCACGTCGCCGCGGCCACCGAAACCGCGCGCACGCTGCTGCCTGCGGTCAAAAATCTACGCAACGCTCTCGATGCCAAAGCCAAAGAGTTTGCCGGCATCGTGAAAATCGGCCGCACCCATTTGCAGGACGCCACTCCGCTGACCGTCGGCCAGGAATTCTCCGGCTGGGTCAGCCTGCTCGACCGCGACGAAGAGCGCCTCAATTCCGCCCTTGCCGGTCTGTATGATCTCGCCATCGGAGGCACCGCCGTAGGGACCGGGCTGAACGCCCACCCTGAATTCGCCGAGCGCGCCGCCCGCAAAATTTCCGAGCTTACCGGACTTCCCTTCCGCTCCCATCCCAATAAATTTGCCGCGCTATCCGCGCATGACGAAATCGTTTTCGCCAGCGGCGCTCTCAAAACTCTCGCAGCCTCGCTCATGAAAATTGCTAACGACATTCGCTGGCTCGCCTCCGGTCCCCGCTGCGGCCTCGGCGAATTGATTCTTCCGGAAAACGAACCGGGCTCTTCCATCATGCCCGGCAAAGTAAATCCCACACAGTGCGAAGCCCTCACGATGGTCGCCGCTCAAGTGATGGGCAATGATGCCGCCATCGGATTCGCCGGCTCGCAGGGCAATTTTGAGCTCAACGTTTTCAAGCCGGTCATGATTTTTAATTATTTGCATTCTGTCGAGCTGCTGGCCGGCGCCTGCAACAGCTTTGTCGACCACTGCGCCCATGGCATCGCGGTGAACCGCGAGCAAATCGATCACTACGTCAAAACTTCACTCATGCTGGTAACCGCGCTAGCGCCCACAATCGGCTACGACAATGCCGCAAAAGTAGCTCACACCGCCCACCATGAAAATAGCAGCCTGCGTGCCGCCGCTATCAAGCTCGGCTTCATCAGTGGAGAAGAGTTTGACGCTTTGGTCCGCGCTGAAGACATGACCCATCCGTGATCTCCGTGTTCGCCGCGCGAAATTTTCTTATCCTACTGATGTTTGCGCCTGTCTGTTCCTACGCGGCGCAGCAGCCCCCCGGTAAAACGAAACACGTCCCCAAAACTGTCTGGAATTTTGAAGGCGGCGTCTTCCTCCAGACCGACGGCTCCCTCAGTGAAAATACCTGTTTTCGCCTGGCCGGCCGCGTCGTATCCAACAGCTTCTTTGATGGCCTGAAACGCGTTGACGATGATCAGGGCACCACCTTCGTGCGCGGCAAAGAAACCATCGCGGAGTTCCCTGACCAGCTGAAACTCCTTTTTATTATTCGCGACTTTCCGTGCCCGGAGCAGTTGCACGACGTCACTGGCCGGGTCTATCTTACCCGCGAAATGATGAGCAGGTTGCGCCTCTCTCTATTTTGGAAACGCGGCGTGGACCTGCGTCCCGTTGAAGGTTTCAAGGTCGCTCATTTCGCGATTACCGCCATCCCGCCCTACGCCAAAGAACTTGCCACCGAACTGCCCGAGCGTCTCCAGTGGTCCTACGAACTCGATGTTCCCAGTTCCGGCGTACCGTTAACCGACGCCCTCGTGCTGATCGTGCGCCGCGAAGACGGTCGTATCGCCGCGCGCGTTGCCGCCCGCCTTTGACGTGCTTCTCGCGCCTTGAAACTGGCAATGCCCGGGCTGGTCATTTACTATCCAGACGGCACAAATGAAACGTAGCTCCGCGCTGCTTCTGATCGTCGTCGCCGTCATCGGCCTGATTGTCGCGGTGGCCGCTTCCATTCTGCATAACGGCCTCAGCGCTCGCTCCAATCCCACAAGGCTGGAAGTAGCCATCGCGCGCAGCCTTTGGCATCTCTCCATTCCCGCCGCTGCCCGCACGACGCCCAACCCCATTGCCAATACTCCGGAAAATCTTAAAGAGGCGCGTTTACATTTCGCAGACCATTGCGCGGTGTGCCACGGCAACGACGGCACTGGGGACACTCTCTTCGGCCGCGGGCTTTATCCCAAGCCTCCGGACTTGCGCAACTCCGATACGCAAAATCGTTCCGACGGCGAACTTTTCTGGATTATAGAGAATGGCGTGCGTTTTACCGGCATGCCGGCATTCTCCGAACACCGCATGGCAGAAGAGTCCTGGAAGCTGGTTCACTTTATTCGCCACTTGCCGCAGCTGACTACTGAAGAAAAGTTGGAGATGTCGCGCAACAACCCCAAGAGTCCGGCCGACCAGCAGGAAGACCAGCAGGAGGACGAATTCCTGAACGGCCAGCCCACTCCCAGGAAACCCGAAACACACAACCCTCACCAATAATGTATTCTTTACTTTGTTGCGACTCGGGGGATTTATGAAACGCAGATTTTGCGCGCTGCTGGCCGCTCTGGCTTTCGTTGCCGTGCTGGCAGCAGCTCATGGCGACAAAAAGCACGTCATCGGCACCATCCAGAAACTTGACGCCGCCTCCGTCACCGTCAAAACCCGAGACGGCAAATCCGTGGAAGTGAAGCTGGTTTCCTCCACCGCCTACGTCAAGCGCGTAGATACTGTCGACAAGCCCGCCGCACTCTCCGATCTTGCCATCGGCGAAAACGTAGTGGTCCACGCCACCCCAAAAGGTGACGACCTCGAAGCCGACGAGGTAAGGTTTTCAACCGGCGCGCCCTCCCGCTCTACCACGCCCAAACCACAGCCATAACGTTTGCGCTAAATTTTGAAATGCCCCGACGCACCACTCATTACAAAACAAACACACGCACCGAAACTCCATGAAAATCGAATCGGTGTCATTCCTCGCCCGTCGCCTTCCCCAGGCCGGTGAGGAACTTGCCTCCAATTTACCCAATCAAAAAAATCGCCGCCACAACTAATCGTAAAGCACATGGCAAGAGTGCGTTTTTACCACCAACCACACGCGGCGATCCACATCCAACTGCAGCGAACGCTTCGCGCCCGGCGTCAGGTGCACAGTAAAAATCACGCTGCCATCCGAGACAGTGGCGACGCGCGCAACAAACAAGGTCCCCCGCTGCTCCAATGAAATGATTTTGCCGGCCATCACGTTGCGAGCGCTCAACCCCCGAGGCGGCTCGATTCCCAGCAAAATATCTCCCGCGCGAATTGCCAATCTTACGCTGCTGCCCACTTCCCGGTAACCCAGCGGCGTCTCCATCTCGCACGAACTTCCGTCGATCCGCACCCGCATCACTCCATCCGCTTCCCGCAATTCCGTAACTTTTCCGCTGAGCAAATTCTCAAATCCCGCCGCCTGCGCCATTGACGAACGCCGCGGCGCCTCCAGAATTTCCAGCGGTGTCCCCGCCCCGACCACTTTTCCCTGATCGAGCACAATCACCCGTTCGCCAAGCGCATCCACCTCTACACGGCTGTGCGTCACGTAAAGAATCGGAATTTTCTGCACCGCATTCCACACTCGCAAGTCGTCCATAATGGATTTCTTCAACCCGGCGTCCAGCGCCGTCAGCGGCTCATCGAGCAGCAGCACACGCGGCGACGTTGCCAGCGAACGCGCCAGCGCCACCCGTTGACGCTCTCCACCTGACAACTCATCTGGCCTACGGCCGGCCAATCGTTCCACGCGAAACGCTTCCAACATCGCCGACACGCGCTGCTCCCGCTCCGCGCTCCGCACATCCGCAAGACCATACGCCACGTTTTGTTTTGCCGTCATATGAGGAAACAAAGCCAGGTTCTGAAAAACGTACGCCATCTTCCGGTAGCGCGCAGAAACATTTACGCCTCGTTCTACATCCAGCAAAGTTTCCTCGCCGACGGAAATTCTTCCGGAATCCGCCTGAACCACTCCGGCGATGCAATCCAGCAGCGTGGATTTCCCCGCGCCCGAAGGACCAAACAGAATGGTGATCCCCGGGCGCGCCTCGATATCAACATCGAGTACAAACCGGGATCCACTTTGTCCACAGCGCGCCTTTCGTATACGAGCCGCCAACGCCGTCGAAATTATCGCGCCCACGAAGCCCACATGTTTCGGCCCACTTTTCGATTCACGCCATACACCACCGCCAGCACGGTGAACGAAATCGCCAGCAGCAGCATCGCCATGTGATTGGCTTCGCCGTATTCCAGCGACTGCACACGGTCATAAATATCGATGGAAACCGTTCGCGTGATTCCCGGCAGATTTCCTCCCACCATCAGCACCACGCCGAATTCACCCAGGGTGTGCGCGAAACTGAGAACCACCGCAGTCAAAATTCCCGGCCACGAGAGCGGCACGATTATTTTTGCAAAAGTCCGCATCCTCCCCGCGCCCAGAACCGCCGAAGCGTCCAGCAACGGGCGATCGATACCTTCAAAAGAAGCGATCAGCGGCTGCACCGCAAACGGCAAGCTGTACAGCACGGAAGCGATTAGCAATCCACCAAATGTGAACGCCAGCCCTCGATGAAAAACCGCCTGTGAGATTTTCCCAATCGGCCCGTGCGGACCCAGCGCGACTAAAACATAAAATCCCAGTACTGTCGGCGGCAGCACCAGCGGCAACGCTACCAAAGCCTCTACCAGAAACTTGCCCCGCCATTTCCAGTACGCCAGCCAGTAAGCCAGGGGCATACCGATCAGCAACAAAATTGCAGATACGCACGCGGCCAGCCGCAGGGATAGAAATAATGGTTCCATAATTTGAACTGGCGAGCGCTTCAGTTGCGCAGCGGTTTGCCCGTCTTCAGAGTATGTGCGATGCGTTCCTGCGTTTTTTTCTCGCCGCACAACGAAACGAATGCTTCGCGTTCCAGATCCAGCACATACTGTTCGCTGACCCACTGTGGCGAAGTCAGCGCTCCTCCGGCCAGAATGTTTCCCAGCTTGCGCCCCACGTGCGCGTCGTAGTCGCTCACATACCCGCCGCGTTGCAACATGTGGATCGCCAGCTTCGCACCGGATAAAAATTGCTCACCGAGCACCTTGATCTGCGTAGTCTGCGCGCCTTCCTGCCACGTAGCGGCGCGCGGGCGATATCCGTTGCGAAGCAGCGCCAGCGCTGCCTCCTTCGCGTCCGCCACCACCCGGTCGCGATTCATCGAAACGCCATCTTCGCGCCGCAAGTATCCCAGCTCGCGGCATTCTTCCGCGCTCGTTCCCACTTTCGCCATCGCAATCGTTTCGAAAACCGGCCTCATCGCATGAAACAAATCCAGATCCTCGCCCCCGCCGGCGCGCTCGTTGGCGTGAATCATCATTTCCTTCGTGCCGCCGCCGCCGGGAATCAATCCCACGCCAGTCTCCACCAGCCCCATGTACGCTTCCGCCACCGCCTGAATTCTCGCGCCATGCAGACTGACTTCGCATCCGCCGCCCAGCGCCATGCCTTGCGGCGCGACCACTACCGGCTTGCGCGCATACTTGATCGCCAGATTCGCGTTTTGAAATTGCTTCACCGCCAAGTGCAGCTCGTCCCATTCCCGTTCCTGGGCCCCCATCAACACCAGCATCAGGTTCGCGCCCACCGAAAAATTGATGGCCTGATTGGCAATGACCATCGCGTCGAAATCCGTATCGAGCCGCTTCAATCCTTTATGAATCATGGCAATCAAATCCGCGCCTATCGCATTCATCTTGGAATGAAATTCACAACACACCACGCCATCGCCCAGATCAATGAGGCTGGCCCCGGAATTCCGGTCCACTTCCCTCCCGGCTTCCTTCGCGGACTTCAGGAAAATCACGCCGCTTGGCTCTTCGACCTTCTTAATCTCGCCGGCAGGCTCAAAAACTGAAACCTCTCCTTTTTCCGATGAGTAAAATGAAGTCCTGCCGCTCGCCAGCAATGCCTCTATCACCGGCGACACCGCCCGGCCTTCTTTTTTGATCTGCGCCGCAAAGGCCGGCACCCCCAGCGTATCCATCAACTCAAATGGCCCCAGCTCCCATCCAAATCCCCAACGCATCGCGCGGTCCACATCTTCCACGCGCTCGGAAATCTCCGGTACGCGCCGAGCCGCGTACAAACATGTTTCTGACAACGAGCCCCACAAAAATTGTTGCGCCTTGTCGCCACTTTGCCCCTGCAGCACCGGCCCCAGCAGCGCGCGCAATCTGTCCCGCGTATCCTCGATGCCCTTGCCCATTTCCAGTGAACCGAATCGCGCCTTCTGCCGCGGGCGATACTCCATCGTTTTAACGTCCAGCGTCAAAATCTCTTTCTCGCCCTCGCCGCGAAGTTTTTTGTAAAAACCCTGCCCGGTCTTATCTCCCAGCCACTTCCGCAGTGACATCGCCTCCAGCAGTTCCGGTACTTTGTACATTTCGCGCGACTCATCGTCCGTCGCGCTTTCATAAATGTTTTTCACCACGTGCATCAACACGTCCAGCCCCACGATATCCGCAGTGCGAAAAGTCGCGGACTTCGGCTGCCCGATGGCCGGCCCGGTACAGGCATCCACTTCCTCAATCGTCATGCCCAGCTTGTCCATCAGCCGCAACGCATTCAGCATCGAAAATGTGCCAATGCGATTGGCGATAAAATTTGGCGTGTCTTTCGCAACCACCACGCCCTTGCCTAACCGGCGATCACAAAATTCCTCCAACGTGTCCAGCACTTCGCCAGATGTCTTCGGCCCGGGGATCAGCTCCACCAGCTTCAAATAACGCGGCGGATTGAAAAAATGTGTGCCCGCCCAATTTTGCTGGAATTCCTCACTCATGCCCTCGGCAATCAAACGCACGGGCAACCCGGAAGTATTGGTTGTCACGATCGCGCTCGGCTTACGAAATTGCGCGACGCGCGACAGCAGGTTTTTCTTGATCTCCAGGTTCTCGACCACCACTTCAATAATCCAGTCGGCATCCTTGCAGCGCACCAGATCGTCTTCAAAATTACCGATGGCAACTTTGTCCGCCAGCGCCGCAGTAAAAAATGCCGCAGGCTTCGATTTTTTCGCTGCATCCAGCCCGGCTCGCACGATCTTGTTGCGATCCGCGGACGCCGCATCGGCGCCCACTCCGGGCGGCACCATATCCAGCAGCAGCACCGGCACCCCGGCATTGGCAAAATGCGCAGCAATCCGCGCACCCATCGTTCCGGCGCCCAGCACGACGGCTTTTTGAATGCGATGTTTCACGGATTGGCTCACGGATTGGCCTTTATGACGCGCGTGTACGGAGGGACAGGTTACAAGCTCAACATACATGGGTCAATCGAACTGACACAAACTTCGTTAGCATCTAGACTGTCAGCAGCATGCCCGAGCCCGTCAACTCAAGCGTGATTCGCAACTGGCAGGACCACAAAAACCAGCCCGCCTCCGGCGCCAACCCTATTCCCTCACGCCGAAAAGTCGGCCTTGCTCTGGCCGGAGGATTCGCCCGCGGCATCGCGCATATCGGCGTGCTGCGAGTTTTGCGCGACGAGGGCATTCACATTGACGCTGTCGCCGGCACCAGCGTAGGCGCGCTGATCGGCGCGGCCTATTGTGCCGGCACGCCACTCGAAGAAATGGAACGCATCGGCGCGCACACCAGCTTCACCGATTTTGGCCGCTGGACCCCGTCCTGGCTCGGCCTCGCCACCAATCAACGCCTCGAAAAATATCTCGCCCGCCTGACGCCCGCTAAAAATTTTGAAGATCTCGTCACTCCCCTGGCCATCGCCGCCACCGACATCAACGCCGGCGTCACCATTTATTACACGCGCGGTCCGTTGGCGCCTCCACTGCGGGGATCTTGCGCCTATCCCGGTTTATTCGTGCCCATTCAGTTTGAAGATCGCACTTTAGTGGATGGATTTCTCACCTCCCCGGTTCCGGTGGAAGGTGTGGCGCTACTTGGGGCCGATATTGTCATCGCCGTTTATCTGGAAGCCGCTAGCATGCAGCCCCCGCGCACCTTCACCGATGTCCTCAGCCGTTCGTTCAACATCATCCAGCGCCATTCTGATCTGGCGTGGCGCCAGCAAGCCGATGTAGTCATCGAGCCGGACATGAAATCTTTCGTGTGGGATGATTTTACGCGCACGCCAGAGCTGGTCGCGGCCGGAGAAGCCGCCGCAAGAGCAGTCTTGCCAAGAATTCGCGAATTGGTTGGGACTGAAACGCTTGCGACCAACCTGCCGGACGCCAACGCCACCGCAAAAAATAACGTCTAATTTTTACTTTGCTGCCTTACCGTCCGCGGTCACTTCCACGACTACCGGCTGCCCTTCGCCCTTGCCTCGCTGCGTCAACCACGCCCCCAGCCCTTCCGCAAATCGTTCCGGCGTCAGCCGAAAACTCGATTCAATCTTTCCATCCGCCACCGGCAAAGTGTCATCGAACTCCGCCGCATTCGTAAAATTGCGCATACAGAATTGATCCAGCCATTCGACCGGGCACGGCTTCGCCTCGCCGCGAATCACGACCGTCACATTTAATTTTCGTGCGTACATGGAAATTGAATGCAGTTAGAAGAATCGCAAATCAGCAGGCGACTTTGCGCGTAGACGAAAGTCTACGAAATGCGCGGCCGCTTCACCGAATGCGCCAGACCCATCGCTTCGAGCGTCCAGATGAAATACCAGCCGATGTCCGGCTGCCACCAGCGCAATCCCAACCGGGCCGAGCCCGCGTGCGTGTGATGATTCTTGTGCCAGTTTTCGCCCCAGGCCGCCAACTGAAAAGGACCCAGCCACCAGACATTCTTGCTGGCGTCGCCTTCTTCCACGTGATCCAGGTGCGTCAGGCTATTTACAAAACACTGCATGTGCAGCGTATAAACCAGCCGAATCGCGCCCAGCCAGAAAAAGCCCATCCACCCAAGTCCCAGAATCGGGCCGATAAAAATCGACAAAATAATTACCGGTGTCTCCAGGTAGCCCCACGCCGCATAAATGCCGCGATTCACTTCAGGAGCCCAGCGCTGCCGGTCTGCCGGCGGCGTTTGATACAGCCAGCGCAGATGCGCCCACCAGAACCCACCTTGTTGTGGACTCGAAATATCATTGGGGGTGTCCGTCGTGGAATGGTGCTGCCGGTGATAAGCCACCCAGCTTGCGGGATGTCCTGAAGCGTTGAACACCGCCCAGAAAATTAATATCTGCTCAATGATGGGATGGGTCTTCAGCGTCTTGTGCGCCAGCATCCGGTGATAACAGACCGTCGTTCCCAGTCCACCGAAGGCTATAAACAAAGCGGCTAATCCCAAAACTTTCAAACTCGGCAGCGGAAACAAAATGATTCCGGCAATCGCCAGCGTGTGAATGATTACCAGAAACGCAAAGACTCCTTCTTTGCGGCGCACTGGTTTCCAGAATGGACGGTCCCAGGGCTTGGCTTGTGCGGTTGCTACTTGATTCATGTACTCTCCGGATGAGCTTGGAGCGTTCCAAGCGAAAGATGAAGGTGAAGGTCTTTTAAAGACCTATACACCATACCATTTTCCAGCGACTCTGCGTCCGCTTCTGTCCAAAAAGGGACAGTTTTTTAGCAACCCCCGCATTAATTTCGCGGAAACTACAGCAATTCCCCCCGGTAGATGGAATAATTGTGTAGGAAAATATCTTTTATGATCGTGCTTGGACCAATAACGCTCAATTAATTTTTCGTTCCGCCATACCCGGAAGAAGGAATCCCAGCTTGCGTTATTTTTGTCTCATCTCCGATTACGACGGCACCCTTGCCCATGATGGCCAGGTTACTCCCAGCACGCTCGAAGCGCTGAAGCGTGTCAAAGCTTCCGGCCGCAAACTGGTGCTCGCCACCGGACGCGAACTTCCCGATTTACTGCGGGTCTTTCCAGAGATTTCCCTTTTCGATTTGGCCGTCGTCGAAAATGGTGCGCTGCTTTACAATCCCGCCTCTGGCGAAAAACGCCTGCTCGCGGAAGCTCCTCCCCTGGCTTTCTCTGAAGAATTGCGCCGCCGCGGCGTCTCCCCTCTTTCCGTCGGCGAGTGCATCGTGGCCACCTGGCATCCGCACGAAACAGAAGTGCTCGACGTCATACGTTCGCTGGGCCTCGAGCTTCAGGTCATCTTCAATAAAGAAGCGGTCATGGTGCTGCCCTCCGGCGTCAACAAAGGCACCGGCGTTCGCGTCGCCCTCGATGAATTGGGACTTTCCACCCACAACGCACTCGGTGTCGGCGATGCCGAAAACGATCACGCTTTTCTGGGCATCTGCGAATGCAGCGTCGCGGTCGGCAACTCTCTGCCCGCGTTGATGGATCGCGCCGACGTGGTCACCAGGGCCACTCACGGCGCGGGCGTGGAAGAAATCATCGAGCAATTATTGGCCGATGATTTGCGCAGCCTCCAACCCCGCCTGAAGCGTCACGACATCCTCCTGGGACACACGGACAGCGGCGAAGAATTGTGCCTCGGTCCTTACGGCACGCGCGTCGCCGTAGCCGGTCCTTCCGGCGGCGGAAAATCCACGGTCGTCACCGCTATCGTCGAGCGTCTCATTCAAAAGCAATATCAGGTCTGCGTGATTGACCCTGAAGGCGATTACGATGACTTCGCCCAGTTCGTCACGCTGGGTGCCGCCGACCGCATCCCCGGAATCTCGGAAATTCTCGAAGTGCTCAAAAATGCCGGCTCATCCATCAGCGTCAATCTGCTTGGGGTGCCTGTCGCCGACCGCCCCAGTTATTTCGTCGGCCTTATACCGCGCCTGCAGGAACTGCGCGCTCGCACCGGCCGCCCTCACTGGATCGTGATTGATGAAGCGCACCATCTGTTGCCATCAGAGCTGGACTCCGCCAGCCTCAGCATTCCCTCCAGCCTCGGAAGCTTTGCGCTGATTACCGTGCATCCGAAGAGTGTTTCGCGCGCGCTCCTCGAAACGGTCAATTGTGTCGTCGCCATCGGCCCGCAACCGGCCGCGATAATCCAGGAAGTAAATGATGGCGCAGCTAAAAATTGGTCAGCGCCGCAGCCGTCCAACGGCGCGCCCGGCCCCGAAGTTCGCTCGGGCGAGATTTTTGTCTGGCAGCTTCCTGAATCGAACCAGCCGGTGAAGGTCACCCTCGAGATGGCTAAGGCTGAGCTCCGCCGCCACAAACGCAAATACGCTGAAGGCGCGCTCGGCGAAGACAAGAGTTTTTATTTCCGCGGCCCGCAGGGAAAATTAAACCTTCGCGCGCAGAATCTAACCCTGTTCATGCAGATTGCGGAAGGCGTGGACGAAGCCACCTGGGCGCATCATCTAAAAAGAAACGATTACTCCACGTGGATGCGCGAAGCGGTAAAAGACGACACCGTTGCCGACGAAATCGCGCTGATTGAAAAAAACGCCCGCTTGCAAGCCGGCGAAAGCCGCACTCGCATCCTCGATACGATACGCAAGCATTACACCGCCCCGGCGTGAAAGCTGGCTCTGGGACACGGCAGCCGCCGGCCTTGTTTCGGCGCTTCACTCCTGCGCTTTGTTTCGATTGGACACGAACAGCGCGATGCCCACGATCAGCGACAAACCGCCCGCTATTCCCGGCAATGTGGTGACCCTGACCGGCGCAGGATTCTCTGCAGCCGTGCTGACATCCCGCTTGGGACCAAAAAATAACGCCACCTGCACCAGTACCAGCAAAGCTCCCAAAGCGATAAATGCCCACCCGTGAAATTTACCGAATTGCATCTGGTCCGTCCTTTTTGCGCCCATTCCCAGGGCTGAACTTCGACCACTTATTTCGGCCACGCGCACAATATAGGCAGATAACTCCGCACTTGAAAATCCGCATTATGCTGGTGCACATAACGTTTTTCTTATGTCGAATTTACAGTAAACACCTTATTGAAGGAACTCCCCGCCACGGCTATCTTCGATTTATTATTTTGCTTCTAAACCTCACAACGGATAGGCGCTTGGCCCCGAACACAAGTGCCTATCCCCCCTCCTTCCGGTAATCGTCACCATTAGCCAACATGATTTTACCGTCGCGAAACTGCCGCTGGCTCGCACCCTTGCGCCTGGATGATTTCCTAACATAAACTGGGTTTGTCGTATCACGCCGCCCGAACTCCTCCGCTTAATTTCCCGCCGCAGCGCTGGGGTAGGCACGGCCGGTTACCGCGGATCATCTGACTATTTTCGTGGCCCTGGCCGCTGGGGCGCTTTTTCAAGGGGAACTGCTTGGGCACTCCACTGGAAAACTGGGTAGACGACGCGGCCAAGCTCACCAGGCCCGACCGCATCGTGTATTGCGATGGCTCCGAAGCCGAAAATCAGCACATCCTCGGGGAAATGCTTCGCGACGACGCCTCCTTTAAGCTCAACGAAAAAACCTATCCGAACTGTTACCTGCACCGCAGCAGTCCCAACGACGTGGCCCGCACCGAGCACCTCACCTTTATCGCCGCGCCCACCAAAGACGACGTCGGCCCCACCAACAACTGGATGGATCCCGGCGGCGCCAAGCACAAAGTTGGCGTGCTGCTCAATGGCGCAATGCGCGGCCGCACCATGTACGTCATTCCCTACATCATGGGGCCGGTGCAATCCCCGCTCAGCAAAATCGGCGTGGAAGTCACCGACAGCCCCTACGTCGTGGCCAACATGCGCATCATGTCCCGCATGGGCAAGGTCGCCCAGGACCGCCTCGGTGCCTCTGACGACTTCGTTGCCGGCCTGCATTCCCTCGGCGACCTCGACCCCATGCGCCGCTACATCGTCCACTTTCCCCAGGAAAAGCTGATCTGGAGCGTGGGCTCCGGCTACGGCGGCAACGCGCTCCTCGGCAAAAAGTGTTTCGCCCTGCGCATCGCCAGCACCATGGCCCGCGACCAGGGCTGGATGGCCGAGCATATGCTGATCCTCGGCCTCGAAGCCCCCGGCGGCAAAGTTACCTACATGGCCGCCGCTTTCCCCAGCGCCTGCGGCAAGACCAACCTGGCCATGATGGTTTCCGCCCTAGAAAGCCAGGGCTACCGCGTCTGGACCATCGGTGACGACATCGCCTGGATGAAAATTGGCGCGGACGGCTACCTGCACGCCATCAACCCGGAAGCCGGCTTCTTCGGCGTAGCTCCCGGCACCGGACTGGCCACCAATCCCAACGTGATGGATGCCCTCCATCGCAACACTATCTTCACCAACACGGGTCTCACCGCCGACAATGAACCGTGGTGGGAAGGCATCGGCGGCCCGCCGCCTCCCGGCCTGATCACCTGGAAGGGTGACGTCTGGGATCCTTCCAAGGGGCCGTCCGCGCATCCCAATTCGCGCTACACCGTGCCCGCCAGCCAGTCGCCCAGCATTTCGCCGCAATGGGAAGCGCCCGACGGCGTGCCCATCTCCGCCTTCATCTTCGGCGGACGCCGTGCGCGCCTCGCACCGCTGGTCTATGAATCCTTTAACTGGCAGCACGGTACCTTCGTCGGTGCCACCATGGGTTCTGAAACCACCGCTGCCGCCACCGGAGAAGTCGGCATCACTCGCCGCGATCCCATGGCTATGCTGCCCTTCTGCGGCTACAACATGGCCGACTATTTCCAGCACTGGCTGGACATGGGCAAAAAAATCCCGCACCCGCCCAAAATTTTCCATGTGAACTGGTTCCGTCGCGGTGCCGACGGTAAATTCCTCTGGCCCGGCTACGGCGAAAACGTCCGCGTGTTGAAGTGGATTCTCGAACGGGTAGAAGGCCGCGGCTCAGCCGAAGAAACCCCGATAGGCTACGTCCCCGGCGCCAACGGCTTAACTCTCGACGGGCTGCAACTCGCCCCTGGCGCCCTCGACGAACTGATGCGCGTAAATCCCGACGACTGGCAATCCGAGCTCGACGACACCCGCCAGTTCTTCGACAAATTCGGCCCCCGCCTCCCCCGCGAACTAGCCGAAGAACACGCCAAGCTCACCCGCCGCCTCGAACGCACCGTCACCGCCTGAAACCCGCTCTTTCCTCTGTCGTCGCCACTGGTGTACCTCTGGCAAATTTCTGCCGTAAGTCTTGGGTGCCCAAAGTGGCGTACCTGCACAAGGCCTTTCAAGGCGCCAACCAACGAAGTCCGCACCTAGCCAGAATCATTACAAGCGCCGTCGCCTTGTGCATTCCCCGTTTTTTTTCTATTCTAGTCAGGTTCCCTTTCCACACAATTGTGGCGCTATGGTGCAACGGTTAGCACGCGGCCCTTTCAAGGCCGAAATACGGGTTCGATTCCCGTTAGCGCTACCAAATCTTCCCTTCGTGGTTGTTCTGTTCCTAACTGACAGAAAAGCAAACTAGTTTTTGCGGTTCGATATTCACCATCCCCAAATTGAACTCCGTCCGGGAAGAGAGTCTGCTGAAGACGCCACTTTTGGTCTGGAGAAGATTCGCTCCACAGGCGGGGCGCATTGAGCAGCAGGATTTCCCCGAGATTTACCGCTGCTTGCACGTCAAGCTGTTGTATGCGGCAATCTTGTTCTTCGATTTCGGCGAGCGCAATCTGCTCATTAAGCTTATCCATCTGTTCCTGATAGGTGCCCCGGTCAATCGCACGTTCATAGATGAACGCTTCGACCAACCGCTCTTTGCGCCCGCGCAGCCCGGCAAGCCGCCGCTGCGCCTTTTCATGCAATTTAGCCGCTTCAGACTGCTTGTGTTCCCACACATCAATAATGGTTTGGCCGAAGAGGCGACTATATCCAGGCTGGGGGCACAACCGCGCCAGCAACTCGACAAAAAGTGTGTGCATACGCTCTGCGCGTTCATGGACAGCTTTGCAGGCTCTATTTTGACATCGGTAGTAAGGGTATCTGTACTGGCGGCCCTTCGACCAACTCGCAGTTAATGGGCGGCCGCAGCGACTGCACCGTACGAAGCGTTTCAACGGAAAATCTGGATGCCTGGAAAAATGCGAACTGGCGGTGGGCTTATTGCCACGAAGTAATGACTGCACCCTGTCGAAGGTGTCCCGGCTGATTAACGCAGGACAATTGCTGGGCCGCCGCACCCCCCACGCTGGGACGCAGAGTTCGCCAGCATAAAATGGATTACGCAAAACTCGGCTGAAAGTTTCTGGGCTTATTGGCTTGCCTTGCTTTGAAACCAATCCGAGTTTCGTTACCTGTGCTCGGACTTGCTCTTCGGAATACAGTCCGGTTGAAAACAACTCGAATATCTTCTGGATAAGGGGCGCGGTAGCCACGTCGGCGACATTTGATTTCTTACCGTTTTCATCGATGCACTTTGAATATCCCAGCGGCGGCTTAAAGGTCCAATCCCCCCTCTCCAACCGAGCCTTCATCCCTGTTACGGTCCGTTCGGACCGCACATCATTGTCGAATTGCGCGTAGCTGCTCAGAATTCCTTCGATAAACTTACCAGTAGAAGAATCATCAATAGGCTCGCTTACCGAACGCAGCGTAATGCCAAGACTGGCCAGTTGGGCCCTCAGGATGACGTGGCTAACCCGCTCCCGGGAAAAGCGGCTAACCGAATAAACGATAACCGCGTGAATGCGCCCCTTGTTTTGGCGGCAGTACGTGAGCAATTTCCTAAGTTCGGTTCTGTCTGCGGTTTTAGCGGATTCGCCTTCTTCCACAAATACTTCTTCCACATCGTAATTATTATTCGCGCAGTAATCTCTGCATGCCTTTTCTTGAGTTGAAAGGCTAAGATTTTGAATCTGGTCTTTCGTCGAAACGCGACAATATATGATGGCCCTCATAGGATTTGTCGTTCGGGACGCCCGGAAACTTCAGTTGACCGGATGTGTTTTTGGTTCAGCTTTTTGCCGTAACCACATTTCCCGGGCCTTGTTTTCTGCCTCCACTCTCGGCATATGGCCATCAAACTCCATAATCGAGGCGCGTTCTAAGATTTCCATCTGCTCTTCATCAGTTATAACTTTGAATCTGCTATCTCGGAGCAGGTCCAACGCGATGTCGGCGAGCACCATCATGTCATCCCTTAAGTGGTCAATTTCCGCATCCGTTTTCGAACACTTTGGGTCCAATAATTCGCGACACCTGCGGATACTGCGCACGGGCGGTCTCCAAGGCCAACCTACTGGCGATGGAACCGCGCAAAAAAATAACCGCGTCCAGACAAGCCAGTGGTTTTGGCTCTGTCCAGTCGCGGCTGTAATCCCTCGAAGAGGGAGCCGACCGTAAGACCGTCACGCTTTATTGCTCCGTGCGGTGGACCCGGTGTGCACAAGTTAACATAAAAGGGTGAACTCTACAAAAAAAGCGCACGATTAATGATTATGGTCTCTGGACGCATCGTCGCACTTCGCTATACTTTCCACCAGGACGGGCACGTCTCAGTTGTGAATCCCGACTTTCAACAATGTAATTTTATTGGAAATCATTTCGCCGTAAGAATGTTGCGATGCCGAGACATCCACCGTCATCGTGCGTCCATCTAGAAGGCCGATACGCCATGACATGTCGAACGGAAAAACGGTGGAGTCCACTTCCCTGCTCTGGCCTTTCGTGAAAACCACGTCCGTGATGAACTTGAAATTGTTTCCGGCCCGGCAAGATAGTGAACCGTCTTCGATGATGCCTGAGTAGTTTTTCAAGAATTCGTGCCAGCGCGGCTCTTGCTCACAAATTTCCTGTGGCAAATCGTAAGCGGTCAAAAATTCTGCCAATTGTTTCCTGAAAGTATCGAACAATACGAACTCTCGAAGCATGTTGTGTTCTTCAAGTATGTCGCGGCTTCCTGCAAAGATACTTTCCACATAGTTGTCTACACGCTCTAAAAAAGGCCGCGTAGTGCCTGCAAATGAAAGGTCTATGTGGAGCGCCCAGTGGAAATAAAGTTTGAGTGCAAAGGGAGCCGGGTCCACGGGATATTTCTCCAAGAGCTTTCGAGCTTCAGCGACGACGTACAGAACCTTACATTCATCATCAATCGCGCCTGCCAATGTGGTCCGCAACTTGTCAACAATCGCATCGCGCATTTAGCCTCCGCAGTAAATATTCGACGGCCTGTCTAACTTTAGGGTACCGTGTACCCCGCTATAACGTTACACCCATAGCCAAGAACGGGAGAGATGATGCGTAATATCAAATTTGCCGCCTGACTTTAGTCTGTGTGTCGCTCATCGCCTACTCGCAGCAAGCGGCAGACGCGAGTTCAGATGGAAATACTTTTGACCGGGTCCGCTACAACGGTGGAACCGTGTCCAATGGTGTGGACCCCAAGGATTGGGGAAACCATCTTTCTATCAACTCCGATGCGATTGTTTTCACTTTTAAGGACGGCCAGCGTTCCGTCATCAATCCGAAGGCGGTAACGTCATTGAGCTATGGGCAGGAAGCCCATCGCCGTGTGGGTACGATGATAGCGTTGGCGATTTTGGTGGCTCCTGTCGCGCTGTTTGGGCTTTTCCATAAAACACGGCTACACTTCATCGGCATCCAGTACAAAACACAGGACGGGAAAAGCTCCGGCCTGCTGCTGCAAGGTGACATGGATAATTACCGGGCAGTTCTGGTCGCGCTCCAGAGCGTTTCTGGTGTGCCTGTATCGGTTAGCGATAAGGACCGCGAATTTGTTCCTGTTGGTGTGACGGCTGATGTGGCAAGGGGTTCAGGCTCCGCACCTACCGCTTACGATAGAACTCCCTCCGCTGCTTCTCCGGCTGGAACGGAAACAGGGACAGTAAATTTTATTTCTAATCCGGATGGTGCAGATATCTATGTGGAGGACCAGTTCGTGGGGAATTCTCCAGCAACGTTAAAGCTCGCCGTTGGGAAAAGAATTATCTCGGCAAAAAAGAGCGGCTACGAAGATTGGTCACGTGAAATTACCATCTCGGACAGCACTGTAAGTTTGAACGCAAATTTGGTGGCCAGCACTGGCCGTCAAATTCCCCGTGCCGCCACACCTGAACGTGCAAAACCAACTGAAGTGCCTGCACGCGCCACCGTCGAATACTTGGGTCAGACTCAGCCACAAGATAAAGGACCCGGGATAGGTTGGATAGGTCTGTCCACGAAAAAAGATGCTGAAGGTAGGCTGGCTGTGGTGGAAGTGGCTCCGCAAAGCCCGGCTGACAGAGGCGGAATAAAAATCGGCGATTTCATCGTTCAGTTGAACGGTGCTGCCGTTAAATCACACGACCAGTTTGATGTGGCCATCGCTTCATTCAAACCCGGCTCGCAGATACGCGTTAGTTACATGCGTGGAGCTTGGCAAACGGAAGCGACTCTAGTGGTGGGCCGGGAATAGCGGCTTTATGAAACTGATTTTGGTGTGATGGCGCAATTACCGCCATTGCATCGGTGCGTTTGATAGACTACGCGCTCCAAAGCGATTGATTTGGTTTTTCGCGCACTTTAGAATCCGAACCCATCTATGATTGGCGAAAGCATCGCGCACTACCGCATTGTGGGGAAACTCGGCGGTGGGGGCATGGGCGTGGTGTACAAGGCCGTTGATTCCCGGCTTGACCGTGATGTGGCGCTGAAATTTCTCCCCGCAGAATTGGCCCACGAGCCGCAGGCGCTGGAACGATTTAAACGCGAAGCCAAATCCGCTTCTTCGCTGAACCACCCGAATATTTGCACCATTTACGATATTGGTGAAGAAAACGGCAAAGCCTTCATTGCAATGGAATTCTTGGATGGTTCCACGCTGAAGCATCTGATTTCCCGCCGACCCGTGGAGTTGGAGAAGCTGCTGGAGGTGGCCATTCAGGTTGCTGACGGTCTGGATGCCGCGCACACGAAAGGAATCATTCATCGGGATATCAAACCAGCAAATATTTTTGTTACCCCCCGCGGCCACGCGAAGATTTTGGACTTTGGTCTGGCCAAAGCAATTGAGCGGACAAATCCATCGGAACAAACCGAACTGCATACGTTGGATGTGGATGAAGAACACCTGACCAGCCCGGGAACGTCGCTGGGAACGATGGCCTATATGTCCCCGGAGCAGGCCCTGGCTAAAGAACTGGATGTGCGCACCGATTTATTTTCCTTTGGTGTTGTGTTGTATGAAATGGCCACGGGGAGTTTGCCGTTTAAAGGCGACTCTTCGGCCGCCACGTTCGATGCCATCCTGAATAAAGCCCCTACGTCACCAGTCCGCCTGAATAATGAAGTCCCAGCAGAGTTAGAACGGATCATCAATAAGGCGTTAGAAAAAAATCGGGCTCTTCGGTATCAGCACGCATCAGAAATGCGCAGCGATTTAGCACGGATGAAACGGGACACGGAATCGGGTCGCCTACGGAGTACCAGTCCAGTTGAAGAGGCAGTCGAAGAACCGCCCGTGGCCTCGGCGAGCGGCTCTGGACCCAGCCGCACGCTGGAAATGGCGCATGTGTTGTTCATCGACATCGTTGGATATTCACGATTGCCCATGGATGAACAGGAGACGGCGTTGCGCTTCCTGCAAGAGAGCGTCCGGGGCACATCGGATTTCATAAAAGCGGAAAACACCAAGCAATTAATCCGCTTGCCCACTGGTGATGGGATGGCCCTGGTGTTTTTTGGTGACCCCGAAACACCAGTGCGCTGTGCAGTGGAATTAAGCCGTGCTCTCCAACTCGCGTCTTTCCAAGTGCGCATGGGCGTTCATACCGGGCCTGTTTATCGCGTTGCGGATATAAACGCGAACCTGAACGTTGCTGGTGGTGGAATCAACATTGCCCAGCGGGTGATGGACTGCGGCGATGCGGGGCACATCTTGGTGTCTGCGACGGTCGCGGAAGTCCTGCGCCAACTTAGCGCGTGGAACACCAAACTGCATGATTTGGGCGAGACAGAAGTCAAACATAGCCTGCGATTACATCTCTTCAACTTATATACAGACCAAGCGGGAAACCAGAACCCTCCCGGCAGGTTACAGGCGCCAAGGAAATCGCCAGCCCAGCAGTTTTACAAAACACGGACGAACAAGGTTTACGGAATCATCGCGACGATGACCATCATCGCAGCCACTGTCGCTGGCTTCTTGTACTTTCGCCATCCACCCAAACTTACTGACAGGGATACAATTGTCATCGCTGATTTCAGAAATACGACCGGAGATACTATTTTCGACGGAACACTGCGGCAAGCGCTTATCACTGACCTTGAACAATCTCCTTTCATTCGCGTTCTGTCAGATACAAGAATGAGTGGCGCCATTAAATTGATGGGCGTTTCTCCCAAAGACGCCATAACGCAAGATATGGCGAATGAAATTTGCCTGCGGACGAACAGTAAGGCGCTGTTGGCTGGCTCAATTTCGAGTTTAGGAAGCCATTTTGCAATCGAGCTCAAAAGCGTTAATTGCCAAACCGGGGAAACACTTGGCAGTGCCATCGCAGAAGCCGATAGCCGGGAGAGGGTGCTGGTAGAGTTGGGGCACGCCGCGACAGAAATTCGAGAAAAGCTTGGAGAGTCTCTATCTTCAATTCGTAAATACGACGCGCCACTCGAACAACTCACGACCCCGTCACTTGAAGCTCTGCGAGCAGCGACAGAGTCCATGAGAACTCAGACTGAAAAAGGTGATTACGAAGCGCTGCCTCTTATCAAACGTGCCATAGAACTAGACCCAAACTTCGCTTGGGCCTTCGCGGCATTGGCTATCAGTTATTCCAATCTGGGTGAAACCGCTCCGGCAATCGAAAACTTCACAAAAGCTTACCAACTTCGAGACCGCGTCAGTGCACGAGAAAGATTTTTCATTTCGGCCTCATATTTTCAGTTCGTTACGGGTGAACTGGAGAAGGCGAAAGAACAGAGTTTGATGTGGGTAAAGGAGTATCCCCGTGATTTTATTGCACACGCTTATTTGGCAGGTCAGTACAACATTTTAGGGCAATTCGAGCACGCTGTCGAACAGTGGCGGGAGTCGCAGCGCCTCGAACCTAACAGCCTCGGTTACGCAAATTTAGCGTCAAATTATCTCGCCATTAGTCGTTTGGATGAAGCACAAGACGCCTTGCAACAAGGTTCCGCCCTTGAACCAGACATGCCTTTCCTGCATTTTATTTCTTACAATTTGGCATTTCTTCGCAATGACACAACTGCATTGAAGTTGCACCTAACCTGGGCTTCAGGAAAGCCTACAGTCGAGGATAGTGTGCTGGCCGCTCAAGCGGACACGGAGGCTTATTATGGCCACGCACAGAAGGCAAAAAGCTTGTCCCGACAGGCTTTTGAATCGGCAAAACGAGCAGGCTCACTTGAACCTGCCGCGGTTCGGGTGGCAAGCGCGGCGTTGCGAGAGGTCGAGTTTGGGATTTCGGTGGAGGCGCGTGAGGATGCCAAATTAGCCTTGGCTTACGCTCCCGGAAGAGAGCTCAGGCCCCAAGTGGCACTCGCTCTCGCCAGAGCAGGGGATTCGGCAACGGCCCGGAAAATTGGACAAGACCTCAGTAGGGAATATCCGTTAGATACAATTATCCACAACTATTGGCTGCCATGTATACAAGCCGGGATAGCGCTCCATGCAGGAAATCCTTCAGCAGCAATCGAGGCGCTCCAAGCAGCATCACCCTATGAGTTGGGAGTCGGTACCACTCTATATCCGGTTTACCTACGCGGAATCGCCTATTTGGAACTGCGAAAAGGCGCTGACGCAGCCTTGGAATTCCAAAAAATTCTCAACCATCGTGGCGTCGTTATCAACAGTCTTACTGGCGCGTTATCGAATCTACAATTGGGTAGGGCCTACTCTGAGGCGGGTAACAAAGCGTCGGCTAGGGTTGCATATCAAGATTTTCTATCGCTGTGGAAAGATGCCGACCCGGATATCCCGGTTTTGAAGGAAGCAAAGGCAGAGTATTCAAAATTGCAATAATTTCGTTCAGGCAATCTTGCTGCGCGGAACTTGAGCCCACTGTCGATAAATCCCTCCCGACTTTCGCCAGCGCTGTTCGGCGTAAACTCATTGTTTGCATCACCAAAATTCCGCCACGATTGCCGATAAATCAGATGATTTTTTAGCAGATAGCCCGGATTAAACCCCAGCGCCCTTAAACGCACTTTCGCAGTTTGTTCTTGAACGCTTTCAACTGTTGGCGCAGCGCATTCATCGATTTCCGGGGAGGCACGATGGCCATGCGCTACTTTACTCACCAGCGATTGACTTACGTTCAGTCTGCGTGCTACCCGGGCATATATACCCGTGAAGTCGGAAATGATTTCCGCAACTCTGGCTCGGTATTTAATGGGCATTTTTCGGGGAAATAATATCTGTCTTACGCTGACGATTTCAAACTATTTTATCTTTGGTTTGATGGACTACAGGTCAATCCCCGGCGGAAGCGGAGAAGGACTCCGGGAAATAGTTCTCGCCTTTGAGCAGCGATTCAATGGCAGAAGTAATGCAGGCAACCTTAATTTTTGAACAGAGACCCTTAATCCCTTCTTTTCTCGCCTGAACCGCGAGTTCGGAGGATGCGAACACTGTAAGCATTAAGATGGCCGCTTCCGGGCACTTGCGAAGAATCGCCCGTGAAGCGTACAGCCCATTAAGTTCAGGCATATTGAAATCCATTATCGTGACGTGGGGCTGAATAGCACCGTGAATTTCAATGGCTTCCCAACCGTTCGCAGCCTCGCCGCAAACTTGCCAGTCGTCCACCGACTCGAGAAACTTTTTCAACTGTCCGCGAAAATGAGAATGGTCATCCACTATCAGCATGCGAATCATCGGGTTCTCGGAGAACGACCTAACAACCTTCGGCTGCCCCGCAAATAAAAAACATACTGGAATTCTGGGACTTCTCGTACCACAAGGCTGTACGTGCCACTGGCTGCCCTATGGACTTGAGTTTTTGCGCTCTTCGCGAGAATCTCGCCAAGGCTGAAAGTCCAAAATGCCATCACCGACGGGGAAATTGTTTGCTTGGATTCCGAAGGCCGCAGCATCTTCAACGAGTTGCTCCATAGAAAGGGCTGGCCAACTTCTATGCGTTCGACTTTGCTATACCTGAATGGCCGGGACCTGCGCCAACTTCCACTGCTGGAGCGAAAGCAAAGATTACGTGCACTTTGTGGAAAACAGCGTGTTGCCAGAAGTCATCTGCGGAAGTTCGTTGAAGGGCGCGGTATAGATTTATTTAAGGAAGTTTGTGGGCGGAATCTGGAAGGGATTGTCGCAAAGCGGAAAACCGGAACGTATTCAACAGTGAGCGGTTAGGTGAAAATAAAAAATCCTATACGCAGTCTCAGCAGCGGCAGGAACTATTTGAGTCCTTCAAAACAAACCGGGCCAGCCGACATCTTCCCGAAATACCCAAAAAACCACCAGTCCGTTCCGCGAGCGTGCGGAGACAAAAACCAACTTACCGCTCAAAGAAGAAAATAATTTAGTGAAGAAATTGGAACTGTTACGCGCACTACAAGCCGAAATCCGCAGGCATACCTCAGCAAATTGATGGACGTAAAGCACGGTGTGGTGGTGCCCGGCTGCCCAACCTGCCGAAAGGCATTCGGGACCGTGGAACAATTCGTGCAGCACATCAGTGATGATGTTTTACCGTCACTGGTGGTTTACGGACCCAAAATAATGCGAAATTGGGGCATGACACGCGCACGCACGTGTATCTGGGGCAAAGGGGATTTTATGGAAGACAACAATTATCTCAATGAACATGCCGCAAAATTGCGAAGTGACTTCCCAATGTGCGGCGGCTACATCACCGAATTATTGGCGAAATACAAGAAGGCTCTGAAAGAAGGAAATAGTGGACATCGGCAGTTCTCCCGATGAAGTGCTTAATAATTTTGAAAACCATATGCGCAAGCATTTCCTGCGAGCTACCGAATAGTTCTTTATTTTGGAAATGCTCAACTCAATTTGCCAGAATGCGCAAAGCGGTTGCCTAACATAGCTTTATTGATTACTATTCCTCTGATAGCAGCAATCGTTGACCCTAAACAGAGCGGCCCAGATACGGGCTGCTCTTTCATTTTGCTTCCCCAAAGTTTTAATCCACTTATTCGGTAGCGGCAAAGGTTCTGATATTCTGAATACTGCAGTGAAGCGTGGGCTGTCCGATACATCGAACTTAGAGTGCTACCGAGGTTTCCTTGCCTGAACAGAACGGGGACTTATCTCCGGTCCCCATCGACCGCCGCCGAAATGACGCATCCCAAGTCAGCAATGACCTGTTTCGCCTGCTCGTACAAAGCGTCCGTGATTACGCCATTTTTGTTCTGGACCCATTGGGCCACATCCTGATTTGGAATCCCGGCGCACAAGCTCTTAAGGGCTACAGGAGCGAAGAGATTGTTGGAAGACATTTTTCGCAGTTTTATCCACAGGAGGCTGTCCAAAGCGGCTGGCCCGAGCGCGAACTTGCTTTGGCCGAGCGTGACGGTTGTTTTACCGATGAAGGCTGGCGGGTTCGGAAAGATGGAAGTTTGTTCTGGGCGGGTGTCGTAATCACCAGCCTGCGCACCGCCGAGGGTGAATTGACGGGTTTTGCAAAAGTCACTCAAGATTTGACCGACCGCAGGGCCAGCGAGCAGCGCGTTCAAGCACTCAACCGCGAGCTTCGCAAGCGCGTTCTGGAATTGGATGAATCACACCGTGTCGTTGAACTCCGCACCATTGAATTGCAAAAACTTTCAACGCAGCTACTGGAGATTCAGGATAAGGAGCGCTGTCGGTTTGCACGCGAGCTTCATGATGACCTTGGCCAGCAACTGACTGCCCTCGCAATGACGCTGCCTACTGTTAAGGGTAACGAGCACCACTTGAAGTTGCTGGAGGGTGCGATAGCTACAGTGCGTAATATCTCCTACTTATTGCATCCTCCATTGCTCGATGAGACGGGTTTGCATGCGGCCCTTCACTGGTACGTGGAGGGCTTGGTTAAACGCAGCAACATTCAAATTTCACTAAGCGTTAACCCTGACGCCTTCCCTCGCCTTGCGCCGGAGATAGAGACGACCATTTTCCGCATCATTCAGGAATCGTTAACTAACGTTTATCGCCACTCGCAAAGTGAGAATGCCAGCGTTGAAGTGGTGAAGAAAACGGACGTGGTGGTAGTGCGCGTTCGAGACTACGGGAAAGGACCGCCAAAGGAAATCCTAAGCAACGTTCATTCATCAGGTTTGGGAGTCGGGATAGGCGGAATGCGCGAGCGAGTGCGTCAGTTCGGTGGTGAATTGACCATTTCTCACGCCGAACCGGGAACTCTTGTTGAAGCGTTAATTCCGCTATTCTCTCAGACTTCTGCGTTGTAAAGATAAAGTCAATGCGATTCGACCTTCTCGGGTGGTTTGTGGGTATGGGTCGGTGGCGTAACCGCTTGGCAGTAGGTCCTTGGGTGCCACTCAAAATTATCAGTAGCAAGTTCGTTCCTCAACTTATCAAAGGTCTTCGAGAGTTAAATGGCTTTCCTTACTTCAACTTAACTTTTATCAGTTTATCAGTTCTGGCGCTCGGCCTGATAAAAGCAAGGCCAACGCCTTAATCGGCGCGCAGGCCAGTATTCTGATTCAGTTCACGTTGAGCAACTCAGGCCCTAGCAAACGCTCAAAGGCGCCGAGAAAGTCCATAACTTCCTCTGCGTCCATTGCAATTGCTCCGTGCCCCACACCTTCAACGTCCTGCGCCAGCAATTTCTCCGTTAAATAATCCAGCCGCCTGTATTCCGCCGTTGGTGGTAGCCCACGCATCACCAGCTTCGTATTTTCCTCCAGCAAATCGTCGTAATACTTAGCCCTCAGTGCGCGGTTCACGTAGCCTCCAAGGGCATCACTGTAGTCCGCGCTTACCAATTCAAATAGCTGTCCCACGGTACAGGTGTGTCCGCTGAGCTACCCAAGCGATGCTCCAGCCACCCGTCGCGCACAAGTGCAAGCACGCGACCACACGGTGAGTTTCGACCATGCTTCGCAGGTAACTCGGTGCTTTTTGAGAAGTAGCAACGCGAAATTCATCCTAATTATTATGTTAACTAACTCCTGGCTAACTGTCTTCCTTACTTACACTTAGCTTTTAGCAACAGTAGCAACTTCCGTCCAACTGTGGAAAACGTGGCCATGCAGGCTAAAGGCGGCCCGTTCACTGGAGATGTAAGAGTGCTGGATGCTCCGTGTCCAAGAGCACTATACGCACTGGCCCGCCCACGGTGTGGGGGCCCTCATTTCGTTCAGATAGAATTTTCGCCGCTTCTATCAAATTACTCGCAATTTTTGCGCCCACATCGCCGCCAACATCGCCCACCTTAGATGACCCGCGTTTATAGTGAGAATAGTCCGCCAAGTAGTCCATAGGCATTCCCGGCGACTGGCTGCCAATCAATTCTTGCAAAAGCCCGGCTCCATTTCCTATCGCTTTGACTTCCCAGTTGGCCGAAAGCGGGTATCCATTCCAACTGCTTTCGACGATGGCTACTGCTCAATTTGCACTGCTCGAATTTTGCTTAGGACGTGTGCCTGTAACTCACCAAATACGACCTTCGTTATCTCTACATTTTTGGCGTCAAGGTAGTTCGAAATTATAGCGGGCATGTCCAAAATTGGCACAGCGGACTGCAAGTACGTGCAAGGGTCCGGTAGATTACCGCTGGGCAAGGGATAGCTTCTGTCGGTTCCGGCGACGGTGATAACCGCCCGGTCATAATTTTTCAATGGAATAATTTTAACGGCAGTATCGCAGTGGGTTGGAATGGCTGTGCCCAGATTTATGTTAGACCTGCTGTCTGCGCCGACAACCAATCCATCTTTCGTTGGAATGAACAGGATAAGAGTGCCCGTACTGGATGTATTCGGCGGACGGACTGCCAATCCCACGGAATACGGAAGCAGCAGCCCAGTCGCGAAAACCTGTAGCAGTCTGGTCATCCGCTCACTCCATCTTCAGTCTGTGTCCATCTCCAGCATCTTTACATTGCGAACATGTTTCCGCCAGCGAAGGCAATTCATGCCGATAAAACATGTATTTTTTAGGCAGATAAAATTCCAAAGATGACGCCGCATATAAAACGACTTAGCGACCACATTCAGGTGATGATTTTTGAGCAGGTACGTTCGCGCAAGCGGCGGATGCTATCATCCCGGTGTTTATAGTCACTACCTAATGATGCGAGTCACGCTCTATCCCATCAATGATGTCAGCCAAGGGTGGCAGGATGACCCTTTTGACCACTCCACACTCCCCGCGCAAATTGTCCCCGGCGTGACCATCGAACAAGTTAAATCAATGTTCAACGCCGACACGTTTTCCTGGGTGGGAGCAGAGATGGGGCGGTCCGATATGGAAACGTTGACCAACGTGAAATATGCGATAGTGCACCGTCTCCTGCAATCGCCCATTGACATTGGCAAGGCAGACCAAGATTCAGCGTCGCTGGTAAACAACATTGCTGCCTGCCTCCGATTAATTCGACCCATGCGTCAATCCGCTTCACTGATGGCCGGAAATCTTCGCCCTGATGGAACGCTTCAAATTCAAACGTTTCAACATCCCACGAAATTAATGGAAGTGCCACAGGTACAAAAAAGCTTTTCACTGCGCAATCGGGATATCGTCGAGCTTCAAAACGTTATCGATGAATTTCAGCGCGGCATGCTTGGCGAGTATTGGAAATTCAAAATGTCGGTGTCTTTCCACGACAGCGGGCACTTCGCGGTTAACTACTGGAAGAGCCGTTTCATGCTCTGGTGTTCTGCACTGGAAGCGTTATTCACGTCCCAGAATAGGAATCACCAAGGGAGCTTGGTAGCAAGTGAAAGGATTAAGTGGTTCTTAGGAAAACACACTTCAATTTTTGCGCCCGGTGACATTCAATCTTTTATGCCACAGAGAAAATGTTCTGTAGAAGAAGTTGTGTACGGCCTATATGAAGTAAGGAATTGTATAGCTCACGGAGATAGAGTTCCCGACCGCTTCTTCCACAGTACTGATGACGGATACTTTCACGAGGGCGAAAACCAGCTTACGCTGCTGCATGAGGGATTGAGTTTTATAATTCGGGCCAGTCTGCTTCGTATTTTAAGGGAGAAACTACTCCACCATTTCTCCGATGGGCCTTCCGCAGAGCAATACTTTGGGGCAGCAGGGCTGACAAAATCTGCACTATTGAGGGCTAAACAGAAGGCAAATTCCTGACCCGCGATTCTTTTCGGGAAACGTTGTAATCGCCAAGCTGAAGAAAAGGGGTAAACCGCGCACGGAGCACGTCGTACTGGTCAGTGAACCACAAGGCCAATTCACTTCCCTCTTTCACGAGTTCGCTAAAGTTTTCGGGTGGTCGATGGCCCCCTTCGCGCATCGCATTGACCGCGTGAAGGCGAATTGCTTTCCTGAACAGTACAGTCAAGTAGTCGGCGATGGATTCGTCAAACAGGAATAGAGCCTGTTCCGTATCTCTGGAGAACTTCAAAATGACGTGCATTTCCGGTCGCAAATCCTTGGCGACCGCCCGGAGAAATTCAACCGTAGTCTGATAAATCGGCAGACGCACCGTGTAGACGTCAAGTGAAACCTTACTGGCGCTATTGGATTTTTGCCTACTTCTCGGCACGCGATTATCTGTCCAGATTAAGGATTTTTTTAGATGTGCGAACAAAAACTTTCTGTACCGCAGGAGCTCACTCACCGTCAAGCGCCTGCCCTGGGACGGCCTGATATCATACTCGTCGTGATGTTCGAAGCAAAGAAATGCGGCATTAGCCTCAACGTTATTGGCGTTGTTGCGGTCGATGTGTGCTAGTTGGCCTTTTTTTATTGACGCGTCTGCCTTGAGCCCCCAACAGAACGCGCATCTGCGCCTGCACGCCACTAAGACTTTCTCAGTCACCGCCATTGAAAAGTTTGCCCGGAATTTCTTCACCACGCCGTTGCTCCGTTGTGCTGCTCATAAATCTACACTAGAGACCGATTGTTAAGCGCATTCCAGTGACTTTTTCGCAGTTTCCGGTGCAATCCCCAACTCACGACCTATTGAGCGCCACGAACGGTCCTGAGCGCGAAGGCGACCAATTGTGGCAACGTCTGCTACCACTTTGGGGCGGCCAAGCCGTACACCACGAGCACGAGCGTTCCTTATCCCTGCGCGGACACGCTCTGCGATAAGACTGCGCTCTAACTCTGCAACCGCTCCCAATACCGTAAAAGTCATCCGGCCAGCGGGAGTTGCTGTGTCCAGTGCCTCCGAAAATGATACAAATTCCAACCCAAGCGCCCGGAACGTATCAAGCGCCCGAAGCAGATGCGTCACCGACCGAGCAAAGCGGTCGAATTTCCAAACAATCACGACATCAAACTTGCGCCTGTGGGCATCTTTCATGAGGCTGTCTAGCGCAGGGCGACTGTCCTTCGCGCCCGATATCCCCGTGTCAACAAATTCATTAACAATTTCCCAGCCGCGATGTTTGCAGTATTCACGCAGTTCAGTAAGCTGCATTTGCGCGTTCTGCTCGGCAGTTGAAACTCGCGCATAGATGGCACATCTCATTATGCTCATAATGTAGCATATAAGCATATACAGGCATACATAGATTTTACTGGTAGGGGCTCGCGGATGGAACGGCGATTATTGTTTTTTTAAGTACAGGTCTATCGCTCGCCGGATTAATTCGGAAATGGGCGCACCAGTTTTCTGGGACCGAGCCTTCAAGTTTTTAAGCTGGTCAGCCCTGAGGAATAACGCGGTTCTCTTCATAATGGCAACCTAGCACATACCGTCATACATCGGCAATCGACGACGGTCTTAAGTCCCAATCCTGTTTCGGGTGCGAGGCGATGCTTGGAGGCGCGAATCGCGCCAATTGAGAGCCAGCAACTCAAATCGGCGAGAAGGCCAGTAATAGTACCCGGTTGGATTTTCCGCAAGATGACATAAACCCAATCAGTTATAGGAAAATAGTCCATCGCAAATTTGCCGTTTTTAGATGAATTGTGAGATTTTGGGCGAGCCTGCGGGCCACTTGTGGCTGGCCCGCGCCTTGAGCCAGTCCTGCGCTTCTTCACGAAAATCTGGCGGCGGACCCAAATTCGGGATGGTTTAGCCACGCCTGCAAGAGGCAGCATGAAGTTCATCCGGCCAACTTATTTGGCCGCCGCATCTCCCCACTTTCGGTCCACTCCATGTATCCGTCTTTCAGCCCTCCGTGGGGTAGCAATTTTTTGACTGAAGAACTAGGTCAACCCTCACCCTAAATCCCTCCCCCTCTCAAGGGGAGGGACTTCAAAACCAACGTCCAGAGAAACGACAGGTCTGGGCCAGGCTGGGGCCAAATGGCTCTATCGTCGGTTCCATTGGTGGTGGGGACTGCTTGAACTCGACCGCATGTAGCTTTGCACAGAGTTACGGGGGCCTTGGGGTTTGGTTAAGATGTCGGTTTGCCGAAGGGAATCAATAGATTCAACCCACTGGAGCACCCGGTTCCAACTCGTTAGGATTAGCGCTACCAAACTTTGTCTCTGCCCGAATGAAACAACGCCGGTTCGGTTCTCCTTCAGCAACGCATCAAATGCCGCCAGCACCCAATCCATCCGGCTTCTGATATTCTGATACCCCAGAGTAAACCGTGACTTGCTGACCCATCACGGCCGTGCCCGTTGACGACCAAGCGCCGCTGATTTCTTTCCACACGGAGGCTTTTCTTGCTTGAACAGAACTCGGCACAATCTCCAGCTTCCATCAATCGCAAAAGCAGCGAATCCCCCGAACGGCGCGACCTTTTTCGCTTACTGGTAGACAGCGTTAGAGACTACGCCATTTTTCTGCTGGATCCCTCTGGCCGCGTACTCACCTGGAATCCCGGAGCCCAGACCCTGAAGGGTTACGCCAGCGAAGAAATCATCGGCAAACATTTTTCACAATTTTACCCCGCGGAAGCGGTGCAGAGTGGCTGGCCCCAGCGCGAACTGACTGTGGCCGAGCGGGAAGGCCGCTTCTCCGATGAAGGTTGGCGCGTGCGAAAAGACGGAACCATGTTCTGGGCATCCGTCGTCATCACCGCGCTGCGCTTGCCCGACGGCCAACTCTCGGGATTTGCAAAAGTAACCCAGGACATGACCGACCGCCGCGAAAATGAGCAGCGTGTTCAGATGCTCAACCGCGAACTTCGCCAGCGCGTGCTGGAACTCGATGAATCCCGGCGCGTCATCGAACTTCGCACCATTGAGCTGCAAAAGCTTTCCACGCAACTGATGCACATTCAGGACAAAGAGCGCCGCCGCATCGCACGTGAACTTCACGACGATCTCGGACAACAATTGAGCGCCATCGCCATGATCCTCCCCGCCGTCAAAGGGAACGAGGCGCCCCTTAAGATGCTGGAGGACGCTACCGCCACCGTCCGCAACATCTCCTACCTGTTACACCCTCCTCTGCTCGATGAAACCGGATTACGCGCCGCCCTTTACTGGTACGTCGATGGCTTGGCCAAGAGAAGCAATATTCAAATCTCTCTGTCCGTCACTCCCTTTATGTTCCCTCGCCTTTCGCCCGACATTGAAACCACCATTTTTCGCGTCGTTCAGGAATCGCTGACCAATGTTTACCGCCACGCGGATAGCAGCAGCGCTAGCGTTGAAGTGAGCAAAGAGTCTGATGTCGTCGTAGTGCGCGTTCGTGACTATGGGAAAGGACCCCCGGAAGACCTCCTGAGCAGAACTCATTCCACGAGTATGGGAGTCGGCATAGGAGGGATGCGTGAACGTGTGCGCCAATTTGGTGGCGACTTAACGATTTCTCGCGCCCAACCGGGAACCCTGGTCGAAGCCCGCATTTCGCTCTTCGCTTCAAGTGTATAAACCGGACCCGCGACGCTCAGTGGGGCGATAGCGGGTGACAGAAGTGTTAAACTTACCTAAATTCATTGGTTTTCTTCCTTTTCCCTGCCCGGGAAAGCTGGTTTGTGCGAATCCTACTTGTTGATGACCATGCCGTTGTTCGCAAGGGAGTTTGCGCCATCCTCAGTTCACGCGAAGACATCCAAGTCTGCGGCGAGGCTGAGAATGGCAAGGAAGCCTTAGAGAAGGCTGTCGAACTAAAGCCTGATCTGATTATTCTCGATATAACTATGCCCGTACTCAGCGGCTTCGATGCCTCGATAAGGATTCGAAACACTCTGCCGCACGTTCCCATACTCATTTTGTCCATGCATGACAGTCAAACCGTCCTGCAGGCATGCAGGCGGGCCGGCGCTCAGGGATATGTCAGCAAGGGCAAAGCGGG
This sequence comes from uncultured Acidobacteriota bacterium, assembly GCA_963704485.1. Lineage (GTDB taxonomy): Bacteria > Acidobacteriota > Terriglobia > Acidiferrales > UBA7541 > Acidiferrum. The sequence continues at coordinate 2,163,528 of OY969910.1, forward strand.
CGAGATCCTGTTGCGTGCCGTGGATTTGTTGGTACGCGGGGAAACTTTTTACCCAGCCAAAGAACCGGTTTAGTGCCGGTCAGATTGTAAAGTTCGCGGCGCTGCGGTGGAGTAATGGGAAAGCTCGACAGCAAACACTCCGACGCCGGAATGCTGCGTCTCATTGCCGCCTTCAAGTTCGTGAAGGCTGTCCTGCTCATCGCCGTTGGCGTCGGCGTGCTCAAATACCTTCACAAAGACCTGTCCTGCGCTCTCGAGCATTGGATCGCCATGCTGGGTCTCGACCCTGGCAATCGCTTCGTAAACCGCGCTCTAGAGAAAGCCGCCAATCTCACTCCGCACAAAATAAAACTTGCAGGGGCTGGCAGTTTTATTTATGCGGGATTATTTCTCGTGGAAGGAACCGGCCTATGGCTGGCCAAACGCTGGGGCGAGTGGGTGACCATCATCATCACCAGCTCGCTCCTGCCCATTGAAATTTACGAGTGCTACCGCCACCTGACGGCCATCAAAATTCTGGTCCTGGTGATCAACGTCGCTGTCGTGATCTACCTGCTCTATCGCATCCGCAAGCACAAAACCTGAGACCCATTACGCGGCAAGCACTGCAGCGTGCGTCTATCTATTGTTTCGCGGCTGCGCAACTCCCACCCGCCGCAGCCGCCTCCACCAATTTCTGAATCGCCGGCGCGGGCATCAACAGCAACTGCCCCTTCAGCGTTTGCGCCTGTTGCAGCACCGCAATTTGCTGGGTCTTCCAGGCTTCATCCGCACCGCTCCCATGTTCCAACGCGTCCAGCGCCGCCAATCCCGCTGCGGCCGCCGCGGACAAAGCTTCCGACGCGGGCGCAATTTCCTTCACCAGGTAAGACCGCTGCATCAGCGGCTGCAACTTCGCGTCGTTGTCGCGCCACACCACCAGCTGCGCCCTCAACTGCCCCGCCACCGCGGCGTCCCGGCAACTGGACGCCACAAATTTATCCACCATTTCGCCGAACTCCCGCCCCGCGCGGCTCTCCAGCGAAATCGCATCTACCACCCGAATCAGCGGCGTTTTGCTGGTGGGCTCCTCGGTAGCGGTCTCTTCGCGCTTGTAATCCTTCACCGGCTCAACAACGTCGGCAAAATTTTTCAAGGCATCAAACTCTGTCGAGCTGGCCGGACCCGCAATGCGCTGCAGCATGCTCCGGTAATAACTCTTATGCGTGAGCCCGATCCATTCCAGCTCCATGCTCACCGCCTGCATGCGCGCGTACATCGAAGCCGTGTCACGCATTTGCTGCGGAGACCACAACCGCTCGGCAATCGCTGCGTTACGTGGCCAGATGCGCGAATCGATATTCTCCGCGTTCACATATTCCGCCCACATGCACGCCTCGCCGCCCAGAATGCGCGCGCGCTCCTCTGCCGAAAGATTGGCAGCCGCATCGCCCATGGGATCCACCGCATAGTGCCGTGCGGCGCTCCAGCCCAGATCCAGGTAGTAGCCATTCGAAAGAATCCCGCGATAGCCCTGCTTCGCCGCGGCCGCCAGTGATTCCTGACCGCGCCACGACTGAATCACAATGTCCTTCGGCAGCGTGGGATCCAGCACTTCGTCCCAGCCCACCATGCTCTTGCCGTGCTTGCTGACAATCGCCTGCAGCTTCTTGTTGAAATAAAGCTGCAGCCCCGCATTGCCTTTCAATTCGTGCGTGCGAATAAATTCCTGAATCTTCGGATTGGCATCCCACTCCTTGCCATTCACTTCGTCGCCGCCCACGTGGAAAAAATGATCGGGGAAAAGCTTGGCCATCTCGCCGACGAATTCATCTAGGAATTTGTAAACTTTCTCGTTGGTGGGATCCATCGCCGGATCGAAGATGCCCCACTTGCGCTCGATGCTGTAAGGCCCCGGACCGCTGGCCAGTTCCGGGTGCCCGACGAACCACGCGGTGCTGTGCCCCGGCAAGTCAAATTCCGGCACTACGCGAATTCCCCGCTCGCGCGCGTACGCGATCAACCCGCGTATCTCTTCCTGCGTATAAAACAATCCATCCGACCCTTGCTCGTGCAGCTTCGGAAATTTCTTGCTCTCCACCCGGAAACCCTGGTTTTCCGAAAGATGCCAGTGCAGCACATTCATCTTCACCGCTTCCATGCCGTCAATATTTCTCCGCAAAACATCCAGGGGAATAAAATGCCGGCCGGAATCGATCATCAAACCGCGCCAGGGAAAGCGCGGCGTATCCTTGATGTTCACCGCCGGCGCCGCGAAGCCCTCCGGCGACACGCTCACTAATTGCAGGAAAGTTTGCAGGCCATGCAGCGCGCCCAGATCGGTCTGCGCACTAACCGTCGCGCCCGACGGCGTCACCTCCAGCGTGTACGCTTCCTCCTCGCCCAGCTCCTGAATCGCTTTGCTGTCGCGCTCGGTACGCACCACCAGCGTGGCCTTTTCGCCCTTCACTGGCCTGGTCGCCAACAACAATCCCGTTTGCTTGGCGAGCCGTTCAGCAAAGCGCTCCGCCGCAGACGCCAACCGCGCATCCGTATGCCCCGCCAGCGCGACGGTAAAGTTCGCGTCCACCTTCAACGCTCCGCTCCCGGTTTGCACGCTCGACGGCATCGGCATCAGGTTCAGCGATTGCATCTGTTGCCCTCGCAAAGTTGGCAAAAGCATTGCCCCGCACAAAATCATCACACCGCGAATTACAACGAACAATCTCTGTCCGCTCATCATAGCCACCCTCATTTTCAATGAATCCTCAACTTCAACTCGATTCTTACCACGGCGGCGACTGGGTGCCCCCACACGACGGTTTTTCGTGTGGGGAGTTTCTAAATTTTCAACAGAAATTACCCTCTAGGAGCCGCACGCCAGCCCGGCCCACCTTTGCCTGTCCCGCAAATCTCGCCTGAGTTAGAATAATTGCATTCTGCAACTTCCGTGAACACTAAATGAAAACGTCTGTCGCCATTTATCCGGGTTCGTTTGACCCCGTCACCAACGGCCACCTCGACCTCATCGAGCGCGGCAACAAAATGTTCGACCTGGTCATCGTCGCCGTGCTGCAAAATGTGGACAAGCAGCCGCTCTTCACTGTCCCCGAGCGCGTCGAAATGCTGCGCGAAGTCACCAAGCAATGGCCCGGCGTGGAGGTGGACGTCTTCAAAGGCCTGCTGGTGGACTACGCCCGCAAGCGCGGAGCCGGCGTCATCCTGCGCGGCATCCGCGCCGTCTCCGACTACGAATATGAATTGCAGATGGCCCTCATGAATCGCAAGCTCGAGCCGCGCCTCGAAACCGTGTTCATGCTGCCCGGCGAACCGTACAGTTATCTGAGCGCTAAGCTCGTGCGTGAAATCGCCCAACTGGGCGGCCCGCTCACCGATCTCGTGCCGCCCGTCGTGGAGCAAAAATTGCGCGCCAAAATTTCTTAGCAGCAGGTATCGCGCGGCGCCATTTTGGCGCTGATTTTCAAGAACAAAGTTCAGCATCATGAATGCCTCAGGGATCACCAGGAGCTAAGGTGCAACTAACCGATCGCATCAACCGCATTCAAATCTCGCCCACCGCGGCGGTCATCGCCGAAGCTGAAAAACTGAAATCGCGCGGCGTGGACGTCGCCGACTTCGGCCCCGGCGAGCCGGACTTTCCGACTCCCGATCACATCAAAAAAGCCGCCGTCAAAGCGATTGATGACAACAAAACGAAATACACCGCCACCGGCGGAATCATGCCGCTGCGCGAAGCCATCTGCGCCTGGCACAAGCGCGAGCTTGGCTCCAATTACGAAGCCAAAGAATGCGTCGTAAACGTCGGCGGCAAACATTCCATTTTCAATCTTGTCAGCCTGCTCATCCAAAACGGAGATGAAGTCATCATCCCCGCGCCTTACTGGGTCAGTTATCCCGACATCGTGAAATACGCCGGTGGCACGCCGGTTTTTGTGCAGGCCGCTGCCTCCGACGGTTTTGCGGTGAAAGCCGCCGCCATTGAAAAAGCCATCACGCCAAAAACGCGCATGGTTTTTCTGAATTCACCCAGCAACCCCTGCGGCGGCGTAGTGTCCCCCGATGAATTCGAACGCATCCTCGCGCTGTGCCGCAAACACAAAATCTGGCTGATGAGCGACGAGTGCTATTCGCATTTCACTTACGAACCGCACAAACCCTACTCCATTGCCAGCGCCGTGGATTCCAAAGATCACGTGGTGATCATCGGCTCCATGTCGAAAACTTTTGCCATGACCGGATGGCGCATCGGCTACACCCTGGCGCCCGAAGCGCTGGTGCAGGCTTCCATCAAATTGCAGAGCCAGTCCACTTCCAATCCAACTTCCATCGCGCAATATGCTGCGCTGGAAGCTATGCGCGGCTCCATGGATTCGGTCCCGGTCATGCTCGCCGAATACACCCGCCGTCGCCGCCGTATCGTTGACGGCTTGCGCGCCATTCCCGGCGTCACTTGCGAAGATCCCGGCGGCGCCTTTTACGCCTTCCCGAATATTTCAGCGCACACCAGTGGAAATAATCCGCTCGCCAAATCCTGCACGGAAATTACCAAGCTGCTGCTCGAAAAAGTGCAGGTTGCGGTCGTTCCCGGCGAAGCCTTCGGCGCGCCTGGCTATCTGCGCCTTTCCTACGCCACCTCCATCGAGCGCATTGACGAAGGTTTGCGCCGCCTGGGCCGTTTCTTCAGCCGCGCAGAAGCCGCCTCTTAAGCCGTGCAGACTGGACACACTCGCCCCGCGCCCACACGTATTGCACCAAGATTTATGCCCCGCATCTGGGGCGCCCGTTCGCTTGCGCCCATCTATCCTGAACAATCGAATCTGCCCGAGCCCATCGGCGAAGCCTGGCTCACCGGCCCGCTCAGTGAAATTCCCGACGGACCTTACAAAGGTCCGCTGAATTCTGCGTGGATGAAAATGCCCCCGGAATGGCGCGGCTCCGATTTCGCTGCGCAGCCGGCAGCCTCGGATTTTCCGTTGTTGGTGAAATTTCTATTCCCCACCGACCAACTCTCCCTCCAGGTGCATCCCAAAGACGACTACGCAGCGGAACATGAAGCCCCGGGCTCGCGCGGCAAAACAGAAATGTGGCACGCGGTGTCCGCCGACCCGGGAGCAACCCTGCTTCTTGGTCTCGTACCGCAAGTGGACCCGCAAGAGTTCGAATCCGCTATCGAGAAAGGCGGGCTGGAGAACTTTTTCGAACGGCTCCCGGTTTCGGGCGGCGATACTTTCTTCGTTCCCGCCGGCACGCCGCACACCATCGGAAAAGGCATGATCCTTTGCGAAGTGCAGCAGAATTCCGACCTGACCTATCGCCTCTACGATTTTCAGCGCGTGGACGCGCAGGGCCATCCTCGCCAGCTGCACGTCGAAAAAGGCATGGCGGTCATCGATTTCGAACATCGTCACGGGGGCAAAGTTGCCGCGCTGCCTTTGCCTTCATCCGCCGGTGCCAAAAAATCCTTACTCGCCGCTTGCCAGTATTTCGCCAGCGAACGTTGGGATTTATCCGCCGCAATGGACGCGAACTCCGATCCTTCACGATTCGAACTGCTGATCGTTCTGAGCGGCGCCGGGAAAATTTCCTGGGACGGTGGCGCCGCCTCCTACAAACAAGGCGAGTGCTGGTTCATTCCCGCGCAGCTTGGCAAATTTTCCCTCGCGCCAGAGCACGCCACTTCCCTTTTGCGCACGTACGTTCCCGATCTCGCCGCGATGCGCGCCAACCTTCTGCGCGGCGGCTCGTCCGAAGCCGCGCTGCAAAAAGTTTTCTTTCCGTAGACACCATGGCCGCGGAAAAACTCACCACTCACGCCGTAATTCTTGCCGGAGGCCGCGGCACCCGCTTCTGGCCGCGCAGCCGCACCCGCACGCCGAAACAGCTCCTCAACATTATCGGCGAGGACTCCATGCTGCAGCAGACCGTCGCGCGCCTCACCCCACTGATCCCTGCCGAACGCATATGGACCGTCACCAACGTCGAGCAAGCCGCAGCCATCCGCAAACATCTGCCCGCGTCAGCGCGCCAGCACGTTCTCGCCGAGCCGATTGGACGCAGCACCGCCGCCGCCATCGCGCTTGCCGCGATTCACATCCGCAAAGCGTCGGGCGGCGACGCCCTGATGGCTATTCTTCCCGCCGACCTCTACATCGCGCAGCCGAAAAAATACCGCAACATTATGAAACTCGCGCTAGAGGTGGCTCGCGAGCCCGGACGCATGGTCGTTCTCGCCATTCCGCCCACTCGCCCGGAAACCGGCTTCGGGTACATCCAATGCTCCGCCAAAGCTCTTATCGCCAAACCTTTCCAGGTTTTCCCCGTCCGCGCCTTCAAAGAAAAACCGCAACTACAATTAGCAAAAAAATATGTCGCCTCCGGTAACTACCACTGGAACGCAGGCATGTTTTTCTGGCGTGTCTCCACTTTCCTCTCCGCGCTGAAGAAATATCTGCCCAAGACGAACGCCGCCCTCGAAGCGTTGTCCTCCAGCATCGGCACAAAGAGTTACGCCAGAAAATTTCGTTCCATCTATCCGCGCCTCGAAAATATCGCTGTAGACTACGCCGTCCTCGAAGCTGCCACCCGCGAAAAAGGCCCCGCCCGCGTTTTTGCCATACCCGCCGAAATCGGCTGGAGCGACATCGGCTCATGGACCGCCGTCCATGAACAATCGTCCGCCGCCGCCGCGCAAAACGTTCTCGCCGGCGCCGGCCACATGCTCGACGCCGAAGGTAACTTCATCTGGAGCCCTTCGAAATTTGTCGCCGCCATCGGCGTCCACAATCTGGTAGTGGTCGAGACCGAAGACGCCTTGCTCATCTGCCCGCGCGACCGCTCCCAGGACGTCGGCAAGATCGTGAAATGGCTGGAAGAGAACCGCCGGAAAGACCTCCTATAGCTCCGCCAATGCGGCTCTTGGCGCAACCCCCGCTTCGCGTATACTTTTTGCTCCATGCCGCCGCAGTTACAGTCCGCCGTCATCTCAGAGGCCACGCCCATCAAGTTCGGCACCGATGGCTGGCGCGCCATCATCGCTGAAGATTTCACCTTCGCCAACGCCCGCATCGTAGCCAACGCGATTGCGCGCTATGTAGTTCGCTGCGAAGACTCCCGCAAAGGCGTCATCATCGGCTACGATCATCGCTTCGCCTCAGACACGGTTGCCGCCGCCGTCGCCGAAACCATTAGCGCCACCGGCACGCCCGTTTGGCTGACCGACAAGCCCTGTCCCACTCCCGCGGTTTCGTTTCTCGTTCGCGACCGCCAGGCCGCCGGCGGCCTGGTCATCACCGCCAGCCACAATCCTTATCGCTGGAATGGCATCAAGTACAAGGCCAGCTACGGCAGCAGCGCGCTTCCTTCCATCGTCGCGCAAATTGAACATGAACTGGGCGCCTCTCAAAATCGCAGCGCCGCGGTGCTTCCGCCGCGCAAAGATTTAATTCACTCCATCGATCCCCGCGCTCCATATTTAAATGCTCTCGAAAAGCTCGTGGACTGGGATCGCCTGCGCAAATTGAACTTCCGATTCGTCGCCGACCCCATGCACGGCTCCGCAGCCGGACTGCTCCATGAACTTTTCCAGCGCAATGATATCGTCTGCGACGAAATCCGCGGCACCCGCGACCCGCGCTTTGGCGGCGCGCACCCCGAACCCATCGAGCCGCACATCCAGCCGCTCCGCGACGCCGTCCTGGCCGGAAAATACAACGCCGGTTTCTGCGCCGACGGCGACGGCGACCGCATCGGCGCCATTGACCGCGACGGCTCGTTCCTCAATCCCCACCAGCTTTTCGCGTTGCTGGTCTGGCATCTCGCGGGTACGCGTAATTTGCCCGGTGACATCGCCAAAACTTTCTCCGTCACCAAGCTGATTGACAAAATCGCCGCCAAGTTTGGCCGCAAACTTCATGAGGTCCCCATCGGCTTCAAATACATCTGCGAGCTGATGCTCGAGCAGAATATTCTGGCCGGCGGCGAGGAAAGCGGCGGCTTCGGCACCAGCCAGTATCTCCCCGAGCGCGACGCCACCGTCTCCGCTTTATTTCTTGCCGAGTTGATGGCCTGGCACGGCAAAACCCTGGGAGAATTGCTGGCCGCCCTGCACTCTGAATTCGGCGAATATCATTACGGTCGCGTGGACCTGGATGTCCAACCCGAACAAAAACAAAAGGCTATCGCCCATTTTTCAGGGCCGGCGTTAACCCACCTCCTCGACTGGCCCGTCACCCGCCGTGAAAATATGGACGGCATCAAGGTGTATCTGGGCGATATCGGCTGGGTCATGGTGCGTGCCTCCGGTACCGAAAACTTGCTGCGCGTCTATTCCGAAACTTCACGCCGCGACTCCACCAGCAAAGTGCTCGCAGCCGTCACTGCCATCGTTCACAATCTTTAGGAGCCACTGAAATGGACACCGTTAACCTTCAACAAAAGTTTTCTCTCATCAGCGAACACTACAAGCCGCACATCATTGGCGAAGTGAACGATTGCTACGTAAAAGCGGTTAAACTGAAGGGCGAATTTCTCTGGCATCACCATGAGAACGAGGACGAGCTTTTTCTTGTCACCAAAGGCACCCTGCGCATGAAGTTTCGCGATCACGAATCCATCATCCGCGAAGGGGAATTCATCATCGTGCCGCGAATGGTGGAACACCTGCCGGTGGCCGAGGAAGAAACTCACGTCGTGCTGATCGAGCCAAAATCTACGCTCAACACCGGAAACGTAACTAACGAAAGGACCGTCCCGCAGCTCAAAAGCATTTGAACGCGCATCGACCCTGAGCCGCGACAAACAAAATGGAACATCGATTCCACACTCTCGACGTTTTCACCAGCAATCGCTTCGAAGGCAATCCCCTTGCGGTCATTACCGACGGCGACGGCCTTTCCAACGACACCATGCAGGACATCGCCCGCGAAATGAATCTATCCGAAACCGTTTTCGTGCAGAAACCCACCGACGATCGCGCCCTGGCGCGCTTGCGTATTTTCACCACCAAGGAAGAATTGAAACTGGCCGGCCATCCCGTCGTCGGCACCTGGTTCCTGCTCGCTGAACTCGGCGTCGTCCCCGCGCAGGAAGGCGGCGTGCACATCATGCAGCAAACCGGCGCGGGAATTCTTCCGGTGGAAATTCGTTTCAAGGACGGACGGCCGCAGCGCGTCATCATGACCCAGATGCCCGCCGCATTTCGTCCCGCCAAAATAAACAAAAAGCAGCTCGCCTCCGCTCTCGGCGTAAATATTTCCGATTTCCACCCGCAACTCGAGCCGCAATACGTGTCCACCGGCGTCTCTAACCTGATGGTTCCCTTCCGCAACCGCGCGGGCCTGGGCAAAATCGAAATGAACATGAGCGAACTGCGCCGGCTGCAGGGCAAGAACGGCACCATGGCTTACTGCTTCGCGCTCAACGGCTCTAACAAAGCTTTCACGCGCGGCATGCTGCCATGGGAACTCTACGAGGATCCGGCCACCGGCTCCGCCGCCGGATCGCTCGGGGCGTACCTCGTGCTGCACGGCAAATTATCTGCCGGGCAGACCTTTTACATTCAGCAGGGAGTCGAAATGGGCAGGCCCAGCCACATCGAGGTCGAGGTTTCGCAAACCGGAAAGAAACTTGTCCCGCGCGTCGGGGGCGCGGCCGTAAAAGTCTTCGAAGGCACCATTCGCATTTGAGGCCAGCAAGTATTCACAATTCACATTGGAAATGGACGCCAGCACAAAAAAAGGCCGCGCTGAAAAAGCGAGGCCTTTTGATTTGCGCTGGAGCGTTACTTGATACTCAAAGACTTGTGTACTGCGTCCAATATGCCATTCACAAATGAACCGGCATCCTCCGACGAAAACTTCTTCGCCAGGTCCACAGCTTCATTGATGACCACTTTGTGCGGCGTTTCTCCCACACGCAGCTCATAAATCGCCAGCCGCAGCACCGCGCGATCAATAATGGCCATGCGTTCCAGCCGCCAGTTCTTGGCGTGCTGCACGATCAGGGCATCCAGCGCATCCGCGTCTCGCGACGCGCCTTCAAAAAGTTTATTCGCGAACGTGCGCGTGGTGTCTTCCGCTTTCGCTGCCCGCCAGAATTTCGCTTCCAGCTTCGCCGCATCCTGCCGGCTCATGTCCCACTGGAACAGCATCTGCATCGCAAACTCGCGCGATTTTGTTCGCAGCGCCACTAAGCCTGCCGCAGCTTTCCCGCCGGCGCCGCTTGCGACAATTTTCCATTCAGCCTTTGCGACAAGCGCGCCATTTCAATCCCCGCCAGCCCCGAATCGTATCCCTTATTCCCGTGTTCTCCACCCGCGCGCGCCAGCGCCTGCTCCTGCGTCTCGCACGTCAGTACGCAGAAAATAATCGGCACGCCCGTATCCATCTGCGCCAGTTGAATCCCCCGCGCCGTTTCAGAACACACATAATCGTAGTGCGAAGTCTCCCCGCGAATCACGCAACCGATGGCGATCAACGCATCGTACTCGCCTGCCGTCGCCAGTTTCTTCGCTGCCAGCGGCAATTCGAACGCTCCCGGAACATGCACAACCTCCACGTCGGCATGCGCCGCCCCAGATTTTTTCAACGCCTCAACGGCGCCTTCCAGCAGCCGATCGGTAATCGCGCTGTTGAAGCGGCTCACCACAATCGCAAAGCGCAGCCCCGCGGCATCCACCACCGTCTGCGTTGTTTCAGAACTGAAATTTGTCGCCATGAATTGAAACTACTTGCCTTTGAACTGCCCTGCCCGCTTCTCCAGAAACGCTTTCGTGCCCTCGCGCATATCTTCCGTGGCGCACGCCAATCCAAACAGCGTTGCCTCCAGAAACAATCCCTCTTCCTGGCCCATTTCCACGCCGCGCTCGATCGCTTCCATGGTGAACTTCACCGCCAGCGGCGCGTTGGCAATAATTTTTCTGGCCATCGCCTCGGCAGCCGGCAACAATTCCGTCGCTTCGTAAATATGATTCACCAGCCCGATGCGCAACGCTTCTTCCGCGTTGATCATGTCTCCGGTCAGGCACAATTCCTGTGCCACGCCCTTGCCGCAAAGCCGCGCCAACCGCTGCGAACCGCCGTAGCCCGGAATAATTCCCAATTTAACTTCCGGCTGCCCAAGTTTCGCCGACTTGCTCGCCAGGCGAATCGTGCACGCCAGCGCCAACTCACATCCGCCGCCCAATGCAAACCCATTGATGGCGCAGATGGAAGGCTTGCCCATGGTCTCCAGCAAATGAAATACGCCCTGCCCAAATAATGAAGTTTCCCTTCCACCTACAGGAATCTGCTGCGCCAGTTCGCCAATATCCGCGCCGGCCACAAACGACTTCTCGCCCGTCCCCGTCAAAATCAATACGCGAACGGTATCGTCGCCGCCCGCATCCAGCAATGCATGCTGCAACTCTTCCACCGTCTTGCGATTCAGCGCGTTCAGCACCTTGGGCCGATTGAACGTTATGTACGCAATGCCCTCTTTTTTCTCGTACAACAAATTTTCGTAAGCCATCAGACCTCTGAGATTTCACCTTAAAATTTGATCACTCTGGCCGAAATCGCGAAGCCACCCACACCCAATGTCCACGAAGGGTGCCCCACCCTAAGGTTTTTGCAGGGTGGGGTTCGTAACGTGGAACCATGCAGATCCACAAATCGAAGCACAACTTCTTCGTCGCCTTACAACAACACGAAAAAACTAAAACTTCATCGCCTTGGGCTTCAACGGATCACTGTAATCATAAAACCCACGTCCCGCCTTCTTCCCATTCCATCCCGCCAAAACCATCCGCTTTAAAAGTGGCGGCGAAGCAAATCTCCGCTCGCGAAATTCATCAAACATGATATTCGCGATGTAATAAGTCGTATCCAACCCCACAAAATCCAGCAACGTCAGCGGCCCCATGGGATGCCCGCAACCGAGCTTCATCGAATTATCAATATCCTCGATCGAGCCGACGCCCTCTTCCAGTGCGCGAATCGCATCCAGCAAATACGGCACCAGCAGGCGGTTCACAATAAATCCGGTGCTGTCGTGCGCGCGCACCGGCGTCTTCCCCAGCTTCGACCCGAACGCCACCATCTCCTCATACACCGCAGGATCCGTCGCAATCGTGCGCACGACTTCCACCAGCTTCATCACCGGCACCGGATTAAAAAAGTGCAGCCCCACAAAGCGATCCGGCCGCTTGGTGGCCGTGGCAATCTCCGTAATCGTCAACGAAGAAGTGTTGCTCGCAAAAATAGCAGTTGGCCCGCAAAGCGCGTCCAGCGCGCTGAACAATTCCCGTTTCACCGGAAGCTGCTCAATGATCGCCTCAATCACCAGATCGCAATCTTTCAAATCTTCCAGCGCCGTCGTACCCTTCAGCCGCCCACGAATCTCGCTTTTCTTTCCTTCATCGATCGCGCCTTTTTCTACCAGGCGCGCCAGATTCTTATCAATACTCTTCAGGCCCTTGTCCACAATTTCGCCACTCACCTCGCGCACCACCGTAGAGAAACCAGCCGCCGCCACAACTTGCGCGATGCCCGACCCCATCAACCCACACCCAACAACGCCAACTTTCTGAATCGCCATTCGTATCCTCTTAACTTTTATTCCGGGAGCCGCGAGGCTAGTTATACAACGCTTCGACGATCATGGCGATGCCCTGCCCGCCGCCAATGCACGCCGTCGTCAATCCGTAGCGTAAATTATTACGCCGCAACTCGTTCAGAATCGTAATCACCAGCCGCGTGCCCGTCGCGCCCAGCGGATGCCCCAGCGCAATCGCGCCGCCATTTACATTCGTTTTGTCACGGTTCAGCCCCAGCGCTTTTTCCACCGCCAGGTATTGCGCCGCAAACGCTTCATTCACTTCCACTCGATCCATTTGCTCCAAAGTCAATCCCGCCAGCTTCAGGGCTTTCTGTGAAGAGGGCACCGGACCAATCCCCATGATGCTGGGATCCACTCCCGCCACGGCCCAGGCCACGATTCGTCCCGCCGGTTTCAGCCGGCGATCCTTGGCGGTCTGTTCGCGCGTCACCACCACCGCCGCAGCACCGTCTACGATCCCGCTGGCATTCCCCGCGGTCACAATCCCATCTTTTTTGAACGACGGGGGCAATTTCGCAAGTGTCTCCAGCGTGGTTTCCGGTCGCCGATGATCGTCTTCGCTAACAGTAATTGTTTTTTTTCCGTGCTTCACTTCTACCGCCACAAGCTCATCGCGCATCCGGCAAGCTTTATAAGCCGCGTCCGCCGCCTGCTGGCTGCGCAACGCATAAGCATCCGCATCCGAGCGCGTAATTCCATATTGCTCGGCAAGTTTTTCCGCCGTCAGCGCCATCGGCAAGCCACAATAGGAATCCGTCAGCCCGGCCATCAGCGTGTCTTCCAAAGCGCCGCCGCCAAGCTTCAATCCATTGCGGGCGCCGCGAATCACAAACGGCGCCTGCGTCATATTTTCCATTCCGCCGGCCAGCACCATGGTCGCTTCGCCTAGCAGCAAGCGCTGCGCGCCCTGCACGATCGATTCCATGCCCGAGCCGCACAGCCGGTTCACCGTCACCGCCGGAGCTTCGATTTTCAAGCCGGCCTTCAATCCCACGTGCCTCGCCCCGTACAAGGCGTCAGCGCTGGTCTGCATCACGTTGCCGAAAATCGCGTGATCAAACTCTGCGGGATCAACTCCCGACCGCCTGATCGCTTCTTTCGAAGCGTGCGCCGCCAGGTCAATCGCCGACACCTCCGAAAAAGATCCGGTGTAGCGCGACATCGGCGTGCGCGCCCCGGCTACGATCACAATATCCGTGGGAAACATAAATCCTCTTTCTCTCTAACCTAAACTTTAGGACTATCCAGCGTCACGACCGTGTCGCCGCCGCGTTTCCGCGCTTCCTCAATGGAAAACTCCGCGCGATTGATCAGGTCGGTCACAATGTCCTCGCAGTCATAATCCGGCTTCGCGGTCGCTTCCACAATGCCCGCGCTCAACGTGATCTGCGTAGCGTCCCAGGGCGGCCGCAAGCCCGACGCAGCGCGCAATAATTTGTCCGCCAGGTGCTGCGCCCCTTCCAGCGTGGTGTCCGGCAAAATAAATGCCAGCGACCACGAGGTATATTTCACCGCCACATCATTCTGCCGCAGCATGGACTGCAGCGAGCGCGCCAGTTGCTCCACGAATCTTTCCATCGGTGACTCGCCCTGTTGCCGCAAAATATCCGTGCCGCGATCAATCTGCAAAATCGCCAGCGCCAGTGGCGTGCCCTGTGTGCGCGCGCGATCCGCTTCCGTCAACAAACAACTCTGGTACGAACTGCGGCTCAACAATCCACTGCGCTCGTCAGAAACGCCCATGCGCCGCACCAGCGAACGTAATCGCGTGTGGCTCACACTCATCAACATCTGGTCGCCGATAGCTTGCAGAAAGTAAGCTTCATTCGGCCGCCACTTGTGCGATTTGGCGTGCCCCACAATCAGCATTCCCGCGGGTGCCTGCGTCTCTTTATCGGTGATGATCACGCCCAGCGCGCTTTCCAATCCCATTTCTTTCAGTATCGAACCGTCTGACGATTCGACCGTCAGCCCGCCGAGCACATCCGGCTCAGCTTTTTCCATCAGCGCCAACAATAAAACCACCTGCGCTCCCGCAGCCGGCTTCACCTCCGGCGCGCAAAATTCCGCCGTCATTTCTGGCGGACGCCCCATTGCTCCCACCACGGCCAAAGATCGCGTGGCATGCAGATAAGAGCCCACCTCGTTCACCGCGGTGTTCAACATTGCGCGTGGGGTCTGCTGCCGGAAAATTTTCTGATTCACTTCCGAAATTTTAGAAAGATCGCGCAGCGTCTCCGCGGTATACACCCCGCTTTTGCTGGCCGCCGCCGAAGAAGCGGATTCAGGCTGCGCTGTGACTGGAGTCGGCTGCGTGGGCGTTGTAACCGGGGACACCGCCTGCGTCGGCGAAGGTTGTTGCCGGTGCGCACCCGGCGGCCACCAGTTGGCCAGCGCGTACAAATTGGAAAGCCGCGCGTTGCGTTTTTCCTCGCCCGGAAACATCACGCCAATTCTTTGCAAACGGTCGAGTGCTTTATTGTGCAGCGAATATTGCAAGAATATTTCCGTCTGAACGATCAAATCTTCCAGCGTCTGCGACTCTCGCCCTGCTTCCGTCACCGCCTGCCCCGACGTCACCACCTCGCTGCCGGAGCCTTGCTGATGAGTCGCAGGCGAACCCGCCCCGGAACTTGACGACCGGGCCAGTCGTCCTGCTACCCGCTTGAAAAAAGCATCGTCCACGCGGCTGCGCAGCATGTCCAGCCGCTCCTGGTTGCGATAATCGTAGGCGTCGATGTCCACCAGTTTTTCCAGTGCGTCGCAGGCCTTGGGTATCGCTCCAACCTGCACATAGACGTCAAACAATTTAATCAGAATCTCGAAATATTTCGATTCCCGATTCAGCTCGTTGTAGAGCACCGCCGAAAATTCCAGAATGCCCTGCGATTGCGGATGCTTTTCAATCAATACATCCATCTGGGTAATGAAGTCCGTTTGCTTTTTGTCCCCGAACATCCTGCGCTTCAAGGTGCTCAATATCTCTACCGCACTTCCATCTTTTTTGGCGTCCGCGTACGCGTCTGCCAGTTCAAACAATCTCGCCACGCCTTCATTCTTCTCGCGCAGCAGTTTCTCGAGAACCAGTCGCGCGCGATCCAATTGCCCCGCGCCCAGCAGCGCATCGGCAAAGGTATCCGCGAACGCCACATCATTCTCGCTTCCGGAAAACGGATCGAGAATGGCCACCGCTTCCCCGGCCATGCCCGCGTGCAGTTTCGCTTCCGCGTACAATAGCGCCACGCTGCGCTCTTGCGGGGCCAGCGTGTAGGCGCGATGCAAAAGTTTTAACGCGTCCACATGTTCGTCGCGCGCCGTGGCCAGTTGTCCGGCGCGCAAATAAGCTCTCGCGGCCAGCGCGTTGCGCGAAATTTTCTCGGCGGCCTCGGCCAGCCGTAATTGCCGAGCCGGATTTTCCGGGTCCAGCTGCGCAATGCGTTCCAGGCAGAAAAGCGCGTCTTCTTCACGCGCTTCGCCGCTGAAAAGTTCCGCCGCCTTGGTGTATTGCTCGATAGCTTCGTCGGCGTGATTCTGTTTTTGCTGCAGAAAGGCGTAGCGCGCGATGCGTTCAGGGGGCTGTTGCACCGATCCGCTGCGCAAAAAGCGGTTGTAGATGGCCAGCGCTTTATTCTCGTCGCGCGGGTCAATCAACATATCGAACAGCAAGCCGTAGTGAACCGCCGCCAGGTCCGGTTGCTCCGTGCGCGAATACAAATCCCCCAGCGCCTGGGTGGCCTCCTGATGCTGAGGCACTTCCTCCAGTACCGACTGGTAAGCGGCTATGGCATCCTCGACGCGATTCTTTTCGAGGAAACGTTTCGCGCGATCAAGATGCTTGTTTACGTCTGCGGCCATCAGTGCGGGTAGCCTTTAGCGGTGATAACAAGTCTGATTCACAGACTCGGCCTGCGTGCGGTGTATTAGCCTCTTTTAACTATATACCGCGCATGGTAAGCGGCAAAATGCGTGCTGCGAGAATGACAGCAGGCCGTGCTGAAATGCGCAAAATGGCTTAGTGCTTGGATGGCTGTCGGACGCCAACATCCAGGTCGCTTAGTCTTCGCTCAAGACAACTCCTGCACAGGCAGCCTTCCGGTTCCTCCGTGTCAGGCGCCGGCATCGGCCCGTGCGGCAATTCCATGCACCAGCAATCGCCTTCTGGACTGCAACTCATCGGCGCGCTGCACTTCGAACACCGTGTTTCCATCCAGCGATTCTCTCCCAATCCTGGCCATCGCGCTGCACAATCGCATCTGGTGCTTCACCAGAGGCGCGCCTAAGCTGACGCCACTGCCGATTTGTGGCAAACTCGTTGTTTACGCGGCATGGTTTTTGCGCAGTGGTAAAGCGGTCCGGCGCAATCGTGGGCCCGGCACGCAATTTCGCGCGAAGCGACCGGACTCTCCTGCCGTCACAAACCTAAATGGATCCACAGTTCATACGCAATTTTTGCATTATTGCGCACATTGACCACGGCAAATCCACGCTCGCCGACCGCCTGCTGGAGATGACCGGCGCGCTGAGCTCGCGCGAAATGCAGGAGCAGGTGCTCGACTCCATGGATCTGGAGCGCGAGCGCGGCATCACCATTAAAGCCAAAAGCATTCGCCTGCATTACAAAGCGAAAGACGGAAACACCTATCGCCTCAATCTGATTGACACCCCCGGCCACGTGGATTTTTCCTATGAAGTTTCGCGCGCACTCTCGGCTTGCGAAGGCGCACTGCTCGTCGTGGACGCCAGCCAGGGCGTGGAAGCGCAAACCGTTGCCAATACTTTTCTCGCCGCCAGCCACAACCTCACCATTCTTCCGGTGATCAACAAAATTGACTTGCCCGCGGCGCAAACTGATTTCGTCAAGGAGCAGATCGAGTCGGTGCTGACCATTCCGGCCTCTGACGCGTTGCTGATCAGCGCGAAGAGCGGCCTTGGCGTGGAAGATGTACTCGAAGCAATCGTGGCGCGCATCCCGCCGCCCAAAGGCAGCGCGGAAAATCCCCTGCAAGCGTTGATATTTGATTCCTGGTTTGACATTTACCGTGGAGCGGTGGTCTTGGTGCGCGTAATGGAAGGGCGCATCACGCCGCACACAAAAATACGGTTGGTGTACAGCAACGAAGTGTATGAAGTGGAAACGCTCGGCACGCTGACGCCCAAGCCGGTCGCACTGGAAGAACTGGAAGCGGGAGACGTGGGCTTCATCGTCGCCAACATCAAGCGCGTGGCTGATGCGCGCATGGGCGACACGGTGACCGATGCCTCGCGCCCCGCCCCGGCGCTGCCGGGGTTTGAAGCCATCAAGCCCATGGTCTTTGCGGGCATGTTTCCGGTGCTGGCCGATGAATACGAGCCGCTGCGCGACGCGCTTGGGAAATTACAGCTCAACGATGCGGCGTTTTTCTACGAGCCGGAAAATTCGGTCGCGCTGGGCTTTGGTTTCCGCTGCGGCTTTCTGGGATTGCTGCACATGGAAATTGTGCAGGAACGTCTGGAGCGCGAGTTTGGATTGAACCTGATCACTACCGCACCGAGCGTGCGTTACCGAATTACGCGTACTGGCGGCGAAGTGATGGAGGTGGACAGCCCCGCCAAGTTTCCCAATCCCAGCGACATTGCCAAGATTGAAGAGCCCATTATCACCGCGATGATAATCACCAACGAGGATTCCGTGGGCGGGATTCTGCAGCTCTGCCAGGACAAGCGCGGCACGCAGAAAAACTTTGAGTATCTTTCGCCAACGCGCGTCATGCTCACGTATGAATTGCCGCTGAACGAAATTGTTCTGGATTTTTACGACCGGCTGAAAAGCGTTTCGCGCGGTTACGCGTCGCTGGATTATCACCTGGCCGGCTACACCGAATCGGATTTGATCAAGCTCGATGTGCTGGTTGGCGGCGAGCCGGTGGACGCGCTGGCACTCATCATTCACCGCGAATTTGCCTACGAGCGCGGGCGCGAGCTGGTTTCGCGTTTGCGAAAACTAATCCCGCGCCAGATGTTTGAAGTCGCCATTCAGGCCGCTATCGGCAGCCGCGTGATTGCCCGCGAAACCGTGGCGGCCATCCGCAAAAACGTGCTGGCCAAGTGTTACGGCGGCGACATTTCCCGCAAACGCAAACTCCTCGAAAAGCAAAAAGAAGGCAAAAAGCGCATGAAACGCGTCGGCCAGGTAGACATCCCCCAGGAAGCCTTCCTAGCGGTGCTGAAAGTCGCATCCTCTTCCGACGACGAGTAACGTCCAAGCCGCCTGCGCGATTCGCAATAACGCGGAGGGTGCCCCACCCTAAGTTTTTGCAGGGTGGGAATTTTAACGTGGAATCACCAGAATCAAAACGAGGGGCACGCAGATTCGTGATTGTGATTTTGGCTCTGAATTTTCCGCGCGTACCCAACCGGGCTCTGTGGCGTCCATTCGCCAACAACTGAATTACGTCCGCCTCACTTCTTCTCTTCTACTCTTGTAATCAACGCTCCTTCGTGAATTTGGACGTTCACCACGTCTCCCACACCAACCTGGGCACTACTACGCAATATGTTCCCCGCTGCGTCCGTCGCAATCGCGTAACCTCTTTCCAAAGCTTTCTTCGGGCTGCGCTCCTCCAGTTGCACACGCAGACGCTCCAACTGTTCGCGCTTGGCGCGCAGCACGCGCTCGGAACGTTTGGCGAGATCGGCGTGGCGGCGTTCGAGCAGCAGCCGTAGCGTGGAGACTTTGCGGTGAAAATCAAACGAGACCAGGCGAAGGTGCTCGGTTGCGTGGCGCCGCCGGCTTTGCGCCAGGCGCGCGCGCAAGCCGAGTTCTATGCGCGCCGCAAAATCACTGGTGCGATTGCGCAGGCGCACAATCTGTTTGTGAAAATCGAAAGAAACGATGCGCAGGTGGGTGACGTTGAAACGCTTGCGAGATTGCTCCAGGCGCGCGCGCAAACCCAGCGCCAGGCGTGAAGTCATCTCATCGGAGCGCTGGCGCTGTTGCCGCAGCACATCCAGCGGGCGGCGGAAAGCGCGGCGCGCGGAAAGTTCATGTACGCGGCGCGAAGAATGGCTGAGGCGATAGCGAATCAGGCTGGCCAGATTTTCGCGCAGCTCGTTGATGTGCTTGTCGAATTCGCGGCGCGTCTGCACCACCAGCTCGGCCGCCGCTGAAGGTGTTGAGGCGCGCACGTCGGCCACAAAATCCGCGATGGTGAAGTCTGTTTCGTGTCCCACGCCGGAAATAATCGGGATGGCGCAGGCGGCGATGGCCCGAGCCACAATTTCTTCGTTGAAGCTCCACAAATCTTCCATGGAGCCGCCGCCCCGCGCGAGAATCACCACGTCCACGCTTTGCTTGCGGCCAAAGAATTGCAGCGCGCGAACAATTTCCGCCGCCGAGCCTTCGCCCTGCACCCGCACGGGGTACAGCGTCAGATGCACGTTGGGAAAACGTCGTCGCAGGATGCGTACCACGTCCCGGACGGCGGCCCCCCGCGGCGAAGTAATCAGGCCGATGCAGCGCGGCAGAACCGGCAGCGCTTTCTTCCGCTCCTGCGAAAACAACCCTTCGGCATCGAGGCGTTTCTTCAGCTGCTCGAAGGCCAGTTGCAGCGCGCCAAGACCAACAGGCTCGATGCTTTCAATGTAGATCTGATATTCGCCGCGCGATTCATACACGCTGATGGAGCCACGGACGGTGACGCGCAGGCCATCTTCCGGGCGAAACTTCATGGCCCGCAGTTGCGTTTTGAAACAGACGCAGCGAATCTGCGTGCGCTCATCTTTCAGCGTGCAGTAAATGTGGCCGGATTGCGCTTCGCGGCAATTGGAAATTTCGCCCTGCACCAGAACGTCAGTGAAATTCTTGACCAGCGTGTCGCGGATCCGCACGGTCAGCTCCGTGACCGACCAGATACGCCGCTCAGGCATCAGGTTGAATTGCAGCTGCGTGGTCATGCGTTCCGCCAAACAGGAGTGACTGAGCACCTGCCACGGCGGGCAGGCATCGAGTTGAATTGCAGTTGCGTGGTCATTGCGCTCTTCAATTCTTGGGCGAATCGTTTCCAGGTTTCGGTACACCGTTGAGCTTTGAATCTTTTTCCGCGCCGGCGATTTTTGCGGGGAAGATTCGCCACTTGCCCGCGTCGCAATAGAAAAACGCCGACGACTTGCCGACGAAACGGTCGTCTATGCCCTGATGCTTCAGGGGCTTCAATCCGGTGAGGCCGGGCCGGTCGTCGAGTTCGCTCTCGCCGGCAGCGCGAATCGAACGCGAGTAGTGTAATTTTTTGTCTTTGCCGGCCTTCAGATAATGCGCGTCGTCAAGTCGCGCTAGTGAAGCCGAGCACGAGGTGGGCTTGCTTAAGAAAATCACGATAGTGGAAGTTTTTCCGTTGGAACACAGCGCGGCCCAATCCTTCTGGCCTTTTTTTGCAAACTCTCCTTCGATCACGTTGTTCGGCGCGACGGCATTCCGCTCGGAGGGCGGTATTTCCGCTGTCGGCACATCCGCGCCGGCGCCGTCGTCAAATTGCGGAATCGTGCAGCCCCGGGAGTTCAACTTCTCCACAAATTCCGCGGGCAAGCCCGGCAATTGTGCTGCTACGTCCGAGGGCTGCAACCGCTTCACGGTTTCAATTTTCTTCGGCGCGTCCTTCCTGGCCGGAGCGGACCCGGGCGCTTTACTGGCCGCGGCCGTCCGGGCCGTTTGCGCAGCAGCGCCTTGAATCGCGCTAGCTATAGCCAGCAAAGAGACCAGTGTTGCGGCGACGGGTCGGTTCACGAAAAGCACTGTAAGCCAGTTTCAATGGCGCGTATACCCCCACCCCGGCGGTTTCCAGAAAAGAGGCTGCAACGTGTTGAAACAAAACAAACCGGAGTCGCAAAAATGATGCAAGAGCCGGAAAGAGCGGAGAGCGCTGGGGCGGTACTGGGACTTTTTCTGTAGCGAGCGTTCGCTCCATTCAGAAATACGCCCACCTTTATGCTCAAGAGTCCAGATGTTGCTGAACACAGCCAGCGTTCCACGGAGACAAAAGCGAAGAGTGCGTATTCGCATGACAATAAGCGAGATAAGCCGAGGCTCAAGAACTGTGGCATGTGAAAGATGTGGACTCTTTGTAAAGAGTACGTTTTTCGTTTGAAATGTTTGGGGATAAATTGCTGACGGGAGCGGTGGTAATTCGGCGACCTGCGGGATCGCGCGGAAGTTGGACGGTGGGAAAGATCAACGACGACGGTCATGCGTGATATTACTATTTGATTATCTAAATGTCAAGATAATTCAGGTCCAGGCGCCAAGCCAGTTACGTAGTGAGTGGTGGATGCGGAAGACGTGGCTCAAGATATCTATGACAGTCAGCATTGCGGGTCTAGTTTGTCTAGTTTCCATTAGTTTCCGTCTCCAGTTTCCCTTCCCTAGTTTTCCTAATTTCGTAGGCGACTGATGTCGTAGGTCAGGGAAGCGCGTTCGGTCTGTCCCCCTTTTTCCCCTTTTTTTACGGCGACTTCAGATTCAACGTACTAATAAGTTAAGATATGGATAATAAGGGGGTACCATGCTAAAAAGTATGTCCACTGATGGCGTTGCACAAGAAATAATCGACATCCCGGTTGAGCCTAGAGTTCAGCCGAGCGCTCCCACCGCGACCGCAGTTCCATCACCCGCCCGGGAGGCCGCAGGTCCAAGTGCAGCCGAGCCTGGATACGCTCCTTGGAACCAATTTCTGCATGACGCTCCACCTGACGATGTTAAGAACCGGTTTGCCAAAGAAGTCGGCGAACTTTTGGGCCAACATGGCCTTGAGGGCGTATGTTGCTTGGCGCTTATCGAGCCAGTCAACTCGATTGATAACTACGACCTCGACAAGATTTACGCCGCTTTATTGAACAACAATCCGACTCGCGCGAAAGACGTGGTGCTATTCCTGCTCAGTAGCGGCGGAGCAGGTGAACCAGCGTATCAGATTAGCAAAATCTGCAAATCCTTCTCGAAGTCAAGTTTCAAGGTAATTGTCCCGCGGATAGCAAAGTCAGCCGCCACACTTATCGCAATCGGCGCAGATGAGATCCACATGTCATTATTAGGACAACTTGGACCTATCGATCCGCAGATTGGTGGCTTACCCGCACTGGGTGTGAGTAGCGCATTGAGGACAATTGCTTCCGTAGCAGAGCAGTATCCACGCAGCGCCGACATGTTTTCTAGATACTTGCGCTCAGCTTTGACAGTTGAACAAATTGGATACTGCGACCGCATAACTGAATCCGCTGTGCAGTATGCCGAGCGGCTGCTTTCCACTAAGCCTAAGTTGGCACCTCGAGCCCTTGCAATAGCCAAGGAACTTGTCCACGAATATAAGGATCACGGCTTTGTAATAGATCTTGAGGAGGCCCAAAAACATCTCGGGTCGGACTGGATCAAGACAGGCACAACGGAAGTTAAGGCCGCCGAAGCGGTGTACAGCCTTTTTGAAAGTGTAAATCTTTGGTACGGGATCAGGCAATCGAAACGAATGTTGGTAAGTGGACTTGCTGCTTCCCCAGAGAGTGTATTGGTGTTTAGCACTAAACAGGACTGACGATTCGGTTTCAAAATCTTCTATGTGGGCAGTTCTATTGGCGGTAACTTCATGCGGCGGAAGAGGTCTTTGTAGCGGGGATCGGAGCGCAGAGAATCGAAATTGCGGGAAGTTTTGAGGGTACGAAGGTGACCGCTTTTTTCCGTGAAAGATTTCTCAAGCCAGAAAAACGCTTTATAGCGCCGCAGGCGCAGGGCGCGCAGGTGATGCCTGCGCGAAGGTAACGAGCTAAAACCTGATTTAATGTCGCGGCTCGAGCCGCGACGTCCAAAGGCTAAAGGCGCGGCACTTTGAATGTCGCGCGAGCCGCCGCGACCTACGAAGCTAAAAGATGGGTACTTTGAACTTCATGCGGGCGGGCGCGAGCCTTCATAAAGCGCCACAACCAAAAGTACGCCCTTTTGTCATTCCAACGTGTGCCGCGGGCAATTCGAAGGGGCGTTATGGAAGCACAACGGCGTTTTCCAGTGTGTAGGTTTCGCCGCCGGTTCTGGTGAGGACGATGTCCTGGGGTCCTGACGGGGCGGCGGGGATTGTCAGGGTGAGGGTATTTTCGTCGGTAAAGGTGACGGAGGCGGCTACTCCGCCGACCGTGGCGGTGGTGGCGGAATCGAAACCACTTCCCCGCACGATTACCTGGGCGCCGGGAGCAGGATTTTGCTGGCTTACGTGACCGATGGAGAGCGGCGCGGCACCGAAGTCCACGACGGTCAAGCCCTTGTCGGTAAGTAGGTAAACGTGATGGCCACCGGAATCCACGGCGAGCGGGGCGGCGGCCCTGTTGCTGATCGTCTGGGTCAAGGAAAAGCGCATCCGAAGCCTGGCGGTCGGGACGTCGATGATTTCAAAGTAATTGCGGAAGCTGAGGTAGTACAAACTACAGGAGGCATTGAGCCTGGGACGCAGTAACGGGCTCGGCGGACCAAATACAGAGGGCTAAGTTGCCGATGGATTACTGCGGCAAGTTCATGCGGCGGAGGACGTCTTTGTAGCGGGGGTCGGAGCGCAGCGAATCGAACGGACGAGCGGTTTTCAGAATGCGCAGGTAGTCGCTTTTTTCCGCGAAGGCTTTCTCAACCCAGAAAAACGCTTTGTCTTTGTCATCCAGAGTGGCGTAAACGCCGGCGATGTTCATCGGGTCGATGTAGACCCGTTTCGATTGCTGCTCCAGAACTTCCGCGATGCGCTTCGTGGCGGCGCGATATCCGGCGCGTTTGTATTCCACACGCGCGGCCTTGAAGACGGCCAGCAAGTCTTCGTCGTGGCTCAGGCTGGCGGCTTTTTCAGATTCATCGAGCCAAAGATCGTATTTGCCCTGGGCTTCGTAAACAAACGAAAGAAACTGGTGCGCGGAACCATAGTTGGGATCTATTTCCAGTACCTTTTGCAGTTGTACCAGTGCTTCGTCGTAGCGTTTGGCATTGAGATAATTGGCACCCGCGTTCGTCAGGGCGTTCAGATTCAGGGGGTCCAATTCCACGGCGCGCTTATCCTGCGCGAGGGCCTGGTCGAGGTTGCCCAAGGTTACAAAGTGCAGGCCATACAGAGCATGCAGTCGCGAGTTATTGGGATCCAACTGCAGGGCGCGCTCGTATTCGCGCGTGGCGGCGTCCCACTGCCAATCGTTATCGTAAGCGCCCGCCAGCATGGCGTGGGCTTCGGCCTGGTTCTCGTCGAGCGCGAGGGCGCGGGTGGCGGCGGCTTTTAATTTGGGATTGGTTTCAGACGTGGGCGTGTAGGTGTAGTCGGAAAGCACGTAGTAATACTCGGCCATGCCCACATGCGCGAGAACGTAATTAGGGTCTTTGTCTATGGCCTGCTGAAAATACTCTTTGGATTTGGCGAGAGATTCGGGAGTGCGCTTGTCCCAGTAGTAGCGGCCCTTAAGATACAGCTGATAAGCCTCGGGGTCTTCGGTGCCATCTTTGGCGAGACGCTTTTTTTCTTCGCCGGTGAGTTTTTCGCGGAGGCGCGAAGAAATCTCGTTAGCAATATCGCGCTGCAGGGTGAGCGCGTCGGAAAGCTTGCGGTCGTACTGCTCACTCCACAGGCTGCGATTTTTGACGACGTCGGTAAGCTCGGCGCTGACGTTGAGCGCATCGCCATGCTGCGTGACGCGGCCAGTGACGACGGCGGCGACGTGAAGTTCGCCGGCAATTTTCTGCACGTCCTGGTCTTTGGATTTATAGCGAAACACGGAACTGCGCGGGCGCACGGTGAGATTGGGTAGCTGCGAAAGGCTGCTGATCAGACTTTCGGTGAGGCCATCGCTGAGATATTCGGTGTTGGGGTCTGTAGTGACGTTCGCGAAAGGCAGCACGGCGAGGGAGTCAATGCCGGAGGTGGATTTTGCGGAGCTCCAGCGATAGAGCGCGAAGCCGGCGAGAGCCAGAAGCAAAATTGCGGCGGCGGCGACAGTGATTAGTTTGGTTTTGTGACGAGACAGCAGACCGGCGGCGATGGCGCTGTCGGAGTTTTGCGCGCCGCTCCCGCTGGACTGAGCGCTGGCGTACGAGCTGGAGGAAGAGCCCGCGCCGGATGAAGCCCCGGACGATTGCACGGCGGGCGCACTGGCTGCGGCCATCGCGGCGGCGTCCTGGTAAGCAGCAGAACGGCCCGAGCTGGTGTCGCGCTTGAGGCGAGCGAGGTCGGCGCGCATTTCCGAAGCGTGCTGGTAACGCAGGTCGCGATCTTTTTCGAGGGCCTTGTTGATGATGCGCTCGAGCTCGGGGGGCAGGCTGGCGTTCACGCGCGCGACGGCGGCGGGCGCACGGTTGAGAATGGCTTCAAAAATTACGCCGGAACTTTCTCCCCGGAAGGGCAGCTGGCCGGTGGCCATTTCGTAGAGCACGACGCCAAAAGAAAATAAATCGGTGCGGGCGTCGAGTTCTTTGGCGCGCACCTGCTCGGGCGACATGTAGGCGACGGTGCCGAGAGTGCTGCCCGGACTGGTGAGCTCTTCGGGAGGGACGCCGCGGGTGGCCATGGTGTCGGCGTCAGGATCGTGCGCGGCGTCGTTGGCGGACCGTGATGCGCGGCTGGTGGTGCCGACCTGGGCGAGGCCAAAATCCAGAATTTTGGCGTGGCCGCGGCGGGTGATGAAAATATTCGCAGGCTTGATGTCGCGATGCACGATGCCTTCGGAGTGCGCGGCGTCAAGCGCGTCGGCAATTTCGATGGCCAAGTCGAGAAACCTGTCCAACTCGAAGGCGCTGCCGGCGATGCCGTGCTTCAGCGTCTGGCCGTCGAGATACTCCATGGCGATAAAAGCGTTGCCCGCCCCGCCCGCCGCCCCGGGTGATGCAGGTGTGCCAGCGTCTTCGCCGATATCGTAAATGGTGCAGATATTAGGGTGATTCAGCGCAGAGGCAGCCTGGGCTTCCCGGCGGAAACGCGCGAGCGATTGAGGATTCTTCGCGACATCGTCAGGAAGAAATTTCAACGCCACGAAGCGGTGCAGGCGGGTGTCTTCCGCCTTGTACACCACACCCATCCCACCGCCGCCAAGTTTTTCGGTTACGCGATAGTGGGATATCGTCTGGCCAATCAGTGACTGGGAGTCGGGCATTGGCGGTTCATCTTAGGTGCCGCGCTGAGCTAAGTCAACGAGGCGCGGGCGGTGGAGCTTTGCGGCGCTAGCGCTAAATATTGCCGAGGGTAGTCTCGTTCATGGCTATGGGCGGCGGCCAGCAGACGCTGCCGGTCAAGGCGGAAATCCGCAGCGGTATCGGCAAAAGAGTCGGGGACTCAGTGACCGTCGTTCTCAAAGAACGGATCGAGCCGGTGCGCAAAGCCAAAGTATGATGTCTGGCCGGCAAGGGTCACGCTTCAGTAGGGGCGAGCTGCCGAAGTTGGGCGAGCTGAAGAGTCAACCTCCGCATCCCGCGACCGCTGATAAGCCTTACAACTCCCAGGGTGCGGCAACCGGCGATTCCCTTCGCGCTTTCCGTTTCACTGGCCGGCTCCGGACAAATGAACTTCAGCAACAGGTGGTTTACCACCTAGCCCCATCAATACATTGCCGGCGACAGCTCCCTTCTTTGTGGGCGTGAAAGTAACCATGATGGTGCAACTGGCTCCGGGAGTAAGAGACGATCCGCAGTTGTTCGTTTGGGTGAAAGACGAAGAGGAGGTCGAGATATTCTGGACCGTTAGTTTTTGATTGGTGCCATTGGCTAACGTTACGGACTGGGTAGTTCCAGTGCCGACGGCGTGAACTCCAAAATTGATCTGGGTGGGGAACACTTCCGTCGGGTCCACAGTGCCAATCCCGTTCAACGTGACTGAGAGCGGAGCGTCTTTTTCATTGCCATTGACTGTGAGTTGGGCGGTCTGCGCACCGAGTTGGGAAGGGGTGAAGTTGACAGCAATAACGCAACTCTTCCCGGTCAACAGTGTGACCCCGCAATTATTGGTCTGGGTAAAATTGGAATTGCTAACGGCGATACTGTCAATCAGGAGGGCCGCAATACTGCGGTTCGTAAGCGTCAAATTTTGTCTCAGACTCGAGTTACCGATCTGATGATAGCCAAAATCGAGCGCGCTAGCAGTTATTTGGGCTACGGGATCACTCGGGTACCAAAGAATTGATGACTTGCTCTTGAGCGCCGGAGTATTGAGGCTGTACTGAGTGCCAAGCGCAGTCCCAACCTGCACGCCCACACTTGCAGTCGCACCATTATCGTCGGCGGAGTTTGCTCCACCGAAGACGGTGTCCGCATAGTTAAAAATCAGATTGCTGCTTCCCTCAGTGAATACGACTTCGAATTTAACCGTGCTGGTCGTATCCTGCGCGCCCCAGTACGGCACATTTCGCCATTCCACTACCAATTTGCGGTTAGGTGCGGTACCCACAACTTGCCAAAACACATTGTTATTGGCGTCGGTTCCGAATGGATTGAGGAAATCCCAGAATGGTGCAATCACCGGGAAACTAACCGGCCCAGGGATGGAATTCTCGAAGGAGACACCACCGATGAAGGAGATGTTACCCATTCCGGAAACCACCATGTCGGTAAAGCTGCCTCCTCCAACAAGCAAGGGAAAAGGAGAGCTGACGATGGATGCAGAAAAAGGGCTCAGATTCAAGTTCGTGCCCGTGATTGTCACGTAGTTATAGGTTGCTGATGCGAAATTATAGTTTAGAGGCTTATAGATTGTGAATGTCAATGCATTAGAGGTGCCACCACCAGGCCCCGGGTTCACAACCGTTATCTTGGGTGTCCCAGAAACGGTCAGCAGATTGTCAGGCACACTGACTGAGAGTTGGGTTGGACCCAATTGACCTGAGTAGACCGGGGTTTGATCCCACAAAACCTGAGATCCGAAGAAAAAACCAGTTCCGGTGATAAGAAAGGACAGGTTCTGCATGCCGACTGGAGCGTTGGTCACGGACAACGAAGTGAGAACCGGCGTAACCGCTTGCCCCGTGCCGGTGACGGAAACATTAACAAAACCAGGCTGGCCATCGTCAACAATGTTAATTTGTGCGGACTCCATGGAATTATTTTGAGGGGTAAAAACAACTGAAATAACGCAGGAACCGCCAGCCAGGAGAGAGGGCGGACAATTATTGGTGGTCGGGAAATCGCCGAATTGTGCAATTTGTGAAATACCCAGCGGGCCCGTACCTGTATTTGTCAGCGTGATCGACTGGGGAGCACTGCTCTTTCCGATGTCCGTCACGGGAAAGGTAAGGCTTGTCGTGGATACCGTCGCGATGCCCGCGCTGATGCCGGTTCCCTGCAAGAAGATTTGTTGCGGACTGCCTGGCGCGTTGTCATTGATAAGGATGTTGCCCGTAAAGTAGCCTGTCTGGGCTGGCGTACACACCACCGCGACCGTGCAGGAGGCGCTGATCGCCAGCGTCGCCGGCGCGATCGGGCAATTGTTGGTTTGCGAGAAGCCAACGCCCGGGCTCCCAATACTCGAGATCTTCAGCGGCGCCTGGCCAGTGTTCGTCAACGTAAAGATTTGTGGTGAACTGGACGTGGCTATGATTTGCAGCGGAAACGAGAATGCGTACAAATCCAATGAAGCACCGGGCGCCAGACCTGTTCCACTTAGTGTCACGACCTGCGGGTTTTGGGTCGCATCAGTGGAAATGCCCAAGGCGTCCGATTGAAAATTGGGGATCGCCGGTAAGAAAGCGATTTTGATATGGCAGATGGCGGCGGCGGCCAAGGTCCTCCCACAATCGTTTGTTTGGGAAAACGATGGGCCCGCTTCAACAAAGTTGATGGCTACTGGAAGGCTTCCCTGATTCGTGAGAGTAATTGTTTTTGTTACGCTCTTAACGCCTTCGGGCTGAGATCCGAACTGCAGGTCGTAGGCCGAGAGAAGCAGCACATTTTTGGCGTGGTATTCGTAGGATCCCATGTCGACTTTTCCAGCAGTGAGGCGAGAATTACCGACCATGTCCACGGTAGGCAAACCAGGAGCGGAGGCTTTTCCCCTCGCAATTACCGGCGAGCCAGCTTGCAACAAATAATTTCCAGTAAGTAAACTTACAAACAGCGGGTCGGTAGACAGGTTGCCGGTCTTTCCAGTCTGGTCCGGGCAGCCTGCGGCGTAAGTGGTGGCATTCGTCGCGAAGGCATCGTTGCTATTGAATGACAGAGGGTTGGTTATGTCCAAGTTGCAAGACACGGCCGAATAGTTTCCGGTAGCGACGAAAAGATTGTTCTCGATATCTACGGCGCTGTTGATTAACCCGGCTGAAAGTTCTGAAGCTCCGGCCGGCCCCGGGAAACCAAGGGAGTTGTTCGCGACGGTGTTGTTGATGACCCGGCTCGGCGGAATATTGTCCCAGACAATTCCTGGGCCGCGATTTCCAGCCACCAGATTCTGGATGAGAGCAATTCCATCAGACGCACTTCCATAAATGTTTATGCCGGCGCCCAAATTTCCTACAACTGCGTTTTGCTGCAGGGTGACATTTCCGGCGCCCAATAGCTGGATACCACCGGTATTGCCAGAGACCAAATTGCCTACAATTTCAGTCCCCGAGATTGACTGGACGGTGATGCCACCATTTATGAATCCGCTGCAGCCGACGATCAGGTTGTCGGAGACAACGTTGTCTTGGATCAGAGGGGCGGCGTTACCTCCGATGTAGATACCGGCGGTGCCGGAACAAGAAATATTTGATATGACGATGTTATTTCGGATCGTGGGAGACGCATTGGCTATCTCAATCCCGCCAGCCGAAAATTGGGATCCGCCATTGCGAATAGTGAACCCTTGCAAAACAGCGCTTCTAGTCTCCCCGTTCGTGAATGTCACGACGGTATCCGCTGCCGAGCCATCAATGATGGTGGCGTTGGGGCCGCTGACGCTCGTGATCGTAATGTTTTTCCCATTGAAGTTAAGATTTTCTGCGTACACACCCAGGGAAACCAGAATCCTGTCCCCTGGTGCGGCCGCGTCAATAGCTTTCTGAATGGACGACTGGTCAGCGGGCACACGAATCGTAGTCGCACCGCGGCTCGGCGCGGAAATAACAGCCATGCCAGCCAGCAGGCAGGGCAAGGCAATTGCGCAGAAATTGCGACGAGCCATGGGAAATCCTCCGTTACCTGCAAGTTTGGGACAGCTAGTGGGTGAGAATGTGGTGGACACCATGCCCTAAGGAAGGGGTGTTGTCAATCGATTATATTATCGAAATGATATAGGACGGGGATGGTCTGAAATTCAATTCAATTATTGCATTTATTGATTGAGGGGCCTACTGCGGCGTTACTGGGTGGGGGAAAGGGTGCCTACTGGGCAGCGGGCGACTTTGGGCGCGAAAACGTAGGGATTATTGGGGTCTTCGGTGGTGCCGACGATTACCCGGCCGTTTACCTGCGCGGTTCCTTCACCGGTGAGCGAGCCGTCGGGTTTCAGTTGCAGGGTCAGGGGATTTTCCTGGTCCTGAATCTTGAGCAGGATTTGCGTGGAGGTTTTCTGGATGGTGTACGGGTGCGCGAGCTCGGCGGCCCCGCACGCGACGCTGACCGATTCGGGGTGGAACGTTATGCGGAAGCCGCCCTGGCCGACGAAATCTCCACCCAAGCGGAGGCCGGGGGCCGGGGCTTTGTCGTTGCTGAGCATTTTTTTTGCGGCCTGGTCGGTGGTTCCACCTTGCATTAGCGTGCCCATGCCACTGGCTATGGTGGTGAGCAGGCCCATGGGACTTTCTACATCGGCGGCCAGCGGAGTGGGGCCGGTGGCGGTCATCAGGCCGAGAGTGCAGTCAGTGGTTTTATTCGCGTACTGCGTTACCTGGCGCGTGCCGGTGGGACCGTAGGCGGTCCCCGTGGAAGTTTCACTGTTGTTATAGACCTGTCCGTTTTGCTTGGCGTCGGGATATTGCTGCGCTTCGAGCGGCGTCAACTCGCGTTGCGTGGTGGTGGTCGTGGTGGTGCTGCCCATGGTTTGCGCGGTGGCGGTTCCGCCGGCGGAGATGCCGGTGATTCGAATGGGGCCCGAGCCTTCCAGTTTTCCGTCGGGCCGTAGAGCGAAGGTGATCGGCTTGGGGCCGTGCTGGATTTTGATGAGCACGCGAGCGTCCGACGCTTCCACCGTGTAGGGCTGAGGAGATGAAGCGCCATGGCAAGTCATGACCGCTTTCTCCGGCTGGAAAATAATGCGGAAGCCGGTGGCGGTGGCGTAGTCGCCGGTCATGCGGAGTCCGGACGTGGACGGAAGTTTCAGGCTGACGCCGGACAGCTGGTCGAATCCGCTGCTCATATTTTCCGAGAAGCATACGCGCTGACTTCTTCCCGAAGCGATGCAGCGGGCGAGGGCCTGCTTGGTTCCGGGGGCGGGTTGCGCGGTGTCGACGGCGGTGGCGGCTTCGGCGGCGGCGGGGTTCGCGGCAGCCGGTTTGGCGGCGGGCGTGGCCGCGAGGTTGCAGACTTTCAGCAAGGGATCGAGCTGAGGGCGAGCGTTGAAATTTTCCGCTTCGATTTGTCCGTTGCGTAATTTCCGCCAGAAGCAAATCTGGACGCCTTTGGCATTGGTGTTACAGCTGACAATTATGTTGTCGGTGCCATCGGGGCAGTGATACGGCGAGTTGAGCTTCAGCGGTTCCTGCGCGGAGAGAATTGAGGCACACAGGGCCGCTGCGGCGGTGAAGGCGGCGACCTTCAGCGAGAATGCCATGCGAATTTTACCCAGCATTTTTATGCATAACACTTTCATGCGCCACTGGGGCGCTCAATGCCACGCTCCGTTTGAAACACTGCGCGGGATTATTTTTTCTTGGTGAGGCGGCCCAGGAAACCATCGGGAGGGCCGATCAGCGCGCCGTCGTCGTCCACGGTGAAGACGGTCTTGTCCCGCTCGCAAATCAGGGTGACGGTTTTGCCGCTTTCGGTGTAGGTGCATGGCGTGGAGACCGGGCCGGTGGCGACGTAGGCCTTGCCTCCGGATTTAAATTCGACGGAGACGACTCCCCCGTTTCCTGCGTAGGTGTTGCCTTCCACTTTGGAGCCGCAGGCGGTCAGGAAGATCGCGAAAGTCAGAAGTACGCCGATGGACAGCGGGGCCGGAGAATTGAATTTATTCAGGGTCACGTTTTCTCCTTCGTCGGTAGACGTCGTGTTCAGGTAGAAAATTCCGGGGGACGAGGTGCTTTATTGGGCGGAGATGTTAGTTGGGGATTCGAACGATGTCAACGGAGGGTGCCCGGTGTGGAGTGCGCGCCGGATGGAGGTTCGAGGGTGAGGGTACTGGGACTTTTACTGTAGCGAGCGTTCGGTCCATTTAAAATAGTTCCTTCTTTTTGCGCAAGAATACGATGATGCTGGAAATTGATGTCCGGAACTGATTCGGCGATGCGCGAGGTCGGGGGAGTTGATCGGCTTCGGCAGGGTGAGACTGATTTTTTTGGCAGTCATTGCTTTGAGATTGTTTACGTCAAAAACCCCAGGTGCAAAACCGGCCCCTGGGGCACCCACGTACCAAGGCGGGACAAGACTACCGGCGACGGCCATGCCTGATGTTACTAGTTGATACACTATAAGTCAAGGTAATTTCTGCCGGAGCGGTGTGTGGCTGGTGTTCGAACCGCGGGTGATGTGAGGTGAGGCGTTGGTGGCGGCCCGGAAAATCATTTGTCTAAAGCGCGAGATCTTCGTAGATTACGTGTGATTTCGCGTGAATCTGAAAATCAGGGGTCCACATGGCCATGGTCAATTCTCGACGGACGTTTTTTCAGCATGTACGCAATGCGCTGGCAGGGGGCACGCTCGCGCAAATCCTGCCGTTTGAAATTGCGGCGGCCGCGGGGCCGGCACGACCACCCGAAGAAGGGGTGGACTACTACGAAAAGCTGGGGGTGACCAAGATCATCAACGCCGCCGGCACCTACACGCATTTAACGGCTTCGACGATGCCGCCCGCGGTGCAGGCCGCCGTGGCGCGGGCCGCCAAACATCCGGTGCATCTCGCGCAGCTGCAACGAGCGGCCGGAGAATATCTTGCCCGGCAGCTGCGTTGCGAAGCAGCGATGGTGACGGCGGGCGCCGCTTCGGCAGTGACCCTGGGCACGGCGGCGTGCGTGACTTTGGGCAACGAGGCCGTCGAACACGCGATCCCTACCGATATGGCCAACGTGAAGAACGAGGTGGTCATTCAAAAAGCGCACCGCTACGACTACGACCACGCGCTGCGCAGTTGTGGCATTCGCTTCGTGGAAGTGAACACCTTGCAGGAATACGACGCGGCCATCAACAAAAACACCGCCATGTGTTTTTTCTACAATGCCGCGGATGAAGGAAGCATCAGCCGGGAAGACTGGATTCGGGTGGCGCACGCGCACGGAGTTCCCTGCTTAAACGACGCGGCCGCCGACGTTCCGCCGATCTCCAATCTGTGGAACTACACACAGATGGGATTTGACCTGGTGGCCTTCTCCGGTGGGAAAGGGATGCGCGGGCCCCAGAATGCGGGGCTGCTGTTAGGCAAGAAGGAGCTGATCGCGGCGGCGGTGAAGAACAACAGCCCTAACGACGACACCGTGGGCCGCGGCATGAAAGTGGCGAAGGAACAAATCGTCGGGATGGTGGCCGCTGTGGACTGGTTCCTGAGCCAGTCTGACGCGGAAATGGAAGCGGAGTACCGGAAGCGGATTGAGCGGATTCTCGGGTTGCTGAAAGATGTTCCCACATTGCGGTCGGAGGTGCTGGTTCCGCCGGTTGCCAATCACGTCCCGCATCTGGTCCTGCGGTATGAGCAGCAGCGGGTCAAGATCGCGCCACGCGAAGTTGCACAACAATTGCGCAAGGGGACGCCAAGCATCGAATTGAATCCGGCAACCGGTTCGGCGGAAGCGAGCGCGGGCATCCCTAAAGATCCGGACAAAATTGTCATTGGCGTATGGATGCTTGAGCCTGATGAGGACCTGATCGTGGGACGGCGCTTGCGAGATGTGCTGGCCGGTGCGGTTAAAGGCTAAAGATGAGTTCTGAGAAGGTGGTTACCGGGCACGAACTGCGGGACTAAATGTTGAGGGTGGTGGGGCGGTCGCCGGTGTAGGTCCAGGAGTCGAGTTCCAGATCATTGGAGGCGGGATTTTTCGGATCGTAGCGGACTACCACGGGCTTACCGATGGGGAGTTCGCGGGCGGCGAATTCGCGAGCGTCCTGTTCGGTGGAGAAATTTTTGTGCCACGTGGCGGTGAGGCGCTGGGCGCTGGGAAGATGGAAATCGTAGACGAAGGTAGCGCGGTAATAGTGGCCACCGCCAGCCATTGAGGCTTGGCGGCGCTCCACTTCGAGGCGGGTGATTATGCCGTCGGCGGTTGGCCAGGTGAGCGAGGCCCAATACAGCCAGAGGCCTCTGGCAATCACGGCAAGCACCGCAGCGGCCAGCGCCAGCCAGAAGAACATGTGGAGAAGGTGCGTGCGCGGCATGGTTTATCGTAAGGTGTGGGCGAGGCGCTGCAAAGTTATTTGGTGAAAGTGGTGGTGCTGAATTCGAACGCGGGGTGTTGTGGATGAAGATCAATAAGAAATTCAAGGCGAAGCTGGAGAAAAGCTCCAACAAAGGTGGGTGGACTTATGTGGTGTGGCCCGGCGCGGCGAAATTTTTCGGGACGCATGGACTGGTGAAGGTCAAAGGGAAAATTGATGGGCACCCGTTTCGCGCTTCGTTCATGGCTATGGGCGGCGGGCGGCAGATGTTGCCTGTGAAGGCGGAAGTTCGCAGCGCGATTGGGAAGGATGTGGGGGATACCGTGGTGATTGTGTTGGAAGAGCGAATTGAGGCGGGGCGTAAAGCCGAGGCGTGATTATGGGCTGCGCAGCAGCGACTCGTCATTTTGCGCCCACGACAGCGAAGTTGAAAACTTTGCGTTGTTCGCCAGATTTCCCGAGTTTAGTAATGACATGGAGAAACGATCTCAGGTATATACCTAGGTTATTGTCCGGAGGAATATGGATCCTATTTCGCTAAACATAATGTGCAACCTTATAGCTAGCGGCATAACTGAGGCGGTTCGAACGACCGTGAGTGCACTTCGTCCAGCCGACGATCACAAGCCCGTTAATTCCAACAATCCCCAAGAACCAGCTGTCACACTCGTATTCGAGACAGCAGCTAAGGCCGTGGTCGATTCGGCTCTCGCACATGCCGAAAACTCCCCAAAAAAACTTGAGAAATTTTTGGCATCGTCGGAAGCGGAATCCGCGATCCGCCAATTGTACGGCCTATATTTCGGTACGAACGCCAAAAGTGAGGCAATAGAGGCAATTCGAGATGAATTTAGGTCATCATTCGCGTTTTATATGGAAGCGGATGACGAGGCTGCTCGAGATGCTGGAAATGCTCTTTTCGACGCATTGTTGCTGGAGTGCAACCGCACTCTGAAAGCTGCGGTTGACGAGGGGCTGCTAGCCGCACATGAAGCATTGAGCACCGCAAGGCATAAGGCCATTCTTGATGAAATCGATGGACTCCGCAGCAATCTAAATTTGAGTGCACGCAACCACCGGCCCAGTTTGAGTGACGTAATTGATTTTGAAGCAAGTTATAGGAATCAGCTTATCAGTCGTCACGGCTTCATAACCCCGCCTCATTTTGACGGTGCGCGCAGGATACGAATTGATCGAATCTGCGTATCGCCTACATTTACGCAAGGAAGTCGAGGCCAAGGTAAGGCGGAGCAGAAAATTCTCTTTAATGCCTTCTTGGCCGATCTCGATAGAGTCGTTTTGATCGGCAACCCGGGCGGCGGGAAGTCGACGGTTGCGGCAAAAGTTTGTCATGACCTGTCCGCTAAGTTTAGCGAAAAACTGGTAGGTGGCAGGCAATTAACGCCGATTTTAGTGGTGTTACGTGACTATGGAGTAGCTAGGGCGGAGCGTGATAATTCTCTCGTGGACTTTATTGAGGCGACCGCAAATTCGAGTTATCAATTGAAACCTCCGCCCGGAGCTATTGAGTACATGCTGTTAAAAGGCAGAGCGATGGTGATATTCGACGGGCTAGACGAGTTGATCGAAACAAGACATAGGTCGGAGATCACCAAGGATATTGAAGCGTTTTGTAACCTGTATCCAGCCGTCCCTATCTTGGTAACCTCGAGAGAGGTTGGATATGAACAGGCCCCCCTCGACTCAGAGAGATTTTCAGTCTACAAATTAGCGCCTTTCGACGAGGCCCAAGTTCAAGAATACGCGAGGAAATGGTTTGCGTGTGATGTAGACCTTTCAGCATCTCAACAGGACCAAAAAGCGAAAACCTTCATCGAAGAGAGCCGGGTAGTTATCGATATAAGGTCCAATCCCCTAATGCTGGCGTTGATGTGCAATATCTACCGCGGGGAAAACTATATTCCCAAGAATCGCCCGGACGTCTACGAAAAGTGTTCCACTATGCTGTTCGAGAGATGGGACAAGAGTCGAGGTATTTTCGTTGCCCTCCCGTTCGAAGACCACATCAATCCAGCTATGAAGTTCCTGGCTTACTGGATCT
Organism: uncultured Acidobacteriota bacterium; assembly: GCA_963704485.1. Classification (GTDB taxonomy): domain Bacteria; phylum Acidobacteriota; class Terriglobia; order Acidiferrales; family UBA7541; genus Acidiferrum. The sequence goes on from OY969910.1 coordinate 2,200,640, forward strand.
ACTCGGACGAGAAACTCCATGTTGGAGTTACTGAAAACGTACTCACCGCAAAAGCTGCAGAGTACCTGTGTCCCCGCCGCTTCGAGAACCGGGAGGAAGCGGAAGGTGCTGCTCGAGCTTTCATCAGCTTCTGTACAGGCAGAGCTTGGGTTTTCACGGATACTGGGACGACGAAGGATGGCGACCGCCTTTACCAATTCACACATAGAACTTTTTTAGAGTACTTCGCGGCAGCCCATCTCGTCCGAACAAACTCCCCGGAACAGCTAAGGGAGCTATTGTTGCCGCGTATCGCAAAGCGCGAATGGGACGTCGTCGCGCAATTGGCGTTTCAACTACAGAATAAGCAAATCGAGGGAACCGCGGACGATCTCCTGCAGACATTTCTTGCACTGCAGAAAGAGACAAAGGGTGAAGTCACTTGGAATTACCTCTCATTTGCGGCGAGGTCTCTTGAATTCTTAGTCCCCAGCCCAAGAATCACCCGAGAACTCTCCTTGTCCTGCCTCACATATTCACTTGATAGCATCGGTGATGACCCGAAACAACCAAATGGTGAGTTAATCGGAGACTTAACGCATGCAAGTTTGGAAAATCGCGAACCGATCGCAAGCACATTGGAAAAGGAGATCATCCGGATTATCAAAGGTGGGTTTAGAGAATCGCTGCTCGCTACGGAAATCGGGTTGGACCTCCAGGCGGCAACCGGTCTCGTGTCGGGACACTACTACGAACAGCAGTTCTCCTACTGGTCGGAAGTGTCTCAGCGTGTTTGGACGGAGTGCTCTCGCGAAGTGCTAGAGTTGGCGAAGTTGGACATCCTAATTGCGACTCAGTGCTTCTGGATCGGTGCCTTCTCGCTTGAGGATTTTGTTCGATTGTATGGTTACGATAAATTACTTTCGAGTCTAAGTCATCGTGTCTACGCTCATCTCCGACTTGTACCAATAGGTGCAGGACTCTTGTTAGTGGCGTCAGGTCATACATTTCCTCCTTCGTGGTCGACCCGAACTTCTGCAAACGCTGACTTGGCGTTTATCGGAACCTCCTTGGCCCCTCTGAGCGCCCCGTGGTTCATCTATGATGAATCGAGCTCCGGATGGCCATATTTGCTTTGGGACTACCCGGGGATCGACAGAAACGATACTCACAGCCTCACTCCCGACGGGCTTTTTGGTGCGTTCTGTATCTTGGCGGCGATGCTTGAGATTGCCCTTAATTCTGACGACCCTTTGCCTTTAATAAGAACTGCCAGATCGAAAGTGCGAATGCGGAAGTCAAAAACTATGTTCAGGGAATTAGATCCCTTGATATTACAAAGAGTCACACCGACCGAAGTTAATCTCGAGCAGGTCGTGGAGGCGCTAGGGTTTAATCACGAGCAAAAGCGTCTTACAATGTCATGGGTGGAAGGTAAGATAAGTCTTGTATTGGTTCCTGACGCGTCAACTGATAAGCAAGCCTAAGCCCCGTAGCATGTTCCTCCGTAAAGTTCGCGAGGAATTGCGAACTTCGTTGGTTTCGAGTGCGAAGTTGAGAATGCGGGCCGGGCGGGAAACAACAGGTTCCTCGCCAGCCTGGGAGAAGGCGGAGGGTTCGGAATGAGCGGCGTGCGAACGAATAGAAAAAGGCGGGCCAGTGATGGCCCGCCTTTTTTGTTTGCCCGCCGTGAGGCGGGTGAACTGGATACGATGTGATGTGCGCTTTGCGCTTTGACCGTCGATACGATGAGACAGAATCCGTCCAAATAATGAGTTAAATCGCACCTTTGTGAAATGGCTTGAATCGGTTTTGAGGCCGGCCCTTCGCTGGTTCACTCAGGGTCATCCCCGAAGGGGATGAAACGTGTAGTCATGACCAATCGTGAGATTGGGTGACTACATATTGAGTGGCATGATCCGCACACCATAGCGGGTTGAGCCACTACTACTTTAGAAAGGAGGTGATCCAGCCGCAGGTTCTCCTACGGCTACCTTGTTACGACTTCACCCCAATCATGAGTCATACCTTGGGCGCTTGCCTCTCTTGCGAGTTAGCGCAGCGACTTCTAGTACAACCCACTTTCGTGATGTGACGGGCGGTGTGTACAAGGCCCGGGAACGTATTCACGGCGTCGATCTGATACGCCATTACTAGCGATTCCGGCTTCATGCAGTCGAGTTGCAGACTGCAATCCGAACTGAGCAGAGTTTTTTCCGATTAGCTCCCCCTCACGGGTTGGCAACGGTTTGTGCCCTGCATTGTAACACGTGTGTAGCCCTGGACATAAAGGCCATGCGGACTTGACGTCATCCCCACCTTCCTCTCCGTTATCCGGAGCAGTCCACGTAGAGTTCCCTCCTTGCGGAGTGGCAACTACGTGCAGGGGTTGCGCTCGTTGCGGGACTTAACCCAACACCTCACGGCACGAGCTGACGACAGCCATGCAGCGCCTCCACACTTGTCCCTTGCGGGAAGGCCATATTTCTATAGCTAGTCAAGTGCGCTTCGAGCCCAGGTAAGGTTCCTCGCGTAGCGTCGAATTGAACCACATGTTCCACCGCTTGTGCGGGCCCCCGTCAATTCCTTTGAGTTTCAGTCTTGCGACCGTACTCCCCAGGTGCAGGACTTAACGCGTTAGCTCCGGGACGCTCCACGAACGTGAAGCACCCCAAGTCCTGATCGTTTAGGGCTAGGACTACCAGGGTATCTAATCCTGTTTGCTCCCCTAGCTTTCGTTCCTCAGCGTCAGTTGTGGTCCAGCGCGCCGCTTTCGCCACGGGTGTTCCTGCAGATATCTACGCATTTCACCGCTACACCTGCAATTCCACGCGCCTCTCCCACACTCAAGCACAGCAGTTTTGGAAGCAGCCTCTGGGTTGAGCCCAGAGATTTCACTCCCAACTTGCCGCACCGCCTACGAACCCTTTACACCCAGTAATTCCGAGCAACGCTGGCCCCCTACGTCTTACCGCGGCTGCTGGCACGTAGTTAGCCGGGGCTTCTTATACCCGTACCGTCAGTCCCCTTGCGGGGCATTCGTCCGGGTCGAAAGGGGTTTACACTCCGAAAAGCTTCATCCCCCACGCGGCGTCGCTGCATCAGGCTTTCGCCCATTGTGCAAGATTCCCCACTGCTGCCTCCCGTAGGAGTCTGGACCGTGTCTCAGTTCCAGTGTGGCTGGCCATCCTCTCAGACCAGCTAACGATCAAAGCCTTGGTGAGCCGTTACCTCACCAACTAGCTAATCGTGCGCGGGCTCCTCCTCCGACGCCTTACGGCTTTGAGTCCATTGATCGGAACCATCGGAATGTTATGCGGAATTAGCCTCGCTTTCGCGAGGTTATTCCCCATCGAAGGGCAGATTACCCACGTGTTACGCACCCGTGCGCCGTGCGCCACCTGTATTGCTACAGGCGCGCACTCGACTTGCATGTGTTAAGCACGCCGCCAGCGTTCGCTCTGAGCCAGGATCAAACTCTCGTTTGAAACTGGTAGCTTGGCGAAAAAAAATCCCGGGATTTGCATCCCAGGCAGCCTGCCAAGCAAATTATTGTCGCTCGATTTACTCAGACCATTCAGGCTCGAAAAGCGTGAATGGTTTCGAACGGATTCTGGCACATCGTATCGATTGTCAAAGAGCAAAACCTCCCTGTCCAGCAGAAAGGCGTACGCACAACTTGAAGAGTATCTCAGTACTATGACCGGATGTCAACCAGCATCGTTGCGTTTTTCCACAGGCTGGCGTGACGCGGTTTAGTCTGTTTCTGCATGGTACGATGCGCGGCGGAGGCTCTGGGTTTCTTGAGCGCGGGAAAAAATTTGAGTGCGCGACGGCGGCGGGATGTGACGGCGGGGTTGGTTGAGGCGATCGAGCAGAGCGGGTTGCTGCGCGCGGGCGAGCGCGTGGGCGTGGCGGTTTCGGGCGGCGCCGATTCGGTGGCGCTGCTGCTGTTGCTGATGGAACTGCGCGACGCGCTGGGGCTGACGATTTATGTTTTGCACTTCAATCATAAATTGCGCGGGCGGGCGGCGGACGGGGACGAGAAATTTGTAGCGCGGCTGGCTAAGAAACTAGCGCTTCCCTTTTATGCGGGGGCGGCGGATGTGAAGTTGATTGCCAAACGCGACAAGGCGAATACCGAGGATGCGGCGCGACGGGAGCGGTACGTGTTTTTTGCGCGCGCTACCGGGGAGCATGAACTGGATAAGGTGGCGGTGGCGCATACCGCGGACGACCAGGCGGAGACGGTGCTGGCGCATATTTTGCGCGGGAGCGGGATTACCGGGCTAGGCGGTATCCATCCGCAGGTGGGGAAAGTGGTGCGGCCGCTGCTGGGGGCGCGGCGCGCGGAGCTGCGCGCTTTATTGAAATTGAAGAAACAGAGCTGGCGGGAAGACGCCAGCAATCGGGACACGACCAAGACGCGGGCGCGGATCCGGAAGAAATTGCTTCCGCTGCTGGAGAAACAGTTTCAGCCGCGGACGGTGGAACATCTGGCGGCGCTGGCGGTTCACGCACGGGAAGATGACGCGATTTTGAATAGGGTGGTGGAGGAGAGATTAAAAGGGCGGCTGGAGATTGGCGCGGAAGGGGCGCGCATTGGTGTTCGCGATTTGGTGGGAAGTGGACTTGAGCCGGGCGGCGCGCTGGGCGGGCGGATGGTGCGGCGGATTATTGGGAAGTGGAAAGCGAACATGGGGAGCGGGGCGAGTGGCGAGTTGACGGCGCTCCATGTGAACCAGGTGTTGGAACTGGCACGGCACGGGCGGTCTGGCAATACGCTGCAGCTGCCAGGCGGGATGGAGGTACGGCGACTGGCGGAGACGCTGCTGTTTTGCGCGGCGGCGGCGGCTGCGACGGCGACGGAAAAAAAATCGAGCGGCGAGCGAGGCCAAAAAGCGTACGCGCACGAAATTGATTTTCTGCTGGGCACGACGGTGATACGAGTACCGGAACTGGGGTGCGCATTCCGCTTCACAGTGATTGACTGGCTTGGCAAGAGAGGGGAAACTAGTATTTCAGGGGAAGTGTTAAATCGCGACGCGTTGCGATTTCCGCTAGTGCTGAGGAACTGGAAGCACGGGGATCGATTTCGCGGCGCAGGGCGCTCCAAGCCCGAGAAAATAAAAAGATTGTTCAACGAAAAGCGAATCGACCGCTGGCAGCGCGCGGGATGGCCGGTCATTGAGAGTGACGGAATTGTGGCGTGGTCGCGCGGATTGGGATGCTCCGCAGAATTCGCGGTGGGCGAGACGACCAGCACAGGAATTGTGATTGCCGAGGAAAATTTAGCGTGAGCGGCCGCAAAACGGCCGGCACGAGGGGCGGGCGCAAGAGGCGCTCGACGAACAAAGCGAAAGAGAATGGAAGGACCGCGGCGTTTTCTGAATCGCGCATCGCGTCGCGAGTGGCAGACCTGGGGCGGGAGATTTCGCAGGCTTATCAGGGGCGCCGCCTGGATGTGGTGGTCACGCTGGATCGCGGTTTTGTTTTTGCGGCGGATTTGATTCGCGAATTGAACGGGACCATCGTGTGCCATTTTGTGCACGAAGATGTGCGCGATATAGATGACAAGGGGCGCGCGCGGCGGGAAGTTTTCTTTGGCAAGAGGCCGGAGTTGAAGGGCCGGGACGTGTTGCTGGTGGATGCGGTGCTGGAAAGCGGCGTACCGCAGGATTTTTTACTGCGCAGGCTGGGAGAATCGGCCCCACGGTCGTTGCGGCTGGCGGTTTTGCTGGACAAACCGGAGAAACGCCGGGTGGACCTGGAGTCCGATTACTTTGGCTTCAGAACTGCATCTAAGGAAGTATGGATCGGGTACGGGCTGGCGGCTGCGAACGGAACGGGGCGGAATTTGCGGCAACTGTCTTCAGCGGCGAAAGCGGCGGGAATGGTAAAGGCCGCGGCGAAAAGCGGGCGTCCAAAAAAGTAACTGCAGCGTAGTGATCTAAAGCAGGCGCGGGAAAAGCAGTTCGTAGCTTCTTGGGGCTTCTTAAGCGAGGGCAACGTGAATTCTAGTTCCACAGCAAAAACCATTCTTTTCTGGATCTCGATCGTATTCCTGGGCGTGATGCTGTGGAAACTGGTGTCGGCCAACGGCGCGCAGGCGCGCGAAGATGAACCCAGCTACAGCGAGTTCATGGCGAAGGTCGACGCTACCGACGTGAAGGAAGTGACTCTGTACCTCTCGCCGAACAGCTACGAGTTGCAGGGCGAGTACGTGCGACCCGCGAATCACAAATTCCACCTGACGGTTTTTAAGGAATCGGCTCCGGACCTGGCGAAGCAGTTGCGCGACAAGCAGGTGCCGATGAAGGTGAAGGAAGTTCGCAGCGGGGACTGGGTTCTGATTCTGTTGAACGCGGCGCCGCTGATTTTGCTGGTGGGCTTTTGTTTATTTTTGATGCGGCAGATGCAGGCGGGGGGAAATAAAGCGCTGAGCTTCGGGAAATCGCGCGCACGGTTGCTTTCCGCGCAACAGAAAAAGGCGACGTTCAAAGATGTAGCTGGAACCGACGAAGCCAAGGAAGAGCTGCAGGAGATTATTGAGTTTTTGAAGGATCCGCAAAAGTTTCAGAAGCTGGGCGGACGCATTCCGAAGGGTGTGCTGCTGGTCGGGCCTCCTGGAACGGGCAAGACTTTGCTGGCGCGGGCGATTGCCGGCGAAGCGAATGTGCCTTTCTTTTCGATTTCAGGTTCGGACTTCGTGGAAATGTTCGTAGGCGTGGGCGCGAGCCGCGTGCGCGATCTTTTCGAGCAGGGCAAGAAGAATGCGCCATGCATCATTTTTATAGACGAGATCGATGCGGTGGGACGCCATCGCGGCGCGGGACTGGGCGGCGGGCACGACGAGCGCGAGCAGACCTTGAACGCGTTGCTGGTGGAGATGGACGGATTCGAATCGAACGAAGGCGTGATTTTAATTGCGGCCACCAACCGGCCAGACGTTCTGGATCCGGCGCTGCTGCGGCCGGGCCGATTTGACCGGCGAGTGGTGGTGGCGCGCCCGGACGTCAAGGGCCGCGAAGAAATTCTTCGCGTACACACCCGCAAGGTGCCCATTTCGGATGACGTGGAGCTTTCGATTATCGCGCGCGGCACTCCGGGCTTTTCGGGGGCGGATCTGGCGAACCTAGTGAATGAGGCGGCGCTGTGGGCAGCGCGGCAGAACCGCAAGTTCGTCATGATGGTGGACTTCGAAATGTCGAAGGACAAAGTGCTCATGGGCGTGGAGCGCAAGTCCATGATTCTGTCCGATGAAGAAAAGAAAAATACCGCGTATCACGAAGCCGGGCACGCGCTGGTGGCGGCCATGACTCCCAATGCGGATCCGGTTCACAAGGTGACGATTATCCCGCGCGGAATGGCGCTGGGATTGACAATGCAGTTGCCGGAAGACGACAAGCATACCTACACGGTGAAATACCTGGAGGCCATGCTGGCGGTTTTGATGGGCGGGCGTTCGGCGGAGGAAATTTTCCTCGGACACATTACGACGGGCGCTGGAAATGACATCGAACGCGCTACGGACATTGCGCGGAACATGGTTTGCGAATGGGGCATGAGCGAGCTTGGGCCGCTGGCTTACGGAAAGAAAGATGAAGCGATCTTTCTGGGCCGGGAAATTACCCAGCACCGCGACTACTCGGAAGACACGGCGATTCAGATTGATAAGGAAGTGAAGCGCATCGTGAATGGCGGGTATGAACGCGCGAAGGCGATTCTGTCGGCCAATAAAGAGACGCTGGAGCGCATTGCGTTGGCGCTGCTGGAACGTGAAGTGATTGACGCCAACGAAGTGAAACTGCTGATGGAGAATAAGCCGCTGCCGGAGAAAATCCGGACGCCGCCTCCTCCACCGCCGCAGGGTGCTACTACCGCGGATCCCAAGGTGGTACGGCCGGAGTTGCGGCCGGCGCCGGGGTTTACGCGTGGGGAAAACCCCGCGAAGGCATAATTTTTTAGAGGGACTCAAGCGAAGGCGCGACTGACATCGCGCCTTTTTTTTGAGGTGGGCAGCGAGGTCGATGCGAAAAATGTCCTGAATTAGGAAGTCGGCGACTTTTCCGGTAACGGCGTTTATCAGGACTTAAAGGTAGAGAATCAAGGCTTCAGTATTGCAATTTTCGCTCGAATCGTCGTGAGGCCGCCATTGCGTCGAATCTTTTGCCCGACATCAACTATTGCTTTTTTACTCCTCGCATCGGTGGCGCTCGCCCAGGTCAAGTATTTCCCTCCTGATTTCCCGCCGGCTTGGTATGAAAAGGACCTCGAAGCCCTTAAGGAACCTTCACTCTGGCAATTATCGAAAGTGGAAAAAACACAGTCGTACCGCTTTTTATGGTTACGGTCATTCCACAATCCGGTAGCTGTAAGGATTAATGTTATGACGGACGGGACGTCGTTGTTGACGTTTAAAAGGACGAGCGGTGCAACGGGTCGTGCGGGAAAGCTAATTCAAAATAAAACTCTCATGCTCGACGCCAAGCAAACAACTCATTTTCTTGAGCGGGTCGAGAGCAGCAACTTCTGGAAACTGCCTGCGGTTTTGGAAGACCGGGGTGTCGACGGGGCTCAGTGGATTATCGAGGGAGTTCGTGATGGCAGCTACCACCTCGTCGACCGGTGGTCGCCAACGGGTGGCGAATTTAGGGAACTGGGATTGTACATGGCCAAAAACCTTGCAGAATTAGAATTACACAAGAGCGAAATCTACTAGCTTTTCCGACAAGTCCTGTAAGTCGGGTTACCGAACAATGGCACCAAGGACCCATTTCAAGTTTACGGTAACGGCGTTAATCAATATTTACGCTCAAAGGGTTTGTTGCTTTGGACAGTCAATTACGATAATGGCGCGAGGAAGTTACGTGATGTCCATGGATTACGGAATAACGGAGGCTTCATGGACCCGCTGGTACTGATAATTTACATTCTGCTCGCGTCTTTCTTTGTGGCCGAGGGAATCATACTAAAAGTGATTCTGCGGAAAGAACAAAGCGGGGCAGAAGTGAAATATTCCTGGTTTATGACATTCGGCCTTATTCTGAGTACAGTCTGTCTTTTGGTTTCTTTCACCGCCGCTGTGTACGGCGCTGACGGCGCTGTGGGTGGGCGGTTTGGTCCTCAGAGTATATTTGCGGCAGCGAATTGGATTTTGTGCGCTGTCTTAATTGTGTTTGCGGGTTTCCGACTGAAAGCACCGCCATCCACGTACATCTTCTCCGCCACTGCTGTGTTGTTGTTCTTGTGGGTAGCATTGGGGATGGCCCGGTGATGCCCTCCGAGATGGCCGCCGGGGCCGTCCGGTCACAAATCTAAAATGCCATATAGAGACCTTGCCCGAATTCAGCGGTTGGATTGACCAAGTTTGGAATGACTTAATTACTGATAAGTCGGGTAACCGGACATCTCTAACAGTGTCGGCCCTGTCAAATCTTTTTTGAGCGCACTTCTCCATTCACTTCGTGTGTTCGCTCGTTTTCTTTGACCTCTGCATCGACGACCACGGCTCGTTTGGTAATCTTTCGATCGGCTTCGGTCCGACCTAAACATCTCTTCGATCTGAAACTTCGACCATGATTACTTCTTCAAACTCCCCTTGCGCGGGATGCCCAACCAAGTGGACGGTGTTTATTTCACACCATGTCCGGTACCGAGCTGTCCCACGTACGAACCGAACTCCATCGACGGCGAATACGCGCATCCGTTTCGCCACATCCAGTACAAGCGGACTCCCAGCCTGCGGCCCATCGCCACCTTAGCAATGCTCTTGTGCCGACGCATGGCCAGGTGCGTGTTAAAGCAGCTCGCCATGTTCCGGGCCGAATGCGTCGTTGAACGCAAAAGGGGTAGAATGCTTTTTATGGCCAAGGGGAATGTTGACAATTTGAATGTGACTTGTCCGTGCTGCCATTCGAAGCTGGTGGTGGACGCGGTTTTTGGCGCGGTGCTTTCGCATGAGGCGGCTCCCAAGGCGGGGCCGAATGTGGATTTGACGGATGCGGCGGGGATTTTGAACGAGCAGCAGCGGAACCGGGAAGATAAGTTCAGGGATTCGTGGAATCTGGAATACAACAAGGAAGATATTCTGGCGAAGAAATTTGAAGAGGCGATGAAGAAGGCTAAGGATGCTCCTGCGGGGAAGCCGATTCGGGATATTGATCTGGATTAGTGGATTGGGACGAATCGGCGTTCGCTGCGTAGATGGTTTTTAGGTGTTCCACGTTACCAGCCCGAGAAAGCCGTGGCGGGGCGCCCGGGCACATCATTTGTGGATGTTTTCACGTTATGAACCCCACCCTATGAAATCCCAGCGTGGGGCACCCTCCGTGTTTGTATTGATCCGCGCAGCGGCGTCCGCATCGGTCTGGGGAATTGAATTAGACTTCCTGTGGTGACCTTACGACGAACATTTCGAATTAAATTGCCTTCGCGGGCGCTGGCGCTGGGCGGGCGCACTTTGATTATGGGCGTGCTGAATGTGACGCCGGACAGTTTTTCGGATGGGGGCAATTTCTTTTCGCATGAGAAGGCAGTGCAGCACGCTTTGCAGATGGAGCGGGAGGGCGCGGACATTATTGATGTGGGGGCAGAGTCCACGCGGCCGGGTTCTGCGGGGGTGAGCGCGGAGGAAGAGTGGATGAGGCTGGCGCCGGTGTTGGCGGCGCTGCGGACGCGGTTGAAGATTCCTATTTCGATTGATACGCGGAAGGCGGAGATTGCCGCGAAGGCGGTGGAGAGCGGCGCGGAAATTATCAATGATGTGAGCGGGTTGAAATACGACGCGCGTGTTGCGGAGGTGGCGGCGCGGGCGCGGGTGGGGTTGATTTTGATGCATATGCGCGGAGAGCCGGTGACGATGCAGCAAAGACCCTTCGCGCGGGACGTGGGGAAAGATGTAGTGCGGGGTTTGCGGGAGTCGGTGTCGATTGCGCGGAAGGCTGGGGTTTTGGATTCGCGGATAGTTTTGGATCCGGGGATTGGGTTTGGGAAGAGTTATGCACAGAATTATGAGTTGCTGGGAAAGTTGAGCGCGGTGGCGCGGCTGGGATTTCCTTTGCTGGTGGGGACTTCGCGGAAGGGATTTATTGGGAAGACGTTGGAGTTGGACGGGAAGGCTTTTTCTACGGACGCAAAGTTGTGGGGGACGGCGGCTACTGTGGCGGCCAGTATTTTAAACGGGGCCCATATTGTGAGAGTGCATGATGTTACGGAGATGGTGAGCGTGGCGCGGGTGGCTGATTGTGTTTTGGATTCGCGGCTGAGTTGAATAAATGAGTGTGCTGCGGTTTGTGTGTTGTTTGAATTCAACTTCGGTATTTGCTTGTCGGATAGGTACTGGTGTTCCCACCTTACGAACCCCACCCTACAAAAACCTCAGGGTGGGGCACCCTCCGCGTCTCTGTTAGCGCGCGAAATTTTACAGTTTGCGCTCCGAGTGATTCAATCGAACATTTGTTTGTCGGATTACATAATGCCCCTTCGCATCTGCATAGGTTGGCGAGGTGAAGAGCTTTGCGGTCTCATCGGCTTACGCTTCCTGATTAGGCGTCGACTGGGGGTTTGGGTATAATCCGCCGCGATTGAATTTTATTTCGTTACTTTTGACAGACGAAGAGGACTCCATGCGTTTGCGTCAGGTTGTGATGATTGTTGTGGTGGCATTGCTAGGGTTGGGCGCGAATGCTTCGCTGGCGCAGGCACCTGGCGCTGCGACTGGCGACCCGCTACAGCGTATCGCGGCGCCTCGGGGAGCGGCGGGATGCACTTATGATGGGGGAGCCTCGTGCGCGGAGGCGGCGGCGAAGATTTTGCCCTTGGTGATGGGGCCTTCGCCGATGGCGGAGAATTTGCGGCGGTTGACGGACGAGATTGGCGGGCGTGTTTCGGGGACTCCCGCGATGGCGCGGGCGATACGGTGGGGCGTGGAAGGATTTCGCGCGGCGAGCGTGGAAGTCCACACGGAAAAATATCAGCTGCCAGTGACGTGGAGTGAAGGAGATACGCGGCTGGAGTTGCTGGGGGAAATAAAATTTCCGCTGCGGGCGGCGAGTCTGGGGTGGTCTCCGGCGACTCCCGCGGGCGGGATTGAAGCTGAGGTGGTGGATATTGGCAACGGCACTGCGGAAGATTTTGCGGCGGCGGGCGGCGCGATCAAGGGCGCGATTTTGCTGGCGCATACCGAGGTAGGCGCGACGTGGGCGGATCTGTTTAATGAATATTTCCGGCCGCCGGACATTATCGATCGGGCGGTGAGTGGAGGAGCTGCGGCAATTCTGTGGGTGGGAGCGCGAGAGAGATTGCTGCTGTACCGGCACACCAATACGGGCGACGGATCGCTGGAGAAATTGCCGCAGGCGGTAGTCGCGCGGGAGGATGCGCTGCGGCTTTCGCGCACAGTGCTGGCTTACCCGGGAAAAATACGGGTGCGCTTTTCGATGCCCAATAAAATCGGGCCGGCGGTGGAGCAGGAAAATGTAGTGGGGGAAATTCGCGGCTACGAAAAGCCGGATGAGGCGGTGATTCTGGGCGCGCATCTGGATTCGTGGGATCTGGGAACGGGCGCGCTGGACAACGGGTGCAACGCGGCGATGGTGATTGAAGCGGCGCGCGCGCTGAAGGCTACCGGGTTGCGACCGCGGCGGACGATACGATTTGTTTTGTTCAGCGGCGAAGAACAGGGGCTGCTGGGTTCGTGGGCGTATGTGAAAAGTCATCGCGCGGAGCTGGACAAGATTCAGGCGGTGATTGTGTTTGATTCGGGGAACGGGCGCTTCACGGGATTTTCGATGGGCGGGCGGCACGATCTGGAAGCGGGCGTGCGGGAAGTGCTGAAGCCGCTGCAATCGTGGAACGTGGATCACCACACCGCGGATGCGCAGACGGGCACGGATCATTTTGACTTCATGCTCGAGGGAGTGCCGACGCTGGTGGCAAATAATGAGGAGGCAAATTATTTGCCAAATTATCACGCGGCTTCGGACACGCTGGATAAAGTGGATATTCGAACGCTGAAACTGCATACGGCGATTGCGGCGCTGGCGGCTTGGGGAGTGGCGGATCGCAAGGAGCCGCTGGGGAAACGATTATCGCGCGAAGAACTGGAAACCATGATGAAAGAAACCGGCCTGGACCAGCAGATGCGGGCGATGGGCTTCTGGGAAGACTGGCAACGCGGGACGCGCGGGCGGCAGCGCTGAGGCTGGGTGCAACCGGCGGCACCCGGTATACTCTTCAGGTGACCGGCGTGGTCGATTCCACAAATCAAGCCAAGCGAGCGACAATTCTGGCGCTGGACTACGGGCGCGCGAGGATTGGCGTGGCCATTGCGGACGCGGAGGCGCGCATGGCCAAGCCGCTGTCCACTTTAGAGCGCGTCAATCGTAATGAGGATATGCGGCGGCTGCGGGAGCTGGCGCGCGAGCATGGCGTGACACAAATTATTGTGGGACTGCCGTTGCGGCTGGACGGTTCGCGCGGGGAAATGGCGGAGGAGGCTTCACGGTTCGCAGAGCGGGTGAGGAAACAAATTGGAGTGCCGGTGGAAATGGTGGATGAGCGGCTGACCAGTTGGGAAGCGCAGCGGATGCTGGAGGAAGAAGGCGGACGAGTGATGAAGGCTCCTGCGCGGACGAACCTGCGGGATTACGATAAAGCGTGGCGGAAACCAAAGATGGAAGGGCGCATGACGGTGGATGCGATGGCGGCTACGGTGATGTTGAAAGAGTATTTGACGCGGTAATTCGCGGCATAGCTTTCGCGCCGGGTGGGCATCTAACTGGCATCTAAACATTTGTGGGATGTTTTGCGGAGCTTTTTCCAGGACCAAGCGAGTGGTTGGGAGATCTGAGGCGCGTGGGTAAATTTTTAATTTTAATTTTGTTGATCGTAGCGGCCGCGGGCGGCTGGCTGTGGTACTGCGTGAATTATCCTTACTCGGGATTCGGAGCCGAGGGAGTTTTCGTGGATGTGCCGCACGGGGCGTCGAGCCGGGGGGTGGCGCGCTTGCTGGAACGCAAGGGCGTGGTGCGGAGCGCGGTGGCATTTGAATTTTATGCGCGCCGGCATCCGCGGCGTTCGTTGCAGGCGGGAGAATATTTTTTCGATCGCGCGGCTTCGGCGCACGACGTGTTCTGGAAATTGGCGAATGGGCAGGTATTCGAACAGCCGTTTACCGTGCGCGAGGGGGAAACGATTTTTGATATAGCGCGCGATCTGGAGGCGGCGAACTTCATGCCGGCCAATGAATTTTTGCGGGCGGCGAAAGATGCGGCAGCGATACAAGATTTGTCCCCGCATGCCACGACGCTGGAGGGATTTCTCTTCCCTGCCACTTATCATTTGTCGCGGCACCCTTCGGCGGAGGGGCTGACGGCCGAGATGGTGAAGAAATTCAGAGAAGAGTGGGCCGCGGTGACATCGGGCACGGCGGCCGGTGCAAGCGGTACGTATAACGCGGATGCGACGGCTTTGAGCAGCACTGGGCTCGCGAGTGTGCGACCGATTGCGGCCGTGGTGACTTTGGCTTCGCTGGTGGAACGGGAGACTCCCAAGCCGGAGGAGCGGCCGCTGGTGGCGGGCGTGTTTGAAAACAGATTGCAGAAATCGATGCCGCTGCAATGCGATCCGACGGTGATTTACGCGTTGGAGCAACGCGGCGCTTATAAAGGAACGCTGACGCTGGCGGATTTGCGGATCGAATCGCCCTACAACACCTACACGCACACGGGATTGCCGCCGGGACCGATCGGGAATCCCGGGGAGGCTTCGTTGCGCGCGGCTTACCAGCCGGCCAAGACCACTTATTTATATTTTGTGGCAAACACGCAGGGCGGACATTTTTTCAGCTCCACGCTGGCCGAGCACAACGATAATGTGATCAAGTACCGCCATTTACTTGCGGGGGAGCAGGCAGCAACGCGATGAGCGATCCAGGAAATACAAAAAAATCGCTAATTCTGGAAACGGCGCGGCGCATCGGCGTGCAGAAGTGGACGCCCGCGGAGATTGACCAGCTGCGGCGACGGTTGATTGCGGAGCACGGAGAAGCGGGAAAAACAGGCGCGGAATATATCGCTGACGTGCTGGAGGCCGCGGGGCTGAAACTGGAATTAACGCTGCAGGAAGAAGCCGAGGATCAGTACGAGGAAGAATTTGAGGATTTGCTGCACTTCAAGACGCTGGAAGATGCGGAAGTGAGCGTGATGCGGCTGGATGAATTGATGCGGAAGTTTCGTTCGCAGGGAGAAAATGCGGCGGTGGAGCGGGTGTTGAATGTGGCGCGGCTGGGCAAGCGGCGCGCGGAAATGATTTCGCGGAACCAGAAAGTGGAAGCTCCCAAGCGGGCGGAGAAAGAAGAGATTGCCAGCTGGTTTCGCATCTGGCTGGAGACGCCGGACGCGTTTTTTGACTGGCTGGACGTGCGCAAGGAGTCGGCGGAATTCAAAAGCAAATTTCCGCATGTGGGGATGGACGAATGAGCGCTCCCGGGAATGCGCTGGGCAGCGGCGCGCTGGATCTGCCGCCATTTTCGCTGGACGTGGAAGTGTTGAATATCGGCTCGGAAGTGAAGGCCGTGGGGCTGGAGCTGATCGAAACAGAAAATCGCGAGCCGGTGCGCGGAGTGCAGGCGGCGCAGATATGGTCGGCGGCGTTTCCGGTGCTGGCGGCGGAAGAATATTACGTGGTGGATTTTTTCAGCCACCTGGATCGGGTACGGGATTTTTGCAGCACGCATGAGATTCCCTTTCGCGAGGCCGCGGAACGATGCTTGGTGATCCCCAAGCCGACGCAGGAACAGTTGCTGGAATTGTTCACGCGCTTTGAGGCTGAGACATTTGGGGTGCGCGTTGGCGCGGCGGCGCAAGCGGCGGATGAGGCGCTGGAAGGCGAACTGTCGCGGCGCGGGCTGGACGCTTACCAGGATGGTTATAAGCGCTACACATTTTGCGGAATCTGCGAAATAGAAGATGGCTGGGTGACTTTGCTGACGGAAACATTGTGGCCCAGCGAAGTGATTCGGCGGGTGCGTCCGGCGCTGCAGCCGTTTGACGTGCACATTGCGCGGCCCAACTGATCGTCGTGCCTGCAAAATACTATTTCTTGAAAAACTCAACTCGCGATGTGGTGGCGATGTATTGCGCTACGCTGGCGCTCTTGTGCGGATCAGTGATTGCGGGTTGCGGCGGCGGCGGGCACGTGGTGGTGAACAAAACGGTCACGCCGCCGGCACAGAAACCGGTTATCAAGGATGCGACGCGCGAGGATTTGCTGGAGAAATACAATGCCAGCGCGCGGGCGGTGACCACGCTGAACGCTACTGTAGAGTTGAAACCGGTGGCGGGTTCAAAATACAGCGGGGTTATCGAGGAGTATCACGAAGTGAAAGCTTTTTTGCTGGCGGCGCGGCCAGGCAGCATTCGAATGATCGGGCAGGCTCCGGTGATTGGTACGACTGTTTTTGATATGGCCAGCGACGGGCAGGTTTTCCGGGTGTCCATCCCATCGAAGAATAAATTCCTGGAAGGCTCGGTTTCGCTGGAGCGGGCCAGCAGCAAGCCAATTGAGAATCTGCGGCCGCAGCATTTGCTGGAAGCGCTGTTATGGCCGGAAATTCGCAAAGAAGAGCCGGTGTTGTTTGAAGAGTTCAATGACGAGGCCGGGCGATTTTATGTGCTGACGGTGTTGCGCGGCGGATACCAGATGGAAATCCTGCGCAAAATCTGGTTTGACCGCGCGGACCTGGAAGTGGCGCGCCTGCAGACGTTCGGACCGCGGGGGATTTTGATTTCGGATATACGGTTTTCGTCCTGGCAGCCGACGAATGCGTCGGCCGGCGGATCAATTCCAGCGCAGGGGTTTCCGCGGGCTATCCGCATCGAGCGGCCGCATGATGATTACCGGCTGGATCTGCAGATCACTAAGGTGACATTGAACGAGGATATTCCCCCGGAGCGCTTCAAGCTGGAGGCACCGGCGGGCACGGAAATAATTCACGTGGGCGAAGCAGGCGAAGAGAAACCGGCGCAAGACGCCAAGCCGCAAGGCGCCAGCCGATGATGGGCGAACTGATCGCGCGTAACTTGCTGCACCGGCCGATGCGGACGTTCATCGGGGTGATGGCGGTGGCGGTGGAAGTCGCGCTGGTGGTGCTGATCGTGGGACTGACGTCCGGATTACTGGCGGAAACGGCGAAGCGCATTGAAGGAATCGGCGCGGACATTATGGTGCAACCGCCGGCGGCTTCAGTGTTTCTGGGATTCAGCGGGTCGCCGATGCCCATCAAAATCGCCGACCGGCTGAAAACGCAAAAATATGTGCAATCGGTGGCTCCGGCGCTGCTGCAATTCAATTCCACCGGCGGAGTGGAAGTGGTGTACGGGATCGAACCGGAAAGTTTTCGGGCGGTTTCGGGCGGGTTCGTGTTCATCGAGGGGCACGACATGGAAGGCCCAGACGATCTGCTGGTGGATGACTGGGCGGCCAAGGCGAAAAAGATCAAGGTGGGCGACACCTATAATTTGTTGAATCACCCGTGGCATGTAGCGGCAATTATCGAACACGGCAAGGGCGCGCGGTTGTTTGTGCCACTGGCGACGTTGCAGGACCTGGTGGGCGCGCATGACAAGGCGTCAATTTTTCTGTTGCGTTGCACGCGGCCGGAGCACACTGCGGACGTGATGGAAGAATTGCGGCACGTTTTGCCGGGCTACACGATCCGGCCACTGAAAGATTTTCTTTCGCTGATGACGGCGACGAATATTCCGGGGCTGCAGACTTTCATTCACGCGATGATCGGACTGGCGATTGCGATCGGGTTGATGGTGATTTTTCTGACGATGTATACGACGGTGATCGAGCGCACTCGAGATATCGGAGTTTTGAAGTCGCTGGGGGCGGACCGGTCGTTTATTATTCGGGCGCTGCTTACGGAATCTACGGCGCTGTGCATTATCGGGATTGCCGCAGGAGTGGGCTTGAGCTATGCGGTGCGGGCGGCATTTCTGGCCGGATTTCCCACGCTTTCGATATTGATTACGCCCCGATGGATTCTGAGTGCGGCGGGGATTGCGCTCGGAGGCGCGATCCTGGGCGCGAGTTATCCGGCTTGGATGGCGAGCCGGAAGGATCCGGTGGAAGCGCTTTCTTACGATTAGCGGGTGAGACCGAACCGCCAAGGGGCCTGGTTCGCGGAGCGCGAAACGGGTGTGCTGCTGCTACAATACCAACCTGCTACGGGGCCGTAACTCAAGAAAAGCTATTGGAACCAATACTTAAAACAGAAAATCTGTGGAAGCTCTATCGCGCGGGCAAAGTGGAAGTGCCGGCTTTGCGCGGGGTGAATTTCGAGGTGCAGCCGGGCGAATCAGTGGCGGTGATGGGGCCGTCGGGCTGCGGGAAATCTTCACTGCTGTATGTGATTGGCGGGATGGCGCAGGCTTCCAAGGGCACGGTGCTGGTGGACGGCAACGAGCTGACCACCATGAGCGACGCGGAACGCACGCGACTGCGGCGGCACAAAATCGGATTTGTTTTTCAGCGATTTAATCTGCTGCCCACGCTTTCCGCCAAGGGCAACATCGCTATCGCGCAATTCATTCATGGGGATGGATTCGACCCGCACCGCTTTGACGTCGTGACGAAAATGCTGGGGCTGGCGGGGCGGTTGCATCACCGGCCTTCGGAATTGTCTGGCGGCGAGCAGCAGCGGGTGGCGATCGCGCGCGCGTTGATTAATGAGCCGAAGATTTTGCTGGCGGACGAGCCGACCGGCAATCTGGATTCGAAGAATTCCGAGATTGTGCTGCAGATGCTGCGGCAGCTGAATAAGGACCTGGGCCAGACCATCGTGATGATCACGCACAATCCCGAGGCGGTGGTGTACTTTGATCGCGTGGTGCACATGCGCGATGGCGTGATCGTTGACGGAATTCCCGCGGATTAGCATGGCCACACTGGGGCAAATACTTTCGCGCACATTTTTCTGGTCCTATGAACGAGGGACCTGGCAATACGACGTGGCCGTGGTAGTGATTCTGATTTTTGCGTTGCTGACGCCGCGGAATTGGTTCCACGACCAACCGGCGAGTGGCGTTCCCGCCGGACCGGGACAAGTTTTGCTGGTGGCGGAGGACGGCAACCGGCAAATTTATCGAGTGGATACGAGGGTGCTGGCTCCGCCGACCAAGCTGGCTTTGCAGAATGATCTGCATAATGCGTTGAAAGAAGCGCTGCCGGAATTGCATAAGGGGAATTTTTCGATTTCGAAGATTGAGCCGGTGCGGGATGAAAGCGGCACGGTGGTGGCGTACCAGGTGGAGATTCGGCGTTAGCGAATGCGAGATTTGCGGTGGTGGACTGGGCTATTCCACGTTTAAGACCTCAGCCTCCATAAACTTGAGGATGGGCCACCTAGGTTCCCAGGTTACATGTTTGCGGGCAGAACAGCAGGTTCCTCACCCACCTGGAGAAGGCCGCGGGTGCGGAATGACAATCGCGAAACGTGATCCGCTGAAACGCGCCAAGCTATGGCCGCGTCTCTTTGTTATGCTAGGGAGCGCGAAACGAGGGGTGCGGGTGGTTACATTTGTTCGAAGTTCACCAGGGTCATAGGGGCTGCGATTGAAGCGTTTTTCCGGGGTTTTCCTGATTTTAATACTGGGTTGGGGCGCGGCGGGGACGGGTGTGTCGCGGGCGCAGAATTCGGCCTGGAACACTGACAGCGTGCTGGAAATGATGGACAAGTCGGCGCGTGATTTTCACACGTTGACGGCCGATATTGAACACATCAAGTACACCGACGTGGTGAAAGATACTTCGACGGAAAGCGGCAGGCTGTTTGTGCGGCGCGACGAAAAGATGCGTATTGAGTTTACCAAGCCGGACCCGCGCACCATTCTGCGTAATGGGGATAATTTGTATGTGTTCACGCCGAAAATCAATCGCGTAGAGGAATATGACCTGGGAAAAAATCGCGAGATGGTGGACCAGTACGTTTTGCTGGGATTCGGGACCAAGAGTGAGAACGTGCGGAAAAGTTATCTGGTGAGTTTGCTGGGAGAAAAAGAGTTCGATCACAAAAAGACGGTGATGCTGGAGTTGACGCCCAAGTCCGACCAGGTGCGCAAGCAGATTGCGAAGATTCAGATGTGGATTGATGAAGCCTCGTGGCTGCCGATTCAGCAGAAGTTTTTTGAGGCGGGCTCGGAGGACTACCTGATTTTTCATTACACTAATGTGATGAAGAATCTGAAGATTGGCGATGGACAGTTCAAGCAGGATTGGCCTAAGGGCGTGAACCGGACTAAGCCGCGGGCTTAGATTTTTGTCTTAACGTAAGAGACCTACCAAACCTAAATCCCACCGAAATATTTGAGACCCACCCTTGAAAACCAAGGGTGGGGCACCCATTTACTTCGAGTCGCGTTCGGCGGCGAGGAGTTGTTCTTTGCGCGAGAGGCCCCAGCGGTAGCCGGCCAGGGTGCCGTCGCCGCGGATGACGCGGTGGCACGGGACGACGATGGAGACGGGATTGGTGGCGCAGGCGCGGGCTACGGCGCGGACGGCCGTAGGTTGGCCGAGCGAGTGCGCGATCTGGGTGTAGGTTTTGGTGATACCGCGGGGTATGCGCTGCAGCTCCTGCCAGACGCGGCGCTGGAAAGCCGTGCCCTGCACGTCCAGGGGCAGTTCCTCGCTTGCGGGCTTCCCTTCTATCTGGCGAACGATTTCGGAGACCCAGCGCTGATCGTTCTCTTTAGCGGGGGCGAGCTCCGCGCGCGGATATTCTTCGCGGAGCTCGGCGAGTAATTCCTGCTCGGCGCCGCCGAGATACACGGCGGAGACGCCGCGATCGGTGGCGGCGACCAAAACTTTTCCGAGCGGTGATTGGGCGATGGTGTAATTGAGCTTCATTCCCTTTCCTCCTTTTTGATACGCAGCGGGGGTCATGCCCAGTTGGGCGTCGCTACGTTCGTAAACGCGGCTGGAAGAGCCATAGCCGGTTTCATACAGGGCGTCAGTGATGTTTTTACCGCTGCGCAATAAATTTTTGAAGCGCTGGAGGCGCAAGGCGTCGGCGAGATCACGGGGGGCGAGTCCGGTGACCTGGTGGAACGCGCGGCGAAGAGCGGAGGCGCTGGTGTGGAGTTTGCGGGCGAGGGTGGCGACGCGCAGATTTTCTTCGTTGTTGCCGGCCAGTTCTCGCGCGGCGCGTTCGACGAGAGCGAGGGGGCCGGATTTTTCGTTGGGCTTGCAGCGCAGGCAAGGGCGGAAGCCGTGCTTTTCGGCTTCTTCGCGGGTGCGGAAGAAAACTACGTTGCGGCGCAGCGGGCGGCGAGCCGGGCAGGAGGGGCGGCAATAAATGCGCGTTGAACTGACTCCCAGGATGAAGGTGCCGTCGGCTTTCGCGTCTCGCGCCATGGTGGCTCGCCAGAATTGTTCGGCAACGCGGGAGGTAATGGTTGATTTCGTGTTGGTGGAAGTGGCGCTCATGTTCGACAACAAATTAACTCAGGCTGGGAAACAATGCTATCCGCTAGCGCGCGCCAAAGTGATTATGTTTGGGCATGGTTGGCAGCCGGCTTTTTGGGAGCGCTGATGACCAAGATTACGGCGGTGAGAATGATGGCGGCGGCGATCATGGTGCGCGCCGTTATAGGCTCGGCAGCGATCAGCCAGCCCAGGAAGAGGGCTACGACGGGATTTACGAAGCCGTAGGTGGCCACTTTGGCCGGGGTGCTTTTTTTGAGTATATAGAGGTATGCGGTGAAGCCCATTCCTGAACCGAAAATGATGAGATAGAGGACGGCCATCCAGGAGCGAGTGGTGATGGCTGCAAAATGCAAGGCCGAGAATTCGCCGGAGGCCAGTGCGGCGATCCATAGCGCGGCCGCGCCGGCGAGGCTTTGCATGGCGACGACGAGCAAGGGCGAGCCGGGGACGGGGCGATGTTTGGAGTGGAGAGAGGCGCAGGCCCAGACGAAAGCACAGACCATGAGAGCGGTGGTGCCGAGAGGATCGATGCGGCGAGCACCCCCCAAGCTGGCGGGGCCGACCAGCAAAGCGAGTCCGGCGAAACCCAAAAGCAGCCCGACAAAAACCCGGGGGACGGGGCGAGTGCCGCCGGGACGTAGCCAGTCCACGATGACCAGCCAGAGGGAGACGGTTGCTACCAGAAGGGCGGCGATGCCGGAGGGTACTCGCTGCTCCGCCCAACTGAGGCCGCCGTTGCTAACGCATAGAAGGAGGATGCCGGTCACGGCGGCGGTCCACCAGCTGGCGGCGGTGGGTTTGAAGCCGGTTTTGTAGCGTAGGATCGGGTAGAGAATGAGTCCGACGAGCGAGTGGCGGATGGCGGCCATGGCCAGGGGCGGGATGGACTCGATGGCGATGCGGATGCCGATGTACGTGGAGCCCCAGAGAATGTAGACCGCCGCAAAAGCGAGCGGGACCCAGCGCCGGGATTCGGCATGAGGAGACTTCACGGTTGAGGGGGCTCAACTTCGGTCGCGATGGGTGCCATTACTCAGAGCTAACAATGGATAGCTGCGTTTCGTGGGTTGGTCCAGCGCCATATTGGCGGCGAATTTGTTTGGCGGACGGAACCATTCTAAACAGGCGCGGAGGTAGGGGATATCCGGTTGCGAGCGGCAAACTCCCGCAGCGGCCACAGAGTAGGGTTCTAGTACCATCATTACGTTATGTTTCGCATTAGGACACGCGCAGATTTTTCCACAGGTTGACGTTGGTGGTGCTCTGGTGGCATCTTAGCAACCCGCTCTTCATGGGTAGATTCGCTAATGACCTTTGAACCGGGAAGTTGGCCGGTATCGTTGAGCAGCATCTCTGAGGGGAGATGATGGCTACCAGTCTCGCACTTACGCTGATCGTTCCTTCCACATCCAAGCAGGCCGGTGAGAATTCGGCTGGCATTAGCGGCAGTGGCGTTGCGGCTGTACCCGCGACGGGGTCCGCGATGCAGCCGGTCCCCGGACCGACGTTATGCTGCAAGCCGTTGCTGCGTGCGGAGCTGCCGCGGCGGTTTATCCGCGTGCCTACGCATGCGGTAGGCGTGCATCCCGAGCATCGCGAATATCCGCGCGCGAGCTTGAAGCTGCCGTTGAAGCTGCGCAGCGTTGACGGCCAGGTCGAAGAGTTTCCGGTGACTCTAGTGACGCGGGATATCAGTTCCACGGGCGTGTATTTCCTGTGCCCCAAGGAATTGCCGATGAATGCGGCGATTGAGCTGCAGATCGTGTTGATCAGCCGGCCGATGGGACAAGGCAATGTGGTCATGGCGTCCATGGCGCATGTGACGCGCATGCAGGCGGCGGCGACTCCCGGATGGTTTGGCGTGGCGGCGACGTTTGACGATGTGCAGTTTGACCGCGACGATATTGTCCCTTCGCGCTTTCAGGGCATTTAATTCTTCCAGACTCAAATACACATTCAACTCAACGAAATATTCCGTTATAGCGTACAAGCTTGCGCGCATCGGGGCGCGCGACTCTGCTATGTTGTGGGTTCATGGCCCTCAACGAAAAAACTGAAATCAAGGGCGTGTTGTTTGACTGGGACGGGACGCTGCTGAACTCGTTCGAAGCGGACTCGTCGGCGTACCTGGCGATGTTTCGGGAAATGGGCGTCGGGTGGGGACTGGACGAGCTGGCGGAGCATTATTCGCCGAACTGGTATGACGTTTATCGCGCGGCCGGGCTTGCCGGAACAACATTGGGGGGCGGCGGACACAGCCTGGCGGAAACATTATTCGGGGTTTCGTCCGAAGCTGATTGCCGGGGCGCGCGGGATTTTGACGTCGGTTGGGAAGCGCTACCGGCTTGGCCTGGTGACCAGCGGCGATCGCGATCGGGTGTTGCGTCAACTACGCGAATTTAAATTGATGCGCGCTTTTCGTGCGCGGGTGTGCAGCGGGGATACGAAATACAAGAAGCCGCATCCGGGGCCGCTGAATTTTGCGCTGGAGTGCGTTGGACTGAAAGCGGAGCAGTGCGTTTACGTGGGCGATTCGCCGGAGGATGTGCAGATGGCGAAAAGCGCAAAGGTGCGGGCGATCGGGGTGCTCGGGCCGTTTCCGACAGAGAAGCGGCTGCGGGCGGCCAGCCCGGACTTGTTGCTTAATTCCCTGCTGGAATTGCCGGCGGCGCTGGAAGAATTGACGGGCAAGCGCAGAAAAACTTAAGCGGTTAGATTTTGGGCGATGGGATTGACCGAAGGGCGTGCGAGGATGAATTATTTCTGGGGAGCGGCGGCGGGTGGCAGATCTGTCTTACCGGCAGCGTTGGCGCCGGCGGATTGCGCGGGTTTGAAGTCCGTCCACTTCACGACGAGGCGCACGGGAATGTCGCCTTCCTTGCTATGCAGAGTGTCGTCGGAGCGCAGGTAGGCGGGGAACCAATATTTTCCGTCGACGTTTTCGCGAAAAGTTTCGAATAGAGAAAAAGGAAGTTGCGCGATTCCGCGGGTGTCGCCCTGGTCGGTGACCCACTTGCCGTAAGTTTTCACCACTTCCAGGTATTTCATGTCTACCCACATTACGCCGTCGAAATAGGCTTTGGAGCGTTCGACAACTTTGGGTTTGGCCTGGAATATGTAGCAGTCCACTTCATCGATTTGCTCGGTACCCAGATATTTGAGGTCGTACTTGGAAATCTGGGCGGTGGTGAGCGGGAAGGCGGGGATTTTGTCGAGGGCGTCGATGTCTTCGGGAGCGAGATAAATTCCCTGCAGCGTGGATTGCGGTTTTTCGACGGCTTTAGCGGTGATTCGTCCGTCGGCTAATTTCGTGTAATCGGTGACGCGGAGGAATTCGCCTGCGGGAGCAGCCATCGGGGCCGAATTCCTGGATGCGCACGCTTTTGCGGAAGCCATAGTTGGGGCGCGATTTCAGATACTCGTCTTCTTTCTGGGAGAAGCGGCGGATGATTTCTTCGGGGGCGAGCGAGGGCGGGGCGGGCGGCTCGGGTTCGGCGCTGACGCGGCTGACGTGATGCTCGGCGGGGGCTTCCATGGGGCCTTGGGCAGTTTCCTGGGCGCGCAGCGGAGACGCGAAGGTGGCAGCCGCGAGCGATGAAACACTGATCAAGACCAGCGTTGCGAATTTTCATAATTAGATTAGATGCAAGGCGGGCGGCACGGGCCGCTTCACGCTGCTGAGTGAGTTTACAGCAGTGCGGTGCGGTCGTGCATGCGCCGGCTGGATTTTTGGGCTAGGGGCGAGTCTGCTACAATTTTGCGGTTCGTGGACGAGCCGAAACAAGCCAGGAAGTTTTTGATCTCGGGTACCGTGCAGGGCGTTGGGTTCCGATACTTCACACAGCGCGCAGCGGCCAAGATAAAGGTCGGGGGATACGTGAAGAACCTCGGCGACGGTCGCGTGGAAGTGTTTGCGATGGGCACGGCGCAGCAGTTACGCGAGCTGCATGACGAGTTGCAGCGTGGGCCGCGATTTTCCAGCGTCACGGAAGTGCGCGAGGAAAGCGCCTCAAGCGATCCGCAATACGAACATGTTTTTGTCATCGGCGACAGCGATTAGCCGCCGCATCAGTTTTGCCAATTAAAAATCCGCGCGGCCGGTACAGGAGCAGTCGAAATGAATGAACTGAAAAAATTCATACGGGAAGTGCCGGACTATCCCAAGCCGGGCATTCTTTTTTACGATTTGACGACGCTGCTGAAGGACAAAGCGCGGGTTTCATATGTTGATTGACCGGCTGTGCGAGCACTACAGCGGACATACGATCGATATCGTGGCGGGGATTGAGGCGCGTGGATTTATTTTTGCGCCGGCGCTGGCGTACCGGTTGAATGCGGGATTTGTGCCGGTGCGGAAACCGAAAAAACTGCCGGCGAAGTGCGCGAGCATTTCTTACGCGCTGGAATATGGGACGGATACTTTGGAGATTCATGAGGATGCGATCAAGCCGGGCGAGCGCGTGATTATTTGCGATGACTTGCTGGCTACCGGGGGGACGGCGGCGGCTACTGCGAAGTTGGTGACGCAACTTGGCGGGAAGGTGGAGGGGTTGGCGTTTGCCGTGGAGTTGGCGTTTTTGAATGGGCGAGCGAAAGTTGCCGGGGTTGGATGTTTTTTCTTTGATTCAGTACGACAAGTGAGGAAGAATTGATTCGTTGAGATCTGGATGTTTCCACGTTACGAACCCCACCCTGCAAAAACCTTAGGGTGGAGCACCCCCCGTGTTTCTATGGTTTCGAGTTACCCACTATCGCTGTTTGGATTTGGAGTGGCGTTGGCGGAGGGCTTCGAAGAGGACTACGCCGGCGGCGACTGACACATTGAGAGATTTTACCGGGCCGGTGGTGGGTAGCGAGACTACAAAGTCGCAGCGTTTGCGGGTTAGTTCGTGGAGGCCTTGGCCTTCTCCTCCCAAGACAATTCCCATGGACGAGGTGTAGTCCACCTGGGTGTAATTTTTTTCCGCGGTTTCGTCGAGGCCTACAAGCCAGAAGCCGGCTTCTTTTAATTCTTCCATGGCGCGGGCGAGATTGGTGACGCGCGCGATCGGTAGATGCGCGAGCGCGCCTGCGGAGGCGCGCGCGACGGTGTCGGTGAGGCCGACGGCGCGGCGTTCGGGGATCACCACACCGTGGGCGCCTGCGGCCAGGGCGGTGCGAACGATGGCTCCCAGGTTGTGCGGGTCTTCGACGCCATCGAGCAGAACGATGAGGCCGTGACTGCCGCCGCCGGCGTTGGCGCGCTGGAGAACGTCGTCGAGAGAGCTGGCGGCGCGCGCGGCGACTATGGCGACTACTCCCTGGTGATCTTTGGAATTTGCGAGCCGATCGATCTGGCTGCGGTCTTCGAAGCGCACGGGAATGCCACGGCCGCGCGCGAGCTGCACGATTTCTTCGGTGCGGGTGTCCTGGCGGCCGCGGGCGATGACGATGCGGTCGATGGCGCTGCCGGCTTGCAGGGCTTCGCGGACGGCGTTGATGCCGGTGAGGCGATCGGTTAGGGGGCTCATGCGAGGAGACAGTGTACAGGCGGGTGCGAGTTCGTGAAAGCGTGGAAGGGCGCGGCGGCTCAGTCGAGGGCGGCGCAGAATTCGAGAATGCGGGTGCGCGCGGATTTTACGGGGACTGCGAATGGGAGGGATGCGGCTTCGTCGAGGAGCAGGACGATGCGGTCGAGTTCGCCGTCGCCGGCTTTGCCGGCGAGTGCGAGGCGAATGGGGAGAAACAGATCGCGGCTGCGGAGGTCGGAGGTTTCTTTGATGACGTTGATGATTTCTTTGAAGCGTTCGGAATCGAGAGGGCGGTCTTCCAGTAGCAGAAAGGCGAGGCGGCGGAGGACGTCTCTGGCGCCATAGCGCGCCAGGACGGCGTGGCTTTCGACGTTGTTGCAGGACACGGCTGCAGCGTCATAGTGAAAAATCAGGGCGAGCAAGATCGGATAGGGCTACGCGGTCGGCGGCGTGTGAGCCGAGCATGGCCGCGGCGCGTTCGCACCAGGCGGTGAGTTCGGGCGAAAGTGTGTCGGTCGTCGCCCAGCCGCGTTCGCGAAGAATATCGGCGACGTCCGAACCCGTGAAAAGATTGAGCTAGGAATGCGAGGCGGTCGCTCGGAGGACATGTGGAGAAGTTTACAGGAGAAAAACTGGGCGTTTGCTGCGCGGAGGAATTTTTGGTGTTCCCACGTTACGAGACCCACCCGCCCGGGCAGGTCCTACATGGAAATGTCTTGACATGCTCTGAGGTTATCTGCTGGGCGCTCCCACGTTACAAGACCCACCCTGCAAAAAGATTAGGGTGGGGCACCCTCCGCGTTTCGGTGGTCTATCGTGCTTGCGGCTCTTTCGACGGGACAGCGATTTCTGCTGGGACAAGGCGGCGAGTGGTGGAAATTTATCTTACTTCGAGGGTGGCTACGACCCAGGCGGCCAGGGCTTCGCCGCGGCCGATGGCGTCTACGCCTTCGTTGGTTTTGGCTTTGAGGTGGATGCGATCGGGGGAGATGCCCAGGGCTTTGGCCAGCTTTTCGCGCATTGCGCGGGAAATGTGGGCCGAGCTTGGGTTTTTCAAGGATGACTACGGCGTCGATGTGCTCGATGGAGAAATCTTTTTCGTCGAGGAGGTGGGCGGCGTGTTCGAGAAATTGCATGCTGTCGGCGTTTTTCCATTGCGGATCGGTGTCGGGAAAGTGGGTGCCGATGTCGCCGAGTCCCGCTGCTCCGAAAAGGGCGTCGCAGAGTGCGTGGGCGACGACGTCGCCGTCGGAGTGGCCGGCGGGGCCTTTGTCGAAGGGCAGATGCGATGCCGCCGATGATTAATTTACGGCCGGGTTCGAGGCGATGGAGGTCGTAGCCGATGCCGCAGCGCATGCTCACGCTTTTTTGCGCTCGAGTTCGAGGTAGAAGCGGGCCAGTTCCATGTCGGCAGGGCTTGGTGATTTTGATGTTGCGCTCGGAGCCGAGGACGACGTGGACGTCGTGACCGAGGCGCTCGACGAGGCCGGCTTCATCGGAGGCGTTGACGCCATCGGCTTCGGCGCGGGCGAAGGCTTCTTTCAGGAGCTTGGCAGAAAAAGCCTGGGGAGTTTGCGCGAGGACCACGCGTTCGCGCGGAATGGTGCCGGTGATGAGCGCCACATCTTCCGGGAGGCTGGCGCGCTTTACTTCTTTGACGGTGTCCATCGCGGGAATGCCGAGGATGGCGGCGTGGCATTTGCGGGCTTCTTCGATGACGCGGGTGATCTGCTCGACGGTGACAAAGGGGCGGACGGCGTCGTGGACGAGAATGATTTCGGTGTCGGCGGGGACTTCGCGCAAGGCTTGAGCGACGGAGTCCTGGCGGGAATCGCCGCCGCGGACTACGCGGACAAATTGATTTAATTTTTCGGCGCGAATGGTGGCATTGCAGGGATTCGAGGACGTCGGCGCGGGTGGCGACGATGATGTCGGTGACCAGCGGGCAGCTCGCAATGCGGCGGAGACTGTGAATGACGATGGGGGTGCCGGCGAGTTCGAGGAATTGTTTGGGAGTGTCGGCGCCCATGCGGGTGCCGAGGCCGGAGGCGGGGAGGATGGCGGTTATCCGTGGCATGGTATTTGGTGAGTCATTTTTGCGTGAGATTTTGTGTGCGTTGCAAACTTTGAAAGTGTACCGCAAGGGTGGTGGGGACGCGAAACGGGTTCCGTGTATTTGACTGGGTCAAACGAGAGGAACACGGTAAAAACAAAAGCGGTAAAGGACATCACGGGTGGATTTGTAGTGGTTCCACGTGACGAACCCCACCCTCCAAAAATCCGAGGGTGGGGCACCCTCCGCGTATCAAAAATTCGAATGACGGGAGTGAACTACTCAATGTCGGGATCGGGTAACGGTGGTTCGTCCTGAACAGCGGGGCGGGATTCGCGCGTCGCGGTGGATGATGAGTAGGACGGAGCAGAGAGGGTGCCGCGTGGCCGGAGTGGCGGTGGTGGCGCGGCCGGCGGCGGCGGCGCGGGCTAGGGGGCCAACGGGTTCGGAGCGTTCGTCTACGCGGCCGAAAATCATTTTGCCGGCGGTGGTTTGGTGGACGGAGGTGACGATGATGTCTATCGTTTTATTGATCATGCGGCGGGCGCCGTCTACCACCACCATGGTGCCGTCGCTCAGGTAGGCGACGCCCTGCATGGCTTCTTTGCCTTCGCGCTGGATGAGGACGTGCATGGTTTCGCCGGGAAGGACGACGGGCTTGAGGGCGTTGGCGAGTTCGTTGACGTTCAGGACGCAGAAGCCCTGCACTGTGGCGACTTTATTGAGATTGAAATCGTTCGTGACGATTTTTGCGCCGGTGCGGCGGGCCAGCTCGATCAGCTTATGGTCCACGTCGGTGGTGTGGGCGAAATCGTCTTCCAGGACGCGGACTTCGACCTGGGGCATTTTCTGAATGCGCTGGAGAACTTCGAGGCCGCGGCGGCCGCGCTGGCGTTTCAGCGGATCGGAAGAGTCGGCGACCAGCTGCAATTCGTGCAGGACGAATTGGGGGACGGCGAGAACGCCGTCGAGGAAATGGGCTTCGCAGATTTCTGCGATGCGGCCGTCAATCAGGACGCTGGTGTCGAGCAGCTTCATGTAGGGATTGGCGCAAGTGTCGGTGGCGTTGGCGGCATCGCTGCGTTTCCGCGGCCCAGCGCGCGCCGCAATGAATGCCGGTGACTACGCCGAGATAAGTCAGGCCCAGGACGCTGACAATTTCGAGGAAGGATTTGGCGGAGGCGGGCGCTGCGGTGCGGGAAACGATGAAGGTGAGGAGAAGCGCGGCGAAAATTCCGGCGACCGCACCACTGGCGCCGCCTATCAGACCGCTGAGAGAGGCGTGGCGAAGGCGTAACTCGGCGAGAAGAATGACCAGAGCGACCAGGAAGCCCGCGCCTGCGGCGGCAACACCGTGCAGCGCAAATGGTGCGAGCGTATAACAGAGGGCGGCGATGGAAACGGCGAGCGCGGCGCGAACCATCCAGAATGCGGCGGGCAGGGGCCGACCGGGGAGAGGCGCCTGCCGCAAAGAGTTTGCAGGCCCGGATTGGTGAGACGGCACGGCATGAGCCTGAGCTATGCGTGATTGAGCTACGCGCACGGCTGGCGACGATTCCAAGCGAACTTTGGTGTCAGGAGGTTTTCCGTTCATGCACGAGTGCTGAGGAATCTTTTCCGCAAATTACATAGCCGGTTTTGCGCAGAGCATTCGCGGCAGATGTTTATATACTCTGTCATTCCATAAGAGGTCAAGGTGATATGCGAATTTGTTTTGGCAAAAAATGAATGGCGCGAATGAGAATTACGAATGGACAGCACGAATTGGGCAGATTTTGCGGCTGCGTTCTCAAATCAGTGCTGATAGATGCGGGGGACGCGCTGGCTGACAGCGCAAAGCAGATCGGAAGTGACGGTGCCGATGCTGCGGGCGACAAATGCGCGGGATGGGTGAATTTTCCGTCGGTGCCGTAAATGGTGGCGGTGTCGCCAATTTCCACGTCGGGGACTTCGGTGACATCAATCATGGTGACGTCCATGGAGACAATTCCAACCATGGGCGCGAGCACTCCGCGGATGAGGACGCTGCCGTGATTGCCGAGAGAGCGATGGATGCCGTCTCCATAGCCGGCGGCTAGTACGGCGATGCGCGAAGGTTGTTGCGGAACGAAACTGGAGCCGTAGCCGACGCCGGCGCCGGCGGGAACATCGCGCAGGCTGATGATGCGGGAGCGCAGGCTCATGGCCGGTTGCAGCGGGAGGCGATTTTCGATTTCGGCGCGCTGCTCGACGGGATCGTATCCGGGGTGATAGCCGTAAAGAATTGCGCCGGGGCGGACCATGTCGGCCCAGGTTTCGGGGCGGGTGACGATGGCGGCGCTGTTGGCGAGATGGATGATGCCGGGATCGATTCCCAGGGCGCGCAGGCGATCAAGCGCGGCGAAAAATTTTTCTTCCTGCTCGCGGGTCTGATGGCCAGCGACCGTTGTCGGCAAAACTTTCGGAGGACGCGAAATGGGTCATGACGCCGGTGAGCTGCAGGTGCCGCGATTTGGCCAGCTGGCGCGCGAAAGCAATCCACGTTGGAGGCGTCGATGCCCAGGCGGTTCATGCCGGAATCGATTTTCAGATGGAAAGAAACTTTGCGCTTGCCGGCGGCGGCCGCGGCGCGGTCGAGCTGCGCCAATTGTTCGCAGCGGTGAATGACGGCGGTGAGATTGTGTTCGAGCAGGCGCTTTTCTTCGCCGGGGACGAAGCTGGTGAGGATCAGGATGGGTTTGCGTACGCCCGCTTTGCGCAGGCGCGATGCCTTCTTCCGTGCAGGTGACGCCGAACCAGTCGGAGCCGGCTTTTTCCAGAGCTTTGGCTACTGGCGGGCCGCCGTGGCCGTAGGCGTTGCCTTTGACGATGCAGAGAACTTTTCGCGGCGTGGCGCGCTTTTCGTTTTGCGGATTGACGTAGGCGCGGATGGATTCGATAATTGTGCGACCAGCGCGGGGAGCGAAACGTCGGCCCAAACCGGGCGCATATTCAAGGTCGTGGGATTTTTCGGTGCTCGCGCCATGAGATTCCGATCGTTCCCGGGAAAATAAGTTTACGCCATTCACGCGGCAGTTAAGGCTGAGGGCCAGAAGTCTGCCGCGTGAATGACAACAGTGGGCAACTGCTGGAGTGGGAGATGGCAGGTTGCGGGCCATGTTGTGAAAAGCCGTGGTCAGGTACAAGTTTCGCTAAGTGGTATGCGAGGATTGAGGGCTTGCAGCGTTAGGTCAGTTGTTTGGGGTCTGGCACTTGGTCGCGACTGGTGATCCATCAGTGTGGCTGGACACGCCGCGCCGTGGGTGGCCGGTTACATAATTGGCGCGGAACAGCACAGACGGGTCTACATGTCGTCGGCGGCGAATTGCGAGAAGGCGTCCGGGGCGGCTTCTTCGAAGCGGGTGAGGCGGCTGCGGAAGACGAATTTGACGCTTTCGGTGGGCCCGTTGCGCTGCTTGGCGATTTTCAGTTCGGTTTCTTCGCGCTCTTCGGGCGTGGCGCCCTGTTTGAAGAAGTGCGGGCGGTAGATGAACATGACCACGTCGGCGTCCTGTTCGATGGCGCCGGATTCGCGCAAGTCGGAAAGCTGCGGGCCGCGATCGTCGCGCTCGGGCGCGCGGGTCAACTGGCTCAAGACCAGCACGGGAATCTGCAATTCTTTGGCGAGGCCTTTGAGGGCGCGGGAAATGCTGGCGACTTCTTCATTGCGATTGCCAGAAGCGGCCGCGCGCGGTGATGAGCTGCAGATAATCCACGATGAGCAGCGAAAGGCCTTTGTCGCGCTTGAGGCGGCGGGCCTTCGCGCCGATTTCGAGAACGCTGATGGAGCCGGCGTCGTCGATCCAGAGCGGCGCGGCGGCGATGACGCCGAGGGCTTCGGTCATGCGGCGCCAATCTTCTTTGCTGAGATGGCCGGTGCGGAATTTGTGGGCGTCAATCTGCGCGACGGAGGCGACCAGGCGCTGAAGCAGCGACTCCTTGGACATTTCCAGGCTGAAAATGGCCGTCGGATGGCCGCCGCGGATGGAAATATTTTCCGCGAGGTTCAGCGCCAGAGCGGTTTTTCCCTGCGATGGGCGCGCGGCAAGAATCAGCAGCTCCGACGGCTGCAGGCCGGAAGTGAGCTTGTCGAGCTCGCCGTAGCCGGTGGCGACGCCGGTGATGCTTTTGCCTTCGCGGAAAATGCGCTCGAGGCGCTCGAAATTGTCGCGGACGATGTCCTTTGACGGGGATGAGCCCGGCGCTGACGCGGTCTTCGGCGAGCGCGAAGATCGAGGACTCGGCGTTGTCGAGAATGGCGTCGGCGCCGTCTTCGCCTTCAAAGGCGCGCTGCTGAATGTTGTGCGTGGCGTGAATCAGATTGCGCAGCATCGCTTTTTCTTTGACGATGCGCGCGTAATGCTCCACGTTGGAGACGCGCGGCATGCCGTCGGCGAGCGAAGCGAGATAGGGCGCGCCGCCGGAAGCGTCCAGATCGCCGCGGCGGTGCAGTTCTTCCGTGAGCGTGACGAGGTCAATGGCCTGCTGGCTTTCGCCGAGCGCGATCATCTGGGTGAAAACGCGGCGATGCTGATCGAGGAAGAAATCTTCGGGCTTCAGATGCTCGACGGCGGGATTGAGCGCGTTGTTATCGAGGATGATGGCGCCGAGGACGGAACGTTCGGCGTCGAGATTATTGGGGAGGGGCTTTTCGAGAACGGTGTCGGCAGGCATGGCTATTTTGTGCGATCTGACTCCTATTTCGCTTTCTCTTCGCCTAGGCGAATTTGTAGCATTTTGCCGGTTGGCAAGGCAAGCGAAACTAAATTTTCGAGTTGGTGGACGCTTACAGATTAGAAACTGGATTGCACCCGAACCGAAGTAAATTAATGAAGCGCATTGTGCGCGGAATGAATGCGCGGCGTCAACGCAAATCGAATCTTTGAATCTGTGCATCGACTGTCGGAAATTGTAGGAAAAGTTTTTGGCGAAAATAATTTTCTTGTTACAAAACATTTTTCGTGATGCAGAGGATGAAAACAAAAGCCCAGCTAATGTGCGACTGCGACACGTCGGGCACCTGGGCTATTTGAATGACACTGCGTCACTGAGCTTGTTCTTCTTTCTGTACCTGGACTTTGACTTCGGCGGTAATATCGCGGAAAACTTTTACCGTGGCGCGAAAGTCTCCGAGGGCCTTGATGGGTTCCGGCGGTGTGGATCTGGCGCTTGTCGATTTTGAAGCCCTTGGCTTCGAGCGCATCGGCAATGTCGCCGGTGGTGACCGAGCCGAAGAGCTGATCGTTTTCGCCGGTCTTGCGCGTGAAGCTGAGCTCGACACCGTTCAGAGCCGCGGCGTGCTTTTTGCGCGGCTTCCATTTCGGTGGCGGTTTTTTTCGCCAGCGAAGCGCGAATCTTTTCGATGGCTTTCAGATTGCCGGCGCTGGCTTCGACGGCGAGCTTGCGCGGCAACAAAAAATTGCGCGCGTAACCGGGCTTGACGGTGACGACGTCGCCGCGATGGCCAAGCTTTTCGATATCTTCCTGAAGAATAATTTGCATGTGCTGTTTCCTCTAGCTCCTGAATTTCGTTGATACTCTTCGCATGTCGTACGCGGCATGATTACGCTGACAGTGAGGCCGCTGCGTTAGAACGCTGGTAGCTGTCCGGCGCTGCGTGGCAGCCGATGCTGCGGCGCTGGTGTCGCGGCGCGCAGGTGTTGCCGGCGTAGCAGGCGCTGCCGGTGCTGGCGGTCGCGGATGATGCCGCCTGCGCGCAGCTTGCGGAGCTGGCACTGACGCGAGGCTGCTGCGTGCCCGCGGCGCTGCCGGCGAACGGCAGCAACGCGATGTTGCGCGCGCGCTTGATCGCCACGCCCAGCCAGCGCTGGTGCCGCGAGCACACGCCGGTCATGCGGCGGGGCAGAATCTTGCCGCGCTCCTGCACGAACTGCGACAGGATGTCGGCGCGCTTGTAGTCGATGAAGTCCATCTTCTCGACGCAAAACTTGCAGACTTTCTTTTTGCGAAAATATTGGCGCTTGCCGCGGCGCGGTCCGCCGGGACCACCGCACCGCCCCGGGGCCGCCTTCACGCCGCGGGCCGCCGTGACCGCCGCCGCTGTGGCCTCCCCACTGTGTCCGCCGCCGCTGTGGCCGCCACCGTGCGACCGACCGCCATCCATCACTGCCGCGGCAGGTCCGCCGCTGGGCGCTGATGCCTGTTTCTGTTCCTCTGCCATACCTGCCACCCTTTCACTTGAACCGCAAAATCGATCTCAACAAAATTCTAATCTCAGGCAACTCATTCTCTAATCAGCCAGCTACGATCGATTCTGAAACTAGCTCGCCGGAGCGCGATTCGGCGCGGCCGGAGCTGCGGAGCCGGCGGCGGCGCGGATGCGGAGCTGCCGGACGGCGGCGGGAGCCGTGGCGCGGCGCGGACGGCGCGCGGTGCGCTTGTCGCGCTGCTCCACCAGCTTCTTCTGGCGCTTCAAATCTTCATCCAGGCGCACGGTCTGATACTTGATGACGGCGTCCTGCACGCGCAGGCGGCGCTCCAGCTCGGCGATCAGATCGCGGATGCGAAGTGCGAATCTGCTGGTAGTAGTACATGCCTTCGCGGTGCTTGGCCACGCGATAGGCCAGCTTGCGCGTGCCCCAGGTGCTCGGCCTTCTCGACCTTGCCGCCTTTTTCGCGGCAGGCGTGCTCGATGACGGCGAGCACTTTCTTGACGTCTTCTTCCGCCGTCGCGGGACGCGCGATAAAAATCAAATCGTATAGCCGCTCTTCCATGATGACCTCGTTTCTCTTCTTTCCGGGCCTTGATGCAGCAGCGCCCGGCAAAACTCTTTCTAACTTTCCGCTTCGCTTCCGTCCGGCTGCGGTTCCTTGCGCCGGTTGTACTTGTTCATGGCCGCATCGATGCCCTGCGCCAGGATCATTTCCACCGCGTCGCCAGCTTCGCCAATCATCTCCGCCGCGACTTCCAGCTCCGCCTTGCGCATCGGCCGCAGCACATATTCCTTGCGGCTGCTGACCTCATGCTCGGGCGCGCAACCAAGCCGCAATCTCGCGAATGCTGGCGTGCCCAGCGAGCCGATCACCGACTTCGCGCCGTTGTGGCTGCCGGCGCTGCCGTCGCCGCTGATGCGGATCGTGCCCAGCGGCAACTGCGCTTCGTCCCACATCACCAGCAAATCGCTGCGGACCCAGCTCGTACTTCTCCAGCAACTCGCGAACCGAAATGCCGCTCAGATTCATGTACGTTTGCGGCTTGGCCAGCAGGACTTCTTCTCCCGCCAGCTTGCCGCGGCCCACCAGCGCCTTGCCTTCCGGGCGCGAAACGCGAATCCCGGCGCGGTTCGCCAGTTCATCCACGGCCATGAAGCCCAGATTGTGCGGCGTCCACTGATACTCCGGATCGGGATTGCCAAGTCCAACAATCAGCCGCATACACTTCGCAGTCTCCGCAGCCGCAACATTTTGCCAAGCAAGCTGCAAGGACCGGCGCGTTACTTCTTTTTGTCCCGCCCTTGTCGCTCTTCTCGGCCTTGCCCTTGGCGTCGGCTTCTTCGCCCTCTTCGCCTTCGACTTCCTTCTTGCCCTTCTTGATGACTTCGGGCTCGGCAGGCGCTGCGGCATCGGCGGCCACGGCGTCGGCGGGCTTCTCTTCCTCAACGCGCAGAGCCACGACGTGCGCCAGAACGCGCTCCGGATCGGTGACCAGCTTGCATGTTGCGTCGATATCGCAAATCGCTGGCGCGCAACTGCTGGCCCATCATCAAGCCGCTGACGTCGGCCTTGAATTCCGTCGGAATTTCGGCGGGCAAGCATTCGATTTCCACTTCGCGCGTGACCATTTCGAAGACGCCGCCCTGCTGCTTTCACGCCGGCGGGTTCGCCGAAGGTGTGCACCGGAACTTTGACGCGCATGCGCACGTCCATGGCGACGCGAAGCAGATCCACATGGAGCAAGTTGCCGGTGACCGGATCGACGAGCCAATCTTTCAGGATGGCGGGTTCGTGCTTGCCGCTGAGATCCACCTGGAACAAAGTGTTGTGGCCGCTCTCGGAACGGAAGATCGCGCCAAGCTGCTTGGCGTTGACCGCCAGGGTGATGGCTTCGCCCTTGCCGCCATACAACACGGCAGGAACTTTGCCGGTCAGCCGCAACCGGCGCGCTTCGTTTTTGCCGCGCTTGGCGCGCGCGGCCGCTTCCACTACGATTTTTTCCTGAGCCATCTTCATTTCCTTCCCTGGTGTTGCTAAGCAATTCCGTGGTGCAATCGTCGCTCTAAAACTCAAATAAACAATTCGCTGATCGACGTTTCTTCGTGAATCGAGCGAATGCCGCGAGCCAGCAAATCCGCCACGCTCAACACTTTCAACTTCGTCAATCTTCGGCGGCCGCTTCGCTGAGCGGCACGGAATCGGTGGCCACCACCTGCTTGATGCACGACTTTTCGATGCGCTCGACCGCCGGGCCCGAAAGCACCGCGTGAGTGGCGGCGGCGAAAACCTGCGTGGCGCCTTCGCGCATCAGCGCTTCGGCGGTTTTCACCAGCGTGCCGGCAGTATCGATGATGTCGTCCACGATCAAAGCGCTGCGCCCGCGAACGTCTCCGATCAGGTTCATCACTTCGCTGACGTCCACATCCACGCGGCGTTTATCCACGATGGCCAGCGGAGCGCCAAGTTTCTTGGCGAAGGAGCGCGCGCGCTCCACGCCGCCCGCATCGGGCGAAACCACGGTCAAGTCCGGCAAGATTCATCTGCCGGAAATATTCGACCAGCACCGGCGAGCCGTACAAGTGATCCACCGGCACGTCGAAATAGCCCTGAATCTGCGGCGCGTGCAAATCCAGCGTCAGCGCGCGGCTGGCTCCCGCCGTTTCCAGCAAGTCGGCGACCAGCTTCGCGGATATCGGAACGCGCGGCTTGTCTTTGCGATCCTGCCGCGCGTAGCAGTAATACGGCAGCACCGCGGTAATTCGCCACGCCGACGCGCGCTTGAAGGCGTCGATCATGAGCAGCAGCTCCAGCAGGTGGTTGTCCACCGGATAGCAGCAGGGCTGCACCACGAAAACATCCGCGCCGCGAACGTTTTCGAGAATCTGAAAATAAATCTCGCCGTCGCTGAAGCGGCCCAGCAGGGCCTTGCCGATGGTCACGTTCAAATTGCTGCAGATATTTTCGGCCAGCGGCACATGCGCGGTGCCCGAAAATATTTTGAAGCGATCGTCATCCACGAGGCGCGCGCTCCTGGACCATCAAGTGGTCGCGAATCGAGATGCACTTTCAGCAAAGGCACCAATGTATTTACACATGGATGGACACGAGAGGACGCTGCGGCTCAACGAACGACACGCGCACCTTTGACGGCGCGGACATACCTGTCGCGCGAAATAGTTTCGCAAACGAAGGTCTGGTCGTGCGGAAACCCAACAGCGGCTCGGCGCGCCATCGCTGGGCTCGGGAAAACTCCAAACACCGCCGAACCGCTACCCGCCAGCGAGGCTTCTGCAGCTCCTTTTTGAAGCAAAACCCGCTTGATTTGATCAAGCCGGTTATGGCGCTGGAAGACAGGCTCTTCGAAATCGTTCGAAAGGCCGGTTCCCTGCGCGCTCCAGGACAGAGCACAGAACTTCCAAAGTTTAGGGTCTGCGGCCAGTTTTGTCAACGTGGCGGCGTTGCGCAGCGGGGCATTGAGCCAGCGAAAAGCGTCGGGAGTGGGGACGCGGATATCGCGTGGGGACGACGACGAGGAGGGTGAGTTTGGCGATGTCGGGGAGAGGGTAGATTTCGTCGCCGCGTCCGGCGCCGAGGGCGCGCCCGCCGAAGAGGAAGATGGGGACGTCGGCGCCGAGAGAAGCGGCGAGTTCAATCAGGACTGCGATGGGGCAGTTTCGTTTCGATCGAGCTGCAGATAGCCGAACAGCGCGGCTGCGGCATTGCTGGAGCCGCCGCCCAGGCCGCCGCCGGACAGGGATGGTTTTGTGCAGATCGATTTCGACGCCGGTGCGGATTTTCAGTTCGCGGCGCAGAGCGTCAACGGCGCGGTAGGCGAGATTTTTTTCGACAGGCTCGCGCGGCGAGGGCGTCGTTGCCGTGAATGGTGAGCGAGATGTCGCGAGCTTTTGCTGGTGCGCAGGCGCAATTCATCGTGGAGCGAGATGGTCTGAAAAATGGTGCGCAGCTCGTGATAGCCGTCGGCACGCTTTCCCAAAATATCGAGGCGCAGATTTATTTTTGCGAAGGAGGGGATGCGTACTTCGCGCATGCGCCTATTGGGGCTTGGCTTCCTGCGCAGAGGATTTCTGCGCGACGCGATGCTTGGTCTGGGAGAGCTTCTTTTCGAGCTCGGCGACTTTATCGGTTTCGATGTCGGCGGGCAGCGAGCGCTTCCATTCCACGAGCGATTTTTCCCATTCGGCGGCGGCCATCTCGGGGCGGCCGGTCTTGGCGTACAAATCGCCGAGATGCGAGTGGATAGTGGCGTCGTGGCTTTCGTGCTCGAGGGCTTTGCGCAGAGTGGTTTCGGCATTCGCCGAACTTATTTTGCTTGAGGTAAATCCAGCCGAGGCTGTCGAGATAGGCGCCGCTGAAAGGTTCTTCCTTCAGCGCGCGCTGGACCAGAGATTCGGCTTCGTCGAGGCGAATGCCGAGATCGCCCAGCATGTAGCCGTAATAATTGAGCACCGGCGCGTTGCGGGGATTCACGGCCGAGCACTTTTTTGAATTGTTCTTCGGCGCGATCGAAAAATTTCTGGCGTTCGTAAATGGCGCCGAGCAGGAACCAGACCATTTCGTTGTCGCGCGGCTGGCCGGGCAAAACTTCGGCGGCTTTGGCGGCTTCTTCGGCTTCTTTGTAGTGGCGGCCGCGCTCGTAGACCTGCGCGATGTTCAGATAAACTTCGCGGTCGCCGGGCTTGCCGGTGAGCTGAGTGCGCAGCATCTTGACGCCTTCGTCGGTCTGGCCGCTTTCGCCGAGAAGCAAAGCTTCGCTGGAGCGCAGCGGAAGATCGCCGGGATATTTGGCGACGGCTTCCTTGCCGGCCTGCAGCGCCTTCGGCAAATCTTTGGCGGCGCGATAAATATCCATCATGCAGCAGGCGCGCGCGGCGATCTTCTTCATCACCGAGGCGGCCAAGCTCCTGATAGGTGTAGATGGCGGCCTGATAATTTTGCGTGTCGCGATAAAGCTGGCCGAGTTGCTGGTAAAGAATGGCGAGCGAGCGGGCGCGCGAAGGCAAGCCCTGCTGCTGGGCTTTGATGCCGGTGACGGCGTCGGAAAGCACGCGAATGGCATCTTCGTTGCGGCCCTGCGCCTGGTACAACATGGCTTCGTTGTACATGACTTCGAGACTGCCGGGAGCGTACTGGCGGGCTTTGACGAGATTGTCTTCGGCTTTGTCGAGCTGATGAAGCTCGCGGTAAATCTGCGCCATGCGGAGATAAATGTCGGCGTCATCAGGCATCAGGTCGGTCAATTTCTGGTAGACGGCGAGGGCGTCGGAATATTTTTCTTCGGCCATGAGGGTCTGGCCGAGACCGCGCTGGTGGCTGAGTTCGGAGGGATCAAGTTCGGTGGCTTTGCGATAGGCGACTTCCGCTTTAGGCAGGTCGTGCGATTGCGTGTAAGCGTCGCCGAGAAGATCGAGCATCGCGGGCGAAGGCGAGCGCGAGGTTACTTCTTCGAGCAGCGCGATGGCTTCGGGGGCTTTGCCTTCGTCGAGGAGCAGCTGGGTGAGCTGCTCGATGGCCGGCTCGTTGTCGGGATCTTCCTTCAGCATGCCGCGCAGGACGGCTTCGGCTTTGTCGTGTTCGTTGCGCAGGCGATAGAGGCGCGCGAGCCAGAGCGCGGATTCGGCGTCGCCGGGATCGAGGCGGTAAATTTCGGCGTACTGCTCGATGGCGCGTCCGACAACTTCGGACTGGCCGTTGCCGACGCTGAAATCGCCGAGGCTGCGCAGATAAATGCGGCCGAGCAGGCGGCGCGACTGAATGTCGTTGGGATCGCGCTTGAGCAGTGCCTGCGCTTCGGTGACGGCTTCGTGAGTGCGCTGCGCTTTCCAATACATTTCGGCGAGGCGTTCGCCGATTACCGGAGATTTGGGATCGAGCGCGTAGGCTTTTTTGTAAGCGTCGATGGCCTGCGTGGCGTATTCGGGCTTGCTGGTGGTTTCGTATTGCTGCTCGTAGATGTGGCCCATCGTGAAGTTGTAATAGGCGTCGGCGCGCGAGGGAGTTTTGGCGACTTCAGGAGAGGACGCGGTGGCTTGCTCGTTGGGCATCGCGGCGGCATTTGTCCTGCGAGGTGGCGGCGGCGAGCGGGAGCCGGCGTGGACGTCTGGGCGAAAGTGGCGGCGGCGCCGATGGCAGGCCGCGAGAAATGCGAGAAGCACTCGTTGAGAGTTCATGAAAGCCCCAAAAAGAAAGTATCCCATGCGCCTGTAGTGCGGTCAAAAGTGAAAGGCGCGGTCGTTTCCAGCGGTGGTCACGGATGAGTCAGATGTTGCGGCACGGTGTACATGGCTGCCTATTTGTGATGCGCCGAGCGCGACGAAATTCTGA
The DNA here is from genome assembly GCA_963704485.1 of uncultured Acidobacteriota bacterium. Taxonomy (GTDB): domain Bacteria; phylum Acidobacteriota; class Terriglobia; order Acidiferrales; family UBA7541; genus Acidiferrum. Next base: position 2,242,208 of record OY969910.1, read on the forward strand.
CGTCTTGGTGAACGGCGCTTCGATACTGTTCAGTGGAGGAAGTGGCGCATGCCGGTGAAGACCATGGCCATGCCCAGGCGGTCGGCGGCGGCGATCACGTCGGTATCTCTTACCGAGCCGCCGGGCTGAATGACCGCGGTGGCGCCGGCTTTGGCGGCTTCTTCGACGCCGTCGGGAAATGGGAAGAAGGCGTCGGAGGCCACCACGCTGCCCTGCAGCGAGGACTTGCGCCTTCATGACCGCGAGTTTCACGGAATCCACGCGGCTCATCTGGCCGGCGCCGACGCCGAGCGTGGCGTTGTCTTTGGCGAACACGATGGCGTTGGATTTCACGTGCTTCGAAACTTTCCAGGCGAAGCGCAGCGTGGACATTTCTTCGGCGGTGGCGGCGCGTTTGGTGACGGTGCGCAGCTCGCTCTCGTTAATTTCGCCGAGGTCCGGCTGCTGCACCAGCATGCCGCCCAGGATGCGCTTCAACTGTAGTTCCCGGTCGGGCTCCAAACCGTTCCCGGGAAGTTCGCAGCAGGCGGAGATTTTTTTTGGCGGCGAAAAGTTTTTCGCGGCTTCGTCGAAGCCGGGCGCGGCGATGCATTCGACGAAAAGTTTGGCGACTTCTTCGGCGGTGGCGGCGTCCACGACGCGGTTGAAGGCCAGCACGCCGCCGAACGCGGAGACGGGATCGCTGGCCAGCGCTTTTAGGTAGGCGTCGAGAAGGGTCTCCTGTTCGGCGGCGCCGCAGGGATTGTTGTGCTTGATGATGATGGCGGCGGGGCGCTGGAATTCGGCGGCCAGGCTGCGGGCCGCTTCGAGATCGACGAAATTATTGTAGGAGAGTTCTTTGCCCTGGAGTTGTTTGGCGGCGGCGAGTCCGCGCGGCGCGCTGCCTGCGGGAACGTAGAGAGCGGCGGCCTGGTGAGGATTTTCTCCGTAGCGCAGCGGTTGCTGGATTCGCAGAGCGATATGCAAACGCTGCGGCAGAGGCTGTTTTTCGCTGAGCTCGACGGATGTGCGGTTTCGGCGGAGAGGCGCTCGAGTTCGGTGGTGATCATGCCGTCGTAGGTGGAGGTGGCGGCGAAAACTTTGCGCGCCAGATCGAGGCGGGTGGCGAGCGAAGTGTCTTTGTCGGCTTCCAGTTCCGTGGCTACACGATCGTAATCGGCGGGATCGGTGATGACCGTGACGCTTTCGAAATTTTTTGCGGCGGAGCGCAGCATGGTGGGCCCGCCGATATCGATGTTTTCGATCAGCTCTCCGGCGGTGAGATTTGCTTTGGCGGCGGTTTCGGCGAAGGGATAGAGATTCACGACCACCAGATCGATGGGCGCGATGCCGTGTTCGGCGGCTTGCTTCTGATCTTCCGCGTGGCCGCGGCGGAAGAGCAAGCCGCCGTGCACTTTGGGATGCAGCGTTTTTACGCGTCCGCCGAGCATTTCCGGCCAGCCGGTAAATTCGGAGACGTCTTTCACGGTGACGCCGGCGTCGCGCAAGAGTTTGGCGGTGCCGCCGGTGGAGAGAATTTCGATGCGCAGCGCGGCGAGCCGCTTGGCGAATTCCAGAATGCCGGTTTTGTCAAATACACTGATCAGTGCGCGCTGCACTGCCATGTACTTCCTCCCGGACAAAAGCACAACAGTGTAAGCGTCGCACACCCGCGGCAAAAGGAAAAATGTGGCGTTGGAAAACTCTCGGCTGAGGAAAGATGCAGATCGATGCCAGTGACGCGAAACAACGGGCAGAACTAGGACTTCACCAGGGCTTTTAGTTTCACGTGGCCTTCGAGGACTTCCACGACGTATTCGACGTCGTGGCAATTTTTTTGCTTTTGCAGGTCTTTGGTCTTTTTCAACACGAATTCGTTGAAAGCTGGAGCGGGTGAGCTTGTCGGTGGCTTCGCCGGCGTTTTGCTTTAGCTTGCCGAAAGGCCTCGTAGAGCTCGGCGATTTTTTCGGTCTCCTGCTCCGGCTTGGAGCACACCATGCGAAATGCGGCGGGAGCCAGAGCTGGCTGCTGCTGCGGCGGCGGCTGTGGCGTCGGCAGCCTGCGGTAGCCGGCGCAGCGGCGTTCCCGCGGCTTTCTGGGCGCGCTCGCTTTCAATTTTTTTCGCGGCGGCGCCGAAGTGGCGCTGCACTTTGCCTTCTTCTTTCTGCTGCAGGCGCTTGCGGAAAATGTCTTTATATTTGGCGTAGGTCTGGGTGAGGTTGTTGTAGCGGAAGCGCTGGCCGAATTTGAGTTCGCCGCCGCGCTCGGCATAGCGCTTGGCCAACAGCTCGAGGCGCCACTCGATTTCGGTGGGCGGGCGCTTGCGGCCGCCGCCAAAATACTGGTCGTATTCGATCTTGAGTTGGCGAATGTCGCGCTCGAACTGGTTCAGTTCTTCGTCAATGGAGGAGGTGACGGCCACGGGCGGAGCCTCTATACTCAATGCTAGAAGGAGCGGTCGGCGGTGGTCAATCGAGGGGGTACTGGGGCGGTGCGAAAGGGGTACCGTACGGATACGAACACGGGCCACGAGTTGGCGAGGCTTGGCGAGTCCGTCGGAGCGTTATTGCGGTGGGGCGCTGCGTGTGCTGAAATAGGGCCGTGGACGCCCGCAAAACTCGCAAGATTCGAGCTACCGGATCGCGCATTGGCAAGCCTGCGCTTTCCGCGGAACAGGCGGAGTTGTTGCGGCGGATTGCCTTCTGTGGACGAACTGCTTTTGCGGCCGGGGTTGGCGGCGACTGGCAAACTGCTGGATCGCGATTACTGGTGAAGCTGACGCGGGAGATGTCTGGCGGAACTGCGCGGGCGGATTACGGCGGGCGAAACGTCTGGCGGTGCGCGGCGCTGGAGGCGGATTCGATTGAAGAATTGATCGCGGCGGAGGCCGGACGATTGCTGCGGCCTTCGCTGCAGGCGGTGATCAATGCTACCGGGGTGATTCTGCATACCAATCTGGGGCGGGCGCCGCTTTCCGGCGCGATCGTGGACGCGATTAGAAATGCCGCGACGCAATACAGCAATCTGGAATACAACCTGGAAGCTGGGGCGCGCGGGAAGCGCGACGAGCACACGCGGCGAATTGCTGGCGCGCCTGACCGGCGCGGAAGACGCGATCGTGGTGAACAACTGCGCGGCGGCGGTGTTGCTGGTGCTGGCGGCGCTGGCGAAGTGGCGGCGAAGCGATTGTGTCGCGCGGCGAGTTGATTGAAATTGGCGATGGGTTTCGCATTCCGGAAATCATGGCGCAGAGCGGCGCGATTTTGCGGGAAGTGGGGACCACCAACCGGACCAGCGTCGGGCGATTACGAAAGCGCGATAAACGAAAACACGCGCGTGCTGCTGCGGGTGCATCCCTCCAATTTTAAAATTACCGGGTTTGCGGAGAAGCCGTCGCTGGCGGAGTTGGTGGCGCTTGAGCGCGCGCAGCTGGGGTGCCGCTGGTGGAGGATCTGGGCTCCGGCTCGCTGGTGGATCTGGCCGAGCAGCGGCTTCGCGGAGCCGACGGTGCGGCACAGCATTGAGGCGGGAGTTTCGCTGGTGATGTTCAGCGGAGATAAATTGCTGGGCGGGCCGCAGGCGGGAATCATCGCGGGGAAAAAAGAATTGGTGCAGCGGGTGCGGCGGCATCCGCTGTTTCGCGCGCTGCGCGTGGACAAACTGACCATTGCGGCGCTGGAAGTGACGCTGAATGCGTATCTGCGTTCGGCGTGGGAGGAAATTCCCGCGCAGCGGATGATTCGCGTGACGGTGGCAGAGCTGCAGGTGCGCGCGGAAGAATTTTGTGGACGGCTGAAGGCGGTGCTGCCGGCGATGGGGCCGAGCGCTGCGACGCAGATGGAAATTGCGGATGGGTTTTCGTTGGCGGGCGGCGGGTCGACGCCGGACCAGACGTTGCCGACGAAATTGATTTGCGTCGCCAGCGCGCGGTATTCGGCAGCGCAAGCTGGAGCGGCGGTTGCGGCGGCCGGCCTCCGGCGTCTCGGTGATTGCGCGCGTAGAAGAAGATCGCGTGATTTTCGACTTGCGCACCGTTTTTCCGGAGCAGGAGGCGCAACTCGCTGCGACGCTCTTGCCGCGGCGCTCGCGCTGAGTTGCCATCACTCATGCTGGCCTTCACCGTTCGAAACCAACAACTTGTCGCGCAGAAAAAACCCTTGCCGCGCTTGCGGCCGCGCTGGGCGCTGGTGCGCGTGCGGCTGGCGGGAATTTGCAATACCGATGTGGAGATTTTGCGCGGGTACCACGATTTTCGCGGCGTGCCGGGGCACGAATTTGTCGGCGAAGTGGCGGAGGTCAGCGGAGTTTCTGCTAAAGAGAAAACGAAATGGATTCGGCAGCGGGTGACTGGGGAAATCAACGTGTCGTGTTCGGCGTACGGTTACCGGCCGGTGTGTGCGTTTTGCAAGCGCGGGCTGAAGACGCATTGCGCGCGGCGGACGGTGCTGGGGATTGTGAGGCATGACGGGGCGTTCGCGGAATATCTGGCGCTGCCGCTGGAGAATCTGCATGTGATTCCGGCGTCGATCAGCGACGAGCAGGCGGTGTTTGTCGGAGCCACTGGCGGCGGCGTGCGAGATTCTGCAGCAGGTGAACGTGAAACAGTTTCGCGCGGCGGCGGTGCTGGGCGACGGCAAGTTGGCGCAATTGATCGCGCGAGTGTCTGCGAACGGCGTTTGCCGCGGGTGGTGATGTACGGAAAGCACAGAGACAAATTGCGGCTGGCTGCGGCGGCCAAAATTGAAACGCGAGTGGTTCGCGGCGACGCGTCGGATTTGAAGCGGGTGAAAGATAATTTTGCGGTTGGTGGTGGAGGCGACTGGGTCGCCTTCGGGCTTGGCTCTGGCGCGGCAGATGACTGAGCCGCGCGGGACTTTAGTTTTGAAGTCCACGTTTCATGGCGCGGCGCCGGTGGAGACTTGGCCGCTGGTGGTGAAGGAAATTACGTTGATCGGGTCGCGTTGCGGGCCGTTTGACGAAGCGATCAAATTGTTGCGGTCGAAAAAGGTGGATCCATTCCGCTGATCACACGAACATTTTCGTTGAGCGAGGCTCCGCGGCGATCGCATTTGCGCAACAGCGCGGGTCATGAAAGTTTTGTTGAACCGTGTAGCGGATGGAGTTGTCTGAAATGCGCGGGCGCGAACTGAGAAGGTCGATTCGTCACCCGCCTGGCCAGAGACAGCGGAGTTGGCATCGCCATCGAGTTTTTATTGCTGCGTGAGGCTGTTTCATTTGGCAGTGTGGCGAGATCCCAGATGAAATTTTGCGAGCTGTTTTCGAATCTGGCGGATTTTCTTACGCGACGATATGCTTTTATTTACGTTTCGTGAGAGGCGGCGTGGAGGTCGACGAGATTTGAATGGACTGCAGATTTAGGTTTGGGCTGGCTCGACAGGTAGAAGCTGTCTGGCCTGGATGTGCTCGAGCCGATGCGGCGCTCGTGATTTTTGATTACGCCGGTGTTAGAAAGGGTTCGGGAGCGGCTGGCATAGGGTGTAGACGTACCGTGGTTTATGGGATCTTTGTTGAGAAGCAGCTGGTTCCTCACCGCCTGGAAAAGGCGGCGGGTTCGGAATGCGATCGTACTCGTGAATTAAACCTGTAGGTAGGTACTGCGTTTATTGACTTACTTATTGTTAATAAGCACAAAACCACGGGCGATACAGGTTGGTAGCCGGATAAGCGTTTGATGGCGGTAAGTTTTGGCTGACGAGTTTTGGAGTGGATGGGGTTCGAGGCCAGGCTAGAGGTGGTTGATGCTGGCTGGCTACGCGGGCGGCGCCGAAGCCGTTGTCGATGTTGACGACGGTGACGTTGGAGGCGCAGCTGTTGAGCATGCCGAGCAGGGCGGCGACGCCGCCGAAGCTGGCGCCGTAGCCGACGCTGGTGGGGACGGCGATGACCGGGACGGCGACGAGGCCGCCGACCACGCTGGGCAGCGCGCCTTCCATGCCGGCGACGCAAATAATCACGCGAGCCTTCGGTCAGGTCTTCGCTGTGTTTCAGCAGGCGGTGGATGCCGGCGACGCCGACGTCGTAGAGATGCTCGACGCGATTGCCCATGAGGCGGGCGGTGAGCAGGGCTTCTTCGGCGACGGGAATATCGCTGGTGCCGGCGGAGACCACCGCGATGGTGCCTTTGCCGGTGATTTCTTTGTTGCGTTCGATGGTGATGGCGCCGGAGAGCGGATGGAATTGCACTTTGCCGCTATTTTTTCCCGCTGACGCGTTTGACTGCGGCGAACATTTTGGTGTCGGCGCGGGTGACTAAAACATTTTGAGGTCGTTGGGCTGGCGCGCCCAGCAGGGATTTCACGATTTGTGCCGACTTGATCGGGCGTTTTGCCTTTTCCGAAGACAACTTCCGCGAAGCCCTGGCGCAGGGCGCGGTGATGATCCACTTTGGCGAAGTCCAGGTCTTCAAACGGAAGATTTTTCAGGCGCTCATCGCGTTTTTGCGGGGGCAGAGAGCCGGAGCGCACCGCGTCGAGCAATTTCAGCAGTTCAGATTCGGTCATAATGTTATTCGTTGCGGTGTCGAGCAATTATTCCCGGCGGAGGGTTAGCTACGGACGATTCGGCGTAAACGCACCACTCAGCGATCTGGCCGTCGCGCACCGCGGCTTTCCAGGCCGCGGGGATTTCCCAGAAGCCTTCGCCGGGAGAATTTGCCGTCGCGCTTGCTGGTGCCGCTGGCGGTGCCAAAGACAGCGACGAGATTTTTATCTACAAAAAAATGTTCGCCGCGGATTTTGTAGTCGGCAACCTCTGCGTAATACTGTTTCCAGCCGTCGGCGAAGGGTTTCGCGGCCGATGAAGCGTTTTCCGAGGGCGTCCTGAAAAATGTGGTCTTCGGTCATCAACTCGCACGATGCTGATCGACGTTTCCGGCGTTGATGCGCTTGATGAAGTCCACGACGATTTGCATCGGTTCAGCGTTGGTCCAATGGTCTCCTGGAGCCGGGATCATAGAGTACAACGATGCGCGAATTGGCGATGTACATCCGTTTGGGAATAGCGGGAGCGGTGGATGCTGGATTCGCTGATTCGTCATGGTGCACGCGGCGAATCTTGACTTGGCTGTAAGCGCGTTGCGACACTGAATGTATCCCTCGACACTACGAAAATACTGATGGATGACGCGACGAAAAACAAATCGTAACCGTGGGTGTGACCGGAGCCAGCGGCGCGATTCTGGCGCAGAAAACGCTGGCAATGCTGGATGCGGATCCGCGCGTCGAGCGCATTCACCTGGTGGTCACCGAGACCGGGCAGCGGCTTTTTGCGGAAGAATTGGGGATTCCGTCGGGGATTTGAAGCAATTGCCCGCGCGGATTCTGGGAAAAGCTTCGACGAAAATCGAAGTGATTGCCGAACAAAGATATTGGCGCGTCGATCGCGTCGCGGAAGCTACGAAGTGGATGCGATGATGGTGATTCCCTGCTCGATGGGAACGCTGGCGGCGATCGCCAACGGCATCAGCGACGATCTGGTGGCGCGCTCTGCCGACGTGATGCTGAAAGAAAATCGCAAGCTGGTGTTGTGCATGCGCGACACGCCGTTCAATCGCATTCATCTGACGAAATATGCTGCGCGCGCAACAAGCCGGCGCGGTGATCATGCCGGCGATTCCGGCATTTTATCACCAGCCGAAAACGATCGACGATCTGGTGACGCAGTATGTTTGCCGCGTGCTGGCGCAGATCGGATTGCCGCAGGAAGAAATGTATCGCTGGCATGGCAGCGCGGCGCTCGAAGCGGCAGGCGAAGAAAAGCGCGAGGCTCTGAGTGGCGACGCAGCACCGCAGACCTTGGCACTCGTGACTCGGATCTCCGCAGCGTTAAAAAATCCAGGACGAATCAAGATTGTGCTCGAGATGATCAAGTTCGAGCACTCGGTGTTTGCCTTGCCGTTTGCGCTGACGGGAGCGTTGCTGGGCGCGCGCGCGACGCATCACGGCTGGCCGACGCTGCGTCAAATTTTGTGGATGATCGTGGCGATGGTGTCGGCGCGTTCGGCCGCGATGACCATCAATCGCATTGTGGATCTGCGCTACGACCGGGAAAATCCGCGGACGAAACAGCGGGCACTGGCTACGGGAGCGCTTTCGGTTTCGTTCGCGTGGACCTTCACGCTGATCGCGGTGGCGGTTTTCTTTGTCGCGGCGTGGCAACTGAATCCGTTGGCGCTGAAACTGGCGCCGCTGGCGCTGGCGATTTTGTTTTTTTATTCCTTCACCAAGCGATTCACGACCTGGTCGCATCTTTTTCTCGGCTTTGCGCTGGGCATTTCTCCCGCGGCGGCGTGGATCGCCATCACCGGCGGCTTCGATCCGCGCATGTTGATTCTGTGCGCGGCGGTGACGTTGTGGGTCGGCGGATTCGACGTTTTGTATGCGTGCCAGGACATGGAGTTACGACCGCAGCGCGGGATTGTTTTCCGATTCCGCAGCGATTCGGAGTGGCGAAGGCGCTGCTGATCGCGCGCGTGATGCATGTCGGCGTGGTGATTTTGCTGGTCGTGGCTGGCGGCGAGTTTCGCGCTGCCGTGGCCGGCGTGGGCGGGCATCGCCGTCGTCGCGGCGCTGCTGGCCTACGAACATTCGCTGGTGAAAGCCGACGATTTGAGCAAGCTGGACGCTGCGTTTTTCGCCATGAACGGTTATATTAGTATGTCGTTCTTATTGTTCTGGGGCGCGGCGGTGGCGCTTTGGCGCGTTTGAAAGCTTTCGAAAAGTTTGAAACCGGAGCGAAAATTGCCGATTGCTGCGTGACAGCCGAGGATACATGGTAAACGTGGCTGAATTGCTCATCACCGATCAGCGTTTGAAGCCGATTGCCGACAAAGTTTTGGCGGGCGAGCGGCTGTCGCACGAAGACGGGTTTCGCTGTATCGCTCGCCGGATCTTCTGGCGGTGGGCTGGCTCGCGAATCATGTGCGCGAAAAGCGCCACGGAAACGTCACTTACTTCAACGTCAACCGGCACATCAATCCCACCAATGTTTGCGTGGCGCACTGCAAACTGTGCGCGTTCGGGCGCGATCCCAACGCGCCCGGCGCTTACACTTTTGCGCTCGAAGAAATTTACCAGCGCGCCGAACAAGGCGTGCGCGAAGGCGCCACGGAATTTCACATGGTCGGCGGGCTGCATCCCGATCTGCCGTTCGAATATTTTCTGGAAATGATTCGCGGGCTGAAGCAGCGCTGCCCCACGCGTGCACCTCAAAGCGTTCACGATGGTGGAGGTGGGCTATTTCGCGCGCATCGCCAAGCTTTCCATCAAGGAAACGTTGCAGAAGATGAAGGATGCCGGCGTGGATTCGCTGCCCGGCGGCGGCGCGGAGATTTTTCATCCGCGCGTGCGCAAAATGATTTGCGACCACAAAGTCAGCGGGCAGATGTGGCTCAGCATCGCGCGCCAGGCGCACGAAATTGGATTGCATTCCAACGCCACGATGCTGTACGGGCACGTGGAAACGGAAGAAGAGCGCGTCGATCATCTGATCAAGCTGCGCGAGCTGCAGGACCAGACGCACGGCTTCGTGACTTTTATTCCGCTGGCGTTTCATCCGGACAACACCGCGCTGGCGCACATTCCCAAGCCGACCGGTTATGCGGATTTGCGGAATATCGCGGTGTCGCGATTGCTGCTGGATAATTTTGCGCACATCAAGGCGTACTGGATCATGCTGTCGCCGGCGATCGCGCAGATTGCGTTGCGATTTGGCGCGAACGATCTGGACGGCACCGTGGTGGAAGAAAAGATTTATCATGATGCGGGGGCGACTACTTCGGAGTTTACTTCGCGCGCGGATCTCGAGCGCTTGATTCGCGCCGCGGGGCGCGTGCCGGTGGAGCGCGACACGCTTTACAATCCCGTGGATCGTTCGAAAATGCCGCCTGTTCCGCCGCCGGTGCGGACGGATCTGGTTTCGCTCACGCTCAACGTTTAGATTTTTTCTACCTGCCGAAAGCCAGTTTTACTTGACTTGAGTATTTCCACGTTGACGAAACGCACCCGCCCTAAAGAAACGTGACCCTCCGCGTTTGCGGCTGGTGGATGCAGAGTTGAAACTTTTTCCGACTTAACGGAGATCAAAGGCAGGCATGCTGCCTCTTTCATGGTTCCGATTCGCCTATTAGAATTCTTTGCGAGGATACGGGCGAATGCGGACCATTCTGCTTTTGACTGTTTCGAATATTTTTATGACGTTTGCGTGGTATGGGCATTTGAAATATCGCAGCGAGGCGTTGTGGAAAGTGATTCTGGCCAGCTGGGGCATCGCGTTTTTTGAGTATTGTTTTCAGGTGCCTGCGAATCGCATCGGATCTTACGAATTCAATTCCGCGCAGCTGAAGACTATTCAGGAAATCATCACGCTGATTGTTTTCTCGGTGTTTTCGGTTTGGTATTTGGGGGACAAGTTCAAGTGGAATTATGCGGCGGGATTCGGGTTGATCGCGGCGGGTTCGTTTTTTATTTTTCACAAGTGGTGACGGGAAGGTACAGCAGCTTCCTCACCCGTCTGGAAAGGCGAGGGATTCGGAATGACCTACCTGTCCCGACAGCTGTCTAGCGGAAATCCAATCGCCGTGGCGGCCAGACCACCACTTCCTGGCGGCGCGCGAAGTGCAGCAGTTGAGGGTGCTGATCCGCCAGTGAGATTCCCGCCGCGACAGCCATGGTGTTTTCCTGGAATGAAGCTTCGGCGAGTTGTAGTGGCCAGGCGGGATGATGAATTTCGCAGCGGATGATGCGCCCCTGGCGATCAGTGGTATACAGGCAATATCGCTCGGTCAGAAAATGTTCGATGGTTCCAGGCTGCGCGTTGAAGGTTTCGCCGACTCCACGATAGCGCGCTTGCAGCAGAGCGAGGGCGATCCGCTGTGATTTTCGAGTGCTTCGTAGTGAATCCATCCCGCTTTTTCCTCGCATTTCATCGCGGCGAAAAAATATGGCAGATGAAATGCTTTTCGCGCAGCCCAGACTGCAAGAGCGTTCGCGGCATCCAGGCTGAAGAACCAGACGCCGGGTTTACCGTCGCGCTGCACATACGTACGCACGTTTAATTCCGGGAAACGCGAAAACCAGGCATGGCGGCACGCCGCGGGGGCGCACTCCGGACATGCGAAAGGGCACGACGCCGAGCCAGGCCTGCCCGGCGAAGGTGTCAATTTCCAGATGCGGCGGTATGAGCGCGCGCAGCGCCTGCGGCGCGACCGGCCAGTGAGCGAACAACAAATCGTGCCAGACCTGCTTCATGATCCACGGGCCGCGCGGCAAGGGCCAGGGGCGGTGCGCGGTGTGTTTAAGAATTTCAATCATGAGGAGATCCTGATGAGCTGGCTCGACATACTGCTGGGCCCAATATACCCTTCCTCAATCGAGCAGAATCGAAAGTTTGTACTCGAGTTAGACATTTAGCGAGCGCGCAGAGCGCGCACCAAGGAGCATTCATGGATCGCAAGGCATCGGCGGTATGGATTGGCGGATTGAAGGATGGAAAAGGGACGCTGTCTACCGACAGCGGGGTGTTGAAGCAGGCGCAATATTCTTTCAGCACGCGTTTTGAAAATGGCGTGGGCACGAATCCGGAAGAATTGCTGGCGGCCGCGCATGCGGGTTGCTTCACGATGGCGCTTTCGGGGCAGCTGGGCAAAGCGGGCATGACCGCGCAGAAACTGGAGACCACCGCGACGGTAACGCTGGGCAAGGACGGCGAGGGATTTTCGATTTCGAAGAGTCATCTGGACCTGGTGGCGCATATCGCCGGAGCCGACAAAGCGAAATTTGATGAAGCGGTGAAGGCTGCGGAGACTGGCTGCCCGGTCTCGAAACTTTTCAAAGCGGAAATCACGGTCACGGCTCGGCTGGAGTCGTAAAGCGGCCGATTCTCTCTTCAGTTACCGCAAACAGCTAAGAAAATAAATGCCATCGCTCATCCCTCATCCAATCGTTTTCGCTACCGGCGCATTGCTGGTGGTGTTGATGATTGTGGATGCGTTTGAAGCGATCATCCTGCCGCGGCGGGTCACTCGCAAAATTCGCGTCACCCGCCTTTTTTACAGGACGACTTGGGCACTGTGGAAAGCGATTGTCGGAAAATTTCCCAATCGCAAAACGCGGGAAGCGTTGCTCGGCGGGTATGGGCCGTGTTCGCTGTTGCTGCTGATCGCCATCTGGGCATTTGGACTGGTGACAGGATTTGCGCTGATGCAATACGGCGCGGGCTCGGCGATCAACGTTCACGAGGGCACGGCCGGGTTCACCATGGATTTTTACCTGAGCGCGACGACGTTTTTTACGCTGGGGCTGGGCGATGTGCTGCCGCGCTCGGCGCTCTCACGCACGCTTCTGATTTGCGAAGCAGGACTTGGCTATGGCTTTCTCGCCGTCATCGTGGGCTACCTGCCGTTTATTTACAGTTCGTTTTCGCGGCGGGAAGTGAATATTTCGCTGCTGGACGCGCGGGCGGGAACTCCGCCGACGGCGGGGGAATTATTGCGGCGTTACAGCTATCCGGAAGGGCAGGCCGCGCTGCACCAGCTGCTGGCGGAATGGGAATTGTGGTGCGCGGAGTTGATGGAGAGCCACCTTTCTTATCCGGTGCTGGCTTATTTTCGTTCGCAGCACGACAACCAATCGTGGATTGCTTCGCTGACGGCGATTCTGGACACCTGCGCGTTGGTGAAGACCGGCGTTGAAGGCGTGGCGTGCGAGCGACAGGCGGATCTGACGTTTGCGATCGCGCGGCACGCGGTGGTGGACCTGTCGCAGGTGTTTGGCACCACGCCTCGAGGGCTGGTGGAAGACCGCTTGACCGCGTCAGACCTGCGAAAAATTCGCGACACACTGGCGCGGCATGGCACTGAAATTGCACGCCGGGGACGCGGCGGACGGACAACTGAACGATCTGCGCAAAATGTATGAGCCGTACATTTTTGCGCTTGGCGGTGCACTTGAAACAGGTTTTGCCGCCGTGGATTCCGCAGAAAAAAGGCAAGGACAACTGGCAGACTACCGCGTGGGCGCGCGAATCCGGTTTGCTCGAGAATAAAGAAGTGACCACCGTGGTGGTGGACGAACATTTTTAGTATTTGCGATTGATTACGATCTAAATCTTTGAAATGTCTGGAGACTTGCATGAGAGCGATACGCGTCAGTCAGTTTGGCGGACCGGAAGTTTTGAAGCTGGAAGAAGTGCCGACGCCCACGCCTGCGGCCGGGCAGGTGCTGGTGCACGTGCGCGCGGCGGGCGTCAATCCTTATGACACGTACATGCGCGCGGGAACTTATGCGGTCAAACCGCAACTCCCGTACACGCCGGGGTCGGATGCCGCGGGCGTGGTGGAGTCGGTTGGAGCGGGAGTGACCAAGGTAAAAGCGGGAGATCGGGTGTACACGGCGAAAACTGTGAGCGGAGCATACGCCGAGTACGCACTGGCGCTGGAAGAGCAGGTGCAGCTGTTGCCCGAGGAGATCAGCTTCGCGCAGGGCGCGGGGGTGTGGGTTCCTTACGGCACCGCGTACCATGCGTTGTTTCATTCCGCGCAGGCACGCGCGGGCGAAACTGTATTGATTCACGGGGCGAGTGGAGGTGTGGGTACAGCGGCGCTGCAGATGGCTCGCGCGATGGGATTGACGATTTACGGGACGGCGGGGACGGAAGCGGGTTTGGAGCTGATCAAGCGGGAAGGCGCGGCGCACGTTTTTAATCACACCAAAGCGGGCTATGAAGATGAGATTTTGAAGAGTACGGGCGGCAAAGGCGTGGACATCATTCTGGAAATGCTGGCGAATGTGAATTTGCCGAAGGATTTGAAACTTCTGGCTACGCATGGGCGGGTGATTGTGATTGGCAATCGTGGGGAGACGACGATTAATGCGCGGGAACTGATGTCGCGGCGGGCTTCGATACGGGCGTTTACCTTGTGGGGAGTGAGCGAGCAGGAGGCCGGGGAAATTTATGCGGGGTTGAATGCCGGACTTTCGAACGGGACGTTGCGGCCGGTGGTGGGGAAAGAAATTCCTTTACTGGAAGCGGAGCGGGCGCACAAGGAGATTCTGGAGCCGGGGGCGGCGGGGAAAATTGTGCTGATTCCGTAGGTTAGGTGGCGCAGCGATTTCTGGCTCGGTGAAAAATTTTTGTTGTTGAGCACGGGTGGTGAACTACAGAGCAGCGAACAGCAGGTTCCTCACCCGCCTGGAAAAAGCGGCGGGTCCGGAATGGCATCGCGTTTTTTTGAAAAATATTTGAGCTAGGCGGCGGCGCTGATTCTGCGGATCAGGTCGTTTTGCTCGGCTTGGGTTTCGGCGCCGATGGTGAAGGCGTCGAGCAGGCCGAGCGATAGCGCGTACTTCACGGCTTCGTCCTGTTTATTGCGCAGGTCGCCCTGGCCCAAAATTTTCATACCTACGATTCCCTTCCCTGCCGCGTGCATTTCTTTCAGCACATTCACAACGGTGTCGGGATCGGCGTCCATGTGCGAGCCGATGGGATTGATGCGCACGAGATCGACTTCGACCCAGGGAGATTTGGCAGCGGCGCGGAGGGCTTCGATGCTGTGGCAGGAGCAGCCGTGGCTGCGGATGATGCCTTTTTGTTTGGCCTCGGAGAGAACGTCCATCACGCCTTTGTAGCGGTCGGTCCAGTCGGCTTCGGTGAGGCAATGCATCAGGCAGACGTCGAGATAGTCGGTGCCCAGTTCCTTGCGGAAGCGATCGAGGTCGGCGCGCGCGGAGGCGGCGTCGCGCGACCAGGTCTTGGTGAGTACCGTGACTTTGTCGCGCGGAACATGTTTGAGGGCTTCGGCGACATGCGGATGACTGCCGTAAGAATCGGCGGCGTCGAAGAAACGCAGGCCTTGCTCATAGCCATTTAAAAGTAGCGCGGAGAGTCCGGCGACTCCCAGAGCGGTTTGATGCGAATGATGACCGACGCCGACTGTGCCGGTACCCATTGCGAGGCGGCTGGTTTTAATTCCGGTGTTGCCGAGAGTAATGGTGTCGGCGGCTGTAAACTTTCGCGGCAGCGGTTTGGAAAGCCACGGCGCATTGGCGAACGCGTCGGGCGTCAGCAAACTCTTGCCTAGCCATGCGGCCCCCAGGCCGACGCCGGCGTGTTGAAGAAATTGCCTGCGCTTCATTTGTTTTGAATTCAAGGGTTGTCTCCCCTCGCCGGAGCCTGCCGCATGCAGCAACTAACAGGGTAATGCGGGCTCGAGCTTCTAGCCAATTCTATTTACGTAGACGCTTTACCGGCGCGATTTGTTACGAATTTTGGCTGGCCCGCACTAACGTAATTTGGAAAGGGGAAACTCGGCCGCAACGCTGGGGCCTTCCGGCGGTTGTACGGTAACGCTGGCCGAATCAGAGGCAAAAGCATCGGCGGAAAAATCGTATCGCAGGGTCGCGCCGGTAAGAGTGCAGCCTCTGGCCTTGTTGCAATTGTAATTGGGATGCCCGTCAACATCTGACGGCTGCAACAAGCGGTCGCCGCTGGAGAGCTGCACGTCGAAATCTTTCCAGAAATCGCCGGGTCGAGCGACGAGGCCCTCTCGCGTATCGGAACGCGATCGGGATTTCCGGGGAGCGTTGTCTACCCTGAGAAATTGCCCATAGGCCACTGTTAGCTGAATTTCCACGGTTACGTGGATGGTTTCTTCACCGGCTTTGCGGTGATCCGCGGCGGCCTGTTGCGCGCTGTAGTTGGCGATCTGCTTACTCGACAATTGCGCCGCAGCCAGAAAGGGCGTCGCCAAAACTATCGAGGAAATATATGGGCCGGTTTCCGGCAACGGGAAATGGCGAGTGTAAGTTTCCGCGAGGCGCTCAAGCGAACCATCGCGGCGCTGGCCCAGAAAATAGGCTTCCCGCAAGGACTCATCTGAAAGCGGAGACTGGAAAGCCAGCAGTGGTTGCGCGAGAACAGCGCTGGCCAGAAAAGTACACGAGCGGGTTGAATGGCGAGCGCGCATCGAAGCCTACCGCTGTTCAATGTAGCGCAATCCCGGAAATCAGCAAGCAATGGTTTTGTGGTGGCCCGTATCTACTACTCCACCCGCAGAGCTTGCGTGGGAGAGATGGAGGCGGCGCGGCTGGCGGGAATGATGGCGGCGAAAAAGGAGCAGATGGCCAGGGCGACGGCGGAAATCGAGAGGGCCAGGGGGTCCCAGGAAGAGACACCGTAGAGTTCTGAGGCGATCAGACGTCCCGCGCCAACCGCGAGCGGCAGGCCGAGAACCAGACCGAGTAGCACACGCTTGAACGCACCACGCAAAACTAATTTGACTACTTTCGGGCGGTCGGCTCCCAGGGCCATACGAATGCCAATTTCGTTGGTCCGTTGGGTCACGGTGTACGCGGTGACGCCGTAGAGGCCAACGGCGGCGAGGAGCAGGGCGACGATCCCGAACAAGCCGGCGAGGCTGGAGACGGCGCGCTCCTGGTCGAAGGAGAGGGCCACCTGCTGCTGCATGGTGCGAACGCTGGTGATGGTCATGTCGGGATTTACTTCGGCGAGGATTCTGTTGAGCAGCGGCTCCAGGGTGCCGGTGGGAGTGCTGGTTACCAGCATGATTCCGCGGATGAAATGGGAGCTCAGCTCAAGTCGCTTCATCAAGGGATTGGGATAATCCACATTTTGCACGAGAGGCACGAAGAAGGTGGGTCGCGCCGGTTTGTTCAGGGCAAAACCGGCGAATTTGGCGTCGCGAACGACTCCTACGATGCGGTAAGTGCTGACATTTTCCGGCAGGTCCAGCCCGAAATGCTGGTCGAGAGGATCTTCGCCATTTTTGAAAAAGCGTTTCACGAAGCTTTCGTTGACGATGGCTACGGGCGCGGTAGTTTCATTGTCGGCGGCGGAAAAATAGCGACCGCGGACGAGGGGGATGGCGAAATTCTGCAGATAGTTGGCGCTCACGCGATCCCAGGACGACCCCGAATCCTCGCCGGGATTTGGGGCAGGATGGCCAGCGACGAGGACGAGCTCGCCCCAGTTGTCGGTTAACGGGTTATACATCGCCAGGCCGGAGCCCTGAACGCCAGGAAGGCGATCAAGATTTGCTTCGAGCTTGCGGTAGATGGCGGTGAGTTGCGGTACGGTGTAATCGCCCGGCGGATTGTGGAGTTCGACGACGACGCGGCCGGGAACTGCGAAGCCGAAATTCTGGGTCTCGAGCTTGTTGAGGCTGCGGCCGAGCATGGTGGCTCCGGCAACCAGGACGACAGAAACGGTGGCTTGCAGAACGAGGAGCGCTTTGCGGCTAAAAGAAGAACGGTCCTTAGTGCCACGACCGGCGCCGCGCAGAGCTTCCGCGGGATCCGTGCGGGTGGCGAACCAGGCGGGAGCGGCGCCGAAAATGATTCCGGTGAGCAGCGCCAGGCCGAAGGCGAAGGCCAGGACTACGAGCGAAGGCATAGTGCTGATGGGGAGAAAATTTGAGCCGCGGAAGGCCAAGGTCAGTAGCAGGCGGGCGGCGATGACGGCAACGATGAGTCCGGCGACGCCGCCGGCAATGGCGAGGAGAACGCTTTCGGTAAGAGCTTGAGTGATGACCTGGCGGGGAGTGGCTCCAATGGCCATGCGCAGCGCAGTCTGGCCGCGGCGGGCGACCGCGCGAACGAGCAAGAGATTGGCGACGTTGGCGCAGGCTATGAGCAGCACGAGGGCGCAAACGGCGAGCAGTATCTGCAAGCTGCGGCCGTACTCTTCTTTCATGACGGCTACGCCAGCGCCGGCGGGCACCACGTTGATCACCTGCTTGGGCAGGTCGTGAATAATTTCGGGCATCCAGTTAGCCGGATAGCCGGAGTCGTTTTGCATCCACTGACGCAGGAAGGTGGTGAGGCGCGGCGACATACCTGCCGTAGTGGCGCCAGGGCGCAAGCGGCCGATCATGCGCAACCATGCGGAGATTGGTTGACGCAAGAGGGAGCTGTCGCCATTGATGAGCGGTTCCTGCTGCACGGGGATCCAGAGATCGGGCGGATCGCTCTGCAGGGTCTCGCCGAAAAATCCCGCGGGAGCGACTCCGATGACCGTGAAGGGGCGGCCTTCGACAATAAAAGTTGCGCCGACTACTCCGGTGTCGCTTCCGTAAATGGTCTGCCACGCCCGGTGGCTGAGGACCACTACCGGAGGAGCGGCGGGCTTGTCATCCTCGGGAGTAAAGACACGGCCGCCGAATGGGCCGACGCCAAGGGTGTGGAAATAATTTCCGGTGACATATTCGGAGCGTAGTGGCCGGGCGGCGGAGTCCACGCCTTGGCGGCGAACACTTAAACTGTGGCGGCCTGCCTGGAAAGCGGCGACTTCTTCGAATTCGGGAGTCTGTGATTTCAGGCGTTCGAAGAGCGGGTAGGAAAACATGCCCCAGCGATCCTGAGGACCGCCTTCCACGCAGCAGTCGTCGCCTTCGCCCACGCGATAGAGTTGCGCGGGATCGGCAACGGGGAGCGAGCGGAGCATGACCGCGTGGATGAGCGTGAAAATGGCGGTGGTGCCGCCGATGCCCAGGGCCAGAGTGAGAACGGCGGCGGCGGTGAACACCGGCGACATCCGGAATTGGCGGGCGGCGTAGCGGAGGTTGGAGAGCAGATTCTTCATCATGGGGCCTCACAGTACCGTACGAAGAGCAGGCGCCAGAGGTTCCCCGAGCGAGAAATTCCTGGGCGACTGGTGGTTATGACGATGAAGGGCGCGCGTGGTCTTGCACGATGAGTGATTTCTAAGGTGATTTTC
The DNA here is from genome assembly GCA_963704485.1 of uncultured Acidobacteriota bacterium. Classification (GTDB taxonomy): domain Bacteria; phylum Acidobacteriota; class Terriglobia; order Acidiferrales; family UBA7541; genus Acidiferrum. Next base: position 2,260,937 of record OY969910.1, read on the forward strand.
GCGGGCTTCTAGGGCGGAGATTCGAAGGTGATTTGCACTATAATCATGGCGCTGATTTCGAGGCCTTTCGGGTGGCGGATCAGCGCAAAAATCGTGACGACGTCCCTATATTTCACATTTCTGATGGCCGCGCAAAGCGGCTTGGGCCACTACTGGCACAAGATCACCGACCGCACGTTTTCAGGCGTGTATCACGCCAATGGCTTTGACCTGGCGATGATGATTCCCTACTTCATCGTGCTGTTTATTCTGGCGCTGTACGGGCTGCACCGCTACTGGCTGGTGTACGACTACTACCGGTATGCGAAGAATGTGCCGGCTGTGCCAGCCGCCGGTTGCGAATTGGCCGCGGGTTACGATTCAACTGCCGATTTACAACGAGCGTTACGTGATCGAGCGGCTGGTGGAGGCGATTTCGCGGTTTGATTATCCGGCCGAATTGCTGGACGTGCAGGTGCTGGACGACTCCACCGATGAAACGCAGGGAGTGGCGCGCAATTGCGTGGAGCGATTCGCGGCGCAGGGGATGCCGGTCGAATACATCCACCGGACGAATCGGGAAGGCTACAAAGCGGGCGCGCTCGAAAATGGGTTGAAGACCGCGCGCGGGCGAGTTCGTTGCGATATTTGACGCGGATTTTCTGCCGGCTGCCGGATTTTCTGCGGCTGACGATTCCGTATTTCATGAATCCGCGCGGCGGGTCGGCTATCGGGATGGTGCAGACGCGGTGGACGTATCTGAATACCGATTATTCGCTGCTGACGCAGGTGGAGACGATTCTGCTGGATGGGCATTTTGTAGTGGAGCATGGGGCGCGTTCGCGGCGCGGGACATTTTTTAATTTCAACGGGACCGCGGGAGTGTGGCGGCGGAAGGCAATTGATCAGGCGGGCGGATGGCAGCACGACACGCTGACGGAAGACACTGATCTTTCGTATCGCGCGCAACTGGCGGGCTGGAAATTTTTATATTTGCCGAACATTGAGTGCGCTTCCGAGCTGCCGGTGGACATGAACGGGTTCAAGGCGCAGCAGGCGCGCTGGGCCAAGGGGCTGATGCAGACGGCCAAGAAAATTTTGCCCAAAGTTTTCGCTGCGGATGTGCCATGGCATGTGAAGTCGGAAGCGTTTCTTTCATCTGACGGCCAACATCAGCTATCCGCTGATGGTGCTGCTTTCGACCATGCTGCTGCCGGCGATGATAGTGCGGTTTTACCAGGGCTGGTTTCAGATGCTGGTGATCGATCTGCCGCTGTTTCTGGCGTCCACGTGTTCGATTTCCAGTTTTTACCTGGTGGCGCAGAAAGAACTGCGGCCGAAGACGTGGTACCGGACATTTTTGTATATGCCGTTCGTGATGGCTACGGGCATTGGGATTTCGGTGCGCAACGCGCAGGCGGTGCTGGAGGCGCTGGCCGGTAAGAAAAGCGAGTTTGCGCGCACGCCGAAATATAATATTGCGGGAAAGAACGGTTCATTCGCTAAGAAATCGTATCGCAACAAGGCCGGATGGATGCCGTACGCGGAGATTTTGCTGGGCGTGTACTTTGCGTTCACGGTGCTGTACGCGGTGTTGAACGAAAACTACGCGACGGTGCCATTTCTGCTGCTGTTTGTGTGGGGGTATCTGTACACCGGAGTGATGTCGCTGGGGCAAACATATTTTGCGCACCTGCGGTTTGGGGTGGAGACGCCTGCGCCGGAGATGCGGCCGGCGGCTTCCGGGGCGCCAGGTTTTTAGTTTTCAGCCGGTTCAACCTTCATCTTCACGGCGCGATTTGCGCCAACAATTCCCTCCAGATCGTTTTGTTTTTCCAGTAGGCCACATGCGCGACGACGGGCACGGCGGCATCTTTATCGATTACGTTTTTAATGGCGGCATCGGGTACCGGCGGGTCGCCTGGCTTGGGATTCTGAAAACCCGGCAGATCGTAAAACTCCAGCTTGCCGGAAATAATATCGTTGCGTGAATAAACGTTGATCCATTTTAGCTTTCTGAATTTGGGATAGCTGACGATCAGGGGCTGCACGGTGGAAGCGAGGCGTTCGCGGACGTGCATGGAATCGGTCCCTTGAATGGTGAAGAGAAAGGCGGTCTTGTTGAGTGGGGACCCGAAAGTGAGGAGGGTTTCGGTGCGCTCAGCGACCTGCAAGGCTCCGCCCGCAAGCCAATCGTCGAGCATGAGGCGGTTGAGCGTGTCGTAAGCGATGACGGAGCCAAGGGAGTGGCCGACGACGGCAACTTTGTCGTACAAAAACTTTGGCACGTCGGAATCGTAAGCGGTGAAAACCGCGGAGGCGACGGTGCGCGCGGTCTCCTTAATCTTGCTGCGGACTTCATCGAAACGATCAAGCTTGTTGGAAGTAATGTAGATGACTACGTCGCCGACGTACTGCACCATCAACTCACGCACTTTGGCGCTGAAAGCAATCAGGAACGGCCATACCCAGAGCGGGCTTTGCAGAAAACCCATCCGGCGGGGAAGCTGCCAGACAGGCGCGCCGTGACACCAGATCCAGATGCAGCCGGCGACGGCGGCAACATTTACAGCGAAGGTCAGCAAGGAAAGAAAGAGCAGCGCGCCGTGTCCCTGGACCTTTTCTTCTGAAGATCGCAGGATCGCGCGGGTGAACATGGCGAAGGCGACGAGGACTCCAGCAACGAGAATGGTCACGGTGGCGAATCCCTGGATTTGCGGGGCCGGGATACTCTCAAATAGATTTTCAGCCCAGGAGCGCATGCCGGCCAGCCAACTGGTGGAGGGCGCCGCCATATTCGTGCCGTAATTTTTGAGCCAGTCCGTGTGGGTGATGATGGCCATCAGCGCCGCGGTTTTGAGAATGGAGAGAATTGTGGCGGCCATGGCGGTCCAGCAGCACACGCCAATGAGGACTCGCCAGAATCTGGATAATTCCTGAGGCTTGCTGATGTCTGAAATGAAAAGCAGCGCGCCGAAGGAAATGGCTACGGCGAACATGCAACTGGTCAGGGCGGTGAGCTTGTCCCAGTGGAGCTGGATGGTCTGAAGAAACAGGCCGCTCTGGGCGGCGGCGGCCAGCAGGATCACGCCATTTATCCCTGCGAGGGCGGCAAGGATCAGGAGGGCGAGACAGAGCCAGACGGGAGTTCTCCAGGGAACAGAAAATTGGGCCATGCCTCCGAACATGGCGCGATGGAATTTTTTGAAAAAGTTGAGAATCCCGCGTGAACCGCCGTCCCAAAGAAAACTGACGACGTCCGTCAGCTTGGCAACGCCTTCGGTTTTGGGCGCCCAGTAGGATTCATAGAGATGCAGCTCGTAATTTTTTGCGGGCGCGCCTGTGGGTGACTCGCCGTCTATATCCAGCTCGACGCGCTGCAGAACCTGATCGCCGATTTTGGCGGTGCGCAGGCGCGGCTTGATGGACTGGTTCGGGAGCGCGTCCAGCAGGCCGTTGGTCAGGCTGTCGAGTGTTTCAAAGGGGATTTGCTGGCCCATGCCGTGGACTATCCACACGGCGCGTTTTTCACGCACAACGGTTTCGGCGCGGATGGCTTTGTCGTCGGAGTCATCAGGCGGTTCGAAGAGTTATTTAGCGCTGGGAAAAACCACGGGGCGCGTTTTTGCGACGTCGCTCCACTCTTCTGCAGCAGGCCTGGCGGGAGGAGTCGCGGAATGCGGCAGTGTAGCTGGGTCACGACGCACCGCAGAAGCAGGCGGCGCAGGGGCCGCGTGCGGCGGTTGCGGCTGGGGGAGGGGATATGTTGCGTAGGCTTGCGGCTTGGCTATTTCGTATTTCGACGCTGCTGGGTTGGCAGGTTTGGACGCCACGCTAACCTCCTGGTTACTTACCGGAGAGGCTATCTTTCTTGACGGGCGTGGTCAACGGAACTATTTTGAATTTTTTAATTAGCAGCGTTATTCAAATTGAATGGCGATGATTTCAGGGTTGCTGCCGACGCGGAGGGGCGGGCCCCAGGTGCCGGCTCCGCAGGAAGTGTAGATTTGCATTCCGCCGAGGCGCTGGAGGCCGTAGACATATTTTCCGTACATGCGGGTGGCGGCCAGGGTCCAGGGCCAAAACTGGCCGCGGTGAGTGTGACCGGAAAGCTGGAGCGAAATGCCCTCTTCTGCGGAAACCTGAATGCGATCGGGAGCGTGGGTGAGAAGGATGCTGGCGCGGGAACGATCGAAGCCAGTGTTGCGCAGGGTTTTGCGGAAATGTTCGCCGTGAGTGGCGTCGCGATAAGTGACACCGAGAATTTGCAGGCCATCGAGCTCGACACGTTCGTTGTTGAGAACGCGGACGCCGGCCCCGGAAACGGCGTTCAGAAATTTAGTGCGATCGGTAAACTCTTCGTGATTCCCTTCCACGAAAAAACTGCCGAGCGGCGGATTTAGTGAGCGCAACGGCTCCGCGAGGCGGGGGAAATCGGCGGGCGTGCCGTCGTAAAGATCTCCCGCGATGAAGACTACGTCCGGCTTTACGGCGGTGGCCATTTTTGTGATGCGACGCGAGAAACCGAAAGTGCGAAAGTTGCCGAGATGCACATCGGTGATGAGGACGGCGGTGCGGCCGCGCCACGAAGCAGGCAGGCCCGGCAATTTAACAGTGATGCGTTTGACGCGCGTCCAGGAGGCATTGATTACGCCGTAGGCGGTGACCGCGACGGCCAACCCGAGAAATGTCAGGACGAAATGACGGCGGTCCGGGTGGGTAGCGGCGAGGCGGACTGCAAAATAAAACAGCCAGCAGAATATCGAAGAGAAAAACGCGTAGTTGAGAAAACCAAGCCATACGGCGGTGATGCGATAGAGGACGCGCAGGACGACATTGGTGAGCCGGAAGCCGACGAGAGAGGTGGCGAGAAAACTGACCGAGGCTATACCCAGGGCTAGCAGCAATCGCCAGTGAGCCAGGGGGGCAAAATCATAAGTTTCAGGAGCGTTAGCTTGCCGCGGCGACCAGAAATAAACCCATGTCAGGAAGAGGAAGCCGTGAACTGCGATCAAGACAGTTTGAAATACAGTGAGAAAAACGACGAGTCGCTTACCCAATCGAATGGTCCCCGCGGGATGCTAGAAAGTGCTCGATGATGTGCCTGCTTCAGGCTGGCACGCGAGCTTGAAGCGCACGAATGTGGGCGCTTTGGCGACACAACGGAATCGGATAGAATTGCCGCCACTGGAGCGCGTAGTGCATTGGATGCCGGGCGTTCCCGCTTTGTAACGTAGTTTGTTGGACCCGCTTGCCCCGGGCGCGTCAAATTGTGGTGAATTCATCGAGGTGAATCCGTGAATGGTCTGCCAAGCGGCGCGCTGCGGCGTGCTTGTACGCGTTTTGCGTCTGATGCGCGAATCCGCGCGGGAAGGAAGCAAACATTTGGCAGGCTGAGTTCTTTTGCGGCGGCGTTGGCAGCGATGTTTTTGTTTTTCGGAATTGCGGCGCCGCGGGCGGAGGCGCAACAGCGACGCGAGCGCGAGCCAAACAGCATTTACGCCGAGCGCCGCGCCAGACTGGCTGCGCAGGTGGATGGACCGGTGGTGTTGTGGGGCTTCACCGGGCGTGAAGAAGTTTCGCAAGCGTACGTTTTCGCGCAGGAAGATAATTTTTATTACCTGACGGGACACAACGAAGAAGGCGCCGGGCTCATTATTCTGCCGGCAGCAAAACAGAATGACGGTGGTGGCAGCGTAGCGGCAGACGCGCTGGGAGGCGCGCGCGAAGTGCTGTTTTTGCCGGCCAAGGATCCCGCCAAAGAAAAGTGGAATGGCGTCCGCATGTCTCCGACGGATGCGGACATCACGACGCGCACAGGGTTCGCCAGCGTGAAGGCGTTCGCGGAAATGCGCGCGACGGTGGAGAAGCTTATCAAGACGTATCCGACACTCAGCACTATTTTGCCGTACGAGAAAGAGCTGGGCGGCTACCCACACGAAAAGAATGTGACGGACTGGCTGCAACTGATCGCGCCGCAGGACAAGGTGAAAGATGTGCGGCAGATCATTTATGGACTGCGGGAAATTAAATCGCCGGGAGAGATTGCCTTTCTGTCTAAGGCCATCGATCTTTCCGTGGACTCGCACCTGGAAGCGATGAAAATGATGCGGCCAGGGCTTTACGAATATCAGGTCGCGGCGAAAATGGTGGAAGTACACGCCATGGGCGGTTCGGAAGCGGAGGGTTACGCGCCGATCGTGGGCGCCGGACCAAACTCGGTAGCGCTGCACTATGACAAGTTGTCGCGGAAGATTGAGGACGGCGACATCGTGGTCCTGGATGTGGGGGCGCAGTATGCGGGATACTCGGCGGACATTACGCGCACTTTGCCCGCCAACGGGAAATTCACTGCGCGACAGCGGGAGATTTACGACATCGTGCTGGGCGCGCAGAATGCCGCGCTGGCCGCGCTAAAACCGGGCGTCAATCTCTGCAAGAAAGGCGACAAGAGCCTTTTTAAGATTTCCTACGAGTACATCAACTCGCATGGAAAAGATCGCCACGGGAAATCGCTGGGGCAATATTACATTCACGGGCTGGGCCATGACATCGGGCTGGATGTACACGACCCGGGTCAGTACTGCGAACCGCTGCAACCGGGAATGGTGGTGACCATGGAGCCGGGAATTTATATTCCGGAAGAAAATCTGGGTGTGCGCATTGAAGATGATGTGCTGATTACTTCGGACGGCTACAAATTGTTGAGCGAGAAATTGCCGCGCACTGCCGACGAGATAGAAAAAATCATGGCGGACGCGGCGAAAGAGCGGTCGTCAGGTAATCGGCCGGCGGTGTCGGCGACTAGTTCGCCGATTCAGGAATCGATGATTACAACTGCGCAGCAGAATACTTTTAAAAGCAGCACCGTTCTGCCTGATTGCTACACCTACGCTGTGGTGCGCGGTGATCCAGAAAATGGCGCCTCGGTGACGCTTTCAAAGCTGGCGGCCGGATGCAAGGTGCCATGGCACACGCATTCTGCGAATGCGCAGGTTTTATTTGTTAGTGGAAGATTTCAACTGGAAATGAAGGGACAGGCAGTGCAGGTTCTGACTCAAGGAGCCTACGCTTACGTTCCCGCAAACCATGAGCATCAGGAAAGCTGCCTCGACGGTTGCATGTACTACGTCATTCGCGAAGGCGCCGCCGATGTTCATTACGTCGACCGCGCGGGAGCCGAGATCGCGCCGAAAGTCGCGTTAGCGGCGGTTGGCGAACGACTGGCTGACGCGTCACCTCAATGAGCGTTGAGGGCTTTAATTGTTGCTGATCGCGACGGAACTCAATTCTGTGTTCGCGAAGGTGAAAGTCACCATAGGGCCTTCGCGCACATTGAGGACCAGCGGCGGGCGGAAGCATCCGATGCAAACGCCGCCGGGGTGCCTGACGCTGGGATAGACGATGCCGGCTGAACCGCTGTTTAAGAGTGCGAAACCCAGCGCCTGAGATGTGGAGTAGCTGTCGGGGTCGAGGCAGTCGGTGAAATTCGAATCGCTCTGGATGTCGTGAAATTCGTGCCGGAAATCGGCGAGATAGTCTATGTAGGGTGAGATTTCTTCTTCATTCCAGGAAATTTCTTTTAATTCGGCGCTGCGATGGAAGACTACTTCCGCCTGGGAAGTGGCGATTTCGAAACCGGCATACCAGGCACCTCGGCCCGGAAGATTGAAGCGGCCACCATTAGGATTTGCGTGCGTGAATGAGGCGTTCACGATGTGCGCGAGGCGGAAGCCGGAGACCAGTTCAATGGGGCTGATGCCCGGGAGCCGGCCACTTTCGCCGAGCAACCTGTCGTTGGTGGCGCCTTCCAGTTCGATGAGGTCGTTGAGAAAATCGTCATCACCCTGCGCGAGGAGATCGAGGATGGGCCGGCCGCGATCGCTGTAGCGGTAAGGAATAAGTCGATGGGTGTCTTCTCGTTCGATTTTAGCGAGCCTGGGAAATTTCATCGGCCACCGCGTCGTGCGTCCAATAGCTGGCGAATTCTGAGCAGTGCGGGAATGCCGCCGCGCCTGATGTAGTTGAGCGGGGAGTCTCCGCCGAACATGGAATTGGCGTTCGGCAATTTCATCCACGCGTTGGCCAGCCGGGGGCTGTAAAGAATATTCAGAGCCTTATAAATTCCGATCAAAAGAGAAATTCGCGTCAGTTCGTCCTCGTCCAAATTTTTAGAGCCACGGCTTTTCATGGCGTAGAAGCTGCCACTGGACATCCCGCCGAGCAGATCGCGGGTGTCTTCATCGCGGAGTTTCCAATGCGAGGCTACGCGTAGAAGGCCTCTGACCGCCGCGGGACTGAGGCGGGCGCGATTGTCTTTTCTAGACAGGTCGACGGCGTTTTCCCAGAAGAAGCCGACGACGGCGGATTGCAAGAGCGACATATAAGTCTCCAATTATGGACAAATAATACTCCAATTCTGGCATAAGCCCAACAGAAATACGCACTCCTTTGCATGTGATTGTGAACAAATGGGTTAACTAATACGAGCGTTTTGCACACGGGTGCACGATGATTGACCCTGCGGGCGATTGGCATTTATACTGATTGCTCGCGCTGCAGGAATTGTTGTGGCGTCCCTCGAGTGATTTTGCGGGCCTTTTGTGCAATGTGGGTGCCCGGCGAAATTTCCGAACTTAAATAATGATTGGGAGATTATGAGCAGCACTAAAGCGACACAACTTCGCCCCGGCATGGTTATCCAGCACGAAGGGCAGCTTTATACGGTATTCAGCGTGGATCACCGCACGCCCGGCAACAAGCGCGGCTCGATGCAGACGCGGATGAAGAATTTGCGCACCGGAACGATGATCGACTATCGCTTCCGCGCGGAAGAATTTGTGGATCGCGCAATTCTGGATGAAGTGGAGTTTGAGTATCTGTACAGCGAAGGCGACGAGTTTCACTTCATGAACACGCAGAATTACGAACAGATGCAGATGACGCGTGATGAGCTGGGCGAGACGATTTATTACCTGATTCCCAATACGATTGTGCACGTGGAATTTTTTGAGGAAAAGGCCATTGGCATCAATTTGCCGGACACCATGGAAATGAAAGTGGTGCAGACGGAGCCGACTCTGCAGAAAGCGACCGCTAGCGCGGTTGGCAAGCCGGCTACTCTGGAGACGGGATTGGTGATTCAGGTGCCGCCGTTTGTGAATGAAGGCGACCGTGTGAAGGTGGACACCACCGAAGCGCGTTACGTGCAGCGCGTGGAGTAGATTTGGATTAGTATGGGGGTGCGAGTTTGAGTTTCCGCCTCCGCAGCTAGAGCTTTTTTCTAGAAGAGGCTGTTGACGCCGGTTGAGATTTTCTCAGCCGGCGTTTTTTTGTTGCAGAGGAAATATAGTGATGGCTTCCACGATGAATCGAAGAGAGATTCCTCCACTGCGCGGGCCGACTCCTTCGCGGGAGCGAAGGAGAGAAAAAGCGTCGGGCCGTTCCGGTCGGAATGACAGGTTTTCTTTTTGGCAGTTTTTTTTCGTAATGGCGGGTTATCTCTTTGCACGGTTCTTTCCGCGACGACAGGTTTCTCTTGCTATGGGTTTCCGGAACACCACGCAGCACCCCCGTAGGGCGATTTTTTGCTGTTCCCACGTTAAGGACCCCACCCTTCAAAAAGATCAGGGTGGGGCACCCTCCGCGTAACTGAGGGCTACGGTTTGGTGGTGGTTTTTGTTTTGTTGTTGAAGACGCGGGTGAAGATGGCGTCTACGTGGCGGAGCTGGCGGTGCAGGTCGAAGGTGTGGGCTAGGGCGGCGGCGATCGAGATATTTTGTGATGCGTGGGTCGGTGGCTACGCGGTCGCGGAAGCTGGATTCGGTTTCCCAGGCGGCCATGGAATTTTCCTGGACGGCTTTGTAGGCGTCGTCGCGGGGCATGCCTTTTTCGACCAGGTCCTGCAGGAGCTGGCCGGAGAAAACCAGGCCGTGGGTCATTTCGAGATTGCGCAGCATGCGTTCGGGGAAGACGCGCATGTCGGCAATGATGGTGGTCATTTTGGCGAGCATGTAGTCCACGAGAATGGTGGAGTCGGGAAGAATGACGCGCTCGACGGAGCTGTGGGAGATGTCGCGCTCGTGCCAGAGGGCCACGTTTTCGAACGACGCGATCAGATTCGAGCGCACGATGCGCGCGAGGCCGCAGATCTGTTCGCAGGTGACCGGGTTGCGTTTGTGGGGCATGGCGCTGCTGCCGCGCTGCTCGCCGCCGAAGGGCTCTTCGGCTTCGCGAACTTCGGTGCGCTGGAGGTGGCGAATTTCAAGCGCGATTTTTTCGAGCGTGGCGCTGACGAGCGCGAGCGAGCTGAGATAGTGCGCGTGGCGATCGCGTTGAATCACCTGGGACGCGACCGGAGCGACGTTTAAGCCGAGGCGCTGGCAGATGCGCTCTTCGATGTCGGGACCGAGATGCGAAGCGTTGCCAACAGCTCCGGAAATTTTGCCGACAGCCATTTGCGCGGCGGCATCGCGAAAGCGCTGCTGGTTGCGTTGATTTTCCGCGAACCAGTTGGCGATTTTCAGGCCGAAGGTGATGGGCTCGGCGTGAACTCCGTGCGTGCGGCCGATTTGCGGAGTGGCGCGAAATTCCTGGGCGCGAGCGGCGAGGGCGTCGCCAAATTTTACGAGCGCGGCTTCGATGAGGCGGGAAGCTTCGCGGACCTGCAGGGCTTGCGCGGTGTCCACCACATCGTTGGAGGTCATGCCGTAGTGGAACCAGCGCGCGGCGGCGGGATCGCCGATGGATTCGCCGACGGCCATGGTGAAGGCGACGACGTCGTGCTTCACGCGGGATTCGAGTTCGTTGATGCGCGCGACATCTATCTTGGCGTTGGCGCGAATTTTGGCGGCGGCTTCTTTGGGGACGTCGCCGGCTTCCGCGAGCGTTTCGGTGGCGGCGAGTTCTACCTCAAGCCATTTGGCGTATTTGTTGGCGTCGCGCCAGACAGCGCCCATTTGCTCGCGGGTGTAGCGTGGAATCAACTTTGGCTCCTAGTCAAAAACCCCGGTAATGATACGGTATTTCAAACCTGGGTGCGACAGCCCGCGCCAGTGATGCCTTAAGCGGCTGTAACGGCGCGACTTGTAACGTCGCCGCCGGACTAGCGACATACTACTACCCGGCGCGACCTAACCGCGGGCTTGAATTCCTGTCTAAGGATGAGAATGAACGAAAGCGTCGAGAGCGTTCGGGAAGCCGACGCCATTGCTATTGAGCGCACGCTTGCGGGCGATCGCGATGCTTTTCGCATTCTGGTGGAGCGGCACAGCGCCACGATTTTTCGGCTGGCGTACCGGCTGAGCGGGAATCATCACGACGCGGAAGAAATTGTGCAGGAGGCATTTTTGCGCGCTTATCAAAAACTGGAACAGTTCGCGTCGCAGGCCAATTTCGCCACGTGGGTGTATCGCATCGCCGCGAATTACAGCATTGACCGCATGCGCCAGAAGAAGAAAGAGGATGCGCGGCGGCAAGCGCCGAGCGCGGAAATGTCGGATGACGTGGATCAGGATCCGTTGCGGCAGATTCCGGATGCTGCGCCGACTCCTGAAAGGTTGACGCAAAGCGTAGAACTGCAAGCGCGAGATGGAAATGGCGCTGCAGAGTTTGACTCCTGCGGAGCGCATCGCGTTTGTGATGCGGCACTGCGACGGTTGCGGGATTGAAGAAATTGCGCTGGCGCTGAAGTCGAATTCGAGCGCGGCGAAGAATACGGTGTTTCGCGCGGTGCAGAAGTTGCGAGCAGCGCTGGAGCCGCAGTTTGCTCCACGGGCGCAGGCCCGCGCGATGGGAACGGAATCATGAAGCATTTGAGCGAAGAACAATTGATTGCGTTACCAGGACGGGGAGAAGGCCGGCAGCGCAGAGTTTCGCGCGCACATCGCGTCGTGCGCGGAATGCCAAGCGAGAGTGGAACAGTTGACGGAAATGCTGGCGGCGTTCGAGGCGCTGCCGGTTCCCGATCCGGGCGACGATTATGGGCGGCGAGTGTGGCAGCAGATTGCTCCGCGGCTTGCGGAAAAGCGCAGCCAGTGGTGGCGGGCGTTTCTTGCAGCCGCAAAGATTGGCGGCGGGAGCGGTGCTCGCAGCGCTGATATTGGTGGCGTTTTTTGCGGGACGCGTCAGCAAGCGCGTGAGTCCGGTGGACGGAGGAGTTACGACGACGGCTACCACGGGGACAGCGGACGCGGCGCGGGTGCGCGAGCGCGTGCTGATGCTGGCGGTGGGCGAGCATCTGGGGCGTTCTGAAATGGTGCTGATGGATATTGCAAATGCGGAGCCGGGCGGCGCGGGAGTGAAGCAGGTGAACTTTTCTTCGCAGCGGCGGCGCGCGGAAGAGTTGCTGGATGAGAACCGGCTGTACCGGCAGACGGCGTTGCAGGAAGGCGACACGGGCATCGCCAATGTGCTGGACGAACTGGAGCGGGTGCTGCTGGACGTGGCGCACAGCCCGCAAACGGTGACGCCGGCGCAAATCAAATCGATTCGGCAGCGGATCGATGACGATGGGTTGCTGTTCAAGGTGCGGGTGCTGACCAAACAGATTCAGATGCGGGGAAATACCAGCAAGCCGGGGCCGGCGCAAAGCGGCTCCATAAAAGTAGAGAGGGATAACAAGGCATGAGCACTATGCGAGGTTCAGGGGCGGCGAAATTAATGTGGACGGCGGCGATGTTGTTGCTGGCGTGTCCAGGCGCGGCGAGCGCTCACAGTAGTACGGCAAATTTGCCGCAGCAAGCAGCGGAAGCGACAAGGCAATTTGTCGAAGTCGAGCGCGGTGACGAAGGCAGTGACGATCGCTGGCAGGATCAGAGCGACAGCAGCGAGTCCAAGCGCGAGCGTGAGCAGGAGAAACGCGACAGAGAACAGGAAAAACGCGACCGGGAGCAGGAGAGACGGGATCGCGACCAGGAGCGCATCGACCGACAGGAAGAACTTTATGACGACGGGCGCGAAGCTCTGGATGAGGAGAAGTACGAACAGGCGCGGGAGAGATTTTCGGAGCTGGCGAAAGCAAACGGGCCGCAGACGGATGCGGCGCTTTACTGGAGCGCTTATGCGGAACAGCGATCTGGGGCAGCGGCAGGCGGCGCTGGCGGCAATCGCCGATTTGAAAAAACGCTTTCCGCAGAGCCGCTGGCAGAAAGACGCGAGCGCGCTGGAGATCGAGGTGCGGCAAGGGAGCGGACAGCCGGCGCGTCCTGAAAATCAGAGCAACGAAGAGCTGAGAATGCTGGCGATACAAAGCCTGATGAACAGCGATCCCGAACGGGCCATGCCCTTGCTGGAAAAGGTGCTGCAGGGATCGGCTTCGCCAAAGGAAAAGTCGAAAGCCTTTTCGTGCTGGCGCAGGGCGGGACACAGCAGGGGCGGGACATTATCGGGCGCATTGCCAAAGGGCAAAGCAATCCGGAGCTGCAACGCAAAGCCGTGGAGTACCTGGGAATTTTTGGGGGCGCGGAATCGCGCAAGACCATGGCGGAGATTTACGCTTCGACGAATGATGCATCTTTGAAGCGGTCGATTCTGCGCAGCTACATGATTGGCGGAGATAAGGAGCGCTTGTTCGCGGCGGCGAAAGGCGAAAAAGATCCGGCGCTGCGTGGAGAAGCCATCCGGCAACTCGGGCTGGTGCATGGCGAGGGCGAACTGGAACAGCTGTATAAGACAGAAACTTCTCCGGAAATAAAACGCGAATTGCTGCAGGCGTTTTTCCTGGCGGGCGATTCCAACAAGATTCTGGCGGCGGCGCGGGATGAAAAGGATCCGGAAATCCGGCGGGCGGCGGTTCGCAACCTGGGACTGATCAATTCGGAGGATTCCGGCAAGGCACTGGCGGAGATTTACGCCAAGGAAACGGACCGCGGGGTTCGCGAAGAAGTGCTGAACGCCTATTTCATTCAAGGCAATGCCCACGGGCTGGTGGCGATTGCACGAGCGGAGAAAGATCCGGAGCTAAAAAAAGTGGCGGTGCAGAAACTGGCGCTGATGAACTCCAAGGAAGTCGTCGGACTACATGATGGAGATTCTGCAGAAGTAGGCGGAGATGAACATGACGATGGTGATTTGCAAAGTTTTGCTGGGAGCGATGCTGACGCTTTTTAACTTGAGCACCGCCGGTGATTCGAATGCAGCGCAGGAAAATGCGGCGGGGCAAGCCGCTGCCGGCGCAGAGTGGCTCCTCACCGCGAATTGAGAATGCCAAGGTGGAAACGCGCGGGGTCAGCGGCACCTTAGCTGGGACTTTGGCGAATCTGGAAAACCACGCAAGCAAACCCATGTGGGTGGGTTACGGTGTGCGAATGGTCGCAGGGGAACGCACATGTGCTGCGGGAATTACAATTCGCGCGGGCAGAACTGCGGGAAATGCGAACTGGAAAGACTCCGGGATCACTGGACGGACTCAGGCAAGGCGAAAAATCTGGGCTCCGCAAAGCTGGAAGGCGGGGAAGAATTAATCGTTCTCTTTCGGCTGCAGGACAAACACATCACGCAAGTCAAGGTGGCGTCGGACAATTGCGTGCTGGACGCTGGTGGATTGCCGCTGGTGTGGCTAACCGGACGTGCAGACGGCGGAGAGCGTCGCGATGCTTTCTGAATTTGTGCGCAAGAGTTATGCGGGCGAACACGAAAGAGACTCCATCGGCAATGAGGCGCTGACGGCGATTGCTCTGCACGATGGCGGCACGGCGTTCGCGGCGCTCGAGAGTTTTGTGGCTGCGGGCGCAGCCGGAGGAATTGCGGAAGCAAGCTTCGTTCTGGATGGGAGCGGCGCGCGGGAAAGAGGGGTTTGTGGTGCTGCAACGAATGGCGAAGAACGATCCGTTCCACCGAGATGCGCGCGCATGCGGCGTTCGCGCTTTTCGTCAGCAAGGAGCCGGCGGCGCTGGATGAAATAATTCGCATGGCGCATGAAGATGAGAACGGGCATGTACGCGGGCAGGCGATTTTCTGGCTGGCGCAGAAGGCCGGGAAACGCGCGATGGGCGCGATTGATGGCGCGATTGAGAATGATCCGGACACCGAGGTGAAGAAGCAGGCAGTGTTTGCGTTGAGCCAGTTGCCGAAGAGATGAGGGCGTGCCGAAATTGATTCAAGTGGCGCAGACGAATCGCAATCCGGCGGTGCGGAAACAGGCGATGTTCTGGCTGGGGCAGTCGGAGGATGCGCGGGCATTAGATTTTTTTGAGAAGGTGCTGACGAAGTAGAGTCGCGCGGATTTTTTAATCGTTATTTCCGCAATCTGGCACGCAACTCGGCGCGTTAGGGATCCGCTCACAAAATCGAAGACAGTTTCCAAGACCCATCCGTTGACAACTCGAAAGAGTTCAGCACGCGGGCGAACTTCAAGAAGCCACGTGCAACCGCGGCACGTGGGGCACCCGCCTGGCTCCCGTCGAGGAACGCGATAAGAAATTCAAAAACGGGCGCTTTGACGACTCAGCTGTTTGCTCAGTTGTAAGGGCTGATGATTCAAGCTACAGTTTTTGTGTATTCCGACGATGTGATGGGAGATGCCGATGAAGTCAATCACGCGAATGATTGAGGGCGTAACGGTTGTCGAAATCAGCGGCCGGATTGAACTCGGAGAAGGATCTGCCGCGATTCGGGAGCTGGTTCACGACCTGCTGGCTAAGGGGCGGAAGAAAATTCTCTTGAATCTAGCGGATGTCGATTATATCGATAGCGCGGGCCTCGGTTCGCTGGTGAGCTCGTTCACCAGCGCGCAAAAAGAAGGCGGTGAGCTGAAGCTTGTTTATCTGACGAAGAAAGTTGCCGACCTGTTGCAGATGACCAAGCTGTATACCGTTTTCGACGTAGCAACCGATGAAGAGGCGGGGATTAAGTCGTTCGACAAGTCTGCGGCGTCGAGCGCGTGATCGGCATATGCGATTACTCCCGATCTGGGATAAAAACGATGGGCGTTTGAATTATGGGCATCGAGACGATTTTCGCGCAAGTGAGTTGCAGCCAGCTAGAGAATAGCGTCGAGTGGTACGCCAAACTTTTTGGCAAGCCACCTTTGCGACGGCCGATGACCGGCCTAGCAGAATGGCAAATTACAGAAAGCGCTGAGGTACAGCTCTACGAGCAAAAGGAAAATGCGGGGCACAGTGTCCTGACTATTGGCGTGCTTCCCCTGGAAGCGGAGCGGCTACGGCTGGAGGAAGCAGGATTGAAGTGCGGGCCGATTGAAGAGGCTAAAGATTTTTTTATCATGCGCATGCGCGATCCGGACCAGAACCTCGTGGTTTTCGTCAGTGCCAAGAAGTGATGCAGTAGTCAGAATTTACCGATTCGGACAGACGGAGGATTCATGTTCCGCACAGTTCGTGCTCTGTGGGTTTGCTCGTTAGCGCTGATTTTTGTAGCGCCGATGGCGGCGCAGGAGGCGCCGGCTCGGCCTGCCAAGACTTTGGCCGAACGGCTGGGGTATCCGGCGAACTCCCGGCTGTTGATTATTCACGCGGATGATTTTGGAATGATGCATTCGGTGAATACCGCGATTGAGGAAGCGTTTGAGAAGCACTGGATTACGTCCGCGAGCATTCTGGTACCGTGCCCGTGGTTTCCGGAAGTGGCGCAGTGGGCCAAGGCGCATCCTGAGGCCGACCTGGGCATCCACCTGGCGCTGAATGCGGATTGGACCAGCTACCGCTGGCCTTCGATTGCGCCGCAATCCAAAGTTTCGAGCCTGCTGGATGCGGACGGCTATCTGCCGCTGACGACCGAGTATGTCGCCGCGCACGCCAAGATGCCGGAGGTAGAAACGGAAACGCATGCGCAGGTGGACAAGGCCAAGGCGGCGGGAATTCACATCACGCATGTGGATACGCACATGGGCACGATCGTGAGCACCGACGATCTTATTAAGGTTTACCTGGGCACGGCGCAGTCGTACAAAGTGCCGGCCATGCTGATTCAGCCGCGAGGGAACCAGGCTACAGATCTGGGGCGATTTCATCTGGCGCCGGAAACAATCGTTCTCGACAACCTGATCGAGATCATGCCCGGGCGTTTCGAAGGCGGAGTGGCTGAACGCCTACAAGAAAATGTTGCAGCCGCTTCCCTCCGGGGACTTATCAACTGGTTGTGCACCTGGCGCATAACGACGCGGAGATGCAGGGCGCGACGTTCGATCATCCGGACTGGGGCGCGGAATGGCGGCAGAATGATTTCGATCTGGTGCGCAGCGCGGAATTCCAGCAATTTTTGAAGGACCAGGGATTTATTCTGGTCTCGTGGAAAGATTTGTCAAAAGCATTGCCGGCCAATTGAGACCAAGGGCTGTTGGCAAAGACGTCTGGCAGTCGCGCCGTGCATCATTTTTGGGCAGTTAGTCTCCCGCAAACTAAATTCGCACATAAGCTACTCGCAACCCCCGGACGTAACCGCCGCCACGGACGGGTTTCCTATTGACAATCTAGAAGAAAGGCCTATTCTCCAGTTGATTGACTAGAGGAGAGCCTGGTGGGGGCGAAACTGAGCGGGGTGGTGCAGGGCACGCTGGACATGCTCATCCTAAAAACACTGGCACTGCAAGCGATGCACGGATACGGAATCGGCTTGCGCATCGAACAGATCAGCCGCGGGAGTGTTCCAGGTAAATGCGGGGTCGCTCTTCCCTGCTTTCCGGCGGCTGGAGCGGCAAGGATTGATCGAAGGCGAGTGGCGGGCTACGGAGCACAACCGGCGCGCAAAATATTACCAGCTGACAGCGGAGGGCCGCCGAAAACTCAAAGAGGAAACCCGCGAGTGGCGAACGCAGATTGCGGCGATTACGAGAATTCTGGAAGCGACCGCCGGAGAATTGTGATGGGCATGCTCAAGTCGCTCGGCAACGGAATCAGAGCACTATTTCGCAAGCAGTACGCGGAGCGGGAGCTGGATGACGAGTTGAGAGATTACCTGGAGTCTGTGGCGGAACAGAACATGCGCGCGGGGATGAGCCGCGAAGAAGCGTTGCGAAAAGCGCGATTGGAAGTGGGCAGCATGGAAGGGTTGAAAGAGGACGTTCGCGAAGCCGGATGGGAATCCACGCTGGAGAGTTTTTTTCAGGATGTGCGCTTCGGGGCGCGCATGCTGCGGAAAAATCCGTCGTTCACGGGCGTGGCAGTGCTGGTGCTGGCGTTGGGAATCGGGGCCAACACGGCGATGTTCAGCGTCATCGAGGCGGTGCTGCTGAGGCCGCTGCCGTACAGCAATGCCGGCGAAATCGTGCGTGTGGCTTCCACCTGGGATCGCAACGGGGCGGTGACGAGTTATACGGCATCGCCGCCCGATTTTTTTGACTGGCGGGACCAGAACCGCTCGTTCTCGTCCATGTTCGGCTATAACACGACGGAGTTTGCATTGACGGGGTTGGGTGAAGCCAAGCGGGTGCGCGCAGTAATGGCGACGGCAGAGATGTTTCGAACGTTGCAGGCGGAACCGCTGCTGGGGCGCGGGTTTATGGCCGAAGAAAATCGCAAGGGCGCGAATCACGTGGTGGTTTTAAGCCACGGCTTGTGGCAGTCGGCATTCGGCGGCGCACCGGAGGCGCTTGGAAAAACGATTGAGCTGGACAGCGAACCATATACGGTGATCGGAGTGTTGCCGGCGAATTTTCTCTTTCCGCTGACGGGCAGCGACGCGCTGGTGCCACTCGGCTGGGACGACAAAGTGATGTCGCAGCGCGGTGCGCATTACCTGTCGGTGCTGGGGCGGCTGAAAAGCGGGGTAACGGTGGCGCAAGCAAATGCCGACTTGTCGGCAATCATGGCGCAACTGCGGAGACTCTATCCGGACAAGGATGAAAAGTGGGGCGTGCGCGCGGAGCTGTGGAGCACGGCGATGGTCAGTGAAATCAAGCCGGCGCTGCTGGTGCTGCTGGGGGCCGTCGGGCTGGTGACGCTGATTGCGTGCGCGAATATTTCGAACCTGTTGCTGGCGCGGGCAACGGTGCGGCATCGCGAGCTGGCCATGCGGCGGGCTCTGGGCGCGGGGCGCGCGCGACTGGTGCGGCAAATGTTGACGGAAGGATTGCTGCTGGCACTGTTGGCCGGAAGCGCGAGTTTGTTGCTGGCGCACTGGGCGCTGCTGGCCATCGTGCGCTTTGGCCCGACGGATATCCCGCGGCTGGCA
This sequence comes from uncultured Acidobacteriota bacterium, assembly GCA_963704485.1. Taxonomy (GTDB): domain Bacteria; phylum Acidobacteriota; class Terriglobia; order Acidiferrales; family UBA7541; genus Acidiferrum. The sequence continues at coordinate 2,280,044 of OY969910.1, forward strand.
AGCGCGTCGCTGAACGGTGCAGTGCTGCCGTTCACCATGTGTGTGTCGGTAGCTTGCGCGATGCTGTTTGCGGCGATACCGGCGCTGCGATTGTCGGCGCTGGACACGGCTGGCGTACTGAGGGCGTCCACATCGCCGGGCCGCGATGCGGGTCGCTGGCGAGCCGCGCTACTGGTCGGAGAAGTGGCGCTCTCCATGATGTTGCTGGCGGGCGCGGGACTGCTGTTGCGCAGCTTCGTGCGGCTCACTGCGCAGAATCCGGGATTCGACAGCAGCAACGTGCTGACGATGAGTGTCAGTGTTCCGGACGCGCATTACAAAAACAGCGCGGCGATGCAGAGTTACTGGGAGGAGACGCTGACGCGATTGCGAAGCTTGCCGGGGGTTGAAGCGCTGGGCGCGGTCACTCCGCTGCCGCTTTCGGGAGACAGCTTCAGCAGCAGCTTTCAGATCGCGGGCCGCAGCGTGCCCGAAAAAGATGAGCCCTCGGCGGAGCTGCGCGTGGCGTCGGCGGATTATTTTTCCACGATGAGTATTCCGCTGCGGCGCGGCCGCGCGTTTACGGACGCTGACCGGCTGGGGGCAGCACGGGTAGCGTTGATCAGCGAAACGGCGGCGCGCATGTTTTTCCCAAAGGGTGACGCCCTGGGGCAGAAGGTCAAGTTTGGCGCGCGCGGGGGGTATGAAAAGAATGAAGGCGAGATTGTGGGCATCGTCGGAGATGTGCGGCATTTCGGCGTAGACGCGCAGGCCCCGCCGACTTTTTATTTGCCACTGGCGCAATCCGGCATGGACGCGGCCACGATCGTGATACGCACGCAGGGAACTCCGGTCGCCTTGACGCAAGCCGCGCGAAAAATGTCGCAGGACTTAGACCGCGATGCGCTGGTGGGCGAACCGACGCTCATGGATAAACTGGTTTCCGCTGCACTTGGGCAGCGGCGATTTTACATGATGCTGCTGGGAGGATTCGCGGGACTGGCGCTGGTGCTTGCGGCAGTGGGACTTTACGCGGTGATTTCGTATTCGGTGGCGCAGAGAACTAAGGAAGTGGGCATACGGGTGGCACTGGGAGCGAGCGGCGGGCAAGTGGTGAGCATGGTGATGCGGCAGGGATTAAGGTTGGCTGGGCTGGGGCTGGCGATGGGCCTGGCGTTGTCGTTGATGTTGAAGAGCGTGCTGAACGGCCTGCTGGTCGGCGTGAGCGTGAGCGATCCCCTGACCTTGGCGATCACCGCCGCGGTCCTGCTGGTGGTGGCGTTGCTGGCGACTTATGTGCCGGCCCGACGAGCGGCGCGGGTGGATCCGCTGGTGGCGCTGAGAATTGGATGAACCAGTTTTGAATGCGGCAGACGCTTAGTTGCAGAGCTTAAATATTATTCGTAGCGGAGCGCGACCAGGGGATCGACGCGAGTCGCTCGGCGCGCTGGTAGCCACGAAGCGAACAGCGCTACCAGTGTCAGCAACACCGCCATCGCAGTGAAGGTCAGCGGATCGGTGGCGCTCACTCCGTACAACAAGCCGCCCATGACGCGGGTCAGGGCGAACGCCGCTACGAGGCCACCGCCTACTCCAAGGAGCGCGAGGCGCAAGCCTTCGCCGAGGATCATCTTCAGTACATCTTTGGGCGAGGCGCCGAGGGCCATGCGCACGCCAATTTCCTGGGTGCGCTGCGTGACGTTGTAGCGCACGAGGCCGAATAATCCAACCGCAGCAAGAGTTAGCGCCATCACCGCAAATACGGTGAGCAAGGCTACCGCCGAGCGGCGCGGACCGAGCGACAAGGTCACGCGCTGGTCCATGGATTTCAAATCGGAGACAGGCTGGCCGGGATCCACGGCGTGAACAGCTTCGCGAATGGTGGCGGCGAGAGCGGTTGGATCGCCGTGGGTTCTGGCGATCAAGAAAGCCGACGTCGAGTCTTCCTGGTACAGCGGATAGTAGTAGACGCCTTTGGCTGCGCCGATAACGCCCTCGGAGGAAGCCTCGTCACCGGCAACCTGCGAATGTCGCACCGGCGCCACGACGCCGACGATTGTTTTCCACGGAGATTTGGAACCGTTGCGGATGCGCTGGCCGAGGGCTTCCTGATTGGGCCAATATTGGCGCGCGAGATTTTCGTCAATCATGGCGACTGGCTCGCTGCCCAGGCGATCCTGATCGGTAAAGGTGCGTCCGCGCATCAAGCGGATTCCCATGGTCTCAAAATATCCGGGGCTGACCTGGCGAATATCTCCGTGCGGGCCGGGATCACCGGGAGGCGGAACCTGACCTTCGATCGAGAAGGAGGCCGACCCACCGAAGCCGCTGAAAGGCAGCGGCACGGCAGCGGCGGCGGATTCGACGCCCGAGGAACTCGAGAGATGTTCGAGAGCGCTGCGCAGGAAAGCGATTTTTTTCTCGGGCGTTTCGTAAGTGTGCTCGGGCAAGGCGAGCGCGGCGGTCATCAGCCCGTGGGGACGGAATCCGAGGTCCACATCGTGCAGCTTGGACAGACTTTTCAGAAAGACGCCGGCGCTGGCGAGGAGGACGAGGGCCAGCGCTAATTCACTGGCGACCAGAATGTCGCGAAAACGGTGGTCGCCACGGGTGGCGCCGCTGGTGCCGCGGCCCTGCTTCAAATTTTCCTGGGGATTGATGCGGGCGATGCGCCAGGCGGGAGCCGCGCCAAAAATCAACGCGGACATTACCGCGAGCAGCGCGGTGAAGCCGAGCACGAAGCGGTCCATGGAAATGGCCACTCCGGTGGAGAGATTTTCGGTGGCCAGCAGAGAAAGCGCGCGCAAGACGCCCACGGCAATTCCCAATCCGACGACCATGCCGGCAATAGCGACAGCCATGCTTTCGGTGAGAGTCTGGACCGCGAGACGCCACGGCGAAGCGCCGAGCGCGGTGCGGACGGCGAATTCTTTCGAACGGCCCAGAGCCCGAGCCAGGAGAAGTCCCGCGACATTCGAACAAGCGATGAGGAGAACGAATCCGACGGCGCCTAGAAGAATCAACAACGGGGTGCGCACGTCTCCGTAAACAAACTGCGTGAAGGGTACGGCGAAAATTCCCCAACCGGAGCTGCGCGGGTAGCCTTGTGCACGCGGATCGTCCCAGATTTGCTGGGTGACGACATTCAAGTAGGCGGTGGCGGCGGAAAGTTTTACTTTGCGTTGCAGGCGGGCGACGACGAAATAACTTTCGTTGAAAAGATTATCTATGGCGAAGGCTTCGGGCTTTAAGCCAAGCGGAGCCCACAGGTCGGTGGGATTGGGCCACTGAAAATCCGGCCCCATGACACCGATGATGCGGTAAGGCTCCTGGTTCAGCGGAATGGAGCGTCCGACGATGTTGCGATCGCCGCCAAAAGTCGATTTCCACGCGTTATAGGAGAGCACGACCTCGTGGTCTGCGCCGGGCTGATCCTCTTCGGGAGCAAAAACGCGGCCCATCAGCGGCTTGGCTTCGAAGACCTCAAACCATTGCCAGGTAACTCGCGACCCGCGCAGGCGCAGTGGCCAGTCCCCACCGGTGTAGTTAAAGCCGCCGTCAGACTGCATGGCCGCGGAGGCGAAGATTTCTTTGTGGTCGCGCACAAAAGTGTAATCGGGCGCGGAGGCCACGATACTTTTGAGATTGAGTTTTTCGTAACGCGTGCGAATGGCGGTGAGCCGCTCGGGATGTGGGATTCCGGCGGGATGCAGCAGCAGCGAATTCATGGCGCTGAAGATGGCGGCATTGGCGCCAATGCCCAGAGCCAGCGTGAGTACCGCCACGGTGGCAAAGCCGGGATTTTTGAGCAGCATGCGTAGTGCGTGACGGAAGTCTTGCAGGAAGTTGTGCATGGGCCCTCACAAGCTCATACGCGCGCTGCTATTAAATCGTTCCGTGAAAGTCGTTATTCGCGCCATATTCTAATAAACGATGTGATTGTTTCGACGGCCGTGTGAGCCACCGGTGGATGGCCGCTTTTGTGACAAATTTGAGAGCCTTGACTTGGACGAAACCGCGACCTAGTATTTTGGTCTCAGCCATTCCTTCCTGTGAATAGACCTGTGTATCGCCGGATGCGTCTTCTTGTCGAAGCAGCCCTCGTCGTGGGATTTCTTGTGCCGGCGGGGTTCGCGCAGAAGCCCCCGCCTCCAGGACCTCCGCCACCTACATCCCAGCCGCCGGGCTCACCTGGCAACAACAATCCCTTAACCACGCAGCCAGTGCAACCGCGCGAAGATCGAGTGATGTTTCTGCAAGGGCGCGTCACCGCATCTGATGGAACGCGTATCCCGAACGACGTGGTGGTGGAGCGAGTGTGCAACGCGCGGGTGCGTCAACAGGTGCACCCTGGTCCCGATGGCGGATTCAGCATGCACTTGGGATCCAGGGCCGATTCGTTAATGGACGCGAGCGGAGACGGGCCTTCGCAAAGAGACCTTTCCGGCAGGAACGCGGACCTGGGAATTCCTCGGCGTGAGCTGGTCAATTGCGAATTGCGGGCAACGGCGTCGGGGTTCAGCTCAAGCGTCATCAATCTAGTGGACCTCTCCGGGAGCCTCAGCAGCGTGGACGTTGGCGCGATCATGGTGCACAGGCGCGGGAAAGTCGACGGCGCCACGATCAGTGCTTCGGCGTACAAGGCGCCGAAAGATGCCATAAGCGCGTATGAAAAAGGCGTGGCGGCGCAGACGAAAGGTAAATCTGTCGTGGCGCGGCAGTACTTCGAGAAAGCCGTGGCGATTTATCCCGGGTACACCAACGCATGGTTTGAGTTAGGCACAGTGTTACGGAATGAGAAGCAGAAGGATGCGGCGCAGGCGGCTTTCCTGAAAGCTACCGCCAGCGACAGCAGGTTTCTGCCGCCGTATCTGGCGTTGTCTTCGATGGCTTTCGAAGCCGCAAATTGGAAAGAGGTAGTGGGATATACCAATCACATTCTGGATCTTGATCCGCTGCATCATGAGCCAGGATATGTGCTGGATCTGGATTCCTCGAATTATGTGGAGGCGAGCTTTTATAATGCGGTGGCAAACTTCAAGCTCGACAAGCTGGCGGACGCGGAGAAAAGCGCGCTGAAAACTACGCACACCGATTTGATGACGCATTATCCCCAAGCGCATTTGCTGCTGGCGGAGATTTTCGCAAGAAACAAGAATTATGACGGGGCAATCGTAGAGGTGCGGACGTATCTGGATTTGGTGCCGCATGCGAAAAATAGTGCGGCGGTGCGGGAGGAGTTGGCGAATCTGGAGACGCTGAACGCCGCAGTGACGGCTGGCGAAAAGCCGATTCAGAAGTAAGAGAGATTAGATACCTGACGGCGTTCTGGCGGCGTCTCACTCCCTAAAGATTACAGACCGAAAAATCGCACCCTTTCACAAACCGAAAGGATGCTGCACCCGGGAAATACAAGTTCAAAGACTCCAAAGACCCAGGCTATAAATCGAGCCAGCGGCACCCGCCGCTAAAATTCCTACTGGACCGCCGCATCAACCAACCATAAAAACAAATTCACAAGTGCCAATGCAGCTACATGGAGTCGAAAGGTACGCTTCCCAGCAAGCGACGTGAGCATTCCGAGGAATGCGGTGAGAAAACCATATCTAATGCAAAACAACTCGGTGGGATGATAAAAGGGATATCCTCCGGTCAACCGTGCGTGAACGAATAAAAATATCGAAAGTGCCGTAGAAAACGTTGCCAAGCACAGCGCGGCAAGGAATACTCCCGCACGCCACTTTGGCGTCAGCTTTTCTGATTGGCGAAACCACCGGATCCACGCCCAAGTGCAGGCAAAGCTGAGCAAAATGAAAAAAAGTGGGCCAATCCAAGTGAAATGAGAGAGCACGGCGTTGTGGAGTATGGGCCCGCTTACCGGACGTATGCAAACAAAAAACTGCGAAGAGAGATCAGTCGCCGGTGGGGTTGCTGCGCATGTAGCGCCAGGGGTTGACGGGGGCGTTGTTCATGCGGACTTCGTAATGGACGTGCGGGCCGGTGGAGCGGCCGCTGATGCCGGTGTAGCCGACCACTTCGCCGCGCTTGACGCGGGCGCCGGCGATGGCCGAGAAACTGGAGAGGTGCGCGTACCAGGTGGTGATGCCGAAACCGTGGTCGATGACTACCAGGCGGCCGTAGCCGGAGTGCGTCTCGGCGACGGTGACGATGCCGTCGGCGGTGGCGTGTACGGGCGCGCCGTAATCGGAGGCGACGTCCACGCCGCGGTGGAACGCGCCTTCTCCACTGAAAGGATCGAGGCGTTCGCCGAAGCTGTCGGTGATGTGGCCCATCACCGGCCAGATCGCGGGCGTGTAGGTGGAGTCGGCGAAACTCATGCCAGGCATCAGGCGTAGGCCGGTGCTGGAGACCGCAATCACGGCGGCGTTACGCTTCAGAAAAGTGTATTGCTCGACGGAGCGATCGAAAGCGTCCTGGGCGTTGTCGGGCGTGTCGGGCTCGTCGAAGGCGGCGGGATGATAGCGGAGCACGCCGTAGGTCATGGCCACTTCGGTAGCGAGAGACTGGAGTGAATCGAGGCGCTGGTTGGTGTCAACCACGGTGCCCTGAAGCTGCTGATACTGTTTTTTGAGGGTTTCCTGGTCGTGGCGGAGAGCGTTATAGTTGCCCACCTTCCAGAGCATGCGCGAATAGGAGCCGACGGCGGCGGCTACAGTGACTGTTCCAATCAGGGCCAATGCCGCCAAAGCGTGCAACAGGTAAGAAGGCACAATAAGCTTGCGCATCTTTCCTGGAGTGGACGCAATGTAGAATGTGTAATTCTTACCGGACATTACCAGAGGCCCTCAGCCTAATATACGCAGCGTGCTTCCCAATGTTGCCTGCCGCATGCCTATTAAGTGTAGCAAATCTGGGCGGCGAGCTGGGTTTGCATCGCTCGGCATACTAGGGGCGAGGAGGTCGTAGAGTCAACCCTGTATTTTCCTGTTCGTGGAACAGGTTGATGAAAACTGGCTACTGTACGGAAGGACAGGTTTTGTGCGGAAATGGGGCAATGTACTTTTTCTGGAAGGAATGGGGACCGATTTGGGAAAGCGGATTGAGGGCGGCGAAGACGGAGTGGTTGGGCGGATTGCGCGGGAGTTTGGTGGATTCGCGTCGAATAAAGGCGAAGAGGGCCCCAAGACCCACCCTTACAAATCAAGGGTGGGGCACCCTCCGCGTGAGGGTAGGCTTGCGCTAGGGATGGGTGATGACGCGGCGTTGGTTAAGGTCGCACGCGGGCGCGAGTTGATTTTGACTTGTGACTGGTTTCTGGAGGGGACGCACTTTTTGCGGGGTAAGCATGCCGCCGATTCGGTGGGGTGGAAGTGCCTGGCGCGGGCGGTGAGTGATGTGGCGGCGATGGGTGGGGTGCCGCGGGGCTTTCTGCTGAGTCTGGCTTTGCCGAAGGAGTTGACGGGGCGGTGGCTGGGGGAGTTTCTGGGTGGGTTGAAGCGGGCGGCTTCGCGTTTTCAATGTGCGCTTGGTTGGTGGGGATACGACTGCGCGACGCGGAGGTTTTGATCAACGTGACCGTCGCCGGCGAAGTGCGTGCCGGGCGGGCGTTGAGGCGTTCCGGGGCGCGGGTTGGAGACATTATTTATGTGAGTGGGCGGCTGGGAGAAGCGGAGTTGGGTCTGCGATTGTTGCGTGGGGCTGGACGTATTTCCTTGCGCGACGCGAGATTGCGCAAGCATTTGTATCCCGAGCCCAGGCTGGCGCTGGGGCGGTGGTTGAGCGAGAAGCGGGTGGCTTCGGCGATGATGGATTTGTCGGATGGACTTTCGAGTGATCTGCGGAGATTGTGCGCGGCGAGTGGAGTCGGGGCGATGGTGGACGCGGGGAAATTGCCTACGGTGCTGGGACGTGAAGCGGATCGGGTGGAGTTCGCTCTGCACGGGGGGGACGACTATGAGTTGTTGTTTACGGTGGCGAAAAAACGCGCGCGATTGATGCCGCGCTCGATTGGCGGGGTGGCGTTGACGGCGATCGGGGAAATTACGCGGGGGCGTAAGTTAGTGGTTTTGGATGAAAAGGGCGCGAAGAAAAATCTTGACGCTGGAGGATGGGATTCGTTTAAGGGCGGGCGGAGGCGACGGCGGGATTTGTTGGCGCGGCGGAGTTCGAGGTTTTAACTGGAGGCGCGGGCGGAGTGGTGGGGGAAATTGTGACGGGAGGTTTTTCTTTAGGCGCGCCGGGTTCGTCTTCGGTGGGGGCGGTGTCCGGGGTGTCTACGTGGACCTGGTGGTCGGCGGCTTGCTGCTCGAGAGGGACGACGTTGGCGAATTCGATGGCGGGTTGATCGGCCGAAGCGGCGCGCATGAATTGCATCCAGATGGGCAGCGCGGCGCGGGCGCCGGTTTCTTTTTTGCCGAGCGAAATTTGTTTGTCGTCGAAGCCGACCCACACTCCGGAAGTGATTTGCGGGGTGAAGCCCACGAACCACGCGTCGGTGTAGTCCTGGGTGGTGCCGGTTTTTCCCGCGGCGGGGCGGCCAAGCTGCTTGGCCTGAATGCCGGTGCCGAACTGAATGACTTCCTCGAGCATGGCGGTCATGGTGCGGGCCACTTCCGGTGAGACCACGTCGTGAACTTCAGGATGGGCTTCTTCGAGCAGCGCGCCATCATAGCTGGTGACGCGGCGAATCATGTGCGGATCAATGCGGATGCCATCGTTGGGAAAAACGGTGAAGGCCGACACGTGCTCCATCAGGCGCATGTCAGCGGAGCCCAGCGCGAGCGGAAGATAGGGCGGCAGCGAGCTGGTGATGCCGAAGCGGCGGGTGATATTCACGACGCTGTTGATGCCGACTTTTTCGGCGAGCTTGACGGCGGGAACGTTGCGCGAACCGGCGAGGGCGCGGCGCAGAGTGATGTTGCCTTCAAACTTTTCGTCGTAATTGCGCGGGGAGTAAGGCTGGCCGCCGCTGATGACGGTGAACGGCGCGTCGAGAATAGTGTCGAAAGGCGTGGAGCCTTTTTCAAGGGCGTCGGCGTAGACATAAATTTTGAAGGAGCTCCCGACCTGGCGATAGGCCTGCGTGGCGCGATTGAATTTTGAATCTTCGAAACTGTAGCCGCCGACCATGGCTTTGATTTCGCCGGTGGGATTATCTATGGCGACCATGGCGGCCTGCGGGCCGGGTTGCTGTTCGAGCTGCACGCGCGCGGTATTTTCGCGCAGCTCCTGAATAGAAAATTGCGCGAGGTCGCCGGGCTTGAGAAGATCGGAAACTTTTTTGCGGCCGGTCCAGGCGAAATCGGCGGGAGAAAGAATGGCGCGGTAGTGGCCGATCTTGATGGTGGCGTTTTTGTCTTCGACGGAGAGGACCAGGCCGGTGGCGTAAGTTCCCTTCTCGATGGGCCGGCGCCAGTCGTCGTCTTCGTAAGCGGCGAGGGTGCCAAGATTGTCGCGAATGATGTTGGGAAGATTGCCGCGCCAGCCGTGGCGGCGATCGTAAGTGTGCAGGCCGTCGCGGATGGATTGATTGGCGGCGCGCTGCATGGCGATATTGAGCGTGGTGTACACGCGCAGGCCGCGCTCGTGGACGGCTTCGGTGCCGTAGGTGGATTCCAGATATTTGCGGATGTCTTCGAAGAAATAGGGCGCTAGATCGTTGCGCGGGTATTGAATGTGCAGGCCGAGCGGGGTTTTGCGGACCTCGGCATTCTTCGGCGGCGGTGATTTTGCCTTCTTCGGCCATGCGGTGCAGGACCAGATTGCGGCGGGCCAGCGCGAGGGCGGGATTATTGAGCGGAGAAAATTTCGGGCCGTTGACCATGCCGGCGAGCAGTGCGGCTTCCTGAAGCTTGAGATCGGTGACGGGCTTGCCAAAATAAAATTGCGAGGCGGCGGCAAAGCCGTAATTGCCGTGGGCGAGATAAACCTGATTCGAATACATGGTGAAAATTTGCGGCTTGGTGTAGCGGCGCTCGATTTGCAGGGCTAGAAGAATTTCCTGCATCTTGCGGCGGAAGGTGCGATCGCTGCGGTCGAGAAAAAGATTGCCGGCCAGCTGCATGGTGATGGTGCTGGCTCCCCCGGTGATGCGATGTTTCAGGACGTTGCGGGCGGCGGCACCTGCGATGCGCGGGAAATCTATGCCCCAGTGATCCTCGAAGTGCTGGTCTTCGATGGCGGTGACCGCGTTGTAGAGAATGCGCGGGGCTTGTTCGTAAGTCATGAGGATGCGGCGTTGCAACGCGAAGCTGCCGACCATCTGGCCGTCGTCGGCGTAAATTTCGGTGACTACCGTGGGGCGATAGGTTTCGAGGGCGCGGATTTCAGGGAGGTCGCTGGCGTACACGAAGAGCAGTCCGCAAGCCGCGCCGAGCGCGATGGAGCATAGTAAAAGGAAGGCGAGCGCGACGCGGTCAATGAGTTTGAAGCCGCGCAGGCGCAGAGTGATCGGGGGGAGACTTAGCATCCAGAGGAAAGTTTAACGCAGATGGAAGTGATAGCGGAGGGGCGTGCGGTGGGGCGTTCCAAAATTCTTACTGCGGCAATCCGCGCCATTACGCGAGTTTGCGCGGCGTTATTGGGAAAGGAGGAAGAGGTCGGAGTGGCCGCTGGGGCGGGCGTAGACTACCGTGGTGAGGTCGCGCGAAAAGTCGTAGGCGTTGCCGCCGGTAACCAGGGGGAAGGCGAACGGGAGTTTCATGGCGACTTGCGGAGTGCCCACGGCTTTGCCTGCCGCAAATTTCTGGCGGTAGACGGTTACATCTTTTTTTCCGGGTAGCGCGTACAAGAAGGATTTGCCGTCCTTTTCGATATTGATTCCGAACGTGACAACTCCGGGCACCAGCATGGTGCAGGAACTATCGGCCAACGAAAAAGCATAAATGCCAAGCTTGTCGCCACCACCGGCGATCAAACTCAGCAGATATTTACCGTCAGGAGAGGCGTCGAAAGCAAAGCCGCAAGTCTCGGTAAGTTTTTCGGGCTCGGAGCCTTCCACACTTTCCCGCCAGATGGAGCCGGTCTTGGCTCCGCGCTCCCAGCCATTGATAAAAACCCATTTCTGATCCGCGCTCCAGCCCAGCGCCTGCGGCGTGGTGGCGCTTCTCCATTTGAGCGAATGCAGCCGCTGCCATCAGGATTGGCGATGTAGAGTTGCGCCTCTTTTCCCGGTTGCTTCAGTGAAAAACGAGATTCGCGAATCATCCGGCGACCAAAAGCCCGTAGCCAGCGAAACAGCTTGCGTCAGGCGGATTTTGTTATTTCCGTCTACGTCGGCCACCCACAATTCGCTGCGGTCGCGCGACGGAATGGTGACATACATGACTCTCTTTCCGTTACGCGAGAGCACCGGTTGCGTGCCGTCTTCGCCGGCGATGTCGGTGTATTGCCTAGTGCGGGTGTTGTAGGCGGTGAGGTATCCGGTGGATTTTCCGTTGACCAGATAAAGGCCTTTGCCAGCCGGATCGGGCATTGGCGAATGGTCGGGTCCCGGGCCGAAGGTGATTTGAGTTAGAGATTTGTCCGCGAGAGTCAGCTTCCAGATGTTGGTCAGACCATTCATGGTGCGGCTGAGCAGAATGCTTTTTGCCCGGCTCTTGCCACACCACGTCGCTGGGATTTCCCTGAATTACGATGAGGTCTTCGGCGGATTTTTTTTCCAGATCCACGACGTATAGCTGAACACCTTCGACGGTCGAAATTCCGCTGGCGGTCAATACCAGGAACCGTTTGCCATCCGGAAACGGCATGATGCGCGAGATGGGTAGAGATTTAGGGTCGAGCGCGAACACCAATTCTTCGCCCATGCCCGTGCGGTCGGCCCGGTAGATCGCCTTGGTGCCTGCCTTGGTGTAATAGAGATTTTTGCCATCCGGTGACGGGGCCACGGCGTAACCGTCAACGACGCGCTTGGAGCTTCCTCCCAGAGTGGGTACCGACCAGGATTCATCTTTGCCAAATACGCGGCGGTAATAAATCTCGGTGCCGTCGGCGGAAAAATTGGTTACGAACTTGTCGGTCTCATCGTTGGTGAGTTGCAGGGCTTCGCCGCCGGTGGCCAGCATGAGGAAGACTTGCTCGACGCCGTGCAACTGGGGAGCTGAAGGCTACGGCGTGACCGTCGGGCGAGAGGCGCGCCTGGTCCATGGGTTTATCCCAGTGACTGATCTGCGCGATTTTTGCGGGGCCGGCCGGGGTTTTGGAGCCGGCGCCGAAGTGGTAGGCAGCGAAGGCGACGGCGGCGATGGCAACAATCGCGGCGGCAAGCCCTATCCACAATTTCTTCTTCCCTGCTGAGGCTGCAGCTTGCTGGGAGGCGCGCGCGTCGTTGTCGGCTGCGGCCACCGCTTCCTGGGCGGCAGCTTTGCCAGAGCCGGAGAGCCGGCCGGAATCGGTATCGCGGCGCAGGCGGCGCAAATCGGAATGCATGTCCGCGGCGGACTGGTAGCGCAGACCGGCGTCCTTCTCGATGGACTTATTGATGATGCGCTCGAGCTCCGCCGGCGAATCGGGATTCAGTCTGGCCACGGAAGTGGGCGTGGCATCGAGAATGGCTTTAAAGATTACTCCCGAGGTATCGCCACGGAATGGCAGCGTTCCCGTGGACATTTCGTAAAGCACGGCGCCAAAAGAAAAGAGGTCGGTGCGCGCGTCGAGTTCTTTGCCGCGCACTTGCTCTGGCGACATGTAGGCGACGGTTCCGAGAGTGCTTCCTGGACTGGTGAGCTGTTCGTCATCGCCGCCCATGGTGGCCATGGTGTTGGCGGCGGCTTGCGACGAATTTTTTGGCGCTCGTACTTTGGCCAGACCGAAATCCAGAATTTTAGTGTGGCCTTTTTCGGTGACGAAAATATTGGCGGGCTTGATGTCCCGGTGCACGATGCCTTTGGAGTGCGCGGCGTCGAGTCCAGCGGCAATGCCGATGGCGGCTTCGAGCAATTCTTCCATGTCCATCGGGCGGTTGGAGATGGCGTGCTTGAGAGTTTTTCCTTCCAGAAATTCCATGGCGATGAAGGCTTTGCCGTTTTCTTCGCCGATGTCGTAAATGGTGCAGATGTTGGGGTGGTTGAGCGCGGACGCGGCTTGCGCTTCCCTCTTGAAGCGTGCGAGGGCTTGCGGGTCGGCGGCGACGGTTTCGGGAAGAAATTTCAGGGCTACGAAGCGGAGCAGGCGGGTGTCCTCGGCTTTGTAGACGACGCCCATGCCGCCTCCACCAAGGCGATCGAGGATGCGGTAATGGGAAAGCGTCTGGCCGATCAGAGAGGAAGAATTATCCATTAGGTAGGCGCACATCTTAGGTTGAGAGCGGAATTTGTGTCAACGCTGGGTGTATGACGCGCGAAGGATTAATTGCGGGCGGGTTCGGTCGCGGTCCAGGGGTGGGGTTTGCGGGCTTCGATGTAGGCGAAGGCGGTCATGGCTACGGCCAGCGCGGACATGGCGGCGTCTTCGAGAACTTTTTTTAAGTTGATGGGCTCGGGGGTGGCGAAGCAGCCGCAGTTGATGTCCATGTGTAATAGGTAGGCGCGGAGGACGACGACGAAAAATCCCAGCATGAGGGCGGTTAGCAGGGGGGCCCAGATGCGGAGCTTCCAGCCGAGAAGTACGAGGAGGCCGAGCGCAATTTCGGCGAATGGGAGCGTATGGGCGACGAAGTGGACTCCCCAATCTGGCAGGAGTTTGAAGGCTTGTACCTGGAGGGCGAAGTTGGCGAGGTTGGTGGAGATGGAAAATTTCACAAAAAACCAAGGCAAATGGACGTGGTTGGGGAGGAAGGCTTTGGAGTAGCCGGCGTAAATGAAGATGGGGCCGAGGATGAGGCGGCCCAACCATATTATTGCGCGACGGAAATTGAGTGGGCTGGATTGCAACATTTTTTTAGAGCGCGTTTTATCGTAACAGATTGCGGTTGATTGAAACGCTACGGCGTGAAGACGCCCTGGCTCCCGCGACAAATCGAAGAGAGATTCCTCGGCTGCGCGACGCGGCTCGTTCGCAGGAGCGAACGAGCGGATAAGGCCGCGTCGCTTCGCTCGGAATGACCGTTTTTAGGCCGGCGGCTCAAGCCCTGCCAAGGGCATCGGAGATGCGAATCGGACTTGCACATACATTCGGCGTCAATTCGCTCGGCGTGACCGTTTTTTAGGCTGAAGGCGAAACCCTGCCGACACGGGAAATGTGAATGCCTTTTTCACAGTCATCGAATCCCACTTGCACATGCACTCGGCGTTATTTTTGGGCGAGGAGTTGGTCGAGGAACTGGTGGAGTACGGCGTAGCTTTGGACGCCTACTACCGGATAGGTCTGGTCTTTGAAGTGGACGATGGTGGTGGGGGTCTGGTTCACGTTGTAGATGCGGCCGAGGGCCAGATCTTTTTCGATCAGGGGCTCGAGCGTGCCGCCTTTTACCAGGGCGCGCACTTTGGTCATCTCTGCGGGAGAGAGAGCTGTGGCTACCGTGCCGTCTATGTCGCCCGTGTTTTCCCACTTTTCCTGATTGGCAAAGAGGGCTTGCTCGACCGGCTCGGCCTTGCCCAGTTGCGCGGCGGCGCGGGCGTACTGCGCGGCGACCCTGGAGTGCGCGTGCATGGGCAGCGGGAAATCGCGATGGACCAGATACACTTTGCCGCTGGTGACGTAGTTGTCCATCAACTGGCGGTTGGTGGAGGTGTAGAGCGTCTTGCAGGCGGGGCATTGGAAATCGCTGAAAACTTCCAGAACGAGCGGAGCGTTCTTGGAGCCGAACGCCTTGTGAGTGTCGATGTCAGAGACGGAGCCAGCGGTCTGAGGCGGCGCGGCCATGGCCATAAGAACAACGCCGATCCCCATGGCGGCTAGAACAGCTGCGGCCGCCATGGTGGCTTTTCGTATCCCTGATCGCTTGCGAGTCAAAGTATCCTCCGTCGATGGTTGGACGCGTCTGATGGTAGACGCTACAAAATCGGCTTTTCTCGATTCTACCGCGAAACCTATTATAAGGTCACCGGCAGGCAGCCCGGATGTGATGTGTCGTTTCCTATGCCTACATATAGAACCCGAAACACCGGGGTTGGATGCGTGGACTTAAGTTAGATGACCCTTGTTTGGTGCTGACCGTGGAACTGCCAGCGACAGCAGGCCTACCCGCTTGGGACGGCGGATTCGGAATGACATCCGGTAGTTGCGGCTTTATAAGTTATTGATAATAGATGTTATATTACTACAATCAAAAACTTGACAATAAGGCACTCAAAATATATAATGTGCTTCGAGCTGATGGACCCGGTGCTGGCGAGGCGTGTATTCTAGCGGTTAGCGGTGCTCAACGGATCTGAGGCTTTGGGCTAAATGGAGGCCAGAACGAGATGAGTAAAATTATTGGAATTGACCTGGGCACGACCAACTCGGTCGTAGCGGTGATGCAGGGCGGAGAGCCGGTGGTGATCCCCAACCAGGAGGGCGCGCGCACGACCCCTTCGGTGGTGGCGATTACCAAGGGTGGCGAACGCCTGGTAGGACAAGTGGCGAAACGGCAAGCGGTGACGAATCCCGAGAATACCGTGTATTCGATCAAGCGCTTCATGGGCCGCCGCTTTGATGAAGTGGGCGAAGAGACCAAGCGCATTCCTTATAAGGTCGTAAAGGGCGAGCACGATGACGCGCGCGTGGAGATTTCCGGCAAGTTGTACAGCCCGCCGCAAATTTCCGCGATGATTCTGGGCAAGCTGAAGTCCGCCGCGGAAGATTTTCTCGGCGAGAAAGTTTCCAAGGCGGTAATCACCGTTCCGGCGTACTTCAACGACGCGCAGCGGCAGGCTACCAAACAGGCGGGCGAAATTGCCGGCCTGGAAGTGGTGCGCATCATCAACGAGCCGACGGCGGCCGCGCTGGCGTACGGCCTGGACAAGAAGACCGACGAAACCATCGCGGTATACGACCTGGGCGGCGGCACCTTTGATATTTCGGTGCTGGAAGTTGGCGCGGGCGTGGTGGAAGTAAAGTCCACCAACGGCGACACCCACCTGGGCGGCGACGACGTTGACCAGAAAATCGTGGACTGGTTGATTGATGAGTTCAAGAAAGAAAACAACATCGACCTGAGCAAGGACCGCATGGCGCTGCAACGGCTGAAGGACGCGGCGGAAAAGGCCAAGATCGAGCTGTCGCAGATGATGGAGACGGAGATCAATCTGCCGTTCATCACCGCGGGCGCGAGCGGGCCGATTCACATGCAACTGAAGCTGACGCGGACGCGGCTCGAGCAATTGATGAACGACTTGCTGGAACGCTCCATGAAGCCGGTGAAGATGGCGCTGGAAGACGCGAAGATGTCGCCGAACGACATACAGGAAGTGGTGCTGGTCGGCGGATCGACGCGAATTCCGAAGGTGCAGCAACTGGTGCGCACGTTCTTCGGCGGCAAAGAACCGCACAAGGGCGTGAACCCGGACGAAGTCGTGGCGGTAGGCGCGGCGATTCAAGGCGCGGTGCTGGCGGGAGATGTGAAAGACATCCTGCTGCTGGACGTGACGCCGCTGTCGCTGGGCGTGGAAACTCTGGGCGGAGTAATGACCGTGCAGATTCCGCGCAACACCACGATTCCGACGCGCAAGGTGGAGACCTATTCAACGGCTGCGGACAACCAGCCCGGCGTGGAAATTCACGTGATGCAGGGCGAACGCAAATTCGCGGTGGACAACCGTTCGCTGGGGAAATTCAAGCTGGACGGAATTCCGCCGGCTCCGCGCGGGACGCCGCAAATCGAAGTCACGTTTGACATCGACGCGAACGGCATCTTGAACGTGAGCGCCAAGGACAAAGCCACGAGCAAGGAGCAGAAAATCACCATCACTGCTTCGAGCGGCTTGACCAAGGAAGAAGCCGAGAAGATGCGCGTGGAGGCGGAGTCGCACTCCGAAGACGATCGCCGGCGTATGGAAGAAGTCGAGGCGCGCAATCGCCTGGACGGCATTCTGTACCAGTCGGAAAAGATGATTCGCGAGAATCGCGAGAAGCTGGGCGAAGCGGACGTGAAGTCCGCGGAAGACGCCATCGAAGACGCGAAGAAAGCGATCAACGAAGGCGGCGTGGCGAGACTGCGCTCCGCGACGGAAAACCTGGAACGCTCGCTGCACAAAATCGCTGAGGAGCTGTACAAGACTTCTCAAGCGGCTGGCGGCGGTGAACAGGCAGGCGCGGCGGGAGCTGGCGCGGGCGCTCCGGGAGGACCGGCGGCGCTGGCGCTGGTCCGGCGGGCGGCGGCGCGCAGGGCGGCAAGCCTGGCGACGTGATTGACGCCGAGTACGTGGACGTGGACGAGAACAAGCGTCCTAACTAATTGAAGTAGCTGAGCGAAGAAGGAAAGTGCGGACCGCAAGGCTGCGCGCGGGCCGGAACTTCGCGGAAGCGAAGAATGAAAGAGCCGGCCCGCTTCGTTCGAAAGACGGAGTGGGCCGGATTTTTTTGAAGCAGTTCAGAAGATTGCGACGTTGAGTGCGTTCGAGCCTCAACCAAAAGATTAAGTGATGCCAACTACTGCTAAAACTGATTATTACGAATTGCTGGGTGTGGCGAAGAAGGCCAGCACCAAGGACATTCGCACGGCGTTTCGCAAACTTGCGCGCAAATACCATCCTGATCTGAATCCTGGCGATAAGTCTTCCGAAGAGAAATTCAAGCAATTGCAGGAAGCGTATGACGTGCTTTCGGACGCCAAGAAGCGCCAGGTGTACGACCAGCACGGATTTTACAGCGACAACATGCCGCAGGGCGGCGGGCCGTCGTCGTATGGCGGCGACGAAGGCGACGATGCGCGCGTGAATTTTGATTTTGGCGGATTTGATTTTGGCGGTGGCGGCGGTTCCGGCGCCGGTCCCGCGGGAAGCGGCGGAAGTTTTCGCGATTTGTTCAGCCAGTTTTTTCAAGCGGTCAAGGCGGCCGCGGCGGCGGCATGGAACCGGAGCAGGAGCCGGGCAGCGACCTGGAATACCAGGTGGAGATTGATTTCTGGGATTCGGTGCGCGGCGCGGTGAAAAAGCTTTCGATCACGCGCATGGATACCTGCGAGACGTGTCATGGAACGGGCGCGGTGGGTTCGCCGCAGACGTGTACGGCGTGCGGCGGAACAGGAACTATCCAGCAGGCCGCGGGGAAAATGAGATTCAACGTGCCGTGCACGCGCTGCGGGGGCACCGGAAAATTGCGCACCATGTGCAGAACGTGCAATGGCGAAGGACGCGTGCGGCGCACCGAAACGGTGGACGTGCGAATTCCGGCTGGCGTGGCCAGCGGCGCGCGCTTGCGCGTGCCGGGTAAAGGCAATGCCGGCACGATGAGCGCGCCCGCGGGCGATTTGTATCTGCGGATACTGGTAAAGCCGCATGAATTTTTTGAGCGCCGCGGCAACGATCTGTACATGAAGATTCCGGTGACCGTTGCGGAAGCCACGCTGGGCGCGAAGATTGAAGTGCCGACGATCGATGGGCGGTCGCTGGTGCGCATTCCGCCGGGAACGAACAGCGGGAAGACTCTGCGGCTGAAAGAAAAAGGCGTGCCGGGGGCGCGCAACGGCGCGCGCGGCGATGAGTATGCGGAGATTCAAGTGGTGGTGCCGCAGCCGACGGACGAACGCGTGCGTAACTCTGATGAAGGAACTGGAAACGCTGGCGCCGGAAGATCCGCGACAGGATCATGTTCACCAAGGCGGGTGTGTAAGCGATGCCGCCAGAGAGCTAAGAAACAACGGGCCAAAGCCGGCTACATGATCAGCGCGGTGGCGGAGATTTACAAACTGCACCCGCAGACGTTGCGGCTTGTATGAACGGGTGGGATTGTTGAAGCCGTCGCGTTCGCAGGGGAATACGCGGCTGTATACCGATTCCGATCTGGAGCGGCTGGATGTGATTTTGACTCTGGCGCGCGACATGGGCGTGAACCTGGCGGGCATCGAAATTATTCTGAACATGCGCGAAAAAATGATTGAGATGGAACGGCAGATGGGCGAGTTCGCGCACGTGGTGCAGCAGGAGTTGGCGAGAGTGTCCCGAACGCCGGAGGCGGCCTCGTCACGGCACGCGATTGTGCGAGCGGTTCCGCGAATCACGCGGAGTTCGACTGGAACCTTTAGTACAAACACATCCTAGCTAGCCTTCTGCTCTCCCAGTGGCAGTTTCCCCAATGAAGTGAATGCCGGTTGCGGTGGGGACTTGATCCGCGCTTCCCTTCTCACTACGGGCGGCGCGGGGGCTGGGAGCTGGGGCATGCGTGCGTTTGCAGTTTTGCGATGGCGACGGTGAGCTGGCGGGTGGCGGACTTGAGGAGTTTGATTTTGCTCCGCAGGTCGGCGGATTTCTGGTGCGCCATGCAGATAATGCGTTGCAGCTCCTGGGGTTTTGGAGCGGCGTGGGCGGAAGATAAATTAGCGACCGCGGCGTGAAGCCGGATGAGCTCTTTTACTTCTTTCAAGGTGAAGCCGAGGGGCTGGCACCACTTGATGAAGGTGATGCGTTCGAGATCGAACTGATTGTAAGTGCGATAGCCGGAGGAGCTTCTGGGCGGTTTGCGAAGAAGTCCCTGGCGCTCGTAGAAGCGGATGCTTTGGATGTTCAGACCGGCCTGTCTGGCGAGTTCGCTGATGAGCATAGTCGAATTATAAAGGCGGACGAACCGAATTGGTTATCCGTTCAGCCAAACGTGCGCGGCGATGACGGCCACCAGCGCGAGCATTATCCAATAGTGCCAGCGGCGGGTCAGTTTTCTGGTGGGCAAGGCGCGGTCTTGCAAGAGGAGGCCCAAGGCCAACTGGAGGAACAGCAGGCCCATGGCTATAGTGGCGAGCCACAGGCCGGTCATGTTCAGGCGGCTCATGGTTGCGGCCTGCATGGAAAACCAGGCGTGGGCTGCGGAAAACAGGAGCAACAAATATCCGCACCAGTAGTGCGGCCACATTCTGCGCAAATACGAAGTACCGGAGCTTTGCTGGATGCCGAGTGCGTGGCTCAAGCGCGTTTTGCGGAGCAGGAACGGCAGAAGAATATCCACGCCGAAAAGCAGCAGGGCGATGCGGCCGGTTGCGCTGGTGAAAAAGAAAGCCACCGCGTCAGTGTTTCACTTTATTTCGACGTAGCCGGTGAGGATGACAATCTGGGTCGCGTCCACGCTGCGATCTTTTTTAAAGGTGCCGGTGACATGCACGACGGCGGCCGGGTGAATGTCTTCCTGCTTGCCCATGACCATTTTGGTTTGCGGATTGGATTGCACGGTGACGGCCGTGGCGGTGCGCAGGTAGATTTTTTCGGTTTGCTTTTGCAGCAGCTTCCCTTGCAGGACACCTTCCGCTGATGATTTTTCTATCTCCACCACAAATTTTACGGTGTCACCGGGAGTTGCGTGGGTCAAAGTGTCTTCGTCGAACGCGGCGGTGGTGGACATGGACTTCGCGGAGCGGAAAGAGCTCCAGGCCATGAAAGCGGCGAGCAATACGATTACGGAAATGATGGCGCCCCAACCGGAGCGAGAGCGGGCGACACCGGTGCCGTTGGACTTCATCTGTGATCCCTCCTATGCGAGAGAGTGTGGAGCCTATACCTTTGTATAGAGTCAAGCCGTTTGTGAGGCGGCCGTGAGTTTTAAAATTTTGCGGCCGAGCGTGAACCTCGTAACTTGCTGTGGCGTGGGTGTGCTCGTATGCTGGGTGCGAGCGAAAATTCAAGAACCGCACCCTTAAAGACGAAGGGCGCGGCACCCTGGCTGACGTGTGGCGATGAAAAAATGGCGATAGAAAATTGTCCGTTGTGCCGGGGGACGGGGTGGCGGGTGGAGGCGCGGGTGGATGGCGTGCCGGGCAAAGTGGCTACGGCGTGCGATTGCGGGATGGAACGGCGCGCTGCGCGGGTGATGGAGCGGGCGAAAATTCCCAAGAGGTATGAGCACTGCGATTTTGAAAGTTACTCAACAGACCTGACAGATGGAAAGAAATATCTCGCTCAACACGAACAATCGATGAAGCTAATCAAAATGGAAGCTGTCAACTTCGTGAAGAACTATCCAGGTGCCGAAAAGGGATTGTTGCTGATGGGTCCTTCTGGCGTGGGGAAGACGCATCTGGCTGTGGCGGCGTTGAAGGAGTTGATACGGCGCGGACATGGCGGGCTTTTTTGCGATTATCGCGAACTGTTGAAAGAGATTCAGGCGAGTTACAACCCGGCGAGCGAATCCACGGAGATGCGGATTCTGGAGCCGGTGCGGAATGTGGAGATTCTGGTGCTGGACGATCTGGGGGCGACGAAGCCTTCGGATTGGGTCCGGGATATTGTGGGAATTGTTTTGAATGCGCGGTACAACGAGAACCGGACGACTTTGATTACTACGAATTATGTGGATAATCCCGCGTCCGAGGGGGAGCCTTCGCGATTGCCTGGGGGCCGGATGATTCCGGCTTCGCGGGAGGATACGTTGGAACAGCGGATCGGGAGCCGGATGCGGTCGCGGTTGTATGAAATGTGCCGGACTGTGGAAGTGATTGCGCCGGACTTTCGTAAGGAACGGACGCAGGCGGGGCGGGCGCAGGGTTGAGGCTTTTCGTGAGTGTCCCTTGTTAAAATCAAATTAGATTTGAGCTTCGATTCTTACTGCCCGGTGGTCCTACGTTACGAACCCCGCCTCCAAAAAACTGAGGACGGGCACCCCGTTTTGTGTGGTTTTGATTTATTTGCTGCGTTGGTTGAAACCAATTCATTTTGTGCTTCGGTGACTGCTGCACGGTGGTTCCACGTTACCGGCCCCCACCCTCCAAAAGGAGGAGGATGGGGCACCCTCCGCGTGACGTAACTGTGGGGTAAGTGTTTTGGGATTGGCGTTTGAGCGAATCACTGCTGACTTCCTGGCGGGGGCGATTCATTGACAGGGGGTTAAGGCGGCGAGTATGCTTTTTGCTGGGTTGCGGCGTTCCTCGTAACATTTCCCTGGTCCTGGCAGTGCTTGCAGTGACGCCCGCGGCACTTTTTTCCTTAGCGACCAACTGAACGGTCCACCTCCTTGCAGGGCTATCCAAGTAAGGATCTCGCAAGGAATCTTTTCGACTAAACAGGGATAAATATCCCGGAGGCCTACCACCATGTTTTCTTCTGACCACGACAACGAAGCGTCTTCCAACAGCGGTTCAAATTCAGGCGTGAATACGGGAGCAGCCGCGGCGGCGGCACCGGACACGGAACATACCGCGAAGGATTCGAACAGCGAGCAAACTTCGGTGAGTGCGGGCACGCACGAGCAGAAAAGCGAAGCGAGCAGCGCATCTCACGAAAATGCAGCGCACGACAGTACGCCGCGGGAAAATGCGAAGCACGACGGGGCGAAGCAAGAGGGTGGCTCGCATGAGGGAGCCGCTGGTGCTTCGAGCGATCGCGCTCATGGCGGAGGCGAAGGCACGAAGCATGGCGACACTCCCGTCGCGCAGGCGGATGGTGACTCCGGGCAGCAAGCTGGGGCGCAGAACGCCAACGCGGCTTCGCATGCGCCGGATGCCGAAGCGGCCGCGGCGGCCGATGAAGCGGCGGGCTCAGAAGAGATGAGCAAGTTGATGGAGCAGTACGATGAGAAGCAGGAGGCGGCTTCTCAGAGCGAAATTATTGAAGTGACGGTGGTGGCCTACACCGAGCACGGCGTGGTGGTGGACACCGGGCAAAAAACCGAAGGGCTGATCCCTGCAGCAGAGTTTTCCGAGACGGAGATTCCGCGTCCGGAGCCGAACTCCAAGATTGAAGTGCAGCGTACCGGCGAGCGGAAAGACGGATTCGAAATTCTGTCTTACCAGAAAGTTTTGCGCCGGCGCATGTGGGAAAAGCTGGAAGCCGCTTTCAAAGCCAAAGAAACCGTCAAAGGCAAGGTAGTGGACCGCATCAAGGGCGGCCTGGTGGTGGATATCGGCGTGCGCGCGTTTTTGCCGGGCTCGCAGTACGATTTGCGGCCGGTGGCCAACCTGGACGATCTGATGGGCCAGGAAATGGAAGTGCGCATCACCAAGCTGAACCGGCGCCGCGGAAACATCGTGGTGAGCCGGCGCGCGATTCTGGAAGAAGGGCAACTGGCGAAGCGCGCGGAGCTGATGGAGTCGCTGCACGAAGGCGACAAGGTGCACGGCTTCGTGAAAAATGTGACGGAGTACGGCGCGTTCGTGGACCTGGGTGGAATTGACGGGCTGCTGCACCTGACGGATTTGAGCTGGGGACGCGTGAAGCATCCTTCGGACATGCTCAAGCCGGACCAGGAGCTGGACGTCGTTATTCTGAAGTTTGACAAGGAGAAACAACGGATTTCGCTGGGCCTGAAACAATTGATCCCGGATCCGTGGGTGAATGCTTCAGAGAAGTATCCTGCGGGCGGAAAAGTTAAGGGGAAAGTTGTAGGCGTGGTCGATTACGGCGTGTTCGTGGAGCTGGAGCAAGGGATCGAGGGGCTCGTACACGTTTCGGAGATGAGCTGGAACAAGAAGCCGACGCATCCTTCGAAACTGGTGAAGGTGAACGACGAAGTGGACGTGGTGGTGCTGGATATCAAGCCGAGCGACCGCCGCGTTTCGCTGGGGATCAAGCAGGCGCAGCCGGATCCATGGATGCTGGTGGCGGAGAAATATCCGGTGGGCACGATTGTGACCGGGAAGATTCGCAACATCGCGGAATTTGGCGCGTTCGTGGAAATTGAGGATGGTTTCGACGGGCTGGTTCACGTCAGCGATGTGAGCTGGACGGAGCGCATCAAAAATCCGCACGAGGTTTTCAAGAAGGGCGACGAAGTTACCGCCAAAGTTTTGAAGATCGATCCGGAGAACCGGCGGGTGTCGCTGGGTATCAAGCAGGTCAATGATATCTGGGGCGACTGGTTCAAGCAGCACAAGGTGGGCCAGATTGTAAAAGGCAAAGTTTCGCGTATCGCCACGTTTGGGGCGTTCGTGGAATTGGGCGAAAATATCGAAGCGCTGTGCCACAACACAGAAATTGAAGAGCACAAGCGGCGGCGAGATGAAGGTCCGGCGCCGATGCATCGCATGAGCACCGGTCCGCTGAAGAGTGCGGGGCCGCTGGAGCCGGGCAAAGAATACGATTTCAAGATCGTGAAGATCAGCCCGGAGACGCGGCGCATCGGGTTGAGCTACCGCGCGGCGGTGAAACAGCAGGAACGCCGGGAAATTGACCAGTACAGATCCACGTCGACGGCGAAGTCTTCATCAACAGCGACGATTGGGGATGCACTCAAGTCGAAGCTTGGGCGCTAAGCAGCATTTCGGGGCCGGGCGCGACGCTTTGAAATTTTCATTCGATTCCGACTGGTTCATTGGACAATTTCATTTACGCGGAGACCGTTTTAATGATAGGAAAGGTGTCCTGAGGGGACGGTTCGCCCTTCTAACCCTTTTTGAAACACCGATTTGGGTCGCATCGAAGCGGGCAGGCATTCGGCGGTGGTTTTTCGCGGACGAAAAGGCACAGGGATTATGACCAAGCATCCGACTTTGACGAAGGCAGACCTGATTGAAGAGGTGCTGCGTATCTCGGAACTTCCGCGAAAGGAGTCCGAGACGATTGTGGAGACTATTTTCGAGAGCATCATCGAAGCGCTGCAAAAGGGCGACAAGATCGAGATTCGCGGATTTGGAAGTTTTCGTACGCGAGAGCGGCGCGGACGTATCGGGCGGAATCCCAAGACCGGAGCCAAGGTGGATGTCCCGCCGAAGAAGATTCCATTTTTCAAGCCCAGTAAAGAGCTGAAAGATTTTGTGAATAACTCCGAAGGCGACGCGACGGAAGGTGCGGCGAGCGCTCCGGCAGCAGCGCCAGCCGGATCTGTTCCTGGCGATGCTTCTCATTCCTGATTAGCTGTTCATTTTCACATTTCCAAAAATAGCGCCTGTTGCAGTGCCGCACGCGTTGAGGCGTTGTGCGCTATGCTGGGCGAACGTTATTGCCGAGGGTGCTTGATGGATTATTTGTGGTCGCCGTGGCGATACGAATACATCGCTAACGCGAATGAGAAGCAGGCAGAATGTATTTTTTGCGAGGCGCTGGCGCGCAAGGATGATGCGGCGACGTTCATTGTGTATCGCGGCAAGAAAGTCTTCGTGATTCTGAATCGCTATCCTTACACGTCCGGGCACGTGATGATTGTGCCGTACGCGCACGTGGCACAACTGGAGTTGTGCGATGCAGAGACGCTGGCGGAAATGATGCAACTGGCTTCGCGGGTGGAGCAGGCGTTTGGCGCTAATTACAAACCGGATGGCATGAACGTAGGCATGAACCTGGGAAAAGCAGCGGGCGCGGGCGTTGCCGGACATTTACATTTACACGCATTGCCGAGATGGTTCGGCGATACCAATTTCATGACGGTGACGGGCGAGACGCGGGTGCATCCTGAGGATTTGAAAGTGACGTACGAGCGCATGAAGACGGCGCTGGCGTCGAAATGATTTTTGGCGTGGAGAACATAGCGTGGATCTGCAGCTAAGCGAAGAGCAATTATTGCTGCAAAAAAGCGTGCGCGAATTTGCGGAGGCGGAGGTGCGGCCATTCGCGAAGGAACTGGATGAGACCGGACACTTTCCGCGGGAGATTTTCAGGAAAGCGGCCGAACTGGGGTTGACGGGCATTGCGATCCCTGCAGAAGAAGGCGGCGCGGGATTCGACCATATCGCATACACCATCGTGATTGAGGAAATTTCGCGATGTTGCGCCTCGACGGGCGTGATTTTGTCGGTGCAGAATTCGCTCTACTGCGACCCGCTGCATCGTTTCGGGACGGCGGAACAGAAACAGAAATTTCTTTTGCCGTTTGCGAGGGGCGAAAAAATCGGTTGTTATGCGCTGACCGAGCCGCAAGCGGGCTCAAACGCGGCGGCGCTGCAAACCAAGGCAGTACTCAAGGACGACTCCTATGTGGTGAATGGGACCAAGGCGTGGATCACCAACGGTGGAGCGGCGGATGCGGCGATTGTGTATGTCAACACCGATCCCTCGAAGGGCGAGAAAGGCATCACGGCGCTGGTGGTGGAAAAGGGGACGCCGGGATTTCGCGTAGGCAAGGAAGAAAAGAAACTGGGCATTAGCGCGACAGCGTGCAGCGAACTGGTGTTTGCGGACTGCGAAGTGCCGGCTGCGAATCGCATCGGTAACGAAGGCGAAGGCTACAAGGTGGCGCTGTCAACGCTGGATGGCGGACGAATTGGAATTGCTTCGCAGGCTACCGGGATTGCGCAGGGCGCATTCGAAGCGGCGCTGAAATATTCGCAGGAGCGGATGGCCTTCGGGCATCCGATTTCACAATTTCAAGCCATTCAATTCATGCTGGCGGATATGGCCACGGAAATTGACGCGGCGCGCTTGCTGATTCGTAAAGCGGCGTGGAAGCAGGAGAGCGGGGCGCGCTTCAGCATGGAAGCGGCGGTGGCAAAATTATTTGCCAGCGAGATGGCCACGCGGGTGACGCATAAAGCGATTCAGATTCATGGCGGGAACGGCTATAGCCGGGAATATCCGGTGGAGAGGAATTATCGTGACGCGCGGATTACGGAAATTTATGAGGGGACCAGCGAGATTCAGAGGCTGGTGATTGCTTCGTGGGTGTTGAAGGGCTGAGGTTGGGTTGCCGCTAAGGGGTTCCGCCGGGAGAAACTTTCTGGCTTACGCGATAAATCGAAGAGAGATTCCTCTCTGCGCAAACCGACTCCTTCGCAGGAGCGAAGGAGAAGAAAGTGCGTCGGCCTGCTCCGCTCGGAATGACAATTTTTGCGCGACGATTGGCATAAGTGCCAAGATCATCTGGCTGTACGCTCACCTGACAGCAGGATTACCCGGGTGCGCGATCGTTGCCTGCACGATTACTAGGCTGGAGTCGTGTATTCTGGGCGCGTGTTGGAACTGGATTTTTCCATCGTATTTAACGCTGTCAACGATCAGGAATTCTTTTCCGCTGTGCCATCCGGCGCTGCGGTCTGCTTGATCGAATTGCAGGGTGAGAATGCCGAGCCGCTGCTGATTCGCACGCAGAATTTGCGACGCCGGCTGCAGCGGCTGCTTGGTCCACCGGATACCGCCAGTAAAAGACTGAATTTGCGGGCCATCGCGCGGGGTGTGCAATTTCGTGCCGTGGGATCCGCTTTCGAACAAACGCTGACCTACTATCAACACGCCAGGAGAATTTTTCCACAACGCTACCGCGATTTATTGCGGATGCGGCCGCCTGCGGTGCTGAAGGTGAGCCTGCGCAACGCGTACCCGCGGTGTTATGTGACGCGCTACATTCCGACGGACAGCGCCGGAATACCCAGCGGGGGTAGCTACTACGGGCCGTTCGCTTCGCGAGGGGCGGCGCTGGCGTTTGCGAATCGCGCGCTGGATTTTTTCAAGGTGCGGAGGTGTCAGATAAAGATCCGCCGCGATTCGACTTTTCCGGGGTGCCTGTATTCAGAAATGAAAATGTGCCTGGCGCCTTGCTTCGCTGGTTGTTCGAAGGAAGAATATGACGCCGAGGTGCAACGATTTGTAAAGTTTCTGGAGTCGAGCGGAGACTCACTGCTCAACGCTTTTGAGAGCGAGCGGGAACGGGCCAGCGAGGATTTGGATTTCGAACGCGCTGCGGCGCTGCACAAGAAAGTGGAGAAACTGGACGAAGTGTTGCGCGGGCGGACGGAACTGACGCGGCGAATTCAGTCACTGGATGCAGTAATTCTGCAGCGTGGTGCGGGCGAGCAGGTGGTCGCCGCGTTTCGCGTGCAGGGCGGCAGGATTGGGGAGCCGTTTTTTTTGCCATTTGGCGAGATCGCCAGCCAGCCGCGTTCGGCGGAACAAATATTTCGGAACTATCTGGACCCTGCGGCCGCAGCACTGGCGACAGCCCGTTTGCCGGTGGAGGGGTCTGCGACGGCGGAGGCGGCGCCCTCGGCCGTGCAACAACCGGCACTTGCTAAAGGCGAGTTGAGCGAGCATTTGTGGATGGTGGCGCGGTGGTTTTACAGCAATCCCCGCGCGGGTGAGATTTTCTTTCGCGAGAAGAATGACTGGCCCTACCGGCGCATTCTGCGGGCGTGCTCGCGATTGCTGGCTCCGCCGGAACCGCCTGCGGAGGCGACACCACCTTCCGCCCCAAATTGATCGCCTGTAGTCCGCTGTCCGTGGCCTTATATCCGTTGACTGATATACTCGCCGGGTTGTGACGGCGGCTTTTCTGAAAATTCTGGAATGCGAGCTTGGCGATGACGACATTTGCCACACCTGAAGGGACGCGGCGGTACGCGGAGCGATTTCCTAAAGCGGCGCAGGGGCATTTTCGGGACGCGCAGCGGCTGGCTCTTTCTTCGCTAGGAATAGGCACATATCTCGGGAGTCCCGACGACAAAACCGATGGCGGCTATACGGCGGCGATTGTGGAAGCCGCGAAAAACGGCATCAACGTGGTGGATGCGGCGATAAATTACCGGTTTCAACGCAGCGAACGCAGCATTGGCGCGGCGATGGCGGAGTTGGCGGCGGCTGGAATCGCACGCAACGAACTGGTGTTATGCACCAAAGCCGGGTACCTGACCCCGGATGGCGCAATGCCCCGCGATCCGAACGAATATTTTTTCCGCGAATACATTCAGCCGGGCATCCTGACCGCGAAAGATATCGTTGGCGGCGGGCATTGCATGACCCCGCGTTTTCTGAAAAATCAGCTAGGGCGCAGCTTGCGCAATATGCAAGTGGACTGCGTGGACGTTTTTTACCTGCACAATCCGGAGACGCAGCTTTCGGAAGTGCCCAAGGCGGATTTTCTGGAACGCATTCGCGAAGCGTTTACATTTCTGGAATCGGCGGTAGTGGCGGGAGAGATTCAATACTACGGCGTGGCCACGTGGAACGCGTTCCGGCAGGAACCGCAAGAGCGCGATTCGATGCAGCTTGCGGAATTGGTGCAGATTGCGCAGGAAATTGCCGGCGGACGGCACCGATTTCGGTTTGTGCAGCTGCCGTTTAACCTGGGCATGACGGAGGCGCTGACGCTGGGGAATCAGATGGTGACGGGACGAAAGCGCACGGTAATGGAAGCCGCCGATGAACTGGACATTACGCTGATTGCCAGCGCGTCGTTGCTGCAGGGGCAAGTGGCCCGTAATTTGCCGGGATTTGTTGCAGAGGCATTTGGGCTGCAAGATGATGCGGCGCGGGCGTTGCAATTTGTGCGCTCGGCTCCGGGGATTACCACTGCGCTGGTGGGGATGTCGCGAGTTGAGCATGCGCGAGTGAACGCGCGGCTGGTGAGCGAGCCGACGGCTACAGTGGATCAGTTCAGCAAGCTATTCGCGCGCGGCGAGAGCGCCTAATTTTTCAGGGCGGCCAGCTGTTCGGTGAGCCACCTGGTGATGGCGGCATCGAGTTCGTTAAGCTTTCCGGCGAAGAAGTGATCGACTCCCTCGACGACGACGAGGCGATTTTCGCCGGGCAGTGACGCGACCAATGCTTTCACCTTACGCAGTTCCCCATGCTCGTCGTTGCTACCGTGAACAAATAGTTTCCGCTTGGGACATTCCTGCAGGTAAGAAACGTCGGCGTTGTTCACGGGGAGTCCGAGCCCGATCAGCGCTTTGACCTGCGGTGTCGCGCAGCCTACACGCAAACCAACCACCGAGCCGAAACTGAATCCAGCGACCAGCAGCGGGACGCTGGGGAATTCTGCAGTGAGAAATTGCAGCGCGGTTTGCACGTCTTCACGCTCACCAAGTCCGCGATCGTGAACTCCGGCACTGAGCCCCGCGCCGCGAAAATTGAACCGCAGCACGGGAATGCCGAGCGCGTCGATGGACTTGGCGGCCTGAAAAACAACTTTATTGTGCATGGTCCCGCCGAAAAGCGGATGCGGGTGGCAAACCAGCGCGGCGAGTGGTGGCGCTGTAGCGGAGTTGGGCGTCCAGAGGATGGCTTCGAGACGGCCGACCGGTCCGGGAAGAAAAAAGTTGCGCGAGTCGTGACGTTGGCTCATGGGCTTCAGCAAATTAACGGCGTTGCTCTAACGGCAAAGACAAATGCCTTAGGACCGGCGACGATAACGATGTTAGTTGACCAAAATCCCCGGACGCAACTGCGGCGTCTGAGGGACCCGACACTGCCGAACTCAATAAACGCCGCCCATGAAATAAGGGTTTTTCGCGTTGCAGTTTGATGCCGCTGGTGCTAGCGTTCCTGCTTCCAGCCGGCTGGGGGCCTCATGGATAACGAAACTGATCGCCGCGAAGCTCGCCGATTCAGCATGAATCTGCCATTGAGCATTCTGCCTGCGGAGCGTGCAGGCAGCGAAGTATCTGTGAACCTGCGCGACGTCAGTTACCGAGGCTTGTATTTTTTTGCGAGCGAGCCATTCGAAGCCGGCAGGGAAATCGCGTTTGTGATTACGCTGCCGAAGGACCTGCTGAAATCAAGCGATGTGAGGATTCGCTGTAACGGCACGGTGGTGCGCGTGGATCCCGGAGAAAATGGAAATTTGGGCATCGCCGCAAAGATAAACCGGTATGAGTTTGTGCCCTGCGTCGCGGCCTGAGTCAGTGAAGGCAGCAGGGGATCAATATTTGACCCGCGGAATTCCTGGATAGTCCCACGCTATGGAGCCACCCCTCGAAAAGCCCGAGCATAGGCGCGGTCCGTTGACTGTTGTATAGAATATTCGAATAATCGTTGCTGATACGTGGAGGTTTTATGTATCACTACGACGCGAAGCAGGCACTTGAGGAATTGCAGGAGGATGCGCTCCTGCCGCATCCGGTGAAGCTGCGTGACATGATTTTACGCACGCAACTGGGGCCGAACGAGGCGCAGGCGTTGAATCAGGAATTTCAAACCTACCTGACGAAATTTGGCGAGCTGCAAAAAACCGCACGCAGCGTGCTGGAAAAACTGTCGGCGGGCCAGCGAAAAGCTTCGTGATGTCGTACGATACAATCCAAAACCATGCGACGTAACACCCTGCTGATCGACGCGGACGACACCCTGTGGGAAAACAACGTATTTTTTGAAAAGTTGATTGAAGATTTCATCACCATGGTGGAATCGTGCGGCTACACGCGCGCATATGTGCGGCACATCCTGAACGAAACCGAACGGAAGAATATCCGCCAACATGGCTATGGGGTCCGGTGCTTCGGGCGCTCGCTGGAAGAAACATATTTGAAACTGGCGGAGCAAATGGCGGCGCGCGAAACGGTGGCCACAATAAAGGAGCGCGTCCTGGAACTGGAGCGCACGCCGCCGAAGATTCTGGACGGGGTTCCGGAGACACTCAAATACCTGGCGGAGCGACACCGGTTGATTTTGTTCAGCAAGGGTGAAGCGGCAGAACAGGCCGCCAAGGTGGAACGGTCCGGACTGCAGGGATTTTTTGATTTTATTGAGATTGTGCCGGAGAAAGATCACGCGACGTACGACGCGCTGGTACACAAACACAAAATCGTGAAAGCCCACGGCTGGATGATCGGCAACAGTCCGCGCAGCGATATCAATCCGGCGATGAAGATTGGATTGAACGCGGTGTACATCCCGCACCAGGACACGTGGCAGCTGGAGCATGAGCCAGTACTGGCAGGGACCGGAAAACTGGTGATTTTGCCGGCATTTCGTGAGTTACGGGCGCACTTTTAGCCAGCCAGGTGTTTTTCTTGGCTGCGGATCTGCCCAAATTGGATGTTGCTGTACGTAGTTCCCCGCCCCATCCTGACTGAGAAATACGTCGATTTATCGGAGGTATACATGGCTACGGCCACCGCGAGTCTGGCACAGACGAACTGGCGCGAGGAATGGTTTGAGTTTGAAAATGCGACATACCTGAACGTGGCCGGCAACGGGCCGATGCCGAAGGTTTCGCTGAAGGCCGCGCAGGCGGCGATGGAATGGAAGAAGTTTCCGCAGCGGGTACCGGACGAAGCGTACTTCGATGTGCCAAACCGTATTCGCGCTTCGATCGCGGAATTGATCGGAGCGAACGCGGAAGAAATTGCGCTGACGACGGGAGCGAGCACGGGAATGGCGGCGGTGGCTTACGGGCTCTCGTGGAAGCCCGGCGACGAAGTGATTACCGCCAAGGGTGAGTTTCCTCTGGAGTACACCACGTGGCGACCGATGGAAGAGCGCGAAGGGATCACACTGAAAGTTGTCGCGCCCAGTGATCGATTTATTACTGCGGAAGATTTGATTGCGGCGCTGACGCCGAAGACGCGACTGGTGTCCGTCAGCCTGACGCGCTTTGATGACGGCTCGATGATTGACGCGGGGAAATTGGCGGCGGCTTGTCACGTGCAGGGGAGTTTACTTTTGCTCGACGCCAGCCAGTGCTGCGGTGCGATTCCCATGAACGTTGCGGACCTGGGTGCGGATTTTCTGGTGAGCGCCGGCTACAAATGGTTGCTGAGTCCTTATGGAACCGGATTTTTGTGGGTCAAGAACGCGCATATGGCCAAGATGCGGCCCGGGCCGTTTTACTGGACGGCGGCGGAAGGGGCGAGTCATTTCGGTTCTTTGGTCTTTAGCCACCCAAAGGTTGCTGCGGGCGCGAGGCGCTGGGACGCCGCCGAGACGGCCAGTTATTTCAACTTGTCGGCGATGGCGGTGTCGCTGGAATTCGTGTTGCGCATGAAACCGGAAACGGTGGCGGCACACAATCGCGCGCTGATGGAGATGATGTTCGAACGTCTGCCGAAGGATCGTTGCGTCCCGGCGAGTCCGTTGGATCCGGCGAGGCGCGGACCTTATGCGTGTTTTTCGGCGCGGACGCCGGAGAAGACGGCGGACCTTTACAAGAAGCTGGTGGCGGAGAATGTCTTTGTGAGTTTGCGCGAAGGAAACTTGCGGGTGTCACCGCACGTGTTCAACACGGAACGGGACATAGACAAGCTGATTTCCGTGATCACGACTTAAATTCTTTCCGAAACAATTTTTTTAGCGATTCGCAGGGGCGTGGAAGGGGATGTGCACGATAGCCTCAAGGTCCACGGGTGTGCCCTGGCGAGAGGCGGGAGTGAACTTCCATTGAGTTAGCGCTGACATAGCGTTGTTGTCGAGTTGCTCGTCGAGGCCGCTGACAAGTTCCACGCTGTCTACCGAGCCATCGGCACGAATGACGGCGTAGAGTACGACCTCGCCTTCGACGTGTTCATTGATGAGCGTGGGCGGATATTTGGGATCACTTTTCTTAAGCGGAGTGGGCGCGGCAAGATCGGTCGGGGCGACGCGCGCCGCGGAACTGGAAGAACGCAGCTCGGAGAAATTCAGGATCCAGCTGCCGGTGGCGCTGTTGAGATTGGGCATGTTGACGAGCAGGGTGTAAATCTTTTTTGAAGCAAAGACCTGCTCGGGTTTTGATCCAGGTGGCAACGCTGCAAAATTTGGCGGGCCAGTGCGATCGGGGACGTCGGCGATACGCGCGCGTGGATCAATTTTGGAACTGAAACCGCGGGGCGAAGCGTCCTGCTTTGGCTGAGGATTACCGGCTAAGCCGGACATGCTTTTCGGTGCGGGGTTTCCGCCACTGATGCTCACGGCAGTGGAATTTTTCGCAACAGCACTGCCGGCGTTGGTTCCGCCGTGACTATCGGGCGTGCCACCAGCGCCACCATTTGTAGCTGGTGTGGTTGAGGCGTTGCCGCCGGGGACCCCGGGCTGTTTGCCTTCAGTAGAAATCGCCACGCGCGCTGCGAGATTTCCCTGGGGAGGGGCGGGAGCGGCCGGCCCGGGTGTTGCAGAAAGCGCGATGAGCGTGGAAGAGCTGCTGCTGGAGGTCTGGCTGGCGAGTTCGGGAGCGGGACCGCTGTCGCCGGCTTGAGCGCGTTCTCGGGCAACGCGAGGTGCGGCGCCGGCGTTCAGCTCAAGTTTGGGGCGCACGGGCGCGTTGGCTGACGGCGCAAGTGTAATCTCCGTGGGAGGCCCATCGTTGGTCGCGACATCTGGCGCAGGGGTGATTTTCGTAGCCACCGCGCGGCGCTCGCGCGGATGAAGTTGCGCGAGCATCTGCTCGCTGATTTCCATGCGCGGTTTAGTGGGGGCGGAATTTTGCTGCACCAAGACGATGTTGGGCAAATTGGGCAGAATTTTTGGCGGTGCCGCGGGCGCGGCGGTGTTGATCAGGGTTTGCCGAGGGTGGGTGGGCACGGCAGGATCGGTGAAGATGCGCTGGCGCGGATGAAAAGCGTCAGCACCTTCGTTCGCGATGGGCTTGGTGGCGTCGCCGCGTGGACTGGGAGCAGCAACGGCGGGAGCTGAAATTTTCAGTGGCGGCAAGTCATTGATGGGGCCGGACCAGGAGAGCTGAAAATTTTCAAGGGCGGGCTTTTTTCGGGCGCGCGCGGGCATCTGCGGCCACGGGATGACGAGAAATACCACGTGCCAGAGGGCAGCAGCGATGACGGCGGCGCGCGGGACGCGGCCTTCAATCCAGCAATCCCTGAAAAATTCGCCGCTGAGAAACTTTTTTGGTGCCGCCGGGCCGGCGAACAGCGCTTGAATGCTGCTACCGAAACTTTGGTGAAAACTGTTCCAGCGGACATCGAGTTGGGGGCCACGGAGAGCGCTCGCAGCGTGACGCGGTGCGCGAGGGGGTTGCTGTCCAAAAAGACTTAATGCTTTGCTGGCCTGGCCAAATGACATGCGTGCTCAATTATAACGTGCTGAGTCTTGGTTACTGTACTTCCCGAGGGCGCGAAAAGGCCACCTGAGCTCCCTTTTCGCGCCATGCGGAGATAGATGTACGGCGCGCGTTAGGGGTTTTCCGTAGAAGAGACTTCCCGCGGCGCGGTGGTTTGGCGGCGATAAAAGCTCAAGGCCGCGTCGCCCTGGCGCAATAAACGAACGCGCTGTAAGTCGCCGAACGATTCAGCGATGTTAAAAGTTTTGCGGTGCTCGACAATGACGATGCCGCCGGGGGCTAGAATATTTGACGCGGCAACAAACTTCATGACCCGCGAGTAATCTTCCGTGGCCGCGTAGGGAGGGTCGATAAAAATATAATCGTGCTGGCGGGGGGCGGATTGAAGCGTTGCCAGGCCCTTCACGGCATCCGCACAAATCGCGTTGGCGCCCGTCACGATTTTCAAGGACGTCAGGTTTTTACGGATCAGCGCGGCGCTGGGCGCGTGATTTTCGATAAAGGTGGCTTGGGTAGCGCCGCGGCTTAGGGCTTCTATGCCGACGGCGCCGGTGCCCGCAAAAACATCAAGGAACCGGGAACCTGAGATTCCGGACCCCAGCACGTTGAAAAGGGTTTCGCGCAAACGGTCGCTGGTAGGGCGGAGCGCGAGGCCTTTAAGGCTTTTCAGGATGCGACTGCGGTAGGTTCCGCCGATTACGCGCATTGTTTATTTGCACCGATATATGGACATGCACGTTCGCAAAACATCAGCCGATACGAGCCAGGTGATAGCGTTTCTGCCAGTGTTCAGGCAAGGAGCGCAGAACATTTTTTAGTTCAGCGGCGCGATCGGAATCATCCGCGAGCGCAAAAGCTTCGCGGCGCGCCAATTCTAGTAATTCTTTATCGCGCAACGGATTGGCGATATGGAAGCCCATGTCGCCGGACTGGCGGGTGCCGAAGAATTCTCCCGGGCCGCGGAGAAGCAAGTCGGTCTCGGCGATTTCGAATCCGTTGGCGGTGCGCACCATGGTTTCGAGGCGCGCGCGGGCCTCTTCGGTCATGTACGGGGGGGCCATAAGGATGCAATGGGATTTCGCGGCGCCGCGACCGATGCGTCCGCGAAGCTGGTGAAGCTGCGAGAGGCCGAAACGCTCGGCGTGTTCGATGACCATGACGGTGGCGTTGGGCACGTCCACGCCGACTTCCACGACGGTGGTGGCGACAAGGATTTGCACTTCATTTTTGCGGAAGCGCTGCATAACGGATTCTTTTTCTTCGCTGGTCAGACGGCCGTGCAGCAACCCCAATTTTAATTTGGGAAATACTTCGTGGGAGAGGCGTTCGAATTCTTCGATGGCGGCTTTCAGTTCGAGCTTCGATTCTTCAATCACCGGATAGACGATGTAAGCCTGATGGCCGGCGTTTACTTCGCGGCGCACAAATTCCCAGACGCCGGGCAGATGCTGCTCGCGTGGTCATGCGCGTCTCGATGGGAGTACGGCCGGGCGGCAACTCATCAATGACCGACACGTCGAGGTCGCCGTAGAGGGTTAGCGAAAGCGTGCGCGGGATGGGCGTGGCGGTGAGCACCAGCACATGCGGTGCGTGGCCGTGAACGAGGGATTTGTCCATGAGGCGCTTGCGCTGCAGCACGCCGAAGCGGTGCTGTTCATCCACGGCGACGAAACCGAGGCGCGCGAATTCCACTTTGTCTTCAATCAAGGCGTGCGTGCCGATGACCAGTTTAGCTTCGCCGGAACGAATGTTGTCGAGGACAGCGGTCTTATCGCGGAACTTCAGTCCGCTGATCAGTAGCTCCACGCGGTAGCCCGCTGGAGCGAGAATTCTTTTGGCGGCGAGATAGTGCTGCACAGCGAGAATCTCGGTGGGGGCCATGAGGGCGGCCTGCAGGCCGTTTTCAATGGCGATTACCGCGGCTTGCAGCGCGACGATGGTTTTTCCGCTGCCGACGTCGCCTTGCAGCAGGCGATTCATGGGGGCGGGTTTTTCGAGGTCGGCGGCGATTTCCGCTAGCACGCGTTTTTGCGCAGCGGTAGGCTTGAACGGCAGGATGCGCTTCAGCGCTTCACGGATGTTGTCTTCGCGGAGGCGAAAGGCGATGGCGTTTTCTTTGCGCGCGGTTTTGCGATCCAGGCCCAGGCTCAACTGGTAGAGAAAAAATTCTTCAAAGATGAGGCGCTGCTGCGCGGGCGAACGAAAAGTGTTGAGCGCGTCTATGGATTCTCCGGGCGGAGGAAAATGGGTGTGGATGAGGGCTTCACGGCGCGAGGGGTAGCCGAGGCGCGCCCGCAATTCCGACGGCAGAACATCGAGAACATGCGGATCGATTAAATCGAGCGCAGCGTAAATCGCGCGCCGAATGGCTCGCGAGCCGAAGGTGCCGATGGCTTCGTAAATTGGGACGATGCGGCCAACTTCGGTGGAGTCCATGGTGTCGCCGGTCAACTCCATCTGGGGATTGACCATTTCAATGCGGGCGGGGCGGAGCTTATCGACTTCCGCTTTGCCGTGAAGGATCAGCGATTGGCCGGGCTTGAGGCGGCCCTCGAGATAGCCACCATGAAAGAATTTGCAGGGAAGCTGGCCGGAAGCGTCGCGCACCAGCATATGAAATACGGCGTCGCGCCCGCGCATGGTGCGCACCGCCTGGCCGCTCATCACCTGCACGCGAATGGTGTACACGCCGTTGGGCTGAATATCTTTTATGTTGGAAAAGTGGATGCGATCTTCGTAGCGGAACGGCAGGTAGGTGAGGAGGTCTTCGAGCGTGTGGATGCCGCGCTTGGCCAGCAGTTCAGCGCGCTGGGGGCCGACGCCCTTGATCATGCGAACTTCGGTGGTTAGGGTTTGCGTGGGCACAGAGGAAAAATCGTTCCGTTTAACGCCGCCGGGTGTCTGGCGGCCGTTTTCAATGCGCGACTTCAATGGGCAACTTAATTGCACAACTACAGCACAAGTTCTCCACCTTTATACCATTTTGCGTGCACCGGGCCGCGGGTAAGCTACTGTAGAGGCGAAACTTGCGGTGAATTTTTGCGTATTCTACAGTGAGGTTGCCGCGCCATCACCGGATCTGCCGCGTCATAATCAAAGTGCCCGAATTGCACTAATGAATATCGGATGTTTTCCGGGAGGGTAAGTGTCGAGTGATCGATTGACGTCTGCGAACAAGCGCGCGCTGGCGCTGTGGGTGGTGGCGGGAATTGTGGGCGCGATGTTCGCGTACAAATATTATTTCCGGGCGTTTCCGGAAGCCTCGGTAAATTTCAAAGTGTCGCGCGGCGAGGCGCTGACTCGCGCGAAACAGTTTGTAGCGGGTATGGGCGACGATCCGGCCGGCTACCAATCGGCGATTGTCTTCAACGTGGACGACGACGCGAAAACTTACCTGGAACGCGAAGTGGGACTAGCGGAAGCGAATCGCCTGATGTCGTCGGAGCTGAATATCTGGTACTGGGATGTGCGATTTTTCAAGCCGCAGCAGGAAGAAGAATTCCGCGTCCGGGTGAATCCGGCGGGCGAGGTTGTCGGTTACGAGCACAAAGTGGAAGAGGCGCGAGCTGGTGCGACGCTGGATCGCGCGGCAGCGCAGAACGCGGCGGAAACTTTTCTCGACGCGAAATTAGGAATCAAATCAGGCTGGGAGCTGCTGCCGGAAGAAAGCAATTCCACGAAACGGCCCAATCGGATGGACTGGTCGTTCACGTGGGAGAAGCGCGGTTTCAAGGCGAAGGATGCGCCGTACCGGCTGAACGTCGAATTGCAGGGCGACAAAATCGGGAACACTGAGGAATATCTGAAGGTGCCGGAGGCGTGGACGCGCAGCTACAAGCAACTGCGCTCGACGAACATCCTTTACAACCAGATTGCAATTATTCCCTACATCATTTTGATCGGCAGTGCGATCTGGCTGGGAATTTCGCTGTGGCGCAAGGGCCAGGCAGATTGGATGGGAGCCATCAAGCTGGGCGCGCTGGTCACCGTGCTCTTCTTTTTCATGCAGCTGAACCAGTGGCAGTCGGCGCGCGCGACGTACGACACCCACGTTTCCTACGGCAGCTTCGTAACGCTGCAAATATTAGGCGCGCTGCTGATGGCCGTTGCGACAGCGCTGACGGTTACGCTGGTGATGCCGGGAGCCGAGCCACTCTATCGCGTCACACAGCCGAGCCGGCTGCGACTGAACAAAATCTTCACGTGGCGCGGGCTGCAGTCGCAAGAGTTTTTTTCTGCCGCGGTGGTGGGGTTATCGCTGGCGGCGGCGCACATCGGGTTCATCGTGGCGTTTTACATGTTCGGCAGCAAGGTGGGTATCTGGGCGCCGCAGGACATCAATTACTCCGACGCGGTGAATACTTCTTTCCCGTGGATTGCCGGCGTGGCTATCGGGCTGTTGGCGGCCACCAGCGAAGAATTTCTGTTTCGACTGTTCGCGATCCCGTTTTTTGAGCGGCTGACCAAATCACGGGTGCTGGCGGTGATAGTGCCGGCATTCTGCTGGAGTTTTCTGCACAGCGCGTACCCGCAGGAGCCGGCGTACACGCGCGGCATTGAAGTGGGAATCATCGGCATCGTGGCGGGCGTGGTGATGTTGCGCTACGGAATTATGGCTACATTGATCTGGCACTACACTGTGGACGCTTCGCTGGTGGGTTTGCTGCTGGTCCGTTCGAACAATCTGTACTTCAAGATTTCAGGCGTGATTGTGGGACTTGCCGCGATGGCGCCACTGGCCCTCTCTGGGATCGCGTACCTGCGGCGAGGATTTTTTGCGCCGGTAGACGATCTATTGAACAGCGCCGTGCCGGCGCCGGAAATCAGCTTCACGCGCGAGCAAGCGGGCGAATATGCGCCATCGACAGCCGCAAGCGGCAGTTACAGCGGACTTAAAAGCAATCTCGTCGCAATCCTGGCCGTATGCGCGGTCGTGGGCGCATTGCTTGCATGGGGCGTGAAGCAACCCGCCATTGGTGACTACCTGAAACTTTCGGTAGACCAGCACAGCGCGCAACTTCGCGCCGATGAAGTTATGCGGGAGCGCGGCGTGGACCCCGGGTCTTATCATCGCGCGGTACTGTTGACGAATGTTACCGACGCCGCCACCAACGAATTCCTGCGCGAGCGGGTGGGTACTTCACGCGTGAACGAGATATATGAGCGGGATGTGCCGGGAGCGCTGTGGACGGTGCGGTACTTTCGCGACCGCGAGCCGGAAGAGTACGTGGTGGTGCTGCGACCAGATGGCTCTGTGCATTCGGTGCACCACACGTTGGCGGAGGATGCGCCGGGAGCTTCGCTGACCAAAGAGCAGGCTGTGGCGCGCGGAGAAGATTTCTTACGGAGCCAGAAACACGTGCAGTTGCAGCGGTGGTCGCTAGTCGAATCTAAATCCGACAAGCGGCCGCACCGGGTGGATCACACGCTGGTCTGGCAGCAGAATCAGGCGCTGGATTCTGGCGCGACTGAGAAAACGAATTCAACAGAGGGTGCGCACGAGCGGATGGAACTGCAGGTTCTGGGCGACGAAGTATCACGCTATCGCACGTACATAAAAATTCCGGATGACTGGCGGCGACCGCGCGAGGAGCT
This sequence comes from uncultured Acidobacteriota bacterium, assembly GCA_963704485.1. GTDB lineage: Bacteria > Acidobacteriota > Terriglobia > Acidiferrales > UBA7541 > Acidiferrum. Next base: position 2,320,208 of record OY969910.1, read on the forward strand.
GACGCTTCCGCGCGTAATGCTGTCGATGGTTCTGCCTTTTCTGGTCTTGGGCGGGCTGATGATAACGGCGGTTATTATTTTTCTGAAGAATTTGCGGTCGCAAGACGCCCATGCGATCCCGTGGAGACGCTGCGGCCTTTGGAGCCTGTGGGGGCTGGCCGGCTACCTGCTTACTTTTGCGTTCGGCAACCGCCTGGCGACTTTCATGAATGCCTACCAGACGGCCATTCCATTCAAGACCATGCTCGCGGGAATCGGCATCGGCGTGATCCTGGGGGCGATAGTTTACTTTGCCGGAATTGCCTTGCTGTTTGGCATGGCCTGGTTTTTTGCTAGGCGTGCGTTTGGAGAAGAGCGGCTGCCAGGTTGGAGCGGAATGCCGGCGGCGTACTACCGCGACGCGGTGTTGATCGGCGTGGGCGGTACTGCGGCGCTAGTGGGTGTGAGCCGGCTGGCGGCGCTGGGGGCGGCGCACTGGCCCACTGCCCACCGAGCTATCGAGTCGTCCTTTGGCGGGGATTTTGACGCGACGCTTCCCGCAGCATCCATGGCCGGGACGGTTTTGCTGAGGGCGCTGATGTACACGGGGTTGGTGGCATTGGCAGCGTCGTTTGTGGCGGCATATGTTAAGCCGGCGTGGCTGCGAGCGTTATTATTTTTGTGCGCGGCACTGGCGCTGGTGGGCGGCAACTGGGGCACGCCTGCGGATTTCGCGAAGCAATTCGTGTCGCAGGCCGTCATCCTGGCGGTTCTAGCCTTCGGGGTAATGCGGGTAGTGCGATTCAACATGCTGGGATATTTTCTGATTGCGGCGTCAACGGGGTTGCTGGCTGGAGCCAGCAAGCTGGTGGGTCAGCCGGATACGTTTTACCGGGCCAACGGCTATGCGGCACTTTTTCTGCTGGTTGCGTTGCTGGCGTGGCCGTTGATGGCTTGGCGAAGGAGCCCAGCTTTGCCGGCGAGCTAGTCGCGCTTGAACCGGACATCTCTAACAGTGTCGGCCCTGTCAAATCTTTTTTGAGCGCACTTCTCCATTCACTTCTGTGAGTGGTTTTTTTTTGCTCGTTTTTCTTTGACCTCTGCATCGACGACCACGGCTCGTTTGGCAATCTCTCGATCGGTTTCGGTCCGACCTAAACATCTCTTCGATCTGAACTTCGACCATGATTACTTCTTCGGACTCCCTTTGCAGGGAGCGGGATGCCCAACCAAGTGGACGGTGTTTACTTCACACCATGTCCGGTACCGAGCTGTCCCGCGTACGAACCGAACTCCATCGACGGCGAATACGCGCAGCCGTTTCGCCACATCCAGTACAAGCGGACTCCCAGCCTGCGGCCCATCGCCACCTTGGCAATGCTTTTGTGTCTACGCATCGCCAGGTGCGTGTACCGACGTCGCCAGTCCGCATTGTTCCGCGCCGCGGCCTGTGCTGCCTCCACCAGCAAAAAACGCAACAAGGAGTTGCCTTGCTTGCTGATGTGCCCCAGCCGCTGCTTGCCACCACTGGAGTCCTCGCTGGGAATCATCCCCACGTAGTTGCCGATCTGCTTGCCGCGATGAAATCGGTTCGGAGTTCCAATGATCAACACATACGCGAGGGCCGTAAGCGGGCCCACGCCAGGATGGGTCATCAAGCGAGCTACCTCGGGCCGCTTCTTGGCTTCCTGCTCGGCAGCAGCAGTTAACTCCTCAATCGTCGGATTCATGCGGTCCAACAGCTCCAACAACTCTTGCCGGCGCCGACTGGCCCAAGGCGCTAACGCCAGCTTTTCTAACTGCTCTCGCCCCTGTTCGCTGAACAGTTTTTTCTTCCAGCGATAGCCCTCGTTCATCGCCAGGGCCTGCAGCTGATTCATGATCCGCGTGCGCATCTGCACCAGTCGATGCCGGTGCCACAGCAGTTGACGTAAATCGCGATTCTCTGGACTCGGAACCCAGATCCTCGGAAAGCGATCTTCCATCATCAGCTTCAGCAGCAGTTGCGCATCTTTGCGATCAGTCTTTTGCTTCTTGACGCGGGCGGCCGAGATCTCCGCCGGATCGCCAATCCACATTTCGAAACCCAACTCTGCCAGCAGTCGCTCGAACCAGCGGGAATATCCGGTGGCCTCCATCCCCACTTGCACGGGCACTCCTCGCAGCCGCAAGTCTCGATAGAACTTCTCGGCCTCCCCATCGCTATGGTTCAATCGTCGTTCGCTGTACTCGCCAGTCTCTTTCACCAAAAATGCAATCTGCTGAAAGCTCGGGTGATAATCTACGCCTATCAACATGTTCGGCTCCTTTCTTCCGAGCCTCTGGTCGTCAAGCAACCAAAGTTTACTCGGATCAAGGAGCCGACACTGTTATGCAATCAAGTCGGCGTCATTTTCAGCCTCACATTTACCTAAATTAGGCGAAACAAAGGCGGGTCGCGGAGCGTTCTGTATCCAGGGAAGCGATGCTCACCCACGGGGCGGAAGCCCGTCCAACAGGGTGGTCGCGCGGGTGTTGGTATGGCGTTCCGTGCTGGCCTAAGGAAGACAACTGGTTTACTGTGTGGTGGCGCGGGCTGCGGCACGGTACGTAGTTCGGCACCAAGCACCGCACGCGAACAGAAAGCGAAAAATGTCGCTTCCACGATGGGTTTTGGCCGTGGCCGGTGAGGCCGGCGGGCCGGGCAGCGGAGACGCCGCCGTGGCTACGGTGATTTCCTTGCCGGAGCTCGACGACCGCGCGCTGATGGTGGAAGCCCAAGTCGGCAACCGGGCCGCGTTCGAAGAATTGGTACACCGCTACGACCGCGATGTTTTGCGACTGGCGCTAAATCTGATGAAGCGTCCCGAGGACGCGCGCGACGTTTACCAGGAAGCATTCCTCAAGGTCTACCGTAACCTGCACCGTTTCCGCTTCGAATGCAGCTTTTATACCTGGCTCTATCGCATCGTCACCAACGTGTGCCTGGATCATTTGCGGCGGCGGCAAGCGCGCCCGGAAGATCAATCTCCGGAGCCTAGCTACGGACGCGATGGACTGCACGGTGAGGGCGTTACCGACTTTTTTGAGCGCCAACGTGAGCATCGTCCGACACTCGATCCGGAACGCACGCTTTTCGGATTGGAAATAAAAGCGCGCATCGCCGTGGCGATGCAGCGACTTTCTCCGCGCGAGCGCATCGTATTCGAGATGAAGCATTACCAGGGACTGAAGCTCAGGGCCATCGGGGACGCGCTGGGAACTACGGAAGAAACGGTGAAGAATTCGCTGTTCCGCGCGACACGCAAATTGCGCCACGAACTGGGAGAGTTGCGATGAGCTTCGCGGAACAAAAACCGCGATGCGCGGAGGTTGCTCCGATTCTGGTGTTTTATGCCTGCGATGAAATCAATGAAGCCGAGCGCCATCAGATTGATGAGCACCTGGCAGTATGCTCGGCCTGCGCAGCGCAACTGGGAAAAGAGCGGGAGTTATGGGACGCGATTGGCTCCGCGCATCGCCTGGTCAGCGAGAGCGATTCGACGGACGTGCTGCTGGCGCAATGCCGCAGCGAACTAGCCGAAAAGCTTGATGATGTCGCGACCGCACCGGTGCAAGAAAGTTGGCGGCCTTTTGGTTGGGTGCAGCGCTGGATGGCACTGAGGCCGGCGTGGGCGGGGGCGATGCTGGTTTTCTTCGGCATCCTGTTGGGTGCGGAAGTGATGCCCTGGTTGCAGAGCGGATTTCCCAGCGTCAATAACGGACGCGCGGTAAACGTGCTGGCTTCCCAAAAGCTTACCGATGAACAGCTTTCGAAAATGGCGGTGGCGGGAATAAACCTTTCTCCGTGGCCGAATGCAGCGCCGGGAACAGTGCAACTGCAGTTGCGCGCCGAGCAGCCCATGGTGCTCTCGGGCAATGTGGACGACAGCAACATGCGACGCGTGCTCACGTACGTGGTGGAAAATGGCGAACGCTTCGATGCCGGCGTGCGCCTGGATTGTCTGGACGCGCTGAAAGCCCAGGCACAGGATTTGCAGGTGCGCCGCGCGCTGCTGGTAGCGGCGCGAAAAGACCACAATCCGGCGGTGCGCATGAAGGCTCTGGAAGCGCTGCGCGATTCGTCAGGAGACGACCAGGTGCGCGAAGCTTTACTGGATGCGCTTAACCATGATGGGAATCCCGGCGTGCGCGTGGAAGTTGTGAACATGCTGGTGCATTCGCTGGAACATGAACCGCATTTCGCCAACGGCGCTGCTTTCGCAAGAGCGCCCGGTACGTCTGACAACCTGGATGACGGCCCGGGAGATGCTCAAGCTGCACCCCTGGACGCAACCTCCACGACTGCGGATGCCGATTCTTCAGTGGAGAAAGTAATTCGCACGCTGGAAGAATTGCAGAAGCGCGATCCCAGCCGTTATGTGCGGCTGCGCAGCGCCGCGGCTTTGCGGCAGATCGGGCCGCGAGAACTTCAGTAGTTCAAAAAGTTGGCAGGCAGATTTTTCTAAGATGAAAATTCACGGCACAAGTGAGTTACGGAATTTTTTGCGGCGAACAGCCGCGCTGGCAGGCATGGTCCTGCTGGCTGCATCATTTTGCGCGCAGAGCGGCGCTGTACCCGGCCCGCGACTGGGTGCTGCGATTGTTCCGGATCCGACCAATCCGGGTGAACCCGTTGCGCAACACTTTTTTGCCGAGCGCAACGGCGCTTTCGAAACCAAGAACGGATTGACGCTGCACTTGGGCGTGGATCTCGGCTCGGTGCGCATCGTTCCGCTGGAAGCGGGTGCCGCCCCGGCCGTGCGTTATTCGGTGCACATAGAAACGGATGCTCGAGCCGCGATAGCGCAGGCGCTGCTTGACAAGTACGTGCTGCGCGCGAAAGCGACCAGCGGTGGCGTGGATATTACAGGGGCTCTGCCGCTGCAGTCCGCGCGCGGCGCCGCTCCGGGAGCGCAATTCTGGGTGCAATTTGAAATTGCGGTGCCCGCCGGGTACAACCTCGACGTCGAGACCGAAGCGGGCGACATCGAGACTCAGGATATCGGCGGAACAGCGACGCTGAGCACCCAGGGCGGAAATATTCGTACCGGAAGAATTGGCATCGCCAAGATGCTGAACACAACGCACACCGGTAAGAACGGCGGCGCGATGCAGGCCGCTTCGAAGTTACGGACCGAAGGCGGGCACATTCAGGTGCAGGACGTTGTAGGTGACCTGAGTGCGTTTACCGGCGGCGGACACATCAATGTGGGAAACGTTACCGGTGACGCTACGCTGCGCAGCGGCGGCGGGCACATTCGCGCGGGACAGATCGGCGGGCGCGCGGAGCTCGACACCGACGGCGGAAATATTACCGTGGGGCACGCCGGGAGCCTGGTGAATGTGCGTACTGGCGGCGGACAAATTGATTTTGGCGAAGTGCGCGGTTCGGTGCGCGCACAAACGGCGGGCGGCGGGATTCGGATCATGTATGTAACCGGGCCGATGGAAGTGGAATCGAGCGGCGGAAGCATTTGTTTGACGCGGGTGGCGGGCGCGGTGCAGGCCGTTACCGCGGACGGAACGATCACGGCATGGATTAGCCCGGATGAGGTGATGGAGAGCGCTGGCCTGCCGGCGGCCCAGCAGGCCATGGTGCAACTACCGGGCGCTTCGCAGTTAGCGTCTGGCAATGGCGATATCGTAGTGTTTTTGCCGCGCAATCTTGCTGCGAACATTGATGCGCTGGTCAGCACCGGCGGTGAGCACCGAATTGAAGCCGATCCCGCGTTGCATTTGAATTTTCAGAACGAACGCGCAGGTGGTAGCGGCTCGGTTCACGCCGTCGCCGTGTTGAACGGTGGAGGTTTACCGCTGAAATTAAAAACAACCGCGGGAAAAATCAGATTGCAGTATCTGGACTCGGACCCCTCGCTACGCGAATCACGAATTCGTGAACAGCAGGAACGCCTGCGAGTGGTGGACTTCAAGCAACCCACTCCTGTAGCGGTGGCAGCAGCGCCGGACGGGCCGGCAAGCGGAGCGCAGAGCGACTGGCTGGAGAGTTGGGTTGGAAAATTGGAAGTCGCTTTCACGGGCGGGTTGCGTGAAGACGCCGACGACTTTCGCAAGCGGCTGACGTCTTCGCCGCACCCTCCGTACCCGGAACTGGCCCAGCGTGTCGGAATTCAGGGCATCGTCAAACTGCAGGTGCGAGTGCTGCAGGATGGGCGCGTGGAAGTTCTCAAATTGTTGCAGGGCGAGCCGGTGTTGGCAGACGCGGCGATCAATACGGTGAAGTTGTGGCGTGGCAAGCCAGCGTGGGTGAATGGAAAACCGGTGGAGGTAATTTCCACGGTGACTTTTAATTTTCAGCTGAAGTGACGGTTCGCCGCAGCTGAAACATTTTGGGATTTGTTTCGCGTTTCGGGCCGGGTCAGCCACAAAACCCGAAAGGGGTACAAGTGATGCTTCGACGAGTATTTCGCGCAGCTTTGGTTCTGTGTGTCGTGAGTGCAGCTTACGCCGCCAGCGGCCTCGCGATCAGCAAGGATTTTGATCAGAGCTACCCGCTGCAGCCGGGCGGAACGTTCGAACTGCAGAACGTAAATGGCACGGTGGAAGTGGAAGGATGGGATCGCGACGCCATCGAAGTACATGCGGTGAAGACTGCAAAAGTGAAAGAGTCCGATCTGGAGCGAGTTTCAATTGAAGTGGACGCCAAGCCGCGGGCTATCTCGGTGGCCACGCGCTACCCTCAGAATGAGGGCGTAGAAGTTGCCGTGGAGTATGTCATTCACGTGCCGCACGGCGCGCGCGTGGAGCACATCGGCACCGTGAACGGCACGCTGCGAATCGCGGGCGTGGACGTTATCGAGGATCTGCGCACTGTGAATGGGAATATTGAGGTTTATGAAGGGGGCGGTCCGGTACACGCGCGGACTACCAACGGCAACGTACATCTGGAGCTGGCGCACATGGCCGCTGCGCGTGGAGAAAAGGGAGAAGCGACGGCGGAGACTACCAATGGCTCGCTGCTGTTGGCCGTGCCTTCCGACACTCAAGCGGACGTCGAAGCCAAATGCATGAATGGGAATTTTTCTTCAGAGCTACCTATGGCACTGGAGAGCAGCCTGCGGCCCCGCGAAATACACGGCAAACTGGGAGCGGGAGGCGCGCCTATTCATCTGCATACCGTGAATGGCGCTATTCGCGTGGTGGTGTTGCGGTCAACGGTTTAAAGTTTCGCGCGTCTAATGGTAAGAAGGCAGTTGCGATCTGGAGGATCAATGAAAAAGAATATTGTGATGCTTGGCACTGGAGCGGCGTCATTATGCGTGGCGCTCATTGCCGCGCCGGCGTATACGGCAAGCGCGCGCCAGCAGGAAACGCGCGGACCGGAAACGCGCCAATTTAACATTGCGTTTGGCGATGGCGGTGGAAGCTGGCTGGGTACGGAAACTCTGGACGTTACCGGAGAGCGCGTAAAGGAACTGAAGTTACCGGCGGAACGCGGGGTGTTTATTGATCACGTGGCCCCGGACAGCCCAGCGGCGAAGGCCGGACTGAAAGAAAAGGACGTGGTGACGGAGCTCAACGGGCAGCGGGTGGAAAGCGCGCTGCAATTTCGGCGCATGATCCACGAAATTCCCGCTGGCCGCAACGTTCAATTGACGGTATGGAGAGACGGACGCGCGCAAACTGTGGACGCCACACTGGGCAAAGCGGAAATTTCGCGCCACAACACCATGACAGCGACGCCCGGTACATTCGCGTTTCGGCTTCCGGAAATGCCGGAAGGCGCGGAATTATCCGAATTGCCCGAAGTTGCGGAAATACCGGATATGCCGGCCATGGAATTTGGCGGCAACGTGATGTACGCGGGGCACCCGCGACTGGGAATTGATGGAGAAGATCTCAGCGGACAACTGGGGACCTTTTTTGGCGCTCCGGAAGGCGAGGGCATCCTGGTTCGCGCGGTGGGCAACGACACGGCCGCGGAAAAAGCGGGATTGAAGGCCGGCGACGTAATTACCTCGTTGAATGGCGAACGCATCCGCTCGGTGGGCGATTTGCGGCAGCAGCTTTCGCGGCATGACGCGGGCAGCGACAAAGATAGCGCCGCGAAAGGCCAGACTGTGAAACTTGGCGTGCTGCGCAACAAGAGCGAAATATCACTGAATGTCGAACTTCCCGCTCCGACGGGAAGAACCAAGCGCGTCATCACGCACCGCAAGAATATTTAGACCAAGCTATACAGACATCGAAACGGAACGAAGCCCGGACGCCATGCGTTCGGGCTTTTTTTATTCGGCGCCGAGGTGCAAGACTACGGTGTTTTCTCGCCGCGATATTTTTTTGCCAGGCGCATGGGCCGGCGCACGGACGCGAGAGGTCCATTGGTTTGCTGACCTTCGGCAGGCGACCAATCTTCCTGCGTGGGTGAAAAAGTAAGTCGCAACAAATAAACCAGACCCAAAAGTGTGTTTCCGCGCATGCGCAAGCGATAGAGTGCGCGCGAAAGCAGTCCGGGAGGGGCCTCGCCAGCGGACGGCAGCCAAGCAGCGATCTGCGTGGCGAGTCGACCCGCCAGTGAGTCCTTCTGCAAACGATCGAGAATCTGCGGCGGCAGTGGTGCACGCAGCAAGTTTCGCGCGAGCAGCAAGCCAGTGCGCAGCATGCGTCCGGCGCCCAGAGCGCGCGCAGTTGCGAAACAACGCTCCCAATTCAATTCCGTCTGACGAGCGGTGAAAGCCGCGACGTCCGCGACCAGGGTTAGCCGTTCCCATAAATGTTTAGCGCCATGAATACATATCAGGATCAATTCATCTTCGATGGAAAGCGCAGGGACCTGGTGGCCGTCAAGGGCGACGGACTGTGTGCGAGAAAAGAATTCTTCCACCGGCAATCCATGCGGGAAGTAACGCATGGTGCGCTCGGTGTGCAGTTCAATCAGAAGCGGAGCGGCGACGCGCACGAACATATACTGGCCAGGAATTTTGTCCGCGCGGATGGCGTCGACAGAAATTTCAGGGCGGTAGCCGGCGGAAGTCATCAGCTCGGTGGCCGGAAGTATATCGCGCTGCCGCAAAACGAAATCCAGGTCACCGTACTGGCGTGCGCCGGCATCGCCATAAGAGCGCAACGCCAGTGTGGGGCCCTTCACCAGCATCACGTCGAGTTTCGAAGCGCTAAATAAGCCAACGAGTCGAAACAGCTCGGCGGTCATTTTCAGTGAGGCCAGCACTTGACGGCGATAAGTGTCGCGGATTTTTTCCGCGATCCCGGGCGGCTCAAGCTCGGCATCGTAATGGCGCAGGCTGGTCGCCAGGAGGGCTACCACGCCGTGGGCTTCTGCCAGATCCAAAAGGTCCGGCGCTGAGGCCTCGCCGAGGAGGTCGCCGAGGCGCGCCAAATCGGGATGCGCGGAAGAGCATTCCAACAGGGCGGCCCATTCCGGGGAAGCCGCCACCTTCGACTTACCTTTCGGGCTGTTGAGAGGGGTCGCCAAAATTAACTCCGGGGACTGCTGCTAGTGTACGCGAACAGAAATCTTCTCCACTCGTCGACAATACACACATGTTTCAAAAAAATCGCATGGCGATTGATCGAGGTAGTTTGTATTCAGCGCGGCGACAAGCTATAAAATGCATCGTGCGCGAAATCGCCATCGCCGTAGATCATGTAGAGAAATCTTTTCCGCCAGCACGCAGCGGGTGGCGCGCGATGCTGCAGCCGTTTGAGAAAGCTACCTCGCGGGCTCTGGCGGATATTTCTTTTGAGGTGCGCGAAGGTGAAGCGCTAGGGCTGCTGGGGGCCAACGGCGCGGGAAAATCGACGCTGCTGCGCATCATCGCCACCCTGCTGCTGCCCACGCGTGGAGCGGCACGCGTTGCAGGATTCAATACTGTCAGTGAATCACGGGAAGTCCGCCGGAGACTGGGCTATCACGCGGGGACTGATAGCGGATTCTATGCGCGACTGACGGGGCGGCAGAATTTGAACTTTTTTGGCCGGCTGAACCAGCTGTCAGCACCGGATAACAACAAGCGGATTAGTGAGCTGGCCGAACAATTTCGAATTCAGGAAGCTCTGGAGCGCCAGGTACGCACGCTGTCAACCGGCACGGTGCAGCGCTTGAGCCTGGCGCGCGCGTTGCTGCACCGGCCTCCTGTTTTGCTGCTGGATGAGCCCACCCGCAGCCTGGACGCCATCGGCGCCCTGGAATTTCGCCGCTTCCTCAAATCGGACATCCTCCGAAGCGGAGATGCCTGTTTGCTGTTTGCTTCGCACACGCTGGCTGAGATCGAGATGCTGGCTGATCGCATCGCCATCATCGATTGCGGAAAAGTGCTGGCGTGTGGCACGCAGGAGGAATTAAAGCGCCAGACCAATACGGCAAATCTTGAGGAAGTATTTTTGCGTCTGACCGGGTTTCGTTCGCCGGCCGAATCGGTGGACCCTGAGGCCAGCGCCGAATGAGCCGGGTAATCCGTGAGGTGTGGGTATTTTTCTGGCGCGATCTGATTGTGGCGCGCAGTTACCGTACAGTATTCGTGCTGGAAATTGTGGAGGCGCTGTTTGGCACAGCAACGTTTTATTACGTGGCCAGACTCGTGGACAGTCCAACGGTGCGGCAAGCACTGCCGCAGGGTGGAAGCTACTTTGCGTTTTCGCTGGTAGGCTTTGTTTTCCTGGACTATCTGAACGCTGCATTGAACACTTTCGATCAGAGCCTGATTGAAGCGCGCGACAGCGGTACGCTGGAACACATGCTGGTGACGCAAACCTCCCTTCCGGTATTTCTGGCCGGTTCCGCAATCTACCCGTTTGTTTCGACTATCGTGCGCATCGGGGTGTATCTTGCGTGGGGCGCGATCCTGTTCGGGTTTCCGCTGGGTGGCGCGAACTGGCTGGCGGTCATTGGAGTGCTGGCCGCTTCCCTGCTGGCCTTTTCGGGGTTGGGGATTATTTCGGCAAGCTACGTATTGCTTTTCAAACGCGGCAATCCGGCGAAGTGGTTGTTCCTGGGCATCACCAGTCTGACCAGCGGAACACTATTTCCAGTCAGTGTGCTGCCTCGTGGATTGCAATTCCTGGCGCGGCTCAATCCGGTAACTTACTCGCTGGAAGCTATGAGAGCGGCACTGCTGGCGGGAGCAGGTCTGGAAATACTGTGGCGGCCTCTGATGGTTCTGCTGGGCTTTGCAGCAGTGCTGCTGCCACTATCGATAGCGGCGTTTTCATGGTCACTGCGGCGGACCAAGGCTACAGGAACGCTTAGCCACCGCTGAAGCATTCTGCACTTAGTCCAACAATTCGTCCTCAGAACGCGCTGCAAATAAAAAGGCCGGATCCGTTTTGGGGACCCGGCCGGTAAACAAAATCCAAAGTTATGATTTTTTCTTCCTGACGTTTACTTTGGTGTCGATGCCGGGAGAAATTTGCTTCAGAGCTTCGAGGCCCAGCTTGGCTTGGGCGCCGTAGCCATTGGGCGGGCCATCGGGATCGAGTTCGACGGCCTTTTGATAGGCTTCGACTGTTCCGGGCTGAATTACAAATTCCAGCTTGTCGCCATTCTTTTTGGTTTCCATCGAACCCACGAGCGCCGCACCGAGCAGGTACCAGGTCTGTGCGCTCTTGGGATCGAGCTCGCTGGCCTTCTTGAGCGGCTCGACGGCTTCCTTTAAGCGGCCAGCGTTATACAAGCTGATGCCAAAGTTCCGCCACGCAGTCGCGGCGTTGGGGGGATCAAGTTCCGCGCTCTTGGTGTAGGAAGCTCGAGCGTCGTCAACTTTTCCGGCGCGAGCCTGCACGTTTCCGAGGTTGTTGTAATAGCCGGGGACGTCCGGCTTGGCGGCAATGGCCTGTTGATAAGCCGCGATGGCTTCATCATTACGGCCGCCGAGGTCGTAGGATTCGGCAAGCTTGGCGTAGATGATGTGCTTGTTAGTATCGCCTTCCTTGGAAGCCTGCTGAGCCTGGGTAAATTCGGCAGCCGCTTGATTGGCAAGGTCGGTGACTTTGGCCTTGGCAGCGTCACGCTGATCAGCGGGAGCCTTGGCAGCTTCCTCTTTAGCCTTGCGCTCCTGATCGAGCAAGGCGGTACCCGCAGTAAAATGGGCTTTCATACCTTCAAACTTCTGCTTCTCTTCTTCCTGTTTTTTGGCTTGCTCGGCGTATTGCGAACCCTGCTTTGCTACGATGTCCTTGAAGTTCAGGTTAGCTTTTGCTTCGCCTCCGCCTTGTACCTGCACTGCGGATTCGTACGGCTTGTTGGGCGCCGGGAGTTGGACGAAAAGTTTGTAAACGCCGGACTTGAGATTGCGGAAGCCGAAATTGCCGTCCTTGTCGGTCTTGGTGCTCAGCTTGGCGCCCTGATCGCTTACGAGATCGATGCCGATTTCCGCCCAGGGCTTGCCGGAGACATCCATGATTTGACCACGCACGGAACCATCGCCCTGTGCAGCGGCGCGAGGAGCCAGGATGGTCAGCACAAACGCCAGGGTGCAAAGGCTCAGCGTCCAGGTATGCAGATTTTTCTTCATGCTCAATTCTCCTTTACCACAGCTTTCCCGGCCGGGTGAAGCGGCAACTATTATCGCTGGATTGGGGACAGGATTCAAAGCTCAGGGCTGCGCAGAAGCAACACGGTAAGAAATCGGGTCGCACAAACCAGCCTCCGCAAAAGCACGCAGTCGCAGCAGGCAACTATCGCACACTCCGCAGGCTAAATGCTCATTTTGATAGCACGACCAGGTTAGATGCAGCGGCGCGCCCAACTCGATGCCCTTGCGGATAATCTCACTCTTCTTAAGGGAAATAACGGGAGTGGTGATGGCTATTTGTGTTTCGGGCCGGGTGCCAACGCGAATCAATTCCTGGAATACCCGGTAATACTCGGGGCGACAATCGGGATAGCCGGAGCTGTCTTCTGCGACCGCGCCGATATAAATGTGACGCGCGCCGATTACTTCCGCCCAACTGACGGCTACGGAAAGAAAATGAGCGTTGCGGAACGGAACGTAGGTAACGGGAATTTCGGTGGTGCTGGCGGCGATTGTAGCGTGCTGATTTTCCGGGACGGCAATATTTGCGTCGGTTAGAGCAGAGCCACCGATGGCCCGGAAGTGATCGAGCTGAACGACCAGGCGTTGCGTGACGCCGTAAAAGCCGGCGATGGAATCAAAGGCCTGGCGTTCGCGCTGCTGCGTGCGTTGGCCATAGCCGGCGTGCAGCAGCGCTACGTTTTCTGCGCCGTGAGCATGAACGGCTATAGCGGTGCAAACGCAGGAATCCATGCCGCCGCTGAGGAGCACGACGGACTCTTGTTGATTGATCTCTTTGGCGGCGGACATGACTTTCTTCTAAACGCCTTTGGTGGCGGGATCCCAGACAAATTTGTGGAGCTGCAATCCCAGCCGGACGGGCAAGCCGTCTTCGAGGATCCATTCGACGAGCTTGCGAGGTTCGAGGCCGGGCCATTTTGCTCCCGGTCCTTCGAAAACGGGGGAAAACAAAACCTGGCGAACGCGCGTGGCGAGCTGATGCTGTTTGGTGAATTCACGCGCGAATTCGTAATCGCGGCGCGTGGATAAAACAAATTTTACCTCGTCATTCTCGCCGAGCTCATCGAGATTGCGCATTTCGAAAGTGTCCGGCTCGCCGGAGTCGGGACACTTCACGTCCACGATTTTCAGCACTTCGCGCGGGAGCTTGCCGATGAAGCGTTCGCCGCTGGTTTCCATCATCACGGTATAGCCGAAGGACAGCAGGTTTGCTGCGAGCGGGTAAATTTCCTCCTGCAGCAAAGGCTCGCCGCCAGTCAGTTCTACAAGGGGAACAGTGGACTCGGAACCCCGCATGTGCCCCGAGCGGCCGGCCAATTCGTCCACGCGCGCGGATATTTCAGCGACGGTCATTTTTTTGCCACCGTGAAAGGCGTAGGCGGTGTCGCACCAGGTGCAACGAAGATTGCATCCGGTCAGGCGCACGAAGATGCAGGGCAGGCCGGCGCGGGTACCTTCGCCCTGGATGGATTTGAATATTTCGGTGATGAACATGGTAGATTTTTGACGCTGTCAATTCGAAATGCGGCGCCGGAGTCCAGCGCTAACGCACATCTGATTTAGATTTGCGCATGGTTCTACGACCCAGCCACCAGATCAGACCGAAGAAAACCGTCATGGCAATAATCAGCCGCGGATAGCCTGGCGCGAAACCCAAGTGCCGGAGCATCAGCACGTATCCAAGCGTGACCAATAGCACTGGAACCATCACCACATAAAAAGAGCGATTCACGGCGTAGCGCTCGCGGGCCGGTACTGCGCGCGACTGGTATCGGTTTCCCAGATGATTACGTCGGTGACGTGCGCGCCCGGAGGAAGAGCAGGAAGCAGGCGGGTGACTTCGTCGTAAAAATATTTGGCCAGATTTTCGGCAGAGGGATTGACGGTCTTGAAAGGCTCGAGGTCGTTCACGAACTGATGATCAAGGCGCCCCATGACTTCACGCATGGCGCGTTTCAACTCGGTAAAATCCACCAGCAGGCCGATGGCGTCGAGCTGCGGACCCTGCAACGTCACGCGCACACGGTAATTGTGCCCGTGGACGTTTTCGCATTTACCTTTGTAGCCGCGTAAGGCGTGGCCGGCGGAAAAGGTATCTTCGACGCTGACTTCAAACATGAACCCTCTGACTGTTTCGCGGCTGGCGCTTCGGGAAGGCTGCGGCGCGGGCGCTATTTTTCCAGAAAACGCGCGGCGTCGGCCGAGTTATGCGTGATGCGATAATTCGGCAGCGATTCCAGGAAAATTTTACCATAGGGCATGCGCTGGATGCGGGTGTCGAGTAGCGCGAGCACGCCGCGGTCTGTCTTGGTGCGAATAAGCCTGCCGAAGCCCTGCTTGAGGGCGAGCACAGCTTGTGGAACCTGAAATTCTGAAAATGGATTGCGGCCGTCATCCTGGAGGGCGCGGACGCGGGCGGCGACGATGGGGTCGCTGGGTACCGCAAAGGGCAGACGATCCACAATCACGCAGGAAAGCTGTTCGCCCGGAACGTCCACGCCCTGCCAGAAGCTGGAGGTGGCGAACAGCACTGCGGCGGGAGTGTTCTTGAAACGCTCGAGCAAAACGGACCGCGGAGCGGTGCCTTGCAGCAACAAAGGAAAGCTCACTCGGGTGCGCACGCGTTCGAACAGATCGTTCATCTGCCCATAACTGGTGAAGAGGCAAAAGGCGCGGCCCTGGCTATGCTCCAGCAGCTGGACAATTTCGTCGGCGGCTTTGGATGCGAACCCGGCATCGCGCACATCGGGGATTTGTTTGGGCAGATAGAGCAGCGCCTGTTGAGCGTAGTCGAACTCCGGCGGCAGAGTGCGCTCTTTCACGTGATCGAGGCCGAGGCGCTGGCGAATAAATTCGAAGCGGCCGCCTACGGTGAGCGTGGCGGAGGTCAGGACCACGGTGTCGAATTGTTCGAAGAGGCGCTGGCGCAGAATCTGGCTGACGTCTATGGGTGTGGCGGTGAGGAACACGCCTTTGTTGCGGCGCTCGTACCAGTAGACATAATTTTTTTCGTTGGATTCGAATAGAAAGGCGAGCTCCTGGCGAAGGTCAAAGCTGCGACGCGCGATGCGGATCAACTCCTCGGGTTTCTGCACCATGGCGGCAAATTCGGTTTCGAGGCCTTTCAACGCCGTCAACATGGAGTCGTAGGCTTCGCGATTCTGCTCGAGAAAAGCGTCACGTTCGCTGCGCGCAAACGGAAAGCGGCCATCGCGCGGCGGGAAAGAATCGAAAAACGCACGGGTGCGTTCGCGAATGCGCTGGGTGCGGCGCAGTACCGCGGGCGAGCCGAGATTCAGCAGCCGCAGCGATTGGTCGGCATCGCGCGCCAGTTCTTCAAAGCGATAATTGGAAATCTGCCGCCCGAAATAATCGCTGGCCACGTCTTCAATTTCGTGAGCTTCGTCGAAGATTACCGCGGAGTATTCCGGGAGGATGCTGCCGAAGTCGTCTTGCTTCAGGGAGAGGTCGGCAAAAAACAAATGGTGATTGACGATGATGAGGTCGGCTTCCTTGGCGCGCTGGTGCATGGCGGTTACGAAACACTTGTTGAAGTGCTCGCATTTCTGTCCGGTGCAGGTATCGCGACGGGCATCCAGGCGCGTCCACAAATCGGAATCGTCGGAAAGAAAAGTTAGCTCGCTGCGATCGCCCGTTTCAGTGAGTTGCGACCATTCTCGAATCTGGCGAAACTCGTCAATTTCTTCCATGCCCTTCAGTAGCGGCTGATCAGCCATCTGGTGAACTTTGGCGTGGCACAGAAAATTTGAACGCCCCTTCATGACCGCGACTTTCAGGTTGGGGGCGAAGTGTTTCTGCAGGAAGGGCACGTCTTTCTGGTAAAGCTGCTCCTGCAAAGATTTTGTGGCCGTGGAGATGACCACGCGGCGTCCGCTGCAAATAGCCGGAATGAGGTAAGCCAGAGTTTTACCGGTGCCAGTGCCGGCTTCCACTACGGCATGGTGGTGCTGTTCGAAGGCGTCGTGAACTACTTCGGCCATTTCGAGTTGGCCGGGGCGGTGCTCGTAGCCGCCAATCATGCAGCGCTCGAGTAATCCGGCAGGGCCAAAAACGTCGTGCATGGAGGGAGTGCCCTGGGGCGCTTCTGAAGGCGCAGGGGCAGCCTGCGGCGCAGTGTCTACGTACTCGCGTCCATTGGCGTGGCTCGCGTCAGTTATCGGGGGCCCTCTGCGAATCTGTTGCGCGACCCCGTTATCATTGTCCGTAGTCGTAACGCTGGTCGATGCTTTGGTGTTGCGCCGCGCCAATCTGAGCTCCCGCTGGATTTTGAGAACGATAAAGCAGAGGAATGGTTACCTTAGCATACTGATCGTGACAAGACAGGACACGGCGGCAGGTCGGCAAAGAAGCTCACCACTGCACTGACCGGATTGCACTTTAATACTTGAGTACGGGCGGCGTTTTGACTGTCCTACGCTTGCCTGCGCGGCGTTATAGTCAGTTTGAGACGGTCCGCCCGCCGTATAAGGAAGGACGTCCACTTGGGGTGGTAAATGAAACGTAACTCAATGCGCGGAATGATTTCGCTGGCCGCAGCCATGGCGGTGAGTGCGCTGGCCGGCTGCAGCGGCGTAGGGAGCGGCAGCGGACCGGGGCCTACTCCGCAAAATGCCAGTCTCGCCCTGACGATGACTTCCAAGCCTTCCGTTTCACTGACAAATATTTCCGTGCTCGCGGCCACGGTTGGAATAACCGGCGTGGCGCTGAATCCGTCCACGGGTAGCGCAGTTTCGGTGACCTTAAGTCCCACCGTTTATCCCGTCGATCTGGCCAGGCTGCAAAGTGACACGGCGTTTCTCGGTTCGCTGTCATTGCCTGCGGATACGTACACCAGCGCAACGCTGACGTTTTCGGCACCGGTGCTGACGATACTGAATGAATCAGGCGGGACACTGAATGGCACGTGCCCGAGCGCGACGATCTGCAAGATCGTGCTGACAGCGGGCTCCGCGCAAGTAACGACCGCACCATTCCCCTTGACGCTGACGAGTGGACAGGCCACGGGCGTTTCCATAAATCTGGATCTGAACACGGCACTGACGGTTACCAGCGGGACGCTGGCGCTGAATTTCAGCACTGCAAACGTGGCCAAGGCGGCTACGCTTCCGCGCACCGGCGCGCCGACTGGCTCGCTGGATTTGATCGAGGACTTCGTCGGGAAAGTAACCGCCAAGAGCTCCAGCTCCATCACGGTGGTAGCAGCCAGTGGAATCTCGCTGCAATTCAAATTACCGGCATCGCCGGAAATCGAAGACCCGCAAGGGCTGTGTGCGGCAGTGGATGCTACCTGTCTGGTGGCCAATCAAACGGTCGTGAGCGTGGACGGGACGGTAAATACCGACGGAACGCTTACCCTGGTTTCTGCGGATCTGCTGGATGCCACGCCTCAGGATGAAGTGGAAGGTACGCTGATCGCAAATGGCGTCGCCGGACAATTTTTCCTGACAGTGTCGAATAAGGTGGTGGCCACGGGAAACAGCACGCTGGCGTCCGCGAATGCCGGTGACACGTTTCTGGTGACGCTCAGCAATCCGCTATTCATTGTGGACCTGGATGAATTTTTTAATAACGCCTCGCTGCCGCCCAGCAGCGTGACGACTTTATTTTCAAGCGAAGCGGATTTGGTGGACGGCCAGGACGTCATGGTGCATGTCACCGCAGCTACCGGAACGGCGGCTGGCGGAGACCAGGCCATCACTGCCGACCGGGTGCGCTTGCGCTTCACTCGAACAACGGGAACGGTGCAGGCTGTTTCCGGGCAGTCTTTCACCCTGGGAAATATTCCACCGTTAATTCCGTTCGTTACCAATCCGCAGGTGCAGACTATTGCAAACGCCACAAATTTTGACGGAGTGACGGATGTCAACAGCCTGACGGCGGCGCAGAACGTTTCCATTCGCGCCTTGTTGTTGAACAATTCAGCGTTCAGCTTTTATGCGGCGAAGGTGCGGCTGCAGCCTTAGATCTTTGGCGCGATTAGTTTTTAGCGACGGCGTGCGAGACAGCAGCAGAGTTCCTCACCAGCCTGGAAAAGCGGCCGGTTCGGAATGGCACACGCCTAGTTTGCACGTCGTCAATAACATCAAAATGCCGGTCCCGCGAAGGGCCGGCATTTTTGTTTTGGGTGGTCGCGGAGCAGCCGGGAACTAGGCCGGCTGCGGGCTGCCGATGGTTGTGTTGGGTGGCAATGGGGACGGAGCGATTGGCGCGCCTGGAAAAGTTGGCGCGTTAGCCGGAGACAAGCGCCGGTAGATGGCCAGAGAGATTGCGCCCATGCCCCAGAGTACGACCGCGAACCTTATCCAGCCGCCGATATGCGGAATCATTTCCACGACGCGCAACAGGAAAACGCCGACGACCATTCGTCCGATAAGCTGCCACGTTTCCCGGGTGTGGCCCATCAGCCACTGCCCAACAATGGCGCCCACTACGATGTGCGCGCAGAAGAGAACCAGCAGCCACAGCAGGAAGGTGGATATGCCAACGAGGATGCCCACCACAGTGATGCAGGCGATGATGGCGGCTATGGGCACGCCGAACATGACCAGCACTCCCAGTCCGAAAGAAGCGCCGTACCGTTCGGCAGAGTCGGCGGCCTCGCGCGCAAAGCCAGGCATCACCAGGAACAGCACGAGCCCTAACAAAATTCCCGCCGCCGTCCAGATGACTCGCCACACGTAGAAACGGCTCTCTTCGTACTGGGGATGATGCTCGACCCTGGTGAATTCCACGGGAATGGCCAGTTTAGCTCCCGGCGAGACCTCGGCGGGGTTTTCACCTTTCAGTTTGATGGGGCCATCGACTTGCGAACCGGAGTTGAATTTAAAGTGGTTGCCTTGCGCTTGTATGCCACCGCCAATGGTTCCCGAGACAGTGGTGGTGTTCCCGAAAGAGAGTAAATCGCGGCCGAGTTTTCCATCGATCGCCAGAGTATTGCCGAAAAGAGTGGCGCTGCCGCCGATCTTTCCGCTGGAGTCCAGGGTCATGGTTTCGGAAAAGGACATGAAATTTTTGGCAACCGTGCCGCTGATGAGGCTGGTGTTCGAAAAGGTGCGAATGTTGCCGTCAACCTGGCCACTTACGCGCACGATTTGCGCGAAAGCGATGATGTCTCCGGTTACATGGCCTTCGATGTCGGCGTTCTGGCAAAAGAGGAAAAGGTCGCCGTCGATGGTGCCTTCTACTTTGACGTGATGGCCGGAAAGAAACGCGTCGCCTTTGATGGTTTCACCTTTGTCGACTTCGACGGTGTCACCCTTGCGAAATTCCGAGGCCATTGCGGGCGACGAGAGGGATGCGGCGCTGCAGATGGCTGCGACAATGATCATGGCGAAGGCGCTTCCCCGCCGCATGCGGCGCCGCAGGAAGATCATCGCCGAGCCCGCTATCGTGAGGAACGCAAGAACCTCAATCAGAGTCAACATGGACTGCCATCCTTTCCAGAATGCGCCTTGGAAGATCATCAAGTTAAGAAGACTGCTGCCGCCAAAACCGGCTTGCTCGAAGCGGTCCTGGACCGGCGCCACATATTCGGTGTAAAACGCGTAGACGCCGGTGGCCGCCAAACCAAACACCAGGCCCCAGATCCATTGCATGGAATTGCGGGCGCGCTCCTGAAATGCCGCCAGGCGCGAAGGCAACGGCTCGTCTTCTTCGAGCATGGAGCGGGTCAGCAGGCGCGACTCGCGTTCGAGAGCGCGCAGCAGGGTGCGGCAAGCCGGGCAATCCTGCGTATGCGCGGACACTTCCTGCGCGCGTTTGCGGTCCAGTTGGCCTTCGACGTAGAGCAACAAAGACATCTCGTCGAGATGTTCATCCAAGCGGCCAGCCATACTTCCCGGGGACTCGTTCATAGCGATCCTCCCGCAGCGAGCGCCGCGTTGCCTTCCAGCGCCTGCCGCAGTTCATGACGCGCCCGCAGCAGCACCACGCCCACGAAGGCGCGGCGCACACCCAGCGCGTCAGCAATCTCGTCATAGCTCATATCTGAGTAGTAGCGCATCACCAGCGCCATGCGAGCGCGCTTGCCGAGGGTGGCCAGTGCCTTGCGCACTTCCACGGTGCTGCGTTCTTCGATGAGCCGGTCCAGTTGGCTGGGGTCAGGATGTTCAAGGGGGACATCGTCGGAATCTTCGGTTTCCTTATCCTGGCGAATCTTGCGCCGGCGTAGCGTGTCCCAGCAGTGATTGGCGGCGACCTTATAGAGCCAGCCGGAGAAGGGCCGCGACGGGTCGTACTGGTTGAGCTTGCCGCGCAATTTCATAAAAACTTCCATGGTGGCGTCTTCGGCGTCTTCCCGGGTCGGCAGCGCCCGGCGGCAAAACCGAAAAATCGCCGGTGCGTAGTCGTGATAGAGCTCGCCCCAGGCCTGGGCGTCTCCTGCCCTGGCACGGGCGATTGCCTCCGTCGGTTCCGCTATTCCCGGCGAACTCATCCGGCCTGGTCTCAGAGCTTCCATAGGTAGTACGCAGCAGCCTTGAAAAACTTACATGGTCCGGACAGGGGGCTACCCGGGGACCAGCCAACGCGCCAAACAGGCAGCAATCTATCAGAAAAGGCAACGGCCTGGCTAAATGCCAGGCCGCGTCGCAAATATTGGGTCTACCAGTTAGAAGGTGATTTTGGCCGCGATTTGCAGCCCCCGGGGGCCGCCGCTACCCAGGAAGGGGTAGCCAATGCCCACGTCGCCAGTGGCAGTGAGTCCCAGAGTGCCGATATGCCGGCCGTCTGGACCAACGCCATTGGGCGCGGCATCGGCGATGAAGGAGGGCAGCAGGGGGCTGATGAAATTCGGATGATTGAGAATGTTGTAGGCCTCGAAACGCAATTCGAGCTTCACGTGTTCGGTGATGGCTGTGTCTTTAAAGATGGAGAAATCGACCTGACGGAAATTTGGACCCAGTAAAGAGTTGCGGCCTTCGTTGCCGAAGTGCCGTGTCCCGGGAATGCAAGTGTCAGCAAATCCGTCCCCGCCTCCTGCCGGGAAAGTGCAAGGAGCTGCAAAAGAAGTGAGGTCCAGGAAATTTCGCGGATCGCTGCGATTGTAATGAATGGGACCGACCACATCGGGGCGGCCATAGAATTCTCCGCTGCCGTCATAGTCATCGAGGAAATTGTAGTTCACTGAGAAAGGCTGGCCGGACTGTACGGTGACGATACCGTTCAAGCCCCAGCCATCGGTGATGCGCTGCCAGCTGCCCTTGTGATTTGGAAATTGATAGACGAAATTCCAGGTCAGTCGATTGCGAATGTCGAAGTTGGAATTGCCGCGATTCTGGCCGATGGACGCCTGGCTGTCATTGGGCTGAGAGGCGTTGGGCACGTACTCTTCGCCGTCGCTGGCGTCGTCCAGCGAATGTGACCACACGTAGTTCAGTGTGGAGGTGAATCCGTGCCAATCGGTCACCCGCAGGCTGGTTTGCAGCGCGTTGTAGGTGGAATTGGCGGAAGTCTCCTGGTAGTTGATGTAGTAGAAGGGAGAAAATCCCGTGAGGGTCTGGTAGCGGCGCGGCACGCTGCCGTCGTTGATGCAATCGCAACCCAGGTCTGCCGCGGTGATGTCGGCCTGCGTCGGCTGATTGATGTCGCGGAAGCGCAGCAACTTGTGGCCATTTGAACCGACGTAGCCCACCTGCAGCACCACCCTGCGGGAAAGTTCCTGCTGCAAATTCAAATTGAAATTCTGCATGTATGGAGTGCGCAGGTTCGGGTCTACGCCAAACGCGTCGCTGATAGGGTCGGCGAAACCGTACACCGGAACAGTGGGATCGAGCGGCCCGGAATTGGCGCTCGCAGAAGAAATGGGGTTGGGGCCGAAACCGGCGTATGCGGCACCCGGATCGAAGCCACTGTTGAAGGGCAGGTGGCCGAGAAACATGTCCTGCGAGATGCCGTCGTAGAAAATTCCGTAGCCAGCGCGCAGCACGGTCTTGCCTTTGCCGGTCAGGTCCCAAGCCACGCTGACACGGGGGCCCACATTGTTGTAGTCAGGCTGGTACAGGCGGCTCTGGCCGAGCACGACGCCCAGGCCGGTGGTGGTATCGATGTTGGTAAAGTTTCCGTGCTTTTCCTGCACGATGCCGAAATAGTCGTAGCGCAACCCCAGATTGATGGTTACGTTTTTCTTCCAGCGGAAACTATCCTGCACGTACGCGGCGTGGGAATTTTCAAACGTGTTGCGATTGGTGTTGCCCTGCCGCTGGCTCCCGCCCGTGGGCGTGCCGGCCAGAAATTCCTGAAGGCCGGATTCCGTGAGGCTGCCGCTGATGGGATCAAACTGATCGGAGAAAGAGAGGTTGCCCCGGAAAGCACGATTGAAAATCTGCGAAATGGAAGTGCGGCGGAATTCGTATCCGAACTTGATATCGTGCCGGCCGGCTTTCCACGAAATATTGTCGATGTAGTGCCAGTTGGTGTCCACGCGCTGGCGAGCGTCTCCGTTGTCGGCGCCAATGGGAGCAAAGCCGGACACGCTGATCTTGGGCAGGCCAAAATCGTACGGTGTGGCGCCGGTGTCCAGGCCGATAGAGGCCGGATCGAAACTGCGGTCCTGCGGGAAAAATCCTTCGGCGAAGCGGTTCCAGCCGAGGCGGGCTTCGCTGACGATGGACGGAGAAATTGTGGAAACATAGGAAAGGGAGACGAGCTGCACGCGCGTGGGGGTCATGGTGTTGTAACCGGGCACCAGGCCTCCGCCCACCAGCGCCAGAGGAAATAACTGCGTGCTATCACCGATGTAGTAGCGGCCGGTGAGAAGATTGTTGGTGTTGAAATTGTGGTCAATCTTAACGATGGCGCTGTCCACACGATTGGAAAAGGGCGTGGATAGTGAAATGTTGCTGGCGACGGGAGTCTGGCCGTCCGTGCCGTCGGAAATGCAGGAGCCCCCTAGATTGGCGGCCGGCCAAGGATTCTTAGCAAGCAGGTTGGCGATAACTGGATTCACGGGTGTGCCGTTAGCGGCAGTCGCGGTAGAAATGTCCTGTGCGGTAGGCACGCAGGCGGTGCTGGCCTCGGCGCCTTTTTCGCGCAAGCCTTCGTAATCCACGAAGAAGAAAGTTTTATCCTTGCGAATGGGGCCACCGAGTGCTCCGCCAAACTGGTTATTGTGAAAAGGATTCTGCGGCGAGCCGACCTCATTAAAATAGTTGCGGGCATCCAGCGCATTGTTGCGTAGAAATTCGAAACCGGTACCATGAAAATCATTGGTGCCGCTCTTGGTAACGATATTGATGACGCCGCCGGCGCTGCGCCCGTACTCCGCTTCGAAATTGGATAGCACGCGAAGTTCCGCGATGGCTTCGATGGGCAGGATGGTCGCCGGAGTGCCGAAGACGCCGGCTTCGTTGATAGCCGGATCGTTGCGGTAGCCATCGTTCATGTCCGTGCCGTCGAGAAGGAAGTTATTCGAACGCCCGCGCGCGCCGTTGACGGAAAACACGCCGTAAGAGCCGGGCGAATCCGTGATCTGGTCGGGCGAGCCGGCGACTCCGGGAACGAGAAAGACCAATTTTTGATAGTCGCGGCCGTTCACCGGGAGATTCGTGACCACGGTGGACTCGATGATGCCGCCGAGAGTATTAGAAGTAGATTCCACCTGCGGCAAAGTGTCGCCGGAGACTTCCACCGTTTGTGAAACATCGCCGGGCTGCAGGATCACGTCGGCGCGCCGCTCGGTGGAAACTTCCACACCGATGCCGTTCACCAAGCCAATTTTAAAACCGGATTTTTCCACGCTGACGCTGTAGGTGCCAATGGGCAATTCCGGGGCGCTGAATTCGCCATCGTCGCCGGAGGTCACAGTGCGGATCAATCCGGTGTCGGTATTCCTCACCGTGACGGTCGCGCCGGAAACAGCCAGGCCGGAGGTGTCGGTCACGGTCCCCAGGATGGTTCCGCGAAAGGTTTGCGCGCTGGTGTTAGCGGCGTAGACGCCGAGGAGCAAAAGCAACATCACGACGAATGTGCACACGGCGGTCAGGCGGCGGAAATTTCCCATCATGAAAGTCACCTCAGTTGGTTTGCAATTCGCGAGCACGCACTCCCCGAACAGTTGCGGCTTCCCTCGAAGAAGTACCGTCATCGGATGAATAAGTACAAATACACTAACCGCGGGTCAACGAGGGCGTCAAGCAGCCACTTCGCGTTTTGCTAAAGAAGTACACAAGCGCATCACGGGTTTTTACAACTTTTTACAATCATTTGCGCCGTCTTGACACCCTGCCTGGAGGGGTTCTTTATAGTCTGACAGTCGAACGGTAGACGGAACGAGGTTGAGCATGTCCAAGAAGTGGCGATTGACGGATCGCACGCGAACGCTGCTGACGCTGGAACTGGCCATTGTGCTGCCCGCGGCGGCGCTGCTGGGGTTCAGCGTATGGAACCTGAACCGCATCCAGCGCTCGGAATTTGTGGAGGCCGCCTACCAACGCGACCTGAGCCACGTGTTGAAGTTCGCTGAAAAAAAGTCCTGGCATCAGGCGGTCGAGATGGTTACGCCGCTACGGAAACAGTTCCCGAACCCCGACGAGGATCGTGGAGCCATCAAGGCGAAACTCGATGAAATGCTGAGTACGCATCCGGAGTTCGCCTACGCTTTGCTCTATGACAAAAAGAATAACCTGCTGGTGAGTGTCGCGCAGCCTGGCCGCGATCAGGACCGGGAGTTCTGCGCCATCACACAAGAGTCCATCAACTCGGTATCCAGCTGGATACCGTTGGAAGCCAAGCAGATGGGCGGACACGTACGCGCAATGGCCGAGAAAGATGAAGAGCCGGTAGGGTTTTACGGCGGATGGTCGATGAAGGATAAGCAGAACATCTACAGCAGCCTGGCGTATTTTGTTCCGCCAAACACAACGAAAGACCGCGTGACTCTGGGTGTTGTGGGTTTCGATCCCGACTATCTCCGTAAGACATTTTTTCCATCGCTGATGAAAGACGTGCTGACCAGCAAAAGCGCGGTGTTGATGGCGGACGCGAATCCGCCGGTCATGATGATCCGTGCGTCCAAGGATTCCGCACCGTGGATAACCTCCTCGAACTGGGACGGGGCCAGGCCCGAGGCCGAGCGCAATTTTGAATATATTTTTCAGGAATTGACCATGGCCATCAAATATCAAGGCTTGACCGTGGCGGATATCGGCAACCGCTTCCTGCGCTACAACTACATGGTGCTGGGTGCATTGGCTCTATTCATGGTGGGGGGCATCTGGTTGACGTATCGCAACGTTTCCAGGGAAATGACCCTGGCGAAGTTGAAATCAGACTTCGTCGCCAACGTTTCCCACGAGTTGCGCACGCCATTGGCGCTGATCCGGTTGTACGCCGAGACTCTCGAACTGGGGCGGTTGACTGCCAAAGAGAAATATCAGGAATATTTCCGCATCATCCGGGAAGAGAGTGAACGCTTGACCGCGCTGATCAACAATATTCTGGATTTTTCGCGCATTGACGCAGGGCGCAAGGAATACGAGTTTCAGGAAACCAATCTGGGCGAACTGGTGCACACCACGCTGGAGTCTTACCGTTTCCAGATTCAGCAGAACGGTTTTGGCTTCGAAGAAAACATTGCTGGAGACATTCCTCCGGTAAACGTGGATCGGGAAGCCATTGCCCGCTCCTTGCTGAACCTCATCAACAACGCTTTGAAGTATTCGAAGGACCAGAAATATATCGGCGTGAGCCTGTACCGAATCAATGGCTCCGTGAACCTGGAAGTAAAAGACCGGGGAATCGGTATTCCGGAGAACGAACAGGAAAAAATCTTTGAGAAATTTTATCGCTGCGGAGATCCGCTGGTGCACAACGTGAAAGGCTCGGGCCTGGGGCTTTCTCTGGTGCGCCACATCGTGCGAGCGCACGGCGGTGATGTGCTGGTGGAAAGCGCCCCGGACAAAGGCAGCAAATTTACCATCGCGCTACCGCTGGTGCCTCCTTCGCAGCCTGGGAGCGCCCTGGCATGAGAGTGACGAATCCGAATGTTCCCGCAAAGCACAAGGGAGAGGGCATGAGAGCCGCGAAGATTCTGATTGTGGAAGACGAACCGAACATGGTCGCGGGACTGCGCGACAACTTCGAGTACGAAGGCTTTCAAGTGTTGACCGCCATGGACGGAGTCGAAGGGCTGGAACGAGCGCTGAAGGAAGCTCCCGACCTGGTGGTGCTGGACGTGATGATGCCGCGCATGAGCGGACTGGACGTCTGCAAACAGTTGAAAGCCAAGCGGCCATCCATTCCCATCATCATGCTGACGGCGCGCGGGCAGGAAGTGGACAAAGTGGTGGGGCTGGAATTGGGCGCAGACGATTACGTCACCAAGCCGTTTTCCATTCGGGAATTGCTGGCGCGGGTGAAGGCGGTGTTGCGGCGGGCCCAGGCGGTGCCGAAGGAACAGGACCGCTACACTTTCGGCGACGTGGAAGTAAATTTGCGGAGCTACCAGGTTTCGCGCGGCGGCCATAACGTGGATTTTTCCGGCAAGGAGTTTGATCTGCTGAAACATTTCCTTTGTCATTCGGGCGAGACCTTGAGCCGCGACCGGCTGCTCGACGAAGTGTGGGGCTACGAGAATTTTCCAACCACCCGCACCGTGGATGCCCACATCGTACGTATCCGGCAGAAGCTGGAGCCGGTGCCGGATCAGCCGCGATTTTTTCTGACGGTGCATGGTGTGGGCTACAAATTCGTAGGATGAAATAATTATGACGACCAAGAGCTTGGCAACAGAACGCAACACGGGGAAAGTGCCCGGTAGAACGGCTAAGAATCAGTCACAAGGGGACTCAGCTGCGAAGTCGTCAGCCGGGGGCGCGGAGGCCAACCTTCTGCTTCAGCAAGAGCTGGATTCGCTGCGCCGCGAAAACGGCAAGCTGCAGCAGGCCATCTACGAAGCCGCGCAGGTGCAGCGGAGAATGTGCGCGCCGCGCGAAATGGCCTGGGGGGATTTTGAGATCGCAGGAGAGAGTTTTCCGGTGCGCCATTTATCGGGAGATTTTTTCAAAGTGATGGAGCTCGGATCGGCGCTGGGATTGATTCTGGGCGACATTGCCGGCAAAGGCATGACCGCGGGTATCTGGCAGGCGCACCTGTTGGGCGTGATGCAGCGTTGCGCAAGGGCATATGAGCGCCCCTGCGACGCCATCGCGGGTGTCAATCGCGAATTGTGCCAGGACTTCGGGGAGCGTCCCATCACCGCACTCTTTTTTGCGCGGCTCGACGCTGACCGCGGTGAACTGGTGTACTGCAACGCGGGATTGCCGGCGCCGCTTTTGCTGCGGCAAGACCAATCCATTGAGCAGCTACAGGAGGGCGGGCCCATGCTGGGCGCTTTGAACGAAGCCAGCTACGGATCGGGCACCGCGCGCATGGATGCCGGCGACATGTTGCTGGCGTATTCCGACGGACTGACGGAATGCATGAATGCCAACGACGAGGAATTCGAAACCAGGCGATTGATTGCCGCAACCAAAGCCCTAAGCGGCGCCAACGCCAGCCGCGTGTTGTTTTCCACGCTGGCTGCGGTGCTGGATTTTGCCGACGCCTGCACACCCGGCGACGATTTGACGCTGCTGGTGGTGCGACGGCGCGCGGCGGCTATCGCATCCGATTCCTATAGCGCGAAAGATTTTGCAGCGCCGCGGCGTCGCGCGAATACCGTGGCGCGGGCGCGGGCGGCGGCGAACTGACGAACATTCAAAGTTAGTTACGCAGGTAACCACGAGCCAAAAGTTCATTTTGGACCGAGCGGCATGGGTGTGTGCGGATTCAAGGAAATAAAGGAGATTCGCCATGGCGACCAAAGCGGCTTCACTCTTCATGCAGGATTCACAGTTCTGTTCCCCCCGCGACAAGAATGCGGCGGTTTCTGCTGATGATCTGCGCGCGATATATACCGCGCACTACCGCCACGTTTTGCAGGTCTGCCGAGGATTTTTCCGGCAGCGGGAAGACGCGGAAGATGCCGCAGCCGAAGTGTTCCTGAAACTCTACCGCGTGCTGCACCAGAAAGATGAAACGCTGCCTTTCCGTCCGTGGGTCTCGCAGGTGGCCGGACATCACTGTATAGATAAGCTGCGCCAGAAGAAGCGCGAGCGCAGCGCTTCGCTGGAGGAAATAGATCTAAGCGGCCTGGCGGATCGCTCTACGCCTTCCCCGCTTTCCCAAATACTGAGCCGGGACGAACAGCGGCGGGTTCGCGAGCAGTTGGCATGCTTGCCGAACAAATATAAGGTGCCGTTGATACTGCGCTACTACAAGCGCATGAGCTATTCAGAAATCGGCGCCATCTTGAACGTGCGCGCTCCGACGGTGCGAGTGATGCTCTTCCGCGCCAAAAACCATTTGGCCCGCCAAGTCCGCCGCGCAGAGAAGTCCAGTCCCATTTGGAAGAACTGAATCTTCGCTGACACTTTGGTTCTTTAGTAATGAGATGCCGGCGTTTTATTGCCATGCGGTTTGGGGCTGCGCGGCCGATGCGGTACAGTTGTGGCACGTCCTGCTGCGGTCTTATCGCGCGTAGCGCTACGGCGCTCACTTCATGGCACAAAACTTACCATCGCTGGTCATCGTGGGGCGTCCTAATGTGGGCAAATCCACCCTTTTCAACCGGCTGACCGGAACGCGTCGCGCCATTGTTACCGATGAACCAGGCATTACGCGGGATCGCATCTACGGCAAAGCGGAGTGGCGGGGCCGCGCGCTCGAAATTGTGGATACGGGCGGCCTGGTCCCCGACGACAAAGCGCTGATCCCTCGCGAAATTTTGCGGCAGGCGCGAGTGGCCATTGAAAACGCGGCCATGCTGGTGCTGGTGGTGGACACCCACGCGGGCGTTACGCCGTTGGACCAGGAACTGGCGCGATTGCTGCGCACTACCGGCAAGCCGTTCGTGATTGCCGCCAATAAAGTGGATGCCCGCGCGCAGGAGGCCAACATTGGCGCGTTCCATTCCATGGGCGTGCCGGTGTTTCCGATTGCCGCTGAACACGGCATGGGCATTGACGACCTGCTGGACGCGGCGCTCGCCCAAGTGGAAGTAGTTGAATCCGTCGAAGAAGAAAAACGCCCTGATGTGATTGAAGTGGCGATCATCGGGCGGCCCAACGTCGGCAAATCCACGCTGCTGAATCACCTGGCCGGCGAAGAACGCTCCATCGTTTCGCCCATTCCGGGCACCACCATGGATAACGTGGATACCGAAGTGGTGCGCGAAGACAAAACGTATCGCTTCGTGGATACCGCGGGCATTCGCCGCAAGGGAAAAACCACGCTGGTAGCGGAAAAATTAAGCGTGGTGATGGCCCGCCGGGGCCTGGAACGCTGCGATGTGGCGCTGCTGGTGGTGGATGGCGAGCAGGGCGTGACCCAGGGCGACGCACAAATCGCCAACTACGCGGAGCAATCGAATCGCTCGGTGGTGATTGTCATCAACAAGTGGGATCTGGCGGTGAAAGCCGCGCGCAACGCGGAAGCCCGCGACGCCGAGAGCGCCAAAGGCAAATCGCGCAGGTCGCCGGGAGAAAGGCATCGCCCGGAAGACTTTGAGACCGGACGGCTGCTATTCGAATACGAAAAGATGATTCGCGGGAAACTGAAATTTTTGAGTTATGCGCCAATCGTGTTTTTGTCAGCCAGCACCGGCGAGCGGGTGGAGAAACTGTGGCCACTGATCAACCAGTGCTGGAACGCGCGCCGCCGTAAGATTTCCACGCCGGAATTGAATCGCTGGCTCAAGGAAGAAGTGGACCTGCAGCGCGGGACGACACCCAAGGCACGGCCGGTGCGCATCTATTACATTACGCAGGCCAAGATTGCGCCGCCGACGTTTTTGATGTTCACCAATCAGAAAAATCCGCTGCATTTCAGCTATGAACGCTTTCTGGAAAACCAGATTCGCGGGAAATTTGATTTCGTGGGCACCCCGATCCGCTTCATTCAGCGGCTGCGCACGCGGCGTGATAAAAACAGCGAAGCGGACAACTGACACTCGTTGACAACACCGTATTTTGGCTTAGGATGAAGAGGTTCCCGCCCTTCTATAATGGATGAGCTAGCGATGTCCACCAACGGTACTGCCGCACAAACTATTTCAGACGATTCTCAGGATAATTATTTTCGCATCGGTGAAGTGAGCCGCCTGACGGATGTAAAAGCCTTTGTGTTGCGCTATTGGGAGACGGAATTCCCCATGCTGGAGCCGGTAAAGAGTCCCGCGGGGCACCGGTTGTACCGCCAGGAAGATCTGGACATGGTGTTCAAGATCAAGCGCCTGCTGTACGACGAAGGCTTCACTACCGAAGGCGCGCGGCGGCACTTGACGGAGCAAGCCCGAATTGATTCGGGCGGCGACGGTTCCGGGCCGCGGCTGAAACCCGCCGAAGACACGCCGCAGATTTTAAGCCGTAAGATGTTGCTGGATCTCCGCGATTCGCTGCGCGCTTTCTTGACGCTTCTCGAAGGCCGATGATAGCCTTGTTCTCCCAGGCTACGAAAAATCAACAACCGGTCGGGACGTAGCGAAGCCTGGTATCGCGCACCCTTGGGGTGGGTGAGGTCGCTGGTTCGAATCCAGTCGTCCCGACCATTCGCATTAAATTCCCTGACACAATTTACGAACTTTTCTGGCTACCGGTGGCGTCCTGGAAGAGTCAGCTGCGGCCCGCCTGCGTCGAAATGCAAATTCGCGTATTCTTGAAGTGTGATTACGTTTCGCGCGCTTCAATGCGCGCTGCATCACATGCAGATTTCAGGTCATGACCCACATTTTGTTGACGAATGATGATGGCTACGAAGCGCCGGGATTACGGGCGCTGGCGGAAGAGTTCGCCAAATTTGCGACGGTGAGCATTGTGGCGCCCAGCCGGGAACAGAGCGGGGCGGCGCAATCGTTGACGCTACGGCAGCCGATCGTTTGCCACGCGGTGGGCGAGCGCGAATGGGCCGTTGATGGCACTCCCGCGGACTGCGTGATTGTGGCGCTGCACAAACTTTTGCCGGAAAAACCCGACATGGTGGTGTCGGGAATAAATTTTGGCGCGAACCTAGGCGAGAATATTTATTATTCTGGGACGGTCGGCGCCGCGCGCGAGGGGGCGCTGCATCATATTCCCTCGATTGCGATGTCGTTGTGCTCCAAAGTTGCGAAAGTGGATTTCGGGCACGCCGCGCGAGTGGCCAGGTCGGCCGCCGAAACTGTTTTGAAAGAAGGCTTGCCAGACCAGGTGCTGCTGAACATCAATGTGCCGGAGCCCTGGACGGGCGGGGTTTCGTTCACACGGCAATCGAAGAAAATTACGCGCAATCAGTTGACGGAAGGCAAAGATCCGCGGGGGCGAACTTATTTCTGGCTGTTCGAGCAGAAAATTAACAAGGATGTACATCCGGACACCGACTACGCCGCGATTTTCGCGGGCAACGTGTCCATTACGCCCTTACACCTGGACCCTACGCACACGGAGTCGTTGAATCATTTGTCACATTGGGCTGGGCCCATTGCGGAAGCTTTTAAGCCCAAAGTTAGACCTTAAGCAAGCCGCGCTTTCCTCATCAGCAAAACACCCATGTGCAAAAACAACACGTGCGGCACCCGGCCAACTCTAGCGCGTGGCTTCAGGGGCGGCGGAAATGAAAGCGATGCCGTTTTTGCTCATGGCTTCGTTAATCGCCGGCACGTCGGTGGAAAGCACTTCATGCCATTTGGCGAGATGGCCGTCCAATTTTTGGCTGAGGTCGGCGAACACTGCGATTTCGCCTTCGGTCGGTTGGGCGTCGGCGCTGTCTACCGCTGCCTGTAAATAACCGAGCCAGCTATTCATCTTGGTCGGATAGTTGAGCTCGTCTTCGCTGGCTTTCGAATTCACCTGGATCAACTCGTCTTCAATCGCGCCGATTTTCTTGCGCAGCGCCACCGACTGTTCGATCACCGCCTTGGCGTTGTCTTTGCCGCCCCAGCGCTTTTCCACCAGGTTGAGCTGCACGCGCAGATCGCGGATGGCGAGGATGGCGCGATTCATTTGTTCCTGGCGGTCGCGCATCTTCATCATCAGGTCAAACTGTTTCTGCAGATCTTCGGTGGAAGTTTTGAGGCGCGGATCCATTTTCACTTCAATCGGTGCGGTGGAGGTTTTTCCTTTTACGGTCAGACGCGCCTGATAGCTTCCCGGCATAACCAGCGGGCCGACCGGTTCGCCTTCATCGTAAATCGCGGCTGGGATTTTGGTGGGCGGCTCGTAACGCAGGTCCCAGACGAATACATTGGGTCCGGCCTTCACTGGGATGTGTTCATCTTCGTCGTCTTTATCCCCTTCTTCAGGGGCCGCTTCGTTTTTTTTCTCTTCACTGGTATAGGTGCGGATAACTTTTCCCTGGGCATCCAGAATCTCGAGCTTGGCCGGGTCTTTGGCTTCCTCTTTGAGGTAGTAGTACAGCGGCGCGCCTGCGGCAGGATTTTCCCCGACGGCGTCGCGGCGGCGTTTGCTGTGGCCCACGCGCGAGCGCATCACGGTGGAAGGCGCGAAGAGCCGGGCTTCTTCATTGGTGATTCCCGCTTTCATCTGACGCAGCGGATCGATTTTATCCAG
Organism: uncultured Acidobacteriota bacterium; assembly: GCA_963704485.1. Taxonomy (GTDB): domain Bacteria; phylum Acidobacteriota; class Terriglobia; order Acidiferrales; family UBA7541; genus Acidiferrum. Next base: position 2,353,317 of record OY969910.1, read on the forward strand.
CGACCAGAACGCTCGGCCGTGAGTGGCCACCACCAGATCGTCATCGTGAATGATCAAATCGTGAATCGGTGTAGTGGGCAGATCGAGTTGCAGGGTTTGCCAGTGTGAGCCGTCATCAAACGACACCCAGATGCCGGTTTCGGTGCCGGCGTACAGCATGCCCTTGCGCTTGGGATCTTCGCGCACGACGTGCACATACGAACCGTCCGGCAGTCCAGCGGTAAGCGTGGACCAGGTTTTCCCGAAGTCCGTGGTCTTGAAAATGTATGGCTTGAAATTGTCCAGCTTGTGCGCGTCCACTGCAGCATAGGCGGTGCCCGCGTCGAACGGCGAAGGCTCAATCAGGCTGACCATGGCCCACTCCGGCAAACCCTTCGGCGTTACGTTACTCCAGGACTTGCCGTCGTCGCGGGTGAGCTGAATCAAGCCATCGTCGGTGCCTACCCAGATGACGCCCTTTTGTTTGGGCGATTCCGCGACAGCGAAAATCAAATCATAAAATTCGATGCTGGCCTGATCTTTAGTAATGGGCCCGCCGGAGTCCTGCTGCTTGGATTTATCGTTGCGCGTCAGGTCAGGACTGATGGTTTGCCAGGAGTGGCCGCTGTCAGTGGAGCGAAACAGAAACTGTGACGAGTGGTAGAGCTCGTTGGGATCGTGGGGAGAAAAAACGATTGGCATCGTCCAGGTGTAGCGATATTTCTGCACCGCGGCGTTGTAGCCGTCGGGATCAAGCGGCCACTGCTGAATGTTCTGCACCTGTTGGGTGCGCTTGTCGTAGCGGGTGATATCGCCAAAGTAGGAGCCGGCGTAAACAATGTTGGAATCGCGCGGGTCTACGGCCACGTAGCCGCTCTCGCCGCCGCCGACGGCGCTCCAATCGGAGCGCCCGATGAAACCGCTATCGCTGGCGGTGGCAATGCCGACGGAACTGTTGTCCTGCTGCGTGCCATACACGTGATATGGAAAATCGTTGTCGGCAGTGACGTGATAAAACTGCGCGGTGGGTTGATTCATCTGGGTGGACCAGTTGCGGCCGCCATCCACCGAAATGGTGGCGCCGCCGTCGTTGCCATTGATCATGCGTGCGGGATTGTTGGGGTCAATCCAGAGCCCGTGATGATCTCCGTGCGGCGCGGCGATGCGATCGAAAGTTTTGCCTCCATCGGTGGAGCGGAACAAGCCGGTATTGGCGATGTAGACTTTATTCGAATCTTTCGGGTCGGCCCACACGTGCGTGAAATACCAGGCGCGCTGGCGGAAGCGGTGATCTTCATTGACGAGCGCCCAGTTTTCGCCGCCGTCGTCACTGCGATACAGGCCGCCCTTTTTCGCTTCGATGAGAGCGTAGACGACGTTGGAGCTTTCACCGGATACGCTGACGCCGATGCGGCCCAGTGGTCCTTCGGGCATGCCGTGGCCTTCGATGCGCTTCCAGGTGCTGCCGTCGTCATTCGAACGGAACAGGCCGTCTTTTTCCCCACCACTGTTCAACGTCCAGGGAGTGCGATAGCCCTCCCACATAGCCGCGAATAACACGTGAGGATTGTGTGGATCGAAAACGATATCAATGCCGCCAGTGCGGTCGTCGAGATACAAAACCTTTTCCCAATTCTTTCCGCCGTCGCGTGTACGAAAAATTCCGCGCTCGGTATTGGTTCCGTAGGCGTGCCCCAAAGCCGCGACGAAGGCGACGTCTGGATTGGTGGGATGCACAATTAACTTGCCGATGTGGCGCGAGTCTTTCAGCCCGATATTGTTCCAACTCTTGCCACCGTCGTTCGAACGGTACACACCGTCGCCAAAAGAGATATTTCCGCGGATGCAGGCCTCACCAGTGCCCGCATAGACGACGTTGGGATCGGATTCGGAAACCGCGATGGCGCCGATGGAAGAGACGCTTTGCTTGTCGAACAGCGGGTCCCAGGTGATGCCGCCATCATTGGTTTTCCAGACGCCGCCGGCGACCGCACCCATGTAGTAGGTGTTGGGCTGACTGGTTACGCCGGTGACGGCGAGTACGCGTCCCCCGCGGAACGGGCCGATCAGGCGCCACTTCATCGCGCCGTAAAGTTTTGGATCGATTTCCGGAGTTGTTGAATTCGCGGCCGCATCGACATTGGTACTGGCCGCTTTGTCTTCAGTTTTCGCGCGGTTGCGTTTTTGCTGCGCATTTATGCTGGAACTCAACAGGCCTGATAGAAAAATTAAGAGCGACGACGAGATGAATTGTTTCGGAAATGCGCGCACGCAAACCTCCGGGCAATTAGGACGAGCGAGAAATCGTACTGCGGGTAGCGTGCGGACGGAAGTGTTTTCCGCGCGAGGCCCGATGGGTTACGATGCTGGTCCCGTGGCGAAAACTAAAACATTTGATGTAGCGGTTGTCGGCGCAGGCGTATTCGGCTCGTGGATCGCTTTGCACCTGGCGCGGCGCGGGCAGCGTGTTGTGGTGCTGGACGCTTACGGGCCGGCGAATTCGCGGGCGAGTTCCGGAGGTGAATCGCGCATCATCCGCATGGGCTATGGTCCGGATGAACTGTACACCTGCTGGGCTATGCGTTCGCTGCTGCAATGGAAAGAACTGTTCGGTGCGGCCTCGCCGGCGCTGTTTCATGAAACCGGAGTGCTGTGGGTGGCGCGTGACGGCGATCGGCCACTCGCGGACATGACGGAGGTACTAACGCGCTGCAAGGTTTCGTTCGAATCGCTCGATGGCGCGAATCTTGCGCAGCGTTATCCACAATTCAGTCCGCACAATTTAACGGGTGCTGTTCTGGAGACGACCAGCGGCGTATTGATGGGCCGTCGCGCGGTGGCGGCGGCTCTGCAGCGAGCCGTAAGTCATGGCGCGCAGTATCTCCACACACAAGTGGCGCCGCCGACTGTGGACAACGATGTCTTGAAGCTCAATTCGCTGACAACATCGAAGGGTGAGCAAATCTCGGCGGGTCAATTTGTGTTCGCCTGCGGCGCGTGGCTCGGGAAAATATTTCCCGAACTGTTGGGCCCGCGAATTTTTCCCAGCCGCCAGGAAGTTTTCTTCTTCGGAGTGCCGCCGGGTAACTTAAATTTTGACTCGCGAGCCCTGCCAACGTGGCTGATTCCGGCCGACGAGACGTATGGCATGCCGGACCTGGAATCGCGCGGCTTCAAGATCGCCTTCGATGGGCACGGAGAACGTGTGGACCCGGATACCCAAAGCCGCGTGGTGTCCGGGGAGTCCACGGAACGCGTGCGGGTTTATGTCGCGCGCCGCTTCCCTGCCCTGCGCGATGCGCCCATCGTGGAGACACGGGTCTGCCAGTACGAAAACACTTCGAACGGAGATTTTTTGATTGATCGCCACCCGAAAATGAACAACGTATGGTTCGCCGGCGGCGGGTCCGGGCATGGCTTCAAGCACGGGCCAATGGTTGGAGAGTATGTTGCCCAGCAAGTGCTCGATGGTGGCGAACCGGAGCCCAGATTCGCGCTGGCGAACAAGGCTACGCAGCAAAAGCGTGCGGTATACTGACGCGTTGAGCTGGCAAAAACCCAGCGAGTGGCCTATCGCGGCGGCTCGAAACGAAACCTTTCTCGCCACAGCGCGTCTCTACTCTATGGCGGCTCGTCAGCGGCCCACAGTCTGGCGTGATGGTTTCTCTCGGTGGGCCAGCAATACGTTTGGAGGAAAGATGCGTTCAATCGTGCAACGAGCGGTGCGGGCTGGAGGTGCAGCGGCCTTGGCCGCCGCATTATTGGCGGCGACCGCCGTTCCCGCAAACGCGGGGCCCGGCAAAGCTGCGGAATTCACGGTGCCGGTGGAGTATTACAAGCTGCCTAACGGGCTGCGCGTGGTGCTGTCGCCGAATCACACCGCGCCCACAATCTGTGTGGGCGTTTACTACCACATCGGCTTCCGCATCGAGCCGCAGGACCGCACCGGTTTCGCGCACCTGTTCGAACACATGATGTTTCAGGGCTCGGCCAATCTGGGAAAGATGGAATTCGTCAAACTGGTGCAACAGAACGGCGGAATTCTGAACGGCTCGACGCGCTTTGACTTCACCAATTATTTTGAAACGCTGCCGGCCAATAAATTGGAGACCGCGCTGTGGGCGGAAGCGGACCGCATGGGCGGCCTGGCAGTCAACGAAGATAATCTGAAAAATCAGCAGGGCGTAGTCGGCAACGAAGTGAAGGTGAACGTGCTGAACAGCCCGTACGGCGGCTTCCCGTGGCTGGATATGCCGCAGTATGCCAATACCAACTGGTACAACGCCCACAATTTTTACGGCGACCTGAAAGACATCGAAGCGGCCACGCTAACCGATGTTCAATCGTTCTTCAAAACGTATTACGCGCCGAATAACGCCGCGCTAGCCATCGTGGGTGATTTCGATCCCGCGGAAGCCAAGAAATTTGTAGAGAAATATTTCGCTGGCCTGAAGTCTTCACAATTGCCGCCGCAGCCGGATCTGACCGAACCGCGGCAGGAGAAAGAAAAACACGCCACCAAGAAAGATGCGCTGGCGCAGAAGCCGGCACTGGCTCTCGGCTACCACATGCCGGAACGTAACACCCCCGAATATTACGCTATGGGATTGATTGACGAGATGCTTATCGAAGGCGACGACAGCATCCTGCACCAGGAATTAGTGCAGAAGCGCGGCTACACCGGCAACGTGAGCGGGGGAATCAATCTGCTCGGAACTCCCTGGAATTATTACGGGCCGATGTTGTTCATTACAAATCTATTGCACGATCCCGCGACTGCGCCGGACACCATTGTGCAGGCCATTGACGGTTCGCTGGACACTCTGCGCAGCAAGCCGGCGGACCAGAAAACGCTCGATCGCGCTCTTGTGAAGTTGCGCTCGGATTTGTACGACACTATCGGCGGCCAAGGCGGATTTGGCCTCGTGGACCTCTTGGCTAGCTTTGCGTTATTTGACGACAATCCGGCGCGCGTGAATGCGCTGGTTGGTGAATATGAAAAAGTCACACCGGCCTTGATTCAAAAAACGGCGCAGGAATATTTGCGTCCCGGAAATCGCACGGTGCTGCTGATTGAGCCGGGACAAGCCGCTGCGGCGCCCGACGCCAAGCCCGCAGCGGAAGAAAAGAAAAACTAATGGAGCGCATGATGACGCCGACACGCACCCTCAAATCAATGCTATCCATCGCGCTTCTCGGGTTTGTTGCGCATGCCTCGCTGGCGCAAAGTTCCGCGCCGCCTGCCAAGCAAACTCCTCCCCCGGGTGGGCCGCCGAAGGCCTTCGTCGTTCCGGCGCACGAAACCTACACCTTGCCGAACGGCATGCGCGTGACGCTGGTGCCGTACGGAAATATCCCCAAGGTGGACATTAGCCTTTCGATTCGGTCAGGAAACATTAACGATCCGCGCGGGATGCTGGGAGTAGCGGACATCACCGGCGAAATGTTGAAGGAGGGCACCAAGACTCTCAACGCCAAAGCACTCGCCGAAACGATTGCCGGGATGGGCAGCAGCCTGGACTTGCGCGTTGGCGAGGACGAAACCGCCGTGGATGTGGACGTGCTGTCGGAGTACGACGCCGCAGCCATCAAGCTTTTGGCGGATTTCGCGATGCATCCGCTGCTGCCGGAATCGGAATTGCCGCGCCTGAAAGCTAACCTCATGCGGCAAGTAGTCGTGTCGAAAACGCGTCCCGGGCAAATTGCGCTGGCGCGCTTCCGCAAACTCATGTATGGCGATCACCCGTACGGCGACATTCTCCCCACCGAAGACAACCTGAACAAGATGACTATCGAGGATGTGCGGAAATTTTATGCCGAGAATTACGGCGCCGAACGCGCGCATCTTTACGTTGCGGGAAAATTCAACGTAGCGAATGCCAAGAAAGCCATCGCGGAAAGTTTTTCGGGTTGGACTAAAGGCACTCCGCCGCCGGCAAATCCTGCCAAGCCCAAAACGCAGCGCCTGCTGGACGTGACCGACCGGCCTAACGCGCCGCAATCCACAATCTACGTAGGCTTGCCAGTGGCGGATGCCACCAACCCGGATAATATTCCGCTGCTGGTGACCAATTCCCTGCTGGGCGGTTCGTTCGGCTCACGCATCACCACAAATATTCGCGAGCAGAAAGGTTACACGTATTCTCCAAGCAGCCAGGTTTCGCGCCGCTACCATGACGCCTATTGGGCCGAAATCGCCGATGTCACCACTGCATCCACCGGGCCGGCGCTGAAAGAAATTTTTGGGGAAGTCGATCGCCTGCAGAAGGAACCGCCCAGCACGGCGGAACTGAAAGGCGTCCAAAGTTACCTGTCTGGAGTATTCGTGATTCAGAATTCCACGCGACAGGCGCTCATCGGGCAGTTGCGTTACGTGGATTTGCAGGGGCTCGGCGAGGACTATCTGAAAACCTTCGTGCAAAAAGTGAACGCCGTTACACCCGACGAGGTGCAGCGCATGACGGCGAAATATATCAAGCCGGACCAGATGACCATCGTGGTGGTGGGAGACAAATCTAAAATCACCGACCAGTTGGCGCCCTTCGCGGCAGAAGCGGGAACCGCCAAGTAACGACTCCTTGCAATTTGAGCTATCCCGAGTTCGTGGCCGAAGCGCGTTTCTCGCGTCCGGTTTTGTGCGCATACAGGTCACGGTCAGCTTCCGAAAGTAGAATCTCCAGCCGGCCGCTATCGCCACGGTAGGTGGAGACGCCGATACTCGCGGAAATGACAGGCTGCTCCGTATCATGGCGCATCACTTCCTGAAGTCGCAGCGCCACCAGGTTGGCTTCTTTTTCGCGGGCTTCGGGCAACACCAGCACGAACTCGTCTCCACCGTAGCGCGCCGCGGTATCCACCGCGCGGCTATTCATGCGCAGGATGTCTCCCAGACGGCAGATGGCGCGACTGCCCACCAAATGGCCGTAGGTGTCGTTAATTTTTTTCAGGCCGTCCACGTCAATCAGCAAAATCGAAAACGGCCTGCCGGTGCGGTTGCTGCGTTCCATCTCTTTTTCGAGGACGTCGAGCAGGCGGCGATAATTTGCCAGGCCAGTCAGTGGATCGCTGACTGCAAGATGGCGGACTTTTTCAAAAAGCCGCGCATTGTCGAGCAACGCGCCACCGAGCGCCACGATGTAGCTCATCACCGTCAAACCCTGCGCCAAGGCAAACGGAGCATCCATCAAATGTTCAGACTGCGAGGCTGCAAACTGTGCGCCAAGATTCAGCCAGGCGGTGGCATAAATGGCACTGTCATACGCGCTGGCGTGACGTTGCAGCCGGCGCCGGTACCAGATGAGCGCGGCGAGAAAAATCAGCCCGGGCAAAAGTTGCTGAGGACTCGGGAACAATGACCCGGGGGCCGGGGAAATCTCCGGCGGCAAACGCTTCAGGGCTACGGTGATCAGATATGTCGCAGCGACCACGGTCACAAACGCAGCGGCAATTTCCTGGCGCGGATAATGAGAGCGAGGCAGGTAGCGTTCTACCAACAGCGCCACGATGAGCAGCAGCGCGAAAACCATGCGACTCTCCCACCACGCTACCGGCGCCCACAAAAAATGCAGCGGCACATCATGGAGAAGCTGAAAGAAAAGCACGCTCGTGGCCGTAAGTACCGCGCCCGAGACCATGAAACCCACCCCGAGGATCAGCGAGATGCGATCCTGCGTACCCTGAAAACGCACCAGGCTGACCGCCGCGAACACGAAGGCCAGCAGGCCGGTCATGATCTGCAGATATCCCTGCAGCACTGGATCAGGCTGCAGCGAAATTCCGCGCAGCCAGTACGCGACTACGAAAATGCCGAAAAACGCCGCAGTGTTCAGGAGCGCAATGGCGGCAGGCTTACGGGATTTGAGCAGAAAGGCCAGGGACATGTATTTTGTTCGCGGCAGGATATTGTTGCCGCTAGATAATTAGACTACGCGGAAGTTCAAAGCAGTTTCGCCGGCGTGCGGGGAAGTCAATTAAACGATACCGTACTGTTGAACGCTCCGGAGTACAGGGGGACTGGTCCCCCGTACTAGCACCAAAAGTGCAAAAAAAAATAGTGTCGGAAGGGCTGGGCACGCAAACTTTGGGCTTGCGAAGCGGTGCCAGTTCTTGCAGAGTTACTCCCATTGAAACGATTCAATTAAGCGGAATGCTTTGGTTGGAGGGCGTGCACAGGGACAACCGCCATGAGAGGGCGGGACTTCTTGTGCAGCTTTTTGGTTCAACGCAGATAAGCTTCAGCGAGTGTAAACAGGAGGCATCATTTGAGCAGTGAAGCGGCCGTCACCGGCGCCCCGCAGTTACGGCGCTCACTTACGCTCTGGAACCTGATCATCATTGGCATGGTGATCGTGCAGCCCATCGCGCCCATGGGAATTTACGGCGTAATCAGCAACAAAGCCGGCGGGCACGTGGTCACCACCATTCTTATCGCGATGGTCGCGATGCTTTTCACGGCGATCAGCTACGGAAAAATGGCGCGCGCGTATCCTAGCGCGGGCTCCGCGTATACCTACGTTGGAAAAGAAATCCATCACGGCTTCGGATATTTGACCGGTTGGGCCATGGTGATGGATTACATTTTGAATCCGCTGATTTGCACCATCATCTGCAGCAAGCTTACACAGAACATTCTGCCGAGCGTTCCTTACTGGGTGCTTGCGGTGTTCTATGCCGGGTCCTTCACGCTGCTGAATTTGCGCGGTGTGAAGACATCGGCGCGCATCAACGAAGTGCTGGCTGCCGGCATGACCATCGTGGTAATCGTATTCTTTGCGTTCATCATCCGCTTCGTGTGGGGGATGCATACTTACGGCGCCACCCTCTTCACGCAACCCTTCTACAATCCCGCGACTTTCAGTTTGTCCAGGATATTTCAGGGCACCTCGATCGCGGTTCTCAGTTACATCGGGTTCGACGCCATCTCGGCATTTTCGGAAGAGGTGGATAATCCGCGCCGCAACATCATGTATGCCACCGTGCTGGTGTGCATCATTGCGGGTGTGCTTTCTTCGCTGGAAGTCTACGCTGCTCAGCTAGTGTGGGGCTCGGCGCCTTTTCCGCCAGATAAAGTGGAATCGGCCTTTCCCCTGGTGGCCCAGCAGGTCGGCGGATTTTTTCTTTTTCAACTGCTGAATTTCACAATCCTGATCGCCAACATCGGCTCCGGGATGGGCGCGCAGCTCGCTGCGGCCCGGTTGCTATATGGAATGGGACGCAATGATGCGTTGCCGAAGGGATTCTTTGGGAAAATTGCAGCCAAGACCCGCATTCCGCAGAACAACGTGATTCTCATCGGATTTATTGCCTTGGCTGGCGCGTTCATCATCAACTACGAGCGCGGCGCGGAATTGCTGAATTTCGGCGCGTTCATCGCCTTCATGGGCGTAAACGCCGCATCCTTCGTGCGCTATTTCGTGCGCGCAAAAGAAAAGACCATCGGGAGCTTCTTGATTCCGGCGCTGGGCTTCCTGATTTGCGGATTCATCTGGTGGAACCTCAGCCCGCCCGCCAAAATTGCCGGCTCCATCTGGCTGGTGCTGGGAATTGCGTACGGCGCGTGGAAAACCTCCTGGTTCCGCAACGAAATGTCTTTCGATACGCCTGCGGAGTAGCCGGCGGCTGGAGCTATCGTGAAACGGCGCGGCGGCAAAGACCTGACTGTCACCATGCGGGACGTCGCTGAAACCAGCGGCTTCTCTCCCGCCACCGTATCTATCGTGCTGAACAACGCGCCGCTGGCCCGCTACATCGCCCCCGGAACCAAAAAACGTATCGAGGAAACCGCCAAAGCACTGGGCTACCGCCCCAATGCCATGGCGCGATTCTTACGCAGCAAGCGCAGCCACAGCGTGGGGGTTATGTTTTTCGATATTCTCGATCCCTTTTGCACACCGGTGCTGCGGGGCATCGAGAACGCGTTGTACCAGTGCTCCTACGTTCCAATTTTCGCCGATGCCCACAATCAACGAAACCGGTTCGAACGTTATCTGGAAATGATGCTGGACCGCCACGTTGAAGGATTGATCGTGGTGGCCAACTGGCTCTTCGTGGATATTCAACTGCTCGCGGACATCGGCAAGCGCAATATTCCAGCGGCTACCATCGGATGGGAATTGCCCGGCGACACGGTGAGTTCGGTAATCGTGGACAATGAAGCCGGCGGGCGGCTCGCGCTCGAACATCTCTATCAACTCGGCCATCGCAAGATTGCCTTCATCCGCGGACCCAAGACCTTAATAGACAGCGCCCCACGCTGGCGCGGAATTCAGAAATTTGCGCAAGCCGCAGGACTGGAAATTGATAACGCTCTGGTGGTCCAACTGCCCGACTCCTTTGATCCCAACTCCGGATTCGAAGGAGGCCAGCGCTTCACCGATGAGCTGCTGCAGAAAAGAAAACGCTTTACGGCGCTGGTGGCGTTTGATGACCTCACCGCCCTGGGCGCGATTCGTGCGCTGACCAAGGCGGGAGTGAAAGTGCCCGAGCAATGCTCGGTGATCGGTTTCGATGATGTGCCGCTATCCGCGCTTTCCGCACCGGCGTTGACCACTATCCGCCAACCACTGGAAGCCATGGGCGCGTTGGCCGTCAACGTAGTAATGGAAGGCGTGAATGCCAGCCTCGAAAAACGCGACGTAAATATCGCTCGCCACAAGACTACTCCGGAATTGGTCATTCGCGATTCCACGCGTGCCGCTACCCAGACGGGCGCGGATGATTGAGCCCGGTAAACGCCTGGGTCCACAAAGCCAGAACCACGGAAACCACAAGGCGCGAAGTAAAAACTTCGCGCCTTGTGGTTGACGTATATATATTTCGACGTATCGCGGTCACTCCGCTTTCGGCAGGTACACCATTGAGGGAGTCATAAACTCCACGGCAGGAAGTTCGCTGGCTACCCGCACCCGCTCAAACTTTCCCTTTTTGCCCCCATCGTTTTCGAAGGACATCAGGTATTGGTTATTGAGGTGGGTGGATATTTCGTCCAAATAGCCACGAAAGGATACCGGAGTTCCGAAACCTAAGAAGTAAGATTCCGCACCCGTCTCGTCAGAGAGGCGACTGAGCTGAGACTGCGCGTTGGAAACGCGAAAGTAGCCTCGGCCGCCATGCCCCGCATCGGGAGCGTACAGCGTCCAGATGTTGATGTTGGCTTTTTGGGCGCTCTCCACGGTCGGATCCAGATCCGGGGTGATGGGTCCGAAGCCGGCGTGAAGGTAATCGATGCCCGAGGAAATCAGCAAGATAGAGCGCCGCTCTCCCGCGCCGGGCAAGCGCTTGATCAGGTCCTGGAGCTCCAGATAAGGACTGGAGAACGCTCCGTAAGAGCCGGTGGTAATGCGAAGCGCCTTGGCGGCCAGCTGGTGGTCCTTGGTAAAGTCCTGCGCAACGACTGCTGTTCCGTTACGGCCGTAAAATACTCCAACATAGGTGCTCGGCGGCTGGGCATCGATGAATCTTCTTAAATCATTCCACTGGGAAGCGATGGACTGGTCCAGTGAGTCGTCGATCAGGACCGCGAGAAATAAGGTCTCACCGCGGCGCCAGTCGGCGACCTGCAATCTTTCTTTGCCCTGGTAAAGTTGCACATCGTCTTTTTTCACCGTGGGCGGCGGTGAATTCTTCTTGCCGACAGCTGTAACCGTGGTGGTCACGGATTCTGCCGCGCGCATCACCGGGGCTGCCAGGCTGGCGAATGCCAGCGCGGCACCCACAAAAAAAGAAAGTTCACTTCTACGCATAGTTACTCTCATTACTTGCTCTCCTCTATTCTCACTCTGTTAGATGCAGAAAGTGGGCATAGCAGATACGCAGCCGCGCGGTTCGCGCGCCGGACTTCTTAAAAGTCGCCCATTCATCGGTTTACGAGTTGGCATGGCGAGCGAACTGTGCTGAAATGCCCTCGCCATAAAGGGCGCCTCGGGGAAACGCAGCGTGAAATCCTATATTGGAGCCATCGACCAAGGCACGACCAGCACCCGCTTCATGGTGTTTGATAAATCAGCTCGCGTGGTCGCAGTGGCGCAAAAGGAGCACGAACAGATTTTGCCCCGGCCCGGCTGGGTGGAGCACGACGCGCTGGAAATTCTTCGCCGCACACGCGAGGTTGTCGCCGGGGCGCTGGCTCAACGAAATCTGCAGGCCGAGGATTTGGCCGCGATCGGCATTACCAACCAGCGTGAGACTGCGGTGGTATGGGAGCGCAAAACCGGCGAGCCCATCGCCAACGCTATCGTGTGGCAGGATACGCGCGTGTCCCCGGATGTCGCGGAGTTTTGCGCCCAGGGAGGCCAGGATCGCTTTCGAACGCAAACTGGTTTGCCGCTGAGTACATATTTTAGCGCTTTGAAAATCCGGTGGTTGCTGGCCAATGTTCCTGATGCGCGCGAGAAAGCGGCGGCCGGAGAATTGCTGTTTGGAAATATTGATACGTTTTTAGTGTGGAACCTGAGCGGCGGCGCCCAGGGTGGCGCGCACGTCACCGACGTGACCAATGCCAGCCGCACGCAACTATTTAATTTGCAAACGCTCGACTGGGATGCGGAACTGCTGGCCGCGTTTGATATTCCGCGCGCGATGTTGCCGCAGGTCAGATCCAGCAGCGAGGTTTACGGCCACGCTGCACTCAAAGAAATAAAAGGCGTGCCCATCGCCGGCATTCTTGGGGATCAACAGGCCGCGCTGGTCGGCCAGGCATGCTTCGCTCCCGGCGAAGTGAAGAATACCTACGGCACGGGATGTTTTCTGCTGATGAACACTGGCGAAGACATGGTTCGCAGCAAATGCGGGTTGCTGACGACGCTGGCCTACAAGCTTGGTAGCGCGCCTGCACACTACGCGCTGGAAGGCAGCGTGGCCATCGCCGGCGCGCTGGTGCAATGGCTGCGCGACAATCTCGGCATCATCCAACTCAGCGAAGATGTGGAAGCCCTGGCTCGCACGGTGAATGACAATGGCGGCATTTATTTTGTGCCGGCATTTTCCGGTTTGTACGCGCCGCACTGGAAAGAAAGCGCTCGCGGTGTAATTGCCGGGCTCACGCGCTATGCCAACAAGGGCCACCTGGCGCGCGCGGTGTTGGAAGCTACCGCATATCAAACTCGCGAAGTGGTCGAAGCCATGGAAAAAGACTCCGGCATTCCGCTGGCGAGTCTTCGCGTCGATGGCGGAATGGTTGTTGATGAATTGCTGATGCAATTCCAAGCCGATATTTTGCATCGAGAGGTTTTGCGTCCGGTGATTCAGGAGACGACCGCGCTCGGCGCAGCCTACGCGGCAGGGCTTGCGGTGAAGTTTTTTTCGGGGCTGGAAGAATTGCGCGCCAACTGGGCAGTCGATCGCGTCTGGAAACCCACTGTGGACGAAGCTACCCGGGAAGAACTTTACCGGCAGTGGAAAAAAGCAGTTACTCGTTCGCTGGATTGGGTTGACTCGTAGCCGTTATCTCTCGGAGGAATTTGCATGCACTCGCCCCTGCTCGGCGAATTTCTTGGCACCATGATTCTGATTTTGCTGGGTGACGGCGTGGTCGCGGCCGTAGTGCTGAAACATTCGAAGGCTCAGGACAGCGGTTGGATCGTCATCACCGCCGGCTGGGCTTTTGCCGTAATGGCCGGCGTCTTTACCGCTATAGCGTGCGGTGGGGACGGCCACATAAATCCCGCCGTAACGCTGGGCCTCGCGGTGTACACCGGCAGCTACAGCAAGGTCATTCCCTACGCTTTGGCGCAGCTTTTTGGCGCCATGCTCGGCGCCGCGCTGGTCTGGCTGCAGTATCTGCTGCACTGGCGAGAGACCGAAAATCCCGCGGCGAAACTTGCCTGCTTCTGCACCCACCCGGCCATTCGCAGTTTCTTCCCGAATCTGTTGAGCGAAATAATTGCGACGTTTGCGTTGGTGTTTGTGGCGAGCGCTATCGGTTCTCAGCGTGTATTTGCGAACGGACCAGCGCCCGGTGTCGGTATCGCGCTGGTCGCCGGCCTCGTCTGGGGCATCGGACTTTCCCTCGGCGGACCAACGGGTTACGCAATTAATCCAGCGCGCGATCTTGGCCCGCGCCTGGCACACGCTATCCTGCCCATTGCCGGAAAAGGCAGCTCCGACTTTGCCTACGCACCCGTTCCTGTTCTTGGCCCGTTACTGGGCGGAACCTTGGCGGGTCTGGCGTTGAGGCTTTTCCAGATTTAAGTTTTAGATGACTCACAAGGCGACAACATGAATCCCGCGCGATCCATTTTGTTAGCGGCTTCGCGGAACGCCTGGCTGCGCGATCACGCAGCGAAGCATGACTTCGTCCGCCGCACGGTTTCACGATTCATGCCCGGAGAACAACTGAGCGACGCGCTGGCGGCGGCTCACACCCTTCAGGCAAAGAACATCGCTGCGATTTTTACGCACCTCGGCGAGAACATTCGGGATGCCGCCGAAGCAGCGGCAGTCACCAACCATTACCTGGGAGTGCTGCGCAGTGTTCAGGAACAGCAATTGCAAGCTGAAATCTCGGTCAAGCCGACACAACTAGGTCTCGATCTGAATTTCGAACTGTGCTACCAGAACCTGAGAGAGATTATCGCCGCTGAAATCCCCGGGCGCATGGTGTGGATCGATATGGAAGCCAGCAACTACGTGGATGTCACGCTGCAGCTGTATCGCCGGGCCCTTTCCGAATTTCCCAACGTGGGTCTGTGTCTACAGGCCTATCTGCGGCGCACTGAAAATGATTTAACCGAACTATTGCCGTTGCGCGCCTCGATCAGGCTGGTTAAAGGCGCGTATAGCGAACCTCCAGAAGTCGCCTTTCCGCAAAAGTCCGATGTGGATGCCAATTATTTGGCTCTCGCCAAACAAATGCTCGCTGCGAAAACACGCCAGCCAACGATGCGTCCCTCTTTCGGTACGCACGACATCGCTTTGTTGCAACGTATAGCCGAACTCGCCGCTGCCGGTGGGATGTCCAAGGCTGATGTGGAAGTGCAGATGCTCTACGGGATCAAGAGCGCGGAACAGCAGCGTCTGGCGCGCGAAGGTTACACTTCCAAAGTGCTGGTCGCCTACGGCACCCATTGGTACGCATGGTTCATGCGCCGCCTCGCGGAGCGGCCAGCCAACTTGTGGTTCGTAGCCAGAAATATTTTTGGGTCAAACTAAATTATGTCCGGCAAGAAAGCAAAACCCGGAGCTGAAATCATGCCTGCGGTGCCGGCTGCCGCGGTGATGAGTTTTTTGAAAGATACCCGAGGCTTGGTGTCGTGGACCACCCGCGACCTGGCCGAGACGCTGGGTATCGCCGCCGCAGAAGCCGCAAAAGTGATCGCTATCATGGAGATGCAGGGGTACGTCAAATCACAGCAAGGTGGCCGTGGATTCTTCACCACCGGTGAAGGCCAGGCGGTGTCTGGCTCGAAGCTCCCGCACTTTACGCTGGAGCGGGTGGAAAGAGCTTTAGCGGGTCTGAAGGAAAGACTGGGGGCCGTACGCAAAGACTTCAAGGCGCCGTTTAAAGTATCTAAAGCGGTAGCTTTTGGAGATTTCCTCAAAGACAGTCCGCGGGTGCAAGCTGCAGATGTGGGAATAGAATTGGTGGACCGCAAAGCCAGCGATACGCGAACGAATTCGGCAACGGAAAGCAAGGAACGCCTCGTATTTCTGAAGCAGCTGCGCGCTAAAAATGCGGCGCTGAACTTGCAGCCTTATCAGGAATGGATGTCCAAGCGCGCGCACCAGAAATTGGTGTAAAACTACAAGAAGCTGGAAGGGAGCTTTCATGAACTCAAACTGGCACAAATATTTATTGGCGCTAGTTCTCGCGGCGCCGATTTCAATTTACGCGCAGTCGTTGGACACGGCAAAAATTGATGAAGCCCTGGGTCGCTCCGGTCAAAAGATCGGAAAGGTATACAAGTTTGGTTTCCCGAGAACGGACTTACACGTAACGGTCCGGGGTTTGGCGATTAAGCCCGGTCTGGCGCTTGGCTCCTGGGCGGCTTTCACTGGAACGAACGACAACGCCATGGTCATGGGCGATCTGGTGTTACTGGAAGGCGAAATCAATCCGGTTATGGAAAAATTGCGCGCCGCAGGTTTCGAAATTTCCGCAGTGCACAATCATTTGATCGAAGAAACGCCGCACGTGATGTACATGCATTACGCGGGACACGGGCCGGCAGCGCAAATCGCGGCTTCACTGCGCGCGGCGCTGGCAGTTTCCAACACCCCGCTCGGAAAACCTACGCCAGCCACCGAGGAGGCTTCTCCTGACTGGGCTGCGGCGATCGAAAAAGGGCTTGCTCGCAAGGGAACGTTCAAGGGCGGAGTTTTATCCTACGGCGTGCCGCGCGCCAACGCGGTCAGCAGCGCCGGCATGACTATTGCACCCGCTGCCGGTGTTGCCGAGGCCATAAACTTTCAGGCTGCTGATGCGGGGAACGTAGCCACCACCGGCGATTTTGTTCTCACTGCTGCGGAAGTGAACCCGGTGATTTCCGAGCTGCAGGCTCACCATATTCTGGTGACGGCTCTACATAGTCACACGCTCACCGAAGAGCCGCGCCTCTTCTTCATGCATTTCTGGGCGACCGGCAGTCCCGAATCTGTAAGCGCGGGGATTGCTGCTGCGCTGAAGCACGTCGCGGTTAAATAGGAAAACGCCCAAAACATTCGGCCGGGTTTATTTGACCGCGTTTTTTTGCGATAGCTCAACCGGCAGCGCGAAAGCTACGTACACACCACCTGAACCTGACTTCGGGTCTTTGCCGCCCCCCGCGGCAACTACGACAAACTGCCGGCCACGCACCTGGTAAACGATTGGGGTCGCATTGCCCGAAAATGGCAGCTTCGTTTCCCATAACAATTTCCCAGTGGCTTTGTCATACGCGCGGAACTTTTTGTCAAAATTGCTGGCGCCAATGAACAGCAGTCCGCCGGCAGTGACTGCTGGACCGCCGTAATTTTCGGTCCCGGTGTCCTTTATTCCCTGTTTCACCAGCTCGGGATACTCCCCGAACGGAATTTTCCAGAGGTATTCACCGGTGTTCAGATCGATGGCGTTGAGGGTTCCCCAAGGGGGAGCAACCGCGGGGAAGCCGTCGGGATCGAGAAATTTTTTATACCCGGTAAAGCGATACTTTATAGCTGTTGGTGGCGGCGCTGAACTTTCCAACTCCTTACTTTCCCCAGTGGCCAAATATTCCGTGAGCGCGAACAGCTGCTCTTCCGTCAGATTTGGAAACCCGGGCATCCGTCCTTTGCCATTTTTTATGGTGGCGGCAATTTGTCGGGGGTGCAGACGTTCACGGACGCCTGTGAGCGACGGAATTGCGGGAGGCGAGCCTTGCAATTTATCGCCGTGGCACACGCCACATTGGCTCAAATAGATATTTCTTGGATTATTGCCACCGGTGTTTTCCGCAAGCGCTCCCGTCCAGGCCACGTCGTTCGAGTTCACATAGATGACGCCGGTTTCCGCGTCAACGGCCGGGCCACCCCACTCTGCTCCGCCATCGAAGCCCGGGAAAACCAAAGTATCTTTGCCGAGGCTGAAAGGAACAAATTGCCCTTCACTGCGAAATTTCCTGAAATGTTCGAGCGCCCACTGATGAACTTCCGGCGTGCGCGTAGTTAGCTCATTTTCGTCCAGCGATTGCCGCGCGAATGGCGCCGGGCGCGACGGCAACGGCTGCTCGGCGGCGGCCGTCTCTCCTGGCACGTTGCTGGCGGGATACTTGTGATTTTCAACGGGGAAAAGGGGTTCGCCCGTTGCGCGATTGAAAAGAAAGACATACCCGTGCTTGGTAGTCTGCGCGATGGCATCGATTTTATTTTCGCCGCGTTTTACCGTCAGCAGCGCGGGCGGCGAAGGAAAGTCGCGATCCCACAAGTCGTGCCGCACGCCTTGAAAATGCCAGATCCGCTCGCCAGTCTCGGCGTTCAACGCGATCAGGCAATCGGCGAAGAGATTGTCTCCCAGGCGATCACCGCCGTAAAAATCAAATGCCGCGGACCCCGTGGGGATATAAACAATGCCGCGTTGAGGATCCACCGACATGCCCGTCCAATTGTTGGCCGCACCACTGCTTTTCCACGCATCGCGCGGCCAGGTGTTCTCGCCAAACTCTCCCGGGTGTGGAATGGTATGAAAAGCCCAGCGTAACTTGCCGGTGCGCACGTCGTAAGCGCGAATGTCGCCGGGCGGCGCAGGCAAAGTTTCCGGTTGGCGTCCACCGACAATGACCAGATCTTTGTAGACTAGGCCGGGGCTAGTGAGGTAGATGGACTGAGCTTCGGCAGGTTCGCGCCCGAGACCTTTGCGAAGGTCGATCCGCCCCGCTTCGCCGAAAGCTGGAATCGGTTTTCCCGTAGCCGCGTCCAGCGCATACAGAAAATTCATTATGCCGACTAAAATCCGGGCGCTTTTTCCGTCTGTCCAGTAAGCAAGCCCGCGATCGGGTTGTGTTCCCAGCACTCCAGAATCGAATTTCCACAGTAACGTGCCGCTGGCCGCATTCAACGCAAATATCTTCTGGCTGGGGCTTATTCCGTAGAGAATTCCATTCACAACTATAGGACTGGTCTGCAGTCCGCCTTCTTCCTTGGTGTCGAAACTCCACGCCATCGCCAGGTTTTTGATATTGGTCTGATTGATTTGCTTGAGCGGTGAGTAGTGGTTATTTTCCGGCGCGCCACCATAAACAGGCCAATCGTAATTTTCTGTATGGACTTCCGATGGAGAATTGTTTTGACCCCGCGCGGAGCCAGCAACTGCGGTTAGCGCGGCGCCAACCACCATTGCGAGCGGCAGTACTCTGTCGAACGATCTCCGGTGCATGTAGACCTCGGGAACAGAATTCAGGTGTGAAGGATAAAGTTATTTTTTTTCCGGGGTTTTGGGAGGAATCTGCGCGAAGCCCGGAGCGACTTCCGTAAGGTTTTTCGTGAGTTCTGCATCGGCAGCCCCCGTCGCCCAGCGAATTCCGCCGGCAAGCACATCCAGGAGGAATTCATTTTGCCAATTTTCGGGGCGATCGCCCATGGCGGTGTAAAACACTCGACCTTTATTATGCATTCTCGCCCAGGTAACCGGATAAGGTGGCCGCTGATAACACTCTCCAGCCATGCCATGCGTGTCGAGGGTAAGTATGACGTGCATGTCGGTCGCAAAATCTTTCAGTGAATACCATTCTTCATTGAAAGCGACGGGTGATTTGACGCCTTTCAGACCGGGGAAGTTTGCGTCGCTGACAATCAAGTTGGCGGTCTGCAGCCGCGGCTCAGTCCCATGGGTGATAAATTCTCCGCCCAGCATGCGCAGGTAAGGATCGCTCTGCCCGCCGTGTGCGATATACCGGTTCGAACGATCCTCGGGATCAGGCAACGTATGAAATGTATCGCTTGCGGCGTGCACGCCAACAAAGCCCAGTCCGCCAGCCACCGCTTCCAAAAATGAGTTTTTCCCCTGGTCCGACATCGGCGGTTGCGCATCGGTGGCCGACTTGGTCAGATCCCCGGTGGTAAAGAAAAGAAGAGCCGAGTGTGCGCGAAACTCCTTCGAGTCAAAAATTCGGCCATCCTTGGTGGCCTCAACATCAAACCCATTCTTTTTGCCAATTTCCCGGACGGCGCGTTCGAGTATGCTCGGGTTCCTGCCGGTGGTCTTCACCACGTCATGTTCAAAGCCCGACGATTTGGTAAAAATCAGCACGGAGCGCTTTTCTGCCGGGAATAATGCGCCCGGTAAAGCGAGTGCTGCTCCGCTCATGGCAGCGGTTCGCAAAAATTCCCTGCGGTTCGAATCGTTCGTCTTCATCTCGCCTCTTTTCAGCACTCGGCTGGTTGAATAGCCGTATCCAATGGCCACACGCGCCGGCTAAGTGACTTCATATCCTAAACGCCGTGCGCAGTCCCGCATTATTTCAGCCTCCCAGCCAGGACGCTTCGCACTCTGGGCGTGCGTCAAGCTGGATGGGCTTCGGCCAAGTGCATGCAGAAAAATCGCGGCAGAATGTTTGTACGCCGGGACTGGCGCGCGAAACGCCGTATTTCCGAGGTGCTGCAATTCGTCGGACAGCGCATAGTACGTGACGTCGCCCGACTCCCAGAGGCGGTCACGCTCCGCGAATTTTTCTGGAGCGAAGGTGGCCAGGCCCAGCAGATAGTCGGAGCCATACTCAATCATGTTGATTCCCAGATCGTTCCCCGTATAGATCCTGAAATCAGGCCGGTACTTATCTCGAAGCGCAAGCCTTCTGAGTTCGACGAGGCGATCCAAGGAAGAATGCTTCAAGCCCTTTATCTCGGGGATGTTCATGATGCCAATAAATGTTTCTTCGTCGAATATCTCGCCATTAGGAGCGAACATGCTTCCCAGTTCGAAAGCCAGCACGTGAGCATATCCGCGCGCGGCGGCCTGGTAGACAGCAATTTTTTCAGCAGAACTCTTCCCATGCAGACAGCTGCTTTGAAATAAAATGGGGATTGCGCCGCAAGCGGCAATGGCATCTATTTGACGGCGATAGAGCGCCACCAGGTCCCCATTCTGCCCCTCGATGTAAGCACCCGCCACAAAAGGCGTGTCTTCGCCCAACGCTTCGCGGGTCCATTGCAACACACTCAATTTCTCCGGCTCGCTCAAAGAATTCACGTATCCAGTATCCATGTTGACGGCGTTCATCAGTCCGGCTCGGTGAGTCAGTTGCAGATGCCGCTGAAAAGCTTCCACCGCGATTCGTCCATCCCGCTCAAAAGGCAAAAGAGCCGCGGCAATTCCCTGGACCTTGCGTCCAAGAATCTGACGTTTGGAGATTTGTTCAATATTCATTTCAGAGCCAGCTGCACGACTCAGTCAAATATTTGCTCGGGTCATGCACCAAGTTTGGCCGCCTTCAATTTCGCCGCGTCTGTTGAATTTTTATAATAACTGTCGAGAGGGTAGCAACCGGAAGGCAGGCCTTTCCGCGGCGCCGTAGTGCAGTCGCTAAAAGTTCTACAAATCCGCTTATGCTGCAGTTCATTCCCTGAGGACGCATCCCACAACACTTCCGGATAGCTCAACGCCATGCGGCCCAAGCCCACGACATCCACCCATCCGCCGCGCACCGCAGCTTGCGCGACGTGCGGCAAGTAGTCCTGCAAATAGGTGTACGCGGTGCCAACGAAAATGAGAGTTGGGAATTGACGCTTCAGCCGATGAGTCGCTTCCATTTGGCGCGCCACTCCGACGAGGGGGTCCTCAGGCGGCAGATATCCGTCCGACGGCGGATACAAAGCGGGGCGTTGCACGTGCGGATTGTAGTACGGGCTGCCGGCCGTAACGTTCACAAGATGAATTTGCAGTTTTTCCAGCAGCGCCAGAAACTGAGCGCTCTCTTGCAAATCCGGCATGGTGGGATTTTGCTTGTCCACGCCAAATCCCCACACGTAGGGAATTAAGCCATCATCTATCTCCGGGATGCCAGGGCCGGGCTTGCCTTTCACCGATCGCGCCGGGTCCGCGACAAACGGCACCGTATCAAAAATGGAAACGCGTACCGCGATCTGCAATCCCGGGACGGTTGCGCGAATACCGCTGACCACCTCACGCAAAAACCGCGTGCGGTTTTCAAGACTTCCACCGTACTTCCCTTCGCGGGTATGCGCGCTCAAGAATTCGTGTCCCAGGTACCCGTGGCAGTGCTTGACGTCCACAAAATCGAAGCCCACTTCCTTCGCCAGTTCTGCGGCATTGACAAAGTCCTCAACGATCCGTTCGATCTCCAGGTCCGTCAGCAGCGGATAGTCCGGACTCAATCCCAATCGCTTATCGAGGATGGGGTGGCGATACAAAATTTGCGGTTCCGGTTTGCCGTGCGCGTTGGGACGGCAGTAGCGCCCCGAATGCGTCAATTGCAATCCCATCAACAATCCTTCTTCAGAGCCGGTCGTCTCGCGGTGCCCTTCCAATAACGCTTCGCGCAGTTGGCGCAATCCATTCAACGTTTGTTTCGCTACGACCAGTTGATTCGGATTCGCCCGCCCAGCATGGGAGACCGCAGCCGCTTCCCCGCCCCAGATCAATTTTGCCCCGCTGGTACCAAGTCGCCGCCAGCGCCGCAGCATGCTCTCCGTGATGTTGCCGTCAGCGGTGGCGTCCCAGCCTTCCATCGGGTGCATCGCAATTCTGTTCGGCAGACTGATGCCGGCTCGCGAAAGCGGTTGCCGAAGAGGTGACTCTGGGCCCGAGACTATGGCGGAATCGCACGGGATATCTAGCCCGAGCGAGCGCAAATGTTCCTTGAAGCGCCCAACATCCTTCACTGTCCCCAACCGCAAAACGGGCAAATTCATCGAATGATTTTCCGTGCATAAATCTATCACCTTCCGCAAAAGAGCTTGGACAAAAGTGCCGCGGTCACATATGTTTCTCTAGCCGGATGGGGCCGGCGGCGCTTCGTGTCCACTAATCAAACAGACGGAATTTTCTATGGCTGGTGGATCGTGGTTGCCGCATTTCTGAATTTGTTTTTTGCCGTCGGCATCATCTTTTATGGCTTCCCGGTCTTTTATCCCGCGCTCGCGGAATCGCTGGGCTTCACGCGCGCGCAACTCACACAGGGCTTTTTGCTTGGCTTTCTGATCGCCGGCCTGCCCTTTGGACTGATCGCCGGCGTCATCATTGATCGCCTCGGCGCGCGCTGGGTGATTCTAGCCGGCGTCGGCCTGGTGGGCGTTTCGTTGATGCTCATGGGCTGGATGAGCAAGCTGTGGCATTACGAGCTACTGTGCATTACGGAAGTGCTGGGCTACGTCCTCGCCGGGCCCATCGCTAACCAAGTGTTGGTTGCCAAGTGGTTCGAGGCGCGTCGCGGCCGCGCCATGGGCTACGTATACCTCGGACTGGGTCTCGGCGGAGTCGCTTCTCCCATGTTGAGTAATTACCTGATTCGAAATTTTGGCTGGCGCCACGCGCTGGAAGCTGTCGGCCTTTTGATTATGGTGGTACTCATCCCGGTTGGGCTGCTGGTGACTCGCTCCGCTCCCGCCGATATGGGACTGCTGCCCGATGGAGCGCCGCACTCGGAGACGCCTGCGCACGCCGCTGGAAATGCAGCTGCAACTGGTCGCGGAACTGTTCAGCGCGCCGTGCGCACTAGAAATTTCTGGCTCATCCTGGCGGGATCCACACTCGTTGTAGGCGCCATCGGTGCGGTGATTCAACATTTCATTTTGTTCCTCAAAGATCAGGGCTATTCCGCAACCACCGCCTCGAAATTTTTTACTGCCCTGCTGGTATCCAGCCTGGGCGGCCGGGTGCTGGTGGGATATCTCGCGGATCGTTTCCAGAAGAAAAATATTATGGCGTTCTTTTATGCCCTGCTCAGCGCTTCAGTTCTCTTGATTGGCTTCTCGCACAGCCCGCTGGTGATCTGGTGCTTCGTGGTCATCTTTGGATTCTCGATGGGCGCCGACTACATGCTGATTCCGCTGGTGACCGCGGAATGTTTTGGCACGGCCGCGCTCGGAAAATTGCTGGCGCTGATTATCATGGGCTATTCGCTGGGCCAGTGGGGAGCTCCCTGGATCGCCGGGCGAATTTTTGATCTGCGGCACAGTTACGAACTGGCCTGGAACGCCGTCGCGCTCGCCGGATTGCTGGGAGCGGCGGCCATATTCGCCGTATCTCCCGGCGCCCGCAAGGCGCAAGCGTGAGATTTGGACGCTGCCGGAGTTTTGCAACGTGAAACTAAATCGCAGAGAGTTTTCAGCGGCGCTCATGGGAGCGGCAGCCTTCCCTGGCCTGCTTCTCAGCGATGCCGATCAGTCCCCGATCCGGCCTTCGATGCTATTGCTGCGTGACGATCCCTTCAGCGGCTTGAAAATTTTAAGAGCCCGTCTCGATGCTAGCCACCAGCCCCCGGACGACATACCTGGCTGGGCATTGTCCTGGCAACTCACCGGAAAAAATGAGTTCGCCGAACGCGCCATCGCTGGGCTGCGCGCATTACCCGCAGCGCCGAAAGGTTCCGCCTCACGTTACTGGATGCAGGCTGTAAGTTTGTCACTGACGTTCGATTGGCTCTACGAACATCCGGCATTTGATGCCGCGCTGAAAGACAGCATCGCCAACCGCTTGGTGGAGGGAGCCGCAACAGTGCTGGCCCTCCCGGATCTGTCCGTCCCGGAGCAGGCCTCCTATCACAACTACACCCTTCGGTATCTCGCAGTCGCTGGCTTCTCGCTGGCCGCGGTGCGCGGCCACAATAGCGTTGCGCAGCGTTCCGCAGCGCTTCGCGAAAGAGGGCGTAGGGCTTTCAGCAACATCCTTGAAACCACGCAACTGGTTACGCCGCAGGGCAGCTACCACGAATCGATGGATTATTTTCGCATCACGCTGGCCCCGCTGGCGCTGCTGGCAGAATTGCAGCGCACCACTACAGCCGTGGATCCGGCGCGCCACTACACTGTTTTCGGCAGCATCGGCGCTACCTATCTCTACAAATTGATGCCCGACGGAACGCCCTCGCGCGAAGGTGACAACGAGTATCCCATTCTTGATGATCGCGACACCGCGCTGCTGGGCTACGCGGTACACCGCTTCAAAGATCCTTACAGCGCGTGGCTTTTGCGCAGCAGTGGCTTCGTGCCCGCCAAATGGGTGTTGCCAGTCCTGGATTTTTTGTGGAACGACCCCGAAGTCATTCCGCGGGATCCCGCGCTCGCTGAGCCCGCCGAACTTCCCGGGCAGCGGTTATTCACTGGCGTCGGGCATCTGGTGATGCGCAGCGGGTGGAAGCCGGATTCCACCTGGATTGAATTTGATTGCGGACCGTACTTTTCGAAACACCAGCACCTCTCGCAAAATCATTTTTCCATTTACCACCGCGGCTACCTGGCGATTGACAGCGGCGCGGACTACACCGATACGGAGAGCCCTCACTACCTCAACTACTATCGGCGCACCGTAGCCCACAATTCCATGCTGGTGTATGACCCGCGGGAGAAATTTTTCTGGTCCGACAATGTGGTGGATGCCGCCAACGATGGCGGCCAACGCATGGATTCGGCGCGCTACTGGAACACGGTACGCAGCCTGGATGATTGGGAGCGCACCCGCGACCTCTGGAACCTCGGCGCCATGCGCGTCGTAGATTATCAGCCCGGCGCTTACCACTACGCGCTGGGTGACGCTACGGCGGCGTATTCCGCGGCAAAACTCAAACGTTTCACCCGCGAATTACTGTACGTTCCTTCGCATAACATTCTGTTCATCTTCGATCGCGTGGTCAGCACCAATCCAGATTTTCGCAAAGCTTGGCTTTTGCATGGCGTCAGCGAGCCTTCGTTCAACGCCACCGGGCAGACTACTGGACGTGGCGCCACGGATTATCCGGAGGCCAGCTCGTTCCGATTCAATGACGCGGAGGGCGAGCTGTTAGTTCACAGCCTGTTGCCCGAGAAACGCATTGTGACCAAGCGCGGCGGCCCCGACTATGAATTCTGGACGCCGGGCAATGAGCGAGGCGGCGAATGGGGCAGCGGCGAGAATTGGCCGCTGGAGCCCGCCGAGGGCGGACCGCTGCCACAGGATCCCCGATTGCACTCGATGTGGAAGAAATTCTGGGGCGATGATTTTCAAAAACTGGAGCGTTCTAACCGCAAAAATGTTGTGCCTGGCGCGTGGCGGGTGGAGGTCTCACCTGCGGCCGCCGCTGCCGAAGATCACTTTCTGCATCTGTTGGAGATCGGCGACCGTGGAGCGACCGGAAAACATCGGGTGGAATTGCTATCTGGCCATAATGTGGCCGGCGCAGCATTCGAATCCGGTCCAATGGCCTTATTCAACTCCGGCATGTCGCCGCTAATCGAAGGAGAAGTGACGCTACCTGCAATCGACTGCAAGCAACTCTATATTTCGGGACTCCAAGAGAATGCTTTGTACGAAATCGTTTTCGCCGGGCCAAATATCACCACACCGATGTCCATCGGCGGCCCAGGAATTGCGGTGAAGACGCTGCACCTCCGCTCAAACGAAAAAGGTTTGCTGTCCACTGCCTTGCAGGACAGCCACAGCTCCAGGCTTCGCTTACGCCAAGTCTGACGGATTGATTTTCCTATGGACCGATAAGCAAAGCCAAAAAAACAAAAAGGACGGCCAACATTGCCGTCCCTTCGTCCTTGCCCTCGACTGAATGGAAAAAACTAGAAGGTAATTCTTAGCCGCAACCGGATGGAGCGGCGGTTATCAACGCCCTCTTGCGGGAAGCTGCTGACCAGGCGCCCGAAAAGGTCATTGCGTGAGATGTCCGACTCCTGGATTGGCAGCAAGGCTCCCGTTGTGGGATCAACACGGATGTTGAAATCGCCCAGCAGCGCGAAGGACCCTCCACCGCCTCCAACATCCGAATTCGGCGACAACAGCGGGTGGTTGAAGATGTTGTCCACATCGGCGCCGAACTGGATGGTTAAACGCTCGCTGGCATGGAAATCCTTGTGGACGCCGAGGTTTACCCCCCAAGTTCCTGGCCCGTAGAGCAAATTACGTTTGGCCACCTGAGCGTTGCTGAATACATCGCTACCCACCGACGGGGGACCAAAAGCCGCTGGATTAAAAATCTGGTCTCCGTTGTGTTTCTGGTAGTCATTGCTCAGCACAGTGGGGCGGTACGACGGCTCCGAGTTGAAATCCCCGACCGCGTCGACGGAAGAAATGCCGATATTCCCAGGTTCAAGAGGATTGCAATCATCGCAGATCCAGAACGGAGTGAACCCCGTTCCGGATTTGGCAAACATATTAAAGCTTGTTTGCCAACCGCCAACGACGAAGTCTGCCCAGCGCGACATGGAAGAACCGTAGCGGCGACCCCGGCCGAGAGGGAGGTCGTATATTCCGTAGGCCACAACGCGGTGCTTTGATACATAGCCGTCGGTACCGTAGTCGCTGTCTGGCGTGACAGGGTTGTAAGCGATGCCGCCAAGACTTGAGTTCCCTGTATCCAGGGCGGTGGATTTCTGATCGAGATAGGTGTAGGAAAAGCTGAAAAGCAGCCCGTGCGAGTATTTATGCTCGAAAGTGGTCTGGAAAGCATTTGATTGCGCGTGACCGTAATTTCCATAGCTCAGCAGGAAATCACCGAGCGCTGGAAATCGATAACGGGCCAGGTCTTCGTTGGAGGTTGCGCAATCACCGTTGTTTATGGGATCGCAGATGCCATTGGGCTCGCCGGAATCGTCCACGGTGTGAGTGCCAAAGGGCACATCGTTCGGCGAAATGAGGTTCAAGTCTTTGCCCGCGATGAGGCCATGCATGGTGGCGCCGAGATAGGAGAATCGCACGGCGTTGCCCCATCCAATCTCGCGCTCGAACGTAGCGTTATATTGATGGATGCGCGGCTGCTTCAAATCAAAGGGCACAACGTTGACCGCAGGGGTACCGTTTATACCCTTAGAGATACTTCCGCCGGAAACCGGACTGACGCCATCAACGCCATTACCCGGCCAACCTTCAAGGGAAGGTCCCGTTGTTTTGGTCACCTTGGTAATCCCCTGGTTGAAAGGGTTGGTGGCGATGGGATCTCGAATACCTTGGGCTGCCGACGTCGGGTAGTAGATGCCGTATCCCCCACGGATTACCGACTTGTCGCCAATCCGGTAGGCAACGCCGATACGAGGAGAGAAATCCAGCTTGTCGGTGAAAATGGTTCCCCGGCCAAGGCCGTAAGTACTGGCGAAGGTATAGCCAAAATCAACTATGCGGGTATCCAAAAATTTCAGGGTCTTCTCTGAAGGAATGACGAAACGGCCCTGCTGTCCGGTCTCGGGATTCACATAGTTGGGGTCGAAATTCGCAATCAGGTCGTTCTTGTCGGTGAACGGAGTGACCAGTTCATAGCGCAAGCCGAGATTGACCGTTAGTTTAGAACTCACTTTCCAGGTGTCCTGGACGAAATAGCCATGTTCCCAGTTGGCAACATCCATCGGCGGGCGCGGTTGAAGTACGGAAGTAACCGATGTGCCGGGAAGTCCGAGGAGGAAATTTGAGAAAGGAGTTGTGCCGGAGCCTGCATAGGTTATCAAGCCGCGCGGGTTTCCCCGATTCAAGGCAAAACCGTCAACCGCCGCGTTGCGAACCAGGTCGCCACCGAAACGCAGAGCGTGCTTACCCTTGATCCACGTCAAGGTATCGCCAAAGGTTATGAGGTTCTGGTCTAGTGGGCGGAAAGTGTTACGGCCGCCGTTGTTGAAGGTAGTAAAAGCACCGCTGAAGTTGATGGCTGGATGACCGAAAGTTGCCAACGCGAATGGACCGACCACCGCGCCGTAAGCATCTATATCGGCTTGGCTAAATCCAATGCTGCTGAGGAAACCTTCAAGAGTCGTGTTGCTGTGGCGCAGAAGTTTTTGGCGGTTGAAGCCACCACGCGCCTCGTTGATGAAGCTTGGCGAGAAAGCGTGGGTATAGGAAATAGAAACCGTATTATTGCGGCGATCATTTTGCGTTAGCCCCAGCCCGGTATATCCGGCATTGAAGCCTTCAACCGGTGAGTTGGCCACCCCCTGTGCGGACACATTGTAAACGCCATAAAGATGGTCATTCTCGGAAAAATCATGATCCAGCCGCAAAGTGCCGGTGTCCTGCACGGACCGGCCAGAAAGATTGGTTTGGAATCCGTCCAGAATTCTTCCAGTCTCCGGGTCGATGGGAGCGCTGAGACCAATTTTGGGAAAATAGTTGTTGATGAGGTTTTGTACGGTTGGATTCAGCAGGTGAGAAGGAATGGTCACAAAGCGGCGATTGCCGTCGCTATCCACGATGGTATTGTTGGCCAGCTCAGTCGGCGTAAGCATCACGCTGTCGGGGACCAGCGGTTTAGCGTCATCGTTTAGCGCCGAGAAATCGCCGGTGTACAGCGATGGATGCGCGGCTCTGCTGTCCTGAACTTTTACCGGGGCAATTGTATAGTTTCTCTCGTAGGCCGCGAAAAACCACGTCTTTCCCAAATGAGGTACTGGACCGCCGAACGATCCGCCAAAGTCGGTGATGTTGAAGTACGGATTGGGATACTTGGATTGAAAAGCGGTGGGCGCGAAGTTTGCTTTGCCGTTAAGATCATCCAGCGTCCACGCCGCCAAAGCCGAGTTCTTGTTGTTGTAGAAAAGCGAACCGTGATAGCTGGAGCCGCCGCGCTTGGTGTTAACTCGCACGTTGGCTATGCCCGCGTATTCCGCACTGAAATCGCTCGTCAAAATGTTGATTTCGCCCACCGCTTCGAGGGACGGCTGGCTGGAGGTAGGTTCCCCAAAAATTCCGCCATTCGAACGTTGGCCATCCAGTGAAAAACTTGCGCCATAACTTTGCGCTCCGATAAATTTAAAGGACCCGTCCGAAGCGCTCTGCGTGACGTTCGGATTCAAATACAAGAAGGAATAAACGTTTCGGCTATCACGCGGCAATTCGATGATCGACTGGCTGTCTATGGTCTGGCTGATGGTCTGGTCTTCCGTGTCTATGGCCGCGGTTTCCATCGAAACCACTACGCTTTCCTGACCCGACGAAATCTTCAGCACGGCGTTGGCGCTGACAGTGTCGCTGCCATTCAGCACAATATTGGTGACTTCACTCTTGGACATTCCCGGCGCCGAAACCGTGACGGTGTAGGTCCCAGGGTTCAACCCGAACATCTCGTAGTTACCCTGCGCGTTTGTTTCCGTGACGCGGTCGCGCTTGGTCAGCGCGTCGGTGACGGTCACCGAGGCGCCGACGATAATTCCTCCGCCCGAGTCGGTCACCAATCCACGAATGGTTCCCAGGTCGGTGCCTTGACCAAATGCGGATGTAGTGAAAACGATGGACGCGAGCAGAAGAAGACACAGAAACGCAGCTTTGCCCTTCATGATGAGGACCTCCCCCGGGATTACCAAGTGCGGAAGATTTAACACCAGAAAGAAAGCAAACGCAATATTAAATAAGCAAATAGAATTAATGCAAAATTAAGCCAAGGTTAAATCCTTTGTTTGGTTTGACCCTCTTTACGATTGGTCCTATACTGCGGTTCCCAACCATGGCTCATAAGTCCAAATTGCTGATTGAGCAGCGTCGACGCCGAATGTTGGACTTGGTGGGCCAGGATGGCCAGGCCACCGTTGCTGAACTCGCGAAAATCTTCTCCATTTCGGCGGTCACCGCGCGCGCTGATCTTGACGCGTTGGCAGCCCTCGGCAGCATAGTGAGATCTCATGGCGGCGCTGTAACGCGACTGGATGCCACACAGGATTATCCGTTGCGCACCAAGGAGGCTCTGCATCATGAGGAAAAAATCCGCATCGGTAGAGCCGCTGCCGGACTGGTACGCGCAGGCGAAACCATCATCCTGGATTCAGGCACGACCACTATCGAAATTGCCCGACACCTCAAAATTCTCAAGACGCAGCCGGTCACAGTAATCACCAATGCTTTGAACATCGCCGTCGAGCTCACCGATATTCCCGGAATTGCGTTGATCATGGTGGGAGGACTCCTCAGATCCCTGTCCTGTTCGTTTGTGGGCCCGCAGGCGGAAGCGATGATGAACGAATTCCATGCCGACCGGTTTTTTCTGGCCGTAGACGGTCTCGACTTGCATACCGGTCCGTCAACTCCCGACATGCTCGAAGCGCAATTGAACAACGTGATGATGCGATCCGCGAAGGAAGTTACCGTCGTGGCCGATTCCAGCAAGCTGGGACGCAGAGCCATTTCCAGAATTGGTCCGTTTGACAGAATTCAGCGCTTGATCACGGACACTGGTGCGCCCGCGGAGTTTGCCGATGCACTAAGGCAAAGAGGCATTGAAGTAATTGAGGTATAGATTTTTAGTTTCCAGGCGTCGCACCGGCCAGCGCCTGACGCGAATAGTGATAAGACATCAAACTTTCCGGCAGTAAAATCGCCGAACGCAAAGAATTCCGGCCTTGTTCCGTTTGCCCAAGCGCAATCTGTAAAATTGCCACGTTGTATGTCCACCAGCCTTTGAAAGAGCTGGTGCGAATCCGCGCCTCGGCTTGCGTTAGCGATGATTCAAGCCGTTTACGCCACGTTTCCCCGTCGAAGCCTGGCCGTTTTCGCGCCGCCGCCCAAGCCCAGACAATTTCAGAAAGCTCCGTCGATCTCGACGCCTTCTCATAGCGTTGTTCAGCTTCAGCTTTCTGGCCGCAGGAAGAAAGCAATTCGCCCAGCAAATAACTGGTCCTTGCTGATTGAAGAATCGACTCCAGTCCATTTTCGGTAAACGCCGGCCCGGTAATCGGTTTCCCAAGATCCCCTACCATTTGCACTGCTCCATCGCAGTGGCCACGGCGGCTTAGCTCGAGCGCCTGCGAAAGTTTTACTTCGATCCATACTTCGCGAACGTTGGTACCGCCCTCTTCCCTTCCAAAGAACCGGTTGTTGAACATCTTGGTCGCGCCATCGTAATCGCTTGCCTCCGCACGGCTCAACGCTAATTCGAACACAAGATTGGTGGGCAGGCCTTCAAAATCAGGATAGCGCTGCAGGATTTTTACTCGCTCCGACGGAGGCTTGCCAAGCAGCGTGGTGGCCGCCACCGCACCCTGGTAATTAATGATGTTACGCGGGTCGTTCTCGATGCCTTGTTCGAAAGCCTCCAGCGCCCCGGCGTAGTCTCCTCTCATCCGCAGCAGAGCCAGCCCCATGCTGGCGTCCACGATCGGCAGAGACGGATTGTTTATGCGCGCGCGGTTCCACTCGCTCAGCGCCAAATCCGATTCTCCCCTGGCAAAGTACCAGTCACCAAGCAGCGCGCGCGCGTTCGCATCCTTTTCGTTTTGTTTTAGCGCCGCGGTCAGCGCGCTGAATTCCTCTTCGCTATCGGGGAATACATAGGTGCTCTTTAGTCGAGCCGCCTCCGCGTAGTCGCTGGCGCCCGATTGTCCCAATTTGTCGCGGCAATATCCGCGAAAATAAGCAACCATCGGATGATTCTGCGGCAAGACCGCCCCGGGCTCACTCTGATCCGCGTTGACTGCCGGATACTTCCGCGAAAGCACGTTCACGGCCTGGCGGTAAAGCCCCAGGCGCGCGTACTCAAAGGCAACATTCAGTACGCGGTAAGGATCAGCTGCCAAATGTTCTAGCTGTGGCTTAGCTATTTCTTCGTTGAGGAAATCACTGAGAGGATTTCGTGCCAACCATTCGGCTGCAAGTCTATTTGCGTCTTGCGTTTTTCCTTGCACGCGCATCACTGCGCTCAGTTCCTCTGCGGCGCGCAGATCTTGCGGGGCCGCTGCGAGACTGATCGCCAGATTCTTCTCTGCGGCTGCCAGTGCACCCTGTCTCGCTTGCAATTCGCCAAGCCGCATTGCTGCTGCCGCGCGATAAGCGGGCAGGCGCATGGCTTCCTCGTACGCGTTCGTAGCTTCGCCTTCACGGCCTAAAGCGTCGTAGCTGATTCCCAGATAGTAGGTCACCTCGCCGTCGGTAGTCCGTCGCGCATGAACCATTTCCAGATCGCCGGCGGCACGCTCGTAGCGCATCAGACTGGCTAGCAGCCGTCCGGAAGCTTTGAGTAATTCAAAACTATTCGGGAATTTTTGCAGCGCCTTCTCATAAGCATTTTCAGCGATCAGCAACTCGCCATTCATTTCAGCGTTGATCCCCAGTTGCAGCCAATCATCGGGCGAGCGATTTGCCTCGTCCGGCATCGCATAAGAGCTCTGCGGCCCGACTTTTATTTCAGAATCTGGCTGCCAGTCGTATCGGCCTTCCGTCTGCGAAATGAGCACCGTACCGTGCTCGTCGCTCAATTCAAACTTATATTTATTACCGGGATCGGGAATGCTCAGTTCCTTTTTCCAGGTTGATTCCGGCGTTACATCCAGTCGCTGATCCAACACCGCATTCGACCCGTTGAAGATTCTCAGGTGCGCACCATTAATTTTACGGTTTACATTCAGCGCTACCTGCAACGCGCCGTCTTTTCTCTCTATATGAACAATGCCTGCTAGATTGGCTCGCGAAATTCCTCCAGTGTCACGCGCCGGCATCCAGTATTCGGTGAACGCGATGGTTTGGCGCGGCTCCAGAAACGCGTAAGTCTCCTGATTTCGAAATAGGCCGGCCTGAATTTCGACATACGCACTGTTGTTATCCGAGAGCGCGTTTCGCCAATCGAGGCCGTCAGCGTCTACGCCCCAGGACCAGATTTTCTTCGCGGGCACTTCGGCATAGTCTGCAAAATGCGCCGTGCCGGTATTAGTGTGGGGATGCCACACGCCCATGAAATTCTCGCGGCTTCCGTGCACAAATAACGAAACCGGACCATCCGTCTGGTTGCGAATAATGCTCAGATCTTTACCCTGCGAATCCACGGGCCAGGGCTGCACTTCGGTGAAACCGTGCGACGCCGCAAAGCGCATAGGGTATTCGATTCGCGAGTCGTCCCAGGCCTGTACAGCGGTATTGTTCCACCAATAAAAGCGGTGCCGCACATCGCTGCGATTGTTCAGCGTGACGTGTTGTTCCAGCACGGTTGAGCCCGGGTGCAGCGTCAATTCCACGATCCATTGCATCCCGTAAACTCGATCGGTATTTCCGACCGTCACCGAAGCGCTGCCGTCTGGCTTCGCCGCATATGCAAAGTCCACCGGCGACATGGATACCCAGTTGTGCGAGACAGGAAAATTAAATTCCACGCCAAACGCCGCCCACGCTCCGCGATAACCGATTTTTGCTTTCTTCAAAGAGGGATTGGCGTAAAACATAGGCTGGCCGCTGATTTTGTCCACACAGGTATACAAATGCCCACCAATGTCAGGCAGTACGGAGCATTTCAAATATTCGTTTTCCAGATAAATGGCCCGCAAGTCGTGCGGCAGGCGATGGCTGGTGATTTCGGTCCGCAGCGTATACGGATAGCTGAAACGATTGGTGGCGTACTGATCAAAAGGCGGATTCGGATCCGGCGAGCCCTCTTCGTACACCGGAAGTTGCAGAGTGCCTTCCCACACGCGCACCTGGCCGTGAGCGAATCCGCTAAAGACCTGCAGAAAAACAAATACAGCCAGGCAGCGAAGCACGTACACTTTTCGCCGTAAAACTCTTTTCTTGTTAGCGACGCGACAGTCAGTCATGAGAGGAGAAAAAACATTACCGGGCACATACGTCAAGTTCAATCGTTGCGTCCTCAGCCTGGCAGGCTATTTACCCGGCCACATTTCCGGAGTTGCAATGTCCACCGCGCGATCTTCACCATCCACTGAGCCGTGCCAAACTCCGCCTCCGAACGTGGTGATGTAAATCTTTTTCGCGTCGGCGGGATCAGGAGTGACGCGATGTCCCCATTTGAAATTGAATCCGGGTATACGCGTCCAGGTGACTCCACGATCGCCAGAACGCCACGCCGATGATTCGAATCCCGCGGCATAGAGAACGTTTGCGTCTCGCGGATCAATGGTCACGTCGTAAACATGCCGGTCGCGGTCCAGCACCAATTTCCAGCTTTTCCCCGCGTCCTCCGACAAATATACTCCGCCGCCATCACCGTGCACGCCCGCCGCACGCGCCCACGTAGCGAGGCACAGGCGCCCGGGATTAGCGGGATCGATCGAGAGTCCATTCGGAGCATTGCTGCCCTCGGGCATCGCCACCGGCGACCACGTTTCCGCTCCGTCCGTCGATTTGTAGATCGCGCCGTCTTTTTCGTTCCCGATGCTGCCGTCTTCTGAACGCCTGGAAACCAGCACGTACAAAACGCCGTTACCGTCGCGAACAATCCGCCACGCGAACGGCTCTTGCTGCTTGATCCCTTTATTTTTCAGCTTCCAGGTGTGGCCATCGTCCACGCTCTTATAAACGCCGCGTCCGTAAGCGGCCACATATAAAACGCGGGCACCCGCAGGACTGGTCGGATCCATCAGAATATGCGTCGCGGCTGTTTGCTCCATCCCGCCATTGGACTTCACCCACGTTTTACCGCCGTCGTCACTGCGGCAAACGCCGCCACGATATTTGCTGACGCTTTGCGTTCTCCACATCTTCGGCCGCGGCAAG
Source organism: uncultured Acidobacteriota bacterium (assembly GCA_963704485.1). Taxonomy (GTDB): domain Bacteria; phylum Acidobacteriota; class Terriglobia; order Acidiferrales; family UBA7541; genus Acidiferrum. The sequence continues at coordinate 2,388,310 of OY969910.1, forward strand.
TCGTGGGTCCAGCTATTCACGCTCCACACTCGCCCTTTCACTTTCGGATCAAACTCCATCCAGTACGTGGTGTTCATCCAATCCTTGGGCACGCCCTGCGTCGAACTCATCCACGATTTCCCGCCGTCTTCGCTCCTGAACAGGCCGATGTCGGTTGTGGTTATGAACTGTCGATTGTGATCGAACGGATCGAAGTGATAGCCGTAGGACGTAGTGACGTCCAGACCCGTAGTAGTCCAGCCGCTTTCACCGGCTTTTTTGGAATACACCGCAATCCAGGTTGCCCCTCCGTCGGTCGTGCGCATCGTCCGGCCTAAATCGGTGCCGTAACTAAGGTTGGCGTCCTGATCGGCTACGCCGAGCGCCAGCGGATTTTCGCCCCAGTCAGATCCAAATCGCTCCGTGATCCAGGCGTCGTGAACGTTGGGAGCCGGCTTAGCCGATTTGTTGCTGTCTTCTTTCCAGACCAATTTCCAGGTGTTGCCAGCGTCCGTGGTCTTAGCCACGCCCATCCACTTCACGCCGTCCTGCTGTAATTGACGGTAGGATACGTACGCCGTCTCCGGGTGGTGCAAGCTTGTCGCCACCGCGCGGATTTTCTCACCGGCGCCCGCCAGACTTACTTTCTTCCAGGAAGCTCCTTCGTCATCAGACACAAATGCGGATTCGTCGCCGATCACATACAGGAAAACTTTACCTTCAGCGCTGAATCCCGCGGAACTATCTGTAAAAGTTTTCGCCGGGGGCCCTGAAAGTTTCCTGAACTCGCCCTCTTTTTTTTCCATCAGGAAATGGGAACCGGCAATCAGCACAGTACGCGACGCTTTTGGCGACTGAGGATTCACCCATAATTTTTCGGCCAGTTCAGGGAGGTCCTGCTCTTTCGTCCAACTAGCCCCCTGGTTCTGCGAAACAAAAAATGCCGCCACGTTTTTCTTTTTATCGCCCGCCACCACATACAAAATCTTCGAATCAGCGGGATCAATGGCCATGGCGGAAATATTGCCGAGCGGGTTGGGCTCCGCGATCAGATCCTCGTCAGAGTGGTCCGAGCTCATCTTGATTTCTTTCAATGTTGCCGGCTGGGGATACAGCAGGTTCCACGTCTCCCCGCCATCCTGGCTGCGCCACAATCCGTCCGCCTGCGCGTAGATAACTTGGGCGTCCAGCGGGTCGAATACGAAAAACCTCACCACCCCGCGCAGGCTGAACATTCGCCAGGAATCTCCGCCGTCGTGACTGATATAAGAACCGGTCATGTCACACGCTATGAGGACCGTGCGGGGGTCGTGAGGGCTGATGGTCGGATGAAACATCGCGCCACCGCCGCCGGGTCCAATTATGTGAAAATTTCCGGGACGAGGTCCGCTGCTCGGCGTAGCCGCAAGCAAAACTGCCAGGATAAATTGAAGCAGAAATAACATTGTGGTCGTTTGCTCTCTTTACTGTTTTTATTTTCTTTCTGTCAGAATCTAAGACCTTTGTCAATTACCATCACTCGAGTCACGATTTACAGTCGATCTTCGCGGAACACTCCTGTAGACGGCATCGTTGCTATGTCTTATCTACCGCGTGAGCCATAGTAACTTCGATAAAAAGCACGCCCCGTTCAGTGGATGTAACCGCCACCCGGCAGCAGATACTGAATCGGCCAGGTCTCCTGCTTCTCGCGAACAACGGCCGCCCAGCTAAAGTCTTTGCCGTTGGACTGCGGAAGGAGCTTAATTCCGGGCAGAGTTTCCGAGACAACTTTTGCCAAAAAATAACCATTCTCCGGAGCCGTCACCGTAGTAACCCGGGCCTGCACTTTTTCCTGAACAAATCGTGTGGCGATTTCGGCGTCCTCAATCATTTGTAGAAAATATGGCCGGCCCGTCAGCAGCGAGTTGTAAATGTACCCAGCCAATACTCCTGACAGCGGCGACGTGTACGCTTGCTCGAAAGTCATTTGGGCCATTGCCGGATCGTCAGGCGAAACCGCTTTGTACGGCATCTTGGTCTCACCCAAACCGCGAAAATCAAACGACACAATATCCAAATGTGCGTTCAGGTATTTCTCTATCTCCGGCCAGTTTTCAGGTTTTGCTTTGCCGTCGTCCTGAAACCACAGCAAAACGTCGCGCTTTCCTGACGCCTCTTTGTGAATATGAAGCAGAGGAATTTCCAGCGGTCCGCTATGATGCAGGATGTAACGATCAATCAACACATCTTTAAACTTGGTACTTCCTACCAGTTCCCAGTTAAGCGTTCCGGCTTGTGATTGTCGACCGGTGTCGCTTTTGTATTCGGCAACCTTCCAGCTTTTGATCTCGCCATATCCATTATCAAAATATTCTTTTGCCAGGCTGCTTCGTCTCGATTTTCGTTCTTCGTAATAATCGCGGATTACATCCATTAGCGAGCGCGCTTCCGGAAATTCCAGCATCACCTGGCCGCTCGCGGTGCATAGCAACTTCTCGTCTTCAAGTTTTACCGTCGCCGGTAATCCGCGGCCGGCGGGCATGGCGTTGAAACGATCGAGAAACTCTAGCGCCGCCTCCTGGTTGTCCGGCGAAAACTGGTGCCCGTTATAACTCTCTACGAACCCCATGCGGTCACCGTGATGGAAACGCTCGTAAATATCGCGCATTTCGCGAAAAGTTTTATGCGCACCTTCGATCGGGAAGAAATCCAGCACTGCGGCAGCCACCAGCACTGGCCGCGGATACATGAGCAGCAACAATCCCGCGTGATCGACACCGTTCGATAGCATCCCGAACAAATCCTGCTCCGGGTCGCTGTCAGGATCGGCGAAAATACGATTGAACATCCGCATCGGCAGCGCCGTGATGTAGCACGAAGGCACCACAACTTTTATCCGCTTATCCAGCGCAGCAATTTCGGCTGCCTGGGTTCCTCCGCCGCTCGTGCCCACAATGCTAATGCGCTCGCCGTCCACCTCAGGACGAGTCAGCAGATAGTCCACTGCTCTGATGCCGTCCCAGATTTCCCACCTTGCAAGGTTGGCGCCCGCCAGGTATGCGAGGTTGCCCATCACCGCGTGTTCGGCGCAGATCAAGTTGTAGCGGCTCTTGCCGGCCGCCGCATCCCAGAACTGGCTGCGCTCACCCTGTCCCACGGGATCCCACGCCAGCACCACATATCCGCGCCTGGCCAGACGCTGGCACAATTCCTGATAATAAATTTTCCCGTTGGGTGCATGGCCCGCAGGCACCAGGACCGCGGGACTCTTCTTCGAAAGGTCGCTCGGCAAATAAACCAGAGCGCTCACGTAAACACCGGGGAGGCTTTCGAAAATCAGTTTCTCGATGGTGAACCCGTCCATCTCAACCTTGCCTGTGATGCGTGGACGTAAATTCGTCTTTTCGGCCGGCAGCCCTCCGATCATCTCCAGCACTTTGTTTCGAAGATTTTGCTGTGCGGCCAGCAATTCTTTCTCGGTTCGGATCTGCGCAAAAGCCGCGCGGCGCCGGTCATCCAGTTTCCATGCTTGCTCAGTTTGGTATTGCAGGTAAGGAGTGATGCGCGGACCTGGCGCTGCTGCTTTCTCGAAAACTTGAAACGCCTCCGGCGGTGGAGCGTCGTCCGCTGCGCGTGCTCCCGCAGCGAGTGTCGCTGCTAACACGATTAGAAAGCCTGCACTGGCGATTTCTCGTCGCACCAGATCTCCAAAATATTTCTTGAACATTTTTGAAGCGTGCATGCTGCGCAATCACTGCACCGTGATTTCACCCAACCCGTACCACCCGTCTGCTTGGCGCCCTTCGATAGCCAGTTGTATGAATGGTTTTCCCGTGCGCGGATCCAGCAGGGCGATGCGGACGGAATAGTTGCCGGGCTTCAAATCGTCGGGTACGTATAGGGGGCCATCGAAAACAGCGTCGCCGGGCAGCCATTTGCGCACGTCCACCGGAATATTCGCCACCGCACTGCCATCTGTAGAGCGCAATTCCAGCGCCAGCCTGGCATCGCGGTAAACCGGCGCAACACCATCGTTCAGCCACCACATGTGCACTGTCATCACAGTGCCCGCCTTTACCGCTTTTGGATACTCGAGCCGCCGCAAAATCAGCCGGTAGCCCATCTTTTTTTGAAAATCGTCAAATTGCGCTTTCCACTCCGGAGGTATCGGCGTGCTTTTTACGTTCACCGTGCTGACATGCCAGCGCAAGGCCTGCGCCAGGATGTAGTCAACGTCGAATCCGTCGCGTTTCCATTCCGCGGGAGTGCCACAGGTTTCCAGCGACACTGGACTGCGCTGCCAGACGTCCTGAATCCCGGCGCGTACCACCTGTTGAGGATAAACGTCCAGCATCTCTGGCTGGAAATATGGGTTGTCTGAAAAGTGGCGCAGATCTCCAAGGCAATCCAGCCGCCAGCCGGCGCCATGTTGCGTTCCATAAGTCAGCGCGTGCTCTTCATCAAAATTCATGAGCAGTGGCGTCACATGAAATGCGTCGAACCAGATATCCGTCAATTCTTTCTGGTTAAAAAACGGCGGCATATAGGGACTCCAGCCTTCGCCCCAATATCCGATGGACGAAATATCCACGCTGTCCAGAAATGGGTTTCCGTCATAACGCTTGCCGGCCTCGGCAACGAGTTCCCCCCAATATTTCAGGAACAATGGATCGGTATAGTCGGGCTGCCAGATGCTTCCGTCTTTGTCCGAAGACTTGTTGGCGCGACGCGCGCCGGAATTGCGATACCAGTCAGGCAGCGCGTGCTTATCGGTGTAGGGCATCAAGCGGATCGCCAGCGTTTGACCGTGCTCACGCGCCTCCGCGAGCGCCAGATCGATAATTTCCCAGTGGAATTCCCCGCGTTTCGGTTCGATTACATCCCACACCCAGCGGCAATACGAGACTGAGGTAGGAGGAAATTCCGGTTTCTGCTGCGGGTCGGCAAGTCTTTCGGTGGGTCCCTCTTCAGACCACGTCAGCGGCGGATTGAGCGCTTGCCCGTTGAATCTTTGAAACGTGGTTATCCCCATTCCGGGATTCACGAGCACGTCATTAATTTCTTTGGGACGAATGATTACGGCATCCTGCGCGCAGGCTTGGTGCGAACCAAAAAGAAAAAGCACAAGGCAGCTCAAGCCCAGCAACGCACGCACGAGAACAGTCGGAACGGTGTACCCGCGTCCGTCTCGGTGTAGCTTTTCTCTTTTGAACATCCGTAGAACCCTTTCGGAAGTCGCCGAGGCAACTGCAACGCTGTAACGCCCCGAAAAATAAAGCATCGAAAACGAAAAGGAAAGTAAATAAACGAAATCAATGGCATCATAGCGCCTTTGCGTTCGAGCGCAATGGCCAACTGCTTAAAATTTCGGCTGCTCTCCTGCCTGCTGGTTTTCCTGGCCGTCGGGCGCGCGGCCTCAGCACAAGACTGGCGCTCATACGGCGGCGACCCAGGCGGCGCTCGTTCCTCACCTTTAACGCAGATCACGCCCCAAAATGTTGCGCAACTGAAGCCGGCCTGGGTGTATCACACAGGAGAAGTCCGTCGCGAGCAACGCAGCACGTCCCGTCATCGCATCCCACCATTCGAATCCACTCCGCTGGTGATTGACGATGTTCTGTATTTCTCGACGCCTGCAAATCGAGTCATCGCGCTCGATGCCGGCACCGGCCGCGAGCTTTGGAAATTTGATCCTCAAGCCGGTCACAGTGGCCCACGGCATTTTCATCAGCACCGCGGCGTCGCCTATTGGCAAAACGAATCCGGCAGTGAGCGCCGCATTCTTTTTGGGACCTACGATGGACGATTGATTGCCTTGGATGCCAGAACCGGCAAGCCCTGCGTCAATTTCGGAAATCAGGGCACCGTCAACCTGCGGGCTGGTGTTGAAGAGCAGCCCTCCCGGCAGCTTTATTCCGTGACTTCGCCGCCGGCTATCTATCGCGATCTGGTTATCACCGGCTCCGAGGTTCCGGAGTACCCATCAGTCGGACCGAGCGGCATGGTGCGGGCTTTCGATATTCACAACGGCAAGCTGGCATGGACCTTTCACACCATTCCTCAGCCGGGAGAACCAGGCCACGAAACCTGGCAGGGCGAGGATTGGAAAAATCGCACCGGCGCAAACGTCTGGTCGGTGATGAGCGTGGATACCGAGCGCGGAATGGTTTTTCTTCCCATCGGCTCGCCGTCGTACGATTTTTACGGCGGCGATCGCCAAGGCCAAAACCTGTTTGGCAATTCTTTGGTGGCCCTCGACGCCTCCAACGGGAAGCTCATCTGGTACTACCAGATGGTTCATCACGACACCTGGGATTATGATTTGCCCGCGCAGCCGGTGCTGATAACCGTCGAACACGACGGCCAACCGGTGCCGGCCGTCGCACAAGTTACAAAAATGGGCTTCGTGTTTATTCTCGATCGCCTCACGGGCCATCCACTATTCCCTGTTGAGGAACGGCCCACAAATCAAAGCCTCGTGCCTGGCGAATTCAGTTGGCCCACACAGCCGGTTCCGCTGAAACCCCCTCCACTCGTCCGGCAGTTTTTTTCTTCCACGGAGATCACCACGGTCACGCCAGAATCGAATCGCTATTGCTCAGGACTTTTTCAATCGCTCGAGAACCACGGTATGTACACGCCGTTCAGCACGAAAATGACCTTGGTCGCTCCGGGATCATTGGGCGGCGCGAATTGGTCTGGCGCATCTTTCGATTCCGCTTCGCATTATCTTTTCGTCAACGTGAATGAACTTGGTTCGGTCGGCGCTATGAAAAAACAGCGCGGCGGCGCACCCGTACGGTATCGCCGTTACAGCAAGTCCGGAGAGTACGCGCGTTTCTGGGACGATCATCACTTGCCGTGCCAGCAGCCGCCTTGGGGAACGCTGAACGCCATCAATGTAGACACCGGAGAGATAGCGTGGAAAGTTCCATTGGGAGTGATGCCCGGGTTGCACACTAAAACGGGAACGCCCAGCCTCGGTGGAACCATCGTGACTGCGGGCCTCGTTTTCATCGGCGGCACCACCGACAGCCGTTTCCGTGCTTTCGATGCTAAGACCGGCGAAGAACTATGGTCCGCAACCTTGGCCGCCAACGCCCATGCCACACCTATGACGTACTCGCTAAAGCAAACGGGCAGACAGTTCGTAGTAATCGCGGTTGGCGGAGGCGGAAATTTCAGCAGCATCGTTTCAGACGAGTTGGTCGCGTTTGCGCTTCCGGACGGCCGTAAGTGAATACCACCCTTGAGTCTTGTCTCCCGTGAGCCTAGATTGGACACAAACAGGATTTGTGAGGTTCAAGTATCGAGGGTTCGAGACTTCTGGAGACGAAGGAGACCATCGTGATTGACCGTCGTAGTTGGTTGTACAGCATGGGACTGCTGGCCGGGGCTTCGGCGAAACCGAGGGTCTTCGCCGCCAGCGAAGCGCTAGATGATGCCCCGTCCGAGCGCAAGCCACTGGACATTTCCCAGTACGCACCCAAAAGCATGCTTCGCGTACAGGAAACCATGGTGCCCCGGGCGAAATTTCCGGTGATAGACATTCACACCCATATTTCCGGGAGCAAGCATTACGAAAATGGCGTCGCGCTTTCGCCTGAGCGCGAATATCCCATGACCGCTGCCGAACTTTTGCAAGTGATGGAGCGCAAAAATATTCGCGCGATGGTGAATCTTACTGGCGGCTTCGATAAAGGTCTGGCGGAAGCAGTCGCCAAATACGACAAGGCCGTTCCTGGCCGGTTCTACACGTTCTGCGAACCAGCGTATTCGCGCTTCAAAGAGCCGAACTATCCCAAAAACCAGGCGGAGACCATCGAGCAGGCCCATCGGGACGGAGCCCGCGGACTGAAGATTTTGAAAACCCTGGGGCTGTATCTCCGCGAAAATATCACCAGCGGCGCGCTCGTAAAAATCGACGATCCCCGTTTCGATCCCATGTGGGACACCTGCGGGCAGCTGAACATGCCCGTGGCCATCCACGTTTCCGATCCGGTGGCATTCTTTACTCCGACAGATCGCTTCAACGAGCGCTACGAAGAGCTGAACAATCATCCCGACTGGTCGTTTTACGGACATGACTTCCCCAGCAATGCGGAATTGCTGGAAGCGCGCAATCGGGTGTTCGCGAAACATCCCAAAACACAATTTATCGTGCTGCATGTCGGCAATTTTGCCGAAGATCTGCAGAACGTCAGCGAAAATCTCGATCGCTTCCCCAACATGACCGTGGATATCGCCGCCCGTATCGGCGAATTGGGCCGCCAGCCTCGTACTTCACGGAAGTTCTTCGACAAATATCAGGATCGTATCCTGTTTGGCACCGATGCCACTCCGCACGGCGAAGCATTCCCTCAGCAGGTTTTCAACGACAAGCTGTATGAAATTTATTATCGCTTCCTGGAAACGGACGACGAGTATTTTGACTACGCCCCCGCGGAGATTCCACCTCAGGGGCGGTGGCGCATTTACGGTATTCACTTGCCCGACGCTATATTGCAAAAAGTCTATAACGGCAACGCTTCGCGATTGTTGAACCTGAAGGGGTAGGCTTTGGCTCGAAACCGGGCAGTGGTTATTTTTACAACGAGGTGCGCATGTTCAGCACTTTTAAAATCATCGTGGCTCTGGCGGCTATCGCAATAAGCGCCGCAGCGGCAGACGTCGAAGTTGCGACCAGCAAGCATTCGGCAAACGACGTAGCCGTCAATGCCGACCCTGGAATTCCGTTCTGGCGTTCGGCTCCCATCATCGTAGCTGACAAAGACAAAAACGGGACCGCGCTCCCTGGCTATCGCACGGAAGTGCGTTCGCGGTGGACCCGCGAATATCTTTATTTCCTGTTTGTGTGTCCCTATGAAGAGTTGCTACTGAAACCCCATCCGGATACCAAAGCGGAAACCAACCAGCTATGGAATTGGGACGTTGCGGAAGTTTTTCTGGGTTCGGACTTTCAGAACATCCGGCGCTATAAAGAGTTTGAAATTTCTCCCCAAGGCGAATGGATAGACCTCGACATCGATCTCGCCAAACCTCATCACGAAGAAGGCTGGACGTGGAATTCTGGCTTCCAAGTTACCGCCCGCATCGACCGCAAAGCGAAAATCTGGTACGGCGCCATGAAAATTCCATGGTCCGCCCTTGGTGAAGCTTCGCCAGCGGCCGGAAAAACATTCCGAGTAAATTTCTTCCGCAGCCAGGGGCCTCTTGCGACTCGCAAGGACATCGCGTGGCAGCCTACAATGAGTGAGACGTTCCACGTGCCGGAACGCTTCGGGTTGTTGAAACTCGACGCCGATCGCTGAGCAGCGCTGCGTTGATATCGATTCCTCTTACCGGAACTTGGCCGACTGAATACCACTATGACCGCTATCCCATTTAGCCTGGAAGGAAAAGTTGCAGTCGTTCTTGGCGGAACCGCGGGAATTGGCCGCGCGATTTCGCTGGCATTTGCTGACGCTGGCGCCCATGTCGTGGCTTCCGGCCGCCGCGAGGAAATCGTCAATCAAGTCGCTGCAGAACTGGAGCATCAGGGCCGCACCACGATAAGAGTCGCCACTGATGTCTGCAATCGTGCTTCGCTGGAAAATCTGTTGCAGCACACTCTCGACAAGTTTCAGAAAGTGGACATCCTCGTTAATTCCGCGGCGAAAATCTCGCGCGCGCCTACCCTTTCGTTCCCTGAAGAGCAGTGGAACGAAATTCTCGATACCAACCTGACCGGCACGCTGCGCGCTTGCCAGATTTTTGGACAACATATGCTGGAAAGAAGATCTGGCCGCATCATTAACATCGCTTCGTTGAACAGTTTCGTTTCTCTGTCGGAAGTCGCAGCGTACGCCGCCAGCAAGGCAGCGGTTGTATCCCTGACGCGGTCACTTGCGGTGGAGTGGTCCCGGCACGGAGTTTTGGTCAACGCCATCGCGCCCGGCGTTTTTCGGACCGAATTCAACCAGAAATTACTGGATGGCACGGCACGTGGCCAGGAATTGCTGATGCGCACGCCTATGGGGCGTTTTGGCCAGGCTCAGGAAGTGGCCGGGGCGGCCGTTTATCTTGCGTCTGACGCGGCTTCATTTGTAAATGGACAAACCATCGTGATCGATGGCGGATTTCTGGCCAGCGGAGTGAATCAATAATTTTCATCTATCAGCAAGCATCAGGAATTCTCAGTGAGCTGCAAACAGCATATTGAGGTGCGCGGTGCCCTGGTTTTGGCGTGAAGCGGAAGAATTATCGCGCTCGGAAGTGGACGAACTCGCACTCCGCTTGCTCACCGAAGCCCGTTCACGTCTGAAAAAAGATCTGCGCAAGGTCTTGTTGCTGCCTCCAGATCTCACCCGCGCGCACAGCGGGGCCGGAAAAATAACAGAAACCCTTTACAAAGCTCTTGCGGACCAGTGCGATGTGCACGTGATTCCCACGCTCGGCCAGCACGTCCCGCACACTGCGGAACAGAACCGCTGGATGTTCGGCGAAATCCCCAACCATCGCATTCACATTCACGACTGGCTTGGCGGGGTCACTCGAATCGGCACCATCCCCGCGAAGCTTGTGAAACAAACTACCGGAGGCGTGGCCGACTGGGATATTCCAGTGGATCTGAACGCCTCCCTGATGGGCGAAGAGTGGGATTTAATAATCAATATTGGCCACGTCGTGCCCCATGAAGTTCTGGGATTCGCCAATCACAACAAGAATTATTTTATTGGCTTGGGCGGCAAAGAAACTATTTGCGCCTCGCACATGGCTGCGGCCATCTACGGGATTGAAAACAATCTTGGAGAGCTGATCACTCCGCTGCGCCATTGTTTCAACTGGGCGGAGAACGAATACCTGGGCGCTCTTCCCGACGTCTATCTCCAAGTGGTGATGAAACGCAGCCCTGACAATCGCCTGGTTACCTGCGGTGTGTACGTTGGCGATGATCTCGAGACTTATCTGTTAGCCGCGCGGGCCAGCAAACGTGAAAATATCACCATCGTCGAAGAACCCATCCAGAAAATCGTCGCGGTGATGCAGGCTGACGAATTTCACAGCACCTGGGTGGCCAACAAAGCGGTGTACCGCACGCGGATGGCGCTGGCTGACGGCGGAGAATTGCTCATCATTGCTCCCGGACTGCAACGTTTCGGCGAGCAGGAATCCGTTGACACATTAATTCGAAAGTACGGTTACCGCGGTACGCCCGGGACGTTGAAACAGTACCGGGAAAACGTCGATTTACAACGATTGGCTCACGCCACCGCGCACCTTTTGCACGGATCAAGTGAAGGCCGCTTCACAATTTCTTATGCGCCAGGTTATCTGAATCGAGAAGAAATCGAACAGGTGGGCTACAACTACGTTCCGCTCGAAGAAGCGCTCAAACGTTATCCTCCCGAACGAATGACGGAAGGCTGGAACACCATGCCGGATGGCGAAAAAGTATTTTTCATCAGCACGCCGTCGTCAGGACTGTGGGCTACAAAACAGCGTATGGACGCACGCCGTCCCTGAATCTGAACCCTCTAAATCGTGCGCACCACTCAATCCGAGAAAAACACCGGGCGTATATGCCGTTCGAACAGATTTTCTGTTACGCCGCGCGCAATCAGAGCTTCATTCTCTCTTACGGCGTCTGTGAACCTCTCACCCATTCTCGCGGCAATCTTGAAACTTACGTGCAGGAGCTGACGCAAATCAGCATTATAAGAACTGCATTTCGGGTCGTGATTCAAAGCATCGAAATATTGCTGCGAGCTCCACTGTTTCACGTCATCCGGCGCCGGCAGCTTCCCGGGGTCAATCTCGATGACCGAAGCGTAAGGAGCGCACAGCTCATCTATGTGTTCGCAGGCACCGGCATATATTTCCTTTGCCAACGCCAGTGAATCTCCTCCGGCCAGCGTCAATCCAGCAAGCTCCGCCAGCCATGTCGTGCCGGCGGTCTTGAGATGCAGGCCAGCCCCAACATCCGTAATGGCGTGATGGATTGGCCGGTATAGCGAAAATTTATCGCTGCCGGAATGCACGCTGAGTTTCAAATTTTGGGGCAGGTCATGATTTCGAACGGCATGCGCTACTACCGCTAGGTCGGCAGTGAATTCCCGAGTAAATGCCTCTACGTCGCCGCGGTAGTTCACCCCTTTATTGAAGCGGCCCGAAAATTTTGGCGCGATAGTTTGGATGGGTACTTTCTCGTCGGCAATCGCCACCAGAATGACGAGCAATTCTAAAGGCGTTTGCGGCGAATCGGTTTCATCCATGGAGATTTCCGGTATGAACCGTCCGGCTCCTTTGCGCTCCGCAATGTAGCGATATATTTTTCCGGCTTCTTGAATAGCCGCGAGGTATTTTCGCGCCACACTTTCAATCACCACGCGGCTAGCCGTGAGGCGCACCCCTGATCGCTCAAGCACAACCTCTCTCATCAGTTCCGGATGGCGGTCAGCAAATTGGCGAATCGCGGAAGCTTCAGCAGGCGAGCCGATTTTATCGGCGACATCAATCGTAAAGAAATCACATGGTGCGATGAAGCGGTCGACAGTTTTTAGCCCGATATGATCGGCGTCAAGGAAGTAGTCATGGCTCCACCCGAGTTTTCTGATCGCTGCATCAGCCGCTTGCCTTGTTTGTGAAGGCTCCGAGCCCACGATCAAATGCTCGCGATTTGATTTGTTCCACACTGGGATAATTTCTATCCCCGATTTCAGGGCCAGAACGCACGCCTGCAACTGCGCCTCGCCCTGTAGCGCGAAGCGATCCCCGACGCCAATCGTGTATTTAGGCAGCTGCACCGGTGATCTCGTCATTCGCCTCTCAATGAAACATGAAAGCCGGTTTTTTTGTGGCGCACGCGGCGCACTTGCCGGTAACGACGTCAGTCGCGCTATCATAAATTGCGCATAGCTTGACCGTTCTTCATCACATCTTGCCAAGAAATGAGTATCCTTTGATCCTGCGGAAATTTTCGGACAAAAAATCCCTCGCCATCGCCGCTGCCGCTCGAGCCGCAACGATCATCCGAGACGCGATCTCAGCCCAAGCCCACGCTCGCATCATTGCCGCCACCGGAGCATCCCAATTCGAATTCCTGGAGGCTCTGACCGCCACACCCGGCATCGATTGGCGCCAAGTCGAAATGTTCCACCTGGATGAGTATGTAGGGCTTCCCGAAACGCACCCTGCGAGCTTCTGCAAATACCTCCGCGAGCGGCTCATAAACAAAGTCGGCATCGGGAAATACCATCTGCTTAGCGGCACAGACGATCCTGGCACAGTGATGGAGACGGTCGGTCGTGAATTGCAAAAAGCGCCCATTGATGTCGCTTTCGTCGGCGTTGGCGAAAATGGCCATCTGGCTTTCAACGATCCGCCCGCCGATTTTGAAACCAAACAACCCTACGCCGTCGTGACGCTTGATGAACCTTGCCGCCGCCAGCAACTTAACGAGGGCTGGTTCGCTTCACTGGACGACGTTCCGCGTCAGGCCATATCGATGACCATCAGCCAAATCCTGAAAGCCAGAGAAATTCTGTGCATTGTTCCCGACGCTCGCAAGGCCCAGGCGGTCAAGAATTGTTTTAACGCAAAAATCAGCCCGATGGCTCCCGCTTCCGTGCTGCAGGATCATCCCCACACCACAATATTTCTGGACGCCGCATCCAGTTCACTGTTGAGTCCTGAAGTTGCTGTCGAACTGAATTAGTTGCGCAGGAAAATCGCAACGCAACAAGCCTAAACTCAAATTCTTCGCACCAATCCCCGTTCGGTCGCCCAATTATTCCGCACCAGCAACAAGACCAGCAGCATTCCGACAAAGGGAATCACGCCTCCCGCCACCAGAATGGAGTCAAACGAATGCGTCGCGGCCGCGCGGTGCGCATCGGTCAGCCGCCCTACCAGAAAAAATGCCACGATAGTCCCGAGCCCGGAGCCCGTACCGCCGAGGCCGCTAACACTGGCTACTAGATGCCCCGGAAATAAATCAGTCGGCAGCACGTGCGCGATGGTGCTGAAAGCAGCGTAGAAAAAAGTGGAAAGTGCGAATAAAGCGGTGATGACGTAGAGATTGGAAGAAATAATTGTGGGAATCAGCAGGGTCATTCCGAATCCGCCAGCGACCACCACTGCTTTGCGTGCCATCCCCACTGCCCAGCCGCGTTTCACGAGATAGCCGGTCGCCGCGCCGCCGGCAAAGTTCCCCAGATCCGCGGCAATGAATGGCACCCACACGGCGATCAAACTGCCGCGCAGGTCGAATCCTTTGGCAATCAGATAAATGGGAAACCAGTCGGTAATAAAAAACCAAACGGGATCGGTAAAAGTTCGAGCCACGATGACGCCCCAGGTTTGTGGAATTTTTAGTAGCTCGTTCCAACGGAGGCGTATCTTCGTCAACGTCGCAACCGGCGGCCGATCCGCCAGAAGCATTTCACGCTCTTGCGGCGAAATAAATGGATGACTTTCAGGCGGATAGTAAAGCCAGCGCCACAAAATCAGCCAGAGAATTCCCAACACTCCCGGTACGATAAACGCGGGGCGCCATCCCCAGCGGGTGTAAATCCCCAATACCAGAAATGGTGCTATTGCCCCACCAATAGATGAGCCGCTATCAAACAGCGCTGTTGCTAGCCCGCGTTCACTTTTTGGAAACCATTCGGAGACCGCTTTGGTGGCCGCTGGCCAGTTGGCGGATTCCCCAGCGCCCAACAAAAATCGGAAGAACGCGAAACTATACAGCCCGCGCGCCAACGGCGTGAGCATTGACACCAGGGAATAAGCCGCAACCGTCAACGTGATGCCGTGCCGTGTGCCAACTCGATCAATGAGCCGCCCGCACACCGCCTGTCCCAGTGAGTAAGCAATGCGAAATGCAATTACGATCGCCGCGTAATCTGCGTTCGTCCAGTGATAGTCGACCTTGAGAAATGGCGCCAGGATCGAAAGCGTCTGGCGGTCAAGGTAGTTGATCACTGTAGAGGTGAACAACAACCCGCCGATGGCCCATCGCAATGAATGGGTGAGCCGCCGCGCCGGTTTGCTCGCAGAAGCCGTCTGCCCGGCGGCCATCAATTGCGGCCTCGCAAAGTTTCGAATGTCACCATGGCGACCCGAGCTTAACGTGGGCGCGTCCGAAGGTAAATGAAGTAATCCGTAACAATTCGAATCGCATTCGCGATAACTCGTCGTACACTTCGAATCTCGGCCTCAGCAGACGATAAAATTCGTTAGCCGAGATTTTGCGTCTATGGCCACAGGAAACCTTCGCGGGCTGCGCCACAACGATCTGCCGGATGCTCTGGAACTTTCGCGCCTGGCCGGCTGGAATCAAACCAGGGATGATTGGGAAACGCTGTTGCGACTCGATCCTCAAGGCTGTTTCGGAATTGAAGTCGAGAATCATATCGTCGCCACGGCCACCTTACTGCGCTACGGAAAGCAACTCGCCTGGATAGGAATGGTACTCACCAAACCGGATTACAGGCGCATGGGCCTCGCACGTAGACTCATGCAGGCCGCGCTGGAACTGTCCGCCGAGCATGGAATTGATAGCGTGAAGCTGGATGCCACCGCGGATGGTCAGCCGCTGTACGAACAACTTGGTTTTAGGACCGAGCAAATAGTTGAGCGTTGGTTCCGTGACGCCAGGCAAAATCAATTTGATAGAACTCGATCGCTGGGCGCGCCCCTCTCCAGTGAATTAACGGAACTGGATCGCCAGGCGTTTGGCGCTGATCGCTCCAAGGTGCTGCATGAACTCGCCGCCCGCAACCCTCCGGTCGCGATGCCTGAGGGCTTTTGCTTCGCTCGCGAGGGTGCGCGGTCGACATATTTGGGGCCCTGCGTCGCTGCCAATCAGCAATCTGCTCGTACTGTGATAGAACAAACTCTGCGGGCTTCTCCGGAATCAAGCTGGTATTGGGACATCCTGGCCGGCAATGAAAACGCCGTGGCGCTCGCACACGAATTTGGTTTCGTCCGGCAACGCCGGCTTGAGCGCATGGCTTTTGGCGGCCACCTGCCCACGAATGATCAATTGGTTTACGCCATCGCGGGATTTGAACTGGGATAATCATGCAAATAACCACCGACGCTGAACTCGAAGAAGCTCTTTCGCGTCCTTCTGACGCGGATGCCGCGGCTATGGCCCACCTCGACGGGGATTTACTTATTCTCGGGGTGGGCGGAAAAATGGGTCCGAGCCTGGCCCGCCGCGCCAGGAGAGCTGTCGAAAAATCCGGCGTTAACAAAAGAATCGTAGCCGTTGCGCGATTCTCAGATAAATCGGTCCGCGAGAATTTGGCAGCCGACGGCATCGAAACAATAACTTCTGATCTTCTCGAGCCGGGCGCGCTCGCCAAATTGCCAGATATCCCTAACGTCATCTTCATGGCTGCCCGAAAATTCGGAACCACCGGCTCCGAAGATTTGACCTGGGCAATGAATACTTTCTTGCCCGGCCTGGTGGCCGAGCGTTATCGCAACGCATGCATCGTGGCGTTTTCCACCGGCAATGTTTATCCCTTACGCCACGTGACAGAGGGTGGCGCTTCGGAATCGACACCGGTAGCGCCGGTCAGCGAATACGCGCAGTCCGCGCTCGGCCGCGAACGCATGTTCGAATACGGTTCGCGCCAATGGGGTACTCGCGTCGCCATCCTGCGATTAAATTACGCGATTGATTTGAGGTATGGCGTACTCCTCGACATTGGTACGTCCGTTTTTGAACGCCGGCCCGTGGATCTGCGCATGGCTCTGGTTAATGTTATCTGGCAGGGCGACGCCAATTCGGTTTGTCTGCGCGCTTTCGAACACTGCCAGTCACCTCCGTTAATCTTGAATCTCACCGGTCCTGAAACATTAAGTGTGCGCCATCTCGCGGAAGAGTTTGGCCGGCGGTTTAACTTGCAACCGACCTTCAGCTCCGAAGAAATGCCCACGGCCTTGTTGAGCAATGCTGCCAAATGTCACGAATTGTTTGGCCTTCCAACGGTTACCGTTCCGGAGATGCTCGATTGGACGGCTGCATGGATTTCTTCCGGCGGATCTCGGTTGAACAAACCGACGCATTTTCAGGTTCGCGACGGAAAATTTTGATGTCTTTGCGTGCGCAATTAGTTTCTGGACTGGTCATTCCCGCCCATCCCCTGGCTTTGAACAGCGAACGCAAACTGGATGAGCGGCGGCAGCGCGCCCTGACGCGTTACTATCTGGCAGCAGGAGCCGGCGGAATCGCCGTCGGCGTACACACCACTCAGTTTGCCATTCGCAATCCGATGATCGGACTGTTCGAACCCGTTCTTAGAATTGCCATCGAGGAAATGCGCGGCGCTAACACCGTAAAGATTGCCGGAGTCTGCGGCAAACTGAATCAGGCGCTCCTTGAAGCGACCCTCGCGGCCCGATTCGGTTATGACGCCGTTCTTCTTAGTCTCGGGGCGCTGCCAGAATCTTCCATCGCGCAATTAATTGAGCACTGCCGCGCCGTCGCCTCAATAATTCCCGTGATTGGATTTTATTTGCAGCCCAGCGTTGGTGGCCGGGCGCTGCCCTACGCCTTCTGGCGCGAATTCTGCGAAATCGAAAATGTTGTAGCCATCAAGATCGCTCCGTTCAATCGCTATCAAACCCTGGAAGTGATCCGCGCCTTTGCCGCCTCCGGTCGCACAGCGGAAATCGCTTTGTACACCGGCAACGATGACAACATTTTGCTCGATTTGCTCACCACCTATGATTTTCAGGGCGAACGCTTGCGGTTTTCCGGCGGCCTGCTTGGTCAATGGGCGGTATGGACCAGCAAAGCGGTCGAACAGCTTGCGGAAACAAAACGTCACGCAACCAGCGTTCCGTGTCACTTGCTAACCCTGGCGCAGCAAATCACCGATGCCAACGCCGCGCTTTTCGACCCCGCCCACCAGTTTCATGGGTGCATTCCTGGAATTCATGAAATCCTGCGGCGACAGGGGCTCCTCCAGGGACGCTGGTGTTTGGACCCGCAGGAAGACCTTTCACCAGGCCAAGTGGAGGAAATCGATCGCGTGTGCCGGCTCTATCCTCACTTGCAGGATGACCAATTCGTGCGCGAACATGTGGACGAATGGTTGCGGTAGTGACTGCTAGCTGGTTATCTGAACGCCTTCGCCGCTTTTGCAGGCAGCGTAGATAGCCTGCACCAGCGCAAGGCTGCGACGCCCTTCTTTTCCATCGCATCGTGGCTCAGTTCCGGTTCGAATGGCGTCCAGGAAATCCTGCAGCACTGCCTGGTGCCCGCGCGCATCGCTGACCACCGGCGATGACGAGCTCGGATTGCTATCCGCCTCAGAACCTTGCAGCAAATCAGCGCTTGGACTCTTCAGATCGGCTGCAAGAAGACGATCCTGCTCGATGACTAAAGTTCCCTCCGAGCCGCTAAGTTCCAGCCGCCGGGGGTATCCGGGAAACGCGGAAGTCGTGGCCTGCAAAACCCCCAGCGCTCCATTAGCGAATTGCAGCATCGCAGTGAGCGTATCTTCGGCCTCAATGTCATGCAACGCCGTTCTACTCGCGGCCTGGACTCTCACTACTTCTCCAAAAATCCAGAGCATCAGATCGAGCGTGTGCACCGCTTGATTAATTAAAGCGCCGCCCCCGTCGAGCGCCCAGGTGCCCCGCCAATGCGACTTCGCGTAGTAGTCTGCCGGCCGGTACCATTTGACGCGCGCGTCCGCCAGGATGGGCCGGCCCAGCGTTCCCGAATCCACCGCGCGTTTCAAGCGAACAATATCCGGCTTGCAGCGATCCTGGAAAAATACTCCTAACTTAACGCCTGCCTTTTTTGTTTCCGCGATCAGCGCGTCCGCGCTCTCCACAGAAATATCAATGGGTTTTTCCGTCAACACATGCAGCCCCTGCCGGGCCGCTGCTATCCCCTGCTCAGCGTGTAAACCCGAGGGGCTACCAATCGCCACCATTTCCATCGGACGATGCAGCAAAAACTTGCCGAGGTCGGAATATGGCACACCGCCATATTCGCGGCACAATCGAGCGACCTTATCTCCGTTCGTACCAAATATCGCGGCAATTTCCACATCCGGAATCGCTCGCGCGGCGCGCGCGTGTGTCTCACTGATGTTTCCTCCGCCGATCAGTCCAATGTGGGTCGTCATTAGCAGCTGTATTCCATCGAGATGCAATAACATAACATTTCCGGTCCACCACAGCCCGCCGGACAAATGCTGGACGTTTTACGCAAACTTCGCGGTAAGATTTGTGTGCGGCACACTATAAAACCAATTTTCATCTGGCGAAAAATGCAATTTCGCGCGGAAGGCTCTCATGGACAATCTCATCGGCTCAATGAATCGCAGAACATTCCTCAACAACACCGT
Source organism: uncultured Acidobacteriota bacterium (assembly GCA_963704485.1). Classification (GTDB taxonomy): domain Bacteria; phylum Acidobacteriota; class Terriglobia; order Acidiferrales; family UBA7541; genus Acidiferrum. The sequence continues at coordinate 2,407,629 of OY969910.1, forward strand.
CAAAGTTGTTGGCGGTAGCGCTGCGCTAGGCAGCAGTGCCTTGTCTTACAGCCGGATCGCCGGCGCCAACGATCGAATCTCTTTGGGGCACATCGGCATCGGCAATCGCGGTGGCGACCTCGATCAGATCGCTTCGCGATTGAAGCAAAGCCATAACGTGGAAATGACCGCGCTGTGCGATCTCTGGTCCGTAAATCGCGAAAAAGCTATAGCGACGAATGCAGGCTTCTACGGCAAGGCTCCACGCGCTTTCAAGGATCCCGAGGAATTGCTGGCGCTTCATGATGTGGACGCCGTGATTATTTCCACACCGGAGCATTCGCATTCGCCAATGCTGAAACTGGCGGCTGAAGCGGGCAAGGATGTATACGTCGAAAAGCCCATGGGCAACGTGCTCAACGAAATCAAAGCCGCCCGTGACGCCGTGCGGCAACATAAAGTCATCGCCCAGGTCGGCACGCAGCATCGCAGCGAGCCATATCCAAAGTTGGCGCGTGAAACAATCCAGAGCGGTGTTCTAGGCGACGTCAGCAAGATTGAAATTGTCTGGAATTATCATGGCCCACGCTGGCGCGGCCGCGAAGAAGTGTCGCAAATCCGCGAAGCCGACACTGACTGGGCCAAGTGGCTGATGACCAAGCCGCACCGGCCGTTCGATCCGCGCCTGTATTTTGAGTTTCGCCTCTATCGTGATTTCTCGGGAGGAATCGCCGATCAGTGGATGAGCCACGGCATTGATCTGGTGCATTACTTCATGAACGATTCATTCCCGCGATCGGTGACTGCCCACGGTGGAATTTTTGCCTGGCGCGATGGCCGCGAAAACGCCGACACTTTTGAATCGCTGCTCGAATACCCGAAGGGCTTTCTGGTCAGCTATTCCACCAGCTTCGGAAATGACTCGCCCAGCTTCACGCGCTATATGGGCAAGAAAGCCACATTGGTTAATATCGGCGGCGAAGGCAGCCCGCGATATCAGTTGATCGAGGAAAAAGGCACTCACGAAGAAAATCCCGACATTGACAAGCAGCGCACTGCAAAATATCTGTTGCTGCCGGGCGAGAAGGGCCTGCCCCCCATGGGCATTGACGATATGTCCGTAGAGCACATGGCCAACTGGGTCGAGTGCATGCGCAGCCGACAGCAGCCCATCGCCACCGTGGACAACGGCTTCGCGCAATCCGTCGCGTGCATCATGGCTACGCAAGCATACTGGACGGGCAGAAAACAATATTGGGATGCCGCTGCGGAAGAGATCACCGACCGGCCGCCCCAATCTGCTTAGGAAGACCCAGCGCGGCCGAAAGTTTTTATAAGCGGCGGTTCCTATACGTGTCCCAGTCGAATATCTTCGGCTAGGTGTTCACTGGCGCGCGTCGCCAGAGCCATGATTGTAAGGGTCACGGATTTTTCCGGGTGCGACACGAAGCTCGCGGCATCCACCACCAGCAAATTCTTTACATCGTGGCAGCGATTCCAGGCATCCAGCACGGATTTCTTGGGGTCATCGCCCATGCGAGCGCCGCCGGCTTCGTGCGTCACGCTACCCATGGGAAAAGGCTCTCTCGCCTTGTACGGCAATATTTCCGCGCCTGACGCTTTAAGTATTTGCTCCATCTGCCCAACCATTTCGTCGCGAATGGCAAACGCATGGTCATATTCCGCATTGGTGTGGAAACGCACTTGCGGAATTCCGTAACGATCCGTCAGTCCCTCGCGGTCAATCTCCACAAAATTGTGTTCGAACGGCAATCCCTCGCCATATCCGGTGATATACACGGCGGCAGGATACAACTCCTTGATGCGTTTTTTGTACGCCGAGCCAAAACCCGAAAAGTCGGCCCCTGGCCCGGGGCCCATGCCGCAACCGCTATCCACCGTGAAACGGTAGCCGCGCAAAAACTTGTCGCTCTTCTTGCCATAGTTGTAGCGCGGAATATAGAGGCTGTTGGCGCCGGGGCCGTCGTCGTTTGTGGAAGGGCGGCCGGCCAACGACGGAAAATATCCGCTCATGCGATTGAACGCCACATGCTCCATCAGATATTTGCCCAGCGTTCCGCTGGAGTTGCCCAGACCTTCCGGGAACTCCCGGTCGCGCGAATTGAGCAAAATGCGCAGCGATTCCACCATGGACGCGCCCAGAACCACGGCCTTTCCATAGGCCTCATATTCCTGGCGGTTTGTGGTGTCCACGTAGGAAACGCCGCGCGCTTTACCGGAGTTTCTATCCATCAACACGCGATGCACCGCAGCATTCGTTCGCAGCGTAAAATTCTTCATCTTCTGCATTTTTGGAAACAAAACTTCCAGCGTGCTGAAGCGCGATGCAGTGTCGCATCCGTAGTTGCACGCTCCGCAATAGTGACAAGCCTGACGGCCGTCATACGGTTTGCTTAGCACCGCCAGCGGCATGGAAACCGTTTTCAGTCCCAGTTTGGCAGCGCCTTTCTTCACCAGCCATTCTCCGCAGCGCGCTTTAAATGGCGGCAGCGCGTTTTTGCTGGCCGGCGAATTAAATACTTCCTCCCCGCCTCCGGACATGCCGATCAGCGATTCCGTCTTGTCGTAATAAGGAGCCAGCTCTTCGTAAGTCAACGGCCAGTCTTCACCGAAACCGTCTTGCTTGCTTTTTGGTTTGAAATCCAGCGGGCCGAAACGGCCCGATTCCCTACCCCATACCAGCGTGCGGCCGCCCACCGCGCGCATTCGCGTCCAGGTAAATTTGGCGCCGGGCGCTAAAGCGTAGGGATCGTTCTCGGGAATGGTGAACAGATGATCTGTCCACTCGTTAATTTTCCATTCCATACCCTGCGGCAATTTTCCATATTGGCCGGGCTTGCCGTTCCCGCGATACGGCCAGCGATATGGCGGCTTATGATTGTGAAAATCGTTGTGTGGCTCGATCATGCGTCCGGCTTCCAGGCACAATACCTTCAAGCCTTTGGAGGCCAGCGTATACGCCGCAACTCCGCCTGAAGCTCCGGAGCCCACCACGATCACGTCGTAGATTTCTTGAGTCGCCAAATCCAACCGGTCCTTTTCAATTCACTGAAATAACTTACGCAATTTTATGTCTGGTGCTCCGGATGCGTACATCCTGGAAAATCAGCCATATAGTTCATGCCCTGGAAATCCAGCACATCGATCAATCCAATTTTCGAAGTGTAAAATCCTTCGACGGTCATGTCTTTCAGCGTGGAGAAAAACCCACTACCATCTTCCTGTGACTTACCGTCGTACTCAGCCACGCTCATTTGCATCAGCAATTTGACTCGTTCCACTTCCGTTGCGGATCCAAACGCTTTACCGAACTGCCGCCGACTCTCACTCTCAATAAACTTCAGGCCATCTATCCATTCTTTTTGCAGCGCGGGTTCGAATTCCGCCGCCGAAAAGACTACAAAATCAATATAGTTGGCCACTTGCGCTTCTTTCGCGCCCGGCGTGTCGTCGGTGGGAATGATCAGCGTAGTCAAAATCTCCACCGTGTCGAATTCATCTGCGCTGAAAAATTGCGGCGTGTACGCGGCAGCACGCTCTGCTTCCGCATCTTGATGGTGCATGCCCGCAATCGTGACCGGCGCGCCGGGTCCATCGGCCCGCGCCGCCGTCAGGGGCAGCCAGTTCGCTAAAAACTCGCGGCCCGCCACACTCGCGCCCAATAGCCCGAGGTATTTGAGCACGCCCCGCCTGGAAATCTGGTAATTGCCCATGACTTCGTCCTATCCAGCTATCAGTATCCCGCAGCCAAGCCCACCCGTGCCAATACTAAATGCCATGTATTCGTCGAGGCTCACCTGGGTAACAATCGGATCTGGAACGTTGACAGGTGAGGCTACATGGACGATCAGAAGAACAGTGAACAATATTCCGGAGTGCGAAATCAGCAGATCCGCGCATTACTGGATGAACACTGGGTAGCATCGGATGCCAACGATTTTGAAACGGAGCATCGCATCTATCATGAAGACGCGGTTCTGGAATATCCGCAATCCGGTGAGCGAACCCGCGGTCGTCGCAACATACAGAGCCAACGCGCTGGCCAGCCAAACAAAAAACGTTTCACGATCCGGCGAATCATTGGCAATGGTGACCTTTGGGTCACGGAATTCATCCTGACATATGATGGCAAGCCCTCTTACACCGTGAGCATCATGGAGTTCAGGGGCCAAAAGGTTGCGCGCGAAACGCAATACTTTGCGGATCCGTTCGTGGCTCCCGCATCGCGCGCGCAATGGGTCGAACGAATGGACACATAATTTCCCAGCCGCACCCGACAGAGGCATAAGAGTGGATTGGAAACGGTTGGTCCAGCTTGCGCTGCTGGGCAGCTCGGACTTGGAACAGTACGCCGTCCTGCTGGTACGCGTTTCCATCGGGCTGTTCTTCGCTATCTCCGGGGGAAACAAACTATTTGCGGCGGGCGGCACGAAACCTGTGTACGACACGCTCGTTAAGGCCAAAGTTCCGTTTCCGCGCCAGACCGCTTATTTCGTCGCGGGTGTTGAGTTCATTGGCGGATGTTTGCTGGCCGTGGGTTTTCTTTCGAGCGTCGCCTGCGCGGCCTTATTGATCGATATGATTGTCGCGACCCTGACCGAGGCGATTTCCACTCTGCCGAAAAACCTCTCGGCACTTAACTGGCTCGACGATTTTCTCTATCTTCCGGAAGTTCTGTACGCGCTCTTCTTCGTCTGGCTGCTCTGCGCAGGTCCGGGAAAGTTCAGTGTCGATTACTGGCTCGCCGGCAAGTTCTTGAGGTGATCGATCGGCACAAGTCGATGCCCGATGGGGTTCCCAAATTCTCTGCCCCGACGCATAAACTGCAACCATTGAAAATAAATCAGGAAGTGGTCGGGGCGAAAGGATTTGAACCTTCGACCTCCTGGTCCCGAACCAGGCGCGCTAGCCAGGCTGCGCTACGCCCCGACCGATGTGCCCGGCGACAAAGCCGGGCGCAAAACATAGATTAACATAGCGGCTTCGTGCGCGTCTCGATGCGCACAAAAAACAAACCGCCGGAGGCGGCAAAGCCACCGGCGGTTCGAAAGCGCTACAGCGGTTAGAACGTCAGGCGCAACGCCAACTGAATGATGCGCGGGTCGTAAGTGGAAGTGATTTGTCCAAACTGGCTGCTGTTGATATTGTTGCCCGTCGTAGCATTGAAGGTCACTCCGTCACCCTCGTTGACAACCCCCGGATTAAGGAAATTCGCGTGATTGAAGAGATTGAAGAACTCCGCACGGAATTCTATCTTCACTCTTTCGGAGATGGCGGTGGTCTTCGAGAACGCCAAGTCGAAGTTCACGTAACCCGGTCCTCGCAGAGAGTTCCTTCCCAGCGTGCCGTAAGTAGCCAGCGATGGGTTAGCAACAACTTGCTGATTCGAGGGAAATACGCCGGGACCTGGCACGCAGACAGGTACTGCGTCGTCCTTGCATTGGGCATTTGAGAAACTATTTGGATTCACGTAATAGTTTCCGGTGCCAAAACCGAAGTCCTGCGCTTTGCGAGGATCCAGTGTTGCTGTGGAACCCACCACGTTGGCGTACACATCGAACGCGTCCCCCGCGCCGGACGGTCCTTCTGAACCGGGATCGAACCGCCCCGGCAGCCTGGCGAAGAAATCAAACGGAAAGCCCGTGCGCCACGTCACGATGGGGAACAAACTCCAACCCTGCGTGAGGCGCTTGGGTCCGGAACTCCACATGTGATCGATCGGCAGATCCCACCCCCCGCTAAAAGTAATGCGGTGCCGAACGTCTTGGTCGCTCGAGGCGCGAAACAGATTCGGCTCATATGCCGGCACTTCAGAATTGCGGTTGCGAAATCCTGACGTATTGTCAATGGCGTGAGCGTAGGTGTAAGCAAGTGTGAAGTAGGTCCGCCCCAGGAAGCGCGTCTGGTTGATCTGCTTCGTCAAGCTGGCTTGCAATCCGTTGTAGCTAGCCCTCGTCAGATTTTTGAATTCAGGCAGGCCCGCGAAGGAACAGAGTCCGTTGGGATCCGCACCGGACGTTGAAATCCCATCGTCGTCGGTGCACGAACTGGCCCCGCTCTGCAAATTCAAGACGCGGTCGGTGGTCCCCAGTACAAAGGGGTTCACATCCACCAGCGTTGTGAGCCCGTGCGAACTGCTGCCCACGTAACTGACTTCCAGCACGGTGTTGGGAGCCACTTCATGCTGCACGCTCAAATTGTATTGATACGTGTAAGGAGTTCGCAGGTGCGGATCCACCAGGTACACCGCTCCTCCGCTGTTGATGGGCAAAAATCCGGCAGCGCCGAAATCCAGGTCAGGTGGCGGTGTTTTTGACGGGAACGGATTGGCCGCGCCGGCAGAGCCGAATGGATCGGTGAGATAAGCGACGTCAGACGTCTGCCCGGGCGCAACGTTGTCGAAAACCAGTCCGGCTGAGGCAAAGAATGGCGGCTGGCCATTGAATTGAAGATTGTCTTCACCCTTCAACACATCGTAAAAAACCCCGAACCCGCCGCGAATGCTGGTTTTGCCATTCCCGCGCGGATCCCACGCAAAACCAAATCGCGGAGCCCAATCGTTCTTGTCCGGGTAGTTGACGCCCGAAGGTGCACCCCGGTCGCCCGGAAACACCATGCCCACTGGAGCATTCACGAACACCTGTGATTGCTCTCCCGGAATAATCGAGAAAGTCCGGCCCTGGGTGTCGCGTTTCGGAGAATTGTATTCGTACCGGATACCCAGGTTAAACGTGAATTTTTTGGTTACCCGCCACTCGTCCTGAAAAAATCCGTAATACGACTTGCTGCGGATGTTCGATGGCGCCGCCGGGTACTGAAAGTAATCCGTGGGCGCTCCCAGCAGGAAGTCCGCTAGGGAATTGTCAGTGGCGACCGTGCCACCGGCAAAGTCGAACTGTCCGTTCACGTAATAGTCGTAAACGGTGTTGTTCTGATAGGTGGAGACCCCTGTGCCTAACTTCATGTTGTGCTTGCCCCGCACCCAGTTGAAGGTGTCCGCGAAACCAAACGTGTTGTTAATTTCGTGGGTCGGGCCCTGCGGGCTGAACCCCACCTGCAGTCCATTGTCGAAAGACATGATCGGCGGCCCGGACGGATTGTCCGGAGTGGTCCCGATGCCGAGGTCGGCGGCGCTTGGTAAAACCGCTGCAGGTATTTCCTGCGCGTAGTTATTGCGCTGAACATAAAGCCGCAGCTCGTTTACGAGGTTCGGCGTGAATACGTGGCTGTAAGCCAAATCACCGAAATAGTTGCGATTTGCGACCGTGTCTGGAAATCCGTTAACGGTTGCGCCGTCAAACGGATTCAGCTGCGGATTACGATTCCCGCCAAGGGTGGTGGTGATTTTATCTTTCTGAGAGATGACCACGTCAAATTTCATGGTCAACTCGTTGTTATTGTTGGTGTGTGAGCCGTGATAGTTTGCCTGGCCCTCAGGTGCGGTGGGGAAAAAGCCGCGGCTGATATAATTTTGCGCAACAGGGTTTATTTTCGTGGGATCGATGATTCCGCATGCCGCTTTCGCTGGATCAGGCTGGAAGAAAGGGTTGGATTGCAGAAACGAAGCGACTCCAGTATCCGCATCCGGGCAACTGCCAACTGCTCCCCCGCCTGAAAAGTCTCCGGTGATCTGCGCCGGTGTGTACACCGTCGTCAAACCCGTGGATTGCTGTGACGACAATCTCTGACCCTGGTAACCCACGAAGAAAAAGAAGCGGTCCTTGCCATTCACCAGCTTCGGCAGAGAAATTGGTCCGCCGAAAGTTCCGCCAAATTGATTTCGTTTCAAAATATCGCGCGGAAGCTCGTTATTAGGGTCGTTCTTGTTGAAAAACTGGTTGGCATTCAAAGCATCGTTACGAATGAATTCAAAACCGCTGCCGTGATACTGGTTGGTTCCCGACTTGGTTACCACGCTGATCACGCCGCCGCCATTGCGTCCGTACTCCGCTGAATAGTTGCTTTCCAGAATTCTGAATTCCGCAATCGTGTCTGGATTCGGGTTAAACACCACGCTGTTATCCAGCAAATTGTTGTTGAGCGCGCCATCCAAAAGGTAGGTCACGGAGTCGCTGCGCCCGCCGCCAATGCTGTATGTTCCGGCCGCTGTCGAATCTCCGTTCGTTTCGGTTACGCCCGGTTGCAACTTGGCCAGGTCCAGCACGTTTCTGCCGTTCAAGGGGGCGCGTTGAATCGTTTCCCCCACCACGTTCACGCCAATAGTCTGGTCAATGGTCTCTACGTTGGCCGCCTGCTCGGTCACTTCCACGACTTCGTTTTGCTGGCCGAGTACCATCTTGGCGTCCAGCTTCAGCGTCTGATTAATCTGCAGCGGCTGAGCTTCAAAAACCTGCTTCCTGAATCCGGGATGCTCGATGGTCACCACATAAGTTCCAATTGGAAGAGACAACACCTGGTAGTAACCATTGTCATTGGTGGTTACTTCCTGAGAAATCCGCGTCGCCGGATTCGTAGCGGTCACTTTAGCATCCAGAATCGGCGCGCCGCCCGGGTCGGTCACCGTGCCCACAATCCGCCCGGTCGCATCCTGCGACCATGACGCGGCCGCGACCACCGTCATCACCAGCGCCGCCAGGAAATATCGCTTCGCAAACGAAGTCCAGTTCATGAATCCGTCCTTTTTAAACATCACAATAGGTTTAAGTTTCCCCACGAGCTGAAAATAAGTTCTCGCAGTGCCGTCCGTTCTGCAGTTAAGAATGCAACTGGCGTGCCGAGAAGGACGTAGTGCAAAGACTGTACTTATGGAAGCAGGTGCTGAGAGGATTCAAGTACGTGAAGATACTTAAGGAACTAAATCTGTATAACCATATAAATTTAGAACTGTACTGCGGCCGGGGACTGCATCCCACGTCGCTGCCAATAGAAAAGCCGTCGAGAGCTGACGCCCCCGACGGCCTAGTTGAATGGAACTGCGACCGCTGCTTAAAATTCGTAGCGCAGCGCGAATTGCATTACGCGTGGATTCGTGAGCAGCCCTGTGTAGTTTCCGAACGATCCGGAATCCAGATTCGTGTTGATGCTCTGGACGTCGAACCGTTTTAGGTTCAAAACGTTGAACACTTCCCATCGGAATTGCAGGCTTTGTGATTCCTTCCAGGGCATCACCCAGCGCTTAGATAATCCCGCGTCCAGACCCGCAAAACCGTTGCCCCGTATCTGGTTTCGCCCTCCGGTCTCTCCCGGGAAGTCGTGGCGAAATGCCTCGATTCCCGTCGGACCGTTCGGATCTGCGAAGATGTTCACCGAACCCGCCGGAGTTCCCGGCGCGTTGTAGAAGGTGCCCGTCTGCACCCGTCCGATTTGTACGGCCCCGCCACCGAGTTGCCAGTTTGTGGGCCACGTTCCGCCGTTAAGTACCGTTACCGGAAAACCACTCGTCCACCGCGCCAAGCCGGAAAGTTGCCAACCCCCGATAAGAGCGTTCAAGGGGCCGCCCGCGTCCCGCCCGAGCCACCGACCTTTTCCAAACGGCATTTCTAAAATCCAGTTTCCGTTGATCTGATGCCGAAGATCAAAATCCGAGACTGACCTTCGGGCCTTGGGATCCCAGGAATTGATTATCTGACCCTGCAGTCCGGCCCAGGGACCAATCCTTTCGGCGTCGGAACCCATATCGATGGACTTCGAGTACGTGTAGTTGAAATCAAACTGCAGGCCGTGCGACATCCTCTTGCGCAAGGTAACCTGCATCGCGTGGTAATTAGCTACGCCCTGCGAACGCCACGCGTAAAGCGACTTGAACTGTTTGTTGAAGAACGCGCTGCTTCCAAGCTTCGTCGGATAATAATTCACCGGATTTCCCGAAGCATCCGTCAGCGCTCCGGCAATCCCCGCGTTACCCGAAAAGTCTGATCCCGCCTGATCGAGTTGCCAAAGCGCCGTCGTCTCGTTAAAGGTGTTGCAGCTAAAGAGATCGTACGCGGCTTGCAACGGACTCGACGTCGAACCTCCGCTGCAGGCCAGAGAATAAGAATCTCCAGGTGCTAGAGGCGCAATCAGATTCTGCCAGTAAGCTGCTGTCGGCCCTACGAGCGCGGGCGTGATACTTGATGTGGGCGTTCCCGCGGCACTCAACTGCGAGAGCGCGCGCGCCGCCTGAAAGTAAGTGACGCCTGACGCCTTGTCCACCAGATTGAGCGGCATTGCGAGATCTTCTTGTACCAGCAGGCGATGGGAAAGTCTGCCGACGTAGGACACCTCAATGCTTAAACCCCGGGGCAACTCGCGAGCCACTGACAAATCCAGGGCGTATGAGTAAGGTGTCTTAATCCCGCTGTCCAGGCCCCAGTTGATCGCCAGACCCTGCGTATTTTCTTGCGGAGTGAATGGGAATCCTCCCTGAGGCGCGGGTGGGAACAGAACATTGCCAGTCTGATCGGTGACCGGAATGGTATTCAAGTCCGTGACGCGCGGCGCTGTCGCCACTGAGGGCACTTGGCTGTTTGTAAGCGTCGTCGAAAGCCCAAAAGAACCGTATTGGTCAAAGGTGCTGAGCAAACCCGCGCCAACGCGGTCATATACGACACCGAAGCCTGCACGAATTACGGTCTTATCCCTTGCTCCAAAAATGTCCCTGAGGAACCCCGACGAAAAGTCCGGTGCCCACGCCAGAGCTACGCGCGGTCCAAAATCTTTTTTGTCCCAATTATAAAAGCCGGGTTTGTTGTTCGCCGAGCCTGCCAGGTCCAGAGTAATCACCGGATCCTGATTTGATCCAACGCCATTGTTCATATCGGTGCCGCGAGTGTTGAACCAGTCTCCCAGGCTGAAGAAAGGCGCAACCTGTGTGCCATTGGTCTCCCACGGAGGAGAAAATAATGAATAGCGCAAACCGTAAGTAAGCGTCAGCGTTGGCTTGATTTTGTAGGAATCCTGAAAATAAAACTCATACTCGTCCGCTGCCCACCGCCGCTTCACTGGAGAATTTAGCGGCAATAAATTACCTGCTTTGTCATAATTATAAGCGGCGTCCAACTGGCTTACGATGCCCAGTAGCGCAACCGTCGAGTAGTCATATGAGTTGTCAAACGCGGTAGCCACCACTGGAAAGCCTCTGCTGCCCGGATCAAGCGGGCTGTTCTTGTTGGCCAGTCCGGCGGTATCCAGACCTGAAGAATTAGTAATCCCATCGCTAAATGAACTAAGGAAATTTTCGCGAGGATTGCGGATCAACCGCACATTTGTCCCGAATTGAAAAGTGTGCCGTCCTTTGGTCCACGAAATGTCATCCACGAAGTTGTGTACTGGCGTCTGATACTTGAAGCTGCGGGTGACCGCCTGGCTCGAATTTGCGGCCGTGCTGTTGTCATTCAGCCCCCGGAAAAATATGAAGGGCTGCGTATCATTGTTGCCAAGATTTCCGATGCTTTGCCGCGTATACCCGTAGCGGAAATTATTGAACAACGTGGACGTGAGTGACGCCGTATATCCAGCTGTAAAACCTTTGCTGTAGTCGACAATGGAGGTCAGCGGCGTTTGGCCTGGAAAGTACGGAGCCGAGCTCTGCGAATCATTCCGCAACGCGCCGCGCCAGAAAACCGTCTGACTGCCGCTGGAAGTAATTTTGTAGTCGGCGCGCGCTATGTACCAGTTTCTATCCGTGGGCACTGCCCCCCGGAACCGGAAGCCTTCCAGGTTGACGTTGTCGCCCACCGTGTTGTCGTTCGGCAGCGGAAAACTGTTGAGATAATTGACGACCACGGTATTTGGGCCCAGCCCTAGCGGATCCATGTTCGTAAGTTGCGTCGGGCTCAGGGTGAAATTGCCCGCCGGAGTGCTAAAGCTGGTTCCGGGAATCGGCCCTCCGGGGCAACTGGCGGGATTCGCGCACGCATACGTCACATATCCCGCGCGGAATGCCGCGCTCGGCACAACGCGAACGACGCTCGCCTCTTCGCGTTGCCGGGCCGCCTCGAAATTCGCGAAAAAGAATAGGCGGTTTTTCTTGATGGGTCCACCAACCGAGCCGCCGAAGATATTCCGCAGCAACTTGGGCGCTATATTCGGGTCGCCATTGGCCAGTTCGGCTTGTTTGACGAAGTAATCGTTGGCGCTGGTGATGGTATTACGATGATATTCATAGGCCGACCCGTGGAAGTCGTTGGTACCGCTCTTGGTCACCAGGCTGACTTGTGCTCCCGAGGAGCGACCTTGATCGGCGTTGTACCCGGTCGTGGTGACCCGGAACTCCTGCACGGAATCCAAGGTTACCGGCAACACGGATGTAAAGGCGTTGCCGTTTACCTGGTCATTTACGTCCACTCCGTCAAGCGTTAGGTTGGTTTGATCGCTACGCGCGCCATTTACCGAACCGCTGCGGGTGTCTTTGGTGGTGTCAATATCTGCACGGTTACCCGTGTAGACCACACCAGCCTGCAGAGTTAACAGGTCAGGAATGTTGCGCCCCTCCAGCGGCAGTTGCTTGATCTGGTTTTCGTTGAATGCAACCCCCAGCGAGGCGTCGGTAGTATTAACGAGGACCGATTGAGCCGACACTTCCACCGTCTCGGTGGAAACTCCCAGTTCCATGACTACGTTTGCGGTCGCCGGCGTATTGACTTGCAGTTGCAGATTGCGACGCTCGTAATTCTTGAATCCGGTCATTTCTACGGTCAGCGCATAAGGCCCCGGAGGGAGGCTCACAAACTCGTATTCCCCAGACGCGCTGGTAAGCGCATCGCGCGATTGAGCCTGGCTTTCAAATGTGAGCGTGACTTTAGCCCCGGTAATCGCCGCTCCAGATTTATCGGTGACCACGCCATGCAACGAAGTCGTACCCGTCTGGGCCGAGGTCAAAGCGGCCATCGACGCAATCAATAAGAAGCTGGCCATCAGGTAGCGTTTTACGAATGAGAACGACTTCATAACTGTTCGTCTCCAGGCTTTCGAAATAAATTTTGGTGACACCCGCGGATGGGAAGGCTCGCGCGTACCAACCGTTCAAAATTCAGACTGCAACTAAGGGGCCTAGTTTAGGGAGATTGAAAATGCGGGAGTTAAGTTTTATCTGGCACGAAGGAATTTAAGTAGCTGAATATCATTAACAATTGAATCTGCATACCCATATAAATTTATCTTGCCGAACGCTATCTGCAAGTTGGATTAAAACTGGTAACACCAGCGGGATTGGAAAAAAAGAACCGCCGGAGACTGAATCTCCGGCGGTTAGGATTAAACGCTTGGTGTAGTCGAGCAGCTAGAAGGAGTAGCGTGCCCCGACTTGGAAAACGCGCGGTTGCCCCTGTATTTGCGTGAAGTTGGACCAGTTGTCTGGAGGGTTGAGACCTCGAAGTCCGGGATCGCGTACAACGCCGAAACCCGTTCGCGAGTTATCTATCAGTCCGAACCTCTGCAGGTTGGCGATGTTAAAAATATCCCATCGTATTTGCAGTTGGTGCTTCTCGCTCCAGGGCATTTTGAACGACTTTGCGAGTCCCACGTCCCCGTTCATATAACCGGGCAGGCGGATATAGTTGCGTGGCCCTGTCTCGCCTGGGTAGGCGTTACGGAAGCTTTGATAGATGGCAGTAAGGTCGCATCCGCTGCCGCCAAACAGTTTGGGAGTGCCATCTGTCGAACGGTTCGGGCACGTGTGTATTGGCGCGGTTGGAGTTACGAAAGCCTGCACGTTCCAGTTGGTTGCCCACCGGGCATCGTCAAACGGCGAACCAACTGGCAGGCCGGTATTCCAACGAAATATCGTGGATAGCTGCCAGCCGCCCAACACTGCCTCCGCAAAGCCGTTCGCACCGCTCATGAATCGTCTGCCTCGCCCAAACGGCGTCTCCCAAACCGCCGAAACGTTGATCAGGTGGCGGATATCGAAGTCGGAGCTGGCGTAGTTGTCGCCCGGTCGAATGGGGTTCACGATAAAGGCCCCGTTACTGTTGGCGTTGCCGAAAGCGCTGGCTTCAGACTGCAAACCGGAGGCGTCGTCCAGCGAGTGGGAGTAGGTGTAGTTAAAATCCATCGTCACGCTGTTCAACCGCTGCCGCAGCGAAACGGTGAGCCCGTCATAGTTCGAATTTGCCACGGTACTCCATGCTGAAAGCGCTCCGTACTGCGGCTGAGTAAACTTGGTTGGTAGCCCAGCATCAAACAGTGCAGTATCAACTTCGAATTGCGCGTCCGTCCAATCGTTACCGGCGAAGAAAGCGAACGGGTTGGTAGGTAAGGAACCGCCGCCGCGACTCTGCATTCCATAAAACACTTGAGTGGGTGTCCAGTTAGATGGAAAGCCTGCCGCTATGTTGGGATCGTTGTTGAAAAGATCCACCAGATTTGCCGGAAAAAGGTTGTCAAAGAAGGGGATGGATGCGATTTGGCTGGTGTCCACGTTCTTCTGCCGCTGCTTTTCCAAAATAGTGCCAGCGGCGTACCAGTCCATGCCGCTCTTAGGATCGCGAAGGTCATTGAAAGCCACGGCGTCGCGCCGTGCCAATAGGCTTCGTCCCGCTCTACCGACATAGGAGACCGACAGCGTCATCCCTCCGCGCAGTTGCCGCTCGTACGTCAGATTCCATACGTATTCGGTTGGCGCATGCAGGTTGGAATCTACGCCCGTCTCAATTCTGCCGCCCTGGTCTGAGGGTTGTGACAGCGGAAACGTCAGGGCAGCTGGCACTATCACGCCAGGCAAGTCGTGGGCGCTTTGATTAAAGCTAGTGAACAGCGGCGGCAGGTTTGTGCCATCAGAATCATAGGTATTTGCCGGGGTGGTGAAGTTAGAAGTGAAACCGAGAGTGTTATTCAGGTCCCAATCCACTGCTAGCGCTTGACCATAGTAGTCGTTGGTCATCGCAAAACCGCCGCGGATAACGGACTTGCCGCTGTCACCGAAGATGGAGTGCAGAAACCCGTCGGAGTAACTTGGAGACCAGGCTACGGCCACACGCGGCTGGAAGTTATTCTTGTCCCAGTTGTACATCGGCTTTCCGCCATTCACCGGGCCGGAACGATTGATCACGATAGGATCAACAAAGTTCTCGCCTTGGGCGGCAGCCGCTAGGCGTTCTTTGAAGTACGTTCCCAACGGTACGGTCGGCTGTACTTCAAAGCCCTGCGTTTCATAAACGGGCTTTTCCAGGCTGTAACGGAGGCCCAAAGTTAGTGTCAGGTGCGGGCGAATCTTCCAGGAATCCTGGAAGTATTCCTCATACGCCTGGGTGGCAAACTTACGCACGGTGGGCAGCCCGGGAGCCAACAAACTCCCGTCCTTGTTGAAAGTGAAATCGGCGGTGTATTCCGAAAATCTTCCAATGATCGCGGTCGCCGCGTTCTGGATTTGTGAAACGGAGTTTAAGGATTGCCCGGCATTTTCATCGCCTGGAAGACCATTGGCATCCAGATAGTCTTGGAATGCCGACGACAGAGTCTCCCCTGCGCCAGAATAAAAAGATGGATTGGTAGTCGAGAAATCGAAAGCATTGGCGAAACTCACGCGGCTATTCTTGACCAGGCGTACGTTGGCTCCGAATTGGAAAGTGTGCCGGCCGTGCGTCCAGGAAACGTCATCAGTGATGTTGTGAACAGGGGTCACCCGGCTCAAGTCATGCGTCTCTCCGTTGGGCTGAAACACGAAGCGAAACGACACATCATTGCCAGTGCTGTCCCCACCTTGGGTGAACGCTTGACGTGTGAAGCCGTAGCGCGCGCTGTTGACTATGTTTCCGTGGGTCCAGGTGTGGCCTATGGCTAGGCCGCGGGGATGATTCCAGACCTGGGGTGAAATCGAATCAGGCAAATACGCTGCCAGCGTCTGGTGATCGTGAATCACGTTTACGCGGGCAAAAATGGATTGGTTAGAGGTTAAATTATAATCCAGCCGCGCTATATGCGAATTGAGCGCTATGGGAGTTGGCGCATTGAAGCGAAAGCCGCTGGTATTTAAGCCGTCCCCCTGCGTCGGATCGTTAGCGGGGTATTTTGCTGCCGCATCAGCCAACGCGGTAAGCGCAGCCGGATTGATGCCCGCATCGGAATAAATTTGTTGTACCTGTGCCAGACCCAGCGACGCGGTCTGCGGATTCGAGCAAGCGGCATCCGGGCAATAGGAATAGTTCAGCGTCCCCTGACCCAGACTTGCCAGTGGAACAACTTCCGTGACGCCTTGAGCAGTAGCATCGCGGCGGCCCTCATAGCTGTAAAAGAAAAACAATTTGTCTTTCCAGATCGGTCCGCCAATGCCGCCGCCAAAAGAGTTGCGAACCAGCGGCGTTCGGGGAACGCCGGAAGCGTTGCTGAACCAGTCATTAGCCTCGAAGGATGTACCACGATAGGTTTCAAAGGCCGCGCCGTGCAAGCTGTTGGTACCCGACTTGGTAACCAAGTTCACCTGTGCACCAGCGGAGCGTCCCTGGTTTGCGCCTCCATTCGCGGTGGTAACCCGAAATTCCTCAATCGCCTCAGAGTTCAATCGCAATACCGGTCCAGAAGTAATATTCCCCCGATCGGTATCCAAACCGCCGATAATCAGACCCGCGCCTCCAGTGGGCTGCGCCGCATTTCCAGTCTGCGCGTTGTTGATGTCCACTCCATCCAGGGTCACGTTGGATTGATCAGCGCGGGAGCCTGTAACGTAGCCTTCCCGGGTCGTCCCCGGCTGCAGGCTCAGCAGGTCTACCAAGTTATGCCCTTCCAACGGAAGCTGGGTGATTTGCCCGGAGTTAAAGGTATTTCCCAGCGAGGCATCCTGCGTATTGATTAGCGCGCCTTGATCGCTCGACCGCACTTCCACCGTCATGCTTACGGAGCCCACCTCTAACTGCACATTTTGTTCTCGCGTCTTGCCAATCAACGCTTGGACGTTGTCAGTCACATTCTTCTTGAAGCCTGCCGCCTCCACGTCAATTTGATAACCGCCTGGAGAGATCAGGTCAAAAATATATGTGCCTGTCTCGGAAGTCACTGTCGTTCGCGTGGCATTGGTCCCTGAGTTAGTAAGCGTTACTGTTGCCCCCACTACCGGCCTCTTTTGCTGGTCCGTGACCGTCCCCGAAATGGAAGACGTGCCGGTTTGCGCCCAGGAGACGCACGCGAGCAACATCAGCACCACTGAACCGACAGCCAGACCTCGCTTAATTACTGACCAGACCATAAAGGCGTCTCCTTGAAGTTGTGGTGGTTGAGACACTGCGAGCGGTCGCGCGAACTTCAGCGAGCGTTAAGGCGGGGCAAATTAGAAACGCATATACCGAAGATAAATACAGAGAACCCACCCACTCGCTAGCGTCACCGTTGAGTAGCTTTTAGGTCAATTTAATATTTATGTCAAGCGTTTATAAGGCGGTTGGGGATAACGTGCCCTTGGCAGGGCTAAGTCACTCATTTTTATACAGAATTGAGGCCGACTAGTGGTAGCGCGAATACATTTTAGCGAAAGTTCGGATGGCGGCTGCATGCGGCGGCGGCGCACTTCTGTGGATGCGGCCGCCTCCGACGCTCCTAATTCAGCCTCAACAGCTTCGCTTCGGTGATCGCCGGGATACCCTTGATGGGCTCCAGGATGGAATTAAACACTTCGCCGTCCAGGCGGACAAGCGAAACCGCCTGCGCACCGCGGGAGGCTTCCCGCCGACCCAACGCGAAAGTAGCGATGTTCACGCCATATTTGCCAAGCATCGTGCCCACCTGGCCGATGACGCCGGGCTCATCGCGATTACGCAGGTACAAAATCGTCCCTTCCAGTTGCGCCTCCAGTGGGATGCCTTCGATCTGCAGGATGCGCGGCGAACCGTCGAAAAGCACCGTGCCCTCGGCGCTGAAACCTTCCGTAGAGGAGCCCCCGTCCGGCAACACGGCAATCTCCAGGGTATTAGGGAAGCCATGCTCGCGCTTGCGCGTTTCTTCCTCGACTTTCAAGCCGCGCGCGGTGGCCACCGCCGGGGCATTCACCACGTTTACCTTCTCGTCTAGCACGGCATTCAAGCACGCCGGCCAGCACCGCACTGCGCAACAAGTGTGTGCCGACTTCCGCCACTTCGCCCGCATAGCGAATGCGGATACGCGACGGCCGCGTGCCGGAGGCCTGCGACACCAGCGAGCCCAGCTGCTCCGCCAGCAACAGGTACGGCCGCACCCGGCGATATTGCTCCGCGGAAAGCACCGGCAGGTTCACGGCGTTGCGAATAATTCCATCGGCCAGATAATCTTTCACCTGCACCGCCACCTGCGTACCCACTTCCTCCTGCGCCTCGGTTGTGGACCCCGCGATATGCGGCGTGCCCACCACGTTGGGCAATTCTGCCAGCGGCGAATTCTTGGGCGGCTCGACCGCGAATACGTCCAGCCCCGCGCCCCCGATATGTCCGCTCTTCAGCGCCTCCGCCAGCCCCACTTCGTCAATCAATTCGCCCCGCGCCGTGTTGACGATGAACGCGCCCTTTTTCATTTTTGCCAGTGAAGCCGCGTTCAATAGATTTTGCGTCGCCGGACTCAGAGCCGTATGCAGCGAAATGAAATCGCTCTCCGCCAACAATTTGTCCAGCGTCACCAACTCCACGGAAAATTCCTTGGCCGCCGCTTCGCTGATGTACGGGTCATACGCCAGAATGCGCATATCAAAAGCTTCGGCGCGCACCGCCACTTCGCTCCCGATGCGCCCCAGCCCAACCAGTCCCAGAGTTTTGCCGCTCATTTCCGTGCCGCCGCCGCTCGATTTCTCCCAACGACCCTCGTGGAAGGCCTTATCCAGTCGCGGAACCTGCCGCGCCAGCGATAGCATCAGGGCAAAAGCATGTTCCGCCACGCTCACAGCGTTTCCGCCGGGCGTACTCATCACCACAATGCCCCGCTTGGTGGCCGCTTCCAGGTCGATATTGTCCACGCCCACGCCCGCCCGGCCTACGCAGCGCAACTGCGGAGCCTTATCCAGCAAATCCGCGGTTACTTTGGTCGCGCTACGCACTATCAGCGCCTGGGCATCGGCGATTTCCGCGACCAGGTTATCTTTGTTGGTCAGCACCACGTTCCAGCCGGCCTGCTCTTTCAGCAGCTTCACGCCGCGCTCGCTGATTTTGTCCGCCACAATGACTTTCATTCTCTTGGTCTCCGCCTCTGCCGGCGATTTTCGCCGCTCCGTAGCCCATTAACGGTAACGAGGCCCCATCGCGCTGTCAATGCGACTGAGTGACAATGTGTGATAGTTTCCATCAACGAATAATTATCACGGTCGTCACACAGGACGACCCGCCGAGTTTTTTACATCAGCCTTACGTATTTAGAGGAGCATGGCATGACCCTGGCAGAGAAAATCCAGAAGGATCTGGTGGACGCCATGCGCGCCAAGGAGGAGCTGCGCCTCAGCGTCTTGCGCGGCATCAAAGCCGCCATCAAGCACCGCGAAGTCGAAAAAATCCGCACGCTCGACGAATCTGAAGCCATTCAGATTGTGCAGACCCTTGTGAAGCAGCGCAAGGAATCCATCGAGCAGTTCACCAAGGGCAATCGGCCCGAGCTGGCCGAAAAAGAAACCAAAGAGCTGGCCATCCTGGAAAGTTACCTGCCCGCCAGCGCCAGCGCCGCGGAAATGAACGCTGCCATCGACCAGGCCCTCGCCGAAACCGGCGCAAACTCCATGAAGCAAATGGGCGCAGTCGTGAAAGCCGCCAAAGCCGCCCTCGAAGGCAAATCCGTGGATGGCAAAGCGCTAAGCGACCTCGTGCGCGAGCGCCTCTCCAAGTTGGGCTGAGTTGTTTATCGCTTGAGAAGATATTGAGGATCAGTTGGCGCTGTGTTTCAGAACCGCGTTGTTGCGTTCATCGCCGGCGATGGTGCGATAAAAAGTCTTTAATTCTTCTACCCTGCTGGCCGGCACGCTCAATTCTTTAATCTCAAACGTGCGCGTGTACTTCAGGGTCTTACCCGTGACTTCCGCCTTGCTGTGGTAGCTCGCGAAGCTGTAGTCGGCATTCACCGGTGGCGGCAGTTCGTCTACTTCATAACCCGCCGGCAGCGCGATCTCAAATGTATCGCTATCGCGCCATGGACCCGGAAATTCCACGGCATACTTGCGCGGCTCCCGGGTCTCCATCAAATCGTTGAATTCATAGCCAACCACTCGCGGACGTACCAGCAATAAATCTCCGGCGGACTTGGCGTAATTTTCCGCCACTAGTGAATAGTCATAAACGAAAGGCAAATTCGTTTGCGATAGATTTCCCATAGTCGCTTTGGTTATCTGAAACGTTCCCAGCGAATGAGACAGCGCCCGCTCAATGGTCTTTATCTGGTCGGACTGCTGGGTGGCCACGCGCATCACATATCGTTCCCGCTCGGCGGGATCTCCGTGGCGGACCTCGCGAATGTTCCCGCTCAGTGTGCCTTTGTTGTCCAGCGCCAGCTTCGCGAAACGCTCGGTGGTATTCAGGCTGGAGGGCAATTGTGGCAATTCCACCAGGTCCCCGCCGGTCGGCGTTACCAGCAGCGCGTAGTTGGCCTGCAACGCGCCGCGCAGTTGCCCGAAAGGCGTGATCTCATCCGTCGGATCAAAAATCAGCAACTTGCCAAGCTTGGGATGATTGAAGTACGCCACCAGCGACGGGTCGCTAACTCCTTCGGGAATTTTTACCGCCAGTATCGCGTGATCAAAAATACCGATCTGTGGCGGCAACCCCGGACTGACCGCGCCTCTCTCCGAATTTATAATGACGTAGTAAGACTCCACGCCTATTTCCGAGAGCATAGCGCTCACGAGAGTGGCTTTATCTTTGCAGTCCCCGTAGCGATGCGCGAATATTTCCGTCGCGGGATGCGGCTGGTATCCGCCAATTCCCAGTTCGATGGCCACATAGCGAATTTCCTTCTGCGTGAACGCTGCAATCGCCCGCATCTTCTCGAGCGGCGTGCCGGCCGAGGCCGTCAGCGCTGCGACCTTTTGCTTGATTTCCGGCGAGATGTCCCGGCGCCCGCGAACCAACCCCGCTTGCCACACGCCCATATCGTCCCAGTTCTGAAAACCTTTTTGACCGCCGCCTGGCGGAATGATGGACAACACCATCTGCTCCGCCACGCCCCGCCACGGCGGCATATCTCTCTCGGCTTTGATGGCCGTGACATTTTTTACCACCCACTGCCATTGATTGTTTCCTATCGATGCCGGCGCCATCTCGGGGTGATTGAACCACGCCGCCTTATACTCCCATCCTGGCGGAAGTTGCAGCGTGAATCGAGATTCGACTGTCGGCACCTGCTGCTGAAAAAGCCATTCGTCCTGCAGAACATATGGCCGCAGTTCCTGTTCTGCTTCGTAGCCCACAATGTTTCCGACGTCCGCTGCGGGAATCCTCAAAACTTTGGTGCGCAGATTGGTGAGTAATTCACCGTTCGCCACTCCCATGGAGACTTCCGCACCATCTTTATCTTTTACTTCGTAGTCCTTGCCCTGCGCGGGAATACACCACCCATGCAATGCCGATACCCGTGTGTCTGCATCGAAGGGCACCAGCACCACGCCGAATTTTTTCCCTCCCACCCGCAGAATTTTGTAAGCCGCGCGTTCTGTGCCTTTGATTTTGCCATTAGCCTGCACGGTCAAAACATGCTCCGAGTACAGCAATACCGCGTCGGTTTTATCGTCGTGCTCCGGAAGCGGAGCATTGGCTAGATTGTGCATCCATGCTGGAGCATCCGATGCTCGAGAAGCGAAGGGATAGACCGAGAGCCCGGCCAGCGTCCACCCCACCAGCAACGCCACGCTCGGCAATCGCTGGGATCGCAAGCTAGTTGGCCGCCGCGGCCGCTCCGGGTTGCACCACGATTTGCTGATCATCGCCGGTCCTCACTGTCTGGAAGAAGTTTCGCAAGGCTGTGTAATACTTGGTGTCGAGCTCGAGCGTCTCGATATCCAGGTTGCGCGTCAAATGCAGCGTGCCACTCTTGTTCTCCACGCTGGTGCTAAAGGCGCAAACTTTACCGGGGTCCTTGCGCTCCGGCGGTACGCTGCTGACCTTCCAATCCAAAGGAAGCTCGATAGTCACATCGTCTATGCGCGCCGTGGGGAAATTGAAATAAATCGGATGCACTCGCGCTGCGTGTTCGAAGACATGTTTCTCCGGTGCGCCAAAAAGTCCCACCGGAATCAGCGCCCGTCTGCCCGCCTGCGCAGCCCATCCCTGCACCTTCAAATCGTATTCCGCCACCAGCGTCGGGGCAGAGCTGTTCCACTCGGGCGTATTGGTCAGGTCCACGTCAATACCCACGGGAATGAATTCCCGCACCTGGTCCTCTAGAAATTTTTTGCGTTCGGCCGCGTCGCTGTTGCGCTCGCTGATGCGTACAGACAAAGCCTCTAGCCCGGAGAACGTGACCGTTAACTTCCCCTCCAGGCTTCCCTGGTCGGTCAGCTTCAGGTTAGCCTTTCGCTGGATGTTGGAAACAGTACCATCCGGAATACTGGTAGTGATCCATTCCCCGCCATCTTTATCCAGCTTTAGCCCCACCACTGCGGTTTCCTGCCATGGCAGTATTCCGAACGGCGTGAACTTCGCCCCCGGATCGTAAAAAGAATTTCCGTTTAACTTGACCATCACCACGTTGTCGTCCAACCGGTGCGGATCCATCGAATTGGGATGAAACAAATATTCGTTACGGCCGGCGACCAGCATCGGATAAGCCTCCAGGCCCGCCGCGCGGGCCAAGGCCAGAAATAGCCAGGTGATCTCCGACCCGGACCCGTAACCGTTCTTCCACATATCCTCTACGTTGCTTATAGCTTTTTCCTTGGTGCGCTTCTTCTCTTGTTCGGTGACCTCTTCCTCATAGCTGGTGTTCCGTAGCTGCTGCACCCGCGCATAGATTTTTTGCAGTTTCACTTGCGGCGTATCGCCCGGCGCTACGATTTGCGCCACCGCCTGTTCCATGGCTTTGCGCTTGCCAACAAAACTCTCCACTCTTTCGTTCTGCTTTTTGCCTTCCTTTTTCCAGAATTTTTCGGACTGCGTCTCGTCGTTTTCGCTGTAGATGAAATCGACCCGCGATTTCAGTTCATTTTCCGGCGGCATGTAGTCTTCGGTTTGAAACGCCGGAATGTTGGAAGACTCCAGGCGCACCACATTCAGATCATTCTTCGGGGGGTTGGTTCCGGCCGGCAAACTCTGCCAGGTCCAGCGCACGGCAATGCGGCCGTAAGGCTTCAAGGAAAATTTGGCGTGCTTGGTAAATAACTCTCCGCTCAGTATCCAGTGCGAATCGAACACGAAGTTCTCTTTGAAATCTGTGGTATAGCGATACTCGATAATGCTGCCCACCTGCACGTCGGGAAGCACCAGAACCTTGGCCAGGTATTTAAGACCTTTGGCTTTCACGATCATTTTTTCCACCGGCTTGCCCTGAAAATTGCTGATCGTGCCGTCCGGCCGGATAGTGCGGGCCTTAACGCTGGAAACGTCCGAGTTGCCTCTCAAAAAAGGAATTTCGATGTCGGCGTACTTGCGTCCTTCTTCCTTCAGTATCTTGATGCGCAGGTAATTGACCTCGCGGTTGGCGGTATCGTCGCGATCCACCTGGCGATATAAAAACACTGCGGCCGCCTCGGGCGCCTCCGGCACGCTGGTCATTTTCAATTCGTCGGGATTGATGGGCTGCCAGTCGTCCGCGTTAGTTACCGGTAAGAGCGCCGCGGCTCCAGCGCAGAACCAATACAAGCACAAGAGTTCGGCAGGAAAACATTTGTTACCTCCAGGAAAGCACCGGTCTGGAAGCAGGGTCCACCCGTTGCGAGGTAGTGGGCTTGCCTCACGTCTGCACGGGCATCGTTTTTACGGCGAGACCGGTGCTGTTGATGACCTGTGACAGTATTGACGCGGACAATATAGTTCCGCGCCCCGTCTGTCAAGAGAGCTCTCGGCCGGGTGTTTCCTGCCGGCTCGTACAGTGCGCCGCTCAAGATTTGCTTCCCCGCGCCGCGCGGGTGCGGCATAATCCCGCACGCATCCAATTTGGTCCGACTTGTTGCGCGCTTAACCACCCGGGAGGCTTTCTTTGAGTGAACGTCCGTGGAGTTCCACCGCACCGCCTGGCGAATTCCGGCCGTTCGTTCCCAACGATGAGAGCATCAAGGAATTCACTCTTCGCGCTGTCATCCTGGGCGCGCTGTTCGGGCTGCTCTTCGGAGCCATCACCGTCTACGTAGGATTGCGCGCCGGGCTGACTGTTTCCGCTTCCATCCCCATTTCAGTTTTATCCATCAGCATCCTGCGCGCCTTCGGCCGCTCCACCATCCTTGAAAATAACATCGTGCAGACCACCGGCTCGGCTGGCGAGTCCCTCGCTGCCGGCGTAATGTTCACCATTCCAGCGCTGATCTTTCTGGGTTTTGGCGCGGAGTTTACCTTCTGGCGCGTTTTTCCTCTGGCTTTGCTGGGAGGCTGGCTCGGCGTCCTCTTCATGGTTCCGCTGCGCCGCCAGCTCATCGTCAAGGAGCACGGCAATCTCAGCTTTCCCGAAGGCACAGCTTGCGCCGACGTCCTGGTGGCCGGCGAACGTGGCGGCTCCTTCGCCGGGCGAGTTTTCTGGGGCCTGGGGCTCGGCGGCATCTACACTTTCCTGATGAACACCGTGCAGGCCTGGACCTCGCAGCCGGAGTCCCGCCCCAAGTGGTTTGACGGCGCGTCCTTCCGCGTCACCATCACTTCCGAATATCTGGGCGTGGGCTACATTATCGGCTCACGCGTTTCGGGAATTCTTTTTGCCGGCGGCATTATTTCCTGGCTGGTCATCATGCCGGCCATCCGCTTTTACGGGCAGCTCGCCAACGGCGTTCCGATTTATCCTTCCACCGTTCCAATTCCCCTG
The DNA here is from genome assembly GCA_963704485.1 of uncultured Acidobacteriota bacterium. Classification (GTDB taxonomy): domain Bacteria; phylum Acidobacteriota; class Terriglobia; order Acidiferrales; family UBA7541; genus Acidiferrum. The sequence continues at coordinate 2,432,442 of OY969910.1, forward strand.
ATGACGCCCGACCAGATTTGGGGCACATACATTCGCCCCATGGGTGCCGGCGCCGTGGCTGCCGCAGGATTAATCACGCTGCTCCGAACACTTCCCACAATTTTCTCCGCTTTGAAAGCCGGCCTCAAAGATGTTCGCGCCGAGGGCGCCGGCCAGGCTGCACTATCCAGCCGCGTGGACCGCGACATGCCCCTGCGCTGGGTAGTGGTCGGCTCCATCCTGATTATCGCCATGATGTGGATTCTCCTCACCTTTCATCCCATCCAGGGAGCCGAAACGCGCTGGTACCACAATCTTTTTGCCGGCGTCTTCGTCACCGTCTTCGGCTTTTTGTTCGTCACCGTGGCCGCGCGCATCAGTGGACTTCTCGGCAACTCTTCCAACCCCATCAGCGGCATGAGCATCGCCACTCTGATGGCCACCTGCGCGATTTTCTTTGTCGCCGGTTGGACCGCGCCAAACTATCAAGTCCTGGCCCTGATGATTGGCGGCGTGGTCTGCATTGCCGCAGCCATCGCCGGCGCCACTTCGCAGGATTTAAAAACCGGCTATCTCGTCGGCTCTACTCCCTTCTGGCAACAGATGGGGCTGCTGGTCGGCGTCACCGTCTCCACCCTGGCGATCGGCACCACACTCAACCTGATGAACAAAGGTCTTGAGAAATATATCCCCACGCAAATTCCCGTCGCCGTACAATCCCTCCCCGAAGGCGTCAAAGTCGAACGCGCCAACTTCACCTATCAGGGACAGAACTACGCGCTCATCAATTCCCTGGGCTCCCACGAAATTCCCGACGGCGAATATTTGTACAGCCCGGCCACCAAACAAATCGAATACCAGTGGGCCCAGGGCATCGGAAGCGCCAAGGCTCCCGCTCCGCAGGCGCGCCTGATGGCCACGGTCATCAGCGGCATCCTCAATCAACGCCTGCCCTGGCGGCTGGTGCTGATGGGCGTAGCGCTGGTGATCGCCGTCGAAATTCTGGGTATTCGTTCGCTGGCCTTCGCCACCGGATCCTATCTGCCTCTAGGCACTACTGCGGCGATGTTTGCGGGGGGGTTAATCCGTTCACTGGTGGACGCCACCACCAAGAAAAAAGACGAAGGCGAAGCCAGCCCCGGCGCTCTCTACTCCAGCGGACTCATCGCCGCCGGAGGTGTCTTCGGGCTCCTCGGCATCGTCATCAATCTGTTTCAGGACCCCGAAATCCCCACGCACGTCCCCGGCTGGTTTGCGACCATGCTCCATCTTCCTTGGCGCGCCGACCTCTTTGCCTTCGGCCCTCGCATCCTAGGTCCGTTAGCCAACAGCAATCTCTTCGGCCTGATCATGTTCATCGCCCTGGGCGCATCGCTCTTCTACTTCGCCCGCAAAAAGCTCGACTGAAGCTGTCCTGCCGAACTGCTTCGCGATGCGCGTGCTTTGAATTATCACTAGTAGAAACCTCGCTTTGACGCGCTTCCGCAAGGGCCGTACACTGCGTTTATGCCCCCGGCATTCACTTCCCGGCGCTACAACTTCGATTGGCGCGGCTTCATCACGCCCGGCGTCAAGCTGCTGGTGCTCATCTGCTCCGGCATCTTCCTCTTTCAAACAGTTGTCGAGCTTGTGTGGGGCCCCGAGGTCCGTTATCACTTCATAACGCAGATCTTCGGCCTGATACCCGCCGCCATTGTCCACGGCCTGCGCATCTGGCAACCGTTCACCTATATTTTTCTGCACGGCGGCTTGTTCCACCTGCTCATCAACATGCTCATGCTGTGGATGTTTGGCCGCGAACTCGAGCAGGTGTGGGGCAAGCGCCGCTTCCTGAATTATTTTTTGCTGTGCGGCGTGGGCGCGGGACTGATCGAAGTCGCCATCAAAATGATCCCCGTAGTGATGGGCAAGGAGCCTTCACTTGTCCCCACCATCGGCGCGTCTGGAGCGATCTTTGGCATCCTGCTCGCCAACGCGGTTTTATTTCCAGATCGCCGCATCTGGCTGCTGCCCTTGCCAGTGACCATTCCCATGCGTCCCTACGTCGCGGTCATGGCCGCTATCGAATTTTTCGGCACGCTCAGCAGCGGCGGCGACGGAGTGAGCCATCTCTGTCACCTGGGCGGCATGCTGGTGGGCTACATTTATCTGCGGCGCGGGTCTTTTCTCTACAGCGTGCGCAACAGCGTCACCGACTGGAAAGTGCAGCGCAACAAGAAGAAATTTCAGGTGTACATGAACAAGCAGAAAAACGAGCCGCCCTCGCACCCCGACCGCTGGATTAACTGAAGAAGTTTCGTAACTACGCTTCGCCGCCAATCACGTGGAATTTCATGAAGTTCGTCGTCCCCCGAATGCCCATGGGCGTGCCCGCCACAATGCCGATCACGTCGCCCTTCCGCACGAGTTTTTCTTCCAGCAGGCGCCGCTCCGATATGGCCGCCAAACTGTCCACCCGGTGCAGATTTTTAATCTCCGCGCGGCATCACTCCCCAGATCAGCGCCATCCGCCTGCGCGTCGCCGCCTCGGGAGAAAACGCGATGATCGGCACCAGCGGCCGGTAACGCGAAACCAGCCGCGCCGTAAATCCGCTGTGCGTAAATACCGCGATCAATTTCATGTGCAGCTCGCGCGAAGCGTGGCATACCAGTTCCGCCACCGTTTCCGCCACCTTCAATTGCTCCTGCATCGAGGGCCGCGGAAATTCGCTGATGCTCTTTTCCGCTTCTTCGATGATGCGCGCCATCATCTGCACCGCTTCCACCGGATAATTCCCCGAAGCCGTTTCCGCCGAAAGCATCACCGCATCAGAGCCGTCAAAAATCGCGTTGGCCACGTCGGATGCCTCCGCGCGCGTCGGCCGCGGATTCCCCGTCATGGACTCCAGCATCTGCGTGGCGGTAATCACCGGCCGGCGAAATTCGCGGGCCCGCGCGATGATCGTTTTCTGCACCACCGGCACGCGCTCCGGCCGCATCTCCACACCCAGGTCCCCGCGCGCCACCATCACGCCGTCAGCGACGCGCAAAATCGCATCCAGATTTTCGATGGCCTCCGGCTTTTCCAGCTTGGCAATCACCGGCGTATCTTTGCCCGCTTTGCGAATCAGCGCCTTGGCCTGCAGCACGTCTTTCGGGCGGCGCACGAAACTTACCGCGATGTAATCGGCGTCCTGCTTCAACGCGAACGATCAAGTCTTCTTTATCTTTCGGCGTCAGCGCCGGCACGCGCAACTGTACTCCCGGCAAGTTGATGCCTTTGTTTTCGCCCAGCGCGCCGCCGTTCACCACTTTGCAGATTACGTCGCGCCCGCGCACCTGCTGCACGCGCAGTTCGATCAATCCGTCCGAAAGCAAAATGCGATCGCCTTTGTGTACTTCGCGCGGCAGCGGCGTAAAGGTCGTATTCACCCGCGTGGAATCGCCCAGAATGCGCGCCGTGGTAATCACGAATTGCTGCCCGGCGCTTCAAATACACCGGCTTGCCGCCTGCCAGCGCCCCGGTGCGAATCTTGGGCCCTTGAAGATCGCAAAGAATGGAAATGGTTTTTCCCTGTTTCAACGCCGACGAGCGCAGCAGCGCGATATTCGCGGCATGTTCCTCATGAGTGCCGTGCGAAAAATTCAGCCGCGCCACATCCATCCCCGCCTCCAGCAGCTTTTCGATCATGCGGCGGCGATTTGCTGGCCGGCCCGATGGTGCAGACTATTTTTGAATGGCGAAAAGTCACGTGAAGTTATCGCGCCGCGGAAAATTCCGCGACGATGCGCGCCATCACATCAATCACCCTTGGTAAACGACGCCAGCGGAATGCGCTCGTCATCGCCGTGCATGCGCTGGTACTCCTCCTCGGTCAAAGGAAAGGGCACCAACCCGTAGGCCTGCACGTTATGCAGCCGCAATTGCGACGAATCCGTCGCACCCGTGGACATGAACGGCAACACCGGAGCATTCGCGAATTGCGCGGACGCCACCTTGGAAATCGTGGCGTAAAAATCCGACTCCAGCGATGACGGCGGCGCCGCCAGCCCGGCGTTCTGCTGCACTTCAAATTTAATCTGCGGATCGTTCACCAGTTTCGTCAGGTCCGCCAGCAGCACATCAATCGTATCGCCAGGCAGCAGCCGGATATTCAGGTTAGCTCGCGCTTCCGGCGGGAATAACGTTGTTGCGCACGCCCGCCGACAGCATCGTCGGTGAAATGGAATCGCGCATGCATGCGAATTCCACAGCGGGCTGGCATCGGAAATCACTTTTTGCGCGTGCTCGCCGCGATCGCGTGGTGTCCAGCGCGCGCATCCACTTTCCCAGATCATCCGACTCAATGGCCGCCAATCCTTCAAAATATCTGCGCACAATCGCGGTGAAGTGTACCGGCGCATTGTAAGTGCCGATCTTGGCCACCGCTGCCGACAGGTGTACCACCGCATTGTCTTTCAGCGGACGTGAACCGTGCCCCGAAGTCCCGCGCGCGATTACCGCCACGTTTACGGAAACTTTTTCGCTGGCCTGCACCGCCACATACTGCACTTTGCCGTTCTTCACCACTACTTTGCCTTCTTCGTTGATGGCAAAACCAGCGGCGATTTTGTCCCAGTATTTCGAAATCAAAAACTTGATGCTGGCGTCCCCGCCGCCTTCTTCATCGCAGGTCGCCAGAAAAATTACATCGCGATTCAGTCGCACGTTGGCGCGTTTCAACGCAATGAACGCCGCCAGATTCGCCACCAGCATGCCCTTGTCATCCACCGTTCCGCGCCCGTAAATGTAGCCATCCTTAATCAGCCGCAGCGAAAGGATCGACTGTCCACTTGTCGCGGTCCACGCCCACCACGTCCATGTGCGCCACCAGCAGCAGCGCCTTGGAAGGATCCGCCATCGCCGAACTTCGCAACCGCGCCACCAGCGCGCTGCGCCCCGGCGCCAAGCTCAACAATTCCGACGGTATGCCTTCCTTCTCCAGCACATGCCGGATGTATTGCGCCGCCACTTCTTCATTGCCCGGCGGGTTCGTAGTATTCGTGCGAATCAGATCGATCAGCCAGCCCTTGCGCTTCTTTCGCAAGCGCGGACGTATCTCCAATGGGCGAGGGGCTGGAAATAGTTACTGCCGAGGCCTGTCCCGCGACCGGCGCCGCAGTCTGCGCGGTGCCCTGTGCAGCCAACGGCAAAACCGTGAAGAGTTGCGTACGCCGCCATGCCGGACACCACCATTATTTTCAATTTCCAGCTCACGAAGCTCCTCCGCCACGGTCTCGCAAAATTTCGCCCTGCAACACTTTGCGGCGATTGCGCTTCATACTAACATGCAGGTGTGGCCGTCTCGGCTGCTCCGTGACGCCGCGTTGCGTAGATTCAACAGCATCGCCGTGAATTTTCGAACGAGCATCCATCACCAAAACGAGGATCGCGCATGAAAAGCATCTCTTCCATAACTGTCACTGCGGCCTTGGCAGGCTTACTGACCTGCGCGCTGGCGCTGCCCCCATCTTTCGCGCAGGCTCCGGCCGGCCCGCAAGGCGGCCAGCCGCAACAGAGCGCTCCGCCTCCTGTGCCGCAGCAAAATCCTCCCGCCAAGCCGCCTACGCAGGCGCCGCCGCCGGAAGCGGGCGTCACCATCGCCGTCGACGTTCCCGTCGTCACCCTGGATGTCATCGCCACCACCAAAAATGGCGACATTCTCACCGGCCTCAAAAAGGAAAATTTCCGCATCACCGACGAAGGCGCGCCGCAAACCATCACCAATTTCGCGCCTACCGATGCGCCAATCACCATCGTCATCCTGATGGAGTTCAGCGGCCGCGCCTACGGTTGGTTCGCGGCCTACGCGAAATACTGGGCCGACGCGCTTTTCCCCAATTTGCAGCAGAAAGACTGGGTCGCGCTCGAAACTTTCGACATGAAGACCCGCCTGGAAGTCGACTTCACCCAGGATAAGAATGAAGTCCGCGCGGCGATTAACCGCTTGTACTTCCCTGGCTTCAGCGAATCGAACGTGTTCGACGCCATCCTGGAAACTAACGAGCGGTTGAAAGATGTGAAGGGCAAGAAATCCATTCTGCTGCTGGCCAGCGGCGTGGACACTTTTTCGAAACACACCCTCGACCAGACCATGAAGCAGTTGCGTCAGAGCGACGTCACCATCTTTGCCGTCGGCCTCGATAAGACTTTTACGAATTATCTCGACCTGCACGGTTCGCGCGGCTCCCATATGGATTATCTGCAGGCAGAAAATCAGTTGAAGACTTTCGCTACGGAAACTGGCGGCTATGCGTGGTTCCCGCAATTCGATGGAGAGATTCCCGGCATCTTCCAGCAGGTCGCTGCTTTTCTGCGCCACCAGTACAGCATCTCTTACACGCCGGGGAATGGCGCCAAAGACGGCAAGTTTCACAAAGTAAAAGTTGAACTGGTCGCGCCTGACGGCGGCCCGCTCACCGTGTTGGACCAAAAAGGCAAAAAGCAGAAATACGTCGTGTACGCTCGTGAAGGTTATCAGGCGCCCAAGGGTGGCGTCGGCGACTAGGCTTTTCACATCAGGATATGTGCAGACCGTGGCTAATAGCCTCGAGCAAAATCCACGCGATTGCTGAGCTCGCGCCCGTCAAACCACTGTTCCAGCAACTTCATCAGCAACGCAGTCTCGCGGTGCCACAGACGGTCGCTCACCGCGCTCGTATGCGGCGTAATAAATAAATTCGGCGTGTGCCACAGCGGGCTGTCGGCCGGCAAGGGTTCTTTCTCGGTTACGTCGATCGCCGCGCCGCTCAACATCCCCTCTTCCAGCGCAGCCATCAAAGCCGGTTCGTCTACCAGCGATCCCCGCCCGACGTTAATTAGCCGCGCGCCGCGCTTCATTCTGGAAAATCGTTCGCCGCCGATCAGCCCCTGCGTTGCCGCCGTCTCCGGCGCGCAGAGCAGAACATAGTCCGCCTCCGGTAAAGACACATTCAAATCGGCCGCCGCGATAATTTTTTCCACGTGCGTCAGATCGCCTTTACCGGACTTGGTAACGCCCCACACGCGCATTCCAAAAGCCTTGAGCGCGCATGGCCACTTCTTTGCCAATGGACCCGTACCCCACGATGAGCAAAGTATTCCCATTCAATTCGCTCAAGTGCTGCGGCTTGTCCCACAACATCTGCTGCGACCACTCTGCTTTGTCTTGCTGCCGCACCGTATCCGGAAAATTGCGCGCCAGCGCCAGCATCAGCCCGATGATATGTTCCGCCATGGGCACAGAAAAAACTCCGCTCGCGTTGGTGAGCACTACTCCCGAATTCCGCAGCTCGGGATAAGTCAGCTGTGTAACTCCCGCGCTCGTCGAATGTACCCACTTCAATTGCTTCGCATGTAAAAAGTCAGGCTGGCGCAGCACGCTGCCCACAAAAATGTCGGCGTCCGCCAGCTCCGTCGGCAGTCGCGCTAAATCCTTCACATGTACCACGTTCATTTCCGGCCAGCGATGGCGAATGGTGTCCGGCATCACCGGTGGAGCATTCCATTGCGAGAAATGGCTCATCACGCAAATCAACAGCTTGGTATTCGCCGGTTCCGTCCTGCCCGTCGTCACGATTCCTCTAACTTTTTTCGCCGTTCTTGGCTACGACTTGATGCGCAAGTCCGTGCCGGTCATATCCGCAGGCTGGCGTTGGCCCAGCACACCCAGCATCGTGGGCGCGATGTCGCGCAAGCGCTCCGCCAGGCCTCAATCGCAAATGGTCGTCATCGTTCACGATGATCAAGGGCACCGGATTGGTCGTGTGATAGGTGTGCGCGCCACCGGTCTTGGGGTCCATCATCATCTCGGCGTTGCCGTGATCGGCGGTGATGATCCACGTGCCGCCGCGGGCCTGCAGCGTCTGATAAATCTTCGCCAAGCCCGGCATCCACCGCTTCCACCGCCTGAATCGCCGCTTCCAGTTTTCCGGAGTGGCCCACCATATCCGCGTTGGCATAATTCATGATGATGGCGTCGAACTCGCCCTTCTCAATGGCGTTCACCACCGTCTCGGTGATTCCTGCGGCGGACATTTCCGGCTTCAGGTCGTAAGTCGCCACTTTGGGCGAAGGCACCAGGATGCGTTCTTCGCCGGCAAAAGGTTTTTCCGTGCCGCCGTTGAAAAAATAAGTCACGTGCGCGTATTTTTCCGTTTCCGCGCAGCGCAGATTTTTGTAATCCAGCTCCGCGAACACCTGCGCCAGTATCTGCTCCATCTTTTCCGGCGCGATCACATATTTCAGCCACGGCCAGTTCTTGTCGTACTGCGTCATGCCCACGTAAAAAAGATTCTTCGGCCTTTGCGCGTCCGCAAATTTGTCGAAGTCCGGCGCCGCCAGCGCGTAACTCATCTGCCGGGCGCGGTCCGCGCGGTAATTGAAGAAAATCACCGCATCTTCATCGCGAATCAACCCGACCGGAGTGGCCGCGTCTCCTGCGCCCTTCGTCACCACGATCGGCTGGATGAATTCATCGGTGACATCCTGCTGGTAACTTTCCTGCAACGCGGCCACCGGATCGTCCGTGCGCGTGGGCGCTTCGCCATGAACCATCGCGCGATACGCCAGCTCGATGCGCTCCCAGCGATTGTCGCGGTCCATCGCGTAGTAGCGCCCCACCAGCGTGGCGATTTCTCCCACGCCCAGTTCACGCATCTTTTGCTGCAGCTGCTGCACAAAGTCGCGCCCGCTGTGCGGCGGGGTATCGCGCCCATCCATGAAGCAGTGCACAAACACATTTTTCACTTTTTGATTTCTGGCCATCTCCAGCAGCGCGAATAAATGCTGCATGTGCGAATGCACCCCGCCATCGCTCAGCAATCCGACGAAATGCAATTGGCGCTCGCGTCCGCGCTCCATCGCCTGCTGAAACAGAGGCACGCTCTCCAGTTGTTTGTTGGCGATCAGCAGATCGATTCGCGTGATGTCCATGTGCACGATGCGCCCGGCGCCCATATTCATGTGCCCCACTTCGCTGTTGCCCATCTGCCCTTCTGGCAATCCGACAGCCGGACCAGAAGTGTGAATCAAAGTGTTAGGAAATCTGCGTAGCAACTCGTCGTAAGCAGGCTTCCGCGCCAGCGCGATGGCATTGCCCGCCGTTTCCGCGCGGTATCCCCAGCCATCCAGCACCGTCAGCACAATCGGTTTCGTTTTTTTATTCATAGCGGGTCAGAATACACGCATTCGCGCCGGTCTTGCACGAGAGCTTGGCGATTTAAACGTGACAATTAGGCGCGCGGAACTATGGCTGCACCGCGGGTGCGGACTCTTTCTTGGCAGCCGAATCTTTGGGTCCGTGGTTATCCCGCGCCGCCGGCAGTTCGTCACGCAATTCCAGCGAAAGCCAGTCTCCGGCATATTCCTTTTCTACCGGCGGCCGATAGCGGATCAACGCATGCATCCCTTCAACGTGGTGGCACACGTTGAAATGATCTGTGCCGTACCACAACGTATCGGAATAGCCGATCATGTGGCGTCCCTTGCTGCGAAAAGATAGCAGCTCGTCGCCATGCTGCAGCACCAGATCGACTCTACCTTTTTCTCCGCAGCTCACGGTTTTCAATGTTCCTTCGGCCGTTTCCGATTGCTCGGGAACCTCTTCTTTCAGTTCCGTGTCGGCAGGCCTGCTATCCGCGGGGATCTGATTCCACAGGCTTACAGCCTCGTTGTGATCCGGCCCCCGCCAGCGCTCCGCCACAAATTTGGCGATAGCGGCCGCCGGCTTGGGATGTTGCAACCGCAACAGTATCTCTCCGGCAAAAACATGATATCCGGAGCGCGACGGTTCGATGCTCTCCGCTTTACGTGCCAGGTTCAATGCCTGCTCTCCGTGGCCCTGCTCCAGTTCCAGCATGGCGCGCTGCACATACGCGGGAGCAAATTGCGGATTGATTTCCATGGTCTGCGCCAGCCCGGCATCCAAAGCCTCGCGTTGTTCAGCAGTGTGACCCCGGGCGCCCAGCATGGTCACGAAGTACCGCGATAGATAGCGCTGCTTATCCAGTTCATAGGCGCGCGCAAACTCCCGTGCGGCATCCTCGTCTTTGCCATCGTGAAAGTAGAGGAACGCTTTTTCTTCGTGGGCCAGCCCAAGGTTCGGATCTTCGTTCAACGCCTCATCCACCATGCTGGCTGCGTCTTCCTGATGGTGTATCCACATGCGGTAGCCCGCGATTTCTGCGCGCGATTCCGCATTGCTCAATTTCCTTACGGCGAATGTTTTGTCCTGTATCGCGACGGGATTATCGATCACCCGGGCGTGGAAAGCGAAAGCGCTGACATAACGTTGCAGGCCATCTTCGACCGTCTTTAAGTCGCCGAACACCTCGCGGAACGCTTTAACGGGCTGGTCACCGAGCTCTAACTGAACGTAAAAACGGTTCAGCTTTTTGCCGCCTTCCATGTTCTCCCCGAATACCAGGTAGTGGACCAGCGCCCACGACTCCGCATAAAACTTGTCTATGCGCTCTTCGTCCCCGTGAAAAAACGAGTAGGGACTTATGACCAGTAAAGTCTCCAGCGGGATCAATGCCCCGTTTCTCATATGTTGGACTCGCAAGCTCGGAGCGCCAACATAGATCTTCTTGCCATCAAAGCGGGTGTTTCCGTAAAACTCCGCCAGCCCTTCGTCCAGCCAGGTCGGCAGCCACCGAAAATTTGTGTGCAGCAGGCTGTGCACGTATTCGTGGTACACCACCTGGTAGGCGCCCGGTACGTCCTGATCCAGGCTCACTACCGCAAATTGTTTTTCCCAACCGTGCTCGAAAACGCCTGCCGGCTTCGCGCCCTTTCCACGAAAGAGCGCCGGCGCCAGGTCCTTCATGCTGTGCTCGTCGTGCATCGCGAAGATTATTAGCGGCGCACCGGCAGTCAGCCGCATGTTGGGGAAGCTGATGGCGAATACCTGGCGCATCTCTTCGAACTCGCGCGCGATTCGCCGTCCGTCGTGGTCGCTGCTGTCCGTCAGGACCCGAAAGTTGGGGCTGCGGACTTCGGTGAAAGGTTTTTGGTCGGCCTGACAGGCCAGCGTAAAAAATGATCCGCAAGCGGCGGCGATAGCGGCGCCCAGACTAAGACGCAAAATAACCTTCATAGATTTCCGCCCGTGGGTCATCACCTGTATACCCAGGTTTTTACCGTGGAAGATACGGACTATAGATGAGGTCAGCGTATTTTTACGAAGCCAATTGGCGCAACCCGTTCAGCAGCCGTTCCACTTCTTCCGCGGTGTTGTAGTGGACCAGCCCGATGCGCAACAGCCCGCCGCTTTCCTGCACGCCCAGGCGCTCCGTCAAATTCAGCGCGTAGAAACACCCGTCCCACGTGAATATTCCGCGCTCGCCCAGGAACGTCGCCATTTCCGTAGGCGTACGTCCCTTCAATCGCACGGACACCGTCGAGCACCGCTCATCGAATCGTTGCTCATCGGTAATCCCGAAAATCCGCAAGCCGCGAATATTCTTTAGGCCCTCCATCAATTGCGCGAGCAACTGCATCTCGTATCTATGCGTCACGCGATACGCCGCCAGCAGCGCGCTGCGGCGATCGCTCGCCGCCGGATCATGGCGCCGCCCCAGTTCCGCCAGATAATCCACCGCCGCCGCAATTCCGGCGATCAACTCCTGCACTTGCGTCCCGGTTTCCCAGCGATCTGGCAGCGCGTCAGGGGCCGGTCGCACCTTGTACGGTGAAAATCGCATCAGGTGTTCGCGCTTGCCATACAGCGTGCCCATGTGCGGTCCGAAAAATTTATATGGCGAGCAAGCGAGAAAATCGCAGTCCAGGGCCTGCACATCAATAACGCCATGCGGCGCGTAGTGCACCGCATCAACAAACACCAGCGCGCCGGCGGCGTGTGCGATCTTCGCAATTTCTGTCACCGGGTTGATGGTCCCCACCGCGTTCGACGCGTACCCCACCGCCACCAGCTTTGTCTTACTTGAAATTTTCCGCCGCAGGTCCTCCATATCCAGCGTGCAGTCTTCTTCGCGGATATCCACCTGCCGCACCAACACGCCTTTTTCTTCCAACGCCCGCCACGGCGCGACATTGGCATCATGATCGAGCGTCGTAACCACTACTTCATCGCCAGGCTTCAATTCCCTGCCAATCGCCCGCGACAGCGCGAACGTGATCGTGGTCATGTTCTGCCCGAAACTGACTTCGTCGGCATCGCAATTGAAAAAATCCGCCATGGCCTGCCGCGCGCCAGCAATCATCGCGTCATTGCGCCGGCTGGTTGCAAACGCTCCGCAGGTATTGGCATTGTCATGCAGCAAATAGTTGGCGATCGCGTCCACGACTTGCCGGGGAACCTGCGTGCCCGCAGGCCCATCCAGAAAAGCCGCAGTCTGCCCATTCACCTGCGTCTGCAGGGAAGGAAACTGCTGCCGCACCCACGCGTTGTCCAAAGTCTTTAAACCTGCCGCATGCGCCACAGTTGAGCTCATGATATTCTCCGGTTCGTTAGTTTCTCATAGCGGCACAGCAAAGCCACATTGGCAGTTGCGGGCCGCGCCAACCCTCGTGTTAGCATCGCGAAGTCCCTCACTCATGCCGCTTTGGCGCCGGCTATCAACTCTGCGCCACGCTTCTCATTGAGGTGCATCTTGCCGGAAACTTTCTCGCCCACCGAGCGCACGCGTGTAGTGCGCGAACCGCATCGCGGCTCCTTCGATCGCGAAACCATCTACAAAATTCTCGATGAAGGATTCGTCTGCCACGTCGGCTTCACCGTGGAAAATCAGCCGTACGTTATTCCTACTATGTTCGCGCGTGTGGACGACGCCATTTATTTCCACGGCTCGGCAGCCAGCCGCATGTTGCGGGGAGTCAGCGCCGGCTTGCCAGTGTGCGTGACCGTCACCCTGGTCGATGGGCTGGTCCTGGCCCGCTCCGTTTTCAATCACTCGATGAACTATCGCTCCGTAGTCGCGCTCGGCAACGCCACCCTCGTGGACGCACCCGAAGAAAAGCTCGCCGCCCTCCGCGCCTTCACTGAAAAAATACTCCCGGGGCGTTGGGCCGATGCCCGCCAGCCCAGCGAAAAAGAACTGAAAGCCACCAGCATTCTGCGCCTGCCGCTCCAGGAAGTTTCCGCCAAAATGCGCACCGGCGACGTGCAGGACGATGAGCCGGATTACGTTTTGCCCGTATGGGCCGGGCTGCTGCCGCTGCGCCTCGCCGCCGGTGAGCCGGTTCGCGACGCTCGCTGCGACGCCGACTCTTCCAGTGCCACCCAGCGTCGCCAACTTCGACAAACGCCTCTCCGGAAAATAAATCAAGCCTGCACGGCGCGAACCAGATCCGCAACGAGCCCGTAACCGGTCGCGTCAATCCCTGGGTTGTGCTCCACGATGGACAACCCAAACACATCCATATCAAAACGAATCGCCGAGCTCGAACCTTCCAGATTCGCCAGCGGATCCCCCGCCAGCAATAATTCCGGCGCCACCGTGCATTCCACGCCTAGTACCTCGGCGCTCCGCGCGGCACACCAGTTTGTAACGCATGCCCGCTCCACGCACGGAGCGAATTTTTTCCTCGCTCAACTCGCGAATTCCCGTTCGTCGCACCTGCTCTATCTTCACCGGCACGCCCATCAGCACAATCACCAGTGCCGCCACTTTAAAGGCTGCGTCCCATCCGTCCACATCCGCCGACGGATCCGTCTCCGCAATGCCCATGGCCTGAGCGCGCTTGACCGCTTCATCAAACGAAAGCCCTCGCTCGATTTCCGTCAACACCACATTGGTCGTGGAATTCAGCACCCCGTGAAATCCGCGCAAATCCACAGCCGGCAATCCCAGCGGAAACATCGAAAAGATGGGCACGCCATCCATCACCGTGGACTCGTACAAAAATTTTTTCTTTTTGTCCGCGGCAAGTTTAGTCAGCTCTTCGAAGGCATAGACGATCGGTCCCTTGTTCGCCGTCAGCGCGTGCGCCCCAAACTCCAGCGCCGCCTTCAGGTGCTCAATCGCCGGCTGCCCGTTCTGCACATTCAACGGGCTGGCTTCGATGAGCACATCCGCGTGCGATTTCTCCAGCCACTCGCCCACATTCCCGGGCTGCGCCTCACGTGGCGACGGCCAGTGGCCATTAATGATCGCGATGGGATTAAATCCGTGCGGGTCGGCGAGCCATCCACATCGCCGCGTAGCAACTCCGGTTAAACGCCAGCGAATGTCGTAGCGTCTCCGCAACTCCGCCTCTTTGGCCACCAGTACGCGCAGAAACGCGCGGCCCACGTTGCCACATCCGACTAGCGCGAGATTGTATGAAGGCACGCTTAATTACCTCTGCGGCGGGACGTGCAGGTTTTCTTCTGCGATGAAAATGGACGTGAACGCTACTTCGCGGCCGCGCTCAATTTTGCAGCCGCCTCGGAAATCAATTCCGCTTCGTTCTGCAGCACCTGAGCCACCAGCACGATGCTCTCGTCCGCCAACTTCCATTGTTTCGATTCAATGGCTTCGCGAACGGCCGGCATGGTCTTCACCGAATACCCGGTGTAAAAGCCCGGTGCGTAAATCTGGTGCTTGAACCACGGCCTGTTCGGCAGCCCTTGCGCGTTCGTTAATTTACGTTCGCTCTCCATCAGCAATTTGTTCACATCACGTCAAGGAAGCCGATGCCAGCGCACTGCCACCGTTGAGATTCACCTTTTCGTATGCCTTGCGATATTCCGCGGCGCTGCGGTTCAGAGCGATCGACGCATTCTCCAGCGGCGCAAAATTCAGAACCGGGGCCGCCGCTTCCGCAATGGGCACACCGAGCGGTCTCTTGGGATCGTCGATGGCCTGAAACACGCCTTCTTCTATCTCCGCGGTTACGTTCCTGAATGTCCGCCTGCGTCTTCTGCGCCAGCGTCTTCAGTTCCTTCACGTATGTCTCCATCGTGTCGGCGAAATTTCCGAATTCGAACGGCAGCAATTCCGCGTCTGCCAATCGCAAAGTGGCTGTACCTACCGTCTGCGACAATGCCCGCCCGTAGCGAAAATCCGTGTCGCTGAAATGCGTGTACCAGTAAAAATCATCGTAAATAGAGTGATAGATCCCGCCGCCGTCTTCCGCCCCAAAACCAATATTCAAAGACGCCACGCCGTCGTGCTGCAGAAACGCCGTGAAATCCGAGCCGGATCCCAGCGCGTCTATGCGTCCGTCTGCCCGCTCCCGAATCTTCCTCCGCTCTTCCGGCGTTTTCGCATCGGAGATTTCCTTCAGGTGATTGCGCTTCCACGCCGAGAGCTTGGTTTCCGGATCAGCGATGTCCCGCGCCACGTCATTGCTGAATTTTTCCAGCGTGTGCGAACCCTGGATCCCCAGATAGCCACGGGCATTTCCGTCGGTGTTTATATACGCCACCGCGTGCGCCCGCAATTCGTCGTAGTGCGTTTCCGCCCACTCCGTCGAGCCCAGCAAGCCCCGGCTCTTCGCCGTCCCACGCGCAATAAATAATCGTGCGCTTCGGTTTCCACCCGGCCTTTAATAATTCGCCCAATCCGCGCGCTTCTTCCAGTTCCGCCACCATTCCTGAAGTTGGATCTTCGGCCCCGTTCACCCAGGCGTCGTGATGATTTCCGCGCACCACCCACTCATCAGGAGTAGTGGCGCCAGGAATTTTCGCGATCACGTCGTACACCGGCCGGATTTTCCAGTCGCTCTTCACCTTGAGGTGAACTTTTGCCGGCCCCGGTCCCACGTGATAAGTAATCGCCAGGCCGCCGCGCCAATCTTCGGGAGCCACCCGACCGCTCAGCGCCGCCAGCAACGGCTGCGCATCTCCATAAGATATCGGCAGCACCGGAATTTTCGTAATCGTCGCCGCATCTTCAATTTTCAGGCGCTTGGCGTCTTTGGTCGCGCCCACTCCCGGTGTCAGCGGATCGCCCGGATAAGAAGGCATGTCCGCCACGCTTCCCCGCTGCACTCCATCCCTGGGACGCCACGCGCCCTCAGGAAATGTTTCGCCTTCCGCATACCCATCGTCCTGCGGATCGGAATAAATCAGGCAACCCACCGCGCCGTGCTCGGCCGCCACTTTGGGCTTGATACCCCGCCAGGAATGCAGGTACCGCGCGATCACGATCTTGCCCTTCACGGAAATTCCCATCCGTTCCAGTTGCTTATAATCCTCTGGCACTCCGTAGTTCACGTACACCAGCGGCGCGGTTACGTCGCCATCTTTCGAATACGCGTTGTAAGTCGGCAACTGCTCCGCGTGCTGATCAGACGTCGGATCTTCCTTAAGCGCCGGCTCCTGCAGCTTGGCGATAAATTTTGGCCCGCCGTCCACCAGTTCCACGGCGCGTTCCAGCGGCGTGGGAAACAGCACGTCAAATTGCTCGATGTGCGTGTCCCACCCAAATTCCTTGAACTTCGCGGCAATCCACTCGGCATTTTCTTTGTCGTACGGCGAGCCCACGTGGTGCGGCCGGGCGGAAAGGCGCTTCATGAATTCGCGCTGGTTCTCTGGACTGGGAATTTCGCGGAATTTCTCTTCCCACTGCCGTTCGCGTCCGCGAAGACTCCGCGGAGTATCCCGCCAGTGCTGGTTCGTCCGCCGAAACTGGATTTACCTTTTGCGTGCCAGCCAGCGCCAACGACAATCCACCCGCACATATCCATGCTGCGACCATGCTGCGATTCATAGGGTCTCCCTGAGTCGCAGACATTCTGCCTGAACTGGCTGAAGTTTGAAATGCGTAAGCATGAAAGGAAAAGAACCGTTCTATCTATGTGGACTGGCCAGAAGTAAAAAGAAATGAGCGATCTCGCGGGTAGACTCAAAAATTGTTGCGATTTGAAATGTCAAAATAAAGAAGCAGGCATAAAAACTCGTAGGCGATTGCTCCAGCCACCACTCGGCATTTTCGCCAATTTTTCTGCGCAACACCGCAATATGCGCCAGCGATGCGATGCCCAGCCCGATGAACGCTCCGGCCAGTAAATCGGTCGGGTGATGGAATCCCAGGTAGAGGCGCGGCAAGCAGATAACAATAAATACATAGAACATCGCCACAATTCCCGCAGCGCGCCAGGCGAAAAGTATTGATATCGCCAGCGCAAAAAAAGCGGCGGCATGGTCGCTGGGAAAAGAACTCCACTTAATCAGATCTTCTTCACTATGACCATAAGGCGTCTGAAAGTGCAGCGTCGGGTTTGCGAACGGGCGTTCGCGAAAAGGCAATTCGTGCGCCAGTCCGCGAGCGATGATGACCGAAACGAGGCACGCCACAATTCCAAATATCAGAAAACGTCGATTCTCGCGCTGCTGCGTGCTTGGCCGAAACCATGCTCCCCAGATCAGTGCTACAACTACGCCACCTTTAAGGAGGTCGTCGCCACTGATCATGGTTACCAGCGTGTCAAAAAATACCGAGTGACGCGCAAAACCATTCAGAAACGAGATGATCGTAGAGTCGAAGGGGTTCATACGCTGCGCTGGCCGTAAGAATCTAGGTCGTCTGCCTTCAGATTAGCACCCCGTCCGCAGCCGCCCCCGG
Organism: uncultured Acidobacteriota bacterium; assembly: GCA_963704485.1. Lineage (GTDB taxonomy): Bacteria > Acidobacteriota > Terriglobia > Acidiferrales > UBA7541 > Acidiferrum. The sequence goes on from OY969910.1 coordinate 2,449,932, forward strand.
GCCGGTTCGCTGACGTGTTCTACCAAACAATGTACGATGAGCGCATCTACAGACCCCGTCGCCACTGCGCCGCAGCTTGTGTCGCACACTGTGTTTCATGGTGCGACATGCGACACACCTACAGGCTTTCCCTTATTGAGACCCTTTCTGACCTCGCATAGCCTCTTTCCAAGACCCCACCTCGAGATCTTTGTCCCGCGAACTCCGAGGCGAGAATTTTTTCCAGCGCACGTGTTCAATACAAAAGGGAGGTAGATCGGTATGAGCATGATGAGAAAACTTTTTGGAACTGCATTGCTTGCCGGCATGTTGTTGGGCGGATCCCCAGCTTTCAGCGCGCCGCAAGTCGCAGTGGGTATCAGAATCGGCCCTCCACCGCGTCCTCGCTACGTCCGCGTGCGCCCCGTCGCACCAGGGCCGGACTACTACTGGGTTGACGGTTACTGGTATCCGGTCGGCAGGCATTATCGCTGGCACGCTGGGTATTGGACGCGGCCCCCATACGCAGGTGCCGCGTGGGTGGGCCCTCGCTATGAAGGCGGCCAGTTCTACGCCGGTTACTGGAACGGTGACCGGGGGCGCTTTGAACATGACCATCGTTGGGATCGTGACCGCCGAGACCGCGACCGCGACCGCTGGCGTGACCACGATCATGACCGGGACAGAGACCGCGATAGAGACCGGGATCGCGATCATCGCTAATTGACCTGGTTGGATTGCACCGGCTAGAAAAGCATCGGCGGAACGCTCACTGCTTCCGCCGATTTCTTTTTGATTCGTTTCTGCGCCGGTCAGCTTCGACTGCTTCGCCGCTATTATTTTTTGTGCGTTGTATTCAGGACCGCGTTCGGAATAACCAGTCGTTCTACCGGCTGGCCGCCGGCAATGTGCGACTCAATGATTTCGTCCACATCTTCCGGTTTGACGTGCCCGTACCATACCGCTTCCGGATAAACCACGACGGTCGGTCCCAGTTCACACTGATCAAGGCATCCCGATTTATTTGCGCGCACCATTTTGATTCCGCGCTTCGCCAGACCCGTCTTGAAAAGGCGCTGTACCTCTCCCTGTCCCGTGGGATCGCAACAGCCGCGCGGGTGTCCCTCCTCGCGCTGATTCATGCACACAAAAATATGTTTTTTGAATTTCGGCACAACGTTAGTTTAACTCATCGGCAAGCCGGCTCCGAAGCGCCACGTGGCTGCTGCAATCCTTGGGCGGCGTTACTTAAACGCACCGGATCTCCAGCGCTCGCGTAAATCAGGAGAGGCCCAGGTGGTCGAGCTGGTAGCGCCCGTGGCTGATTACCTGGTCATCATCTATCCACACGTCGCACCTGCGCGTCAGTACATCCACGTGGGTTTTCGAAGCCCAATCCGCATGTGTCTGGCTGCCATAAGGATCCCCGAACGCAAGGTGCACGCCGGGAAATTTTTCATCCTGCAGCAGTACACCGATCATTTGTGACAATCCCAGATTCGTGCCAAACGCCAGTTCCCCCACGCGATCGCTATTTCCGTCAGTGTGGCAATAATCCCAGAATTCCTGCTCCAGATCCTTGCGCGCGCATTCCGCGTGAACCAGACGCGCTTCCTTGATTTCCAGAACGAGCGGCGTGGCTTGCAGGTCGCCGTATTTCCCATTGAAGTGGTCGCCCGCGGTGGCATCGCAGACAAAAGTCCCATCTACGGTCGCCGGAGTCGTAAAAACTTCTCCCGCCGGAAGATTAGACCAATAGCGAGGGCTGATCAGCCCGCTGGTTTTTACCCAGTCCAGCCCCGGGTCAAAATGCGCCGCGATGTTCGTGCCGGCGGCGCTTTTCACCGTAAGCGTTTCGGCGCGCAGCATGCGTTCGCGCAGCTTGTCGCTTAATCGGTCCACCATACGGTAATCCGCGCGCATGCCCTGCTGCATGATTTCCGCGGTGACGCCCACCATATGCGCGTAGCGAATCTGCCGGCGCTCCACAATTTTTACGATGGCCATGCGCGCGCCCAGCTCCCCGGGCTGTGGGGTCATGCAAAGGATCCCCACGTCCGTGGTCTCTAGGGCGTTCAAAATCTCAGGGGGAGCTTCGCACATCGGTCGAGGTCCAAAGTCTTCCAGCAAAAATGGACTGTAAATCGCGCCGCGCTCGTCCAGCGCCGCCGCTAGGCTCGCGGCCACGGGCTTGCTCACCTCATCGGCAATCAAAGCGACGGATTCACCGGCGCGCACCGCCAGACAAGTCTCCACTGCGTTTTTGGCGCCAGGCATCAGCTCGCTTTTGGCGCTGTCAAATGAATTGCGCATCAACATATTTTATAGAAATTAGCTCGCGGAGTTAAGCGCCACGTCCGGCCCCGTGCCGCTTCGTGTCCTACCTACGGCGACGGCCTGCGTCTATTTGTCCTGTTCCGCGATCCAGCGATCGGTGCGCGCGTCCAGCATGTCCAGGGGCAGCATCCCGCCATCCAGCATCTCGTCGTGGAACTTGCGGATGTCAAACTTCGCGCCCAGTTTTTTTTGCGCACGTTCACGCAGCTCCCTGAACTTCAGCTGCCCTAGCTTGTAACTCAGCGCCTGCGCCGGCCACGAAATATAACGGTCCGTCTCGCTTTGAATCGTCGGTTCGTCCACCGCGCCCGACTTGCGCATAAATTCCACCACCTGCTCGCGTGTCCAGCCTTTCGAATGGATTCCGGTGTCCACTACCAGTCGCACCGCGCGAAAGAGTTCCGACGACAACCGTCCATAGTCCGAAACGGGATCCTGATAAAAGCCCACTTCCTTGCCCAGGACTTCCGAATACAGCGCCCAGCCTTCGGAGTACGCGTTCAACCCCAGATTGTGCTGGCGAAATTTCGGTAGGCCCGTCAACTGCTGCTGCACCGAGAGCTGCATATGGTGCCCGGGAACGCCTTCGTGATACGCAACTGCCTCGTCATCCACCAGCGAACGATCGGCAAAGCGCGACGTGGCCACCACCACGCGCCCCGGCCGCTTGCCGTCTGGCGTGCCAGTCACGTAATGCGTCGCCGCCGCGGCCTGGAATTCCGGTACCGCTTCCACCGTCACCGGCGACTTCGGCAACAACGTGAAAAGCTCCGGCAGCTTCGGCTCCATCTGCGCAATGTAGTGCCGGAAATCATCCAGGATCTGCTCCGCCGAAGTCGGAATATATTTTTTATTGGTCTTCAGCGACGCGCGAAAAGATGCCAGGTCCGCGAACCCTTCTTTCATCGCGATAGTCAACATTTCCGCTTCAATGCGCTCGATTTCTCGCAGCCCCAGTTGGTGTATTTCATTCGCGGTCATCCGCGTGGTGGTTCGCCCGTAGATATTATTCTGGTAGCGCTTCTGGCCATCGGCCAGCGATGTAATTGCCAGCGTGGTGCGCCCTTCCGGCGCATATTTCGTACCCACGAATTCTGCGAACATTTTATATGCAGGGAGGACTTCCTTCTGGACGGCGTCGGTAATCTGCTGCGTCAGGCGCTTCTGCTCTCCCAGCGAAATGCCCGGCGGATATTTTTTTGTCGGCAATAAAAACGGGTCGGCATCCGTAATCCCCTGACACTGCACTGGAATCTTTTCCGCCAGAAATTTCACCGGCATCAATTTGTCCTTCATTCCGGCTCGCAACAGTTCAGTCGTCTGCGTCAGCGCCCGCGGAATCTGGTGCAGTCGCGCGATGTAGTCCTCGTAATGTTTCACGGAATCCAGCGGCACCGCCAAAGGCAGGTCCGCCAGCTTGGTATGGACGCCATTCTGCTGGTTGATGGGCATCTCGTACTCTTTCAAATCGTAATCCGCGATGCGCTGCTGCAGTACGCGAATCAGCAGGTTGTGCGATAGCTCGTCCTGGTCCGTGAAACCCGAAGTGGAAATAGCTTTAATCCGCGCCACAAACGCCTCGTCCGCCTTGTGCCGCTGCGCAACGCCATCCAGCGAATAATCGTCCAGCTTGTCGTTGTAGCGATAATCTCCAAACGAAGTCGCGCGCTCCGGCAAAAATCGCAAGTCCGATTCGTACTGTTCTTCAAATACCGCATTCTGCGCGGCTACCCGTTCCGCCATAGGCTTCGTTCCCTGCACCGAGGCCCACGACGCGGTTGCAAACATTAGAAGTAGGATTTTCCGATAGTCCATGGAGGGCCCTTGCTGTGGATTTACTCCCGGCTAAACAGTACGTCGCAATTGAAGCCTTACTTATTTACTCGAAAATTAATATTGGCATGAAAATATTGGGGCTGACCGTTCTTTAAGAACGGCTTGAAGCGCCATCTGGAGACAGCGGCGGACGCCGCAAGGAACACTGGAGTTGGCAGAGAACGAGGATTTCCGACGCCCGTGACTGTCCCTCCTTCGTCGACAGATATTTGCACCACGATGTCCGAATCCCGCGTGACGCTGCCATCCGGAAATACGGGGTCCGGACTAGTTATCGCAAGCCTCCGCGCTTCATCGTCCGAGAGCTCGGATTGCGGATGTGAATTGTCCACCTGAGTGTTAAACGTGAACCCTAACAACGCTTCCACCTGCACGGGTACGCCATCAGAGATCGCTGGTTTCAAATGCCACTTTCTTACCGCTTCGCGCAAAGGCGCTTCGAGTCCGGTGCTATCACACCCTTCCGGCCACACTTCTCGGACATTTCCCATCTTGTCAGCGGATGCATAAACCGCACATCCACCAGTCGCAGGTCCGCCCCCGGTGGGTGGCCAATTAATTTCCGTACTCCCGATGGATAATTTTCTAAACACATCTTCGTCTATTCTGACACTCCTTATGCGCTCCGCGGATGGAGTAGCGTCTGCTACCGCGAACATAGCTTCGTCAATATCGTCCAATTGGGTTAATTCCGTAATTCGCGCTTCAATGGTCGTTCCTACTTCCGGATCGATGGTGATGCGGCGTGCAACCCTTTTATCACTGAAATTTTTGTAATCTCGTATTTCCGTTGCGTAACCCTTGGTGAAAACGGACTGGAGCAAGCCATCCCTGGTGAAGCAAATCACCCAGCGATCCACCCTCGCATGCAAGTCTGCGCAGGTTGTGCCATTCGGCGCGCTATGAGGATTTGGCATACTACTCTTTGACTGTTTAAGGACGTTCAATATGGGGAGAGGGTCAACCATTGCACTCACAAGTTGGTTGAGCCATAGAGGAAAATAGTCGCTGCTATTTTTTTCAGAAACCGCCTCTCCATTAACTACGGTGCTCTGCGAAAATCTTTCAGAATCTATCGTCCTCTTCCACTTCGTCGGTGAAACCCAGTATTCCTCGATCTTCGCTTCATATTCTGGATTGGGATTGGTAGTTTCGACGATCACCGCTTTCAGATGGAAAGGCCTGCTCCCGGGAAGGGTTAATTTGGATTTTTGGACGGCCCGTTCTGCAACCGTTGACAGGGCGATTTTGTCTCTATCGTCAGCGTAGAGGGTTGTTCCCAGAACACAGAGGAGAATTGCCCACGGAAGTCGAGTAATTAATCCTACCTTGCGTGAGGTCGCGGTATGCATTCAGTTTTCCTCTATTTCGCGCCTACGTTTAGTTGTTCGACCGCGCCTGCTTCTTCGTCACTCGAAACGCCGGCACTTGCCCGCCGCCACTGGTCACATTGGCCAGCCCCGTGGCGCTCAGCCGCGTCAGGTAGCCGCTCAATTTCCCGCGAAACAAATATGGAGCGAAATCCACCAGCATGTCGCGGAATTCCACGCGGCCATTCGCCGCGATGAACGGAAACACTTCGCGCCTGATGGGGATGCGTTCCTGAACAATCCAGCAGTTTCCGCCGGCTTCCGCGGCGCTTCCGGAAATCGCCGCCTGAATAGCCGTGTCCCACGCGCCTTCGCTGGTTTCCCAACCCAGCGTGACCCCTGTGCCGCCGTACTCGTCGCTCGGCTTCAACACCAGATTCTCCCGCTCCTTGCGGATGAAAGACAGCAGGTCCACCGGCTGGTCGTAATGCGCGGTGCTCACATCCGCAACCACCCGCGTCCACGGCACGTGCCGCGCAATCATCTTGCGCTCATCGTGCGAAAAAAGTCCTCCGTTGCGTTCGTCGGTCAGCACCGCGAAAAATGTTTTCACATGCGGAATTTTGCAGCGCAGCGAATTCACCACGCACACCGCATTGGCGGTATAGGCTTTGACCAGTGCCGCGCATTCCGCTGGCCGCGCCACAATGTCGTTCATCAGCACGCGGCGATACACCAGGTCAATATTCTTGCCGTCGACTGTCAGCTTTTTTCCATCAAAAACCAGATCCCGAGGGTCAGCCACCAACGTAGGCACGCCCATTTTCTCAAAGCGGTCCTTTAAAATTTCAAATTCCCGCCAGGTGGGCACTCCTCGGAAATCCACGATGGCAATCTGCGGGCGCTTGCTCGTGCCCCCCCAATCCAGATAACTCATCACCAGCGCATCCAGAAGTTTCGCGCTTAACGGGTAACCATGTACTTCATACTGCTGAGAAAATTGCGCCATCAACGGCAGTTCGCTGAAAATCTCGCCAAGAGTTTCTGAGTAGCCCGCGCCAGCCGGCGATTCCCCGTTGTACTCCGCAAATTTCAACGACTCCGGCAGCAGAAACGCGTCCAGGCGCGAAGAAGTGCTCACCCGTCCATACCCCGCCGGCAATCGCGCCAGCCGCTCTTCTTCCGGGCGCAGATGAAATTGTGCCAGCAGGCTCTTGTCCGCCAGCGCCGCCGTGGTGACGCGCTCCCCCAGCTCCGCAATCGTCTCGGCCACCGGCCGCACACGCTTCTCTTCTTCAGGAGAAAGAAAAAATGGCCGCAGGAAAGGGCAGTGAACCCGGTCGCCAAACGTCAATCGCTCGGCGCGCAGCTCTTTCAGAAAGTTGTCAGCGAAAGAGTGATCGGCTTCCAGCGCCGGGCGCAACAGCGCGTCCCAGAATTCCGCCGCTGTTCCGCCCGAAGGCTGCTGCGAAGCCGTGCTCATTTAATTTTCGTCCTGGAGGCTTTCGTCGCCGAAGTGGCATTAGGTGCCGCCAGACGGGACTGCGACGGCGATAGCGATGGCGGCAACACTGCCGATTGCTCCACCGGACTGTTCGGGCCAGGTCGCCCCGGTGCCCCCGCAGCCAGTGTCGCCGCGCTTTGGCCTGCAGTCACCGGCTGCGCGCCTTTCGGTTGTGGCGCGCCGGTGAATCCCGCCGGTCCCGCGCCGGCATGGCCCGCCGCTTTCCCCAACATCGATTCCCAGCGTGGCCAGGAGTTGGAAGCTTCTCCCGTCAACGCCCGGTCAATGACCAGCCGCGCCATCTTGTCTACCACCTGCTCAAAATAAAATTCCGTGATGCGGTCGCGCTCGAAATCCGGCGCCGGATTCAGAAAATCGATCGCGTACGGCACGCCATCCTGAATCGCAAACTCAATGGTATTCATTTCGTAGCCCAGTGCCTGGTTGATGGTCTGCGCATCCCGCACCACCCGCTCCCCAAGCTCCGCGGAAAGATATTTGTGATCCACCAGGTATTTTCTGTCCTTCGGATCGTAGTGCACCGGCAGAATATCCATCTTGCCGAATGTAAAACACCGCACATATTTGCCGAAGTTGATGAACTCCTGCAGCGTCATGCAATACGGCGAAGTCTGATCGTACGCCGCGAATAATTCTTCCTTGGTGTGCACCTTATATACGTGCTTCCAGCCCCCGCCTGAATACGGTTTCAGAATCGCTGGCCGCCCCACATAATCCAGCAGCGCGTCCCAGTCCAGCGGAAATTCCAGGTTGTGCAGCGACTCCGCGTTGATATCCACATCTTTCGGATACCCTTTTTGCGGTAACAACACCGTCTTGGGAATCGCGATGCCCAGTTTCGCTGCCACCGAGTAGTTGAAATACTTGTCGTCCGCCGTCCACCAGAATGGATTGTTGATGACATAACTTCCCTGCAGCACCGCGTGCTTCAGGTACCCCCGGTAATACTCCACCTCATGTGAAATGCGGTCCACGATCACGCTGTATTTCGCGGGCTCGTCCATACGCGTCCCGCCCAGCTTTACGAATTCCGCGGTGACGCCGTCTTTCGACCCCAGCGTCTTTACCCGTTCGATAAACGCTGGAGGAAAGCTAAACTCGCGACCGCACAACAGGCCCACTTTCTTCATTGCCGTTTCTCCAGGATAAAATCACTCGTTCTAGCAACTCGCTTGCGGACCGTGCAGCACGGAAAGTAAAAATGCTTCGTAACCAGTAGGCTAGTTGATGACTTGAGCCGAAGCCTGCGGCTGGGTCACGCCCCCGCGCGTCTCATTTACCAGGTGCCGCACCACCGCTTTCAAATCTCCCGTTTCCTGGTACACGCGCAATTGCCGCTCCGCGCTGGTGCCTTCGTTCATGATGGTATGCACGTATTCCACCGCGCTGCGGCTGCCCAGTTCGTCCACCACGTCATCCACAAATTGCAGCAATTCGGGAATCAGTTCGCGCATGGGTACTTCCGTCTCTTTTCCGAAGTCGACCAGCTTGCCTTCAATTCCATAACGCGCCGCGCGCCATTTATTTTCCTCAATCAACGCGCGCCCATACAGGCGGAAGCTCATGTTGCCGGTATACAGGCGATGCAGCTTAACCACTAAGGCCTGCGTCAACGCCGCGATGGCCACGGCTTCTTCTACCTTGGTAGCCACATCGCACATCCTAAATTCCAGCGTGCCAAACGTGGGATGCGGCCGCACATCCCACCAGATTTTCTTCCCGGTATCGATGCAGTTCAATTTCACCAGCAGGTTGACGAAATTTTCGTACGCGCTCCAGGATTCGAACTGTTCCGGCACGCCGGTGCGCGGAAATCTCCGAAACACCGTGGTACGGAAAGATTTGAGGCCGGTATTGCGTCCCATCCAGAATGGCGAGCTGGTGGAAAGCGCCAGCAAGTGCGGCAGGAAGTAGCGCACCATGTTCATCATATCTATGGTGGTCTGCTTGTCGGGCATGGCCACGTGTACGTGCATGCCAAAAATCAGCAGCGAACGCGCCAGTTGCTGAAGCTCTTCAATAATATTTTGATAGCGCTCCCCGGGAGAAATTACCTGGTCGATCCAGCTGGAAAAAGGATGCGTGCCTGCCGCCGCCACCTGCAAACCTGAACGTTCCGCCGCCGCCACCAGCTCCCCGCGCGTACGGTGCATCTCGATGCGCAGCTCGTGCACGCTGTCGCAGATATTCGTGCCGGTCTCCACGATGGACTGGTGCATCTCGTGCTTCACCTGCTCCACAATGCTCGGCGAAGCTGCCGACACCAGTTGCATCACGTGCGAACGCAGCTCGCATGTAGCCGGATCAATAATCTGGAATTCTTCTTCGACGCCGATGGTAAAACGGTGAGCCATGTTGTGGCCTTTGGACGCTTGCGATTCGCTACACCGTAGCGCAAAACGCGAGACGCGTATCATACGCTTCTCATTCATAAAACTACATCGGAACGACAGTGAATTCAAAACGAAGCCGTGCGACTTTACGTCTGAAAGTGAGTGGGAAGGAGATATGGTTCGGCGGGAAGATTAACGGGGACACAATCGCTTGCTGTCCCCTTCGAATCCGTCGTGATCGGCCGTAACAACGAAACTGAAATTACGCCGCGCCCATGGACCGGCGCTGCTGAAAGCATTCCCGGCAAAACACCGGGCGTCCCTGCGTCGGCCGGAACGGCACAGTCGTTTCCTTGCCGCACTGTGAACAATTTGTCTTGGTTTCCGAGCGCACCTGCAAACCGCCGCCATTGGCGTGGCCGCCACCTTCGGCGCGTCTTGCTTTGCAACCCTTACACCGTTTGGGTTCGTTCTTGAAGCCTTTGTCGGCGAAAAACATTTGTTCGCCGGCGGTAAAAATAAACTCGGCGCTGCACTCCGAACACTTCAGGACCCGATCGTGATATTCCATGAGGCGCTCCCCTCGGCCCAAGTGAGGCGAGGGGATGGGGCAGCTTACGCGCCGAGGCCGGATTCCGTGGAATTTCCCACTGCGTGGTTGCGCCTGTTCCGGGGACGCCGGGGCGGTTCCCAAGGGCCTGCTAACGTGAAGCCGAACTAAACCCAAAACTACTTGCCTGACTGGGGCCTGATTCTCGGAAGTGCCGCGCCGAGCTGTGTCGTGAAACGGAATTAATCCGCTTCCCGCCGCTGCTTCTTGCGTAGTCGCTTCCGCGAAAGCGCTTCTTTGGTCCGGCGCTTCTCGCCGGGCTTCATGTAGAAGCTGTGCTTCTTTATTTCCTTGATGATGTCTTCCTGCTGCACTTTGCGCTTAAAGCGGCGCAGTGCATTTTCCAGAGATTCACTCTCCTGGATAATTACTTCTGCCAATTTAGAGTCACCCCCAATCCGGTTAGGATTGGTTTCTGACGACGCCCAGCATCCGCGCCGTATGGCATGTATTGTCTCACGAGGCTGTTGGCATCTTCTAATCAATTGGAGGCCCTAAAGTCAAGAAATCTTTCTGACCTCGCCAAGTACCTCCTCCGCAACTCTCGGCGTTAATCATTCGGTACTGGAGTTCTTCTGCAGTAATAGGAGCGCCCAACCGCCACATTCATCTCATCGTCAAAATCAAACCAACTTGTTCGTTGCGAAGTCGCCGCTTTCCCATGCGGGTGAGGCGCCTGCTTCTCGTGGCCAGCAGACCTCGCACCCACTTCCCTACCGTCACTTGCACTCCTCTTCACACTTGCTGTTAGAATTTACCCGCTCGTAAAGACATCCCCGGGGGTCAGTCCATGTCCGATATGCGCGACGCCATCGGAGTCCTTCTCGCCGGCGGTCAAGGCGAACGCTTGTGGCCGCTGACGCGCGACCGCGCCAAGCCTGCCGTGCCCTTCGGCGGACTCTACCGCATCATTGACATCACCCTTTCCAACTGCATCAATTCCAATCTGCGCCGGGTTTTTGTTCTCACCCAGTACAAAGCCCTCAGCCTCAATCGCCATATCCGCGCGGGATGGTCGCCGCTCGCCGGGCTGGGCGAATACATCGAAGTTCTTCCCCCGCAGATGCGCGTCTCCCAGCAGTGGTATCAGGGCACCGCCGACGCCGTGTACCAGAACATTTATTCCATCGGCAGCGAACGCTCCAAATACGTTTTCATTTTGTCCGGCGATCACATCTATAAAATGGATTACAGCCGCATGCTTAAACAGCATGTCGATTCGGGAGCCGACGTCACCGTCGCCACCATCCAGATTCCCGTCGAAGAAGCCGCTCTACAGTTTGGCGTGATCGAAACCGACAAAGACTGGCGCATCGCCGGTTTCGAAGAAAAACCCCCAACTCCCAAGGAATCTCCGCACCATCCCGGGCATTGCAACGCCTCCATGGGCATCTACATTTTCAATACCCACCTGATGATCCCGATTTTGCTGGCCGATTCCGAGGACCCCAAGTCGCGTCACGACTTCGGCAAAGACATTCTCCCGCGCATCATTTCCAAGCATCGCGTCTTCGCCTACAATTTCGTCGACGAAAATCGCAAAGACGCTTTGTATTGGCGCGATGTCGGCACGCTCGACGCCTATTACGAAGCCAACATGGACCTGGTGAGCGTGTCGCCCGTTTTCAACCTGTACGACACTTCCTGGCCGCTGCGTACCTGGATCCATCAATACCCGCCCGCGAAATTTGTTTTCGCCGATCCCGAGCGCATGGGCGTGGCGCTCGATTCCATCGTCGCCGGCGGCTCCATCATTTCAGGAGGCCGGGTCATGAAGTCCGTTCTCGGCGCCGACGTACGCGTGAACAGCTATTCGGAAGTCTCCGAATCCATCATCTATAACCACGTGAACGTGGGCCGCCACTCGCGCATCCGCCGCGCCATCATTGACCGCCACGTCAGCCTGCCCGAGCGCACCGAAATCGGCTATGACGTGGAGGCCGACAAACGCCGCTTCCACGTCACCGACTCCGGCATAGTAGTAGTCGTCCGCCAGGAATCCCTGATCGAAGAACCCGAATCGGCATAACAAATCCTATGCCACGCGTTCCAGCTTCAGTCGGCTGTGATACCTTGTGCGGGAATGCTCGAACCAGCGGTTATTTCCGTCTTCGTTAAGCTCCGCTACTGGGATGTCTATCGTTTGAGCGTCGCACTTACGGCGATGGTCCTTCGCAAAATTCTTTACATTTGGGCCGGGCTCACTCTGTTGTTTTTCGCGTTTGCGGTTTTTTCGCTAGTTCGAGGGTCTCCCGACATAGATTGGTTAGTCAGCCTGCAGCATTCGGATCCGATAAAATGGGCGTTGGCTGTGCCGGTTCTCATGGTATTTGTCCTGCCTTTGCTGTCCGCGCGACGAATTTTGCGAGAGGAACGTATCAAGCGAGGGGTTGGATATAGCTTTTCGGACGTCGGAATCCACGTTGAGACCTGCGTGTCAAAAGCAGATCTGTCATGGCACGCCATTCAGCGCATCATCGAAACGCGCTCCGCTTTCCTCATGTTCACTACCCCGATCTCAGTGCTGCCAGGCCCCAATTCCTGCGCCAACTGCAATGCCGCTGCAACATTCAGCCCCGAAGACGTCCCCGCAAAAATCCCCTCCTCCTTAGCCAATCGCCGCGCCATCTCGCGGGCCGTTCCTTCTTCCACGGTCCGAACTTCATTGTATTCGCCATCTTTCAGATGCGGCGGTCGGAAGCCCGCGGCAATCCCCTCAACGCGGTGCGCTCCGCCTTTCCCGGTAGTCAGCACCGCGGAAGACACCGGCTCCAGCGCCACGATGCGCGCCTTGCATCCCGCTTCTTTCAACGCACGCGATACGCCCATGAGCATTCCCGCCGTGCCCACGCCTCCGCAGAACGCCGTCAACCCGGGGCCCGCTTGTTCCGCCAGTTCCTTCCCGATCCCCATGTACCCGCGCAATGCATCCGTATTGTTGAACTGGTTCGTGTAGTACGTCCCCGGCTCCTGCGCCAATTCTTCTGCGCGTCGTTTCATCTTCTGATAAAGCTCCGGCACCAGCTTGCCGCCTTCCGCCGGAAAAATTTCCAGGTCCGCGCCGAACAAACGCATCGTCCGCAGCTTCTCATCTGCAAATCCGTCCGAAGATATCGGCGTGAAGCGATATCCCTTGATGGCGCACACCATCGCCAGCGACGATCCGGTGCTTCCGCCTGTCCACTCCACCACCCGCATACCCGGCCGCAACTCTCCGCGCGCCTCCGCCCCTTCAATCATCGCCAATGCCATGCGATCTTTGTACGATCCGGTCGGATTGTAATACTCCAGTTTCACCAGCACGTCGCCCATCGACGGCGTCACCACCTTCCGCAGCCGCACTACCGGAGTATTTCCAATCGCCTGCAAAACTGAATCTCGAACTTGCCCGTTGTCCACCACGACTTTTCTCCTGAATTCCGCTGCAGTTTATGCCCGCAGATTCGATCACCGCAAGCGTCAGGGTGCTGCGTACCGGGCTCTCGCGCAGCCTACTACTCAATCACCATCGCCATTGTTTGTGACCCAGACAGCTCTCAACCGCTAGAATAGAGTGGGGAAACTGGCACGCCAGGTGGCACCGCGGCAATCCTATTCCCTGCCGCAGTCGTCATAACTAATGGTCTAGCGCAATGAAACGGTGGCTGGTGATTTTCATTTTGACCGCAGCTCCTCTGTTGGCCCAGACCAACACAGGAGAGCTACGCCTCAAGGTGCTCGATCCTCAAGGGCTCGCCGCCCGGACCACCGTTGAACTTCGCTGTGACGCCAATCAATACCAGAGTGTTTTCACCAGCGACGACTCCGGAGAAATTCGCGCCAAGCGGCTCCCCTACGGCCTGTACCAGATTCGCATCGAGAAATCAGGTTTCCTGCCCTTGTCCGATGCCATCGAAATTCGCTCGGCGCTGCCTGCCGAGCGCACCGTGCATCTGGCACTCGCATCCGCAGCGTCCTCGGTCCTCGTGAACGAAACGGAAACTTTGATCGATCCCGCCGCCGCCGGGGCCGTGAATCGCGTCGGCGCCGACACCATCCAGCAACGCACCAGTTCCCTCCCCGGCAGATCCTTGCAGGACTTGATCAACAGCCAGCCCGGCTGGCTCTACGAAGGCAACGCCGTTCTGCACCCGCGTGGTTCTGAGTATCAAACCCAGGTGGTGGTGGATGGAATGCCCCTCACCGATAATCGCTCCCCAAGTTTTGGACCGGAAATTGAAGCCGACGACATCGACTCCCTGAGCGTGTACACCGCCGGATTTCCCGCCGAGTACGGAAGAAAGATGGGCGGCGTAATTGAAGTGAACACCCTGAAAGACACTCAGACAGGGCTTCACGGACAAGTGGTTTTGTCTGGCGGTAGTTTTAATTCTGCCGGCGCTTTCGCAACTGTCCAGTACGCCAGCGGAAAAAATGTTTTTGCGGTAAGCGGCAGCGGCGACGGCACCAGCTATTATCTGAATCCGGTCGTCCCCCAGAATTACACTAATAAGGGAACCACCGGTGACTATTCAGCGCGCTATGAACGCGACCTCACCCCCAGCGACCGTCTGAGCCTGAGTGTTCGGCACGAGTTCTCGCGCTTCGAAATTCCCAACGAGCAGCTTCAGCAAGCCGCCGGCCAGCTCCAGAATGGCGCCAACTCCGAAACCATGGGCGTCATTTCTTACCAGCACATTTTTTCTCCCAACGTGATTGGCGATTTTCGAGGCCTGCTCCGCGACAACGCCAGCCAGCTGACTTCCAATCCGTTTTCCACTCCCATCATCGCCTTCCAGAACAATTCGTTTCGCGAAGGCTACTTCAAGGGCAGCATTTCCGTTCATCACGGCAGGCACGAATTCAAAGCCGGCGTAGAATCCGACAACACTTTTTTGCGTGAGCGATTTCGCGACGAAATCACAGATGCCTCGCAATTCGATGCGGCCACCCCCCGCACCTATTCCTTCGCAGGCCAGTCAGCCGATCTCGAGCAGTCCGCGTATGCCCAGGATTTGATCCATCTGGGAGCGTGGAACGTCAGCGCCGGCCTCCGCTGGGACCATTATCAATTGCTCGTTAATCAGCAAGCTTTCAGTCCCCGCATTTCGATATCGCGATTCTTTTCCTCCGCGAATGTGCTTTTGCACGCGTCCTACGACCGCATTTTTCAGACCCCTTCGTCCTCCAACCTGCTGATCTCCAGCTCGGCCAGCATCGTTTCGCTCAGTCCCCAGGTTTTGCGCCTGCCGGTAGAGCCTTCGCGCGGCGACTATTTTGAATTTGGGGCCAGCAAGTCTTTTTTTGGAAAATTCCGGCTGGATGCCAATGGCTACCGCCGGCAGGCCGGCAATTACGCCGATGACGACCAGCTTCTGAGCACCGCGGTGAGTTTCCCGATCTCTTTCCGCCGCGCGGACATCTACGGCGCCGAAGCCAAGCTGGAAATTCTCGACTGGCACAAGTTCTCGGGTTTTGCCAGCTACTCGTACATGCTTGGCCGCGCTTCTCTTCCCGTTACCGGAGGTCTATTTCTCGGCGATGACGCCGCAGACGCCGCCAGCCAGCTGACCCGCAAATTTCCCATTTCGCAGGATCAGCGCAACACCGTGCGCGTCAGGGTGCGCTACCAGTTTCTTCCCCGGCTTTGGCTCGCAGGCGGCCTAGAATCCGACAGCGGTTTGCCATTCGAATTTACCGGAACCCCGGAAGAGGCCCTCGCCGAATCCGGCCGGCGCGTAATCGATCGCCTGAATTTCGATCGCGGGCGTGTGCGCCCCTCCCTCTCCGTGGATGTCTCCCTGGGAGCCGAGATTTACAAATCGGATGCGCTGAAAGTCCGTCTGCAGGCTGACGCCCGCAACCTCAACAACCGCCTCAACGTCATCGACTACAACGGCCTCTTCTCTGGAAACGCCATCGCCCCTCCGCGCAGCTACTTCGTCCGCCTTACCACCACGTTCTAAGCATTAAAAAAACATCCTGCCATTCGCTGTCTAAAACGATCACGTAAAATCGCACTAATTATTCGTTTGTTTTTATTCTCATCTGGTCCGGCTAGAATAAGCGCTGTTCGAATGCCGGAATTGTTTATGCATAGCTTTTTGCAGGATGTACGCTTCAGTCTTCGCATCTTGCGGAAGAATCCCGCCTTCACTATCGTTGCGATCCTCACTTTGGCTTTCGGTATTGGCGCCAGCACCGCCATCTTTAGCGTCGTCGATACAGTTCTCCTCCGCCCTTTGCCTTTCCCGCATCCTTCCCAGCTTGTTGAAGTTTCCGCCCGCGTCGCCACGTTCGACATCCCTAATTTGCCTCTGTCGTACCCTGATTTTTTGGATGTACGTTCTGCATCCTCATCTTTTTCCGCGATGGCTGTTTATCGCGACTCCTGGAAAGAATTCTCTGGCGAAGATAAGCCGCAACGCATCGAGAACATCGAGGTCTCAGAGGATTTCTTCGCGGTTCTCGGGATGCGGCCGCTGTACGGCCGAACCTTCGTGGCCTCCGACATGCGCCCAGGCAGCCGCGTGTTGCTGCTTGGTTTTCCGCTTTGGAAAGAGAGGTTCGGCTCCGATCCGAGTATCGTTGGAAAGACCATCACCTTGGACGGCCAGCCTCACAAGGTCGTCGGTGTCATGTCGGCCCAGCCGCCGTTGCCCTACGCTTCCCAATCTGAAGTATGGGTTCCCTTCATTGGCAGTGAAAGAGAGCGTACCTCTCGTGAAGTCTTTAGCTGCTCGGTGATCGGACGTCTGAAACCGGGGATCAGCCTGGACCAGGCGAACAACGAGCTTGGCGTCATCGGTGCGCGCTTGGCCGCGTCATATCCTGAAGGCCACAAAGGCTGGATTGTAAGCGCCACTTCACTGCGTCAATTCTTGTTGGGTGATGCTCGCACGCCTCTGTCCATACTTCTATGTGCCGTCGCGTTTGTGCTGCTGATAGCTTGCGCCAACGTAAGCAATCTTTTTCTGTCGCGCGGATGGGCACGCAGGCGGGAGTTTGCAATTCGTACCGCCCTGGGCGCTTCCAGAGCGGAGCTCGTGCGTCAACTGGTTGTTGAATATCTTTTGATCGCCCTCGCTGGAGGAGCCTGCGCGCTGCTCGTCAGCAAGTGGACCATTTTTGGCCTGCGCGCGATTCTTCCGCCGGAAATCCCCCGCCTTGAGGATATTCACGTCAACGCGGACCTCGCGTGGTTTACGCTCGGCGTTTCTGTTTTTGCGGCTTTGCTTTCCGGTATTGCTCCCGCATTTCTGAGCGCCGGCCAGGACACCAACACGGTGATCAAGGAAAGCAGCGTCGGCGCCGGTGGTTCCAGCTCCGCTTCCGGTCACAATTGGCTCCGTCAGTTGCTGGTAGTCGGAGAAATCGCCATTGCCATAGTTTTATTACTCGGCGCCACGCTGGCCCTGCGAAGTTTTGGCCGCCTTTTGAAACACGACCTTGGTTTCCGGCCCGACCACTTGGTCACCATGAAAATGGAATTTCCAACGTTCAGATTTCCAGATTCCGGTGCAGCGCTTTCCTTTGTGCAGCAGGTTCTGGACAGCGCGCGCGCCATTCCCGACATTCAGTCCGCCGCGGGCGGCATGGTCTTCCCTCTTTCGGATGAGATCGCGGAGTCAACCTTCCAGACCACCCACTTCACCGATGGCAGCAATGAGGAGGGACAAGCGGCATTGGCAAACCGGGTCTCTCCCGGCTTTTTCCAGACCTTCGGAATTCCTCTGCTGGCGGGCCGCGACTTCGACGGCTCCGACGGCAATGGAAGTTCTCCCGTGTTTATCGTCAACGAATCGCTGGCCCGTAAGTATTTCGGCACCGTCAACGTGGTGGGAAAGCGCTTTTCCGCACGCAAGGAGTCCGGTCATCCCATCTGGGGTCACATCATCGGAGTCGCGGGAAACGCCAGGCAAACCGGGCAAGATCCTACCGCCGAAGCGCGGCCGGAAATTTACGCCTCGCTGTACCAGTCGCGCGAGCTCGATAGCATCTATCTGATTGTCCGCACCAAAACGGACCCGTTGCTGGCCGCGTCCGTCATTCAAGACCGCATCTGGTCGATCGATAAAAAACAACCCGTCACCGATGTGCAAACACTCGACACCCGCATTGCCACCGCCAATGCCGGACCCCGATCGCAAGCTATGCTGCTGGGAATTTTTGGCGCCATCGGACTCGCTCTCGCCGTCATCGGCGTCTACGGGGTA
Source organism: uncultured Acidobacteriota bacterium (assembly GCA_963704485.1). Taxonomy (GTDB): domain Bacteria; phylum Acidobacteriota; class Terriglobia; order Acidiferrales; family UBA7541; genus Acidiferrum. The sequence goes on from OY969910.1 coordinate 2,468,057, forward strand.
ATGAATTATCTGGTTTCGCTCCGCACCCGCGAGTTCGGCATTCGCATGGCAATTGGTGCCACTCCGCAGCAGGTCCTTCACTCGGTGATTGCCTTTGGATTGAAAATCACACTCGTTGGGGTGCTGACCGGTGTTCTCGGCGGTCTCGCTCTCACTCGCTTCATGAGCACTATGTTGTTCGGCATTGAATCGACCGATTTGCTTACGTTTACAGCGGTGCCCGTGACGCTTACGCTCGTGGCCCTGGCTGCCTGCTATATTCCCGCCCGCCGTGCCACCCGCGTCGATCCCGTCACCGCTCTGCGTTACGAATAAATTTCTGCTGGGAATAATTTCGTTTGACCATCAAGCGCAGCGTGCTCTTCTCCCCGCTTTTCTGTAAAATCTTTCTTCACTCAAGGAGATGCACTCACCTAATGTCCACGAAAATAACTCGAGTCCATGCGCGCCAAGTCATTGATTCGCGCGGGAATCCAACCGTCGAAGCCGACGTGACTCTCACCTCCGGCGCTGTTGGCCGCGCCGCCGTGCCTTCCGGCGCCTCCACTGGAGAGCATGAAGCTCTTGAGTTACGCGACGGCGATAAGTCCCGCTACCTCGGCAAAGGAGTTTTGAAAGCCGTTGCCAACGCCAACGCCGAAATCGGCAAAGCCGTCGCCGGCCTCGATGCCGCCGACCAGCGCGCCCTCGATCACAAAATGATTTCGCTCGATGGCACCCCCACCAAATCGCGCCTGGGCGCCAACGCGATCCTCGCGGTCTCCATGGCCGCCGCGCGCGCTGCTTCCATCGCCCTCAAGCAGCCGCTCTACAAATATCTTTCGCGCTACTCCACCGACACTTCCGCCAACCTGCTCCCCGTCCCCATGATGAATATTCTCAACGGCGGCGCGCACGCCGACAGCTCCGTGGACTTCCAGGAATTCATGGTCATGCCCGTCGGCGCCCCCACTTTTTCCGAAGCATTGCGCTGGGGCGTGGAAATTTTCCATGCGCTCAAGGCCGCCCTCAAAAAGCGCGGCTACTCCACCGCCGTCGGCGATGAAGGCGGTTTCGCGCCCAGCTGCAAGTCCAACGAAGAGGCCATTCAGATTGTCCTCGAAGCCATCACCGCCGCCGGATACAAACCCGGCGAGCAGGTACGCATCGCGCTCGATCCCGCCTCCAGCGAGTTCTACGACAAGGCCGCCGGCAATTACGTTTTTAAAAAGTCCGACAAATCCGTTCACAGCAGCAGCGAAATGGCCGCCTACTGGACCACGTGGGTGGAAAAATACCCCATCGTCTCCATTGAAGACGGCATGGCCGAAGACGATTGGGACGGCTGGAAAGAGTTGACGCAAAGCGTTGGCGTGAAAAACAGCGGGAAAAAATCTATTCAACTTGTCGGCGACGATCTCTTCGTCACCAACACCGAAAGACTTGGCCGCGGTATTACCGAAGGCGTCGCCAATGCCATCCTCATCAAGTTGAATCAGATCGGCAGCGTCACCGAAACGATTGACGCCATCGAGCTGGCCCGCAAAGCCGGATATAACTCCATCATTTCGCATCGTTCCGGCGAAACCGAAGACACCTTCATCGCCGACCTTGCCGTGGCCACCGCCGCGGGACAAATCAAGACCGGCTCCGCCAGCCGCACCGACCGCATCGCCAAGTACAACCAACTCCTGCGCATCGAAGAAGAGCTGGGCACCGCCGCGCGCTTCCCAGGCGCCTCCCTCTTCCGCTAGTCGCCTCTAACGGATGTAGGGCTGCTCAGCCTCCGGCAGCCTTTGCCATGGGTGAATGCAAATGTTAATTGACAAGTTACTTGCCATGATTTATAATGAGGCGTGCTGATTGCCACACGTCGCGAGAGTTTCGCTTGGTCGACAACCGCAAAGCGTGGCAGTGAGAATCCGCGCCCAGAAACCCCCGAAATCATCATTAACTCACGACTACTCAATTACTTATGGACTCTTGCGCTCTTTGGTAAAAGTGCTTCCCTTTGTTTTCATGGGTTTACACACTCTTGCGCGCTCTTGTAACAGACCTTACTCTCTTTTTTTCAATAGTTTGTGGACTCTTAGGGCTTTAAGGTGGGGGGTATTTTCTGTTGGTGGTCCGGGTGGGCTAATGCACTGTCTCAGGAAATAAATATCTACCGTAATTTGAATGGTCTAGGCCGCTATGGCGCAAAGCACCGTACCAGCGGTTTAAAACAATCGCGAAATGTACTCGCGCATCTGATGCTTCCAATACGGCCAGTCGTGGCCGCCTTCGGGACCCCAGTCGTCCAGCGAATGGCGTATGCCCTTGCTCCACAAAATTTCTGAAAGCCGGTAACTTGGTCCGCTTTTTTCCCAGGGCCCCGAGCCCGTGCTGATATGAATGTCGCAGGAAGAAAGCTGCTCCAGCAGCCACGGATCGCTCAAATTGGCCAGATAATCCAAGGGATTGTTGAAATAAAGATTATCGTCATACATCCCGTCCATGAAATTTCTCACGTCATACACGCCGGACATCGCGAAGCACCGTTTGAAAACGTCCGGATGCTTGAACAAGGTATTCGCCGCGTGATACGCGCCGAAAGACGCGCCCATGGTGGAGATGGCCACCTGCGACTGGCAGTTATCCCAGATAAATGGCACAACTTCTTCGCGCAGGTAGGCGTCAAACATCGACTGCATATAGCTGCGGTGAAACGGGTGCGCTCCTTTGTTGTACAGGCCGTGGTGGTTGACCGAATTTACCGAAAACAATTTCACTTTGCCGGCGTCAATGAAATCGCCGAGCGCGCCGACCATGCCCTGCCCTTCCAGCTCCCACTCGTCGCCCGCGCTGGTCGGGAATCCCATCAGCGGCGATCCCCAGTGGCCATACACCACTACGCCCAGGTCAATGCCCAGCCGTGAAGAATACCAGCGGTGATATTCGCGCTTCATCTATGGCCTCGGTTTCAGCAAAGGGAGCAAATTATGCCAGCCGCGCGACCGCGAAGCAATTCGACGAAAGCGTCACCCCCAGGTTCGCAAATGTTGGGCGCCAGTTTTTTGTAAAACTCGCGCGGCAGTAGTATATTTCGCGATACGTAAATAGGAGCTCGTCGTCATGGCCACGCCATCATCGAACGCCCGGCCCACGCCGGAACATATCTTTAATACTCTGAACGCCTATCAACAATCCTTTGCGCTGCGCGCAGCGATTGAGCTGGATATTTTCACCGCCATTGCCGAAGGCGCGGACGATGCGGCATCCCTGGCTAAAAAATCCGGTGCTGCGGAACGCGGCGTTCGCACCCTGTGCGACTACCTCACGATTCTAGGCTTCCTGACCAAGCAGCAGGGCAAGTACGGACTGAGCCAGGATTCCGCGGTATTCCTCAACCGCCGCTCTCCGGCGTACATGGGCGCCATCTCCGGATTTCTCAACAACGACCACATGATGGCGAAATTTTCTTCGCTGACCGAAGCAGTAAAAAAAGGCGGCAGCGCCGCGGGCCACGGGGACAACCAGGAAGAGAACGACGAAATGTGGGTTACCTTCGCGCGCACCATGGGGCCCATGACGACGCCGGCGGCCGCGTTTATCACCCAACTGACCGGCATGCCGCAGGGAAAGGCCTGCAAGATTCTCGACATCGCCGCAGGCCATGGGATGTACGGCATCAATATGGCCAAGCACAATCCCAACGCCCAGGTTACCGCCGCTGACTGGCCGAACGTGCTGGCTGTCGCGAAAGAAAATGCTCAGACCGCGGGAGTTGCCGATCGCTACCATACGCGCCCGGGCAGCGCCTTTCAAACCGATCTGGGCGAAGGCTACGACTACGCTCTACTGACAAATATCTTTCACCACTTCGATCATCCTACCTGCGAAAAATTGATGAAGCGTGTGTATGCGGCGCTGAAGCCCGGCGGCCAGGCCATCACCTTGGAATTTGTGCCCAATGAGGATCGCGTCAGCCCTCCGATGCCGGCCATGTTCAGCCTGGTGATGCTGGCCACCACGGACTCTGGAGACGCCTATACATTTACGGAGTACGAAAAAATGTTTCGCAACGCGGGATTTTCCAAAACGACACTGCACCAGATTCCGGACATGCCGCAGCAGGTGTTGGTCTCCGAAAAATAAAAGTTGCGCTTGCGAATATTCAGGCTGAAGTTCCCGGACGCAGTGGAGGCGTTGACTAACTTTTGTTTGACGCTTTGCGCAGATACTCGCCGGCGACTTTCGCGTAATCGGCGATGGCAATCTCCGGCTCCGCAATTTCGGGATGCCATACTTTTTCCCACTCGAAGCAGTACATACCCTTGTAATTCATGTTCACCAGCGCGCGAATCTGCCGCTCGACAGGAATATCGCCTTTCCCCGTCAACACGTACCGCCGCTCTGGCTCTTTTCCTTCGTCTTTTACCTCAGCTTTCCCCACCGGCACTGAATCCTTCAGGTGCGTGTGACGGATCCATTTGCCCAGCTGGCCCACCGTAAACTCCGGCTCTTCGTGCGAAGTCGCGTAGGTGTGGTGCGCGTCCCAGAGCAGCGCGACGTGCTCGGAGTTCGCGCGCGTCAGAATATCTTTGAGCGTGGGCGAATCAGTGAAATCGCCGTGTGACTCGATAATCACCGTGACGTTGCGCGGCCCGGCGTATTCGCCCAATTCATGCAACCCGGCTGCTACGCGCGCGATCACTTCTTCCCTCGGGCCTTTGATATCGTTACCGAATACACGCACGTAGGGGGCGCCCAACGCCGCGGCCAGATCGATAAAGCTCCGGGCATCGGCAAGTTGTTGCGCGCGTTTTTGCGGATCCTCTTCATGCATTGCCGCTGAACTGCTCATGCAGGCAATCTTCAGTCCGCGTGACGAAATTTCGCGCCGCGACTGCGCAATCTTGTCTGGGGCAAACTCCGGGCGCACTGGCAGATTCAATTCGCCCAGCATGCCGCGCAATTCCACGGCGGAAAAACCGTGCTGTTGCGCAAAATCCAGGATCTGCAGGAACGTCCATTTGGGGCAGCCCAGCGTGGAAAAAGCCAGCGGCTGGCGCGTCGGCTCCGCGAGTGCGAATTGAGCACCCAATCCCGCCATCGCCGCCGTGCCTACGAACTCCCGTCGCGTTACTTTCATTATTGGCCTCGCACACATGCGCGAATTCTACCATCGTTGCCGAAAGACCGGCCTCTTGCAAGAATCGCAAATGGCAGTAGGATGTAGCTTGGAAAGAAGCCCTCAGCAAAACAGAAGCGGGAGAGAACGATGCGCCGTGAAGATACCTCCATGAACGACGCCAAATCCGTATGCATGCTCGAGCCCGGGCGGCGTAGATTTCTCAAAGGCGTGCTCGGAGCGAGCGCGTTTGTTCTCAGCGTTCGCTGGATGCCGGGAACCGTTCTCGCCGCGGGCTCCGCACTCGATCCGACCGCTTCGATGGCTAATGCCCCGCTGCATCCCGGTGTGTATTTGGCAATCGACACCGACGGCACCGTATACATCGTCGCGCACCGCTCGGAAATGGGCAGCGGCAGCAAGACCGCGCTGCCGCGAATTGTTGCCGACGAACTGGACGCCGACTGGTCTCGCGTGAAAATTGTCCAGGCTCCGGGAGATGAAAAATTTGGCGACCAGGATACCGACGGCTCGCATTCTGTGAAAAGCTTTTTTGATCCGCTGCGGGAAGCAGGCGGCACGGCGCGGCTGATGCTGGTACAAGCCGCCGCCGCGCAGTGGGGCAAGCCGGTAACCGAGTGCCACACGGGATTGCACGAAGTGGTACACACGCCGTCAGGAAAAAAACTTGGCTACGGCGAATTGGCGGCGGCCGCCTCGAAACTGGAAGTCCCAAAAAAAGAGGACGTGAAATTCAAGCCGCGCAGCTCCTGGCGCTACATTGGCAAGGGAACGCCGAATTATGACTTGCAAGACATGTGCGCAGGCAAAGCGGTATACGGCCAGGACACGCGCATGGACGGAGTGTTGTACGCCAGCATCGCGCACCCACCAGTTTTTGGCAGCACCGTAAAGTCAGTCGACGATAAAGGCGCGCTGGCGGTTGCTGGAGTAAAACAAACTGCACGGGTTGAGGGATTCAAACCGCCGGTGGGTTACCAGTCACTCGGCGGCGTCGCGGTATTGGCGGACAACACCTGGGCGGCCATGCAGGGTAAGAAAAAACTGAAAATTGAATGGGAAGCGAGCCCGCACAGCGCGTATAACTCCGACTCGTACAAAAAGGAATTACAGGACACCGCGCGAAAACCGGGAAAAGTAGTGCGCGAAAATGGCAATGTAGACGCGGTTTTTGCCAAGGCTGGCAAAGTAGTGGAAGCGGAATATTACGTGCCACTGCTGGCCCACGCTTCGATGGAGCCACCCGCGGCGCTCGCGGTTTTTCGCGACGGCAAAGTTGAGGTCTGGGCGCCCACCCAGAATCCACAGGGCGCCAAGGAAGCCATCGCCAACGCGGTAGGTTTGAAAAAAGAAGATGTCACCGTGAATGTGACGCTGCTCGGCGGCGGCTTCGGACGTAAATCGTTTCCCGATTTTGCCGTCGAAGCCGCGGTGTTGGCAAAACAAACCGGCAAGCCGGTGAAAGTGGTGTGGAGCCGCGAAGACGACATTAAATTTGATACTTACCATTCTGTCGCGGCCATGTACATGAAGGCGTCGCTCAGCGATGATGGAAAACCAGCCGCGTGGCTGCAGCGCACGGTATTCCCTCCGATCGCTACGACGTTCGATCCAAAAAACAATTATGCCCCGGCGGACGAGTTGGGCCTGGGCTTCACCGACGTGCCCTTCACGCTGCCAAATCACCGCGTGGAAAATGGACCGGCTAGCGCTCATGTGCGCATCGGTTGGCTTCGTTCGGTAGCCAATATTTACCACGCCTTCGCTGTGCACTCGTTCGCGGATGAACTGGCGCATGCCGCGGGGCGGGATCCGCTCGAATATCTCTTGCAGCTTCTGGGGCCCGACCGCGTGATTCCGAAGAGTGAATTCCCGAAAGATTATTCCAACTACGATGCTGACTACGAGCAATATCCCGTCGATACAGCGAGGTTCAGGCACGTGCTGTCGCTGGCGGCGGAAAAAGCCGGCTGGGGAAAGCAGAAATCAGGAAACGGTTTTGGCATGGGCGTGGCAATGCACCGTAGTTTTTTAACCTACGTTGCGACCGTCGTGCAGGTGCAGGTAGATGACGCCGGCCGCGTGCAAATCAAGCGCGTGGATACGGCGCTCGACGCGGGAACGGTGGTTAATCCCGAGATGGTGCGGCAACAATTTGAAGGCGCCGCCGTGATGGGCACGAGTCTGGCGTTTTATGGCGAAATCACCGCCAGGAATGGCGCGATTGAGCAATCAAATTTCAACGATTACCAGATGGCGCGCATGAAAGATGCCCCGCGCGAAACATTTATCCACATCGTGCCCAGCGAAGCGCCGCCTGCTGGAATTGGCGAGCCGGGGCTGCCGCCCTTTGCTCCCGCGTTGTGCAACGCGATTTTTGCGGCCACCGGCAAGCGCATTCGCGAGCTGCCACTAAGCCGCGCAGGACTGGCCTGACATTTTGTATTGAGGGCCCTGAATCTGCTCCGCGACTGCCGCCGGCGCTACTCCACGTAAAACATCAGCAGCACGCCTAACACGATCATGAGCGAAGGCCACAGTCTGGCGAAAATGCCCTGCCAATCGGTGCGCAGCTCGGACAAGCCTTTGGTGAGACCGATACCAAAACCAGTTGCCGTATAACTCAGATGTTCGTTTTGTATGCGCGCCATACGTTCCATATGGCCGGCGCCATGCATGCCACCCTGATGGTCATGAAAAAGCAAAATGATGGAGCCGGCGATCGCCAGCACCGGGAACACCCATCCGGTCCACATGGCTTTCAGAGTTCCGCGTGCGCGAAGAAATTCGATGACGCCCAGCCCGAGCAGAATGACCGCGAAGGATTTGTGCTGGCGAACTTCGGCGTGATGGCTAAGGCCGAATAGCCAGGACTGCGGACCGAATGGCCACAATTCCGTGTCGCTGAAGACCAGCACGAAAAGTCCAGCCAGCAGAAAACAAACCGGCCAGGCATAGCGCACTTTTGGCCAACGCACGCTGAGGCGATCTTGCGCCAGGATGAAGATCCCCGCGAGGATCACAAAAAATCCCGCGAGGTGATGATTGAATTCGCTCTCGCGTTTATCCGCGGCCAGTTTTTCCGGAGATGGCTGATTCTCCGGCGTGTCCATATTCATGCCTTCGTGCATGGAATGATCCTGCCAGGCTTGCGCGCGCTGAGGAACAACGCACAACGTGAAAGTCATCACGAGCAGGAGTGCACCCGCGAGGCGAGGCGTCCTCCACATTTTCCCGAAAAGTCTCACATTTCGCTCCACAAGAAACTAAGCAGAAAGTTTCGCGCATTCCGGGGTGGAAAGCCAATCGCGGCCTGCACATGACTGTCGCGCTGTTGTGACGAAGCAAACATTGACGGCTTGCGGAGCGGCCTATAGGATGGCTTCCACTTCGCAGGAGGGCATTACATGGCCAAAAAAACAAAACTCACCAAGATGGCGGTCAGCATCGGAACCGCAGCCGGAACGGCGGACCGGGTGGCCCACCGCACGGCGCGTCAGGTCGCCACCGCGGGGGCGGCCGTCAAAGACGAGCTCAGCGACATCGCCAAACAGATTGACGGGCTCAAAAAGCAATTGCTGAAAACCAGCAAGCGCCTCCAAAAGGCCTTGAAATAAACGCAGCTCGAATCCTACCAGACTGCCAGGCGGCCACCGTTGCCGCCGTGCCGTAAATTCAGAAAACATCTCCGCGCCCCGCCTCGGTAAATTCCTGGGCACTTTATAATATAAAGTACTTGACACTGACGACCGCTTTCTAACATTATGACCCAGTCGTTGAGGGTGCCCTCATGTTCAAGAGAATTGCTGCCATTACCGGAATTTTTCTGTGCACCTGCGTCGCCTGGGTGGTATTGGGATCTACGATTTTTTACCGCACCGACAATTCTGGTTCGACACTCAGCGGGCGCGTCACTTCCACCTGGGGCGCGCCGCAGGAGCAGAAGCCGCCGTCCATCTCTTACCACTGGCTGGAGGACAAAACAGTCAGGACCGAGGAAAACGGAAAAATCGTCGAGCGCGTCGATAAGGTCACCAGGACCGCGCCAGCCGCTATCGAAGCCAGCCGCATCGTTGCCGACCTGCGCCTGGACTACCGGCAAAAAGGGCTGCTGTGGTTCAGCACGTACGGAGTGAAATTTGACGGGTCGTATACTTTTCGCAATCCCAGTGCGCGAGAGGAGAATTTCATTTTTACCCTGCCCTTCCCCGCGCAACAGGCTCTCTATGACAGCGTGGAAATTTCGCTGGACGGTCAGCCTCTGCCGCTGACCTTCAGCGGCACGACCGCTACGGCGCAATCGGCCATCGCCACTGGCAGCACGCATATTTTGCGCACCGCCTATCGCTCTCAGGGACTGGAGAGTTGGAGATATAACATTTCCGGCAAAACTCCGGAGGGCAACTCTTCGGTATCGCAGGCTCGCGATTTCGATTTGCTGGTACGCACCGATTTTTCGGGGTTCGATTTCCCAGAGAACGCCATGTCTCCCACCGAGAAGCGCCGGACCGCGAACGGTTGGGAACTACAATGGAAATATCAGAACCTGGTGTCCGGATTCGACATCGCCTTGAAGATGCCGCAGAAGCTGCAACCTGGGCCGTTGGCGGGACGGATCAGCTTTTTCGCGCCGGTCTCGCTGTTTTTCTTTTTCTTCCTGATTTTTATTCTTTCCACGCTGCGGGGGATTGACCTGCATCCAATGAACTATTTCTTTCTGGCCTGTGCATTTTTTTCGTTCCACTTATTGATGGCGTATCTGGTTGACCACGTTTCAATCCACGTGGCGTTCGCGGCGGCATCGGTGGTTTCCATCGCGCTGGTGGTCAGTTACCTTCGGCTGGTAGTCAATCCGCGATTTGCCGTGGTTGACGCCGGCCTTGCGCAATTAATCTACCTGGTGCTGTTTTCGTACGCGTTTTTCTTCGAAGGATTCACTGGCTTGGCGGTGACTATCGGCGCTATCGCAACTTTGTTTGTAATCATGCAGATGACTGGAAAGATTCGCTGGGACGAGAGAGGGGCGCGAAAAACCGCTCCGCCACCTCCGCCTCCTTCGTGGCTGCCGGTCACTCCCGGAGCCTGAATCTGATTCGGCCTTACTACTCGCAGCGCAAAGATGCCGTCGGATCTACTCAAGTGCGATGTGTGCGAATCTAGCTGGTGAGCGTCAGCGAGACACGCCACCGATAAAATACCGAATTGCGTAAATTTCGCGGCGTGCGAAAAAATCAGATTCAGAACATCCCGACGACGCGCTCCCAACGCGATATCGACCCCATTTCGTGAGGGCGTTGCCCGACTGGGCAAGAGATCACCCCGTAGAGGCTGACACTTGCCAGAATCAATGCCATCGCGGCGAAAACCGTCAGCAGAATCATGGAGAAGCGCCGGCGACGCTAGAAAGCTGCCCGTCACCGGATCCGAGCGGGACGGCTCTCTGGGACGTGGTGAAAAACATTTTGTCGAGGCTGCACCTTCAGGGCTAGAGTGGAGGCGGCAGAACCCTGGGAACTGCAACGACTATCGAGGCGCTCAATGAAATCAGTCACCCGACGCGAATTTTTGGCGGATGCGGCTGCCGCTACGGCGGCCTTTACGATTGTGCCGCGTCGGGTGTTGGGCCGTGGATTTACACCTCCCAGCGACATGCTGAACATTGCGGGCATCGGTGTCGGAGGCATGGGACGCGCCAACCTCATTAACCTAGCGAGCCAGAATATAGTCGCGCTGTGCGACGTGGACTGGGGCTACACGGGTGCGTCGTTTGAAAGGCTGGATGCCGAAATCCAGGGATTGAAAACGCGGCTCGATAATCCCGATGCGCAACCGGTCGCCGGCCAGCGGGTGGTGGAGTTCGATCGCGTAAAAGGAAAAAAACGTCTGGATGGAATGATTCGCTTGAAGACCGAGCACTGGCCGAAAGCGAAACGCTACAACGATTATCGCGAGATGCTGGAACGGCAAAAAGATATTGATGCCGTGGTGATTGCCACCGCCGATCACATGCACGCGCCCATCGCGCTGGCGGCCATGGACCTGAACAAACACGTCTACGTGCAGAAGCCACTGACTTGGTCCGTTGACGAATCGCGGCGGCTGGCGCGGCGCGCGAAAGAATTAAAGATCGCGACCCAGATGGGAAATCAAGGGCATTCGCTGAACGATGCGCGCACTACCGTTGAATATATTCGCGCTGGAGCCATTGGGGACGTTCGCGAAATACATGTGTGGACCAACCGGCCGCTGGGATTCTGGCCGCAAGGCGTGCCGCGGCCGGAACCTTTGAAAGAAGGTGGCGACACGTTGAAATGGAATGGCGCGGGAGTGACCGCGCGCGAGGCCAACGCGTTTGCCGGCTCGTATCCGATTCCCGATACGCTTTCGTGGGATTTATTTCTCGGCGTCGGCCCGCGCGTTGAATATCACCCCATCTACCATCCGTTTAACTGGCGCGGATGGGTGGATTGGGGTGTGGGGGCCATTGGCGACATGGGCGCGCATTTGATCGATCACTCTATGTGGGCGCTAGACCTGGGATTTCCGACAAGTGTTGAGACGGTTTCGACGCCGTTCAATGGCGCGTCATACCCACTGGCGACGCAAACATTTTACGAATTTGCCGCGCGCGGAAGAATGCCCGGGGTGCGAATGATCTGGTATGACGGCGGGCTGCTGCCACCTAAACCGGAAGAACTTGGGGATGAAGAATTGAACAAGGGCGGCGGCGTGCTGCTGATCGGCAGCAAGGGAAAGCTGATGCACGACACCTACGGACTGAAGCCACGTCTGCTGCCGAAGACGCTGCACGATTCGTACGGGAAGCCACCGGAAAAATTGCCGCGCATTCCCGGCGAGGATCATGAAATGAACTGGGTGGACGCTGCCAAAGGAAAAGCCGAGGCGTCCTGCCCCTTTGAATATGCCGCGCGGCTTACGGAAACTATGCTGTTAGGAGTGGTCGCGTTGCGCGCGGGCAAGAAGATCATGTACGACGGCGCTAACATGAGAATTACCAACGTGGCGCACGCCAACGATTTTCTGAAGCGCGATTACCGCCAAAGTTGGGGCGCAGCATCGCCGAAAGTGTCGTAAAGGAGCGGGCGTTGCGCCCAGAGATATTCACGGCGAAAGCTACGCATTATTTGGAGAATCGATGAGATACAGTTTCAAGCTCTTTGCGGCAATGCTCAGCGTTGTATGGATTGCGGCTGGCGCGAGTTCCCTGCTGGCGCAAACCGAAACGAAATGGAAAGCGCATGACCGGAATCGCCCCTCACCCGCGGCGGTGGATCCCGGCGCTGCGGGCACGGAAAATTCCGCGGGGCGTGCACCCGCGGACGCCATTGTTTTGTTCGATGGCAAAGATCTTTCCAAGTGGGCGCACAAAGATGGCAGTGACGCAAAATGGAAAGTTGCAGACGGGTATTTTGAAGTGACGCCGAAGACGCATGACATTTTCACCCGGCAGGCCTTTGGCGACATGCAATTGCACGTGGAATTTCGCGAGCCCGCGCCGCCCATCGGCGAAGATCAAAATCGCGGCAACAGCGGCGTGATCCTTATGGGCCTGTACGAGATTCAGGTTTTGGATTCCTACCAGAGCAAGACGTATCCTGATGGGCAGGCGGGCGCGGTTTACGGGCAGTATCCACCGCTGGTGAACGCGTCGCGGCCCCCGGGCCAGTGGCAAACATACGACATTGTGTTTCACGCGCCGCGATTCGATGCCGGCGGAAAATTACTGAAGCCGGCGGATGTTTCGGTGCTACACAACGGGGTGCTGGTGCAGGATCACGTTGAAATTCACGGGCCCACCGCAACCGGAGAACCGTACAAAATGCATGCAGCGAAGCTACCCCTGGAGTTGCAGGACCACAATCACCCCGTGCGATATCGGAATATATGGGTTCGCGAACTCAGCGTCTCAGAGTAGTGTTCAACCATCGCGGGCAATGTGCCGCCGCGCGCACTAAAGAAGCGACACGCCGGTTCACGCAAACTCGAATAAACGGGCGCATGTTTAATTTAAGCGAGCCACTGATGCCCACGATTTCCACGCCTGTTCCGGTTCCGTTAGCAACGTGACTGCAGACGAACTCTTCCGCAGCTAAATGTTGTTCGCTACAGCCCAATCCGAAGGCGGAAAATCAATGGGCCAGAATTTTGGGGAGGGCTCGTTAAACTGAAAGGCCACCGACAAACCGGTAACCTCTAGTCGTTCGCACCTGATCGCCCGGCATTTTTGTGATACGCCGGTTCTAGGATTGGTCAGCACAAATTCCTGACCAGTCGCGATATCGGTTTGCGTTACCAGCAAACCTCCGTGGGCGTTCACGACCTGAGTTTTAGCTTCCTGGCTGGAAATATGGCCGTCAGGGTCTTTAACTGACAGGGCCAGGCGTACGATCAGGACCACGCGTTCGCTTCTTCGCTTGTTGATAGTCGCGGTGGCGGTATCACTGTGCTTCGTCAGCAATGGGTCCTCCGCTAAGTGGTTCTGCCTGAAAATGGCGATGCCCGGCTCAACACGAGCTGGGCGACAAATTAGAATCTTTCCATGTGGAGAGGTCTCGGGGCGGGACCTTTTGGTCTTGCTTGTAATCGCAACCATGCAACAGCACGTTAGAACTGATCGGGGTCACCGGTCACAAATCGGGGTCGGGATGAAACCTTCAGCCTTGGTAAGAGGCCAGACCTTCAGCGATAAGGGATTGCGTCCGGAGCTACGTCGGAAAACGTTATGACAAGGTTGGTGGGCCCGCCAGGATTTGAACCTGGGACCAACGGATTATGAGTCCGCTGCTCTAACCGCTGAGCTACAGGCCCGAGACTATGGCCACATCGTACAACGAAAAGAGTTCGCGCACATTAAAGCGCTTTTGGTGGGTACGGCGGCTCTGGCGCGTTGGGCGTGATCGCGGCCGGTACTTGCGGCGCACCTCTTGGACAACTAGTGCCGGTCTACGGCTACGCGGGCGGTATTGCAACTCAGGTTTAGGCTGCGGGAGTTGATTGTTCGGAGTGCGGCGAAACCAGCGGAAGTCTTGCCAGAAAAATCAGTCTGATTCCCAGCGCCGCCAGGATGGTGGATGCCAGCACTCCCCACACCCGCGATATGTGCACGATGGGCAGCAGCCACCACCACAAGGCCACAATTCGCAGCGCGCGAGAATTGGAAATTTTCGTGGCCGGAACTTCGCCGCGCTGCGCCAGTATTTCGCGCACGTCGGCGTGGCGGGCGTCTTGAATCTGGCGAAATGCCGCCGGATACGCGTGAATCAATGGCGAGCGGCTGGGCTCCCACATCAAGCGTGAAAAAGAGATGCCCTGCTCGCCGGCCTCAGAAATATATCGCTTGTAGGACGCGAACATCGTCGGCGCGTTCAGCACAAATCCAATCACGGCCGCTGCAATGAGCAGCCTGCGGCCGCCCCATTTCAACAAACCCGCGAGAGCGACAACGCCCGGCAAAACTGGCAGGAGCAAACGCGGTCCCCACGACGAGCCGCCGCTCCAGGCGATCCATAATGAATGGAGCAGCAAGAAGGACGCCGCTAGAGCGACGATCGCCCATACTTCAAGTTGATGCGCCCTGACCCTCCACAAGGCCAGCACAGATAGGATCACGCAGGGGCAGAACCACAGCAATCCTCCACCCGGACTTATCAGCAAGCCGGCCAGTCCCGTCGGCATGAACCTGATGGAGAAATCCCAGACCTGCCCAAAACTTTGAACGTGCCCGAAGCGATAGAAGTTATATGCAAAATAGAGGAGCGCGCCCAGGAGCGTTCCGAAAGCAGGCAGTGCACTCGGCCACAATCGTCGCGTTTTAAATAAAAGGTAGGCCGAAAGAACCGGCCCCAGAATAATACCGGTGGGCTTGGTCAGAATCGCCAGCGCCGACACGCCCACGATTTTCCAGGGCGATGACTGCGTAAATCCCAATAGCAGCCCCGTCGCCATCAGCAGCGCTAGCAACGGATCCGCGTAAAAGTCGCGGGTGTACGTCATGGCGATGGTCGCGAACCCGTAGGTGATTGCAACCAGCCACGCGCCGTCCTCCGAACATTTAAGCGCGATCGCGAGGAAGTACACCAGCGGGACCGTCAAGGCGGTGTACAGTGCCGGCAAGGTTAGTGCGGCGAGGGATTCGACATAATGCAGCGGAAGGTGCAACAAAACAGATGCTTTGACAGCTAACGCAACCACCGGGACCGCCAGAATTGACTGCAACGGATACCAGATGGAATAAATAAGCCCAGCCCTGCCAGGCACGCCCAAGCCGGCGGGCACCGTCACATCGTGACGGGTAACAATGGATTCGGCCACCGAAAGCATGGACCAGCCATCGATGGAGTAAACTCCCGGTGCCAGAAAAGCCAGATAGATGAACCAGCTTCCAAGGAACAGATATAAAAACTTTTTATTCACCCGAGAATCTCGACTCCCTGCGTCAAATGACTCGATTTGGCTCGTTCCTCATAAAATTTGTGACGCCCGATCTTATACTCTTTGCGAGGCGAGCGAAAAAGCATTCGTCAGCCGCTGCCGGATTAAAATGAGTAACCTAGCGGGTGCAGTGCTGAAAAAGCGTTTACCGCCCGAACACACATTGTCTACGGTTTAACCATAACGTAACATTCCGCAGATGAGTTCTTTGCCTCCCAAAGAGGGCGGATTCCCCGCACAGGACAAAACGGATCGTCGCGCGCACCCGCGCCGGGCGGTATCACCTCGCCTGTACGTGGCCCTCTACGGCGCCAACAGCGACGGAATACTCTACGACGTCAGCGAAGGGGGCGCGGCGCTGGACATTCTGGGCTCCCAGCCTGAAGGCGAATTCATTGTTGTTGATTTCGAAATGGCGGAGATAGGCCGACAGTTTGAAGCCAAAGCTCGCATTACCTGGCGCGATGAGGCGGGAAAAAAAGTTGGGCTGCACTTCGTAGACCTGCCTGAAGCATCCCGGGTGCAGCTAAAAGAATGGTTAATAAAAAAGGTCTTGGCCGAAGACGGCGCTCCGCCGGGGCTAGTCCTAGAGGCGGCACGCGATGTGGTAGCGGCTCCGATGGCGAAACCTGCAGATCTGCGGGAGCCAGACGGTGTAAAACCCCTGGCAACCAGCGGCGAGCGCCAGGCTGACGAGCGCAGCGGCGAGCACCTGGTGCAGAATCTAATCGAGTCGTTCAATAAACGACAATCCGCTTCGCCTGAAAAATCGTGGAGCGGACAGTTTTCCAATATATTTGCGCCGGGGCAAACTGGATTTGCCGCATGGGATTCGCGACGATGGGTTGCCCTTACCGTTGCGGCCTGCCTGGGCATTATCGTTGTGCTGGGTATCGTCGCTCACCGCTCACCAGCCGGCAATGCTGGAATCAATGTTTCGAAAGTAGGCCAACTTCCGGACACTGGTCCTGTAAATGATGGCGAAGCGCCGTCGGCGGTAAGGGCCGACAGCAGCGCTGGGCAGCCCAACGGAGTTGATGTACCGGCGCCCGGAGTTCCGCCTCCATTGCTGCCGTCGATTTCGAAAAATCCCGCAGGGCAGCCGTGCATCAATCTTGGGTCGCGCAGTGAAAAAATCCGCATTTACCTCTGGAGCGAAAAAGATACCCCGGCGCAAATAACGGCTGCGTATGTGGCGCACTTGAAAGCCGTGCTCGATGTTCGCATCGTGAATCAGGCGCCCTACGATCTGGTCCTATATGTAAACGGGGCGGGGGCAGGGGCGAGCGGCCTGGAGTCTGGATTCATCTGGAGTTCACGCGTATTTCGCCCGTGGTATTGCGGGCAGTCCCTGGGATTGTTGGAGCAAACGCGGGTAAACGAAAGCTTGCATTACGTGGAGGTTGGAAACCTGGATCGCTACATTCAGTCGGAAGTCGCTTACCTGATTCTTCACACTTTCGAGACCATTCGCAAAGAGCACACCAGGTTGCCTTAGAGTTTTCCTTCGAGCACTATCCAGTGGGAACAGCTAAATCTCAATTATTCCATCGTAATAGTAATGCTCCCCACTGAGAAGTCTAAGACCTTAGCCATCGGCTTGCGATTTTTGAGATTCGGCAAAGTTCACCGGAACACATATAATTTGAGTTACGCTTCAGCACCGACTACCGATAACGCCTAGTCCGTCCGGAGGCCTCACGAAATGGCAATTGCATCCATCAATCCTGCAACCGGAGAAGTTCTAAAGACTTTCGAGTCGCTCACGGCGGCGCAGGTCGAGGCCAAGCTGCAACTTGCGGCAGACACCTTCGCAACGTTTCGAAAAACCAGTTTCGCTGAACGCGCCCGCATGATGAACCGGGCGGCCGACATCCTGGAAAATGAAAAACAGGAACTCGGCAAACTGATGACGCTGGAGATGGGCAAGACGCTGCGTTCCGCGGTGGACGAAGCGGTGAAGTGCGCGTGGGGTTGCCGTTATTACGCGGAAAACGCCGAGCGCTTCTTGGCGGACGAAGTCATCGAGACAACGGCCAGCCGCAGCTATGTTCACTACCAGCCACTGGGACCCATTCTGGTGGTGATGCCCTGGAATTATCCCTTCTGGCAGGTTTTTCGCTTCATCGCGCCTGGGTTGATGGCCGGAAATGTCGGGGTGCTCAAGCACGCATCCAACGTGCCGCAATGCGCGCTGAAAATTGAAGAAATTGTGCGCCGCGCAGGCTTTCCGGAAGGCGCTTTTCAAACCTTGCTGGTTGGCGTCAAGGAAGTCGACGCCATCCTGAATGATCCGCGCATCCAGGCGGCTACCTTAACTGGCAGCGAAGAGGCTGGCGTGCAAGTGGGCATATCAGCCGCCAAGCGCATCAAAAAAGTTGTGCTGGAACTGGGCGGAAGCGATCCCTTCATCGTCATGCCCAGCGCTAATCTGGAAGACGCGGTGGCTACCGCGGTGAAATCCCGCGTCGGAAATAACGGACAATCCTGCATCGCCGCCAAGCGCTTTATCGTCGCGGAAGAAATTGCGGAAACATTTGAGCGCGCGTTCGTCACGAAAATGGAAGGGCTAAAAATCGGCGACCCGTTCGACGAACAAACCGATGTTGGTCCGCTGGCCACCGCCAGCGCCGTAGAATCCTTGCAGGCTGACGTCCAGAAATCGGTGGACGCGGGGGCCCGGGTGCTCACCGGGGGTCAACCTCTTGGCGGGCCGGGAAATTACTACCCGCCAACGGTGCTGAGTAACGTTTCCAAAGACTCGCCTGCGGGATGTGGAGAACTTTTCGGCCCTGTCGCTTCCATGTTTCGGGTGAAGGGTGCGGAAGAAGCTGTCCGCGTTGCAAACGATCATCGCTACGGACTGGGCGCCAGCGCCTGGACCGCTGACAATCGCGAGCGCGATTTGTTCATCAATGAACTGGAAGCGGGCATGGTTTTTATCAACCAGATGGTAGCGTCCGACCCGCGCGTGCCGTTTGGCGGCGTGAAGCGTTCCGGTCACGGCCGCGAACTGAGCGTCAATGGCATTCGCGAATTCACCAACGTTAAAACTGTTTGGATTCGTTAACGCAGCCTACCGCGCACGAAGTTAAGCGGCTTTCTTTTTCGGCAGTGCAGCGGCGCGCGTGCCGATAATCTCTCGGATAAAAGTGGCTTCGTCCTCGCGATACGGCTTCCCATTGTTGCGAAAAATCTCGTGGAACCACACTGCGGGTTGGCGATCAGTGTAGGGTTTCTCCCAGGAATCCCACGGAAGATAGGTTTGCGTCTTTCCAGCCACCAATCCCCAGTTGATCGCGGCGACGTGATACTTCTTTGCGATAGGCAGCGTGCCCTGAAACGTGCTGCCGTTGCCGCGGGCCATATATTCCGTGCACAAAATCGGCCGGCGATAGTGCTGCAGCGAGAGGACGCGCTTCTCAAAATCATTCGGACTGTCGTAGCAGTGAAACGAGATTACATCGGACATTTCGATTTGGTTTTTTTCGGTAGGAGAAAGTTTTTCAGGTGACGACCAATCGTCATGCCACACGCCGCTCGTCAACGGCTGCATGGGGTTCTCGGCGCGGGCCCAAATAAATACTCTCGGCAGCAATTCTGCGACCAGCGCGAACTTGTTGACAGGCTCGAACCTGCCGTACGCCGTTTCGTTCCGGTTGTCTGGTTCATTCCACATATCCCACGCCAGGACACGTTCATCATGCCCGAATGCCGCAACTACCCCTTTCACATACGCTTCAAGGCGCGGATATTCACGGGGGTCCTGCAAGGCACGCGCGCCAGGACTCTGCATCCAGCCGGAGTTGTGCACTCCCGGCCGTGGTTCACGCTGCTTCCCGAGCCGGGGATCGGGATCCCAGCAGGAATCGAAGAGCACAAATATCGGCCTGATGTGATGTTTCTGCGCGATGCTTAAAAAAATATCAATTCGATGCTTGAAGCCCTCGGCGTCCTGCTGCCAAAGCAGGTCATGGAGAAAGACTCGCATGGTATTCAAGCCCAGAGATTCCGCCCAGCCGAGCTCCTTATCAATTTCTGCGCCATTGAAAGTATCCGCTTGCCACATTTCCAGTTCGTTGATGGCCGTGGCAGGAATGAAGTTGCTGCCGACCAGCCATGGCTGGTTCTGATACCACCGGTTCGCCACTTCCGGCGTCCAGCGTCCTCGCGGGTGTTGGTGGGCCCGGTCTGCGGTCGATTGCTCTTCGCGGTCGGCGACCCGCGCTGGCGTATGAGAAGCGAACGAAGCCAGCATCGCTGCCGCAAGTAAAAAGCGTTTCTGAATTGCAGTCCTCATGTAGGTACCGACCCCGCCTTGGTTGAATAGACCTTGCTGGCTACCGTTTGAACTTAGTGATGTAGAAGTGCCTCGCCAACCTCCGCTAATCGCTGGGCCGCAGTTTCCGGCGTTATATCGCGCTGCGGAGAATCCAGCAATTCATAACCGACCATAAATTTCTGCACGGTTGCGGAGCGCAGGAGTGGCGGAAAATAATGCGCGTGAAAATGCCATTCGGAATGAGCATCTCCATCCGTAGGACGCTGGTGGAAGCCCATCGAGTAAGGAAACGAAGTTTGAAACAAGTTGTCATAGCGTGCAGTAATCCGGCGCAAAATATCTCCCAACAAATCCCGTTCGGACGACGACAAATCGCTGATGGCCGCAACGTGGCGCTTGCTCAACAGCAGTGTTTCGAATGGCCACACCGCCCAGAACGGAACGACCACCGCGAAGGCTTCGTTCTCGCAAACCACGCGCTCATTGTGCTGCAATTCCAGTTGCAGATAATCGCAAAGCAGGCACGATTTTTTATCGTGGTGATATTCCTCGAGGGATTCAAGCTCTCGCGCCGGGATATTTGGCAGCGTGGCGTTGGCCCATATCTGACAGTGCGGGTGCGGATTGCTCGCGCCCATCAGCGCGCCGCGATTTTCAAATATCTGTACATGCCGAACCCAATCGAGTTTCTCCAGGGCCTGGAATTCTGCATTCCACATTTCCACTACCAAGCGCATTTCATCGGCGGACATCCTGGAAATGGTCAAATCGTGCCGGGGAGAAAAACATCCCACCCGGCATTTGCCGGCTTCGCTCTGGGCGACGAGCAAGTCTTGTTCATTGAGCGATGCCGGGCTGCCAGTTGGCAAAAGCGCCGGATAGTCATTGTCGAAAACAAAAGTGCTGGTGTATTTCGGGTTGCGCAGACCGCCGGCGCGCTCGTTTCCTGGACATAAATAGCAATTGGGATCGTATTCCAAGGCAACCGGGGCGGCGACTTTTTCGACTTTGCCGAGCCACGGCCGTTGGGTGCGGTGGGGAGAAACTAACACCCATTCGCGGAACAGCGGATTGAATCTCCGGTGCGATTTACTTTGCAATTCCAAACCGCCTGCCCCAGAGGTCACGGATTCTCTCGCGTGAAGCGCGCTGCGGAAGAATTTCCCGCCACCAGCGATGCGCCTTGCACAGCTTCCGCGCCCTGCGAAGCTTTACAGACGTAAATGTCAGGCTGCAACCCGGTGGCGCTCTTATAGGCCGCGGCAACTTTCTGTTGAAATTCCTGTGCCTGCGCTACTTCCACAAGGTTGATAGTGCAGCCACCGAATCCGCCGCCAGTCATGCGCGCGCCGAATACGCCGCGCTGCCGCGCAGCAATTTCCACCAGGATGTCCAGTTCCGGGCAGCTCACTTCGTAATCCTGTCGCAGGCTGCGGTGCGAATCGGCCATTAATTGAGCAAGCTTTTCGATCGCACCGCTTTCAAGAGCATCGGCCGCGCGCAGCACTCGCTCATTTTCGGTCACCACATGCAGCGCGCGCTTATAAATCGTGGCACTCAACAGGCTGCGGTGCTCTTCCAGTTGCGGGGGAGTTACGTCGCGCAGAGCGCCGATATCCGGCAGCGCTTTACGCAGGGCGGTTACCGCTTCCTCGCATTCTTCGCGCCTGGTGTTGTATTCGCTGGCACCCAATTCGTGTTTCACCATGGTGTTGCAAATAATCAAAGCCATTTCGTGCGGAATTGGCAGCATACGCCTTTCAAGCGAGCGGCAATCCAACAGCAGTGCATGATCGGCTTCCCCATAGCAGGAAATAAATTGGTCCATAATGCCGCAACGCGCTCCGACAAACTCATTTTCGGCGCGCTGGCACATCAGGGCGAGCTTGGTGCGATCGATGGTGACCCCAGCCATATCAAGAAGCGCAAATCCGGCGGACACCTCGATCGCCGCCGAGGAGCTGAGCCCCGCACCGAGAGGGACGTCCCCGGCGATATACATATTGGCCCCGTTGAGATGGTTGCCGGCCTGCTGCAGGGCCCACGCAACGGCCAATGGATAATTGGCCCAGGTGCTCTCCGGAAACGGCTTAAGGTCATTCAGATTGGCTTCGATCGTTTCGGAAAAATTCTCGGAATGAACAATCAGTTTTCGATCATTGCGCGGAGCCACTGCCGTCCAACAGGAAAATCCTATCGCGGCCGGCATTACAAAGCCGCCGTTGTAATCGGTATGTTCGCCGATCAGATTTACGCGGCCGGGCGCCCGATATACCGCTGCGGGGGCTTTAAATCTTGCGCGGAATTTCGCGATTACTTGCTGTCCCTTATCCATGTCCTCTACGCATTCTCAGTGGCAGCTAAATGATATGTAATTCGGCGCAATTTACACATACGCATTCACATTTCCTGTAATGAGCGGCTGGTCCCCGCGTCAACTACTACAGCAGGCCACACTCACTCAGACGCCGTCAAATCTGCTCACGCTTTCGCCTTTCGCGCGTCTATCGCATCAATAGTGGGCCAGCCGAAGTGTGGTCAACAAAGGTCGTCAGGGAGCAGCCACCGGCGGCCGTGCATTTCGCCGTTTTGCGATCAAGTTCATTTTAGAATCAGAAAGGGTGTTCCATCATGCGTAAATTGTACGGAGTGGTCGTGGGCGTCGGTTTACTTCTAAGCTTTGGGTCAGGCGCGGCTCACGCGCAGTTTAAAAATGGCAGCCAGGCCACCGAGCTGAACCTGCCGCGCCTCAGCCAGCGCGCGGAAGTGATCCAGCGCATCGGGCTGACGGACGTTCACATCATCTATCACGCTCCGCTCGCCGGCGGGCGCGAATTGTTTGGTACCACCGTGCCGTACGGCAAGGTATGGCGTGCAGGGGCCAATGAAAATACGACCATCTCTTTTACGGATGACGTCAACGTGGAGGGCCACGCGCTTCCTGCCGGCACCTACGGCCTGCACACGATTCCTAACGCCGACCAGTGGACCATTATTTTCTCGAAGAATTCCACGTCGTGGGGCAGCTTCAGCTATGACGAAAAGGAAGATGCCCTGCGCGTCAATGTAAAACCTGTCGCCGCAGAAAATCGCGATTCTCTGGCGTACACCTTTGACGACATCAAGCCCGATTCCGCAGCCGCAACGCTACGCTGGGGCAAAGTGGCGGTTCCCTTTCACATTTCAGTGGACGTCAACGCCATCACCGAGCGCAGCATTCGTAATCAACTTCGCAGCGTAGGTGGATTCACGTGGGCGGGCTACGACGAAGCCGGTAACTGGAGCCTCGACAACAACTACAAACTGGAGGATGGACTGAAGTGGGAAGACACTTCCATCCAGAACGAAGAACGTTTTGACAACCTGGAAACCAAATCGCGGATCCTCGAAGCCATGGGGAAAAAGCAAGAAGCGGAGACCACGCTGGCGTCAGCCATGGATAAGGCCAACTCCATTCAACTTTACATTTACGCACGCGGGATCCAGCGTCAAAAGCAACAGGACAAAGCCTTCGAGCTTTATCGTTTGAACAGCAAGAAACATCCCAACGATTGGCCTTCGCATTTGGGCATGGCGCGCGTGGACTCCGCAGCTGGCAACTTCGATCAGGCCGCAAAGGAAATGCAGATTGCAGTGGATGCTACGCAAGGTCCGCAAAAAACCGCGTTGGAAGGACTGTTGAAGCGATTAAAGGCTAAAGACGACATCAACAAATAAACAGAGCCGACAAATTCAATCTGTTTGTGACCCCGTCCTCACTTTCGAGGACGGGGTTTTCCATTGTGATTGAGAATCCCCGGCGCGCTAGGCGTGCGACATTGCCACTGGTGCTCGCTCGGACACCGCAGCCAGCGCGGCTTCCATCACGCCCAGCCCTTCTTCGAGCTGCTCGTCGCTGATAACCAACGGCATCAGGACGCGCACCACGTTGTTGTAGGTGCCGGCCGTAATGGTGATCAAGCCGTGCTCATAACAGTAGTGGGCGATGTCTTTCGTTTCCGTGTCTGCTGGCTCGCGCGTCTCACGATTGCGAACCAGTTCAATCGCGCACATCCCGCCGATTCCGCGGACTTCGCCAACCAGCGGCCATCTCTGTTGCCACTCGCGCGCCCGGGCCTCAAACACTTTGCCGATCGCGGTGGCCCGTTGCAGCAAGCCGCCATGCTCGATCATTTCAATCGCGGCCAGGGCAGCCGCGCAGGAAGCCGGATTCCCCGCGAACGTGCTGCCTAGCCCGCCAACTCCTGGAGCGTCCATAATTTCAGCGCGCCCGGTGATAGCTCCGATCGGCAAGCCTCCACCCAGCGATTTGGCGCTGGTGATCAGGTCCGGCTCGACGCCGTAGTGTTCGATGGCGAAGAATTTTCCGGTGCGTCCAATGCCCGATTGAACTTCGTCGGCGATGAACACGATTCCGTGCCTGCGGCAAATTTCCTGGATGATGCCGAAGAATTCTTTCGGCGGCGTGACGAACCCGCCTTCGCCGAGGATTGGCTCGACGATCACCGCCGCAACGGAATCGGCAGGCGCCAATCGCTTGAAAGCGTCTTCCAACGCATGCGCGCAGGTCATCTTGCACGACGGATACGTCAGGTTGTAGGAGCAGCGGTAGCAATACGCGTAAGGAATGCGATAAATATCGTTTACGAACGGCGCGAAACCGACTTTGTAGGGATTCGTTTTGCTGGTGAGCGACATCGCCAGCAGGGTGCGCCCATGAAACGCGTCATTGAAGCAAATCACCGCGGGGCGCTTGGTGTAGGCACGCGCGATTTTGATGGAATTTTCGACCGCTTCGGCGCCGGTATTTACGATAAAGGTCTTTTTCGCAAATTTGCCGGGCGCCAGGGCGTTCAGTTTTTCCGCGACTGCCACATACGGTTCGTAAGGCGTCACGCTGAAACATAGGTGCAGATATTTATCGAGCTGTTCACTCACCGCGGCCAGCACTGGCGCACTGCGATGTCCCATGTTCGCGCATCCGATGCCGCCCGCGAAATCTATGAACCTGTTGCCATCCACGTCTTCGAGCATTGCACCGTCGGCCTTGGCCGCAAAAATGGGCGTGGAGTGATACGGCCCACGCGGTATGGCTGCTTCCCGACGGGCCATCAGCGCACGAGAACGCGGTCCCGGTATTTCCGTTCGAATCTGAATTGAGCTCATGGTGCGTGTCCTCTTGCGGCTAGTACCAGCCGATTGGCGTTTCATCCAGATTTACGAAGACCTGTTTGGTCTCCAGATATTCTTCCAGCCCCCAGGGGCCCAACTCACGGCCAAAACCCGATTGCTTATATCCGCCCCAGGGCGCTTCCACATAGGTGGGCTGCATGTGGTTTACCCAGATAATTCCGGCGCGTACCGCCTTGACCACCCGGAAGGCCTTGTAGATATCGCGCGTCCACACCGCCGCGGCCAATCCGTAAGGCGTGTCGTTCGCAATGCGAATCGCGCCAGCTTCGTCATCGAAGGGAATCACCGTGGCCACCGGGCCGAAAATTTCCTCTCGTGAAATGCGCGCGTTATTGTCCACATCGTAAAAAATTGTGGGCTCCAGGTAATATCCTTTGCCGAATTGTTTTGGCCGGCCGCCACCGATGGCCGTCTTGGCTTCTTTTTTGCCGATTTCCAGGTAAGAGCTGACGCGGTCGTACTGCTCCTTGCTGACCAGCGGCCCCATTTTCGTAGCGCGCTCCAGCGGTGCGCCCAGTTGGATGCGCTTGGCTTTTTCCGTCATGGCTTCCACAAACTTTGGATAAATTTTCTTCTCCACCAAAATGCGGCTGCCAGCGGAGCACACTTCGCCCTGGTTGATGAACACGCCGAAGAGCGCGCCGTCCACGGCCGCTTCCCAATCGGCGCCATCGAAGAAAATATTGGGCGACTTGCCGCCCAACTCCAGGGTTACGCGCTTCAGCGTGTCTGCCGCACTCTTCACGATCACTTTGCCCACCGCCGCGCTGCCGGTGAACGCGATCTTGTCCACGCCCGGGTGAGCAACCAGCGCCGCGCCGCAGGTTTCACCAAAACCATTGACGATATTTACTACGCCCGGCGGCAGTCCGGCTTCTTCAAACCAGTTGGCGAACTCCAGCACGGTCAGCGGCGTTTGCTCTGCAGGCTTGAGCACGCAGCAGCAACCTGCAGCCAGGGCGGGCGCCAGTTTCCACGCGGCCATCAGCAACGGAAAGTTCCAAGGAATAATCTGGCCAGCGACGCCCACTGGTTCGCGCAGCGTGAAGCTGAGGGCATTGGCCGGGACCGGATTGACGTGGCCTAAAACTTTATTGGCGAGGCCGCCGTAGTATTCGAAACAGGTGGCCACATCCGCGATGTCGAATTCCGCTTCCACAATGGGCTTGCCGGAATTGCGCGATTCCAGCTCTGCGAGCATCGGGGTATTCTGGCGAATTTTTTCCGCCAGCTTGAAAAGAATGCGGCCGCGCTCGGCGGCATTGGTTTGGCCCCATGGCCCGGTATCGAATGCCGCGCGCGCGGCCTTGACCGCACGATCCACATCGGCGGCATTCGAAGAAGCCACCTGCGCGATAACTTCTTCGGTGGAGGGATCATAAACGGGAAAAGTTTCGCCGGCAGCGCCAGCGAACCATTGGCCATTGATAAAATTCTGATACGTTCGAACTTCCGCCTTCACAGTGCTCGGCATAACCGCCTCCAAATCCTTTAAACTTCAAAATCCCGAAGCCGCCCCAGCGAGCCTCCGCGCTGTTTTGCGCCGTCCGTAGACGAAAAAGAAAAACGCGGCGAGGCCAATAAAAAATAGCGTTCCGCCAATCATCCACACTTCATATGACCACAGAGAGGTAATCTGCTGCGCCGGAAAAAAGGCCAACGCCATCCCCAGCACGGTAGTCAGCAATCCACTGACGCCCGCCAGAATCAACGTGGTCTGGCTGTAGCGGCCGCGCACAAATGGAATCTGAAGGGCCATCTTGAGCAACGCGCCAAACATGTAGAGAAACGGCACCAGTTGCAGGACCACCGCCAGGGACAGGAGCTTTTGAAAAGTTTCCTGCACACCGGCGCCCGAGAAAGAGAAATTCAGGATGACCAGAATCATAGACACGCTGGCGTGCACGATTAGCGCCGCATACGGTGTTCGATACCTGGGATGAACTTTTCCCAGCCACGCTGGCATGTAGGAATCCAGCCCGGCGACGAACGGGATTCTCGCCGAGCCGCCCAGCCACGCCGAACCGATTCCCGCAATCGAGACGCTCAGCAGGAATGCGAATGGAGCCACGATCCACGGAACGCCAACGCGTCCAGCCATGTGCCGCACCGCCTGCACAATTCCCTGCAGTACGCTAATATTGTCTTTACTGACGGCGATCAGCAGGGTCAGCGTCGCGCCGATGTACAAAAGCCCCGAAAGAATTCCGCCCCATGCAACTGCGCCGGGCAAAATCTTTTGCGGATTCTCTATCTCATCACCCATCACCGAAGCCAGTTCGAGCCCCACCAGCCCGAAGCAGATCACGCCAAAGGAATTCAGCACGAAGCGCGGATTCGCAGGAATGGCAAAATCCGCGGAAGTTACCGCCGTCCCGAATCGCAACCACACCACCACACCAAGTCCGATCAACACTACCGCCGCGATTCCTGTACCGATGGCGCCCAAATTATTGATCCACTTCCCCACGCCAAGCCCAACGACATTCATCACCACCAGAATGATCAGCAACAGCAGCGATGCGCTCAACGCAAAAGTTTTGTTGTCCGCCAGCGATTCATGTCCGGCACCCAGCGCGAAAACCGACACGCCCACGAAATACAACATTACCGTGGGAACGTACATCATGTTGTTGGTCCAATAGCACCAGCCCGACAGGAATCCGTGGAAGTCGCCAAAAACTTCCTTGGCCCACAGATACACGCCGCCTTCACCCGGAAAGCGGTGCGCCAGTTCGATCACGGCAATTCCCTGCGGCCAGAAAAAGAGCACGAGTGAAATCAACCACAGCCAGACGGTAACGCCGCCGTTGGCGGCAATGGAAGGCACTACGTTGAGGTTGAAGACCGCGACGACGAAGAGCAGCACCAGATCCCAGCGGCCAAGAACGCGCCGAAGATTCGGCTGATGGCCTTCGATTCCACTGGCAAGGGGCACGCTGAGTTCCGTGGACATGTCTTCTCCGGCGCGTGACCTAGGCGCTGACGCTAACGGTGGCGCTTGCGGTTCGCCCCCCGGCCTCAATTCCCGCGAAACAAAAATGCTTCAGTGTTCCGCTGCGCCCACAAAGGCCACGCCGCGTTCCTGCTGCGCGTGCGCCAAGCCTGGCGCGATTTCTTCGAACACCGCGAGATGTTTATCAATGTCCGCTTCGGTGTGCTGAACAGAAATCGTCCACTGCTCGTCCCACCAGTAGGGCTGCGCCAGCACGCCACGATTCACCATCGCAAACCAGTAGTGGCGCCACAAATCCACGTCAATGGCCGTCCAGTCGCGATAGTTGCGAATTTCCTGCGGATACAGCATCAGCGCGCCGTTCACGCCGGCGCTTGCGATATACGCCTGTAATCCCACCTTGGACACAATTTTCCGGTAGCCGTCGGTAAGAGTCTTGCTCAGCTTGCCGACGTGCTCATAATTTTCGCGCGTCAGCACGGAGCGAAAGGTCGCCAGCCCAGCCGCCATGGAAATGCGATTCGTGTTGTAAGTGCCGCCGTGAAAAACCTTGTGCTGCGAGATCAGGTCCATCACCGCGCGGCTGGCGCCGAAGGCTCCCAGTGGCGCGCCACCGCCGATGGATTTTGCCAGGCAGATCATGTCCGGTTTTACGCCGAAATAATCGGAAGCTCCGCCCCAGGCCAGTTTCGCGCCGGTTTTCACTTCGTCAAAAATCAGCAGCGCGCCGTTTTTCGTAGCGATGTCGCGCAGTCCCTGTAAAAATCCCGCCTGCGGCATGCACAAGCCGACATTCATCAGGATGGGCTCGAGAATGATTGCCGCGATTTGCTCCGGAAATTGTTTGAAGCGCTTTTCGACGCTGGGAAGATTGTTGAAGCTGGCAATCACCACATTGTCCACAGAAGCTTTGGGCACGCCACCGCCGCCCGGCACCGAATTCGGCGCGTCGGGATCGCCATATTCTTCGGCTTTCGGCTTCACGCTGACCAGCGCGGTATCGTGCAATCCGTGGTACGAGCCTTCGAATTTCAAAATTTTATCGCGCTTGGTGGCGGCCCGCGCCATGCGGCATGCGTGCATGGTCACTTCCGTGCCGCTGGATCCGAAGCGCACCATCTCCACCGGATACCGCGCGCAAATCTCTTCCGCCAACTCCCACTCCATATCGTGCGGCATGCCGAAAGTCGTGCCGATATGCAGCGCCACATCAATCGCTTTGACCACTGCGGGATGGCAGTGTCCGGCCATTAACGCACCAAAACACAGGTTGTGATCGATGTATTCGTTGCCATCCAGATCCCAAATTTTGCCGCCCCGGCCTTCCTTCACGAATAAAGGATACGGATCGTAAGCGCGGTAATTGCTGGCCACTCCCAGTGGAATGCGCTGTAGCGCGCGCTTGTGGGCCTCGGCCGATTTGCGCGTGCGCTTTTCGTAAGCGGCGATTTCTTTCTGTAATCCGTCGTGCATTTTTTCCGACATACATTCTCCGTGCCTGGCGGCTCTTCAGCCGCCAACAGGTCTCTTCCCTGCGGTCAGTTTGTGAT
Source organism: uncultured Acidobacteriota bacterium (assembly GCA_963704485.1). Taxonomy (GTDB): domain Bacteria; phylum Acidobacteriota; class Terriglobia; order Acidiferrales; family UBA7541; genus Acidiferrum. The sequence continues at coordinate 2,497,603 of OY969910.1, forward strand.
ATTTGAGAGTCCGGACGTTCCGCTCAGACCTACGTCAACTCTAGAAGAGTATCTTGACAGCAAATTGGATCAAACGCGGCTCGCGCGCGCGCTTGATACGGCCGAAATCGCTACCATCGGTGATATTTCCGTCCGGCTGAAAAAACTGCGAGTGATTGAACACGTTGAATAGCTGGCCGCGAAACTCCAACCGAAAACGCTCCGTGATTGAAGTGGACTTCAGGAAACCAAACTCCCAGTTGTTGATTCCGGGTCCACAGCAAACGGTACGTGGGGCGTTACCGATCGTCCCGAGTTCTACGGTGTCGTTGGTGAACAACCCGGGATCGAATCCGAAGCCATCGTGTTTTTTGGGGTCCCAATTGTGGAACGGCGCAACAACATTGGGCTCGCCGGGAGTTTCAAAGTCAAAGCTGCTTTGCAATTCCAAGTCGTCCTGCGAGGTGATGCGTATCGGGAAGCCCGACTGGAAGGTGGTTATTCCGGAAACGGACCAACCGTTCAGCGCCTTTCCTTTCAAACCCTCATATTGCGGCACGGGAATTTCCCACACGTAGCTCAAGACGAACCGATGCCGGGAGTCAAAGAGTGACAACGCACGACTCCGCTTGGGATTTATGGGATCGACGAGGTTTTCAAACGTGGACGCGTAGTCGATGGACTTGCCGTACGTGTAGGAAGCCAGGAATTGCAGTCCATGCGAAAAATGTTTTTCGAGGCTGGCCTGCAACGCGTTATACGCAGAATTGGCAATCGTTCGTTGCGTGAACACGCTGGAGAAAACCGGCACGCCATCCACCGGGCAACCCACGCCGGTCGTCGGTTCGCAATTTGGAGAAGAGTAACGGCGTAGCCCCACGAGAGTAATGTCCGTCGGATTCGGTCCAGTGACGCTGGAGACCGAGCCATAAGGAAGGTTGAGCGTCATGCCAGCAGGAATTTCTCCGGCTGGAATGGTGTACGCGGTGTCGGCGAAGAACGGCCCGCATTGCAAGTTGGCATCCCCGGTCGCGTCTGAAATCGCTTGCAGGTCTTTGCAAGTCTGCGCGTTACCATAATTCAAATCCTGAGAAGCCAATAGCCGGTGGCCTTGCCGTCCGACATATTGAACAGTCAGCACCAAATCCTTGGCCACTTCCCGCTCGATTCCAAAGTTGTACTGCTCAGCGTATTGCGGACGTAGATGCGTCGGGAATTGCCCAAACAATAAGATCGGGCGGAACACTGACCAGTCAACCGGCTGCCCACGCGGCGGGCTCAAAATTCCATTGAAGGGATTGGGCGAAACAGTCGTTCCATCCTGATTCAGAAAAGGCGTGTTGAATTGTGTGTTAAACACAAAGGTGCTGCCGCCAAACGGCGGTTCAGCGCTGAATTGCTCCAGCACCAGTTGTTCGACCGGGTTATAAAATATTCCGAAACCGGCGCGCACGCTGCTCTTGCCCGGACCGCCAAATATCTTGGCCCATATACCATCGGTTGATCCGGGACTCCAGGCCATGCCGATGCGCGGCGCAAACGACTTGTAGTACGTGTGCGTCAGGCCGCGAGGAATTCCTTTGTCTCCGGGAACAACCAAGCCGGTCGGCAGAACGCCGGTATTGACGCAGTCCGGGTTCGTGACGCCGAAACTTTCGAAGTTGGCTACGGAATCGGGCGAAAGCTGACAGGGATAAACAGTGGAGTTTTGTCCGGGAACAAACGTCTGTACCTTTTGCCCCTGGTCGGTCAGCGGCGAATTCAATTCCCAACGCAACCCATAGTTTAAAGTCACGTTGGAGCGAATCTTCCAACTGTCTTGCGCGAACAAATATACGGCTTTGCTTCTTACCCGCTCTTGCTGCGCCGAGCCTTGCCCGTATTGGTCCACCAGGCCCAGCAAATAGTTGGGGAACAAATCAGAAAATCCAGGATCGTTGGGACCGCCTCCGAAATACAGATATTGCCCGTTCACGTCGAAGTACAGTGTCTGATCGAATTTTTGATAACGAAAATCGCCGCCGAATTTTATGCTGTGGTTTCCAATCACTTTACTGAAGTTGTCGGAAAACTGAAAAGTGTTTCCAATCTGCGGCAATTCACCTTCAAAATTGTTACCCAAGCTGAATCCGCCTGAAACGCTGATGAAGGGCACGCCTTCGCGCGAGGCGCCAAGGTTCGGCGTAATTCCCAGGCGGGGGTTAGTGGGATCGCTGAAACAACTGTCGGCTGGTACCGTCACGCAGGAATTCTGTACCAGGTTGGTACGCTGGGGGTGCAGGAATTGGCCCTGCCCTTCGCGGAAAAAGTTGAAGCGCATTTCATTGACAGCGGTCGAGCCCAGGGTCCACGTGTGACTGAGATTGAATTGCTGGACACGTTCGTCGGTCAGATCCCCGAACCCCGGAAGGCTGGCGCCGCCAGACTGGAAGCGCGCGAAAGGCTTCGCCAGATAGTGCTGGGTCAAATAGTAGTAGCCGGTAAGGTGCTGATTTTTTGTCAGCTCATGGTCCACTTTCAATGTGAACTGGTTGGACCGTTCGTGGCCGACTGGAACAGCCTGAAAAGTGCCATCCACGCGATTGGGCAAAGGCACGAACTGATTCAAGAGATCAAGCGCGGTTGGATCGAAACACGCGGTGGGTATCTGATTGCTGGTGCCAAAAATATCCGAGTACGCGGTGCCATCCGGGATGCCTCCGGGAAACCCCGTCGCTGCGGCGCAACCGGGCCGATTATTCAGGATGTTGGCGTTCGCCAAGGTGCCGGAAAAAGTATCGCCACCCGAAAAATCCCCGCTACGTTCCGCCAGGCTCGGCACTGCTACGGTGTCAGATGAGCTGCCCTTGCGCAGCCGATCGCCTTCGTACGAAACAAAGAAAAACGTTTTGTCTTTCTTGATCGGTCCGCCCAGCGTGGCGCCAAACTGGTTCTGCAAATAGTCAATTTTGGTGGTGTCGAAAAATCCTTTGGCGTCCAGTCCCTGGTTACGGAAAAATTCATACGCACTGCCGTGCAGATCATTGGTGCCCGACTTGGTCACCACGTTAACGACCGCGCCCGAGTTGCGCCCGTATTCCGCATCGAACGTATTCGTGAGCACGCGAAATTCCGCGATGCTGTCGGGTGAAGGCTGGATGGCCGGCAGGTTCGCAAATTGATCGTTGCCATCGCCACCGTTGACGGTGAAATTGTTATCGCGCCCTCGGCCACCGTTCACCGAAACTACACCAGCGCGGTCGCTGCCATACACCGAGTCAACGCCCAACTGCGACTGCACGCCAGGCTGGAGCTGCAACAATTGGTAAGCATCGCGTTGCGCCAGGGGAAGTTCGCTCACCGCGCGCTCGTTGACCACCGCGCCCAACTGCGTGGAAGTGGTATCCACCTGCGGCGGCGCGCCGGTAACCTCGACCGTTTCCGTGGCCCCGCCGACCTGTAACACGATGTCTACGGTCAGGATGGCATTCAACTCGAGCGTCACACCTTTTCCCAGATATTTCTTGAATCCCGCTTGTTGCGACTCGATGGTGTACGTGCCCACCGGCACTTCCAGGAAGCCGTATTCTCCATTGGTGCCGCTCTGCGTTGCGCGATCAGCGCCCGTCGCTTCATTGCGCAGCGTCACGGTGGCGCCGGTGATGGCTGCGCCGCTGGTGTCCGTTACCGTGCCGCGGATGCGGCCGCCGGTGCTTTGCGCGTGCGCCGCCGGAGGCATACACAGCATTGGCAACAAGGCGGAGAGCATCGCCAGGCGAAAAGATAAATACAATGCCGAAATGAAACGCTGGGACATCATGGACTCACCCCTGTTTCGCTCGTCGCGAAATTTCTTTTCGTTGGCCGATTCTTCGAGGTTGCTGCGCTTCGGAAACCTTACTATAATCCTGCAAACTTAGTGAAGGTCGGCACCGGTGTCAAGCAGAAATAATTCATCCGGCAAATCGCCAAAACGCGTGGTGGAACGTCCCCTGCGAATCAGTGAAGTTGCACATCGCGTGGGCATTTCTTCTTCGGCATTGCGCGCCTGGGAAGCGCTCGGACTGGTGGCTCCGCAGCGCACCGCGAGCCGTTACCGGGAATACAGCGAGTCGGATGTACGCATGCTGCGCCGCGCGATTTTTTTACGCAGAGCCCGCGGATTGAACCCCGCCGCCATCGTGCACGTTTTAAAACGGCAAGGGCACACCGTTGCAGCGCCGGCGGCGAATACGCGCGTCCCTGGCCAGCGTTTTCGCCGTTTGCGCGCCCGCCGTGGACTTTCACTCGCGCAGGTGGCTCGCGCCACCGGTGTTTCCGTCGGCTTCCTCAGCGCGCTCGAACGCGGCCAGATGCGTTCTTCCGTCGCCACACTGCGGCGGATTGCGCGTTTCTATCGCACCAATATCCTTTCGCTCTTCGAAGCGGCCGAGGAAAACCCGCGATTGGTGCGGCCGGCGCAACGAAAAATTCTCGAAACTACTCCTGGTGTGCGCATGGAACTTCTGGCCTGGGGCCATACGGCCATGGAGCCGCATCTTTTTCGAGTGCGTCCCGGCGGGGGCAGCGGGGAATCCTACGCGCACGACGGCGAGGAATTTCTGCACGTGCTTCGCGGGGACTTCGAAATCTGGTTGAATAACGGCGAACACTACAGGCTGAAGCCGGGCGACAGCCTGTATTTTGAAAGCTCCACGCCGCATCGCTGGAAAAATCCAGGCCGCCGGGAAACATGGTTGCTATGGATCAATACGCCGCCGACATTTTGAGTACAGGAGACCACCGCTGATGATTGCGCGCCAAACTCGTATCGTACTTTTGACCTGCTGCTTGTTTTTCTGCGCTTCGGCATCGCTGGACGCCCAGGATTCCAAGAACACCAAAGATAGCAAGGATGCAAAAAGTGGCGCGGACACCGTCATTTTGCACGGCCGCGTGTACACTCTCGATGCCAAGCAGCCCTGGGCCCAGGCAGTGGCCATTCGCGCCGACCGCATCGTGGCGGTTGGTGATGACGCCGCCATCGAAAAATTCCGTGGCGCCGATACGAAGGTGGTTGACGCCGGCGGCCAACTGGTTCTCCCGGGCTTTGTGGATTGCCACATCCATTTCATCGATGGCGCGTTCAGCCTCGGACGCGTAAATCTCGAAGGCGCCAAGGACGTTCCCGACATCCAGCAGCGCCTCCGCGAATATGCCGCCAAGCATCCAGGCAAAGATTGGCTGCTCGGCCGCGGGTGGGATTACGCAATGTTTGGCGCCACCGCCCTGCCCAACAAAAAATATCTCGATGAACTTTTCCCGGACCGCCCGGTGTTCCTGGAGGGTTACGACGGTCATACGTATTGGGCAAATTCGAAAGCGCTGCAAATCGCCGGCATTACCAACGAAACCCCAGACCCGCCCAACGGAGTCATTGATCGCGACCCCACGACGCATGAAGCTACCGGCGCTCTAAAGGAAGCGGCGCATGGCCTGGTCGGAAAATTTGTGCCGGAGCCGACCCGCGCGGAAAAGCTTGCTGCCCTTCGCGACGGCATTAAATGGGCTAATCAGAACGGCCTGACGCGCGTGCACAGTGCCGGCGGAGATTTTCCAGAACTGGAACTTTACGACGAACTTCGCCGCCACGGCGATTTGACTCTGCGCTTCTACATCGCCTACTTCATGTACCCACCGGAAATGCGGCCAAAAGATGTGGACGCCATCGAAAGTGCGCGGAAGAAATATCATGACGCCTGGATAGACACCGACGCCGTAAAATTCATGGTGGACGGGGTCGTTGAATCGCACACCGCAGCGATGATCGACCCGTACAGCGACGATCCTTCCATAAAGGGCAAACTGTTCTGGGACCCGGCCAAATATAATTCTGCCGTCGCTGAGCTCGATAAGCGCGGGCTGCAGCTTTTCACGCACGCCATCGGCGAGTTAGGGGTTCGAACTGCGCTCAACGCTTACCAGCATGCTGAAGAGGTGAACCACACGAGCGACCGCCGACCGCGCGTGGAGCACATCGAAACGATCAGTCCCGCGGACATTTCGCGCTTCGGCAAACTCGGCGTCATCGCCAGCATGCAACCGTTGCATTCTTATCCCGATGCAGACACCTTGGACATCTGGGCGCGCAACGCCGGCCCGGACCGGGCTTCACGCGCTTGGGTGTGGAAAAGCATCGCGGATGCCGGGGGGCGCTACGCTTTTGGCAGCGATTGGCCCGTCGTCACTTTGAACCCGTGGTACGGGTTGCAAACCGCTGTGACTCGCCAGACACGCGAAGGCAAGCCGGAAACTGGATTCGTTCCTTCGCAACGCTTATCCATTGAAAAAGCAGTGGAAGGCTACACTCTAGGCGCGGCCTTCGCCGGTCGCCGCGAGAAAACCGAAGGCTCTATTGAAAAAGGAAAGCTTGCTGACCTCATCATTGTCTCGCAGAATATTTTTGAAATCGATCCGCACAAAATTTCCGAAACCAAGGTCCGTACGACCATAGTCGGCGGCCAGGTGGTTTATCAATCCGATGCTAAATAATCGCGCTGTACGTGCCAGAGTTTCGCGGTTCGTCGCAGGCGCGCTGATTGGTATCGCTTTGCTTGGTGTGGCGTGCAAACCGAAACAACCCACGCTCACTCTGCTGGTCTGGGAAGGCTACGCGGACCCCAGCTTCATCGCGGCGTTCGAAGAAAGCCATCATTGCAAGATTTCCGCTGCTTACATGGGCAGCAGCGACGAACTTGTCGCCAAGCTGCGTGGCGGAAGCGCTTCGAACTACGATGTGATTTCTCCGTCAAGCGATGTGGCTGCTTCCATCGTGCGCGCCGGATTGGCCGCGCCGCTCGACTTGGCAAAGATTCCCGCTTACTCGCAGCTATCCGCCAGATTGCGCGATTCCAGTATCGTGAAGCAGAACAATCAGGTTTACGGCGTGCCATTCGTTTGGGGGCCGAATCCGTTGTTGTACGACACTACGGCTCTGGTAAAAGCTCCGGACAGCTGGTCGGTCCTCTGGGATGCGAAATACCGCGGCAAAATTTCTGTGTGGGATGAGCTTTCCACCATCTACATGGCCGCGCAGGTACTCGGCTACGACAAACCTGACCCTGGCCAACTCTATCACCTGAGCGACCAGCAACTCGACGCGGTGAAGAAAAAACTACTCGAGCTTAAACCCAACATTCGAAAGATGTGGACCAGCGGCGGCGAGCTAACCAACCTTTTTCAGAATCACGAAGTTGTGCTGGCCATGGGGTGGCCGCTGATGACCAACGAGCTTCGGAAACTCAATTTTCCAATCGGCGAAACGATTCCCCGCGAAAACACGACCGGATGGATTGATCACCTGATGATTACCGCCGCCAGTTCCAACAAAGATCTGGCGCAGGAATTCCTGGCCTACATGGTGGAAGCGCAGACGCAGAAGAAAGTCAGCGATGTCACTCACTACACGCCAGCCAACCCCGGCGCGGCACAATTTTTGAGTGCCGACGAAAAGAAAACGTTGCATCTCGACGATCCAGACGCCTACATGCAGCGTATTTATTTCTGGCAGGATGTACCGCGGCGGGCCAGGTACAACGAGATCTGGAACGAGGTCAAAGCCGCGCAGTGAGCCTGGCGCACGCCATTCCGCCGCCGCAGCAAAAGTCTGTTGCTTCGGCGCTACTGGAAATTCGTGCGCTCGCCAAGCGCTTTGGGGCTCAGGAAGTTTTGAAGGCGATTTCGCTCAATATTGCTTCCGGAGAATTTATCACGCTGCTCGGCGAAAGCGGCTCCGGCAAAACGACCATGCTGCGCCTTATTGCCGGCTTCGAACAAGCCACTAGCGGCGAAATCTGGATGAATGGTGAGCGGTTGGATGCGCTTCCGCCTTACAAACGCCGTGTGAACACGGTATTTCAGCAATACGCGCTCTTTCCGCATTTGAGTGTCCGAGACAACGTGGCTTACGGTTTGCGGGTCACCAATGCGCCGGCGAAGGAAATAGATTCGCGCGTGGCCGACGCCCTGCGAATGGTGAAGATGGATAGTTTCGCAGCGGCGCGACCGGCCACCCTAAGCGGAGGCCAGCAGCAGCGCGTCGCGCTGGCCCGCGCGCTGGTCAATCGCCCTTTGCTGCTTCTGCTGGATGAACCGCTCTCGGCGCTTGATGCCAATCTCCGCAAAGAAATGCAAAGCGAGCTCAAGTCACTTCAACGCGAGGTGGGCATCACGTTTTTGTTTGTCACTCACGATCAGGAAGAAGCCATGGCACTCTCCGATCGAATCGCCCTGCTTCGCAACGGCGCACTGGAACAAATTGCGTCGCCGCGCGAAATTTACTCGCGGCCTGCCACCGCTTACACTGCACAGTTCATCGGCCAGACAAATTTGTTGCGTGCTGAAGTTCGTGGCGGCATGGCCACTTGCCGCTCACTGCAGTGGCCGGCCCAAGAACCAGATGGTCCGGCACTCTTTTCGCTTCGCCCTGAAGCAATCCATCTTGCCGACCGCGAAGCCGCGGGTAATCCAGGCGGCGTGCGTTTCCCGGCCATGGTCAAACAACAACTCTACGCAGGGTCCACCGAATTACTGGAAGTGGATTGCAGCGGCCAACTTTTTCGCGTAAAAATTCCAGCGCGCGGATCTTTGTCCGGCACTCATGATTTTGTTTTTTCTGCCGCCGATGCCGTTCGAGTTTCGGAATGATTTTCGCAGACTAAACTTTTTGCACCACTGGCAGCAGTCATAGCGTTCAACACTATGTATTCGCGCGCGTACAAAACGCTGGTCTCCGTCCCGCCGCTGCTGTGGGTTGGCCTCTTCCTGCTGGTTCCCTACGCGCTTATGCTGGCGCACAGTTTCTGGCTCATCCGCGACGGCATCCTCATTCATCATTGGAATCTGCTCAACTACCACACGCTCATAACCAATCCTGTTTACGGAGAAGTTCTGATGCGCAGCGTGCGCATCGCCGCCGGCGTATCGTTTTGCTCACTGCTGCTGGGCTATCCACTGGCCTACTATCTTTCTTTCCACGCGGGCGCGCGCAAAGAAATTCTCTATCAACTCGTGATTGTGCCGTTGTGGGTCAGTTATCTCGTGCGCGGCTACGCCTGGAAAACCATTCTCGGCAGTGACGGCGTGCTAAACGGTTTTCTGCAATATCTGCACGTCACATCTGCGCCCGTCGGCTTTCTTTTATACAGTCCCTTCGCCGTTGTGCTGATGCTCACGCACATTTACACTCCGTTCGTTTTTCTGCCCATTTACGCCGCGCTGGAGCACATTCCTCGTCCACTGGTGGAAGCTTCCCAGGACCTCGGCGCCGGTCCGCTCAAAACTTTTGTACGCGTGATCCTGCCGTTGTCGCTTCCTGGACTGCTCGCGGGCGCCACCTTCGCTTTTGTTCTCTCGCTCGGCGATTTTCTCGCGCCGCTGCTCGTCGGCGGAGCGTCGGGCACCATGATCGCCAACATCGTGCAGAGCCTTTTTGGCGCCGCCTACGACTGGCCGCTCGGCGCGGCAATCTCTGTCTGCATCCTGCTCATCACCGTATCGCTTTTGTTCCTGACGGAACGCCTCGAAAAGCGTTGGGCCTTCCGATGAGCGCAGCAGCAGCCACAACACGTCGTGCGCCGCTTCTCGCCGCCTATGCGACGCTCGTATTTGCCTTCATCTATCTGCCCATTGTGGTGCTCGTCGTTTATTCCTTCAATCGCGACGGCGTAGGCGGCTTTCCACCCCGCCATCTCACGTTGAACTGGTACCGCCAGCTGTTTGCCGACGCCGCCATCTGGACGTCGGTGCTGAATAGCCTCATCGTCGCGGCCTGCAGCGTGGCTCTCTCTCTAACACTCGGGCTTCTCGCAGCGCTCGCGCTGGATCGCGCCAGCTTCCCCGGGAAATCTCTTTTCCGCCGCCTGGTTCTTCTGCCGCTGATTCTTCCCGGCATCATCACGGGGCTCTCGTTGTTAATGTTTGCCGTCTACGCCGGCGCGCATCTCAGCCTGCTCACGGTGTTTCTGGGTCATGGCACCGCGCTCATCTCCGTAGCCACTACCGAGCTTTTCGCCGGCCTGCAAAAAATGGATCGCGCCCAGGAAGAAGCCTCGCTCGATTTGGGCGCCACCCCGCTGCAGACTTTCTGGCGCGTGACTTTGCCCAACCTGAAACTTTCTCTCATCGCCGCGGGCCTACTCATCTTCACTCTCTCGATGGACGAAATCGCCGTCACCTTTTTTCTTATCGGCCGCGACAATACCTTGCCGCTGGAAATCTGGGGCCGCCTGCGCCGGGGCATCACCCCCGAAATCAATGCCATCTCTACGCTGATTTTTGCCGTGTCCGTTGTGCTGATCGTGGTGTGGTTTCGACTGCGCACTCGCGCCATGCAGAAAAATTTTGAGGCGGTATAAATTTAAGGAGCCTTCATGTCGCACTCACGCCGGAAGTTCATCAAGTATGTAGTCGCCGGATCCGTCGCCGCCGGCTGTCCCATTGATGCCAGCTTGCTGGCCGTCCCCGATGAAAAATCCAGTGCCACCCCGCGGGTGGAAGGCGAACATTTCGAGGTCTGCCACCAGGTGCGCGACGGCCATCAGTTCGCGCGGCCCGATGCTACGAAAAAGGCCGACATCGTTATTGTTGGCGGTGGCGTCGCGGGACTGTCCGCCGGTTACTTCCTGCGCGGCAAAGACTGGCTGCTGCTCGAAAAGGAAGATCACTTCGGCGGCAACGCTTATCAGGAGGAATACGACGGCTCCGCGTTTGCCACCGGCTCGGCCTTCGCGTTTAAGGGCGATCACGGCGATCAACTCTCGGCGGAGATGGGACTGAAACTTTTGCCCATAGACAATCCCGACGCCACCATCGTCAACAAAACTTTCGTCGCCGACACCTGGGGTACAGGGCTCGAGCAGATCCCCTACCCCAAGGAAGTCCGCGCCAGCTTCAAAAAATTCCGCGACGATATGATGAAGATTGATATTCCCAAGCGTCTGATGGAACTGGATGCGCAGCCGCTTACTGATTACACCACTGGGTACGCGCCGGAAGTCCAGCAATGGTGGGACGGTTACGGTCCATCCAACTGGGGCGCCACCAGCGAGGACACTTCGGCGTTCGTGGCGCTCGCTTCGCTGCAGGGCATGGCTTCCGGCGATGACAGCAAGCGCGTCATTCTGCCCGGCGGCCTGGGCTGCATCACGCACAAGCTTGTGGAAGTTCTGCAGCCGAAATACAAAGACCGCATGCTGGGCGAAGCCACCGTCGTCGCGGTAGTTCCGGGCAATGATGATGTGCGGGTCACCTATTTTCACGCCGGACAACTCATCACCGTTGCCGCGAAGGCCGTCATCATGTGCACGGCGAAATACATCACTGCGCGCCTGGTGATGGGCCTTCCTTATGATCAGAAAACCGCCATGCGCCGCACCCGCTACGCGCCCTATCCGGTGGTTAACGCCATTTATGATAAGCCCGTCTACAATCGCGGGTACGACACCTGGTGTCCGGGCAACACCTTTACCGATTTCATCGTGGCCGATTGGACCGTGCGCAACACCCCCGGCTATCACCAGAAACACAACATCCTGACTTTTTACACGCCGCTGCGCGAAAACCAGCGCTCCACCTTGCTGGAAGAGGACAATTGCAAATCGCTGGCCGCTCATGTACTCGCCGACTTTCAGAAATTGTTGCCGGAATTTAACGTTGATCCCGTGGAGGTGCGCATCTACCGCCGCGGCCATCCTATGTTCATGGCCACACCGGGACAATTCTCAAAAAATCGCCTCGCCGCAGCTCATCCCATGGACCGCATCTATTTCGGCAACAACGATTCCGGCGGCCCGGAGTCGCTCACCAGCGAAGCCGTTCGCTTTTCGCAGGGCGGCGCCGAATGGGCCGAAATGGTGCTGGCCGGAAAGCCCGGCGCAAAAGACTTCGCCGAAAAAGTGTTGAACACCAGGGAATTCTGACCGCTTGGCTTCTTAGACGGGCTTATAGCCTCCGCCGAGCAGACGTTCTGTTCGATGAGGCACCGTTGGTGTATAACAATGCCCATCTGTCGGCTCACCTTCAGTATTCGATTTGAAAAATTCGAGGAGGGAAATTTGAAAAAATCAATGTTCATGTCGGGCATTGCCGTGATCTTACTGGTCGCGTCGCTAGCCGTAGCACAAACTCACAAAGTCTCGGCCAAGAAAGTCGTCTACGTGTCTGCGGACAAAGCCGAATTCAAGACCATGCCCCGCGGAGATGGAAAAGTTTCAACCGCAGCCATCTGGGGCGACCAGGAGAAGGGCGCATACGGTGCGTACACAAAATTTGCCCCGGGATATGATGCCGGAACGCACACCCACACGAATGACGTCACCATTGTGGTCATCAAGGGCGCTTACATCTACAAAGATGACGATGGCGAAAAACGCGTAGGCCCGGGCGATTTCCTGAAAGTTCCCGGTGGACACAAGCACTCGAGTGGTGGTGACAAGACCGAAGGAGCGTTGTTTTATACCACAGGCACTGCGAAGTTCGATCTGATTCCCGCTAAGTAAGATTTCGGGGTTCCCCAAATCCGCATCCCTCGCCAGGATTTCGAGGGGTGCGGATTTTTTTGCGTGTTCGCCAATCGTTTATTGCAGTTGCACGCGGTAGAGATTCCGGCGCGTATTTTGCCGCCCGTACGCATAAACGGACGGATTTATCGCCGAGTCCACGAATTCGGGAATCGGCGCTGCGGTACTGCCCAGGTCTCCGATTTTACTGATTCCCGACTGCGGCAGTTTTGGCAGCCCAGTCTCACGAACAACCGGCAGCGTGTAGCTGCCTTCGAAAAGCTCCGGGAACTGAAAGTATGCAAATTTGCCGGTGGTGTCCCAATTGAGCACGCAGTAGCCAAGACAGATTGCCACCTCTGAACTGCCGTCGACGGCAAATGCTTTAGTCACCGCCGGGTGTACCTTATCCGCGTTCGCAATTCCCGACACCAGCCAGCGGCCATCCGGGGACACGGCAATGAGGTCGAAAACGCGGTCGGCGGAAAGTTTCGAGCGACCGGATCCGTCGGTTTTCATCCGGTAGAGAAAATTTGCTCCGCCTTCCACCGCGCGAAACACCAGGTCACCGTTTGGCAGAAAGTACGGAGAATCTTCCATGGCAGTTGAGGAGATACGTACCGGAGCGGAAAGCCGGTTCATCGGGGCCGTCCACAAGCTCGAATTTCCCTTGAGGTCGGCGCTTGCGAAGGCCAATTGTTTTCCGTCCGCAGAGATTGAATAGCTTTCCATTGGATAGCCAGGCAGCACGCTTTCCATTTTTCCTGTTGCCAGATCTTTCACCCACAGTTCGAAACCACGGGTCTGCCCGTTGGTCATCAGAAAATACAGCTTTCTTCCATCCATCGAAAACGCAGGCCGCGAGGCAAAGCCTTCGGATGAAATCTGATGATCGCCATCTGGTCGTGAATCCAAACGGTGCCGTCTGTAGAACCGACGGATGTGACGAATGATTTTCCATCTGCCGCCATAGCGATGCCTTCTTGCGAAGTCGGGCCCGAAGTGATTTGTTCCGGTTCACCTGTCGGAAAGGGCTGCCTCCAGATGTGAAATTTTTCGGACTCCACAGACATGTAGATCCATTTGCCATCGGGCGACCATGCTGCTGACAAACAGCGGCCCTGCGCAGGACCGATCAGGCGCGGGGCGCCGCCGCCTTCAAAAGGCACAACTCTACAGGGCCCCAAGTCTCCGCGATTGTCCATCTCCACTATCGCCACCCATTTTCCATCCGGCGACAGGTAGGAGTGATGGGCCATGCTGCGTTGTCCCGCGGGCAGATACACATCACGGCTTTGCCCACGGCTCTCGTCGGTGGTTACCACTCCCAGGTGCAATCCTTCTTTGATTTCAGAAAAGAGCAAGCGCTTGCCATTCCCGATCCACGTCAAAGACGAAGCGTTAGGCAGCATCACACGCGGCTCTCCGCCGAGAACCGGCACGCTCCAGACACTCCACGGTTCCACGGATCCGTAAGCGATCACCGAACCATCCGGGGAAAACGTCGGACTCAATTTTTGAAACGAGTCATGGGTAAGCTGTACCGGTTGGCCGTCCGGTAGGAACTTCGCATAAATTTGCCCCGGTCCGAAGAATGATCCGCTGCCCCGAATAAACGACAGCATTCGTCCGTCCGGTGAGAGTGCCGGATATACCGCGGCATCGGTAAAAAAGGTGAGCTGCTCCCATTCCTTGCTCACGGCCGGAGCGCCGCGCGAGTGTCTGAAAAGCAAATACGCTCCTGCAATTGCCAGAAGCACGACTGCAGCGCGGGCAAAAATTCCCAGCCACGTTCGCCGTTTCGCCGGCTTCGTCTCAGTACCAGTCGCGTGTGCCGCAATCTCTTGTGGCCCGGACTGTTTCGCAGGAATTGAAGGGGTGCGCCCCGAAGAGCTGTCGCGTTTCAATCGTTGCAGTTCAGCGTGCAAATCAGAAGCGTGCTGGTAGCGCAGACTCCGTTCCTTCTCCAGCGAACGGTTGATCACCTCCTCGAGTTTCGCAGGCATGTCTGGGTTCAGGCGCACCGGCGCGACGGGCTCGCGATTCAAGATCCCGTCAAAAATCGTGCCGGTAGTATCTCCGCGAAACGGCAAAGCGCCGGTGGCCATCTCATAAAGCACCACGCCAAACGAAAACAAATCGGTGCGCGCATCCAGGTCCTTGCCCCGCACCTGCTCCGGCGACATATAAGCCACCGTGCCCAGCGCTGTTCCTGGACTCGTCAGCATTTCTTCCGGCTCAGCTGTAGGCATCGTGGAAACGCCTTCCGCGAGATTCGCCTGCTTTGCTAAACCAAAATCGAGAATCTTGGCGTGGCCGCGCTCGGTAACAAAAATGTTTGCAGGCTTAATGTCGCGGTGAACGATCCCTTTGGCATGCGCCGCGTCCAGGGCGTCGGTGATTTCCAGACTGAGGGCCAGCAGCGATTCCAAGTCCATCGAGCGGCCACCCATGCGGTGCCGCAGCGTCACGCCCTCCAGGTACTCCATGGCAATGAACGCCCGCGCGTTTTCCTCGCCAATATCGTAAATCGTGCAGATGTTGGGATGATTTAGAGCCGATGCGGCTTTGGCTTCACGACGAAAACGGCTCAGAGTTTGCGGGTCTCTAGAAACGTTGTCAGGTAGGAATTTCAGCGCCACAAAACCGTCCAGGCGCGTGTCCTGCGCTTTATAAACTACACCCATTCCTCCGCCGCCCAGTTTCTCCAAGATGCGGTAGTGGGAAATCGTCTCCCCAATAAAAGATGAGCCCTCGGGCATGCGCCGCCAAGTTTAGGTGCTACTGCGGGACACGTCAAACGCGCCACAATTTGTAAGGGCCGTCTAAATCGTGTGCTTCAATGCCTGATGTTTGTCATACTGCCTGCGTTCGGCGAGGGTCCACATGAAATCTTTTTTTGTAAAGCTGGCCATACTGGTTACATGTTCCGCATCGCTGACCTCCGGGCTGATTCCAGCGCAGGAAGCGCCCAGCGGCTTCGTGATTATCAACGCGCAGGTGTCCGATGGTACGGATGCGCCGCTTAAAAAAGTCAGCGTGCGCGTCAACGGCGACCGCATCACTAAAATTGGAGTCTTCAAACCTGCTGGCGGCGAGCAAATCATTGACGCCCAGGGACTAGTCCTCGCGCCCGGCTTTATTGACATCCACAATCACTCCACCGAAGGCCTGGACACTGATCCCCTGGCCGAAACGCAAATCTCCCAAGGCATCACCACCGTAGTGCTTGGACCGGACGGCGATTCGCCGTGGCCAATCGGCGAATGGCTCGACAAGCGCCGCAAAAACCCCGCTTCACTGAACGTGGCCACGCTCTTCGGACATGCCACCATTCGTGCACTGGTTATGGGCAAAGATTTTCGCCGCGTAGCCACTCCAGAGGAAATTCAAAAGATGGCCGCGCTCGCCGAGCAGGCTATGAACGAAGGCGCTCTCGGCGTGTCCAGCGGGCTCGAGTATGACGTCGCCAGTTACAGCACTACCGAAGAAGTCGTGGCGCTCGCGGAAGTCGCCGCCAAGCACGGTGGCTTTTACGAAACGCACATTCGCGATGAGGGCAACAAAAGTTTCTCGGCGCTGGATGAAGAAATCGCTATCGGCCAGCGCGCGCATATCCCCGTTGAACATTCCCATATAAAGGTAAGCACCGTCGCAGTGTGGGGAAAAGCCCCAGAATACATAAACGTCATTGAAGCGGCCCGCAAACGTGGACTGGATTTTCTGGCCGATTGCTATCCGTATGATGCGTGGCACTCCAACATCAAAGTACTGATGCCCGATAAGCAATACACCAATCCGCAAAGCGTCGAGAAAGCGCTCACCGATACGGGCGGCCCGGACACGGTCACCATTACCGAATTTTCTCCCCATCCCGAATATGTCGGCCACAACATCGCGGACCTAGCCAAGGAACGAAAAATCTCCACCACCGAAATGTACATTCAGATCATCAAGGAAGGCGACGCCGCCAACACCGAAGCCAGCATCATCGGCAAATCCATGATCGATCGCGATATTCAGGCCTTCTATCAGCAGCCCTGGGTGATGGTTTCGAGCGACGGGGGCATCGGCTCGCAGCATCCTCGGGGAGCCGGAACTTTCCCGCGCGTGCTGGGTGTTTACGTCCGCGAGAAACATTGGATCACTTTGCCGGAAGCCATTCACAAAATGACCGGCTTGCCCGCACAGCGGCTGGGCTGGAAAGATCGCGGCACCATCAAGGAAGGCGCCGTGGCCGACCTGGTCCTGTTTAATCCCGCCACGGTTATCGACCGCTCGACCTTCGCCAAGCCTTTCGAGGTTGCCGCCGGAATCGAGAAAGTTTTCGTCTCCGGCACGTTGGTTTGGGACTTGGGCAGATCCAACGGGGCGCCTGGAGCCACCGGCGCAAAGCCCGGACGGGTCATCTCCGCCGACGGCGCTGCAAAGTCGGACGATCGGCCGATTCGCAAGCCTGACGCGGGTGCCGCGAACCTCTCCCGGTAGGAACGTCCTGCGAAAGTAGTCACACTACACAGCCTCGCTTAAATCGCGTATTATTCTCGCCCTGTCCCTAAGGACAGGTTTCCGCCTATCCAAGCGAGTTATTCACAGCCATGAGTACTGTAACCACTACCGAAACAGCCCTTACCGATAGCGTCGGCGCCAAGCTTCGCAAGACGGTGATCGGCGCAGGTTTCGCCGTCATACTGATTGTTCCCAAGATTCTGAATCTTCGCCGCAACGAAAGCTCCTGGACAGCATTTCGCACTGTGCTGGGCCTGTTCGGAGCCGCCCTGGTGATTCTGCCCATCGGCTTTTACAGCAGCTATTTTCTCGCTGTAATCGGGTTGGCAATTTTCATCGCCGCGATCATGCTGCCTCCTGCTAAAGCTACTTCTGGTGCCGACGATAAGGCTCGCGAACTTGGCGCCCTGGTCGTAGTAAATGGTGGAGTGCTGCAGGCCACTCAAGACGCCGCCGCTCCCGTGCAGCTTTTTGTCGGTTCAGAGCACCTATGGGCGCTACAGAGCGACTTTCATCCGCTGCTGGTCATATCAGTGCCCGAGCTGATTTCGGCTCGCGCGGAAGAAAACCGCAGTGGCTGGATTCTTCGCTTGCGCTGGGCTGATCGCAGCGCCACCTTTGAATACTCCGGCGTGTTCGCCGAGCATCTGGCTCGCGTCGCTGAAAACACCATTCAGAGTGTGATGCGTCCGTCACTTCCCGTCCTGCCGCAACGCCGCGCCGCCAACGCCTGAACGTTTTCAACAAAAAATCCTCGAAGGGCATAAATTGTGTCAAAATATCGTTATGGCCAGAGGATGGGAAAGCAAAGACGTAGAGTCACAGGTTGACCTGCTGGAAGCCAAGCAAGAGAAGTCGCATACGGCGGCCAAGACGGCCGAGCAACTAAGGAAAGACCAGGAACGAAAAGACCTGCAGCTTTCCCGGGTAAGAATCGCCAACGACCTTGAATCCGCCACCCACCCACAACACCGCAAATCCCTCGAAGCCGCTTTAGCCCACCTGGATAAAAAGATCAGCGAAGTTGGATAGTCAGCGAATAAAGTCTCCAGCAAGGCCCCAGAAATCATTCACGTAATAGTGCGATAGTACGTTTCCAAACAGATAGCACACGCCCTGGCAGGGCGGGATGTCGCCATGAAGCTTTTTGCCCCGCGCAAAGATTTTTTGCAGCGAACCGTCCCGCAACAGATTGCCCGCGACCTTGCGTAGCGGCTCGCACGGATAAAAAACGTCGCCGTTGGGATAGACACGCGGGAACATCGTCGGGAAACATTGAAATTCCTTAAACCTTAAGAGCGTCTCAATGGTACGCGGTGTTCCGTTGATGGGCTGCGAGCCCGCCCGCCTGCGCTCGATGATTTTGTCCACCAGCGCCTGGTAGGCCGGATTCTTCAGCAGCGCCAGATTCGGCATCTTTTCCATCTGCGCGGACTGCGCCGCAAACACAAAACCCTGCTCGCCACACCAATCGAGGAGCTTCGAAACTTGCCCGATATTCCACTCCTCTATCACCGTGCTGATGGTGATGCGCCGGGCACTGCCCAGTTGCGCTTTGGCGAATTGCAGGTTTTCCATTACTTTCGGCAGCGCCGCCGGCTTCGACAGGGGGTTGGTCGGGTCGGCGGCCAGCGCGTCCAGGCTGACGACCAACCCGGTTACCGCCCGCAGTATGCGCGGCTTGCGATCCAGCAGCGTGCCGTTGGTAATCAGCAGCAGCGATCGGAACTTGCATTCGAACCGAGCGTAGTCGACCAGCGCTTCGATATCCGGCCGCAAGGTGGGTTCGCCGCCGGTGATAACTATGGAATCCGTTTCCTTGCGAATCCGGCGCAACACCCGCATGGTCTCCACGGTGGACAGTTCGTCGCTGAAGACGTCGGGCTCTTTTTGCGTGCAGTAGCTGCAATCCAGATTGCACTTGTGCGTTACGTAAAAGGTTACGGCGTAGGGCGCCGCCACGTTGGTGCGCAGGATTTTGGTGCGCCAGGCGTTCTGGAAATAAAGCTGGAAATTCTTGGCTACGAACGGAGCTTGCCGGACCAGCCCGCGCAGCAATTCCCTCTTCGTCGGCGCACGCTTGTCGAGCGCTTGAACCGGCACAAAATTAGCCTGCCGCTGTACCGCCTGGTTCTTCATGGAGTGACTCCAGCGTACAGTACGGCGCGCAGCGGTGCCACAAAACGAAAGACGCGGCACGCTTGCCGCGCCGATGGACATTTCACGAAATCGTGTCTGAAATTAGTTGGGTAAAAAACTAGTCTGTAAAAACCACTCCGACAGCGGTGTGGCCCTTTTCTGTCCCGGCATCAATGCGCACCACGTAACCGCGCAGTTTCATAATCTGCGGACCGTCAGGTCCCGGGGTTTCCATCGCCACCTGTAACTCGGATTGCAAACGTGGCAGGTGTCGCAGCGAAATCAGCGCGCCTTGCAGAGAAATGTCGCGCACCACCGTTTCTTCTTCGAACGGCTTGCCGCCTTCTGTAACCCCGCAGATGCGCGCGCGAAATTGCGCTTCGCGACGCAAAGCCGTGCGCGTTCCCGGCAGGTGGGCCTGCACATTGTCGTGGGAACCGACACCGCCAAGCGTAATGGCCATGCCTTCGCTGGCCGCAAATACCGAATCGAATTCTTCGCGCGCCTGCCGCAGAACGGTATCCACCATGCGGTCCGTGGAATCGGGATCGTGGTGGAAAAGCACCAGCGTGGTCGCGTTTCCCTCTCGCGCTACCTTTACGCCTTCTTTCCAGGACGAATGGCCCCAGCCTTTTTTCGTGGTAGCGAGTTGTTCGGGAGTGAACTGCGCATCGTTCACAAAAATGTCGGCGCCCGCGGCGAGCTCCGCGAGGCTCTTGTCCAGCTTGGGATCGCCCGGCTCGTTATCAGTGGCATACACCACGGTGCCCGCCGAAGTCTCAATGCGGAATCCCAGGCAGCCTTGCGGGTGATTCAGCCACCGCGCGGTAACTTTATTTTCCCCGATGCGAAAAGTGTCCCCGCCGTCCACTTCCTGGAATTTTCGTTTGGCGTTCATCGCCGACATGTCCACTGGGAAATACGGCAGCGCCATTTGGGTTTCGAATACCTGCTTCAAGCTGTCGCGTCCCAGAAATTTCGAGCGAAAACTGTAAAAGTGAAAGTGATTATCTTCGGCGTAAAGAGGCGCGAAAAATGGGATGCCTTGAATGTGGTCCCAATGATAGTGGGTAACCAGAATATGCGTTTCGGCGGCGCTTTTCCCATCGGGCGCGGCCCAGCGACTGCCCAGCATGCGCAGCCCGGTGCCGCAGTCCAGGATGATTTGTATTCCATCCGGCGTAATCAGTTCCAGGCAAGGCGTGTTGCCGCCGTAGCGCCACGTCCCCGGGTCCACGGTCGGCGTCGAACCGCGCACACCCCAAAAACTCAATTTGGCAACCGGCGAAGTCATTTGCGTTGGCAGCGAACGCTGCGATGGCAGCGCGTTCTATTCCCCTGTAAAACTTAAAAACAACGTCACCATTCGTGCATTCTGCTAGCTGCTAGTCATCGTGGCAGCCACCGGGCGGACCGTCAATCAATTCACGGCAGGGACGTGTCAAACTGCCCAATAAGCGTTACACAAGTCGCACGGCCCGCCGCACCCTTGTCGCGCTGCGCGGTTCGACACGCGTAGAATGGGAGCGATGGCCCACCATCACGACCACGGACCAGGCACACACAGCCACAGTCATGGCGATCACGGTCACGGCAGCCATGCGGGACACACGCACCCGCCTCTCGAACCTTCCGTCCTGGGCTGGGCCATGGCCGCGACTGTCGGCCTGGTCGTCGCGGAAATCTTTGGCGGAATACTCGGTCACAGCGTCGCACTTTTGAACGACGCGGTGCACAACCTCTCAGACGTTCCGGCCCTCGGCATTTCGTACCTGGCGATGCGTTGGGCGCAGCGTCCCGCGGACAACGAAAAGACCTACGGCTATCACCGGGCTGGAACCCTGGCGGCCTTCACCAATTCCACGGTATTGGTTTTGCTGTCGATCTGGTTGGGCTACGAAGCCATCGAGCGATTCCGCTCGCCGGTCGCTGTAGTGGAAAGCTGGATGATCTGGACGTCTCTCGCCGCGCTGGCCGTTAACGGCGGCATTACCCTGGCGCTGGTGCGCGGGCGCAACGATCTGAATCTGCGCAGTATCCTGGTCCACAACTTCGGCGATGCGCTTTCCAATATCGCGATCATCGCGGGCGCAGTGGTTATTCACTACACCGGGCTGCCATGGATTGACCCTCTTCTGGGTATTGCCATCGGCGTTCTGGTGTTGTGGTCCAGCATCGGCATCTTGCGGCAGTCCTCGCACATTTTGCTGGAGGGCCGACCGCAAGGCATGAGTGTGGAAGATGTCGCGCGTGCCGTACTCACGGTTCCCGGTGTGCAGGAGGTTCACGACGTGCATATCTGGTCGCTCGGCGAAGCTCACAACGCGCTCAGCCTCCACGCCCGCGTCCCGGACATGCACCTCGACGAGTGCGAGCGCATCCTCACCGAAATTCAGGCCAAAGTTGCCGACAAATTTGGCATTGGCCATACGACGGTGCAGATGGAACGCGCCGGCCTGCCCGCCCACTCCGGCTACGTCATGCCTGAGCCCCTCAACAAAGTGGAATCAAACTAATTTTCAGGGAAATAAGGCAAGCCGCGCCGGGCGGAAGATCTCAATATTTTTTCAGGGTTGAGCTAAGTGGGTGCCTCACCCACAGCTTCTTTGAGGGTGGGCCTTGGAACGTGGAACGCCAAAAACTCTAACCACAGCGCTACTTCGGATTCTCACAAAAGAAAATCTAAACCGGCGCCCGAAAAACCATTCCACGCTGCTCGTTGAACTGCTGGGTGGCATCCAGGTCCAGTTTTTCCCGCTCCAGCGTGCGCCGCAACCCTTCGCTGGAAACATAGCGCAGCGACCCGTGCTCCCACGAATAAGCCACCGCAAAAAACACCGTCCCATCACGCTTCACGAAGACATATTCAGGTACGTCCTTCTGCGGCGCTGGCGGCCCCAACAACGGCAAGCGGTCGACGCTGGGTAGGCGCGCAGGGCGCTCCGCCGGCGCAACATCGCCTTCTTCTTCCGCTTCCTCGCCGCTTCCCTCGCCTTGCGCTCCTTCCACCATTCCTGTACCAGAATCCGTCGGCACAAAGTATCCGCCCCCGGAAAATGGAAACAGAACCGCGCCCTCATTGAATCCGTTCCCGTGGTGACGCCGGCCATTCACGCCATTGGGATGCGTTGCGGCGACATGCGCGTAATCAAATCCCAGCCCGGGAGTCGAATCAAACTCTGAGGAAGTTGCAGACACGCCGTTTCTGCGATGCGCAACCGTCAGTTGCTGGCGGCGGGTACGGGTGGCGCCCGGCCGTCCGCGAGTCACTCCACGTACGCCGGGGCCTGCCACCGCCCGGCGGACCACCATCTGCCCGTTCGGTGAACGGGAAATCATCGTATGGGTTCCGGGCGCGCCCGACAGGTGTGCCGCATTGGTCGCCGATACCCCGGTATTGGCGTGAGCTTGCGCGGGTGCGCTGCGGGCGCCAGCCGTAGGCGCAGCTACGGCCGCACGGGCAGCGGGAGCCCCATGGCCCTGCGCCAGCAAACCCATTGGAAATATACTTAGAGAAATTGCAAGAAGAAGAACTCGGCCCATGTTGTTCACCTGCCACGGAACTGCAAACTCCGTAGCTCCCAACCCCTACTGTTACTGATATAGATGCCCGGAGCTTCTGGAGGGGTTTCAGCACCCACGTTTTAGCCTAAATTTAGGGAATTTACAAAGTGTCGGGGCGACCGTCTACAGCTCTCCCGCGCTTCCCCGTTTCTGGGGGATGTGCTATAAACATCGAGCCGTGGAATCTTCGACGAAGCAGGCGCCACCGCATCAGGCTTTCGAGCCCGGTCATTCGATGCAGGAACCGAATGGTGCCAGCCCCGCAGCTGCGCCGCTTGAAGACCCTTCGCGCTATTGTCCGGTCTGTTCGCAGCGGCTAGAATCGCGCCGCTGCAAGTTGATTTGCGCCGTTTGTGGTTATTACATGTCCTGCTCAGACTATTACTGATAAGCTTTGCGGCGCCGGCCGAGCAAGGTCCGGAGCCCTTTTTCCGACGAGGAGGAAAATAACGTGGCATTGAAATTTACGAATCGCGAAGTGGACGGCGTGTCCGTCGTAGCACTGGATGGCCGCATCGTGCTCGGTGAAGAAAGCAACGCACTGCGCGAAAAAGTGAAGGGCCTGGTCGCTGAAGGCAAAAAGAAAATCGTGCTGAACATGGACAACGTTACGTTCATTGACAGCGCTGGGCTCGGCACCCTGGTGGCCTCGCATCACAGCGCCAAGGCTCAAGGCGCGGCACTGAAACTTTGCCACCTGGGCAGTAAGTTTCAGGAAGTTCTGCAGATCACCAAACTTCTGACCGTGTTCGATGTGTACAACACGGAAGCGGAAGCGGTCGCCAGCTTCAAGTAGCTGAATTCTTTCGTGTGTAAAGGTTGGATGAGGCACGCTTCGGCGTGCCTTTTTGTTTTTTGAACGCCTGAGTTGATTGCCGGCTCAGGAGCGCGCGGGGTCTACGCTATACATTGTTATCCCGCTCATCAGCTTGGGATAAAAATCCGTAGATTTCTGCGGCATCACTTCTCCGGCGGTGGCAATTTTCACCACCTGCTCCACGTCGCAGGCGTTCAACAAAAACGCAATTTGCGCCGCACCATTATCCACCGCATCCAAAGCCGCGGCCGCTTCACGTTCGTACGTGATGTTCGATTCCGCAGCGACAGACTGCGGGGTGATGCCCAATCCGGGCTCCAGAATCCCATCGTGCAACAGCACCACGTCCAGATCCCGCTGCAGCAGCAAAACACCTGGCAACAGGCGGCTCAAATCTACGCCTTCGCGCAGGGTCAAAACGTAAAATGCGCGCGAACCGTTCGCGACCTGGGGATACACTCCGATTGCTCGCTTCTCGCGGGCGGCATAAAGCTTTTGCAGAAATTCTTCCCGGGCCTTCGCTTTTCCGTTCTCATCGGAAAGCGGAATGGCTTCCGCCGTGAACCACGGCTCCAGGTGCCTCCGAAGCTCCGGCCAGTTGAACTGGCGCAGCTTCGCGACCACCCGGTGCGTCGGCAAAATCGTCAGACCAGCGCCTTGCGTGTTGATGAACGTCATCATGGCGCGTTCGTAAGGGGCGTCGGCGATTATTTTTCCCGCCGCTGCCCGGCGCTCGTTTCGATAATTCAGAGCCGTCTCATAGCGGTGGTGGCCATCCGCAATCACCAGTTTCTGATCGGCCATCGCGTCATGAATCGCTTGCACCTGCTCGAGATCGGAAAGCACCCACAGCCGGTGCGCCACTCCGTACTCATCGGTCATTTCCGTCGCCGGAGCCGCCGCAGCTTCGGCGTCACTCAAAACCTGGTCCACGCGTTTTTGCGCGTCTGAATAAATCAAGAAAAAGTTGACCGGTGGAAATTTGCGTATGCCGCAAAAGCTCCAGGCGATCAGCCTTTGGACCCGACAGCGTGTGCTCGTGCCGGTAAATGACACCGGCGGAATATTCTTCCAATCGTCCGGCGCCGATGAAGCCACGCCGCGTCGCCCGCTTCTCAGTTCCCGGCACGGTGTATTCCTGGGTGTAGCCGTAAAAGGAAGCAGTGGGGTCCTGCGTTACAATTCCGTTGCGAATCCATTCCTGTATCGCCGCGGCTGCCCGCGTGTACACGTTATCGCCGGGAGCATCGCTCGGATGCACCTGTCCTTTTTCCACGGTGATCAGATTGTGCGGGTTGGCGGCGTAGTACTTGTCCTGCATTGCGGGCGAAATCTTGTCGTAAGGCTGCGTGAGCACCTGGTCGTACGGCGCGTGCTGCGGGTTGTAGCGAAAAGCGCGAAAGGGAAAAACCTGGGCCATGTGGTCTCCAAATTTCTATGAAATTTTGTCTATGTAGTTTACGCGAACTCGGCCTGCGGCGAAGTCCTCAGCCTGGCTACTAGGTGACATGCACATCCAGCAGCGCCACCCAGTATTGGAACGATTGCAACGCGAAACCGCAAAGAATCAGCCCGATGCCAAGGGCTCCAAGCGTGCGCTCCGGCAAATGATCGGCGTAGTATTCGATGTATGGATTGATGACGATTCCAACCCCGGTTACAAATCCAGTCACCAATCCGACTCGCAACGCAAATAGCCAGGGATGCTCCAGATGTTGCGCAAAAATTCCACATAGCAACGCTGCTGCTCCGTAGCCCAGCGTGCGCACCACCGTGCCCCAGAATTGCCGCCGCGAAAACCGCGGCTTGGGCACAGCTTCGTATTCCATTCCCGGCCGCATGCCCCGCGAATACGCAAAAATTGGGCCGACGCTGACCAGCATTCCAAACACCACCGCGAATCGCAGCCCTACCATGTGGTACAACCCGATGCCGAAGCCCAGACCGCGAATCATGGCAAAGAATGCTTCCCAGGGCAGCGAGTAATGATCGTGATGGCGCGCGGCGCGATGCAACTCGATCGCGATGGTCACACCGGTCGTCGCTCCTGCGACCGCGCCAAAGAAAAACCCCAACCCGAGTCCATACCCGATGCCGAAAACGATCGAGTACGTGACCGCCCGAGTCACCAGCCTCAACGGACCGTCTTCTCCGCCGAGCAAGTCATATGCGAGATACAAAGTGCCCAGCACATCCAGGCACGTCCCGGCGATGCTGACGCTCGCGACCAGGTGATGATCTACGGTTGACGCTAAATGCACGCAACGATTGTAGAAGGAAGCCCGCGATGTACCAAGATTTCTGCTGTGGCGCGACGATTCTTCGCGGCATGCCTTAAAATGTTTTCATACCCATGGCTGACCAACGCTTCTCTGCGGTTCGCGCACTAATTTTTGATCTCGACGGCACGCTGATCGATTCCAAACTCGACCTCGTCCATGCCGTCAACGCCACACTCCGCGAATTGCACCGCGCCGAATTGCCGGAAGAGATTATCTCCAGTTACATCGGGAATGGCGCTCCAGTCCTGGTAGCCAAATCGCTGGGGCCTGACGTCAATCCCGACGAACTCGCCCACGCCCTCAAATTTTTTCTGGCGAACTACGAAGCCCACAAACTGGACAACACTTGCGCTTATCCTGGCGTGCCTGAAGCACTCGAAGAACTATCCGCCATGCCCATGGCCGTCCTGACCAACAAGCCCGTGCGCATCAGTGTGCGTATTCTCGAAGCCCTGGGGCTGGCGAAATATTTTCGCGCCATCTACGGTGGTAATAGTTTCGAGACAAAAAAGCCCGACCCCCTCGGCGCTCAGACTATCCTCCGGGAATTCAGTACCCGTCCTTCAGAAGCTGTGGTCATCGGCGATTCCGAGGTTGACGTGCAAACGGCCCGCAACGCCGGGACTCTTGCCGCCGTCGTCAATTATGGTTTTGGCATGCACGACCGCGCGGCGCATCCCGCCGACCTTTATCTTGAACGCCTGCTGGACATCGTTCCCGCGCTTGGCGGAACTCGTTCCTGACTAAAAACGGCGCGCCCTTGCGTTCCAGCGCGGCGCTTGGCAGACTCACCCAGTGCTAATCGGCATATTTTCTGAACTCGACGCTCCCGGCGGCATTCAACGCGCAGGCCGCCACATCGCCGCGGTGCTCACCGAATTTGCCGACAGCCGCTCCACGGAGTGCCGGCTCTTCAGCCTGAACGATTCACCTGAGCTGCATCGCATGTCTGTCGGCGGCCGTGAATTTGTATTCACGGGATGTGAACGCGCCAAAGGCCGTTTCGCTGCCACTGCTTTGCGCAGCGCCCGCCGCCACGCCAAGCTGGTCATCGCCGTGCACCCGAACCTCGCGCCCGTGACCCAGACGATGCGTTTGGCTGCCCCGCGCATGCGAACCATCATCTGCACCCACGGCATTGAAGTGTGGGAACCGCTCTCACCCGTGCGCCGTCGCTCTCTGCGACGGGCAAATCTTATCCTCGCGCCTAGTCAAAGCACCGCGGATCATGTCATCGCGCACCAGAATGTAAAGCCTGAGCGCGTGCGCGTTCTCCCCTGGGCGCTCGACCCGGAATTTGAAGCCCTTCTACCGTCAGCGTCCAAGACACCACCTCCCTCTAACTTTCCGAACGGTCGCGTAATTTTAACGGTCGGCCGCTGGCTGCAGACGGAACGCTATAAAGGTATGGACACGCTCATCACCGCGCTTCCTCGGCTGCTGCCGCGGTGGCCCGAAGTGCAGTTGGCCATGGTTGGCGAAGGCGACGATCGCGATTGGCTTGAAGAGCTTGCCGAAAAAAATGGCGTGCGCTCGCACGTTTATTTCCTCAGCGGACTTTCTTACTCGCAGCTGGCCTCGTGCTACTCTGCTTGCGAAATTTTTGCGCTGCCGAGTCTTGCGGAAGGTTTCGGCCTCGTGTATCTGGAAGCTATGGCCTGCGGCAAGCCGGTCATCGGCGGAGCACACGGCGGCGCCCCGGAAGTGATCATTGATGGAGTCACGGGTTACCTGGTACAACACGGCGATACCGAGCAGCTTTCCACGGCCATCGAAACTTTGTTGTCCGATCCCGAGCGCGCTAAAGAAATGGGCGCGCGCGGATGCCAGCGCGTCGAGCATGAATTTCGCTTCAGCGTTTTTGCCAAAGCGCTGAAGAAAATTCTTCGCGAACAATGCGAATCCTGAACGTTACCGAAACCTACGCTCCTTTTTTGGAATTCGGCGGGCCCCCGGTAAAAGTTCGGGCTCTGGCCGAAGGCCTGGCCGGCCGGGGCCATACCGTCACTGTTTTAACTGCCGACTGGGGACTCGAAAAACGTCTCAACTCTCAGTCCGAAACAGATTTGCAAACACAAGGTTGGGACCGCTCGCCCTTCGGTTGGCGGCACAATAGCAATGGGGTGCAATCCATTTATATCCCGAGCTGGTTTCGCTACCGCACGCTCAGCTGGAATCCCGCTGTGAAGCGTTACTGTCGCGCGCGCCTGCATAATTTTGACGTCGTCCATATCTTCGGCATGTACGATCTGCTCGGCCCTCGAGTAGCCGCCGCGGCGCGCGCGCGCGGCATCCCTTATGTGATCGAGCCTATTGGGATGTTCGTGCCGATTGTCCGGAATGTGTGGCTTAAACGGATGTATCATTCGTTGATAGGCAGGCGTTTGATTTCGGGTGCCGGCGCCGTTGTCGCTACATCGGAACTTGAAGCCGACGAATTGGGCGCCGCTGGAGTGGCGCGCGGCAAAATGGTCTTGCGCCGTAATGGCGTCGAATCTCCCGGTGTAATGCCGGTTCGCGGTAACTTACGCAGGGCATCTGGGTATTCCCGAGCAGGCTAAAGTTATTCTGTTCCTGGGCCGTCTTTCGGTAAAAAAAAGCCCAGAACTCTTGCTTCAGGCTTTTTCGCAGCTTCCGGCTAACTTGGGAGACGACACCTTGACGCTGGTTTTTGCAGGCCCCGACGAGGGTGGAATGCAAGAAAAGCTCGCGCTCGAAGCGAACCAGCTCCAGCTATCGGAGCGCGTTAAATTCGCTGGACCCTTATTCGCACAGGACAAATGGTCTGCTTATCGGGACGCGGACGTTTTTGTTCTGCCGTCGCAAAATGAAAATTTCGGTAACACGGCGGCGGAAGCCATGGCCGCTGGGACTCCTGTAGTTGTCACCGAGCAATGCGGTATCGCGCCGCTGCTGAAGGACGTCGCCGGATTGGTTGTCCCTCACGATGCCACTTCTCTCGCCACAGCCTTGCAGTCGGTGCTTGTAGATGAGCATTTGCGCGCTCGGTTGATGGCTGGTTGCGCGGAAGTTACCGCGCGGTTGGGCTGGGAAGAGCCCGTTGTGGAAATGGAAAATTTGTATTCGCGCTTGATGACTGCGACCACATACAGGCGTTGAACAACGGTCCGTGGAGTAGGACTTGGCGGCTTCGTCTCCCCAACGAGCGGCGATTTTTCGTGTCATTTGGCGCACCATAAACGCGCTGCTGATCGCCTCCATACTTTTTTTCGGTTATGCCGGAGCCTGGGAATATTCCGTGCGCCGCTACCTCAAGGGATTTTCCGATGCAGTAGTCCCCAGCGGCTCGAACGATCGAGGCCAAAATCGAAGCCATTCTCGCGTGGATTCGCACGGGGCCTTCGCGCCCGCTGGCCGCGCATCCCGATAAATTGGATTTGCGCGATCCCGAAAATACCCTGAATTACCGGCAACTATTGGCGGTTTGCGGGACCGCCACCAACGCGTTCCTTAATCTCTCGCGCAGCGCTGGCTTGGATGCCCGCCGACTGCTGCTGCTCACGCCCGAACACAACACCAAGCACGTAGTCGCTGAAGTTTTCATCGATGGCCGCTGGATCATCGTGGATCCCACCTACCGAGTCATTCTTCGCGATGCCCAGGGCCGCATGCTGACCCGCAAAGATCTGCAGGATCCCGCCATTTTCGCGCAAGCCACCGGCAATCTTCCGAACTATCTGCCCATCTACGACTATCAGAATTTCGCGCATGTGCGCATTGCCCGACTGCCTCTGGGGGCCTTCGGTTTGCACGGCCTGCTGCGAAGGATTTATCCCTCGTGGGACGAAGCTCTGGACTGGAGTTTGCTTTTGGAGCGCGAGTCTTTTTTCTTTATGTTTGTCTCCCTGATTTCTCTCATTTTCTTTTTTCTGGTGCGCGTGCTGCTGGCCTGGTACGCCGATCATCGTTTGCGTTTTCCCCGCTTTCATTTCCGCCGCCACATCATCCGCGCAGGTGCAACCTTTTTTTACACTCCGGAGATCGAAAAGTAGCGTGTGCGGAATCTGCGGGGTGGCATTTTCTTCTGCCGGCGCCAGCGCCCAATCCGCGCGTACGGGCCATGACCGCCGCGATGGTCCATCGCGGTCCCGATGGCGAAGGATTTCTTTTCGATGAACCGCGCGTCCCCAGCCTGGCGCTGGGCATGCGCCGCCTCAGCATTATTGACCTGCCCGGCGGCCACCAGCCCATCTGGAATGAAACCCACGATGTCGCCGTAATTTTCAACGGCGAGCTTTATAACTATCGCCAGTTGCGCGAATCCCTGCATTCTTTGCGGCCATCGTTTCACCACACAATCCGATACCGAAATTCTGGTGCATGCCTGGGAAGAGTGGGGCGAAGAATGTCTTGCCGAATTGCGCGGCATGTTTGCTTTCGCTCTTGCTGGATTTGCGCCACCGCCACGCGGCGGTGCCGGTTCTTTTTCTGGCGCGCGACCCCCTGGGCATCAAGCCGCTTTACTACACGCAGGCATCCGGGGGCTTCGCTTTCGCTTCGGAAGTGCGCGCCCTGCTGGCTGCGGGAATTTGCTCCCGCCAGCTTTCGCAAGATGCCCTGACCGCTTACCTCTTGTTCGGCAGCGTCTCTGAGCCGGTAACTCTTGTTGATGGAATTTTTTCTCTCCCGCCCGGCCATAAAATGTTGCTGTACATTCCGGAACGCCGCCGCGTTCCGCGCGCGCGTCCCTGGTATGACGCCGCACGCAGTCCCGCTGCGCGCGATCCCCAGGCGCCCAAAGGATTTCGCTGCCGCCGCGGCAAGTTTGCGACCGTCTGTTGCAGGACGCCGTGGAAGCCCATCTCATCGCCGACGTTCCCGGTGGGCCTCTTTCTTTCGAGTGGCTTGGATTCCAGCGCCATCGCCATGCTCGCGGGCCGCGCCCATCCGGGAATCCGCAGCTTCACGCTTACTTTTCCCGGCACCGATTTCGACGAAGCGCCGCTGGCCCGCACCGTCGCCGAGCCGTTGTGGCTCCAATCACACCGAAGTTCCCTTCGATGGCGCCGCAATTCTTTCGCGCCTCGATGAATCTCTCGGCGCTCTCGATCAGCCCACCATGGACGGCATCAACACCTACTTCGTCTCCTGGGCGGCCCGCGAAGTAGGTTTGAAAGTGGCGCTCTCCGGCCTTGGCGGCGATGAACTCTTCGCCGGCTATTCCACTTTTTCGGATGTGCCGCGGCTCCAGCAATTAGGCGCAGCTGGGAAAGTTTTTGCCGGCATCATTCGCGGCGCGTTTCCGCACCTCTGTTGCGAACTCTGCTTTCGCGGCGCGGGAACGAATCGACGCCGCGCACAAAGCTGCCGCCGCCTGGACCGATTCCACTGCTGTTCCGCATCCTTACTTCTTCGCCCGCGCTCTTTTTCCTCCCGGTGGCCGTCTGGAAAAACTAATCGATCCCAGTTTTCGCGCCAGCACCGTGGGCGCCGATGGCGTCACCCTCGAACCCACCTGGGTCGGCTGGCTGCAGCGGGTCTCCGACGAAGCCCGAAAGTTGCCACCCATTGCCGGAATTTCCTGGCTCGAGATGCGCACCTACATGGTCAGCACGTTGTTGCGCGACACCGACTCCGTAAGCATGGCCCGTTCGCTGGAAGTGCGCGTGCCGCTTCTCGATACGCCGCTCGTGGAATTCGTCAGCGCGCTGCCGGACGCCGCGCGACGGCGCGAAGGCGCGCAAAAGCTCTGCTCGTCGAATCGTTGCGCGATCTGTTGCCGCCGGAAATTCTTGCGCAGCGCAAACGTACCTTCACGCTGCCTTGGGAAGAATGGCTGCGCGGCCCGTTGCGCCCGCGCCTGGAAGCCAGCTTCGCTTCGCTCGCGCCCGCGCTCGCCGAGCATTTGCATTCTGACGGAGTCCTCGCAGTCTGGAACGAATTTCTGGCGGGAAAAACTTCCTGGTCCCGGCCCTGGTCGCTCTTCGTATCTGAACGAATGGTGCCACCGCCATCTCTCCGCGTAATGCTGGGCCGTAATGTAAACTGATCTGCGCTCCATGAAAATCCGATGAACATTCTTGGAATCAATGCCTATCACGGCAACGCTTCCGCCGCGATCGTTTGCGACGGCCAGTTGATCGCCGCCGTCGAGGAAGAGCGTTTCAATCGCGTCAAGTACGCCGCCGGCTTTCCGGTGCAGGCCATCCGCTATTGCCTCAAAGAGGCCGGGCTCACTCTTGCGGACATCGATCACGTCGCCGTTCCGCGAAATCCCTACGCGCGTCTTTTGACCAAGCTGCTTTATTCCCTGCGCATGCCTTCGTTTGCCGCCAACGCGCCAAGGTTCTGGTCACCTTCACCGGAATTCCCGAAGCGCTCGCCGCCGCGTTTCGACTCTGACCCGAAAAAATTAAAAGCCAAATTCCATCGCATCGAGCATCACCAGGCTCACCTGGCCAGCAGCTTTTTTGTTTCGCCGTTCGAACGCGCCGCGCTGCTCTCCGCCGACGGCCTCGGCGATTTCGCCAGCACCATGTGGGGCGTCGGCAACGGCAACCATATGAACATTCATGGTTCCGTGGCGTTCCCTCACTCGCTTGGACTTTTCTACAGCGCCGTCACGCAATTTCTGGGCTTCCTGAAATTTGGCGACGAATACAAAGTGATGGGCCTGGGCGCGTACGGGCAGCCCGAGCATCTCGAACGCTTTTCGCGACATCGTGCGCTTCGATGAAAAATCTCGATCGCAACGGCTTTCGCCTCGGCCTCGACTATTTCACTCATCATCGCATCGGCCCGGAAATGAGCTGGGCCGACGCCGACAAAACTCCCACGATGAGCAAAATGTTTTCGCCGGAAATGTCGCGGCTGCTCGGTCCGGTGCGCGGCCCCGATGAGCCGCTGGAGCAGCGCCATCGCAATCTCGCCGCTTCTCTGCAGGCCCGGCTAGAGGAAGTTTATCTCGGCATGTTGCGCAAGCTCGCCAAAGCACACCGGCCTGAAATCGGTCTGCCTTGCGGGCGGCGTGGCCTTCAATTGCGTTGCCAACGGAAAAATTTTTGATTCCACCGGATTCGAACAGGTTTACGTTCATCCCGCGGCGGGTGATGGCGGCCTATCCGTTGGCGGCGCGTTTTACGTCTGGCATCAGATTTTGCGGCAAGCCGCGCGCCTTCGTCATGAACCACGCCTATTGGGGCCCCGCAATATTCTCGCGAGGAAGTGAAGCGCGCCATTGACTCCAGCGCCCTCGCGCGCGAAGGCTACTCCGTCGCACGAACTACCTGAGCCCGAGCTCATGCGCCAGACCGCGCAAATCATCGCCGACGGAAAAATTCTCGGCTGGTTTCAGGGTCGCGCCGAATGGGGACCGCGCGCCCTTGGCAATCGCAGCATCGTCGCCGATCCGCGCCGTCCGGAGATGAAAGAAATTCTGAATCGCCGCATCAAGCATCGCGAAATTTTCCGGCCCTTCGCGCCCTCCATCCTCGCCGAATCCACCGGCGATTATTTTGAAAAGTCTCATCCGTCGCCCTTTATGACCCTCGCGTATTCCGTGCGCCCCGAAAAACGCGACAAAATTCCCGCGCCTACACACGTGGATGGCACCGGCCGCCTGCAAACCGTCACGCGCGACGCCAATCCGCGCTACTGGCAACTGATCAAAGCGTTCGAAAATCTCACCGGCGTCCCGGTGGTCCTCAACACTTCCTTCAATGACAACGAACCCATCGTTTGCCGCCCCGAAGAAGCCATCGACTGCTTTCTGCGCACGCAGATGGACGCGCTGGTCCTCGGCGATTTCCTAATCACGCGATAATGCTCACCTAAAATTTCCGCACATTATTTACTTTGGCCCGGCAGGCGCAGTTGCTCTTGCCTGTACAATCTGGCCATGCGCATTTTGCTGTTGAATCTGTATTTTCCGCCGGACACTTCCGCCACGGCTAAATCCGCGGACTCCATCGCGCGCGCTCTCGCGCAAACCCATGAAGTCACCGTGATATGCGGCCGCCCATCCTACGATCCCACCGAGCGCCGGCCCTGGAAACTTTGGCAAACCGAATACCTTCCCAAAACAAACTCCTCTGGCACATTCACCGTCATCCGCGTAGGTTCCACCGACTACCCGCGCATGCAGATGAAGCGCCGCATTCTTAATTACCTCACTTATTCGAAGCTGGCGTCGCTGCGTGCCTTATTCTTTCCCTGCGACGTAGTCTTCGCCATGACTGATCCGCCCTATAACGGCATCATCGCCGCGATTGTCGCGGCTATCAAACGCAAGCCATTCATTTACGACATTCAGGATTTGTATCCCGACATGGCCGTCGCCGGCTCCATCGTTGAGCCTGGACTCATGACCCGCATATGGGAACGCTTACACCGCTGGGCGCTGCGCCGCGCCGCACAAATCATCGTGCTCGGCGACGACATGCGCGCGCGTATCGCGGCTAAAGGTGTTGATCCGCGCAAGATCTCGATCGTGCGCAGCGGCGCGGAAATTTTGTCCGCCGGTTCGCCGGCGCTGCCGCTCAACTCCGAAGTCATCCGCGCCATCCGCGGAAATTTTCGCTTCGTACTTACTTCACGCCGGCAATCTGGGTTTTTACGGAGCGTGGGATACCCTCATCGCCGCCGCGCGCGCAGTTGCAGAGCGAAAACATCGGCATAGTTTTCGTCGGGGACGGCGCAGAGTTGCCGCGCCTGAAATCCCTGGCCGCCGGCGCAACCAACATTCGCTTCTTGCCTTTTTTCCCCAGTCGCGACATTCCCTCCGTCCTGGCTGCACCTGACGCCCACATCGTCACCATCAAACCCGGCCTCGAAGGCGTCGTCGTCCCCAGCAAAATGTTCGGCATCCTCGCGGCAGGCAAACCCATCGTCGCGCGTGGCCCCTCGCGAAACCGATGTCGCCACCCTGGGTGACAAACACGGCTTCGCCATCGGCGTCGACCCTTGACAAACCCGACGAGCTGGTTGCAGCGATCCGCACTCTGGCGGCGGACCCAGCCCGCCTGGAGGCCATGGGCCAGGCCGCTGCCGCGGCAGCACTGCAGTTCTCGCGACCGGAGCGAACTGATGAACGCTGGCGGCTCCTGGTCTCAGCCACGTCAACGGGGCTGGAGATCCAGAACCAGCGAAGCTAGCCTTGTTATCCATCTGGATATTACCGCCATCGTACTACCCAGATTTCACGCGTTGAAGCCCGCGAGTTTCCTCAGTATCGTAGCTACGCTGCGTGGGGCAGCTGTCTTTACCTTGGGAGCCGGACACCCAATCCGGCAAATTATGTGAACCCGGTCTTCTCCCTCAGGACCGCGTTCGCTTCCACTACATGAGGTTGCATGGCCGCAGGCCTGCTCGCGTTTTTTATTGCGCTTATAGCATCGTAATGCTCTGGTCGTTCCCGTGCGCGCCCTGGCCCTGCGCGTCGGTATGGTGGACCTACCCGGACCCCGCAAAGTTCATCTGACGCCTATCCCGCTTCTCGGCGGCTTGGCCATGTACTGTCGCCGTGATGATTGCCGTGATCTTCGCCTTCGACGGCCCTGCTCGCGCGCAGATTGAAGGCATCCTGGCGGGCGCTTCGCTGGTCGCCGCCATCGGCATTCTGGACGACCGCGGCTGTGTTGCATCATCAGGTGAAATTATTCATCGGCATGCCCGTCGCGGCCGTGATCCTGCTTTTCTCCGGAATTCACGCGCAGGTTTTCAGTGTCCTGGTAGGCGGCCGCTCCGGCTACATCCTCGATGCCGTTTTGACCGTCGTCTGGGTCGTGGGCATCACCGCCTCGTTCAGCATCCTCGACCACATGGACGGCCTTTGCGCCGGGCATCGCCGCCGTGGCGTCCGTGTCTTTCGCGATAATCGCCTATCTGAACGGGCAAACGCTCGTCGCCACCCTGGCCGCCGCAGTGCTGGGAGCCGCAACCGGCTTCCTGCGCTGGAATTTCAAGCCCGCGAAAATTTTCATGGGTGACGGCGGCGCCATGTTCCTCGGATTTCTGATGGCCACACTCGGCCTGAAATTGCGGCTGGAGCGCGCCTGATCATCTGGCTGGCTGGCTCGTCCCTCTGCTGATCCTGGGCGCCACCATTTTCGACACCACGCTGGTCACCATTTCCCGTTCGCGCCGCGGCCTGCTGCCCTTCGCCACACCCGGAAAAGACCACGCCGCTCATCGCCTTGCGAACCTCGGTCTGGGTCATCGCGGCTCCGTCCTGTCGCTGTATCTCTTGGGAGCGTTCAGCGGCGGCGCGGCTATCCTCGTCAGTTACCTGCCTAGCCATGGTGCCGCAATCGTAGGCGTCATGGCGCTGGCCCTAATCTTTCGCCGGCGTCGCCTTCCTTGAAAAGGCTCCCTACGAGCGCCAGCACAAAGCCGCGCACGCCTTCGCGGCCTGAATTTTCGAGTTAACAGATTCATCCAGTCCACAAAATTTTGCGAGAAGTTTCCGACTCTGGCGGTTTCTTTTGTTCCCCACGCCGGATTCGCTATACTTTGTCGGGCGTCCTATCAACCAAATCTCAGTTCCCCATAGGCGGACCGGAGTAAGTTCAAATATCTAGCGCGGCGATCGATTTAGCGTTCAGGCACCCGCGTCGTTGGGACATCCACACGGTGGCGAATACAAAAAACACTTCCCGGCCACGCCGGGAAAACGGTGAAGTAGTTGTGGTCGGGGCGTCCGCCGCAGGCTTATACACCGCGGCGGAAGTCGCACGCGGAGGCCGCCGCGTTCGCGTCCTGGAATCCAAGCCCGCCTTCGATCCCCCCGCGCGCACCCTGATCGTCACCAATCATTTCCGCAATCAGCTGGGAGCCGCGGCCCGCGAAAGCATCGTCAATGAAATTCGCCGCTTCGAACTTTTCACCGATGGCCGCTCCGCGCAGATCGCGCTCACCAAGCCCGATCTGATCATCGAACGTTCGCGCCTGATCCCCGCGCTCGCTCGCGACGCGCAGGCCGCCGGCGCCAAGCTGTCATTCGACACGCGCTTCCTGGGCCTCGGACCGAATTCCAGCGGCCTGCGCCTCGAAACCGAAACAGGGGGCCAACGGGAAGAACTGCACGCCGCGAGCATCGTGGGCGCCGATGGCGCCACCAGCCGCGTGGCGCGCACCGCCGGCTGGCCGCCGATCGAAACCGTTCCCTTGATGCAGGCGATTGTGCGCCTGCCCAAAGATTGCCCGCCGGACACCACTCGCGTCTGGTTCGTCCCCGACGACACGCCTTATTTTTACTGGCTGGTTCCCGAAAATGCCGAGCGCGGCGCTCTGGGCGTCATCGGCGAACAGGGCGGCGACACCAAGCGCCGCTTCGAGCGCTTCCTTGAAAAAAAGAATCTCGAGCCGCTGGAATGGCAAGGCGCGCGCATCCCGGTCTACCGCAAATGGATTCCGGTGCGCCGCCGCATCGGCAATGGCGACGTCTATCTCGTCGGCGACGCCGCTGCGCAGGTCAAAGTCTCCACCGTGGGCGGCATCGTCACCGGCTTTCGCGGGGCCTTGGGCGTCGCACAATCCATTCTGCAAAATGGCCGCAGCACGGAACTCGGCGCGTTGCGCCGCGAATTGAGCACGCACTGGCTGATTCGCCGCACCATGCATCATTTTCAGCAGAAAGATTATTCGCAGCTGGTCGATCTGCTGGACGCCACCACCCGCGCTTCCCTGGGCGAAATCAACCGCGATGAATCCACGCGCCTGCTGTGGAACGTCATTCGCCGCCAGCCGCAATTGGTGCTGCTGGGCTTGCGCGGCCTGCTCATGGGCAAGCGAACCTTCGTAACAATGCGTGCTGACGGCCTGCCTTTCCCTGCGCGCATCTGCGATGATATAGCTCGGATTCAGCGGCATGCCCCGCGTCGCGTAATTCATCTTCTAGGAGATCGGGCTTGAACCTTTCCGTAATTGGTTGCGGCTATGTAGGGCTGGTAACGGCCGCCTGTCTCGCTGAAGCCGGGCATCATGTCATCTGCACGGATGTCGACACCGAGCGCATTGCCGCTCTGAACGCCGGCATAGTTCCCATCTACGAACAGCATCTGGATGCCATTCTCGCCTCCGCAAAAAAGGCTGGCCGTATCTCCTACACCACCGACGCGGCCGAAGCTATTCGCGGCGGCGACGCCATTTTCATTTGCGTGGGCACGCCCCCCAAAGAAAATGGCGACGCCGATCTTTCCGCGATAGACCATGTCGCGCGTCAAATCGCCGAAGAAGCCCGATCCTCCAAGCTGGTGATCGAAAAAAGCACCGTTCCCGCGCGTACCGGGCTTGAATTGCAACGCGCTCTGGGCGCCTATTCGCGCAATGGCGAGATCAAGTTTCACGTAGCTTCCAACCCGGAATTTTTGCGCGAAGGCACCGCCGTTTCCGATTTCTTTCATCCCGACCGCATCGTCGTCGGCGTGGAAGACGACTCCGCCGCGGCGCAGTTGCGCGAAATCTACAGTCCCATCCTCGAACGCCGTTTTCATTGCCCGGTGCACGAGGGCCCCTGCCCCGCCGATCACGCCATCCCTTTTCTCGTCACCACCATCAACAGCGCCGAACTCATCAAACACGCTTCCAATTCTTTCCTGGCGCTGAAAATCAGTTACGCCAACGTGATTGCCGACCTGTGCGAAAAAATCGGCGCCGACGTGGACGAAGTGACCCACGCGATGGGCCTCGATCCCGCGCATCGGCGGCCAATTCCTCAAGGCCGGTCTGGGGTTTGGAGGATTTTGTTTTCCCAAAGACGTGCAGGCTTTCATTTATCTTTCCGCTTCTGTCGGCGTGGATTTCACGATTCTGAAAGCCGCCGAACAGGTCAACAAGCAGCGCATCGATCGTTATTTCGAAAAAGTCCGCAAGGCCTTATGGATTCTGAAGGGCAAGCAGATTGCCGTGCTCGGCCTGGCTTTCAAAGCCAACACCGATGACATTCGCTTCGCGCCCGCGCTGGAAGTCGTCAAGCGCTTGCTGGACGACGGCGCCAACGTGCGCGCCTGCGATCCCGAGGCCATGGACCGCGCCAAACGTCTATTTCCGCAGGTTCAATATCTTGAGGATCCTTTCGAAGCTCTGCGCGGCGCCGATGCCGCGCTGGTGTGCACGGAGTGGGATATTTTTCGCACCCTGGATTGGGTACGCGCCGGAAAATTGATGGCCCGCAAGCTGGTGATGGACGGCCGCAATCTCTATTCGCCTGCGGTCATGCGCGAACTGGGCTTCGAATACTATTCTTTCGGCCGCGACGCCTTGAAATCCGAACGCACCGCCTCCGTTATCTTAGATCGCGCTTCAACGCGCTGGTTGGCTGACGAACGCCTGCTTGAAATACTCCAGCGTGCGCTTCAGTCCTTCTTCCAGGTTTACTTTGGGCTCCCACTTCAGCAATCGCTTGGCTTTGCTGATGTCCGGGCAGCGCCGCTTGGGATCGTCTTGCGGCAACGGCTCAAAAATAATCTTCGGCTTATCGTCGAAATGTTTGCGTATGCGTTCCGCGAACTCCAGCATGGTGATCTCCTGCGGGTTGCCGATATTCACCGGCATGTGCTCGTCGGAAAGCATCAACCGGTAAATCCCCTCGATCAAATCGTCCACGTAGCAAAAACTGCGCGTCTGCTTTCCGTCTCCGAATACCGTCAACGGCTGCCCGCTGAGCGCCTGGTAAACAAAGTTCGGCAGCGCGCGCCCGTCATTCAGCCGCATGCGCGGCCCATAGGTGTTGAAAATGCGCACGATGTGCGTATCCACGCCGTGATGCCGGTGATACGCCATCGTCAGCGCTTCGGAAAATCGCTTGGCCTCGTCATACACCGAGCGCGGTCCCACCGAATTCACATGCCCCCAGTATTCTTCCTTCTGCGGCGACATTTCCGGATCGCCATAGCATTCGCTGGTGGAAGCCATAAAAAATTTGGCCTTTTTCCGGAGCGCCAACTCCAGCGCGTTCTGCGTGCCGATCGATCCCACCTTCATCGTCTCGATGGGATGCTTCAAATAATCCGGCGGGCTGGCCGGAGAAGCAAAATGCAGCACATAACCGACTTCGCCCTCGACATCCATGCGAATTGATGTCGCTGACGTTCCTGTTCTCCAACTTAAATTTCGGATTGCCCTTCAGATGTCCGACATTGGCTTCCGCCCCGGTAATCATGTTGTCCAGCGCCAGCACTTCCCAACCTTCGGCCAACAACCGGTCGCACAGATGCGATCCCAGAAATCCCGCTCCACCCGTGACTACTGCCCGCATTAAGCCTCCAAAATTCTTACTCAGTCAGTTTAGCTTGCGCACTATGGATTGACCACTTCTGTAGCGCAAGAGTACGATGCCTCCCGCTCATGACCTTTCGCAAAGAGGTGCACGCGAAACTGAAGCTGTGGCGCGACCGACGACCCGGAGTTCCGGCGGCTTACTGGGCTTGCTTGCTGTTCGCTGCCGCGATTATTTCGTTTCCTTTATGTCGGCAAATGGCTGGTCGTCGAAGACCCTCTCGATCACGCGCAGGCCATTGCCATTCTCAGCGGCCGCATGCCCGAGCGCGCCCTGGAAGCCGCCAAGCTATATCGTGCCGGCTACGCTCCGGAAGTCTGGCTCACGCACTCCACCGAACCCGGCAAATCGCTGAAAGAAATGGGCGTCGAATATTTCGGCGAAGAAGTATTACAACCAGAAAATTCTCGTGCAGCAAGGCGTGCCCGCCAAAGCCATTCGTGTCCTCGAGCCGCCCATTCTCAATACCGCCGATGAAATCGTGGCCATCAAAGGCGCGCTGAACGCCGCGCCGCTGCACATCGTGATCATCGTCACCACCAAGCCGCACACGCGCCGCACCCGCACCCTGTGGCGCATGCTTACCCACGATGAAAGCCGCGCTATCGTCCGCGCCGCTTCCACCGATCCTTTCGACGCGCGATCACTGGTGGCGCAGCACGCGCGATGCGCTGGATGTGGTCAGAGAAGTCTTGGGCTTGATGAACGCCTGGGCCGGCTTGCCGCTGGCTCCCAGCCCAGCGCGCTATGAACGCGCGCAGCACTCAGAAAAATAAAAATCGCTTGCGCGGCCGCTGCACTCGCTCGTCTTCCAGTTCCGGTACGTGCGGCAAGTCGCGCCTTCAAACGCCGCCTCGGGGATTATCCACAAACAACGCCCGCGCCTTTTCTTTCCCAAATTCCTTTTCCACCACCTGATACGCCGACCGCAATTCGATTGGCCGCGAACTGGTGTTATGCGCGTCGCTGCTCACAAAGTGAATCAGCCCCGCCTCGATCCAGCGCATGGCGTCCTTCTGCGCACTGGCGCCAAATCGCCCGGTCAACGCCCCGCCCGTCACTTGCCCGTAACAGCCGTGGCGTATCCAGTTGGCCAGCCGTTCCGGCCGGATGCGCAACAGCCGGTTGCGCTCCGGATGCGTAACAATAGGCCGGATTCCCGCCAACTGCATTTCATGCAGAGTTTGATCCAGCGCCGGAGGAATCGCGATTTCGTTGAACTCCACCAGCAAATAATCCTTTTGGTTTATGCAGAAACGCGGTGATTGCGCCCGCAGCGACGCCAGATTCTCCGGATTCAAATGAAAATCGCAGCCCGTCGCCAGTTTCAGGCCGTCCCCCACTTCCGCTTGCAGTTCCTTGCACAGCGAACGGATTTTCGGATAGTCGAAAAAATATTCGCTGTTGGAATGCGGCGTAGCCACCAGATGGGTCGTTCCGCCGGCGATGGCCGCTTGCGCCATCTCCACCGATTCCTCCATGGTCTTGGGACCGTCGTCAAGCCCCGGCAGGATGTGGCAATGCAGATCGATCATTATTGTGAGTCGCCCAGCGCTGGCCCCGATCTCCAATTTAATCTTCGCTCATCCCGCTGTACAAGCGCCATTCAGCCCGTAAACAAGCTGTAAACATCGCCGCAGTGCGTTGCTTTTTGTGCTCGCCGAAGCTGGTAGTATTTAATTGTCCTGGCTCGCCGCCCTCCGGGGCCGCATGTACCTCAACAAACCGCTTAGCGGTCTAAAGAGCAACTAACAATCGAACGAGGAGTAACAACGAATTCATGCCCATCGACCGGAAACCCGAGTTTTTCAAAGGCGCCCAGCTAAAAGTCGGCATCATCGGCTGCGGCTATGTGGGACTGCCCCTGGCGCTGCGCTTCGCCGAAGCCGGCCACAAAGTCACAGGTTTCGACACCGATCCCAAAAAGGTGTCCATGCTCAATGCCGGCAAATCTTACATCGAGCACATTCAGCAAACTAAAATTCAGCAGTTCGTGAACAGCAAGCATTTCGGCGCCACCACCGATTTCGAAAAGCTGAAAGAGTGCGACGCCATCATCATCTGCGTGCCCACTCCCCTCGATGAACGCCGCGAACCCGATTTGAGCTACGTCGAGCAGACCGCGCTCGCCATTCAGCCCAACTTGCAAAAAGGTCAGCTGGTCGTCCTCGAATCCACCACCTATCCGGGCACCACTGAAGAACTCGTTCTGCCCATCCTCGAAAAAACCGGCCTGCGCTGCCAGATTGCCGTCGGCCCGCAGAACGAAAACATGCCCTGCGATTTTTTCCTGGCGTTTTCGCCCGAGCGCGAAGATCCCGGCAACAAGCAATATGGCCTCGCGCAGATTCCTAAAGTCGTCGGCGGCATCAATCCGCCCAGCACTCGCGCCGCGTTGGCGCTCTACGCTCAGGTCGTCGCCAAAGTCGTGCCCGTCAGCTCCACGCGCGCCGCGGAAATGGCCAAGCTGCTCGAAAATATTTTCCGTTGCGTAAACATCGCGCTGGTCAACGAGCTAAAAATGCTCAGCCTGCGCATGAACATCGACATCTGGGAAGTGATTGACGCCGCCGCCACCAAGCCCTTCGGCTACATGCCCTTTTATCCGGGCCCCGGACTTGGCGGCCATTGCATCCCCGTCGATCCTTTTTATCTTTCATGGAAAGCGCGCGAATACGATTTCTCAACGCGCTTCATTGAACTGGCCGGCGAAGTGAACACCGCCATGCCTTATCACATCGTCGATGCCATCGCCGCGGCGCTCAACAACCACAAAAAGAGCCTCAAAGGCTCCAAGCTGCTGATCCTCGGCGTCGCCTACAAGAAAGACGTGGACGATCTGCGCGAATCGCCCACGCTGAAAATCATGGAATTGCTCAAGCAGCGCGGCGCGGAATTTGACTACAACGATCCGTACTTCCCGCAGCTGCACAAAATGCGCCATTACAACTACGAAAATATGAAGTCCGTGCCCATCACGCCGCAGTCTCTGGCCAGCTACGATGGCGTGGTCATCGCCACCGACCACACCAGCTACGATTACGCCGCGATCGTGGACGGCTCCAAGCTGGTGGTGGACACCCGCAACGCCACGCGCCGCGTCATGCGCAATCGCGAACGAATCGTCCTCTGTTGAACCGGCTAGTTCTAAAAGTACAGCGACAGGCTGCCCACAGGTTACGATTTATAGCCTGCGGTCATTGGCGTTCTGGTGTTTCCGCAGATCGCTAACGTACGCTACTGCGCCTTCACCAGTTCCACTCGCGCCACCGCAAACGGCATCACCGCTTCCAGTAGCACCGGCAGTCCGCGCCTCGGTATCCGTCAGATACAAAACAAAGTGCGCGTCTTTCATCTCCGCGCCGTTATCCAGCACCCGCAATTCAATCTTCAGCGCGCTGAAATTTCCCGCCGGCACCGTCACCTGCTCCCCTCGCGCCTGCAGCCTGGCATATACCTCGTACAATTTGTGCCCGTCATAAACCGGGCTGTGCACTTCCGGCACTTTGCTCCAATCCACTGTGCGCAAATACTGCATCATCCCCAGCGGATCTCGCGTCCCGGCAAAACCCGCACCGCGATGGCATCCGCCGGAGCCGGCTCACGCCCGTTGGCTGTCAGGCGCTGCACGGAATTTACGGTTTGCCCTTTTTCATTCAAGTGCATTTCGTATTGCATGCTCACCAGCGTGGACGCGTCGCTGTAGGAATCAAATTGATCGTCCAGCGTGAACACCATGCGCAGCGGATTTTCCGTGTGCGCAAACGCCTGCAGATGCCACGCGTTTTTTCCCGCAACATTCCTCTTCTCCACCACTTTCAGTTGCAGGTTCGCCACGCTGTTCAGTTTCGACACGTTTGCGGAGTACGACCACGTCTCACCCGCGCGCAAAGGCGCACCGGCCTCCTTCAGCCACCACTGGCAGTCTTTTTGCTTTGGCTGGATGCGCCGGTTCGGCAGTAGACTCACCCGATGACGGGAGTTGCTGATCCGGAGCACTCGAATCTTCAGGTTGTGCCGACGGCGCATCCGCCGCCGGCGGCGGCACGGCTGTAACCGTGGACGCCCGCGAAATTTCCTTGCGATTGTGCATCTGAAACAGCACCGCGCCGCCCGCCAGCAGCGCAAGCAGATACCGCTCCGAAGGTTATCCGATTGCTCATACTCTATGCGTGACGCTCCTTTGAAACAGTCCCTTGCGCCGCAAACTTCCGTCGTACAATAAATCTCGCTCGCGGCTGTCGCCGTCATCTTTGAGCGTATCAAAATGCGGACCCCGCGTCTTTGCGGGTCTGCCTGGTCTCTCGCAAAACGTAACGGCGCCGGGAGCATTTCGAGGAGGAGTTTTCTATGCGCTACCTTGTGACCGGCGGCGCCGGCTTTATCGGCTCAAATACTGTTGACGAACTCGTGCGGCGCGGCCACAGCGT
Organism: uncultured Acidobacteriota bacterium; assembly: GCA_963704485.1. Lineage (GTDB taxonomy): Bacteria > Acidobacteriota > Terriglobia > Acidiferrales > UBA7541 > Acidiferrum. Next base: position 2,542,074 of record OY969910.1, read on the forward strand.
GGTGGTGCTCGACGATCTTTCCGGCGGCAAGGAAGAGAATCTCGCCGAAGTACGCAACAAAATCACTTTCATCAAGGGCAGCATCAGCGACATCGAAATCATCCGCCGCGCTATTTTTGAAGCCGACTACGTGATTCATCTGGCCGCGCGCACTTCCGTCCCTTTTTCGATGAAGGACCCCATCGAAACCAATCGCATCAATATTGATGGCACCCTCAACGTTCTGGTGGCCGCTCGCGACGCCAAGGTCAAACGCATTGTCTTTGCTGCGTCTTCTTCCGCTTACGGTGAAACGCCCACTCTTCCCAAAGTGGAGAGCATGCAGCCGCAGCCAATTTCTCCTTACGGCGTTACCAAATTTGTCGGCGAACTTTACTCTGCAGACTTTCGGCCGCTGCTACGGCCTCGAAAACGTCTGCCTGCGCTACTTCAATATTTTTGGGCCGCGCCAGGATCCCACTTCGCAGTATTCCGGCGTGATGGCGAAATTCTGCACCGCTTTTCTGGAAGAAACCGAACCCGTCATTTATCGGCGACGGCACGCAGTCCCGCGATTTCACTTACGTGGACAACGCCGTGCAAGCCAACCTTCTCGCCTGTGAAGCTCCCGGCCGCATCGGGTAGAGTTTTCAACGTGGGCACCGGCGATCGCATCAATCTGAATCAGGTTGTCGAAGCCCTCGGCAGAATTTCCGGCAAGCCCATGAAGCCGCGCTACGATCCCCCGCGCGATGGCGACATTCGTGATTCCCAAGCGGACATCTCGCGCGCTCGCGCCGTCCTCGGCTACGAACCAACTGTCGCCCTGGAAGAAGGCCTGCAGCGCACCTTCGAGTGGTACCGCGCCACCCAAACCAAAACCGTCTCCAAATCCTAGGCTCCGCAAATCCTGCGACGCATCGGCTGTTTTTATTTATCTGGCGGTATACTCGCGCTGTGGAAGATTTCGAGAACGATCCGACATCTGAGCCCAAAATTTATCTGGGCACTTCTGCGTTCACCGCGACGGGTTGGCAAGGTACGTTTTACCCGGCAGGCATTAAATCGCAGGACTATTTATCTTTCTACGCTCAGAAATTTGACAGCGTGGAAGTGAACTCCACCCTGTACGGCTGCCCTTCGGCGCGTACCGTCGCAAATTGGGCCGCAAAAACTCCCGATAATTTCATTTTTGCCATCAAATCGCCGCGGAGCATCACGCACGACAAGATCCTGGTGGACTGCGATGCGGAGCTCGATGAATTTCTTACCACCATGGAGATTCTTGGTCCAAAGCTGGGGCCAATTCTGTTGCAGTTTCCCCAGTTCAGCCCCGGAGTATTTGCGGATCGCCACGCCTTTACCGATCGACTGGTGCCCTTTCTCCACGAACTGCCGCACGGCCGCAAGTTCGCTGTCGAAATCCGCAATCCCGAGTGGCTAGACGCCGAATTCGCCGATTTGCTTCGCCAGTACCGAATAGCGCTGGTCCTCCCGGATTTGCCTTACATGCCGAGACCCGAAGAACTGGCGTCCAAGTTTGATCCCATCACGGCGGACTGGACCTACATCCGTTGGCTCGGCGACCGCAAAGGCATCGAGCTGCAAACCACAACGTGGGACAAAACCATCGTTGACCGCACGACCGAGCTGCGCAGTTGGGTGGATTTCTGTTACCAGATCAAAAGGCGCGGCATCTTGATTTACGGCTACGCCAACAACCATTACGCTGGCAACGGGCCGGCCACCATCCGCCACTTCCGAGACCTCTGGCGTCAAAAAGGCTTGCCACCGTTGCCCGAGCCGACGCCAACAACCGCGCCGTCTACTCCGGAATCGCCCTCACAAAAAAGGCAGCCCTCGCTGTTCGATTAAAGGCTCCATCGATCTGACTCCGCGCTCAAAAACACGGAGGTGCCCACCCCTCGAGGGTTATGGAGGGTGGGTTCGTCCAGACAGAACGCGCATCTCAAAACATCGAAGCAGTTTTCCGAAGCTAAAGTTGTCCGCGCTCTACTCGATTCCGCAATTACGGCAACACAGTCGGCCCGTAACTCAACGGCTCACCGGCCTTCGGCACATCGTAATTATTCCAGAACCACAACGGCTCGAGTTTTTTCTGCTCCGGCCACACCTGGTCAAGCGTGTCGCCTTCAAACAATTCGCCATTCTTCATCACCCAGTGGATGGTATTGGTGTTGTGAATGTCGTCCAGCGGATTTTTGTCAAAAATCACGAGGTCGGCCATCTTCCCCGGCTCGATTGAGCCCAGGTCCTGCGGCCGTCCGATAATTTTTGCTCCGTTGGAAGTAGCGCAGCGCAACACTTCCATCGGGGTCATTCCGCCGCTCGCCAGCATCCACATTTCCCAGTGGTACCCGAGTCCCTGCAACTGTCCATGGCTGCCTACGCCCACCAGTCCTCCGGCGCGCTCCAGCTTGGCGACTTGCGCTGACAGCCTTGGAAAAGCAAATTCATCCTTGCGGAACCATCCCGGCCGCCGCTTGGTTTTCTCATCGATGATTTTGTGAGGGGTGAAGTGATTCAACTTGGCGTTGTCGTGCACCTCGCTGTACTCGTACCAGTAGTCCTCGCCGAAGGGTCCTCCATAGTTAACGATCAGCGTCGGCGTTTCTGAAATTCCCGATTGCGCGAATATCTGCAACACGTCCTTATACAGCGGAGTAATCGGCAAGGTGTGTTCGTTGCCATGGAAGCCGTCAATCACATGCGTCAAATCCAGCTTCAGGTCCAGGCCGCCTTCGGTGGTGGGCATCATCTCCAGTTCCTTGGCGGCTTGCACCATGAACTGGCGCTGCTTGCGGTTGCCCACGATGTAGCTCTTGATGTTGTGCGTGCCGTAATACTTTCGGTATTTCAGCAGCACGCCTTTCACATCTTCCATGGACTGGAAATTGTTGTCGGAGAAAACTCCCGGTCCCGTGGAAAATGCGCGCAAGCCAATGATGTCCCCGGTGTCGGCCAGATCCTGATACGCGAACATATCATTCGTGCCGGTCTGTACATCCAGCCCCGCAGTCACGCCATACGCCAGGTTCGCCAGGAAGCCCCAATTCTGCGTGTCCAGGATGCCGCGGCGAATCTCCGTCCAGTGCGCGTGGGTGTCCACAAATCCCGGCGAAATGGTTTTGCCGCGAACATCAAAGACCTTGGCACCGGCGGGAACGCTTCCTCGTGCGCCCACACTCTTGATGCGATTGTTTTCGATGACGATGTCGGCGTTCTTCAATATTTCGTCGCCCTTCATGGTCACCACCGTGGCGCCGCGCAGCACGATGCTGCCCTTGGGCATTTTTCGAGGAACTTCCACGGTTACGGCGATTTCTTCGACGTCCTTTTCCTCTTCCTTAAATTTCTTGGGTTCTTTTTTCTCGTCCTTCTTTTCTTCTTTCTTGTCGGCGGACTTGACGTCGCCATCTTTCTTGTCCGCGTCTTTCTTGTCTTCGTCTTTCTTTTCATCCTTCGGCGGCTCAAACGAAATGGCACTCAAGGGCTCGCGGAACAGGCTCGGACCCACCGCCCACGTGATTGTTTTACCGTCATCGGCCCACGCAAAATAGTCGGCGCCGATGTCGGTCAATCGCTTCGCAGCCACGGCCGCTGCCGAGACATTCACCGTGGGCGCTTCACCGCCGACCACCGGCATGGCGATCAGATAAAGTTGATTCGATACGTGCGCCAGCACCCATTGTCCGTCCGGACTGGCCTGCACGTCGTCCGCCGGAACCGGCTCCTCGGCAAAAAAAGGCCCCTGCCCTTTCACCTGCAAGTGCGTGCGGCGATCGGTGCCATCGAAGCGCAATGACACCAATCCCTGCGGCGTGTACACGTAGATGCGATCCTTATCGTGTGTAAAATGCGGCCCGCCCGATCCGCGCGCAGGCAAAATCAGATTCGCTTCGCCGCCGTCCGCGGAGACCCACACCAGGTCAGCGTTGCCCGTCTGCCCGCCATCAAATTCACTATTTTCGCGGTCGTACGCATTGCCCCGCAATGCCACAATTTTTGTTCCGTCGGGCGACCACGCCGGGTTGCTATACACCGCGAGCGACTTGGAAAGCTGCACAGGAGTGCCGCCACTGGCAGGCGCTTTCCACAATTGCCCGCCTTCACTTGACCACGTGACGTAGGCAATGGATTTTCCGTCGGGTGACCACGCCGGCTGAAACTCATGTCCGTTTCCACTGGTCAGGCGTTGCGGCTTGCCGTGCGGCAAATCCATGGTGTAGACATGCGTCATGGCGGAAAACGCCAGTTTCTTACTGTCCGGCGACTCCACCGGGTCCATGATCAAACGCGCTTTCACCGGGCCTTCTTCCACGCGTTGCGGAAAATCAAGCTTGGGTCCGATTTCTTGAGAAACCTGCGCGGTGAACGGAATTATTTTGTCTTTTCCGGAGGCCAGATCGAGACGGCGAATCTTGCCGTCCTGGTTGTACACAATTTCTTTTCCGTCGGGCATAAAGGCGAAGCCCGGAAAAACGTCGCGAGTGAAGAGGGCTTCCTGGTCATCTCGCGTAATCGGATACTTGACCCAGCGATCGTCGCCGGTTTCAAGATTGCGGAGGCGCATGCCGGTCTCGGCTTCGTAACGGGTTATGTAGGCGATTTGCTTGCCGTCGGGCGAGAGCACCGGGCGGAATGCGCTTTCCTGCTGGGCGATGATTTCGTCCTCGTCGCCGGTTTTGCGATCGCGGCGCACGATTTTCCATAGTGGAAGTTGCGCGTTATAGCTGAACGGGCCGCTGCGCACCGCGTAGTACAGATATTTTCCATCCGGAGAAGCTACGACACCAACTGCGTTGTGCCGGTCTTTGCGCGCCGTGGTCGGGGTCGGCTTGGATTTGGTAATCTGCACGCCCGTGCCGCCATCCACGTGATACATCCAGAGCTCGTTCGTGCCGATCCCGAAAGCCGTTTTCGAAGCGACGATGTATTTCCCGTCGGGCGTCCACGCCGGCGAAATGAAATCGTCATTGCCGGCCTTGGACACTTGCCTTACGCCGGTACCATCGGGATGAATGATCCAGATGTTTTCGCTGCCTTCGCGATCAGAAATGAAGGCGACCCACTGACCATCCGGAGAAAACCTGGGCTGGGTGTCGAAAGCCATGCCGCCGGAAATAAGCTTAGCCTGGCCTCCCTCCATCGGCAGGGTGTAGAGATCGCCGAGCAACTCAAACACGATGGTCTTGCCATCGGGGGAAACATCCAGCGAAAGCCACGTGCCTTCGTCGGTGGTGAAGGTAATCTTGCGGTCGGACTTCAGAGGCAGGCCTTTTTTCTCGTCCTTCTTGTCCTTGTCGTCCTTCTTGTCGTCTTTTCTTGTCGTCGTTTTTGTCTTTATCCTGACCTGAATCTTGAGCCGTCGCGGTCACCGTCCGCGTAAGTTCGTACCGAAATGACGCCGGCGAGACTCCGGCGCGAGCCGTCGTCGCGCTCATTGTGAGCAATGCTGCTGCGGCCACCGCCGCCCAACCACACACCCCCGAGTGTCTGGCAATCATGCTGGTATTTCCTCCATGGCTCCGTTTGACGTACCGAAATTGAATCTATCTCTTATGATAAGTGCCGTGACCAGGAGCGCCTAGCCGTGCTCCTCACCTTCCGAACCCGCGAAGTCGGGCATCATACCCCGCTTAAGGGGTCCGCGCATCCTGTTTGAGAAATTATTGACGTGAAACTTAGCTGGCGCAGAGAACCGAAAGAATAGAGAATCCTGCACATGACAAATTTCCTGGGAAGAGTGGCAAAAGTCGCGGCGATAGCTTGTGTGTTAGTGTTCGCGCCGGGGAAGCCCGCGCTTGCGCAAGACGTGAATTCCGCGGCGACGAAACAGATGGCGCATGACATTTTCAAACAGTTGATTGAGATCAACACTACCGATTCGGTGGGCAACGTGACTACCGCCGCGGAAGCCATGCAAAAAAGATTGCGCGACGCGGGGTTTACCGACAAAGAGATGATCCTGGCGGGGGCCAATGAGAAGAAGAAAAACCTGGTGGTGCGGCTGCACGGAACCGGAAAGCGCAAGCCCGTTCTATTTATCGGGCATCTGGACGTAGTGGAAGCGCGGCGCGAGGACTGGACTACTGATCCGTTCCAGTTCGTGGAGAAGGATGGATTTTTCTACGGACGCGGAACCAACGACATGAAGGCGGGGGACGCCATCCTGGTGACGAATTTCATCCGCCTGAAGAAAGCCGGCTATATTCCCGACCGCGATTTGATCCTGGCGCTGACGGCTGATGAAGAAGGCGGCAACTATAACGGTGTGGAGTGGCTGCTGAAAGAGCATCGCGACTGGGTAGATGCGGAGTACTGCGTCAACCTGGACGGCGGCGAATTCGTAAAACAAAACGGCAAGCGGCTGATGACGGCGATGCAGGGCAGCGAAAAAGTTTATGCCGACTACACTTTTGAATCACTGAATGCCGGCGGCCACAGCTCTGAACCGGTGCGCGACAACGCCATCTATCACCTGTCTGCGGCGCTGGATCGGCTGCGCGATTACGATTTTCCGGTGCGGCTGAGTGAAATCACGCGCAACTTTTTTGCGCAGACGGCGGAGATTACGCCGGGCGAATCGTCGGCGGACCTGAAAGCGGTCGCGAAGGAACCCCCGGATGAAGCGGCCGCCGCGCGATTGTCAGCGGCGGCTCCTTACTACAACACGCTATTGAGGACAACTTGCGTGGCGACCATGCTTTCGGGAGGGCACGCGCCGAACGCATTGCCGCAGATGGCGCGGGCTAATGTGAACTGCCGAATTTTTCCGGGACAGGACCCGGAAGAGGTACGCAAGACCCTGGCGCGGGTGGCGGCGGATCCCAAAGTAAGCGTGAGCATCGTGCCGCAACTGGACGCGGCAGGAAAGCCGGTCGCGGTGGTTACCGTGCCTCCTTCGCCGTTGTTGCCTGAAGTGGTGAAGGCCATGAAAAAAACTATAGGCGACAAGTGGCCGGGTGTACCACTGGTTGCGACAATGTCCGCGGGGGCTAGCGACGGGAAATTTACGCGCGTCGCCGGGATTCCGACACTGGGTATCGCCTGCATGTTTTTTGAGCTGGGCGATAACCGCGCGCACGGAAAAGACGAACGTGTTGAAGCGCAGGATTTTTATGACGGTGTGGATTTCAACTACCGGCTGCTGCAAGCCCTCAGCTCCACGAATTAAGGTTGGGATGAGCGGCTCGACGCGACGGCTTAAAATTTGAGATCGATGCTGGCGAGCCAGCGGGTCAGCTTGTTTTTCAGACGACTATTGAGTACGCCTGGCGCCAGCAGGTAAGAAGCGCTGGCGGTGCCGCGAGCGGCTTCAGGAATGTTTTCCTGGGTTGACGCGACGGCGAGTTGAAAGTCTTGCGCCCACGATTCATAGCCGAGGGTTGAGATCCGCTGGGCAACGTTTGGAAGCCAGGAAGTGTTTTTGTCCTCATCGCCCAGCAATTTTTTCGCGGGCTGGTATAAGTGGCCGCCGTCCAGAAACTCTTCGTGGACATCCGCTAATTTAATCAGGTAGAGCTGACGGTCTTCGACGGTTAGCGACTGGAGATCGTTCTCGGGACGGAAGTCTTGTACCGACCACTTGCGATTTGAATAGGCATGAATGAGGTCTTCGACGGGAACTCCAACGGATGCGGCTATGCGCTTTCTCCTGACGGAGTTGGCCTTTCTTCCGCGTCCGAGGTACGCGGAATGCAGCAAACCCGCGGCGATTACAGTGGAAGGCTGGCGGGCATTTACCAGGATGCTGGCGACACCGATCAGATGTACAAGAAACGGTTTGTTGTTGGGGCGGTAGTATCCGGCAAAAATGCGCATAGCAATCTTATATGCGCGATCGACCAAAATCAGATCGGCTTCGCCGTAGGACGCGTCCTGGAGTTGCCGGTAAAGCTGCAAATGAGTTTGCGCGTAATAGGCCATGAAACCGGTGTTATTGCGGCGAGATGACGCTGACCTCTACTTTGCGGTTCACGACGTACTGAGACGACGGATACTGACGCGCACTTCGCCACTTGTCCAACGGCTGGCCAACAAATCTGCGAAATTGCTGATGCCATTTCATGCCAAGTAAACGACGGATGCGCGGATACGGAGTCATGGCTCCCTGGCGATGCCGCGTAACCCACTTACCGGCCTTCCTTATTCCGCGGTCAGTTCTAGGGATAGCGTATTTTTCGGCAAGGCGCTGCAACGAGGCCTGGGTCCAGGCTTCGCTCCAGCGCAGCGCAAAGTATTCCCGGTCAATGGCCTCAAGGCGATCGGGTATCTGATAGGTGATAACGGAAGCAGGCTCCAGATAGATCGGTTTGCCAGCGTTTGTCACGGTCAAGGACAAATCGGCGTGCTCCGAGCAGCTGAAAAATTTCTCGTCAAGCGGGCCCAGGGTCCGGTAAGCATCCATATTCATCAGGAGCGCATGAAACTCGATGAGCTGTGTTTCCTGGCGCACCAACTGGTGCCGGTCGTTCAGCGCGTGGTGAGCCAAGTCGTGTTGTTCAAAATAGGCGGGGCGACCGTGTTCGTCGCGAACTGCTACGGTGCCCCCGAACATGTGAACGCTTAACTGCCCTCTGAGCGACTGCATATAGAGTGGAGCGACCAGCCATGCACCGGTTTCCTCGGCGCACCGCAGCAAGGGATCCAGCCAGCCTGGAGAGACGGTGACGTCGTTATCCACAAAGGCCACGTAAGGTGTATGGACATGCTGCAGCGCGAGATTTCGGGACTCGTTGGGTGACAGGTATTCTTCACTGCGAAGCACGGTGAAGCCGTGGGTTGATGCCAGCTCGCGCAGAGACGCTGAAATGGAAGCAGGGGCGCCTCCATCCACGCAAATTAATTCATATGGGCCGGTAGTGTTGGCTAGAAGATGTTGCAGACACGGCAGCGTGGGGCTCAATCGCTCGCGGAAGACGAACACAATGGTTACCGACGGGTTGCTATTCATCGAGATGGCCTCCGCTACAGCTGTAATCTCTGAAAAGATATAGCTGCTTTTATGCCGATGTCCGCGGGGAGGCCCCTCGCCTTGGCGATCGCCAACGGGGAGCGTAAGAGACAGCGGTTCCGAGAGCCTACACGGGCGGGATTAAAGTGGCAAGAACCTAGATTGAATGGGCATTTGCCCGCGGACGAAAGGACGATAAGCAACAACACGCCGAGGTGAAGGAAAAGTGATGAGTATAAACTGGCGGCATTTTCGGAATGAGGCGAGGGTTCGAATGAAGCGAATTGCGATAGCGACTTTAGTGGTGGTGTTGGCGGCGGGGCGGTTGGCGCCTGTTGGAGCGCAGAGCACGGAGGCCGCACGTGAGGGGCAGACCGAGAAATCCGAACAGAAGCAGCGGAATGCGCTCTACAAATATCAGAAGAAGCAAGAAAGGGCGCAGGCAAAAGCCCAGCGAAGGGCGGACAAACAGCAGCGCAAAGCGGCAAAGAAGTACGAAAAAGAGCAAAGCAAAATGCTGAAGAATGCGAATTCCCCCGCCAAGCACACGCCCTGATCGCGTGCGCTATTCGAATTGCTTGCGGAAGGCAGCAAATTGCTGCTTTAAATCGGCCACTTCTTTGCGCAGTTCGGCGACTTCCGACGATATGCGAGACATTTCACTTATTCTTTCCTGGACCAGCCCTGCCGCGGGATCCGGCGCCTTGGCCGTAGGACCTGCGGCGCGTGGCGTAGCGGAGACTTCGTGTCCAAAGGTAACAGGGACCGGAGTGTCATCGGCTGACAGCAAATGGATGTAGCGGGACTCTTTGGTGCCCGGCTGTCTCGGAAGCACCTTGACGAGCGGCGGCTCGCGGTTGATGAGGCGCTGTAAAGCAGATTGCGCTTCGCTCAAATCGTCGAAGGCATGCATACGCTCGGCGCGGGTGCGCAACTCGCCCGGCGTTTGCGGGCCGCGAAGCAGTAACTCGCAGAATAAGGCGGCCTCCCGGCGATCGAAGTTGAAAGCCTCTTGCAGCCGGTGTTCGTATTTGGTGACGCGGCTGTCGGCGCCGCTGACGGAACGGGCCAGAGAATTGTCGTGCAGGGTACGCAAGGCATCGCGAACGGCGTTCTCCTCGAGATTCATGACTGGATCGCGATTGGATTTCTGGTTACAGGCGTTGACCAGGGAGTTGAGCGAGAGCGGATAATAATCCGGAGTGGTGATTTCTTTTTCGAGCAGCGCGCCGAGTACTCGGGCTTCCACATCACTCAGAACGATATTCACAAGACCTCAAATGATACCGGAAGAGGGTGAGCGCCGATGTTGAAGATTTTAGGCAGCACGATTATGGAGCTGAATTCACCGATGACACTGGAGCTTACAGTGAGGGGCGCACACTTGTTGTGAGAACTCCCTGGGTGTAATCCCAGACAATCGACAGCAATGCCGCTGCGTTCCACAGCCACATAAACAGCGTCATAACTCTTGCACTGTACGGCTTACTTCGCCACAGCCACAAGGCATCAGCAACAAACCAGACCATGCCGGCCGCCAGGAAAGCAGATATGACGCGATCGTGATAGGACCACGCGACCAGTGCAACTTCCGCGCCAAGAAATCCGGCGATCAGCAGCTTGGTTTGCACGGCGCCGATGCGCACTGCGGTGGTGGTCCTGCCGGCGGCGCGATCCGGCACGATATCCATAACTTCTCCAAACAGATGCGAATGCATGGCGAACAGGGCACCGAAAACGAAGGTCTGCCAAGGCGGTTGCGGAAGGCCGTTCATCCAACTGCTGAGCACGAATACCAGCAGATAACTGGCTTGCATCAGTACGTCTAAAGGCGGCCGAGATTTAAACGCAATTCGCGGCGCGTTGTAGAGCGCCACGGCAACCAGAAGCACTGCGAACCACAGCAAAACTTTCGCGCCGATCCAAAAGAAGAATACAATCGCGAATGGAATCTGCAGCGCCACAATCTTCCAGCGCAACGAGGCTAGTTGTTCTCCGCGCCCCAACGAGCCGAACAGAAATGTGCCCTTGCGCGGATTCAGGCGGTCGTCGTCCGCGTCAACAATGTCATTCACGCCGTAAAGCACGAATCCCAGAGGGATCAGTACATAGACCAAACCGATCCAGAATTTCGCGGAACTGAAGTTAATGGAGTGCCCGAGGGGCATGAGGTAAAAGAGGGCGGTGGTGAGCCACAAGCCCGGGCGGCTAACCTGCAGCAGAAATACAAAATCGCCGTGCCGCGCCGAGGCCCCTACGTCACCCGCAAGCGAAGCAGCCTTTTGTACCATCCATTCCAATATAGGGCCGAAGCCGGCGCATCAGGAAATTCAAAAAAACCGTAAGTTCCAAGGCCGTTGTTTGGTCTGGCCGCTTCGTTGTTTTTTACCAACAGAAAATGCAGGTCCGTTTCTCTTCTCAATTTATTCGAGTCAGATGAAACGAGGAACAAATCTTTTTTGGTTGCGGGTGCGTGATGCGAGAAACGTTGAGGAGACCATAACTAATGGTGTGAAAAAAGGGGCGTTCTATTTTCGGCTTTCGACGGCGGATGGGGATGCTACTCGGGGGTCAAGGTGATATAAATCTTCGGAGACTCTCGCCCGAGCGAGAAAGCGAGTCCATGGGCGCTCCTGAGCGCAAATGTTTTCCCTTCGTCGCCGCTGTCACCGCGCTGATGTTTTGGCCGCAGGCGATTACCGGGCCGCCAGCTGCACCGACAACCATGGTGGAAGCCGAGCTAAATCTTTCCCAAGTGGTAGAGAGGCTGACGCAAAGAAATCAGGAGCGGGCAAAAGCACTGGAAACCTACCGCGGGAAGCGTACATACGCACTGGAATACAAAGGTTTCCCCACGTCACTTCATGCCGAAATGGTTGTAGAGGTGAAGTATCAGGCTCCGGGCAGAAAGGAATTCAAGATTGTATCGGAGAGTGGAAGTAAATTGATCCTCAAACGAGTGCTGGAAAGGTTGATCGAAGAGGAGACGGAAGCGCAATCCGAGGCAAAAAGATTGAGCGTGGAACTCAACTCTCGCAACTATCACTTCACCTCGCTGGAACACCTGGGCAGTGCGGATGGCTGCTCGTACATTCTTGGGATAGAGCCGATAGTTGCGAGCAAGTTTCTTTACCGCGGCAAGATTTGGGTACATGAGCGGGACTTTGCAGTGTGTCGAATCGAAGCCGAACCAGCCAGGAATCCATCGGTCTGGATCATAAAAACAGAAATCCATCACCACTATCAAAAATTTGGAGAATTCTGGCTGCCAGTGGAGAACCAAAGCGTTTCAAGTTTGCGCTTGGGAGGGCGAGCATTCCTGACGATCCAGTATAAAGATTACGAAATCAATTCCCGGCAGTCCGTAAAAAATAATTCAACATCGCCGGGCCAGTAGTTCAAACTCAGGGCTGTGGCACAGAAGCCGTTGCGGGGATTCTGAATCAACGGGGACCACAACTGCCGGACAAAATGCAAAATGCGATCACGACGGTCCTCGGAGTCTTGATGTTGCTCAACTCCGGAACGCTACAGGAACGGCCTCGCGAGTTGAAGGGTGGCGGGCATTTGCTTGGCGAGACCGCGATCAGTTCTTCTCGGAAGGTACGGTTGGGCAACTGCTCCGCGCATGCGAAGCAGCAGACTGGAAGGCGGTGAAGGAGCTGGCCAAGGCGGTTGACCCAGGTTCCAAGCCCCGGGTCAAAGATATCTGTGCCAACGCCGTGCATGCGAAGCAGGAAGCCGCAAGAGGGGCGCGCCAGGAATACTTGGGCGGCGACGACCAAGCCGTGCGGACGGATACCTTTACTTTGGACGGCGGCTACCTGGTGAAAATAGTCATGGTGTTTAACGCTCCAGCGGCCAACGTTGGAGGAACTCAGCCGAAAAATTTTGGTGAGCTTTTTAAAGGATTGCAGGAAGCCTATGGTGAACCGTCAAAAAGTTACACCGAGCCGGTGTTCGACGTTTATGGCGCAAAATACGAGGCACACCGCGCGGAATGGTTGGGGAAACAGGACGTCATCACCATTACCGAACAGCCTGGCAGAGACGGTCACAGCAAAATAGTCGTGGAAACGCTACCAGAGCGCAACCGGGCAACAAACATGCCAAAAACTGCCAATCCCCTGCAATAACCAGCACTCCGTGTCACATGGCGACGAAGGAGGTGACCAACCGCCGGGTTACTGGCGACTAGCGGGCGGGACGATGTTGTTCATGCGGAGATATTCGACCATCTGACCGTAGTGATTGAAGCAGTGACCTACCACCAGAGTGGCCAACGCAAGCCGGGTGGTTTTTTCATCGCCGAAAGGATACTTGACGGGAGTGAGCATGTTGCTTTCGCTGATAGTGCTGACGGCTTTGTGGAGATAGGCGAAGGAGTCTTTCAGGAATTTCATGGTGTCGGCTTTCGTTTTGACGGAATCCGGACCGCTCTCGCCGCCCAGTTCGACGGGTGGTTTTTCTTCCAGGATGGCAGCTGCGACGATGTAGTTGACGGCCGCTACATGCTTCACTTGCTGAGCGAAAGTGCGTACACCTTTGAATTCGCCATTGGTGGGCGCAAAGGAATATTTGTCTTCGGGCATGGCCTCGGCGGTGGGAACAAATTCCTTTTCTACGGCGGTTACGCTTTGATCCAGGACTTGAGCGGTGGTGCGATGTTCTGAGGGTTTGGAATCCTGTGCCAGCGTAAAGCTGCAACAAGCCAGCAACAGCAGCGCTGCGAGCAATCCCTTGAGTGCGTTCATGTGAACATCTCCTTTTTTCAGATGCGGAAATTTTAGCGGGGACAGAAATGAAATGTGAAGCGATAGAGTCAGTTTCTGTCTCCCAAGCCGTGCTTTTCTTTGCAAATCGTACAGAAGGTCGGCGGTTCGGAGTTGTCCACCTCGTGAAAGACGGGCTTGACGCTGTGGATGAAGGCGAAGATCGCGGATAAATCTTCGTCGCTCATTTTTCTGAAATAGCTGTAAGGCATGATGGTGGCGAGATCGCGGACCCCGGCAGAAGCGCGGCCGGTACGGATGGCCTTGATGAAAGTGTCCAGGTCGTAGTGAGAGATTCCCGAGGGATCGCAGGTGATGTTGGGGGTTACGACATCGCCCCAATCGCCCTTGAGGTGCAGACCTCCACCGAACATCTTTTCGGCAAGCGGGCTGCCTTTTTCATCGTAGGGCGAGTGGCAAGCGTTGCAGTGAGCGACACGCACCAGATACCAGCCGTGACGAATCTGACCGGTAGCATCGGCGGGCAGGGCCGGCTCCATCTCCGGGCGCATCGCGGTTTGCACTTCGTAGCCGAGTCTCATTTTCGGCAGCGGGTTTTTTACCGGTGGCAGAGAGCGAATGTACACGATTACGGATGCCACATCCTCGTCGGTCATGCTGCGAAAATAGGCATAAGGCATCATGTCGATCAATTTTCTTCCGTCGTGCCCTATGCCGTGACGAATGGCGCGTTCAAATTGCCAATCTTTCCAGGTGCCTGCACCGGTTTCCTTGTCGGGTGTGATGTTGGGGACCACGATGCCGTCGGGATAAAGTTTGGGATCGGTGTCGTCTTTAATTATCTCGCCGGCGCCTTCGGTACCGGGTATGGGTTGTCCGAGACCGGCCCCAAAATCCGGCTGGTCGTGGCACAAAAAGCAGTGAGCCGTATTTTCCACCAGATATTTGCCGCGAGCGAGGCGTTGAGCGGAAGGTTCGGCGTGGAATTCAGGGGCAGGAGCGGCGGTAGCGGATGCGGCGGAAGCTTTTTGCGGGGATGGGGAATCCTGCGCAGCAAAAGCACTCAGCAGAAGGGCAAAGAAAAAAGTCCCGCACAAACACAAGGACATGCGAATTCGGCTCATGCCGCACACTCTCCATGAATCAGAGAATCGAACCGCGCGAGGGATTGCGCGCGAAGCATAGCCTGTGCGACCGGATTAATCAATGCTGCAACGTGACCCGACGCTGTGAAGTGAGAGTGTCCGGTTTGAGCAAACTAAAAATGTCCGGCTCGTAGGTGGCCGAGGTGCCATGTTAGGCCCGCTTCAAATTTAGGTGACCTTTTTGTCGAGCGGCCGAGCGGAATAGAAGCAGGTTCCTCACCGGCCGGCGGAAAGCGGCGAGTTCAGAAAAACACATAGGCCTTTCGAAAAGGTCTTGTAAACAAGAAACCGCACCTTTTTAGAGTACGGTTCTTAATTTGTGGTCTACATGCTGAATTACTGCTGCGGTGTTGGCGCGGGTTGATCCTGCGCTGGAGCTGGAGTGGACTGGTCGGTGGCTGGCGATTGTGTTGCTTGCCCGTTGACGCTGGGAGCGGGATCGCTCGGCGTGTTTACGCTGGCGGCTACGGGCTTGGATTCAACGCCGAAGCGAGTCAGGTAGGGCATGAAGGGCGTGATCTCAAAGGGCATTTTTTCGCGCTCGGCAACGTTGCCGATGGGCTTGCTCTTGAGCAGCTCGAGCTTATCGCCCCAGGGGTCGAGTTTGACGCGGCCACCAATGGGCAGCGCAGTAATCGTGACGCCTTTTTTGTCGGTCGTAGCAGGAACGGCAGCTTTCAGGTCGGCTACCAGGACGCGATTTCCCAAGTGCGGGCTGATTAGATTAGGAATTTCTTTTTGCCGGGCGTCCACCGCGGTGACGAATAGCTTGGCGCTGGCCAGTTGATTGTTGTAAGGCGACTTGGCAAGCAGCTCGGCAGCTTTAGCGCTGGCAGCGGTTTCCTCTTCGGGAGTGCGGGCAAAACCGAAGTGCCGGAAGGTGTCTTTATCCTGTACGCCCAGGAGCTGATCGAAGAAGGCGTAGGAAGAATCCAGTCGATGGCCGAGAACGATGTGGCCCAGCTCGTGAGCGATCATGGTGGCAAGGCTGGCTTCATCGGGCAGCACGTCAATCAAGCCGCGGCTGAGCACGATGGTGTGCCCGACGGTGAAAGATTCGAGCGTGCTGGTCATCATGATGCGGCAACGCACGTCAGGATCGATGTCGAGATTGTTGGTGACTTCGAGGTTGTTGACGACGGTTTCAAGAACTTTGTCCACTTCGCCCTTGGGCGCGATCAGGCCTATACGCTGCAGGCGATCGATGACGTTGTCTTCGGCCTGGCGGTCCCACGAACGCTGGGCCTGCACGGGAGAAAGATCGTTGGCGTTTTTAGATTCGTCAGTGACGGGAGTCTCAACGAGGATCTTGGTCAGCTCCTGCTCCTGCGCCGCGTGGCCCAGGTTGTAACCCCACAGACGCGTCTGCGCTTTGAAGTCGAGCTTTTTGGCCAGCGCGTAGTGCAGCTCTTTTTCTTCGCTATAGACGAAGGAAGGCACCCAGAGGCCGGGTTGGGCATTGGTGCGCCAGCTATCAAAATGGAAATACCAACTGGAGTGACCGTTGCCGCCGTAAGCGCCGTTGAAGCGCACGATATTGTAGTCCTGATCTTCCACCCAGATACGGCCAAGGAAGCGGCCCTTGCCGGCTTTTTCGCGCGGGGTGACATCGAACACCAGGCAGCGGACTTCGCCGAGGAATTCACGGCGCACGTAGTCGAACTTGTAGTGCTGCTTATCGAAGCCGTTGGTATCGATAAAAATCATCTGCAGGAAGCCGTCCGGCAGGTACTGCATGGCGAAAGAGAAAAAGTTGCCGATGCCGGTGAAAATCTTTTTGCCTTTGCCACCGGTGTCGGAAAGAGAAACGAGCTCGACGCCCTTGGTAAATTGCGCGCGGCCGAGGAAATATTTATCGCCGGCAGGGGTGTAGCCGAGGTTGGCGTCGGGCTTAAGATTCTGAATGTAAGTTTCGACGAGCGGGGAATACTGGGAAATCTGAGTGTTCAGGCGATTTTCGTTGGTGATGACGCGGTCCACTACCTCGTCCATGGTTTTGGCGGTGCCAGTGCGCTGCGGCAGCGGAGCGGCAGAAGACAGCGCCGCGAGGCTACTAAAGACGAGGACCGACAGGACCACGTGCCGGGTCCATGGTGACTTACACATTTTCTTCTCTCCCTCAGGACGCCATGTTGAAAGTAATTCTCACGCGCGCCGGAAAATCGACTGGTTGATTGTCCTGCTTTGCAGGCTTGAACTTGATTTGTTGCGCCGCACGAATGGCAGCCTCGTCCAAACCGTGGCCCAAACCGCTGACAACGTGGTTTACATGCACGGTGCCGCTGGCTAGAAAAACCAGGTCCAGCACTACATCGCCTTCGAGTTTCAGGCTGCGGCCTTCGGCGGTGTACTCCGGACGAGGTTTTTCAAGAATTGTGACAGCGGAAGTTCCGCTGGCTACTTCGGTTTTCTTTTTCGGAGCATCGGTAGCAGCGTTCGAATCGCCGAAGCCGGTGGATTGCACGGAGCCTTTGCGGCCGCCACCACCCGCGGGAGGATTGGCGACACCATTTCCGAAGCCAGTGCTGGCAACGGTGCCACGTATGCCTTTGTCGCCTCCGGTGCCATTGCCGTATCCAGGGCCGCCGGGAAGCGCGGGCGAGCCTTTGCGATTGATGTTAGTGGACTTGTTGGGATCACCGTTGCCAGGTACGCCGTTGGGATCGCCGAAGCCGCCGGTTTGTACTTTGTTCAAAGGGGCCTGCACGGTTGCGGGAGCCGCGCTGCCGCTGCTGAGCACGTTGGTTTTCACTTCATCGCGCGGACGCTTGGGTTGATTGGAAGTGGTGTCGATTTTGGCGGCTTCCAGAACGGGAGTCAGGTCGGGAGCCTTGGCTTCAATCTTTTCGGTCTTGGGTTGCACCACTTTTTGCGTTACGAAAATGTGCGGCTGGCGAGGATTGAGCTTGATAGGCTCAACGATTTCCGGCTTGGGCTGCGGAGTAGGCTTCACGCGCGCCTTGGGTGGCGGAGGAGCAACTGGAATTTCGGTGAGCGGCTGCGCCAACTGGACGATGTCCATGTGCAAGGCGGTCTTAATCTTTTCGGGATACAGCAGCGGTGCGAGGAGTACCAGTCCAATGGCGACGACCTGGGCCGCAGCGCTGATGCCGATGCGATTCCAGCGCGGCTTGCCTTCGGGAAGCAATTCCAGCCGTGCGGCAACCGGTTTCGTGCCGATGGCCTGGCGCCAGGCTTCCTGGTTCGCGGGGCGCGTACGGTTGGCTGCAAAACCGACGCCCATAGTCGTTTTTGTTGGTGGATCAGAAATCATTGTTGTCATCCGTATGCCCGCCTAAATAGAGTGCCGCCTGGGCTGAATAGTGCGAGGGTG
The DNA here is from genome assembly GCA_963704485.1 of uncultured Acidobacteriota bacterium. Taxonomy (GTDB): domain Bacteria; phylum Acidobacteriota; class Terriglobia; order Acidiferrales; family UBA7541; genus Acidiferrum. The sequence continues at coordinate 2,560,242 of OY969910.1, forward strand.
CCAAGACCCTAAGCCGCCATCAACAGGTGTCTCATCTAGAAGTACCACAGTACGAACCGGGCGTAGGCAGATCGAATAGGACTTTGGTACTAGCGTCACCAAGTCGCTATTGATATTTGTGCTTCCACAGAGCCACGCCGCGCACCGGGGTATAACCCATATTCAGCGGTTCCGTTGCGGCATGGGACGCAACACACCTAATAGGATACCCCAAATGCTGACAGGGGTGCCTTGCAATTGTTTACCGGTTTAACATAGATGGCGATATCTTTAGCACGCCCTGGTCAGATGGCCTGTAGATTGGCGAATAGGCGGCCGAATCGTACTGATATAAATGGACATGCCGATATACCGTGGTGGCGCGGAGGATGGGCAAGAGCGGCACATAGCCGCGCTTTTGCAGGGCTGCGCACCGCTGATTGAACAGTGGCGCATGCAGGCCGGCGCGGAGAGATGGGGGCTTTCTTCCGCGAAATTTACCGTGGAGCTGGCGCGGTGCGCGGAGGCGCGCTTTCGCTCGGGCGCACCGGGCGCGGAAGAACTGCACGGTTACCTGGTGACGCTGCACCTGGAAGATCTGGCTTTGGCGTGCGCCTGCGCTGAGGGCGTCACCGAGGCGTGGGAATGTTTCGTGACAACGTATCGCGGATATATGCGGGCCGCAGCGGGGGCGATTTTGAAACGCAGTGCCAGTTCGCCGGAAGCGGAAGAGTTGGCCGACTCCCTTTTCGGGGATTTATACGGGCTCAGTGCCTGAGAAGCGCGGGGCGCTATTTCGGTATTTTCATGGGCGGAGTTCATTGAAAACGTGGCTGCGCGCGGTGCTGGCGCAACGATACGTGGACAAGATTCGCGCCGGGCGGAAATTTGAAGAATTGGGCGAACAGGATGGGGACGATGTAGCGTCGCGCCGGGTTAATGCGGCGGCGCGATCGCGGGTGGATGCCGCGGATATCGGCGCTGATCCACACCGAGCGAGATACCTGGCCATGTTCACTGCAGCACTGGAAACAGCGCTGAAGAATCTGGATGGCGCGGACGCCGAGCGCTTGCGGATGTACTACGCGGATGAGAAAAAGCTGGCGGAGATTGGAAGATTGCTGGGTGAGCACGAATCGAGCGTTTCGCGGCGACTGGAAAAGGTGCGGAGAGATTTACGCAGTGCGGTGGAGGAAATTTTGCGAGCGACAGGCGGCTCGGAGGCTATGAACGGTCAGGCGAAGATGGGCGGTTTGAGCGATGCGGAAATTGCGCTGTGCTTTGAATACGCGGCCGAGGATGCGCCCATCGATCTGGACAAGATTTTTCCGCCGCGCGAAATTGGGAAACCTCAAAGCAGCGCGGCAGAAACAGAGAACGATGTATAAGGATGCGTTTTAGCCCGCAAGGAAGCGGGGGCGAGGCGTTCTAAGGACGGATAGGTTTATGGGCCACGAAGAAGATCGCGAGCGAAAGTTTGAGCAGGCGCTGGCGCGACACTTGCGTTCAAAGGCTGGCGCGCGCACGGGCGCCGATGGTTCGGCGGACGGGTGCCCGGATGCAGAACAGCTGGCGGCATTTCATGAGCGCATGTTGTCGAGCGAAGAGATGAATGTAGTCAAAGAGCATGTGGCTGGGTGTTGGCGGTGCCAGGAGATCCTGGTTTATCTGGAAAGTACCGACGGCGTGGAGTTGCAGACCGAAGAAGAGCAAGAGAAGGTTACGGAAATGCGCGAATCGGTTTTGTCGACCGGAGCGCTGTATGTGGATTATGCAGCACGGCAGAATCACGGCTTCATGATTCCGGGGAGTCCTGCGAGTCCAGTAGCAATGGAAAAATCGCCGCGAGATATTTCTTCGGCGCGGGGCGGGAAACTATTGCGGTGGGTCGCGCCAGCAGGCGCGATTGCTGCGGGGTTATTGATTTGGGCGGTGGTGCGAGACAAGCCTCATGAGTTTGCGCCAGCGAAAAATATTCGGGTGGCGCAGCAGCGGGCTGAGGATGAGCGAGCTGCGATACCGCAGGCGGCGGTGCCACCGGCTGATTTGCGTACCGATGGCGAGAACGAGTTTTCGCGGATTGGAAATAAAAAATTGCCGCCGGCGCAAGGGTTTGGCACGCGCAGCCGGCCGGCGGAAGAGCAACCGCAGTTGGCCGACCGATTGGCGAAGGATGGCCGTGGTGCAGGCGGAGCTGCCGGCGGGATGGCCGCGGGACGGCTCCAAGCAGGGGGCCAAGATCAGGGCCACATCGACAGACACATGCGCCAGGCAAAACCTACGGCGCCTCCACCAAGTGCGGATAAGCAGGCCAATAATTTGCCGATGATGGCACGGAACGGAGTGATTCTTTCGCCAAAGGCTGATGAGGCCAGGAAAGCTCCGGCACGCGAACAGGACGCGCTAAGCAAGGAAGAATCGGAACCGGGAGGTGCGGCCGCCGCACCGGCTCCCAGCGCGCAGGCCCCGCCTAAGGCTATGAGTGAAACTGTGGTCGTGCAGGGTGGCGCAGTCGCGTCCCAGGAATTGGCGAAAAAAAAGGAGGCGGATGCCAAGACGAATGCTGATGTCGCGACCACCGCGCAGGCAGAAGTGAGCGCCAGCTACGCACGCACGTCGGCGAACTTGAAGAGCAAGATGGCTGGCGATTCGAAAGTGCTCTTGACGCCAGGCGGAACGGTTTTGTGGCGTCTGGGTGCTTCCGGACTCATCGAACGGTCTACGGACCGCGGGCTGCATTGGTCGGCGCAGATCAGCGGCACGACGCGCGAACTAGTAGGAGGTTCAGCGCCGAGCGATGTGGTGTGCTGGGTGGTTGGACGCAAAGGATTGATCTTGCGGACCACCGACGGCGGCGGACATTGGGAAAAGGTTGCGGTCCCGGGCGCGGGAGATTTGACAGAGATTCGGGCGACGGATGCCTTACACGCCACGATTCTGGATAGCCGGGGACGGACGCAGTTTGTGACCAGCGACGGCGGAGTGAACTGGGATCGCGCCAAGGAGTAACTCCAAACCCGGGATGCAAGAAAAAGCGGCGGGCGCGTTCTAAGTGCGGACGACAAATTCTGGACGAGGTGACGCGATGAGCGAGCAACGCCGTACGATTCGAACCAGGTTTCTGGCCGCCGGACTGGCGGTAGTGGCGGGATTCGGCGTCGGAGGGGCGATGCATGCCGCAGCGCGTGGGCGTGGCAAAAACCCGGCGCAAGAAACAGAGGCAGCTAAAGAGAAAAATGCGCAAGCGACTACTCTGGGCGACCAGACCGATCTGAATGTGACGGTTTACAACTCCAACATTGCGCTGGTGCGCGATGTGCGGCAATTGACGCTGCCGACCGGACTATTTAATTTGAAATTCGAAGATATCGCGGCGACGGTGAATCCCGCGACGGTGCATTTTCGTTCTTTGACGGAGCCGGACAAGCTGGGGGTCATCGAACAGAATTACGAATACGACCTGCTGGATCCCGCCAAGTTACTGCATAAATACGTAGGCAAAGAAGTGACGCTGGTCCGCACCTACCGCGAGAACGGCGAGACCAAGCATGAAGATGTGAAAGCCACACTGCTGGCCGACAACAACGGGCCGGTGTGGAAAATCGGGAATGACATCGTCACCGGCGGCTACAACGAGAGCTACCGCTTTCCGGAGGTGCCCGCGAATCTTTACGAGCATCCCACTTTGCTGATGTCACTGGAAAATTCCGGCGGGCGCAAACAGCAGATTGAAGCTTCTTACCTGGCGGGGAATCTTTCCTGGAACGCGGACTACATTTTGACTGTGGGTCGCGAGGATAAAGCCGCGGACCTGGACGGCTGGGTGACGCTGGCGAATACCAGCGGTACGGCGTTTCATAACGCGCGGCTGCAGTTGGTGGCGGGAGAGCTGAACAGGCTGCCGGCCTCTTCGAATATAGCCCTGCAGGAGCGGGACACCGTGATGGTGGAGGCCAAGGCAGCGCCGCAATTCGCGCAGGAAAATTTCAGCGAGTATCACCTGTACACGCTGGGGCGGCGCACTTCCATCGAGGATAAAGAGACCAAGCAGATCAGTTTGCTGCAAGGGACGGGCGTGCCCACGGAGAAAGTTTTCATCGTGAACGGACAGGATTTTTATTATCACAACGCGCAGAATCCCGGCTCGCCGCTGAAGGATGCGGTGCTGGTGTACTACAAATTCAAAAACGAACAGAAGGCCGGGCTGGGCATGCCTTTGCCGGCGGGAAACGTGCGCGTGTACCAGAAAGATTCGAAAGGCGGCGTGCTGTTTATCGGCGAAGACCGCATGGACCACACTCCCAAGGATGAAACCGTGACGGTGCACATCGGCAATGCGTTTGACATCGTGGCGGAACGGAAACAGACCGACTACAAGCGCATTGACGGACACACGTGGGAGATGGAGTTTGAGATTACGCTGCGCAATCACAAGGATGCGCCGATTGTGGTGGAAGTGAATGAGCCGATTGGCGGCGACTGGACGATGTTGTCTTCCACTTATAAGGGGACGAAGACGGCGGCTTTTGCGGCCCAGTTTCGGGTGCCGGTGGAGAAGGATGGGACTTCGGTGTTGAAGTATCGGGTGCGGGCGCGGTGGTAGCGATTAGTGCGCTGCTGAACGTGGCGCACAATCCCCACACGAAAATTCGTCGTGTGGGGCACCCTTTTTTGCCCGAAGTTTCGGCGCAAGAAATCGTGACGGTGGCGTTCTAAGAGCGGGCGACAATTTCAGCGAGGTGATGTGATGAGCGAGCGGCGCCGTAAGGTTCAAGCGAGATTTGTGGTAAGCGGATTGGCGGTGGTGCTGGGTGGCGCGGTGGGCGCAATTTATGCCGCCGATCATGGGCGCACGGGCGCGGCCGCGAATACGGCAGATGTGGCGCAGGAGACGGAAGCGGCTAAAGAGAAAAACGCGCAGTCCACGACGTTGAGCGATCAGACTGATCTGAACGTCACGGTGTACAACTCCAACATTGCGCTGGTGCGCGATGTGCGGCAGCTCAATTTGCCAACTGGGATGTTCAGCTTGAAATTTGCGGATATTGCGGCGACGGTGAATCCTGCGACGGTACATTTTCGTTCTTTGACGGAGCCGGAAAAGTTGAGCGTGATCGAACAGAACTACGAATACGATTTACTGGATCCGGCGAAGTTGCTGCACAAGTATGTGGGGCGCGAAGTGACGCTGGTGCGATCGTTCCGGGAAAACGGCGAGACCAAGCACGAAGATGTGAAAGCCACGCTGCTGGCCGACAACAACGGGCCGGTATGGAAAATCGGGAACGACATCGTTACCGGCGGAGCGTTCGAAGGCTACCGCTTTCCGGAAGTGCCGCCGAATCTTTATGAACGGCCGACGCTGCTGATGGCGCTCGAAAATTCCGGCGCGCGCAAGCAGCAGATCGAGGCATCCTACCTGGCGACCAACCTCTCGTGGAACGCGGATTATATTTTGACCGTAGGCCGCGAAGATAAAGCCGCGGATCTGGATGGCTGGGTAACGCTGGCGAACACCAGCGGGACGGCGTTTCATAATGCGCGATTGCAATTGGTGGCCGGAGATTTGAACAGGCTGCCCGCCAATGGGAGGGTGATGCGCATGGAGGCCAGCGCCGTAGGCGCCGTCATGAAGGACCGGGCGCAATTCGCGCAGGAAAGTTTCAGCGAATACCATTTGTATACGCTGGGGCGGCGCACTTCGGTGGAGGACAAGGAAACCAAGCAGATCAGTTTGCTGCAAGGCAGCGGGCGTGCCTACGGAGAAAATTTTCATCGTGAACGGGCAGAATTACTACTATCACGCGGCGCAGAGCTCCCGGGCAGCCGCAGAAAGATCCGGTGATGGTGTATTACAAATTTAAAAATGAACAGAAAGCCGGGCTGGGTATGCCCATGCCGGCCGGCAACGTGCGCGTGTACCAGAAGGATTCCAAGGGCGGCGTGCTGTTCATCGGCGAGGACCGGATTGAGCACACGCCCAAAGATGAAACGGTGACAGTTCACATCGGAAACGCGTTCGACATCGTGGAAGAGCGCAAGCAGACGGACTACAAGCGCATAGATTCGCACACCTGGGAGATGGAATTTGAAATCAAGTTGCGCAACCACAAGGATGCGCCGGTGGTGGTGGAAGTGAATGAGCCGATTGGCGGGGACTGGGAGATGTTGTCGTCTACGTTTAAGGCTACGAAGACGGCGGCGTTTGCGGCGCAGTTTAATGTGCCGGTGGCGAAGGATGGGACGGCGGTGTTGACGTATCGGGTGCGGGCGAAGTGGTAGCAGCGGAGATCGGCGCGGCTGCGAGAGAAATCCAAGAGAGGTTCCTTGGTGCACGAATCGACTCCTTGGCAGGAGCGAAGGAGAGGAAAAGGCGTCGATTCGTTACGCTTGGAATGACAGGTCCGGCTGATTGAAGGGTGCGGTGGTAAGAGTTAGTTGGCAGGCGGTTGTGGTGCAAAGTCCCCACACGAAAATTCGTCGTGTGGGGCACCCGGCTACTTCGGCGCTGATCGGGAAGTGCTGATGAAGCTATGCCAGGACGGCGTCGGCTTCGATTTCGATTAGCATGTCGGGGGAAATTAGTTTGCTGACCTGGACCATGCTGGTGGCCGGGCGGATGTTGGCGAAAACTTCGCCGTGGGCGCGGCCGATTTTTTCCCACTCGGCAATGTCCACGACATAGATGCGGGTGCGCACTACGTCGTTGAGGGTGGCTCCGGCGCTGGTGAGCGCGGCCTCGATATTTTTGATGGTTTGCAGCGTCTGAATGTAGACGTCGCCGACGCCGACGATGTTGCCGTCCGGTCCGGTGGCGGTGGTACCGGAAACGGAGATGATGTTTCCGACGCGCACGGCGCGCGAGTAGCCAACAATCGGTTCCCAGGGTGTGCCGCTGGAAATATTCTGGCGAGCCACGTTTGATTCTCCTTCGAGTTGTCTCTTGCCGTTCTTCCCTGCAATAGTGCGTGAGGTCATCAGGATACCCGAGTCCGTTAAGAATTTTAAGAAATGCGCTTGCTGCTTTTATGGCTGAAATTAGGTACGTTGCGTTCGGGATGCAGTTGGTTGCTTGGGGAGGCGAGATTCATGCTTGCCGCGCTGCATGAGGGTAACTGGTGCGTGTCGAGGCGCGTCGTTACGGCGTGCGCGGGGCGCATGCTAAACTGAATAAATTATGCATTGTTCATCAGGGGCATCAGGGGCACCAGGCGCATGCGCGCGGCGCGAGTGCCGCGCTGGCTGGGGGCTGACAGCGCGATGAAGTGCAACAACATCCTGGAAGCCATCGGGCACACGCCACTGGTGCGGCTGAATCGCATCAACAAGGGGCTGGCTCCGCAGATTTATGTGAAGGCGGACTTCATGAATCCGGGCGGATCGGTGAAGGACCGCATCGCCATCACCATGATTGATGATGCCGAAAAACGCGGGTTGTTGAAGCCCGGCGGCACGATCATTGAAGGAACCTCTGGAAATACCGGGATGGGGCTGGCGCTGGTGGCGGCGGTGCGCAATTACAAGATGGTTTTTACCATTACCGATAAACAGTCCAAGGAAAAAGTGGATTTGCTGAAGGCGCTGGGCGCGGAAGTGATTGTGTGCCCGACGGCGGTGGAGCCGGACGATCCGCGCAGCTATTATTCCGTGGCGAAGAAATTGGCGCGCGAAATTCCCAACTCGTACTATCCGAACCAGTACGACAACCAGATGAATCCCGAGGCGCATTACCTGACCACCGGGCCGGAAATCTGGGAAGACAGCGAAGGCAAGGTTACGCACTTCGTTTGCGGAATCGGCACCGGCGGTACGGTGAGCGGCGTTGGCAGGTACCTGAAAGAAAAAAATCCCGCGGTGAAAATTATTGGCGTGGACCCGCTGGGTTCGCTGTACTACGACTTTGTGAAGCGCGGCGAGACGATTAAGGCGAAAACATACGTAGTGGAAGGCATCGGCGAGGACTTCTTCCCTACCACCATGCATTTGAAAATCCTGGACGATGTGATTCAGGTGAACGACGAAGAATGTTTCGTGGTGGCGCGGCGGCTGGTGAAGATGGAAGGGCTGTTCACCGGCGGCTCGGGCGGCGGGATGCATTTCCGCGACGCTGCGGCTGGCGAAAGACCTGGGGCCGGAAGCGTTTGTGGTGGCGCTGCTGCCGGACACGGGCATGCGCTATCTGAGCAAAGTGTACAACGATGAATGGATGCGCGAGCGCGGCTACGTGGACGCGGCGGTGGCGATTACCGCGGCGGAAGTGGTGCGCGCCAAGCATGCCACCGGAAAAGTGCGCGAACTGGTCATCGCGCGTCCGTATCAGACGGTTTTTCACGCGCTGAAAAGCATGCAGGAGCAGGATATTTCGCAGATCCCGGTGTTTGAAGAAACCGTTCCCATCGGCACGATTTACGAGGATCAGATTCTGAACCTGGCGCTGCAGGGGAAAGATCTGCGCAAGCTGGTGGTGCGCGAAGTGATGAGCAAGCCGCTTGCCGCAGATTCCCGGCACAGCTCCGGTGGAACGCATCACGCATATTTTGAGCCATGAGAATCCCGCGGTGTTCGTGGAAATGGGCAATGCCAAGTTCGAAATTCTTACCAAGTATGATTTGATGAGCACCGTTGCCAGCCTGATGGAACAAAAGCGCTGATCGCTTTTACCGCTTTAGCAAGAACACAGGAAAAGCCAAGTTGAAAATTCAGGAATTCAATGAACGTTTGAAGAACGCCATTCTGATCGCCGATGGGGCGATGGGTTCCCTGCTGCACGAGACGGTGGGGGCGCAGCGCTGCTTCGATGAGCTGAACAGCACCGAGCCGGAAGCGGTTTATCGCGTGCACCAGGCGTACATCGAAGCGGGCGCGCAGATTATTGAGACGAATACGTTTGGAGCGAATCGTTTCAAGCTGGCGCCGCTGGGGCTGGGCGATGAGGTGCAAAAACTGAACAGCCGCGGCGTGAAAATTGCGCGCGAAGCGCGGGATTCTGCGCGGCGCGAGGTGCTGGTCGCCGGCTCGATGGGGCCGCTGGGACTGGGCGTGCAATCGCGGCATCCGGAACCGGGCGAGATTCAGGAAATATTTTACGAACAGGCGCTGGCGCTGGAAGAGCGCGGCGTGGACCTCTACATTCTGGAGACATTCGCTTACATCGAAGAATTGCTGCTGGCGATTGACGCGATTCGCTCTTTTTCGGGGTTGCCGATTATCGCGCAGCTGACGTATTCGGAAGAGGGCACGACGTTCGGAGATTTGCGTCCTGCCGGCGCGGCGGAGCAACTCAAAAATAAAAATGTGCAGGTGGTGGGCGCGAATTGCACGCTGGGCCCGCAGGCGCTGCTGCCGATTTTGCAGGAACTGGCGAGCGTGGAAGGCGTGCGCGTGAGCGGGATGCCCAACGCGGGATTTCCGAAACGCGAAGGCGATCGCATCGTGTATCCCAAGTCGTCGCCGGAATATTTTGCGTTGTTCGCGCGTGAAGCGGCGGCCATGGGCGTGCGCATTCTGGGCGGCTGCTGCGGAACGACTCCCGCGCATATTCAGGCCATGGCGGAAGCGGTGAAGTCGCTGCGGCCAGTGGCGGCGACTACGATTGCGCACGTGACCGCTGAGCCGAAAACTCCTGCGGTTGCGGAACGCGAGCCGGAGAGCAAGTTCTGGCGCAAACTGCAGGACAAAGAATTCACCGTGTGCGTGGAGATTGATCCGCCCAAGGGAATTTCACTGGACCGCGTGTACGAGCAGGTGGACAAAATCATGGCGTCGGGTCGCGTGGACGCGATCGATATCAACAGCGGCGCGATGGCGCGCGTGGGAATGGACGCGCTGGTGGTGGCGGGCGCGCTGGAAGCGCGCGGCGTGGAGACCGTGCCGCACCTGACTACTCGAGACTTCAACATTATTGGATTGCAGGCCATGCTGCTGGGCGCGTGGACGGTTGGCGGCGTGCGCAACGTGCTGGCGATTACTGGCGATCCGCCGTCGGTGGGCGATTATCCGGAGACCAGTGGAGTTTATGAAGTGGACTCCGTGGGCCTGGTGAAAGTTTTGCACCGCTTGAATCAGGGAACGGACTGGGCGGGGAAAACTCTGGGCGGCGCCACTAATTTCGCGATTGGCGTGGCGGTGAATCCCGTGGCGGATGATCTGGACGGCGAGATTGAAAGATTTCACGCCAAGATTGAAGCGGGCGCGCATTTTGCGATGACGCAGCCGCTGTTCGATCCGGAGCACTGGTACGCGTTCGTGAAAAAAGTTGGGCGGCAAGCCGGAGATACCGGTGTTGATCGGGGTATGGCCGCTGAACAGCTACAAGCAGGCGCTGCGGTTGAACAATGAAGTGCCGGGGATTGTGATTCCGCCGGCGGTGCTGAAGTCCATGGAAAATGCTGGTGCTGGCGCGCGCGATTGCGGATTTGAAGTGGCGCGAACGATGATGGCGTGGGCGCGCACCGAACTGGCGGGCGCGTATTTGATTCCGCCGTTCAAACGTTACGAAGAAATTCTGGAAATCCTGTAATTCTCATTCAGAAAGTTCATCAACATCTCTAAAGTTATTTTGCGGGTTCGTTGGCGCTGGTGTGATCGTGAATGATGCGCCAGCCTTCGGGGAAGCGTTGCCAGACCAACGAGAAGACGCCACCGACGTCGCCTTTTTCGCGCTGCAGGTGCCAGTGACCGAGGACCAGCGCGGCGTCTTTACCGAGGAAATGAAATTCGAGAGCCGAGAAATCCAGCTGCCCCATGGTGGCGCGATCGGGATAACTTTTCTTGTAGCGAGCCATCACGCCGTCCCAACCGCGGGAGATGCCGCTGCTTCCGGAAAACGTCAGATCGGGCGAGTGCCAGTAGCCGACCAGAAATTTGTCCACGTCGCCGTGATTCCAGGCGTCCTGCTGGGCGGTGAGGACGGATGTGATGGCGGCGCGGTCAGCTTCCCTAACGGATTCGTCGGCTGAAAAACCGAGTTGCGGGAGAACGAGCAGTGACAGGACAGCCAGTGCAATCATCTGGGGTGCGACCAACCTCTGCACTGGGCTCTTCATTGACGACCCTCCTATTTATGATGCTGACGGCCTTGCAGCATAGAGTATAGACACCTGCCAGAGCAAACCTGCGGACAGGTTAACTTGACTAAGTCACTTGTAATGAGATGACTAGCCAAAGGTCCTACGCGGGATAGTACCGCTGCGCTATAGGCGCGCACACGGTGGAGACGCGAGAATACGCGTGAGGAAAAAAGGATGTTCGCCGCCATGCTCTTCGCCATATCGACCGTCGCCATCTCCCAATTCGGGATGTATTACTGGCGCGCAGTGCTAGCGAGTGTTGCCTCTCAACCTGTATCCGAATCTTTGCTGGCGGCAGTCTCCGCCGAAAACCGTCCTCTGCAGGCAGCCGACTTTGTGCAGTTCGCGGGATTGTACGAGATGACTCCCGACCTGGGCCCTAAAGGCAGCGGGCTGGGACTGGTGCGCTTCTACTACGGGATCATCCGCGCGGTAGACATGCTGGTCGGAGCGCGCGTGCCGGTTGTGGCGCAATGGACCGAACGCGAGGGCGCGATTTGCGCTCGTTACGCTGCGGTGCAGGTCGGCCAGCGTTTGCAGGGCAACCTGGAACTGGCGGCCGCGCTGCGATCCTGCTAACGATACTTTTAAGACCGAGATGTTACTGATGGAAGATTAACACCCAAGTTTCAAACGCGACTGCGCACCTGGTGCATTCGCTTGATTCAACATTCCAGATTTCTAAATGGCGTTAGTAGGCCCAGCGCATGAGAATACCGCCAGTGGTGTAGCCGGCGCCTACGGCGACGAGCAAAACGAGATCGCCTTTGTGGAGGCGGCCCTGGGTCACTGCATCGCGAAGGCCGAGTGGGATGGTGCCGGCGGTGGTATTTCCGTAACGATCAATATTCACCATCACTTTTGAATCGTCTACGCCCAGGCGCTCCTGCATGGCCCGAATGATGCGCAGGTTGGCCTGGTGGGGCACGACCAACGCGAGGTCTTCGCTTTTGAAACCATTGCGCTGCAGGAGATTTTCGGCGAGCTCGGCCATGCGGCGAACCGCGTATTTAAAAACCTGCGAGCCTTCCTGATGGACGACGTGCATATTTTTATCCACAGTTTCATGAGTGGGAGGATTCAGCGAACCGCCGCCGGGCATGTAAAGAAAATTTCCGCCGGAGCCATCCACGTCATGGGAAAAATCGAGGATGCCTTCATTGTCGCCGGCGGGCTCCACTAAAACTGCGCCAGCACCGTCGCCGAATAAAATCGCAGTGCCCCGATCTTTGTAATCAATGATGGAGCTCATGGTGTCGCTGCCGATGACCAGAACTTTTTTGTGAGCGCCGCTGGCGAACTGCGAGCCCACGGTCAGCGCGTAAGCGAATCCCGCGCAGGCTGCGGAAATGTCAAAGCCCCAGGCATTGGTGGCGCCGAGACGGTCTTGCACCAGGCAGGCGGTGGCGGGAAACATCATGTCCGGCGTCACGGTAGCTAGAACGATCAAATCAATTTCAGCAGGATCGGTTTTGGTCTGCTGCAGAAGAATTTTTGCGGCTTCGACGGCCAGGTGCGAAGTGGGCGTACCTTTTTCGACGATGTGCCGCTCGCGGATCCCGGTGCGGGTGCGAATCCACTCATCGTTAGTGGCCACCATTTTTTCGAGATCGGCATTGGTAAGAATTTTCGGGGGAACGCAACCCGCCACACCCGTAATTTTTGCGGCGATACGATGGGACATGAAACTCCTTCAGTAGACCGACCTGGTAAGAAGAGATTGAATTTTATGCGAAGGCGGCGCGGAGTTACAAGGCGCGATGAAAACGAAAACCCCGGCCAAGCGAACGGCCGGGGTCTACGCGTCAAGAAAAGCTCGCGCCTTGTGACGGCGAACTTTCTATGACGCCGAGCGGGTGCGAGCTTTCGGTTCGGCAAACAGCGAAATCAATTCGCGATTGAAAACCGGAATGTCGGTGGGCTGGCGGCTGCTCACCCAGTTGCCGTCGCGCACAACTTCTTTATCGAACCATTTGGCGCCGGCGTTGCGCAGGTCATCCTGGATGGTGTGATAGCTGGTCAGGGTGCGGCCTTTGGTGAGTCCAGCGGAGACCAACAGCCAGGGTGCATGGCAAATAAACGCAATGGGCTTTTTTGCGCGATCCATTTCCTGCACAAATTTCTGCGCGCCAGGCTCCACGCGAAGAGTGTCCGCGTTCAGTGCGCCACCGGGAAGGAGTACCGCGTCGAAGTCAGCGGGGTTAGCCTGGTCCAGAGTGGAATCCACGGCGACGCTTTGGGATTTTTCGTCGTGCTTCATGCCCTGAATTTTGCCGCTCTTGGGAGCGATGACGGTGGTGCGTGCGCCGGCTTCGTCCAGCGCTTTGCGTGGCTCAAGAAGTTCGGCTTCTTCGAAGCCGTTAGTAGCCAGGATGGCTACGCGCAGTCCATTTAATTGTTTGTCACTCATGATGTACCTCGACTTTTTGGAGTAAGAGCGCGCTGCTGTCAGCGCAAACGCTCGAACTTTATGGTTGGCTTCGACGAAGGTTGAGGCAATCGGGAGAAGGCTGTAGGAAAGGTGGAGGGAATAAATTCGATTAAAGGTGCAGGTCGCGGGCGTGCTGGTGGCCGGGATTTAGTCGGTACTGCGAGAATCGGCCCGTCGAGATTTGAGCTTTTCAGGCTTGATGAGCCCGGCGTCACCGAACAGATCGCCTTCCAGTTGCTCCGACGTTTCCCGCGATAGCGATCCAATCGGCAAGGAGGCATGCACTCGGGTGCCGTCGTTGCCAAATTCAACTTCCAGTTGCCCTCCAAGCTGGCGTACACGCTCGCGCATACCAGGTATGCCGACACCTAAAGTGGGCGTGCCAGAAACCGCGGAGCGCTCGGTGGCGGCTCGAATGCCTTTGCCGAAGTCGACGATTTCCAGGTGCACGTCGCCAGCGGAGCGAAAAATTCGAATATCGGCGCTGGAGCTGCCGGAATAGCGATGCACGTTGGTGAGGCTTTCCTGCAGAACGCGGAACAACGCGGTTTCAGCATCGCTGGAAAGCCGCGTCAACTCTTCATCAATGCTGACATTCAACTGAATGCCGCTGCGCTTCTTGAAACCTTCGATGTACCAGAGCACTGCGGAGGCTAGTCCGCATTCATCGAGAAGCGGGGGATGCAAAAGATAGGAAAGGGTGCGAATTTCTTCTCCGATTTTGGAGACCACCGCGCGACATTCCTCAAGCGAATCCAAAACAGGCGGTTTACTGGAACCGAGAACTTTGGTCAGGCGGTCCAACGTCATGGAGAGGACCGCGACTTTCTGCCCGGTGGTGTCGTGCAAGTCGCGCGCGATGCGCCGGCGTTCCTCATCCTGGAGTTTCAGGAGGCGCGCGGAAAGCTGGCGCAGTGAGAGTTCGCTGACGCGCAGGGCCTCGTTGGTTTCGATCAGCTCAGTAAGTTCGGTGGCCACCACGCAGATGGTGTGAACACCATGTTCCCGTGTAGGGCTGAGGGTGAGACGTATGGTACGGGGACGAGCATTGCGGCTGTCGAGGCGAATTTCTCCCCGAACAATACTATTGTTGGCGTCGGCGACCAGTGTGGAAAGCAGATCGCGGTCTTCACCGAAGACGCAATCGTTGAGAGGGGAGCCAATGAATTTTTCGAGCGGCACATTGAAAATTTCGGCAAAACTTCGGTTGGAATAGAGCACCGTGCCGTCATCAGATAAGGTAGCTGCGCCCTCATCTATGGTTTCGACCATCAAGCGATAAGGATGTTCGGCGCCCTGCAGCGTGAAAACCTGATCGCCTTCAGGGCCAGCCACCAGGACGGCATCGACTTCGCCCATGCGGATAGCGCGAAGGGTTTCTTCCAACTCCGCGACGCGGGCGCGAAGTCGGGCGTTTGGTGGAGCAGCGGGGCGCTTTTTCCGCTTGGGCATCGTTACTCTTCCTCCGCGCGGAGATCCAGGCCGAGAATAACGCGTTCCTTATCGGAAAAATCACCGACCAGGCGGCGCAGTGGCAAAGGCATGGATTTGATCAGTGTGGGAGCGGCGATGATCTGGCCTTCTTTAGCCATGGCTGGTTGCTGATAAATATCGATGATTTCGAGGTCAAACTGACCGGGTAGATATTTGTCACACAGTGCGCGAAGATTTTCGACAGATTGCAAAGAACGGGGAGTCTGTCCGGTGATATAGAGGCGCAAAATGTAGCGCGGGCTGGTGGCTTTCGTAGCTTTTTTACGCGGACTGGCAGAGCGTTTTTTTTTGTTAACTCTCACGGGGATTCTCTCGCGGACGAATGTCCAGGCCGACGAGGACGCGCTGGGTGTCGGACAGGTCGCCAATAATTTTTCGGATGGGCTGCGGAAGATTGCGCACCAGGGTGGGGATAGCCAAGATCTGGTCGTCCTGGGCAAGCTGCGGCGTTTTTACCAGATCAATAACGTGCAGGCGATAGCGTCCCTGCAGATGATCCTGGCAGATCTTTTTGAGATTTTGGAGCGCGACCAGGGATTTGGGCGTCTGACCGGCGACATAAAGGCGCAGTTCCAGGGTGACGGCCGAATTTTTGACGGCGGGAGTTGCGAAGGTATCAGGCGACGCGGTGCTGGATGCAGCGGATTTTGATTTCGCAGAACTGGCTTTCATTTTTTTGCTGGTGCTCATTAGGCGCTGGCCTTATTGACCGATTTTAAGCCAGTAAACTCGCCAGCGGGCAGCAAACGGACACCGCTGGAGCTGAGAACAAATTCGCGGACCTGATTGGAGTGAGCCATGCCGCGCGATTTCAAGACGTACAGGCTGCGGTTGCGTTCCCCATTGAACTCGACGTCACGCAACAGAATCCAGGTATCGGTCAACGATGAAATTCCAACTTCCGTTTGTTCCGCGGCTCCTTGACTGCCGGTGAGGGTAACGAACATGGCCGTAATCTGGCGGTCTTTCAGGAAATCCAGCAGGCGCATGAGCATGCCGTGAACTTCATAGGTGTTGGCACTGATCAGATTGGTGACCGGATCAATGACCACAATTTCGGGAGAAAATTTCTCGACCAGCTCATGAATGCGGAGCAGATGCATCTCCAAGCCGTGCTGGGTGGGGCGCCAGGCGCAGAAATGCAGCAGGCCTTTGTTGATGTGGCGGCCGAGATTGATGCCCACCGACTGCATGTTGCGAGTAACCTGCGCAGATGATTCCTCAAAAGCGATGTACAGAGCGTGCTTTCCGTCGGCACATGCCTTATTCGCAAAGTGAGCTGCCAATGTGGATTTTCCGGAACCGGCGGTTCCGGAAACAAGGACCGACGACCCTTTGAAGAAACCTTTGCCTTCCAACATGGCGTCCAGATCTTTCACGCCGGAAGAGACCCGGTCTTTGGAAACTTTGTGATTCAGGCGAATGGAAGAGAGCGGCAGAACGGAAAAACCCTTGTGGTCAATCAGGAAAGGATATTCGTCGGTGCCGTGTGCGGAGCCGCGATATTTAACGACGCGCATGCGGCGAATGGAAATCTGATCGTTGACGCGATGATCGAGGGTGATGACGCAGTCAGAGACGTATTCTTCCAGGCCGTAGCGAGTGAAGGTGCCTTCGCCGCGCTCGGCGGTTACCACGGTAGTAAGATTGCGGTCTTTCAACCAGCGGAACAGGCGGCGGATCTCCGCGCGCAGCATGCCGGCATTCGCGAAACCGGAAAAGACCGCTTCGAGAGTATCGAGGACAACGCGCTTGGCGCCGATGGAATCAACGGCGTGCTGCAGGCGGATAAACAGGCCTTCCAGATCGTACTCGCCAGTTTCCTGGATTTCGCTGGGCTCGATGCGCACGTAGTCGAGGAAGAGCTTTTTCTTGCCGACCAAAGCGTGGAGGTTGAATCCGAGGGACTCGACGTTGCGAGTCATTTCGTCGCCGGTTTCTTCGAAAGTCATGAGCACGCCGGGTTCGTTGAAATCAGTGGCGCCGCGAACTAGAAATTCCATGGCGAACATGGTTTTGCCGCAGCCTGGACCGCCGCACACGATGGTTGGGCGCCCGGAGGGGAGACCGCCGCCGGTGATTTCATCAAAGCCGGTAATACCCGTCCGGGCCTTCTTCAGCTGCGGGAAGGTTTGGGATGAACGGACCGACTTTGAGCGCTTTGAGGAATGATGTGGGGCTGAAATTTTGACCTCGCAATATCAGTATTGCCGTGCGGCCCGGCACGGTGTGAAGGCCATTGTCCATCCAAACACGGGTTTTAACAATTGTGGTAAGGAGAATCGTCCGAAAGCCCGGGCGGGTGGGCGGATTCGCGGGAAAACTTGCTCCCGGCACCATCCAGTCTGCCTCGCCCGGGCAAGTTTGGCAACCCGAATCGCCAGAGGAGGAGGCGCATGGCGTTGCGGCCGGTGAGGAGGTAGTATGCGGCCCTGCGTCAGCGAACCTGGCATAGGAGGAGAGGCGATGAAGAATATTTCAAGGAAATTGTGGGCGGTGGCGCTCGTAACACTGAGTGTTACTGCCGCTGTAATGGCCGGGCCGGGCGGAAGCGGCGGCTCGCGGCAGAGCGGGATGGCAGCGGAAACGAAGGAACAACCGTTCACCGTTGAATATTATTACAAGACGAAGTGGGGCTATGCGGAGGAGTTTCTGAAGCTCTTCAAGAAGAATCATTATCCGGTTTTGAAGAAGGAGATCGAGATGGGACGGATTTTGCGCGTCAACATGGCGGCACCGCGACTGCACGCCAGCGAAGACGGGCGATGGGATTACCGGGTGACCATCGTGTTCAAGAACGCGGCGATCGCCAATGATGATTTTGATAGTGAAACGCTTATCAAACAGTTGTATCCGGATCAAGATACTTACAAGAAGGAAGAACAGCGGCGGTTTGAAATTTTGGAAGGGCACACGGATGTGCCGATCAAGGACGTAGTGCTAGATAAGAAGTAAAGCCTCAGCAAGACGGAGCGACTAGCCCTGTGGCGCAGGGACTACCGCGGCGATTTCGATGATGGGATTGGGAAGCTGGCGCATGGTGCGTACGAAGACTTCCACGATATTGGCATCGAACTGCGCGTTGGCGCAGCGCTCCAGCTCTTTTAGGGCGTCGGAGGAAGCGCGGCCCTTTTTATAAACGCGGTCGCTGGTAATAGTGTCGTAAGCATCCGCGACGGCGATAATGCGCGCACCCAAGGGAATTTCCGTCCCCAAGAGAGCGTCTGGATATCCGGAACCGTCGAAATATTCGTGATGATGCAGAACCATCTCGCGAATGCGGGCAAGCGGCGTCAGCGGCTCGAGGATTTTGGCGCCGAAAATGACATGGCCCTTCATGGTTTCCCATTCGTCAGGATTGAGCGCGCCGCCCTTGTTCAAAATCGCTTCCGGAATACCAACTTTGCCGATGTCATGAAGGACGGCTCCGAGGCGCACCTCATCCACCTCGGCTTCGGTCATGGACATGGCTTCGGCGATGAGCGCGGCGTAGGCGGAAACTTTTTGGGAGTGGCCCTGAGTGTAATGATCTTTGGCATCGATGGCGAAAGCCAGCGAGGTGACGGTGTCCAGCACCGCTTGCGGCAAGGCCTGCGGACCCTGCAAAGGCACGGCTGGCTTGTCGGTGACAGGCTCGGTCATGGCCAGTGATTCGGTGAACTGTTTCAGGCGCGAATAAATTTCTTCGAACGCTTCAGGGCCAGTGGAGAACAGGCGCTTCAGGGTTACGCCGAGATAAGCTTCGAGGACGTCGCGCTTCCATTTTTTGGCTTCGTTGGGATCGAAATGGTCGGCGGTGGAGACGGTGTTGCCGCCCTGATGCTTGGAAAGATACATGCTGGCGTCGGCGACCTGGATCAATTCCTGCGGCGAAGAACCGTGCAGCGGGTAGCAGGCGATGCCGAAGCTGGCGCTGATATTTTTTTCGCGCAACAGCGCATCGGCGGCGACGCAACTGCGCAGCTTGGCAGAGAGCTGGCGGGCATGCTCCATGTTGGTTTCCGGCATGAGGATGACGAATTCGTCTCCGCCATAACGAGCCACCACGTCAGATCGCCGGCAATTAGTCTCGAGGATATGGCCAACACGCTGCAGCACCAGGTCGCCTTCCAGGTGACCGTAGAAATCGTTGACGAACTTGAAGCGGTCGAGGTCCATCAGCACGAGCGCGAAAGCGCGCGCAGCGCGGGTAGAACGCTTCCATTCGGCGGAGAGCGCTTCCATAAAGAAACGATGAGTTTTGACGCCGGTGAGGCCGTCGGTGATGGCCTGCTCCTGCGCTTTCTGGAAGGAGTAGGCGTTGTGCAAAGCGCCGGCGATCAGGTCGGCGAGCGTGCGAATGAGCAGCACCTCTTCGTCGGAAAATTCCACTGACGCGCCGAGACTCAATAAACAGGATGCCGTGCAGCTGTTCGGCGTAAAAAATCGGTAGAGCCACGGCAGCGGCGGTGTCGGGCAGCAAAGGCTTGAGCGCGGCATCGGCAATATTGGCGGCGCGATAGAAGGCCATCTGGCCGTTGCGGGCAACGTGACCGATGAGACCCGCGCCCAGCGGAATGCGCCGGCCCAAACTTCCGCGGCGCTTCCCGGCCTCGGCCTGCACCACGATTTCGCGAGTAGCGTAGTCGAGAACGCCGATGCCGATGTGATCGTAGGTGAGGCCCTCTTCGAGCTGCTCGGTAATCTTCGCGAGCATTTCGTCGGGATTCAAAGTGGCGATGGCGTTGCGCGAAATAATATTGAGCAGCGAGAGGTGGCGCGCCTTGGTGCGCTCTTCCTGGAAGAGTCGCGCGTTTTCGATGGCGATACTGGCTTCGCTGGCCAGCACGCGCAGCAGTTCCAAGTGGCCTTCGTCAAAGGTGCGCTCGTTATCGGAGAAAACCGCCATGGCCCCGATGGCGCGGTCGTAGGCCACCAGCGGAACGCCGCAGAAACACCCGCGCGTGCGAATGGGATCGATGCCAAGTTTCTTGGCTTCTTCCACGTAATTGTCGCGAATCAGGACCGGCTGCCGCGTGCGGATGATGTATTCGGATATGTGGTTGCCGGACGGGCGGGTGCGCTTAGGCATGCGCGCGCCATCGATCATTTCCAGATCAAAGGTCATCTCGTCACTGGAGGGATCGAGCGAGGTGATATAAAAATTTTCGACATCAAAGAGCCGGCGCAATTCTTCCCATACTTTGCGAAGCAGATCTTCCTTGTTGAGCGTGGAGCTGAGAGCGCGGCCGATTTCGTTGAGCACGTGCAACTCTTCGGAGCGGCGCGAAGTCTGCTGAATGAGGTAGCTGTTTTCGACGGCCATGCCGATCTGGTGGCCCAGAGCCAGCAACAATCGGAGCTCGGCCGGGGTGAAGCGGCGACTATCGGAGGTGCCCAGGAGCAGAACGCCGAAGGCACTCTCTTTCGCCTGGAGACTGATGGCCACGATACTGCGGAGGCCCTGGGCCAGAGCAATCTCGCGAAAGCGGCGAATGGCAGGTTCTTTGTCGAGAGCGGAAAGTGAATCATCGCGCAGGTCGCGAAAGCCCAGCAGTCCTCCCAGCCGAGCAACCAAGCCGACAAGATAATCGTCGAGACCCTCTTCCTGAACAGAGCGGCTGAAACTGTCGTCGAGGCCAACAGCGACGACGGATGTCGGTCCCTGCGGATCGCCATGATGCAGAAAAAGCGCGCCGCAAGGGAGGCGCACAACTCCGAGGACACGATCAAGCGCCTGTGACAACATGCGTTGAATTTCGCCGCCAACGAAACTGGAAGTGGCCAGGTTGAGATTGGAAAGCGCGAGCATATTGCGCTCAATGCGGCGCTTTTCTTCTTCGTAAAGCGCCATAACCATCAGCATGGCCACAAAGGCGGAGGGCACAGCGGCGATAGACCGCAGGGCAGCTTGCTGGCCCTCAGCCGAATTTTGCAGAAAAATGAAAATTGACATCCGCAGGATGGCCCAGGAAGCGAAAGAAATCGCCAGCAGGCGGTCAGCGAGAGTTTCCTGCCGGCGGCTTTCCTGCGAGAAAAATTACGGAGATGGCCAGAAACAGAACCGCGGAGGGGATGGCCACTGACAGCGGATAATTAAATTGGAAGAGTTGGCCGTCGTCCATAGCGCCAGCACGGCGGCAGTGAGCAATAGCGGGGACAATCCACGGTTTCCTCTGGGCATAGAGTTGCGCGCCCAGGAAAAACAAAATAGATGCAGCGGCGTACAGCCAACGGCTGACAGCCATCTCGAGAGGGCCCTCTCGGAAGCCATTGGGAAACCGCAGGACCAAGAAAATGCAGCGAATATATAACCCACCCGAACGTCCAATAGAGGAGATAGGTTTGCCGCTTGATGGTGTAAATGTAAGCGAAGAATACCGCTACCAGCGAAGTAGCCGCCAGCAAAGCAAACATGACTAAATTCTGATGTATCAAGATCGCGGTCGCTTCGTTAATGCTGCTAAGAACTGGAACCTGTTTCAAACCGCAGCAAACGTTTCAAATACGCACAATGCCCCGGGGCTCGCGCGCCAACTGAAAAATTGGCGCGGAGCATGCGGGTGCTGCACAAAACAAAGTACTTGCGATTATGCGCCATAGAAAATTGGCTGGAGCAAGCGTACATCGGTACTGGTAGCTAAAAGATAACCGAAATGGCAGTAGTTCTTTGAACGTGGCAGGCATTTCGGGCGGAGCTATGAGTAACCGAAGCGCGCAGACGGTTCGCGCAGCGCAACTTGTGATAGGCTCTGGCAATTCCACTGGGTGCTGTCTGGTTGGCGGCGCGTATGTTGATTGAAATTCCCGCGCTGGAAATACTGTCGCGCAAATAAAGGAGAAGAACATGAACCCACTTCGCTTGGGAATCTGCGCATCCACAATTTTGGCAATGGGATTGGCGCTGGCGTCTTGCGGGACGGAGTCGTACCACCAGAAGGAAGAGCGCTACGTCTTCGTCACCACCAACGTGAATTTGCCGTACTGGCAGGAGGCCGAAGCGGGATTTCAGGACGCCGCAAAATGGCTGGGCGTAAAAGTGGAGTTCAGCGGGCCGGAGAAATTTTCTCCCGAAGAGGAACTGGCGGCCTTTCAGAAGGCCGTGAGCGAGAAGCCCTCGGGAATTCTGCTTTCGGCTTCTCGCGTGGATTTGTTCAAAGATGCCATTGATGGCGCCATTGCGCAGGGGATACCGGTGATCTGCATAGATTCGGACTCACCAAACTCCAAGCGAGTGACGTTTATCGGGACAGATAATTTCCGTGCCGGAATGGAGAGCGGCAAGCGCATGAGCGACCTGCTGAAAGGCCAGGGCCGCATCGTAATTGTGTCGATTCCGGGACAGAACAATCTGGACGAGCGGGTGCGCGGGGTGAACGAAGCGTTGAAGAAATCGCCGGGAATCAAGGTGGCGCAAACATTGGACGACAAAGGTGATCCGCGCAGCGCGAACGATCAGATTTCGGCGCTGATGGCCAAAACATCCAAAGAAAAAATTGACGGGATCATTTGCCTGGAAGCTTCAGGAGGCTCGGGCGCTGCAGAAGCGCTGCACCGGCTGGATTTGTCGGGGAAAGTCCCAATCGTAGCGTTCGACAAGGATCCGGAAACGCTGGATTTCGTGGATAAGGGCGTAATTTCCGCGACGATTGCGCAGAAGCCTTACGTGATGAGTTACTACGGACTGAAATTCCTGGACGACCTGCACCACAATGCGGTGCATGAATTCAAGGAGTGGAATACCGCGCCGGTAACGCCAATGCCGACTTTTGTGGATACCGGAACTGCGGTGGTGGACAAGTCTAACCTGAAAGCGTTTCGCGATGCGCTGGCGGCCCATCCGAAACCGATGTGATGCGCGGATATGAGAGCTTAGAAAAAGACGCGCTTCGCGGGTTGAAGAAATGCCTCGAAGCGCGTATTTGGGTTATTTCAAACGCTAGTGTCGCGTTTAGCCTTTTTTATGCTTGAAGTATTCGACCTGCTGTAAGCGTTTCTCCGCTTCCTTCTTCGTTTTGTACGGGCCTCCGAGATTTTTGCCTTTTTCGGAGAGAACTTTGTAACCGCCTGCCGCTTTTTTAATCATGGCAACCTCCTTCTTAGACAACCTTGGTGGTCAGAAGTCCGTCACACGCCTTCCCGGAAAAACGTGCCACACGATATTCCAGCGGTCCATACGGTTTGTTACGGAGGCCTGGCGACGGCGATCATGCTCAACGATTTCTTGACTCGGGTGACGGGCAAGCCTACTCTGCCTGCGCATTTGGTTTTCGTTGCAGCCTAGAGGAGAGAAACGTGGAGAAGCGATTTTTTGCGGTGTGCGAGAATTTTTCCGCCGGCCGATTGAGAAAAAGATTTCTGAATGTAGCGTTGCTGGGCCTGGTTTCGTTGCTCGCATTAATACCGCTGGTTGCGCGGGGCGGAAATCCACGAAGTGACCGTGCGAACGAAACGTGGCGGCTACGATGCGCGATGGCGTGATCCTGCGCGCGGATATCTACCGGCCGAAATCCGAGGGCAAATTTCCGGTGCTGCTGGTGCGCACCCCCTACGACAAAACGGGCGAAATTAATTTTGGACTGCGGGCCGCGGCGCGTGGCTACGTCGTGGTGGCGCAGGATGTGCGCGGAAGATTCGAATCGCAGGGCGAGTGGTATCCCTTCAAAAATGAATCGCAGGACGGTTATGACACCGTGGAGTGGGCCGCCGCGCTGCCTTATTCGAATGGAAAAGTGGGAATGTTCGGTGGCTCGTACGTGGGGGCGACGCAATATCTGGCGGCCATCGCGCACCCTCCGCACCTTGCGGGGATTTGCCCGAACGTGACGGCTTCGAATTATCACGAAGGATGGACCTACCAGGGTGGAGCGCTGGAACAGTGGTTCGACGAGTCGTGGTCCACGCAACTGGCGGCCAACACCATGCGGCGGCGCGTCGAATCCAGCGGAAAAGCAGCGGCGTGGACGGCGAAACTTCCGCTGAATTCGTATCCGGTGCTGGAAAGCGTTTCCGGCGAAGGGCGTCGCGCAATATTTTTCGGACTGGCTGGCGCATCCGGATTACGACGATTACTGGAAAGCGATTTCGATTGAAGAGCACTACGGGCAGATTCAGGTTCCGGTGTTTGGACTGGGGGCGTGGTACGACATTTTTCTGGGCGGGACGCTACGAAATTATGAGCTATTGAAATCGAAGGCTGGTTCGGAGGCCTCGCGCAAAGGTCAGCGACTGCTGGTGTACATCGGCGGGCACGCGGGCGGCGCGGAATTGCGAAAAATAGGAGCCGTGGACTTCGGCGAAAAAGCTCCCATTTGATTTCGACGCCGCGGTACTGCGCTGGTACGACTATCTGTTGAAGGGCGAAACGAACGGCGTAGAAAAAGAAAAGCCCGTGCGAATATTCGTCATGGGAAGAAATGAATGGCGTGACGAAGACGACTGGCCGCTAGCGCGCGCGAAGAAAACTTCCTATTACCTGCACAGCGGCGGCGGCGCGAATGGTGCAAAGGGAGACGGCACGTTGAGCGTAACTGCGCCGTCCGGAATGAAAAAGCCCGATCATTTTACCTACGATCCTGGCGAATGCGGTGCCGACGCTGGGCGGGCCGTTGTGCTGCGGACCATTGCCGACCGGCATTGGACCGCAAGATCAGAGCTCACTGGAATCGCGCAACGACGTGCTGATCTATTCCACGCCGGCATTCTCGAAAGACACGGAAGTTACAGGGCCGGTTTCGCTGGATCTATGGGTGAGCAGCTCGGCGGTGGACACGGATTTTACGGGCAAGCTGGTGGACGTGAGCCCCAGCGGCTTCGCGCAGGAATTGACCGCCGGGAATTTTGCGCATGCGCTACCGCAAATCGAAAGAACACCAGGAACTGATGAAACCCGGAGAGCCGCAGCATGTCGTGGTGGACCTATGGGCCACGAGCAACGTATTTCTGGCGGGGCACAAGCTGCGGCTGGAAGTTTCGAGCAGCAATTTTCCGCGCTTCGATCGCAATATGAACACTGGCGAGGAGCAGGCGAGCGCGACCCGGATGGAGAAAGCGGCCAACGTGATTTATCACGACGCGAATCATCCCTCGGCGCTGATTCTGCCAGCTTGTACCTTAATGCGCCCTGCGCAGAATCTAACAACGCTCGCAGGGTGCTCGCAGAGGCTCTCCGTAAAGGCGCGAAGCGGCTACAGTGTGTTTTCTTGGCGAGTAAGTGGAATACAACATCGCGTTCCCTTGACACTGCAAAGTACTCGGCCTACACTACGGAGTTTTTAGATGCCCTCGAGAACCGACAATGAGGGTGGGACTCATATGGACAAGAAAAGATTAGAGTATTACAAAAAGAAATTATCCACGCGGCGCGAAGAGTTGATGAAGACCATCGCGCGCACGCAGGAAGAAGGGCGCACGGCTGATGATGATCAGACCGTGGACCTGGCCGATAAGGCCGCGAATTCCTACACCAAGGAATTTCTCTTTGGCATGACCAACACCGACCGCACCATCCTGAATATGATTGATGCGGCGTTGCGGCGCATCCAGGCGGACGAATACGGTGTTTGCGCGAACTGCCAGGATGAGATGCAACAGAAGCGGCTGGAAGCGGTGCCGTGGGCCAAGCATTGCATCAGTTGCCAGGAAAAAATGGAGCAAGGGCTGCTGTAAGTTCCTGGCCTTCATTCCTTCCGCTTCGTTTACTTCATTTATAAATAATTAAAAATAACTGTGCACGATCGCACGCGGGTATACTGCTGCGATGAAAGCCTACGGAAGGCTCGCCAGCCGGGTCTGTGAGCAAGCTGCCTCGCCTCTGCCGGATGGCTGGCGGGTGTCCGCGCCGCCTTCTGAGCGTGCTGTTCCGCCCGGCTGCCGTATCTGCGAAGAGCCGCTAACGGAGCCGACGCGATTCCCGATTTGCGACGCTTGCCTGGATTCTTTCAAGCCGATCAGCGGGCGAGATTTGCGACGTTTGCGGCATGCCCGTGGAAACGGCGGCGACGCCGCAATGGCGCGGTTTTTGTTTGCCCGCTCTGCGTCAATACCAAAGCATCGCACTTACGCCTTTGACCGCCTGAGGAGCTGGTCATTTTATGAAGGCGCGATGGTGCGGGCGATCCTGCTGCTGAAGTTTGAAAATATCGAGCCTCTGGGCGGACTATTCGCGCGGCTGCTGGCCGAGATGGTGGCCAGGAGCGGACCGCAACTGGAAGCCGACGTGATCGTGCCGGTCCCGCTGCACCGCCAACGGGAACGCGAGCGGGGCTATAACCAGGCGGCGTTGATTGCCAAGCCGCTGGCGAAAATGCTGGCGATTGCCGTGCAAATCGGTGCTGCTGACGAGAATTCGCCCGCGCCCGGACAAACACATCCTCACTTTGGAAGAGCGCTGGGAGTCCGTTCGTGGCGCTTTTGCCACACGTCCAGGCAGCCAGATTGACAATTTACGCGTCTTACTGGTAGATGATGTAATGACTACTGGAGCGACACTGGACTCTTGCGCGAAGACGTTGCGCGACGCGGGGGCCAAGTCGGTGATGGGCGTAACGGTGGCCCGGGCCCGGCTGCGAAACCCGGCAATGCGTCGGTGACACTTAGCCGTAACATCGAGCTGTAACATTTTTGTTTTAGGATCAAGAGATCCCGAGGGAAGCGCGATGAGCGCACGACGGCTTACAGCGGTCGATTCCCGGGGGCGCCATACCCCCGAAGCTGCCGGAGCGATCGTGCCCGGCTCCGAAGGCCCCGCCGGCAGTAGAATCCCATCTCCGATAACGGCCCGCCGCATGGCGTTGATGCAGGAGCCTGTGCTGGTGCTGAACGCCACGTACGAGCCTATAAATGTGACGGCGGTGCGGCGCGCGATGGTATTGATGTTGAAAGGCGTGGCACAGGCCGAAGAACTGCACAACGCGGAAGTACATTCTGCGGCGCATACCCACCGGGTGCCTTCGGTAATCCGGCTGCTGGCTTACCGGCACATTCCGCAGCAGAGCCGGGCGCTTTCGCGAAAAAATATTTTGTTGCGCGACCGAAATACCTGCCAGTTTTGCGGGCGGATTTTTCCGAGTTCAGAGCTGACGCTGGATCACGTGGTGCCACGCTCGCGAGGCGGACGGTCTTCATGGGAAAATTTAGTGGCGTGCTGCTATCGCTGCAACAACAGCAAGGGCGACCGGACTCCCGAAGAGGCCGGCATCAAACTGGCGCGCAAACCGCGCCCTTTACGCTGCATACCTCCAGACAATTGATGCGATTGATCGGCCACCGTGATGACCGCTGGCGTAAGTACCTGTTTTATTAGAAGTTTTCGGCGTTAACAATTTTTAACAATTAGAAGCTGAATAATTTCGGTGGCAGTGAAACCTTTTACGCCGCCATACATCTAAATTAGCAATACCACTTCGAGGACACACCCCGGGAAGCAGCTAAGGCTCAACGCTTTAGCTGCTTCTCTCCTTTTGCGCGCAAAATTTGTCCTGAGAGACAATCGCCCCGTCGAAACGTGCCCGGTGTTCGCCGCCAATGAGGAATGGGAACGTGGCAGCGTTTACGGACCCGATGTCATTTATCACGAAGGCAAATGAAAAATTTGGTTCGTGGCGGAATCCAATCAGGAAGATCACCTGGTACAGGGTTATTCGGAAAGGGCCGACGGACGAACCGGCTGGTCAAAACACAAAATATTCTGTGACGCGGAAAAAAGAATGTTCGATTTCTGCGTGACGAAGTCTCCCGACAGCGACGACTGGGAAGCGGTATTCTCGCGAGTGTGGGTCGCCAAGAGCACGCCTCCAGGAAAATTGATCGGCCCGGTTAGCGACGGGCGCTACTGGCGGGAGACTACGCGAATGCCGCGGCGCCAGCTTTCGCTCAGGCCAACGCGCACGAATTCGATTTCCGGTGAGAGATGGCGCAACAAAGTTCCCGTGGAGGGATGAAATCGCAGCGCAGGAGCGACGAGATAGACGAGCGGGGGAGCGTGCTGAATTTCAATGCCCGGAAAATAGCCATAGCTGCGAAAATCGCCAAGCTCCAGATGGCGCCGGACCCGCAACCAGTAATCCGCAGCCTGCATGGGCAGATGGATGTGCTCGCTGGCTTTCAGTTCAAGAATGGCCAGGCGTCCGGCTCGAGTGATCGTCAGCACGTCAATGATTCCGTGTTCCGCGCCGCTTCCGGCAAATACCTGGGTGTACACAAAACGCGAATCCAGCACGGCGTCGATGCGCGTCACGTCATTGCGCACAATGGATTCGAGCCAGCGTTCCGGTTGCGCGCGATATAAAGCGTGGCGGGTATCGCTGGCCAAGGGGTGGCGGTGATTCTGTAGATCGCGCAGCAGGCGATCGAACGACGGGCGCGTCGCGGGAGTCAATTCTTCGCGCAAATCGTGGCGTCCGAAGAAAACTCTGCCATCGTCCCAGCGCGCGACGGGCAATCCGCGGTAGCGCAGAAAAACTTCTCGAGAAGCCACCGAAGGATGAACGGCGATGGCTTGTGAATCAAGCGCAACCAGGGGCTCGATGGCTGCGCGCGCCTGCGACAGCAGGGCCTCGCACTCCCGATGCGGAATCAGCCAGGTCTTGAGGTTTCCGGCGCGGCGAGGGTCGATTTTTTCGAGAACTTCCCGCGAGGATCGTGCTCGTACAGCTCGATCGTCGCCGCAAGAGGCCAAGCTGGCAAAGCGATGCGCGACAATGCTGCAGGATTTTCCTGGGAACGATCAGCCGCAGGGCCCCCGACAGTCCCACGCAGATTCGTATTTCTAAGCCGGTAGAGCCACAGTAACGCGAACGTGAGGCTATTGTTTACGGTGTCTTGCGATTCGCCGTCCGGCACCGCCAGAAATGCGGTGTGCGAAGAGCCGCGCTTCAAGTACTCCACGCACGTAATTGCCGGAAAGAGAATGTTCCAGGTCCGCGCTGACGCTGATGGATTCCAGCGTTTCATCAGGAAACTGCGCCGCCAGAGTGGGCTTAAGGCGCGCGCAGAATTCTTCGCGGGCCAGTTCGCGCGCGGGACGCTCAAAATCGGTGCGCACAAATTCCAGGCGGTCGGGACGGGTGCGGCCGAAACGCTCGACGGCTAGAACCAGCCGCGCTTCTGAGTGATCGGTGATGGCGATGACGCGGCGGGTAAGGTTGTATTCCTCGGACCAGATGTGCAGAAGAGGCTTATCGCTCTCTCCGCGAACTTCCCAGGAAAGCTTGGACAACGGAGCGAGGCGTCCGCCGTTTTCACAAAGTTCGGCGGCGCCGGCAGCGGCAAACTCGCGTATGCTGGCTTCCAGTTCAGCGGCCAATCCCACGCCGGATGAGTATAGAGGACTTACGTAATTATTCAGATACCTATTTGGTGTCGGAGAATTGCCATGGCCAGTGACCCGCACGGACGGCGTTCGCATATTCCACATGGCGGAAATATGTTCGAAGGAAACCTCAAATTCACGGTGATCGCCGGCGGGAATGGGCGGCCCGGGCGTGCCCAAAGAGCGCGACGCACTTCGCGCTGAGTGACCTGGTTAGCCTCGTCGAAAAATTCGAGGGTCAACTCAACGCTCGGCCAGCGGCACGAGTTGCCGCCGTTGGTGACCTGGCCGGAAATAGTGGTGACTTCCTGATGCAGAAAATTTTCAGCGCGAGAAACTTCCAGATGATCGACGCCGACGCTGTCGAGATAGCCGCGCTCCTCCGGTCCTAACGTGGCGTGCTGCGCAATCGCGGCGCCGGAGCCGCGGGGCTGAGGATTGTGAAGGCGAACGCACCAGGAAATAAGCGAAGCACCCGAGAAGCACAGCGGCTACCAGTGCGATGACGCGGCGCGTGCCGTCGCCATTTTCGTGCGTCGCTGGTTCCGGAATGGGGAGTTCGTCGGGCATCAGTCTCTGGATTGGATTCGAGCCGATACCTAAATGGGGCCGATTGTTCGTGCCCGACTGTAAAAATCTAGCGGCCGATAACCAGGCGCTGCGACAGCGCCTCGGGAAGCCGGGCTTTGCGCATGCGTTCCTGGACTGCGGCGATGTCGTAGGGAACGCGCCAGAATTCCACGGTTTGATGTTCGAGATCGGCGATGGCAAAACCGGCTCGCGGATCGCTGTCGCGCGGCTGGCCGACAGAGCCGGGATTCAACAGGTAACGGCGCTGCGGCTCCAGGCGCAAAGCGGTGAAAGATTCGCTCATGCGCGGATGAATCTGCAAAACTTCCAGCTTGGAATCCAGAATGGAAAATCCGCCCTGATGATGGGTATGACCAAAAAAAGTAATCGGAGCGGTGGAGTCGAGAAGGCCTTCGAGGGCTTGCGCGGGAGTGAAGACATATTCGTCTTCGTCCTGAAACGCGCCATGCACCAGCACGATGCCATCGGTGGTCAGCGGTCCGCGCGGAAGATTGGTTAGCCACTCGAGGTGCTTGGGATCGAGTTGGGTATTGCTCCAGTCCACGGCCGCTTTGGCCACGGGATTGAAATCATCGGCGGCCATCACGCCCGAGATGGCTTTGTCATGATTGCCGCGGATAGTCTCGGTGCCGAGTTCGCGAAGCCGGGCGGTAACTTCGTTAGGGTCGGGGCCGTAGCCGACCACGTCGCCAAGACAAACGGAGCGATCCCAGCGGTCCTTGGCGGCGGCCAGGACGGCATCAAACGCAGTGATATTGGCGTGAAGATCGCTGAGAACCAGAATCCGCATCGATGGCCCCAAAAAAGTGCTCCTGAGTATAGATGAAGAGGCGCGGCGATGCACGGAGGATGAGTCCGTGGCGAGAAAATTTTCACAAGCGCGTTCGAGGTGTCAAATTTTTCACGAGTCGATTTGCCGATAGAAGAGTACAGCCAATCGGCGTGCTCAGTGAGGGACGCGTAGTAATGAAATCGTCACATCTCTAACACGATTTAGACTGATTGACGCAGGAACGCGAACTGTATTTTAGCGGGCGTTTAGCGGCTGCGGTGTTTCGATTGCTACGCGACCGCCAGAAATTCCCATTTCAGCAACGGCGTGGCACAATAATTTTACAACAAGCATTCAAGAATCTTCTGTAATGAACGAAACATTCGTGGAGATGCATTCGTCTATACCAGTGCAGCTTGGTACGGGCTGTTTCAGGTTAGATATGAAAAACCCCGCGGTGGCAGCCGCGGGGCGATGACACGCAGTCTTTCCGGCCGTTAGTCCAGGAAGAAGAGGTGTCTTGCGGCGAGACTACTCGCCCTAGCTTTGCGTGTCAACTCTGTCTTGCCGGCAGAAAAAAAGCCGTGCGGCTGACTCGATCCTCGAAAGGGAGTAGACACGCATGAACATCCAATCATTTCTCCGTAGCGCCGCATTGCTTGCCACGCTTACCGCTGCAAGTGTGCCGGCTTTTTCCAAGCCGGTCGCCAAGACCATCAACATTTCGCAAAACGCCAAACTCGGGAAGGCCGACCTGCAAGCCGGGGAGTACCGCTTGCTGATCGACGGCAACAAAGCAACCGTCGCCAAGAACGGCTCGACCGTGGCGGAATCCGAAGGCCGCTGGGAAGATCGCGAAGCCAAGTCCAACTATGACGCCGTTTTGCTGGGCGAGAACGGCCAAGTGAAGGAAGTGCGGTTTTCCGGACAGAAGCGCGTTTTTGTTTTCAGCGAATAACTCTGAAGCAGTCTTATCAGAATGGAACGAAGGAAGCCGCCTGTTGGGCGGCTTCTTTTTTTTGCGCTCAGCGTTGATGAGCATGCAATCGCCGTAGCTGTAGAAGCGGTAGCCGGCTTCCACGGCATGGCGGTACGCCGCGAGAACGGTTCGCGCCCGGCAAAGGCGCAGACCAGCGCCAGCAGCGTGGAGCGCGGGAGATGGAAATTGGTGAGCAGCGCATCCACGACGCGAAAAGAAAAGCCCGGAGTGATGAACAGGCGGGCTTCGCCGCGCCCGGCGACGAGCAATTCGTTGCTGTTCTTGCGCAGCGCGCTGGGCGGCGTCTTCCAGCGCGCGCACCGCGGTGGTGCCGATGGCCAGGATGGGGCGCCCTTCGCGCTTTGCGCGCGCGATGCGCTCCGCGGTTTCTGGCGGAATCTCATAGGATTCCGCATGCATAGCGTGGCCTTCCAGCGTTTCGCTGCGAATGGGCTGAAATGTTCCCAGGCCGACGTGCAGCGTGAGCTCGCAAATTTCAACTCCGCGCGCGCGGATCTTTTCGAGGATTTCAGGAGTGAAGTGCAGGCCGGCGGTAGGCGCGGCGATCGCGCCGGGATGGCTGGCGAAAATAGTTTGGTAGCGTTCGTGGTCAGAGGGGTCGTCGGCGCGATCAATGTACGGAGGCAGCGGAACATGGCCGAGCCGCGTGAAGCTCAGTAGTTATGTCGCCCGGCTCGCTGGAAGAAAATCGCAGGGTTCGCTGACCATGATCGCCATGAGCGATGACTTCCGCTTGCAAATCTCCCTCCCCGAATTGCACGCGTTGACCGACATGCATTTTGCGGCCGGGGCGCACCAGCGCTTCCCAGGTCGCCGCATCGATTTGACGCGCCAGTAGAATTTCGATTTCGGTGCCGGTGGATGACCGTAGGCTTCGCCGGGATTAGCTCCAGGGTTAATGCGACGACCGAGCAAGCGCGCGGGAATGACACGGGCGTTATTCACCACGATGAGTTCGTCGCCACGCAGCAGGCTGGGAAATTCGGCGAAGGCGTCGTCGGCGTGCTGGCCTGATTGGCGGTCCAGCAGCAGCATGCGGGAGGCGTCACGGCTCGCGAGGGGGCGCTGGGCGATTTGCTCTGGCGGGAAGCAGGAAATCGAAATCGGAGAGAAGCATGTTGGGAGTTTAACAGGAACGTTCCCGGAAGTGTTTGCCAAGGGCGGTCCTGACATCCCGGTTGATGCGCGAATCCCACATATTGATGATAACGAGCGATTTAGCAATTATAGCGTGCACTCAAATAAATACTTGACAATAATACACGCAGATTATATTATCTCGTGTACAGTCACATTAAACTAAGACTTGGAGGCAGATCGACATGTCGAACCTGAACCGTTGGGAACCCTTTCGCGGTGCCGCCAATCTGCACGAGCATCTGAACCGTATGTTTGGCGAGGGCTTTGACCGCAACAGTGAAGAATCCAACCTGACTACTTGGGCGCCAGCCGTCGACATTCTCGAAAACGAGCATGAACTGGTGGTGAAGGCGGATCTGCCGGACATCGATCCAAAGGATCTGGATATCCGCGTGGAAAACAACATCCTGACCATTCGTGGCGAACGGAAATTCGAGAAGCAGGTGAACGAAAACAATTACCTGCGCGTCGAGCGCTCTTACGGAGCGTTTGCGCGCAGCTTCTCGCTGGCTAACACCGTGAATTCGGAAGCCATCAAGGCCGATTATCAGAACGGGGTCTTGACGCTGAACATTCCGAAGCGCGAAGAGGCCAAGCCCAAGCAGATCAAGGTCAGCGTCGGAACCCCGGCGGCAGCCGCGGCTGCGGGAGCACGATAAAGCACGGCACCAGCCTTAAGAGCGGTAACAGAGAGGGCTGGCGAAATTGCCAGCCCTTTTTCTTTGCCTCGACAGCTAGAGCCGGAACCGCGGAAAAAAATCAGTCGCAAAACATTTTAGTGGAATCAAAGAGATTGAAGGTCCGTCGTAGAGTGAGGAAACATGTTGAGATTTGAAAAATTGACGGTAAAGGCCCAGGAAGCGGTGCAGAGCGCGCAGGAAATCGCCGCGACGCACGAGAATCAGCAGATCGAGCCGATCCATTTGCTGGCCGCGCTGGTTGCGCAAGATGGCGGCGTAGTGCCGCCGCTGGTCACGCAAGCTCGGGATTCGTCCCGAAACGCTTGTCGCAGGACATCGAGCGCGAGATCGCGCGGCTGCCGAAAGTGCAAGGCTTTGGGCAGCAGCACATGGGCAGCGCGGTGAACCAGGTTCTGGAGCGCGTCTTTTAAGGAAGCGGAGAAATTTAAGGACGAGTACGTCTCGACCGAGCATTTATTTCTGGCGATCGCCAGCGAGGATCGCGATCCCGCGGGACAATTGCTGAAGAAGCTGGGCGCTTCGCACGAAGCGATTCTGCAGGCGCTGACCAGCGTGCGCGGCTCGCAGCGAGTAACCTCGCAAAATCCGGAAGCGACTTATGAGTCGCTGGAAAAATACGCGCGCGATCTTACCGAACTGGCGCGACGTTCGAAACTCGATCCGGTTATCGGGCGCGACGAAGAAATTCGCCGCGTGATGCAAATTCTGGCGCGGCGCACCAAGAACAATCCGGTGCTGATTGGCGAGCCGGGCGTCGGCAAAACCGCGATCGTGGAAGGACTGGCGCAGCGTATCGTTTCCGGCGACGTGCCGGATGTGCTGAAAACCAAGCGGCTGGTGGCGCTCGATCTGGCTGCGCTGGTGGCCGGCGCGAAATATCGCGGCGAATTTGAAGACCGCCTGAAGGCGGTGTTGAAGGAAATCAACCAGGCCGAAGGCCAAATCATTCTGTTCATCGACGAGCTGCACACGCTGGTCGGCGCGGGCGCGGCGGAAGGCGCGATGGACGCTTCCAACATGTTGAAGCCGGCGCTGGCGCGCGGAGAACTGCGCGCGATCGGCGCCACCACCCTGAACGAATACAAAAAATATATCGAGAAGGATCCGGCGCTCGAACGCCGCTTCCAGCCGGTGCTGGTGAGCGAGCCGACGGTCGAAGACACCATTTCGATTCTGCGCGGATTGAAAGACCGCTACGAAGTGCATCACGGCGTGCGCATCAAGGACGCCGCGATTATCGCGGCCGCCACGCTTTCGCACCGCTACATCTCCGACCGTTTCCTGCCGGACAAGGCCATCGACTTGATCGACGAAGCCGCGGCCAGCTTGCGCATGCAGATCGATTCCCTGCCGGTGGAGATCGACGAGATCGAACGGCGCATCATGCAGCTGGAAATCGAGCGGCAGGCGTTGCTGAAAGAAACAGACGCGCATTCGAAAGAGCGGCGCACGCAAATCGAAAAAGAACTGGCGAAGCTCAAGGAAGATTCGAGCGGGCGCAAGGCGCGGTGGCAGTCGGAAAAGCAGGCCATCGGCAAAATCCGCAAGCTGAAAGAACAGATCGAACAGCTGAAAGCGGAAGAGCAGCGCTACGAACGCAGCGGCGAACTGGCCAAAGTTGCGGAGATTCGCTACGGGCGCATGGCCGCGGCGGAACGCGATTTGAAGCAGGCCGAGGAGCAATTCGCGAACATGCAGAAAAACGCGCCGATGCTCAAGGAAGAAGTCGACGAAGAAGACATCGCCAAGCTGGTGAGCAAGTGGACGGGAATTCCCGCCGGGCCGCTGCTGGAAGGCGAAGCGCAAAAGCTGGTGCAGCATGGAAGAGCGGCTGCGCGCATCGGGTGGTCGGTCAGGACGATGCGCTGGCGCACGTTTCGAATGCGGTGCGGCGCAGCCGCGCGGGACTTGTCTGATCCGAAGCGGCCGATCGGCTCGTTTATTTTTATGGGGCCGACCGGCGTCGGAAAAACAGAACTGGCGCGAGCCGTCGCGGAGTTTTTGTTCGACGACGAAAAGCTGATGATTCGCATCGACATGAGCGAGTACATGGAAAAGCACAGCGTGTCGCGGCTGATCGGCGCGCCTCCGGGCTACGTGGGCTACGAAGAAGGCGGCCAACTTACGGAACAAGTGCGGCGGCATCCTTACTCGGTGATTCTGTTCGACGAAATCGAGAAGGCCCATCCGGACGTGTTCAACGTGCTGCTGCAAATTCTGGAAGACGGGCGATTGACGGATGGAAAAGGCCGCACCGTGGATTTCCGCAACACGGTGCTGGTGATGACCAGCAACGTCGGCTCGGCGGCGATTTACGAATTGGCCGGAAATGATCCGGAGCGGCGCGCAAGGAAGCGATGGAAGCGTTGCGCGCGGCGTTCCGGCCGGAGTTCATCAACCGTATCGACGAGATCGTGATCTTCAATCCGCTCGGCAAGGAGCAGCTCGGCAAAATCGTGGGCATGCTGCTGAAGAGCGTGGAGAAGTTGCTGGCGGAGCGGCAGATCACGCTGGAACTGACTCCCGCGGCGGAAGAACTGATTCTGCGCGAGGGATACGATCCCGCGTACGGCGCACGGCCGCTGCGGCGCACCATTCAGCGCATGATTCAGGATCCGCTGGCGCTGCAGATTCTGGAAGGCAAGGTGTTGCCGGGGGAGCGCATACGCGTGGACCGCGACGGCAGCGGCGAGAAGATGCGATTCGAGCGCGTCAGCGGCAAAACAGCCCGCGGCGGCGGCGTGAATCTAATGATGTAGCGGAGCGGTGGTTCGTCGCGCGGACGACCGCTTCGCTACATCGCTTGCAATATTTCAGCTGTTCTATGCGTACTTAGTTAGTGAGACCTCTTATGAAAATTCTACGAACAGGTG
This sequence comes from uncultured Acidobacteriota bacterium, assembly GCA_963704485.1. Lineage (GTDB taxonomy): Bacteria > Acidobacteriota > Terriglobia > Acidiferrales > UBA7541 > Acidiferrum. The sequence goes on from OY969910.1 coordinate 2,596,582, forward strand.
TGCTGTTGATTTTGCTGAGCGTGATGCTGGTTGTGGCCGGCGGCGCGATTGGCGGGCAGAACGGCATGAAGATCGCGCTGGGCATTGCCGTGCTGATGAACGGTATCTCGTATTTTTTCTCGGACAAGATCGCGCTGAAATCGAGCGGCGCGCAGCCGGTGACGCGCGAACAGGTGCCGCGGCTCTATGCCGTGATGGAGCGGCTCGCGGCCAAAGCGAATTTGCCGGTGCCCAAACTTTACGTGATTCCGGAAGCGGCGCCGAATGCTTTCGCGACCGGGCGGAATCCGCAGCACGCTTCGGTGGCGGTAACCGAAGGCTTGCTCAATCTGATGAACGACGACGAACTCGAAGGCGTGATCGCGCACGAGCTTTCCCACGTTCGCAATTACGACATTTTGACGAGCTCGATTGCGGCGACGATTGCCGGCGCCATCACCTATCTGGCGTCGATGGGCCGCTTTGCCATGATGTTTGGCGGGTATGGCGGCGGAATGACGATCGCGATCGCGGCGGCGGACTGCGCGGCATTGCTGACGATTATCCTGGCGCCCATTCGCGGCGATGATGATGCAGCTTTTTCTGTCGCGCACGCGGGAATATTCCGCGGACGAGACCGGCGCGCGCATGGTCGGCCAGCCGTTACGGCTTGATCAGCGCGCTGCAAAAGTTGGGCGCCTACAACCAGCGCATACCGACGACGAGTCGTGTCGCCGTCGACGGCGGCGCTATGCATCGTGAAGCCGTGGTTTGGTGGCGGCACGTTGTCATCGCTGTTCAGCACCCACCCTCCGCTTGGCGGATCGCATCGCGGCGTTGAGGGAAATGACGATTGTGCCCAGCCGGTAAGCATCGCTTGGCCAAAGGCTAGTAATGGGCCGAAAGTGGTAAAGTACTGGGCCGTTGGTAACGTAAATATTCCTGCACGAAACTGGGCTTTATCCACAGGATTCGAGCATAAATGCAGGCAATTCATAGAATTACGTTATTCTTAACAAGATGCGACGATGGTCAATCGAGTGCAACGTTCTTAAATCAATAACGGCATATAGTTATTGGCGTCCAGGAAGACGGGGAACATGAGTTGTCGAGACACTATCCATCTGATTTGCTGGTACTTAGAGCATAGGCTATCTCCAACGGTCGAAACCGAGATCGCGACGCACCTGGAACACTGCGCCGATTGTCGGCTCGTTCTGGAAGCGGCTACTCACACTTTGGACCGCTACTTCGGGTCATCCCAAGGTCAGGAAGCCAAGTCCACAAGCAGAGCTGCATAATTAAAACTTGCTGTATCCAGTAGTTTAGGCTCCTTCTTCGATTTATCTTCAACCGTCAATCTGTATAGATCGGTTCTAACCATCCCTCCCTGTCTGGCAAAATTCTAGAAGATTTTACGCATCCGTAACAGAACGTGTAAGGATTACTGGCCCTAGTACCATTAGGACTGCGGGCTAGGGCGCATCTCAGACAGCTATCTGCAAGTAGATGCTCGAGTTGGCGAACAGAGGGGCTGAACAGTCTCGAATGGCCGGGGGCATGCAGTATTCACTGTAGAGGCGGGAGCAGGCCGCCAAGGAGAAAACGTCCATGAGCGAATACCAGGAACCGGTAGTTCAGACGGCTGGGACGCCGAGGTGGGTGGGATTAGCGGTGGCATTGATCGCAGCTTTGTCATTGGTGGGGCTGGGAGTCGGTTGGACGGCTGTCAACCATGCGAACAGTCTGGAGCAGAGCACCCAGGCTTCGTTGAAACAGACAAATGACGCTCTCGGGCAGCGACTGACGAAAGCGGAAGACCAGAATCAGCAACTGCAAAGCGATCTGAAAGTGGTCACTGACAAGTTGAACGTGACGCAATCCGATCTGGTGGCGGCGCGCAAGCAGACCAAGTCGGCGACCGTGGCATACGAAAAGAAACTGAACGGCCTACAGAGTTCGGTGCAAACCGAGCTGGCGACCAAGGCCAACAACGACGACGTGAACAAATTGAATGGCGACGTCAACGGCGTGAAGGGCGATCTGGACGCGACCAAGAACAGCATCCAGATGGCGCGCAGCGAAATGGGCACGCTCATCGCGCGGAACCACGATGAGATTGACCAGCTTCGCCGCATGGGGCAGCGCGACTATTTTGAATTTTCGCTGACACGCAAGTCGGGCGCGCAAAAAGTCGGAAGCATCCAGGTGGAGCTGAAAGACACCAACGTGAAAAAAAATCGCTACACGGTGAACGTGCTGGCGGACGACAAGAGCTTTGAAAAGAAAGATCGCTCGGTGAACGAGCCGATTTTCTTTTACACCGGCGGGAGCCGCGCGGCGCTGGAACTGGTGATCAACAAGGTTACCAAGACAGGCGCCACCGGATATCTGAGCCTGCCGAAGTCGGCGGGCACGGCGAGTGCCAGCAATACGGCAGCCAGCCGATAAACACATAACCATTTGTCTTTTAAGACCAGGCCGCCAGAGCCGGATGCTGGTCAGCAAGGAGGACCCGAGAGGGTCCTCCTTTTTTTGGACTTGTTGAAACTTGATTCAAAGACCGCACATGCAGACTCGGCATGTGGGGTATCCAAACAGCCCTGAACGCGTCCGAAGGAAAACCGCCAAGCAACTACGAACAGTCAAGGCTGGCGTTTTGTGCGGCGCGACGTTTCCGCTACGATGTAGCTCTGCCATGACGACCACATTAATCTACGCTGGATGGGCGCTGACACCAACCGGCAAAATCACGGATGCGGGCATTTTGATTCGCGACGGCGTAATCGAAGCCATCGGGCCACGCGAAGGAATGAATTTGCCGGCGGACGCGACGGAAATTTCCGCGAAGGATAAGGCCGCTATTCCGGGATTTGTGGACGTGCACATTCATGGCGCGGGCGGCCGCGACGTGATGGAAGGCACGCCCGAAGCGATGGCGACCGTCACGAAAACGGTGGCGAAGCACGGCACCACTTCGATGGTGGCAACTACCGTGACGGCCAGCGCCGGACGACATTTGCAGGAGCTCCGAAGGAATCGCGAAATATATTGCCACGCAGCATGAAGCGAGCGAGCCACGCGCGGAAGTTCTCGGAATACATTTTGAGGGGCCGTTCCTGAGCGAGGTCCGCCGCGGAGTGCATCCGGCGGAGTGGTTGAGGCTGCCGTCTGCGGAACTGCTGGAGCGATTTGTGGCCGCCGCAGGAGGAAATGCCCGCATTTTGACGCTTGCTCCCGAATTGCTGGGCGCCATGCCCTGTATCGATGCAGCGATAAAAGCCGGGATGGTGGTGGCATCGGGCATACCGACGCAACTTACGAGCAGGCACGCGCGGCGATCGCGCATGGCGCGCATCATGCCGTGCACGTGTACAACGCGATGCGGCCGTTTTCGCACCGCGACAGCGGGGTGATTGGCGCGGTCCTTACCACGCCGAACGTGACGCGCGGAATTGATCGCCGACGGCGTGCACGTGGAAGAAGCGGCGATGCGGCTGTTGCTGCAGGCGAAGAGCGCCGACTGCGTGATCCTGGTGAGCGATGGAATTTCGGCGACGGGCATGCCGGACGGGAAATACATGCTGGGGCAGTTTGAAGTGATTGTGAGCGGCGGCGTGTGCCGGAACTCCGAAGGAAAGCTGGCGGGCAGTACGCTCACGCTGGATCGCGCGCTGAGAAATGTGGTGGCGCTGGGCAAATCTTTTGAAGACACCACGCGCATGCTGACGCTGAATCCTGCGGGCTTGCTGGGCGTGGAGTTCAAGAAAGGCGCGTTGCGAGTGGGAGCGGACGCGGATGTTTTGCTTATGGATGAAGCGATGCAGTTGTCAAACGTGTGGGTCCGGGGTGTAGCGGTAAATTAACCTTGGCGGTGGTGTTCATTACCACGAGTGCCGGGTGAAAAATGGGCAAGTGGGGCACCCGTAGTTCGCTCGCGGCGATATCGTTAACGGTTCGGTTGGTTGAGAGGGATGTTCAGTTCGTTCGCGAGCTGAATGGGATTGAAGGGGCTGCAGGCGAAGAAGCGGTCGCCGACCTGAAGCGTAGGGACTTTTCGCTTGCCGTTGTTGGCTTGCATCACGATTTCTTCGCCGGCTTCGTCTTCCTCGATGTTAACTTCTTTGAACTCCACGCCGCGATCTTTCAGGAAAGATTTGGCGCGGCGGCAATCGGGACACCAGGCGGTGGAGTACATGGTGATGGTTTCCATTAAATTATTTCCTTTAGAGGTCTGGGGATCCGCTCGCTACTTCAACAGTTTAGCTGAAACGACCAACTAGGTGGTGCGGCTGTGTACTCTGCGGCGCACCGTTCCGACCTGAATGCGCACCAGCGCGCGCTGCAACGCGACGGTGGCGCGATCCCAATCCACATCGGGATCGGTGGATTTGAGGCGCTTTTCGGCGCGTTCCAAAGCCTGCTTGGCGCGCTCGACGTCAATTTCTTCCGGCCGTTCCGCAGTTTCGGCCAGGACCGTGACGCGGTCCGGCAAAACTTCCGCGAAGCCGCTCAACACCGCAAGAACAACCGGTTCGGCGCCACTCGTGCGAGCGATAGCTCAATTCACCGTTGCCGAGTTCGGTGATCAACGGCGCGTGCCCCGGCAAAATGCCGAGCTCGCCGCTGGCGCCGGGAAGCTGCACGCTGGCAACTTTCTCGCGCAGCAACTGGCGCTGCGGCGTGACGATGATGAGCTCGATGGCTTCAGGAAACATTTCTTAACTTTATTCCTGAACTTTTATTCGTGAACCTTCATTCCTGAGGGTTGGATGAATTATTCGAGCTACGCGTTGGCCTTCATTGTCTCGGCCTTCTTCAAAGCCTCTTCGATGGTGCCCACCATGTAGAACGCCTGCTCCGGAACGTCGTCGTACTTGCCTTCGACGATTTCCTTGAAGCTGCGCACGGTGTCTTCGATCTTGACGTATTTGCCTTCGAGGCCGGTGAACTGCGCGGCCACGAACATCGGCTGCGAAAGGAAGTTTTCGATTTTGCGGGCGCGAGCCACGGTGCGCTTGTCGTCGTCGGAAAGTTCTTCGATACCGAGAATGGCGATGATGTCCTGCAAATCCTTGTAGCGCTGCAAGAATCGATTTCACGCCGCGGGCCACGGAGTAGTGTTCCTGGCCGACGATGCGCGGATCAAGAATGCGCGAGAAGCTGGCCAGCGGATCGACGGCGGGATAGATGCCGCGTTCCACGATCTGGCGGCTCAGGTTAGTGGTGGCGTCCAGGTGCGCGAAGGTCGCGGCCGGAGCGGGATCGGTGTAGTCGTCGGCAGGCACGTAAATCGCCTGCACCGAAGTGATCGAGCCGTTCTTCGTGGAAGTGATGCGCTCCTGCAACTCGCCGATTTCGGTGTTGAGGTTCGGCTGATAACCGACGGCGGAAGGCATGCGGCCGAGAAGCGCGGAAACTTCCGCGCCGGCCTGCACGAAACGGAAAATGTTGTCGATGAAGAGCAGCACGTCGAGATGCTCTTCGTCGCGGAAATATTCGGCCACGGTCAGGCCGGTCAGGCCGACGCGCAGGCGCGACCCGGGCGGTTCGGTCATCTGGCCATAGATCAGAGCGGCGCGCGATTTTTCGGTATTGCCCGGAACGATAACGCCGGACTCCGACATTTCCAGCCACAGGTCGTTGCCTTCACGGGTGCGCTCGCCGACGCCGGCAAAAACCGAAACGCCGCCGTGCTGCATGGCGACGTTGTGAATCAATTCCAGAATCAAAACTGTTTTGCCGACGCCCGCGCCGCCGAAGAGGCCGATCTTTCCGCCCTTCACATACGGCTCCATCAGGTCGACGACCTTGATGCCGGTCTCAAACATTTCGAGCGCCGGTGGACTGATCTTCCAACGGAGGCGCCGGGCGATGAATCGGATAATGCGTGGGGCTGTTGATGGGGCCGAGCTGATCGACGGGCTTGCCGAGCACGTTCATCACGCGGCCAAGCGTCGCGCGGCCGACGGGCACGGTGATGCCCTGCGCCCAAGTCTTCCGCCTTCATGCCGCGAACCATGCCTTCGGTCGGCTTCCATGGCGACCGCGCGCACGCGGCCTTCGCCCAGGTGCTGCTGCACTTCGGCGGTGACGTCCAGCGGCTCGGGAATGTTGAAGCCTTTGCTGGTGATGCGCACCGCGTTGTAAATTGCGGGCAGGTGTCCCGCTTCAAACTGAATGTCGAGCACGGGTCCGATGACCTGCACGACTCGTCCCGACTTTGCGTTTATCCGCCATGCTTTCTCCTAAGCGCCGTAAGAGGCGCCGCTGACAATTTCAATAATTTCTTTGGTGATGGCCGCCTGGCGCACTTTGTTCATGTGCAGCGTGAGGGCCTCGATGACGTCGTTGGCGTTGTTGGTGGCCGCTTCCATGGCGGTCATGCGCGCGGCGTGTTCGGCCGCGGAAGATTCCAGCATGGCGCGCAGGATTTGCGTTTCCACGTAACGCGGCAGCAGCTTAGCGAGGATCTGTTCCTCGGGCTGCTCGTAGATGTAATCGATAGGCGTTTCTTTTGGTGCGCCGGGATTTTTTGCGTCGCGGGCGTTGCGGTCAGCGGCAGATTCGTCTTCTTCGTCGCGAATGGATTCGACGGGCAAGAGTTTTTCGACCGTGAGGTGGGGGTCATCACGGTTTTGAATTCGCTGAAGATGATGTAGACCGCGTCGATTTCTTCCTTGACGTAAAGCTCGGCGACCAGATTGGCGATTTCGCGGGCGGTCTTGAAATCCACGCGGGCCAGCACGTTTACGTATTCGCCGGCGAAGGTGAAACCGGCGCGGCGCAGCGAATCGCGGCCTTTTTTGCCGACCGGAATCGTGGTGATTTTCTTGCCCTGGTGCGCGCGGAAAAATTCGTGAGCTTTGCGCAGAATGTTGCTGTTGAACGCGCCGGCCAGGCCGCGCTCGCCGGTGAGCACGATCGACCAGAATGTTATTTTCCGGGCGCTCCGCCAGCAACGGATGTCCGGCGATTCGATGCGCGCCATGGTGGAGCGCAATACGCGAGCCAGTTCCTGCGGCGTACGGCCGGGCCGCCAGCGCGGCTTCCTGCGCGCGACGCAGACGCGCCGCGGCGACAAACTTCATCGCGCGCGTGATCTGCTGGGTGTTTTTCACCGAGCGGATGCGGCGCCGGAAATCGAGAAGTGTGGGCATTAGGTCGATCGAACTGGAATTATTTCGCTACCGGAGTCTTCTTCTTGCGAGAATCTCCGACTGTCGTTGATCTTGCGGCATCCGGCTCTTGCTGGCGCCGCGGCCTTGGCCGCACGTCGCCGGATTCCTTCGACGTCGGCGTTGAAACGCTCCTTGAAGGCTTCGACGGCTTTCTTGATTTCGCCCTTGATGGTGTCGTCCAGGGCTTTCTTTTCGGCGATGGATCTTCAGAATGCCCGAATTGTTGGTCTCCACGAACTGCGATGAATTCGCGTTCGAAGCGGCGCACGTCGGGAACCGGAATGCTGTCGAGCGCGCCGCTGGTGGCGACGAAGATGACTGAGCACCTGCTTTTCCACGGACAGCGGCGCGTACTGATCCTGCTTCAGAATTTCGGTGAGGCGCTGGCCGCGGCCGAGCTGCGCCTGCGTGGCTTTATCGAGCTGGTCGGCGCCGAACTGCGCGAAAGCCGCGAGATCGCGATACTGCGCCATGTCCAGACGCAGCGAGCCGGCAACCTGGCGCATCGCTTTGATCTGCGCGTTGCCGCCGACGCGGCTGACGGAAATGCCGACGTTGATCGCGGGACGAATGCCGGCGTTGAAGAGGTCGGCTTCCAGATAAATCTGTCCGTCGGTGATCGAAATCACGTTGGTCGGAATGTATGCGGAAACGTCGCCAGCCTGCGTTTCGATCACCGGCAGCGAAGTCAGCGAGCCCGCGCCGAGCTTGTCGTTCAGCTTCGCGGCGCGTTCCAGCAAGCGGGAGTGCAGATAAAACACGTCGCCAGGAAACGCTTCGCGGCCGGGCGGACGGCGCAGCAGCAGAGGAAATTTCGCGGTAAGCCTGCGCGTGTTTCGAAAGATCGTCGTAAAAAGTGATCGGCGTGGCGCTTGGTGTCGCGGAAATATTCGCCCATGGCGCACGCGGCGTATGGCGCGATGTACTGCAGCGGAAGCGGGCTCGGAAGCGGATGGACGCCACCACGATGGTGTAATCCATCGCGCCGGCATCGGTCAGCGTCTTCACCACCTGCGCGATCGTCGAGCGCTTCTGGCCGATCGCGCAGTAGATGCAGATCATGTCGCCGCCCTTCTGATTGATGATGGTGTCGAGAATGACGGCGGTTTTACCGGTCTGGCGGTCGCCGATGATCAATTCGCGCTGGCCGCGGCCGATCGGAATCATGGAGTCGATCGCTTTGATACCGGTCTGCACCGGCTCGCGCACCGGCTGGCGATCGAGCACGCCGGGAGCGATGCGTTCCAGCGGATTGCGCTGCTTCGATTCGATCGGGCCCTTGCCGTCGAGCGGCTCGCCGAGCGGATTGACCACGCGCCCGATCAGCGCTTCGCCGACCGGCACGGACATAATCGTGTTGGTGCGCTTGACGGTGTCGCCTTCCTTGCAGCTCGACTCGTATTCGCCGAGCAGCACGGCGCCGACTTCGTCTTCTTCCAGGTTCAGCGCGATGCCGAAAACGTTGTGCGGGAACGCGAGCATCTCGCCGGCCATGACTTTTTCCAGGCCGTGAATGCGCGCGATGCCGTCGCCGACGCTGATGACCGAGCCGACTTCGTCGACCGCGACGGTCTGCTCGTAATTTTCAATCTGCTCGCGCAGAATCTTGCTGATTTCATCCGCCTTGATATTGGCCATTCATGCTCCTGATCCCATTTGAACCGCGTTCGTTCTAAACGGCTGCGGGTGCAAATTTTGCTGCCGCCTGCTGCTTAACTTTCGGTTTACCTGTCCGCGCGCGGCGGTTGTGTGCCGTAATGCATCCACAAACTTTATTCCTGTGACAGCCGCGCGCGCATTTCGGACAAACGGCTGCGCAACGAACCGTCGTAGATAGTATCCCCAACACGAGCGACGGCCCCGCCCAAAAGCTTGGCGTCCAAAGAAAATTTTGGCTCGATCTTTTTTCCGGTTAGGCGGCTGAGGGTCTTGGCCATTTCGTTCTTTTGCGCATCGCTCAACTCCACGGCGGAAGAAACTTCGGCTTCGGCAATGCCCTGGCGCTGGCGAACCACACTTTGCACGGCGTCAACGATTTCCGGCAGCATGGGCGAGCGCTGATGGTCGGTAATCACGAAAAGAAAATTGCGGACGATTTTTCCAGCACCCTGGCGCGCAATGATTTTTTCAATCACGCCATGCTTGTCTTTGGTATCCACCGCGGGGCTGCCGAGAAAATTGCGGAGCTCGGCAGATTCCGCATAAGCTGCGCCAAAGTCTGCGAGCTGCCGCACGGAAGTCTGCGGCGCGCCCTGGCTGATGGCGATGTCGGCAAAAGCGTTGGCGTACTGCAAGCTCGCGGACCTCAATTGGGCCTGCGATCGAGAGTTTTGACGAAATTATTAATGAGCGATTCCTGCGCGGCGGGAGTGAGTTGGCTGGCGAGCAAGCGATTCCGCGCCATCCACGGCGAGATTAGCGGCGAGGGCTTTCAGTTCCAGGCGTGCGGCGCGCTCCGTGGCGTCCACTTCGGCGCCGGCGGCGGCGTCGATTTTCTGCTCATCGGTGCGCGTGAGATCGCGGATGCGTTCGCCTTCGGCGGCGGATTCACGCAGAGCGGCGGCGCGCAGCTCCGCTACTTCCTTTTCCAGATGTTGCAGCTTGGATTCGGCTTCGCGCAACTGTTCGTCGGCGCGATTTTTTGCCGCGGTGCTTGTTTCAATCACCGAGGCGATGACATCGGCACGCCGGCTGAAAAATGCCGGGCCGCTCTTGAGACAAATCCAGATAATCACCCCCGCAACAATGGCGAAGTTGATCCACTTGAAAAGATTTTCGCTAGATTGCTGGACAGCATTAGCGGCTTCTTCCGCTTGGGCGTTCAGAGCGAATAACAGCCATCGTCACCAGTCCCGCGAAGATAATTTTCATATAAAGCTTTGCTGCTCCGGTCAATCCTGCGGTCATCGTGTCTCTCTTGGCGGAGCGCCGGGGGGACGCGTGGATTGCAGGACGCGACGCGCCACTACTGCGGCAAGTGGGGTCACGCTGGTCCGAATGTCGTCTTTGGCCGCTTTCATTTCGCCGGCGATGCGTTCTTTGGCGGAGGCGACCACGGCAGCCGCTTTAGCGCGAGCTTCTTTCAGCTGCGCGGCGCGTTCGTCGAGTAATTTTTTGCGGGCGGCTTCCTGCTCCACGTAAACCTCGGAGCGAGCTTGTTTCAGAGCGTCCTGATATTGCTTCACTTTTTCAGTGGCGGCGGCTTGCGCGGCTTCGGCGGATTTTTGCGCGCCGATGGTGCGAGCTTCGCGCTCGGCGATTACCTTCAACAATGGCTTGAAAAACAGGACTCTCAGGACTGCATAGAACACCAGCAGTATCAGGACAATAGGCACAACTTGGAAGAACAGTTCTCTCATGGATGAGAATTAAACAGCATCGAATTGTGTCGCCTGAACCCCAGGTTGGCAGCCACGCCGTTTCCCGACCCGGGAGGGATCACGGTGGGCTAAGTGGTGCCGACTCGAATAATAATTTATATCATCCGTGCCAGCGGGCGTCAATGCGCGGGCGGCGGATGCCAGTGAACGTCAAAGGAAATACGTCGCTTAGAGGGGAGCACTGCCGGCGTACAGGTTACACTCGCGCCATAACGCGACAGGGCCGAACTATCGTTGCGAGTCACGTCGCTAACTAGGCACGACTAGTGGATATCGGCGGGTTGAGATAGATTCATGGGCGGAGGAATACATGAATATTCTAGCGGCTCTGAAGCGCGAAGAGCGCAAGCTCGAAAAAGAATTGGGAAAGTTAAATCACAAACTGGATGGCGTGCGCGCCGCGGGAAAGGCCTTGGGGCGTTCGGCAGGCCGGGAGTTGACGACCGTCAAGAAACGGGTGCTATCTGAGGCCGGCCGCGCCGCCATCGCCAAGGCCGCCAAGAAGCGCTGGGCCAAGATTCGCTCGGAAGCAAAGAAAGCTGTGAGCTAGTGGAATGATTTGGCCAAGCTCGGCTTGGCGCGTAGTGCCCTGCCGCGAATTGAATCCCCGTTGGCTAAAAAATCAACGAGCGCCGGTCAGCCAGGCGTTCAGCGCAGTGGCGCGCGGCAACAGGGCGAGCGCGCCAAGTTTTCTGAAAGCTGCGGCGCGAGCGCGGTAGCCGTGCTCGCCGGGGGCGATGATGGCCATGAATGGGACCCGGGCATCGCGAGCGGCGAGGGCGTCGTCAATGTTGTCGCCGAGATAGAGGGCGGTCGCCGGATCGCGTCCAGCCAGAATTTTGTGCAAGCCTTCCGGGTGGGGCTTGATGCGCGAGACGTCGTCCATGGTGATGACGGTGCGGAAGTGCTGCGCGGCGGGCCAGTGATCAAAGGTGAAGGAAAATTCTCGGCGGTTGCGCCCGGTGAAAAGATTTAATTCGTAGCGGCTCGCCCAGCTGGTGATCTGCTTGGGAGTGATGATCAGCTTTTCGTTACGAATGTTGCCTGGATTTTCTTTGGTGCCCCAGTAAAAATTATTGAAGGCAGCTTTGGCTTGCTCGTAGGTGACCGGCGTGCCCAGCGAAGTGACCCAATCGGCGGTCATGCGCCAGTCATCGTTGTAGCCGGGCTTGGCCTTCCAGCGATGCAGCTCGGCGTACGTGACGCGGCGTCCGCTGAGGTGGCGGACGGTGTCGAGAGCGGAGCGCCAGTAAGTGCCTCGAACGTCAACGAGCACGCCATCTACGTCAAAAATCAGGATTTTTGGTTGAACAGCAAGCCGTTTGCGGGTAGTCGGGGATTTAGTGGGCATTCAAAAACTAAGAGTAACATTTCGCGGCCTGGATTAGACGGTGAGTAAACCTTGACCGTTGCCAGAGTTTCGGTTTAGCTGCATATATATGAGAGCTCGGCGGGTCCTTGGCATTGTGCTGGTGCTGGCTATGGCGCTGCTGGGCTGGTGGTTGTGGCGCGCCAAGCGGACGGCGGCACCGCCGACGTTTACTGATGCCCCAGTTGCAGTGACTTCCGGCGATGCGCCAGACACGCGCCGGTTCCGCCAATGCTCCCACGAACATCTACGCGCACAATCTAATGCTGCGCAAAGGTTCCACCGGGTTTCGCGTTTACGTGCGCTGGTTGCGCGGGTCAAATGGCGCGGACGTCACGCAATGTGAATCCCTCTTTCGATGAGCCGGAATCGTTTTTTATTGATGTGAAGTCCGGAGTGATTCACACCAACGTGGGGGATCTGGCGAATTTCATGAACGAAGGGATCAGCGATTCGCCGCTCAAAAATATCAAGCTGTCTGGCGATGGCGACCAACTTAAGATTACCGGCACGCTGCACAAAGTTATTCCCCTGCCGATCGAAGTGATCTCCACGTTGGGAGTGGCTCCTGACAATCGCATGCAGATTCATGTTACGAAAATAAACGTGTTGAAGATCCCATTCAAGAAACTGCTTGGGTGGATTCAACGTAACGGTGGCCAGTTTGTTCACGTCCACGAACCTGCCGGGCGTGGAGGTTAAAGACAACGACATTTTTCTGGACACCGGCAAGGCCGTCCCGCCGCCACACATTCGCGGACAACTGACCAGCGTGAAAATTATCAATCCGGACTTTCAGCAGATTTATGGCAACGCGCAGCAGGACGTGACGCGCACTGAGCAGTGGCGAAATTATATGCAGCTGAAGGGCGGCACGCATGGACTTCGGCAAACTCACCATGCGCCACGTGGACCTGATGATGGTGGATCTTTCAGACAACGCGTGGTTCGACCTGGACCTGACGAACTATCAGGATCAGCTGGTGAACGGCTATACGCGGATGACGCCCGAGGCGGGCTTGCAGATTTTCATGCCCAGCCTCGATCAGATTCCCGCGGACAAGAAAAATCACAGCATCAGCATGGAGTGGCTGAAGCATCGCAACATGCCCCCGCCGGCGGACGTTACCTCGCGCTAGAACCGACCGCGCCGAGGGCGTTGGCGCCGCATTTGCCGCCGCTCGAATCGCCTTGTTACACTGTGTCAGGGAAGCAGGCCGCATTTTTTTACCAACCGCACTAATTTTCTGACAATTTCGGAACACAGCGGTACAGCGCGTGCAAAACAGTGCGCGAGGAGAGCAGCATGGCTGGATTTGGCGGAGTGGACTACATCGATTTCGATTCGCAACTGAATGATGAAGAAAAGCTGGTGCGCCAGACGGCGCGGCAATTCGTCGACAACGAAGTCATCCCCATTATTGAAAGGTGTAGCCGCGAGGGAACTTTCCCGAAGCACCTGGTGCCGCAGCTGGGCGAGCTGGGGTTTTTTGGCGCCAACCTGCACGGCTATGGCTGCGCCGGAATGTCGAACGTGGGATACGGATTGGTGACTCAGGAACTGGAACGCGGCGACAGCGGGCTCCGCAGCTTTATTTCGGTGCAAAGCGCGCTGGTGATGTATCCGATCTACACGTACGGGTCGGATGCCCAAAAAGACAAATGGCTGCCGCTGCTGCAACAGGGCAAAGCGATCGGGTGCTTTGGATTGACGGAGCCGCAATTTGGTTCGAATCCGGGCGGCATGCTGACGCGCGCGGTGAAGAAGGGCGGCAACTACATATTAAACGGCGAAAAAATGTGGATCACCAGCGGGTCCATCGCTGACGTGGCGGTAGTGTGGGCCAAGTGCGAGGACGAAAAGGTTCGCGGATTCCTGGTAGAAAAAGAACGCGCCGGTTTCAAATCCTACGACGTGCATGGCAAATGGTCGCTGCGCGCTTCGGTGACTTCAGGCTTGTCGTTCACCGATTGCGAAATCCCCGAGGAAAATTTGCTGCCCAAGGTGACCGGACTAAAAGGGCCGCTGGGTTGCCTGAACCAGGCGCGCTACGGGATCGGCTGGGGTGCGCTGGGAGCGGCGATGGCCTGTTACGACACCGCGCTGCAATACGCGAAAACCCGCAAGCAATTCGCGAATAAGCCCATCGCTTCGCACCAACTGGTGCAGGAAAAGCTGGCGTGGATGATTACCGAAATTGTAAAGGGCCAACTGCTGGCATTACACGTAGGGCGTTTGAAAGACAACGGCAAGGTGGATCCCGCGCACATCTCCATGCTCAAAATGAATAACGTAGCCATCGCACTGGAGACGGCGCGCAAGGCTCGCGACATTCTGGGCGCGAACGGCATCGTGGACGACTACCCCATCATGCGGCACATGAATAATCTGGAGAGCGTGTCTACATACGAAGGCACGAACGACATTCACAAACTGGTGATCGGAGAACGCATCACTGGTATTGCCGCGTTTATGTAGATGGTTCGCGGCACGAGTGCCGCATGTCCTAACAGTTCTGTTATGGCGACTTTCGTTTACCGTGCTTATCGACTGTAGCCCCCGGTTGCCCTATCATTAGCCTCCGTCCGCGTACCTCCTGGACAAACCGGAGACCCCTCCATGGAAGCTCAACTGAGTCTCGAATTCCTGCGTGTGGTGGAAACCGCCGCTATCGCTGCGGCACGCACTATGGGTTTTGGCGACGGCCACAAGGCCGACGAAATCACGGTGGAAGCCATGCGCAAAACGATGGACACCGTGCAGATGGATGGGACGATCGTGATCGGTGAAGGCGAACGCGACGAGGCGCCGATGCTGTACATCGGCGAAAAAGTCGGGCTGGCGACGCACGCGCCGAAGGCGCTTTTTCCCCAGGTGGATATCGCGGTGGATCCTCTGGAAGGCACAAATCTCTGCGCCACCGGCGCTCCCAACGCGATCGTCGTGCTGGCAGCCAGCGAGCGCGGCGGGTTGCTACACGCGCCGGATCTGTACATGGAAAAAATTGTGGTGGGCCCATCGTGCAAAGGGGCGGTGGACCTGGACGCCCCGGTGGCCGCTAATTTGAAAGCCATTGCGCAACGGTTGGAGCGCGACGTGGAAGACCTGGTGGTGATTGTGCTGGACCGGCCGCGCCACGAAAAACTTATTGCGGACATTCGCGCGGCGGGCGCGCGCATCCGTTTGATTGGCGATGGCGACCTGTCGGCGGGAATTTCGGCAGCGGTGGTGGGCACGGGCGTCCACGCGGTGATGGGCACCGGCGGCGCACCGGAAGGTGTGCTGACGGCAGCAGCGTTACGATGCTTGAATGGAGAAATTGTGGCGCGCCTGGTAGTCACCAAGCCGGAACATGCCGAGCGGCTCGCCAAGATGGGCGTGAAGGATCCGAAGCGCATTTACGGGACGGAAGACCTGGCTCCCGGTAAGAAAATGATTTTTGCGTGTACCGGCGTGACCGATGGAAACTTGCTGCGCGGCGTACGCTTTTTCGGTGAAGGCGTACGCACGCAATCAATGATTCTTACTCTGGACGACCGGCAGGTGCGCTTCGTGGATTCCGTACATCTCGAGAAGCGCTCGGATATTAAAGTGCGCTTTAACTAGAGAATTCCCTACCGCGTCGTCCGCGAGGCGCTCAACAGATTGATGAACAAGCGATAAGCGCCGGGCACTCCTTCCGGTATCTGGCGGAAAAACGCCAGGCCGGTGTAGATGTACGTGCCTTTTCCCAGATGCGCATATACCAGCCCGCCATTCAAATCGGGCTCGCCGGGATCGTTCATGGCCAACAGCGGCGTGTATTTTGCGTCGAACTGGCTCCAGAAATAGAGCCCGCGTTCCTGGATCCACCCGTTGAAATCTTCCGGCGTGATTTTGTTCGGCGTGTTCAACAAGGGATCGTCCGGCTTTAGAAATTTGACCGGCGAATTTTCGTCGGTGATGCGCGGCAGCGGGCTGTTGGGCTTATCCGAAGAAATTTTTGCCGGGTAAGGCGCGTACTGAAATTTGTCCCAGGCGAAATCGCGCTGGTATTGCACCACCAGCGTTCCGCCATTGGAAACGTAATCGAGCAGGCGCTGATTCGCGCCGGCGAGTTCCGGGCGCAGCTCGTAAGCGCGCACGCCGATGACCACCGCGTCGAAGCGCGACAAGTCTCCAAAGGTCAACGCAGCGGCGTCCAACATTTCCACCTGAATGCCCAGCCTCTCAAGCGCCTGAGGAATGGGCTCGCTTTCAGCGGAAATGTATCCGACGCGCAGATGGTCCGGCACCTGCGCATCAAAAGCGAACACACGGCATTGTGCGGGCTCGGTCCACAGCAAAGTGGGCATGGAAGGCAAAGGCGTCAGTGAAGTGGCGAATGTTTCGCTGTCGCGTTTGGCGAAGGCTTGCACCGCGAAAGTTCCGGCGGAAAGTTTGGCTGGTGGCGTCACTTTCACTTTGGCGTACTGGTCGCCGGCACCTGAGAATTGCAGTGCCACGGGAGAGCCTGTCGTCCAGCCGGTTGGGGCGGTCACTCCCGCTTCCACTTTCGCGGATTTAGTGGCGTAGGAATGCACGCGCAGAAAAACATCGAAAGGCTGTGTGGGCTTGGCGAGCAGTTGTACGTTTTGCTCGGGCTCCAGCGCCAGCGTGTAGGCCGGCACCACGCGCACCGCCACCCGATCGATGCGCGTGGAAGTTGCCGCGATGTGCGTTACCGGCTGGTCCACGGTGAATCCGTAGCCGGCAATGGTCACCTGCTGTTGTGCGGTGGCGAGCGGCGGAGGCTCTGGCTGTTGGCGCTCCCAACTACCCAGTTCTGGGGCAGGCCGGTCAATCGTCACCGTAAATTTTTTGCTTTTGGAATCATCCGCCGCTGCGGCCACATTCGATTTGCCTCGCAGCACCAATTCCAATTTTCCCATTTCGCAGCCGGCTTCTTTTCGGCAGCGCGATTCGATGGTCACGGAAAATGGTTCTGCTGGCGACGACTTCGCTCTTGTCCGCCTCTGCAACGATTTCGAGACCGGCGGCGAGAGCCAGGGCGCGATCCAGGCGGCGCTGCACCTGATGCAAATCGGTTAAGAGCGGATCGCCCGCCACCCAATGCGCTGCGTGGCCGCCGCCTGGATACAGCGAGGTAATTTGTTTCGCGGCGGCGGCAATTTCGGTCGCGGCTTGTTGCCAATTGAGGGCGAGCGCATCGTGCCGCGCATTTTCCAGATTGGATTCCGCTTGTCTCAGGACCGGGCAGAAAAATGCGGCCGACTTGCACGCCGACGCGGCATCGCCGTCTGCGTCGCCTCCCAATATGTGTATCGGCTGCGCCAGCAACGCGGGGTCGAGTCTTTCTCCATTTTCAGACACCAAACCTATGGGCCGGTGCAAGAACGACGATCCCAGAAATGCCGAGATGCCCTGGGTGCGATGATTCGCGAACGCGTCAATGCCGATTTCACGCCAGGTCTTGCCCCACAAAGGAGAGACTTCATCCAAGGGCACGTCGTAGCGTGCGGGATTGGCGGCGGAGCCGCTGCGGTCGAGGTCCAGCACCATCACCGGGTGATCTTTGCCTCCCCACGGCTTTTCGACGTCCGGGGTATCCACCCCGGCGGCCAATTCATTCAGCCTCGCGGCATCGGAAGACACGCGATACGCGGGATCGGCGGCTAACTGCACGGCCTTGGGAGCCCATAACCCCTCGGCCTGGTGATGACCATGGCCCGAATGCACGCCGCCGAAATTGTTGATGACAATGTTGGGGCGAAAGACGCGAATCACGCGCACCATGTCGGCGAGCACCTGATCGCCCCACATTTTTTCCGTTTCTTCGGGAGTCTTGGAAAATCCAAAATCCCGCGCGCTGGTGAAAAATAATTTGACGCCGTAGCCGCGGGTGGCCGCCAGCAACTCCTGCGTGCGAATCAGGCCCAACTGGGGAGCTTGTTCTGGGCCCAGCGCGTTTTGGCCGCCTTCGCCGCGGGTGAGCGAGAGCAGCGCGACGTCGGCATGCAGTCCGCGCGCAAGATAGGTGAGCACCGCAGCCGACTCGTCGTCGGGATGGGCGGTGATGTACAAGATGCGCGTGCTGACGCCGGCGCTTTCGATGGCTTCCACAGTTTCGTTGAGGCCCGGGCCGGTTCCGGGCGGCGGCGCAAACTGCGCGAACGCCGGGCAGGCGGCGCAAACCATGAACACCAAAATCGAAAAAATCTTAGCCTTCCGAAATTTCAAGCAGCCTCCGGCTCCGAACGCGCTTTCGCGGCGAACGGCCATTGTCGCATTTCCCTGGAGCGCAGCAAAAAAGCCACGACACCGAGCCCGATTACCAGCAGCCCCCATTTCCGCGCCGCGCCGGTGGCCCAGAAGAGCGCTGCCCATCCGCACATGGTCAGAATCGCCGGCAGCGGATAAAGCCACATTTTGAAAGGGAAACGCTCCGGCGGCCAACGTTTATGCAGGAGCATGATGCCGATGGCCTGTCCGATAAATTGCACCAGCAGCCGCGTGGCTAAAATCGCGGCGATCACCGTGGAAAGTCGAAACAGCAGGCTGGAGACGAAGGCCACGCCTCCCAAGAATAAAAGCGACACGTGCGGGAATTTTTTCTCAGGATGCACGCGCGCGAAAATCGAAAAAAAACTTCCGTCCAAGGCCGCCGCGTAGGGTACTCGGGAATATCCGAGCAGCGCGGCAAAAATGGAAGCGAAGGCAATCCACAGAACCAGCAGCGTGGCTACGCGCGCAGCGAAAGGGCCGGAGATAGTTTCCACAAAAGTGCTGACCAGGAATTGAGAGTTCTGCGCTTTCTGCCAGGGCACCACACCCAGGATGCTGGTCTGCATGGCCAGATATAGAACCGCGATTCCGGCGATGGAAATAAAAATGCCGCGCGGAATATTTTTCTCGGGTTCGCGCAGCTCGCCGCCCAGATGACAGATGTTGTAGTAGCCCCAATATGTGTAGGTGGTGCTGACCATGGCGGCGCCCAGCCCTGCGAAAAAAATATGGGAAAGATGGAACGCGCCGGGCGGAAAAGAAAAAGCCATTTTGGCGTTGAAGTGTGTGACGCCTCCGGCAATGAGCCAGATCATGGTGCCGATGACACCGATCCATAGCAGCACAGAAATTTTTCCGATGGTGGAAATGCGGCGATACAAAAGCACGATGAGCAGCAGAACTACCGCGCCGGAAATGGCTTTCTGCTGGTACGCGGTGAATGGATGCAGATAGCTGGCGTATTGCGAAAAGCCGATGGCGCCAGAGGCAATGACCAGCGGCGCCTGAATCAGCGTTTGCCAGACGAAGAGAAAAGACATGAGGCGGCCCCATTTTCCAGGGGCCATAGGCTTCGCGCAAAAAAACGTAGCTGCCGCCGGCGCGCGGCAGGGCTGCGCCCAATTCCGACCAGATGAAGCCATCGAGCAGCGCGAGCACAGCGCCGGCGGTCCAGGCAAGGAGTGCTTGCGGGCCACCCATCGCGCGGATCACCAGCGGGCTCACTACGAACGGACCGATGCCGATCATGTCAATCATGTTGAGCGCGACGGCTTCTTTAAGGCCTAGCACGCGCTCAAGGCCGCTATCGCTGGATTGTGGAACGGCCGCGGAGCCACGGACGCTCTCGGTTGCGGCAGCGGGCGGAGGATTCTCGCGGGGCTTCATCGGGTCCGCCGAGAATAGCAAATGCCCGGCACGCCTCCTACGGGCATTCCGGCGTGAATCGAATTCAAAGACCCACGTGCAGATTCAGCACCTGGGACACCCGAACCTCAACCCGTGCTGCGGCACTGCATTGACCTTGGCGTGCGGACGGTGATAATCATGAAGGGTTGCGCGGAGCCTCAACTGTGAAGGAGTCGAGGCGGATGCAGGCTGTGGCGTGTGCCCGGAGTGCCGCGACCTGGCAGTCAACGCGCCGCGGGGAATCGGCATCACATCCCAAAAGCAAATTGGCAACATGTGCCCTGGTCCTGCGCCGTGCCTTGCCAAGTGGTGCGCTACATTCGAACTGGATTCCGGCCACCTGGTTTCCGTCGAAGCGATGAAGGAGTCTCATGAAGCGGTCCTGGACAGCTTTGGCTGTCATTCTGATTACGATTTTGGCAGCCGCGGGCTGCAATGACTACGGGAATACTTTTCAGAACAACACCGGCGCATCGGTTCGATTTTTGTCGCCCTCCAACGTCAGTGCGGGCAGTCCGGACTTCACGCTTACGGTCAATGGCGCGAACTTCGTGGCACAAACCTTCGTTGAGTGGAACGGCAAGAAACTGGACACCACCGTCAACTACGACTCCAGCAACACAGTGATCGTGTCGGTGAGCGCGACCGTTCCGGCTGCGCTGGTAGCCAAGCCCGGCACCGCCACGGTAATCACGCAAAGTCCATTCAAGGGCGCGGGCAATAACGGTCTTTCGAATCCGGTCACCTTCATCATCAATCCTCCGCCCAATCCGGTTCCAACGCTCACGGCCATTGCGCCGGCAACTATCGCGGCTTGCGCAACCAGTTGTCCGGACATCACCCTCGATCTTCAGGGCAGCAATTTCCTAACTTCGTCTGATCCAACCCAGGTTTCCGTGGTCCGTTGGACCGCTGGGGCTACGCAAACCACGCTGGCAACCACCGCGGTAAGCGCCACGGACATTAAGGCTACTGTGCCGGGCGCACTGTATTCCGCGGCGGGAACCGCGAGCGTGACAGTGTTCAATCCACCCGCACCGCAGACGATTCCTGCCGGTGGTACACCGAATCCTTCAGCCGGCGGCGGCGGAACGAGCATGGCGCAAACCTTTACAATCACCGGGCCGGCACCGGCTTCCGCGCATGCCATCGCTCAATCCGTGCTGGAAGAAACGCCGTCCGTGAGCGCGGATGGACGCTACATCGCTTACAGCGCACAACAAAACGAGCACAGCCAGATTTTGCTGCGCGACACTTGTGAAGGCGCTGCCGGTGGATGCAAGCCGCAGACCACATTGCTCTCCGTGGCTACTGATGGAAATGCCGCCAACGACGACAGCACTTCGCCTTCGCTGAGCAGCAACGGCCGTTACGTGGCGTTCAGCTCGGCAGCGACCAATCTGGTGGACGACGCTCCGGCGGGCCGCCAGATTTATTTGCGGGATACCTGCGTCGGCGCGGATAGTGCGTGTTCGCCCACGACGCAAATTGTTTCCACGGATTCTAACGGCGCGCTGACGGGCGCAGAAAGCTTGTTGCCGTCCATCAGCGCCACGGGCAGATTTGTGGCCTTTATTGCGGTGTCGCCGAGTCACGCCACAACAGAAGCTGCCACTAAAACGACTGGAGACGCCGCAGTGGCAGGAAGCAAAAACAGCGGCTTCCGCCAGGTTTTCATTCGCGATACGTGTGTAGGCGCGTCAGGCTGCACCCCTAAGACCACGCGCATTTCGATGCAACCCGGGGACGGCGGGTCCACCAGCGCGAAACGCGCGGGACCGGCGATCGCTTCAGCGGGCGGACACGTTGGATTGGCCGGAGAGGCTGCGACGCTCTTCACTCGCTCGGTAGCCATTGATGATCGCGTCTTTGTGGCTATCACCAAGTCCGATAAATAATCGCGGACCGCTACCGTCAGGTCGCAAAAAGACAGGCTCCCCGAATAATTATTCAGAGAGCCCATCCAGTGTGCTCTGCGAGAAACGTTGGTTTTCTCCTACCCCAAAAATCCCAGATTGGAAGTTGAAAAGTTTACGAGATTCGGGAAAATACTCGGCAAATCCGTATTGGCTACTCCAAACCACGAAGCCAGGGTCGCTGCATATTGATCAACAGACGTTGATGGAATCCACCGGCCGTTACTGCCGGTGTCATCCGGCCCTCCTGGCGTAAGCGTCGGAAATTGTCCATATAGCGCGTTGCCTTTCACCGCGCCGCCCATGATCATTTGATGGCCGCCCCAAGCGTGATCGGTGCCCGCGTTCGAACCCGGCTGAAAAGTGCGGCTGAATTCCGAGAGCGTAAAAGTGGTGACATTATTCGCCACACCCAATTCCTGGGTGGCTTGAAAAAACGCCGCCATCGCCGAACTGACTTGTCCGTACAGACCTAGCTGCGTATTCAACTGATCGCTGTGGGTATCGAAACCGCCCTGCGAGCAAAAGAAAATCTGGCGGTTAACGCTCAACGCGCTGCGTGCAGCGATCACCTGGGCCACTTGCTTCAGCTGGGAAGCCAGACTGTTGCCCGCGGGGAATACCGTTTGAATCGCTGGAATATTCTGCAGCGCCTGCGAAAGCAACGCCCCTTGCTTCACCGATTGCCCGGTGACGGTGCTGGCGGCCTGCACCATAGACACGCCAGTATCAAAAGTCAGTAGCTCCTGCATCGCCTGAAAACGGGCCTGGCTAGCGGCGGAGCTGCCAATCCCCTGCACGCCGGGAGTGCTCCCAGGGCTCATCGTGAAAGGCCGGCTCACGTCTCCCGTACAGAAGATGGGATTGCCAGCCACAGAAAGAATCGGCGGGAATTGCGCGCTGCTGTTAAATGTCGGGCCAATCTTGTCGGCCACCTTGCCGGCCCACCCGGCGTTGGGCATCCCGGCCAACTGGGTGGTCTGCCACTGGTCCTGCTGGTCGGCATGTGAAAACAAGTTCTGCGGCAGGCTTTGAAACTTCTGGTAATTCTGCGCGCGTCGTGGGCTGCACCAGCGTGCCGACGTTGGCTAGCACGGCGAGGGATTTGTTGGTGTTGAACAGGGCTTGCAATTCCGTCAGTTTAGGGATGGAATCCGTAGGGGGCCTGCCCGCCGATCTGCAGCGGCAGCAGCGCAGCTTGTCCCAGCGCCAGATTGGCGCGTACGGTCTGGTAATTTGAATAGCCCGCGGAATCGATCGGCACAATCATGTTGTTGGAGTCGTTGCCGCCGAAGAAAAAGATGCACACCAGCGCCTTGTAGTCCGTCGCGCCCTGGGCCATCGCGCTGACCAGGCCGAATTTGCTCAGCCCGCCGACTAGCGATGCCGTCGCCGCCGAGCAGCATGCCAGCCTCAGAAAATCCCTTCGTGTGTGCGGACTCATGTGCGTATCTCCCTTTTTGCGCGCTAGCGCTGAACCTGATATTGCGACGAAGAAAGCACCAGGTAGATGGCCGTCCTCGCTTGATTATTGGTGTCCGTGGCGCTGTTGGCATTCACCGCGGTAAGGATGCTCTGCTTCATGGAATCCGACATGGTGCCGTGCAGCAGCTGCGTGTCCAGCCAAGCCACCATCTGATCAGGAGTCCCGGCGGTAATTACCGGCGAGAAATCCAGTTTCGTGCCGCTGCTGATCTGCCCGTAAACGATAGAGTTGATAAAGTTCACGCGCGCCAGGCTGGTATTGGTGTTAAAGATGGCGAATTCCGGACCGTTTAGCGTGGTTTGCGGAATCAAACTTTCCGGCGGAAAGAAGTTGAACACGCTGGCAGAATTGAACACCGCTTGCGACATGTTCTGTCCCCAGTTAACGAATCCAGTTCCATCGGTTGCGGCCCCAAACGCTCTGGCCACCGCCACTTCCATCACTGCCGGTTCGCGGAGCTTTCCATCCGTGGCCACCGCGGTAGTGGAATCGTCTCCACGCCGCGCTTCGGGATCCAGCAGAATGGCGGCCGCAACGGCTTTCATATCGCCGCGCTGGCCCGATCCATAGGTGTTAAATTTTCCAGCGATGAACGCCTGGGCCACGCGCTGGACGTAAGCGGGACTGGGATTGCTGGTGACCAGTTTTTCAATCAACTGTTTGGCGACGAAGGGCGGCAAGTTAGGATGATTGAAAATTATTGTCAGTACGCTGTCGAGTTCCTGCCCCGCCGATTGTCCGGCGGCCACTGACTGCCCCAGGAAAGTCTTAGCTCCCGTGTCGTGATTCGATTCCACCGGCACCATGTTGCCGCCGTAAAATTCCGGATTGTGTTTCGAAAGCGTGGCGCCCGCTTCGGTTGGATAGGTCCAGCCCGTAAAGGAGCGGCCCAGAGCCATCACGTCATCCTGCGTGTACGTGGGCACTGGCACGCCCGAACCATCAACGACCGCTGTGCCGTCGGGATTGAGTTGGCTCAGGCCCAAGGTGAACAACTGCATCAACTCGCGGGCATAATTTTCGTTGGCGTGTTGTCCTGTGCCAGGCTTGTCATTGTTAACCATGTCCAGCCAGTGGCCCATGGCGGGCGTCAGCGTCACATCTTTCATCACGTTGTAGTAGTTTCCCAATCCGTCGCGCGTTAATGCCGTCATGTAGTTGGTGTAGCCCACCGGATCGTTCACTTTGTTCTGGCCAACGACCCACACTTCGTTCAGCGCGAAAGCCAACCGCTGCCGAAGCTGGTCACTGTTGTTCACCGCGTTCTTGAAGAAGGCGTTTTGCACATTGCCAACGCCCGAGTCCATGCTCCCGGGAGTGGGGTACGTTGAGGCTGGGGCGCTGAACTGTCCCTGCAGGAAAGTATCTATGCCAGTCTGTTGCAGTTGATTGGCGAGGGCTGGCGTGGGCCCGAAAGTGGATTGCTCCAAAATGCGCACCGCCGCGGAAGCTGAAAGCACCGGACCAGCGTTCACCACCTGCGCGTTCAGAGCCGTGGATGTGCTGGTACCAGGATTAGGATTAGTAACGGTAACGGCCACATTGCCGGCTTGGGCAACCGTCGCGGTGCCGGTAGCCGTGAGTTCCGTACGCGATACAAACATGGTGGTCAGCGGCTGGCCGCCGAAATTTACTTTGGAGCCGTTCACGAAGCCGCTGCCGGTTACCGTCAGCATGAACGCGCCAACCCCGATGCTGCTCGGGCTCACCGCTGTCAAGACGGGCTTAGGATTCACTACCGTGATCGTGCCCGAAGCCTTTTTGGTTGGATCCGCGACGCTGGTGGCCGTGATGGTAAGCACATTCGGATTCGGAACCGCGCCCGGGGGAGAATAACCGCCCACGGTATTGGTGTAACCGATGGTCGAACTGCCGTAACCATTTCCATTGAGCGTCCAAGTCACCGCTTCATTGGTGGTGCCGGTCACCGTAGCCTTGAAAACCAGGTTGGCGCCAATCGCCGTGGTAGCACTGGCCGGTGAAATCGATACGGCGATGGCGGAAGCTCCAGTAACTTTGGCCGTTACGGCCGCGGACGAAATGATCCCAGGATCAGGATTTTGCACCGTCACCACAACGTTGCCGACCTGGGAACTCGCGGCCGTCCCGGTGGCGGTCAATTTCGTTGAAGAAACGCGCGTGGTGTTCAGCATCGTGGAGCCGAACTGCACTTTGGCTCCGGCGGCAAAGTGTGAGCCGTTTACCGTCAGCGTAAATGCGCCAACCGGTATTGAAGCCGGCGCAATGGTGGTGACCTGTGGGATGGGATTATCGAGAGTAACCGCGCTCGACGCCGTTTTGGTAGCGTCCGCGGTTTCCGCTGCGGTAATCGTCAGATCGGTGGCAGCGACAGGAAATTCGGGGGCGGTGTACAAACCCGTCGAACTGATGGTACCCAGGGAAGCGTTTCCTCCGGCCACGCCGTTCACGGACCAGGCCACCGCCGGAGCAGTAACAGCTCCGCCTTCGGTCGCGCTAAAAGATTGTGTGTCACCGCCACGCAGGGCCGCGGTTGAAGGCGAAACTACCAGTTGGCCGTTTTGCGGTTGAGGAGTCTTGGTCGTCCCTGGGCCGCCGCTGATGCCCCCGACGCACCCAGCCATTGAGAGCGCAATCAATGGGATCAGGCCACTCCACTTAAGTTTCGCGTTGCGGTTTCCCTTAGCGTCCATCGCGCCTCTCAGGTACGGCAAAAAAATCAGGCCGCTTTTCGCGGCAATCTGACTCGTTTCTTCCATTGCAAATCAGCGTTTACGCAAGGTAAGACTTCGTTGACCTAACCGCTACTGTCCGGCGGTACGGATTAGGGGCATGGACCAAGTTAGAGGGGCGGCTGTTACTCAGTGCATGAACAGCGAGAGGGAAACGAACGTGACAATCACGCGAAAAAAACAGAAAACATTTTAGGTTTATTGCCCGGGCGATTTGTCGAAGCGCAGCAGCGATATAGAGGTTCCCGTGGCGTCCAATGACAGCGCTACGATGCGAACCTGCCGGCCACGTTCCGCGAGAAATGCTATGTCGCTGTCGGAAACGCGCGCGTCGCGAAAAACTTCCGGAAGAGGTTTCTCGCCCGAATCATGACGCGCAAATTCCGGTCCCAGATGTTTCGAATACCAGAGGTCTACGGAGTCTCGGGTGTCGCGCGTCTGATAGGTGACCGTGCTGATGCCTGCTTTGCGTTCTTCAATCGCCAGGGAGGTAGCTTTGTCAGTGGGCAACACCATGGCGGCGTTGGGATACACCGGCAAGCCCGGTCCAACCTCGCCTTGTTTTTCAAGTCGAAAACTTCCTGCGGGAGTTCGAATGGTGCCCTTGCTGGTCGCCGCCGCCAGGCCCATCGAACGCACCATGCGGTTGGCGAGAAAGAGCCCTCCGCCCAGCAATCCGCTAAGCCCTATAAATACCGCGATCATCATCCACATCAGTGATTTGGACGAAGACGAGTCGTCCGCCGCCGATTCCGCCATCTGCTTTCTCCACATGCAGGGCGCTTGGCCCTGCTACAAGTCTGGCAGACAACCCCCCGGCGGGGACGGAGAAAGACGAAGTTGTGCCTTAAACCGCTCCTGTTCGTTGGTGCAGGCGCTGCTTGATCGCGGATTTAAGCAGTGAGACAGATGCCTGGTTAGGCGATCCTGGATTTTTGTCGAGTTCGAAACACAAAGCCAACCTCAATCGGATAGTTTTCTGCGTAAACCAACTGGACACAGCCGCCGTTCGCGAAAATGTGGCGTGCTATTCTCTAGCAGTTCTCTCTAAGAAGATGCTTCGGTTCAAAAGGAGTTGGCCGGGAATGAAACTTCCGCTGGGAATTTCGTATAACGCCGCACTTGCAACGAAGGCGGATCTTCGCCGCGCCGTTCGCTTCCTGACTGCGTGCGTCATGGCGGCGCTATTCGCGATGGCGTGCGCCTCGCCCACAGTCGCGCAAAAAGATAAGAAGAAGAAACAGCCGGCCATTACGCCAGCAGACAGCACCAATCCATTGATACCCATGTCCGACGAAAATCAGATTGATTACATGGTTTCGGAGATGCTGGGCGCCTGGCAGCTTGGCGACGTCGAAAAGTTGCACAAGGACTACGCCGACGACGTAACCGTCGTGAATGGTGCGTATGCGCCGCCCATCGTGGGCTGGACAAATTATCTGGCGGTATACCAGCAGCAACGCGCGCGAATGCAACAGGTGCGCATGGATCGTTCGAACAGCCTGATCCGGGTAGCGGGGAACGTCGGATGGATCTGCTACCAGTGGGATTTTGCGGCTACCGCCGACGGACAGCCGACCGCGGCGCAGGGGCAGACTACCTTAGTGGTGGAGAAGAGAAACAATCACTGGATCATCGTGCACAATCACACTTCCATGGTGCGGCAGTTGAATCCCGGCGCTAATGGAACGGGCGGCACGGGAGCTTCGGGCACACCGCCATCCAGCCAACCGGACGCCAGTAAACCGCGCGGCCGGTAGGGCAGTCGCGGAGAAATTCCCGCCAGGTACGGAAGCTAGAAACTCTTCAGTCCCTGATAGATCCACATTCCGGCGATGACCAGCAGCAAAGTGCCGGCAGTAATGCCGGTGGTGGTAATGGGCTTCGACAGCCGCATTATTTTTGCCACCAACTCACGCTGCTCCCTGGCCATGTGCTCCTGCGCGGAGTCCAGGAAAATCTGATCGTCCTCGCGGTTGGCGAGCAAAGTACGCCAAACCAGCAGGATGAAAAAGATTCCTGTGACCACAGCCCAAGCGATTAACAGGTAATAGAGGGGGCCCGAAAATACTGGTGAGTCCATGGAAACCTCCCTGCGGAACAACCTCGATGCCTGTCCCGAACGGACAGGCAGGGTCATACGGCGGAGTATAGACCTCCAAAAGTTGAATTTCTATTACATACTATTTGAAATTCGAATCCGAGGAATTCGGCGGGGTGGCCAGAAAACGGCCGGGAAATCTCTAAAAGTCCAGGACTAGCAGTGTAATGTCGTCCTCCTGAGCGCGGGTAGATTTGTGGCCGGCGAATTCATCCACGCGATGGAGTAGCGCAGTGGCGAACTCCGCGGCAGCCAGGCTGCGATGAGCTTCCAGGAATTCGCGGCAGCGCGCTTTGCCGAATTCTTCCTGGGCGGCATTGTGCGCTTCGAAAACGCCATCGGTGTAAAGCAGAAAGCGGTCACCAGGATTGGCGCTGATCTGCTGGGAGGAATATTCAGCTTCGGGAAAGAGGCCGAGCATCAGGCCGTTTTGTTCGATCTCCCTAGTTTTGTCCGCGTCGTGGGCTACCAACATCATGGGCGGGTGCCCGGCGGCGGAGTAGCGCACTACGTTATTTTGCAAATCCACAAAAAGGTAGGCGGCGGTAACGAAGTGCTCTTCGAATTTGCCGCACAGCGCGCGATTCAAGCCACTGAGAACGGCAGCGGGGTCGGTAGCGTGTTCGCCCTGTCCGGCTAGCGCCACTTTGAGCATGGAGGCGATCAGCGCGGCGGGCACGCCGTGTCCGGTGACGTCGGCGACTAGAATACCGACACGCTTTTCGTCCACGTAAAGAAAATCGTAAAAATCGCCGGCGACCGCGCTCATGGGCACGTAGCGAGCAGCGATGTCCAGCCCGGTGAGCGCGGGCACGCTTTGCGGCAGCGTGGAAGATTGAATCCGGCGCGCAATTTCGAGTTCTTTGTTAATGGCCAGGAGGCGCTCTTCGTTGCCGAATATGCGATAGGCCGAAACGTAGCCCAGGCAAATTACAAAAAACAGGAAGCCCAGCACCTCCACGTTTTTGCCGGTGAGGACATGCAGGCCCAGAAGGTTGGCGTGCACCACAAACAAACCCCAGACGAAAAATCCAACCAGAAAAATGCGAAATTCGTGGCTCAGGCGGTTTTGCGTGCCGGTTCGCCGTTTACTGACGACCGCAAAAACTATCACAGCGGCGAAGGTGCCGAGCACCAGAATGTTGTTCAACCTGAATAGCGTGGTGAGTCGCGAATGAAAGACCACCGCCAGAATTCCCCACACCGCGAAGAGCGCCTGGGCGGCAAGCAGCCACCCGAGAAACCTGCGTAACCGCTGGTCGGCCAGCTGATATAGGAATAAGCCGAAGGGAAGAATGATCGAGCAGGTGATCATCCAGTCCACGGAATCCCAGAAATCGGTGGAATGGTTAAAAAGCGCGCGGAACAAGTCCAGATGCGAAAGCAGGCGCACGGCATAAAGAACGCAAAACACGCCGATGTAAATGAGCGTCAGATCGCGGGTGCGCCGCCGAAAAAAGAACAGCGCGATGGCCGCCAGCGCTACGGCCAACAGTGTGATGGCCCCGGCCATGTTGAGGAAGTCCCAGCGCAACTCGGAACGCGAAAACGACACGACGCCTTGAAGAAGGTGGAACGCGGCAATATTCAGGACAGGCGCAATCGGGAGTTGCATTGTAGTGGAGTCGCGATGTGGATGATGGAGAAGTTGACCGTCAGCGATTCTTTTTCTTAATTTCTTTTTGGTCGTGCTGAGCGACGCGCGCCCGGACCATTTTCTTAACCAGCGCAGCGGGCATGGGCTTATTTGCCGCGAATTGCACCGTGCCCTTGGAGATAGTGTAGCCTGCCAGCTCGTCTTTAAACTGCTCGATGATCGCGGCGGTAGGAAAAAAACTGCAATGGTTGGTGAACGCTGCAAAATACACGAGAGTTTTTTTGAGCTTGAATGCCGGGATGCCGTAGCTGATGGTTTCAGTAGCCTCGGGCGGCAACACAGATTGAATGGTAGCGCGCATTGTTTGGAGCGTGCTGCGCCCAGGTTCAGGAACGCTCGCCAGATATTCATCAATGTTTCTTGGCGCGGCGCCGCCCCGCATGCGATAACCGCGCGCTACTGATTTTTTCTTCACGGAGCCATGCTACAAAAAGTTACGAAGCAAGTCCACGCGAGGGAAAGCGCGGCCGGGTTCGTTGACAAAGCGGGGAGCGGCGGGCAGAATGAAAAAGCCTCATTTACACGTGCGATTGCGAAGCGTGAATGCATCGTAATCGGCGTGCCGCGCTTGTGCCCGAATGGCGGAATTGGCAGACGCGCCAGGTTCAGGACCTGGTTCTCGCAAGGGAGTGGAGGTTCGAGTCCTCTTTCGGGCACCAAATTCTTCAATATTTTTGTACCCTGAAATTTCGCAATGGAAGCTACTCGCGATCTGAAATTTTCCGTCCTCGATAAACATGAAGTATCCGCGCTGCTGTTGCTGCCGGAGAGTGCTTCCGCGCTGCTGGTGATGGGTCATGGAGCAGGCGCGGGCATGACTCACGCGTCCATGATTGCGATTACGGAGGAACTGGCGGGCGTGGGTATCGGAACTTTGCGGTATCAATTTCCCTACATGGAAGAACATCGCGGCATGCCGGATCCTCAACGAGTGCTGACCGCCACGGTGGCCGCGGCCGTCAACTTGGCTGCGAAATGCGCGCCAGAACTGCCGTTGTTTGCGGGCGGAAAATCGATGGGCGGACGCATGACTTCGCTGGCGGCCGCCGAACAACCGCTCAAAAATGTTAAAGGACTGGTATTTTTCGGGTTTCCGCTGCACCCGCCGAAACGTCCCTCCGATAAGCGGGGTGAGCATCTGAAACTGGTCAAGGTGCCGATGCTTTTCTTGCAGGGCACGCGCGATGACCTGGCAGACCTGACTTTGCTGCGACCGGTGTGCGAAGGGCTGGGCTCACTGTCGACGTTGCACATCGTGGAAGGCGCGGACCATTCCTTTCACGTGCTGAAGCGCTCAGGCAGGACTGACGCTGAAGTGCTCGCGGAGTTAGCGGCGACGGTGAAATCCTGGACTGCGGCGCATAGCGCTTCCTAAGCAAAACCACTCAAAAAAGTTTTGTAGCCGTCCGATTCCCTGTCGAATTCGTGGCGGGCTCTTCGACGTATCAGTGAAGCACGAAAACGTCAGCAAGGAGCCAGTCATGGCAACACAAAACACCCTGTCGCGATTTCCCGAGGGCACCACGTCCGCGGTTTTCAGCCTGGCCCTTTCTTTTATGTGCGCTAGCCCGCTGGAACACGTCACGCGGCACTTTGACGGCCTGCTTTGCGGGCTGGCCGGCGAGCTTTTGAAGTACGTGCCGTCTATCCTTGTGGAAGTGGGCCAGGGACTGGCCGGCTACGCTCTGAATCACGTGCAGATTTTCAGCTGCCTGGAGTCACTAGTGTCCATATGCGGCGTTCTGCGCTTGCTCGCCAGCGTAGTCTTGAACTGACGGTCGCATACAGACTGATAACGCGCGGCTTAAGCTAAGTTGAAGGAAAATAGTTTTGGGCTTGTCGATTTGAAGACGGTACGTTCGACGTATGGGTGACGCAGTAGGTAGACGCACTTAAAAACCAAAAGGAGAAATACGATGCGCGTCATGGTGATTGTAAAGGCGGACAAAAATTCTGAAGCCGGAGTGATGCCCAGTCGCGAACTTCTCGCGGACATGGGCAAGTTCAACGAACAGTTGGTGAAGGCAGGAGTGATGCTTGCGGGCGATGGCCTGCATCCGACTTCCAAGGGCAAGCGGGTGCGCTTTTCCGGCCAGCAGCGCACGGTGATTGACGGCCCGTTTTCTGAGACCAAGGAGCTGATCGCCGGCTACTGGTTGTGGCAGGTCAAGTCCATCGATGAAGCGGTGGAGTGGCTGAAGCGCGCGCCTTTCGACGGCGGCACCGAAGTGGAGATCCGCCCGGTATTTGAAGCAGCTGATTTTGGCGCGGAGCTTACGCCGGAACTGCGAGAGCAGGAAGAGCGGGTGCGGTCGCAAGCGGCCAAGAACCAAAAATAGTCGGCAGAAATAGTGACTCGGAAAAGTTTCCAGTCCGTGTCGATTTGCCTGGTGGTGGTTCGACGTAAGAATGAAGCCAGATTGCAGTTCTGGTTGCGGCCGCCAAGCAAGGCAGCCCGTTATTTCAAATCAAGGAGAAATATTAAATGCGATTCATGATGATGGTGAAACATCCGGAGATCTCGGGCCCGCCTCCCAAGGCGTTGATGGATGCGATTGACAAGATGACCCAGGAAGCCGTCAACAATAAAACGCTGGTTCTGGCTGGCGGATTGATGCCGCTGGCGCAAAGCAACGCCGTGAAAATTTCCGGAGGGAAAGTTTCGGTAATTGACGGACCGTTTTCGGAAGCCAAGGAAGTTGTCGGCGGATTCGCGATTTTCGATCTGAAGTCGAAAGAGGAAGCGCTGGATGGCGCCAAGAAGTTCATGGAACTGCATCGGCAGCACTGGCCCGGCTGGGAAGGGACGACGGAGGTCCGGCAGATGTTTGGGCCAGACGACTTTCCGCCGCGCTAGTATTCACGAACCAGGAAGCGTTGAGCGGGCCGCCGCGCTGAAATAACTTTGCGGCGGCCTTGCAGTTGCTAAGGTACGGGAAAGATGTTTTTATCGGTGGAGAATGACCACCGATATACATCGCGCGATTGATGCCGTGTGGCGCATGGAGTCGCCCAAAGTGATTGCCAGCCTGGCACGCATGGTGCGAGACGTAAGCCTGGCGGAAGATCTCGCGCAGGACGCACTGGTAGCGGCCATGGAACGCTGGCCGGTGTCCGGCATTCCAGATAATCCCGGCGCGTGGCTGACGGCCACTGCCAAGACATCGCGCCATTGATACATTTCGTCGCAACAAACTCCTCGAACGCAAACACGGAGAGCTCGGCCGCGAGATGGATGCCCGCCAGGAGGCCGCCGTGGCGGAATTGGAAAATGCGCTGGACGATGATGTGGGAGACGACCTGCTACGATTGATATTCGTGGCGTGTCACCCGGTACTCACACCAGAGGCGCGGGTGGCGTTGACGCTGCGGTTGTTGGGCGGTTTGACCACGGACGAAATTGCGCGAGCCTTTCTCGTTCCAGAGCCGACTATCGCGCAACGAATTGTGCGCGCCAAGCGTACACTCGCGGAAAAACGCGTGCCATTTGAAGTTCCGCGCGCTGCCGAGCTTCCTGCTCGATTAGCTTCCGTGCTGGAAGTTATCTACCTGATCTTCAATGAAGGCTATTCTGCGACGTCCGGCGATGATTTGCTGCGTCCCTCGCTGTGCGAAGATGCGCTGCGGCTGGGGCGGATACTTGCGGAGTTGGCGCCCAAAGAAGCGGAAGTTCATGGACTGGTGGCATTGATGGAAATTCAGGCGTCGCGTTCGAAAGCCCGGGTGGGCCAAAACGGAGAAGCGATTTTGCTGCTGGATCAGGATCGCGCGCGCTGGGACCGCTTGTTGATTTCACGCGGCCTGGCTGCGCTGGAACGAGCTCAGAAAATCGGGCAACCTGCGCGGAGCGTACGCGCTGCAGGCAGCCATTGCGGCTTGCCACGCGCGGGCGGCCACTGCGGCGGAAACCGACTGGGCGCGGATTGCAACACTTTACGGAACGCTGGTCGAGCAAGTTCCGTCCGCGGTAGTAGAATTAAATCGCGCTGTCGCGGTGGCCATGGCGTTCGGGCCGGCGGCCGGCATGGAGATCGTGGAATCGCTGGCGAGCGAGCCTTCGCTGAAAAATTATCACTTGCTGCCGAGCGTGCGCGGCGACTTGCTGGCCAAGCTGGGACGAAATGCGGAAGCGCGCTTGGAGTTCGAACGCGCCGCTGCGCTTACTCGTAATACCCGGGAACGTGAGTTATTGCTGAAACGCGCGGGCGATTGCGCGGATGCCCGGACTTGCAGAACGCCCGCCGATTCTGGAATGCGTCGTTTCACTTTTTCCCACGCCAACTCCTGCGATTGCACGACCATCCCGCCGCGCAGATAGGGCTTGGCGACACGCAGGACCAACCGGTCGGCATCCAGGTGAACGACCACGCGCTCCATATTCGCCCCCACATCGTTGGGCATAGAGGCGACTTCCACATGATGGACGACCTTGTCTCCAGTTAACGTGTAGCGGCCCGCGTATGCGGCCATGCTGGCGAAAGCTTCTGCGCGCTCGGGTTCGGGCGCAGAGATAAAATCCGAAACGGATAGCGGCTTGCGATTCCCCAGAGTCAGAATCGCGCTCATCCTGCCGTCGGCGGTGTAGGTCAGCAGACCTTCGGGATGAGGACCCCAGGAGTCACGCACTTCACCCTTATCGGTGGTGATTTTCGCGGAAACTAATTTCCACGTGCCGACAAGATCGGCAGCGGACTGCGCGTTACTGCGCACTGGAAATGAAATAAGGAAAAAACAAATCGCCAGGAGAACTCTCGTCATCTGCGATGCCTCTTCTGAATAACCTTTTTGAAGCGGCTCAGTTTATACCATCGGAAATTGCTTCGCGTTGGCAAGGTACATAGACTAATCATATTGAACATCAGGAGGAGGCTCGTGGCATTTACCAGAAAATTTGGCTTACAGTCTGCGCTTGTCGCGGCAGTATTTGCTGCGGGAATCGCGGTGGGCTCGCAACACGCGAGCAAGTGTTTCAGCCCAGAATAAATTCGGGCAGCCGAAGACGGTGCTGCATGTGGTGGTTTACAAATTTAAGGACGCCACTTCCGAGAATGATCGGCAAAAAGCGCTGGACGGCATCAAGGACCTGGCACGGAAAATTCCGGGCGTGAAGAATATCTGGCTGAAAACCAATCGCAACCAGATACGCGATTTCAGCGGAGTATACGCCATTGAATTTACTTCTGACGAGACCGCCGCGGACTACGCCGAAAGCCCGGCGCACGAGGCATGGGCCAAGCAGTGGGAGAGCCTGCGCGAAAACAGCTTGTCGTTTCAGATTTCCAATCCGTAAATCGGGTGCCGTCGTCGCAGACGGGGCCAGCGCTCAAGCGAGCGGTCAATTTTTTTCGCGCACGACGCCATAGCGCCGACGGATCAGTGCGTCAACCGCGCTATCAGGCAACAGTCGCTTCGACCATTTCACCAGGCGGGCCAGCGGAGTCACACCGTAGCGTGCTTTGGGACGTGCAGCTTCGATGGCTTGGAGCATAACGCGCGCGCAGTCGTCCGCAGTGGTCGCTGATTTTTTCTTGGCGTTGGTCGCGCCGCTGAAGGCTCCGGCATAAACTTTGGCGTAGGGCCCGGCGGTAATTTTTTCGGCGTACGGCGCCATCAACTGCTCGGCCACATTTTGAATGTTAGTGACGATGTAGCCTGGCTCGATGAGCACTACATCCACGTGGAACGGGTACATTTCCATGCGCAGCGCATTGCTTAAACCTTCGAGCGCATGCTTACTGCTGCTGTAGGGGCCGTGCGTTGGCGGAGTGACCAGGCCGGAAACCGAACTCATCATCAAAATGCGTCCGCGGCGGCGAGTGCGCATATGCGGCAAGACCGCCCGCGTGACGCGCACTACTCCGAAGAAATTAGTCTCGAACTGGCGGCGCCAATCCTCCATAAGCGTGTCTTCCACCGTGGAGGCATACACGATGCCGGCGTTGTTGATGAGCACATCCAGCCCGCCGGATTTTTCCAGCACGGCGGTTACGGCCGTCTCGACCGACCGGTCGTCGCACACATCCAGTTCCACCGTTTCGAGGGGCAATTTTCTGTGTCGCGCCAGAGCGTCAAGCTGCGCGCGTTTTTCCGTAGAGCGGCCCGCGGCAAAAACCCGGTAGCCACGTTCAGCCAGTAAAAGCGCGGCGGCTTTGCCCAGCCCATCGGTGGCGCCGGTAATCAGCACGGTTTTGAAGTCTGTCCCGCTCATGATTCCTTCTCTCGTGATGTAACTCGCCCGCAGTGATTGCCGGAGAATTTTATATTCCGCGAGTAACTATAAAAGTGAAATCGGATTATTGCTGCAATCAATTTGTTCATTGTCTTTACTAGATACGAATTTGGCGCCAGCATCCGCCAGCATGAAGTCACCCAGTGATCCGTCCCCGAGCGGCGGTTTGGGCGGAGGCTTCGGGA
Organism: uncultured Acidobacteriota bacterium; assembly: GCA_963704485.1. Lineage (GTDB taxonomy): Bacteria > Acidobacteriota > Terriglobia > Acidiferrales > UBA7541 > Acidiferrum. The sequence continues at coordinate 2,632,448 of OY969910.1, forward strand.
TTTCTGCGGATAGCACCGGCGATTACAGCGACGCTCCTGGCATCGGTCCGGAAAAAGCTTTCAACGTGCAGCTGGGATGAAAATCACGTTCTGGCTGTAAAATACAAATGCGTGGATGCGCTTGGCCCCCGTGCGCATCCACGCATTTTTTCGTGAGGAGAGATCTTTGTTTGCGCGACCCGTTGCAGCGGAACGTCGCCTAAAGGGATCGCTACTTGAAGAACGTGGGATCGGGTTGCGCCAGAGCAAATCCAGCGTCCCACGCTTCGTGCCCGCGCCACACCACTTGCGCATCGGCTTGGCGGCCGCTCGCAGCGTGAATCAATTTCACGCGCTGGTGCAAGTGCAGATCACCGGCCACAACGGCTTTGCATCCGGAATTGCTGACGTCCACGGTCACGGCATTTACCTGCTGTTGGGTCTGGCCTTCGTCCCACTCCACCATCAATTTCACTTTGGTGGTGACGCGCTGGCTGCCGCGCATATTGGTCCAGCGCTCCAAAAGGCTCTTCTTTACGGATTCGTCTACGATGAGGTCACTGAGGGCCATGCGATCACCTCGACTCTAAGCTGCGGGGGCAACTGCAATAAGAACGTTAGTCCCGTCAAAATCTCAGGTCAATAGTACGTTGTGCTGTTTTACACAGCGCGGGGTTTCGCCAATTGTTTGCCTGGGCGGATCAACCAACAGCTTACTGGGGTTTGGGCAATTGCAAAATCATGCCACTGCCTTGGCCGGACTCCACTGTGGGCAGAGCGCCGTTCCATTTGTCGATCAGGGCGCGATTATTCTCGATGCGTCTTAATTCCAAAAGCTGCGGCGTTAAGGAATTCTGGCGGATGCGATTGGCGTCCGCTTCACCCTGCGCACGCGTTACCAGCGACTTGGCGTCGCCCTCGGCTTCGGCAATTTTCTTTGCAGCTTCGGCTTGCGTGGTAGCCAATTCGTTGCGAGCGCGCTCGGCTTGCTGGATGGCCTGAGCTTTCGCCGTAATTGCCGTAGCGATCACCGCCGGCACGCGGGGCGCTCCGATGAAGCCGAATTGCTGCACGCTTACGCCGACAGGGGCCACTTTCTGTTCAATCATGGTCTGCACCTTGTGCAGAAATTCCGCTTTGCCTTCACCGTAAATATCTTCCACCACATAAGTGGAAGCCACTTCGTTCAGCGAATTGCGGACGATGTCGCGCAGGATGCCGTGCGTGAACATTTCCAGATCGCCCACGCGGTATTTCACGTAAAAGTCGGGTGCCTTGGATGGCTCGATGGCGTAGGACAATGACACATCCACGAAAATCTCCATGCCCTCTTTGGAATTGAATCCCATCTCTTCATTGATGGGGTGGCCCTCATCCGTATTCCTGGTCCACTTTACAGTTTGCACATAGGTGGGGAATTCGATGATCTGCGTGCTTAAGGGCGAGTACACCACCCAACCGGTGCGCACAGGAATTTCAGAAGCGCCGCGTTGTTTGCCCGCCAGATTAATTTCCACCCCAACATGGCCCGCTTCAATGCGGGTTACACGCACGAGCAGCGAAAATAAAATAATCAGCCCCAGCAGTAGGGCGATCCCGATCACGATTGCGCGCAAACCAGGGATAGTCGGTCTCATGACAAATGGCGGCTGGTCGCCACCATCGCGTTGCCCCCTATTGAAAACAGGCATCTATGGACTCCTCAATTCGTTGAATGCTTCCTGGAACGCGCGGGAAGGCAATGCAGCGCTGCAAGCGCGGACATCATGCCACAATAATGTCATTGCAGCTTGAACTTCTCAGCAATATCGAAAGCGGTCTAAAAACAAAAAGGCCGCGCTGATTGCTCAGAGCGGCCTTTTATAATGTAAATCCCCGGCGACGACCTACGTTCCCACACAGTTGCCCGTGCAGTATCATCGGCCCGGCGAGGCTTAACTTCCGTGTTCGGGATGGGAACGGGTGTGACCCTCGCGGTATGATCACCAGGAAACTTTTAGAAGTTCGAAATTAGAAGTTGGAAGTTCGAAAACCCCGCCCACTAATCCGAAAATCAAACTTTTTAATCTCGCGAACGAAATCTTCAGGCCCGGTTAAGAGCCTGAAGACTCGCGAGTGTGGCAACAGAAATTGGCTGGCATTACAAATTGGGCTCTGTATTGAACGCGACTGTGCAGAATTGGCGTTTACCTTGTGACTTACTTGGAATCACTTTTCGCAATTCCCGGCAAATCACAATCTGCAGTACTGCTCTTTCTCAAAGACGGTTTGAGAAAGTTTTATGATTAAGCCGAACGGGCGATTAGTACTGGTCAGCTTCACACATTGCTGTGCTTCCACCTCCAGCCTATCAAAGTCGTAGTCTTCGACTGCCCTTCTTAGGTCATAAACCTTGGGAGAACTTATCTTAGGGCGAGCTTCTTGCTTAGATGCATTCAGCAATTATCTCTTCCAGACTTCGCTACCGAGCTATGCCGCTGGCGCGACAACTCGTACACAAGAGGTCTGTTCATCCCGGTCCTCTCGTACTAGGGACAACTCCCTTCAATTCTCCTGCGCCCACACCAGATAGGGACCGAACTGTCTCGCGACGTTCTGAACCCAGCTCACGTACCGCTTTAATAGGCGAACAGCCTAACCCTTGGGACCTTCTACAGCCCCAGGATGCGATGAGCCGACATCGAGGTGCCAAACCTAAGCGTCGATGTGAACTCTTGGCTTAGATCAGCCTGTTATCCCCGGCGTACCTTTTATCCGTTGAGCGATGGCCCTTCCACGCGGGACCACCGGATCACTAGACCCAGCTTTCGCTCCTGCTCGACTTGTAAGTCTCACAGTCAATCCGGCTTATGCTCTTGCACTCCACGGCGGGTTTCCAATCCGCCTGAGCCGAACTTTGGGCGCCTCCGTTACAATTTAGGAGGCGACCGCCCCAGTCAAACTACCCGTCTGGCCGTGTCTCCCCACCCGTCGCGGGTGGTAGGTTAGAACGACAGAACGATCAGGGCAGTATTTCACTGTTGCCTCCTCCTCAGCCGAAACCAAGGAATCATAGGCTCCTGCCTATTCTACGCAGATCGTTCCGTTACTCATGGCCAGAGTGCAGTTAAGGTGCACGGGGTCTTTCCGTCTAGATGCGGGCATCCGGCGTCTTCACCGGAACCACAAATTCGCCGAGCCGCTCGCCAAGACAGTCGCTCTATCATTCCACCATTCGTGCAGGTCGGAACTTACCCGACAAGGAATTTCGCTACCTTAGGACCGTTATAGTTACGGCCGCCGTTCACCGGGGCTTCAGTTCAAGCCTTCGCGCCTTGCGGCGCTGAGCCCTTGCTTTAACCTTCCGGCACCGGGCAGGTGTCACCCCCTATACGTCGTATTCGACTTAGCAGAGAGCTGTGTTTTTGTTAAACAGTTGTAGAGCGCGATTCGCTGCGACCGCATCGGGCTATAAACCCTACTGCGGTACCCCTTCTCCCGAAGTTACGGGGTTAATGTGCCTAGTTCCTGAGCGAGCGTTCTCTCGAGCGCCTGTGGATATTCACCTCGTCTACCTGTGTCGGTTTGTGGTACGGGCACCTGGTTGACTCCTTAGAGGATTTTCCCGGCAGCGTGAAATCAGAGACTTTGCGGTCGTATGACCTCGTCACCATTTTCACCGTTAATGACCCCGCGGATTTTCCTACGGGATCCGGCTTGTAATGGCCAATCGGGACGTCCATCACCCGACTCTCCTATCCTTCTGCGTCACCCCATCGTCAAACGTCACCAGGCGGGACAGGAATATTAACCTGTTGTCCATCAGTTACGCCTTTCGGCCTCACCTTAGGACCCGCCTAACCCTGAGCGGATTAACCTTCCTCAGGAAACCTTAGACTTTCGGCGACACGAGTTCTCATCGTGTTTATCGCTACTTATGCCGGCAGGGTCTCTTGTGTAGTGTTCAGTAGTCCTCTCGGTCTACCTTCAGACTCCACGCAATGCTCCCCTACCAAAGATTATTCCCGAAGGAATAACCATTTCGCAGCTTCGGTCGTATGCTTGAGCCCCGTTGAATTGTAGGTGCATATCCGCTTGACCAGTGAGCTGTTACGCTTTCTTTAAAGGATGGCTGCTTCTAAGCCAACCTCCTGGCTGTCCGAGCGAATACACTTCCTTTCCCACTTAGCATACAGTTAGGGACCTTAGCTGGCGATCTGGGCTGTTTCCCTTTTGACCACGAAGCTTATCCCTCGTAGTCTCACTCCCGTGCAGTTGTCCACGGCATTCGTAGTTTGATTGGATTTGATAGCCTGAGTTGGCCTCTAGTCCATTCAGAGCTCTACCACCGTGGCAATTCACACAAGGCTGTCCCTAAAGACATTTCGGGGAGAACGAGCTATCACGGAATTTGATTAGCCTTTCACCCCTACCCTCAGCTCATCAGAGCGATTTTCAACTCACACCTGTTCGGACCTCCAGTCGCGGTTAAGCGACCTTCATCCTGGCCAAGGGTAGATCATCCCGCTTCGCGTCTAATCCTACGTACTTGTCGCCCTATTCGGACTCGGTTTCCCTACGGCTCGCTTGCGCTTAACCTTGCACGTAAGATTAACTAGCCGGCTCATTAAGCAAGAGGCACGCCGTCAGGCTTTCATGGACCGAAATCCATGCATGGCCCTCCGACTGCTTGTAAGCATACGGTTTCAGGTTCTATTTCACTCCCCTCGCAGGGGTGCTTTTCGCCTTTCCCTCACGGTACTGGTTCACTATCGGTCGCCAGAGAGTATTTAGCCTTGGAGAGTGGTCTCCCCAGATTCCCACGAGATTACACGTGTCTCGTGGTACTCAGGATGCCGCTTCGAGTCCGGTACATTTTCCGTTACGTGGCTCTCACACTCTTTGGCCCCGCTTTCCAGCGGGTTCACGTAATGTCCGGTTTGGTAACTCTACTTATGCGGTCCTACAACCCCCAAATGCAAGCACTTGGGTTTGGGCTGTTCCGATTTCGCTCGCCGCTACTTTCGGAATCTCTGTGATTTATTTTCCTCCAGGTACTGAGATGGTTCACTTCCCTGGGTTGGCTCATACCCGTCTATGTATTCAACGGGCTGTAACGAGAGTTCATCTCGCCGGGTTTCCCCATTCGGAGATCCTCGGATCAAAGCCTGCTTGCGGCTCCCCGAGGCTTATCGCAGCTTGCCACGTCCTTCATCGCCTTCTGGCGCCAAGGCATCCACCGTACGCTCTTAGTAGCTTAATCATAAAACTTACTCAATCCGTCTTCCGGTCTCTCGATCTTCTGATTTACCTTTGACGTTCTGCTTTACGTAGCTCCATACATCCTCGTATCTCTTCTTCTCGATCCTCACGGATTTAGTTGATTGCGATACAGGCTTTCGTCTCTACGCTGCACAGACTATTGAAAAGTCCGCCTTTTCTTCCACAGTTATGCTCAACTCGAGCAAAACTTGTAATCGTCCACAGTAATTCTCCATGACCTCGCGGTGTCACTGCTCACGCAGATACACCCCGGTAGGATCACAGAGGCCCTTACTGTGAACTTGCCAGCCTTTCTGTTGTCAAAGAGCGGTATCCCTGATCCCGTCAGGGCGTTCCAGAATCTCTGGAACACTTTCCCTTCCTTTCGAATTCCAACTTCGAAATTCGAACCTCCAGGAAATAAAAAACCCGGCGTCGAGCGCCGGGCACAGTCGCCTTCCTCAGGCGTCTTTGCGCGAAGCTCGACAAATTTCTAGCCAGTGCTCGTAAAGAACCTCACTTAGGATCTACTTCAGGAGTTCGACCCGACTGTGACGCCCTGCTTGGTTCGTCTCGCCAGTGATGGCGACCCCGGACGCTTTGCAGCGCCCCGAACCATTTGTAACTTTATACCAGCTTTCCCTTACTCGTCAACCCCCCGCAACATTTTATTTTGGCACGGCCTGTGGGCGGCTGTGCAAAAGCTGATAGGAGTATTCGATGCTGGGCAAACGGCCAGGGTTTGCCATTTTGTTCGGGATTTTCAAATCGGTTCTGGGCCCTGCTCACCAAAGCTTCATCACCGGCAACGCCACATCTTCGCGCAAACGATCAATACCATCCCGCCAAAGCCGGCCACTTCCCCGATCACTTCTCAAAACGCTTGCGTCACAGCTCTTCGCCCTCTCCACTCCTTCCGCGTTGCCCACTCTCTGTGCAGGCTAAACGCAGCCATATCTCCGTAGCAAAAGTTGGCAAAAATTTTGGGTCGCTAAGGCTAAGTCGACTAAACAACTCGGGCAAACACCCGATAGAGACCCATGCGAAGCCGGCGCATATTTGCGGCTGGCGAACCGAATGGTTCGAGGAGGAAATATGCAGACCCAAGTTGGCGACCGGTATCAATGCAGCGCGTGTGGTTGCGAAGTTCAAGTTGTGAGCGCAGGGAGCATGCAGGAAGACGATGTGATGCGCGATTCCATGGAAGACGCCTCGGACGAAGGCTCGGTTGGGGGCGCGGCCACCGGAGAAACCGGCGCCGGTACATTGCGCCGAGCCGAATCAAGCGGCATATCCACGCCAGGCGATTTTGGTTCGCAAGGCTCTACCGGTGAAGGAATATTCGGGACTTCCGGCGGGGGCAAGCGGAGCACGACTTCGGGCCGCTTCGGATCGCGTACCGCGTCGCTGCGCTCTGGCGCGACCGGGTCGCCAGCTACGGGAGAATCTGGTTCCAGCGGATCAGAATCAGCCGGCGGAAGCGGACGCTACGACGATATTGCGGGTATGAATTCGGAAGCCGAGCTGGAAAGTTTTTCGTGCTGCTGCGGAGAACCAATGACCAAGTCATCTGGGAGCCGTGGCCTAAGCCGTTCAGCGCAGGCCTAGAAACGCAACAATAAACAACGAGAAAAAGGCGGGCTCGCAAACTCTTGCGGCCCGCCTTTTATATTTAACGATAATTACGAAGTCCTAGCGAAGCCCGTACAGGTCCACCTTGGGCCTGCGGTGCCAGCTGGCTTTCCCGTACCACAGCTCCACGCTTTCGATCACGCGGCGCTCTCCCGGAAGGTCGATCGGACGGGTACGTCCGCCGCTGGGAATCTGTGCCCGGATGGCCAATTCTTCTTGCGAGCCATTGCCGTAGTGGACGATGACGCGCTCGAAGTTGATAGCCCCGCCGCTTACGCGCAACTGAATCGCGCGAAAGCGACCGTCGGCTCGGCCAACTCGGATGTTGTCGTGATCCTGGCCGCCATCCACGTGCGCGTTACCGAGGTAGGTCCAGCGGCCGCGGTAGTCGTCACGGTCCTGGGCATAAACCGACGCGCCAAAGACCAGGGCTACCAGCAAGCCAAGCAGCCATACGTTTTTGTTCTTGATCATTGATTTTTCTCTCCGTTAGTCGTGGAGTCGCCGTTGGAACAGGATGTGCGGCGATCTCTAAATCGGGCTGGGGACGGAAGCAACCTTCGCGACCGCCGGGCAATAAACATGACTGTATACCGCAGCCTAGTCAATTAACAACACTGCTTGCGCAGGAAGGCCGCGAAAACTAGTAACGCGTCTCGTGGCTGTCGTTGGACCGGTTAATCGTGCTTTAGCTAAACTGTAATGCACTGGTGTTACTTCAACAAAGAATATGACTGCATCTCACCAACGACAGCGGCAGCGTACGAGTCCGGTTTGCGCCGTCGCCCACAGGTTATCTGCACGTAGGCGGCGGACGCACGGCGCTTTTCAACTGGCTTTTCGCCAAGCAACAGCGCGGCACGATGATCTTGCGCGTCGAAGACACCGATGCCGAACGCAACAAGCCGGAACTGGTGGAAGGTATCTTGTCCGGCTTGCAGTGGCTGGGCCTGAACTGGGACGAGGGGCCATTTTACCAATCGCAGCGCACCGAGCTTTACCGCGCCGCGGCGAAACAATGCCTCGCCAATGGCAGCGCATTTCTGTGCTACTGCCCGCCAGAAAAATATGCCGGCGGCGATCACGCTGAAGATGGCGCGGAGGGCGCCCAGGTGCGGCGGGTGGTTCGCTGCGGTTGCCGCGACGGAAATCCCAGCAATCCAGGGACGAAGCCGGCGATTCGATTCAAAGTGCCGATCGGCGGAAAAACTACTTTCTACGATGTGGTCTTTGGCGATACGGAATTTTCTAACGACGATATTGAAGACTTCATGCTGCTGCGCTCCGACCCAGTCGAGGAATTCGGCCAGCCTATGTACCAGCTGAGCGTGGTGGTGGACGACATAGATATGCGCATCACCCACGTGATTCGCGGCGCGGATCATCTTTCGAATACTCCTAAACAGGTTTTGCTGTATCGCGCGCTGGAAGCCAAGCCGCCGATATTTGCGCATCTTCCGCTGATTCTCGGGCCCGATCGCAAGCGGCTTTCGAAACGTCACGGCGCGACCAGCGTGAGCATGTATCGTGACGAAGGCTTCCTGCCGGAAGCATTTCAGAATTTTCTGGCGCTGCTTGGCTGGGCGCCGGGTGGCGACGTGGAATTTATGCGCACCCCCGAATTGATAGAAAGATTCAAGTTGGAAGGTGTGACGCGCACCAACGGGGTCTTCGACAAAGCCAAGCTCGAATGGTTCAACACGCAATATTTGCAGAAACTTCCCATCGAGGATTTGGTGCCGCAGGTGGAGCAGGAACTACGTCGCAGCGGTTTGTGGAGAGAAGAGTGGGCTTCCGGCGCGGGTCACGAGTGGTTCGTGCGCACGGTGGATCTGCTGCGTCCACGTGTGCGCTTGATGCCGGATTTTTCCAGCTGGTCCCGTGCTTTTTTCAGCGACGAGTTCCCCATCGCAGCCGCTGCAGAAGCGAAATTCTGGAAAGACCCGAAAGTTGCCGGCCTGCTGAAAAAACTGGCGGATGCGCTCGCTGCTTTACCGGAATGGAATCACGATGCCTGCGATCATGCGTTGCGCGCACTGTGCGAAGCGGAAGGCGTGAAAGCCGGATTGCTCATTAATGCCACACGCGTGGCTATCGTTGGGCAGGCCGTCGCCCCGCCGCTCTTCGATACCATGGTGGTATTGGGGCGCGACCGCGTAGTAAAGAGATTGCGCGATGCTTCGCCGGCGGCCGTCGCTAGCAGTTAGGAGCCCCACCGTCTGGATCGGGACCAACGCGATGGTCAATTTTCGGTGTGCCCCTTGGATTTGCCGCTTTTGTCCTCTTTGTCCTGCTGCTCATCGTCATTGCCAAATGTTTTTCTGATTTTTCTGTGGAACACGCTGAATTCCAGCGTGGGGGTATCCCTGTTTCCGGAGATGGCGATGGGAATCAGCGTGCCGGCTCCGCGCTTGCTGAAAAATGGATCGATGGCCTTCAGAAAAATGCCTTTCTTGCCGCCTACCAGCTGCGAGAGTTTGGCATCCATGCGTAGCTCGCCGGTAAAATCCAGATCTTCGCCGCGAATTTTGTATGTGCCCGCGAGTTGAATCACCGCACCAGGGACGCTGAAGGTGAGCGTTTCAAACGTAATCACGCCGTTTTTCAATTTAAATTTCCCACGTAAATCGGAAATCGCGCTTCCCGCGTCGGGATTATCCGGTTGCCCCTGAGCATGCCGACTGAATGAAGCCAGTTTGTCGCGCACATCGGAACTGGCAAAACGCGCGTCTGTGACGTCGAATTCGCCGTTCAGCGTCAACTTATCCAGAACTTTCACTTTCCCGGGCGGCAACACCATTTTTGTCTTCAAATTCACGAGACCGCTCATCATCGGCTTCGTGGATTTGGTCGCTAGTTGCAGCAGGTCTTCAAGGCGCGCCTTGGGCGCGAGCACATCCAGGACGAGCAGATGCCCCTGTTTTTCAGGAACACGCACCACGCTGCCATTAGCAGTGATTTGCGAATGAATCAACGTAGCGTTGACGGGATGCAGATAGGTGTCGCCGTTGGTGCCGTCCACGGTAGCGGAAAATTCGGTGCGCAACGGGACCGGACGGCCCACCGGGTCCAGCGAAAACGCCGGAGTGTCGGTGACTCCCTCGACTTCCAGGCGGCTCAGCACGCCGGAATATTTTCCGGTGGAGGAGAGTGTGCCGGCGATTCCCGGAAACGGATCGAGCTTGGCGTCGGTAAAGGTGTACGAGCCGTCGACAGCGGTCGAACCGGGGTCATCAATCTGCCACGGACCGAAATTGCCCTTGGTCTTGATTTCTCCCACCGGCTTCGCGTTGGTGAGATTGCCGCGAAATGAAAATGGTTTGCCGGCGCCCACGGATTTTAAAATCAAATCGTGAATATCGAAATCCAGCGGCTCTTTGCCAGCTTGTTTCGGAAGAATGAGCAGGGTAGTTTCATCGCACACAACCTGGTCAATCACAATTTGCGGCAGCGGTTTTTTTATTTTTGACGAAGGCGGTGGCGCTGGAGCGCCAGGGTCTGTCCCACGGGGCGGAACGGAAATGGTCATGTTGTCAATATGCACGCCGCGGATGTGCCGTGGGAGGCGAACAATTCCCATAAACCCGAGATGAAAAGTAAATTGTTCGATGTGAATCAACGGCGGCACATCGGTGCGATTGTGATAATGAATGGAGAGTTTTTCACCGGTGACGCTCATTTCCGGAAAGGCGCTCACGTGGATGGATTCCAGTTCGACGCGGCTGGCAAATCGTTCCGAGAGCGCACGCACCACCCAGTCACGCGCCCAATCGTCCAGATCTTGTGAGCGGCGGTATACAAATGCACCTACCACCAGGAAAACCAGGAATATTACGCCAAGGACGAACAGCCACTTGCGCGGACGGGGACCATTCACTGCGGCGGACGCCATGACCGGAGAATACCGCAGTGGGAGGGTTAGGGTGCCTGAAAAATTTCGGCATGAGCCGGCTTCGCGGCGGAGCGCGCAGCTGCAATATTGACCGGCGCCTGAAGATCAATCGTCACCGGCGGCAAACATATTTCCGTGCTGCACGCCTGATAACGCAATTTCAGAGGGATCTCCTGTGGGCCAGACTTCGCGTTGGGAAGCGCAGTCAGAGGCATGCGCAAGGTAACCGTGCCTTGATAAACGTTAAGCGGCTTTTTTGAAAACGTGAAGGTGTGTAGCTCACCCTTAGGGTAGCTCACCGCGCCGGCTTTGAATCCGGCGGGAATTTCCGCTCGCAAATCGGTAGCAATCAAATAGTCCTCGGATTTTTCCCGCGCATTCACGTGAAAGCCTGGACGAATTTTGAAAACTACAGCTAACTGAAAGGGGACGCCACGAGCTGCCGGTTCTGAAGAAACATAAGCTTCAGGGGAAACGACTTCACGAGGAGAAGGCACGTGTGTCTGGGCGGCGGCAGTCGCGCAAAAGATGGTGATAATCAACGAACAAACAGCAGAGTTATAAAGTTTCATAGCCTAACGGTAGTCGCCAATTGCTGGGAGATTACCCGGGACATCACCGCGTCAAGGTTTTCGCCGGTTTTAGCCAGCACGAAAGCATTTTGCGCCTCGGACCAGCCCAGCTTAAAACTGGTGGAAAGCGCCGAAATCCAGATCTCGCGTACGGGAGTGTTCGGCGAAATGACGAACTTGGTCTCGTCATCATCTTCGAAAAGCACTTCCAGCTTGCCGCTTTCGCCTTCCACATCAAAACCGTGCTCGTCACCGGCGGTAAGCAATCGCTTCTTCAAATCTTCAAACGCGGCATCCGCTTTTCGTTGAAAGTCTTTTTCTTCCAGCATGGTTTGAGCCTACACGAAGAAACCGCGGAGTGGAAAGCGTTCATCGCGGCGGAGACCACGCGTGCTTACAACTGTGATTCAATGGAATGCGAAATTTCTTCGTAGCTGATGAGCCCGGTGATGCGCTTCACCTGCTTACCATCGCGCGAAATCAGGATGCTCGTGGGATACCCCAGCAGGCCGCCGAATTTATCAGCGATGGCGTCCGTGCCGATCAGGATCGGATAACTCATCGGCAATTTTTCCCCGCTAACGTCAAAATGTTCTTTGGCCACGAAAGGAGCCACCACGCTTTTCCCTTCCTCGTCCATCGCCACGCCCAGCACGGTGAACCCTTTCCCCCCGTACTTCTGTTGCATTTCGATCAGCCAGGGGATTTCCACGCGGCAGGGATCGCACCAGGTGGCCCAGAAATTCACCAGCACCACCTTGCCACTGTAGTCGGCCAGGGATACGTCTTTTCCGCCCAAATCCTTGAAGTGGACTTCCGGAGCCGGCGTCCCGATGGATTTGTCCGGTGAATAAGATGCGTGGGTCGTGCCGTTCTTGGGCAATCGCGTAGCGCGGTCAGCGTAGTACGTGGCGCCAATCAGCACCAGCACGGTGACAACGATAATGCCGGCATTCTTCATTTTCATTTCCTGTTTTCGAAACCTGCCAATCTAAAGTGAAAAACGGTTCAAGAAAGTCAGTTTACCCGAGAGCCATGTCAGTTTGTTAACGAACACCAGCCCACCGACGAACAGCAACAACGCGCCGCTGAAAACTTCCACAGCGTGAAGGTATTTGCGAAAATTTTTATAGAAGCGCAAAAATTGCCCGATACCCAGCGCCGTCAGCAGGAAAGGAACGGCCAAGTCCCGCGGAATAAATAGCCAGCAGCAAGACTCCCCGAGCAATGGTGTCGCTGGCGGCCGCCAGCGCCAAGAACGGTGGCAAGAATGGGCCCGATACAGGGTGTCCAGCCGAAAGCAAAGGCGAATCCCAACAGAAACGCGCTCCACAATCCTGGCTGGCCGATTTTGCTTTGAATGCGGACATCACGGTTGAGCCAGCGCGCCATGGATGGGCCAAAAAATCCAATCAATGACAGCGAGAAGAAATGAATCGCGCCGAATCCGGCGAAGAGCGGGGCGTGCCGCACCAGCGAAATCACTCCGAGCAGCCACGAACACCGCACCGATAATCATGCCCGTCTTCAAGCTGAGCTTGATCAGTACGCCGAGCAGGTGCAATCCGAAAAGTAAAATTAAAGCTCCCGCTATAGGCGCGAGTACGCCGCGATTCTGACGCAGGAAAGATCCGACCGCGCTGGCGGAAGCCCCAAATGAAATGAAGACCGCGGAAAATCCAGCTACGAAGGCGAGCGAGGAGCCAAACAGGCCGGAGCGCGGCAGTTCGCCCTTGCGCAACTGCTCCATGCCGATACCCGACAACATGGAAATGTAGCCGGGCACCAGCGGCAGGACGCACGGTGAAAGAAACGAAACCAGTCCGGCAAGAAATGCCCCGGCCAGGGATACGTCGCTCATACCGCACTCGCGTTAGTGAAAGTTTTAATCATTTGCGACAAGCAACCGAACACTTCAGGAGCACTCTATTCTCCCATAAATGGTTGGACGGATTCCCGGGCCTCTCGGATTACGGTCAATCTAAAATTCGGATGCATGTTGGAAAGATTAAGGCGCTCATATGCGCTGGCAACGCTTAACAAGCACGTCTTCCTTATTGGCGCTGCCAATGAATTGCAAACCCACTGGCAAACCCTCTCGGCGTAGATCCGCACGGGACGGAAATTGCAGGCACCCCTGCCAGGTTTGCAGGGCGGTTGAGACGCAGTAGCAGCGCACGGGTGGGGTATTCAGTCCCGTCGACGCGAATGCTTTCTTCGCCGATGTCGGGTGCGGCAATCGGAACAGTCGGGACTACTAAAACATCCAGCTTCGCTGCTTCCATCACCGCGCGGAGCTGATTGATAAATTTCCGGCGCTGATCGAGCGCTTCCAGATACGCCGTGGCAGACACTTTCACTCCTGCTTCCAGGCGTGAGCGAACATCGTCGCTGTATTCCGCGGCCCGGCCCGGGAACCAACCGGACTGCTGGTGATAGTGCGTGGCCTCTGCCCAACCTATGCGGTTGCCGGCAGTTTCCGTTTCGAGCAGCAGCGGAATGGATACGTTGACTATTTTTGCTCCCAGCCGACTCAGGGAGCGCAACGCGGATTGAAAAAGTTTTTCCACTTCCGGGGAAATAATGTCGAAAAAGAATTCGCGTGGTAATCCCATGCGCAGCTTTGACAACTTTCTGGATTTCGTCTCCCGGCCGCGCGCAGGCCTGCGACCTTGGTAGCCAAATAACGCCGCAAAAAGAATAGCGGTGTCTTCGACCGTGCGGGCCATCGGCCCGACACAATCCAGGGTCGGCGATAAAGGAATAACGCCGGCAGCATTGACGCGGTCGCGCGAGGGTTTCAGCCCGACGACGCCACATAGCGCCGCCGGAATGCGAATGGAACCGCCGGTATCGGTGCCGAGACTGCCAGAAAGAAAGCCCCGCGGCCAACGCCACCGCGGAACCTCCGCTCGATCCCCCGCTGATTTTGCGCAGATCCCAGGGATTTCGTGCGGCCCCGAAATGGGGATTGTTGTTTGTCACGCCATACGCAAACTCGTGCATGTTGGTTTTGCCGATGATCACTGCGCCGGCTTGCTTGAGACTGGTGACGACGGGCGCGTCTTCATCGGGAATAAATTCGCGCAGCACCGCCGAACCGCCCGTCGTGCGGATCCCCGCCGTATAAATATTGTCTTTCAGAGAAACAGGAACGCCATGAAGCGGTCCGCGGTCAATGGCTGTTTTCCGCCGCCGCATGACGCTGAGTTCCGACTCCGCTTTCCTCGCCTGCGCGCGGGCCTGATCAGCTCCTACGGTAATAAACGCATTCAATCTCGGATTGAGGCGTTCGACGCGGTCGAGGATCACTTCCGTCAACTCGACCGGCGACAACTTCCCGGCACGAAAAAGTTGCGCAACTTCGGCAATCGACGCGAAGGCCAAGCTTTCATTTGACGAAATCGCAGAGTTTTGACGGTTTCGCATTTGAGCAGGCTTCACAAAATTCTCAATAGATTTTTTCCGTCCGACGCAAATTCCCAAACGTGCCGATATTGGCGATGATGAAGGCCACGCGGAACTGGTTCTCTGTGCGCACCTGCCCAAGCGCAATGCGCCGGTATTCAAGCGCCAGGCCGCAGCAGCTCCCGTTGTAGCTCACCTGCAACAACTGGTTCTGCAACGTGCTGTTGGTCAAATCGTAGCTGATTCCCGCGGCCGCGCTCACGCCCTTGCCGTTCAAACTGCCGTAGCCGAAAAGTGCGCGCACCTGATTCGACAGCGGCTGCAAGATCGGATCGGCATCCAGGCGAAAATGCGCCACGGTTACAAAATATTGCCTGTACGGTTTTATTTTGAGCAGCGTGCCGATGGTGGTCAGCTTTTCGATGGTCGGATCGTACTCCAGAATCTGCTCGACGTCGTAATGGCTCCCGGGAGAAATCATGAAATCGCTGACCACCGGCGACCAGTGCACCGGGCCTAGCGCAAAAGCAAATGGCGTGATGGAATTCAGCGCCTGGAAGACATTACGTTGCCCGAGCACCGCGGCGCCACCAAAAGTAGGGTCAAAGAAATGCTTCTGCGCCAACCGCCAGGTAATCAATTCGCTTGGACTTTCGTCGTCATCATCCTTTACGAACAATCGTTGCGTGACGCCGTATTCCACCTCGTTGGTATCGGTAATGGTGGAGTCTGAATCGAAGCGGATAAAGTCGGCAAAGTTACTTACGCCTGTCACATAGCGGTAGGTCAGCACCGGCTCGATGGAATGTTTATAGCGGCGTTTTGTTTTGGGCCTTTCGAAGAAACGCTCCAGTGTCGGCGGGCGTAAGTCCACAGTGAACTCCCCGGTATTGCGAACGATCGCGCGATCGCTCACTTCATCGGGGGCGGAAAGTGATACCCCATAACGCGTAGTGCGGAAGGCCGCCGAGGTGGTTATGCCCAGCCAGGAACCGAGATGAAGCGGGACCGTCACGCGCGGCGCGAATTCCGTGCGCCCCACAAAGCTCGGCGTATTGATCTGGCTGTCCGAGCGATGCACGGCGTCCGCAAAAGTTTCCACGCCAAAGTAAACCGGCAGGTTGCGCCAGGGAGCCTGCTCCACAGAATCGAAACGGGCCTCCGGCAGATTGCGCAGCGTTACTCCGGTAGCCGGATTGATCTGCAGAAAGCTCTTGTCGTTTAGCGCCGCGAAATTCAGGCTGAAGCCGTGAAAATTCTTCGTGAGAAAAAACGCGCTGCGTACTTCGGAGTTGATGGCGTCGCCAAAGGTGTCCGCAAAGGCCAGCCGAAACGTGAGCGAGGAAAGATGATTGTAGTCGGCTACGAACCGCCAGCCGCCCGGCAGTTGCGACTCAATCTCGAGCCGTTGCTGCTCGCCGCCCTGCGGTTGGCGCACCCCGTTAACCAGCAGGCCCCGGTCATCCACACCGAAATAGGTGTAGCTGATGGAGGTGCCCTCAAAAGGCTTGGCCCGTAACTCACCGCGCGTTGCAACGCCACGGCGACTCATATATTGCGCGCCGAGAGTGGCGTCCAGCCACGGCTTGGGCGCCCAATAGAAAGCGTCGCCGAAGGTAAATCCTTTTCGCGAACTGTCGCCCACATCGGGGATCAAAAATCCGGACTGTCGTACTTTTTTCCCTGCCGGCGCTGTAGCGTAAGGCAACCAGATAAGGGGTACGCGGAAAACGCGAAAGTTCGCGTTGACCAGCGCCACACTTCGATCCAACTGCACCCGCGCGTGCGGCGCAAAAAATTGCCAGGTGGGATGTTGGGGATCGCAAATGGTCACCCACGCGTCTTCGATCAGGTAAACGTCTTTCGGGAGACGCTCGACGTCACGAGCCTGGAAATAGAGCGGATTGTCTGAAAGCAGAACGCTGGGATTGGGGCGCCGCTCGATTTTTACGGTGCCGCGCACGTCGTGAAATAGCCCGTGACCCGTCTTTACGTTGTAGCGAGCCTCATCGGCGTCCATGTGTTGATTTTCGAAATCAAACTGCACATGTCCGCGAGCGAGGGCCTCAGAGCTTTTCTCGTCGTATTCCACGTGGTCGGCACGCAGCCGTGAATCGCCGTAGCGAATGTCCACGTCGCCGTCGGCGATGTACAAATCTCCCTGGCGTCTTTGCGGCCCGCTGGAGGAAAGCTCCGCGACACCGCCGGTTTTGAACGGCAGGCGGGCCTGCTGCGCGTACGTCGCCATGGACAGAAAATCGGAGCAGAAAAGACTAATCAACATCGCCGAAAATAGGAGCCAGCAGCGTACGGCGGGCGTTTTCCGCGGCGGTATGTGGCACTTCACAAGATGCATGTAAGCCATGAAAGCAGTTGGATAGCCTAGCACGGGGCCACGGTGATGACGTACCCGAGCGATGCGGAAAGAGATGCGTGACAGAACGGTGGAGATGCTTTTCGCAGATATTTACGATTGCGGGCTGCGGACGTCCAGGAATCCCCGGTCCCCAGTAAGCTCGATGACGTGAACCTCGTCGAAGCCTTCTTCGATGGTGGGAGGCACTATTTTTTTGAATGTCGCGGCCAGCGCGGGGGCCGGCACTTTCTTGTTTCCGGCTCGCAGGTTGTTGCGTTGCATGGCGTCACGCAGCGTGGTTTGGAAAAAGTAAGCGATGGTGCGAAATCCCCTGGCTCTGGAGGGCTGAAGATAGCGCTGACGGTCGGCCGGCAACGGATTGGTATTGTCGACTACGAAAGACTGGCTGCTCTCAAGACAGGCGTTGAGTAGCCTTTCTTCCCTTTGCCGCGTGCGCAGCATGTCCAGATTTATGCGGACGTGAGTGTCAAAAAATCGCTCGCGAAAGAACGTGCTTTTACCAGCGCCCTGGATTCCGATAAAGATGATGGCTTCCATATGCGTGGTGATTAAATCCGCGTCAATTTTGGCAGCTTGGGCGGCCGCGGCCCATGCAAAACCGCCGAGCTCACTGGTTCATACGCGAGTTCTGAGACGTCGCGCACGGCGCGCAGCATCAGGCCGCCGCGACTCATGTCCCCGCGGCCAACAAAAGCCGACGGAAAAAGCAAGCGCTGGCCGAAAATGGCCAGCAGCGGTTCGACGTATTTGGCGGTGGCGATGCTGCCCAACAACACAATCTCGCACCGCTTGCCAGCATGGAGAAATAATTCCTGCGCATCGCGCTCCAAGGGCCGTCGATATCGCGGATCGCCCGCGTCAACGGGAACGCCCGCGATTTCCAGCAGCTCATCATGTGAAACCGGCGTTTCCGGAGTGACCAATCCACGGCCAGCGGTGATCACGAAAGCTCCTGGGACTTTCGCAGGCGGCGCCGCGAAGGTCTGCGCGTAAGCCAACTTCCCGCGAAAATACAATCCGCTAATAAAAGTAAAAAGCTCTCCGATGGGTAGCCCGTCGTTGCGCAGGCGACGTGCCAGGATGAAGCGGGCGTTCTGGCTCATGATCATTTTCGCGCGCAGGCCGCCGGCATTCGCGGGAGACAGCAAGAAAATCCGGTGCGGCCGTTTGGATGGCGCGCCCAGTGGACTAGCGGAAATGCTACGGGTTAAACGCTCGATTGGCATTACCGTTAGGGACCTAAGTTAGATCGAAATAAATTTACAACAAGCCCAGCGCGGATTTGTCTTCACGCCTTACCTGCTTCATGGTGCAGTCGCGAGGCGACTTTTCCGGCCGCCAACGCAGAAACCGCGTGCCATGCCGGAATCGGCCTCCGGTAAAGTGATCGAATTGCACTTCCACAACCAGCGTCGGGTCCAGCGGCTGCCACTCCATCGAGTGCTTGGTGCTCCAGCGGCTGAGCCCGCCGGGAGCTTTGCCGGTAAATCCTGGCGGCTTGATTATTTTCTCCAACTTTCGTGTGAGCGCCACACGCTCGTCAGCCTGGATCGATGAACTGAAGCCCACGTGATCCAGTAAACCTTCGTCGTTGTAAAGACCCAGCAGCAGCGAGCCGACCAGCGGCTTTTTTTCCAGGTAGCGAAAGCCTCCCACCACACAATCGGCTGTGCGCTGTTTTTTGATTTTTTGCATGCCGGTGCGCTCGCCGGTCTGGTAAGGCAGATCTTTGCGTTTAGCAACAATGCCATCGAGCCCGACGCCCATGTGAAACCATTTGCGAGCGGCGGCTAGATCAGCGGTGATAGGAGACAAACTGATGCTGGAATTGCCGCCGAGGTAGGATTTCGCCAGCCGTTCCAGCTCTTTGCGGCGCTTTTCAAGCGGCAGCGTTACCAGCGATTTGCCTTTCTCGTCCACCAGCAAATCGAAAATGATAAACACGCAGGGATGCTCCTGGCTTAGTTTCAGGACGCGGCTGGCGGCCGGATGGATGCGCATGAGCAATTCATCAAATGACAAATGTCCATCCACGGGGATGACAATTTCCCCATCGAGCACAAATTTTTTGGGCTTGAGGGTCAGCAGCGCGGCGGCCAGCTCCGGGAAATAGCGGGTAAGGGGCTTGCCGGATTTGGATTGTAGGTCCACGCGATCGTTCTCGCGAAACGCGAGGCAGCGAAAGCCATCCCACTTGGGCTCGTATTGCCATTCCGGACCTTTAGGCAATTCGGTAGCGGGCAAAGCTTCCATCGGGGCGTATTTTTTGTTCAGCGGCAGAGTCATAGGAAATTTTTTAACTCCACGCGATTTGCTTCGCTTAGCAGCGGCTTCCACAGATCGCCGACTTTTTTGAGGCGATCCGGAACGTTGGCAACCGTGAAGTCTTCGATGCGCAGGCCGTCCTCAATCTCTTGCCAGGTCACTGGCGTCGACACCGTGGCCTTGGGTTTAGGCCGCACAGAATATACGGAAGCCAGCGTGCGGTTCCAGGCGTTCTGGTTGTAGTCCACCAGCACCCGGCCGCGAGGGCGTTTAGCGACGCGATATTCGGCGGTAATTATTTTGGGATGGCGAACTTCCAGTTCTTTCGCCAGTGCTTTGGCAAATGCCCAAACCTGCTTTTGCGTGGGTCCGCGCTGGATGCCGACGTACACATGGATGCCGCGCGAACCGGTGGTCTTAGCGTGACTTTTTATGTTTATGGATGCGAGGGCGTCGCGAACGATCACTGCGGTTTCCAACACGCGCGCGAAGGAAGCCCCAGGTACGGGGTCGAGATCGAAATGCAGATAGTCGGGCCGGTCAACGTCGTCGCAGCGTGCATACCAGGGATTCAAGTCGATGCAGCCGAGATTCACCACCCAAAGCAGCGAAGACAAATGTTGAATCACCGGGAAGTCAATCACGCTGCCGGAATCATGCTCAATGGGACAGACCGCGATCGAGGCCGGCCTCGGAGAGGGAGCGCGTTTCATGAAAAAGAATTCCCCGTTGATCCCGTGGGGGTAACGCTTCATCACCATGGCGCGATTCTGCAGGTGCGGCAAAAGCCAGGGAGATACGTCGAGATAATATTGCAGCAGATCGCGCTTGGTCAGCCCCAGTCCGGGGAAAAATATCTTTTGCAGATTGGTGAGCTGCACAGGGCCACCATCGACGGTGAGCGTGACGGCATTTACGTCGCGAGGTATCTGCAAGTCAGAATTGGATGGGGCGGGCGTTTTGGTCCGGGCCGGGGAAGACGGCTGACTCGAAACGGCCCGCGATTGACGTGGTGAAACCAGTTTTTTGCGAGGCTTGACTTTCACATTAGTTAGATGACATTTTTCGCGGCGCGGTCTTTTTATTATTTCACCTCGCAACTTTAGTGAAAATCATGAGAAGTCGTTGGCGCGGTGGTAATGGTTAGTGCCTGAATCCGCTGCGACTTCACGGACACCACGTTATCTTGATTCTGCAACTGCCCGTCAATCAGCAAAAATTGCTGGTGCACCACCACTACATGGTTTTGCTCAAACAATTTCGGGGAAATGATGGCATTGGCGATGCCGGTTTCATCTTCCATACTTAAAAACACGAATCCTTTGGCGGTGCCGGGGCGCTGGCGCGCAATCACCCCCCCGGCGATGCGCACCTGCATGCCATCCGGCAAACGCGCCAGTTCAGCGGCGCAGCGAACGCCCATTTTTTGCAACTCGGCGCGATGGTATGCCATGGGATGGGGGCCAACGGTCATGCCGGTGCCGCGATAATCGGCGACCAGCCTCTCTTCGGCGTTCATGGGGGCAAGTGGCGAGTTCGCGGGCGAATCAGGATTTTCCAGCGCGGCTTCGGCGAATGTTTCTGCCCCGAAATCATCGCTATGTTCATATAAAGGTCCTGTGGAGCGCGCTGTTCGTTCCACTTGCCACAAAGCGCTGCGGCGATCGAATCCGCGTTGGTTGCCAAGGCGATTTAATGCGCCAACTTCCGCCAGCACACCCAATTCGCCTTTTTGAATCCGCGGCACGCGGCGCTTCAAATCATCCATGGACGTAAACGGACGAAGCAGACGCTCGCGAACAATTTCCGCGCCGATTTCGGCACGCAACCCTTTTACGTAACGCAACCCCAGCCGCAGGGCAAACTTCCCGTCTATTTTTTCGAGCGTACACAACCAGTCCGAACAAGTGATATCGATGGGGCGCACCCGCAGACCGTGGCGCTGCGCATCGGTAACCAGTGAAGGCGGCTGATAAAAACCCATGGGCTGATTGTTGAGCATGGCCGCGGTAAATGCTGCCAGATAATGGCATTTCAAATACGCGCTGGCATAGGCGATCAGCGCAAAGCTGGCGGCGTGCGATTCAGGGAATCCGTAAAGCGCAAAGGAAGTGATCGCGCGAATGATGGTGTTCTGAGTTTCGCCGGTGATGCCGTTTTTCTCCATACCGCGGCGCAGCTTGTGCTCCACTTCTTTCATGCGTTTTTCGGAGCGCTTAAAACCAAAAGCGCGGCGAAGCTCTTCGGCTTCCCCGCCGGTAAAGCCGGCAGCGATCATGGCGATGCGCAAGAGCTGCTCCTGAAAAAGCGGCACACCCAGGGTGCGCGCGAGCACTTGCTCGAGGCAAGGATGCAGACAATCAGGCGCCTCGCGGCCCTGGCGGCGCTTCAGATAAGGATTGACCATTTGCCCGACGATGGGCCCGGGACGAATAATCGCGACCTGCACAACAATGTCGTAAAAACACGTGGGCCGCAGGCGCGGGAGGCAAGACATCTGCGCGCGGCTTTCAATTTGAAACATGCCCACGGTATCGGCGCGCTGCAAAGTTTCGTAGACCACTTTGTCATTGGCTGGCAAGCGGCTTAAATCCACTTCTTCGCCGTAATCGTCGCGAATTATTTTCAGCGACTCTTCCAGCACGGCCATCATGCCGAGGCCCAGCAGATCCACTTTCACGATGCCCATATCCGCACAATCATCTTTGTCCCACTGCACCACCACGCGCCCGGGCATAGTGGCGGGCTCCAGCGGGACCACGGAATCAAGCTGCCCCTGGCAGACCACCATTCCGCCGGAATGCTGGCCGAGATGGCGCGGCAAATCCTGAAAGCGCACGCACAACTCGCAGAATTTGCGAATCTGCGGATGCTGCAAATCGAGGCCGGCATCCTGAAACTGGCGCTCCAGCGTGTCGTTGGCGTCCTTGTATTCCCACGCCCCCACGAGGGAAGTCAGGCGATTCAATACTTCGGGATCGAAAGCAAACGCTTTTCCGATTTCACGCGCCGCCGAGCGCCCGCGATAAGTGATCACATTGGCGGTCATGGCCGCGCCAAGTTTTCCGTAGCGCTCGTAAACATATTGAATGGCGCGTTCGCGCTGGTCTCCACTGGGCAGATCGAGATCAATGTCCGGCCATTCGCCGCGCTCTTCGGACAGAAATCGTTCGAAAAGCAACTCCATACCAACGGGATCCACGGCGGTGATTCCCAGCGCATAGCACACCGCGCTGTTGGCGGCCGAGCCGCGGCCCTGCACCAGGATATTTTGCTGAGCGCAAAACCGAATGATGTCCCAGACAATCAGAAAATAACCGGCCAGATCGAGCTTTTCGATGATGTCCAGTTCGCGAGCAATCTGCTTGCGGGCTCGCTCGTTATCCGCGCCATAACGGTGCAGCAGGCCGTCGTGAGTGCGATCACGCAGGAATTGCATCTGGGAACGCCCGTCCGGAACGGGATAAATCGGAAATTGATAGCCCAGGTCGTTCAACGTGAATTGCAGGCGCGCAGCCAGCGTCTGTGTATTGGCGATAGCATCCGGAAGATCGGCAAAAAGTTTTTGCATCTCTTCAGAAGATTTCAGGTGGCGCTCGGCGTTGCGTGCCAGCAAACGCCCGGCGGTGGCCAGCGTGCGGTGATGACGAATACACGAAAACACATCCAGCAGTTCGCGCTGCTCGGGCAAAGCGTAGCTGACGCCATTGGTCGCCAGCACTGGCAGCTTTAATTTTCGCGCGACCTCCAGCGCACACTGGTTGCGAACTTCTTCTTCGCGGCAAAGATGGCGCTGCAGTTCGACATACACATTGTGTTTGCCAAACAATTCGCACAGTCTTTGCACGCTTTGGATTGCGGCCGGCATGCCACCGGACGCCAAAGCGTGCGCGAGGGGGCCTTCATCGCCTCCGGTCATGCAGATCAGCCCTGCGGAACTGTTTTCGAGTTCGGCATGCGAAATTTGCCCTTCGCCTTTGCGCGCGCGCAATTTCATGCGGGTAATCAGCCGGCAAATGTTTTGATAGCCCGCGCGTGATTCCACCAGCAGCGGGTAGCGCCAGCCATCTTCAGAGGTGACTTCCGCGCCGAGCAACGCGCGAATATTTATTTTTTTGGCGGCCAGGTAAAAACGCGGTGCGCCATACATGCCGTCGCGATCGAGCACCGCCATGGCCTGCATGTCGCGTTGTACGCAGACGCTGGCTAATTCTTCCGGCAGCGATGCGCCGGTAAGAAAACTGAAGGCCGAGCGGGCATGCAACTCGGTGTACATCAGTCGTAGGTGCCGCGCAAAAACCAGCCTTGCTGCCGCGAATCGTAATAAAGCAGGTAAATGCCACGCGGATTCGGTAGATGCCCGGGACGTTTTGTTTTTTGCGGCGCTGCAGCGAACTGAATTTCCACATCCCACTCGGACTGATCCCAGGAATCCTGCCACCACTCCCCGGACGTTTGCCAGGGTCCTGAAGCCGCCAGCACTTCGCCGCGCAAACCCTGAAAGAATATGCGTCCAGGAAGCCCCTCGCGCATCTCTACGCGGGCGGGAACGCCGGGACGAAAGAAGCGAAACCCATTGGCAGGCTTGGTTATTTCGGGAATAGAAACTTTTTTGCCGGCTATAGCGAGCGGTCTTTTTTTAGGGTGGCCCGCGGCTTCTTGCGCCAGCCGAAAACGCTCCATGCGAATCGCATCGGGCCGGTGCGTGTCCATCAATTGCGGCGAGCCCACATTGCTGTCACCCACCAGATGGGCGAGCCGCGCCATGGTCAGCTCCAGTTTTTCGGGCTCCGGCGCCGCCGGCAGAAATAACCCACGCTGCGTAGTGCGCGGCCGGTCCGGTTCGGCGGAAAGCGTCATTTTGATAATGGCCGCCGGCGGCGGATCGGACTGCAGCCGCAAGCGCACCAGTTTCAAAAGTAATTTGGAGTCGCGCATGGGCACCGGCAAAGTCAAAACTTTTTCAAATTTGCGGGGAAGTAATTTGTGCTTTTGCGGATCAGCGGATTGCTGCAAATCTTTTTCAAAAGAGCGCTCCAGGTCAAACTCCATGCGAATGGTACTCGCGGACAGCGAGCGCGCCGCCAGCCGTTCGCAAAGCTGGTCGAGCAAGCGCCCCAGCAGAAAACTGAGCGACTCCAGTTCTTCAACGGAATCATCCAGTTCCATTTCTTCCTGAAAATAAGTGGAGGGTTTGGCGAGCACTAGCGAACGAATGAACGCGCCACTCGCAAGCGTATGTAGGCGTACACCCTCCTGCCCGAGGCGTTCGGAAAGCTGGATAACCGGCAAAGCCGCCAGCTGGCCGCAAGTTTTTACGCCCCAGCGCTGCAGTATTTCCATAATTTCCAGTGACGGCAGGAGCGTGTGCGCTGGCAACCCGCTTAGCCGTTGCGCTTCGTCTCCCGGCGTGATTAACGTTATGTCTGGCAAGCCGCGCGCCGCCAGGATGGCTACTTCGATGCTCTCCGCCACCGCGATGCGGGTGCGCAAACCAAAATTCGTGCCGCGCTGGGTAAGCTCCTGCGCGATTTTTTCATCCGGCCCGAAGAGCCCGCTCAGTCCGGCGATATCTACAACGATGGTGTCCGGCGCGGTATCTTCCACGCGAGGAGAAATGGACCAGCCCAGGTCCAGCATCGCTTCATGCGCCGCTTTTTCCTGCGCGGGCGAGCGATGACGAATCTCCACGGCCGTAAATTGCGCAGCTTGCGATTTGGCCATGCCCAGCTCGATGCCAATTTGCAAAGCGCGGGGGTTGGCGGCCACCACGCTCCACAACGGCGGCGTGCCATCCACAATCGCTACGGCGCGATCGCGAAGCGACAGCTCTCCGCGAACGACGGCTTGCACGATAAAATCGGGAATATGAATAGCGGCAAACGACATGAAAGATCGAACTCACTGATTCATTTAAAAGGCGTGTCGAAAATAAAATTTCCCAAAATTAATTTGTGTTTATTCCTTCTATTCCAGTTTCGCTTCAACAGGCAGCGCGTGCAGGTAGCTCCAGATGGATTGCGCCGTGAAGCTTTGCGCCGCCGCGCTGTTGCTGTGAGTATCACCAGAATCGCCATCAGCGGATCGCAACTCTGGTGAACGGCCGGCGGCGATGGAAATCGGCGCCGCGCGCGCCCGCGGAATATTTATCGACTGAATGCGCGTGTGCAACATTTCCGCCTGCATATCCGCGCCATCCAGCAGGCGGGCGTGCGGCAAACACGCATTCGAAAGCCGCGGCGAAATCCCCACGCCGCCGGCACCAGCAGCTAAACTCGCAGTCTCTGACCAGCGCGCCGCCTGGCCCTTCATTCGCAGCACCAGCGAAGCGCAGGTTTTGGCGTTGGATTCCTGCTCCAGCAGCAGCAGTACCGTGGAGGTATCTTCCACCGCGCGGCGAAAACGAAACCAGGCATTAAGCGGCACGTGCCGCACCGTTTCCGGTGGAATGTCGCTCAGATCCAGCGCAATAAATCCAAAACCGCCGCCTTGAATGATCAAATCTGCGGCGCGCAAAGACTGATCAAGGCCGCGGCAGCGCACCCACAATAATTGCTGCAGCTCCACACCGGCAGCTGCGGCGCTGCGCGGATCGAACGAATCGCGCGCATCAATCAGCGCGCACACTTCCGCCTCTGCGGTTCGCGCCGCCAGCGCGGAAAGCAGCACAGTCGTCCGCCCGGAACACGGCGGGCCAAAAACCTCAGTAAGCGCTCCGCGCGGGAAACCTCCTGCCAGGGAATCGATCTCCGGGATGCCGGTAAGGACGGTCTCGACGCTTTTGCGGTCGCGGTAGTCGAAAGGCGACACAATGCGGCCCGCCAGGGATAGTTCGACGTGAGCACGGAGAGCGGTAAGGGAGGAGCGCATGGCAAATGGCGGTCAATATAGTTTCGCTTTTTCTTCGCCTTCGCGCCATTCTGTGAAATTTTCCCGTCGCTGTCAACTGCTTTTACTTGCAGCTGGCTGCCCCTGTTAAAACTTTCAGCGCATCCTACGAATGATCGTACTTGCGGTCACCGTGACTATGCCCAAACGCCTGCTCACCAAGCAGTTGGATCTGATTTCCCCCAAAGCCACGCTGCCGGAATTGCGCGAGGCTGCCAAATCCTGCAAAAACTGTGACCTATGGAAATTGGGCACGCAGACCGTTTTCGGCGAAGGCGCCGCGCACAGCAAGCTGATGCTGGTAGGGGAACAGCCCGGCGATCAGGAGGATCTGTCCGGTAAACCGTTCGTCGGCCCTGCGGGCAAACTCTTGGACAAAGCTCTGGACGAAGCCGGCATCGATCGCAAAAAAGTTTACGTCACCAACGCTGTGAAACATTTCAAATGGGAACCGCGCGGCAAACGGCGCATCCATAAAAAGCCCAACGCAACGGAAATTGCCGCGTGCCGACCGTGGCTTGATGCGGAAATCGCGGCCATTAAACCGAAAGTGATTGTGTGCCTCGGCGCCACGGCGGCCCAAGCGTTACTGGGGAAGGATTTTCGCGTCACGCAGCACCGCGGCGAATTCGTGGAGTCCACGCTCGCGCCGCACGTCGCCGCCACGGTGCACCCCTCTTCCATTCTGCGAGCGCCCGACGAAAATGCACGCCATGAAGAAATGGCCCGCTTCATCGCCGACCTGAAGAAAATGGCACGCGCTTTGCACGAATGACGCATTACACTGTTGGCCCATGGCGACAACGGGAAAAGTGCGCATCGGCATCTCTGGCTGGACTTATAAGCCGTGGCGCGGCGTGTTTTATCCCGAAGATTTAAGCCAGAAGCGCGAACTGGAATACGCTTCCAAAACTTTCAACTCCATCGAAATCAACGGCACCTTTTACTCCCTGCAGCGGCCGACAAGTTTCGAACGCTGGGCGGCGGAGACTCCCGACGACTTTGTTTTTTCGGTGAAAGCGCCGCGCTTCATCACCCACATGCGGCGTTTGAAAGATGTTGACGCGCCGGTATCGAATTTTCTGGCCTCAGGGATTTTCAACCTGGGCGCGAAACTGGGGCCCATTCTCTGGCAGTTGCCGCCGAACTTTCAATTCAAGCCTGAAATACTCGAGGCATTTTTTAAATTGTTGCCGCACGATACGGAGGAAGCCGCAGTCGCGGCGCGCCGACACGATAAGTGGATGTCCGGGCGAGAGGCGCTGAAGCCCGACGCCAAACGGCCCATGCGTCACGCCATGGAAATTCGCCACGCCAGCTTCGTGACGCCGGAGTTCATAAATCTTTTGCGCAAATATGATGTCGCGCTGGTTTGCGCCGACACCGTGGAGTGGCCGCGCCTGATGGATCTGACTTCGGATTTCATGTATTGCCGGCTGCACGGCTCGGAAGTTTTATATTCGAGCGGCTACGACGATGCAGCACTCGATCAATGGTCTGTGCGTGTCCACGCCTGGCTGCGTGGAAAAGAGCCGGAAGATGCCGAGCGCGTTATCAAAGAAAAAGGTGCCAAGCGCGCGTCGCGCGATGTTTTTGTATATTTCGATAACGACGCCAAGGTGCGCGCGCCCTTTGACGCCAAGGGCCTTACCGCGCGGATGAACAAACTGCTCGGCGCTTAAATCGCTAACCAATCGCAGTTCAAAATTACTTTTTCCGCTGGTGCCCAGGGATCTTGGTGTCCCCGTAAATTTCGTCCGCTTTCACATCGGGCCGGCGTTCGTCAGGACCGGGAGCTTCACCTTGCGGTTTCTTTGCCGGCGCCGGCTTAGCTGCGGTTTTTTCTTTGGGACTCGGTGCTTTTCTGATGGGCTTCACGTGCGCTCCTCGATTCAGGAAATGTTTGACGCTAAGGTCTTTAAAATTCCTTCCAGCGGAATGGCCACCCAGTCCGGGCGATTATTCAACTCATAGCCAAGTTCGTAGATAGCCTTTTCAAGGACATGCAATTGCAGCAAGGCCAGCATTTCGCTGCGAACCGGCGGAAGAAAAGGCGCACCGCCCGCAACTCGTAAATACTCGCTCAGATAGCGCTCGCTGAC
The DNA here is from genome assembly GCA_963704485.1 of uncultured Acidobacteriota bacterium. Classification (GTDB taxonomy): domain Bacteria; phylum Acidobacteriota; class Terriglobia; order Acidiferrales; family UBA7541; genus Acidiferrum. The sequence goes on from OY969910.1 coordinate 2,660,804, forward strand.
CCACTGCGCCCACACCTCCGCCCAGTCACGCAGAGTTTGTGGGTCCCCGCTGATCTCTTCCGTACCGGTGGCCGCGAGCAACGGTGCGTAGGCAGCATAGTGAAACGAACGCAACATGCCGGCCACATCCTGCAGGGGCGAACGTTTCAGCCGCCGCTGCGACATCGGCCGGGCCGGTTCGCCTTCGAAATCGATAATGACGAAATCGGCGCCGGTGTACAGCACCTGCCCGAGATGATAGTCGCCGTGAATGCGCGTGCGCAAAGCACGAATGGAATTGCTCAAAGCAGCGTGGAAGCGGCGGCGAATATCATCTTCCGCGGCGAGCACTTCCACCGCTTTATTTTTCGCCGCAGCCGGAAAATGTTCGTTGGCCTTGCGTAGCTGCCTGAAAACGCGGTTGGTCAGCTCTTCCAGAGCTTCCGCAAATCCTTCCTGAAAATTCGCGTTGAACGGTTCGGGAGAAAAATCCGCATCCTGCGCAGCCGCCTCGGAAGCCAGCGCCAGGTGCAATTCGGCGGTGCGCCTGGCCAGCAACGCCACCGAATCCAGAAAAGGCGCGATCAATGCGCGCACGGAATTTTCCTGAGCCGCAGTAATCGCGCCCCTGATCGAGAACTCTCCCACCTCGCGATAGAAGTGCGAAATCGATTTCATGGTGTATTGCCAGGCGTCTCCCTGGTTGGCCACAAACGCCTGCAGGATGCCCTGCGTCATGCGCTGCCCATCGGCGGAGTGATATTCCAAAGCTCCAAGTAATTGCGGAGTGTGCTGATAGCCCGCTTTTTCGGTCAGGAAGCCGCTCATTTCCAGGTCGGGATTCACGCCTTCTTCCAGTCGTCGAAAAAATTTCAGCATCAGCCGATCGCCGTACGCAATGGAGTTATTGCTCTGTTCCGCTTTGATGGCGCGAGGACTCAGGCTTCCAGTTGCACCGGTTTCCTGCAACTGCAACGCGTGAGTGGAAGATGTCCGTAATTCGCCCGCTTCGCCCGCGAAGACCAAACCTTTTTGAATGGCTTCGAGCAGCAGCGATAAGAACGCCTCGTTTTTCAGGGCGTCGGCCAGCACGGTTTCCAGAGCGCCGTCACGCTGGGATAGCGTCAAGGTAGACGTTCCGGCCGGACTTCCGCCAATCAGCAGCGGCACTGAATATAAATCCGCGCCCCCGCCCTGATACTCGACATTCACGAGCAACATCAATGCGTCCAGTCCAGCGCGTTGCAAGCGAATGACATCCAGCACCCGGGTGCCGCTGATCTCGCGCGCTTTCGCGCCAAACCAGCGCTGGCTTTTCAAATATCCCGGCAACTGCGCCGGCAATTCAGTTTTCAGATTGGAGAGCATTTCGCTACCAAAACCCGGGGCGGCCATAAATACTTTTCCCTCACAGCGGCTGGGGCTCTTTGTATTTCTCCTTAGCGGATTCACCCAAATGACGCTCGAGCATTTGCCGCGCCAGTCCCTGGCCACCCAGGCCAAAAGCAATCGCCAACCCCAGCATCGAAGCGCCAAAGACAATCGAGAAGGCCGCGATCACGGTCTGCCGTGCCAGCCCCAGTTCTTCGAGAGCCATGGAAATCGCCAGTATCCAGATAACGAAACGAATTGACCAACTAACAATTTTCGCCGAACGGTAGCCAGCGTTCACCGAGGCCAGCAGCGCGGCGCGCGACAAAAAATTCGCCAGCACCAGCCCTAAAAATAAAATCAGCATGGCGATGAAAATTTCCGGCAGGAAGCGGAACAATCGTGAAATCTGTTCCTGCAGCCCGGCTACCCCAAGGATGCTGACGCCAATCAGAATAAATCCGATCCAGGTAATCCAGAAAATCGAGCGGCTCAACAATTCCGTCATGGAAGGCAAATCGGCCATCCGCAGGACCCGGGAGGCGCCGGCATCTTCTGAAACGCGATCGAGCTTGGTGAGCCGCAGCAGCGTCCGCAAAACGTAACGAATCACGTAGGCCACCAGCAATCCCAACGCGATGATCACCAGCATGACCACAAATCGCGGCAGGAATTCCGCGATCATGTGTACCAGGTTGTAGTAAGCCTGCTCTAATCCCTGAACGATGGTGTCTTTCATGATTTCACCTCAATTCCTGCTTTCCACTTCTCTACCAGGTACGGTTTCTGGCGTTCAAATTCAGCGCACAGAGTTTCGCTGTCGTTTTCCATATCTGCGGGCGAAGAATTGGCATGTTCGATAAGAAATGAGCAAATTTTTCCGCGATACAGCGGCACCAGCGCCTGCACCAGGTGATCGCGATTGATCACCGAGCGGTGATAGGAAGCCGCGAAGTCGTACAACACTTTTACCCACAGGTCGGTGCCGAACCGAAATCCGGGCTGATCCAGTTGCGCAATCGTCTGCACGTTGGAGTGAGTCTCGGCGCTAAGAATGGAGTTGAGCACCGGCTCCAGTTGCTTCACGCCGGACTTGAACATTTCGAACATGTGCCCGAGATCGAGATCGGATGCCTCGGTGGTAACAGCGTGCTCCGGCCCGAACGTCGGAATGGGCTCGGAGCCGTCGCGGCCCAGCCAATCGTTCTGGCGCGTTTCAAGGCACCAGAACAGGCTGCCCACTGTCTGCCGCAACGCTTCCACGATGTCCGGCCCCGAACCCGCGGGAGGCTGCGGCTTTTCGCCCAAAAAAACCTGGCAGCAGCGGAAGTCCGAGGTCATCGCTGAAATTCCCATCCAGGCCTCCGGCCTTGAACGCACCGGCTCTTCATTCCACACTTCCTGGCCGAGGCAGTAGGAACCCAGCTTGCTCGAAAAAGCCCACTCGTCCGAATAAAGCTCGCGAATGCGGCGGCCAAAAAGGGCCCGCGTCATGGGATATAAAAGATTGCGCGCCAGCAAGCCTTGAAATTTGTGGCGCGAATACATCGGTGCGACGAAATCGTAGTTGTCGCGCAAAGCCGGCCGCAGCAGGTTGGCGATCCAGTCCGGAGCGGTGCTGGCCGTCGCCGGCGAAACTACGGCGCAAGCCTTGGCTCGTAAAAGATCCGCCGAGGAAAGAATCGTCCGCAAAGCCAGGCCCGCGGACGGCGCCGAGTTGAATCCCGCGGCGATGCGATGAATGGTGCGCAGCGAACTCAAACCCTTGGTCGGCCCATTCTTGGCGGCCCCATCGCTGCCCGATGAATCCACGCCATCTTCTACAGCACCGCCCTCCACGCTGATGATGGCCATTCGCTGGCGCACGAAATTTACTTGCAGGCTGTGTTCGATCAGGCGGGCGGCTGTGCGCATGGTGCTGGCACTGTCGTGCGAGAGGATTCCCACCAGGAGATCCACCTCACCGACGCTCATTAATTGACGAAGTAGATCGTCAGAAAGAAATGTTTCATCCGCCAAGGACTTCGCCGCTCACTTTCAACTCTTGACTTGCAAAACTATCACCATGTTCAAATTTGCCAACTGGGAGCAAATATCATACACAAAGCGGCCAGACATACCTCTCGGTATAAACCCCGACGAAGACAGCGTGCGCGGGAATTCAAGATACCAGTGGTCAAATGCGGCGCAGGCGGAACCAGTAAAACTGATAGGGGCCCAGGGTCAGCAGGTAAGGAAGATCGCCGAACCTGGGGAAGAGATTTCTGCCAAACATCTCAATAGGGATGTAGCCCTTGTAGCGTTGCAAGTCCAGCTCCACAGCCTGCGCCGAGGAAGACAAATTGTTCACCACCAGGATTTTGTCATTCCCCAGTTCTCGAATGTAAGCCAGTACCCGGTGATTCGATGGCCGCAGAAACTCCATCGTGCCGCGGCTGAAGACGCGGTAAGCGTTGCGCGTTTTTATCAACGCTTTCATCCAGGAAAGTAGCGAGTGGTTTGATTTTTTTTGCGAGTCCACATTTACGACCTGGTATCCGTAGACCGAATTGGAAATCAGCGGTGAATAGAGGCGTTCCGGATCGGCGAAGGAAAATCCGGCATTGGTACCACCGTTCCACTGCATAGGCGTTCGAACGCCATTGCGGTCGCCCAGGTAAATGTTGTCGCCCATGCCGATTTCGTCGCCGTAATAGATGATCGGCGTGCCGGGCATGGACATCAGCAAGCCGTTGAGCAGCTCAATGCGCCGCCGGTCATTTTCCATCATGGGAGCCAGCCGGCGGCGGATACCCAGGTTGATCCGCATGGTTTTGTCGGTCGCGTACTCGTCGTACATGTAGTCGCGCTCGATGTCGGTGACCATCTCGAGTGTCAGCTCGTCGTGGTTGCGAAGGAAAATGCACCACTGACAATTTTCCGGAATGGCCGGCGTCTGATCGAGAATCTCGATGATCGGTTTGCGATCCTCCAGCTTCACGGCCATGAACATTCTGGGCATCAACGGAAAATGGAACGCGGCGTGAAACTCATCCCCGTCGCCAAAATAAGCGCGCACATCCGCAGGCCATTGATTGGCTTCGGCGAGCAGCATCTTCCCCGGATAGTGCTGGTCCAGGCGTTTGCGGACTTCCTTAATGACTGCGTGTGTTTCCGGCAGATTTTCGCAGGAGGTCCCTTCGCGCTCGACCAGGTAAGGCACCGCGTCCAATCGAAAGCCGTCGATGCCCATGTCCAGCCAGAAACGCATGACTTCCCAGATCGCTTCGAACACTGCGGGATTGTCGAAGTTCAGGTCCGGCTGGTGGCTGAAAAATCTGTGCCAGTAATATGATTTGGATACCGGATCCCAGGTCCAGTTGGACATTTCCGTATCAAGAAAAATGATGCGCACGCCCTGATACTTGGTGTCGGTATCGCTCCACACGTACCAATCGCGTTTGGGATTCTCACGCGAGCTGCGCGCTTCCTGGAACCAGGGATGCTGGTCCGAGGTGTGGTTCATCACCATTTCAATGATCACGCGGATGCCGCGGGTGTGCGCGGCGTTCAGAAACGTCTTGAAGTCTTCGAGCGTGCCATAACCGGGATGGACGGTGGTGTAGTCCGCGATGTCGTAGCCGTCATCGCGCAGTGGCGAAGGATAAAACGGCAGCAGCCAGATCGCGGTGGTGCCTAGTTCTTGCAGATAGTCGAGGCGCTGGGTCAGTCCGACAAAATCGCCGATGCCGTCGCCGTTGCTATCGCAAAACGTGCGCACGTGCAGTTGGTAAACAACTGCGTCCTTATACCAGAGGCTGTCTTCCTGCAGGGCCAAGAGCCGAGTCTCCCGTCAGACGCTCAACTGAAAATCTCCACTACGTTAAGGACCGTATCCGAAATATATGCCCCGGCATTTGTGCGGGATTCAGCTCTACATAATTTCTGCTGCCTTGCCACGCGTATTTTCTGTCGGTCAGCAAATCATGTAGTCCATACGATTCGCCTGCCATCAGGCGAAATTCTTTCAACACCACGTCTACAAAGCCCATCTGGCGGTTGACAGGATCGAGATTCACGATCACCAGGATTTTTTCCGCGCAGTCCTCGGAGACTTTACTGTAAGCAATGAGCTGCGGATTGTCGGTAGGATGAAACGTCAGGCTCAGGTTGCCCTGCAAGGCGTCGCTTTCGCGGCGAATGTGATTTACGCGGCGGATTAAATCTTTCAGGCTGCGCGGGTCGTCGCGGTCCCACACCCGCACCTGGTATTTCTCGGAATCCAGATATTCTTCGCTGTCTTCGCGCACTGGCACGTTCTGCGCCAGCTCGAATGCCGGGCCATAAATTCCATAGTTGGCGCTCAACGTAGCGGCCAGAATCAACCGCACCATAAACGCCGGCCGCCCGCCCTTCTGAAGGTATTTATTGAGAATATCCGGAGTATTCGGCCACACGTTAGGCCGAAAAAAGTCGCTCACCGGGGGCGCAGTGATTTCGCGAAAGTATTCGGTCAACTCCGCCTTGGTGTTTTTCCACGCAAAGTACGTGTACGACTGCGTGAAACCTAGTTTCGCCAGCCGGTACATTATTTTTGGCCGGGTAAACGCTTCGGCCAGGAAAATTACCTCCGGGCACTTGCAGGTAATTTCCTGTATCACCCATTCCCAGAAGGCGAACGGCTTGGTGTGCGGATTATCGACGCGAAAAATGCGAATGCCTTGCGAGATCCAGAATAGAAAAACGCTCTTCAACTCTTCGGCCAGCGCCGGATAGTCGGCGGTCTCAAAATCCAGCGGATAGATGTCCTGATATTTCTTGGGTGGATTTTCTGCATACTGCACGCTGCCGTCCGCGCGCGAGCGAAACCAGTTGCGGTGTTCCTTCACATAAGGATGATCCGGTGAACACTGAAACGCGATGTCCAGCGCCAGTTCGATGCCATGGCTCTCGGCCTTTTCGCGCAACGCCTGCAAGTCAGCGAGCGTTCCCAGTTGCGGGTGGATGGCTTTGTGCCCGCCTTCTTTCGAACCAATCGCCCACGGGCTCCCGAGAGCGCCAGTTTCGGGCTTGGTTGAATTATTTTTGCCTTTACGTTCAGTTGTGCCGATGGGATGAATCGGCGGCAAATATAAAACGTCAAAACCCATGTCCGCCACGTATTCAATATAGTTTGCGCAATCACGCAGAGTCCCTGGGTGCTGCTCCGAAGTGGTGCAGGAACGCGGGAACATCTCGTACCAACTGCTGAAGCGCGCACGGTCGCGGTCGACGCGTATGACTAATTCTCTTTCGTAAACGGTGTCAACGGCGCGATCGCGGTGAGTGGACATCAGCGCCAGCAGGTCTTGGTCTTCAGCGAGCGCGACGGCCCCTGGCGTATCGGCCTCTGGGATTTTGCGCAACCGCCTGCCGAATTCAGACAGCTTTTTGGACTCCTCAGGGTTGGCGCGCGTGGCGGCGGTCTCAACCAATTGCGCGCCGGTCAATAAATCCAGCCTCAAGTCCTGGCCCGCGTCGCCCTTTTTCACCAGGCCGCGGCTCCACGTTTGGAAGTGATCCACCCACGCGCGCATCGTGTAAAAACAAGTGCCCATGGCGCCAACTCGGAATTCAGCGCTCCAGCGGTCGTTGTTCACCAGGGCCATGGGCTCTTCGTGCCATTCGGCGTCGCCCTCTTCCCGATACATCAGGCTCGCGCCAATCACATCGTGTCCATCAGAAAAAATGTCGGCGCTAACGATGACAAGTTCGCCCGGGGTGCGCGTGATCGGAAAACGGCCCCCGTCAATTTCGGGCACCACTTTTTCGATGACCACGCGCAACAGAGTTTTTGGTTTATTCAGACTCACGGTATCTTCGGCATTCCTCCGCTGGCAAATCGCGAAGGACAGTTTTTACCCCGTCAGCATTGATTATATACGCGTGTTGCTGAGGCATTCGCGCCGTAAAAGTTGAACGTTCGTAATCCTTTCAAATGAATGATCAGGTGCATTGCTTCTTTGGATACAAAGAGCTACTGGATTTACCGGATACCTATGGGCAACTTTGATGACTAAACTAGGGGTGCTGATGGTACTGCTGGCTCCTCAGCGGAGACCCAAGTGAAAATTGCTCAGGTATCCCCCTTATATGAAAGTGTTCCACCCCAGACGTACGGCGGCACAGAACGCGTTGTTTCGTTTCTAACTGAAGAATTGGTCGCCCAAGGTCAGGATGTCACCCTTTTTGCGAGTGGCGACTCGCAGACCTCGGCTAAATTAGTTCCCGGGTGCAAGCGCTCTCTGCGCCTCAGCCACTCCGTGGATCATTTGGCGCACCACATCGCCATGCTTGATGACGTAATGCGTATGGCGCCCGAATTCGACGTGATCCATTTCCATATCGACTACATGCATTTTCCGCTTTCCAGGTATTGCGCGCTGCCGAGCGTCACGACGCTTCATGGGCGGTTGGATCTCGCTGACTTGATTCCAGTGTACAAACGCTATGCGGATGCTCCGCTGATCTCCATTTCAAGAGCGCAGCGTAAACCGCTGCCCTGGGTGAACTGGGTTGGGAACATTCATCACGGACTGCCGGTGGACTTGCATTCTTTTTATCCGGACGGCGGAAAATATCTGGCGTTTCTCGGACGTATCTCGCCGGAAAAACGCCTGGATCGCGCTATTGAGATCGCGAAGCGCGCGGGCATGCCCTTGAAAGTGGCCGCCAAGATAGATAACGCCGACCGCGAATATTACGAAACAGTGATCAAGCCGTTGATGAATGACCCCAGCATAGAATTTGTGGGCGAAATCGCCGAACATGAAAAGGGAGAATTTCTGGGCAACGCGCACGCATATTTGTTTCCCATAGACTGGCCGGAACCCTTCGGCTTAACCATGATTGAAGCCATGGCCTGCGGAACTCCGACCATCGCTTTCAATTGCGGGTCCGTTCCCGAAGTGATGCAGGACGGATTGACGGGCTTCATCGTGAACGACATGGACGAGGCTGTCGCCGCGGTTGATAAGATCGCCTCTGTAGAACGCACCGCGTGCCGCAACGTTTTTGAAAAGCGCTTCACCGCGACGCGCATGGCTGAACAGTATGTGGAACTCTTCCAGTCAATGATCGAACCGGTGGCTGCGACCCGTTCGCTGATCTCAGACGCATCTGTTAACCCCTCCTCCGAGGCCATCACTCAATAAAAAATCCTGATTCGTGGCAGGATAGGTTTGTGGCAGATATCGTTCGGGTAAAAGACCAGTATTACGTCCTGGCAACCTCGGCGTTGGCGGACGACCGCACACGCGTACTCAAGTACGGCGACACCTTCGCCGTTCTAAATCGCTACGGCGACATTGAGCCGCTGGGCCAGGGCCAATTCGGATTGTTCCACTCCGAAACGCGGCACCTTTCACGTATGACCATGCAGCTCAATCAGCAGACCCCCATGCTGCTGAGTTCCACCATCCGCGATGACAACGCTTTTCTTGCGGTGGACATGACCAATTTCGACACCTCGGTCTCCAACGGCGTGAAAATCGAGAATGGATTGCCGCGTGAGACCGTGCACCTATTTCGCTCCAAATTTCTCGATAAGGCTTCCTGCTACGAACAGATTCGCCTGATCAATTACGGTCTAACGCCACTGCAGGTTTCCCTCAGTTTTCAATTTGAAGCCGACTTCGCCGACATTTTTGAAGTGCGCGGGACCAAGCGAGCCAAAAAAGGCACGCGGCTGGTGGATACCCTCGAAGGCGACTCCGCTGTTCTTTCTTATCGTGGACTCGATGACGTCACCAGAAAAACGCGCATCGCGTTTACTCCCAAGCCCCGGACGCTGTCCACCCACCAAGCCAAGTATGAATTCACGCTCGAGCCTAAGAAGGAACAATCCGTTTTTATTACGGTTGCCTGCGAACGGGAAGCTGTCGCCCCTGACACGGCTTCCTACAGCCGTGCGTTCGAAATATTGCACAAGCGCCACGAAAACGAGCGGCTGCACAGATGCCGCATCACCACTTCCAACAAACGGGTGAATGCCTGGCTGAAACGCTCCGAAGCGGACCTGCGCATGCTCACCGACGGAAATCCCGAAGGACAATATCCCTACGCCGGAGTGCCCTGGTTCGCCACCGTATTTGGCCGCGACGGGCTCATCACCGCGCTCGAATGTCTGTGGATTGCGCCGCACATCGCGAAAAGTGTTTTGCAATACCTTGCTGAACAGCAGGCCACCGAAGAAATTCCTGAGCAGGACGCCGAGCCCGGAAAAATTCTGCATGAGATGCGCCGCGGTGAAATGGCTGCGCTCAAGGAAGTGCCTTTCGGTCGCTACTACGGGAGCGTGGATTCCACGCCGCTCTTTATCGTGCTGGCAGCGGCTTATTTTTTGCGCACCGGCGACCGCGAATTTGCCGCCAGGCTTTGGCCCCACATTCAAGCTGCGCTGCGCTGGATTGATATTTACGGCGACGCCGATCACGACGGCTTCGTCGAATATGCGCGCCGCTCCAACACCGGCTTGGTCCAACAGGGTTGGAAAGATTCGAACGATTCGGTCTTCCAGGCGAATGGAGTCTTAGCCGAGCCGCCCATCGCACTCTGCGAAGTGCAGGCTTATACCTACGCCGCCAAACGCTCCGCCGCCCTGCTGGCCAGCGAGTTCGGCGAAAACGACTATTCCCTGAAGCTCAACCTGGAAGCCGACAGCCTGCAGCAGCGTTTCGAAGAAGAATTCTGGTGCGAAGAAATTGGCATGTACGCGCTGGCGCTTGACGGAAAAAAGCAGCAGTGCAAGGTACGCTCTTCGAATGCCGGGCAGACGCTCTTCTGCAAAATTGGCACGCCGGAGCATTCCGCCAGAGTTTGCCGCGAGTTGATGACCACCCAATTATTTTCCGGCTGGGGCATCCGCACCATCGGCTCAAGCGAACTGCGCTATAACCCCATGTCCTACCACAACGGCTCTGTCTGGCCGCACGATAACGCGCTGATCGGCTTGGGACTTTCGATGTACGGCTTCCAGGACGCCGTCGCTTCCATCCTGAACGGCCTCTACGAAGCCAGCTTGCACGTTGACCTTCACCGCCTGCCGGAACTTTTCTGCGGCTTCCACAAACGCAACGACTCCAGCGGCCCCACGCTGTATCCGGTGGCTTGCGCGCCGCAAGCCTGGGCCGCGGGAGCTCCGTACCTTTTGTTACAAGCCTCGCTGGGACTGAGCGTCAAGGCACTCGAGCGTCAGATACATTTCTCTCATCCCATCCTTCCGCCCAACATAGAAGAAGTGCGCATCGAGAACCTCGGCGTAACAGGCGGCGAATGCGATGTCATCATCCACCGCCACACTGGTGGCGTAGACGTGGACGTCCTGCGCAAGCAAGGCGAAATCGAAATCATCAAATCGCTTTGATAGCTTCTGCAAACCGCCTGACGGCTTTTCCGGTGCGCGTGAGGAAGCTACTTCTGGGAGAACCGTCGAGCCTTGAAGAATATTTCCAGCTTTACTCGCACGAACGAGGTGACGACTGGTCTGGATGCGTAATAAAAATGAGGAGGCGGGCCAGGTCGTCCCGCCTCCTCGTATCCCCTCTCGGGGAATAACCAGCCAGTCTGACGGAGGGTGACTGGCTAGTCGTGTGTTGGCCTGCCAGTGAAACCCGGGTACCGGACAAAAAGTTTCGGCCCAATTGAAAAATTTAAGTAGAATCGTTGTGGCGGCCACCCACATGGTCGCCCGAAACCTTACATGTCTCGCTCCTCACAACTAAGCCCCGAAAATCTGCTGCGTTTTCTGCAAGTTAAGACTGAACCAGTATCCGCCAACGATATTGCCCGCGCCTTGCACCTGGGGAAATCCGACCGCCGCCCGCTGTTCAAAATCCTGACGCGACTCAAAAAACGCAATGCCATCGAAGAATTACCCGGCGGCCGCTACCGCGTAGCGAAGCGCGGGGGCGAGAAAGCGTCTGGTTCTAACGGCAAGCAGCATTTCGCAAAACGCCTGTACGACCAGTCCGCTCCTGCGGCAAGCGACCGCGCCGCGGAATCCGGTGCCGATATCTTGGCGCGCAACGAAATCAAGGGCCGGTTGGTGCTGCACCATGACGGCTACGGTTTCGTAGTGCCCTCCACACCTATACCTCAACTTGATGGCGATCTCTTCATCCCTCCCAGCGGCATCGAAGGCGCCATGCACGGCGATCGCGTGGTGGCCCGCGTGAAGCCAGCCTACGGTGTCACCGGTTCGCGGCGAGCGGAAGGCACCATCGTGCGCATCCTGGGCCGCGCTCATAGCAGCATGGTCGGACTTTTTCGCTACGGTTCGCGCGGCAACACCGTCGTGCCTTACGACGTGCGCATCCAGCAGGAAATAGAAATTCCCGCCGGCGATGAACTGACGCCCTCTCTGCGCGAAAAGTTGGGATTGGCGCCCGCAGGTGAACCGGGCGCGCGCGGCAAACGCTTGCCGGTACTCCCTGAACTCGACGGCGCGGTAGTGAACGTGGAAATCACGCGCTACTCTCGCGGCGGGCTTCCACCCGTAGGCCGGGTCACGGAAATTCTGGGTCGCCCTGGCGACATGGGCGTGGACATTGAAATCATCATCCGCAAGCATCACCTGCCGCACGTGTTTTCGCAGGCGGTGCTGGATGACGCGGAACGCCGCGCCGTGCCCGTCGGCGAAGCGGAGCGCGCCGGCCGCGAAGATTTTCGCGATCTACCCATCGTCACCATTGACGGAGAAACCGCGCGCGACTTCGACGACGCCGTGTACGTGGAGCGCACCGCCGACGGCGGCTGGCGCCTGCAGGTGCACATCGCGGACGTCTCGCATTACGTGCGCGTCGGCACCGCGCTCGATCAGGAAGCCCGCCTGCGCGGCACCTCCGTTTATTTTCCCGACCGCGCCGTCCCCATGCTTCCCGAATCGCTTTCGAATGGCATGTGCTCGCTAAAGCCCCACGAAGATCGCCTGGTGTTCAGCGCGCTCATGGAATTCGACGCCGCCGGGAACATGCAACGCGCGCGCATGACGCCCGGCGTGATTCGCTCGTTCGAACGCATGACCTACACCAACGTGAACAAGGTCATCGAACGAGATCCCGAGATGACCGCCCGCTACGCCCCGCTGGCGAAGCATTTCGCCAACATGAAAGAGCTGGCGCTGCTGCTGAACGCGCGGCGCAACGAACACGGCTCCATAGATTTCGATCTGCCCGAACAGGTCATCGCTTTCGACGACCAGCAGCGCATGGTCAGCATCGGCCGCAGCGAGCGCAACATCGCGCATCGCCTCATCGAAGAATTCATGCTGGCTGCCAATCGCGCGGTGGACAGTTATCTGGCGCAACGTGGAATCGAGTCGCTCCATCGCGTGCACGAGCAACCCGACGCCAAGAAAGTTCTGGAGTTCGAAGAGCTGGCGCGCGCTTTCGGATATTCCCTGGGCGTCGAAAATCTGCACCAGCGCGAAATCGCGGTGCGCCATGGGAAAACGCCCGCACCCGCGCGCGCGGGCAGGCAGGATTCTTACGGCAAGGGCCGCGAGCGCGGCAATGAAAGTCAGCCTGCCGGGCGTGGATTTGCGCATCACCCCGCAGCACTACCAGCGGCTGATTCGCAAAGTGACCGGCAAGCCCGAGGAGCGCATCATTTCCTACCTGATGTTGCGCTCGCTGAAGCAGGCGCGCTACGCCGCGGAAGCGCTCGGCCATTTCGCGCTGGGCTTCGACGAATACACGCATTTCACTTCGCCCATCCGCCGCTATCCGGATTTGATCGTGCACCGTATTTTGAAATGGGCGTTGGAGCATCCGCACGCCAAGCCGCCCAGCTCCGGTAGTCATTCTGACGTCCGTCCAGATTCGACTCGTTCCATGCGACCCCCAAAACGGCGAAGCCAAACTTTATTCCCTGCACGAACTTGGCGAAATGGCCACCGAAACTTCCGAAGCGGAACGCCGCGCCACCGGCGCCGAGCGCGAATTAATGGATTGGAAGACTGCGCAGTTCATGGAGCAGCATCTTGGCGAAGAATACGATGCGCTGATAATTTCCGTCCAGAAATATGGCTGCTTCGTGGAATTGTTCGAAGTTTTTGTCGAGGGGCTGATACCCATCGGCGCGCTGGAAGAAGCCGCCGGCACGCGCTGCGCGTTTCGCGAAAGCGATCACGCTATCGTTTCCCTCGCGGGAGGCCGGGACAGCGGTGGGCGGCGAGGCGGCCGTCGCGATCAACCAGGCTATGGCAAAGGCCGCGGCGCAAAAACAACGCAACGCAAGTGGGGTCTGGGCGACACCGTGCGCGTTCGCGCCGAACGCATCGATCCTATGCGCAAGCGCGTGGAGTTCGCGCTGGTGGAATCGCCCGTAAAGTAATATTAGCTGCTGGCTTCGTCTGACAACTGCAAAGACTGCTTCAAACGCCGCGCGGGACGCAGCACCTTCGACACCAGGGCGGCAATCGGCGTTTCCTTAAGGTCATGTCGATTTCTTCTGCTTTGCGATGCAGCCGCACAATCTGCCCCAGGCATTCCTGCTCATCCGCTGGATTCGTTGAATTCTCGTAATCTTCGCCGTCCATCGTCACGTCGCGGTCTGCCGACAGCTCGTCTTCTTCGCCGATGCGCTTGGCCAGCAGGTGATTACCGCGTTGGAACAGCACGACGTCACCCGAGCGCATGTTTTCAAGCTTGTCCCTGCGAATCAGCGCAACGTCACCCGGCCGCACCAGCGGCAGCATGCCCGTGCCCTGCACGTACATCGAAATGCGCCCGCGCCTTTTAAGTGCGTCCGCGATGCGATTGGCGTCGGCGGCCCGGCGCTCGCCACGTCCGGGCTGATTCTTTCTGCGTTCTTCCATGACCTGTCCAGAATCGATTTTTGCACGGTGCCCGTCAATGAACCGAAGGTTCCAGGTGTCTAGAACTCTAGTAACCGTTTGATTCGACAAGTTTCGTGTCACCCTCTACCGGCAGCAACCAGATGCCCGGGCGTAATAAAAGGTCCAGCGGGGTTCTGTTATTCTAGAAGCCTGGCATCCATCGTCCGGCGCTCGTTGCAACTCATCCGCTACAACGCCCGAAAAATCAGCTGAGAGGAATCTCGCAAATCGTGACCACGTCCACAAGTCTTCCCCAAGTTTCCAAGCGCGCCTTCAACTTCAACGCCGGCCCCGGCGCGCTGCCCCTGCCGGTGCTGGAGCGCATCCGCGAGGAATTGCTCGACTGGCGCGGCAGTGGCATGTCGGTGATGGAGATGAGCCACCGTTCGCCCGAGTTCGAAAGCATCATTGCCGACGCCGAAGCGCGCCTGCGCCAGCTCCTCGTCATCCCCGACGACTACGCGGTGGTATTTCTGCAGGGCGGCGGCAGCGGCCAGTTCACCATGGTGCCCATGAATTTGTGCCTGCCCGGAAAACCGGTGGACATCCTGCACACCGGGATGTGGACCACCAAAGCCATCGGCGAACTGAAAAAAGGAATTCTGCACAACATCGCCGCCTCCAGCGAAGCAGAAAAATTCGCGCGGCTGCCGCGGCAGAATGAAATGAAGTTTTCTTCCGACCCCTCCTACGTGCACATCTGCACCAACAACACCATCGAAGGCACGCAATGGAAAACGTTGCCTGACACCGGCAGCGCGCCGCTGGTCGCCGATATGTCTTCCGACATCGCTTCACGCCCCATGGACGTGAAAAAATACGGCTTGATCTTTGCCGGAGCGCAGAAAAATCTCGGGCCCAGCGGCGTCACCATCGTGATCGTGCGCAAAGATCTGGCCGAGCGCGCCGACAAAAATCTGCCCACGCTTTTGCAATACCGCACGCACATCAAGGAAAAATCCCTGTACCACACGCCGCCCACCTTCGCGATCTACATCGTGGGACTGGTGCTCGAGTGGATTGAGTCCGAAGGCGGCATCCCCGCGATTACAGCGCGCAACGACGCCAAGGCCAAGCTGCTTTACGACACCATCGAGGACGGCGGCTACTACTCCTGCCCGGTGGAGCGCGAGTCACGCTCCAAAATGAATGTCGTCTTCCGCGTGGCTGGCGGCGATGAAGCCATCGAAAAACAGTTCGCCAAAGAAGCCGCCGCAGCCGGCCTCGCTGGCACGCCCGGCCACCGCTCGGTCGGTGGCATGCGCGTCTCGCTATACAACGCCGTCACCCCCGAAGCCGTGCAGGCGCTCACTACGTTCATGCGCGAATTCAAACGCACCCGCGGTTGAGCGGAGAACTACCACGCTATAATTTATTCAGGATTGTTATCTATCGGCTGAGAGCAATTACATTTCGATGGGTACTGCTCATCGGTTGCCGTCGGCTTGCTTGCGTCGTCGTTCTTGTCGGCGGAAAAGCAAGCCCACACAGAAGGCCACCAAACAAAAACCAAAAGCAGCAAGTCTAGGTTCTAGGTAGTTCATGTCCCCTCGGTACCCTCGAGAATCATTCCGAGATACAGCAGTGCAGCAGCACAAGTATACGTCCAGCCGCATGAAGACCAGTCGAATTTGTTGGACAGGTATGCCTCAAGGGGATAAAGAGCAGCCCACAGTATCGCTACTTCTCGCAACAAATCGCCGATCATCTGTGATTTTTCTCTACGCTCGGACATGACATGGCGATTGTACCTGAATCCTCACGACATGATAACCAATAGGTTATATTATCTACCTTAAGTTACCTGCGTTAATAAAAGACCGCATAAAAACCTGTCACGCGCCATACGCTCTGAGGTATTGAACCCGGCTATCACACCAAATCAAACAACAGCACTTCAGCGTTTTTCACGCCCGTTAACTCCACGCTCTTCTCATCCGAGATAGCCGCGCCGTCGCCTTCCTGCAGCGGTGTGCCGTTCAACTTGACCTGTCCCTTCGCCACCTGAATGTATGCGTGCCGTCCCGGCCGCAATTCGTGCCGCACGGTCTCATCCTTATCCAGAATGGTGGCGTACAAAGAATTGTCTTGCCGGATTCTCACCGAGCCGTCCGCGCCATCCGGTGAAGCCACGAGGCGCAGCCTGGCGCGCTTTTCTTCCGCGCTGAAAGTCTTCTGGTCGTAAGCCGGCTTAAAACCGCGTTTCTCTGGCAGCATCCAGATTTGCAGCAAATGTAGCGGCTCTTGCGATGGATTGAATTCACTGTGTGTCACGCCCGTCCCCGCGCTCATGTACTGCACATCGCCGGGTTTGATCACCGAGCCGTTGCCCATGCTGTCGCGGTGCTGTAATGCGCCATCCAGTACATACGTCACAATTTCCATATCCCGGTGCGGGATGATTCGGGAAACCCGCGCCACCGGCGACATGGTCGTCATTCAAAACCCGCAGGGTGCGAAACTGCTCGTGCTCGGGATCAAAATAGTCGGCAAAGGAAAAGCTGAAATGACTGTCCAGCCAACCGTGATTGGCGTGCCCGCGTTCGTTGCTCTTGCGAATGTTAATCATGCTGCCCTCCATGAACTCCAGGCATAATACTTGTTATAACGACTATTGTCAAGAGGCGCATTGACAGCCGCGGGCCAGACCTCGCGCTCTTTCCCCCGCCGCCCAGTCGGTCTCAACGCTAAACGAATGTTTGACTTCCGATTTGGCTCCATACCCCGTTCATTTCCGGCTAACGCCCGCTTTGGTGTAAAGTGGGCCTAGGCACCTGTCCAGCTGCCTCCGAGGTTTTGCATGGAATCCGCTCCGTCGGCCACCCAATCCAGAAAATCAGAGGGTTCCGCCATACCCCGAGAGACGCTGACCATCACCGATAATCGCACCGGCAAAAATTACGAAATTCCCATCGTCAACGACGCCATTCGCGCCGCCGATCTGCGCCAGATCAAGGTCGAAGCCACTGAATTCGGCATGATGAGTTACGATCCGGCGTTCAATAACACCGCCTCGTGCATCAGCAAAATTACTTTTATCGATGGCGACGCCGGCATCCTGCGCTACCGCGGCTATCCCATCGAAGACCTCGCTGAAAAAAGCACCTATCTCGAAACCGCCTACCTGCTGCTCAACGGCGAGCTGCCCAACGAAGCGCAGCTGAAAGACTGGACCTATCACGTCACGCATCACACGTTCATCCACGAGAGCATCAAGAAGTTTCTCGACGGTTTTCACTACGACGCCCATCCCATGGGCATGCTGATTTCCACGATCGCGGCGCTCTCCACCTACTATCACGACGCCAAGGATATTTTCAGTCCCGAGTCGCGCAAGAAGCAGACCTATCGCCTCATCGGCAAGATGCCCACTATCGCGGCCTTCTCTTATCGCCATTCGCTGGGCATGCCGTTCGTTTATCCCGACAACGATCTGAGCTATCCCGGAAATTTCTTGAACATGCTTTTCCGCACCACCGAGACGCGCTATCGCCCGAATCCCACGCTGGAGCGCGCGCTGGATATTCTCTTCATCCTGCACGCCGACCACGAGCAGAATTGTTCCGCCAACACCATTCGCGGAGTCGGCAGCTCGCACGTGGATCCATACTCCGCTACGGCCGCGGCCATCGCCGCTCTTTACGGCCCGCTGCACGGCGGCGCCAACGAAGAAGTGTTGCGCATGCTGATGGAAATCGGCTCGGTGCAGAAAGTTCCGGAGTTCATCAAGCGCGTAAAAGCCGGCGAAGTGAAACTGATGGGCTTCGGCCATCGCGTTTATAAGAATTACGACCCGCGCGCTCGCATCATCAAGCGCGTGGCCTACGAAGTTTTCGATCTGATGGGTAAAAACCCGTTGCTGGAAATCGCGCTGGAATGCGAGCGCATCGCTCTGGAAGATGATTATTTCGTGAAGCGCAAGCTGTACCCCAACGTGGATTTTTACACCGGCCTCATCTATCAATCCATGGGCTTCCCCATGACCATGTTCCCGGTGCTGTTCGCCATTCCGCGCACTTCCGGCTGGATTGCGCAATGGGAAGAAATGCTGCTCGATCCGGAGCAGAAAATCGCCCGGCCACGCCAGATCTATCTTGGCTACGACACGCGGCATTACGTGCCTATGGAACAACGCTCCGATTCGCAGCCGGCGGCAAGCCCGGCGGCGCCCAAGAAGCGTTAGGTAGTACATACCTCCAACTGTGCTCTTCATATAAGTGATGCACACCGCGAGCGATAGTTTTGCGGGCATCGGAAATCCACAGCCCGTTCACTTTTGAATACAATTCCGACGAAGCTCTCGACAAGAACCCGCCTCCGCGTATAGTTAAATCAAGTGAGGCTGTCATGAGCCAAGTAGCTAATCCTGTGACCAATCCGGCCGTGCGGCGCCGCAGCCAGCGCGTCCTGATGCAGGTCAGCGTGCGTATTCGCGGCACCGATACGCAAAACAAATCCTTTGAAGAAGAGACTGCCACGCTGGCCATCAACGCTCACGGCGCGCTGATCGCGCTCAACAACCGCATCACCAGCGGCAGCAAATTAAAAATGAAGCACAAGATGACCGAAGAGGAAGAGGACTGTCAGGTCGTGTTTCTGGGCCCGGTCCGCGAAGGCAAAGCCGAGATCGGCCTGGAATTTTCCACCCCGCAGCCGAATTTTTGGCGCGTGGCTTTTCCGCCGGAAGACTGGACTCCCAAGCATCCCGAAGCGCGTACTGTTTCGCGCGCCCGCCTGGTTGAAAAACAGTCCTAGTTGTTTTGGCAGGAGTTCAAAACTCTCGCTTCAAATCAAGCCGAAAGTAATTTTCGCACTATATCGTTGATCGCTTGAGGATTGGCCTGCCCCCGCGTGGCTTTCATCACCTGGCCCACAAAAAACTTAAACACACCTTCGTTGCCGCTCTTAAATTTGGCAACGTTATCGGGGTTTTTCTCGATCACTTCGCGCGCAGCTTGTTCGATGGCGGTCACATCTACAGTTTGAGCCAAGCCTTCGGCCGCAATGATATCGGCCGCACCGCGCCCCGATTCAAACATCGTCGCAAACACTTTTTTCCCGATGGCCCCGGTAATCTTTCCGGATTCCACAAGTTTCACCAATTCGCCCAGCGCCGCCGGAGAAATCGGGCTGGCACTCAATCGTTTTGCCGGAATCGTTCAGCCGGCGCAGCAATTCAGTCTGCATCCAGTTGGCGGTATTTTTCCCCGAAGCCCCTGCTTTGGTAGCCGCCTCAAAATAGTTCGCCAGCTCCGCATTCGTAGCCAGCACTTCCGCATCATACGGGGTGATGCCGTAATCCTTTATCAATCGCGCGCGCTTCGCTTCCGGCAATTCCGGCAAATCACCGAGAATTTCCTGCTGCCACGCCGCGCTTACATGCACCGGCAACAAGTCCGGCTCCGGAAAATAACGATAGTCGTGAGCCTTTTCCTTGGAGCGCATGGAAACGGTGCGCCCTTCAGCCTGATTCCACAACCGCGTCTCCTGCAGGATTTTTCCGCCGCTCTCCAGCACGCCGATATGCCGCTCGATCTCGAATTCCAGCGCTTTCTGCAGGTAGCGGAACGAATTCAGGTTTTTTACTTCCACCTTGGTTCCAAACGTCTCCGTCCCGCGCAAGCGTACGCTCACGTTCGCGTCGCAACGCAGCGAGCCTTCCTCCATGTTGCAATCGCTCACTCCGGTGTAGAGCAGGATCTGCCGCAGCGTGGTCAGATACGCGTACGCTTCTTCCGGCGTGCGCATGTCCGGCTCCGATACGATTTCGCTCAGCGGCGTGCCGCCGCGGTTGTAGTCGATGTACGCCTTGGTGGCTGACTCGGAAAAACCCTCGTGAAGATTTTTGGCGGCATCTTCTTCCAGGTGCAGGCGCGTGACGCCAATCCGTTTTCTGCCGGCCGGCAAATCAATTTCGATCCAGCCCCCGGTGGCCAGCGGCAATTCGTATTGCGTAATTTGATAGCCCTTGGGCAAGTCGGGATAAAAATAATTCTTGCGCGCGAATCGCGAATGCTCGTGCACCGTGCAATTGATCGCCAGCGAAGCGCGCATGCCCATTTCCACCGCGCGGCGGTTCAGCACCGGCAGAGTTCCGGGCAGTCCCAGGCAAACCGGGCAAACATTCGAATTGGGCGCATCGCCAAAACGATTAGCGCAGCCGCAGAAAATTTTGCTCTTCGTCAACAGCTGTACGTGTACTTCCAGCCCGATCACCGGCTCGTATTTGGCGAGCACTTCAGGTGCAATAGCCGCCGATTCTGGAGCTGATTTATTCATAGCGAATCCGAAATTATAGCATCAGGCTGCACCGGTTTCTGGACCGGCCGTCACGAAGCGGCCACGGCGTCTGGCCTGAATGCCGGATAGCGTGCGTTCCGCCAGAAAAAGTGCGCCGAAGAGAAGTGCGGAGAAAAACGCGTCTCCCGCCAGCGTATTCCAGAACAACGGCAACCCAGCGACGTAGCAAGCCGCGAGGCCGGTGACAGTCCGTGGGATAAGAATTCAAAATCATCCACACTCCGAAATTGGTGATCAGGAAAAACTGCAACGCTCCCAGCAAGACCGCACCGCCAATACCGAGGGATGGAGCGCCGCTCCCGCAGCAGCCAACCGATCACGATGCTAACCAGAAAACTGGCGTACACCACCGGCATCAAGATATGAAAGCCGATGAACAGATCACCAGCCAGCAGGCCCAGTAACGGAACCACAAAAGCCAGCAAGCGATTGCGGATGACCGCCCCCGAAAACAGCGCCATGGCCCCTACCGGCGTTAGGTTCCAGGGATGCGGAACGATTCGAATCACCGCCGCAAACAAAATCATCGCAACGATCAATAGACTCCGAAGGACATTTTCATGCGTGGCTGTTGGCTGCTGCATAATTTAGGTTCTCCTTTTCCGGTAAGAGATCACAAAACACAAATCCATCCCGTTCTACGCGCTCACCAATTCGAAAGCGAATCGGCTCGCTGAAAATCGGCCCTTCAAAAGCAAAGGTGTGAAATTCTCCCTGCTCGCCGCACCAATCCACCTGCAGCGGCAGATCCTCAAAGAAAGATTGGTCCAGTTCGCGGCCGGCGAATCCTCGGTCCAGAGCTTTTGAATCCACACAAACCGCTACAGAACGAAAACCGTTGGCGTGGAAACTTTCAATCAGCTCGTGGGTGTCTCGTTTCCAGATGGGAAACAACGCCGTCATCCCCAGCATCGCCAGGTTTTTCTCCCGGTAAGCCCGCAAATCTTGCAGATAAATATCGCCAAAGGCCACTTTGCGAATCCCTTGCTCAAGATGGATTCGCAAAGCGGCTTCCATGCGCGCTTCGTAGATGGAATTCACGCAATGCGGCGGAATTAACACTTCGTGCAGCGGCAGGCCGATGCTGTGCGCCTGCTGCTGCAGCAGTTCGCGACGCACACCGTGCATGCTGATGCGGTCGTAGCCTTCCGTCACGGTGGTGAGCAGCGCCGTCACGCGCACCTGCGGGTCCTGCTGCAGTGCGTGCAGGGCCATGGCGCTGTCTTTTCCGCCGCTCCAGCAGAAAAGAACCGGCTCGCGCATCTCCGTCAGTTGCGCCCTTTGAAGGTGTACCGTACGCCGACACGAGCGTCGCGCCCCAGCGCCGGGTATCCGAGGACATCCTGATATTGCTTGTCGAAAAGATTTTGCGCCCGCGCGTAGACGGTGATCCCGCGGCCAAAGTTGTAGTGCGCGGCGACATCGAACCTCGCGTAGCCCGCGTTACTTGATAAGCCCGAGGCCGAGAAAATCCGCGTCGGTGCGCACGCCGGAAAAATAACCGCCCATGGTGAGACCGAAATGGCGCCACGCCGCATTGAGCGTGAGCGAGCCGGAATTTACCGGGCGGCGCAAGAAGATGATTCCCCGGCAATTCCGAGGGGTCAAAGGCGTTGGGCGCCTGCAGGACTCGCGTGTCGTCGTAGGTATAATTTCCCGACAGATTAAGCCAGCGGTTGAATCTCGTTTCGCCCGCCAGGTTGATCCCTCGTGCCAGCGCGCGATCGGTATTGAAGAAATACCCAAAACTCGGCGGCGCCCCCGGAATGGTGAGATTGCAGCTGTTCATGGTCGGGTCGGTCGGGTCAGCAAAACAGAAGGCGAAACTGACGATATTGTAAAAGCTGCTGTAGAAATACTCAGCGGACAGGCGCACGCGATCATTCAACAATTTCTGCTCCAGGCCAGCCGTCCAGTTCTTGCTGGACTCCGGTTTCAGCAGTGGATTTCCGAAGTCGCCAAAGTTGTCGCCCAAAGTTTGGTCGAAGCGCGGCTCTTTAATCCCCTGTCCGTAAAAGGCGCGCGCAACGGTATCGCCGAAAATACCGGAGCCGTAACGCAGCACCACCGAGCCGCCGGCCCGCGGAACCACCCGGGTTCCAAAATTGGCGTTGGCTTCGGCGCGTGCGCCGAAGTTCAATGTCAGCCGTCGAAGTGGACGGTAGCGAAAATCCAGATACCCGCCCTGGTTGTTTCGGCGGGCATGATTTACGTTCACCGTCGAGAGCGCCGCGTTCTCCACTTCATATTCATAGCCAGCTGTGGCCGCAAAGTTCGCCAGCAGGTAAGAAGTCTGCGCACTCACATTGGCGCGGTTGTACTGAAAGCGGCTCTCCCCGGTGAAATCGCAGAATTCCGCGGTCGCCACCGCCGCTAGGATTTTCCTGCGGGCAAAACGCGCCCGGATCCGTGGCAAAAAAGTCCTGGGCTGGATTGTTATTGTGCTGCCGGGTGTAGGATTCGCCGCCGCTGATTTCATGCCGCCAGTGTTTGCCGGTAGAAAAATCCCAACGCGCGTTGGCGCTGAAAATGTGCTGGTCGTAAGTCTGATCCAGATTGGGCGGCTCAAAAAACGTCTGGCCGGGGATGCCCGCATTGCTGGTGTTGTTGCGCAGCGTAAAGCGCAACTGATTCGCCTCGCTGAAACGATAGCCGAAATTTGCCGACAAAGTGCGGTTGATGAAGCTGTCGTTGGGCCCCTGGCCGTCGGTTTCGAAATACGAAGCCGCCGCCGAATAATCGAATCCGCCGAGCGCTCCCCCAATCTGCGCGCCGCCACGCGCGGAAGAAAAGCTGCCGCCCTCCGCAAACACGCTGGCCTCAGGAATGCGCGTCTCTCCGCGATGCGTGAACAACTGCACCACGCCGGAGACCGCGTCGGTTCCATAGATGGCGCTTTCGGCGCCGCGCACGATTTCCACTTTGTCGATGTTGTCGAGCGTCAGGCTGGAAAAATCCACTGCTCCGCCCGGAGGATTGATCGGCGCGCCGTCCACCAACACTTTAGTGAAGTTGGAATTGCCGCCATTCAAAAAGATCGAAGCGGTGCCGCCTTCGGCTCCTGTTCTGCCAATGGTCACACCCGGAGTGAATAGCAAGGCGTCGGCCAGTGCCACGGACTGGCGCGCATCGATCTCTTCCCTGGAAATAACCGAGACGCCGGTGGTGGCTTGTTCGAGCAACGTAGGCTCAGCCTGAGCGGTGACCACCACTTGGGACGACAAGCGTTCCAGAGTCAGACGGGGATTCAAAGTAAGCGAATCGCCGGGACGTACCTCGACAATCTGTTCCACGGATCGGAACGGCTCGCGCACGAATCGCACGCGGTAGCGGCCCGCGGCAACAGCAAGTGTGTAACTTCCGTCGGCGTTTGAAGTAGTGGACGCCAGCGGCGCATCCGCGCTGGCCTTCGATCGTAGCGGTGATCACCACATCGGCGACTGCAGCCCCCGCTGGTATCCAGCAGCACTCCGGAAATGGACGCATCTGCAGAATTACTTTGAACTGGGGGATGCGTTTGAGCTGCTGAGAGGGAATTCGAAACGGACAACGAAAAACAGGAAAACCGACAACCGCAGAAAATTAGTCTTCATTTTATCCTCCGCTCCCTCACGCGCGGGAGCTCTGAAGGTTGTCCCGCGTGAAGAACACTCACGCAGGTTGCGGATTTCGCCGGTCTCCTGGCTTGGCGGCACTGCTACTTCGGGCCTTCCCTCCGCGGTCGTCGTTAAAGCACGACGCGCTGAAGTGGCTCCGAAATGAATTTCCGCCTTACAGTCGCGCGGCGGCGACGGCTTGTTTAGTTGAACTGCAAATCCGTTCAACTAACCGTCTTCCCGAGCACGAAATCCACGGTGATTGTCATCGGGCCAGGCCCGCTAGGGGTGAAGTAAATGCTGCGACAGAAACACGCAGCGCGAAAAATCCAACTTACAAAACTCTATTTGCCTTCTTGCCGCTCGGCCACGACGCTCACGCGCGGCCGTCCCGACGAACCCAGATCCACGGTGAGCGGCGTTTGAAAAACCTGTTCCAGCAATTCGCGCTGGTATACCGCGGACAGGCGGGCCGACACGCAGGCACTTCCCGCGCTGAATCAGCACCACCTGATCGGCATATTCAGCGGCAAGATTCAATTCGTGCGTCACCACTACCACGGTGTAGCGATTTTCCACCGCCAGGCGCCGCAAGCCATGCAGCAGATCCACCTGCGCGGCGATGTCCAGATGCAATGTCGGTTCATCCAGCAGCAAAAGCAGCGGCTGCTGCGCCAGCGCCCGCGCCAGAATCACTCGCTGCTTTTCGCCGCCGGAAAGTTCCGCCATCCAGCGATCGCTCAATTCCGCCGCGCCCACCTGTGCCAGCGCATTTCTTGCAATGGCCACGTCGGCGTCGCTTTCGAAGCGCAACGAGCGCCCGTGCGGATGGCGCCCTTGCAAAACAAATTCCCACGCACGCGACGGAAACAACAAGGTGCTTTCCTGCTGCACCATGGCGATGCGTTGCGCGCGCGTTTTGGCCGTCAGCGCATGCGTCTCAAATCCATTCAGCAGCACCCGCCCGGAAAGCGGCGCCAGCGAACCCGGCAATCAATTTCAGCAAAGTAGATTTTCCGCTCGCGTTCGGCCCCAGAATCGCCACAATTTCGCCGGCGCGCGCCTGAAAACTGGCCGCCTCCAGAGTGAAGAGCGGCGCTTGCGAAGGATTCGGCGAATACGCGTAACTCACCTGCTCGACGCTCAGGCGCACATCGTTGTTCGCGCGCGCCGCCTCCAGCGGCGAACGAATCGCGGCACTTGCCGGAGGTCGCGCGACCAGCGTCACGCGATGCCTCCTGCGCAGCAAATAAATAAACAGCGGCGCGCCGACAAGCGCGGTCATGGCGCCGACCGGAAGTTCCGCGGGCGAAACAATCGTGCGCGCAATGGTATCGGCAATCACCACCGCGATGGCTCCGCCAAGCGCCGCGGTAGGCATCAGAATCCGGTGATCCGATCCATAAAATTGCCGCATCACATGCGGCACCAGCAACCCCACGTAGCCGATCGCCCCGCTCACCGAAACCGCCAGTCCCGGTCAGCACCGACGCGGCGATGTAAACCACTAGGCGCACACGCGGCACATCCACGCCCAGGTGCATGGCTTCTTTTTCGCCCGACAACAGCAAATTCAAATCCGACGCCGTGGTGTAAATCGCCCCAGCGGCCACCACAGAAGCCAATGCCCAGCACCCAATACACGCTGCGCTGCAGCGACAGTCGAAAGATTGCCCATCAGCCAGAAAGCCATGCCCCGCAAATTGCTGCCGGTCAGCGAAGTCATCAGAAACATGATCACTGCGGAAAAAATGACGCGGTAATCACTGCCGCCGAGCAGCAGCGTGGTGCTGTCAATCTGCCCTTCGCGACGCCCGAGAAAATACACCGCGGCAATCGTCGCGCCGCGCTCCCAGGAATGCGCCCAACGGCGTCAGCAAATCCGCCACCGCCGGCGACAGCGGCAGAGTGCGGCGCAACAATCAAAGCCAGAATCGCACCCAGTGCCGCGCCGCTGGAGACTCCCAGCACATAAGGATCGGCCAGCGGATTGCGCAGCAATGCCTGAAATCCGGTGCCGGCCACCGACAGCGACGCGCCCACAAAAATTCGCCAGTAAGATTCGCGGCAGGCGAATGTCCATCACGATCAGGCCGTAATCGCTTTTGATTTCTTCGCCGTGGTGATAAAGCACGCGCAGCAGATCGCGTCCCAAGCCCCATAGCGAAACCTGCACAGCGCCAACCTTCAACGCGACGATCACCACGACAAACAAAATCGCGCCAAGAATCAGCGCACTGCAGCAACAAGTCGTCGCAGTGTCAGCGGGCGCATAACACACTTCGATCTCCGCTAATTGTCGTGTGCACGCCGCGATTCAGCTCGCCACGGATGCTTCCCGCGAATGCTTCGGGATGCAGCTTGGCCGCCAGGTCTTCTATTGCGGAAACGATGCGCGGCGCAGGCCGATTCACGGCGTCGCTGATCACCGCGAATTTGCGGTCGCGCACCGCATCCAGAATTCTCCAGCCAGGCCTGGTTGCCAGGGCATCCATGTTTCGCGGCACCGCCTCCGAATGCGAATCGGCAAACACCAGGATGTCCGGCTGCAAGTCGCGCAACTTCTTCCATGATTCACTTGCGGCCAATCCTGTTTCGAATCCACGATGGACACCGCTCCCGCGCGCCGCAAGGCGTCCGCGATAAATGTATCTTTCCGACGGAAATAAGCGGATCGGTCCACACCACGAACAGCACTCGGCGCGGCGGCAATGAGCCAACTTTTTGCCGCAGAACATCCAGCCGCTTCTGCAGATCTTCGGCCACCGCTATTCCTGCTTCCGGCGCACCTAGCACGTCGGCGAGCCGTTTCGATCGAAGCCACAATTTCATCCACATCTGCGAGGATCCGTAGCGTACGATGCGAATCCCCAGCGCGTCCAGCGAATGCACGGTCTCCAGAGTATTCAAATGGCTGCGTCACCAGCACCACGTCGGGCTTCAGATGGGCAATTTCCTCCAGGCTCGGATTAATTGCGCCGCCCACTTTCTGTTTGTTCTGCGCGTCAGCGGGATAATCGCAATAATCGGTATCGCCCACGAGCCGGTCCTGCAATCCCAAGTGCGTAAACAGTTTCCGTCAGGCTCGGAGCCAGGGAAACGATGCGCTTCACCGGCTGGGGCAAATGTACGGTGCGGCCGGTTTCGTCGATTACATCGCGAAATTCCGGCGTTGGATGCGTGGTCTGCGCAAACACCGGCGCGCTCGATGCGGCGAGAAGCACCAGCAAAAAAACTTCTCCCCTCCACAGCGACGGCCTGGCAGCCCAACTCGCGAGGCGGCGCGATGTATGACATCCAATGCGACTGGTGTGTTTCAAAATTTCGATTCACTCCAATTCAGAAAAGACCGGCGCCAAAAAAAAACGCCCCGCGAGACGGCGGGGCTTCACAGCAGCGCTCTTTCTCGCGAAGAGCGCGCAGCCTCTGCGGCATAGGAGGGTGGCCTGGCTTACGGCTCGAGAGCCGCTTACAGTGGCGGGACCGCGGCCGATTTTCACGGCCTTCCCCGCTGCCCATGCCTGCAAATTGAAAAGTGAGTGTATGTCGAGGCAGGAACAGTGTCAACGCTTACGCAATTCCACGGCACGTCGTCGCGTGCTTACCACCAATCGTTCAGCGATTCTTCCAGTTCGGC
Organism: uncultured Acidobacteriota bacterium; assembly: GCA_963704485.1. Taxonomy (GTDB): domain Bacteria; phylum Acidobacteriota; class Terriglobia; order Acidiferrales; family UBA7541; genus Acidiferrum. The sequence continues at coordinate 2,688,543 of OY969910.1, forward strand.
TTGCGTTTCTCCACCAGCGCGCGCACGCCTTCCTGCGAATCTTCCAGACGATAGAGTTCATTCAGGAAAATGTTCATGGAATGTTTCAAGCCATCTTTCAGCGACATGCCCATGCCGCCAAGAATCGCGCGCTTAGCCATGGTCAGCACCGGCCCGGAGTGGCTGGTAATGCGATGAATCAAGTCCGATACCGCTTGCTGAAGTTGAACTTCCGGCACCAGGCGATTCACCAGGCCCAGTTCCAACGCCCGCTCGGCAGTAACCGGCTCGCCGGTCAATACCAGCTCCAGCGCGACTTTTGGGCCGACCAGAAAAGGCAAAATCGTCGAAGCCAGCGGGGGAAAGACCCCGATAGAAATTTCCGGCTGCGCAAATCGCGCTTTAGGAGTGGCGATCACGAAATCACCGAACGCGGCCAATTCCGCGCCGCCGCCTATCGCCGGCCCGTTGACCACGCAGATGACCGGCTTCGAAGTCTCCAGCATCCCCGAAAACGCCGCATGAAAAGCATCCAGCATCTGAAATACCCGTTGCGAGGTATATTCTCCGACATCTATACCACCGCAAAATACGCGGCAGGCGGAGTCCAGCACGATGAGTTTGATCTCGTCGCGTTCGCCCGCAAAAGACACCGCGTCGGAAAGTTCGCGCAGCATGGACTCGTTAAGAAGATTGTGCTCCGGGCGGTTGAGAGTGATCCGCGCGACGCTGCCTTCCGCTTTAAACTTGATGTGCTTGAACTCGTCCGGCGCGCGGCGTTGCCGCTTTGTTGAGTATTCTTCTGAGTTGATGGATGCGACGGTGGAAAGCGGCTCGACCATGCTTGCTCCTGGCAAATCTACACAAATCGGCAAGTTATACGATGGAGCACTAATGCTAGCATGGCGAATAAATGAAAACAGGCGCCGAAAGAGGCATGGTGCGCAAAAGGTTGGCCCCCTTAAACAAGAGCTGGGTCGTGTCCGAATCGTACAAATCTCATCGATCCTGCTGGCCAGCGTGTTCTCGCCCCTCGGCGGGGAGCCCAACAGTCGCGCATTTTGCAGTGAGGAGCGCTGCGTTGCGGAGCAAGCTGCCGTGAATTCACTGCGCACGGTAGTGGCGACTTTGTACAACGGCACGCTGGACGATTCCGGATTTCCCATGGCGAACTCTTGGAACATCGCTCACCCTGTGCATTTCGACGCCGACTGGCAAGCAAAAAACGCTGATCCGAAGCGCTCCACGGAAGTACGGATCTTGTGGACTCCAGAAACTCTCTATCTGAAATTTGTAGCACGCTATAAGGTCATCACGGTGTTTAACGACGCCGAACCCAATGGCCGTCGCGACAAATTGTGGGATCGCGACGTGGCGGAAGTTTTTCTGCAGCCGGATCCGAGTACCCTCCGCCATTACAAAGAGTTTGAGGTCAGCCCCAACGGCTACTGGATCGACCTCGACATCAATGACCGGGCGCTTGCTGACCTTAAGAGCGGTTTGATACGGCGTGTTCACCTAGATGAAGCGGCGAAAACCTGGACAGCTGAGTTAGCCATACCCATGAAGAGCCTGGTGCAACGGTTCGATCAACATGCCACCTGGCGGATAAATTTCTATCGCGTCGAAGGCGCTGCGGAGCCTCGTTTCTATTCCTCGTGGCAGCCCACTAATACCGCGCAACCAAATTTCCACGTCCCAGAGCTATTCGGCTATCTAAAATTCGCGCCGCGATGAAATTTTCCACTGGTCATTCATTGCTGGCGCCGCATTCATTTCTTCCCTATGCTTCCGCGCGTGCAGAAACCATATTCGCTAAGTATCCCTGGCCTGCCCGGGATCTTGTTTTTCGCGATATCTTTGTGTACGTTTCTTTGCTCTTCGACTTTCGCGGCGCCCGCACAAAATAATCCCGACAAAACCCCCACCGTAACCAAAATCGAACCGCCGGGCTGGTGGATCGGCCTCACGCCCGAAGTGATGCTGCTGCTCTCCGGCCACAACCTGCAAGCCACGGAAGTCACTTGCAACCTGCCCACTGTGCATGTCTCGAGAACGCAATCAAGCGCCGGAGGCGATTATCTGTTCGTGTGGCTGAAGATTGGCACCGACACCCGTTCGGGCACGGCTGTCTGCCGCATCACCACTTCGACCGGCAATGTGGCATTCGAACTACCGCTAGCGCAGCGATCTTCTACCCTGGGGAAATTTCAGGGACTCTCGCAAAGCGACGTGATTTATCTGCTCATGCCGGACCGTTTTGCGAATGGCGATCCGACGAATGACCAGCCGCCAGAGGCGCCCGGCTCGCTGGATCGCTCCAGAGCACGCGCCTATCACGGAGGCGACCTGCGCGGAATTCGGGAACATTTGCCGTACCTGAAGGATCTGGGAGTGAGCGTGTTGTGGCTGACGCCCGTGCTGAAAAACGGCGCGCCCCAGGATTATCACGGATATGGCGCTGTGGATTTGTATGCTATCGACCCGCATCTTGGCAGCTTGCACGATTATCAGGAGTTGATCAGTTCTGCCCACAACCTGGGCATGAAAATTTTGTTTGACGCGGTTTTAAATCACACCGGTCCCAATCATCCGTGGGTAAAAGATCCGCCTTTGCCAGACTGGTTTCATGGCACGGTCGCCCTACACGGCAACTCGTCGAGTCCCTTGGACAAATCTTTTTATGGCCCCACCGGCCAGCAACCACGGCATGATCCTTTCGAAACGCTCGTGGACCCGCACGCGCCGGCGCGTCTGTCCAAAAATCTCAGCGAAGGCTGGTTTTTCGGCGTGTTGCCCGACCTGAACACCGGGAATCCGCTGGTAGCGCAATATCTTTTGCAAAACAGCATCTGGTGGGCGGAATCGTCGGGGCTGGACGGCTACAGACTGGATACTTTTCCCTACGTTCCGCGAAAGTTCTGGGCCGCCTGGCATAATGGCCTTCGTCGGATTTATCCGAATCTGTCCACCATCGCCGAAGTTTTTCATCCCGATCCTGACGTGACCTCTTTTTTCGCCGGAGGACAAAAACGTTATGACGGCATTGACTCCGGAGCTTCCACCCTTTTTGATTACCCCCTGTATTTCACCCTGCGCGATGTGTTGCTGCACGGCGCGCCGGTGGGAAGAATCGCCGACGTATTGCGTCACGATTCGCTCTATCCTCATCCGGATTCGCTCATAACTTTTTTTGGCAATCACGATGTGACGCGCCTTGCCACCGAGTCGGGGAGTTCGCCGGCCAAACTCCAATTGGCTTTTGGGCTGGCGATGACGCTGCGCGGCATTCCGCAACTTTATTACGGAGATGAAATCGGAATGGCTGGAGGAGCCGACCCTGAAAATCGCCATGATTTTCCGGGTGGATGGCCAGGGGATGCCCGGGACGCATTCACAGCAGACGGACGCAGCCGCGAACAGCAATTGATCTTCAGCTACGCGCAATCCTTACTGCGCGTGCGGCGCGAACACCCCGTTTTGGCACGTGGGCACCTCTGGCACCTGGCATCCGATGATTCGTCGTATGTCTTTGAGCGCGATTCCGACGAAGAACAAATTGTCGTGGCCTTCAACAATGGCGCCGTCCCCCACGAAATAAAAGTCCCGTTGCAGAGCACTCCGGCGCAAGACGCTTCGGGTCTGGTAACGCTTTTTGGCGAAGCGCAAGGAACCATCTCCGACGGAGAGTTGCGACTGGTGATGCCGGAACAGTCGCTCTCCATTTTTCTTCTGGATTAGCGCCGGTAGCCCGGCAAATCTAATAACTCAACCGCGCCGACCAGTCTTTCTGGGCATCCGCCACAGTAAATGTGACGGAGTGAACCTGGCTGTCGAACTTGAAATCACGAATGACCTGGTCACCGATACGCACGTCTTTCGGTGCCGACATTGCGCCAAACACTGTTACCTCTGCAGCGCTCCACCATGGGTGGAAGGCGCCATTCACGACCTTCCCATTTACCGAAATCGAATCACCCGAAACCTCACAGGTGTACTCCACTCGTAAAAATTTATTTTTCTGGTACGCATAGGTGTGACCGTCGTCCATGTACAGCGACCCGCGGCAATCGTCGCCGGGATACACGCGCAATTTAAGCGGCCCCGCCGGGGTTTCCGAAGTGCTTTGCACCAGCGCTTGCATCGGCAAAATTGCGCCGGCACGAACGTACAGCGGTAATTCTTCGATGCGCGGGTGTAATTGCAGGTGATCGTGACTCGGCGGCTTGCTGCTGGTCCAGAAGTCATACCATTCGCCGGGCGGCAGATTGACTTCCTTGGCGTCCAGCATCTCCGTGGTCACCGGCGCGACAAACAAATCGCGGCCGAACAAGAAGTCGTGATCGTTGCCTTCGATGCCCATCGCTTGCGGATACTCAAGGAACAGCGGCCGCATGAATGGCAATCCCGTACGGGTCATTTCTTCCATGCCGGTATAAATGTATGGGAGCATCTGATAGCGCAGCTCAATATATCGGCGGCGAATCATTTCGTGCTCCGGTCCATGTACCCACGGCTCCTGATCGGCGGTGCCCTTGGCGGTGTGGTCTCGATAAATCGGATTGAACGCTCCGACCTCAATCCAGCGTGTCAATAAATCGGCCGTAGGCGTACCTGCAAAGCCGCCGATGTCATCGCCCACTAGCGAGTAGCCGGAAATTCCCATGCTCAGCAACATGGGCGTGCTCATGGAAAGATGGTTCCAGGTGCTGCTGTTGTCGCCCGTCCAGGTGGCGGCATATTTTTCCGTGCCGGAATATGCGGCGCGCGTCAAAACAAAAGGGCGCTCATCGGGTTGCAACTTGCGCAATCCATCGTAGGTGGCCCGTACATTTTCCATTCCATAAATATTGTGAATGGCGCGATGCTCACGTGTGGTGCCGTCGTCCATGCCATGCAAATTATGCAGCGGCATGGTCTTATCAGCGCGGTTGAATACGGAAGGCTCGTTCATGTCATTCCAGAAGCCCGCCACGCCCATGCCTACAAAAGTTTTGTATTGCTCGCCCCACCACTCGCGCGCCTTGGCACGGGTAAAATCCGGAAACACGCTGTCGCCCGGCCACACCGGCCCGACGAACACGCTGCCGTCCGGATTCTTTACGAATGCATCCCTCTGCAGCCCGGTATCGTATGGCGCGTAATTGTGGTTGGGATCTTTCTTGATGTGCAGGTCGGTGATCAACACCGTATGCACGCCCTGCGCGCGGAAATCGGAAATCATTTTTTCAAAAGTCGGAAAATATTGCCGATTCACGGTGAAAGGTGCATTTCCCTCCTGGTAATCAATGTCGAAGTAGATGGCATCCAGAGGAATTTTCTTCTGCTTGTACACCTGCACAATCTCGCGAGCGCGCGCTTCGGGATAGTAGCTGTAGCGGCTCTGCTGAAAACCGAGCGTCCAGAGTGGCGGCAGAGGAGTATGCCCCACCATCGCGGTGTAGTTGCGGATGATTTTTTTGGGTTCAGGCCCTGAGAAGTAGTAATAGTTCAGTTCGCCGCCCACCGCTCCGAAAGAAAAATAGTCCGCTGACTCTTTGCCAAAATCGAAACTGCTACGGTAGGCGTTGTCGAAGAATATGCCGTAGGCGGTGCCGTTTCGCAGTCCGATAAAAAAGGGGATGTCCTTGTACAGCGGATCGCTCGATTCCTGCCAGCCAAATTCGTCGGTATTCCACATAGTGAAAGAGCGGTTGCGGCGATTCATTCGCCCAGCTTTGTCGCCCAAACCAAAATAATTCTCGTCCGGCGGCATACGCTTCCAGACATGAAGGTTTTCGCCATCCCAGGCCATGGGCAGGCTCGGCTGGTCTTCGAGAATGGGAACGCCCGCGGCGCTTGCGAAATTAATGAGCAGAGGAGACTTGTTCACGATGACCATTATGTCGCCGGCGGCTATGCGAACCTCTTTCGTTCCATCGTCCACAGAAACCGGCGGAGCCTCGGGCTTCTGAATAATAGCCCACGAAAAATCCTCCGGAAATTTACCATCGGGCGCCACGCGAACTCGGACAACGCCTTCCTTAAAAGCAGTGATGCGAACTTTTGCGGTGCCCGCGGTAACCTCCACGCCATCCTTCTGTTTCTCGACGTGCTGAACATTGCCGAGGTGCTGCCAGCCCTGCGCGCTATTTTTGGCGCACCAGCTCACGCAAACAATCAAGCCCATTGCCACACGCAAGGCCGACGCTGACATAGATTTCTCCATGAAACGGATCACTGTAAGTATTGAAACAGAATTCCCTCAGCCCGGGGGAGATCAGGCTGCCAGCCACTGCTGAAAGAATGCGGAGGCTTTTGCGCCTTCGATCCGGCGCCGCACCGCGTCCATCACGCGGCAACGCACGATTTCGCGATGTGCATAGAAGCCCAGCCAGTAAGGCAGATGGATGACCTCGGGAATCCTCGAGAATTTTACGGTGTCCTGGCGCACCTTAAAAAATCCCTGCTGAAAAATCAGGCGAAGAGCCTTCTCGCGCAACAGCTCATCAGCAACCCCGGGCGCTAACGCCGGGTCCATGCGGTTGCGGGAATCCACAGTCATCAGTTGGTTTCCCGACGGAATTCTTGGAAATTCGAACAGGTCCAGCGAGCCATCCACCGCGTCCATGGCGAAAAGCCGCGAATGCGGCGCCCGGCCCATGACGTAGCTGACTTCATAAAACTGGTAAGGAACGTAAGCGTTGGCAATGCGTTGCAAGGAACCGGCGCGCACCCGCCAGAGCATGGAAGCGAGTCCCATTTTAGAAAATTCGCGAATGGCTTCCGCCTGAGTAACGTTGGGCCGCAAAGCGACAATGGAAGATAAGGCGTTCATGTATGGAACCGCGGAAACTACCGGAAATGAATCCACAGAACGAAGACGGTGATGATCAGCAGAAATGTAAAAGCCAGGTTGAGCTGATGCTCTTTGCGCGTTTCGCGCTGCAGGCTGACCGTTTTCACGTCCATGCTTTCGATCCGGTCACCGACGGTAGCAAACGTTAGTCCCGCCAGTTTTTTTCGCGATGGTGCGGGGTACAACATGCTCACGCCGATGAGTACCACGGTGCAAACCACAAACATCAGCACGGCGTAGTGGAGAAAATTCATGTCCACCAGCCAGCGAACAGACGGCGCACTGTAGTGCCGGGTCTTGTCGAGCACTTCAGCGATAAAGCGCACCGTCCCAAGCACGAAGCCAACCAGAAGAGAGCTGATCGCACCCTCACCGTTCAGGCGCGGCCACAAAATTCCAAAAATAAAGCACACCGCGATCGGCGGACTGATATACGCCTGCACGCTCTGCAGATAAACGTAAAGTTGCGCGCTGAGCAGGTGAATAAATGGCACCCACAACAGGCCCAGGATAACCATTGCCCCGGTCGCGATGCGGCCGAAATTCACCAGCTGTTTTTCACTGGCCGAAGGCCGGTACTTTTTATAAAAATCCAGCGTGACCATGGTGGACGCGGAGTTGAACACCGAGCTCATCGCACCCATTAAGGCCGCGAGAAGCGCCGCGATTAAAAGACCTACCAAGCCGGTCGGCAGCAAATTAATTACCAGCGATGGAAAAGCGATATCTCCATTGGTGACTTTGCCATCCACGACGGTAAAAAGCTGCGGATACAACGCGTAACAAATCAGACCCGGCAGAACCAGCAGGAACACTGGAAGAATCTTCAGGAAACCCGCAAAAATGGTGCCGGCCTTGGCGTGCCCTTCGTCGCGGGCGGACAAGACGCGCTGCACGATCACCTGGTCGGTACACCAATACCAGATGCCCAGAATTGGCGCGCCAAAAACTATGCCGGTCCAGGGAAAATCCGGATCGCTGGCGGGCTTCATCATGTGAAAGAAACTGTCGGGCAAGGCGGCACGCAGACCGGCAAATCCGCCAATCTTATCCATGCCAATCAGCGTGAGCGCGATGGCGCCGGCCAGTAGAATCAGGGTCTGCACCAGGTCGGTGTAGATGACGGCCGCGAGGCCGCCGGCGATCGTATAAATACCGGTCGCGACCACCAGGATGATCGCCGCAGTCCACTGGTTCCAGCCGACCACCCGCTCCAGAACGATGCCCGCAGCGTACAGATGCACGGAAATTTTGGTGAAAATATAGGCGATGACAGAAATCGTCGCCAGGTACGTAGCGCAATTGCGGTTGAAGCGCCGCTCCAGAAATTCCGGCATCGTAAATACGTTAGAGCGCAAATAAAATGGGACGAATACCCAGCCCAGCAGCAACAGCATCATGCAGGCCAGCCACTCAAAATCGCCCACGGCCATCCCCGAAGTGGCGCCGGAACCGGCCAGCCCGATGAAATGTTCCGTGGAGATATTCGAAACGAAAAGGGATGCGCCGATAGCGAACCAGCCGATATTGCGGCCCGCTAGAAAATAATCTTCGGAGGTGCGACCCTTCTTGGCAAAATAAAGGCCGATGCCAAAAATAATGGCGAAATATATACCGATAATTACCAGGTCAGTCGTCGCGAGAACACGGTGCGTTACGGTTAGGATTGCTGCCGTCAGCATCGCACCTCCCTGGGCGCGTGAATGCCTACTCGAAAACTTACAGCCGGGCTAGCCAGCGGAGTCTATACCAGCGGCAGCAAAGCCTCAATGAGGGATTCGTTGAACTGTAACGAGCATCCCGCGCCCTGATGTCGTATGATTTACCGCGTGATACTGAGGAACCGGGAGGGAACCGTGATCAAATTTCTCTGTTGCGCATTGCTGCTGGGAGCGAGTGTGATGGCCGCCGATAAAAATGTTTATGACTTTACATTGAACTCCATCGAAGGGCAGCCTGCTCCGCTGGCCACATATAAGGGCAAAGTGGTGATGGTCGTCAACGTCGCCAGTCGCTGCGGATTCACGCCACAATATACCGCGCTTGAGACCATCTATGAGAAGTACAAGGATCGCGGCTTTGTGATTATCGGCGTCCCCGCCAATAATTTTGGCAGCCAGGAGCCCGGTACAAATCAGGAAATCAAAACATTCTGCAGTTCCAAATATCACGTAACTTTTCCGATGATGTCCAAAGTCTCCGTGAAGGGCGATGATAAAGCTCCGCTGTACCAATACCTGACCGACAAGTCTGCCAATCCGAATACCGGTGGAGACATTCAGTGGAACTTCACGAAATTCCTGGTCGGTCCTGATGGTCACGTGATCACGCGATTCGAACCGGACGTCACCCCTGATGCGCCTCAGGTTACCGCGGCCATCGAAAAAGCGTTATCTGCCAACGGGCACTAAGCAGCGTTACCCTGCGACGTTTTGTCCCGGCCCGCTCAACCTGTAACCAAAACTGCTCGACCGACTCTTTTGGCTATAGCGTTGCCGGGAGGCTATCAACTCGAAGCGCAAAAATTCTTTTCGAAGTCCCTTATCAAGCTGAAGAGGCGTTGATGAACACAACGTGGAAATCTCTTTTAGTCTGCGGCATTCTCGTGCTTGGCGGTTGCCGTGTCAGCAAACCGGGGTCCATGGAAACCAAAATGGCCACGGAAGTGAAGCACAAAGTAACCGTGGGAGGAAAAGATACTCCCAATCCGGTCCCGGCAACCGCGGACAGTATCGCCGATGGCCAGGAGCATTTCGGCCATCACTGCGGAATTTGTCACGGACTGGACGGCGAGGCCACCGGAGTGCCGTTCGCCGAAAAAATGTCTCCCCCGGTTCCTTCCCTGAGCTCTAGCGACGTGCAGGACTACAAAGATGGACAGCTGAAATGGATCATCGAAAATGGAATTAATCCATCCGGTATGCCCTCGTGGAAGGGAATTCTGAACGACGAAGAGATGTGGAAAATTGTAAATTTCACGCGCCACCTTCCGGCCAAGGGAAGTTTGGGAATTCCTGCAGTGTACCAAGAGGAAAAAGAAGAGCATCAGCACGCCCACAAGGCTCACGACTCCAAGTAGCTGGCCTACATGCCTCGCCGGGCCCTTCCAGTTAAGTTCATTATCATGAGCCTATTGCGAGGTGAGGGTCACCGCTCGCGTCCACGAAATCTCAGTGATTATTTTCAACCCTGCCTGGGGACTGCCGGCATCCAAGGTTGGCTGGTCAGACTGAACCCCGGAAGGATTAGTCACAATTCTATTTCCCCTGACGAAAGATTCCAGCGTAGAAAATCGCAATCCCTCGGCAATCGACCGAAGCCGTCCGAAGCGCAATCCAGGCAGGCTGCGATTATTTGAATTTCACGACCAGGTCTGGTTTCCCAAATCCATCCGGGACGGAGTTACGGACGCGCTCCAATTCATTTTGAGTCTCGGGGGCGTATATCGATCGATCGTCCCGCGGCTCAATCTCGCAATCGAAGCAAGCGGGGCTGAGCGCGTCATAGACCTTTGTTCTGGAGGAGGTGGGCCTTGGCCATGGCTGCACCGGGCAGTTCGTGTAGCAAACGGCCGCGCCGCAACGATTTGCCTCACCGACAAATATCCCAACATTCCGGCATTTGACAACGCAGAAAAAGACACGCGGGGACAGATCGCCTTCTATCCGCAGAGCGTGGATGCCGCCAATCTGCCTGCGGAGCTTTCGGGATTTCGTACCATCTTTACTTCATTCCACCATTTCCCGCCCGGCGAGGCGGTGGCAATTTTGCAGAACGCGGTGGATAGCGGCCAGGGTATCGGAATTTTCGAAGCTCCGCGGCGTCACCCACTCACGATCCTGGCCACGGTATTGATGCTGCTGGGAGGTCTCGTCACCGCGCCTTTTATACGGCCATTCAGTGCCTCGCGATTGTTTTGGACCTACGTGCTTCCAGTTATTCCGTTGGTGCTGTTCTTTGATGGAGTCGTGTCCTGCCTGCGCGCTTACTCGCAGAAGGAACTCGCGGATCTCGTAGCACAAGTGAGGTCAGGGAATTATGTGTGGCAGATCGGTGAGCAATCCGGCGGCCTTGCGCCAGTAACTTTTCTCATCGGAACTCCGGACGCCAGCAAATGGAAACATCGCAGTCACTAAGCTAGTCGGCTTTTAGCAAGCGTCGGTGTGTCCTCCTTACCAACTAACCTGTATTGCCCGTGATTCGCCAATCCTTCTATGCTGGATAGGACTTGCCCGCGCGCAGGTTTTCCACGAGAAGCGGAATCGGGAGTTTGAGTGTTGAATTCTTCTGCCTGGGGCATTAACGAAAGTTACCGCGACGACTATGGGCACTGGCAAAGCGTTTCGGAAAAAACCAAGGCCACATTCCTCGCCGCGATGGAGGCTACGTCCGAAGCCCCGCCCGATCCTAAGTTGCTGATCCTGCGGCAAGGGTCGGAACAAGCGCTCCCACGATTCTCCGAGATATGCCTGGAAGATGGGACGCGTTTGCCCGCGGCCCATGCTCTACCTGCCGGCCTGCCGCTCGGCTATCACACGATGATCGATGAACGTGGCGATGAGACACGGCTTATCGTTGCGCCGGCCAAATGTTTTCTTCCGCCGGATCTGCACACCTGGGGTTGGGGAGTACAACTTTATGCGCTGCGTTCGCGCAAAAGTTGGGGCATGGGCGACCTGCAGGATTTGCGGTGCATGTCCAAATGGTCGTCGGAGTTAGGCGCCGGCGTGGTGATGGTGAACCCGCTGTGCGCCACCGCGCCGATATTGCCCCAACAAGCCAGTCCTTATTATCCCAGTAGCCGCCTGCATTTGAATCCCTTGTATCTGTGCATCGAAAATATTCCCGGTGTCCAGGACTCGATTCCCGACCTGCAAAGTTTTTGTGAAAAGGGACGCGCGCTGAACGATTTGCCTTTGATCGAACGCGACAAGATATTCCAATTGAAGATGGGTGCTCTTGAGACCGTTTGGAAACGCCTGCGAGAAACAGTCTCGTTTGATGAATTTGAGCGAGACCGCGGCCCCAGCCTGCACCTCTTCGCACTTTTTTGTGTATTGGCGGAGCAGCATGGAGCGAACTGGCGCGCCTGGCCCACTGAGTTTCAACGCTGTGATAGTCCGGCGATCTTGAGGTTCGCTGAACAGTCCGCTGACCGCATCCGCTTTCACAAATGGCTTCAGGTGCTGCTCGATGAACAACTAAAAGCCGCATCGGCGGCGGGCAATATCATGCAGGACTTGCCGGTAGGCGTTGCCCCTGATGGTGCGGACGCCTGGATGTGGCAGGATATTTTTGCCAAGAATGTGAGTGTCGGCGCCCCGCCGGATTTGTTCAACGCCAACGGCCAGGACTGGGGCTTGCCTCCATTTGTGCCTCACAAATTACGCGCTGCCGCATACCAACCCTTCGTGCAGACCATCCGTGCGGCCCTGCGCTACGCGCGCGGTCTGCGCATCGATCACGTAATGGGATTGTTCCGCCTTTTCTGGATACCTGTCGGGGAACCAAGCGCCAACGGCGCATACGTTCGATACAATGCGGACGAAATGCTAGCCATCCTGGCTCTGGAAAGCGTGCGAGCAAAAACTTTTATAGTGGGCGAAGACCTTGGCACCGTGGACGACGGAGTACGCGAAAAATTGGCGGAGCACGCGGTCCTTTCCTACCGTTTGTTATGGTTTGAAGATAATCCGCCGGAGCATTACCCGAAATTAGCAATGGCCGCAGTCTCCACCCATGATTTGCCGACAATCGCCGGAATCTGGTCGGGCGCAGACTTTGACGAGCAAACAAAGCTGGGACTAAAGCCCAAAGAAGAAAATTCGCAAAAGATATTTGGGTATCTGAAGCGTGCGACCAACTTGCCCGAAGGCGCCAACATCTCGGATGTGATCGTGACGACCCACGAAGCGCTGGCGCGTTCGCCCTCAGTGATTACCTTGGCGTCGATGGAGGACGGCCTCGCTGCGGAGAAACGGCCGAACCTTCCGGGTGCCAGGAATGATCAACGCGCCAACTGGTGCATCCCGCTCCCAAAAACCCTTGAGCAAATTGAAACTGACCCCACCGTTTTGCGCATTGCTGCGTGTTTAAAGAGATAAAACAAAATCGTATTGAGTTCCTACAATTTCTTTTGGATACAACTCATCCAGAAGTAGAATGCTCCCCCAACAAGCATCCTGAGGAGAATTCCCATGCCCTGCTCTCTGCTTCGTGCTGCGTGGCTAGTATCGGCGATGTTCGGTTACATGTTGTTTTTGGGCGGCGCGCAGGCAGCGAACGAGGTGCTGGCGCCCACGCCCCCGATGGGGTGGAACAGTTGGAATAAATTCGGATGCAATGTCAGTGAAAAACTCTTGCGCGACATGACCGACGCGATGGTTGATAGCGGCATGAAAACCGCTGGATATCAATACGTGGTCATTGATGATTGCTGGCAGGTGGGCCGCGACGAGAACGGAAACATCCAGCCAGACCCGCAGCGATTTCCTTCGGGCATGAAGGCGCTGGCCGATTACGTGCATGGCAAAGGCCTGAAATTTGGCCTGTATTCTGACGCCGGTACAAAAACTTGCGCTGGCCGCCCGGGGAGCCGTGGGTATGAGTTTCAGGATGCGCGCCAATACGCGGCGTGGGGCGTTGATTATCTCAAGTACGACTGGTGCAGCACCGATACGCAGAACGCCGAAGCTACTTACACGACCATGCATAATGCGCTGAAAGCGTCAGGCCGGGCGATTGTTTTTAGCCTCTGCGAATGGGGAAAAAGCAAACCCTGGTTGTGGGCCAAAAATGTCGGCAACTTGTGGCGCACTACTGGGGACATTTCCGATTGCTGGGATTGCAAAACAGAATGGAGCACCGGCTGGCTGACCATCCTCGACCAACAGGCTGGCCTTGAATCTTTTGCCGGCCCGGGACATTGGAACGACCCCGACATGCTGGAGGTCGGTAACGGCGGCATGAATCTCACAGAGTATCGCTCGCACTTCAGTTTCTGGAATCTGTTGGCGGCGCCGCTGATGGCCGGGAACGATCTAAAAAATATGACGCCCGAAATCAAGGAAATCCTCACCAATCAGGAAGTGCTCGCGGTGGATCAGGATCCATTGGGCATGCAAGGCCGGCGTGTTAGCCAAAACGGCGATGCCGAAGTATGGGTGAAGCAGCTCCACGACGGAAGCCGTGCGGTGGTGCTGTTCAATCGCGGGAAGGAGGACCGGGAAATTTCGACGAGCTGGGTCGAACTCGGTTATCCAGCGCGTTTGCCTGCTGCGGTGCGAGATTTGTGGAGCAAGAAAGATTTGGGTAAGTTTACGGATAAATTCAGCGCCAAGGTTGCGGCCCACGGTGTGGTGATGATACGGGTTACGCCATAGAACTATTGTTGAAGTTGCTTTTCCATCTGGCGCATCAGAGCCGTGTTTTTGTCGATGGCTTTGGCGAGTATCTGCTCCTGGCGCTGGGCTTCTTCCCAATTTTGGGCTTCGATGGCTTCCGTCAGTCCCGGCAATTCGAGATGGGCGTAGGTATAACGCGCACAGTAAAGCAAATGTTTGAACCACGGCCGGCCTGGAATGCCGTCGGGATTCAGCCAGTTACTTTCTACCTGCAATATTTGCTGGTTATAGCGCTCCCCGGCTTTATCGTCTGTGAATTTTCCTGCAGCGACCGCGCCATCCAAAAGTTTCTTGGCCGATTCACCCGCAGCCTGAAACTCGCGCGCGCGTTTCTGTAAATCATCCAGCTTGATTTTGTTGGCGTCATAACCCGGGTTCTTTTTCAAATCTTCGATGAAACTCCCCAGGGTCCTCCCGTAAAATCCAAAATCAAACGGCAGCACGTCAGCCTGCGCCAGGCGCAGCGCCGTGACGCCCCAAAGCGCCGACATGGTGGCGTGATATTTGTAGCCCGGGTCGCCAAAGTGATTCATCCAGTAATAGTTGTCGTACATCGAGTGATAGACGCCGTACGGCCCATCGAAACTGAGTGTGATGACCGGGCGGCCCAGGAAATTAAGAAACACGGTGTGATCGGAGCCGCTGCCGATGCGCGTGTTGACGACATTTTCGTCTTTGACAGGCAGCGCATTCTTTTCCTCTTTGCGCGCCACGCTCACGGATTTAGCCCAGGCTTCATGCAGGCTCACCCCGCTGGGGTCGGGAATGGAATTCGTGGTTTCTACCAGCATGGGCGCGAGCGAGCCGACCGCGCCGCCTTCGAAGTTCGGCCCCGACGCTGAGGAGTCGACATTGATGTAAGCGACCAACTTTTTGCGCAAGTCGTCGCCGAATTGCTCGCCCCACTCGGTGGAACCGGTCAGGCCGATCTCTTCGCCATCCCAGCTGCAAAAAACCAGCGTGCGTTTAGGGCGGAAACCGTCTTTCAGCATCGAACCCAAACCGCGCGTAAGCTCCATCATCGAAGCTGTGCCGCTGCTGGGATCCACGCCGCCATACTCCCACGCGTCGTGATGATTCCCGAGCAGCACCCACTCATCGGGAAATTCGGCGCCATGGATGCGGGCTTCCACCACGTAATAAGGTTGCGTGGAATTATCCATCTGCACTTTCAGGTGGGCTTGCACCGCGCCCGTCAGGCGGTATTTGATGGGCAAACCGCCTTGCCATTCTTTTGGCGCGGGCGGCCCATCCATATTTTCCAGCAGCGGCTTGGCGTCGTGCCATGACAAAGGGAGAGCCACAAGATGCGGCAGCGAGCGCGCCTCGCTTTCCGGGATGCGCTTCGCGCCGGGAACGGAAGCCCAGCCAGGAGTCAGCGGATCGCCCGGAACGATGAAATCGTAGGTAATGGCCCCTCGCTGAATGTGCGTTTCAGGTCCCCACGGGCCATCCGGAAAGACTTTGCCTTTCACATAACCGTCTTCCGCGGGATCGGAATAAATAAGCAGCGCCGCAACGCCCTGTTTTTCCGCAGTAAGCGCTTTGAATCCGCGATAACTGTAGGGATTGGAATAACGCACGATAACAATCTTTCCTCTTACATCGATGCCATTTTTGCGCAGCAGCTCGTAGTCTTCCGGATTTCCGCTGTGCGCGTACACCACGGGCGCCGTGACTTCTCCACTGGCGGAATAACCCATCCAGGCATTGGCAACTTCAGGGTTTTTTGTGTCGGGGTCTGCATCGACGGGAGCTTCGCGTAGGCCGGCCTGATAGTGGCTTGGCGCGACCATTTCCAGGCTGGTGGAGATCGGCCTGGTACCGAGCACATCGTACTGGCGGATAACCACGTCTTCCAGGCCCTGCTTTCGCCATTCCGCCGCAATATGTTCAGCCACTTCGTGGTTGTGCGTCGACCCCGCGGGATGCGGGAAAGAAGTGAAGTAGCGATGCTGCTTACGAATCTCGTCCGCGGAAATATTTTTCTTAAGCTGGTCTTCCAGGATCGCCTGCTGCGCGGCGTGCAATGGTGAGAATCCAGAAATCTTCGCGGCCGGAGCCGCGCGTGTGCCTTCCGCAGCGACGTCGTAGCCCCCACGCAGGATAAACACAGCCAGCACCAGGACAGTGGCAAAGCACAGCACAGTAACGGAGAAAACGTTTTTCACCGGAATGAGTCTCCACAGGAATATCAACAAGCACAGGGACTGTAACGCTTGTAAATCCCGCTGTAAAGACTGCATCATTTGTTTCAGTTGCTCGGAGGACCCATGAAATCTATCTGCATCGCCATACTCGTCACGGTCGCCCTTATGCCGGCGGCCGCAAGACTCCAAGGCCAATCAAAACCGGCTCCCGACAGCGGCACCGCGCAGCTGCAATCCCAGATACAGAATATTCGGAATACATTTCCAGGAAACATGGCCGTCTATATGAAGAACCTGAAGACGGGAGAGGAGATCTCCATCGACGCCGACACCACCTACGAAACGTTTAGCGTCATCAAGATTGCCATCATGGCGGAAGTGTTTCACCAGGCGGAAAGTGGCAAGTTCTCGCTCGATCAACGCGTGGAGATAAAACCTGGCGACCAGCGCCTTCCGTCGGGAGTGCTATACACGATGGAACCCGGGTTGAAGCCTACGATTCGTGATCTGTTGACGTTGATGATTATCATCAGCGACAACGAAGCCACGGATTTACTGGCCGACAAGGTTACGCGCGCGAGCGTAACCGCCTACATGCACGAGCTCGGCCTGCAAAATACCACCATCCAATTTTCCGATCTCGATTGGGACAGGAAATGGCTAAGTTCCATGGATTCTACCTACGCCCAGGCACCCGGCAACAAGACGCTGGAATTCCCTTTCGACAAATATTCAGGCGCCCAGGTGCAGCACGCCTTCGGCGAAACGATCTACAACGCGGGAATTTATTTTGGTCACAGCACCGCGCGGGAACTCGGCCATCTTTTCGAAATGATGCAGCAGAAAAAACTCGTCTCCCCTTCCGCCAGCGACTGGATGCTGTCAACGCTTGAGAAGCAGCAAGTGGACAATCGCTTTCCGAAATATCTGCGCGATGTAACCATCGCTCACAAAACCGGCGACGGCCAACCCTTCATTGCCAATGATGCGGGAATCATTTTTATCAAAGACCAGCCCATTGTATTGGTCGTTTTGACCGGCCACCATCGGGGCGACACAGAATCTTTGCATGATGCGGTGGCGCGCGTAGCAGCATTGGTGGGCCAGCATTACGGCGCGCGGCTATCTCCTGATTACCACGCGCGATGATTGAACGTTGTCAGGCTCACCGCCCCGGTGCCGGCCCGTGGCACGGAAAAACGCCCGGGCATGGGCTTAGTGCGCAGCACCCGGTGCTCCGGACGATGTGGAAACGCCTGGCAGTGGCTTACTACTCTGAATGCCACTGCCTTCCCTGATGGTGTAAATAGCATCGGCGGCAACGTTTTCAATCCTTTCAATTTTGCCGTTGGGCCAGCGAATTTCAACCCACTCCATTTTTGTGGCGGTGGCCAGTCCAAAGTGCAGGCGCAAATCGTTTTGTGAAAGATAGCTGGCGCCGGCCCGCACTTCCGCGATTTGTTGGAAGCCAGCAGCTTTCACGGTGACGCGCGCGCCGATCGCCGCGCGGTTGCTCTTGGTGCCGACCATCTTAAAGAGCACGCGGTGGTAGCCATCGCTGTTCTCGTTCTTAAGCAGCGTCATGGGCTCACCGACATTGGAGAGCACCACGTCAACATTTCCGGTATTGAAAATATCCCCGAAGGCTGCCCCGCGACGCGAATGCATCGGCAATTCAGCAAGGCCCGCTTCTTTCGAAACTTCGTCGAACGTGCCGTCGCGATTATTGCGATGCAGCAGCAGCGGCTGACGATAGCGCGCACCCAGGTCCACCGTGTCCACCTGCGGAAAGACGTGCCCATTAGCCACAAAAATATCTAGCCAGCCGTCGTTATCCATATCGAAAAATGCGGTCCCCCACCCCACGTACGGGTAGCCGGGCTGGCCCACGCCGGAGGCCCAGCTCACGTCATCGAAACCTTTTTCTCCCAGATTGTGATACAGCGAGTTGGGCTGTTCCACGAAGTGGGTTACGAAGTAACTCAGACGCCCGCTGTGATCGAAATCGCCGAAGTCGATGCCCATCGAGCCTAACTCCATGCCATCACCACTCAGCGCCACGCCGGTGAGCATGCCCGCGTCCGTGAAGGTCCCGTCGTGATTATTGTGATACAGGTAGCTGGGAACGGAATCGTTAGCCACCAACAGATCCGGCCAGCCGTCGTTATCATAGTCCGCCCACATCACACCCAAGCCGTAATAACCGATGTCATCGTGCACGCCCGCTTTTTTTGAAACTTCCTCAAAGGTGCCGTCGCCGCGGTTGTGATACAACATGTCGCTTTCGCCGGCCAGGCCCCATGGGCCGCACTGCACCAGCACCCCTTTAAACTTGCAATACTTGTTGCTTCCAAAAGCGGGGAGCTTCTCCATGTCAACGGCGGTGTAGCGTGAGACAAAGAGGTCCACGTAGCCGTCCCGATCGTAGTCGCCCCAGGCCGCGCCGGTGCTGAAGCCGCCGCCCTTGAGCCCAGCTCTTTCAGTCACGTCTTCAAATTTGCATCCGCCCAGCCCGCGGTAAAGCGCATTGCCCCCATATCCCGTGACGAATAAGTCGAGCTTGCCGTCGTTGTCGTAGTCGGCGACCGCGACGCCCATGCCCCAGCCCAATTTCGTCAGCCCCGCATCCTTGGTGATGTTCTTAAATGTGCCCTCCGCCCCCTGGCGGTAAAGAGTCACCAGCGGGTCACCGCCCGCCTTGTAGCGGTCCACAGTGGACCCGTTGGCCATGACAATCGCTTGGCGGCCGGAATCGTCGCAATCAAAAAGCCCCACGCCGCCGCTCATGGACTCGATAATGTAGCGCTTCTCACCGCTCGAAATGTGCGACGCCGTCAGGCCCGCCTGCGCCGAGATGTCTTCAAATTTCGGGATGGGCGGAAAGCCGGCGCGATTGACTCTGGCCTTGGGCGCCTTCATCGCTGACGGGGGAACTTCGACGCGCGTCTGAGCATTGGCCGCAGTCGAAAATGCCAGGTCGGCAAACAATGCGCATAGCGCGGCACACCGTGTGAGCTTGGAAAAAAGTGGCATCAGCACCAGTCTAACGTAAAGCTTTTTCTAGCTGGCCGAAGTTTATCGCGCTAAAGCGAAGTCAGGCTGAACGTGCCCGGCACTGGAAGAACCATAACGCCACGGCGTACGCTACCATGTGCTTCAGCACCGTAGCGCCACGATTCGCGGTCGCGGAAAGTGAGCCCCCACACGAATGGCACGGTTGGCGGCAGTGAACGTTGGTATGCCACGCGATATTGCCTGGCGCGGTAAAACTGTTCATACCGGAATTTACAAAAGTCCTGTCGCGGGCCGCGTCATGGTGCGGCGCCTCAACCTAGACGGTGACGCCCAGGGTGATCTGGGCGGCCACGGTGGTTTAAACCGGCCGGTCATGGTTTACCAACTCGATTCCTACCGCTATTGGGAGCGCGAGCTAAGCCGCAGCAATCTGTCTTACGGACAATTCGGAGAAAACTTCACCGTGGACGGTTTGCCCGACTCGGAAGTTTGCGTCGGCGACCGCTATCGCATCGGCAGCGCTTTGTTCGAGATTTCGCAGCCACGAGTTACGTGTTACCGCGTAGGCATCCGCATGGAGGAACCGCAGATGGCCGCACTGCTGGTTGCCCACCACCGGCCGGGTTTTTATTTCCGCGTGCTGGAAGAGGGCCAGGTGGGAGCCGGCGACGAAATCATAAAGGTGGCCGACGGAGCGGAGCACCTGAGCGTCGCCGATGTGGATGCCTTGCTGTATCTGCGTGGACATACACGCGAGCAACTGGCGCGCGCGCTGCGCATTCCGGCGTTGAGCGCGGGATGGCAAGAATCTTTCCGGGCGCTGCTGCAAGAAGAAGCGCAGGGAGCACCAGCCACCGGAAATGCCGGCCTTGCGCCACCCACCGGCCCGCCGCCGGCCTGGCAGGGATTTCGCCCGTTGCGCGTATCACGTATCACGCGCGAAAGCAGCAGCGTGATTTCTTTGGTGCTCGTGCCTTCCGATGATCGCCCGCTCACTGCCCCACTGCCGGGACAATTTGTTGTTTTGCGTGTACGCCCAGCGGCTAGTGGCCCGGCTCTGTTGCGCAATTACTCGCTTTCAGATTTGCCAGCCGCGGATCATTATCGCGTCAGCATCAAGCAGGAACCCAATGGAGCCGCCAGCACTTATATACACACTCAAGTAAAAGCCAATGACCTCGTAGATGTAGCTGCCCCGCGCGGCAGCTTCACGCTTAAAGCGGGATATAAACCGGTAGTGTTGCTCAGCGCGGGAGTCGGAGCTACTCCGGTCCTGGCGATGCTTCATGCACTGGCAAAGGAAAATCCGCCGCGCCTGGTGTGGTGGTTATTCGGAGCCCGAAACCACGACGATCATCCCTTCGCCGAGGAATCGCGCAAGCTGATCCAGGCGTTGCCCGGTGCCAGAAGGCATATCTGCTACAGCCGGCCTGGCCCGCAGGATCGTCAAGGAATAGATTTTGACGAGGCGGGCCACATCTCCGCAGCAGTGTGCGATGACCTGGGAGTGCCCCGCGATGCCGACTTCTACTTGTGCGGACCAGCCGCGTTCTTGCACGATCTGACCGCTGGCCTTACGGCTTGGGGCGTATCCAGTGACTGGATAAACGCGGAAATTTTTGGTGCGGGAAAGTCGATAACTCCGGGTATAGCGGACGCCCCGCCCACCCGTCCGCATCCGCCAGATGGAGCGCCAGGCTCGGGCCCCCGTGTATCATTCGCGCGGAGTGCCCTCGAGGTGTGCTGGGATCCAAAATTTTCGAGCCTTCTGGATTTTGCCGAAGCCTGCGACGTGCCGGTGCGCTGGTCGTGCCGCACGGGAGTCTGCCACATGTGCGAGAGCGGATTGATCTCCGGTCGGGTTAATTACCAACCTGAACCGCTGGACGCACCCGCCGAGGGCAACGTGCTCCTCTGCTGCTCCCAGCCTGATGGCGATGTGGCGCTCGATTTATAAAATGTGGGCCGCGCGACATGACTACGATTCGGCGGCATAAAACATGGCTCCCCGGGGAAGATTCGAACTTCCAACATTTCGGTTAACAGCCGAACGCTCTACCATTGAGCTACCGGGGAACGGGTTAGTAGACTTTTAATTTACAACAACATTGCGGGACGTGCCACTTTCCTCTGCCCCAAGCTGCCTGCTATCCAGATAATTGAAAGCCCCCTCAGAAATTCCCTGGGATTGCAGCGTCGGATACGCGTCCATTTACTAATTTATATAATTGACATTCCCGTTACGTCAGAGTATTACGGAACAAACCTGGGGTATCTTCGGCTTGAAATCAGCCAGCGGACACGCCAGTACGTCAGTCCTAACGAAAAAAACTGTGGACTCAGCGCGAAGTACCAATGCGAATGAGCCGGATAGCCCAGTGACCCGGGGAGCACCGGAGCCTAAAGTGGGTTCAGTTGCGGGTGAGAAAGTTCGCAGCGCCCGTAGCTACTGAGGTGGTAAATGGTTTTGGCAACGCTGTTATTGTTGAGTCCCCTTCCCCTTTTTGGCGACGTAACGCTACCGGTGTCCCGCACGGCACCGGCCGTTGCTGTGATATTCACGGTTGCGGCTGCCGAAAGCTCGGCTCCGTCCATGCCGGAACCCAAACCGATCATCAAGGAATCCTCTTCCGCAGAGCCCGCCGCCGCGCAGCCCGGCGCGTTTGCGTTCGAACCAGTAAAGCCGGCGACGCATCGCAATTTCGAAAGCCGCAACCAGAAAAGAATGTGGTACGGCCTGGCCACCGCAGGACACGCGGGCGCAGCTTTTGACGCGTGGTCCACGCGCCGGGCGCTATCCGGGAACTGGGGAACAGAAGCCGATCCCTTGATGCGTCCGTTCGCGCATTCAGGAACGATCTATTTCGCCACGCAGGTGGGGCCTGTGCTGATGGACCTCATCGGTAAGCGCGCGATGACCAGCCAGAACCGCTGGATACGCAAATTCTGGTGGGTTCCACAAACCGTGGGCGCTAGCATGTCGTTCCGCGCGGGAATAAATAACGTCGGGGTCGTACACTAATCTTTTGTCGTGCTGCCCTGTTTACGTGACGTGCCTAAAAAGTTCTCTCAAAGGTGCAGTAGAAATATCTCCTCGCCGGCCTCTACCTGCGGGGAGTTGCTGTTTTTGGACGCAGAATTTGGGTGATCGTGTCTTTCATTCTGGGCGATTCGCAGTCACGCGCTGGACCGCGAAACGTTCGCATGGTTTTGCCATCGGGTGCGCTATATAATTGCGGCTCGCGATTCCTATCCAGCTCGCGACGATCTCTACTACCCCAAATACATGCCCTCCAACGATTCAAGTTTTGAAGCTTCCCAATCCAGCGAACCGCTGGCCTGGCCATCCGACCCGTTGACCGACGCGGACGCGCCGGCCAACGTCAAGCAGGGGCCCAGAGCTCCCCACTTCATTGTGGTGGAAGGACCGTTGCGCGTCGGAAAGACGACGCTGGCAAAAATTCTTGCCGAGAAATTACATGCCCGGCGCCTGTACGACTGCGAAGACAATCCCTTCCTTTCCGATTTCTACAAAGAGAAACCCGGTTCAGCGCTGCGCACCCAGATGTATTTTCTGATGGAACGCCAGAAGCGCATTCGTGAGGCCTTGGCGGCAGCATCGCCGGCTCCGGTGTTGTCGGACTTTTTACTGGAGAAAGATCGTATCTTCGCCAACCTCAACCTGGATGACGAGGAACTTAAGCTTTACGACCGTTACTACGAAACCGTCACCGCCGGTATCCCTGCGCCGGACTTGGTGATTTACCTGCAAGCCAAGCCTGAAGTGCTGCGTGCCCGCATTGAAAAAAAGGCTTCGCGCGATGAGAGCGAAATTTCCCCGGAGTACATCGAAGAGGTGGCCCGCGCGTACGAGCACTTCTTCTTTCACTACGCAGCTTCTGATCTGCTGGTGATAAATACTTCCGAGATAGACTTTGTGGAGCGCTCCGAAGATCTCCAGCAACTGCTGCGGCGCCTCCAGGACCCTGTAAAAGGCACGCAATACTTCCTTCCACTGAACGCCTCAGAATAGTTTTTTGATTCGCGAAGTTTACTTCGCCGCAGGCCTGCCGTTTTGCCACATAATATGGCGCTGCGTTCAGCGAGACAGCTATCTCAAGCGAAGAACTGCGGAGGAACTCCATGGAATTGTGGTCCCGACGAAAATTTTTTCTCACTTCCCTGGCAGGGAGCGCTGTGGCCAGCGCAGGCAAACTTTTTGGGCGAACGCCGGACGCGAGCGCCGCGAATGTTGAAGTGAACACTTTGTCGCAAACAGCGGGGCAGGCTCCGCAAGGCAAGCGCCCGCTGATTATTTCCAGCGCTAATGGCGTGCATGCGCTGGATCGCGGAATGGATATTTTGAAGAAGGGCGGCGACACGCTCGACGCCGTCGTCGCGGCGGTTACCGTAGTGGAAGATGATCCCAACGATGATTCGGTGGGCTACGGCGGGCTCCCTAACGAAGAAGGTGAAGTTGAGCTGGACTCCTGTTGCATGCACGGGCCGACCGGGCGCGCGGGATCGGTGGCCAGCGTGCGGCGCATCAAGAATGTTTCGCGGCTGGCCAAGACGGTCATGCAGCGCACCAATCACGTGATGATTGTGGGCGAAGGAGCGCGCCGCTTCGCGATTGCCGAAGGATTTGAGGACCAGAACCTGCTGACCGAGCGTTCGCGGCTGGCGTGGCTGGCGTGGAAAGCCTCGACATCATTTAATTGGCGGCCGGGAATAGATAGTCCTGAGTACGTGCCGCAGGCCTCAATCGACGGATACAACCAGCACATCGCCACAATTTTTGACACGCCAGAAAAACAATCGTGGCTTCCCCACATCCAGCGTGTGATTACGCGGCCGCCGACGGGTACGATTCCCTGCATGGCCGTGGACGCCAAGGGGGACATTTCCGCGACCACCACCACCTCCGGCTTGGCCTGGAAAATTCCCGGGCGCGTCGGAGATTCGCCGATCATCGGCGCGGGCTGCTTCGTGGACAACGAGGTCGGCGCTGCGGGCTCCACCGGAAAAGGCGAAGAAAATATCAAGATCGCCGGCGGGCACACCATCGTGGAAATGATGCGCCGCGGCAAATCGCCTTCCGAGGCCTGCATGGAAGCAATGGGCCGGGTGGCTCACAACTACAGGAACGACAAGAAGAAGTTGGCGACCTTTCACATATTTTTTTACGCCATCAACAAAGATGGAATGCACGGCGCGGCTTCGCTGTGGCGCTCGGGTTACGATAAAGACAAGCACGCGGTTTACGCCGTGCACGACGGCACGCAGGCGCGCCTGGTGGAGACCACCGCGTTCCTCGACGAAGTGCCGCCCGGCGAACAGTCTTAGCGCGCCAGCAGCAGGCACCTCCACTTTTCGACCGGTTAAATGTGCGGTCAACTTCCTCATGGATCAGATCAACATCCTGATTATCGGTGGCGGCGTAGTGGGCTGCGCCATCGCCGCGGAAGTTTCCACCCGCTGGTCAGACGTATTTGTAGTGGAGCGACTCCCGCGCGTCGGCATGGCTACCAGCACGCGCAACAGTGGGGTCATCCATTCAGGAATTTATTATTCGCCGGGCTCGCTGAAAGCCCGGCACTGCCTGGAGGGCAACCGGCTGACCTATGCCTTCTGCCAAAAACATAATGTCCCGCACCGTCGCACCGCCAAGCTCGTGGTGGCGGCCGACGATGGTGAACAGGTCGAGCTGGAAAAACTGTGGCGGCGCGGCCAGGAAAATGGCGTAGAAGATTTGCGCTTGATCGGTCCGGCTGAGATCCGCGAACGAGAGCCGCATATCGCGGGCGTGGCGGCTCTGGACGTCCCGAGCACAGGAATTGTTTCTGCGGAAGAATTGGTGCGAGCGTATGCGCGGGTGGCTGCGGATCAAGGCGCGAATATAGTTACTCGCGCGCGAGTGGTCTCACTGGAGACTGCTGGAGGCGCGATTCGTGCGCAAGTAAAAATTGGAGATGCCGGTGTGCAGCCGGACCCCGCGGCATCCGCGGAGGCCGTGACTGAAGTTATCGACGCGCGCTGCGTAATCAACGCCGCGGGCTTGTACGCGGATGACGTGGCGGCCCTGGCCGGCAATCATTCGTGGAAGATTTATCCGGTGCGCGGTGAATATTGCGAAGTGCGCGGACCGCAAAGCGCGCTGATCAACGGCCTGGTGTATCCGCTGCCGCACTCCGATGGATTGAGCCTCGGAATGCACTTCACCAAAACGATCTGGGACACGGTGCTTATCGGGCCAACAGCGCGCTACGTAACAGAAAAAGATGACTACGAGCGGGATCGCTTGTCGGTCGCAGATTTTGTAGCCGGCGCACAAAAACTTTTGCCGGAAATTAAAGAGGCTGAATTGCAGTTGGCTTACTCCGGGTTGCGGCCGAAACTGGTGCCGCCCGGGTCAGCCCACGCGATGGCGGATTTTGTCATCGAGCGCGATGAGCACACTGCCGCAGATGATTCACCTGGTGGGCATTGATTCGCCAGGGTTGACTGCGGCTCCCTCGATTGCGCGGCAAGTGTCCGCGATGGTCAGCGAAATTTTGGATTAGGCAACGGAGGCCCGCGCTGGTTAACCGACGACCACGCGCACGAATTTTTTCTTTCCGGCACGTAGCAGAAAATCGCGCGGCTTGCTTAAGTCTACTTCCTTGCGCGGGTCGTCAATTCGCTGACCGTCGATTTCCACCGCACCCTGCTTCACCAAGCGCTCAGCCTCGCTGACGGAGGGAGCCAGCCCGAGAGTCATCAGCAATATCTTGATCATTTGCGGTGCGCCAACAGTCACGTTTTTTGCCGGCGCTTCCTGAGGCGCCTGGCGGTCGCGAAATACATGCTGGAAAGTCTCCGCGGCTTTGCGCGCGGCTTCTTCTCCGTGAAATCCCGTGACAACTTCCTGCGCCAGCCGCATCTTTGCGTCCATGGGATGCGTGCTGCCGCTGGAAACATCGCGTTTTGAAATGAGCAATTTCTTCCGGCGTGCGATCGGTGACCAGCTCGTAGTACGACCACATCAATTCATCCGGAATGGACATCATCTTGCCAAACATTTCCCCCGGCGCTTCGGTGATGCCCACGTAATTGCCCAGGCTCTTGGACATTTTGCGCGAGCCGTCGAGCCCCACGAGAATCGGCATGGTGAACGCCACCTGCGATTCCTGTCCGTATTCGCGCTGAATTTCGCGGCCCATCAAGAGATTAAATTTTTGCTCCGTGGCGCCCAGCTCCACGTCGGATTCCAGCACCACGGAATCGTAGGCCACCAGCAGCGGGTACAGCAGCTCGTGCATGGAAATAGGCTGTTGATTGGTGAGCCGCGTGTGAAAATCTTCGCGCTCCAGCATGCGCGCCACGCGATATTTGGCGCACAGCCGCACGATATCGTAGCTGGATAATTTATCGAGCCATTCGCTGTTGTAGCGAATCTCGGTTTTGCCGCGATCCAGAATCTTGAAGACCTGCTCAAGATAAGTTTCCGCGTTGGCGTTGACCTGTTCGCGCGTAAGCGGCGGGCGAGTTTCCGATTGTCCAGTTGGATCGCCTACCATGGCGGTGAAATCGCCAATCAGAAACACCGCGGTGTGGCCCATTTCCTGAAAATGTTTCAGCTTGCGGATAACCACGGTGTGGCCCAGGTGAATGTCCGGCGCCGTGGGATCCACGCCAAGTTTTACGCGCAGCGGTTTGCCGGTTTTTAGCGGATTTCTCCAGCTTGGTCTGCAGTTCGGCTTCGCGAATAATTTCCGCGCTGCCCTTTTTTAAGGTAGGCGAGTTGCTCGGCGACGGGTTTGAAAGTATTGGTCATCTGTTCGCTGGGAATTATTTATTGACGCGTGCTGATCGGCCAGCTGGATCACCCGCCGCCCCTCGATTTTGAAGCGCCCATCCAGAACAATTTTCACCGCCTCGGCATAGATGCGGTGCTCTTCTCGCAGAATTCTTTCCGAAAGCGTCTCCGGCCGTATCGCCATCGAGAACAGGAACGACCGCCTGCAGAACGATGGGTCCAGCGTCGAGATTTTCATCCACGAAGTGCACCGTGCAGCCGGCGAATTTCACTCCATATTCCAGCGCCTGGCGCTGCGATTCGAGTCCTGGGAAGGATGGAAGCAGCGACGGGTGAATATTCAGAATGGCTTGCGGAAAGGCCTGCACGAAATAGGGCGAGAACAGCCGCATATATCCCGCCAGGCACACCAGATCAACTTGGTATTCGCGCAAAACGGCGACGACCTGACGATCATAAGCTTCGCGTTCCAATCCCCGCGAAGGCATGACCCGAGCGGTAATGTCCGACGCTTTGGCGCGCTCAATACCCTGCGTGCCTTCGCGATTGGCAACCACGATCGCGATTTCGGCGTCGGGGATGCGGCCGGCGGCGATGCTATCCGCCAGGGCTGCAAAATTCGAGCCGCGTCCGCTAAGTAACACGCCGATACGTTTTTTCATGAACGCAAAACGTTAGCACAACCAACCATGGAGGCAAAACCCGTCCGCCGACAATTCGAAATTCTGCATTACAGGGCGAGAGCGCCGGAGTAGGCTACCCGCGCTTTGCCGGAGTCGCTGCGTTCGATGCGGCCGATGCGGAAGAACTTTTCGCGGCGCTTCTTGAGATCGCCTTCGACATATTTCACGTGCGCGGGAGGCACCACCAGAATCATGCCGACGCCCATGTTGAAGGAGTGCAGCAGTTCGTCGCCGTCGATTTTTCCGATCTTGGCGAGATATTTGAAAATGGGCGGCACCGGCCAGGAATCCAGATCAATCTGCGCTTTCACGCCGCTGGGCAGCACGCGCGGCAAATTTCCCGGGATGCCCCCGCCGGTGATGTGCGCCAGCGCCGAGACACAGCCGCGTGAAACAATATTTTTGAGCGCCGGCGCATAGCACAGATGCGGCTTCAGCAATTCCGCGCCGATTTTGTTGCCCACTTCCGCAACGTAAGTGTCAGGCCGAAGCTTGGCGACTTCGAATACCAATTTTCGCGCCAGCGAATAGCCATTGGTGTGCAGCCCGGAGGATGGCAGCGCGATCAGCGCGTCGCCGGGCTTCACGGCTTTTCCGTTAAGCAGGTTTTTGCGCTCGACTACGCCGACAATGAATCCCGCGACGTCGTATTCGCCGCCGGGATAAAAACCGGGCATCTCGGCGGTCTCTCCGCCGATTAACGCGCAGCCCGCTTTGCGGCAAGCGCGACTCATGCCGTCTACCAATTGTTCGACAACCTGCGGCTCCAGTTTGCCCATGGCCAGGTAGTCGAGAAAAAACAGCGGCTCGGCGCCCTGCACCAAAATATCGTTGATGCAGTGATTCACGAGATCGCCGCCAACCGTGGAATGCACGCCCATGGCCATGGCAACTTTCAATTTCGTGCCTACGCCATCGGCGCTGGAAACCAGGATAGGCTCTTTCCATTTTTTAAGGTCGAGCGCGAATAAACCGCCGAAGCCGCCGATTCCGCCCAGCACTCCGGGCGTGAAGGTGCGGCTGGCATGATGGCGAATACGCTGCTTGGCGTCGTCCGCTACTGCGATGTTCACTCCGGCGTCTGCGTATTTCATGAAGGCTCAGTCTGAATTCGAACTTCGTACTCCGCAAACAAACATCGACAGCTGAAAGAAATTCGGTTACGGATTTGCTGCTGTGATTACGCCGCGGAGGGTGCGGTATAAATCAGCCTGCAACGATGCTGCGGCGTTCCAGGAATTCTCCGCAACTAAAAAATATGGAACAACCTCTTCCAGCGCACGCTGCCGGGATGCAGTATGGCGTTGGCGTAAGCGAAAAACCGTTCGCGAATTTGTCCTGGCTCCCAGGCGTCCGAAGGCGCGTCCAGCGACATATAAATCATCACCGGCGTGCCAATAATATCGTTGCGCGGCACGCACTTCCAGAAACGGCTGTCGTAGGAATTGCCGCGATTGTCGCCCATCACAAAATAGCAATGGTCGGGAACTTTGTAAGGAGTCTGCAGTTCGTACGGTTCGCTGGCTCCGATGGTGTACGGCTCATTGAGCTTCTGCCCGTTGATCCACACCGCACCGTCGTGAATGTCCACGCTGTCGCCCGGCAAGCCGATCACCCGCTTCACGTAGTCAGGAGTATCCGGCGCAAAGGGCGGCTTGAAAATAATTACCTGCTGGCGCTTGGGATTCCGCCACAGCGGCACGTGCCAGTTCGTGAAGGGCACTCCGGCATCGTAGCCGATACGGCTCATGATCAGGTGATCGCCGATCAGCAAAGTATTTTCCATGGAGCCGGAGGGAATGACCCGCGCCTGGCCGATGGTTCCATTGATCAGCAGAAACGCCAGGCCCACCCAGAACCAGGCGATAACTTCGCGCTGAATTTTTGTGCCTACCGGCACGCGCGGTTCTTCTTGTTTCTGTTTTTTCTCAGCCTTCACTTTCGACCACCACAGGCCTTTCTATCGTGATTTCATCCGCGGAATTTCCGTTGAGGTCGCCGACCACGCCATTGCCGGCTCCCGGTTTGTTGGCGCGAACTTCCAGTTGCACCAGGTCCGTCGGATACACCCCGGTGTAACAGGAAGTGCAGAACTTTCCTTCATCGTCGTTTACCGCCTGGCGCAATCCGGCCATGGAAATGTAGCCAAGCGAATCGGCGCCCAGATACTGGCGTATTTGTTCCGGCGAATTGGAAGAGGCAATCAATTCTTCGCGCGTCGGCGTATCCACGCCGTAATAGCAGGGCGAAATTGTTGGCGGGCAACTGATGCGCACGTGAACTTCTTTGGCGCCGGCTTCCCGCACCATGCGCACGATTTTGCGGCTGGTAGTGCCGCGCACGATGGAATCGTCCACCAGCACGACGCGCTTGCCTTCAATCAGGCCGCGCACTGGATTGAGTTTCAGCTTCACGCCAAAATTGCGGATGGCTTGCGACGGCTCGATAAAAGTGCGCCCGATGTAGTGATTGCGAATCAGGCCCATGCGAAAAGGAATCTTGGATTCCAGCGCGTAGCCAACGGCCGCGGGCACGCCGGAATCCGGCACGGGCACGACGATGTCAGCGTCGGCGGGATGTTCCTGCGCCAGCCGGCGGCCCAGCGCTTCGCGGCTTTCGTTCACCGAGCGGCCAAAAATAATGCTGTCAGGGCGCGAAAAATAAACGTGTTCGAATACGCAGTGTTGCTGCTGCTTTTCCGGCGCAAAGCGAATGGACTCGATGCCGCACTGCGAGATGCGCACCATTTCACCCGGCTCAATTTCGCGAACGTACTGCGCATTCAGAAGATCGAACGCGCAGGTTTCGGAAGCGACCATCCAGGCTTCCGGCGCGGTGTCGGTCGCCGGCAGGAAGCCCAGCACCAGCGGCCGAAATCCGCGCGGATCGCGCACCGCGTACAACTCATCAGGAGTCAGCAGCAGTAAAGAGTACGCGCCTTCCACCTGATTCAAAGTGTCGCCAATCGCGCCAGACAAATTGCGCGCCTGCGACCGGGCGATCAGGTGGACGATGACTTCAGTGTCGCTGTTGGTTTGAAAAATCGAGCCGCGATGCTCGAGTTTGCGGCGCCACTCCGCGGCGTTGGTGAGATTTCCATTGTGGCCCAGCGCCAGTTTGCCCTTGTTGCAGTCAATCATGATGGGCTGCGCGTTCAGCAAAGCTTTGTCGCCTGCGGTGGAGTAGCGCGTGTGCCCGATGGCGGCTGTGCCGGGAAGCTTGGCCAGCACCGCGGGCTGAAAAATCTCTTCCACTTCGCCCATGGCGCGATGCAGGTGCAATTCTTCGCCATCGCTCGAAACGATGCCGGCGGATTCCTGGCCGCGATGCTGCAACGCATACAAGCCTAGATACGTGAGGTTAGAGGCTTCAGGATGGCCGAAGACGCCGAATACACCGCATTCGTCGTGAAAATGATCGTCAGCGAAAGCGAGTTTGGGATTCATTGTTTGAGTGCGCGCTCCAGCGAATGGGACCAGATATCGCGGAGCGCGGCTACGGACTCTTCGATTATCACACTTCCATGGTATTGGATGCTGAAAATGGCGTTTCCGGTAACTTGCCCGATGCGCGCGGCGGCAACTCCATGTTGCCGCGCAATTTCCAGAACAGCATCGAGAGAAGACGGCGAAACGGAGACTATCGCGCGGGCGCCGCGTTCTCCGAAGACGGCCGGATTCCGCAGGCGTCGGGCTCATCGATCATGATTTGCGCGCCCAAGTCAGCGCGCAGCGAAACAACTTTCCGCTATCGTGACGGCCAGCCCGCCGTCACTGATGTCGTGCGCCGATTGAATTTGCGCGGCGGCCGCCAGTGCGACAAGGCATTGCTGTAGGCGTTTTTCGGCAGCGAGATCAATGGCCGGCGGCTGCCCGGCGACGATGCCCGCAATAGCCTTCGAATATTCCGAGGAAGAAAATTCGCGCGCCGGTTCGGAGGTTGACTAGCGCCTGCGACCCGACGCGTCCAGGCCGTCGAGCAGAATAATAATGTCTCCTGCGTTTCGAAAGCCGAGCTTCAACGACTTTCGCGGCATCTTCGATGCACTCCAAGAATTCCAATCACCGGAGTGGGATAAATCGAACTGCCCAGCGTTTCATTGTAGAAGCTGACATTTCCTCCGGTGATGGGCGTTTCGAGCGCATTGGACGCCGCGGCGATGCCGTCAATCGCTTCGCTGAATTGCCACATGACTTCTGGTTTTTCGGGACTGCCGAAATTCAGACAATTGGTAGCGGCGATCGGCTTCGCGCCGGAACACGCCACATTGCGCGCGGCTTCGGCGACCGCGTGCATCGCGCCGAGGCGTGGATTCAAATGGCACCAGCGGCCATTGCCGTCGGTAGAGAGCGCGAGGGCGCGTTGCGTTCCTTTGATGCGCACGACCGCGGCATCACTCGCACCAGGAACGGCTAAGCGTATTGGTGCGCACCATGGTGTCGTATTGCTCGGTGATCCAGCGCTTGGAAGAAATTGCCGGAGAGGCCAGCAGGCGCTTGAAATTTTCCGTCAGATTTTTCTTTTCAGCGTTGAAAGCAAACCAGTCTTCCGCGGATTCTCGACGTCTGCGCAGGCGCAGCCATCGGTCGCTGGTACACCGGGCCCTTCTTCCGCCAGCGGGTGCGCGGGAATTTCCGCGACCGTTTTGCCGTGATCCTTGACGCGCAAGAGTCCGCCATCGGCAACTTCGCCGACCACCACAGCGTCGAGTCCCCACTTTTTGAAAACTTGCAGAACTTCCTGCTCGCGGCCCTTTTCAGCCACGAGCAGCATGCGCTCCTGCGATTCGCTGAGCATGATTTCGTAAGGGGTCATGCCCGTTTCGCGTTGCGGTACGCGAGCGAGATCAATCTCGATGCCCGTGCCGCCTCGCGAAGCCATTTCGGTGGTGGAGCACGTCAAGCCGGCGGCGCCCATATCCTGAATGGCCACAACGGCTCCGGTGGTCATGGCTTCGAGGCAGGCTTCCAGCAATAATTTTTCTACAAAAGGATCGCCCACTTGCACGTTGGGGCGCTTTTGCTTGGATTCTTCGGTGAATTCCGCGGAAGCCAGCAGCGACGCGCCGTGAATTCCGTCGCGGCCGGTCTTCGCTCCAACGTAAATAACCGGATTCCCGGTGCCGCGCGCCTTGGCAAAAAACAAATCCTCTTTTTTCGCGATGCCCAGAGCCAGAGCGTTAACCAGGGGATTTTGCGAGTAGCAGGGTTCAAAACAAACTTCTCCGCCAATGGTCGGCACGCCAAAAGAATTTCCGTAACCGGCGACTCCGCGAATCACGCCGTCCAGGATGCGGCGATTTTTGGCGAATGGTTTCCGGCGAGACCGAAGGCGCGGATGCATCCGTGCGTGATCGGGCCAAAGCGCAGCGAATCCAGAATGGCGATGGGCCGTGCGCCCATGGTGAAAATGTCGCGCAGAATTCCGCCGACCCCGGTGGTGGCGCCCTGAAAAGGTTCCACGAAACTGGGATGATTGTGCGATTCGATTTTAAACGCCGCCACCAGCCCGTCGCCGATGTCCACCACGCCGGCATTTTCTCCCGGGCCCTGCACGACCAGCTTCCCGCGCACCGGCAGACGCTTCAGATGAACTTTGCTGGATTTGTAGGAGCAATGCTCGCTCCACATCACGCTGAAGATGCCGAGCTCGGTGATGTTAGGATCGCGGCCAAGGATTTGCTGCACGCGCGCATATTCCGGAGCGGAGAGACCGTGCTCCGCGGCGATTTCCGCCGTCACTTTAATTTCCGCGCTTGCTGTCGCCAATTTTCCTGCCTAACGTCTGTGAGAATTACGAGGGCTGAACTTCCTGTTGCTATGAAAAATCTCGGCGGCAAATATCAGGCTGTAGCCTTCGCCGAGGTCACAAAAGCTTCAACCATGGAACGAAAAATCACCAGCCCATCCGCGGAATCCAGCGCGGATTCCACCGCGCGTTCCGGATGCGGCATCAAGCCGGCCACGTTGCGCTCGCGATTGCAGATGCCGGCGATGTTTTCCATCGAACCATTGGGATTCCCAGCCGCA
Source organism: uncultured Acidobacteriota bacterium (assembly GCA_963704485.1). Lineage (GTDB taxonomy): Bacteria > Acidobacteriota > Terriglobia > Acidiferrales > UBA7541 > Acidiferrum. The sequence continues at coordinate 2,722,438 of OY969910.1, forward strand.
TCATCCTTGCCGTCGGGAGTGGTGTAGCGAAAAACAATTTGCTGATTTTTCTTGAGCTCCGCGAGCGTAGCGGCATCGCAGGTGTAATTTCCGTCGTTATGTGCGATAGGAATTTTGAGAATCTGGCCCGGCTTCGCAGCTTGGGTAAAAGGCGTAGCAGTGTTTTCCACGCGAATATGTACGTGGCGGCAAATGTATCGCAGGCCCACGTTGCGCATCACCGCGCCGGGCAAAAGTCCCGCTTCCAGCAAGAATCTGGAAGCCATTGCAGATTCCCAGCACCAGGCCGCCGCTTTTCGCAAACTTTTCCACCGACTTCATCACCGGAGAGAACCGCGCAATCGCCCCGGTGCGCAGATAGTCGCCGTGAGCAAAACCGCCCGGCAAAATGAGCGCGTCGCAATTCGCCAGATTTTCGGATTGATGCCAGATGAACTCAACCGGCTGATGCAGCACATTACTTACAGCGTAGAACGCGTCGTGGTCGCAATTGGATCCCGGAAAGACCACTACTCCAAATTTCATGCGGTGGCGACTCCTGTGACGTTGCGGGAAGTATTTATTTTAGCACAGCAGCGCCAGCGAGCGCTCGAACGGCGGAAGGCCTTAGCGGCGGCGCTTTTTGCGCTGTGCGCCGGGATTTTTTAGCGCGAAGTTTTTGTGCTTTGTGAAGCAGCGGCCAGCTCGCGGCGTTTTTTGATTGGCCCAGCCAGGCTTATTCATCTGGCGGCCGCGCGCGATTCCCAGACCATCGGCAGGAACATTTTCCGTAATGGTCGAACCCGCCGCAATAAACGCGCCGTCGCCGATGCGCACCGGCGCCACCAGAGCCGAATCGCTGCCGATAAAAACTTTATTGCCGATGGTGGTGGGATGCTTGTGAAAGCCGTCGTAATTGCAAGTTATGGTGCCCGCGCCGATGTTGGTTTTCGCTCCGATTTTGGCGTCGCCCGAGATAGGTGAGATGCATCGCCTTGGTGCCTTCGCCAAGCGTACTTTTCTTCAGCTCCACGAAATTCCCGATGCGCACCCCGGCTTTCAGATGGTTGCCGCCGCGCAAGCGCGCAAACGGTCCCACGATAACGCCATCATCCAGCCGGCTTTCAGAGACCAGGCAGTGCGGCTCGACCACCACATCGTCGCCAAGAATTGCGTCGCTCAAAACGCTGCCGCTGCGAATGGTGCAGCGCGCGCCAATTTTCGTTTTGCCCAGCAACTGAACGCCGGGTTCGATGACGGTGTCTTCGCCGGCGACAACTTCCGGATCAATCAAAACCGTTTCGGGTAGCTGGATCGTTACGCCCGCATCCATCAGCGCGGCGCGTTTCCATTCGCGAAAGATGCGATCCACTTCCGCGAGGTCCGCGCGGGTATTGCAACCCAGCACTTCCCGTGAATCCGCCGCCACCTGCGCCAGCACTTTTTCGCCCTTGGCCGCCATCACCGCGACCGCATCGGTCAGATAAAGTTCGCGATGCTTGTTGTTGGGTTTCACCTGCGCCAACGCCGGCCACAATTTTTCCAGCGTGAAACAATAAATCGCGGAATTAATTTCGTTGATTTCGGCTTGATCGCCGGTGAGCTGCGATTGCTCCACGATAGCCGAAATAGCGGTGTCGGATTTTCGCAGAATTCTGCCGTAGCCAAAGGGATCGGCGACGACCGCCGTGAGCACTGTGGCCGCCGCGCCAGCGGAACGATGCGTCGCCAGCAGCGCTTTCAAAGTTTCCGAGCGCACCAGTGGCGCATCCCCGGGCAGCACGATCGCAAATTTGGAATTTCCCAGCGCCGCCGCGCCACCTGCATAGCGTGCCCGGTGCCATGCTGCGGCTGCTGCAACACCGAGATTGCACCCGCGGGAGCCACGGCGGCGGTCACCTCTTCCGCTCTGGTGCCCTACAACAACGATCGTTTTCCTGGCGCTGAGCGGCGCACAAGCGCGTATGCACTTGCTCCACCAGCGAACGTCCGCCCGCGCGGTGCAAAACTTTAGCGAGGCTGGATTTCAGTCGCGTGCCTTTGCCTGCGGCGAGAATGACAACAGCGAGATCTTTGTTAGCCATGGGATTCCAGCCCAGTTTGTGGCAGAGCGCCAACTTTGGCAACGAGCCAAGCGCAAGCGGGCGGCGAATGACTAATCAGGTTACTAATCGGCCGCAGGAGCGACGGTCTCCTGCTGATCAACGGCTTCCGTCAGCGATGCTTCAGCCGTGGTGATGGTCCACAGCGAAGGGTCCGCCAGCAGGCGGCTAACCAGTTGAGTATGCAGGGCATGGCCAGCTTTATGAGCTTCCACGCGAGCCAGCAGCGGCAGCCCAACAAGCGCCAAGTCCCCAATCAGGTCCAAAGTCTTGTGTCGCCCGAACTCATCCGGAAAACCGCAGCGGACCGTTCATAACTCCACTTTCCGTGAGCACGATGGCGTTTTCCAGCGACCCGCCGCGAATCAGGCCCATGGCTCGCAGCGGCTGGATGTCCCGCTCGAAACAAAACGTTCGCGCGCGCGCCAGCATTAGCCGGAAACTTCGATTCGTTGACGGACATTTCAAATTGCTGCTGGCCCACCAGCGGGTGAGGGAAATCCACATAGCAACGCACATGGAAATCGTTGGCGGGATATATGCCCATCGTGGCGATCGCCTTCTGATGACTTCCAGCGACTTCAGGACTTTCAGGAATCGGCGGCGCCGGCGCAGGCGCCGGATACCGCAGCGCTCCAGCATCTGCATGAACGGTTCAGCGGACCCGTCCAGAATGGGAATTTCGATGGAATCGATATCTATATAAATGTTGTCGATTCCGCAGGAATAAATCGCCGCAAGCAGATGCTCGGTAGTGGAAAGCAACACGCCTTGCTTCATCAAGCTGGTGGCATAACTTACCCGCGCTACGTTATGACCCTGGGCTTCAATCGGAAAATTCTCCAGATCAGTTCGTCGAAAAACGATGCCCGTCTCGGCCGGTGCAGGTGTCAAGGTCACGTGCCCGAAAACTCCGGTGTGCAGACCGACTCCTTCGGTGGTCGCGGAAGATAGGATGGTGGTTTGAAACATATGCCTGATCAATTCTAGCAAGTTGCAGGCCAACCAGCAGTCCTCTTTGGTCAGTATAATCAATAGCTTGCGTGGCTACCGAGAACGTGGACAATTGGGCGGTGTGGTTAAAAAGCATCAAATATCCCTCAAGCCGTGTCTATTACGTGGTCCACCTTCGTCGCAGATTCGCACTTGGTGACTCCCCGGGCTTCCTTTATCCTGCGCGGACGCGTCCGACTACTAAGCGGTGATATACTTTTCCTAGTTTTCCAATAGGTGAGGAATGAATCGAGCGGCCCGAATTGGCCTGATTTGCGTATCCGTCGTGATCTTCTGCTATGCCGGCATCGGGCATGTGCTGGGACGCACTCCTGACGATAAGGCGTACAAGTCGCTCACCGTCTTCGGCGAAGTGCTGCAGAAGATACAACAGGATTACGTGGACGAGCCTAACATGCACACGGTCACGGCCGGCTCGCTGCACGGTCTGCTCGAATCCCTGGACACGCAATCCAGCTACCTGACACCCCGCGAATACGACGAATTCAAGAAGAAGAGTCAGAGCTCCGCGACGGGCGAGAGCGGCATTACCCTCAGCAAGCGATTTGGCTACGTGATCGTGATTTCCGTTTTGCCGGACAGCGCCGCGGCCAAAGCCGGAATTCACAGCGGCGATATTTTCGAGTCCATCGGCGGTTTCACTACGCGCGATATGTCAGTCGGGCAAGCCACCAATCTGCTCACCGGGCAAGCGGGTTCAGCCGTAAAAGTGGCGGTGATTCGCCGTGGCAAAGCCACACCCGACGAAGTGGATGTGGTACGCGAGAAGCCTATAGCCGTGAAGCTCATCAGCCAGAAAGCCGACGCGGACACCCTGGTGCTGCGCTTGAATTCGCTGGACGCGGGACGAGCCGAGGAACTGCGCGGGCGCTTGATGGAAGCCGAGAAGCAGGGCATTCGCAACTTGATCCTGGATCTCCGCGAGTGCGGACGAGGCCCGGTATCCGAGGCGATTGCCGTGGCGCGACTATTCGTGCCGTCGGGCACGCTCGCTACGCTGCGTGGCCAAACCGTTTCGTCGCAAACTTTTTCCGCAGAACCTAAGCAGGCGATTTGGAAGGGTTCCATTTCCTTGTTGATTGACGGCACCACGTCCGGTGCCGCCGAGGTTCTGGCCTCCGCAGTCGAGACCAACAAGCGCGGCAATATCGTTGGCGAACGCACTTTTGGCCTCGCCTCCGAGCAGAAACTCATCACTCTGGACGACGGTTCAGCGCTAATTTTAACAACCGCGAATTACTACAAGCCCAGCGGCAAATCCATCCTGGAAGAAGGCGTGACTCCGACAGAAGTCGTCCATGGCACCGTTGACGATGATTCCGACACGGATGATGTGGCTGCTCCGGAAGCGACCCCGAAGAAAGATGTTCAAGGCCCGCGCCCGCTCTCACCCGAAGACCCGGTCTACCGCAAGGCTCTCGATTTATTGAAGACGCCCGTCAAGAAGGCCGCCTAAGCCGTCGGTGCTTCACGGTTTTTCATTGCAGCTACCTGTTCGCCTTGCCAGCCGGCTAAAAATCGCTGTAATTATCAGCGTCATTTTTCTGCCTTGCCTGGGCTGCCAGAGATCCCGCCATAAACAACTCCCTGAAGGGGAAATCCACCGCATCACCCGCGAATTTGTATTCGCCGCGAATTCCACTGCGCCCACCGGTTCCGAGATACATGGTGAAGTTGGCGCATTCGATAAAGTCGCGGATTCAGCCGACCACATCGAGATTCGAATTTTTGAGAAGCGGGAAGGTACAACGTATCCTCCGTCCGTCACAAATATGTTGCAGAAATTCCGTGGCATAGCCACCGCACACGACCTGACCCAGGACAATCCCACGGAAAACGGTAACGCCATCGTGGTCAACTATCGCCACGCTGGTTTTGTCAGCCACATCATCCACATTCACCTGCTGGGGAGCGACGAGGCCAACGAAAAGGGGGCGGCGCCTGCGCTGCGGTCTCCGGCAATCATCAAAGCCCCAGGACTGATAGCGCGCGGCAAACTTACGCCGTGAAATTGGTGTTGGCTTCGGAACTGGCCCGCTGAACAGCGGCAATGCTCCGGTCGGCAAGTTTGTCGGCGGGATAGAGCCGGTGGATCACGAAGAAAAGCAGAAAGAAAATCAGGAAATCGAAGACGCTGGCCTCCGGTCCCACCGTTCCCCCGGTGAGCCAGGCTGGACCGTGCAAGGTTGCGCTGGAAAGATGCCCGGGGAAAACCGTGCCGCTGTCGGGCACGGAATACAAAAACGTTTCACCGAAATCGTAGGCCGCGTGCATTCCCACCGCTAACCATAGGGTTCCTGTGCGGCGCACGGAAAAACACCACAGCATGCCCACGACAAACACTCCCGCGACTCCGGCCAGACCTTCGCCACTATTCTGAAAATGCACCGCCGCGAACAAAAATGAAAGAATCAAGGAGGCCGGCCAGAAACCAATTCCTGAAGTTAAGGTGAACAAACTGTAACCGCGGAAAAGAAATTCCTCGAACAAACCGACAAACAGAAAACATATCGCCCACAAAATTCCCCAGCGAAGTATTTCTGCGCCGCGCAGCTCAACGCTTCCGAAAGAATATCCCCCAAATGCATAAATCAGCGCCACCAGCAGGCTGATCTCCAGGAAGCCAAGGAGCGCACCCTGCAGGAATAATTTTCCGAAAGCTCCGCGCACCGGCAACCCATAGTCCCCGATGGAACGATGCTCGAGGAAAGACATTACGACAGCAGCCCCGAAGGCGGCGGCAAAACCGAATACCTCCGCCAAAAATAAACGAGTGAAGGAAAATGTTCCCGGGGTGGACTTCCAGAATTGCGAAAGCAAGACCCTCAGGCCCAGAAAAAACCCACTCATGAAGGCTATATAAATGAGCAGGCGCCAACCGGCCCGCAGGCCCTCGGAGTTGAGGAAAATTGTCGGGAGCAGTCTGCGATCGGGAGCATTCGCCGGAGGCTGTGAGGGTGTCCTTACGGAACTTTCGAATTCCATGTATTCAATTCCCGGCTGACGCCGACCAAAGTTTCCGCCAGCCGCTTAGATTAAGACGCTTCTTGCGGCGTATAGTAAGCCGCGATGCGCGCGAACGCCTCAAATCATCATTTCACATACCGCGGGGATTCGCGTTTGGACCACGGGTCGTAGGAGTGGGCAAAAACTAGTCTGTCTGCCAGCGGCGGATGGCTATACAGCCAAAAAGTGATGAATGCGGGCGGGTTCGGATCGGACAGGTCGAGTTCGCCAAGTACTTGAAAGCCATGCGCTGCTACTTCTTCCGAGTGCGGCACCAGGCCGTGAATAATTTCCAGGCCGTATACATCGGCGGCGTGTTCCTGCATGCGGCTGAAGCCATTGCCCACGGGCGAGGAAACAAACGTCAAAATTTGCAGGATCAGTAAAATAACCGCGATCGAAGCCCAATCCTCGGGCCCATAAATTTTCCACTCTGCACCCCAGCGATGCAACGCCCAGTGCAGCGCACGAAAGACGATGTACAGCGCCAGCAATAGGGCCGCCGCGAAAAATAAAAAGCCAGTGGTGACGTGCCCGAGCACGTAGTGCCCCAGTTCGTGTCCTACGACAAACAGCACCTCGTCAGGAGTCGTCTTCGTGATGGTGGTGTCCCACATCACCACTCGCTTGGAAGCGCCGATGCCCGTGACATACGCGTTGATGGCGTTGGTTTTTTCACTCGCGCGCATCAGAAAAATACGATTCGCCGGAATCGGTACGCCCGCGCGTTGCGTGAGATTTTCGATGGAGCTCACCAACTGGGGATGCTCATTACCCAGCGGCTCAAAGTGGTTGAACAGCGGATCGATAAACCACGGGCTGATGAAAAAGAAGAACAGCAACACCGGCAGGGCCGCCAGCCAGAAATAAAACCACCAGCGCCGCGGACTTTTTCTCATCGCCACGTTCAGCAGCAGCGCCAGCAGCAACGCCAGGCCCACGCCAAGAGCTTCCGCTTTCAACCAGTCCAGCAGCCAGGAGCCCCAGCGCTGAATGGATTGTTCGTACCGCAGCGAGAGGGCGTGCCAGTAAATGCTCACCGGAAGACTCAGAATGTCGGTGGTCAAAATCAGTAGTGGAACAAAAATAAATCCCTGAAGCCACCTTTTATCGCTAACAGATTCGGCAATGTCGCGAAACTTCGCGGCCAAACCCAGCCGCAAAATCAGCAGCAGCACTAACGCCGCTAGAAAATAGGAAACAAAATACAAGGTGTACCCGGCGCGCGAATAGGATACGGCTTTCTCATAACGTTCATGCGAAAGCGTGTATTGATCTGTGTCGGTCGAATATGAGACGGCGATGGCCAGGAGAAGACGATTGAGAATCCCGCTGCGAATTGCCGGGACGGAATTCTGGGACGCGCGGTCTCCTTCGCTTGGCCCGCACGCCGGGCGCTACAAGACAAAGTGACACCGCCACGCTACATAGGAGCCGGTGAACCAGGCACCGCCTCATGAGACCCCCTCGCTCTACCGCAGGGATGCCCGCGCTCCACAATGCGCGGTTGCATCTCTATGTTGCCCGTGCACCAGTGGCTGCACGCGACGCGAGTATGCGGCAGCGCAGGGCGGTTGCGCAATACGGTACAAGGTTCAGACGGCTCAAGATGGCGAGACGCGTTGACAAACATTTCTAAAACCTTGCAACTGGCGATGGATTTAGATCATGCCGGGCAGGGGTCTGCCGCAAATTAGAAGTGCGCGGTCTTCAGACAGTAGTTTCGTACCGCTCCGGTGCCGGCCAGGCCGATATGCACAATGGACGTCCAGCGCTCCAGTTTGTGGTGGCCGTAGCGGTGGAAAAGATACGATGCGCCGATGGAAACACCCGTGGCTCCCGCTTCGATGAGCGCAAACCCGGCGTGATTGTCCACCGCATCATTCGTCAAAAAAATTTCCTGCCTGCCGCGGCGCCGCATGTTGAGGGTGGAAAAATAATCCATCGTGCGCATGGCTGCGACTCCGGCGAAAAGCAGGTCGTTTTCCTTGTCCCAGAAGGGATGGCGGTCGCGGGCGATGGTGGTCTTGGGAGACAAATGGGGGTCAGACCGCTCACTCGAGGCCGGTGTTTCCTGCGCGACGAATGCAATTAGCGACCAATGTGAGGCTCGTTGAGACCACCAGCAAGCCAACCATAAGTCGCCAGATTTTTACGCTTTAGGTACACGAAGCCTCTTTTAAACTCCTGACTAGTATATCTGTCGGCAGGTTCGGACCGTTGGCTGATTCGCACCGCGATAATGCTCGTGAATTGGCGGGGAACGAGTTCAAGGGTATCTTGGAAGTTGACTTCAGATGGTATCAGGCGCGAGGTGCGGAGATGACGAACTGTTGCTCATGCCCAAAGGTAGAAAACTCTTATCCGTCGCTTTGATATTGACTGCGAGTGCGGTAGTCGTGCCGGCCGCCCGTTCACAAAGCTCGCAGGACCAGCCTGCTGCGAACACGCCATCTCAGTCCATCGCCGACGCCGCACGCCGGTCCCGCGAGCAATCAAAAAATGCCACTAAACCTTCCAGGGTAATCACCGACGACGATCTGGATAAGACTAATATCAAGCCCGGCGCGCAAGGGCTTACCGTCGATGCTCCAGCCAAGTTGGAGACCACGCCGCCGCCCGCGGATACCGTGGCCGCCGCCGGCGAGCGCGCCTTCGACTGCTCCGGATGCAGCGACCGCCCCAACCGCAACGGACGACCCGGAAATTGCAAAGTTAAAACAATCCATCGCCGCGGCAGAAAATGATGCCGACCTTTCACGGCGAGAATTAGCGCTGGAGCAGGATACTTTTCTATCCAATGCCGACCACGAGCACGACACGCGGGCAAAGCAAAAGTAACGCTTTGCAGCAGGACATTGATGCCAAGCAGCAGGATATTGACCGGCTGAAAATGCGGCTTGCAGCCATGCAGGAACTGCATCACGTGCCAACCGCTCCCGCAAAATCTACAACCGCCCCGCCAGCTGCGGCCCCGCCACAGCCTTAGCATCGCTCCAGCAAAACTCGACGTCGTCCAAATTTTCCGAGCCTCAGCACTTTTCCACAACCCTGTAAACGCACCACTACTTATTGTGGTGTTTTTTCTTGACACCGCAGCTGTACCGGGCCAAACTCACCCGCAATAAAATTAATTTTTTGTGAATTTTTGCGTCGGCGGCGTTCACCAGAAGCTATTCAGCTCCGGGGAGGAATGATGCAATATCTGCCAGGATTCACTGTCCAGTGCATCAACCAACTGTGTGAAGCCCGCGGGCACTGGCTGCGCGCCGATGCTACTGCCGCTACCACGCACGCAGGGCGATGCCCGTGTTGCGGAGATTCTTTGCGGAACGTGCCGCCGCCCCTTGCGCCGCGGTTTCGCATGCGGCCTCGAGCGCTGACTTCCCACCGCCCGCGCATGGGGCGTCGCTGAAGGCTGCTCCCTGAAGTTTAGAGTCCCATCCCGCCGGTCGCTAAAAAGCACGCAGTAGATTCTGTTGCAACAAACGGTAATCGTGTCTGACTTGTTCAGCCTTGAGTAGGCTGGCGTTAGTTTTGAAGATGACTGGGGCTGGACAATAAGCGGCTTCGTGCTGAGTCTAGTCTTCGACCAGGCCTTTTTCGGCCATTTGCTCGTCGGTAAGCCACAGGTCGGGAATGTTTGCGGAGCCTAGCCGCAGAATGTCCTCAAGCGCATCGCGCACTTCCCGGAGTTCCAGGTTTACTCCCAGACGCTCAAGCAATTCGATGAGCAACCGCGCGCCTTCTGCGAGAACCGGCTTGGGAATTACACCTTCGCGATCAAGCCGCCGATAAGTGACCACGTAAAGCGCGGCAGGACCAGACCCGTGGCGAATAATGTTCAGAAAGCCGCGCGCAGTGTATGCCGGGGGAGGATCCTGAACCGCGATAGGCGCGGATAGTTGCGCGTCGTTATAAGTTGACGAGTGGTCTAGGACGATTCTTAAGCTCAGGCCCGGGCGAAGAAGCCTTTTCCGGGGACGGTTGCGCAGCGGCGGACTGGCCTTCGTGTTCCCATCCCGAAGGGAAAACACTCATTCGCTGGGGACCCCGTTACTTAAAGCCAAATCAGCTGCAGCCACTGGTGCTGCCGCAGTTTTCGCACTTGTAGCAGGCGCCGTTCGGAACCATCAGCATGCCGCACTCGGAACAGGTGGGCGCGCCTTCATGCGCATTACTGGGCTTGGACGACGCGTTGGAAACGGGCAACGCGGCCAGAGCTTGCGCGACTACCGCCGGTGAAGTGCGGGCGCCGCTGCCGCTCCGGCGCGGGAGCCTCGGACATGGCCGCGCCGTTCAGCTTCAGATAATCCGCGGAGATAAAGCGGCCACCGAGCCAGCGCGCGATGTAGTCGAGCACGCTGGAGACGAAACGAATCTTGGGATTCGCGGTGATGCCCGAGGGCTCGAAGCGCGTGTTAAGCAGCTTGTCTACGTAAACCTTCAGCGGCACGCCGTATTGCAAGCCGATGGAAACGGTGAGCGCCAGGCCGTCCATGATTCCCGAAAGCGTGGAGCCTTCCTTGGACATCTTGATGAAGATTTCACCGGGGCGCCCGTCTTCGTACATGCCCACGGTGATGTACCCTTCGTGGCCGCCGATGCTGAACTTGTGAGTGACGGAAGCGCGCTCCGCGGGCATTTTTTCGCGTTGCGCGCGAGCGAATAGTTCCTGTTGCATGGCTTCCACCACGACCGCGGCTTCCGATTTCTTTTCGTCTTTCTTCTGGCCGGCCGCGGACAACGGTTGCGAGCGCTTGGAATTGTCGCGATAGATGGCTACGGCCTTGAGTCCCAGCTTCCAGGACTCGATGTACGCATCCATCACATCTTCGACGGTGGATTCCTCGGGCATGTTGATGGTTTTCGAAATGGCGCCGGAGAGGAACGGCTGCGCGGCGGCCATCATGCCTACGTGTCCGGTCCACGCGATGGAACGTCCGCCGCCCGCGGGAGCCAGCGAGCAATCGAAAACCGGCAGATGCTCGGGCTTCAGGTACGGCGCGCCTTCGATTTTGCCGTTCTGATCAATGTGCGAAACGATTTCGCTCATCTGCTCGGGAGTGTAGCCCAGGCGCATCAAGGCTTCGGGCACGGTGTTGTTGACGATTTTGATCAGTCCGCCGCCGACCAGCTTCTTGTATTTCACCAGCGCGAGATCCGGCTCGATGCCGGTGGTGTCGCAATCCATCATGAAGCCGATGGTGCCGGTGGGAGCAAGCACGGTGACTTGCGCGTTCTTGTAGCCAAATTTTTCGCCGTGAGAAAGCGCGGTATCCCACGATTCCTGCGCGGCCAGAAACAATTCCGTCTGCACATGGTCCGGCTTGATGCCCCGCATGGCGTCGCGGTGCATGCGAATCACGTCGAGCATCGGTTCACGGTTCACCGGATAGCCGGGGAACGGACCCATGCTTTCAGCCACGCGCGCGGATTGCGCGTAAGCTTCCCCGCACATCAGCGCGGTGACTGCGGCGGCCACATCGCGGCCTTCGTCGGAGTCATAAGGCAGCGCCATGGACATCAGCAGCGCGCCAAGATTGGCGTAGCCCAGACCGAGCGGGCGGAAATTGTGCGAATTTTCCGCGATTTGCGGCGTCGGGTAGCTGGCGTTGTCCACCAGAATTTCCTGCGCGGTGATGGTTACGTCCACGGCCTGCTTGAATGCGGTAACATCGAATTGGCCGCCGGAATTCACGAACTTCATCAGGTTGAGCGAAGCCAGGTTGCAGGCGGTGTCGTCCAGGAACATGTACTCGCTGCAGGGATTCGAAGCGTTGATGCGCGCAGTATTTTTCGAGGTGTGCCAGCGATTCACGGTGGTGTCGTATTGCATGCCCGGATCGCCGCAGTGCCAGGTGGAATCGGCAATTTTGAAAAGCAGATCGCGCGCGCGCAAGTTTCTCGCAGGGCTGGCCATCAATGACGTTCTTGGTCCACCAGTCTTTGTCTTCCGCGGCGGCACGCATGAAATCATCGGTGACGCGCACGGAGTGATTGGCGTTCTGGAAAAAGATGGAGCTGTAAGCGTCGCCATCGATCGCCGAGTCATAGCCCTGCTCGATGAGCACGTGCGCTTTGCGCTCTTCCTTGCGCTTGCACTCGATGAATTCCACGATATCCGGATGATCGATATTGAGGATCACCATCTTGGCGGCGCGACGGGTCTTGCCGCCACTCTTGATCACGCCCGCGAAAGCGTCAAAGCCCTTCATGAAACTGACCGGGCCGGAAGCGATTCCGCCGCCCGACAGAGTTTCCTTGCTGCCGCGCAAGCTGGAGAAATTCGTGCCTGTTCCGGAGCCCCACTTGAAGAGCATGCCTTCCGTGCGCGTCAGGCCCATGATGGATTCCATGGTGTCTTTAACGGAATTGATGAAGCACGCCGAGCATTGCGGATGCGCCTGCACGCCCACGTTGAACCACACCGGCGAATTGAAAGCCATTTTCTGTTCAACGAGAAGATGGGTGAGCTCGTCGCGGAAAGCGTCGCGCGAAGCATCATCGGCGAAGTAGCCGCCCTCTTCTCCCCAGCGCACAATCGTGTTCACGACGCGCGCAATCAACTGGCGCACCGAACTTTCACGCTCCGGCGAACCGGGCTTGCCATGAAAATATTTGCTGGTGACGATGTTGGTGGCGGTCTGCGACCAACTCTTGGGAACCTCCACGCCTTCCTGGCGGAAAATGGTGACGCCCTTTTCGTTGCCGATCAGCGCGGTGCGCTTTTCCCATTCGACCAGGTCGAAAGGAGATTTCTTGCCATCGGTAAAATAGCGCTGAAAGAACAGTCCCTTGCCGGTTGCCGGATTCTTCTCCGGCGTCACATTCGTCTCCAGTGATTTGCCATTCAGTGCGGTCTTTACAGTGGCCATCAATTCCTCCACGCTTCAAGGTTCCCTTGGCAGGAACCTTTAATTTTACTCCCCTGCGGTTGTCGCCGCAGGGCCAGGACGCCGTGGTAAAAAAGCGTGAAACGCGAATGCTCTGCCCGTCGGCTGGTAAATTGCCGCCAGCCTGCACGTTCCGCGCCTCAAATGCGGGCGCGGAGCTGAGACTTCGCGCTCGGTTTTTTAGCTGTGAACCCGGCTTGGTTGCGTCCTACTCCAAACGCGCCGTGGTGTTCCTCGACTTTGGCTCGTTTGGGGAAAGCACGTCCCCCGAATCTGGATTCGCAGTATCGGCCCGCGCGAAATAACTGTCAAGCAAAAATAGCAGGCGAAAAAGAAAAAGTCGCAAAATGTTATGGTGGCTGTGATTAAACTGTCTATAAGTAGTGGTACGTATTCGGTATCACCAAACGGCTTCAGACACTTAGAAATCTGAGAAATCTTTAGCATAATGAAATCACCGGATGTGGGTATAAGGACTTTCCATCCTTCCGTGCTTCATGCGGCATCTAATTATACATGGGACGGGCTCGTTTATTTTCCCGTCGCGATAGCTGATTTTATTTTTCGCGCCGCAATCCAGCGCGCAAAAAGATTCCGCGCAACCGATTACTCCGTCGGTGATGTCGTCGGCGTACGGCGACAAATTAAAAATTCGCGGCGTGCCGAATCCGGGAAAAATTAATGATGGATCTTTATCGCGGCGCGCAGCCTAATGAGCAGGGACTGGAAGAATTGAAAAAATTGGGGATCACCACCATCGTCGATCTGCGCGCGGAAGATCGCGGCAAGTCCGAATGGGAAAAGACAACAAGCCGAGCACCTGGGCATGCATTTCGTGCACATTCCCATCGCCGGATTCGCGGCGCCTACCAATGAGGAAGTGTCGCAATTTCTTTCCCTGGTGCGCAGCAGCACCCGCAGGATGGCGGGCAGGCCGTCACTTTGCCGAATGGCCAGCCGCAGAAAATATTTGTGCACTGCCTGCTGGGAGAAGATCGCACCGGAGTGTTCATCGCCACCTACCGCATGAGCGTGCAGAAATGGCCGGCTGACGCAGGCCATGCGAGAAATGAACAGCTTCGGCTTCAACGCCTTTTGGCATCCCGGCCATGAAGGCTTTCGTGCGCGACTTTCCGGCGCGGCTGAGCTCCGCTCCGGCGTTAGCGGCGCTGCAGGACTGGCAAATCACCGACCCAGATCGTCGCGGCGCCCAAAACAGCGCCCAAGTCCAACTAACACTGTGCTGTTAGCGACCAGGCCGGCCGTTAACCCATGCTCGCCTGCCAACCGAAAGTATTGTGTCCGCGTAGTACCAACGTACCCTTATCGCTCACATCCCGGCCGTCGTGTAATGGATGCGTGTAACAGGAGCGCCACAAGTCTGCTTCGCAACAGTGCAGACGGCCGATGATGGCGCTGAATGGAAGGCCATCTTGCAAGTCGGCCGCTACGAGATCCTCGAAATTATCGGCAAAGGCGCGAACAGCCGAGTCGCGCGCGCGCACGATCCCATGATCGGCCGCCTGGTGGCCATCAAGCTGTTATCTCCGGAATTCGCGAAGGGCGAAGCGCGCCAGCGTTTTCTGCAGGAAGCGCGTGTGGTCGGCCAATTCTCGCACCCTTCCATCATCACGCTGCATGACATGGGCATCGAAGAAGTCCACTTCCACCGCCTACCTGGTCATGGAATTCCTAAATGGCCAGCCCCTCGATCGCGTTTTGGAAAAAGGCAGCGTACCGATGCCGCGCGCTTGCGCCTGGGTCGCGGAAGTGGCCACCGCGCTGGCGGCCGCGCATCGCAAAGGTGTCATTCACGGCGACATCAAGCCCGCCAATATTTTGATCACTGAAGACAATCGCGTGAAATTGATGGATTTCGGCATGGCCCGGTTGACGGCCCGCGAATCAGCCGGCAATTCGCTTTCGGGCACGCCCGCATACTGGTGCCCGGAACAAATCATGGGCAAGCCCCAGGATGCGCGATCGGATATTATTTTCCTTAGGCGTGGTGCTTGTACGAACTGGTGACCGGCAGCCGGCCCTTTGATGCCGACACCTGCAGGGCGTGTGCAATCGCGTGCTGTCGTCACGTGCCGCTTGCCGCCATCGCAAAATCAATTCGTCGCTGCCCACCGCGTTCGATGAACTCGTGGCGCGATGCCTGTCCAAAGATCCAGGCCACGCGCCCTGCGTCGGCAGAGGCCCTGGCCAACGATTTGTATCCTTTTGCGCGCCGCAAAGCTGCGCCGCAAGCCGTTCCGCAACCGATGAACGCGCAAGCCATGAGCTTTCGGTTCGCGGGCCGCAAAACTACCTGCGCTCTGCTTAGCTCGACCTGCCGTTCTAAGGTGTTTCCCGTAGCTCCAGGGACAGGGTACCGAGTTTCACACAATCGGGACTAACGGGTGATTTCCCATCACGCCGACCGCGCGTAACAATGTGTCTGTAGCAAAGGCGGAACGCTCGCTCGCCTGGCGAAAAACCTATGACTACTCCGCAGGGACGTTACGAATTTATTGAAACGCTGGGTACCGGGGCAACCAGCCGCGTGGATAAAGCCCGCGACACGCTGATTGGCCGGACTGTCGCGCTGAAGACCTTTCTTCACGGTTTCGGATCCAGCGACGTTCAGAAGCAATTCCTTCGCGAAGCGCAGATCATCGGACGCCTGGCGCATCCCTTCATCGTGGGCCTTTACGATGTTGGCACCAATGCCGAAGGAGTGCCTTATTTCGTAATGGAGTACGTGGACGGAAAGACGCTGGAGAAGGTTCTGGATGCCGGGCCGCTACCGCTGGAGAAGGCGGCGTTGTGGGCCACTGACCTGGCCGCCGCGATTGTCGCGCGCGCATCGCGCCAAAGTAATTCATGGCGATATCAAGCCGGCCAACATTCTGATCACCAAAGACGGACAGGTTAAGCTTGGCGATTTTGGAATCGCGCGTTTCGCGACGCAGGTTTCCACTTCCGGAATACTGATGGGCACGCCGGCTTATCTTTCACCGGAGCAGATTCAGGGAAATGCGCAGGACACGCGCTCGGATCTTTTTTCGCTGGGGATCATTCTGTACCAGATGACCACCGGCGTGCGGCCGTTCAGCGGCAGCTCGGTGAGCGCGGTATGCGCGCAGATCGTGGCGGTTACGCCGCCGCCGCCTTCGCATCACAATCCCAGTTTGCCCGCAGCATTCGATCACATCGTGATGCGTTGCCTGGCCAAAGATCCCGCGGATCGATACGCCACCGCGGAAGCGCTGGGCGCTTCGCTGTATCCCTTTCGCGCACGCGCAGGAAAACGCGCCGGCGGCGGCGGAAAACGTTTCGCGCCACCCAGCAATTGGTGCAGCGTTCGCAGGCCTGGGCGGTAGGCAGGATCAAGCATTGAACAGAACGCACGAGGAATTTCGCGCCGCGCTCCCGGCACGCTGAAAACGCTATCTGGACTCCGAAGCCATGTGGTGGAACCGTCCGATGCAGCGCAAAGATTTGTATGTGGCGCGGCGGAGTGGCGGTGGTGCTGATTGCGCTGGTGCCCATCGCTCGCGCGTTGCGAAATCATGCGCATGCTCAGCCGGTGGCTGCGGCGGCCTCGATGGCGAGTGCCAGCTGCACGTCAGCGCCGTTGCCTGCGGCCGCCACGGCTGCTTCTCAGGCGCCCTATAATTTCGAATGCTTCCATGATCAACGTAAGCGGCACGCCCGCGCCGGAACCGACCCTGGTCGACCGTCGATAGCGACGGATGCCAGCGCGGACGCTTCGCCGGTGAACTTCAGGACGACACCGTCGAACACCGTCGGTGAGCGAGGCACGCGTTCGACCGCGCATGCCGTGACGCATAGTCGAAGCCGCCACGCTGAGCCGAGCAGCGGCGACGAAAGCGCTCGGCGTCTCACAAGAGCAGCCTGCCGGTGGTTTCGACCGAGCTTGCTGGCATGTGCCAGTGCTGGCGAACGCGCCCGTGCAAGCGCCCGTGGCGCACACGACCTTGCGTATCGATATCGTCCGGAGTGACGGACCAGACGCCTGGCGATTTATTCTGGTGATGAATTGCTGCTGACGACGCCGCTGAAGCCAGAGCATCTCGGTGACACGCTGCGCTTCAATTGCCCGATCACTGCGGGTGAACATGCGCTGCGGGTGGTGCTGTATCGCGCGGACAAGACCGTGTTCATGCATAAAGAAAATAAATCCGAATTGCATGCCGACGGCACCAACACCATGGAAGTGCAAGTGAATCGCAAGAGTCGAAGATGTTGGTGAAACACGAAACTTCGCTGGAAGTGGTGTGGCCCAGCAGCACGGCTTCTTCGTCCGCTGATCAGCAGTCCAGGATTCAAGCCGGCTGGGGCATTGGCGCTGCGCTAGTTGACGAAGTTCAGCTGATCGAGGGTGTATTCGACGCTCGCCCCGCACTCGATGGATATCGACGACGCGCAGTTAGGTCGTTGACGAACTTCGTTACTCGTAGCGCAGGGCTTCGACGGGGTCGAGTTTGGAGGCCTTCATGGCCGGCCAGACTCCAAAGAAGAGTCCCACACTCACGCTGACGATCAGGCCAGCGGCGGCAGCCCACACCGGGCACGCTGCCGTGCCACTCCAGGGTCAGGCGAATCAGCAACACCAGGCCATTGACCAGAATCAGCGCGATGATTCCGCCGGCGCCGGTGAGGGTCATGGCTTCCAGCAAAAATTGCCAGGTGATGTCTTTGCTTTTGGCGCCGATGGCTTTGCGGATGCCGATTTCGCGGGTGCGCTCGGTCACGCTGACCAGCATGATGTTCATCACGCCCACGCCGCCAATCAGCAGGCCCACGGAACTGAGCACCACCGCGGCCAGGGCCACCATGCCCACGATGCTGTGGAATTGCTCCACTTCCTGCTGCGCGGTGCGAATCACGAAACTGTCTTTAGCGTTGTAGGCCACGTTGCGGCGGCGGCGCAGCAAGTTCCGTAGCTTGATCGACGGAGCGATCCAGCATGTTGGGATAAGCCTGAAAGCGAATATTGATTTTCGTAGGCGCCGGGATAAATTTTGTGAAAAGTGTTGTAGGGGATCAGCACGCGGCGATCTTCATCGCCCATTCCGAAACCGCCTTTGGGCTTTTCCACCACCCCGATCACCTGGAAATCCGAACCGTCAATCAGCACATCTTTGCCGACCGGAGATCCTTCCGGGAATAAAACGGGAGCGACATTTTCGCCGAGCATGACCACTTTTTCGCGGTGGAGGTCATCGCCTTCGCTGATGAATCTTCCCGAAAGCACTGCGGCATTGGCGTAGACCTGGCCAAAATTCGGCTGCACGCCGCGAAAATCGATGGCGGTAACTTCGCCGGCCTTGGTGCGCACGGTATGGTTTTGCTCCCACCAGGTCAGAAATACCGTGACGTTTTTAATTGCCGGGCAGCCTTCTTTCAAGGCTTCCGCGTCTTCCAGGGTCAGCGGCTTGCGCAAACGTTCTTCGAGCGGGCGGCTGTTAGGCCGCTGTGCGGACCCTGGTCCCAGCGGGAAACGAAAGCGGTGTCCGCGCCGTACTGCTTGATGTTTTCCTGAATCGTTTCATCAAATCCGGTGATCAGCGCGGAAACCAGCATGATGACGCTGACGCCCAGCACCACGCCAAAAACGGTGAGCGCGCTGCGCATCTTGTGCGCCCGCAAAGTATCCATGGCCTGCTTTAGATTTTCACCGTGAGCTTGGGCCATAGTTGTGCCTCAGCCGTCCGCGCGCAAAGCTTCGATAGGATCGAGTTTCGCGGCGCGCATCGCCGGATAAATTCCAAAGAAAAGTCCCACCGCCGTGGACACGCTGAGCGAAATAATCACCGCGCTGAGCGGAGTTTTTACCGGAATGGGTGTCACCGCGCGGACAATCGCCACGATGCCGTAGGCCAGGGCCAGTCCCATCAAGCCGCCAACCGCCGCCAGCACCGCCGACTCCGTCATGAACTGCAAAACGATATGTTTTTTTCGGGCTCCCAGCGAGCGGCGCAATCCGATCTCCCGGGTGCGCTCGGTAACGCTGGCCAGCATGATGTTCATGATGACGATCCCGCCGACCACCAGGAACACCGCCGTGAGGCTGACCACGACGGCAAATAAATTGCCGGTGATCTGCTTCCACAGCGCCATGATGGAGTCGGAACCAAACACCGCGAAATTATCAGGAGCGTCAAACGGCAGATGACGCCAGGCACGCATGAGCATGCGCGCTTCATCCTCGGAAGCGTTCATGACTTCGGCGTTCTGCGCCTGCACAAAAATGGTCAGCCAGTCGTTCTGCTTGTGCCAATCCTTGTAGTAGGTGGTGAAGGGAATCAGAATGTAATTGTCCTGCGATTGCCCGAAGGCGCTGCCGATTTCAGTGGCCACGCCAACGACTTCGTAAGTATTGGTGCCGGCGCGGATGGTCTTACCGATGGGATCGACGGTAGGGAAAAATTTCTTCACCACGTCGGTGCCGATAAAGCATACCGGCGCGTGATGCAGATCGTCGCCCTCGGTCAGGAAGCGCCCGGCGGCAAGATTCATGTTACGAATGTCGGCGTAATTGGGAGTGACGCCCGTGAGGTCGGTGCTTTCCAGCAGGATATTTCCGGAACGCACATCCATGATCCGGTCATCGGTGGCCGCCACATTGGCCGCCGTCTTCATATTTTCGCGCAGGCGTTGATACTCCTCGAGCGTGACCAGCGGGCGTTTCTGCGCTTTGATCCAGGCATCCTGGCTGGTGATGATGCCGAAGCGGTCCACCAGATAAACGTTGGCGCCCAGGTTGGCGACGCGGTCGGCGACATAGAAATTCAGGCCGGCGACGACGCTCATCACCGCGACCAGGGTGGCTACGGCCAGGATGACGCCCAGAAGAGTCAGGAAACTGCGCAGCTTATGGGCGCGCAGCGCGTCCAGCGCCAGGCGAAACGTCTCCAGGACCGTGACCGCCGCGGTACGCGATCCTGCCGCGGTTTCCTGGCCTTGCTTCGCGCGGCCACAACGGCGGGCAAGACCGGTCAGCCGATCAATAGGAGCTACACCCAGAACATCCTCCAATGGTTACTGATTAAGACGATGAAGGGCCCGAAATCGTTCCCTGCAGATCCTACTTATTAGACGCAGAACTGACGGTTTTATAACCAGCCATGTCCATTTTAGCGCCTTTTCGAGCCTGCCTATACCGGTTCCCAGGCTACTGGTGCGTGCCATTCCAGCGGGCGCGAATGGCCCGTGTACTTCGTCAGAGCACGCAGCTGCGAGCCAAGATCTCGTGCAACAATTGAGTCACAAGCCAGAATCCTATATGCTCGACTTGGCAACCACTAAGCCATGCACATTGCGGTCTTTATACTCGCCAGCGCCCTGTTCGTGGTCGCCGCCCCCAGCGGCTACCCGCAGGAGCGCGGACAGCTCCCAACCCTGCCGACAACCCAGTGGAATCATGCGCTGTTTGACCGCGTCATCGAAAACCAGAAGAAAAATGACGCGGCCATGGATCTGTATGAGCGGATCGAGCGGGTGGAAAGCCACAAAACCACCGTCGGATCACCAGACGACTGAGATCAAGGTTTCTCGCGTGGTTCCCGCGGGAACGGGAGCGGCGCACCTCCCGATGGGCCCGGATGGCAAGGCCACCGATGCCGACAGCCTATCGGATGGAGCTGGAAAAGCTGGAAAAGTCCTTGGTGTGGGCCGCCGAAACCGGCCGCGCCCAGCACGACGCCTACGAAAAAATTGCCAAGAAAGAGAAAGAGCGCGAGGAGCTGATCGGGGCCGCCAAAACGGCTTTTGTTTTCACTTTCGTCGGCCGTGAGCCACGAGTGGCCGCGTACCCTGCTGAAATATCGCATGGACCCTAATCCCGCGTTCAAGCCGACTTCGCGCTCTACTTCCGTGTACACCCGTGTGCGCGGAATGGTGTGGATCGACGAAGCCAGCGGCGAGCTGGCCCGTATTGAGGGAGAAGTAACCGACGACATTTCGCTGGGACTATTCCTGGCGAAAGTTTACAAGGGCAGCCATTTCATGCAGGAGCGATATGAAATGGTCCCCGGGCTGTGGCTGCCAACATTTTCCCAGTACGATTTCGACGGGCGCAAATTTCTTTCGAGTTTTTCAATCCATGAGCGCACGTTTTATTCGAACTACCGGCTCGTGGGGACTCCAAAAGAAGCCTTGGAATTGGTGCGCGCGGAATTGAAACAGGGCCGCACCGCCGGCAACCGCCAATCCTTAGCGCAAGACCAGCTGCCGCTCGTCTGGATACCCGGCAGTGCTGGTAATCAGTTTGGAAATGACCCTCCCGATGAAAATCTTCCTCGTGCTGTTTACCGTTAAACTTCGGTCAGCTTCCAGACTTCAGCTGGCTTCGATGAGGCGTTCGCATGAAACTTCTGGCTCTCGCATCGGCACTTTTCTTCATCGCGCTGGGAATTGCCCGTGCGCAGGCCCCTGCTCTAGCTAGCCCGCCTAACCCGGACGGCGCCAAGCCCGGGCAAACACAGCCCAATACCGCGCCACAAACCGGCAAACCAAAGAAGAAAAAAGTGTGGACCAACGATGAGATCTCTACAGTAGGCGGCCCCGGCGGCATATCCGTCGTCGGAAACGCGAACGACGCCAACGCTACCCGACCGGATACGCCGCACCATCCCGGCACTAAGGGAACCGCCGCTTTGCAGCAACGCCAAATCGCGATCTATCGCGACCAGTTGCGCCAGTTGAACAATCAACTGGAAGCTACCGACAAGCAGATTTCAGAACTCCGGAATTTCAAAGCTACCAATACCAGCGCTTCTGGCGGAATCAATATGAACCGCCGGTATTCCATGACGCCGGTGGAAGACCAGGTCAAGAATCTGGAAGACAAAAAGAAGCAACTCCAGGCCCAGATCAGCGCCGTGGAAGATCAAGCCCGCAAGGAAGGCGTTGAGCCTGGCCTGTTACGCTAGGCTTTGCTGCATCCTGTCACCATATTTGACTGTCTTTTTTTTACAGTTATTTTCCCGGTGCGTTCCCGTCTTATAATAGTGACCCTGGCCCGGGCGCGATCCTCATTTGCAGGATGGCGATTTTACTATTCAGACTGTTCTGAACGGGCAGTTGGGAAACGCGTCCATGTCAGCTTTTTGTTTGACCGCAGGCGTTCGCCGGCATCGCCTTGTGGCCGTAAAGTTTCTATTGTCCGCGGTACTACTGTGCGCCGTTACTGGCGTTTCGCAACCCGCGCGTGCCCAATCTCTGGCAGATTTGCGCTCTGTTGGTGTTCCTCCTCCAGGTTTTGACGCAGTTCTTGCCAGCCCAGTGCAACTCGCGCGGAAGCTGTCCCGGTGCACAAATAATGCGCGAGCTTTCGCTTCTCAGATTTCCGGCCCCTCGCTGAACTCATCAGTTGTGGACAAGCTTTCGTCGCAGTTAGCCGGTACCCCGCTTTTCGTTGAAACATTTGCCGGGTCGTATCCCTCCTGTCTTGCTGAGTTGAATCTTCCCACCGCTGCAACTCGCCAACAGATGCTCCCAGCCGGCTTCTGCCCGCCTGCGGGACCGTTGGCCGTGAATCCCGGAATGTCTGGCGCCATCTCGCCAATCTGCTGGCCGCAAGCCGGTGGAGTTTTCGTGCAGCGCTGGGACATCCTGCATGCCCCGACATTGCCCGTGAAAATTGTTGGTAATCAGCGCAACCTGGACAAATTTCAGTGGCGTCCCGCACTCGCTCAGTCGGTGGAGTTTTTACTCTTCGAGCACGCCTTTCGCCTGGCGGACGACCCCTATCTCCGGTATCTGCTTTTTCACAAACCGTTCTGGCACGACTGGCTGGTCTCCGCCGGTCAATTCGATATGTCCCGCTGGGGAGATGGTGACGATTTCCTCGTCAACTACATCGGGCACCCCATGCAGGGCGGCGTCACCGGAAATATCTACATTCAGAACGATCCCAAAGCGCGCGCCTTGAAGTTCGGCCGCTCCAAAGAATATTGGCAGAGCCGCATGAAGGCTATGGCCTGGTCGGCGGTATACAGCGCTTACTTTGAAATTGGACCGGGGCTCAGCGAAGTGGCCGTCGGCAATGAAGGCGGCTACACCTACACGCCCGGCTGCGGACACTATGTGTGCGATCGGCCGGGATACAAACCTGCGACAAACAATACCGGCTGGGTCGACTTCATCGTTACGCCCACAATGGGCACTGGCTTGATGATTCTGGAAGACGCCATTGAGCTTAAATTTGTAGATCGCATTGCAGGGGACGATCCCCGGTTCGGCTTCAAAGTATTGCGTTCCGCGCTGGCGCCCACCCACAGCATGGCCAATATGCTGGCCGGACGAGTGCCGTGGTTTCGATTTTCCGAGAATTCGTTTCTGCCAACTACGCTTGGACGCCGCATTGGAGAAGCGCTCACAGCCGTGGCGCTATGAGCATCGCTGGGATGCCGGGTTGCACTACAGCAATATCGATTTGCCGATGGATTGGCCAGGATGTTCCGCCTGCCGCATGCACAGCTCTGGTGTGGGAACCAATTTGGGATACCGCCTGACGAATCTGCTGTATTTCGATTCTGAGTTTAACGTTTTTCCGGGATCGGGCGGCGCGAGTGGAAAAGGGCGCGCGGAAGAATTTCTAGCCGGACTGAAAATCGGCCGCACCTTTCGCTCCTGGGGCGTTTTCGCCACGCTGCGTCCCGGCGTCATTCATTATGCGAAAACGCTGGTTCCCGCTAGTCAGAGCGAATACGAAAGCGCCAATCGCTTTGCACTGGATGCCGGTGGGGTAGTCGAGTATTACGCCTCGTCGCGTTCCACCATCCGCTTCGACATCGGAACCACTTTCGTGCGCTACTTGACCGGACACCCGGACCCGCGACAATTGCCGGATACCGTGCTGTCTACCGACTACATCGTCACCCATGGAAATTTTCACCTAGGGAGCGGCTACACATTTCGTTTTTAGCGTAATTAAAAATCGGCTCAGGTTGTTCCGGCTGTGAAAATAAGGTTCAATACTGGTGCGGTTTCTGCTGCTGCAAACGTTCGGCGGCTGATTTTTCTCGGATCGGCGAAGAACAATTAAATAGGCTGGGGGCCCTTCTATGCGGATTTTCACTGCAGGGATGTTGTGTGTTCTTTTAATTTGCGGAGCTTCACCCGCAAAGGCCGACTTCAAGTATTCCGACACCTCCAAAATTACCGGCGGAACACTGAAGAGCATGATGAAAACCGTGGGCATGTTCAGTAAGCAGGCTTCCCAGGCCATGAAGCCGGTCACCACCACGCGCTATATCAAAGGTGATTTTTTGCGCTCCGACGAACCCGACGGAAAAGTGCAAATCATCGATCTGGCCGGGCGTCGCATCATTCACATCGATTCGCAGCAGCATACCTACACGGAAATGACCTTTGATGAAATGAAAGCGGCCATGCAAAAGGCCGCGGAGCAGGCCCAGCAAAAGATGGACAAAGATCCCAAGAAGCAGGATGTGCAGGCTAGCATGAACGCGAAAATAAACGTTACTCCGGGCACTGCCAGCCGGCAGATTCAGGGAATGACCGCCAACGAAATGAAAGTTCAGATTGACATGGAAATTCAGGCCCAACAGCAGAATCAACAGCCTGCCGGCCAACCCAATCAACCCGTCAGCGGAACGATTTCCACCAGCATCGATTCGTGGGTGGCCCCCTCCGTTCCCGGTTACGAGGAAGTCGCGGACTTTTACAAACGCATGGCCAAAGAAATCAACTGGGTTCCGCCGAGCGCCATCCACGTGGATCCCCGCGTTTCGCAAAGCATGGACGAGTTGCAGAAAAATCAGGGAGCCTTTAAGGGTTTGCCGCTGCTGCAGTATCTCAGCATGACCATGGTCGGACAGCAGGGCCCTAACGGGACCGCCGCAGATAACGGCAACGGTTCGAACGCCAACGCGAATTCATCCTCTTCGTCCGGCAGCGACACACCCACAAGCGCGTCCGATGCCATGGTCAAGGGACTGGGCGGACTATTCGGCAAAAAGAAGAAAAAAGACGAAGCCGCCGATCAACCAAACCCTCAGAATCCACCGCCGCCCTCAACGCCCGGCGCGCTGATTGAAATGACCATTGAAGTGACTTCATTTTCAAACGCCGCGCTGGATGCCGGTTTGTTCCAAATTCCAGCAGGGTATACCCGGGTGCAGCAGAACCCCGATCAAATGCTGAAACAGTCGGGCAAGCCCTGAACATTTGGATTGTTGAGACTGGACGCTAGTCTCCGCCACACGCAAAACCGATGGCTTGATACGAGGCTGCACTGCGAGTTCTCGCTGCCCAACTTCTTCTCGCCTCGCGTCTATGTTCGGTCACCCGTTGCGGCGAACCGTTCCGCCCAGCCTTTTCATTTAGTTTTTCACGAAGCCGGCGGTGCGCGCGAAACAGACGCAACCGCACCGCCACGTTGGATATGCCCAGACGGGTGGCAACTTCCTGAGTCGAATAATTCAATACATCCAGCAATAGGCAAACCTGCCGCAAATCCGCCGGCAACTGCGTGATCGCTGCGGCCAGTTTCCGGCGACATTCTTGACGAAGAAACCCTTGTTCCGGATTCGCTTGCTTCGACGTGATCCGGGACGCAAAGGACTCGTCAGAATCACCCAACTGATCGATCGAAAATATTTTGCCTTCACGGCGTCGCCTTATGAGGTCAATGGACGCGTTGGCTGCAATTCGTGAAACCCAGGCGTGCAGGTCGTCGCGCGTGGCGGTCTGCGTTCCAGCAAACTGATCGAGTCGCGAAAGTGTTTTCAGCAGTGTTTCCTGGCGCACGTCTTCCGCGTCTTGAACGTTGCCGGTTAGCCGGAGGCTGGAACGATACAGTCCGGAGGCGTAGGGCATTACCAGTTCGGCCAATGCATCGCGGTCGCCATCCCTCGCACTACGAAGAAGCGCGCTGCGGTCACGCTCCTGAAATTCAGCAGCGTTCCGCGGTGGCTCGATTGTTGACCGCATGGGTTGAGCATTCATGACCACAGATGAATGGCAGTTGGGTAGCCACCCGAATCGGTAGCCGAAGCTACTCAAAACAAGCAACTAGGGGAGGCTTAGTCAACGGCCGGTGAAATAGATTTGACCGGTAATGGGATTTACGACCACGAAACCGGTCACCCGGTTCAGGCAGCGCTTCATTTGCAGACCTCCATAAATTATTTTGGAATTTGCTGCAGATAGAATTTTTATGAAGTTTTTACTTGCGGGCCACCTGTACTCCCAGCCAGTTGTCGCTGCGCACCGAATCTGTAACGCTTGTCCAGTTATCCATCGAATAGGGCTACACTCGTCTCGAAATAAAAGGTGCGCGCATGAAAAACTCCAACAAATTTCTGGCCCTGATGCTGGCAGTGCTGTCCGGGGGCGGCGCGATTTGTGCAAGTCCTCAAAGCCGAAACAAGGCTACCCTGAGCGGTGTTGTAGTCGGTCCCGACGGCAAACCGGTACCCAACGCTGTGGTCACCTACCAGTCCGGTGGCGGCGACACTCCTCATGCTGTCCACACGGACGCCCGAGGGCGCTTCACCATACTTAAGCTGCGTCGCGATAACTACGATTTGCGAGCTTCCTCACATGGAATGTATTCCACCTGGTTGAAAAACGTTATGGTGCGCGCAGGTCAACAAAAAACGCTGACCTTGCAATTGACCAACGGTCCGGAGCTCTCCAAGACCACCGCGAAACCCACTCCGTAACCATTCACAATGAGGGCTGATCGAAGGGTACGAGCTCGTTACCAGCTTATAAATATCGGCGCGCCAACAGGTACTGCCCTCCGGTTGGTCCCGCCCCAACCTATTGTAAATAGATGGGTTATTTTCCCGTGCTCAACTGCGAAGGCCTGACCTGCCCTCCGGTACTAGCTTGCGGGTACTGCCTGCATTGGGCCTGCCGGTCCATTGAGCCCCACACACCCTGCCTGTAACTTACTGAGAACGGGTTGGGGGCCGCGCGGGGACAGCGGCTCCGCAAGGGGTCGTGTGCGAGCTACCCAACCCGCCAGTCTTCTTCTGCCGCTTCAAATCCGTACAGCTTTACCAATTCAGATTACGCTGAGGGTCCTTTTTTGCGTGCTACTCCGCACAACCATTCCCATGCCGCAACCGCGTTGCGATTCCACGAGTGCGCCTGGGCCGTGTCAGACGCCTGGGCCCCCAGCCGCGCGCACAAATCAGGATCCAATATTAACATTCGCAGAGCCGCGGCAATTTCCCCGGCATCTTGAGGATCACTCAATATTATGCCGTCAATTCCATTGGACACGACCTCACTCACCCCGGCATAGGCACTGCATACCACTGGCAAGCCGCACGCCATGGCTTCCAGCACCGGCATCCCAAAAGCGTCCTCGAGAGAGGGTCCCACGTAAGCATCCGCCGCGGCATAAAATTGCAAAACTTCCCGCGCGTTCTCTAGAAATTTCACACGCGCGGCCATCCCCTGGTCTCGCAGAACATTTTCGTAAGCGCTGCGCACGTCGTTCCCTACTACCAAGAGTTTCCAGGGTAGCTCGAGCAATTGCGTCAAAGCGGAGAGTAGCGACCCAAGCCCTTTGTTCTTGAAATCATTGCCAATCAGCAGCAGCGTAAAGTCTCCGCCTGACAATCCAAGTTTTTTGCGCGCTTCGGGGCGGGCTTCGATTCTTCGAGCCACGGAAAAATCGTCCGTGTCCACCCCGTGATGAATTACGGGAACGCCCTCGCATTGAAAATGTCTGACCAGTTGAGCGCCCACCGACTGCGACACCGCGGCCAGGGAGCTTCCGCCAGACGCCCGGTAGATTTTTTTTTCGAGCGCCATCATCAGCCGGTAATAAACGCGCCGATGCATGATTCGCGGCCAGTGGCGAAGTGGCGTGCTTCGAAATGTCAGTTGCGGGCGCACCCGCGCGTAGAATTCCGCAAACACCACATGAACAGCGATGGCATCAGCGTCATCGGCATTGATGCCCGGAGAATAGACCAGATCGTGCTTGAGGCCTGCGCGGGCGTCCCGCCACCGGCTGAAACTGTTGGCCCACAGCCAGAAAATGTATCGCAATAAGTGTGGCCCACCAATGGAAGCAACCTTGTGCCAGAACAGCCGTACGCCAGGGCCGCTTGCGCTCCCGCGTTTATAAACGGTTACGCCCCGGAGGTCCTGCACGCGCTGCGAATAGATGTGGATTTCGTCTTCTGCGCCGGTGGGAAATCTCTCAAGCTGCTCAATTATGCAACGCTCTGTGCCGTGGCTCCGGTCCAGAAAAGGAGAGAGCACCGCAACGCGCATCGTCAGACGGTCCGAAAGGGAGGAGCAGCCTGAGCTGGGGCCGCCTGGCTGGCAAACTGTGCGGAAAGTGCCAGGCTTGGCAGCCGGAATAAAATGCCCAGCAACAGCCAGAAATACGCGTTGATGACGAAATCCTCGTAAGCCACCATCGATGTGAAGGTAATCGGCAACAGCAGCAGAAAAGCATAGAAGAAGATCAGGAAGGCAATCGGAAACCAGGGGGACCCTTTAAGTTTCTTGACTACTTTCCACGCCGACACCAGAATTGCCAAACTCATTATCAGCCAGAGGATCAGGCCGCCAACGCCCATTTCTACAACTAGCGCGCCAAATCCGCTTTCCACGCCGATCCCCATCGGTTTCCCGTGAAAGATTTTCGCAACGTATTGCACTCCCAACGAACTGGTGCCGATGCCGTAACCATAGGGCCAGCGCTCGTAATTGAAGGCCCCTAAAAAGTTCCGCAGCGGATAGTCCCAACTTCGATATTGAAGTTCGCTGGCCGAACTGCCGGGTGTAAGGGTCTCGGAATAAATGGCCAAACGGGCCATCAGAGCGTCAGGGAACAGAAAGAACAGCGCCACCACTGCAAGTGCAATTCCCAGAGCCGCCCGCTGTACGGTGCG
Source organism: uncultured Acidobacteriota bacterium (assembly GCA_963704485.1). GTDB lineage: Bacteria > Acidobacteriota > Terriglobia > Acidiferrales > UBA7541 > Acidiferrum. Next base: position 2,751,340 of record OY969910.1, read on the forward strand.
AAAAACACGCAAGACCTCTCGTTGCCGCCACGGTGCGCCCCATATGAAACCGGCGACGGTTACGATTGCCACTCCCCCTGTCCAGACGAATATTCCCCTTGAGCCGGACAGCAGCACAGCAGCGTAAATCACCGCTAAGGTCACGAATACCAGGTTTCGCCCGCCGCGGTGACGCAGCAACAAATACCCGGTGTATGCCAGCATCAGGCACCAGGCGATCAACAGGAAGTTTGTATACCGGCCCGCACTGACAAACACCGAAGGCGCGCGATAAGAAATCAGCCCGGTAATCGGCGAGGTACGGTACAGCTGGCTCAACTCCCGTATTTCTTCCGCAGGACGGGCAGGATTCAAAAACGAAGGGCCCACAATCGATTGGATTACGCCCAAGGAAGTAATCACCAGGGCCAGAATGGTATTCACCACGAAAAATCGACGCAGGTCCTTCTCGGAATCCATCAGCGCATAGCCCACAAAAAAAAGCGGGATGTACGAAAAAAATAACTTCACTCCAAGAAGCCCATACACCAGCGTCGTGGACGCCGGGTTAAAAACCTGCATGACGCCAAACCACACGAAAACAAGAAGTGGTGCAAGGAAAGGCGGCCGTATGGTCCGCACAGACTTCCGCCGGAACGCATTGATAAAAGATATATACACAATGAGCAACAGAAGATCCTTCGCGAAATAAATTGCCATATTATTTCCGAGGAATTTTCGGGCGAAGTCCTCAAACAGCAGCCAGGTTAGGAAGAAATAAACCCCTCTGCGCCAGTTGTTGAGCATGGCAACGATAAACGCCGCGCCTATACAAAACAAAGCCACGTACGCCAGGCCCGGAATATCGTCGTTAATCACATACTGAGAAAAATTATAGGCCGCGATTACAAACACCAGCGCAAATCCCAGAAGCACAATTGGATTGCCACCGGTACTGCGAAAAGGGACTCGCGGAGATAAGTTCACGATTGGGCCACCTGCAAATCAGCCGGCCAACGCAAGGCTCTAAACATTGACAGACCTGATCGCCACGATCCGGATGAGCGGCTGCTGCACGATGAGACTGCGGTCCAGCGGTGATCCATCAAGCGCGAAAGTACCGTATCCCAAATCGCGCAGTTCATCGAGCGCGGCGTAAGGATTGCCCCCATCAAGCGAGATCAGTTCATTGTGAAGCTCAATGAACAGCTTCGGAGAGTGCTGCGTCAGAGTTTGACGGCTGCCCTGCAGCACGGCGGCTTCTTGCCCTTCTACGTCAATCTTGATATGCGTTGGAGCTCCGAACTCAGCCGTCAGACTGTCAACGGTGACGGCGCGAATCTTCATCAGCTCTCTGGGCGCGCGGCCTTCTACAAGTTTGAAATAATCGTCCGAAAACACACCCGAACCCAGCATTTCCAATGTACCACTACTATTGCTGGCAGCCGCAAGCACCGTACGTATTCTCGCCGTCTGATAGTTTAAGCCCGCCTGCCTGGCGATCATGCGCACCGCGACCGTTGAGGGTTCCACCGCTATTACTCTGGCCCCCAGATGCGCCGCCACTAAACTAAAAATCCCGTAATGCGCGCCGATATCAAAAAACACCATGCCGCTTTCGCAGTGCCTGATGAAATTCAGAACTTCAGCGCGTTGTTCAGGGTCGTTGATCTGTTCTCTGCGGGCAACCTTGAACGCATGAGGATGCAAGATGACGCTAATTTCAGGGGTAACCTGCAGCGATCTGGTTATTCCCAGCGAAAACTTCGCCGTGTCTGAGAGTCGAACAAGAGATCGTTTTGGTGATCTCAACCAGTTGCGAATGCTCCGGGGGACAGCGAGGCGCACAAAATCTTTCAGGGCTGCGACGGCCACGGATTTTTCTGCCTCACGAAAAGCTTGTCCATTGTGCCCAAAATATGACGCGTGACGCTAGTCATACCGGCCGAAAACATTTCCGCTGGTTCTCCTTCTGATTCAGCGCCGCTGGCGACAAGCGCGATAAATGTTAGCGTGGTCAGCAATCATCCTTTGTCTGGCGAATTTTTTGAGCGCCCGTTCGCGGGCCTTTTTCCCAAGCGAGGCGATGACGGTTGGGTCTTTGAGCACCCGCCGCAGCGCACCGGCCAGCGAAGTTGCCTCCCCCGGGACGAACTTGATTGCGGCGTCGCCGGTAACTTCACTCAACCCTCCTATATCAGCGGCAATTACCAGGCGTCCGCGCATCATCTGTTCGATGGCCGAAAGACCGGCGGTTTCTTCCCACGTCGAGGGCATCACCACTACATTTACATCCTGAAGCGCGGCAGCCAGTGCATCCCCTGTCAAAAATCCTGTGATCGAGATGCGAGCCTGTAGGTTTTCGTGTTGAATAATCTTTTCCAGTCTCGCGCGCTCTGGCCCGTCACCAATGATTCGTAATTCAATAACTTGGCCCTCGTCGCGCAAAAGCTTAACGGCTTCCAGGATAATCGCCAGTCCCTTCTCGGGAACCAGTCGGCCCACACAAGCCACACATACATTTGCCGGAGCTTCTACCTTTTCTTCGGTTAAGTTCGGCAGCGGATCTTCAATTCCATAATAGATGACCTCCGAGCGCGGCAGGCTGTGCCTCCGCTCGACATGCCCGGTGATCGCAATGTTTGCTGTGGCCCCCGTCGCCAGCCCGTGCCGTGGAAACATCAGCAGCAAAAGCTGCGACGCAATCCGGCGGCTTCCCAATTCCGCATGCAGACACTTGAAACACTCTCCATAGTGGGCCGCCTGAAAGTGCCCAGGACAAATCGTGCGATCGGGCTGGTGCACCAGCAAACCATTGGGACAAATCGCCTGATAGCCATGATGTTCGACAACATAGTTTTTGCGCGAAATACGGGCCAGCAACATCGGCAGCAGCGACGGTCCCGCGATGTGCAGTACATCAGCGTCACGGATCAGCCGCCATAATGCGAAAAAACTCGGCTGGCGAACCACCTGAAATGGAAATTGTTTGTCGTCGTAACCATTGGCGGGAATTTCCGTAACCAGCGTGACGCGAAATTCATGGTCGCCATCCATATCCCGCAGCTTGGCAATGCCCGTCGCTAACGACTGCACAATGTTCTCCACACCGCCCACACTGGGCGCAAAAAAATGGGAGTAGATCAGCAGGTTCATGTCTGGATTTTGCACCGTGCGTAGAAAACGGCCGTGCCTGGTCCGTTATGCGCGGCGCCACCGCGGTTAGGATGTTACGCTGTTGCCGGTAAAATTATATCCATGAAATGCATCGCAGTTCTCGGGCGCCGGGAAGAACCAACTGACGGAGTGGAAGATTATTGCAGCTACCTGAGCGAGGCCTTGGTTTTTGAAGACATCCATCTGGCTTCGGCGCGCGTGCGGTGGGCAGAATTAGGATGGCCGGCCAGCCGCCGGGAATTCTTGGAAGCTATCAAAAACCAGCAGACCGCTTTTTTCTTGCTGCAATATACCGCCCTGGCGTGGTCCCGGCGCGGATTCTCGATGCGTGCCGTGGGCGTTTTGAAATTGCTCAAGAAGAGCGGAGCGCGATGCGCCGTGGTATTCCACGATCCCGACGGGTACGCGGGTAATCGCATGATTGACCGGCTGCGCAGAAGTCTGCAACGCCGCACCATGCGGCGCCTCCTGCAATTAAGTGACCTGGCGATTTTTACCCTGGCCCTCGAAAAAATAACGTGGCTGCCACCGGCCGCGCAAAACGTTTTTTGCATTCCGGTGGGCGCAAATCTTCCGCAACCCGAAAGGGTGTGGACAGTCCCGCTAAAGCGTGCCAGCGCGAAACCGCTGGTGACTGTTTTTTCGCTGTCGGACCAGCCCACTCGAACGCACGAAATAAAATTGATCGCCGAGTCGCTCAATTACGCCGCAAAAAAAACGGGCCCCCTGGGGGTACTTTTGATGGGCAGGAACTCTGAAGTCGGCGGCGAAGAATTGCGTGCGCAACTTTCTGGTGCTGAGATTGAAGTGAAATCTCTCGGATTGATTTCTGCAGATGAAATTGTGGCCCAGTTGGGCGCGGCAGACGCCATGCTGTTTGCTCGCGGTTCTATTTCTACCCGCCGCGGTAGCGCCATCGCGGGGGTCGCCTGTGGCTTGCCGGTCATTGCTGAAGACGGCTCAGAAGTTGCCCCACCCATTACCGAAGCTGGTGTGGCTTTAGGTCCGCCACAGGAATTCGGCCCAATGCTCGCGCGAGTTTTGACCGATCAGGCCTATCGCGCATCACTTGCCGAACGCAGTCGCAATGCTCAAACTCGCTATTTCTCGTGGAAAGCCATCGCCGGGCAATATGCTCACGCATTGCGAAGCACAATGAGCTCCCGATGACCTTGGAACAACAACGCCTTCACGCAGCCGAAGCCAGCGGCGGCAGCAGCTCCGATGATATTTACGAACCTATCCTAAAGCTCATCCAGGTATATAAGCTGCGGGGGCGCGCGCTAGACTACGGCGCGGGTGTCGGAAACCTCACGCGCAAACTGTTAGACTTTGGCGGCTTCGAACAAGTCGAAGGCGCCGATATCCTTCCGCGGCCCGAAAATTTACCCAGCGAAATTGCCTGGCATCGCTTCGATTCCAACGAAGCCGGTGTACTACCCGCCAGAAGCTTCGACGCGGTGATCGCGGCGGAGGTCATCGAGCATCTGGAGAATCCCCGGCAGGTCGCTCGCGAGTGGTTCCGCATTTTGAAACCCGGTGGCACACTAATTTTGTCCACTCCCAACAACGAAAGCATACGTTCGCTTCTGGCGCTGCTGCTGCGTGGCCACTTCGTAGCCTTTCAAGACAGTTGCTATCCCGCCCACATCACCGCGCTGCTTCGCAAAGACCTGGCGCGAATTTTGAGCGAAGCGGGATTTTCGCGCGTCAGTTTCCACTTCACCGATTCTGGCGGATTGCCTAAGTTGCCAGCCGTTACCTGGCAACAGGTTTCTTTCGGGCTCCTCAAGGGCCGCCGCTTCAGCGACAACATCATCGCTACCGCGGCCGCCGGCTCGCCCGACCAGTAAGCACCGCCGGGTTCCCACCTCTATATGGGTGTGCTAAACTGCCTACGTTTTGCAGGGGTAGCGGTCCACCGTAGTCTCCGCCGCGTGGTTCGCAGCAACCATAGCCGCAAGTCTTGCGGAACTATTTCAAGAACCAAGAGGATGTGTCATGTCCGGGCATTCAAAATGGGCAACCATCAAGCACAAAAAGGCCGCAACTGACGCCAAGCGTGGCCGCGTTTTCACCCGTCTCATCCGCGAAATTTCCATTGCTTCGCGCATCGGTGGCGGCGATCCCGTCACCAACCCCCGATTGCGCACCGCCATTCTCGCCGCCAAAAACGAGAACATGCCCGGCGACAATATTGAGCGCGCCATTCTGCGCGGCACCGGCCAACTGGAAGGCGAAGTTTACGAAGAGGCCGTCTTTGAAGGCTACGGACCGGGCGGCGTGGGCATGCTGATCCAGGTTGTGACCACCAACCGTAATCGCATCGTCGGCGAATTCCGGCACTTGATGAGCAAAAACGGCGGCAACATGGCGGAAGCTGGAGCAGTAGGCTGGATGTTCAGCCGCAAAGGCGAAGTCACCGTGGCGAAGGAAGCCGCCAGCGAAGATAAATTGCTGGACATCGTGTTGGAGGCCGGCGCCGAAGACATGAAGGATGATGGCTCCATCTGGTATATCGTTACGCCTCCGGAAGCCATGGATAAAGTTAAGGAAGCGTTGGCTGCCGCCGGAATCACCGTAGCATCCGCGGAAGTCGGCATGGTTCCGCAGAACTACATCAAGTTGACCGGCGCCCAGGCCACCCAGATGGTGCGGCTGGTGGAAGCGCTCGAAGAACATGATGACGTGCAGCACGTATACGCCAACTTCGACATAGACGAATCGGAGATCCAGGCAGCGGTTGGAGCCAACTAGGAAATCTCAGTCTGCAATAATTCAATGTGCAAGAGTTCAGTCTCAACGGCCAGCGTGTTCCCGCGCTGGCTTGTTTTTTTAAGGCTGCCGTCTTGGCGCAGGCCACCACAAATTTTCTGGCAGCGATAAGCCCCAAGCCGTAGACTTGTGGCCGTGAACTGTACCACCGAAAATAAGCGCGGCACCGGGCCCATCCGCATACTCGGAGTCGATCCCGCCGCCGCAGGCCCTACGGGTTATGGCATCGTCGAAAGCGACGGCCGAAATTCGCGCATTCTTTGCTTCGGGGCGCTGGTTATAACCGCCAAACGCCGCAAGGAATCAGACGGTGCGGCGCTGCAGGATGTGCATGAACTTCTTTCCCGACTCATTAAAGACTTCACTCCCGATGCCATGGCTGTGGAGGCCGTATTCGCTGCGCTGAACGTGCGCACCGCGCTTCGGCTCGCGGAGGTCCGTGGGGTTGTTTTGCTGGCCGCAGCGCAGCACAATATTGCGGTGCACAGTTATTCGCCTCGCGAAGTAAAGTCTTCCGTGGCAGGCTACGGCCATGCCGACAAAAGACAAATGCAGGAAATGGTACGCGCGCTTTTAAGCATGCATGAAATTCCCGAACCAACCCACGCGGCTGATGCCCTGGCCGTTGCTTTGTGCCATTTGCAGACAGAGCAGACGCAGCGCCGGTTCAATCTTCCGGAAAACGAACGAAAAGCGCCACGCCGCATACCGGTCCCCCTCCCCGCAGAAACATTAGATTCGCTTTCCGCCACACCCCGAAATTACGCAATACGACCGGCCGTGCCGCGCATCGTGACCACCAGATGAGGAATCATCTCCCTTCAACGACTGGGATCTGCCGCGCTTTCCGGCTGGCGCTCTTGTTGTCTGTGGCGTTTCCTCTGGCTGGCTTCCTCTCGACATCTGCTGCGACTCCCAACGTCGTCGAACCTGCCGAGATTCGCGTCGAAGCTCCGCAACCCGCGGAAGGCGCCAAACTCACGTTTCGGCGCGTGTTCAAATCCAGTTCCCCTGAATTCATCGAGATCGTCGTCCCGGAAGACGCCCGCCCAGCGATGTACGACATCCGCCAGTTGGATGAGGATCCGGGCGCCGCCCCATTCGAATTAAGCGCCGGCCTGCGGGCTCACATGTTCGATTTGGCCGGCCAACTCAACCATTTCGAGGGCCAGGACCTCGACGTTCACCGTAAGATCGCGAATTTAGGTGAAAAGACCTTTCGCTGGGAAAAGGGTGCCAGCGTTCACGAAGTGAAGTTCAACTACACCCTGAATTCTGCCGCCACCCAACTGCTGCAGATTTTTGAGGGCCTGGCTCGCCAGCAGGAACACGTCATGTTGCTGACTCGCCGCATGCGCTATGATCGCCTCGGTATAAACGACGCCCTGCTGCAGTTCGAAACCGACCTGAACCACAAGCTTCTGCCCGAACCCCAAGCTGCTTTACCGATGCTCGATCAGATCGGCAGCGACTCCCGCTTCGTAGACATCGCCCGCCAACGCGCCCGCAGCCTCGCCGAACGCATCCGCCATCAAAGCTAGAACTCTTCCGCGCCGTACGCAGTACTAGACCCTGCTCAATCTCCTGCCATCCTCCACAGATTGGTGTTTCCTAATACAAGTTATTGAATAAAGTTCTTAAAACTGATACATGGTTGACATCGATTTAAGCTAAATCCAGTTAATCGATATGTAAATTGTATGTAAATCTTTGGAATGTCCATTGCACAGGTACATTTGTGGACCGGGCTCATTGCCCCGTCGAGATCAAGATCGAAATGGAGGATTCATGCGCCTCGGTAGAATGACGTGCTTATGGGCCCTTGCAGTCGGCTTGGCAATAACCTTGGCGATGGGATCGGTGATTGCGCCGCGTTCCTTTGGACAGGCGGGGCTTTCGACCGGTGCCATCCAGGGGACGGTGCTTGACCCGGGCGGCGCTGCAGTGACAGCTGCAACCGTCACGATCACCAGTAAGTCGACAGGATCCAGGATTAGCCCACCCGTCAGCAGTACCGGCACCTATAACTCTGGACCGCTAGAGCCTGGCCAATATCTTGTGCGCGTAGAGGCGGCCGGCTTCCGAAGCATTGAATTGCCGATAACCGTGCAGGTCGGGAACATTGAGCCCGGCACGGTCAAGATGGAACTTGGCTCCGGCGCCACCACCATCACCGTGGAAGGCTCCGAAATTTCGGTTAACTCTGAGCAGGCCACGATTCAGGGCGTCATTACCGCCGAGCAGATTGAAAACCTCCCGATCAACGGCCGCAATTTCCTGGACCTCGCGCAACTCGAGCCCGGGGTGCAAATCCAGGATGGCGGCAACTTTGACCCCACGAAAAAGGGCTTCTCATCGATTTCCTTCGGCGGCAGATTTGGGCGCACCGCGCGCATCGAAGTAGACGGCTTGGACATTTCCGACGAGACCGTAGGGACCACAACGCAGAACGTACCCGTAAACTCGATCAAAGAATTCCAGGTCAGCCAGTCCAACCTGGATTTGGCCACCGAGTTAACGTCATCGGGCACCGTGAATATCACCACCATCTCCGGCACCAACACAGTTCATGGCGAGGGATTTTTCAACTATCGCAGTGACGGCACATCCGCAGCTATCGGTGATCCGGCTGCCCAGTTTACGCGTAAACAGTATGGCGTGAACCTCGGTGGGCCGCTCATAAAAGACAAGCTTTTCGCATTCGGCTCTTGGGAACGCACCACCCAGGACCTGCTTGCGGCCGCGTCGCCCATCGCGCCCTTCGACTCTCTGAGTTCCACTTTCAACGCACCGTTCCGCGACCAGTTGTTTCTGGGCCGGCTGGATTACAACGCCACCAACACCATCCATCTCTTCTTCAAGTTCGGATATGAGCAGAATTTGAACGCGGCCACGTACATCCCGGGAACCTACCAGGAGTTTGCGAATATTGACTTTACGCCTACCTACGGGGCCGGAGTGGACTTTACCCATGGCACGTGGACGCACAGCTTCCGGGTCGGCTACCTGAAGTTCCGCAACGGCATAGCCGACGCGGTGACCGGATCCTCAATCTTCAATCCGGCGCCCCTTTTGGCTCTTGCTATCGGAAACGTTTCGACGTCGTGCACCGCGGGCGGCGACCTGTTTTGTTCTGGCCCGAATATTCTGGCTCCGCAAAAAACCTACCAATCCAACAAGCAGTTCAAATATGACGGCACCAAGACTTTCAACAGCCACACTATTCGTTATGGCGTGGGCGTGAATCGCATCCTCGGTGGCGGTTTCGCCAGCTTTTTTGGCATTGCCCCGGCCGTCAGAGCCAGTGTCAGCGCCGCGAACGATGCGTTCGCCAATGGTGATCCTTTCGGTCCAGGCGGCGATACCAACCCGCTTAATTGGCCCGTGCACCGCATCGACGTCGGCAACGGGGAAGGCTGCTTCACGGAAATCGCCGAATTCGGTCAGAAGTGCGGCGGCCAGTTCGACACCCGCTTCCAGGCATACGTCGGTGACACTTGGAAAATAAAGCCCAACCTTACTTTTCTCTATGGCCTGCGTTACAACCGCGACACCGGCCGCACCGATTCCGATCTGAAAGCCATTCCAGAGTTGAATGCCTTCCAGGCCGGGCTGGGTAACCCGGTGCACCAGCCGAACAAAAACTTCGGCGGCACTCTTGGCCTGGCTTGGGATCCCAAAAAGGACGGCAAGACCGTCATTCGCGCCGGTGCTGGCCTCTATTATGAAAACGGTGTGTTCAACAACGTCCTGTTTGATCGTCCGGGCCGCTTAACAACCGGCCTATTCAACCAGGTTCAGGAAGTTTGCACCCAGGGCGGAGTGACCCTCCCGGATGGAACCTTCGTGACCACGGTGGACGGACTGGATATTCCCACGCAAATCTGCGGGGACAACAACGCCGTTGGTAACGTGCAAACGGCCATCTCCGATTTGCAGAAGATGTATCAGGCGGCCACGCTCAGCGCCGGACCTCAAGCTAACGGCGCCTATTTCGGCTCAAGCAACACCACCGCCAACACATCCTCGATGTTCGCTCCGAATTTCCGCTCACCCTACTCCATCCAGATGAATGTTGGATTTCAGCGGGAACTCCACCGCGGCACCGTCCTCAGCGTTGACTACGTTCGCAACGTAGGACTACACACCCTGCTCGGCATTGATCAAAACCATCAAGGCGACGCCAGTATTCTCGACGCGGGCGTAGCTACATCGGCGATCGGTGCGACCAACACCTCTTTCGGGTGCCCCGGCACGGACGCCGCCGCCATCAACTGCGCCATCGCCGCGGGCGCTAAGATCGGCGATTATGCCGGTAACGGCCTCACCGGCGGCACCAATGCCACAGGAAATTTTCCTGTTGGACAAGGGGCTGTTGCATTCCCAGGCAAGAATCCTGATTTCGGCCAGGTTCTTTTGCTTGAACCTGTTGGACGCTCCGTATACAACGGCCTTGATGTGGTTCTGCGCTCAGACATCAAGAGCCCGGTAAAGTTCGTCAGGCACATCAATACGCAGATCTCTTACTCCCTGTCCAAGTATGTTGGCCAGGCTAGCGACGGCGATTTCGTGAACAACTCAGTGGATTTCGACAATCCGGGCAAGTACATCGGTCCCACTGGCTTAGACCGCACGCACCAGTTCTCAGCAGGCGTGGTGATGGATCTTCCTGGTGGTATTCGAGCCAATTTCATCACCCACTACTACACCGCACTGCCCCAGACCCTGACTTTCTTCGCACCAGGGAATTTGGAGGATATCTTCCAGTACGATACCAACGGTGATGGGCAAACTGGAATTGCGCCGATCCCGGGATCGAACTTCGGCTCCTTCGGACGCGACATCAACGCCGGTAATCTCAACGCCTTTCTGCAGAAATATAGCGACAAGTACGGCAACCAACTGACTCCCGCCGGCCAGGCTCTCGTCAACGCCGGGCTGTTTACTTCCGATCAATTGCAGGCACTTTGCGCGGTTACCCCGTCGCTGAGCCCCACCGCTGGTTGTGCTTCCTATGACAACCTGCAATTGCCCACCGCTCCTCCAGGCCAGGTGAACAACGGCAATTTCTTTACCTTCGACCTTCGCCTTGGATGGTCTATCCGCGCGATCCGCAGATGGGAGCGCTTCCGTATCGAACCTCAAGCGGCGTTCTACAATCTGTTCAACCACAAGAACTACAATGCCCCCGACAACCTGATCAGCGGTGTTCTTGACGGCAGCGCCGGCTCCGTCGCTGGTATCGGCACCACCAAATCCACCCGCGCCTCCTTTGAAACTGGACTCGGCTCCGGCGTCTTCGCCATCGGCGCGCCGCGCTCGATGGAGTTTGGCGTCAAAGTTTCTTTCTAAATCGAACCTAGCGAGAACGGCGGTGAGCGCAATTGCTCACCGCCGTTTTTTTGTGCTTGCGGGAATCTTGAGGGTTTGGCGATCGCGACAGCTTGGGAACGCTTCCGCGGTTAGGGTGTCACGGCTGCAGGTGCGCGAGATGAGGCCAGGGTCTTCAACGATTCGGTGTATGGGGCACGTGCCACACCGCGTTCGGTGAAAATTGCCGCGATGTACCTCGCGGGCGTCACGTCGAAAGCCGGATGCGCTGCGTGCACGTCGGGAGCAATACTTACGCCCTGGAAGTGAGTCACTTCGGATGAGGAACGCTCCTCAATCGGAATGTGATCGCCATCAGGAATCGACAAGTCAAAAGTAGAAACCGGCGCGGCGATATAAAACGGAACGTCGTTTTCTTTGGCCAGCACCGCAATCTGATACGTGCCTATCTTATTGGCGGTGTCGCCGTTGGCCGCAATGCGATCAGCTCCGGTAACAATAGCGCCAACCTTTCCGCTTTTCAGGAAGTGTCCCACCATATTGTCGGTGATCAACGTCAGCGGAATTTCGGCTTTGTGCAGTTCCCAGGCGGTGAGGCGCGCGCCCTGCAGATATGGCCGCGTTTCCGGCACCAGCACGTGGATTTTGCGGCCCTGCTGGAAAGCAACCCGCAGTACGCCGAGCGCCGTGCCGATGCCCGCGGTGGCCAGCGCGCCCGCGTTGCATTGCGTCATCACCTGGCCTTCGCGAGGCATGAATTCCGCACCAAATTCACCAATGGCCTGATCCGTAGCCACCTTTTCCAGGTGAACAAGTTTTGCTTCGTCCACCATGGCGCGCTTGATCTCATATGGCTGCTGCGAACCCGCGCAAACCGCGGTGAATTTTCGCTTCATGCGCTCCAGCGCCCAGAAAAGATCTACAGCGGTAGGCCGGGTTTTTGCCAGCACGTCACAAATTTCCGCGAACTCCGCCTGCAGCCCTTCAACTGATTTAGCCGGCGAATGCAAAACTCCTAAAGCCGCTCCCATGGCCGCCGCTACCCCGATCGCGGGAGCCCCGCGTATGACCATTTCGCGAATCGCCTTGGCCACTTCACGATAATCCGTGTACGTATAGCTGATTTCTTCAGCTGGCAAGCGCCGCTGATCGAGCATCACAACGCCCTCTTCGGTCCATTCGATAGGCTGTGCCACGTACATTTTTATCTGTCCCAAAGCGCTTTCTTCAGCGCAAATAAATTGCAAATCGGAGCGCCGCTCTCACAGCCAGCAGCCACTTCGCAAGTGCATCACGCCCGCAATCTACGGCGGCGTGGGCATGTGCTGAAAGCCCTTGGTGGCAATGATGGAAGACACCGCGATCATGGAGTTGTAGCCCAGATGCATCAGAAAGCTGGCCACGACCGTTCCGGTGCGCGCGCGCGCAAAGGTAAAAATCATGCCCACGAAAGTCAGCAGCAGGACCAGGCCCCACGTCCAGCCAAGTTGCGAGCCGTGCATCAGTCCAAACAATGCGCCAGTAATCACGATGCCGGGAAAAACGCCCAGCGACTTGGCAAACAGCGGATACAGGTAGCCGCGAAAGACTGTTTCCTCTACCAGCGGGGCAACCAGCACCGCCATGGACATCAGTAAAAGCGCGCCGGTGCGGTTCTTGAAGATTTCCTGGATGGGCAGGTGCTCGGTATTTTTCATGTTGTAGCTGGCGGCCGCTACAAAAATTGCCAAGCCGCATCCGGCCAGGAAGTACATCCAGCCGCTGCCTTTACCAGCGGCGGGATTGGGATTTAGTTTCCTCCAGCCCAGCGAACGCCAGAACGGCGCGTCACGCAAAACCGCGAGCGTGACGTAAAGAAAAAGAAACAACAGCGCATACCACAAAAGATTGGTGCCAATCAGCAGTTGCGGATTGGATTCGAACACTTGCTCAACCTGTTTCGCGGACAAGTGCCGATTTGCGGAGACATAGAAAACAAAACCAAGCTGCACCACCAGCAGGCTGGCGAATCCAAAAAAAATAAAAATGATGAGATGCGGCCACGACCATGAGACCCGCAAATCCTCGGGCAGAATGCGGCGAGTGTATGCGGGCGCGGCGGGCGCCGGGGCCGCACCTAGCGGATCCCCGGGAACCGGTTCCGCGGCTTGCACCTCATCCAACGCCACGCGCACCGCGGGGACCACGTGCGCCGCGGGCTCCACATGGGTATCTGGCGGAAGCTCGGGGGTGTCGTCGCTTGGGTTTTCAGGATAATCAATCATTTTTTATTTTCTTGGTTTTACTTCCAGGCCAGCCTGCGGCCAGGGCCGCGGCAACCAGCGGCATCAGCAGTTCGTGATGCCCAGTCAACGCGTACCCTTTAGATTCTACCCCGCGACCTTTGCCGTCCGGCAGCGTCGGACGTTTCACTACATTCTGTAGCGGCCGATAGTGCTGAATAAAATCGAAATTCGCGGTAGTTATCGGCCGCAACGGCACGCCCAGATTCCTCACCACCGCAACGGCCTTCAGAAAAATCTCAGGCAGCAGGACCGCCGAGCCCCAGTTGAGATATACCCCGCCCGGCTGCATGGATTTCACCAGCCCGCAAAAAAGCCGAAAGTCATGATACGTCGCTGCACCGAGTGCCGCTCCATCCGCGGCCGGATGCATGTGTGGAATGTCCGCGCCGATTGCCAGGTGCACGGTGACCGGAATCTTTCGCCGGTACGCCGCGGCCACAACGCTGGAAGCCACATGTTTGGCTTCTGCTGCTGTGTAGAAATCGGCCGGCCGCTTCGCCGTAGCCGATTCCGAAGCGCGCCGCATCTTTGGCAATCTCATTGAGCTGCTCGCCGGTTTCGCGCGCCATTCCAAACTGGCCCGCGCCGATACCGGCATCCACATCTTCCGAGGTGTTGCCGGCGATGGCGATTTCGAAATCATGGATCAGCGCAGCTCCGTTCATGGCCATGCCGGAAATAAAACCGCGCTCCATCAGATCAATCAGTACCGGCCCGAGCCCGACTTTGATGACGTGCCCGCCGAGGCCCCACAGAATGGGCCTTGTGCCTGACCGCGCGCGCTGAATGGCCGCCAGCAATGCACGCAAGTCCGCTGCCGCCAGAAAATTGGGCAGCGTCTTTATAAAGTCAGCGACCGATGGATTTACTCCCGCGGGCTTTGCGAAATCCGCGACCCTCACTTTGCTTTTGCGGGACGCGAGCGGATAGGTGCGCACCGCGCCAAGTTCCAGCGGTGATAGAGAGTAAATACTCATTGGTGGGTGCTCGCACGGCCCATTCGATTATCGCTCATGGCCGTTCGAAGCCGCGGCGGCCGGCAGCCCATTCATGCCCAGAACCCGCGCCAGCGCTTGTCCCGTATATGATTTTTTAGTCCGTGCAATCAACTCCGGCGGTCCTTGCGCGATAATTCGCCCTCCGCCTTCGCCGCCCTCAGGCCCCAGATCAATAATCCAGTCGGCTTGCTTGATGACGTCCAGGTGATGTTCGATAATCAGCACGGTATTGCCGAGGCTCACCAGCCGTTGCAGCACATCCAGGAGTTTTCGCACGTCGTCAAAATGCAGGCCGGTCGTCGGTTCGTCGAGAATATATAACGTTCGGCCGGTCTGGCGCTTGGAAAGCTCGCGAGCAAGTTTGATGCGCTGGGCTTCGCCGCCTGATAACGTCGTCGCCGATTGCCCAAGTGTGACGTATCCCAACCCGACTTCCACCAATGTCGCAAGCTTCTGCTGAATTTGCGGGATATTTTCGAGCAGCTTCAGCGCTTCGGACGCCGGCAGATTCAGCACATCGCTGATGGAATGCCCCTTGTACCGCACCGCCAGCGTTTCAGAATTGTAGCGCCGGCCGCGGCAAACTTCGCACATCACGTACACGTCCGGAAGAAAATTCATTTCGATGCGGCGTAGTCCGTCGCCCTGGCAGGCTTCACAGCGGCCGCCTTTTACGTTGAAACTGAAGCGTCCCGGCCGGTAGCCGCGTTCGCGCGATTCCGGCAGCATCGAAAAAAGATCGCGGATCGGCGCAAATACACCGGTGTAGGTCGCGGGATTCGATCGCGGCGTTCGCCCAATCGGCGCCTGATCGATCTCGATCACCTTATCAATCTGCTCCGCGCCTAGAAGCTGGCGATGCGCGGCAGGCTGCTCCATGGAGCGATATATTTTTTGCGCCAGCGCGCGATAAAGAATGTCATTGATCAGCGTGGATTTTCCGGATCCGGACACGCCGGTAACCACCGTCAGCAAGCCCAGTGGCAGCGTAACGTCCACGTCTTTCAGATTGTTGGCCGTGGCGCCCAGCACCTGAATGGCTTTTCCGTTAGGGCTGCGGCGTTTTTCCGGAACGGCAATCTGCGCTGCGCCAGAAAGATATTGCCCAGTCAACGATGCGGGTGTAGCGGCGATCAATTCAGGCTTTCCTTGCGCGACCAGATACCCGCCGGCCTCACCCGCGCCAGGGCCCAGGTCCACCACAAAATCCGCGCGGCGAATCGTTTCCTCGTCATGCTCCACGACCAGTACGGTGTTCCCCAGGTTGCGAAGCTGTTCGAGCGAGCCAAGTAACCGGTCATTATCGCGCGCGTGCAAACCGATAGACGGCTCATCAAGCACATACAAAACGCCGCGCAGCCGCGAACCAATCTGCGTGGCCAGCCGGATGCGTTGCGCTTCTCCGCCGGAAAGAGTTGCTGCCGAACGATCGAGACTCAGATAGCTGAGGCCCACGGCCAGCAGAAAATCCAAACGCTCGGCCACTTCTTCCAGCGGCCGCGCGGCAATTTCTTTCTGCCGGCTCGTCAGTTGCCCGAGAATCTTATCCACTGCGGCCCGAGCATGCGCCAGCGACAAACCGGTGAAATCCGCAATCGACAATCCACCAAGCTTAACCGCCAGCGAACCCGGCCGCAGCCGCTTCCCGTGGCAGACGGCGCATTCCGTAGCCGACATATATTGCGTCATCCACTCGCGATACGAATCGGAGCCCGATTCTTCAAAATTGCTTTCGAGAAATTTCAGGATTCCCTGGAAAGCGAAATCCCTTCTCACTTCGAGCTTTTTTGGCAGCAACCGCGGTTTCTTCTTTGGAGGTCCGGCTGTTGGATGGCGGGTATCCGTACAGAATCATGTTCTGAATACGAGCCGGAAATTTATCGAATGGTGTCTCCAATGCGAATCCGTGCGCGTAGGCCGCCAGCTCCAGCGTGCGTTTCAGATCGCCGTGGACGCTGAACCCGGCCCCAGCCCGCCTTCGAACAGCGGCCGCGACCAATCCACGATGATTTTCGCAGGATCGAAATCGTACTTCGAGCCTAGCCCATTGCACGCCGGACAAGCGCCATACGGCGAATTGAAACTGAACGAACGCGGCTCCAGCTGCGGCACCGAGATGCCGCAATCCGGGCACGCCAGTTTTTCTGAAAAAACATATTCCTTGCCGCCCACAATCACTACGGTCACTAGCCCGGACGCCAGTTTCAGCGCCGTGGTAATGGATTGCTCCAGGCGCGCCGCAATTCCCGGCTTTACCAGCAACCGGTCGATCACAATTTCAATGGTGTGATTTTTGCGTTTGTCTATGACCGGAAGTTCGTCGAGCGGAAAAAGTTCGCCGTTGATGCGCACGCGCACATAACCGTCTTGCGCAAATTTCTCCAGCTCCTTGCGATACGCGCCTTTTCGTCCGCGCACGATGGGCGCAAGAATCATGACGCGGTCATCCGGCTGGCAAAGCTCGCCGTGCAAAATGGCCTGCACAATTTGTTCAGCTGATTGCCGTGGTAATGGGCTTGCCGCAATTCGGGCAATGCGGCGTGCCCACCGACGCATAAATCACGCGCAGGTAATCGTAGATTTCCGTGGTTGTGCCCACCGTGGAGCGCGGCGAGCGCGTGGTGGTTTTCTGTTCGATGGCGATGGACGGCGAAAGCCCTTCGATCACGTCCACTTCGGGCCGTTCCATCTGATCCAGGAATTGCCGCGCATAAGCCGACAGCGACTCCACGTAGCGCCGTTGCCCTTCCGCATAGATGGTGTCGAACGCTAATGACGATTTGCCGGAGCCCGACAAGCCGGTAATCACCGTCAGGGAATTACGCGGAATCTCCACGTCGATATTTTTCAGATTGTGCTGGCGCGCGCCGCGGATGACCAGTTTCGTCAGGCCCATGTCGGGAATCGCTCCCTCCACAGGAGCCCGTAGCCCCAGTCGCAAAAATTGGGGCTACCGTAACTCTTCACCATAACAGGGGCGTGGATGCCGGTCAACTCGCGGCAAACAGTGATCGTGGCAGCACTAAGGTATTCACTGTAGACCCTCTGCGCCGCTGGTAAAATTTAGGAAGGTTCGCGCCTTTTTTACCCTGTGGATTCCTTTACGTTGTTATAAACAATGGACTTAAGGATGGTTGGCGGGTTGCACTTGTAAACAGCGGTGGAGGAAGTGAGCCGAGGATCCCTTTAGGGGATTGAGGGCTGGGCCGGTTCGCTTCCTCCCTATTCTCTTTCCGCAGCAAATCCAAACTTCATAACAAATGTGTTAGCTCTACGCTGGAGAAGCTGCGCGTGGGCGTGACGTTCACCGCGCCTTCATGCCGCGTGCTGTAGTCGCTCAGAGTGAGAGCCAGCATGATGGCCAGCCAGAAGACCGCGGAGATGATCACCAGTTGCGTGCGCTTGGGGCTGTAGCGCGCGTGCATGAAGTACAGAACAACTAGCGTGGCCTTCAGGGTGGCAATAGCCAGCGCCACCACAATGTTCATAGCGCCTAGATTCACGTAGGCGGCCCCTACGGTGGCGGCGGTGAGCACCATCAGCGACAGGAAAATCCCTATATAAACTTTTGGTGGAACGATGTGCTCGGACACGCGCTCTCCCTACTGGTGCCGGTCGATCAAATACAATAGCGGGAACAGATAAATCCACACGATATCTACGAAGTGCCAGTACAGCCCGATCATCTCCACCGGGGTGTTGTAAGTCGGCGTAAAACGGCCGGATATAGACTGCTTGATCAGCCACAGCAACATCCCTGCGCCTACAATCATGTGCAACGCGTGCAATCCGGTCATGCCGAAGTACAGCGAAAAATAAAGCTGCGCATGGGCGTTCAGGTCCGGATCTTTTTCGAACGCCTTGTTCAGCTCTTCTTTTTCCGCGGCAATTTCATTGGGATCGTCATTGGCCGCTGGATGCTGCGCGCGATAATCAATCTGGAAGTGGTAGCCGGGAACCAGGTGGTGATCGAACTTCTGCTTGTATTCGACGACTTTCACGCCAAGAAACGCCGTGCCAAGGATCAGCGTGGCGATCAGAAACGATGTGGTCTGCTTGCGCTTGCCGACGTGCGAAGCCCACACCGACATGGCCATCGTCAAGCTGCTCAAAATCAGGATGACCGTGTTTATGCCGCCCAGCTTCAGGTCCAGCGTGTTGCTGCCCACGCCAAAAGCCGTGCCGTAGTAATGGCGGTTGACGGTGTAGGTCATGAACAGCCCGCCGAAGAACAAAACTTCGGTGGCCAGAAATACCCACATGCCCAGCGCAGCGGATTCCTTCTGCTGCTCCAGCGTTTCGAATTGTCCGTACAGCTCGCCGGTGCGTTGCACGCGGTCTCCTATTTATAAAACTCGCTTTCCGGGCCGCTAAGAAGCCGCCGCGGAAATGAAATCAAATCCCGCTAATCGTCTCCATGAGCCGGAGCCGGCAGGCCACCTGCGAATGTCTGTTCCAGGTCCAAGTCGGGACGATGATCGAAATCGTATGGCTCCCAGGTTACTTCAGGAGTGACCAGAAAATTCTCAGTGATGGGCGGCGAATCTGTTTTCCACTCAAGCCCGGTAGCCGGCCACGGATTCGGTCCGGCGACCGCGCCATATTTTACCGACCACACCAGGTAAATCATGGGCAGCAAATATCCTAGCGCCAGAATCGACGCGCCCGCGGTAGACATCACGTTGAGCACCTGAAATTCCGGCGGGTAAGAATGATAGCGCCGCGGCATGCCCATATATCCCAGTATGAATTGCGGGAAAAACGTCAGGTTGAATCCGCAGAAAAGTATTACCGCCGAGACGCGCGCCAAAAATTCCGGATACATCTTGCCGCTGATTTTCGGCCACCAGAAATGAATCCCGCCCAGGTAACCCATCACCGCGCCGCCCACCATGATGTAGTGGAAGTGCGCCACGATGAAATAAGTGTCGTGCAGATGAATATCCAGGCCCAGGCACGCTAGAAACAAGCCGGTGAGGCCGCCGATCAGAAACAACCCGATGAAACCGAGGGCATAAAGCATCGGCGTGTCGTAGGAAATCGAGCCTTTATATAGCGTGGACGTCCAGTTGAAGACTTTGACCGCAGAAGGTATGGCCACTAGGAAACTCAGGAAAGAGAAAGCCAGCGCGGCATACACCGATTCGCCGGTAAGAAACATGTGGTGGGCCCACACGAAAAACCCGATCACCGCGATGGCGATACTCGAGCCGGCGATGAACGAGTATCCGAAGATCGGCTTGCGCGCGAACGTTGGAATGATTTCGCTGATCACCCCCATAGCCGGAAGAATCATGATGTACACAGCCGGGTGCGAATAGAACCAGAAGAGATGCTGGAAGAGGATGGGATCGCCGCCGAGCGCGGGGTTGAAAAAGCCCAGGTGAAACATGCGCTCCAGACCGGCCAGCAACAAGGTGATGGCGATTACCGGCGTGCCCAGAATAAAAATAATGCTGGTGGCGTATTGCGCCCAGACAAATAAGGGCAGCCGGAACCACGTCATGCCCGGCGCACGCATCGTGTGCACGGTAACCACAAAGTTGAGGCCCGTCAGGATCGAAGAGAAGCCGTTGATGAAAATACCCAGCACCGCGGGCGTCACTGCCGAATTCGAATACACGCTGCTCAACGGCGTGTAAAAAGTCCAGCCGGTATCCAGACCGCCGGTCGAAAAAGAATAAAGAACGAAGCAGCCGCCAATCAGGTAGATGTACCAGCTCAGAAGATTAATCTTCGGAAACGCCAGGTCCTTCGCGCCAATCATCAGCGGCAACAGGAAGTTGCCCAGCACCGCCGGAATGGACGGGATCAGGAAAAAGAAAATCATGGCCACGCCATGCATGGTGAAAAGCTTGTTGTAAGTTTCTGGCGTCACCAGGAAACCCGGCCGGCGTCATCAGGTGCAGGCGAATCATGGTGGCGAACAAGCCGCCTACGAAAAAGAAGAACGTCACCGAAAACAAATACAGCAGAGCGATGCGTTTATGGTCGGTAGTAAGCAGCCACGAACGAATGCCATAGGTGGAATTCAGGTAATGTTCGCGCGGAATCGTGTGCACTGCGGCTGTTTGCGTACTCATACTTATTTCTTCCCCGAAAGCGGTGCGATACCCGCTCCTGTTGCCGGCGGCGCCTGGTCTTTCAAAGACTTAACATAAGTGATCAGCGCCAGAATCTGCTCTTCCGTCAATTGTCCCTGAAACGTCGGCATCAAAGGTTGATAGCCCGCCACCAACTTGGCAGTCGGCTGCAAAATGGATTCACGAATGTAATTATCATCCGCCGTGACGGTGGACCCATCCGCCAGCAACACTTTCCCGCCGTAAACGCCATTCAGCGAAGGCGCCCGGCCTTTCCCGTCGCTCAAATGGCACGTGACGCAGGCCTTTTCGGCGAAAAGTTTTTCCCCGCGACCAGCGGATTGGCGTCGGCTCCGTATGTCCCGGAGAGCCACGCGGCATAATCAGCTGGCTCCATCACCGTAACCCAGCCGCCCATAATCGCGTGATTCGTGCCGCAATACTGCGAACAATACAACCGGTAGCGGCCAGGCTGCGTGGGCCGAAACCACATGCGTGTTGTAGTGCCCGGGCACCACGTCCATCTTGACGCGGAACGCCGGAACGGAAAAATCGTGAATCACATCTTCGCTGGCCATGATCAGTCGCACATTGCGGCCCACCGGCACATGCAGTTCGTTAATTTCTTTCAGCCCGGTGGGCTGCTGCACCTTCCACATCCACTGTTTGCCGATTACGTAAATATCCAGCGTGTCGCTGGGAGTGTGGCGGTAATCCACATACACAACGGCGCCCCAGGCAAACATCCCCATCGCCAGAATCAGCGGCACCACGATCCAAGCCGTTTCCAAACGCATATCCCCGTGAATAGGCACGCCAATTTCGCTCACGCGCCTGCGGCGATATTTGAAGAAGAAATAAATGACCGCGGCCGTCACCGCCACCGCAAAGAAAAGGCAGACCGCCGTGATGAACACCATCAGCGCGTCCACCTGCGGCGCGAAGTTGGAGGCTTGCTCCGGAACCATTGGCAATTGCGACTGCACGCTTAGTGAGCTCCCCGTTGCGCGATAGCTGGCGATGGGCGGACCGGGCCTCGCCGCAGCTCGATGCGCATCGCGCCGCCGGAAAATCAAAATCCCGCCAACGATCATGAGTATCGTCAGATATCCCGCCCAGCCGCACAATCTTCAAAATCGAAGCGCTATACGTAGCCGACGTCGGATCATATTGGTAGCAAAACAAAAGAACGTGATCGATCGGATTGCCGATTTTTCCCGCGGAGGCGTCCACCAGCCCCAGGCGCATGTCCCGGCCAGGATATTCCACGCCGTAAAAATAGCGCGAGATGCGTCCATCGGGAGTCAGCAGCATGATCCCGCTGGCGTGCGCAAAGAGATTCGATTTGGCGTCAAAGGTGTACCGGAAATTCGCGGCTTTAGTCGCCGCGTCGATGCTTTCCTTCGTGCCGGTCAGGAAGTGCCAACCCGCCGCCGTCTCCGGCTTGCCAAAATGTTTCAGCGCGCTCGATTTTTTCTGCGCGGCCATGTCCGCGGATTCGCGCGGATCAAAACTGACAAACACCACTTCGTAATCGCGCCCCGGCGTGAACGACAACATCCTCAGCGCACCCACGACGCCTTGCTCCACCTGGTTGCAGAGCATCGGGCAGCCGTAATAAACAAAGCCAGCACCACCGGCTTCTGCTTGAAATAATCTCGCAGCTGCACCTGCAGCGCCAGTTTCATCGGCGAATGCCAAATCCAGCGGAATTTGCGCGTTAAGCTGCGGTTCAAACCCCACATTTTGCAGCTGCGCCGGCATCGCCGTGGAGCCTTGCCCCACATTCGATGGAACGGTCTGCGCGAGCGTACCCCACGCTGCCAACAGCAGCAGGGAAACCGTCGCGATGGCGCGAAAACTTTTCATCGAATTACTTTTTCTCCGGTGCCGCAGGCGCCGTATTCAATCCTTTAGCGGCAATTATTTTCATCGCTTCTTTCACGGGAATCTGCGCGACGCCGGCTTTCTGATCAATCCAGCCATATTTTTGCGTTGGCATCATTGTCAGCCTGCGTTTTGTCGCGGCGATCCTGTTGCGGATCGGTGTCGTGGCCAGGCACGCCCTGCAGCCGCGGTTCCGGCGGCATGGTGTGATAATCGCGGCCCATCGCAGCCCGCGCCGGCATCATGGGAGCATCCGAATTGGCCACGAAGCGCCCGGTATACCGCAGCACGTACACGCAGATCAAAAAAGACGCCGCTACGGAAATTGCCAGCACTACCAGGTACCAGTAAATCGTGCGCACTTTGACATCGCGCGTTTCAAACGAAACGGTTTCGTGGCGCGGCAGTTCCCGTGCCCGCCGCCCACCGGGGTAGTCACGGTGCGGTCTCCGCGGCCGGACGGTTCGAGATTGGGCTCAGTGCTCATGATGCGCAATGGCCTCCGAAAGTTTGGGATCGCCCAGCGGCAGCAGCGGCAGTTGCTTCAAATTGAAAGCGAAGAATCCCACCCACAATCCTATCAACCCGATGGGCACCACCACATCAATCCAGGTGGGCCATGCGCGCGCCGTGAATTCCGGACGAGTCATCCAGAAGAGATCCACCAGGCGCATGAAGATCAGCCAGATGGCCACCTTGGGCAGCAGGCGCGCATTGCGCTTCAGGTCGCGCGAAAGCAGCAGAAAGAACGGCACGAAAAAGTGAAAAATCAGCACGATTACCGCCACCACGCCCCAACCACCGTAAAGCCGTGAGCGATAAAAAGTGATTTCTTCCGGCTGGTTACCGGACCAGATAATCAGCAACTGCGAAAAATCAAAATATGCCCACAACATCACGAAGGCCAGCAGCAGCTTGCCGCAGTCGTGAATGTGGCGCTTCTGTATCAGGCCGGCCATCGGAGCGGTGCGCGACAGCAGCACCACCACCGCGATCATCAGCGACATCGAAGAAATCAGCTGGCCCGCCACAAACAAAAATCCATAAATCGTGGAAGCCCAGTGCGGCGTGATGGACATGACCCAATCAATCGCCGCAAAGGTCATCGCGAACACATACAGAATAATCCCCGGCCCGGCCAGCATCTTTAAGCGGCGGCGCAGAGCGCGGTCCGCCTGGTTGACGTCCTGCTGGCGCGA
This sequence comes from uncultured Acidobacteriota bacterium, assembly GCA_963704485.1. Taxonomy (GTDB): domain Bacteria; phylum Acidobacteriota; class Terriglobia; order Acidiferrales; family UBA7541; genus Acidiferrum. The sequence goes on from OY969910.1 coordinate 2,775,054, forward strand.
CCAGCTGTTGAAAATCAGCATCAGCCCGATCCATACCGCAAAATAGATTGCCGCCCGCAGGTAAAATCCATTAGTGGTCAGATAGCTTTGCTGCAAAGTTGAAAGCGGTTCTTCGTGCACTCTTTCGGGATCCAGCCACGCGCCATACAGATACTTCATGCCAAAAGCAATGGGCAGAAAAAGAATCGCCAGCAGCGGCAGCGTGCGTGTCGCTGATTCCAGCGGGCGGCGAATCACAATGCCCCAGTGGCCGCCGGTCAAATGCTGCAGCATCAGCAACCCCAGCGAGCCCAGCGCCAGCCCCAGCACCAGCATGTAGCCCATCAAATAGGAAGGAAAGAAAATCTGCGGCGCCTTGATCGCCGCCACAATGCACAGCAGAATGCCAATTCCGCCGGCCATCAACGCGTTGCGTTGCAGGCGGCCCACGCTGTCCGGCGTTCTGTATTCCTGCGCCGTCATTGCGCGGTGCCTCCCGAATTTAGTTTCTCGCGCAACTCCGCCGGCAAATCCGCGGCATGCGCGTTGCGGCTCAACTGCAATGCCCGCACATACGCCACGATAGCCCAGCGATCGCGCGGCGGAACCTGCGCCGAGTAGCTGTACATCTGCCCGAATCCATTGGTGATCACGTCGTAAAAATATCCGTTCGGCGATTTCCGCAAACGGTCATCGTGGTAGCTGGGCGGATGCTTCATTCCTCGCATGGCCACCATGCCGTTGCCGTCGCCCTGCAGGCCGTGGCACGGGCTGCAATAAATTTTGTAACGTTCTTCGCCGCGTTCCAGCAGCGCTTCATTCACCGGCAGCGGAAAATTGTTCGAATCCTTGGCGACCATCAGTTCATCGTTGTCCATGGCGCCGCGCGCCACGGTATTTTCCACTGGCATGCGCTCGGAGCGCCCGTCGCCAAAAAAATCGGAAGGCGAAAGCGGCTTGTTCTTGGGCTGATTTCCCATGTCCTGATGCAAATTGTCGCAACCTGCCAGCATCGCCATCGCGACCAGAGCTGATAGCAGGCACATCACGCGGACCGGGCGCAGCGTGGAAGAAACTCTATCCATGGCCGTGCACCGCGGGCGCTTCTTCATCATGAACTTCCGTGATGTGCTGCGCGTTGAGGCTTTGCAGAAACCGCGCGCTTTCTGTCGCGCTGAATTTCGGATCCGTCGCCTCAATACAGATAAAAAACCGGTCCGTTGACGCCCGCCCAAAACGCGCGTTGTTAAATACCGGGTGATACGGATGCGGCAGCTTGTTCAGCGCCAGCATTCCAAACACCGCAAACGTCGACGCCCCCAGAATGGTCAACTCAAAAGTCACCGGAATAAATGCCGGCCAGCTATTCAGCGGACGCCCCGCAATATTCAGCGGGTAGCAAACACATTCACCCAGTATTGAAATCCAAAACCAGTCAAGCCGCCTATCAGCCCGCCCATCAGAGTGATGAACGGTACCCACGATCGGCGCAAACCCAGCGCCTCCGATAATCCTTCGACAGGAAACGGCGCATACGCGTCCATCTGTCGGTATCCGGCGTCACGCGTTTTTTCCGCCGCGCGGATAAGCTCCTTCGCGCTTTCAAACTCGCCCATCACGCCGTAAAGGTGGGAGCGCTCATTCATCACTCATGCTCCTCGAGTGTGCGCCACCAGTTCGCGCATTTCCGCGATCGAAATCGCCGGAAGCACCCGCACGAACAGGAAAATCAGCGTAGTGAAAAGTCCGATAGTGCCGATAAACGTGGCCCAGTCCCATACCGTCGGCGAATAGCGGCCCCATGCCGAGGGCATAAAATCGCGCGTCAGGCTGATGACCACGATTACGAAACGCTCCAGCCACATTCCGATATTCACGACGATGGACATCAGAAACAGCACCGCCACATTGGTGCGCATGCTGCGCAGCCACAATAGCTGCGGCGTCAGAATATTGCAGAGGATCAGTGCGTAGTAATAATGCGCGTAAGGCCCGTGCAGCCGCTGCTGCACCAGGAACACGTCAAATTTCTGGCCGCTATACAGCGACATGAAGAATTCAAAAAAATATCCGTAAGCCACGATCAGTCCGGTGGCCAGCATTACCTTGGCCATGTTTTCCAGGTGCCGCATGGTGATGAAATCTTCAAAGTGATAAAACTTGCGCAGCGGAATAGCGATCGTCAGCACCATCGCAAATCCGGAATAAATTGCTCCAGCCACGAAGTAGGGCGGGAAAATCGTAGTGTGCCAACCCGGAACGATAGCGATCGAGAAATCGAAACTCACTACCGTGTGCACCGAAAGCACCAGCGGCGTAGCCAATCCGGCCAGCAGCAAATATGCCGACTGGTAGCGGTGCCAGTGACGCGCGGAACCACGCCAACCCATGGCCAGCAAACCAAAAGTTTTCTGCTTCCAACCCACGGCCGCGCGATCTCGCAAAGTGGCCAGGTCGGGAATCAAGCCCACAAACCAGAACAACAATGAAACCGTGCCGTATGTGGACACCGCGAAAACGTCCCAGATCAGCGGACTGCGGAATTGTGGCCATATCCCCATGGTGCTGGGATACGGGAAACATGTAATAAGCCATCCACGGACGGCCAGTGTGAATCAGCGGAAAAATTCCCGCGCAAGCCACCGCGAAAAGCGTCATAGCTTCCGCGAAGCGGTTGATGGAAGTCCGCCATTTCTGATTCAACAAAAATAAAATGGCCGAAATCAGCGTGCCGGCGTGACCGATACCGATCCACCACACGAAATTGACGATCGCGAATCCCCAGCCGATGGGAATGTTGATGCCCCAAATACCCACGCCTTTGATGATCAGCCAGCCGATGGCAACGGTCATCATGCCCAGTAACGAAAATGCCAGCGCGAAACCGGCGAACCATCCCAACGTTGTGGGACGCGTCAAAACCGCCGAACTGATCTGCTCGGTTACGGTTTCGTAGTTATGCCCCGGCCCCAGCACCGGGTCGAGGTGCGGTATCTCCGGATGATTATTTACCGGGGCGGCCGTGCTCATGCCTTCTCCCCCGGCGTTGCCAGATCAGAATTCGTGTTGCGTACCGCGGCAAGATAAGTGGTGCGTGGCCGCGCGTTGAGTTCACCCAGAATCGAATAATTGCGCTGCTGCGCTTTCAACTTCGCGACGCGCGTCGTCGGATCATTGGCATTGCCAAAGATGATGGCCTCGCTGGGACACGCCTGCTGGCAAGCCGTAACAATTTCGCCATCGCGTATCGGACGATTTTCTTTTTCCGCTTCAATGCGCCCGTTATTGATGCGCTGCACGCAATACGTGCACTTTTCCATGACTCCGCGGCTGCGCACCGTCACTTCCGGATTGCGCAACAGCTTCAACTGCGGCGTCTCCCAATCCTGGAAGCGCAGAAAATTAAACCGCCGCACTTTGTACGGGCAATTATTCGAACAATACCGCGTCCCGATGCAGCGGTTGTAGGTCATGTCATTAAGACCTTCCGCGCTGTGCGCAGTGGCGCCCACGGGACAAACCTGCTCGCACGGCGCGTTCTCGCACTGCATGCACGGGACCGGCTGAAAAAACGTGTCGGGATTGGCCAGCGCGTCGTTGGTGTTCGTGCTCGGATCGTTTGTCTCCGTCTTGACCGTGTAATAACGGTCGATGCGGATCCAGTGCATTTCGCGCCCGCGCATCACCTGATCTTTGCCGACCACCGGAATATTATTTTCTGACTGGCATGCCACCACGCATGCATTGCAGCCGTTGCAACTGGTGAGATCGATGGCCATGCCCCAGGCATATCCGGGGTAGGCGAATTCCTTGTAGAGCGTCAATTCCTTCGGCGGGTTGTCCTCGTGCTCGTGCGCGAACGCCGGATTCTGCTTGTACTCATCCAGTGTTCCGCTGGCCAGAATCTTGCGCCCTTCCATGTTGAAGTGATATTGCGTGCACGCCAGTGGATAGTCATCGCCGGTCTTCTTGATGCTGCCGCCGGTCGCGGCCCACAGCGCCCCGGAATTGCGCACCGCGTAGGCATTGAATCCCTTATTTGATCCGGTATACCCGGCTTTCTTTCGCCCGTATCCCAGTGGCAAAACCACCACTCCATCGGCCTGTCCCGGCAAAATCCACGCCGCCGCGGTCACTTTGCTGCCGGAAAGTGAAATATCGATTACGTTCGAAAGAATTTGGCCGTGTTCACCGCCACGCGAAGCCACTTTGTGCGTCAGTCCCAGCGATTCCGCCGTTTTGGGGCTGACCATTGCCGCGTTGTCCCACGTCAATTTCGTCACCGGCTTGGGCAATTCCTGCAGCCAGCCGTTGTTCGCGAATCTTCCATCGTAAACGCTGGGATCCGGGCGGAAAATAAATTCCAGCGTATCGGTGGAAGCCGGATTGCTCGCCGGCAGTGTGGCTGTCGGAGCTACGGAAACCGCCGTCAGCGCGGTGTTCGCCACCACTCCGTCGTGCAGCGACTTGCGCCAGAATTTCTCGAAGTCCGCGCCCGTATGCGTGCCCTTCAGCCGTTCGCGAATCGCATCGTACGCGGAAATGCCCGGCTTATCGCTGAACGCCGCCAAAACTTCATACGCGGAAAGCGTGCTGTACAGCGGCGCAATCAGCGGCTGCACAATGCTCAGTGTTCCGTCGAAAGCCCGCACATCTCCCCAGGCTTCCAGGTAATGCGATTCCCCAACGTGCCACTGGCAATACTCAGAAGTTTCGTCGAAATGGGAACTGAGGTGCACCGCGTTGCGCACTTTTTTCAATTTTGCGGCGAATTCAAAGTCGTGCGGCGCGTCATACACTGGATTGCCGCCCACGATCACCAGGGTGTCCACCAGCCCGGCGGCCATGTCATTGCACAGCGTGCGCAGCGACTCCAAGTGATTGACCGGCGTGGCTTCCACCGGCTCGGTGTAATAAACAGTAGTACCCACATTGCCGAGCGCCGCATTGATGGCATGCGCCAGGGCGTGAATTTCCGCAGGCTGCTGTTCGCCTGGAATCACCAGCGAGGCTCCGCGATGTTTTTGCAGCTCGGCGCGAACCGTTTCCATCCACTTTTGCGCGGCAGGCGGCAACTCCGCTACTCCGCCCAATCCCACCTTGGCAGCCAACGCGCGCGTAAATATACCTACATCGCTCGAACGCAGCGGCAGGCGATGATCCGCGCTTGCGCCGGTCACCGAAGGCGTCGGCTCGACCACATACAGCCGGTTCATTTCCGTGGTGTCGTTATCCAGCTTGCGCCGCCGGTAAAACTGCTTCATGTAGCGAATGTGGCCTGGCCCGCTGGCCATGAAATCCGCATCCAGCGAAAGAATGACTTCGGCTTTTTCCGGGCGATATACGGTATTCATGTAGCGGCCGAAAGCCATCTTGGAGCCTTCGCGCGCCCCGTCACTGCCCGCAGGCTTCCCACTGGTGCCATTTCGCTTTGGGATACAACTTCAGCAGCGCCTGAATCTGCCCGGCAACCAGTGGTGAAGTAATCGTTCCGGTCAAAATTCGAAAACCTTCGCCCGCCATTGTTTTCATGGCGCTCGCAGCGGTTTGCGCCGCTTCCCGGAAGGCCTGCACCGAGCTGATGTCTCCCAGGTAATTCGGCACCTGCGAGCGGTCTGGATCATACAAATCCAGAATCGAAGCCTGCACGAAAGAATCGATGCCGCCCATACTCGATGGATGATCGGGATTGCCCTGAATATTGGTGGGGCGCCCTTCGTGGCTTTCCACCAGAACGCCAATCGCGTCAGCGCCAAAAGGCATGGCCGTGGCATAAAACTGCGGCTTGCCCAGGACCAGGCCGGCCGGCTGTTTCACGTACGGAATGATGTGTTCTTCGGGAGCTTTTCCGCAGCCCGACAGGCCGGCAAAGGCCAGCGATGCCGCCATCAGTTTCAGAAAATCGCGGCGGTCTACTGCGTCGTCCCACTCGGAAGCCTGCCGTGGAAATTCGCGGTGCAATAATTGTTCGAAGCGCGGATCACCGGACAGTTCCTCGAGTGTACGCCAGTACTGCTTGCCGGTTTTGGTGGCCAGCGCTGCTCGCACCGCGGCCAGATCCAGCGCCTGCTCGGTGACAGCGCCGTCATTCACATCCGCTGAATCATGCGCGTCGTCATCATCGCCATGGTGATGATCATGATGCCCGTGGCCGAATTTCTCGCCCGCGGCTTGCGCCAATTCCGCTTCATTGGCGTGCAGTTTGGCGCCGAATTTATCGTTGTCTGACATACCGTCCATATTTGGCATTAACGATGACACGTCGAACAATTCGTCAAATCATAAGAGCTGCGAAGATGATTTTCGGCCGCCAACTTTTTGCCCAGTTCAGCCTGATTCGCCGGCGGTTGCCAATCCATATTCACAATTTGATCGTGCGGCCGCAGATTTTTCTGCGGATCCCTGTGGCAATCGAGACACCACTGCATGGTCAATTCCTTGGCCTGAAACATCAGCGGCATCTGGTTTACTTGCCCGTGGCACGACGAGCAACCAATGCCCTTGTTCACGTGAATGCTGTGGTTGAAATATACGAAATCCGGCAGCCGGTGGACCTTGGTCCACACGATCGATTTGTCGGTCCGATAACTTTCGCGCACCGGTTCCAGGTACGCTGAATTGTTATAAAGCACTGAGTGACAGTTCATGCAGGTCTTGGTAGGAGGGATTCCCGCTTGGGCCGAAACCTCCGCGCCCGTGTGGCAGTAGCGACAGTCAATACCATCGTCCCCGGCGTGATGTTTGTGGCTGAATTGTATGGGCTGCTCACGCACAATGTTCTGCCGCGTATAGTACGGCGCACGCGCCGCCCCCAACACACCCACCAGACCCAGCGTTACCGCCAGAACGGCGAATAGCAGACTGAATCGTGCGATGGAATTTGCGCTGCGGTGAAAAATCTGGGCCATGTCAAATTTTCACGAGAGTGCGGAACGCGCCGAAGGGAAACGGCTGCCTGAGCGTCCGCGACTCCATCCCGGAACACCACGCCCGGGTCCGTTAACGCGATAGTGTCCAACAAAACATTCGGGAATGCAACAAAGTAACAGGCTGGTTTTTGAAAAATCGGAATCGAAGGCGATGATAATTTCAAATTTTGCGAAATGATTTTGCCGGCACCCAACGACGTCGCGGCAAAATGCGTCCTCTGCCGCCGGGTTTGGAAACAGAGTCCTCTTACTATACTGTTTCACGAATGCTGACAGGCATAGGCGCTGATCCACTCCCGGAAACTGCGATTCGCGACTCACGCTCCAGAGGATTTCAAATCGGGCCTGCGCTAACCATCCTCTGCGTTGTCATTATTTACCTTGCATCTCTGACTCGCGGACACGCCTTCATTGGAGACGATTTCGCAGCCTACGTGATGCACGCCGCAAATATCGCCGTAGGGCGCGCCTACAGCGACATCCGCTACATTCCGAATCCCGCCGCCGTAGGTTTCGCGCCGGCGCAGGGTTATCCTCCGGTCTATCCGCTTATCCTCGCTCCGGTTTATAAAATCTGGGGATTTGATTTGCTGCCCATGAAGATAGTTACGGTCACTTGCTTCGGCGTAAGCCTGGCCGCACTTGTCCTGTTATTCGCGTCCCGCCTGTCCCCCTGGGCGCTTTCCGCCTTAGTGGCCATCACGGGATTTAACATCGTGTTCTGGAGCCAACACGACCACCTGCTCTCCGAGCCTGCCTACCTTATGTTTTGTTTTGGCGCTCTGTTGAGCGCGCAGAAAACCTATGCCGATTTGAAGCCTCACGAATGGCGATTGGGTGCGGCGCTGATACTTTCGCTGCTTCTGTATGCGTCCTACGGCACGCGAACGGTGGGCGTCGCGTTGCTGCCCTCGCTGATTCTCGCGGATCTTTGCAAATTTCGCCGCCCGAGCCGCTTCCTGATCGCGGTTGTCACCCTGACCGTTGCCTTCATCCTGATTCAGAACACCTTGCTGTTGTCTCCGAGGGCGTACATGAGCGCCGAACACATTTCAGCGTCCATGATTCGCGAGCATGTGGTGTTTTACGGCAAGACCCTTTCCTACGTCTGGCGCAACGGCTTCAGCAAACCATTGCAAATTGTCATGGCGCTTGTATTTACCACTCTGGCAGCCGTGACATTTTTCAGAAATTTTTGGATCAGAAAATCGATCGTGGAATTCTATCTGCTCGGTTATGCGGCGGTGTTGATCGTTTGGACGACGGAAATCGGCATGCGCGGACTGATACCAATGCTGCCGCTGTATTTCGCCTTTGGAGTGGAAGAGTTGGTCGCCTTGAGCAAGCGTTTCACCTTCCCGGCCCGGCGCAGCCTTGTCGCCCTCAGCTTGGTCTTAACTGCGATGGCGTATCTGGGTGCGTACCGTTGGAAAACACAGCAAATACGTTTTGTGGATGTGAACGATCCAGAGGCCCAGCAACTGTTCTCTTACCTCCGAAACAATACCAGTCCAGGCGATCTGCTGGTCTTCCAGAAACCCCGGACACTGGCTTTATTCACGGATCGCAACACCACCATGCTGGCCCCGGGCGAAACAGCTGTGGATTCGCAAAGCTTTTTTGCCGCGGTCCATGCAAGATTCCTGATTCAGAACAGCGCGACGAGTTATCCAATTCAGGAATTTATTGCCGATGGGATAGTGGGCCATTCACCGGTCTTTGATAATCACGTGTTTCAGGTGTACGCCATCAACGGGCGGCCTTAATTAAAAAGAACGGCTACGAGGCGCTGCATGCGCAGGTCAGGAAGGGCGCTGCGGAGTTTTCCTTGCAAATGCTGTATCCAGGGCCTTCAGTTCTTCCGCATCTACGGGTTGCCATGCCGCGCCCAGTTTGTGCAGCACGCCATGTACTTCCGGCAGCGCCAGACCGGCTAGAATTTCGCGCAGTTTGGTCCACTCCTCCCGCGTGGTGGCCGCCTCTTCCAGGCTGGCGTCTCCAAAAAATGCCCGGGCCGCTCCGGCTGGCGACCCGTACTCATCCGCAAAATCTTCGTGCAGGTAGCCGGAGAAAAATTCCCGCAAGCACGGAAATTCAACGGGGTTGATCACCGGCGCCTTGTCTTTTTTATCGCGCGTCATCGCTGTTCCTCGGGATAGGCAGTCAGCACGTAGAAACTCTCTGGACCATCAGCTTTCAGAACAACGATCGCGCCAGTGCATGGCGACGAAGTGTCTCCTCCGTGCCTGATGCTCCGTCCGATCACACGACCGGCATCAAAGTGCAACGCCAGATTAGGCCTTGGGTAGCCTCGGCGCTCCCAGGTATCTATTCTATTGTGCTCCTCGCGCATTGCCGCGCCCACTGTTTCTTCCGCTGCTTCGCGGTCGGTCCATGTCGACGCCGCTGAAATATTCCTTTCTCGTTCGAGTCTTTGGCGTAGTTCGTCGTCGCTGCGCCCCACATGCTTCGCCAGCGTATGCCCGCCGCGCTCCTCGTCGCGCGAAAGATCGTAGCGCCCGGGCGCTCGCTCACCGCTCTTGCCGTCGCCCCGCTCATTAGCACTCGCACGTGCCTCCTCGCGAGGCATCGCGCCAGCGGGAATCTCCGGCACCAACTCCGGCTGGGACCGCGGCTGTGGTGCCGATCCACATCCCGCAATCGCCAATACCAATCCAAAAACGCAAATCGCGTTCCGTCGCCACAGATGCCGTTCAAGACCTTTTAGATTGCTATGCAAGATTCTTTCCCCCTGTAAAACGGCCCGGAAACGGATCGATGTGATTTCGCTGGCCGTTTTGGCAGCGGTCCATAATTCGAATCGTATGCTATTCTGACCAACCACTGGGGCGTGGTCCAACTGGTAGGACACCTCACTGTTAATGAGGACGGTGAAGGTTCGAATCCTTCCGCCCCAGCCAAATTCCCTCTAAGAATACTCGTATCGATGGCGCGGTGTATTTTAGGATCGTTCGCGCTGCCATTTCGCCCCAGCCATTCCCGGTCCCGAACTCAAAACTAGGTATCAATTTGAGGAGAAAACGTCGCCCTCTTCACCCGCCGACAGGGACGCTCTAACTATTCTTGCTGTCGGCAAAACTCTGGCTTGCTGCCATACGTCATAACCTCCCGTCACAAGAAATCGGGCCCTTACCTGCATGGATTATTTCAAGTCTGTCCAACCCGACAGTGCCAACGCGGGACCCTTTGGACGCATATGGAACGCTAGGCCCGGCCGCGCATCTACAAAGTCCTTCCAAGTACTTTGTATCGACTACATTCTTAAAACCTCCGTCGGCCATCAAACTGCAACCTGTATGCCGTCCATCAATCTGAAGTCTTCCAAAAGCGTTTCCAGGAGAATAACTATCATGGTAATTAATAAAAATTTAATTTACGGCCTAATCCTTTGCGCGGTTTCTGCATTTGCAGGCAGTGCGGCATTAGCGCAGACAGATTCGGGTACCGTAGCTGTCACAGCCACAACGGTAGGCTCGGTGAATCTGACTTTCGTGACTGACGCCGCCGGAATCACTTTGGGCGGCAGCGGCACGTCCGCGGCCTCCATCGCGTTCGGCAGCGTCCAGGCGAAGGGCGGCACAGTGCCAACGGGCGTCACCAAGACTCTTAACGGTGCTACCAGTTGGACGCTTTCTACCCCCTTCGACGTGGTTGTAACACTTTCAAACTCGGCGTCCACCGCATACACCCTTAACGTTTCACTGAATACTGCCGACGCGATTAACACTTGGGCCCTGAATGCCACGGTTCTAACCGCGACTCCCGCAGCTCTGACGGCGACGGGCACGTTCGGATCGACTCCGTACACCTTGAACCTGACGATACCGAACTCGGCAACGGCAGGGGCAATCAGCAACACGATTAACTTCACTGTAATAGCAGCCTGATCAGGCTGCACCTGGAGCGAGCAGTTGCGTTTCTGCGACTGCTCGCCCCATCTTTTTGCCGCCAAGAAAGCTTATCCATTGAGCAAGAGATTTTGGATTTTTGCCCCTGTCCTCGTGCTGCTTCACCTGACTGGCTCAGTCACGCGCGCTCAAACCTTAACCATGACCTTTACCGCAAGCGCAGGCGCCATCGCCATTGGCGGTGCCGGCACTTCTTCCATCACCATGAGCTTCGGGAACGTCCAGGCGTTCGGGGGATTGTCTCCTTCCGGAGTAACGAAGTCGGTAAACGCCACCAGTTGGACCTTGGATACTGCACTCGACGTCCTGGTCACAAAATCAGGATTAAGCAGCTCTAGTTACACGCTGAGAGCGCAACTGCAAAGCACTGATTTCACCGATACCTGGAAAGTGGCAGGAGTAACGCTTTCAAGCGCAAGTTCCGCGTCGCTCAATCTCCTGGGGAGCTACGGCGCAAAGACCCCGTATGCTTTCGCGCTGACCATCCCGTTTGCCGCGTCTGCGGCCACCATCAGCAACACTGTGAATTTTCTTGCGGTGGCGAACTGACTGTCGTGAGACCGCGCATAAAAGTGAGAAGCCCGTTGTTCAGTTCTGTAACATGGAGCGCTCGTGCCTGCGCGAAGTTGTCGCTGGCGATTTCCTGCGCCGCCAGCATCGCCGCACAAAACCCCGCCCCGCCGGGAGCCCTGCTCTCCAAAGCGCGTGCCGGGGCCGCGGCAGCCGCGCTTCCTCAAACCGACAGCCGATCGCAATCGTCACTCGCTCTTTCCCCAGCCGTCATCATGCTGAATGCTCAAGCCGGCCAGAGCACCACCCAAACGCTCACCATTTCCAATCTCACGCCATCTCCCTTCGAATTCACTCTGGAAGCAATGGACGTCGCGGTTCGCGATGGCAAGCGCGTTTTCGTAACCGCACGGGAATTACCCGGCAGCATCGCGGGTACGGCGATCTTTTCGCCGGCGACTCTGCACGTCCTGCCCGGAGCCTCTTCGACGGTAACCATCACCGTCACCGTGCCCGCCCATCCAGCCACGCGCGCCATCGTGGCGATTTTTCACAGCAAAACAGTAATGCAGGGAACCGGCGGAGTTGCCATGAGCGCCTCCATGGGCACCTTGCTGACCTTCACTCTCTCAAAATCATTTCTGCTGAGAAGCTCCGGAGTGCACTTTGAAGGCACCTCCGAAGGTACGGAGTTAGTGATCTCCCAAGGCGTGATGAACACCGGCGATGAACCTGCCGTCGCTAAAGGGGTAGTCGCCATCCTGCACTCCTCCGGCAGTCTCGCGGGGAAAATCCCCATCGAAGGCGGCCGCCTTCTCCCGGGTGAAGCGCTGCAATTTAAGACTGAATACCCTTCTACGCTCAAGACCGGCAAGTACCGCGCGTTGATTTCCCTGGAGTATGAGGGAGGCGTACTGACCACCGCCTCGGAGTTCGAAATACAATGATGCGCGCGTTTTTTTTTCTCTGATCGGTCTTGCGTGCGCGCTGCTGCCCGCTGCGAGAGCACAGTCGCAGGCCCAACCAGCGAATCCCGTGATAGTCGCAGCTTCCACTATCATTACCTTGCCTGCCGGAGCTGCGACTATTTCCGTGCAAGCTGGGCAAAAATTGCGTTTCCCCGCTTCGGGAGTCAGCGCCGCCTATGCATTAAACGATCTGTACTTGGATGCCGGCATTGAAGAAGGATTTGTTGTCATCAACGCTAAGTTTGCCGGTCATACCGTCGTTTTTTTGGTAGACGGCCGGTCGGTGAACGCCATATCGGTCGAGGTTACCGCTGCGGCCCCCATATATCCCCCCGGTTTTATTCCGCCGCCATCAGCCGCTGCCGGAGACATCAACGGCGTTTACGCGCTGCTATATAATTCGGCTCAGCAACAGGTCCAGAGTCTGGTGGATTTCAGCGTGCAAAGCGCTGCTCGCACCACGCAACTCCACCTGCTCACCAGTACCGTGATGGGCGGCAGCTTGGGCGCCCGCACGTTCCTGCCCTCTGCCTTCTATACCATCCGCACTCCGCGATGGAACTTGACACTGCTTGACGAGTCAATCCGGAATTCACCCCTTACGGTGAACAACTCCGTCATCCGCGGCTTTCACGTAGCCACCAGACATTGGCGTGTTCACACTGGGTACACGGCTCTCGCCTCGTTTCACGGCTTCTTGATTCCCCTGCAACGCCAGACCGTGATAGGCGTCAGTTACGTCGCTCCGTTTACCGGTAATTCTGAGCTTAGCTCCAGCCTTTACTACTTCTCCAGGCCTGCTGACACCTTCGTCTCCGGCAACAGCGGAGTCATCGGCACCCTCGCGTATCGCTTCAGGCCCAGCCAGGACCTTGATTTGTTAGCCGAGGTGGGTGTTGGCCGCGGGGTAGCGATCGCGTTCGAACTGGATGTATTCAAGCCCCGGGACGCCGTAAAAATAGTTTTTCGCCAAAAGCCTCGGTTGTTCCCCTCGCTAACTATCAACAGCATTCCTGGAGTGCAGTTGGAAGCTGCCTGGACACATCAAGTGCATTCCAATCTGGAAAGCATGTTCACTTTATCCGATAACCGCTTGCTTCTTCCGCTCGGACGCCAGAACAATCTGGTCGCTTCCGAAAGTATCCGCGCCAGGCTCAGCCGGTGGTGGTCCGTCAGCACCGGCATCACTCATTCCCGTTTCGATCAATCCGGCGCAGCAGGGGCCTATTCGTTCGCCTCCTGGAATCTGCCCCAAAGCGTGAATTTTGATTCCGCTCATTTTGGAACCGGCTTCCAATATCAATACGTACATAATTCTGAAAGTCTCGTTGCCGGGCACGAATTCGAACAAACCGTGCGCGCCAGCCGCGGCGCTTTCTCCGTAAGCGGGTTCGCGGAGCATCAAACCCAAGCCATCGCCGTGGAGTCCATCTACTCCCTCATCCCCTCCCTGCAGGCCGAGTTGCTGCGGTTGGGCCTGGCCGCCTCTTCACCTCAGGAATTGCAGGCTCTGCTGCAAGACACATCGTTTCTTCTGGCGCTCGGGTTATCTCCCGGCAGCCGCGTCAACGTCGTGCCCTCGCGTTTCCAGACCGGCGCCAACATGAACTGGAGCACCCGTACCCGGCGCGCCCAGCAGTTCGGCTTCAGTTTTCTTTACGGCCGCGATCAAACGCTGTTAGGAAAGTCCGAGCATTTCGATCTCAGCGGCTCGCACACCGTGCAGCTTACTCAAAAGGTCACCCTGACCTCCTCGTTTTTCCTGTTGCACCTCACACAGGCAGGTGCATCGCGCTACTACCCTCAGGCCCAGGTTGAGATCCGGCGCACCTTCACGCATCTGCCCTCTACGCTTTCAGGATTCCGCTCCGGTACTATCAGCGGAACAATCTTTGAGGATCCCGGCGGCCGCGGCACTTTAGACCGTGACTCTCCTGCAATGCCTGCTGTGGAAGTTGTTCTCGATAATTTCCAGCGCACGCTGACCGATAAAAAAGGGTTTTACGCTTTCTATCATGTTCCCCACGGCGACCACGTCGTGGAAGTTCACTTTCAATCCGCCAGGCCGTTTTGGTTCACTGGGTCTTCCAAAATCGTTACGTCCATCAACCAGGAACACAATCTTGGAATCCGCTTTGCCTCCGGCGAAATCGTCGGCTACCTGAAAAATGATGTGGACATCGGCATTCGCGCCACGCGCATTTCTCTTCACGGCAACTCCTATGCGTCCGATGCCGAATCGGACGCTGACGGCCGGTTCTCGTTTCCGGGGCTTAACTCCGGCGACTACGAGCTTTCCGTCGACCCTGACACTCTACCCATGGGCTACCGCGCCGAGGAGCTTAGGCCTCAGCATATCCGCATTGAAGCTGGCTTCCCCACCAGGGCCGATTTCCGTATCAAGGCGTTCCGCAGCATAGAGGGAACCGTAAAAATTTTCGACTCTGCTGTCGGAGCGTATGTCCCCGTGAAGGACCTCGCCGTTTACTTGCTCGAGCAGAAGAGAGCCGTGCAAACCAATGGAGCCGGCCGTTTTGCCTTCCTCGACCTGCCCGCTGGCAAGTTCACCTTAATGATGGGTTCCGGGGCACGCGCCGTCACCCGTGACGTGATTGTTTCCGCAGAACCACAGGTCGTGCGCATCGATATAAAGTTGGACCGCCGTTGAGCTGGTTCGTGGTGCCGGCCACTCTCGCGCCCCAGCCAAATCTTCCTCAACTTTGCTTAACCTCGCCATGTTGACAGGCCGCAACGGATATAGAAGAGTGCAATGGGCAATTCCTCAGGTTCCGGGACCCCCAAGGGGCAAGTCAGCATGGTTGGCACAACTATCTCCCATTATTTAATCATTGAAAAAGTCGGCGGCGGCGGCATGGGAGTGGTGTACAACGCCAAGGATTCCCGCCTCGGCCGCAATGTGGCGCTGAAATTTCTTCCGGATGGCTTCACTCCCGACGCCATGTCCGTTGAACGATTCCGCCGCGAAGCTCGCGCCGCCAGTGCCCTGAATCATCCCAGCATCTGCACCATTTACGACATTGACGAACATGAAGGTCGGCCGTTCATGGCCATGGAGCTGCTCGAAGGCCAGACGCTGAAGCATCGCATCGCCGGCAAACCCATCGCCATAGCCGAGCTCCTCGAGATCGGCATCCAGATCGCCGATGGACTGGAAGCTGCTCACGCCAAGGGCATCGTGCATCGCGACATCAAGCCCGCGAATATTTTTCTGGTCACCCGCGGCTCGGCTAAAATTCTCGATTTCGGTTTAGCCAAGCTGGCCACCAGCCGTCACGTTGCGCAGGAATCCGTCGCCGCATCCATGGGCACGCAAACCCATTTCCTCGGCGACGATATGCTCACCAGTCCGGGAAGCTCGGTGGGCACCGTGATGTATATGTCGCCCGAGCAGGCCCGCGGCGAAGAACTCGACGCCCGCTCCGACTTATTTTCCTTGGGCGTGGTGCTCTATGAAATGGCCACCGGCGTAACCCCTTTTTCCGGCACCACGGTGGCGCTGATCTTTGACGGCATTCTGCACTCCACCCCTGCGCCCGCCACCAAGTTGAATTCCAAGTTGCCACTAGCGCTCGAAAATATTTTCGCCAAGGCCCTCGAAAAGGATGCCGACCTGCGTTACCAGACCGCCGGCGAAATGCGCGCCGACCTCAAGCGTCTCCGGCGCGATCTCGATTCCAGCCGCGATTCCAGTCGCCGTCCCGCAGCGGCCGAAAAAACGATTTCGTCCGACTCCCACCCCTCCGCGATTGCCCACGCCAAGAAATCCGTCGCGGTCCTTTATTTTGAAAATCAAAGCGGCGGAAAAGAAGACGAATATTTTCGCGATGGCATGACCGAAGACATCATCACCGAGCTTTCCAAAATCACCCAGCTGCAGATTTTTCCGCGCTCGGAAATGCTCGCGTTTCGCGACAAGCAGACTTCCGCGCCGCAGATCGGCCAGCAGCTCGGCGCCGCCTTCGTTCTGGAAGGCACCATTCGCCGCTCCGGCAATCGCCTGCGCATCACCGCCCAGCTGGTAGAAATTTCCACGCGCCACTCCGTCTGGGCCGAGCGCTACGACCGCCAACTGGAAGACGTCTTCGCCATTCAGGACGAAATCGCCCGCAGCATCGCGCAAGCTCTGCGCATCACCCTCACGCCGCAGGAAGAAAAAATCATCGGCCTCAAGCCCACGGAAAATACCCAGGCCTATGATTTTTATCTGCGCGGCCGCAGCTACACCCGCCGGGAAAATATGGATTACGCCCTGCAGATGTTCGAGCAGGCCATCCAGCTCGATAAAAACTTCGCGCTGGCCCATGCCGGAATCGCTTATCTGTGCGGCCTTATTTACGAATTGCGCGAGCAGAGTCCCGACTGGATCTCCCGCGGCCTGTCTGCCTGTGATCGCGCCATGTCACTCGCGCCCGATCTTCCCGAAGTTCTGGTCGCTCGCGCCCGGCTTTTTTATTCCCAAAAAAAATACGTGGAATCAGAAATGATGGCCCGCCGCGCCATTGAACGTAAGCGCGATTCCGATGGTTCGTGGAATATTCTTGGCCGCGCGCTGCTGTCGCAAGGCAAGTATGAAGAGGCCGTCGCCCTCGCCGAACAAGCCGTTGAAGCCAACGGCGACGACTACAACACCTACATTCCCTATGGAGTGTGCTGCGAGCGTCTGGGCCGAAAAAAGGAAGCCGAGCATATCCGTCAGCTCATGAACACCGTCTTGCGCCAGCAACTGGAGTTGGTCCCTGAAGATGTTCGCGCCCGCATCCTTCTGGCTTCCAACCTGGCAGCCCTCGGAGAAGCCGAGGAAGCCGCGCGGCACCTGCAGACCGCCGTCGCGCTTCGTCCCAACGACGGCAACACCCTGTACAACGCCGCCTGCACGTATGGATTGCTGCAGAGGAAAACGGAAGCCCTCGACACTCTCAGGAAAGCTATCAAAGCTGGGTATGGGAATTTGAATTGGGCATCACGCGATGCCGACCTTGATTGCCTGCATGATGACCCGGAATTCCGCAAGCTGGTGGGAATCGATCAAGCCGCTTCCTGATCGCGACTGCAATAATCGCAATTAATCTTTTGCCGTAGGCAAGCCGGCTCCTACCCAGCCTTTCCATCCGCCGTCCATGGACTCCACGTTGGTGTAACCCATTTTTTGCAGGTTGTCAGCCACCAGCGCGGAGCGAAAACCGCCGCCACAATACAAGATCAATTTCGCATCGGTCTGCGGAATACGACCCTCGATATCGCGCTCAATGATTCCTCTGCCTAGATGAATTGCGCCGGGCACGTGGCCCTGTGCCCACTCATTATCTTCACGCACATCCACCAAAGTAAATTTTTCGCCACTGTCCAAGCGGCGTTTCACGTCGGCGACGTTAGTCTCTTTTACACGGGCCTTCGCGTCATTCACCAGCTTCAGAAACTGTTGTGCGTGGGCCATCGCAAGAACTCCAGAAGTTATTTTAATCCGCTGTCAATTATGGCTTAACCGGCGCCGCTAAGGCCGTGGCCGCCCCTGTTTTGACCGCTGCACTATTCGCGTTGTCTTTCGCTGGAGCAACTTTACAGGCGCGCGGCACATTAATGCCCACGGTCCCCGCGCGGAAGCGGCTGGATTCCCGCACCCTGGTGCGCAGTCCATCGATCACCGCCGGAATCGGATCATGCGGCACTCCCCGAACGGTAAAAATCATCAGCGCCGCTTCACCGGGAGAATCAATGCTGGAGCCTATGCCTACGCCTTGCACCCCGGCCTGCTTCATTAAAGACTCCACGTGCGCCGAGTGTACCACCCGCGCCCGCGCAATTTCCGTGTCCGGCACCGCATACACAAGTTGCCGAGCCGCCGCAGACTCTTCCAACGTGGCGCTTTCCGCGGCAGAAACCGTTCCGCGTTTTGCGAACAGTGGAGCTTCCACAATTCGCGTGCGCACACCATCCACCTGCGCTGGCAAATTGGTACGCGGCATGCCCTGCGTCACAAAAAACAAAATCGCCGGCTCCTTCGAATTGTCCAGACTAGACCCGACGCCCACCGCCTGCATTTCCGGATGCGCCAGCAGGTCGGTTACATGCGCATCTCGAGTCAGCGTCGCTTTTTGTAACACCTCAGTGGAAAGTGAACTCGGCACCACGGTCTTCGCGGACTGCGGCGCGTTCGGCAGGGAACAGCCGATTACCTGGTGCGCCGCACCGCCGACAAACGTGACGCTATTGCTCCCGCTCTTGAAAAAATTCAAAACATCCGCGACCGGATTGCCCACAGTGTCCGTGTCCGAGCCCGCGTACAGCAACGCCACCGGGGCAGCCGTATCCTGCGTAACAATCAGCGAACCGGAATCCCCCTGCCCGCTGAAATCGCCGCCCATTACATCAATCTGGTTGGTGTATTGAATAGTGAAAGTCTTGCCGGTGCCGTCGCAGTTCACGGTGTAGTCCACGCTGGTGGCCGTGTCGATGGCGTCCACGGTGGAACATGACAATCCTGTGGATCGTCCCGATTTTGCTACCCCGCGTCCAATCGCCACCGTAGTTCCAGCGCCGCCCAATGGCGCAGCAGGCACAGGAACGCCGTTTGCATCCGTAGTAGCGCCGAGGTAAACAATTTTACCGCTGGTATCCACTTTGCCGGAGATCACTTGCGCGATAGCCGCGTCAATGTTCGGCACCGGACTCGTCTCCAGATTAAAAAATTGCGTCAGATTCGCAACCGTAATCGTCCCGGCAGTGGTGCAGGTGCTGGTATCGATCAATCCAGGCTGCACAATCGCGTCACCAGCGGTGGGCCCGTTAGTGGCCGTTCCCGCGTCACTGCGCGCCAGAATATGATTGTTGCTCAAAACATATTGTACGCCGCCGCGCGTGACCAGGGAGCCCAGCGTGCCGCCGCAACACGTCGTTGTGTGCTTGGCGGTGTCGGTGTTGAAGTCCTTCGCGTTGCTGCCAGAGGTGCCCAGTTCGATGGCGCCGCTTTGCGCGTTGGCATTGTCAGGCACGATCGTCACCGTGGAATTTCCGGTTGCGGAAGTGTCCGCCTGCGAAACCGCCGTGACCGTCACAGTAGTAGTCGTCGTATTTCCCTGATTGTCTGACGTCGTCGGTACGGCACTGGGCGCCACGTACAGTCCGTTGCTCGAAATAAATCCCAGCTTCTGGCTGCCGCCGCTCGTGCCGTTGACCTGCCAGGTCACCGCCGTGTTGGCGTTGCCGGTAACGGTGGCGGCGAATTGTTGCGTGCGAAAATTCGACACGCTCGCGGTGGCCGGCTGCACGGAAACTTGCACCGCCGATGCCGTCGCCGCCACAGTGACTGTCGCCGACCCTGACTTGGTGGCATCCGCCTGTGAAGTGGCCGTCACGGTCACCGTCGCCGGATTAGGCACAGTGCTAGGCGCCGTGTACACGCCCGCAGGAGTAATCGTTCCGTTGGCCGCTCCCCCCGTGACGCCCCAGGTCACCGCTGTATTCGTGGTGCCCGCAACCGCCGCCGTGAATGTCTGCGTTTGCCCGACCACTACAGTCGCCGCGGAAGGCGCTACCGTGACGGTCACCAGCGTGGGCGTCTTTATGCTGCCTCCGCCGCCGCAACCTGCGAGAGCAAGAAGTATCGTGGTACTAACAAACGTCATGAGATTTCGGGTCATGGACTTTCCTTGGAGGGAGTACCTTCCTAACCTAGCATGGGCGGGGAAAGCATCGCGGCGGGCGTCGCGATTAATTCCAAAAGGTAAAATCAATCTACAGTTTTAGTGCTTTCGCGTGATTCTGATGATTCTGAGCAAGCAGACTACCGCCGCGTCCATTAAGAACCCCTGAAACGGCAAAAGGTTGCGTCGGAATTTTTGCCGAACTGGCCAGGTCAGCCCTGCGATCGTCGCTCACGGCTCAATCCAGGTCTCGCCAGTTGGGGCCGGAGCAAATCTCCACAAGCAGCGGGACCGCCATCTTGTAAACACCTTCCATCTCCGCCCGCACCAGTTGCGAAACTGTTTCCACCTCGTTGTGCGGCACTTCGAACACCAGTTCGTCATGCACCTGCAGAATCATCTTGGTGTCCAGATCTTCATCGCGCAGCCGGCGATCAATGCTGATCATCGCCAGCTTGATGAAATCCGCCGCCGTTCCTTGCAGCGGAGAATTGAGCGCCGTGCGTTCGGCAAAGTTTCGCAACTGGAATTGCGCTGAATTAATCTCCGGGATCGGCCGTATGCGCCCAAACAAAGTCTTTGCCACGCTGGTAGCGCGCACTTCCGCCAGAATATTATCGAGATATTCTTTCACCCCGCGATAGCGTGTGAAATACGCAGCAATAAACTGCGCGGCTTCGCGCTGCTCGATATTCAGCTGCTGCGCCAGCCCGAATGGCGAAAGCCCGTAGATGATTCCGAAGTTGATCACTTTTGCGGCCCGGCGATGCTCGGAAGTCTGCGCCATTTTTCCCACACCGAAAACTTCCTGCGCTGTGCGTGCGTGAACGTCTTCTCCGGTGTTGAAGGCTTCCAGCAAAACCGGATCCCGTGAAAAGTGCGCCATGATGCGCAATTCGATCTGCGAATAGTCTGCAGAGAGCAAAACCTTGCCCTCCTCAGCCACGAAGGCGGCGCGAATTTGCCGGCCCAGTTCGGTGCGAATGGGAATATTCTGCAGATTGGGATCCGAAGAACTTAGCCGCCCGGTCACCGCGTTGGTCTGCGAATAACTGGTGTGCAGCCTGTTAGTCGTGGCATTGATCAATCTAGGCAGCGAATCCACATACGTGGATTTCAGCTTGGCGATTTCGCGGTACTCGATAATTTTTCGCGGCAGCGGATGCTTGGCCGACAACTCTTCCAGAATTTCCACTGCGGTGGAGCGTCCCTTCACCCGCCCGCGCCGCTGTGATGGCTGCAGATTCAGCTTGTCGAACAGCACTTCAGCCAGTTGCGTGGGCGAATTGACGTTGAACTCCATGCCCGCCATTTCCCACACTTCTTTTTCCAGACGGCGCACTTCTGTTTCCATGCTGCGCGACATGCTGTCCAGTTCTTTAGGGTCCACGCGGATGCCGGTGCGTTCCATCTCCGCCAACACCGGAGCCAGCGGCAGATCAATTTTTTCGTAAACGTTGGCGGCCTGCTCATCGCCGATTTGCGCGCGTAGCGCGGGCGCCAGCCGCTGCAGAAAATCCGCGCGCTCACCCGGACCGCCGCCCATCATCGAATTGAACTGCCGCATCACCACGTCGGTAAAGTTGTGATTGCCGGTCGTGGGCCGCAGAAGATACGAATAAATCTGCGTGGCGTGCTGCACGTTGGCCATGCGCCCCGCCAGCAAATGAAATAATTTCGGATCGTGCACGATTTTTGAACGGGTCTCGTCCGCTAGCAACGGTTTCAGCGCTTCCAGCGCTTCTCCCTTTTCATCCATCCATACCGCGCGACCTTCGCCGGGTTTGGAAGACACCTCGATGGAAGCGATGCGCGTGCCGAAACCTTCCGATTCGCGATCTCCAGGTTCCAGATTCAGCCAGATGGCCACCGCTTGTTTCGCGGGAAGCTGCGCCAGGTATTCGCGAAATTCCCCGGCGTTCGCAAATTGTAAATAGTTCGTCTCCAGCACCGGACCGGCGCTCACCGGCGCGGTTGCCGTTACCGTCTCCGATCCCAATTCCTTCAGCAGCGAATTGAACCCCAACTCCCGATACAAATCCGCCAGTAATTTAAGATCCGGTTCGCGCCGCTCCAGATTGTGCAGGTCCAGAGTGATAGGCACATCGCTGTCGATCTTGGATAATTCCTTGCTCAGCAAAACGTACTTGGCGTTTTTCTGCAGGGCTTCACGATAACTGGCGCGCTTCACCTCCGCGGCGCGCTTGAGCGCTTCTTCCGCGGAACCAAACTTCAGAATTATTTCGCGCGCGCCAACTTCTCCTATGCCCGGCTTCCGCCGCTCGCCCGGAGCAGGTTTGTCATTGGGATCGCGAGCCCCCGGAATGTTGTCAATGCTGTCGCCCATCAGCGCCATCACATCGGTAACCTTATTGGGCGGCACCCCTAAAATCTCTTCGACTTTTTTCTCATCAACAAATACGTCGCTTTTCGCAGCACCCGTCCCGGTGCGCAGCACCCGCACCCCATCGTTGACCAGTTGCAGCATGTCTTTGTCATTGGTCACCAGCACCACGTCCACATTTTCTCTGGTGGCCTGCTTGGCCAGCGCGCCCAGCACGTCGTCCGCCTCGAACCCGTCCCATTCCAGAATCGGCAAACGCATCGCTTCACACAATCGCCTTACAAAAGGCAGTTGTATGGAAAGCTCATCGGGCATCTTGGGACGGTGCGCTTTGTATTCCTCGAAAAGCTTGTCGCGAAAGGTTGGCTTGCTGGTATCGAAAACGATGCCCACATAATCCGGCTGATAATCCTTCAAAATGCGCCGCAAAATATTGTTGAACAGGAACGGAACGGTGGTGGGCACGCCCGCACTGGTATTCATACGCACCATCGGCGCATAAAAGGCCCGGTAAATGTGGGCCATGGCGTCCACCAAAAACAATTTTTTCTTGTTCACAGGCATCTTGGCGAGTATAGCAAACGGATGTTGGGGCGCTCGGCTGCGGCAAATTGAACAGACCATCAGCGCGCGAGTACCTGTTCTGGATAGTTAAAAGGCGAACTGACTACTGCAAGCTGGGATCAACCTCAGGAGGAGGTTGAATCACAATCAACAATTTTGTGCCAGCTTCCAACCGCATAGTTTTGCCTGCGGAAAGCAGCACGGTGCCGTCGGAGCCTTCCGACAGCGGCGTGTACACCTTAATATCTGATGAACCCAGCGCGCCCTGGCTGTCCGGCGTCAACATTCCTTGCTTGGTCACGCCACCCTGTGCCGGTGAGGCATTCGAATTTGGCGCATCGCTTCTCGACTGGCTAGCCGGAATAACTTGGGGCGTCGAAACGTCTCGCGAACTGTAATCACTTGGCGAAGCGACCGTTTCTCGCGGCAGCACTTGGCCGGACGAAGCCGCGCTCCCGGAGATCGGCCCGCGCCCGGTTACCAGCGCCTGGATCCCCGCATTCATCATCACTTCCTGGCCATTTTTCAAGACCGCTTTATTGAACTGTACGAACAGCGCGGAGCCTTGGCCGGTTCTCGCAGAAGATGCCCGCACCAGGTGTCCGTGAATTTTTGTGCCCTTGGGAAAAATAACAGTGCGCTCATAGGAGACCACTTCGGTGGTTTCCGCGATAACCGAATCGCCGGCTTTATTTCGGCCGGAATCCAACGGCGTCACCAGCGCCGCATTGAATACCGTGCCCACGCAAAACGGCACTATCACCGGGTCTGGAACTGCATTTGATTTTCGCGCTTCTGCGGTTATATCCGGTGGGGTTTGGGCGAATCCCAGAGGAACTATAAGAGCGGCAGCGACGAGAAAACTAACCATCAGCCTCGTCATCGCATTCCCCCAACTACACCACAAATGCTACCAGAACGGGGCTCGCTTGAAAATACATGTTCCGGCTGAGTCGGGCCTCGGAGGGTTGTGCATACTGTCGCTAATTCGCCGCTGGAGCCTGGGTCACCAGAATCAGCCTGGTGCCGCTGTCGAGATGCACATTCTTCCCCGTAGAACTGATCACCGAGCCTTGGGGATTGCTGCCGCCGGCAGCGCTCAATGTGAGGTGGCTGAGGCCGACCACGCCATGACTATTTGAATTCCATTCACCGTCCTGCGAATTGCTTGCCGCGGCCGCCCCGGTAGTCGCGCCGGTAGTGCCGTCCACCGGGCCGTTCGTCGCCGCTGGCACGTTGCTTCGCGTCCCGTCCATGCCAGGGTTGACCGTATTGGTGCGCCCGGCGTTTTGCGCAGCTCCACCCATCGCTCCATTACCCGATTCCATAGGCGCCACGTCGGCAGCGCCTGGCCCCGAAATATTCGAAGGCGTGGCCGCTCCCACTGCTTGCACCGCAGCGGTAAACGAAATCTGCTGACCATTTTTCAACGTGGCTTTTTCAAAGACCAAGCCCAGTGTGGAATCCGGTTGCCCCGCGCCCCGCGCCGACGCCTGAGTGACGCGGCCAGCCAGCTTTGCACCGGCAGGCAGAATCGTCCGGCCATCAGCTGACTTCAGCGCGTTAGTGATTTTCGCGTTTACGATGTCGCCCTGCTTAACCTTTTTTGAATCCAGCGCGCTCGTCAGTTCCGCGCTAATAATTGTCCCAGCCGCAAATGTCGTTTCACCGGAGGAGGGTGCTTCCGTTTTCTGAGTATTCGCGCCCTGGCCCTGCTTGCCTCCGAGAGCAGATTGCTCGCCAAGCTGCGCTCCAGCCTGCGAATCGGGCTGCCCTTGCGCCGCCGCTCCTGCGGCGCCCACCGACGCGAAACATAGAACGATCATGAATTTTACGCCCGTACCAACATTTCGCATACACGCCTCCGGCAGGAGCACCGCCATATCCGCGACACTCCTCGTAATTAAGATGAGCCCATTGATTGGAAAGTTTGAAGAAAGATTAATCTGGCGGCTTCAGGAATTGCCTCGGCTACACGATGCCGAGAGTTTTGCCGACTTCCGCTAACGTGTCAGCCGCCCGCAAAAGATGTTCGCGTTTATGCGTCGCGCTGACAATCGCCCGCAGCCGCGCCTTGCCTTCCGCGACCGTGGGGTACCCGACCGCCGGAGCAAAAACTCCGGCATCAAAAAGTTTGCGCGAAAACTCAAAAGCTTTCGCCGCTTCGCCCACATGAATCGGAATAATGGGCGTCTCGCTGGCCTTGAACTGAAAACCCCGCTTCTTCAGCTCGCGCTTGAAATATTTTGTATTCGCCCACAATTTTTTCACCAGCCGCTCACCCTCCGGTGAATCCAGCAGCGTAAACGCCGCCTGGCACGCCGCCGCGGTAGCCGGCGGATGCGAAGTGGAGAACAGAAACGGCCGCGCGCGCAGATACAAATAATCAATCAGGTCGCGCGAGCCGCACACATAACCGCCCATCGAACCAATCGCTTTGCTTAGCGTGCCCACTTGAATGTGCACTCGCCCGTGACAATTCAAGTGATCCACAGTACCGCGCCCGCCGCGCCCCAGAACGCCGGAAGAATGCGCGTCATCGATCATCATGATGCAGTTATATTTCTCCGCCAGGGTACAAAGCTCCGGCAGCGGCGCTATATCACCGTCCATGGAGAAAACGCCGTCGGTAATGATCAGCTTGTGGCCGTTCCAGTTGGCGGTTTCTTCCAGAATGCGTTCGCAGTCCTTCACGTCTTTGTGCTTATAAACTTTGATGGTCGCTTTCGAGAGCCGCGCGCCGTCAATAATCGAAGCATGATTCAGCTCGTCCGAAATAATCAGATCTTCCTTGCCCAGCACCGCCGAAACCGTTCCGGCATTCGCCGTGAATCCTGACTGAAACACCACGCAGGCTTCCACATTTTTAAACCGGGCGATTTGCTCTTCCAACTCCATGTGCAACTTCATCGTCCCGGCAATAGTGCGCACCGCCCCCGCCCCCACGCCCAGTTTGCGCGTGGCTTCCAGCGAAGCCTTGCGCAACGCTTTGTGCGTGGTCAGCCCCAGATAATTGTTGGAAGCCAGATTGATGACTTCCTTGCCGTCAAAAATGCAGACAGGTTTCTGCTCGCCCTCCAGCACGCGCAGTCGCGGCGCCACGCCTTTGGCTCGCAAATCCTGCAGATGCTCGGAAATGTATTGCAGGGGAGACTGCTTGGTGGAAGCAGCCGCAGTGTCAGACATACGTAACTCCTTGAAAACTACAAATCAAACGCTCGATACAGCGCCAGGCGACATTACACGCGACCGCTCAGCGCGGTACGCCGTCAGGATAAAGCAAAATCTTCCCCGCCAATCCACCGCGCAAAAGCCTGAATGCATCTTCAAATTTCTCCAGCGAAGCGCGCTCTCCAAACAGCGGATCCAGATTCAACCGCCCGCCTTTCAGCAGCGCGGTCATCTGTACCCACGTCCCATACATCCGCCGCCCATAAATTCCCTGCACGGTAGCGCCCTTGAAAATCACATCATTTACCAGATCCAGCGGCACCGACTCAGTCGGAATTCCCAGCAACGAAGCCCGCCCCCCTGCGCGCAAAGCCGCAAATCCCTGCTGAATCGCTGTTGGATTTCCAGACATTTCCAGCAGCACATCCACTCCGGTACCCGATGTTTCCGCCAGCACGCGCTTCGCCGCATTTTCCGACGCCGGATCAATCACCACATCCGCGCCCATTCGCTGCGCCATCGCCCGCCGCTGCGCATTTGTCTCCGTAGCAAATACAGTCGAGCTCCCGCAAGCCTTGGCCACCGCAATAGCCATCAAGCCAATCGGCCCGCAACCGGTTACCAGCGCGGTCTTCCCGGCAATGTCGCCCGCCAGCACCGTGTGCACGGCGTTCCCCAGCGGATCCAGAATCGCTCCGTAGTGTTCAGGAATAGCCGGATCCAGCTTCCAGATATTTGACGCCGGAATTTTCACAAATTCCGCGAACGCCCCGTCGCGATCAATCCCGATGATCCGCAGGTTCTGGCAAATGTGCGCTTCGCCCAGCCGGCACTGGTGACAATGCCCGCAATTCAGATGCATTTCCGCGCTGACTTTATCGCCCGCCTTGACAGCGGTAACCTCGTCGCCCACGCGCTCAACCACGCCAACAAATTCGTGCCCCAGCGTCACCGGAGGCTTGATGCGCCCCTGCGACCACCGATCCCATCCATATATATGCAGGTCCGTGCCGCAGATGGATGCCGCCGTCACCCGCACCAGCACATCCGTCGGGCCGATCAGCCGGCACCGGCGCGGACTCAAACGACAATCCCGGCCCCGCCTGCATCTTGCGCAAGGCCTTCATTTGCCCTGACTTAGTTGAAGACATCTGCAGCGTTTCCCCCGTCGCGGCGCAACTTTCGGATGGTAGCACACCCGCCTATATCATTAATCTTACAGGACACGCCGCGCAGGAAGCCCTTTAAGGTCCACATACCTCGTGATATTCTCTCCCCGCTATGAACTCCATCGCCACCAAGCCGCTTACTGTGAGGACGCCGATCACTACGCGTGTACCTTGCCGCTAACTACGCCGGCTAGCGCTTCGGGCGAGTGGAGAAACAGCTAGATCCAATAGCAAAAGTTTCCAACCCACCGCCGAAGCACCTGGCGGTGGGTTTTTTGTTTAACCTGCCCCAGGGAACGCTCCGGCGAAATCAGGAGCCGCATAATGAGCAGCGAGCGCACCACGCAGGACGCGAAACACAAAATGGCTGCAAACGACAAATATCGGGCGTCATACGCTGCCACCGCGCCGCACCGCGAAATGGCGCGCCGGCGTTCTGGGAGCCACCGGCCTGGTCGGCCAGCGCATCGTCAAGCTGCTCGCCGAATCACCCCTGGTTCGAGCTTACAGAAGTAGCCGCCTCGGAACGCTCTTCCGGCAAACGCTACGCCGAAGCCACACGCTGGCATCTCGACTCTCCCATTCCTGCCAGCGCGCGCGACCTGATCGTCAAAAGCCTGGATCCCACACTCGATTGCGATTTTGTTTTCTCCGCGCTGGATTCTTCCGTCGCCGGCGAAGCCGAAGAAGATTTCGCGCGCGCCGGCTATCCGGTGGTCAGCAATTCCAAAAATCACCGCATGGACGCCGACGTTCCCTTGCTCATCCCGGAAGTGAACGCCGCGCATCTCGACGCCATCCCCGTGCAGCAGAAAAAGCGCGGCTACGATCGCGGATTCATCGTCACTAATCCCAATTGCTCCACCGCGGGACTGGTGCTGGTGCTGAAACCGCTGGCCGACGCTTTCGGTCTGGAAAAAGTTTTTGTCGTCACCCTGCAGGCGGTTTCCGGCGCCGGCTATCCCGGCGTGGCCACCCTGGACATTCACGGCAACGTCATTCCCTTCATCAGCGGCGAAGAAGAAAAAATGGAAACCGAGCCGCAAAAATTGCTGGGCAAGTGGGACGGCTCGCGCTTCGTGGACGCCGGCATCGGCCTGACCGCGCATTGCAATCGCGTCCCGGTGCTCGACGGCCATCTGGAGTGCGTCAGCATCGGCCTCAAAAAAATCGCCTCCTTGTATGAAGTCCAGGAAGCGCTGCGCACTTTTGAAGTGGATGCGCAACTCGCGGCGCTACCCTCCGCGCTGCGTCATCCCATCATCGTGCTCGACGAAGAAAATCGCCCGCAACCGCGGCGTGACGTGCACGCCGGGGACGGCATGGCCGCCGTTGTTGGCCGCGTGCGCGAATGCCCGCTGCTCGACGTAAAACTCACCTTGCTCTCGCACAACCTGGTTCGCGGAGCCGCCGGCGCCGCGGTCATGAACGCGGAACTATTGGCCGCCCGCGGTTTTTTGACCTCGCGCTCCAGCCAAACGCAAACCGTGGCGGAAGAAGTCTCAAAGTAGTGCGAATTTGCGCGCCGCCGAAACCCAATCGCAGCCCGTCGCCCAGGAAATCGCCAAGTAATAATTTTAAGAAAGCACCGGTAGAGGAGCTTCGCATCGCGTACGACGAATCGCTACTTGCGATTGTTAGTAGTGAGTTGTAGCCCTGACGTTCGCGACCAATTCAGCGAAAAAGCAACCACCGGTCATTCCGAGCGGAGTCAAGCCGGACGCTTTCTCTACTACTTCGCTCCGGCGTAGTAGTCGGCTTGCGCAGTCGAGGAATCTCTCTTCGATTGCTCGCGCAAGCCACCGTCACCTTCTACGACACCACCCACGTCTGCTCATTCCGCCCGCCGGCATAAAGCGCCAGCAACTCCGCCAGCCGCCGCGTCCATCGCTCCAAATCAGACGCACCGCCAAACGACACAATCAGCGCGACAACCTCCGTAGTAGCCGCGGTCACCATGGTGCGCTCCGAATCACTGGTGGCGCTCCCGTGAGGACCAATTGCATCGGCAAAAAGCGGCATGCCCTCCAGGTTCAGATCGTACTTCCCAATGCCCTTGTAAGTTTCGCCCCCACGTCCGGCCCGAAATGTAATGTCTCCGCTGACCGCTGCCAGATCATAAAGCCCCACCGGCAAGCGGCTCTCCACCGAGACCAGGTTAATCACATCCACCACCGCATTGATCTGCGGCAGCCCCTTGCCGGCAATCACCCGCCGCAGCAACGCCTCCGCCGACCCGCGATACCGCGCCGGATCTTTCCCCAGCGCCTTGTACCCCGCGCGCACAGCCAAAACCTGCGCCGATTCCAAAACCGCGCGCGGCTCCGCCAACCGCAAAATCTCCTCCCCGCGCAACTTCAATTCCCCACTCAGCGCCGCTGGCGTCTCCCGCGCCACCACCTCCGCAGCAACACACCCCAGCGCCACCCGCGCACACTTCTTCTTCAATCCCTCATCGATCGAAACCTGCACACCACGCATTCGCGAATTATGGCACAGCATTCATGCAACGCCTCACCGTCAATCCTTCATCGCTGGATTGAAAATGCAATCGATTCAATCCGGTTCGTTGACTTGCTTCAGACCCCCACCTAAGATTGCAGCAAATAAATTGCCCAACATGGTCGGCCAAACTGTTTCCCACTACCGGATTCTGGAAAAAATCGGCGGCGGGGGCATGGGCGTGGTGTACAAAGCGGAAGACACTCGACTAGGCCGGTTTGTCGCGCTCAAATTTCTCCCGCTGGACTCGGCAGGCGATCCCCTCACCCTGGGACGCTTCAAACGGGAAGCCCGCGCGGCGTCCGCGCTGAACCATCCCAACATCTGCACGATTTATGACGTCGGGGAATATGCCGGGCGCGCCTTCATCGCCATGGAATATCTGGAAGGCTCGACGCTCAAGCACCTGCTCGATAGCGGCGGCTTGCCGCTCGCCACGCTTTTGCCGCTGGCCAGCGAAATCTGTGATGGCCTCGCAGCCGCGCACTCCAAAGGAATCGTGCATCGCGATATCAAGCCCGCGAACATTTTTGTTACCGGCGGCGGCCACGCCAAAATTCTGGATTTCGGTTTGGCCAAACAGAAAGCTTCTCAAGAAAACGGTGGCGACACGGAAACCGCCGCGCCGGATGCCCAGCATCTGACCAGTCCCGGAACCACGCTGGGAACCGTCTCCTACATGTCCCCCGAGCAGGTTCGCGGCGAAGAGCTCGACGCCCGGAGCGATCTGTTTTCCTTCGGAGTGGTCCTGTATGAAATGGCCAGCGCGCAACTGCCGTTTCGCGGCGCAACTGCCGGCGTCATCTTCAACGCCATCCTGGAACGCGCTCCCGCCCCTCTGCACGATGTGAATCCCGCCGCGCCGGCCGCGCTGGAACCCATCGTCAGCAAAGCGCTCGAGAAGGATCGCCAGCTTCGCTACCAGAGCGCTTCGGACCTGCGCGCCGATCTACAAAGCCTCACCCGCGATAAGCAATCGAGCGAAGCGTCTGCGCGAACCAACCTGGCAACTCCAGAGGTCACTTCGCGCGGTCCCGGCGTTCACGGGCCATATCGAAAATTTGCGATAGCCGGCGTGTTGGCTTTATTTATGTTGTTGGCACTGCTGGTGTGGCAAAAGTATCGTCCCTCAATCCGCCGAGAAGCCATTGACTCCGTCGCAGTGCTGCCATTTTCCGATGCCGGCGCTAGCAGCGACACGGAGTACCTGAGTGACGGCATCACCGACGGCGTCATCAACAATCTTTCTCAGCTTCCAAATTTGCGGGTCATGTCGCGTAGCTCCACCTTTCGCTACAAGGGAAAAGATCTCGATGCCCAGAAGGTCGGGCGCGACCTCAAGGTGCGCGCGGTGCTCTTCGGAAAATTGTTGCAGCGCGGCGACACTGTGATCGTCCAGGCCGAGTTGATTGATACCACTAACGGTTCGCAGATCTGGGGCGGCCAGTACAATCGCAAGGCTGCCGACATTTTCGCCATTCAGGAAGACCTTTCCAGGGAAATCTCCGAAAAACTCCGCGTGAAGTTGACCGGTCGTGAAAAAGAATTGCTGGCCAAGCGCTACACGGAAAATGCCGACGCTTACCGCCTTTATTTGCAGGGGCTTTATCACTGGTACAAGCGCACGCCGGAAGGATTCCTGAAAGCGCGGGAATTTTTTCAACAGGCCATCGACAAAGATCCTACCTACGCCCTGGCGTATGCCGGATTGGCGGACACCTATGCCCAGTTCTCGTTCTTCAACATTTTCCCGCCGCGCGAAGTGATGCCCAAAGCCAAAGCCGCGGCCGCCAAAGCTCTCGAGATCGACAATCAACTGGGCGAGGCCCACGTTTCACTGGGCTACGTCAGCTTCACGTACGATTTTGACTGGAAGCTGGCGGGTGACCACTTCGACCAGGCCCTGAAGCTGAATCCCTCGTACACCCGCAGCCACACATTCTATCCACTGTTTCTCAGCTCTTTTGGCCGCACTGACGAAGCCATCGAAGTGGCGGCACAAGCCGCGCAGCTAGACCCCATTTCGCCGGCCTTGAGTCACAGCCTGGCGATACAGCTTTATCTGGGCGGAAAGTTTGATCAGGCCATCGCGCAAAGCCAAAAGACTATGGAGATTGATCCCCACTACCCGGTGGCGCTTGCCGTCCTGGGACAATCGTACGCCGCTAAGGGAGACTACGCGGAGGCGCTCCGTCACATCGAAAAATATCAGGCCATCACCAACAATTCCGCGATGGCGCTTTCTCTCGCCGGCTACGTCCGCGCCCGCCTCGGCCAACGCGCCGAAGCGCTGCACGCGCTCGACCAGCTCAATGCCGCCTCCCAAGCGGGATTTACGCCGTCGTTGTATTTCGCCCTGGTGTACACGGGTCTGTCTCAACGCGATCAGGCCTTTGCCTGGCTGAACAAATCCTACGATGAACGCTTTGCGCGCCTTGCCTACCTCAATCGCGAATCGCTATGGGACTCGCTGCGTGACGATCCACGCTTCGCTGACTTGGATAGGCGTATTGGCATCCCTCAATAGATATTTTGCACTTCAACAACAGTGCATCGGCTCAACAATAAGGATTAGGTGGGCTATACAGGAGACAATGGTAGGCCCGTGGGGACTCGAACCCCAGACCTCGTCCGTGTCAAGGACGCGCTCTAACCAACTGAGCTACGGGCCTGAATCGGCATTAGATTAGCACGAGATGCGCACAACACGCAGATGACGGGCTTGCAGCTAATTAACAATTTGCTTCCGGGAAAGCGCCGCTCGACAAACTCATACCGGCCTGATCTTTCCGCTCACCATCGCCGCACACACGCCGGGCCGCAGCACCGAGTACAGTAATAGAACTGTACTTAATATAAGTTGTCAGTTATATATCAGAATAGTAAAATTCCCCAAATGATCGCTACAGTTCCCATGCTCAAGGCGCAGGACCGGCTCGCACAATGGGATTAACTTCCTTCCATTCGCCAAGCAGCCCCATTCGCCGGGCTTTCTGCGCCTATCCCAATTGTTTTGAACAGGGTCTGCGCTCTTACGCTCTTGCGAAACCACGCGCCCTTGCATTTTCAATAACTTACGCACTCTTGCGGACTCTTCAAACAAGGCTAAACACCTTGTTCACAATGGATTACGGACTCTTTGGCTTAAAAGGTGGGGGGTATTTTCAAATTGCTGGATCACAACGGTCCACACAAAAAAACAGGGCGGCTCCCAAGAAGCCGCCCTGCTACCCGCATGAATTAGGCAAAGCTTAAACCGCTGCTCGGCCGCGGAAAAAGTGGAACAGAATGGAGATGACCGCGAGAACCAACAGAATGTGAATGAACCCGCTGGTCACGTGGAAAGCCGTGAAACCCAAGAGCCACAGGACCAAGAGAACTCCGGCGATGATCGCTAGCATGTCTAACTCACCTCATCAGAAATTTCGAAGCCACGCGATGAACCATGCGGTGCGATATGAGTTTTAGCAAACGGTGCCTCAAGAGTCGATAAGTAGCAATGCTGACGCCTGAGCCAGAATTACTGTAGGCGCTAGCACCCTGCGTACAAAGCGCTTAACTATGCGCAGGCGGTTTTTTCTTATGATTTTTTGAACGAAAAGCGTCGCGCGCCTTAGCCAGCATGGCGTCCATATCCTCGCCTTTGGAAAACACCGCGTCCACGCCGGCAGCTCGCGCAGCGCGATTAACTTCCGGGCCCCCATGGGCAGTCAGGATATAGATGGGAGTGGAAGGCGATGTGGACTTCAGCGCTTCCGCTGCTTCAAGCCCATTCATGATCGGCATGGACAAATCCAGGATGATCAGGTCTGGCGCTAGTTCTTCAGCCTTGTTGATCGCGTCCATGCCGTTAACGGCTTCGCCCGCAACGGTGAATTCGGGCTCCGCTTCAAAAAGGGCGCGAACAGACGCCCGAACGCTGTCGGAATCATCGACAATCAGGACGGTAGGCATAGGGCAACTGGATAAGTCTGCAGGGTCCGGTGAGGGAGCGAGTACATCTACTCATAATCGTTAGATGGCACCTGGTCGCTAAGTGTTGGACCGGAGTGTAGGCCAAGTCGCTGCGGTTTAGACATACGGGGTTCACTGCATGCGGCGCAACGGTCACGACATCCAGCGCCGCCCCGCCCGTCTGCTCATGACGAGGCGGCGTCGAGACCAAACTCCTTGTGCGTGGCGATCAGCGCCTTTTTAACGGCCTGGTCTTCCACCACGAACGAGATGTTGCTTTCCGAAGAGCCCTGGGCGATGGCGATCAAATTCACCTCTTCCCGGCCCATAGCGGCGAAGGTGCGCCCTGCCACACCGGGAGTGCCGCGCATGTTTTCACCCACCACGGCCACGATGGCGATGTTGTTCACCACCGTGACGTGTTCCACTTTGTGGTGCGCCAGGTCTTGCGCAAACTCCTTGCGCAGCGCATCCATCGTGCGCGCAGCGTCCACAGCAGAAACAATGAAGCAGATGTCATTTTGCGACGAAGACTGCGAAATCAGCAAAACGTTGGCGCGCAACTCCGCAGTGGTCGAGAAAGTGCGGCCCACGACATCCGGCAATCCCACTATCCCGGGGCCACCCACCGCGATCAGGGCAACATCGCGAATGGCCGTCAGCGCTTTCACTCCTCCGCCGATACTGCGCCCCGCGGGAGTAATCTTCGTGCCCAGCTTTTCAGGAGCGAAACTGTTGCGGATCCACACCGTGATTCCAGCTTCAATCACTGGATTCAACGTCTTGGGGTGCAGCACCTTCGCGCCAAAGTAAGCGAGCTCGGCGGCTTCGCGGTAAGAAATTTCAGGAATCGTTCGCGCTTCGGGAACAAGTCGCGGGTCCGCGGTGAGAACGCCATCCACGTCCGTCCAGATGACCACTTCGCTGGCATCCATCGCCGCGCCCAAAATCGTCGCCGAATAATCAGAGCCGCCGCGTCCCAGCGTAGTGAGCTTGCCGTCTTCGGTAGCCCCGATAAACCCGGTCACCACCGGAACAATCTGCTGGGCCAGCAGCGGCCGCAATTTCGCCTGCGCGCGCTGGCGGGTTAAATCCATGCGCGGCTCAGCGCCGCCGTGATAAGCGTCGGTGACAATCAGTTCGGTAGCTTCGATAGCTTCGCTGCGCAGGTTCAGCGCTTTTACCGCCTCCGCAACAATCGGGGCGGACAGGCGCTCGCCCAGGCTGGATATCTCGTCTAGTGTGCGTGGCGTCAGTTCGCGCAGTAGTGCGGTGCCGTCGCACAAGCGCTTGGCTTCGGACAAAACCGCATCGAGTTTTTGCATCACCCGCTCGCGGGCTGCTGCGTCCTTAATGAGGATTTCCAGCGCCGCGGCATGTTGCCCACGCAAAACTTTGACGAGGTTCCCGCCCTCATTGGAATCACCGGTGGCGGCTTTTTTCGCGGCATCGATAAGACGATTCGTCACCCCACTCATGGCCGACACCACCACTACGCATTGATTCTTTCTGGCGGCCGTCGCAATAATTTGCGCCGTGCGCGCGATGCACGTGGCATCGCCCACCGACGTGCCTCCAAATTTCATCACTTGTAGCGTCGTGCTCATGCAACTCCTGTTTGGTAGTGACGGCCACACCTGCGGATTTTGAAAAGTCTGCTGCCGGTCCGATCTTCTTTTTCGAGTATACGAGAATCGCGCAGCAGGCAAGCCCACAACCATTGGCACGGTTGAGGCACCAGCAACCGGATGCTATCCTGCCTGCATGGCGGATCCTGTCGTTTCGCCCCCGGAAATCGCGCAAATCGCGCCCCTGGACCAGTCCCGCCGTCAGCTGGAGGCCCTGCTGGAGGTCAGCGAGGCGATCGCCCAGCAGCGCGATCTGCCTGCCCTCTTCCATGAACTCGCCGAGCGTCTGCACTGGGTGGTGGAGTTCGACTTCCTCACCCTGGTGCTGCACGACCCCGCGCGCAACGTCATGCGCCTGCACATTCTGGAAACGCGCGTGCCCACCGACAAGGTCGCGGGAAAAGAGTCCCCCATCGAAGGCCATCCCGCCGGCTGGGTGTGGCAATCGCAGCAACCTTTGGTAGTCAGCGACGAAGACACCCGCTACCCGGCGTTTCTGCAGATGCTGCGCGAAGCCGGCGTGCATTCGCTGGCCATGGTTCCGCTGACGACCGCGCAGCGCCGCCTGGGAGCCATGGGCTTCGGCACGCTCTTGCCGCAGAAAATCACCGACACCGAACTAACCTTCATGCAGCGGGTGGCCAGCCAGGTAGCCGTGGCGGTGGACAACGCCCTTAACCTCGAGAGTTCGCAGGCTTACCAGTCGCAGCTCGCCGAAGAACGCGACCGTCTGCGGGTCTTGTTGGAAATAAATAACGTGCTGGTCAGCAGCCGCGAGCTTCCGGAACTTTTTCGCGGCATCGTTTCCACTCTGGAGCGCGTGATTCACCACGACTACACCAGCCTCGCGCTACTCGAGTCCAGAGACCGGACTGCTCAAAATTTACGCCCTGGATTTTCCCGGCCGCGAGGGGCTGATTAAAAACGAAGTGACCATTCCGCGGGAAATATCGCCTTCCGGTGACGCTATCGCCAGCGGCAAACCGGTTTGCGCGCGCGGTGCGGAACTGGATCGCTACCCCAGCGAAGTCATGCGCGTGCTCCGCAATGATGGCATCCAGACAATTTGTTGCATTCCTCTGACAACCAGGGCCCGCACGTTTGGCACCTTGAATGTGGCCAGCCGCAGGATCGACGCCTTCGTCGATCGCGACGTCCAAATTTTGCAGCAAGTCGGCGCGCAAATCGCCATCGCCGTCGAAAACGCGCTGGCCTTCAAGGAAATCGATGCGCTGAAAGATAAACTCTCGGAAGAGAAGCTCTATCTGGAAGAGGAAATTCGCAGCGAGTTTAACTTTGAAGAAATTATTGGCGATGCGCCGCCATTGAAGCGCGCTCTGGCGCAAGTGGAAGTGGTCGCGCCCACGGATACCGCGGTGCTGATTCTTGGTGACACCGGCACCGGCAAAGAACTTATCGCGCGTGCCATCCATAATCTCAGCCCTCGGCGCCAGCGCACCTTTGTGAAGATAAATTGCGCGGCGATTCCCAGCGGCTTGCTGGAGTCGGAGCTTTTTGGCCACGAGCGCGGCGCGTTTACCGGAGCCTTGAATCAGAAAATCGGACGCTTCGAACTGGCCGACCGCGGCACTCTTTTCCTCGATGAAATCGGCGACCTGCCCAGTGAGTTGCAGCCCAAACTTCTGCGCGTTTTGCAGGAGCAGGAATTCGAGCGCCTCGGCAGCAACCGCACCATCAAGGTAGACGTCCGCGTCGTGGCGGCCACCAATCAGGATCTCGCGCGCCAGGTGGCGGACCGCACCTTCCGCAGCGACCTGTATTACCGCTTGAACGTTTTCCCCATTCAGATTCCCGCACTGCGAGAACGCCGCGAAGATATTCCGCTGCTGGTGCGTTACTTCGTGCAGAAATTCAGCCGCAGGCTGAATAAGATCGTCGAGTATGTACCAGCCGAAGCGATGAACGCGCTGGCCGGGTACGGCTGGCCAGGTAACGTGCGCGAGCTTGAAAATTTCATCGAGCGCGCCGTGCTGCTCTCGCCAGGAAAAGAGTTGCGCGTGCCGGTTTCGGAATTGCTCGCGGAAACGGCAACCGGCGCAAATCCTCCGCGAACCTCCGCAGGTGGCACCGATACCTGCAATGAATTATTCCGCGCCGCCGGCCGAGGGAGCCGATAGCATCGCGCAGCGCGCAATTTCGACGTTGGAGCAAGCCGAGCGCGAACATATCCTGCGCGCGCTGCAACAAACCCAATGGCGCATCGGCGGCCCAAAAGGCGCGGCCGCCCTGCTGGATATGAAGCGCACCACCCTGCAGGCCCGCATGCGCAAACTAAATATCCGCCGCCCTGTCTGATTCCTCCGCCCTAAAATTGAAGTGTCACGAATTGTTCCTTTCCGCGCAACGTTTGGTGAGCACGCCGGACGACAATCGGCGCAGCCCACGCTACAATCGAATCTGCCCATTTACAGGATTTAATACGCCCTTACTAAACGCCACAGGAGAACTCTATCCATGAAGCGCGCGCTGATTACCGGCATTACCGGGCAGGATGGTTCCTATCTCGCCGAATTGCTGCTCTCCAAAGGCTACGAAGTCCACGGCATCATCCGGCGCTCCAGCACATTTAACACCCAGCGCATTGACCACATCTACCAGGATCCCAACGATCCGAACGCGCGTCTGTTTCTGCATCACGGAGATTTGTCGAGCACGGAGTGGATCCTGAGCCTGATTTACAGCCTGGCGCCCGGACGAGCTCTATCACCTGGCCGCGCAAAGCCACGTGCGCGTCAGCTTCGATGTGCCGGAATACACCGGCGACATTACCGGCATGGGCACCACCAGGCTGCTGGAAGCGGTTCGCCGCAGCGGCTGCAAGACGCGCTTTTATCAGGCCTCCAGTTCAGAAATGTTTGGCGCCGCTGCCGGCTCCGCAAAATGAGGACACCCAGTTTCAGCCGCGCAGCCCTTACGCCGCCGCCAAGATTTACGGTTACTGGATGACCAAAATTTATCGCGAAGGCTACGGGATGCACGCGTCGAACGGCATCCTCTTCAATCACGAAAGTCCCCGCCGCGGTGAAACTTTCGTGACCCGCAAGATTACCCGCGGCGTCGCGAATATTCTCGCAGGCAAAGAAAACGCCCTGTACCTGGGCAATCTGGATTCACGACGCGACTGGGGCTACGCGCCGGAATACGTGGAAGCTATCTACCAGGTCGTCCAGCAGGATACCGCCGAAGATTTCGTCATCGGCACAGGCGAAGCCCACTCCGTAAAAGAATTCGTGCAGGAAGCGTTCACTTACGCCGGACTGGACTGGCAGAAGTACGTAAAGATTTCCGACCGTTACTTCCGCCCGCTGGAAGTGGATACGCTGATCGCCGATACCTCCAAGACTCGTGCGAAGCTTGAGCTGGGAAGCGCGCATCATGTTCCACGACCTGGTGGCCATCATGGTGGATGCCGACATTGAAGCGCTGGGCCTCAAATCGCCCGGCCGCGGCAAAACCATCCTGGAAGAAAAAATCGGCCCCTGGAATCGCTGGCACAATTCCGTGGTGCGCGTCGCGCAAGCGGTACAGGGCCAGGCGTCGCACTAGCATTTCATTAGCTCATTCGAAACCAACTAATCATAATCAGCGGGGACCTATGGGCTTTTGGGAAAATCGGCGCGTAGTTGTCACCGGGGGGCACGGCTTCCTCGGTTCCTTCGTAGTGGAGAAATTGCGCGCAGCCGGCGCCAAGGAAGTCGTCGTTCCCCGCAGCAAAGTTCACGACCTCCGTGTGCAGACCGAAGCGCTGAAGCTGTACACCGATTCGAAACCGGACATCGTGATTCATCTTGCCGCGGTAGTCGGAGGCATCGGCGCCAATCGCGAGAATCCCGGGCTCTTTTTTTACGACAACGCCATCATGGGCTTGAATCTCATCGAAGCCGCGCGCATCGCCGGCCTTGAGAAATTCGTGTGCGCCGGAACGATCTGTTCCTATCCCAAATTCACGCCAGTTCCTTTTCGCGAAGAAGATTTCTGGAACGGGTATCCGGAAGAGACCAACGCGCCTTACGGCTTGGCGAAAAAAATGCTACTGGTGCAGCTGCAGGCTTACCGGCAGCAATACGGCTTTAACGGAATCTATTTGACGCCGGTAAATCTTATACGGACCGCGCGATAATTTCGATCTCCAAAGCTCGCACGTCATCCCCGCGCTCATCCGCAAATGCATCGAAGCGAAAACAGAGCGGCGCCGCCGAAATCGAAGCGTGGGGCACCGGCAACGCGACTCGAGAATTTCTGTACGCGGAAGATGCCGCCGAAGGCATCGTGACGGCCGCCGAAAAATACAATAAATCTGACCTGGTAAATCTCGGCTCCGGCCAGGAAATCAGCGTCCGCGATTTACTGGAGATG
This sequence comes from uncultured Acidobacteriota bacterium, assembly GCA_963704485.1. Taxonomy (GTDB): domain Bacteria; phylum Acidobacteriota; class Terriglobia; order Acidiferrales; family UBA7541; genus Acidiferrum. The sequence continues at coordinate 2,814,739 of OY969910.1, forward strand.
ATCACGGCGCTGGTCGGCTGCGACGCCAAAATCCGCTGGAACGCCGACAAGCCTGATGGCCAGCCACGCCGCTCCTTGGACACCTCTCGCGCCGCAAAGGAATTTGGCTGGCGCTCCACGACCCCGTTGCGCCAGGGATTGCAGAAAACCATCGACTGGTACCTGAATCACACCTCCGACTCCGCAACCGCGGCAACCCAGCCTTGAACCATTAACGTCCATCAGCACGGCCCAGGAGCACCTCTTGGGACAATTGTCAAAAAGTATGGATTAAGTATTTGACTAATCGGTAAACTTGCAGTACCCTTCCTTAAAATTCCCTAGGCTTTTCAACCCAGGTCCCACGGCGCTCGCCAGCGTCGCCGCAGTGGTCCCCGAGTTACAGAAACCCGCGTTCATAAAGTGTTTGCGGCGCAACCGGCCGCAAGGAGTCTGCCATGCATCGGAATAGTGTCTCTGCGAGTGTCGTTGTCCGGCGTTCCCGATCACCCGCCACTGACGGATTGCGAAATAGCGCTCAAACTCACGCCATTTCGACAAGAGCCGAATATCGCAGCCTCATCCGCGCCCGCGAGAAGACCATTCGCGACGTCCTGCAGCGCATCATCCCGGTGCTGCGGCTGAAAACCGCGCTGGACGCCGGTGCCGGCGTGGGCTTCTTTTCGGAAACCCTGCGCGACTGTGGACTGAGCGTCAGCGGCTTCGATGGCCGCGAAGAAAACGTCGACTGAAGCACGCAAGCGTTTCCCGCACATTCACTTCACACCCGGTGATCTGCAGGATCGCTGCATTCTGGATCTCGGCAAATTCGACCTGGTGCTCTGTTTTGGCTTGCTTTATCACCTCGAAAGCCCGTTGCTGGCGGTGCGGCATCTTCGAGCCCTGACCGACAAGTGTCTGTTGCTTGAGAGCATGTGCGTACCCGACGATCGGCCTTCGCTGTTGCTGCGCGAAGAGCCCCGCGAAGATGACCAGAGTCTTACGGACGTCGCCTATTACCCCAGCGAAAGCAGCCTGATAAAAATGCTGTTATCGTGGCGGCTTTTCCTACGTATACCGGCTTACCCAGCTTCCCGGCCACGATGATTTTTGCGACACCCGGGAGCACCACCGCAAGCGTACGGTGCTGTTTGCTTCAGCCGCGCCCGTCGATCTGTTTGGATTTCGCCTGTGCATGGAAGATCACGAAATCAAAGACCCATGGAGCAAATTGCCGGCAGTTCCCAAAACACTTCCGCAGCGCATGACCCGTTTTCTGCGGCAGCCGGGCCGTAAAAAGTATTTCAGCCTGGCCAATCGTTTGCGTCGAGGTTCCCGGAAATGCCTATTCCGTGGCGCCTGACCTTCGGCGCATGGTGGCTCGCGCAAGGTGGCGAACTCGATCACAAAGTCTTGAACGAAGGGTTCGAGACTCCCGAGATGCGCTTCGTGGAAAATTTTTTGCGACCGGGCATGACCGTTCTGGATATCGGCGCGCACCACGGCCTGTATTCTCTGTTGAGCTCTAAATGTGTGGGTCGCAAAGGCCAGGTGATCGCCTTTGAAGCATCCCCTCGCGAGTGCCGCCGCCTGGGTAAGCACGTGCGCATCAATGGCTGCGACAACGTACGTATCGAGCCCTGTGCCGCGGGCGGCAGGCCCGGTGTCGAAGATTTTTACATCGTGGACGGCTCGTGCGATTGGGGCAACAGCCTGCGGGCGCCCGCGGTCACTGAATCCACTTACAAAGTGCGCGTGGAAGTGCGCACCGTGGATGACGTGTTGCAAAGCCTGGGAATCTCCCGAGTGGATTTCATCAAGCTCGACGTGGAAGGCGCCGAGCTAAGCGTCCTGCACGGTGCCAGCCGGCTGCTTGAGCGGCGGCGGCCAGGCCGGCAATCCTCGCGGAAGTTCAGGACTTACGCACCAAACCTTGGGGCTATACCGCCCGGGACATAGTGCAATTTCTTATCGAGCCTCGGTTATCGCTGGTACGGGCTGGCACCCGATAGTTCCCTGCACCCCATATCCTGCGATCTGGATTCTTACGATGCCAATCTTGTGGCCTTTCCCTCCGAACGAGCTCGCGAGTTTCGCGCCTGGTGGAACGCCGCCACTTCCCCGCCATTCATCGTCATCGGCCATTGTCACCGCACCGCCAGGGAGTGCAACTTCTCAAGTCTATGTTGCGCGTGCGCCAGGGTTGATAGGCCATGTCCATCCCATTCGAACGGCAGCAGCAGCAATAATAATTCGCACCGCGGCATTCATCTTGCTCGCAGCCCGCGCGTCGGGCACCGAGTGGCCACGCATCACGCTGGTAACCCCGGTCATGAATGGCATCCGCTCTATCGAAGACACTATTCGTTCCATCGTGTATCAGCGTTACCCCAACCTGGAATACATCGTCGTGGATGGCGGTTCCACGGATGGCACCATTGACGTCATTCGTAAATATCAGAAACATATTTCGTGGTGGACGAGCCGCCGGGATAAAGGCGTGTACGACGCCTTGAACACCGGATTCGCTCAGGGCACCGGCACCATCATGGGCTGCCTGAACGCCAGCGATCTGCTGCACACCAGCGGCTTGTTTGTAGTGGGCAGCGTGTTCGCCTCTTTACCGGCGGTGGAATGGCTAACTGGAGCCCAAGCTTTGCCGTGCCGGTCGCGCCGCTCATTTGCGCCTCCCAACCGCTCCTTCCAGCGGGAATCCACTTTCTGGCGAACCAGCCTGTGGGAAAAAGCAGGCGCAGAGTTGAATGCCTCCTACCGTGACGTTGGAGATTTCGATCTGTGGATGCGATTTTTCCGTCATGCGCAACTGCATTCCGTTGACGCCGGCGGCGGCGGGTACCGCTTTGATTCCGGGGACATCAGCAATGCGGATATAGTTGCTCGATACGATCAAAGATGCGACAAAATTATCGACAGCGAGTTAAAATCCATTCCGCGGGTTGGCGCCGTCAGGATGATCCGCAGAGTCACCAGGGCAGTAAGAAATATTCCTAAAGTGCGGGGACTCTGGCAGCGCCTGGCATCGAAGAGCCGCTATGGGCTTGCAGGTCCGGATCTGCCGCCCATCGTTGAGGATCAGGAGAATAAGTGGGTCATTCGAGAGGGCATGCGCCGCACACGCAAGCTTCCCGCGATAGCTGCACTTCTCCTTAGATTTCCAAAGTTCGAAGTTAAACCATATCCGCGGCGACAGGCTGTGTCGTAACCGCGATGACCTCCCCACTCGTTTCCATTCTTGCCATGCCCAAACCGTTCCACGGGCACATCGGCGTAATTCAGCGCAACGCTATCACCAGTTGGACGAAGCTTTCCCCGCGGCCGGAAATTTTTCTGTTCGGGGAAGAAGAAGGCACCGAACAAATCGCCGACGAATTGGGACTCACGCATCTTCACGACATCGAGCGCAATGAATTCGGCACGCCTTTGCTCGGTGACCTGATAAGACGGGCCCGCGAGGCTACTGATACCCGGCTGCTGTGCTATTCGAATAGCGATATTATTCTGTTGCAGGCCTTTCACACTGCTGTCAGCGCCATTGCCGAAAAATTTTCCCGGTTTCTTGGCGTCACTCATCGCTGGGAAATTGACGTCGCTGAAGAACTGGATTTCAACCGCGCTCAGCCGCTAAGTTTGCGAAGCCTGCCTTCTGGCACACCTGGTCACCACACCGCTATCGATGTTTTTGTTTTTGACCGCGAACTCTACGCGGAGGTTCCCGACCTGGCTATCGGTCGCGCCTGGTTTGATCAGTGGCTGATCAAGGATGCGCTGCTTCGCGGAATACCGGTGGTGGATATGACGAACGTCGCGCGGGCCATTCATCAGAGTCACGAATACACCCACATCGCTGGCGGCCAGCAAGGCGCTTACGGCGGAGAAGAAGCGCGCCGCAATCTGGAAATCTATGGTGGCGCTCCCCATGCCTACACGCTGCTGAATGTCACGCATGAGCTGTCTGGTGATGGAGATATCCGTCCGGTTCGCTACCGCCGTGAAAAATTTCAACGCGCAGCAGTGGTTCTGGCGCAATTTTGTGCAGAGTACCGCCGCTGTTCGCAGGCGGCTCGGGTCTGAGCCGCTCTGCCGGCAAGTCCAGCTCATGAAACATGAAACTAGTCCTGTTCGCCGGAAGTTCGCATGGGTTCCAGTAGTCGCCGAAATTTGGATGATTGCCGTCCTGCTTTTTTTCTTTGTGCTCCGCATCGTGGGGTCCACCACAGGACAGCATCTCCTGCGCAAATTGGGCGTCCACTAATTCATGGTCTGGATCGCGCTCCACAGCGTCTTTGGACTGAGCGCTCTCGCGATCGCCGGCCTGGGCTGCGGCTCCTTGATAGCGAATCACCTTCCGGCCACTTTCCATACCGTTGAGCGTTGGGGTCTTTCGTTGCTGGGAGGGCTGGGAGTATTTTCTCTCGCGCTGTTTCTGATTGGCCAGGTCACCTTCACGCGCAGGGCCATTGCGATCGCGTTGCTTATCGCCGCTCTTCTGGCCATTCGCCCGCTGCGAGCAGCGTGGCGAAACAGAGACCAAGTCCCACGCCACATTTCTGCGAAGGTTTTTGTTCCGTCCTGCATCGTATTCATGGTTCTGACGGTGACGGCTCTCGGCGGACTAGCGGAGATGACCGGCGATTGGAATAAAGATTCCGTCGCGTACCATCTGCTGGGCCCCACCGTTTGGCTGCGCACTGGAATCGTCCGCCCCGCTCTGGACAATTCTCATACTTCGTTTCCACAAATACCTGAAACGTTGTTCGCGGTGTTGTTGGCGACCGGGGGTGATCGCGCGCCCGATTTTTCCAGTTGGCTGATTGCTGGGTCTGCTGTTGCTGGTGGCCGCGGGTCTGGCCATGCGCATGGGATTGAAGGCGACTCAAGCCTTGTGGGTGGCTGCCATTATCGTCACCATGCCTGCCGTCTATGCCGGCTCGCACGCCTGCTTTGTAGATGGACTGTACGCGGCTTTCGTGCTCGCTGCTGCGCGTATTGCTTTCGATGCTCGAGCGACTCAAAGAGTGGGCCATCTGCGGAGTTTTTATCGGCCTGGCAATGGGCTCGAAATATACCGGCCTGCTTGCTTTATTCGCATTGCTGGTTTGCTGCGCGGATCGGCGTCGCTAAGCAACAGCGGTTCGGCGACGCGGCTCTTTTTAAGAGCATCGGCGTCGCGTTCATCACGGCGCTGGCTGTCGCAGCGCCTTTCTATATTCGCAACTGGATTATCCTGGGCTGCCCAATCTATCCGCCGCCACCGGGCTACTCGCACTTTTGCTCCCCCAGATATTTCCCGGCCAGCGCAATCTCGCAATTCCATTCCTATATCTTTCAACGGGGCATGGGCTTGGGACGCGGTTGGCTGGCATTTCTAAAACTTCCCTTCAACCTGACGTATCACACTTCTAATTTTCATGGAGCGGGGGGTGTCGGACTCTGTCCGCTGGGCCTGGCACCTTTCGGTTTCTTGGCCCTGCGCAAACAATTCTTTGCCCGGCAACTCGCACGTCCTGCGCCGTGCTGATCACTGTGTTCTGGTTTGCAACCCAGCAGGAATCACGATTCCTAATTCCCGTGTACGCCGATTTCAGCGATTTTTTCCGTGGCCGGATGGAGCTACGTATCGGAGCGCTGCGGAAAAGTTCAGACGTGGACGGCTGGCGTCATCGTTGGTGTCTCCATATCTTACGGTTTATTCATGATTTGCTCGGGCCAGGCTGACAACTTGAGGGCGGTTTTCTCTCCGGCTTACGCGCAGATGAAAAGACAGCGCGAGGTCCCCTATTTCGCGAGCTTCGAACGTTTGAACGCCACCCCTGACGTAAAAAAGTTCTCATTCATTGACCGCAGCGTCCCGCCATATTACTTGCGCAAATCTTATATAAAACCCGTCGGGCAGTGGGGCGAGCTGACGTTGCCGGGCATTACGACCGCACTCGGCTGCCTTAAGCCAGGCTCGCGAACTTCAGATCACCCACGTCCTGGATGTGACGTCCGCAATTTCAGGATTTCAGATTCAGAACCCTCCACCGCCCGATCTGAAACTGGTGTTTGAAACGTCTGATCAAAGAATCTACCGCGTGCAGTGAATCGTATCCGCTGAATCGGGTGGCCAGGCCGAAAATCAATTGCGGCCCCCTGGTTAGGGTGTGCTACGTGGTGAAATGCGCAGTACGTAGTAGTCGGTCCCGCCAATTTTCATCCAACCCATGGACATCGCACTGCCCGGCACATTGCGGGTAACCACCACCTTGGCAGAAGTCGATGCCATCCAATCTATCGCTTCTTCCCGCTGCCGCTCTGGCGAAGCCCAGAAATTCGCAACATCCGTTTCAGGGATTTCCGCCGCGATGCGCATCCCCGCAAGGTGGGCCCAGGCGTGATCTACCAGCGCATAGCCGATGTAACCGGCGCGGTCGCCCTTTTTCATTCCCTGGTCTTGAAGATATTTCGTCACTTGCCACTCAGGGTGTTCCTGGCGCTCGAATACGCGAAGCCCATCGTGGCCCGCCTGAACAATAACCTGGGCCAACAACAAAACCGATACACCGTAAGCTATCGACGGCACATATTTCCGAGCATTTCCCTCTTCCGGTACGCGCAGCGCAGCGGCGCAGGCCGCAAATAAAGCAATGACAAAGCCGGCCAGAAATCTTCCATCCACCCTCATGGATGCATAAGACGCCAAGCCTGCCAGTGCCGGAAGCCACAGCAACGGCTGCTTCACAAACCGCCTGGCGAAATCCTTCCCGCCCCCAGCGAAAAAAAGTGCCAGAAAAGCTGCGCCCAGTGCTCCTAATTGCACGACAAATAGGTCGAAGTAGTAACGCAGCACGATGTGCGTGCGGTTGAGTTGCCGCCGCAAACTAAAATGAAATGGAGTTGCGCGGTACCCGTAGGATGGATCGCTCCAGGGCGGGTACGTGCCCAGATGGATGATGCGCGAGTAGTCTTGAATGCCGGGCGCGGCACTCGGCTTTGGCGAAAGGTCCGGCACCAGAGCTTCTTCATCCACGCCCATCACGTGACGATAGGCCATGATTCCCACGTCGCCGAAAGTGAAGCGGCCTTTGCTTTTCGAAAGGGCCAGCGCGAATGGCAGGCAAACCGCCGCAAACACCGCCATCGAAAGCAGCAGCCGCGGCCACGTCCGTTGGCGATCTTTTTGCAAAAACAGTGCCAGGTAAACGACGAAAGCCAAAGGCAGCATCACACTTTTGGTTAGATACCCGAACCCCAGCACAACACCCAGAGCCACGTATCGCGCCCATCCCTGCGGATGAATGACCAATTGCATGCACAGCGTGCTGGCCAGCAGGTACAAAATGAAAACGAGAATATCCGGTTGCTCCAACGTCGGCGGAATCAAAAAAGTAGAAATCCAGAAAAATAAGGAATATCCCGCCACCATAACGAAACTGTCTGGAATTAACTGTCCGTCGTCTGCAGCATCGTTGGGCTGTACTTTCTGGCGAAACTTCAGAAGGATCGCCATGAAGTATTCGAAGGTGGCCAGCGCCACGATCAGCGAAACGATTGCCAGCAGATGTAGCAGCAGCGCTTCGTTAAACGGATGCGGTTTGAATATCTTCAGGCAGAAGGCCAGCAGAAATGGGTAGGCCGGGCTCCACCAGCCGTTTACCAGCGCATGCCAGTGTCCGGCGACGCAGGAATTGGCGATGTCCAGATACGAGATGGCATCGGCGGTGAAAAAATCGCGGGCCGCCATAGCCTGCACCAGCCAGCAGCCCAGCATGACTGCCCATATCGCCGCACGCGCTTTGACCGGAATTATTGACGTGGTCTTCAGAGGAACTCCACTCAGAGATGCTTGTCACTCCATCGCGTTCGCGCGCGATGAATTATCGTACACTTGTGTTAGTAAATTCGTGTGGCGCGCCCACTAGCCCGTTACATATGCATTCTCTAAGGCGAATTTCTTGGCCAAGCCTGTCATCAGCATTCTGATCGACACATATAATCACGAGCGCTTTATCGAAAAAGCTATCGCCAGTGTGCTTCAACAGGATTTCCCAGTCGCCGCGAGAGAAATTATCGTCGTGGATGATGGATCCACCGATCGAACAGCCGCAGATCATCCAACAATTTGCAGCTCAAGTCAGGCACATCCGCAAAGAAAACGGCGGGCAGGCTTCCGCGTTCAATACCGGCATTCCTGAATGCCAGGGAGAAGTCATTGCCTTCCTGGACGGCGACGATTTCTGGTTACCGGGCAAGCTGTCTCGCATTGCAGACGTGTTTGCAGCCAACCCCACTGTTGGATTAGTTGGCCACGCCATTACAGAGTTGCTGCCGGACGGCTCATCGCGGGTATCCGCGCCGGAAAACGAAGAACGGTTTCTCGTAAGCTCATTGGCCGATGCCCGCATATTCCGTTTGCGAAAAAGTTTTCTGGGAACCAGCCGTATGGCCATCCGCGCGGAGTTGGCGCGCCGTATCCTGCCCGTTCCAGAGACGCTGGTAATTGAAGCGGACGAATACCTGTTCACGCTGGCGGCCATACTAAGCGAAGTCATCATCTTGCGCGAACCACTCACCTGCTACGTTTTGCACGGGGCCAATCTGTTCGTCAGCGCCGGAGCCGGAACCACCGGCGGCTTGCGGCGCAAGCAAAAGGTGCTTGCGGCTCTGGCAACGTCGCTAAGTAAAGCCCTGCGCGACCAAAAAGTCCCGCAAGAAATCCTCGAATGCATTGTAGAAATCGTTCAGGCCGAGGCCGATCAATTACGCTTGATGCTGGACGGCGGTTTTCCGTGGCAAACTTTTCGCGCCGAGAACAAAGTTTTTGAAGTGCTTCATGGCGATGCCTCCAGAGCCCAGCATTTTTTCCGCGCGGTTACCATGATCCCGGCTTTGTTGCTTCCACCGCGATGGTTTTACGCGGGCCGCGGCTGGCTGGGAAAAAACAATTGGTACCGGGGTATGAGGAAAAATACTCTTCCGGTACCGCGGATAACCAATGTCGCGGGCTCCGAGGAGTTCAAGAATTGAGTCTGCGCAGCGAGTATGACAGCTGGCATGAGCGCATCCTGGGGTCCGATCCAGAGCATGACGACGCCACCAGCCCCTGGTACGAATTGGTTCGCGAACAAATCGGGCCGGTGCAGGGTTTGCGCGTGCTTGAGGTGGCATGTGGCCGCGGCGGATTTCTAAGAGAGCTGGCGTGCGCCGGCGCGGAAGTGACCGGATGCGATTTCTCGATGGCTGCGCTGCTTGCCGGGCAATCCAAGTTACGGTCCATCGGTGGCAACGTCAGAGCCGCCCTCATTCAAGGCGACGCGCAGTCGCTTCCCTTTGCTTCCGAATCGTTCGACATCATCGTTTCTTGCGAGACTATTGAGCATGTCCCGGATGCCCGAAGCGCCCTGCGCGAAATGTGGCGCATCGCCCGCCCGGGAGCGCGGCTCTTCCTGACCACGCCCAACTATGCAAATCTGATGGGTCTTTATGATCTGTACGCGCGCGTTCGCCATCCTCATCGCCGCGATGATCAGCCTTTCGATCGCCGCCAGTGGATCCCCCAGATTCGTAATTTTGTGAAGAAGGCCGGCTGGAAAATACTTCATAGCGACGGCACTGTGCATCAGTTGCCTATTTTGCCGGGGCGCAATCCGATTCAGTTGCCGGCGATTGAGTCGAACCGCACCGTTCGCAGGCTTTTAAGCCCTTTCGCTTACCATTATTTTTTGATTTCTGAAAAGCGGACGGCCGCCTAGATGCGCGTGCTGATGATCGCCGGAGTGGCGGGAAAAGCCGAGGCTGGCGGCGCCGGGGTGGTTTACAACATCGCCAAAGAATTGCGCGCATTTGGCCACACCGTCAAGGTCATGTTTTTTGAAGATCTGCTCCCCGCGCCGCGCTGGCCCGCGCGGTTTCGCACCATTGAATTCTCGCGCAGAGCCGCGAAGTACATCAGCGAAGTCAAAAGTGAATACGACATCGTCAATATTTACGCGCCGCATGGATTTTCCTACGGGATTTCACGTCGGCGGTCGCCGACAGCCGGGCCTCCCTACGTGCTCACCATGCATGGGCTTGAAGAACGAAGGAACTATGCCATGCGCCTGGAAGCACAAAAAGGTCGCGCCGACTATTTCCGGTGGCGCAATCGCTGGTGGCAAAATTTTTATCACATGCGCACCTATCGCCGCTCCATTGAAACTGCGGATCAGTGCATCGTGACCAATCGAGAGTCACTGCATTTTTTGCAGCTGCAATATGGGCTGGCGCCGGACCGGGTATGGTTCGTACCTAATGGCGTGGAGCCGGAATTTTACTATCGGCGCCCTGGGGATAATCCCAGCCCGCCGAAACTCTTGTTTGTGGGAACCTGGATCGATCACAAAGGAATTTATAAACTTGCCGAGGCCTTTACACAGTTGCTTGACCTGCATCCACAAGCACGGCTGACCATCGCCGGCTGTGCTGAGTCCGAAGAAACAGTCCGCCGCGCTTTCCCTGCTGCTGCTCAACACGCAATCGTCGTACGGCCGTTTGTTCCCAGGGCGGAAATGCCGGCGCTTTATGCCGCTCATGATATTTTCGTCCTGCCGTCGCTGGTCGAAGGCATGCCGCTGGTTTTGCTGGAAGCCATGGCTTCGAGTCTGGCGGTGGTAACCACCGAATCCAATGGGATGGCCGATCTGGTAGAGGATGGCCACGATGGTCTGCTCACCATTCCAGGGGATTCACCTTCACTGCTGGCTGCGCTTAATATGCTTTGCGTAGATCCTGAACTGCGACAACGCCTGGGCTCTGCCGCAATGGAGAAAATGAAACGTTTTACGTGGGAGCGCAGCGCTCGCCGGCATGAAGCGGTGTTTTTGCGCGCACTCGGCGCTAAACAGAAACTAAGCGCAGCGGCGGCGCAAACGAAGACCGGGGCCGCCATCAATTGTTGACGCTGGGCATCAATTATTCGCAGATGCACGATTCCTCGGCCTGTATCGTGCGCGATGGCGAACTACTTTTTGCCGTCGCCGAAGAGCGCCTCAGCCGCGTCAAACATGACTCCGCATTTCCGCGTCTGGCAGTGCAAGCCTGCCTCGAATTCGCCGGCGTATCCGCCGATCAACTCGACGAAGTCTGTTTTGGTTGGCCACACGCGGGCGCTTCCTTCCGTCACGATTTGAAATGTTTTGCCACCGGCCGGATGCGCATCAACTATTCGAACGTGCTGAATTCCTCTTTGCAGTTTCTAAGCATGTGGCACCAACGCGGCGGCGCAAAACGATTTACCCAGGCTTTCGGCAAAGTAAAAGCGCGCATGCGATACGTGGATCATCACTTGGCTCACGCTATCAGCGCGTACGCGTATTCAGGATTTGAAAATTCCGCCGTGGTGGTTATGGACGGGCGCGGCGCGTGGGAGGCCACTTCCATCTGGCGCGGTCATGATGGCCGCCTCGAGCACGTGCTGACCATTCCATTCCCAAATTCTGTGGGATATTTTTTCAGCGAGATTACCGAATTCCTGGGCTTTCAACGCAACAGTGACGAATGGAAAGTGATGGGCCTGGCGCCCTATGGCCGGGCGGGCGTGGATTTAAGCTCGTTCATGGATTTGCAGGCCAATCCATATCGTGTTCACACCGGCAAATTGATCGCTGCGGGCGCGGATCCTTTCGCGGAAATGCAGAAACTGCTGGGCCCTAAGCGCCTCGCCGAAAGCGAAATCACTGATCAGCACAAGAACATAGCCTATGCCGCGCAGGAAGCCTGCGAGATCGCCATGATGAACGTGGTACGCCTGGCCATGCAGAAGACCGGCAGCCGAAATCTGTGCATGGCCGGCGGCGTGGCTTTGAATTCCAAAGCCAACGGAAAAATTGCGGCATCTGGCATGGTGGATAATTTGTTCGTACAGCCGGCGGCTTCCGATGACGGTGTGGCTCTCGGCGCGGCGCTCGCTCCTTATCTTGATTCGGGAGGAAAGCTTCCACGGCGCGCGATGCGTCACGCTTATCTGGGCCCGGCTTTCGACGACGAGGCCATCGAGACCGTACTGCGAATTTACAAATTGCGTTACTCCCGGCTGGAGAATGTAGCTCTGACGGTCGCCGAACTTCTCGCCGACTGGAAAAATCATTGGCTGGTTTCAGGGACGCATGGAGTTTGGCCCTCGCGCATTGGGCAGCCGTTCCATCCTCGCGGATCCCCGCGACCCGGAAATGAACGCCAAAGTAAATAACGCGGTGAAATTCCGCGAATGGTGGCGGCCCTTCGCGCCTTCTTTTAAAAAGGAAACGGCCGCGGAGTTTCTGGAGAGCGCCACAGATTCGCCGTTCATGATTCTTACTGCGCAAGTGCGCCCAGAGAAACGCGCCGTGATTCCCTCGGTCACGCACGTGGATGGCAGCGCCCGTCCGCAAACCGTCGAAAAAGAAATCAATCCGCTGTACTGGCAGCTCATCGATGAATTTGGCAAGCGCACCGGCGTACCGGTAGTCATGAACACGTCGTTTAATCTGCGCGGCGAAGCTATCGTCCACACTCCCACCGATGCGGTGCGTACATTTTTCAGCTCTGGAATGGACGCGTTATGCATCGGCAGTTTTCTGGTGGAGAAATAACTGTGAAAGCGCAGGACGGCCGCGTGGCCAGAGCTTTCCTGCGGTTCGCTTCGCCCTTTGCCAACTTTCGCCGGCTTCCTCTGATTGGTCCTTTCCTGCGGTGGGCGGGAGCCAAAGTTGTGCCGCGCGATTCCCTAACATGGATTCAAGTGCAGCATGGACCGGCTAAAGGGATCTGGCTGCGCCTCAATCCCCGCACAGGTCAAGATTATTTCAATGGGCAAGTCGAGCCTGAAGTCCAGGCTGTGCTGAAGAAATATTTACGCGCGGGAATGATTTTTTATGACGTGGGCGCCAATATTGGTTTTTTTTCCTTGCTGGCCGCGCGGATTGTAGAAGCCGGCGGCCGAGTGGTCGCATTCGAAGCCGATCCTGAGATCGCCACGCGCCTTCGTGAGCACGTGTCTCGGAATGATAGCGCTCCGATTTCCGTGGAGGAAAAAGCGGTATGGTCTTCCGCCGCTCCCGTGTTCTTCGCACGCGCGGACGCCAGCGTTTCTCCCGACCGTGGCCTCGGGCATGTCGTAGCGGACGAGAGCGAAACTGCACACAGCACAATTCGCGTGGAGACGGTCGTACTGGACGAATACGCTGCCGCAATTTGCGCGCCAGATTTTATCAAATGTGATGTTGAAGGCGCGGAAGTGGAAGTATTTCGCGGCGCGCAGAAAATCTTGATGGAAAAGAAGCCCATCCTTCTTTGCGAAATGCATGGCGACAAAAACCGGACAAGCTTTACTGGCCGAATTCAATCGCCTCGCTTACCATTGCGAACCGTGCGGCAAGAATCACGTCTTGGCAACGCCGCACCACTAAAAATCAGCGATCAGTTCACCATTTCCTGGCCAGCACCGCGACAATCTTCGACAGCGCATCCAGATCGCGCAAATCAATCACTTCGCCCGGTGAATGCGAATAACGCAGGGGCCAGCTCAATGGCACGTCAACCGTGCCGTAGCGCACAAACACTGCGCCATCATTCCCGCCGCCGGTCACTCCATACTGCACAGGGATCTTATTTTCGTGAGCGAGCTGCACTACGCGGTCCACAAACTGACGCGGCGCTATATTTGAATTGTCCACCGCGCGAATCACAAATCCCTTGCCGATTTCGGCATCCGCAAAACGTTTGGACTCGATAGGGGAATCAGAGCTCACGAATGTATCAATTGCAAAAACAAAGTCCGGCGAGGTTCCTTCTTTTGCGGCCCGCTCGGCAAAGGCAGCCGCGCCGTTCAAGCCCACTTCCTCTTCGGTGGACCACACGAAGGTCACCTGACGATCGCCAAAATCCTGCCCCAACGCTTTCACCGCTTCGATCAACGCCGCGCAGCCAACACGATCATCAAAACTGCGCGCATTCGCGCGCGTGCCGATAAGCGGCCGGTATCTTTTGGGAACGGTCGCCCAGTCGCCCACTTTGATCCCCAGTTTTTCTGTCTCTTCCGCGGAGTGCGTGCCTACATACAGGTGCACCGCTTCATCCATGGTTTTCGGTCCGCGCGGCCATTCGAATTTTGGCTGGTCCCAGTTGGCCGGCAACTCCAACACGCCGCCCACAGAAGTACCGTCGGATTTTTGCACCAGCACCACATGTCCCAGAAAATATTCCGTGTAGCCGCCGCCAAGAACATCCACCAGCAATCGGCCATCAGGCTCAATGGAGCGCACCTGGTAGCCGATCTCATCCATGTGCGCGATGAAAACTATTTTGGGCACAGTGGAATTCTGGCTGGCTTTACCCATTTTCAAAACCAGGTTGCCGGCAGCGTCCGTTTCCGGCTTGGCCCACGCCGGAAGAAGTTTTTTCACCTGCTCACGAACTTTTCCTTCGTGTCCACTCACTCCATAGGCTTCGGTGAGCAAACCGATGAGCGGAGGGCCGCAGTCGGCACAATCCGCGGCGCCTCCACTGCCAACGCCACCGGTGGCCGCCTCCCCTGTCACGTACTGATAAAGCACCGCTCCAAGCTGAGAGACGTCTTTGGAGCTGAGCGACTCTGCGGGCGTAACTGGATAGAGGCTAGCCACGCCAACGTGCGCAAACCGAGCCGGCAGTGGAGTTGGTTTCGCGTAGCTCGCCATCGCCGGAGCGCCTGCATTCATCGCCGATCACCGCGATATGTTGAGCATCACCGATTTTTTTTATTTCCGCAGCCAAGCCAGTAAGCGCCGCGGAAGCCTCTGCGTTCCCCACTAAAATACCGGAGCCCAATTTCATCGGGCTAATCGCCGCCGCCGGATTTTTTGCATCATCGTTGCGTGGCGGCAGGAAACGGCCCACGTAAACCATTTCGTCGGGGTGGAATTCATTCAGCAGGCGGTCCAGTCCGCGGCCCCCGGTCCATTGTTGCGTGGCGAAAGCCACTGTCAGAGTTCCCGTCAACTTATCAGTCTGTCCTCTCAGAGTTTGCAACAATTCCGTCAACACTACACAGCCGATGCGGTCGCCACTTGCGGGCGACGCAAATTCATCGGTGCCTAATTTTTGCACCTCGCGCGCCAGAGAAATCGGGTCCAGCAAATCCACGCCTGCTGCGCGAACTTCTTCAGCATTGGCCGCGCCGATATCCACGTACATTTCGTCGGGGTGCGCCATCGTAGGCGAGTTTTGGCGACCGGGCTGGAGATGGACAGACAGGCCGGTGAAAACGCCCGCTATTTTTTTGCCGTCACGCGCTACCACCCAGACTGGCTGCGCCGCATGCAGCAGATCAAAAACAGCGTTGGGCGCGCGTTGTGGCAATCGCTGCACGCGCAAATATCCATCGGCCGTAATTTCGCTGACCACGTAGCCCGGCTCGTCCATCGGCGTGACAATCATGCGATGGGGCGCGCCGGATCCAATGGTTACGTACACGTTTCCCAGGTTGTCGATTTTGGGCGACCACTCCGCAAGCCTTTCGCGAATCTCCTTGGCCAATTCTTGCTCATAGCCGCTCACCGCCGGCGTGGCCAGAAAAATGTCGGTCAAGTGGCTGAAGCCGCCGGAATGTTTGCGCCACCGCCGGATTGGCGGCCACAAGCGAGACGAGCGCGAAAGCCATATTCAGAACAAAAGCCCGATGCTTGCTCATGAAATTCTCCTTCGTTCGAAAGCTGAAGAATTACTTTTCCTGGAGCCGGCCTACCGGCAGAGCGCTTCCATCAGCAATTCTTTTCGCTCCTGCGCAAAATCGTTCAGCGGTTGCAGCGAAGCGAAGTATCCGCCCAATGCGGCCGCCGCGAGGAACGCAAACGATTCCGCGGGCAGCCACGGGTTTCCGGTCCAGCGTCCGGCTGAAAGTATTAGCGCGGAAATTGCCCCCATCAGAATCTGAATGCCGAACATAATCCATATCGGAGACACCGGAATTTCTCTGGCTGCGCATAGAGCCAAACTCCAGCTTGCGAGGAAATCTTACGGAAGCCCAGTTGGCGATCGGCAACTGGCCCGCTATCGTGAAAATCAGCGCTCCAAGGGTCGCGCACAAAACGGGAATAGACGGCAGTCCAATTCGCCACGCCAGCACTCGCGCTGCAAATGTCCAGCTCGCACGCGATGATCGCGGCCGAAACAAGATTCTTGCCCAGAAAAATATCTTCAAACCTTAGCGGCGCCATGAAGTACGTCTGAATACCCCGGCCCTCATACGCAAAGATGTTATAAGCGGGTCCCATCAAAACGAGGATGGTGTAGGCCATCATGCCCGGGAAAAAAGTATCCACGCTCACTCCTCTCCCGCCAAAAATCGGATGCTTGCCGGCAAATTGCGAAGTGAAAAAGAGCACCTGCACCGGCGGGAGGATCAACAGCAAAAATGCGAAGCCGTTGCGCACCAGATAAAAATATTCTTTTCGCACCATGGCGCCAACCGCCGGTGACAGAAGACCAAAGAAATTTCTCCAGTCACGCGCCAGGCTGGTGCCTCCCGCCCGGTGCGTCGTGCGCCGTTGTTTTGACCGGCCCCGACGAATCACTGAGTTCTTCGCCGCGATACTGGGCCACGAAACGTTGCCATAACAGAAGAGAAAAAAATGCGATGAACATCACCAGCCCGCAAAGCCCTATGGCGACATCGGTAAAGTCGTGCCGGATCGCGCCGGTGACAAACCGTGCGGCCAGCGACGGCGGAAAGGGCGAGAGATACTTTGCCATCTCCAGCAGAGCTGCCGGATTGGTCTTGCCGGCAAATCTTCCTTTGCAGTGGCGAAATAAATTGCAGCGAAAACATGACCAGCAAGAAAAGGGCAAAAAATATTTCACGAGAACGCCGTCGCGCAAGCAGTCGTTCGAGCCAGGAGCCAATCAGCCGCTCAACGGTGACGTTCAGCAAAATGATCAGAATTACCAGTATCAGCATCGCGGGCAAAATACTGGGCATGGCCACGGTAATACCCGCAGCCAGCGCCAGCAGCCAGCACATGGACGCTATCGCCGGGAAATCCGCCAATCCATACGCCAGGCCGATCACATAAAATGCCGTGATGCCGAAAGGAAAACGCAGCAAGGTCCGGAATTCAAATTTTGAACCAAACCCCGCTGCGAAAATGGGAATCATCTGCCAAAAAACAAATATTGCCCAGAATAGTGCGCCGAGCCACTGCAGGTGTCCGCCTGAAACAAATGAGTAACCGGCAAAGTAAAATCCTACGGTAGGTCCTAAGATTAGAGCCGCGGCGAACAGCGCAGCGAAGGCCATGCCGATCAGATCGGCCGCATTGTTTTTTTTGCGCAAGCCGTTGCGCAAAATGCGCCAGCGAAGCTGGGCCACCAGCGCGATTTGTTGCGCAAGGCTAACCGGCCCGGCTACTTCAGCCATGACAACTCATCCAGCTGCGATTCCGAACCCTGTTGCCCGACGATGGAAAGGAAAATCTGTTCGAGGGTGGTTTTTACGCCTTCATCGCCCGGAATACCGGCGCGCAATTCCTCCAGCGATCCCTGCGCCACCAGGCGGCCCTTGTGAATGATGGCAATGTGACTGCACAAACGCTCCACGATCTCCATCACGTGAGAGGTCAGGAAAATTGTAACTCCGCGCTCCGTCATTCTTCCCAGTAGAGCCTTCAAGGCTCCCGCGGCCAGCGCATCCACGCCTTCGAAGGGTTCATCGAGGAACAAAATTCGTGGGCCGTGAATTACTGCGGCCGCCAGAGCAAGTTTTTTCTGCATCCCATGGGAGTAATCCGCGATCATCGTTTTTGGCCGGTCCGCCAGCTGCATGAACTCCAGCAACTCTTGCGCGCGCTGTTCCGTTGTCGTTCTGATCGAGCCCGTACATGCGCCCAACAAAGCGCAAATAGTCCGAACCGGTCAGTCGTTCGAAAAGCCCCATGCCTTCGGGGACGACGCCGATCAGTCGCTTCACTTCCACCGGATGGGCGGCGAAATCCATGCCTAACAGTTCCATGCGGCCGCCACTGGGCGCCAGCAATCCGGTGAGCATTTTTATGGTTGTGGATTTGCCGGCGCCGTTGGGCCCCAGAAAACCAAAAAACTGCCCGGCTGTCACTTGAAGATCGATGCCGTCCACCGCCACCAGATTCCCAAATCGCCTCGTCAATTTTTCCGTGCGGATTGCGACATCCGTCATAATGCTCCATTCATGTGCGCAGAAAACTTTAGCATGACTGCGGCGGTACATCTGGCAGCGGAGCATCTCACTGAAGCTTGTTGCTATTCGGAATTCGCCGGCGACTTAAGCTTTTAAACTTTTCCGGTAACGGTGGGTTTTTCCGCGTGACTGGTTGACTGAGGCGAATCCTTGGCGGGTAACGGCGCCAGCATCGCCGCAAGTTCGACGCGAAACACCGCTCCGCCGCGCTGACCGTTATAGCAGAAAATTTTTCCGCCGTGCTCTTCCATAATTCCAAAGCAAATACTCAATCCCAGGCCGGTGCCCTTTCCCACCGGCTTGGTGGTATAGAAAGGATCGAATACGCGGTGCGGTTCCTTCATCCCGGGACCGGAGTCCGTAAACATCACTACCACGTTGCCGCGATTGCGCATGGTCTTGATCGTCAGCACGCCGCCATGGGCGCTTTCCATCGCGTCCACGGCATTGCTGATGATGTTAAAAAACACCTGCATCAATTGATTGCCGTCACCGCGTACACTCGGCAGCACCGACTCCAGTTGCAGTTCGATCTTCACGGTGCTGGATTTGAGGTCGAGGGTGCGCAACTGCACCGCGTTGGTGACCACCGTGTTGATGTCCAGCAACGTGCGCTCCACAGGCACTTGTCGCGCGAAACTCAACAGATTTCCCACCAGCGTTTTCGTGCGACGAGCCTGATCGCGAATCTTTCCGGCGGTGATGCGCGCCTTTTCCGAAAGCGTCGGATCGTCGGCCAGCAAATCCGAGAATCCCAGAATGGCGGTCAGAGGATTATTGATTTCGTGCGCGGCTCCGGCAGCCAACTGCCCCAGCGACGCCAGCTTTTCCGATTGCACAATCTGCGTCTGCAGCTTTCGCAGATTGTTGACGGACATTTCCGCTTCCTCCAGCAGCCGCACGCGGTCCTGATCGGCCAGATGGGTGCGCGCGAAAACCAGCAGCGCCAGCGGCACGGCCGCCACGAAGGTGGCCATCAGCCGAAAATCCCGCACCAGAACGTTCTCGCTCGAAAATTTCACGGTATAGATCGCGAAAAGCGGCAGACGAAATGACCGCAGCCATGGCGCTGCGCGTGGCCCACACACTCTCGCCTCGGGCCGCTTCTGTGTCGTCGCTTTCAGGCACGGCCTGCGGCGTTCAGTTTTTCACGATTTTGATAGGCGATCACCCGGCCATGGCGAACCACAGAAATGCGGAGACCAGCGGAAGGTCATACAAACTGCCCGTGTAATATTGGCCGTTGTCGATGGCCACGTTGATTACCAGCGACGACAGCATGTACAGGGTCGCGCCGCCGAACAGGTTCGCGTAAACCGTCTTCCACGCTCCCGTCGAGCGCACCCACAAAATCCCCAGGCACACCACGAACACGGTGTTCTGAATGTTGGTCACGAGGTTGTAGGTGAAGTTGTACTGCTCCAGAGACGGCGCGGCGTACATCCACGGCAGCACCACGTAGACATATAGAAAAGTCCACCATACAAACAAAAGCACAACGTCAAGATATCCAAACCGCAGACGAAGTTCCTCGAGCTTGCGATGCGGCCGCAACGCCAGCGCCGCCATCATCGGAATACCTCGCAGAAAGAAAACAATGTCGCCAGCGAACATGTCCGGCAAAGGTTTGTGCAGATAGACTTCGTAATACGTCCACTCGAATTGTCCGGCCATCCACAACGTGCATCCCAGAGCCAACAGCATCCAGAAAGCGTTGCGCCTCCACACCGGCGTTCCGGCGTTTGCCAGTAATCCCGCGTTGGCGATGAGCGGCACCAGGCACTGCACCAGATTTCCAAAGGTGTTGAGCGACTGATGGCCGCGGGGAATAGAGAGAGAAACCGCTGCGTAGACCGACAAGCAGAGCGAGCCACGCACCGGCCATCCAGCCGATTTTCTGGGAAGAGGGCATAGATGTTCGAACCCCCAGTTTAAAAGACTGGCGTGGCACTTAGCGTGACCATCGAGTTCTGCTTGGCTTAAGAAGCAACGATTACTACTTGGCGAGGTGATTCGAGGTGTCCCGTGGAGAGGCAGCGAAAAATATATGCGAGTACCGGTTTCCGCCAAAGGAACCGGAAAGGTAGTATCGCTGGCCCTGAAGACTCCGATGGATACCAAGTTGTATCAGTGCCGGACCCGGCCTGCCCTGTCGGACCCAAGGAAACAGCCAGTTTGCGGAACACCGGTGATGATTCGTATGGTGATTCGGGCGGATGGGTAAACTGTCACACGGTAAGTTCTGCAAAAGTACATGTCCAGGTTGGATGGACACGATATGGCGGAGGAGGAGGGATTCGAACCCCCGAGACCCTTTCGGGTCTAACGGTTTTCAAGACCGCCGGTTTCAACCGCTCACCCACTCCTCCGTTTTTAATTCTACTAGCGCACGCCGCTTTGCAGCACCGAATAATCCCCCCCCTGGTAGCGAACCCCCGCATAGCCAAGTAACTGACAGTTATTGTAATTTTTGAATGGCCCAAAAAAGGCACATTCTCGGGCTGGGTTTCACCCTGAAACATGACGTAATAGCTCGGCAATTTGCTAAGGCGCTTGCTATCAACGGTTTGTTTGCATTTATGCGAGTAGTCTGAGAGCCCGCTAACATGGCCCGTTAGCTGCTCTTATTGCAGGTGTGTTCTGTGATATCAGAAGGAAGAAAATTAAAGGAGTAGTGAAAATGCGTAATAAACAAAAGGGTTTCTCTCTAATCGAATTGCTGATCGTCGTGGCGATCATTTTGATCATCGCGGCCATCGCAATCCCGAACTTGCTGCGCTCGAAAATGGCGGCTAACGAATCGTCCGCAGTTGGTTCAATGCGCTCGATCAATACGGCGGAAGTTTCCTACAACACCGCCTATCCTAACTCCGGCTTCAGCCCGACGATTGCGGCTCTCGGCGGCGCGGCACCTTGCGTGAACGCCACCACCGCGGCAGCTTGCTTGATCGACAACACACTGGCGAATGCCAGCGCTGCTGCGACCGGCAAGAGCGGCTATTGGTTCACTTATGCCCCCGGCGCGGCCGCGGGCGGAACGGTTAACACCTACACCCTGACGGGCCAGCCGGTAACGGTGGGCACGACCGGGCAGCGCGGATTCTTCACCGACCAGACTGGCGTGATTCGTTACGCTATCACTGGCGCGGCGACGGTCGGCAGCTCCCCGATTTAATAATCGGGCAGCGATTACCTGGAGGGAGGCCGAGAGGCCTCCCTCTTTTTTTTGGGCCAATTTAACAAGCTTCCACCGCTGATGCAGTCCACCAGATACAAAGACTCCCTGACGTATCCCCTCCATCACAAAGATCATAGAAACTCCGCACGTCCGATTGGCCCCAATTCCCGTACTATTAATTGAGAGATTCAGCAGGTTTCAGGGTAAGAAGATGCTTATTCGCAGACCAACCGATCTGACCAGTGCCGACGTTACGCCGAAATCCGTTTACACCAATCGCCGCGAATTTTTGCGCGCCATGGGGATCGCTGGAGGTGTGGCGATGGCCGGCGCTTCAGCCTGGCGTCTGGGCGTTTCCCCTGAAGAAGCCCATGCTACCAGCAAGCTCACCGTCGCTTCGAAAAGTCCGTTCAGCACCACGGAAAAACAGACACCCTACAACGACGTGACGCACTACAACAATTTCTACGAATTCGGCACCGATAAAACCGATCCCGCGAAGAACTCTCAGAATTTTCGTACTTCGCCGTGGTCCGTTTCGGTCGAGGGTGAAGTTAAAAAGCCGCGCAAGTTCAACCTGGATGAGATTCTGAAAATCGCGCCGCTAGAGGAACGCATCTATCGCCATCGCTGCGTGGAGGGCTGGTCCATCGTAGTCCCCTGGATCGGCTTTTCTTTCAACGAACTAGTGAAGCTCGCCGAGCCCACGCCGAAAGCAAAGTATGTGGCGTTCGAAACCTACTTCGATCCCGGCCAAATGCCGCAGGCAAAATATTCCGGCCTGGATTATCCATATGTTGAAGGCCTGCGACTAGACGAAGCCATGAACCCGCTGGCACTGCTGACTGTGGGTATGTATGGCGAAACCCTGCCGAACCAGGATGGCGCGCCGGTGCGCCTGGTGGTGCCCTGGAAATACGGCTACAAAAGTATCAAGTCCATCGTGAAAATCCGTTTCGTCGCGAAAGAACCGCCTACCACGTGGAATCGCATGGCGCCCCAGGAGTACGGTTTTTATTCCAATGTGAATCCCAACGTCGATCACCCGCGCTGGAGCCAGGCCAAAGAGCGGCGCCTAGGCGAAATCGTGAAACGCAACACCCTGATGTTTAATGGCTACGGCGATCAGGTCGCCAGCCTCTACAGCGGCATGGATCTGAAGAAAAATTACTGATCGACGCAAAATGCACGCCCTGCTGAACAGCAAGTGGAGCAAGCCGGTAGTTTTTCTGATGTGTCTCATTCCACTGGGATTGCTCGGCTGGAGCGCGCTGCACGGTGAGCTCACCGCTAATCCCATCGAATTCATCACCCACGCCACCGGCGACTGGACGCTGCGTTTCCTGATCATTACACTCTGCGTCAGCCCGCTGCGAAAAATTCTTGGCCTTCCTGAATTGATCCGCTTCCGCCGCATGCTGGGACTTTTTGCATTTTTTTACGCCTGCCTGCATTTCACCACGTACATCTGGCTGGATAAATTTTTTGCCCTTGCGGAAATGTGGAAAGATATCGCCAAGCGCAAATACATCACCGTAGGGTTCACGGCGTTTTTGTTGCTGATTCCGCTGGCAGTCACGTCCACCGCGGGAATGATCAGACGCCTGGGCGGGAAGCGCTGGCAAATGCTGCATCGCCTGATTTATGTAAGCGCGGCTCTGGGAGTGATCCACTATTACTGGCTGGTGAAATCGGCGGTTATCAGGCCGCTCATTTACGGAGCCATCGTCGGGCTATTGCTGCTTTGGAGAGTGTTGAATTCTATTTCGAAGGGGAAACAAAGCGGGGCGCGTACTGCAGCGCAACGATCAGTGGCATTAAGAAGCTGAACTGCCGGGAGCCTCGCCAAATTCCAGGCCCCAGAATCGCGGTGCCGGGGTCAGAAATTCCACGCCCACGCGCTGCCCGCGATCGCCCAAGTCCCCGAGGTAAACTACTCGACACTCTTGTTCCTCGAGAGTCTCCGGGTGGGTGAGCACCAACATTTCGCCGTGATCAATCTCATGCTTCAAAACCAGCAAGCCGCCGTGTCCATTGACCACCACGGTTTCGCAGGTTTCGCGAAATTTCTTGCCGTTGTGTCCGCGGCCCTGCGCCTGTACGCGCATCTTGTGGAAGACGCGACTGCTGCGCCGCTGCGAACTGGTGGTCACTTCGCTCATGACCAAGTTTCGAATGCGCACCGGCCGTCGTCAACCACAGGTTCGCCGCCATGTGCCGGAAAGGCAAACGCGAATGCCCCCGCGCCTTGTACAGGGATGGCGATGCACCATAGAATAGTGTTCAGCAGCCTTCGGATTCGTTTGACCCTTCCGCTCGCCTGCTTTGGCCTGGTTTTATTTTTAACATTTCGCGAAATTTTAGATTGGACGACTGCGCCTTGGGAACAGCTATGAATTTGGCCGATTTTATTGAGAGTCGCCGGGATGAGCACTTGTCGGAGCTCTGCTCGTTCTTGCGCATCCCTAGTGTAAGCGCCAAGAGCGAGCACAAGCAGGACGTGGAGCATGCCGCCCGCTGGGTGGCCGATAATCTACGCAACGCCGGATTTAAAACGGTTCAAATCATTCCCACCAGCTTGCACCCGCTGGTGTATGCCGAGTCCCTTGAAGCCCCCGGCAAACCTACGGTGCTTTTTTATGGCCATTACGATGTGCAGCCGGCCGAGCCGCTGGATCTGTGGACTTCCCCGGCGTTCGAACCCACAGTGCGTAACGGAAACCTGTATGGCCGCGGCACCGCCGACGACAAGGGGCAGGTGCATATCCATCTGAAGGCCCTCGCGTCGCTGCAAAAAACTTTTGGAAAACTTCCCGTTAACGTAAAGGTGCTCATCGAAGGCGAAGAGGAAGTGGGCAGCGTCAGCTTGTGGAATTACGTGCAGCAGAATAAAGAAAAATTGAAAGCCGATGCGCTGCTGGTTTCCGACACGTCCATGCTGGCTCCAGGCGTGCCTTCCATCACCTATGGCTTGCGCGGACTTAACTATTATCAGATCGAATTAACCGGTCCGGTGCGTGATCTTCACTCCGGCGTATATGGCGGCGCGGTTCCCAACCCACTGACGATCCTGACCGAGCTTTTTTCGCAGCTGCACGACAAGAATTTTCGCGTGACCGTGCCGGGTTTTTACGATTCCGTCGCCACCGTTTCCAAAGCCGAACGAAACGCCCTAAATGCGCTACCGTGGAAAAAGAAGGATTTCGAAAAAGCGGTCGGAGCGCCCGGCTATTTTGGCGAAAAGGGCTATACCACAGTCGAACGTCTCTGGATTCGCCCAACCTTGGAGCTCAACGGCATCTGGGGTGGCTACATCGGCGAAGGGGCGAAAACGGTTATTCCTTCGAAGGCCTGCGCGAAATTTTCTACTCGTCTGGTGCCCGACCAGGATCCGCATAAAATTGCGAAACTGGTGGAAAAGCATATCCGCAAATCGCTGCCAGACGCCGTCAGTTGCAAATTCGAAGTGCTGAGTACCGGCAAGCCGTGGTCCGCTTCTTTTCAGGCTCCGATTTTCAAGAAGGCACAGGTCGCTCTGGAAAAGGGCTTTGGGCGCAAGGCCGTTTTTATTCGGGAGGGCGGTTCCATACCGTTCGTCACGCAGATGCACGACACATTCAAGGTTCCCTGTGTGTTGATGGGTTTCGGGTTACCGGACGAGAACGCCCACGCTCCCGACGAGCACATCGCGCTGGAGAATTATTTCGGCGGAATCAAGGCCATCGCCCACTTCTATGCGGATCTGGCCAGTCTCTAGCCCGGTCAGTTTCCCATCCTTGTGCGCCCGGCGCCGTGGGCGTATTCTCAAGTGAAAATCATTGAACATTCGGCTTGTACCGATGTAGCGATTGTTCGACCAAGGACATCCAAAAATCATGCCAGGTGACGAAAAAATGCTGCGAATAAACGACGAAGCTCCCAATTTCACTGCGGAAACTTCGCAGGGCACCATCAACTTTCACGAATGGATCGGCAACGGCTGGGCCATTTTGTTCTCGCACCCCAAAGACTTTACGCCGGTTTGCACCACGGAGCTGGGCTACATGGCCGGTCTCCAGCCCGATTTCGAAAAGCGCAACTGCAAAATTATCGGTTTGAGCGTGGACCCGGTTTCCAGCCATGCAAAGTGGGCCGTGGACATTGAAGAAACCCAGGGTCACAAAGTGAATTACCCGATGATCGGAGATCCGGAGCTTAAAGTTGCCAAGCTTTATAACATGCTGCCGGCCCAGAGCGGCGATGCCTCCGAAGGCCGCACGGCGTCCGACAATGCCGCGGTGCGTACCGTTTTCGTCGTTGGTCCGGACAAGAAAATTAAATTGATGCTCAGCTATCCGATGACCACTGGCCGCAACTTCGATGAAGTTCTGCGCGTACTGGATTCCATTCAGCTCACCGCCAAGCACAAGGTGGCTACCCCGGCGAACTGGAAACCGGGTGGTGACGTAATCATCTCCGGCTCGGTGTCAGATGCTGAGGCAAAGGAAAAGTATCCGAACGGCTGGAAAGCGCCGCGTCCTTATATCCGCATCGTTCCGCAACCGCAGTAGCGGTGAGCAGTATCGGTGGCTCGTGATATTTAAACAGTTTTATCTGCAGTGCCTGGCGCACGCTTCTTACATTATCGGAGACGAGCAGACCGCCACTGCCGTTGTTGTAGATCCGCAGCGGGACATTGACCAGTACATTTCGTTTGCTGGCGAACATTCCCTGACGATCAAGCACGTCTTCCTCACTCACCTGCACGCTGACTTTGTTGCTGGCCACCTGGAACTGCGCGATCGCGTGGGAGCCACCATTCATCTCGGCGCTGCCGCCAAAGCGGGGTACGCCTTCACTCCAATGCACGATGGCAATACTCTTGAATTTGGACGGGTGCGGCTGAAAGTTCTAGAAACACCGGGCCACACTCCGGAATCCATCTCCATTGTTGTTTACGATTTGAGCGTCAGTGACAAGACCCCGCACGCCGTATTGACCGGTGACACATTATTTATCGGCGATGTTGGCCGCCCGGACCTGCGCGCAGCGCTGGGCTGGACAGCTACGGAGCTGGGCGGTCTGCTGTACGATTCGGTGCACAACAAACTTCTACCGCTGCCTGATGAAAGCTTGATTTATCCCGCGCACGGCGCCGGCTCGTTGTGCGGGAAAGCCATCAGCAAAGAAACGGTGTCAACACTGGGTGAACAGCGCCGCTTGAACTATGCGTTGCAACCCATGAGCAAGGCAGCATTCATCGAGGTGGTAACTGCCGATCAACCGGAAGCGCCCGCCTATTTTACTTATGACGCGGTGCTGAACAGCGAGGAGCGGCCCACGCTCGACCAGGCGCTGGCTCGCGAGATGAATCCGCTGGCTCTCGATGCCGTTCTGGCGTTGCAGGCCAATGGCGCGCAAATACTCGATACCCGGGATGCCGAGGAATTCGCGGCAGCCCACTTGCAAGGCAGCGTCAACATCGGGTTGACCGGCCAGTACGCGACCTGGGCGGGCACTGTCCTGAATCGCACGCACCCCATCGTCATCATCGCGGACCCCGGCGCAGAGAATCAGTCCGCCATTCGCCTCGGCCGTATCGGATTCGATCACGTGGCCGGATATTTGCAGGACGGAATGCACAGCCTCAAATCGCGACCGCAACTGGTCGCCTTCACTGAAAGGCTCAGCGCACCTTTTGTTCTAGAGTTGCTGTCATCCAATAACCCGCCGCTGGCCATTGATGTGCGCGCGCTGGGCGAGCGTGCACAGAGATATATTGATGGCAGCGTGAGCATGCCGTTGAATCATCTGGAAGAGAATCTCGGGACCTTGCCGAAAAATCGCGCGTTGCTGGTTTACTGCGCAGGCGGCTACCGATCCTCTATTGCCGCCAGTCTGCTAAAACGGAGCGGCTTCGCCAGCGTCGGCGAAATCGCGGGCGGCATGGCAGCGTGGGAATCGGCAAAGCTACCGGTTCGCAGCGCCTAATCTTTGACTAGGCGGTTGAAAGAGTTTGCCGTCGGTCGATCGCGTAGTCGCTGAGCGCGGCATTCGCGCTGACCACCACCTCGAGCGCCTCGGCCACGGCTTCCAGATCCTTGCCGCGCACCACAAAATACAGTTCCTCTTCCTTAAGCCCGGTATAAACGCGGTTTCCAATGCAACCCAAACTGAAAATCGCTCCGTGCTGCAGCGAAGCCGGCAGAGCCATGCAGGTCGGCCGGCCCAGCGCGGGCGCTCCACTGGCCACTCCAGCGCGATTGGCCGCTTCGTTCAACAGCATCGCAGAGCGCGGCTTGCACGCAAACAGCACGACATCCGGTGCAAGGGGGGCGTCTCCGAGTGGTGCATACACGACCACTGCGGGAGCTTTCGCCAGGCGCGGAATCTGCGGAACTTCTTCCGGTTTCACGTAGCCTAGATCAAACATGAACTTCAGCGTCAGCCCAGTTTCCTGTTCGCGCTCGGGCGAAAGCGTAATGTTGTGGGTGTAGGCGCCCACCGCACAATTGAAGTGATTCTCCGGCACAGTGTAAAAAGTTTTGCCGGCGGCGGCCAGCCGCCAGAAGCTGCAACCGGAAGGCTCGCTGCCCTCAAATTTTTCGACCGAGGCGGGCGCGGCGTCGAGGTAGGCCACGGCTATCGGCCGGCGCTCAAACTCCACCGCATTTTTGAACCGGGATTCCAGCGCGCTCCAGTTGGCTCTCTCACTCATAACAAGTCTCCTCAGGGAATAGTTTTGCAGCATAGCACAGCGAGAATTTCAATTTGGAACGAGGGCGCTTGTTGAAAACCCTTGATTCATGCGGTTTTTTACACACAATGCGAAAAAAACACGCTTTTTATCAGCATATTTCGCCCTTTCCTCTTGCGTTCTGTGTATACCTTGGCTATAGTGCCCAACGGCCCGGACTTTTTTCCTTCGCAATATCAGGACAAGAGGCTCACGCCAGCCCCCGATCAGTCGGGAAAGAAAAAAAATCAGGAGGATAAGCAGACTAATGGCAGCCAAGCCTTTGAGCAAGACGAAGATCGTTTCACACATGGCCGAGAAGACCGGCACATCAAAAAAGAACGCCGTGCTTTTTTTTGATGAACTTTTCAAACTCGCGGTAAAAGAAGCGAAGGGCGCCGCCGGAAAATTCGTAATCCCCAACATCGGCCGCGTGGTAAAGGCCCATCGCAAAGCCCGCCTGGGCCGCAATCCCCAGACCGGCGAGCAGATCAAGATCAAGGCCAAGACCGTTGTTCGTTTGCGTCCCGCGAAGGCGTTCAAGGACGCCGTTCTGAAGTAAATTCCCTTTTTGTTGAAGTTGATTCCAGAAGTTCGGGAGCAGCACGTTGTAGGATCGGCCGCGCCCACTGATTCTGCGGCTTGTATCAATCCTACGGCCAGCATTCATCCTGGGATCGCTGGCCCGCTCGGGCCAGGAATCTAAGAAGATTAACCTCCGCTGAGATGGCCACTGCCATCTCCGGAGGTTTTTTCTTGAAATCTCGCTAACTTACCTCGCCAGCTGATTTCTTTTCGGAAACACCTGCGCCTAGACCAAATCGTCCAGTTTCAACTGCGAAGCTCCGCCCTTCCAGGACTGCTCAAACTGATTTTTGATAAATCCTGCGTCGTAGTCGCGATGCTGTTGCACCAACGCCTCGTGCAGGCCCCACAGCGAACGCGGATTACGAGGAGTGCGTTCCAGGTCTTCGCGAAAAACTTTTTCAGCGGCGCTAGCGTCACCATTTTTCAATAACGCCGCGCCGAGCGATTCGCGCACTGGAAAAAACCAGTCGGCCGGCTCGTTGTAGTGCAGTCCGTCCTGAACAGTTACAGCCTCGCGTAGATTTTGAATGGCATCGTCCATATTCTTCTTGCTCATGGCCAGTTGGGCCCCAAGTATGTCTTTAGCAATCTTCAAAATGTCCTTGGTTTTATTGTTGATGGGCATTTGGAAGATGGCGTCAGCAGGCGTAGCGGCTTCGGCATCAGCCACAATTTTGTATTCCGCCTCCGCTGCGTCCAGCTTTCCGGTGCCCGCCAGCGCCATGCCCCGCGCGAAGTGCCAGAACATCGTGGCGGTCTTGAACGCGGGACCCGGTTGCGGAGCTCGCAGAATCTCATTCCAGTGGTGAAAACGAACTTCCACCGCGAGGGGGATGGTGGTGAATCCTTCCAGCGGCATGTCCTGCACGTGCGGCTTGACGTTGCTCATCAAAAGATCCGCATTCTTTTTTGCTTCAGCATAATTTCCGTTCATCGCCGCGCACATAGCGATGAAATGCAGGTTATGGCTGTAGTACATCATCGGGTACATGCCCTGCGCGGCGGTCGCCTTGATGAAGGCGCGATCCGCGATGGCCGCCTGCTGGTTGGCCTTGACCGCGCCTTCGTAATCTCCAGTGCGGATGTAAACGTGCGCGGGCATATGCACAATGTGGCCCGCGGCAGGCGCCAGCGCGGGAAGCCGGTTGGCTGAAGCCAGCGCGCGTTCCGGCGTGGCGGAAGCTTCCACCGCGTGAATGTAATAGTGAATCGCGCCAAGATGATTTGGATCGCGCTTCATCACCGACTCCAGCGTGGCCACAATTTCTTCCGTGCCGGCCTCCGGCGTCCCGTCCATGTGCCACAAACCCCAGGGATGCAAATTCATTCCGGCTTCGGCAAAAAGTGTGGCGGCGTCCAGGTCATCAGGAAATTCGTGCACCACCTGGCGCATCGCGTCACGATAATCTTCCGCGGCTTTTTTCAGATCGGCATTGGCTTCGCCCGGAAATCGTTTTGCCAGGGCGCGAATGTAAGCCTGATCGCTGGCTGAAGCAGCGCTCGAAAGTTGTTCCGCCTCTTGCACCGCGTCGTGCGCCTTCTTGAAGCGCTCGGGATCAGCCGGATCGTTGTAGTTAGGCCCAATTGCTTCGGCAACGCCCCAGAAAGCCATGGCCAGTTTGGGATCAAGGTCACCGGCATGCTGGAATGACCGCGCCGCCTCATCGTGATTGAAAGCGTAAATATATCGCAGCCCCTGGTCGAAGAATTTCTGCGCCTGCGCGTTTTTGGTGGAAACAGGATGATGAAGGTTGCCCAGCCCGGTAACGAGCGTGGCCGGCCGACTTTTTGCAGTCTGGTGAGAAGCCGGGTGCTCTTGAGCACCGGCAGTTGTACACAGCAGGACCGCACCGAGCATGAACGCGCAAGTTCTCATCTTTAGTCCTCCTGGATTGGTTGGGCGTGTGCGTGCAGCATATTGCAAATCACGTTACTTGCCAACGATGCTCGGTTTCCTGGATCTGAAGTCTTGGCGCTATTTCTGTTACTCCTTTGGAGTAGTATTTCGAGGTACGCACGGCGGCGTCAGATTGATGGAATTGAGCGAGGGTGAGTGGCAATTTTCAATCGACGAGAGGACATTGGATGAGCATCGACGAAAAAACGAACGAGGAGCGGCAGGTTTCACGGCGGCAACTGCTCAGGACCGGAGTCGGATTAATCGGCGCAGGACTTACCATCGGCGACCAGACTGCGTTCGCGGCAGAGCAGCCGTTGCCTGCGGCAGCCGTCGAATCGATGGTCGGCATCAAATTCGAACCGCGAGAAAACGTCCGTATCGGCATCATCGGCGTTGGCGGGCGCGGCACCGGCATGCTCTCGAATTTTCTGGCCATCGAACATGTGCAGGTAAACGCCATTTGCGACTTGGTAAAAGAAAAAACTATCCATGCGCAACAACTAGTGGAAAAAGCCGGCGGAAAAACTCCGGAACTATACAGCAACGGCGATCACGATTTCGAAAAGCTGTGCCAGCGCGACGATCTGGACTTCATCTACATTGCCACGCCGTGGGAATGGCACGCCCCCATGGCCCTGGCCGCCATGAACGCCGGGAAACATTGCGGCCTGGAAGTCCCGGCGGTAAATACGCTGGAAGAATGCCATGCTCTGGTAAACGCTTCCGAGAAAACCCGCCGCCATTGCATGATCATGGAAAATTGTTGCTACGGGGCCAGCGAGTTGATGGTGCTCAACATGATTCGCGCCGGGCTCCTGGGCGATTTGCTGCATGGCGAAGCTGCATACATTCACGATTTGCGGTCCGAAATTTTCAGCGACAAGGGCGAGGGACTCTGGAGGCGGGTGCCGCATACAAAACGCAACGGCAACCTCTACCCTACTCATGGCCTCGGACCCGTCGCGAACTATATGGGAATAAATCGGGGAGACCGTTTTGATTACCTGGTGTCCATGAGCTCGCCGCAAAAGGGCTTTGACGCTTATCGCGCGGCGAATGTCCCGAAGGACAGTCCGAAGTGGAAAGAAAAATACATTTGCGGCGACATGAACACTTCGCTGATCAAGACCGTGAATGGCTTAACCATCGTGCTGCAGCACGACGTGAGCAATCCCCGGCCTTACGATCGCATCAACCTGATCAGCGGAGTAAAGGGCGTATTTCGCGGTTATCCCGACCGCATTTACCTGGACGGCCAGACCGGCGAAGAAGAATTTACCGGCCTTGAGCAGTTCAAGGAAAAATACACGCACAAACTCTGGAAAGAACAAGGTAACGCCGCCGAAGGACGCGGTCACGGTGGCATGGATTTTATTCTGCTGTACCGCCTGGTGCAGTGCATGCGGGAGGGGCTCGCGCCGGACATTGATGTATACGATGCCGCAAGCTGGAGCGCGCCCGTGGAGTTGAGTGAAAAATCCGTCGCGCAAGGCAGCGCACCCGTCAAATTTCCCGATTTCACGCGCGGCCGCTGGCAAGAAAGAAAAGGTACAGCGCTCTGATGGATGCGGCCCCGACAGCCGATGGAGCCACCGTACGCCGCAACGTCGCCATGGACGCTTACCGCGGTTTCGTCATGCTGCTCATGATGGCGGAAGTGCTGCGTTTCTCGGAAGTGGCCAAATCATTCCCTGACAGTTGGTTCTGGAAAGTGTTGAGCTACAACCAGAGCCATGTGCCGTGGGCGGGCTGCTCGCTGCACGACACTATTCAACCGTCGTTTTCATTTCTGGTAGGCGTGGCGCTGCCCTATTCCATCGCCAGCCGGCTGGCTAAAGGCAAAAGTTTCGGCAATCAGCTGGCTCACGCCTTCTGGCGCGCGTTGATTTTAATTTTGCTGGGCATTTTCCTGCGCTCCATGCACCAGCCGCAGACCTATTTCACGTTTGAAGATACGCTGACCCAGATCGGACTGGGTTACGTATTTCTTTTTCTGCTGGGCTTCGTGGTGAACGAAAAATGGCTGTGGGTTGCGCTCGGCGCAATCTTATTCGGCTACTGGCTGGCCTGGGCGCTTTATCCCGTAGCCGGCCCCGGATTCGACTGGCAAGCGGTTGGGGTGCCGTCGGACTGGACCCACCATTACAGCGGTTTCATGGCGCACTGGAACAAGAACGCCAACCTCGGCAACCGCTTCGATCAGTGGTTCCTTAATTTATTTCCACGCACCAGCCCGTTCGTCGCCAATGAAGGCGGCTACCTGACGCTCAGTTTTATTCCCACGCTCGGCACTATGATTTTGGGATTGATCGCCGGCCGGTGGCTCCGCGCGGCATCGCCGCGTATTCCATTCCGACGCTTGCTCATTGCCGGCGTAGCAGGTCTCGCGCTGGGACTGCTGCTGCACATAACCGGGATTTGTCCAGTGGTTAAGCGAATTTGGACGCCGAGCTGGACAATTTTCAGCGGCGGAATTTGTTTTCTGATGTTGGCGGCTTTTGAGTGGATCATCGAAGCCCAGGGCCATCGCAAGTGGGCCTTCCCGCTGGTAATCATCGGCGTGAATTCCATCGCCGCTTACATGATCGCGCACTTGCTTCCTGGATTTCTGATCAATACATTTCAAATTCATTTGGGAAGCCGGGCATTTACATTCGCTGGAATAGCGTTGCAGCCACTAATCGAGGGTATGGCAGTGCTGCTGGTGTGCTGGCTGATACTGCTGTGGATGTATCGGAAAAAGCTTTTTCTGCGCATATAGCTCGCGCGCAGGCGCTGGCACAGAAATGCTTACGTCGCGCTATTACAGCGTCTTGACGTAGGCCACCACATCTTTAATCTGCGGAGCTTCCAGCACTTCTTTAAACGGCGGCATCAGCGTGTCGCCATTTTCGATCCAGGTCTTCAAGGATTCATCGGTGACTTTGTTGGTGTTCACGGTAAACGTTCCGCGCTTAGATATCCCCTTCAGGCCCGGGCCGATTTTCTTGGCGTCGCTGTCGGCGTAATGGCACACTGCGCACTTTTTGTCGAAGACTTCCTTGCCGCGCGCTGCGGCAGCGGACGAACTCTTGGACGCGCCGCCCGCGGCTGACTTTTTCGCGGGTTGATCCTGCGCAAAGACGAATCCACACAGTCCCAGTGCGGCTACACCCATCATAATCTGGACGCTTTTCACAGCTCCCCCAATATATCGGCGATCCGAATCTGCTCATATTCTACATTTATTACCGCACATTTCACTCAGGGTTAAAGCGTATACCGGCACAAAGGACAGGTTGGCACTTCGCGCCGAATAGACGTTGGTACTTTTGACCCTTCACTTTCCGTGTGCTAACAATCAGAAATCATGAGTCAGGAAACCTTAATGCGGGCTTGGGAAGTGCTTCAGGACGCCTATCAGGCGCAAATGGAGGGCGATTACGATCGCGCTGTGGAGCTTTATCAGTCTTCTTTGGAACTGCATCCTACTGCGGAAGCGCATACCTTTCTTGGCTGGACGTATCATTTTCAGGGCAAACTCGACGACGCCATCGCCGAATGCCGTCGCGCCATCGACATCGATCCGGAATTTGGCAATCCCTACAACGACATTGGCGCATATTTAATCGAACAGCGCCGCTTTGATGAGGCCATCCCCTGGCTTGAGCGTGCCGTGGAAGCTAAGCGCTATGAGCCGCGCCATTTCCCTCACTACAACCTCGGCCGCGCCTACCTGGGAAAAGAAATGTATGCGCGCGCCGCGCGATGTTTTGAAGAAGCCCTGGAAGTTGAGCCGCGCTATGGTTTGGCACGGGAAGCGCTGGATTCCCTTCGTCGCCTGGTGAATTGAATTTATTTCTGAAGCTCTATGGTGTCGCGACAACGCCGGGCTTAACGATGCGGTCGTAGATGTACAGCAGGAACGCGGTGAGCACGCCGATGGCGGTGACCACCCACCAGACTCGCTGTGGCTGATGGCGCACTTCGCCAAAGTAATGCAGCAAAAATCCACCGAGCGGCCCGGCAACAAATGAACCAATGCCCAACGGTAAAAATGCAAAGCCCATGTAGGTGCCCTGCTGCCCCGCCGGTGCAAGCCTCGAAATGTATTCGTAGTATCGCGGCGACTGCACGATTTCGCCCAGCGCCACCGCGGACAACGTCAAATAGGCCATGACCGGGCTGGGATGCACTGCCAAAATCAGCCATGCCAGCGCCGAAATCAACGTCCCCAGCGTGATGGCGCGGAACGCCGCCACTTGCTTCATCAGAAAGCTCACCAGCAGCTGAAATGCAATCACCGTCAGCGGCCCGGTTACCAGCATTTTTTCGGTATTGGTGCTGGAGTTGACGTAGTCATGTACATAGATCGGTAAAATAATGAATTCCTGCCAGTACACGATCCAGTAGCCGGAAAAAATCAGAAGAAAAATCATGAAACGTGGATTCGTCAGCACCGTCGCAAAATTCCGGAGCGCCTGGCCGGCGCTGACTGTCTGCGTTTCGCTGGAGCGCCGCGGCTCTTTGAAAAACAAGAGCACCGCGAAAAACATCAGGAACACGCTCAGCGCCGCGGCCAGAAAAACGTTTTCTACCCGCATGTGCTGGTGTACGTACGAGGCCATGTACGGGCCCGCGGCTCCGCCGATATTCACGAGCGTGTAGTAGATGGAATAGCCGATGGAACGGACATTTTCTTTCGAAGCGCGCGCGGTTGTGCCCACCACGCAGGGCTTCACCAGCGCGATGCCCAGCGCGGGCAGCATCAGGACAAATCCCACCAGCAACCACAGCGGTACCGCCGAGCGCAATGGCGCGATCCATGAGGCGCCCAGGGAACCCAGCAGAAAATACGAACAACTTAAAACAAAGTAGGCGAGAGAAAGAGACCGCCGAAAGCCCAGGCGATCCGCGAGCGTTCCGCCAAACGCCGCCAGAAACCACACCAGTCCGCCGAATAAACCAGTGAGGCTGCTGGCCTGCGCCGCCGGAAAACTCAGCGTCTCGTGCAGATAACGCGCCAGCGATGCAAACGCCGCATAGTAAGAAAGGCGTTCGAAGAGTTCGCTGATGTTGGCGACCCAGAAGGGGCGCTCGAAGCCGTCGCGAATCTCCGCCATGCGACCGCCGAAACCCATTGGTCCTCCCGCGCGATTCGTTTCTTTGTGCGCCGCGATTCTAATGGAATGGCGAAGGTTTTACACGGCGATTAGTGCGAATGACAACATACGAACAACCCGCCGGAATGTGAGGTAAAATATTATCTCCAGCCAGTACGCAGACGAAACCAAACCTGCGCCATAAGTATCCAATGCTGTGCCGCAGCAACTGAGGAGAACCACGTGAAGAATAATCTCTATGCAGGCTTGTTTTTGACTTTGCCTTTGGCTTTGACCCTTTCCATCAATGCTCCTCGCGCCGTCGCGCAAAACCAGGTGATGGGCGAAGTGAAGTTTGAGGGCACCACCAAGACCGAAAAAGAAGCGGGCGTGTGGGTCGATGGTCAATACGTCGGCTACCTGAAGGAACTGAAGGGCAACAAGAAAGTGATGTTGCTGCCTGGATCCCACGAAATTTCAGTGCGCCAGTCCGGCTACGAGGACTTCAAGAAAACCGTGATCATCGAACCTGGTCAGGCTCAAGTCGTCAACGCCGTGATGATCAAGAGTCCGCGTGCGACTTCCCCGGATATCACCGCAACTTTAAAACTGAACATCGAGCCGAAGCGCGCTGCCGTATTTTTGGACGATAAGTATGTCGGACACGCCAGCGAATTTGGCGGCGCTTTCCGTTCGATGTTGATCAGCCCTGGCAAACATCGCATTAAGGTGGAGCTGCCCGGCTACCGCACTTACGACACGGAAATAAATTTGCTGGCTGGGCAGAAAACAGAAGTAAAGACAGTGCTGGTACCGGGAAGCATCGAACAAGCCGGCCCGCTCATCAAGAAACCGGATTGATCGGTTGATTTTGAAGCCAGGGGTTAGTGCCGGGTTTGATTCGGCTGCCCCCGGGTTATAGGGTTGGGCTCGGGCTGATCGATTGTCAGCAGGAAATAAAAATTGCCACCAACTCTCGGTGGTCATTTCTTTTCTTTCGAATACTTTGACTACGCGTCAAACAACAAGCTGGAGCAGGTCAGCCCGGATTCGGCCTTTTGTAGTTCCGAAATATCCAGTGGCGTCACGTCAAATCTGCGCGCTTCAATGCGCGAGCGCGTGCGCGGAAATGAAGCCGGCAGAACTACTGTGTTGCCGAACGCCAGGGCGTTGGCCGCGTGCGGTTCTTCCGGGGCGACGTCGATCCAATCGAATCCGGTGAACAATGAAACATCGAACCATTGTCGATTTGCGAGCAGCGTATTTCGTCCCAAAAAAGTAACAGCGGATTTCAGATGCAGGCAGCCGGTCACCGGCACTGCCGTCACCCGGTAATTAAAAGGTTCCACAATCGACCGCAGCTGCCGGATGCCTTCTTCATTGGTACGCGTTGAGAGTCCCACAAATAATTGCCGGCCAACTCGCAGGATGTCGCCGCCTTCCGCCGTGCCCGGCAACTTCACGTGTTTCAACTGCCGGTAGGCCGCGATAGCCAGTGCCAGCGACACGGCTTCAGCGCGGCGCGACTCTGTGCCCAGCGGAAAGATCACCGCCAGTTCATCCAAAACAATCGCGGGATCTTCCACAAACATGGAGTCAGGCAAAGTGTTTTCCGCAGGCAGGGATTGCACCTGAGCGCCGAAGTGCTTGAGCATGTTCTCGTAGTCGTGATGCTGCTGGACGGCTTTTTCGAGGTCAATCGGCGCGCGATCTACAAACGTCAATTCGCAATTCACAAGCGCACCGCTGACGCCGCGCGTAATAGCCGTAAGCATGGACTGAAATTTTACATGGAATCAATTGGAGAAGCAGGTTGCCAGGTCGAGGGACTGCATCGAATTCCTGGAACAATTCGTGACACGTCAGGCCGCCAACCAGGCGGCACGCGTAACTTTTACGGCCAGCGCGAAACCGGGCCCATATGCGAAATCCAGAAACGTGTCATGGCCGCGCCGATGAGCATCCCGGACACAATCAGCCCAATCACGCCCACAATGATCCACATGGCTGTCTTGGATTTGGCTGCTTCGCCGGGCGCAATCTGTGCTTCTACCGTTTCAACGCGAAGAGCCGCGGCGCTCTTCGGAGCGGCAGAAATCTCTGGCTGCACCAGCAGGCAATAGCCCTTGCGGGGAATGGTTTCAATATAAACGGGCTTATCCGAGGAATCCCCCAGCGCCAGCCTGAGCTTATTAACAGTGGTGTTAACATTGGCGTCATAATTGACGTGAGTCTCCGCCGGCCACAACTTCTGGCGAATCTCGTCGCGAGTGACCACCTCACCCGGTTTTTCCAGCAGCGCCATCAGCACTTGGTAAACTTTACCCTGCAACTTGAGCCGTTCGCCATTTCTGGTGATTTCCTGGCGTTGCTGATCAATTTGAAACGGTCCCAGGTGAATATAACGCCCGGACGACAAAATGTTGCTAACCGTGCTCGCCGGCTCGTAGCTTTCCTGCATGGGGACCACTCCCAGTGTCATTGACATCACCCGTACATCTATAGACGCAAGCCACCTCATTGCGTTTTCTTTAGATACGACAGAATTTCTGCAATGTTTCATAACTTTCGGAAGAGTTGCGGGCGCCCGGCTCCCTCCCGGGCGCGCGTACCCCACTACCCGCCTATATACGTGTCTAAATTGCTCTAAATTTACAAAGGTATGTAACTGAACGGGGCGATCGGTCCGCTGCGGATGTACCTCGCCCACGTCTAAAGCAGGCATCAGGGCTGAGACAGGCTGCCCGAATCTCGCTGACATCTACCAACCAGGATGGGTCTTATGGCGCAACGCCTCTGCGGTCGCAGGTCTCTTTTATCTTTTGCTTCTGGTCTTTTCCTTGTTCCCACCCTGCTTTGCAGCACTGCCCGCACCATGCCGCCGGACCAAGCCGCGTCGTCAATGGACCTGGCGGCCCAGGCAGATCAGTCGTATCAAGCCAAGAACTGGGCGGAGGCTGCCGAGCTGTATGGGGCGATTACCAAAGCGCACCCCGATAATGCCCGCGCCTGGTACAGGCTGGGTGCTTCGCTTCACGGCTTAGGAAAACAAGATGAAGCCATCGCCGCTTACCAGAAATGCGCACAATCGGTCGGCGGGGCCACGGGCGCAGCGGAATACGGAATTGGAGTGGCGTACGCGTCTAAGCGCGACTCGGAGAACGCCTTCAAATATCTGCAGAAATCCACCGAAGATGGTTTCAACGACGCAGCGCGACTAAACTCCGACGAGGAACTGTCGGCACTTCGTGCCGACGCGCGTTTCGCAAAAGTGGTCGAGCAGGCCAACCACAATCTGAAGCCCTGTGCCTACAATCCGGTCAACCGGCAATTCGATTTCTGGGTTGGCGAATGGCAAGTAGTGACTGCCGACGGTGCCAGCCCGGCCGGCGATAGCAAGATCGAGCTCATTCTGGGTGATTGCGTCATTCAGGAGAACTGGACCAGTGGCGGCAATACTGGGTACGAGGGCAAGAGCTACAACATTTACAATCCAGATCTCCACCGCTGGGAGCAATTCTGGAACGACAATGCCGGGGGCACAATTCACTTTTACGGAAACCTGAAGGATGGCGTCATGGATTATTACACCGACGACATTCCGCAAAAGGATGGCACTAAATTAAAACGTCATTTGCAATTTATTCCACTGGCCCCTGACAAGGTGCGGCAATTCAGCCGGGGCTCTACCGACAATGGCAAAACGTGGAATGTGGAATACGATTTCATTTACAACCGAAAAAAGTAAGGTTCGCCGCGAAATGCCAGTTGCGGCGCCAGGGTCGCCTGACTACGGCAGGTCCAGGTCCAAAGCGTAAATATCGGTGAGGCCGCGCTCGACCGTCACGTACAACGAGCCTTGGGCATCCAGTCCATTGAAAATGTAACGCCCGGGACTTTGCTGCACGTCGCTGAAGTTGTGAATTCGCTCGACGGCTCCGTGCACAGCGCCCACCCGAAACACGGATTGTTCCTTCTCCAACTGATCCTGGAAATAAATGGTCGCGCTATCGTCCGACCAACACGGGATACCGATCAGTCCGCCTTCCGCGAGCGAATTCCATTTTTCAGTTTGGAAATCGTACAAAACTAAATGGCGATGATCTTCGCTGAGCGCCGCCACATAGCGGCCGTCGGGAGACCAGCGTGGCTCCGCGAGGCCTCGTGACTCCGGCAATAAAGTGAATTCTCCGGTTTGCGGCTTAAAAAGATAGATTCCAAACTTGGGTTGGATTTTTACGTCGCGCATGCTGACCACCAGCTGCGTGCCGTCCGGGGACCAGTCCGCGGAAGTTCCTTCGCGGCCCCCCGGAAGAACCGCGCGAAGCGCCCCGCCGTCCGTCGATTGAATATATATCTGCTTGGCATGCCCCAATTGCACGCCGGTAAACAGCAGCCTCTTGCCGTCGCGCGACCAACGCGGCGCGGTCGCAACCAGCGAAGCGTTGGTCAGACGTAATTGCTTGTTGCTGTCTATTTTGCTCAACCACAGGGAACCGTCCGGCCGGTCCACATAAAGAAGTGATTGGCCGTTCGGAGATACCACCGCCTCGTCGGCCCGGATGTTAGGCACCAGAAACGCTGAAGCGCCGGTGCGTACATCGATTTTCTTGAGCTCGCGCTGCGAGCGCAGGCTGAAAGCGAACACTCGCGAACCGGTTTGTCCGGGGATCGAAACGTGCAAGGAGTCCGGTCCGCGCGTCAACTGTACCGGGCTCGAATGGGTTCTGCGAAACCAGTTCCACGCTTCGCGAATAGCCCAGAGATTGCATTCGTTGTTTTCGCATCCAGAAAATAAAAAATATTTTCCATCAGCGGTCCACTGGCCGGCGGACTGCGAAGTCGGATGCGGCACGTTAGCGAGGAACCGGTGCAGCTTGCTGCCATCCGCGTTCATTTCCCACACGGAAGCCACGTTGCTGCCGCTGTCAGCATGGAATCGAATGGTATCGCCGTCGCCCGACCACGCAGGCGCATGCGGTTTGCCGCTGGGCCGGGCAATTTCGTGCAGTTGCGTTCCGTCGGGATGGATCACGTACAGGCTGCGTTCATGTACAAAAACAATTTGACCGCCATCCGGTGACCACGCCGGATCGCGGCCGACGGCTTCGCCAAGGCGGCGTGGCGCGCCACCCTGCACCGGCCATAGCCACAGCGGCATTTCATCGTCAGGCCGGCTGAACTCGCCAATCAAAAATTCCGAGTGATCCGGTGAAATTGCAAACAGGCGAGTGTTGGCAAAAGGCGCGGCTACAACTTCGGCGTTGCCACCTTCCACGGAAGTCTGCATCAGGTGCCAGCGGCCGCCAAAACGTTCCAGAAAGAATATCCGGCTGCCGTCGGAAACGATGCCGCCGGTTTCGTCAATGTCACCGGCGTTGGTGATGCGCACCATGCGCTGCACGCTGGGATGGGGGACGGGATAAACGATATAAAAAAGCAGCCACGATCCGAAAAGAATTGCAGCCGCCAGTAACGCGACGTCCGCCCATTTCCGGGCTTGTTCGTCCCGGTGACGGGCGCGTTGCAGTTCCGCCGCTTTCTCCGGCGAAAATTCCGGCTGCATGGACAGGCGAATCTCGACACTGCCGGTATCGGTGTCAGGAATGTGCACAAGTCCGGGGCCAGGGTTGGCCCGGGCGTATATCTGGTGGACCGGGGCGAGGAACCGATAACCCTGGCGGGGAACAGTTTCGATAAAACGGGGATTTTCGGCGTCGTCCTGCAAGCAAGACCGTAATTTTTTTAGAGCGGCATTAAGGCTGCCGTCAAAGTTGACGTAGGTGCCCTCTGACCAAAGCGCCTGGCGCAACTCTTCGCGGGTGACAATTTCTCCCGGCTTTTGTAACAGCATGGTCAGGATGCGGAAGGGTTGCTCTTGTAGCTTGAGGCGGGTGCCTTGGCGGGATAGTATCCCGTTGACCAGATCCACATCGAACAGACCAAAGCG
This sequence comes from uncultured Acidobacteriota bacterium, assembly GCA_963704485.1. Taxonomy (GTDB): domain Bacteria; phylum Acidobacteriota; class Terriglobia; order Acidiferrales; family UBA7541; genus Acidiferrum. The sequence continues at coordinate 2,856,335 of OY969910.1, forward strand.
AACCGTTCGGACAGGTTGGACTTCTGATGCCATTATTTGCCTTGTAAATCTGCGGGACTATAGCACATGGAACAGGTCATTGAACAGGCTAACTTATTACATAAAATGGCCTTATCAAGTCACGTGGAGGTCTTTTGACAGGCAGCGTAGGGCTGGGATATTCATCGAGCCATCCGGTGTACCGCTTTCGTTTGTGAGAGCGGTTCTCGGCAGTCTTCTTACCTTGAGAAGGAGGCCTTCGAGAAAAACATTCTCTAAGCCCATTAGTCCCAAGAACCATCGACGCCCGTGTTCAATAGCAGCCCCTCGAAAGGCAGGTCAACGAGATGCTCCTATTGGGCGCGGGCTTCGATTTTTCGGGCTATTCGTATATTGGAAGCCAGCCTTCAGCATCGCAACACTCACGCCATCAGGGCTTTGCAACCGCTACGTCGCCCGGGATGACTGAAATCTCGACGCTCGATGGATGGGCCTTGGAGCGGTAGATGTGCTGGGTGGCTGTCTGGAAGTCGCCGGCTTGGGCTTCGAAGATGTTGGGCACGAATTTCTGGGGGTTGCGGTCGTAGAGCGGGAACCAGGTGCTTTGCACCTGCACCATGATGCGGTGGCCTTTTTTGAAGACGTGATTGGCGGAGTGCAGGTCGATGGTAAAGGGCGTGACTGCGTTGGCTTGCAAGGGTTCGGGCTTTTCCATGGATTTCTGGAAGCGGCCGCGGAAGATTTCGTCGGAGATCATCAACTCGTAGCCGGAGAGCTTCCAGTCCTGCGGATATTTTTCGGGATAGACATCGATCAGTTTGACGACCCAGTCGCTGTCGGTGCCGGTGGTGGAGGCGAAAAGTTTGGCGGTGACGTTGCCCGGCGATGGTCAGGTCTTCTTTCAGTTCGCCGGTTTGCCAGGTGAGCACGTCGGGGCGCTGGTCCACGAAGCGCTGGTCCTGGACGAGCCAGGTGTACCAGCGCCGGGATGATCCTGCGGGATAGGTGCATGTCCACCGGGCGATGGCGATTAGGGACCGGGTGCGCGGGGTCGCTGACGTAGCTGTCGAAGTCTTCTTTGGAATCGGATTTGCGGCGCGTCGAAGGAAAGCGCGCCGTCTTCGTGAAAGTATAGGTTGCGGGCTTGGGCCTGCTTGGGCGGCCAGGAATCGAAGGACGTCCAGATGTCGCTGCCGGTCTGGAAAAGCAGCGCTTCCTTGAGCGGCAACGTGCCTTTGTCTTTCAGCCAGTACGCAAACCATGGGGCTTCGACCTGCTGGCGAAAATAAACGCCAGTGTCGCTGCCAAACGGAATTTCGCCGAGCGTATTTCCCGGGCCGTGGCCCCAGCCGCCATGATTCCAGGGGCCGACGACCAGATAATTGAGATTTTTCCGGTCGGATTTTTCGAGATTTTCGTAAGTGAACATCGGGCCGTAGAAATCTTCCTGGTCCCACCAGCCGGCGACATTCAGATTAGGGACGGTCGGCTTCTTTCAGGCCGTAGGCGACGGCGTGTTTTTTCCAGAATTCGTCGTAGCTGTTGTGGGCGACGAAATTGTTCCAGGTGGGAATCTTGCCGTGGAAATATTTTTCGTTGGCGTTGGAAAGCGGGCCCAGGCGCAGATACCAGTCGTAGACATCGAAGCGATCGAAGGGAAATTGGAAATTTTCGGTGGAGGTTTCCAGCAGCGCGGAATATTCGAAGCCATAGCTGAGACGGAACGCGCCATTGTGAAAGAAATCGTCGCCGAGGAAGGTGTCGCCCATGCAGGCTTGCTCGGAAACGGCTTTGAGCGCGGGATGCGGATTGATCATGCCCATGGTGACCAGAAAGCCGTCGTAGGAAATGCCGTCCATGCCCACGCGGCCATTGTTGTGCTTTACGTTTTTCACCAGCCAGTCGATGGTGTCGTAGGTGTCGGTGCTTTCGTCCACGCCCTTGGTATCGCGCGGGATCGTGAATGGGCCGGTTCATCACGAATTGTCCTTGCGAAGCCGTAGCGGCCGCGAATGTCCTGGAAGGCAAAGATATAGCCTTCGGGAATCATATCCGCGTAGCGCGTCGAGCATGGTGGCTGAAGCCTTTATCCGGCGGCGGAAATGCCGTAGGGCGTGCGCTCAAAGATGATGGGGAGCGGTTCTTTGGAATTTTTTGGCGTGTAAATTTCGGTGTGCAGCTTGTTGCCGTCGCGCGCGGCAATCATCACTTCTTTTTTGTCGAAGATTTCGGTGTAGGCCGGCGCTTTTGCTTCCTGAGCGAAGCCGGCAACGGCGGAGAATGCAAAAGTTATCAGGAGCAGTGACGTTTTAGCAGTGAGAGGAATAGGTCGTAGGGGCATGACACCTCAGGCGTTCGAAATATTTGGTTACAGGGCGCAGAGTTTACCACGCGGAGTGATAGCTCTAAAAATTGAGGCCACGAGAATGTCGGCGCGCCGACAATTGAAGTAGGGCTTTAAATTTAGTTAGAGCTTAGTAACAAAAGTGCTATTCGAATACCACTCTTGCGCAAATACCGGAGTTTCTGAGTTATGCAAAGTATTCGAATGATTTACAAGGTGCCGTTTTCACGTGAAAACATCACGTTCGAACGCCGTGTGAATCCGGCGAAAAGCGTTCGAATGCGGGCACTATTGCGTGACAGCGCTGGTTAGGAGCGATGCGGTCTGATAAACTGTGTGGGCTCGACCACACCTGAGAATACGAGGAGAACCGTCCGGGCTGCTGGTTGTTACAGCAGCTATTTTTGTCTTTACTGACTTGGCCGCGGTGCGGCTACACGACGCTAAAATTTTATGAGTGAGAACATTCGCAACATCGCCATCATCGCGCACGTAGACCATGGAAAGACCACGCTGGTGGACGCCATGCTGCGGCAGAGCGGAATCTTTCGCGCCAACGAAGCGCTGGTCGAGCGCGTGATGGATTCCAACGACCTGGAGCGCGAGCGGGGCATCACCATTCTGGCTAAAAACACCGCGCTGTTTTTTCACGACACCAAGATCAACATCGTGGATACGCCGGGCCACAGCGATTTTGGCGGGGAAGTGGAGCGCGCGCTGCGCATGGTGGACGGAGTTTTGCTGCTGGTGGATGCCAGCGAAGGGCCGCTGCCGCAAACGCGTTACGTTTTGCAGAAGGCGCTGGCCGCGAAGCTGCCGCCGATGATTGTGCTGAACAAGATCGATCGCGTGGATGCGCGCGCCAAGGAAGTGCTGGACGAAATCTACGATTTGTTTATCGACCTGGACGCGACGGAAGATCAACTGGATTTTCCGGTGATCTACACCAACGCGCGCGACGGCGTGGCTTATCGCAAACTCGGCGACGATTCCAAAGATCTGCTGCCGCTGTTTGAAGCGATCGTGAAGTCCATTCCTCCGCCGCCCGGCGATCCGGAAGGAGTGCTGCAAATTCAGGTGATGAACCTGGACTACAGCGAATTTCTGGGACGCATCGCGATTGGACGCGTGTTCAACGGCACGTTGAAGCGCGGCGACGAAGTAGGAATTTTCAAGCTGGATGGAAAGCTGGTTACCACGCGGATCACCAAGCTGTATACCTTTCGCGGGTTGGAGCGCGACGAAGCGCAGAGCGTGCCGGCCGGGCGACCTCGTAGCCATCGCAGGCGTGGAAGGGATTCAGATCGGGGAGAGCATTACCGATCTGGCGAATCCCGTTGCCGCTGGAACCGCTGCTGATCGACGAGCCGACGCTGGCGATGATTTTCACGGTGAACAGCAGTCCGCTTGTCGGGAAAAGATGGCAGCTATCTGACTTCGCGCGATTTGCGCGACCGCTTGCAGAAAGAGCTGCTGACCAACGTTTCGATTCGCGTGGAAGATACGGACACGCCGGAATCGTTTCGCGTGCTGGGGCGCGGCGAACTGCAACTGGCGATTTTGATCGAGACCATGCGGCGCGAAGGCTTTGAGTTGATGGTGGGCAAGCCGGAAATCGTGGTGCGCAACGAAAATGGCAAGAAGATGGAGCCGCTGGAGCGTCTGGTGATTGACGTTCCGGAAAATTTCATCGGCATCATCATGGAAACGCATGGGCAGCCGGCGCGGCGAAATGCTGAAGATGAGCAATCACGGCTCCGGGCGCGTGCGCATGGATTTCAAAATTCCTTCGCGCGGGATTGATTGGGTTGCGCAGCCAGTTGCTGACGGATACTCGCGGGACGGCGCTGATTCATTCGATTTTTGAAGGCTGGACGGATTACGCCGGAGAAATGGCGCTGCGTCCCACCGGCGCGCTGGTGGCGGATCGCAGCGGACCGTCTACAGCGTTTGCGTTGTGGAATATTCAGGAGCGCGGGGAACTGTTTATCGGGCCGGCGATTGATGTGTATGAAGGAATGATCGTGGGCGAGAATTCGCGCGAGCAGGACATGGACGTGAACGTCACGCAAAGAAAAAAAGCAGACGAATATGCGCTCTTCCAGCGCGGACGAAGCGATTCGTCTGATCCCGCACCGGGAATTGAGCCTGGAGCAGGCGATTGAGTTTATTGCCGACGATGAATTCGTGGAGATTACGCCCAAGTCCATCCGCTTGCGCAAGAAAATTTTGCAGCAGAACCGGCGGCCGCGGCGGTGGCAGGAGATTCGGGCTAGCCAGGAGAGCTGAGGCAGATGGCCGCAATTTGCCGTCATCCATTAGCAGCGGCTGTGGCTTAACGTGATCAAATTCCCCACGAGCGGTGGTTGGGCTGCAAGAGAAATATTGCAGTGATTTCCTGCTGGAATGAGGTACAGTCTACCGCTTGCCAGCCATACAAGAGAAATGTTGCATGTTGCATTCAATGGGGTTGGATGCAATTTGAGCCACCATCGGCGTCACTATTCGTGCCACACTAAAGACCAACAGGGGCTTCGTTGAACCAAAAAACTACCGAACGACTGGCTTCCTCGGGCCAAAGCACTATCGCTGCGACGGCGACCGCTTTGCCTCCACACACCATTACGCGCGCGGACATGAAGTATTACATGGGGCGGGTGTTTGATATTCCGGAGCGCAAGGTGGAAGCGATGATGAGCATCGTGGACAACGCGCGGGTGGACAAACGCCACGCGATTTTTCCGATGGACTACATCGTGGAGCCGCGGGCGCTCTCCAAGACCAACGAAGAATACATGGAACACGCCATCAAACTGGGGCGTGAAGCGGCGGAGAAGTGCCTGGAACGCGCGGGGCTCAAGCCCACGGACATCGATCTGATCATCACCGTGTCGTGCACGGGTTTCATGATTCCGTCCCTGGATGCGCACCTGATCCACCTGATGGGTTTTCGCCCCAACGTGCGGCGAATGCCCTTTACAGAGCTGGGATGCGCGGCGGGAGCGATGGCACTGGGGCGCGCGGCGGATTATCTGAAGGCGCGAACCAGGGGCAAACGTCCTGGTGATCGCGGTGGAATTGCCCTCGCTGACGTTTCAGCGCAAAGATATTTCGCAGGCGAACCTGATTTCATCGATTCTGTTTGGCGATGGGGCGGCGGCGGTGGTGGTAAGCGGAAGAGATGCGGTGCGCGGGCCGAAGATCCTGGTTTCGGAAACGTATACATTTCCAGACTCGCTGGGAGCTATGGGATTTGATTTGCGCGATTCCGGATTTCACATCCTGCTGGCCAAGGATGTGCCGGAAATGATTGGCGCGAAGATCAACGAGCTGGTGGACGGATTTCTGGATCGCTGCGGAAGAACGCGCGAAGAGATCAAGGGGTGGATTCTGCACCCGGGTGGCGCGCGCCTGCTGGGCAACGTGGAAACCCAACTGGGGCTGACGCAGTGCCAGACGCAACCTTCGTGGGACATTCTGGCGAATGTCGGCAATTTGTCGAGCGCGACGATACTTTTTATTCTGCAGGAATGGCTGGAAAAGCGCCCGCTGAAATCCGGTGAGTATGCGCTGCTGGCGGCGTTTGGTCCAGGATTCAGCGCGGAATTTTTGCTGCTGCAATGGACATAACCGTTATTGGATTTCTGGCGCTGCTGGTAGCGGTGGCGGCTATGCGGATCGTGGAACTGCAGATCTCGCGCCGGCACCAGGCCAGCATGGCGGCGCGCGGCGCTTCCAAAGTTTCGGAGCCGCGATTTGGCTGGATGGTGGCCCTGCATACCGCGGTGCTGATTGGGGCGGCACTGGAAGTGGTTTTTCTGCATCGCCCATTTATTCCGCTGCTCGCAGGCGTGATGTTCGCTATTTTTCTGGCGGCCAACGCGGTGCGCTGGTGGGTGATTCGCACGCTGGGCGAACACTGGAACGTGCAGGTGGTGGATTCCACCAAGCTCGGCGTGATCGTTTCGGGACCTTTCCGCTTCGTTCGGCATCCTAACTATGCAGCGGTATTTACGGAGATGGTGGCGCTGCCACTGATTCACACGGCGTGGATCACCGCGTTAGTGGGGGCAGCGGCACACATTCTGGTGCTGTCACAACGATTGGCCACGGAAGAGCGGGTTTTGTTCGCAAATGCGGATTACCGATCGGCTATGGCCAGCAAGCCACGATTCCTGCCCGGACTGTTCTAACCGCGTACTGAAGATCTACCGATGAACAACTCTGCAAGGCGGCATTTGAACAAGTTGGTGCTTGCCGCTTCTCGCGGCGGTGGCCCTTACATCGTCAACCGCGGCCGCTGAGCGAGAGAGCGATGCCGGGCGCGACACATTGGCGCCATCATTCACACCGATGCCAGAGCTGACCTCCGGGTTCGAGCTTCTTTACACGCAAAAATTCCCGGAAGCGCGCGCGAAATTTAACGAATGGGAATCGCGCCACCCGCAGGAACCGTTTGGCGAGGTGGCCGTCGCGGCCAGCTATTTGTTCGAAGAGTTTTACCGGCAGGGGGTGCTGACGAGCGATTTTTTTCTGAACGAAAAGAAATTCCTGGGCGGCATCGAAGGCAAACCCAGCGCGGAACTGATGAGCCAGTTTCAAGGCGCGCTGGTGAGGACGCGAACACTGGCGAATCAACGATTGAAGGCCAATCCCCACGATACCGAAGCGCTTTTCGCGTTGACGCTGGCGGCGGGCATGGAATCCGACGCGGACATGATTTTGCGTAAGGAACGGCTGGAAGCGCTGAAGCTTTTGAAGCTGGCCAACGAGTATGCCAAGACTTTGCTGCGGCAGCGGCCGGACGCCAACGACGCGTACGTGGCGCTGGGTTCGGCGAACTACATTATCGGAAGCCTGTCGGGCGGGATGAGATTTGTTCTGACGTTTGGCGGTGTGCACGGAGACAAGAAACTGGGGATGCAGCAGCTGGAAAAGTCCGCGGATTCCGGGTTGTACCTGCGGCCGTTTGCAAAAATAATGCTGGCGCTGGCGGCGCGGCGGGAGAAACAGGACGCGCTGGCGCAAAAACTTCTGCATGACTTGAGCCAGGAGTTTTCTGCCAGCCCGCTATTTGAAGCAGAGTACGCAAAATCCATGGGGCGGCCCGTGCCTGCTACGATACACCCGTAAACTTCGCCGGTATTCAGGCTTTCAACCGACAAATTCCCGCGGAAAATTTGGGCTTAAAAGTGGAAGACCAAGGCAACGGCCGCCTGGCCGTTGTTCTGCCACTGACCGAACAGGCGAGTGGCGACGTAGTTGAGCTCCACACGCGCGGACAATCGTGGAGCGAAGCGGTAGTCGGCGCCACCGCCTGCCTGCAGGCCGAAGCCGTTCTGGCTATGCCCAGCAGTCTGCGGAAGGGCATGAGTGCCGCCAACCAGAGCGTGGAACCACGGCTCCCAGCGTGGGCGGCGCCAGGTGATTTTTGGACCTACGCCATAATTTACAAGTTTAATGTGCTCACCATTCCAGATAGTGGGAGCGAAAAAAGTATTCACATTGCCTTCGGCACCGAGCCAGTCATTCAGAAAATACGTAAGGCTGGTGGCGCTGCCGATAGCGCTGGCGCTGTAAATGGAGGACCTGAAGCGCTCGAAGGAAACACCCAAAGCAAGTTGCCAGCGATAGTCGTCGCGGTCGCTATATATAAATCTGGGAGCGGGTTTCGGCTCGGGAGAAGGTTCAGCGGCGGCGGGATCACCGGCCTCCATGGGGATGGTTAATGCGGTAACCATGGTGGCGGGTGGCGCGGAGTTTGCTGCTGACATGTCGCGAGCGTCGGCGATAAAGATCGGGCCGCCTTGCGGCAAAGGCTTCACGAATGGCACGCGCGCGCCACTGGTGGTATCAAAGCTCGCGGCGACATTGGTGGCCGGCGGCGCGCCGTTAAAACCGGCTTCCTGCGCCTGGGCGGTATACACACTCGCGCACAGCAGTAGTGACGCTGTTAATAGCCTCTTCATGATGTTCCCCTTGAGGGCTGACCCCACGCCTGGAATCAGACCACTGGAATACGGTAAACAACCCGGTAGCGGTTTGTCTACGGCTTTAACTGGCGCGAATGATGAATGCGCGACCGGGCTGGCTGTTGTGCTTCAGGGTTTAGCGGCCGTGGCGTAGATAGTCGTCGGTTTTGTTGAGCCAGTCTTCGCGCGGCGGATCAAAGACATCGAGATCGATGGTGTCTTCCAGCGCCCAGGCTTCGTGCGGCATGTTGGACGGGATGCAGAGAACTTCGCCGGCGCGAACGAGCGATTTCCTTGCCGCCAATGTTGAATTTCAGGGCGCCTTCGAGGATGTAGGTGACCTGTTCGTTGTGATGATGATGCAGCGGGACGTGCGCGCCTTTTTTCATGAGGACGCGGGCGAGCATGATTTTGTCGCCGACAACCATTTCGCGATCAATCAGTGGATTGAGATGTTCGCGCTGGACGTCTTTCCATGCGATGTATTTCAATTCGGGAGTGCTCATTTTGTTTCTCCATAAAGTTTGGCGGCGTTGTCGTGCAGATACAGGTGCGCGAGTTCAAGAGCTTTTTGCTCGGTGATGGCGTTTTCGGCGACCAGTTCAGCGAGAGCTTCCGCGACGGCGGTGCGCGCGGAGCGAGCGGCGAGCCAGAAAGTTTCTTCCGCGCCGACGGCGTCGTTGAAGGGGAAGGCGTCGGAACCGAACATGAACTTTTCGGGATAGAGAGAAATCCACTGCTTGAGAATATTTTTCAGCTCGGACGGATACACGTAGTAGCCCATGAGCGAGGAGTCGGTGTAGACGTTTTTGGCGGCGGTGAGCCAGATCATTTCCAGAGTGTGCGGATAGCCGCCGTGGATCAGGACGAAATTGGTGTTTTTGTAGCGCGGGTCGCGGAGCACATTTTCGAGATTGAGGGGATTGCCGTTGGTGAGACTGAAATAATCTCCGATGCCGACGGCGCTGTGAAAATGTACGGGGAGCTTGAGGTTGCCGGCCTGGTCGATGAGCACGCGGAAGATGTAATCCTGGAAAGTGCGGTATTCGTCTTCCGAGGGAACGCCGCCGGAATGATATTTGGCGTAGATGGCTTCGGCTTTTTCGCGCGGGGGATCGGTGAAATATAAGGAGCGGAAATAGGCGACTTCAAACTTCATGGCCACCGCGCCTTTTTTCTGATTGTCGGCGAGCGTCTGGCGCACGAAGGATTCGTAAGCCGGCGAGATCGGCGGGTGGCGCGGTGATGTTTTCCTGTTTTTTGTACCGCTGCAGAACTTTTTCCTGGAGGGGGATGTACACGCCCATGTCGCCGTTTTTGCCGGTCTGGTCGCGGTTGTCAAAAGGAAAGAGAAAAGAGTCCACGAAGAAAACCCAGTGGAAACGCTTAGGATCGAGATAAGGGGCGAGGGCTACGCGATTGGCGAGGCAGGTTTCAATGTTGAGCTTGTCGAGAATGCTGTCCCAGTAAGCGGTGGTGCCGGAGGCTTCGGCGGCTTTCTTTTTGTCTATGAGCCATTTGGCGTGCTCGGGAGTGAAATCGTTATAGGGGTAGCCGAAAAGCGATTTAGCGGCGGCGACGAATTCGGGGTTGTCTTCGCGCAGGCGCATGACGCTGCTCTCGTCCGGGAGGGGCGGCTTGCGCGTCCATGTCGGAATCGTCCGGGAAAGTGGCGTGGGAGTGATTGTCGTAGATGGGAATTTTGTCGATCTGCGGGAGGAGGCGGTCGTAAATTTTGGCGACTTCGGCGGGGGAAGCGGCGGGACGGGCTTGCGCGCGGGCGGTGAACGCGACTGCGGGAACAGGAGAATGGAAATTGCGAAGTGAATCAAATGTTTCATTTTTGAGGCAGCTCCGTATTCTAGACGCGCGTGGGGAAAATTAGGCACGAGTGATTGAAGCTGTGAACATTTAACGCGCCACGGCGGCGCGCCAGCGGACGGACAAGCGCTCGATGCGATCAAGAGCTTCTTCGAGCAGATGACGGGCGCTGACGAGAGAAAAGCGCAGATAATTTTTGCCCTGCGCGCCAAAAGCCGCGCCCGCGATGCCGGCGACGCCGACTTCTTCGAGCAGGAGGCGGGCAACTTCTTCGGCGGGAAGGCCGGTGTCTTCCACATTGACCCAGGCGTAAAAGGAGCCGTCAGGAACCTGGCAGCGAAATCCCGGGATGCGATTGAGGCGCGCGACGAAGAGGTCGCGGCGCTTGCGATATTCCGTGACCATGGCATCGACGGCGCGAGTGGAATCGCGGAGGGCTTCGATAGCGGCGACCTGGGTAAATTCCGCGACGCAGGTGAAGGTGTTGAGGACCAGCATATCCATGGCATCAACGATGTGTTTAGGCGCGACTGCGTAGCCGAGGCGCCATCCGGTCATGGCGAAGCTTTTCGAGAAGCCGTCAATGATGATGGTGCGCTCGGCCATTCCGGGCAGCGAGCGAATGGAGAGAAATTCGCCATTAAACACGATGCGCGCGTAGATTTCGTCGGCGATGACCCACAGATCGTGCTTCACCGCGAGATCGGCGATCTGCTGCAGAGTTTCGCGGCTGAAAACCGTGCCGGTGGGATTGTTGGGAGAATTAAAAATCAACACACTGGTGCGCGGCGTGATTTTCGAGGCGATTTCCTGGAGGTCGGGCTGAAACTTGTTTTTCTCTTCGAGCGCGAACGAGAACGGCGGTGGCGCCGAGTCCGCGGGTGAACGATGGATAGATCGGAAAGCTGGGGTCGGGATAGAGAACTTCGGCGCCAGGTTCGATGAGCGCCATCATGGCGAGAGACAGGGCCATTTTGCAGCCGGGTGCGATCAAGACTTCTTCGCTGGGTATTTCCAGGCGTCGGGTTTGTTTCAGATAACCGGCTACGGCGGCGCGCAGCGCAGGGATGCCGCGGGTGGAGACGTAACGATCGCGGCCACTGGCTACCGCGTCGCGCAGAGAATCCACGACCGGCGCGGCGGGATGAAAATCGGGCTCGCCTAGTTCGAGATGGATGATGGAGTGGCCATCGCGTTCGAGTTCCTTGGCGCGGGAGAAAACGGCGAGAGCGCCTTCACCGGTGAGATGTGATACGCGTGTTGCAACAGGTCGCATAGGTCGGATAGGTCGGATAGGTCCGCCGAGAATATTATCACTTCGCCGCAGTAAGTGGAGCGGGCGTGGTGGGAATCTGGAGGCCGTCAATGAAGCGCGGAAACATTTCGAAGGCCGCTGCGGTGAGAAATAGTTCGACGAGTTCCGGCTGGGTAAACGCGGATTGGAGTTGGCTGTAAAAAGCGTCGTCGACGTGGCGGCCACCGCCGTGCAGGCGGTCGGCAAGGCGGAATCCGAGTTTTTCTTTTTCGGAATACGGTGCGGTTTCGAAATCTTTGACGCCGGCGATTTGAGATTCGGTGGCGCCCTTTTTTTGCGCGGAGATGGAGTGGGCGCGAATGGCGTATTCGCATTCGGCGAGGATGGAAATGCGCACGGCGATGAGTTCTTTGTACCAGCCTGTCAGCGCGCCATCGCTGAGGAGCGGCTTGAGGAAGCCGGCGACACCTTTGGCGATGTCGGGAGAGTGGGCCAGAGCTTTAAACATGTTGGGGACGACACCTCGTTGAGCGAGGAGGGCGTCGTAGATGGCGGCGGCCTCGGGGGTAACGGCGTCACGTTCGAGTAGTTTGATGCGTGGGGTTGAGTTGGACATAGGCTCCATTTTTTAGATCTCACTTCGGCGTGGAACAAAATCCCCACACACAGTTGCGGCGTGAGGGGCACCCGACTACAAACCAACTGCCAATCAAGAAACCTGCGCGCGAATTAGAAGGCGTAGCGCAGGGAGAACTGGATGAGGCGCGGCGTGCCTACGGTGGAGAAGATGCGGCCAAACGCCGGGTTAGAGATTTCGGTGGAAGACGGATTAGCGAAGTTCGCGTGATTCCAGATGTTGAAGAAATCGGTAGTGAAGCGCAATTCCTGGCGCTCGGTGATACGGAAATTCTTGATCAGCGAAAAATCCCAGTTCTGCTGGAAGGGTCCGCGATAGATGTTGCGGCCGAGGTTGCCGAATGCGGTAACGCAAGCGGCCCCGGTAGGATCAGCATCGCAACCAGCCTGATCGGCCGGAGGGGCGAAAGTAAAGTTGGCGGGGTTCAGGTATCCGTTATCAACCAGCGTGTGGATGTCGCCGTGGGCGTAGCCGTTTTTGATGGAGCCGCCATCCACGAGCTGAGCGCCCGCGACTCCGGCTTGCAGGCCGCCGATATAGGCGAACCCGGCGGAGTTATCCAGAACCGAGAAGGGCGTGCCGGACTGGAAAATGGTGATGCCACTGAGCGCCCAACCGCTAAGGGCTGCGCGGCGCCAGCCTTCCGCGTCGCGGAAGAAGGGCAGTTCGTAGCGGTAGCTGATGACAAAGCGATGCGGGCGATCAAAGTCGGACAAGCCGCGCGAGCCATTGAGAGAGCTCTGATCGTTGAAGGCGGTGTTCAAGGCCGTGTTGCCGGTGGAAGTGGCGTCGGTGGACTTGGAGTAGGTATAAGCGGCCTGAAAGTAGCCGGCTCCCCAGCGGCGAGCCAGCGTGGCCTGCAGTGAATGGTAATGCGAATAGGCATCGTTGGCGAAAAGCTGCATGCCGCTGTAAAGGTTCACGCCGGGATTCGCGGAACGCGCCGGGCCATTGTTGAAGGTGCTTTCGGTGATGGTGTAAGGCGTGCCGTCCTGCGCGGTGATGGTGATGGGATGTGCCGCAGTGGCCAGCTGCGCACCGATGGTGCGAGTTTCGCGCAAGTGCACGGCATGCGTGCCGACATAGCCCAACTCGAGAATCCATTCGTGGCCCAGCGAACGCTGCACCGTCAAGTTCCATTGTTGCGTGCTGGGCGCGACGAATTTTCTAGGAACGACGAGTCCGAACAGAAATTGCGAGGGGATGACTCCCGGCCCGGTGCCGCTGCAGGCGTAATTGGGGAAAACGGTGGTGTCTCCGCCAGGGAAGCCCTGAAAAGCGCCGAGGCAGGGAACGAAATTAGGATCAAGCGTGCCAGCGGCGGGCAAGGCGTTGCCGTTAGGTGTAGGACAGCCTGCTGCGGGTGTCGCCGAAAAAAAGGTGCTCAAGCAGCCCGCCTGCCCTCCACCGAAAGCGATAGGGAGAAACGGACCCTGGAAGGAAAGCTGATCGGCGGTGCCAACGTCTTCGCGAACATAGTAAATGCCGTAGCCGGCGCGGACGGTGGTGGTGTGATGGCCGAACAGGTCATAGGCCAGGCCGATGCGCGGTCCCCAGCCGGTGGCATAGTTATTTTTGTAGGTGCTGTCGTTGCCGGTGGCGTCCAAGCCGGGCACGTTTAGTTTCTTGACGCAGCCGCCGTATATGAAGGGATATTGGTTGTTGGCGGCCAAATCCAGATCGATGTTGCCGATATGGCAGGCTTCATCCTTGAATGCGCCCAATTCTTCCACGCGCAGCCCCAGATTCAAAGTCAAGTTCGGACGAATTTTCCAGTCGTCCTGGGCGAAGACGGCGAAATCGTTGGTGCGATATTTGTGATTAAAAACTCCGCCACCGCCGAAGCTCGATCCCGGCGCGCCCTGCAGCAGATTCTGGAAGTCGGTCAGGCCGCCGATACTGGGATTGCCGCCGGAGGCCGGTGATCCCGGCGAATTGAAGAAGAAAAGTTGTCCGTTGAAGGTTTGCGGGAACAGCTTGTCGAGATTGACGCGGGTGTATTCGCCGCCGAAACGGAAAATATGCGCGCCCTTCACCCAGCTGACGGTGTCGAGGAAATTGTAATTATTCTGGGTTTGAAACTGATCCGCGGGAGGGGTCGGTCCGATCTGGAAGCCTGAGGAACCGAACTGGGTGAATTTATAAATGGAATTGGTGATGTTGTTGGTGGGGCGATCGATTCCCAAGTCGGCGGCGGTGACGGGGGCGATATTCAGCAGGCTGTAGTTGATGCGCACGTAGCCGAAGCGGAAGTCGTTGACGAGCGTGGGCGAGAAAAGATGGGTTTCGGCCACGCTGAAGAAGCGGCCGGTAACTGGGAGATCGTAAGGGAAGTTGAGGTCAGTGGCGCTGATGCTGCTGGCCAGCGTGCCGCCGAGAGAAGCCTGCAATCCACCTGCGCCGAAAGGCAGGAACGAGTCGGCGTTGGAAAAGAAAAAGCGCGCGGACACTTTGTCCTGGCCGCTGCGGAATTCGCGGTCCCAGTTGGTGGTGAACTGGTCATCGGTATATTTGCCGGGCCGACTGACAATGAAGGGCGCGGAATTCACGCTGACGGAGCACGTATCGGGATCAACCGTTACGCCGGGTGTACCCGCGATGGAAGGAATCAAGAAACCGTTGGCATCGCCGCCAAACTGATTGCTCTTGAAATTGAGTAGAGCCTGCATGACTGGATCAATGGCGATGGGTACGGCAGGGCAGCCTCCGGGATTGGCGGCAGTTGGAGCGGTGGCAGGAGTGCTAAACGTGGCGGCGAGATTCGCGGCGGAGCGGTCGGCGGGCAAAATCGGGAGCGCGGGGTTATTGATCTGCGTGCCGGGAGAAAGGGCGCTGCGCTGGCGGGTGCCTTGATAGTTCACAAAGAAGAAGCCAAATTTTTCAGTGCCGACGGGGCCGCCGAGACTGGCTCCGAAAATATTCTGTTTCACGGGAGGACGCGGGGCGCCGGCGGCGTTAAGAAAAAACTCGTTGGCATTGAGCACATCGTTGCGGAAATATTCGTAAACGTCGCCGTGCAGCCCCTTGGAGCCGGAGCGCAGCACGGCGTTGACGTTGCCGCCGCCATTGCGGCCCTGGCTGGCGTCATACAGGGAAGTCTGGATCTTGAATTCCTGAATGACGTCGGGATTGGGAAGCGGCACGTTGGTGGATTGCGCGACGTTGTAATCGGTGGAGCTGATTCCTTCGATCAGGTAATTATTGTTGTCTTCGCGCTGGCCGTTGACGACGATGCGAACGTTGCCGCGGCCCAGTTGAGCGGAAGCATTGAGCTCGCTGTTGGTGCCGGAGGAAAGCGACAAGAGCTGCTGATAATTCTGGGTGGCAAGGGGAAGTTCGCGGATGGTCGCGGTGCCGATGGATTCGCCGGTAGTGGCGTTGGTGGTTTCGACAGTTGTGACCTGCGCATTGATTTCCACGCGTTCGCTGACTTCTCCGGGCTTCAGGGGGATGGTGACGCGGGTGGTTTCGGTGACGCGGACTTCAATATTGTCGGCGCGCGCCTGCGAGAAGCCGGGCTTGTTCACAACGATGTAGTAAGTGCCGGGAGGAAGAAGCGTTACCGCGAAGGAGCCGTCAGAACCCGCGGTAACTTTTCTGGCGAGCGCGTCGGTGCGAGTGTCCGTTATCTGAATTTCAGCGTCAGCGATGGTGGCGCCGCTGCTGTCCACCACTTCGCCACTGATGGCTCCGGTTGCGCCGCCCTGGCCGAAGGTGCGGCAAGTCATAAGGCCGCTTAACAAAAACACCACGACCACAAGCTTATAAAAATTTTGCATCGGAACCCCCTCAGTGTAGGACTGCCTGGAAAGAAGGAAGTTAGCAAATTGCGGCGTAATGCCAGCAACTCACTGAAAAAACACCCCGAAACCAACCTCTCCCCGGACAGATCCTCATTTGAAACTAACGTTACAGTTTCCAGGTGTCAAGATTGCAGGCATGAATAGTTCTGATGAGCAGCATTCGTGACAACGGGAGTCACTTGACGTATCAGGAACCAATGTAGCGGGCGTAAAGCGAGCGAGCGACGGCGGGATCGGTGGTGCCTTTGAAGATGGCGCGGCCATCGGCGAAGACCGTCATCTCGTAAGGCGGAACGCGAAAACGAAGCAAGAAGTCATTATGCCGCACTCCTTCCACGGTCGGCGCGAGTCGAAGTTGCAGGGCGGCGAGATCGAGAGAGCGGTGGCGTTCGTGGATCTGCACGGAATCGCGCCCGCACATGGTGATGTGCGGTTGCGCCTGGCCTGCAAGATAAATGAACTCACGCTGCGCACAAGCGCGGCAACTGGAATTGCGGGTGATTCGCACGGATTGAAAATGGCCGGTCCAGACATCACAAGAGATGAGCCGACCGTGCAGAGCTTCGCCATTGCCAGACAGCAATTTCATGGCTTCCGCAACTTCGAGGGAGGCGATCAGATTTACGATGGGACCTAATACGCCCACGGTGTCGCAGGTTGCTTCCATTCCAAGCACGGCGTCGGGCCCTTCGAGCAGGCAGGCGAGGCAAGCAGTCACGCCGGGCAAAATCGCCATGCAGAGACCATAGCCGGCGACAGCGGCAGCGTAAATCCAGGGCCGATTTGATTGGACAGAGTAATCATTGAGCAGGAAACGAGTCTCGAAATTATCGGTGCCGTCCAGCACGACATCGAAACTGTTAAGCAGCTCACTCACGTTGGCGGGATTAATGTCGGCTACCAGGCCTTCAACCTTGACGGTCGAATTAATGGACTTGAGCTTGCGCTCGGCGGCGATGGCTTTCGGCAACGCTTGCGCGGCGTCGGATTCGTCAAATAAAGTCTGCCGCTGGAGGTTGGAAGGCTCGACAAAATCGCGATCGATGATGCGAAGGCGGCCAACTCCAGCGCGTGCCAGCAGGTTTGCGGCGGCGGCACCTATCGCGCCGCATCCGGCGATTACCGCGCTGGAAGCGAGCAGGCGTTCCTGGCCGCAGAGACCGATGCCATCAAAAAGTATTTGCCGCGAATATTTTTCGTGGAGAAAATCTTGCACGACTAACCGGCCCTGGCGGGGTTTGCAGAGGAGCCCGCTAGAGCGATGATAGCGCCAATCGCGGGAAAGCGGGCAACGCCGCTGTGCTACGCTTCGTCTGAGATAAATTGAGCATGAAATCGAGCAGGGCCAACGGGTTGCGAGGTTTCCTGGCGCTCGCGCTCCTTAGTGGAGTTGCGACGGCGCGCGCGCAAAATCAGCCCGGCGCCCCGAGCTCCGACACGCCCGAAAAGCCGCTGGTGGTGGCGACGCGCATTGTCGCAGAAGACGGGCGAGTGCTGTCGGAGGCCGTTAAGGATGTAAAGGTTGAGCCGGGCCAACCGCTGGACCGCGCCCAGGTAGCGCAGAGCCTGCGCCTCTTATATCGCACCGGAAATTATGCCGATCTGCGAGCGGCGATTGTCACGGTTGCGGGGGGCGTGCGACTGGATTTTATAGTCCGTGAAAATCTCTACTTCAACCAGGTGATCATCGAAGGATTGGTAGCCCCACCGAGCGACGCTTCCGCCGCCGCAGCCACGCAACTGAATCTGGGACAAACCTATCACCGGGAATTGATGGACGAGGCAGCCGAACGGCTGGTAGAGACGCTGCATCAGGAAGGGCTATACACCGCGGTGGTCACGACGGAGACCGTCCCGCATACGGAAACGCATCAAATGGATGTGATTTTTCACGTGAAGCCCGGAGCCCGTGCGCGGGTTGGCGTAGTGCACTTGAAGAATGAAACGGAATATCCCGATAGCGAATTGTTGAAGCGGTTAAAAATGAAAGAAGGCCGAGCCGTAACCTCCGCAAGATTATTGAGCGGCACGGACCGTATCCGGAAATTCCTGGTGAAAAAAGGCGACCTGCTGGCGCGCGCGGTAGTGCGGCGAGGCGTATATAACGCGGCAAGCAACACTATCCCCCTGGACCTGGAGGTCTCGCAGGGTCCGCGCGTGAAACTAATGGTGAGCGGGGCGAAATTTTCGAAAGGCGAATTGCGAAGGCTGGTGCCCGTTTACCAGGAAGGCGCCGTGGACGCAGACCTTCTTGAAGAGGGCAAAAGAAACCTGCGAGAACGACTGGAGCGGGAAGGATATTTTGATTCGAGCGTGGAATACACCACCACCACTCATCCGACCGCCGGCAATCCCAATGGCTTTCAAGGAACGGAAGAGATCATCACTTACCAGGTGACGCGCGGAGACAAACACAAGCTGGTGAGCATCGAGTTGAGCGGCAATCAGTACTTCAGCACGGAATTGTTGCGGTCGAGATTGCAAATTGCCGGTGGGGCTTTTGGAACGCCAGGACGATTCAGCCGGCGACTGATGGAGTCTGACGCGCAGTCGATGCGCAATCTATATTCGGCGAACGGATTTCTGGACGCGAAAGTGGATGCGGTCATCTCCGATAACTACAAAGGTAAAACCGGCGATCTGGGCATTCAGTACAAAATCCAGGAAGGCAAACAGACCCGCGTGGCTTCGCTGAAGCTGGAAGGGGTGCACGCGTTCAAGGAAGAAGAATTACTGGGCGACGTGGCGTCCACGGCCGGGCAGCCTTACTCGGATTTCAACGTGGCCACGGACCGCGACGTGATTCTGGCGCTGTATTTCAATGAAGGCTTCCCGGAAGCCAGCTTCACATCGAAAGCTGACCGGGTGAATGAACAAAACACTGAAAAAAAAGAGGGCGGCGAAAACAACGGGGATGCGAGCGCAAAAGCAGAAGAGAAACAGGACGGGAAACACAAAGATAAAGAAAAATCCGGGAGAGGTATTGAACAGGCGGAGCCGGTTCGTTTGACCTACCACATTGATGAGGGCCCGCAAACAACGGTTCGCAGGATTCTGTACTCGGGATATGAGCACACCCGTGAGGGCGTTATACGCCGCGAAGTGGATGTGTTGCCCAACAAACCGCTGCGGCAGGGACAGGTTGTCGAGTCTCAACGGCGGCTCTACAACCTTGGAGTATTTAATCGCGTGACCATCGAACCGCAAAACCCCACCGGGACGGACCGCGATAAGGATCTGGTGGTACTGGTGGAGGAAGCCAAGCGGTACACGCTGGCTTACGGCGGCGGATTCGAAGTGCAGCGACTGGCCAGCACGTCGAACCCGGTGCAAGGGCAGGTGCAAGCAGCGCCACGGGGAATTCTGGAAATTTCCAAACTGAACCTGACCGGGCGCGCGGATTCCCTGTCGCTGAAGTTGCGCGGCAGCACGATTGAGGACCGGGCGCTGCTGGGCTATTCGGATCCGAACACTTTCGGTCACAAGAATTACAGCTTTCAGGCCACCGCGTACACCGAAAAAACGCAGGATATAAATACGTTCACGGAAATGCGCTATGAAGGTTCGGTGCAGCTGACCGACCAGGTGTCGCCGCGCACCACCCTGCTGTACCGCTACGTATTTCGCAAGGTGCTGGTGTCGAACATCGCGGAGACGATCAATCCGGAAGCCATTCCACTGTTCCAGCAACCGACACTGGTTTCGCAATTCGGGGTGACCTGGGTGCAGGACCGGCGCGACAATCCCGCTGACGCTACGCGGGGAAGTTTTAACAGCGCTGATTTTGGCGTGGCCGACGGATACATAGGATCGAGCGCGAGCTTTTTAAGATTTTATTATCAGAATTCTACTTATCACCCCATCAAGCGGAGATTCAGCTTTGCACGCTCGATACGATTCGGTGCGCTGGTGCCCTACCGCGATACCATTTCGCTGACGTTCCCCGTACCAACGATGCCGCCGCTACCCACGGTTATACCCTTGCCGGAAAGATTTTTTGCCGGCGGCGGCACGTCCTTGCGCGGGTTCGCACTAAACCAAGCGGGCCCGCGTGACGGGGTGACGGGATTCCCTGTGGGTGGACAGGCGTTACTTGTTCTGAACCAGGAATTTCGTTTTCCAATGCGGCTGCCCTATTTCGGTACCTCCCTGGGCGGAGCATTTTTTTACGACGGTGGGAACGTTTTCAGCCGGGTGAATCGCATCAGCTTTCGAACCTCAACACCTAAACCGACGTTCGAAACCAGTGATCCGGCGAATGCCACGTGCGTGACGAATTGCAGCAACGAGCTGGATTATTTTGCCCATACCCTGGGATTCGGAATCCGGTATGCGACCCCCGTCGGGCCGATACGCGTGGACCTCGGCTACCAGATTAACCGGCCATATTTCGTAGTGCCTTGTCACGACCTGACCGGAGCAATTCCTACCTGCCACAAAGCCGGGCGGCTGCCGGGTTTTCAGATTTTCTTTAACCTGGGGTCCAGTTTCTGATGACTGCCAGAATGTTTCGCAGGCAGCGCGCGGTTGTATGGCTATTGGCCGTAATGATGACAGGAGTGATTTTCTCCGTCCCAGTTTTTTCCCAGGAAGTCATCGACCGCATTGCCGCGCGGATCGAAAGTGACATCATCCTGCTCAGCGATGTGCGCCAACTGGGCCGTTACCAGATGCTGGTAGAGGGAAAGTCCGAGAGTGATGCGCAATTACTGGATCGGCTGATCGATCAATGGGTGGTACAGAATGAAGCGGATGCTTCCAGGTTTCCACGGCCGGCGGATAACGAGATCGAGCAAGCTCTAACCGCTCTGAAGAAATCGTTCGCATCGCCGCAGGCTTATGAGGAGCGAAAACAACTGAGTGGTTTGAGCGATCTGCAGGTCCGCGACAAAATCACCACGCAATTGTACCTGACAGATTACCTGGACTCGCGATTCCGTCCGTCAGTGCAGGTAGATGCCAAAGCTATCGAGGAATTCTATACCTCGGCGGTGCTACCCCGAGCCAAAGCCCGCGGGCAGGAACCGCCTTCGCTGGAGGCTTCACGCGACACGATTCAGGAAGCGCTGGTGCAGCAAAGTATTGATAGCCAGGCAGACAAATGGCTAAAAGACAGCCGGGCGCGCATTCATGTGGAGCGCCTGCTGGACGAAGGCGCGAAATGACGCAAGCCAGCCGCCGCCAAAAATTCCGCTGGTTACGGCATCTAGCGTGGGTGACGCTGGTCACCATTTTTCTGGTAGTGGCCGCGGTAGCTTTCTTTTTTGGCTCCGGACTCGGCAACCCACTACTTCGCCGGGTGGTGGTACGGCGACTGGAGCAACTCACTGGCGCACGGGTGCAGTTGCGAACAATTTCCATCGGCTGGTTTTCGCTACGAGCTACGCTGAAGGGGCTGGAACTTCATGGCTTGGAGCCGGCGGGGACCGAACCGTTGTTTACCGCCGAAGAAGTTCAGGCGGGATTACGCATCGATTCGTTCTGGGGACGCAAGGTGGCGCTCGATGGAGTTCTGGTTCGGGAGCCGCGCATCCACATAAGAGTTGGCAAGGATGGCAAATCGAATGTGCCCGTAGTCTACCGGCCGCCTTCGGCCAAACCTCTGCAACAAACCCTGCTGGATCTGCACATCAAGCATCTGAAAATTGAAAATGGCTGGATTCTTTACAACGAGGTGAAATCGCCGCTGGCTGTCGAGGGGGACAATCTGCGGCTGGCGGTGGACGCCAGTGGGCCGCTGGAAAATTTGATTTACGTCGGCAATCTGGATTGGCAGAACGTCACCTACACCACAAAAAGTTTCATACCAGTCGCGGTAGGAGTTTCCGCGAAGTTCAGCTTGTCGCGCGAGGGCTTCACGCTGGAGCAAGCGGTCATCAGCGCCGCGCATTCTCACCTGGACGCGCAGGCGCAGGTGACAAATTTCGCAGCGCCGGTTTGGAACGTGAAGTATCGGGGCTGGGTGGAACTGGGCGATTTGCGCGAAACGTTGCGGCAACCGCTGGTGCCGACGGGCCGCGCCGACGTTCGCGGCGAAGGGACATTTGTCGAAGGAAAATTCCGCGGGACGGGAATGTATGCCGGACGGGACATCGCGCTTCCTTACGATGATTTTCACGCCGGCGGCTTGACCAGTCACGGCAACTTCCGCATAGACAACGATGGGCTGGTAGTTCCCGATTTTTTTGCCGGGGCTTTGGGCGGAACGGTAAAAGGTCGGGTAACGCTGCGATTCGCGGGCTTGCAGTTTCGGGCCGAGACGCATGTGGAGAACGTGCGCTTGTCCACATTATTGCCGGCCATCGAACATCGCGGATTTCCGATAGATGAATTGCACTGGGACGCGAGGGTGACAGCGGACACGACGGAAGCGTGGACCGGGGCGTTCGAACATTTCAGCATCTCCGCGAAGATGCAATGGGCGGCGCCGGACAACATCGCAACGGGACACGAAGCAGTCACCGGCGACTGGCAATTTGTTTACCGCTATGACGGCAGCCTGTTCACCGTGGTATCCGGCGGGTTTCAAACTCCTTCCACGCACGGCAGCGTGACAGGGGTGCTGGCGCCGCGCGAATCGGGAATGGATCTGAAATTCCAAACGGTAGCGCTCGAAAGATACAAGGATTTTATTAGCGCATTGCGAGATGCAGCGCCGGGCTCGCCGGACGCCAACCAGCCACCGTCAGGCAAGGTAAGTTGGGATGGAAAGATCGCCGGCCCTTCGGGTAAGCCGACGTTTTCGGGGCATGTACGCGGCGACTCAGTGCAATACAGCTCCATCATTCTGGATGAGCTGGAAGGCGATGTGGTGTATTCACCGACAGAACTCTCGCTGTTGCGCGGACATGCGCGACGCGGTGACACCGCGAGTGCCATCGAAATTAAATTGCAGCTTACGGACTGGAGCTTTCTGCCGGACAACACCTGGTCAGCGGACGCCAGCCTGGAGAAGACTTCTCTGGAAGGATTGC
Source organism: uncultured Acidobacteriota bacterium (assembly GCA_963704485.1). GTDB lineage: Bacteria > Acidobacteriota > Terriglobia > Acidiferrales > UBA7541 > Acidiferrum. The sequence continues at coordinate 2,879,120 of OY969910.1, forward strand.
AGAAGCTGGCCGGATGGTCGTACCCGGTGCGGGGAAATTTGAGTGGCGAGTTTCACGGCCGGGGAACACGAACAGATCCGAGCATGACCGGACTGTTTGACCTGGCCGAGGGAAATGTCTACGGGGCATCGTTTAACAGGCTGCGTGGAAGGTTGACAGCCAGCAAAGAGGAAGTTCATATCGGAGATGCGGAACTGCGTTTTTTTCCAACTGGAAAGGAAAAAGTGGGCGGTGCGGGGATAGTAACGGGAAGCGCGGGTTACCGTTTCACCGACAAAACAATTACCGCGGACCTGGTGGGCGCGGCCCTCCCACTGGAGAGCCTGGACAAACTGCAGTCGTCCATTCCGGTGGGCGGACAAGTAAGTTTTCGATTGAAGGCGGATGGTCCCATAGATGCGCCAAGCGGCAGCGGAACTTTTCGGGTAACCGACCTGCGCGTCGGCCAGGAAGTAATTGGAAGCTTTGACGCTGGGGTTGCGGCGGACGGAAAAATCGCGCGATTGACGGTGAGTTCAGCGATGACCACGGGAGAAATCTCCGGCGGTTACACCCTGGGACTGGCGAGTCCTTTTCCAGTTGAAGGCAAAATCTCGATAAAAAATATTGATCTCGATCCATTTCTTCTCGCGGCGCTGCACCTGAAACAATTCAGCGGACATGGGCACGCGGACGGCGACATTTCCATGAAGGGCGCATTGAAGGAGCCAAAAGGCATCGTGGTGGAGGCAAACTTTTCACGGCTTTCGCTGAACTATGCCAGCGTGCAACTGGAAAACAACGGTCCGGTCAAATTCCGATCGTCGCGCGAAAGTCTGGAAATTGAACCAGTGACGTTGCACGGCACGGACACGAACATCAAGGTTGAGGGTTCGGTGCAATTTACCGGCCGCCGCAATGTGGCGCTGCGCGTGGATGGCGCAGTAGACCTGCGATTGTTGAGCGCTTCGATGCCGGATATGGATGTACACGGCACAGCGCAAATCAATGCCGGCGTAGAGGGCACGCTCGAACATCCGCGAATAACCGGGCGGGTGCACGTGGACAATGCCTCGCTGCGCGCCGCGGATTTTCCCACCGGGCTAAGTTCCATCAAGGGGGATGTGATATTCGATACAACGCGGCTGTTTTTCAACCAGATGACCGCGGAAGTCGGTGGTGGGACGCTGCAGCTTTCCGGCAGCGTGAATTATGGCGAGGGTGCGCTGCGGTATGACCTGAACACCAACTCTGACCGCGTGCGTGTTCGTTACCCGGAAGGTATGAGCTGGCTGGTGGGCGGCGCGCTGCGGCTTACGGGAACGACGGACTCGGGCGTGGTGTCGGGAAAAGTTACGGTACAGCGCTTGACGCTGACGCAAGGATTGGAAAGCGCCAGCGCGCTGGTTTCCTCCAAGGAAGGCATTTCCGGTCCCTCGACAAGTTCTTCTTTTTTACGTAATTTGCAATTCGACATAGAAGCGGCGTCCACTCCTGATGCGCGCATGGAGTGGCCAGGCGCCGAACTGGAAGCCGACGCCAGCTTGCGCGTGCGCGGGACTTGGGAGCATCCGATTCTGCTCGGGCATATACATCTGCTGTCGGGCGAATTGTATTTTGCGGGAAACCGCTACCGGGTGGCGCGGGGCGACGTAAATTTCGCCAATCCATTCCGGCTGGATCCGGTGTTGAACGTGGAAGCGTCCACGACGGTGCAGCAGTACGAAATCACGCTCAACTTCAACGGGCCCGCCAGCAAGCTGGCGCTCGCGTATCGCTCGGATCCGCCTTTGCCTGCCAATGACATCGTGACGCTGCTGGCATTGGGACAAACCAGCGCTGAAGGCACGGCGCGCAGCGGAGGCACAGCGCAAAGCGCATCCTCGGGAGCGACGGCGCTGCTGTCTGAAGCGGTTTCGAGCCAACTGGGCGGAAGGCTACAAAGGCTCTTTGGAATTACGCGTTTGCGGGTAGACCCGGGACTGACGACGGTGGGATCGACGGGATCAGATCAGAACGCCGGCGCGCGCATTACTGTAGAGCAGCAAGTGACGCGCAACTTGACGATTACGTACGTTTCGAATGTGAGCTCCACGCAGCAGCAAGTGATACAGGTGGAGTACACCGTGAATCGCAACGTTTCCGTGGTGGCGTTACGTGATCAGAACGGGACGTTTGGTATAGACGTCAAGATCAAGAAGCGCTTCAAGTAGATTGAGCGGTCCTGCTAACGCGAAACAATTCAGGGGCGTTGGGAGATTTGCTTCACCCGGTCCTGGACAAGTACCTGCGGCTGGCTGGCGCCTGCAATAATCTTGTCGTTAGCGGAATTCTCCGACTGCAAGCTTCGCAATGATTCGCGGGTGGCACCGGCTGTGGCTGCGGATTGAACGGCGGCAACTTCTCGAGCGATCTTGGGAGATTCGGCGGCGAATTTCTGGCCCAGCGGAGACGAAAAGAAGTCCAACAGGCCTTTTATTTCTTCTTCACTGAAGTGCTTGTCGTAAATTCCCGTAATCTGCTGCAAGGCACGCTGCTGATCAAAGTTGGTCTTGAAGGTAACTTCGGCGACCTTGATCTGGCTCTGGCGATTTGCCGCGTTCGAAATATTCAGGACATCGGGAGCGTCAGAACGCAATTTCTCGCGATACTGGGCGGCGGACTCGTTGGCCACGGCCTTGAGTTGCTCCCGCACGCCAACGAAATCCAACAGACTGCGCAGATCGGCCGCTTTGACGGGATCGATGGATTTGGAGACCGGAGAGATATTGTCGGAAGGCGTGGAAGCCTGTACCGGATTTTGGGAAGCTCCCTGGGTAGCAATGATGAATGTTGCGATATAAATTGCGATGAGTGCCAGAACCGCCTTCATGACTTCCTCCGTGCGTGATGGTGGCCAGGGCCACTGAGGAAAGAGTAAGGAATGGCGGCGTTTTAATCTGTATTACGCAAGGCCAGTCGCAGCGTGGTACTTACCGGCGATTGGTTCAGGCCCGCGAACTGGTCTTAAGCGCAGGCAGCAAAACAGGGTGGCGTAACGTCTGTGCATTTCCTTAGGCCAATGATAAATGGGGAGCAAGTCTGTTACGATGCCGCTCCATGAATGACGAATCAAAACTTGCTCAGGTAGCGCCGGAGGCCCCGGCTAACGCCGCGCCGGCGGAAGGTGTGGTGGACCGCGAGGCCGGACTGCACCGCAGCTTGACATCGCGACAAGTGGCCATGATCGGGCTGGGATGCACGATCGGCACGGGCTTGTTTCTGGGCAGCGCGATTTCGGTGAAGCTGGCAGGACCGGCCGTCATCCTAAGTTTCCTGGTGGGCGCGCTGATCACCCTGACGGTGATGTGGGCGCTGGCAGAAATGGCGGCGGAACATCCGGCGGCGGGATCTTTCGGCCTGTATGCGGAAATGTATGTGCATCCCTGGGCAGGATTTGCGATTCGCTATACCTACTGGTTGTGCCTGGTTTTCGTGGTGGGCAGCGAAGTGGTGGCGGCGTCCATTTATTGTAAATACTGGCTGCCCGGTCTGCCGTCGTGGGTGTGGATCGCGGGATATTCGCTGGCGTTGCTATATGTGAATACCATCAGCATAAAAAGCTTCGGCAATTTTGAATACTGGTTCGCGATGATCAAGGTTGTGACCATCGTGGCATTTCTGATATTGGGAGCGGCATTGATATTTGGCGTCGGATTTCCGCGGATCGGATTTTCGAATTACACCGCGCACGGGGGATTTTTTCCTCATGGCTGGAGCGGTGTCGGGCTGGGCGTGACCATGGCGATTTTCAGCTTTCTGGGACTGGAGATCGTGGGCTCCACCGCCGGGGAAGCAGCAAATCCCAGCGTAGCGGTGCCGCAGGCGTTGCGGAGGACGCTGGCGGTGCTGGTGCTTTTCTATCTGGGCGGACTGGCCATCGTGGTGGGAATCGTTCCCTGGAACGAAATCGGGCTGGGAGAAAGTACGTTTGTGCGGGTGTTTCGCTCCGTAGGAATTCCCGGTGCCGGCAATGTAATGAATTTTGTGGTGTTGACCGCGGCGCTTTCCAGCGCGATGTGTAATTTGTATTTTTCGGCGCGGTTGCTTTTTTCGCTGGGACGGGGAGGCTACGCGCCGGTGGCGTTGGGAAAGTTGAGCAAAAGAGGAATGCCAGTCGCGGCGGTCATGACCTCTGGCGCGGGCTTGCTGGTGGCGCTGATTCTTTCGCGCTTTTTTGAGACCACCGCGTTTGTTTTTATGATCGGCGTGGCATTTTTTGGCGGGCCGTTCATCTGGATCATGACGCTGGTCACGCATCTGGCTTTTCGCCGGGCGAACGAGCGCGCCGGAAAGAAAGTTTTACGATTGGCGCCGCCCGGGCCATGGAGTTCGTTGCTGGGCATTGTGGCGCTGGTGGCGGTGCTGATTTCCACATGGTGGGTGCCAGGATTTCGCGTGACCATGGTGGCGGGCCCGGCGTGGCTGGTGATTATTACGGTGTTTTACATGCTATGGACCCGAGTGGCGAAGAAAAATGCGTAATGTGTAGCGGCTGATTCGGCGCAAAGCGGCGTAGATATATCGTTTGCCCGCAGCCAGCCCATCGCGGGATGATTAGCTGTAGATCTGCTGTACCGGCCCGCGCAACGATTCGAACGCATTACATGGATTCCCTAATGAATGACCTGCTGGAATGGCGCAGCGAATTTCCGATTCTTAGTAATTCCACCTACATGATCAGCAATTCGCTGGGGGCCATGCCACGCGCGGTTTACGACAGCGTGCGCGGCTACGCGGATTCCTGGGGCAATCGCGGGATACGCGCCTGGGAAGAGGGCTGGTGGGAGATGGCCGTCGGCGTGGGCGATAAAATCGCGCCGCTGATCGGGGCGTCGGCCGGAGAAATCTCGCTACATCAGAATGTGACCATCACCGAAGCGATCGTCAGTTCCTGCTTCGATTATCGCGGGCCGCGAAATAAAGTGGTGATGGTGGAGCAGGAATTTCCTTCGGTGCAATATTTCTACAACGAACAGCGGCGCCTGGGGGCGCGCATCGAGACGGTGCCAAGTGCGGATCCGATTCGAATTGATCTTGAGAAATTTCTGGCCGCGATTGATGAAACCACGCTGCTGGTTCCGATTTCGCAGGTGTTGTTTCGCAGCTCATACATTGTGAATACGCAAGCGATCATCGAGAAGGCCCATCGCGTGGGCGCGCACGTGGTGCTGGATGTATTCCAGGCCACCGGAGCGATTCCCCTGGACGTGCGGCGATTGGGAGTGGATTTCGCCGTTGGCGGAGTCTTGAAATGGCTGTGCGGTGGACCGGGAGTTGCCTATCTGTATGTACGCGAAGATCTGCGTACGAAATTGCGGCCGGGGATTACGGGATGGCTGGCGCACCGGCGGCCTTTCGGATTTGAAACCGGCACGGTGGACCGGCGCGAAGATTCATTTGGATTTCTGAATGGAACTCCGCACATTCCGGCGCTGTACGCATCCGGGCCGGGGCTAGACATTATTAATAAGGTTGGAGTGAGCGCAATCCGTGAAAGATCGCTGCGGATGACGACACGATTGCTGGCGGGCGCCAAATCGCGTGGGTGGAAAGTCAACACACCGGAGAATCCGGCGGAGCGTGCGGGGACCGTTTCGGTGGAGTGTCGGCACGCCGCGGAAGTGTGCCAGGAACTGGTATCGCGAAACATTCTGGTGGACTACCGGCCTAAAGCGGGGGTGAGGATTTCTCCACATTTTTACAACAGCGAAAGCGAATGCGATTTTACGCTGGAGCAGATGGCGGAGATCGTGGAGTCTCGCGAAAAGCAAAAAAACAGAGTGGCCGCGCCTGCGGGCCTGCCGGAATGAACACGCCGGGCGTTGACCTCTCAATCGTGATTCCGTCTTACAACGAAGAATCACGCCTGCCGGCCACGCTGGAGCGCTTGGCGGAATATTTGCCAACGCTGGGACTGCAAACGGAAGTGTTGGTGGTGAACGATGGCTCGCGAGACCGTACAGCGTCGGTGGCGGAATCTTTTGGCCAGAAACTTTCCGGATTGCGCGTGCTGGCGAACAAGACCAATCGAGGAAAAGGTTACAGCGTGCGGCACGGGATGCTGGAAGCGCGCGGAGATATGGTGCTCTTTACGGACGCGGATTTGTCCGCTCCGATTGAGGAATCGGACAAGCTCATTGACGCATTAAGAAATGGCTATGACGTGGCCATCGGTTCGCGGGCCATGGACCGCAGCCTGATCAGCACGCACGAATCGCTTTTCAGGGAGTTCGCGGGGATTATTTTTAACAAGATTGTGCGCGTGATTCTGCGCTTACCGTTTGTGGATACCCAATGCGGCTTTAAGGCGTTCAAGCGGGAGCGCTGCAGAATTATTTTTGAGCAGCAGCGCATCGAGGGCTTCGGCTTCGATCCGGAATTGCTGTATCTGGCGCGGCACCATGGTTTGCGATCGATAGAGATTCCGGTGCGCTGGGGGCACTCCCCGGCCACCAAAGTGAGCATGATGCGGGACAGCATGAAGATGTTCGTGGATATTTTTGTGATTCGTTGGAATGCGATTAAAGGACGTTACCCGCGGCAAGCGGGCGGCTGAGGCGACTTACTTTACAATATAAAGTACTTGACACACCGAACCCCCTCTGCTAATTTTCTGGCCATGCTGAAGAGCAGCTCTGTGCCGGCTCCCCGACCCGGCCCTATTCCGATTGACGCGCGGGCCGCCGACCATCTTCGTTACATACGCGAAACGATGGAGTCTGCGGCGGAATTTACCGCTGTGCCCGGATGGGGCGGCGTGGCCATGGGAATCACCGCGCTGGCCGCGGCAGCCGTAGCTTCGCAGCAGAGCACACCGCGGGCGTGGTTTGGCGTCTGGCTGGTGGAAGCGGTCATCGCGGTGGCTATTGCGGCGCCAGCGGCTGCGACCAAAGCGCATCGCGCCAATTCCAAACTTTTTTCAGGCCCGGGACGAAAGTTTCTTTTTAGTTTTGCACCACCGATTATGGTGGGCGGGTTACTGACATTTGCGTTTTATAGTTCCGGGTCGTTCGCGGTTCTGCCAGGTATTTGGTTGTTGCTCTACGGAGCTGCGGTGGTGACGGGCGGAGCGTTTTCTGTGCGAGTGGTGCCGGTGATGGGCTTGTGCCTGATGGCGCTGGGCGGATGCGCTCTTTTTGCGCCGGCGGCTTGGGGAGATTTCTTCATGGCGGGAGGATTCGGCGTGGTGCAAATCGCGTTCGGGGTCTGGATCGCGCGGCAGTACGGAGGGTAATGAGATGGCTAAGACTTCTGCAGCAACGAAGGAAAGTGTGGCGCGACGGCAGCGCGATGAATCGATTTCCGCGATACGCGATCATACCCGCGAAGCGGTATCACCGAACCTGGACCGCCTGATCCACGAGCGCATCCGGCTGGGGATTGTGAGTGCGCTGGCGGTGAACCGTTCACTGACGTTTAACGAGTTGAAGGCGTTGCTGAAGACGACCGACGGGAATTTGAGCGTTCATGCGCGCAAGCTGGAAGAGGCGAATTATATCGTGTGCTCGAAATCATTTGATGGGCGATTGCCGAAGACGGAATACCGATTGGCCGGGGCGGGACGGAAAGCGCTGGAACGGTACCTGAACCACATGGAAGCCTTAATCAGGGCGACTCGCGAAGGATAAGGGCCGGTTTTTTGGACGGCTCTATTTTTTGCGCTGCTTACTTTATGTCACAGAGTGGTTTGTAGCTTTGTTCTTAAAGGAGCCACTGCAGAAATGACGACTTTGACTTCCATCAATTCCGCAGTCAATACACGGCCTCTTCGACACGGGATTCATGTGGCCATCATTTCTGACGGCAACGGGAGGTGGGCTACTTCCAAAGGACTGCCGCGCTCCGCAGGCCACCGCGCCGGGGCCGAAGCGGTCCGCGGAATCATCAGCGCGGCACCCAGCGTGGGGATCCATACATTGTCGCTATTCGCGCTGTCTTCGGCGAACTGGCAAAGACCGGCCGCGGAAGTCTCCGCGATTTTGCGGTTACTGCAAGAATATCTGCTGGCCGAAACTTCGCAGTGCATTGAGGAAGGCGTGCGGCTGAGCGTGATCGGCCGGCGCGACCGCTTGCCGGTCAATCTGCGGCAGGCCATCAGCGATGCCGAAGCGGTCACGACGAATGGTAAGCGGTTGCATCTTCGCCTGGCGGTTGATTACTCGGCGCGCGAGGCCATTGTTTCCGCGGCATGCCGTTTCTATAAAGCGACGGAATTGTCGGCGACGTCATTCGCAAATGTACTGGCGGAATTCAATAGGGGCGGCCCCGGAGATGTGGACCTGCTGATCCGCACGGGCGGAGAGCAGCGGTTGTCAGATTTTCTGCTGTGGGAATGCGCGTTCGCGGAATTTGTATTTTTGCAGAAGCGGTGGCCAGACTTCACCGCTGGAGACTTGCAGATGGCGGTGCAGGAATTTGGCCGCCGCGAGCGGACCAGAGGTACTTTGCCAGCGGCGATTGCGGGATAGGCCAGCGTCCAGCGCAAACTTTATTTTGCGCCCGGGCCGCGAGCGCGGTGCATTGCAAAGGCTTTATGCACGATGCGCAGCGCGGTTTCGGTGAGATGGAAACGGTCCAGATCGTCCTCACGCGCGAACTCCAGGTCAGTAACGTCGCTGGCGGCGGCGTGTTCACCGCTGATGCGTTCGCAGAGGTAATCTGCAATCACAAAATGAAAGCGCGGCCGGGTGCCGGAAGCAATTTCCGATGGGGCAGCGCCGCCCAATCGAACGCCGCCGCTCGTATCGCTGACCGTAGCGTGGTCTTTTGCGAATACAATGCGTTCGAACACTTCGATGAGGTCGAGGACGCGTATGTGCAGGCCGGTTTCTTCTAAAAGCTCGCGCGCTACTCCCGCCTGCAGCGTTTCGCCGAGTTCCAGCATGCCGCCGGGAATGGACCACTCACCGCGAAGAGGTTCGCTGGCGCGACGGATAAGTAAGGCGCGGCCCGCCTCGATCACCACGCCACCGACCCCTACCAGTGGCCGTTCAGGATATTCCCGGGAAGACGCCATAATTATCGGAGCGGTTCTGAAATCCTGGAAGGTGCGAGGCACCCTTCGTGCCACGGTTTTTTCCGCACACACTCATCAGCAGCACGTTTGACTTCACGCGGTGAAGTATATAATACGTTCCACGGCGGTTAGCGGGCTTCGCGTACTGCCGGGCCGACAAATTGATGGAGGATGAAGCCGTGATTCGCTGCCCTGAGTGTGCCACCGAAATTGATGTTGATGAAGATGAAGTGGAAGAAGGCGAGATTCTGAGTTGCCCAGAGTGCGAATCGGAGCTGGAAGTTTCGCAGACGCATCCCGTTCACCTGAATATCATTTCCGACGACGAGGAGGAAGATGATGATGACGACGAGGATGAAGAGAAGGTGGAGGTAGCCGAAAACGGCGACCTGCTTGATGAGGACGAAGAAGAGGAAGAGCTGGACGAGGAGTAAACAGTCCCGGTGGCATCTCATGACCCTCGAGGGACATCTAAGTAGTCAGGAGCACCATGATGCATCCCCGGTGGTGGATCATAGTTCTCGCAGCAAGCGCGGCCTGCGTGCCCGTATTGGCCGGCCAGGAACCGACAACCCCGCCGGCATCCGGTTCGCCCCCAACCGAAAGTTCCTCATCCAACAAAAACAAGCGGAGCCATGCGAGTGATCTGCTGCTGCGCGGCACGGTTTTCAACGAGCGCGGGTTGGCGATGCGGGAAGTAAAACTGCGCATCCGTCGGGCCAATGAGAAGAAAAGCCGCTGGGAAACCTACACGAATTCCAGGGGAGAATTTGCGATCCGCGTGCCGCCGGGGTCAGACTACGAAGTGCAAGCCGAGAGCAAAGGCTTTGCAACACAGACTCGCGCGATAAGCTCCAAGGAGAGCGGCGGCGACGAGAAAATTATTTTCCACTTGGAACCCGTCAAGGGAGGCAAGAGATGAAGCACTGGCGACAACTGCTTGGACTGGCTGTTGCGGTTTCCTTTTTTGCCGCGTTCGTGGGCGCACAGGAAGCCAAGAAAGAATCTCAACTGCGCAGCGTGCATGGAATTATTACCGACAAGGCGGAAACTCCGATGCCGGCGGGCGTGGTGTTTCTGAAAAACACGCGAAACAACGCGGTGCGCAGTTACATCGCCGACGAAACGGGGAATTATAAATTCAGCGGATTGGATCCCAACACCGATTACGAGATCCACGCGGAGAAAGACGGGGCCAAGTCTCCTACGCGAGCGATTTCCAGTTTTGAAAGCCGCAAGGAAATGGTAATCAATCTGAAAATTGACACCAAGAAAAGCTGAGCAAACCTATAATTATTTTCCACTGACTAGGCCGGGCCCACCCTTGCAAGAGACAAACGGGGCATGAGGATAGGCGAGCGGAAAACCAACGCGCCGAAAACTTGGCGCGTTTTTTTTGCGCATTGCATCTTCGCGTATTATTGCGGGCCTATTGCTGAGGCTGAACCGCGGGCTGCGACTGCTGGCCGCCTATCTGTGTACCGATTACTTCTCCGCTTACGATAATTTCCACGCGGCGATTTTTCTGGCGTCCCGCGGCGGTGCTGTTATCGGCGATGGGATTGTCCTGGCCGAGGCCGGCAGCAGAAATGGAATTCATGTCCAGCCCCTGCTGGACGAGGTAATCGCGCACCGCAGCGGCGCGCTGCTCAGACAGTTTCTGATTGAAGGACGCGCTGCCGGTGGAGTCGGTGTGACCTTCTACCTGCAGCCGCAGGCCGGGATAAGCCAGAACGATTCCAGAGAGCTTCGCCAAGGCCTCGCGCGCGGGGCTGCGCAGGGTGTAACGGCCGGTGTCAAACAGCACGTCGCCGATGTTCACAACCAGGCCGCGCACAGTGTCTCTAGTTTCGAGAATGCGATTGAATTGCTGCAGCAACTTTGCTCGAAGTTCCTGCTTGTCGCGTTCGGATTGCGCGGCGAGTTGCTGGGCCTGTTGAGCCAGCGCCTGGGCATCCTGCGCCTGTTGCGCAGATTGCGCGGCCTGCTGGGCTGCTTGCGCGGCGGCATCGCGAGCCTGCTGTTCCTGCAGCATCGCAGCTTGGCGCTGAGCGTCTGCCTGAGCACGGGCGGCGTCGGCTTCCGCGCGCGCTTTAGCTTCCTGGGCCGCAGCTACTTCGGCCTGCATGCGTTGACGGTCGGCATCGGCGCGACGCTGCGCTTCATCTTCCTGGGCTGCTCTAGCACGCCGGGCTTCTTCATCAGCAGCGCGCTGCTGTTCGGACACGCGTTCATCTTCCTGGCGGCGCACCGCAATGTTGCGGGCGTCTTCCGCGGCCTGCACCGCTTCCCTTGCGGCGGTAGCCACAGCCTTGTGCTGCTTGCGTAATTGATAGTCCTCGGCGCGGCGCAAGGAGTCTTCAGCCTTGGCCCAGGATTCGGGGGCGTATTGAGCAGCGCCTTGAGCCTTGGCGATGCGGTGGGCGTTACGCGCTTCGTACAGCGACAGCGGCACTTTGGAATCGGACAAGTAGCGCTCCAGGCGCATGTTGTCATAAGTGCCGCGCTGCAGAAGTTCAAATTTCGCATCCACACTGCTGACCGCGCCGCGGGTATCTCCGCGCACCACATTCTCAAGAGCAACGATTTCGCTTGGATAGCTGACGGCAAAATACGGCTCCGCGGTTACGATCATCGCGAAAGTTTGGAGATTGGTAGTTACTTCCAGCTTGCTCTTGCCGCCGTCCAATAGTAATTCTCCAAGGTTATTGGGATTGCCTTCAGGAGAAATAGCCCAGAGAACGTAGGTAAGGTATGCAGAGCCGAAATTGGATGCCGGCTCAATATGTTCAAATTCCGCTTTGATGGCGATGCGTCCGTTCCTGGCCTGAATTTCCGCTTTGCCCTCGGCGCGGGCCATGAGCGCGGTGCCCTGAAAGTCGATCTTGGTGGAACTACGATCGTGATAGTTGACCACCTGCGTGGTGCGAGAAACGCGAATATTTATCAGTGAGCCCGAACGTGATTCCTGGGCGCGCGTGGATTGCGGCGCTGCGTGGGCGGCAAAGATAACAAACAGACCTAGAGCAAGACTAGAAACGGACCTGATCATTTTTCCTCGATTCCTGCGGGCAATAGCGTGGGAAGTGGCTCAACGCGCCTCAAGTGTAGTCGCATCACCGAACATGACAATCCGGCAAAACAGGTAGAGTCGAAAACCGTAGAGATCTGGGAATCGCTAATATTACGGCTTTTGGCGCGGCATCTCAGCCTGGCCGTCAGCCTGATGCGCTGAAACTACTGGTGCCGGCGGAGGGAATCGAACCCACGGCCTAGGGATTATGAGACCCTCGCTCTACCACTGAGCTACGCCGGCACAGGTTCATCATGCTACGGAGTCATTCATGAGGGTGTCAAGTTGTGCTGGGTCAGCTGAGTTCCCGAAGGCGCCAGAAACTAGCAGAGATCAAGGCATACGGCCGGTCGCAGTCCTAGAAAACTTGGTACTAAGGTACCGTTGACCCTAGGAGTGCTGGACCCTAACCTGAACTTGTTCGACCCACAGGCCCACTTGCCGCCAGACGAAGGTTTGGCGAAACAAGTGACCGTGGAGGTGTGTACCAATCCGGTACAGTAAATACTTGACTTTACCGGATTAATGGATAGAGTGCACCGCGGGGTTAGCCCTCGGAGGCACTATGTCCCGCATTTCAACGGTAGTTCTCATGGCCATGATGGTTTTGGCCGGAGCAATGGGTCTGAAAACGGTAGTAACGGCGCACGGGGACGGTTCCGTGTTGACGGCCAACGGATCGGCGCCAGTTCCGCCGACGCCTTGGCGAAACGGCTCGGCACCTGTACCACCGACGCCCTGGAAGAACGGCTCGGCACCAGTTCCGCCGACGCCGTGGAAAAACGGTTCGGCACCGGTACCGCCGACGCCCTGGAAGTAGTTAAGGTGGCATAAGCCACGGCAGACCAGGGCGAGAGAAGGAATATCGTGCCTGGTCCCTTGGAATACAGTATCTGGCTTTTAGGCGCTTTGTTTGAAGCGGCGGTAGTGGTGTGTTCGCTCTTACGTGGTCCCTTCCGGCGTTATTTCACACTGAACCTGTACATGTCCATGTCGTTCCTCGTGAGCGTGGGGCGATATTTTGTGTTCACGCAGCACGGATTGATGTCGTCGGAATATATCTACTTTTACTACTATTCCGACGCTATTTTGACCATCTGCCTGTATTTCGCGCTGATGGGTCTTTATGCCATTGTGTTTGAAGAGCTCGGAGCGGCACTGCGGCTCCGGGTTTTTATGATGCTCCTCCTCATTGGAACCACGTTGTTTTCTTACAGCGTCGTGCATCAGTCTGAAGCACGCATGCTCACGCACTACATCGTGGAGATTTCGCAAAATCTTTATTTCGTCGGCCTGGTGCTGACGTATGTCTTGTGGGCGGCGCTGCTGAAACTGCGCGAAAGCCGCGTACGCGTCATCCAGATCGTGCTTTCGCTGGGCGTCTATTTCAGCATCAATGCAGCGAACTATGCACTGCACAACGCTTATCCAAATCTGCGGGTAATCTGGGAATACTTGCCGCCGGTCGCGGGGATGCTGCTGCCCGTGGCTTGGATTTACGCATTCATGAGATTCGATGAAGAAGCGCGATTGACTCCCGCGCGGCTTGCGGTGGTGCCGCGATGATGGCCGGATTGATTTTAGTGTTTTCAGTTGCGGCTTTGATGCAATTTTTTGTGTCCTATTGCCGATCCTTGATTGCGGCTTCTTCGCGGCGGGCTTTGTCTTCGGATGTACAAGACGTGATCGGGATTGAACGCAGCGCAAAGGGCGAAGACTTCGAACGAGTGATGCAGTTCCTGCATCTGTGCCCGGAGCGGCGCGAAGATCGCAACGGTATCCAAGCCATCGGCGCATACTTCCGCCTACTGGGCGCACTCGGAAAGACGATGGGAGCGGTGCTGCCTTCCCTGCGGGCATGGACGGAATCCGAGCGTTCGCAGTGCGCATACTTCGTGGCGGTGGCGCTGGACCGGCGGATTGCGTATAGCCGGGACATGCTGGCCGATCAGATGTCCGCATAGTCTTTAGCGCGCTCACAATTCAAACTCAACTGCTGTCTGATTCGTAACACCATTTCAAATTATTGTTTCCGCGAAATCCGCCATGATATTCTGGCGTCGTTCTCTCCTCGCCGGAGTGAATGCGTCCGCAGCGCAAAAACAACCGGTGAATAAAACATGCTTGCAGTGTGGCGCGATATTGCCGTCCGGCATATGCGCCTGTAGTTTTTGTGATTCCAACTATCAGGGAAAGTTGTCTCCACACGAGAGGGCTCCGGTCCTTTCGCGACACGACGCGAACTCTAACGTCGGTCAGGGAGAACCTCGTCTACAGCAAGACGCGATTCTCTTGACATTGGAGAATCAGGATGCTGACTTGTCCGCGCCCGAAACGGCGGATGCCGATCCAGCTTCCACCTGGCGAGGAGAGTTGGCGAACCGGCTTCAGGCTTACCGCGTGAAGCGCAGAAAAGTCACTCCCGACGCGATGCAATCGCGCTTGCCGTTTGCGGAGCCAATTCGCCCAGCGCGGTCCGCGGCTCCTGCCCGGGCGTCAAGCCCGGCAATGAAGGCCACGAACGCTTATCCAACCATGGTGGCAGTTCAAGAGCAGGCTTCCGCGGGGGTAGCCGACGACGTGACAACCGGGTTGGCCGAGGCAGGCGGTTTTGCGGCTGTTGCGGATCGCGACGCGGTCGAGACTGATTTCTCGTTCACGATAGCGATTGGCCGGGTTGCCAGGCAGCGTCCCGCCGATGGACGCGTGATGATCGATGTCTCTGCTTCCGTGGATGATCAATCTTCGGAAGAACCGCGACGCGAGTTGACCGAACGAGCACATGCGGGGCTGTATCCGGTGGCTCCGATGTGGGATCGGCGCATCGCGGGGATCATTGACGTGGCCTGCCTGCTTTTTGCGAGCGGCGGCTTCCTGGCGCTGTTCGGCTCGCTGGGCGGACAATTTACCTTGAGCAAGCTGAGTGCGGCCGTGTGCATGACAGCGCTGGCGGTAGTCTATCTGCAATACTTTGCGCTGTTCACAATTTTTGGCGGCACGACTCCCGGCATGATGATGCGCAATTTGCAGGTGATGAGCTTTACGGGAGACGAACCGACTGCAAAACAAATGCTGCTACGCAGCGTGGGTTACATGCTTTCCGCCGCGCCCTGCCTGATGGGATTTTTATGGGCGGTGTGGGACGAGGATGGACTTACGTGGCACGATCGATTTTCGAAAACGTATCTCAGCCCGGCGCAGACGTACGCAGAAATTGAAACGCACGGTGCTGTACATCCGCATTAGTGCGCGGGCCAGGCGAATGCCGCGCTTCTAAGGTATAACAGGCAAACCAACAGCAACGCTCTCATTGCAGCTTCGGTATGACGGGTTGGTTGAGTTAGATTTTGACGGCTTGATTCTTGATCACCGCTTCGTCCGAAGCGATTTTTCCGTCGCGGATATAAATAATGCGGTGAGCGTGCTGTGCGATATCGTGCTCGTGAGTCACGAGAATGATGGTATTCCCCTGGGCGTGCAAATTTTGAAACAAAACCATAATTTCATCGCCAGTTTTTGAATCCAGGTTACCGGTGGGTTCATCGGCCAGCACGATGGACGGAGAATTCACCAGCGCACGGGCGATGGCTACACGCTGTCGTTGTCCTCCGGAAAGTTCATTGGGCTTGTGATGCATGCGATCGACAAGATCCACGCGCTCAAGAGCTTTTTTGGCTTTTTCTATGCGCTCTTCGGCGGGAGTGCCGTTATAAATAAGAGGCAGTTCCACGTTGTGGAGAGCGGTTGCGCGGGGCAGCAGGTTGAAAGTCTGAAATACGAACCCGATTTCTTTGTTGCGAATGTACGCCAGCTCGTCATCGTCAAGATCGCTGACCAGGCGGCCGGCCAGCCAATATTTTCCTGAGCTCGGAGAGTCCAGGCAGCCAATCAGATTCATGAGTGTGGACTTACCGGAGCCGGAAGGGCCCATGATGGCAACGTATTCCCCTTTGCGAATTTCGAGATCAACGCCGCGCAGAGCGTGGACTTCTTCAGAACCCATCACATAGACCTTGGCGAGCTGCTGGGTTTTGATTACGACACCGGAGGAGACGAGGTCTTCCCGGTAAGAATCCGCAGAAAGGGTTTCAACAGCCATGCGCGTCTCCTCGCAAAATACTCATCAGCTCTGCTCGTCCTCTGGTTTCTTGGGAGGGGTGTTGTCTACTTTGACGCTGGCGGCCGGCTTCAGTGTTCTAAGCGCTTTGTAGCTGCCCACCACGATCTCGTCTCCGGGCTGAAGTCCCTTGGTCACTTCAATATCGGTGACGCCGCTGATGCCGGTCTCGACGGGGCGGAAAACGGCTTTCTTGCCATTCACTACAAAAACGCCTTGCACTTCTTCTTTCTTAGGATCGCCGGGCGCCGGTGGAGGCGGAGCCGCCAGCGTAACGCTGGAATTGCCATCTTTTCTGGCATTCTTGGCTGCTTCTTCGAGATCCTTCCGCGTACGCACGGCCAACGCCTGTATGGGGATGGCCACTACATTTTTCTTTTCGGCAGTTTTGATTTTGGCAGTGGTGGAAAGTCCCGGGCGCAAGTTTTCTGGAGGGTCAGCCAGGGTGACGACCACCTTGAAATCCTTGGCTTCCTGAGTGCTAGTAGTGCTCTGCGTAGTGGCCAGGCCCGAACTTCGCAGCGTGGCCTGAGAACCGATCTCCGTTACTTTGCCCTTGAAAACTTTCCCAGGAACGGCATCAATGGTGACGTCAGCATCCTGGCCATTCTTCACGTTCACGATATCGGTCTCATCCACTTTTACTTCCGCGGTTACCACCGACATATCGGACAGCGTCATCAGAAAGCTGCCATTGGAATTCTGAATGCCGGGCACGACGTATTCCCCCAAGCGTACCGGCAGATAGCTTACGATGCCATTTATGGGCGAAATGTAGGCGGTTTTGCTCAGGATGTCTTTGGTGCGCACCAGCACCGCTTTATTCTGATTGACCATCGAACGGGTCTGATCGAGTTGCGCTTTGAGGGATTGCACGCGCGCTTTGGAAGAGTCGACTGCCGCGAAAGCGGCGTCGTACGTGGATTTGCGCTGATCAAAATCCTGCTTGGGAATCAATCCGTCTTTGAACAGGCCCTGGCCACGCTGCCAATCGAGCTTGGCTTTTTCCAGATTGGCTTGCTGCTGGGTCAGGTCAGCCTGGGCGGAGCGGAAGCTGGCGTCCGCCGCTTGTACTCCCATTTCAGACGAATTAATTGCCGCGGCCTGCGCCTGAACGTCGGCGTTGGCCTGCACATCTTCCTGGAGCAGGAGGCGGTCGCCCTTCTTGATCTTGTCGCCTTCTTTGACGAGGATCTGGGTGATTCTTCCGAAGCCCTGGGCCGTAACGTTGGTATAGGTGGTGGGCTTAATCTCGCCTGAAGCCGTAACCTGTGAAACCAGAGTGTCTTGCGAAGCCACCTTGGCGGTCTGAACAGTCACGACCCCCTTATTGGCCTGGTTGATGCTGAACCAGGTGATTCCGCCCAGCACCACCACGCTGCCCACAGCTATAGACACCTTTTGCCAGGTTTTCATCCGTTCGATTCCTTAGTGCTCTGACGATGGCGGACAGGGCATGCGTAGAACTCTGAACGCGTATCAACTTTAGATATATTGTACATACGTGCCGCTGGCTAAAATGTTTCAAAACGCTCAGGCGCCAAGGGCAGGCCGCGGCTTAACCAAAGTTTCGAATCGCACTTTACTGATAGGCTATTTTAGGTTCAATGCAACGAAAAGGGAAGCACGCGCGAGCGCCAGATGCTTGCGCTCCGGGACAGCATATTGGACGTTGAATCGAGGATTTCGCCTCTGGTGCAGGCAGAAATAACGCGCGGAGAGACGCCGCGGGCGCAACATTAGTGCTATACTGCGCCTTCGCCGAGAATTTCTCGCTTACCTGCGGAGAGGTGGCAGAGCGGCTGAATGCGGCGGTTTGCTAAACCGTTTTAGGGACTAAACACCCTAACGGGGGTTCGAATCCCCCCCTCTCCGCCAGAACTTCAAAACAATCCACTTATAAGCGCGATTACGTTTCGCGTTACGTTTCGAAGTTCGACATCTGCCCGCTTCCGGACTATCTACCTTTAACCACTACCAAGTGGTGAACGCTCCAGGAACGTCCGGGAATGCACATGTTTCCTGGATAGCTGATGAAACTGAAGCCCGCGTGTTCGAAAATTCCATACCGCCGAGACCACCTTTGCGCTGCGTTGCATTCGGGCAGGCTCAGGAGTAAATTCTCCGTGAGACAACAGGTCAAAAAGAAAATTCTGTTTGAAGAGAGAGTCCATGAAACGTCGTGATTTTTTGCGTTCTGCCGCAGCGGTGTCGGCTGGAATGTCATTCCCGAAAACGGGAAGACTATTTTTAGAGGGTGCCGGCGCGAACGATTGGCGTACTTTCGAGGTGACGACGATCGTACAGGTCTTGAAACCCGCGGGGACGACACGGATTTGGATACCGGCGGCGCTGGTCCGTCCAACCGCGTTTCAGAAGACGCTGGCGAACGAATTCAAGGCCGAGGGCGGCACTGCGAAACTGACAGAGAGCAGCTCTGACTCGCTGGGAATCATCGCGGCGGAATTTCCTGCGGGCGTGACGCCCCTGGTGGCGGTGACTAGCCGGATCACTACCAAGGATTTGGCGGTGAACCTGTCCGCGCCGGGCAAGCCGCCAAAAGCTGATCCTGCAGAATTGCAACATTTTTTGCAGCCGACGAAGCTGATACCCACCGATGGCATCGTGAAAGAAAACGCGATGGAGATCACCAAAGATTCGAAGACCGACGTGGACAAAGCGCGCGCAATTTATGAATGGATCGTGGATAACACCTTTCGCAATCCGAAGACGAAGGGCTGCGGGCGCGGGGACATCCGCTTCATGCTGGAGACCAAAGACTTGGGTGGCAAATGCGCCGACATCAATGCGCTTTACGTGGGACTGGCGCGGGCGGCCGGCCTGCCGGCTCGCGATGTTTATGGCATCCGCGTAGCCAAATCGGAGATGGGTTACAAGAGCCTGGGCCCTTCGACGCCGACGGTGACCAAAGCGCAGCACTGCCGCGCAGAGGTATACCTCAGCGGCTACGGGTGGGTGCCGATCGATCCCGCAGATGTGCGCAAAGTGGTGCTGGAAGAACCGCCGGGGAATCGGCCTCTGGACGACGACATGGTGAAAAAAGCTCGCGCGCGGCTTTTCGGATCGTGGGAAATGAACTGGATGGCCTACAACTTCGGGCACGATGTAGCGCTGCCGGGCTCGAGTGGCGCGACCATTGGGTTCTTTATGTATCCAGAGGCGGAAACGGCCGATGGGCGGCTGGACCATCTGGATCCGGACAGCTTCAAATACGAAATCACGTCGAAAGAAATCGCGCCCGTAAACGGATAGCGGAACCAGGGCCAGAGTGCCGGGCCAGAGTTGATGAGGCCGGCAATTACGGATGACGCTACCGATCCTACCTTCGACTCCAGCCGCCACTTCGCCGCCTGCGATGGTGCGGCCTGCCGGTTCCTCGGGTTTTGCAATAGGACTTGGCCTCACCAACGAATGCAACCTGAGCTGTTCTTTTTGCTATCGCGATCCAGCGCGAGTTGACCGCCTCAGTCTCGAACAAGTGCGGGCCGCGATGGCCAGCCTCCCGGTGCGGTCGGTAAATCTGGGCACCGGCGAAAATGGAATGCACCCGGAATTTCGCGAAATCCTCGCGTTCCTGCGCACCCTGCCCGTGAAGCTCACCATCACCTCCAATGGACATAGTGCTGCGGTTCTCGATGACGAGGAACTACGCGCGTTTCACGACGTCGAATTCTCGCTGGATTATTCGAACGAAGGCGAGCAGGATGCTCAGCGCGGTAAAGGTAATTGGGCGCTGGTTCACGATCAGGCGCAGCGTTGTGTTCGTTTGGGAATTCCGGTCACGTTCATCAGCGTGATGATGAAGTCCAACTATTCGCGGCTGGCTGAAGTTGCGCGCGTGGCCGGTGACTATCGCGCGCCGCTGCGGATTAACGTGTACCAATCGGTGCGCTCGGACATCTATGCATTAAGTTACGAAGAATATTGGCAAGGCTTTCGCGCTTTATTTTCTGAAACCGACGTGATCGCGATTGGCGAACCTTTGGTTCGCGCCATGGCCGGACTTCCTCGCCGGGTTGGCGGATGTGGTGCGGGTACAGTGCGCATTACGCCCCGGGCGACCACTCAGCCGTGCGTGTATTGGCCGGGCGCGGGAGAACCACTTTCAGTTTTGCTGCGCATCGGTTCCGGAGTAGTGGAAACTGCACCGTTTGTGCAAGCGCGCGCGGTGCCGCAGGCCTGCCGTTCTTGCACGTACCTGGAGTCTTGCTATGGTGGATGCGCCGGACGCCGGCGAATTCAAAACGCATTGCAGGAACCGGACTTTTATTGCCCGATCGTCCGTGGGGAAACGCCAAAGCTGGAAATTCGTATGGCTCCGGGACGCGAGCTGCCCAAAAGCGAAAGCGCCTGTACGACCATCGTGATAGCGCGTGATTGAGTCTGATTTTTTATGCCGGCGTGTTAGCTGAAGTGGTCGCCAAAAACCTACTTTAAATCGGAAGAATGCGAGGCTATTAATGATGCCGACCACAACGCAGGAACAAAACACGTATTCGGCCGCCGGACAGCCACAGGCGGGAATCGCGCTGGCGATTGTAAGGCTGACCATCGGCGCGATGTTTGTGTGGGTTTTCTTCGAAAACCTGGGGAAAAATCTTTATACGCCGAACGGTTACGCCGGGCTCATCAAATACTACATCGCGCACGACAAAGCCCCAGCCTTGTGGAAGGCCATCATGGCGCAGGCGGCGGCCCATGCTTCCATCGCGGCTCCCCTTCAGGGATTCACAGAAATCACTGTTGGAGTGCTTCTGTTGCTGGGTCTTTTTACACGCCCTGCTGCACTTGTCGCGTTTGCGTTTCTGGGCAGCTTGTGGATTTCGGAATGGGGCACATCGTGGATATGGGAACTCCTGGTCCCGGTTATGGCTTCTCTCGCGCTTGCAGTGGGACGCGCTGGGCGCACCTGGGGTGTTGATTCATTCCTGGCGCGCAAGACACCTTCTTCCCCGTGGTGGTAGCCGCCGGCGGAGGTGGAGTGCGGGTCACAGTTATTATTCCGACGCGCAATGAGGCCCAGGCCATAGGTCGCGTCCTCGCCGATCTTCCTGCGCAACTCGTCAACGAAGTAATCGTCGTCGACAATCAATCTACAGACGGCACGCCGGGCATCGCCGCGCGCATGGGCGCTCGTGTCACCACTGAAGGGCGTCGTGGATACGGTCAAGCGTGTCTGACGGGGATTGCCTCCGCGAACTCACCCGACATCGTGGTTTTTCTGGATGGGGACTACAGCGATCGGCCGGGAGAACTTCCGCTACTGCTTGCGCCGATTGTCGAAGGTCGCGCGGACATCACTATCGGTTCGCGCCTTGCAGGTCCGCGCACGCCAGGGGCGCTGCCCTGGCATGCGCTTGTTGGCAACTGGCTGGCCGCTGGACTGATCACCAGGCTCTATGGAGTGAGGATAAGCGACCTTGGCCCGTTTCGCGCGGTGCGCGCCAATGCCCTGAACGCGCTGCAACTCGAAGAAACTACCTACGGCTGGGCCGTGGAAATAATCATTAAGGGCGCCATCCACGGTTTCCGCATCTGCGAAGTCCCGGTAAGCTATCATCCGCGTATCGGGCAATCGAAAATCAGTGGCACGCTGCGCGGTACCATTGGGGCGACGTGGTTTATCCTCAGCCGGATTGCGCATTACTATTTTCAGCAGAAAAAAACGAGCGAACCGCGCTCGGCGTGAAATGCCGCGCGGTGATGTTTATGCAAACTCAACACCAAGCGACACACCTCCCGCGGCTCGCATGAATCGCACGCTGGTCATCATGGCGAAAGCTCCGAGATTGGGGTCTGTGAAGACTCGCCTGGCGGAAAGCCTTCCTCTCGCGGCGGTCACGGAGCTATATCGGTGCTTTTTGAACGACACTTTAGTTCTGGCGCAAGCACTCGATGACGTTGAGGTTGCGCTGATGTGTCCCGCGGCCGACGTTGAAGATCTCGCCTGCGCGGTTCCGGATGCGGTACGCGTCGTTCCTCAAAGCGGTGTTGGGCTTGCGGCGGCGCTGGCCTCAGTGTTCACGCATTTCACGCAACATGGCCGCCAGCGCGTCATCGCGTTTAACAGCGATAGCCCGCACTTGCCGGCGTTGATACTGGAAAACGCTTTCGACGCGCTTAGCACCAGCGATCTGGTCGTGGGGCCCACTCATGACGGTGGTTATTATCTTATCGGCGCGACAGCGTCGCATCCGGGCTTATTCAACGGCGGCCAGATGGGAACCGTGAACGCGCTCGAGGCTCTGCTGCAGCGCGCATCGAGCCTGAAACTTTCCGTGCGGGTTATGGATCCGTTCTACGACATCGACGTAGCCGCGGATCTCAATCAGCTCGCGGAGGAACTGGAGCGCACGCCCGGGAAAGCGCCAAGAACAGCAGCCTGGTTGAAGGAATGGCGGCGAGCGCTGGCTGAAAATTCTTCAAACATCGGCGCACCATGAGGCTC
The DNA here is from genome assembly GCA_963704485.1 of uncultured Acidobacteriota bacterium. Lineage (GTDB taxonomy): Bacteria > Acidobacteriota > Terriglobia > Acidiferrales > UBA7541 > Acidiferrum. The sequence continues at coordinate 2,901,816 of OY969910.1, forward strand.
ACAGCCTCGCGCCGGCTCTATGGACTCGGCGCCATCATCCTTGCAGCGCTCGTGGCCTGTTCGCGCAGTGAATTCGGCGCGCGGCCATTTTTAATTAGCCTGGTCATTGCCGGCGTCGCCTACCTTTTCGCCGTGCGCGAATTTTTTCTCACGCAAGTTTATCCGCGCCGCGTCATTTTCGTTTGCCTCGCGCTGGCCGTTTTGTGGCGGATGCCATTTCTGATGACGCCGCCGGGCGCGGACGATGACATCCACCGCTACTTGTGGGATGGACGCGTGCAACGGCTTGGCTACGATCCTTACAAATTGATTCCCGCGGATCCCGCGCTCGCCGGGCTGCACACGCCCGAGACTCGTGAACTGAACAACCCCGAAGTGGCCAGTCCTTACCCGCCCGGCGCGCAACTTTTCTTTCGCGGTGTGACGGCCATCCACGAATCCATCTTTGCATTCAAGATTGCTTTCGTCCTGTGCGATTTCGCAATCATAGTTCTGTTGATGGACGTGTTACGGCGCAGCGGCCAGGGAGAACATTGGGTTCTCGCATACGCCTGGCATCCGCTGCTGGCCACTAATGTGGCTGGCAGCCCGCACATTGATATTGTTGGCGCTCTTCTGGTTCTGTTGTCCGTAACCGCACTGGCCCGTCGCTGGAGGGCGGTCGCTGCGGTGACGTTTGCGCTCGCTATCGCGGTGAAATTTCTTCCCATCGTGCTGACGCCACTTTATTGGCGTCGTTTTCGGCTCCGCGATGGACTGCTGGCATTAATCACTCTCGGGTTGCTGTACCTGCCATTTCTGGAGCACGGGCGAATTCCGTTCGATTCCCTGAGGGCCTACGTGCAGCGATTCCGCTTCAATGATCCGGTATTCGCCATGCTGGAGCGAGTGGCGAGTCCGCAAATTGTGGCAGGTTTCGCACTGCTCGTCGGGTTTAGCGCCGCCGTGTGGCTTCGCCGCAAGCATCAGGAGCCAGCGTGCCCGGCGGGGCAATGGGCATGGCCGATGGCCGCGTCTCTCCTTTGTGCGCCGGTTGTGTATCCGTGGTACCTGCTGTGGATGTTGCCATTTCTGCGCTCGGCGTCAGCACTGCCGATCATGGTCTGGACGATCAGTATTTTGCCAACTTACTTTGTCTGGCATTTGCGATCGCTGGGGCAGGAGTGGCACGTCCCCGGCTGGATGCTGGTGCTGGAGTATGGCGCCATCGCCGTAACAGCCGCAATCGTATGGCTTTGCCGCGGGACAAAAGCTGATGCGCCGACCTCGTCAGAGGCGTACGTACTTGGTGCCGATGTCGACCAGGGTCCCGCCAAATAGAAGGCGTTAGCCGCCTACGCACCGGTAAGTTATTTTGCGGTGACCCAGTCGTTCGAGCCCACCAGCTTCACGGCCACGTCGGTAAAGAAAATTCGCGCCGGCTTGCCGTCCGCGTTGCCGCGATGGTCCGTTGAGACCACCAGAGGACCGGCCTTTTGGTAGCCCGCCCACGTCGCTGTGAGGAGAGTTGGTTTCATAGTTCCGCCGCGGTGATAGATAAATTCCTTAACGCGTTTATCGGGGCCGACGAACAGCGTCCAGGTATCTCCGGGCGTGTAGCCACCCACCTCTGACGGATAGCTAACTACGACCTGCTGAGCGGAACCTTTTCCCAGCGGCAGTTTTTGCATGCCCTTGTCTTCGACTTTGGCCCCTGCATCCTGGTAAACGTGAAACGGAAACATCAACCAATACTGGTCATTGTTGAAAGCCGGATCGACTTCTTCCTTCACCACTGCGTCCTGGCTGTTCAGTTGCGAGCGCACGTACGAAACTTTAACCGGTTTGCCGGTCTTGTCTTTCCCGTCGTAGGAAACCTTTCCAGTCTTGGGCTCCCATACCCAGCTGCGGGCAAGCTTAATTCCGGGCAAATCTATATTGAAGGTGTAACGGACCTGGTCAATCTGGCTAAAGGAATCGAGGCCATAGGCCTTGGCAATTTCTTCCGCGATCGGAGGCTTATCCTGCGCTCGGGAAGTTCCCGCAAATACCAACATTCCGAGAACGAGAAGCCGGATAATCGGCGTACGGGCCAAATTTGTCATGTACTACCTCCTCAGCGAGTTGCCTACGTGGCGTGTTGGATGCCAGCCAGAGCGGAGAGACTACAAATGAATAATGCATCGTGTCAAGCCAACGTCTGACGTCCGGTATTCGCAGGAATCCCGCCAGCGTCAATTGGTGGTCCGGCCCCGGTTTTCCAGCAGCTCGCCTAACCAATCTTCGAGGAGGGTTTGAAAGAGCGATTTCACTTCTCGAAAGGCAATGCCCATCCCAATTTCCGGTTGTGAGTAGACCACCACGGCGGTGGCCGCAAAAACTTTACCGTGATTCATTATCTTCACGGCCAGGCTGGTTCCGGTTGCAAGCGGCGTAGGGGTTTGCAGGAAACAGCCATAGCGGCTCAGCTCCGTCACGTTGGTCAATTCAATCGTGCCGTCTGAAGTGACCTCGGCGGAAGCATTACACGGAAATCTTGGTACCCGACGGCTCATTCGACTCTCCATTTGCGACTGTCGAATTTACCACGATTCAACACACGCGCTTTACAGGTGGGCGAGGGCACACGGACGCGCGCGCAGACCGGGAGCGCGACTGCTAAGCCAGCTCGACAACAATGGGCGTATGGTCTGACGGTTTCTCTCGGGTGCGCGGCTCTTTATCGATGACGCACGCCACCAGCCTGTCGGCCAGTTTGGGAGACAGCAGGAAATGATCAATACGAATGCCGCGATTGTGCTCGAAAGATTGCCGGAAGTAGTCCCAGAACGTGAAGTGCCCGCCTTCATCCGGATAGAGCTTTCGGAAGGCGTCCACGTAACCGAGTTTCAACATGGCGCGGTACAGCGCTCGCGGCTCCGGCTGAAAAAGCGCATCACGCATCCAGGACGCCGGTTTGTGACAATCGATATCCTCGGGAATGACGTTGAAATCGCCGCCGATAATAACGGGGACATCTTTTCTTCGCCAGACACTCATCGCGTTAATCAATCGCTCCATCCACGCGAGCTTGTAGGCAAAGTTTTCGCTGCCGGGAGGATTGCCATTCGGCAGGTAGATGTTGACGATGCGAATGTCCGCGATCGCACATTCGAGAAATCGTGCGTGACTGTCCGCTTCATTTCCGGCCAACGCGATGTTGATCGTTTCAATCGGCAGCCGGGACAGCGTCGCGACCCCGTTGTAAGACTTTTGGGTAACCGAGGCGCTCTCGTAGCCGAGTTCCTTGAAAGTAGCGGCGGGAAACTCCGTGCCTTTTAGTTCCTGCAAAAGGAGGACGTCGGGCTGGTGAGTCTTCAACCACGCAGAAACGTGGTCCAGGCGCGCGCGAATTGAATTCACATTCCAGCTGGCGATTTTCATGGGCACTTTTTCGGGCGGCATCCTTTAATCCTGTTGATGCCGCCCAGACAATTTCCTCTCTACGATGGTAACCCGCAAACATTGTTGCCAGACTTTACAGCCGCGAATTTTCTCGCCTGAATGGCTGGGCTGCTGGAAAATAAGTCTATGCCGCCCAGGAGACACTGATGTCTGACCGCAATGTTGAACTTGACGGCGGCGCACGCAAAGAGCCATTCAGCTCGGCGCGCAACCGGCGGTCTGCGACCGCGTTGCGCAGAGCTAAAGAAGGAAGCGGCATCCGCACTATTGTTGTCGCGCTGTTTGCCAACGTGGTGATTGCCATTGCCAAGCTGATTGGCGGTCTGCTTTCCGGATCCACCGGGATGCTGGCCGAGGCCGCTCATTCGGCTGCCGACTGCGTGAACGAAATCTTTCTGGCGGTGGGGCTGCACCGCGACCGGCAGCCGGCGGACGAGGAACATCCGTTCGGCCACGGACGCGAGCGTTACCTCTGGTCCTTCATGGCCGCTATCGCGTCATTTTTGATTGGCGGTTGCCTTTCCATCGCTATGGCTGTCGCAAAACTGAAGACCAATGAGCCGGTGTCCGGCGGTCTGACTGCGTGGATTGTTTTGGGCGTCGCTTTCATAGCCGAAGGGGCCTCGTGGCTGCAAAGCGTGCGTCAAGCGCGCCGCCAGGCCAAGGAATATAAGTTGACCCTGTGGACATACATCGTGCGCACCAGCGACCCGGTGGTGCGAGCTGTGCTGGTCGAGGACAGCGCCGCGCTGCTGGGCCTGGCCATCGCAGCAAGCGGGCTGTTACTCAGTCAAATTTCAGGCACGCGTGTTCCGGATTCCATCGCGTCGCTGATTATTGGCGTGCTTCTGGCGATCACGGCCTTCGCTCTGGCTTGGCCCTTCGCGGATTTCCTGGTGGGGAAGTCTCTGCCTCGCCGGGAACTCGAAAAATTGCACGGAATGGTCAATGCCGATCAGGCGATCGAGGAAATTTTATCGCTTCGCGCAATTTATTCGGGGCCCGAAGAAGTTTTAGTGATGGCCAAGGTGCATCCCTCGCCGAGCATGAGCATTAAGGAACTTGCTGTGGCGATGGATGACCTCGACGGCAAAATCCGCCAGGCGCTGCCTTATGTTGCCGATGTATTCATCGACGTCACGGCTACATGAGTCGGCCAACCCACGCAGCCCGTCCGCGGATGGTTTTCAGGATGCCGCGGCTGTGGCGGCGCCTTTGAAAAACGCCAGCAGGTCGGCGTTGATCTGGTCCGCATGAGTAGCCGGCATGCCGTGTGGCAGACCGTGATAAACCTTTAGGGTCGGATTCTTCAAGAGTTTTGCGGCCATAGGACCGGCCGCCGCGATCGGCACAATCTGATCATCGTCACTGTGCAGCACCAGTACCGGGATATCGATCTTTTTCAGGTCTTCGGTCAAATCCGTCTCTGAGAAAACCTTGATGCAGTCGTAGTGAGCCTTCACGCCGCCCATCATGCCCTGCAACCACCAGTGTTCCCGGATGCCTTCGGAAATTTTTGCTCCCGGACGGTTATAGCCGTAAAACGGCATAGTGATGTCTTTATAGAATTGCGGGCGGTTGGCTGCGAGCGCCGTGCGAAGTTCATCGAAGACGGACAGCGGTGAGCCGGTAGGATTTTTCTCAGTCTTCAACATCAGTGGCGGGATGGCGCTGATCAGCGCGGCCTTGGCCACGCGTTTTGTGCCGTGACGGCCCAGGTAACGGGTCACTTCGCCGCCACCGGTGGAGTGCCCAACCATGATGACGTCTTTCAGATCGAGGTGTTCGAACAGCGCCGCAAGATCATCCGCGTAGGTGTCCATGTCGTTGCCATCCCACGTTTGTGTGGAACGTCCGTGACCGCGGCGATCATGTGCGATAACGCGATAGCCGCGCTGGCCAAAAAACAACATCTGTCCGTCCCAATCCTCGCAGCTCAACGGCCAACCGTGACTGAAAACGATGGGCTGCCCTTTGCCCCAGTCCTTGTAATAAATTTCCGTTCCGTCTTTTAACGTAATTGTTGCCATGAAATGTTCTCCTCAGTGGAAAGATTACAAATTAAACTCGTCCGACTCGGCGTTACCTCAAGCTTGTGCGCGCACTCTGTACCAGAGAACAAATTCCCTGCATCCCGCAATGGGATGCTCTTCGAATACCCGTGTCGGTGCGACATGGGGGAACTGGATGTTGAGGCTTATGGCTCATGACAGGAGGCGCTCATCTTATAGGCTCGTGCCAGTTTTAGCCAGATGTGCAGGGAGCACCGAATGCCTGGACGTTGGCGTGGCAAGCTCTATCAGTCGAAGGGCAAACCCACGTAATTTTCAGCCAGGGACTGCGCGGCGGCGCGGGAGCTGGTGACGTAGTCGAGCTCCGCGAGTTGCCGGCGTTGGTCGAAGCCGTTGTCTCCCTCGAAGCGGTGCAGCATGGAAGTCATCCACCACGAGAAACGCTGCACTTTCCAGACGCGACGCAGGCACGTCTCAGAATATTTCTCCAGCAATTCTGAACTGCCCGAAGCGTAGAATTTTTCGAACGCGCGCGCCAGCACGCGTATGTCGGCCACTGCGAGGTTCAGGCCCTTGGCGCCGGTGGGCGGCACGATGTGCGCGGAATCTCCGGCCAGAAAAAGTTTGCCGTACTGCATGGGCTCAACTACGAAGCTGCGCATGCCAGTGATGCCTTTCTGCAGCACCGGGCCTTCCTGCAATTTCCAACCTTCCACAGTTTCAAGGCGGGCGTGTAATTCTTGCCAGATCTGCGCGTCGGACCATGCGGCAATGTCGTCGTCAGGTGGACATTGAATGTACAGCCGCGAAATTTTTGGCGAGCGCATGCTGAGAAGCGCGAATCCTCGCGCGTGATGTGCATAGATGAGTTCGTGCGAAGAAGGTGCGGCTTCCGCCAGAATCCCCAGCCAGGCGAAGGGATACTCGCGGTCGTACTGCTGAAGCACGCCATCGGGGATCGCGGGCCTGCAAATACCGTGGAAACCGTCACAGCCGGCAATAAAATCGCAGCTTAATTCCTCAGCCTTGCCATCCGTTGTGAAGCGGATGGCCGGGTTGCCATTTTTGAAGTCGTGAATACTCACATCTGTAACTTCAAAATATATTTTTCCGCCATCGGCGAGCCGGGCATGGATGAGATCTTTCAGAATTTCGTGCTGCGCATAGACGGTGACCGATTTGCCCCCGGTGAGCTCCTGGAAATCAATACGATGACGCCGGCCGGAAAATTGCAGTTCTATTCCGCCGTGTACCAGCCCCTGGGCTTTCAGGCGCTGGCCAACGCCGACTTCCGTCAGCAAATCGGCGGTGCATTGCTCGAGTACGCCGGCGCGGACTCGTTCTTCGATGTATGCGCGGCTTCTGGCCTCGATCACGATGGAATCAATGCCGTGCAGATGCAGGATATGCGACAGCAACAGGCCCGCCGGTCCCGCGCCAACAATGCCGACTTGTGTTTTTATCAACCGTGCACCTGCCTGGCTAGGATGTGTCAGTTTTCAGAGTAAGGCTTTAATGACGTAAATGCAGTAACGCCGCAGCGCTGTTACGATTAGTTGCTTTTTATTTCGTTTTGTTGCCTTTGCGGGTACAATGTCCGCGTAAGACACTACCGTCGTCGCTACTCGGAGACTGCATGAAGAATTCAGGGAAGGCGTCACAGTTGAATCCCGCGCGGCTGGGCATTTTCTTTGCGGTTCTGGTCGCAGCACTGGCACTGTTGCACGCTTCAGGTTGCCAGACAAACGACAAAAAACCGGCTTCGTCCACTGAACCCGCCAGGAATTCAAGCATCGTGGTGCGCACTGACTCCGACGGCATACATGTGCAAAGCTCCGTGGCTGAATTTGTCCTGACACCGTCGGGCTATCTGAAAAGCAGCCTGAAAGTGGACGGCCGCAATGTGACTCTGGACGATCCCGATAATGCCAGTGGCCAGAGCCTCACCGTGGGACACAAAAGCGTCGACGATATCGCGCTCGATTTGAAAGGCGCACGCATCTCGGAAGCCCAGGGGAAACTCGGGCGGCTGGGAAAGAAAATTGAAGTGACGGGATTAAGCAAGTCCACCAATCTTTCGGAAACGGTGACCTTGGAGCTCTATGATGATTTTCCCGCTTTAGCGCTGCTCTCGGCTTCTTTCCGGAACGATGGAACTAAAGATGTCTCGCTCGAAACTGTATCGCTGCAAAACCACCGGTTGATTGCTTCTTTAGCCGATCAGGCGGCTGCCCCTCATGAAATGTGGTCGTTCTTTGGTTCCAGTTTGAAGTGGGGAAAAGACGATGTGCTGCCTATTCCGGCTAAATTCGATCAGCAAAATCCGTTTGGCGCACCGGTGGACACCAAGGACGATCTCGGGCGCGTGGGCGGGGGTATTCCGGTGGTGGCCTTCTGGACGCGCACCATGGGTGAAGCGATCGGCCACATTGAAACGTTGCCACTGGTAATTTCGATTCCGGTGAGCACTACCAAAGATGGCCGCGTCAGTGCCGCCGTAAATTTTCCGGCCAGCACGGTGCTGAAGCCTGGAGATGTGTATCCAACTCCCCGAACATTTGTGGCCGTTTACAAAGGCGATTACTACGAACCGCTGAGCATGTGGTCGAACGCGGTGGAGCGTGAAGGCCTGGCGCGGCCCACTAACAATGACGAGAACTACGCAGTCAGCTGGTGCGGCTGGGGCTACGAATCGGACGTCACGCCGGCGCAAATGCTGGCAACCGTTCCCAAGTTAAAAGAACTGGGGATTCACTGGGCCACGCTTGATGATCGCTGGTTCAACGATTACGGAGACTGGCAGCCGCGCCCTGACACCTTCAGTGGAAATTCAATTCGGAAAATGGTTGACGATTTCCATGCGCAGAAAATAAAGGTGCAGCTCTGGTGGCTGCCGCTGGCAGTGGAAGATGGAAAATATAGTTACGGCGGGCACAAGTACATCGTGTCCGACGTGGTCAAACAACATCCCGACTGGCTGATTCTGGACAAAAGCGGGAAGGCCGCGCGCATGACGCGTAACCTGGCAACACTTTGCCCGGCGGTGCCCGGAGTGCAGGAGTATTACAAACAACTGACGGAGCGCTTCATTCACGAGTGGGATTTCGACGGGCACAAGTTGGACAATATTTACGCCACGCCGCCGTGCTACAACCCCGCGCACCATCACAAATCGCCGATGGATTCCGTTTATGCGATGGGGGAAGTGTACAAAATCATTTTTGAAACTACCCGCGCGCTCAAGGCCGACAGCGTTACGCAAAGCTGCCCGTGCGGCACGCCCCCGAGCCTGGCGTGGTTTCGCTACATGGATCAGGCGGTCACGGCCGACCCGGTAGGCTCCGTGCAGGTACGCCGGCGCATGAAAATGTACAAGGCATTGCTGGGGCCGCGGGCCGCCGTGTATGGCGACCACGTGGAGCTGACGCGTATTTCCGGTGAGGGCGACAAGGAGCAGGATCTAGGCAGTGATTTCGCCTCCACGCTGGGCACTGGTGGCGTGCTGGGCACGAAGTTTACCTGGCCGGACTACGGCCCAAAGCTGAAGAACGTCTATCTGGATTCCGGCAAAGAGCCCCACTGGAAAAAATGGATCGATCTGTATAACCAGAAAATGCTGTCGAAGGGTAATTTTCTGGATTTGTATGTTTACGGCTATGACGCGCCGGAGGCTTACGCCATCGAAAAAGACGGCAACATGTTCTATGCGTTTTACGCGGCGGAGAAGACCGGTCAGCAAGCGAAACCAGGAACGTCGAAGGCAGAATGGAAGGGTCCCGTGGAGTTGCGCGGCCTGAAGGCCCAGTCCTACAAAGTTGTGGATTACGTGAATAATAAAGACTACGGAATCGTGCAGGGGCCGAACGCCAAGATTGACGCCGAGTTCACCGGCAGCTTGCTGCTTCAGGCTACTCCGCAGGCCGGCTCAGGCGGCACCGGCAAATAGCGGCATCGCATTGGCGAAGGCGTTTTGAAAAGCGTCTCTACTGTTGTTGGTCTTTAAGCTGCGGCCAATTCTTTTGCAAGAAACTGTCGCGATGTGATTTCTCGCGAAATGCTTCTGTGCCGCCCGCGCGGGTGACGGAAAGCGCTCCAGTCATATTTCCGAACTTCAGGCAATCCTCGATTTGCGCGCCACGAATATATTGGTGAAGAAATCCGGCGTCAAAGCTGTCGCCTGCGCCGACCGCGTCAATCGCCGTGCCCGTTAGAGCTGGCGCGGAAAATATTTCCCGCCCGCGTTGAGCCATAGCGCCGTTCCTGCCAAGCTTGATCACCACCAAGGGAACGCGGTCCGCCAGATAACGGGCCGCGCCTTGCACACCATTCGCGTGCGAAATCTTACAGGCTTCGTGCTCGTTGGGCAGCAAGACATCTACACATTTCAACACCGCGTCCAAATCGTCGGACCACTCCTCGCTGGGGTCATCGTTGGTATCCAGTGAGGTAGTAAGGCCAGCTTGTTTCGCGCGCCTGAAAAGATCGGCCACCTGGGGCCGCAGTCCGCGCTGAAGAAAATACGACGAAAGATGAAAATGTCGCGCGCTGCAGACGTAATCCAGGTTGACGTCTTCGAAACGCAACTCCGCAATCGTGCCAGGATACGTAAGGATGTAGCGTTGCGAGCCGCGAGGCAAAATGATGGTCAGACCCGTCTGTTTGCCGGCAAGTCGGCGAACGCCGGATAAATTCACACCGCTTTCGCTGAGCCGTTGGAGACAGAGTTCCCCGAAGGCGTCGTTTCCTATTGCTGAACTGAAACCTACTTGGTTGCCAAGCAGCGCCAGATTGTGAGCGAAGATTGCCGACGAACTGCCCAGGGTGACACTCAAATCGGACGCAAGATGCTCGCGATCGAGCTCCAGATTGTCCGGAAGCCCGGACAAAATAATGTCGAGATTCAATTCACCGACTACCGACACATCAAAGTTTTTTGCGGAATGTTCCACGATTTAGTCGAGAAGGACCACGCGCGTCAGATTTTTGGGCTCATCGGGGTTCAAGCCTTTTTTAATGCCGGTATAGCACCCCAGGAGTTGTGAGGGAACGATAAAGGGCGCGAGCGTCGCCAGTTCAGGAAGTTCCAATCCCAGTTCGAATACCAGATCGCTTGACGAGCGAATCGTTTCGTTGGCGCGATTGCAGACCGTCAGGATTACGCCGCCAAGTTTTTTCATCTCGGCGAGCACTTCGCACTCGGCATCTTTGCCCTGCTCGCTCACGAAGAATGTAAGGCAGGTGGCAGGATTCACTATCGATTTTGGGCCGTGACGAAACTCTAGAGTATGGAAAGACTGGCTGTAGGAGCAGGACATCTCCGTGACTTTCAGCGCAGCTTCGCGAGATATTCCCTGGAAGGGTCCCTGGGCAAGAAAGACGTAGTCTTCAAAACTGTATTTGGCAGTGAAAGCCTCGACCTTCTCGGAGAATATTCGCAATGATGGAGCGAAGTGCTCCGCCAGGCTCTCGAGCGCGGCGCACAAATCGGAAGCGCCACTCTTGACGGCCGCGAGATATTGCATAACCAGCAGCATGGAGGTAAAGGAGCGGGTCATTACCATGCTGGTTTCGTCGGCTGCGGAAATCCGAATCGTCAGTTCGCAAGTTGCTTCGAGTGGCGAGTCTGGCGTGCAGGTTAATCCCAGCGTCGGAATGCGGTGCTCACTGCGCAGCACTGCGGCGGCGCGCACGGCCTCCGAAGTGCTACCCGATCTGGAGATAATCACAGCCTGAAGATTTGCTACGGGCGGCAAAGTGAGTGCGGGAAACAACAGGATTTCCGAAGCCGCTACAGCGCGGGCGGATTGGCCGGTGAGAGTCTTCCAGGATGCCGCGGCCGCTTCCGCCAGGTAGAAACTGGTTCCACAGCCCACAAAAAGCCACTCGGACCGCGAGCTGGTTTTTTTCAGAACGGTTTGCAGCATAGAACTGCTCTTGAATTGTTGCAGCGACCCGCTCCACGCCTCAGTCTGAGACATGATTTCCTGCATTGTTCCCGAACCGAGAGCGCTGTTTTTCATTTTCTCCATGGATTCCTGAGTCCTCAACTGATGGATGTCACTGGCCTGCCGCTAAACCAGGGTCACTTCGATATTCGCTTCGCGCAAACTTTTTAGATGGCCCCTGCCAATTTTCTTGTCGGTAATGGCTTCATGCACCGCGCTGGCCGGCATGATCAGTGAAAGACTTCTGCGCCCGAATTTACTGGAATCGCAAACCACGATGGTGCGGCGAGCTGTTTTAGCCATCACGCGGTTTACGCGCGCTTCCAACTGATTTGGGGTAGTCAATCCGTACTGGGTATCGAAACCATCCACAGCCAGGAAAAGAATATCGGCGCTAAGCTTGCGCAACGACTCTTCCGCCAACGGCCCGACCAGCGAAAAAGAATTTTTGCGCAATGTCCCGCCGGTAAGAATCACTTCCACGGAAGTGCCCGCCAGTTCTTCCGCAATGTTGGTGCCATTGGTGATGACTGTAAGGCTACGAAATTGTTTGCAGGCGCGGGCAATGGCGGTAGTGGTCGTGCCGGAATCCAGAATGATCACCTGGCCTTCGCGAATCATCCGCACGGCAGCGGAGGCAATGCGCAATTTATCGTGGCGGTGCAGCCGTTCTTTTTCCCGCAGGCTACGATCCTGCAGAGCTCCAGAGCGCAACGGCAAGGCGCCCCCGTGGGTGCGCTCCAGCTGGCCTTGATGGTGCAGAAATTCCAGGTCCTTGCGGATAGTGATTAACGATGTTTTGAAGCGATCGGACAGATCGCGGACCACCACGCGACCGTCGCTCTGCAACAGTTCAAGAATTCCGCGCCTTCGTTCTTCGTTCAGCATCGCTGTAGCACCAGAAAATACTATTTTCGCTAAACCAGCCGCTCTACGTGCGCCTGCGTTTCTAATCTGCGAATATCGCTTTCGCGTGCACGACCGGGGGCCTCAGCCAGACAATTTGCCGCGCCGGCCGCGGCGGCCAGCCGGAGGGTCTGCTCGATTCCAAAACCAGCGGCATCAGCATAAGCGAAGGCGGCTACCGTGGCGTCCCCGCTGCCAACGCTGGACTTGGCGTCCACGTGCACTGGCCCAACGTGATACACGCTCTGGTGTGACGCTGGCTGCCAAACCAGGCCCTGATGGCTGAGGCTCACAACGGCGCTTTTGGCGCCAAGCTGAACCAACCGATGCACGGCCATTTTAGCTGCGGTATGATCACCGATTTTTTCGCCCGTCAGCAATTCCGCTTCTTCGCGATTTGGTTTTACAAAGTCCGGGCCGCTGGCCAGAGCAACCCGTAGCGGCTCTCCACTCGTATCCAGGAATATTTTATGACCGTGACGATGAGTCACTTCGCTGAGGCTGGCGTAGACGCCCGGCTCCGCACCGGGAGGCAGACTTCCCGAGGCGATCACCGTTCCCGGCGTGTTTTCCCTGGCGAGCATATCTTCATAAACTTCAAAAAAAACGTCCCAGTCTTTTTGCGCTATTGGTGAGCCGGGCTCAAGCAACTCAGTCACTACTCCGCGGTCGTCGATAATCTCCAGGTTTGTCCTGGTATCGGCGGAAACCTTTACAGGATGAACGCGGATATTCAATTTGCGCAGCCCTTCAATCAGGCTCTCTCCTGTATTGCCGCCGGTAAAGCCCATCCACAGCGGGTCGGCCCCCAGTGTTCGCAATACCATGGCGACGTGCGCGGCTTTTCCACCAGGCTCGGCGCGGACTTCACTGATTCTGTTGACGCCCCCGGCCACCAGGTCAGCCACACGCGCCCGCTTGTCGATCGCCGGATTCAGGCTCACACACCAGAAAACTCCGGAAGCGCCTGCAGCCACGTAGTTAGCTCGTCGCCGCGCTGCCTGCGGCCCCGTCCCGAAATCCGAACCAGGGTTTTGCGGCTGACAAACGCGCGTTAACACGTTGAATATTTTTAACACCTTCGGTGGAGAGCCACTCTTCCAGCGCGTTCATTCCATGTGCGGCAAAAACCGGCACCCCGTCTTTCCAGGTGGCCCGTCCGCAGAGTACGCCTGAAAAATTTGCCCCGGCCTCGGCGGCCAATGCCAGGGTTTCGCTGAACAGTTCGTTGCTCACGCCCTCGGACAAATAAATAAAGGGTTTCTTTGCCGCCGCTGAGGCCTGACGAAAATATTCTTTGGCTTGCTCACGACTGTATGCGGCAGGCGAACCAGCTGTTCCAGCTTCACCGACAAAATTCATATTCACTGGAACGCCGACCTTCAGAACGTCCACTTGATATTGAGGCGCGGAAAACTCTGCGACGGCGCGGGTGACCACCTCAGGCTTGACCACCGCAAATTCGCGGCTCTTCTCGTCCATGTCATCATGATAAGCAACAATCTCAAGAAAATATGGGATGTCTTCCCGGGCGCACTCCTCGCCAACGTTCTGGACCCACCTCTGCTTTTGTTTGTTCACTGCCGCAGTGCTGAAAGGCGAGTAGTACAGCAGCGTCTTTACCCCGTTGGCGCCGGCAGCAACCAGTTTTTTTACCGACCAGCCGTCCAGAAGTCGCGGCAATCTGCCAGGGATATTCTTGTCGAAACCGGTTTGTTCGTAAGCAAGCAGCAAGCCTGAGTTTTTTGCCCGCTGGGCGGCGGCCGAGAGGCCAATCTCCGGGTCCAGCAGAATTGCGCTGGCATAAGGAGTGAGAATGCGGCTGACCGCCTCCTTGAATCGCTCAAGATTCTCGCGCGGTATCTGACCGGCTTCCGTACCGGTGGCGGCGGAAAACAGTTTCCGTAACGCCCCGCGCTGGTCGATGGCCAGCGCGGCGATTACACCGCGACTGTCCGCAAGCGACTGGAGACCATTTCGTTTGCCATTCGAGATCTGCATGTGGTGGTCTTTCACAACTCTGCCGGCCACTAAAAAGCCGCTCAGAGTATCAATGAACCGGGCCTTCGTCTGCAAACCAGGCCACCGCACCGCGTCCAAGCGTTGGCAAGGTGAAAGCATCGCGGTCGCCGACGCGCTGGCTCTTAACGGATTGCACTTCGCCCAGAAACGGAAGCACGCGTAGCGTTTGATATTTACCAGCAGGGACAGAGATTCGTACGCCCGTCTGCTCAGTGGGAATCGCGATTTTGTGCGGCACGAGACCGGTGAAGTTCGCAAAGAAAATATGCGGGCTGCCGTCGACCGCAGCGATGTTGCTGACCACCGTGGGCGGGGCGTCGACGGATATTTCGGCATTGGAATCCAGGCTCGACAGGAACGGCTGGGGGGCAGCGGTTGAGCCTGCCGAAAAGTCTTTTTGCAGCTGGTTAAAATACGCTTTCCCCGGACAATCCACAAATCGCTGCGCACCTTTCGTCTTTTCAAATCCAGCGGCATCGGATCCGGTGATGACCAGGCGGCCACCGCCAGCCACAAATTGGCGAAGCTGGGCTTTTTCCTCTTCCGCGAGAACGCTGACATTCGGCAGCACCAGCACGGCGCCGTGAAATTGGGCCAGGTTCCTCGGTGTCACAACCTGCAACTCGCGATGATTTTGCAGCAACAGCGAAACAACACCGCGGTACGAGGGCAGGAAACCGGCGCTGTCATAATTTCGGCTCTGCGGCGAGAAATAAACTCCCACCGGATGCATAGGACTGCGTGGCGAATAAAAAACTTTCTCGTTTTTGGCAATCCAGTGAAATATCTCCGAGCGCGTTTTCGGATCGTTAGACCCGGCCATGGAATGCCCGGGGGCATCCCACACGTTTACTCCGGCCATCACCTGCGACATGGCCAAATTTTTCATGGGCTCCTGTGGGGCGACCCCTTTATCGCCATCCCACGAATAATTCAGCAACCAGCTGGCTTTGTTGCCGGCGAACGAGCGGAAGGAAAGCATGCCCACCTGATAGAGCAGCCAGTCCAGTTGCGAGCGCCCCGAAGCCATATGGTCGCCGCTGCCAAATTCATACTCATGCGCGATGGCGTCCACGACACCGTACATCTCGTAGACATCCGCACCTACGCGAACGGCTTCTTCCTCGATGCCCGGATAAATTTCCGGAATGGTCATAATCGCGGGGTTTACGCTGCGGGCATTGCGGCTGATTTCGGCCACAAAATCCGTCAGCGTGGTAATGCGGAAGTCAATCCACTTTCGGAAATTTGCATCTGTGAAATCTCCCAGCTTCAGGTCATGCCGTGCATCCAGGCCGGTGCTGCGCTTGAAAGCCTCCACGGTGTGATCGTCGAAACTGGCCCAAGTGCTTTCCCAGCCCTCGAAATGCGTCATCCAATAGGGGATGTCCACGTAAATGCCGTCGATACCCGTTGCGGCGATCTGCCGTACCCTTTCCATGTACGTTTTTCGCCAGTCGGGCGCATACGGGCTGACCCACACATCTTCATCGCCGGGACTGATCCAGAAAGCTGCGCCGGAGGTGAACACCGCCGGTTCGCCGGTAATCTTTCGCTGCAGCCAGTCAGGATGATCCTTAGCCAAGGTGTGCGGTGATTTATCGCCATGAGCGGTGATACATTCCGTGCCGGCAATGTACACGAAACTTTTGTTGCCGGCTTTGTGAGCCTGCTCCGCGATAGCGCGAATGGCCTTTAATTTTTCGGTGGGATCGAGGAAACTTTCGTACCGGCCGGGGATGTCGTTGTCCACTTCAATGCCGAATACCCCGCCGGCGCGCGCATCGCGAACAATCGCTTCGGCATTGTCCGAACGCAAGCCGTACGCGCCGATGCGGACGTAGTTAGTCCAATTCTGATCGCGCTCGTCGCTCTGCGCGGCAGAGCCGAGCAGCAATATACCCGCTAGAAAAATACTCCGCGCATAGTACATGGCAATCCTTAGAATTCGAAACGTATGCCGAATTGCGTGACGCGCGGCGAGCCCAAAGTAGAGTTAACCTGTCCAAATTCGGAATCCGTCAGGATGGTATCGGGAATCGCGAATCTTGGCGTATTGGTGAAGTTGAAGAATTCGCCGCGAACCTGCAACTTCATGCCCTCGCGGATGCCGAACTCTTTGCTGAAGGAAACGTCCAAGTTGTGTATTCCGTCGCTGCGCAGATTTGAGAAGTAGCGCGGCGCATTTCCCGCCACCTGATCGCCGGGACTGGCCAGGCAATTTAAATTGAATATTGACGCGCCCGTGGCGGCGGCTTGGTGATAGCTGATGCCCGAAGACACCTGAGGGCAGGTCACATTCGGACGTTGCGTGCCGTCCGTCAGATTGCCGCCCGATACCAGGCTGATAGGCGTCCCGGTTTGAAAAGTTAGAATCGTGGAAAGCGACCATCCGCCGACGAAGACATCGACGATGCGGTTCATATCGCGGCCAATCCAGCGATTCCGCCCGACAGGGAGGTCAACGATTGTCGCCAGTACCATGCGATGAGTGGCGTCATTGGCGCTGACAGAGCGTTCCGCCCGGAGATTATCGAGTTCCTGCGGAATACCCGAGCTCAAGCTGTTGGTGATGAAAGAATTCGCTCCCGCTGAGGAATCATCAATAGCTTTGGAGAATGTGTAGTTGCCTTCGAAGCTGATGTAATGACTCGGCCGTTTCTGGAAACGGACTTGCAGCGAGTGATAAACGGCGCTGGCGGTCAACAGAGTCAGTCCCGCGAACGGTCCATCAAATTGCGGATAGGGGCGCAACAGATTCACGAGCGGAATGGTGTCGTCGTTGTAGATGGAGCTGGGCTCGTTGAATATCTGGCTAGGCCCGGGAACGAACAAAGGCTGAAATGGATTGGCAACCTGCTGTGCCAGGCAGTCACTAGGTCCAAGTCCATTGCAGATAGGCAGATTGCCGTTAACAATCTGGTTCCGTATAGAGGACGACAAGAAATTGCGATTGGCTGTGCCTGAGAAAGAGCTGTACGGAAGATGGGTGCTGCGGCTGGCGGAGTAATCCACGCCAATCACGATTTGACCAGGGAATAAATGCTGAACTCCGAGGTTCCATTGATAGATTTCCGCGTTGCGGGCCTTACCGGTGTCCAGGCTGTTGTTATTGCCGAAGCCCCACAGTGCGGCCGCGCCATATTTTTGCGCTTGAGGCTCCGCAAAACCATTGGGAAATGGATTTTCAAGCGTGGCAAATTGGGTCTGGAAATTATCCTTCGTAAAAAGGATCGGGTTGACCGCGCCGAAAGCTGTGCCGGTGAACTGGAAATTGGTGGCGACGTTCAATCCGTAATAAATCCCAGCGCCGCCGCGAATCACGGTATTGGGATTCATGGCATAGGCGAAGCCTAGACGCGGCGCCCAGTTGTTCCGGTCCACCGACATGTTGCGGTGGCCGGAGCCGGCGAAGACAGTGGAACCAGGCAAATCACCTGTTGTGTTTACAAGTCCCGGAACGACGATGGGCACGGCGATGCCACTATCCCCGGTGAAGTCACTGAACTGAATCTTGTTGTGCCGTTCATCGTAAGGCGTGCTCCATTCATAGCGCAGCCCCAGGTTCAGGGTCAGCTTGGAAGTCACCTTCCAGTCATCCTGAAAATAGAAAGCGGTTTCCTTGGACTTATTCGCTACCGAAGGTGCAACTGTCAGACTGGAAGTGGAAGGATCTCCATAGCCGAGGAGCAGGCCCGCAAAAGAATCGCCCTCAAACGGATTCGGAACATCGGGATTTACCTGGCTCGCCGTTACGCCTTGAGAAAAATGGAATAGCCCGGTGGGACTCTGTGGCTGCGAGAAATTATTGTAGAAATACCTTTGCTCAAAGCCGAATTTCCAAATCTGCCGTCCTCGCACCCAGGATAGCGCCGAACCGTAAGAGACCAACGTGTGCGCAAAACCCGTATCGGTGCAGCACTGATTGAAGAGAGAAGTGGAAATGTTGTCCATTTGAATCGTCGGAAAACGGTCCAGCCCATTGGCTTGCGGCAGAATTTGATCGCCCGGCGCATCGAACACCGTTGAGACCTTCGGGTAATTTTCATTCACGGGCGCGACGGCCCGATCGAGAGCGATACGGTTGGTCCACACCAGAGTTGGCTTGGGGCTCCAGTTATCCTCAAGCGAGACGTTGTGCACATCGGTCGTGGCGATCAATCCGTCGTTGAAATCTCCGTCTCCAAATATGGTGGGCGCGGAAAAAGAGTCGTGATGATTGCTGTATCGCCCTGAAATGCGGTGACTGTCGGAAAAGTGATGGTCCAGCTTGATGTCATATTGCCGGGCGCTGGACTTGGGAACAAACGCGGCATGAAAATTAAAGTCCCCAGGGGCGGCATTGGGATCCGTGGGCTGTGGATATAGATTGATGATTTTCTGGCCAATGGGGTCGATCAGGTTTGCATCGATCACGTTGGGCACCGTGAAGTCGGCGCGGTTGCCGTTGGCATCCACGTTGAAGGGGTTGAAGATTCTCTGTAGCGTCGGCTGACCCAAAGTGCATCCGAAAGAACTGTCCGTGCAGATGACCTGGGTGTTGCGGAAGTCTCCCATGCGCTCGGCGGCTGTGGGGACGAAAGCATTGATATCAGTAGGCGATCCCTCTCGGGTCTTTTCGAAATCGACAAAGAAGAAAGTCTTCTGCTTCTTGATGGGTCCGCCGAATGAGAAGCCGTATTGATCCCGCACGTGATCGGGATTGGGGATTCCCTCGGCGTTTCTGAAAAATTCATTGGCGTCCAGTGCGGAACGCTGGCCAAACCACCAGCCGCTGCCGTGAAATTTGTTTCCGCCCTCTTTCAGCACGATGTTAACGACCGTGCCGCCGTTGCTGCCGTACTCGGATGAGAAACTGTTGTTCTCGACCTTAAATTCCTGAACGATTTCCACCGAGGGCTGGTAGTAAACGTTGGTCGTCGCGCCTTCCCCTTGTTCCGGCGCGCTCGTTAGAGCCCCGTCGACGCGCACCTCGGCCGTGGCGTTCCGTTGCCCGTTAGAAACGAAGTTAGTCCCGGCAGGATAAGAATCCGACGTACCCTGCCCGGCGGTTTCGGTAACGCCGCCGGAGAGAAATACCAGTCCGAAGAAACTACGATTGATCAGCGGAATGTCGCGCACATATTCATTGGTTACGTCAGTGCCAAGCGAAGCATTACCGGTGTCCAGCAAAGGAGCCTGATCGGAAACCGTCACGCTGGTGGTTACTGTGCCGGGAGTCAGAGTGAAATTTAAATTGGACTGTTGACTGACCGCCAGCACGACGTCTTTCCTTTCAACCGATCCGAGGTTAGGAGCTTCGACCAGAATGGTATAGGTCGCAGGTCGCAGGCTCGTGAGCACGTATACGCCCTTGGAATCCGTGGTGGCGGAAGTCTGGACGTTCGTCGCCGTGTCCGTAGCCGTAACTTTGGCGCCGACGATAATCCCTCCGGACGAATCGGTCACCTCTCCCGATATCTGACCGGTGTAGGTTGACTGCGCTCGCGAACTGACGCAGCAGAACAAGGCCATCACGACCCACGCGAATAACGGTAAAGTAAAAATGCGATGCGCGGCTATTTTCATAGCGCCTCCACTTGAGCCCCGGTACGGCATGTTTCGACTACTTTCGATTTGTTACTTTTACTTCCTATTTAGGCGAGTGTCAAGTAGTACCGGAATTGCCTGGATTGCGAGATGATGGAAACAGCTGAAAGCGGCTGATGGATTAGACTGCGCGGCGGGCAGTTCAGCCCAAAAGGATCGGTTCTGCTTAATTTCCGCTGAAAATGTCCATTCTTTCCCTGCGCAGTGTCATCAAGGACTACCAGAGCGACGGCCAGCCGGTGCGCGCGCTTGACGGGGTTACGCTGGGCGTGGAGTCCGGGCAATTCGTTACGCTGGTGGGACGCAGCGGTTGCGGAAAGTCTACTCTGCTCAATCTGGCCGGTGCCATGGACTTTCCTACCTCCGGCGATGTTTCCATCGACGGAATCTCCACTTCAGAGTTGCCGGATGCGGAGATGACGCGCATTCGCCGGGAAAAAGTCGGCTTCATTTTTCAATCCTTCCAACTGCTGCACACCTTATCGGTCGTCGAGAATGTTGAACTGCCGCTGTTGCTGGCTGGTAAAGGCAACGCTCGAAGCCTTGCGCAGGAGCGCCTGCGTTGGGTGGAGCTTGATGGCTTCGGCGAGCGCCTGCCACACCAGCTTTCCGGCGGACAAATGCAGCGCGTGGCCATTGCGCGGGCATTGGTACATTCCCCGAAAATTCTGCTGGCGGATGAGCCGACCGGTAACCTGGATACGGTCACGGGAAATGTCATTCTTGAATTGCTGCGCCAGCTGACGCGCCGGCATGGCACGGCACTGCTGATGGCTACCCACAGCGCGGAAGCTTCGGAATTGGCAGATGTGGTGGTACGCATGAGCGACGGAAAAATAATCAAAATAGATCGCGGGCAATAGTAGATGCTTCGACTCTTTTACCGCTTGATGGTGCGGCCACTGTTTGGCGAACCGGTGCGCACCACGCTGACGGTATTGGGAATCGCTTTAGGAGTTGCCGTGGTTCTGGCTATTGACCTTGCGGGAGATGCGGCGGCCGGGTCATTTCGTTCTTCGATGGAAACTCTTTCTGGCGATAACAATCTGGAAATAAACGCCTCGGGAGGCGTTCCCGAATCAATCGTGGGGCTGGTTGCGACGCTGCCTTTTGCATTGCGAATTTCGCCGCGCATCGAAGATTTCGCGGTTGTCAACAATACGAAACAAACGCTGCCGCTCATCGGCATTGATTTCGTTTCGGAAGGGCAGAGCTTTGCCGGTACAACTTTAGAGCAAGCTGATCACGCAAATCCTTTCATGGAGGGATGCGGCAATTCGGCGCAATCCTCCGACGCTCCGCTAAGTTGCCTTTCTGATCCCTCCAGCGTATGGGTAGGCGCAAGTCTGCAGCGCAAGCCCGGCGATCACATTTCGCTGCTGATCAATGATCGAGAACGTGACTACGTCGTGCGCGGAGTCTATTCGGATTCGAACGGCGCTGAGTCAGCGATTGTCATGGACATCGCGGCCGCGCAGCGCGCCGTCGGGCGCACCGGGCGAATTGATCGGATTTTGCTCAAAGCTCCGCCTCAACCTCAATTGGACGAATGGGAGCAGCGCTTGCGCGCAGTGTTACACGCAGGTATCGACGTTCGCCCCCAGGGAGCGGGCACAACAGAAAATCGCCAGATGCTGGCGGCGTTTCGGTGGAACCTGAAACTCCTGAGCTACATTTCGCTAATCGTCGGCGGCTTTCTGATTTACAACACCATTTCTGTTTCCGTAGTGCGCAGGCGGCCGGAAATTGGAATTGCGCGCGCGCTGGGAGCCAGTCGTGGCGTGGTGATGGGGGCATTCCTCGGTGAAGCGGCGATTTTTGGAGTGATTGGCACATTCGCGGGATTGCCACTCGGACGTTTGATGGCTATCGGCACCGTGAAGTTAATGGGATCAACGGTGCAGTCTCTGTACGTCAGCAGCCGGCCAGGCTCGATTGAACTGTCGCCAGGCTCCATCGCGCTGGCATTTCTCGTGGGCATCGGCGTGGTGATCGTCTCAGCCTACGCGCCGGCGCGTGAAGCTTCCCGCGTGCCACCCGCGGAAGCTATCGCGCGTGGTCGCCGCGAATACGACGTGCGCGTGCACAGCCGTCGTGAGGTACTTGCCGGATTAATTTTTGCGATGGCGGCAGCGGCGGCTTCGCGCGCGCCAGCTGTTGAGGGCAAACCTCTCTTCGGATACTTTGCAGCGCTGTTTTTGATAGTGGCCTGCGCGCTCGCGATTCCGGCGCTCGTCAACGCGGTGATGCGCGTTTCTTCCTCGTGGCTCGGACGCAGCTTCGGTGCGGAGGCTCTGCTTGCTTCGCGTAGCCTGGGCGCATCGCTGCGGCGCACTTCAGTGCTTATCGCCGCGTTGGCCACCGCCATCGCCATGATGGTGTCCATCGGCATCATGGTCGGAAGCTTTCGCGAAACCGTGATTGCCTGGATGGCCGAGCAGCTGCCCGCTGATTTGTACATCCGCCCGGCGGGTGATCCCGCGACAGACCGTCACCCCACAATTTCGCCGGAGGTGGTTGCCAACATCGCCAGTTTGCCCGGGGTTGGCGCCATCGATCGCCTGAGGGCATACGAAATTAACTACAACGGCCGTCCGGTGATGCTTGGCGGCGCAGACCTGTCTGGCTACCGCGTGGATAAGCACTCATCTTTTTTTTCTGGCCGGCCCTCGTCCGATGTTCTAGGCGAGCTGCGTGGGACCAACAATGTGGTGGTCAGCGAGCCCTTCACTTCGAAGCATCACGCCAAAACTGGCGACACCATCACTTTGCCGCTGGGCGAAACGCGCGCGGATTTTCGTATCGCCGACATTTATTACGACTATTCCAGCGAGCGCGGTGAAATCCTGATGGATCGCGCAACTCTGTTGCGATATTTGCCCGATCCGGCGCCCTCCAACCTGGCCGTTTATGTGGCTGCCGGCGTGGATGTGGAAAAAGTGCGCGCCGAAATTGTTACCGCGGCGGCGGGCCACCGATTGCTGATTTTTTCGGATCATGAGATTCGCGGTGAGGCCATCCGCATCTTCGATCGCACTTTCGCGATAACCTACGCGCTTGAGGCCGTTGCCGTTCTCGTGGCCGTTATCGGCGTTGCCGGAGCGCTACTCGCTCTGGTCATTGATCGCCGGCGCGAGCTGGGGCTGATGACCTTTCTGGGCGCCACAAAAAATCAAGTCAGAAAACTCATCCTTGTGGAAGCCGGCCTTCTCGGCCTGCTGGCGAATTTTGCGGGCGTCGTTCTTGGGTATTTTCTTTCTCTCGTGCTCATTTTTGTCATCAATAAACAGTCGTTCGGATGGACTATCCGTTTTCACTGGCCAGTGGCGATCCTGTTGGGCGGGCTGTCCTTTGTTTATGCCGCAACGGTAGTGTCAGGTCTTTATCCGGCGCGCATCGCGACGCGCCTGAATCCCCTCGAGGTCATTCATGAGGATTAGTTTCGCGTCCTTGTGGCAGGCGCTGCGAGTTTTGTGCTCGGCGTCTCTGATTTTTTCCTCTGGCGCGCCCGCAACCCAGAATTACCGCCTTGCGCTTCCGGGCTATCGCTACTCATTTCCGCACGATCACTTCAACCATCCGGATTTCGAAACCGAGTGGTGGTATTACACCGGAAATCTGCAGAGTGCCGACGGACATAAATTCGGGTTCGAACTGACGTTTTTCCGGCAGGCCGTGGCGCGCGATCTGCCGAACCGCGGTCCATGGGACGTGCAGGACATTTATGTTGCGCACCTGGCTTTAAGCGACCTTACTGGCGGCCGTTTTTATCACGTGGAGCGTACCAACCGCTCCGGACCGGGCGTAGCGGGCGTGGACGAAGCTTCGCAGCGAATCTGGAATGGAAACTGGCAAATTCAATGGAAAGGCTCCGAACAGGAACTGCAGGCCGTCAGCGAAAACTTTGATTTGCGCTTCACGCTGCACTCCGAGAAGCCCCCGGTAATCAACGGAGAAAATGGCGTGAGTCAGAAGGCCGAGGGCCCCGGCCGCGCTTCGCACTATATTTCCCTTACGCGGCTCACCACCAATGGCACCGTCACTCTGAATTCCAATATGTTTTCCGTTTCAGGAACGGCGTGGATGGATCATGAATTTTTTACTCACCAACTCACCCCTAACCAGGCAGGCTGGGACTGGTTGAGTTTGCAGCTTGAGGACCGAACCGAACTGATGCTTTTTGACATTCGCCGCAAAGACGGCTCGATTGATTCATTTTCGGCGGGAACTTTCGTGGACGCGCAGGGAAATACTACTCATCTGCGCGATGCGGATTTTCTTTTGCGGCCAAGCGGCGAAACTTGGAAAAGTGGGAATTCCGGCGCCCAATATCCTATCCAATGGAAGATCCTTATTCCCCGGCTGGGAATCGAACTTGAAGCTAAAACGCCGTTGCCTTCGCAAGAACTCACCGGCGGTTCGCGGCTGGCTCCAACATATTGGGAAGGTGCCATTGCGGTGCGAGGCAACCGGAACGGCGCAGCACTCAGCGGTTACGGCTACCTGGAAATGACCGGGTACACAAACCGCTCCGTTTTGCCATAGTCGTAATTCTGACTGTCAGTAACTGGTAGCACTCAACACGCAGTTGCGTCTCTATCGCCATTTTACCCCCAGGAAAATATCTGTTTTTGATAGCAACCAGGCGTGCCGTCCGTCACAATGCCTACAGCAAACTTTCTGCGTCGAAAACCATCAGACTCACGGAACGACTGAATTCATCCACGCGCAGCCAACAAATCAGAGAGGAATTGAGAAAAGAATATGAAAGTGAACGTTAAGAAATTCGCGATGCTGGTGATAGCCGTTCTGTTATTCGGAACCGTCGCCTTCGCCGATCAGATCACCCTGAAGAATGGCGACCGAATTACCGGAACCATCATGAACTCCGATAAAAAAGTCCTGCTCATCAAGACTGAAGCGGCGGGCGATGTCACCGTGCAATGGGCGGCGATCGAAGGCATTTCGTCGGCGCAGCCTTTGCACGTCGGACTAAGCGGCGGGCAGGTATTGGTCGGGCCGGTGAAAACGGAAAACGGGCGCATCGAAGTGGCCACTCCGACCTCGGGAGAAGTGACCGCATCTAAAGATTCCATCGAAGTGATTCGCTCCGACTCTGGCCAGGCCGAGTACGACGCCGCCGTAGATCGTCTGCGACATCCCCATCTGCTGGACACGTGGAGTGGATTGCTGGACACCGGACTGAGCCTGACGCGCGGCAATTCGGCGACAATTTCCTTTTCGCTGGCTGGCAAAGCGATTCGCCAGACGGAACGCGACAAAATCACGTTATATACCACCGCGATCTACGGCAAGAACGACAACACTTCGCCAAGCCAGACCATTGCGCACCAGATACAAGGTGGCGTTCGTGGGGACGTCAACATTACTCCGAGATTTTTTGTGTTTGGCGCGACGGACTTCAACTACAACGCGCTGCAGCACCTGGATCTGCAAAACGTGATTGATGGGGGCGCTGGATACCACGTGATCAAGACGAAAGTCACCACTTTCGACGTTTTCGGCGGTGCAGGCTTCAACCAGGAATATTTTTCGGCGTATTCGCTGGTGAATCCTGCGCCTCCGCCAGACACACTGGATTTTGCGGCAGTATCGCAAAAAAACGCAGAGTTGCTAGCCGGCGAAGAATTGAACACCACACTGGGAAAGCGCACCACGGTAAGCGAAAACTTCACGGTGTATCCAAACATCAGCGGGCCGAGCGGCTATCGCTTTTCGTTTAACTCTGCGATATCCACAAAATTAAACAATTGGCTGGGCTGGCAAGTCACTTTTGCCGACAATTACCTGAGCAATCCGCCTTTCGGAATCAAGGGCAACGATTTTCTGTTGTCCACCGGACTGCGGCTTACGTTCGGCAAAGTAGCGAAATAGATTTCGGTGGGGTCAAACTGGCCCGCTAGAGAGACACTCATCCGTCAAAAACGGAATAAGACCGAGCATCAATATCGCTGACCCGGCCCCTTCAATAGGTGGTTTTATTTTCCTGGCGGTTCCACTGCGAAAAAATCTCCAGAGCTTCTGTGCGAAGAAGCTGAGTCATAGGCAGACGACGCTTGCTGAGCGGCCGCCGGAATTCTTCGTACACAAAAGCATCATCAAATCCCGCTGCAGACGCATCCGCGGCAACACAAGCGTAAAAGACACGCGCCGGCCGTGCCCAGTAGATGGCCCCCAGGCACATGGGGCAGGGCTCACAAGTGGTGTAGAGATCGCAGCCGTTCAGCTGAAAATTTTTCAGCACGCGGCAAGCTTCGCGAATGGCCACGATCTCGGAGTGCGCGGTGGGGTCGTTCGTAGCGGTGACGCGGTTGGCGCCCTCTGCCAGAACGCGCCCGTCCTTTACGATCAGCGCTCCGAACGGGCCACCTTGGGCATTCCGAATATTCTCAACAGCCAGGGCGATTGCGCGGCGCATGAATTCTTCAGGCATATCAACGCTCCTGTCAGCCGTACTTCCCTCTAGCGAATTGGGAGAATGATATAACAGTACGCTGACCGCCACTGACCTTGCGACGCCCGGAAAAGCATGAATTCCATCATCGATCATCATTCCATGTTGGCAATCGCACTGGCCGAGGCTCGCCTGGGACTCCACGAAGGAGGAATTCCTATCGGCGCCGCTATTTTCGACGCGGCCGGAAAATTAATCGGCGTCGGGCACAACCGGCGCGTGCAACTTGGCGATCCATCACTGCATGGAGAGACCGACGCCTTTCGAAAAGCGGGGCGGCAGAAAACTTACCGGCGATTGACCATGGTGACTACGCTCGCGCCCTGCTGGTATTGCAGCGGACTGATCCGCCAATTCGGGTTCGGCACCGTGATTGTTGGAGAGAGCAGAAATTTTCAGGGTGGAATCGACTGGTTGCGCTCGCTGCAAGTAAATGTAATCGATCTGGACTCGCAGGAGTGCGCCACGATGCTCGCTGACTACATTCGCGCGAACCCCGCGACATGGAACGAAGACATCGGCGAGGAGTAGGACTTTCGGCCCAAAGCCGATTACGAGAAAATATTAGTGTTCAGAAATTCGTTGCGGAACTTACCCTGAGGGTCATAGCTCTTGCTGAGCGCGATGAATTCCGGCAGCTTGGAGTATTTAGCTCGCAATTTTTCCGGCGCCATAGTGAAAAGTTTTCCCCAGTGGGGGCGAGCGTCAAACGGTGCGAGTTCGCGCTCGATCACCGGCAGAAGCGCCCGCACGGCAGGCCAATCAGGCTTGAGGGTGAAGTGGATAGTTACGGACGGCTGCTGGTAACAAGGGCTCATCCAGAAATCATCGGCTGCAATCGTGCGAATTTCCGTAATAAAAAGGTGCGGAGTCACCTGATCGCGAATCCTTTCGATAGCCAGGATCGCCTCCACGGCATGTTTACGCGGAACGAAATATTCCGCCTGCAACTCGTCACCGGCGCTGGGCGTGAACCCCATCCGGAAGTGCGGCAGGCGCTCAAACCAGGGGCCCGGTACCCCCATCTGCTCGGTGCAATTCTCTGCGGAAAGTTCCGCGATAGGATGAAGATTCCGGGTGGCCAGCCTGGCGCCGAATAATTCGGGCGCGGCCTTAAACTCCTGGCCGGGTTCGACGCGCGTCTTGATCCAAACCTCGTTGATGCGCTTCTTCTGCCAGTCGGTAAAAAGGCTGACGCTGTAGCCGCTGGCTTCGATGGCGTCGAAATGCTCTTGCATCTGTTGCAGCGGAAGATTTTCGTACACGTATTGCTTCATCATGAAAGTCGGCTGAAGGTCCAGGGTAATTTTCGTAATCACCCCAAGAGCTCCCAGACCTACCACCGCGCCCAGAAACTTCTCGCCATCCTGCTGGCGCGAGAGTTTCACAATGTCGCCCGATGCGGTGATCATCTCAAGCGCTGAGACTGAGGTCGAAAGGTTGCCGTTTTTTTCTCCTGACCCGTGTGTCGCGGTGCTGCAGGCACCAGCCACGGAAATGTGCGGCAGGGAAGCCAGGTTGTGCAGCGCAAATCCATGTTCGTTCAGATACGGCGCGAGTTGCCCGTAACTCATGTTGGCGGGAATGGTTACTGTGCGGGCCTGCGAATCCAGCGCGATCACCTTGTCCATGGTCCGCAATGAAAGAAAGTTTTCCCTGCTGTCGGCGATGTGATTAAAGCAGTGCCGCGTACCCAACACCTTCATACGTGTGTGCTTGCGAACAAAATCCTGAGCCTGCTCCACCGAAGTCGCGGAATATAAATTCGCAGTGCGGTACTCCACGTTACCGGCCCAGTTCTTCAATTTTTCCGTCGCAGCCCAGGATGAAATTGGGGAAAGCACTGGTGCGGACATCGCCGCGGAAATCAATTTGAGGAAAGATCTCTTGTCCATGGTCTCGGTAGTCTGGCAAATGCCTCATTCGCCTGCAACCCTCGCGCGCTTATCAATTGGATCTGCGGGGAGATCCATAACCAAAGGCAACACAGTATGCGCGATTTTAAAATCAGGCAGGAGGAGTCGGTAACGATACTTCGAACAGATTTTTAACGGCGCGAGCGATCCTTGCGTACCGCTTCGTCAATGAGCACGCCAAGTTCGCTGCGCGTTAACGAAACATGTTCGCCGGAGGGATCGTTGGCATCGCTGGTTAACGGTAAATCCGCGCCTCCGCCCGGCGGCGCGGCTACATAATATCGGGAACGCGCCGCCATCAACTTGGCGACCTCGCGGCTGGACAGTAATTGCGGCTCGCCAACCATTTCCGCAGCCATGGTGATTTTCGCGCAGTGCTCGATGGTTTCCATACGAAAAAAGGCCGTCAACAAGTCAGGCCCACAGGTGACTGCCCCATGGTTAGCCAGCAGCAACGCATCATAGTGCGGGATAAATGACTCGATGGCCGCGCTCAATTCCGGTGTTCCCGGAGTCGCGTAACGAACCAGCGGAATTTGCCCCAGGCCAATAATCACTTCCGGCAACAAAGCCTGATCCAGAGCCCGGCCGGCCACTGCGAATCCGGTTGCTGTCGGTGGATGGGCGTGGCAGATGGCCTGAACGTCAGGGCGCATGCGATAAAACAAAAGATGCATGGCCACTTCGGAAGACACCTTGCGGCTCCCGGAAATGTGCACTCCATTCAGATCGGTAATCACCAGGTCTTCCGGCGAAAGCGTGCCTTTATTCATGCACGTAGGAGTGTTCAGGATGCGTCCATCATCCAGGCGCACTGAGAGGTTGCCTTCGCACGCCACGATGTAGCCGCGCTCGTACATCCAGCGCCCCGCAATGCAAATTTCACGGCGGTGTTGTGCTTCACTTTTCACGGAACCAGGCAGTAGCGCGTCCGGTGTCATGGATGGCCTTTCGTGACGCCAAACCTCGGCGTAGGCTCAGATTTCAAGAACGTTCGCAAGCTGCATCTTTAAAGAGCGAGGAGATGAGCTCTTACTTCGGGACGCGCTGTCAATAGATGAGAGAAAACTAATACAAGTCCGGCCAAGATGCTAGGCGTAAATTCCGCGCAGCTTCAAGGCGCTGGCCACCCGATCAATCGCCAGCATGTAAGCTGCGATACGGTTGTTTACTTTGTGGGCTTCCGCATAGCGAACCACCTCATCGAAGGCGTGTTCCATGACGTCCAGAAGCCTGTCGTTGACTTCGCTTTCGCGCCAGAAAAATCCCTGCCGGTCCTGAACCCATTCGAAGTAACTTACCGTTACGCCTCCGGCATTGCCCAGAATATCCGGCACGGTAAAAATTCCCTTGGCATCGACGATGGAGTCGGCTTGCCAGGTCGTCGGACCGTTTGCGCCTTCGCAAAGAATCTTGGCCTGTACCAGATGGGCGTTTTCCTCGGTGATTTGATTTTCAATCGCTGCTGGAATAGCAATTTCGCATGGTTGAAAAAGCACTTCTCGGGCGGTCATCTTGGTTCCCCCGCCTGGAAAATCCTGCAGGGCTTTTTTCTGTACGTACACCCACTCGATCACCTTGGGAATGTCGAAGCCGTTTTCGTTGTACAGGCCGCCGCCAATATCCGCGAGTCCCACAATTTTGTATCCGGCTTTACGCATCAGATCGGCCGCCAGCGATCCGACATTTCCGAATCCTTGAATCACCACGCGGCAACCCTGCTTTTTGATGCCTGTTTTGGTGAGCGCCTTGTCGCAACAAATCATCACGCCGCGCCCGGTCGCTTCGCGGCGTCCCGCGGAGCCGCCCAATTCGATTGGTTTCCCGGTGACCACCGCGGTGGTCGCCTGGCCCAAATGCATTGCGTAGGTGTCCATGACCCACGCCATCGTTTGTTCTCCGGTGCCCACGTCGGGAGCCGGCACATCTTTCTCTGGCCCCAGCCAGTTTGCAAGTTCTGCAGTGTAGCGACGGGTCATGCGCTCCAGTTCGCCGCGCGACATTTTTCGCGGATCACAAATGATGCCGCCTTTGGCGCCGCCGAAAGGAATATTCACCACCGCGCATTTCCACGTCATCCAGGTAGCGAGCGCGCGAACTTCGTCGAGCGAAACATCCGGAGCGTAACGAATGCCGCCTTTTCCGGGGCCACGCACCGTGGAATGCAATACGCGGTAACCGGTAAACACTTCCAGTTGGCCGTTGTCCATGCCCACCGGGATATACAAGGTGATTTCTTTGCTCGGATATTTCAGATAGCGGTACAGGCCCTGCTCGAGTCCCAATTTGTTGGCGGCAACTTCAAAACGCGCCTCGGCGTTCTGGTACACATTCATTTCTTCCGGTACGGGACCGTGCGCCATGCAAACATCTCCTTTACCGCGCCTGCGCTTACCGCGGATCCACACGAGGACCCGCGAGTTTATTGCTACTTGAATTGTAGGCCAGTTGCAGAGGAATGTGCGGGCTACCCTCCCGCCTTAGACTAGCCGGGCGTCAGTATACGAACCCTGACACGCACCCGCAAGCGAGACATGGCTTAAGTTGCTTAGGGGCAAGGCACCGGGATGGCGGGTGAGGAACGGTGCCATTATGGGAATCGTGAAATCATTTGCCAAGTCGCGAAATGGCCCTGTTTTATTGCATAAAATTAGCGTGCAACTGTTCAATTTTGAACAGACGTAAAGCCACGGCGAAGGTAAATTCCACGCAGATGTCGGTGGTTTATACGTGGTGCCGGAGCAAAAAGCGCTTCCGGGGACGCCATCACGTATGAACCCGTCGCGGCGGCCAGTGCTTACAACTCAGCACATCGGCCGCCGCGTTCATTTTGGGATGCACCTTTGGCGCCCTGCCCGGAAAACTGCATAGGCTATTTCAATCGCAATGAATGAATTGTTACCGCCGGATTCGTGCTGATTCGCCAGCCGGCGCCGCGCAAGGGCAGCGCACGATCACGCCTTGGCAAATTTAAAACTTTTATTGAATCTTGAATTGCACCGTGACCGTAAGGTGCATCGGAACAGCTTTGCCATTAAGTTGCGCGGGCACGTATTTCCAACGCCGCACCGCGTCCATGGCAGGTTGTTGCAGCAGGACCGGGCCGGAAATAACCGTCATACCCGCCACCTGTCCGTTGATATCCACCAGAGCGTCGATCTTGACGTCGCCGCCTACCCTCTGGGAACGGGCCATCGCAGGATATATTGGGGCCACAGAACTAATCAGCTTTGCAGCCTTCACATCTCCGCCGACAGGCAACGGTGCCGGGGGAGCGACGGGCTGCCTGGAGCTGGCAACCAATCCGGACGTCAGGCCTGCATTGTCAGCGACCGTGCTCGATCCCAGATTTAAGGCCTCTTCCGAACCATCCTGCTTCATGGCAGGTTTGCTGGCCACCGGAGTCGACAGATTTACTTCTCCCAATTTCGGCTTTTTCGGTTGCGCTACGGCGGCGGCCAGTGGGGAATCAACCGTGGCAAGTTTTTTATTGGCGTTCAGTGCTGCCGGGCTGGAATCCACAGGACTCGATGTGGTTAGCCCCGTTGAAACTCCTCCACCGTTGGAGGCCGGCGACGAAACGGCCGTGTAATTTCCCGAAGGGCTGGAACCCGCCTGCGCCTGGGGTTGGCCCTGCGCGACATTAGCGGAATCCACGGTGCCACTTGCCGCCGCTGAGGTTGTTACCGCGATGTCGGTCTTTTGTTGGCGCAGGTACCATGCTCCACCGCCGGCAGCCAGCAAAAGGCCCGCCGCTATGGCTCCGATCAGAACCTTTTTACTCGACCCGCCCCTGGCGTCAGCTGCCGAAATAACATCTTCTTCGGTAAGGAAGTGCGTGCCAAAAGTTGGAGCCGCTACGGGATGGGCTGCGACTTCGGGGGTATCGCTGATTTCGGTAAGCGATAAATCGTCCGCTTCCACAGCGTCTGCGGAATGGAGTTGTTCTTTCACCGCTACTTCCGGCAGGGGGGCGGAAGAAGCGGCGTTGCGCGCCAGCGGCTCCAGCCAGGAAGGAATCTTTACTTCATCAGAATCCAGAATTGATTTTGAAGACGAGCCGGAACTCTTTGCGCCGGAAACCGGCGATTCAACTTTTGAGATTTTCGGTTTGGAAATATCAACGACATTGGATGGCTTTCCGGAGCCCGCAGCAATTGGCGAAGCAGGAGAAGAATTGGATGAGTAACTGTGGATGGGATGTGACGAACCCGGCGACGACACTGAATGAGCGGGAGCAGAAAAAATCTCACGGCCGGCTGCAGGTGACACGGGCGGCGGCACGTTTGATGAGGGCTGCGGCAGGCTAGAACTCGCAGATATTGACTCTGGAAAAGCCGGACTCGGGACTTGAGTCGCAGCAGGCCTGGTGCTGACGGGAGATGTCTCAGCAGAAGTCTTTGTAGCTCCGGCGGTTTGGTTGGGCATCGCAGTGTGCGGCGTTGATGCGGCAGCAGGAAAACGCATGCCCCAGAAACCGGCGACCGGCTCGGTGAATTCCAGCTCCACGTAGCCGCTAACGTTTGAATAATTTTTTGATTTTACGACCTGGCAGACGACTTCCTTTTTTGTTTTCTCATTGGTGAGGAAAAGTAATTGCCCGGGGGCCACCGTGGACACCAGGCGGACGACCGCGCCGTTACCGAAAATCAGAACAGTTTTGGTGGATTCAGAAAAGGGCTCGCGTTTATCGCTACCTGCTACAGTCCGCGCGCCATTCACAGTGACGGCAACTTCCAGCGCCACCGGCTGGGGGCGGGAAGATGTTTCGCTCGACACTTTGCTGCTCGACAATGTGCTCGAGCCGGCGGATGGCGAAGAAGTTTTAGCGTCAGGGATAGACGCGAGTACCTGATTATCTTTTACAACTGAGGACATGGGGCACGCTCGTGGACAGATTGCTCCGCCGGTCACAAAAAGCGTGCGCGTGCGGAATCAACGGTATGTTCTTATCCGGGAAGGGGCCTAGCTATAGTACCGACGTACTAAGGAAGCGGAAATTTGCGTTGAAAGTAAATGGCGGAACGTTTTTGCGAATGGATCTGGTGATTTTCAAAACGGGAACCACCAGAATGGGCGGCGCACCTGTACTAGCGGACAGGTGGCAGCGGCCCTTTGAACTGCTCATCGATTTCCACCTGGTAGCCGGTGACCATTTTATTTGTTTCGTTGGCCATACCGATGATGGCTTGCAACTCGTGAAACATCTCGTCGGTCATGCCTTTTTTGCGCGCGGAAGCGGTGTGCGAGGCGATGCAATAACCACAATTGTTGGTGACACTGACCGCGACGTATAACAATTCTTTGGTGAGCGGATCGATCGCGCCGGGCCCCATGATTTGTTTCAGCGATTCCCAGGTGCGTTTCAAAGTCGCGGGATCGTGCGCGATGGCCTTCCAGAAATTATTGATCCAGTCGGTTTTTCGCGTGGCCATGATGTCGTCGTACACGGCGCGAACTTCCGGGCTGGCATCTTTATATTCAATGAGTGCGAAAGCAGGCATGCATTCTCTCCGAAATCTTGAAGACTAGTGGCGGCTTTTCAGCCGCTGGCGATCCGGACGACAAAATTCTTGAAGCAACAGACGCGCGAGTCGATTGTGATTGTGCCGAATGACCCCGCGCTCATCCAGCAGATTGTCGAGAATAACCCGGCAACCCAATTTATGGAGCTCCGGAAGGTTGATGACCACTGGCTCCGCGCCCTGCGCGCGATAGCGGCGCGCCACTTTCGGCGAGACCGGTTGGCGATTAGCAACAACGTAATCCACTAGCCTGCGAGCACCGTGAATTTGAAGGGCCCGCAAATGATCGGCGAGCGCGTAGCCGGCGGTTTCTCCTGGCTGGGTCATGAGATTGGCGATGTACACGCGTGGCGCTTTGGAATGCGCGATTGCCGCGGCGACTTCGGGAATCAGAAGATTGGGCAGCACGCTGGTGTACAGCGAGCCGGGGCCGAGGAGAATCAGGTCGGCTTTGCGGATGGCTTCGATGGCCAGCGGAAGCGGGCGTACTTTTTTCGGTGAGAGTTCCAGCTTTTTTATGGGCACGCGGCTGGCAGTGATGCGCGTTTCGCCGCGCACGCGGCGGCCATTTGTTAGCGTGGCGACAAGGTGCACGTTCGCGAGTGTGGAAGGAAAGATGCGCCCACGTATGGCCAGGACTTTGCTGCTTTCGCGAATGGCTTCGGTGAAATCGCCGGTGATGTGAGTGAGCGCGGCGAGGAACAGATTGCCGAAGTTGTGGCCGGTGAGTCCGCGCCCAGCGTGGAAACGATATTGAAACAGGCGGCCGAGGAGCGCTTCATCTTTGGAGAGCGCGACCATGCAATTGCGAATATCGCCGGGCGGAAGAATTCTATTTTCGCGGCGCAGGCGGCCGGAGCTGCCGCCGTCGTCGGTGACGGTGACGATGGCCGCGAGATCGGAAACCGGGCGGTCGGCGCTGGGATTTTTGTCGTCGCCGCGCACGACGTGCTGTTTCAGGCCGCGTAGCAGCGCGGAGAGCCCGGTGCCGCCGCCGAGCGCGACGATGCGGAAGCCACGCGAAACATTTCTGGATTTGGATTTTTTTTTCACGTGCGGGGGATGCGGCGGAAATAAAATTTAGAGTTCAAGAACTATGCGAGGTCCGCGTGATTCAGCCAGCGGTGCCGTCTTTTTCAGGATAGAGAAGTTCGGTGAAGCGCGGATCTTCCTGGAGGAAAGCGAAGTCTTCGTCGTTGCGCGCGTGATAACGATTTTCGGATTTGAGCTGAATGGCAACTTTCAAATTGGCCATGGCGGAGTCGGCTTCACCGGTGAGGCAATCGAGCGCGGCAAGGGCGTAATGAATGTGATCAGCTTTCGGTGCGGCACGGCGAGCTTTGTCGAGACTTTCTCGCGCGTCATCCCAGCGGCCGACGTTCATCATAGCCACGCCACGCTGGTAATGTTCATCGGCGGTGCGAGGATTCTGATCGTGTGACGGCTTCATGCGCTGCTCGGCGATTTTGACGTGCATGCGGGCGCGGTCGGCAAGCTCTTTGCTGGGACCTTCGACCACTTTTTCGAGTTCAGCCTTGGCGCGGGCGAATTTCTGCTGCCGAAATAGTGACAGGGCTTCGTCGTAGACCTTAAGTTGGGCCTGGACGCGAGGATCCACGAGCTCGACGCCGCCACGCTGGGCGGGGGGAGCGGAAGACAAGTTCTTTTTTTTCTGCGATTTGGAGCGAGAACGCTGGACGCTCTTGGAGCGCGCGGAAGCGGAGCGGGTTGGCTTACGAGCTTTTGCCATGGAGCGCATGCTAACAGAGGAGGTATGGCGCGTCAATCTGGGTGATACCGGATAGGGACGCGAACGAGCCTGAAACGAAAAAATACCCCCACCTAAGAGCGTGAAGAGTCCGTAAAGCGCTCATATGAAGGTAGTTAGCGCGAATGAATCGAACCGCAAGAGCGCCCAAGAGTTTATAACCTACTGAAACAACGGTAGTTCTCTTTGGGTCAAGGAGCAAAGAAGAGCAGGAGTCGTGGGAAACGGCCGAATAGTGTGTTTGAACGTGGACTGAGAATCGGGGAACACGGCCATCGCGACTTAACTTGGTGCAAGAGAGCGACTCGGCGCAGAACGAGCTTAAGGAGCTTTCATGATCGGCGAGCAACCAAATAGAACATGATGGGGGCAGTTGTGAATAAATTATACCATTTGGAGACGTTAATACAACTGTACTAAAGGACAGAAATGTGACGAGAGCAACCGCCTGACCGTCGGCGGTGCAGGCACCGTAATAGGCCGACCATTCGGTGCCAGCGATTTGTTTCCATATCGAAACAAGAGTCAAAATTGCTTTAGAGACTCGATGGACCGCCTCTAGAAGAGTGCGCATTAGACAACTCTGACTCCACTTCTGATTTGTGGGTTACCGGACAACGGGCCAAGGGCCGAATTTCAAGTTTCCGATAACGGCGTTAATCAGGCACTTAGATGGCTATGCGAGACGTTCAAACCTGATTGATAACAGACCCGGTAGGCTGAAAAGCAGGTATGTTGTTGTCTGTGAAAGGCAATAAGGCCAGAATGGCCGTGTCATGTTAAAAATTCCGCTCACTGTCCTTTTCACTCTGCTCGGGGTTCTACCTCCGGTCGCGCTGCCGGCCCAAGTAGGCGCCAACAACCCCGGGGCTGCCTGGGCCACCACCTCAGACGAACGGATTCTAAATCTTGCTTACTCCGCGAAGCGTCGCTTCACGGAGGTCAAGGTCAATAGCACGATTAGTCGCAGCGAATCGGGAGGCAGCATGGCGCGCGATTCGCAGGGGCGAACTTACAGTGCTGACGAGCGTCATTGGACCTATTTTGACGGCAATAAAAACGTACTCGGGAGCGAAATGCTGTATCGAATCGTAGACCCAGTTGCAAAAACCGAGACGACATGGGACACGAACTCGAAAGTCGCGCGGGTAATATACTCATCTCAAACCGTTCCGGAAGGGACTTCCAAGGCGCTTGAAGCTTGGCTGAACCCTCCCGGTATTGTGGCGGAAAAGCTTGGCCGAAAGACTATCGCGGGCTTCGTCGCCGAGGGCACGCGGAGTAGCTACACGGTTCCAGCCGGACAAGACCACAATGATCAACCACTTGTTGTTGTTCGTGAGAGTTGGTACTGCGCGGAACTCAAGATCGTGATCCTCGCAACCAACGATGATCCCCGTAGCGGAAGCTCCAGAGATGAATTGATAGACATCGTTCGGGGAGAGCCTGACGTGGAACAATACCGCCCGCCTGCGGACTACGTTGTTCGTGAAGTAAAACTCCAGTAGCAGTGTTTTCAACAGGACTCTGAGCTGGCCAACTCCCGATTAGTCGGGTTACCGGACAACTGCCATCGGGCCGATTTCAAGTTTCCGATAACGGCGTTAATCAGGACTTGAGCAGCGTGAGGTCAGAAAACAGTTGCAGCGATTGCTAGTGCCTTTGTGCGCTTCCGTCGAGCCAGGTTGAGGCAAACGAGAGCAATCACCGGATAGCCGCAGAGTAATTGCGGCGAAACACCCATATTTCCGACGCCCGTTGCTGCCGCCACACCACTGGAAACGGGTAAGGCAGCCCACAGGAAACCTATCAAAGGGAAATAGCAGATTTCGCCAACGAATACGGCGTTGCATATGGTGAGGCCAGATGGCTGGAGACGGAACAGATGGATGCTTCCAACAATGAGCAGAGTGAGGAAACTCAAGTTGAAGAAAGTCATTACCCAGAACCAAGACCTGAAATGAGAATTCGTGGGGTCATTTGCGAAAGCCCCAACACCGACGCTGAAAGCGGTAGGAACCAGGAACAGCAGACCGACAACTACGACCAAAACGTTGCCAG
This sequence comes from uncultured Acidobacteriota bacterium, assembly GCA_963704485.1. GTDB lineage: Bacteria > Acidobacteriota > Terriglobia > Acidiferrales > UBA7541 > Acidiferrum. The sequence goes on from OY969910.1 coordinate 2,939,458, forward strand.
TTGCGAAAATCCGGTAGGTCACTGACGACCAATCAAAAGCTTTCATTCGAGCATCCGCAGGGGGCTATCTTTTCTACGTTCCATTCTAGGCCACCGTAGACCTTGCGGAGAACTGTCCCCTCGTTCAGGTGAGTATTGTTGGTCAACTCCTGATTAGTCGGATTACCGGACAACTGGTTTTTGGGCAGATTCCAGTTGTCCGGTTACCGCGTTAATCAGGACTTACGGTTAATGGGGCTCCGTATTCGGCGACATGAGCTCCGCCTGAATGCAGTTGATGCGTCCTTTTGTATTCACGTAAAGATGGTACGGCTGAGGGCAGAGCTCGACTTGGACCCGTTGCCGGAACAACGAGAAACCGCAGCCCCTCGGACAGCTGTCATACCTCAAAGCCAACAGTCTGCCGTTCTGTGTTCGTACGATGCCGCTGGCAAGCCCGGAATCGATGCCCCGGATGTCGTACCTAACGCGAAAAGGCTTCGCTTCGGTATAAGCTCGGAGAGCACACTGCGTCGGTAACGATGTGTCTTCTCCAATCTTCACGCGACCGCAGTCTTTGCTGTGCAGGCCTGCGAAATATTGACTTTTCCAATCCATAGCGTCGCCGAACACTAGAGTAAGACGATAGGCCATGGAATTAGCGAAAAGTAACGATAAGCACATGAGGGCTGCCGCAGATAGCCACAGGACTAAGCGCCGCGTTCGTTTTGAGGGACCAACCATTTGCAGTCTTTTCTTTGCATCCTGTCGGGCTTACGAGATAACTGGACAACTATGATAATTGGACACCAGAAAAAGCTATTCGGCAGCCGTCAACTCCTGATAAGTCGGATTACCGGACATCTCTAACAGTGTCGGCCCTGTCAAATCTTTTTTGAGCGCACTTCTCCATTCACTTCTGTGAGTGTCTTTGCTCGTTTTCTTTGACCTCTGCATCGACGACCACGGCTCGTTTGGTAATCTCTCGATCGGTTTCGGTCCGACCTAAACATCTCTTCGATCTGAAACTTCGACCATGATTACTTCTTCAAACACCCCTTGCAGGGAGCGGGATGCCCAACCAAGTGGACGGTGTTTACTTCACACCATGTCCGGTACCGAGCTGTCCCGCGTACGAACCGAACTCCATCGACGGCGAATACGCGCAGCCGTTTCGCCACATCCAGTACAAGCGGACTCCCAGCCTGCGGCCCATCGCCACCTTGGCAATGCTTTTGTGTCTACGCATCGCCAGGTGCGTGTACCGACGTCGCCAGTCCGCATTGTTCCGCGCCGCGGCCTGTGCTGCCTCCACCAGCAAAAAACGCAACAAGGAGTTGCCTTGCTTGCTGATGTGCCCCAGCCGTTGCTTGCCGCCGCTGGAGTCCTCGCTGGGAATCATCCCCACGTAGTTGCCGATCTGCTTGCCGCGATGAAATCGGTTCGGAGTTCCGATGATCAACACATACGCGAGGGCCGTAAGCGGGCCCACTCCAGGATGGGTCATCAAGCGAGCTACCTCGGGCCGCTTCTTGGCTTCCTGCTCGGCTGCAGCAGTGAGTTCTTCGATTATCGGATGCAAGCGATCCAATAACTCACACAACTCTTGCCGGCGCCGACTGGCCCAAGGCGCTAACGCCAGCTTTTCTAACTGCTCTCGCCCCTGTTCACTGAACAGTTTTTTCTTCCAGCGGTAGCCCTCGTTCATCGCCAGGGCCTGCAGCTGATTCATGATCCGCGTGCGCATCTGCACCAGTCGATGCCGGTGCCACAGCAGTTGACGTAAATCGCGATTCTCTGGACTCGGTACCCAAATCCGCGGAAAGCGATCTTCCATCATCAGCTTCAGCAGCAGTTGCGCATCTTTGCGATCGGTCTTTTGCTTCTTGACCCGGGCGGCCGAGATCTCCGCCGGATCGCCGATCCACACTTCGAAACCCAACTCTGCCAGCAGTCGCTCGAACCAGCGGGAATATCCGGTGGCCTCCATCCCCACTTGCACGTGCACTCCTCGCAGCCGCAGGTCTCGATAAAACTTCTCGGCCTCCCCATCGCTATGGTTCAATCGCCGCTCGCTGTACTCGCCAGTCTCTTTCACCAAAAATGCAATCTGCTGAAAGCTCGGGTGATAATCTACGCCTATCAACATGTTCGGCTCCTTTCTCCCGAGCCTCTGGTCGTCAAACAACCAAAGTTTACTCGGATCAAGGAGCCGACACTGTTATGCAATCATGTGGGTCCGGCAGACTCAATTCTTATTTGCCCAAAACGCTTTTGACGTGCCAACCGGGGCCCATCAAGTAGCAAGCCACGAGGAACAACAGCAAGGGAGGCTTAGGGCTGAAGCGAGTGAGACAGGGTGATGAGGTTTTGCGGGGTGACCTGGATCAGGCCGCGGCGGGGGCTATCGATTTCGGCTATGAGGAAAAAAGCGATGGAGATGATCAGGGGAAATACCAGCAGCCGGAGATTTGCGGCGCGCAGGCTGCGAAGGTTGTAGCCGGCCAGACCATTGGAAAAAAGTGCGACCAGGAATAAAAGCAACCAGGCGCCGACGGGGATGCGATTCCACCAGGCAGCCTGGGTATAGCCGTGGGCGTTCAACACGTCGTTCATGCCGGCGATGATCAGGCTAGTGACGGCGGTGGGTTGCGTCGTGGCTCTGGGGAGGACGGCGGACCACATTTCAGATTGGAGCCTGGCGGTTGCAGCGTTGGCGGCTTGAAGTTCTGCATCGCTGGCACGGCGGAAAAAATTGATGCGCTGGTCGAGATACTCCCTCAGTTTCAAGCGTAGAGTTACGGCGTCCTGCTGCGGAAGCAGGTCGGCGCGCAGGTATTCGGCGCCGATGGCATTGGCTTCCTGTTCCTCGCAATTGTTTCGCTGGTCATAGCGGCTGATGGCCATCGAAAAAGTGAAACCAATCAGCAGGCCCAGGAGAGTGAGGCTGGCTCCAAAGACAATGCCGCGATCGTGGTAATCGGCGTCTTCCAGTTGTGGCTGATTTCTGCGAAAGGAGAGCCCGATCTGCGCGGCGAGCGCCATTACGGCGTAGGTCAGAACCAGAATGACCAGAGGATGACGCAGAAGATGGCTAATGTGCGCCGGCATTGTAAACCAACGGGTGGGAATCCAGAGACCGCGGGGCAGGACCCACCCGCCACGGCCGGCAGGTCCTTACAAACCAAGGGGGGACACTGGCTGCATTTTTTTCGTTTTACAGGCACGCACGTGCCTGACGGATCGCACCTCTGTGGCGGCTATTCGACGCGGATGGAGGAGATGCGATTGTTCCAGGTGTGGTCGGGCTTTTGCCTAACGCGCAAACCGCGGAGATTGGGGATATCAGTCAGGACGCGCTGGCGGGCGCCGCTAAAGTTGCGGTCGTCAAAAATAGTTGCGCGGGCGCGGCCGAAGACGCGGATGGAAGTGATCTGGTCGCCATAGTTGCCGAGGGATTCGCGTTGCTCTCCGCGGCGCAGGCAGAAGAAGGGTCCGCCAAAATCGCTGTCCTTATAGAAGCAGGCGCCGCCGGAATCCCAATTGCCACCGTGCCAGTCGCCACGGGGAGGCCAAGTGTCGTTAGGATTAGGATCCCACCAGATGTGGACTTCGGCGCGGCCTTGATCGCGGTCACGATCTCTGTCGCGATCACGGTCTCTATCACGGTCGCGGTCATCGTAACGGCGGTCGTCTCGGCGGTCATCGCGCGGTGATGGACCACTGTAAATGATGAAGGTGGCGCGGCAGCCGCGGTCAACCCAAAGTCCCTGGCCGTCTACGCCCCAGGTTTGGCCTTCGGTGCAGGGGGAGCCGCTGATCTGGCGGTCGAGCCTGACCTGATCGGGATTGTAGTTGCCGCAATACTGACGGTTGCCATCATCGGAGGAACAGGTGAGCGAACTTTGCGCGGGACCACCGGGGCCCCCGGGGCCAACAGGTCGATCATCGCGATTCTGATATCCGCGATCAGAGCCACTGCGAATGAGGAAAATGGCGCGACAGCCGCGGTCGACCCAGAGACCATCGCGATCAATGCCCCAGGTCTGGCCCTGGGTGCAATTTGACTCGCTGATCTGGCGGTCGAATTGAACCTGGTCCGGATTATAGTTGCCGCAATACTGGCGATTACCGTCATTGGATTCGCATTTGACGGAATCCTGGGCGGCAGCGAATGCGGGCAGGAGCAGGAGTCCCAGGGAAATTGCGAAAAAACGAAGACCGGAATTTAGATTCATACAGTGTGCTCCTCTGAGTGCAACACAGATGCGGATTCTGGTGGCTGGGGCATCGAGCACGTTCGATAGACGGCTCGGATGGGCTGAAGCATGGTGGCTCAGATGGGAATGGAGTGCAAGCAGTTTCAAGAACATAGTCTGCGAATGTTAAAAAACGAGTCGCGGACCCAGCTTTGCAAAATCGGCGGCGTAGGCCACCGAAATAAAAAACGAAACAGAGCCGCGGCGTGCGCGGAGCGTTGACTTGGCGGGGGGTGGGTCCTAACATGTGCGCAAATGACGGACGCCCAGTCCTTAATCGGCAGGACCATTTCACATTACAAGATCGTGAATAAGCTCGGCGCGGGCGGGATGGGCGTGGTGTACAAGGCGCTGGACCTGAAGCTGGAGCGCACCGTGGCGCTGAAATTTCTGCCGCACGATGCGGCGGTGGATGCGCAGGACCGGGAAAGATTTTTGCGCGAGGCGCGGTCGGCGTCGGCGCTGGATCACGAAAATATCGGAGTGATTCACGGACTCGAAGAGGGCGAGGGCGGACAATTATTTATCGTGATGGGTTATTACGAAGGCGAGACGCTGCAGAAAGTTTTGCGGCGCGGCGGATTGCCGGTGGGCGAAGGTTTGCAGCTGGCGGTACAGGTGGCCCGGGGATTAGCTGCGGCGCACGCGAGGAAAATCGTACACCGGGATATCAAACCCTCGAACATCATCATTACGCCGACCGGCGTGGTGAAAATTGTGGATTTTGGACTGGCGCGAGTGGCGGCGACGCCCAGCATGACGCAAAGCATGGCGGTGTCGGGAACTCCGGCATACATGTCGCCGGAGCAAACCACGGGCGGGGTGGCGGACCCGCGCTCGGATGTGTGGGCGCTGGGCGTGGTGATGGTGGAAATGTTCACCGGCGCGCATCCGTTTCAGCGGGAAAATACCGCGGCTTTAACTTTTGCGATTTTGAATCAGCCGCCGGCGGTGCTGGGTGCGGTGCCGCCATTAATTCAGCCGATTGTGTATCGCGCGCTGGCCAAGGATCCGGCGCACCGGTATGCGAACGCGGGAGAGATGTGCAGCGAGCTGGAAAACGTGCGCGCGCAAATTACAGCGCAGACGGATCCGCGCGACAGCAGCGGACTGACGGCGACCTCCAGTCCAGTAAAAGGGCTGAAACAATTCAAAGAGCGGGCCTCCACCCCGCAATGGCCCGGGGAAACGAAAAAGAAAATATCCTGGCCATGGCTGGCGGGCATTGGCGTGGCAGTGCTGGCGGGGTTGCTACTCTTGATCGCGCCGGCGCGCGAGCGAGTGGCAGAGATGTTCGGGTCGCACAGCGCGAAACATATCGCGGTGCTGCCGTTTGAAAATATCGGTAACAATCCGGCGGATGAACCGGTGGCGCAAGGATTGATGGACAGTCTGACCAGCAAGCTTTCGAACCTCGGCACAACGCAGCAATCGCTGTGGGTGTTGCCCGCCAGCGTGGTGGTGAGCCGGAAAGTTACCGACCCGGCGACAGCGTTTCGGGAATTAGGCGCGACGCTGGTGGTGACGGGGAGCGTTCATCGCGCAGCACAAGTGGTGCAACTGACCGTGAATCTGATTGATGCGCAAAATTTGCGGCAAATCGGCTCCGCGGCGCTGGAGGATCGCGGCGGGGATCTGGCGGCGCTGCAGGACGAAGCGGTGGCGCGGCTCGCGCGACTGATGAAAATTAATGTTACGGCGGAAATGATTCGCGCCACGGAAGGAAATGCAGCACCGGCAGCGTACGAATCTTACTTGAAAGCGCTGGGGTACATGCAGCGGTACGACAAGCCGGGCAATCTGCAACTGGCGGTGAATGCACTGAAGTCCGCGGTGGAGACGGATGCACATTTCGCGCTGGGATACGGAGAGCTGGGCGAAGTGTACCGCTTGAAATACCAGACGGAGAAAGACGCGAAGTGGATGGAAGAAGCGCTGGCAAATTGCAAGCGAGCGCTGGAGCTGCAGGACAGGCTGCCGTCGGTGTACGTGACGCTGGGGCGGATTCACGATGCGACGGGGAAAGCGGATCTGGCGGTGCAGGAGTTCCAGCACGCGCTGCAACTGGATCCGCGAAATGCCGATGCGCTGAATGGCATGGCGCACGCTTACGAGAATGCCAGCCGGATGAAGGATGCGGAGGCGGCGTTTCAGAAAGTGATTGCGCTGCGGCCGGATTACTGGGATGGCTACAACACGCTGGCGCTGTTTTATGACCGGCAACGGCGGTTTGACGAAGCGATCGCACAACAGCAGAAAGCGCTGAAACTGACTCCCGATAATGCGGTGCTGTACTTCAACCTGGGGGCGTTTTATCTGGATACGGGCGATTTGAAGAAGCACCCGGCGGCGGAGCAGGCGCTGCGGAAATCCATCGAACTGAGCCCCTCGTACGCGGCTTACGCGAATCTGGGGATACTTTATATGCAGGAGAAGCGTTACGAAGAATCGGCGCAGATGTCGGAAAAAGCGCTGCAGCAGAATGATAAGGATTATGTGGTGTGGGACAACCTGGCGGCCGCGTACGAGTGGCTGAAGAATAAGGATAAAGCCTCGCAGGCCCGGGCGCGGGAACTGGAACTGGTCGAGAAAGAGGCGGAAGCGAAGGGGCGCGACGCGCAGATACAGTCGGTGCTGGGGGTGCTGTATGCGCAGAAAAAACTTCGTGACAAAGCACTGCCGCGGGTACAAGCTGCGCTGGCGCTCTCGCCCGACGACCCCGGAATACTTGCCAACATCGGAGAGGCTTACGAGGATCTGGGTGAACGGCGCGAAGCGATAAAGTTCCTTCAAAGAAGTATGGAAAAAGGCACGGCAATCGAAGACCTACGCGCGAATGCTGCGCTGCAAGACCTGCTTTCCGACGCGAACTTTCGGCCCCCCAATAAATGAACGAAGAAAAGGAGAACGACAAATGGCACAACCGGCCCCAGCACCGATGGACAACATGGACAATGAAAGTGGAACACCCGATACCAGCAAGACACTGCAAATCAACGCGGATGGCACCTGGACCCCGGCGCCGGGAATTTCGATCAATGCCGGAGGGGAAGCCAAATTTGATGTGGACTATCCCGCGGGTATGACGGTCTGCAATATCGCGATCAGCGTGACGTTTTCGGCCAGCGTGGATGGCGGAACGGGCGGCACAGTGAAAATCGGTTCGTAGTGCCCGGCACCTGCCTGGTTAACGCGGCCCGTTTCGCGGTGATATGGCCGACGGAACGGGCCGAGGTGTTTTTGGCGGTTTAGCCCATTTCCGGCGTGAGAGCGGCGGCAAGCCCAGTGATTCCTATGTGTGACGTTACCGACCGGAGGCATGGGTAGAAAATAGAGCATGGGATTCGGGGAGAATTCGCGGACACTGTGGGTGTACAGGCACGATATATTAAGGCATGTAAATCAGTGCCGGGAGTGCCGCGGCCAGAAACGCGATGGCGGTTGGCGGCAGAATCAAGTCGAGCTACTGGCAAGAGAACAAATCATGGGGGCGAGAAGACTGGTTGGAGCGTGAAGAGTCCAGCGGGACTGCACGGTTCTGGCCTGATTCCGAGTTGACCAAAAGTGCCGTTTATCAATTTTCCTGCGCGCGAAATTAACTGCAAGCTGGTGTACTACGGTCCAGGTCTGGGCGGAAAGACCGCCAACCTGCAGTGGGTATACGACCATACGGGGCAGAACCAGAAGGGCAAGATGGTGTCGCTGGCCACGGAGACGGACCGGACCCTGTTCTTTGACTTTTTGCCATTGGACCTGGGGACGGTGCGCGGGTTCAAAACGCGTTTTCATCTTTATACGGTGCCAGGGCAAGTTTTTTATGAAGCCAGCCGCAAGCTAATTTTGAAAGGCGCGGATGGCGTGGTGTTCGTGGCGGATTCGCAGGAAGAGCGGCTGGACGCGAATTTTGAAACGATGGAAAACCTGCAGGAACATTTAAAAGAACACAACCTGAAATTCGAATCCATTCCGTATGTACTTCAATTGAACAAGCGCGATTTGCCGAACGTGCTAAGCGTGGAAGAATTGACCAAGCAGCTGCAGAAAAAAGGCGAGCCGGTGCTGGAAGGCGTGGCGGTCACCGGGCAAGGCGTGTTTGAGACTTTGAAGGAAGTGGCGAAATTGGTTTTGGCAGAGTTGAAGAAGAGCGGTTAGTAGTTTCCCGTCCTCGTTTTTTAATTGAAAAATCTAAGTGCGTGTTGGTTGGCCGACGTGTCGAAGTATTTCCTTCCAGGCTAAGCGACGAATCGATGCCTCGACTGCGCAGACCGACTCCTTCGCATGAGCGAAGGAGAGGAAGAAGCGTGGGTCCGCTTCACTCGGAATGACCGCGTTTGATGCGTTGTCTTCGAGAGTGCACGGTGAAGAGGCGCTTCGCGGAGCATTGTGGGCGTATGTACCTTACGAACCCCACGCTACAAAAACTTTAGGGTGGGACACCGGTGTATCACATGCGATTCGCACGCCGTCCGCTCAGGCGAAGTTGGCGAGAGCAGCGGATTCGGTTTCGAAGGCGGGGATAGCGTCGATGAGGCGGGTGACGGTAAGGGCGTCGCGGACGCGGCCGGGGCCGCAAACCAGGCGGAGGACGCCGCCTTCGCGGGCGAGCTGGATGGAGATACGCACCAGCGTGGAGATGCCGGAGCTGTCAATTTGCGGGACGCCATTGAGGATGACGACGACTTTGCGGGCGCCGCGATCGATCACGGATTGGAGCGCTTCGTGGAGTTGTTCGCTGGATTCGCCAATGGTCAGGCGGCCGTGGACGTCGAGGACGGACACCGGGCCGCTGTCGCGAACGTCGATCTCCATGGGGGCGTGGTCGGTCATTGATGCGCGTCTCCGTCACGGGAAGGGCCGCGATTGGGCGGCGAGATTCCCTGCGCGTGCATTATACGATGACTCGGGAGAGCGGCGACAAGCGATTGAGGCGCGACGAGTTGATGGTTGGGAAAGCGAGCAAGCCGGGTGGCGCGGGGCGCGGATTTCGCTGCGGCGAAGCGGTGGCGAATCAATTTATTGGTGCGATGAATCAATTCTATAAATATGACAAGCACGGGGTGGGTGCATATAATCTGGCGCATCCCGAGCCGCAGTTGGTGCACAGCGTTGTTTGACCTCCGATGAGCATTGCGAAGTGTCCACCGTGGTTTCCGAGTTGTTGTAGCCGCTCAACAGGCGGTAGATGTATGAAGCGGCGACGTTTTCTACTGCTGGCAATTTTTATGCTCGCAGCGGTGCCGGCCGCGCTGCTCAGCGCTCCGGCCAGTTTCGCGCAAAGTACGGCTCCCTCCGATTTTTCCAAAGCAACGACCAGCGAAAAATTAAATCAATTGGACCAGCGGGTGACCGCGGCGCAATCGTCCGCGGACAACGCCTGGATGCTGGTTAGCGCGGCGCTGGTGCTGATGATGACCGGACCGGGCTTGGCGCTATTTTATGGCGGGCTGGTGCGGCGGAAAAATACGCTGGCGATCATGCTGCAAAGCTTCGCACTGATGGCGCTGATCACGGTGATGTGGGCGCTGGTGGGGTACAGCCTGTGCTTTGGCGGAAACGGGCCGGTGATTGGAGGATTCGAACACGCGTTTTTGCGCGGAGTGGGCGCAGAGCCGAATCCGGATTATGCCGGGACGATTCCGCAGACGACTTTCATGGTGTACCAGCTGATGTTCGCGATTATTACGCCGGCGCTGATTACGGGAGCGACAGCGGAGCGCATGAAGTTCAGCGGCTCGGTGCTGTTCATGATGCTGTGGTTTCTGGTGGTGTACGCGCCGCTGGCGCACATGGTGTGGGGCAAGGGCGGATTTTTGAACGCGGCGCTGGGCGGACGTTTTCCCACGCTGGATTTTGCCGGCGGGACGGTTGTGCATATTTCCTCGGGTGTCTCAGCACTGGTGTGCGCACTTTACCTTCGGAAGCGCACGGGATATCCGCAACAGGCGATGCCGCCGCACAGCCTGGTGCTGAGCTTCATAGGCGCATGCCTGCTGTGGGTGGGATGGTTTGGATTCAATGCGGGGAGCGCGCTGGCTTCGAATGGATTGGCGGCGAGCGCGTTTGTAGCCACGCATTTCGCGGCGGCGGCGGCGGCTTTGGCTTGGAGCGCAGCGGAGTGGTTGAAGAATGGAAGGGCCAGCGCGCTGGGCGCGATCTCCGGGGCTGTGGCCGGGCTGGTGGCGATCACTCCGGCGGCGGGTTTCGTGGGGCCGATGCCGGCACTAGCGATTGGAGTGGTGGCGGGCGCGTTCTGCTACTGGATGGTGACGAAGGTTAAGGCGATTTTTAAGTACGACGATGCGCTGGATGCGTTTGGCGTTCACGGCGCAGGCGGAACGATCGGGGCGCTGCTGACGGGAGTATTTGCGCAGCAGGCCATCAATCCGATTTTTGGCGCGGGGAAACCTGTTGGGGGATTGGACGGGCACTGGTCGCAAATCGGCAATCAACTGGTGGGCGTGCTCATCGCCTGGGGATTCGCACTGGTGGGGACCATCGTGCTGCTGAAAATAGTTGATATGATCACCGGGTTGCGAGTGACGACGGAAGAGGAAGAAGCGGGACTGGACATTACGCAACACGGAGAAGAGGCGTATAACCTGGAAGCATGAGGTTTAATGACGCGAGCGATTTTTCGCCCGCTCCGGTAGACGGCACAGAATGTATTGGACGCAACCTCAATGATGAAAATTGAAGCCATCATTCAACCATCGCGGTTCGGGAGCGTGAAAGACGCGCTGCACGAGATCGGTATCGAAGGGATGACGGTGACGGAAGTGCGCGGGCACGGGCGGCAAAAAGGACATACGGAAATTTATCGCGGGCGGGAATACACCGTGGACCTGCTGCCGAAGATGAAACTGGAAATGGTGCTGCCGGACGCGCTGGTGGAGCAGGCGTTGGCTGCCATCATGAAAACAGCGAAGACCGGAATGATCGGCGACGGGAAAATTTTCCTGTCGAAGATCGATGAGGCGATTCGCATCCGAAACGATGACCGCGGCGAAAACGCGCTGTAATTGCCGTTGAAACTTTTGAAACAAACGAAACAGACGTGACCCGCCACGTTTGTGATTGGAAAACAGGCTCTACACACTCATGATTGACCGTTATAGTTCAAGGTAGACGTGGCAGAACACGCTCAAAAAGCTATGCAAGGGCCCATTCCTCCTATTTCCGTGCTTGGTCCGGAAGCTGACGACGAGCGCCGGCGGATACGCGAACAATTCGAGAGTGGTGCGGGCGCGAAGCAGACGTTACAGGCGCTGTGCGAGCTGGCCGACAGCAACATCCAGCGAATTTTTGGAGAGGCGCTGCGTGTGCATGACGGCGACACGCAGGGGCTTTGTCTACTGGCGCTGGGGGGCTACGGGCGACGGCTATTATTTCCCTACTCCGACCTGGATATTTTATTTTTGTTTGGTAGCGAGAAAGCGGAGGCGGGATTTCGTCCGCTGATCGGGGAATTCTCGAGGATATTGTGGGATTTGGGATTCCGGGTGAGCTCCGCGGGCCGAACCATTGATGAATGCAGGCGTATAGAAGAAGACAACGCGGAATTTCACCTGGCGCTACTGGACAGAAGATTCCTGGCGGGCGATGGCGCGCTATTCGACAGGCTGGACACCAAGGTGTTGCCAGGGTCGGAGCGGCAGGCACGGCCGTTTTTACTGGCGCAACTTCAGAAACTGACGAAAGACCGATTGTCGCGATACGGCAACACCATTTTTCACCTGGAACCAAATGTGAAGGAATCGCCGGGCGGGTTGCGCGATTACCAGGCGACCGTATGGCTGCAACAAATCAGCGGCGAGAAAAAAGATACGCGGCCGGTAATGACCGTGGAAGACAACCTGGTGGCCAGAGCGGTTGAGTTCATGAGCGAGATCCGCTGCTTTCTGCACTACAGCAACGGGCGCAATGACAACACACTGACGTATGAATTGCAGACGGAGGCGGCGGTGCGTTCGCTGGGATTGAACGGCGCAGCGGCAACGGCTGTAGCGCAAAAGGCGCCAGCTTCGGAAAAGGCCGCCGAGCAGGAAGCCGCGGAATGGATGCGGATGTATTTCCGGCAGGCGCGCACTTTGAATCGAAGATTATTGCGGCACATGGAGCAGAAGATGCCGCTGACGGGACTTTCGCTGCGGGAAAGAATTTTCAGCGCCACGCGCGCGCCGGCGAAGGTGGAATTGAGCAGCACGAAACCCTTTATCGTGCGCGACGGCTTGCTGGAAGTGGTGGCTCCGGGAGCGCTGTCGGATCGCGCGGTGATGTTCTCGTTGTTCACAGGCGCGGCGGCGAGCGGAATTCCGTTGAGCCGCGAGGCAGAACGGACGATCGCCTACATTTTGACGCACCCAGAGGTGCGCGCGCAGAACACCCAGATTTCGTGGGGGACATTTCGCGAGATATTAGGCACGGATTATCCGGGCGCGGCGCTGCGGCCGATGCAGCGACTGGGATTGCTAACGGAAGTACTGCCGGAATTCAGCAATATTGATTCGCTGGTGGTGCGAGATTTCTATCACCGTTACACGGTGGATGAACACACGTTGCGGACCATTGAGCATTTGCAGGAATTGGGCGAGGCGGCGGACCCGCTGGGGAAGAATTTTGCGCCGCTGTGGAAGACGCTGGAGCGCCGGGACCTGTTGATATTTGCCATGCTGCTGCACGATGTGGGCAAAGGCATGGCGGTGGAAAATCATGTGACGGGAAGTCTGCAGGCGCTGGAGAGTACGGCTGCGAGGCTGAAACTAACGGAAGAAGAGCAAGCGGAAGTGCGCTTCCTGATTGAGCATCACCTGGAAATGTCCGCGACGATGCAGCGGCGCGATATTTTTGATCAGGATACGGTGACGATGTTCGCCAGAACCCTGGGAACGCAGGAACGACTGCAGCGACTGACTTTGCTTACGTACGCGGATATTCACGCGGTAAACCCGGAAGCGCTGACACCATGGAAATCGGAAATGTTGTGGCAACTATTTGTGGCGACCTCCAACCACCTGAGCAGGACGCTGGACCGCGACCGGCTACACGCTTCCACAGAAACTTCACTGCTGGCGCAGGTGCGCGCGCAGGTGGGCGGCGCGAATGAAGGCGAAATTGAGAAATTTCTGGAAGGCTTCCCGCGAAGATACCTGGCGGTGCACTCCGCGGCCGAGATTGCGGAGCATTTCGCGTTGTATCAAAGGCTGAAGGGCGAGCCAATGCAGACGGCGGTAAAGGCCATGCGGCACGGATTTTCGCTGGCGGTAATTACTGCTGATCGTCCTGCACTGTTTGCCAAAATTGCAGGCGTGCTGGCTGGCTGGGGCATGAATATTGTGAAAGCGGACGCTTTCGCCAACGCGGCGGGCGTGGTACTGGATACTTTTCAATTTATTGACCTGCACCGTACGCTCGAGCTGAATCCCGGCGAGTTGGAGCGATTCCGCGGGAATTTGGCGGACGTGGTGAACGGGAAACGGGCGCTGGAACCGCTGCTGCAAAGCAGAGACAGCGCGACGCGAGCGCGGACTCCCAAAATCGTGGTGGAGACGAGAATTTCGTTTGACGATTCTTCTTCGTTGCACAGCACGCTGCTCGAAATTGTGGCGCAGGACCGGCCAGGATTGCTTTACGAAATGGGATCGGCAATGGCAAAGGAAGAGTGCAACATCGAAGTGGCGTTGATCGATACGGAAGGACAAAAAGCGATCGACGTTTTCTACCTGACGGCTAACGGCAGGAAATTAACGGAGATGAAGAAAGTTGCGCTGCGACAGGCGCTGCAGCGAAATTTGAATTAACCGCTATGGAATGCTGGCATCGCAGCACCCCGCGGATCAGGCTCTTTCAATCGCAATTTTGAAATCGATGCGCGGATTGCCCTTCGCCGTGGGCTGCAGTTCCGTACACTCCAATTGGATGTGGTCGCCGACTTCCAGGTCTTCAGCTCCCGCCGCTTGAATCGCCATTCTGAGCCCGGTTAAATTTCCGAGGGCGACTTCCCTGGTTGGTTCGCCATTTATGTCCACGGGGTCGTCAGCTTCGACGGCGTAACACTGGCCGTTGCGAGATTCAAACTTGCGCGTCACTTTTCCAGAGATGCCCACGCCCGGACGCCAGAATTCCGATCCGAGAAAATTGTTAGCGACGTCACCAGTTTGCCCTTGAAGTTTGCCAGCCACAGGTTCCCCTTTTCAAATTCAGGGTACCCGCGGGCAGCAGAGGGGCGTATCCGGTGAATATGGTAGAGCCTCGCACTAGCTGAGAATTGGATTAGCGAATACCGCCGGTGGCGAGAAGTTGTTCTCCCGTGAGCCAGCCGGAATCGTCGGAGGCAAGAAAAACCGCGATGGGAGCGATGTCGCCGACTCTACCAGTTCGGCCAAGCGGGGCCTGGGCGATGAGATCTTTTTCGAAGGACGAGCCGATCATGCCACCAGTTTTTGTGCCTTCGGTTTCGACCATGCCGGGATTTATGGTGTTCACGCGGATTTTTTTGGGTCCTAATTCGCGGGCTAGCACCCCGGTGATGGCGTCGAGTGCGCCTTTGGTGGCGGTGTAAACGGTGGAGAACGCAGGCGTCAGGCGGCTCACGCCGGAACCAATATTAATGATGCTGGCTCCTTCGCCGAGATGCTTGACGGCGGCCTGAGTAGTGAGAATGGCGCCCAGCACGTTGATATTAAAAGCGCGGTGAAACTGCTCTTCAGTAACGGCTTCGAGGGGAGCAAATTCGTAAACGCCGGAATTGTTGACGAGAATATCGAGGCGGCCAAAATTTTTGATGGCGGCGTCAATAAGGCCCTGGGCGTCAGCAGCTTTAGATACATCGCCAGCGACGGCGACAGCTTTGCCACCGGCCGAGGTAATGGCGGCGACAACTTTATCGGCTCCCGCCTTGCTGGAGGCGTAATTGACGACGACAGACGCACCTTCAGCGGCGAGCGCCTGGGCAATAGCGGCTCCGATACCTTTGGAAGCTCCAGTGACGACGGCTACTTTATTTTTCAGTTTGCTCATGTGAATTTCCTTTCGAAGATTTTGCGAAATGTGTCATGAAGTTGCGGAGTGGCACCCGGCCTAAACCAGCACGCCACCCAAAGCTTTGTAGAAAGCGATGACCGCGACGTAGACGTCTTTCTCACTTTCGGCTACGGCGTCTTCGGCCTGGAGCTGGGTGCGCTCGGCATCGAGCAGGGTCAGAAAATCGGTGACGCCTTCTTTATAGCGGAAGCGCGCGATGTCGGCGGCGCGTTTACTTTCGCGTGCCTGAAGGTTGAGTTTTACGAGGCGTTCCTGCTGCGCGTGATAGTTGGCGAAAGAATTTTCCGTTTCTTCGAGAGCGTTGAGCACGGTGTCTTCGTAGGACGCCAGGGCCTGATCGGTGACCGCGCCAGAAGCGCGCACGCGGGCGCGGGCGCGTCCCAAATCAAACGCAGACCAGGAAAGGCCAGGCGAAGCAGTGGACGCGAAGGAACTGCCGGTGAAGAACAGGCTGCCGCGTCCGGCCAGGAATCCGACAAATGCCGAAACGCTGACTTCGGGAAAAAGCTGGGCCACGGCGACACCCTGGCGTTCGGTGGCGGCGGAGAGGCGGCGTTCGGCGGCGCGCACATCCGGACGGCGTCGCAGGAGTTCCGCGGGATTTCCGATGGGCAAAGATTTATCTATGGGCGCGTAGACTCGCGGCGAAAGATCGGCGGTTAGTTCGCCGGGGCGCACGCCGGCCAGAACGGAGATGCGATATTCGGCACGCCTGGTTTCGAATTCAAGCAACGGGATGGTGGCATCAGTGGCGGCCACGCGAGCGGCGGCGCTGGCGACGTCCTGCTCTTCGCCGACACCGGCGTCGCGGCGAAGCTGCGTGAGTCGCAGAGTTTCGCGCTGGTTCTGCAGGCTGCGAGCGGCAACCGCGAGACGCCACTGCGCGCCGCGCAATTCGAAATAATTACGGGCGAGTTCGGCGACAACGCTGACTTCCATGTCGCGAAGACTGGCTTCGGCGGCTTGATTGTCACTACGCGCGGCCGCAATGCTGTGGCGGACGCGGCCGAAGACATCCAGCTCCCACGTTGCGTCGAAGCCGGAACGAAAAGTGTTGACGGTAACGGGGTCGTTGAAGAACGGGGGAATCTGCTGTTTCGCGTAACCATACGTGACGCTTGCCGGAACAGTGGGATAGCGATCAAATTTACTTTGATCGTATGCGGCGCGTGATTCGGCAAGCCGGGCGCGGGCGATTCGGATGCTGGTATTGGCAGCCAGGGATTTCTCCAGCAGCGAATCGAGGACGGGGTCATCGAACTGCTTCCACCAGCGGGCGTCGAAGGGCGCGTCGTTGAGGAGCTGCGGATCGGCGGAATGATATTTCACTGCGGCGGGCTCAGGCGCTTTGTAGTGCGGGCCGACGGAGCAGCCGCTGAGGAATAAGGACGATGCCAGCACTGTGGTGGAAATTTTCATGAGGCGGACAGACATATTTTATGCCTCCACCGGGGTTGATCGCGGCGCATCAGGGATGGCGGCGGACTTCTTGAGCTCGCGGCCTTCCACGAAACGCTGGACCAGGACGTAAAAGACGGGAGTTAGCACCAGACCGAAAGCGGTGACGCCGAGCATGCCGAAGAACACGGCGACGCCGATGGCGCGGCGCATTTCTGATCCGGCCCCCGTGGAAAGAACCAGGGGGACGACGCCCATCGTGAAGGCCAGCGAGGTCATCAAGATGGGGCGCAGACGCAGGCGGCAGGCTTCCAGTACGGCGTCCACGCGATTCATGCCTTCCTGAATCTGTTTTTCGCGCGCGAACTCGACGATCAAGATGGCGTTTTTGCAGGCCAGGCCCACAAGTACGATCAAACTTATTTGCGTGAAGACGTTGTTGTCGCCCTGAAGCAGCCAAACGCCAGCGATGGCGGAAAAAAGCGTCATGGGCACGATGAGAATGATGACCAGCGGCAGCGACCAGCTCTCGTATTGGGCGGCGAGTACGAGGTACACGAGAAAAACGGAGAGCGGGAAGATGTACGCCATGGTGTTGCCGGCGAGAATTTTCTGGTAGGTGAGCTCGGTCCATTCGAACTTCATTCCGTTGGGTAATTGCGCGTTCAAGAGTTTGGCGATGGCGGCTTCGGACTGGCCGGTGCTGAAACCCGGAGCGGCGGCGCCATTGATTTCGGCGGCGGGAAATCCGTTGTAATGCATGACGCGATCGGGCCCGTAGATTGATTTCACATTGACAAAGGAGCCGAGGGGAATCATTTCGCCCTGGGCGTTTCGGGTGCGCAGGTGGCCGATGTCCTCGGGATGCAGACGGTATGGCGATTCGGCCTGCACGTTGACCTGATAAGTGCGGCCGAAGCGATTGAAGTCATTCACGTACAGCGAGCCGAGGTACACCTGCATGGTGTCGAAGACATTGGCGAGCGGAATGCCATAGGTCTTGGCTTTTTCGCGGTCCACGTGCGAATCGATTTGCGGGACGTTGATGTCGAAACTGGAAAACACTCCGGCAAGGCCGGGAGTCTGGTTGCCCTGCTGAATCGTGGCGGTAGTCTCTTTGTAGAGCGGGACGAGACCGAGGCCAGCGCGGTCTTCGATGTAGAGTTTGAAACCGGCTACGGTGCCCAGGCCCTGAACTGGCGGAGGCGGAAAAATGGCGATAAAGGCTTCCTGGATGCCCGCGTATTGCTTGTTCAGATCGGCAGCGATGGCGTTGGCGGAAAGCTCGGGAGTTTTACGCTCTTCGGAGGGCTTGAGCGTTGCGAATACAATTCCGGAGTTCGGGCTATTGGTGAAACCGTTGATGGACAGGCCCGGAAAGGCGACGGCGTTCTGGACGCCCGGATGTTTCAGAGCGATGTCGGACATTTTGCGAATGACGCCTTCGGTGCGATCGAGAGTTGCGCCGTTGGGCAGTTGGGCGAAGGAAACGAGATAGCCCTTGTCCTGAGTTGGTACAAAGCCGACGGGAACACGCGAGAAGCCGAGGATGGTCACGCCAATCAGGCCAAGATAAATCACGACGGCGATGGCGCTGGAACGCAGCGTGTGAGTGACCAGTTTGCCGTAGCCGGAAGAGGCGCGGCCGAAGAATTTATTGAACAGCTTGAAAAACCAACCGAAAAGAAAATCAAGAACGCGAGTGAAACCATCTTTTTTAGCGTCATGCGGTTTGAGGAGCAGCGACGCCAGAGCTGGACTGAGGGTCAGCGAGTTGAACGCGGAAATGACCGTGGAGATGGCGATCGTGAGCGCGAACTGTTTGTAGAATTCACCGGAAAGCCCGACGATGAACGCGGTGGGCACAAACACGGCGCAGAGTACCAGGGCGATGGCTACGATGGGGCCGCTGACTTCTTCCATGGCGCGGCGGGTGGCGTCGTGAGGTTCGTAGCCGAGGGCGATATTTCTTTCGACGTTTTCAACGACGACGATGGCGTCATCCACCACGATGCCGATGGCCAGCACCAGGCCGAAGAGTGAAAGCGTGTTCAGGGAAAATCCCAGAGCGAGCATGATGGAAAATGTGCCTACCAGCGAAACGGGGAGCGCTAAAAGCGGAATGATGGAAGCGCGCCAGGTCTGGAGAAAAACCAGTACGACGATGACTACCAGGATCAAGGCTTCGATGAAAGTGTGGCCGACGGCCTGAATGGATTCGCGGACGAAAACGGTGGGGTCGTAGGCAATTTTGTAGTCGACGCCTTCGGGAAATGATTTCTTGAGGCGCTCCATGGTGTCGCGCACCTGCTGGGAGGTGGCGAGGGCGTTCGAACCGGGGCGCTGGGAAATGGGCAGAGCGGCGGCGAATTTATTGTCCAGCAAACTGCGCAAGGCGTAGGTGCTGGAGCCCAGCTCCACGCGGCCAACGTCGCGGATGCGGGTGATCTGTCCATCCTTGGCGGCGCGCACGACGATGTTGCCAAATTCTTCTTCCGTGGAGAGGCGGCCCTGGGTGTTGACCAGCAACTGAAACGCGGTGCTGCCGGTATTCGTGGGCGGTGCGCCGAGGACGCCGGCGGCGACTTGCACGTTTTGTTCGCGAATGGCCTGCACGACGTCGGTAGCCGTCAAATTATGGGAGGCCAACTGATTTGGATTGAGCCACACGCGCATGCTGAAATCACCGGCGCCAAAAACCTGCACGTTGCCAACACCGGGAATGCGGTTCAGCTCGTCCTTCACCTGGAGGATGGCAAGGTTGGCGAGATACAACATGTCGTAACGGTTGTCGGGAGATTCGAGGTGGACGACCATGAGCAGGTCGGGCGAAGTTTTTTCGGTGGTGACGCCGAGGCGCTGCACTTCCTGTGGCAAACGCGGAAGCGCCTGTGAAACGCGGTTCTGTACCTGGACCTGAGCTTTGTCGAGATCGGTATCGAGGGCGAACGTGATGGTGAGGGTCATCACACCATCGGCGGTGGCCTGCGAAAACATATACAGCATGCCTTCGACGCCATTGATCTGTTGCTCCAGCGGAGAGGCGACGGTGTCGGCGATGACCGTGGGATTTGCGCCGGGATAACTGGTGCGCACTACTACCGTGGGCGGAACAACTTCGGGATATTCGCTGAGAGGAAGACGCAGATAGGCGAGCGCCCCGACCACGAAAATAATGATGGAGATGACGGCGGCAAATATAGGGCGCTTGATGAAGAAATTGGAGATGTTCATGGCGGCCCTGGTTACTCGCGCGCTTTCGCGTCGCGGGATTTTTCATCGCTTAATTTTTCGGGGCGCGATTTTTCTTCTGCCGCAGATGTGAGCGAAGTTGCGGATTGGGTAGAAGTGTCTCCGGAGGCCCCGGCTGTCGCAGTCATCGGAACCTTCTTCGGCGAGACGGGGGCCCCAGGCCGCACGCGCTGTATCCCGCTGACAACGATGACATCGCCTTCGAGAAGGCCGTCACGCACTACGCGCAAACCATCGACGATAGGTCCGAGCTTTACCGGACGATATTCGAGAGTGTCGTTTTTGCCCAAGACGAAGACATATTTCTGATTCAGATCGGTGACTACCGCTTCATCTTTTGCCAGGCAGGCGTGATATTGTTCGCCGCCCTGCAGACGGATGCGAGCGAAAAGTCCGGGAGTGAGCGCGAGATTCTTGTTTGCGAACGTGGCGCGCAAACGAATGGTGCCAGTGGAGGAACTGACCTGGTTGTCCACGAAACTCAGTTGCCCGACGTGCGGGAAGCCCTCTTCATCGGCCAAACCTAAATGAGCGATGTTGCGCAGATTCTGAGAAGCAGCGTCGCCTTTGCGGGTGACGCGCGCGTATTTCAGATAGGTCTGTTCGTCCACGTCGAAATAGACGTAAACAGGATCGAGGGAAACGAGAGTGGTGAGCGGCACGGCCTGCGCGGGACCGGCGGCCACGAGATTTCCTTCGGTGATTTCCGCGCGGCCCACGCGTCCACTGATGGGCGCAGCTATGCGCGTAAATTCCAAATTGAGTTGCGCGCCGCGGAGAGCGGCTTCGGTGGAGGCGATTTTGGCCTCGGCAGAATTTCTGGCGGAGGAGCGGCGGTCGTATTCCTCCGTGGACATGCCATCGTTGTTGTGCAGGCGTTCGGCGCGCTGGAAATCGTTCTGGGCGCGAGAGAGCTCGGCTTTGGCTTCGGAAAGATCGCCCTTAAGCTTGTCTACATCGGCCTGGAGTGGGCGCGGATCGATTTCAAATAAAATATCGCCCTGACGTACGATGGCGCCTTCCTTGAAATTAACTTTCTGCAGAAATCCGGAAACGCGGGGACGGACTTCGACAACGTGCACGGCTTCGAGCCTGCCGGTGAACTCGTCGCTATCGCCGAGCTGTTTGCAAACTACTTCAGCGACGCTTACGTCGGGGGCTGAGGGCGCTGTGGGTTTCGGTTTTGCAGAGCCGGAGCAGCCGTAAAACACAGGCAGGATGAAGAGGACTGCGGCGGAGACGAAATAACGACCCCAGTGGGTGTTTTTCGCTGCGCTTGTTGATGAGCCTGTGGCCAATTTCATTTTTTGATCTCGATGGTAAAAGTGTGACCGGCTGGCAACCGAGCTTTAAGAGCTCCTCCGCACGGTCATGTTCAGAAATAGATGTGCGTCGAGGCGGAGTCGTTACGTGTTCTTTTGGAGGGCTAGGAATCTTAGGGCACAAGGTATACAATAGGGAACCAGGTATACTATGGGAAGACAAAGGCATGCATCACTCTGTCCAGTGGAAACGACCATCCGTATTATCGGCGGACGGTGGAGAGCGGCGGTGCTTGATCAGATCTTTCGCGGAGAGAAAAGATTTTCGGAACTGAAGCGCGGAATCCCGGGTATTTCACAACGCACACTTTCGCAGCAGCTTCGCGAACTGCAGGGTGCGGGCATTCTGGATCGCACCGTGCATCCGGACACGCCGCCGCGGGTGGTCTATTCGGTGACCCCGCTGGGAGAATCGTTGCGTCCGCTGCTGGAGACGATGTGCCACTGGGGAAAATCACACTCCGCGGCGATGGCGATGAAGAAACTGCGAGCATCGGAAGATGCGTCGCGCTCGAAAGTAGCCTAAAATAATTAAGCAGCAGCAGAAAATGGGCGTGTAGCTCAGCTGGGAGAGCACCTGCTTTGCAAGCAGGGGGTCACCGGTTCGATCCCGGTCACGTCCACCATTTTTTAATTCAAAATTTAAACTGGTGCCGTTCCCGCCGAGATACACCCACGCTAACGGTGTCCTGAACGGGCGACGACCCATTGGGTCATAAATTCACTAACGCAGTTTATTGCTCAATTCTGGACGCGAGCGTGGTTGGTGTTTTCGGCCCAGGGATCGATGACGATTTTGGTGACGTTTTGTTTTTTGTCGCGCCACACTTTGTACATGTCGGGGGCTTCGTCGAGAGTGATGCGATGGGAAATAATGTAGCTGGGGTCGATCTGGCGTTTTTCGATGCGCTCCAGCAGCGGCTTCATGTAGTTGTGCATGTTGGTCTGGCCCATCTTCATGGTGATGCCTTTGCCGAAGGCGGCGCCAAAAGGAACTTTATCGAGCAGGCCGCCATAGACGCCCGGGATTGAAACGGTGCCGCCTTTGCGGACGGCCTGAATGGCCTGGCGCAAAACGCTGGGGCGGTCGGTTTCCATCAACAGCGCGGTTTTCACGACGTCATAGATGCCCTGCATCTCGGTGGAGTGGGCCTCGAGTCCTACGGCGTCGATGCAGGAGTCCGGTCCAATGCCGCCGGTTAAATCCTTGAGCGCGGTGAGAACGCTGACGTCTTCTTCGGAATAATCGACGGTGATGGCGCCGATAGAGCGGGCCATCTCGAGGCGCTCGGGCAGGCGGTCAATGGCAATTACGCGAGCGGCGCCCAGCATGAAAGCGCTGGCGATGGCAAATTGGCCAACCGGGCCGCAACCCCAGACGGCGACCGTGTCGTTTTCGCGGATCTGGGCGTTTTCCGCGGCCATGTATCCAGTGGGAAAAATGTCGGAGAGAAACAGAACTTTTTCGTCGGGCAAATCGCTTTCGATTTTGAGTGGGCCGACGTTGGCGAAGGGCACGCGCACGTATTGCGCCTGGCCGCCGGCGTAGCCGCCCATCATGTGCGAGTAGCCGAAAAGTCCGGAGCCGGAATAGCCGTAAGCGGCTTCCATCAGGTGAGCTCCGGGATTGGTGTTGTCGCACGCCGACCAGATTTTCTTTTTGCAGAATTCGCAATTGCCGCAGGCGATGGTGAAAGGGACGACCACGCGATCGCCGCGTTGCAGGTTGTTCACACCTTTGCCGACCTCTTCCACGATGCCCATGAATTCGTGGCCGAGGATGTCGCCCTCTTCCATGGTGGGAATGAAGCCGTCGTAAAGATGCAGATCCGAGCCGCAAATGGCGGTGCGGGTGATTTTTATCACGGCGTCATGAGGATTCAGGATCGCCGGGTCGGGAACATTGTGAACTTCAACCTTGCTGGTGCCCATCCAGCATAGTGCTTTCATTTTCAGCTCCAATATTCAATGCGAAATTTGAAATGCCGAATTTGTTTGACTACGCGGTGCGTGCTTTGCGCTTCGGGCCCGGGGGAGTGGCGGTTTTTTCGCCATACATTCCCTTTTTAATTCCCGCAACAGTTCCGCGGGGTCCGTGGGGCTGGCCCTGAATACGTGGAATTTCGCCGGTTTCAGCCAAGGCTTTGAAATGGCGTAAATTTTCGATGACGGACTGCTTGGGGTTGCGACCGACAATGGTTTCCCACAGGCTGGCGAGTTTGCCGAGACGAAATTCCTGGAGAACGGTGACCATGGTGCCGCGACCGCCGGGCGCCGGTTCAAAAATAACTTCGCCGGCATTCTGGGAGTCCCCGCCGATAGAACGCCAAGCGATGCGGCGGCCGGGCTCATCGGCAAGGATTTCCGAATCCCATTCGATGGTTTTGTTGTCGGAACTATCCTTGTCGCCCGAGCGCATCACCCAGTGAGAAGTGGACTGGCCGGTTCTGGTCACCTGCACAATCTGTTCTTGCCAGAGCGGGGCGTTTTTGATGTCGCGCCATAATTGGTACAAATTGTCCGCGCCCGCCTGAATTAAGGCGCTAGTCCTAACCCAAATCTTCCCGTCCTTATCTTCCGGCGGAGGAAGATATTTGCCGTTTACCGTGACTCCAGCACTGGCTGCGGCCGGCAATGGCTCGGCGTTCGGTTTTTCGTTCAGGGCGTTTGACATATTCAACTACCTTCCTTTTTCTCGCATTCGGGAATTTTGCATTGGGCTTCAGGAGCCGGCTGCTTTAGGGCGAGCCATTTTTTCGTGCATGGCGGCTTTCACCGCGCCCGGAGTTACATTGGCGAGCATGCCTTCGACTTTGGTTTTGGTGGAAGCGGCGTAAACATGATCTTTTCCGGCCATGAGCGCTTCAATGCCCTGCCGCGCTACGTCGTCAGGCTGGCTTTCACTCTTTCCTTCGGAGCCCACCTCGGTATTGTCCATGCCGGCTCGATGGAAGAAATCCGTGTCGGTCGGCCCAGGTTGGAGAGCGGTCACGGTGACGCCGGTGTCGCGTAATTCATAACGAATGCTGTGCGCGAGAGATAAATCGAAAGCCTTAGTGGCGGCGTAAACCGCTTCACGGGGCGCAACCATTTCGCCGGCAATGGAGGCGGTGAACAGAATGCGGCCCTGATTGCGCGACACCATGTGTTTGACAAGATGTTTGGCCAGATGAACCGTGCCCGTACAGTTCAAGTTCACCATATTCAATTCTTTGTCGAGATCGGTTTCGGAAAAGAGACCACCGACGCCGACGCCAGCGTTGATGCAGGCGACGTCTATGTCGCGATTGAGGGCGGTCACCTCGCTCCAGAGTTGCTCGACGCCGTCGCGGGTAGCGAGGTCGGCCTGGATTTCATAAACGTTCACACCGGTGGCCTGCAGTGATTCCGCAGCGTCGTGCAGGCGATCCCCGGACGAGCAAATGGCAACGTCGTAACCGCGAGTGGCGAGTTCCCTGGCCAGTGATAAACCGATTCCGCTGGATGCTCCAGTGATTAATGCAAGTTGTTTAGACATAACCCATCCTTAGAATCATTTTCATACGTGACCTACGTTCTTCTAAATTGTGAGGTTCGCAGGACGACGCATCGGCGGATATCCACGAAAATCGGTATTTGCCCGGGGGAATTTACAGGTCGGCGCCTTACTGGCGGAACCCGCCAACCGTGGAAAGGGCCTGCCTGACGTGATGGGCAGCATAAGGCCTGGGCGAAGACTACAATGCTGCGCGGAGGAATCATGGGCACATCGCGAAGAGATTTTTTAACGCAGGGATCGCTGGGAATTTTTGGAGCAGCAGTGGGCCGAGATTTTCTGTCACCCGGCCGCGATGAATTTTCGGAGCAGGAACCGCCCGCAGAAGCCCCGCCGGCATTTGGTACAGGGCCGGCGGTTGGTCCTGCGGTGACCGCGGCGAGTTTTGCGGCGGCGGAGAAACTGGTGCAATTCGAGATGACAGAGGCCCAGCGCAAGCTGGCAGCGGACAGTTGGCGCGTGAATCTGGCGTCGGTGTACGAGCGCCGTACGGGGCCGCGCAAAGTTGCGTTGGGCGCGAATGTGGCGCCGTGGTCGCGGTACGACGCGGTATTGCCCGGACAAAAAGCGGGGCCGGCGCGCGAGCAGTTTGTGCGCAGCAAAACTGATCCGGGGCCGCTGCCGGCAAATGACGCGGACATCGCTTACGCGCCGGTGACGAAACTTTCCCGTTGGATCGAGCAGCGCAAACTTTCTTCCGAACGGCTGACGGAAATTTATTTGCGCCGGCTGGAGCAATTCAATCCCAAGCTGCGATGCGTGATTACATTGACGCGCGAGTTGGCGATGAAGCAGGCGCGCGACGCTGACGCGGAAATTGCAGCGGGCAAATATCGCGGGCCATTACATGGAATTGCCTGGGGCGGCAAGGATCTGCTGGATACAGCGGAGATCGCGACGACCTACGGAGCGGAGTTTTACCGCAATCGCGTTCCAGAAGCGGATGCCGCTGTGGTAACGCGATTGCACGCAGCGGGCGCGGTACTGGTGGCTAAGCTCAGCCTGGGCGCGCTGGCGCTGAACGATGTGTGGTTCGGCGGGCAGACGATGAACCCCTGGCTGCTGGAGGAAGGCGCGTCGGGGTCGAGCGCGGGGCCCGGAGCGGCGACCGCGGCGGGGCTCGTGGG
This sequence comes from uncultured Acidobacteriota bacterium, assembly GCA_963704485.1. Classification (GTDB taxonomy): domain Bacteria; phylum Acidobacteriota; class Terriglobia; order Acidiferrales; family UBA7541; genus Acidiferrum. Next base: position 2,965,370 of record OY969910.1, read on the forward strand.
CTTCGCGATCGGCAGCGAGACGGGCGGAAGCATCGTGAGCCCGAGCATGCGTTGCGGCGTGACCGGATTGCGGCCGACGTTTGGGCGCGTGCCGCGCACGGGAGCGATGACGCTGTGCTGGTCGCTGGATAAACTGGGGCCGATGACGCGTTCGGTGGAAGATGGGCTGCTGGTGCTGCAGGCGATTTCGGGACCGGACGCCGGAGACATTTCGAGCGTGGAGAGTCACCTAGATTTTGACGCGGCCGCAGATGTGAAAGGACTGCGCGTGGGATATTTTCCAAAATGGATGAAGCAGAATCCCGCGACAGAGGTGGACCGCGCGGCACTGGAGATGCTGCCCAGGCTGGGAATGGTTCCGGTGCAAGTGAGTTTGCCGGACTGGCCGTATCAATCGCTGAATTTATTATTGTTTGCTGAAGGAGCGGCGGCGTTTGAAGAGTTGACGCTTAATCACGCGCTCGATGAATTGAAAGTGCAGACACCGGACGCGTGGCCGAATCTTTTCCGGCAGGCGCGATTTCTATCGGCGGTGGATTTCGTGCAGTCGGATCGCTTCCGTCGAAAAGTGGCGGAAGAGATGGCGAGGATTTTTTCGGAGGTGGACGTTTTGCTGGTGCCGTCGTTGCGGGACGAAATGTTGACGATCAGCAATAACACCGGGCATCCGTCGCTGACTCTGCGCACTGGCTTCGTGGAGGTTTCGAAGGCGCGGTCGGACTGGGCGCCGGACCCGCAAAATCCCCTGCCGACTTTTCCGACGCCACGGCGGGTGCCGCACGGCGTGACGCTAATCGGAAGACTGTTTGAAGAAGGGACTATCGCGCGGGTGGGAATGGCGCTGGAGCGGGCGTTTCCTGTTGCGGGCGAGCGGCCGCCGGGATTCTAAAATCTGCGCGGTGCTAAAATAATGGTGAGATGAAACGTTCTGGATTTGCGGATTTGCCGTTGCATGGCGGGCGCGTCCCAGTATGGCTGGCGGAGCGCATGACTACGCTGGGCACGGCGATTGCGGAAAATATCGTCTACAACTACGGCCGGTCGGAACTGCTGACGCGCTTGAGCGATCCATTCTGGTTTCAGGCTTTTGGCAGCGTGATGGGGATGGACTGGCATTCGTCGGGAATTACTACTTCGGTGATGGGAGCGCTGAAGCGCGGATTGAATCCACGGGCGCATGAGCTGGGGATTCATGTCTGCGGCGGGCGCGGAAAGCATTCGCGGAAAACGCCGGCGGAGTTGCGCGTAGTGGCGGAGACGCGTGGACTGGCGGGGGACGCTCTGGAACGTACCAGCCGGCTGACGGCGAAAATTGATAACAACGCGATCGCGGATGGATTTCAACTGTACCTGCATAATTTTGTGGTAAGCGATGCAGGCGAATGGGTGGTGGTGCAGCAAGGAATGAATCCAGCGAATGGATTGGCGCGGCGCTACCACTGGCATTCGGCGACGGTGCGCGATTTTACTTGTGACCCGCACAGCGCGATTGTCGGGCAGCACCAAGGCACGATCATGAACCTGGTGGACGCGCAGGCTACCGCGGCACAAAACGCCATGCTGGAAATCGTGCGGGAGGATCCGCAAAAAACTTTGCGGGAAGTGACCAGGCTAAAGATGCCGGCCCATCATGATGTGCGCGCGGAGGACGTGGATCTGAAAAGGCTCGGAGCGATCCTGGCAACGGCTTACGAGCGCGAATTGAGGGATTTTGCTTCTTTGCTGCTACTGGAGAATCTGGGTCCGAGAACGCTACAGTCGCTGGCGCTGATTGCGGAAGTGATTCATGGCACGCCGAGCAGGTTTTCAGACCCAGCGCGATTTTCTTTTGCGCACGGCGGGAAGGATGGGCACCCGTTTCCGGTGCCGCTCAAGACATATGATGAGTCCATTGCGGTTTTGCGGCGTGGGCTGGAGAACGCGAAGTTAGGGAATGCGGATAAGGTTGAGGGCTGCAAGCGCCTGGACAGATTTGTGCGCGGCGTGGAGGAAAAGTTTCAGCCGACGGCAGATTTCGAAAAAGTGATGGCGCACGAACGCTCGATTTCCGCTTCGCTGGATGGGCGAACGGTTTTTGATGACCGGCGCGAGCGACGAAGACCGAAGCCCCAAACGCAATTGGCGCTGTTTGATACCCACACCGCGAGCCGAGAACAATAACGGCCGATCAGGAGCGTTTGCGTTTGGCCGCTTGCGCGCCTTTTTTGCCTAGTGCGGTGCGCACGGACTTTGGCAAATGGGCGATAGTGCGTTTCTTCTTCGCAGCAGTGGCGGCTTTCTTGATGTTCTTGCGAGCGGCAGTACTTTGTTTTGAAGGCACGATTTTCTCCTTGGTCCTCGATGTTAATTCGATGCGTTAATTCCCAGTTCCGCTAAATTTTCCAGTAGATCAGCGGGATCTTCATAAACCAGATGAGCTCCAGCGCGTTCGAGCTCTTCCTTGGCGTAGCCGCCACAGAGCAGACCGACACCGAGAGCCTTCATGCGGCGGCCAGCGAGCAAATCCCAAGGGCTATCCCCGACGATGATGCAATCGGCGATGGAGACTTTCAGTTTTTGCGCGGCGGCCAAAAATATATCGGGTGCGGGCTTGGCGTTTTTTACGTCGTCTCCAGTGACGATGGGGAGAGACTCAGGAAGAGATAAACCCTTGACGAGCTTTTCCATCTGCGCGCGTTCGCCAGTGGTGGCGATGGTCCAAGGCAGGTTAATTTTAGTGAGGTGGCTGAGAAGTTCGCGGGCGCCGGGTAACACGCGGATGGACTTGATCCTGGGCGTAAAATATTTGGCGTGGCGTTTTTCGAGGCGCTTGATCTGGGCAGGATTTCCGGAATGGCCGATCTCGCGGAGGAGCTTGGGGAGAAAGAATGAGCCACTCATGCCGATGCGGCGATGAATCTTCCAGTTGGAGATGTCCATGCGGAAGTCGGTGAAGGTTTCATGCCAGGCGAGAACATGCTGGTACGCACTGTCTACCAACGTGCCGTCGAGATCGAAAAGCATCGGGGGCAGGGGGACTTCGCGTTTGGCGGAAACATTGGTGTGTTGGGCCGGCTTCATGATGTGGTTTTCAAAGTTTCTTGAGGGCCGCGATGGCGGCGCTGAGAGATTGCCGGCGTTTGAAAAAGTCTTGCCAGGGATCGGGGCCGGCAAGAACCTTTTGATAATTGCCGATGTTAAATTGCGCGGGATCGAGAGCGGGGCGGACGTCGGGCCAGGCGAGCGGCATGGAGAAAGAGGCCTTGGGGCGGCGGCGCACGGAGTAGGGGGCAACCACGGTTTGAGCAGAACCGTTACGGAAGGCATCGAGATAGACACGCTGGCCGCGCGCGGCGATGGAGTGTTCGACGGTTAGCTCATCAGGGTGCTGAGCAGCGATGCGAGCGACCAAGTTTTCCGCGAACGTGAGAACGTCTTCCACGGCGATGGGACGTATGGGGATAAAAATGTGCAGACCGCGGCTGCCGGAAGTTTTGGGAAAAGATTCGAGTTTCAGGGCGTCCAGAAATTTTTTCACCCGCAGCGCGGCGCGGGCGGCATCGCTGAACTTTCCAGATTGGGGATCGAGGTCGAAGCAAACCCAATCGGGTTTGCGCAAGCAATTGGCGCGGCTGCCGGAAACGTGCACTGCAATGCAACCGAGATTGGCAAGCGCCAGTTGGGTGGCGAGCGCGCCGCCAACAACGTAGTTGGTGGACTTCCCGGATTTGCCGGCGCGAAGAATGTTCACCGTGGGCGTGCCGGGTGGCATGCTGGAGGGCGCTTCCTTCTGATAAAAACATTGGCCGCGCATGCCATCGGGGCAGCGTTCGAGGGAAAGCATGCGGTTTTCAACATACGGCTTAAGCTTTGGAAAAATAGCGGCATAGAACTCGACGAGCTGGAGCTTGGTGTAGCCCTCATCGGGCCAGTAAATTTTGTCAGGATTGGAAACTTTAATAGGCAGGGTGCCGGTGGCCGCCGCCTGCCGTGCGAGCGTGGGATTTTTAACAGGCGCTGGGTTTTTGGCAGACGCGGATTTCCTGGTGCGTGTCGGTTTTTTTACTTTTTTCATGCGGCGAACTCCGGCATACGAACTTCCTCAGCGCTTTTGTCGTCGCGAAGCCCGAGGAACACGGGCTGGCGCAATTTTTTGTCGGTGGTCCACTCCTGGTAAGAAATTTGCGCGACGAGTTTGGGAGTAAGAAACGTGACGTCGCGGTCGCGGGGCGGATCAATGAAGGCGGCTTGCTTGCGAACGAGGGGACGAAATCTCTTGAATAGCGCGGCGAGGCTTTCCGAATTGAATCCAGTGCCGACTTTCCCTACGAAGCGCAGTTTCCCGCGGTCGTAGGCCCCGAGTAGCAGTGCGCCGAAATGGCTGCGCGAACCGGAAGGCTCCGTAAATCCGCCGATGACAAATTCGTCTTCCTGATGGACTTTTACTTTGAGCCAGGAAGTGGAGCGGCCTTCCACGTAGCGGGAGGCGGAATCCTTGGCGACGAGGCCCTCAAACTTTCGTTCGATGGCCAGGCGATAGGCCGCGAGCCCATCGGCAGCAAGACGGGTCGAAGGCACGATGATTTTATTGCGAGTGACGGATTCTTCGAGCGCGGCGCGGCGTTCTGACAGGGGGCGGGCTCGCAAATCCTTGCCGTCTTTGTAGAGGCAATCGAAAACGGCGAACACGGATTTGCCTGCGCCTAAATTTTGCAGCAACTGAAAGCGGGAAACGCCTTCGGGGTCGAAGACGGATACTTCGCCATCAAGGAGCAGCGTGGCAGGGCGCAGCTTGCTCACGGCGGTGGCGACATCGACGAAGCGGTCGGTGCGATCAATGGCGTTTCGAGAAAAGAGGCGCACGCGCGAGCCTTCTTTATAGGCGAGAATGCGATAGCCGTCGTATTTTTCTTCGTAGACCCAGCCGGACTTGTGGAATGGCTCGCGGACCAAAGTAGCCAGCATGGGTTGGACACGAAATGGAATTGAGGAGGGCAAGAGCGCGCGCGGGATCAGGTGGAGGTCTTGCGGCGAGCTTTTGTCTTTCGCGCCGCTGCGGATTTAGCGACAGTCTTTTTAGCGGCGCTGGCGCGCGGTTTGGCAGCGCTCCTGGATAGTTTTGGTGGTGCGGGATCGCCAGTCGCGGCTTTTGCCACGTCCCCGCCACCTTCGCGGGCGATGTCGGCCAACAGGCGATTGGATATGGCAGAACGCGGCATTTCCGAGGCGACGTCTGCGTCGGTGGCAAATTCGTCGCGGTGCTTTATAAGCAGCCAGGAAGTTTTGGTGCTGCTACCGAAACCGCGCGTGCGCACCAGGACCCAAGAGCCCTTTAATTTTTTGCCATGCAGCGTGAATTTGAGGTCGCCTTTTTCCATGGCGGCCGCCGGATCGGGGCTTTCGGACATCCAAGTGCCTTTGTCCCACACCATCACGGTTCCGCCCCCGTATTCACCTTCGGGGATGACGCCCTCAAATCCGGCGTAGTCAATGGGGTGATCTTCGACGTGCATCGCAAGGCGCTTCACAGAGGGATCGAGCGACGGGCCTTTAGGCACCGCCCAGGACAGCAACGTGCCGCGAAATTCCAGACGGAAATCGTAGTGGAGAGCGGTAGCGCGATGTTTCTGGACGACATAGATCAGAGATTTCTGATTTTTGGACGAGGTTTTTTCGCCGGAAGGCTCCGGGGTAATTTTGAAGTCGCGTTTCTTGCGATATTCGTTGAGGGCCATTTCACGATTCTATACAAGATTTGCAAAACCGAGCCCATGGCAGAAATTCGGGCTCGCCTTCCCTAGGAACGCGAGCCCGAACTGGTTTGAATTATTACTCTTCGTGAGCTGGCTTCGGAGCGTTTTCGCTGTCGCGATTTCCGGCATCACGGTCACGAGAAGGCTCCTCGTGATTTTCGGCCGGCTGGTTGTCGGAGCGACGCCCGCCGCCAGGCTCTTCCGTCTGACCGGAGTTGTCGGAGCTCACATCCCCACTGGGATCGATATCCGTTTCCGCCAGGCGGCGCTGCTTGTCTTTATCGGGCCCCATGCGTCAGGCTTTGGCGGAACGAGCTTTTTTGCGAGGAGACGGCGTGGCTTCCTCGTCTTCCTCTTCGCTGGAGTCTGCTTCGGAACCTTCACCCATGGCCTGAACGTTAATCTCACTGGCCAGGTCGGTGAGCTTCTGGTCGGTTTCCTTTTCCTCCTCGAGAGTCTGCTCGAGAAGTTGAACGGCTTCGTCTTCACCCAGCAATTCGGCGTAGGTGCGAACGGTGCCGTAAGCGGCGATTTCGTAGTGCTCGACGCGCTGGGCTGCGGAAATCAGAGCCGCATCCATGACGTCATCTTCGAAATCTTCGCCCATCATTTCCTGACCTTCGGCGATCAAGCCTTCCATGCCTTTGCACTTCTTGCCGGTTGGCTTTTCGTCCAGAGCCTTAAAAATCTGCTCGAGGCGCTGAATGTGGCCGCGAGTTTGCTCGAGGTGGGCTTCGAAACCAGAGCTAAGGTCTTCTGATGTGGCGGCTTTGGCCATTTTGGGCAAAGCCTTCACCAGCTGGTTCTCAGCGTTATAAATGTCCTTAAGCTCGTCGATATACAGTTCTTTGAGGGCTTCCTGTTCCATGATGTTCTCCTGATAGCGCTGATTCGTAGGTGATTTGACAGCGGACTAAAATTAAAGGGGTGGCTCTAAGGCGGCTATCCAGTGTACGGGGTAAACCCTGGCGTAATTTAATGTAGTCGGTAAGCATTGCCGGGCAACGAGAACAGGGAGCGCTTGAGGCGTGCTGGTGTCGGTGAGGTATGCTTTCAGGAACAGGGCGGGGTCTGATAGACTAACTGCTTATCGGTATCGCTAATCCGAAGAAACAGGAACAACAATGGCAATGAAGTGTGAAATTTGCGGCAAAGGGCCGCATTACGGGAACGTGGTAAGCCACGCGAACAATACGCGGCGGCGTCGCTGGAATCCCAACTTGAAGCGAGTTCGGGCGCTGGTTTCGGGCAACCGCAAGCAGATGCGGGTGTGCACGGCTTGCATCCGCGCGGGCAAAGTCAAGAAAGCGGCCTGAGCATTCACTTGGTTCTTAAAAACCCTTACAAACTGCAGAAAGCTGGCGGGAGCCTCGCCGGAGGCTTGAAGCCTTTCGTGCGATTGGCTGCGCCCATTGCGGCACTGGCGCTGGCTTTGAGCGGCGGTTGCAACCGGCAAACGCAACATTCGCCGGATGTCTGGGGTGTGGTGAACGGGAAAGAAATCAAGAAGGACGAGGTTGAAAAGTATTATCGCACGCGGGTGAATCCCGAGGGGCAGGCGCCTTCTCAGGAAGAAGCGCTGTCGCTGAAGCTGAACGTGCTGGATGAGCTGATCAACAACGAGATACTGATCGAGCGCGCCAAGAAATTAAACCTGGAAGCCAGCGATGGCGAAGTGGAAGACAAGTTTACGGAGTTGAAGAGTCCTTACACGGAAGACGAATTCCAGCGGCAACTGAAAGAGCGCGGAGTTTCGGTCGATGATCTGAAGCGCGACCTGCGCAGACAGCTTTCCATCCAGAAATTATTGAACCGCGAAGTGGTGGCGAAGATTTCCATCACTGATCAAGACGTGGCCGATTTTTATAACGCCAACAAGGCGCAGTTCAACGTGGCGGAGCCGCAATTCCGTATTGCTCAGATTATTGTGACGCCGCGTAAAGAGCCGCAGATTCGCAACCGCAAGAATGACGACGCCACGAATGAAGCGGAAGCGCAGCGTAAAGTAAAAATGTTGATGGACAGACTGAGTACCGGCGCGGACTTCGCGCAACTGGCTATGGATTATTCGGAAGATGCGAATTCGGCGGCGACCGGCGGAGACATGGGATATGTGCCGGAGTCGGCGCTGAACCAGTCGGATCCGCAGCTGAAAAAACTTGTACTGGGATTGAAACCGGGCCAGGTGAGCCAGCCGATCCAGTTGAAAGAAGGATTCCGGATTTTGAAATTGATTACCCGGGAGTCTCCTGGACTGCGCGGGCTGGCAGAACCGCAAGTGCAGCAAACTATTCGGGACACGCTGCGAAACCGCAAGGAACAGTTGCTGCGCTCGGCGTACCTGGCGGTGGCGCGCGACGAAGCGCATTCGACGAATTACCTGGCGCAGCAGGTGATCGAGTCGGCTGGTAAACAACCGATTGGCGGCAGTCCTGATGCGACTACCAAGCCGATCGGCAAGTAGTTCCCTCCCAGTAGTCTTTTAATTGCAAAATCTACGTTAGGGTTTCAGCTTATCCAGGCGAGGATTTCGCCGGCGTTGACCGCCTGGCCTTCTTTGGCGAGCAGACGTTCGACGGTGCCGGATTTGGGAGAGCGAATTTCGTTTTGCATTTTCATGGCTTCGACCACCAGCAAACCCTGGGCGGCTTCGACTTTGTCACCAGATTTAACCAGCAAGCGGACGACTTTGCCAGCCATGGGCGCGGTGATTTGCTGGCGGCCTTCGACTTCCTCGTGCGCGGGGCGGCGGCCGCGCCAGGAGCGGGGATCGGTGATTTCTGCGCTGAACTCGCGGAGACCGGATTGAACGCTGAGTTTTGAGTCGGCCTGGCGTGCGATGCGAATTTCGTGCGATTCGCCACGAAGCAGAATGGAAAGTATGCCGGGAGCGATTTCGACGGCGTCGGCTTCGACGGGCTGACCATCCAGAGAGATGCGCCAGCGGCCGGAAACACGCTCGAGATCAACGGCGCAGGTTCTTTTTCCGGAGGGCGAGGTCAGCAGGACTTCAAATTTCATGGGGTACGATCCAGTTGGCGATCGCGAGCGTCGCGTTTCCACCGTGAGGTGGATTCTGCAGCGGATGCGGAAGTAGCGGCGCTGCTATTCTGCGTAGCCTGCCAGACTGCGGCGCCGATGGCGGCGGCATCTTCGCTGCCGGTTTTGGCGACGATTGAACTCGGGCTGCGCCTCAACAATTCATCCAGCCAAGTGGTGTAAATTTCACCGCGAACAAATTCCGGCTCGGTGAGGATGCGGCGGAAAAGCGCGGCGTTGGTCTTGATACCAGTGACGGTATATTCCTCGAGCGAGCGGCGAAGGCGCGCAATGGTCTCTTCGCGGCTGTTGCCCCAGGCAATTAGCTTGCTAAGCAGGGGGTCGTAATCGTTGGGGACGGTCCAGCCTTCGTAGACGCCGTCATCGAGGCGAATGCCTGGGCCGCTGGGGGCGTGGCGCGACAGAATTTTCCCCGGCGAAGGGAAAAAATTATTATCGGGGTCTTCGGCATAGAGGCGGACTTCCATGGCGTGCCCGCGCGGAGTAATGGTTTCCCACGCGAAGGGCAAGCGGTGGCCGGCGGCGATAGCGATCTGCAGCTTGACGAGGTCGAGGCCGGTAACCTGTTCGGTGACGGGATGCTCGACCTGCAGGCGGGTGTTCACTTCCAGAAAATAAAAATCAAGATTGGCGTCCACGAGAAATTCGACGGTGCCCGCATTGGTGTAGCCGCCGGCGCGAGCGAGGCGCACTGCAGCGTCGCCCATCCTTTTGCGCAGGTCGGGAGTCATGATGGGCGAAGGAGCTTCTTCGATAACTTTCTGGTGGCGGCGTTGCACGGAGCATTCGCGCTCCCCGAGCGAGACGACTCGGCCGTGAGAATCGGCAAGAATCTGAATCTCCACGTGGCGCGGCTTGATCAGATATTTTTCCAGGTACACGCGGCCGTCGCCGAAACTGTTTTGGGCTTCCGAGGAAGCGTCGCGGAAGGCGGAAGCGAGTTCGCTAAGGTGGTTGACGAGGCGCATGCCCTTTCCGCCGCCGCCGGCGACGGCTTTTAGCAGGACCGGAAAACCCATATTTTCGGTGAGCGCCTGAGCCTGCTGAAGTGTTTCGATGGGGTCGTTGGTGCCGGGTACGCTGGGAACATCGGAGCGGCGGGCCAGTTGACGGCCCGCGGTTTTGGAGCCGAGGGCTTCCATGGCTTCGGCGGTGGGCCCGATGAAAGTGACGCCGGCATCTTTGCAGGCGCGCGGCAACGCGGGATTCTCGGCGAGAAAACCATAGCCGGGATGCAGGGCGTCGCAGCCGGCGCGGCGCGCGACATCCATTAATTTGTCGATGCGCAGGTAACTTTCGGCTGACGGAGCCGGGCCTATCGGATAAGCTTCATCGGCGAGACGGACGTGGAGGGATTTGCGGTCCACTTCGCTGAAAACGGCGGCGGAACGGATGCCGAGTTCGCGGCAGGCGCGCAGAATGCGTACGGCAATTTCACCGCGATTGGCGATCAGGATTTTTTTGAACATGCGGTGGACATGGGCTGGATGCGGGTCCGCGAGATTTTAGCATGCGTTGCCGCTGGCTACCGGTTGGGGTTGGAGTAAGGTGTCCAATCGTTTCGAAGCAGTGGGCGTTAGTTAAGGAGATTCTGTGCGTAAGAGAAATCTAACAATCTGGGCGGCGTGGGCGTTGGTTATTTTCGGCGCGTGCGCGGAAGGCCGCGCGCAGGAAGCGGTGGTGACTCCGGGCGACAACCTGGTGGTCGAAGGTGCGCCGAAGATTCCTGCGTCGCTGGTGGAGACAGCCGGGCGGTATGGTTCTTACCGTTCGGCGATACTGGCAGACTGGCATCCGACCAAGCGCGAGATGCTGGTGGATACGCGATTCGGAGATACACCACAACTGCACGTGGTCAAAACGCCCGGCGGGGCACGGCAGCAACTCACTTTTTATCCGGACTCGGTGACGACAGCGCGGTTTCATCCGAATGGCGGCGACTATATTTTGTTCATGAAGGATATTGGCGGCGGCGAGTGGTTTCAGCTGTACCGCTACGATGTGGCGACCGGCGATGTGACGCTGCTGACGGACGGCAAATCGCGGAACCTATTGGGGCCATGGTCTTCGAGCGGCGATCAGGTGGCGTATGTCTCGACGCGGCGGACTGGACAAGACACGGATTTGTGGGTGATGAATCCGGCGGACCCCAAGAGCGATCGTTTGCTGACGCAACTGAAGGGCGGCGGGTGGCAGCCGGAGGACTGGTCACCGGACGACAAACATATTTTGCTGCTTCAGGAAGTGTCCATCAATGAGTCGTATTTGTGGCTGGTGGATGCGGTAACTGGTGAGAAGACAGAACTGACTCCGCATGATGGGCAGGAGAAAGTGGCGTACAGTTCAGCGCGTTTCAGCAAGGATGGGAAGGGCGTTTATGTGACGACCGATCTGGGATCGGAATTTCAGAGGCTGGCGTTACTGGATGCATCCGGGAAAAATCCTAAATTCCTCACGAGTGATATTCCGTGGGACGTGGATTCTTTTGATCTGACACACGACGGAAAGCGATTGGCGTTCATCACCAACGAAGAAGGGCTCAGCATTCTGCACGTGATGGACACCGCGACGTACAAAGAAATGAAGTTGGCGAAAATGCCGGCCGGGGTTATGGGCAGCGTGCGCTGGCATCGCGACGGGCATGAACTGGCTTTTTCGATGACCAATGCGCAGGGAGCCGGGGATTGTTACTCGGTCGACGTGGCGACGAGAAAAGTTGAGCGCTGGACCACGAGTGAATCGGCGGTGAAGACCGATGCGTTTCCGGCGGCGGAGCTGGTGCACTGGAAAAGCTTCGATGGAAAAGTGATTTCAGGATTCTTGTATAAGCCGCCGGCGCGATTTACCGGGAAGCGGCCGGTGCTGGTGGTGATTCACGGCGGACCAGAGGGACAATCTCAGCCAATTTTTCTGGGGCGCGGAAATTATTATTTGAATGAATTGGGAATCGCGCTGATTTATCCCAACGTGCGCGGCTCGACGGGGTATGGCAAGACTTTCTCGCTGATGGACAACGGATTCAAGCGCGAAGACACCTACAAGGATATCAACGCGCTGTTTGACTGGATTGACGCGCGCGCGGACCTCGATGGTGAACGGATTGGAGTGACGGGCGGAAGCTACGGCGGGCACATGACCCTGGCAATCTCCACTTTTTATAGCGACCGGATACGGTGTTCCGTGGACGTCGTGGGCATGTCAAACCTGGTGACTTTTCTGGAGCACACGGAAGGGTATCGGCGCGACTTGCGGCGCGTGGAGTACGGCGATGAGCGGGATCCCAAGATGCACGAGTTCCTGGAAAAAATTGCGCCCATGAACAACATCGAGAAAATCAAGAAGCCCATGCTGGTGGTGGCGGGGAAAAATGACCCTCGTGTGCCGGTGTCGGAATCGGAGCAGATTTTTGAGGCGTTGAAGAAACAAGGGACGCCGGCATGGTATCTGATGGCCAAGGATGAAGGGCATGGCTTTCGTAAAAAGCAGAACCAGGATTTTCAGTTTTATACGACGATTGAGTTTTTGCAGGAGTATTTGTTGAAGTAAAGACCGCGCCGCCGATTACAGCGGGATGTTGCCGTGTTTTTTGCGGGGGTTGGTGTCGCGCTTGTTTTCGAGGGCCCTCAGAGCGGTGATGATGTGCTTTCTGGTTTCGGCGGGCTCGATGACGGCGTCGATGTAACCGCGTTCGGCGGCAACGAAGGGATTGGCGAATCGATCGCGGAACTCTTCGATTTTCTCCTGACGTAAGGCTTCCCGGCTGGATTCGGGAGCTTTTTCCAATTCACGTTTATAGACAACGTTTACAGCGCTTTCCGGGCCCATGACTGCGATCTCGGCGGTGGGCCACGCGAAATTAGCGTCGGTGCGCAGATGCTTGCTGGACATGACGCAATAGGCGCCGCCGTAGGCTTTGCGTGTGATCACCGTGACCTTTGGAACGGTGGCCTCAGCGTACGCGTACAATAATTTAGCGCCATGGCGAATGATGCCGCCGAACTCCTGCTGGGTGCCGGGCAGAAAGCCGGGGACATCTTCCAGAGTAATCAGGGGGATGTTGAAGGCGTCGCAAAAACGCACGAAGCGCGCGCCTTTTACGGAAGCGCTGATATCGAGAACGCCGGCGAGGAACGAAGGCTGATTGGCGATGAAGCCAGCCGGACGACCATCGAGGCGAGCAAAACCGACAACAATGTTTTTGGCGAAGTGCTCGTGGACTTCAAAGAAGTAGCCGTCGTCCACGATGGCATGGATGACGTCTTTGATGTCATAAGGCTGCTGCGGATTGTCGGGCACCAGGGTGTTTAGTGATTCCTCGCGGCGCTCGGGGGTGTCGGAAGTGGCTCGACGAGGCGCATCCTCGAGATTGTTGGAGGGCAGGAAACTCATCAGTTCGCGAAGCATGGCCAGACAATCGGCATCATCGCGTGCGATGAAATGCGCGACACCACTTTTTTCATTGTGCGTGAGTGCGCCGCCAAGCTCCTGCTTGGTGACTTCTTCATGAGTGACGGTCTTGATGACATCGGGACCGGTAACAAACATGTAGGAAGTCTCGCGGGTCATGAAAATAAAATCCGTAATGGCGGGCGAATATACCGCGCCGCCGGCACAGGGTCCCATGATCGCGCTGATCTGAGGGATGACGCCGCTGGCTAAAGTGTTGCGCAGAAAAATGTCGGCGTAACCGGCGAGAGAAGCGACACCTTCCTGGATGCGCGCGCCGCCCGAATCGTTCAGGCCGATGAGTGGAATGCCGCCGCGCATGGCTAAATCCATAATCTTGCAAATTTTCCTGGCGTTGGCTTCGGAGAGTGATCCGCCGAAGACGGTGAAGTCCTGCGCGAAAACATAGACGAGGCGGCCATCGATGCGACCGAAACCGGTGACGAAGCCGTCACCTGGGGGGCGCTGCTCTTCCATACCGAAATCCACACAATTGTGGCGAACAAATTTATCGAGCTCTTCGAAGGTGCCTTCATCGAGGAGCAGATTTATGCGCTCGCGAGCGGTTAGTTTGCCGGATTTATGTTCACGCTCACGGCGTTCGGCGCCACCGCCAGCTTCGGCCTCCCCGGACAGCTTGCGGAGTTGTTCCATACGGTCGTGATGATTGGCGTGCGCAAATTGCGGCGAAGTGGCCGCTCCTGCCTGGGCGACTGGCGAATTTGCTGCTGCTGATGAATTCGGTGCGGATGGTGAATTGGCGTCAGCGGTGGGCCCTGCAGCGGCCGACAGGTTCTTTTTCTTTTCAGGCAAGGGAGTCCTCTGCAAGCTTAGATTGTTTCTTGCCAAAAATGCGGACGGCCAGATGGGTGGCGAGCCAAACTGTTCCAAGTAATAAAACTACGCCAAGCAGCAACTCCGCAGCGATGGCGGCAGTTCGCTGCAGTGGCGACGGAATTGCGGTGACGTATACGGTGGCTTGCACCAGGATGAACATGGCGCCAAGGCTCATGGCCACGATCAGGATGGTGGTAAAAATCGAAGCGAAAATCATCTTCATGCGAGTGTGTGGAGGCTGGCGATCACGCGAACAAGAATAGCGCAACTTGCTGGAGAGTTGAGTCTTGCGATGGCCAAGGAGCGGCGCAGTAAATAACAACGGTCAGAAGCGCGGTTCAGCGCAGGCCGGACCAATCATCGGCCACAAGAATGCTATCGACGGGATTGGAGGGATCATACTTCACACTGGCGGGCTGGCCTGCAACCAGACGCTCAAAGCGAATCTGGCCTTCGAGACCGGTGATGTCCTGCGCGGTGTGATAGGTAACGCCAGAAATTGCGTAGCTGTAGGAAACCAAATGGCGCAGCTGGCTCCCAGCAAGGGGACTGGCGGCAGGGCGAAACAATGGCTTACGTTCTACAGGGGGCTCCTGGCGATGCTCGGCAAGTTCCACGACCTGACCTTCGGTGATGCGGCCAATCTGGTTCAGGTGCAGGCGACGTTTGCGTTCAAGGGCTTCCGGATTTTCGGCCGGACGGAAAAAGGCGTAGCCAATCATGACCACGGCAGCCGCAGCAACGCCCGCCATGATAAGGATCAGATTCAAATCCACGAACAATAATTTCAACGTCTGGGCTCCGCGATTAATTTTCCGGACTGCGCGTTGCAGTTCGGCAGACGGGCAAAAACTCACGGCAGCAGCGGGTGCTGCTGGAGGGCCCCCACGATGCGTAGTTTACCGGATTCGTTGGGAAGGGTGGAATCAGGGCTGCGGAGCGTGCACCGGATTGCGCAACACGCCGATGCCGGCAATTTTTACTTCGACGATGTCCCCGGGGGCAAGCGGACCGACCCCCGCGGGCGTGCCGGTAGCAATGACATCTCCCGCGTGGAGGGTCATCATCTGTGAAATCCAACGGACCAGGAAAGCGACGGGATAAAGCATCAGCGAAGTATTCGCGGATTGACGGACGTCGCCGTTCACGCGGGTTTCAACCAGCACGTCGGCGGGGTTGATATCCGTTTCGATGTGCGGGCCGATGGGGCAGAAAGTGTCGAAGCTTTTTGCGCGGGTGAACTGCACATCTTTTTTCTGCAGGTCGCGCGCAGTGACGTCATTGACGCAGGTATAGCCCAGAACAAATTGCAACGGGTCATCTTTTTCCTGGAGCTGCGAGCAGGTTTTACCGATGACTACAGCCAGCTCCCCTTCATGGTCCACTTGCTCGGAATAGCGGGTAAGAACGATGGAATCTTCAGGGCCGATCAAGGAAGAGGTGGCTTTGAGGAACATGAGGGGTTCCTTCGGAATGTCGTGCCCGAGTTCGGCGGCGTGAGCGGCATAGTTTCTTCCGATGCAAACAATTTTGCGCGGCTCGACGGGCGCGAGCAGGCGGACGTCGTCGGTGCTCCAGATGCGGGTGCCCTGCGACCAAGCGGCCCAGGGAGCACCAGAAATTTCTCGAATCTGTTGGCCTTCGATCAAGCCGTAGTGCGCAAAATCGGGCTTGAGCGGAACGGCGTCAGTGGGAACGAAGCGGCAGAATTTCATGGGGGAGTTAGTGAGCGCGGTGGCGCGGCGGGGAAAGATGCGCGGCGCGAGCTTTCCAGATGCACGTGCCAATCCACGAGAGGGTGGTGACGATTAGGTAGAGAACCGCGCCGATCATGAAAACCTGAAAGGTGCTATACCAATCGCGCAGAGTCCAGAAAAATATGCTCAAGGCGCGATAGGTGAGACTGAAAAGGCTCCAGGCGATGAGGCCGGAGATGAGCAGGCTGGCGGGATCGCGAAAAAAACGCAACACCGGAATAAATGCGAGGACCGCGACGAGAGCAGCGGCTGCGAGATTGCGCTCAACCGAAATGCGATCGAAAATCGGGACGCGAGCAGCTACATAAATCCAGCCAGTCAGCGCGAGAGAAAGGCCTGCGCCGACGACGATGCCAACACGCACGGCGGAATCACGCAACACGTGAGTAGGTTGATGAACGCGAGTTTGCGGACGAGCCAGCATGGTCGAGAACGCCTTAACCCTTAGAACCAATAATCAGGGCGATGGTTGCGAATTTTCTACAACTTCAACCGCCACCGGGGGACCAGGGGCGCTTTCGTTTCCGGCGCGATCGACGGCGGTAACAACGTACCAATAACGATGCGCGGACAGTACAGAGGTATCACGATATGCGGGCGTGGGCAATAACTCTGGCGTGAGAAGTTGGCCTTTGGCGGCTTGCGACCCTTCGGCGGGTGGCTGTTCGTAGCGGTAGACGCGGTAACCGGCGAAATCATCTTCCACGTTTATAGACCAGGAGAGATCGACGAAGAGGGAGCCCGCTGTTTCTCCGGGCAAAACGGCCGCGACTACGGATTGCGGAGTGGCGGGAGGGAAAGTGTCGCGCGGAGACACTACAGCCGGTACGGAGTCGGAGGATTCAAGTTGCGCGCCATCTGCGGTGATGACGCCGCGGACGACATAAGCGTAGGTTTTGCCGAATTCGAAAGATTTGTCGCTGTATTTGTTTTCCGATTGGGAATTGAGCAGATGGAGTTTTGCGCCCGCTGGTAGCTGGGCGTTGGGTATTCTGGCCGATTCCGCAGCGGCGGTGTCCAACTCTGCGCGATAAATATTGTAGTGCGGCGGCGTTGCGAGGGCTTCGCCGCCGGAAGTGCGGTCCACCGGAGGCCAGGAAAGTTCTACGGCGGATTCGGTGACAGAAGTTTCGATGCTGGAGATTTGTTGGGGCACGCTGTAAACGCGCAGGGACACGACGTTGGAATTGGCAGAGGCACGCTTTGGGGAAAGGCGGGTGCGCACGGCATAGGTAACTACATAGCCGGAATGGCTTTTGGTTTCTTCTGGCGCGATGGGGTCGGTGAATTGGACTTTTTCGTTGACCAGATATTTTTCGACGAGGGAACCAGGGATGTTGTCAACGACCTGCAGGGTTTTAAGGTCCGGGGAGCCATCGGGCTTGATGATGCCGCGCAGAATTTCGAGTGCAGGGGTGGCGGCCAAGCGGTCGCCCGTAACAGATCTGCTCGGCATGGTGAAGGTGAGTTGCACTCCATCGCCGGCCTGGCGAGCGGCGAGGTCGGTGATTGGCGCGGCGACGGGTGGGGAAGGAGCAATCGGCTCGCCGGGAGCGCCGCAGCCGGATGCGATAGCCAGAGCGCAAACGATTGAGAACTTGACCCCGGTTAAAATCTTGAGCGATCTATTTGTGGAGCGGCGACCTGGCGGCCATCGGAGTTTCGCGGGCGGGGTGCTCACTCGATTGGGCTCTCCATGCGGAGTGATTTTGTTTACAGGATGTAGCGGCTGAGGTCCTGATTTTTAACGATGTCAGCCAGCTGCTTGGTGACATATGCAGCGTCGATTTTGACGTTTTTCTTTTTCAGGTCAGGAGCTTCGAAAGAGAGCTCGTCGAGAACTTTTTCCAGGATGGTGTGCAGGCGGCGCGCGCCGATATTTTCGGTCTGTTCGTTCACGCTGGTAGCGAATTTGGCGATGGCCGCCACGGCGTCGTCGGTGAAGACCAGCTTGACGCCTTCGGTTTCAAGCAGCGCTACGGACTGCTTGAGCAAAGCGTTTTTGGGTTCGGTAAGAATGCGGATGAAATCTTCTTCCTTCAAGGACTGCAACTCAACGCGGATGGGCAAGCGGCCCTGAAGCTCTGGAATGAGGTCGGAAGGTTTGCTGACGTGAAAAGCGCCGGCGGCGATGAAGAGAATATGATCGGTGCGAATCATGCCGTAGCGGGTGTTGACAGTGGTGCCTTCAATGATCGGGAGGATGTCCCGCTGCACGCCTTCGCGCGAAACGTCGGGGCCGTGACCCGATTCGCGGCCGGCAACCTTGTCGATTTCGTCGATGAAGATGATGCCCATCTGCTCAGCGCGTTCGACGGCGGCGCGAGTGACCTGGTCCATGTCGAGAAGCTTGTTTTCTTCTTCCTGAATGAGGTATTCGAACGCGTCAGCAACGGACATTTTGCGTTTCTTTTTCTGCTGGCCGAACATGCCGGAGAGGACGTCTTTAATGTTGACGTCCATTTCTTCGACGCCCTGATTGGAAATAATCTCGAAGGAAGGCGTAGAGCGCTCGCGGACTTCGATATCCACCATGCGCTGGTCGAGTTTGCCTTCACGAAGCTGCACGCGCAGCTTTTCGCGGGTGCGCTCAGTTTGCTCGCGCTGCGAGGTAAGTTCCGCCTCGCTGGCACCGGCGGCTGGGGAGGTGGAGGGCGGGAGCAGGAGATCGAGGACGCGCTCTTCGGCGGCTTGCTCGGCGCGGTCGGCGACCTCGTCGAGTTTTTCCTCGCGAATCATGTCAATGGAAGTTTCGACGAGGTCCCGGACCATGGATTCAACGTCGCGGCCGACGTAACCAACTTCGGTGTACTTGGAGGCTTCCACCTTCACGAACGGGCAACCCGCCAGGCGCGCAAGGCGGCGGGCAATTTCCGTTTTACCGACGCCAGTGGGGCCGATCATCAAAATGTTCTTGGGAAGAATGTCTTCAGCGATTTCCGGCGGAAGCTTTTGCCTACGCACGCGATTGCGGAGGGCCACGGCTACAGCGCGCTTGGCGGCATTCTGGCCGACGATGTATTTATCGAGCTCGACGACAATTTCCCGCGGGGTCATATCATCGAGCGCGGGGAGAAGTTCCTGCTCCCCGGTGGGAGCGGCCCCATTACTGCCCGGCGCGTACACGATTTCTTTTTCAGTTTTGGACGGCATTAAATCCTTCTAACTGTTTCCTGAATCTGCGGCTCTGCTTGGAGCTCATTCTATTGGATGCGCCATTTTCGCGACGGCATCACAAATTTTATTGCTAAAGTTCCTCGACCGTAAAATTCGCGTTGGTGTAGATGCAGATCTCGCTAGTAATGCGCATGGCTTCCATAGCGAGGTCTTTGGCGTTGAGTTTGGAATGCTTCAAAAGAGCGCGCGCTCCGGCGAGGGCATAGGATCCGCCCGAACCGATGGCCACGATGCCGTCATCGGGTTCGATTACATCACCGTTGCCCGAAAGAATGAAAGTGCCTTTGGTGTCGGCGACGATCAGCAAGGCTTCGAGGTGACGGAGAGCACGATCCTTGCGCCACTCCTTGGCGAGTTCGACGGCGGCTTTCTGCAGGTTGCCGGAATGTTCTTGAAGCTTGCCTTCGAAGCGTTCGAATAAGGTGATGGCGTCGGCCGTGGAGCCGGCAAAACCGGCGATGACTTTGTCATTGTAGAGGCGGCGCGTTTTTCGCGCGGTGTGCTTCATGACGTGATCGCCCATGGTCACCTGGCCGTCGGCAATGAGCACGACTTTATTGTCTTTACGCACGCAAAGCACGGTGGTGCCGTGCATCATCAATGCGTTTCCCTGATTGTGCGCCATGTGAACATTATACCGCTGAGCGCGGCCACGTCCTAAAAGTGACGCGCCGCGAGGGCACTGGCGTTGCGATGGGCGATGGCTTCAATGGTGATCATAGGATTGACACCAGAGGCACTGGGAAAAGAGGAGCCATCCATGACGAAAAGATTGCGAGCTTCCCAGGTTTCGCCGTCCGGATTGGTGGCAGAGGCGTGCGGCGAGTTGCCGAGGCGGACGCTGCCCATGATGTGGAAAGAAAAAAGCGCGACGCGGCCGGAATTCCAGCCGGCGGAATCCATGGATCGTGTGAACGTTTCGAGCGAACCGTTGCGGCCCGGTTCGTAGGCGCACCACTTGGCGTGCGGAGAATAAATGGTGTTAGCACCAGCAGCTTCGAGAATGCGCGCGGCGGAGATGAAACCGTGACGGAGATGCCTGCGATCGAATTGTGAAAGTGCGTAGTGAGCAACAGGATTTCCCTGAGCGTCAATCGTAACGCGACCGCCGTCGCGATCGCGGAGGAGCACGCCAATGCCGACAGAATTGGGTAGCTGCGCGAAGTATTTGCGATGCTGCGTGGGATTGCGCCACGGGAGTGCAGCGGCGGCGATGACCGGTTGCAGGGCGGTGGTTTCGTATTTGACACCATAGTTGCCGGTGATGGAGCGATGCTGGTCGGAGTAGATGGCCTGCATGGTGCCTTCCCAGGGGCGAATGTCTTCGGGGAACACACCGCAGACATTGGAGACGGGATGGAGATGCAAGTTTTTGCCGATATGTGGATTGCGCAGGCCGGAACGGAGCAGAAGGGCGGGGGTGTGAATAGCGCCGCAGGCTACGATGACGGCTTGGCAGCTAATGGAAACGTGATGGCCATTTTTTGAAACCGCTTCAACGCCGACGGTCTGGCCGGCTTTAATAAGGATTTTTTGTGCGCGTGTCTCGGTGATGATGCGTGCGCCGTTTTTTTGCGCGTCCACAAGCCATGTTTTTGTCGCGGATTGTTTGGCGCCGAGGCGGCAGCCAACTCC
Source organism: uncultured Acidobacteriota bacterium (assembly GCA_963704485.1). GTDB lineage: Bacteria > Acidobacteriota > Terriglobia > Acidiferrales > UBA7541 > Acidiferrum. The sequence continues at coordinate 2,986,014 of OY969910.1, forward strand.
ACAGAAGCCACAAAATTTGCTCTGATCGCAGGCGAGGACGTTGCGGGGCATGGTGTCCACGTGCCAACCCAGAGCGCGCAAGCCGCGATTGAGGATTTGTTCACGGGCCGAAATGCGATTGTGGTTTACGTTCACGGAGAGGCGAGCGCAGACAGCATCCAGACTTTTTGTGTATTCGTCGGAGGTAAACCACGGGACGCCCGCAACGGCCCATTCAGCGCGAATGTCGGCGGGCGTGCGAAACGAAGTGGTGTAGTTAACCACGGTGCCGCCGCCGAGACATTCGCCGGCCAGCAAACCTACGCTGTGATCGGCCGTGGCCGCGGAACCGCCTTCGGTGTAGAGGCGCTGGTAGCCAGCGAGTTCTGCGCCGTCGAAATCGGCGTCGTCGTAATAGCCGCCGGCTTCGAGCACAATGACGTCTTTCCCGGCAGCGGCGAGAACCGCGGCGGCAGTGGCGCCGCCTGCGCCTGAACCAACTATGCAAACTTCGCAGGAGCGCTTTGTTTGGCCAGTCGGAACGCTGACATTCAAGCGGGTGGGTGACGGAAGTTGGGGGAATTTGGGAGGGCCCGGATAGCCAATTCTGTCCCAGACCGGCGTGCGTCCTCCGTGCAATTGCGGCAGCATCACGTAAAGGTAAGACACCGCCTTACGCAAAGCTTGAAACGCGGCGCGGCGACGGCCAAGCACGCTTTCAGCCCACGAGAGCAAAACGCGGATTCCGTCTTCTTCGGGAAGCGATGCGAAGCGCGAGATTTTGCCTATCGTCAATAACACGTGCAGTTGCGAATCCCAAACATTGAGGAGCTGCAGAAATTGCTGGTGGTCGCTAATGCGTGGATTGAAATCCATAGCCTCGGCGATAACTTCGGGAATGCCCAGTTCGGAAGCTGCGGGCCAGCCGTCGGCTTGAGGAGCGAAGGTGTCGCAAATAGATTTAAGGGCGTGAAGCTGGCGGGAACTCAATTTCATCAGGAGGCCAAGACTAGCAAAAGGCGGTCAAGGCTGAAAGGAACACGAGAAGGTTACCCGTGGAGGGGTATCGAGAGTTCAATCTTTGGCGTTTTTGTATTTGTCGCGGTCTTTTTTGCTGCCGACTTCGGCGTAGCGTTTTTCGAGGGCGGCTTTGGTAAAAGTGTCATCCGAAAAATGGGGGTTGAAAGTGCAATTTTCGTAGAAAGCCTGGTAGAAGCGGCGGCCGTCGCGCTCGCGGGAAACTTGCAGTGCGACCATGACGCCATCTTTGCGCTGGTAATTGGTATAGATCGTGGTTTCCTCGGTGCGTTGCTGGGTATTTTCGTCCACGCCGATCACTACGGTGCGGAGCAACAGGTGTGAGGTGCGGTCCACGGCCAGGCGCAAGGTGCGTTGCTCGTCAGCAATTTCCACCCAGTCCACGGGACGCATATCGATGATGTCGCGGCCGGCGTAATTCAGATTTAAATTTTTATCTTTCAAGCGGAAGCGCAGCAAATTATCCACACTGTGTTTTACAAGGGCCTGAAAGTCGGAAACGGCGACGGCGGGCTCTTCACTGACACCGGCACGATCCATGGTCCAACCTTCGTTGCCGTTGAACATGTCTATGATGTTGCGCTTTTTGGAGTAATCGGTGCGGTGCTTATCGGGGTAGCGCCAATAATCTTTGAAATCGATGAAACCAGTCAGTTCGCCGTTATGACCGAACTGCGCGCGGCGCCCGTCACATTCACGGTCACGGGCTTCAAGAAAGGAGGGGCCGCCGAGAGCGTCCAAAAGTTGATTGAGAATTTCGCGGGCCTTGGCGACGTTCTGTTCCGGCAGCATGGTGTCCGGATTTTGCGGCTGGGCTGCCGTGACGTACGTAGCGGTGGCGGCAAATGTCGCGCCAGAAAGCAGAATCGCGCATAGCACGCGCGCCGGATGCCCAGAAAACTTCAGCCGCACAAGACAGATCCCCCATTAACATTGATGATCTCTCCGGTCATGAAGTTGGCCAGGTCGGACGCGAGGAACAGAATTGGGCCAGCAATTTCTTCGGCGGTGCCGGGGCGGCCCATTGGAATGGCGGCCGCTACCATCTTCTGGCCCGCTTTGGATTCCAGCACGGCGTTGGACATGTCGGTGGCCACCCAGCCGGGGGCGACAGAATTCACCAGAATGTTGTGGCGGGCGAGTTCGCTGGCGAGGCCTTTGGTCAGGCTGATGATGCCACCTTTCGAGGCGCCGTAGTGAGTGTGAAAGGATTCGCCCCGCTGCCCTGCGGTGGAGCTGATGGGGATGATTTTTCCGGACTTCTGCTTGATCATGTGCGGCACGGAAAAATGGATGAGAGAGTACACGCTGGTGAGATTAACGCGAATCATTTCGTCCCACTGCTTCTCGGTCATTTTTTCGATGGGAAGGTCATCGCTGTTCCAGACACCGGCATTGGGAACGACGATATCGAGGCGGCCCAGGCGAGCGACGGCAAATTCGACCAATTTCTTGTTGTCGGCATGGCGGCCGACATCGGCCTTGAAAGCTTCCACGCGGGTGCCGTGTTTGCGGGCGTCGGCTTCCACCTGCATGGCGGGATCCTTGGCTTTGTTGTAATTGAAAACGACGTCCGCGCCGGCCTGCGCGAATAATTTTACAGCCGCGGCGCCAATGCCGCGGGAGCCTCCGGTGATAAGTGCCGCTTTGCCCGCCAATGAAATCATGTGTCCCCCAGGAGAAAACCCGATGCCTCTAATTTTTCCGACTCACGCTTGCAAGCGGCGAGCTATTGGTGCGCGACAGCGCTACGAGATTGACTGGCAGCGCTGATAAAGTCGCGGAACAAGCGTTCGGAGAACGCGTCGCCAAACATGCGTTCCGGGTGCCACTGCACGCCCACAATCCAGTTGGTATCACCGGCCCACTCGATGGCTTCAATGGTGCCGTCGGGAGCGTGCGCGGTGACCAGCAAATTTTTGCCGACGCGTTCGACGGCTTGGTGGTGCGAGCTGTTCACCGGGACTTCCACTCCGTCGGCAATCCTGGCCATGCGGCTGCCCCGCTCCAGAAGCGCCGGGTGTACCGGGTCCGCTTCCGGCTGAGGAACGATGTCGTGTTTGGTGTGCGCGATCGGCGTATCGGTTTCTTCACGCAGGTCCTGAATCAAGGTGCCACCCAGATAGACGTTCAAAAGCTGGCAGCCGTAGCAAATGGCGAGCACCGGCTTTTTCTGGCTGAAGGCATGTTTCAAAATGGCACGGTCGGTGGCTTCACGAGGAGCATCCGGGGGTTCGGACTTACCGCGATTTACCTCACCATATTCCGAAGGATTCACGTCGGCGGGGCTGCCGGGCAGAACAAAGGCGTCGAGCGCGGGCAGAAGCTCCTCAAGCGTTTCCGGATGCTGTAGGGACAGCAATACAGGCTCACCGCCGGCGGCGCGGACGGCGTCCTGGTAATTGCTGGTCTTGGCGAGATTATTGGCAGCTTCTTCGGCGGACGTACGCCAAGGGATGCCTACTCGGGGGCGCTGTAATGTTTGGGGGGTCATGGAACCTATGAATCCTAGCACTCCCGCGAGCGGGGCGGCAACCGAGGGCCAAATTCACGCCGAATGGGACTGTTTGGAGGACGCCGAAGGCTGAGTCTTGGGGAGTTTGAGGCAAAAGTCGGGTTGTTGGAAATGGGCGGGCAGGGCTTCGAGGCTGGCAGCGAGCTGGCTGAAGGTGTTGGCGCAAAGGGTGATGTGTCCGAGTTTGCGGCCGGGGCGCGGGGATTTGCCATAGAGATGGAGGTGCGCGCCGGGGATCGCGAGGACTTCTGCGGTGGGTGGAGTTTCACCGATGAGGTTGAGCATGGCGGCGAAACCCGCGGCTTTGGTGGAGCCGAGCGGGAGATCGAGGACGGCGCGGAGATGGTTTTCGAACTGGCTGGTGATGGCACCTTCAATAGTCCAGTGACCGGAGTTGTGGACGCGCGGAGCCATTTCGTTGGCGAGCAGGCGACCCTGGCATTCGAAAAATTCGATAGCTAAAACACCGACGTATTGGAGCGATTCGAGGACGCCGCGGGCGATGTCTTCGGCTTCGCGCTGAAGAGCGGTTTCGAGAGAGGGCGCGGGCGCGAGAGAAAGGCGGAGGATCCCGCCGTGGTGACGATTTTCGACGAGCGGGTAGAAGGCGACTTCACCGTTGCGCGCGCGCACGGCGAGGATGGAGAGCTCGCGAGTGAAGGATATAAAACGCTCGAGGATGAAGGGGGCGGCGCCCGCGGAAGAATTGTTCCCGTTTTGCTTGGACGGTGCAGCGGAGCCGGCGAAGATTTCGGTTTTAGCCTTGTCCACGTCGGCGGGCGCGCGTAGCGTCCACTGTCCTTTGCCGTCGTAGCCGAAGCGAGTGGTTTTCAGCATGGCCGGGAGGCCGACGTCGGCGATGGCAGCGTCAAGAGAGTTTGCATCGTGGACGGGCGCAAAGGCAGTGGTGGCTACGCCCAGCTTATTGAAAAGAGCTTTTTCCTTAAGGCGGTCCTGGGCAATTTCCAGAGTGGCGGGCGGAGGAAAAACGGGGACGCGTTCGGCCAGAAATTTTGTGGCTGCGACGGGGACATTTTCGAATTCGTAAGTGACCAGTTCCAGGCCGGCGGCGAATTTATCGAGCGCGGCCTGGTCATCGAAGTCGGCGGTGACGCGCTGGGCGATGCGGCCGACCGGGGCCTCCGGCGAGGGATCGAGAAAACGGAAGCGCAAGCCGAGCGGGTAGCCGGCGAGGGCAAGCATATACCCGAGTTGGCCACCACCGAGGATGCCGATAGTCACGAGTGCTTCCTGCTATTTGCGCTGCACGCGGAGCTTTTCTTGGGTTTGTGTTTCTTTGAGCTTCGGGCAGTGGAGGGATCGGGAGTTGCGAGGACGCGATTGGTCTGGGCTTCACGGAACTTACGGAGCGATTCGCGGATCTCTGGGTGCTTGACCCCGAGAATGGCGGCGGCCAGCAGCGCGGCGTTAATGGCTCCGGATTTGCCAACGGCCAGGGTGCCAACGGGAATGCCTCCGGGCATTTGCGCGATGGAAAGCAGGGAGTCGAGTCCTTTGAGGGCCTTGGATTCGACAGGCACGCCAAGTACCGGCAAAACGGTTTTTGAGGCTGTCATGCCGGGGAGATGCGCGGCGCCGCCGGCGCCTGCAATGAGGACTTCAATGCCGCGTTTTTCAGCGCTCTCAGCGTATTTGAACAGAAGGTCGGGAGTGCGGTGGGCGGAGACAACCCTGGTCTCGTGAGGGATGGCCAACTGCGACAAAGTGGTGGAGGCGTTCTCGAGCGTTTCCCAATCCGAGGTGGAACCCATGATCACGCCTACGAGCGGATGGGTGGCGGAAGAAAACTTTGGGCGCTGGGGGCGTGATTTTTGTGTGGGCATTTTCGTGGAACGGCGGCGGTTCCCTGGTTCGCAACCGATAAGGCAAATATTCTACGGTGTTTTGGAGTTGGCGGCGACCCGAGCGAGATTATTCCAGTAAGCGCGCAACTGACCAACCAAATAGAGGGAGCCTGTTATAAAGATGGCGTCCGCCGGGTGTGCATGGGCCAGGGCGTGATCGAGCGCGCGTTCGGCGTCGGAAATGGTAATGGAATGGCTGGCGTGATGGCAGGCGATTTCTTCGAGTTGTTCGGCGGAGATGGCGCGCGGGGTGCCGGGCGCGGTGAGGATGACTTCCGCAGCAAGCGGGAATAGCCAGCCGGCGACTTCGTCCACGGACTTGTCGCGGAGCGCGCCGTATATGAGCCAGATTTTGCGCGCGGCGAAATTTTTACCGAGAAAATTCGCGAGTTCGTGGGCTGCAGAGGGATTGTGCGCGCCATCGAGGTAGACATCCGGGTTGGATTGGAGCTTTTCGAGGCGGCCGGGCCACGCGGTGGTGGCAATTCCGGCGGCGATGGCTTCGTCGGGGACGCGAAAACCACGCTGGCCGAGAAGGCGCGCGGCGGCCACGGCGTTCACAGCGTTGTGCAACTGGAACTGTCCGGCGAGGGAGGGTGCGATTTCGAGAGACCAATCCGATGAGGGGTCCTGGATTTTTGCGTGCACGCGGCCGATGGATTCGTTTTGCCGCGGCGGGGGCGGCTGAACGGCGGCTTCTTCTATTTTGTAAGCGGCGCTGGTTTCGACTACCGCGCAATCCAATTCCTTTGCGCGGGCGAGGATGACTTCGCGGGCTTCGGGTAGTTGTTCAGCGACAACCACGGGCACATGGGGCTTGAGAATGCCGGCCTTTTCGCCGGCAATTTCGCGCAGCGAATGGCCCAGAAAATTTTCGTGATCGAAATCCACTCGGGTGACGATGGTGATGGCCGGCGAAAGAATATTTGTGGCATCCAGGCGGCCGCCGAGGCCGACTTCGAAAATGGCAAAGTCCACGTGCTGCTGCGCGAAGTATTCGAAAGCCATGGCGGTAACGCATTCGAAATAAGTGGGATGAGCGCGGAGCTTACCGGCAGCCAGCAGCTTTTCGATGGAATTGTGGAGCTTGGTGAAGACAGCGGCGAAGTCGTCATCGCTGATTTTCTGACCATTGACGCGAATGCGTTCGTTGATTTTCTCGAGGTGCGGAGAGGTGTTGAGGCCGGTTTTCATCCCTGCATGACGCAAAATAGACTCGAGGAACGCGGCGGTAGAGCCTTTGCCATTGGTGCCCGCGACATGCGCGCTGGGATAGGCGCGGCTCGGGCGGCCCATACGCTGATCGAGAATGGAGATATTTTCGAGATTGAATTTGGCGGCGGCTGCCTGAGTTGGGGCGGCCAGCTCCCTGCCAAGAGAAAGCAAATAGTTTACGGCGCCGGTGTAATCCATTTTGCGCGAGGAACTCAGCTGAACAAGAGACTGAGCGAGGTGCTGATGAAGGACTTCAAATCCTTGCGCGGGACAATGGCATCAAGGAAACCGTGCTCAAGGAGAAATTCAGAGCGCTGAAAGCCCTCGGGTAATTTTTGGCCAATGGTTTGTTCGATGACGCGCGGTCCGGCGAAGCCGATCAGAGCGCCGGGCTCGGCGATATTCAAGTCGCCCAGCATGGCGAAACTGGCGGTAACCCCGCCAGTGGTGGGATCGGTGAGCAAAGAAATGTAGGGAATCCGGGCGTCGTCCAGCTTGGCGAGAGCGGCGGAAACTTTGGCGAGCTGCATCAGGCTGATGGTGCCCTCCATCATGCGCGCGCCGCCGGAGCAAGATACAGCGATGAACGGCTTGCGGCCTTCGATAGAGAGCTCGATGCCGCGAGTGACTTTTTCCCCCACTACCGCGCCCATGGAGCCGCCGATGAAACCGAACTCCATCGCGCAACACACCACATCACGGCCATCGAGCTTGCCTTCGGCGGTGATGACGGCGTCGTTCATGCCCAGTTTTTTGCGGGCGTCTTTCAGGCGGCCGGCGTAAGGCTTGGTGTCGGTGAAATTCAGCGGGTCCGTGGAGGTCATGCCCGCATCGTGCTCGATGTAGCGGCCGTCGAAGAACATCTCGAGGCGTTTCTTGGCGTTCATCTTGAAATGAAACTGGCACTTTGGACAGACGAAGAGGTTGGCTTCGAGATCTTTGCGGAAAACGATAGTGCGGCAGGATTCGCACTTGACCCACAGGCCTTCGGTGCGCACGCGGCGCTCTTCGGGCGGCGTGGTTTCAGCGATGGCTTTTTTGTCGCGCTTGAACCAGGTCATAGTTGGCCGGGCGGCCTAGTAGTCGATTCCCCGCTGCGCCAGTATACCCTTGGTGTACGGGTGTTTCACCTCGCGCATCTCGGTGACCAGGTCGGCCAGCTCGGTGAGCAGCGGGTGGGCGCTTCTGCCGGTGCAGATGACGTGGACGCGCTCGGGGCGATTTTTGAGGGCGTCGGCGACCTCCGCGGCGTCGAGCATTTTGTAGCTGATGGTGTAATTGATTTCGTCGAGCACGACCAAATCATATTTGCCGCTGTAGATGGCGTCGCGCCCGGCCTGCCAGCATTCCTGCGCGAGCTTGATGTCTTCAGGATCAGTTTCAGCGCCACCGATTTTGACGAAGCCGCGGCCCATGGGACGAATTTCAAATTTGTCATCGCCCAGCATCTTGGCGGCGTCGAGTTCGCCATAGTGCCAGGAGCCTTTGATGAACTGCACCATAAGGACGCGCAAGCCCTGTCCCACGGCGCGGAAAGCGGTGCCCAGCGCGCAGGTGGTTTTGCCTTTGCCGGGCCCGGTGTAAACGATGAGCAAACCTTTTTCTTCCGGCATGGGCGTCCTGTCTGTTGCTGATCTGAAAATTTGTGGCTAGAACGAAACGAAAAGAAGTTTGCGGATTGCGAATGCAAAGGTCAAGCGGGCGGCGCGCGCCGATTGTAGATGCTTAGGGCCTAGAGCAGCGAGAGGCGCTTCACGAGTTCGTCGGCGATGCCGCGAACGCGATCCTGAGTGGCGGCGGTAAGCTGGGTTTTCGATTTAGCGTGGGGATCGGACAACACAATCCACAAACCGGGGCGATAGACTTCGTCCTCACCGGGACAAATTGCCCCAGTGAGTTGAACGAGCTCGAGGGGAGACGGCGTGGAGTGGGTGAAATCGAGATTCGCGTTGTCGGGAGAATTGGCCGGTGCAGGCCGATGCGCCAGAAGATCCATGAGCACGCCGCGGGCGTCGTCCACGAGGTCGCGAAATCCCTGAGAAACGAGGATGGAATCCACATCGCGCGGAGTGGGTTGTTCCAACTGGTCGAGATCGTAATCGGGAAGCGGTTTCGCGAGCGGGATTTCAATAGTGGCGGATGGTTTGTCTTGATCAGCAATAACGCGAATCGCCATAAACGAGTGCCCTTAAAAATGTCCGAATTACTTGGGGTAAGCGCTGCCGGAGAGAATGGCGAAAGCGCGGTAGAGCTGCTCAGTGAGCATAACACGCGCGAGTTCGTGCGAGTACGTCATGGCGCTGAGTGACAATTTTTGATTTGCCTGGCGGCGAATCTCTTCGGGGAAACCATCGGCGCCGCCGCAGACAAAGATTAGCTGGCGAGTGCTGCGGTCGCGATGTTCGCCGAGCCATTTGGCGAAGGATTGGGAATCGAGATTTTTTGCGGCATCGTCTAGAAGCACGATGGTGGAGGGCTGCTCAAACGTGAATTTCTTCAGCGAGGCCTCGGTTTCCCGCAGCTCGGTGACTTCGATGGGAGCGTAGCGGCTTATGCGTTTCACATAGTCGTCAATGACGGCGCGAAGCTCAGGCCGGCGCGTTTTGCCGAGCATGACGAGACGCAAGCGCATTTATTGCAGACCGTATTTCTTTCGTTTTTCGAGGAGCGTCTTGCGGCTGATGCCCAGGCTGGCGGCCGATTGGCTGATTTTGTAATGCATGGCTTCGAGAGTGGCGGCGATGACTTCTCGTTCCATGTCTTCGAGGGAGCGGAGATTTGCGGGAGCGTTGGGGGCGAGCACGCGCAAGTTTTCGGGAAAATTGGCAGGCTCGAGCAACGCGGGCTGGCCATCGGTGGTGGAGTCGTTGTTCTGTTTATCAGAGAAAACCACGGCGCGCTCGAGGACGTTGCGGAGTTCACGCACGTTGCCGGGCCAGGAGTAGGCCAGGAGCATGCGGCGAGTTGGCTCGCTGAGCTGCACATGGGGCCGCGCGTGAATGTTGCGCATCACGCCGAGCAGCTGTTCCGCCAAGGGCAAAATATCTTCACGGCGCTCACGCAAGGGTGGAACCGCGAGGGCGAGGACGTTCAAGCGAAAATATAAGTCTTCGCGAAAATTTCCATTTTTGACGGCGGCGGGCAAGTCCACATTGGTGAGGGCGATGAGGCGTGCCTCAATGTGAATCGTTTCGGTGCCGCCGAGGCGTTCGAACGTACGCTCCTGCAAAACGCGAAGGAGCTTTCCCTGGGCCGCATTCGACAGCGCGCCGATTTCATCGAGGACAATCGTGCCGGGGCCGCCAAGTTCGAAACGGCCGAGCTTGCGATCGGTGGCGCCGGTAAAGGCGCCGCGTTCATGGCCGAAGAGCTCGCTTTCCACCAGCTGCGGAGGAAGGCTGGCGCAATCAATTTTTAGGAATGGCGCGTCGCGGCGGGGGCCGAGTTCGTGAACGAGGCGCGCAAGATAATCTTTTCCGGTGCCGCTTTCGCCGGAAATTAAAAGCGTGGTGGGAGCGGGAGCAACTTTTTGAGCGAGTTCGAAAAGGCGGCGCGACGCGGGATCAGCGGCAATCCACGGCAATCGCTCTGTGGTCATCAGGAAACTGCTTCACCCGGGAAATGATGTGGGTCGCCGGGTTGGCGGCCGACGGCGCTGTCGTGAGCCATGCTTTCGGGAGCATCGGGAATTTCCAGCTTGGGCGCGGAACGCCACAGGCGTTCGAGATCGTAATAGCGGCGGGCCTGTTCGCCGAAAACGTGGACGACGAAGCCGCCGAAATCAAGCAAGGCCCATTCCGCGGAGCGCTGACCTTCGCGATGCTCAGGTGAACGCTTGGCGTGCTTGTACAACTCTTCTTCCACTTCCGAGCAGATGGCCTGCACCTGCGGCGAGCTATATCCGGTGCAGATGACGAAATATTCGGTGAAAGCGCCGAGTCCGCTGAGATCGAGAACGGTGATGGCCCCGGCCTTTTTTTCCTGCGCGGCGTGCACGGCGAGCTGCACACCTTTGGGGAATGATTCGAGTTTCAAGCTCACTGATATAGACCCTGTTTCAAAATGTATTCCTCGACTCGGGCGGAAACCAGCCCGTGAATGGATTGGCCGCGATGCGCGCGGCGGCGAATATCGGTGGCGGAAACATCGCTGCTGACATTTTCCAGCAGATAAACGGTACTGCGATGAAGATGCGCGACGACCTGAGATGGATGTGCGGCTTCGGTTTCTTTTTTCAGGTCGGGGCGCGCGATGGAGTCGGGCGGAATGACCAGGCGCAGGGCTTCGGAGCGGATGCCCGGGCGATTGGCAACGATGAAATCGCACAAGCCGAGAAGCGTTTCGTATTCCTTCCACATGGGGATGTCGAGAAACGCGTCGGCACCGATGATAAAAAAAACGCGGTCGCCGTGGCCGTTGTAGGCGTGGCGAAAGTAACGGACGGTGTCCACGGAGTAGTGCAGCTGGCTGCCGCTGAAATCTTCACCGGCTTCAGCGAGAGAGGGAACAAAGTGTGGATGCTCGGTGCAGGCGAGAGAAACCATGGCGAAGCGGTGCGGAAAAGGCGCGAGGTGCTGCTTTAGTTTGTGCGGCGGACGGCTGGCGGCGATGAAATGAATTTCGTCGAAATTAAAGCGGCGGTCGGCGGCGCGGGCGATGGCCAGGTGCCCGTTATGAATGGGGTCGAAAGATCCGCCAAAAATGCCGATGCGGCGCGGGTGGTGCTTGGCAGCGGTGCGGTGGGCTTGCGCGGTGGTCAATGCTGCTCCGAAATTAGAATGGCCGGGGTGATGGCTGGCCGGCGGTTATTGAACAATTCTCTCATGATTCTTCTTCCGTACTGATGACCGGAGTCTGCCCGAGGGGTTCCACGGCAAGATGTGGAACTGCGTGCGCGTGCTCTGAATTAGCCTCGTGAGATTCGTGGTCGGGAGTGGCGCGCGGAATTTTGTCGAGCGCGTCGGCGATGGAGCGGACCAGCTCCTTGACGCCTTCCCCGGCGACGGCGGATATGGAGTGAAATTCCAGATGATGCTGCCGGCAGAAATCTCGCAGCGCGTCGAGGCGGGTAGTGTCGGTGGTGGCGTCCAGTTTTGTGGCCACCACGATCTGCGGTTTCTCGATGAGCTTTTCGCTGAAGGCATGGAGCTCGCCGGAAATTACTTCGTAGGAATGAATGGGGTCGTCGACGTTCGAATCGCTCGTGTCAATCAGATGCACGAGCAGGCGCGTACGCTCCACGTGGCGCAGGAAGCGCATGCCCAGGCCGTGGCCTTCGTGGGCGCCTTCGATAAGGCCAGGAAGATCGGCGACGACAAAGGTGCGGCCGAGCTCCGTGCCATGCGTGCCGGTGCCGCCATCGGCGTTGACGACGCCGAGATTAGGCTCAAGAGTGGTGAACGGATAATTAGCGATTTTCGGGCGCGCGGCGGAAATCACGGAGATCAGACGTGGATTTGCCGGCGTTGGGAAATCCAACGATGCCAACGTCCGCGAGAAGTTTCAGTTCCAGGCGGAGATGACGCTCTTCACCGGGGAGGCCTTCTTCGTGTTCGCGGGGCGCCTGGTGCCAAGGCTTGGCGAAATGTTGATTGCCGCGCCCGCCGCGCCCGCCATGCGCGACGAGAATGCGCTGGCCGGGCGTGGCGAGGTCAGCGATGGTTTCGTTGGTCTGGGCGTCGAACACCACGGTGCCGACCGGGACCTGCAGAATCATATCGTCGCCGGAAACGCCGCTGCAGTTGGAGCCTTCGCCGTGGCGGCCGCGATCGGCTTTGAATTCGCGATTGTAGCGGTAGCGCAGCAAAGTATTGTCGTTGATGTTGGCTTCGAGATAGATGCTCGCGCCATGGCCGCCATCGCCTCCGGAGGGGCCGCCGCGGGGAACGTATTTCTCGCGACGGAAGGCCACGCAGCCGTTGCCGCCGGGGCCACCCTTCACGAATATTTTTGCTTCATCAGCGAACACGATAGTCCTTTGACGCTATTACAACTGGATGTGCTACAAAAACAAAACGGTCCCGGCTAAACCGGGACCGCAAGAAGTTCGCAGACCGAAGTCCGCCTGAATTCATAACGAAACTTTCAGCTCGCGAGGGACTTGGATGCGGCAGGCTCGACGTTGATGAAACGCCCGTGACGGCCTTTGTCTTCGAAGTTGACGATACCGGTGACCAGCGCGAAGAGGGTGTCGTCTTTGCCCTGGCCGACATTGATGCCCGCCTGGTGCTTGGTGCCGCGCTGGCGAATCAGAATGGTGCCGGCGTTGACGAATTCGCCGCCGAAGCGCTTGACTCCCAGCCGCTGCCCGTGAGAATCGCGGCCGTTAGTAGAGGAGCCGCCGCCTTTCTTATGTGCCATGATGGAATCCTTTTGGAGTTGGCGTTAAGACCGACTCGAAATAATTTTCGCCGCAATTACAGCGTGATCTCGCCGACCTGTACCGCGGTGTAATTCTGGCGATGACCGCGAGAAATTTTGTACTGATTGGTCTTTTTGAACTTCAAGACGGTGACTTTCTTGGAGCGGCCCTGCTGCACGATCTTGCCGGTCACTTTGGCCTTGGAAGCGTGCGAACCGGAGAGAACTTTTTTGTCTTCGGTGTGGACTGCAAGAACGGAGCCAAAGGTGACGGCTTCGCCGACATCGCCGGCAACCCGCTCAATTCGAATGGTATCGCCCGGCGCGACACGGTATTGTTTGCCACCGGTTTTGATTACAGCGTACATAAGCCTCCGCCCTTCTAAAGACAAACAATGATTATACGAGTTGGGCGGGGAGGACGTCAACGAACGAAAAGTAGCGGGCTGCGGTCAGAGACAAAGGAAGAGCGATCCGTTCCGTCCCGATTACTGGAAATCTTTGTCCCGGTAAGTGTCCTTACCACCCATGACAGTGAGCAGTACTTTCGTTTTCAAAATGTCTGCAGGGGGAATAGTCAGCATGTCTTTGGAAAGCACAACGAGATCGGCGAGCTTTCCCTTCGACAGAGTACCACGCGCATTCTCATCGAATGACGCATAAGCCCCATCGCGGGTGAAGTGGCGCAACGCGGCTTCCACCGGAATCCGCCCTGCGGGGTACCAGCCACCTGGAGGCGTACCTTCGGGAGTCATACGCGTGACAACGCAATAGATCGCGGGCAAGGGCTCAAAGGGGAAAACACCCCAGTCACTGCCAAAAGCTTGCACTATGCCGGCATCGTCAAAAATCTTGAAGGAATCCGCGTGGGAGGCCCGCTCTGGTCCGAGCAGCATCGCGAAGTTCTGAAGCACAGCCGCGTCTGGATTCGCGAACATCGCTTGCGTCGAAGCAATGACCCCCAACTGTTTGAAGCGCGGCAGGTCTGCGAGCAACGGAACTTCTGCGTGCTCGACACGATGACGTCGTCCGGTGGTCCCATTTGTCTTGGCGGCATATTCGAATGAGTTCAAAGCCATGTTGATCGCTTTGTCGCCGATGGCGTGCAACATGACCTGAAAGCCCTCTTCGTCGTAGAGAGCAACGGTCTTGTTCAGATCATCTTGCTCCCAGAAAGGAATACCGGTCCCACCACCTACATACGGTTCAAACATCGCGGCAGTGCGCGCATCCACTGTGCCGTCCAGGAATCCCTTGATCGCCCCGAACTTCAGCAAAGGACCCTTGAACCTGTCGCGCAATTCGCGATACTGAGCCAAATCCGCTTCAGTCAGAGGATGTTCCAATTTATGGTTTCGCGGACAACCTCCTTCTTTTGGCAAGATCAGCGGTGCGAACCGAAAGCGCAGTTTCAGGGCTCCGGCGCCGGCAGCCCGCTCGAACACAGGAAATACCGTCAGGCTCGTCACGGCGTCCTGCACTGATGTGAGGCCGGCTGCGGCCGCTTCGTCCATGTGCTGAATAAGAGCCTGATACTGATCGTCCGCGGATTCCGGCGGAATCTGACTTTCGATGAGCCCCTGTGCCGCCTCTTTGAACTCGCCGGTGGGCGAAGCGGTTGCGTCCCTCATGATGTGGCCATTGGGGGGATCCGGTGTGGCTTTCGTAACTTTGGCGATCTCCAGCGCTCGGGAGTTTGCCAAGCCCATGTGGCCGTCCCGCTCGGTCACGTACACCGGACGATCGGAAATGACGGCGTCGATGTATTTCTTTTCGACGGCCTGATTGGGGAAGGCCGAATACGCCCACCCTTGTCCGGTGATCCACGGTAATTTCGGATGTGCTTCGGCGAATTGTCGCAAACGCTCTTGAAAGTCCTTCAAATAGTGACTGACCCAATCAGGGTGATGAGCCACAAGAGTGCACTCGTTAATGCCACAACAATGCCCATTAGACGCTTCAGCCCTGAGCCAGCAATGGCCGTTAGAAGTGCTGCGGCTGATAGCAACAAGCCTACGTAAATAGCAGTCATTTGTACGGGGTTGCCCGGATAGAAATGGACCCATTTGAATAGCCACGCGGAAACAAAGATTAGATAGAGCACCTGGCTGCAAGTGAGCATTGACATGGACGCCGTGCCCCATGGGTCGGGCACGGGTTTCGACCTAGATTCGGGGCGCAACAACGCCAAAACGACGCCATACAGATTGGCCCCGGAAAGTACCAGCAGCAATATTGAAAAAAGCGAGAAACGGGATTGCGGTTGCGTGTCCAGAATAAATAATGCTGCGCTTTGCAAATCCATGTTTGTGCGTACTTGTCTGACTAGGTGACTTACCTCTCGGGGTGGAGGTAGGTGTCGAACCAGCCGAAGTAGCGTTGCATGCGGTCGTGGATGTAGCTGGGGCGGGTGAAGAGGTGGAACTGTTCGGGGTAGATGACCAGTTGGGTGGGGACGCCTTGGACGCGGAGGGCCTGGTACATCTGTTCGCCACCGATGATGGGGACGTTGAAGTCGCTCTGGCCGCCGAGGAAAAGCGTGGGCGTGTGGATGCGGTCGGCGTGGAAGAACGGGTAGGAAACTTTCATCCAGGCTTCGGGCGACTTCCAGGGCAGGCCCAGTTCGTTGGTGTACTGGAAAATGTACTGGTCGGTGCCGAAGACGGCGAGGGCGTTGGCGAGTCCCGCGCCGCTGACGGCGGCTTTGAAACGCGAATCGGTGGCGATGGTGTAGTCGGTGAGCATGCCGCCGTAGCTCCAGCCGCCGACGCCCAGGCGCTGCGGATCGGCTACGCCGCTGGAGACCGCGAAGTCCACTGCCGCCAATAAATCGGCGACCTCTTTATTGCCCCAGTCGGCGAAGATGCTGCGCGCGAATTCCACGCCGCGGCCATTGCTGCCGCGATAGTTGATGGCCAAAACTACGTAGCCATGCGCGGCGAAAAGCTGGCGCTCCAACTGAAGAGGATAGGTGTTGAAGGGCAGGCTGTGATCGTCCTGGCCGTTGGGCCCGCCGTGAATCCACAGCAAGGTGGGATATTTTTTGGCAGAGGTGTAGCTGGGCGGCTTGATCATCATGCCGTGAACTTCGGTGCCGTCTTTGCTTTTGAAGGAAATGTCTTCGACGGCGCCGAGCTGGAGTTCGGAAAGCAGCGCGTCGTTGTGAGAGGTGAGCTTGCGGAGCTTGCCATCTTCCAGCGCGAAAATTTCCGGAGCTACGGTGTCGCTGGACGCGAGCGTTGCGGAGTGGCCGCCAGCGGTGGAGCGCTGCGTGACGACTAGCTCGGATTCGGACTCGCGATGCAGCGAGCCATCGGCTACGGAAACTTTGGCGGTGTATTCGCGGCGGTCGTCGGGGACGAGAACGGTGACAGCAGAATTGTCGGCGGTAAATTCCGGCGAGTGCACGCTGCGGTCAAATTTTTCAGCGAGAACGCGAGGAGTGCCTCCGGCGGCGGGCACCACTAACAGGCTGTCTTGCTTGTAGGCGTCGTACTTCGGTTCCGCGCCGCGCAGGAAAGCGATGAGCTTGCCGTCGGGACTCCACGCGAGGTGCTGACCGTTGGGCGAGTAGGTGGTGGCAACTTTTGTGGGAGTCGCGCCGGGGCGCGCTTCGATGACGAAAATATCATCGGTGCCGGTCTGATCGGGATCCTTTTCGTGATTGCTGACGAAGGCGATGCGCGAGCTGTCGGGCGACCAGACCGGCACGCTGTCTTCAAAACTTTTGTCAATGGTGAGAGGGTCGAGCTTTTTTGTTTTTACGTCGAAGAGATACAGGTGCGCGCGCGAGGAAGCGGTTAGATAGCCCTCGACGTCGCGCTTGAAATGAAAGCGATCGATGACGACGGGCTTGGGCGCCTTGGGCGAAAGAGCGTCATCTTCGCTGGCGCTCATTTCGAGAACGATGCGCGTGCCGTCGGGAGACCAGGCATAGTCATCTATATCGTCTTTCACGCTGGTTAGCTGGCGCGGTTCACCGCCGAGGCGATCAAGCAGCCAGATTTGTTTTTTAGCTCCGGCCGGGCGTGCGGAGAGGAACGCGAGATAGTTTCCATCGGCACTCCAGCGCGGGGAGCTGTCACCGTTGGCCCCGGTGGTGAGTTGTACGTCGCGAGAGCCTTCCCAGTTGACCATCCAGATGGAGGTGCGGCGCTTGTCGGCGTCGCGATCGATGGTGGTTAGGGTGTAGGCGATCCATTTTCCATCGGGCGAAGTCTGCGGATTGCCGACCTGCTGGGTGCGATAGATGTCGTCAATGGCAATAGCACGTTTGGACTGAGCCGAGGAGCCTGGGGTGGATGCGAGCGAAACAAACAGGATGATGGCGGCGATAGCGCGAATATTCATGCGCGGATGGTGTCTGAAACTTAAATCGCGGTCAAGGTGAAATCTGTCGTGAGTGAAATTCCGCGCAGGATTATGCGTGGGGATGGGACTTGTCGTAGATATCCATGAGCTGGCGAATTGAGGCGTGGGTGTATTTCTGCGTGGTGGAAAGCGACTGGTGGCCGAGCAGTTCCTGAATGGCGCGCAAGTCGGCACCGTCGGCCAGCAAGTGGGTGGCGAAGGCGTGCCGCAGGGAGTGGGGATGCAAATCCCAGTTCATGTTCACGAGGCGGACGTATTTTTTGACGATGCGCCCGACGGAGCGTTGCGTGAGGCGGCGGCCAGTGTAATTCAGAAAGGCGGCTTCGGTATGTGGCGTGGAGCGGCGGCTGGCGTAGCCGCCGGTGGTCTGCAGCAGTAATTCTTCGCGCAGCGGCCAATATTTGTCGAGGGCTTCCTGAGCTTTTTGCCCATAAGGCACGATGCGTTCTTTGTTGCCTTTGCCGGTGACGCGCAGCACGCGCTCTTTTTGCTCGATGTCAGCAAGATCAAGCCCGGTCAGTTCGCTGACGCGCAGGCCGGCGGCGTAGAGCAATTCGAGCAAAGCGCGATCGCGGCGCAGGAGTAAACCCTCTTCGGCAAGTTTGGCGTTGCGCTGCGCTGGAGCGATGCCCAGCTGCCAAGCGGTTTCTGATTTTGCTTCTTTCGAGGGAAGCGAGCCGCCCATTTCCGCGAGGTGATTCAGGAAACCGTTCATCTCTTCCGCCGAAAGGATGGAAGGAATGCGCTTGGGTAATTTAGGAGTAGGCACCAGCCGGGCTGGGCTTTCTTTGAGCTTCCCTTCACGCACGCAATATTTGAAAAACGAGCGCAGCGCGGCGAGCTTACGGGCGATGGAAGTTTTTTCCAGGCCCTGATCGTGGAGGTGAGCGACAAATTCGCGGATGATTCCGTGAGTGATGGCGGTAAGCGCAGGCAGTGCTACACCGGGAGGGGTAAGAAAATCCATAAATTGCCGCAAATCCTTACCGTAGTTCGAAATAGTGTGCGGCGAAGAATTCTTAACGGAAACAAGATATTCGAGAAAACTATCGATGGCTTGTTTCATAAGGCCCCGGAGACGCTAATGAAAATAATACTAAGGATTTAGATGTGCAAACGGCCAGCTATGGCGGTATGCCTGATTGTGAACCACGGTGACATCAGACCTTGGCTGTTTCGGGGGCGGATTCGGGAACGGCTTCTTCAGCGGCCACGACGGGCTGGCCCTCAGGGGCAAGAACTTCCCAATCGCAACCGTCCTTGATGCAGGTATGGACGGTGCCGATTTTGCTGCGCTTTTCCACGATGAAAGGCGCGGCGCATTTCGGGCACGGCTCAGGGATAGGCATGTGCGGGGTGGTGAAATCGCAATCCGGATAGCGTGAGCAGCCGTAGAAAACCCGCGGGCGTCCACGGCCACCTTTACCGGCGCTGCCGCGGCGCACGAACTCGCCGATATCACATTTCGGACATTTGATGCCCATGGTGATGGGGCGCGTGTATTTGCACTTGGGATAGGCGGAGCAGCCGATGAACTCTCCGAAGCGACCATGTTTCTTTACCAGGCCGGAGTCGCACAGCGTGCATTTTTCGTCGAGCGGCTCGTCTGGCTGGCGGGCGGTGCGAGTGCCTTCCACCAGGCGGCGAGTGGTTTTGCAATCGGGGTAACCGGTGCAAGCGAGGAAGACGCCGAAGCGGCCGCGCTTGATGGCCATTTCCTTGCCGCAATTGTCGCAATACTGAACTTTGTTTTCGTCGCCGGCTTCCCCAAGCTCGGGCGAAAGATCTTCGATAAATTCGCAATCGGGATAGCGCGAGCAGCCCAGAAAAAATCCGTGGCGGCTGATGCGCTCGAGGAGCTCGCCTTCGCCGCAGCGGTCGCATTTCTTTCCAGTGGGGATGCCGGCCTTGTAGGAAATCATTTCATCGCCGGCCTTATCGAGGTCGATGACGAACTTGTCCCAGAATTCGCCGACAGCGGTGCGCCAGCCCAGCTTGCCCTCTTCAATTTCGTCCAACTCGTCTTCCAGGCGGGCGGTGAAGGTGACGTCGAAAATATCTTCGAAGCTGCGAATCAATAAAACGCTGACGCGTTCGCCCAGCATGGTGGGCATGAAGCGGCCCTGATCTTTGCGGACGTACTCGCGATCAATGAGCGTGGAAATAATGGAAGCGTAGGTAGAAGGGCGGCCAATACCTTTTTCTTCCAGATCCTTTACCAGGGTTGCGTCGTTGTAGCGCGGCGGGGGCTCGGTGAAGTGCTGGTCGGGACGAATGGTTTCTAGGCGCAGCACCTGGCCTTCGGTGACACGCGGCAAGGCATTGCCTTCGCCTTCGTCAGCCTTCTCGTCATCTTCACGATCGGCAATCGCCGCAGGCGTTTGATATACACGCAGGTAGCCGTCAAATTTCTGCACGGAACCGTTGGCGCGAAACGTGTAGTCGCCGGCGGAAATATCAATGGTGGTCTGATCGAAAATGGCGGGCAGCATCTGGGAGGCGACGAAGCGTTGCCAGATCAATTGATATAGCTTGAAAAGATCATCTTCCAGATATTTGCGGACGTCTTCCGGGGCGCGCATGGCGTCGGTGGGACGCACGGCTTCGTGAGCTTCCTGCGCGTCTTTTTTTGATTTGTAGTAATTCGGCTTTTCCGGCAGATAGTTGGAACCGAAGCGTTCCGGAATCATTTCGCGAACTTGGGCGAGGGCGTCCTGCGAAACGTTCACGGAATCGGTGCGCATGTAAGTGATCAGCGCGACGGAGCCTTCTTCGCCGAGCTCTACGCCTTCGTAAAGTTTCTGCGCCAGGGACATGGTGCGCTTGGCGGTGTAGCGCAAGCGGTTGTAAGCGGCCTGCTGTAGTTTCGAGGTGGTAAAAGGCGGCGGCGGGTTGCGGCGTTTTTCTTTTTGCGAAACGCTGGCGACCTGCCATTTGGCGTTAGTGACCGCGGCAACAATCTTATCGGCGGATTCCTGATTGCCCACCTCGACGTCTTCGCCTTTGTGCTTGAAAAGCTTGGCTTCGAACAGCGGCGGTTCGCCGGCGTCGAGCATGGCGTGGATGCTCCAGTATTCGACGGGGACGAAGGCGCGAATCAGGACTTCACGCTCGACAATGAGGCGAAGAGCGACCGTCTGGACGCGGCCGGCGGACAAGCCGCGACGAACCTTGTCCCAGAGTATGGGAGAAATTTTGTAGCCGACCAGGCGGTCGAGAACGCGGCGGGCCTGCTGCGCGTCCACGAGGTCAGCATTCACATCGCCGGCTTTAGCGAAGGCAGCCTTGATGGCTTTGGGGGTAATTTCGTTGAACATAACGCGGCGATATTTGGCGCGATCGGATTTCCTGGTGGCCAGCGTGTCCAGCAGATGCTGGGAAATGGCTTCGCCTTCGCGATCAGGGTCAGTAGCCAGATAAACGTTGGGAGCGGCTTCGGCAGCCTTTCGCAAATCGGCGATGACCTTGATTTTGCCGGGGATGACTTCCAGGGTCGGCTCGAATATGTTTTCGGCGGTGACAACTACCGGCTTGGGCTGCTTCTTTTCTTCTACTGCTTTTTCTCCGGCTTTGCCTTTGGCCTTGGTTCTGCGCTTTTTTTTCTTCTTCTTGTTTCCGTTTTCGCCGCCGGGCAAAAGGATACCGAGTGTCTTTCTTGGGAGGTCCAGAACGTGACCCAGGGACGCTTTGACGGTGTATTCGCGCCCCAAATACTTGTTAATCGTTTTCGCCTTAGCCGGCGATTCCACAATTACGAGCGAACGAGCCATGTTGACTTTGTAACTCCGTAATCCTTCGCTGGAAGGATAGACCGCAGAGGGGTGTGTCCTTCTCGCTACCTTATCAAGATGCGGAGATCGCGCTTCCGGGTGCTTTTCAGCCCGCGTAGGCGCTCGAACGCGCCAGGGGATGTGGCGTTTAAAGCCAACTACAGCATGATTTTACTGAATTGTTTGCCAGGTGACTGGCGAACGAGATTTTTCATCTCCAAATGAAAGAGCGTAGCCAGTACCTCGGAAGAGTTCAAGCCGGAATTTTCGACAAGTTCGTCAATGTGGCGAGTTTCTTCAGCGTGCAGCAAATCGTAAAGCTTCTTTTCCGAGACGCCCAAGGAGGCGGCGGCGAGCAGATTCCGCTGTTCGGCCTCAGGTCTTTCGACCTGCAAGAGGGCGGCGCGAACCGGGGTGGAAAGTTCCTCGATGACGTCTTCCGCATTGACGACTAGCTTGGCGCCTTGCTTGATCAAGAGATTAGGAGCGTAGCTGACCGCTTGGGTCACATTGCCTGGTACGCCAAAAACTTCGCGGCCGAATTCCATGGCCAGGCGCGCGGTGATCAGCGAGCCGCTAAATTCAGCGCCCTCAATGATCACTACGCCGAGAGGCATGCCGGCGACGATGCGATTTCGTATGGGGAAATTTTCTGGCGCGGGATGGGTGCCCAGGGGAAATTCGCTGAGGATGGCACCGCGCTGCAAGACGTTTTCGTAGAGCTTTTTGTTCTCCTTGGGATAGCAGACATCGATGCCGGTGCCGAGGACACCGATGGCGCGGCCGTTGGAGGCCAAGGCGCCGTGGTGGCCGATGGCGTCAATGCCGCGAGCCATGCCACTGACGATGACGAGTCCCCGGGCAGCGAGGTCGCGGCCAAGACGCTCAGCCATTTGCGAACCATAAAGCGTCGGGCGGCGAGTGCCTACGATGGCGAGGCTGGGCATATTAAGGATATCGGGATCGCCGCGCAGATAAAAAAGTACCGGGGGATCATAAATTTGCAGCAACGTTTGCGGGTATTGCGGCTCGGTCCAGTTAAGCAGGCGGCAGTTGGCGATATTGCGGACGGCGGCGAGTTCTTTTTCAGCGCGCTTAAAAGAGTCTTTATTGACGATAGCTTGCGCGACGCGCGCGGGGAGGCTGCAGGATTCCAGCTCGGTGAGCGGAGCGTCGAAGACTCGTTCAGGCGAGCCAAATTTGCGCAGCAGGCGCGCAGACAAGCGGCACGCCAGGCCGGGGGTGAGGGCCAGCGCGAGCCAGGGGAGGGATACGTCCAGCTCCATCGCGTGGTAAGCGTATGCGCTTTATTACTAGCTTGTCAACTAACACAATTATTACAGTAGAGGTCACAGGAGAGGCTGCGCGGAATCTTCGCCGAGAATTTCTCTTAAGGTGTCTGCGAAAGTTGCCGCGTCGGTTTCGGAAATAATGAGCGGTGGACGGAGCTTGATGACGTTGTGATGCGGGCCGTCGGTGCCGGTAAGAACGCCGCATTCGCGGAGGCGATTGACGATATAGGAGGCTTGCTTCGGGGCCGGCGCGCGTGTGACGCGATCGAGGACGAGGTCCAGACCGAGGAAGAGGCCGGAGCCGCGGACGTCGCCGATCAGCGGGAACTTCTGCTGCAGAGCGAGCAGATTCTTTTTGAGGAAGTTGCCAACGCGGAGGGCACGCTCCTGGAGTTCTTCGCGTTCCAAAACGTCCAGGACCGCGAGTCCCGCGGCGCAGGCTACGGGGTTGCCGCCGAAGGTACTGAAAAATTCCATGCCATTGTCGAAGGAGCGCGTGATTTTCTCGGTGGTGATGACCGCGGCGAGTGGAAATCCGTTGCCGATCGGTTTGCCGACGACAACGATGTCGGGAATGGCATTTTGCGTTTCGAAACCCCAGAAATGTGTGCCCAGACGGCCAAAGCCAACTTGCACTTCGTCGGCGATGCACACCCCACCGGCGGCGCGCACTCGATGGTAAGCGTCTGCCAGGTAACCCGGCGGAAAGACAATTTGCCCGCCGACGCTGGGGAGGGTTTCGGCGATGAAGGCGGCTGGATGACGACCCTGCGTTTGCAGATCACTGAGATTTTCGTCGAGTGCGGCGGCGTATTTGGCGCCGGCCTGGTGGTCGTCACGACGATATGCGCCGCGATAGTCGTCGGGAAGCGGAGCGACGTGGACCCACGGTTTACGCCCGGTACCGCCGGGGCCATCAAACTTATAGGGGCTTATATCGATGAGTGTGGTGGTATTCCCGTGATAGGCGTGTTCAAGGACGATTATGTCTTGACGGCTCGTGTGGGCGCGGGCGAGGCGCAGCGCGAGTTCGTTGGCTTCGCTGCCGGAATTCACGAAGAAGCAGACTTTCAGAGGCTCGGGCAGATGCGCCGTCAAGCGTTGTGCGTAGCGATTGGTGACGTCGTGAAGATAACGGGTGTTGGTATTGAGTAGAGCCAGTTGTTTTTGGGCGGCTTCGACAACTCGTGGATGACTGTGACCGACGAGGGGAACATTGTTATAGAAATCAAGGAAAGCGCGGCCGGTTTCATCGTAGAGATGCTGCATCCAGCCGCGAACGATTTTTAGCGGCTTGTTGTAGGAGATGCTGAGATTTTTTCCCAGCACCTGGCGCCGGGTCGTCAATGTTTCCTGCGGCGGGATTTCCTGTGGTGGGAAATATTTTTCCGGAATGCCGAGTAGCAGATTCGGATCGGGCGAGAGGCTGGCCCAGATGGCGCGCTCAGAGGCGAGGGCGACTCCGGGAAAATTGGCGCCGAGGTCGAGCAGATCGAGAATGATTTGAAAGTGGAGGTGCGGCGGCCAGCCGCCGTTTTCGCTGGCCTCACCAATGCGCGCAAATGACTGGCCCCGCGCGATCTTTTGGCCGGGCTGGAGAGCGTTGAGGGAATCGGTGGTGAGATGGCCGTAGAGTGTGAAAAAGGTTCCGGCAGCGCCGGCTTCGTGCTTGAGAATTACGAGCGGGCCGTAGTCGAGAGGCGCGGTGTTGTTCGCGAGGATATGAACGGCGGCGTCGAATGGCGCATGGACCGCG
This sequence comes from uncultured Acidobacteriota bacterium, assembly GCA_963704485.1. Lineage (GTDB taxonomy): Bacteria > Acidobacteriota > Terriglobia > Acidiferrales > UBA7541 > Acidiferrum. Next base: position 3,010,175 of record OY969910.1, read on the forward strand.
GTCCCTGGTGGGGCGAAAAAGTCCACCCCGAGGTGGATGGTGCGGCGCTCGGCCAGCGGGCCTGTGGTTGCACTGCTGGCTTCAAAGAGCGGCGAGGTGTAGAGCAGGCGCGCTTCATGGTAGCGACCGATGCCTATGGCGGCGCCGGCTTGTTTCATGCGTTCGAAAAGTTTTGGCGTCAGCGCGGAGGTTTCCGATGCCCGCGGGTCAGCGCCGAGAAAATCGCTGCCGGCACTTAAGTCGAACACCACCGTGGGCGCGGTGCGCAAATCGGTTTCGAACAGGGGAGCCCCGGATTTGGCGTTTTCTTCGAGCCAACTTCGGAAGCTTTCGCTTTGCGGCGCCGGAGGAAGGCCGCAGGCTTCGCGAAATTTGTAATGCGCGAAACGAGGATGAACACTGGCGAGGCAATCGAGCACCTCCCAAGCGGGGGCTTCGCTGACGGTAACGTAGGGATCGCCAGGTTTCACGGCTTTGCGGTGCGCAGAGTTCGTGACGCTGACGGCTAGGCGCATGCCGATAAGGGCGTATAGACAGGCGATGTTGCGTTCTTCCAAGGGAAATTCCTGATGGTAGCCGGCGACCACGCAAGCCGCAGCGTGCAAAACGTCTTTCTTGCCAAGCATGGCGTAGGCGGCAGCGATGGCCACTTCTGAAACGGTGAGGCCGAAGTGCATGTCGCCAAAATCAATGACGCTCACGGCTTTTCGCGGTAGCGCTTCGGGGCCGCTGACCAACACATTGTGATCATTCGCGTCCCCGTAGATGATGCTGCGGGACAGTCGCGGAAGCGCCGGCACAATTTCTGTTTCGTAAAGAGCGAGAAACTTTTCTACAAGTGAGCGCTTGAGAGGGTCAGTAATTTCGCAGAGATGATTTCGGATCCAGCCGGCGGCAGACAAGTCCCACTTCAATTCACGCCTGCCGGTGGGATGCTGGAAACCGAGCAGCGCATTATCTATGGTGCCCAACAGGCGGCCAAGGCTGTGAAGCAATTCGTCGGAATGCGGGTGCACGTTGGCCAGCACGGTGCCGGGAACAAAAGTGAGCATCCACACCAGTCGGGTGAGGCCGTCAGGTGAGGTGATCTCCGAAAAAAAATGGCCGGACTGCGCGGGGACGACCCGCGGCAACGCGTCACTGGTGTATTTAGCGAGATACCGCAGGGCCTGGCATTGCATGTCAATGAAAGAACGCTCGCGCGCCGGGTGCATGACTTTGAGTACAAATTGCCAGTTGTTTTGGGCGATTAAATGGAAATTGTCGTCATATTCGCCGGGCAGTGCTTTTGCGGTGACGTCGAGGCCATAGAGTTCACGCGCGAGACGCACGGCTTCTTGCACGGTGGTCGGGTGAGCCACGCGCGATTCGAGATGCATGCGACAAATCTTAACGACAACGGCGAAGGGCGTCTATGCGTGCTTCGGTCTTGTTTATGGCGCATTTGGACCGCTTACGCGAGGCGGCGCCTTGGCGCTTTTGGCGCGACGCCCAAATCCAAAGCAAAATTTCAAAAATGAAACAACGACAAAAGCAGATTCTTCAACCGCCTGGAAAGGGTAGCGTTCGGAATTTAGAGAGTGGTCGAGAGGCGGACGCGAGTGCGTCAGTCTACGGAGATTGGGCCGTTCACCGTGGAGAGATGAATGACCGCCGGGGCGCTGCCGAATTCGATGCGGCGATGATCCTCGTCCCAGGTTTTGCGGGCGTCGTCACAAACGCTGGCGTGGCAGCTCATGGGTGAATTGCCGTTGGACTCCAGCAGAACGCTGGATTGATAATTTTTCGGCAAGCGAAGACTGAGCGGGCCGTTTTGCGCATCGGCCACCAGGCCAGAGCCTTTCCAGGAATCACCTTTCAAGTCCACCGAGATGGGCCCGTTTTGCGTGTGCAGGCGGAGCTTACCGGAGTTTCCATTGAGGTCGATGGGGCCGTTTTGCGCGGAGATATCGGCTTCGCCAGAAAAACCGGTTAACGAGATGGGGCCATTGATGGCGTGCGCGGTCAGCTTGGCATCGAGATTATAGATGGACAAAGGGCCATTGTTGGCGTGCAGCTCCAGCTCTGCCGATTTTGGCGCGCGCACCAGAAGGAAGACGGTCCAGTGGTCGCGATCCGACGGGCCGGTGACGGAGACTTTGCCGTTTTCGACTGAAAGTTTGATCTGGGAAAAAATCTGCTCAACGTTATTTCTGGAAGCGTCCGCCGCTTTGCAGACAGTGACGGAGTAATTCTCCTGGTCCCAGCCCTGCACCTGCAGGCCGCCGTTCACTTCCGATTCGAAGCGCAGCGTTCCTGCGGGCCTGGGGATAGCACGCTCTTCGGTGCGCATGGTGGCGGTGCGATCGTCAAAGCGAATGTGCAAGCCGCCACAGTCGGAGACGGGGCCTTGCTCGTCTCCAGAGATATTGACGGAGTGGCGATGTGAAATGGTGATGGTGTCGTCCGGACCAACGAAGATCGCGGCGAGAAGCAGTGTCGCCAAAGCAATATGCGAAGTCATGGGAAGCCTCCCTGGTGCTATAGACGAACGGCCGGTCGCTAAGTCGCGTTCGACGTTGCCCGCCAATAATTGCGCCAAAAATGAGACTCAGGGCAGCCAGTTTTCGTCGTCGTCGCCGATGGGTGGGCCGTCGGGAGGTTGTGGTGGTGCTGGAACCGGGATGAGGTTGGGATCTTTCTGGAATCGAGTTATTTGCTGAGCGGCGAAGTAGAGGTGGGCACGCTCTTCGGGATCTTTCGCGGCGGTTTGCGCGCGGGTGGCCCAGGCTTTCAGTTCGTCCAGTTTCAGGGAAGCAATGGCGCGAGCCTGTGGCGACGCTTTGTCGTTGGCCGAAAGCGACATCAGGTCATAGAGGACGATGGAGTCCACGGTCCGCGAGATTTCTCCTGCGTAACCGGGTTGGCGTGGGGATTTCCATGTGGCGGTCAAAATGGTATCGAGGACTTCTTCGAGGCCGGGGTTTTTGGCGTCGCGGGCGTGAAATTCGACGAGCCGCGAAGCACGTTCGGGATTGAATAGGAACTGCAGCGTCTGCTGGGCAGCGGCTTCGACGGGTGCGAGCGCGTCGAAAGCCGGACTGGTGCGGATTTTGAAATGTTCGCGACCGCGATCGTAATCAGGGACGCGCGGCGGAATAATCTCGAGCAGGGGCTCCGGCAGCGCGAGTGTTTCGGGCTGCAACGTGGCGAGTACGGCGGTAAGGGCGCGGCGCTGTTCGGCGGCGGCTACGATTTGCGTGGGGACCTGGCCGTCGCCGCGGACGGCGAAAGTGTAATCCATGCCGCCGACCAGCTTGCTCGCGGCTTCCACCTGGTACCGATGCAGCAGGTAAATCGGGACGAGCGCGTCTTCGATGGTGCTGAGCGGGGCGTCCACGCGAATATTATTTTCACCGAAACGGCGCAGGGCCGCGGAGCGCACCTGCATGAGGCGGTTCAGTTCATCTACGGCATTCGAACCCGAATCCCAGAGGTGCGCGAGACTGCTGGAGGAGCCGGGCGGACGCGCGTCCTGGTCGCTGAGATAGCGCAAACCGCGAGACAGCGCGTTGGAGATAATTTTATTGAGCTCGCCGTGCTCATCGCTGCCAGTTGGAAAATCCTGATAGCCGAAGGTGATGGAGACTTTGTCCCAATCGCCGATACCGGTGGCATAAGCGTTGGACACATCAGGAACGCCATCGGCGCCGAGGGTGACGAGGGGCGGCGGGTAATCCATCACCGAAGAACGATTCACGGTGCTGGAAGAATAATTGTGCTGCAGTCCGAGGGTATGACCGACTTCATGTGCGGCAAGCTGACGCAACCGAGCCAAGGCCATCTCCAGCATTTTGGGTGAGACCGGCTGGCCTTTTTCGTAGGGCGCGAGCAGGCCTTCGGCGATTAAATAATCCTGGCGAACGCGCAACGATCCAAGGGTCACGTGGCCCTTGATAATTTCGCCGGTACGGGGATCGACGACGCCCGCACCGTAGGACCAGCCACGCGTGGCCCGATGCACCCACTGGATCACGTTGTAGCGCAGGTCCATGGGGTCGGCATCTTCCGGCAGGAGCTCCACGCGGAAGGCGTTTTTGTAGCCAGCCGCTTCGAAAGCCTGGTCCCACCAGCGGGCGCCGTCGAGCAGGGCGGAGCGAATCGGTTCGGGCGCGCCGCGATCAAGATAATAAATGATGGGCTTCACGGGTTCACTGACGGCGGCGGCAGGATCCTTTTTCTCCAAGCGATGGCGAGAAATGAATCGCTTGACCACAGGTTCGCTGACAGGGGTGGCGTAGTCCATGTAGGTGATGCCGAAAAAGCTAGCGCGCGGATCGTAGACGCGAGTCTTGTAACCCGGCGGCGGGAGCTGTACGAAGGAGTGATGCTCGCGCACGGTGACGGACTCCGGCGACGGAGTGACTTGCTTTACCCATTGGCCGGGTTCGTCGCCTGCGAAGGTGAGCACGGCTTCGACTTCCGTGTTGAGCGGAAAATTTTTGGTCAGCGGCAGGTACACGGCGCAGCGTGCCGGATCGATGCGATAGGAACCCTGCTTGGTGCGGCGCAAGGTGCCTGGAATATCGTGAGCGTCGCGGAGGAAGAAGTCGGTGACGTCTACCAGAGCACGCTCTTTTTCTTCGGCTGCTACCGTGAAACCGGCGAGGACCGATTCGGCGAAAGAATCGTGCACGGCGCGCTTTTCGGCGGGGTCATCGCTGACGGCGCGATAGTCCAGATTTTCCTGAATGAGTAACACTCTGGGACCGCTGCGTTCGAAACGGACAATGCGCGTGGCGCCGAGCTGGCCGCGGTCGAGGCCGATGTCGTTGGAGCCGACTCCCGCGGACAAGCCGCTCTGGTAGAGAAATTCAGTATTCCACTTGTCAATTTCGAGCCAGAGTTTGCCCTGCCTGGCGTCCCAGTAGAGATTGAAGTAGCCCGCGAGCTTCAGGGCGCCGGCCGTTTTGTCGGCGATGGTGGCGGGAGGCGCGTCGGGGTGCGCGAATGCGCCGTCGGGCAGCACCAGCGAAGCCAGAACAACGAGGAAAGCGGCATGGCGGGAACACTTCAACATTTTCAAAGCCTCCGGCGGTGTCAAACGTTTTACATCATAAGTTGACCGGGCTGACGAAAATTATCGTCTGCTATACTGAAGCTTCGCGAAGACCTGTCACTGTGAAGAAACTCCGCATATCTGTCGTGCAATACCTGAATACTGCGCCACTGGTATTTGGGTTTACGCACGGTCCCTTGAAGGGCAAATACGATCTGTCTTTTACGGTGCCGTCACAGTGCGCTGACGATTTGCGCGAACGTCGCGCGGACGTGGCGATCATTCCGGCCATCGAATTTCAACGCATGGATGACGTGGTGGTGCTGCCGGGCATGGCAATCGCGGCGAAGCGGCGGGTGCGCAGTCTGCTGATTGTTTCGCGCAAACCGATCCGCGAAGTGGAAAGCATGGCACTGGACAGCAGTTCGCGGAGCACCCAGGCGCTGACGCGTATTTTGTGCGCGGAACGCTGGCATATCGCACCGAACTTTTTCGAGGCTTCGCTGGAGACGGGCAACATGCTGGCCGAGGCCGATGCGGCTCTGCTGATTGGAGATCCGGCGCTCCGGCTGGCTATCGCCGCAGCGAACTACGCCACCCTGGGCGGCGACGGCGAATTACTCTGCAGCGCCGACAAAGTAGGAATCAACGCGACGGGAACACTCTATATATATGATGCGGTGCAGGAATGGCGGCGCTTGAGCGGATTGCCAGCAGTGCTGGCCATCTGGGCCGGGCGTGCGGAAGTAATGACGCCGGATATTGTCGCCGACTTCGCAGCATCGAAAGCCTTTGGGATGGCGAAGATTCCGGTTATCAGTGCAGCGGCCGCTGACGAACAAGGATGGCCGGAAGGGGAGCTGCGGACATACCTGGGCGAAAATATTGATTACAACCTGGACAAGGAAAACCTTGCAGGGCTGGAACTGTATTATTGCCTGGCGGCGAAGTTAGGTTTGATTCCGCAGGCCAAAGCGATTAATTGGGCGAGTGCGGATGCCGCGCGTATGGCAAAAAGTTCCTAGAATGCGCTTCGGCGGGTTCGTGCATTTCGAATTCGTGGCTACCGTTCGGTAGAATAAGGATGCGGCTGCAAGGAAAACATTGAGCCTGAGCAAACAAGAAGCGCTGGAAATGCTGGAGTCCGATGACCTGCTGGGCATCGGGATGGCGGCGCATCAGATGCGCCTGGCCAAGAACGATCCGCGCGTAGTGACGTACCAGATCGACCGCAACATCAATTACACCAATTTCTGCACTGAGTATTGCTCCTTCTGCGCGTTTTACCGGCCGCTGGGCGCGAAGGACGGGTACATTCTGTCGTTCGAATCGATTTACGAAAAAATTGACGAAATGCTGGAGCTGGGCGGCACTGGCGTTTTACTGCAGGGCGGCCTGCATCCCGACCTGCAGATCGGCTACTACGAAAATTTATTGCGGTCCTTGAAGGAGCGCTACCCGCAAGTGCATCTGCACTGCTTTTCAGCGCCGGAAATTTTGTGTATAGCCGAGGTAAGTGAACTGAGCGTGCGCGAAACGATTCAGCGGCTGATGGATGCGGGGCTGCAATCCATTCCGGGCGGCGGCGCGGAAATTCTGGATGATGAGATCCGCTCGAAGATTGCGCGGTTGAAATGCACCAGCGACGACTGGGAAGAAATGCACCGGGTGGCGCATTCGCTGGGGCTACGAACTACGGCGACGATGATGTTCGGCTGCGGCGAGGAATTGCGGCACCGCGTGAATCACCTGGAGCGGCTGCGCAGAATTCAGGAAGACACCGGCGGGTTCACGGCGTTTATTCCGTGGATGTTTGCGCCCGACAATACGCCGCTGGGGAAAAAAGTGCCGGAAGCTACAGCGGTGGATTATCTGAAGACACTGGCGGTGAGCCGGTTGTATCTCGACAACATTGATCACATTCAGTCAAGCTGGTTGACGCCGGGAATTAAAGTTTGCCAGGTGGGCCTGCAGTTCGGCGCTGACGACGTAGGCAGCATTTTGATTGAAGAAAATGTGGTGTTCGCAGCGGGTGTTAAGAATCGGACCAATGAAAACGAATTGCGGCGGATTATCTCCGACGCCGGATTCGTGCCCGCGCAGCGCGATACGCTGTATCGCTCTTACTCTCTCAAGTAAATATTAAGTCTTAGCGCTTGGGCGCCAGCCGCAGCAAAATCTCCACTTCCGTGTCTTCCGGCAAATCCAGGGGCAACGCAAAATGCAGCCCGCCATTTTTCACCAGGGCGCGCAATTTGCGAGGCGCGTCTTCGAGGGCACGTGGGCGTCCCGTTGTGGAGTCGGACTTTTCGGCAGGCTTGGCGCGTCCGGAAGTTTCGTCCAGCGCTTCGTTGGCGAGGGCGTCGGCTTCGGAATTATGTTCCCGATAGACGTGGTCAATGCGAAAAGATTCAAGCGCCGCCGACATTTTCTTGGCCCGTTCAAACAGCGGCCGCAGCTCGGGGCTCTTCACTTTGTAGTGACCGAGCATCTGGCGCACCAGCAGCTCCGAATCGCTTTCAATGCGCAGGGCGCGAACGCCGTGGGACTGCGCGTAGTCGAGGGCGGCAATCAAGCCGTAGTACTCGGCCACGTTGTTGGTCATGCGGCCGATATATTTTTTTAACTTGGCGACGATTTCGCCGCGTTCGTTGCGAACGACCACGCCATAGGAGGCGGGGCCAGGATTACCGCGTGAGCCGCCATCGATATTGGCCTGATAAGCCGCGGGACGCGTGCGAGGCTCATTTTCGGCATCGGTGAACAAGCCACCGCGAGGGGGAGGAGGACGGCGAACCATCAGGAAGCTGCGCTGGCGGAGCTTTTGCCACTGTCAGAATCAGAGCCGGCAACGGGAATGGGATCCAGCGTGTAAAGAATGAGCCCGCACATTTCGCAGCGGTAAAGCTCTTCGTTGGCTTCCTGGCGCAGCTCCTGCACGATGTGCGGTAGCACGCGCATGCCACATCCGCGGCACTGATCATCCCGAACCAGGGCCATGGCGGTGCCGCTGTGGCGCTTGGCGATGCGGGTGTATAGCTCCAACAAATCCGGGGGCACGGGCGCAGCCATGCGTTCACGCTCGGCTAATGCGGCGGCCAGCAGTTTTTGCTTCTCGTCATACTGGGTGTGAATTTCCCGGCGGTCTTTGGAGACGCTGGTCTCCGCTTCTTTCAAATCGGCTTCGGCGTGGCGCACGCGGCGTTCGAATTCTTCGCCGGACATCATCACCTCAAGCTGGCGGTCTTCGGCTTTGGCGACTTCTCCTTCGGCATTGGCTATCTCATGCAGCAGTGCTTTGTAAGCTTCGTTGGTTTTCACTGCGCCGCTCTGGTCGCGATATTTTCGGGCGCGATCTTTCCACTGATCCACGTCGATCTCAAACTTTTTACGTTCTTTGAGGGCGTTGGTATGGGCTTCTTTGGCGGCGGCGACCGCTGCGCGAGCCCCGCTGAGGCGGGCGTCGGCTTCCTGGATACGCTTCGGATAACTTTCCAGTTCGGCGCGCAATGCGCCAACTTTATGGTCAACCTGTTGCAGATCGATCAGGTGCGGGATTGCCGGGTGCATTAGCGACAATTCTAACACGGCTGCCGCGAGTCGCCGGGTGGCCGGCGACACTGCCGCGAATTCTAGCTGGAGACGTGCAGGTCGCGGCGAATGAGCGTCCAGTCGATGAAGAAGCCGATTCCCACCGCGAGCGGAACGAAGCCGAAGGCGCCCCCCGCCCATGCCTCGGGCTCCGTGAACCTTGCGATGACCGCAAACATCGCGATATAGCCGAGTGCGCCGGTGACCAGCAAAGTTCCCCAACGCCGGGAGCGCGCCGCCTGAGAAAGTTCCGGCTCCATGGGAATTTCCACGCCGCGGGCGATGGCGGCCAGTCGTTCCTGACTGCGCAATTTGCGCACATGATAGTAGGTGTACATGGCGCCAAGAGGAATGCCCAAAGTCATGATTACCGCAACTAATCCGACCATATCGTTCATAAATTCTCCTTAAGGAATACTCCAGCGGACCTTCGCTGTTTCGCTGTGAAGTCGGTACAAGGTACGGAGGGAAGGTGGGTAAAGTTCCGGAGATTTAGATGGCCGAACTTATCAATTCAGCTCGCGGACCTGCATGTTCTGGTCGATGGCCAAATTCGGATAGCGGATCGAGGAATCAGCAGGCGCAGCAGCATGGCGTGCGACGGCGCTGAACTCCACCCCCAAGCATTCGGCGGAGTAAACGTAGCCATCGCGTTCAGTTCTTTCCATCGCCAGAGCTCCGGAAGAAACCAATTCGGGCAAAGGCGCACATTTGCCGTTGGTTGCTACGTAGGTTCGTTCGGCCTGGGCAATCTGAAGCAGATCGGCGCGAACACCGGTCAGGCTGATGGCCTGTGTAGGCGTGGTGCCCGCGTCGGTGGCGGGCAGCCTCTTTAGATAGGCGTAATAGGCGCCCATCAACAAGGCCGCGGAAACCAGTAACAATGCTAGAGCGCGCATAAGAGCATTCTCGGCCGTGAACGGGCGGGCCGCAAGACGTGCGTGTGAGGAGGTTACACAGGAAACAACGCCAGCTTTTCGAAGAATACCGGAGCGGCAATTTGCTAGACTTTGCTCACCGTTCGGCCCCCTCCACGGTTAGTCGCTACACCCATCAGCACTCATCAGCCATGTACACGATCCCATCCGTTGCGGAGCGCCGCGCTGTCGAAATTGCTCGCGAAGAAGAGCTGGAAGAAGCGCGTGCCATCCAGCGCGTGATGCTGCCGGCGGACGTTCTTTCTTCGGGTGGCGTGACGCTGGCGCACAAATTCCAACCGGTTGACCTCGTGGGCGGCGACTTCCTGGATTATTTTGAACTGGCCAATGGCGCGGTGGGATTTTACGTCGGTGACGTTTCCGGCAAAGGATTGCCAGCGGCGATGTACGCGGCGCTGACGGTAGGAATATTGCGCGGCATCCACAAAACCGGTCAGTCGCCAGGCAAAGTTTTGACCACGTTGAATCAGCGGCTGATGAGCCGCGGAGGTTTGCGCCGGCACACGGCCATTGCGTATGGCGTGTTCGATCCAGCGAATATGGAGGTGTGCCTGGCCAGCGCTGGAATGCCGGGGCCACTTCATTTTTCGAAAAAAGATTGCACCATACTGGAACTCTCCGGGATTCCGCCGGGGCTGTTTGCCGACGCGGAATACGAAACGTTGACAGTAAAACTGCAGCGCGGGGATTCGGTAATGCTGTGCTCTGACGGAATCATTGAAGCGCAGAATGCGCGTTATGAAGATTTCGGCATGGACCGCTTGATGGCTGTTTGCGCGCAGCGCAGCGAACTGGCGTCGGAAGCGTTACTGGCGCGAATCTTTGCCGCCGTTCACGAATTCACCCACGTAATCCAACAACATGACGATATGGCTGCGGCGATTTTACATTTGTCCCCATGAGCGGCGGGCTGTTATCGATTCAGCGGGTTACGGCTGGGCAACGTTTCGGGATTTTCAATTGACACTTGGGGCAGTCTCCCGTAACAACGGTAGATAATCTCTCAGCCCAGGAGTGTCCCTCAGATGAAGATTACGTCGCCGTGCGCTCTGGCTCTAGCATCCTTTCTATCGTTGAGCATCGCTGTTCCAGCGGATGTATACGCCGCTCCACAAAATTCCAATACCCGCGCCGGCGAAGTCGCTCGCGTGATTCCGGCAGTGAGCATTGCAAGGGGATCCAAGACTGTCACGGCCTCCGCGAAATCAGCAGTGAACTGGGAAGATCTGGTAAACACTCAGGTGAACGGCCGCGCGCGTATAGCGCTCGACGACGGTTCGGTTTTAAACGTGGGCTCGCAATCTTCGATGCACGTGGTGAAGCATGATGCCGGCGCGCAGCAAACCGATCTGGAGTTGACCTACGGAAAGCTGCGCACGCAAGCGGCCAAGATCGCCAAGCCCAATGGAAAATTCGAAGTACATACACCCGCTGGAGTCGCAGGCGTCGTAGGCACTGATTTTTATGTCGGCTACGAAAACAACACCATGAATGTGATCGTTTTCGAAGGCGTGGTGCGAGTCTGCAATTTGGCTGGAGTTTGCGTGGAAGTTAAAGCCGGGCAGATGAGCAGCGTTCGAACTAATGACAGTTCCGGAGCGCAGCCGCCGCTGGGTCCGCAACAGGCGACGCTGGATGTGCTGACGGCTGCGGCGCAGGCCACCGACGTTGGCGCGCCCAATGGGGCGGTGCAAACGGCGCATCACATCAGTAAGGGCACGGCAATAACTCTGGGTGTGATCGCGGCGGTTCCGATCGTGATTGTGCCGGTAGTCACGAAGGGGAGCAGCAAAACCACGCCGGTGCCCCCCAGGTGCGATCCGAAAACCAATCCCAACTGCGGGTAGAGCTGCTGCAAAATCTCAAGTTGCTAACGGATTTGTATTAGTTTGTATCGGGCGGCCCACGGTGCCATTGGCGGCTTCTGTTTCGTACCCCATTCGAGTTGGGGTGCAACGAGTAGGGCAGTAAACCCATCTAATGCTATGCCGCTGCCTGAGAGCGTTGCCTCATGCTTCCAGGCCTTTTACCGCGCGTGGAACGATTTGTGCGGCTTTCGAACGGTCGAGTACACTGATTGATTCAAGTTCCCGTCTAAATGCTTGTGAGGCTTCCTTTGAAACTATGGATGCGTAGTCCAGTCATAAACAGTCTTGGTGTGCTGGCTGCTTTGTGCGGCCTGGCTCCGGCGCTTGCCGCTGCGCCGCCGCCGGATACTCCCGCGAAGCGCTCACCGGTGCTGGCCGCGTTGCAGACCGAGCTGGACCGTTCACTTAAGGCGTTGAAGGCGCAGGATCCCCCCGCGTACTTCGTGGGGTACACGGTTACGGACACGCAGCGATCGGACGTATCCGGTTCGAATGGCGCGCTGCTGACGAGCACGGAGGGGCGTAATCGCTGGCTGGAAGTTTCGGTGCGCACGGGAAGCTACACGCTCGACAACACCCACAAGGTTGGTGAGCGCCAGCAGGCCAACGGCGGGCCCGGAACACCGGTGCCGCTGGACGACGACCCAGAGGTGCTGCGCCGGGCGATCTGGCTGGAGACGAACAGGCAGTACGAGGCTTCTTCACAGGCGCTGATCAAGATAAAAACCGGCAAAGAAGTGAAAGTGGAAACGGCGGAAGGCAAAGCGCCGGATTTTTCGCGCGAAGAACCGCACACCTATATCGGACAACAGGTTTCCATCAACGTGGATCGCAAGCCTTGGGAACAGAAAGTTCGCGACTACACGCGGGCCTTTCGGGATTCCACCGCGATTATTAATTCGATTGTTACCTTCAGCGGGCAGGGACAAAACGATTACCAGGTGAACAGCGAAGGGACGCAGCTGCAATTCGGGCAAATTCGCTACCGGCTGGAATTGTTCATCCAGGGCAAAGCCCCGGATGGCATGGACATCAATCGCTATTACAACTTTGATTGGGTGAATCCTGCCGAAGCTCCGGATGACAAGGCGGTGTACGCGGCGGAAGCCACCATGCGCAAGGAGCTGGAGGGCTTGGTGGCTGCGCCGATCAACGATCCCACCGTTGGTCCTGCGTTACTGACCGGCCGGGCGGCGGCGGTTTTCTTTCACGAAGTTTTTGGCCACCGCGATGAAGGGCACCGCCAGAAAGATGTGACCGAGGGCCAGACATTTTCTAATAAGGTCGGTGAACAAATTTTGCCGAGCTTTTTGAGCATCGTGGACGACACCACGAAGAAGAGGCTGGGTACCCAGGAACTGCTGGGCTTTTACCAATTCGACGATGAAGGAGTGCCGGCGCAACGGGTGACGCTGGTGGATCATGGAGTGTTGAAGAATTTCGAAATGTCGCGTTCGCCGTTGGCGGACTTTCCAAAGTCTAACGGACATGGAAGGCGGCAGCTCGGAGCTACACCGGTTTCGCGGCAAGGCAACTTAATTGTGGAAAGTAACAAAACCGTACCCAACGCGGAGCTGCGCGCCAAGCTGATCGAATTGATCAACTCGCAGAACAAAACTTTCGGATTGCTGATTGACGACATCGCCGGAGGATTTACGTTCACCGGGCGAGGGCAGCCGCAGGCGTTCCAGGTGTTACCGCTGGTGGTTTACAAGGTGTTTGCTGACGGACGTCCCGATCAACTGGTGCGCGGCGTGGACATTGTGGGTACGCCTCTCGCAGCGCTGACAAAAATAGTAGCTACTGGCGATACCGCGGAAGTTTTTAATGGCTATTGCGGCGCAGAATCCGGCTCGGTGCCAGTGTCAGCGGCGTCGCCGGCCATTTTGACTTCCGAGCTGGAAGTGCAGAAGAAGGAAAGCTCCACGGACCGGCCACCGATTTTGCCGTCTCCCGCACACGATACGGAATCGCCCAAGAGCGGCGCGAACGCCACGAAGACAGGCGGCCAGCGATGAAAACGGCGATAAAAATGACAAGGCTGCTATGGACATTTATTTTTTTGGCTTCAGCAATTGGAGGCGCGGCAAATTGCCGGGCCGCCACGCAAGAAGCGAAAGACGGGAAAGACAACGATCAGACCCTGCGGGCAATGCGCGATGAGATGGCGCGCGCCAAGACCCGGCTGGAATTGAAAATTCCCGGCACCGATCAGCCGGTACGGCCGTACTACGTGGAATACCGTTTGCTGGACCTGGATTTTCGCGAAATCAGCGGAGAATTCGGCACGCTGCTGAACAGCAATCATGCGCGAAGCCGTTTTATGGATGTGGAAGCGCGGGTCGGAAGCTACAAGCTGGACAGTTCCAATTTCATCAGCGATGACGGCTTCCGCGGATTCATCGGGTCAACCGGCTCGGTGGGCATCGACCGCGATTACGATTCGCTGCGGCAGGATTTGTGGATCGCCACCGATCAAGCCTTCAAGGAAGCGGTGGAGACTTATTCGCGCAAACAGGCGTATCTGAGCAGCCTGGCGCGGCAGTCGGACATCAACGATTTTTCCAAAGCTGAACCGGTGCATAACGTCGAACCGCTGATCATGGCGGACTGGAGCAATCGCAACTGGGATCAGGAAGTGCGCGAAACTTCGGCGGCGCTGCGGGCTTTCCCGCAGATTTACGAAGGGCGCGTTACTTACTATCTGGTGTACGCCACGGAGTACCTGGTCACCAGCGAAGGCACGGAAATTCGCACCAACCGAAGTTTTGCGGCCATCGAGTCGGGTATGAACGCTCTGGCCGACGATGGCATGCCCATCAACCATTTTTATGCAACGTACGCGGTGCATCCGGCAGATCTGCCGGCACCAGATGCGGTGCGCAAGGGCTTGAATATCACCGGCAGCGAATTGATGGCCCTGCGCGCTGCTCCCGCGGCGCAGGACTACACCGGGCCAGTGCTTTTTGAGGCGCGCGCGGCCGCGCCGCTGTTGGCGCAGATTTTGGGACCGGCGGTGAATGGAGCACGGCCGCCGGTGTCGTTTACTCCTGTGATGGAACAGCTGTTGAGCGGCTTGGGCGGAAAAAGTGATTGGATCACACGCATCGGAGCGCGAGTGCTGCCTGCTTCCGTGACGGTGGTGGACGATCCCAGCGCTAAGGAATTCCAGGGCACACCTTTATTGGGCGCTTACTCCGTCGACGATGAAGGGGTGCGCGCGCAAAAAGTAACGCTGGTAGAGAACGGCACGCTGAAGAGCGAATTAATGTCGCGCAGACCCGGGCCGGACTTCGATCAATCGAACGGCCACGGGCGCTCGGCATTCTTGAGCGACGCCAAGCCGACCATGAGCAACATGTTTTTTACATCTAAAGAAACCATGTCGCCGGCGGACCTGAAGAAAAAATTCCTGGATACCTGCAAGGAGCAAAAGCAAGCGTATTGCATCGTGGTGCGCGAAATGGACAACCCCACGCTGAGCCTGCTGCACCAGGAAGATTTCCAGGCACTGCTGGCCAGTTACGGCGGCGGAGCCGGGTCGGGCGACCGGCTGCCGCTGGTGGTGTATCGCGTGTATCCGGAGGACGGACGCGAAGAAATTATTCGCGGCGCACGCATCGTGGGCGTAAATTCGCGGGCCATTCGAAATATAGCCGGTATCGGTAACGATAATTTCGTCTACAACTACATGCAGAGCCAGATCAACGGATTCGCGGGAACGGCACTGGGCGCTTTTGGTTCGGCGCAGAACGGTTTGCCGGCTTCGATGGTGGCGCCTTCGCTGCTGTTCGAAGAGTTGGAAGTGCGCGGGGCTCGCGGTGAGCCGAAACGTTTGCCGCTTATACCGGCTCCGACCATGACGGCGGCCAAGTAGAAAATCGCCGTTAGGTCTTTGTTTAGCTGTAGGTTTCTGCTGGATAAGTTATGAAAGAAATGACACGCCGGGGATTCATCTACAGCGCCGCAACGTTGGGCGGTTGTGCGGTGCTTGTGGGAGTGAACAGAGTTTGCTCTTCCGCCTTGGCCGACGGCGTGGAAGCCAACGAGAATTCCGGGCCAGTAAAGATTTTCAAGTTTTCAGACGACGGAGCTCCGCAAGGTGTGGCCACCGTGCCCAAGGTTCAGAAGACCGCTGCGGAGTGGAAATCTCAACTGACGGCCTTACAGTTTGACGTGACTCGCCGGGCGGCGACGGAATTTGCCTTTTCGGGAGCGCTGGACCACGAGAATCGTGGGGGCCTTTATCGCTGCATCGACTGTGACAATGCGCTGTTCGATGCCAAGACCAAATTTGATTCAGGCACCGGGTGGCCAAGTTTCTATGAGCCCATCGCCAAAGAGAACGTACTGGAGAAGAAGGATATCTCGTTTGGCGTGGCGCGCACGGAAGTGAAGTGCACGCTGTGCGACGCGCATCTGGGACACGTTTTTACTGATGGGCCGCGTCCGACGAACTTGCGCTATTGTATGAATTCCGGGGCGCTGCGATTCATTCCCCGCAAAACCTAGTACTTGCCAGTGCCAGCGCAGCCTTTTAAGGCTATTGCAGCGCCACACCAAGCACTCCGCATTCCGCGCAAAATTTAGGATAGTCTAAGCGCACGCAATGGAAATCCTGCAAAACCTGGAAGTGCGGGAAAAGAAGCGTGCCGCTTTGCTGAGCGTGGCCTCGGCAATTGTGCTGCTATCGCTCAAATCTTTTCTGGTAATCCGCACAGGCAGCCTGGGCGTTTTATCGGAGGCGCTACATTCCGGCCTGGACCTTCTGGCCGCGATTATCACGTATTTGTCGGTGCGCATGTCCGATCAGCCCGCCGATGAAGGGCATCCCTACGGACACGGTAAATTTGAAAACTTTTCGGCCTTCGTGGAAACCGCACTGCTGCTCATCACCGCGGTCTTCATTATTTACGAAGGCATCGACCGCCTGTTTTTTCATCAGGTGCACATTCAGCCGAGCGTTATCGCCGTACTCATCCTGCTGGTGGCTTTGTGCATCGACATCACCCGCGCCAAAGCGCTGGGGCACGTGGCACGCAAATATCACAGCGAAGCCATCGAGGCTGACGCGCTGCATTTTTCAACGGATGTGTGGAGCACGATTGTAGTCATCTGCGGCATCGGGCTCGTTTGGGCGGGAGAAAGCTGGCATTTGCCCTGGCTGGTTTATGCCGACGCAATTGCCGGTCTCTCGGTGGCGGGCGTCATTCTATGGGTCGGCTCGATGCTCGGCAAGCGCACGATGGACGCGCTGGTGGACGCTGCTCCCGAAGGCCTGCGACAGGAAATCGCGCGAGCGGTGGGCCGCATGGAAGGCGTCCTGGATGTGGACCGCATTCGCGTGCGGCGATCTGGCAACCGGCATTTTGTAGACGCTACCGTGAGCGTGGCGCGCACCGCCAGCCTGGAGCAGGTGCACGAGCTCAGCGACGCGATCGAAAAGCGCATCGGAGAAATCGTTCCTTCGGATGTGATGGTACACGCCGAGCCGCGCGCGCCGCAGGGCGAGCATTTATTCGAATCCATTCGCGCGGAGGCCCAGCGGCTGGGGCTGGCTATTCATGACGTGAAGGCGCTGCAGCAGCAAGGGCAGCTTTTTATCGAATTGCATCTGGAAGTGGATGAAAATTTAAGTTTGCGCGAGGCACATCGCCAGGCAACCAAGCTCGAAGAAAGCATACGCCAACTGCGCGATGCCCCCACGGATGTGAATATCCATATTGAGCCTCTGGGCAAACACATCGCCACGCCCGATGCGGGCCTCGGCGAGATGAAACAACTGGCCGCCGCAGTCGAGACGTTTCTGAATTCACTGCCTGCGGAATACGATGAACTCGTGAATTGTCACGATGCGCGGGTGCGCCAGGTAGATCATCGCATCCTGGTTTCCTGCCATTGCACCATGAAGAGCGATCTGCCCATCACCAAGATTCATGATGTGACCGCGGCACTGGTGGATCGCGTCAAAGAAAAATTTCCGCAAATTCACCGCGTGACTATTCATCCGGAGCCGTTCGAAGACCGTTAGACTGTCCCCGATATGTTCGTGGCCTCCGGTCTTGCCGCCATCTTTTTGCTCGAATCTTGCCGGCCGGCAAAAATCTGCGCGGCCAAGGCCAGCAATACCGGAAAACAAACCAATGTGTAACGAGGCTCCGGCGCTTCGATCGTGGTCAGAAACGCGGTGCGCAGCAGGACAAAACCGAGCAGCAGAGCTAACACGGGCCTGGCCTCCCGCCGCGGCCACAAATACCACGCGCCCCAGGCGGCGAACAGCAGATAAATCACATTCAGCACTACAAAACCGGCGGTAAATGACTGGTCAACGGGGTCTTCTTCCCAAGCCTCGGCCAGTGGAAAAACCTTGCCGGAAAATGGGAGCAACTCGATTCGAGGTGTAAGCCAAACCGTCAACGCCCGGGCGGCTGGAATCCAGACATAAGTGCGCAGCGGATGCCGGGCGGTACGCTCGCCGGCCAATTTGCCGAAGACGGCATCCTCCTCTTCCGTGAGATTTATGTCCTGATTGTAAGACTCGAGTACGTCGGCGATCTGTTCCTTTTCTTCCGGCGTATCGAAGGCATTTGCGGGGATGTCGTCGACGTCGATGGTTTCGTCGTTGAGTTTCCAGGTCACCAGGTAACAGTAGCGGACACGATAAAGCCAGGTTTTTTCCCAGGCCATGAAACCGTAGGGAATCAGCTCGCCGGGGAGATTCGAATTTTTGGGCGAAAGAAATTGAATCTTGTGAAGCGTGATTTCATTGCGTACCGCCCACGGCAAGAGCGGGATGATGCATCCGGCGAACATGCAGGCGCCGATACGAACAAACTTCAACCAGTGCCGGCCGCGCAAAAGGTACCAACCAAGCACCAGGACAGCGGTGACTAGTAAGAGCGGCGTTTCCGGACGGAAAAGCGTGCCGAGGCCGGCTGCAAAACCGGCGAATGCGGCGAACCACTGTGGACTTACGCGCAAGTCCAGCGTTAGGTCGTCGACAGAAAAAACTGAACCGCGAAAGCGCAGCAGCAGCAAACACAGAAACAACAGCGCCAGCGAGGTGAAAAATGTGGCCCAGGTTTCGGTGAGGATTACGGCGACGTAGTTGGCGGTAAATGGGCACAGAGCCGCAAGCCATAGTGCGGCGGTGAAGGCACGCCGGGGACGACTGCTTTCAAAGGCCAGAAACACCAAGACCGCGGCGATGGCTGCGATTAGCAGACAGGTCAGCAGATCTACGAAAACCTGCGCGCTCATGACCCACAAGCGAGCGTCGGCGCCAGTCTTACCGCTCAGCCAATACATTACTGCAAGAAATGCGGGGTAGCCCGGCACACGAGTGTCCACCGGCGTCAGCACGCCACCAATATCCATGGCGAACACGTGACGCTTCAGCCAGTTGGTGGCGATTTGCTCGTACAGGACGGTGTCGCCCGAGCCCGCCGGATAATAAAGGACGAAAAAAAATCGCAGGCATGCCCCGGCCAAAAGCGCGGTAACCGGATTCGAGAAAATTCGCTTCATCAATTGAACGCATCTTACAATAGAGCAGACGGAATCTCGCATCTCGCTCCTGTTGCGGAGCGGATGCGCAACCCTGCCCCATACCTGGAAAGGCTGGATGAAGGAACGCGGGCCAATATTTTATGACGCGGAGCGCGTGCGTTGGCGCCGCACCCGGCGCGTGTTGGAATTTACCGCCGTCCTTTTGACGGTGTCGTTGGCATATTTTTTTGTGACCATCGCAGTGAGCGTGGACCTTCCAGCGGGGCTCCTGCCAGATACCAAGCCCGGTTTCCACCCGCTGAAATTCAAGCCCACCGCCAAACTGTTGCCGGTCCGAGAGGGCCGACGGCGCCGCGTCGCGGCGATTGGAACGGTTCCCGCCAGTTACGACCCCCTGCGCGCGGCATTTTTCGTGAGTTGGGATTCAAACAGCCTGGCGTCTCTGAAATCCCATTACAAAGACATTGACCTGCTGCTTCCGGAACAGCTTCATTCCGTGACCTCCGACGGCGCATTGACCACCGTGGATTATGAGAATGGTCAAAGCGCCAGCAAAACCACGCCGGACCAGGCCATCGCGATTCTAAAAGAAGACAAGCTTCATCAGTGGATGAAGTCGGTGAATATTGAAATTCCGATGATGGGTCTGCTGAATAACTACGACGGGACGAGCTGGCACGTAAAGGAAATGGCGGACATGCTCACCAACGCCAATGCCCGCCACCGTCTGCAACATGACCTGGTGGAGTATGCGACGAAGTCACATGAATCGGGAATTGTGGTGGACCTGGAAGAAGTACCCGACGAGAACCAACCACACCTGAAAAAATTTATTGCCGAGATGGCCACAGCACTGCATTCCGCGGGATTGAAGCTGATGGTGGCGTTGCCGGCCCGCGATGAATCTTATGACTACGCATTTTTCGGTAAGCAGTGCGATGCCATCTTGCTGATGAATTACGACCAGCACTGGCTGACGTCCTCTCCGGGGCCGATAGCGGCTCAGGATTGGTACGTGGAGAATTTAAGGCAGATTCTGAAAGTGGTTCCGGCGCAGAAGATTATCGCCGCAGTCGGCAACTATGCGTACGACTGGTCAGAAGCGCCAAAAAAGAAACCGGAACCCGCAGAGTCGCTGACCATTCAGGAAGCGCTGGTGCGCGCGTCAGAGTCCGACACTGATGTGGAGTTCGACGCCGCGTCGTTGAATCCCCACTATTCTTACAATGATCAGCACGAGCACGTGCACCAGGTGTGGATACTCGATGCGCTCACGGCATACAACGAGTTACGCGCCAACGAACGCCTGGGCGTGCAGGGCACCGCGCTGTGGCGGCTGGGCTCCGCCGACACGTCGATGTGGCCGATCTGGGACGCTACCCGGCCAACCGACGCCATTCGCGACAAAATCACGGTAATTCCGCCGGGGCCGGATTTAATTTTTGAAGGCGACGGCGACGTGTGGCATTTCATTGATACGCCCAAGCCGGGACGGCGCAGTTTTACTTACGACGCCTCAACAGATTTATTTACGGGCGAAAAATATGAAACCTATCCGCTGGCCTATCACATCGACCAGCTGGGCGCGGCCAAAAAGAAACTGGCCATCACGTTTGACGATGGGCCGGACAAACGCTGGACGCCGCGGATACTGGACGTACTGAAAGAAAAACATGTGCCCGCTACGTTTTTTGTAGTTGGCGTGGCCGGCAGCCAGTATCCGGAGCTGTTGAAACGCGAATACAACGAAGGCCACGATATCGGGAATCACACCTACACGCACCCGAATTTCGAGGAAGTTTCACACACCCAATTGCGCTGGGAGCTGAACCTGACGCAGCGGCTGATCGAAAGCACCATTGGCGTGAAATCGATTTTGTTTCGCCCGCCATACGGCATTGATCACCAGCCGGAATACGCGGAAGAAGTAGCGCAACTGCCAATCGCGCAGGACATGGGTTATGTGATTGTCGGGCAGAAAATCGATCCGCACGATTGGAAGCAGCCGGCCGGCAAGCAGGTACCCGCGTCCGAAATTGTGGATTCGGTCCTGAGCCAGGCCAGTGAGGGAAACATAATTTTGTTTCACGACGGCGGCGGAGACCGCAGCCAGACCGTGGCAGCGCTTCCACAGGTGATCGATCAGTTGCGCGCTCAGGGCTACCAGTTCGTGGCCGTGCCGGATTTGTTGGGGAAGACGCGCGCCTCCATGATGCTGCCGCTTTCTCCCCAGGAGCGCTTTGAAGCCCATGCCGACGGATTCATTTTCAGTCTGTATCGCTGGTTCCGTGTGGGCTTCGCTACGATTTTCGTCGTGGGGATTATTCTGGTGAGTGGCCGGGCTGTGGTAATAGGCATTCTGGCATTAATAGAGAAACTGCGGCCCGATAACACTGTGATTTCCGATCCGCCGCCAGACGTTACAGTATTGATTCCGGCGCATAACGAAGAGGGGGTGATCGTGCAGACGGTGACTTCCGTGCTGGCCACCCAGACGAAGGATCTGCAAATCATCGTAGTGGATGATGGCTCTACTGACCGCACTGGCGCGTTGCTGGACGAACATTTTGGCGGGGATTCCCGCGTGCACATCATTCATCAAGTCAATCGCGGTAAATCGGCGGCGCTGAGCCTGGCGATGCTGCAGGCGCAAACGAAAATCGTGGTGACCATTGACGCGGATACCGAAATCGAACCAGACGCGATTTCGAAATTGCTGCGGCATTTTTCTGATTCGCGAATTGGCGCGGTAGCCGGCAATGTAAAAGTCGGCAATCGCACGCGCTGGCTGACACGCTGGCAGGCGCTCGAATACATTACCAGCCAGAACATGGAGAAGCGCGCCTTTGACCTGCTGAATTGCATTACCGTAGTGCCCGGAGCACTGGGCGCTTGGCGCAAGGAGGCGATTGAGGCCGCCGGCGGAATCAGTTCGGACACCGTTGCGGAGGATGCGGACCTGACTGTGGCGATTCGCAGACTGGGCTGGCGGGTCAGCTACGATGAGGAATCCATCGCCTGGACGGAAGCGCCGGAAACGCCGGGGGCGCTGATTCGCCAGAGATTTCGCTGGACCTTTGGCACGCTGCAATCCTTCTGGAAGCATCGCGATACATTGTTGCGGCCGAAATATGGAACTCTCGGATGGATCGCGCTGCCAAATATTTTTGTGTTCCAGTTGGTGCTGCCGCTGATTTCGCCGATCATTGACCTGATGTTTCTGGGTTCGCTGGCGCTGTGGGCGATTGGCGAATTGCACATCGCGCGTTTACCGCAGCTCTGGACCACCGCCGACGTGCAGCGCTCCATATTTTTCTTTGTGGGATTTATATTGATTGATGTGGCCACCTGCGCGTTGGCCTTCGCGCTGGAGCGCAAAGAAGACTGGACTCTGTTGGCTCCCGTGCTGCTGCAACGGTTTTATTACCGGCAATTGATGTATGTGGTGTTGTTCCGCTCGGTGAAGGAAGCGGTCAGCGGCCGCCCGGTAGGCTGGCGTGGCGTCGAGCCGGATCGTCCGAAGGATGCGCCTCCCGCTCCCGCAAGCACCGTACCCGCCTGACGCGATTGAAGCATTCATTTGCGCAGGCGTAAAGCCAATGTGACAATATCTGCATGCAAAAAATATTAGCAAGCACGTTAAAATTATCTGTCGCCGGCTTCCTGGCGCTTGGAACAGTCAAGGCTCAGGACACTCCTCCGGCAAAACCTAAACCGACCACCACTACGCCCGCCGCTGCACAGGGCACGACCAAGACGCCCGCCGCAAAGCCACGCACCGGCACAGGTACTGGCACGAGGACATCGACTCCTCTCGCGTTGAAAACCCAAAAAGATAAAGTCAGCTACGCCATTGGGATGAACATCGGCAAGAGCCTGCACAAAGACTCGGTGGACATCGATTCGGCGATTTTTGCTCGTGGAGTCAAAGATGCTTTGACGAGCGCGAAGCCGCTTTTGACCGACGAAGAAATGAAAACGGTATTGACAACGCTGCAGGGACAACTGCGACAGCAGCAAGAGGTTACTGCGCGAGCAGCTGGTGAAGTGAACCGCAAAGCCGGAGAGGCTTTTCTGGCAGAGAATAAAACCAAAGATGGCGTGGTCACGCTGCCGAGCGGGCTGCAGTACAAAATCATCACCGCGGGAACTGGGCCAAAGCCGACGGCCGCCGACACCGTGGTCTGTAATTATCGCGGGACGTTGCTGGATGGCACAGAATTCGACAGCTCCTACAAGCGCGGCCAGCCCGCTACTTTTCCTGTCAGCGGCGTCATTAAGGGCTGGACGGAAGCAGTACAACTCATGCCAGTGGGATCGAAGTGGCAGCTGTTCATTCCCGCCGGCCTGGCTTATGGAGAGCGCGGAGCAGGTCCAGACATCGGCCCCGATAGCACCCTGATTTTCGAAGTTGAGCTTCTGTCTATTCAGGAAAAAGCCAAATAATTTTTAGGATGCGGGATCCGATGCGCTTAAGGAGCCCGGCCATCGGAATGCGCCGGGATTGTTATAGGATGTTCTCGTTTCTGCCGGGGTCAGGCTTTTCGGAGGTGAACATGGCAATCAGCTTTGTATTGAATGGCAAGCCGCAGACCGTGGACGTGAGTCCCGAGATGCCGTTGCTGTGGGTGCTGCGCGATACGCTGGCCATGACGGGAACCAAGTTCGGTTGCGGCATGGCACTCTGCGGAGCTTGCACGGTGCACATTGAGGGCAAAGCGGCACGCTCCTGCGTGACGCCAGTTTCCACGGTTGCTGGAAAAAAGATCACCACCATCGAAGGATTATCCAGTGACGCAAGCCACCCGGTGCAAAAGGCGTGGATGGAAATTAATGTGCCGCAATGCGGATATTGCCAACCTGGACAAATCATGTCCGCGGTGGCGTTGCTCGCGCAAAAAGCGGCTCCCACGGATGCGGAAATCGACGACGCCATGAGCGGGAATATTTGCCGCTGCGGAACTTACCAGCGCATCCGCAAAGCAGTGCACCGCGCGGCCGAGTTGCAAAGCAAAGCTTGAACGGAGCCGCTCTCCAGTACCACTGGCTAATCTACAGTTCTAGTGTCCGCAGCTAAATTTTGATATCCTGCGCAGGTAAGGCATAGGGCTGCATCCTGATTCAAGGAGCGGCACCGGAGGCCGACATGAGTTTCACGCCCAACGCCGCGGGCGGCGGTAAAATTACCGTCCCGGACATCCAGCAGCGAAAATTTCAAGCTGCGGGACCCACCACAAATTCCAAAAAGATCGCTTGCCTCACGGCGTACGACTATCCGACGGCGCGATTGCTGGATGAAGCTGGCGTAGACATCCTGCTGGTTGGCGATTCCCTTGGCATGGTAGTGCTGGGTTACGACAGCACACTTCCGGTGACTATCGAGGAAATGTTGCACCACACGCGGGCGGTGCGGCGTGGTGCGCGTCATGCGCTGGTAGTTGCCGACATGCCTTACGGCAGCTATCACACCGATCTTTCCGAATCTTTGCGCAACGCTATGCGCTTCATCAAAGATGCGGGCGCTGAAGCGGTGAAGGTGGAAGGCGGCGAGCGGCGACTGGAGCTGATTGCGCGGCTGACCGAAGCGGAGATCCCGGTGATGGGTCACGTGGGCCTGACGCCGCAATCGGTAAATGCGCTGGGTGGATATCACGTGCAGGGCAAGACGCCGCAATCGGCGGATCAGCTGCTGCGCGATGCGCGCGCGGTGGAAGCCGCAGGCGCATTCGCGATCGTTCTGGAAGCCATGCCGCGCGAACTGGCCCAGCAGATCACCCGCGAAGTGCGCATTCCAACCATTGGGATCGGGGCCGGCCCGGATTGCGACGGGCAGATTCTGGTGCTCAGCGACATGCTGGGCCTGACCTTCGGGCAGACGCCAAAATTTTCACGGCAATATACGGACCTGGGAAATTTTATTAGCGGGGCGGTGCGCGAATACTGCGACGATGTGCGCAATTCGAATTTTCCGTCGGACGCTGAGTCCTACCACGCGCCTCAGAGCGGCAAAAGCCGCAAAACCATTTCCATCACAGGCTGACGGGCCTCAATTCCAGTGGGAAAATGCGGAGGACGTGATGTCGCCGGAAGAAATTCGCATTCTGTACGATTACAACGCTTGGGCGAACCATCGTTCGTTGGACGCCGCGGCGGAGCTCTCCGCAGAACAATTTGTGAAACCCCTGGGTTCCAGCTTTTCGTCGGTGCGGGATACCCTGGCGCACGTCTGGGGCTCTGAATGGTTGTGGCTGGAGAGATTTCAGGGGCGCTCGCCGGCGTCTCTTCCAGATGTTACGCAGTTTCACGATATTGCCGCGTTGAAATCGCGCTGGCAGGAAGATGAAGTACGCCTGCTGAAATTCGTGGCTGGTTTGTCAGAAGAAGCTCTGCATAAAGTCCACGAGTACCGCACCCTGAGTTTTGGCCAGTATAAAAATCCGTTGTGGCAATCCATGCAGCACATGGTGAATCACGGCACCTATCATCGCGGGCAGATAGCCACGATGTTGCGTCAATTGAACGCCAAGCCACTTTCCAGCGATTTGATTCACTTTTACCGCGAGCGCGCGCAAGCTGTGGGCGCGTAACGCCTGCCCTGACCGTGGAAATCATACGAACCGTTTCCTGGATGAAAGAATTCTCGCGCAGGGAGCGCGCTGAGAATCGCGTGATAGGCCTGGTGCCCACCATGGGAGCGCTGCATGACGGACACCTCTCGCTGATCAAGCGGGCGCGGCTGGAATGCTCCTCGGTGGTCGTCTCGATTTTCGTGAATCCCACGCAATTCGGTCCAGCAGAAGATTTTGCAAATTATCCGCGGGCGATCGAGGCGGACACGGAGAAACTTTCTGATGCTGGAGTGAATTGCTTATTCCTTCCGGAAGCGGCCGACATTTACCCGCCGAATTATTCGACCTACGTTACGGTGGAGGGGCTAAGCGAACGACTGGAAGGCCGCTCGCGCCCGGGACACTTTCGCGGAGTCAGCACCGTGGTGCTCAAACTTTTACAGATCGTGCAGCCGGAATTCGCATACTTCGGAAGAAAAGACGCACAACAGGTAGCCATTATTTCGCGAATGGCCAGAGACCTGAATCTCAATTCAGAAATTGTAATTTGTCCCATCGTGCGCGAGGCCGACGGCCTGGCGATGTCTTCGCGCAACGCGTATTTGAGCGCGGAAGATCGCAGAGCCGCTACGGTGTTACATCGGGCGTTACAGGAGGCGCAAAAAACGCTAAACGCCGGGACCCGCGACGCCCGGTCATTGCAATCGGCCATGCGGCGTGTATTGGACCAGGAACCTCGCGGGAAAATTGACTACGCAGAAATCGTGGACGCGCAGACATTTCAACCCGTCGCGCTGGTGAATCACAGCGCTTATGTTTTGCTGGCGGTTAAATTTGGCAACACGCGGCTGCTGGACAATATGTTCATCGAGATGATTGAAGGGACTGGGCCCAAGCCGGTGGTACACCTGTAGCTCGAATTAAATTCAAACCTGCATTCCCACAAGCGCAGCAACAGGATTATTCACCGAAATAGAAATATTGGCCTTCGCGTGAAACGCGCAGATGCACGCCAAACAGCGTTGACATTTTTTCGGACGTAAGCATGGAAGCCTTGGGGCCGTCGTCAAGGATGCGTCCGTCGCGAAGCAAAATTACCCGGTCAATTTCAGGAATGATTTCCGAGAGATGATGGGTGACCAGCAGGATAGCCATCCCCGATTGGGCAAGGTCGCTCATGGTTTGCCGAAGCTGCAATTGCGCGGCGATGTCCAGGGCGTTGCTGGGCTCGTCGAACAGCAAGGCTTGCGGATCATGGACCAGGGCGCGAGCAATCAGGGTGCGCTTGGCTTCGCCGGAAGACATGCGCGCGACTGCTCGATCGGCCAGATGGACGACACCCATGCGCTCCAGGGCGCGTTCGGCACGCCCCACTTGCTGCGGATCTGGATGGTGATGAGGAAAAATTCGCGTACTGCTGAAAAATCCCGAAAGAACCACGTCACGTCCGGTCGCCTCGGTAGTGCAGGAGCCCAGGAGATCGGGCGACACAATGCCTAGCAGCGAGCGCAACTCGAAAATGTTCCAGCGTTCGCGCCCGAGAATGGAGATGGACGAACCTTCGCGCGCTAACGGATAACATTCTCGGGTAATCGTTTTGATCAACGTGGATTTTCCGCAACCGTTGGGACCGAGTATGCAGGCGTGTTCGCCGGCTTCAATGCGCAGCGAGATGTTTTCCAGCGCGGCGCGAGGTGCAAGCGTCAAACGCGCATCTGATGAGGTGGCCGCCGCCTCGCGGAAAACTGTCACGTTCTCGAGGTTGAGCAGCGGCGGAGAGGAATTCATTCGAGCGAAACAATCTCCAGGGTAATTGGGTTTTTCATTTTAGCTGACGTAGGACCAGTCGCAGCGTGCGGGGAGAAGAAGGGATAAAAAGGAGGTGAAAACAAGAGTCTTCACCTCCCGGGGTGGGGTGCTGCATGACCAGTCTCAGGAAGTACAGCAGTCTGCCCTGCCAAGCCAGACTACAGCCTCACTTTACATACTGCGGGATCGCAATGCGTAAGGAGACCCACAACCTGCGGACTCGTCTTTGCAGCTTTTTAGCATCTGCCTGTCAGGTTGTCAACGATTAAGGCGCTGAGAACACAGAATGCTCGAGGGGAAAAAGCCGCAAGAAACGTGCGCTAATCAACTTGTTTACTTATGTTTACGATGGCCTCCTTATAGGCATCTAGAATCTGCCGAACCAGGCGCGCAAGGGTGCTGGGGCTGTACGGCTTCTGAAGATAGTGAGCGTTGGACGCAGTCAGAACGCTCTCGTCGTACTGCGGAGAATAGCCGCTGGTATGTAACACCGGCAGGCCCGGAAACCTTTGGTGTAGCAGTTCTGCCGTGGCGGGCCCGCCGCGCCTGGGCATGATGACGTCGAGAATGGCCAAGGCTGGAGTTTCGTTCTCGGACAAGAGCAATGCCTCCTCTCCGTCGGAAGCCACCAGCACGCGATAGCCGAGCGCGGTGAGCGCTTGATAAGTCATTTCGCGGATCGATTCATGGTCCTCAGCGAAAAGAATCGTTTCCGAGCCGCGCAAATCGCCAAACAAGGGAGCCCGGGGAGTTTCGGGCGAACTTCCGCCATCCGGGGCCATAACCGGCAGATAAACACTGAACAAGGAACCCTCCGCAGGCTCGCTATAGACCTGGATAAAACCGTGGTGTTGCTTGACAATTCCGTAAACGGTGGCCAAGCCGAGGCCGGTACCCTTGCCTACCTCCTTCGTGGTAAAAAATGGCTCGAAGATGCGGTCGCGGGTGGCCGGATCCATGCCCATGCCAGTGTCGGATATGGAAAGCACCGCGTAGCGCCCGGGCTTAACGTACGGATAAGCGCGACAGTATGCGGCGTCTAGGTCCGCCATTTCTGTTTCGATAGTTAACTGGCCGCCATTGGGCATGGCATCGCGGGCGTTCAGACACAAGTTCATCAATACTTGATCCATCTGGGTGGGATCGGCCTTCACGGGTTCCAGAACTCCAGTGACGACCTTAAGAACGATGTTTTTAGGCAGCACTTTCTCGATAAAGCTAAGAAGCCCGGCGCTGACGTCATTGAGATTAACGGCCTTGGGTTGCAGTACCTGTTTACGAGCAAAAGCCAGCAGTTCGCGGGTGAGCGCGGCAGCGCGTTCGGCCTGTTCGCGGATGCGCTCGAATCGATTGGCGTTTTTCGGATTGGCGCGATTCTGATCCAGGCCAAGCTCCGCCCACCCGAGAATGGCGCCAATCACATTATTGAAATCGTGAGCAATGCCACCGGCAAGCTGCCCGATGGCTTCAAATTTCTGCGCCTGCCGCAGCTGCCGTTCCATGCTGCGAAAATCGGTTACGTCTTCGACGATCACTTCGAAGGCTCTACGCCGCAACGGATCGCGCAAAAAACGCAGATACAAACGAACGTTGATAAAACGACCATCGCAGCGGCGCCACTCCGTCTCCGCACCGTGAAGCTGGCCAGTCTCGCGGCACTTGGTCATGATTTGCGCGTATTGTTCGGGATAGCGGAAGAGATTCGTTCCGAAAGATAATTTGCGCAAAGCAGTCTGGGAATCACAACCAAGAATAAGCAGCAAAGCCGGGTTCGCATCCAGAAGTGCGCCGCCAGCGTCCACATTGCAGATTCCGAAGATCGAATTGTCCACTAGCTCGCGGTTTTGCGCTTCGGACACCCGCAAAGCCTCCAGGGCCAGCACGTTTTCCTCCCGGAGTTTACGGTCAGTAATGGCCCGCTTCAACGCCTGGGGCAAACGCGCCAAATGCTCCTTCAGGACAAAATCGCTGACACCCTGCTTGATGCAATCGACGGCGGCCTCTTCACCGAGCGTACCGGTGACCAGAATAAACGGTGTGATCCTGTCGCTGCTTCGCAGTTCCTGCAGCGCGTCCATGCCCGTCCAGGTTGGCAAGTTAAAGTCGCACAGGATCGCGTCGAAAGCGCGAGAGAAGAGGGCCTTCCGGAACTGCTGTTTATCCTCCACGGTGGTGGGATTATTTTCGACGCCGGCTTTGTTCAACTCCAGAAGCATGAGTTCCACATCATCGAGTGAGTGTTCGACGATCAACAGTTCTACCGGCATGGCCGAGGCACTGGCAATGGCTTTGACTTCTTCAGACACTCGCAAGGTCATACGGTCTCTCTCACGGCCTGGGCTGCGAAGGCCGCGGGCGGAGGCAGGCGATTGACGACCAGCCAGTAGCGTGCAAACTGCTGGACCATTTCCTGAAATTTCAACAACTCGCTCGGCTTCTTGATGTAACTGTTGACGCCCAGGCGGTAGCACTGCACCAGATCGCGATCCTGGTCAGAAGAAGTCAGCACGATAACGGGAATGGGGCGGGTGCGTTCGTCGGCCTTGAGAGCGCGCAAAACTTCATGGCCGCTCACCCGCGGCAACTTGAGGTCCAGCAGCACCAGATGAGGCGGATTCTCGAAGTGCCGATGCGCGTAGGGGCCACGGCAAAATAACATGTCCAGAGCTTCGGCTCCGTCTCTGGCCAGGACGATGCGATGGGCCAAATTCGCCTCCCGAAGAGCGAGAACAGTAAGTTCGGCGTCAGCCGCGTCATCTTCCACAAGCAGAATTTCGTATTCAGGATTAATCATGCGGCTGCTCCGACGAGAGAATGTTTGTACACGCCAGCCTGCTGCGGCGCGGGTAAGGTGAAGAAAAAGGTGGCGCCCTGGCTAGGCGCCGATTCAGCCCAGATGCGGCCGCCATGCCGGCGAATGATGCGCTGCACGGTGGCCAGTCCGATGCCGGTCCCTTCAAATTCATCCTGGCGATGCAAGCGTTGAAAGACACCAAAAAGTTTGCCCGCAAACTCAGGGTTGAAACCCACGCCGTTGTCTCGCACGAATATCACGCTCTCGTCGTTTTTCTCGCAGCTGCCGACTTCGATGACCGCGCGAGCCTGCAAGCGCGTGAACTTGACGGCGTTAGAAAGCAGGTTGGTGAATACCTGGGCGAGGAGAATGGAATCCCCAACAATTTCCGGCAGTTCTCCCACCCGCCATTCGATTTCGCGAGTCGCCAGCTCCGGCAATAATCTGGAGCGCGCAGCGTCGCACAAGGTGTGCAGGGATACGGGGAGCAGATTTTTCGGTTGTGCGCCAACGTGCGAGAGCAGCAATAAGCCTTCTACTAAATCACTCATATGGGTAGTCGCCGATCGAATGCGGTCGAGGTAGTGTTGGGCTTCCGCCGGTAACCCCTGGCCATATTTTTGCTGCAGAAAATGGGAGAAACCTTCCATGTGACGCAGCGGTGCGCGCAAGTCATGAGAGACGGCGTAGCTGAATGTTTCCAGCTCGTCGTTGGCTTCCTGCAATTGCAGAGTTCTGGAATGAACTCGCCTTTCGAGTTCGCCATTCAATGTCTGCAAATCCGTCTCAGCACGCTGGCGCTTCCGGATTTGCGCGTTCAGGTCCTTTATGGCCTGCCCAAGCTCGCTGCGCTGCGTTTCGAACCTGACGCCAAGGAGTTCCGCGGCCTCGCCGATACCGGCTTGCAGTTCGGC
The DNA here is from genome assembly GCA_963704485.1 of uncultured Acidobacteriota bacterium. Taxonomy (GTDB): domain Bacteria; phylum Acidobacteriota; class Terriglobia; order Acidiferrales; family UBA7541; genus Acidiferrum. Next base: position 3,041,205 of record OY969910.1, read on the forward strand.
GCGGGACGTCAACTCGCGCGAAACGAGCGCGCCGGCAAAAACCAGCACTGCGAAAGTGAGGGTCGCCGCCCCCAGCAGGATCAGATTGCTGCGCCGCGTGCTGTCGCGAACAGCGGCAGTGCGCAGCACGAGAAGCGCCCGTTCGTTCGAAGCCAGAATGTCGAAGAGGTACTGGGCGTGCGCGGTCAGGGGAGTGGGCAGCGCCCAATCGAATGCCAGATCGGGGTGTTCATCGGGGGCCAGGGCGGCAGTCTGCATGGCCTGCTGGAGCGACGCCAACTGACTGGCAAGAATAGGCGTCAATTCTGACAACACGACCCGTTGCGCAGCATTGTCGGCAGTGAGGCCGCGCAATTCTTGAAGGTCCGCGGTCAGGTTTTGTAGATAGGCCGGGAACTGCAAAGGTAATGCCGGATCGCGTGAGGAACGATAGGCCCAAATCTGACTTTGCAGGCTGGCCGGTTCCAATCGCGCACGAGAGATTGTGCCAAGCACCTCTTGAGAGTGCGCGACCAAGCTGCTCCGCCCCGAGACTTGCGAGGAGTTGCGAAATACCAGATAGAAGGTAGCCATCAGAATCAGCCCAATCGCCACGCCAGCCACGATGAGCCTGCGCCTGAATAGAAGAGTGCGGGATAGGGGCATCAGTCCGGCTCCTGCAAATGCAGCGCGGATACTTGCCTTGGGCCACAAAGACGAAACTTCATGGAACGACCGTATGGACGAGACTAGGGAGGTAGTCCTCTGAAACAGAATAAAAGGAGGGGGAAGCCATTGTGGCTCAATGCAGGGCGGAGTCAAGGCGTTAAGAGACTAGATGTCGGGATGGTACACGCGCGGGTGCGCGCGAAAAAGACAACGGCGATAGACTCAGGCGGCGAAAATCTGGTTAATCCTGGCGGCCAGTTTGAAATCCAGCTCGCTTATGCCGCTGACGCTGTGCGTATTCAAATCAATGACCACCTTGTTGTAGACATTGAACCACTCGGGGTGATGGTTCATGGATTCGGCGACCAGCGCTACCCGCGTCATATTGCCGAACGCGGTGATGAAATCCTTGCACTCAAAAGCGCGGTGCAGCTTGCCTTCCTGCAAACTCCAGCCCTGCAGCTGGCTCATGTGCTGCTGGACTTCTTCGTCGGTGAGTTTTCTTGCCGGCATGTAGTTCTCCAGTGAGCGATTGATGAAGAAAGTATGAGTCCTGGTAAAGCATCCCGGCAAGGGTAGATCGCCATTTGGGGCCTTTCACGTTGCCTGCATTGGCAAATTCCTTTATCGTAGCTGTTCCGTTCCCAGCCAAAATGCGCGGTGTGCGGTTGCCCGCGCGAGTGAGACGACGTGAAAAAGAAAATTCGCGCCATCCAGTATGGTGTCGGTCCTATCGGCGCCTCCATTGCGAAATTGATGCGGGAAAAACAGGCCATCGAGATTATCGGCGCCATCGACTCCGATCCCGCGAAAGTCGGACGCGACCTCGGAGAAGTCGTGGGTGCCACGGATGCTCCCTGGGGCGTGAAGATTTCCGATGATGCGTCGGAGGTGCTGGGCCAGGCCGCGGACGTGGTGATTCACTCCACCTCGTCGTCTTTGCCCAAAGTGATGGAGCAGCTGCTGGCGTGTTTGGAAGCGGAATCCTGCGTGGTTTCGACCTGCGAGGAACTTTCTTATCCCTATCGCACGCATCCGGAGCTGGCAAAAAAACTGGATGACGCCGCCAAAGACTGGGGAGTGGCGCTGGTGGGCACCGGTGTGAACCCCGGATTCGTATTGGACAAATTAATCGTCACGCTGGCGGCGGTGTCGCAACGCATAGAGCATGTCAGCGGGCGGCGCATCGTGGATGGAGGAAAACGCCGGCTGCCGCTGCAGAAAAAAATCGGCGCAGGAATGTCGCTGGAAGAATTTCGCGAGCGAGTCGCGGCCGGAACCATCAAGCACGTAGGGCTGCCGGAATCCGTGGCACTAGTGGCGGACAGCTTGAACCTGGCCGTGGATGAAATTACCGAAACGATCGAGCCGATGGTGGCCAGCGAACGCGTGCAAACGGAATTTTTGACTGTAGAAGCCGGGCAAGCCGCGGGCGTGCATCAGATAGCGCGCGGACTAGCAAACGGAAAAGAACTGGTTCACCTGGAACTGCAAATGTACGTGGGTGCAAAAGATCCTGGCGACACGCTGGAACTGCAAGGGCATCCCAACATCAGCCTGGTGATTCCCGGCGGCTCGCCAGGCGATATCGCCACAGCTTCCGTGGTTGTGAATTCAATCCCGGTAATTCTGGATGCGCCTGCGGGGCTGCGCACTGCACGCGATCTGCCGATTGGATTTTTCTCGCCGAACGCCCGGCCTTAAGGTCGACGCAAAACAGAGGTCTACTTTTTCCAGAACTTCATCACCGCGGAATAGTCGAGGTCTTCTTTAGCGCCGTCCTTAACCTTTGAGTAGGTCTTGAAAGCGGCCCCCGCCGCAGGCAAATCCACTGAAAGCTGTTTGGCTAGTTCCAGGGCCAGCCTTATATCTTTGTGCATAAGCCGCAGCGGAAAACTCGGAGTGTATTCGCCCTTCAGCAGATTTTGTGACTTCACATCCAGGACGCCGGAGCGCGCCATGCTCGATTGCATTACTTCGACGAGCTTTTCGCCCGGCAGGCCCGCGGCTGTGACCAAAGCGAGCGCCTCCGCTAACGCGTCAACCTGTAGCGCCAGAATCAAATTCATCGCCAGCTTGATGGTTTGGCCCGCGCCGTTTCCACCCAGGTGAAACCATTTCTTACCGAGAACTTTCAGCACAGGCTCGGCTTCCGCCAAAGTCGCAGAATCCCCGCCGGCCATGAATAACAGTTCACCCTTTTTCGCGCCCCAGTCGCCGCCGGTGACCGGTGCGTCGAGAAAGCGAACACCGCGTTCGGCGCATGCTGCCGCGATTTTTCGCGCCAGATCCGGCGACACGGTGCTGGAGTCCATGTAGATAGCGTTGCGCCGCAGCGATTGCATCGCGCCTTCCGCGCCCCAGAGAACTTCTTCTAGGGCTGGAGGATCACTGACGATAGAGATAAGCAAATCGGCGTCAGCAGCCACTTCGCGGGGCGATGCGGCGATTTTCGCGCCGGCGGCGACCAATTCGTCGGCGCGCGAGGCGGTGCGATTCCAGACCGTGACGGGGAAACCGGCTTTGACCAGATTCATTGCCATAGGCTTGCCCATCAAGCCCAAACCAATAAATCCGATCTTTGATTGGGTTCCGATAGCGGGGTTCACCAAGCCTCCGTGTTTGCGCGCAGGGAAAATTACCGCAGCTTCGAACGATGATTGTAGCGTAACGAGGGATTTTTTCGTTCGTCAGGAGGCAGGTAACTTTAGAAAAGCGGGATGTCTAGCTGTTCGAACGCAAGGGCCGGGGATAAATCACGGCCACTCTGGAGCTATAACCGGCAGCCGCTGCACGAGCATTTTCAGGTTCTTCGGTTTCCGCAGTATCCATTGCAGGTTCCACTACCTCAGACTCGTCCCGGGAGCCGGGTACCTGAACGGTCTCCGTCGCTCCAGACTCGCGAACGGAAGAAGGCGCTTTAGCGGGCGAAGCCGCTGCGCTAGCGCTCTTTTCCGCCAACCGCACAATGTATTGGTAGGGAATCTCCCAGCGAAAATTCCGTCGCTGGCCCCGCTGTTCGAAACTCTGCTCCAGGAATACGGAGCGACCAGTGTCACCAACGAAGGTGCCGGAGGCAGGCAAAAGAATATCGCCTGCGCGATATTGAACTTCAACCTGAAGGCCGAGGAAGGCTGAGTAACGCGCCATACTTAATGAGTTTCGAAGCTGGTAGTAATACCGTCAATAGTACGCAAGTCCTGCGTACCCGCAGCATGTGGAAATGTGGGAAACGTAGGCGTCGAGAGAATTTTCAGCGTGCGAAGTCTTCAATTACGGCTTCGGCGGCGCGGCGGCCACTGAGCATCGCACCGTTGATGGAAGCGTTGTCGCGATGGTCGCCGCAAACATAAATTCCGGGGCGAACGCGGACGGAACGCTCGGGCGGCTCCAGCGCGCCGGGAAATTGCTGCGGCTGGGCGTGCGGAATTTTGTAACTCTTCAGAAAATGCCAACTGCGCGCCACTGGACCAAACCAGTTTTTCATCTGCGCGATGATAAAGCCGCTCAGTTGCGCGTCGGTCAGTTCCTGGGTGCCCAGCACGGAAACAGAAATCAGGTGCTTTCCCGCCGGGGCGTAGGACGGTGCCACCTCGCTCACCACCGCAAAATTATTTACCGGTCCGGCGCCGTCGCCATTCAAAGTCAGTATCGGGCCTTGTACGGGAGGCTCGTCGGCAGAGTAATAGAAGCAGCTCACGCTGCGCGAGGCGACCTGGGCTTCACCAACAAGGTGCGCCGCTGAAGGACCGTCTGTGGCCACGACGATAGCGCGCGCACGAATCGTTTCGCCGCCCGCCAGAGTAATTTCATTTTCGTGCAGGGACTCCACACGCGAATTCAGGCGAATTGCTTCCGGGCCAAACTTTTCCGCAAGCTGCAACGGAATAGCCCGCATCCCTCGCGCTGGAACACACGTGTCGCCTTCCGACAACATCTTGAAGATAAATTCGAACATGCGGCTGGAAGTTTTCAACTCGCCGTCCAGCAGGATACCGCCGAGAAAAGGGCGAAAAAACCGGTGAATAATTTCCTGGCCGAAGCCTTCGGCTTTCAAAGCCTCTTTCGTCGTACGATCCGGACGGCGAAATATTTCTCCGACGCTGCTGCGTTTCACGCGGCTGCGCAGGCGGGCCATGCGCAGCTTGTCGCCAAAAGTGCCAAATTCTGATCGCAGACCCTCAAGCCACATACCGGGAGTCCGCCACGGGTCTACCAAACGGTTCATGCGCCCCGCAAACCATGAGAGTGCGCCAGGTGAAAAGGATTTGAGATCAAGGCGGGAATAATCAAGCACCCGGCGCGCTTCCGGATAAGCGGTGAGCAGTACCTGGAACCCGCGATCGAGCAGAAATCCTTCCACTTCGTCACTGCCCACGCGGCCGCCTATGCCCCCGGCAGCTTCCACAATCTGAAAGCTGACACCCGCTTCGGCGAGTCGCCGCGCACAACACAAACCGGCGAGTCCCGCACCGATGACCACTACGTCCGCACTCGTCGCCATGCTCGCAAATTCCTCTAGGAGCTGAATCGAATAAAATGACAAGAGATGAAGACTAATCCTGAGGCATCTGCGGGATTTTGCGCAAGTACGGGAGCCAGGGCAAATGCCTTTCGGCCAGCCGCAGATCAGGTTGTTTCAGCCACCGCCCCGGCGGTTACACGATGCCTGAATTCGAACATGCGCGTAAGACGGCGATGAGTGTAGGCGCCTCCAACCAACTTTCCGAACCAGCCGAGAGGAAATTCGTACTCCACACGGTCTTCGAGCCAGCTGCTACTTGTTCCGTTGGGTATGAACAAGTGGGTGTGCTGCCACCGGCGGAACGGTCCTGAAACCATGACGTCGCGAAACATCCGGCCCGGTTCGCAGGCGGTGTGCTCGGCTGTCCACACCTGCGTTATCGGGCCGACGCGCACGCGAATCTTCACGCGCGATCCAAATTGATCGATTCCACCGGTCTGCTCAATGACCCGAGCGTTTTCCCAAGGGGGCGTCAGTCGGGTAAGCGCATCGGGCTGAGCATGCCAGGCGTATACCGCTTCGGCGGAAGCGGGCATTTTGCTGCGATGCACAAAAAGTTCGCTCATCGAGGGAGGAACCCATGAAACCGGACAGAAATAATCTTAAGGCGCAGCGCAACGGATTAAATGACGCTGTCATCGGCGAGCCAGCTTGGCCGCTCCGTGGCTGTAGCGCTCCAGCAAATCGGATTGGAGAAATTTTTTCGCGGCGGAATCGTCTTTCAAATAAGCATCCCAGAAAGCCAGCGACGCGGAATTGGTATAACCGAGAATGGCTGCGGCTCGCGAAGAACCACCGCCGACGGGAGCTCCGTCTGAAATAAAAGACATGTGATTGGCGCCCTGGATGAACACTTCGAATTTATCGCCGGCCGGGCTGCGTTCAAAAGGGACCTTATGCCACGCGGCGTTCGCCAAGGGGCCGATACTATCGAGCGAGCCAGTTATGCCCATGAACGGCGCGGCCATTTTGTCGAACGAGTGAGCCGACAAACCAAATTGCCCCGGACCCTGCGGCGAAAGACAAAGCACCGCACGCGCGCGCGGATCAGCCAGACTGGTATTCGCACGGGCGGGAAGATCCACAAGCGCACCACCAACCGCCTCCGCGGTGTAGGCGCCCATGGAGTGGCCGGCGACGCCGATGCGGCTGGTGTCGATTTTGTTTCCGAGCCCCGCGACGCGTTTCTGCAATTCGGGCAGGGAGTCGAGCAGAAAAGAAATGTCCTGCGTGCGGCTTTCCCACACTGCGGGAGTTGTGAGCGCTGCGCGCACAGCCGCAGGAAAATTCACAGCCTGGTCGCCACTGCTGCGACGTTCCGCTACGGAATCGTCGTGCGTCGGCTGCAGTGTGACGTAACCGTAGGTCGCCCAATGGCGCGTCAGGGAATCGCAGCAATTTTGTGAGCCGCCGGCGCCGTGAGAAAAAACAATCAATGGATATTTGCCCGCGGCAACGGGGTAAAAAACGCGAACGTGCAAATCTTTATTGCGCTTGGGGTCGTGCAAAACGATACCGGAAACTTCGTTAACCGCTAGCGGCCCGGTTTCCAGTTTGTAGCCATCGACCGGCTCATCGACGACAGCGGGTTCGGCGTCGATCATTGTTGCCAGGCCGGTGGCAGCGGGAGATTCCGCGGAGGCTGGAGGCACCGTGGTCGCGGTTGCCGCGGCGGGAAGCGCTACTACAGGAGCGGAAAAGCCGGAGCCACCCGTTTGGCGGGTTATGACAAAAGCCGCTATCACGCTGAGTGTCACAACCAAGGCAATATTCATGAGGCGTTTTTTCATCCGTCGGCCGCGCATACGGTCACCCGGAACGGGACGCACGCTCTTCGGAAGGTATTTATAGAAAGATTTATCCAACTGGAACACCCGTTTCAGTTTTAACCCGCCATTGCCGGAAATGTTGCTGGAAGGCACCATCGGCAGACGGCCACGGCTTCGTACGAAACTCTACAAAGTCGCAGCCTCACGGCTCCACGTGCACGGTGAAAAGTCTGGGTTTTTCGCCGGCCAGGTTAGACAGAACTGCCCGAAGCTGCCCGCAAGTATAGCAAAATGGTACGTCAGCTACCGCTGATGTTATCGGTTACGGAGCTTGCGGCATCCATGGAGCCGGACGAATATTTTGCGATGTAATTCTTAACATTCAATTTTCGCGCGGTATTTTCGGAGCTCATGTAGCGTACCTTTCCAAAAATAGGCCGCACCGGACCCCAGGGACGATCGTAGCGGCCGAGACACCAGAAAATGCCGCTATACGAGTTAGGGTTACGGCCATCAAGTCCATATTTGTTGTTGAGCTCTATCAGGATCGCAGCAGCGGCGCGCGGAGAATCGGCCCACTCGAGTGTTTTTTTGCCCCACAGCATGCGCATGTAGTTGTGAATGTGGCCTTCTTTTACGAGTTGGCCCTGCGCGGCGTTCCACAAAGGATCGTGTGTTTTCGCGGCTTCGAACTGTTTCAAGCTGTAGCGGACGGGATGCCTGTCGGTGGCGTGTTCTTCGAGCGTTTTGAGCGCCCACGCTGGAAGAGAATCGTAACGGTCGTAATCTTCGCGGTGCGCGCTGAAGTTATAGCTGACTTCGCGCCAGGTAACGAGCTGATCCAGAAAATCTTCCGCCGCGCCGCTCATGTTCCACCAACCTTCGCGGGCGCCATTGCTCCGCAGAGCCAGTTTGCGCGGGCCCCATTTTTCGCGCCTTACGACTTCGGCGAAAATTTCGTGGGCGGAGATGTGGCCAAAGTGAAGATACGGTGACATGTTGCTGGTGGCGCACAGCTCCGGTTCATTATGTTCTTCGCTGTAACGAGCAAATTTCTTTTTAAAAAATGCTTCCATCCGCGCGACGGCCTCGCTGTGACCGCCACGCATTTCAACCGGCTTCACAGAATGATCAACCGGTAATAAATCCAGAGACCCCGGTTTCGCCTGGAGCAGGGCCTGGGAAGCGGGAGACCAGCGCGAAACAATTGTTTCTTGCAGCCGGGGCGGCCTCGGCAATTTCGCTAATCCGGGGGCATTGAAGGGCTCAGCAGCAGGCATTTCCTGCAGATGCGCCGGTAAAACTTTTTGCAGATAGCGTCGAAAATCAAAGGCGCGTATGTAAGCGTGATCGGCCGCGCGCAATGGAAGCAGGCCGTTCGAATCCACGGCTTCCAGCCTGACTCCTAGCTTTTTGGCCGCCGCGGAAACCATGCGTGGAAGAAAAAAACATGGAAATTCGTCGGTTACCACCACGCAAGCATCCGCAGCCAGAGCTTCCAGCAGGCATTTGCCGGCGCCAGCCACCGGCTCTATGTACGGGTAATAAAGTAAACCAAGTCCGGAGCACGCCGCCGAGTTGTCCGCCATGCCGTCAATCACAAAACGGTGCAAACGGTCGCTGGCCCACTGGTAGCCGCAACGCAGCGCCTCGAGAATGACAAGCGGCTTGTGGAGTTCACGGCAATATTCCAAGGCGCGATCGAGCGAAAAATTGTAAGACAGGCGCCGGTTGGCGATCATCCAGTAGAGTACATAGCGGCCTTGAGCGCGGACGGGGGCGGCATTGCAATCGCGGAGGCGTATAGGCGGAACCAATTTTGCAGGTTTCTTTCTGCTTACGAGTCTTTAGCGCAAGACAGCGAGGGCGAATACAATGTCAGCATACCGGACACATAAAGGCGCGCAATACCCGTAGTGCTTGACATTTTACGAGAGCGGGCTATTGTCGCCTTCGGCTTTTCTGAAGAGGAGACAGGACTACATGCGTAAAGCGGCTGGATTTTCGTGGCTAGTCCTTATAGCGATATCGCCCCTGCAGGGGCAAACACCAAAGCCAGAGAGCAAGACGGTGGTGATCAAAGCGGCGCGCCTCTTCGACGGCAAAAGCAACGCCCTGGTCACGCCCGGCATGGTGATCGTGACGGACGGAAAGATCATCGCCGCCGGCAGCAACGCCGCGGCGCCCGCAGGTGCGGAGGTGATCGACCTGGGGGATGCCACGCTGCTGCCAGGTTTCATTGACGCCCACACGCATTTGACGATGATGAATACCACGGACTACAAGCAGGCCGCGCTGGACGCCATACAGAAGACCATTGCGGAACAGACGCTGGATGCCTTGGCCAACGCGAAAGTGACGTTGATGGCGGGGTTCACCACCGTTCGCGACGTGGGCTCGCATGACTACATTGATGTTGGGCTGCGCAACGCCATCCGCAATGGAAAAGTTCCCGGCCCGCGCATGCTGGTTTCCGTGCATGCTATCGGAGCCACCGGAGGCCATTGCGATGAAACTGGATATCGCGCCGGCGCTTTCGGAAAAGAGACCGGTCCGGAAGAAGGCGTGGCCAACGGCCCTGACCAGGTACGTTACGCGGTGCGATTGGCGCACAAATACGGCGCGGACATCATCAAGACCTGCGCCTCAGGCGGCGTGCTTTCGCTGGCCGACGACGTAGACACGCCGCAATTGACCCAGGAGGAAATGAATGCGCTCATTGACGAGGCGCACGCGCTGCGTCGTAAGGTGGCTGCTCATGCTCACGGCGCGGAAGCCGCCAAGCGAGCGATACGCGCGGGCGTGGATTCCATCGAGCACGGGTCCTTCCTGGACGACGAAGCATTGGACATGATGAAGCAGCACGGCACCTATTACGTGCCGACTCTGATGGCTTTGCAGGGTTTGAAGGAACAAATGGACGCGGGCATGTACATTCCGCCGGCCATCCGCGCAAAGGCCGAGCTGGCCATGGCCTCGGTGCACAAAACCTTTCAAAAAGCTTTGGCCAGGGGCGTAAAGATCGGATTGGGAACGGATGCCGCGGTTTATCCTCATGGGCGTAACGGCGAGGAATTTCATCAGATGGTGGATCTCGGAATGAAACCGTTGGATGCCTTGCGAGCCGGGACTTCCGCGGATGCTGACCTTCTGGGGCTGGCTGACAAGATCGGTACACTGGAAAGCGGCAAGGTGGCGGATGTTGTGGCGGTGCCGGGAAATCCGCTGGAGAATATTCGCCAGACCGAGCACGTATTTTTTGTGATGAAGGAAGGCGTGGTCTACAAGAACGAACGCAGCGAACAGAAAGTGTCGCGGTAACGCAGCGCATTTCGATCGTGCGCCTGCACCGTACAATTCGGTCGCGCAATTCGCTGGCCACTACTCACCCATGAAGCACGCATGACGTTTTCCCCTGAAGTTGACCACAACGGCAGCAGGCCAATGAGTTCGCAACGGGCGTGGCTCCTGGCATTGACGGTGTCCCTGGCCACCGCGCTGGCCATTATTTCTCCTTTTTTGTGGAAGGGCACCGCATCCGGGCACGACTTTTCTTTCCACGCGGCGTCCTGGATGGATGCGGCTGCGCAGTGGCGAGATGGAATTGTGCTGCCGCGATGGACCGCAGGAGCCAACCACGGTTTTGGCGAACCGCGATTCATTTTCTACCCGCCGCTGTCGTGGATGCTGGGGGCGGCGCTAAGCTTCCTGGTGCCGTGGATTTATGTGCCAGCAGTCTTTATTGTGCTGACGCAAACCCTGGCGGGGTTGGCAGCGTTCGCGCTGGGACGCCGCTTGTTCTCGTCACCCGGCGCACTGCTTTGCGCGGCTGCATACACGGCGAATCCCTACTCGCTGCTGATTGTTTACATGCGCAGTGATTTTGCGGAGCAGTTGGCCATGGCTTTCTTTCCGCTGATCCTGCTGGCGACATTGCGACTGATGGGATTTGTGGAAAGCCCGCCTGGCAGCGACGGTCGGAATGTCGCGTTCCTTTCAGTTATTTTTGCCGCTGTGTGGCTGTGCAATGTTCCAGCAGGGGTGCTGACCAGCTATAGTCTGGCGGCGCTCTTTGTTTTTTCCGCAGTTACTTTCACGAGTTGGCGGCCGCTGGTACGCGGCAGTGCTGCGCTCGCGCTGGGGCTTGGTCTGGCTGGTTTTTATCTGGCACCCGCTATCCATGAACAAAGCTGGGTAAACATCTCTCAGGCTCTGGCGTCCGGACTCCAGCCATCGCAAAACTTCCTCTACGCGGTCATCGCGGACGTGGAGCACAACTCCTTTAACCGTATTGCCTCCACGACTGCGGTACTGATGATTGCGCTGACCGCGATTTTTGCGGCGGCCTCTTACCCACGCGTCCGCAAAGAAAACGCGCGTGGCCTATCGAAACCGGTTTGGATGATATTGGGAATTCTGCTGGTCATGTCTGCATTCCTGATGCTGCGCGTGAGCAATGTTTTCTGGATGATGCTTCCGAAATTGCGCTTTGTACAATTCCCGTGGCGCTGGATGTCTATTCTGGCGCTTCCATTCGCGTGTTCATTCGCGGCTGCGATGACCGGAAACAATACGCGCCGCCACTGGATGGCTCCGGGCACGGCGGCGCTCGCGATGGTGCTGGCCGGCACGGCCGCCTGGATGGTGAGGCACACCTGGTGGGACACCGAAGATATTCCAGTACTGTTGGAAGCGATACAGAACGATGAAGGATTTGAAGGCGTGGATGAATACGACCCGGCGGGAGACGACCACTCCGATCTGCCGGAAAAATCTCCACGGGTGAAGCTGTTGCACGCCGGGGAGTCGATGAGTGTGGTAACCGGCGCTAGAATCCACGTGGAACACTGGTCCGCGGAGCGCAAAGAGCTCCGTGTCACTGCGCACGAGCCTTCCCGGCTGGCACTGCGTCTCTTGAATTATCCAGCGTGGCGGGTCGAGGTGAATGATAGCGCCGTCGTTCCGGAACCGGCGGACGGCACGGGGCAAATGATTGTGCCGCTGGCCAGCGGCCAATCCCACATCGTGGTGCGCTTCCTGCGCACCAGCGACCGCACCATCGGCGCGGTGATGACCGGGCTCAGTCTTTTGATCTTGATACTTTTATTGATAATTCGCCCGCGAGAATCAGCTCACGACTACTAGCGGCGGTCCACCGTGGGATGCCGCACATCCTGCCCCTGCACGATGTAAATGACATCCTCGGCGATGTTGGTGGCGTGATCGCCGATGCGTTCGAGATTTTTAGCGACTAGTATAAGTTCGAACGCGGGAAACACCACGCTAGAATCGCCCATCATATAAGTGAGCAATTCGCGAAAAATTTGATCGCGATAATTGTCCACCTGATCGTCGCTGGCCAGAACCTTTTGCGCCAGCTCCACATCGCGACGCACCACGGCGTTTAACGCGTCGCGAACCATCTCCTCAACAACTTCGGTCATACGCGGAAGATCCACGTAAGGTTTCACGCGCGGGTGCCGCAAAATGCGCAGCGAGCCCTGCGCAATATTTACCCCCTGGTCGCCGATGCGCTCCAGATCGTTGTTGATGCGCGATACAGCCAGCACAAATCTCAGGTCCGCGGCCATCAGCTGGTGCAGCGCGAGCAATTGAACAACGCGATCATCCACTTCGATCTGCAACTCATTGATGGCGTCTTCTTCCGAGAGCACTCGGTTGGCTAGCTGCTCGTCGGAATCCAGCACGGAATGCACCGCCTGGTGCACGGCGCGCTCGGCCAGGCTGCCCATCCACAGCAGGCGTTCTTTGAGGTCGTTCAAATCCCGTTCGAAATGGCGTTCCATTTGTTTCCTCAGTCAAAATTTAAGAAATGTCGTGAAAGAACACAGAAATCTCAGCCAAATCGTCCCGTGATGTAGGCTTCCGTTCGCGCATCACTCGGAGTGGTAAAGAGATGCGGCGTGGGACTGAACTCGATCAACTGGCCGGTCAATAGGAAAGCGGTGAAATCGCTGACGCGCGCGGCCTGCTGCATGTTGTGGGTGACGATGGCGATGGTGCACAGATCTTTCAGCTGCACCAGCAGCTCTTCGATCTTGGCGGTGCTGATGGGATCCAGAGCAGAGCAAGGCTCGTCGAGCAGTAGGACTTCGGGCTCCACGGCCAGAGCGCGCGCAATGCATAAGCGCTGTTGCTGGCCGCCGGAAAGTTCGTAAGCCGACTTATGCAACTGGTCTTTTACTTCGTCCCACAACGCGGCGTGCCGCAAACTTTTTTCCACGGCGTCAGAAACGGATCCCCTGGTGCCGTTGATGCGCAACCCGTAAGCCACATTTTCGAAAATTGATTTCGGAAAGGGATTGGGCCGCTGGAATACCATCCCGACGCGGCGGCGCAGCGCGGTAACGTCCTGCGCGAGAATGTTTTGATTATCGATGAGGATTTCGCCTTCCAGGCGGGAGCTGCGCACCGTTTCATGCATGCGATTTAGAGTCCGCAGCAGCGTGGACTTGCCGCATCCGGAGGGCCCGATCAGCGAAGTGACTTTATTCGAAGCGATGTTCAGGCTGACGTCGAAGAGCACCTGCTTAGGGCCATAATAAAAGTTGACCTTGGAAATGGTCATGCGCATGACCAAAGGTGCTTGTGCTTCGCGACTTGCGGGAACTGCCACCGGTGGTGTGATGTTTACGGACACTGCTGACCTCACAGAAGCCATGTTAAGTCCTCGGAACCGCTGCTCCGCGCGAAAGTATTACGCGGGCGACGATGTTGATAATTAAAATAAGGCCGAGCAGAACCAAGCCCGCTGCCCACGCTTGCCGGTGCCAATCCTCGTACGGCGCGATGGCGTAAGTAAAAATCATCACCGGAAGCGAAGACGTTGGCTGGCTCCAGCCAGGGCTCCAGAAACGATTGCCAAATGCCGTGAATAAGAGTGGCGCGGTCTCACCGGCAACCCGTGCAAAGGCCAATAAGACGGCGGTGAGAATTCCGCGGTAGGCGGCGGGGACAACGACGGACGCAATCGTTTTCCATTTGCTCGCGCCCAGGGCCATGGCACCCTCGCGCATGGAGCGTGGAACTGCGCGCAAGAATTCTTCCGTGCTGCGCAAGGTGATCGGAATCATCATCAGCCCCAGCGCGAAGCCGCCGGCCAGCGTGGAAAAATGTTTGAACGGCAAAACCACCAGGCTATAGGCGAATATTCCGATCACGATGGAGGGCACGCCATTCAGCAAATCCGCCGCGTAGCGGACGATAAAAGCAGTGGTGCTGCCGCTGAACTCCGCGAGATAAATAGCGCCGAAAAAACCAATTGGCACTCCCATCAGGCAAGCCAGCAAGAGAAGCTTGGCGCTCCCCACGATGGCGTTAGCCATGCCGCCGCCAACTTCACCTACAGGGGCCGGCAGCTTGGTAAAAAAAGCCCAGTTGACGGACGTTCCACCGTGATACACGAGATAGCCGAGAATAAAAAACAGCACCGCGACGGCGACGAACGCGCACAAGCCAGTCAGGCTCAGCATGAAGTGGCTGACAAATTTGCGCCAACGCAATCGGTTGCTCATGCCTGCCCCATTCCGCTGCCGCGCTGCGACGTCAAAACGATCAGAAGGCGCGCAAACCCATTGAGTAAAAAGGTAAGCAGAAACAATACCAGCCCAAGTTCGATCAATGACTGCAAATACAGGTCGCCGGTAGCCTCAGTAAATTCGTTAGCAATTACGGCCGCGATGGAATAACCGGGCGAGAAAAGCGATGCGGCAATCGTAGGAGTGTTGCCGATAACCATGGTGACCGCCATGGTTTCGCCGAGTGCGCGGGCCAGCGCCAAAAAGATAGAACCCATGATGCCGGTGCGCGCGAAGGGCAGAACTACTTTCCAGGTGGACTCCCAACGGGTAGAACCGAGGGCCAGGGCGGCTTCGCGCTGATCACGAGGGACGGACATTAGCACTTCACGCGAGACGGAAATAATGTACGGGATGACCATGATGGCCAACACGATTCCGGCGGTGAGAAAACCGACGCCGTACGCCGGGCCCTGGAACAGTGGAAGGAAGCCCAGAGTATTTTTCAGACCGGGCTGGATATATTCGCGCATCAGCGGAATGACCACGAAGACGCCGAGCAATCCATAGATGACGCTGGGAACCGCGGCAAGCAAATCAATAAAAAATTGCAGGGTGTCGGAGACCCGCGCGGGCGCAAGCTCCGCAAGAAAAATTGCCGCTCCAATTCCCAGTGGCACGGCAATCAGCAGGGACACTCCGGCGGTGACCAGCGTGCCGTAAATGAAAGGGAGTGCGCCGAACTTATCGAAAATGGGATCCCAGACAGAAGTTATGAAAAATCCAAATCCAAACTTGTGGCGGGGAAGATAAGATTCGCGCCAAAGTTCGTAGACCAGCAGCAAGGTAACCAGCACCACCGAGGCGGCGAACAGAAAAGTAATCATGCGCGCGATTTCGTCGCCGTCGCGCAGTTTGCTGATGAAAGAGCGCGAGCCCGTTACTGGGCCCGCGCCCGGAATTGTGGTGGTCGTTGTAGCCATCAGGTCGATGCCGTTTACTGAATGCCGTCGAGGGCTTTCATCTCCTTGGCGACAACTTCCTTTGGCAGCTTCGCGTAGGAAAGGGCCTCCGTCTGGCTTTGGCCGTCCGCCAGCATCCACTTCACGAAGCCTTTGATGGCGTCGCGTTTGCCGGAATCCGAAAATTTGGCGGGCACCAGCAACCACGTGAAGCTGGAAATGGGATAAGCGGTCTTGCCGGGCGCATTGGTTATGGAGACCCGGAAATCGGCGGGCATATCCTTCACCGCCCCGGCAGCAGCGGCGGTCACACCCGCGAGGTCAGCCTTGATAAACGCCCCGGAAGAATTCTTCACGCGGCCATAAGGCATTTTGTTCTGGATGGCGTAAATAAGTTCCACGTATCCGAATGCGTTGGGTGTCTGCTTGATCAGTCCGGCAACGCCTTCGTTACCCTTGCCGCCGAGACCAATTGGCCAGTTCACTGAGGTGCCTTTGCCTACTTTATTTTTCCATTCATCGCTGACCTTTGACAGGTAGTCCGTCCAGATGTAGGTGGTGCCGCTGCCATCGGAACGATGCACCACCACGATGTCGTTTCCGGGCAGGCTCACACCCTTGTTGGCGCCAGTAATAAGTGGATCGTTCCACTTGGTAACCTTGCCCAGAAAAATTCCAGCAATCGCCTCAGGCGTGAAATTCAACTCCGCGCTGACACCGGGAATGTTGTAGGTCGGCACATCGGCACCCAGCACAGTCGGAAAATGCAGAATCGGGAAGCCGTGTTTATCCTGAAACGCCTTCAACTGCTCGTCGTTCATGGGGCCATCGGAAGCGCCGAAATCCACGGTGCCTTCGGTCACTTGCTTGATGCCGCCGCCGGAACCAATAGATTGATAGTTAATCTGGAGATTCGAATTCTTTTTGTGATATTCATCGAACCATTTCGAATACATCGGGTAAGGGAAGGTGGCGCCCGCGCCATTGATCGACAAAGTGCCTTCCGCTATCGCTACGGCGCCCAGCGCAAATGCCACCAGGAGCAAAGCTGTAATTCGCTTCATGCGTTTTTCTCCACACGTGATCGGTGAGATAGGATCAAGGAGAGTGTGGCGACCTTTTGTTACAGGAGTGTTACAAGCGCGAGTTAGTCTCTTGAATTCGGTAGGGACGCTAAGTTGCGGAAGTGATTCGGTTTGTTTTTGAGCCGGGGGAAGATCGCAGTGGAAGACATCTCTTGACCCGCTGGCAGCTTCCTAATATCTTCGTAATCAGGATAAAACATGCATTCCCGCCCCAAAAAATACGGATTGCACGAGGCGCGAATTCTGGTGTGCCTTACGCTCGCAATCTTATTTTTATATAACCCGTTTCTGGGTATGGCTTCCCCGGGCAATGGATTGAACATTCGCCACACCGACAGCCACCGCGCGACGGTAGGTGCTTCCGAACTGCAACATTTCAGTCCCACTAGCGCCCGAAAGATTTTTGCGGTTCCTGTGGCGACCTTACTCGGTTGGCTGGTCTCGCCAGTTACGTCAGCCGCGCGCACTCTCGTTGAAAATAAGACTCCCTCATATTTCGTCGATCCGCTCCTTTGTGCGGACTTGTGCTTCCGCCCACCTCCCTCGCTGTAAATCCTCTCTACCAACAACCGCAGGGATGCAATCTTCACCGGTTGCTAACGTAGTTTTCTATTCGTTTGGCCGTCAGATCAGGGCAGCGACGATACAGTCCCTCCTTGATTCTGAGGCGTACCAAGGACTTCTGCATGTCCAGAAAAAGTCTGTGGATGGCAATCGCGATCCTGTCGGTAGGGGGTTTACTTGCCTGGCGATGGGTGGGAAGAACTTCCAGCGAAGCCGATGACTCGCAACCTGCGGAATCCGCCGCCACGCAGGTTGCAGTAGCACAGGTCGAGCGGCGGCAGTTCGGGAATACGCTGACCATCGCCGGGGAGTTCAAGCCTTTCCAGGATGTAGAGGTCCACGCCAAGGTCGCGGGCTATATTCGAAAAATCAATGTGGACGTCGGCGATCACGTCCTCGAGGCCCAGGTGCTGGCGGTGCTCGAAATTCCTGAGCTCGCCGCTGAACTTTCGGGAGCAGATGCCGCCGTGCGTCGTTCGGAGGAGGAGATTCATCGTGCACAGAGTGACGTCGACCGCGCGCAGTCTTCTCACGCGGCAACACACTCGGGCTACACCCGTTTGAAACAGGCGTCCGATTCACGGGCCGGGCTGGTGGCCCAACAGGAAATAGACGACTCTCAAGCGAAGGATTTGGAGTCCGAAGCTCAAGTTTCCAGCGCTAAGGCGCAGCTTTCCGCAGCGCGCCAGCAGCTTGAAGTGGCGCAAGCCAATCAGAAGCAATACCACGCGCTGGCGAACTACGCCCGCATCACCGCGCCATTCGCGGGCGTCATCACCGCTCGCTTGGCCGACACCGGCGCGTTAATTCAGGGTGGCACGTCGGCGAGCAGCGGTGCCGGCCCGGTGGTGCGCCTGGCGGAAGTGTCCAAACTTCGTCTGGTACTGCCGGTCCCTGAATCGATGGCCTCCCAGATTCACATCGGCGACCCGGTTAAGGCGCGAGTGCAGGCGCTGAATCAGGAGTTCCAGGGAAAAGTTTCCCGCTTCTCGGACTCGCTGGACCGTCAGACACGCACCATGGAAACAGAAATCGATTTTCCAAATAAAGACGGGCGGCTGATTCCAGGAATGTACGCGGAAGCCGTCCTGGCGTTCGCAAAAACCGCCGACGAATTGTGCATCCCCACGGAAGCCGTCACGCGCGACAACAACACGGCGACAGTGCTCGCGGTGAACAAAAAGAACGTTATTGAAGAGCGGCAGATAAAGTTGGGCCTCGAAGGCGAATCGTACGTACAGGTGCTCAGCGGTTTGTCAGAGGGCGATCGTGTGGTGATTGGCGCGCGCAGCCAATTCCGTCCCGGACAAAAAGTGCAGCCCAAAGAAATCAGCGGCAAGCCCGCGGAGGCGGCCAGCTGATGTCTCGATTCGCGATCAAGTATCCCTATCTCGTCATTGTGCTATGCCTGATGATCGCCATTATCGGCACCACGACGGTCGTGCGCATGCCTGTGGATCTTTTTCCGCCCATCAAGATTCCCGTCGTGGTGGTGGCAACGTTTTTCAGTGGCATGCCGCCCGAACAGATCGAATCGGATATCACCGGCCCGTTCGAACGATTTTTTACTTTGGCGAGCGGCGTGGACCATATCGAATCGCGTTCTCTCCCTGGCGTGAGCCTGGTAAAAATTTATTTTCAGGCCGGCATGGACCCCAGCGCGGCAGCAGGCGCCATTTCCAATCTGGCAATGGCCGATCTTCGCAGACTGCCACCGGGCACATTGCCCCCGGTGGTTCTGCAATTCGATGCCTCCAGCCTGCCCGTTTGCCTGATCACGCTAAAGGGAGAGGGACTCAACGAAACCCAACTGCGCGATTTGGGCCAGTACAACGTTCGAAACCAGGTAGCCAATGTGCCGGGAGCTTCGGTGCCCCAACCGTTCGGCGGCCGCTATCGCCAAATTATGGTGTATGTGGACCCGCTCAAACTTCAAGCTAACCAGCTGAGTGTCATGGATGTAGTCCGCGCGGTGAACAACAGCAACCTGATTCTGCCCGCCGGTGACGTGCGCATCGGCAACCTCGACTACAACCTGTACACCAACAGCCAGTTGCCTTCCACGAAGGACATCAATTCTGTCCCGCTGAAGACCGTTTCCGGCGCTTCCGTGATGGTTGCAGACGTGGGAGCTGCGCAGGATGCGCAGCAGATTCAAACCAACATCGTGAGAGTGGACGGACAGAAATCCGTTTATCTGCCGGTGCTGAAACAAGGCGGAGACACCAACACCATCGCGGTTGTTAACGGGATCAAGAAAGCAGTCGGCAAGCTGACCGATATTCCCAGACAGTTAAAAACGCGCGTGGTGTTCGACCAGTCCCTCTTCGTGAAAAAAGCCATCGACAACCTGATGCACGAAGGCGGGATCGGCATCGTGCTGACCGCTGTGATGATTCTGCTGTTCCTCGGTAGCGTGCGCGCCACCATCGCGGTGATGCTTTCTGTTCCACTGTCGGCGCTCGCCGCATTCATGGCCATTTCGGCAGGCGGAGGTACCGTAAATACCATGGTGCTGGGTGGCCTGGCGCTGGCGTTTTCTCGCCTGATCGACAATTCCGTGGTGGTACTTGAAAATATTTTCAGGCACTTGGAAATGGGTGAAGACCCGGTGACTGCAGCGGAGTTGGGAGGCAAAGAAGTGGCCATGCCAGTTTTAGCGGCCACATTCACAACCATGATTGTGTTTTTTCCGGTGACCTTTCTAAGCGGAGTCAGCCAATTTCTGTTTACCGCCCTGGCGTTGGCGGTCGTGCTTTCTCTGGCCGCGTCCTACGTGGTGGCGATGACGGTGGTGCCGCTGTTTTGCGCCAAACTCATACAGCGTCACGAGGCGGACGAAGAGGCGCACGGCGATGAACTGACCGCTTTTGGCAGGCTGGTCAGAAGGTTCAACGTGTACTTTGACAAGATGCTGGGCCAGTACGATCGCACCTTGATTCCGGCATTGGCGCGGCCTGTCGCTACCATTGCCGGTCTGATGGGCGTATTTCTGTTGAGTCTGGCGCTCTACCCTCTCTTGGGCGTTTCATTTTTCCCGCGCACGGATCCCGGGCAATTCGTGGTGAATCTGAAGGCTCCGCCGGGACTGCGCCTTGAGCTGACCGAAAAATACGTCGGCCGGATCGAAGACGAAATTCGCCAGATCGTGCCACCTGACGAATTAGGAATGATCGTTTCCAACATCGGCATCACCCCGGATTTTTCGGCCATGTACACGAGCAACTCCGGACAGAACACCGCTTTCGTGCAAACCAGCCTGAAAGAAGGGCACCAGGTCGGGAGCTACGAATACATGAATCGCGTGAGGGCGCGTCTTGCGCGGGACATTCCGGAAATCAGCACCTATTTTCAATCCGGCGGATTAGTGGACGCGGTCCTCAATTTCGGTTTGCCCGCGCCAGTGGACGTGCAGGTGAGCGGATCCAATTTGAAGCAAACATACAAAACCGCCCTGGAACTCGCGGGTAAAATTCGCGAAGTGAAGGGCGTCAACGATTTGTTGATCCCGCAGGATCTGGACTACCCGGCGATGCGCCTGGATGTGGATCGCGAACGCGCCAGCCAATTAGGCCTGGACCAGCGAGAGGTGGTGGACAACGTGATCACCGCGCTCAACTCCAACGGGATGATCGCTCCCAGTTACTGGGTAGATCCGCGCAGCGGGAACGACTACCTGCTGACCGTGCAGTACCGCGAAAACCAGATCAAGTCACTCAACGATTTGAAACAGATTCCGCTGCGCTCCGCCAACGGCAAAAATTCCACGCCGCTGGATTCAGTGGTGAAACTGACGCCCATCGAATCGCCGACGGAAGTGGATCATTACCAGTTGCGGCGAGTCATCGATTTGTATGTCGCGCCCGCCACCGAAAATCTCGGCGGCGTGACCAAAGGGATTCAGCGGGTTTTGAAAGACACAAAGCTTCCCGAAGGCGTGCAGGTGAATCTGCGGGGATCAGTGCAGGGGATGAATCAGTCGTTCGCGAGTTTTGGGCTGGGGCTGATTCTTTCCGTGGTGCTGGTATTTCTGATCCTGGTGGCGCAATTCCAATCGTTCCTGGATCCCTTCGTAATTCTGCTGGCCATACCGCCGGGAATAACCGGAGTCATCGTGCTGCTGCTACTGACCGGCACGACCCTGAACGTGATGTCGCTGATGGGCGTAGTGATGATGGTGGGCATCGTGGTTTCCAACAGCATTTTGATTGTGGAGTTCACTCGCACCTTGAGAAAAGAAGGCATGGCGTTGCGCGAAGCCGTGGGCACGGCGTGCCGGGTCCGCTTGCGGCCCATTCTGATGACTTCGCTCGCAACCATTCTCGGATTGATTCCCATGGCGTTGAAGTTGGGCACGGGGTCTGAGGCCTACGCGCCCTTGGCACGCGCCATCATCGGTGGATTAGCCGTTTCCGTAATCGTGACTGTTTACCTTGTTCCCGCCGCGTACCTTGTTGCCCACCGCAATGAACAGCAAATCCCGATCGAGGGAGCCGCATAATGCGTCGCTGGCGAAGAATCGTGTTCGCGCTGTTTCTTTGCGGTGCCGCCCGCGCACAAGATCAAGTACCCGCGCAGACAACGTCAACTCAGCTTGATGGACCCGTTCTGACATTGCATCAAGCGGAAGCCCTCGCGCTCAAAAACAATCCGCAGATCACCATAGGAAAATTACAGGCCCTGGTGGCCCAGCAACATGTTCGCGAGACACGTTCGGCACTGCTACCTTCCGCGTACCTGAGCGTTACCGGCGTAGAGGCGCAGGACAACAGCCGCATTTCTGCCGGGGGCCTGAGCAATCCGATCATTTTTCCTCGCGGCGCCGCTGGAGTAACCGTCAATCAGCTGATCACCGACTTTGGCCGGACGAATAATATGCTTTCCAGTTCGGAATATCAGGCTAAGGCGCAGGACCAGTTGGCCATAGCCACCTCCGCGCAGGTAATTCTGGCCGTTGATGAAGCATTCTTCAACGCGCTGGAGACTAAAGCTCTGGTCAGCGTAGCTCAGGGAACGCTCAAATCACGTCAGACTTTCGTAGATAAGATTCAGGCTCTGACCAACGCTAAGCTCAAATCCGATTTAGACCTGAGCTTTGCCAATGTTGATGTAGCGCGCGGCAAGCTCCTGCTCCTTGAGGCGGTGAACAATTACAACGCCGCGCTCAATGCGCTATCCGCGATTCTGGGCTACCAGGATCGCCAGAACTTTCAACCGGTCGAAGACATCAGGGGCGTTGTGCCTCCGCCGCTCGACGTGAATCCGCTGGTCATGCAGGCGCTGCAGCAGCGACCGGAAGTCCAAGCGCTGCAAGATCAAGTTACCGGCGCAGAAAAATTCAGCCACGCCGAACACGATTTGTGGAAACCCACGATCAGCGCGTTGGGAACCACGGGTATTGCTCCAGTGCGCAGCCCGCAAATCTCCAGTTGGTATGGCGCTGCCGGCATAAACATCAACGTTCCTGTCTTCAGCGGGTTTCTATTCGACGCCCGCGCAAAAACCGCGGATCTGCAAACCGAGATAAACCGGCAGCGGCTCGCCGAAATAAAAAACAATATCGCGCGCGATGTCCGTAATTCCTGGCAAGACACCAATCGCGCGTATGAACGCCTGACGGTCACGAAGCAGCTGCGAGAACAGGCCGGGCTGGCTTTTGATCTGGCCCAATCCCGCTACAATCTGGGCCTCAGCTCCATTGTCGAGTTCACCCAGGCGGAGCTACAGAAAACCGAGGCCGAGATCGCCAGCACCGACGCCGAGTATCAATATCGCTTGACCCAAATAGTTCTCGCCTTTACCATGTCGGCACCGAAGTAAGCTCTTTCATGGTGCAGAAGGTTAGAGGCCGCCACTTGGAAAGTACGAAAATAGCTTATCGGCTCCCGCAACAGCCCGTGTTTCGCGCAACTGAAAAACCCCGCTTCTCCATTTCTATCTGCTGTTGAAGCCATTCGGCATTTTCGTAACTCCCATCGCAACTACGGTTTAAATCCTGTTGACCCCTGTGTGTTACACGATATTCACATTGGGTTGACGAGACCGTAAGACGCACCCTTTACCGTTCTGCACCACGTAACAAAACTTACACCGGTACATCTGAATTCAGACTTAAAGAGAGAGGCAATGAAAAAACTAGCGGCACTGACACTATCCCTATTCCTGACGTCGGGAATGGCATTTGCTGATTCGCCCAAGGATGCCGACGCCCAACCGGCCGCCAGCGCGGCAGGGAAAGCCAAGGAATCTAGAAAAACCGATAAATCCGACTCCGCGATTGCTGCTGAGATTGAAGAGTTGCGTCAGACGCTGCAGTCGCAGCAGGAGCAATTGACGCTGCTGAAGGAAGAACTACGCAAGCGCGATCACCAGATCGATGAGGCACGGGAAGCCGCGGCGGCCGCAAATTCGCGCGCGGCGGAAGCGAACTTCAAAGCCAGCGAAGCGGTGACCACCAGCAGCGCAGCTCGCACGGCGACGGAAGCGATCACCAGCAACGTCACGGCGGGCAACAACGCGATTGTGGCGCAGGAAAAGGCGGACTCTAAGGATCCGAAGTCCAAGCCCACGGAAGACGGCCCCGGTTCGATCCGCTTTAAGGGAGTTTCGCTCACACCCGGCGGATTCATCGCAGCTGAAACTGTTTTCCGCACTCGCGCCGCCAGCGCGGATATCAACACGCCGTTCACGGGCATTCCTTACAACGGCAACTCTCTCAGCAAGGTTTCGGAATTCAACTTCACCGCGCGCCAGAGCCGCGCCACCTTGCTGGCGGAAACGACCATCGGCAGCGCCAAGGTCAGCGGCTATTACGAGGGCGACTTCCTCGGCGCGGGTACAACTTCCAACAACCGCCAGAGCAACAGCTATGTATTCCGCCAGCGGCAATTGTTCGCGCAGGTGGCTTTCAGCAGCGGCTTGTCCATAACCGGCGGGCAGATGTGGAGCCTGGCAACGGAAAATAAAAAAGGTATTCAGAACCGCCAGGAAGCTTTGCCCATGCAGATTGACCCGCAATACATTGTGGGCTTCACGTGGCAGCGCGCCTATGGTTTCCGCGTAGTGCAAAGCCTGTTTGACAACAAACTGTCCGTGGCAGTCGCGGCAGAAGGCCCGCAGTCTACGGTCGGCGGTCGCGGCTTCAGCACTTACACCAACGCGGCAGCGGTAACCTCGTTGAACTTCTTCGTCAACGCACCTGGCGCTGGCGGCGGTTTGTACAATGCGTTTGACGCCACCGGCTACACCGTGAACAAAGCTCCGGATTTGATCGCCAAGGTCGCCGTAGATCCTGGATGGGGCCACTACGAACTGTTCGGCATCGTGAGCACTTTCCGCGCCCGCGTCTATCCTTGCGCCGTGGTTAGCCCACAAGCCAGCACTGCCACCACCATCCTCGTCGGCAATCCCATCAGCTGCGGTGCCAACCCAGCCGCCATCACTCCCTCAGCAGCGGGCGCGTTTAACGATTCGCGCCTGGGCGGAGGCATCGGCGCCAGCGCCACTGTCCCGGTAATCGCCAAGAAACTGGACTTCGGTATCAAGGCGGTGATTGGTGACGGCATCGGCCGCTTCGGCTCTGCGCAACTCGCGGATGTGACCGCTCGTCCTTTCGGGACTTTGGCCCCGATCCGCACTGGACATGGACTCGTCAAACTGGAAGCCCATCCCAACGCGAAATTGGATTTGTACGCCTACTTCGGCGACGAATACGCAGCACGTGCCGCTTACGCTGGCTACTCATCCGTGAAATTGACCACCAACACTCTCACTGGAGCGGCACCCGGAAGTCCAGTGACCACCACAACGACCGTCACCACTTCGACCGGAGGAATCGGCGGCTACGGTTCGCCGTTCGCCAACAACAGCGGCTGCAGCAGCGAAGTGGCGCCCACCAACCAGAACACTCCCGGCGGAGGTGGAACCTGCGCTGGCGACGTGCGTAACATTTACGAGGGCAGCGTCGGCTTCTGGCATAAGTTCTACAACGGGCCGAAGGGACGCGTGCAGTGGGGCTTGCAGTACGCCTACTTCGGCAAGAGCGGCTGGTCCGGGAACAACAATGTGCCCACAGCTTTTGGTATTTCTCCCAAGGCCGTGGACAACATGGTGTGGACTTCGTTCCGCTATTACCTGCCATAGTTCCGGCAGGGCGTCTCCCTTAATAAGGGACGCGGAAGGGCAGCTCCCCCTGGGCTGCCCTTCTTTTTTTTGTGTCAATGGTTTCGACGGAAGGATTCAATCGTGAACGCCTGTAGAACTTCCAAAAAGAGGTCATGCCAGCGCGCGGCTTGGGATTCATTTCACGAAATGGAATTGCAAAGGGGAGATGAGGACCAGAACCAGGGGTGTTCTGGTCCCCAGGTAGGACTTTGGAATAGAAGATCAGCGGGCTTAGTCTCGCACCTCGGCCTCAGAATTCTGGTAAAAGCCGCGTGAATTTTCCGTTACACGTGTTGCGGTGGTAGCGCCGCCATCCTCTCCGGCGCCGGTGTTAACCAGCAGGCCGCGACCGTGCCGCACATCCAGTCCGCGGACCCAGAATATGATGTCTTCGGAGATGTTCGTGGCGTGGTCCGCAATGCGCTCCAAGTGGCGGGTGGCCAGCACATATTGCAATCCGGGGCTGACCATCACCGGCTCTTGCATCATGCTGCGCAGTAACGTTTCGAAGATGCGGTCGCGATATTGATCGACGGCGTCGTCACTTTCAAGCACCTGCAACGCCATCTCGACATTTTTGAAAATCAACCCCCCCAGACTCTTGCCGACCATGGCGCGTACCGCCGCGGCCATGGGCGCGAGTTCTTCGACGGGCGCGATCTTGGGCATTTCGCGGAGAGAGATCACGCACTGAGCCAGATTCACGGCCAGATCACCGATGCGTTCAAGGTCGTTGGTAATTTTCAGCGCCGCTACGATCAGACGCATCTCGTCGTCATTGAAGGTAGAACGCCGCAACAAACGAATCGCGTGCTCATCAATAACAATTTCCATTTCATTGATGCGCGGCTCCAGCAGGAATACTTCGCCCGGCAGGTCGGCGGTGCGCGCTCCGTTCACATCAATCAGCGCGTCGAGCGCCCGGTTCATCGCCCCTTCCACGGTTCGAGACATGGATACCAGATAGTTCACCAGCGTGTCGTACATAACCGCCCCAGTGATTTTTGTGGCGCTTGCCATATATTCAGCCTCACTTTCACGTAAGTCCGCCGACTGCTATTCCAGCGAACCAACCAAGTCTGCTGCGAGGCGTGTTACGGCCTGTTCACATGCAGATGAATGCCGTAATTAATTTGCGGAACGAGTCGCACGAACGGCGCTTTGCAATGCCTCTGCTTATGCGGAAGGGACGCGCCCGCCGTTGTTTCGCAGATGTGCAGGCATTGATGGCGGAGGCCGGTGGTCTTTGCGCGCGGCATCGAAAATTGGAACGGAAAAGTGAAATTGCGAACCCTTGCCAATTTCGCTTTCCACCCAGATGCGCCCGCCTTGCGCCTCGATCAGATGCCTGGCGATAGCCAAACCCAGGCCGGTTCCGCCCGCTTCCCGCGAGCGCGCCGCATCCACGCGGTAGAATCTTTCGAAAATGCGCGCCTGCTCCGCCTGGGGGATTCCAATGCCGGTGTCGGAAACCGTGAAAATCACTTCTGACTCATTCGCTTCGGCGCTAAGAACGATCTGGCCACCAGGCAAGGTGTACTGCCGGGCGTTGTCCAGCAGATTCTGCAAAACTTCCGCGAGCCTGCGGCGATCACCGGCCACATTGGGCATTTGCACCGGTACGCTTAGAGAAAGATGATGGCTGTTTTCCAAGGCGCGATGTTGTGCCGTCGCTAGACAGCTGTCCACGATTTGCGCCACGGTCACTTCGTCAATCTCCAACTCCAGGCGGTCCGCATCCATTTGCGAAAGGCGCAGCAGATCGTCGGTCAAACGCGCCAGGCGCCGGGAATGCTCCAGAATAATTTCGAGGAAGCGTTCGCGGTTTTGGGCATCGTCGATGGCACCGGCCAGCAAAGTCTCGGCAAATCCCTGAATGGCGGTCAGCGGAGTCTTGAATTCGTGGGACACATTCGCGACGAAGTCACGCCTGACTCGTTCCAAGCGGCGCAATTCACTGATGTCGTGTAATACCAGGACCGCACCTAGGGTGTCTCCCGCACGCACAGAGGCCACCGTGGCGGCAAAAAAATGCTGGCGCAGCGTTCCGGTGGCGATCTCGGATTCCACACGCGCTTCGCCATGCAGTACGCTTCGCACCGCCTCAATCAATTCGGTCTGGCGGACAATTTCCACCAGCGCGCTTCCGGATTTCAAGGGAAGCTTTAGTCCGAGTATTTCCGCAAAGCCTTGATTCGCGAAGAGCAGACGTTCCGAAGCGTTTATGACGGCGACACCCTCGACCATGCTGCCTAAAATGGCGGTCGAAAGATTGCGCTCCTCCGTCAAAGTGTGAATGGTCTCGTCGAGCTGCGCCGCCGTACGATTCATGGAAGCGCCCAGGGCTTCGAGCGCGTCGCCGGAACTGTCCGCGGCGATCGGGCGGAAATCACCGGCGGCTACGCGGCGGGAGAATTCCTTGAGGCGCTCCACGCGATCGGAAAATATGTGTGAGATCTGCAAAGCTACCGCTCCGGCAACCAGCAGAATCAGTAGCGAAGATAACCACAGACTGCGCCGAAACGATTTCGCTACCTCGTCCACCGTTTCAATGGGCAAGGCGAAACGCAGAATGATGGGGGTCGAACCCGCGACGTCATAACGAATGGCGTAATACAGCAAGTCGCGGTTCAGAGTTACGCTGTGACGGATGGCGCGTCCAACGCTCCCCGCCAAGGCTTGGCGGACCTCCGGGCGGTTGGCGTGATTTTCCATCGTTTGCGAATCGGATTGCGAATCGGCAAAAACCTGGCCTTCAGTGGAAATGAGCGTAACGCGCGCCCCGCTGGCCGCCATCTGCGAAACCCATTCATGGAGTTTAACCGCGTCTTCAGGCCTGGCCGGCGGCAAAGCGGGGAGCGCCGATGCCCTGGCTCGGGCGATGCCAGCGATTGCGGTGAGTTGGGAATACGCGGTGCGCTCGAAATCGCGGCGCAGAGCGCGCTCCGACAGTAAACCGACTGCGAGCATCGCGCTAATGAGCAGTGCGAGAAAAGTCAGTCCGAGTTTTGCGAAAAGGTTACGCCGCACGAGTTTCGAACAGGTACCCAGCTCCGCGTACGGTCTTCAAATGCATCGGATTCTCGGGGTCCGGTTCGATCTTTTCGCGCAGCCGGCGAACGTAAACATCAACGCTGCGGGGAGTCACGAATCGATCGGTTCCCCACACGGCATCGAGCAGTTGGTCGCGAGTGAACACGCGATTCGGGCGCGAAGCCAGATAATACAACAGACGGAATTCCAGCGTACTGAGCGCCACCGCTTTTCCTGAATGGCTGACCCGATAGGAGGCCGGATCGATGGACAGTTTTCCAATTTCGATCACCCGTGGCGAATCGCTGGGCGGTTCGGCGCGCCGCAATAAAGCCTTGACTCGCGCAATCAGCTCGCGCGGGCTGAACGGCTTGGTCACGTAATCATCCGCGCCCATTTCGAGGCCGACCACGCGATCAGCTTCGTCGCCGCGAGCGGTAAGCATCAGAATCGGCAACCGATTAAGCGAATCATCGCGGCGAATCTCCCGGCAGATGTCCAGGCCGGAAAGTTTGGGGAGCATCAGATCCAGCAGCAGCAAATCGGGTGGAGTTTTCTTGATGGCGCTCAGTCCGCTGTTGCCATCGGAAGCCGCGCTCACCTGGAAACCCTCATTGACGAGGTTGTAGCGCACCAATTCGACGATGTCGCGGTCGTCCTCAATAATCAGGATGCGCTTCATGCTGGTAGAGGCCGAGGCTTGGCGGCTCGGCGTCAGTGTAGCGTACGAAGCGGGGTTTTGATAGTTATCGGGCTGGTCTTGATCTTTCAACGATGTAACGGTCACATCTCATTGTTACAGCCACGCTGTAAGAGTTAGATGACATTCCTATGAACGTCGTGTAAACGTGGGGGTTAAATTCGCGCGGCTAATTGGATGCGTGCGTGGTGAAAGCCAGCGTAAGCAACGTCTTCTGTTCGAGCTCATGGGCTTTGGCTGAACCTGTCGCGGGGCTCGCGCTGCTGGAACGCTTCACGGAGCGCACGCGCAATCCAAGTTCTTTCGCCAGCCGCTCGAGTCTCGGCACCACGAAAAAGAATCCGCCCATATTCCGCGGCTCTTCCTGTACCCACACAATTTCGCGTGCGTTAGGATGCTCGGCCATCGCCGCGGTCAGGTCGAGACGGGGCAGCGGATAAAATTGGTCGAGGAAAAAAATGGCCGTCTCGGTATCTTTGCGGCGGCGGCGTTCGGCGCGTAACTCGTGACCCACTTTCCCGCTAGCGAGCAGAATGCGTTTCGCGTCCTGCACTTCGCGATCCGGAACGAGAGGCAGGAATCGCGGTTCGGCAAAATCCTGAATTGGCGAACTGGCATCCGGATGCCGCAGCATGCTCTTCGGAGTAAAGACGATCAGCGGCTTACGCCAGGGCCGGAGTACCTGCCTACGCAACATATGGAAGTATTGCGCCGCCGTGGACGGCTGACAAATCTGAATGTTGTCCTCGCCGGCAAGTTGCAGAAACCGTTCGATGCGGGCGCTGGAGTGTTCCGGGCCTTGTCCCTCGTATCCATGGGGCAACAGCATGACCAGCCCTGAAGGCAGATCCCACTTGTCTTCACCGGCGCTGATAAATTGATCGATGATGACCTGCGCGCCGTTCACGAAATCGCCGAATTGCGCTTCCCAAGCCACCAGCGCTTCCGGATAATCGCGGCTGAAACCGTATTCAAAACCAACACAGGCAGCTTCGGAAAGGGGCGAGTTCGCGATTTCGCAAAACGGTCCATCAGGCGCAAGGTTGGCGAGCGACAAATATTCCTGCTCGTTCTCCGTATCCACCAGAACCGCGTGCCGCTGATTAAAAGTTCCCCGCTGCGTATCCTGTCCGGTCAGCCTGACCGGATTGCCTTCCAAGAGCAGCGAGCCGAGAGCCAAGGCTTCGCCAAATCCAAAATCCACGGGACGCTTTCCATGCCCCATTTCCGCGCGCTGCTCCAGCAATTTCACGATCTTGGGATGGACGTGGAAACCTTCAGGACTGCGGCAAAGCGCGTCGGTGATTTCCGCCAGTTTTTCGACCGGCACACCGGTGTCAACTTCCATGGCAGCGTCGTAGCGTCCGCGTCGATACGGCGACCAGTAGTCCGGCAGTTTTCGCAGGTGCGGCAACTTTTTCAGGTCGCGCGCCTTGGTCTGTTCGCCTTCGTATTCGGCGCGAACGGTTTCGACGATTGCCGCCGGATCGATCCCCGTACGCTCAGCGTAAAGCTTCCACAACTGCGGATGGCTCTTGATGCGTTCGTAAAGCAGCGGCTGCGTGATGGTGGGATCGTCCACTTCACTATGCCCGTGACGGCGATAACCGATGATGTCCACCACCACGTCGCTGCCAAAAACTGAGCGGTACTCTGCTGCTATTTTTCCAACGCGCACGACGGCGTCGGGGTCTTCCGCGTTTACGTGAAAAATCGGAACGGACTGGCGCTTGGCGATATCCGAAGCGAAACGCGAGGACTGCGCCTGCACCGGGCGAGTGGTGAAACCGATCAGATTATTTACGATGACGTGAATGGTGCCGCCGACGGTGTAAGCCTTGAGGTCCGCAAGATTCAGCGTTTCGGCCCAGATTCCCTGTCCGGCGAATGCGGCGTCGCCATGCATCACGATGGGCACCACGGTTCTCTTGCTTTCCGCGCCCAGACGCGTCTGTTTGGCGCGCGCACGGCCCATGGCTACGGGGTCTACGGCCTCCAGGTGGCTCGGGTTCGAAACCAGGTGAATGCCAATCTGTTTTCCGGAAGCGGTTTCAAAAACTCCGGTTGCACCAACGTGATACTTGACATCTCCGGCGCCCAAAACACTGCGAGGATCCACGTCTTCAAAACCTGAAACCACCTGATGCGCCGGCTTGCACGCGGTGTGCACCATGACGTTCAAACGCCCGCGGTGGCTCATGGCGATCACCGACTCCTGCGCGCCATTTTCGCCGGCGACTTCCAGCAAGGAGTCCAGCAGCGGAATTAAGGACGTGACGCCTTCGAGAGAGAAACGTTTGGCGCCAAGATAGCGTGCCTGCAAGACCTGTTCGAAAAGATCGGCGCGAATCAGCCGTTCGAGGACGTTCCGCTGATCCACTTCCGCCGCAGCGCTCTCCATTTGTTCGGCAATCCATTGCCGGCGCTCCGCTTCCGGCAAGTGCATGAACTCGGCGCCGATCGTTCCGCAATACGTCGCGCGCGCTTCTTCAGCGTCGGGACCGCTCAGGTTGAGTTCGGGATGTTTTAACGGTTTGAGAAAATCCAGCGGATCGAGATTGGCTTCGTAGAAGCCCCAGCGCCGGAACAATTCATACACGTGCTCGCGGTTACTCCCCGCGCCATTCTTCCCGCCCCCGGCGGTCTTTTTGGAAGATTTCGCCGTTTTCGCCGGACGTTCGACATCGAGAGTGCTTCTGTCTGCCATGATCGTCTGATATTCATTTTGCCACAGATCAATTCTGGTTGCCGGAAGGTGCAGCGCGCCTGTTCTCTAAGGATTAGAGCGCGCGGACGAGGCGCTCCAGACTTTGCGCGACGGTATCGGGATTATTGCCAGCGGGAAAGCGAACGGGCGCGCCAATTCGAACGGTGACTTCGCCGATGCGCGCCAGGCGGCGATGCGCGGTCTTCATTTGCCAAACTCCGTCAAGTCGCATCGGCACGATCGGCAATCCGAGATTCTCTGCCAGCAGGCCGATGCCCACTTGAAACCGGGTCAAGTTGCCGTCCTTCGTGATTTCTCCTTCCGGGAAAACCAGCAAGCTGTATCCGTGATCCACTGACTCGCCGGCGAATCGAAAACTTTCCCGAAATCCGGAGCGTTGCGGCAACGGGAAAACATTAAATAGCGCGGTTACCAGCCAATAGCCGAGTTGATATGCCCACCGTTTTGCCGGGAACCAGTCGCGGGGAGGGCGTCGCATCTGCCGCAGAGTTTCGCCGCCCATCGCGGTGGCCAGATTGTGGCGGTAGCGTCGCGGAAGCGCGGCCAGGATCAACCCGATATCCGAGCGGCGCGTCACGTGATTCGAAATCACCAGCACCGGCCCGCGCAACGAAGCAAGATTTTCACGGCCCACAATACGTGGATGGGCCAGCAGCATGGTCGCGGGCCAAACCAACAGGTAGTAAATCGCCAGGCGCAACAGGCGAACGGGTTTGGTTTGTGCCCAACGCGGATAGCTGTACTCGCTGTGCTTCGCGGCCGGCTGCTTTAACAACTTCTGAATGTCGCCAACCGTCTTGGCGCTCGAAAACGAAGTTTCGTCCAGTTCCACCTGGAATCTCGCTTCGAGCGTGTCCATCAGCTCCACGCGATCGAGAGAGGTGAGATTTAGGTCGGCTTCCAACGCGCTCCGTTCGGAATTGCGGCCCGTGAAGCGGCGAACCAACTGCTCAACACCATCGCTCGCACCCGAATTGTCAGTTGGATGATGGGTGTCGCCGGCCGCTCCGGCGCCGGATATAAATTGGTGCGCCCGAGCGGAAATCTGCGCAAGCAGCGGCTTCCCGGTGGATGTTCTGGGAAAATCCGCTTTATTCCAGATCATCCATTGGCGAATCCGCTGATATTCAGCCAGGCTTGCATTTGCGCTGGAGACTGCTGTGTCTGCCGCGCTTTCAGTTTGGCCATCCGCCAACAGCAAAGCCGCAAACGCCTCGGCGTTTCCGCCACGATTCACCGGGATGACCACGCAATCGCGCACAGCCGGCTGTTTCCGCAACGCGCTTTCCAGATCTTCGGGATAAATGTTCAGGCCCGCCGCCGTGACCATCACGTTCTTCTTGCGTCCGCGAAAATGAAGATTTCCAGCGGCGTCCATTTCCCCGATATCGCCGGTGTGCAGCCAGTCGTTCACTTCGCCTCGCTGCACTTCTCCCGCTTTCCAGTAGCCGGCGGAAACATTTTCACCGCGCACCAGAATTTCTCCATCCTCCGCCAACCGGAATTCGCGTCCCGGCAAGACCTTACCGATGGAACCCTCGGCAGCGCTGAACGGATGATTCAAGCTGATCAACGAGGCCGTTTCCGTCATTCCATAGCCTTGCACCACCGCATATCCAAGGCGCTTGAAAAATTCTTCATCACGTTGCGCGAGAGCGGCGCCGCCGGAAATAAAGGCCCAGAATTTCCAGCCCAGCCGCCGATGAATCCGCCGGAATATCCAGGCGCGGCGGAGGGATTTTTTTCCTTCAGCGGCTTTCAAGGCGCCCGCTAGCCAGTCACCTTGCGTGGAGAATTCGCGTTCCAGCGCAGAACGCAATGATTCGAGCATGCGCGGTACAGCGACCATCGCCACAGCGCGCTCCCGCTTGATCGATCCCATGATTTCGCTGGGGCTTGCGGAAGGCTCGAATACGATCCCCGCTCCAAGCAGCGGCGGAACGAACAGCGCCATGAATTGTCCAAACACATGGCTCAGTGGCACCAGCGTCACGAAACGCAGGGGATGAAACCAGCGCTCGTACTTGGAATAAGCTGCGATGCCCTCCTCCAGTGGCTCCAGGTTAGCGAGGAAATTTCCATGCGTGAGCACGACTCCTCGCGGCTCTGAGGTAGTGCCGGAAGTGAAAAGGATTTCCGCGACGTGCGTTCGCTTCACGGGAACATTCGAGAATAAATCGCATCTGGGGGAAGAACCCAATTCAGCCTCGATAGCCAGGTCGTGCATGTTTACGACTTGCACTTCCGGGGCAAATAGCTTCAAGTCCCCGCCCGCTCTTTCGCCTGTGGTAAAAACCATCTTGACGGCGGCATCCCGCGCGACACGCGTGACGAAGTCTTCACTGGCGCCGTCGTCCATGGGCACAGTGACCGCGCCGCACAGTAAGCAACCCCAAAAAGCGGCAATCCATTCGGCACTGTTAGGGGCCCACAACATGACGTGGTCGCCAGTGCTGATGCCGCGTTGGCGCAGCGCATGCGCCCAAGCCTGAGAAACGGCAATCAATTTCCCGTAGCTCCAGGTTTCGCGACGATAGCCGCGTTTCTGGATGATGGCGATATCGTTGCGGTAACGATTGAAGTCGCTAAATAATGAGAGGAGATTTTCTCGATACATATGGATCGGGTCGGGCTCAGCCAGGGCTGCAACAATTGTACGCCGCGAGAGGGGCCAATTTTGTTGAGCCTAAGCGACACCAAGGGCACTTTGGTTGCGGAAAGCGGTGGGCAGAAACAGCGTTACATCGGGTACAATATTAGTAAGGCCCGGGTGCGAAGGCGCGCCCAAGGAGCCGAGTTTTTTGGAAAACGCAGGGTAATCACAACGATGCCAGTACCAATCTCACAGATGTGGACGGTTGCGACCTACGTCCTCAAGCAGAAAGTGATGGGACGCAAGCGCTACCCGTTCGTCCTGATGCTGGAGCCGCTTTTTCGCTGCAACCTGGCTTGTGCCGGCTGCGGCAAAATCCAATACCCCGCACACATTTTGAAGAAGGAATTGTCGCCGGAAGAATGTTTTAAAGCAGTGGATGAGTGCGGCACGCCGATGGTCTCGATTCCCGGCGGCGAACCGCTGATGCATTCCCAGATTGATAAGATTGTTGAGGGCCTGGTTGCCCGCAAGAAATATATTTATCTCTGCACCAATGCGCTGCTGCTGAAGGAAAAACTCCACCTGTTCAAGCCCAGCAAGTATCTGACGTTTTCCGTTCACGTAGACGGTCAGCGCGAGCACCACGATTTTTCTGTCTGCCGCGAAGGTGGCTATGATCTGGCTATTGACGGCGTGCGCGAAGCCGTGAAGCAGGGCTTCCGCGTGACCACCAACACCACGCTTTTTGACGGCGCCGATCCCAATAGCGTCCGCGGATTTTTTGACGAAATGATGGAACTGGGCGTCGAAGGCATGATGCTTTCGCCGGGCTATTCCTACGACAAGGCGCCCGACCAGCGGCATTTCCTGGGACGCGCGCGCACTCGCCGCCTGTTCCGCGCGATTTTGTCGAATCGCAAATCCTCTTGGCAGTTCAACCAGTCGCCGCTGTTTCTGGAATTTCTGATGGGCAAGCGAACCTACGCCTGCACTCCCTGGGGCATGCCGACCTATAACGTATTCGGCTGGCAAAAGCCGTGCTACCTGCTGCAGGACGGCTACGCCGACACCTTCAAGGAATTGCTGGACGCCACCGCGTGGCAGAGCTACGGCACCGAATCCGGTAATCCCAAGTGCGCCAACTGCATGGTGCACAGCGGCTACGAAGCCTCCGCGGTAGATCACACCTTCAGCGGGCTCCGAGGTTTGTGGGCCACCGCGAAAGCCACGCTCTCTGGGAAATACGAAGACGCCGACGCTCTGGCGCTCCTCAATGAACCGGCCAAACCGGTTCATGCCTACAACCCGTTGGTGCAGATTGATGCCAGCAAGGGTCAACTGACGGAGACCCGCGTTTGAATTCCGGCAGCGGCAAATCCGAGACTGGAACCATGAACACCGCCGACCAAGCACCTGCAGTGAAACAAAATCCCGACAACTTGGAAGTGGCTCCCGGCACAATTCATGAAGGCATCGAAGGCTGGGTGCCCGAGCTGGCCAGCGAAGACGATATTCGCGTAGCGCTCGAGAAAGCCTTTGACTATCGCGGCGACGTGACGGTGACCACCAGGGATGGCCGCAAAATCGAAGGTTACATCTTCGATCGCATCGCCGGACCGTCACTTTCGACCAGCTTTGTACGCATCCTCCCCAAAGACTCCAGTCCCCGGGCGAAGATCTGTTATGCCGATATATCGGCCTTGGGATTCAGCGGACGCGACACGGCGGCCGGCAAGAGTTTTGAGGCTTGGATACGTAAGTACTGGGAAAAGAAGGCTGCAGGGGAAGGTCATTTGAACCTCCAGCCGGAAGCGTTAGACTAATCGGCCACTGCAAAGAGCATCTTAACTACAGCATTATCAATAGTTTAACCCTATCTCCGCCATTTCGCCTCCTCTGGACAATCGGCAGTTTTCGTAGTAATATATCCAAGTAATCGCTTTTGCGCCTCGACAGAGAAGGTCTGAGGCAGAAATCTTCAGCCTACCTGGTTCAGAGTCCGAACCAAGCCATTCGAATCAAGCGCCTGGGAGGGTAATGTGCAATCGATGCAAGAAGGTCAGACCATCAAGCATGAAGTTTACGGCCTCGGAATCGTGACTGCTTCCGATATGGATCGTACCTCGGTGGATTTCGACGATCACGGCCCGAAACTGTTTGTTACCAGCATTATGACTGCAGAACTGATTGGTGAAGCGCCCGCAACGCCTCCTAAGACCAAGCGCCGCCGGAAAGCTTCGACGGCAGCGAAAGCCGCGAAGAAAGCTGCAGCGGCCGCCGCAGCAGCAACCGCATAAAGCCATCAAATCAGATTGAGTTACCCACAGCGTCTCGCGAGAGGCGCTGTTTTTGTTTGGCGTTAAGAAAACTCGATGGATTCGCGTTGAGTGCTTACTTGTGCGCGGACTCGGTTTGTTCGAAAGCGTGATAGGAAGAGCGCACCAGGGGGCCCGCTTCCACGTGATTGAACCCCATGCCTTCGCCCAGGATTTTGAATTCCGCAAATTCGTCGGGATGCACGTAACGAACCACCGGAAGATGTTCCCGGGTAGGCTGCAGATATTGTCCCAGCGTCAATATATTGGTGCCCTGGTTTGCGAGATCCTGCATGGTGGCAAGCACTTCATCTTTTTCCTCGCCTAATCCCAGCATCAATCCGGTCTTGGTAGGCACTTCGGGATGCGCGGATTTGGCGCGCTTCAGCAATTCTAGTGAACGCTCATACAGCGCGCCTTTGCGGACCTGGCGATACAGTCTCGGGACTGTTTCGGTATTGTGATTCAAAACGTCAGGCCGCGTGGCCAGCACCACATTCAGCGCGTCCCAGTTACCGCGGAAATCGGGAATTAATACTTCCACTTTGCAGCCTGGCACCCTGCGCCGAATCTCCTGGATGGTTCGAGCAAATATCTGCGCGCCGCCGTCAGGCTGGTCATCGCGATTCACGGAAGTCACCACCGCGTAGCGCAGGCCCATTTTCGCCACCGCTTCAGCGACCCGCTCCGGTTCGTTCTCGTCCGGCGGCCCGGCAGGTTTGCCGGAAGGCACGGCACAAAATCCGCAAGCCCGGGTGCAGATATCGCCAAGAATCATGAACGTCGCCGTGCCATGTTCCCAGCATTCGCCCATGTTCGGGCAGCGGGCGCTTTCGCACACGGTATGCAAATCCAGCGTGCGCATAATGCGCTTCAGGTCCTGGTAGCGCTCCCCGCCAAAAAATTTGACGCGCAGCCATTCCGGACGCGGGTGAGCGGATGGAGCAAACGCTGGAGGCGGGACGTTCGAGTTCGACAGGATGTTAAAAGGTGCGGCCATGGAATGATCAGCACTCATTTTACGCGCCAGCATGCCAAAGCGCCAAATGCGGTGTCCGATTAGTAGGCCAAACCCGCGGTTATAAAGGTTGACGGGAAGAACGAACGAAGTCCCGCAGGGTGGTAACGTTGGGGCCGTAGGCTCCGATGCGCCCGGCGTCCACCGGCAAGCCGAGGCTCTCGGCCACGTCCAAATCCAAACCCGCGTCATCCAGCTCCGAAAGACTAAATCCTGCCGCGGGCAGCACGCGATTGATCCCCGTAGGATAAATCGGCCGGGGAGGACGGTGACGCTGCCAAGGCCTGCGCGCCAGTTCGTAAAACTGTTTCCAATCTCGTTTGTGCCAGGTAGTCATCGCTTCATCGCCGGTGCTGTTTGCTGCTAAAAACGCTACCACTGATGTTAGATACGGCTCGCTGCAATCTTTGGATGCTGCCACCGCGCTTAAGGTTCACTTCTTTTAAGATCACCCGGCTAAGCGGCAATAACTTCTATCACCGGAGTTAGAGATATACTTCACAATCCTGTAAACACAGACTGTTTCTTCTCACAATGTTTCAAACACGACATTAGCCGTTTTGTTTCACATCGAGGGGGCTTGGGAGACGTGTCCGTTCTGTAGGAAATCGATTATCCAGCCTGATACCGCAAGGGTTCAAAGGAGGAAGGATTTCGTGTTGCAAACACCAGGCGCAACAGCGGCGCTTGGATTATTGAACCAGCACATCGCACTGCCGGAGGATTGACTTTTACCACCGATTGCCGCGATCACCTCCGCGGTCACCACCCCGATCTCCGCCGCGACCACCGCCACCGCCTCGGCCACCACCACCGCCGCCGTGACCTCCACGACCGCCTCCATAGCCCCCGCCTCCGCCACCGCCAGGCCGGCCGCCACCCCCGCCCCCTGCACGCTCGGCTTGCGGGCGAGCTTCGTTGACCACGAGATTACGTCCCCCAAAATTTTGTCCATTGAGGGAATTGATCGCGCGCTCCGCGTCTTCGTCATTGTTCACTTCCACAAACGCGAATCCACGTGACTGTCCTGTGAAGCGGTCGCGAATCAGATTCACGGCGGAGGGAGTGACGCCAACTTGGGCAAACCATTCGTTCAACTGTTCGTCCGTCGTGGAAAACGGAAGGTTTCCGATATAGAGCTTCTTCACCAGCGTACTCCTTCTTTCCGCAGCTCCACTGCGAGTTGCGGAGCGCACTGAAGGAACAGCTGGCGAGTTCGGGCAGTCGTATGGGCCGAGCCACCGCGGACGCAGACCGTGACTTCAGCGGTCAGTGAAATCCTCTCGAAAAATAAACGGTTTTGCAATCGGAATGATTTGGCATCCTGGCCCGCATCACGTCCGATAGCTGGCATTAATGCGCACATACTCGGCGGTGAAATCACAAGTCCAGTAGCGTGCCACGGCGGCGCCGGAATGCATG
Source organism: uncultured Acidobacteriota bacterium (assembly GCA_963704485.1). Taxonomy (GTDB): domain Bacteria; phylum Acidobacteriota; class Terriglobia; order Acidiferrales; family UBA7541; genus Acidiferrum. The sequence goes on from OY969910.1 coordinate 3,080,271, forward strand.
TTCACAATGATTGGGACGTGCTTGGCGAGCAGCCGGTTACTTGCGGCCCGCTCGTTGAAATCCAACGGCTTCCCGCGACGCAGAACCGCTATGCCCGCCATATCAATGTCAACCAAGGCCGGATCGAAACTTATTCCGGAGCGTCCGGCCGCCGCGAAAATGCGCCCCCAGTTGGGATCGCCGCCGGCGAAGGCGGTTTTCACCAGCGGAGATGTTGCGATGGTTTCAGCAATGCGGCGGGCGGCGCGCTCACTCTTTGCTCCACGGACTTCAATCTCAATCACGCGTTGGGCGCCTTCACCGTCGGCGACGATTTGCAGCGCCAGTGAACGGCACACTTCTTCCAGCGCTGCAGTAAACAATTTATGAGCGGCTGAGCCCGCCTTGATAACGGGAGCTCTCGCGGACCCGTTGGCCAATACCAGCAGCGTGTCGTTGGTAGAGGTGTCGCCATCAATGGAAATGGCGTTGAACGTACGGGAAGTTACGTCGCGAAGGGTTTTTTGCAACAAGCCGGGCGCTATCGCCGCATCGGTGATCACAAACGCCAGCATGGTGGCCATATTGGGATGAATCATTCCCGCGCCTTTGGCGCAGCCCACAAAATGAATTCGCTTCCCGGCCATTTTGAAAAAGGAAGAGGCGGTCTTTGGACGAGTATCGGTGGTGCAAATGGCGAGAGAAAGCTCCGCGAACGAACGCGCCGACGGCCTGCGATGCCGCGCAATCACTGGTAGCGCACGCAATATCTTTTCCACCGGCAGCGTCACGCCGATCACGCCAGTGGAACACACAAAAAGCTCTTCCGGGCGGCATCCTAATCGTCGCGCGGCTTCCACAACGGTGCGTTCCGTTGCAGCGTAACCAGCCGGCCCGGTAGCGCAGTTGGCGTTGCCGGCATTTACCACCACGCCGCGCATCCTCCCCTTTGAAGCCCGCAGATGATTCCTGGATATGGTTACGGGCGCCGCGACCACCAGATTTTGCGTGAATACCGCGGCAGCGGTTGCGGGAAAGTCACTGCATAACAAACCCAGATCGAGCGCGCCAGTTTTTTTGAGGCCGCACGCGGTCGCGGCGAAACGAAAACCATGGGGAAGAGAAGCTTCAGACAGGGCGTGCTTCATTGCGGGAACGTCCGGGGCGTGAGCGCGAGGCTCACGGAAGAGGCCTCCGATCCTCCGCTACCACCGCAGATGTTTGTTGCGTGATGCCGCTTGATGTTTTCATCTAACAGCTCCTCGGTCCTTTAGTTTTTGCTCCAGCCGCTCACAAGCCCTGCGCACATATTCACGCGCCGTGCCGCCCGGAACAGCTTTCGCAGCGAGCGCGGATTCCACATTCAAACCGGCGAAAAAATCATCTTCAAATAAAGGTGAAAGCTTTTTGAGCTCTGCGAGCGGAAGTTTCGTCCACACTCTACTTTGACGTTCCCCTTCGCGTAAAAGCTTACCAACCACATCATGAGCCTGGCGGAAAGGCAGGCCGCGGCGCACCAGATAGTCAGCCGCTTCGGTTGCCAGTAGCGCGTCATTTCCCGCTGCCGCCCGCAATCGTGCTTCGTTAAACTTTGTAGCCGCCAACGCTCCGGTTGCAACGCCCAGCATAGCCACGATTTGATCATGCGCCGCAAAAAGTGATTCCTTATCTTCCTGCAGATCTCGCTGGTATCCGGTGGGCAAACCTTTGAGAGTTGTCAGTAAGGCCACCAGCGCTCCCGTAATCCGCCCGCTCTTGCCGCGCAGCAGCTCCCAGGCGTCGGGATTTTTTTTATGCGGCATCAGACTGCTTCCGGTGGAATATTCGTCGGGCAGAATCACGTAGCCAGATTCCTGGGAGGCGAACATCACAAAATCCTCGGCCAGCCGTGAAAGGTGCGTGGCGATCCCGGAGAGAGCGAAAAGATAATCGAGCGCGAAATCGCGGTCGCTGACAGCATCCAGACTGTTCGCCGTGAGGCGCGAAAATCCAAGTTCGCGCGCGATGGCTTCGCGATCGATCGCGAAAGAGCAGCCGGCCAGCGCACCCGAACCCATGGGACAAGCATCAGCGCCGGCGATCGCGTTGTCCAGTCGCGCAAGGTCTCTCAGAAACGCTTCCGCATGTGCCAGCAAAAAATGCGAAACCAGAATGGGCTGGGCATGTTGCATATGGGTCATTCCCGCCATTGGGAGGTGAAAATTTTCTCGGGCCTGCCCAACGAATGCGTGAATCAGCCGGGTGACCGATTCGTTTGAAGCAGCCGCTGCCTCTTTTACGAACATCCGGAAATCTGTGGCTACTAATTCGTTTCGGCTGCGGCCGGTGTGCAGTTTCCATCCCAACGGGCCCAATTCTTCGACCAGGGCTTTTTCCACGAAGTGATGCACATCTTCGGCGCCTGAGGAGTCCAGCCACTGCTTATCGTTTGCAGCGCGATGTGCTATGCGATCGAGCGCCGCCACCGTTTGTTGTACTTCGTCAGTGCTTAGTATCTTCCCGCCCTCGAGGGCTTTGGCCCAGGCACGATCCACGGCCAGCTCATAAGGCAACAATCGCCGGTCGAACGCAAAAGACTTCTGGAACGCGTCGAAGCCGGCGTCGGGCGCGCTTTCGAAGCGCCCGCCCCACAAGCGATCATCTTTGCGTTCCGTCATATCTGGTTTTTCTAGTACGCTCAAAACCATCTCACAGTTTGCACAACAGCTATCAATTTCTAATTTCCGCGTTCGGCTTTAGCTTTCGGCCGCACGGTAACCGGCAATGCGAAGAGATTAATGAATCCTTCGGCATCCTTGGGGTTGTAGCGGCCCATGGTGAAGCTCGCCAGATCGGTGCGATAAAGCGAAAAGGGCGAAACTCTTTTCGTCACGTTAAGATTGCCTTTCCAGAGTTTCAATCCGACGGTCCCAGTCACGCGCTCCTGCGATGCGTTGAAAAACCCATCCAGCGCAGCACGTAGCGGCGAAAACCACAACCCGTAGTAAACCAGTTCCGCATAGCGCAGCGACAAAGCTTGCTGAAAATGTGCCGTTTCGCGATCCACGGTCAGCGTTTCCAGTTCGCGATGTGCAGTGATCAGCAAAGTTCCGCCGGGAGTTTCGTAAGCACCGCGGGACTTCATGCCCACCAGGCGATTCTCGACGATGTCCGTGCGCCCCACGCCATGTTTCGCGGCGATTTCATTCAGGGTGTTCAGCAAATCCACGGGGCCAAGCTTGGCGCCGTTCACAGAAACGGGTGCGCCCGATTCGAAACCGATCTCAACCTCTTCTGCTTTATCTGGCGCATTCTGAGGAGAAGCAATCCACTGCCACATGGCTTCGTTCGGCGAATTCGCGGGATCTTCCAACTCGCCGCCTTCGTGGCTAAGGTGCCAGATATTGCGATCGCGGCTGTAAATATTTTTCTTGCTCTGCTCCACGGGGATGTTGTGCTTCTGGGCGTAAGCGATGGCATCTTCGCGCGAGTCTATGTCCCACTCGCGCCAGGGCGCGATGATGCGGACATTCGGAGCGATGGCTTTGTACGCCAACTCGAAGCGCACCTGATCGTTGCCTTTTCCAGTGCAGCCGTGGGAGAGTCCGTCGGCTCCCAGTTTCAAAGCGATTTCCGCCTGCCGTTTGGCAATCACCGGCCGCGCCATAGAAGTACCGAGCAAATAGGTGTGCTCGTATACCGCGCCGGCTCGCAGAGTGGGCCAGATGTAGTCGCGCACAAATTCTTCGCGCAAATCTTCTACTACCGCAGTGGAAGCGCCGGTCGCGAGAGCCTTTTTGCGCGCAGCCTCCAGATCTTCCTGTTGCCCGACGTCCCCGATGACGGCAATGACTTCGCATCCGTAATTCTCTTTCAGCCACGGGATGATGATGGACGTATCCAGCCCGCCGGAATAAGCCAGCACAACTTTCTTGGGTTTGTAAGCTTCTTTACTCACGATTCCTCTTCCTCACAAATAAATCTTCGCATCGGTTGAAACGTCGCTTAGACAAGCAGTGCGCGGATTTGCAAACCACCGCGCCGTCGTGACAATTTGATGTGATCAACTGAAAAGCGTATGAAGAATCGCTTTCTGCACATACATGCGATTTTCCGATTGATCGAGCACCACGGACTGCGGGCCATCGAGTACCTCAGAAGTAACTTCGTGGTTGCGGTGCGCCGGAAGACAGTGCAGGAACAACGCCTCAGGCGCCGCCAGGGCCATCAACTCGGCGTTTACCTGGTAGGGCCGGAATACGGTTTCGCGCACATCGCCTTCAGCTTCGAAGCCCATGCTGGTCCACGCATCCGTGTACACACCCTGCGCGCCAGAAACCGCTTCGCATGGATCACTCAACAATTCAATTTTCGCCCGCGTCTCCCGCGCCACACGTTTCGCTTCCTGCACAACTTCTGGCGATGGCGCATAGCGACGCGGCGTGGCAACCCGAAGATGCACGCCGAGCCGCGCCGCCAGGAATATCAATGAGTGACAGACGTTGTTGCCATCGCCGACGTACGCCAGTTTGAAGCCACGCTGCGACCCGACTTTTTCTTCCAGCGTCATGAAATCCGCCAATCCCTGGCAGGGATGGAATTTATCCGAAAGCGCATTTATCACCGGTATGTCGGTATTGGCGGCCAGTTCTTCAAGCACGCGTTGCTCGTAAACACGCGCGACAATGCCGTGCACCCAGCGCTCCAGGTTGCGGGCTACGTCGGAAATACATTCTCGTTCGCCGAGCCGCGCCTGCGTGTGGTCCAGAAAAACCACCGAGCCGCCCATGCTTTGAATGCCCACTTCGAAGGTCACGCGCGTGCGCAGTGAAGGTTTTTCAAAAATCAGCGCGATGAATTTGCCGCGTAGTGTCGAGGCATACCGGCCAGGATGCGCCTTGATGTCCGCGGCGAGGTGCAGCAATTCGCGCGTCTGCGGCGGGTTCCACTCCGCTCCCGTGAGCAGATCGTTCGACAATAAAATGGGTGCAGCAAGCATCGTTGCCGTCATCTTTTCACCTTGCCGTAGTGTAGGAATTCAGGGTTTGAACAGCGGGCGCATTTACTTCAGCGGAAGAAGGGTGTGCCGAGAAGGCGGCCAGCACAGCCTCGAATTTTTTGAGGAATTCGCGCACTTGAGCCCGCGTAATGATGAGCGGCGGCAAAAGCCGAATAATGTATTCGTGCGTACAGTTGATCAACAGGCCTTGCTTGGCGGCTTCGGCTACCAGCGCTGCGCCTTCGATTGAGAGCTGGATGCCAATCATTAACCCTTCGGCGCGAACTTCGCGAATGAAATCAAATTTTGCGGCCAGCGTCTGCAAACCGGTGCGCAGTTCTTCGCCGCGGTCGCGGGCGTTCTCCAACAACCGTTCGCCTTCGAGAATTTTCAGACATTCCAGCGCAACAGCACAAATTAAAGGGCCGCCGCCAAAAGTCGTGCCATGCAGCCCCGGCGCAACGTGCGTGGCCACTTCATTGCTGGCCAGAATTGCGCCAAGGGGCAAGCCCGCCGCCAGCGGCTTGGCGATCACCGCAATATCCGGCTTAGAAGCAAAACGCTGGTAAGCGAACTTCCGGCCTGTTCGGCCGAGTCCACACTGAATCTCATCCGCGATCAGCAACGCCCCGTGCTCCGTCGCCAGCTCGCGTGCGCGATTCCAGAATTTCTCGCTTACAGGATAAATCCCGCCTTCACCCTGCACGGTTTCCAAAAGAATCCCGCAAACGGAGTCGTTGAATTTCGACTCCAAATCTGCCACATCGTTGAAGCGCACAAATTCGACTCCCGGGACGACGGGCGCAAACGGCAAACGGTATTTTTCCGTGGCCGTAACGCTGATTGCGCCAAAAGTCCGCCCGTGAAAAGAATTCTCCAGCGCCAGAAACCGGTGCTTCTTCGCTGATTGCCCCGCTGCTTCTTCGGACTTGCGTGCGCAAAGCCGCGCGAGCTTCATGGCCCCATCAATCGCTTCCGTACCGCTGTTACAGAAGAACACCCGGTTGAGCCCCGACCACGCAACCAGTTTTTTCGCCAGCGGCCCTTGATAGCCGTTGTGATAGAGGTTTGAAAAATGAATGGCCCGCCCGGCTTCACGCCGAATTACTTTGGTAATTTTTGGGTGGGCGTGACCCAGCGCGTTGACGGCGATGCCGCCTAGAAAATCGAGATATTTCTTTCCGCGCGCGTCGAATACATAGCAACCGCTGCCACGCTCCAGCAAAAAAGGCTGCCGCTTGTAAGTCGGGAGTAGATACTTTTCCGCTTCCTGCACACGCGCGTCCGTTTTGGCCGGTACGCTTTTCGTCCGCGCATGCTTGGCGAATTGGCCGGATCGCGCAGCTGCCGATTTTTTTCGAAGCTTGGGCATCATGCCGCCGAGAGCGCGGCCTGCGCGGGGTTACGTGGCTCGCGCATGATCAGGGTGCCTGGAATATTCGGTGATTCCCCGACAGCGCGAGACTCTTCCGAGCGCGACGCCAGCAGCAGCGCGTCTGGCCCCGTACCGCCAACGATACGAACTTCCCGCACACCGCCTTCGATGGCTCGTTTGGCGGCTTCCAGTTTCAGGATCATCCCGCCTGAAACGACTCGGGACTGCACCAACCGCTCGATATCCTCGCAGCTCACTACCGAGAGCACTCGTTCGCCGTCCAGCACCCCGGCGACGTCGGTGAGATAAATCAATTGATCGGCTTGGAGATATTCCGCGCATGCAGCCGCCATGTGATCAGCATTGATGTTATACAGCTCGTTGTCCGCACCCATGCCAAGGCATGGCGCCACCGGCAGCAAGCCGTCATCCCACAGCGACTCGATGAACCTGGTATTCATTCCCGTGAGATAGCCGACGAAGCCGAGGCCGCCCTGCACTTCGTTATGCATCATGGCGTCCGCGGTGAAGCACTGCGCGTCTGCCGCCGAGACCCCGACGGAGGGCTGGCCTTCCGCGGAAATCGCCGCAGCCACTTTTTTATTCAACAAGCCTGCGAACACCATCACCGCCACATCGCGCGATTCGCGATCGGTGACTCGCAGTCCGCCAACAAATTTGCTTTCGATGCCCATGCGTTTGAGCGTAGCGGTAAAAAGGCGCCCGCCACCGTGAACCACAAGAATCTGGTGGCCGTCCTTGGCAAGCGCCGCCACCTGGCGCGCCAGGCCGCGTACCGTGGCATCGTCTTCCAGCAAAGCTCCGGCAAATTTGATTACGATTTTCATTGCAGTGCGGTTTGCTCCTGTATCCCCAGCATGTGGTTGAAATTCTGCACCGCTTGCCCGGCGGAGCCTTTGCCAAGATTGTCCAGGCAGGAAACAATCACCAGCCGGGAACCGCTTTTATCCAGCGCAAAGCCGATGTCGCAGAAGTTTGTGTGCGTCACGTGCTGCAGCTCGGGCAGCGATCCCGCGCTCCAGATCCGCACCATCGGCCGGCCGGCATAGAATCTGCGATAGAGCGCTTCGATAACCGCTGGTTCTTGCGGAGATTGCAGATTCACGTAAATAGTGGAAAGAATTCCGCGGCTAACGGGCAGCAGGTGCGTGGAGAAAATCACTTGGGCCTCCGTCAGGCCAGTGTGCTCCAGGATTTCCGGCGTGTGACGGTGCGAAAACAGATTGTAGGCTTTGAAATTGTCGTCTACCTCAACGAACTGCAAATCGCGCCGCAATTCTTTGCCGGCGCCGCTGGCTCCTGATTTGCAATCGCACACCACGCTGCTATTCGGGGCGATCCATCCAGCATCCGTTAAAGGCCTGAGTGCCAAAATGACGCTGGTGGCGTAGCAGCCAGGATTCGCGACGATGCGGCCGCCTTTAATTTTGTCGGCATATAGTTCCGGGACGCCGTACGCTGCCTCGGCCAGCATTTCCGCGGGAGGCGCCGCCAGCTTGTACCAATTTTTGAACGTTTCTTGCTCGCGGAAACGAAACGCGCCGCTCAAATCCACCACCCGCAGCCCGGCTTCCACCAGAGTTGGAGCCAGCGTCGCCGAAACATCGTGGGGTGTGGCCAAAAAAGCGGTGCCGGCGGAGCTGTCGACAATAGCTTCCACCGATAATGTCCGCAACGTTGCGTCACCGCGTCCTCGGAGTTGCGGGAACAGCTCGTCGACGCACTTAGCGCCATGCGTGTCGCGCATATAAAACGTCGCTGCTTCCACGCGCGGATGGCGCACCAATAACCGCGCCAGCTCGAAGCCGGTGTAGCCGGTCACGCCAACTACCGCGATGTGGCTGGGATTTCTCACTTGACCAGCGCTTCGATGCGTTTCTGCAGCGATTCCCGAGTCCTCTTATTTGGAGTGATGATCAGCACAGTGTCATCGCCCGCGATGGTTCCGGCGATTTCTGGGAACTTGGCGCTGTCCACCGCCGCCGCCAGTGGTTGCGCGCCGCTCGGCGGCGTCTTCAGCACCAGCAAGTTTTCCGCCGGACGAATATCCTGCAGAAATTCGCGTAAAGCGTGCGCCAGTCGCGGCAAAGGAGCAAAGTCTTCAGGCAAAGCGGTCGCAGTTTTATAACCACTGTGCGTTTTCACCAGCCGCAACTCCTGGATGTCGCGCGAAAGCGTTGCCTGCGTCACACGCAAACGCTGCGCTGCGAGTCTGCGGCGCAATTCTTCTTGGTTGCTGATGGAGCCATCGCTTACCAGCCGCAGAATCTGTCCGTGCCGAAATGTTTTACGTGCGCCCACGAAGCCCTCAAAAATCGAATATACAACGTGCTGTATTTTTATACAGTCGGCATAGACACGTGTCAACGTTTTTATGTTTGCAGCGTTCGAATGCCAGGGGCTAGGGTGCCTCGTGTAGGATTCGCCGCATCACTGTGAGCGCATGCTGGATTTTGGCGACTGACAATGTTACCTATCAAATAAGCCATTCCCGGCTCCACATGACCAACGCTTGCGAAGTGAAAGGCTGCAAAGTCGAAGTGCCTGCCGCTCTGCGCGAGCATAATTTGTGTGTTTTGCATTTCACCTTGTCCGTCGAAAACAGTTGCGCAGGCATGCGCCGCGAGACCGCGCTCGGGAACGCGCCGCACGAACGGCAACGCGAAATCATGAAGTTCATCTCCGAACATGGCGAGCATCTCGCCCGGGTGGCCACTAGCGGCTTGCCGCTCACCGATGACCTCAAGGCCCGCATCCTCAGCACCTTTCTTACCCTCATGAACCTCCGTGAGAATCTGGATCGCGCCAACATGCGTAGTTCGTTCGGACGCTCCGGCCAGTTGCGCTGAATTTCCGGCACCGAATCACTTCAAAAAGACACCCCGCCGCGATTTCATTCGATTGTATGGGTATTGACGCCTACTCCCCCGGGAGAGACCATACTGGCGCTCGGCAACGCCGTCTTTCTCCTTCGCATCAAATTGTTATCAGTCGGCGTTTGGCCGGCACGGGGTATTCCATGACGTTCCGCTCTTATCTTCGCTTCGCTATTATTTTTGTCTTTGCTTTGTCGCTGGCTGCTTTTCAGCCGGTTTACACCCAAGCGGGCAGTGCTCGCATTATCCGCCTCAGTCTGGTCCAAGGAGATGTGCGCATTCTGCATGACTCCAAAGGCGATCCGCTGGCCAATGACAAAGCTGTGTGGAGTCGTGCAGAGCTTAATCTCCCGATCCGCGAGCACGATGTGATCGCCACTGACAATGGCCGCGCCCAGGTGGAATTTGAAAATGGCGCTATGGCTTTCATCAACGAAAACAGCGTTCTGGAATTTTTTGATCTGTCGCTGGAAGATGGTTCCTTCACCACCCGCCTGATTCTTCGCCAGGGTACCGGCTCGTTCTACGCCAATCCTGCGCGCGCGGATTATTTCAGCGTTACTGGCGGCGACTTCACCGCCGAAGTCGTTGGCCGCTCAAACTTTCGGATGGACAACTTTGACGACGGCAGCACCGTGGCGGTGAACAAGGGCCGGGTGTCCGTCGTCTATAAGGACGACACCAAAACGCTTTTCAAAGGGCAATCACTGACGATGCGCGCGGGTGAAACGGCGGTCGCCACTGTCGGACAAGCTCCGGAGAGCGACGATTTTGATCGCTGGGTTTCTGGCCGCGAAGACAGTGTAGTCACCTCCACCAACGCCGCTCTGCACTATTCGAATTCCTATAACTACACTTCGGGCTTTGGTGATCTCTACACCTACGGCGGGTTTTATCCCATCGCCGGATTCGGCTACGGATGGCAACCGTACGGCGTAGGTATCGGTTGGTCCCCGTTTGATTACGGCAACTGGTATTTTCAATCCGGGCTCGGCTGGTCCTTCATCGGAAATCAGCCATGGGGCTGGCTGCCATACCATTACGGTGGCTGGATATTTCAACCGGGAATTGGCTGGCTGTGGGCGCCCACGGGATTTGGTGGTGGCGGTTTACCGGTAAGATTTCATCCGGTCACCGCGACGTTCGTGCGCTCCGGCAGCACCGTCGGCATCGTCCCGAGCCACCCTCTCGATAATCACGGCAAGAGTCCGGTGAACCTGGCGCAAGGCGTAATGCCACTTAAATCCGCAGCCGCGAGCGGGCAGCCCGCGCTGGTGCCCGGCACGAAATGGAAAGTTGTGAAAGATGTGCCGCGGGAGGCGCTTATTTCGCACGCCAGCACCGCAGCTGCTCCCGCACGCATCGCGCGCACAGTAGCTTCCAGCAATACTGTGGTGGCAAACGCGACTCGCGGCAGTTCAACGATAGTCTACGACGCGAAAGAACATCGCTTCGTGAACAGCAATGTGCCGGTCAACTCTACTGCGAAAGTTTCAGGAGCCGACTCGGGCAAGACCTCCGTAGCGCCAGCAGGGCGTACTGCATCAAATGTGCCTGCGGCCTCGGCGCCCGCCACTGCGCGCGCAGCGATGCCACCGCGTTCCGCATCTGCCCGCGTCGGACCACCGCCGCCCGCACAACGGTCCACGGTATTCACTCGCGGAGAATCCGGCGGCTCCAGATCCCGCGGCGCTACTATGCAAACAGGATCGGCTCCTCGGAGTACATCACCGGCAGCCGTACCGACACCTCGGGTCACCGGGCGGCCGCACTGAATCTATAACCCGAAATCTGAGGCGGCGGCCTCTGTTTTCTGGAGGCCGCCTTTTTGTGCGGGATTCATTTCACGCCAGCAGTGAGCTTGTCGATCGATCAGAAAAAGGTCATTCCTGCGTATCCCACCACCGCCTTCGAATCTCCTGATCGATCCGCCGAAGTCGCATAGCGGGCCAATTCCGCGCGGCTCGCTTTCATAATACGAAGCGCGGTGAGCATCGCCACGGCCGGTCCCAAGCCGCACATGGAAATATCTTCGCTCCGGCAGGTATCGTACAAACCTTTCGCGTCCATTTTCAGCAGCTGCGCAATCGCCAAGCGGTCTTTTCGTCGCGTAGTCGCGTCGTCTTCGTAATGATTCAAATCAGAAGTAGTGAGCAGCAGTACTTCGCACATTTGCGCGGCCAGCGCTCGCCCCAAGGCCTCGCCCACGGCCACCAAGCTTTCGAAGTGCGCGCTACCTAAAGCAATGGGCACGAATTTGAATTGCGGTTTGAGAACCTGCAGGAAGGGAATTTGCACTTCCAGGGAGTGTTCTCTGCTGTGCGCCAGAGTGTCTTCTTTCAACAGCGGACACGCTTCCAGTATCATCGTCGCAAGTTCCTCGTCGATCTCCGCGTCACCCAATGGAGTACGCCACGCACCACTGGAAACCAAGGCCATCGGCGAGCCGGGAGGGCGATGGCGCACACCGAGGATCACCACTCTCGCCGGGATTTTAATTTCGGAAAGCACCGCGCCCGCGACGTGTCCGGAATAAACATAACCGGCATGTGGCACCAGGCAGGCCCGCACGCTTTTCTGAGCGGACTTATGCTCTGTCTCGGTATATTTGGCGATCTGCCTGGATAGTTCAGCGGTGTTGGAAGGATAAAAACTGCCGGCCACTGCGGGGAGACGAAGCATCTGGACTTCACGAACTAAATTGCTTTAGAAGGTTTCCCTATGAGCTTCACGGCCTGCAGGCTGCTGGGGTTGTACATCACCGTGACCTTGTCACCGTACTGGTAGCCGCCTTTTTCGACGATGCTCTGCATTTTTGTTGCGGCTTCGGGAGACAGCGCGAAAGTTCGAACAGCCATATCGTTGCCCTTGGCGCGTACGGTGATTTGCGCGGTGTTCGCATGCATCACGAAGCCTTCAAATTTGCTCAGTCCCGTAGGCTTGGGTTTCACGGCGTTGATGATGATGGGCACCGCAGTGTCTATAACGATGGGCGCCACCGTCGCGGGAGTTTGGGCCGCTACACGCGGACACCATACGCCCGCAATCGCCCAGGCCGCGGCCAATCCCATTCCGCCAATTTTAGAAAATTTGTTCGTCATTCCATCTCATCCGTCGCAATGCGCAACGATTTCAGAAAGCGTACATCCTGCGGGGTCATCGCCAGGCGCGCGGCAACTTTCTTTCCGCCCTCGCCGTTATCTTCCATGAAAGAATCCTGATCGACCTGAATGCGCAGCGATTCCAGAAACCGGCGATCTTGCGTGGTCAAAGATGCCGCTTCGCCAGAGGCTGCATCGCGCTTGGCCAGACCGATGGTTGCGTCCAGTTTCAGCACGATGTCATAGCCGTGCGCGCGCACCCCCGCAATCGCTCCGGTAATGCGGTCCGAGTCGGACACCGTGTCATTGATCGCGTGTCCCAGTTCACGCAGCAAGTTCTTCAGGTGATCATCGAGTTGCAAGGTGGTTCTCCCCTACTCTAAAGGCATTTTAGGCCCACGTATCATTGGATACAAGTAAGGTTCAACTTGTTGTCTCCAATCCGTTCACAGCCCTTTGGTGCAGTTTGGGCTACCAAAAAGCCTTTAGAGCAGTATCGCGTTCACCCTGAATCCTCGTTCCGCCAACCCTTTACGTTAATATACGAAGATGTCCACCGCCGCCAAGGTGCATGGCGCACCAACCCGGCCAGGCCGCTTTAGCCGTCTGTGGCGCACGCTTAAACAGCTTTTTCACGAGGTTATCGCCGCAATTTTTGCAGTTCTGGCCTTTTCCTGGTTCAATGCCGCCGTCCGCGCGTATTCCCGGGATGCGGCGTACTGGCTCATCGCCATAGCAGGTATAGTTGCGGCGTCATTTTTGTTGTTTGCGTTCACATCATTTCGACGCGCTCGCGGTATCTAAAATACATGGCCAATTCGAACTCCAAAAAACCTGCTGACCGCAAAGAACGCTTCACCACGCTTTCGGGGTTGCCACTTGAGCGGCTTTACACTGCGGAAAACATCTCTGCTGAGAATCCTCAAAAATCTATCGGGTATCCGGGTGAATTCCCTTACACGCGCGGAATTTACCCGACAATGTACCGCGGCCGGTACTGGACCATGCGGCAGTACGCAGGCTTCGCCAGCGCGGCGGAGTCCAACGCCCGCTATCGTTATTTGCTCGGCAAAGGGCAGATTGGCCTGTCCGTAGCTTTTGATCTGCCCACCCAGATCGGCATGGATTCCGATCACCCGCTCGCGCAAGGAGAAATCGGCAAAGGTGGCGTCGCCATCGACTCCATTGAAGACATGGAGATTCTTTTCGACAGTATCCCGCTCGAAAAAGTTTCCACGTCCATGACCATCAACTCCACCGCCGCCATCCTTCTATGCCTGTACGTGGCCGTCGCAAAAAAACAGGGCGCCAACCTCGCGAGACTCTCCGGCACGGTGCAGAACGATATCCTTAAGGAATACATCGCGCGTGGCACGTACATCTATCCGGTGCGCTCCGCCATGCGCATAGTCACTGACATTTTCTCGTGGTGCCGAGACACACTGCCCAGGTGGAATACTATTTCCATCTCCGGTTACCACATTCGCGAAGCCGGCTCCACCGCCACGCAGGAAGTAGCCTTCACCCTGGGAGATGGCATGGCGTATGTACAAGCAGCTATCAACTCCGGCATGGACGTGGACGATTTCGCGCCACAACTATCTTTCTTCTTCAATGCTCACAACGATCTGCTGGAGGAAATCGCCAAGTTCCGTGCCGCCCGGCGCCTCTGGGCGCGTATTATGCGCGAGCAATTCCATGCTAAGGACCCGCGCTCGTGGCTGCTGCGCTTTCACGCGCAAACCGCCGGGTCGTCTCTGACGGCTCAACAACCTGAGAACAACATTGTGCGCGTTGCCATCCAGGCGCTGGCCGCCGTTCTGGGCGGTTGCCAGTCGCTGCATACCAACTCGCTGGATGAAGCTCTGGCGCTCCCCACAGAAGATGCCGCGCTGATCGCCTTGCGCACGCAGCAAATCATCGCGCACGAAACCGGGGTCACCAACACTATCGATCCCGTGGCAGGCTCGTACGCCATCGAACAACTCACCAATGAAATCGAAGCCGGAGCAAAAACCTACATCGAGAAAATTCACGCCATGGGTGGACCACTGGATGGCACGCTCCGCGCTATCGAGACGGGCTTCATTCAGGGCGAAATTCAAAAAGCGGCTTACGAATTTCAGCGCGCCGTCGAAACAAATGAGCAGGTAGTCGTCGGCGTCAACGACTTCAAGCTCGAAGAAGAGCGCCCCATAGATATTTTACGTGTAGATGAACAGATCGGGCGAGACCAGGTGGAGCGCCTGCGCGCTTTTCGAATGAAGCGCGACTTTGCGCGCAGCACCGCAGCACTGCAGGAGTTGTCACGCCGCGCAGCCGGCACAGAAAATCTTTTGCCGGCGATACTTGAAGCCGTTGAAAACAACGCCACCGTCGGTGAAATCTCCGACACCCTCCGCGGTGTTTTCGGCGAATACCAGGAATCGGTCATCATTTAGTTTTTCGCCATGAAACTGATCCTCGCTTCCGCCTCGCCACGTCGCGCCGAAATTCTCCGCGATGCAGGAATTATTTTTTCTGCCACGGCCTCGGAAGTGGACGAAACGCCGCTGCCCGGCGAATCTCCCCACGATCATGTTCAGCGGCTGGCTGCGGCAAAAGCCGGCCTGGTCGCCGCCCGCTCGATAGGACCGGCGATCGTCATCGGCGCGGACACCGTGGTCACCATTGACGATCACATTATCGGCAAACCCCGTTCTGCGGAAGACGCTCGCCGCACCTTGACCCAGCTCTCAGGCCGCACCCACTCCGTGCTCACGGGAGTCACTTTGATTCGCCTGCCGGATGCCGAGCGCATCCATTTCGTGGAGCAGACGTTAGTTCATTTTTCTCCATTGTCACCCGAAGAAATCTCGCATTACGTCGCTACCGAAGAGTCCTACGACAAAGCGGGGTCCTACGCGATCCAGGGCCGCGCCGGCCGCTACATCCCCCGCATCGAAGGATGTTATTTCAATGTAGTTGGGTTGCCGCTGGCGCGTGTGGTGCAAGAGCTGAAGACTTTAGGTTGGTCGGACCAGATTCCCGGATAAAAATTTCTTCCGCGACAGAAACAAAAAGGCGGCCGCAACGGGCCGCCCTGCTGACAAAATTATCTTCCCTTCAAGGAATCGAGGTGTATTTACCCTAGTTTCTTTTCTTCCGCCGGTTTTTCCGGCTGCGCAGGAGGCGTCACTGTCTGTGACTGCGACTGATTCGCGCCGTGCATGCCTTCTTTAAATCCGCGAACGCCTTCACCCATGCCGCGCATCAATTCAGGAATTTTGCGCCCGCCGAAAAGTACGAGGATCACCACCAGGATGATCAGCCAGTGCATTGGAAATTCCATATCTGCCTCCACACCAATAATCGTCAAAAACGCCGCAAATTGCACGGTACCGGAAGCTAAAGTATAACACGCTCGTCCCCCATCCGGCGGGTCACGCGTTCGCGGTCCAGATACTCGAGCAGGGGTATTGCGTACTTTCGGGTAATGCCGGTCAGGTCCTTAAAGCTGGGCACAGAGACACGGTCGCCCTTCGCCTTTTTATACGTCAAAAGCTGCTGCTTCAGATGAGCAAGCGCCTCGCCGTGAAAAATCAGCTCGGGCGACACTCGTATCAGGATCTTTTCGCGCAGCAGGATATGCAGGATCTTCTCGGCGCGTTTTGCCTCCACAGCCAGCCCAGCGAGCACCTCTTTCACCGAAGGCACAGCCAGTCCAGCGCTGCTAAACGCCGCTTCTATCTTTTCTTTCGCGGCAACTTCTTCGGGCTGCAACACCACCGTGCTGCCGCTCCGCCTTACTAACTCCCCCACGGTCTCAAGCTTTTTCTCCGTGACCAATTGTTCCAGCGCCGCGCGAAAAATTTCGGGCCGCACCCGGCGCCCTACCTTAGCGCGCAAATCTTCACGGGTGATGCCCGGCAGCAAGGGATTCGCGAGTTGGAATAAATCAACGATTTCGTGGAGTCCCCGTCTGGTTTCTTCAAATCGCGATGTGGTGATCAACATCGGACGGTCCTCACTGACCGCCTTCACCAGTCCTGCGGCCAATAGTTGGCGCACAGTCTGTAACATTTCAGATTCTTCCCAACCCGTGTGTGCGCTGATTTCCTCAAAACGCAAACCGATAGGCGCTCGTTCCACCATGGCCTCTAAAACCGCATCGTGGTTGCCATCACGCAAAGTTTCCAGAAATTTGGTTCGCCCGGTGTCCTTGGACAACGGCCGCCGCGCCAGCGGGTCCACAACCACGCCGCCGCCAATCGTGGTGACCGGGGAAAACTGCCTGACGATAAAGCGTTCGCCCGCTACGACTAAAATTTCATCCTGCAACCGCAAATGCGCCAGCGCACTCCGCCCTGGGGCCAGCTCTTTTACGCCATAGAGAAAAATTTCCGCAACGGTTTCGATCGTGGAGGCGTGAAGATGCACCCGATCGCGATTTTTTAGTGGGCGAGCACCGGGCAGCAGCAGAAATTCCGCATCAATCCTTCGCGTGGTGCGAAATTCCCCCGGCTGCGCAAGCGACATCCCACGCTTTACCGCGGTGTGATCAATGCCTGCGAGATTGATCGCAGTTCGTTGTCCCGCCCTCGCATGCTCAACGGACTTCCCGGCCGTCTGCAAGCCGCGAACACGCAGCCGGTCACCGCCTGGCAGAAGTTCCACTTCATCTTCAACCTTGATGGTTCCGGAGACCAGGGTACCGGTCACGACCGTACCGAAGCCCCTCATTGCAAAGGCGCGGTCAATCGGCAAACGGAACACGCGCGCGGCATCTTTTCCTTGTATCAATTTCGTGCAATCAACCAGCGCGCCCTTCAATTCCGCCACGCCTACACCGGTCTTCGCGCTCACCGGAACCACCGATGTGCCGCCCAGAAAGGACCCACGCAAATATTCTTCGATCTCTAGTTGCGCCAGCGTGAGCGTCTCCGCATCCACTAGGTCGCACTTCGTCAACGCCACCACGCCGTTTTTAACCCCCAGCAATCGGCAGATGTCAAAATGCTCGCGCGTCTGCGGCTTGATAGATTCGTCGGCAGCAATCACCAGCAGCACCAAATCAATGCCCGCGGCTCCCGCGAGCATGTTGCTTACGAAGCGTTCGTGCCCCGGCACGTCAATAAAACCGAAGCGCACGCCTTGTTCTTCCAAAAACGCAAAGCCCAGATCGATGGTGATGCCCCGGCGCTTTTCTTCTGCGAGTCGGTCCGGGTGCGTTCCGGTCAGAGCCTGCACCAACGAAGATTTCCCGTGGTCAATGTGCCCGGCGGTCCCCACGATTACGCTTTTAGAGAAGTCACTCATCTGGTTTCACAGTACCAGTGTTACGCGCAGCGCCCGATTTACAAAATGCCGCGCCCGGGAGGTGCGCCATTCTTCAGCCACCGCCAGCGCTGCGTGTTAGAATCGCCCCGTCCACCATGACTCGCATGTGTTGCACGCGTTTCGAACGCGCGGCCCGAAAACTGGGCTGGTTGCGCATCGCCGGCCTCGATGAAGCTGGGCGCGGAGCCTTGTTCGGCCCCGTCGTGGCTGCCGCTGTGATTCTGAATCCCAAGCGCCGCATCGTCGGCCTCGATGATTCCAAAAAATTGGTTGCCGAGCGCCGCGGCGAACTCGCTCCGCGCATCCGCGAACATGCCTTGGCCTGGGCCGTGGCCGAGATCGACGCCCAACGCATCGACGCCTGGAATATTTATCAAGCCAGCCGGCAAGCCATGACCGCCGCGCTCAATCAACTCTCGATCATCCCCGACTATCTGTTGCTTGACGCCATCAAGCTTGATGTCCTCATCGAACAGAAATCCTTGATCCATGGAGACGCCCGCAGTGTGTCCATCGCGGCCGCATCCATACTCGCGAAAACCCATCGTGACGCGCGAATGGCGGAATGGGACGCAGTCTATCCTCAATACGGCTTGGCCCGTCACAAAGGCTACGCCACCGCCGACCATCTCGAAGCTTTGCGACAACACGGTCCGAGTCCCTTACATCGTCATTCCTTTGCCCCCGTGCGGGAGTCGAACTGCTGGGCCGTGGGTGCCACACAAATTTCTTTGCTGGCCGAACCGGAACCCGTAGAACCCGCTATCAGTCCGCTGCAAAACGTCTAATCATTCGTTAAAGGCACGCCTTCCCGCGCTTCGCCTCACTTTCGCCGTCAAGTTTCCTGATTCGAACGGGGATAACTGGCTACTCACACGAAACTTTGCGTTCATTGACTTGTGTTTTTGCGGCCTGTTAGCGTTACAGGATAGCGTTGCAGCCCCGCAACCAGCTCAACGCCTCGAGGAGAACGTCTCGGACAGAGTCCCCGAGTCCGTGCGGCGAAACGGCCGTCCGCGCTCATGCACTCTTACTGTCCCGGTTAGAGCATGGCTTATAACAAAAGCAAATTCGTCGAAGCCGCCCAGAAACTTTTGAATCAGGGCAAAGTCGCGCAGGCTATCGCCGAGTACCAGCAAGTTTTGAAATTCGAGCCCCGCGATCAGGTCACCCTGATGACCGTCGGCGAACTATACATTCGCCAGGGCGAAACCTTTCAAGCCATTGATTACTTTGAACGCCTCGCGCAGATTTTCGTAGGTGACGGTTTTCTCACCAAGGCTATCGCCGTTTATAAGCGCATCGCCAAGCTCGCGCCTGAAGAAATTCGCCCGCTGGAAAAACTAGCCGACCTGTACGTGCAGCAAGGCGTGATGAGTGAGGCTCGTCCGCTGTTTCTGCAACTCGCCGAAATTCACCTGAAACAAAACCGGCAGCCAGAAGCTGTAGCGCTCCTGAAAAAACTCCTTGCTGCTGAACCCGACAATTTGCGCATCCAGATTCGTCTGGCGGACTTGTATGGAGCGATGGGTCAGGCCAAGGAAGCCATGGAAACGTATGTTTCCGCGGCACAGCGCGCGCTGGCGCGCGGCGATCAGGCCGAATGCGAAAAATTAGCTGATAAAGCCTTAAAGCTGGACCCTCACAACCTGGCCGCCTCAATCGTCAAGGCTCGCTCTTTCTCGGCGCGCGGTAATGCCGCGCAAGCCGCGGAGCTTCTCGAGCATGCGCCCAGCCTGGAAAAGGGCGGCGAACAAGCTGAGCTGCTTCTTGACCTCCATATCAAGAGCGGAAACTGGGACAAAGCTACCGCGTTAGCCTTGCGCATTTTTGAAGCCGACGAGAAAAACTTTGGTCTGACCCAGAAAGTTGCTGAAGCGATGTTGCAGTCTGGGCAGGGCGAAAAAGCCATGCCCATCATCGAGCGTACGCGCATCCCCATGCTCGATGCCGGCGAGCACGAAGCTGTGGGCCGCCTCTTGAACGAACTGGTCGTCAGTTTGCCGGGTCGCATCGAGCCCCACGAATGGCTGGTGGACAGCTACGGCCGCACCAGTGATTCTTTCCGCCTGCCCGACGCGCTCGCGCAACTCGGTGACGCTCTCGTCGGCAATGGACAGCTGGATCGCGCCAAGGAAGTATTCGAACAACTGGTCGACCGCGAGCCCGATAGCGATTCCGCAAAGCGAAAGTTGAATAACGTTTTACTAAAGCTTGGCATTATCACGCCCGAAGAAGATGCTTCGTCGGAAAACAATTTGAAGACCGAGCTCGAGCCGCCGCCCGCTCCCAAGGTTCGCCCCCATTTGGAAACTGCGCCGGTCACCGAAGCATTGTCGCCCGCGGAAGCCGAGCATCGCGACGGCTCCGCCGAGCTGGATGAGGAAACACAAAAATTTATCGCGCAGTCCTTGACCGACGTGGATCTATTCGCCAGTTACGGCTTGACTCAGAAAGCCATCGGCTTGCTGGAAGCCATCCTGCGCCGCGCGCCGCGTCACACGCCGACGCTCGAAAAACTCTTAGATTTTGTTCTGGGAGCTGGCGACGACCGGCGTACCGCTGAATTAGCCTCGCGCCTTGAAAGACTTCACGCCGAACGTGGCGATAATCGCAGTGCCGAGCGTTTCGCGGAACTGCGCCGCCGATTCCAGCGTGCCGCTGGCGTCAGCGACGCGGAACTCGCCGCCGTTTCTGAAGCCGCGCTCTCTAGCGGCTCCCGTCCGGCCGCCGGTGCGGACGAAACCGTAGTCGAGGAAGAAGCTCCCGCGATCGAAATAGCTCCCGAGCCGGTATCCGCAGAACCTGCAATCACGGAATTCGCGGTCCCATCTTCCATCTCGGAAAAACACCCTGCTTCCGAACCAGTGGTCAGCAACGCTGCGCACGATGTTCATGAAGTAGATCTGTCAGACGAATGGCTGTCGGTGCTCAAGGAAGTCGAGCCGGAAACGAAATCCGAAGCGCCTGCACCCGCCGTTGAATCTGACGTCCCGGAATTCACGATTTCCGATTCATCGACGAATTCCGAAAGTTCAGCGTCATTTGAAATTCCTGTAGAGGCGACCGAAGAGGCAATCGCGCCGGCCACCGAGAGCGCCGTGGAGTCCACTCATCAGTCGGCATTCGTGCCGCCAGCGGATATGCCTGCGGTTGCCGAATTTCAAGTGCCCACGCAGGAGCCCGCTGCGACGTTCGACAAGTCCGCTGATCAGGAAGCGCCGCACGGTGCGGCTGAACAGGAGCCATTTGAGATTGATATTCCTGCGGACGAAAAAGAGCGCGAAGCACCGGCCGAAACTGTTTTAGAGCTGCCCGCTCTGGAAGAAATTGATTTTTCGGCGTTCTCAGTAGAGCCGCCGGCCGGCTTGACGCCGCCGGAATCGCAGCCTGTCAAGCCCGCTGCGGAAGAATTGCCGGAACTGGCGCCGGTCGAAGACAGTCACGAGCCACAAAAAGTTGAGCAACCGGCAAAAGAACCTGTCAAGGAACCCGAGTTTGAACTTGAGCAGGACTACGAACTTATTCTTGATCCTGAGCCGCTCGTTCCCGCGCATGAAGAAATTCAGAATCTCGTGCCGCCCGCGATCCATGCGGAACCTGAGCGTGAGCCCGCGCTCCACAACGCTTCCACCAACGGCAATGAATTTGCCTCCGACCGCTTCCTCGCCGACCTGGCCAGCGAAATCGAGCATCTGGGCATGGGGCAGTTGACGCCGTCGTATTCCAAACCCGATGTGGAAGCGCCCGTCAGGTCCATCGACACCGCCAACCAGAGCGATTCCGGTCCGCTGAAGGAAGTATTCGATGACTTCCGCGCCGAGCTCGGCGAAATGGGTTCCGATGACGAGGATCTCGAAACTCACTACAACCTCGGCACCGCTTTCCGTGAAATGGGTTTGCTGGAAGAAGCTATCAGCGAATTCCAGAAAGTCGCCAAGGCCAACGAGCGCGGCCGTCCGTTCCGTTACGCGATGCAGTGCTGCACTCTGCTTGGTTTGGCGTTCATGGAAAAGGGCCAGCCGGGCATCGCGGCTATCTGGTACGAGCGCGCCCTCGAGACTCCCGGCGTGGAACCGGAAAGCATTCTCGCGTTGCGGTATGATTTGGGCATCGCCCAGGAATCGGCTGGCGAGCCCGAAGCAGCGCTAAAAAGTTTTTCCAAGGTTTACGCGATGAATATCGATTATCGCGACGTGGCCGAACGCATCGCTGCTCTTCAGAAGCCCAGCCGTTAACGCCTGGTGTCCACGTAGGCGGAGATCACCTCATTCATGAACCGCGTGTTTCGCGCGTTGCTGATCATTCTGTGCTTTGAGATGGGCGCGCTGCTCCTCTATCTCCCGTGGACAAATTTCTGGGAACAGAATTATTTTCTGAGCCATTTCCCATCGCTCCTGCCGGTGCTATTGCACCCTTCTTTTCGTGGGCTGGTCAGCGGTATCGGTGTGTTGGATATTTTTCTGGCCCTCGGATTGATTCGTCCCCGCCCGGATTCGGAAGCCCCGCGTGTCGCTTCCCGCTAAAATCCCGCGGACGCCGATTCTCTGCTACGTCACCGACCGCAAAAGCCTTCCCGTTGCCCCCGGTCTCCACAATCCCGCGCTCACTGAGCGCATAGCTGCCGCCATCGCCTCAGGAGTTGACTGGATTCAAATCCGTGAAAAGGATTTGTCCGGCAGCGAGCTTTCACAACTCGTCCGCGAGTCCCTTGCCCTCGCAAGGCAGCCTCCTCGGGGGGATCACCCTACGAGGATTGTGGTAAACGACCGGGTTGATGTCGCGTTAGCGGAACAAGCCGGAGGTACGCATCTTAGCGAGAATTCATTGCCCATCGAAAATGTCGCTCACTGGATTGGCTCGCACGCGCAGCGATCGGGATTGCAGAATTTTTTAGTGGGAGTCTCTTGCCATTCGCTTGACGGGGCGGTGCAGGCCGAGCGCGGTCGCGCTGACTACATTTTTTTCGGACCCGTCTTTGCCACTCCGTCCAAAACGGACTTCGGCGCGCCGCAAGGACTGGACCGCTTGAGAGAGGTCTGCAAAACCGTGTCGCTGCCGGTGCTGGCCATCGGCGGAATCACCCGCGAGAATGCATCCTCGTGCCTCGAAGCCGGCGCCGCAGGCCTCGTAGCCATCCGCCTTTTTCAAGATGCCGCAGATTTGTCAGTCCTCGTCAAGCAGCTACGCGCCGCGCACGACTAATATTCATTCCGCCAGAACAGCTACTTACCCATCGGAATTACGTGCGGATCCAGAGGCCAAGTTTTCTTTTGCTCGTCCGTGGCCACGATCGAGTACTTATGCGCGTAAAACTCAGTCGCTACCATCACACCAGCTTTAGTCATTTGCCTCATATCATTATGAGTGGCGGGGTCTACCGCTTCGGATTGGAATTTCACTAGCCCATCCTTGAATATAGTGTTGGCTCCCGGACCGGAGAAATTCACCTCGAAAGTGACGTCCTTTTGCGTGGTGTACCAAAAAACGTTTTCCCCTTGGCACACAAAGACGGCCCGATCGTCGCGCTTGCCAAGGACATTCTCATCGGCTTTGACTTCGATACTTACATCTTTCTTGTCCGTTTGACTCCGGCATTTCACCCGCGCCATATTGTGTGGGTAATCGTCGTGCGAGAATGGTGATGGTGGACGTTCATTATGAGCTCGTTCTTTAGGACAACCCGCGCCAAGCAAACCCACGCCGATAGCCACCGCGGTCAATGCCATCATGCTCGCAGCCCGTTGCATTCTCATTCGGTGTTTCCTTTCTAATCTCCATTCATCGAAATCAGGGCCCGGAACCGTGGATCCTTCTCCAGCACCGAAAAATTTGGCGTGTCCCGCACCACTCCCACCGGATAGCCCGCCGCGACGGCCTTCTCCAACTTGTCCACGGCCGTTTTCTGATCGCCGGCTTGCACGTAAACAATCGCGGCGTAGTACAAAACTTCCGGATCCCGCGGCGCCACAGTCTCCGCCTCGTTGATTCGCAGCCGTGCTTTTTCTTTTTCACCGCGCATGGCGTGGTATTCCGCCAGGTAGCTCAACATGTGCGCGTCGCGCGGATTTACTTTGCGCTGCTCCTCCCCCAGATCCAGCGCTTTGCGATAAGCGCCGGCCGCGCGGCCCCGCATTCCCGGCGCCCAATAATAAGCGTCGCCCAGATTCCCCCAGATTTCATAATTCTGCGTGTCCAGTGTCGTGGCTTCTTCCGCCATGTGCGCCGCATCGGTGTAACGCTTGGCCTGAAAATAAGCAGTCGCCAGATTCGAAGTAGCTTCACCCGTTTTGCGAATCGCCAAGGAACGCTCCAGCGGTTCAATGGCTTCGTTGTAGCGACCTTGCTGGATGCGGGCGATGCCCAAGTTGGCGAAGCCCACGAAACTGTCGGGCACCAGCGAAGTCACCTGCGTGTACATCTGCGCCGCTTCCTCTAGTTTTCCGTTGCGCAAATAAAAAGTGCCCAGCCGGTTGTAGCCCGCCCAGTAATCTGGCCGCAGCGCGATCACCGCCTTGTAAGACTGCTCCGCCTTCTCTAGGCGGTTTAAGCTTTCATAAGCGCGCGCTAGTCCCGCCTGAGCAGCGTCCAGCGTCGGCGCGATCTCCGACGCTCTCTGGTACTCCGCCACCGCCATTTCGTATTTTCCAGTTCCCTGATAGATGCGGCCGAGGCAAGTGTGTGCCTGCGCGAGATTGGCATCCTTCTCTACGGCAATCTCGCAGGACTTGGCGGCCTCGCTGGCCAAACTCTTCTCGTGGGTGCGATCAAATTCCTGCCAGTACGCTTCACCTAGACCGGCGTGCGCGCCCGCGAATTCTTCGTCCTTGGCCACTGCGCGCCGAAAAACCGCGATGGCGTTCTCCACATTTTCCGGTTTGTCGTAGTTCTGCAGATAACCCACGCCCTGCAGATAAAAGTCGTAAGCCGCCGGCTCTGTCGTACCGTGAGCCTCCAGCGATTTCTTCTCCTGAGGCTCCAGCTCCAGTTTCAGAATTTCCGCCACCCGCGCGCAGACCTGATCTTGCAAGCCAAAGGGATCAGATACTCCCGCGGTGACGGTCCCGCCGCGAAGCTGTTGGTGCGAATGCGCATCCACCAGGGAATAATTCACGCGCACTTGCCCGGAGGCGCGTTGAATATTCAACATCAATCCATAATTCACGCCGAATTCCTGTCGCGCCGCATCCAGTGTCTGCACGTGGTGCGCGCGCATTTCGCTCGCCGGGATTACCGCCAGCGGATGTTTTCCCGACAGCTCCGTCAAGCCGGACGTCAACGTCTCCACCAATCCACTGTCGAACGCGGCCTCTCCGGCAGGCGATGCGGAATCCGCTGAAATTACCGCCACCTGCATGCGCTCGGCCGCACCGGTAATGCCTTCATCGGGCTTGCTCGGGGCTTTTCTTCCCATCCATATCGCGCCGCCGGCCAATACCACCAGCGCGACAACTCCCAGCGCCCACCGGACCAGTTTCCCGTTTTGTTTCTCTGCCCTGGCTGAAAGAATTCCGGTTGAAGACGAAGGCTCCAGCGCCTCCAGCGCGGCGCGAACTTCGCCAGCTCGTTGATAACGCCGCGCCGGTTCTTTTTCCAGACATCGCCCGATCACCGCCACGAGTCCGGGCGGCACGGTCTGCGCCAACGGCGGAAACGGCTCCTGAATGATCCCCGTGCACAGGCGGTACAAATTGTCACCTTGGAAGGGCCGCACTCCCGCCGCCATTTCGTAGAGCACAATTCCCAAGGCCCAAATGTCGCTGCGCGCGGTGGCCTCCGTGCCTTCCAATTGCTCCGGCGACATGTACGGCATCGTTCCGGCCAGGCCGATCGTCGTGGCCGTCACCGCCTGCAATGTTTTACGTGACACCTCATTTGGGTCGGTGCGTTTCGCCAATCCGAAATCCAGAATTTTGGCGTCACCATCTGGAGTAATAACAATGTTCAGCGGTTTCAGATCGCGATGAATGACTCCGCGGGCGTGCGCGTGCTCCAGAGCCGCGGCAATCTGCCTACCGTAGCGAACCACGCTTGCAATCGGCATGCCCGGCTCGCGAACGAATTCCGACAGCGGCTGGCCTTCCACATATTCCATCGCGATGAATAGCTCGCCCTGTTCTTCGGCGACTTCGTAAATGGTGCAGATGTTGGGGTGATTCAATACTGACGCCGTGCGCGCCTCTTCCCGAAAGCGCTGCACTTGCTTGGGATCATGAACAATCTGAGGGGGAAGAAACTTGAGCGCCACCGTGCGGCCCAGGGTGGTGTCTTCCGCGCGGTAAACCACACCCATGCCACCGCTGCCCAAGGGCTCCATAAGGCGATAGTGGGACACTAACGCGCTGGGCACAGACACCGCCGGGAGTCCCGCACGACTTGCATAGCCTCGTCAGCGGGCCCATCAAGAGATAAACGCTGCGCGCATCTTAGGCCTCCGCTAACGAGCAAGTCAACGTAATGCATGGTTTACGCCAGGCGTCCCGGCAATGCGACGGGCGCAATACTCCGAAGCTCCCTAATCCCAGTTGACAACGCTTTGCAATTGAAATGCGACTAAGGTAGTCTCATTTCAGCTTGTTGCAAATCATTTGCAAGGAGAAAAGGTGTCTCGAGTCTCAATCGCCGTGGTCTCATTTTTACTTCTGGGTTTTCTCCCTTCACCTTCCCGCGGACAGGAAAGCCCCTATATCGTTGCCTATGACCATTACCTCGAAGAGCCCGGCAACCTCGATATCGAATATTTCTCGACTTTTGGCACCCAGCGCAATGGTAACAACTACCACGCCTTCTGGATGGAGTTGGAATACGGCGCAACGGCCTGGTGGACCACCGAGTTCTATCTCGATGGGCAAACTACTTTCAACGACAGTACCCTCTTCACCGGTTTCCGATGGGAGAACCGTTTCCGCCCGCTGAAGCACGAGCACTTCATCAATCCAGTCCTGTACGTGGAGTACGAACACATCAGCGGCGCCGACAAAATCCTGAAAGAAGTCGAAGGGCATGACGTGGAAGCGGATAGCGCGGATCCTAATTCACTCTTGCGGCAGGAGCATGGTCACGAATTGGAATTCAAGCTCTTGCTGTCCAGTACTTTCAAAGGCTGGAACTTCGTCCAAAATACGATTGCCACCAAGAACCTCTCGAACGAGCCTTGGGAATTTGGCTATGCTCTGGGCGCCAGCCGCCCGCTGGCCTTGAAAGCTTCGGCGCAGCGCTGCTCATGGTGTCGTGAGAATTTTATTGCTGGCGTAGAGATGTACGGCGGGCTCGGCGATCGCTACAGCTTCGGGCTGCACGAAACCTCTCACTACGTGGCGCCGGTAGTGGCTTGGAATCTGCCGTCCGGCTGGACGCTTCGCGTGTCACCCGGGTTCGGGTTGAACGACAACAGCAGCCGCTTCCTTCTTCGTTGGGGCGTGTCGCGGGAAATCACTGGGTTTGGTTCCATGGTCAGCCAATTGTTCAGGGGACATCAATGAACGTGCGCAGGGAATTTGTAGCCGCTTGCGTCGCGCTGGCTTCGTTCGTGGCCGCCGTAATCGCCGGCGCTACGCTGCCCGCGTATTCCGGTGTTGGGATGTCTCCCCAAAAGAACGAGAAGGCTCGGAAATATAAATATCAGGATGACGCGCTGGTTTACGCTGAGCTCGCCAAGGCTCCGGAAAAAATCCGCACAAAGCGCAATCCGCTGGCCAGCGACCCTGAGGCCATCGCCGCCGGCGCGAATCTATTCGATCAGCATTGCGCGGAGTGTCACGGCGAATTGGGCGAAGGTTCGCGCAAAGGGCCCAGCTTGCTTAAAGAGCCGGTGCAGAATTCCACTCCCGGAGCGCTTTTCTGGTTGTTGACGAACGGCGTGGTGCGTCGCGGCATGCCCGTTTGGTCGAAGCTGCCCGAGCCCCAACGCTGGCAGCTGGTAACCTACATCAAATCACTCCGCGGCCCAGGTAATGCGGCCGGGGCTGCCGAACAATTTACGCCATCCCCCCGCGACAGTCCCAAAATTTCTCAGCCATAGCGGAATAAATTCTAGGCGCTGAGCCAGCGTCCCACTGGCTTCCATGATTCGGTGTGTTCGCAGATTACCCGCAGCGCGGCGGTCAACGGAATCGCCAATAGCAATCCCATCCCACCCCATATCCATCCCCAGAAAAGCAGGGCGATGGTGATAGACAGCGCGTTTAGACGCACGCGTTTTCCGACCAGCGCTGGAGCCAGCAGGTTATTCGAAAGCATATGGATGGACATCAGTACGCCGGCAATCAGCGCATAAGAACCAAACGTATTAAATTTGGCCAGTGCAATCACAAATGGCGGGAACCACGCGAGCACCGCCCCGATGTAGGGAACCATGTTCAACAGCCCGGAAACGATGCCTGTCAGGATCGGATATTCCAGTCCTATGGCCCAAAAAAACAAGCTGCTTGCGGCGATGACCACCGCAGTCACCAGGCACATGCCCACAAGATAATCGCGCAGCACATCGCGCAGATCTTCGAGCGTTTCCTTCACGGCCGTCCTTCTCGAAACAGGGAACAACTGTAGCGTGCCGTGCCAGACCTCTTGCTTTCCAGCCAGCATGAAAAATACCAGGAACGGCACGAACGTCACTTCCAGCACCAGCGCATACAGCGAACCGACAATCCGCACAATCAGCGCGCGAAATAGATTTTCTCCGCCCCCCTCCGGTTTTGCACGCGCTTCTTCCTGCGCATTCCCGGGCTGCACCTGCCTTTCTATGCGGTTTAATTTGGCTTCGACGGAACCCACCGCCTGCCGCATCATGCCGCCATATTTTGGCCAATTCGCGGCGAAATCCGACCCGCGCGACCACAACCCGTAGACCACCGCGCCCAGCACGGCGATCAAAACCATCACCGCCACCATGGAAGCCAAGGTCCTTGGCATACGCAACCGCTCGAGGTATTCCACAACCGGATCCAGAAAATAAGCGATCAATATTGACAGCAGCAGTGTGATGACTACGCCCGCAGCGTAGTAGAGAAAAACCAGAATGATGGCCGCCGCGAGCAACTTCAAACTAACGCTTGAGCTCGAAATGCGGCTAGGCTGCCGGTTTTCCGTCACAGTCAATACAGGCTCCATGCACGACACGTTAGCATATTCGCGCCGTACAACAGGGATTCGGACGGCAGCGCGTAGCGCAATCGCAAATCCCTGGTCGGCAAGCGTCAAGGATTTTCCCGGGCGACGCGAACCTGCGCGCGCTACTCAATGGAAACAGCTGCGCGATTTCGTGCCGCAGCACTCCAAACCCGCCATGCTAAACTTTTTGTATTGGTTGTGCGTCATGATACGGCAACCACCGGCGTTTTCTGCGCGCTTATCTGCTCAATTGGCGATACTAAATCATGCCTAAATCACTCTTCGGTACCGACGGAATTCGCGGCGTTCCCGGCATTTCTCCCCTGGATGATGCCACGCTGTTCGCTACCGGTCGTGCTCTCGGCGCCTACCTGCATCGGGAACACGGCACCGCCCGTGTGCTCATCGGAATGGACACGCGGGAATCCGGGCCGCACATCGCCGCCGTTCTGGCTGCGGGACTTTCACGGGCCCACGCCACCGTCGCCTTCGCCGGAGTCATCACCACCCCGGGCGTGGCCTGCCTCGTTCGCCAGAATGACTTTGAAGCTGGCGTGGTGATTTCCGCCTCTCACAATCCCTTCCACGATAACGGCGTTAAACTTTTTTCCCACGCCGGCATGAAATTTCCTGACGCTACCGAGGAAGCCTTGGAAGCCGACATTCTCAAGCATCGTGAAGACGTTGCGGCGGCAGACCTTCACGGCATCGAGGCGCTCCTCGCCGATGAATCCCTGGACGCCGAATATCTAGCTTATCTCCGCGAGCGCATCATCCCTGGCGCGAAACTCACTGGTCTGCGCATCGCGCTCGACTGCGCCAACGGTGCCGCCTACAAGCTCGGCCCGGAACTCTTTCACTCTGTAGGCGCACAAGTAATCACCATTGGAGCGTCGCCTGACGGCCGCAACATCAACGCTGGCTGCGGTTCTTTGCATCTTGAATCTCTCCGCCAATGCGTGCTGAAAGAGCACGCTACTCTGGGCGTGGCTTTCGACGGCGATGCCGATCGCGCCCTGTTCGTCAGCGCCGACGGAAAGATCGTCAATGGCGACGGTGTAATGCTGGCTGTTGCGCGTTTCCTGCAGTCGCAAAATAGGCTCACTGGCGCCCGCGTCGTGGGGACGTCCATGTCTAACCTGGGGCTGGAACGCGTGCTGGCGCGGGACAATATTGCGCTGGCGCGAGCGGATGTTGGAGACCGCTATGTCCTCGAAGAGATGCTGCGCAGCGGCAGCGTTCTGGGCGGTGAACAATCCGGTCACATAATTTTCCTGGACGATAGTCCCGCCGGCGACGGTCTGCTAACTGCCCTAAAAATCGCGTCTCTGGTATCCATGCACGGCAGTTTGGATGAACTCGTCCACGGCTTGAAAGACTACCCACAGACCATCGTGAATGTGAAGGTCCGTTCGAAGCCTCCGCTCGATTCTTTGCCGCAAGTTTCCATGGCGCTATCGGAAGCGCGATCGGCGCTCGGTGAAAACGGCCGCATCGTTCTTCGCTACTCCGGCACCGAACCGCTGGCGCGCGTGATGGTGGAAGCGGAGCACGAATCCGATGTGCAGCGTTTCAGCCAATCGCTGGCGAACGCGCTGCGCACTTCTATCGGCGTTTAAACCGCGTCGAACTCACGCTATCCGCTACAAATCGACTCGAATGCAAACGTTCGCTATATTGGTGCGCGGTTGCCGATTGGCTGACCGCATCGGCTCGAAATAACGTTATTGCGATTACGCTGTTCAACTCGAAAGTTCGCTCTGGCTCCCAAACGACGTAGAACCCCATCCAGATTCTGTGAGAAATTGTAGGCGCTTATCAAAACTTAAGTCGACTGGGCGCGGTAGCGCGGCTAACCCTCATGCTTTCAACCAAGTTTGGCCCGTTAGTTCTTTTCCGATGCTGGCACAACACTTGCTCTTCTCTTGGCAACTTTAAAAAAGATTGGCTTCCCGGGGTGGCCGGATCCGAACCTCGACTCGGGTTCCGGTTTTTGGGGCGTCAATTATAAAAAGGGGGCTTGCACCAGCCCCCTTTTTGCTTTTTCTAATCTCTTTTTCAACTCCCAACCCATTCAAGGCGCAAGTACTCCCCGCCGACTTGCAGCTTGTTCCGACTCGGGCGCTATCGCTGGTCAACGCGCCAAAAAAAAGTGAGCGGCCGGTGGGGGTTCCGGCCGCTCGGGCGTGGGGATGGAGGGAACGCAATCTGAAGCCGGTCGATCTTCGAGTCGCATGCTGCGCTCGCGAGCAGCGTGCGACCGGCAGGAGCAGCGTTAACCACTCCAGAAGCCGCGACCAACTCCCGATTACAGTTCCAATTGTGCGCTGCGGCTCCCGGGCGGTCGATAGCCCGCTCGTCCCATGGCACCCGGTACTCTCCTCGCCGGGCGTCCGTACCTCTCAACAAGTACCTTCGTACTGTCGCGACCGCGAAACCCGCTGTCGCATTTCGCGGGCGAAATGCAACCCTCTAGTCACGTACCGCCACCATCCGTTATCCTTCCAACTCCATGCATGACTTGAATAACTTCCGTGAACACCTGGAGCAATTCGCCGAGATGGCCGTCCGGCGCGGCATAACGATTGATCTCGACGGCTTTCGCGCGCTTGATAGGGAACGCCGCGAGTTGATTACCGCCAACGAGCAGCGCAAGGCACAGCGCAATAAAGCCAGCGAAGAAATCGCGCGCCTGAAAAAAGAAAAGCACTCTGCGGACGCCATCATTGCCGAAATGAAGCAGGTTTCCGAGCTCATCAAACAGTCCGACGAGCGCATCACTCAGCTGGACTCCACCCAGCGCGACTTGCTGCTGACCATACCCAATGTTCCGCACTCCAGCGTACCTGTGGGTGCCAGTGCCGCCGATAACGTGGAAGTTCGCCGCTGGGGCGCGCCGCCTGCATTCGGCTTCATGCCGAAACCGCACTGGGAAGTGGGTGAGCGTGCTGGAATTCTGGATTTGGGAGCCGCCGCAAAAATTACCGGTGCGCGCTTTGCAGTCTACAAAAGCTGGGGTGCCCGCCTGGAGCGCGCTCTGGCAAATTTCTTTCTCGACGTGCACACCCGCGAACACGGCTACACAGAAATTCTTCCGCCCTTCGTGGTGAACAGCGAATCTCTGATGGGTTCGGGCCAGCTTCCCAAATTCGCGGCCGATTTATTCAAGATTCAGGACACCGATTTCTGGCTCACCCCGACTTCAGAAGTGGAGCTTCATAATCTTTATCGCGATGAAACCCTGGCCGAAGATCGTTTACCGATTTTTGTTACCGCCTGGACAGCGTGTTTTCGCTCCGAGGCGGGCGCTGCCGGCAAAGACACTAGGGGCATCCTCCGGCAACACCAGTTCCAGAAAGTTGAACTCTTCAAATTCACGCACCCGGATAAAAGCTACGAAGAGCACGAAGCCTTGGTGCGTAACGCGGAAACCATTCTGCAAAGACTAGGCCTCCACTATCGCACCGTGCTCCTGTGCACCGGTGACATGGGCTTCGCTTCCGCAAAAACCTACGACATAGAAGTGTGGCTGCCGTCGGCCAACGAGTTTCGCGAGATCTCTTCATGTTCGAATTGTGAGGCCTTTCAATCGCGTCGCGCCGGTATACGTTTCAAGCCCGCCGCCGGCGGCAAAAGTGAATTCGTGCACACCTTGAACGGCTCGGGGCTCGCGGTTGGTCGAACCTGGATCGCCATCGTAGATAACTATCAACAGGAAGATGGGTCCGTGGTTATTCCTGAAGCCTTGCGCCCATACATGGGCATCGACCGGATTCCAGCCCCAAAATGACGATTTATGAAGGCTGGCCGCTGATCGGGGCCATTGCACGCCTGCACTCCAACCCCCTCATAGTAATGTACTTACCAACGGGCCGCCGAGACGCTCATCTAAGCATTGCCTGAATGGCCTCGCAACCCGTTGAATTCACACCTTTTCGTTTGACGCGCCCTTTTCACCTTGCATACACTCCACTCACCGCGTCCTGTCGCGACTTTACCAAGAGCAGCGCGATTGGCACCCCGCAGCATTTGCTCGAACGTGTAATCATCTATAAGTTGTAGTCGCGTAAAGAACGTCCTTGGGATCAAGCTATGACCTTTCTCGCTCGAGCAATCAGGTTTCTGTTATGGATCGTGGTTGTTTCCTGGGGCTTTCGCCTCGTGGGACGGCTGCTATCCGGTCTGTTTGAATCACCGCAGGCAGCTCCCTCGTCCGGACCTGCTCGAGACTTGGACGCGAAAGAAAGCTCGCGACTTCTGGTCCGCGATCCCGTCTGCGGTGTGCACATTGCAGAGGTGCTGGCCATTCCTCTGCGAGAACAAGGCCAGTTGTTGCATTTCTGTTCTTCAACCTGTCGTGACGCCTATCTAAGTTCTTCGCGAACATTAGCGGCGAATGGTTGAAGCAACGAAACTTCCCAGATAGGCGTTGTTCGAATTAGCACCTAACACAAAGCCTTTAACGAAAGGACCCGAGCCCATGGCCACGGTCGCAAAGCCCACACCACCGATTAGACAGATTGGCACGCCCATGGTGCCGCGCATAGCTCCGCGCGAGGACCTCAATCCATTTCGTATCGCCCAGATTCAATTCGATATGGCCGCGGAATTTCTCAAGCTGGACCCGGGCTTGCGCCAGATTCTGCGAACGCCCAAGCGGGTTCTCGAAGTTTCCATCCCCACCAAGATGGATAACGGCCAGGTGAAAGTTCTTACCGGTTACCGCGTTCAGCACAACGTTTCGCGTGGGCCAGGGACCGGCGGCGTCCGTTTTCACCCTAACGTAACACTGGATGAAATGAAGGCGTTGGCCGCGGGTATGACCTGGAAGACCGCCGCGGTTAATGTTCCGTTTGGCGGGGCGCAAGGCGGCGTTAACTGCGACGCCAAGCGCATGTCCAAAAGCGAACTCGAACGCGTCACCCGTCGTTACGCCAGTGAAATTTTACCGCTCATCGGGGCCAACAGCGATATTCCCGCGCCGGACGTTTACACGGATGCGCAAACCATGGCCTGGATGATGGACACCTATGCCATGACTGTCGGCCACGCCTCCCATTCCGTGGTTACCGGCAAGCCCGCAGCTATCGGAGGTTCCACGGGACGCGAAGAAGCCATGGCTCGCGGTCTCGTGGCGGTCGTCGAAGAGGCGTGCAAGCTTAAGAAGATTGCGCTGCGCGGTGCGACCGTCGCTATTCAGGGTTTCGGTCACTCTGGCGCAACTGTAGCGAGGATCTTCGCCGAGAAAAAAGCCAAGATCATTGCGCTGAGTGACACGCGCGGGGGCGTGACCAATTCACGAGGCATCGATCCGCTCAAAGCTTTCCGCTACAAAGAGCGTTCCGGCACCGTAGTAGGCATGCCCGGCGCCTCGCGCACCACCAACGATGAATTGCTCACCATGAAGTGCGACATTCTCGTTCCCGCCGCGCTCGAGAATGTCATCACGCTGAACAATGCCGAAGCCATCAAGGCGCGCATCGTTGCGGAAGCTGCCAACGGACCCACCACTCCGCACGCCGACGAAATTCTCGCGCGCCGCGGGATCACCGTGCTCCCCGATATCCTGGCCAACGCCGGCGGCGTGACCATCAGTTATTTTGAGTGGGTGCAGAATCAGCAGGGCATCACTTGGGACGCGGAAGAAGTGAACGCCCGTCTGCAAAAAACTATCGTGCGCGCCTTCCACGAAATGGTGGAGACCATGCGTAAGCATCATGTGCCGCCACGCGCCGGCGCGATGATTCTCGCCGTGAATCGCGTCGCAGAGGCAACTCTCGTGCGCGGTTTGTTCCCGTGACTTGACGAAAAATCCGCGACACGCATTATCTCGGTTGCTTTCGTTCACACTCTCCACATTTTCATAAAGTTTTTCTTGCGTCGCACTACTCGCGCGCGTACATTCGCAATTGCCGGAGCTTTCTTGGGTGGTTCCCCAGGAACGCCCGGCAATTTTCTCTTTGCTCCAGTTTTTTGCGAAAAATGCGGCACTGGTATTGCGCAGAAAAATTGCCGCGAAACTTTCGAGACTTAGGAAGTGCGTGCTTGCGTCCGAGCCGCTGAGGATTGATTACAAAAAATGGCAAATCATCTGAATACTGCTCCACCGCTGCTCCTTACCATCGCCGGGTTCGATCCCTCCTGCGGAGCCGGCATTGCTGCGGACTTGAAAACGTTCGCGGCCCACGGTTGCTACGGCGTGGCGGCCATCACTTCGCTTACTGTGCAGAGCACCGAAGGCGTACAGGCCGTGCACAACACTCCCAGCGCAGAATTGCGCGAGCAACTCGAAGTATTGGCCAAGGATTGCGATATCGCCGCGGTAAAAATCGGCATGCTGGGTAATCGTGGCAACGCTGTAGTCGTCGCGGAATTTCTCGACACCTATAAATTCGCGCATGTGGTGCACGACCCGGTGATGAAATCTTCCAGCGGGGCCGAACTCCTCGACGCCGGAGGAATCAAATACATCGCGACCGAACTCCTCAAACGCTCCACGGTGATTACCCCTAACGTCCCGGAAGCCGAAATTCTCACCGGCCTGGAGATCAAAGACGTCGCCCATATGGAAGCTGCGGCCAGAAAAATCGTGGAGATGGGCGCTCGCGCCGTGATCGTAAAAGGTGGCCACATGGAACGCGCCGTGGATGTGCTCTTTGACGGCGAAATGATTACGCAGCTGGGCGGAGAGCGCGTGAAAGCTGACAACACGCACGGAACCGGATGCACGTTTGCGTCTGCCATTTGCGCGCAACTGGCCGCCGGTCGTGGTCTAACGGAAGCGGCCATGCTCGCGAAAGCCTACGTCACCAAGGCCATCGAAAAAGGCTACGCCATCGGAAAGGGTCGCGTCCCCTTGGATCACTTTTACCGCTTGCGCGCCGAGCCGCCCGCGCGCGGCATTCACGAGGTCCCGCAACACGGCATGCATCACGCCGCGGAACCCACAGCGCATTAGTTTGCGAACATACTTCGAGCGGGTGCCCCACACGACGGTTTCGTGTGGGTATTTTTCGCTCCTCGAGCTCAAGCTATCGTCAGTAGCTTTATTGTAAGAAAGGCTTGCCTGAATCTTAACGCTTCCACACGACGCGCCCGGCAACGACCGTGGCCATTGGCGCGCCTCTAAAACTCCTGGCATCGAACGGCGAATTCCGCGACTTGCTCGCCGAATCCTTAACGTTGTACGTCCACCCTTGTTCGATGGAGAAAATCGTCAGGTCGGCGTCTTCACCGGCGGCGAGTTTTCGCTCCATCCCTAAAACGCATGCCGGCCCGGTGGTGAATAATTCCACCATACGCATCAAAGTGATTTTTCCCCTATGCACCAGTTGTTCCAGCGCCAGGGCCAACGCTGTTTCAAATCCCAATATTCCAAACGGCGCGCGATCAAATTCCACATCCTTCAACGCCGGCTCATGAGGAGCATGATCGGTGGCAATGGCATCCACCGTGCCGTCCGCCAGCCCGGCGATCAGCGCCTCGCGATCTTCGCGCGCCGCCAGCGGCGGATTCATTTTGTATCGCGAATCGTATTGCACATCCTCATCAATCAACGTGAAGTGATGCGGGGTAACTTCGCAGCTCACCTTCAATCCGTTTTTCTTTGCGCCGCGCACCAACTCCAGCGACCCGCGCGCCGATAAATGCGCAATATGCAAGCGCGCCCCGGTCAACTCCGCCAATTGCACATCGCGTGCCACGCAAACTGATTCCGCCGCGGCCGGCATCCCGCGCAAACCCATGCGTGTAGACGTCACGCCTTCGCGCATCACCGCGCCATGCGCCAGCGATACATCTTCGGCGTGCTCGATCACCGGAAGATCCAGCGACCGGCAGTATTCCATCACTTGCCGCGTCAGTTTGGCCGTGGCGATGGGGCGTCCATCATCTGACACCGCCACGATTCCCGCCTCTTTCATGGAAGCGATTTCCGCAATGTTCTCGCCTTTACTGCCTACCGAGGCCGCGCCGATGGGCCACACGCGGACACTGCCGGTGGACTTCGCGCGATCCACAATAAATCGCGTCACCGACGCGTTGTCGTTGACCGGCTTGGTGTTGGGCATGCAACATACCGCGGTGAAACCGCCCCGCGCCGCCGCCCGCGTTCCCGTTTCAATGCTTTCAGACGACTCCTGCCCCGGCTCGCGCAAATGCACATGCATATCGATAAAGCCCGGGGCCACGATCATTCCGCTGGCGTCAAACACTTCCGCGCCTTTCGCGTTTGTAATTTTTCCGGGCGAGCCAATGTCGGAAATCTTTTCGCCGTCAAGAAGGATGTCGAGCGCCTCATCTTTTTTGCTGGCCGGGTCTAAAACGCGCCCGTTCTTAATCAGCAGCATGCGTGGATTCCTTTTTATCGGTGGACGTCCGTCGTTCTGCTGGCTCGGATTCCGCCAGCGCATTGCCGGCATCCTCTGCTCCGCCGGACATCAGCAAAAACAACAGCGCCATGCGCACCGCAATTCCGTTGGTAACTTGTTCCAGCACGCACGATTGCGGGCCGTCGGCGACTTCCGGCGAAATCTCTACGCCGCGATTCATCGGTCCCGGATGCAGAATCATGGCCTCTGGATTCGCTCCGCGCAGCCGTTCAGCATTTAACTGGTACGCCACCACGTATTCTTCGGCCGATAGCGAAGGTTCGAACATGCGTTCCGTCTGCACCCGCAAAACCAGGATCACATCCGCGTCTTCCAGGCCTTCCTCAATCCGCGACACGCGCCGAATTTTTGTCCCTGGAGCAATATTTTCCAGTTCCTTAGGCACCCACATCGCCGGACCGCATAAAGTAAACTGGCAACCAAACTTTCCCAGCAGATGGATGTTCGAACGCGCTACCCGGCTATGCTGGATGTCTCCCAAAATCGTAACCTTCAGATTTTCAATAGAGCCGCGCCGGTCTCGGATCGTCAGCGCGTCCAGCAATCCTTGTGAAGGATGCTCATGCGTGCCATCGCCGGCGTTGATCACCGGGATTTCCAGGTTGCGCGCCACGAAATCCGCCGCACCTGACGACGCGTGCCGCATCACCAGACAATCCGGCTTCATGGCATTCAGCGTGTACACCGTATCTAAAAGTGATTCGCCCTTTTTCAGACTCGACGCTTCCGCCTGCAAATTCATGGTATCGGCGCCGAGACGCGAAGCCGCGGTATTAAAGCTGATCCGCGTGCGCGTGGAATTCTCAAAAAATGCCAGCGCCACCGTTTTTCCGCGCAGCGTTGCTAGTTTTTTTAAGGGATGCCGCTGAATTTCCTGAAAGAGTTTGCTCTGATCCAACAGAAAAGTTAATTCGTCCGCGCTGAGCGGTTCGAGTGCCAGCAGGTCGCGAAAGCGATAGGTCACGTCGTCACTTGTATTGAACTAAATTCTCCTACGGCTCAACTCGATCGACAAGCACCACGCGCTCTTCATTGTCGATTTCTCGCAGCCTCACTTCGACAATTTCGCTGTCACTGGTCTGCACGCTGCGCCCCACGTACTGCGCCTCAATGGGCATCTCGCGATGGCCTCGTTCGATCAGCACGCAAAGCGATACCCGTTTGGGACGGCCCAGATCAAAAAGTCCGTTCATGGCCGCGCGAATCGTCCGCCCGGTGTACAAAACGTCGTCCACCAGCACCAGGTCCATGTTATCCACGTCGAAAGTTATATCCGACGATTGCAACACGGCATGGGAAGCCACCTTCGAAAGATCGTCGCGATACAACGTGATGTCCAGGGTGCCCACCGGAACTTCCACCCCATCAATCCCGCGCATGGCTTTAGCGATGCGCTGCGCCAATGGAACGCCGCGCCGGCGCACTCCAATCAAGGCTAGATGCTTCGTCCCGCCTGATTTCTCTACAATTTCATGCGCCAGCCGCTGAATCGTGCGGTCGATTTCCGACGGCGACATGAGCTGTGTCTTCTCTACGATGCGCATAAGTTCGGGTAATCCTATCATTCCGGGTCGCAAACCGGCCATTCGAACATTCTGTAGCCGGAGTTCTCACACGAGCGGGGCGCCGAACTTCGTCATGTTAAACTCCGTGCTCGGAAGAGGCTGCCGCTTGGCTATGCTCATAACTAGATTCTCCAGCTTCGTGACGAAATTTAGTTCAACCATCATTTTCGCCGCAATTCTGCTTGCTTTGGCCGCCCCGTCCAAGCCTCAGGATTCCCCGGCGGGTAAGCCGCGGGCGGTCGCGGCCACCAAAATTCATCGCCCGAAACTGGTAGTCATCCTCGTCGTGGACCAGATGCGCGGCGATTACGTGGACAAATTTCAGCAACAGTGGACCGGCGGTCTCAAACGCCTGGTAGATGAAGGCGCCTGGTTTCATGATGCCGCTTACCCGTACGCCTCTACCGAAACATGCGTCGGTCACTCTACAATTTCCACCGGTGCTTTTCCTGCAACGCACGGCATGGTCACCAACGAATGGTGGGATCGCGAAAAACAGACCAATGTCACCTGCACGGCCGACGTGAACGTTAAAAACATCGCCTACGGTTCCGCTTCGGTAGCGACAGGTGTCGCCACACCAGCCGCCGAGCTTCCCGGCACCGCTCCTGCACCAGGAGACAGCGCCGCAACATTGCTGGTACCCTCGTTCGCCGACGAGTTGAAATTTCAATCTGGTTCGGGAACGCGCATCGTAACCATGTCCTTGAAGGCCCGGGCTGCCATCACTATGGCCGGCCATCAGGGCGATGCCGTAACCTGGTTCGACGGCGCCACAGGTAGCTGGATTACTTCCAGCGCCTATCCGCAGGCGCCTTTCGTTGCGGAATTTGCGAAGGCACATCCAGTCGCATCCGATTACGGCAAAACCTGGTCGCTGCTTCTGCCCGAGTCTGCCTACTATTACGACAAGGTCTCGGTAGGCGCAGGGCCGCCTCCGGGGTACGGTAACGAATTCCCACACGTGTTGCACGGAAACCCGCCCAGTAAATCTGCGGATCCATCCTTTTATCTGCAGTGGGCC
Source organism: uncultured Acidobacteriota bacterium (assembly GCA_963704485.1). Lineage (GTDB taxonomy): Bacteria > Acidobacteriota > Terriglobia > Acidiferrales > UBA7541 > Acidiferrum. The sequence continues at coordinate 3,120,008 of OY969910.1, forward strand.
ACCAGTCCTTACGCGGAAACTTATCTGGAACAAATGGCCGAAGCGGCGCTCGACAAACTCAAGCTTGGCCAGGGCCCGGCGACAGATTTTCTGGGTGTCAGCTTTTCATCCTTAGACTATGTAGGACACATGTATGGGCCGCGCAGCTGGGAAGTGCAGGACGAACTCGCGCGCTTGGATCGCGACCTCGGAGCATTGTTCGCGCATCTGGATAAATCCGTGGGCCGCGGAAACTATGTGGTGGCCCTCAGCGCCGATCACGGAGTCGCTCCGGTGCCGGAAGATTTGCGCAGAACCGGAGTCGACGCCGGCCGCCTGAATCTTGGCGACGTGAAAACTACTATCGAAAAGGCTCTCGAACCCCTTCATTATCCAAAAACGCCCGTGTCCGAAGTTGGCGGCGCCGACATTTATTTCGCTCCCGGCGTGTACGCAAAGCTGAAAACGGACACCGCAGCCATGCGCGCGGTCCTTGATGCAATCCAGAACGTCCGCGGTGTATCGCACGTCTATCAAGCTGAAGAAATCGAAGGCCGTCCAGCAACGGACGACCCTATGCGTAATGCTGAAGCGTTGGGCTTTCTGAAAGCTCGAAGCGGTGACTTACTCGTCGTGCCGAAACCGTATTGGATTTGGGATTACAGCGCTCCCGGACAGCCCAGCCGCGGCGGCACATCTCATGGCACGCCGTACTACTACGACCAGAAGGTGCCGGTGATTTTGATGGGCTACGGCATTCGTGCCGGCAAATATTTCGGCCCTGCGACTCCCGCGGATATCGCGCCTACACTTGCCGCACTTTGCGGCATCACGTTAGCGACTCGCGATGGCCGGACTTTGCGCGAGGCCCTCGACCAGCCCCGCTCACACTGACTCCGCGCTTCGTGATATCCTGCCCGCGGTGTGACCTCCGCTGGCCCTGTAGATCTCAGCGTAAATATCGGCGCTCTGCGCTTTCGCAATCCCATTATTGCCGCCAGTGGCACCTTCGGTTACGGTGTCGAGTTCTCTCACCTCGTAGACCTGAATAAATTGGGCGGTTTCGTCACTAAAGGCTTGTCCCTGGCTCCCATACAGGGCTCTCCAGCCCCGCGCGTTTGCGAAACTCCTTCCGGTATGTTGAACGCCGTAGGCCTGCAAAATGTCGGCGTGCGGGCCTTCGTAGCGGAAAAACTTCCCGTACTAAGAAATTACGATACTCACGTCGTCGCCAATGTCTTTGGATACTCTCCCGAAGAGTACGCAGAAGTCATCCGAATCCTCGAAGACGCCCCCGGCCTGTCCGCCTATGAACTCAATATTTCTTGCCCCAATGTCAAACAAGGCGGCATCCAATTTGGTAGCGATCCGGCCATGGTCTCGCAGGTAGTCGGCATCGCCAGGCGCGCGGCAGCTAACCGGCCCCTATGGGTGAAGCTCTCGCCTCTTGTTACAGATATTGGGCTTATAGCCCGGGCGGCGGAACAAGCCGGAGCCGACGGCTTGACGGTGGCCAATACGTTTCCGGCCATGTCGTTGGACACCCGGACAGGCAAGTCCCGGCTGGGATGCCCGACCGGGGGACTTTCTGGACCGGCCATACGACCGATTACAGTCCGCTTGGTCTGGGAGGTGTCTAAAGCAGTGAATATCCCAATCGTCGGGTTGGGAGGCATCGAGAAGGTGGAAGACGTGCTTGAGTACTTGATAGCCGGTGCTTCAGCGGTCCAAGTTGGTACGGCCAGTTTTGTCAGCCCTGTGGTGGGTGAGACGTTAGTTGGCCGTCTACACCAAACGCTTGAGAAGGCTAAGTACTTCAATATGAGTGAATTAATCGGCAGTTTGGGACTAAAGTTGGATTGACCCGGCGCGGCTGAATTGGTACACTTTTTAGTATGATGTTGCGAAAAAGACACAACATGAAGCGCTCCATCCAAATCCTCTGGGCTACGTTGCTCTGGGTGCCGGTCATGTTCTTGGCTGCCCAGTCCATCAATGCTCCCTTGGTCGCTCGCTCCAACGAACCCGTCAAGCCCCTGAAAACTTGGGTCGGCAACGCCAGCTGGTATGGCGACGACTTCGACGGTAAGAAGACCGCTAATGGGGAAGAGTTCGATTCCGAGGCCCTGACGGCCGCCCACCCCACGCTGCCGTTCGGCTCCATCGTCCGTGTAGTGAACCCACGTAATAATAAATTTGAGGTGGTGCGCATCAACGACCGTGGTCCTTATCAGGAAGGCCGCGAAATTGATGTATCATATCGCGTAGCCCGTAAGATAGGTTTGACGGGCGCAGGAGTCAGCAAAGTCCGCCTGGAGCTGATGCAGCTTCCGCAGCGGCCTTAGGCCCACAAAAGTCGGGCCACATAACGTGACCTTCGACGCTCATCCGCGAAGCAACCTGATCGTAGCCCTCGACGTAGATTCATTACCAACCGCTCTCAAATTCGCCAAGAAGCTCGCGCCGCTGGTCGGCAAATTCAAAATTGGAAGTCAACTGTTCACGGCTGCTGGTCCCGCCGCGGTAAAAGAAATCGCCGCGTTGGGAGTGGGGATTTTCCTCGATCTAAAATTTCATGACATCCCTAATACCGTCGCAGGCGCCGTCTTGTGCGCCGCTTCAATGCCGGGAGTCGAATTACTGAACGTGCACGCGCTCGGTGGCAACGCCATGCTCAAGGCCGCTGTGCAGGCGGTCAGTGCCGGGGTAGCCATGGGTGCCGATCGGCCACGACTCCTCGCCGTGACCGTGCTCACCAGCATGGACGACAAAGCCTTGAAAGAAGTTGGCATCGCTGGCCCAGCGAATGACCGCGTGGTGCAGTTGGCCACCCTGGCACAGAAAGCCGGCGTGGATGGCGTGGTCGCCTCGGTGCAGGAAGCCCGCGCGATTCGCGAAGCCTGCGGCCGGGAATTTCTCATCGTCACCCCTGGCGTTCGTCCCGACGATACATCCGGCTCGGCGCACGGCGATGATCAGGCGCGCACCGCAACCGCCACCGAAGCCATCCGCGCCGGTGCCGACTTCATCGTAGTCGGTCGTCCGATTCTCGCAGCAGCTGACCCCAGCGCCGCGGTAGCAGCCATCGTCGACGAAATCGCTGCCGCAAAATAAACTCTCACGCATATCGGCGCGGAAATTTGCCGCGCACTTTCCTTGACCACGATGCAAGCCGCCGATAAGCTTGTCTCTCTCCTCCCAGGTGAAAATGTAAATGGAACAGATTCACGTTACATTGCCCGACGGCAAAGTTGAGGAAGTCCCCAAGGGCACCACCCCGTACGACATCGCCTACAAAATATCGCCGCGCCTGGCCGACGCCGCGCTCGTCGCGCGTATTACTTCCACAAACGGTGTCCCTGCCGAAAAATCTTCCGCGGCGGAAGCTTCGCAAAACGGCGAGCTAATCGATGTGCGGCGTCCGCTGGATCACGACGTCAAGCTGCAGATTCTCACTGACAAGGACCCCGACGCGCTTTACGTTTTCCGCCACTCGGCCGCTCACTTGTTAGCCGCAGCAGTGATGGAGCTTTTTCCCAACGTGAAACTGGGGATTGGCCCACCCATAGATACTGGATTTTTCTACGAATTCCTCCGCGAAGAGCCCTTCACTCCGGAAGACCTCGTTAAAATCGAAACAAAAATGCGGCAGCTGGCCGCGCAGAATCTGCCCAACGAACGCAAATTGCTGCCCAAGCCGGAAGCCATCGAGCTCTATAAAAATAATAATCAGATCTTTAAGTGTGAGCTCGTGGAAGAAAAAGCTACCGACCCGATGGTTTCGTTTTACACCACCGGACAATTTATAGACTTCTGCCGCGGCCCGCACATTCCTTCCACCAAGCGCATCACTGCCTTCAAATTGATGAATGTTGCCGGCGCCTACTGGAAAGGCCAGGAAGGGAATCCGCAACTGCAGCGCATTTACGCCGCGGCTTTTTATACCCAGAAAGAGCTGGATGAATATCTGAACCGTTTGGAAGAAGCCAAACGCCGCGACCACCGCAAGCTGGGCGTGGAGCTCGAACTTTTCAGCATTCAGGAAGAAGCCGGGCCCGGCCTGATTTTCTGGCACCCCAAGGGCGGGCTGATTCGCAAAATCATCGAGGACTGGCTGCGGGATGAGCTGCTTCGGCGCGGATACGATCTGGTCTACACCCCGCACATCATGAAACTCGATTTATGGAAGACCAGTGGTCACACCGGCTTCTACAGCCAGAATATGTTCGGCCCGGTGGAAGTGGAAAAAACCGACTACCAGCTGAAGCCCATGAATTGCCCGGGCCACATCCTGATTTATAAAGCAAAAATGAAAAGTTACCGCGACTTGCCGGTGCGTTTGGCGGAATTGGGTACCGTATACCGCTACGAGCGCAGCGGCGTACTGCACGGACTGTTGCGCGTGCGCGGTTTCACCCAGGACGACGCCCACATTTTCTGCATGCCTTCGCAAATCGAAAGCGAAGTGGAAGCCTGCATGGATTTCGCTTTCGCGGTGATGAAGGTTTTTGGCTTCGATAAATATGAAGTCGAGCTTTCCGACTGGGACGTGCTGCATCCTGAAAATTATGCCGGCAAGCCGGAAGACTGGCAGCGTGCCACCGCCGCACTCGCCGACACCATGACGCGCATGAATATCCCCTTCAAAAAAATCGAAGGCGAAGCCGCTTTCTACGGCCCCAAAATTGACGTTAAGCTCATTGACGCCATCGGCCGCTCCTGGCAACTCACCACCGTGCAGTTCGATTTCAATTTGCCCACGCGCTTTGGCCTGCAATACGTCGCCGAAGACGGCGCCAAGCACGAACCGCTCATGGTCCACCGCGCGCTGCTCGGCTCCGTGGAGCGTTTCTTCGGCATTCTCGTTGAACATTACGCCGGAGCATTTCCACTGTGGCTCGCGCCCGTGCAAGTCGCTATTTGCCCGGTTAGCGAAAAAGTCGCCGACTACGCCAACCATGTCAACGAAACTCTGAAGCGCCACGGCCTGCGAGTGCATCTCGACGACCGCAACGAAAAGCTGCCCGCGAAAATTCGCGACGCCCAACTGCAGAAAATTCCGTACATGCTGGTGGTCGGGCCCAAAGAATCCGAAGCGGGCACCGTTTCGGTTCGCCATCGCACCAAGGGCGACTTGGGCCCCAGACCCTTGCCGGACGTCATCGCTTCATTAACCGGTGAAGTGGAATCCAAATCGCAGTAGTTTCGCGCCAGCTCCAAGATCAAAGCCCGAGGAGCGCATGTCACAAAAAATTCCGCGCCGCACCTTTCTTGTTTTAACCGCCGGCGCCTTCGTTGCTCCACAATTCTTGTTCGGAGAGGCCGACATCCCTACCGTGCTCGATCACCTGCTTCTCGGATGCAACGACCTCGACCGCGGCATTGCCTTCGTGGAAGAGCATACCGGCGTGCGCGCGGCATTTGGCGGCGTTCATCCAGGCCGTGGGACGCGCAATGCGCTGCTCTCACTAGGTGAAAAGCACTATCTTGAAATCATCGCGCCTGACCCACAACAAGCCGAAGCACCGGACGTGCGGAACCTGCGAAAATTGTCAGAGCCGCGCCTGGTAGGCTGGGCCGCGCATCCGGGCGACATCACTCAATTCGCGACTCGGCTCCGTGCCGCCAATATCACATTTGAAGGCCCCACTCCCGGCTCGCGAAAACGTCCCGACGGCCACCTTCTCCAATGGAATACTCTCAATCTAGAAAACGATGAACACGGCATCCTGCCGTTTTTCATCGAATGGAGCGCCGGCACCATTCATCCCTCGATCGATGCGCCCTCGGGTTGCAAAATCGACCGCTTCGCCATTTCCAGTCCAAACGAAACGGAACTGCAACGCCTCAGCTCACAACTCCACCTCGACGTTCACATCGAGCACGGCGAAAAAACCCAACTCCTCGCACGCCTCACCGGCATCGGTGGCCGCACCATGCAACTTAACTCGTGATCAAACGGACCGATTCCCACCACCGGGATGCGACAGCTTTCCGCCTTGTCCCGCCACCGCGCCTGCGTGCTATACTTTGAAACCCGTCCCTTAGCGATTTTGCGCTATCGGCATCGGGCTTTTCATTCTCGGGCCTGCGATCTTTATCCAGCGCAGAACGCCTCTCGGCATTAGGGGGAAATATCGCAGAACGTACTTTCCGGCAGAGCGACCGCATTCGCGTCAACGAGCGCATCCGGGCCCGTGAAATCCGTGTCATCGATGAAGAAGGCGGCCAGCTTGGAGTGATGCAGCCGTTCGAAGCCATTAAGATGGCCAAGGAAAAAGGCCTGGACCTGGTCGAGATTTCGCCCACCGCGGACCCGCCGGTTTGCAAAATTACCGACTACGGCAAATATCTTTATCAGGCCAACAAGAAAGCCCACGAGCAGCGCAAGAGCAGCCGTGGTTCGCAGCTCAAGGAAGTTAAGTTTCGTCCGGCCACCGCGGAACACGATTATCAGGTGCGTAAGAATCAGATTATTCGCTTCCTTGGAGAAGGCCACAAAGTTCGCGCCATGATTTTTCATCGCGGCCGCGAAATGGCTCACCAGGAAGTGGGACGCGCGAAAATGAACCGCCTACTTGGCGAAATCGGTGAAAACGGCCAGGTGGAAACCATGCCGCGCATGGAAGGAAATGTTTTAGTAGCGTTGTTGGCGCCGAAAAAGGGCGCTCCGGTGGCCAAGCCCGCGGGGCAGACGGTCAACGCGTAACAGTCGCAAGTTGCAGGCCGCAGCACGGACAGAATCTCGCGAGAGGATTTACGAAATGCCAAGAAATCGTTCGAACCCTAAAATGAAGTTGAAGACGCACCGCGGCGCCAAGAAGCGCTTCAAGGTCACCGCCACCGGCAAAATTTTGCGCATGCATTCCGGCAAGCGCCACTTGCTTGGCACCAAGGCTCCTGGCCGCATGCGTAAGCTCAAGAAGCTCACGCTCGTGAACGCCGCCGACCGTCTGAACGTCAAGCTGTTGCTTCCATACGCTTAGCCTCGCCGCTGAGCCCAAGTTTTCAGTCTCAGAACATCGGGATTGAAGTAGTGGTCACACGTTGTAGCAATAAAAAGCCGGGCGCAAGCCCGCGTCGTTCAGCTGAGAAGCCAGACGGCATCGTGCCAGGCAGCGTTTCACGGGTGCCTGCCGGCCGATAACGAGCCGCAGCACCAATGTTCGCCTCGTTTATTTCGAAGCGGACCCCGCGGCTCAGCAGTTCATACCGGAGACAAACCCGTTGCCGTACACGTGTTTCTGCGTGTGCGCGCAACCCGTTGCCTCCCACTTAACAAGGAGAAACCCACAATGCCACGCGTAAAACGCGGGACAAAACGCCGGGCGCGGCGCAAGAAGTACCTCAAACGCACCAAAGGTTTTTTTCTAACCAAGAGCAAGCTGTACCAATCCGCACAGGAAGCCGCCAATCGCGCCGATCGCTACGCGTTTCGCGACCGTCGCGTCAAAAAACGCCAGTACCGACGCCTGTGGATTCAGCGCATCGGAGCAGCCGCGCGCCTCAACGGCATCACCTACGGCCAGTTGATTCACGGCCTCAAGGCCGCCGGCGTAGATCTCGATCGCAAAATTTTGGCTGACATCGCGGTAAAGGATCCGGGTGCGTTTACGTTACTGGCCGAGCAGGCCCGCGCCGCCGCGCCACCGCAAAAGAAAAAGAAAGCCGCCTAGTCAGCACCCGGCAGGATCACCGCAATCCGGAGGGTGCCCCACCCTTGTTTTATGAGGGTGGGGCACGGATTTGAAGTCGGCAGTCTGTATAGAATTAGAACTCCACGCGCCAGCTTGAAACACCTCTGTGCGAAAGGGTGCCCCACCCTCGCCTTGTAGGGTGGGTCTTGGTTTTTTTCGGAACGAACATGAATCCGGCGGAAAATATCGCAGCCAAAAAGCTCGTTGACCTCGCGGTTACGCAGCCCGATCAACTGGCACTGCATTTCGCGCACGTTCACGCGCGCTTCGACGCCGACGCTGCCGGTGTCAGCGATGAAAATTCCTGGAAACTTTTCCGCGACGCATGGCTCGGACGCAAATCCGGCGTACTCACCCAAATCACCGACAATTGGCTCAAGCCGGCCACCCCCGATCTAAAGCGCGTCGTCGGCGCGTCTCTCAACGAACTCCGTGCTCACGTCGAATCCAAAATTGAGGAGCTGCGCGTCTCCATCGACTCCGCTGCTCAGTCCGCCGCAGCCACTCGCGCAGGCACCGATCTTTCGCTTCCGGGAATTATTCGCCCCGTAGGCTCGCACCATTTGATTCGCCAGGTTTTTCAGGAAATCGAAGATATTTTCGTCTCCATCGGTTTCTCGGTCGCGGAAGGCCCTGAAATCGAATCGCCTTATTACAATTTTGAGGCACTGAACATTCCCGAATTCCATCCCGTGCGCGATGACATGGATACGTTTTATCTCGATCTGCCCTCGTCGCCGGAAAAGTCCGCCGGGTTGCTGTTGCGCACGCACACTTCTCCAGTGCAGATTCGCACCATGGAAAAAAATCAGCCGCCGGTGCGCGTCATCGCACCCGGCAAAGTCTATCGCCGCGATAATCCCGACGCCACCCACTCCTTCATGTTTCATCAGATCGAGGGCTTGGCCGTTGATACCGATATCACTTTTTGTGATTTCACCGGCACCATCGAATATTTCGTGAAACAGTTTTTTGGTCCGGGCGTAAAAACGCGCTTCCGCCCCAGCTATTTTCCGTTCACCGAGCCCAGTGTCGAGTTCGACGCCACCTGTGTTTTCTGCGGCGGTAAGGGCATCAATTCCTCGGGTGCCACCTGTTCCAAATGCAAAGGCTCCGGCTGGATTGAACTTTTCGGCGCTGGAATGGTGGATCCGGCCGTATACGGCTTCGTGAACTACGATCCCAAAAAAGTCAGCGGCTTTGCCTTCGGCATCGGCATCGACCGGCTGGCCATGTTGAAGTACGGTATTGATGATATTCAGATATTTTTTCAGAACGATGTGCGCTTCCTGCGGCAATTTCCATGACTCAGGGCGGCAGCGTGAAGTTTGCGGATGCCAAAAACCGTTTCGCCAATCGCGTGGCGGATTATCTGCGCTACCGCCCGCGGTATCCCGCAGCGGTGCTCGACCTGATGCAGATGCACTGCTTGCTCACGCCGGCACAGGCCGTCGCCGACATCGGTTCGGGTACTGGATTTCTCGCGGAACTGTTTTTGAAAAATGGTAACGCCGTCTTTGGCGTCGAACCCAATCGCGAAATGCGTGAAGCGGGCGAAGAATACCTGGCCGCTTACCCGCGTTTCATCAGCCTTGATGGATCGGCCGAAGCCACGACCCTGGGCGATGCCAGCGTCAGTTTTGTCACTGCGGGCCAGGCCTTCCACTGGTTCGAGCCGGCAAGTGCTCGCCGCGAATTCGCTCGCATTTTGCGCCCCAACGGTTGGGTCGCTGTGGTGTGGAACGATCGCAGCACCGCGGGAGACGGCTTCGCCCAGGCTTACGAAGATTTGTTGCAGCGATTCGGCACCGACTATTCTCGCGTAAAAAATTCCTATCCGCAGTTCGAAGACATGCGCTCATTTTTTGGCCACGATAAATTCCTGACCCGCGAACTGCCCAACTTTCAGATTTTCGATCGCGAAGGCCTGCACGGCCGCCTGCGCAGCAGTTCTTATGCGCCCGCCCAAGGCCACCAAAATTTTGCACCCATGCTCGCCGAACTCGACAAACTTTTTGACGCGCATGAGCAAGCCGGACAGGTCCGCATGGAATTCTCCACCTGGATTTATCTCGGCCAGTTGCGGCCGAAAGTCGAACCCTCATGAAAATCGCCTACAACTGGCTGCAGGATTTCGTCGCCGTCACCGCGACACCGGACGAACTCGCTTCACGGCTGGCGCTTTCCGGCACCAACATCGCCGGCGTAGAAAAGGGCCCGCATGGCGCGGTGATTGATGCGGAAATTACCTCCAACCGTCCGGATTGCCTCAGCCACTATGGCATCGCGCGCGAGGTCAGCGCTCTCTACAAAATTCCACTCAAATCAACCTCGCCGAAACCGGCAGAAGGCGCTGGCAAAACCAGCCACGCCGTAAAAGTTGAAATTCGCGGGCCGGAAATCTGCGGACGCTTCACCGCTCGCGTCATTCGCGGCGTAAAAATTCAGCCTTCACCCACCTGGCTGAAAGACCGGCTGGAAGCCTGCGGCGTGGCCAGCATTAATAACGTGGTGGACGTTTCCAACTACGTGATGCTCGAGCTCGGCCACCCGCTCCACACTTTCGACTACGACAAAGTGCGCGACCATTCCATCGTCGTGCGCGGAGCGAATCCAGGCACGACGGCCACTGCACCAACCTCTGGCGAAAAAGTTAAAACTCTCGACGGCCTGGAACGCCAGCTCGATCCAGGCACCTGCGTAATCTGTGATGGCGACGGGTCGCGCGTGATAGGCATCGGCGGCATCATGGGCGGCGCCGAAACTGAAATCTCATTTTCTACTAAAAATGTTCTGATCGAGTGCGCCTGGTTCGATCCCATAGCGATTCGTCGTGCTACCCGTGCCCTCAAATTGCATACCGAGGCCTCCACTCGCTTCGGCCGCGGAGCCGATCCCGAAATGGCGGAACTCGCTTCCCGTCGCTGCGCTGAACTGATCCTGCAACTTGCCGGCGGCGAATTGCTCGCAGGGGTGGTTGATATCTACCCGGGCAAGCGCGCCTCAATAAAAATTCTGCTCACTCGCGCGGAGCTTCTCCGCGTCATGGGCGCGGACGTCCCCGACAAAGACGTCGAAGGCATCTTGAGCGCCCTCGGCTTCGCACCGGTGCGCGTAGATCAGAATCGCGGCGCCTCGGGCTCCATCCTGGCGATTTGGGAATGCACCCAGCCGTCTTGGCGCGCTGAGGTTTCCCGCGAAATTGATCTCATCGAAGAAGTCGCGCGCATTTACGGCCTCGATAAATTTCCCCCACGCTTGCCCGCCGCACGCCAGGGTGCCGCTCGCCTTCCGCATTACGAGGCCGAATGGCGCCTGCGCGAACGGCTCATCGGCCTGGGCTACCGCGAAATTCTGACCATCCCGCACGTCGCGGAGGAGCGCGACGCTTTATTCCGCCCGCCGGATACCCAGGTCGCGCAGCTCGCTAATCCGCTTTCCGAAGAAGCCGGCGTGCTCCGCTCCACAGGCAGCGTCAGCATGGCCGCTGCACTTGAATGGAATCTCAATCACGGCCAGCGCAACGTTCGCCTTTTCGAAATCGGCCATCACTACCGCTTGAATGGCAATAAGTCCGTTGAAACTCGCGTCCTCACCATCGGCGCAACCGGAGCGGCGCGTGAAAAAAACTTACACGAAGCCCCACGCGAATATGATTTCGCGGACTTGAAAGGTGATATCGACAACCTCGGGGCGCTTGCCGAGGGCCTCCGCTGGGAAGAAACCGCGAGTGAATACATGAATCCCGCGCACCGTGGCGCGATCTTCCTGAATAAGGAACCTGTGGGCATCGCCGGCCAATTATCCCGGCGCGTCGCCGAACGCCTGAAACTTCGCCAGGAAGTTTTCCTCGCCGAGATAAATCTCGGTCCGCTGTATTGCGCTTACTACGGTGTCAAAAATTCGCGCCGCTACCAGCCCATCCCGCGCTTTCCGGCGGTCGAACGCGATTTCTCGTTACTGCTCTCTGACGGCACGAAGTTTTCCGACGTGGTTCGTTCCATCTCGGCCCTGGATATTCCTGAAATCGCTTCTGTTGAAGCCGCCGATCTCTTTCGCGGAAAAAATGTGCCGGCGGGCAAATACTCTCTGCTGATAAAGGTTACTCTGCAAAGCCGCACAGCCACTCTGACTGACGCGCAGATCGCGGCCATCTCCGGTCGCATCGTATCCGCGCTGGAAAAAGAAAACGGTGCCCAGCTGCGAACCGCCTAGGGCCGCCTAAAGACGCCCGGCACAATCCAGCGCGCGCCAGTCGTGCCAACTCCCGATGACTGTGCTATCTTGGCGCGAGCTTTAGAAACACGGATGAATTGCACGCCTATGGCTGTCAAAGCGGAAATTTTCGGTCAAACCTATACGATTCGCGGCGAACTGGACCAGGAATACGTCATGAAACTGGCCAGCTTCGTGGATGAAAAAATGCGCGCCGTCGCGGACGCCACTGCTACGGTAGATACGCAAAAAGTCGCGGTGTTGGCGGCTCTGGCCATCGCCGATGAGCTGCACAGCGCCCAACGGGACATCGGTTACCGCGAAGATGTATTGCGCGAACAGGCGGAGCGCTGCCTGACGCTCGTCGAACGGGCCCTCAAACAATCCGCCTGACTTTACTCGCAGCGAATTAAATTTTAATCTCAGCGAACTACTGCGACCACGACGTTGGGGTGCGATCCCAACGATGTTTCCGCAATTCGGCCAGCAATTCCGCCGGTAGCGGACCGCGATCGCTCGCCGCAAGATTCGCTTGCACATGCTTGCGCTTACGCATACCGGGAATGATTGTGCTGACATCCGGACTATTCAAAATAAAGCGCAGCGCCATCTCCGGCATGCTCATGCCGTCGCGCAGCAGCGGCTTCAAGGCCTCGGCGTGCTCCACGCTGCTGTTCAGGTTTTCCGGCACGAAATAAGTGCTGCGCCAGTCGTCCTTCGGCCAGGTGCTGGCGCGCGTCAGCGTCCCCGTCAGTGTCCCCTCATCGAATGGCACGCGCGCAATCACTGCAACGTTTTTTTCGCGACACGCGGGAAACAACTCATCCTCGGGATTCTGATCGAAAATATTGTAGATAACCTGCACCGCGTCAATCAGGCCGGATTTCACGGCGCGCACCCCATTCCACGGCTCCCAGCGATTCAAGCTGATACCCACCGCGCGGACTTCGTTACCGGTGCGCAATTTCTCGATGGCTTTCAATAAGCGGTCGTCATCCAGCCAGTGGTCTTCCCAAGTGTGAAACTGGATCAAATCCAGCTGCGAGACGCCGATATTCTCAAGGCTTTTGTGTACGTATTCCTGGATGTAGTCGGGCGGATAAGATTCGTCCAGTGAAAATCCCCGCTGGCTCGGCCACCTGCGATTCTTGGGAGGGATCTTTGTCGCCGCGTACAGGGTCTTGTGCGGATTTGCCCGGATGATTTTTCCCAGCAGAGATTCACTGTGCCCATCGCCATAGGCCCACGCGGTATCAAAAAAATTGCAGCCCAAATCTACGGCGTGCTGCAGCGACTCAAGAGACTCCTGATCTTCCGAACCGCTCCACCCCGCCATGCCCCACATGCCATAGCCCATTTCACTGACGTTCCATCCCATACGTCCAAATCGCCGAAAATTCATGGGTGTCCTTTCACCGACCGATTCCATTATAACCATCCCTTTTGCGTCACCAGAAAGCCGGGAATTTCTTTGACTCTGCCCGCGCGGCTATGCAGAATCCCGATGGCTCATCTCCCGGAGACTTCATGATCACCGCAAAACCCTGGCTGGCCTTTAGTGCCATCGCGCTCTTGACCACCGCGCTCGGTATCAAAGCACACAGTCCCTCAACGCCCGACGCCGAAACCTACGACGTGGTAATCGCCAATGGCCATGTGATGGATCCTGAGTCCGGCCTCGACGCGGTGCGCAACGTGGGAATCACCGGCGGAAAAATTCGAGCTCTTTCCGCCGAGCCTCTCAAAGGTAAATCCACGCTGGACGCCAAGGGCCTGGTCGTTGCGCCCGGCTTCATCGATCTCCACGAACATGGCCAGGCGCCCAGGAACTACCAGTTTCAAGCTCACGATGGCGTGACCACTTCGCTCGAACTGGAGGTGGGCACCGGCGACGTGGATGCCTGGTACGCCGCGCGCGAAAACAAATCCCTCATCAATTTTGGCGCGAGCATCGGCCATATTCCTGTGCGCATGCGAGTGATGCACGACCCCGGAGAATTTCTGCCCACCGGTGATGCTGCTCATCGCGAAGCCACCCCGCAGGAACTTTCAGAAATCGATAACGGCATACGTCATGGGCTACAGCGCGGGGCTCTCGCGGTAGGCATGGGAATCAACTACACCGCCGCCGCATCTCACGACGAAATCGTGGAAATATTCCGCATTGCAGCGGAACAACATGCCACCGTGCACGTTCATCTCCGCCACGCCGGCTTAAAGGAACCCACCACCGGACTCGTCGGTCTTGAAGAAGTCATCGCTGCCGCGGCCGCCACCGGCGCGCCTCTGCACGTTGTGCACATCACCAGCATGGGTCTGAAAAACACTCCTCAACTGATCGCCATGATTAAAGGCGCACAATCTCATGGCCTGGACGTCACCACCGAGTGTTATCCCTACATCGCCGGCAGCACCCGTCTGGACTCCGCCATTTTTGATCCCGGTTGGCAGGAGCGCCAGGCCATCACCTTCAAAGACCTGCAGTGGAACGCCACTGGCGAGCGCCTCACCGCCGAAACCTTCGATAAATTCCGCAAACAAGGCGGCGGCGTGGTTATCTTTTCCATCCCTGAAGCGGCCGCCCGCGCAGCCGTCGCCGATCCCGTGGTCATGATTGCCAGTGATGGAATTCCCGGCGTGGACCCCCACATCCATCCACGAGGGCAGGGAACTTTTTCGCGCGTGCTGGGTCACTACGTCCGCGAAGAAAACGCGCTGGACCTGATGACCGCTCTCCGCAAAATGACCTTGATGCCCGCGCAAAGGCTGCAAAATCGCGCACCCATGTTCAAAGACAAAGGTCGCATCCGTGTGGGAGCCGACGCCGATATCACCGTGTTCGATCCGCAGCGCATTATTGACAAGGCAACCTTCGAAGCGCCCCTGCAGTACTCCGACGGCATCCAGTTCGTGCTGGTAAACGGAACCCCCGTGCTGAATAACGGCCAATTAATCGAAAACGTCTTCCCAGGGCAGCCCGCCAGAGCTCCACTGTCGCAGTGATTCACGCCCTTTGATGTCCAATCCGCCTCAAACCCGGAACAATCCACGCCCCCGAGCGTATCTCCATTGAAACAATTCCGCCGGATCCACGTTTAGCCATCGGGGGTGTCTTATGAGGACCTTTTTGCAGGACGTCCGTTACGGTATGCGCATGCTCCTGAAAAATCCTGGCTTCGCCGCCGTTGCCATTCTGACCCTGGCATTAGGCATTGGCGCGAACACGGCTTTGTTTTCGGTCGTCAACAGCGTCTTGCTCAGCCCGCTGCCGTTTCCGGAACCCGACCAACTCTACGCGCTCTATTACAAGACACCACTTTTCGAGCATAGCTCCGTTTCGTATCTGAATTTTCTCGACTGGGAAAAGCAGAATCACACGCTCTCCGCGATTGGTGGTTTCCGCGCGGAAGACCTGAACCTCACCGGAGCGGGCGAACCCGAACGCCTGCATGGGCACATGATCTCCACCGGCCTTTTCCCGGCGCTGGGAATTTCTCCGCTGCTCGGGCGTAATTTTCGCGTTGAAGAAGATCAGGTTGGTGCGGGACCCGTCGCCATCATCAGCGACGGCTTGTGGAAGCGAAAGTTCGGCCAGTCGCCGGAAGTTCTGGGAAAAAGTATTTCGCTGAACGGTGAGAATTACACCATTGTGGGTGTCTTTCCCGGGCACATGCCAATAATGAGCGCTTCGGACGTCTACACTCCCATCGGGCAATGGGACGACGCCACTTTCCATGACCGCCGCATCGGCATGGGCACCAACTCCATTGGCCGCGCCAAGCCCGGTGTTTCGGAAGCCCAATTGCGCGCGGACATGGACTCCCTGGCGCAAAATCTGGCCGCCGCATATCCCGATGCCGACAAGGGTGGAGGAATCACTATCGTTCCGTTGAAAACGGATGTCGTCGGCGATGTGCGCGGTCTGCTGCTCGTTCTTCTTGGAGCGGTCACCTTTGTGTTACTCATCGCTTGCGCGAATGTCGCTAATCTTTTGCTGGCGCGTTCAACAGGGCGGTCGCGAGAGTTCGCCATACGCGCAGCCATCGGGGCCGGCCCCGCGCGCGTCATGCGCCAACTGTTGACGGAAAGCGTTCTGCTGGGCGTCTCCGGCGGGGCGCTAGGGCTGTTTTTTGCCAAACTGGGAACCCAAACCATTATCGCGGCGCTGCCGGACGCGCTGCCCCGCGCCGACGAAATCCACATGGACTGGCACGTCCTGATTTTCACCGCAGGAATTTCCGTGCTCACCGGAATTATTTTCGGGCTCGTGCCGGCTTTCAAAGCGCTGCGCTCTGACATGCAAGAAACTTTGAAGGAAGGCGGCCGCGGCTCCAGCGGTGCTCGTCACCGCACACAAAGCGTTTTTGTGGTGATCGAAGTGGCCATGGCTTTGGTTCTTCTCGTCGGAGCTGGCCTGATGATTCGCAGTCTCGTGGCCCTGGCAAAGATTGACCCCGGATTTGATCCTCGCAATACCATCTCCTTCAACACTGCTTTCAACTCCGACAGGAACAGCACTGCGGCCCGGTTGCGCACCAAATACCGCGAAACCCTTCGCCAGTTGCAAGCCGTCCCGGGAATCGAATCGGTATCCGTCATCGGCGGATCGCTGCCCATGACTGGTGACTCGGAAGTTCCTTTTTGGCTTGAAGGCCAGGCCAAGCCGGCCAATGAAAACGATATGTCTTTCGCGATTTTCTATTGTGTGGACCCGGCCTATACCTCGGCGCTGCGCATTCCCGTCCAGCGCGGGCGCTTCTTCAACGATCGCGACGATGAACACTCACCGGCGGTCGTGGTGATTGACGCCGACTTCGCGCGCAAATATTTTCCCAATGAAAATCCCGTGGGCAAACATCTCAACTTCGGCCTGTTTGACATCCAGGCGGAAATAATTGGCGTCGTCGGACACGTGGAGCACTGGGGCTTGGGCGCGCGCGGTCATGAAAATCTTCAAGTGCAGGCCTATTTCCCGACCTGGCAGGTCCCGGATAAATTCTGGCCGTTGTTCGCCAATGGCAGCACCTACATCGCGCGCACTTCGGGAACTCAGGCCGGCATCGCCGACGGCATCCGCCAGGCTGTCGAAAAGGCCGACGGGTCTGCGGCGGTGTATGGCGTCACCTCCATGCAGGAAATCGTATCCGGCTCGATCTCTACGCAGCGGCTGACCATGCTGCTGCTTGGCGTTTTCGCGGCGCTGGCTCTTACGCTTTCCGCTATCGGCATCTACGGCGTCATCTCTTATCTGACGGGCCAACGTATTCACGAGATCGGCGTGCGCATGGCCCTCGGCGCTTCCAGTGAAGATGTTCTCCGCATGGTGCTGGGGCAAGGCCTGCGCACCACTCTGATCGGTGTCGCACTCGGAATCGCCGCGGCCTTGGGCTTGACGCGCCTGATCACAAAAGTCATCTATGGGGTCGGTGCCACCGATCCACTGACCTTTCTCGGGGTCTCGGCGCTGCTGATTGGCGTGGCGTTACTGGCCTGCTACATTCCAGCGCGCCGTGCCATGCGAGTGGATCCCATGATCGCGCTACGCTACGAGTGATCGGCCTTTACTTTTTACAACTTCAATTCCATTTAGCTGTAAGCTGCAACGGAATATGCTCCCTGTCTTTAGAGGTGGCAACTTGAAAAGAGGAAAAATGAAGCTCGCGAAATTCGCTGTGACCCTGGCTATTGGACTTCTGGTGACCTTTTCCGCAAACGCCCAGGACGCCAAGCCTGCTGAAAGCACCGCGCCCGTCGCAAATCCCGTCAGCACCTTCGTGAAGCAACAACTGACGCGTAGTTCGAAAAATATTGTCGCCGCTGCCGAAGCCCTCCCCGCCGAAAAATACAATTTCAAACCCACGCCCGAAATGAACAGTTTCGCGCATCTCGCCATGCACATCATCGAAACCAACAATGGCCTTTGCTCGAAAATCTCCGGCATGGCCGTTTCCGATTCCGCCAAGTTTGCCGACACCGACCCGAAAGACAAACTGGTCAGCGGCCTGAAGGCTTCCTTTGATTTCTGCTCTTCCGCTCTCGCCAACGTCGACGATTCCAAGTTAAGCGATCCGCTGTCGCTTTTTGGCGGGCGCTTCCAGACCTCCCGCGCGGGAGCCTTGATAGCATTGAGCGGCAGCTGGAACGATCACTACGGCGAGCAAGCCATGTACCTGCGCCTGAACGGGATCCTGCCACCCACCGCGCAGCCTAAGCAGTAAGTCGTCGAAATACTAGGAACGCCTGCCCCACGTGCCACTGTTGCACGTGGGGTTTTTCATGTCGGGGCACTCTTTGAAGGCTCACACCTTCAGCACGTCGCCTTCGCTGGCGACCATTTCGTAAAGCACGGGGTTCACGAAAAAACCCAGCAACAATCTGCGAGAGCAGCCCCGCCACAACAACGATGGCAAACGGCTTTTGCGTGTCACTGCCCACGCCGCTGGATATGGCCGCGGGTAGTAGCCCAAGGCAAGCCACCAGCGCCGTCATCATGATGGGCCGCAAGCGTAGCAAGGCCGCACCGCGAGTAGCCTCGCGCACGCTGCTCCCTTCTAGTCGTAGCTTATTGATGTAGCTGACCAGAATGACGCCGGTTTGCACGGATACGCCAAGCAGAGCGAGGAGCCCGAGAATGCTGGAAACGCTGAAAGGCGTGTGCGTTAATTTCAGGGCTACCAGCGCGCCGACAGGCTGGGTGATTACCGCGCCCAGCGCGATGGTGATCGGAAACTTGAAATTTCCGTACAGCGCGAAAAGTATAAGAAAGATCAGCAAAATCGCCAGCGGCCCGATAATGTATAGCTGCGCTTTGGCTTCCAGCAGCGAAGTGTATTCGCCGCCCCAATCCAGCGTGTAGTTCTCCGGTAGATGTTACCTGCTTACGCACGGCGTTCTGGCCGGCTTTGACGATACCTTCCAGGTCCCGCCCCTCGGCCGAAAACTGAATCCCGATATACCGCGAATTATTCTCGCGATAAATGAATGAAGCACCGCTGCCTTCCTTTATCGTCGAAAGCTCCGACAACGGAATCTGCTGCCCGCCAGGCGCGGGCACCAGCAATGCCCCGATGTCGTGCGCGTTCGAACGGTATTGCGGTTCCATGCGCACCACTAAATCAAACAACTTTTCGCCCTGAATAACCTGCGTCGCCGTCTGCCCGCCCACGGCCGCCTGCACGACCGCCTCGACATCGGCCACGTTGATGCCGTAACGCGCAATTTTCTGCCGGTCCGCGTCAATGATCAGGCTGGGCTGCCCCAACTCACGCACCACAGTGAGTTCCGCGAAGCCTGGCGTTTTACCCAGGACGTTTTTGATTTCGACAGCCTTTTTCTCAAGCACGTCCAGATCGGGGCCGAATATTTTTACCGCCAGCGCGCTTTTCAGGCCGGTGAGGGCCTCATCCACTGCGTCTTCCGCCGGCTGCGTGTAATTAAAAATCACACCGGGATAGGCCTGGAGTTTTTTCTCGATGTCCTCGGTGAGCTGTTGTTTGGAGTGGATACTTCCCGCTTTCCACGCCACGTCGTTGTAGGGTTTCAGCCCGACGTAAAATTCGCAGTTGAAGAAGCCCGTCGGATCAGTGCCATCATCGTTGCGGCCTAGTTCCGAACCAACCACGGTGACCTGCGGATATTGCGCCAGCAAATCGCGGACTTTCGGAGCGAACTTGCTGGAATCCTCGAAAGATATGGTGTACGGCATCGTCGCGCGCACCCACAACGCGCCTTCATCCAGGTGCGGCAGAAATTCTCCACCAATGATCGGCACGAGCAGCAACGATGCCGCAAAGATCAGCACGCCCACAGTCAAAGTAATTTTGGGATGGTTGAGGCACCAGTCCAGCCAGGTCGCATAAATATCGCGCACCCAGTCAAAAACGCGATTGCCGCTTTTCCTTCACACCTTTGGTGAACCAGTAGCTGACCAGGACCGGGACAACCGTGAGCGTCAGGACCAGCGCGCCGATCAAAGCGAAAGCCATCGTATCGGCCATGGGGTGAAACAACTTCCCAGCCGGGCCAGTCAGCGCATAAATCGGCAGATATCCCGCAATGATCACCGCCACGGAATAAAAGATGGGACGGTCCACATCGCGCGCCGCGCTGAGAATGACTTCGTTCAACTTGTAACTTTGGCCATGGCGCAAACTCAGTTCGCGATAAATGTTTTCCACCATCACGATGGTGCCGTCGATGATGATGCCGAAATCAATGGCGCCGATGGAGAGCAGGTTGGCCGCTTCGCCGGTGGCGTGCAGGAAGATGAACGCAAACAACAGCGCGAGCGGTACCGTCAGCGCGGTGATGACCGCCGCGCGAACGCTGACCAGAAAGAAAATCAGCACCACCAGAACCAGCACCATGCCGCGCAGCAGATTTCCTTCCACGGTGTCGGTGGTCACGCGCACCAGGTCGCTGCGATCGTAGAAAGGACGAATCTTCACATCGGGCGGCAGGACGCTGCGATTCAGCTCTTCAGTTTTTTTCTGCACCCCGCTTAAAACTGTTTGCGTCTGCTCGCCGCGCCGCATCAGGATCACGCCTTCAACAGCGTCATCGTTTTTCTTATTTTTAGTTTGAAACCCAAAAATTCCCAGACGCGGCGCGTTCCCGATAACTACCTGCGCGACGTCTTTGGTGCGAACCGGAATGCCGTTGTTGCTGCCCACCACCACTTCGCCAATGTCGTCGGTGCTTTTCAGCAGGCCTAATCCGCGTACGTAGTAAAACTGCCCGCCTTGTGAATAAAACCCGCCGCCAGTGTTGGCGTTGTTGGCGGTAAGCGCGTTCAGCACCTGCACTACGGTGAGGTGATAGTTGTAGAGCCGCGCAGGGTCCAGCAAGACCTGGTACTGCATCGTCGGGCCGCCCAGGCCGGAATCGTCGGCCACTCCCGGAACGCTGCGGTAGGCCCGCTCGATAATCCAATCCTCGTAAGTTTTTAGTTCCTGCGGCGAGCGATCGGGACTTTCCAGCACGTAGCGGTACACCAGCCCGCTAGGACTGAAGAGTGGCGCCATGCTGGGAGTAACGCCCGTGGGCAAAGTGGCGTCACTCAAGCGTTGGAAAACGAGTGTGCGCGCAAAATACGGATCGACACTTTCATCGAACGTCAGGCGTATGTCCGACAAGCCATAGAGCGAAATGGAGCGCATCACCTGCAGGTGCGGCGTGCCATTCATGGCCAGTTCCAACGGAAGCGTGGCAAGCCGTTCCACTTCTTCCGCGGCGTGACCAGGCCACTGGGTGGTCAACTCCACCATCGGAGGCGACAGGTCCGGATAAGCATCCACCGGCATGCGCTGGAACGAGACGGCCCCGGCCGCGATGATGAGTACCGTCACCAGTCAGCACCAGGAATCTCTGCTGCAGCGCGAATTGGACAATGCGATGAATCATGAATTTATTTTTCGGCCTCGATGTTGCTAGTGCTGCAACGAATTCTTAAACTGCAGGAACAGGCTGCCGTCCCCCGCCACTCGTTCTCCTTCTTTAAGTCCACTCTCAATCAACGTTCGTCCGTTGGTACTGTCGCCGACCTTCACTTGGCGTCGAGCGAATTGATTCGTGCCGGACAGCACATAAACAAATGGCTCATTCTCCGAATCACGCAACACTGCCGCGTCCGGCACCGTGAGCGCATCCTTCAAAGCTCCGGCTTGCACCGTCGCGCTTACGTACATGTCTTTCTTGAGCTTGCCCGCCGGGATTGTTGGTGACTATGCGCGCCTGCAGCGTACGGGTTGCGGGATCCAGCGCCGCCGCCACGTAAGAAATCTTCCCGTGAAAAGTATTCGGGTACGCATCGGTGGTGATGTCCACCGGATCGCCCACATGCACGAACGCCAGATCATTTTGATAAACGTTGACCAGCACCCAGACCGTGCTCATGTCCGAAATGGTGAAACACTGGGTGGCCCCGGCCTGTAGCAGTTGTCCCGGTCCCACCAGGCGTTCCACGATCTGGCCGCCGGCCGGCGCCAGCACCGGGATTTCCGATGTGGTCTTGCCGGGATTTTTGGCCATGGCGTCGAGATCTCTTAGTCCCAACGCCCGCAACGCATCCTGGCTCGACTGCAAATCCGCTTGTGCTGCCGCGTGGTCCGATTCCGCCTGCTGTAGATCTTTTTCGGCGATGGCGTGGTGCGCGTAAAGGTCAGTCGCGCGCTGAAAACTTTTTTCGGAAAGCTGGAAAGCGGAAAACGCTTTCATATACGCCGAACGGGCCGCCGAGTAGTCGGGGCTTCTTACAGTCAGGAGCGTCTGGCCCTGCTTCACCGTTTGTCCCGGCTCGGCGCGCAGTTCCTGCACCGGACCGCCAACGGCACTGAACACTGGAGTCGTTTTGAAAGCGTTGTACGCCACGGTCCCGGTCAGGTGTAAAACCCGGGGCAAGCGAGATTTTTCCACCGACGCGACCTGCACGTGCGCCATCTGATCCTGCGGCACGCTGAAAAGTTCAGCGGTGTCGCCTTTAGCCTCGCCCGACGAATATGACGTCATCTTCGACTCCGGCTCGCTAGCCCCCGAGCCGCAGCCGTTGAGCGCGGCGAGGCCGACGCTTGAAATCAGAATCACCGCAAGCGCGTCTGGCCGTTTCCGAAATGAGCCGAAAATTTTCATGGCAGGTTCCTCGTTCCTACAGCCTGGCGCATCTGTTCCAGCGCAGTCATGTAACCGGCCAGCGCCTGACGATACGCCAGCTGACTCGTGCGATAAGTTCGTTCCGCGTCCAGATAATCAAGCAGGCTGGCGACTCCGCGCTTGTAAGAATATTCGTCGATGTCTTTTGACTGCTTGGCCTGGTCCACATAACCGCCCTGGTACAGCTTGATGATCTGCTCGTTCATGCGCAGCGATTCGTAAGCGTTGCGCACGTCCGTCAAGACCTGCTGCGCCGCTTCCAGTTGCTGTTCCTGCGACTGTGTGATGGCGTAACGCGTGCGCGCTATTTCGCCCTGATTGCGGTCAAATATCGGTAGATCAATGTTGAAGAAAAACGCGCCGCTGCTGATTCCCGCAGTGTGCGTGTACGAAAAGCTGGCATTGAGGTCGCGCTTGCCATTGGCCTCCGCCAGCGCCAGTTGGCTGCGCGCGGCGACCACCCCTTGCTGTGCGGCCTGCAAATCCGGTCGGCTGCGCAGCGCCAGCGCCTGCAAATCTTCCACATTCCCCTTAATCGGCTGGTAGTCGAGTTCACCCTCGACGTCGAAATTATCCGGCACAGATTCGTAGCCCACCTGCTGGCGCAGCGCAATGAGCGCCTGCGACTTTGCGAGTCGCGCGGCCGCCAAATCCGATTCGAATTGAAACATTTGCAGTTTTATTTTGAGCAAATCGCCTTCGCTCATGTCCCCGGCCGAATACCGCTGCTGGCTGATGTTCACGGTCTGCCGGAACGAGTCCAGATTCTGCTGCGCAAACTCAAAGGTGGACTTGGCCAAGAGCGCGGTCACGAATTGTTGGGACAGGTTGAATACCAGTTGCCGCTCGTCGTCGGCTACCTGCGAACGCGTCACCGCGGTCTGATCTTTTGCCGCCTGCAGCCGGTGCTGGCGCTTTTTTCCGCGCTCAAACAAATACCCGATGCCGAAATCGAATTGCGCCTGATTCTCCAGGTAGCTGGCACTGAACTCCCCGGGATTGAACAACGGGAAAAATTGTGAGTCCCACGAAACCACGGGATTGGGACGAAGATTGGCGGTAATCTCCTGCGCTTGATTCTGCAGAATCATGGTGCGCTGCGCCTGCAAGGCGTGATTGCGCTGCAGCGCCAGTCGAATAGCCTCGTCCAAAGAAATATGGACAGCGCTCGGCTGCATCGTATCGGCCCGTGGAGGCTCCGTTACGGGCGAGGGCGGCGGGCTCTGCTGTGCCAGCGCCATGACGGGCAAAACCGCCAGCGTCGTGGCCAGGGCCATTCCTCTTTTCATATGGGTACTCCTCACGCGTCCCGTTGAGAGGGACTTGTCGTTAGGTGTGAAACTTCCGACGGGTAAGTGCGGTTGGCTACTGGAGAGGAGGCCCGCGCGGTGAAATAGCGTGCGGGAGTTCTATAGAAAAATGGCGCCGGCGCAGCGGAGAATTCGAACCTGTCGACCGTTGCGCTCAACAAAATGCTGGGAGCATGGGTTACCACTACGGCCCCAATAGCGGAACAAATCGGGCAAATGTGTGGATTCGCCGGGCCGGAGCTTATATCCGAGCAAAAGTGGAACTGCGCCCCTAAAAAGATTACCGCGAGGAGCAGAGCCAGTATGCGTATGTTCCGGACGTTCACAGGCATGAACCTAGTAAGACGGAGCTTAGGGCCGAATGGTTGCGGGGTCAAGCCGCGAAACGGCCTGGTATGCGGGTCTGCCATCCCTTCACCTCGTCAGTCGGCACTAGCCAGGTGGCGCCTTACTTCGCTAATTTCAGCCCTTTCGGCCGCCGGATCGGCCATCTCAGCGAGCTTTGCGTAGTATTTGCGTGCCGAGTGCGTGTCCCCAGCCAGCTCGCTGGCCCGGGCCGCTCCCCACAATGAGTCAAACCGGTTCGGCGCCTCCACCAGCGTAGCCTCGTACGACTTCACCGCCTCGCCCGGCCGTTTCAACTCCAGCAGCATGTCCGCCAACATTTCTCGTGCAGGCATGGTCGTGCTTTCCACGCCCTTGGCGTCTTCGCGGTCCGCAACCGCGCGCATCAGCTCAATCGCCCGCGCTTTGTCTCCCTGGGCGAAGCCCAGCCACGCCTCCGCCTCGCTCAAATCCGTAGCCTTTCCGCCAGATCCTTCGTAGCCGGTAGCTTTACCCTCGCCTTCCCGCATCGCCACAATCTCTGCCAGTTTTTTCACGTTGCTCTTCGCGGCTTCCACATCCCCGCTGCGCGCCGCTCCAATCGCTTTCGCCCAGTAGGTCGTGTCCTGTGAGGTCTCCCGTCCCGGCGGCACGGTGAGTTCGGCAGCTTCTTTCCAGCGATGCAGCTCGAGGGCGTTTCGCGCCTCCATCGCCGCGCGATGTTGCGCCCGCTCTTCTTCATCGGAACCGGGGACATTCATCTCTTCGGTGGCCAGAGCGCGCGCTTTGGATTCCAGCCCGCTCTGCAGGTATGCGTAGTCCAGAAAATCCATCGCATGGGTCTGGTAGTGCGACTCCGCTTCGTGCATTTCCGAAGCGTGGGCCGCAGCCGCGCTCGCCGCGATATTCGATGCGATCGATTCTTGCCACAATCCCAGCCGCGTAAAAATGTGCGATGGCATGTGCAAGGCATGAGAGGAGTCTGGCGCAATCCTGGCGTAAGCCCGCGCGGCCGCCAACCCCTGTTCCGCCAATCCCGGGCGGTCTGCCGCGTGAATCAAATAATGCGCCACACCAGGATGATCTGGATGCTCTCGGAAAAGCGGCTCGAGAATGGCAATCGCCTTCTTGCGATTGGCTAGCACATCTACATTTTCATCGGCTAACGCCACCAGCGACAGCGCATAAAATGCGCTCGCTTCCACGTCCTGCGGCGCCTCCGCCCGCAACCGCGCCAGCGCCTCCGAATACGCGGTAGTCCGCTGCACATGCGACAGTTTTGTATCGTCCGAATAGAACGCTGCGGCCGCTGCGATATATCCGCGCTCGCGAACAGATGACGCGTCAATCTTTTGCGCTTGCTGCACGTCCTCCAGGCCATGCTGCAAAGTGTGCCGTTGAGGAAAATCCCACAGTTGGTGGTACAGCGCCATGGCCTTGCCCCACTGGGCCATCGCACAATTGGCGTCCAGATCCGCAGCCGCTTTGAAGGCCCCTTCCGATTGGCGGTATTGGAAGGAATGCAGCAGGGCCAGCCCCTTCAGTAATGCCGGCTGCGCCTCCGCTTTGCAGCTATTCGGAAAGCTCACGCGCCCAAGTTGTTCGCTGGCATCAGGGGCCGACCAGCCTACGGCCACTAAAATTGTCAAAAGTGCGAATCCGGCTAATATTGCAGGTTTCTTCCAACCGATTCTATCCACGCTAACCTCACTTCTTGAACGCCAGCCCATTCTAGCAACCTATCCTGGCAAGTTGTTTGAACACCACGCCACCTCTCGTTTCGACCTCTGCACCCCATGCTGTTAGAATATTCTCTGGAGCGGTTCTTCAAAGCAGGTGTGGGAGCGAAAGCTGTTTGAACCAATGACGAATCTCTGAGGCGCTGCGGACAGTCAGCCTGTGTGCACGGCCTGTCCCGTTGGCTCGTCGGCCGCTAAACCGGAACGACGCGCGAGCGGGGCAGGAAAGCCTAACGGTTGGCTCGTGGTGCCCACCTAATTCAGAGGTTCACGGCCTAGCTCCCCACGGCCAAGCAGTCCGCTCTATTTTTTTGTCTGGCGACCTTATCGTCGCGAGATCGTTGCGCATCTCCGTTGCGCACCTTCGCCGAACTTTCAACCTCGCGTCTCGAACTTCCAGTAAACTCCCAACATGCGTGTTCTCTTCGTGGGTGACATCGTGGGTTCGCCGGGACGCCAGATTGTTCGCGACCGCCTGGCCGACATCGTTGCTCAGAAAAAAATCGATCTGGTCATCGCCAACGGAGAAAATTCCGCCTCCGGCTTCGGCATCACCCCGCGACTTGCGGATGAATTTCTTCACGAAGGCGTGGATGTGCTTACCGGCGGCAATCACAGCTGGGACCGCCGCGAAATTCTCGAGTACCTTCCGCACGAGCCGCGCCTGCTGCGTCCCGCGAATCTTCCCGGATGGCAGTCCAGGCAGCGGGCTGTATGTCGGCACCGCCAAAAATGGAGTCAAGTACGCCGTCCTTAATCTGCAGGGGCGCACCTTTCTCACCGCCATAGATGACCCCTTCCGCAAGGCCGATAGCGAGCTGGCCCGCCTGCCACCCGACGTGGATTTCGTCTTCGTAGACATGCACGCGGAAACCACCAGCGAAAAAATCGCCATGGGCTGGTATCTGGATGGACGCGCCAGCGCGGTGGTCGGCACGCATACCCACGTCGCCACCGCCGACGAGCACATCCTGCCGCAAGGCACCGCCTACATCACCGATGTGGGCATGACCGGCCCGCACGGCGGCGTGATTGGCATGGACCGCCAGGGCATCATCAAAAAATTTCTCGACGGGCTGCCGGCGCGCTTCGAAGTTGCCGAGGGCGACGTGCAGATGAACACCGTGCTTATCGAAACCGATGACGATGCGCAGCGCAATTCAGCCGGCCGGTTGCGTGCGCGCTCCATCGAGCGCTTGCGCTTCTGCATTGACTAACATTGACTAACAGGAGGGCGCGCCTGCGTTCGTAACGGGCAACCCCGCCGCCGCGTCCATACTCTGAGCATTCAGGAAAATCAAATAAATGAGAATGTTTTCGAAGTTCGCCGCGGTGATGTGTCTGCTGGGTGTCATCGCATCCGTCGCCTCCGCGCAATACGAAGGCGAACTAACCGCCAGGCGTCGCGTCTTTCCCGACGCCGGTAATGGCGTTCGAGGCATAAAATCTTCTGCGGAGCGCACCTGTATTCTCAGCTCGTAGGGTTACAGGTTTTTGATGCCAAGGAGCACAAAGCTTCTAACCGTCGGCACGGCTGACGGCCGGCGTTTCGCTTTCCAGAAAGCTTCGATGTCGATGGCGACGGCCAGATTTATGTGGCCGATCGTGCCGCCAACGCTATCGTGGTCTACTCCGCCGACGGCCAGCGCTTGCGCTCTGTTTCCGTGCAGGCACCCATGTCCGTGGCGGCTTTATCCGGGGGGGATGTCGCCGTCTCCAATCTGCAGGATCCCCATCTGATGGTGGTGTACGACAAGAACGGCCGGGACATTCGCGAATTCGGCGAACTGGAAGATATTTCCAGTCACGCGGATTTGAATCGCTTTCTGAATTCCGGCTTCCTGGCCACGCGACGCTCACGCAAATATTTATTACGCGATTTATCTATGCTCCGGAGCCAACCGTCCGCCAATACGATCGCAACGGCTTCGCCATCCAATCCATTCAATTCACGGAGATTGAAGCCTTCGCTACCGCACAAGCCGCCAGAAAAGAAATTGAGCGCCAGGAGCGCAAGGGCAAAGCTCCGGCCTTCAAACCTATCCTCACCGCCGTCGGCGTCGTCCGCGACACCGGCGAAGTCTGGATGGCCCTGCACAACCGCCTGCTGCGCTTCGACAAGGATGGGAATCGCCAGGCCACCTACCAGCTCTACACTCCTGAAGGAGCTCGGCTGGACGCCACCACCATTCTCATCGAGAAAGACCGCATCCTCATCGGCAGCGACAACCTCGGCATCTTCGAATTCGAGCGTCCCGAGCTGAAGCTCGCGCAGTAAGTTCCGTCGGTAGAAACTTTTATGCTACTGATGCACACCGCATTCTCGGCCAAAACATTTCGTGTATCGCGCGGAGGGTTTTTCACAGGCGCAAATTTCGTTACGCAGAATTCCTTGCTCCATCAAAAAAAGAAATCGTACTTTTGCTTCAAAAAATTCAACAAAATGCTGATTGCAAGTTCTAAATCTCCTTGTGGAAATCCTGTGCATGCTGTGTGAACGTCACCAATCTCGCGCGCTCACTTTTCTCTTGCCCCCTGCGTGCGAATGGGCGAGAATCCCCCGCTGTCACTTCCCGGCGGTTCGAGGGCCGGCAATTCCAAAGAGGACGCGTACGGTTGGCAGGGGCGAAGTTAAGGCGCCGGCGCGGGCAAGAATCCGAAGACTTAAGAAAGATGAATCCAAGCCTGCTTTCCACAGCTTTTTCACACCTGTGGAAATAGCGTAGGCTTTCCATTCTCTACCGATGACTATCTCCGTCAATTCCTGGGAAAAATTTCTGGACCGCGTGAAGTCCCGGGTCAGCATCAACACCTTCAATACCTGGTTTCAGCCTACCCGCCTCAATCGCGCGGAAGGCGAAACGCTCTTTGTGCAGATTCCCAGCACCGTTTTTCGCCAGGTTTTGACGCGTACCTACGGCGAAATCGTCAAAGCCGTGTTCCACGAGATTGGCACGCCCAACATGAAGGTGCAGTACCTGTGCAATGAAGACGAGCCCGTGGCTGCTGCTCCGGCGGTGGCCAGCATCAAGCAGTCCAAGCTCGATTTCGAGTCGCAGCGACCACCAGCTGAATCCCGCGTTATACGTTCGACAGCTTCGTGGTCGGCAAGTCCAATGAGTTCGCGCACGCCGCATCGCGGGCCGTGGCCGAGCAGCCTTCCAAGGCTTACAACCCGCTGTTTCTCTACGGCGGAGTGGGCATGGGCAAGACCCACTTGATGCACGCCATCGGGCACACCATCAAGAAGCGCAATCCCGCCATGCGCCTGAGCTACGTCAGTGCGGAAAAGTTCACCATCGAAGTCATCAACTCCATTCGCTTTGATCGCATGATCAGTTTTCGCGATCGTTTCCACACCGTCGACGTTTTGCTGGTCGACGATATCCAGTTCATCGCCGGAAAAGAGCGCACTCAGGAAGAGTTCTTCCACACCTTCAACGCGCTTTACGAACAGCAGAAACAAATCGTCATCTCCAGCGATTGCCTGCCCAAAGATATTAATTCCATCGAAGAGCGCCTGCGCTCGCGATTTGAGTGGGGCTTGATCGCCGATATTCAGCCACCCGATCTGGAAACCAAGATCGCCATTCTGCAGAAGAAAGCCGACAACGATCGCTTCTCGCTTCCCGATGACGTCGCCGAATACATCGCGCGTGCGATCAAGTCCAACGTCCGCGAACTGGAAGGCGCCCTTACCCGCTTGATGGCTTACGCTTCCCTGACCGGCGTGACCGTTTCGCTTTCCACCGCGCAGCAGGTTTTGCGCAACATCATCGCGTCGCAGGAAAAGCGCGTCACCATTGACCTGATTCAGAAACGCGTCAGTGAACATTTCAATCTGCGCGAACAGGATCTGAAGGTTCGCAGCAACACCCGCGCCATCGCTTTCCCGCGCCAGGTGGCCATGTACATCGTCAAGCAACTCACCACCGCCTCGCTGCCGGAGATCGGCCGCCAATTCGGCGGCAAGCATCACACCACCGTCCTCCACTCCATCAACAAAATCGAAGAGCTCCGCCGCTCCGACAAAGATCTGAATCGCACCATCACTCGCCTCATGGACGCCCTGCAGTAAACATCCGCGCTACCCGACTATCGAAATAGCAGGGTCTCCGCCTCAGATTTTTGCAGGCCTGCCCGCCGTGGCGAGTGCGGTTCATAACGCGGGAACACCGGCAAATCTATCCGCGAACCGAAGGCCGCAAGTATCTTGTTGAACGCAACGTCATGCATCACTTTTCACCTGTGCACAACCGCTGTCAAAGCTCTGCAAAAACTGTGCGCCTCTAAGGAAAATCTAGCGGCAACGACAGCCTCTATCACGCCACGAGCGCTGCTTTTCCGACATTCCCACATTAGCCCACTTGTAATGCATACCACCTATCCGCCACCCATCAAACCACTTCGCGCGATTTCCACCAATCCACAGCAGTCATCACCACAACAAGCTTTAAATTTCTTTAATTCAAATACAAAAACCCTTAAAGCATTGACTGCTTTCATCCACTCATTTCCACAGCGCGCGCAAAGCTATTGCGCTTTATACTTCTGGCAAAACCGGGTAGAGTACCGCAGCGGTATAACTACATAAGGAAGCCCAATGACCGCACCTGGCACGGCACGCGAGGATCATCAATCCATGGAATTCAGCGTCACAAAATCCACGCTGTTAAACGAACTGACCACCACGCAAGGCGTGGTCGAGCGCAAGACCACCATTCCCATCCTGTCCAATCTTCTCGTCGAAGCCAAAGGCACTCGCCTCACCATCACCGCCACCGATCTGGAGCTCAGCATCCGCACGTCTTGCGAAGTAAAAATTAAAAAAGAAGGCGCCGGCACTATCCCCGCTAAGAAACTTCTGGAACTCGTCCGCCTGCTACCCGAAGGCGAAATCAAATTCCGCCTGCTCGAAAATCATTGGGTCGAAATCATCAGCGACAAAAAGAAATACAAACTGGTCGGCATGGCCAGGGAGAATTTCCCCGCGCTTCCCGCTATGCCGCACGCCCTGGTTAAGATTCCCGGCGGTCGTCCTGGAAAGCTTGATCGCCAAAACAAAATTCGCCATCTCCATGGAAGAATCCCGCTACACCTTGAACGGCGGCTTGCTTATCCTGAAGCCCGACACCATCGCCATGGTCGCCACCGATGGCCATCGCCTGGCGCTCGCGGAAACTAGCCAAAAACTCGCAGGCCTGAACGGTGAAGTAAAAGTCTTGATTCCCAAGAAAGCCATGGACGAAGTCGAAAAACTTTCCAGCGCCGCGGGCTCCGACGCTCAACTCGATTTTGCCAAGGACGAAAGCCATCTGTTTTTCCAGGCTGGCCACCGCCTGTTGATCTCGCGCATCCTTACCGGACAATTTCCGAATTACGAAGCCGTTCTGCCGCGCGACAACAACAAAACCGTGGTCATCGAGCGCGGCGAACTCTGCGACGCTGTGCGCCGCGTTTCGCAACTTGCCGATCAACGCTCCCACGCCGTGAAACTCGCCGTCTCCAACGAAGGCATCGAAATTTCCGCCTCCAGCCCGGAATACGGCGAAGCCAAAGAAAATATCGAAAAGGAATACGCCGGCGATCCCATCGCCATCGGTTTCAATTCCAGCTACATGCTCGATTTTCTCGCCGCCGCCGCCGATGGCCCCATCAGCATCGAACTAAAAGACGAACAATCCGCCGGCCAGATGCGCCCGCTCGCCGACGAATCCTACCGCTACCGCTACATCATCATGCCCATGCGCATCTGAAGTTCGTCTCGTCACCGCCGCAGTTTTCAGTCGCTAGGATCTGCCTCAGAACCCCACGTGCAAAGCGGTCTAGATTTGCGCCCTTCGGATAAGCTAGTCCCACGCATTAAGCCGCGTAACTACGTAACAATAAAAGGGTTATTGCTTCTACGTAAACCGATTATCGCCTTGAGAATTTGTCCGAAATCGGTTACTATATTGGAGTTGTCGATTCGTTGTTGACCCTCCAAATCGGCACGTCGTCCAGGTGAAATTTTCGGGTTTGGTTTCGCGCCAGAAACCAAAAATTATTTCGCTTGGAAAGTAATTAGTCTTCGCCACGTCTCGCTGCGCGAGATGGGATGGAGCAGGAAACCTTACGAGTTTCGTTCGCCACGCGATCGAAATCAAAAGGTGAGGCGACGTACGGAGCATTCCGCAAGCACGCCTTCCTCGCTTCAAAATGTTTTGCACCAATTTTTTCAGCAACGCCGCCGTTGCGTTGCGCGGTCTTTTTGCGAACGTCGTCTTCGCGAGAACCGTCCATTTGCGAATTTGCTAACGCATGAAATTTAGCAAAACTTTAGTCTGAGGGATTCATGGAAGATAAAGAACCGGTCGCAGGCGCAGCGCCAGGTCACAAGTACGACGCCAAATCCATCAAAGTTCTCGGCGGCCTCGAAGCCGTTCGCTTGCGCCCCGCCATGTACATCGGCTCGACCGGCGAAATGGGTTTGCATCACCTGGTCTGGGAAGTTGTGGACAATTCCGTTGACGAAGCCATGGCCGGCCACGCCGACGAAATCAACGTCACCGTGCATGCCGACAATTCCGTCACCGTGGTGGACAACGGCCGCGGCATTCCCGTGGATATGCACGCCACCGAAAAGCGTCCGGCCGCTGAAGTCGTCCTCACCGTGCTGCACGCTGGCGGAAAATTTGACAGCGACACTTACAAAGTTTCCGGCGGCCTGCACGGCGTCGGTGTTTCTGTCGTCAACGCGTTAGCCGACTGGCTGGAGCTCGAAATTTCGCGCGACGGCGCCGTGTGGGAGCAGACCTACGAAAAAGGCAAGCCCACTTCCAAGCTCAAGCAGACCGGAAAGACCCGCAAAACCGGCACCAAAATCACTTTCCATCCTGATTCCACGATTTTCGACAAGTCTGTCTACAGCTTCGACACGCTTGTCCCAGCGCCTTCGCGAACTCGCCTTCCTCAACAAGGGCCTGAAAATCACGCTCACCGATGAGCGCACTGAAAAGACCGCGGAGTTTCGCTTCACCGGTGGCATCGGCGAATTCGTCAAGCATCTCAATCGCGGAAAATCCACGCTGCACGATTCGCCGATCTACATAGAAGGGAAGCGCGGCAACGTGGAAATCGAAATCGCGCTGCAGTACAACGACACCTACAGTGAAAACGTTTTCGCTTTCGCCAACACCATCAACACCGTGGACGGCGGCACGCATCTTTCCGGCTTCCGCTCCTCGCTCACGCGCTCCATCAATAATTTCGCCTCGTCAGCCGGCATGCTCAAGGAGCAGAAAGACGAAGTCACCATCAACGGCGACGACGTGCGCGAAGGTCTTGTCGCGGTCATCAGCGTGCGCCTGCCGCAGCCACAATTCGAAGGCCAGACCAAAGGCAAACTCAACAGCGACATCAAGGGTGACGTCGAGCAACTCGTAAACGAAAAGCTTGGCGAATGGTTCGACAAACATTCCACCGTCGCGCGCCGCATCGTCGGCAAATGCATCGAAGCCGCTCGCGCCCGCGAAGCTGCTCGCAAAGCCCGCGAACTCACCCGCCGCAAATCCGCCATGGATTCGAGCGGCCTGCCCGGTAAGCTCGCCGACTGCCAGGAACGCGATCCGGCGCGCTGCGAACTGTTCGTCGTTGAGGGCGAATCCGCAGGCGGCTCTGCAAAAATGGGCCGTGACCGGAAATTCCAGGCCATCCTTCCGCTCAAGGGAAAAATTCTCAACGTAGAAAAAGCGCGCTACGACAAGATGCTCGGCCACGAAGAAATTCGCGCCATCATCACCGCGCTCGGCACCGGCATCGGCAAAGACGATTTCGACGCCACCAAACTGCGCTATCACAAAGTAATTCTGATGACCGATGCGGACGTAGACGGCAGCCACATTCGCACCTTGCTGCTCACCTTTTTCTTCCGGCACATGAAGGAGCTTATCGATCGCGGCCATATCTATATCGCGCAGCCGCCGCTCTATCGCGTCAAGCGCGGCAAGACCGAGCGCTACATTCGCGACGAGCACGACTTCGCGCACGAATTAATGAAGCGCGCCACCGAAGATCACGTCGTCAAAGCCAAGGAAGGCGTGAACCTCGAAGGCCCCGGCCTCACTACCTTTCTGCTGAACGTGCAGGAATATCAGGCTGCCGCCGAAAAACTCGGGCGCCGGCTTCGTGAGCCAGGCCTCGTGGAATTGCTCTCCGAAAGCCGCCTCGAAAAGAAAACTGATTTCGAGGACAAGAAAGCTCTCGACAAGCTCTTGAAGGAAATCGAAAAAGCGAAATTGAAACTGGAAGGCAAAGTTGTTTTTGACGAAGAACACAGCCTCTACGAGATTCAGTTTGGCGCGCCGCACAATCAGAAAATCAATTGGGCCGTCGCCTCCACCGCTGAATATAAACGCCTGCGCGGCCTTGCCAAACAAATCGAAGAGTTCAACCATCCGCCCTTCACCATTGCGCGTAACGGCGACAAGGTCAACAAAGCCAATGCTCGCGACGTCCTCGACTACGTGGTCGAAGACGCCAAAAAAGATTTCACCATCACCCGTTTCAAAGGGCTGGGCGAAATGAACGCCGAGCAGTTGTGGGACACCACCATGAACGCCGACACGCGCACGCTGCTGCAGGTAAAGTTGGAAGACGCCGTCGCCGCCGAGGACATTTTCACCACGCTCATGGGCGAAAACGTGGAAGCGCGCCGTAAATTCATCGAGGAAAACGCCCTCGAAGTCGTAAATCTGGATATTTAAGTTCGCGATGCTTTACCAGTTGGGATGGAGCACATTACCCGGGCTGCGTGGATTGGCGTGCAGCGATTTTCGCGCCACGCCGACCATCGCGCCTGATAACGAACGCGGCGTAGCCATCGAAATCGCCGGCGAAAAGCAGCGCGACGATTTATTGCAGCAGCTCGAAGAACATTTTGCCGCTAAACGCTTCACCAACGCGGCCGACGCCTTCGACACCGTAAAAGCTTTTATTTTGGAGCATTCGAGCACGTAGTAGGGTTTGGAGAGCAATGCGTTACAGCAACTCGAGGAATTCATCCAGCGTCAGGCCGCTCTGTTTGAGAATGTCAGCGAGAGTTCCTTTCGCGAGCACTGAATGCATTGGCACTACGGTCCGCAACACAATTTCAGATGTCCGTTATTCCAGCGAAACATGGCTCCCTTTTTGTCGCAACTCTGCGAAACCGGCCCGCTTCAATGCTCGAACTACCCGCTCACCTGAAACACTCGGCAGTTTAGGCACGTCAGTGCGAGACTTCGACCGTCGTCCAGAATTCTTGACCTTCGACGGGCCTCTCTTCCGGCGCGCCCCAGGTTTCCAGATACAACTCGATGGCCTCGCGCAGATTTCCGCGGGCACTCTCAATGTCGCCGCCTTGCGAGGTCACTCCCAGTTCCGGGCAGCGAGCGACGTAAAACTCTTCTTCTTTGGTGATCAGAATAGGGAATCGGTAAGTCATATCGCGATGCTATCGGATGCGACGTAGCCAGGCAAGCAATTCGATTTAATTTTTGACGTGGTAACAACTGAGGACTAATGGCGGACGAGAAAAACACTTCAATACTTCTTCCAATTGATATCGAAGTCGAAATGCGTAAGTCGTACCTCGATTACGCCATGAGCGTCATCATCGCGCGCGCTCTCCCCGACGTGCGCGACGGCCTCAAGCCCGTGCAGCGGCGCATCCTGGTGGCCATGAACGATCTGGGCCTGGCCTCCAATCGCGGCTATCGCAAATGCGCCAAGATCTGCGGCGACACTTCCGGAAATTATCATCCTCACGGTGAAGCGGTAATCTATCCCGCACTGGTGCGCCTGGCGCAGGATTTCAACATGCGTTACCCGCTGATCGACGGGCAGGGAAATTTCGGCTCCGTAGACGGTGATCCTCCCGCCGCCATGCGGTACACCGAAGCGCGACTCGCAAAAATCACCGAGGACATCCTCGCCGACCTCGAAAAAGAAACCGTAGATTTCGTTCCCAACTTCGATCAGACCCGCGAAGAGCCGTTCGTTCTCCCCTCGCGCACTCCCAATCTGCTCGTCAACGGCGCCAGCGGCATCGCCGTTGGCATGGCCACCAACATTCCACCGCACAATCTGCGCGAAATCGTGGAAGCCGCCATCCTCCTGGTAGACAAGCCCGACACCCCGCTCAAAGAAATAATGAAGATTGTGCCCGGCCCCGATTTTCCCACCGGCGCATACATCGCCGGGCGTGAAGGCATTGAAGCTGCCTATCGCACCGGCCGCGGCAGCTTCATCATGCGCGCCAAAGCCGCCATCGAAGAAGCCTCCAAGGATCGCGAAAATATCGTCATCACCGAAATCCCTTACCAGGTCAATAAATCTCGTCTCATCGAACGCATCGCCGAGCTGGTGCAATCCAAGAAACTCGAAGGCATCTCCGACGTACGCGACGAATCTTCCCGCGAAGGCATGCGCATCGTCATCGAACTGAAGCGCGGCGAAGAATCGCAGCTCATCCTCAATAATTTATTCAAGTTCACGCAGATGCAGGAATCCTTCGGCATGATTCTGCTGTCCATCGTCGCCGGCCAGCCGCGTGAGCTGGGCTTGATCCCGATGATCAAGCTGTTCATCGAACATCGCGTTGACGTAGTTCGCCGCCGCACCATTTTCGAACTGCGCAAAGCTCGCGAGCGCGAACATATTTTGGTCGGCTACCAGATCGCGCTCGATCATCTCGACGATGTCATCCGCATCATTCGCGGTTCCGGTAATCGCGCCGAAGCCCGTGAAAACTTGCTCAAATATTTCACCGAGCAGGACGTCACCATCACGGAAAACGGCAAGTCTCGCAAACTTTCCGGGGTTAAAGCTCGATGGCCGCAAATACAAGCTTGGTCCCATCGAAGGCGATGTCTCCACTCGGGCCACTCTAGGCCTCACCCCGATTCAGGTTGACGCCATCCTCGAACTGCAACTCCACCGCCTCACGCAACTCTCCGTCGATGAAATTCTCAAGGAACTGAAATCCATTCGCGAACTGATCGCCGAACTGGAAGAAATTCTCAACAGCGAAAAAAAGCTGAAGCAGGTCATTACCGCGGAGTTGCGCGAAGTTCACAAGGCTTACGGCGACGAACGCCGCACCCAGATCGTGGACAAAGTCGACGAAATCAAGTTGGAAGATCTGATCGCCGACACCGACATGCTCATCACCGTCAGCCATGCCGGCTACATCAAGCGCACCTCCACCGACACCTATCGCCATCAGGGCCGCGGCGGCAAGGGCCGCATCGGCGCGCGCACCAAGGAAGAAGACTTCGTCGAGCATCTTGTTCATCGCCTCCGCGCACAGCTACATCCTGATTTTCACTTCCAAGGGTCGCGTCTATTGGCTGAAGGTTTACGAATTGCCGGAAGCCGCCGCCGCCACGCGCGGCAAAGCCATATCCAGCCTGGTGAAATTTCAGGAAGACGAAAAGCTCACCGCGCTCGTCGCCGCCCGCAACCTCGAGGAAGTCGGCCGTTACGTTTTCATGGCCACCAAGAGCGGCACCGTCAAGAAATCCGCGCATTGTGGAATTTTCCAATCCGCGTTCGAACGGCATCATCGCTATCAATCTTGATGGCAAGGATGAGCTCATCGGCGTGAAGCTGACCGACGGCAAGCAGATGATTTTCCTCGCCAGCCATGAAGGCCAGGCTATCCTTTTCCGCGAAACGGAAGTTCGACCCATGGGCCGCAACGCCGGCGGCGTGAATGGCATGGACCTCGACAAGGATGATTACGTCGTCAGCATGGACGCCGTGCAGCCCGACTTCTCGATCATCGAAAAGGAACACAAGCAGACCACGCAAAATCTGGAAGAACTGGAAAACGAACACATCAAGGATTCGCTGATGACGCTGATGCTCACCGTGGCGGAAAAGGGCTTCGGCAAGCGCACTCCGCTCGCGGAATACCGCATTACTTCCCGCGGCGGCAAAGGTGTGGTCAACATGAAGACCACCGACCGCAACGGTTACGTCGTCGCCACCCTGCAGGTCACCGAAGAGTCCGACGTGATGATCATCACGCACAACGGCAAAGTCATCCGCGTGCACGCCAACGAAATTCGCGAAGCCGGCCGCTCCACTCAGGGCGTCCGCTTGCTTCGCCTGGATCCCGACGATTTCGTGGCCGCCGCCGCTGTCCTACAGGAAGAATCGGAAGAAGAAAAAAAGTAATCGCCGCACGCCCTCGGCGATTAAAATGTTAAAACTCCGGAGCTGTCAGGCCCAGATCACTCTTGCCCGGCGGGTTGCCGGTCCAGTTCACATCCCACGCGCCGTCTACGGTAATGAACACCACCGACCCGTCGGTCGTCCACGCCTGATACGCCATCTTAGCGGGGATGTAGTTAAAGCCGCCGGGGCCCAACTTGTCGCGCTTGCCTTCGTGTTCAAACACCGCGCTGCCTAGAATCATCGTGTGAGTTTCATTGGCACTGTGCCAATGCATCGGTATATGCATTTTCTTGGGCGTTTTGATGAAAAGTTCCGTGGCGTGCGTCCGGGGATCAACGTGAACCACCGAAATCTGCGGCGAATCACTGCCTAGTTCCGGCACGATAGGCTGCCACTTCAAATCTTCAAACCGCATGCTTTGGGCCGCATGCGCATCCATCGGCGCATTTGCTTCTTGCGCAACGGTCACGCCGTAAGCCGATGCCATTGCCATACCCATTCCGCAAAACAGGATTTTTCGAACGCTCTTATTCATGTGACCGTTTCCTCCGAGTAAAGATCCCCGCCGTCATCTCGCACCAACCCAATTCTATATGCTCAGCTCAAACCCACTTCTTCCTTGTCTCTGCTTATCGTTCCCTCGTATAACATTCTTATATGAAAATCACTCGCCGTTTCTTCGCCTCACTCCTGCTAATCGCAGCGCCGCTGATCTCCCTCACATCGGATCACTCCGCGGAGGCAAAACCTTCAACGAAATACTTGGCCTTCATCGGCACCTACACTACCAAGACCGACAGTAAAGGCATCTACGCATTTCGATTTGACGCGGCCAGCGGGCAACTGACTCCCATCGGCGTGGCCGCGCAATCGCAGGACCCTTCATTTCTGACCATTTCCAGTAACCAAAAATTTCTTTACGCCGTAAATGAAGTCCCCACCTTCGAAGGCAAGAGCAGCGGCGCCGTAACGTCATATTCATTGGATCGCAAAACAGGAAAACTCACTCAGCTGAATCAAGTGCCCAGCGGCGGAGCCGACCCCTGCTACGTTTCACTCGATCACCCCGGCAAGTATCTCCTCGTCGCCAACTATACAGGCGGCAGCGTGTCCACTTTTCCAGTCGGCGCCGATGGCCGGCTCGGCGCCGCCTCTGCATTCGTCCAACACACCGGCTCAGGTCCCAACAAAGAGCATCAGGAAAGCCCGCACGCACATTACATCGCCACTTCTGCCGACAACCGCCACGTTTTCGTCGCCGACCTGGGTCTTGATGAAGTATTGATCTATCGCTTTGATCCCTCGAACGGCTCACTCACTCCCAGCGCTCCGGCCTACGCCAAACTTGCACCCGGCGCCGGCCCCCGCCATCTCGCTTTTCATCCCAACGGAAAGTTTGCCTACGTCCTCAGCGAACTGAACTCCACCGTCACCACTTTTGCTTTCGATCCGGCCAAGACATCTTTCACAAATCTTCAGGTCCTCTCAACCATTCCTAAAGATTTCACCCCGCACAATGACACCGCCGAAATCGTGGTTCATCCTTCCGGTAAGTTTCTCTACGCTTCCAACCGCGGCCGCGACAGTATCGCCGTCTTCGCCATCGACCCGAACAAGGGCACCCTCACGCCCGCTGGCGATTTCTCTACCACCGGCAAAACCCCCAGGAACTTCGCGCTCGATCCCACCGGCAATTTCCTCCTGGCCGCCAATCAGGAGTCCAATAACATCGCCGTCTTCCGCATCAACCGCGCCACCGGCGCACTGACTCCCGTCGGCCAAGCAACCGAAGTCCCCGCCCCGGTGGACATCGTCTTCACCCCGGCCAACTAATGGTGATGATTTTTTAGTGCGCGTACCGCGCGTAGAACTCGTTGTAGAAAACTTCCCGGGGATCGTATTTCTTTTTCGCGGCAAAAAAGTCTTCGATCATCGGATACCCACCGGCGAGTTCAGCTTTGTCATAGGCTAGAACGTACGGCAGATAAAACGTCCCTTGCTGTCTCAGAGCCAAATCAATGGTCTCGCGGGTGGCGGCGGCGGAATCCGCAAGCCCGGCGGCGGAGGTATTGATGTTCAGATACAGCACAACCGACAGCGTCTCTTCTTTTGAGTAGTTCAGAAATGCTTGATCGTTGGTTTCTATGTAACGGACCGTGGCGTCCAGCAAGTTTATTCCACGTTTCTCGACGATGTCGCGCAGGCCGTCAATGAAGGGAACAAAATTCCGCGGCGGGATGAAATATTCCTGCAGAATGTCTGTATCGTTGGGCGAGTAATAACGGATGCGTTCTATAGGTGATCGAAATATATTGTTCCGGGTTCTCACCACATCGGCGTTTGGATACTCAAGCCGTTTCTGCAGCGCCCAGCGCAAAGTTTTGCCCCAGCCGTAGCGCCGCGACAAGTCAAAGAAAAATCGATCCCGATGGGTGTGCAGCTCGGGCAACAATTCGCTGGCGCGGTGCGTGTCGCCTTGCTCTTTTTTGTAAACAAGGGTGATCGCTTCATGCAGCAACGATTTCCCGGGCGCAATAGACAAATCCGATTCGCCCAGCTCCACCTCAGGGTTAGAACGAAGTTGATTCTCAAAAAAGGCAGGTAGTTCGGAATATTCCATCTTCGAAATCTTGGCGACGTACCCAGCGTTGTCGGTCACCCGTAGTCCGACGTCCAGAATCACTCCGAATAGTCCATACCCACCGAGGACCAGGTGAAACAATTCCTCATTTTCCTCCCGTGTGCAGCGGCTGATCGAGCCATCCCACCGCAACAGTCGGAACCATTCCACTGACGCCGCCACTGGCCCGTGACGCATATCCCAACCGTGAGCATTCACGCTCATGGACCCGCCGACCGTGAAAACATTGGGACCTTGCATACTCAGCACTGCCAAACCGCGCGGGTTGAGGAATTCCTGGATGCCGTTCCACGTCGCACCACTCTGGACCGTCAAAATCTTATTCGTTTCGTCCAGCGCGAGGATCTTGTTGAACTGCAACATGTCCAGAGCAACCGCACCGGCATAAGTTGTCTGGCCTCCGATGCTGTGCCGCTTCCCCGCAATCGTCACCTTTTGGTTTTTGCCAGCCGCTTCCAAAATTGCATCGCGAATTTCTTTCTCAGTCGTGGGGCTGATGACCCTGTTCACAACCGTGCGATTCAGTCTGGCAACGTCATTGATAACATTTGGAGGGCTTGGCGGTGGGGGTGGGTGGTTCAGAGAGTGAAGAAATGCAATGCTAGCCCCACAGCCTACTACAGCGAAAGCTCCCAATAGGATTGCTCGGGGCGGCTTCATCGGTCAGGAAATGTTATACGCAATCGAGCTCAGGCGTGGACGAATTGCGACAAATATTACCCGAAAGCTAAATAGTATCAATTCCTAACAATTCTCTCCGATCAAGCCATGGGCGACGAAGGAGATCGCCTGAACGTCGCGAGCACACCACAGAATCACTATTGCAAGCTTAGACGTATAGAGTACAATCCCGCGCCATGGCCAAACCCAAAACGAAAAACCGCTCGCGCTCGTCAGTTTCGCGCAAATCTTCCCGCCCTCGCGCCGCAAACACTGGCAAGCTCCCCAAGGACGCCATCGCGCTAGTGGTCACGATGCATGCCAAGCCCGGCCAGGAATTGCTGCTGCAAGCCGAGCTTTCCGCGTTAATCCGCCCCACCCGCAAAGAAGCGGGCTGCATCCTGTACGACCTGCATCGCTCCACGGACGTCCCCGGCGATTTTTTGTTTTATGAAATTTGGGCCAGCCGCGATGCTCATGCCGAACACAAGCGCACTCCACATTTCCTGCGCTGGAATGCCCGCAAAGACACGCTGCTGGCCGCCAGGGAATCAACATTCTGGAAGAAGATCGCTTAGTTTTTAATTCTGATTTTCGGGAGCCAGGTAATATCCCGGCCTCGCCCGCACCTTCACCCCCGCGCGATGGACGCTCACCTTAATGTCGTGATACCCAGCTTCACCCGCCGTCGGCGTGTAGCTCAAGCTGTACTGCGAATGCAGTTCTCCGCCAATTTCATCGATGGCTTTCTCGATGGACCTGTTCCGAAACGTCGCCAGATGCGCTCCGCCCGTCGCCGTGGCGGCCACTTCCAGAGCATGGTCCTTCACCTGATTTTGCGCATGCTGCACCGCCCACACCGCCAGCGCCAATATATCGATATCCCCGTAACGTTGATCTTCGGTCGTCGGCGTCTGCACCGAACCCGGCAACGGTGGCTGACCAAAAACTCCCGGTGGTGTCGCGGAAATCCTCTCTTTTCGATCCTTCGACTGTAGCTGCGCCCGCGTAGTCGAAAGCCCTACACTGTAAATCGTGATGTTGGCCAACTGCGACTGCCTCAGCACCTCGCCGAGTTTCGCCGCACTGCCCGCGTCCGTGGCCTCGGAAAGTATGAACATCACTCTTCGCCGCCCGTCTTTCTCGGCGGTTCCCGCCGGCCTGCCGCTTAACATTTCCACACCCACGGCCATCGCGTCATACAGCCGCGCACCCGACGTTCCCTCAGGCATCTCCGCAATCGTGCGCTCAATGGCGTCCCCATTCGCGGTGAAGTCTTGCAATTTATCCACTGAATCGTTGAAGCCCACAACGGCCGCTTCGCCGCTTGGCCCCATCACCGTTTGCGTGAAGAGAATTCCCGTCTTGCGAATCTCCGGAAATATCGAAGCAATCCGCGAACTGGTCTCCGCCACAATCACTAACGAAAGCGGATCGCCGCCCAGATCGAAATGAGAAATCTTCTGCAGGACGCCGTTATCGGTAACGCGAAAATCCTTGGCGTCCAGATCATGAATCATTTGTCCCTGCCCGTCGCGCACCGTCACCGGCGTATTCACGAGCGCCACCCGCACCTTCAGGCGTGTCTCCAGCCCGGGAGGCGCCTGCTGCACTACTACTCCCGGTCTCGGCGCGATGGGGCCCTCGGGAGCTTGCGCGAATGCCGCCGCACATCCGCAAGCCATCGCCAGGACCGGGCTCAGCGTCGCGATGGCATTTTTCCACATGGCATTCTGCGTCATCGTGCTATCGCCTTGTCTCCTGCGTCCCTTCTAACGCAATTTCCTATTGTTCCCAAGTAATCACTGTAGCGATTGCTGCACTCCCCGCAGTCTGTGCTTCTCTTGCGCCCAGGGCCAGCACACAATAGTAGAAGTCACGCGAAGCGAGACGCAGTCTCACTTAAGTCGTACTGTACGGATTCGACGCGCTCCACCCCGTAGATGTTGCCGCGCCTATCCCCGCTTCCCGAAAATTAACCTCGCATTTGGAGAGAAAATGTCCCCGCGACTACCGAAACTTAAGCCGCAGCACGCGCCGAAAGCGCCCCACGAAGATCCGGAATTTTTGCAGAGCACGCCCGGCCGTCCGCTCCGCATCCTCGCCGAATATCTTCACCCTTACGTGCAGTTGAAAAAAGAAGGCATCGGCGACACCATCGTTATCTTCGGCTCCGCTCGCATCCTGCCGCGGGATCTGGCTCTCCGGCGCTACAATCGCCTGAAAGATTTCCCGTCCAACAAGATCAAAGCCGGAGACCGCGCGAAACATCGCGCCGCCGTCCGTCGCGCCAAAAGCCTCCTGGAAATGTCTCGCTACTACGAAGAGGCCCGGGAACTCTCGCACCGCATCACCGCTTGGGCGATGACGCTCGGTCCGCGGCCGCGCCGCTTCGTCATCTGCTCGGGGGGCGGCCCTGGCATCATGGAAGCGGCCAATCGCGGAGCCACCGAAGCCGGTGGCAAATCCATCGGCCTTTCCATCGAGCTTCCGCACGAACAGTTCGCTAATGCCTATATCAGCCCGGAACTCAGTTTCAATTTCCACTATTTCTTCATGCGCAAACTATGGTTCGCGCAAATCGCCAAAGCCCTGATCGTATTCCCAGGCGGATTCGGCACTCTTGATGAACTGATGGAAATGCTCACGCTCATGCAGACGCACAAACTCGCTGAACACAACATCATCCTGATTTACGGACAAAAATATTGGAATAAAATACTGAATTGGAAGGCCTTGGTCGACGCCGGCACCATCAACGAGCGCGAGTTTAAAATGTTGCAATTTGCGGACACCGTGGATGAGGCCTTCAATCACATTCGCACCGGTCTTGAGAAATACCACATGCAAGTCGACTCGTTCCTGCAGTCCTAGTCCTCGTTACAATTGAGCTACGGTGTTTTGCTAATTATTCATACGTTCATTGCTGTATGGCTGGATAGCGGCCTCCGGCTTACCCTCCCTTGTCGAGGATTCCCTCACAA
Organism: uncultured Acidobacteriota bacterium; assembly: GCA_963704485.1. Lineage (GTDB taxonomy): Bacteria > Acidobacteriota > Terriglobia > Acidiferrales > UBA7541 > Acidiferrum. Next base: position 3,164,405 of record OY969910.1, read on the forward strand.
GGAGAGAACTTATGAACCTGCCTCATCGCTGGACTTTTAGGCTCGGCAAGACCGCACTATTGGCAGCCGCTGTAACCGCGTTTGCCACCATGGGCGCCGCCCCCAGCCGCGCGGACCACAATGTCGAGTGTCAGAAGCGCATCTCCAAGGCCGATCACAAGTTGCACGAGGCTATTGAGCACCATGGGTACAAGAGTTCCGAAGCGGAACACGCCCGCCACGAACTTTCTGAAGCCCGCGAACATTGCTACACCACCTATCACGAATGGTGGGATGACGATTCTCAGACTTGGCACTCTGATCGCGACTGGAAAGATGAAGACCACGAGCACTATCACGAACACCCGTAAAAGTTATAAGCGGACTCGGAACCGGGCGCAGCTTTTTAGCTGCGCCTTTTTTTTGCTTAAGCCGCGAGCGTTAACCGGGAAATAAGAAAGGCGCCCGCTTTACAGGCGCCTTCAGACCACTCGGATTAATAATGCGCAGTGTAAATGCTTAAGCTTACGCCGCTTTGACACCGCGCCGCTGGTCCGACAACTCTTCTGAAAATACCGCTTCGAAACGCCGCGTTTCGTCCTGGTCGTGCAGCAGCACCACCGGCATCACCCGAAATGAGCCGTTGCACGTCCGGCAATGCGTCGCTTCCCCCTGCAAGTCCTGTAAAAACCCGTCCGTGAAATGATATTGCGCGCGCTCGCGCCGGGCGTTCTTCTGGCCTTTCGCGCCGCAGTGCGGACAGATGTATTCCACCGTGTCCTGCTGCGGATCGCGGTCCAGAGCGGCCCAGCCCGTGCGGCGTACACCTACTGTTTCCAGATTACGCCCGTCCATGGGGTTACCCTCCGTAAGATCCACGTCCACAAAGGTGTGATGCGCCACTTCCAAGGTTCGATACAGGCACTTAAAGATATTAAATTTCCATAGGTTTTGAATCTTCCGCCGCATAAGCACCAGCGTCAGAAACCCCAATCCCCTGGGCGTCGAACTATATTTCTGGAGCTTCCATCCCGCGACGGGTGGGCCTGTTTTAACCTTCGCTCAAATAACCTGCGCTCCTTTTGACTACGGGGCATCCGGAACTTCTGAACTTTCCACGGTGTCCAATTCATTGAAGGACGCGCGTACTTCACATCCCTGCGAGCGCGGCGCCGGCTTCCTGCAGCAACTTTTACAGGAAGTCTGCGCCGCCAGATTCCGGTTGCGGCCAGCGCAGCACCCTGTCCACGGCAACTCATTTTTTACTGGGAGGTACTACGTGTCTTCTGAAAACGTCGCTACACCTTCGCACCGCCATCCGAACGCAAAATCTGCATCGCTGCAAGTTTGCCTGGTGGATGGCGACGCCGCTCAACTTGTGCGCGCTGGTCGCATTCGCCGCCGCTCGCTCATGATCTCCGTCATCGCCCAAAGTTGCATACTCGCGGCGCTGATAATAATCCCCCTTTTCTGGAGAACCGAACGCATTGCACTCGCCAACGTCATGCCCATGCCGCCCTACCCTCATCTAGCGGCGGCCAACCCTCCGGCTCAGCACCCACACTCCGGAGTCCCAAGGCACGGCCTGAGTTTTTGTCTCACCTGTTCGCCCGTAATCCCACCAAATATAACAAGCACAACGGTCTCGCCTAACGGCAACGGAACTATCGTCGCTGAAGGTTCCCCGGAAACTCCCGCATGTTCCGACTGCGCCAATCTTGCCGGCAACGGCCCCCAGCCTTCGGCTCCTCGCGCACCCGAGCCAACCATCGTCCGCGTCGGGCATCTGGACCCCGCTATGCTCATCCATCGCGTGGAGCCAATTTTCCCAGAGCTGGCCCGACAGACTCGCCGCGAAGGCACCGTCGAACTTCACGCCATCATCGCCACCGACGGCTCGGTCAGTTCTCTGCAATTTCTATCGGGCGACGCTCTCTTCGCCCAGTCCGCCCTCGACGCCGTACGCCAGTGGCGCTACAAACCGACTATTCTCAATGGCCATCCTGTAGAGGTAGACACTCACATCACCGTCATCTACAAACTCAACCGCTGATCAGAAGCCAGTGACGACTCCAGCTGTCATTTCTTACAAAATCGTCTCGCCGGAATGTTCAACCACCGCTTCTCGCGTACTGTCCCGCAATCGTATCAACTCGTGCCAATCCGCAGCGCTTCCGCTCCCGGTCCGGGGAAGAATCGGCGGCGACAACGTGATCGTCACATTGGCAGGTCGCGGCAAATACGATCCGTCGGGCAGAAACTCCCGTGTCCCACTTAATGACACCGGAATAATCGGCGCTCCAGTTTCCACCGCGGCCTTGAACGCGCCCAACTGAAACTGCCGGACGCCCGGCTCGCGCACAAAAGTCCCTTCCGGGAAAACAAACACCGACTCGCCTTTGCGCAAAAATTCTTCCATCTCTGCCGCCTGGTGCAGCCGCGACTCCGCGTCCGCCCGGTCAAACGATAGATGCCCCATTTGCCGCATGAACGTCCCTATGAACGGCATGCCCGTCACTTCGATCTTGGCCACGAACCTGTACGGCACTCCCAGTCCCATCATCAGCGCCACCACATCAAAATAGCTGGTGTGATTTGACGCGTAAATTTTCGCGCCTGGCGTGTCCATGTACTCCTTACCCTTTACGCGTGACCTTGCAGCCGATGAGAAAAAACAAAACTTTCAGCGCGCTGTTGGTGAATTTCCCAGCCTCCACGTGGTCCGGATACAGTTGCACGATCATCCAAGTCGGCACGATCCACAGTGCAAATATCACCGCGAAGTACAATCCATACAAAATTTCCAGTCCGCGCTTTATCCCGCTGACAATCCCGCGGCCCGCCGCGCTGGCAGCTCCGCCTGCGCCCAGCCGCGCGATTTGTAGCCATGCCGCCGGCTTTCCTTCCGACAGACTGCCCGAAAGGTACAGCTGCTTGGTCTCTTCCCGGCGCAGTTTCCCGCTGGAAGTTTTCGGAATGCTTCCCAGCGGAATCAGTTCCACGCGGTCCGGCGGCAACCCTAGCCCGCGTGACACTTCTTCCGTCACTTTCGCAGCCATTGCCGCCCGCCGCGTCGCATCGGCCTCACGCGATTCCGCCACTACGATCATTTTTTCTGTTCCGCTGGCTTGATTCTTGACTCCAAATGCCACAATGCAGCCCTTGCGAATTCCTTCCACTCGACCGGCCAGTTCTTCCACCTCATGTGGATATAAATTTCGCCCGCCTTTGATGATGATGTCTTTTACGCGGCCGGTAACGTACAGCTCGGCATCCGCGATATACGCGCGGTCCCCGGAGTTTACCCACGCGAATTCTCCGGCGCCGCGAGCGGGGCCGTTTGGCAGCAACGCCTCGGTGGCCGCTTTGTTTTGGTAGTAGCCCGTCGTTGCTGACGGCCCTCGAAACCACAAAAATCCCTCCTGGCGCTCCGGAAGCTCAACTCCGGCATCGTTCACTACCCGAATTTCATGCCGAGGCACTGCTTTTCCCGCTGACACAAATGCAATGCAATTGTGATCATCGCTCTTTGCCGCCGTCGCTACCGGCACGGCTCTTCCCTCGGAAGCAAATGCCTCCCGTTCAATCCGATCCACCACCGGACCGCGCCCCAAAGGAGGCACCGTAACCCCCAGCGACGCTTCCGCCAAACCATAGACCGGCAGCAGCGCCTCTCGTCGAAATCCATATTTTGCAAACCGTGTGGCAAACCGTTCGAGCGTGCCGGGATTTACAGGCTCGGCGCCGTTCATCGCCATGCGCCAGGAACTCAAATCCAGGCCCTCAATATCCTTTTCGGCAATTTTTCGCACGCACAGTTCGTAAGCAAAATTCGGCGCGGTGCTCAGCGTTCCGCGATTCTTGTGAATGGCCCACAACCAGCGTTCCGGCCGCATCAAAAACGCAATCGGCGACATCACCACCAGCGGAATCCCGTAGTACATCAGCGTCAACCACGCGCCAATCAAGCCCATGTCGTGATACAGCGGCAGCCAGCTCACTCCCAGGTCCTGCGGGCCCATTTCTACCGCTTCGCCTACCGCGCGGATGTTGGCCATCAAATTTGCGTGAGTGAGCACCACTCCCTTGGGGTCGCCCGTGGAACCGGATGTGTATTGCAGCAGCGCGATATCATTGCCTGTTCGCGCGCGCACTCCGCTCAGGTGAATTGGTCGCGCACCAGGTGACGGTGCAGGCGCACTATCGGCCGCCTCGATTAATTTTTCCGCATCGGCCACTGCCGCTAGGGAACTCACGCGGGGTTTCAATAATTTCGCTACCGCTTCGGCGCGCCGAAACGTCAGCAGCAGAGACACCCCCGCGTTATTCAAAATCGCCGATTGCCGCGCCGCATATTCTTCAATGCGATCCGCACGGAACGGTGGATAAATCGGCACTGGAATCGCGCCCGCCAACAAGATCCCCGCATAAGAAACGAAAAACGCCCGTGAGGTCGGTAGCATCAGAGAGACCCGGCTGCCAGGTCCCACACCGCGGCGAATCAGTTCAGTGGCACAACGCTGTGCCGCTGCGTGCAGCTCGCCAAACGTCAGGGTGAACGTTTTATCCTGCCCCTCGGCATCCTCCGTAATCGTCAGGTGTGTCCGCTCGGCAACGTGCGCCGCGCGGTAGCGTAATACGTCAATCAGCGTTTCCGCCGAAGCGACACCCGCCTCTTCCGCTTTTCGATGAAGTTGTTCTACCCGTACGGCCACGTGTAGTGCGGGGTTTTTTCGGGATGTTTCCGGCGCAGTCGTCTGAGGATTCAGGGAGGCCTCGGCTGTAGCCGCGGTGCTCTCCGGAGCCTCCATCACCGCGTCGGCTAGATCATCCGGAGTGTTCGCCTGCGTAGCCGCCTGATCAGAAATGCGCACGCCGAAGGCATTTTCCAGCCGCGCCATCAGCTCCACGCGTTCCAGGCTCCCCAATCCCAAATCGCGCTCCAGTTGCGACGCGCCGCTCAACATCGGTACCGCGCCGGTGCTTCCCAATTCCTGCAACAACGCGCGAATCTCCTCCAGCACGCGTTCGCGCACCACCGACCGTTCGAATTGTGCCGCTGGAGTTGCCACGGATTATTGGTCTACCTGTGAATTCCACTGCCGCGCCATCGCGCAGCAGGCGTATTTTACGCGCCCATCACTTCGCCGGCCCCGCTGCCACCCAACCCTTCGGCATCAACGTAGTCGCCAGGTCCACGCCCGAAAGGTCCACCCCGGTCAGATCCGTCTCTCGCAATATCGCCACACCCATGTCCGCGCCAGCAAATTTCGCCCCGCTGATATTCGCCAGCCGGAAATTCACGTTCCGCAACATCGCGCGCTCAAAATTCACGTTCGAAAGGTCGCACCGAAAAAACTCGATCCCACTGGCCTGCGCCTCCGACAAATCCGCACCCGGCAGAATCGCCTCCGTCAGATCGGAATTTCGCAGGTCCACCCGCCGCATCTGCGCGCCTGACAGGTCCGCCCCCGGCAGCTTGGACTTCCGCAAGTCGCTGCCTTCCAGGTTGGCCTCCCGCAAAATCGCGCCGCTCAAGTTGACCCCACTCAAATCGGCGCCGGACAGATCCGCGCCCGCCAGATCCGCGCGCGTTCCGCCATCCTGCCCGCGAAAAAATCGCTCGTGCGCCTCGATAATTTCCGTCAACGACTTCCCGTTATGCTTGATACTCTTGGCCTTCTTCAGTCCCATCTTTCGCTCGCCCTCGATTCATCTGCACCCAACCCTGTTACTTGACCCGTTCCCGTCGGACGCCGGTTGCCCTTGAAGACTGTATCGAAATCCGTCTGATTACGGAACTCCCCGTGCCCCATGTAACGCCAGTCTCTTCATGATAATGTGAACCCTATCGTGTCACGCGGACCCCAATTCCTGCTTCTTCTCGCCACCGTTCTTCTCCCCGCCGGTCTACTGGCCCAATCGCAACAGCGCGAAGACGAAATCGTCGCCAATCTTGCCGGCGGTCGCGTCATCATTCAGGTGGCAAAAGACGACGTCATCATTTTCGCCGCCATCGATCAACCGCTGGAAGCGAATTCCGTTCCGCCGCGCCTGCTGCAGCTCGACGCCGGCCACGTAGGCATCGTCCTTGGCGCGACCGAGTGGCAAGTTCCCTCCGATCCGCAGTCCGTGCGTCTTGATCGAAATTTCCAAAATGTCGCCAGTTCCGCTAACCAGCATTACCAGGATTTCCCGGACGAGGCTGCGCCCGACCTCGAAACTATCGGCGTCGCATTTCTCGAAACTCTTCGCCCGCTCGTCGCCCAACTGCACCACAAGATTGATGTGAAACCCGATGACCCCATCTTTGAAGTGATCGTTTTAGGTTTCGCGAAAAATTATGGCCCCGAAGTTTGGCAGCTCGAATACCGCATTGATCAGCAGCAGGTGGCTACTCGCGGCGAATATTGGCAGACACGCATCCAGCGCCCGCGCTTCACTCAACTTTATCCTCCGGAAGGTGGCAAGCACGCTGCCCACACGCTGGTGGAAATTCGCTATCCGGCCCAAGCCTCCGAGCAATAAAAATAACGAGCCGCCGCTGCTCGCCCTCATCCAGGGAGGCGACCCCGCCATCTCCAAGTTACGCTCCAGCGATCCCAAGTTCATCAAAGTGCTGGACGCCATAGACAAGGGGCAAGCCCAGAAGGCCGTCGCCGCCGACTCCGCGGATTTCCTGCGCGCCGCTTTGCCGCTCATCGCCGGCAATCACACATTTATTCTCGGCACCATGGAAGAACAACGCGGCTTCAACTGGATTGTTCCGCCCGATGAACCCGTGGAAAAAACCGATGACAAAACGCGCCCGCCCAGCGCGCCTTCACTCCGCAAAAAGCCCACTCCCTGAAGTTTCCGCGAATGGTGCTACGCTGGCGGTCGTAATTTTTTCAATCGCGTCCCCGCGCCGCACCGTTCCGCTCTGCATCACTCTGCACAGCATCCCGCGCCGCCCGCGCATTTCCCGCCGCAGCCCCGGACGCACCTTCTCCAATTGATCGCACGGATGGCAAATGGCGCTGACTTTTAGCAACACCTCGCCGATGCGCAACTTTTGCCCGATCACTAGGCTATTCACATTGATCCCATCGGTTGTGAAGTTTTCGCGAATGATGCCCGGCCGCAGATCCATGGCCTCCAGCGTCTCGCGATCTACCAGTAAAACTTGCCGGTTCCCGCTGGGGCGCCCGTGCGCGCAGCCTTCCAGTCCAAAATTGCGAACGACCCGCACCTCCTCCAGCTCTTCCATCGGAAGCCGTTTCTTTGGCGCGCGAAAAATATGTAAGACCCTAGCCATGACTTAATCCACCAAAACACTGATCTCCCGCGGCCCCCACCCCGGCGTGTGCGCCAATATCTTTTCGATAGTGCACGCCGGCAAACTGAATTTTGGCTGCTGCCTGATATACACACGCCAAAGCTTCGTCCAGCGAACTTCCCGCCGCCGTTACGCCCAGAACTCTCCCGCCGCTCGTCACAACTCGTTCGCCATCCACTCTCGTTCCCGCATGCAGAACCTTTACGCCTGCTCACCGCTTCAGCCTCCGCCAGGCCACTTATCGCCTTGCCCGTCTCAAATTTTCCCGGATACCCGCCCGAAGTCAGCACCACGCAAGCACTCGCTCCCGGTTTCCATTTATATTTCGACGCATCCACCCGTCGCGCCGCCACATCCGCCAAAACTTCCGCCAGATCAAAATCCATCCGCGCCACAATCGCTTGCGTTTCCGGATCGCCCAGCCGCGTGTTGAACTCCAGCACCTTCGGCCCGCTCTTCGTCAGCATCACGCCGATGTACAGAAATCCCTGGTAACGAATCCCGTCCGCCGCCAGTCCATGGAGCGTCGGCTCCACGATCTGCGTGATAATTTTTTCGCGCAACGCTAGCGCGGCAGCAATTCGTCGCTCGAGTACGCGCCCATCCCTCCCGTGTTAGGTCCCGCGGTTTCCCTCAAATACCCGCTTGTGGTCCCGTGTCGGAACCAGCGGCGCATACCGCTCGCCGTCCGTCACAATAATAAAAGACAGCTCGTCGCCTTCCAGCGTCTCTTCCAGCAAAATCCGCAGTCCGCCCGCGCCCAGCTCCTTACGCTCCATCGCTCCGGCAATAAATTCCTTCGCCGACTCGCGGTCCGGCGCCAGAAAAACCCCTTTGCCCGCGCAAAGTCCATCCGCCTTGATCACCACCGGCCATTTCACGGCTTGCAGCGCGGCGTATGCCGCACCCGCCGATTCAAAAGCGCCATACATGTTTGCTGTCGGAATATTGTGCCGTTGCAAAAACTCCTTCGAAAAAATCTTGCTGCCTTCCAGTTGCGCGGCCTGCCGCGTCGGTCCGACAATCGCCCACTTCCGCGCCGCAAACGCATCCGCAATCCCATTCACCAGCGGCAATTCCGGCCCCACCACCGTCAAGTCCGGCTTGATCTTTTCCGCCAGCGCCACCAGCGCCGCCACGTCTCCCGAATCCACGTTGACGCACTCCGCCTCCGCGGCAATCCCCGCATTCCCCGGAGCGCACCAGATTTTCTCCACACCGGCGCTTTGCTTCAATTTCCACGCCAACGCGTGCTCGCGCCCTCCGCCGCCAATCAATAACACCCTCATGCCCGCAACCTCATTTTCGCGCACCCGCACACACCAATTCCACCGTCATTATAGACGCAAATCAAACGCATCAATTCCTATGCTGGACTTTGAATCAGCGAATCTGTAGAAAATCCCAACCAAATTGGTTCTAAGTTTTGTCGGGGTGCCCCACCCCAGGTTTCTGCAGGCGGGGTTAGTCAGGTGGAAACTTCAATCACTATCCGCAAAGCCAGATTCTTTTTTGTCGACTCTCTACCTTACCCTCGACCCACCGCGCGAATCGGTATAGTCACTCCCGAAGTCGCGTCCGACGAAGCCAGCATGTGGCACCGCCCATCGAAAATCCCCCCAGGATCCACTACCATGCACGGCGAATGCACCTCGCCGGTCACCACGCCCTTCGCTTGAATTTCCACGCGACCTTTGGCGAAAATTACGCCGTCGAATCGCCCCGCAATTACCACGCGATTGCCTTCGATCTGCCCCTCAACTTTCGCGCCTTCGCCCAAAATGATGGTCTGCTCGGAAATAATGCTGCCCTTTACGTTTCCATTGATGCGAAAGGTGCCGGTTACCTGCAGCGTGCCTTCCATGCGTCACGCCTTGATCGATAAATCCTGTCCACTCTTCCGTGGTGCCGTTATTCGCTGACGAGCCGGGCCATTTCCAGGCCATAGATCCCCCTGGGTAGAGACCCTCCTACTTTAGCCTCGCGCACGTGCAAGTCAACGTAACCACAGCGCAGGTTGTCGAATGCACCGCCTGAACTGACGGCCAGCTATTCTCTATTGCCTCGGCTTCTCAAAATTAAACATCCAGTTCACGCCAAGCTGGTCCGTCAACATTCCAAATCTCTCGCCCTGAATGTCTCTCCCACCGGCATCACAACGGAAAGTCTTGTTATCCGCCGGCAATCGCACCGATGATAAGCAATGGTTCGGCACCGGCAGCCACCGCATCCGGCAACGGCGCATCCGGTGAATCGTGTGAAAGATCTTCCGAGCAGGCAAAAAAGCGCAGGAATGGCCGGCGCTGCTGTGTCACATGCTCGCGAATGGTCCCCCGCAGCATCGGGAATCGCTCTTCCAATGCATCCAGCACCGACGCGCACTGTCACCGGCGCTGCCACCTCAAGCTCTACCTCGCCATGAAAGGACGCCAGCGTACGCAGGTGCGCCGGCAACACCACGCGGATCATGCCAGTGTCTGCACTTCGACGGAAAGCACCGCCGGCAAGTCGCGCACAATTGGAAACCAATTATCGCCCGCGTCCTTCGATGCGTACACTTGCCCGCCTGTCGTTCCGAAATACACTCCGCACGATTCCAGCGAATCCACCGACATCGCATCGCGTAAAACGTTCACGTAGCAATCTTTTTGTGGCAATCCCCGGGTCAACTCTTCCCATTCATTTCCGCCCGTCTTGCTGCGGTACACCCGCAGTTTCCCATCCAGCGGGTAGTGCTCTGAATCGCTCTTGATGGGCACCACGTAGATCGTCTCCGGATCGTGCGCGTGTACATCAATCACAAATCCAAAATCCGTGGGCAGGTTTCCGCTCACTTCCGTCCACAAATCTCCGGCATTATCGCTGCGCATTACGTCCCAGTGTTTCTGCATAAACAGTACGCCCGGCCGCGATTTGTGCATCGCGATGTGATGTACACAATGGCCCACTTCGGCCTCCGGGTCGGGAATGAATTCGGACCTCAATCCACGATTAATCGGCCGCCAGCTTGCGCCGCCATCGTCGGAACGAAACGCTCCCGCCGCCGATATCGCAATGTAAATTCTCTCCGGATTTTTCGGATCGAGAATAATGGAGTGCAGGCACATCCCTCCAGCCCCCGGTTGCCAGTGCGGTCCGGAACCATGCTTGCGTAATCCTGAAAGCTCTTCCCAGTTTTGCGCGCCGTCCTTGGAGATAAAAAGCGCCGCATCCTCAATTCCGGCATACACCGTATCCGGATCGGTGAGCGACGGTTCCAGATGCCATACCCGCTTGAATTCCCACGGGTGCGCGGTGCCGTCATACCACTGGTGCGTGCCCGGCACGCCGTCATACACGAATTTGTTCCCCGCCGCCGTCCAGGTTTTTCCCCCGTCATTCGAACGCTGGATCAATTGTCCAAACCAGCCGCTGCTCTGCGAAGCGTACAAACGATTGGGATCCACCGGCGATCCCTTCACGTGATAGAGCTCCCAGCCCGCGAAATGCGGCCCGCTCACATCCCACTTTTCGCGCTTGCCATCGGACGTCAGCACAAACGCGCCCTTCTTCGTTCCCACCAACACTCGCACTCCACTCATTTCGCTCTCCTGTTGCCGTTTTATCCCCTGACGCCAAAAGCAGTTTCCATAAGTTACTTGTTAATTGCAAGTGAAAATGCTATGTTCCAATTATGCCCAGCAATAGTTGGCGGTCGGGGTGTCCGCTGAACGCCTCCGTGGAGATTTTGGGTGATCGCTGGTCGCTATTGATAGTTCGCGACATGATGCTCCGCGGTTTCACAGTTACAAGGAATTTCTCGACTCCTACGAGGGCATCGCCACCAACATCCTCGCCGACCGCCTTCGCAAGCTGGAAAAACACGGCATCATCACCACGGAAAAGGATAACTCTGACGGCAGGAAGGTTGTTTACGTAATGACTGAAAAAGGTATGGACCTCGCTCCGGTCCTTACCGAAATGGTTCTGTGGGCGGCCGCCCACGAAGACACACAAAATCAGGCGTTAGTTCGCGAAATCTCAAAAGACAAGCAGAAATTCATCCCGTGCCAGTGCCATCCGGGATCGATGGCTCTCCGAGCGAAAGCGCAGCAGATCGCCCTGCTACTTCATCAACTGATCGTAAATCCGCATCAAATGCGGATCATCATAAAACTCGATAATCAATTGCCCCGGATGTGTCTTGGTGTGCGGGCGCAACATGATCTTGGTGCCCAGGCTTCGTTGCAGCTCATCAATCGCCGAGCGCGTATTGGGATCAGACTCTTCCCTGGTAATAGGCCCGCGGCTCCTTGCCCGTCGCGACGCCAGCCTCTCGATTTGCCGAACCGTTAATCCTCCGCGCGCAGCCCGGCGTGCACAACGCATCCTGAACTGGCGGGTCCTGCACGCTTAACAGCGCTCGCCCATGCCCAGCGGTCAGCTTTCCCTCTTCCATCCACTCTTGAATGGTCGACTCCAGTTTCAGCAACCGTATCGAGTTGGAGATCGTGGTGCGATCTTTTCCGGTGCGCTCTGCCACCATGTCCAGCGTCATTTGAAATTCCGTAATCAGGCGATCAAATGCGCGGGCCGACTCAATCGCATTCAGGTCCTCGCGCTGGATGTTTTCCACCAGCGTCATTTCGAGCGCCAGCTCGTCGGGAACTTCGCGCACGATTGCCGGCACCTTATTCAGCCCGGCGAGTTGCGCCGCCCGCCAGCGGCGTTCGCCCGCGATCAGTTCGAAGCGATCCCCAATGGGGCGCAGCAACAGTGGCTGAATGATTCCACTGGCCAGAATCGACCTGGACAGTTCCTCCAGAGCGGCTTCACGAAACGTCGTCCGGGGTTGATGCGGGCTCGGTTCAATAAGATCAATATCAACAAACATCGTCTGATTCTGGTCTCGCGCTGGCGCGACCGCCGCGCCGCTTGAGGTCGTCACTTGAGGTGTATCTAACTGATTCGGTGCCACTTGAGGTGGAATCTGTGGCTCAGGCTCCCGAATGAGCGCTCCGAGCCCCCGTCCCAGCGCGTTTCTCGTCATTGGCTATTACCTCCTGTGCGAGCTGTGTGTAGCCTTCGGCCCCTTTACTGTGTATGTCATAGAATATAATAGGCTTACCAAAACTTGGTGCCTCGGCAAGCCGAACGTTTCTGCGATATAACCGCTTGGAATACCTGGCTTCCGAAAAAACTACGTAAATCCGTCGCAACTTGACGTGACAACGTAGTTCTTTCGTCGAACATCGTCAATAAAATGCCTTCGATCTCAAGCTTCTGGATTCAAGGTTCGGCGGATTCGCATCAGCGTGTCCAACAGCTCCGACACGCCTTCCAGCGCTAGGTATTCGCATTGAATCGGTACCAACACCGAGCTTGCGCACACCAGTGCATTCAACGTTAGGAGATCCAGGGCTGGCGGGCAGTCCAGAACCACGAAGCGATAGTTGTTCTGAAAGGTTTTTAGCGCGGCCTGAAGCTTATACTCCCGATTTTCCGCATTTACTAGCTCTACGGCGGCACCCGCAAGATTCTTGTCGGCGGGAATTACGTCCAACCCTTCTACTTGCGATTTTTGGACGATCTTATCGAAGGATTCGCCCATGATCAGGGTATTGTAGAGCGTTCTTCGCGACGGATCTTTGGGGAAGCCGATCGCCGCCGTAGCGTTAGCTTGAGAGTCACAATCGATGAGTAGAGTGGATTGTTCAGAGGCCGCTAGGCACGCGGCCAAATTGACGGCGGTAGTGGTCTTTCCCACGCCGCCTTTCTGGTTTGCACAAGCGATGATTCTTGCCAAAAGTGTCCCCGGCGAAAATTTAGCAAAGCTCCCCACGACATGCAAGTTGTTTCACGTGGAAATGGAATTTTCATCAAAAATAAGTATTCGAACGCCGAGACCGCCGCCGTTGTCGGAGGGTCGACGTTCGAACGCTCAGGCCTTAACATTGGGCGCAAGTAGCTGTTCCACGTGAAACGCGCTTCGGGACGCGACGGGTGCCGTGAACCCGAAAAATTACGTTCCACGTGGAACGTTGAGCAGGGTGATGTCAAAACGCGTTTCCACGTGGAAACGCTTGGGCACGTGGGAGGACGGGGTCAACACACACCTGTAGTTGATGGCCCCACGTGAAATTTATCGAGCGATGCTTCGCCAGCCATTATTTCGGCAAATGGCAGCAGTTCGAATGAGTATAGCCTCGCCTCTATGGGCTTCAAATTGTCGTTTAGGAACACCCACGGTTTCACGTGGAACATCCAAATCCGCGAAGGGCGAGAGTACGCGGCACGTTCCACGTGAAACCGTCGGGATTGGCGGCAGCGTCGGAAGTTCGCCTGCCTCCCGGATTGCCACGCGTTTCACGTGGAACCATTGATCTGGGGGCGACTGCAATTCGGTACGTTTCACGTGAAACCGTCCGTGATAGCGCACCGCGTTTTGTGCGTTCGCGGCGGGCTAGGAATGCGTCTTCACGTGGAACCGATTTGATGCGGAATCACTAAGCTTTGGAGTCGATTCCACGTCGAAAGCAGTAGCGGGCGGCGCAGTGTGAGTGTGTTTGTAGCCCCCCAATCACCCCGTTTTCACGTGAAACACGTAATCAGCTGGAATACTGAGTTCCACGTGAAACTGCGGCGATTATTTCGCCGCACAAATTTCACTGAAACGCCTCCCGAATCAGTCCTACGCTGTCGGCCGAACGCCAACATGTCGGCACTTCGACATCTGGCGTTTCCACGTGAAATGAGCTTTGTCATCGACCCAATGCCTCGATCGAGTTATGTCGCGTGTTTTTTGTTACTTACGGCTTACGTTTTCACGTGAAACGGCCAGATGTCGGAGGCCCGACATCTGCACTCATGAGGTCAGCTTACTCGGAAGGTTTCGACCCGATTAAGATCACCCGACGCAGGGATTGCGGCACAGCCACCGGACTATCCCATTTCCATCCCGCCATCTTACCTACGTCCTCCGCATCCTTGGTTCCCAGCCACAAAATCACGCGTTTAGCCCCGACGCTGTTGTTAGCGGCCCATTTAAGAAACCCGCCAAAGTCGCCCAGTGCCCGTGCACACAGATAGTCGATGGGAGCGATCTCTTCACCCAGCTCTTCGTAGCGGCTCACCACCACGTTTACGCCCTTCAGACCCAATGTTCGAATCACCTCAGCCAAAAAGGTCGCTTTTTTTATGCTCGACTCCACTAAGGCGATCTGCGCGTTCGGCAACAAAATCTTCAAGGGCAAACCCGGAAAGCCGCCTCCGGTACCAATATCGGCCAGGCGACATTCAGCCAAGTCCGCGAGCTTTGCCGGGAACATGCTTTCGCAAAAATGCCGATGCAGAATGTCCAGTGGATCGCGAATCGCCGTTAGATTGACCTTCTCATTCCAGGCCAGTAACAATTTGATGTATTCCTGAATCTGACCAACCTGGACGTCATTCACATCGACATGAAAATCACTCAGCGCCTTTCGAATGGTAGATTCCGACGGCGCAGGGCTCGGTGGCATAAAGGGGCGGGCTCCCTCAAGATTTCTAGCAGAATTTTTGGTGTGCTGGCACCCGCATGAAAACACATTCACAACGTCAGTGCAACAAATTCAATCTTTAACCCGAAGCTGCTAACAAAATTGTTAGGCACATGACCACCGCGCATCTTAGAATGGCCGTCCCATTCCACGGTTCCGGCGCGCGATCTACGAACGGAGAATGAACGAAATGGACACTGTGAAGTTGACCTCCATGGCCAAGGCCGCGGGTTGCGCGGCGAAACTTAATCCCGCCACACTGGAAGGTGTGCTGAGAAAGCTGCCCCGCGACGCCAATCCAAATGTCCTCGTGGGCTTCGACACCAACGACGACGCCGGCGTTTATTTGATCAACAAAGACCTCGCTCTGGTCCAGACCGTGGATTTCTTCACACCCATCGTGGACGATCCGTTTTTGTTTGGGCAGATCGCCGCGGCCAATTCGCTGAGCGATGTCTATGCCATGGGCGGCCGTCCCATCTCATCGCTCTCATTGGTAGGTTTTCCGGATCACGCTGATCCTGCAATTCTCGAAGAGATCATTCGGGGCGGCCTGTCAAAAATGACCGAGGCGGAATGCTCTTTAATCGGGGGGCATTCCATTCGCACCGATGACCTGCTGTTTGGCTATGCCGTTACCGGAACCGTCCATCCGCAAAAGGTTTGGCGCAACGTCGGTGCTCGCGCTGGCGATGTGTTGATTTTTACCAAGCCGCTGGGCACGGGTGTAATCACTACGGCGCTTAAGAAAGATCAAGCCAAGCCGCAGTCGCTCGAGGCTGCCGTCGCCGCCATGACTACGCTGAACCGTGCCGCAGCTCTTGCGCTGTCGCAGCTCGAAGAGGACTACCAGAACCTTTCTACCAAAAAACCGGAACGAAAAGGCAATCCCGTGCACGCGGTGACCGACGTGACCGGCTTCGGTTTACTTGGGCACGCCCGTGAAATGGCATTGGGAGATCCCACCCGCGGAATCGAACCTGTTTCTTTCGAGATCGATCACACCGCTTTCAACTATTTGCCGGGAGCGATTCAGGCCGCGCGCGATGGTCATCTTTCCGGAGGGCTGAAAAATAATCGCGCATTCGTCGCGGAGTGCGCGGCCTTCGCCGAAGATGTTGCGAAGGATTTTCAGGATTTACTTTTCGATCCGCAAACTTCCGGCGGGTTGCTGATCGCCGTGGACCCGGATGCCGCGGCCGATTGTATTGTCACTCTTTCCCGCCACGGAGTCGAAGCGCGCCAGGTTGGTCGCGTCACCGCGAAGCGCTCGCCACTTATTTTTGTCGAATAGTTAAGTCATTAGCACCGGCGTTCGTTGAGTCAAGTTTCTCCGAAAAAATTCCAACGGTAAATTATGGACACCATCACACACGGAATTGCGGGCGCGTTGATCGGTAAGGCGCTATTCAAGGGCGACGATCTTTTCGCGATGCGTCCCATGAATCGCGAGCGTGTCGTCAGCTGGTCCATGATGCTGGGAGCAATCTTTCCAGACTCGGACACCTTTCGTGACATGCTCTCTCACAACGAATTATTAATGATCACCTGGCATCGCAGCATCACCCATTCGCTGCTGTGCCTGCCAATTTTTGCGCTGCTGCTCGCCGGCCTCACACGCTGGATATGTCGCTGGCGAAAATGGGAAGCTCCTTCGTTTGCGGCGCTCACTGGGATTTACGCGGTGGGAATTCTCAGCCACATCCTGCTGGATCTGGTGACCAGTTTTGGAACCATGGTGTGGTCGCCATGGAAATGGTCGCGGCCGGCATGGGATTTGATTTTCATTGTGGATTTTACGCTCACGGGAATTTTGCTGGTACCGCAAATTGTTGCATGGGTGCAGGAGCGTCCGGAAAAAAGCCGGCGGCGCGCGTTCGTCTCGCTGGCGATTTTTATTCTTGCGGTTTTTGCGGTGCAGGCAATTGGCAACGCCGTTGGCGCGGGAATTTCTTCCGCAACCGTTTTTCTTTTTGATGCGATTCTCGCAGCGTTGTTTCTGCTTCCACTGCGCCTGACACAGAAAAGGCAACTGGCAGATTCGCAAAAAGGAATTGAATCAACAGGCGAACCGAACAATTCAATGCGTGAGGCCGGTCGCGGTTGGAATCAAGCGGGGTTCGTGGGCGCGTGCGTGTATGTGGGTCTGGCAGTGTTTGCCCATCATGTCGCACTTGGTCGCGTAAAGGACTTTGCGCTTATGGAGAAACTCCAGGTGCAGTCGCTGGGCGCTTTGCCTTTTCCTCCTTCACTTTGGAAATGGGACGGATTGGTGCGCACGCCTCGTGGCGTTTACGAAGTGCGGCTGGATCTCTCCGACAAATCTTCGTTTAACGTTTCATCGGCTACGAATCCGGCGGAACGCCCCGCCGTGGAATATCGCTTTTACCCGGAGGCCTATCCCAACGTTTATATTGAAGCAGCGAGGGAGCTTCCTGAAGTGCAGAAAGTTTTGTGGTTTGACCGCTTTCCGGTCACGCGATTTCACCAGGAGTCCGGGGAGCAGGTTGTGGAATTTTCCGACATGCGCTTCCCTCAAATCAGCAAGCGGCGGACTCCGTCATTCACGTATCGCGTGCGCTTCGGCCCCGGGGGCAATGTTCTGTCGCAGGGCTGGGTGAAATAGGAGTCTTCAGAATTCCAGGCGCAGCGCGACCTGCATGACCCGCTTATCGGTCAACGTGCTGCCAGCGTAGCCGAAGGACGATTCGTTATCCAGGCTGGCGCTGATGGAATGCGGATCGAAGCGCACGCTGTTGGTCACGTTGAAAACCTCCCAGCGAAATTGCAGTTTGGCGCGCTCGGTGAGTGAGAACGTTTTGTCCAGTCCGGTATCCCAGCTGTAGTAGCCATCGCCGCGTAGAGGATTGCGTGTGCCCGACTCTCCGGGGAGAGCAATGCGGAAACTGTTGAAGACCGCATCGGGATCGGCAAAAATCTGCGGGCCGGTTCCGCGCTTCGTCGCGCTAACCGGAATTGGCTGCGCCTGTGTAGCAAATCCTTCGATGTCCCAGTTGGTGGGCCAGCGCGAACCGTTGTCTACGGCGAAGGGCAAGCCGCTCGTCCAGCGAACGATACCAGTGAGTTGCCAGCCACCGATGACGGCGTCAATCACTCTGTTAGAGCCGCTGGCAAAGCGCCGGCCACGGCCGACAGGAATATCCAAAAGGTAGTTGGCATTGATCTGATGAGTCATATCGAAATCGGAGACGCCGCGCAGCTGATCCGGCCGCCAACTGTTGATGATCTGCGCGTTGTTGTTGCCGCCGGAAGTTCCCAGGCGCTCTGCCTGGGAGGTCCAGTCAATGGATTTGGAATAGGTATAATTCAGGTCGGCCTGCAAGCCCTGGCGAAAACGGTGATGCATGACGACCTGCATGGCGTTGTAATAAGACTGTCCGATAGAGCGCCACGCATACAGGGCAGAATATTGGCTGTGATAGAAGCGGTAGCTCGGATAAGTGTGATTGCCGGTATTAATTCCCGCGCCCGACTGCGAATCCGGCAAATCCAGTTGAAACAAAGCATACGTTTCGTTTCCCAGGTTGTTCGAAAAAAGTTCGTACACATTCTGCGTGGCCGATAGCGGGCCGTAGCCGATGTCTGCGCCGTCGAGCGCTCCAAACAGAGTCTGCCAGTAAGGCGAGTTGGGAACCTGACTGGCGGGGGTGCCGGCATATCCGAGCCTGGACAACGCTGCGGCCGCGGTGAAGTAATCGGTGCCGGCAGCCTTGATGTCCAGGGGCATGGCCACATCCTGCTGCACCATCAAGCGGTGAGCGAAGCGGCCCACGTAGGAAACCTCGATGGAAGTGGAAGGTGTGAGCTCGCGGGTGACAGAAAAATCCAACAAATTTGAATATGGAGTTTTCACCTTGCTGTCGATGCCCCAACTGATTGCAAACAAGCCGGTGTCCGGTGTGGCGGGAAATCCTCCCGCCGGCGGCGCCGGAAGTAAGCCATCCGGAATATCGGAGATGCCCTGGAATCGCGGCGCAGTGGTGGTGCTAAGGAAGCCCGGAGGATTGGAGATGTTGCTCGACAGTCCAAAGGAGCCAGAAGTGTCGAAGGTGTTGACGATGGCAGCGCCGAAATGATCGTAGATCAAGCCATAGCCCGCGCGAATAGAACTTTTGCCAGCCGTGCCAAAAATAGCGCCGAGTAATCCGTGATCGAACGAAGGGGCCCAGGCCAGCGCAATTCGCGGTGAGAAATCATGCTTGTCCGGAGTCCAAAAATCGGATTTCCCGTTGGAGCGTCCATTCAATCCAAACGAAACGGTGGGAACTTCGCTGGCCGACCCGCCAGTCGCACCTTG
The DNA here is from genome assembly GCA_963704485.1 of uncultured Acidobacteriota bacterium. Classification (GTDB taxonomy): domain Bacteria; phylum Acidobacteriota; class Terriglobia; order Acidiferrales; family UBA7541; genus Acidiferrum. Next base: position 3,183,537 of record OY969910.1, read on the forward strand.
CTGCGCGCTGGCATCGTAAAAAGTGCCGAGAGCGTAGGGCTGGCATGATGAGCCGCTCAACACACAGGGGCCAACCTGAGAGCCGTGAATTTCCGTCGGCACCTGCAAATAGGAATATTTCAAGCCGAGCGTGACGGTGAGGCTTTTGCGGAGCCGCCAGGTATCCTGGCCGTAAAAATCCCACTCGTTCCAGTGGTATTCGCGTTGAACTGGAGCGCCCAGGGCGAGGGCATCACCGTTCTTGTTGTAGTTGTAGATGGCGTCGCCTTCGGTGACTACGCCAACGAGATCCATGATGGTGCTGTCGTAGTTATATCCGACCGAGGGATCCACGGCGGCGTAACCAGAGGCCGCGGGATCCAGAGGCTGCCCGGTGTTGGCAACGGCGGACGAGGGCCCCAGCCAGCCGGTATTGATGGAGGCGCCCGGAAAAGAATTTGCGGTGCTGACGCGCGCGTCGTGAATGACCCGCAGGTTGGTACCAAAAGAAAAGCTGTGGTTTCCGCGCGTCCAGGCGACGTCTTCCACGAAATTATTGACCGGTATGCGAAAAGCACTGGTGCGCGTGAAGGCTTGAGGAGAATCGAGGCCCTGCAGACCGACAGAAGATTGCGTTGATGCTCCAGAGTTGGAACCGCCCTGGCGCGTAAAACCCCAACGGAAGTTACTGATGAGCGTGGGACGGAGAATCGCCGTATAGCCGAGCGCGAAACCCTTGTTGTTCGTAAGCAAGCTGTTGGCAGCCGGCTGCGCTGGAAATTGCGGGCTGCCGGGCTCGGCGTCGTTCATCAGATTGCCGCGCCAGAAAAGTATGTTGTTGCTGTTGAGGTTGTAATCCAGGCGCGCGATGTAGGTGTTGTAGCGGCGGTGCAGGGTATTCACGAACCGGAAGCCGAAGGTGTTGAGCTCATCACCGACTCCCGTGAAAACGTTCGCGGCGGGATAGGAATTGAGAACGGCGAGCATCGGCTGGTTCAAGCCGACACCTTGGGGATCCATATTTTGAATCTCGCCGGGGCCGAGAGCGTTATAGCCAGGCGCGAACGAATACGATTGCCCGCTCAGACCTTGAATACTGCCGCCAGGGCAGGTGGAGGTATCCGGCGAACCGTCGGGGTTGGTCTGACAAAGATACTGGACTACACCGTCGCGCATGGCTGCGCCTGGAACACTGTGAGTTTGAACATCTCCTTCGGCATCGCGGCGGCCTTCGTAATTAGCGAAGAAAAATAGTTTATCTTTGCGGATGGGCCCGCCGACGGCGCCGCCAAAAATATTTCGGATGAGCTGAGGCTGCTTGTTGGGTTCGCCGTTTTCGAGCTGGGTTTGCTTATTGAAGTAATCGTTGGCGGTGAAGAGCGAATTGCGATTGTATTCGTAGGCGCCGCCGTGAAAGGAATTGGTCCCGCTCTTGGTGACCAGGGTAACCTGCGCTCCGGAGCCACGGCCGGCGTCGGCATTGGGATTACTGGTAGTGACGCGAAATTCCTGCACGGAATCCTGCGTTACCCGCAGGACGCTGTTGAAGGCGTAGCCCTTGTTCTGATCGTTGACGTCCACGCCATCGAGTGTGACGTTGGACTGATCGCTGCGGGCGCCGTTGACTGCGCCGCTGCGGGAATCAGTGTCATCGTTGCCGGCAAACTTTCCAAGAAAGGTCACGCCAGGCTGCAGGCTGAGCAACTCCACGACGTTGCGCCCTTCGATAGGCAGCGAGGACACCTGTGTTTCGTTGAAGGCATTTCCGAGAGTGGCGTCGGAAGTGTTCACGGTAACGGCCGTCTCGCCGGAAACGAGGACTTCCTGTTTAACGGACCGCACGCTTAAATCAACATCAACGGTCGAAGCAGTAGCCACCAGGAGATCCAGTCCTTCGCGGCGCACGGATTGGAATCCTTCCGCGCTGGCTTCCAGCGTGTAGCTTCCGGGCTGGAGCTGGACGACTTCGTAGGCACCGTTGGCATCGGACTCGACTTCGCGGACCGCGCCGGTATTGGCGAGAGTCAACTTTATTTTTGCGCCGGCGACGGAGGCTCCGCTGGAGTCAGTGACCCGCCCGCGCAAGGTGGCGACGGATTGGCCGAGCGCGATGGAAGCACAGCACAGTAGAAAAACGAGCACACACCATCGCTTCATGGCAATTCCTCCAAACCTGATTGAGTCCCAAGGCGGACTAATAGAACACGACGCGCGCAGCGTTGCAAACGCAAAAATGATTTGGTCGAGCGAGGCTTCGCGACCGAATAAACGAGGTACGTACACTCTTTGATTACTTTGCGCCGGATTTCCGAGGTATGAAAATCTCGCCTGGCGGGGAGAAGTTATTTTTCCTGGCGTAGTTGCCTTCATTGACGGCTAAGCCTACGCGACCGCGCGAATCGATATACAAAAGTGCAGCGCCCAATGGCACATCCATAAAAGTCTTCACGTAGGGCATGGTGACGGGTTTCTTGTTGAGCAAAATAGTCACTTGGTCCCCGAGGGAGTAGCCGAGCTTACGAAACTCTTCAACGGGGATGTCGGTGATGAGCGAGCCGTAGGGATCATCCATCGCGATGACGTCGCCGGATATTCCTTTTTCCGTGGTGGCGGAAGACTTGGTCGTCAGGCGGACGAGTTCAGGAACCTGCGGTCCCGCTTGCGTGAAATTCCAGCCGGCGGCGAGGTGCGCGGCCGCGGGTGAAAAAATATCGCGTCCATGGAACGTGGAACTCACCGCGGCTTGGATCATCCAGTCCTGCTTGGTGATTTCATGAGCAGAATCGAGGCCATCGCGGTCAATCACCGGAGTGATCAGGCCATTGTCGGGCAGCACAAAGAATTGTCCCTTTTTTGATTTGACGATCACCGCTTTGCGGGAAGTACCTACCCCAGGATCCACGACCACCAGGAAAATCGTGCCGCTTGGATAATACGGCGTGACTCCGGCCAGAAACCGCGCGCCTTCTTCAATGGAAAATGGCGTGACTTGATGAGTGATGTCGGTGACGCGAGTATCTCTGGGAGCAATTCCAAATATTACAGCGCGGCAAATGGCTACGGCATCGTTGGCAGTGCCGAAATCGGTCATGAAGACAATGGTGGGCTGTGCGGCTGTCTGCCCTGTGACCGGCTGTTCGTAGTCGGCATGACGTGAGCACGACACCTGTGTGCAGAAGCACGCAAGGACTAACAGCAGCGGGATCAAGTAACGGCGCGCCTGCATGGTTTCTCCAGTCGGATTCCAGATCGATCGATTCGGAATAGCGCTCGTTGGTGAAGTTCAATTCAAAGTCAAAAATCGCGCGCTTTGGGAAATTTTGTAGCGAGATCAGGCCGGGGCTTTGGCGGATTTGTCGGCGGGGTGGATGACGACTTGGCGTTCTTCGCCCATGCCGATGCTTTCGGTGCGGATGCCGGGAATGTCTTTGAGTGCGAGATGCACGATGCGGCGTTCGCGCGAGGACATGGGATTAAGGCGGAAAGGCTGGCGCGAACTTTCGACGCGCTCGGCGGCGACTTTGGCGGTCATGCGCAGCTCTTCAAAGCGCAGTGCGCGGTAGCCGCCGCAATCCACATGAATTTTTTCGTGGAAGGCGGGCTCCAGGCGCAAGGCGCGGAAGGCCAGGTGCTCGATGGCTTTAAGAACTTCAGCGTTGCGTTCGAGCAGGATTTCTTTGTCGCGTCCGTCGAGATCGGCAATGACTTCGGCGTGGCCTTCGAGGCCGGCGGTTTCCGGCGGGACAGCGCGGACGTTTACCTTGAGCTCAAGACCCGCGGCGCGCACGCTGTCATCCAGAAAGCGCTGCAGCGCTGTCGGCAGTTGCGATGCGATCAAGCTTTCCATCATGGATGAGACTGGGAATCATCGGCCCTCCGAACGTAGTAGTGCGATAGCGTTCGGTTCTTTCAGATTATGATTTTTTGCCGCGAACAGGTTTTGTTACGGGCGCCAGCAACCACTGGATGCTGGCGGTTCAGGTACCACTGCTGCCCGATGCCAACAATACTGCTGGTGAGAATATACACCGCCAAGCCGCTGGAGATAGGGGAAATCATGAAAATTCCCGCCATGGTAATGGGCATGATTTTCATCATCATTTGCTGCTGGGGGTCGGTGGAGGTCATGGGCGTCATTTTGGAAACGAGGTACATGGAGAGGCCCATCATGACGGGCAAAACGTAATAAGGATCGCGTGCGGAAAGATCGGTGATCCAGCCGAACCAGCGGGCGTGGCGCATCTCGATGGCGAAGCGCAAAGCGTTGTTCAAGCCGAACCAGATGGGCATCTGCAAAAACATCTGGAAGCAGCCGCCGACGGGGTTGATGCCTTCGCGGCTGTAGACGGCCATCACTTCCTTGTTCATGTCCGCTTTGCGCGGGTCGTTCATTTTGTATTTTTTGTAGCGTTCCTGGATGGATTTGATTTCCGGGCCGACGCGCTGCATTTTCAGTGGTGGTTTTGTAGCTGGAGATGCGCAGCGGGAACAGCGCCATATTGATGACCAGGGTGAGAACCACGATGGCCCAGCCCCAGTTGGGAACGTAATTGTGCAGCCATTTGAGCGCGTGGAAGAGCGGGTCGGCGATGAATTCCATCCAGCCAAAATTTACGAGGCCGTGGAGCGGCGGATTCATGCGCTTGAGATCGTCGTAATCTTTGGGGCCGACGTACACGCGGAGCGCGAGCGCTTGCGGGCCGGTGGCGGTGGCTACTTGCGGAACCGGCTCCGGTGATTCGACGCCGTTGACAGTAGCGGGGCGGAAATCTTTCCAGTAGCGTGTTTGCAGCGTGCCGGGAGCGGCGCCGTTCGGCGGGCAAGAAATGCGGCGGTGAAGTAGCGGTCTTCGATGCCGGTGAAATCTTTGCCACCTTGCCAGACGCCGGGGGCCCACTTGTCGAGGCCTTCGAGTTTTTTGTAAGGGAAATTGCTGAATTTTGCCGTCTTCGCTGTAATAGGTGGTGACGGTTTCCACGGGCGCGGGATTGGTGACGGTGAGGTCGCCGAATCCGCCGAGCCAGCCGAGTCCCGCAGCGATGGGCTTGCCGTCGAGCTTGGCGGTGGCGTCCACGCGCACGACGTAGCAGTGATCGAAGTGAAAGCGCTTGGTGATTTCGAGGTGGCCGTCGCTCCAGGAAAATGTCACGTCGGCCGGCGCGGTGATGGTGCGCGGCGGCGTCGGAGGAAAGTTTATACAGGCCGTTGTTGGCGGCCTTTTCGAGGTCGGGATTGTCGAGAACCAGCGCAAAGGGCCAGCCGCCGGTTTGCTGCGAGGCATCCGGATGGACAACGTCGAGAACGCGCTGCGGCTTGTTGTCGTCCTTATACTTGGAAAGCTGCCAGCTTTTGACGACCGCGCCGCGATTGGAAATTTCGACGCGATATAAATCGTCCTGCACGACGATGTAATGTTCTTCGCTTGCGGACTTGCGGAACGGCCGCGGGACGGCTTGCAGTTTGAATTGTTGGCGAGGAGCGGTTGACGTGGAAGCTGCGCCGGAAGGGGCGGGAGAAACCTGCGGACGGAGTTTGCGGCGCGGTGATGGCGGGCTTGGGTTGCGGCGGACGCCAGCGGCGGCTTGGGCGCAAAAAACTTGACCCACAGCAAGAATGACCAGCATGGAGAGCAGCGAGGCGCCGAGAATTCTCATCTCCGGCGATTGCACGCCCTTTGCGGCGCAGCGCTCACGAATGTACCTCTTCCAGTCAGGAACCGGGTCGTAGCCAAATTTGCGGGAAAAGCGGATGACAGCGGCCGAGGCGCTTCACGCCCAGCCAGACGCCGCGAGTCACGCCAAAGCGCTCGATGGCTTCGTAGGTGTATTGCGAACAAGTGGGATGGAAGCGGCAATTTCCTGCGAAAAGCATGGACAGATAGGCTTTATAAAAACGTAGCGCGAGCAAGAGCGGCTTTTACCGCGAGCGAATGAGTCGCGTTCGCTTCTGCAGCCGAATTCTGCACGCTGGCGTTTACGGGCGTCACGGAGTTCTGCAGCAGGCGCAGCAGGTCGGCCGTCAGCGTGGAATGGTTGGACCGCGCCACGATGCTTTTCGGATGAATGACCATGTCCCATCCCGGTGGTATCTCCAGACGATGACAACGAACCGCTTCGCGCAAGCGGCGGCGAATACGATTGCGCACTACCGCGCCGCCCAGCGCCTTTTTAATGCTGAAGCCGAAGCGGCTGAGCGGCAATTGATTGGCGCGAAAAAAAACCACGAAGTGAGCGCTGGAACGCCTGCGGCCGGCGCGATAAACGGCGTCAAAATCTCCGCGGCGCACCAGTCGCGCAGCACGCGGAAAATTCAGGCGCTGCAATTTTTCAGGGCTTGAATCATACGGGAGTGAGGCGATGACGGCCCTTCTTACGGCGAGCGGCGAGGACCTTGCGGCCTCCCGCGGTTTTCATGCGCGAGCGGAAGCCATGCGTTTTGGCGCGGCGACGTTTGCGCGGCTGGTATGTGCGCTTAGGCAAAACAATTCTCCTTTAAGGCGTGGCCGGACAGTGGCCAATGCTAATGATGCGTTCGCGAAACCGCAGTGCGAGCGTAGCGGTGAAACGGCGAACAACTCACCGCGGAGGCGGTTGGTTTTGAATGTTCAAGTGTATTCGAGGCGTGCGGGAGGGTCAAGAAACGCAGCGCCCTTACAGCCGTTGCATAGCCCCCGACGGAGATCAGGCGAGGCAACCAATCGACTAAACTGACCTTGTTCATAAGCTAAAAACGAGAGGCAGTCCGGTCAAGGACTGCCTCTTGCAAATGCAGCAACAGCAATGTGCCGCTCTTACTGCTTATCGTAAACCTGCACGTCGTGCGTCTTCGCACCCGCGGCGTTGGTTCCGGTGGCCTCCACCGTGGCAACTTTGCCGTCTTTGGAAATGGAGACTTTCGAGGTCCCGAGAAGCTTGCCGCCCTTTTTCAGGGTGGCAACGTAGTGGTTGGCATCTATGCGCTTTATGGCCGCGGTCTCCGCTCCGTTGGGCGCTGTGCCTGTAATGGGGTTATCGTTGCCGTCAAATTTCACTGCAAAGTTGTAGGAAATCGGGGTTCCGTCTCCCGCGACTCCCTCGAAAGTATATTTCACGCCGTTGTCCTGAGCTTCTACGGTGCGGGTGAGGGACTTCGGCGCCGGGCCTGGTTCATATTTGGATTTCGCGGTGTTCAGCTTCCAGGTTCCGACCAGGGCCTCGCTCTGGGCTTGAACGGTGCCGGCCGCCACAATTGCTAAAACTCCAACAGCCAAAAACTTTGAAACACGCATGAGTCTGACCCTCCTTGGGTCGGAACTTCGTTTGGAGCTGGACTTTTTTTCGTTAGAAAATGGGACAAGGTTGAAAAAGACTTGGGCGACAATAGCCGCACCCAAGCGCAAAGTCAACGATGGTCTAGCTTGCGTCGTTCGCTCTCACAGAGTAAGGTCCAACTCGCGCGCGGGCATAAGAAGGAGAAGCATGCGATCAAACTCAATTTCAAGACCGTTGCTCCCGGTGGTTTTGAGCATGGCTGCTGCGGCAGGAATAGTTACTTTCGTGGCGCGCAGTCAGGAAGCGCCCCAACCGAGCGTTACCAGCCCGAACGCGAGCGACAAACCGACAGACAAAGAGAATTTGCCTCAACCCACGAAGGCGCGAACCAAACAGGCCGTAGAGGCGCGGTTGAAAGAGGTAGAGAAACCGAAGGCCGCTTCGCCGATTCATGACGTGGAAAAGACCCTGTTTGCCACGCATGAATTCAAGCAAGCGGTGATTTCCCCAAATGGCAAGCTGGTTGCCTGGGTGGAGACGCTGATAAATAAGGGTGGAGCGCCTTCGGGAGATTCGGCAATTTATTTTTCGGAAATGGAAAGCAAGGCGGCGCCGAAACGACTGAGAGCCGCAGTGGGTGCTGCGGATCACGAAGAGACCAATGTGGCGTGGTCACCGGACAGCAAGCGCATCGCGTTTCTGTCGGATGACGCAAAGCCCGGGCAGCGGCAACTTTACATAGCAAGTGTTGGCGCGGGAGGCAGTGCGGCGAGGAAGCTGACCAGCGTGAAGGGCTTTTTGGACAAGCCGGCGTGGTCACCGGACGGCAAAACCATTGCGGTGCTGTTTACGGAAAATGCCACGCGGGCGTCCGGGCCGCTGGTGGCGGAGACTCCAGAGACGGGAGAGATAAAGGATGCGCTTTTCGAGCAGCGGCTGGCGGTGGTGGACGTCGCGAGCGGCAAGCTGCGCCAAATCTCGCCCGCGGATACTTATATATATGAATACGACTGGTCGCCGGATGGCTTGAAGTTTGCGGTCACTGCGGCGCTGGGAAATGGCGATAACAACTGGTGGGTTGCGGAGCTGTATACGCTGGAAGGCACCAGTGGATTGATGAAATCCATTTACAAACCGAAGCTGCAGATTGCCAACCCGGCGTGGTCGCCCGATGGCGAGCGCGTTGCGTTCATTGAGGGATTGATGAGCGACGCTGGATTGACTGGCGGGGACATTCACACGGTTAGCGCGTCCGGCGGTGAGGCAGAAAACGTGACGCCGGACATGAAAGCTTCTGCGAGCTGGCTGACTTGGACCGCCGACAAGAAAATAGTTTTTGGTGAATGGGTGGCGGGAGAGACAGGAATTGCAACCGTGGACCCGGAAGGGAAAAAGCCGCAAACACTGTGGCGCGGCGGCGAGTACCTGACCGCCGCGGAAGGCGGCTATTGCCCAACATTATCTATAGCTAAGGATGGGCAAACCATGGCGTTTGTGCGCCAGTCGTATGCGTCGGCGCCGGAAGTTTGGGCTGGAAAAGTGGATGAGTGGAAGCAGATCACCTACCGCAACGAGGGTTCAACGCGCGGGTGGGGTGAGGCAAAAAGCATCCATTGGAAGAGCGGCGGACACGAGGTGCAGGGGTGGCTGTTATATCCCAAGGATTTTGACGCCGCCAGAAAATATCCGCTCGTGGTTTCCGTGCACGGCGGTCCCAGCTGGGCCGCATCTTCGCAATGGCCGACTCCCCATAACTATGCGGCGGCGTTGGCAGGCGCGGGATATTTCGTACTGAGCCCGAATCCGCGCGGAAGTTACGGCCAGGGTGAAGCGTTCACTCGCGCCAATGTAAAGGATTTTGGCGGCGGGGACTTTGAAGACGTTCTGGCGGGCGTAGACGAAGCCATCCGTGTCGCGCCCATTGATGAGAATCGTCTAGGGCTGACGGGCTGGAGCTACGGCGGGTTCATGACCATGCTGGGAGTAACGAAGACCAAGAGGTTCAAAGCCGCCATGGCAGGGGCAGGAATTTCGAACTGGCAGAGCTATTACGGCGAAAATCAGATCGACCAGTGGATGGTTCCCTTCTTCGGCAAGTCGGTCTACGACGATCCGGAGATTTACGCCAAAGCGTCGGCGCTCAACTTCATCAAAAAGGTAAAGACGCCGACGCTGATTATTGTGGGCGACAGCGACGGCGAGTGTCCGACGCCGCAATCGTATGAATTCTGGCACGCGCTGAAGGCCCAGGGCGTGGAAACGCAACTGGTAGTTTACGAGCGTGAAGGGCATATGTTCGCGAAACCGGAGCATCAGCGCGACGTTATCGAGCGAACGCTGGCGTGGTTTGACGCCCATTTGAAGTAGTCGACCAGCAGCTACTCAACTGGAAAAAACGTACTTGATTGCATAAGCTATGTACCCTTCTACTGCTTGTCAGTTGCGGTGCACGGGTGTCTGCGTAAATTGAAACTAGTGTTCGGAGGTGAAGCTTGCCGTCCAGTCATTACATCCTGCGTTTTATGTCACTGCTGTTATTGAGCGCGAGCGCGACCTTCGCCCAGGGGATTGTGGAAGGCACAGTTCGCGACAGTCACGGTGCCGCGGTTCCCAATAGCGCGGTGTCGTTGCAGCGGGAAGAAGGAAAAACGGTTGCGACGGCGAAGACGGACGCAGATGGAAAATTTCGCTTCACCGCGCTGGATGCCGGGGAGTACGCGCTCAAAATTGATGCCGATGGCTACTATGTCTCGTCGTTTCAGTTTGTACTGCGGGCGCGTCAGCCCGTCTCGCTGGACCTGGACATCGAGCGCAAAGAAACGGTTCGCCAGCGGGTGGAGGTTCAATCGAAGTATCTGACCGTGGCCCCCGAGAAAACCGGGAGCTCCTACGTGTTTACCCGACAGGATCTGGAGCGCCTGCCCGACCCGCTCGTGGAAACCACCAACGATCTGGCCAATAACCTGATGCCCGGGGCCAGTGACAGCCATGACAATTTTCTGGCCGTTCGCGGCACCGAATTTTCGCTGCACGAGTTTGTGAATGGCGTTTCATTTCTGGACAACATGCAACCGCAATTCTCTCCGGGCGTGAGTCCGCAACTCTTTGAGACCGTGGAGCTGATAACCGGAGGTTTCACCCCGGAATATGGCAATCGCTTCGGCGGCGTTCTGGACATCACCACGCGCTCGGGCGCCGACCTCGACGGCCACGGCGACGTCAATTTCCGCGGCGCGACCGTACAAAACTACGACCTGAATGCCGATTATGGCGGGCAAGTAGGCAAGCTGGGTTATTACGGCTTCGTGGATGGATTTACTTCCGGGCGCTACCTGGATCCTCCCGAGCCTCGCGCGCTCTACGATTTCGGAAAAGGGTCGCGTGCGGCGGTACAGCTCGACTGGGGCACGGGATCGCGGGATGCCTTCAAGCTGCTGCTGATGGGTTCGGGCACAAATTTCCAGCAGCCCAACATCACAGAAGATCAGGAAGCCGGGCGCGATGCGCAGCGGCACCTCCGGCAGGCCACGGCAATTCTCGGATGGACGCATACATTCAGCCCTCAGGCGTTGTTGCATACCTCTATATATGAGCGGACCAGCTCGGACCACGTGCTGCCGACTACCGATCCTGACACGCCGTTTTCGGATGCTTCGCGAACGCTGTTTACACTGGGCGTCAAGAGCGATTTTTCCTATGCCATCAGCAAGCATGTGTTCAAAGCGGGCATCGACCTGGTGCACTTGCGCGAAGGGGAAAGTTTCTTTCTGGACAGCCGCGGCGATCCGGACGTGTTCCCGCCCTTCAGCGGCTGGGCCACCGGCGGTCAGGCCAGCGTTTATGTGCAGGACCACTTCAAGCCGGTGCGCAATCTGACGATTGACATGGGGCTGCGTTACGACGACTTCGATCTCGTGCGTGCTGACGGACAAGTAAGCCCGCGCGTCGGAGCGGCGTATCACATAGCACGTACAAAATCCGTTTTGCATGCGGCTTATAACCGCTTGTTTTCGCCGCCGCCCATCGAGTACTCGCTGCTGGCCAGCTTCATCGGAAACAGCACCGCCGAGCCCGGCGAGCGCGTCGGCGACGTGCGGCCCTACACACAGAATTATTATGAAGTGGGCTGGTCCCAGGAACTCTATCCACGCGTGAGCCTGGAGATTAACGCCTACCTGCACACCGGCCACAATAGTTTTGAGAATCACGAGATTTCCATTTCGCGAATTTTTGCGCCAATTAATTTTGACGCCGCTCGCTCCAAGGGTCTGGAAGCGGTGTTAAATATGCGGCAACTGGAGAAGATCGGGATTACCGGGCGGCTGCAGTACGCGCTGGCAAAAACTTATTTTTACGGACCGATTACCGGCGGGTTCGCGGGTGATGAGCCCCTCGATCCAGGCGAAAGAATTATTCCGGCGTTCGACCAGACGCACACCGGCACCGGGCAGATTTTCTATAACAGCCGCGATACGCGGTGGCGTGGGTTTTGGGCCGGTAGCGCGCTGCGATATGGCAGCGGAACAATTGTGGAGAACGGTCCGCGCTTGCCGCAGCACTTCACCGCCGACCTGGCCGCGGGAGTGGATGTCTGGAAAACCGAATCGCGGCGCATGGACGTGGAATTCGACGTCACCAACGTGGGGAACAGCATTTATCAGATTGCGAAAGAGAGCGAAGAGATTCCGATTCAGTACGCGCCTTCGCGAACTTTGGGCGGAAGTTTGAAGTTGCACTTTTAGCTGACGCGCAGCCTCACATTACAAACGTGCAACGGCGGACCGTGGGGCACTTCAGGCAATCGTACCCAGGGACACTTCGGCGTTGCTGGATTCGCCTCTGAAGTTTACGTGTGTTTGACCGCTTATGACCGGTCACCTAGAATCGAGCTATATCTGATTCCGAGCGGGGAAAATGTTTGAAAATTTAACGGAAAAACTACAGCGCACATTCAAAAATCTTCGCGGCCAGGGAAAGCTGACCGAAGAGCACCTGGACGCGGCGCTGGTGGAGATTCGCGAAGCGTTGCTGGAAGGCGACGTCAACGTCGGCGTGGCTGACGAGCTGCTGAAGAACATCCGCGAAAAATCGATCGGCACCGAAGTGATGATGCAGCTTTCGCCGGACCAGCAAGTGGTCAAGACGGTCCGCGACGAGCTGACTACGCTGCTGGGCAAACATGCCAAGCCGCTGTTCGCTTCAAAGCCGCCATCGGTCTGGATGATTGTGGGCCTGCAGGGCTCCGGTAAAACGACCACGACCGGAAAATTGGCGAAGTGGTTGTCGCAGCACGGGCACCGTCCGCTGGTGGTTTCGACCGACGTGTATCGCCCCGCGGCGCGCGAACAGTTGGCGCAAGTGGCCAAGGCGGTGGGCACCGCCATCTGGCCCGGAGCGGGAACGGACAAGCCGCTGGAAATTATCAAGGGCGCCATCAAGGAAGCCAAACTTTCCGCCAGCGATGTGATCCTGGTGGATACCGCCGGGCGCCTGCACATCGACGATTCGCTGATGGAAGAATTGAGCACGCTCAAGAAGGAACTGAATCCCAGCGAGATACTTTTTATCGCGGACGCCATGATCGGGCAGGACGCGGTGCGTTCCGCGGGAGAATTTCACAAGCGGCTGGGGCTGACCGGCGTGATTTTGACCAAGCTGGACGGCGATGCGCGCGGCGGCGCGGCGCTTTCCATCGGGAAAGTTACCGGCGCGCCTGTGAAGTTCGTCGGCCTCGGCGAAAAATATGACGCGCTGGAGGGATTTTATCCGGAGCGCATCGTGTCCCGCGTGCTGGGCATGGGCGACATCATGTCGCTGATCGAGCGCGCCGAGCAGGCCGTGGATAAAAAAGCCGCGGCGGAGCTGGAGCGCAAGCTGCGCACCGAAGGCTTCACGCTGGAAGATTTTCGCGATCAGCTGAAACAGATTCGCAAGATGGGACCACTGGAGCAGCTGGTGGACATGCTGCCGAAAGTCGGGCCGCTGCAAAGTTTGCCGAAAGACGCCAAGGTGGATGAAGGCAAACTGAAACAGGTGGAGGCGATCATCGGTTCGATGACCGACGAAGAGCGCCGCGACCACAACGTGATCGACGGCAAGCGGCGCAAGCGCATCGCCAAGGGCAGCGGCACCACGGTGCAAGACGTGAATCAGGTCATCAAGCAATACATGCAGATGCGCCAGATGATGAAGCAGTACGGCGCCATGGCCGCCCGCAGCAAGATGAAGGGTCTGGGTAAGCTGGCAGGCATGTCTTAGGCCTTCCTCCGATTTCGATCACTACGGTTTTTTTGTGTTGACTCCTCCAAAAACCGAAAAGCGCACGCCGGCTACTCTAAGTGCGTTCGGCAATGTGTCCGTGCCGGGCACGCGCGCCGGCGCCATTGTGTCACTTGGACTGGTGATCATCGCTTGGATAGCGATTCCAGTGGCGCGATTATTTATTGTGGGAACGTGCGGGCTAGGCTTGCTAGTCGGGCTCTTTTTGTCGTGGCTGCACAGTCGTGAACTTTAGCTCACTCCCTCTTTAACCTGAACCTTCCTGGAACTACTTCGCCGAAACTAGTAGCTCGTCGGCGATTTGGAGCGCGAGGGTCTCCGGCGTGATGTCGGTGCGGTTGCAGAGCACGATGATGGTGAGGTGGTCGGTCGGGAAGCGCACGATGTAAGAGTGGAAGCCCTGGGTTTCGCCGTAGTGCCACATGCATGAGTGATTTTTGTATGGATCGAGGAACCACCCGAAGCCGTAGAGTGCGGGGCTGCCTGCGGGACGATCGGAGTTAGCGGGCCAGCGCGGCTGGCTGCCATCGGCGAAAGCAAACGGCGTGAGAGCAGGCTGCATTTCTTCTTTGCTGAGAAGTTTGTTGCTGCGCAGGGCTTCATCCCACTTCGCTAAATCTTCAAGCGAAGAGTAGATGCCGCCGTCGCCCAGCGTGGCGGAAGTGGAGCTCTGGTCGGTTTGCTGCCAGGCGTTCCCTTCTTTCGATTTTCAGGCGGGTGTGGCCGTAGGCGCGATTGTTGATTTCGTTCTTGCCACGTTCATAGGCCAGCGTGTGCTCCATTTTCACGGAGCAAAAATGCGCTGGCGTAGGAATTCGCGGAAGGGCTGCCCGGAAACTTTGGCGACGATCAGGCCGAGGACAACGTAGCCGGAATTGCTGTAATACCACTGGGTGCCGGGCGCGAAACATGTCCGTGATCGGTATACTCCAGCAGCGTGAGAACTTCCGCGTCCTGAATTTGATTTTCCGCCGTCCAATTATGAGGGAAGGGGTAACTTGAATTCGGCGCATCGGCCTGCTCCATCAGGGTTTCGTAATCCTGCAAGCCGCCGGTGTGATTCAAAAGATTGCGGATGGTGATCGATTTTCCGTAGGCGGGGAATTCGGGAAATATCTCGGTCAATTTCTGGTCGTAGCGGAGCTTGCCATCGTGAACGAGCAGCATGATGGCCATGGCGGTGAATTGTTTGGAGCACGACGCCAGCCGAAAGTTGGTGTGCTCGTCGATTTTCGCGTCGGTCTGCAGGTCGCGGACGCCATAACCGCGCTCGAAGATTTTCTTGCCGTCCTGAACCACCAGCACCGCAACGCCGGGGGAGTGCGGGTTTGCCGACGGCGCGAAAATGGCGTCTATCTTTTGTGTCAAAATTCTAAGATCCACGGATTTCTTTGCCGGATTTAACGGCTTAACGCTGCGCGATTGTGGTGGAATTCCCAAACATTGATAGCGAACTCACGAAGGTAATAAAAAGCAGCGCAATACGCATTGATTCTGCCGGTTTTCGCGGCATAGGAAGATCGCACCTCGTTACAGGCAAATGCGGTGAGCATAACATCGTGTACAGTTTCTGTTCAGCGCGCTGGTCAGCCCATTTCCCGTACTAAGGGCTTCTGGCATCCATATTTTAACGAGCACCAGGCCGAGAAAGCCGCTATTATTCCGTCCTCTCGGTCCGCCCACGGGCGGTGATTGAGCGTGTTTGCAGGGGTGACTTCTGACGTATGACCTCATCGTAATTGGCTCGGGGCCGGGCGGGCAGCGCGCGGCTATTCAGGCGGCCAAAGCCGGGAAGCGCGTAGCGATTATCGAGAAGCAAATCTTCCGTGGGCGGGGTGTGCATCAATACCGGAACGATTCCCAGCAAGACCATGCGCGAAGCGGTGCTGCACCTGTCCGGTTTTTACGATAAGAATTTTTATGGCGTGAGCCACAGCAACGGCAATGAGCCGGTGGCAATGTCCGATCTGAATTTCCGCGTGCAGCACGTGGTGGAAAACGAAGTCGGCGTGATTCAGGACCAACTGCGGCGTAATGGCGTGACGCTGATTCATGGGATCGGAAGTTTTCGAGACGCGCACAACATTCGCGTACAGAACAGCAATAGCGTGGGGGAGTTTTCAGCGGACTACGTGGTGATTGCGACGGGAACCAAGCCGGCGGTGAACGCCAAGGTGCCCATCAACGGGCGAAATATCATCAGCAGCGATCAGATTTTGACCATGCCGCAGATTCCCCGGACGCTGATCGTCGTGGGCGGCGGGGTGATCGGCGTGGAATACGCCTGCATGTTCGCCACGCTAGGCGTGCGCGTGATCATCGTGGAAAAGCGCCCGCGCCTGCTGGAGTTTGCGGACACCGAAATGGTGGAAGCGCTGATGTATCACCTGCGCGACCACCGCGCCACCTTGCGATTGAATGAAGAAGTAGAGAGCGTGGAGGAATTGCCGGACGGCAAAGTGGCGGCGAACCTGGTCAGCAAGAAGCGCGTGATCGCGGATGCGCTGCTGTATGCCGTGGGGCGCCAGGGAAATGTGGACGGCCTGAATTTGGAGGCGGCCAATATTTTGTCGGACGACCGCGGCCGAATTACCGTGGATGCGGATTTCCGGACTTCGCAGCCGCACGTTTTTGCGGTGGGTGACGTGATCGGATTTCCGAGTTTGGCGTCGGTCTCGATGGAACAGGGGCGAATTGCCAGCGCTCGAGCGTTTGGATTGCCGGTGAGCCAGCGATCCGGAAGGGTATCCGTACGGGATTTATACCATTCCGCAGATTTCGTTTATCGGGAAGACCGAGGAGCAACTTACCGAGGCGGATGTTCCGTATGAGGTCGGCGTGGCGTATTACCGGGAGATTGCGCGCGGGCAGATCAGCGGGCACACCGAAGGGCAGATTGAAACTATTGTTTCACCGGGAGACGCTGGAATTGCTGGGCGTGCACATTTTTGGTGAAGATGCGGCGGAATTGCTGCACATCGGGCAGGCGGTGTTTTTGCTGAAAGGCAAAGTGACTTATTTCGTGAACACGGTTTTTAATTACCCGACGTTGGCGGAGTGCTACAAAACCGCGGCGTTTAATGGGTTGAATCGGCTGCAGTAAATTGCCGTCTGATTGCTGCCGCACATCGAATCACAAGAGCCTGCGAGGGCGTTTAGACGTGCTGATGTATAGCAAACGGTCAGGATGATCTGCGATTGCCGCACGATGGGTTGGCAGGCTATGATGGTTGGTTCACGGAGGCATGACTTAGTGTTGACTATTCGTCTGGCAAGGATTGGCAAGAAGAAGAAGCCGTTTTATCGCGTGGTGGTGATTGAACGCACCCGTCCGCGCAACGGCCGCGTGAAGGAATTGGTGGGAACGTACGATCCCTTGAAGAAGCCCGCGGAGATCAAGCTGGACGCCGAGCGCATCAAGTATTGGCTCGGCGTGGGCGCGCAGCCCAGCGATACGGTGCGGAGCTTTCATCAAGCTGCAGAAAATTGCGTAGTTGACTGTTTTTGCGCTGCGGATCGGATGTTCGCAACAATTTTGAGGCCGCACGCGCATTTCGGTAGAAGACACACCGAAAATTGGTCAGGCCCGGCACTCAGTCCCCCTAGTGACGGATGCACCCAGGAGCAGACAATGAAGGAACTGGTAGAGACGATCGCCAGGGCCCTCGTGGACCGTCCCGAGGAAGTGCAGGTGCGGACGGTGGGGGGAACGGGGACGCAGGTTACCGTGCTGGAGCTGCGCGTCCACGCGGAAGATCTGGGCAAAGTGATTGGGCGGCAAGGGCGAACCGCCAAAGCGATTCGCACACTACTGAGTGCGTCAGGGATGAAATTGCGCAAGCGGTTCACGCTGGAAATATTGGAAGATTGAGCGACGGGAATCAGAAATTGCCAGCGATGGATTATAGTGGCGCACATTTTGCGGCCGCGCGGGAATAAAGGCGAAGTCGCGGTACAGCTGCTCACGGATTTCCCCGAGCGGCTGACTAAATTGAAAGAAGTTTTTCTGGGCGCGCGCGGCGGGTGGAAAATTCGCGGGCGCGTTTGGCGCGATGCGAACCTCGCCTATAGGCGTAAAGTCCTGCTGGCTGAGCCAGAATCATCGCGGGCAAGGTGTGTTTCATTTCGCCGGCGTCGATTCCATTAACGATGCGGAGAAATATCGTGGGCTCGACATTTTGCTGCCGTTCGAGCAGCGCGTGACTTTGCCCGCGGGGCAATATTTCGTGGCGGACTTGGTTGGTTGCGCGGTTTTCGAGATGAAGGAATCGATGGCCGGCGGTGGCTTCTTCCCCTTGCGCGATGGAGAGCGTGCCGCAATTTTTAGGCAACGTGCGGGATGTGCAGTTCCCCGGTGAGGGCGAAGGCCTGCGCGGCACGCCTGTCATTGGAAGTGGACACCGCGCAAGGGGAGTTGCTGATTCCACTGGCTGAGGATATTTGCAGGCGCATTGATACCGCGGCGCGGCGGATCGAAGTGGTTTTGCCCGAGGGATTGCGCGAATTGAATGTGGAGTAATCGCGCCAAAGATTATGCGATTTGATTTGATCACAATTTTTCCGGAATTTTTTACAGGGCCGCTGGACTTTGGGATTTTGCGGCGCGCACGCGAGACCGGAATTGTCGAAGTGCACGTGCAGGATTTGCGGGTGTTTACAAAAGACCGGCACCGCACCGTGGATGACCGGCCGTTCGGCGGCGGCGAAGGCATGGTGCTGAAACCGGAGCCGCTTTTCGAGGCCGTCGAGCACTTGCTGGGCGCGCCGGTCGGAGACGCGGCTGATAAACGGGAACTGCCAACGGGCACTGCGATTGTGCTGCTGTCGGCTTCAGGAACGCGATTCGATCAGGCCACGGCGCGGCGCTTTGCACAGCTCTCAAGAATTATTTTGATCTGCGGGCGATATGAAGGCGTGGACGAGCGCGTTGCTGAGCATCTGGCCACGGATGAAATTTCGATCGGCGATTTCGTGTTGAGCGGCGGCGAGTTGCCGGCGATGTTGATCGTGGATGCGGTAACGCGGTTGCTGCCGGGGTCCTTAGGAAACGAGGCGTCTTCGCAGAACGAATCGTTCAGTGGGGTCGCCGCTAAACAAGAAACAGTCGCGGGCAATCGCGGCCAGAATTCAGGCCGGCAAATTTTGCTGGATTTTCCGCACTATACAAGGCCAGCGGAGTACCGCGGCTGGAAAGTGCCGGATGTATTGGTTGGCGGAAACCACGCCGATGTCGCCACCTGGCGACGAGAAGCCGCACAGCATAAAACGGCCAAAAACCGTCCCGATCTGGATTCGACAGTTCGCTCGGCCTGAGCCCTGCCCAATTTGTCGAAATGGGTGGCGGGAAAGGTGCCGGATTGGCTATACTTACGGATTGGCCTAGGTGTGCTGGCCCCGCCTGAGCGGGTCTGCAGGGAATACGACAATGAATCCGATTATTGCAAAATTGCATGAAGCGCAGCTGCGCAAAGATTTGCCCGAGTTTCGGCCTGGCGACAGCGTTCGCGTGAACGTACGCCTGAAGGAAGGCGAAGGCGAGAAGGAAAAAGAGCGCCTGCAGGCCTTTGAGGGCGTGGTGATTTCGAAGAAGGGCCGCGCATCAAGCGCGACGTTTACGGTGCGGCGCGTCAGCTTTGGCGTGGGCATCGAACGCATTTTTCCGCTGCATTCGCCGACGATCAGCTCCATTGTGGTGGTGGGTCGCGGTAAAGTGCGGCGCGCGCGTCTTTATTATTTGCGCGATTTGAAGGGCAAAGCGGCGCGCATCAAGCGTGCGGCGCGTGAAGAGGCTCCCGCGAATGGAGCGAAGGCTGCTGCGGCCGCTGAAGCCAAGGCGTAGTTTGGAAGTTGAAGTTTCGAACTTCAAGTTCGAAAAGATACGCTTTTACAGCGGCCATTTATCCTGATGTTCCCACGCTAAAATTCCCGCGCTCAGAGCCTAGAGTGGGACTGGCAGCTTGAAATCCTCAACGTTTTAGTTCTCGCAGGTCCGCGATAATTTGCCATTTTTGTCGCGCGCTAATCGTACATTGACGTGTGCGTCTGCACGTTCGTCCGCCAGTGTATTGTTACGGTTGTTTTCATTTTTCTGCGTAAAGGAATCGGAATGATTTTGAGAACCAGCCTTTGTGCTTTAGTCGTTTTTTTAATCACCCTTGCGGCGCGTGCGCCCATCGTTGCGCAGGAAACTGGGGCCGCTCATCACACGGTGGCGTTGAGGCAGCCCGACGAGCGTTACAAGGCGGATATTTTGCTGGTCGTGGCGCATCCGGATGACGAAGGCGCGGCGACGGCCTACCTGGCGCGTGCGATTGACGAGGGCAAGCGCGTGGCCGTGGTGTTCGGGACGCGCGGAGGCAGCGGTGCCAACGAAGTTGGCGGCGAGCAGGCGTCAGCGCTGGCGGCGATCCGCGAAATTGAGGCCCGCCGCGCGGTGGCCATGCTGGGCATCACCAACGTGTGGTTTCTGGATGGCAAAGACACCGCTTCGCAGAATGTTCTGCAATCGCTTTCGAACTGGAATCATGGCCAGGCGCTGCAGCAATTGGTGCGGCTGATGCGCTTGACCCGCCCTGAAGTGGTGCTGACGTTTTTGCCGGGAACTTTTGTCGGTGAGGATCACGGCGATCACCAGGCTGCCGGAGTGCTGGCGACCGAGGCGTTTGATCTAAGCGCAGATCCCGCGGCTTTTCCCGAACAGTTGGCCGGGCCGACCAAGCGGCTGGAATCGCTGCTGGATAATTTGCGGCCATGGCAGCCGAAGAAAATTTATTACTTCCCGGACGCCGACAAGGAAGATATTTTTCGCGGGCTGGGTCCGCAATATTCGGTGAAGGAAATTTCAAAGTCGTTCAAACATCCGTACTGGCGGCTCGCGCTGGATGGTTACCTGGCGCACGAGACGCAGGCGAAGTCCTTCGCGGAGTCGGTCAAGGCGATGAGTGACGCGCAAATCGAGAAGATGGTGACGTCGGAATGGGGCGACTCGCAGAAATTCGTGCGCGGGAAATCTCTGGTTGGCGGCACCGTCGCTGGGGACATTTTTGAGAATATTACTGCAGATCCGATCGCGTTCGAGAGGGAAGCAGTTTCTTCCGAAGCGAACCGTCCGGAATTGTCGGTGGAGCTCGCGGGCCCGTGGAGCTTTTATGCGGACTTTCGGCGTGCGCATGGATTGAACCATTTGCCGCATCCGGAGCCGCCGGAAATTGCCTTGCAGGTTGGCACAACGTTGGTGATTCCGTTGTGGGTGCTGAATCCGACTTCGGCGGCGCAGGAAATCGCTCTGGCGGCGGATTTGCCGACCGGTTGGGTGCTGCAAAGTGGTGTGGGGAAATTCTCCATTGGCGCGAAACAAACCGCCGCGGCACGCATAGAGATAGCGCTGCCGGCCAGTGCTGATGCGGTGAAGAAGAGCGAACTTCAGGAAGTGACGCTACGAGCGGAAGCGGGCGGAAAATCTATCGGCACGGTGAAGTTGCGGGTGGAGTTGCGAAAGCGTTCGCTGCCTCAATAAATCTCACGGAATTTGGGACGGACAGAACTAGAACAGTATCCAAGGCGCTAGGTGCAAAATGCCCACATGCAATTTGGGCACACGGGGCACTCCGCGCAAACCGGGCGGAAATCCTTTCCTATTCGTGCTTCAAGATTTTTTCTGGCGTGCGGATTCCATGGCTTCCCAGGCGGAATCGGGCAGTAAGCCGAGGTCGTTGAATTCTCCGGCGCCGCGCAGCCAAAGGCCGCCGTCAATCACCACACACTCCCCATTGATGTACGGGGACATGTCGCTGACCAGAAACGCGGCCAGATTGGTGAGTTCTTCGTGGCGCCCGAAACGCTTGAGCGGATGGGAAGTTTTTCGGTGAGCTTCCATTTCTGCGGAAGGCATCAGGCGGGACCACGCGCCTTCCGTGGGAAATGGTCCCGGCGCGATGGCGTTGAGGCGAATCTGATGTTTGCCCCACTCCACCGCAAGAGATGTGGTGAGCGCGAGGACCCCGGCTTTCGCGCACGCCGAAGGGACGACGTAGCCTGACCCGCAATTGGCGGCGGCGTAGGTGGTGACGATGCTCAGTACGTGACCGGCTTGCTTTCTTTCTATCCAGCGTTTGCCGAAAATTTGGGTGCAGTTGAAGCTGCCATTGAGAACGATTCCGACCACGGCATTAAAAGCGTTGGGCGTCAATTTTTCGGTGCGGGCCATGAAGTTTCCTGCGGCATTGTTGACGAGGGTGTTAATTTCGCCGATTGCGGATTCAGCGGTGCTCGCGGCGGCTTCGACCGCGGCGTAATCGCGGATGTCGCACGAAGTGAAGGATGCGGTGCCGCCAGCTTTTTTGATTTCATCACAGACGGATTTTAGAGGCTCGGGGCGGCGGCCAACGATAAAGACGCGCGCGCCCAGACTGGCGAAATGCAGTGCCATGGAGCGGCCAAGGCCGGTGCCGCCGCCGGTGAGGAAAATTGATTTGGCTTTAAGCGTGTCTGGTTGGAACAACGGTCAGAACCTCGGAGAGCAGAAATTGGTGCTCGTTCATTTGCACCCGGCTACATTTGCGTTTTTGCAATTAGAAAATCACTCGTTAACGCGACGAGTGGGAGCACTCGGGTTTTACGCTAAAATTCAGGTCGACAACTATTTAAATTCTTCGCGCTACCAGATTTTGCAGGCTTCTTCGCGAACCATGGCGTCACCTTTTTTGCAGCCAAAGGCTTTGGCGAAAGCGTCCATGTCAGAGAGCGGTCCGTTGCCCCGGAAGCGAGCGAGGGGGTGCGGATTGGTATTGGCCTGTAAACGCGCAGCTTCGGGGCGTTGGTTCGCTCCCCAGACCTGAGCCCAGCCCAGGAAGAAGCGCTGTTCCGGCGTGAAGCCGTCGATTTCCTTGCGGGGCTTCCCTTCCAAAGATTTTTCGTACGCGGCATAAGCGATGGAAAGGCCGCCGAGGTCGCCGATGCTTTCGCCCAAAACGAGTTTGCCGTTCTGGTGCAATCCAGGCTCGACTTCATAGGTGTCGAATTGTTTTGAAACGCAGGTGGCGCGCTCATCGAAATTCTTGCGATCGTCAGCCGTCCACCAGTTGCGCAGGTTGCCCTGGGGATCGAACTGCGAGCCCTGGTCATCGAAACCGTGGGAAACTTCGTGACCGATCACCGCGCCCATGCCGCCGTAGTTGATGGCGTCGTCCGCTTTGGGGTCGTAGAAGGGCGGCTGCAGGATACCCGCGGGGAAAACGATCTCGTTCATGGTGGGATTGTAATAAGCATTCACCGTGGGCGGCGTCATGCCCCATTCGTTGCGGTCCACCGGCTTGCCGATTTTCGAGAGCTCGCGGGAATTCTCAAACGTGGAAGCGCGGCGCACATTGGCGGCGTAAGAGGTGCGCTCGATGTCGAGCCTGGAATAATCGCGCCATTTATCGGGATAGCCGATCTTGATGTTGAAGGCTTCCATCTTGGCGATGGCGGCCTTTTTTGTTTCCGGGGTCATCCAGGAAAGAGTGGGGATGTCGGAACGTAACGCCGCCAACAAGTTGTGAACCATTTCGAGGGCGTGAGCTTTTGCCGCCGGAGGGAAATATTTTTCGACGTACACCTGGCCAAGGGCTTCGCCGACGTTGCGATTTACCGATTGCACGCAGCGCTTCCAGCGGGGCTGGAGCTCCGCCGTGCCGGAAAGGCGCTTGCCGTAGAAATTAAAATTTTCCTGCACGAAATTGTCGCTGAGCGCCGAAGCAGCGGCATGGATAACGTGCCAGCGGAGATAGGTCTTCCAGTCGGCCAGTGGTGTGGCGGTGAGCTGGCGATCCATTTCCTTGAAAAAATCGGGCTGACCGATGTTGGTTTCCGTGAGGCCCGGCAGGTTGACGCCGGCAAAGAAAGTGTCCCAGGACCAGTCGGGCGTGAGTTCTTTCAGCTGGGCAATGGAAAGTTTGTGATAGTTGGCCTGCGGATCGCGCAGCTGCACGTTGGTGAGCGATGCTTTGGCGAGTGCGGTTTCGATGTTCATCACCGTTTGTGCGTTGGCGGCGGATTTTTCTGCGGAGTCACCGGCCAGCTGAAACATTTTTGAAACGTGGGCTACGTAGTCGCTGCGGAGTTGCTTGGAGCGGTCGTCGTCGCGCAGGTAGTAATCGCGATCGGGCATGCCCAAGCCGCCCTGGTCGGCGTCCCCAATGACTTTAGTGCTGTCGGCAAAATCCTGCGTAGAACTGAAATCAAAAACCGCCTGAATGCCCTCTTTGTGCAGCGCGGCAACTTGCGCGAGTAAGGCGTTGCGGTCGTTCATGGCGTCAATGGCGGCAAGCTCTCCGGCGATGGGCTTTGCGCCCGCGGCTTCAATAGCCGCGGTGTCCATGCAACTGGCGTAGAAATCGCCTACTTTCTGTTCGTTAGATCCGCGCGAGGCTTTAGCGGCAGCAGAGGCTTCGGTGATTTGACGAAGCTGAGCGAGATTTTTTTCCTGCAACTCGGCGCTGGTGCTCCATGCGGGCCGGTCCGCAGGGATGGGATTGTTCTTCATCCACCCACCCATGGCGAATTTGTAAAAGTCCTCGCAGGGTTTGCATGATTTATCGAGATTCGCGGTAGTGAAGCCCCAGCCCGAGGGGGTGTCGTCCGCGTGGGAGCTGCCGAGCAAAGCGCCCAATCCTGCTACACACACGGTTACAAGCAGGGCGCAGAATTTCAGATGGTTATTTTTCACTTTTCACCTTTAAAAATTGTCGAATCGAAATTCGGGCGCATGCTATTGCGAAACGGCAAATAAATTCCGTTTACTTGTGCGCCGCGGGCAGCGGGGTTTCATACTTGCTGACGTCCACGGATTTCCATTCGCCCTGCTTGATACCGTCGCGAATCTGCGCGGGGGTTTTTCCTTTTTTAGTCTGCTCGTAGGAATACAAATCCTCGCGCACGCAGATGTCACAGCCGGAGCCATGTTTGCTGACGAAGCAATCGAGAAGTCCAGTGTGGCCCTGGCTGCGGTCGCAATGGCAATAGCAAGGTTCCTGGTAGAGAACTTTTTTGATACGACCTGCCACGGTGTAGGCGTTCTGCACAATTGGATCGCCAAAGGTATCAGGACTCATGGTTGCGGGGAGCGCGCCGGTGGGCGCTTCAGTATGGAAAGCGGGCACGTCGTCGGGTTCGGCTTGCGTTTTGCCGGCGCTGGAAGATTGCTGCGGCAAGAGCAATAACGCGACAGCACACGCAAAAAGAATCACGAGAGCAGAAATTTTGGGAATCAGGGACACGAGGCTTCTCCGTTTCAAAGGGAGTATGAAGTTAAAGATTGAGCCACTGGCTACTCTACGGCGTAAGCGCTAAAAATTCCACTGGGAGGAGGGCCGTGTATCTTGAGCGGCGCGGCAGGCATCCTAAAGCGGTCAGGGTAGCGTCACGAACCCGCCGGTTGCATTTCTTCCGCGATGCAACGCAAATGCGGGACAAGCGCACTCGAAGATTCGAATGGGGGAGAGGGGGAGTTGACTGGGAAGCGGCAGATACCCGGTAGTCCTACTTGACGCCGAGCCGCTTTTGGGTAAACTGCATTTTCTTTATGGCCACGATGGCACAATTCGTACCCGCGGTGGTGATGCAGGATTTCGACCTGCCCCAACGCGAAGCAGCCTTCTTTTACGGGCTATTTCTGCGCGGACACTCAGCAGAACAGTTGCGGCGCGATATCGAAGTGCCACAGGCGGTACTGCTGAAGTGGCACCACGAAGCCGAGCGTGAACCGGAATTGCGCGACATCTTCATGCGGATGGTGGAGTATCGCCGACACGTGCTAGCCATCTTTGACAATCTGGTGGGTTCGGACCTGCAGAACCGCCGGCTACAATAAATCCTACCGAAGTTTTCCCGCTATATTTCCAATTCGGAATCGCATCAAGATCAACCAACCAACCGGCGTTTTGAACAGTTTTACCTGTACCTGTGGACAGGTTCTAAGTTTTTGAGGCAACTTATTTTTCGCCTTCTGACTCTAAGCGATTCGGGGACAAGTGTCACAAAATGAAGGGGATTACTCAATTGACGCCAGCGTTTGGCGGAGTTAGAATCCTCGCTTACCACGGTTGAGGTGTATTTTCATGCCCAGGGTTACACGCGCCCTTTTGACTTCGTTTTCCTTTTTACTCCTGACTGTACCCCTCCTGCGGGCGCAGCAGGAAGGCCAGGATCCGGCCGCTCCGCAAAAGCTGGATAAAAACCAGAAAAAGAAGATTCGCAAGACGCTGAAAGAATTAGACACTCCTTATAAACAGTGGCTGAACGAGGACGTGGTCTACATTATTTCGCCCGAGGAGCGCAACGCGTTCGGGCAACTTGCGACCAATGAAGAGCGCGAGCAATTCATTGAGCAATTCTGGCTTCGCCGCAGCACCAATCCGGATCTGCCGGACAACGAATTCAAGGAAGAGCATTACCGTCGCATCGCCTACGCCAACGAGCATTACGCATCGGGAATACCGGGCTGGAAGACGGATCGCGGCCACATGTATATCGTGTGGGGACCACCTGACGAAATTGAGAGCCATCCCACTGGCGGAACTTATGACCGGCCCATGAATGAGGGCGGTGGTTCGACTTCTACTTACCCGTGGGAAACATGGCGCTGGCGCTACATCGAGGGCATGGGAGAAAACGTGATTATGGAATTCGTCGATCCCAGCGGATCCGGCGAATACCATCTGACCATGGATCCGTCGGAGAAGGACGCGCTTCTGCATGTGCCGGGGGCGGGCCTGAGCCAAATGGAACAGATGGGCCTGGCGTCGAAGACGGACCGATTTACGCGCTCAGACGGCACCAACTTGCCGACGGCGTTCGGGGGCCAGCCCGCGAGCATGAATGAATTCACGCGACTGGAAGCGTACGCCAACGCGTTCAAACCGCCAGCCGTAAAATTTAAGGATCTGGAAGCGATCGTGACGTCGCGCATCGTGAGAGATCAGGTGCGTTTCTCGTGGCGGACCGATTTCCTGAAAGTTACGAACGACACCGTGCTGGTTCCGGTGACCGTGCAGATCCCCAACAACCAATTGTCGTTTCAATCGAAAGAGGGAGTGCACTCGGCGACGATCAACGTTTTCGGTCGCGTGAGCACGCTTACGGGCCGGGTAGTGCAGACCTTCGAAGATTCGGTGAGCAGGGATTTTCCTGAGTCGCTGTTCCAGCAGTCGGTGAAACTGCAATCTATTTACCAAAAAGCGGTGCCGCTGCGGCCGGGATTGTACCGGCTCGACCTGGTGATCAAGGACGTGCAGAGCGGAAATGTGGGTGTCGTGAACTCTCGTTTGCAGGTACCGCGCTATGAGGATGACAAGCTGGAATCCAGTTCGTTGATACTTGCCGACCAGATCGAGCATGTGCCCGCCAAGCAGATTGGCAGCGGGCAATTCGTGCTGGGCTCGTCCAAGGTGCGGCCTCGACTGGAAGGCGATTTCACTACCGCGGACAAATTGGGAATTTACATGCAGGTCTATAACCTGAAGCCGGACGACAAGACCCATAAATCGAACGCCGCTTTTCAATACACTGTGAAGAAGGCCGGCGCACAGGTCATGCAGTTCAAGGAAACGTCCGAAGACATGAAGCAATCGGGCGATCAAATCACCATCGAGCGGCTGCTGCCTTTGGCCACCCTGGCGCCGGGCAAATACACGCTAGAAATTAATGCCACGGACACACTTTCGAATCAGACAATCTTGCGGACAGCGGATTTCACGGTGAAGGCCCCGGTGGAAACAAAGACGGCGGCGGTGGTAAAGCCTGGAGGCGCAAAGTGAAGCAAAGAAGGATCCCGGAATTCGGGGCCCTGGAGCTGGCGCTGGTTCTGAGCGCCTTGTGCGTGACCGTCGGCACCTCGCCGGCGAAGGCGCAGAAGAACACTATTGTCACTTTGAAGTCGGGTGGATCTAACAGCAGCGCGGCAAACACAGTGCCGGGTGCCGGGAAGCTTGCGGGCATGGTGCTGGACGGAACGGGCACGCCGCAAATGGGCGCCAGTGTGGAACTCCTCGCGGAGGCCTCCGGCGCAACGGCTGCGCGTGATTTGTTGACAAACACGCAGGGAATATTCCGGGGCGAGAAGCTTGCTCCGGGGCTTTACACCGTGCGGGTGACTCTGGCGGGATTTTTGCCCACGCTTGAAAAGCACGTGCGCATCAATCCCAACATTACTACTGTGGTGCGGGTACAAATGGAGTCGATGTTTGCGTCGCTGGAACAGTTGCGGCGGCAGCCGGTAAATGTTCCGGTGGAAGGCGACGACTGGAAGTGGGTGCTGCGCTCCGCGTCCGCCACGCGACCGGTGCTCGAGTGGATGGGCGACGCCCAGATTGTGCAGGTGGCGGACGCCAGTCGGGATCGCGGCAGGCCTCGGCAGCCGCGCGCAAGACTCGAATTTACGGATGGTGCGCGTCACCTGGGCTCCGGTTCGAACCTGGTATCGGCGCCGGCGACGGCGTTTGCCTACGATCAAAGCCTGGGCGGGACCAGCAGGATCATCCTCGCCGGGCAAATGAGTTACGATCAGGATTCGCCAGCCGGAAGTATCGCGACGGTGTGGCTGCCCACGGGATCTTTAGGCGCCGGTCCGCACACCGCATTGGTTTTGCGTGAAGCAAAATTGGGACCCGACGGACAAACTTTCCGCGGTGTCCGCATCGACCAGGGCGGCTCCATTGCGCTCGGCGATCGCGCGATTCTGAGCTACGGCGGCGAATACGTTTTGGTTGGACTGGGAGCAGCGGCTTCTTCACTGCGGCCCCGAACGAAGTTGAATGTGCGCGTGAATGATGATTGGAACGCTACGCTGGTTTTCACTTCAATCCCGAACGGGCCCGGACCGCTGGAAGCTGCAGACAGCGAGTTAGGAACTAATGCGCTGGCGGCCGCGCTGGATGAACTGGACGGATTCCCGACACTGTTGTGGCGCGGCGGGAAGCCGGTGCTGCAAAACGGTTGGCACGAGGAAGCCGCTGCGGAGAGGAAGATTGGAACGCGCGGCAAAGTGCAGGTAGCCGGCTTCCACGACGATAACCGGCATGTGGCAGTCTTCGGACGCGGTAACAATCTGCCTGCCGCTGACTACTTTCAGGATTATTTTTCGAATGGATTCGCATATGACGGAGGTTCGTCCAGCAGTTGGGGAACGCGAGTGGCGATTCGCGAAAAGCTCGATGATGACGTGGAATTGACGGCAGTGTACGCGTTCGCGGGAGCCTTGGCGCCAGGCGACGACACGAATGGTGGGCTGCGGGACGTTTTGCGCACCGCGCCGCGGCACTCGCTGGGAGCGAGCGTTTCGGCCAAGGTTCCCCGGGCGGGAACCAAGGTGGAGGCCGGCTATAAGTGGGTCAGCGGAGTAACAGTTTCGCGGGTAGACTCCTACGGCGAATCGATTTACCAGCTGGATCCCTACCTGCACATCGGAGTGCGACAACCGCTGCCAAGATTCGCGTTGGGCCGTTGGGAAGCAGAGGCAGATTGCGACAATCTGCTGGCCCAGGGTGGCGTGACGCTGAATACCCGGGACGGGCGGACAACATTAGTACCGGCCTTCCGCAGTTTCCGCGGCGGACTAAGCGTACAGTTTTGACAATTCAGGCTTTAGAAAGCCATATCTGCTCTCCCGAATACTGTATCCCCTTATTGTCCCGCCGCGTTTGCCCCTCAAAACGTCAGATTTAGAAGGGTTTAGCTCAGGCCGTCTTCGCGAACGGTTGGTCTCTGATTTGCACCGTGATCGTTACGGGAAGGTGTCTCCCATTCGAGTCACGGCATGAAGCAGAACCTGCGGGTCAGTCTCGGGGCGGTCGTGCTGGCGCTCGCAACGCTGGCGGCGGTGATCTTCGCGTACATCAATTTCCAGCAACGCTCCAAGTATGAACTGGTGGACGACGGCGTTGCCTGGCTGGACACCGATCACGGGGTAGAGGCCTGGAAAGTTAGCCCCGGTTCATCGGGAACGTTGGCTGGCGTGCGCCAGGGTGATCGTCTGATCGCGATTGACGGAATCCCCGTAGCGCGCGCGGTCCAGGTAACCATGCGCTTGACGCGCGCAGGCCTGTGGACGCAGGTGCGCTACAAGCTGTCACGCCAGGGACAGGAATTCGAAACTCCGCTGGTGACTGCTCCCGCAGAGAAACCTACCTCGATTGAAAATTACCTTCGCGTGGTGGGGCTGCTGTACCTGTTTATCGGACTATTTATTTTTGCGCGGCGGTGGAACGCGCCCAAGGCTGTACATTTCTACGTTTTCTGCCTGGTGTCGTTCATCCTTTATTCGTTCCATTACAGCGGGAAGCTGGACAGCTTCGATCAGGAAGTGTACTGGGCCAACATCGTGGCTCGATTGCTGGCGCCGGCGCTGCTGCTGCACTTCGCGCTGGTTTTTCCGGGACGCACGGAGACGACATTTCGCTCTTCGTCGAAACTGCTGACGGTATATCTGCTGCCGCTGGCGTTGTTGCTGGTGCACATCAGCACGGCGCGCAACACTTTGGGGTTCGTACCCTGGCTTGGTTCGCGCATTCTGCTGGATAAGATCGAACTGAGTTTTCTGGGCGCTTGTTTTCTGGCCGCGGGTCTGGGCTTTTACAGAAATTTTCGCGCCGCGCCTTCGGGCGTTCTGCGCCAGCAGTTAAAGTGGCTCACCGGCGGAACAATCGCAGGAACCCTGCCATTCACAACTTTCTACATTCTGCCTTTTGTCATGAATCTCGGGCCCGAGGCATGGATGCAATTTTCCGCCGTAAGCCTGGTGCTGATCCCCTTGTGCTTCGGCTACGCGGTAATCCGCTACCGCTTGATGGATGTGGATATTATTTTCAAGCGCGGGCTGGCGTATACGGCGGCAACGGCGGGTGTTGCGGCAGTGTACTTCGCGCTGGTGGCGCTGCTGGCGCAGATCTTCCACGCGCAAACTACTGGGCCTGTTGGCGGCATGATCGCCATCGTGATTGCGGCGTTTCTATTTCAGCCCTTCCGCGAATGGACGCAAGCGCGGCTGGACAGATTTTTTTACCGCGACCGGCTTGATTATCGCCGCACGCTTATCGAATTTGGACGCACGCTGACCAATGAAGTGCGCCTTGAGCCGATGTTGGGCTCGGTGATGGATCGCGTTTCGCAGACGCTGCTGGTAGATCGCCTGGCGATTTTTCAGGAAGACCCAGCGAATCCGGGGCACATGCGGTTGGCCCGTTCGATGGGCGTGCGTTTAGCAGAACCACTCGACCTTAGCTTCCTCGAGCCGGCCCGGCCCGAGTTCGCCCGTGGGGCGCTCTTTTTTGAGTCGCCCCGCGCGGCGAGAGACGTGGATGACTCGGTGCGCCGCACGCTGGAGCAGCTGGATCTTAATTATTTTGTGCCCTGCCGCATCCGCGAACACACTGTTGCAGTTCTGGGGTTGGGCAAAACGGTGGACGGAGATTTTCTTTCGAGCGACGACGTGGAGTTGGTGGAAACCATCGCCGGCTACGTAGCCATCGCCCTGGATAATTCGCAGCTGTACACATCGCTGGAGCAGAAAGCCGTTGAAATTGCGCGGCTCAAGGATTTCAGCGAAAACATCGTGGAGTCACTTAACGTTGGAGTGTTGGCCGTGGATCTGGCGGGCCTGGTGGAGTCGTGGAACACGCGCATGGAGCAATTATTTGGCGTGGCGCGGCAGCAAGCGGTGGGCCAGCAACTCAGCTCCCTGTTGCCGATGGAGTTAGCCACCGAAATCGTGGCCCGCGGCGACGCGGAACAGATCACCGGGATTTATAAGCAGCGGTTGCAGCACCTGGGAAAGACGCTGACTTTGAATGTTTCCATCACGCCGCTGGTGAGCAAATCGGGAGAGCGTATCGGACGTTTGTTGCTCTTCGATGATGTGACCCAACGCGAAAGCATGGAACAGCAAATGACCCAGACGGAAAAATTGACGTCCCTGGGACTGCTGGCTGCGGGCGTGGCGCACGAAGTGAATACTCCGCTGGCGGTAATTTCCAATTACATCCAGATGCTGGCGAAGCAGATGCCGGAAGGCGATCCCAAGCAAGCTATTATCGAAAAGATTGTGAAGCAGACATTTCGCGCCAGCGAAATCGTAAATAATTTATTGAATTTTTCCCGTACGGGCGCTGCGGAAGTCGTGGACATCGACGTGAATCGCGTCGTGGAAGAGACCCTTTCGCTGGTGGCCCACCCGTTAAAGACCTCGCAGATTCAGGTGGTGCGGCAACTAGGAAATACCCTTCCGGCGGTGCGCGGGTCCGCGAACAAATTGCAGCAAGTATTTTTGAATTTGTTTTTGAATGCGCGCGACGCCATGCCCGGCGGCGGAATGCTGGAAATACGCACGACCGCGCACAACGGCAGCGTGGAAGTGGAAATAGCCGACACCGGCGCGGGAATTGCGCGCGAGCACATTCACAGAATTTTCGATCCGTTTTTTACTACCAAGGCCACCGGCCGCGGAACCGGACTAGGACTTTCCGTAAGTTACGGAATCATCAAGGAACATTCCGGGAAGATTGATGTACGCTCCACGCCCGGCAAAGGCACGTCGTTTCATGTGGAATTCCCGGCGGTCAGGAAAGCGATTCATGTCTAAGGGCTCGATTCTGGTGGTGGATGATGAATCAGAAATTCGCGAGGGACTGGAGCTGCTGCTTACCGGTGAAGGATACGGCGTATCCAGTGCCGAAACCGGCGAATCGGGCTTGGCCAAGCTAGGGGAGCACCCTTTCGATTTGTTGTTGCTGGACGTAAGCCTGCCGGATCGCAATGGCCTGGAGCTGCTGAAAGAAATTCACAAACGCGATCCCCACCTTTCCATAGTTTTGATTACCGCGTACGGCTCGATTGATATGGCGCGCACGGCCTTCAAGAGCGGCGCGATGGATTACATCACCAAGCCGTGGTCCAACGATGAGCTGCTGGCGCAAGTGGCGCAAGCGGTGGAATCCCGGCAGTTGCGCGAAGAAAACGTTCAACTGAAACGCGCGTTGAAGCAGCGCTTCAATTTCCCGAACATTATCGGGAAAAGCGACAAGATGCACGCGCTATTGGACCTAGTGACGCAGGTGGCGCCTTCACGTTCGACGGTATTGATCAGCGGGGAGAGCGGCACAGGCAAGGAACTCATCGCCAAAGCGATTCACTCCGGTTCCACGCGCGCGGACAAGGCCTTCGTTCCGGTGAATACCGGATCGATCCCCGTGGACCTGTTGGAGTCGCAGCTTTTCGGCCATGTGAAAGGCGCATTTACCAGCGCGGTCGCTTCGAAAAAGGGTTTATTTGAGGTTGCGGATCAGGGCACGATCTTCTTCGACGAAATCGCTACCATCAGCGCGGAGACGCAGGCGAAATTATTGCGCGTGATACAAGAGCGCGAATTTATGCGCCTGGGCGGCACGGAACAATTGAAGGTGGATGTGCGCATCGTGGCGGCTTCCAACGTGGAGCTTCTGACATTGGTACGCGAAGGACGGTTTCGCGAAGATTTATACCACCGTTTGAACGTCATACATCTGCAGTTGCCGCCGCTGCGCGACCGGCGCGAAGACGTGCCGCTGTTGCTGGCGCACTTCATGGAGCGCTACTGCAAGGAAAACGAGAAGTCTTTACGGCAATTTACTCCCGGCGCCATGAAACTAATGATGGATTATGACTGGCCGGGCAACGTTCGCGAGCTCGAAAACGTGGTGGAGCGCGCCGTAGTACTTTCCACGCAAGAACGCGTGGATGCGGACTTGCTGCCCGAAAGCATCCGCAGCAAAGAAATCGTGCGGGGCGTGCGGTTGCAGCTTTCAGAATTTTTGCCGCCGCTGCCGGGAGAGCCGGGGTCGCGAACCGGCGCGGACCAGGCGCATCCTTCACTGTTTAAAATAATGGATGAAATCGAGCGGCGCATCATTATGGATATGCTCGAACGCACGGCATGGAATCAGACGGAGGCCGCGGAAAGATTCATGATTCCTCTATCGACGCTGAATCAAAAAATCAAGCGCCTGGGAATCGATGTACGGCGTCGTGGACGTGGTGAAGAAACTTTTTCTGCTTCGTTTGGGAAGTGAAGAAGCGCATAGCTTATAAAATCGTTGTTTTTCTCGGAACGAAGAATTGTTCCGATGGCTATTCACACCGAACTCATCGCCACTCCAAATTATTTTGCTGCTGCTGAATTGCCGCTTGCAAGATTGAAGTGGTCTAGGCAAAGTACACTCGCATGAAAGTGTCCCTCTCGAGCGCGGCGGCCCGCGGTGCGTTGGCCGTGGGCGCACTGCTGGTAGCCGCATACCTTGGATATTTCAGCGTGCGTACCGCGCGAGCCAAATATTACGTACAAAAAGACACCCTCTACGGATACGAGCGCGCAACGCAGGTAGAGCCGGAAGACGCGCAGAACTGGTATCTGCTCGGGCGTCACCTGCAATTCAGTCTCGAAGATCAGGATGCCCCCCGGGCCATCGGCAGCTATTTAAAGTCACTGGAGGTCGATTCCCATTCCACGACCACCTGGCTCGATCTGGCGGCCTTGTACGAATCTGAGGGAAACGTCGCGGGGGCGCGCAGAGCATTTCTGAGCGCGCAGCAGACTTATCCACTTTCGGCGGAAGTGTCCTGGCGCTATGGAAATTTTCTGCTGCGCCAGGGAGAGTTGGAGCCGGCATTCGTGCAAATACGGCACGCGGTGGAAGCCGACCCCTTTCGTGCCGCGGAAGCATTTTCGCGCTGCGCCCGAGTGGAACCCGACGTAGAGGTCGTTCTTGATCGGGTGGTACCCAGTGATCGCGCTGTGTACCTGGCAATCATTCAGGACCTGGCAGGAGAAGGACAGGTTGCGAATGCGCTGAAAGTGTGGAAACGGCTTGCCGCGTTGCGACCAAAACTTGCACTTTCGGATGCCGGGGCACTGGTGACGGCCTTGCGCCAGGCTGGGCGCCTGCAGGATGCTCACGAGGTCTGGCAGCAGTCAGTTGAATTCGCGGGATCGACGCACTTGCAGGCTGCGGGTTCAGCGGCGTGGGACGGCGGATTCGAATCCGATGAAGTGGGCCAGGCTTATACGTGGCGATTCTCGAGAGCCGCGCACGGAGTGCAGATCAGCTTTGACAGTCAGGAGAAACATTCCGGACAGCGATCATTGCGCGTTTCTTTCGACGGCAATTCGGACATCAATTTTCGCGATGTTTGCCAGACGATACCGGTAAAGGGAGGCGCGCGATACGAAGTTTCGGGCTGGATGCAAACCAAGGCGCTGACGACCGATAAGGGCGTGTACATTGAATTGCGGACGAGCGCGGATACATCGGTGGCAACCGAACAGGCTCACGGCACGCAAGCCTGGACGCGTTTCGCAGCGGTGTGGGAAGGCGCGGAGGCAGACCAGGAAGTCAACGTTTGCCTGAGACGAGACCCCAGCGATCAGGAGGTCAACAAGATCAGCGGAACCGTGTGGGTTGACGATGTGGCGTTGACGCCAGTGGGAAAGACAGGCGCGAAGAAATGAAATCCCTGCGCATCGGGATTTGCGCGCTGGTGGTCTTCGGGGTACTTGCGCACGGCGGGGTTGAGGATTGGGCCAAAGCCTGCTTCGAAACCGGAGCGGGAATTTTGTTTGTGGCCTGGGCCGCGAAATTCTACCGTGATTCTGAAGAAACGATAATAATTTCGCCTTTGTTGCCGCCGCTCATCGGGTTTTTGCTGGTAGTGCTAGGGCAGATGGTGTTTTCAACCACGGCGTCGCAGTTCGCAACACACCAGGAATTTATGGTATTGCTGGCCGACATCGTGGTGATGTTCTTGGGGGCGCAGGCTTTCCGCACCCTGGAAGACTGGCGCGGATTCGTATGGTTCGTGATGATCTTCGGTTTTCTGGTTGCAATTTTCGGAATACTGCAACACCTGACGTTCAACGGCAAACTGTACTGGTTCCGGGAAATGCATTACGGAGGCATCCCCTTTGGTCCTTATGTAAATCGCAATCATTTTGCGGGATTCGCGGAACTGTTTATTCCGACGGCGCTGGTACCGCTGATGCTGGGCAAAGTGCGGCGCGAAAGATTGTTGGTAGTGGGCATCTTCGCCGTGGTCTCGATAGGAAGCCTGTTCCTCGCGGCATCTCGTGGCGGGGTGATCACCTTCGCAGTGCAGGTGGTGATCATTGTGGGATGGATGGCCTGGAAGCGCACCCCCACCAAGCAAATGTTAGCCGGTGCCGCAGTACTGGTAACGGCATTGCTGATGGTGTCGTGGCTCGGAGTAAAGGAGATTACGCAGCGTTTTTCGACCATGAAGGCTATGGAAGTGGCCAGCGGGAAACGCGCTTCCATGCGAAGAGACACCTGGAGAATATTTCTGGATCACCCATGGGTCGGAACGGGCCTAGGAACGCTGCCAATAGTCTTTCCACCTTACGAAAGCCTCTACGACGGCCGGGTAGTGAATCATTCCCACAACGATTACGTGGAAGCGTTGTCGGATACTGGAATAATTGGGGGGATGTGCTGCGCCTTGTTCCTGGGGATGTTGCTGTTCCACTCGCTCGGGCAATTGCCGGGCAACAACCCGCCGTTCACTGCGGTGTTAAATCTCTCGGGGTTGGTGGCCTGCGTGGGTTTTCTGGTGCACAGTTTCGTGGACTTCAATCTCCATTTGCCCGCCAATGCGCTACTTTTTTTCCTGATGGCTACTATGGCAACTTCCACGCCTGCGGCATTCAAATCTACGAATGGCAAATCAAAACGGCACCATGTTCATAAGGGAAAACCCTGACTCTGATGGGATGGTACCTGTATACTAAACGGGGAGTCATTCATTCGATGCCACCAGTAAAACCGGGTGCGCGGCTGTGGAGTTGTGTCCCGGCCACGTTGCTTGGACTCATGCTCACCAGCGCACCTGCGCAGGCCCAAACCATCGCCGGAACTCCTGAACAAGCCAATGATCGCATTCGAGCGCTATCCTCTCAGGCGCGGACGGCTCCGCACGACTACATCATAGGCGCCGGCGACACGCTGAGCATCGACGTGTTTGACGTAAAGGAATTGAGCCGGGACGTGCGGGTGAGTCAAACCGGCACGATAGGATTGCCGCTGGTCCCGGTGCGGATGCAAGTCAAGGGTCTGACGGAGACGCAGGCGGAACAAAAAATTTCCGAGGTATTGCAAGCCAACGGGTTAGTGACTCATCCCGAGGTCAGCGTGGCGGTCAGAGAGCGCAAGAGTAAGCCAATTACTGTGGTGGGAGCAGTTCCACGGCCAATGGTTTACCAGGCTGAACGCCCGGTCACGCTGCTGGAAGTTCTGGCGGAGGCTGGTGGAGTGGCTTCAGACGCCGGGGACACAGCCATCGTTACCCGTCCGGCCGCAGATCCTAACGACGCGCCGGAAGCGCCAGCGGCCATCACCGAGGATGTTATTCCGCCGGCCGGGGAGAACGTTGCCGTCGAACCCCAGGCAGGCTCACCGCTGCCGCCCAATGGAGCAGTGAGCACCGCGCCGGCAGTGGGACCGGCGCTCAGCACGCCGGTTTTCAGTACCGGAGGGCCGGGCCCCGTGCCGAGCACCATCCCGAGCACCGCAGATAATAATCCGCCTCCACCTACTCAAGTCCCAGCACTCAGCAATACGATTACAGTAAATTTGAACGAATTGTTGGAAAGTGGCGATCCCGCGAACAATGTGATTTTGCAGGCCGGTGATATCGTGACGGTGCCGCATGCCGGAATTGTGTATGTGCTGGGCGCCATCAACAAGCCTGGCGGCTACGTTCTGGCGAACGATCGTAGCCAGATGACAGCCTTAAAAATGTTGGCGCTTTCAGGGGGACTTAACCGCACCGCGAAATCTGATCATGCGGTGATCGTTCGGAAGGATTTGCAGGGGCAGCAGCACGAACAAATGATAGATCTAAGGAAAATAGTTAAACGCGAAACGGAAGATGTGCGGCTGCAACCCAGCGACATTCTGTACGTGCCCGAGAGCACCGCGAAGCAAGTGCTGCTGAGAGCAGCGCAAACGGCTTTCTCACTGGGTAGCAGCGTGGCGTTATATCGCGTAGCAATCCACTAAGATGAACAACAACAGCACAAACGGCACGTCGCAAAATGGCTCCAACGGAGCCGTGGAGGTGGTGCAGTTACAGAGCCCCGTGCCGGCGTGGGAGCTCTCTCCACGTGAGCCGCACCTTTACGACTATTTACTGATCCTGCGAAAGCACCAGTGGTTGATCTTTTCCTTCATGCTTTCGGTGGTGACCATCGTGGCCATCGCTACTTTCCGGATGCAACCGGTATATGTGGCCACCGCCCGAGTGGAAATTGACCGCGAAAATTCCAATATCCTTCCGTTCCAAGGCACCGATGCCTACGACGTGATGACGGATTCCGAAAGTTACATCGAGACGCAATCGAAGATATTGACAAGCGAAACTTTAGCGTTGCAAACGATCCGCGACAGCGGGCTTTCCGCGCGTTCGGAATATTCTTCTCCGGGTGGACCATCCGAAGCAGTGGCCATCGGCAGCCTCAAGAATCAGAAACGCCCACCGGAACTCGCTGCGTTCCTGGGAAGCTTAAGCGTTAGACGCGTCCCCAACAGTCGATTGATGGACGTGAGTTTCGAATCCACGGATCCGCAACTTGCGGCGCGCATCGTAAACGCGCACCTGGACACCTACGTCCACAAAAATTTCCAGGACCAGATCGAGTCCACCACGCGAGCCACCACCTGGCTGCAGGATCAGCTCGAGGGACTTAAAGTTCGCGTGCAAAATTCGGAAGACGCACGCATTGCTTATGAACGCCAAAACCAGATATGGACGCTGGACGATAAGCAGAACATGACTACGCAAAGATTCGCGGACGCCAATCGCGAATTAACCTCGGCACAGGCCGAGCGCGTCAGAAAACAGGCGCTATTCGAATTTGCGAAGTCTGGAAAACTCGATGCCGTGCCACA
The DNA here is from genome assembly GCA_963704485.1 of uncultured Acidobacteriota bacterium. Classification (GTDB taxonomy): domain Bacteria; phylum Acidobacteriota; class Terriglobia; order Acidiferrales; family UBA7541; genus Acidiferrum. Next base: position 3,222,007 of record OY969910.1, read on the forward strand.
GATTCAATCGAACCCCGCGCTGACGGACTTCCTCAAGAAACGCAGTGAAGTAGACTCCGAATACCGGGAAGCGCTTGCGCAATACGGTCCCAATTTTCCGCGAGTAGCCCGGTTGCAGACGCAGATCAAAGACCTGGACGAGAATATTGAAAAAGAAAAACAAAACATCGTAGACACGTTGGACAGCGAATATCGCGCCGCAGTGGCCAGAGAAATGATGCTGGGCAGAGCCCTGGAGGACGAGAAGCAGGAAGTCAACGAGATGGCCGGCAAGATGGTGGAATACAACATCTTGAAGCGGGAAGCGGAAGCCAACAAAATTCTGTACGACGGGCTGCTTACTAAATTGCGCGAGGCGGGAGTGTCGGCAGGTCTGAGATCTTCCAACATTCGCGTCGTGGATCCGGCCATGATTCCCTCGACGCCGGCGAGACCGGCGAAGACCCGCAACGTGGCGCTGGCTTTTGTCGTGGGTCTCGTGGGCGGAATTGGCCTGGCATTGATGCGCGAGTATCTGGACAACACCGTGAAAACTCCCGATGACATTGAAACGTTGTCGCGCTTGCCATCGCTGGCGGTGGTACCGCAATTCACGTCTTCCAACGGTACCGGGAAGAACGGAAGTAAAAATAAATTATTGTCGGGCCACTCCGCGAATGGTCACGACAAACGAATGGAACTGGTGGCGGAGCATTTGCCGAAGTCGCAGATGTCTGAAGCGTTCCGCGCACTGCGGACTTCCCTGCTGCTTTCGCGCGCCGATCATCCACCGCAAGTGATACTGGTGACCAGCGCGCTGCCTCGCGAAGGTAAGACCACAGCAGCCGCGAACCTGGCGGTGACGCTGGCGCAGCTCGGCGACAAGACGGTGGTGGTGGACGCCGACCTCCGCAAGCCGGGCGTTGGGCGCCTGCTGAATATGAGCGGTGGAAATTATGCGGGCTTGAGTTCTTATCTGGCGGGCGCGTCCAGTCTGGATTTGGTGACCGTGCCGCACCCCACGATTCCCAATCTTGCCGCTATACCCACTGGTCCGTTGCCGCCAAATCCCGCGGACTTACTGTCTTCTCACAAACTCGCGGAAGCCATTGTCGAGCTGCGTAAAAAATTCAAATTTGTGGTGATCGATTCACCGCCAGTGATGGCGGCCACCGACGCGGTAATACTGTCGGTGCAAACCGATGGAGTGTTGCTGGTGGTTCGCAGCGGCGAGACTCCCAAGGAAGCGTTTACGCGAACGCGCGATCTGCTGGTGAGCGTGAAGTGCAACATTCTGGGAGTGGTATTGAATGCGGTGGATGCGAGCGCCCCGGATTATTACTATTCTTACCGTTACTATCCCTATTCGTACGGATATGGCCCGCAGGAAGCCGGCGAACATGCGGACAGCGGCGACGATTCGGAAGCTGTGACTGAGGGAAGGTCTCGCGATGACGATGACTCCCAGGCGCTATAAGGAGACTCTTTGCGTTATTTGATCACTGGCGGAGCAGGCTTCATAGGCTCGCACCTCGCGGAGCGATTGGTGGATCGCGGAGACTACGTTGTCTTGCTTGATAATTTATCCACCGGCAGTATGGAAAACATTCGGCATTTGAAAGCGTCGTCACGGATGGAGTATCACCTCGACGGCATCGAGAACCGCCAATTGGTGGCCGAGTTGGTTGACGATGCGGATGTGGTGGTACACCTGGCCGCCGCGGTGGGAGTGAAGCTGATCGTCGAAAGTCCGGTGCGCACCATCGAGACGAACGTCAACGGGACGCAGATGATTCTGGAAGCGGCTTGCCGGAAGCGAAAATTGGTTCTGACAGCTTCGACTTCCGAAGTTTATGGCAAAAATACCAACGTGCCATTCCACGAGGATGCCGACCTGGTGCTGGGGCCCACCACCAAGGGGCGTTGGAGCTATGCGGCATCCAAAGCCCTTGACGAGTTTCTGGCATTGTCTTACTGGAAAGAAAAAAAACTTCCGGTAATTGTAGTGCGGCTTTTCAACACCGTGGGGCCGCGGCAGACGGGGCGATACGGAATGGTGTTGCCTAATTTTGTTAAATCGGCGCTGGAGAACGCTCCGATCAATGTTTTTGGAAGCGGCAAACAATCACGGTGCTTTTGCGATGTGCGAGATACGGTGGAAGCGCTGATTAGGCTGATGGACACGGATCGTTCGATCGGCGAAGTCACCAATGTAGGCAATACGGAAGAGATAACGATCGAGGAGCTGGCCCGCGTGGTGAAAGAGCGAACCAAAAGCTCATCGGTGATCGAATATGTGCCCTATGACAAGGCCTACGAGCCAGGCTTCGAAGATATGATGCGGCGTGTGCCGTCCGTGGAAAAGTTGTTTGCCTTGACGGGATTTCGGCCGCAGACACCTCTGACGGAAATTATTGATCGTGTGACGCAATCGCTTCAGGCCAAGCAAGAGCGGGCTGCGGATTTTAAGCCGCTCATGACAAAAACTGCCCGCCAGGGTAGCGAGCTCTTGTCGTAGACTATTTTCCGAGTCGCCACCAATACAAGCGCTGATGAAGTCAAACACTACACTTTCGGTTCTGGTCCCCGTATATAACGAAGAGCATCTGGTGGCCACAAGTCTCGGCCGCCTGCTCTGTCTGGGCGATTCACCGCTACTTGCGCGGATTCAAATTATCGTGGTCGATGATGGCTCCTCGGATAGAACGCCCAAGGCCATTGCGCAGTTCAAAGAGTCCTTGGGCGAATCACAGAATGAAAAGCTGAACTGGCTGTTTATTCGCCAGGATAAAAATGCCGGTAAAGCGGCGGCTATTCATACTGCGCTATCGGCAGCGACCGAAGAGTTGTGCGTAATTCATGATGCCGACCTGGAATATCACCCCGCTGATTTATTGAAAATGGTGGAAGTTTTTGTGGCGGAACAGGCCGACGCGGTGTTCGGTTCACGATTCCTGGCCAGCGAGTACCGGCGAGTACTTTTTTTCCGCCATGAACTTGGAAACCGCTTTCTGACGCTGCTTTGCAACATGGTTTCTGACCTGAACCTGAGCGACATGGAAACCTGCTACAAAATGGTGCGCACCTCGCTACTGAAAAGCATCCCGCTGACCGGCAAAGGTTTTGAGATCGAACCGGAAATCACCATCAAGCTGGCCAAGCGTGGGGCAAGAATTTTTGAAGTTCCGATACGTTATGCCGGCCGAACCTACCAAGAAGGGAAAAAGATTGGCTGGAAGGACGGGGTACGAGCCGTCACGGCCATCCTGAGTTTTGCATGGTCCGACAATATATACGCCAACGACATATATGGCAGCCAGATTTTAGGGCGACTGAATCGCGCGCCGCGGTTCACGAAATGGATGGCTGACACCATACGGCCGTTCGTCGGCAATCGCGTGTTGGAGATTGGTGCAGGAACTGGTAATTTGACGGCGCAGCTTATACCAAGGCATAAATATTGGTCTACGGATATCAATCCGTTATATCTGATGTATCTTGAGAATGTCGGGCGCAACCGTCCATATATGACGGTAGGTTTTACGGATGCGGAGAAAGCGGAGTCCTATCCACAGGATCAGAATTTCGACACGGTGATTTGTCTAAATGTAGTCGAACATCTGGCGGACGATCGCGGTGCACTTATGAACATTCGGTCGGCGCTTGAGCCCGGTGGCCGCGCCATCATTCTCGTGCCTTGCGGTCCGCAACTTTACGGCACTTTGGATGAGGTTCTGGGGCATCATCGCAGATACACGAAAAAGAGCCTGGCGGCGGTGATCAGCGCGGCCGGGTTTGAACTGGAAAAATTCCTGGAATTCAATCGGGTTGGAGTGATTGCCTGGTGGTTGAATGGCCGGGTGCTACACCGTCGTATCTTCGGACTGTGGCAAATCAAGTTGTTAAATCTGATGACGCCTATTTTCCGAATGATAGATGGCATCTTACCGTTGCCGCCGCTTTCGCTGATAGCGGTGATCAGGAAACCTGCGGCCGCGAGCCCAGTGTCATACGCGACCTCACCAGCGTTCGCGGACCAGACTGGCATCCATCTTTAACATGAGCGCTTCGATCCCGAATCGACCCGGGAACACCGAGACCGCCACCCCGCGTGAATTTCCATACAAGAGATTACTGCTGGTAATTTTTCTCCTTTCACTTCCAGTTGTTAATCCCACTGTGCATGGCGATGGGGTGGGTTACTACGCATACGCCCGAGCGTTGTTGATTCAGCACAACCTGCGTTTCGAAGAAGACTGGCGGCGGGCAAACACACGATTTTCATCGGCCAGGGTGCAACAGGATGATCAACTGGCGGCTAGCGAATATACAGCCACCGGATACGTGGACAATCATTTCACGGTGGGGCCGGCGATTCTCTGGGCTCCGTTTCTGATCATTGCGCACCTCGCCGTTCTGGCGGTGAACGCCCTGGGAGGGAAGATTCCGGCGGACGGATTTTCTGCACCTTACCTGGTGGCCATGGCCGTGGGAACCGCGGTCTGGGGTTTCCTAGGGCTGCTGCTATCGTTTCTTCTGGCCAGGAAGTATGTCAGGGCGCGTTGGGCATTTCTGGCGACGATGGGAATCTGGCTGGCCAGTTCGCTTCCGGTGTACATGTATTTCAACCCTTCGTGGTCGCATGCTCATTCGGCGTTCGCGGTGGCACTGTTCGTATGGTTCTGGGAACGCACCAGGAGTGGCCGTACACACGCGCAATGGATAGCCCTCGGCTTGATTGGCGGTTTGATGATCGACGTATATTTCCCGAACGGAGTTTTTCTGGCGTTGCCGGCGATGGAAATGCTGATGGCACATTATTCGTGCTGGAAAACGTCGCCGCACCGGTCACAACTGCAGCTGCTTTCAGGAGAAATAATATTCGGGGTTGCGATCATAGTTGCACTGATACCCACGTTCATTACCCGCTGGATTATTTATGGCGGGCTGTTTCGCTTCGGCTCGTATGCGCGTCAACCGTGGGATTGGAGCGCACCGCACTGGCGCCAGGTACTTTTTTCATCCGATCACGGGGCATTGAGTTGGACGCCGATACTAGCGCTGTCGATTGTGGGCTTGCTGGTTGCGCCACGGAACGGGCGAATGATCGCGATGTACGTCGGCGCGTGTGCGGCAGCCTTTTACTACGTCGTCGCCAGTTACCCTTTCTGGGATGGACTGGCGTCCTTCGGAAACCGTTTTCTCATTTCGTTGACCGCGATTTTCGTTCTTGGGCTCGCATTGCTTTTCGAAAAAACCGGCAAACAGTTTCTCGACAGGGGCCGTGCGTTTGTGACAGCCGCAGCACTGGTCAGCCTCCTCGCGTTGTGGAACGCGGGGTTTATTTTTCAGTGGGGCGAGCATCTGATACCCGTGCGCGGTGACATTTCCTTTCGGGAAATGACGCATAATCAGGTGTTCGTGGTGCCACGGCAAATCGGTGCCCATCTTAGGACGTATCTCTTCAGCAGAAAATCGGAGATGCGCCGAATTGAAGAACGCGACATGGAGCAGCTTAAAGAGCATCCGCAACGCTGAAATTGTGCCGATGGGGCACGCAGCAGAGTAACTGCTCAATTGAATCAAGGACATTTCTTATTTGCGTAAACGGCGGAGCTCAAAAATAAATAAATGGCTTCGGTAACGACATCGCCGCCGGCAGCACGGCAGCACTCCGACGACCTCCATGCCCCCGCTATCGTGCGCATCGAACCACCGCACGGCTGGCTGGATTTGCGTTTGCGCGAGGTATGGCGGTATCGGGAATTGTTATATTTTTTCGTGTGGCGCGACGTAAAGATTCGCTATAAACAGACGGCCATCGGGGTGGTTTGGGTGGTGCTGCAACCGCTGCTTACCATGCTGGTATTTACTTTATTTTTCGGACGCCTGGCCAAGCTTCCCTCGCTGGGGCTGCCTTACCCGGTCTTTTATTTTGCGGCGGTGGTGCCGTGGATGTATTTTGCCGGTGCGCTACAAACCTGCACCAACGTCGTGGTAGACAACCAGCGAGTGATCACCAAAGTTTTTTTCCCGCGGCTGATCCTGCCGATTTCGGCGGTGGTTTCTGGATTGGTGGACTTCGCCATCGGCTTTGTTGTGCTGATGATTTTCACACTGGCGTACGGATTTCACCCGACGCTCGCAGCGCTGTGGTTGCCGGTACTTTTATTGTTGGCACTGCTGACGGCGCTGGGTGTCGGGCTGTGGACGTCGGCCCTGAACGCACTATATCGGGACGTCCGGTACGTCATTCCGTTTCTAGTGCAATTCTGGATGCTGGCATCGCCGGTGGCCTATCCGAGCGCTCTGGTGCCCGAGCGCTGGCGCTGGCTATATGGATTGAATCCCATGGCCGGGGTGATAGACGGATTTCGCTGGGCGCTCACCGGTCACGGGCAAGCGCCTGGCGTGTTGATGCTGGCGTCCGGTGCAGCGGTTGTGTTGCTGCTGACGGGCGGATTATTTTTCTTTCAGCGAATGGAAGGCGCCATCGCCGATCGGGTCTGAATCCCTCCGCCGTAAAAAATCGCATGCTATTTCGTCACGCCGAGCCGCCGCAGACTGCATCTACCACTGCACGCCAGGGTACAGGCTAGGAATACGGAAACCGCGGTAGACGCTCTGCCCCGCCACTTGCATCTGCCAAACGGTTTGAGGTGGAGTGGTTTTAGTCACCTCGGTGACTCTCGGGAAGCCAACGACGGGCGCACACTCCGCAAATTCGATGTTACCGTTGGCCAACATGCGCGCTGAACCGCCGAAAACCGAAAATGCCGGCGCCAGGTTATCCACCCATTCAATGCTGGCGGTTTTTGCCGTTTCGTCCAGCTGCAAGAGCGGCACACGACTGAAACACGTGGGCGCTGTGCCGCAAACTGTGCCACTCGAATCCAATACGCGCTGATTTCCATTGTCGAAAAGCAGCACTTCGAAAATACCGCTGGAATTTGAACTCGCGATGTTCACGTCGTGTTGTGCGTAGAACCAATCCTGAGGGTCGGTCCCATTCTGGAGTGAGAAATCGCCCTGATACCCCAGTTTCCATAAGATGTTCCCGCTTCCCTGACCGTCGTTGTAGTCGATTTTTATGGCCCAGTGCTGATGGCGGATGGAGACAATCAGGTTTTTGTCGTCAGGTGAATAGATCACCGCGTTGCTGTGCGTCCAATCCGGGAAATTAATTGGATGGCGATTCAGATCGAGATGATCAAACTCCGACCACACCCATACCGGGTTATGATTTTCATCCAAGTCAATCAGTACATCGCCGTCTACGTTTATAGGTGTCGGAAAACCCACCAGACCGGATTCAGATTTGGTTTGAACTGCCAGCACAATGATGTGCCCGTTGGGCAGCACAGCGAAATCATGATGGGTGCCGGTGACCACGATATTACAGCCAGGGCAAGTTGCGGCCGCCAGCGCCTGATTCAGTTGTGCTGCGGTAATCTGCCAGATCGTCTGTCCAGCCAGGTCTACTTCGCGCAGGACAGAATTGGCGCCCTCCGGCGCAGCCGCGGAAAAATTGATCAAGAAATGTCCATTCGCCAATAGCTTGACGGGATCAACAATTAGGCTGGCTAGTGCCGGTTCGGGATTGTATGACCAGATTATTTCGCCATTCAAATTCGTCACCAGCACTCCAGCTTTGGTGGTCCCCGGTACCAGGTCAAGGAGTTCCACACCACCCTGAGGAGTCGCCCCAGCCGTAGTGGTGGCCGTGATGGCAGGAACAACGGTCGCAGGCAAAGCTCCCGTTGCGAAGGTATGATCCACATCGTTAAACACGCTGCTGTCAGGAAATGTAAGCACGGCGCGCACGTGATAGGTGCTGCTCTGCTTCATGCCGGCCACCAGAATGGTGACCGCACCGCCTGTGGTCGAGGATTGCTGAGAAGTGGCCAGTCCGTAATTGGTGTCCGGCCCAAACTGAATACTGACGCTCGCGCCCGATGGCGGGGTGATGGTGTAACTAGCCACTTGTACATTGGCGGTTGCAGCCACGATTCCCGGCGCGATGACGGTAACGGCCGCAGAGGCGGATTTCGTGGGATCCTTTTTACTTGTCGCGGTAACTGTAGCAGTCGAATTGGCGGTTACAGCCGGGGCGGTGTAGTTGCCACTGCCGTCAATCGTTCCTACGGTAGAATTGCCGCCCGCAGTTCCGTTCACGGACCACGTCACACCGGTCGTATCACCAGTAACACTAGCGGTGAACTGTGTGCTTTGGCTGGCGCCCACGGCTGCCGATTGCGGGGTCACTGCGACGGTTACAGGCTGGGCCATTTGGCCGCCGCCGCAGCCGACAGCAAAGACCAGCCAGAACATCAGAAAGTTCAGTGAAAGGGATTTTTTCATCGGTATGGTCCCAGATCAGAGGATTTTTTTCTCGCCAAGAGGGCGGTTACGGGCGAACTACTAATAACACAACTGGTATGAGAAATCTCATCAAAACGCCAGCATCGCAGGACGCGATAGAATAAACTGGACCCTAAATGAACAGTGCGGCAATCGTCGGCCAGGACCTGGGAAAAAGATACAGGCGCGGCTTGAGCCATGGCGGGGGATTGCGACATTCTCTGGACTTATTTTTGCGCTCGCCGATGGCGGCGCTGCGTCGAGAGAAAGAGGAAACCTTCTGGGCGCTGCAAGGGGTTTCGCTGGAAATTCCTAAGGGAGAGGTTCTGGGGCTGGTTGGCCGAAATGGCGCCGGCAAGACCACGCTTCTGAAAATTCTTTCACGCATTACCCGGCCCACCTCGGGATGGGCAGAGATACACGGGCGTGTTGGGAGCCTGTTGGAAGTGGGCACCGGTTTTCATCCTGAATTGACGGGCCGGGAAAATACTTTTTTGAGTGGCGCGATCCTGGGCATGGGCAAGCGGGAAATTGAACGTAAATTTGACGAGATCGTGGCGTTTGCGGAGCTTGAGAAATTTATCGATACTCCAGTCAAACACTACTCAAGCGGAATGTACGTGCGGTTGGCTTTCGCGGTAGCGGCGCATCTGGAACCGGAGATTTTGCTGGTGGACGAGGTGCTCGCCGTAGGCGATATCAATTTTCAGAAAAAATGTCTCGGTAAAATGGGAGACGTGGCCCGCGTGGGCCGCACCGTGGTGCTGGTCAGTCATCAGCTGAACCAGATACGCCGACTATGCCACCGGGTCATCTGGATTGATGCGGGCCGCATTCGCATGGATGGCGCCACGCACCAGGTACTCGCCGCGTACGAGTCGGGGATGTCTAATCGCGACACCTCCGCGGGTGCGAGTCGCGGCAGTGACGCCAAAGCGCAATTTTTGCACTGGCAAATCGCCGGTAACGACGGCGAAGAACTGCACACCCTTAGGAATCTGGATCCCGTAACGGTTTCATTTCAAGTGAAGATCACTGAAGGTGTGACTCAAGGCGAGCATGGCATCGCGCTGTTTAACGTGGATCGCCAATTGCTCTGGGCTTATGCCGATACCAACGTTTCTCTAGGCCCGGGGGTGCACACGCTCTCGCACACTCTGCCAGGACTTCCGCTGAAGCCTGGCTCGTACAACTGGCAGGTAAGCTTGTCCGAGGGCAAGCAGATGCTGGATGTTTGGGATTGTACGCCGGAGATGAACGTAGCCACGGAAGTCCATCAGCATTATCGCGATGAGTGGAATGGCGTACTCAATCTGCCTGACAAATTTTCGACGCGACCGTCATGACCATCAGCGCTCCCGCCCAGTCCATCTTTGACCAGGAACACTACGTCCGGCACATCGCGGCCCGCGGGCAATTCATTAAGACCCTAATGCCCGAACTTAAAAAAGCTGTGCCGTTAGAGACGTCCTTGGACGCCGGCTGCGGTCTCGGGTTTTTCGCCGACCTGTTGCAAAAGTGCGGACTCCAGGTACGGGGATTTGACGGGCGTCAGAACAACATTGATGAAGCGCGCAGGCGCTATCCTCAAATTGATTTCTCTGTCGGAGACATCGAGGAAAAGTCCATTGCGCAGCTGGGACGCGCCGACCTAGTGCTTTGCTTCGGGTTGCTGTATCACCTGGAGAATCCCTTGCGAGCCATACGGCATTTGCAAGCGTTGACCAGCAAAATACTGCTTCTTGAAACGATGTGCCTGCCGACTTCGGAGACCACTGCCTTGCTGCGGGTTGAACCCCATAGCGACGATCAAAGTTTGACGGACCTCGCGTTTTATCCCAGCGAAGGCTGCATCGTTAAAATGCTGTATCACGCGGGATTTAAATGCGTGTATCGGTGCGCTACCTTACCGGACCATGATGACTTTCGGGAGACAACCAGTCACACCCGTCGCCGGAACATTTTCGTTGCGAGTAACCAAGTCTTGGACACGCCGGGGCTGGCATTGACGCCGGAACCGGTCGAACTTCAGAACCCGTGGCAAAAGTTTCCCTCCACCAGCCGCCGTCTGGGGCAATATCTGGCGCAGCCCACCAGTGCGAAATACCTAATTTTTGCCAAGAAGCTAAAACGCCGGCTACCCAGCATGATGGTTCCTATCCGGCTGCCTTTTGGATCCTGGTGGCTCGCGCGGAAAGATCATGTGAGCGGCCCAATTCTCGATGGGGATTTCGAAACCGGAGAGTTGGCATTCGTCTCGCGGTTTTTAAAACCAGGCATGACGGTGTTGGACATCGGGGCCCACCATGGTCTGTATACGTTGCTGGCTTCCCGCCGCGTGGGCCACACGGGCAAGGTTGTGGCATTTGAACCGTCGCCGCGGGAGAGAAGAGCCCTGCGTTTGCATCTGAAAATAAACTCGTGCGCAAATGTTATGGTGCAATCGCAAGCCCTTAGCGATGAGAACACCGAAGGTACCTTGCACGTTGTGGAATCGTGGGCTGCTGGGTGCAACAGTCTCAGGCCGCCCGATGTTCCGGCGCAGACTTCTCCGGTGGAAGTAGAAGTGGCGCGGCTGGACGATTGGCTTGCGGAACACAAAGTCGAACAAGTGGATTTCATCAAGCTGGATGTGGAGGGTGCGGAGCTGGCGGTGCTTCTCGGAGCAAAAAACTTGCTGGGGCGGCGTCCCCGCCCGGTGATTCTTGCCGAGGTGCAAGACATCCGCGCCGCCGCTTGGCACTATGCGGCGCGCGATATTGTCACGATGCTCGAAGACCGCGACTACACCTGGTTTCAGGTTGCGGAGCGCGGCACCTTGCTGGAGATGGACACCAGGCGGCAGGCCTTCGATGTCAATATTGTGGCCATACCCAACGAACGCAAGGAACTGGTATGGAGTCAAATCAATAGTGATGCTCGTGCGTGAAGGCTAGCCTTGTGGGCCAAAATGCTTCCGCTGCCATTAAGGCGAGCTGCCCGGCGATATATCGAGCGGCGCGGTTTTATTCCCGCGTCCGCCGCTTTACCCAATCTAGACACCGTAATTTCCCGCAGGTCTGATGTAGTCGTTCAAACGGTGGTTGACGTGGGAGCTTCGAACGGGAGTTGGTCGCGGCAGCTTATGCGGCATTTCCCCCACGCTAATTACTTACTGGTGGAGGCTCAAGAGGCGGCGCACGGGCCAGCACTTGAGAAATTTAAAAAGGCGCATCCCAACGTGCGAGTTGAGCTTTGCGCCGCGGGAAATCACGAAGGCGAAATCCAGTTCGACGCTTCCGATCCATTCTCAGGCGCGGCGTCCACCGAACCTTTCCCAAAAAATAACATTGTTGTGCCCATGGCGCGGCTCGACACTTTAGTAAAACGAACCGGATGGCCGGGACCCTATTTGTTGAAGCTGGACACCCACGGTTTCGAAGTACCAATATTCGAAGGTGCGGCCGATATTTTGTCGCGAGCTTCCATGCTGGTCGTGGAAGCCTACAATTTCACGCTCTGTACCGGAGCCTTGAGATTTTATGAACTGGCGGCGTATCTGGAGGACCGCGGGTTTCAATGCGCAGACATTTTCGACCTGATGATTCGTCCCTCAGACCGGACATTGTGGCAGATGGACATGGTGTTTTTGCCAGCAGAGCATCAAGTCTTCCGGTCGAACGTGTATGAAACCCGATGACACTGATAACCGCGGTGGAATTGTGGAAGCTCTAGAAAAAAGCGCTCAGGTGGCACGTGCTGCAAGTGGCCCGGCGGTGGAATGGCCGAGAATCACCTTGGTGACCGCGGTGCGCAATGGCGCGAAATATGTTGAGGACACTATCCGGTCGGTGGTGCAGCAGGGTTACCCGAATCTTGAATACATTGTGGTGGATGGCGCGTCGACTGACGGCACCCAGGAAATTATTGCGAAATACGAAGAGCACATTTCCTGGTGGGTCAGTCAGCCGGACAATGGTTTGTACGACGCACTCAATACCGGTTTCGCCCGATCTTCCGGAGAAATTATGGGCTGGCTGAACGCCAGCGACATGCTGCACCCCGGTGGACTTGCCGTGGTGGGTTCGGTCTTCAAGACGCTTCCGCAAGTGCAATGGATTACCGGCCGGCCTACGCATTTCGGCGCAGATTCTTCAACAACCTCGGTCGGGCCCATTCCGCGGTGGTCTCGCAAGCGTTACCTGGCCGGCGCAAATCGTTACATTCAGCAAGAGTCCACCTATTGGCGCCGGGAACTCTGGGAACAGGCGGGACGGTGCGTGGACGCCAGCCGGCGCGACGCCAGCGATGCGGATCTTTGGGTGCGATTTTTTCGTCATGCTCAATTGCATGGCGTGGACTCGCTCATCGGCGGGTATCGTAAGCACGCCGATTCCATTGCCGCGCAGGACTTGCCGGGCTACGATCGATCATTGGACGAAATCGTCTCGCGGGAAGTGCAGTCCTTGAAAGGCGAGCGCGTCCTGCGTGCCGTTCGCGCGCTGGGGGCACGCGCCCAACGCCATCCCGCAATTGCGGCATGGTGGAATCGTGCAATTATCGGGCGGTTTTACGGTTGGCGAGGCGCCGATTGGCCGGCGGTAATCCGCAATCGCGATGGAATATGGTGTTTGTCGAAAGACTGAATAGAATGGACGCTGCCTGGCAGGGATTTTGAGAAAGTTAAAACTGAAAGCACTCAGGTTTGCCGTGGCCACCGCAATTATTTTTGTTGCCCTGATGGCGGGGCGGCGACTCTCGTCCTTCGCGGGCGAGATCGGGCCGCTATCGTCCGTACAGCAGCAGAACGACGAATCGGTGATTCGATTTATACGCGACCCTGATCCGGCGCCGGAGTTTTCTGTGAAGGGCCTGGACGGCAAGGCCTTGAATCTGGCATCGGCGCGGGGAAAAGTAGTGTTGCTGAATTTTTGGGCCACCTGGTGCGGACCGTGCCGCATGGAGGTTCCGGACCTTGTGGCGTTGCAAACGAAATATGGCGAGCGGCTGCAGGTCATCGGGCTGGTAGTTGACGATGAGGACGAAGCAGCCGTGCGCGCGTTCGCAAAGCGGTACGCCATCAATTATCCGATTGCAATGGCTACCAACGAGATGCGTATTCGGTTTGGAGGCGTTCCCGCGCTGCCAACTTCTTTCATTATTGATGCTCAGGGACGCGTTGTTCAGAAACATATCGGGTTGCGCGATCCGGTGTTGTACGAAACGGAAATTCGGGCTCTGCTGCAATTGCCGATTAACGCGCGCGTGGAGACTTTCGAGGATACCGGCGAAGTATTTCTGTCGCATGCGAATCGGGCCAGCGAACTTCCGGGCGTGGATATGAGCAGTCTAACGCCGGCGCAGAAAACTGTGGCGTTACGCCGCATGAATGAAGAGACCTGCACCTGCGGCTGCAAATACACGCTGGCGCAATGCCGGATTTTCGATTCCGCCTGCCACATAAGCAAAGAGCGCACCGGCAAAATTGTGGAGGAGAGCGCCTCTGGGACCGCGCCATCGCCCGCGCCGAGACAAGGCAGCGGCCCGGCGCAGCCTAATCCTCAGGCTCCTCCGACTCACCACTGACAGATGGCCTTAGCCGCCAAGATAATTTTTATCCTTGCGGTCGCCCTGTGTTTTAGCGGCTGGATTTCTCCACCGGTGGCCTTGGCTGCGGGAATTATATTTGGTTTGACGGTGCGGCATCCGTACGCGGATAAGAGCCGCAGTATTGCGCGAATCCTGCTGCAGGTCGCTGTGGTTGCGCTGGGCTTCGGCATGAACCTGCACGAAGTGGTGAAAGCCGGGCGCACCGGATTTATCTACACCGCGGTGGGAATTTCGTTTTCCATGATGGCCGGGCTGACGCTTGGCAAAATTCTGCGGGTGAGCGGAAACTCCTCTTATCTGATTACTTCCGGCACGGCGATCTGCGGCGGCAGCGCCATCGCCGCGATTGGGCCGATACTGCGCGCCAGCGACGAAGAGATTGCCATCTCGTTAGGCACAGTTTTTATTCTGAACTCCATTGCGTTGCTGACTTTTCCGCCCATCGGAAGCGCGCTGCACCTGACGCAATCGCAATTTGGATTGTGGGCGGCGCTGGCGATTCACGACACCAGTTCGGTAGTAGGGGCGGCGGCCAAATATGGACAGGAAGCGTTGATGATCGGCACCACCGTGAAGCTGGCGCGCGCGTTGTGGATCGTCCCGCTGGCTTTGGCGACCGCCGCGGTGAAGCGCACCGGCAAAGCTCGCGTGGCGCTGCCGTGGTTCATTTTGTTTTTCTGCCTGGCCGCCATGGTGCACACGTTTTATCCCGCCGGCGCCAAATTTGATGCCTGGGCTTTTCACGCCGGCAGGCTGGGACTTACGGCAACCCTATTTTTGATCGGCACGGGAATTTCGGTGGCGACCCTGAAGAGCGTGGGATGGCGGCCGTTATTGCAGGGAGTTATGTTGTGGATTGCGGTGGCGTCAATAACGCTGTACCTGATTCTCGCCCGGATTATCGCGTTCTAGTTTTTCCAACCAAATCGAAAGTTCTAATCGCTCTCGCTCTGGGCCTTGCAGCACCACGCCGCAAATATTAGACTTTGCCGCGAAACAACCGGAATGTCCGAATTCCAAATCCAAAGTTAGATGGAGGCATTTGTGAACAGACGAGTCTGGGTTTTTATGCCGGCTTTAGTGATCTTGGGATTTTTTGTTGCGCGCGGAGCGTTTTCGCAGTCCACGACTTCCGGTGCACGGAAGGTTATCAGCCTGCCGGACGACAATCCTCAACTGCCCTTCAGCGGCGGCATCCTGACCGGCAACACCCTGTATCTTTCCGGGCGAATTGGAATCGATGCGAAGACGGGCAAGGCACCGGCAGAAATTGACGCCGAAATCAAACTGTTGCTGGATCATGTTTCGGACACCCTCAAGGCGGCAGGAATGACCATGGACGACTTGGTGTACGTGCAGATCGCCTGCACGGATTTAGCGCTGTACGACAAGTTCAACGCCGCGTACCGCACCTACTTCACCACCAAGGAATTTCCGGCGCGCGAGTTTATTGGAGTCGCGTCGATCCTGCGGGGCGGCCACTTTGAAGTGCAAGCCATCGCTGTGAAGAGGTAAAAAGCCCAAATACGGGCTTGTTGTTAACAGGCAAACAATGGGCAGTTGCCCATATTAGGTCTCCATGCCGCTGTCCAAAGTGAATAGAATTTAGTTAAACCGTGCATTTGTAATTACATACATATTAAAGGGAATTAATGTTGGTTGGTGTTCGTCATGCTCCTACATGCGGGGCGAACACCAATGCTAAGAATAACGAACGAAAAGGCGACTGGACGGGCAAGCCTTACGGTTGAGGGCAAACTCGCTGGTCCATGGGTCGCCGCTCTCGAGCAGAGCTGGAACGATTTACGCGCGAGCGCACCGGACCAGAAGCTAAGCGTCAACCTGTGCGGCGTGAGTTTTATAGACGCCGGCGGCAAGGCTCTGCTGAAGCAGATTCATGAGCAGGGCGGCAAGCTGGTTGCCGAAGGCTGCTTGAACCAGGCCATCGTGCGGGAAATTGCCGGGGAAAAACGCGGCGAGAATAGTGAAGCGCATCACAAGAAAACTCCAATAATTTTTTACTTATTTTTGCTGGGACTTTCGGCAGCAGGCGCCGGCTCACTACGCGCACAAGGCACAGCGGGGCGTAAGGTGCTGCCGTCCAACGCGCCCACGGAAGTGTTGCGGCTGACGCTCGATCAAGCCGTAGGGCTGGCGCTAAAACAAAACACTACGGCGCAGATTGCGGTCATTCAGGCTGCGGAAGCCGTGCAAGACCGGAATGTCGCGCGATCGGAACTGTTACCGCAGGCCAATCTGCAAGCCAGCGACTCCATTCGCCGCACCAACCTGGAAGCGAACTTGGGCGTGCGCATCCCGGGATTTCCCCAGCACGTTGGACCTCTCCAGGTCTTTCAAGCCGGGCCATCCTTTTCTGCGCCCGTTTTCGATTTAACTTTGTGGCGCCGCTATCAGGCGCAGCGTTCTCTGGCCAACGCCGCCAAAGCCAACAGCCTTTCCACTCGCGAGCAAGTCACCTTGCTGGTTGTTTCGCAATACATCGGAACTCTGCGGGCGGTCGCGACGGTGCAGGCAGCGGAGTCGCGCGTTGATCTGGCGCAAGCGCTTTACAACCAGGCAGCGGATTTGCAAAAGGAAGGCGTGGGCACGGGTATTGATACGCTGCGCGCCAACGTGGAACTCCAGAACGAGAAGCAGCGCTTCCTGGAAGCGCAAGCCGATCGCGACACTTCGTTGTTTGCGTTGAGCCGCTTGTTGAATCTGGATCCGCGACAGAACGTGGAGCTGGCCGACTCCCTGAGTTATTTTGAAACTCCTCAACCCGAAGTGGAACAGACCATCGAGCAAGCGCTTTCGGAACGACAGGAATGGAAAGCACTGGACGAACAGGTCAAAGCGGCGCAAGCGCAGAAAAAGCAGGCCTGGGACGCGCGTTTGCCGGCTGTGCGCGTGGACGGCGATTGGGCCTACCAGGGCACGCGGCTCAACAACGGTATTCCGACCTACAACTATGAAGTGGCGCTGAATATGCCGCTGTTTACGGGCGGGCGGATTCGAGCGGAGACCACCCGCGCGGACCTGGAGATTCGGAGATTGCAGGAGCAGCAAGCCGACTTGCGCAACGAGATTGGGCTGGGCGTAAAAAACGCGCTGATTAATCTGACTTCCGCCAGGAGCCAGGTGCAGGTCGCGAATCTGGGCGTGCAGCTTTCGAAAGAAGAAGTGGACCAGGCGCGCGACAGGTTCCGCGCCGGAGTGGCCAACAACATTGAAGTGATTCAAGCGCAGGATTCGCTGGCGCGCGCTAACGACAATCAGATTGCGGCGCTTTACCGCTTCAACCAAGCGCGGGCAGACCTGGCGAGGTCGGTGGGACAGATGGAACGCGTGTACGCGAAGTAAGGGACGAGCGAGGACAAAAAAGATGAGTATCGAAATCGAAGTAGGGTTAGAGAACGCGCCGAGAGTACCGGTGATGTTGGAGGAGCCGCTTCCCCCGGAACCTCCCAAGGGTTTGAAGAGTCCGAAGGTGCAGCGGTTGCTGATGGTGGCGGCAATTGTGATTGTCGCGGTTGCTGTGGGACTTTTTCTTTATTACCGCAACCGCGAATCCACAGATGACGCGCAGGTAGACGGGCACATCACTCCAATCGCAGCAAAAATCTCTGGACGCGTCGCAGAAGTGCTGGTGCATGACAACGAGCCGGTAAAAGCCGGGCAGGTTTTGGCAAAGATCGATCCGCGCGATTACCAGGCCGCGCTCGACAACGCCAAAGCTGCTCTGGCACTGGCGCAAAGCGAAGCGCAGTCAGCCAATGTGGATGTACCGCGCACGCGGGAGAACGTGGCCAGCGGAACCTCCAATGCGAATGCCGGTTTGCTGGGCGCGGAAGCCGAACTCGCGCAGGCCCAGGCCGCGTACGCGCAGGCGCAGAATTCGGACCTGGCGTTTGCAAAAGCGAACGTAGAGAAGAGCCGCGCGAATGCGCAACTGGCGCAAGCGGATCTGGATCGCTACCGCCCGTTAATGGACAAGGGCGAAATTTCCAAGCAGCAGTTTGACGCCGCAAAAGCCAACGCCGATGCCACTGCCAGCGCGCTGAAGGCCGAAGAAGAAAAAATTCAGCAGGCGCAAAGCAATATCCAAATCGCCAAGGCGCAGTTAAGTGCGGCGCAAGCGCGAGTGGAGCAGGCCCGTGCGGGCGTTTCGTCGGCCCGCGCGGACATCCAGCAAGTGAGCATGAGAACCGCGGAGGCCCAGGGAAAATTAGCGAAAGTGGACCAGGCTCGCGCGATGGTGGATGCCGCGCAACTCAACTTAAGCTACACGGATATTGTGGCGCCGCGCGACGGTGTGGCGACGCACAAGCAAGTCGAAGCGGGACAGATCGTGCAGGCGGGCCAGGGTTTGCTGGTGGTTGTGCCGCTACAGGATGTATGGGTAACCGCGAATTTCAAAGAGACGCAGCTCAAAAAGATGCGCGCAGGCCAAAAAGCTGAAGTGCATGTGGACACTTACGGAAAGACTTTCACCGGACACGTGGATTCCATCGCCGGAGCAACTGGAGCAGTGCTCAGCTTGCTTCCGCCGGAAAATGCCACCGGCAATTACGTGAAAGTTGTACAGCGCATTCCGGTGAAGATCACCGTGGATCCAATCTCATCTGACAAAGCGATTTTGCGGCCAGGCATGAATGTGGATGTAACGGTGATCACTGAGTAGGCAAGAATTTCTGAAATGAAGAGTACGAATTCAACGTAAAGAAGATGCGGAACAAAATTTTATCGAAATTGCGGATGCCGGACGGCTCGATCAACCCCTGGGTGATCGCCGTCACGGTTACGCTCGCAACGTTCATGGAGGTGCTGGACACCTCCATCGCCAACGTGGCGCTGCCGCACATTGCCGGGAATTTGTCGGCGGGTTCCGACGAATCCACCTGGGTGCTTACATCTTATTTAGTATCGAACGCCATTGTGTTGCCGCTATCCGGGTGGCTATCGAGCTTTTTCGGCCGCAAACGCTTTTATATGTCGTGCGTAGCACTGTTTACGATCAGCTCGTTCTTATGCGGACTGGCGCCGAGCCTCGGTGTGCTGGTGTTCTTCAGGATTTTGCAGGGCGCGGGCGGCGGAGGCTTGCAGCCCAGCGAGCAAGCCATTTTGAACGACACGTTTTCGTTTGAGAAGCGGGGCATGGCCTTTGCGGTGTACGGACTGGCGGTGGTGGTGGCTCCTACAATCGGTCCATGGCTGGGCGGGTGGATCACCGACAGTTTTTCGTGGCGCTGGATTTTCTACATCAATGTGCCGGTGGGCATCATTTCGCTCATTCTGACGCACTTCCTGGTCAGCGATCCGCCGTACATGAAGCGCGCCAGTGTGAAGAGCGGCTTCCGCATCGATTACATCGGTATTGGACTGATCAGCCTGGGGTTAGGAAGCATGCAGATCATCTTGGACAAGGGGCAGCGCTTGGACTGGCTGTCGTCGAACTTCATTCGCGTGTTTTTCGGACTGATGCTGGTCGGCATAGTGGCGGCGATTGTCTGGGAGCTGCGCGAAAAAGAGCCGGTAGTGGATTTGCGGATGCTGAAAGACAGAAACTTCGCGATCGCTACCCTGGCGATGTTCTTCCTGGGATTTGTTTTATATTCGAGTACGGTACTGATTCCACAGCTTTTACAGCAACTCCTGGGCTACTCGGCGGAGATGGCCGGCAAGGCGCTGTCGCCGGGCGGCGCGGTGATCATGTGCATGATGCCGGTAGTGGGTTTACTGGTATCCCGGGTAGACACACGCATCCTTATTACGTTTGGCTGCATCGTATCGGCTTCCGCTCTATTTGTAATGGCAGGCTGGGACCTCGGGCTCGACTACGGGCACGCGGTTCGCGCGCGCATGCTGCAAAGCTTCGGCCTGGCTTTCCTCTTTATTCCTATTAACGTGGCGGCGTTTGCCTACGTGCCCAGGGAAAAGACAAACATGGGGACGGGCATCATCAACCTGGCCAGGAACATAGGGGCCAGCGTGGGCATCGCCACGGTAACCACCATGTTGCAGAGGCGGGCGCAGTTCCACCAGGCGCAGTTGATGGACCGTGTAAACGACTACGGTTCGGCTTATCACAACATGCTGAGCGGAATACAGATGAAGCTGGTGGCGGCCGGGTCGAGCATGGCGCACGCGACGACGCAGGCGCAAACGATGATTTACAACACTGTGCAGCGGCAGGCCGCGATGATGGCATTTATAGACAATTTCAAAATGCTCGGCGTGGTGTTTTTCGCGGTGATACCGATTCTGGTGCTGATGAAAAAGCCGAGAGTGCCGGCCGGCGGCGTGCCGGTTCACTGACGTAAACGGTTTTCTGGATTTGGCAGCGAGCAGCAAAGAGATTCTATAAAAATGGGGGCCTAAGATGGCGACGCAAACTGTAACACCGAATGCAACACCGATCGGGGCGGTGACAAACGCAGCTGTGGCGGACGCGCAATGGAACGAGCAGAAGCTGATTCGCGCGGGGCAACGCGGCGACTCGCAGGCGGTGGAGGCGTTGTTTCGCCGCTACCAGCGGCCGTTGTTTCAGACCGCGCTGCGAGTGCTCGGTAATGCGGAAGACGCCGAAGACGCTTTGCAGGACGGATTGTTGTCCGCGTACCGCAATTTGAAGCGCTTTGAAGGGCGCTCGCAATTTTCGACGTGGCTGACGCGCATCGTAATCAACGCGGCGCTGATGCGGCGGCGAAGTGCGAAAGCGCGCCCAGCAGTTTCGCTGGACGAGACACCTCGCGAAGACGAGTTGCCGGCGTCAGAGCGATTTGCCGACAATGGACCGAGTCCCGAGCAGGTGGCGGCCAGCACGGAGCTGCGGGAAATAATCAGCGAAAACCTGGACGAGCTTTCGCCGCTGCTGCGCACCGCGTTTGTTTTGCGCGATGTGCAGGGCTACTCCACCGGCGAAGCGGCCAAGAAACTTGGCGTGACAGAAAATACATTGAAGGCGCGGCTGTGGCGCGCCCGGCACCAGCTTGCAGAACGGTTGGGCCGGCGCCTGCGGCGCATCAAGGAAGATGTCACCGGCGGCGACAGGCAAGGTCCGCCTATGATGGGCGAAGAGGCTTGCAGCTACTGCTAACTTCTTACCATATTGAATAAGTGCTCGGGCCGGCGGTTGCCGGCCCTTTTTCATTTCATTTGCCGCGTCCGCCATCAAAGTTCGCGGCGGCTCTGAAATTGACTGCCGCAGAGGTCGAGAGTAAAGTTTTTGTTCGAGACAATGCTTAGCGAAAAGAACGGCTCAAAGGTAAACGATGCCCAAATTTGTGATTGAACGTGAGATACCGAACGTAGGCGAGATGTCCGACAGCGAGCTGCGAGCGGCCGCGCAACGGTCGGTAAAGGTTTTGAACGACATGGGGTCGAAGATTCAGTGGCTGCACAGTTACGTGACGGGTAACAAGATTTATTGCGTTTACCTGGCTCCCGACGAGGCCACTATCCAGGAGCACGCGAAAAGAACCGGGCTCCCGGCCAACCGCGTTTCTGCGGTGCGCCGGCTGATTGATCCCAGCACGGCAGAGTAGAAACCTGGCGGTTCAGTCCGCAATTACAGGGGCAATACCGCCAAACGTCAACCGGACTTCATTCAGCTAACGCCTGTACCACCGTTTTGTCAGGGGCGGTCCACCCCGCCATCCACGCGCTGGACGCCAGTTCCGGCGACACCGACTTCCGCGCCAGTGCAAGAGTCTTTTCCATTCGAACCTTTTCGGTTAGCGGCGGCGAGACGCCCAGAACCCGGCGCATGGCCGCCGCAGCGCCTGCAAGCCGCAACGCTCGCTCGGGCTGCTCACGAAGGGCCGCGAAACATGCCAGGCAATCGAGCAGTCGGGCGATGCCACGCTTCTGGCCCAGCTCCTCGAAAAGTTTCATGCTTTCGGCGTAATGAGAACGCGCGGCGCTGTCATCATGCCGGTCGCGCGCCAAATCTCCCAAATCCACGAGACAACCGGCGATGCCCCATTTATCGTCGAGCTCTCTGAATATAGCCAGGCTTTCCTCATACAACTGCTGTGCCGTTTCGTTTTCACCTTGGCCGCGGGCGATATCACCTTCGTAGTTAAGGGACCAGGCCGTGCCGGTTTTGTCGCCAAGGGCAAGAAAAATCGAGCGGCTTTCTCGATACAAAGCGCGAGCGAAAGGGTAGTCCTCTTGCAGCTTGACGACATTCGCGAGGTTGCTGAGTGAGCGGGCTACCACTTCGGAGTCCCCCAGCGCTCGCCAGGCGGCCAGGCTCTCGTCGAAAAGTGAGCGTGCCGCGCCAAGGTCCCCGCAGTCACGGGCGATCACCGCCAGAGCGTTCAGAGCAATGGCTACGCCCCGCTGATCATTCAATTCGCGAGCAATTTCTAGACTTTCGCGCGTCAGCGCCGAAGCAGCGGCATGATCGGCTTGCTCCGAAGCCAGCACGCCGGCTGCGAACAGCGCACGAGCGCGCACGTTGGAGCGGCCCGCAGCGGAATCAAGCTTGAGAAGTTTTCCCAAACGATCGCGGCCCTCCGTCAGATGCTCGCGCATGTCCCAAAACTGAAAGAGCGCAGCGCCCAGTCGCAAGCCCCATTCGGCGTTGCCGGTCTTGGTAAGCCACTCCAAAGCCACGCGAAAATTGTCGTGGTCGAGTTCAAAGGAATGCACCCATTCGGTCTTGGAAGGATCGGAGGTGTAGGATGCGGATTCTTCGGCGAGCACCAGGCAGTAGGCTGCATGCGCGCGCCGCGTTGCGTTTTCCTCTCCGCTCTCGGTCAAACGCTCCGCGGCATATTCACGAACGGTGTCCAACAAAACAAAACGTGATTCTCCGTGCAGGTGTTCGACGTGCTGAAGCAGGCTTTTGTCCACCAGCGACTCGGTGCCCTCGAGCACGTCCAGTTCAAGGTCCTGTTTCGTGTTGCAGACCGCTTCGATCCCATCCAACGTGCAGCCGCCGGCGAAAACAGAAATCCTGCGGAACAGCGCCTGCTCGGCAGGACTCAGCAGGCCGTGACTCCAATCTATAGTTCCTCGCAGCGTCTGTTGCCGCAGCGGCAAATCTTTGGCGCCGCCAGTGAGTAATTGCAGGCGGCTTTCGAGGCGCGATTGCATTTGCGCCGGTGAAAGCAGCTTGATGCGCGCGGCGGCCAGTTCGATCGCCAGTGGCAGCCCGTCGAGGCGAGTACAAATGGTAGCCACCGCGAGAGCATTTTCGTCGGTGAGCTTAAAATTCGGCTTCACTGCGGCGGCGCGTTCGAGAAACAACGCGATGGTTGGGTTTTTGGACAGAACTTCGGGAGACAGCGAAGCCCGAAGATCGGGCAGAGCCAGCGGCGGTACCGGATATTCGTGTTCGCCGTACACGTGTAAGCGGGACCGGCTGGTCACCAGAAGTTTGAGCTTGGGAGCGATGCTCACCAATTCCGCGGCGGCCGGAGCCACGGAGAGCATGTGCTCAAAATTGTCGAAGAGCAGCAGCAAGTTATTGCGCAAATCATGAAGGTAGTCTTTCAGACCCTGAATATTTATCTGCCGGCTGGCGTCTTTGATGCCCAGGGATTGCGCAATGATTGAGGGGATCAGCGTGGGATCGGTCACACCAGCAAGAGGGATAAAACAAACTCCGCCAGGGAAGGAGCCAACGACTTCGGCGGCAACCTGCAGCGCCAGCCGGGTTTTGCCGATGCCGCCCGGTCCACTGAGGGTTACCAGGCGCACTTCATCGCGCAACAGTAATTCTTTGACGGCGGCGAGCTCGCTGTCGCGGCCGATAAAACCGGTTCGCTGCGTGGGCAGATTCGCAAGGCGAACTGGCGAAAATCGCGAAGGGGCTTCGGAGAGCCGATCGCGGATGTTGGCGAGATCCTTCGCCAGATCGCGCGTGGACGGAAAACGATCCGAAGGATTCTTGGCCAGGCAGCGGTCAATGGCCCAGCAAAGCGGCGCGGGAGCCTGAACATTGAGAGCCGCGACCGGTTCGGGCTCATCGCGAAGAATGGCAGTAATCGTTTCCGCGCTGCTGGCGCGTGCAAAACTTTTCTTGCCGGTCACCATCTCGTACAGCAGCGATCCGAAGGAAAACTGATCGGAACGAAAATCCAGCGGCTGCCCGCGGGTCTGCTCCGGAGACATATACGCGATGGTGCCCATGACTGTGCCGGCAGAAGTCAGAG
The DNA here is from genome assembly GCA_963704485.1 of uncultured Acidobacteriota bacterium. GTDB lineage: Bacteria > Acidobacteriota > Terriglobia > Acidiferrales > UBA7541 > Acidiferrum. Next base: position 3,246,102 of record OY969910.1, read on the forward strand.
AGGTGCCGGCGGTGTCATCACTTTCGTGCCTGGCGGGGGCCACGGATTTGGCTAGACCAAAGTCCAGAATCTTCACCAGGCCGTCGCGCGTAATCATGATATTTTCCGGTTTCAGATCGCGATGCACCACGTTGGCTTCGTGCGCTTTGGCCAAGCCATCGGCAATCTGCGCGGCCAGCGGGATGGCTCTCTGCAACGGCAGCGGTCCGGCACGCAGAGCATCTCGAAGCAACTCTCCCTCGACAAGCTCCATAGCGATATAGTGGGTGGAGTCCACCTGGCCGAGTTCGAAAATCGTAATTATATTGGGATGATTCAGCGCCGAGGCCGAACAAGCTTCCCGTTCGAAACGCGCCAGGTCCTGGGCGTTGGCTGATAATTTGCCGGAAAGAATTTTGACGGCCAGATCCCGGCCCAGCCGCGAATCGTGCGCGCGATAAACCTCGCCCATTCCGCCGGCGCCCAGGGGACCGAGAATTTCGTACCGTCCAAAGCGCGATCCGGTTGGAAGCGACGCCAGTTCCTTGGAATGTAAGGCAGCTGGATCATTTGTGCTGAACCGCTCGTCCATCGTGGTTCCGTTTTATCATGGTGTCAGTCAAATTTGCGGCATCTAATTTGGGTGAGGGATAGCAAATTTCCTGGGAGGGTCAATGGGTAGCACGCCGGATATCAGGTCTGTGCAACGGCCGTTAAAGGAAAAGTATCGCCGCGAACCAAGCGCGTCGCGCATCACGTTGACCGCCAAGGGCGGAGAAACTTCCGGTCCGCTGAGTTGCTCCGTGGATATAGGGCGAGCAATTTATCAGGCGGAAGCCCACACCGGAGTAGGGGGTGCCGGTGGTGCCGCGTGTTCCGGTGATTTACTTCTCGGCGCGCTGGCGGCTTGCGCGCAGCTCACCTGCCAGTTGGTGGCGGCGGCCATGGGCGTGCCGACGAAACACATTGCCGTGACCGTCAGCGGCGACATGGATTTGCAGGGCACGCTGGGCATTTCCAAAGAGGTGCCCGTGGGATTTGAAGCCATCCGGATGAAATTTGATGTGGACGCGCCGGAGGCCACCGCGGACCAACTGAAAGCGCTACAGGAGAAAACGGAACAATACTGCGTGGTGTTGCAGACGATGTTGAAACCACCGAAAATTGTTAGCGACTGGAGCCGCTAGGCTGCCTTCAGCGGTAACCCTAAATTCTCGAATCATTAGCAACCGGCGCTTATCTTTTCAGATCTAAACTCACTAAAAAATTTTAGCCGCGGAATACCGGCCGAGGACGCGGACTTCGGCGGTGGCGCTGCGCACTTGGGCGAGAGCTTCTTCCAGGGCGCCTGGGCGATCGGACTCCACGTCCAGAAAGAACTGATACTCCCAGGGCCGGCCATGGATGGGCCGGCTTTCGATTTTGAGCAGGTTTACCTTGTGATGCGCAAAGGGTTGCAGCGAAGCCAGCAATGCGCCTGGTTGGTGTGCGAGACGCATGGCGATAGACATTTTGTGTGCGTCGGGCTTTGCAAAAGCGGGCGCTTCACCGTGCGGCACCAGCAAGACGAAGCGAGTGAAATTTTCAACGTTGTCCTGTATAGACGATGCGAGAACGACCCCGCGATAGTGCTCGGCGGCGCGTTGGCCCGCAATGGCCGCGAAGGATTTGTCCTGGCGCGCCAGAACTTCCCGCACGCTGCCGGCGGTATCTTCGGCGGGCACGCGCTTCCACGAAGGATGATCGGTAAACAAACGTTCGCACTGCGCCAGCGCCATGGGATGAGAAGCCACCGAGCGAATGTCGGCTAGCGATGCGCCTGGGCAACCGATAAGGTGATGCTCGATGGGAAGAATTGTTTCGGCGATAATTTGCAGGGTGCTTTCCAGAAGCAGGTCGAAAACTCGCACCACCGAGCCGGCCAGAGTATTTTCCACCGGCACCAGCAGCGCATCGGCTGAGCTATCCTTTATGGCGGCGAAGGCGGCGTCGAAAGTGGCGCGCGGCACGGTAGTGATGGCGCTGCCCAGCAGTTGGACGGCGGCCGCTTCGCTGAAGGCGCCGGGCTCACCTTGAAATGCCACCCGCGCTTTCTGGAGTACCATGCTCATAACGCCTCCGGCATTGAGTCGCGCAAAGCCGCAGAAGGGCCGGACGCGCACTTTGAAGGGCCTAGAGTATCAAGTATGATTTCGCGCAGCGCAGGAAAACGTTACAGAGACTTGCGCGGCCGTGAGCGGGACAAACGATGAGCTACGTGGAAAAAAATATGGTGCCGGGCGAAACGCTGCTGTACCAGACCCGCCACCATTGGATCGTGCTGCTGGGTCCGCTGTTCGTCGCGCTGCTGCTGGGAATTCCGGGATTGTGGTTGTTGGCAGAGGTTGCCGCCAAGCGTCCGGAATTGGCGCAGTACTCCGCCAGCATACCGGGAGGCATGACCACAGCGCTGGCTCTGGGGGTAATCCTGGTGGTGGTCGCACTGATCAATCTGGCCTGGGGCATGACCAAGCGCAATGCCACGGAGATGGCGGTGACCAACCGGCGCGTGCTGATCAAAACCGGGCTTGGGCAGCCGGCGCACTCTGGACCTGATGCTTTCCCGAGTCGAAAGCATCGGCGTGGTGGAGAGCATGTGGGGCCGCATGCTGGGATACGGAAACGTCATCGTGCATGGCACCGGCGGCACGCCTGAATCATTTGTCTTGATTTCCCATCCGCAGGAATTTCGACGGCAGGTGCAACATCAAATCGGAGTACACGAGGTTGGTGCAAGCGATGAAACCAGGAAGACCTGAAGCCGGCGAGTACGCTCCTTTTTACGCGGGTTACATTGCGCTGGTACCCGGCGACGATGCCGTGGCTGCGCTCGAGGCGCAGCGGCTACAGATGATGCAGCTGCTTTCCGCTCGCAGCGAACGGGAAGGCAACTTTCGCTACGGTCCCGATAAATGGAGTGTGAAGGAAGTTGTCGGGCACCTGGCGGACGCCGAAAGGGTGTTCACCTACCGGGCCATGCGCATCGCGCGCGGAGACCGAACGCCCCTCGCGGGATTCGAACAGAACGACTACGTTAAAAACGGCGCATTCGGTGATCGCCGGTTGGCCGACCTGACTGACGAATTCGCGGCGATACGGGGCGCTTCCATCGCACTGTTTCGCTCGTTGAATGACGCTGCCTGGCTGCGCCGCGGAACCGCCAGCGATAAAGAAGTGAGCGTGCGCGCGCTGGCCTTCATGACCGCCGGACACGAGTTGCACCACCAGCGCATTCTGGAAGAGCGCTACTTCGCGGCCATCCCCAGAGCGTAGTGGTGGGCGGTGCCCCACTGTGTTTTCCGGCACGGCCTAGGCCGGCAGAGGTAACCCGCCGGCGTTTTCTGCCGTGGAATCCGGAACTATAGCCTGAACTAAAGCTGGAACTGGAAGCACCACCGCTGTCTCGGCGGGAATTCCGATTGCCGCATTATTCCCGACATGAGGCTGCGGCGAAGTCCACCGGCCGCGTCGACGGGCCTTTCTGCGGCGATATCCGGGGCGAGGGCTGAGGAGAAAGTACAGCAGCATGGTCGACAGCGCCAGGATAAACGCCCCGGCGATCAGGCCGACAGCTTGCGCGCGCAGCGGATCGCTGAGGGCCTCCTGCAGCAGATAAACTCCTGCGCCGAGAAATGTGATGGCGAGAAAACCACCCACTCCGCCAAAGGTCCGGACCACGCCAGCCCGCGCGACCAGAGAATTTTTGTTGATTCGCCCGGATTCATCGCGGTGTGCTAACGAAGTAGAGTCGTCGTTCATGGTCAATCCTTTCGCACGTTCTGCAGAGTGCCTGCGGGGCGAGTGTCAAAAATTTGATGTTTCCTGTCGCCAAGGAAATCGAGGTAACTGAATGCCGGCGGAAGGTCATGTTTATTCATTACCCCTCCGCAGGCGCAATAGACGTGATCTACTTCAATTTCCCGGCTTGGGCCGACGCATAACTCTGCGTGGCAAGCGGGGTTGGTGCAGTGCCACAAGTCCCCGGATCGCATCAACATGACTGTCCAGCCTTCCTGAGGGGACGCCCCGCGGTGAATAGTAACTTAATGGTTACTGTGAACGCATAAGTACCAAGAAGAGGGCGTGAATATATAGGTGAGTAACGTAAATAGCAAGTAACAATTATTTAATATTTGACATTCTTATTTTTGCGGTGAATCGATGGTTCGGAAGAGGGCAGGAACAGCGTTGCACGCCCCTTGTTGCGGGCATGGTGACGGGCTGCTAAAATTGACGATTTGCCGGACGTGACGGCAGCCGCCTGTCTGGATGCCCGCGGATTGCCTGGCCTTTGCCAGGCTGGTCCCTGCCGCCCAAGCCCGACGGCTCGCGGTTAAGCACTATTAGTACAGTAACGTGAAGCGTTTAGGCGCAATCTTTGGGGCTGCGTTAGACGAACCGTGCGGAAGGAGAATTGAGTGGCTAAGTACGATGTGGCGATTATAGGCAGCGGACCGGGCGGGTATGTAGCGGCCATTCGTGCCGGAGAGTTGGGATTGAAGACGATCGTAGTAGAAAAAGATCCTTACCTCGGCGGGACCTGCCTGCACGTCGGCTGTATTCCAACCAAAGTGTTGCTGCACCACGCCGACGTTTACGATCATTTCAAAAATGCCGCGGAATTGGGATTTGAAGTGAGCGGGCTGAAGATTAATTGGGCCAACGTGCTGGCGCGTAAAGACAAGATCGTGAAGAAACATTCCAAGGGCATTGAATTTCTTTTCAAGAAGAACAAGGTTGAATCGGCATTGGGTTGGGGGCGCTACGAAGGGCCCGGACGCGTCAGCGTGGAGAAAGACGGAAAGAAGACAGCGATTGAGGCGTCCAATATTTTGATGGTCAGCTGGCTCGGAAGCGCGCGTGCTTCCCGGGATCGAGCCGGACCACAAAACTATTTTGACCAATCGCTCCATCCTGGAGCTGCCGGCGATACCCAAGACGCTGATCGTGGTCGGCGCGGGCGCCGTAGGCGTAGAGTTTGCCTCCATCTACAATTCGTTTGGAACGCAGGTGACTATTCTGGAAGCGTTGCCGCGCGTTGTGCCGGTCGAAGATGAAGAAATTTCCGCCGAGCTGGAAAAAGCCTTCAAGAAGAAAAACATTCAGATTCATACCAGCAGCAAAGTGGAATCGGTCAAGAAAGACGCCAAGGGCGTGACCGTGGTGTTCACCGACAAGGATGGGAAAAAGCAGACGCTGCAGGCTGAAAAGCTTTTGCTGGCCGTGGGTCGCAAGCCTATGACGGAAAATTGCGGCTTGGAAAAATCGAAAGCCAAAATGGATCGTGGCTTTGTCTTAACCGGGCCGCACATGGAAACAGACGAAAAAGGCCTGTACGCCATCGGGGACATCGTCGCGGGGCTGCCGCAACTGGCGCACGCCGCCATGATGGAAGGAATTGTGGCGGTTACGCACATCGCGGGAAAACCGACGCAGCCGATCAATAAGACTGCGCGTTCCCAATGCCACGTATTGCGAGCCGCAGATTGGTTCCATCGGTTTGACGGAAAAGCAGGCGCGCGACGCGGGTTATGCGGTGAAGACCGGGAAATTTCCCTTCGTGGGAAACAGCAAGGCCACCATTCTTGGGAATCACGGCGGCTTCATCAAAGTGGTCTCGGATGAAAAATACGGCGAGGTGCTGGGAATTCACATCATCGGACCGCTGGCCACGGAAATTCTGTCGGAAGCTGCCGCAGTGCTGCATCTGGAAGGCACTGTAGACGATATGATGAACATGATGCATGCGCATCCCACAGTGTGGGAAGGCATGGGCGATGCCTTTGCGTCCGTGCGCGGATTGCAGATCAACGTTTGATCGGTGTAGCTCCACTTTGTTGAAATAGAGCCTAATGAAAATTTGCTACATCGTCGATTTGGGATTGATAGCCTACGCCGATGCCTGGGAACTGCAGAAGCGTGTGGTAGCAGCGCGTAAAGCGCGACCTGATTGAGGATGTCTTGCTGCTTTGCGAGCATCCCCATGTGATTACTTTGGGACGCAACGGAAAACGCGAGCATCTGCTGGCTTCGGAGCAGGTGTTGCGGCAGAAAAATGTGGAGTTTCATCCTTCCGACCGTGGCGGAGACATTACCTATCACGGGCCCGGGCAAGTGGTCGGATATCCCATCCTCAATCTGGGAGCGATTCGCAAGAGACGTGGGCTGGTACGTGCGCTCTGCTGGAAGAGATCATGATTCGAGCCAGCGCGGAATTTGGGATCAGTGCCGAGCGGGTGGCCGGGAAAACCGGCATATGGGTGCGGCAAGCCGATGATCAAAGGCCGGCGGCTGCGGAAGAAAAACTTGGTGCCATCGGAGTGCATATCAGCCGTTGGGTTACCTCTCACGGCTTTGCCTACAATGTGTCGACGGATTTGCGCTACTTCGATTTGATCGTGCCGTGCGGCATTGCCGGGCGGAAGGCGACTTCGCTCGAAAAGATTCTGGAGCGCGCGGTGACGCGTGAGGAAGCGATGCAACCAGTGGTACGAAATTTTGGCTGGAGTGTTTCGGACTGCGAGATGCGCGAAACGCCGAGATCGGAATTGCTGGCACGATTGAATGCCGCTGACGAACATTTACGGGCGGCGCGCCTTCAAAAATGGTTTAGAACCGTCGCAGCAAACTGTAGAAGCATGGTCGTCGCCATCGATTCAGTGGAGCGCGGATGAAGAAGGAACTGACGCGGCAGCAATACCTGGACCTGTACTACTACATGCGCTTGAACCGCGCCGTGGAAGACACCATGGTGAAGCTATTCCGCCAGAACAAGATTGTCGGCGGACTGTATTCGAGCGAAGGCCAGGAAGCCATTTCCGTGGGCACGGCGTACGCGCTCGAAAAGAAGGACTGGCTCGCTCCCATGATTCGCAATATCGGCGCGTTGCTGGTGAAAGGCGTGCCGCCGCGCGATATTTTCACCCAGCACATGGCCAAGTACTCTTCGCCGACGCGCGGCAAGGACGGCACCAGCCATTTTGGGGACCTGGAGAATCTGCACATCGTTTCGCCGATCTCCATGCTGGGGGATTTGATTCCGGTGATGACCGGCGTGGCCATGGCCGGGCGCTACCTGGGGCAGAAAATTGTGGCCATGACGTGGATCGGCGACGGCGGCAGCTCCACGGGAGTTTTTCACGAAGGACTGAATTTCGCGGCTTCGCAAAAAGCGCCGTTCGTTTTGATCCTGGAAAATAATCAGTGGGCGTATTCCACGCCGGTGAAGCGCCAAGTCCCGGTGAAAGATCTTGGCCGATCGCGCCAAGGCTTATGGTATCGCCAGCTACATCGTGGACGGCAACGACGTGGTGGCGGTGTACACCACCACCAAGGAAGCGGTGGAGCGCGCGCGAGCCGGCGAAGGGCCCATCCTGATCGAAGCCAAATCCATGCGCATGCGCGGGCACGCGCAGCATGATCCGGCGGAATATGTGCCCAAGGACATGTTCGAATACTGGAAGCAGCGCGATCCCATCGTGCTGTACGAAAAGTTTCTGACCGGCGAAAAGTTGCTGGATGCCAAGAGCAAAAAAGAAATTGATGAGCGCATTGAAACGCTGCTGAGCAAGGAACGCGATTTCGCGGAGAGTTCGCCGATGCCGCCTCCGGAGTTTGCCGCCGAAGGGGTGTACTGCACCGGCGACGAGTGCCACAAGATTGCGCCCAAGTGGGAACGTTCGAAAGCGGAAGTGACGCCGCCCAAATCGAGTATCGCGGCGGTATGGTCCGTGGAAGGATTTGGCGAAGGCAAAGGCTCGGGCGGCAAGAATGCGCCGATCCATTTTGGCGATACTACTCCAGCACCGCCGGAATTGGCCGATAACGAAAGCAAGATGGCGCCCACGACTCCGGCAAAAACGGTAACGAAGAAAGTTGCCGGTTCGAATGGAAAAAACGCCAATGGCAAGGCTAAAGCAGGCGCTGCCGCGGTGAAAAATGGCGCCTCACGCAAAGAAGCTAGCGCTACCGATCCCGCCGAAAGCTGCAAAGAAGCCGCGCACCAGCGCCGCAAGGGAAAAGGAGATAACCATGGCCGATTCCCACGCAGCGGTAGCGGAAAAACCGAAAGTGAACGGAGCCGCGGACAGTCAGCGGAGCCGCGCCGGTCACTTTTCTCGAAGCCATCAAGCAGGCCATGTTTGAAGAGATGGAGCGGGACCCGGCGGTGGTGCTGCTGGGCGAAGATGTGGGCGTTTACGGCGGGGCGTTCAAGACCAGCGAGGGGTTGCTGCAGCGCTTTGGATGGGAGCGCGTCATCGACACGCCCATCAGCGAGAGCGCCATCATCGGCGCGGCTTGCGGGATGAGTTATCTGGGACTGCGGCCCATCGCGGAAATGCAATTTATCGATTTCATCGCCTGCTGCTTCAACCAACTGACCAATTTCGTGGCCAAAGGGCATTACCTGTGGAACGCGCCTGCGCCCATCGTGGTGCGCGGCCCGTCCGGCGGCGGCGTGCATGGCGGGCCTTTTCATTCCGCGAATCCGGAAATGTATTTCGTGCATACGCCCGGGACTGAAGGTTATCTATCCGTCCACGCCATACGACGCCAAAGGCCTTTTGAAGGCCGCGATACGCGACAATAATCCGGTGCTGTTTTTCGAGCATAAGTATTTGTACCGCCGCATCAAGGAAGAGCTGCCGGCCGGCGATTACACCGTGCCCATCGGCAAAGCCATCGTGCGGCGTCCGGGCAAGCACCTGACCATCATTTCCTACGCTGCCATGATGCATACTTCGCTGGAGGCGGCGGAGGCGCTGGCGAAAGAAGGCATCGAAGCGGAAGTGATCGACCTGCGCACGCTTTTGCCGCTGGATGAAGAAACCATTCTGCAATCGGTGAAGAAAACCAACCGCTGCCTGGTGGTGCATGAAGACACCCACACCGGCGGGATTGCCGGCGAGATCGCGGCCATACTTTGCGAAAAAGCTTTTGGCGATCTGGATGGGCCGCTGCTGCGGGTGACCGCGCTGGATACTCCGGTGCCCTATTCGCCGCCGCTGGAAGAATATTTTTTGCCGAACGCCAAAAAAGTTTTTGACGCCGCCAAAGAGCTGGCGCGGTATTAGCACTACGAGAGAAGATTGATGGGCGCAGAAGCGCGTCCAAGTTCAACTGGTTTCCGAGGAGATCGACATGGCCGTAGACATCGTAATGCCGCAGATGGGCGAAAGTATTTTTGAAGGCACCATCACCAAGTGGCTCAAGAAGCCGGGCGATAAGGTGGAGCGCGACGAGCCGCTGTTTGAAATCTCCACCGACAAAGTGGACGCGGAAATTCCCTCGCCTTCGGCGGGCGTGCTGAAAGAGATCAAGGTTGCGGAAGGCAAGACCGTGCCTATCCAGACGGTCGTCGGCGTGATTGATGCGGCGGGCTCTGCCAGCGCCGCGGCGCCTGCGGAAGCTCCGGCACCGCCAGCCGCTGCGAAGAGCGCCGCGCAGCCGGCCAAGGCGGCGCAGGCGCCTCCACGGCCGTCCGCACCGGCGAATGCGAAAGGCCGCAGCTCCGCCGCTCTGACAGCCGCGAGCACTGCCACGGCTGCGGCAACGTCCGGCGTCAGCAGGTGCTACGGGCGCGCCGGCGGCGGCCAGTGGCGCCGCGTCTGGCGCGAAAGACGGCGCGCGCATTCACAGCTCGCCGCTGGTGCGGCGCATGGCCAAGGAACACGGCATTGATTTGAGCGGCGTGACTGGCACGGGCGCGGGCGGACGCATCAGCAAGCAGGACATCGAAGCCTTGATCGCCGGCGGCGGACAGCAGGCACGGACGTGCCTACGATCAGGCAGAAGAAAGCGGCGAGACCGAAGCAGGAGCTGGAAGAGGCCTTCAACTCCCGGATCAACGTCGGCGGCTCCGGCGCGCACTGCGCCTTCCATGCCGCCACCACCTCCGCGGCAAGCTCCCGCGCAGGCAATCACAAGGCGGTGCAGCAAGGCGGCAACACGGCGGGCAAGTTCACGCGGCGTTCGAATCCGCGGTGCCCCGCGAGAAGATTTATTTCGGCGATTACGAAGTGCACCCCATGAGCATGATGCGCCAGCGCATCGGCGAGCACATGGTGGCTTCCAAGCGGGTGTCCGCGCACGTGTACTCGGTGGACGAAATCGACATGAGCAAGGTCGCCGCGCTGCGCGCCAAGTCGAAAGACGAATTCGAAAAGCGCAACGGCACCAAGTTGACCTTCATGCCATTTTTCGTGAAGGCGGCGGTGGCCGGCCTGCGCGCCTACCCCACGCTGAATTCTTCACTGGACGGCACCAACATCGTGATGCACAAGGAAATCAATATCGGCATTGCGGTGGCGCTCGACTGGGGCCTGCTGGTGCCGGTGGTGAAGAATGCCGACGAGAAAAATATTCTGGGCATTCAGCGCACCATGAACGATCTGGCGGAGCGCGCTCGTTCCAAAAAACTGAAGCCCGAAGAAGTGCAGGAAAGCACTTTTTCCATCACCAATCCCGGAGTTTTTGGCGGGCTATTCGGACTTGCCGGTCATCAGCCAGCCTAACGTGGGCATACTGGGGTTGGGTGCCATCGAAAAGCGCCCGGTGGTGATCAACGACTCCATCGCCATTCGCTCGATGTGCTACGTCACGCTGTCTTACGATCACCGCGTGGTGGACGGGGCCATCGCGCACCAGTTCCTGCACAAAGTGAAAGAGTCGCTGGAGAACTGGTCCGAGCCGATGCTGTAGCGCCTTATTGCAGCAGCAGCGGTTTCAGCTTGGCCACCCACACGGCGAAGCCTTCCATAGCCACGGGCTCGATGCCTACCTCGCGCAACGAGGCGGCTACAAAATCGTCGCGCTTGTTTCCGGGAACCAGCGGCACATCCGTGACCGCCGCAAATTCCGTTTTCTGTTTTTCCTTGGCTTGGATGCGCTCCGCGGTGTACGCCAGCTGCTTGAAATCGCCAGGTGCGCGAGTGACCGAAAGCGTCTGCACGAATCCACGCGTGCCGTTCCGCCGGTAGCTGAAATCAATGCGCATGGGATCGCCTGGCAGAGTCCACTGCTCGGCACGCACGGATTTTTCGATACGATCCCACAAATGGGCCTGGCGAAAAACCTGCGAACAATACGAGCGCACGGTCGTGCGGCTGCCCGGCGCGCCCACGCGGCCCGGAGCGTATTGCACCGCTACGTGGTCGGCATACAGACGATCGAGTTCAGTATCGAGATCAGCCAGTGAGAGCAGGCCTTTCTGCGGAGCCATCTGCAGAGCTATTGGAGAGGGTGTCGTCCCACTTGGCCAGCAATTGTTGCCAGTCCAAGTGATACTGGCCGCCGGTATCGAGTACCGGCGAGCGGAAGGTTTGGAAACGGTCTTCCAGGTCATCGCGCAGCGCGCGCAATAGCGCCTCATCCGCCTGAGGATGAAAGCGTCGCACGCGGCGATACTCTTCCTCCTCTTCGAGCAGCCGCAAGCGGCGCTCTCCGGTGCGCGGATTGAAAATCAAAATGCCGATGTTGATCCACTCGTCGCGCACCAGGCTCGGTGTATAACGCAGCACCCGGTAGATGTAGGTATATTCGCTCGCGGAATTTGTCGAATTCGTCGATAGCGATGGCGATTCACTCATAGCTCAGACCCAGTTGGGAAACGGCTGGCGGTTGGATTTCTTGGCTTCCATCAAAAGTTCCGGGACCCGCGAGCGGCGGCGCAACAACTGCTCCAGCAGCCGCAGCAAATCCTCATATTCATCGCCGTACCATTCTGAAGGAATGTCGCGGCTGACATCATCAAGCACCCGGTCGGTGATGCGCTGTTCCAGGCGCTCGAGCCAGGGCCCGAACGATTGCATCCCGGTGATGCCCTCGTATACGCGGTTGCGTGAATACAATCCGCGCAGCGGCGCGTCCGGAAATTTCCAGTCTCCGGCGCTGAAACAAAATCCCTGGTCGATCATCAGGGTGCGGTAGGTGCAGTCCGGCTCACGACCCGCCCCCGCTGGAAAGGCGCCGGCATTCGCCCGATGAAGCTCATTCATGAACAGGGTCTGGCGCCCGTTGGTATTGCACGTCCATTTGTCAAAAACCAGCATGCCCCCAAAATCATGAAGGTTGCCGACCTGCCGCAGTTGCTCGTCAGGCAGGAAATCGTGCAGTGTCAGCCGCCGCGGATCGCCCGGATATCGGGAGCCGAACTGCAACCCCGCATGGCAGGGCACCCGATGCCGCGGATGTTCCATTGCCAAGTCAGGGGTCAAGCGAATCAATTCCTCGGACACTTCGATAATGGCCACCGGCGTCGTGGGCAGCCCCAGCCGCGACGCTAACCTTGTACCTAGCAGTTCGTTGACCAGAATTCTGCGATGCTGGGGATTATTTTGGAACTTGACCACGTAATAGTGCCCATCGGTGCAACGCATCAGGTGTGACTGCGCGCCGCCGCGCATGCGACGTATCTGCTCCAGGGCCTTGGGCATACCAGTAATGTAAATTCACTTACACACCTAGTCAATAGTGACGGGCCGGGCTGCGCTAATTGTTCCAAAGCGGGCCGGCGAGGCCCGAATCGGCAGACCCGTTCGGCGTACGAATCGCGGTTAGCAGCCCAAAGTGGCATAGAAAAAGGCCCTCCATCAACGAGGGCCTCTCCCTGCAACCGTCCGAAAGTAGTGCTCCGGCTAGCGTCTCTTTTTCTTACCGCCAGATTTCTTCTTCGCGCCTTTAGCCGAACTCTTTCCTTTGGCTTTGCCGCCGGCCTTCCTGGCGGCTTTTTTGCTCTTCCCCACGGATGCCTTTTTCGCCGGACCCTTGCGCCTGGCGGGCTTGGCGCTGGCCTTGCGGGCCGCAGGTTTACTGGCCGTCCTGGCAGATGACGCGGAACTTGTGGACCCGCGCTTAGGAAGGGCGGAGCTGCGCTTGGGCTGTTCGCCCTCGTCTTCGGAGTCGTCGTCGGCAACCACTTCGTCGGTCTCCACTCCCACTACTTCGTCGACGTCCCCGGCCTCTTCTTCTTCGAGCGGCGCGAGCTCGTTATCTTCTTCGAAGTTATCTTTCTCAAAATCCATGCCATCCTCCCGGAAGCGTATGCGGACTCGAGCTCACCCAGTCAGTAAACGCGGCCGGCGACTGGAAAAGTCTTTTTATCCTTCCGCCGTTGTTATCGCACCTGCGCGGCGTTGTCAAGCATTCTGCGTTTCCATTCGAATTTGTACCGCTTCTGCGAAGTTGACCCGGCAAATTAGCCGGTTCGCGCTGGGACAGCAGCGAACCGGGGGTTCAGTCTTGGGTGCTTGAGGGCACGCGATTCTGCGCTACTGCCGCCGGGCGGGTTGTTTTGGTCCGAGGCTTGGCTGCGGATTTTGCATTGGATCTGGATTTCGCGGTGCCCTTGGAGGTCGCCCGCGCACTCCACTCCGGGGTGCTATCGAGAGTGTACACGCGCAAAACCATGCCACGGCGCACCTTGTTGGCGGCGAGGTGATTCCACTTGCGAAGGTCGTCGGCCTCCACGCTGAAGCGATCCGCAATGCCCAGAAAAGTGTCGCCTTTTCGAACCCGATAGCTGACCATGCGGCGTTTGTTCTCGGCCGCCGGTTGAATCGCCGGGATGATCAGTTTCTCGCCGGTGTCCAGCGCGGTGGCGTGCTCCAGATTGTTAGCGTCAGCGATGGCTTTGGGGGTCACGCGGTATTTCTTGGCGATGGAAGTAAGCGTTTCACCTGCGGCCACCCGGTGCCGCCTCCAGCTAACCCACTTGTCCGCCGGAATGTCCGCAATTTCTGCGGAAAATTTTTGCGCTGTGCCCGGCGGCAGGTGCAGTTCAAAAGCCGGATCGTCCGGTGTAGCCAGGCGCAGCAGCGAGGGATTCAGGGCGCGCAGCGTTTCCACGTCGACGTCGATGGTTTCCGCCACCAGCCGCAGATCAATGGCCCGGCCGGGCTTCACCACGTCCGAAGGGACCGGCGATTCCGGCTCGGCCTGAATGCCGTAGTGCGGGGCATCCTTGGCGATCAGCGTCAGCGCCAGAATAATCGGCACATAATTTTTCGTTTCCTTGGGCAGCACGTTGCGGCGGTACAGTTCCCAGAAATCGGCGTAGCCGGTGCGCTCGATGGCTTTCTGCACGTTGCCCGGCCCGCAGTTGTACGCGGCCATGGCCAGATACCAGTCGCCGAACATTTTGTAGAGGTCCCGCAAGTGTTGCGCGGCCGCGTGGGTGGCTTTCTCCGGATCCTGCCGCTCGTCCAGCCACCAGGTGTGCCGCAGCCCGTATTCCTGGCCGCGATAAGCCACGAATTGCCACATGCCCCGGGCCCCCGCGCGCGAAAGCGCCGTGGGCTGAAAAGCGCTTTCCGCCTGCGCCAGGTAGATCAAATCCTGCGGGACGCCCTCTTCGCGCAGCACTGCGGAAATCATTTCGCGATAACGCCCCGCGCGGCGCAGTCCGGTTTCCACGATGGCCCGTCCCCGGGGGGTCTGGAAAAAATTCAGAAAAGAAAGCACCTCGTCATTCACGGTGGTGGGCAAATCGTGGGAAATATTTTTGGCCGACTCTTCTGCGCGGGCTTTCAGGCGGGGGTCCACCGGAAAGGTCATCTCCGCGACTTCGTCAATGGGCGCGGGCACCGCGGGAGCCTCGTTGAAGCCGTCGCCGGCGCGAAACGCCTGCAACTCGTATGTGTAGACGGTGTCTACCACGCGATGAAAAACTTCGCTCAACCGCGGATCGGAGTTGGGGTCCACACCGCTTTGCAGCATGGCGTCCACCGCTTCGTCGAAATCCTTGCGCGCCGCTTCCAGATGCCCCGCTTTGTAATTCTGCTCCCCGGAGGCGAATTTCAGTTCCACCCCCTGAATCAAATTCTGCCGCGCACTGGGAGCCGGAGCCGGCAGCCAGTACATCGGGCGCGCCGGATTGTAAAGCGGCAGCGGCGGAATCTCCTGCGGCATTGCGGCAGAAAAATTTCCTGCGGCCTTGTCCTTGCCTTGTTTATCTTCTTTGCGGTTGTCCGTCTTACTGGTTTTTTTCTCGGACTGATGGCCGAAGGCAGCAGCTTGCATAGGTGCGGGAATAGAGAGCGCAGCGAAGAGCGCTACTATGGCAGGAAGCCCACAATATTTTCCAAAACGGAGAAGCCGCGGCGCCATCCTTCCATGGTAAGTAGCCGCCGCGCTCGCGGTCAACGCCTTCCCGCGCCAGGGTATTGGCGTTCACACCACAAATTATTTCGCGCGGAGTCGCTCATTCCCGCCCCGCGTTTCCAACCATGTGTAAATAGCTCAGCAATTCACTTGCGATTCGCTGAATCGTTTATTCACCGCACAAACCGCGTCCACTCACGCAACGGCCCTGCTGCTTGCTGGGTGGAAACCTATACAATTGCGGGCGCGGTCGATGACTTCAAGTTCAAATGAGAAGTCGATGACTTCAGAGTTCAAATGAGAAAAAGTCGATGAATGATGCAGGATTTCGATTCGAGATTGTATACAAGGACGTTCATCTCGCTGGAGGTTCGCATCTCTGCGTGGAATGGGTTTTTCGGTGGAACGGCTGACCGTCTACGTAGAGGCTATCAGATCAGTTGAAAGAAACTGCCATAAAACTGCAAACGTTCCCGCGCGATCCCTCGGATGTTCGCGAGGTAATTTTGGCAGGATTCGGGACCAAGTCCGCTGGCGGCGGGGTAAGCATGCGGTTCTGACTGTGCCGACCGGGCTACGTCACACCTACGTGCGATTCAAAGATCGAATCCGGATACGACTCGGCCGGCAAGACCCAGCACGGTGTCCATCGACGGTTACCATCGAACCAGCAGCGCTGGACTCGTTCGTGGCGGTCAGCTTGGTCATTTGGCGCGGAAAACCAAGCGGGCCAACGCGAATTTAAAGGTGAGTTGATGAGAGACTGGCCAGCTGCTGGCCGTTAATGGCAGTGCCCGAAGACCTTAGAAAATCAACGCCCCACCTTCCGGGTCACGATGCTGCTCTGCAACCAGCAATCGAGATGAGCGACCAGAATCTCTTTTTGGCCCTTGCCCCTGAGAAAACGAAGAACTGGCCCTTGCACATCAATGCTTTCCAGCCTCTTTTTGGAAAACATGGGGGTGGGGTATCCTCCGCCTTGGTTGCCGCTTACGCCCGTATGACCGTTTCCGTATTCGGATTTAATTGAATGCCGAGGCGCGTAAGGCCCAGGCCCGGCGAAAAAGTGCTTGGCACCGTTGTGCCCTTGTGGTACTCTTTGATCGCGTTTGATGCTCTTGTATCGCCTTTGGAACGTGAAGAAAGCGGTCGCGAGGTCACACTTGCGGCCTTTTTTTATGTACGGCCGAAGACGGCCAGGCTCTGTTGAGGGGCTCGGAAAGGCACCAGATAGCTCAATTTAGTAATGCTCAGCCGTAACCCGGTTGACAGAAAAGAGTAACGCAGTGAGTAAAGAACAAGGAACAGTGAAGTGGTTTAACGCCAGCAAGGGCTTCGGTTTCATCCAGCGCCAGAGTGGAGAAGATGTGTTCGTGCATTTCTCCGCGATTGTGGCTGATGGCTATAAGTCGTTGAATGACGGCCAAGCGGTTGAATTCGAGGTTACCAAGGGACCTAAGGGCCTGCAGGCCTCTAACGTCCAGCCCCTCTAACCCACTTCGCAAAATCAAATTAAGGGCGGCGCGCTTCGGTGCGCCGCCCTTTCTTTTTTGCCCCAACCCCTTCGTCTTTCCCATCTCACCATGCGCACCGAAACCGCGCTTTAGGGCCAAACCACCGGGTTTTTCTTCTGGCTTCAAACGAGTGACAACAATCCAGCAATAGTGTTTCGGCTACGCTGGCTCCGCGCGGTCTATTGCCCGCCGCGTAAGCCGAAACGACCATGAGAGTTCGCTAACTAGACGAGCCGTCAGGCAGGGTGTCATTTAAGGTTTACCGTTATGGCCAAACTGAATCGCGCGGAACTGGATCACCTGGAGCGTCGTGAGCTACATCTCACGATTCTCGCCGCCGTGTTTGTGTTCGTGCTGGCCGCCGGCCTGGCCGCCTTCATGTACCCGCTGGTGTTCGAAAATCCCGTGGGCAACAAGTGGACGCTGCGCGTGGCGTTTTTTGGTTTTTGCGGCCTGGTGCTTTTATTCATCGGCTACCTGGTGGATCGTCAGGGCATGGTGCGCAAGCTCAAGCAGCAATTGCTTGAGGAACTGGAACGCAACGTGGAGCTGCGCCACCAGGCCAGCGTGGACCTGCTGCAATCGATGCCGGACATCAATCATTTCTGGGATCGCCTGACGATGGAATTCCGCCGCGCGGCGGCCACGGAGAAGACGCTCTCGCTGTTGCTGGTGAAAGCTAAAGCCGGCCAAGGCGCGGAAAAGGCCAGCGAAGATTCCGCAGCCTGGGGCGATACCGCCAAGGCTTTATCGCGGAAATTGCGGCCGACGGATTCCATCTACCGTTTAACGGCGGATTTATTTGCGCTGGTACTGCCGGAGACTGATCCTGTCAATGCCCAGCGCGTGGCGCTGCGCCTGGAAGAAGAACTGCAAGTGGTGCGCGCGAAATTTGGCAGCACCTACGAAATCAATTGCTACAACTATCCGCAGCAGGTGCAAAGCGCCCATGAACTGGAAGACATTGTGCGTTCGCTGCTGCCCGAACAACCGGGGTGGGACATTCCGGTTCCGCTGGCGTCCAACTGATTTTTCTCCGCTGCAAAGCCGTGTTGCAAGATATTTTTGATTACGCCCAAAGCCTGCTTCAGATCCGCGATCAAATCTTCCGGATCTTCCACGCCGATAGAAACGCGAATCGTGCCAGGACTGACCCCGGCGCGCTTCAATTCCGCAGCGCTCATGTTGTAGTGCGAAGTGTAGAGCGGCAGGGCCACGAGAGACTCCGCGCCTCCCAGGCTGACGGCCAGGAGAAAAAGCCGCACGCGATCGGCAAACTTGCGCGCCGCAGGCAGTCCGCCTTTTAAATCAACAGCCAGCATGGAGCCGAATCCGCTCATCTGTTTCCTGGCCAGCGCGTGATCGGCGTGCGATTTCAGGCCGGGATAATGAACGCGTTCAACTTTAGGATGTTTTTCCAGAAATTGCGCGACGGCCAACGCGTTGGAGCATTGGCGTTCGACGCGCAGACCCAGGGTTTTCATGCCGCGAATCAGTAGGAACGCCGCTTCCGGATCCATGGAGCCGCCCAGCGAAATCACCATGTGCTGGATGTGCTTCATCCATTCCGCGCTGCCGGCGACGGCACCCGCGATGATGTCGGAATGGCCGGCCAGTGCTTTGGTCGCGCTGTGCACCACCATGTCGTAACCCATGGCGATGGGATTCTGAAGAATGGGCGTGGCGAAAGTGTTATCGATGATGGAGACGAGTTTGTGTTTTTTTGCGAAGGCGATGGCTTTGTGCAGATCCACCAGGCGCAGCATCGGATTGGTGGGCGTCTCCACGTAGAGCACTTTGGTTTTGGGAGTTAATTTTTCTTCCAGACCGGCGAGATCGGTTTCCACGTGATGGACTTTGATGCCCATGTTGGGAAACATGTCGCGCATCAGGCGATAGCTGCCGCCGTAAAGTTGCGCGGTGGAGATGAGTTCATCGCCTTGTTTCAGCGCGCTGAGCAACGCGGAAGAAATCGCGGCCATACCGGAGGCGGTGACCACCGCGGCTTCGGCGCCTTCGAGCGCGGCAATTTTTCCCTGGGCCACCGCGAGGGTGGGATTGCCGTAGCGCGTGTAGATGTAGGCTTTGCTCTTGCCTTCGGCCCACAATTTCATTTCTTCGGTGGAAGAAAATGTAAACGTGGAGCTGCGGCAAATCTCGGTGCCCACCGGAGCGCCGACACCGTGCTTGTTCGGTTCTCCAGCGTGCACGGAACGAGTTTGGGGGCCCCACTTCTGCGTGCCGGTATTTTTCATGGTGCAGGAATTGTTGGTCTGCCGGAGCAATTCCGGCAAGCACCATTTTGGTGTGTGATGGATAAACCGAAACTCAAAGACCGCACCCTGACAAACAAGTATGCGGCAGTTCCGAACCACAAGACTTCCCTGCTAGCCTTCGTCGTCGGCGTGGTGGTCGGCGATGGGGCTTGTGGGTGGCGATTACTTTTTCGGCTAGTTCGTTGGGGACGTAGTCGTAGTGGGAAAAGTCCATGGTGTAGGTGGCGCGGCCCTGCGTTTTGGAGATGAGGTCGTTGGCGTAGGTGAGCATTTCGGCGAAGGGCACCTGGGCTTTGATCACCACGTTGTGGCCGCGGACTTCGCTGCCGGCGATGCGTCCGCGCCGCGCGCTGAGATCGCCCATCAGGTCGCCTGAATATTGATCGGGCGCAAAAACTTCCACGTGCATGACCGGTTCCAGAAGAGCCGGCCTGGCGGCTTTCATCGCTTCTTTGAAAGGCCAGCGAGCCGGCGATTTTAAAAGCCATGTCGCTGGAATCCACGTCGTGATATTTGCCGTCGTACAGGCTGACGCGAAAATCCACCACGGGAAATCCGCAAAGGTAGCCGCGCGCGGCGGCATCGCGAATGCCTTTTTCGACGGAAGGGATCCAGTTTTTGGGGATCGAGCCGCCAAAAATATCGTCCACGAATTCGATGCCTTTGCCGCGCTCGGCGGGCTCCATCTTGATGCGGCAGACGCCGAACTGGCCGTGGCCGCCGGACTGTTTTTTGTGTTTGCCTTCGGCGTCGGCACGTCCGCGAATGGTTTCGCGATACGCGACTTTAGGCGGCTTGAGCGTAAGGTCCACGTGATAGCGTTTGTGAAGCTTGGCGACTACCACTTCGATGTGCTGCTGGCCGGTGCCGGAGAGCAGGAATTCCTTGGTTTGCGGGTCGCGCGAAAAATGCAGGGCGGGATCTTCTTCCAGAATTTTGTGAATCGGACACACCAATCTTGTCTTCATCGGCGCGGGTCTTGGGCTCGATGGCAAAAGTGATGGACGGTTCGGGCAACGGGGCGCGCTTGTAAAAGATGGGATTGGATTTGTCGCCTAGCGTTTCGCCGGTGGCGGTTTCTTTCAGCTTGGCGATGGCGCCGATATCGCCGGCATGCAGCTCCGGCACTTCGGTGAGCTGTTTCCCCTGGGCAATCTGAATGTGCTGGAAGCGCTCGGGCAGATTGCGATTGTAATTCATCAGCGTGGCGTCATTTTTCAGTACGCCGCTCATCACTTTGAAATAGTTGATGCGCCCGGCGAAGGGATCCGCGAGTGTTTTGAAAACAAATAGTGAAAGTGGCTGGGCATCGTCAAACTTTTCGGGGATGGCGTCACCTTTGCCCGCCGGTTCTTTGTAGGCGACGATGGAATGCTCATCGGGATGCGGAAAAACGTCGGCGATGAACGAAAGCAGGCTGACGCTGCCGATATTGTGCAGCGCCGAGGTCATCAACACCGGAATGATCTTCTCGGCCACGATGGCGCGCCGCAGTCCGGCGAAAAGATCGGGGAGCGGCAGGGTTCCTTCGTTGAAGAATTCTTCCATCAGCGCGTCATCGCCTTCGGCAACCATCTCCACTAGTTTTTCATGCGCTTCCTTGGCGTCGTCGGCCAGCGCTGCGGGAATTTCTTCGATGGTGACCTTGCCGTCGCCGTCGGGCTGGTAGAAATGCGCTTTCATGGCGACCAAATCAATCACGCCGCGGAAAGCGCGTTCGTGGCCGATAGGCAGCTGTAGCGCAACCACGTTGCGGCCGAAAACCTGCTCCAGCGATTCCATGGAGCGCTCAAAGCTGGCAAGGTCGCGGTCCATTCCGGTGAGCACAAAGGCGCGCGGAATGTCGTACTCCACGCAATAATCCCAGACTTTTTCGGTGGTGACCTGCACGCCGACATGGGCGTCCACGGTAATCAGCGCGGCGTCAGCGGCGATCAGCGACGCTTTGGATTCGGTGATGAAAGTGGAGTAGCCGGGTAAATCGAGGAAATTAATTTTTACTTTCGCGCCAGGGGCGTGGCTCGCGGGATCAGCGGTGGTAGGCCATTCCGCATGAGCGAGCGCGGTTTGAATGGAAATTTTTCGCGCGATCTCTTCTTCGTCCCAGTCAGTAACGGTGCTTCCATCCGCAGCTTTTCCCCAGCGCGGCGTGGCCCCCGCGGTGTACAGCAACGACGACACCAGCTGCGTCTTACCGGTGCCGCCGTGGCCGACAATGCCAACATTGCGAATGTCCTTGGTGAGATACGTCTTCATGTAGACCTCCATCATGCGAGGTCCGTGCTCGTAAGAGTGGCGCGGGCCTGCGCCTGGGCGAGTTAAAAATCTGAAGAGCGCGGCCCCGCCTTTTACCGCCAACAGGGCGAAGGAGAATCGAATTGCAGGTCCCTCTTCAGTGGATTGACCGCTCAGCGATCAATCGGGCGGATGCTAGCACACCGGGTTGTATGACGGCAATTGGTGGTTGGTTCGGACATCGGCTTCGCCATTCGCTTGCTAAGGCTGGTCGAGGACAGCTTTTACCGTGACGGTGCTGTCGCGCAGGATGTTGATGGAGCGATTCCAATCGGCATGTTGCGCAGACTTCAGGACCAGCGATGCGCGCGCCTGCGGGAATATGCAGCGTTGCAGGTGTGGTGCCGACAAACTTGTCGTCGAGATAAATTTCTGCTCCATCGGGGTCGGAAGTGATTTCGACCACGCCGAACCCGGACGCGTCTTGCGTGGCGGAAGTGGTATTCATCATGGAAGCGCCGGACGGTAATTTTGCAGGTGCGCTGGACGCAGAACTTTCCGCCAGTCTGGCAGGTGCCGGATAAAACCGGTGGAGCACTTCCAGCAGGTCGGTTGCGCTCAGAGCAAAGCCGATGCCGGTTACGTTTTTCTTGATTAGTTTTTGAGAATTGATGCCGATGACTTCTCCGCGAGCGTTCAGCAGCGGTCCACCACTGTTGCCAGGATTAATGGGGGCATCGGTTTGAATCCACGTCCCGGGGCCGGCGGCATCGAAGCGGCCCACGGCGCTGACAATTCCTTTGGTGACGCTGAACAGCATGGCGTCTCCAGGATTACCGACAGCCAGGACGGTTTCTCCCTGGCGAATGGTAGCGGCATCGGCGAGCGCGAGATGGGCGAAGCCGGTACCCGGCGTTTTTGCCAGCGCGATATCGAGCTCCGGATCCACATAGACAATTTTGGCCTCCAGCCTGGTGCCGTCGGGCAGGGTAGCGAGCAAGGCTTCTTCGCCCCGCGCCAAATGGGCATTGGTGGCAATCACTCCGGTCTCCGTAACAAAGAATCCCGTGCCGCTTTTTGTGAGGCTCTTCAGATAGACGACGGCCGGCTTAGCGCGGCGAACCAGCTCTTCGAGCGAAAGCACCGGGCGCGGGTCCGAGGCGGTCGAAGCATTTTCCACGCCACCGGTAAAGATTTGAGAGGCGGGTTGCAGTTCGAAATGAAAATGATCGGTCTTCAGCAGCCAGTAGCCGCCATAGTTGTGGCCCTTGAGCGAAACCCAGTTCATGGGGCCTTCGGTGAGTTGTATTTCTTTGGCGGCATAACCATCGAGAGTGAGGCGCGCGACCATGGGATGTTCCAGGCGCGAACCCATGGTGGTTTTGGTTTTATGGAGATAGCCGCCAGGAATTTCTTTTTCGTAAGGCGTGGTACCGACAAGCACGCCGTTGATCTGAATGGAGGCTCCGGAAGGAACACTGGTGATGCGCAATTTATCGGCGCTGGCGGTGAGGGGAATGAGTGCGCAGAGCGCCGCTGCAATAAGCAGCCAACGCCGATGCGAATGGGGAGAGAGTCACGTCGGCAATTACTATCAGTTAGTTATTATAACTAGTAAGTAAACTTAACGAGTGACTGCCAGGGTTCGGGCTTACGTCTGAGGCTTGCTGGGCTGGAATCCGGTGCAGGAGAGAACCGGCAGCGGCGGATATTTCGCGGAAGCGCGGATCGGTGCGCGAGAGTTCGCAAAAGAGAAAGGTTGAGCCTTTGTCCGAGGTGATGAGGCGCGAGTGCAAGCAGGTGGCGCACAGCCCGGCTGGCGATGGCGGGAGGAGTTTTATCTGGAAGGATCAGACACCGCTAAAGAATAGCGCAGGGAACTTCGCGTTGAGGCGCGCGCGCTAATCCATGCGGTGGGACGCTGAAGAGTTAGAATGTAGCCCATCCATCGCATGAACTCCTCTTCGCAGCGAAAGGCGCTATCCAGTTGCGGGATTTGCGCTTCTATTTGCTCTTGATGTTCCCGACGCATGCCAGCGCGCAGTCAGTCGATTCAGGAACAACACCAGCGCAGGAAAAAAGCACGGACAAGAAGGACGACCCGCAACGGACAAATCTGCCACGAGGGCCAGTGGAACAGGATCAACCAGAAAGCGCGCCGGAAATTACCGCAGTGCCCAACCGCCCGACGTTTTCCACTACCGCAGAAGCGGTCCAACGGGGAGTGCTCGAAGTGGAATACGGCACGGAGCTGGCGGACGGGCACCAAAATATCAATGGACTCATAAAGTTCGGCATCTTCAAAAACCTGGAACTACGTTTCGCCAATAATCCGTTTGAGCGCGATGATGGCAGTGCGGGCCTGGGAGATTCCGGGGCAGGTTTCAAATACAGAATTATTTCTCAAAAGGGTGCGCTGCCGACATTTTCGGTTTTGTACACCGCTTCGCTCTCTACCAGCACAGGCACTCCGGGCATTGGCGCGATGGGCCACGGGGTGGACTTGCTCGTGAGCAAGGACTTCGGCAAACACCATTTTGATTTCAACGAGGGCGTGCGATTTCTGGGTCGGCCTCACGCCGGGGGATTCGACCGGAATTATTTTACGGCGTTCGACTACTCACATCCGTTGCCGCGGAAAGTGGGGATATGCCGATGGAAGTGGCCGGTTTCAGCAGGGCGAACGCGGTGACCCCGCGACCATGACGGTGATCTTGGTGGCAGCAACTTACAATGTGTCATCACGGCTGGTACTGGACGGCGGCGAGTACACCGCAGTTTACGGAAATTTGCCGCGAGGCACATTTTATTTGGGGGTGACCTACTGCGATTGCGGATCTCTACCGCTCGCATCGCTGCATTCCGACGGGCGCTCAAAAACCATAATCCGTTGATTACAGTAGTCTCGCAGATTAATTTTGCGGCGGAGGCGTTGTCAGAAGGTCGGCGGGCGCCGTGGTGGCGGGTCTTGCGGCGGCGCGGAGGTGCGGGCAGGTTTGCCGAAGTGTGATTCATCAATCTGCGGATTCAGCTCGATCTTATCCGCCATTATTTTTTGCGACTGTTCCGTGCCTGGCGCGTCGGAATCGATTTCAAAGGCAAACTTCAGGCCGTTCACGTCACGATAATCGCGAAACAGGGATTCCCAAGGCACTTCCTTGTCGCCCACTTTGCGGGTTCCTTCCCACCTGACCAGATTGAAAGTTTCCGCGTCGAAGAGATAACTGCGCGCTTCGCCTTTTTTGCTGGTGAGCTTCAGTCGGTATGCAGGCTTGCCCTCGATATCCTCTTTGCCGGCCAGTTCAATCTGATTGCCTTTGGCTTTGTAGTCCACCAGCGGCCCATCAAAATCGGATTCGTCGGCAATATTGCTGATGTCCTCGGCGGACATGGGCTCGACGCCCTTATTGGGTAGCGAACGGATTAATGATCCAACCGGTGGACTTGCCGTCATAGCTGCGGATGAGAGTCTGGCCCTGCACGGTAACTTCAATATGCATTTTGCCAGGACGTTCCAGCTCCACGATGAATGGCCCGGTAGCTCCCGGTGCGAACTCGATAGTTCCGGAAATGCGTTGGGAATGGACGGCTTTAATTTTGTCCACACCTCCGCGGGCCGCTAAAGCCTTGGTGACAATCTCGTCGGCGGTCTGCGCCGCAGCAATGGCCGGGAACATTAATACAGCTGAGAAAAAGAGAGCTCTAGTATTCATAGTTAGTGCCGGAGTGCGTCAACTCACCGCTCTAATGGTAAGAGCAGGGGACGGCAACGTCAATTTAGAGAAGGCGAGGGTCCAGATGTTGTCCGGCCGCTTTGCGGCAGGTCAAGCTACCACCAGAAGCTCACGGTTGGAGTACCCAGACAGA
Organism: uncultured Acidobacteriota bacterium; assembly: GCA_963704485.1. GTDB lineage: Bacteria > Acidobacteriota > Terriglobia > Acidiferrales > UBA7541 > Acidiferrum. Next base: position 3,271,111 of record OY969910.1, read on the forward strand.
AACCTTGGTACCTTCGCGCGCGGGAACAAACAAACGCTGCGTTTTACGATCGATGTTCATGGTCTTGGAGCCTGGCGCCGTGGAAATGAGTTCCAACGCAGAGTAGCTGTCGGCAGAATCCTGATGAAAACGGTAGACGTGCCCGTCGCCGGTGGAGGAGTAAATAATTTTGGTCGCGGGATCAAAAGCGGAGGCGTCGACTTTTTCTCCGATGGGGTAGCTGGCCACAACCTTTCCGGTATGGCTGTCCACGACCGCGAGCACTTTGCTGCGGCAACCAAGAAACAATCGAGCGTTGGTTTCGTCAAAGGCCATGCTCGAGGGCGCCTGGCAAGGAGCTACCGGCCAGCGATCCTTGACCTGCAGAGTCTGCGCGTCAATTCTCAGCAGCTCGCTTTTGTCTTCCAGGTTCACGAACACATTGCCTTTTCCATCGGCGACAGTCGATTCGGGCCCGCCACCGAGTGCAACTGTTCCCAGCACCTTGTTATTGCTGGCATCGATTGCTGTGGAAGACTCACTGTCGCCGTTCATGGCGAAAACACGTTTTGTAGCGGGGTCATAAACGATGGCATCCGGCTTCTTGCCTACTTTGACCTCCGCGGTTTTTTGCAGAGATCTTGAGATCGAATACCGCGACGGTAGCGGACTGGCCGGAGGTAATGAAACCTTTGTCGAATTCCGGCGCCAGGGCGATGCCATGAACTCCGGCAAGCCCGGGAATGCTTCCAACGACCTCCAGGCTATCGGCGTCGAGAACTACCACCTGGGTGGCGTGCGAAACATATACCCGGCGCGCGCTCTCATCGACGGTGAGATAGTCCCAGCCACCTTCACCGGGCAGAGGGATTTTCTTGGCAACCTGATAGGGGGATGGCGAGGAGCGGCGATCAAAGTAGCCAATCGCTAGAATCGCCAGCAATACGGATTTGAAATTCATAATTGTTCTCCTCGACATGCGAATGAAAATTTATAGTCTGAACGCACTTCTAAGCCGCAACAATTAGTGACAGTCGGCGGTTCCGGTGTCCGTAAACGATTTGCCCGCTTGAGAAATGAATTGCCAATCGTAACCGCGGGCTCGCAGCGTGAGCTTGAGTACACCAAAGGCTTCGTTGTTGCGAACTTCGCTGTTGGCTTTTGTGGGACCAAACGGCCGGAGGTTTTTGCCGCCGGTACCCACTACAAATTCACGAATGCCACGAGCAGTATCCGGCTCGCCCTGAGGATTCTGCGGCGCGAAACGCTCGTAGTTGTGATCGTGCCCGCCGATGACCACGTCCGCGCCCGCATCGTAGAGGGCTTGCCACAGAGGAGTGACTTCCAGGTCGTTGCCGTGGGCTCCGCCAGAGCTGAAGAGCGGTTTGTGCCAGTACGCCAGTGTGCAATAGGACGGATGGGCGGCGAGATCAGCGCGCAACCATTTTTCTTCGCGAGAGCCTGCGCCGCACCCACCAACGTCCACACATTCGCTGTTGAGCACCACGATGTGCCACGCGCCTAATTCATAGCTGTAGAAGCCGTCGCCAGGAGCGCCCGCAGCGCTTCCGAAATAGTCGAAGTACGGAGTGGCGGCGCTGGAATGAAATTCGTGATTGCCGGGAGCGGGGCGCGTGCGTGCCTTTTGCCGTCCCCAGGTCTGGTCATAACACTGGAAATTTTCTTTGGTGCCGTCGGGATAGGCCAGGTCGCCCACGGCCATCACGGTTCCGGGAATTTGATCCAGGAGTTTTGCGGTGGCTTCTGCGCCAGAAAGGTCCCGGCAATCAGCGATGTCGCCCGCGCCGACCAGCACCACCCTTTCGTTTTTGGCGGGGGCGTTCGCGGAAGATATGGTTTTTTTTAGACAGGAGCTTGGCCAGACGGCTGCCAACAGGACAACCGCCATGAACGTCAGTTTTTTGGTCATGTTTACAGGGTGTCAGTCATTTGGAATCCGAGTCATTTCTCGAATGACGGCGACCAGCGGAATCCCGCGGCGATAGTGGGGCCGTAGTATTCGCGCTGAATCATGTATTGCGAGCTGCCCTGGTAGAAGCCAAAGACCTCGTTGGTGAGGTTAAGCCCATACATGATGAAAGTCAGGCCGTGCTTCAGGCGCACGCTGCCTTGAGCGTCCACCTGTAAGTGCGAATAGAAATATCCGTCGCCGAACGGACCTTTGACGCCGCCCGGGGTTACATCGGAACCGCCGGCGCCGTCCTGGAAAGAGTAGAACGCGATATTTGCCTGGTTGTAAGAGAGGCCCATGCGAATGGAGAAACGCCCGCGATCGTACGTCGGGCTTAGGTTCCAGGTGTTGGGTGCGTTGCGCAGCAGTCGCGGATGATCAGAGCGGCCCGGCAATCCATTGGCTCGCGAAGCTGTGTAGCTGTAATTGGCCGATAGACCGAGTCCGGCAAATTTGCCGGGAAGAAAAGTGAGGTGCTGAAGATAAGCGGCCTCAAATCCGGAAATCCAAGCGTCGCCGGCGTTGGTGGGCTGAGTGACGGTGTAAGTCCCCACCGGCGCGACGGGAGAAGGTTGGAAATTTTGAAGAACGAAACTCTCGGTGACAATTGGGTCCGTCAATCTCTTATAGAAGTAACCCGCGGAAATAATCCCGAAGGGATTGAGGTAATGCTCCACGAGCACGTCAAAATTGTCGGCGGTCTCAGCCTTCAGGCCGGGATTACCGAGCGTGGCGGTATTTTTCTGGCTCCCGGGGCTCCCATTAGTCGTGAAGGTCACAGCCTGGGCGATGTCCTGAGGATCCGGGCGTGATAGACCGCGGCCATACGCCAGCCGCAGGTTGGTATTGCCAGTAAACGCGTAGCGCAGCGAAACGCTGGGGAGAACTTTCAGGTACGAGCCGGTGGCCTGGTCGGACAAAGTGTTGGTGGCGGTATCGAAAGAAATAGTTTTGAGATTGGTGGTCTCGAAACGAACGCCGGCAACGAGGCGGACTCGGCTGCTGAAATCTATGGAATTCATGAGATAGCCGGCGCCAACTTTTTCGACTAAATCGTAGTTTGCAGGATCAATCCCCAGGCTGCTGTCTTTGGTGAAGTTGCCGAGGTTGGCGAACATGGAATTACGGATCACCTGATAACTGGGGTTGTAGCCCAATCTGTAGCTGTTGTTGTAATAATCGCTGTTGGTAAAACCGTTCGGGAAGTCACTCAGCAGCACGGTTCCGTTCGGCGTGAAATCATCATTGAAGGTATCGTCAAATTTGTGCTCGTTGCGGAATTTACCGCCAATTTCAATATTCGCCACATGTGAACCGAGGTGGTAACGCTTGGCCATAGCGCCCGCGAACTGCAGATTCAGCTGCGCGCTCTTGCCGTGGCCGATCTGGACGTCGCTGAGCTGCATCGAAGTGGGATCGTAGGCCTCCGAGAAGCACGAGGAGGTGAATTGCGGACGATAAATACTTTTGGTGGCGGCTGGATCGTACTGGCAGGAACTGGTGGCGCCATCCGGTTGCCCGAAATTGGCCTGGCCGGCGCCACGGTCAACGTCCCGTGACCGGGACACCGACGCATCCCAGGAAAACCACGTGGTGCTCAAAACGTGCTTGCCACCGATAAGAAAACTGGCAATGGCAATATCCGGGCGACGATCCTGGGTATTGAAGGATGGCGTCCCGCCGTTGCCGCCCAGTAAGCTTATATTGGGAGTGTTGTCATTGAGCGGAATAGACCCAACGATCGCCGTAGTTTTGAAAGTCGCTATAGATTCCGCGCGCATAAATGTTGGAGCCTTCGCCCAACTTGTAATCGGCGCTGCCGGCGAGGCCCCAGCGGGTGCGGTAATAGCGGTATTCACGAACGTCAATGGAATCCTTCCAAAGGGCGTTGGAGCCGTCTGGAAAAGTGGCCACGTCCGAGACCGGCTCGATGTCGTCAATGCCACGCCCGCTCCAGTCATAAGAACCACCAATGAGCACGCCGAATTTTTTGTCATGACCGAAGCGCTGGCCGACCGTGCCGGTGCTTTCGACCTGACCTCGACCGCCGAGAATGGGCATGTACCCACCCATTCCACTCAGGGCCACAGTGGGCCTTTCGCCCGCGGTTTTGGTGACAAGATTAATGGAGCCGCCGATACCGTCGCCGTCCATGTTGGCTTGCAGGGTCTTATTGATCTCCACGGACTCCACGATGTCGGACGGAATAGCGTCGAATTTGATCTGCCGCACGCCTGATTCCGGTGACGGAATATTTACGCCGTCTACAGTTGTGTTGGTAAGACGCGGTTCCGTGCCGCGTACCTGGACGTATTTGCCTTCGCCCTCATCCCGTTCGAGACTGACGCTGGGGAGACGGCCGAGAGCGTCGGCCATGTTGGCATTGGGTAGACTGCGAATCACGTCGGAAGTCAAAACCTGAACGATATTGTCTGCGCTGCGTTCTCGGTTGATGGCTTCGGCCTCTCCGGCGGCGCGTTCGGCGGTGACCAGCACCTGCTCATTCTGGGACGCCACTTCTAGTTTTATTTCCACTGCAGCTACCTGCCCGGCGACCACGTCCACAGTTCTGTTGACCGGAACAAATCCAACGTAGGAAACACTGATAGCGTAAGTCCCAGCCTCGAGGTTTCGAATGAAAAAATCACCGCGGAAGTCCGTGGAAATGGAGGCCTCGCTCTGTTCCAGAGAAACCTGTGCGCCTTGCAGGACGTCGCCGGAGGGATCCACAACGTGGCCTTTGATGGTTCCTTTCCCGGATTGCGCGGAGGTTTTGCCGACAGCGACAATGCTGACTATCGCAATCAAAAGAATTCTGGCAAGGCTGGTTCTCGTGTTCACTGAATTCATAAGGGGTCCTTACGCTGCTTTGTGGAATGCGGACAGAGTTGTATCGCGCCGAAACTACCGGCGCTCACTCGGCCCCGGTTGGCGAGTATTAGAAACTACGCGAGAGACCAGCGCATGAACTGGACGTTAATGGATAGTTAAAAGAAGAAATGACAGAAGAGCTATACGCTGGTGAAGACAGTTCCATCGGGCTCGACGTAGCCGTAGGCCATGCGGGGAGTGTTGTAATCCCAGCCGGGGTTGCCCTCACGATCCAGGAGTATCAGGCCGCCGGTGGCGCCGGTGCGATGCGCCAATACCTGGACCGTTTGGCGGGCGGCCTCGATGGCGTTGCCTGGAGACTTGTCGCGCAGAAAGTCGGTGGCGGTCTTGGCCATTACAATTTTCATGATGGCTTCTCCATAGCCGGTGCAGGATGCTGCGCCGGATTTCTTGTCCGCGTAACAGCCGCAACCTATCAGCGGAGAATCCCCGACGCGGCCGGGAAGTTTGCAGCAGGTGCCTCCCGTGGACGTAGCGGCGAAGAGCCGGCCGTCGCGATCAATGGCTACCGCGCCGACGGTGCCTTGTTCATGGCCCCGATGAAAAGCGGCGGCGTGCTTATCCACTTTGCACTTGGACCAGGCTTCGCGTTCGACTTCGGTGATTAATTCCTCGGGCGCGCAAAGTTTGATGCCCTGTTCGTGCGCGAAACTTTCGGCGCCTTCCGCGACCAGCATCATGTGCGGGCAATTTTCGAGGACTTTGCGCGCAAGGCGAACCGGATTGCGTATGTGCTGGAGCGCGGCGGCCGCACCGGCACGAAGCGTAGCGCCATCCATGACAATGGCGTCGCACTCGACGCGGCCGTCGAGATTCAGGTGTGAGCCGTACCCGGCATCAAAAACGGGATCGTCTTCCAGGATCACGACAGCGGCTTCGATGGCGTCAAGCGCGGAACCGCCACTTTCGAGAATTCGCCAGCCGGCGGTCAACGCACGTTCGCAGCCGGATTTGCAGGCGGCAACGGCAGAATCGGGAATATCCCAGGCGCCGCCATGCACGATCAAAGATGGCTTCATCGGTGCAACGAGCATGGCAAAGCGGTCCTTGCTTTGTCCACGAAGTCCGCTCACCAAAGTTCGAAATGGATAGCGCGAATTGTTCTACGCCAGTCTCAAAAGAAGAAGTCGAGCAGCACCAGTAGCGGGGCGATGATCAGCAGAGTGGCAGAGCGATATACCAGAGACCGGGGCATGCGACTGAGGGAGCCGGCAAAAAATTCGGGGAGCAACTTGAGGCGCGATTCTTCGCGCGGACTGTAGAACGGTCCCACCGGCGTATGGCGCGAGAGGTTGCGCCGAAGCACGCCCACTTCGCTATAGATCCAGACAGACACGTCTTCGCGGCCGCGCCACATGATTACGGCGCCAGCTATAAAAAATATATATCCCAAGACAGTTAAGAGCCCGAGTTCCGGGCCCGCACCCCAATACATATCAACCTCATCGATCGGCCACAGCATATCGTCAGGCTAAGACGAGCCGAAGGCCGAAGATTACGCTTCTTCGTGAATGGTGGTCAGGCGTACGACTTCGAACTCCTTTTTGCCAGCGGGGGTGGCCACTTCAATCTCGTCACCAACTTTGCGATTGAGAAGAGCTTTGCCGATGGGCGACGTAGTCGAGATTAACCCTTTTTCGGCGTCGGCTTCCTCGGTGCTGACCAGCTTGTATTCGATTTTTACGTCCCGCTGCACGTCCAGCACCAGCAGGCGGGAGCCGTAGCCGGCGCGGTCCTTGGGGATATTGGTGAGATTCAGCATGCCCAGATCGCCCAGCCGCTGTTTCAGCTGGCCGATGCGCGCATTCACGAAGCCCTGCCGCTCCTTGGCGTATTTGTACTCCGCATTTTCAGAAAGGTCGCCGTGAGCCCGGGCGACGGCGATCTCTTTGGGGAGGTCAACGTTCAGCTCATGAGAAAGCTGGTCAATTTCTTCGAGCAGCTTCTGCTTAATCTTGGCGAGAGGGTCGGGCATGGTCGTAGTCATCTAGCGTTTTTAGGCCTCAAAAACATCGCGGAATCCGAAGGTTACGGACCCCGCCCTTGGATGATTATAGATGGGGTGGAATTGCGGCCACAAGGGTGATTGCGCCAGAGACAGTTTCCAGTCGCAAGCCATAGCTACTTGACCTTGATTTCCAGCGTCTGGGTCTTGGTATTTCCCGCGGCATCCTGAATGGTCAGGGTGTAGGTGGTGTCTTTCCTGGGAGAGACTTCTACACACCGGTTGTAAGAGGGCCAAACGGGATTGTCCTGCGGCTCCAGCTTTACGGTCTTGGCGTTAGCGACGCCATAGCAGAGTTGCAGGCTTTCGCCGCGGTGGACTTCCCCGGCGCTGGCGTAAAAGCTTTGGATGGCCAGTTCCTTGCCGCCCATGCCCTCGACGGTACGGCGGTCCTCAGCGAGCTGCTTTTGGGTTTTTTCCTCCGAAGCGTGGCGCTGGATGTTGCGGTTTTCCTGCCAGCGCGCAAAGAAAATCCAAAGCACATAAAGCAGCACGGCTAGCAAAGCGAACCAGGAGTAGAGAATCCAGTTTTTGAGCGGCGGCTTGGTACCGGGGTTTTGCTGCTCAGCCAACATGGGGACCTTTATCGGAGATTTACTAGCACGAAATAATTCGACCGCAAAATATCATAGCACTGCGCGCTAAGCGAAACCTGCTGTTCCGGGTTTCTCCAGCCCACCAGAATAATTCGTTCGCCGCATCTCGCCGATTCGTGTAACTTTCCATGCCGGCAACTGAGTGCGATGTGTAAGTGGCAGCGATTCAAACGGGAGAAATTCCGCTATGAGTTATGGATTGAAGGCTCTGACCGCGGTACTGACCGGTCTGTGCTATGTGGCGCTCGGTTATGGCCAGGCCGAGCGTCGACCGGCCGCTGATCTGATTATTACCAATGCGAAGGTGTGGACGGTGGACAAGGCTATGCCGTTAGCGCAGGCCGTTGCCGTCCTTGGCGATCGCATTGTGGCCGTGGGTTCGAACGCCGATGTTGACGTTTGGCGTGGCCCGCAAACGCAGGTGATTGACGCGTCCGGGAAGATGCTGGTGCCGGGATTCAATGACGCGCATGTGCATTTTATCAGCGGAGGATCGCAACTCGACTACGTGCAGTTGAACGATGTGACCAGCGCGCAGGAGTTTGCCCGACGCATTGGCGAGCAGGTGAACGTGATTTCCAAGGGCGGCTGGATTCTGGGCGGCGACTGGGATGAGACGAAGTGGAGTCCCGCGGAAATACCGACCAAAGAAACAATAGACGCACTCACACCGGACACGCCGGTATTTGTAAGCCGCTACGACGGGCACATGGGGCTGGCGAATTCCCTGGCCATGAAGATGGCGGGAATTGACAAATCCACGCCGGAAGTGCCGGGCGGCACCATCGTGCGTGACGCGCAGGGCAATCCCACTGGAGCGCTGAAAGATGCAGCCATGAGCTACATCTATAAAGCCATTCCGCAGTTGACGCACGAGCAGCGCGCGCACGCGGCCGCTCGAGCGTTGGCCCATGCCGCATCGGTTGGCGTTACCAGTGTGCAAGACATGAATCCCGACTACGCGGACATCGCCATGTACGCCGAAATACTGGAGCGCGGGCAACTCACGACGCGGATTTATGCCGCGCCGCCGATCGCGTTTGTGGATGACCAGGCCAAGATCGGAGTACGCCACAGCTTTGGCGGGCCGTTTCTGCGCATTGGCGCGGTGAAGGGCTACGCGGATGGATCTTTAGGCTCGCGCACGGCTTATTTCTTCGATGCATTTGACGACCAACCCGGCAATCATGGCTTGCTCTCCGATGAAATGCAGCCACTGTCCCGGATGCGCGGGCACATGATGACGGCCGACGCGGCGGGCATACAAATTTGTACGCATGCCATTGGAGATCAGGGCATCTCGATGATCCTGGACCTCTACGCGGAGCTGGAAAAGGCCCACGGCGCTGCCGACCGGCGCTTGCGTATCGAACACTGCCAGCACATGGCGGCGAAAGATTTTGACCGCTTTGACCAGCTGAACGCGATCGCTTCGGTGCAGCCCTATCACGCGATCGATGACGGGCGATGGGCCGAGGCGCGTATTGGACACGACCGCGCGAGCCGTACTTACGCGTTTCGGACACTGCTGGATCACCACGTGCGGTTGGCGTTCGGCACCGACTGGAATGTGGCGCCGCTGAATCCCATGTTTTCGTTGTACGCGGCGGTAACGCGCGCGACTCTGGACGGGAAACATCCGGATGGATGGTTTCCCGAGCAAAAACTGACGATAACGGAAGCGATTGAGGCCTACACCATGGGTTCGGCGTACGCAGAATTTCAGGACAAGGTGAAAGGATCGATTAGCGCCGGCAAACTTGCTGACATGGTTTTGCTCAGCGAGGACATCCTCACGATTCAGCCAGAGAAAATTCGCGACGTCAAAGTGCTGAAGACATTTGTCGGCGGCAAAGTAGTTTTTGACGCGACTGCCAGCCACAACTAAAGCTTCCGCGCGATAATCAAGAAATCCCAGCAGGTTTATACTTTCAATGTGCGCGGCCGGAGGCGGCGTGCCGGATGTTAGCGGAGCTATGCATGGCCAGGATCACGAAGCTGACTGTAAACGGAAGCGTTCGCACGATGGACGTTGATGAAAGTGTTTCGCTGCTGAGCGTTCTGCGGGATGAACTGGATCTTACCGGCAGCAAGTACGGCTGCGGTGAAGGTCAATGCGGGGCGTGCACGGTATGGGTGGACGGGGTGGCGCGGCGGTCTTGCATCTTGCCCATGGGAACGATCCACGAGAAAAAGGTAACCACCATCGAGGGATTGGCGAACGGCGACCAACTGCATCCGTTGCAGGAAGCATTTCTTGAAGAAGAAGCGATGCAATGCGCTTATTGCACCTCGGGAATGATCATGTCCGGCGCTGCTCTGCTGAAAGCCAATGCGAATCCGAGCGAGGCCGACATCGTCACGTTCATGGAAGGGAATGTGTGCCGCTGCGGGACGCACCCGCGAATTGTTGCTGCGATACGCAGAGCGGCAAAGGCGATGCAAGGATCGCGCACATGACAAATAAAACATTGGCAATGGTTGCGCTGGAGCCGGAGCGCTACGAGCTTCGCGAGACCCCGGCCTACCGCTTTGAAGCGAGCCGCCGGGAATTCTTCAAGCTACTTGGGAGCGGGTTGCTGATCGTTTCGGCGCTGCCGAAGGCGTCGGCCGCTCAAGAGTCGGGCACTTCTAAACGGCCGAGCTCTCAAGACCTCCCGACCGATATAGCGGGATGGCTGCACATCGGCGAGGACGGCAAAATCTCGGTTTTCACGGGCAAAGCGGAGATGGGACAAAACATTCGCACTTCTCTGAGCCAGGCGGTCGCGGAGGAGTTGCACGTGAGCATCGACTCCATCCGCATGGTGATGGGCGACACGCAGCTGACGCCGTTTGATATGGGCACGTTTGGCAGCCGCACCACGCCGGTGATGAATTTGCAGTTGCGCAAGGTGGCTTCCGCGGCGCTGGCCGCGTTGCTGGATATGGCGGCGGCGCAATGGCAAGTGGGGCGAGAGAGCCTGGCCGCGGCGAATAGCGAGATCAGTCACGGCGAAAGCAAACGCTCCATCACCTATGCTGCGCTACTTAAGGGCGCTGAACTTACGCAAACGGTGCCGGCGGAAGAAAAACTGATCGCTCCAGAGAGTTGGAAAGTCGCGGGGCATTCTGCGCGCAAAATCGATGGCCGCGATTTCGTCACCGGGAAACATCGTTACCCGTCGGATCAGAAATTGCCTGGCATGCTTCACGGGAAGATCGTGCGCCAGGCGTCTTTCAACGCGTCGCTCGTTTCGGCGGATACGAGTGCGGCGGAAAAAATCCCCGGCGTAACGGTGGTGCGCGACGGCAATTTTCTGGGAGTGACCGCCGCCGACGCCGGCACGGCCGCGCGCGCGGCCAACGCGATCAAAGCGGAATGGAAATCAATTCAGCAGCCGTCCAATGCGGCGTTTTTTGAGGAGCTTAAGAAGCCTGCGCGGGAAAAGAATGGCGGTGAGCCCGGCTACGAAATCGGCTCGGTGGATCGGGCTATGGAGAGCGCTGATAACCGCCTGCAACAGAGCTACACAGTGCAATACATTGCGCACGCACCGCTGGAGCCGCGGGCGGCCGTGGCGCAATGGTCTGGCGACAATCTGACGGTGTGGACGGGTTCGCAGCGGCCATTCGGAGTGCGTACTGAGCTGGCGGAAGCTTTTCGAATCCCGGAATCTCGCGTGCGTGTGATTTTGCCGGACACCGGTTCAGGTTACGGCGGCAAGCACACCGGCGAAGCGGCGATTGAAGCGGCACGGTTGGCGCGCGCGGCCAAAAAGCCGGTGAAGCTAGTGTGGACGCGCGAGGAAGAATTCAGCTGGGCGTATTTCCGTCCCGGTGGGTTGATGGAAGTTACCAGCGGTGTATCGAGAGACGGCAAGATCACCGCCTGGGATTTTCACAATTATAATTCCGGCAGCGCCGGGATTCGTTCGTACTACAACATTCCCAGTCAGCGGAGCGTCTTTCACGAAGTGGAATCTCCGCTGCGCCAAGGCTCTTACCGGGGCCTGGCGGCCACCGCGAATCATTTCGCGCGTGAAGTACACATGGATGAAGTCGCGCACTCGCTGGGAATGGATGCTTTAGAGTTTCGACTGAAAAATCTGGACAATGAGCGTCTGCGAAATGTGTTCACGGCAGGGGCGGAAAAATTCGGATGGGGCCGGTCGAAAGCGGAAAACCATGGATACGGGATGGGCGGCGGCTTTGAGAAACTTGGCAACGTGGCGACGTTCGTGGAGATCGCCGTAGACAAAGCGTCGCGAACGGTAAAAATTATCCGGGTGGTGACCGCTTTCGAATGCGGAGCCATCGTAAATCCTGACGGCCTGCGCAACCAGGTGGAAGGCGCAAACATTATGGGACTGGGCGGGGCCCTGTTCGAAGCCGTGCAATTCGAAAACGGGCGGATTCTTAATGGCAGATTTTCAAAATACCGGCTGCCGCGCTTCAGCGACGTGCCACCTATAGAAACCGTACTGCTTGATCGCAAAGATCTGCCGCCGGTCGGCGCGGGAGAAGCCCCCATCGTGGGAATCGCTCCGGCCATCAGTAACGCAATTTTTAACGCGGCCAGGATACGGCTTCGCGCGTTGCCGCTGCTTCCCGATAACATGAAGTTGCCGCCGGAACCGCAAGCCAATGCGTGACCCTGCAAATTGCTAAACACTGAATAGCGCTTCCCAAAGATTCACTTCTGGATATATCCTCCATCGGCCCCCGATAGCCAAGGAGATTTATGCCAAGAGTTTTCTTCACCCTGCTGTGCGTGTTGATTTTTTCCAGTCATGCTCAAGGTGCGCCTGGAGCGGTGCGCTGCGGAAAGTTGCTGGATGTGCGCTCAGGCCGAATACTAAGTGACCAGATCATTTCCTTCGACACGAATGGCCTGATTACGGCGATCGGCGCGGCGGGGGCAGGTTCCCCGGGGGCGGACGGCGCGATTGTGGATCTTTCGAACGCGACGTGCCTGCCAGGCTTGATTGATATGCACGCGCACCTCACCTCGAATCCTACCGACGCTGGTTATGCGTCGCTGGGGATCTCGATTCCTCGGGAAGCGATCACGGGAGTAAAAAACGCGCGGCTCACGCTGCGCGCAGGTTTCACGACGGTGCGCAATGTGGGCGCCAGCGGGTACACGGATGTGGCGCTGCGCGACGGCATTAACGATGGAGATGTCGAAGGACCGCGCATGCGCGTCTCCGGTCCGCCACTGGGAATCACCGGCGGGCATTGCGACAACAATTTGCTGCCGCCGGAATTTCACTACCGGTCCGAAGGCGTAGCGGACAGTCCCTGGGCGGCGCGTGCAAAAGTTCGCGAGACGGTCAAATACGGCGCCGATCTAATTAAGGTTTGTGCTTCGGGCGGAGTGCTCAGCAAAGGCGATCAGCCGGGAACACCTCAATACACGCTGGAAGAATTACGCGCGATTGCGGAGGAAGCGCATAAGCTCGGGCGAAAAGTCGCGGCGCACGCGCATGGGACACAATCCATCAAGGATGCTATCCAGGCGGGCATCGATTCCATCGAGCATTCCAGTTTAATTGACGACGAAGGCATCGCCATGGCCAAGCAGCACGGCACTTATCTGGTGTTCGATATCTACAACGATGATTTTATTTTGCAGGAAGGCGCCAAGGCGGGGATGTTGCCCGAGTCCATCGAGAAAGAGAAAAAAATCGGGCGCTTGCAGCGGGAAAACTTTCGCCACGCGTGGCAGAGCGGCGCAAAGATCGCTTTCGGAACCGACAGCGGGGTTTATCCTCATGGCGACAATGCGCGGCAGTTCGCCAAAATGGTCGAGTGGGGCATGAAGCCGATCGAAGCGATTCAGGCTGCGACGCTAAGCGCAGCAGATTTGCTCGGCTGGTCTGACAAAGTCGGCACGCTGGAAACGGGGCATTATGCGGACATGATCGCGGTATCGGGCGATCCGCTGGTGGATGTGCGTACACTCGAGTCGGTGAAATTCGTGATGAAGGGCGGAATCGTGGCGCGCAATGATTTCGCGGGCCGGTAAGACCAGATGACTACGATTGACACGGTATAGTATTTCTTAAGCGGGGTCAGCTTTAAAGAGACGGATATTCCGTCCGGCAAAGATGTGAGCGAGGTGGCGGATGGTTGGCTCTGAAGTTCTGTTACTGGCTTTTCTTATCGGAGTGGTCGCGGGCCTGCGATCGTTGACGGCCCCGGCCGTGCTGGCATGGGCAGCGCATCACAACTGGCTCAACATTCACAACTCGCCGCTTTCTTTTATGGCTTCAAGAGCGGCCGTGATTATTTTTATGTTGCTGGCTGTCGTCGAATTGATTGCCGACCAGTTGCCAAAGACACCGCCTCGCACGGCTCCTCCCGGGTTGATTGCGCGCATTGTGATGGGCGCATTATGCGGCGCGGGCATCGCCATCGCGGGATCGCAATCGTTATGGACAGGCGCGTTGCTGGGTATCGTCGGAGCGCTATTGGGCACCTTCGGAGGCTATCAAGCTCGCGCAGGATTGGTGAGAGCACTCAAAGTTCCCGACCTGGTGATTGCCACGCTGGAAGATATCGTGGCGATCGGCGGCGGGCTTTTCATCGTGTCGCGGTTCTGAGATTGAATATCCCTCGCAAAATCGACGTCGTCGGTGTGGGCCTGAACGCCACCGATACGCTGATTCCTCTCCCGCACTATCCAGCACTGGGATCCAAGGTGGAGTTTCGTTCGGCAAATATTTTGCCGGGCGGGCAGGTGGCATCCGCGGTCATGGCCTGCCAGCGTTGGGGATTGCGCACGCGGTACGTCGGAAAAGTTGGAAACGATCAGGCTGCGGAAATTCATCGCGGGGAATTTGCTAGGGCCGGAGTGGAAACGCATCTCTTCACAGCCGCAGGTTGCGCCAGCCAGCAGGCGTTCATCCTCGTAAATGATGACGGCGAACGCACGGTTCTATGGAAACGCGACGGCCGCCTGACGTTGCGTCCCGAAGAATTGAAACGCGAATGGATTGTGGATGCGGGGGCACTGCATGTGGATGGTCATGACACGGATGCCGCCAAAGCCGCTGCCAGGTGGGCGCGTGACGCGGGCGTGCCGGTGGTCGCCGATCTGGACGACATTTATCCAGGGGTCGAAGCACTGCTGCCGAATATTGATTACCTGATTACCAGCCGAGACATTCCCGGACGGCTGACAGGCGAGCAGGACTTGCACAATTCGCTGCGCGAAGTTCAGAAGCAGTACGGGTGCCGGCTCACCGCGGCCACGCTGGGGCATGAAGGGGTGCTGGCGTGGGACGGCGCGCAATTCCAGTACGCGCCGGCCTTTCGCGTGGAGCCTGTGGATACCACCGGCGCGGGAGACATTTTTCACGCTGGCTTTATTTATGGCTTGGTGCAGGGCTGGGCACTGCCGCGGCAGCTGGAATTTGCCTGCGCCGCCGCGGCCCTAAATTGCGAAGCCATCGGCGCGCGCGGCGGCATTCGAACGGTGCAAGCGATAGAAAATTTGATGTCCGCCGGTAACCGGCATGCTGCCGCGTTCGGTTCTACCCCGCATACTGTTTAAGCCCACCGCGCTGCGACTCATTTCGCGAACTTCTTCTTATTTCTTGTCTGTGCTCAATGGTTAGAAATCGCACCCCTGACTACCGTTTTCCCGCTTTGGCAAAGGTGCATTCCCGCGTAGTCGTTCTATTCGGCAAGGGCTTTATGAGCCAAGTGGATAGAGATCGAGCCTTCGCCGACTGCGGAGGCCACTCGTTTCACATTTCCGGAGCGCACGTCGCCGACGGCCAGCACGCCCGGGCGGCTGGTCTCCAGCAGGAAGGGATGTCGCGCGAGTGGCCATGCGGAGGCGCTCAAATCCTCTTCGGTCAAATCCGAGCCAGTGCGCACGAACCCCTTGTCATCCAGCGCGACGCAGCCATCCAGCCATTGAGTATTGGGAATTGCGCCAGCCATCATGAAAATGTGGCGGATGTTGTGAGTCTCCGTCGCACCGGTATTTTTATTGCGCCATACCACGCGCTCGAGATGCGTTGCGCCTTCGAGCGACGAAATCTCCGTGCAGGTATGCAGCGTAATTTTGGGGCTGTCTTCGATCCGCCGGATTAAGTAACGCGACATGCTTTCCGCCAATCCATTAGAGCGCACCAGCATGTGCACGTGCTTGGCGGTGTCGGAGAGAAACACCGCGGCCTGGCCGGCGGAGTTGCCGCCTCCGACGACGATGACTTCTTCCTCGTTGCACAGCTGCGCTTCCATATTGGTCGCTCCAAAATAAATGCCCATACCTTCGAATCGGCTGAGGTTAGGGAGCGGAAGTTTACGATATTGCACGCCGGTGGCGATCACCACGGTTTTTCCCGCGACGAAATGTCCGTCGTCAATTTCAATTTTATAGGGTCGCGTGCCGCTCAGCTTTTTAGCGCTGCGCGCAATAATCATCTTGGCGCCGAATTTCTGGGCCTGTGCATAGGCGCGTCCAGCAAGGTTTTGCCCTGATATTCCGGTAGGGAAGCCCAGGTAATTTTCAATTTTTGAACTGGAGCCGGCTTGTCCACCGGGGGCGGTGGTTTCGATCATCAATACGTCGAGTCCTTCGGAAGCGGCGTACACCGCGGCGGCCAATCCCGCCGGCCCAGCACCAACAACGATGACATCGCGAATCAGCGTCTCGTCAATTTTAGGATTCAGGCCCAGGCAGTCCGCTACCTGCTGGTTGCTGGGATTTTTAAGCACGGTTTTGCCGCGGCAAATCAGAACGGGAATTTCGCCCAGCTTTACGTTGAATCTATCGAGCATCTCCTGTACGCCATCATCTTTGTCGAGATCAAGGTAAGTGTAGGGATGGCTGTTGCGCGTGAGAAATTCCTTGATGCGCAATGTGCCGGAGCAATGCGGCGAGCCGATCAGCACCACGTCACCCGCGTTTTGAGCCACCAGCTCCAGCCGCCGCATGATGAATGCAGTCATTAAAATTTGACTGAGATTTACATCCGTCTGCACCAGTTGCTGCATGGCATCGCGGCTGACCTCGATTACTTCGCCGGCTTCGCCCATGCGGGCGCTGACCAGGGAACGCCTTCCGGTTAACATGTTCATCTCGCCGGTGAACTCCCCAGCGAGATGCTGAACAATGACCAGCTCCCCCTGATCAGTCGGTTGCACGATGTCGAGACGCCCGCTGACCACCACGAAAAAAGGCACGTTGGCCTCGCCCTGTTGAATCAGCACAGTGTCTTTTTCCACCTGGCGCTTAACACTGCCTGGGGCCACAGCCACGCGGGCCATTAACGCGGGGTTGAGCTTAGGAAAGAGTTGCTCGCGGCGTTCTGGAGATAACGGAGATATTTCCTTCATTTTGGTTCACTCCCGTGAGGCAGGGTTGGATGTGCGAGGCAGAACAAAAGACACAGATTCCCGGCAAGCCGCGCACGATATACTTTTAGCTTCCAGCAGAAACAGAGGACCTACCGTGCGAATCTCAGTTTCACATAACCGTCCCAAAGAAGAAGTAATCCAGAAGATCGATAAATCGATCAATGACCTGTTCAAAGATGCGAGCGCGTTGCCCGTAAAGCTGGTGATGGAGCAGCGGAGCTGGCAAGGATCGGTGATGACCTTTGCGCTGACCGCGAAGATGGGAATCATGAGCACGCCGATAAAGGGGACAGTCGAGGTTACCGACCGGGACATCATCATCGATGCGGACCTGGGAATGTTCAACCGCTTTGTGGATGAGAAGACCGCGCAGAATGCCATCGGCAGCCGATTGAAAGGCCTGTTGACGTAAAAACCTGCGCTGATTGTGTTCGCGGCTAATTACTTTCCTAGTTTCTCGTCAAAGAAGTTGGCCATCAGTTGCAGCGCCTCTTTGGTTTCCGGCAGCTGAAAGTGATACCAGAAAGCATGCGGCAGGGCTTCGTAGACGACGAGTTGCGCGTGGTTCCCTGCGCCCAGCAAAGACCTGTGGAATATTGCAGTGTCGCTGAGCAAGAGATCGCGCGTGCTGGTCACCAGCAGGCTGGGCGGCCAGTTTTTCAAATCTGAAAAAAGTGGAGACAGCACCGGGTCTCTCGGATTTGTCGCGCCCACATAAGGATCGGCACGCGGGTGATCGGGTTCAACTCGGTCGAGGTTCCCGGGGAAACCGTCCAGCGTGAATAATTGCAGCGAATCGGTGACGCGGGAATAGTCGGCGTGGATGGAGAACATTCCCAACGCGCCGGGCAGTGGCATAGAGGATCGTTTGAGCTGGGAAGTCACTTCCGCAGTCAGCGCCGCACCCGCCGACGTTCCAAAAATTCCAATGTCGCGTGGTTTGTAGGTCTTCAGCAGTTCCTTATAAACCGCCACGACATCTTCGACGGCGGCGGGAAACGGATTTTCAGGCGCAAGACGGTAGTACACAGACACGACTTTGATCTTGGCCAAATTGCAGATGGGGACGCCCTCGATCAACGAGCCGGAATCAGAGTTGAATCCGCCGCCGTGCAAATTAATCAAGACGCGGCTGCGATTCGCGGGCGGCATGTCCACCGGCGTGATGACATCGGTGCGCACACCGGCCATGGTGGTCTCTTCGATATTCACGGGATACAACTTGCGGGCTTCGGCAGAGGCGCCCTTGCGCCATTGGTCGGTGCCAGCACGCCGCTGTTCCAGAGTCTCCGGGTCGTGCTTCTTGTGATTGAGAGACTCCAGCCAGGCCTGGGCTTCGGGACTCACGGTAGTCGGTATCGGCACAACGCGGGTCAGGTGCGCGGTTCCGTCGGCCTCGAAAGTGGCGCGATCTGAAGCGGCCTCACTCGAAGCGGGTTTTGCCAACTGCTTGTGATCGCAACCACAGAACAATCCGAGCGTAAGGAAGCAACTAATCCAACCGCGGCGTGCGGAAGTTTTCATTTCCACTTGAAGACCACCTCCTATTGCAATGGGCGCCAAGCATTTCTCCGCGCAACACGCCACCCATTCCTTTCAGCGCCTAAACTTTATCTAGATTAGGCAAGAAAGTATCGTGGTCTCCCTGAAGCCGGGAAGAAAGACGCTTAAACAACGCCAGTGCTTGACTTTACTTAGTTCGCAGTGGAGACTCTTGTGCACCGTTGTCAGAAGGTCCCTTTGCAGTTTCACCGCGGCACGTGTGTAGGTGTAGTCGTTCGGGCCGGTAGGGCCGACCACCACAGGCATCCGCTCGAATTTGCAGCGACAACGGTCTTTCCCAGGAGTCCGGATATGAAACGCTTTTTGAAGGCTTCATTGCCCTTGATATTTGCGGCCTGTGCGCTGGTGTTTGCGCCCGCCGCGCCCGCCCAGGTCGCCGGGCAAAACGTCAACATGGTCTCCGGCACCAGCTGGCCCGGAGGTGACCCCTTCCTGCAGCGCCAGAACGAACCCTCCATGGCGGTCTCCACCCGCAATCCCATGCATATCCTGGCGGGCGCGAACGACTATCGCACCGTGGACCTGGAAACGGTTTTGAGTGAAGGCGAAGAAACGGGCGACGCGTGGCTGGGGCTCTTCAAGTCTTTCGACGGCGGATTGACGTGGCGCAGCACGCTGCTGCCGGGCTGTCCATATGCCGACCCACAGTGTAACGACACGACACTTCGTGGCACATATCAGGCAGGCGCCGATCCGGTGGTGCGCGCCGGGACCAACGGAATGTTCTTTTACGCCGGCTTGGCTTTCGATCGTGCGACCAGTTCGACGACGGCGAGTTCGCGCAGCAGTATTTTCGTGGCGCGGTATAACGACCTGAACAACAACGAAAACGCTGACCCCATCACATACATTGACACGCACGTCGTAGCAACCGGCAGCGCCGCACAATTTCTGGATAAACCGGCGATGGCCGTGGATATTCCCAGGTCCGGCGCGTTGAGCTGCTCCTTCAATGCCAACGAGCCCGGCGTTGGACCTAACGGCGGCCCGCTGACGGTGCATCAATCCTTTGCGGCCGGGAATATGTACATCACGTACACGGATTTTCTGCAGGGCACGAAGGATAATGCCACGCCGACGCACCTGATGTTTACGCGCTCGACGGATTGCGGAGTTACCTGGGGCACACCGGTTCAACTGAACACGGGAAGCACGACCAGCCAGGGCAGCGCCATTGCGGTGAATGCATTGAACGGCAACGTGTACGTGGCGTGGCGGCAGTTCAAGTCCACGGGCATACCCGACGCAATCATGATTGCGGCATCCACCAATGCGGGTCGGAGCTTCGGCGCGCCGGTGCGCATTTCCACGTTTACGCCTTTCGATCAGGGCACGACCGGCACATCCATCCGCACGAATGCTTATCCTTCGCTCGCCTCCGACATGTTCGGATTCGTTTATGTGGCGTTTTCCGCCAAGGGAATGGTCTCCAGCGGAGACGCTCGCGTGGTGGCTGCGGGATCCATTGACGGCACCCACTGGACGCCGGCATTTATGGTTGACAATCCGGGGACGAATCCGCAAACCAATCCGTCTGGACGCGGGCACCAGATCATGCCGGCGATCACGTTTGCGAATGGGCGCTTGACGCTGCTGTACTACGATTTGCGTCTGGATCACTACGAAAACGTCTATACCTCAGCGCCCGGGACCTCCACGGGATATACGTCTAAGCTGACACCCGAGGGCGAGCTTCCGGGTCTTCCCAGCAAAGTGTTTACTCCGTTTATTGACGACGCGGGATTGACGGTCCGGCGGCACACACTGGATTTACGTGTATTGCAGCTAGGCATTTTTCCGACGATCACGCTCGGGCCTTCCGTGCTGGTCTCTCAATATGCTTACGGATGCTGCGTAAATCCCAATCTCCCGAGCATCGAGCAATTCAAGTTTAACGTGCCGAATCTGCCGATTTTTTCACAGGGAGAAGTTCCTTTCCTCGGAGACTACATTGATGTGGTGCCCTCGCCGGCGTTCGTGCCTAATGGCAGCGGATGGGCCTATAACTTCACGCCGAGCGTGAATCCGCAATTTCATGCCACCTGGACTGACAACCGCGACGTCGTGCCTCCAGCCAACGGAGACTGGACGCACTACACCCCGCCGGTTCCCGCCAACACGCCTAGTGTCTTCGATAACGGAGCGACCCTGCCGAGATGTGTGACCGGCCAGGAAGGCATGCGCAACCAGAATATTTATACCGCGCAAATTACCGGAGGGTTGATTGCCGGAGCTAAGGGCAATTCCAAGCCACTGGGCACGACGGTGTTCAACGGAAAGACTGTGCCGTTCCAGCGGGCATTCGCGGTTGAGGCGCAAAACGTGACGAGCGCTTCTATCAACGTGCGCTTCACGATCGCCAATCAACCCACCGGCGGTAAGGCTTCGTTTTTGCAGTTCGCTCAGCAGACCACTCTGGACGTAACGATTCCGCCTTCTTCTTCAGTTTCACGCAGCGTCTTTGTCACTTCCACCAATGCGCAAGCTACAGTGACGGTAAATGTGGTGCAGATCGGTTCCATCGGCGGCTCGCCGGTAAACAATGGGCTGAGTTCCGCGGCGATTCTTAATCCCGACGTGACCAATCCGAATATCACCAATCCCAACGTCACCAATCCCAATGTGACGAATCCTAACATCACAAATTTCGAAGTCACCAATCCGAACGTCACCAATCCGAATATTACGAATCCTAACGTCACCAATCCGAACATCACGAATCCGAATATCACGAATCCGAACGTTACCAATCCCAATATCACCAACCCCAATGTGACCAACGTCAGCGCTACAAATCCCAACGTAACCAATCCCAACATCACCAATCCGGATGTGACCAATCCAAACATTACGAATCCCAATATCACCAATCCCAACGTCACGAACGGTTCGATTGAAGACGTGATCTATCCGATTACAAATAATGGCAACACCACGGCGACCTACACGGTGCAGGTCGCGGCGAATCCCAATGTTCCGACTGGCATCCTGCTGCAGCTGATCCTCAACAAGCTGTACCAGACGCCCACGGCGATTGATTGCCAGCTGACTACTGAAACGCACTGGGTAACAGTCGCGAATATCACCAACCCGAAACTTTACGCGACGAATGATCCCAAGCTGGGCAATCCCAATATCACCAACTCCGTACCTAACGAAGCCAGCATCACGCTCGCGCCGGGTGAGACCGCGTACATCGATTTCCGGGTGATCAGCACCAACGGGTCGCCGATCAATTTTAATCCGCTGAACTTTTTTACTCCCGTGACGGTACCCCAAGCGGTGAATACGCAGACGGCGTTGGCGAATCCTGGCGGCGTTGTGCCACCGGTGACGGTCCCGGCGTTGATCATTGCGACTCCATCGTTGCCGAACGGAGTTGCCGCGCTTCCAGGACAGCCCTATACCGCGACGATTGCAGCACAGGGCGGAAACCCGGGTAGCACCTACACATTCAGCGTTTCCTCAGGAGCTTTGCCGACCGGGCTGGCTTTGAACGCGGCGACCGGCGTTATAAGCGGCACGCCGACAGCTGTAGGAACTTCTGGATTTTCAATTCAGGTGACGGACACGGCGATCGGAACGCAGTTTCCGCAACACACCGCGGTTCAGGCGTTCACCATCAAGATCGCTCCTCCACCGTTGACCATCACCACGGCCACCTTGCCGAACGGAACTGTCGGAACGCCTTACACAGCCACGATCAACACCAGCGGTGGCACGCCGCCCATCGCTTTCTCGATCACCCAAGCCAGTTTCCCAACGGGCTTGTTGATTACCCAGCCTCCAACCACATCCACGTCAGATACTCTGGCAGGCACGCCTACGGCTCCGGGAACTTACATTTTTTCTGAATCCGTGACCGACAGCAGCAATCCGCCGCAAACTGCCACGCAGAACTATTCGGTGACAATAGCGCCCGCAGTAGTTCCGTCGACGAACGTCGCGTTTGTTAAGCAGCCGCCGAACTACGTCGGAGGGCAACCGAACCCGAATAATCCGGTTCAAATCCATGTCCAGGACAACCAGGGCGCGGCCATCGCGGGCGCGAATGTCACTATGTCGTTCAACGGCGCGCCCCCCTGTGCTGCCGCTGTTTTGGGCGGCGCACTGACGCAACAAACCAGCGCCACCGGAGATGCATTCTTCAATCTAAGCGTGGACCGCGGGCAGATTGGTTACAGCCTGACTGCAACGGCCACTGTAGTTGGAGCTCCTTCGGTTAGTGCGAATTCGAATCTGTTCACGGTGAACGGCTTCTGCGCGACCGGTAACTCGGGAATTTCTCGTGAAACTGCTACGGCCACCTTGCTGCCCAATGGCACGGTTCTCGTCGCCGGAGGAGCAACAGACCAAGGTTCAGCGGCAACGGCCCAAGTCGAAATCTACAATCCGGGTAACAGCACGTTCGCAACGCTCGCGACTCATCTGCTCAATCCGCGGACGAGCCACACCGCCACATTGCTCAACGATGGAACGGTACTACTCGTGGGCGGACAAAATTCCACTACATTCCTGGGCACAGCCGAAATCTATATCAACGGGGTATTCGCCAGCACCGCCGGCGATCTTACGACCGCGAGATCTGGTCACACAGCTACGCTACTAGCCGACGGAAGTGTTTTGATCACCGGAGGCTTTACGACTGGAAACGTGGCCTTGAACAGTGCAGAACTATACGATCCCGCCGCTAAGACTTTCACTCCTGTCGGGAATATGCATATCGGGCGAGTGGGCCACACCGCGACGCTGCTGGACAACGGAAAGGTGCTCGTCGCGGGAGGCGTCGATAGCAGCGCGGAACTGTACGATCCTGTCGCGAAGACTTTTGCGAACACCGGTGTTTTGCAGGTGGTACGTCAAAGTCACAGTGCGACACTTTTGCCAGACGGGCGCGTGCTGATCGCGGGTGGGCTGATAAACGGCAATACTGGAATTAAAAAAGCTGAAATTTATGATCCCGTTGCAGGAACGTTCTCATTCACAGGTGACTTGAACGCCGCGCGCGGTTCTCACACTGCGACACTTCTCACCGACGGAACCGTTTTGATCGCCGGTGGTTTTGACGTGGCTGTAAGTCCAGACATACTGGCCAGTGCGGAGATTTACAATCCTTCGAATTCAACTTTTACAAATACGGGCAATTTGACCGGTACTCGTTGGCTGCACACTGCGACGCTGTTAAATGACGGCAGCGTGCTTATCGCCGGAGGATTCGGTTTCAACAACAACGCCGGTCAGAATACTTTTCTCGCCAGCGCCGACCGCTATTTCAGCACCGCACCGCTCAGCCCGATAGCGTTTACGACGTATCAGGGGATTGCCCCAGGTACTTCGGTGTCGTCCAATTCGTCCGCCTTCGGAATCAATGCTAACGGCCAGACGCCCCTGGGGTTCAACGGAATACGAACAGCGTCGCAGCCGGACTTCGCAGCGTTTAATCCCCTGGTAGTTTCGGGTGTTAGCTTCTCGACTACTGGGGCGAATGTGAACGTCACAAGGAATGACTTCTATGGGCCGGCACCTAATACCTATCCGACGGATTTCATCGTAGATTCTGCAAATTCGAACTGCAAGTAATGCGGTAACCATTATCCTTCCGCAGCCGGTTACGGCGTTAGGTATCAATTATGGCGGTCTCGGGCCGGCATTCCAGAGCGTCGCGGCCCCAATTACTGGAAGCATAAGTCTGTCGAACGGTTTCGTCTTACCGTTGAGCAGCGTGCCGGCAGTCGGAAACACCACGTTTAGTGGATTTGTTTCTTCGACGCCTTTCAATTCGCTCACCTACAACGTCAACAACGACAGTTGGGTGGTGACAAGCCTGCTCCTCGCCACTGCCAACGTCACCTTGCCGCCCGGAACTCTCAACGTTCCTTATGTTTATGTCCTGCAGGAACAGGGCGGAGTCGGTCCGCTGAACTGGACTTTGGCCAGCGGAACACTTCCTCCGGGGATAACTCTACGGCCAAGCGGGATACTCTCCGGTACTCCAACAGCGTCCGGTAATTTCCAATTCACCGTTACCGCGAAAGATGGCAGCAGTCCTCAGAAAAGTGTTACGAGTGGAACCGTAACGTTGCAAGTACCGTAGCGCAAAGAACTAGTGAATCTGACGCAAGGCGCTTGGTGGCGTCCGCGACGAGCGGGTCACCGGCGCCTTTTTCTTTGAGCGCGAGAAAAGTTTTGTAGGATTCGGCGGCGCCGGGGCTGTTCAAGCCTTCACGCGCGCGCCCCTGGTAGTAATAAACCGGTGGCAACAGGTGATAGCTGGGGACATCGTCCAGAAAGACGGAAGTGGCTTCGCCGCGACGCTTCAGACAAACATCAAATTCTGAAGATGCTTCGGGATAAGTCGCGGCCGCGAGGTAAGCAAGCCCCATGTCGAAGTGGCCCAGCCAGGTGTCGGCAAGTTTTTGCGCTTCCTGGAATGAATTGATAGCTTCGCGGGCATTGCCGCGCTTGAGTTGCGCTTCGCCGGCAATCAGCTTGGCGTAAATTTGCGGTTCGTTTTCCAAATGCTGCGAGAGCGGCGCTACCGCATGGAGCGCTTCGTTTTCCTGTCCGGCGGCGATATAAATCTGCGCGGCGCGATAAACCACGCCGGAATCTTTGCTGGTGGCGATGGCTTTCGGTTCCCTGCGACATGGCATCGGCCATTTTTCCGAGCATCGCTTGTGTTAATCCCAGAGTGGCCATCTTGTTCGCTGCGGAATCAGTATCTTTCGCGGCCATATCCACCGCGAATGCCTTTCTCCAAATGCTCGCGGCATCCGCCAGTGCGGCCTTCATACAGGCTCCAGGTCAGCAAGTCCAGCGCTCGGCGATGGAGGCCCCGCGAGCGTCTACCGCCTGCAATTTAAGATAATTTTCCCTGGCCTGATCGTTATGGCCGAGCGCCAGCGCCGCAATCGCGGACGTGCGCGAGCGCTTCTTCAAACTTGGGGTTTTCCGCCAGTATGGCTTGCGCCTGCTTCGCGGCGGTTTCGAAATCTCCGGCGTACAGCGCGTACATCGAGAAATTGCTTTGCTGCAAAATGCTGTGAGGAGTAATTGCCAGCGCGCGCTTCTGCTCTTCAAGCGCCTTGCTCATGTCCCGCGAATAAAAATATGCCAGCGCCAGGTTGGCGTGGCCGGCGGTGTCGGCCGGAAACTGGCTCACCAGCGCGGATAATTCTTCGATAGCCTTGGCCTGATTTCGCGTAACCAGGTAGTAGCCGCTGCGCGTGCGATATTTTTCGCGGTCGGTCATGCGATCAATCCGCTCCAGCGCCAGCTTGTAATACTTCACTGCGTCATCATTTTTTCCGAGGTTGGAGTACATCACGGCCATGCCGGCGTAGGCGCGTCCGAGATTGGGATCGGCCTCCACCGCTTTCGAATACGATTTCAGCGCGTCGTCCCACTTGCCGGCTTGTTGCAACTCCTGTCCCACGGCGTAGGCGTGGGCCGCTTCGAGCGAGCCGGCGCTGAAAGTTTCGGCGGCGGCTTTCTGCACGGAGTCCGGCGTGGTGTCTCCCAGGCCCTTGCGAATGCTTTCGGCCAGCTTTCCGGCGGCGGATAAAACGTACTGTTTTTCGGCGGCGTCGCTTTCGGCCTTCTCTATCTGCTTCCCGGTTTGTGGATCAATGGTCGCGACCGAAACTTTGTAGTGGCCGCCATCCTGCGCGATCGATCCGGTCAGTACCACGTTTACGCCTTCACGCACGGCGACAAGTTGCGCCACTTTGCCGTCCATCTGGGTCAACCCGGGCTGCAGGCGGGCGGCGATTTTTTTAGCTTGGCCGCGATTGAAGGAGGAGATGAACGGTGCGCCTTCCAGCGCGATTCCCAACATGGGCTCAAGCGTTCCATCGAACACCGCATCGCCGGTTTTATTTTCAAAGTCGGCGATCAACAGGCTGACCGGAGCATGCGCGAGTCCAGCGGGCTTGGGGATGAATTTGGAGCGCAATGCAAAGCCCAGCGCCAGCGCCGCGCAGAAGACTCCTATGGCCACCCACTTGGCGTAAGCGGGAAGTTTGCCTTGTCCGGAGTAAACAATTCGCGTCGTGGCGCCCGGCCCTTGCCACATTTCGATTTCCTGGACGATTTCCTGCGCGCTGGAAAACCGTTTGGCCGGATCAATCTCCAGGCAGCGCGAAACAATGTTGACGAGCGGCTGAGGAATGGTTTTGTCCAGTTCGCTGACGGGACGCGCAGGTTCACTGGTGCGCTTCCACAACTTGCCCATGGTGGTGTCGGCTTCGAATGGCGATTGGCCGCTGAGGATTTCGTAAAAGATGATGCCGACGGTAAAAAGATCAGAACGCACGTCCAGCGTTTGCCCTTTGGCCTGCTCCGGCGACATGTAATCCGGAGTGCCGATCAGGGCGCCGGTCTGCGTCATGCCTTTGGTCACCAGCGATCGCGCGATGCCAAAGTCCATCACGTACACGCGGCCGCTCTTGTCGAGCATGATGTTTTGCGGCTTCAGATCGCGGTGAATCACGCCCTCGGCGTGGGCGGCATCAAGAGCCCGGCAAACCTGGGCCATGATCGTGGCGGCTTCGGTAGCGTCCAGTTTTTTCTTGCGGCGCACCAGGGCCTTGCAGGTCCTCACCTTCGATGTACTCCATGGTGATGAACTTGATGCCGTCGGCCTGCCCAAGATCGAAGATACGAATTACGTTCTTGTGAGTGATTTGCCGCGCAAGAATCAGTTCCTGTTTGAAACGCTTCAGGATTTCCGGATTCGCGGCCATGTCGCTACGAATTACTTTGAGGGCCACTTCACGCTCGAGCTCGCGGTCGCGGGCGTGGTATACGGCTCCCATGCCGCCCTGGCCAAGCATTCGAATAATCTCGTAGCGTTCACCCAGCAGCGTGCCGGGTCCCAAAACCTTGGGCGTAGCGGTAACGATCCCATCGGCCGCGGGGACCGACCAACCTTGTCCGCCAGTCGCGAGGGTATGATCCGGCGCCAGCGTGTGGTCGCTAGCCGGCAGCGGCGTGGCGCACTTCACGCACGCGACAGAATCCTCCGAATTGGCAGTGTTGCACTGAGGACAAACCATGCCGATACCCGGTCATCTACTGGCCGAACAGCTAGTCTATAACACGAAAATCCGTGCCCGGGAACGTTCCTGGCGCCGGCTGTCGTGTGTTTTACTGCCGAGTTGAGCGCTTTTGAGCTTGTACGATCCGCATGCGGACATCATCTTTCAAGCCTCGCTATCCATCCCCTATAATCCACGTGTCAATATACGTCCGCCTATGTCCACTCCAGCTGAAAACGAGTCGCTAAAGGCATCCCGGCTCCTCGTTGCCATCGTCACCGTTGACGAGAAAATATTTTCCGCTATCCACGATGCGCTTCGCGAGCTTTTCAAAGCCGTCCGGGCCGCAACGGAAGATCTGATCAAGCAATTTGTTGACGACCCGGAACTGCGGGCCATGATTTTTGATCTCGACAGCATTGGCGCCGGCGCTAAGGACGGCATCGAAGTGCTTCAGGAAATTCGGGCGCTTCGCGAAGATATCGTGCTGGTGGCCATATCGAGTTCGAATCAGCGCACCATTCCGGTGACGGCCAGCCGCGCCGGGCGCCGACGAGTTTTTTCTTTCGCCGCCGAATTCCGCGGAACTTTCTATTGTGCTGGCGCGTGCGATAGAAAAGCGCGCCCTGGAACTCGAAGGGCGCCGGCTGGTCGAACAAGTGGAGCGCCGCTCGGCTTTCTGCGACATGATCGGCGGCAGCAACGCAATGCAGAAGTTGTATCAAACGATCCAGGCCGTGGCGGATAGCAACACCACCGTGGTGCTGCGCGGTGAAAGCGGCACGGGAAAAGAATTGATCGCTCAGGCCATCGTGCAGTCGGGCGAGCGCGCCGGCAAACCTTTCATTTGCCTCAATTGCTCGGCACTGCCGGACACGCTGATGGAGTCGGAACTCTTTGGCTATGAAAAAGGTGCCTTCACCGGAGCAGATGCCGCCAAGCCTGGATTGATCGAGGCGGCCCACACGGGCACTTTGTTCCTCGACGAAATCACCACGTTGACGCCCAATTTGCAAAGTAAATTGTTGCGCGCTCTGCAGGAGCACAGCGTCCAGCGTCTGGGCGCGCGATCAGTTCGCAAAATTGATTTCCGGCTGATCTGCGCGACCAATGAGGATCTGGAAGAGATTGTCCGGCAGGGGCGATTTCGCGAAGACCTTTACTACCGCATAAATGTGGTGCCGATTTTTGTGCCGCCACTGCGCGACCGCGAAGGTGATTTGCCGCTACTGGCTGACCACTTCCTGCGGATTTTCTGCGCCGCTGCCAAGAAACCGCTAAAGACCATGCAACACGACGTGCTGGAGATCCTGGAAGACTATCCTTGGCCGGGAAACGTACGGGAGTTGGAAAACGTAATCCAGCGGCTGGTGCTGATGAACAACAGCTCGACCATCACCGCCGACCATCTTCCGCAAGCGCTGTTGTATGCCAGCACCGCCAGCCAGGAAGCGATTTTGATCCCTGATGGCGGCGTGGATTTCGACGCCGAAATGGAACGCATCGAGATTGCCTATCTGAAAGCGGCGTTGCGACGCACCAACGGGAAGAAATCGGCGGCGGCCGCGCTTTTGAAGGTCGATCCCCAGCGCATGAAGTACCTGTGCCGCAAGCTCAAGCTGTCCGACGGTTAAAATTTAACCCCTCTAGGGTTAATTTTTAACCAGGATACACTTTTTATCGCAAATGGCGACCGGAATTTGAGGCGGGCAAACCCGTAAGTGCCTGATTTCATTGGGTCGAGCGGCGAGAAGCGCCTCCGTGCTTTTTGGCACGTCACCTGCATTAAGGTATATCGTCAAGCGGGATGCAGGAAAACAAAAAATTTGAGGAGCCCAGAATGTCCATCGAAAAGAAATCATTGATCAGCGCTTTGAAGACCACCAAGAAAGCCAACATCGCCAGCACCCCGGTGGAAGGCGAAAAGTCCGTCAGCTCCAAGGCGGTCAGCTCGAAAGCAGTAAGCTCGAAAGCAGTGAGTGCGAAAGCGGTCAGCGCCAAAGCGGTCAGCGCCAAAGCAGTGAGCGCCAAGGCAGTAAGCGCCAAATCCGTCAGCGCCAAGTCGGTTCGCTAGTCAAGCTCGCAAACGCTATCGCACCAAGCGTCCAATTGCGGTTTGCGATGAAGAAGGCTGCAACCAGCGCAGCCTTCTTTTATTTTCACCACATCTTGCGACCGAAGAAATTTACGGATGCTTCCCATCCCAGTTGGGCCAGGCTGCGTCTCCCGCCATATACCCGCGCCACACCGGTCATACCCGGCTTCAACTGACCATGATCGTTACTCAAGAGAACGTCCACTACGTAAAACGCCGGCGGGTTCAATCCTTTGTATTTGTTTTCCTCGATAAGACTAGGGTCAATTTCCGTGGACAACGGAGCTATAGCTACCGCCCGGGCGTCCCATTTCCTCCATAGCCCATCTACCTGCACGCGCACCGGGGCGCCTTCGCGAAGCTTGTAAAGATCGTATTCGGAGACATACAGGCGGGCCCGCATCTGGCGCAGGTCGCCGACTTCGGCGAGTTCTTCGCCGGCTTTGACGTAACTGCCGAGGTGACTTTCCAAATCGGGAGTGAGCACTACGCCGGACAATGGGCTGGCCACATTCAAATTATCTGCTTCCGCCTGAAAGCTGCGAGCCTGGATGAGCGAGCGCTTTTGTTCCTGGAGCGCGGAACCAACATTTCGATAGGTAAGTCTCGCCGTGGTCACTCGGTTGGAAGCCATGGAGTATTCAGCCTGGCTGCGCGCCACTTGAGAAGCCAGTGGCAGATTGCGAATCTTGAAGAGGATGGCGCCTTCCGCCACCGCGCCGCCCTCGGGGGCGTCCACGTTTTGAATTATTCCCGGTTCAGTGGCGCGAACCACTGCGCGGTGCGCGGGCTCAAGCGTGAAACGGCCTGAAGTAGATTGGCGCCAGAGTGGCAGCAGCATGAACACCATCAGGCCGCCCGCGAGCACGAGCGTGCGGAATGGCGTGAACCAGGCGTGTACCCGATCTTTTTTATCCAGATAAACGAATTTCATAAAGTTCACCAATAAACGTATTCGGGAACGAAAAATCAATACCGCAGTACCAAGTTCGGGGATAAACGACCATTGCGGATCAAAATTGCGAAACACATTTCCAACGAAACTGGCTACGAGGTAAAGGACGGAATAACTGTATGCGCCGGACAGCAGTGCATAAACGGTGTAGCCCAGCCGCCGGCGCTTGGGCACGTACGGCACCTCTACGGGGAGGCCCCAGACGTGATGCTTCACCCAAGCCGAAACATACGCGGTGGAGCTTTCTTTGAGATCCGGAATTCCCAGCATCTCGCACATCATGTGATAGCCGTCGAGCTTCATCAGCGGATTCCAGTTGATGAGCAGCGAAGTAAGCCCGGTGAGAAGCATCAGGAAGTACGCGCCCTCGTGCACCAGCGTGTACGGCGCGGTGCCCCACCAGATGGGCGTAGCGATGGAGCAGATCATCAGCTCCACCCAGATGCCCGCCAAAGAAATGACCAATCGCTGGTAGCGCGAGCCCTTCACCATGCCTTCGGTGGTGTCGGTGTAAAAAGCAGGCGTCAGATAGATGAGTGAAAATCCCATGGCCGGAACGCGTCCACCGTAGTGTTTGCAGGCGTGCGCGTGCGCGAATTCATGCGCCGCCACCACAAATATTCCCAGGCCGTAGAGGACCGCGATGTCCGCCCAGGTTTTTTGGGTGAAGGTGTAGAACTGCAGCGTGTCGCGGCCGATTTCCGGCCAGTGGATGATGGTCAGCCCGGCCGTAAATGCAAAGGCAATCAGGGTTAGCGCTGTAAACCAACCGGTATAGATAAAACTGGTATAGCGGTAGAGCCAGGTAAGGAATCTGTCGGGATTGAAAGCCGGGAAAATAATCAGCGAAACATCCGCATAACGGCTTCTGGCTTTCAGCTTTTTCTGGCGGTCGGCTCGGTTCTGTTGCAGCAGAAGAATATTTTTTTCCTGCGGCGTCTTGTACCAGAAGTCGCTCTGTTCCAGCATCGCGGCGAATTCCTGAATCTCTTCCTCGCTGTATTCGATTTTGCTTTGCTGCGAAATAAGCGCGGCGATTTCGGCGTAGGAACGCTGGCCATCGAAAAGCTGGATCAGTTCCCAATTCTGCGGCGGAAATTTGTACATCACTTCCGCGCTGGGGACGTATACGCGGATCATGGGCTTGCCGTCTTCGAGGTGCTCCTTGAAAGTGCAATCCGGATCCACGCGTGGATAGCGTTGGGCAAGCGTGCGAGCTGGAATTTCTGGGAGAGCGACGTTCAGCGCTTCGGTGATGTTCATCGGGGAACGGGCAAGCGCGAGTTCGCGGTCATCCCAGGACGCAAAGAACCGCGCGTGCCGGTGAGTTCCGCGAGGACGTCAAAGGTTCCACTGGAGGGATCGATAACCGAATTCACTTCTTTGATTTTCGCGGGGTGCGTTTCCTGGGGCAGCATTGACGGACGATACTTCCAGTTCCTGCCCAACTTTTACATGCCCCATGAATTTTTCCGGCAACGTAAATCTGAAAAGAAGCGGAGACTCCGCGGTCACCCAAAAAAGTTTGTCGCCACGAGCAACGCTCTGGCCTTCGCGCGCGTAACGCCGCGCCACCAGGCAATCGAAGGGAGCGGTGATTCTGGTTTTCTCCAGCTCAAGCTCCAGCGAGCGTTCTTCATGGCGCGCCGTATTCAGCATTTCGTTAACCCGCTTGATGTCCCATTGCTGAGATTCCGCTTTGAACTTGGCGTGTTGCAGCTGATCTTGCGGAATGAGCCCCTCATCCCACAATCTTTGAGCGCGAACCAGATCGGCCTTGATCACTTCGGCTTCCGCTTGCCAGTTCTTCAGATCGTTTTCGATGCCGCGCGATTTAGCGCGCCCCGCTTCCAGATTGGCGGTAATCTGGCGATCATCCAGTTGGGCGAGCAAAGCGCCAGCTTTCACCCGGGCGCCCGCATCGGTATTGATTTTTGCCAGGACGCCGTCGCGCTGCGCGGTGACTTCCACCTGGTGTTCGACGATCAGTGGGCCTGAAACGTTTACAAAATCGTCTTTCTCGGTGGCCGGCGGTTGTGCCATGGGAGCTGCAGCAGGAGTCGTAGCCGCCGCGAGGAGAATTCTTCGCGAGCGCGGAAGATGCAAGCGTTTCCTCTTTGCTGTTCTCACCACACCCGTTCGCCGCCGCCAGAATAATCAGCAGACCTGCGATCCACGCCTTCCGCATTGGCATTCTCCAGCTCATTCCTACCAACCGAACCAGGACCACAGTTTTGAGTATGTCCAGAGAACCGGGCGCCGAAACAAGACGTAACCCGCCGGATACCACCCGACGGTGACTTTCCCGCGGCCTTCCATTCCGGCGCGGAGTTGGCCGCCGGCGTTTTCAAGAGCGACACGCGCGAAAAATACGCGGTCATCGTGCTGCATCTCGGCTCTGGGGCTGACCACCGCGACGCGGCCACGAAATGTTTTTGTCGCGTAACTGTTCAGCTTCATGACGGCCGCAAGTCCGGGCTTCAGCAGGCCGGCATCCACGTCGTCTATGGCCACATCCACAACCGTCTGGGAACTGTCCAGGACTTCGGCGAAACTTTCGCCGTGCTGCAATCGCCGGCCGGCGGCGTTTTCAATGTGAGGAGTGGCGATGACGCCGTCTATGGGAGAGCGCAACTGCGTGCGATCCAGCAATTCCCTGGCGCGATCCACCTCGGACTTCCAGAAATCCTCTTGCACTCGTTGTACACCGGCTTCGCCAGTGTCATTGCCCGCTAGTGAATGATTCACCTGCAAAATCGATGTCTGATATTTAGCTTCCGCCTCGGCAAGAGCGGAGCGGTAGTCCCACGCCTCCATCTCCGCCAGCACCTGGCCGCGGGTGACGGCTTGCCCTTCGTGTACGTAAACTTTTCCGACGACACCTTCAATCTCCGGCTGAACCTGCGCGCGGTGCGCGGGCGCCACCACCGCATCGCCGTCAACCCGCAGCGGCAAAGGGAAAATACCCAGAAAAACAATCGCCGCGGCAGTTAGCGCGATAATCATGCCGCGGCGCTTCTTTTCCATGGCCATGAACTTCCGTTTGCGCTCCAGTACCGGCTCAAGCACAGAAATGAAAGGCACTTCCTTGTACATTTGCGCGTTGCGCAAAGCGACGGTCGCCTGGCCGGCCAGAACTCCCAGAATCTCGATGTGGGCTTGAGATAGAAAATCGGGGTCGTTGCTCTCCAGACTAAGGATGCCTACCCGACCGGTATCGTCGCTGAGCGGCATGGCGTAAAACGCGCGGCGCCCGGTCTCGCGAAAATATCGTTCGAATTTCGCGCGCGTCTCTTCGCGCTCGGCATCCACCTCTTCGCCGATCTGCCGCACGTGGATCACTTCTTCGGATAGGGCCGCCCACTGCAGAATTTCATTCAGCGGAGCGATGTCAGGGGCATCGGTGTTTACCTGCGTCAGGCCAGTGACGGCGCTGAGTTTGAATCTTCCGCGCCGCTCCAGCGCAATTGCCGCGCGGTCGTAAGGGATCACCGCTTGGGGCGCGTTGACGATGGTTTGCAGCATGCGCTCCAGATTCAGCGTGGAAGTAATCTCGTGGCTGACGGTTACCAGCGTTTCCAGGATTTCTACTTTGCGTTCAGCTAGCAGCAGGCTGGCATTGTGCAGCGCTGTCGAAGCGGTTTCCGCCATGCTGGTCAGCACGAATAAATCATCTTCGTCAAATAACGTGCCATCCATTTTGTTGACGGCCTCGATGACGCCGACCAGCGCGCCTTTATCCAGAATCGGCACTACTACCAGCGAAGTCACGCGGCCATCCTGAACGTCGCGATTGCGTGCGATCAGTCTTTCGTCCTCCGCACTGGGAATCAGCAGGCTTTCGCCGGTGTCGGACACGGAGCCTGCGATGCCCTCGCCGGGTCCCAATGAACTTCCCTGCGATGTGGTTTTATCGGACCCAGCCTGGTGCGATAACTCCACTGTTTCGTCCGGCTGTAACAGCCAGATGTTTATGGCCTGGCACTCCATCACTTCGCGTAGTTTTGTGCCGATGAGGACCAGGAGCTCATCCATCTCCAGCGTGGAAGAGAAGACTTTTTCTATGTCGTAAAGTTGCGAGAGCCGCGTCAGCGAAATGAGGGATTCGTTGCGTTCTGTCTCATATATTTTGGCATTCGAAAGAGCCGCTGCGGCGATTTTACCCAGCGGCATCAAAGACGCGATGGTGCTTTCCTCAATTTCGGCGTCGTAAGCGAGAATCTCGATGGCGCCGACCAGGGCTGCGTCTTTCAAAAGTGGGAGATAAGCCAGCGACGCGACCGTCCTGCGGATGTCCAGGTGCGAGTAGCTCTCGCGCGGCAGATCTTTGCCCGCAAAAACCAGCGGCGTTTTGCTGGCGGCAAGCTCTCCCAGCGTTCCGAAGTCGATGTTTACGCTCGCCGAGTGGATGGTAACTTCACCGGTCGAAGCTTTGGCTTGCCAAACTTCTTTGCCGTATTGGAGAGCGCTCAGGTAAATAACCACAGCGGAACCGGGAATGAGCTGGGAGATTGTCCGGACGCAGGTGCGGGCCCGCGGGTTAATTTCCTGGTCCGCCAGAAGTCTTGCCGAAAATTCTGCGATATCGATGTTCAAGCGGTGCCCAGAGTCCTGGTAGCGGCCGAAGAAGTTGCCGCACGCTGGGAGCCGAGCTGTGGAGCCTTCTTCTCTTGCAAATTCGCTACGGTTCTTCTAAGTTGAGCGGGACTCTAACAGACGATTTATACAGTGTCAACGCGGTCTTTCGCGGTTTCAACGCGGTTCTGAGCAGCCGCCTCACCCGAGGAAAGAGGACCAGAATTGGACATCGAAGTACGAACTCAGGCGCAAGTAAAAATTATCAAACTTCGGGGGAAACTTGTTCTGGGTGAGCCCGCCAATAAGCTTACGGCCACGTTTACGGACCTGATCGCCGCCGGTGATTCCCGTTTTATTCTGGACCTGGAAGAAGTCCCCATGGTCGATTCCAGTGGAATTGGGTTGCTGGTACGCTTTTTGACCGCAGCTAAACAAAAAGGCGGATCGGTAAAGCTTCTGAATCCCCCGAAGATGGTCATTCAAACCTTCAAGTTGGTGCGCATCCTTAATATATTCGACGTTTACGACGACGCGGCGGCCGCTATCACCTCTTACGACTAGCTCGACTCCTACTGCGGTAAGGACAAGGTGCATTCCAATCGCATTTTAAGTCATGCGTAGCTAGAGATTTCCAGCTCGCGAGGAAACCGAGCGGGCGCTCACACGCATTTGTTCGCCTTGTTTGACCATTCCAACTGGACAGTATACTTGCCGACCTTTTTGGTTTTCCAGGCGCAAATGTCTCCAATCTCGCCGTTCGAATCGTCATACCAGCCTTGTCCCGGAATCGGATCAGTAATGGCTTCGCACAATTCGTGTGAGCTGGTGGAGGTCAGCGCATCAAAGGTAGCGATGCCCCCGGTGCACCCGGCGCAACCAGGGTAGGGCATCACCGCGTAAAATATCCTTCCCTTGATGTCATTGTGATATCCGCAGAACGCCTGGCAAGAAGCCGAGCCGCCCTGCACCACCTTCACTCCTTTTGGCATGAAGACGAAGTAAAGCGTATTGGGGCCAGGTTTCGGAAAAGCCTTGTTTGAGGCGATGTAGCTTTGAAGCTGCTTTTGAATCGCCGCATCGGTTACTGAAGTTTTCGTTGGTGGTGCGATGACCACGCTGTCCGTTCGTTTTCCGCGGGAAATTTTGTACTTCCCCACATTGTACTCCGCCAACTGATCCATCAATGTGCTGGTAAGTATGTAGTCAAAGAAACCATTTATATCCTGCATCAACTTATTCTGTGGCGCAGTATTCCAGGTGCCGCCCCAAAAGATTGTGAAGACCTCGACAGCCTCCATCAGAGGTCCATTGCGATAGGTGAGTCGCGGAGTGGACGCTTGCAAACTCTGCGGATGGTGCAGGGGCACGATGCGTATGGCGTCGGGGTGCGCGGCGAACTTACGTGTGGCTGTCTTTTTGCGAGAAGCCAAGAGTCCTCCTTGCCGGGCATGACCAGTGTAGACAGAACGAAATGCTCTTTCATCAGCAATCCACAATCGACGGCGAAGCTAGAGTAGCCATGACCAAAATCTTATCTGCACCGTTTTACTGCGTTGGTCTAATCTCACCTGGTGTCAAATTTTGGTAAAGCCCCTTGTGACGAAGCATTGGTCCTGAACGCTGGCCCCGGGAAATCCTGCGGCAACCGCGGAACCTGGGTTCTGGCCGCCACAATTCTCGGTTCCAGTCTTGCTTTCATAGATGGCACCGTTGTGAACGTGGCCCTCCCGGCGCTGCAGTCAGGTTTTGGCGCGACCATCAAGCAGGTTCAATGGGTAGTCGAATCCTACGCGCTGTTTCTTGCGGCCCTGCTTTTGATTGGCGGATCTCTGGGCGATATATACAGCCGCAGGAAGATTTTTCTTACCGGCGTGATCCTGTTCATGGGCGCGTCAATTGCTTGCGGCATCGCCGGCAATATTTCGACGCTGATCGCCGTTCGCGCGGCGCAAGGTGTGGGAGCGGCGTTGCTCATTCCCAATAGTCTTGCGCTGATCAGCACGTCTTTTCCCCCGGAGGAACGAGGCCGCGCTATCGGCACGTGGTCCGGTTTCAGCGCCATCACCATGTCTGTTGGACCAGTGGCCGGAGGCTGGCTGGTGCAGCACGCCTCGTGGCGCTGGGTATTTTTTGTGAACGTGCCGATCGCGATGGTGGTCATCGCGCTGGTCATCTGGCGGATCCCGGAAACCGGCGCACAGCAAACCGGGGCGCCGCTCGATTGGGCGGGCTCCCTCTTCGCAACGCTAAGCCTTGGCGGTGTGACTTTTGCGTTCGTTGAATCCAATGTGATTGCCGGCCTGATCGGCTTGGTCGCGCTGGTAATTTTCGTAATTGTGGAAGCGCGTTCAAAAATGCCCATGCTGCCGCTCGAGCTGTTCCGTTCGGCGACTTTCAGCGGCGCCAACCTGCTGACATTTTTTCTATACTCCGCCTTGAGTGGCGCGCTGTTTTTTCTTCCGCTGAACCTGATTCAGGTGCAGGGATACTCGCCAACGCAGGCGGGCGGGGCATTACTCCCATTGATCGTGCTGATGTTCCTGTTGTCGCGCTGGTCTGGCGGACTGCTCAAACGTTATCGCGCCAGAACGCTTTTAGTGATTGGTCCATCCATCGCCGCGGCAGGCTTCGCTCTCTTTGCCATGCCGGGCATCGGCGGCTCGTACTGGACAACATTCTTTCCCGCCACGATCCTGCTTGGTTTCGGAATGGCTATTAGCGTCGCGCCGCTCACCACGGTGGTCATGAGCGCGGTGGACGAAAAATATTCCGGCGTGGCCTCGGGGGTGAACAACGCCGTCTCGCGCGTAGCGGGGCTGCTGGCCATTGCGGTGCTGGGATTAATTCTCAGCGGCGTTTTTAATCGCACGCTCGATCGAAAAATGAATGCCGAGGCTACTGCGCCGGCTCTTCGCGCAGAAATCAATTCCCAGCGGCCCAAGCTTGCCGCCGCCCAGACATCCGACCCGCGCGGTCGCGAAATGGTCAAAGAATCCTTTGTTGCCGGATATCGAATAGTAGTCTTCATCGCCATGGGACTAGGATTGACAAGCGCGCTGACCGCTCTGGCACTCATACGCAACGAACCGGCAGCCAGGGCGTAGTTATGAAAGGTAGCCTAATTTTTGGCAAGGATTTTACCCGGGCCCCCTTTGCCTGAAGTTGGCTCGTGATTTCCGGAGGGCGGACTCCACCAAAGGCTATCAATTTTGTGATACATCTTGCTTTCGCTAACTACGGCCGAGGAGACAAATACCATGGAAAAGAAATCCAACGAAGCGAAGATCGATTACATCGAACTTCCCGCCAAGGATCTCATTCAGACCAAGGCTTTTTATGAACAAGTTTTTGGCTGGAAATTCACAGACTATGGCCCGGACTACACGAGTTTTGAGGACGGCCGCCTTGCGGGCGGGTTCACTAAAGAGCGCCAGGCAGCGAGCGGAGGCCCTCTTATCGTTATTTACGGCCACGACCTCGCCGGCACGGAACGCAAGGTAACGGCTGCAGGAGGAAAAATCTCCAGGGCTACGTTTTCATTTCCAGGTGGCCGCCGGTTTCATTTCACCGAT
Source organism: uncultured Acidobacteriota bacterium (assembly GCA_963704485.1). GTDB lineage: Bacteria > Acidobacteriota > Terriglobia > Acidiferrales > UBA7541 > Acidiferrum. Next base: position 3,309,713 of record OY969910.1, read on the forward strand.
CCCAGCGGCAACGAGTTGGCGGTGTGGTCAGAAAGCGCGTAGCCCCAACGGGGTCATCAGGTCGAAAATGCGTGAAACGTCGAAGTTAAGTGCCGCAATTCGTGACGACCTTGCGCACATTGAGCCCAGCATCGGCATGGGTGGCGCGAATACCAGACATTTTCCGTGTGCAGCGGTCCTCAAAAGTGGAAAAGAAATACGCTGCGTCTGCTTTATGGAGCGAGGTCTGTACATGCGCGAGTGGGGCGTTAGACCCGAGGATGATCCTGGAAAGAAACTGATCCGGCTTGAAGACGTTGCGTGCGTAACAGCCAGCCCCTTCCGCTTGCCGCCAGCCTTTGCCACTCGACTATATGCAGGCGGTGAAAGCGGGATGGGTTATCAGATTTTTACTGTCCAATTCCGCGATGGCTTTGAGCAAGCGTACCTATTGGGGAATCTCGTCGATTTCATCGACTACCCTCAGGGACGAAGCCCGGACGACGTCGTGAATATACTGCCGCACAAGGGACGAAACTCTAACCCGATCCCGGGCCCGGGCTATTTTTGGTGCCTCTACGATGAATGACGCCCGGAAGTTCATACGTGTTGAGAGGTATGATTTTGTCGCATGAATAAGCTCCCGCCGTCAGCTGTCGCTTTCTCGGAAACTGAGAATCAAGTTTGCGAGTCTCGCATGCACTGCGTGGCGCATCGAGCGTTTTTCCAACTACTAAGATGCGCTCGGCCGAGCCCGCATTGCAGAGAGAAGCCACTTCTGTAGGACGCTTTGATAGTGTGGCTTGACCTCTCGGAATGAAACGCCCATCCCGGAGGCCTCCTGGATGTGGACGATTCTGGCTTTGCCCTCGAAGTACACGCCTTCTTGAAAAATCTTGACCAAGATTAAGGAGTTTAACGGGGGCGGGAAGGGCGTTTGGATGAAGCAGCCGTTCAGGCTGAAGTCCGTGACCCTAGCAATTATAAACTTGCTGGGTAACTCCTCCCGCGCGAACTCCGCCCGTGCGTCAAACGGGAGACGTAGTCCACGACGCTCTTGCTCCATTAGTTCAGCCTAATCTACTCGCGTCGTCCACCGTGCTGCTCGGCTATGAACGAGTTGTCGAATGAAGTAGCAGCGGCGTTTAGTCAGGCGTGAACTGCGGGGGGCTTGATGGCATTCTCTTCGCGTTGACAGTGTGGGAGGCGTCGTCAATACTTTGAGTCCATGATTGGCCAGTTGCGCGGGAAGCTTGCCGAGAAGCGACCAAACCAGGTTTTGGTGGATGTGGGCGGCGTGGGATACGTGGTGCTGGTGCCGCTCTCTACGTTTGCGGCGCTTGGCGAATTGCACACCGAAGTGACCCTCTTGATTCACACGCACGTGCGGGAAGACGCGCTGTCGTTGTACGGATTTGTTTCTTCGCGCGAGAAACATTTGTTTGAACTGCTGCTTTCGGCTTCGGGAGTCGGTCCGAGCCTGGCGCTGAAAATATTGTCGGGGATGAGCGTGGATGAACTGGTGCCGGCAATACGCGGGAGCGACCTGGGACGACTGACGAAAATTCCCGGAGTGGGCAGAAAAACAGCCGAGCGCATGGTGGTGGAGCTGAAAGATAAGCTGGAAACTGTGGTCATTGAAGTCGAAAGACCGGCGGCCAGTTCCGCGGCGGGTGTGGAGGCCGATGTGATGTCCGCGCTGGTCAATCTGGGATATGAGGCTCGGGTCGCGGAAAAAGCTGTGGAAGAAGCTCGCAAGGAAGCTGGCGTGGGAAATTTTGAGAAATTATTACGCGGCGCGCTGCAGGCGTTGAGCCAGAGCAAGGGACGCGCGGCACGAACAACGTAGAGCGACAACGAATTTAGAGCGACAATTCAGGACGGCAACTTAGAGTGGCAGACGGAATCGCCAACCGAATGATACGCAAGCCTACAGAACGAATCGTATCCGCGCAGCCCTTTGATGAAGACGCGCGCATCGAAGCCAGCGTGCGGCCGAAGAGGCTAGACGAATACATCGGGCAAAAGCGGGTGAAGGAAAATATTCAGATCGCCATTGAAGCGGCGCGCAGTCGCGGAGAAGCGCTCGATCATGTTTTGCTCTACGGACCGCCGGGATTGGGGAAGACCACGCTGGCGCAAATCATTGCCAACGAGCTGCAGGTACCCATCAAAACCAGTGCCGGCCCTTTGCTGGAGCGCAAAGGGGATCTGACGGCAATCCTCACTTCGCTCGAAACGAAAGAAGTATTTTTCCTTGATGAGATTCACCGCCTGCAGCCTGCCGTCGAAGAGGTGCTGTATCCGGCCATGGAAGATTTTCGCGTGGATTTGATTATCGGGCAGGGGCCGGGCGCGCGGATCCATCCGTTCCAATTGGGGCATTTTACGTTGATAGGCGCGACTACTCGCGCAGGGCTGATTACCGCGCCGTTGCGCTCGCGTTTTGGCATTGTGCACCGGCTCGATTTCTACGAGCCGGCGGATTTGCTGATCATTATTCGACGCTCGGGAAAAATTCTGAATATTGAGATGGATGAAGGCGGCGCCGAAGAAATTGCGCGACGGTGCCGCGGTACACCACGCATTGCCAATCGCCTGCTGCGGCGCGCGCGCGACTTTGCGGAAGTGCGCGCGGCGGGTCGCATCACTCAGGCGGTGGCCCAGGAATCGCTGGCCATGCTGGGCGTGGATGAGCAAGGGCTCGATGAAGTGGATCGCAACCTGATGCTGGCGCTGCTGGACAAATATGGCGGCGGCCCCGTGGGCGTGGGCACACTCGCGGCGGCATTAAGCGAAGAAGAAGACGCCATCGAAGAAATTTATGAGCCGTACCTGATGCAGATCGGAATGATTGACCGCACGCCGCGGGGGCGAGTGGCTACGCCCAGGGCTTATGAATATTTTGGGCGGGATTTGCCGCGACGGCAGCCCCGCCTGTTCTGATTTTTGTTGTGTGAGGGCTTGAATATTTCCAAGGTTACCGGCGCGTAGAACCCGCCGCAGATTACTCCACAACTTTTTCGAGCAGGGTGCCGACGCCAGCTATGTTCGGAAGCAAATCGTCCGCGATGTTGTGGCGAGACTTAAGATATTCCGGGCTGTTGTAGGTAACCCACACTTTTCCGGCGGCGTCTTCCCATACCAGGGCTTTCAGTGGAAGATCAATCGCCAGCGTGGGCGACGCCACCATGAGCGGCGTGCCGCTCTTGGGACTGCCGAAGATCACCAGTTGCGTGGGATTCATTCTCAAGCCAGCCTTTTCCGCTTCACCACTGTGATCAACGCGGCAAAAGAGCGTCAGGCCTTTGGCCTTCAGCAGTGACTCGAGGCGCGCCAGCGTTTCCATGAAGGAGTAGCGGCTGCTGAGATGAATCATGCCGTTTTCTGATGTGTCGCTCATAGTCTCTCCAAAAACCCTAATATAGCAGTGGCGAGTCTGGACGAGCATGTTTATGTACAAACAACTAAAACCTGAGACGATTTTTCTTTCGCTGGGCTCGAACGTGGGCGATCGCCAAAAGAATCTGCGCGCAGCGATCGGCTTTTTGCCGGAAGCAGGCGTGGACGTTACAAAGGTATCGTCATTTTATGAAACGGAGCCGGTGGACCTGTTGGCGCAGCCGTGGTTTTTGAATTGTGCTGTGCAGGGCCGAACCATTGTTCCGGCGGTGAAACTGTTGGGCGAACTGCGAGAGATTGAAAGCCGCATGGGCAGCAAGAAAGTCATCGCGCGCGGGCCACGCCTGATCGATCTGGATATTTTGTTGTACGGTCAACAGATTGTGGACACCGCCGAGCTGCAGGTCCCTCACCCGCGGATGCACTTGCGAAGGTTTGTTCTCGAACCGCTGGCGGAAATCGCGCCGGACGCAAAACATCCGTTTTGGCGCGGCACAGCGGCGGACTTGCTGAGTGAACTCGCGGACCGCAGTGTGGTGAAGAAAATTACTGATGGATGAAAATTTCAAACACCGGCAAGCCTTTTAGGGCTTCGCAGGGATCGGTTGCCAGAGCTCGATCTTGTTCCCGTCCGCATCATAGATCCATGCAAAGCGCCCGTAGGATTCATCCATTCGCTTGGGGTCGATCTTCACGCCCTCTTGTTTTAGTCGATCCAGCAAAGCATCCATATCGTCTACGATGTAGTTAATCATGAACGGTGCGGGGCCGGGATCGAAGTAGTTGGAGGAGGCGGGAAAAATACTCCAGACTGTCACGTGTTCCTTCTGCGGGTCGTCATGTTCACGCCACGGAAGCATCACGCCTTCGCCCTTGTCTGCAAGGCCAAGATGTTTCGAATACCATTCGCGCATCTGATCGCGATTAGCGGATTTAAAGAACACGCCACCAATTCCAAGGATGCGCCCGCGTTGCTCCGTTTTGACCGGCGGCTTCGATTTTTCAGGTTGCGAAGATTGCACTTGCTGCCCTCCTTTGTAGCTGACCGAAATGAGCAGCAGCGAACCGAGCGCGATTGTTCCCCACGGTATTCCCTGCATGGGCGGATTATACATATTTCGATTCGAATGGAGAAAACGGTTTTCTCACGTTCGCTTTTCGCACAAGAAAATTCTCAATTCGACGCGCGTTCGAACAGGCAGCATGTTCGAATTACCCCTTCGTTCGAACGCACCACGACTCCGTTTTGCTCGTATCTGACGCTCCCGTTTCACTTTAGGCCGTTTACACTTCCTTGTTTCACGTGAAACCAAATACCCACAGTTCCCGACAAATCGTGCAAATGTCGACGCGTCGACATTTACAGCCCGGATTCCGCTCCGCTACGCGTCGGAAGTCTTCCTGATCCGGTTCTCGGCTGCGCCTCGACGGTGGCGACGCAATCTAGCTGGTGCGGTGCAGCAGCAGGCGGTGCAGCGTCATGGTTTTGGGCTCGAGGGCGTCTAGTTCAATTTGTGTCAGCTTGCCTTCGCTTACTTCGCGCCAGCGGTAAACGTTAGGCTCGCTTTCGATTTTTTCCCGGCCGTTCAAGTGCCGCAAAAAGTCATGGGCATCTTCGCGCGAGGCAACTTCGCGAAGCGTGGGACGGGCGAGGGCTTCGACGGCGTAGCTGCGTAATAGCTTTGTCCAGTAGTGATGGAATAGATCGCTGGAGGCAAAGATGTCGCTCCAGGCCACTTCACCGCCGTAGGCCACGACCACGCCCACGATGTGTTCACCTTTTGCGCCAGCCGTGCCGCGCGCAAAGCGGCGCTGGACTTCTTCGACGAAGGTGTCCACCGAAGCACCAACCGGGCTGGCCTGGTATAGCTTCGAGTAAGACTGCGTGGGCGCGCTGGTCTGCATCGCAGATGCAAGGTCAGACGCTGCGATGCGTGGCGCGGGAGCCGCGGCAGGGCTCGAGGCTGTCGAACCGGCGCGAACCGAAGCCCACACTTCGTTCTGGCTTTGTTTTACGGCCGCTTGTTCGCGAACGCTGGGGTGCACCATGGTTTTGGCGGCGGTGAATTGCGAGCCGGACGACCATCGGCCATGTTCGACGCAGAAAACATCCAGCGGCAGAGGATCGGCACCGGGCGCAATGATGCGATCTTTGGCGATGATGCGATCTTGCTTGCCGCCGCTGACCAGTTCACCGGCAAGAAGAAGTACGGGCCGCTTGCCGCGGTTGACGAGCACCAACTGATTTACGGAAGCTCCGTTGTTATATTGCTGAGCCGGTGTAGCGCTGATCGCGGCTGCGTGCCAAGCCTTCGCCGCCCTGTTCGCGCACCAGCACATCGCCCGAAGAGAGGCCGTCGTCGAGCGTTACGAACGCGCTGGTGTCCTGGGCCTGAGCGGCTGACCACCGGAAATATGGAGATATTTTCGTAAGTGATGGGATCAAGAAGGCGCCAGTCGCCTTCGGGTTTCGGGGGTGGCGGAGACGGTACGGAGCTGCCCCAGACAAAAGCTGCAGTTCCGAGCGTACTAATTCCAAGCAGAGCGCCTGCCAGGGCGCCTAACAGCGAACGTTCCATGTGAATCCTCCCGTGCGTGATCGCACGGGATTAGAACGGCGATTGGAAAAATTCTTGCGTGCCGCATGCGAATAATCTACGCGGCGACAGCGGAGGATGAAATGGGCTTACTTGTTGGGATCGCCGAGGTTGGTGCGTGGCTTGTGGCGTTTGCCGGCGGCGCTTTCCTGCTTTTCGTACTCGGCAACTTCCTCTTCGCTGTAGGAATAATCGCTGCGCGAGGCAAACATGGTGCTGGCGCGCTTGGCTTCCTGCTTTTTTTTGCGGACGCCGCCAAATTCGTAGCTGACCTGGCGAAGCGGCGCGGCGATAGCGTTCACTTCAAAGAGCAAGTCGCTGACTTTTTCCAGGAAATCATGAAAGTGGAAGGGCCGGGTGACGTACGGAAGGCGCGCCTGTTCCAACGTTTTCACGAACCTGCTGCCGGTCATTTCCGGAAGGATATAAAGCACGCGAATGCGCCCGCCTTCTTCGCGGGTACGGCGGCGATTTCCCGTAAGGTGATGAAGGCCGGGCGTGTCTATGCCGATGACGGCGATATTGGCGACGACCAGCGCCCATTCGCCGTTTGCGAAGCTCCGCGAGGAGCAGGTTAGGGTCCGCGACAGTGTTGACCAGCCAACCTTCGGAATCGAGGAGTTGCCGAACGCCAGCGGCGTTTTCGGCGTCTTCTTCAAGCACGAGAATGCCGACTTGCCTGAGCGTGGCGGCGGGGATTGGAGCGCGTTCCATCCAATAATTGTAGGGTTTGGGATGGCGACGGCCGTTTTGATGAAGTACAGGTGCGGCGTATCGGGCAATGAGCCGCCAAGCCACGCGAGATCTGCATGCTGCGCTTGGCATTTTGCCCAGGGAAGCGCGGGTTGTTAGTGCGAGGTCGGTGGAGTTTTGGTGGCAGGCTCCGAAGGATTGGTGCCCGCGCTTTGCAGGTGACACCCGGTGGCCAGCGATTTATTGTTATCGGAATTTTCGCCAGTCTTTGAGGCGCGCTCGAGAACGCCCACATCTTCTTTCAGGCGCCAGACCAGGGAGTCGCCGGTGTACTTCTGACCTTCGGCTTCCTCGACCTGCTGAAGGTTGTAGGTTTTGCCCTTGAAAACCAGCCTGGCCTGTTTGGCGTGAACGTTGACCACCACTTTGGCATCCCCATCGCAGGTGTAAGTCAGGCGACGCCAAGTGCGCATCAAGTGCGAGGACGGAGAGGATCTCGCTGGTGAAGCTTGCTGACGGCACGGGTGCGGTCGGGGCCGCCGGCGATGTGGGGGCAGGTTGCGCGGGCGGCGGTATGGGGCTGGGATCAGGCTGCTGGGCTAGAAGCGCCGGCGTCACAAATAAAGCGAGCGCCATCGCAGAGAAAAAGAATGAGGATTTTGTGAACGACCCCAAGAGATTTTTTCTTGCCATGGGTTTCTCCGTTTGCTACTGGCCGACTACCAGGTCGGTACCATCCAGGTAACGCTTCGCGCCGCTGCCATCCCAGAAAACGCGATAGATCACTGATGAAGTGGCAGACATGCGCCGTGTGTAGAAAATCTGAACTCCGTCGCGGGAAAATTCGCCATGGCTGGCCGACTGCTCGGGAGGTGTCAGGGTGACGCGGCGTTTTGCCCGTATCTCGTAAAGAAAAATGCCGGCTGCGTCCGCGGGGGCGCCGGGCGGCGGCGAGACGTACTTCGCGGAAACCAGTAGCAGGTCGGGATTGACGGGATTAACGCGCAGGGTGTCCGTATCGGAAATGCGAAATGCATCGCCGTAGATTTCTCTAAGAGAGAGCGTTTGTTGCGGCCGGTCGTCGCCAATCCAGTAAGCACTTTGCGCATCGCTAGCCAGCAAAGTGTGTCCATCGGCCCAACCATGCAGGGAATCTACATTGCCGTTGTAAGCCGGAGCAGCGCTTTCCGGAGTAGCTGACGGAGCGGAAAGGACTCGCCATTTCTGATCCTGTGATTGCAGGTAGGCGATGTGGGAATCGTCCGGGGACCAGAAAGCTTCGCGCACGGTACCGTGGGCGAGATCTTTGGAGCGGCCGGAATCGTACTCATAAAGAACGATGGTGCGCTCAGAACCCATCTTTGAATCGTTACGCGTGTACAAAAGTTTTTTGCCGTCGTGAGAGAGAGACAGTTCGTTGCCAGAAGCGGAAATTATTTTTTTGGCGGTGCCGCGGCTGAGGGTGATTTTGCCGCTGGGATTAACAAAGGCCACGGCGGTTGGCACTTTGAAGTTCGTGACCGTGGCGATAGGAGGTTTTTTCTTGTCAGCGTCGTCATCGTCTTCGGCGGTCTGATTCACAATCTTGGGAAAGAGTTCGGCGGCAATGCGTGCGCAACCTTTGAATGAGCCAACTTGGGCGTGTTGCAGAGTGATGGTGAATGTGTATCTGGCCGGAGATGAGGGATTTGGGGTGGATGAGGTGGGCTTCACGGGAGCGGCCGAAGTCTTAACCGAAGTTTCGGGCGCGGCGAGAGCGGCAGCGTCGGTGCACATTTCGCGGGTCAGGCGGATAGTTACTTCCGCTGCAGTGGCGGAGTCTTTGGCGCGATAGGACCAGGAGTCGGCGCCTTCGCCATTCACGGAAACGGCTTCCAGGGCCATGGGCGGATAGTTGGCGCGCTCGAAACGCTCCGGGCCTTTTTGCCCGATGAGAACATTCCAGTAAGGTTCGCCGCCGTGACCAAGTAGAAGGATGGGGTAATGCGTGGACTGCATAGCCTGTGGAGCAGCCGTAGTTTTCGGGGCCTGCGGCGATGATTTGCTGGAAGATTTTGGCGCGGGCTTGGGGGCCGTTTGTCCCGGGAGCAAGCAGGGAGCCAAGATTGAAGCTGCCAGCGGGCACAGCAAGGTGAAGAAACGCAAACGCATACCGCGGGTCTCCTAACGTGAATCGAAGGAATGAAAAATTTGGGCTAGGGCAGAATACTCTTCGGCTGAGGGGGAGGCAATTCGGCGCCGATCGGAGTAAGTGCGGACTGCCGGTAGGCGTTTTCAAGTTAGGCGAAGAAAATACGAAACTAAGTATTGACATAGCGAACAAAAGGCGAAATACTCAGCCGTGCTTCGAGGTGGGTTATGTCCCCTGTTTATTTCCCCTCGCCGGCGAGAGTTGCCGCTCGACGGCGCTGCGCACCACCAACTGCAGCATCACTCTTTCCTGATTGCCCTGACACGCAAAGCCCAAAGCACGGGATCGCGGACCTTGCCCCGGTCGCCAGCGATCCACGCAATAGCAACACGGGTACGAACGCGGCGGATTGCCCCCCGCTGCAAGCGGTTCTGCCAGGTCCCCAAAACCCGGCAGGAACCGGTACCCGTGCTGCTGTTGCGGAACCGGCCAGTGGCCCTAAACAGCCTCTGGTTGGGATAGCCCGCCTCGCAGCAAAATCTTCCCCGGCGGAATCACGCCGCAAATCAGAGCAACGGCCGGAATATTTCCTGTTGCCGGTGAAATCCATACTGAATCGCTGCGATTCGCAGCGCGTGCCATTTGAATGGACGATCAATCCGTATCGCGGGTGCGAATTCGGATGCCACTACTGCTATGCGCGGTATACGCACGAATACATGGAGCTCGACGGCGGCGAGTTCGAGAAAAAGATTTTTGTGAAGAAGGATGCCGCGGCGCTGCTGGCCTGGGACGTGGGGAAAAAATATTCGTACCAGTCGCATGCGTCGGGTGGCGAGTATCCGGATCACATCGCGATTGGCACGGCCACAGATCCTTACCAACCGGCTGAAAATGAGTATGGGGTTACGCGCGCGTGCCTGGAAGAGCTGGCGAAGCGCGAGGGGCTGAGCATTTCGGTCATCACCAAGTCCAACCAGATCGTGCGGGACATCGATGTATTCAAAAAAATCGCGGAACGATCCTCGTTTATCGCTGAATATCACGATTACGACTTTGCGGCCGCGGCTGGCGCGATTGCTGGAGCCGCGGGCGCCGCGACCGGATTTGCGAGTGGCCGCCGTCAAGCAGTTGAGCGATGCGGGGTTGGCTGTGGGGGTGTCGGCATCACCTTTAATACCGGGCATTACTGATCGCGAAGGCGATCTGGAGGCAGTGGCCGCAGCGGTGCGGGCCGCCGGGCGCGCAGTGGTTTTTTTCGGGTGCGCTGTTTCTGATGCCATCTTCGGCAAAACAGTTTTTGCCATTTGTGCGACGAAAGTTTCCGCGGCTGGCGAAACAGTATGACGAGTGGTACGCGAAAAATGGTTATGCGCCGGAAGAATACCGGCGCAAGGCTGCAGAGCGGGTGGCGCGCATACGCAAGGAATATGGTTTTTCGACACGGCCATGGGAAGAGCGCAATCGATCCACGCCTTGTGCGCAAATGTCTTTGAAATTGAATGTGGAGAACAGGAAACCGGAAACTCCCAAGTCCGGGTGGGTGGAAACTTCCGCGATGAGTAAAGCCAGCTAGAAATTGTTGCGCTGCGTACCAAGGCTGCGCGATCCAGCCTGGCGAGGCGTTATCTACGCCATGATGACTTTGTTCTGAAAGCGCCGCGCGGCAATGATCAACAGAACCGTGCCCATGGCAAAAACGCGAGAGCATCGATCCACAGATGCTGGATGCCGGCGCCGCGCAGGATGATGCCGCGGGTGATGTTGATGAAATAGCTGGCAGGGACGAAGTAGCTGACGATGCGGAAAAACAACGGCATGGTTTCGCGCGGGAAGATATAACCGGAAAAGAAAATACTTGGCAGGATGGTGACGAAGGCGAGTTGCATAGCTTCGCCCTGAGTGCCGGCTTTACTGGAAATCAGGATGCCCAGCGAGAGTGAAACGAATATGTAGGGCAGCGACAAGAAGGCGAGCAGCAGCACGCTGCCGTGAATGGGAACCTGGAAAACGAAACGCAGGAAGGTGAGGATCAGGCACAACTCGGTAAAGCCGATGAAAAAGTAGGGCAGAAGTTTGCCGAGGAGCAAGCCGAAGGGCTTCACGGGAGTGACGAAGAGCTGTTCCAGTGTGCCGCGCTCTTTTTCGCGAACGATGGCGAAGGCGGTTAGGAAGGTAGTGACGTTCAGCAAGAGAATGGCGGTGAGTCCGGGCAAAAGGAAATTTGGGGAGCGCGAGTCCGGATTGAAAAGGAGCTTGGGGCGCATGTCCACGGCCATGACTCCCCGATTGGTTAAGACGCGGCGCAGGGATTCGTCGAGACCGATCGCGGTGGTGACGTTGATGGCTTGCCCGGCCACGGAGGAATCCGAGCCGTCAATGAGCACGAGGACCTGGGCACTCATGTTGTGGATGAGGCGGTCGGAATAGTCCACGGGAATTTTTATGCCCACGCGAGCGCGACCGGCGATGATGGCGTCGTTCAGAGCGGCGTCGGTGGTGACGTAGTCAATGATGTGGAAAGTGTCGGAATTGGTGAGGCGGTCAATAAGCTCGCGACTTTCGCGCCGGCCGTCGCCATTGAAGATGACGGTATTTACATGGCGCACGTTGGTGTCAATGCCAAAGCCCAGCACGAACATTTGAATCAGCGGAATGAATAGAGAGAAAAACAGCGTGGCCGAATCACGGCGGACGTGCAGGACTTCTTTATAAAAAATAGCGCCGAATCCGCGAAACAGATCCGTCACGGTTTCTTCTCCAATTGCGCCTGATGTTTGTAGGTCAACTCCACGAAAACATCTTCCAGGCTGGGGGTAAGCGGGCGAATGTCGTTCACGGTGATGTCTTGCTTGGAGAGTTGATCGCGCAGGCCGGGGAGATCGTAGCGGTCTTCGACGAGCGCATGAATGGATTCGCCAAAAATGGTGGCGCTGCGAATGCCGGGAATTTTGCGAGCGACGCGCAGAGCGCGGGTGACCTCGGGCGTGCTGATTTCAACGCGCTGGGTGCCAGCGGGCTGAACTTCGGGAATCTGTTTCAGCTCGGCGGGCGTGCCATCGGCGATGATTTTGCCGTAGTAGATATAGGCCACATGGCTGCAGCGCTCGGCTTCGTCCATGTAGTGAGTGGTGACGAAGAAAGTGATGCCGTGGCCGGACAGTTCGAAAAGCAGATCCCACAATTCGCGGCGCGCTACAGGATCTATACCGGCGGTGGGTTCGTCGAGAAAAAGCAACCTGGGCTCGTGAAGCATGGCGCAACCGAGCGCGAGGCGCTGCTTCCAGCCGCCAGAGAGACGGGCGGCGAGACGGTCCATGTAAGGTGCGAGGCCGTTGAGCTGCACGATTTCTTCTATGCGCTGCTTCATGCGGGCGGGCGGCAGGCTGTAGATACGGCCGTAGAACTGCAGATTTTCCGCGACGGTTAAATCATCATAGAGACTGAATTTTTGCGACATGTAGCCAATACGTTCGCGAACGCGCTCTGCATCGGTGCGAACGTCGAGGCCCTCAACCCAGGCGGAACCTTCACTCAGCGGCAATAACCCAGTGAGCATTTTGATGACGGTGGTTTTGCCGCTGCCGTTGGGGCCGAGGAAGCCAAATATTTCGCCTCTTTCGACGTGAAAACTTACATCGTTCACGGCCACGAAATCACCAAAGCGCCGCACCAGGTGTTCAGCTGAAATGGAAACGTCAGCAGAGGGGGAAGCGAGGCCGGCGGATTGCGGGGCAGAGGACATTTATTTTGAGTTCAACAGCTTTACGTCAGCGGCCATGCCGCTCTTCACTCCGCCGGTGGTATCGTTCACACGGATTTTTATACCAATGACCTGGTGCACCCGCTCGCTGCGGGTCTGCACGTTGCGGGGAAGAAATTCGGCCTGCTGATTGATTTGTTCGACTACGCCGTCGAAAGCGGTCTTCGGGAAGGAGTCCACGCGAACTTCGGCTTGCTGGCCGAGATGCACGCGGCCAATTTCGGTTTCGGGAATGTAAATTCGGATATAAATCTGATCACGCTCAAGCAAAGTGGCGACCGGAACGTTAGGAGCGATGAGATCGCCAGGGCGGATGTCCAAGAACTTCTACAGCTGGCTTCCGAGGGAGAAACGACCTGAGCTTCGCGGGCGCGGGCTTCGTCGTAGTTGTAAGCAGCCTTGGCCAGCTCCACGTCTTCCACCCGGCTGCCGCGCTCAAATTTCTGCTGCGTAGCTTCCATCTGGCGGTAGCGGGCTTCGGCGGCGGCGATTTCTTCCGGACGATAGCCGTGCTGCAACTGGCTCAGTCTTTCCTGGGCGTTTTTCTGTTGGGCTGCGGCCATTTTCCAGGCGGCTTCCGCGGCATCGCGCTGCTGGCGTGAGACCAAATCTTTTTTCGACAGAGCGTCGTAGCGGTCAAAATCGTTGTGAGTGCGAATTTCTTCGGCGGCGGCGCGGTCCAGGTCGGCCTGCGCGGCGGCAACGTCTTCTCGGCGATAACCGTTTTTGCGTTGCTCGTACTCGGCTTTAGCTTCGGCGGTGGCGGCACGGGCCTGGGCAATATCTTCAGGGCGCGAACCAGTGTGAGCTTTTTCCCAGGCGGCGCGCGATTGTCCGAGGGCGGCCTGCAATTCCTTGTCGTCAAACGTTACCAAGACCTGGCCGCTGTGAACGGTGTCTCCCTCGCGCACGAGAACTTTATCCACGCGGCCGCCGACTTTCGAACCAACGCGAATGTAGCGGGCTTCGACGGTTCCGGAGCCTTGCAGCACGGCGTCGTTACTACGCTGGATGCTGCGGGCGACGAGAACTCCGCCGACCACGACGGCGATCAACACCAGCACAATGGTGATTTGTTTACGACTCATGCGGCGACTCCTGACTGCGTTCCGAGGCCAGGTCAGTACGAGGAGCCAAGCCTTGCCATAGGACATCAAGGGCGGTGCGGACGCGCTCGGCCAAAGAATCGTCTCCATACAAGGACCAGATGAGGAGCGTGCCAAACACTGTTTGGCGAAAAACGTGAGCGATATCACTGGCGGGAAGATCGTTACGAAGCTCGCCACGCTGCTGACCGATGGCGACGAATTCGGTGAGCAGAGCGTGGCCGCGTGCCTGGTTACCGCGCATGGCTTCGCGGACCGGCGTGCTGGAAAGATTAGCGAGCAACATGGCACGAACGATGGAGGGATTCCGGCCCGGTTCTTCGGTCATGCGAAGAGCGAGAGTGCGAAGAAATCGGGGCAACGGCTCTCCAGTAGTGCGCAGATGCTCGATAGTGGATTGCAATTTCGCGAGTTGCATGTCGGCGAACGCCAGAAGCAGGTGGTCCTTGCTGGGGAAGTAATTAAAGAAAGTGCCTTTACCGAGGTCAGCGGCGTTGGTGATGTCTTCGACGGTAGTGTCAGAGAAGCCCTTTTGGGCGAAGAGATCGAGTGCTGCGCGAAAGAGGCGTTCGCGAATTTCGGCGGAGCGGCGTTGACGCCGGGGGGAAACGGGGGGAGTGGAAGCGCGAGTCTGACCGGTAACCATATATGACTATCGGTCATTATACCACAAAGGAGGGCATGCCAGTCGGATCAAGCGCGCTTTGACTGCAGCGCTCAGGGTCGGCAAATGAAAACGCCCGGAGAGCGTTGAAGCTTTCCGGGCGTGATGGGACAAATCTTACTAGTGACCGACGAACTACTCGTCGCGCAGCGAAGCGGGATCGGAAGTATTTTTGGGGGTACGGCGGTTCAAATAAGAGATCATGCGCCGGGATCCGGGAGTGGCCTTGATCTTGCCGAAAATGATGTCGCTGGCGCTGGCATCATGGCCGTAAACGCGCTCGTTGGCGTCGTTGTCTGGACGAACGGTGGCTCCCGCAAGGGAGATACCCGCAAACAAGCCGCGCGAACGGGAATAGCTGAGAACTTCGGCGCGCAACGTGGCATCCGTAGAGGCCTCAACGGTGCGGCCCTTGGGGCCGGCGGCCGCGGAAGCATCGGCACCAAGCTTCACTTTGCTCTTGAGGATGGCGCGAGCGCCACGAGGATTCATGACCAGCAAAACGAAGTCGGTAGCCTGACCGCCGATCTGAAAGCCGAAGCTTGCACCTTCCAGGGCCATCATTGAGGGAGCGCTCCAAGGACCGCTGAAGTGCTCACCGCTGCGGCAAGTCATGGCGCCGCGGCCGTAACTGCCTCCCACAACGAAAGCGGCCTTGAGCACCGAGGGATAGACGATGATGCATTCGGCTTTGTCTATCAAGTCCTGGGGAATGTCTTCGGGAATATCCATAATCTCCCGAAGGACGGTGCCGCAATTCTGAAGGCGTTGCTCTTCTTTGCGATCCGAAGCAGACATCGGTAATGCGATGGTAGCCAAAGCCAAAAGGGACGAAATTACTCGCTTCATTTTCAATTCACCTCGTTTTCGATTTTGTATCAATAGTGGAAAGGGCAAATATGCGGATGCGTCCGGCGAACCTTCCTGATTTAGACCCCACACGATGTCCGCTAACGCGAGCGGACGCTCCCAGCGGAAGTGTTACGCGGCTCTTCGACTATACTTCCGTTACGAGCAATTTACCAGTGGGACAGCGATGACGGGCGGGCCAATGCGGGAGATGCGCGAGAGGGTTGCCGGGATGACGCTGGCCTGCGTATTTATTATTCCTTGCTGCGGGATTTTTGGAGCCGGAGCGGCGCGAGCACAGAAAGCGCACCACGCCGAAGAGACTCACAAATCCGCGAAATCCACCGAGAAGGCCACAGGGAAGGCCACCGAGAATTTCGCTCACCGGGCAGATATTTTGCTTGGTGGTGATGTTGTCAGCAAGGGCGAGTGGGGCCTGGTGGTGGAGGATGCGGAAACCGGGGAGTTGCTGTTTGACCAGGGCAGCGCGAAGTATTTTGTTCCGGCATCCAATATGAAGCTATTCACGACAGCTCTGGCGCTGGACAAATTGGGGCAGGATTTTCGATTTCACACCACGCTGGAGAGCACGGGAGTGGTTTCCAGCGAAGGCGAACTGACCGCAGATTTGGTTTTAGTGGGCCGTGGCGATCCAAACCTTTCGAATCGCAGGTTCCCATTCAATCTGAAGGAAGAATTTGACGGGCCGCCCGACAAAATTCTGGGAGAGCTCGCGGACCAGCTGATGGCGAGGGGAGTGAAGAAAATTTCTGGTGACGTGATCGGCGATGACAGTTACTTTCCGCGGGAGCGCTACCCGAACGGCTGGGAAATCGACGACATGGTTTGGGAATACGGCGCGGCAATATCGGCGTTGGTGGTGAACGACAATACGGCGACGATCACTTTGACCGCCGGGACGGCGGGCGAGCGAGCGCAGGTTTCCGTGAGCCCGCGGACGCTGGATTTTGCGGTGGACAACCGGGTGTTGACGAGTGCCGCCAATGTCAAAGCGGACCTGACGATGACGCGCGAGCCGGCGGCGCACCTGGTGGTGTTGACGGGAACGTTGCCGGAAAAAAGCGCACCGCGAAAACTGGTGCTGGGGATTGAAGAGCCGGCGCTGAATGCGGCGACTTTGCTCAAGGCCGCGTTGGAAGAACGGGGCATACGCGTGGACGGGGGAGTTCGGGCGCGTCACGAAGCGATCGCGGAACCTGAGGGGGTGACTACGACGATTTTAGCCGAGCACGTTTCTGTTCCGCTGCGCGACGCGGTGAAATTGGTGAACAAGATCAGCCAGAACCTGCACACCGAGGCTTTGCTGCGGGCGGCGATGCGCAAGGGCGGGACATGGAATACTCCCGATGAGCTGATGAAGTTCGCGGCAGATTTTTACGCCCAGGTGGGAATCGCTCCCGAGGATGTGATTCAAACGGATGGCTCCGGGCTCTCACGGCACGATCTCGTGACGCCCCGCGCTGTTGTGACGCTGTTGCGTTGGGCACAGAAGCAGCCATGGTTTGAAAGCTACTATGCGTCGCTGCCGGTCGCGGGAATTGATGGCACGCTGGAAGAGCGAATGAAAAATACTCCTGCGGCGGGGCGGGTACACGCGAAGACCGGATCGGTGGAACACGTGAGGACGATGTCGGGATTCGCAGATACGCCGGGCGGGCGAAGGCTGGTGTTTTCTTTCCTGAGCAATAACCAGGGCGGAAAGAATCACGAAACGACGGATGCGCTGGGCGGGTTGTGCGTGGCGATGATTGAAGAGTTCAATACGGCGCCGGCGAAGCGTTCCCGCGAACACAAGCAGCCGCGATAAAGAGAGAAAAAATGCAGAAAGAACTGATTGTTAGCGTGTTTGGAAGTTCACGGCCGCGTGAAGGTGACGCGGAATATGCGGCGGCGCGGGCCCTGGGAAGCGCGTTGGCAAAAAAAGGCCTGGCGGTGTGCACCGGTGGCTACGGCGGCACGATGGAAGCGGTGAGCCGCGGGGCGAAAGATGCGGGCGGCAAGACTTATGGAGTGACGGCGGAATTTTTCGCCGCGTCAAAGGCCAACGAGTGGGTGGACGTGGAAGTGCGCGTGAAGACCTGGCAGGAGCGCCTATTTGAAATTATCCGGCTGGCCGACGGGTTCGTGGCGTGCAAGGGCGGAACGGGGACGCTGGCGGAACTGGCGGTGGCGTGGGAAATGATGAACAAGTCGGTGATTGGCGCGAAACCGTTTGTGGCGCTCGGAGAATTCTGGCAGCCGATACTCAAATGCGTGCGCGATGTAGAGGCAGGGGCGGTAAATCCGTGGGCGGAAGGCAAGGCGCAGATCATTCGAACGGCGGCGACTGCGGATGACGCGGCCGAGATTTTGTTGAGCGAATTGGCAGGTCAAAAGTAAAACGGAATGGCTCGAACGGCGCAGGACGTTCTGGAATTCGACAAGCTGCTGGAATTGTTGCGGCAGAGGACGACGTGCGCCCCGGGAAAAAGAGTTGTGAATGACTTGCAGCCGGGGACGGAACGCGGCGCGGTTACGACAGCCTTCGCGCTGATACGAGAGGCGCGGGAGTGGCTGCGCGTGGGGCGGGAGTTGGGATTTGGCGGGCTGGCGGATCCCGAGAGCTGGCTGGAGCGACTGGAAGGCGCAGGGATGGTGCTGGAGGCGCGCGAATTTCTGGATGCCGCCACACTGCTGGAGATTTCCGGTTGGCTGCGGCAGCAGTTCCGCGAGGAAGAGGCAAAATTCCCGTTGCTGGCGGCTCGCGGCGAGGCGATGAGCGATTTTAAGGATACGCTGACGATCATCCGACGGAGCATTCTGCCGAATGGAGAAATCAGTGACGAGGCTTCGCCGGCGCTGCGAAGGATCCGGGCGAACATCACGCAAACGCGCGATGCCATTCAGAAAACGCTGAAACATATTCTGCGTACGAAGAACGCCGAGGCTGGCGAGGATTACGTAACTTTGCGTAACGATCGATTTGTGATTCCGTTGCGCGCGGAAAATCGCCGGAGCGTGCCCGGAATCGTGCATGGCGCCAGCGCCACGGGGCAGACGGTGTTCATGGAGCCGCTGGAGACGGTGGAAACGAACAACCAGCTGGTGCAATTGGCCGAGGATGAAGCCGCCGAAATTCTAAAAATATTACGGGATCTTACGGAACGATTGCAGCGGTTGAGGGAGCCGCTGGTGCTGGCGGCGGATACGATTGCGGAACTGGACAGTGTATTCGCTCGCGCGAGATTCGCGCAGGAATTTGACGCGGTGATGCCGGAATTTTCGGACGCCAGTGAACTGCGGCTGGAACTGGCGCGGCACCCGGTTCTCGAGAATAAATTGCGCAAGGAAGGGCGCGCGGTCGTGCCCATGACGCTGGCGCTGGGCTGCGAAGAACGCGTGCTGGTAATCAGCGGTCCCAACACCGGTGGGAAAACGGTGGCGCTGAAGACCACGGGAATAGCGGCGCTTTCGGCGCAATCGGGAATTCCGGTGGCGGCGCAGCGCGCGGTGCTGCCATGGTTTGATCGCGTACTCGTGGATATAGGCGATGAGCAGTCCATCGCAGCGGACCTTTCTACTTTTTCGGCGCATATGCTGAATTTGAAAGCCATGCTGGAGGCGGCGACCCGCGAGTCACTGGTGCTGGTGGATGAAATGGGCACGGGGACCGCACCGGAGGAAGGCGCGGCGCTGGCGGTGGCATTGCTGGATGAATTTCGCGTGAAGAATTGCATTGTGCTGGCGACCACTCATCATGACCGATTGAAGACGTATGCTTCCACGACGCCGGGCGTGGTGAATGCCGCGGTGGAATTTGACGATGTAAATTTGCGACCGACCTACCGGTTGATGGTGGGCGTGCCGGGCGGCTCAAGCGGCATCGCGATTGCGCGGCGCCTGGGAATAGCTGAGCCGATTATCGAGCGAGCGCGCAGCCTGATGGCTCCCGAAGCACTGGAAGCCGCAGACCTGATCGCGTACCTGCATCGCAGCCGCGATGAGCTCGACCGCATGCAGCAGCAGATGACCGCCGAACGGCACGCGCTGCAGGAAGAGCGCAAGAAATTGCGTGGGGAGTGGGTGGAGCGGCAGCAGAGGCGCATCCGCGAACTGGAAGAAAAATTTGCTGAGATGCAAAAGCGCTTCGACGAAAACGTGGCGCGGGTAGTGGAGGCTGTGAAGGAAAGGGATGTGCGGGGCGCGTTGGAAAAATCGGCGAGGCGCAAGACGCTGGAAGTTCGCGGCGAGGCGCGCGAGGAATTGAATGACGCCGTAGTGCAAACAATCGCTGAGTCGCAACAAGATTTGGGATTGCAGGTCGCTGGGAAAGAAAACTTTTCGGCGGCGCAGCTGCAACCGGGTACTCGGATACATGTTCGCGGATTCAGCAAACCGGTGGTGCTGCGGAGGGTGGAAGGTTCGTCGGCAGAGATTGAAGCGGGGCCGCTGCGGATGAAGGTGGGCCTCGCAGAAATAACCGGCGTAGAAGGGGTAGCAGCGGGCGGAGCTACGAGATCGCCGAAGGGTAGTGTGACCGTGCGCACGCAGGCCAGCGATGAAACTGCGGGCGGCGGCGAAATTAATCTGATCGGCTGCACGGTAGAAGAGGCTACCGGGCGGGTAGACAAATTTCTGGATGCGGCGGCGCTGGCGAATCGCTCGAGGGTGCGGATCATTCACGGGCACGGCACGGGTGCGCTGCGCAAAGGGCTGGCCCAGTTTTTGTCGAAACACCCGCTAGTGGACAGCCAGACATTTGAGGCGGAAGAGCGCGGCGGTAAAGCGGTGACCGTCGTGGAGTTGCGGGCATAAATGGCGGAAGCGGGATCCTTCGCGGAGAAGGTGAAGCAGCAGGCGGACATTGTTCGCGTAATCGGCGAATACGTCCGGCTAAAAAAGAGCGGGCAGAACTTCACCGGGCTGTGCCCATTCCACGCGGAAAAATCGCCTTCCTTTGCCGTGCATCCGGTAAAGCAGATCTATCACTGCTTTGGCTGCGGGGTGGGCGGGGATGTTTTCAAATTCGTGATGGAAGTAGACAAGGTTGCGTTCCCGGAAGCGATTCGCATCGTCGCGGAAAAATGCGGCATCGCCATTCCACGGCCGAAGGCGAGTTCGCCGGAAGAGCGCAAAGAGAACCAGCAGCGCACGGTGCTGGTGGAAATACACCGCGAGGCGCAAACCTTTTTCGTGCAGCAACTGGGCGGGACGCTGGAAGGCAAGGCGGCGCGAGCGTACCTGGAGGATCGTGGATTAGATAAGGACGCCATCGCGAGATTCGGGATTGGTTACGCGCCGAGCGGCGGCGATGCGCTGCTGCGATTCCTGAAGTCAAAATATAAAGAGCCCCAACTGATGGAATCAGGACTGATATCGCGGGACCAAAGCGGTGGCACCAGGATGTACGATCGCTTTCGGAGGCGGATCATATTTCCCATCGCCAATGATGGCGGAAAAATCGTGGCGTTCGGAGCGCGCGCACTGGGCGATGATCAGCCAAAGTATTTGAATTCGCCCGAGACGCCCATTTATTCGAAGAGCAACGTGCTGTATCACCTGGACCGCGCGAAAGAGGCGCTGCGGCGATCAGATTTTGCGGTGCTGGTGGAAGGATATATGGATGCTATCGCGGTGGCCCGCGCGGGCATCAGCAACGTGGTGGCCAGTTGCGGCACGAGCCTGGCGGAGCCGCAAATTAAGCTGCTTTCCAGATTTACCAAGCGTGTGATCGTGAACTACGATCCGGATACCGCGGGGCAGATCGCCACGGAGCGATCCATTTCCCTGTTACTGGAAAATGATTTTGAGGTGCGCGTGCTGGCGCTGCCGGCCATGAATCTGACGCGCGGGGACGGCACCAAGTTTTCTAAAAATGCGGATCCGGACCTTTATATACGCGAGATGGGTGTGGAGGCCTATACCAAGTTGTTGAAAGAGGCCCCTCCGTATGTGGATTATCTGATCGCCCGGGCGCGGCACATGGATCTTTCGACGGGCGAGGGGAAATTACGGGCGGTGAATTATCTTTTGCCGTACGTGCAGAAAATTCCGAACCGATTGTTGAGATCGGAATGGGCGACGAGAATAGCGCAGCAACTGAGACTGGATGAGCCTGTGTTACGGGCGGCATTGAGCAAGGCGGCGGCAGAGCGCAAGAGCGGGCTGAAGGTGGCGCCGGAACTGGTTGGACGAGCAGCCAAGCCGGTGGAGCGGCGGCTGATCCGTATGCTCGCTGAGGCGGATGACTTTCGGCAGGAGTTGGCGGAGCGGTTGAAAAGTGCGCGGCTGTACGAGGGCCTGGAGACGGAGAAGGTCTTCGCGGCATTGATTGCCGCAAATGTTGCTGGAAATGCGATGGATGCGACAGAAATCGCCGCAGGGTTGGAGGAACGCGACCGGCGGATGCTGTTTGAGATACTTTTTGAGGAATCGAGCGAGCTGACGCGGGAAGAGGCGGAAAGCTGCCTGGAATCGCTGCAAAACCGGCAGGCGGAGCGGGCCTTGGCGGAAGTGCAGAAAAGCATCGAGGCCAACCCGGCACCGGCGGAGATGCGGAGCTTGCTGGAGAAGAAACAGGACTTGATGCGCAGGCTGGCGGCGGGTCGTTGATGGATTGAGAGAAGGCAAGGCGGTCCGGCCACCCATTATCGCTATCAACTTATCCTTTTATTTCCAACGATTAATGCGTTGACTCTGCTCGGGTTAAACGTGTAGCGTAATAGGGTTTTAGCGTAACTGTTTTAGGCTTAACTGCATCTTACAGATGTATTTACAGGCGGTTCGTGCGGGGGCGACGCACGGGCAGGCGCTAGCAAGCGTTGCGCGGTGGGATTTCACCAACAATTCGATGCGAGTTTGAGGGGCGTTCCCCGGAGCACGCGCCAAGCTGTCTGCGCGAGCATCTTTCGGCGAAATCAGGGTTTTGCTTTTGATATTGGGGAGGTAATACGTGGCAGTAGCGGGTCTGGAAGAAAAATATGATGCAGTACGGCAGCTCATTGCGGTAGGCAAAGAGCGCGGCTATTTGTTGTACGACGAAGTGAACGATTCGCTTCCAGCTGAAGTGCATTCGTCGGAAGAAATTGACGATCTCCTGACGACCTTCGAGCGGAACGGGATCGAAATTTATGAGGATGCGGCTTCTGCGAAAGCGGCTCGCGCGGTGGAAGTGTCCACGGAGCCGGGCGGCGACCATGACGTGGTGGTGGTCGAAAAGGAAGGGCACAGCGAAGACGGCGACCTGGATCTGACGCCGGGCTCACTGGAAAAGACCAACGACCCGGTGCGCATGTATCTGCGCGAAATGGGTACGGTGCCGTTGCTGACGCGCGAAGGCGAAGTAACCATCGCGAAGCGCATCGAGCGCGGACAACTGGTGGTGATGAAGTCCATCACCCGGTCGCCGATCGTAATTAAGGAACTAATCGCGGTGGGCGAGGATTTGCGCAAGGGCGCGCGGTCGATTAAAGAGATTGTAGTTTTTGACGACGAAGAGCTCACCGAAGAAAAGATCGCCAATAAGACCAAGCAGACGCTCAAGTACATAGACAAGATTGCAAAATTGTACGAGACCGCGCTGAAGCAGGCGGTGAAACTGGATAAGACGGCGAAGTCCAAGAAGAAGCCGTACATCCGGGCCAAATGGGAAGTGGCGCGCACCCGCGTGGAAATTTCTGTTGCCATTCGCGCGATTGTGTTCAATCCGTTCGAGAAAAAGCGGCTGATTGACAAGATGCGCGGCACGGTGGAGCGGCTGCAATCGCTGGAGCGCGAGGCTGGACGCCTGGAGCGGCGCGCGGACGTCGCGAAAGGCGACGTGGCGTTCGAAGCCCGCAAGGAATTGCGCAACCGGCGCGGCGAACTGAAAGATATTGAGGATGCCAGCGAAGTCGGTCTCACCGAACTGAAGCGCACGTTGACCTTCATTCACCGCGGCGAAGCGGAAGCAGATCAGGCGAAAAAGGAATTGATTGAAGCGAACCTGCGCCTGGTGGTTTCCATCGCGAAGAAATATACCAATCGCGGATTGCAGTTCCTGGATTTGATTCAGGAAGGCAACATCGGCTTGATGAAGGCCGTTGACAAGTTTGAATGGCGCCGCGGTTACAAATTTTCAACGTACGCCACGTGGTGGATCCGGCAGGCAATCACCCGCGCGATTGCCGACCAGGCGCGCACGATTCGCATCCCGGTGCACATGATCGAAACGATCAACAAGCTGGTGCGCACAAGCCGCCAACTGGTACAGGAGTTGGGGCGCGAGCCGACCAGCGAAGAAATTGCCAAGCGCATGGACATTCCGGTTTCGAAGGTGCGCAAAATTTTGAAGATTGCGCAGGAACCGATTTCCCTGGAAACGCCGATCGGAGAAGAAGAGGATTCGCACCTCGGCGATTTCATCGAGGACAAAGCGGTGGTTTCGCCGTCGGATGCGGTCATCAATTTGAACTTGAAGGAGCAGACGTCTTCGGTGCTGAAGACGCTGACGCCGCGCGAAGAGAAAGTGATCAAGATGCGCTTCGGGCTGGACGACGGCAGCGAACATACGCTGGAAGAAGTCGGCCAATCGTTTGCGGTTACGCGTGAGCGCATCCGGCAGATCGAAGCGAAGGCTCTGCGCAAGCTGCGGCACCCGTCGCGTTCGCGGAAGCTGCGAGCGTTTCTGGAAGGGCCGTCGCGAGACTATCTATAGAAACAGTCGAAGCTATTCAGTTACGCAAAAACGCCCCCAGTTCCTGGGGGCGTTTTATTTTTAACGAATGGGCTTTCGTTAGTCGGCCCGACTGCGCGAGCGCACTTCTTCGGAAGTGAGGCCGTATAAGGGTGGAGTGGGCACGCCAAGCATGCTCAGGTACAGATAAATTTGACCACGGTGGTGGACTTCATGCTCGACCATGGCGCGAAGCCATTTAGCGATCTGGATGTCGCCACCGCCCGGCGTTTTGCATTTCCGGCGCAAATCTTCGTCGGATAATTGTGAGAAAATTGCCATGGACTCGGCGTGCAGGCGCTTCAGCAATTCGAGGATGCTGTCGTAGCCGGAGGCGAACTCGGGCCCGTGGCTGGTGTAGCGGCTCTCGCGATTCTGGATATTCTCGGCAAACATGTAGCGCTCGGTCACTGCCAGGTGGCGCAAGAGATCGCCGAGAGTGAATTTGCCCGATGCATACGTCCAGTCGATCTTGTCCGGCGGGACACATTGCGCGACGCGCATGGTGCGTTCTCGAATGTTGTCAAAATATTTTAGAAATGGGCCGATCGTAACTATCTCCACGTAGACCCCCTTGAGACTTCAGCGATTTCCTAGCGCGGCACTCTGAGCAACTGGCGCGCGCGAAACGCGGTGAATGTGGCGCCGGCGTACAGCAGCGCCAGCAATGTGTACCCGGCAATGATGCCAGCTTTTTCAGCCAGCCATCCGAGTGCCACGCACATGGCGAGCTGCACGGCGGTGGTGACGATGGCCATGGCGGATTGCGTGCGGCCCATGAAATGGCGCGGGACGATCGACATGAGCGCGGATTGAGCGACTACGCCGCCGAGTGCGCGGCAAAATCCAAAAATGCTTTGCAGCATAGTCCCGGCCAAGAGAATGGTGATGAACGGGGTGGTGGCGTGGCCGACAGCGAGCACCGCAAACGCGGAGACATAGAGGATGAGGCGCAGCTCTTCGCGTAATTGCGTAGCGATCAGGCCACCGAGAATGGCGCCGGCCGCCCAGCCGGATTCCAGGTAACCCAACCCACGGGCGCCGGCGTGGAGAATATCGCTGGTGAGGGCGACGAGGACGACGTTGGAGCTGACGACCCCGGCCATCAGGATTGAATGGGTGACCCCAAGCGCGCGCACGAGCGGCTGCTGTTTCAGATAGTGAAAGCCTTCGCGCAGGTCGTTGTACATGGCGAGCGAGAGTCCTGCTTCCGCGACTTCTGGATTTTCTCCGCCTGACAGAGCTTCGGCGGTGGCTTCGGTGGCCTCGGAATATTCGCGGTATTTCTGCAGCTGGCGGGGAGAGACGTAGCCGCGGCGGACTTTATACAGGCAGTACGCGGATGCAAAGTAGGTGGCGCCGTCTATGGCGAGGATGCCGGCGATTCCGGCGGTGTCGTACGTGAAGCCGACGAAGGCTCCGGCGATGAGCATGCCGCTCTGCACGCCAATCAGCACGGCGGCGTTGGCGCCGGTGAACTGGCTGGGCGGAATGACTTCCTGGACGAGCGCGTTGACGGTGGCCCAGTACATCGCGGAGGCCACGCCGTTAACGAGGGTCATGGCGTACAGATGCCAGAGCTGCAGATGGCCGTGCCAGGCGATGTACGCGGTGGCCAAAACGGTGAAGCCCCGAGCGAGATCGAGAGCGACTCCCAGATAGCGGCGGTCGAAGCGATCAATCAGCACGCCGCCGATGAAAGGGATGAAGAGTCCCGGCAGCGTGACCACGATGACCTGCAGGCTGACTTTTACCGTAGAGTGCGTGGCGGCCATGATGTACCAGCTGACGCCGACGAAGTTCATGCCACCGCCAAAGAGGGAAACGAACATGGCGGTGAAGAAATAGCGGAATCCGCGCTGGGCCCAGATCAGCTTCCAATCGACGCGGTTGGCGATAGCGGTAGACATGAATCGAGTAGTTTACTATTTTGGCGAACGCAGAATGACGCCACACGACAGCAGTGTTTCGGCAATTTGGCCTGCGCGAGTATGCGATGGGGAATGAACTGAAGTGCTGCGTTCGATTCGGCAAGAAGAAGTCGGAAGGCAAGGCGCTGCTGGAGACAGGCGAGATTATTTTTCGCGGAGATTTTCGGTTGAAGATACCGTTTGCGACGATCCAATCCGCCAAGGCGGTGAATGGCGAACTGCAATTGCGCACGCCAGAGGGCGTGGCGATATTTGAACTGGGGTCTGGGATTGCGGAGAAATGGCGCGACAAAATTCTGCATCCCAAGACGCGGATGGAGAAGCTGGGTGTCAAGGCTGACGCACGAGTGGTGCTGCTGGGGTTCTGGGAGGCAGAATTTCGGGAGGAGTTAGCGGAGCGCACCAAGATAGTGAGCACGGGCGCTGTGAATACAGACGCCGAATGGATTTTTTGGAAGGTGGCGACCAAGGCGAAGCTGACGCAGCTTTCCAAAATCGCCAGGAGCATGCGCGGAGCCGCGGCGGTATGGGTGGTTTATCCAAAAAGCCTGCGCTCGATTACCGAGGGCGATGTCTTGGCCGCTGGGCGAGCCGAAGGACTGAAGGACGTGAAGGTAGTGGGATTTTCCGCTACACACACGGCATTGAAATTTGTCATTCCACTATCCCAGCGATAAAACCACAACCAGAAGGGGTGTTGCGAACGGTCTGGAACTCATGATGCGCTTTGACGTTCCGCGATTTAGTAATCCTGTCTATCATTGCGACGATGAGCTACATGTGAAGGAACTGCTAAACACACGCGGCTTGACCGTAGATTTGCCGACGGCGCGGGGATGGGTACGCCCGGTGAACGAGGTGTCTTTGCGGATTGGCGCCGGTGAGTCACTGGGACTGGTTGGGGAATCGGGCAGTGGGAAGACCATGTTGGCGCTGGCATTGATGGGACTGCTGCCGACGGGCGCGAAAGTTAGCGGCGAGGCGCGGCTGGCCGCCGGCACGGGAGGGGCGCAGAATCTGGCGACGTTGGATGAAGCGCGGTGGCGGCGGCTGCGCGGGCTGGATGTGGCGATGATTTTTCAGGAGCCGATGACGTCGCTCAATCCGGTGATGCGAGTTGGTGATCAAGTTGGGGAGGCGATAGCGGCGCACTTTCCCGCGATGGATGCGGCGCAGTTGAAAGGGTGTGTGTTGGAAGCATTGCGACTGGCCGCAGTGCCGGAGCCGGAAGTGCGGAGCGAACAGTTTCCTCACCAGCTTTCTGGGGGATTGCGGCAGCGGGTGATGGTAGCGATGGCGATTGCCGCAGGCGTCAGCGATCCGGAAAGCAGCGCCGCGGATGGGATGGCACGCGCTGCGGGCGCGCCACAAATTAAGCCGCGCTTGTTGATTGCGGACGAGCCCACTACGGCGCTGGATGTCACGGTGCAGAAGCAAATTCTTGAATTACTCGACGAGTTGCGGCGGCGGCTGGGGCTCGGTTTGCTTTTCATCACGCACGACCTGGGAGTAGTTGCGCGCGTGGCCGATCGTATCGCGGTGATGTATGCCGGTCGAATTGTCGAAGAGGGCCGCGTGAACGATGTGCTGCGAGCGCCGCGTCATCCTTATACGCAGGGACTTATAGCGGCGTCGCCGACATTGGAGCGCGGGAGATTGTCTCCGATTCCCGGGACGGTGCCGCAGCTTACCGAATTGCCGCCGGGGTGTTCTTTTGAACCGCGCTGCCCGGTGCGCTTGCCGGAGTGCCGCCTGGCGGTACCAGAGCTGCGGGATGCCGGCGACGGGCAACTGGCGCGCTGCATTCTGGTTGGGAATGAGGTCACGGCAAGAGAGCGACTGTGAGCGGCGAGAATACCAATTCCGAGTTGCTCGTGGTTCGCGAACTGAGCAAAAGCTACCGGCGCGGCGGCGGAGCATTTCAACGCGACAAGAAGCGCGATGGGTTCGTGGCGGTAAATAACGTGAGTTTTACAGTCACGCGCGGAGAAACGTTTGCGGTGGTAGGCGAAAGTGGATGCGGAAAGACTACCCTGGCGCGCATGCTGCTGCGATTGATCGAGCCAGACGGGGGGAAAATTGAATTTGAAGGGCGCGACCTTTTGGCTTTAAGCGCGGCAGAGATGCGCGCGCAGCGTCGCGAGATGCAAATGATTTTCCAGGACCCCTTTGCGTCGCTGGATCCGCGGATGCGCGTGGGAGAAATTGTCGGTGAGCCGCTGGCGATACACGAACCTAAACTTTCGGTAAACAGTCGGCGGGAGCGGACTGCGGCAATTTTACAGCGCGTCGGTCTGACCGGCGACGCCCTGCGGCGGTATCCTCACGAATTTTCGGGTGGTCAGCGGCAGCGAATCGGGATCGCACGGGCGTTGATTCTACGGCCAAAACTGATTGTGGCGGACGAGCCGGTATCGGCGCTGGATGTTTCGGTGGGCGCGCAGGTTCTGCTACTGTTGCGGGAATTGCAGGAAGAATTCGCGTTAACCTATGTCTTTATTTCGCACAGTTTGCCGGTAGTGGCGCAACTAGCTACCCGCATCGCGGTGATGCACGCGGGAAGGTTTGTGGAACTGGGAGAAGCCGAGCAAGTGCTGCGGCAACCGGCTCATGAATACACAAGAGAATTATTGTCCGCGGTACCGGTGATGCCTACTTTGCATGCGAACTGAGTTTTTTCCTGGAGCGCGTAATCCGGCACGCATTGCTTGCGTAATTGTCTACAGGGCGTCCGTGGGCTAAACTCCCGCAAATAAGTGTTAGCCAACCTTCGCGTCAAGGAGCTCACATGTCCACCTTACCTGTGCCGGAACCTGCGGCCCAACCTGAGAGCAGCGCCGTAAGCAGAATGACGGGAGTCATATTTGCTCCGAAGAAGACGTTTACCGAGATCGCGCGGCGTCCGACATGGGTGGCCCCATTCGTCGTTATTTGTTTGTTGAGTATTGCGGTCTCCACGCTGATCGCCCAAAAGACAGACTGGCGTAGCTTTTTCGAACGGCAGATGAGCAAGAATCCCCGAACCGAGCAAATGCCTCAGGAACAGAAAGACCGTATTCTGGAAAGCCAGGTGAAATACGCGCCGAAGATCGCTTTCGCGTTCGGCCTGATCATCACCGCTTTCATGATGCTGTTTCTGACGCTGATTTACTGGGGCGCGTTTAACCTGTTTACCGGCGCAGGCCTGAATTTCAAGACGTCCTTCGGAATTGTGACTCACGCGTGCGTGCCGTGGATTATCAGCAGCATTCTGGCCGTCGTCATTCTGTTGATCAAGCAGCGTGGGGATGTCGATCCGGAACATTTTCTGGCCAGCAGTGTAGCGGCGTTTTTACCGGATGACGCTCCGCACTGGCTGGACTCGCTAGGGCAATCGATTGAGCTTTTCTGGATGTGGGCCTTGGCGCTGATAGCCATCGGTTTTTCAGCGGCAAATCCCGAAAAAGATCAAGCCGGCGGGAGCATTTATGACGGTGTTCGGAATCTGGGCGGTTTGGGTGCTGGGCAAGGTCGCTTGGGCGATGTTCTGAGACGGCTACTGCTAAACTGATGGAGTGAATTTTTCTTTTGAGGTATTCAAAACCGATGCGACAGGTGCGCGGCGCGCAAGGCTGAGCACTCCGCACGGAAAAATCGAGACACCGGCGTTCATGCCGGTGGGTACCTCCGCAACCGTCAAAGCGTTGCGGCACGAAGCGCTCGAGGAATTGGGCGCGAGCATTATTCTCGCCAACACCTATCACTTATATCTGCGGCCCGGACCGGAACTGATTCGCAAATTGGGCGGGCTGCACGAGTTCATGGCATGGCCGGGCGCGATATTGACGGACTCGGGCGGCTACCAGGTTTTCAGCCTGTCGGCGTTGCGAAAAATGACTGACGAGGGAGTGGTGTTTCGCTCGCACCTGGACGGTTCTCAGCATCTGCTGACACCCGAAAAAGCGGTGGAGATTCAACTGGCGCTGGGCTCGGACATCGCGATGGTGCTGGATGAATGCATTGAAACGCCGGCTCCCAGGGATAAGGCGGAAGCAGCATTAATTCGCACGACGCTGTGGGCCAAGCGGGCGCGCGCGCACTTTGTAGTGAACGAGGTTTCGTTGGGTGAAGGGAAACAATGGCAGTTCGGAATTGTGCAAGGCGCGACGTTTGCGGATTTGCGACGCGAAAGCGCGCGGCAATTGCTGGAGCTGGATTTTCCGGGTTACGCGGTGGGCGGACTGGCGGTTGGTGAACCGCACGCGATGACATGCGAAATGGCGGGTGAAGTTACGTCACTGCTGCCTGCTGAACGACCAAGATATCTGATGGGCGTGGGACGGCCCGAACAGCTCGCTGATTATGTGGCGTTAGGAATCGACATGATGGATTGCGTGCTGCCCACGCGAGCGGCGCGGCATGCGTGTTTATATACGAGCGAGGGTCGCGTGCTCATCAAGAACGCGCGATACGCTGCGGATACGCGACCGATCGATTCGCAATGCACCTGCAGCGTCTGTAAACGATACACGCGTGCCTATTTACGGCATCTTTTTGCGTCGGGAGAGATCACCGCGGCGATCCTGGCGACCCACCATAATGTCCACTTTTACCTTGACATCATGCGGCGAATCCGGGAGGCTATCGAGTTTGGGAATCTCGCAAAATTCTCAGCACAACTGCAGGCTTGCTACGTTGCCGGTCCTGCCTGAGCGATAAAATCGGGTCATAGCATACAGGCGAATCGCCAATGCCTGAACAGCCGCGGACAGTCATATCGCGGCCGCCTCACCCAAGATGATGGCGGGAGAAAAAGAAGCGGAGAATGACCCGCTTCGGCATTTTGTTACGCGCTTTTAGGGTATGCTGAGTGGCACTTTCGGGGCGTGCGGCAGGCTGTGACAACAGGGAAAGGTTTCAGAACTCCACATGATTTTTGCCACATTTTTTCAAGCCGGCGCGGGCTCCGGATTTTCGAGTTTTTTGATCCCGCTGGGACTGATGTTCGGGATCATGTATTTCATGGTGATCATGCCGCAGCAGCGGCAGCGCAAGAAAGTGCAAGAAATGCTTTCGGCTATTAAAGCGGGCGACCGGGTTATTACCAATGGCGGCATTTATGGCACTATTAACGGCCTTGACGGCGACTCGGTGATCTTGAAAATTGCCACAGACCCGCAAGTAAAAATTCGCGTCGCGCGTTCCGCGATTGCGCAGGTGGAGACGCCGGAAGATGCAAAATAATTTCAGCGGTATGCCGGCCATGCGCCTCATCTCTTAATCATGAATCCCAATCTGAAGTGGAAAGCTCTGTTCATCCTGGCTGTGATTCTGGTTTGTGTCTACGTGCTGATCGGCACGCCGACGTTCCCGACCTCCGTCCAGCAGATCAAAGATAATTTCAGCCACCAGATCAAGCTGGGCCTGGACCTGCAGGGCGGAACGCACCTGATTTTGCAGGTGCAGGTGCAGGAAGCGATTGCGCAAGAGACCGATCAGACTGTGGACCGGCTGATCAGCCAGATGCGCGCGAAAGATATTCACTACGATGAGATTCGGCGCGTGGACGACACGCACATCCTGGTGCGCAACGTGGATTCCGCGCAGCTTTCGACTTTCCGCGACATCGTAAGCGCGCAGTACAGCAACATCTGGGATATGTCGCCGACGGCCGGGCGATCCCACCGGTTACACACTGACATTGCGAGCGGCGGCGATTGCGCAAATCCAGGATCAGACCATGCAGCAGTCGCTCGAGACTATCGAGCGGCGCATCAACGCGCTGGGATTGACGGAGCCAACGATTCAGCTACACGGGCGCAAGGACAACGAGATTCTGGTGCAACTGCCAGGCGAAGGCGATCCGACGCGCGCCAAAGCGGTGATTCAGGCGGGCGGCCAGCTGGAATTGAAATTGGTTGAAGATCCGACGGCGTACGCGTCGGAATCGGAAGCCCTGGTAAAGCATGGCGGCGTTTTGCCGCCAGGCACCGAACTGGTGCCGGGCCGCTCGGAGCGACGCACGGCAACAGGAACGCAGGACGCGGGCGAAAGCTGGTACCTGCTGAGCCGGGCTCCGGTAGTAACAGGACAGAGATTTGCGCAGCGCGACGGAAAATCGCAACACGAATAATCCCGGGACAATTTGAAGTGAACTTCAGTTTGTCGGGGGATGCGGCGAAGCGTTTTGGTCCATTTACAGAGCAGAACAAAGGCCGGCAGATGGCCATCGTGCTGGAACATCGAGTTTATTCGGCGCCGGTAATCAACGGGCGCATTGATGATTCTGGAATGATTGAAGGGAATTTCAGCCAGGAATCGGCGCATGACCTGGCGCTGGTCTTGCGCGCCGGCGCACTGCCAGCTTCGATCAAATATCTGGAAGAACGCACAGTTGGGCCTTCGCTGGGCGCGGATTCGATTCGCCACGGTGTGCAGGCCTCGGTATTGAGCCTGGTGGTGGTGATGATCTTCATGCTGGTTTACTACCGGCTGTCGGGTGCCAACGCTGTTGTGGCATTGATTTTGAATTTGCTGATTTTGCTGGCGATCCTGGCGCTGGCGGGAGCGGTTCTAACGCTGCCGGGCATCGCAGGCGTGATTCTGACCATCGGCATGGGCGTGGATTCGAACGTGCTGGTGTTCGAACGCATCCGCGAAGAATTGCGCAACGGCAAAGCTGCGGCTTCCGCCGTGGAGGCCGGGTTCGCCAAAGCGTTTCTGACGATTATCGATACCCACGTCACCACGGTAGTGTCGGCGTTCTTCCTGTTTCTATTCGGTACGGGACCTATTCGTGGATTCGCCATTACCTTGACCATCGGTCTGATTGCTAACGTGTTCACGGCCATCTATGTCTCAAAGACGATTTTCCAATACCACCTTTCGAAGATGGACCGGCAGTCGGAGCTCAGCATTTAGTTTACTTAGACCGTACTAGGACCCGTTTAATACACGGTTCACCGGATTCAAAAGAGGCTAGTTATGGGCAAGACTCCGTCCTGCCTTTGGTGACCTACCTCGCCGGGAACAAACGGGAACCTTCTGGGGTCTAAAGAAGGGAAGTCAGACGGAATGATAGAGCTTTTCAAGCAGCCGAATATCGACTGGATGGGCAAGGCGAAGTACTTCTTCGCCCTGAGCGGGATTTTCCTGCTCGCGGGTATCGTGTCCATCGTATCGCAAGGCGGCATCCGTTACGGGCTGGACTTCAAGGGTGGCACCAACGTGGACGTGCGCTTTGCACAGCCGCCGAACATCGACAAACTTCGATCGGGGCTGGCCGCGCAAGGATTAACGAACAGCGAAATTCAGGGCATCAGCGATATCGCCAATCCCAACGCCAACGAAGTAGTCATCAGCCTGGAGCAAAAGGGCGAGGGCGACCAAGCTTTGGACGTCAGCAAGACGCAGATCATCAACGCGCTGAATGCTATTTATGGAACTTCTACGGCGGACAAGCCGGACTTCAATGCCGCTACTCCATCTTCGCTGGCAACGCTACTCGCCCAAAGAGACCCACTGCTTTTGAGCACCAACGCCGCGGACAAGTATTCGCGTGCTGGCAAAGAAAATCCTGGACTATCGCGATCGCGACAAGAACGGCGTGCTGACAAATTTTGATGATCTGGCAAAAGTGGACGGAGCAACGCCGGCGGTGCTCAGCGCGGTGAAGGGAAACTATACACTGGGGGCCTTTGCGATACGCAACGTGGAGATCGTGGGGCCGAAAGTCGGCGGCGAACTGCGACGCCAGGCGATTCTAGTTACCCTCTATGCTTTGGCGGGCATGCTGGTATATATTGCCTTCAGATTCGAGTGGGTTTACGGGGCTGCCGCTGTCCTTGCGGTTTTTCACGACGTTCTGATCACCATAGGATTTTTGTCGCTGCTGCATTTTGAAATTTCCCTCACGGTGATTGCGGCGTTGCTGACACTCGTCGGATATTCAATGAACGACACCATCGTCATCTTCGATCGCATTCGCGAGAACAATCGGCTTGCTGCGGCGCGAGTCATTCGCGGACGTCGTAAATAAATCGATCAACCAGACACTTTCGCGGACGTTCCTGACCAGCGGCCTGACATTTCTGACCGTGCTGGTTTTGTTTCTTATGGGCGGGCAGGTGTTGCGCGCTTTCTCCTTTGCTCTTGTGGTGGGGATTGTGGTAGGAACGTACTCCAGTTTTGGCATTGCCGCGCCTTTGGTGGTGGCCTGGAATCGCTGGCGCGGTCAAGGTCTTGCTACAAGCACCGGATCTGCAGCCGGTAAAACCCGCGCAAGCGCTGGCGCCTCAGGGCGTCTGGCACCTGCCGGGAGGAGGTAAGGTCCATGTTTGATGAAATGGTGGTTTCAAGTCCAAATCCGAAGAAAACGAACAAGCCCTGGACGGTCGTTCTGTCGATGATCTTCCAGACGGCTTTTCTGGCGGTATTGATCCTGATACCGCTGATTTATACGGAGGCGCTGCCTAAGACGATGATGGCGACGCTGCTGGTCGCACCTCCGCCTCCCCCTCCGCCACCTCCTCCTCCCATCGCGCAGATTGTGCACGTGAAGCCGCAAGTGCACTTGATGGACGCTGGAAAACTGGTTACTCCAAAGGTCATCCCGAAGGACATCAAAATTATTAAGGAAGACGCGCCGGACATGAGCTCCATGGGCATGCAGGGCGGCGTGGTTGGCGGCGTTGCCGGTGGACAGATGGGCGGCGTAATCGGCGGCGTGATTGGTGGCGTCGGTGGAGCACCTCCGCCTCCCAAGCCAACTCAAACGCGTATTCGGCAAGGCGGCAACGTAACCGCGGCGAAGTTGATGAACAAAGTTCAGCCGCAATATCCGCCGCTGGCGCGCCAGACTAGAATTTCCGGAACTGTCAGACTGCACGCCATCATCGGAAAAAATGGCGCGGTCGAACAACTGGAAGTGATGTCCGGTCACCCGCTGTTGGTGCAAGCCGCGCTGGACGCCGTGAGGCAGTGGAAGTATCAGGCCACTACTTTGAACGGTGAGCCGGTGGAAGTAGATACCACGATTGACGTGATTTTCTCTCTTAACCAGTAAACGGATTTGTAACGTGTTTCAGTACGGTCTTTAGCGCCCGTCATGGGGCAGGCGTAGCGGGCCGAGTAGAAGGGTTTAGCAAAAACTTTTAAGGAGCATACGAATGGTAGCCACTTTGTACGTAAGCGCGGCCATATTCCTGCAATCGGCGACAACCAGCACGTGGAGCCTGCAGAGCATGTGGTCGACGATGAGCACTTTGCCGCGAGTCGTCGTAGGTATCTTGTTTGTGCTGTCGGTTTATTCGTTTGGCGTAATGATTGACCGCGCGTTGATGTACAGCGCGGCGCGCAAGCAGTCGCGGGTGTTCGTGCAGCAGGTTGCCGGAGCTTTGAAGGAAGGCAAGCTGGACGAAGCCATCGCGATCGCGGAACGCAACAAAAAGAGCCACATCGCGAAAGTTGTCGCCACGGGCTTGTCGGAATTTCAGTCCGCATCGCAGCAGGTATCGGACGCGGACGTGGTGGAAGCGGCCAAGCGCGGTCTGGAGCGGTCTATTGCTATCGTCCACGCGGAAATGAAGCGCGGTCTGTCGGCTCTCGCGACGATCGGGTCCACGGCACCGTTCGTGGGACTGTTCGGCACGGTGGTCGGAATTTTGAACGCGTTCAAAGGCATCGAGACCAGTAAGGCGACGGGATTGTCGGCAGTTGCCGGCGGTATCGCTGAAGCGCTGGTGACGACGGCATTCGGTTTGCTGGTTGCCGTGCCTGCGGTGTGGGCCTACAACTACTTCACTAATAAAGTGGAAGCGTTTGACGTGGAGATGGATAACTCCTCGATGGAGTTGATCAACTACTTTATCCTGCGCCGCGGCGCAAGGAAGTAACCGGTCATGGCGTACAAGCCCACAGTTGGAGCGCAGATGGCTGCGCCCAACGTGATTCCGATGGCGGACATCATGTTGGTGCTGCTGATCATTTTCATGGTAGTCACGCCGATGTTGCAGAAAGGCGTCTCCGTGGATATGGCCACAGCCAATAATCCGCGGGATATGCAGGACGCGGATAAAGACGACGCGGTGATCGTGGCGGTGACGCGAGACGGGAAAATCTATCTCGGGAATACCGCCATACAAAAGGAAGACATCACCGGCCAGATCAAGGACCGCATTCAGAACCGCCTGGACAAGACGGTGTACGTGAAGAGCGATTCGCGAGCGAAGTATGGTGACGTGGTAGCGGTAGTGGATGAGATTCGTTCTGCGGGCGTGGACCAACTCGGGTTACTCACCGAGAGAAGTCACGACAAGGAAACACCGCCTCCACCGCCGAATACGCAGCCGTCTACGTAAAGTAAATCACAGGCGCCAGTGAACACGGTCGAGTAGTTCGGCTGGTTCGTACTGGCGCCAGCTGTACACAGGAGAAGTGCCATGGGAATGAGCGTAGGAGAAAGTAAGGGCGGGTCAATGGCGGAGATGAACGTCGTCCCGCTGATCGATATTTTGCTGGTGCTGTTGATCATTTTCATGGTGATCACGCCGCTGACGCCAAAGGGACTCGACACCCTGGTGCCGCAGCCCAACCCTAATAAAGATCAGAACCAGGAAATGAACGACAAGACTGTGGTGGTGCAGGTGGCCCAGAACGGTAAGCTGAAAATTAATAATGAGGATACTACCTGGGACGGCTTGGGACCGCGCATGGAACAGATCTTCAAGGACCGCGCCGAGAAAGTTGCTTTCGTCAAAGGCGATAACGATGTACTGTTCATGGACGTCGCCAGAGCCATTGACCTGATGCGCGGCTCGGGCATAGACAAAGTAGGGCTAATCACCGCGAAACTCGAAGCGGGTCAGTAAATCAACAAGTGGAAAATGCCCCTCGCAGGGCGGACGTGAATCCTAGCGTGGCCCGGTTGAGGGCGCGCCTTACAGGGATGGATGATTCGATGACTTACGCTTCATCGGTTCGAATCGCTCGCCGTGGTTTTTCTGTGGCGGCGCTAGTGGTGATGGTGGCGGCTGGAGCGGGCTGCAGCAAGTTAAAAGCGCGCGACCTGCTGAATAAAGGCGTCGCCAACTTTAAAAACGGCCAGTACGACAAGGCCGTCGAGGATTTCAAAGAAGCGAAGGATCTCGATCCGAGCTTGATGAATGCCCGCCTGTACCTGGCGACGGCATATGCCAGCCAGTACATTCCGGGCGCGCCTTCGGATGAGAATGTGACTCGCGGCAATGCGGCGATTGACGAATTTAAAGGTGTGTTGGAAAAAGATCCCAACAATTTGAGCGCGATTGATGGAATCGGTTCCATTCTTTTCCAGATGAGTGGCCAGCCGTTTAATCCCACGAAATTCCAGGAATCGAAAACGTATCATCAGAAGCATATCGAACTGAAGCCCAACGATCCGGAGCCCTATTACTGGATCGGCGTAATTGATTGGACGCTGGCCTTCCGCGCAAACGCGGAATTGCGCACGGCTTACAACAAAGATCACATCAATAAACAAATTAAAGAAGGCGACCCGTTACCGGCAGCGGTGCGCACCGACTACGTGGCCAAAGACGGGCAACTGGTCGACGAAGGCATTACGTATCTGCAAAAGGCCATCGCCATCAAGCCGGACTACGATGACGCCATGGCCTATTTGAATTTGCTCTATCGCCGGAAGGCCGACATGGTGGAGAGCGCCGATGAACGCGCCAGCTTCCAGAAGCAGGCGGATGCTCTGGTGGACAAGGTGAAAGAGATCAAGCAGAAGCGCGCGGAGCAACCGCAACAGGCTACCTAATTTCAGAAACAGATCGAGATTTGGAAAGGGTCATTCGACGAGAATGGCCCTTTTATTTTGCGCAGCTGCGCTGCCGCTAGCCTGCTGAAGCGAGTTCGTAGAGGAACTCTACGTGAGAGCGCGCCGCGCCATCCATGCCTTGCACTTTTGGATTGCTGGATTCGATGACGTAATACTCGTCGGGGGCGTGCGCGCCATTTCCATGGCCAAGGCCGAAGTGTCCAGCAGGGAGACGCAGGGGATCTCCGGTGAATACGTAGCCTGGCCATGAGCCTGCCAGTCGCGGGAACATCACGGGATCGATGCCGTTGTGACGGTAAACTGCTGCGGCGGCGCGTATGATCTGCGAATCTGCGGGCGTGGTGGTAGGGTCATAACCTCCGCTCATATGGACATCAATGTCGGCGAAGCCGTGCTTGGCCAGGTGCGCTTTCAGAGATGCGATAGCTTCTGCCGCAGTCATGTCCGGGACGAGGCGCATATCTAATTTCGCAACGGCCTTCCCGGGCAATATTGTTTTTCCGCCGGACCCGGTGTAGCCGCCGACCAGCCCTTCGATATTTACGGTGGGCCGGGAGCAAAGTAATTCCAGGGCTTCCTGCCAGTTCACGTCGTGAACCCAGCGTTCCACGCCCATGAGTTTCTTGGCTTCCGCTTCACTTAAACGGTGAGCCGCTTCGGCGATCATCTGTTTGTCCGCTCCTGAGAGCGGGCGGGCTTTCGACGCGAAACCTTCGATCGCGGGATCGTTGCCGTCGGCGGAGACGAGCGTGGCTAGTGCTTCTACGAGATGCCACGCGGGGCTATCCACGCGGGCTTTGTTACTCGAGTGAATATCTTTTTTAGGGCCGCGACCCCATTTTTCTCCACTGGAGGTGAGTTCAAGCTCGACCACCCCTTTGGCGCCCAGATAAAGAGTCACATCGCCGGCTGGACCTTGCGATGCGAAAGGCATGAAGACGCCGGTGCATTTACGCAACGCGGATTGCACTTCCGGCCGATTTACGATCTGAGGAAAATGCGGAGAGCCGATTTCCTCTTCGCCTTCGGCGACAAATACAAAATTAACTGGAAGCTTTTTGCCGGCGCCCCGTATGGCGTTGAGCGCGGCGAAGAAGGTGGCTTCGGGACCTTTCTGGTTCACTGCGCCGCGGCCCACGATAGCTTTACCGAGCCCAGGCTTGTCCACCAGCGCAGCTTCGAACGGAGGAGACGACCATTCTGCTGGATCGGCCTGTTTCACGTCGTACATGAAATAGAGGCCGACGGTATGCGGCGCGCCGGCGTCGAGAGTGGCGAAGATTCCGGGCTGACCATCGGTGGGAACTTTGGTGACCTGGCCAAAGCCCGCTTCCCGCAGCATGTTCATGGTGAGCTCGCAGCCTTCGCTCATACCGCGGTTTTCTGCCGCGATGGAGGGCTGGCGAATCCAGGTTTGCAGCCGCTTGACGCTTTCGTCGTGGCGCTTGGCGATTTCGTCGGTGATGGACTTAAGGTCGGCTGCTTCGGCGCTGGACCGGGACGGCCAGCTCAATGTGGCGGCTCCGGCGAGAGCGGCGAGCGCGGAAGTTTGCAGGAATTCTCGGCGATCGAAGGAATTGGAGTTTTTCTGCGTGGCATCAAAGTGATAGTCCTGCCGCGCCGGTGACGCTTTTCCGTGATTTTCATTTTGGCCCATCAGATGGTCTCCAAGTTTGGGGATGAATTTTCGAGCGTGAGCGTATATCAGGGCGAGGCCAGCAGCAACGGTTTTGAGACATCACGGCAGCTGGGCCTGCCAGGTACACGGGCGGGATCGCCCAGCGCGCCTGCCCAGCGCGCCTGCTGTTACAATTAATGCCAGGAGAACCTTAGATAGTACATGCCGCCGCCCAGCAATTCGCCGCTGCATTTCCATCGCGACCGCACCGAGCGGCAGCTGGATACGCGCCTGGAAGAATTGCTCGAGAAACTCCGAAAGAATCGCCCCTCTGAAGATCCCTGGGTAGTTCGGCGCGCCTACGAAATCGCCGCGGAACGCCATCGTGACCAGCTGCGCAGCTCCGGAGATCCCTATTTAACGCACTTGCTGGAAGTGGCCCACATTCTGGCGGACATGCGCATGGATGCTACGACGTTGACGGCCGCTTTGCTGCATGACGTGGTGGAAGACACGGAATTTCCGCTCTCGAGAATCGAAGAGCGTTTTGGTCCAGAAGTGGCGCGACTGGTGGAGGGCGTCACAAAAATCAGCCGGCTGAACATGATGGCGCCGGAAGCGCGGCAGGTCGAAAACATCCGCAAGATGCTGCTGGCCATGGTGAACGATGTGCGCGTGGTGCTGGTGAAGCTGGCGGACCGGCTGCACAACATGCGTACGCTCGAATATCTGGAGAATTCCAAGCAACAGCGGATTTCGCGCGAGACTTTGGATATTTACGCGCCGATTGCGCACCGGCTGGGCATGGGCAATGTGCGCAATGAACTGGAGGATTTGTCTTTCCGCTATCTGGAGCCGGAAGCATTTTTGCGCTTGCAGAAAGAAGTGTCGGACAAAGCGGAGATTCACCGGCGCTTTCTGGAAGAGGTGCAGGCGACCATCCAGAGCAAATTGGTGGAGAGCGGAATTCCCGCGGAATTGGAAGCGCGCGTAAAGGGATTGTATTCGCTGCACCGAAAACTAGTGCGCCAGGAGCGCGGGCTCGAGCAGATCTACGATTTGCTGGCGGTGCGGGTAATCACCGATAGCGAGCGCAGTTGCTACGCCGCGCTGGGCGTGGTGCACCACATCTGGCATCCGGTGCCCGGCAGATTCAAAGACTACATCGCGATGGCACGGCCTAATCTTTACCAATCGCTGCACACCACCGTGCTGCATGGAGGCCAGCCGCTGGAAGTGCAGATACGCACGCAAGAGATGCATCGCATCGCGGAAGAAGGAGTAGCGGCGCACTGGAAATATAAAGGCGGAAAGCCTGGTTCAGAAGAGGAGAACCAGCGGATCACGTGGATGCGGCAGCTCATTGAATGGTCGCAGGAACTGGAAGAGCCCGGGGAATTTCTGGCAACCCTTAAAGTGGACTTCGCGCCGGTAGAGGTCTACGCGTTTACGCCCAAGGGGCGGGTGCTGGAATTGCCGCGTGGCGCGACTCCCGTGGACTTTGCCTATGCGGTGCACACCGAAGTGGGGCACCAGTGTACGGGCGCGAAGGTGAACGGGCAGATGGTTTCGCTACGGCACGAGATAACCAGCGGCGATGTAGTAGAAATTCTGACGCAAAAGAATCATCACCCGAACCGAGACTGGCTGAGCTTCGTCAAATCTTCGCACGCCAAAAGTAAAATCCGGCATTGGATCAATCTGGAAGAACGGCAGGAAGCGACAGAAATGGGGCGCAAGCTGCTGGAGAACGAAGCGCGGAATTTTGATCGCAGCCTGAAAAAGATTCCGGAAGCCGACATGTTGAAAGTGGCGACCGATCATGGCCTGTCGAAGATCGACGATTTGTACGCGGCTGTAGGATTCGGGAAATATTCGGCGCGGCAGATTCTGACGCGGGTGTTGGGCGAGCCCGACAAGGCTACCGAGGTGGAAGCGCCGGATACCAAGCCAACGTTAGTGAAGACCGTCAAGCGCATGCTGGGGTTTGGCGAAGCGCCACTCATTGTCAAAGGGCATGACGACTTGCTGGTTTACCGGGCGAAATGCTGCAACCCAATTCCCGGCGATGAGATTGTCGGATACATTACGCGGGGGCGGGGAGTGGCGGTACACACGCGGGCATGTCCGAATGTGCAAAATCTTTTGTACCAGACCGAACGGCGCATCGCGGTGGAGTGGGGCGGAGAAAACGCCGCTACATTCCCGGTGGAACTGCAGATTCGTGCGCGGGATCGCGCCGGTTTGCTCGCGGATATTACCGCGGTCATCAGCGGGGCGGGATCGAATATCAGAAACCTGGTCAGCCGGCCGGATGGGTTGAATGCGCGCATTGACGCCAGCCTGGAGATTGTGGACAGGCGACAGCTGGAGACGATACTCGTGAACATTCGAAAGATAGCGGCGGTTCACGGAGTTGAGCGCGTTTATCAGCAAGGATAGCTTGCGCCAAAGATTGGCCTTTATCCTCCGGCACCTACCTGTCCTTTAGCCGGGTATCACCCACTACACATCTTCCGGGCCGTCAGGTTGCAACCGTTACAATGAATTATGCGTTTCTTCAGCAATATTCGCGGTTATAGCGGCT
Source organism: uncultured Acidobacteriota bacterium (assembly GCA_963704485.1). GTDB lineage: Bacteria > Acidobacteriota > Terriglobia > Acidiferrales > UBA7541 > Acidiferrum. The sequence continues at coordinate 3,351,546 of OY969910.1, forward strand.
GGCTAGGCGCTAGCTTTTGCGCGGTCACGTTGTCGCTTGCATTAGGTGGATGCGGACACCATCCCATGGCAGATTACCGGCCGCTGGTAAAGGCGGGTATGTCGTCGGCAAGCATCGAACAATTAAAAAAATCGGATACTTCGGACGCGGAAATGCAGCAATTGGTCAGCGCCAAGCAGGCGGGGATCAGCGACGAGACGTGCGTCGCGTTGGTAACCACCGCGCACCAGAACCGGCGGACATTCACCAGCGCGGACGCGGTGAACAGCCTTGCGGGAGCTGGGTTTGGTGAGCCGCAAATCCTGGAGATTGCGCGCGTAGACAAGCTGGATACCGTCAGTGGCGACGCAGTTACGCTGCGATTGATCGGATTATCGGATCCAACGGTACAGAATTTATTGCAGAGACATTTGCTGGACCAACCGACGCTTTCGAGCGGTGAAATTGCGCGATTGAAAAACACGGGACTGACTGAAGCACAGGTGGTCGAGCGCATCAATCAGGGTATGACCGACGAACAGGCGGAAAAAGAAGTGCTGGCGCGCACGACTGCCCGCAACCACTACGGCACTGGCTTTACGCACATACGTGGGCGAAAGCCGCGCTAGGTCCGTTTCGAATACATTGCACCAAAATGGCTGGAACCGCTTGGCCCCCTGTTTCGAAAGCTGACTTTTGCTGTTCCTGAATCCCCGTTACAATCGAACCGTTGAGAGTTGCGTCTTACCTACGTGGGTGGCCGGTGCTGGTTGTGGTGGCGTGCTCGGGAATTGCCGGCGGGTGCGCGGCGCCCTTTGGCCCCGGATATACGGTGGAAAAGCAGAATATTGATGTTCATTTCGAACCCGGGCCTCCGCCGCACATCTCCATCAAAACTGAATATCAACTTAAGAATACCGGCACGCGGGAGCTTTTGCTGCTTGGAAGTGAGGTTGCCGGCGCGGCGGCGATTCAAATCTGAGAGTCTGGCGATCGAATGGGACGGAAAAGCGCTGGACGTCACGCAATCGACGGAAAACCCGTGCGAGAGTGTGCTGAATTTGCCGCATGCCTGGGTGGTCGCGGACAGCCATAGTCTTCGCGTGACCATGGATCTGGCGAGCGCCGTTGGGGATGAACAGCACCTCGGTTTTTCGCCGGATGCTTTTTTTCTTCCGGCGCAAGGATGGGCGCCGGAACTGCTGCCGTCCAAGGGCACATTTGGAACCGGTGGCGCTCCTCCTGCGAAATGGAATCTCACGGTACAGGTGCCGGAAGATTTCGTGGTGCACACCAGCGGCGACAAAATCAAAAATTCCAAGCATGGGGAACAGTTGACCGTGCACGCGACACAGCGGGTGGCCGATGTTTATCCGTTCGTGGTGGCGGGCCGGTATGTGACGAAGCAGATCGGGTCCCAGGGTGAGAAGATTTATCTTTGGACGCGCCAGCCGCAGGATGCCGGCGACCTGCGAACAGTGAGCGATTCGCTGGTGAAGACGCTGGAAGGCTATAACGCGATGTTTGGAGGAAGGATCGGTCGCCCAGGCTCCACGTGGATTTTTTTCTTTCCGCAAAAATTCGAGGGGCAAGAATGAACCGCCGCTGTGGCTGGTGGAGTGTCCGGTGATACCGGGATGTTTTGGGGACCGCACCACGCGAAGCGCTAAAATGCTTGGCGCGGACGATAAGAATATTCCGGGGGAAATGATCTCGCTGGATAGCGCGGTGATCGACCCCAAGCCAGGAATAAAGAAGATGTTTTCGGTGGCGGCTCCGGCGCTGGCGGCAAGCTGGCTGGGGTACGGGCAGAGCCCGGGTTTCTATGAGCAGGATCCGCCGCTTTCCGCGTTCCCGGCATTTGCAGCGGCGATCGGCAATGATGCGCTGAATGGTCCGACGGCGCGAACGGATACGATTCGGCGGGCACTGGCACAGGCTCCCAAAAACAGCAGCAAACTGGAAACGGATGACGCGGCGTTGCGCGCGAAAAGTTTTCTTTTCTTCTATGGATTAGAGGATCGCTACGGCCAGGCGATATTCCGAAAAGCGATCAGGCATATGTTGGACGCGCGGCGCAGCAGCGGGTTTGATCTGGATGACTTGATTGCCGCGTTTGACCAGGAAGCGCACGGAAATACCGCCGAGTTCGTGAGGTTGTGGATGAAGCATCCCGGAGTGCCGGCGGAGTTTCGCGCCAGGTATGAGAATACCTCGGCGGACCAAAACACTTTACCCAAGGAGACCACGCCATGAAAGATATCGTGCTGACCGATCGAGGACCAAAGCCTATCGGGCCGTATTCGCAGGGAGTGCGCGCAAACGGATTTTTATTTATTTCCGGGCAGGTGGCGTTTGATCCGGCCACATCAGAGATGACCGGCACAGACGTGACGCAGCAGACGCAGCGGGTGTTGGAGAACGTGAAGGCCATTCTGGAAGCGGGCGGTTCGAATCTTCATCACGTGGTGAAGACCACAGTTTTCCTGAAGGACATGAATGATTTTGCGGCGATGAATGCGGTCTATGCGACGTACTTCACCGCGGCCGCCCCGGCACGCTCCACGGTGCAGGTAGCAAGATTGCCCAAGGACGCGCTGGTAGAGATTGAAGTGGTCGCGGCGGTTTGATGTCTGTGGTCCCCGGAGTTTAGTGAGGGCCACGACGTTCGCTGCTGGATGGTTATTGGCTGGCCACCCGACCCACCCTTAAAAAACCGAGGGCGGGGCACCCTCTGTAAATCAATACTCTTTGAGCAGGACAAAAATAAAACTGCCCCGGAAACTTCCCGGGGCAGTCATCAACTTAGATGAAATGATGTTTAGTCGCCGGCAACCGCTTCGGCGGCGGTTTCTTTCACTGCAGTCGTACCGTGGCCATTGCCGTTGCCATTACCGCTGGCGGGAGCGATGGTTACGGGCTTGAAGTTGGCCGGCACGGCTTTGGCGATGTCCGAGACGCTGCCGATCTGCACTACCGTAGGCTGCGGCTTCTTGAGCACCAGTTCCTCATAGATGGCGCGGACTTTGGCCTGCTCGGCCATCGCTTTCTTGCGGCGAATGCGGTCCTCTTCCGAGGCGGTCAAGGGGATGTCGTGTTCCAGGTGCCGAACGCGAGCGGCGTCATCGGCGTCAATGATGAGCGAGTGTTCGAACGTGTCCAGGTTGACGGCTTTGCCTTTAGCGTAAATTTCGTGTTTGCCGTGTTCTTTGTACCACTGGGCGACGGTCGCATTCTTGTGCATGTTTTCGATGATCTGGCGCCAGCCTACCCCGGTGTTGTAGGCGCAGAAGGAAATTTCCCCCTGCTGCGTGGCGTAGGGGATGATGCACATTTCAGTGCGGCGGAAGTCGTAATTGAAAAGATCCTGAAACCACATTCCGGCGATGAACAGGAAGTTCCACGGATCGGTCTGGCGGCGCTTCATGGCGTCGTCATAAGTGCGCTCAGGAGAAGTGCGGCCGTACTTCTTTTCGGAACCCTTGGTCAACGCCCAGGTCTTGTCGAATTTCTTGAAGAGGTCGTAAAGCTTCAGCCCCTTGGGACCCTGGAAAGGCCTGTAATTCTTCAAGAGAGCCATGGCCATCATGAAGTTTGAAAACGTTTTGCCGCGAGCCGCGTCGGTGATGTCGGTCACGTCTTTCGTCAATTGAACGGCGTCGAGGAAGCGCGGAACGGGCGCCCACTCTTTGGTTTCCTTGTTGATCATCAGCGCAGTGCCAACGCCGCAATTGGGGTGGCAGCCGCAGGAGAGCGAACCCCACTGCGAATCCTGGCCCTTCACCATGTCCGAGAAGCCGGCGAAGGTGCTGATGAAGGAAATGGGGAACCAGTCGCGCGTCGGCTCCACTTTGCCGACCTGCGCGCTGACGTCTTTCGCGAGATGCGAAAGAGTGTAGCGCTGGCGCAAACGGCGCTCCGGAGTGATGTCTTCGTCGCGGCCTGTGAAGGAAACCGGCTGGAAGCTGACGAAAGCGATTTTCTTGGGGTTTTCCATCGCAAACTTTACGACGGTGCCGACCTGGTCGTTGTTCACATTGTTGACGATGGTTACGACCAGCACGATTTCGATGCCGGCTTCGTGCATATTTTCGATGGCGCGCAATTTCACGTCAAAGAGGTTGCCGATCTGGCGATGGCCGTTGGCGTCGTTGCCGATACCGTCAAACTGCAGGTAGGCGTAGCGCATGCCGGCGTCGAAAGCCTTGCGGCAGAATTCCTTGCTCTTGGCGAATTCAATTCCGTTGGTGGCGGCCTGCACGCTGTTGTAGCCGATTTTCCGAGCGTGAGCCACCGCCTGCAGGAAGTACGGGCTCATGGTGGGTTCGCCACCGCTGAACTGCACGGACATCTGGCGGCGCGGCTTGATCTTCAGCGCGTTGTCGAGAATTTCCTGGATTTCGTCCCAGCCCAACTCGTGCACGTAGCCGACCTGGTTGGCGTCCATGAAGCAGGGATCGCACATCATGTTGCAGCGGTTGGTGAGGTCCACGGTGAGAACGGAGCCGCGGCCGTAACGGACCGTGCTGGAGCCGTGTTTGTGGAGATCTTCATCGTTGTGCGCGGGAATATCGCGGCCAGGGTAGCGCTGCTCAATCCAGTTCAGCCACTTGGAGTCCACGGCCATCATGTCTTCGTAGTGGCCATGTTGCGGGCAGTCTTTCACCATCCAGACTTCACCGTCGCGCTCCACGATCTGAGCCTTGATTTCGCCGACCTTTTCGCTCATCAGATCGCGCCAGTCTTTTTTGCCGGCGATGATGGCTTCGCGCGCTTCCTTTACGCACGCGGGGCAGAGAGAATCGGTCTGCCGTGGAAATCCGAGTGTGGGCTTGGTCTTTTCCCAGGATTTGAGCAGCGGCTTATCCGACCATTGAGGAGTTACGGACGGATTCGGATTGCGCTTATTGAAATGCTGAATGGTATTAAATGTGATCCCGGCGGTCTTGCAAACGACCCAATCCATGGATCTGAAAATCTGCGTTGCAACTCGATTCGCCATAAACTTCAACCCTCCAAATTTCAGAAAAACTTCGTTTAGCCCGTTTTGCTAGTTGGCCCGTTCAATCGTTCGAAATGAAACAGCGAACGACTGCCCCCGGGCGGTGGAAGTCCTACAAAGAACGCTACCACGACACGCTGGTCAAGCCAGTAAGTCTTTGACCTCCTATAGTTTGACTGGTAACGGGTACGAGTACCAGCGGGTTGCGGTGAATGGTTGGAATTGGGGGTTAAAAGGTGAAAAGGGTCAGCGAGCGGGCAGTACCGGTTTGGAGATTGAAAGTCGAAACCGGGGACCAGGATTCAGCAGGTTAGAACTCTCTATTGCTGGCGACCTAAAAACGGGTGGTGGGTGCCGGTTGGTGAGCGAAGACACGCTGAACGACTTGGGTGGGAAACCCCTCTAAGCCCACGTTTGTGCTCCGTCATAAGGCTTTTGCTGCATTGCACATGGCACTGAGGGCCTCCATATATAGAGGCGAATCGTGAAGTCCTGTTTCGCAGCGAGTGTGCGGGTTGAAAAATTCCATGGAAGACGAGGACATACAAAAAAGCGGCGAAGGTCGGGGCAAGCCTGGGGCGCCGGTTTCGCGACGAGCTTTCCTCGGCAATCTCGCGACGGTCGGACTTGCGACGACTGCGGTTCCCCTGCTTGATGGCGGCCGTACAGAGGCGCAACAGGTGGCGCAGCCTGTCGCGGCTCTGGAGACGGCTTCGGCTGGCAGCGTTACCGTTACGCTGAAGATTAACGGGCAATCGCGAAGGTTGCAGGTTGAGCCGCGGGTCACGCTGCTGGACGCGCTGCGGGAACGTCTTGGATTGTTCGGGACGAAGAAGGGCTGTGACCACGGGCAATGCGGGGCTTGTACGGTGCATGTGAATGGCCGGCGTGTGAACTCGTGCCTCACGCTTGCAGTGATGCACGAAGACGATGAGGTCACTACCGTGGAAGGACTGGCGAAAAATGGCGAGCTCCACCCGGTGCAGGCGGCTTTTCTGGAGCACGACGCGTTTCAGTGCGGTTATTGCACATCAGGGCAGATCATGTCGGCAGTGGCGCTGTTGAAGGAACCGTGCGGGACCGATGACAACGCCATTCGTGAATGCATGAGCGGCAATATCTGCCGGTGCGGGGCATATTCCAACATTGTGGCGGCAGTGCGCAGCGTTCGCAGCAACGCGTAGCTGGTCCAGAATCTGCGATAGAGGATAGTCAGAGTGCGCGATTTTCAATACACCAAAGCTAGCGGCGTGGAACAGGCGGTGAACAGCGCGGCTTCCGGCGAAGCGAAGTTCGTTGCCGGCGGGACAACACTGATCGATTTGATGAAATTGGAAGTGGAGCGGCCCAAGCTGTTGGTGGATATCAATGGATTACCGCTAGACCGCATTGAAGCCGAGGCCGGCCGCGGATTGAAGATCGGGGCGTTGGTGCGCAACAGCGATCTTGCTCATGACGATCAAGTGCAGAAGTTGTATCCGGTTCTGTCGCAGGCGCTGCTGTCCGGCGCGTCGCCGCAATTGCGCAACATGGCTACGACCGGAGGCAATTTGCTGCAGCGCACGCGCTGCTATTATTTTCGGGATGTGAACTACGCGTGCAATAAAAGAGCGCCTGGCTCGGGTTGCTCGGCGATGGACGGCTACAACCGAATCCACGCGGTCCTGGGCACAAGCCAACATTGCATCGCGACGCATCCTTCCGACATGGCGGTGGCGATGATGGCTTTAGAAGCCAATGTTTTGACCAATGGGCGCAAAGGCAATCGCAGCATCCCGATCACAAAATTTTACCTGCTGCCGGGGTCAACTCCTGAACGCGAGAACGTCTTGGCGCCGGGAGAAATCATCACCCATGTCACGTTGCCGGCGTTACCGCAAAACGCTAAATCCCATTATCTGAAGCGCCGCGATCGCCAGTCGTATGAGTTTGCGCTGGCGTCGGCAGCGGTGATTGTGGATCTCGAAGGCAAAAGAATTCGCAAGGCGCAGGTGGCCATGGGCGGTGTGGGCACAATCCCGTGGCGGTCGCCAGAGGCGGAGCATGAACTGGCCGGAGCCGAGGTTTCGGAACGGGCGTTCAAGAGGGCGGCGGAAGCGGCGTTGCATTCGGCGAAGGGCCAAAAAGATAACGGCTTCAAAATTGAACTGGCGAAACGCACGCTGGTGCGAGCGCTGAAAACGGTCACGGAAAGCCAGGAGCGTTGAGTGGCGGAACAGAACACAGTCATCGGGAAAGAGATCACTCGCGTAGACGGGATCCTGAAAGTCACCGGAGCGGCTCAGTACGGCGTGGAGTACCCGCTTGAAAATATGGCCTGGGGAGTGGGAATTGGCAGCACGGTTGCAGCGGGTAAAATTGCCAAGATTGACAGCAGCGCGGCAGAAAAAATGCCAGGAGTGCTGGCGGTGCTGCACCATGAAAATACCGAAAAACTATTTCGCGCCGCCAACAGTTTTGAGGAAGGCAGCCGTCCGGGAGAGAGCCGCCCGCCCTTTGAAGATGACCAGGTATATTACTACGGGCAATTTGTGGCGCTGGTGGTGGCGGATACGTTTGAGCGGGCGCAGGCGGCAGCCGACCACGTAATCGTAAAGTACGATGCGCGAAATCCGGACGTCTCCTTCGACAAGCTGGAACCCAAAGATCCACCCGCAGTGAAGAATGAACGCGGAAATGTGGACGAAGCACTTTCGAACGCCGCGGTGAAGCTGGATGTGACGTACGAGACGCCGGTTGAAACGCACAATCCCATGGAGATGCACGGGACCATTGCGCACTGGACTAAGGAAAAGCTGACGCTGTACGAAACCTCGCAGGGCGTGGTGAACCATCGCAACGTCGCGGCGGAAATGTTAAACCTCCCGCGGGAATCGGTACAGGTGATTTCGCGATTTATTGGGTCGGGTTTCGGGTCGAAACTGTTTCCGTGGCCGCATTCCTGGATGGCGGCGCTGGCTGCGAAGCACCTCAAGCGGCCGGTAAAAGTGTCGGTGCCGCGCAGCATGATGTTTACGACGGTGGGACACCGGCCATTCACTCGCCAACACATAAGATTAGGGGCTAGCGCGGAAGGCAAGTTAACGGCATTCCACCACGAAATTTTGCAGCCTACCTCCATGGTGGACGACTACGTGGAGAATTGCGCGGAAGCGACAACGATGTTGTACAGCTGCCCCAACGTGCGGGCCGTGCAACACATTATTCATAAAAATGTTGGAACGCCGACACCGATGCGCGGGCCAGGCAGGACGCCGTCGTTGTTTGGGATCGAATCGGCCATGGACGAGCTGGCGATGAAGCTCAATATCGATCCATTGGAAGTGCGGCTGCAAAATTACGCCGAACAGGATGAGGGTTCGAAAAAGCCGTGGTCCAGCAAGCATCTCAGGGAGGCGTACCAAACCGGCGCGGAAAAATTCGGCTGGAGCCAGCGGAATCCCAAAGTTGGTTCGATGACCAAGGGCCAGGAAATTCTCGGCTGGGGAATGGCGACGTGTACCTGGCCGGCGACGAGACACAATGCGGAAGTACGGGTGTCTTTTCTGGCGGATGGCACGGTGCGGGCGGTTTGCGCGACGCAGGATATCGGAACGGGAACGTATACGGTGTTCGCGGAAATTATTTCTGACCGCACCGGAGTGCCGCTGGACAAGATTCGCGTGTTGCTTGGCGACACGGCATTGCCACCGGGGCCAACATCGGGAGGATCGGCGGCGACCGCAACGGTTATTCCGGCTATCGCCAAGGCTACCGACCAAGCGGTGCATGCCGTACTGCAGGTGGCGGCATTGACGGCCGGCTCGCCATTTGAAAAAGCTGACCCGAAGACTTTAAAAATGACGGCGGGGCGGGTTCACAAAGAAGGTCACGAAGCGGAAAGCGGGACGGCGTTCGCGGACATTCTGAAATTACGGCGGCTATCGGGTCTGGACGGCAGCGCCAAAACCGAAGCTGCGACAGAATCCAAGGAATTTTCCATGCATTCTTTTGGCGCGCACTTTTGCGAGGTGGCGTATGACCCGGAGATCGTCAAGCTGAGAGTGTCGCGCTGGCTGACGGTGATCGATGGTGGCCGGATGATCAATGCGAAGACGGCGCGCAACCAGATACTGGGCTCGGTGGTGATGGGGATCGGGATGGTCATGCTGGAGGAGACGATCTACGACCCGCGCAACGGCAAACCTGTGAACAACAATTATGCCGACTACCTGGTGGCGGTGAACTCGGATATTCCGGACATAGATTGCATTTTTCTGGATTTTCCGGACACCAAGTTAAATGAGTACGGAGCGCGGGGAATCGGCGAGATTGGATTGACGGGATGCGCCTCAGCCGTGACCAGCGCGGTGTATCACGCCACTGGCGTGCGAGTGCGGGAACTGCCGGTGCGCATTGAGAAGCTGATGAAAACCTAACTGGTTTTCATTCATTGATCCGAAGGAGGGCAAATGCCGGAACAAGAAACTATCGAACGAGCGAACCGCGACAAGGAAGAAGGGAAGTCCCCAAGCACGCAAGCGGGAGAATTCGTTCGCGAAGAAATGCATCACATTCGCGAAGGGAAACATGGGGCGGCTTCCACGAAGCAAGCTATTGCCATTGGATTGTCCAAGGCGCGGCGCGCTGGAGTGGAATTGTCGCAGCCGAGCGCTCAAAGCACCTCGGCACAGACCCGGGAGCAGGCGAAGCGCGTCAAAAATAGGGGACAACAGAAGCGCCCTTCCAGACCGTCGAAAGTGCGATCCAAGGCGACTTCCAAGACGTTGAAACGCGAAGGGCGCTCGGCGGCATCGCGCGCCAGCCTGTCACGCCAGGCGAAGACGGTGGCGCGCCGCCGCGGCCCGCAGGCACGGAAGAATTCTGCGCGAAGGGCAGCGCGAACCAAAAAAACCACTGGCTGAAAGCCCTTCGTCGAGAATTGTTCGCGGAGAACTATTCGTTTAGAACGGGCCGCAGCACCGCGCTTACGAAATGAGCGAAGTGTGAGGCGCCTTCGTCGAGCTGCAGCCAGCGCACCACGCAATGCTCGGCCAGATATTTTGGCACGCGGGCTTCGGTGATCCCCAAATGTTCGGCAAGTTGCTTGGTAATGGATTCGGCGCCGCGCCGGCTGGAGTTTCCGCGTAGAAGATTCGCGACCGCGATGCGCAGAGTCTGGCAGGATTCCACATAGTAATAACTGGTGAGATCGGAATCCGTAAGGACGAAGACGCCTGGACCGACGGGCGCAGTGTTGGCTTCATCCAGTTTCACGGCTTCGCAACTGAGCAAACGTCGAAACTGCATTTCCAATAAAGAAATTCGGGATGACAAGCCAGGGTCGCCATATCGGCCCTTTGGTCCTGGAGTGCCTGCGTCGGGCAATGTTTCCACCGGGAGAGGGGGCATGGTGCGGCGGGAAATCTGACGCGGCTCGTCCTCCACAATTTCCGGCGGCGGCGGCGGGGGCGGTGCGGTGCGGCGCGATGTTGGTGTGGATGACTGGCGCGGGGTGGTCGTTGAGCCAGTTAGCTCCGTGGCGGTGCCAGGTTTTCGGCGGTTACGGCCACCTCGGCGGCCGCGTCTGCGGCGGCGCTTGTCGTCGGAATCCAATCCTGTCGAGGGCGCAGTGGGATCGGTAGCCGACTCGGTTGAGGTGGCGGAAGAGTCGCTTTCACCTTCTGCTTGCGGAGCATCGGAAGAAATAATGGATTCAAATGCCGCGACACTTTGTTCGAACGGCATGCCGGGCTCAGGGATGGGAAGGCCGAGGACTGCGGAACCTTCGACTTCGGTGGCGAGCGAAGTGGCCGCGCTTACGCTCGGCTCGGCACCCAGGCGTACGGCTGCTTCCTGCGCTTTGGTTTTCCAATCGGCGCGTCGAAAGTGCTCGGCGGCAGCCACATACCATTTTGCCGCGTCGGGATTGTTGCCGGCAGTCTCAAAATATTTTGCCAATTCAAAAGCCACCATAGCGTCGTGAGTCTTTTCGTACAACGCGGTGAGCTGGCCAACGGGATCTTTGGAAGTGCGTGCGCGGCGAATGCGCGCGGTGATTTGTTTCCAATCTGCCATAAAGGTGCCTGCATTGTAGCAGCGGAGGAGTGTGACAGCCAGCGATGCCAGTGACCAAGCCGTCCGCGGGAGCATTCGTTAACCGGGATATACATGGAATTTCGCGGCAACGTTTCTTACGGGCTGCCATTGAAACATTAGAGCGCCCAGGTAGGTACCGAATGTATTAGTGATGATGTCCAGTATCCCCGAGCCCCTCGAGGGGATAAACGCTTGCAGGACTTCAATGGTCACGCTGACAGCAAATCCTGCCAGAACGCTGAGGAGGATGGATCGCTTCTTGACGCTACTTATTGACAGGTATGCGGACAACAGCAAGCCAAAAGGTACGAAGCCCAGAATATTTATGGCGATATCTCCCACAGCGAGCTTGTCGCTAGTTTCCTCCCATGGCCACACCAGTATTTGCCGGTGTACGGTTTGAAAGTAATCGGGGATCTGCAGGTCGGGTGCGGAGCCATTTAGATTGTGGACGATTTTCCCTGAGCCCTCGGTGAACGCATACCGAGCAATTATTTTCTCACTCGTCAGGATTTGAGGCACCAAGGGAGATCCGGATTGATTCAACTGGACGGATGCTCGCGAGATCTCTTGTGGCGTTAGCGCGCCTTCGTAAACAGTCAGATCGAGCAGGCTGCCCTGCCAGGCGAGCTGGGTAACTGGTGAGTCGCCCAGCACTAATTGGCCGGCCAAATCTGCACAAGACATTTTCATATGAGTGGAAATCCCGACTTGCTCTCCATTGCGGTAGGCGACCGTGCCGGAATTGCTGGAGGTAATTACGAAAGTGACAGGCTCAATCTTTTGAAAGGCGTGTTCGAGCTCCAGTTCATCCGTTTTGAGCCGGCCATTCTCATTGCGGTAATCCTTCCTGATGAGCAGCTCCTGGCCGTATTGCATCAACCGAAAGCGAAATGGAATCGTTGGAGTGTAGAAGCCAAGTATGGTTCCCACGTTTCTGAAATAGGTAAACGCCGGTTGAAGTTGCACCTGTAGGCTGCAAAACGAATTATCTGATGTCTGGCCTTGAGGCATCACGCGGCTGGGAGTGAAACTTAGGCCATATCCGCCAAATTTGAGCCCTTTTCCAGAGGGAAGCCAAGCGGCATCGTTCTTTTTATATGGATTGAACGGCCACAGCCCGACGCCTAACAAGCCAATGGCCATAAAAACGCACGCGGTCGGCAGCATCCACGACGGTAAAGGAAATTTTGGCTTGTCCATAAGACAGCGGGTTTAGGTGAGTCAGACCCACAACAAGTATATGATGGGCGGCCACTGGGCCAGATTGGTCTGAATCGCGGGACATTCAGTTGATGCAGCTGACGCGAAGAGCGAAAACCGGACCTGGACCGGGTTCACCCTGAGTTGGCGATTGACTGCGAGGGTTCGACTGAGTACTCTTTAATCCTTGGCCCTTCCGGGGAGTTGTAAAATGGTATTCCTGCGCAGCATAGTTGCCTCGATTCTGGCAATAACTATAGTGATTACGCCAGGTTGGACTGCGACTGGTCCCGCATTTGGCACTATTGTAAGCGCGGAGCGCGCGCGGATCGGTGTAGGCCCGGTGTCGGTCGGCGCCACGGTATTCGGCGGTGACCGGTTGCTTACGGATGAGTCCGGCAGTGTGCAGGTGCGGGTCGGGGCGGCTCGCTTGCTGCTCTCCAGCGCCAGCATCGCTGTACTGGCCAAGGATCAGACGGTTCCCGCTGCGAGCCTGACGCGTGGAACTGCAATTTTCTCAACCAACAATTCGAAAGCTTTTACTTTGCACGTGGGGAACATGAGTATCCGGCCGGAGACTGACCAGCCTACTGTTGCACAGGTAAGCGTGGTCGGCCCTAAACAACTGATGGTCAGGAGCACCAAAGGATCGCTGACCGTTGCGGTGGACGATGACGTGCGCGTCGTGCCAGAGAACATGTCTTATCGGATCGTGCTGGATCCGAGTGAAGCAGAGTTGGCGGCGGCGGAAGCGGCATCAGCCGCGCAGGGTCCTGAAGGCGTCGGCGCGAGAGGCAAAGGACGCCCTCCGCTGCGCGCGGGACGTAATCGTTTCGTTTGGTATGCCATTGGAATTGTGGGCATCGCTACCGGTGTTTTTCTGTGGAAGGCTTTGGAAAGCCCCTCCAGCCCTAATTGACGCCTGCAGATTTTCTGGAATTTTCGAACTTCAACTCAGGACTATAGCCATGCCGATTTACGAATATATTTGCGACGAATGCGAAACGGAATTTGAGCGCATCGTTTTGAACAAGACGCAGGAAATCGCGTGTCCAAAATGCGCGGGAACGAAGAATTCGATACAGCTTTCGGTGTTCAGCGCGCCCAACGGCAACGGAAGTTCGTCATCGGGATCGCCGGGATCGGGTCCTGCGAGTGGCGGCTCCTGCTGCGGCGGAGGCTGCGGCTGTAACTGAAGCACCGCTCGTTCTTCTTGTTTCTCGAGCTTTTTCACAACAACTCCTTGCCCCGCCTCGCTCATCCTGAAGTCCTGCATATTTTCTCGGCGCGCATTTATAAGCAGTGGATCATGCGGTGCGTGGACGTTCCACGCCATATCTCCAAAGCGTTGCGCGCAGCAGCAGAAAATAAAACGCACATTCCGGTAATCGGCCAGGTGGAAGGCTTGCCGATGAAGAGCACACTCTCTCCTAGGGGCGGCGGGGCATACCGACTGCACATTCACAGCAGCATCTGGCGAAAATTGCATATTGATGCCGGCGACGCAGTGGAAGTGATGGTACAGGTGGACACCGAACCGCGCGATCCATCGCTCCCGGAAGATCTGGCGGGGGCACTTGCGGAGGAGCCTCGCGCAATGGCAATTTTTAATGCGATGACTCCTGCGCTGCGACGACAGATCGTGCGGTATGTGGATCAGGCGAAACAAGCCATTACGCGGGAGAGGCGCGTGCGATTGATTGCGAAACGCATGATGGAACGGCGCGCGAAGCTGAGGAAGAAAAAGAAGGCCTAGAGTCCCTGGCTGTGGGCGGACGCTATTTTTCTGTCGCATTAGCGGTGCGCCTTTGCGCAGCCAGCCAGGAGACCAGATCCGGTTCAGCGAATGCGTTGTTCCAGACCTCTTTGTTTACCTTGCGATATTCCGTGTAACGTGGATGCCCGCCGGACTTTTTGATTTCCCTGACCATTTGGCGAATCAAATCTGTGGGCACAGCAGGATCCATCTCCCATTGAAAAATCCACAGCGGAACGCGGGTGATGGCGGCTACATTTGTAAAATTGTCATAAGAAGCCACGACGACGGCCGCAGCCCACTTCTCGGGATATTTTTGAAGTAACGACCAGACGGCGAGTCCGCCCATGGCTTGGCCAACCAAATAAATGCGGTCGCTATCAATGGAATAATCTTTTTGAACAAGAGCGAGAACATCCAGCGTCAATTGAAGTGGTGCGCCGATCTCGTTTAATTCCGGATCTGACCAGTTTTCACCTTGTGCGCACTGGGGCGCGAGTACGAATGCGGGGACCAGCGCCTGGTTTTCAGGGGCGGTCCAAAGTTGAGCGCCTTTTTCGTTTTCGCCGGCGATTTGCGCTTCGTTGTTAGAGCCGCGGCCGCTGCCGCCGTGGAACCACAAAATCAACGGATATCTTTGGGCGGAGTCATAGTGTGGCGGAACGAAAAGGCGATAAGGAAGCTTGGCGCCTTTCTTGTCGGTGTAGGTCCTCTTGCGGAATGGCGGTTCTTCTTTAACCACGCCGGGCGGCGCGATTTGCGTCTGGGCGTAGACGCAGCGAGAGCAAAAAAATATCAGGCAGGAAAGAAGTATCGCGCGTAAAAGCACCGAGCACCCTCTTGCTGTGACCTGTTCGCGGCTCATTGATTCAAAAAAGTGCACCACGCTACTGTGGCCGCGAGTAGTTCGCGACATTTGCGGGGATCTGAGCAGCCTGGTTGCCACGCGGGTCGAGCACAGGAGTTTGGGCGCTCCATTTGAAGGGGATGACCCCCGTCCATGCACCATTGGAATACTCTTCATCGTCATCCACGGCGAAACCGGTGCGGACTTTTGCAGAAACTTCCACGAGTGGAACGGCCAGCACCATGGTGCCTTTGAGTTCCTGCTCGCTAGGAGGACGAACCTGCGCCCAGCGGCCGCGGATTACGTATTCAACAAAATCGCGCATGGCCGCCAGTTTGGCTTGTGGATCAGTGATTTGCTCGGCTTTGCCCATGATTACCACAGAGCGATAGTTAACCGAGTGGCCGGTGGCGGTGGGCGATAAAACGATTCCGTCGAGCAGAGTGACACTAAGGCAAAAGGGTGCGCCGCTCCCGAGAGTGCGCATGAGGCGGCCAGCGGTTGAGCCGTGCAGAAAAAGTTTATCGCCGACGCGGACATAGTTGGTGGGTACCACGTAGGGCAGGGCGTCGACGACAAAGCCGATCTGGCAGACGAAAGCTTCATCCAGGATGCTGTAGATAAGCTCCCGGTCGTAGGTGCCGCGATCCGGTTTGCGTTGAACTTTTGTTCTGGCGGTGGAAGTAAATTCGCTCATCGAAAAAGACTAGTCTTCGAAGTGGCGGTCCGCAAGTTCCAATGTGGGGAACGAGGCAATGGGCTGCCTAGGTTCCGGTTGAAGCGCCTTTTATTGCGAGGTCATGGCGGGCGCGGCTTTCGGCATTGCGTTCGCCGGTGATGCTGCACCGCGAACGACGCGTAGTCCGACGTATTCGGGAGCCGCGTCGCAGGCGGTTTTTGTGTCGGAGGGGCAGTCGGCGCTGCCCCCGGTGAACTTACCGTTACCGCTGGAGACAATCTGCCATTCAGCGACGTTGCCGCCAAGGTCGAAAATCAAATCGTCTCCCTCTTTCCCCTGACCGGTGAAAGTGCCTACCGGTTTCAGCAGAGGTGCTGGGCGCCTTAGTTCGGCCAATTTCTTTTTGATTTTGATCTGGTCGTCAGGATTCGGGGCGTAGCCGGCCCAATAATCCAAATTGTTTTCTCCATCTTTCTTTTCGAACGGGCTGGATACCTCGCTTGCTTCTGGAAGACGCCACGTCTGCGCAGTGATTTTGCTGAGCCACACGGCATAGGCCGCAGCCTGTTCGAAAGAAACGCCACTGGCAGGATAGTTTTCCGTGCCCGGTTCGAATTTGTAGTTCTTGTCGAAAGCTGCGAATTGCGCACGGGTAACTTCGAAGCGGCCGATTTCGAGATCGTGACGTTTTACGACTTCGGGAATCAAGATGGATTTTCCCTTCACCGGAAACGAGACCCCGTAGTTTTGCCCGTCGCGCGCGATGCTTTGCGTTCGCAAGCTGATATCCAGCGGCGAGCCGGGCTTGACTGCCTCGTCTTCGTTCTTGGTGGCCTTGAAGAAATACTTATCGAACCAGGCCACTTCCTCTTCCACCTTGCGCATCTGGTGCGTCAATTTGCGCGGGCCGTGGGGTTCACCGGGGAAGACCACGAATTTCACCGGCTTGTCGTAGTACTGCAGCGCGCGGAAGTAAGTCCAACTTTGCGCGGGTGGAACATTGCGGTCGGCGGAACCATGAAAAATCAGAACGGGGGCTTTGACTTTATCCAGCTTGAAGAGCGGAGATTTCTTGATATATAGCTCGGGATCTTCGAGGGGAGACTTGCCGAAATAATAAGCGTCGAACGACTGCCCGAAATCGACGTTGCCCCAATCGCTGATCCATTCGATATCTCCGGCGCCGAGGCTGGCGGCTTTGTAGCGCTCGGGATAATTAATCAGCAGGCTTGTAGATAGAATCGAGCCGTTGGACCAGCCCATCGTCGCCACGCGATCAGGATCAACTTTTCCCTCAGCGATCAGATAATCCACGCCGGCGTTTATGTCTGGCGTTTCCAGATCGTAATATTTTCCGCAGCAAATGGATTCCGCCCACTTCAACCCGTAATTATTGCCGCCGTGATAATTGGGGCGCAGAACAAAAGCGCCGCGCTGCGTTAGCAACTGCAGCGGATAAGCCCAGCTCTCACCCCACAAATCTTTGTCGGAACCCATGGGTCCACCGTGAATGGCGGTGATGACCGGATACTTTTTGCCGGCCTGGTAGTTCGCCGGGTAATAGAGAATGCCTTCCACTTCTTCTTCGTTGGAGCCTTTCCAACGGATGACTTCGGTGCGGGCAAAATCTCGACCTCTGTTGAGGGGCTCGTTCAGCTTGGTGAATTGCACGGGTGAAACTAATTTTCCGTCGGAGACTTGCGCGTGAAAAAGCTGCGGCAACTTGCTGGCAGTCGACGATTCGTAGGCCACGGTCTTGCCGTCGTCGCTGAAAGTGAAGCCCTCCAGGTTGTGAGCGTGCTCGCCGGTGAGCGAGGTTCTTTTCCAAGTCGGCGCTGCCGCATCACCTGCTTTGACGTAGACGGCCAATTCGAAGCGGCTGCCGGCTGCGAGCAGCGCAGCGAACCCACCGGATATTGCCTGCAGGTCGCGCCCGAGGCCATTTTCCCAGTCGAGATTGACCTGCGTGGCTTTTGCGGTGGCCACGTTAAAGAAATAAACCACGGTGATGTTGGCGGTCATGAAGCGAGCGTCGGTTGAGAAAGGAGTGGCGACATAAACGCCGGAATTGTCGAGCGCCCATTCAAAACCTTCGGCACGCATCCGGCCTTCGGTGAGAATCTGCTTTTCCTGACCAGTAGCGAGATCGTGCAGGATAATGACCGGCGGGGTTTTCTGATCGAAAGCGTAACGCAGACTTTTTGCGTGAGAGGCGGCTACGTACCGGCCATCACGAGATACGCCCCAATTTTCAATCCAGTCGGTATTGCTGGTGAGGCGAGTTATTTTTTTATCTTTCACCGCGATCTTGTATAGGCGCACCGGGGAGGCGTGGTCCACGTCTTCGATCACTTCGCTATCGTCTTTCTTTCTTTTTTGTTCCTGTTCATAAAGCGCGGGATCTTCTTCGGAGCTGTAGAGCAGCGTGAATTTATCGAGCCATTCAATTTTTCGCGGCGCTCGCGCGAGCTCGGTCAGGGGATAAGCTTCACCGCCGCGGGAATTTATCAGCCAGATTTGCGTTTTTGCAGCGTCGGGCTTATTCCCGGGCAACGGCTTGGAACTCAGAAAGGCGATCCATTCGCCATCGGGGGACCAGCGCGGTTGCGAGACGGTATCGCTTCCGCGCGTCAGCTGAACCTCACGTTTGTCGGTCAGGTTGGAAAGAAATAGATTGGAGACCCGCGCGTCTTTTTCTTTGTCGCCAGTGGATTTCACCCACACGAGCGATTGGGAATCGGGCGCGAGCCGATATTGATTCGCTGATTCGGCGTAGATGATGTCTTCGGCCTTCCACGGTTCACGGGTTACGGGAGCATCGATGGCAGCAGGATCGCCGGCAGATAAAGATAGGGGCGCGTTGAACGATGCAAAGATGCTGAGGAGCAAAGTTGATGCCCAAAGCGAGAAACGGTTCATGGATTTCACCCGATAAAAAGGTCCGCGTTGAAATGTGCAGGATGCGGGGCAAGCATAATCGAATTGATGCGGCATTGGAATATTAATGGCGGCCCAGAGCGCGATTGACGGCTATAGAGCGCTCACATACGATGCCGCGTGAGGATCGTTGCACGCAATATGAAACGTTTACTGGGAATTATGGCGTGGACAGTCGTGGCGGTGGCCGGCGCCGGCGCGCTCGCAACCATTGCATGGCATCGAGGCGAGCCGCTGAACGCGACGTGGTTCGTGGTGGCCGCCGGCGGTTGCTACATGCTGGCGTATCGTTTTTATTCCGCGTTTGTCGCCGCGCGGCTGATGGCGCTGGACGATACGCGTGCTACTCCCGCGGAGCGTCACGACGATGGACGCGACTTCGTTCCCACCAACAAATGGATCTTGTTTGGTCACCATTTCGCTGCGATCGCGGGACCCGGACCTCTGGTGGGACCGACGCTAGCAGCGCAGTTTGGTTACCTGCCGGGCACGCTATGGCTGATCGCGGGGGCGATATTCGCAGGCTGCGTGCAGGATTTCGTGATTCTGTTTTGTTCGATTCGCAGAGATGGCAAGACGCTGGGAGAAATTGCGCGTGAAGAAGTCAGTAAGCGGGGCGGTTTCATCGCGCAGTTGGCGGTACTGGCGATCATGGTCATTCTTCTGGGGGTAGTCGCACTGGTAATTGTGAACGCGCTGAAGTCTTCTCCCTGGGCGACCTTCACGCTGGTAGCGACAATTCCCATCGCGCTGCTATTGGGACTTTATTTGCGATTCCTGCGGCCAGGAAGAGTTCTGGAAGCGTCCTTCATCGGCGTGGCGCTGGTTTTGTTCGTAGTAGTAGCCGGTCAGTGGGTAGCGGAGTCGCCATCCTGGGCGCATGTTTTCACCTTGAGCGGAGTGACGCTCGCCTTTGCGCTTATCGCGTACGGATTTGCGGCTTCGGCTTTACCGGTGTGGCTGCTGCTGGCGCCGCGGGATTATCTGAGCGCATTCATTAAGGCCGGCGCGATTTTCTCATTGGCGGCAGGGATTCTACTGGTGCGGCCGCTGGTGCTGATGCCTCCTTTGACGCGCTTCATTGACGGCACGGGTCCGGTGTTCGCGGGGAAAATTTTCCCATTTTGTTTCATCACCATCGCTTGCGGCGCCATCAGCGGATTTCATTCGCTCATTTCCTCGGGCACTACACCGAAAATGATTATTCGTGAAAGTCACGCGCGCTTCATCGGATATGGCGCGATGCTGCTGGAGTCTTTCGTCGGAGTGATGGCCATGGTGGCGGCGTGCGCGATGACCCCGGGAGTGTATTTCGCGATCAACAGTCCTTCCTCCGTTGTGGGAGCGACATCGGATGCGGCGGCAGCGACGATCAGCAGCTGGGGGTACCCGCTACAGGCGCAAACAATGATTGACCTGGCACACGCCGTCGGCGAGCAAACGCTGCTGAATCGGGCGGGCGGAGCCCCCTCGCTGGCGGTAGGCATGGCGCAAATTTTCTCGAGCACGATCGGAGGGCCGCGGCTGCTGAGCATCTGGTACCACTTCGCGATTATGTTCGAGGCGTTGTTCATCCTGACGGTGCTGGACGCGGGCACGCGGGTGGGCAGATTCATGGTGCAGGAACTCGGGGGACGGGTGTGGAAACCTTTTGGGCGCACCGGGTGGCTACCAGGGATTTTGCTTTCGAGCGCGATGATTGTGGGTGCGTGGGGATATTTTCTTTATCAAGGCGTCGTGGATCCGCTGGGCGGCATTAATTCGCTTTGGCCGCTATTTGGAATCGCCAACCAATTGCTCGCGGCGGTGGCGCTGGTGGTGGCAACGACAATTTTATTGAAGATGGGAAAAACGCGGTGGGTGTGGTTGACGTTGATACCGACGGCTTGGCTGGTGCTGGTGACGATGACCGCCAGTTACCAGAAGATATTTGATAGCAATCCGCGGCTGGGTTTTCTCTCTTACGCGAATGTGCTGGCCGGACAACTGGCGGCGGGAAAAATTCCGGCTGCCAAGATCGCAGACACGCAGAGAGTGATTTTCAACCAGCGCATGGATGCGGTGGTGACGGCGGTTTTGGCGGCTATGATCATCGTGCTGATCGTGGAAGCGCTGGTGCAGTGGTACCGGATACTGAGTGGCAAAAGCAAAGCAGTGTTGCACGAGACAAATTATGTGGCGACGCACTGGCCACCGGAATTTTCGGGGGTGTCTTACGTGGGCGGGAGCGAAACGTCTACGGTGGAAGACTGAGCATGAGGAAAAGCCAAAGGGATGTTCAAGAAACTGTGAGCGGGTGCGGACGGCCGATCAGGGGTGCGCGAGTGCGGCTCGCCTACGCGCTTGGCTACGTATGGCAGGGAATCCGGGAATGGTGCGGTGATAGCGCGTATGAACGCTACCTGCACGTACAGCGTTTGAAGCCAGGGGAGCGTGCGGAACTTACGCGAGAACAGTTTTATGTGGAACAGTTGAACCGCCGCTATTCACGCCCTAATCGCTGCTGCTAGCGGGGTAGATTTTGCGAGCATGCCAGGCTACGCGCGGCGCAAAGTGATGAGTGATATCTCCGGCGGAACTCCCAGGCGAACGGGGGCTCCCACCGTGCCAAGCCCGCGATTCACGTAGATGGAAGCCATGCGATTCGCGCTGAGCGAATGCAAAACTTTTGGAGCTTCCGAGTAGCCTTCCACTCGCGGCTTGGGAACATCGAGCGAGGGCGCGAATAGCGGACGCTGGTAAAGGCCGGCGATGTAATCGGTGATAAAGCGCGCCGGACTGAGGCGATGATCGAGAATCTCCACCTGAATCTGGCCGCCGTGGGTGTGCCCGGCCAGGGAAAGTTCGATGCCCAGTTCTGCCGCGCGCGGAAAAGAATTGGGATTGTGAGACAGCAGGATGTTGAGCATATCGCCGCGCACGAGCGATTCCGCGCCGGCCAAGGTTTGGCGCTTATGGCCTTCATTGGTGCGTTCGCGCTGGTAATCCACCCCGATTAAATTGAATGGCGCGCCTTTGAAATTCAGCTGCACATTTTCCTGGCGCAATAACTTCATCTTCGCCTGCGCGAAAAGATACTGCGCCACGGTTTCGACGCGGGCGTAAATTTCGTGGTTGCCATTGCAACCCCAGACGCCCAAGGGCGCGTGCAGCTGCCGGACTTCGTCTATGCAATCCGCAAGAGGATCATTGGCGCTGGTGATGAAATCGCCGGTAACCACCGCCAGATCAGCCCCCAGTTCGTTGGCCATTTCGACCGCGCGGCGGACCTGGACGCGGGGCATATAGCCGCTGAGGTGAATGTCGCTAAGCTGAACGATGGATAAGCCATCGAGTGCGGAATTCAGGCTGGCAATGGGAATTTCCACACGGCGAACTTGATAATTCAGGCGCTCGGCTGCAAAACCGTACATAGCGCCGAGAAACGGAGCAGCTCCGGCGGCGGCAGTTGCCGCGCGGAAGAAATAACGGCGGCCGGGATCGGCGACTTGTTCGACGGCGGCTGGAGAAACACGGCTTGCCATGGGCTGAGGGCACGGCACCGAAGCTGTCGGCTGTGGCGGGCGGCTCCTGCGGATTCTGGACCAAAGAAAATCCAAACCGCCCACAAACTTCACGGCCAGGAAGGCAAAGAGTGCACTGAAAAACCATAATCCTACCAGTGCGGAGGCCAGATTGCCCCGCGGGATGAGATGGCGGTGGCCCATGCGTACGCCATCCACAAAGGCGAGGATCACCAGCGCCACAACCGCAAGCCACAGTAGACGGAGGGTTACACGCAGCCACTGATTCCCAACATTGGCGGTGGAGCGCCAAATGGCGCGATGCCAGAACCTTTGGGAAAAAATGAATAGCGAAAGTATGCCCAGACCGATGGCAAAACGAAGCAGGAAAAAAGCCCAATTCACAAGAAACGCAGCCTCAGAGATCAGAATCAATTGTAACATGCGGCCTAAATTGGGCGTATTGAGGTGCAGATAGCGTTTAAGGGTAAGATGTGTGCTTCGCGGCACGGAGGAGAGAGGATGACGATGAAAAAAATGGTAACCCTGGTGTTTTTGGCAGGCCTGCTGGCGCTCCCACTGATGGCACGCAATGTGCCGCAGGCAACGGCGGCGAAGGGCAATCCGAGCGAATCGCAGATCGTTCTGGCGCAGTGGAATGAGAGCGCACGGAAATTAATTGCGATGGCAGAAGATTTTCCAGAAGACAAGTACGACTACAAGGCGACACCCGCCGTACGCAGCTTCGCAGAACAATTGTTGCACGCAGGCGGTGCGATGTATTACTTCACGGCGCCCGTCCTTGGACAAGCTGTGCCGAGCGAGGATCCTCCGCGCGCGAAGTACAAGACGAAAGCGGACATCGTGGCCTATTTGAAGAAGGCGGCGGAAGATGGCGCCGCAGTGATCAAGTCAAAAGGCGACAAAGGCATGAGCGACCTGGTGACGGATCCGGAGAGCAAGCAGACGCTGCACGTCTCGGACATGGCGTATGGATTGATCGAGCACTCCGGTGAACATTACGGACAGCTGGTGGTTTATTACCGGCTGAATAATCTGGTTCCGCCGGAGTCGCGGCCGAAGAAGTAACGAATTAGAAAATGAATTGCGGAGGGCGCGGCGATTTTGTCGCGCCTTTTCTTTTTCAGGAAGTGGCGGCGAGCCCGGCCGTTCCTTTTTCGAGTAGAGCCGTCAATTGCGCAGCGTCGGTTGCCGGGGGCAAGCAGGTGTGACCGGCGCAGACGATCGCAGCAGCGTTGCCGGCCGGCAAATGAGGAAGCGTTTCTTTCAAGGCACCGGCGAGATGCGCGAGGCTGGTGCCGGGCGTCACGCGCAGGACGGCTTTTCCAAAGCGGAAGCTGCGGTGGGCGGCCAATTCCAAGGACTGGGCCACCCAATCATCGGCGGCTCCAGTTACTACGACCTGCAACGGGTGATGAGTGAAAAGATTGGCAGCGAGCCCGTAGGTGGCGGCGAACAGTCCGTACTGCGGCGCAATGCCCGCGAAAGCCTCCAGCGTTTTTTCGGCCAACTCGCGGTAGCGCTCTTCGCCGGTGAAGGCATAGATGCGGAGCAGCGCAATGGCTGCGGCGGAATTCGCGCCGGGCGTCGGAGAGTCCTGAAAGGGTTTGCGCCGCACGTCCAGACCGCCCATGGGAGCAGCGTCGCTGGGGCGGTCAAAAAATCCGCCGGCCTCAGCGTCACCATAGCGAGCGATGGCCAGATCGAGTGTTTTTTTCGCAGCGTCGAAGTAGCGCGACTCCAGAGTACACTCGTAGGCGTTCAGTAGAGCAAGTGCTCCGAATATCTGATCGTCGAGTGAACCGTCGAGCGCCGGGCCGCCAATGCGGTGGCCGAAGCCGCGCGTGGGGCTCCAGACTTCCTTGAGCATGCGGTCGAGAGATTTGAGAGCAAAGCGGCGGGAAGTTTCAGATACCAGCCCATCCAAAACCCGAGCGGCGTCCAGATACGCGGAAACGAACATGGCATTCCATGAAACGTACATGGTTTTGTCCACGTAGGGAGTCGGACGCGGCAGACGCGCGGCAAGCATTTTGGCTTTAGCGCTTTCGATAATGGAACGAGCTGCGGGCTCTTCCAGGCCGAGCTGCGAGGCGATTTCGGCGGGTTGGCGCGCAATCCACAAAACATTTTTGGCGGGATTGTGGTGCATCTCACCGTGGGCTTCGACGTCATAGTAAAGCTCCATGACGCGAGCTTCATCGGCGGTTAGCGCGGCGCGGAGTTCATCGAGCGTCCATGTGAAGTAATCGCCGTCGTCGTCGAGAGAGTAGTCGGCATCCTGGCTACCGTAAAAGCCGCCATTTTCCTGGTCGGAAAGTACTTCATTGACCCAGGCGATGATGCCTTCGGCGGTCTGGCGCAACAATGGATTTTGTGTGACCTGCCAGCCGTGAAGATAATTCCGCAACAACTCGGAATTGTCGTAGCTCATTTTTTCGAAATGCGGCACCAGCCAGCGTTCGTCCACCGAATAGCGATGAAAGCCGCCCGCAAGTTGATCGTAAACGCCACCGCGGGCCATTTTTTCAAGCGTGCTTTCAGCCATGGCGCGCAAATGTGCTTCGCCGGTCTGCTGATAACGCTCCAGCAGCAGATCAATCGCCGCGGCGTGAGGAAATTTGGGCGCGCGGCCGAAGCCGCCATTCTTGATATCGAAAAGTTGCGTGACCGAAGTGATTTGCGCGTCTACGACGGCCGGGTCAAATTGCGCGCGCGCGCCGGTGAATACTTCGGCTTGGGCCACAGCGTCGGCCAAGGAATTGGCGGCGCGCTCCAGTTCGGAGCGCTTGCCGCGGTAAGAGTCGGCGACGGCCAGAAGGATGCGGCGAAAACCAGGGCGCCCAAATTGATCTTCGGGTGGAAAATATGTGCCGCCAAAAAATGGCCGGCCGTCTGGAAGCAGGAAACCGGTGAGGGGCCAGCCACCTTGTCCGGATATAGAACTGATGGCGGACTGGTAGCGGGAATCCACATCGGGCCGTTCGTCACGATCCACTTTTACCGCTATAAAATTTTCGCTGATGATGCGCGCGATCTCGGGATTTTCGTAGGACTCGCGATCAATGACGTGACACCAGTGACACCAGACGGCCCCAATGTCGAGAAGCATGGGCTTGTCTTCAGCCTTGGCCCGAGTGAAGGCCGCTTCTCCCCATTCGTACCAGTCAATAGGTTGATGGGCAGCCGAACGCAAATAGGGGCTGGCGGAATCTTTCAGACGATTTTGTGAATTGGTGGACAAGAGATTTTATTGGACGATGTCGCTAGCGCCGAGATCGCGCGGATCAAGAGGCTTGCGGCCGGCGAATCCTTCGTCCTGGCGATGGTAAAAGCGGATGCGGTCTTCGCCCAGTTTCCAACAGAGATATACATCCTGGTGATCGATGATTGCAGGGAAATCCAGCAAGCCGACGTCGAGATCCTTGATGACGCATCCCGTTTCGATGATTTGTGACAAGGCGGAGTTAAAAGTTTCTGCCAAATGCTGGTGCTGCAGGCGCACGGCGGCAAGCTTTTCGTAGGGCACGATGACTCCGCCCATCATGGCGATGCGCGCGGAGACCGCCGACAAATCGCTTTCAAGTCCGGCAAGCTTTTTGCGGCAGCCCATGGCTTCCACCAGCACGGGCTCAATTTCCTTGCGGGCCCGTTCAGCCTCCGTGAGAGTGAAAAGCCTTTTGGGCGGATCGGGGGCTTCGTCCCGATCCTTGTCGTTGTCTTCGTCTGACATTCAGCCTTCTTTTAAAAGTGTGGCGAGGTACTTCAATGTGATGCAGTAACAGGTTGAAACTGTTCATGAAAGAAAAGTCTGGCGATGCTACCGCAATTGAGATTTGCGGTCGAGGCGCAAAACTGTGTGCGGCTAGCCGCCGATAAAAACCATGGAGCGTGAGGGCGGGCGAAAATCCTTATCGTTGATGTGATGGCTGGCTTCTTTTTCCAGGACTACCGAACGGATGAAAATTTTCAGGTCTTCGTCACAGGCACCTTCGCGGAGAAGTGAGCGGAGGTCGTGATCGTCTTTGCTGAACAGACAGGTCCTGACTTTTCCGTCGGCGGTCAGACGGATGCGGGAGCAGTGGCCGCAGAAAGGCTGGGTCACCGGAGCGATCAGTCCGATTTCGCCGGGAGCGCCATCCGCAAAACGGTATTTGCGCGCCGTTTCGCTGGCGTGGTGGGCGATTTGTTCTAATGGCCAGCGCGCGTGGATTCGCCGGTAAGTTTCGGCGGCGGAAACAACCATGTCTCGGGTCCAGTGACGATCAGCGTCCAAGGGCATGAATTCAATAAAACGCATGATGACGCCGCGTTCGCGAGCGAAGGCCGCGAAATTTTCAATCTCATCGTCGTTGATGCCACGAACCAGAACGGCATTTATTTTAGCAGGGGCGATGGCGGAATTCTTAACCGCGTCAATTCCGCGCATGACCGAGGCAAAGGATTTGGTGCGGGTGATACGTTCAAATTTCGCGGGGTCCAGGGAATCCAGGCTGATGTTGATGCGGTGTAGACCGGCGGATACCAAAGCCTGAAAGCGATCGGCAAGCTGGTGACCGTTGGTAGTCATGGAGATGTCTTCGACGCCGAGAGAATGCAGATGGGTGATGAAGTCTTCCACGCCGGCCCGGACCAGCGGTTCGCCGCCGGTGACACGCATTTTGCGGATGCCCAGATCTTTGAAAAGGCCCGCAAGGCGCAGCAGTTCCGGCCAGGAGAGAATTTCGTCGTGATGGCGATAGTTTTCAGGATCGGCAGAGCGGCAGTACACGCAGCGAAAGTTGCAGCGATCGGTCACCGAGATGCGCAGGTCGGTGATTTGCCGCCCGAATTTGTCGTGAAGGGTCATAAAATGCGAAACCCGATTCGTAGATGGAATCGGGCGCTGCTCCGGAGTGATGATTCGGAGGAGAGCTCCTTTCCAAATACGGGGAGGCGCGGGTGTTTCCACCCGAACCCTGAGCCGCCAGCATGTTTGAAGTGGCGATGGCTGAAGGCGTCGTCCGTGCCGCCACTGGTTGGCTCTCCAGGCAGGCGGCAAAGATCGGAGTTACGGGTACAGTGTAGTCTTCCGCGAGGCTCGCCGCAACGAGCCGGGATCGGGGCAATTGCGGTGTGGTAGAGTTTTGGCCACACCATGCGGATATTCATCCTGGGAGCCGGGGCCACTGGTTCTCTCCTCGCAGAATTGCTGCAGCGCCAAGGACACGACGTTTGGTGCGGGGACCGCGATCCTGAGCGCGCGCGCCGTTTTCTGGGCAAGCGAAGCACCATCGCGGTTACTGAAGTAAATGCGCGCAATCTGTTGGGAATCGTACGCGCGGCGCGCGGCTGCCAGCTCATCGTTAACGCATCGGCTTCGGTTTTCAATCTGATCGTCATGCGAGCCGCACTGCGGCTGCGCGCGCACTACTTAGACTTGAGTTCGCACCTGACGCGGAATCCGTTCAAGTCGGAACAATTTGCGTACACCAAAAGATTCGAGGAAAAAAATCGAGCCGCGCTCATCAATGCGGGCGCGGCTCCGGGTCTGACTAACGTGGTTGTGAAACGGGCGTCAGAAGCGCTCGATGAAATTGAAACTGTGCAAATCCGGCTGTATGAGAGTACCGAGAGCGCTGACCCCATTTCGCAGTGGTCGCCGGAAGTTTCCTTTGATGAGGCCATTTCCAATCCGCGTGTTTACCGTAACGGAAAATTTCGGATGGAAAAGCGCTTCGCGGAGCTGGAGAAGTTTCGATTTCCAGAACCTATCGGGAATTCCAATGTGGTATTGGCCGCGCAAGACGAAGTGGCCACCCTGCCTTACTACATCGGGATGCGGAATATGGATGTGAAGATTGGCGGCAATGAGTTCGACAGGTTGCGCCGCTGGTACAAGCAGGGGAAGCTTTCGAAATCGCGCGGAATGCAGAAGAAGAACTTTCCCCAGACCTCTTCTCCTCGAATGATCGCGAAGTTAATCCGGCAGGGCGTGTTGCAGAATGCCCGCTTTGCCGCGGCAGTGCTGGTGACGGGCATCAAACGCGGCAAAAAAGAAGATGCGCGACTGTTGATACGCACGGACTGCGGATTTCCCACGCTGTATCAGATACGGCAGCAAGGCAGATTCACGACCCCGGTAGCGTATGCAACGGCGCACGTGGCCGCGCTGTTCATCAAATTTTTCCCACGAGAACTCTCTGGAGTGTTCGCGCCGGAAATGCTGCCGCGCGAAATGCGCCGCGCAATCATTGAGCGCCTCCGGGCGCACAGCGTGAAGATCACGCATAAGACCACAACCATTCGCTCTCCTGGCGACGAAGACGAAGAAATTTAGCCGTGGAAGTGACGGCTAGCTTTGAAAACCCAGCCAAGGTAAGGGCCAGTTATATTGTGAATATAAAAATTCTGCGCAGCGCGTCGGGTTGCGGCACCCTGATGGCGGTGCGATACTGCTTATTCACTGGCTAACTGCGGATTTTTTGCGTAGAGGTGGCTTCTGAGGGGGCGTCATGGCATTCCGGGATAAATGGATCGAAAAGCGCGAGGCGGAGCAGGCCAACACCAACGGCAACCGCAACATGTCGCAGATGCACCTGGCGCGGCAGGGTGTGGTCACTGAAGAGATGCGCTTCGTAGCCGGGCGCGAGAAGGTGGACACGGAACTGGTGCGCAGCGAAATCGCGCGCGGGCGCCTCATAATTCCTGCCAACGTCAACCATCGCAACCTGGAGCCCATGGGCATCGGGATCTCCACCAAGTGCAAGATCAATGCGAATATCGGAAATTCCGCCACGACCTCAGACATTGATGAAGAGCTGAAGAAACTGCATCACGCGGTGCATTACGGCGCGGACACGATCATGGATCTTTCCACGGGCGGCGACATTCCCAAGATTCGCAAAGCCATCATTGAAGCTTCGCCGGTGCCGGTCGGGACTGTTCCCGTTTACGAGGCAATTTCACGCGTGCGCCGGCCGGAAGATTTGACCATTGGCTTGATGCTGGAAGTGATCGAAGAGCAGGCCGAGCAGGGCGTGGACTACATGACCATCCACGCGGGCGTGTTGCGGGAGCATGTCCCGCTGGTGCGCAAACGGATTACCGGAATAGTGAGCCGCGGTGGCTCGCTGATGGCCCACTGGATGGAGCACCACAAGAAGCAGAACTTCCTGTACGAGAACATCGAAGATATCTGCAAAATTTTCAAGAAGCATGATGTGAGTTTTTCGTTCGGCGATGGATTGCGCCCCGGATGCATTGCGGATGCCAGCGACGAAGCGCAATTCGCCGAATTGAAAGTGCTGGGGGAATTGACGACCAAGGCGTGGGAGCATGATGTGCAGGTGATGATCGAGGGCCCGGGCCACGTGCCGCTGGACAAGATCAAGGAGCAAGTGGATAAGGAGATGGAATGGTGCCACGAAGCCCCGTTCTATACGTTGGGGCCACTGGTGATTGATATCGCTCCAGGCTACGACCACATCACCAGCGCCATCGGCGCGGCGATAATCGGGTGGCATGGCGCGTCGATGCTGTGTTACGTGACGCCCAAGGAGCATCTGGGATTGCCGAATCCGGAAGACGTGAAGCAGGGAGTTATCGCCTACAAGATTGCGGCTCATGCC
Source organism: uncultured Acidobacteriota bacterium (assembly GCA_963704485.1). Lineage (GTDB taxonomy): Bacteria > Acidobacteriota > Terriglobia > Acidiferrales > UBA7541 > Acidiferrum. The sequence continues at coordinate 3,381,161 of OY969910.1, forward strand.
GCTGACGTGGCCCGGCACCGCCCGGGCGCGCAAGATCGCGACGATGCTCTGAGCTACGCGAGGTTCCTGTTTGACTGGAACAAACAGTTCGAACTTTCGCTGGACCCGGAGACCGCGCGAGCCATGCACGATGAGTCGTTGCCCGACGACTTTTACAAAGAAGCGAAGTTCTGTTCCATGTGCGGGCCCAAATTCTGCTCGATGAACATCACGCAACTGGCAGACGCCGAAGGCGGGCACGACCAGACAGAGCGAAAGCAGAAATTTGTGGAACTGCTCGCCAAGGTGCAAGCCGCCGGATAAGTAGCGCTGCTTAAAGCGATTGCAGACGTATCAGGACGTGGCACCTGCCCAAAGATAGACAATTCGTACCCCCCGCTTAGTCCAAACGGCACATAGTTTAGAAGTCGGTACTCCCGTTACTATTTCGAACAGGAATCGGCCATGCGGACTTTTGCCGCGGCGGCGCTGTTAGTATAAAAAGACGGTTTCCCTCGTAAACAAGAAGGTCGAAAGCGAATGGTCAGGCCTGAATTGATAGAGCGCGAGTTGTCTATGACCGATGCTGTTCCGCCCCAGGATTTGCAGGTGCTGGTGGTGGATGATTCGCCGGTCTACCGCAAGCTGGTGGAGCATGCGCTCGAAGGCGGGCCGTATTCGCTACTTTTTGCCAAAAGCGGCCGTGAAGCTCTGGAATTGTATGCGCGGTACCTGCCGGGAATCGTGATCACCGACTGGATGATGCCGGATTTGTCTGGCCTGGACCTTTGCCAACGCCTGAGGGCGGACGTCCATCGCGGTTACACCTACATCATTTTGCTCACGAGCATCGCCGAGAAAGATAACGTAGTGAAGGGCTTGGCCGCTGGCGCCGACGACTACCTGACGAAACCGTTCGATCCCGCGGAACTGATGGGAAGAATCGGCGTGGGGCGTCGAATTATTGACCTGCACCGCCAGATTGACGCGAAAAACAAGCTTCTGGAAGAGATGGCCCATAGCGACCCGTTGACAGGTTTGCCTAACAGGCGCGCGATAGAGGAATGGGCGGGCCGGCAGCTTCGCGGCGCCGCGCGACACGGATTTCCTTATTGGGTCGTGCTTGCCGATTTAGACTCTTTCAAGAGCATCAATGATACGCACGGGCACGAAGGTGGCGACGCGCTGCTCCAGAAATTCGCCGAAATACTTAAAACGGTGATTCGCGCGTCTGACATTTGCGGGCGGTTGGGCGGCGACGAATTTTTGCTGGTGATTACTCATGTAGAGGCAGACTCCATCAACAAAACTGTGGAACGCTTCCGTGAAAAGCTGGCGGCGCAAAAATTTCAAATCGGCGAAGAGCAAGTGACCATCACGGCGAGCTTTGGAATCGCCGGGTTTCACGGTAAAGAGATTCTGGATTTCAACACTCTGGTGCGCCGTGCGGATAAAGCGCTGTACGCCGCGAAACGGGCGGGACGCAATCTGGTCAAAATCGAGCCTGAGCTCGAAGCATAGATAGTTCGGCCGCGTTTTCATAGAATCCCCCAGCAAACTCTCACGTTAAGATAATTGGGCAATTCCGCGGAGTGTATATGGCGTTTGTGCGCGTGGCTGGCGTAGGTCAGGTCGCGGCGGGCAGCATCCAGGAGTTCCAGCTAGCCGGTAAGACGATTGCCATCGCTAACGTCGAGGGCAAGTTTTACGCGATCAGCAACGCCTGTTTGCACCGGGGAGGGCCGCTAGGCCAAGGCACGTTGAGCGGCAAAGAGGTCACCTGCCCCTGGCATGGATGGAGCTTCGACGTGACCAACGGGAAAGTGAGCCATAGCAGCACGGCCGGGGTGGCGTGTTATCCGGTCGAAATACGAGGCGGGGACATTTTCGTGGATCTGTAAGCTGTTGCAAGCCTCTAAGCCACTTGAAATTAAAGTTATAGGTCACGGTAGCTGCCTTTTCCACAACGAAACACGTGTTTTCGCTTCCCTCAGATGGAAATTCCGCTAACCCTCACATTTTGTTTCGCTTTTTCTCTCGTGCCGTGTATATTGCTGGCCGACTCGAAGCCTCGATGGCAATTCCAACCGCTCAACGACACTACTGGATCTTCGGCGCAGACCCACACCACTACCACTGGGACACCCTTTTCGTTAAGGGGAAGGAAATGTGGCACGGCGCGGGTTCCAAGCCGGACGCCATTCGCGCCCTGAAGCAGGTCCGCAAGGGTGACCGGGTTCTGTGTTATCACTCGGCACCCGAGCGCTCTCTCTATTCCATCGCGGAAATTACCCGCGACCCTTATCCTGACCCGCACGATCGAAAAGAGAAAAACCTGGTTGCCGACCTGCGGGCGTTCGATAAGCTGCCGCGGCAGATTACCCTGGCGGAAATGCGTGCCAATCCCGCGCTGAAGAAAGTAAAGATGCTGAAGAACGTGCGCCTGGTGGTTTCGTCCATCACGGAAGCGGAATATCACGAAATATTGCGGATGGCCGGAATTGTAGCCACGCCCGGGATACCGCTGCCTTAGTCTGATGGCCATGCTGAGCCGCGCGGGCATTTCGATTGTTGCGATTGCTCTGTTCATGACCCTGCTCCCCACAATTTCGCGACACGATTCGGTTCTGGAAGGAATTTCCTCCGGTGCTACGCGCGTGCTGGATCTGAGTTACGCGATTAATGACAAGTTGGTGCCGTGGCCCGGAGACGAGAAGGTTTTTGAAGCGAAGGTGAATGCGACAGTCGAAAAGAACGGATATTACACGCGCAGTTTCTGGATGCTGGAACATTACGGTACGCACTTGGACGCCCCTATACACTTTCCGCCTGGGAAAGCTACCGTAGATCAAATACCGGCAAAGAATTTTTTCGGGCCGGCGGTGGTGCTGGACGTGCGCCCAGAAGCGGCGAAGGATGCTGATTACCGCCTGCCGGTGAGTGGAGTGGAGAAGTGGGAACGCATCCACGGCCGAATACCTCCCGGCGCGATCGTTTTGCTGCGTACCGGTTGGGCAGCCCGGTGGCCAGACACCGTGAAATATCGAAATCAAGACCAAGCGGGAAAGATGCACTTTCCCGGATTTTCGGCGGAAGCCGCGAAGGTCTTGGTCGAGCGGGGAGTCAGCGGACTGGGCTGCGATACTTTGAGCGCGGATTACGGGGCGTCCGAGGACTTCAGTGTTCACCACCTGGCGCTGGGCGCAGGCTTGTATCACCTGGAAAATCTGGCGGATCTGAGCGAGGTCCCCGAGGCCGGCGCATTTCTGGTGGTGGCGCCCATCAAGCTGGAAGGCGGGTCTGGCGGGCCGGTTAGAGTTTTTGCCCTGCGTCCCTGAGGGTAGGAACATTTTGCGAATGTGGTACGTCTGAGGTAGTGAGTCCTGCGCAGGGTGGGTTCATGAAAAGCACGTGGTTGCGAATTGTATTGGCCGCAGTGGTGTGCGCAGCAGGCTTCGGGGGAGCGGTCTGCCATTCCAGCGCTCAGGAATTCCCGGTAGCGTCGCGAACCCTCAAAAACGGAATGAAAGTGCTGGTGCAAAGCGACCACAACATTCCTAATGTGGCGCTGTATATATTTTATCGGGTGGGATCGCGCAACGAACGCCCCGGAACCACCGGACTCTCACATTTCTTCGAGCACATGATGTTCAACGGCGCCAAAAAATATGGTCCGGGCGAACTGGACAAAGCCATGGAAGCCAATGGCGGCGCGAACAATGCGTACACTACCCGGAATGCTACGGTGTACCAGGAATGGTTTCCACGTTCGGCGCTGCCGCTGATTTTTGATATTGAGGCTGATCGCATTCAGAACCTGAGTTTCGACCCCAAAAAGATCGATTCAGAGCGCGAAGTGGTGGCGTCGGAAAGGCGTTCGAGCGTCGACAACGACAATGGCGGGTTGCTGGACGAGCAACTGTGGGCCACGGCTTTCATCGCGCACACGTATCAATGGCCGGTGGTTGGATGGATGAGCGACATCCAGCATTGGACCATTGAGGACCTGAAGCGCCACTTTGAAATGGGCTACTCACCGAGCAACGCGACCATGGTCGTGGTTGGAGATGTGACGCCAGAAGAAGTTTTTCAACTTTGCGAGAAGACTATTGAGCCCATTCCCGCGCACGCGCCGCCGCCGCCGGTGACCACAGTCGAGCCGCCGCAACAAGGCGAGAGGCGCTTGATCGTTCGCAAGGAAGCGGAATTGCCGCTGCTGATGATCGGGTATCACGTGCCGCAGACCAACCATGCGGATTTCTACGCCACCAATATTTTGCGGACTATCCTTTTTCAGGGCGAAAGCTCGCGCATGTACCAGCGGCTGGTGGATAAGGATCAAGTTGCGTTGGATGTGTCGTCCTCGGTGCAGCCGGCATTTGATCCGACACTGGCAATTATCGTGGCGCAGCCTAAACAGGGAGTGGATCCGGAAAAGTGCGAGAAGGATATTTACGAAGAGTTCGATAGCGCCAAGAATTCTTTGATTTCGGACCAGGAGTTGGAAAAAGCCAAAAATATTCGACTGATGGAATTTTATCTGCAGATGCGCACCATCAACGGGCGCGCCAATACCATCGGAACGTATGAAGTATTTGCGGGCGGGTACGAAAAACTTTTTGATGCGGCGAAAAACTATGCCGCGGTTACCAAAGAAGACGTGCAGCGAGTGGCGAAGACGTACTTTGGGGCGAATAATCGCACGGTGGCCACGCTGATCCCGGAAACTTCGGACAAGGCCAAGCCATGAAGATGCGCGGGCAGCCTGTTGGTTCTATGTTGCTGGCTTTGGCCATATTAACGGCGGCCAGCGGGGCGCCGGCACAGTCCATTCACCTGCCGCCGCATGAAAAGGTTGTCTTCAAGAATGGATTGACGGTACTGCTGCTGGAAAAGCGCGGCGTGCCGATCGTGAATTTTGTGGCGCTGGTGAAAACGGGCGCGGCGGCGGACCCGGCGGGAGAAGAAGGGCTGGCTTCGGTAACAGCCGAACTATTGAGGAAAGGAACGAGGGAGCGCAGCGCCCAGCAATTTGCCGCCGACCTGGATTTTACTGGCGGAAACTTCGAGGCCGACGCTGCGGCCGACTACTCCAGCGTTTCCGGCGAGTTTCTCAACAAAGACCTGTCGAAGGGGCTCGAACTGTATTCCGATGCGCTGCTGCATCCGGTGTTCCCGCAGGCGGAAGTGGATAAATTGCTGGCGCAAAGCCTGGACGCGGTGCGGGCCGCCAAGGACGACGTGCGCGCAGTGCTGGCCAGCTATTTCAACGGCTATCTTTTCAACGGCGTCGGGTACGGCAGGACGGCGGATGGAGATGAAGTTTCGCTCAAGCGGATTCGCCGCGACGCCATCGTAAAGTTTTACGAAACAAATTATGCGCCGGGCAACACCATTCTCGCGGTCGCGGGCGACTTCCAATCCGCGGAAATGAAGAAAAAACTGGATGAAGTTTTTGGTTCCTGGCCGACGAAGCCGGTCACTTCCACAAAAATTCCCGCGGTGCCGCCAGTCAAAGGCAAGCGGCTATTACTGGTGGACAAGCCTGACGCCACACAAACCTATTTTGCGATCGGAAACGTCGGGACTGCCGTGGGGGATCCCGACCATGTGGCCATCAGGCTGGTGAATACCGTTTTTGGAGGAAGGTTTACGTCGCTGCTGAACGAGGCGTTGCGAGTGGAGTCGGGATTAAGCTACGGCGCGGCTTCCAGCTTCGACACCCGCAAGATGGCAGGACCGTTTGGAATTTACAGCTTCACAAAAAATGAAAGTACCGCGCAGGCGCTTGATGTGGCGTTGCAGGTTTTGCAGAAGCTGCACAAACAGGGAATCACAGCGGAAGAACTGGCTTCGGCAAAAAGTTACATCAAAGGGCAGTTCCCGCCATCCATAGAAACGTCCAAGCAACTCGCGGAGTTGATCGCGGTACACGAGTTTTATGGATTGGACGATCGGGAAGTGAATGAACTGGAAGCACGCATCGATGCGGTTACGCCGGCGGTCGCGCAGCAGGCCATTCAGAAGCATTTTCCATCAGAAAACCTGGTGTTCACCTTGATTGGAAAGGCATCGGAGATCGGGCCGGCGGTAAAAAAATATTCCGATAAACAGGATAGTCGCTCGATCAGCGCGCCAGGTTTTTGGCCCGCGCCCGCGGAAAAATGAAGGACTTAGCAAACCACTTTGGAGGCTGCATGTTGAACCGTTTGGTAATGGCGATGACGTTGCTTGTGATCTTCGCGGGGGTGTGCCGCGCTGCCGAAGATGGCCCGCTGCTGGTGCAGGCACCGACGCTGAGCAAATCGGACGTCGTCTTCGCCTACGGCGGATATTTGTGGGCGGTGCCGCGCGCCGGCGGTGATGCGCGCCAATTGACGACCGCCGGCCATGAAGCCGGCCCGCAGTTTTCTCCCGATGGAAAGTGGATCGCGTTCACCGGGGAATATGACGGGAACGTGGATGCCTTCGTGATGCCCGCGAGTGGCGGGGAGCCGCGACGGCTGACCTGGCATCCGGGCGCCGACGTGGTGGTGGGCTGGACGCCGGACAGCAAGAAAATTTTATTTCGGTCTGCTCGGGTGGCGTATGCGGACTTTGACCGGATGTATACGGTGCCGGTGGAAGGCGGGGTGCCGGAAGTGCTACCGATGTGGCGCGGCGAGCAAGGCTCCTATTCTCCGGATGCCGAGCGCTTTGCTTACGTGCCCAACCTGAAATGGCAGGAAGCGTGGAAAAGATATCGCGGCGGGCAGACCACTCCAGTGTACATCGTCAAGCTAAGTGATTTGTCGCTGGAAAAGTTGCCGCGTGAGAATTCGAATGATTTTGCTCCGGTATGGTTGGGCGACACGATTTATTTCCTGTCCGACCGCAATGGTGCGGTGACGCTTTTTTCTTATGACACTAAAAGTAAAAGCGTAAAGCAGGCCGTGGAAAACAAGGGATTGGATCTCAAATCGCTTTCGGCTGGGCCGGACGCCCTGGTTTACGAACAGTTCGGCGGGATTTATCTGTACGACCCGCAAAAAGGCGAGGCTAAGAAAGTTGACGTTCGCATAGCTGGAGATTTGCCGGCGACCCGGCCACACTTCGAAAAGGTTGCAGACAAGATTTCGAACGCGGCTATCTCGCCTTCTGGGGCACGCGCGGTTTTTGAAGCACGCGGCGAAATTTTCTCGGTACCGGCAGAAAAGGGCAACACCAGGAATTTGACTCGCACGCCAGCGATAGCGGAAAGAGATCCGGCATGGTCTCCGGACGGCAAGTCCATCGCGTTTTTTTCCGACGAGTCCGGGGAGTACGCGCTGCACGTGGTGGATCAAACCGGTTTAGGGACGGTGAAGAAAATTGATCTGGGCAAGCCGGGGTCATTTTTCTACAGCCCGATTTGGTCGCCAGACAGTAAGAGAATTGCCTTCACGGATAAACGATTAAATCTGTGGTACGTGGACGTGGACAAGAGCGGGTCCTCGCCAGTGAAGGTAGATACAGACTTGTACGACGCCTGGGGCGTACTGATGACTCCGACGTGGTCGGCGGACAGCAAGTGGCTGACGTTCACCAAGTTTTTGCCCAATCACATGCGCGCGGTATTCGTGCATTCACTGGAAAGCAAAAAAAGTTCGCAGATCACCGACGGTCTTAGTGATGCGCGCTACCCGGTCTTTGATAAGGGTGGAAAAGTGTTGTACTTCACCGCCAGCACCGACGTGGGATTGAGCCTGACGTGGCTCGACTTGTCGGGGTTTCAGCGTCCCGTCTCGCGCAGCGTCTACGCCGTGGTGTTGAAAAAAGGCGATCCTAATCCGATCGAGCCGCAAAGCGACGATGAGAAAGCCGACGCGGCGAAGTCCGACGATAAATCGTCCGACGACAAATCGAAAGAGGCGGACAAAAAAGAAGACGACAAGGGCAAAGATAAGGACAAGAAAAAGGGGGCTGCCGATAAAGGCAAAAATAAAGACGAAGAAAAGGGCAAAGACGAGAAAAAAGAAGAGCCCGTGAAAGTGGTGATAGATCTGGACGGCATCGGTCAGCGGGTTGTGGCCATGCCCATCAAGGCGGCGAATTACGTTGCGCTGGATGTGGGGAAGGCCGGAGTGCTTTTTCTTACCGAGACTCCCGATGTGCCGCTGCTCAACGCTCCAACTCCGGCTTCAGTGACGAAGTTCGAACTTAGCACCAGGAAACAAGAACCATTTCTTGGTGGCCTGAGCGGATTTGCGGTATCGGCCAATGGAGAGAAAGTTTTGTATCACCAGGGGCAGGGTCCGGCATGGTTTATCGCCGCGACCAGCGCTGCTCCCAAACCAGGCGAAGGCGCGATAAAACTGGACGAAATGGAAATAAAAGTTGACCCGCGAGCGGAATGGAACCAGATGTATCACGAAGTATGGCGGATCGAGCGGGATTTTCTCTATGACCCGCACGCGCACGGTCTCGATCTGGCAGCGGCCGAAAAGAAATATGCGCCGTACCTGAAGGGCGCTGGTGGACGCGCAGACGTTAATCATCTCTTCGCCGAAATGCTGGGCGAAGTAACCATCGGTCACATGTTCATCTTTGGCGGGGACATTCCGAAGGTGCCTGAGGTGAAGAGCGGCCTACTAGGTGCGGATTATAAAGTTGAGAATGGGCGCTATCGCTTCGCAAAGATTTTCAATGGCGAGAACTGGAATCCGGAGTTACGTGCTCCACTGACGCAGCCGGGTGTGGACGTGAAAGTGGGCGATTACCTGCTGGAAGTGAATGGCGCGGAGGTGCGGCCGCCAAATGATGTGTACAGCTATTTCGAGAATACCGCCGGCAAGCAAATCAGAATAAAAGTCGGTCCGAATGCCGACGGTAAAGACGGGCGGGATATGACGGTGATTCCGGTGGCGGATGAAGGCGATTTGCGTAACCGGGCCTGGGAAGAAGACAACCGCCGCAAAGTGGATGAGTTGAGCGGTGGAAAGTTGGCGTACGTACATGTGCCGGACACCGCCAACGGCGGTTTCCTGAACTTTAACCGTTTTTATTTCGCGCAAACCGACAAGCAGGCCGCGGTAATCGACGAGCGGTACAATCACGGCGGAGCTATCGCGGATTACATCATCGAATCGCTGGAGCGGCCGTTGCGGAATTGCGCGACGACGCGTGAAGGCGAGAAGTGGTGTTCACCTTTGGCGCAAATTTACGGCCCCAAAACGATGATCATCAACGAGATGTCGGGATCCGGCGGCGACGCGCTGCCCTGGATGTTCCGCCAGGATAAAATCGGCCCGCTGGTAGGCACGCGCACGTGGGGAGGACTGGTGGGCATCGGCGGATACCCATCACTGCTGGATGGCGGCGGAGTGACCGCACCCCGCGCGGCGATTTACGGGCTACATGGCGAATGGGAAGTGGAGAACCACGGCATCGCTCCGGACATCGAAGTGGAAAACGATCCGGCGTCGGTGGCGGCAGGGCACGACGCGCAACTTGAGAAGGCCGTGCAGGTGACTCTGGAAGCGCTGAAGAAGAATCCAGTAGTGATACCGGAGCATCCGCCGTATCCGAATTATCACAAGAATTAGCCGTCCCCAGGCGAGGGCGTGGAAAAAAGGCGAAGTGATGTTCCATGCGGGTGCGGTGGGACGCGTTGTAATATTTTGTTGAATTCCTTTCATGCCTGAACTTCCAGAGGTAGAAACCGTCGCACGAGGTTTGCGGCTTACCGTATTGGGGCGGCGGATTCTGTCCGTAACCCTGCGAAAGACAGACTTCATCGATGATCCTTTATTGATCGAGCGGCACTTACCCGGCCGGCGCATAGAAGCGGTCGAACGCTACGGGAAATTCATGTTGATACGGCTGTCCGCTGCGCAAGGAGAGGAAAACTCCACCAGTGCCGACAGCGCCCCCGCGTCTTTGCTTGTACACCTGGGAATGACCGGGCACATTGCGTCCAGTGCCGCCGATAAGCCGTTGGAAAAGCACACGCATGCAATCTTTCCGTTGGATGACGGGCGCGAGTTGCGCTACACGGATGCGCGGCGATTCGGGCGGCTGGCGTATCTGTCGGCAGTATCGCTGCCGGGGGAGTTGGAACGGTTTGGCGCGGATCCTCTGGAAGTGACCGCTGACGAATTCGCGGCGCGCATCAAGGCACGACAATCGCGGATTAAGGCGCTATTGCTGGACCAAAGCGTGCTGCGTGGAGTAGGCAACATCTACGCGGACGAAAGCTTGTGGCGCGCCAAGATTCATCCGGCGAGGCTGGGAGCCAACCTTAGCGTGAAGGAGTCGCGCACCTTGCAAGTTGCATTGCGAGACATACTTAAAAAAGCGATTGTGCTGCGTGGATCTTCGATATCCAGTTTCGTGGATGCGGACGGCGAACCGGGCGGGTATCAGCAGCACCATCGAGCCTATGGCCGCGAGGGCGAAAAATGTTACCGCTGCGGAACTATAATCCGACGCGCGATTGTCGCGGGGCGAAGCAGTTTTTTTTGCCCTCACTGCCAGAAAGGGCCGCGTGGTTTCGTGCGATTGCCGCTCCCTGGTAAAAGGAAAGCGGCCAAGCAATCCAGGAGCCGGGGGAAGAACAAGATCAAACCGCTGAAGCGATCGGGGAAAAAGCACAGGAAGATTTAGTGGCCCAAGAGACATTGTTCGAAAGCGTATTACAAAAAGGCTTGAGAAACCGCATGAAAACACGTCTAGCAGTCGCTTCTGCAATTCTAATGTTGATTCCACTCGGTGTTCATTACGCGGCCGCGGAAACCGCATCCGGGAATGCGAACGAATACGCCGCAGGTGACGCGCAAATACTGAAAGAGATCCACGAGCACAGTGAGGCGATGGAGAATCTCGAGCATCTTTCCGACGCCATCGGACCGCGCCTTACCGGCTCCGCACAATTAAAGCAGGCCAACGAATGGACCGCAGACATATTTCGAAAGTACGGGCTGACAAACGTGCATCTGGAGCCCTGGATGATCGCTCATTCCTGGACACGCGGCGCGGCTAGCGCGCGAATCCTGAAACCAACTGAACATCCGCTCACCATCGCGTCTGCGGGATGGTCGCCCAGCACGCCGGGTGTGGTACGCGGACCGGTTGTGTATTTCGATGCCAAGAAAAAGGAAGATTTCGAGAGGTTTCGCGGCAAGCTGAAGGGCGCAGTGGTTATTTATCAAGAGGCAGCCAGTTTGTCGCCTCCTAAAGCGGAAGACTCGCGAAGCGAGGTGGTGCGCGCGATGCAGGAGCCGCCGCCGCTCAAAGGTGAGCCGCCGGCTGCGCCACCGTACGCCGCCCTGCAGGAAATGGCAAAAGCGCGAACCGCTTTCTTTAAACAAGAAGGCGTAGCAGCAGTTCTGCGAGATTCCAACAAGCCGCATGCTCTGCTGAACATGACCGGCATTGGCGGCGAGAAATTTGAAATTGGAGCGCTACCAACGGCTTTCGTGACCGGCGAGGGTTACCGGATGATTTTTCGCATGATGAAGCACGGGCCCGTGGAAGTTGAGCTGGAGATAACGAATTCCTTCAGCGAAAAGCCGGTGGAAGTTTACAACACGGTGGCGGAAATTCGCGGGAGCGAGAAGCCGGACGAAGTGGTGATGCTGGGTGCGCATCTGGATTCCTGGGATTTGGGAACGGGATCGACCGATAACGGAACTGGTTCGACGGCGGTGCTGGAGGCGGCTCGCGCTCTTGCAAAATTACAGCTGAAACCGAAGCGCACCATCCGCTTCGTGCTATTCACGGGCGAAGAAGAAGGGCTGGTTGGCTCCGTCGAATATGTGAAGGCCCACAAGAGCGAGCTGGATAAGATTTCCGGTATTTTTGTGCACGATACCGGGACCGGGCGGGTGTTGACGCTGGGATTGCACGACAACTATCAGGATCGAGAAATAGTAGACCAGGAAATCGCGCCGCTGCGCGAGCTGAAACTTCTGGAGCCCAGCATGCAACGGTCATTTGGAACCGATCATGCTTCGTTTGATGACGTGGGCGTGCCGGGATTCTGGGCCATTCAGGATGGCGCCGAATATTCCAAGACGCACCACAGCCAGTCGGACACCTTTGACAAAGTGTGGAAAGACGAACTCAATCAGGGTGCGCAAGTGCTGGCGGCCTGGGCTTACAACACCGCGCAGTTGCCGGGGATGTTGCCTCGGCGGCCGGTGAAAACCGCCGAGAAAAAAACTGAGGCGCCGCCCGACACCAAAAAGGTGGAAGAGGCTACAGCCAAGGATAAGGTGGCATCCGCGAACAAAACTGATTCCGAGCCGACGAAACCAGATTCGGTTGGAGAGATGGATACAAAAATATTGGCCCAGGTTAAGAGTGATGAACCCGAGTTGAAGGCCAATCTGCAGTATTTGACGGACCATATCGGTCCGCGGCTGACGGGTTCTCAGCAACTGGAGCTAGCCGGCAAATGGATGATGGAGCAGTTTCAGAAGATCGGCTTGGCCAATGTCCACCAGGAACCATGGAGCATTGCCAATCGCTGGTCGCGCGGGCCTGCGACAGGGCGCGTGTTCTTGAGTCAGGGGAAGCCCGGAGAGGAACCTGTAGCGCTAAGTCTGACTATGGCTACGGGTGGCTGGTCCCCGGCCACGAAGGGAACAGTGCGAGGCCCGGTGGTTGGCGTGGCCGTGGAAAAAATCGAGGACCTGCAGCAGTACAAGGGCAAGCTGGCGAACGCCGTCGTAGTGATGGGTAAGCCTTTGGAGTTGAGCGCAGCTGGAAATCCGATGCTGACGCCCTGGGGAGAAGAGACGATCCCCGTTGCTTTTCCGAAAAGTGACAAGCCTTTCGATTTTGCCGAATACATCAAACTGCGAATCGCGGAATTTAAGTTTTTCAGCGAAGAAAATGCTGCGGCAGTCCTGCTCGGCTCAGAAAAATGGTTCGGCTTGGAAAATATGAGTATCGTGGGGCGTAATTACCAGCCGGGGCCAGTTCCGACGGCGTTTATCACGAGAGAAAATTTCACAATGTTGTGGCGGCTGCTGGACGAAGGCGCGCCGCAAGCGGAAGTGGATATCAGTAGCAACTTCAGTGGGTCGCCCATGGAGGTTTACAACACTGTCGGTGAGATCACTGGTAGCGAAAAGCCCGACGAGGTGGTCATCATCGGCGCGCACCTGGATTCCTGGGATCTCGGCACTGGGGCCACTGATAATGGCACCGGATCAACGGCGTTGCTCGAGGCGGCGCGGGCTCTGAAGAAATCGGGAGTTAAACCAAAGCGTACGATTCGATTTGTTCTGTTCACCGGCGAAGAGCAGGGACTGAACGGATCGAAGGCTTATGTCGCGAAACATAAGGACGAGTTGCAAAAGATCTCGGCGGTGCTGGTGCATGACAGCGGTACGGGAAAAGTGTTGACCGTGGGGCTGATGGGGAATTATGACGCCCGGGAAATGATGGACCACGCCTTGTATCCGTTGGCGCGAGCAAAGGAAATCGGCCTGGCGGAGCCGACACTGCGAAGAGAAGATGGCAGCGATCATGTGCCGTTCGATGAGGCGGGCGTCCCGGGGTTCTACTGCGTGCAGGAGGTTGCGGACTATGACAAGACGCATCATTCGCAGGGCGACACGCTCGACCATGTGCGCTGGGACGATCTGGCTGAGGGTGCCCAGGTGCTGGCGGTTTTTGCCTACAACGTAGCGGAGTTGCCGGCACTGTTGCCGAGGAAACCGGCGAAGTAATTACGCCGATATTTATGAGAGCAGTTTTACAACGAGTGAGCCGTGCGCGCGTGACCGTGGAGCAAAACGTCGTCGGAGAAATTGGCAGTGGACTGATGGTCTTGCTCGGGGTGGGCACGGCAGACAGCAGCGCGACTGCGGTTTCCCTGGCCGAGAAAGTCTCGCAATTACGTATTTTTGAGGATGCCGCCGGCAAAATGAATCTTTCTCTCCTGGATGTTAAAGGCAGCGCGCTGGTGGTGTCGCAATTTACGCTTTATGGAGACGCGCGCGGGCAGCGGCGTCCAAGTTTCGTGGCTGCGGCGCGACCGGAACAAGCGAAATTGGTTTACGAGGAATTTTGCGACGCGCTGCGGCGAATGGGCGTAACCGTTGCAACGGGCGTTTTTCAGGCGACGATGTCCGTAGAGTTGGTGAATGAAGGCCCGGTAACGATTCTGCTGGATTCCGAGAAGGCATTCTAACTCGCGGACGGCAGAGGTTTTTTATGGTGAAAAAGAAACAGCTCAATCCTCGCAGTCCACGCACCCAACCAGCAGTCAAGATCCGGCGAGCAAAGTACAGTGATGCCGCCGTGCTTGCGGAACTTTCCGGACAACTGGGATATCCGGCGAATCGCGAGCAAATGGTTCGCCGTATACGAAGTTTAACGCCGACCGCGCAACATGCCGTGATGGTCGCCGAGTCCCCAGAAGGCAAAGTTATCGGGTGGGTGCATACCAGCATAACGCCGCTGCTGGAAGTAGAGTTACGCGCGGAAGTAAACGCACTGGTGGTTGCGGACGATGCCCGGAGCCGCGGCGCTGGCGCAGATTTATTGAGAGCCGCCGAGGAGTGGGCCCGGAAACGCGGAAGTAAGAATATGTCGGTGCGCTCCAACGTGGTGCGCGAGCGGGCGCACGCGTTTTATGTACGCAACGGCTACGAGCATTACAAGACGCAGAAAGCCTTTCGTAAAGCGATTTAAGTACCGGATAAAAACTCCACCTCTGAATTTGACTGCGGAACTTGCGAGCTTTGAGGGCTACTATAAATATGTATCGTATTACGATATACTAATGATGAATGAGAACAGCGGTCACCACCGTCGAGTACCGTACGCTTGCTGAGCTGCGCTACCGCATCCGCCATTTCTTGCAGGAAGGTGACGCGGCGGCTAAGCGTTCCAAGCTGGAACCTCAGCAGTACCAAATGCTGCTTGCGATTCGCGGTCTGCCGCCGGGTGAGGCCCCTACAATTCGCACCCTGGCAGAGCGGCTGGCCCTGAAACATCACAGCACCGTGGAGTTGATCGACCGTCTACAGGCGCGCGGCCTGGTGCGCCGCCACCGCAGCGAGGCTGACAGGCGCGAAGTGCGGGTGTCGTTGTCGATCCGCGGAGAAAAACTTGTGGAGCGAGTTGCGCAACAACGCCTTGGGGAGCTGCGTGCAGGAGGCGCCGCGCTCGCTGATGCCATCAACCTCTTAGTTCACAGGAAGAGTCACAAGCGTATTCCCACCCGGAGTTTACAAATTGTCTGAATCCTCATCCGAAACGGCGAAGGGAAAAGCCGCAAGTAAACTGCGGAACGATACCTTAGGCGACTTCACCACGACGAAACGCGTGATCCCTATCTCCGCGCTCGCGATGGTGATCGGGTTGGTGTGCGCTTTCGTGGCGCTGGGGTTGTTACGTTTGATCGGATTGTTTACCAATCTTTTTTACTTTGGACGGTGGAATACCTCTCTTGTTTCTCCCGCTGGAAATCATTTAGGGGTGTACGCCGTGTTGGTGCCGGTAGGAGGGGCCCTAATCATTGGTGTGATGGCCCGGTACGGATCGGAACGGATTCGCGGCCATGGAATTCCGGAAGCGATCGAATCAATTCTACTGAACGGAAGCCGCATCGAGCCCAAGGTGGCGCTGCTTAAACCAATCTCTTCGGCCATCTCAATTGGCTCCGGCGGCCCATTCGGAGCCGAAGGCCCAATCATCATGACCGGCGGCGCGGTAGGCTCGCTGGTCGCGCAGCTATTTCACTTGACCAGTGCCGAACGAAAGACGCTGCTGGTGGCAGGCGCGGCGGGTGGAATGTCGGCGACGTTTGCCGCGCCGGTGGCGTCGGTATTGTTAGCGGTAGAACTGCTGCTTTTTGAGTGGAAGCCGCGAAGCTTGATTCCTGTGGCATTGGCGAGTGCGGTGGCGGCAGTGGCGCGGCGTTACCTGCTTGGTTTCGGGCCGCTGTTTCCCGTTCCGGCGCACCCGTTGTTTATTGGACCGGAGGGATTACTGGGTTGCGCGCTGGTGGGTCTGCTGGCTGGAGGACTCTCAGCGCTGCTGACCGTGTCGGTGTACGCGGCCGAAGACGCCTTCCAGAAATTTTCTATTCACTGGATGTGGTGGCCGGCCATTGGTGGAATCGCTATCGGCCTGGGCGGATTAATTTTCCCGCAAGCTTTGGGCGTTGGTTACGACACCATTGGCGGCTTATTGCAGGGCAGTGTGACGACGCACGTGATTCTAGGCGTGCTGCTGGTGAAATGGTTCATATGGGCGGTGTCGCTAGGCTCGGGCACATCCGGCGGCGTGTTGGCTCCGCTACTGATGATGGGCGGCGCTCTGGGTGGCCTCGAATCGATGTTCTTGCCCAATGAAGGCGCAGGCTTCTGGCCGCTGATCAGTATGGGAGCAATTCTGGGAGGAACAATGCGCTCTCCCTTTACCAGCATTGTGTTTGCGTTCGAACTGACGCATGACGCGAATGTTTTTCTGCCGCTACTCGTGGGCAGCGTGATAGCCCATGCGTTCACCGTTTTAACTCTGAAACGATCTATCTTGACGGAGAAGGTGGCGCGACGCGGGTACCACCTGAGTCGTGAGTACGCTGTGGATCCGCTCGAAATTTTGTTTGCAAAGGAAGTGATGCGCACGACCGTTGCGGTGTTGCCGGCCGCGAGTACGGTTGCCGAGATCCAGGCGTCGTTAAATTCCGATCATCGGCAGAAGCAGCGGCTGCTTCCAGTAGTAAATGCCGATGGGACGCTGGCGGGAGTGTTAACGCGAAAAGATATTCGCGATCGTATAGAGCAGGATGGGGCTTCTACGCTGGGGCGTAAGCTTGGGGAGTTAGTCCGCAAAAATTCATCGGAGGTGTATTCCGACGAGCCGTTGCGAGTGGTGGTTTACCGCATGGCGGAAAACGGTGTCACTCGTATGCCAGTGATGGAACGAACGAGCGGGAAATTCCTCGGGCTGATCTCGCTGGACGATCTGCTTAAGGCCAGAAGCCGGCACCTTGAGGAAGAGCGGCGACGCGAACGAATTATAAAGTTCAGGTTCTTTCTACCTGGCGCGAATGCCAGCGATGGCAAAAAACTTCCCGTCGCGCCATGAGCGTGGCCGTGACGTAGCCAATCCGCGCGCTGGCTATCGCGGCCGAATGTATTAAAAGCCGCCACCGCCCCCACCGCCGAATCCACCGCCGGAAGAACCTCCACCTCCAAAGCCGGAGCCGCCTGAACTCCGGGGCGCAGACGCCATGACGCTACCCGCACGTGAAGACATAGCGTTCAAATTACTGGTGAAATTTACCGGGTAAAAAACCGGTCCGGTGCCCCCACGATACCAGCCAGGCGGCTCGGTCATGATGCCCTGAAAAGCTTTGCTCCAGTTTTTTTCGACGCCCAGGGCCATGGCGAAGGGTAAGAACTTTTCGAACATCTGAGGAGTCTTGATCATGCGATTGAAGCGATCGGACTCCACGTGATCGAGAAAATCCTCGAAACCCAGAACATTTTCGAGAGCCCGCGTTCCTTGCTCGGTGTGCGCGGGCATGAACCATCCAAACAGGCAAACCACGAGCGCGGAAATGATACCGCCGATGATAAAGGGCGTGGCGGCCATCCCCAGTGCCGAGGCCAGTCCGGAGCCGCCCCAAATGGAAAGCACACCGATGGCGATACCGGTGCCGACGTAGGTGGATCGCACGCTGTCGGGCCGCCGGCGGTAATAACCCTGCGAAACCAGCGATTCGAATATGCGGCTTTTTAGGTCGGGAAGTGTTCGGTAGAACTTATTTTGCAGGCTATCCATGGAAACGGTTTCGCCGACGGAGCCGGCCAAGAATATGCCATTTAGCAGGACCTGCTCATGAGGTTTGAGAACCGTCCACTGAGAGCGGTCTTTCTGAACGATAAATTTATAATCTTTTTCGTGAAATAGTCCGAGCATGCGATCTTTTTGCACTTCCTCGATGACGATGTATCCCCGTACGGCGAGATCCACGATGGAGGCGGTGATATCGCGCATGTCCACGGAATCGTCCACGAGCGTGCCCGCTTCGCCGGGCGTCAGGTGATCCGGAGGCTCATATTGCGCGGCGATCGGGCGCAATCGGGGATCGCGGCCGCGCGTCCACCACAGACGGAACATGATGATGAATACGGCGATGGGCAGGAACAGGGGCCAATTGCTGCGAACGAAGCGCGCAACCTCCGTTAGCGGAGAAGGTTTTTCGACAAGCCCTTTGTCAAAGGCGACGGCAACGGTCAGTCCGGCATGGTAAGGGAGTGGTGAGGTGGTATGCACTTCGACGCCGTTGCCGGCGACGTCCGTTTCTGCGTCACGAGCACGCGAGCCGTAGGCACCGGTGAAGGTAGTCGCTCGAACGTTGGAAGCGCCTGCCGGGAGCAGAATCTTAGCGCTGGCGGAGTCGATGGGCACATCCCATTCGTCACCGGTGACATTCCAATAGAGCTCGTCGTGATCCTCAAAAAATTTAATAGCGTCCGAAATGGTGTATTGGATAGAGATGGTGCGGACGCTGTCATCAGCGTCAGGCACGTAAATTTTGAGCTTGCGGTAATGACGAACGCGGCTGGAATCGAATTTCAGGGTGTGGCCATTGGCATCGAAGATTTTTTTTATGGTGAGGAAAAGCGTGTAATTCAGGCCCTGGGGGGTGACGTATTCGACCGGAATGGAGCGATACAGGCCATGCCACGGGCCGCCGATAAAGTGGACTTCGATTTTCTCGGTGACGTCGATCGTGCCGTCTCTCGCGACGGTGATGTCAGCGTTAAAATTGCCGATGCGAAGTTCTTTGGCATTGGCAGGCAAGCAGGACAGCGCGGCCGCCACGACGAGGACGAACAGTGCGATCCGTCGGAGCCGTTCATGAACCGCACGCTTAGGAAGAGCCAGGCGGGCACCCGAGGAAGATTCAGACATGACGCTCCGGCCTGGGCTCATGCGGAAGCGGCGGGGGTGTTGAAACTGACCTTGGGAGCTTCACGTTCGGCCGGAGCGGTGATTTCAAAAAATTCCCGCGGCTTGAATCCGAGCATGTTGGCGAAAATGTTGGTGGGGAACTGCTGAATTTTGGTATTGAGATCGCGCACGACCGCATTGTAGTAGCGGCGCGCGTTTTGCACGGTGTCTTCAATCTGTGCCAGTGAAGCTTGCAGAGCGGTGAAGCTCTCGACGGCCCGCAACTGCGGGTAGGCCTCAGACAAGGCGAAAAGACTTTTCAGCGCCCCAGACAGCATGTTTTCCGCCTGAGCTTTGTCGGCGGGCGTGCTGGCACTCATGGCGCGATTGCGTGCATTGATGACCGCCTCGAGAGTGCCCTTTTCGTGCGCCGCGTAACCCTTGACCGTTTCCACGAGGTTAGGGATCAGGTCGTAGCGGCGCTTCAATTGGACATCAATGTCAGCCCAGGCATTGTCGGTCTGCACCTTGAGGCGGACCAAGCCGTTGTACATGCCAATAACGAAAACAAGGATTAAAACGAGAACACCGAGAACGATAAATATGGTCATGCGAGGGGCCTCTTGCAGCGGAAAAGAATGGCGGCAATAGTGCCAATGCCGCGAGTCAATATACGTCGCCGCCAGATGAGTGTAAAGCTGGCTACTGAATCCGGCCCCATAGCAGTGGCTAGTACCCCTGGCGTATATTGACGAAGTGGTTTATGCTGCGCGTTGAATCAGCGGCATCGCCCACCGCGCTTCGTTCGAATCGGGAACCGTTTCTCCAGCAGCCCGCACAAATGCTCTTCAAAACCATCAGCGCTTCCGTGTACGGGATCGACGCGTACCTCGTCGAGGTGGAAGTGGACGTTGGCTCCGCGCGCATGACGGACTTTAACGTGGTTGGCCTGCCCGACAACGCGGTGAAGGAAAGTCGCGAGCGCATTAAGTCGGCGTTGCGGAATTGTGGATTCGAGTTTCCGCACGGCCAGGGAGTGACCATCAACCTGGCGCCGGCGGATGTGCGCAAGGAAGGTTCGGGATTCGATTTGCCGATGGCCCTGGGACTGGCGGGCTGCATGGGCCAGTTTTTTGGCAAGCCGCTGGACAAGTGCATGTTTCTGGGCGAGCTGTCACTGGATGGAAGCGTGCGTCCCGTGCGTGGTGCGCTTTCCGCGGCGTTGGCCGCGCGTGAGCGAGGACTAAAAGCCATTGCCGTGCCTGAGGCCAATGCCCGGGAGGCTGCGGTGGTGGAGGGAGTGGATGTGTTCGCGGTCAAAAGCCTGCCGCAGGCTGTGGACCTGGTGAATTCTCCCGAATCCTTCACGCCCGTGAAAGTGGATGCCAAGCAAATGCTTTCGGAAGCCGCACAGTATGGCGTGGATCTGCGCGATGTTCGTGGACAGCAGGCCGCTAAGCGCGCGCTGGAAGTCTCCTGCGCCGGCGGCCACAACATTCTGTTCATCGGGCCTCCCGGTGCCGGGAAGACTATGCTGGCCAAGCGCATTCCGACGATTCTGCCGCCTATGACCCTCGAAGAAGCCATCGAAACGACACGTATTCATAGCGTCGCCGGAACCTTGGATGATAACCGCGGCCTGGTGGGCACGCGGCCTTACCGCTCGCCGCACCATACCATTAGCGACGCCGGTTTGATCGGGGGAGGGGCCGTTCCCCGTCCGGGTGAAGTGTCGCTTGGCCACAACGGCGTCCTGTTCCTGGACGAGCTGCCGGAATTTCAAAGGAATGTTCTGGAAGTGATGCGCCAGCCGCTGGAAGATGGCGCGGTAACTATTTCGCGCGCGGCAATTTCCGTGACATTTCCGTCGCGGTTCATGCTGGCGGCGGCGATGAATCCCTGCCCCTGCGGGTACTTTGGCGATCCGACCAGGCAATGCCATTGCACACCGCCGATGATTCAACGTTACGTTTCCAAAATTTCCGGGCCGCTACTGGACCGCATCGACATCCATATCGAGGTGCCCGCAGTGAAATACAAGGAACTGCGCGCCACCACACTGGCAGAAGATTCCGCAGCAGTCAGAATTCGCGTCATCGCGGCGCGGGAACGGCAGGTGGAGAGGTACCGAGGGGAGAAGAAAACATATTCGAACGCGCAGATGCTGCCGAAAATGCTTCGCAAACATTGCAGTATATCGGCGGAAGGCGAAAAGTTGCTGGAAAACGCCATAACAAAATTAGGGCTGTCCGCTCGGGCACATGACCGCATTCTGAAAGTGGCGCGGACGATTGCGGACCTGGAAAATGCAGACGATATCGCGCCGAAGCACTTGAGTGAAGCAATCCAGTACCGGACGCTGGACCGCTCCTACTGGTCGTGAATAAGGCCCTGGCCACCAATGGCCATGCAACTAGTCGCAGAATCGCCTTTAAAAGGTATAATCGCGGCGGCGACCGGGGGCATGGCCGGGACGGGGCGACCAACCCATACCAATGAGTCCGGAGGGGACCCGGAACATTACGGTACCTGGGCGCTGCTCCATTGACTCTATTTCGGCCGCTGTGTTACGGATAGGGCGCCCCCAATGCAGTGCAAACTAATTTCGGTGCGAAACAGCGAATAAATGGCTGACCAAAAACACCTTGATGTCACTCTCGACACGCAGGTAGAGAGCGTGAATCTTGCCGAGGAGATGTGTTTGCGCGTGGCCGAAGCCGCCGGCTTTGATGAAGACGACTGCTATCGCATCGGGATGTCCGTGAGAGAAGGCGTGATCAACGCGTTTCATTACGGTAACCAGGAGCGCCCGGAGAAAAAGATTTATCTGGCCGTGGATCTCACTCCGGACAAAATGGTCATCCACGTCCTTGACGAGGGTAAAGGTTTCAAACTGGAAGACGTGCCGAACCCTTTGGCGGAAGAGAATTTGTTGAGCACCTCGGGGCGGGGTATTTTTCTGATGCGATCGTTCATGGACGAGTTTGACGTGGTGCATGGCCGAACAGGCGGGGCGGAAATTATCATGTCCAAGAAATTGCCCGCGCAAAACGATCACCCTTCGAATGATAAAGGCGACCAGAGCGCGGCATCGCATCAAGCGTAATAATTTAAGGCATTACGGGTGAAAAGGGACCATGGCGCTACTGCAAGCCACATATCGGGAAGCTGGGATAGTCACGGTGCTGGATTTGAGCGGCCGCATCACTTTGGGTGAAGGCAGTGCGCTGCTGCGATCCACTATTCGCGAGTTACTGGAACAGCAGCGGTTGAAGGTTCTGGTAAACCTTGGGGATATCAACTACATCGACAGCTCTGGAATCGGCGAGTTGGTCAGCGCATACACTACCGTGAA
The DNA here is from genome assembly GCA_963704485.1 of uncultured Acidobacteriota bacterium. Lineage (GTDB taxonomy): Bacteria > Acidobacteriota > Terriglobia > Acidiferrales > UBA7541 > Acidiferrum. The sequence goes on from OY969910.1 coordinate 3,403,380, forward strand.
AAACCGGGGTGGGGAATTAAAACTCCTGCACCTGACAAAAAAGGTTCACGACCTGCTGCAAATTACCAAGCTGTTTACGGTTTTCGAAGTTCATTCAGACGAAGCGACGGCATTGCGGAGCTTCAGCACCCCTACGGTTTAGCTGTGACGAATCCCCTTTAAGTTACCGCTAGCGTCTTCCAACAACTTTCAAGTTGCCGGTCCAGTGGCCTCACTATGTCGAGCGATTCCACCACATTATGGATTTCCAATCGCGCCCGGGAACTGGGTTTTGGGCTTTCGGGTGTGGTGCACGCCGGCAACTTTCCGGAATTGGCGCGCGCTGGCGAATGGCTTGAGCGAGGTTATGCCGGCGAAATGAAGTATCTAAGCGATGAGCGGCGCGGCGATTTGCAGCGTGCCATGCCGGGCATTCAAAGCGTGATTGTTTGCGGGCTGACGTATAACACCGCTCATCCTAGAACTGGTCAAGCTGCCGACCAAATTCATCCTGGAGAAGCGGGGAAAGAAGTTCCACGCGGATGGATTTCCCGTTATGCATGGGGCGCGGATTATCACGAGGTGTTACGCGAAAAACTGGAATTGTTGCTAGCGGGCTTGCGTGCACAATGCCCGCAACAATTTGAGGCGCGGGTGTACGCGGACACAGGTCCTGTGAACGAGCGTGTCCTGGCAAAATACGCCGGCCTCGGCTGGCTGGGAAAAAACACTCTGCTGCTGAACCAGGAACTGGGATCCTTCTTTTTTCTTGGCTTAATTTTAACGACTCTCGATTTGCACCCGTCCCTTGAAACTGCGGACGCTTCGCCCGCGGATCGTTGTGGAACCTGCCGCAAGTGCATCGATGCTTGCCCCACGCAAGCGCTTGTCGAACCGTACGTGATGGATGCGCGAAAATGTATTTCTTATCTGACTATCGAGCTGCGCGGAGAAATCCCCGGAGAGTTTCGCACAGCAATCGGTCACCACGTATTCGGATGTGACATTTGCCAAGATGTGTGTCCCTGGAATCGCCATGCGCCGATAAGTCCATCGGCGGAATTTCAGCCGCGAAGGTTCGGCACGGAACAGTCGCTATTCGCGCCCAATCTTGAATGGCTGGCGTCCCTGGACGAGCAGGAGTTTAGGAATCGATTTCAAGGCAGTCCCATCAAGCGAACCAAGTGGAAAGGATTGGTGCGGAATGCCTGCATCGCGCTAGGAAATACCAATTATGCCGGCAAAACAGAAACGCGCGAACGAGTTTTGACAAGACTATCCGAGCTGGCGGCGTCTAATGATTCTGTCATATCAGAGTCTGCCCAATGGGCCGTTTCACGCATCCAAGAAACTGGTGGCGCGACGAGTCGGTCATAAACCTTACCGCCTGCAAAGATGGCTGGTACTGAAGATTGCCGGGGTGACCTGGTAACGAGAACAAGAGTTATAATTCCGTCCCATCGCCGGCTCGTTCTCTGACGATGTTTGCCGCCGCTGGCGATATTTTCGATTCTTTCAAACGCCGAAAGCAGACACACGCAGCACGTTTTTAAATCTGAGGAGGAAAAACTCGTGGCCTTTACCTTACCGCCGTTGCCGTATTCATTTGACGCTTTGGAACCGCACATTGACGCGAAAACGATGGAGATTCATCACGACAAGCATCACGCTGCGTATGTCACCAATTTGAACAAAGCTCTTGAAGGACATGCAGACCTGCAGTCGAAATCCATTGACGATCTGCTGAAGAATCTGGACGCGGTCCCGGAAAACATTCGCGGCGCGGTCCGCAACAATGGCGGCGGACACTGGAATCACTCGTTGTTCTGGCCGCTGATGAAGAAGGGTGGGGGCGGGGAGCCCAAGGGCGAGCTGGGAGCAGCGATCGCCTCGGCGTTTGGGTCGTTCTCCGGCTTCCAGGAAAAGTTTGCTGCAGCAGGTGCGGGCAGGTTCGGCTCCGGGTGGGTCTGGCTGCTGTTGAAAGACGGTAAGTTGGCGATTGATTCCACGCCCAATCAGGACACGCCCTATTCGCTGTCGGGCGGGGGCAAGGCGGTACTGGGACTGGACGTCTGGGAACACGCTTATTATTTGAAATTCCAGAATCGTCGACCGGACTACATTAAAGAATGGTGGGGCACTGTGAACTGGGACAAAGCTGCGGAGCTTTACGAGGGAGCCAAGAAGTAATTTCAGGACTACTGACGCAAAACAAAAAGGCCTGCCCGAAGTGGGCAGGCCTTTTATTTTCGGCGGAAGAAATTTCAAGCCATACAGCGTTTAACCAGCGGTAGAACATTCTGGTTCGAAGGGAAGCCGGTCGGCAGGTCGCCGTAATCCCCGCGTTCTCGAGTGGCCACTGGCACCGGAGCGCTGGAGTGGCGCGACGCCTCTCGCACCAACTCCAGGCGGCCGCGCACGCGGAACTTTGCGAGCAGCGACGACACGTGAAACTTCACGGTGCGCTCTGAAAGATTCAGATCTGCGGCGATTTCCTTGTTAGCCAGGCTGCGCATGATACCGCCCAGGACTTCGTCCTCGCGGCGTGTCAGTTTTACCGATGAACCAGCGGAGCGTCCTGCCTGCAGGAGCTTATCGGCTTTTTCTTTCAAGCCATCAAGGAAATCACTTTCGGCCTGCACCATGATGATGTAGTCGTTTGGCGATTGGCCGCGCACCATGCAGTGCATGGCGAGCAAACCAGCGGCTTGATCGACGGGAAATTGACCATCGGGACCTGACTCAACGTGAAAATGCGCCACACCAGTATTCTTTTCATAGAAAAAATACATCTCGCGAGGCGTTAGACCCCGCGCAGACAAATGTGGCTGTTCATTTCTGCGGATTAGCTTCACTTAAACCCCTCCGTATACAGCCTCGACCACGGCCGAGCCCATAAGTTTTTTTGCGATTTGCCCCTGAGCGGGGCCAGCTTTTACAGACTAACTACTAGGTAAGCAGCAAACAGAGGCCAAGGTTGACAGTTGTTATCCCGTCGCCCTTGAAAAAGGGCACCCGACGCTCCACCTGCGACCATTGCACCGAACTGCTTGAGCAGTGCAAATTTTCATCCAAACTACAAATTATTATACGAGCTAAGAAAACAGGGTACTTATCCGGCTGAGTTTTTTCGCGTATCCCCAATACCCTGTAGGAATTTCACTGCCCACGCACATTTTCCCGTTTTCAAGCGACATTTGAGGCGATCTGGGTCGCTTCGACTTACAATTCCGTCTCTCAAGGCACAAGGTGGCACGATTTGAGATCAGATGGCGAGGAAATCGTCCATAAAATGCAGAAATAGTGAATTAGCTGTGGATATTTGCGTAGCGCACCGTAAATCGTGCTAGCGCGTGACTATGTGCGTCTGGTTTGGAGAAAGAAGCTCGTATTCCACGTTGCGCCAACGCATTTTCCGGCTCATTAGCGAACAGGCGAAATTAAATACATACCAGAATGGAATAAACGCGGTCAGCAGGATGTAGACCCACGACTGGCTCATGATTAGCGCGCGCGCACTGGCTAAAATTTCCGTGACCGCCACCACCCGTAGGCTGGCGCGAATAGCCGATAACAAAAAGATGAAAAACGTTAGTGCCGCGATGTGAAGAGCGGGGCGCTGCGCCGCTGTGTCCGCGATGGCAACCGCGATTCCCAGTACGATAGTGAGGCAGTACAGGAAGTGCGTGGCCGCGGCCGCAGCCCAGATTTTCTCGGCATATACGCGGGTAATCAGTATCTGGCGGTTGGTGAATTCCACCAGGCCCCGGAAGTCTGTCTCCACGAAGGAAAGCGTCAGGCATTCCGGGACGAACAAAATGGAACGACGGTTACGTTCTAGAGCCATAGTCAGGGAATAGTCGTCACTGACCGAAGTGCGCCAATCATCCAGCACGCCGATTTGTTCAAATATGTTGCGACGAATGGCGGTGCCGCCTCCCCAGCAGAAGTTTTTGCCCTTTTCGGTGAGCATGGTGACGATGGGAGCATTCCAGGCAGCCAGGAGAGCCGAAGCAAGGTCATTTCGAATGGGCACAAGCCAGCGCATCGTGGTGGTGGCGCCTACGCGGTCGTTGCTGAGTGGAGCGGTTAGTTGTTGCAGCCAGCTCTTTCCGGGGCGGCCATCGGAGTCCGCGAAAACCAGGATTTCGAATTCAGGCGGAAGTTGTTCGATGGCTACCCGCAGGTTGTTCACTTTCTCGCCGCAATCTTGCGGGGGATCGGCGATCACCAGATGGGCTTTGCTCCGCGAGCTGGCGATGACGCGATTTAAAACCGCGGCGGCCGGATCCGAAGCCGATGCCAGGATGAAGAAGATTTCGTAGTTCTGGTGATTGAATTCGGTGAGGGCCACCAAGTTTCGTTCGAGACCCGGCTCAAGTCCTTTGCAGGGGCAGAGCACCGCGACGCGCGGAGCGTTAAAACCTGGATCGGTGCCCAGCCGTCGCCGAGCGTACCCAAGCCACTGCAAGCCTTGCCAGATAAGATAGGCTCCGACGGCGATTTGCAGGATGGCCAGAAAATAAAAGAAGTCTTCCATGTGCATTGAGCCTAGCAAAGTAAGATTATGGCGAGTGCGGGAAGTGCGGAGGTAGAATCGCAGCGGTTAATGGTGCATAGGAATGGATATCGGACAAGGAGAAGAAATACATGCCAAGGGTAGACACGTCCATGGTGACTTCGGCGCTGGAGCTGCCGGGTTATCGCATCGTTCGAAACTTCGGAATTGTGCGGGGAATCATCGTGCGTTCGCGAAGCGTGATTGGAAACCTGGGAGCCGCGCTGCAAACCATCGTCGGAGGTAACATCACCATTTTGACGAACCTTTGCGAGAAGACTCGCGAAGACGCCTTCGAACTGATGCTGCAGCATGCCCTGGAGCACGGAGCGAACGCGGTGGTGTGCATGCGCTATGACGCGACAGAAGTCATGCAAGGCGTTACGGAAGTCCTGGCGTACGGGACCGCCGTGCAGGTAGAGCGGATCTCGTAGAACAAAATCACGGCGTCACCGCGGTCTGGTCGCAATTTTCGGTTCCATCGCAGAAGCAACCACGTGAGCCGCGAGGTCTTCAAGATCCCCGAGGGCACGGTTGGCGGCGAAACGTGCTTTCTCCATGAACGATGAATCCAGCAGAAACGCGCAGCGGTCCACGAAGGGATGATTGGCCACCTCGAAGGACTTTCGCGTGCGCCGATTTGCGGAGTTTCTCCTGATCAACTGCTCGTAGACCTGGAGATCCGTTTGAAAATCCATGGCGTCGCCCACGGTCCATTTCTGTTGGCGCGCCAGGGCGGACAGAAACTTACGGCGGAAGACGGTCATGTCTTTCTGCGACATGGGCCGCTGTTTTGATTTTTTGGCCACCGGTTCCGAGCCGGCATTCATGAAAGTCAGCACGGTTAGAGCCAGAAGAGCTTCACGCTGGAGCAGCGCGAGACGATCGCGATAAAGTGAGGCGTGCACCTGCAACGCGTGGCGTCCATGTTCGACGACGTAGGAATCCACGAAGCGTGGAATGATGCGTTCTCCGATGAGGGCTTCGGGCAATCGCTGAGCCAGTTCACCAGCTAGGTCAGAGACATTTTGCGTTGAGCCAGGCATAGCTGCGCGACCATGGTAGCAGGGTTTGTTTTCGCGCAAGATTTGCGCATATAAACAAAACAGGCGCGGCACCGGTAAGGCGACGCGCCCGCCTGCTTTCAGTTTGTTAGTTGCCGTCAGGCGGCCTAGCGCTCAGTGAATTGCACGCGGCCCGCTTGGCCCAGTGGTCTTCGGCGTCGGATCGGGAACGATCGGCGGAGGAGCGACCACTTCCTTGGACAATGCGTGCTCCAGTACCTCTTCCAGAGTGCGCACGTAGGTGATTTTGATATCGCCTAGGATTTCCGGCGTCAGATCTGCGACGGCGTTAGGCTCATTGTCGGCTGGCAACAAAACTTCCTTGATGCCTGCGCGTTTGGCCCCAAGTACTTTTTCCTTCACGCCGCCAATCGGCAGAACGATTCCGGAGAGGGTCATCTCTCCCGTCATCGCCAGGCGATCACGGACTGGCCGTCCGGTGAGCAAGCTCACCAGCGATGTAACCATTGCCGCACCGGCGGATGGACCATCCTTCGGTACCGCGCCGGAAGGCACGTGAATGTGAATGTCATGCTTGCGGAAGAAATCCGGGTCAATACCGTAACGATCAGCATTGGCGCGAACCCATGTCAGAGCCGCAGTCATGGATTCCTGCATGACTTCGCCCAAGTGTCCGGTCATGGTGAACTGCTTTCCGCCGCGCATGCGGGTCGCTTCGATGAAGATGATGTCTCCGCCGACCGGCGTCCACACCAGACCTATCGCGACACCGGGTTTCTTGACGCGCTCTTCGACTTCTTTTTCGGTCCGGAATTTCGGCACGCCGAGATATTCACGGACAATCTCGGGAGTGACGGTCATCTTGTCCAGTTTGCCTTCGGCAATTCGCCGAGCCTGTTTGCGAGTGACGGTAGCAATCTCGCGTTCCAGGTTTCGAACGCCGGCTTCGCGAGTAAAGCTGTGAATGATTTCGCGAATGGAGTCGTCGCTGAATTCGAGCTGCTCGCCCACTTTCAAACCGTGTTCAGCGGCCTGCTTGGGTATCAAGTACTTATGAGCGATGTGCAGTTTTTCTTCGCCGGTGTAGCCTGGCAACTCGATAATCTCCATGCGGTCGCGCAGCGGTTCCGGTATGGGATCCATCCAGTTGGCGGTGGCGATGAAGAGCACCTTCGACAAGTCGAAGGGCACGTCGAGATAGTGGTCGCGGAAGGCGTAGTTCTGCTCCGGATCGAGCACTTCCATTAAAGCGGAGGACGGGTCCCCACGGAAGTCGCGGCCGAGTTTATCGACCTCGTCCAGCATACAGACGGGATCGTTGGATTCAGCTCGCTTCAAGCCCTGAATGATTTGTCCAGGCAGAGCGCCAATGTACGTGCGACGGTGTCCGCGGATTTCGGCTTCATCGTGCATGCCGCCTAACGCGAGGCGCACGAATTTACGTCCCAAAGCCCGAGCGATGGATTTGCCCAAAGACGTTTTGCCCACGCCCGGAGGCCCGACGAAGCACAGGATCGGCCCCTTCATGCCCGGCTGCAGCTTTTTCACAGCAAGGTAATCAAGGATGCGTTCCTTGACCTTTTCCAGGTCGTAGTGGTCTTCGTCAAGAATCTCGCGGCCTTTGGCGATATCAATTTCCTGGTCGCCGGAAGACTTGGACCATGGCAGCGATGTCATCCACTCAAGATAGGTGCGAGAAACCATGTATTCGGCGGATGCCGGAGTCATTTTGGCCAGACGCTTGATTTCGCGGTCACATTCCTTTTTGGCTTCCGCGGTCATACCGGCTTCTTCGACCTTTTTGCGAAGCTCGTCGATTTCCTGCATGGAGTCGTCAGATTCACCCAACTCCTTTTGAATCGCTTTCATCTGCTCGCGCAAAAGATATTCACGCTGGTTCTGGCCCACCTGCTCCTGAACCTGATCGTGAATCTTGGAGCGCAGTTCCAGCACTTCGAGCTCTTTGGAGAGCTCGCGGATCAGCGTTTCCAACCGTTTGCGAACGCTGGGAGTTTCGATGAGCTCCTGGCGCAGCATGGTGGAAAGCGACGGGAGCGTGCCGGCGATAAAATCCGCCAGGCGGCCGGGGTCGTCAATATTGGCCGCGACGGAATGCAGGTCGTCCGAAAGTTGCGGCGAGTGACTCACCACATCGCGGAACAGATCTTGCGCGTTGCGTTGCAGCGCTTCGAGCTCCGAGTCGGGCTCTGCATTCAAATCTGGTTGCGGCTCGATGCGCGCGCGCAAATAAGGACGAAGACTGATGAGGTCTACAACCTGTATGCGCTGCAGCCCTTCCAGGAAGATGACCACGTTTCCGTTGGGCATCTTTACCGTCTTATGAACTTTGGCCAGCGTCCCGACTTTATGCAGATCGGCAGCGGCGGGATCCTCCACGCGCGGATCGAGCTGGGCCACCACTCCCAGGAGCTTCTCGTCCCCCATGAGAGCGTTTACTAATGCAAGAGAGCTCTCCCGTCCAACGGTAAGCGGCAGTACAGCGCCCGGAAAGAGCACCGTGTCGCGCACCGGCAGGATCGGAAGAACCTCTGGAACAACAAATTTTTTCTCAACCATGTTATCCCCTAGTCTAAAGCACGGAGGAGAAAGGGTCCGGGCTTATGAAACGTTAGATGCGACATCAAATAAAAAGGTATCCAAAAGGTATAAGCATCAGTAGCATAAAATCTTAGTGGTCATAGCTCAAATACTACCTTTCGGCGAGCCATTAGCGACTGTCACTCAAACCTATGATGCTCAAAGGGATAACAGGTCACCCATTTGTCGCTTCCCTCGAAAGTGGGCCGGATTTCAGCTTGGCACTCCCGAAGTGCTCCTCGACGTGGTCGATCGCCTGCTGTTTGGAGCCTATTAGGCCCTCCAGCTGGGCATCCTCCAGAGAACGCATGATTTCCGAAAATAGTGGGCCGGGTCGATACCCGAGGGCCTGGAGGTCTTCCCCGGTTAACCACCGGGCCGGCCGGATCTCTTCGGGCGGAGTTTCTTCCAGGGTGCGACGCACGAAGTCATAGGCATCCAGCCGACGGTGGCTGGACAGGCAATCCAGCCTATGCAGGGCCAGATGCTCGTCGAATCGGGGCTGTCGAATAAAGCGCTTGAGCGTCGAGGCCCTCATTTTCTTTACATCTATGAAGCGCATGTGGTTGGCAATCAGCGCCAAAATCTGGTCGGTATCTTCGTTCGAAAACTTCAGCCGGCGACATATTGTTTCGGCCAAACGAACCCCGACATTCACGTGACCGTCAAAGCGGATACGATCGCCCGTCTCTGACACCGGTCTGAATGTGGGTGGCTTGCCCACGTCATGCAGCAGGATGCCCCATGCCAGTGTCGAAGAGCTGCCTGCCGGAAGCGCTTTCAGCATTAGCAGGGTATGCGTCCAGACATCGCCTTCGGGGTGGTACTGCGGAGGCTGCTCGACGCCTTTCATAGCGGCGACTTCCGGCAGTACGTGTTTCAGCAGATCGCTCTCATCGAGCAGCTCTAAAGCACGATTCGCGGCGCCTTCGGTCAACATTCTGGTCAACTCTTCGCGGACGCGTTCCGAGGAAACCTGATTTATTTCGCTGGCATGCAAACGGATCGCTTCAAGCGTTGCAGGCTCAATCGGGAATGCGAAACGCGCGGAGAAGCGCACCGCTCGCAGCATGCGCAGTTTGTCTTCCGCGAAACGCCGACTAGGTTCACCGATGGCCCGTAAAATTCCTGCGCATAAATCGGCCTGTCCTCCAACAAAATCGAGAATCTCATCGTTGTCATGACGCATCAACAGGCCGTTGATGGTGAAATCGCGCCGCTGAACATCCTGCTCCGGGCTCGACGAGAAGGCCACGCGCTCAGGATGACGGCCGTCCGCGGAGCCGATATCAGAGCGAAACGTCGCGACTTCGACTTTGTGTTCCGCCCCAAGCACGACGATTACGCCAAACTTGGCGCCAACGGCCACGGATTGGGGAAAAAGGGCGATGACCTGGTCAGGGGTGGCATCAGTGCTGATGTCGAAGTCAGTCGGTTCGTGACCCAGCAGTAAATCGCGAACGCACCCGCCTACGAGAAAAGCCTGGTGGCCGCTGCGAATGAGCGTGTCACAGATGGAATTGGCGAGTTCTCGAGGCGTCACGTTGCAATTATCCGTGTAAATCCGGCCGACGAGAAATCGAGGTGTCGCATGGGGTGTTAACTGGAAGCTACTGTAGTTACGGGCCCGCGGCCCAATTGCTCAATGGTCTTCGGACTCGGAACTACCGCGCCGCAAAGAGCCGCCGAACTGAACCTTGTCAAACCCAAAACGATTGCGAAGCTGATCTGTAGCCTGGGTAAGTTTCTGCAATTTCTCGCGCTGCTCGGCCTGCAGGAGATCCAGTTGTTCGCCGCCGTGGGTGAATCCGCTCAGGCTTGTTCCCAGCAGGCGAACCCGACGGGAGCGGTCTCGATGGAGATGCAAGAGTTCCTGAAATACGGCATTGATGGCGGAATCAAGCGAGCTCGACTCTCCCAGAGTCTTCGAACGCGTATGCGTATCGAAGCCTTCGTAACGAATCGTTAGAGTGAGAGTGCGCGCTGCGAGGCCAGCTTCACGCAATCGCTTGCAGGCTTTCTGGGAAAGGTGACTTAAGACAGAAGAGAGCGCGGCAGGATCGCAGGTATCTTCATTGAAAGTGTGATTCTGAGAAATTGATTTAGGCTCGGCATCCACGACAAATTCGTAGGAATCACCGCCCCGCGCTTTACGGTAAAGTGCGGTGCCCCACTGACCGAAAATCTTTTCCAGTTTTTCCTGAGGAAGCGCGGTGATTTGTTCAACCGTCTCGATGGACAGGGCCCGCAGGGCGCGCTCTGTCACTTTTCCGATGCCGGGAATTTTTCTTACCGGCAGCGGAGCCAGGAATTGTTCCTCACGACCGGCTGGAACCCAGACGAGACCGCGCGGCTTGGCCTGATCAGAAGCGACCTTCGCTACCAAGCGAGTAGCTGCCAGTCCACCAGAACACGGAAGCCCGGTATCGCGCGTGATGGTGCGCAAGAGTTTGTCCGAAGCTGCGAAAGGCGGTCCGTGAAGCCGCTGGGTTCCTGAAAGATCGAGATAGGCTTCATCAATCGAAACCATTTCCACGACGGGAGAAAATTTCGCCAGGATGGAGGCCACGCGGTCGCTCCACTGGGTGTACTTGGCATGGTGGCCGTCCAAGAAAATTGCGTGAGGGCAAAGCCTGCCCGCGGTGCGCAGCGGCATGGCGGATTGAATACCGTATTTCCGCGCTTCATAGCTCGCAGCGGTAACAACGCCGCGTTGATCAGGGCGGCCGCCGACGACCACCGGCTTTCCGCGAAGCTCAGGCCGCTCCAGCAATTCCACGGAAACGAAAAAGGCGTCCATATCCACGTGAAGAATGGATGCTGAACCGGCCGCGGTCAGTTCAGCCGGCGTGTCACGCTTCGCTCGAAAACGTGCCAGGTCTGGCATAACGACAGGGTACGCCCGTTAGCGGTGGACGACAACGCGGGCTGATTTAAGCATCTGGTGCATTTACAGAAATCAGATTTGGGATTTATTTCGCCGTAGTACGTTCCGCGGCGATGACGCGAGGAATGCCAGCCAGATCGCTTGTTACACCTACGGAAGTCCAGTCACTCGATTCGAGAAGTGGCCGCACGGCCGACAGGCTATCGTGGCCCATTTCGGCGACTAGAATGCCGCCGGGCTTGAGATACCGTGCCGCCAGCCCGAACAGTCCGGGGTAAAGCTCGTAACCTTCCTCGCCTCCGTAAAGCGCTAACTCGGGTTCGTGCTCGCGGACTTCGCGAGCGAGCGTCACGGCGTGGCGGCGTGGGATGTATGGTGGATTGCTAACGACCAGATCAAATCCGCCAACGGGAGCAGCATCGGGTAACAGCCCGTCAGAAAGATCGGCCTCAACAAAATCCATGCGGCTCGCCACTGAGTGACGAAGCGCATTCTTTCGCGCCACGGCTAGCGCAGGTTGCGAAATGTCGGTGGCATAAACTCGCGCTTGGGGAACTTCAATGGCGAGGGCAACACCCAGACAACCGGAACCAGTGCCGATATCGGCGATAAGAAAACCGCCGCCGGCGGTTTTTTGCGGACGGCCGGCACGCAGCTCCCGCAGCGCGAGGCGATCTAATGCGACTTCGATAACATGTTCGGTTTCCGGCCTGGGGATCAGCACATTGGGGGAGACTTCGAACTCGAGACTCCAGAATTCCTGTTTGCCGGTGAGATGTTGAGTAGGTTCGCCATTTGCTCGGCGAGCAATCAATGCCAGATAGGCATTGAGAACCGCGTCAGCGATCGGTTCTTCCGGGTGCGCATAGAACCACGCGCGATCACGACGCAGTTCGTACAACAAAAGCATTTCAGCCGCGAGAGTGTACGAAGGCACGCGGGCGTCACGAAGGCGCGCAATTCCAGTTCGCAGTGCGGTGCGTAGGTCCATTTGGACGTTTTTATTTATTGCGTTACTAAAGCGGCCGGGCGTCGAAAAGCTACGCGGAACCCAGTTCCTGTTCAAGACGCTCGGCTTCGTAGTGCGAAACAAGTCCATCCACCAACTGAGAGAGTTTGCCATCCATCACATCAGTAAGCTGATGCAGGGTGACGCCTATGCGATGGTCGGTTACGCGATTTTGCGGAAAATTGTAGGTGCGGATCTTCTCGGAGCGGTCGCCGGTCTTGATCTGGCCCCGACGCTCGGCGCCAATGGCCGCCTGCTGCTTTGCCTGCTCCATTTCATAAAGCCGCGCGCGAAGAACGCGCATGGCTTTGGCGCGATTTTTGATTTGCGATTTTTCGTCCTGCTGAGACACCACCAGCCCGCTGGGTAAGTGGGTGATGCGCACTGCGGAATACGTGGTGTTCACGGACTGCCCGCCCGGTCCGGAAGAGCAGAAAGTATCGATGCGCAGGTCTTTGGCTTCAATCTTGATATCGATCTCGTCGGCTTCCGGCAAAACGGCAACGGTGGCAGCGGAGGTATGAATGCGCCCTTGCTGTTCCGTAGCAGGCACGCGCTGTACTCGGTGCACGCCACTTTCGTATTTCAGTTTGGAATAAACTTTGTAGCCCTGAATGGCGGCCACGATTTCTTTCAGGCCACCGAGGGATGACGGTGAGCTCTCGAGGACTTCGACCTTCCAGCCCAGCGTCTCCGCGTAGCGGGAGTACATGCGAAAGAGTTCCGCGGCGAATAAGGCCGCTTCGTCGCCGCCGGTTCCGGCGCGGATCTCGACGATCACGCTCTTCTCGTCGTTGGGATCTTTCGGAAGAAGTAGAAGCTTGAGGTCGCGCTCGACGATTTCTTTTTTAGCCACCAACTGCTTTTCTTCGTCGTAGGCCAACTGCTTCATCTCCGAGTCTTCCGCCTCACTGATCATCTGGTGGGCGCCGGCCAGGTCTTTTTCGATCTGCTTAAATTCGCGATGCTTGGCGACAATCTGTTCCAGTTCGGAATGCTGTTTGGCGACTTTCTGGAAATTCGCAGTGTCCGATACGATTTCAGACGTGGAAAGTTGGCGGGTCAGCTCGTCGTAGCGAGCGCCGAGCTGATCAAGCTTCTCAGACAGAGTAAATGTGCCCATAGATCCTCAAGGGAAGTCTGACTTGGTGTTGGAATTCTAAAGACATTTGAAGCGGAACTGCCGATGAGACGGCTTGCCGGAGAAACGCTAATAGAAGGTTGTGTTCACTGCCTACAGATTAACAGCTTTTCTGGCACGGCGCACGAGCCAGCCGCCGCCCATGCCGATGAGCAGCAATATTCCGGTCCCAGGTTCAGGTATTCCAACCGGCGGAGGAGTACCACCGCCACCGCCACCTCCTGGAGGTGGAGTGCCACCCCCGCCTCCCGGTGGAGGGGTACCGCCGCCACCGCCCGGGGGAGGTGTAGTGGGATGCTTCCCGGTGCCGCCACCACCGCCAGGCAACGGAAAAAACGGCGCGACAGCAACAGAGGGGGAACCCGGCGCCGCACTGAATTCAGAGGATTGGCCCGGCGGAAAAGCTGCCGGCGGAATTGACGACGCCGCAAGATACGGTGTCGAAAGCGAAGGCGGGAAAATTGGCGCGTTGAAGTCTTCCACGGAGGGTTCCGCCGCAAGGTTAGGTTTGACCGGAGAAACCGAAATGCGGTTCCCGCAGCGCACCCGCGCCATGGAACGTCCGTCGGTCAGCACCGCCTCGCCTTTGGGCAGCAGTAACTTATTCCTCGTCCAATAGACAGAATTTCCTACTCGGTAAGACACATACACCAACTGTGGAGTATTCAGTGTGATGCGATGAGCCCTGGGGATATCAAAGTCAGAGTAGTGCTCAGCGACTACCGGATCGGTGTCCACCGCTTGCCGCAATTCTTGGGAAGATTCCGCACCGCCAGGGATAATGGAATACGGGTACACAGCGCGATTCGCATTCGATACGTTAGCGGCTGACGCAAGCGGCCAGAGCGGCCGAGCAGATACGGCTATAAACTGTGAAGCGGCGTCCGAGCCTGGACCAGGCAACGAGAAAAGCAGGAGGCAAGATCCAGCGGCCAGGAAGGCGGCGGAAAGGAAACGCCGCGCCAGCATGGAGTCGCGCATTTTTCCAACGGTGTCCACAAAACTAATTTTGCGGGAGGTTACTCGAAAGTTCGAAGGACCCAAAGGGCACCCTGACATCTGCGTGGGCGAACGCTGACCCTGACTTAACCACGACGTGATATTAGCACTAGTCCGCCCAGAACTACATCATTTAAATTCAGGTAACAAATAGTTAACATTTACCAAGTCTGGCCCGCCAACCGCCGCGATTTTTTAATGACCGGCGCTATAAGCGTATCAAGCCGTCGTCGTTGATGCGCAAGTTGATGTGTACTACGATTTGATCCCCATATGACCGATGCTGCACAGCCTGCCTCACAGATAAGCGCAACCGAAAATCGAAAGACCGCGTGCGAAGAAGACGCCGGCTTCCTGTGGGATTTCTGGTACCCCGCGCTGGAAAGCGCGAAGATAACTGGGAGAAATCTAGCCACGGCCATGTTGCTGGAAGTGCCGCTGGTGCTCGGGCGCACATCTGCGGGCAAGGCTTTTGCGATGCGCGATGCGTGCCCGCATCGGGGCATTCCACTTTCTTACGGCAGATTTGACGGGCAAGCTCTGGAGTGCAGCTATCATGGCTGGAAATTTGATGCCTGCAGCGGTCAGTGCCTGGAGATTCCATCGCTTTCGAGCCACGACAAACTGCGCGTAGAGCGCATTTTTGCGGGTCACTACCCGTGCGAGGAACGCGACGGCTACGTGTGGGTATATATGACCGCACCGGGTTCGCGAATACCACATAACGTTTCGTCTGCGCCAGCGTTGCCTGTTTTCAGTGATAAATACAAAATCACGAGGCTCTCTTGTGAGATTCCGTCTCACGTGGACCAAGGCATCATCGGACTGATGGATCCTGCACACGGGCCGTTCGTGCACCAATCGTGGTACTGGCGGAGCCGGCATAGTATCCATGAAAAGGAAAAGCATTTTGAGCCCATTCCGAACGGCTTCCGGATGAGCCGGCACCAGCCGTCGTCTAATAGCGCGCCGTACAAATTGCTGCGTTATTTTTCAGGCGAAGCTACCACTACGATGATTGATTTTGTTTTGCCGAACATGAGACTGGAAGAAATTCGCAGCGGACACTTATGGTTTTCGAGTCGCGCGACGGTCACTCCGGTGCGGCGAGATTTGTGCCGGATAGATTTCGTGGCGGCGTGGAACCTGGTGCGGTGGG
Organism: uncultured Acidobacteriota bacterium; assembly: GCA_963704485.1. Lineage (GTDB taxonomy): Bacteria > Acidobacteriota > Terriglobia > Acidiferrales > UBA7541 > Acidiferrum. The sequence continues at coordinate 3,418,735 of OY969910.1, forward strand.
TGCCCGGGGTCGTCCCGATTTTTCGAGCGTTCGCAAAACGATTCCTGACCCAGGATCAGCAGACTATGATTCAACAGGCGGAAGGCTTGAAGCACGATCCGCGTTTGATGTTGATTGATGACGCGGACCGGCCGGCCAAATGGTATTTCGCGTTAAAAGCCAGTCTTTTGGAATCGAGGAACAGCGGCGCGCCGATGGCGCATCCCCTGAGCGGACCGGTGACGCTGCGATGGCGCAGTTAGCAAACGGCTAGATGGGCCGCGCAACATCAGGAAAATCGAGCCAGACTTTTATTCCACAAAAATGCGCGCCTTCCGTGCAAATCGGAGTCGTAACTCCTGCTCGGACGTAGCAGGGCGGCCCCACATAGCGCGCCAATTCCGGGTGAACCGCGCGCAATTGGTCGAGCTCATCCATGGAGCATTGATAAATTTCTTCCTGGGCGTTAAAGCAGGTGCGCATCGTCCACTTATGCAACAAATGTAAAAGCGATCCCGTTTCCACCACTCGAATGGCTTTGGCGTTGGGAAGAAGGTACAGCGCCAACTCTTGCGGTACACCGCGATCAAGCAACCGATTTTTAGCGTGCCAGGCGTCATGCATGGCGCGCTGGTAGACTTCCATGGCCCGCGGATTTTGCCGCAAGAGTTTCGGGGTGATGAAATCCGGTTCGCGAGTGTCGGCGAGAGTCAGTAGCGGGCGGGAACCAGGCACCATGCGATGGCGCTGATCCTGACTGTCAGCTGTGTGGCTGATTTTTTTCGCAAACGTATAGTTGACGTGTTGCAGCGCCCGCATCATGGGCGCGTGAACTCCAACATTCAACGTCTCGAGACGATAAAGGTTGCGCGACGGATTAAGCAGCCGATCGATGGCCTCCGCATCAGGGCATTGCGATTCCGTCAGTCCGACGACGGCGCGATAGGACTGGGCGATGACTCGGGCAGCGTTTGACGAATAATCAATCAGTTTGGAAGTTTTTCCTTCGAGGTTAGCGTCGAACTCACGAGCGAAATCTCCGCCGGCGGTAGCGTGGTGGCCGTTGGCCGCGGGATGACCACTCGCGTGAGCATTCTCGCGGCCGGCCCACTCGGGTATCTCCTCCAGCGGTTCGGTGCCGAAGCGGTCGAAAAATTGCCCGTCAATTTCTTTGACGTGTGCGACCATGGCGCCGATCACTGCGCGGGCTTCGTTAGGGGTGTCACAAGCTGTGCTCATCCTCCACAGACGGTGAAGCACGATGCCTGAAACGGTATGCACCATGGTGGTGAAGGCCGCCACCGGAAGAACATAGCGGGCCACTTCGATGGCGCGTTTCTCGGCCGAGCGTTCGATCTTTTGGGCGCGCTTGGGGTGGGACATCGGCCCGATGTGCCAGATGCCGCTTAGTATTTCGCGGGCATCGGCAATCAGCAGCGTGGAAAGTTCGCGGTAATAATCCCAGGCTCGTGCGATCGCGGTTTCATAAATCTCTTTGCTGCCTTCATCAAAGAAAAGAGTCATTGGCGGCACGTAAGCATGAGCGCGGTCCAGGCGCACGTAACGCTGGCTCTGTTGCTCGGAGTTATAGAAAGGATGAGCATGCAGGAAGGACCACACGAATTGGCGGCTGACATTTTCAAGGCCGAATTCGAAATGAGCGTGCTGATAGACGGTATGGTGGCCGCTGTAGAAAGTGCCAGCACCAATGTTCAGACGTTGCTTGTCGGTTATTTCTTCGGGGCCAATCAACTTGGAAGCGTAGCAGGTGCGTGCGGCGGCGATGGCGGAATCGAAGGGATGCGCAAAGGAACTGCGCAAAGTTACCAGCGGCGGACCGGTTTCCACCAGTTCTCCGGAACGCGCGCCTTCAAAGATGCGGGATTGATCGGCCACGATGGAAGATTATTCTACACGCACGCCACTCAGACACACCACGCCTCTAAAAGGAGGCGTGGCATATCGACATTAAATTTGTGGAAATTACTTCTTCGCGGCAGTAGCTTTGGCAGCGGCGTCAGCGTACTTCTTGGTGAAGCGTTCAACGCGGCCCGCGGTGTCGATTAATTTCTGCTTACCAGTGAAAAAAGGATGGCAGCTCGAACAAATTTCCACCTTCAAAGTGTCACCCTTGATGGTCGAGCGCGTAGGGAAGTTGTGCCCGCAAGCGCAGTGCACATTAACGGCGTGGTAGTCGGGGTGAATTCCGGGTTTCATGGGTCTCCAATCCATCGCGTCCGGTCTGCACGGCAATGAAGCCGAATAGTGCCGCGTCGCTAGGTCGCAAGGTAAGGGACCATTATACGTGAGGTGTCAAACGATTACGAATGGAGGATGGGCGATACGAGCCTATGTAAAGGAGCGTGGGTTGGTGCGCCACTCAGGAAACGAACGTGCAACCCACGCGGAAATTGCCCATTTCCGTGCGCTGGGACCAGACGGGCTTCAAGTTGACGCGCACGGGCGGCAGAATCGGCACGTGCAGCACGGCCAAAACGTTTTCCGCCAAGCCTTCGGATGATTCCAGTTCGAGCGCAACGCCCCCGAAGCCCAGGTCCAGCACGCGAGCGCGTCTCGCGCCGTGTTCTCCGAGTACGGCATAGGCATTCGTCCCGGTCATCGAAACGCGTTCCGCCTTCCGTGGGGTTATAAAAGGACGCGGACCTTGCGAAACGGTCGATTGCTTGGGCAAGCTTTCGGCTGCAGGCGGTTGAGGGGCTGCTGCAGGCGCGGAGGTCGGCGTTGGAGGCGCCGAGACATCGGCGGTTTTTTCCGGCGAACGTTTGGTCTCGATCGATATCGGGCTCTGCGGGCTGGCAGTTTTTTCGTTTGCCGCAGCTGCTGATGGTGGAGCCGTTGCTGGCTCTGTTGTTCTAGGAGCGCTTTCAGTCATCCGCCCAGGATGCGCATGCTTGCGCTCATAAAGCCGGTCGTCTGCGATGCGAATCAGGTCTTCGGAATTGTCCGCGTCCTGCGGGTAATTGACGACGCCATGGTCCATCCCCACAGTTACTATGAGTTGGAGCGTCTTCAGGCTTTCGGCGAAAACTGTTTCGACTCGGCGACTCAGGCCGGAAGCCTGGGCTGGATCCGTCTGCGGCAAAATCAGGGCGAATTCATCGCCACCGATACGAAATGCCAGGTCAGAAGTGCGTAAAGCTTTTTTTAAAGTAGCCGCGGCGACGCGCAAGACTTCATCGCCTCGCGGATGTCCATGCTTGTCGTTCACTTCCTTGAATCGATGCATGTCCATCATGACCAGGCCAAGCGGTAGGTTGTAGCGTTTGGCGCGATTTAGTTCGCGATCGAGAGATTCATTGAAAATGCGGCGATTGTAAAGTCCGGTCAGGGGATCCGTCACGGCATTGAGCTGTAGTTTCTTGAGCTCATCGTATTCGATTAGGACTGGAACGCGTAGCAAGCCAGCCGTAGAGAGCACATCCATCAGCGCGGTCTTCAAAGAGACCGTGCGCTTCAGCGCTTCACTAAGCTGGCGCCGACGCGTAAGCATTTCTTCCCACAATTGCAAACAAACATTCTCGCGAAGATCCAGATGAGTGACAGCGCGTAGGTAGCGTTGCAGGAACTGTCCCCTTGCGGGAACATCCAACGTTTCAAGTGTGTCTATCAGGAGCTCAAGATAAGAATCTTCAAGCGACGTACGCGGGGGCGCTGGGGCGCCGGGGCTTGGCATAACGGGTCTGACCTAACCTTTGCCTGTCCCCGCGGGGGTGGGGGTGAAACACTGAGGCTACTCCCAAAGGGAGCATGCCGGAGTCCATTCGCAGTGGCGCTGATAATAAGCCACTATCGCCACCGAGGCAGGAAACGGAACGGCTATACTATTACAAAGGCTGGGCATACAGCAATGCTAGCGAGGGTTGGTTCAGGGAGGAGGAAAGCAGCTTTGGACCGGCTACTCTAGAGAAAGGGCCCTTAGGCGCAAAAGCGCATAGATTTACTCAATTGCTCTCAAGAATTCCAATCCGAATAGCCTCATTTCGCCTACGGTGTCCTGTCTCAAGACTCGTGCCGCGATTGGAGGTGTCTCGCTCGGAACGATGCTCGAGGAGGCCGGTGAGGGAGCCGGGATGGTCAATTGAACGATTTGGTCTCGCCGGAGCGGGTACGCTGAAGTAATGCACGCGCCCGTCGCGCTGATATTCAAAGTCTTGGTAAGTTCTATGAAGTCCCCTCCCGAGGCGTCAGTAGCACGCAGGAAGACGGGTACTTGCAGACGAAGACGTGGGGATCGCCGGGTGGAATATTGTTCCAAGCTGTGAGTTTCCTTGAGGAGGTCTGTTTCCACGTTTGCTCTCTAGTACTAGGGACCTAGTACGGATACTTGCATCTGGAGTGCCAGAGAACGCTTACCCACTCCATTATAACATACATGAAATGAGCAGGTTAAGAATGAAAATGCTATAACAGGATCGCCTCCGTAACTCCCGACCTCTCGGTATATCCAGTTGGTTTCCGATAATGTGCAAATGGAACGCTTTTACCATTGACACCCCATAGCCCCTTTGCGAGTATGAGCCAGCGCCATAGGAAAACATTTGCCACTCAGCAACGAACCCGACCAGATTGTGGTGTCAGAAGATGCCAATGGGACCTCATTGTCCGTTGAGGCTTCGCAGTCGTCCGGACACACCACTTCCCCAACTGCTTCCGACGCCATTCCTGTGAGCCTGGTCCACGGGCTGATGGATGCCGTAAATTGCTCACTGCTGGTGGGCGACCGGGAAGGTCGCCTCCTGCTGATGAATTCGCGCGCACGGCAATACCTGCTGTCGAAGGGGCTGGATCATCAGACAGGCTTGGATCTCTTCGAAGACATTCTGAAAGTCGATTCCGGTCACATTTTCAAATTAATCGAGAGCGGCGAGCGTCGAGTAGAGCTGGACCTCACTCTCGGAGACTCCAAAACCCGCGCTCTGGTTAAGTGGATGCCCGAGCCTGACTGGCTTGTGGTACAACTGGAAATTCCGACGAAAGAAGAGAATATCGCTGCATCCGAAGCCGCCACCCAGGTGACCGTTCAGGAATTACTGCAAGAGCGGGAAATCACTTATCGAAACCTGCTGGCCGCTTACCTGAAATTACAGGAAGTAAACCGGCAGAAGACGGTCTTCCTGGCTTCCGCCGCGCATGAACTGAAAACTCCGCTGGCGGTCATCAAGGGCTATTACGACCTTTTGTTGACGGGTTCCCTTGGGCGTTTGTCCGACAAGCAGCAGGATATCCTCGAGGAATCCAAAGACAGCTGTGAGCGGCTGGTGCGCCTGGTCTCGATGTTTCTCAATTACTCGGCGCTGGAAAGTGGAAAGCTGGTTCTGCAGCTCCGTGAAAATGACCTTCGCGATTGTCTGGATGAATTGTCCAAGCGGTGGTCAGAAGCGTTCCAACGAAAAGGCGTGAAGTTGGAGACCAGTTTCGACCCTTCCATTCCAACTTTCCGATTCGACTATCAAAAGGTTCAACAGGCCGCCGCAAACCTTTTGGACAATTCACTGAAGCACACTCCCTCTGGTGGCAGCGTGACCTTGCGAGCCGGACCGCACTTCTGGGAACGCCGCGTTGCCGGAGTTACGCCTACTCAGGAAAGACGGCGCTTCCGCTTGCCGCGGCCCAACAGCGTCGAAGTCAGCGTCACCGACAGCGGCGCGGGGATTCCGGCGGAACACCATCAGGAGATTTTTGAAGACTTCGTCAGGGTGGACCGCAACACTTCTGGAATGGGCCTGGGGCTAGCCATTGCCAAGCGGCTTATCCAGGCGCATCGCGGCAAAATCTGGGTTGAAAGCGAACATCAACGCGGCAGCACCTTTACGTTTCTGCTGCCGATGGACCCTAATTAAATTTCAAGGAATTCGGTGTCGGAAAGGAATTTGTTATGGCTGCCAAAGGATCAAAAGAAAAAATTCTCGTCATAGATGACGAGCCGAGCATTCGTAAATATTTGCAAACTCTGTTGGAAGTCGACGGTTTCGACGTAGAGGCCGTGAGCTCCGGCAGGGAAGCCATCGAGAAGATAACCGCGGGCGAGCGGCCGGACTTCATCATTCTTGACGTGCTGATGCCGGAGTTAAACGGCATCGAAACACTGAAAGAGCTGATGCAGATTGACCGGGGCCTTAACGTCATCATGCTCTCCTGCTCCAACGAAGTCGGTACCGTCGTGGAAGCCATCCGCATTGGTGCTCATGATTATCTGACCAAGCCGTTTGAAAAAACCGAGCTGGACGCGGCCATGCTGAAGTCTCGACAGAAAAAGGAGCTGGTTACTGAAAATCTCGCGCTGCGCGATTACTGCGAACAGATTACTGAAGACATCAGTTTTCTGGCGGCCAGCCCGCAGATGGTACGCATCCGGCAGCAGATTTTGCAGATCGCTCCAGTAGATGTCCCGGTTTTTATTTGCGGCGAGAGCGGCGTCGGCAAAGAAGTAGTGGCTCGCATGATTCACCTGCGTTCCAAGCGCCGCAGCCAGCCTTTCATCAAGGTGAACTGCGCCGCGCTTCCCGGCGAATTGCTGGAGTCAGAATTATTCGGCTTCGAGCAGGGGGCTTTTACCGGCGCGGTCCGCGCCAAGCCCGGCAAGTTTGAATTGGCAAACAAGGGAACAATCTTTCTCGATGAAATCGCGGAAATGACCACGCACCTGCAGGCCAAGCTTCTACATGTGCTGCAGGATCATCAGTACTCGCGTCTCGGCGGACGCCATCTGGTGGACACGGATGTGCGCGTCCTGGCGGCCACCAACGTGGATGTGCAGGAAGCCATGAAAACTGGGCGATTTCGCGAAGACCTCTACTACCGGCTGAACGTCCTGTCCATCAACGTTCCTCCACTGCGAGAGCGGACCTCGGAGATCCCACTGTTGTTCCGGCACTTCCTGCAGAAGTACAGCGAGAAATTCGGCAAGACCCCGCAGGGTCCTTCGAAATATCTTCTGGACGCAGCAGTGAATTATCCGTGGCCGGGAAACTTGCGGGAACTGGAAAATTTTGTGAAGCGCTACGTAATCCTTGAGGATGACGAAGGCAGCCTGCGCGAGTTGGTGGAAATGTCTTCCGCACGCCAGCGCACCTCTCCTCGTGTGGAGACCGCGGTTCACCGCGAGCCACAGGGGCTTAAGGCGCTGGTGCGTGGCTTGAAGGACGAAGCGGAGATGGAAGCGATTGCCGACGCCCTAGAAAAAACCCGCTGGTGCCGCAAGGATGCCGCGAAAATGCTGGGGATCAGTTACAAAGCGCTCCTTTATAAGATGCGCCAGTTCAACCTGGATACACCGCGAACCCGCCGGGCCAGCGTGCCTTCACCGAAGGCGGAGGAACCCGCGACCGTGGCGATCGGAAGCAGAAACGAATAGAGTAGCGGCCTAGTACGAGGCGGTAATCATTAGAACAAGCGTCGCTGTTCTTCGCGCATGAAGATGGCGACGTCGGCCGATTTAAAGTAAGGTCCCAAACAAGGAGACGCGGCCCGAGGTACTTGTCGCGTGTATTCAAGGATGAACGAAATGGCGGAACGTCGGAATGCTCGCCGGTACGATCTGTTGCTTCCTGTGATGGTGCGTGTTCCCGCGGAAGTAAAAGATCTACAAGCTGGTGAAACTCGCGACATCTCTACTCGTGGCATGTACTTCCTTATTGAGCAGGAGGTACAGGCGGGATCCGAGTTGGATATTACCTTGACGCTTCCCGCGGAACTCACCCACGGATCCGATGTATTCGTGCGCGCCGCAGGAAAAGTTGTACGCGTCGATCCCCGCACGCAAGCTCATAACATGCGGCTAGGAGTGGCTGCGATAATAGAGCGGTACGACATTATCCGCGGCGAAAGCGCGCTGCAAAACTAGCCGACAATTCTCCCCAAACAGTCTAGGGAAGCCAGGCCTGCCGCTTGTACTTCACGCCACCTATGGGATTTTTGTTTCGGATTTTCGTGCGGACTATCAGGGACAGCCTTGCCGGTTAATCTGTGAGAGCTTATCGATCGCCTCACCATTTCCTTTTTTGGCCGCTGCCTGAAACAAAACTTTGGCCTGGTCGCAGCTCTTAGAAACTCCCCCACCGATCATGTACAGTTTTGCGAGTGTGACCTCTGCAGAGGTATTTCCTTGCGAGACTGCGGACCATAACGAGCGGACCTGTTCAGCGGAGTCGGTGGCGGGGGCGCTACCATTGCTGCCTGCGCTAGATCCGGCCGAGTCTCGACGCGCATCTTCGAAAGTGCTATCCGGTTTCGCGGCAGCAGGGTTATCCCTGACTTTGAAGTTAGTATCGTTGACGTTTGCGGCTGGCTGGTGCGCGCCTGCTTGTGGTTGTGGCACAGCGGCTGCTGGAACTGCTGGTGCAGTTGTTGCATTTTGCTGGGGTTGGACTGCTTGAGGCGTAGGCGTCTCCGGGGTTTTTGAAGTTTGCGACTGCGAGGTTTCCGAGGTCGTCGACATTTTCTGGCCCACAGAGATCAGTGTTTGTCCCAGTTCTCCTCGATAACTGTAGAGAAGAACTGCCAATCCCAGGATGCACACAACGGCCGCCGCGATCACCAGACCATTGCCACGCGAAGGCGGAGCCGGCTCAGGATAACTCCATTCACTCAGCACGGGCGCGGCAGCGACAGAGACCGGATGTGCGGGGATACGAGTTGCTGCGTGGCCGAGCTGCGGTTCGCCCAGCAAGGGTTTGCCAAAACTAAGTCCTAAGCCGGTCAGCGGCTGCGCGACATTTTCTTTGGGGGATTCAGAAGTGCCCTGTTCCACGAAGGGGCGTGCGGCGAATGGGCGTTCCGACTTTTGCTGCTGCGCGGCAGGTTGAGCGGCACCATGCAGAGGCGCACCATTGTCTCTGGCGGACGCCTGATAGCCAAGCCGGGAAGAAATCTCCGGAGATGAATCTAGCGGTGCGGGCGTAGAAGCCGCAGTCGGGCTACAGAGTTCGGCTAGCCAGACCCGCAGAGAGTCTAAGAACTCTGTGGTTACATCTGTAAATTGGAGCCCGGCTACTTTGCCATCGTCCTTGGTCCAATCAATTTTCCCGAAACCTTCCAACTTTTGAGCGCCGTTGATGACGAAGGAAAAAGGCGTTCGGCTGGTACTGCGCACGGGAGACACCGCGCGAAAGCTGAAGCCATCCTCGGAGACGGTCAGCATCATGCCGCCATTACTGGCATCAAGTTCGACGTATACCAATTGGTCCAACTTAATGCTGGGAAATTGTGAACGCACCGATCTATCCATAGCTAAAGCCCAACCCGGCAAGGCGGCGGAATTCGCGGATCATTTTGCCAGAAAATGTAATCGAAAGTCGTGTTAACGGCGGTCGACAAGTTCATCTCTTACCACACGGTATTGAACAGCAGGATTGCAGTCCTCAAACGGGCGACCTGGGCAGGGCGTACAGTGTGCCACAACCAGCTTGCCATTATGTGTATTTTGATGCAAAACGGGCCCGTTAGGACTTTTGAATCGGTGGAAAACTGTTCTGCTTAGCACCGAGGATTTTCCGCAAATGGAAGGTCCAGGGTTGCAGAAGGGATCCACAGGAAGTACTAGAACGCCGTGATTTGGGAGGCTTAATAGTTGTGTTTCAGCGCCTTACAGAATTCGCGATCCGCCGGGCCTTAAATCTGTTTGGTGAAAGGAGTGCACTCCTGAAAGTGCCAACTTATGACCACCTCGCCCACTCCACCCAGTCCAGCGCGCGCAATCTCCAACACTCTCCCGCCCGATCACGTGCTTTTTGGCAGATCCGCCGCCATGGCGGAGGTCCGCCGCCGTGCGCAGAAAATATGCGAAACGAACATTCCAGTGCTGCTTTGCGGGGCCGGCGGAACCGGGAAGGAGGCAGTCGCCAGGTGGATTCACGCCCACTCGCACTACAGTCAAGGTCAGTTCGTAAAGGTAAATTGCGCGGCAATACCTGCCCAGCTGTTGGAAAGCGAATTATTTGGATACGAACAGGGTGCCTTTACCGGGGCGCAATCATCAAAAATCGGCCGAGTGGAGTTGGCTCATAACGGCACTCTATTTCTAGATGAGATTGCTGACCTTGAAATGCAATTGCAAAGCAAGGTCTTGCACTTCCTGCAGGACGGTGTCTTTTCCAGACTTGGTGATCGATCGGAACGCGTGGTCGATGCCCGGGTGATATGCGCTACCAATAAGGACCTGGAACAGGAAATTGCCGCCGGCAATTTTCGCGAGGATCTGTTTTATCGAATCAACGTAGTGCGCTTCCGTTTGCCGCAACTTCGCGAGCGAAAGGAAGACATCCCGGTGCTGGCTGAATATTTCCGTTCGTTGCACCAGGAGCATTTCGCCATCGACTCGATGCCTCTTAGCGCGGAAATGATCGAATATTTGCAGAATTCCAATTGGCCGGGCAACGTCCGGGAACTGTCCAACGGCATGGCGCGGCACGTATTGATTGGGCCGGAAGCAGCCCTGGCGCAGACGGTTATGGCCCGGGGTGGTTCCATGCGCTCGCATGTGAAGAGGGTCGTAGGGGAGATACCTCTCAAGCACATCGCGAGGGCGGCGGTCCAGGAACTCGAGCGCAACGTCATTCTAGATTCTTTGCGAGCCCACCAGTGGAACCGCCGCAAGACCGCCGCGGCCCTGCAGATCAGTTACCGGGCATTGATTTATAAAATCCGTGACGCCGGGCTCACCTCCCGGCGGCCCAGCCGTCAGTCCGCAGCAGGACTTCAGTCCACGATTCCTCTCTAAATTTGTGCGCCGCAGATTACCCGCCGGATTGTTCCCTTTTATACAGTTATCACTAAGTAAATAAAATCCTATGGTTAATAGATAGTAAAGACGGGGTGCAGTTTTTGTCCGCTGGTACAGGCTACACCTGAACCAAATTGGGACGACCCACCAGTAGTTCCTAATAGTTAAGGCACTTAATCTTCCCTTGATGAAACTTGGGGGAGAAATGGCAATAGCTAACAGCGGTTCCCAGCCGCCTATGCACACGTCTTACAGAACTGCGAGTAAAGCTGTGGGGCTTCTGTGCCTTGCGACTCTAGCCGCCCTGCTGGGGCTGAGTGGATGCACGGGCATGGTCAATGCCGGACCAAAGACCGCTCAGTCCGCCGTGCAGGTAACCCCCTCGGCCGTCGATTTTGGAGTCACCGATGTGGGAAAGAAAATCTCGCATCCTGCATCTGTAACGAACCTGGGAGCGGAAGCCGTGACGTTGACGGACGCCAGCGTTTCCAATGATGAATTCAGTATTTCCGGCTTACAGTTCCCCGTCTCCATCCAGTCTGGTCAGAAGGCCAATTTTACGGTGTGGTTTAAAGGCAGCAAAGCCGGGAAAACCACCGCGACATTCAATTTTCATGGCAACAAAGGCCCCTCCGATCCTGTAGTGGTGACCGGTACAGCGGGCAGCACCGCTGCACAGTTGAGTGTTTCCACGACGGCCCACGACTTTGGCAAGGTGACGGTCAACACTTCGAATCCTGCCGCTCTGACACTTACGAACTCCGGCGCTTCCACCCTCAAGATTTCTGGCGTTGCGGTCACCGGCACGGGCTTCACCGCTGCTGGCATCAAGTCTAACGCCAAGATTTCAGCAGGTGAGAGCGTACTTCTGAATGTTAGTTTTTTACCGAAAACGACCGGAACCTTTTCCGGCCGCATCAGCATCGCCAGCAATGATCCGGATAATCCCACGACGAATGTAGACCTCACAGGGGTGGCGACTGCGGAAGCGGTAGGCAAACTGATTGCTTCGCCGGCTGCGCTGAGTCTGGCGTCTGTGAAGGTTGGCTCAGCGTCCACGGCGGTGACCTCGCTGCGGAACGCGGGTACTGCGAACATCACGCTTTCCAAGATAACGGTGAGTGCACCGGGATTCGCAGCAACGGGCATCGCAACACCGGTGTTAATGGTGCCTGGGGATAGTCTTCCGCTGACGGTGAGATTTGCGCCAACGGCGACCGGTACCAAGAGCGGGATGATTGTGCTGACCACCTCAGACGGGGTAGTCACCAGCGTAAGCGTAGTTGGAACGGCCTCCACAACATCGACCCCGCCACCCACGACGCCTCCACCAACGACTCCGCCGCCTGCGACCGTAGTGCTAAATGTTGCGCCGGGATCGATCAACTTCGGCAGTGTAGTCGCTGGCGTGACCAATACTCAGACAGTGCAGCTCTCTAACCCGGGCACGGTGAACGTTACCGTGTCGGCAGCGAACATCACCGGGACAGGCTTTACGACTTCAGGGCTGAATGCTCCCCTGACTCTCGCAGCCGGCCAGAGCAGCACGTTCAACGTGGTGTTCAATCCGAAGACCGCCGGTGCGGTAACGGGAAACCTCACGCTGAGCAGCAACGCTGCGAGCGGAACATCCACGGTCAATCTTTCGGGCACGGGCGTAGCCGCAGGGCTGACCCTTTCCGTGAGTCCCTCCACAATCGGTTTCGGCAACGTGACGGTGGGGAATACCGTTTCGCGAAACATTACCGTTACCAATTCGGGCAATTCGAATGTATCGATTTCCAGCATTAAACTGACCGGTGCCAACCTAACCTTGTCAGGCGGCTCGGCTGTGACGCTCTCGCCGTCGCAGAGCATCACGCTGGCGGTGCAATTCTCGCCGGCAGGCGCGGGTGCTACTTCCGGGAGCGTATCCATCGCCAGCGACGCGACAGGCTCGCCGGCGGCCGTGGCCATTTCCGGAACTGGTGTGGCGCAGGTGCAGCATGTCGTGGGCCTTTCATGGAATGCCAGCCCATCGGCTTCCGGCTACAACGTTTACAGAAGCGTGACCAGCGGCGGGGGATATTCGAAACTGAATTCCGGGCTGGACGGAGCATTGAACTACAGCGACAACACGGTGCAGAACTCCCAGTCGTACTTCTACGTTACGACCGCGGTTGCCAGCGACGGAACGGAAAGTGCCTTCTCCACCGAAGTTTCCGTGAACATTCCGTAGACCGATTCGAAACGGCCGAAGAAATGGTTTGTGGGGCGTTACTTCAGTTTGGCAAGCTTGCGCAATTCTTCGAGATAGGGCGGCAGGGCTTGCTGCCAGTGTCGAACATTGATACCGAGAGCGTGGAGCGCCGCAGGTGAGAGCACTGAGTAAGCGGGCCTCTTGGCCGCGCGCGCTGCCTGCACAGTGTTTATCGGTTTTACCGGATTGGTTTTCCCGGCCTGCCGAAGAATCTCTTTCGCAAATTCAAACCACGAACACGTGCCCGAGTTGGTCACGCTCACGAAGCCACGGGCGTCCGCGTGAACGAGAGCGCGCATCGCCTGAGCCAAGTCGCGCGTAAATGTAGGCGAGCCCACCTGATCAGAAACCACGGATAATTCCGGGCGGCTTTCCGCGGCGCGCAGAATCTTTTCGGGGAAGCACTGGCCGGAGGCCCCAAACAACCAGGAAGTGCGCACTATGCACCAATCGTTTAAGTTTTCCTGAATGGCTCTTTCTCCAGCGGCCTTGGACGCGCCATACACACCGATAGGAGCGATTGGATCTGAAGGCTCGTATGGCCGCGTGCCGCTGCCGTCAAAAACATAATCGGTGCTGATGTACATGACCTTGGCGGCGTATTTTCGCGCCGACCTGGCCACATTTTCCGTCCCCTGGTGGTTTACCGCAAAGGCTGCCTCAGGATCCCGCTCACTTCCGTCGACGTCCGTGTAGGCCGCAGTCAATAAAATCCACTCGGGGCGCGTCGCCGCGAGCAGGCGCTCGACTTGTTCGGAATTGCGGATGTCCGCAACACTGGAAGTAGCGGGAATGAGTTCATCGCCCGTCCATTCCTGGACGACGTCTTTTCCCAGCATTCCGTTAGCACCAATCAGCAGAACGCGCATTGGCTACTTGAATTGCGTCTCCCAGTCGTACCCAATGTTGGGATCGTTGTAGGAGATGCGCAGTTCATCCGCGGGATTGTAGTGGCGATCGGTGAAGTAAAGAAGATTGATCGGTTCAATGCCCAAGGCTTTGTAACCGTGACCAACGCCCGGAGGAATTAAAATTTCCCAGGGGCGAAATCGCCCAACGTACAGCGTGTTGATCAAGCCAAATGTTTTCGAATGCCGGCGCAAATCACATAGGAAAATTTGCAACATGCCGGAGACCGGAGCCCACAAATCCGTTTGCTCCGAATGATAATGAATGGCCTTGATTGTTCCCGGATAGGTAAGCGTGAAAGAAACCTGAACGTTTCTCGTTCCATCAGGAACCATTCCAGCGGCGAGTCCCTTACCGAGCCGTGCCAGCTCGGTAAAGAATCCGCGATCGTCGGGGTGGACCTGCAAGGCTTCGATGCGCACGCCGTCGATCAGGTCAGGCGAATCGGTGCGGGCAATTATCTTTCCGAGAGTCTTGTCGATGCGCGCGCGGATGGCCATTTCGATGCCATTCCTGGTGCCCAGCGGGACTATTTTTTCCACCGATTGTTGATTTGTCGAAACATCTGCCGGCATGGTTGAATCTCCCTCAATATTTTAGCGACGAATTGCCGGGAAGGAATACAACTAACTCCCTGGCAGTTGTCGTAAGGCGTTGCGGGCTTCCTCGGCGGTTGGTCCATCGGGTTTTAAGTTGATCGCTTTTTCGAATTGGGCGCGGGCGCGATCATTGTCTTTTAGTTTTTGGTAGGTGATCCCGAGGTGATAGCGGTAGGCCGCGTTATCAGCGGATTTGTTCACGGCCTCTTCAAACAGCGGCTGGGCCACAGTGTACGCGCCATTATGATAATAGGCCCATCCCAGAGTATCGGCGGTATTCGGCGAAGCGGGCAAACCGCGCCGCGCGACCTGAGCCAGCGTCAGGGCCACGTTGGCATTGCCCCCGTGTTCCAGCAGGATGTAGGCGAGATTGTTGGCCGCCATCGGATTATCTGGCTGTACCGCGAGTACCTTTTTATAAATGTCCTGCGCGGTTTGCCAGTCACCGCCGCTCTCGTAAAGCGTCCCGAGCGCCACCTGCAGAGCTACGGCATTGGGCGATAGTGTGATGGCGCTTTTATAGCTGGCGATGGCTTGTTCTCGCGCTCCGCGTGCCGCTTGTAACTCCGCCAGCAAGACGATGCCGCGGACGTTGTGCCCGTCAAGTTGGATGGCTCGCTCCAACGCTCGCTGCGCTTCGGGCTGCTGCTGGTTTTTGATCAACGCCTGACCCTGCAATACATAAAGTTGGGAATTGTTAGGATTCCGCTCTATAGCCGTCTGCACGATGTGTAGCGCGTCGGCTGGCTTATTCTTACGGAAAGCCAGGTCCATCAGGCCTTCGAGGGCTTCCGCAGAATCTGGTTCATGGGTCAGCGCCTGGCGAAATAATTTTTCAGCTTCATCCAGGCGTTTTTGTATCAACCGCAGCTCGCCAAGTTTCACGTAGCCCACGGCTCGAGTGGGCGCGACGGTAGTCAGTTGAATAAGATTGGATTCCGCCCCGACAGAATCGTTCTGGTTCATCCGCGCCGTGGCATCGTAGAGATAACCTTCCGGAGAACGCGGTGCGGTTTTCTTTAATTCCAGGGCGATGTTGTGCAGGCCTTGCCAGTCGGACCTTTGTACCGCGCCTTCACCCAAAGAACGCCACGCTTCGTATAACGACGGGCTGAGGCGCACAGATTCACGCAGCTCATTCTGAGCTTCCTGGGCTTTTCCTTTTTGTTGCAGCGCCAGGCCCATCTGGTAATGCGCAAAAGCGTTTTCCGGCGCAGCATGCAACGCTCCCTGTAACGTCTGAATGCTGTCGTCAACTTTTCCCTGGCGAAGCTCAATTTCGCCTCTCAACACCTGCGCTTCAATGTCCTGCGGAGCTGCTTTGAGAAGCTCGGCGTTAAGGGAAGCGGCTTCGTCAACGCGATTGCTGAGCAGCAATAGCTGGATGTACGTTTTCCTTATTTGCGGATCTTTGGGGTGTTGCCGGATAAGTTCGGAGAACTCGGCGCTGGCCTTTTCATTGTTTCCGCGGCCGAGATAATAATCTCCCAGCATGCGGTATGCGGCTGGATCATCTTTCAGCTGTATTTTGGCGTCCGTTAGGGTCTTTTCCGCCAAGGCGTCCTGACCCTGGTTCATGTATACGGTGGCCAGCGCCGCGCGAGGCACGGGATTATTGGGAGCGCGATTTATGGCGGCTTGGAATTCTTTGCTAGCGTCGCTCCAGCGATGATTCTGTTCGTAGAAATCGCCCAGAGTCATCGTGGCCGTGATGCCGGTGGGGTCGAGTGTCTGGGCCTTCTTCAGATTTTCTTCGGCCTTGACGACATCGCCCGTTCGGGCGTAGAGCAACGCGAGGTGGGTGAAAACTTCCGCGCTGTTCGGACTCATGCGGGTTGCGTCGATGGCCTCCTGTATCGCGGTTTTGGAATCTCCTAGGGCGTCGTCGGCGGATGACAACACTATCTGCGCACGGTAGTCCTGGGGATTACTGTGCAAGACCAGCAGCGCGCGATCCTTGGAGTCCTGCGCTTTGCCGCCACGCAACGAAAGTTCTGCCAATTGCACCTGCGCGGCCCAATTAGCCGGCTGCAACTCCACGGTCCGGGATAATTCGCGAAATGCCGAGGCCCATGCTCCCGTTTTTATGTGACATTGCGCCAGCTTGTAGTGGCCTTCGGCATAATACTTATCCAACTGCAACGCCTGGCCGTAGTAGATGGACGCTTCGGGATACTTACCCTGGCTGAATTCCTTATCGCCGCGTTCCATGGCTTTTTGTCGCGCAGCCATGGGGTCACGGTGGCACGAGACCAGGACTAACACAGCGCCGAAAATGAGCGGCAGAATGGTGATAGTTCGTCGGGTCTGGCGGATTTTCATGGTTGGCAGTGACCTGCACAAGAGCGAGTTGCCAGGATGGACTTGGTAATCAGGCGCTCCAGAATACCGCTAATCGGTCGGAGAATGCACGATTCCCAAACAGGTCAAAATGGCACTGGGAGCTGTGCCCGAGGTCAGAGTTAAGGGCAAATCAGGCGACAATGTGGCAGAAGAGTTCCACTATTCGTTTGATGATTGGACAACTACCTCAGGCGGTGGAGAAAAACCGGCGTGTTTATAATGCTAACGCCATGATATAATTGATGTTAGTTCGAGCCCTGCGGCTTCAGCAATACCCTGGCGCCCTGAGTCTTGGCAGGAGCCGTGCATCGTAGAGTACCAGAGCGGACTCCGAGTTGCGGATATACAATAAGGTGCTGCGGGTAGTAACAGACAGATTCAGAAATTCAAAGAGGTAGCTATGGCTGCGAATCGAGAGCTTGGTCCAGCAGACGCAAAAAGAGTCTTTAGAAGGTATTGGTGGATCCTGCCAATCAGTACGGTGATATTGACCGTGGCGGGTTACGTCGCGGCTAAGGTGCTGCCAAAACGTTACACCTCGCAGACCATGGTGATGGTGGAGCAGCCCTCCGTGCCGACGAAGTACGTCGAGCCGGTGGTGTCTGACGACCTGAATCATCGCCTGGCGACCATGCAGGAACAGATCCTGAGCCGTACACGCCTGGAACCCATCATTGAAAAATTTAATCTGTACGCCGGCGATCGCGGACGCGTTCACATTGACGACTTAATCGAAAGGCTGCGCGGGGCCATCACGCTTAAACCCGTTGAGGCCATGCAGGGAACCGGGCCGCATCAATTGCCGGGCTTCTATATCACCGCGACGTTCGACAATCCGCAGCTTGCGCAGCAGGTTTGCACCGAGATCACCTCGATGTTCCTGGAGCAAAACGCTCGGCAGAATGAGAGTCAAGCGGTTCAGACCACAAAGTTCCTGGGCCAGCAGCTTGCCGAAGCTAAGGCAAAACTTGACGAGCAGGACGCAAAACTGGCGGAGTTCAAGCGCAAGAACCTGGGTTCCTTGCCGGAAGAAACGCAATCGAACCTGGGATTTTTGATGGGAATGAATTCGCAACTGGAAGCCAACACCCAGGCCCTGAGCCGCGCACAACAGGATAAGGCGTTCAATGAGTCATTGTTGGGCCAGGAAGAAGCCAACTGGAAACAGCGTCGCAGTGGGGGAACCAACGCCGATTCCGCGGACCAGCAATTGGCGCTTTTGCAGGACCAGTTGACAGTTCTATTGTCGCGATACACCCCTGATCACCCGGACGTGATCAAGACGCAAAGCCAGATCGCGGAGTTGAAGCGGCGCTTGGCCGAACCGGTCAAGGAAACCACTCCCGACCCGAACGCTCAAGTTGCCCATGAACCGCCGCAGATACAAACACTGCGCGCCAAAATTAAACAGGATGATGCCAATATCGCGGCTTTGCAGCGCCAGCAGGCTACGATTCAAGCGCAGACCCGCCAATTACAGGGGCGGGTACAGTCCACGCCGATGGTGGAACAGCAATATAAAGAGATGACGCGCAACTATGAAACGGCCTCGGCGTTCTACAAAGAATTGCTGACCAAGAGCCAGAATTCCACGATGGCCACTGAGTTGGTGCAGCAGCAGGACAGCGAGCAGTTTAAAGTTTATGATCCGCCAAGTTTTCCGGAGAAGCCGTCATTTCCGAAGAAGACTTACTTCGTCGGCGGCGGTTTTGGAGCTGGTCTGGCATTGGGAGTCGGTATTTTGTTTCTATTAGCGATGACCGACAAGACGATTCATTCCGAACGGGATGCGGAACATTACTTGAAATTACCGGTGCTGACCGTTGTGCCGACTCTGGCGGTGGCCGGATTGAACGGAAATCATGCGGTGGTCAGTGGCAAAGAAAGTGTTTTCAGCTGAATCTGAGGCAGGTTCGAAACAAATGAGGAAGCGATGAGCAGGATTCACGAAGCACTGAAGAAGGCTGCGCAAGACCGGGCCACGCAAACTCCCACGGCTGTCACCGCCGACCTGGTGGACGGCGCCGCAGAGATCAACCGCCACATCGAGCCGCCGATGGCCGAGCCGTCGCGGTCTGAGAGCGTCCGGGTAGCTATGCCGGACCCGCGCTTCAAAGAAACCAGCATTCTCACGTATGAGGAGTTGGTTAAGCGCTGCACCCATCCAAAATGGACGCTGGACGCACGAAACAGTGTTTTTGTGGGCGCCGACAGCGATCGAATCGGAGCGGAACGCTTCCGAACATTGCGGTCGCGCCTGTATCAGATCGCCGGCGCACAGCAATTAAAGAAGCTCTTGATCACCAGTAGCATTCCGGCGGAAGGTAAAACTTTCGTTGCCGCAAACCTTGCGCAATCCATCGTGCGCCAGCCGGACCGACGGGTGCTGTTGATTGACGCCGATTTGCGCGCTTCACGATTGCACCAGACTTTGGGCGCTCCCAGCGGGCCCGGGCTCAGTGATTATTTAAGCGGGGACGTGGATGAGTTTGCCGTTATTCAAAACGGCCTGGAAGGGAATCTGTGCTTCATACCCGGCGGCAGCCAGGTTAGTAACCCGAGCGAACTGCTTTTGCGCGACCGCATGAAGCACTTGCTCGATACGATGAGTGATATTTTCGACTGGATTATCATCGACTCCCCTCCGGCGCTCCCTGTTCACGATGCCAGCATGCTGGCTGACCAATGCGACGGGGTCTTGTTCGTGGTGCGGGCGGGCAGCACCGATTCTGAGATTGCCCAACGGGTGTCGGCGGAATTCCGCGACAAGAACTTGCTCGGTGTGGTGCTCAACAGGGTCGACTCCGCGGATACCTATAACAATTACTATTACGGGTATGGCGGAGATCCCGAGGGCGTGGCACCCCGGAATTAAGCCGGACTTCTCGAAACTTCTTTATATTTCCTTGGGATTATACAGCTGCGGCGGGACCGGTAATCACCGGAGGGTCCGAAGATGGAGTGGAAGTCTCGTTGCGCTGCAATACCCAAAACACCGGAACCAGCAACAATAGTCCGAGCATAAAAAAAACAACGCCACCCTGGCGATGCAGGCTGCCGAAAAGAAACCCCGGATCCACATAGTTGGCCAGCAGCGTCAGCGTCACGATGCGGATGCCATTCTTGACGATCATCACTACGATGCCTGCCAGAATGAACAACACCTGCTTCCAGAACTTCCTCAAGAAAAAGTGACCCACCAGAATTGCCAGCACCAGTAAAGCAATGCTGGAGCGGATCCCGCTGCATTCCTTAGCTACTTCAATACTGAAGCGCGGCAGGCGAAAGATGAATCCTTCGCGCAAAACCGGCAGGCCCGTCATGCTAAAGAGCAGAGCTGCAATTTCAGCCGAGCCCCTTTGAAGGAAGTACACCACTTTGTTGAGGAATGCCTCAGGTAGAGGAATAAATAAAAACAGAAACATCAGCGGAAAGCGTGCCCTCTGTAGGGCCTGGCGGCCGAAGGCCAGCGCGAACCCGGAAATCGTTACCAGCACTAAACCCAAAGCACAAGCAGAGTAGGACCCGGGAATGGTTCGTAAACTCCAAAGCAGGCAGACAATTCCGGGAAAAAGGAACAATGAAGACGTAACGACGTCTGAAGAAAGTGATTTGAAGATTTGCTGACGATCGAGATAAATCAACCAGCCTGACACCAACGGAATGAGCAAGACGTGAGACGCGTCGTCA
Source organism: uncultured Acidobacteriota bacterium (assembly GCA_963704485.1). GTDB lineage: Bacteria > Acidobacteriota > Terriglobia > Acidiferrales > UBA7541 > Acidiferrum. The sequence continues at coordinate 3,439,235 of OY969910.1, forward strand.
TTCCCCAGGGAATAATGCAGCAGGGACAGGACTGCTTTCAAAGAGAGCAGAATGGTGCAGATCAACCATGCGCCGAACAACATCCAGCGGTACTGTTGGCTCCAAGAGCGCACGAAACTCCTCAGTGACACCGCTCGCTAATGTACTGCGTCTGTTTAAAGTTACCGGCTGAACGTTTCAGCGCGGCGATCGTAATGGCGATCGTAATAGTTTCGGTACTCGCCGGATCGCGCGTGATCCAGCCACGCAGTGTTGTTCTGGTACCAGTCAATCGTGCGCCGGATGCCCTCTTCGAAGGAAACTTTCGGCGCCCATCCCAACTCCCTCTGAATCTTGGAGCTGTCGAGCGCGTACCGGCGATCGTGCCCGGGGCGATCCTTTACGTATTGCATCAGAGATTCCGGCTTGCCAAGGTGCTGCAGAATAGTGCGCACAATTTTTAGATTTGGCTGAGGCGCGCCGGCGGATACATTGTAGACGGCCCCAGGCGCCGCCTTCTCCAAGGCCAAGCCAATGGCGCTGCAGTAGTCGTCCACGAAAAGCCAATCGCGTTCCTGCATTCCGTCTCCGTAGATAGGCAGCGATTTGTCTTCCCTGGCATTGGCAATCATCAGCGGAATGAGCTTCTCGGGAAATTGATAAGGTCCGTAATTATTCGTGCAGCGCAAAACTACGGCCGGAAGGCCATAGGTGTTAGCGTAGGACGCTACAAAATGATCGGCCGAGGCCTTGCTCGCCGCATAAGGACTACGCGGATCGAGGATGGTGTCTTCCGTGAAGGTGCCGCCGGCGGGAGCGCTGCCATACACTTCATCAGTGCTGATCTGCACAAACTTGGGAAGCTTGAAACGTTTCGCCGCGTCCAGCAAACACTGCGTGCCCAGAACATTGGTGCGCAAGAAGGGTGAGGCATCTTCAATACTGCGATCTACGTGGGTTTCCGCTGCGAAATTCACCAGCGCGTCCAGTTGATGCTCGAATACGCTGTCCACCGCTTTCTTATCCGTTATATCGCCGCGTACAAATTTGTAGCGGGGGTTCTCGGCTATGTCCGCCAGACTCTCGGGATTACCCGCGTACGTCAAGCTGTCGAAATTGACGACCTCTGCATCGCGACGGCTATTAATAAAATAACGAATAAAATTCGAGCCGATAAAGCCGGCTCCGCCAGTGATTAGAATTCTCAAGCGCTCCTCCTATAAATTACGAAAAATGGTGGGATAAAGAATTACTCTGCTGTTCGCGTATGCCGTGGCGCCGGTCCACGTGCCGGCGTCTTATTAGCTCCGGTGTCGGCGACCAGCTTGGTGGCGTGCAGCAAGGATTCGAACGTTCCAGCGTCGGTCCACCACCCGTCCAGGACGCTGTGGGTCAGGGACTTTTCAGCCAGATACATGTTGTTGACGTCGGTGATTTCCAGTTCGTTACGCCAGCTGACCTTGGTCTTTCCGATTTTCTCGAAAACGCTAGCATCGTAAAAATAGATGCCCGTAACCGCAAAGTTGGACTTGGGAGCCTTGGGTTTTTCCTCAATACCCAGAATTGTGCCGTTCACTATTTCGGGGCAGCCGAAGCGCTCCGGGTCTTCTACTTCTTTCAGAATGATGTGCGCGCCTTTCGACTGTTTTTCGAAGGCATCTTTAGAGCTGATAATATTGTTTTCGATGATGTTGTCGCCCAGCACTACACAGATTTTTTCGCCCTCGACGAATGGCTCGGCCAAGCGTAGAGCATCGGCAATGCCGCCTTCGCCTTCCTGATAGGTGTAGTGAATGCGGTGCAAGTTGAAATCTTTTCCGTTGGAAAGCAGCCGAAGAAAGTCGCCGGAGTTTTGGCCGCCGGTAACAATTATGATGTCTCGGATTCCCGCGTCTACGAGCGTCTGAATTGGATAGAAAATCATGGGGCGGTCGTACACGGGCAACAAATGTTTGTTTGTGACGCGGGTCAGGGGATAGAGCCGTGAGCCTTTACCGCCAGCCAGAACAACACCTTTCATATATGCTCCTGTTGGTTATTTAAGGGTAACGACGTTTTGCTTGAATGGAGCGAATATTCCGCCTTGGTTGTCAGGATCAAAACAGAGCCGGAACAAGGCTGCTTTCTGGAGTTCAAGTCCGATCCACAAGCTTAGTGCGGTGTCGCAAATGACAGCACCGGTACGGCACGGTCGCGAGCCTCGGCCAGCAAGCGTCGGGTAACCGCCCACAGGCCCAATGGGATCGGCGCGACCTTTTCATAATCAACAGGGTCTCTTGGCGGGATAAATAGCTCCATCACGTCGTTTAAGACACGAGTCTCCAGTCGAACGCCATCAACCGAAATTGCATCTTCCGTTGATCGCTGGGCCAAACTAATCGTGACTTCAGGACAAAACGGGGAAGCCATCAGTCGAATGGCGTTGATGTCTTCTGAAAAAGCAATTCTCAACCGCCGCGCGTAGGGTGTCACGCACAATACGCCATTTTCTACGCTGGATAGATAGTTTGTTCGCGAAATATCCTCGACTGACATCCACTGTGGCGATGAGATCTGGTTTACCATTTTTGCTAATGATTCAATTCGAGTGAAGTTGGAGATGTAATCATGGTGGTGCGTGGCAATCACCACCGGATGACCGAGGAAAGCGCTCAGCCGGATGTCAGTTTCGTTGGTACTTGTCCTGTGAAAAACCGGAAACGCCTGACGTCCAAGAACCTGGGCCATAGGGATGCCTAAATCGGGAGCCCAATTTTTCCGCGCATTCCAGTGCGTCAACGACCCTATCGACACGCATCCCGCTTCGAAACCGAGGCGAAGCATAGGCTCGGCCATCGATTCTTTGTAAGCCCCGTGGGGAGCGGCCATGATGCGCTCCACTCTTAAGCCCGAGCGGGCTTCGAAGGCGGCTATTCTGCGAAGGCCCACAGCCAGTAAAGACAGCGCTTCCTCTTCCGGGTACTGCCGGCCAAGTTCGTCGGCTAGATGGTTCACTCCATGCATCATTACTGAAATCTGCTGCTGGTGGGCGCGAAATAAGGCTACAACTTTGCGGTTGAAGTACCACGTGTCCAGCGGAACGGTTGCGACCGTCGCATGATAATTATGGGTTTCAGCATGTTTTATGAGTTTTGCAAAATCGATAAAGCCGTAACTTCGATGGTGAAAATTGGGATCGTCAATGATAAAAGTTGCTCGCGGCTTAGCGACTTGCCACCCTTTGGGACCTAAAGCACTCCTCAAGAAGTGCAGCAACGGCACCATCGCAAACCATCGGGAACCGCGAAAGTGGGAGTGGAAGAAATCGTTCTCTGCGAAAGACGGCAATGGAACGCCAACATGATGGCAACCGTTGGCCCGCTCAACACTCCACACGGCCTGGCCGTCAACTTCCGCCAAGACCTCCAGCGACATCGGCAGAGTGTTGAACTGTTCCAGACTGGCGTCCGGGAGCGCGGCACCCCGAAAAGCCCGATGAACATCCGCTGACTCAGCAAACTTGATGGTTGAAGGCTTCGGGCTGGTACGCGGATTCGAGCAATGCAACTGATAAAAACTAATGTTGCGTTCGGCAGCTGCACGAACGAGTTCTTCATCTTCTGACAGAACAATTAGCCCGCGATAAATTTGGCCGGCATCGTAGGGCTCAAAGTCGGCGGAGAAGGCTGCGCTCAACATATCGAAGAGCGGCTTGTGGTTTTCGTAGTTCGTCGCAGGAGCGACGGCGATTCTTACTCTTGACTGCGACAATTTTAGTCTTTTCCAAGGGGACGCAGCTTCTGCGAAAATTCACGCAAGCTGACGTCCAGTTTTAGTGGCACTCCGACCCTCGCAATAGGTTTGGCCGGGTTCCCTTGCACGACGGTCATGGCAGGGACAGACTTGGTCACCACGCTGCCGGCTGTTACCACTGAACCTCTGCCAATGGTTACGTTGGGCATAATGATGGCTCCGGGACCGATCGACGCGTCTTCCTCTATCACTACGCCGTGTAGCTCGCGAAAATGCGCGATGATCACCGACCGAATGCCTACCGAGGCCCCATCCTTGATGGTGACGTACTCCGGATGGGATGTTTCGATGATGGCGTCGTATCCGATCCACGCGCCTTTACCAATTTTTACGCCCCGCCAGCGGTGGAGCGTTACTCTGAGAGTCGTCGCGCCAGGCGCGCTGCGAGCGAGATTTTGCAAAATCCTATTCTTGAGGCCGGAAATAAATCCATCTTTGCTCATGATATTGGATGCGGCCTGTGGCAAGGGGGTGGCATAAATCCACTCGAGACTCGGTAGCGATTATCGCGCGGCATGAGCGGCGATCATGCCGTCAACCAGCTCGAGATATTCGTGCTTTCTGGCTGTCCAATCATGCTTGTCTACAAATTCTGACGCTTGCTCGGCTTGGATGCGTCGACGTTCCGGATCTTGTATCAGTTCAAGCATTCGGCGGGCCAGGTCATGCTCATCGCCCGCGCGGAAAAAGTGAACAATAGAATCGTTAAAGTAATACTGGTCGACCATCGTGTCCGCCACGATGACCGGAACTCCTACAGCCATGAATTCCAGAATTTTGGTGCTGAACGCTTCGTTGCCAAAATTATCACTTCGCTTGGGGACAATACCGACGTCGGCGTTCGCTATTACCGCAGCCATTTCGCGCAGGGCGATGGGCTTATGGAAGAAAACGCGAGTGTCCAGGTGCGTTTCGCGTACCAGCTCAACGAGATCCTGCTTGAGCGGGCCTTCTCCATAAATGTGAAAATCGGCTTCCGGAACCTTGGCGCTTATCGTTGCGAAGGCTTTTATCGCAATGTCCAGGCCCTGGTGCCAATTTATGCTTCCCGGGTAGAGCATCGAAATTCGATTCGTCGAATCAGATCTGGCAGCCTTCGCAGCTCCATCCTTAAAAATCGATCTATCGGGCGAGTTCAGCACCACGCTGCACTTACCAGGTTTAAGGGACCGCGACAGAAGCCGTTCCTGCCAGATGTGGTTGGCCACGATAACGTGGCCAGCGAACCCCCCTGAGACCTTCTCTATTCGCTGCAGAAATCGAAAAATAAACGACTTCGAACCCGAGCCAAATTTACTGTTATAAAATTCAGGAAGAATATCGTGAATGTCCAGTACGACTGGTGTGCCTAAGAGTCGGGGGAGCCAGGCCGCGAACACCAGAAAATCGGGCACCGAATGTACGTGAATGAAATCGTATTTCTGACGAAGATGCCGCCCGGACACCTGGTACATAGCCCTAAACAAGAACTGCATGATTCGGCTGAGGTATGAAAATCTCCCCTTTTCGTTCACTTCGCGCCGCTGCAATCTGAACAGGTTAACGCCATCCAATACCTCCTGGCGCGGCATCCCGTCTCGTTGCAAGGCAAAAACCTCCACATGGTCGCCGCGTTTCGCTAAGGTTTCCGCATAACGCATTACCCGATTGTCAGTTTCGTAGAAGGAATACGCGATCATGCACACCCGCAACGTCTTCGCCGGCTCCAGCTTTTCGGTGGCACCGATTGAGGTTTCGGAAACACGTGCTTTAGTCGCGACCGATGACATAGGTAAAAATGGCCTTTTATATCTTTTGGACGGGGATCAGCTAACTTTGCTTGTATTAGTACTGACAGAGTTGGAGGGCGGCTGCAATCCTGTGTTTACGGCAGACTTGTCAACGGGCTCGGACGATCCGGTACCGTTGGTATGGGCCAAAACGGGTTCGAAGGAGTATTTAAGACGGCCCCCCACGACATGAGCATAGGCGATTCGTGCCCGTTCTCGGCCTTGGCCTTCAATTTTCCAGCCGGCGCCGTCGCGAATCAAACTCATCTGCGACCTGAGCCGCCACCATTTGTCGATTTCTCCCGGAGTGGTGGTCCAGACAAAAAGCTTTTCTCGCAGATGAGAAAGGTGAGCCAGCAGCCGGCGATAGGTGTTATTGGATTTTTTGTTGATGATGTAGTCCGGATGCACGATTGCGCTGATTAAACCATGGCCGGCGAGAATCATCCGGCATTGTTCTTCCCAAAGTGTTGTTGAGTACGAGCCCAGGATGTGGAAGAGGGAGTAATCTTGGGTGACTGTGACAGGTATCTCTAACACTCGTCCAACAAAATAGGGCATAACCGTGCAACATCCGCCGGTCTGAGCGTCAAGATGGCCTACGTTGGGAACTGACATGTCGTACGAAAAATCAAAGGCGTCGTACCATCTCAAATTGCGGTAAAGCGCGCCCGAGCGGAAGCCCGCAGCGCCGAACTTCTTCAGATAGTGATTGATTCTGGCGGCGCGCCGCAGAAATTCTTCGCGGTTCCGATACAGATGCCCGTCGTGGTACAAATCATGAACATTTACTTCAAATCCCCGTTGCCGAAACTCATCGATATAGGACTGCGGCACTTCGTAACGTCTTTCCGGAACGACCTGGAATGAAGACTTAAAACCAAACTCGTCATCAATGTCCATCAACTGAGAGCAATAATCTCGGCCCAGTTCCGTCTCCACATCGTGTGTCATGATCGCCGCTGCTGGCGCTCCCTCCGGCCAAAACCAAACAAATGGAACTGGAGCGCCGTGATGAGACTCCACGGCAGTTTTCATTAACTCTTCGAACAGCCGATCCACAGTGCGATCAACGGGCCAGTGAGGAAACGGTACGTGCGTCCCGCCCTGCAAACGTATTCGCTGGAGAATTCTGCGAAAATGAACCGGGAACGCAGGGCGCCCCAGATAATACATAGCCCGGATTACCGCGCTGCCGCCAAAAACAGTGTTATCAGCGCGCATCTGTCCCGTGTAGGTCTCACATCTCAAGTTGTCCGTGACCTGATCGGGATCGAACGGAAGCGTGATGTGAGAGCCTTCCGGCCGCGCGGCAGGTGACACGTCGTCCAGATATATTCGATAGGTTGGAGAAGGAGAAACCGCCGAAGACTGGCCGTAGCAGTCCACGCCCTCGCCAAAGCGAAAAAAGCCTGTCTCTTTGCGCAAACTTCCAGCCAGGCGAAAATCAGCCGATGAATCGGGGCAACGGAAGTGTGCACGAAATGCCTGGTTCATAACGGTTTAGTTTATATCGTGCATAATACCTGAAGTAAATGATGTAGGCCGGGTGAGCCTAACGACTATTATATTTTCGAGCAATTCGGAGTTGCCCTGATAGCGCCTGGTAACCACGCAAGCACAGTACGGCGACGTTATCCAACGTGTGGATACAACAAATTGCCGGCCACGCGTAACACACTGTGGGGACACCGGGCGAAGACCTTTTTACCGACATTCATAAGCACCGACGAATCTCCATCGGGAGCCGCGGGGCGATAGGGATATCGGATGTAACGCAGCGAATGCCGCTGGCCTCCCCAGCGATCCTTGAACGTCACCAAGCCAGTGTTCGAACATTCCGATCTTCCAAAGTCGAGCTCCACGAATCCGCGCTCTTTTGCCCGGCGGATCAAATCCCAGAAAACAAACTGCATGCCGCCCAGATTATGTGAATGAGCATCGGAGCAGCCGTATTTGTAGACCATCTTTTGTTTGTGAGAGATGGAAAAAATGGCAGCAATGGCCGCTCCGTCTTTTCTGGCAATGCGAATTTCCGCGTCGGCGCCTAGACAGCAAAGCACATTGCGGAACCATAATATGGGATGCGGCGGCAGATTCTGCCGCTGCCTGGTGATTACGTGCAAATTATAAAAGTCCGCCAGGATTTCTTGCGAAGAGCCAACTTGCAATTCGAGTTTTTCACGCTCGGCCCGCTGGATCTTTCGGCGTATGGAGTCTCCGTGCAGCTTTTTGAAAAGCTCCTCGACGGGAGGGCGCAAATCCAGAAGGTGGATAAAAAAGGTATCGGCATCGGGGAGGCCTTCGCTGAATTGCAAACTGAGCGGCCGCACATCGATGTATTTGATCCGCCCTTGGCGTAATTCCTCATGCGCGGGCCGTAACAACGCATGCAGTTGGGCGACGCTGTCGACCAACGGCTCGCAATGATCGGAGAAAGGCAGCGAAACCAGGCGTTTCCCGGTGAGCCAGCTGTTCACGCGGCAAAACACCACTGCGTTCTGCACCGATTCACCTGCGCCGGCGGATGTGTATGCCACAGGCTCGTATTTGTAAGTCTTTTGTAAAGCCAGAAGCCAGGCCCTGGTATGAAAAACTGAGCTGCGTGGCTCGGAGTGCACGAAACCGTCCCAGCGCGCATCGTTCAACGGATCAATAATATTAGCCTTGATCGGATTCGCAGGAGTCGTCTCGTTGATCATTTCGATTGTGGTATCAGCGGCTGACATGTAATAAATTACCCAAATATAATTGCAAAGGCGTTGACCACGATTCCGCTGGCTTAGCGGTTCGCGATCGGGAGAATTCTCATTACCCTCTGGTATTCGCTGAACTTGAGTGCAGTACAGTCTTCTTCGGGACTCTTTTGAAAATGCCAAGCAATCGGGCTTTCTCTTCGGTTCTCAGGTAGCGGACGAACTCATCGGAGACTAAGCGTTTTTCATTGGTCAAATATCCCCATGCAAATCCTGAGAGTCTCACAAGGGAACCAACGACGTAAGGCTTGGCGCGAAAACGGCGGATTACCTTCATCAATTCAAAGGGGGGATAAGAGCCCAGGGAGTGATCCATGCGTCCCTGTCGAAACAGCCCCGGGAACGGCCGGTCCGCACCCCCAGTGGGACGATAATGTTGGACTGGAAGATCGGGGAAAGCCCTGACATGCCAGCCTTGCATTCGCGCTTGTACTTGGATGTACCAGTCGGGACCCCCGTAGGGCAACGCCGTATAGCCGCCAATTGATTCAAAACATTCGCGCCGAAACATCTGCACGGCATGGGCTACGGAGTTTTCGCTGTTCATGGGCCGGGTCTCGAATACACCGTTGCGGCGCTCGAAAATGTAGCCCCCGGCTATCCCTAATTTGGGGTCTTGTTCGAATCGCTCCAATATTTTGCCGAAGTAGTCCAACTCGAATGAAACATCCGCGTCCACGTTGCCGATATAGTCATAAATTTCATTCTGCAAATGCTTGCAGCCGCGGTTTATTGCATAAACCTGCGCGGCAAAATTTCTGGGGTGTTCTTCCGTGATACGTACTAATTGAATGAAGGGATAGCGAGATGCATAGTCGTTGACGATTTCATCGGTGCGATCTGTAGATCCGTCGCTGACGATGGCCCAACGTGAAGGCACTGATGACTGCGCCACGATGGACTGGATAGTTCGCTCAATGTAGGATTCTTCGTTATAAGCCGCCGTGACGAGAACAAATCGTTTGTGGGGATCGTTCATTGTGCTTCAGCCCTTTTCTGCCCTTCTAAACCCATGATCCAACGCAAGCACGCAATGCTGCGCGCAACTTTGTACTTTGCGTCTACGCGCGTGGATTTCACAGCCAGCAATGGGCCATTAACACTTAACCGCAGAGTTTCGTGTAAGAGAACGATGCCGACGAAAGCGAATTGTGACAATCTACTAAAATGTTTCTTCCAGTACTGCAAATTGGCTCGCTGCATCTCGATGTAGAATCGCACGGGTGCTCTAGCGGAACTGGCCCCGCCGTAGTGAATGGATTCAGCTTCGGGAAAATAAACCACGCCCCATCCGGCATCACGAAAGCGCTTGCACCAGTCGATATCCTCGCCATACATAAAAAACGTTTCATCCAGCAGTCCTACTTGATCGAGTGCTTCGCGCCGGGTCATCCAGAACCAGCCGTTCAAGATGTCCACGTCGGCGGTCTGGTCACGCTTGAAGTACGGCATTGTGTAACTGCCCAGAACCGTGGAGTTGGGAAACGCTACGTCGAGTGCAAGTGCCCGGCAGAAACATCGCCAAAGCGTTGGCGCGCTCATGTATGACCGGGCGGACACTCCCGAGGGACCAATCATGCGTGGACCGGAAACCCCGACCTTGGGATGTGACTCCATGAAGCTGACCATCTTTTCAAGGCAACCATCGAGTACGCGGACATCAGAATTAATCAGGGCCACAAATCTACCAGTGCTTTGCCTGATGGCGATATTGTTAGCTCGGGCGAAGCCGACGTTGTCCGGATTTTCAATTAACTTAACTTCCGGGTAAGAGTTCCGCACGAGTTCAGGAGTGCCGTCCGTGGATGCATTATCTACTACAAAAATTTCTACATTTGGTTTGCTGCCGAATGCCCGCAATGATTCCAGGCACTCATCCACGAACTTCTTGGCGTTCCAGCTGACGATCACGATGGAAAGGCTTTTCATCTTTGATTTGAGAGCTACCGTTTTGAATGGAAGAACGGCGCGCTTTTTCGGCCCGCCCCCGTGAGCTCAGGGACACGCGTAACTGGAGGAGACGCAACTGTCGGCTTCGCTCGAGGCCGCAGCGGGATGGTCTCGGCCTCTTCCACCTTTTCAGTCGCCAAGATCGGCGCAGTGGCAGCAGTTACGATGGATAGAAAAGCGAACCACGCAATCCTGGTCGCATCGAAATAGGTGATTCCAAAAAAACACATGCAATGAGTCACGAGCGTCACGCCCAAAAACCACATGAACCATTCCTGCTGCTTATCCCCTTCTACAATCTTCCGGGCTCTGCCAATCTTGCTGAATGTCCTGGCGATAATCAGCACAAAGCAAATAAATGTGGCCAGTCCGCCCTCATCCGCTTGTTGGACGAATGCATTGCTCAAGTCCCACATGTCCCAACCCCAGGTGCCCGCCGCATTAGTTCCTATCAGCCACCAGTCCCAGAAGTGGCGAATGCTCTGGTCGATAAGCATCGCGCGGTGATAGCCAGAGTTGCCGGCAACCACATCGACATGGGCGATCAACATCCAAACGGGGGCCTTCATCACGATATGGAGTGCAATGATGGCGACCACAATGCCCCAGCGAACTACACGCATGCTCTTTCTGATGGGCCACGCGAAACAGGCTGCAATCGCGGCGAGGAACGCCATGAGCGGAGTACTTGAAGCACTCGTGCCAACCATCAGGCAAGAACCCAGAAAACCGATTAGTGCCGTCGTCTTGGCTTTTCCGCTTTGCCATAGCCACCAAAACAAAGGGATTAGGACTACGCCGAATACGCCAGCCAGAATAGGATGCGCAAACGCGCTTTGCGCGCGTATTGCGCCTTCACGAGAACCGGGAGTTACGGGCAGGGCTCCAAGGTAGCCAAATATATTTTGATCGCGGAACTTTTCATTAACCATCGCCAAGCCGAGGACGATCGTTAGGGCCGCGAACACTTTGGTCACCCGAAGGATGTCGTCTTGGTCTTGGATTAAGTAGCGAAGAAAAAAATAACCCAGCATGTAGTCGATGAGGTAGCCGCTCTCATAGATGAGAACGCCAGAAGATGCGTGGTTACGGACGATGCTAACCGTACACTGCAGCACCACCCACAGTGAGAAGATTCTGTCCAGGCCGTCAAATCCCCCAACGAAAACACCCTCCTCGGATGCAAACTTTGTTGTAACCAGTCGAACGAAGCCCGCAATTATCAAAATTCTGGCCACGTACAAATGTGTGCCCGCAATTGCGATCTGCTGCCCAATTGAGCCCCAAAAAATAAGCATCAAGAAAGGAGCAGACAACTTTTTTCGCGGCGCAAACAGGATCATCAAGCCGGTGACGATCAATGCCACCAGTATCAACGGATGAAGCATCGTCGAAGATGCACCACCGCCGAAGGTAAAATTAGATGGGAGCCCAGGTTCCAATACTAATTCCTTATCTCAAGCCGAGATCGTGACCGCCAGATAGCACGGAATCGTCCAATATCCTGAAGCAGAGATGCCTAATGATTCGTCATAACTTCGGTGCTTTGTTGGGCGTTTCCAGAACCGATGTGTGTAACTTGGACCGATTCGAGAAAACTTTCGAGCATCCGCGCGCTGTTGTCCCACCTGAATGTCTCTAGCCGTTGGCGTGCCGAGTTCGCTAGTTTGCGGAGGCTGGCTTGGTCTTCGAGCAATCGGCACAAATTGTTCGCCAAGGCACGCGCATCTTTTGGCGCTGACAGTAAACCTGTCTCGCCGTGTTCGATAAAATCTCTAATGCCGCCGCTGTCCGTAGCTACAATTGCGCAGCCGCAGCAGGCTGCTTCCGCGGGAGGGAGTGCGAATCCTTCTGCCCAGCTGGGGCTTAAGAAAATACTAGAGTTATTGTAAATTTCACGAATTATGAAATCCTGCGGAGGATTTCGATGATATGGAATCCATTTTGGAATCCAGTTTGCAGATCTCCCAGTTCCAAAAAATACTGCTTCCAGATCTGGATGCTCTTTTTTTGCGATCCTGAGCGCTTCAACACCTTGTTTGGACCCCTTAAACTCCATGTGCGAAAACATCATGGCCACACGCTTGGGACGGCTGTGAAGAGGATTAATGATGCGATACTGGTTGTTGTCCACAGCGTTCGGTATGTAATGCAGGTTCGCGGCACCTAACTCATGTCCCAACGATAAGAGCCATTTCGATACCACTACTTTATTCAGCGGAGCTCGCCAAGTCTCGTCCACTAGCTCTTTCGGCGCCATACAAGCCTCATACCCTTGGATCAAATAAAATTTTGCTCCTTTTGAGGAATCGTATCCAAGAACTGATGCTACCGTGTTCCAGGCTGTGGCAAAAATGGCATCGCTTTCCGGTATGTAGCGCGTGTCCGTGTCTGGAACGAACAGGAGTTTCACTCTAGGGTCGATAGTCTGCCAATTGATCCTGGGCGTTTTATTTCCAACCACTAGTGCCATTCCAAATTTTTTTAGGCGCTGATATGTGGATACGCTCGCCGGCACGCCGATCTTTACTTCGCGCGCATGCACTACGGCAACCTCATGCCCGTGTTCCACCAACTGGTTCGCGTACTCGTACACCACTTTGAACCCTCCCATCGGGGCCCAAGGGTAACCAGGCATAACGAATGTAATCTTCATCTAAGCTTCAGAATCACTTTCGAGTATAGGCACAACGGGCGGGGTCGGTCTCCTTTGAATCACAGAGAATCCCTTGGCCCAGAGATTTCTTATGATGATCCTATCTTCCTCATCAACGGCAAATATCCAGAAAAGAAGGGCGTAAACAGCAAAAGCAAATATCAGGAGAACAATGGAAACAATAAGCTTGGCATGGAGCGCAGCAATCCCGGCAACGCAGCAGACTAATGCTGCGCTCAGCAGCAGGGCCCGCATAAGGGGCCCCGAGAAACAGTCTCGTATTGAGAACGCTTTGAGTTTCGACGCAAAGGCGTATAGGACGGTGAAATCCAGAATCGTGACAAAAAGTTTTGCCAGCGCGGCTCCATTAATCCCACCGTGCCGCATCAGCCACAAGGCGCTGACGGCGTAGATGGGAAGAACACTCACATCGAGTATGGCCTTCCATTCTGGCCGACCGAGGGCCTGCACGGAAGTGAAAGGGAGCAACGCAAAAGCGTTCAAAAAAAACAAGATCGTTATCAATTGCATTACTACGGTGCTCTGGTTGGCGAACTGCGGCCCCAGCCACAATTGCAAGATCTGACTCGCGAAAAAGAAGAACACTGCCGCGGCCGGGGTCAGGATCAAAAGCATGTACTTGCCCACACGAGAAGTAACCTCGGAGACTTCGTTCCTGCCTTTTGTTCCGTGATAACTAAAGTAAGGAAATAGTGAGGGCACGATGCTCATCGGAAAGATCAGTGTTTTACCGACCAGATCGAATGGGACTGAGTAGAAAGTCAACATGCTCACCGAAAGCACTGACGCAATCATGAAACGCTCAAGATATCCAAAAATCGGCCCGGTAATATTCGAAACCATGATCCAGCCGCCGTACACGCTCAGTGGCGTTATAGCTTCGCGAGAAAAATGGAAGTTCCTTTTCAGCCCAGGGAACACTCTGAAGCAAAACAATAGATATACGCCAGTGCTTACCAGGCGAATAAATACTAGTATGGAAACGATTCCTGGAACCTTGATCCCAAACGGTATGGCAAGTGCTGCTGAGAGGTAGAACATCACGCTAGATGGGACTTTGACTAAATTAACGAGATCAAATCGCTGAGCAGCCTCAAGTACACCTCGCAAAGCATCATTACCAAGCATGATCGGCATCGCCAGGCATAAAATAAAAATTGAGATTCGGGCATCACCAACCAAAGAAGCAGGCATCTTGAAGAACTTTGTGATCAAAACCGGCACAAGCATTGCCCCAGCAATTCCAAATACACAACCCAGTCCTACCAGCAGCGTTAACGACGTCCATACCAGTTGGGGAATTTTATGAATTTTATCCGGACTCAAATGTTCTGCAACGAATTTTACGGTGGCTCGGCTTAGCCCGAGGTCGAAAATACTGAAGTAGCCTAGGACCAAAAATGCAACCGAAAGAATACCGTAACCATCGGTGCCGATGCCTTTGACAATGTACGGGATCGTGGTTACCCCGACCACCATAGGCAATATCTGCCCCAGCAGATTGAGGACGCTATTTTTAGCTATGACGCCCCGGTCGTGCCGACCTTCAGACTGCATGTTTTGTCATCCTTTTTCTCGTCGGAACTAACGCGGAAGCAACGGCGCGACCAACTGGATCAACTGATTTTATGCCAATAACGCGGGCTTAAACGGAAGACAAGGAGTCGCTGCGGTGTATCGGTCATCTACTCGAGGCTTAGAGTATAGAAATTCTGGCGGCGGTTGTGTGGTTCACGTCAAGAAGCCGGGCAGCACCCACAGCAAGCTGGAAATCGGATGGATGCCGAGCCCAGACTTCTTACGACAATCTGTTCAATTCACAACAGCCTTCAGCGATGTAGGTGGGTCCGGAACTGATGTGGTTGCGCCCCCAGACGTGTATGCGCCAACATCCCAAGCGCCGCTAGAAGGGCGAGGATTCCCGTTTTTGTCGGTATTCAACGCGGTGATTCCAAGAGATGTCAGATTACTTCCTGTTCCTGTTGCTTTCGACGGGGAAGAGATCAGCCCAGCGACGGCGTTGATCAAAGAGCTTGTAGTCAATTGACCAGCTCCGTCACATCCGCAGAGCGTTCGCCAGCTGCTTATTGATGCGACTGTACTGCCGTTCCAACCAAACAGGTTGTTGTTTCCAAAATCCGCATTCGCGTCGTAGTAGATATTGTGATCTACACTTCCAAGCGTCGTGTTCTGGTATGAAACGATTCCGGTAATGTTGTTTTTGGCCGAGAAATTGGTTTCTTGGCGAATAAACATGCCTAATCCACTTCCATGTCCGTCATAAGAGTAATTGTTGTACGCTGCGTTGTTAGAAGATGCTCCGTGTCCCTCCATCCACAACATCGTTTTGCCGGAGGAAAGCGAGTCCGTCAGGACGTTATTGAAGATCACCGCACCGTGGATACCAAGGCCACCATCCACGCCCTCCATAAAGATCCAAGCTGTTGTATTTATGCCCAAACTTCCATCGAAAAGGTTGTTATAAATTAGGACGTTCTGTGCGGATCCGCCTTCTGAGAAAAAGTGTATTCCGTCGTGGTGATAGGAGTTATTTGTCGTATCCCACTGACCCATATCGTGAAAGTGATTGTCGTGGACACTTTCGCCGGTACATGTTCCACCACATCCTGAGGCCACACCGTGGTCCATCTTTGAGACATTGTTGTGGTCGATTTCCATTCCGGTTCCGAATCCGTTCACGCACCAACCACAATTGGTCAGTACGTTGTGATCGATGTGCATACCGGGCGCTCTCAAGAAAGTAATCGCGTTGACGGCCGCCTGATCGATGCCGTTAGTTGGATCGTTGGAATTGCGAACATATAAATCCGTGATGGAAAGATTCGTAACTCGGCATCCAGGAGTGCAGTCGTTTGCAAGTACCCCTCTTGTCGGCGAAAGATGGTTGGAAGAGTTTGTGCCGTTGGCGGTGTTCTTAATCACACCGTTGGAACCCCCGTCGACGGTGATATAGTGACGCCCGCTAATGTCGATCCCGGCGGTAAATGCGGGAGATTGTAAGCTCGCGCCGTTCTCAAAGAGTATGCTTACGGAATTGCCGGACGCCCCCCCCCCTGCGCTGCCAGCAATGTGGATCCGACACCGCCTGTGAATGTGCCGCACAGATGAACAACCGTTCCTGGCCCGATCTGCGATGCGCCCGAGCCCCAGTTTGCTGAGCTGTTGAACCAGCTGGGAGGGTGCGTGTTGTTCGTGCACACTCCGCTTCCGCCACCGTCCGGGGTTATATAGACGTCCTGCGCTTGGGCGGAAACGCTCATCGCGGCGGCAGCGTGGAACAGGAGTACCGCCATCGTCAGCAGCAGTAAGCGCCGTATTCCAGCCCCGGAAATTGATGAATTGTTCGCTTTTTTGTTCTGGTTCAGTACTCTCACGATCCCTCTTTCGCGCCAATCCTCGACGTCGCCCGGATAGGTCCAAAACTAGCAGCGTGTTTCAGCCGCCACAACTGGACTGTAGGCCAAACGAGGTTCAGGGAGAGGGACCTGTACCTGCCGGGGTGGCAGTTGTTTTGATACTCATACATTATAATCGGTCATAGCCCAGATGAAATAATAGACGGTCCCGCTCCAATGCCTAAAGGTTCTTAACCAACCTTTTCAGTAAACAACCAGTAATAAATGAACCATCCTCCGCACGCTATTTCCAGCTTCCCGAAGCCACGGCTCCAGCGCGCTGCATTAAGGACATGTTGTGATGGGCATATTTGTATAGCCATTGCGGCCAGTGCAGCCAGTCGTAGCCACCCTCCAGTTTGGCCCGCAACAATGTCGCATCATCCCAGCTGTTCACCGGAAGCCGCGGCAGGTAGTAATGATTGTTGTCTTTTGAAGCGCGGCCGATGATGGTGGACACGCCATTCTCAAATCCCTGGTTTTCCAAAATATCCACAAGAAATTGCGTGAAGTTCTTATTTTCCTCGGGAAATGCGAAGGGATAGGAGAAGGACTCCACAGCTGTTCCGAGCTTTTGTTCGATAGTCTCTTTGGAGCATCCCACTTCGTATTCGATTTGGTCGGGGCCCAGAGAGCGCAGATCCGGATGCGTAACCGTATGGGATCCAAAGCAGGTTCCCTCGGCGCGTAACTCCCTGACTTCCGACCAGGTCAGATAATCCACTCCTTCGATACGCACCGGAGAATCCTTGATGCGGTCGGTGGCAAGAAAAATCGTTGCGGTAAATCCGCACTGTTTCAGAGCGTCAAGCGCGTCGGTGTAAAAATCGCGGTAACCGTCATCAAAGGTAATCACCACCGTTTTGGAAAGGTCATCGCCGGCCTGCATCGCCGCCCACATTTGTGTCAGGTCCAGCGTGCGATAACCGTTGGCGCGCATCCATCGCATCTGTTGCGCAAATACCTGTGGCGAAGTGTTGATCTGATAATAGGGATGCGATTTTCCGAATAAATTGTCAGAAATGCTGTGATACATCAGGATGGGTACACGCACCGCGGACACCGCGCCAATCATTCGCGCCAGCGGGTGTGACAGATAAATAGAAGCGAGGCGATCGATTCTCGGCATAAAAAAGTCTGTGGAATGCATGGCGGACACGTGGCTGGGGCACGTCCTTTGGACTGACGGAATGGCCAGCGCTCTACTGTAAGACTGAAACTATCGACTCGCGCCAATCTTGGCGGTGACGAACTCTTTTACTCCGCTGGCCACGGCTGCCAATTGTTCCTGTTTCAGTTGGGGGAACATCGGCAGTGAAACAATTTCTGCGGCTACGCGCTCGGTCACCGGAAAGTCTCCATTTTTGTAGTTCAAGTGCTGGTAAGCCTTTTGCAGGTGCAGAGGAATCGGATAGTGAATACCAGTGGCAATGCCGGCTTCGGCCAAATGCGCTTGCAGCGCTTCGCGATCCGACACGCGGACCACATACAAGTGATACACGCCCTTGGTCCACGGAGCTTCCACCGGAAGCACCACAGTATCTTTCACGTCTGCGAATAACTGGTGATAACGGTGTGCGTGTTCCCGGCGCGATTCATTCCATTTCGCCAGATGGCGCAACTTCACAGACAACCAGCCGGCCTGAATCGAGTCCAATCGTCCGTTGTAGCCTTCGATATCGTGATAATACTTTTTGGCCTGCCCGTGGTCGCGAATCATCTTCATGCGCTTGGCCATGCCTTCATCGTTGGTCGTTGTGGCGCCAGCTTCGCCGCATGCACCCAGATTTTTTCCAGGATAGAAGCTGAACGCAGCTGCCAACCCCATGGAACCGGCCTTGTTCCACTTGTTATCCTTCTTTGAAAAATATTCGGCGCCGTGTGATTGGCAGGCGTCTTCAATGACTACCAGATTGTATTTCGCCGCTAATTCCATGATGGGATCCATGTCGGCGGTCTGCCCGTAGAGATGCACCGGAACGATTGCAGCCACGCGATTTCCGCTTTTGCGCTCCGTCAGCTTCTTATTTTTGGCGTCGAAGTCGCAGTGCTTCTCAAAATATTCACGCAGCTTTTCCGGATCCATCGTGTAAGTAGACTCATTGATATCCACGAAGGCGATCTGCGCACCGGCCTGCGAGATGGCCTCGGTGGTGGCGATAAACGTGTGTGCGACGGTGACGATTATGTCGCCCTGACCGACTCCTGCCGCCATAAACGCAAAGCGCAACGCATCGGTGCCACTGTTGACCCCCACGCAGTACTTGCAATCACTGAAAGCTGCGAATTCACGTTCGAAATCCTCAACCATCGGCCCGCCAATAAATCCGGCATTGCTGAAGGCCTTTTTCGCTACCGCAAGCAGTTCCGCTTCCAGCTCCTGGTGCGGGGTGACTAAATCCAGAAATGGCACTTTCGTTGTCGGCGTCATTGCTTATTTTTTCTCCTCGGAAATAAACCGCAGAAATTTTGCCGGATTGCCGGCCACAATCGCGTTATCGGGTACGTCTTTGGTCACCACGCTGCCGGCGCCCACGATGGCATTGCTCCCTATCGTCACCTTGCTCAGAATCGTCGAGCCTGATCCGATGGACGCACCCTTACGCACCACCGTACTCTCCACTTTCCAGTCGGCTTCGGTTTGCAGTTCACCCGCAGCAGTCGTGGCTCGCGGATAGGCGTCGTTGATAAACGTCACACTGTGCCCAATAAAAACGTTGTCCTCAATCTTTACGCCTTCGCAAATAAAAGTGTGACTGGAAATCTTGCAGCGCTGGCCGACGGTCGCGTTTTTCTGAATCTCCACGAACGCGCCCACTTTGGTGTCGTCACCAACCTCACACCCGTACATATTTATGAATTTAGACAGCTTGACGTTTTTCCCCAGCTTGACGTCCGGCGCGATGCTTACGAATTCGTTCACAGGATTACCGCCTCACCGCGTTTGCGAACCGAGCGATCCGCCGCTTCAAGGATCCGGACCACGCGCAATCCTGCCACGCCATCGTTAAAGGGAGTCTTGTTTTCGTTGATGCATTGCAGGAAATAGGCAGTCTCGGCACGCAGAGCTTCGATCTGTTCCACCTGCGGCGCCCACATATCTCCGGAACGGTAGCTCACCAGCAATTGGTGCAAGCCGCCGGGATTGGGATTGGACATGCTTACGCCTTTGTCGTAAACCTTGATTTTTTCGTCGGCTTCGAGATCGTTCCAAACCAGCATCTTCTTCTCGCCGCCAATCAAGGTAGTACGCACCTTTACGGGCGAGAGCCAGTTCACATTGATATGCGCGATGACGTGTTTCGGGAAATAGACCGTGATAAACGCGACGTCCTCGATATTGTTCAGATGGCTTTCGCCGGTCGCCACCACGGCATCAGGCTTGGCGCCGATGACGTAATCCATGATGGACAAATCGTGGGGTGCCAGGTCCCAGATAACATTCACATCGTGTTGGAACAATCCCAGGTTCACGCGCAGCGAATCGTAATAATAGAGATCACCAAGCGAACCTTCATCGACGAGCTGCCGTATTTTCTTCACCGCCCCGGTGAACAAAAACGTATGGTCTACCATGATCTGCAGCTTCTTGCGATCGGCCAGTTCGATAAGTTCTTCCGCTTGAGCAACACTGCAGGTGAACGGCTTCTCCACAAAAACGTGTTTGCCATTCTCCAAAGCTTTTTTCGCCAAGTCATAGTGGGTCCACACCGGTGTCACCACTGCCACCAGATCGATATTGGACGATGTGAGGATATCGTTCTCATCCGTGGTGAACGCCATCCCCGGATGAGCTTTTCGCAGGCGCTCTTGAGACTTCGGATTCTTGTCAGCGACGAGGGCTACTTCGGAGTTTTCGTGGGT
Organism: uncultured Acidobacteriota bacterium; assembly: GCA_963704485.1. GTDB lineage: Bacteria > Acidobacteriota > Terriglobia > Acidiferrales > UBA7541 > Acidiferrum. The sequence continues at coordinate 3,459,438 of OY969910.1, forward strand.
ATGGAAATTTCGGACAATGTTCGGACCCCAGTAACCGTAGCCAATCACACCAATGCGGATCATACATCTCCTTGTGGAATTACATCCCCGGGCGTAGGAGGCAAAGCGAGGTTGGGGACGCTTGCCGGCACGGGAGTTCCGAGCACTGCAACTCCGCGGGACAATCTAGCCTACTAAATGGATTTGCAATTTCAGAGCTGATTTGACGTTTCGGTTTCCTGTCGGAAACCACGATTACTAGTGCGCTCCGTCACCGGAGAAAACCGCGGACGGCGTCTGAATCAGAATTTTAACGTCGAGCCAGATAGACCAGCCGCGGGCATATTTAAGGTCCAGGCGAACCATGTCATCGAAGCGCGTGCGGCTGCGCCCCTCCACCTGCCACAGGCCGGTGATCCCCGGCTTGATTTCCAACACCCGGCGACGGTGCCACAGGTCGTACGCACGAAATTCGTAAGCAATCGGAGGACGTGGGCCAACAAGAGACATCTCGCCCTTCAAAACATTTATGAACTGAGGAAGTTCATCAAGGCTGGTCCGGCGAATAAATCTTCCGATGGGCGTTACGCGCGGATCTTTCTGGATCTTGAATACCGCCTTTGAACCGTCGGCTCCAGTGTCGCCAACCTGACCGGAAATAAATTGATTCACGTATTCCTGATGAATCTTGGCGTCACAGTTCGTATACATAGAACGAAACTTCAAGAACGTAAAAGTCTGCCCATACTGGCCGAGCCGTTCCTGGCGGAAAAATATGGGGCCCTTGGAGCTGAGTTTTACGGCAATGGCTATTGCCGCCAACACCGGAGAGAAAAACAACAGCGCCGCGGCGCTGCCGACCACGTCCATAGCGCGCTTGATTCCGAATGCCAGCTTCTTGGAATCCTCTTTGCGGGAAATGTCCGGATACAGTGCTACGTTTGCGGCCGGATTCGAATCGCTCTTGCCATATTCTTCAGGGAAGAAATGGAACGAAACGGATATTTTCGAGCTCTTCTCTTTACCTACCGCTTGTTGAAACGCGGCGCGCAATTTTTCCAGTAATCTCTCGTGGATGGTCTTGGCGGATGCTTCTCCGAGTTCCGTTCCGATGACCCCGATGAGATTATTCTCCAGGTACCATCCCAGAATATCGGTTTCGCGCGTGGAATTCGTCAGCGCGACCCCGATCTTCCCGAGCGTGCGATTCTTATTCCCGTCGTCCAGTGCACGCTTGACATCCACCAGGACCAGCACAAATCGTTTTTGCGCACGCTCCGCCCTTCGGCGTTCCAGGTACAGCATGGATACGAATGCATCTTCGCTCAGGAGCGTACGTGCTTCAGTATCCAGATTTGCTTTGGGCGCAGGCCCGCTGTCTGAGACTTGTAATTTCCCTTTGCTTACTTCTGTTCGAACCGCCGTCTTTGTTGAGCTCATCGTCCTTTTGTCCGCGAATCCCATACCTATAAATTCCGCTGTGCCTAAATTTCGGCTGTTACTGATCCTGCCGCGCCAATTGTTGCAAAGCGCTGTTTTCCGGTGTGCTGTTCCAGGGAGGTCACCCACCCTAGATCGACTTCCAGCGCCAGTGAGCGTTGTAATAGTGTGACTGACAGCACCACGCGATGGTTTCCCTTAAAGTTGACCAGAATACCCTCTAGTCCGCTCAACCGACCGCAATTGACTTTTACCCTCTGGCCAGTTTTAAGGTAAGGCCAAGGTTCGCTGGCGACCTCGGACTGCATAGCCACTTGCAGCGCTTCGATCTCGATATCTGGAACAGGGATGGCCACCTTACCGGTTCCTACGACTTGGAGCACTCCCGGTGCCGTTACCACCTGCTGACGATCCTCATAAGCGAATCTGCTGAAGAGGTAGCCCGGGAAAAGTGCCTGTTCAATTTCCTTCGTCCGGTCTGACCACTTCCTCAGGCTCTTATACGTGGGTAAAAAGCATTCCACCCCGCGCCGTTCGATCTGAGCAGCTACGGAAAGCTCTTTGCGGCAGTTAACCTGTAGGGCGTACCAGCTACGCGAGGCGGGTACCGCCGCAAGATGTGTGTCTGTCTTCAACCCTTAAATCCTCGCTCTTCGATTGCCACTGAATGGGTGCAACTGAATGGGCTACCGCCACAAAACTCCCAGTACGAACTACGACCCACGCTAAGAGGGGCAATTTGACTGCCACTACCCCGGTTTTCCGTGCACCCAGGCTTGCATTACACTGAATTACAAGTCGTTGATTATAAACAGGTAAAGCTTGGCGAAAATCCAATGAAAAGGTCAACTGACCAATAATTGTGGCCGTTCACCCTCTAAATGAGAAAACCACTACCCTATTGTTGCAAACACCTTCCGGGCAGCGAACTTCCCGCTCAGTGATTGTTCGATAGATTCGCGTAAGCCTAACATTAGAGTAGCCTTAAGCTCATTTCGAAACAAGTCACCTAGCGGTTACACATGAGACTTAAACCTGAGACGCTTCTCAGCTGTGTTGATTTTGCCGTTGCGAGACAACTTTTACCTTCAAATCAGCCCGCCGTTGGGGCAGGAAGTCTTTGCGGGCAGCCTTTATGATACCAAAAATCTACCCGTTGGCGGTTGATTATGGGGCACATAACAGCAATCGACAACCTGACCTCCGGTACAGTAAATGGGACTGTCCCATAAATGACCGCCGACCAACTTGTTACTCCGAGGAGGCGCCGCTAATGTTCGACCATGGAATGTCGGAGAACTACGTCGGTGCACAGCGGGAGAACTCGTCCGGCCTATGTTGGAAGTTGGGTTTTGGCGTTTGCCGCGATTGCCATTTCAGTCGGCGCCGGCGCTTGCGCGCAAATGAGCACGAATAATGCCCAGGTGCAGCAGCCTCAAGTTCAATCGAAGATTATTCTGGTTCCCAACTCTATAGATTTTAGCAGCGTTGTCCTTGGTCAAAAAAACTCCCAGACCGTTAAACTTACCAACGCGGATAGCAAGGGTGTCCAAATTACCGGAATCTCGATTGTCGGATCGGGACTAAGCGTCACCGGGGTAACCCTGCCACTTGCTTTGGGTCCACAGGACAGCGGAACCTTCAACATAGAATTTGCTCCCCAATCCCAGGGTCCTGTCAGCGGAGTGCTTACGGTTGAAAGCGCGGTTGCCTCTCAGAACTTCCAGGTCAAAGGTACCGGGGCGAAGGCCGAGGCCAAACTGCAAACCGATCCCGCTTCCATAGACTTCGGGAAACTCGCGATCAAGAAGACGACTACGCGAAAAGTAACCGTTTCGAATACCGGTAATTCCAAAATTGCAATCAGCAAGGTCGCGCTCAGCGGAACCGGCTTCAGTGTTTCCGATCTGCCGTCGCAGTTCGCGTTGGACCCCCAACAAACCACGACTTTTGAAGTCTCATTTCATCCCCAAGTAAAAGGCAACGTTAAAGGTTCTTTGACTTTTACCAGCAAAAATTTGTCGTCTCCTGTAGCGCTGCCCCTGGCCGGTAACGCAGTGGACGCCGGTTCGGTTCCGGCCAGCTCCGGTCACACGGTTAACTTGGAATGGGACGCAAGCCCCGGAAAAGTCTCGGGTTATTACGTTTATCGCAGTGAAGAGTCCCGTGGACCTTTTGAGAAACTTACAAAATCCCTTACCGGAAATACCAGCTTTTCCGATTCCGAAGTAGAGTCAGGGCAGAAATACTATTATGTCGTAACGTCGGTCAATCATGGCGGGCACGAAAGTAAGCATTCCGACCAGGTTTCGGTGACCATTCCTAATCCGTAGTTGTCCGTCGTTCAATAGCCCGTTATTCCCAGAAACTAATATCTGGCGCCGTACCTTGCACCACCAGCGCGGCCACAAATTGTGGTGCTGGTGTGAACGAGCGCAGACTCCAAGCTTGCTTGTCCGAGGTTCGAAGAGTTTCCGGCATGCCGGGCGTCAAGGACACATCAAAACTGTCCAGCGCGATTTGCAATCCATCGCCGTGTGCTTTGATGTAGGCCTCTTTTCGGGTCCAGCAAAGGAAAAAGGCTGTCGCCTGCACTTCTGAGGGAAGATCCAAAAGTTCTTTTTGTTCCGCTTTGGAGAAATAACGCTCAGCGATGTCTCTGCCGCCAAAATCCTCGCGAATTTTCTCCGTATCAATTCCCACTTGTGCCTCGACGGCAAACGCGTAGAGCGCCAGTCCGTGTGAGTGAGTCACGTTGAAGCGGAAATTATTTTGATCCGCGAGGGCGGGCTTGCCGAACTTTCCGGTGGTGAACTGCAAGCTCCTCGGAGCCGACTGCAGATACGCGCCGAGAAGTTCTCTAAGGGTTCCACGCGCCACGATAAAGTGGTCGCGATCTCGCGGAAAAACGAAACGATTAGCGCGCGCTATTTCGTCTTCCGACAGATGCTGGCGCAAGCGCGAATATTGCGCCGGCTCAGCGTCCAGCCATGCGCGCCAAACGTGAACTTCATTTTTCGGGAGCGCCAGCGTCTTAGGGGATTTCGACCACTTCGCCACTGTCGCAGGCGGCGTCATATCGCAGAGTGTGTGTCGCGTGTAAGCGCCACAATATCAACAGAGTACGGGCTCTTCGGCCACTTGCGGCACTGACTTTTCCGCGGCGGATTGCAGTCGTTTGGTAAGCTCTTCTGCCAACCGTCCGACCCGCGATTCGATCAGAATATTCTGCTGGTGACCGGGCAGCTCACAAACTTCCAGCTTGCCTTTCACCACCGGGGCCCAACCAAGCGACGGTTCCGCCCGCAGACCGGGTAGTTGTTTACTGGCCCTGAAAAGCAGTACGTCCCCGTGGTACGGACGCGGCACGTAATTGTCGAAAGCCCGGTCGTGTTCCATTCCTAAAATCTCAAGGTTGTAGGCCATGCTGTTTTCTGAATTCTGGCCATTGCCATTGGATCCGTTAGAGGCGTTCTTGTGCATGGCGATCTGCGTCCGAGCGCTCAGAACATCCCACGCGCGCCGCAGCCTGTCGCCGAAGTAGCCTGAACCGCGATGCAAGAGATTTTCTCTCTCCAGGTCGATTCTCTTGGCCGCGCGGCTCCACAGCCGATTGGCCGCGCCGCTGTCTGGAGCGAAGGGCTGAGCCTTGGGGTGCGTGGTCTGTACCATCACCACTAACTTTACCGTTTGTCCCGCGGCTTGCAGTTGCTGCGCAGCTTCTAGCGCCACGAGTCCGCCGAAGCAGAAGCCGCCCAGAGTGTAAGGACCTTCCGGCTGGAGGCTTCGAATTTCCTTCAGGTAAGCAGACGCGATGTCTTCGAGGGATTCGTTCTTTACAATATTCCCATCGAGTCCGCGCGCCTGCAGTGCATACACAGGCTGATCTTTCCCGAGGGCGTTCGCCAGCGGATAGTATTCCAGCACGTTTCCGCCATGGCTGTGAATCAGGAAGATGGGTGGCTTGGAGCCTCCTGGCTGCAGAGGCACTAGCGATGACCACGACGGTTTCCAGTTTTCTTTCCGGAGAACTTCGGCGAGAGCGCCTACCGTTGGGGCTTGCAGCAACGTGGCCAGCGGCAATCTCCGTTGATAAATCTTTTCAATTTCTACAATGATTCTCACCGCCAGCAGCGAATGCCCGCCCAGTTCGAAGAAATTATCATTCAGGCCGACCCGCTGGACCTTCAGTGTTTTTGCCCACAGCTGCGAGAGCACCTGCTCCACCGAATCGCGGGGCGCAACAAAGGCGCCCTTTACTTCACTGGTGCGCTCCTCGGGAGCCGGCAATGCTTTCAAATCAATTTTCCCGTGGGGCGTCAGAGGCAACTTGTCCATCCGCACGAAGGTGGATGGCACCATGTAGTCCGGAATGTCTTTTTTCAGATGAGCGCGCAGTTCGCTGACAGATGGAGAGTCATTCACGGGCGCTTCGAAGTACGCGATCAACGTTTTCTCGCCGGGAGTATCCTCACGCGCCGTAACCACGCATTGCTTCACACCCGGATGCTTGCCAAGCACGGCTTCAATCTCGCCAAGTTCAATGCGGAAGCCGCGGATCTTTACCTGGTGATCGATGCGGCCGAAATACTCTATGTCATGGGTGGGGAGATAGCGCGCCAGGTCCCCCGTGCGATACAGCGTTGCGCCGGCTTTCTTACTGAAAGTGTCAGGCAGGAATTTCTGTGTGGTCAACTCTTCGCGTTTCAGATAGCCCGCGGCAACTCCCGCGCCGCCAACGTAAATTTCGCCAATCACGCCTATAGGAGCAGGTTGTTGGAAGCGATCCAGAATGTATACCTGCAGGTCGGGAATGGGAACGCCGATCACGCTGCCAGATTTCAGATCTTTGGAGGAAAGCGGCCGGTAGGTCACGTGAACTGTCGTCTCCGTGATGCCGTACATGTTGACCAGCTGGGGTTGCTGATCGCCGTGCCGTTCGAACCAGGGGGCCAGACTTTGCATTTCCAGTGCTTCGCCGCCAAAGATTACGTAGCGCAACGCGTTCCTCGGCGTTTTACCCAGCCGCGCTTCCGCTTGAATCAATTGCTTGAAAGCCGAAGGCGTCTGGTTCAGCACCGTCACGCCTTCATTGATCATCAATTCGTAGAATTCTTCAGGAGAGCGGCTGGTCAGGTAGGGAACCATCACCACCCGGCCGCCATAGAGCAGCGGGCCCCACATTTCCCACACGCTGAAGTCAAAAGCGTGCGAGTGAAAAAAAGTCCACACGTCTTTTTCGTTAAATCCGTACCAATTTTCGGTGGCCTGCATCAGCCGCGCTACGTTGTAGTGTGTAACTCGCGTGCCCTTGGGCTTGCCGGTGGAGCCGCTCGTGTAAATCACGTAGGCCAGATCATCCGGCGTGGCTACATTCTGGGGATTCGTGGTTGGCAGGCGCTCGAGTTCCGCACGGTCTTTATCGAAATACAGCACCTTCATCTGGTGCGCGGGTAATCCTGCCGCTAGCGAAGACTGAGTCAGTAGAACCGGGGCGTTGGCGTCTCCCAGCATGAAGGACAAGCGGTCCTTCGGATAAACCGGATCGATAGGCAGGTACGCGCCGCCGGCTTTCAAGATGCCTAGAATCCCAACAACCATTTCGAAGGAGCGCTCGACAAAAAGTCCCACCAACGCGCCCGGCTTTACTCCCGTGCTTCGCAGATGATGCGCAACCTGATTGGCCCGGGCGTTTAATTCGGCGTAAGTGAGATGCTTACCTTCGAAAGTAATGGCTTTAGCCGCGGGCGATTTTACAACCTGTTGTTCGAACCAGCCGTGCAGGGTGCGCTCTTTGGGGAACTCCACTGCTGAATTCCATCCGGTGGTGATCTCGGCCTGCTCCGAGTCCGTCAGCATCGGCAACTTGCCGAATGCTTCCGCAGGATTGACCGCGATGCCTACCAAAAGCGTTTGGTAATGCTTCAGCCAGCGTTCCAGAGTGGTGCGCTCAAAAACATCGGTGTTGTAATCGCACTCCACATACAACCCGCGCGGCCCTTCGACGAAATTGAAAAATAAATCGAAATGCAGCGCGCGCTTGGGATTGCGCTCGCAGGAAAATTCCGCCCCAGCAAACTGGGCGGTTGCGACATCGCGATCCACGTTGAAGATCACTTCTACGAGCGGCGGTCTGCCCGGATTGCGCGGCAGCGTAATGTTCTGCAAAATCCCGCCAAGCGTGGATTGGTAATGATCGTAAGCGTCCAGCACACCTTTTTTCACTGCAGCCAGATTTTCCTGGAAGGGCGCTTCCGCCTGAATCTTGGTGCGAATCGGCAACAGATTGACGCAGTGACCCACCAGGCAGGATTTTCCGGTCATCGCCTGGCCTGCCACTCCCAGACCGATGACCAGATCAGTTTGTCCCGTCAGGCGATGCAAAAGGGCCTCGAGCCCCGCCATGAGTAGCACAACCAGGGTGGTCCGTTGCTGGCCGGCAACACGTTTTAGCGATTGCTGCAACTTGGGATCGAATGTTCTCTTCAGCGTGGCGGCTTTGGCGGTGCGCACTCGCGGCCGCGGACGGTCCGTGGGCAAATCCAGCGGCGCAGGCACATCCGCAAATTGCTTCCGCCAGTAGTCCATGGCCTTGTCGGCGTCGGGAGTTCCTGGCTGAGTAGCCACGGCGTATTCGCGGAAGGGAACTGGCGTATCGAGAGTCGGTTCGATGCCTTGCTTCAGCGCGGAGTAAATGGCGGAAAGTTCGTGCACGATCAATCCGCCCGACCATCCATCGCAAATGATGTGATGAGCGGTCCAGATGGCGACGTGATGATCTTTGGCGAGGCGCACAACTCTCGCGCGTATCAACGGACCGGTGACAAAATCAAAAGAGTCGGTAACTTCCCGCTCCATCACGCGATCGAGTTCCATTTCCGCTTCGACAGCTTGTTTCCCCGCCAAATCAATTAACGGAACATCGAGCTTCGCGCCGGGATTCAAATGCTGCCATTGACCGTCCGAACTAAAACTCGCCAGCAATATCGGATGTCTTTGAATAACGCGCTGCACGGCGGCGCGAAACAGCTCCACATCGAAATCGCCGCGAAATTCCAGTTTCAGCGACTCGTTGTAGCCGACGGCCGCTTCACCACCCATCTGCGCGGCCAGCCAGATTTCTTTTTGTGCTTCCGTCAATGGGAACTGGTCAGCTGCACCGGAAGCTGCCGCAACCGGGACAGGACTTTCCTTCGCGGGCGTTTTCGCCGTTAAGTTGCCGGAAGGCGCTGTGAGTTTTGAGCCGGAACCAGAAGGTGGCGGCAGAAAGCCCGCATCTACCATTGCTTGCAAACTTTCGCGGAAGGCCTTCAGTAGCTTGTTGAAATCATCCTCGGTGTGCGCCGTGGTAATGACGAAGGCGCGATTTTCCCAGATGTGAATGCCCCGCTCGCGCAGCAGGTAAAAAAGCAAAGCCGCAAATTTCTGTTCGGATGGGAATCCCAGCTGCATCAGCGACATGAACTGCGTCAGTTGATAAGGAGCTTCGAACTCGTTGATGATGGCGCGAATTTGATCGGCCAACTCGGCGGTTCGCGCGGTCAATCTTTTTTGCAGCTCCGGGCCCTGCTCTTTCAAATGCAGCAGTACAGCCTTCGCGGCCGCCAGAGCCAGCGGATGACGGACGAACGTTCCCGCGAAGAAGGTCACGCCAACTTCCGGGAAGGAATTATCACCATAATTCCATTTGCCGCCGTCCAGGGCGTCCATGTATTTTGCGTCGCCGGTGACCACACCGATGGAAATGCCGCCGCCGATTACCTTGCCGTAGGTCGCTAGATCAGCACGCACGCCGAAATAAGCCTGCGCTCCGCCGGGGTGCACACGAAAGCCGGTGACCACTTCGTCGAAAATCAAAGCGGAGCCAGTCTCTTTGGTTATGGTGCGCAGCTCGTGCATGAATTCGCGGGGCTGCAGATCGAGACGGCGGCTTTGCACCGGCTCCACCAGCACAGCCGCAATTTCGGAGCCCCGGGCGCGCAGAATTTCCAGTGATTGCGGATTGCCATAATCGAGAATCATCACCTGCGACAGTGCGCTGGCCGGGATTCCCGGTGCGCTCGCAGCTGTGCGAGTTTCACCATTGATCGTCAGCGGCCGGAACAATACTTCGTCAAAGATTCCGTGGTACGAGCCGGCAAAAACTGCGATCAGGTCGCGGCCGCTAACCGTCCGGGCCACGCGCGTTGCTGCCAGCACAGCTTCTGAACCAGTGTTGGTAAACGCCACCCGCTCCATTCCGGTAAATTCACGGACCAGCTCCGCCACTTCACCAGCGATGGGTTGAATCGGCCCAATCTCAAAGCCGAGATCGAGTTGTTCCTTCACGGCCTTCACAACAAACGGAGGGCGGTGCCCGAACATACTCGCGCCGAAGCCCATCACGAAGTCGACGTATTCGTGGCCGTCCACATCCCACACGCGCGAACCTTCAGACCGCGTGGTGAAGAACGGATACACCATTTCTTTCCAAAGTTGCTTGAAGCCTCCCACGGATCTCGGATCGGCCAGGATTTTTCTATTCTGAATCGCCAGCTTTTTGGATTCCGGCGTCCGCTTGATGTAGCGGGCGATCAATGCTTCCAAAGCCGCGGTTTGTTGCGGAGTAGTCGCGAGACTGGCCGCACGATCGATGGGCTTGAAGGGCCCGTGAGATTTTGCTTCGGAGCGGAACACCATGGGCACCGATTGCACGATTGGCTGCGGCGAGGCCGGCGCATTAGCTGCCGCCGGTGTCGAGCTTGCTGTTGGCGCGCTACTCATCAGCTGTAAGACTTGCTGAGTCAATGCCTGCTGTTGCTGAAGAATTTGTTCCAGCACAGAATTTGGCGCGCTACCGGCCTTGGAGTTGCCGACGGGCTGAGCAAAAGTTTGCGGCGTCAGAGGCGCCGCTACTGGTTTCGCAGCCGGGGCGGCAAAGGCTTCCGGCGGAAGCGTGGCATCCAGATGCTCGGCGATGGCCTGCAGCGAACTTAATTCCTCCATCAATTGCCGGAATGAAATCGAAACGCCAAACTTTTTGTGAAAAACCTGCGCGGCTTGTGTCAACAAAAGCGAATCCAGGCCTAGTTCCAGCAGGCTGGCGGCAGGATCTACCTCGGACAGGTCATAGCCGGAAAGTTCTTCCATCAAGGTGCGCGAGGCAGCCAGCAGCCGCTGTTTGCGCGGAACTTCCGGTTGCGCTTCCACTGATACTTGCGGAGACTCGATCGTTGTCTGCATAGGTTGGGAGCCGGCCTTTGCCGTAATTTCAAGATTATTTCCGGTCGCGGGTGCATCAAGCTGCTCAACTGCCACCGCCTGACGAACAGTTACCGGTGAGTCGGGCCAATGTCGCTTGCGTTCGAATGGATAAGTGGGCAGCACCGCGCGCACGCGCCGCTCATCCGCGTAAAACTGGGTCCAGTCGATGGTCGCGCCGGCCATCCACAAGCGTCCCAGCGCATCGAGCACCCCATGCGGTTCCTGGTCGCCGGTCAAGGGCAGCGACGCCAGCACAATTTGTTCCACAGCTTTCGAAGGGTGCTGTCGCGCCAAGGTACTCAGCGTCTGTCCCGGCCCCACTTCAAGCAGAACGTGCTTCGAATCTTTCATCAGCTCAGCGACGCCATCCGCAAAACGAACGGTTTGCCGAACGTGTCCGGCCCAGTACTCCGGGCTCTGGGCCTCTTCCGCAGTAACCCATCGCGCTGTTACGTTCGAAACATAGGGAATTCTGGGCTCGCCAAATTTTACTTTGCGCAAAAGCTCAGTGAAGGGCGCCAGGACCGGCTCCATCATCGGCGAATGAAACGCGTGCGAAGTGCTCAATCGCCGCGCCGCGATTTTTTTGGAAGCCAGCTGCTTTTCCAGCTCGGCGACGGCCTCGTAGGGCCCTGACACCACACACAAATTCGGTGAATTGATAGCCGCTATCGCCAGCTGCGAATTGAGCAGCGGTAGAACTTCCGGCTCCGGCAGCCGTACTGCCAGCATCGTGCCGCCTGGCTGCGCTTGCACCAGTTCGGCGCGCTTGGCGATCAGTTGCAGCGCGTCTTCCACGCTGAAGACTCCCGACAGGCATCCGGCCACATATTCGCCAACGCTGTGGCCGATCATTGCCGCGGGCTTGATCCCCCATGACATCCACAATTTGGCCAGCGCGTATTCGATGACGAAGAGGGCGGGCTGCGTGAAGCGTGTCTGCACCAGCAACTGCTCAGCTTCTTTTTCCGCCCCTGCTTCGGGGAACATCACTGTGCGGATATCGGTTTGCAAAATCGGCTTGAGCAACTCGGCACAACGGTCCACTTCGGTTTGGAAAGTTTTCTCCGTGCGATACAGTTCCGCGCCCATGCCCGCGTACTGCGCGCCCTGGCCTGGGAACATAAAAACTACCGCAGGATCATTCAGCTTCTGGTGATGGGTGAAAACGCGCTTGGGATCCTTGGCTTCCAGCGCTGCTGCGGCTTCCGCAGCATCTATACTGCTCACCACACGCCGGTGAACGAATTCGCTGCGTCCGGTCTTTAGAGTGAATGCCGCGTCTGCAAATTCTCGCGATGTGTCAGGCCGCTCGGCGATTTTCTTGAGATGCGCTGCCAGATTTACAGTGGCGCGCTCCAGTGCTTCCGGAGTTTTGGCTGACAGAGTAAGTAACTGCCAGGGCCGCGATTTTCCTGAGGGCTCCGTCTCAGGGGCCTCTTCGACTACTAGGTGCGCATTCGTGCCGCCGGTACCGAACGAACTGATGCCTGCGCGCCGCGGCACATTTCCCTTGGTCTTCCACTCCTGCAGTGACGCATTGACGTAGAACGGACTGTTCTCGATATCCAGCTTGGGATTTGGCTTTGTGAAGTGCAGGCTCGCCGGGATAATTTTGTTTTGCAGCGAGAGCGCCGTCTTGATGAGGCCGGTAACGCCGGCAGCGACGTCCAAATGTCCGAAGTTAGTTTTTATCGAACCAATCGCGCAGAATTGTTTCGCCTGCGTGCCCATGCGAAACGCTTTGGTCAGCCCCGCTACTTCAATCGGATCACCAAGCGGCGTGGCCGTTCCGTGCGCTTCCACGTAGGAAATCGTATCGGGCTCGACACCCGCCAGCGCGTGGGCCATCGCCACCGCTTCTGATTGGCCTTCGACGCCCGGCGCGCCAAAACTTACTCGCTGCGAGCCATCGTTGTTCAGCCCAACGCCTTTTATCACCGCATGGATGTGATCGCCATCTTTTACGGCGTCTTCCAGACGTTTAAGCACCACCACGCCAACGCCATTGCTGAATACCGTGCCTTCGCCGCGCGCGTCGAAAGTGCGCGTGTGCCCATCCGGAGAGCCGATGTTGCCTTCGTCATAGTAGTAGCCGCGCTGCTGCGGCACGCGCACCGAAACACCGCCCGCCAGCGCGACATCGCACTGGTAAGTCAACAACGACTGGCAAGCCTGGCCAACGGCAACAAGAGAAGTCGAGCACGCCGTGCTGACATTAAGGGCCGGCCCTTTCAAACCCAACTTGTAAGCCACCCGGGGCGTCAAATAATCTTTGTCATTGCCGTAAGTGATCAGGTCCGCGCCGACTAACTCCATCAGTTCCGGGCGGGGTTCGAGCGCATGCTGTACGTAAGTATTAGTGCTGGCTCCCGCGAACACGCTCACCGAGCCGTCCATTTTGTTCGGCGCGTAACCGGCGCGTTCCAGCGCTTCCCAGCAAGCTTCCAGAAATACGCGATGCTGCGGGTCCATGACTTCGGCTTCTTTGGGATTCACTCCAAAAAATGCCGCATCGAAGCAGTCGGCGTATTTCAGCACGCCGCGCGCGAGGACGTACTGCCCGCGGCGCTTCAGTTCAGCGGCGTCCAGCCCTGAAGCGGCCAACTCCGCGTCGGTGAAAAAGGACACGCTCTCCCGGCCGGCGACAAGATTCGCCCACAGTTCCTCAACGGTTTCGGCTCCCGGAAACCGTCCGGCCAAACCAATAATCGCTATGCCTTCGTATTGCTGTTCTTCGTTCATTCCCAAGTGGTCCTGTGCAAACTTCTAGTTTGTGCGGCTGCGGATGAGGAGCCTTCAACGGATTTATTGCAAGTTTCGGGCCATTTGGCCCAGCCTTACTCCATGATATCGCGGCACTTAACCATCATTTCCTGTATATTTTTCGGTGGTTCCATGGATATGTGACATTTTCTTCCATAAAGTGCTCATCACGCTTGGCTCGAAAGACACTTTTCGACCGTCCGGCCCAAGCCATGCAAAAGTTACTTTTTCACTGGAACCCGCATTTGGGCCAGCGCGCGTTTCTGCCTCTGAGCGCGATCCCTTATCAGGTCGGCTTTTCCAGCCCCTGAATCGCTTGGCTGGCCGAGGTACCTGGCCAAGGCTCTAACGGTTGGATGCTCAAACAGCGCCACGATAGGAAACTCCGATTTAAGCTTTTCCCGCAGCAGGCTATGCATCTGTACCAGCAAAAGAGAATGGCCACCTAAGTCGAAAAAGTTTGCTTCCACGTTCACTTGTTCTAGCCCAAACATTTTTTGCCATACCGACGCGATGTTCTGCTCCATCTCCGTCTGTGCGGGCATGAAATTTTGCGCTTGCGCCGCCTGAGCCTGGTCGGGTTGCGCGATTCGCGGCGACGCGGGCGAGAGCAGGTTCTGCAATTCGCCAACCCGCTTTTCGAAAAATAACGGGGCCAGCTCCATCAGGATTTCCAGATCGCGGCCCCAACGTTCCATGGTGCTGCGCGCCATGGTTTTGCGATCGTAGACCAACGTGAGGCGAAGCCCGGCGCCGGGTTCGGCAAGCAATAGCACCGGATAATTCGAATGCACCGGCCCGGCGAAGTCCGCAATTTCCACCGTGCCGCCCAGACGGCGTGCCGCGTCATCCACCAGATAATTTTGAAAAACGATCAAGCTATCGAACAGCCGGTACCGCCACGGCACTTCACTGGCGCGCTGAATCTCCATCAGCGGAGTGTACTGGTAGGCGCTTAGTTGCAGCAGCCGGCCGTGAACTTTGCGGAAAAATTCTGCCGCCGTTTCTTCTGGGTCTACCGTCACGCGCACTGGCAAGTTATTTGTGAAGGGACCGACGATCGATTCCACGCCAGGCAAATCGGTTGGCCGCCCGGAAAACGCCGCGCCAAAGACCACGTCGGAGTCGCCGCTCTGGCGGCTCAATAGCAAAGACCACGCGCCTTGCACCAGCGTGTTCAGCGTAACCTGCAGGCGTCGCGCGGCTGACTGCAAGGCGTTGCTCGCGTCGGCCGATAGCTGCACCACGTGCTGCTGGTGACGCTCCTCGCCGGAGTCGCGCCCGGGCGCGTCGCCCGGCAACGCGGTGGGCTTACGGAATCCGGCCAATTGTTCCTGCCAGAATTTCACGGCGTGGGCGGACTCCTGCTGGCCGAGCCATTCCAGATAATCGCGGTAAGGACGGGCCGGCTCCATCTGCGGCGATTCATTTTTGGCGTACGCGGCGTAAAGCCTGCTGGCGTCGCGGAAAACCAGCGGCCACGACCAGCCATCCAGCAAAAGTGCCGGAACGCTCCACAGAAATTTCCACGTTTCCTCGGAAAGACGAATGAGCTTGAAGCGCATCGCAGGGGCGTCTGTGAGGGAGAGTGGCTGCGCGCGATCATCCTTGAGCGTCGCGTGCCAGCGGCGATTCTGTTCTTCGCGCGTGGTGTCGCGCCAATCTTCATTGGTCCACGGCAACCGTACTTCGCCGTGCACCACCTGCAGCGGTTCGATTAATCCGCTGCTGACGATTGTGGAACGCAGGATGGTGTGGCGCTGTACCGTGTCGTGCCACGCGCGTTCGAAAGCCGAAACATTCAGCGCGCCCTGCAACGTGCACTGCCACTGATCGAACGCGGATTGCGCCGCGCCATGATTTGCGGAAAAGAACAACGTCTGGATCGGCGACAGCGCATAGGCGTCTTCCATGTCGCGCTGTCCGGCCAGCAACTGATCCAGCGAAGCCTGGTTCAGCTTGGCCAACGGGAAGTCTGACGGCGTGCGTCCCCCGGACTCCGGCAACTGGCAGTGTTCGATGATTTCTTTCAATGCGTTGAGAACTTCTTCTGTGAAGCGCCGTATATCTTTCTCTGCGTGCAGCGCAGGGTTGTAGCCGCATTCGACTTCCAACCGGCCGCCGGTGACCATGCTGTTAATTTCCAGAACGTGGCGGCGTTTTTGCGACGGAGCGTGCCACGGTCCAGTGGATTCTTCTGCGAAGCGAAACAGTTTCGAACCCGCGATGGCCTGGTCGAACTGTCCAAAATAGTTGAATACCATCGCCGGTTCGGGCCGCGCGGCCAATTCGCCGCTGCTCTCGAGGTAGCGCAGGATCCCATAGCCAACACCACGCTGCGGAATGCCGCGCAACTGTTCTTTGACTGACTTCAGCGCTTCGCCGGGCCGCCAGTCTTTCGCCGCATCTTTCAATTCGAGGCGAACAGGAAAAATCGAAGTGAACCATCCCGCCGTGCGCGAAATATCCACGTCATCAAACAAATTCTCCCGTCCGTGGCCTTCCAGGTTGGTGTACAGGATATTGCTGCCCGTCCATTCCGACCACGCGCGTGCCAAGGCTGTAAGCAGCACATCGTTGATATGCGTGTTGTATGCTGCTGGGACAGTTTGCAGCAACGCCTGGGTTGCGTCCCGGTCCAGCATTACTTTTATTTTCTTTGCTTTGCTCTCGGTATTCTCGGCTAACTTAATTGCGTCCATGGCCAAAGGTTTCAGCGCAGACTTCAGCGACGCGGGGTCGGTGACAGCCATCCAGAACGGCAGCTCTTTGCGCAGTGCTCCCGAAGCGGCCAATTTTTCAAGTCGCTCTGCCCAGACTTTGTAAGAAGCCGTCTTCGCCGGCAGCGTCACAGCTTTGGCGGCTTTCAGTTGCTGATAGGCGCTTTCCAGATCTTCCAGCAGGGGCCGCCAGGAGATTCCGTCTACCGCGAGGTGATGAACGACGAATAGCAAGCGCGCCGGTTCGCTGCCGCCGAGATGAAAATAGACCACCCGCCATAGCGAGCCGTTCTGAATATTCAGACTGGCCTGTTCTTCTGCCGCAGCAGATTCAATCTCCGCTTTCCAGGCGATTGGCGCTACCTGCGAGAGGTCCTTCCACGCGAGGGGCGCGCTTTCCACTTCAGTGGAGTAACGCTGACGCCAGTTCTGACCGTCGTGTTGGAATCGCAGGCGCAAAGCATCATGGTGGCGGCTTAAAGCGACGAGCGCATTCTCGAGCGCGGTGCGGTCCAGATTTTCGGTGACCGTAAAAAGAAAAGCCTGGTTAAAATGCTGCGCGTCCACGAGGTTTTGTTCGAAAAACCAGTGTTCGATGGGGGTAAGTGGCGCTTCACCGCCGACCATCTCGTCCGTAGCCGAAGCTTCCGCGGTTTGTTCGGTTTCAGTAACTCCTGCGGCGGCAGCCAACGTCGCAACGGTTTGATTCGCGAACAACATTTTTGGCGTGAGTTTCAATCCCACGCGTCGAGCGGCTGAAATAATTTGAATGCTGAGAATGGAGTCGCCGCCCAACTCGAAAAAGTTGTCGTTGATCCCCACCTGTTCCACACGCAAAGCCTTAGACCAGATAGCCGCGAGTTTCTTCTCCGCTTCCGTCCGGGGGGCCACGTACGAATCGGCTAGTTCGGGCCGCTGCTGTTCGGGCGTCGGCAGCGCTTTGCGGTCAATCTTTCCGCTGATGGTCAGCGGCATGTTTTCGAGGAACACAAAAACGGACGGCACCATATATTCCGGCAACGTCTGTTTTAAGTGCTCACGCAAAACGCTGATCTCTGGTGCGGGTGAAGAGGCCACCAGGTAAGCCACTAATCTTTTGGCCCCCGGAGCGTCGCCGCGAGCCACCACCGCAACATCGCGAACGCCCGGATGCTCAGACAGCGCGGATTCAATTTCGCCGAGCTCAATGCGGAAGCCCCGAATTTTTACCTGGTGATCTATGCGCCCGAGATATTCCACTTCGCCGGTGGCCACATAACGCGCCAGATCGCCGGTCTTGTACAGGCGCGCGTTGGGCGCATGCCGGTAAGGGTCGTTGACGAATTTCTCGGCCGTCAATTCCGGGCGGTTCAGGTAGCCACGCGCCAGGCCAATGCCGCCAATGTGCAGCTCGCCAGGGATTCCCACGGGCGCGTGCTTCAGCTTTTTATCCAGAATGTGAATCTGAATGTTGGTGATCGGATATCCGATGGGAACGAAATTTCGCGGATCATTGCGGCGGCAGGTCCAGTGCGTGACGTCCACCGCAGCTTCTGTCGGCCCGTACAAATTGAAAAGTTCCGCGTCACACGCGGCGAAGAACATGCTTTGCAGATCGGCGGTCAAGGCTTCACCGCTGGCAAAAACCTGGCGCAGCTTCCCATGCTTGGGCAGCTTCACCGCTTCCAGGAATACTCGCAGCATGGAAGGGACGAAATGCATCGTGGTGATTCCGGCACTCACGATAATTTCCGCAAGATACGCGGGATCGCGGTGGCCATCGGGACGAGCCACAACGAGATGCGCTCCGGTCATCAGCGGCCAAAAGAATTCCCAGACCGAAACGTCAAAGCTGTAAGGCGTTTTTTGCAACACGCGGTCCGTGGACGTAAGCTGATAGGCGTCCTGCATCCACAGCAGCCGGTTCACAATGCCTTCGTGAACGTTTACCACGCCTTTTGGCATCCCGGTGGAGCCCGAAGTGTAGATTACGTAGGCGGCATCGGTCGGCGTGAGCGGCACATCTGGATTGGCGGTTGATTCGGAAGCGATCCTCGACCACTCGGTATCCAGGCTGATCGTCGGAATTTCATGCGGCGGCAAAACATTGCGCAACGAATTCTGAGTAAGCACCGCCTTCGGCCTGGCGTCCTGCAACATCAAACCCAATCGGTCAGCGGGATATTCGGGATCCAGCGGCATGTATGCGCCGCCGGCTTTGATGGTGCCGAGCAGCGCGATGACCATTTGGATGGAGCGTTCCGCGCAAACGCCTACGAGTTCGTTCGCACCTACGCCAAGTTTTATCAGGTGATGCGCCAGTTGATTAGCGCGCCGGTTCACTTCGTCGTAG
Organism: uncultured Acidobacteriota bacterium; assembly: GCA_963704485.1. Taxonomy (GTDB): domain Bacteria; phylum Acidobacteriota; class Terriglobia; order Acidiferrales; family UBA7541; genus Acidiferrum. The sequence continues at coordinate 3,477,918 of OY969910.1, forward strand.
CTAAGCGTGGTTGTTTCAAACGTCAGTGCTGGAGCGTTGGGGGTGGCCGCCACTTGCCGCTCAATAATTTTGTGGAGCAGGCCGGCATTCGCGAACGCCACGGACTCTTTGCCATTGGTGAGCGCAATGGTGTGCTGCAACTCTCGCTCTCCCATCAGGGGCAGGAGCGCCAGGGACGTTTCCGGCGATGCGCAAGCCTGCTCCACCAGGTGCGTTAAGTGTCCCAGCATGCGCTCGGCGGTTTCCGCGACAAACAGGCTCTTGTTGAATTCCAGCATCAGCGAATATTCATTGCCCGCCGGCGTTATTTCCAGCAGCACATCGAACTTCGCGCCGCCGTTGTGAACATCAACAGAGCGCACGTCCGTACCGCGTGGGACAAACGCGTTGTCAATGTCGCTTTGCAGAACCAGCATGGCCTGAAAGACCGGCGAGTGACTCAAATCGCGCGCCAGCCCGAGTTCGTTGACGAGGTAATCGAATGGCAAATCCTGGTGCGCCAAAGCTTCCAGGAGTTTTCCGCGCGTTCTCTGCAAATGTTTCGTAAAGGGCGCTTCGCCATCTACCGCCGAGCGAATCGCCAGCGTATTCACAAAGCAGCCGACGATTTTTTCCAGCGAGTCGTGAGTGCGTCCCGCCACTGGAACTCCCACGACGATGTCTTCCTGCTGGCTGTAGCGGTGCAACATCGTTTGAAACACCGCCAGCATCACCGCGAAAGGAGTGCAATTCTCGCGTTCCGCCAATTTCTCCAGGGCTTTGCGCGAGGCCGCGGGAATTCGCTGGCGAACATTCCCACCCGCGTAGGTCATCACCGAAGGTCGCGGCATGTCCGTTGGTATTTCAAGCAGCGCGGGCGCGCCGCGTAATTCCTGTTTCCAGTAATCCAGATCGCTCTGGAAATCTCCAGCGCCCAAGCGCTGGCGTCGCCATTCCGCGTAATCTGCGTAGGTGGCGGGCAACGCTTTCCATGCCGGTTCGCGTCCAGCGTCCGCCGCGGCATAAGCGTCCGACAAATCTTCCAGGAGAACTCCCATGGACCAGCCATCTGACACGATGTGGTGCACGGTGAGAACCAGAAGGTGATCGCTGGAGCCCAGCGAGATCAGCAAGGCACGCAATAAAGGTTCGTCGGACAAGTTAAATCGGTGACTGGATTCCGTACCGGCCAGACTGAGCGCTTCCGCTTCGCTCGCGGCGCTTAACTTTTGGAAGAAAAATCTCGGGGCACTTGTTTGAGTGATGGCCGCCGCGCCGTCCTGCGCACTGAATGCCGAACGCAGCGTGTCATGACGCAGCGTCACCAGGCTCAAAGCCTTTTTCAGCGCATCGATATTGAGAGGCCCGCGGATGCGGCGCGCCAACGGGATGTTATAGGCAGCGCGGTAGGGAATAAATTGATCCAGAAACCACAGCCGTTGTTGCGCCGCTGACAAAGCTTGCGTTGTTGCTTTCGGCAGAGTGGCGGATGCGCCGGACCGCTTTGCGCGGGTGATCACTTCATCGAGTTCGACGATGGTAGGCTGCGTCAGTACCGCCATCAACGGGATGTGCACGCCAAATTCCGCGGACAAACGCGCCGCGATGCTGGCCGCTTGCAAAGATTGCCCGCCCAGGCTGAGGAACGAATCCGTCACGCCAACCTGGTCGAGGTGCAGCACGTCTTCCCAGATTTTGGCGATGAGCGCTTCGCGGGCATTGCGCGGCAGGACCGCTTCATTGGCCAGCGCCGGACGCGCGCGGCGCAAGTGACTGGCCACTGCAGACAAAATCGCGTCAACAGAAGTGAGCTCCGTGGCAATCTCGAGAAAATTGATTGCAGATGGTGAGCCGCCGGTCCGCGCCCCGTCGCGGTCTTCGCGAATTTCCTCCGGCGCGGTGATTCCGGGGATGAATACCACGGCCGCCGCTTCGGCGGTGCTGATCTGGAACGTTCCGTCGTCGCGCAAATTTATGCCCAGCGATTTCAGGAATTTTTCAGCGGGCTGATTTCGGTCTGTGCGTGCGAATGGAATTACCACTGTTGTGGCGTTCAGGCGCTGGGCTTCACGCCCGATAGCCGCCATCAAGCGGTGCTCGACGCCTTTACCGAGCACGCGGCAACTCATCAGAATATTTTCGACAATCAGTTTCTGGCCGTCGGTCAGCAACACGGCCAGCCCCACTTGCCCGTAATCGCCAAAGCGGTCGCGCGCACTCACCATGAGCATGCGGCGTTCACCCGATTCCAGCAGCGCGCCGAGCTCGCTGGAAAGCCTGCGAATGCCGGTGGTGTTGAACTGGTTGGTCCGTTGCGTCAGTTGCGCGGCACGCTCGTAATCCCCCGGTGTGGGCGGTTCGATGGAAACCTGCAGATTTAGTCCATCAATGAAGTCTCGGAATGAAGTTGCGGCGGTTTTGAAGCGGTTGCGTTCGCCTTGTTCGCGATAGAGCTCTGTGCGCTTCTCATCGGTAGCCGTCGCGCCGCTGCGATCAAAGACCCAGGCGTGACGCAGAAAGTTTGCAATGCGTCCACTCCCAGCCACCGGCAATTGCAGTGTCGTGACCGCCGGACAATTTCCATGCACGTCCGCGCACTCCACAGGGTTGTCGTCCAAAAAAACGAAGCTGTCCAGCCCCAATTCCAGTTCTCTGGCCAGCCCGGCAATGTTCTGCGACTTGGGTTCCCAGTTTATTTTCCAGGCCACGAAGTCTTCGCGCCGCAAAACCATTTCTTTGCGCTTGAACACTTCGGCCACATCGGCTTCTTCGTTTTTGCTGGCCAGCGCCAGCAGAACGCCGCTGCTTTTCTGTTTTTTCAAAGCTTGTTGCAGTTCCAGATATTCGCCGCTAATGTCCACCTGCGCGGCGCCAACTTCCCCCACCACGCCACCCCAAAGCGTATTGTCGGCATCCACCACAATTACTTTGTAAGGAGCGCTGAGCAGCGCGCGAACTTTGCGCGCCAGGATCGTGCCGAGGGCCGCCCAGTAAGCCGCGCTGAAGGGAATATGCGCCTGGTGGTCGTTTTCGGGATCATCGACAACTTCGACAGGATACAGGGCAGAGACGTCTTGCGCGCCGACCAGATGCACGCCGCGAAGCGATCCGAGCGCAGTTTGTATCTCAGCATCCAGCTCCTGCAGCAACGCACGCACTTGTGCTCTTTCCGCAGTGTGCTGCGACGGTGGACAGATCACCAAGACAGTGGGGCGTTTGGCGCGTTTCGCAAACTCTCCAAATGTCGTAATGAACTCGCGCGTGGCGGTGGAAATGGCGTTAAGCTGATCTTCCGCTTTGTGTTCGCGGGCCCAGTCTTCCAGGCGGATCAGCATAAAATTCACGCCTGCCTCACTGGAAGCCAGCAGGCTATCTGGAGCGGTTAGCTCTTGAAATACCTGGTTGTAGGCGGAAAATTCTAGGCGCGCTGGCTGCAATGCCAGCCGGTCAATCCAGAAACGCAGCGTATCTCCGACAGGCTCGGCCGTAAAATTGGCCGTCACCGTCATCAACGCCGTGCGAGTTTTCGTGGGACTGAAAGCCTTCTCAGTTTTTTCGACCATGGGGACGAACCAATCTCATCGAACTGAAAATCGTGACTCCCAAAATTGCTGCTTTAGGAGGCTAGCGCCCGCTTTCGCCAGTTGCGATCGCGCCAAGAGCGCTTCGCGCCCGCGCCAGTGAGGTATACCCGGCTTGCAAAGGACATCAAGGGATTGCGCCGGCGCATGGAAACGAAGGTCACCAGCTCATGCCAGTTCGACTGATTCACGACGTTGGCGGAAATCGAAATGCTCGGCGTCAACATTTTGGTGGTGTGCCACCAGTGGCTGGGGATGAACAACATCTCGCCCGGTTCCAGAACAAACACCGTGGGCTCCGCTTGCGCGAAAAGCGGGAATTTCGCCAGATCTGGGTTGTCCACACTGTTGATAAGAGACAGATTCTCTTTTTCCGGCGAGGGGTAAAGAAACTTTTCCTGGCTCGGCGGATAAATAATGAATTGCTTGCGTCCGTATACCTGCATCAGGAAGGCATGCGCGCCGGCTCCATCGTAGTGCAGTACTGGAAACGCGCCGCCCTGCCCGCCAATATAAATTTCCAAAGCCGCGCCGCGGTTCAATACTTCTCCCACGTACTTGACCATGTAACGGTCCGGCAGCCAGTTGGGCTGGAAATATTCCGGCAACGGTTGGATATCCTGCTTCAACGTGGGAAACATGTCGTACAGGATCTGGTTGCGGAAATAGGGGGCGGGATTTTCTTCCGTGGAGCCGAGCACCCGGTCAATGAAACTGGCCATAGTGTATTCGACCTCGCCCCTGCCGTCGGCCTTGTATGCCGCTTTACCTTTTTCGGGAAGGCTGAATTTCATGTCCGCAAAGTTTTGCTTGAAAAATTCCGGAGTCCAGCGCTCCATTGCTTTCCAACCCTTGAGCGCGTCGGTAATCACCACTGGCTTGTTAGCGTACTGATAGTCCCGCGCAAATTCTTCATAAGATAAATTGTCTCGGTGTTCGATTTCTGCTTTCATATGCTTACCTCGCTTGGTGATTCCTTCTGCAAATCCCGCTCGAGATTTTCCATCGAGCCCAAATTCTCTGGCGCATCCAGCCGCTTCAACCAGATCTCCCGCCAGTAAATGAAATCCTGCCGCGGACAACCGCCCACCACGTTGGCGCAGGTACAATTCAAGCCCTCGAGCACGACCGTGGATTCCACCTTGCGCATCTCCCCAGTGGGTTCGGAGATCATGCGATCCAGCCGGTGTCGCACGCGTAATTTCTCACCGCTGTGATTGCTCATTCCATAGTCGCAACTCAGGCCGCGATTCCGACCTTTATTGTCCAAGGTTTCGGCGATTTCGCTTGCGGGCCTGATAGTCACCCATTCTCCCGGTTGCAGTCCCAGATTTCCTGCCGGGGTGCGCTTCAAAGTGCCAGCTAACCTCTTGCGTGGAATTCGGCGGGTCGCCTTACGCCACATTGGCGCCACCACCAGGCTGATCATTTCCAGAATTCCCCGGCTGCCGCTGCGGATTTCGTCGATACACTTTGCAAGGATGCGCCCGCGAGCTAACGGTTGCGTGGCTTTTGAAAGTTCGGTCGACTGGCAAATGTAGCGGGTCGGGGATGCCCTAGTCTTCAGTTTGCCGCGCAGCTCATCCATGCCAGAAAAATCCATAGCAGACGGCGCTTCTCCCGCGGCAAGCTTTCTGAACCATGCCTCCTTCCAAAAGATTGTGCAGGCCCGCTGGCATTCGTCGTGATCCTGGCCCGAACAGCGGGCTTCTTCGAGGACGAAGACGTTATTATTCAAAAATTCGCGGATCTTGTATCCCCCGCCGGGATACTCGATACAGGTCTTCTGCGCTCGGCGAACCACTCGCATACGCTGGCCGCAAAATCGCACCATCTCGGGCATGAACGGCAATTGTTCAAACTGTCCCTCTGCGTCCAGCGTCGCCGCAATATCCCGCGGGCACTTGATCTGCACCCAGTCGCCGGTACGCAATCGGTCATCACTGCTACTTCCCATGTCCTGGGACCTCTTCGCAAAACTTTCGAATGCGTAATCTCAAGACCAACCACTGCTACAGAGTTGAAGCGAAATGCCGCGTGACTAAAGGTAGAGCAATCGCCTTGCCAGAATATACGGCGCAGGCTCCCCGCAGCTAATAGCTAAGTTGTTGAACCATAGTGGCTTACAGCCAAATTCTACTTGGTCTACGGACGTGACCTAAAGTTTGCAACTGGCGCGAGCCTTTTTTGTCCACTTCGTTGAATGCCTGTCTCTGATTTATCACCTGGGCTTACCGGTCGGCCCTCAGGGCCTCAATTGCCGGGCTTCCAGGATCCGGGAAAGCTTCAGTGGAAAGGCTATCCACCAATTCGAGGTACTCGGACTTCCGGCGATCCCAGCTATGCTGATCTACATATCGGTACCCGCCCTCGATCAACGACTCTCTCAAAGGCTTGTTTTGGATAACCTCAAGCATTGCTGTGGCCAGAGCCGGCACATCTCCCGAAGGAAAAAACCTTACGACGGAATCATCAAAGTAAAAATTGTCGATCTTCGTTCGCGACAGCACCACCGGCACGCCCTGCGACATGTATTCCATTATTTTTGTGCTGTAAGCTTCGTTACCAAATGAGTCCGCTCGCTTCGGAACTACGCCCAGATCCGCATTGGAAATGACGTCGGCAATGGATTCCAGCGACACGCTGCCGCAGAACTTCACACTGTCGTTCAGGCCCAGTCGTGCAGTGAGCGCAACCAGTTCCGATTTTTCATCACCCGCGCCATATATGTGAAATTCCGCGTTGGGAACCTGCTTTTGCACCACCGCGAATGCTTCAATGGCCAGGTCCAGTCCCTGGTGCCACTGAAAACTCCCCGGAAACAGAACAATCACTTTGTCGTCTGTGCGGGTCCGTTCACGCCGGTAGAAAAGCGCGGAATCCACATGATTCAGAAATACTGAGCATTTTTCCTTCGGCACTGAGCGCGAAATCAGTTTCTCGTACCACAGATGATTCGACACGATGACAAAATCAGCGAAGGCCGCGGCCGCCTTTTCCACAAGTTTGAGCAGGCCGATATAAAAATTTCCAGATTCGGCGTCGAACTTATTGGCGAACAATTCCGGGACGATATCGTGAATATCCAGGATGATCCGGGTGCCGGTGATTTTCGGATACCACGCCGCGAACACCAGGAAGTCCGGAAGGTTATGCACGTGGATCACGTCGTACCGCACACGCTGGTGCCGCTTAGTCAAGACCGCGGAGGAAACGAAAAGGAAACGCAGTAATCTCGACGCGTAACTCCACTTTCCTTTTTCGTCGCGGACCCGATGTTGCACTCGAAAAACCGTGACGCCACAGATCTCTTCCGAGCCCATGGGAACCTTGCCGCCCGCCAGGGCAATCACATCCACATGATCGCCGCGCTTGGCCAGGGCTTCTGCATAACGCCGCACGCGATTGTCCGTTTCGTAGCTGTTGTGCACCACCATGCAAATTTTCTTGCGCGAATTTCGCGCTGCCTGCGGGACGTTGGCGCAGTAATAGCGCGAGACTTCGCGCGCATTTGCCGACCAGTACGCTCCTTCATATTTCTCTCGCACGTAACGTAATAATTCTTCGTAGAATCCGACCGGAAACTCGTCCCGCTTGCGCTCGCCTTCGAAACACATATAGTCCGGATGCGTGTTCAGTAACGCCATGCCCCCGCGCTCGGCGATCCAATCCAGTTTCTTTTTCCAGATGTCTATGTTGGTCTCTCGCAGCACTACGAAGAGCGTGAAGTCCTGCGCCAGCGTGTAAGGAAGCTCCACAAAACCGCCGCCGTGCGGTCCCGGCACCCAAAACGGAAAAATCGTGCCAACTGCATCGGGCTCCGGCTCGAAGGGATCGGTATCAAACGTGGATGCATCGTATTCAACGCCCAGCTGGTGAATCCACGGCAACTTGTGTTGCATCAACGGGGAACGAAACCCCGACGCGCCCCATCGCTGTAGGTACTCTCGAATATGCCTGGCCTTATCCGCGAATTCGTTTTTTGAAGCGTACAACTTTCCGTCGTGCTCCAGTCCGTGTACTCCAATCTCGAATCCCGCGCTGACCATCGACGCGCGCATCTCGGCTGGAACGACGTACTCGCCTTCGGGCACAAAATTAAACGAAGACCGAAAGCCGTTTCTGATCTCCAGATCCATCAGCTGCTGGACTCGCGAGAGGCCTTTGGCGCCTTCCACGTCATGCGTCAGCACCAACGCGAACTGCTTGCCGTCTGGCCATCCGGGCCATCCAGGAGGCCGCGCGCCCGCTTGAGGGTCAATTGGCCAAATCGGGCTGTAGGTTTCGCGGCGAGATGCGGCGCGTTTTCGCCGTAACGCCAGGCGCAGTTGCCAGGGTATGCAGGGTTTCAGGAAGTAGTAAATTCTGTTGAGCATCGGGGCTCTAAGATGTCAGTAAATATTCTGGCACATTCCGCTTGTGTGTTGGCCCGGCAGCGCGGCGGATGCGCGTTTCGGTACATGACATCTCAGACACTCGTACGTGGATTTTTCAACCGCGGTCTTGCTTGCTGCTTGGCAGGTTTTACTTTTTATCCCGAGAGGAGGTTACCGTTGGCGAACTGATCCGAAACCGGGACAAGGCTTCTCCCAGGTTTTGCACAAACGTCTCGGAATTGTAGACGTCATTGTCTGTCGGGGAAACCGACGATCTGGGCGGCGGAATCGGATCGATTTCGTCCAACTGAAATTCGCGGGCGATATCTTCGACAATTTTCGGAGTCACCACTCGCTCTTGCTCCACATAGGTGTTAATCAGCGAATGCTCGCACAGCAGATTCACGATGCGTGGAATACCCATCGAGTACAGGTGCACTGCATCCATGGATTCCGGCGAGAAGATTTGTTCTACGCTTCCGGCAATCCGCAACCTCTCGGCGATGTAGGCGTGGGTTTGTTCCTTAGTGAGCGGCGCGGTTTTGCAACGCAGAGTGATGCGTTGCTTCAACTGGCGCAATTGCGGCAACTTCAATTTGTCTTCCAGTTCCGGTTGGCCTGACAACACGATCTGTAAAAGCTTTTCTGTGGAAGTCTCCAGATTGGTGAGAAGCCTTATCTCTTCCAGCACTGGATAAGTCAGGTTCTGAGCTTCGTCGACGATCAGTACAGCCGTTTCCCCAGCCCGGTAGCGTTCCAGCAACCATTGATTAAGTTTCATCAGTTGCTGGCTCTTGGTTCTGGACTCGCAGGGAATATCAAATTCCGCCAGGATGAAATCAAACAAATGGCTGGTATTCATTCTGGAATTGAAGAGAAATGCAGTACGCGTTCGGCGTTGCCGCAGCCAGTCCAGCAAGCGGTTCACCAGCGTCGTTTTTCCGGTGCCCACCTCGCCCGTAAGAGTGATGAAGCCCTTGCGGGTCTGGATGCCGTACATCAACCCGGTCAGCGCTTCCTCGATTTGCTTCGTCAGGTACAGATAACGAGGATCGGGATTAACGTTGAACGGATTTTCTTTTAAGCCGAAATAGCTCTTATACATGGTCTGTTCTCACTGATTGCAAACCTAGCGCAACACAAACGGCCGCGTGTGCCACTGAAATCCAACGGCAATCTGGTGTTGCGTGAATGTCGAGCTGCATGTGCCGCCGCACGCTACATCGCTCTGGTGCACCAGGTATCCGGTATAACCGAAAGACAACAAAGCGTTGCGGCCCAGCGGCCGATCTAGCCCTGCGCCGAAGTAAAACGAATTGAATGCCGGGGTCGAAACTCCATTGCCGTTGAACGCGCTCGTGCGCCCATATCCAAAATTTCCGCGCGCAGACCACTGCCGCGTGAGCTGCCTGTTGGCATTCACGGTCAAGTTGTCTCCAGTAGCTCCCGCGACGATGCCGCTTCCGCCCGTGGTGCCGTGGTTATAGCCCAGCGTCACCCCCCCTCGTTGGAAGGCATAGGAAGCGCTCGCACCAAAGGCCACGCCCACATGATCCGTTTCTGTACCGATAGGGATTCGGAATTTGGTGATTTCCGGCCCGGCGAATAATGCTACCGCCAGCCGTCCGGTTATCCTTCGGCTGTACGCGGCATTGAAAACGTGGTCGCCGATTGCTTGCGGCAGGCCCGTGAAGTGATACGCGGTGAAGCGATACAACAGGCCGATGGTATCTTTCCTGGAAATTACATAGTTATACCCGACGCTGCCAACAAAATCGTCATTGTCAATATTTCCCGCATCCGAAAAACGCAGGATCCCATAGGAACCTACCAGCGTGATCGATCCCCGCGGACTCGTCAGAAAATTGGCTTGGGTCGCAAAACTATTGCTGTAACGCGGTCCATTGGCCGTGAGCACGGACTGGTCTGGCACCACATTCCCGCCCAATCCGGGCGCCCCCGGAGATAGCGAGCCTCCTATTCCCGGCGTTCCGATGTTAGACAATCCTCCGAAACCGAATTGACTCGTCGGCAGGTAGGAAAATTCATCAAAAAAATCCAACTGCCACCGGGCCCAGTGAAAAGATTGCACCAGCCCCAATTGCTGGTACGAACCGCTGGAATGATTGCCCTCGGTTGAAAAATATCCGCCCCCCGAATAATTAAGCGCCAGGTGCGAATGCGCCCACGCTTCTGACAAACTCAGATTTCCCGCCAGATAAGTGGTATCGAACCAATCGCCGTTGCCGCCTCCATTTTGCGCGGTCGTGGCCACCTGAAAGCCCGGAACCCAATAGCTGTGGCGGAATTCTGCCGTTCCCAATCCCGGCGTTTGCACCCCTGTTAGTGGGGTCTCGTCGGGCTTCAATGCGTTCGGATCCGTCGTCGCATCCGGCGGTTCGTTGGTATCGATGATCGGCGCATGAGCCGCCGGCTTCGGTTTGGTGTTCTCTTCCTGCTGTGCGGGAGTTTGATTCTGATCCTGCTCCTGATCCTGCGCGTGCACCTGCGTGACGCCCGCGAGGCACAGCCCCACGCTTCCGCACAAAACGGTAACTCTCGATAGCGATGTAAACCAGCTCTTCATCTCTGTCCTTTACGGCACTACGATGACGTCGCCGCCTTCAAGCATTATGTTCTGCTCGGCATGCTTCCCTGATACCGCATCCTTATAGTTGAACGCGTGCTTCACCTGCTTGCCGTCTTCCATTCGCAGCACGTAAATGTTCTTCAACCTCGCAAATTGCGTAAATCCACCCGAGCTGGAAAGTGCTTGCAACACGGTCATGTTCGGCAAGAGAGGGAAAGCTCCTGGTCTCGTGACCTCTCCCGTAACGAAAATTCGGCGGCTGTTGATCTCCGTGACCCCTACCGTAACCTGCGGACTGGTAATGTATTTTTTCAGGCCCTCCGCAATTTTGGCTGCCAATTGCACCGGAGTCAGTCCCGCAGCCTGGATATCGTTTAACAGAGGCAGGGTGATTTTTCCATCGGGCCGAACTGGTACTAGCCGCGAAATGTCAGGTTCTTTCCAGACGTCAATGCGCAACATGTCTTGCGGGCCGATTTTATAGGCTGGATCGGTCGGAATTGCAGCGGGCGCTTCCTGCGTGGCTCGAGCGCTGGAATCTTGCGCAGCCGGCGCACTATTTTGCGCCTTCGAAACTCCTATTTGGGTGAATAGGCAGGCGGCGATCACCAAGCCGGCAATTGTCCTGGCACTCATCTCCATCTCCTCCAAAACGCGCTTCAAAAAGTCGGGGCACCGGGAAACCAGCCTCTCCAGTGTATCTGCCGTCCCGTGGGCTGTAAACGGCGTTACTAACGGCGTGTTCGGGCGGGGCTTCTTATCCTAACCCCCGGCCAGACGCACTGTTGCGGGCCGGGACGGACAGCTTAAGGAGATGAGTGCAACTTATGTACCAGACTATTTCAGATCTCGCAGAGGGTACCTACACCAAGTCTAGCATAATGAATAAGTTGCGATAAATTTATCACGGGCTTGTTCTTGAGACGCTGTATTACTTCCAGCAAATGGCAAAGTACTGCCTTCCCCGGGCGTTTGACGAAAATCCGCCAGAGGCCTCGCTTGAGCGGTAATCCCTTGAATAGGAGGAACCTGGTGTATTCCATCGCCGGGATAAAAACCCGATGCTCAAATCTTGGGTTTGCCGATTAAAATACTGACTGCAATATCGGAGGTCACTCTTTCGTGCGTCGCCCCCTGTGGTCTGGTTTCGTGAAATCTTCAGAAAAGTTTGCAAGACGGCCCGCACTTCTCGCCAACAACCAGGAATTCACTTACCTGGAATTGCGTAATATGGCTCTACGTCTCGCCGCAACTATCCAGTCTCTTCAGGACCCGGCTGCTACCCCGCTTACGGCCGTTTTTGCCTACCGAAGCCCGACCGCCTTTGCCGGTGTGCTTGGATCTTTGCTGGCCGGAAATGGTTACGTACCTCTGAATCGAACGTTTCCCAGCGAACGCACGCAAGTGATGCTCGATCGGTCCGAGTGCTCTACCATCGTTGTCGACGAAGGTTCACTGCCGCAACTAGGCAAGTTGCTAGACGCAGTCGAACGGCCGTTAGCGGTTTTGATTCCCGACCTCCGTGACACCGAAAATCACAGGAGTAATTGGCCTCGGCACAAATTCCTGGGTGCCAACGATCTAAAATCGCCGGGGGAGTGGCTGGAACCCGAACTCGCCGCTGACTCCATCGCTTATCTTTTATTTACATCGGGCAGCACTGGCATCCCCAAGGGCGTGGCGGTGGCGCAACGCAACGTCACCACCTTCCTGGACTACATGGTCGAGCGCTATCAGATTACCGAAAACGATCGCCTCTCGCAGATGTTCGACATGACTTTCGATCTATCCGTCTTTGACATGTTTGTGGCGTGGGAGCGTGGTGCTTGCGTTTGTTGTCCGTCGCAAAAGACTTTAATCAAGCCCGGAAAATTTATAAACGACGCCAAACTCACCATCTGGTTTTCCGTTCCTTCCACTGCGGTGTTCATGAAGCAGCTCGGCATGCTCAAGCCTGGGCAGTATGCTTCGTTGCGCTACAGCTTGTTTTGCGGCGAACCACTTCCCATTTCTTCAGCGACGGCCTGGCTGGCTGCAGCTCCGAATTCCATTGTCGAAAATCTGTATGGGCCCACAGAACTGACCATCGCTTGCACGCTGTATCGCTGGGATCCGCCAAATTCCGCCGCGGAATCCGAGTTGGGCATCGTGCCCATCGGCTATCCTTATCCTGATATGGACGTACTGGTCGTCGATGACAATCTTTGCGAAGTGGCTCCCGGTCAGGAAGGGGAGCTGCTCATGAACGGTCCGCAGACATCGCTGGGCTACTGGAGGGACCCCGCGAAGACTGCCGCAGCTTTTCTTGTGCCTCCCGGTAAGTCCGAGATTTACTACCGCACCGGCGACCGCGTGAGAAGGCCGGAAGGAAAAAAACCGCTCACGCATCTGGGACGAATCGATTCACAAGTTAAAATTTTTGGGCATCGCGTAGAGCTCGGCGAGGTCGAAGCCAAGGTCCGCGATGCCTGCAAGCTCGATGGTGTGGTTGCCGTCGGATGGCCAAAAACCGACAGTGGTTTTGGCGGCGTGGAAGTGTTCATCGAGGGAAGCGAATCCGGGCAGGAGAAACTTCGCCAAACTGTGGCCGCCGATTTGCCCGAGTACATGGTGCCGCGCCGCTTTCACTTCATGGGAAGATTGCCGCGCAACGCTAACAATAAGTACGATCGTAAAGCGATGCAAAAACTACTGGAAGAGGGTTTATGACCGCGGTAACACCAGATCAGGTGCAGGCGTTTCTGCAAACTTATGTCGCCAAATCACTGCGCGAGCAAGCTCGTGAAATCCCCGCTGATTTGCCTGACGATTGCGATCTGCTGCTCAATGGATATGTTGATTCGCTTGGCTTGCTCGAGCTTATGACCGCTCTGCAGGATCACTTTGGCCGCGAAATCGATTTCAATGAACTCGACGCCGAGCAGATGACCATTGTGGGCCCTTTAAAAAACTTCGTGGCAGCCCAGCTGTCCAAACCCTGAGTGATAAATTAACCTGGCACGGACAAGTCTTGCACCTGAATCTTTTCCACGGGTCGCTGCCCGTGCAATTTCGCTGCGGCTTTTCGGATGAGAGCAGTCGCAATCACACCGGCGCTGCTGGCCCAAAGTTTGAATGCCGCTGTTCGCAATCCACTCTTCAATGCCCGCTTAATCCAGTGAATGGCGACGCCCCCGATCAGTCCGCGCCTTTCCGATCGGCGACCCGCGCCTCCCGGATAAAGTCCCTCTCGCTCTCGCCGCAGCAAATCCTGCATCGCGGGCATGAAAGACAAAACGTTGTTGATCGAATTGCCGGAGTGCGCGCGATGCCAGATGGTCTGCGGTTCCACAATTTGCACGGTGCGCCCCGCGGTGCCTAATCTCATCGCCAGTTCCACGTCTTCAAGCGGAAAAAATCCCTCCAGCCAGCCGTTCACGCCATCGAAGGCTTGTTTGGCGATGACCATGGCGCTGGCGCTGTGCCCGTACCCACGATCCCTCCGGAAGTAGTCGCCATACTCCACCACCGCAATTTCAGAAGGCGTTTCGCCAGCCCGCAGCCCTTCCATCGTCCCTTCAAACCAGCGCATCGTTCCCAGAATTATTTTTGGATTTGTTGCCGCCACGATTCGTTCGTACACGTCCAGCGCCCACGGTAGAAACGCATCGTCTCCATCCAAAAAGACCAGGAATTCCCCGCGCGCTGCCGCAGCGCCGCGATTGCGTGCCGCGCAGGCGCCCACGTTTTTCTCGAGACACAATAAGTGCACTCGCTCGCGGTACTCCTGCAGAAGCTGCGGACTCCCATCACTCGAAGCATCATCCACCACAATGATTTCGTAGTTGGCATGCCGCTGCAAAAATGCAGAATCCAGTGCATCCCTGACGAAATCCCGCTGATTGTGGAATGTGATGATTACGCTGAAACGCGGCGCGCCTGCAGTCACTGGCTCTTTTTCGTTGCCGCTCAATGGAGTGTTGCCCCTCCGCTACTGATGGCGCTACGTTTGGTTTCCGTCGGCCGCTACACGGCGTGGTGAATGATATAATGTTCAGGAAATCCCCGTTCGGTCATTCCACGCCGGCTATTGCCGTGAGTGCCTAAGAGCTGACCTCGATTGTCCAAAGATTCCAACACTTCCCAGAGCACCCGCCGCTCCATCGAAAACTTCCGAGGCGAATATGGAGCCCTCGAGGAGTTACTGCAGCGTTCCTGGTCAGAAAACAGCCAGCAATCCTTGTATTATTCCGCTGAATTCCTACACTCCTTCCTCACTGCGCCGGGTGCCAGTGGCTCGTTGCAGCCTTCCTTTTATCGTGACGAAACATTAGTGGCTTTCGCGGCTGGATTCCAGCGCCAGATTACTTATCGCCAGCAATCGTTGCGCGTCGCCACCAATACCTTTTTGTCGGTCCTTCCCGAACTCAAGAAATCCGGCTTGGGCATCGTTCTATGGACTGAACTCGTAAAACGCATTCGCGCCGAAGGCTTTGATGGCATGATCAACTTTTGCGTTGACGGCGAACCCATGAATCGCATGATCGAAGGCTCCTGCCAGCGGCTTGGTCTTCCGGTCCAGCGAATTTTTTCGGTTCGCTATATGAGCAGCTTACTCAAAGCTGTGGACTTCAGCTCTGGGCAGGCTAGCTCTGCCGTTTCCGTGGAACGGTTTCTGCAGCTTGCGGCGCCGCTCGTTACCACGCAACCCCTTGCGCGCGAATGGTCCGCTCAAGAGGCGGAGTGGCAGCTACATCGTGCGGGCGCGGTCGTGGCGTCCGCCGAAAACGGATCTCGTCGCGGAATGCTTACCGGATACATCCTGTCTGTCCTCGATGCCCAGCGTACAAAAGTTTTGTTGCTCGAAGATATTCTGTGGCACGAACTGCAACCGGAAGAGCGCCTGCAACTCCTTCGCCAGTTTTTCGCGCAAGCTGTCTCGCAGGGCGCGCAGATGGCCACACTCCCCGTGCTCGGTTACGCGGACCTCACCGCCTTCAAGAAATGTCGTTTCTTCCCAACCCGCCGCGTTCTACATTGTTATCTGACATTGTTTCGCGACGACGTGGCTCTGGAAGCGTTACCGTCAATGTATCTGGATGTTTTTTAGATTCCGCCATTCCTATCATGACCAGAATCCGCAGAAACCATACTCGCCTTCACTTTTTTGTTAGGCGTTCGCAGCAGGGGCTGAAGCAGTGAATCTTATCGAAGCGCTGGAGCTATCGAGGAAACCCGCGCCAGAGGATGCAACCGCGCTGAGAATTTTTCTGGCGTGCGGCTTCACGCCGCTTCATCTGCAGACTTTCCTGCACGCCCATCTGCGCACGCTCTTACCAAAGCAGCGGATCGAAATCAAAACCGGTTTGTATGGCGATCTGGCAGGGACTTTGGAGCGCTTGAATGCCGCCGATGTGCATGCGGTGGTCGTCCCTATGGAGTGGTCTGATCTTGATTCGCGCCTGGGCATCCGCATTTTGGGCGGCTGGCAGGCTGCCGACCTGCAGGAAATTGTCGCTTCCTCTGAATTGCAATTGGCCCGCCTGGAACGCGCCTTAAAATCCGCAGCGCGAAAATTTACAGTCATCGTCTCGTCGCCTACGCTCCCGCTGCCGCCGCTGTTCTTCACTTCTCCCAGCGTGGAAAGCGCCGAAAAAGCACGGCTGCAGCTCGCCGTCGCGAAGTTCGCTTCCACGCTCTCGGCAGATCATGGAATTCGCATCCTTGACGCCCAGGCTCTCAGTTCGATCTCGGCGCCCAACGCCAGGTTTGACATAAAGTCTGAAATATTGAGCGGCTTCCCCTATAAATTGCCGTTTGCTTCCGAGTTTGCCGCGCTGCTGGCTTCTCTGGTGCCGGCGCCTACTCCGAAAAAAGGTCTGATCACCGACCTCGACGATACTCTTTGGCTGGGAATTCTTGGCGAAGCCGGAGTCGATGGCGTCAGTTGGACGCTGGATCATCACGGCCACATTCATGGCCTGTACCAGCAATTCCTGAATTCGCTGGCAAGCGCCGGAGTGCTCGTAGGAGTCGCGAGCAAAAATGATCCAGCGCTGGTGCAGCAGGCTTTTGAACGACAGGATTTGCTGCTCAGGAAAGAAAAAATCTTTCCGTTTGAGGTGCATTGGCAACGCAAATCCGAATCCGTCCAGCGCATTCTGAAAGCCTGGAACATCGGCCCTGAGGCGGTGATTTTCGTTGACGACAGCCCGATGGAGGTTGCGGAAGTCCAGGCGGCTTTTCCCGCTATGGAATGCCTGGTCTTCAAAAAAGACGATTATCAGTCGGTGTGGGATCTGCTCGTAAAACTGCGCGCGGCTTTTGGCAAAAGCGTCGTTTCCAGTGAAGACGCCATCCGCCTGGAAAGCCTGCGCAATGCCGCGCCGTTGCTAAACGCTTCCACGGAAGGTGGCAGCGCCGACGAATTCCTGAAACGGGCTGACTCGCTGATTTCCTTTGACTTCAGCAAGAGCGGCAAAGAGGGCCGCTCTTTTGAGTTGGTGAACAAAACCAATCAATTCAACCTGAACGGCCGGCGCTTCAGCGAATCCGATTGGACGAAATTCATTGCCGAACCCAACAACTTTGTGCTGACTGCCTCTTATCGGGACAAGTACGGACCGCTCGGTAAGATCGCCGTTGTTTTGGGGCAGGTAGAAGACGGAAAACTTATCATCAAGTCCTGGGTAATGAGTTGCAGGGCCTTCTCTCGCAGGATCGAACACCACACACTCAAGCAATTGTTCGAGAAATTCCAGGCCGACGAAATTACGTTAGATTTCAAATCCACCGAGCGCAATGGTCCGCTTCAGGATTTTTTTACCGAACTGCTGGGCGCAGCGCCGGGCCCTGACATGAAAATCTTTCGCGAATCTTTCCTGGAAAAATCACCGCCCCTGTTTCATCGCGTGGAAGAAACAGCAGCGGAGAAGCCCACACCGTAACTGGCCGGCGGGAGGTCTTACACTATGGAGAAATCAAAAGATGCCTGACATGGATGCTCGCTTGACGCGCTGCTTCGCGTCCGTATTTCCGTCACTGTCGCCGGAAGAAATTCGCGCCGCCAGCGTGGAATCCGTCGCCGCTTGGGATTCGCTGGCGGCCGTAACGCTCGTTGCCGTGCTGGAGCAGGAATTCGACACCCAGATAGATCTGATGGAACTGCCGGACCTGACGTCGTACGCGGCGGTGCGAAATTATCTGGAAAAACAGGGTAAGTAGGTTCGTTCAGGAAGAAACAGCGGAGCTTAACCTTCCGCAGGGACGCCATCAACCGCGCTGAAATAGCTGCAGTCTGGATGTTGAAAAACCAGCGCGCTCACACTGGCTTCCGGGTCCATCATGAAACCTTCGGTGAGTTGCACGCCGATTTCTTCCGGGCGCAGCAATTTCCACATTCCCGCCTGATCTTCCAGATTCGGGCAAGCCGGATAGCCAAAGCTGTAACGCTTTCCGCGGTATCGCGACGTGAATCTTTGCGCCATAGTTAATTCTGGCGGATCCGGGAAGCCCCAATCCTCTCGAATCCTGCGATGCAGCCATTCCGCACAGGCCTCCGCGGATTCAATCGCCAGCGCCTGCAGCCCGTGGGACTTGAAATAATATCCGTCGTTTTTCGCTTTTTCCGAGCGCTCGCGCACCCCTTCGCCCGCGGTCACCACAAACATCGCCAGATGGTCGCGCTTGCCATTCTGCGCCGGCAGAATGTAGTCGCTCAGGCACAGTTGGTCGCCCACCCGTTGTCTCGGGAATTCGAAAGCATGCAGAGGCTCACTGGCATCCGGGGCATACAGTCTGATGGAGTTACCATCAGACTCCGCCTCAAAAAATTGCCACACCGCGCGAACTTTCATGAACTGCGCGGCCTCAGCTTTTACTTCTTCCATGCTTTCGTAAAGCTCTACCGCTTTTTGGTCGCGCTCCGCGAAGCGTTTTGCAAAGTCACCGCGAAATCCCAGGTGCCGGCCATACAACATAAAGGGATTGATGTAGCTCCAGATTTCACGCAGATCTGGAACCAGCCGCACTTTGCGTTCCAGCGTGGCCACATCCGGAATCGCCAAATCCGTGCGCACTTTCGGCGAGCGTGTATTTCTGACGAGCGGTGCTACCGTCACGGTGGTGGAAACGTTCACGCCATTTCCCGAAAATGTGTTGGCGTGCTCCGCGCTTTCTCGCGTCTCCGGGTCCATCAATTCATTCATCAAACGCAAGCCAGTCATGGCGTCCTTGGCGTAAAAGACCGCCTTGCCATAACTGGGCGCAATCTTCGTTTGCGTGAATTTTGCGGAAAGCGCCGCGCCGCCCACAAGTAACGGCACCATGATTCCCGCATCTTTTAAATCGCTCGCGGTGATTACCATCTGTTGCGCGCTCTTGACCAGCAATCCCGACAAGCCGATGGCGTCCGGCTTATGCTGCGCGTAAGCCTTGATCAATTCTTCCGGCGGCACCTTGATGCCCAGATTCACCACGTCATATCCATTATTCTTGAATATGATTTCCACCAGATTTTTTCCGATGTCGTGAACGTCTCCCTTCACCGTGGCCAGCACCACCTTGCCGCGCTTCGCCGTATCCGCCTTTTCCATGAACTGCTCTAGATGTCCGACGGCGGCCTTCATGGCTTCCGCGGACTGCAGCACCTCCGCGACGATCAGCTCATTGGCGTTGAATAGCCGCCCCACTTCCGCCATTCCGGCCATCAGCGGCCCGTTCACAATGTCCAGCGGCGCGGTTCCTTCCGCGCGCTTGCGCTCCAGGTCGGCAATCAGTCCGTCGCGCGTGCCCTCAATGATGTAGTTCGCCAGTCGCTCGTCCAGCGGCAGATCCGCGGCGCTGACTTTTTCTTTCTTCGTCGCGTGACGAAAATGTTCGGCAATCGCCGCGATGTAGTATTGGTTTACAGCCGCTTTCTGTTCCTTGCTCTGCTGCCGCCAGTCCGCCGGCACGTTGGTCAACAACGCCACTTGCGGATGATCCGCAGGCACGTTCGCAGGTGGGTGCGAAAACAATAAATTTTCCGCCAGTCGGCGTTCCTGCTCCGGAATGGAAGCAAATCGTTCCAGTTTCTCCGTATTCACGATAGCCAGGTCCAGCCCCGCCTTTCGTGCAGTAGTACAGAAAAACCGAATTAACCACTTCCCGCGCGCCAGGCGGCAACCCAAAAGAAACATTCGAAATGCCCAGGATCGTCCGCGTATCCGGCAACGCCTGCTTGATTAAGCGAATGCCCTCCACCGTCTCCACCGCGCCGCCGATATAGTTCTCATCTCCGGTAGCGCACGGAAACACCAGCGGATCGAAAATAATGTCTTCCGGCCCCAGGCCGTATTTCCCGGTCAATAGTTCATAGCTGCGTTTCGCAATGGCTAGCTTCCGTTCGCGTGTGAACGCCTGGGCCTGCTGCTTGTCTTCATCAATGCAGCCCACCACCACTGCCGCGCCAAAGTCATGTGCCAGCGGAACCACCCGCTCGAATTTTTCTTCTCCGTCTTCCAGGTTGATGGAGTTGATGATTGATTTTCCCTGGCAATACGTCAGCGCCAGCTCGATGGCCGCCGGATCGGTGGTATCGATCATCACCGGCGTTTTTACTTTGCGAATCAGCTTTTCGTAGAACGGCTCGATATCCTTCTTCTCTTCGCGCTCCGTGCTTTGCAGGCACACATCCACAATGTGCGCGCCGCCGCGAACCTGCCTGCGCGCCACCTCGCTGGCCTCTTCCCACTTTTCTTCCGCAACCAGGTTTTTGAACAGGCGTGAACCAATCACATTCGTCCGCTCGCCCACCAGCAGCGGCCGCGTCTGGTCATCTGCTTCGATAGTTTCAATTCCGGAATAGATCGCCCGGTGCGATTCCGCCGGCCGGAGCACTCGCGGCTTCTTGCCTTCCACCATTTGCGCGATGGCGCGAATGTGTTTTTCGGTAGTTCCGCAGCATCCGCCGATAAAATTCAACCAGCCATGATCTGCAAATTTTTCCAGTTGCGCCGCCAGAGTTGTCGGCGTCTCCAGATATTTTCCTTCTTCATCAGGCAAGCCCGGCGTTGGGATAGCAGGAAACATATTCGCTGGTCAGCTGGCTCAACGTGCGGATGTGGTCGGTCATGAATTCCGGCCCCGTCGCGCAGTTCATTCCAAACGCCAGTGGCTTCGCATGCCGCAGCGAAGCCCACAACGCCTCCACCGTCTGTCCCGCCAGCATCGTGCCCATCGGCTCGATCGTCACCGAGACGATGAACGGAACCTGCGCGCCGCCCTCTTTCGAAAGTTGCTGGATCGCCAGGATCGCCGCCTTGATGTTTCGCGTGTCCTGGCACGTCTCCACCAGCAGCAAATCCACGCCGCCCTCGATCAGCCCGCGCGCCTGCGTGTAGTACGCCGCTTGCAACTCGTCAAAGGTTATGCCGCCGGTAACCGTAATGGCCTTGGTGGTTGGCCCCATGGAGCCGCCCACAAACCGTGGCTTTGCCGCGGTGCTGAATTCGTCCGCCGCTTTTCTCGCCAACTCCGCCGAAAGCCGGTTCAACAGCAATGCATCGTCACCCAATCCATATTCCGCGAGCACAAATGGCGTGCCCCCGAAACTGTTGGTCTCGACGATGTCCGACCCGGCCTCGAAATATTTCCGGTGAATATCCAGCACCACATCCGGCCGCGTGCGTACCAGATTTTCGTTGCAGCCCTCTAAAGCCGCCCCGCCGAAGTCCGCCGCCGTCAGGTCGGCTTGCTGCAGCATCGTACCCATGGCGCCGTCGAGCACCAGGATCCGCTGCGATAGCAACTCTCGCAGCGCTTGCGCCGATTTGGTGAAATTTTGCATCGCAGTAAAGTATTGCCAGCTTTCCGAGCCGTCGTTATCAGAGCACGGACTTGTCCGCTTCCATTATTTTACGCGGGTTCTGACCCATTCCGAACCAGCACGCATCGAACGACACTTTTGCGCCCTTAAGCGGCGATCCCGCTCCGTAAGCTCGCGGATTCATTAGAGAGGAAATGCTGCGTAGGCGTTACGTAACGGTTCAAGAACAAGCGTTGCCAATAGCCTTGCCCCTTCTTCGCGATTTCACTACGCTCTAAAACAGGCAAACTGTGGCTACGAAACGCGCAAGTCCCAAACTAAGTGTCTGTATCCTCTCGCCCCACCCTCTGGTTCTGGGCGAGTTCGAACGCATCCTGGCCAAAGCCGATTTCAAGGTCATTTCCTCGCAACTCGAGTCCATGCTGGCTCCCGATTTGCGCAGTTTTGAACCGCCCCCCGCGCAGGTTTATGTCATTGATGCGCACGCTTCCAAGCCGGCCACCGGAGCGCTTACTCGCTAATTTAATGGAACGCGCGCCGGAAGCTCGTCTGATCGTCGTCGGCGAACAGCACAACGAGACCAACAGCTACTCGCTTCTTCGTCTGGGCGTTAAAGGCCTGCTGACCTACGTCGAAGCTCGCGACCAGCTTATTCGCGCTCTGCCCCTGGTAGCCAGCGGTGGTTTCTGGGTTCCGCGCCAGCTTCTCTCCGGTTTCGTGGACTCTATTCTCACCGGTCAGGGCCGCCGCCTGAAGTCCGACACCGTCACCAATCTAAGTCGCCGCGAACAGGAAGTTCTCGATTCGTTACTGGAAAATCTTTCCAACAAAGAGATTGGCAGCCGCTTGAACATCGCCGAGCGCACCGTAAAGTTTCACGTCTCCAACCTGCTCAACAAGTTCGGTGTGCGCCGCCGCGCCGACCTGATCTTGCTGACCTTCCAGCGCCGCCTGGCTCAAAACTACCAAAACTTCCGCTTTATCTTACTTCGCTGCAGCCTCTTGTTTGGCCGCCGTAAATACTACAATTCCGTCAAATACCGAGCGGTTTGGCAGAGAACCGTATTCTTCCAGTTTCGCCGGCACCCTCGCGCAATCCAGGCAGATGATCGCGCAAGCCGGCGCATGCGGTTGCTGTTCCTGCAAAACGCGCCGTCAGATTCTGAACTCCCGAAAAAAACGCCCGCCGCTTCTGTCCGTCCGCATGCATCATCGCGAACAAGGGATACGTGATAAAAGAATCCGGCCCGTCCTTTATTTCCGGATCGCTTAACTCGGTATACGAATCAATCCCCACACTCGCGCACTTTGTTTTGTTTACCGCTTCCGCTGCCGCTATGTACGACGGCGCATATTTATCGAGCTCGTACGCAAAATACATTACCGGCCTTGGCCCATAGGCGCTTTCCCACCGTCCCACTGGGACCAGCGCACGATAACGATTCATCGCTCCATAGACGAAGCCGCAGCAAACCAGCACTATCCCCACCGCCGTGATCACCCTTCGAGGAACATACCGGGTGAACGCCAGTGCGATCAGTACGGCCCCCATGACAAAAAAAGGTAGATGAAATCGGCTCGACCATCTTTGCCATTTTAAAATTGCACAGAAGGCCACAAAAGCCACCGTCATCCCCGTCGCGTACCACAACAGCGCTCGGTTGGCGGTATCCCTGAATCTCACAAAAACAATTCCCAGCGCCGTCAGCAGCAAAAGGAAGTGCAACGGATTCCCCGCCAGCAGCTCCTGGAATGACAGATGGTTCAGTACGAATGGTTTTTCCCAGATGACTTGTCGTGGATCATCAGGATCGACTCCAATACCCTTGATCGCTGCGCGATAACCGTGCTCAATTTTCGCGTTCAGCGATTCCGCGGGAGTTACGGTGTGAAAAGATATGTTGCGCAAAATATTCGCCAAGCGTGCTTCGCACCCCGATGTCTCTGACCGTTAGGTCCAGCTGTCCGTAGTTCAGGGGGACTCCAAGTGGTGAGCCATCAAAGCGGTAATTTCTCAGGTACTGCGGACCGTTAATTAGCAAAATCAACGCCACGAAAACCGCGCACCGTTTCAGAAATACGATTCGCGAAGCGCGCGTCCCGACCCACCAGCAGATCAGCACAAAAAATGGCAATACGATATAGGTCGTTCCTTTGGTAAATATCGCCAGGCCGGCCGCCAGCCCCACGCAAATAGTGTTCAGCCAGCTGGCCTCTTCATTTAGGGCCAGTAAAAACACCGTGGTAGTGGCAATCCAGAAAGACGTCACATACGTGTTCATGGGCCCGGATGCCTCTAGAATTCCTTCCGGAATCGTGATGGAAATCAGGAACGCCAGCGCCTGTGCGCGCCTTCCTCCTCCCAGCTGCTTCACGATGTACGACACTGCAATCGCGCAGCCCACAAAAGAAAAAAACTGCACCATGTTTACGAAGCGATCGCTGCCCCACAATAAAATCGTGTGCATCATGGAATATTCAGCGAAGGCCCCGTAAATCAGTTGCGTGTAGTTCCGTGTCGGAAAAAATTCTACGTTGTGATCCTGGATCCACATGGCCACTCGCGGCATGTGATACGTCATCCCGTCGATTCCGCTCGGAGGCGCCAGCAGGGCGGTAATTCCGACCATGGCGATGATGATTCCGGTCAGGCACACCAGCGCCCGCATCGGCATATCCAGTTGTTCGTCTTCAGCCTCCGAAGTCGCCTGGGCAGGTCCCTTTGCCGCTTTGCTCTTTATGTAAACCCACGCACCCACCAACGCAAGCACCAGCCAGGAAACAGCGACACCCCTCCGCGTTACCAGTCGCGGAATACTTAAAATCTCCGTGACGAGCACCAGGCTGGCCCCACAGAACGTCGCCCCGGCCAGAAACGCCCGTCGCGAATCCACGCCTTTTTTTTTCAGGATCAGAAAGAACAGCAGCAGAACAACGGGGGGAAGAATTATCATAAATGTTAGCCAACACACTGTGCCACCTGAGGCGGTCACGGCCCTCCCAATGTTTCTGACGAATATAGACAGATTATGATGACCCGTTGCCGTTTGCTCGCACGCAGGCCCACCTGTCACGCACCGGTCATTAGTTCTTTAAGAAACTACCGCCGCCGAGTGTTCGACTTCAACGCCGATTCTAAATAAACTTTTTAAGTTGCCGGTTTCAGGTAGTCATCAACCGTGACGGAACTACTGGGCTGCAGGCCCAATAGTCTGTTCGTTCTCATGCCATGCCCGAAATAGCTGCCGTCCCCATGCAGGTTCAGCAGTCCCTGCTCGTCGTTCCTCTCGAGGGAGACGCGCGCACCGATCTGTCCATCGTACTGCCCACTTTCAATGAAGCCGCAAATATCGTGGCCGTGCTTGAGCAGCTTATGGCGCGCCTCGATTCGATTCCGGGCCTTCATTACGAAATCATCGTGGTGGACGACGATAGCCCTGACCGCACCTGGGAGAAAGCCGGCCAAGTCCGCGAAATCTTTCCGCAAGTGCATGTCGTCCGCCGGCAGACTGAGCGCGGATTATCAACGGCGGTAATTCGCGGGTGGCAAGTTGCGCGCGGCCGGGTACTCGGCGTAATGGACGCTGACCTGCAACATCCCCCCGAGGTTACCGAGAAACTCTGGTCGGAGATCGCACGCGGCGCGGATCTGGCTGTCGCCAGCAGGCACGTCGAAGGCGGCGGTGTAAGCGATTGGAGTTTGTCACGCCGCATAATTTCCCGTTGTGCCCAACTGATCGGACTCGCCATCCTGCCTGAGGTGACCGCACGCGTAAGCGATCCTATGAGTGGTTATTTTATGATTTCACGTGAGGCCATCGCGGGACGACAACTGAATCCCCTGGGCTACAAAATTCTCATTGAAGTATTGGGTCGAGGAAAAGTTCGCTGGATATCCGAAGTTCCTTATGTTTTTCGCGAGCGCGTGGAAGGCGCCAGCAAAGTTACCAATCGCATTTATCTGGAATACTTCCAGCACCTTCTGCGCATACGCTTGCACTTGCTGAAGTCTTCTTCGTTTTTTCGTTTCTGCGTAGTCGGCCTCAGCGGCGTCGTCATTGATATGGGCCTTCTCTATCTGTTGAGCGATCCTTCCACCCTCCATTGGGGTCTGACGCGCAGCAAAATACTGGCTTCCGAGGCCGCGCTCATCAATAATTTCATTTGGAATGATATGTGGACTTTCGCCGAAATCTCTCAGCATCAGAATCAATTCGGGCAGCGTTTTAAGCGTTTTGTAAAATTTAACGCCATCTGTGCCATTGGCTTGCTTCTCAACGTGCTGATCCTTAACTTCGAATTCAACAAGCTCCATATGAACCGCTACGCCGCGAATCTGCTGGCCATCGCGATCGTGACCGTCTGGAACTACGGCACCAATTGGAAGCTCAACTGGCGCGTCACTTCAAAAGATTGATCCCCACCCCTGTCTCCGCCGTACTGACAGTCCCACGCCAATCTGTTAGCGTTTGATCTACGGAATTTTGGCCATTCCGCATAGTTTCAGAGGGAGTCTCGATTGAAAGTTCTGGTTACCGGCGGCGCAGGATACATCGGAAGTGTGTGCACAGAAGTATTGTTGGCGCGCGGTCTCGACGTCGTCGTTCTCGATAATTTACAGGAAGGCCATCGCGCCGCGGTTCCCCAGCAAGCCACTTTCTGCCACGCTGACCTGGGCGTCCGTTCCCAGATTGAAGAAGTGTTCTCCCAGCACAGAATTGACGCGGTGATGCATTTTGCGGGCGAGGCTCTGGTGGCAAAATCGGTTCGCGAGCCCAGCACTTTTTACGCCGCCAACGTCGCGGCAGGAGTCAATCTCCTCGATGCCATGACCCGCCACGGAGTCAAAAAAATGATTTTTTCATCGACCGCAGCCACCTACGGTGAACCCGACGTCGTGCCTATCCCTGAAGATCACCGCAAAGTTCCGATCAATCCTTACGGTAAATCCAAACTTGTGTTTGAGCAGATTCTGGCGGACTACCGTGCCTACACCGGTCTCGATTACGTCGCGCTGCGGTATTTCAACGCCGCCGGAGCTTCCGCTGACCGCGGCGAAGCTCATCGGGTGGAAACGCATCTGATTCCGCGAGTGCTGGACGCCGCCAGCGGCGCTATACCTCAAGTGGATGTGCTCGGCACCGACTATCCCACACCCGACGGAACTTGTGTCCGAGACTATGTTCACGTTCTCGATATCGCAGAGTCGCACCTCCGAGCTTTGGAAGAAATTGGTCGGGTTGGAGGCGAGGCCTTCAACGTCGGAACCAGTCGCGGATATTCTATTTTGGAAGTGATTGCCGAGGCTGAGCGCGTCAGCGGACGAAAAATTCCTCGGAAGCTTTCACCGCGCCGCCCTGGCGACCCGGCCATTTTAGTCGCCAGCAAGGAGAAATTGAAGGCCGCACTGGGTTGGGAGGCCAGGCATTCTTCCCTCGAGGAAGTCATCTCTTCCGCCTGGCAATGGAAGCAGAAGCATCCCCATGGCTACGCTGGTTTAAGTGCGGCCGCCGCGCCCCTCGCGAAAAAATAAATTTAAAGATGATGTATGCGCCATAAATAATTGGTAGCTTGCTGCTGCCGGTCGGACGACACGTCGAAGCCTAGCTCATGCCAACTTTTTTCATCGAACAATTCGGCTGCCGCGCCACTCATGCTGACGGCGCCGCTCTCGAGCATCAGTTACTGCAGCGCGGATATTCACCGGCTGCGCGGCACACCGCGGACATCGTGGTGATTAACACCTGCACCGTAACGGCAGCCGCCGACGCTCAGGCGCGTGACGCCATTCGCAAAATCACCGCCCAGAACACGTCAGCCAAACTCGTGGTTACCGGCTGCTACGCGCAACGGGCTCCTCAAGAACTCGCCGCAATTCCAGGCGTGGCCTGGGTGGTGGGAAATTCTCACAAGCCTGAGCTCCCTGCGCTAATTCAGAATCTTTCCGCTTCGACTTCCGTCCAAGGCTTTTTTCCTGCGAAAGGTCTATTCGCGCCTGTCATTGCCCCGAGCGGAACTTCCGCAAGAATTCTATCCGGAGTCTTTGAAAAAAAATCACTCCTGAGCGCCCCCGTTTTTGGCGACGAAGGAAATCACACCCGCCCGACCCTCAAAATCCAGGATGGCTGCAATTCCCGCTGCTCCTATTGCGTGATTCCCTTCGTGCGGGGCAGCAGTCGCAGTTTGCCGCCCGACACGGTGGTGGAGCAGGTAAACGAGCTTACCGCGCATGGTGTTCAGGAAATTGTCCTGAGCGGCATAAACCTTGGAACCTACGGCCAAGACCTCTCGCCGCGCATCGGCTTTGAAGATTTGTTACGTCGCTTACTCTCGGAGACTTCTGTTCGGCGCTTGCGCATAAGCTCCATCGAGCCCATGGACGTGACCAGCGATCTGATAGGCTTTTTTGCCGCCAACGATCGCGTCGCGCAACATTTCCATATGCCTCTACAGTCGGGCGTTGATCGCGTCCTCGCCGCCATGCATCGCTGGTACCGCGCGGAGCACTATGCGCGTCGCGTGCGATTGATCCGCGAACACTTGCCGCACGCCGCTATTGGCGCTGACGTGATCGCCGGGTTCCCGGGGGAAACCGCCGAAGAGCACAAGGAAACGGTTGCGTTCATCGCAAAGCTTCCATTCACGTATCTGCATGTTTTTTCATATTCCAGCCGCCCCGGTACCGCAGCCGCCAAACTTCCCGGCCACTTGGAGCCGGTCGTAGTCAAAACTCGCGCCCGTGAATTACGCGCACTCGCTGAGAAGAAAGCGTCGGCTTTTCGCCAAGAGCAAGTCAGCAGGGAATTACTCGTTCTGACTTTGCGTTCTGCACTTGAAGAACCCGCCCACGAGAATCGCCCTGAGCTGGATGACGCACCCCCCGGTCATTCAAGCGCGAGCCACACGGCGGCACGCGATTACACCCCGGCGCTATCCAGCAACTATTTGCGCGTGAAGGTGCGCGGCGAGTGGCCCGCCAACCAATGGCTGCATGTCCGCGCGATCGCGGCCGGCGACACCAGCATCCTGGCTGAACCAATAACACCCGCCGCGTCGTGAATGGCCCAATGAACTTGTCTTGATTGTTGCTGGTTTGTTCGATAAACGACTACGTTCTCGGCCAGCAGTTGTTTGCGTTTTTCTGGCCTGCTCACGATTCAAAAATGACCTGCGCCAGCGCCTGCTCGGCCGTGTGCGTAATGCTCACCGCAATGTTATTTACTCCCAGTCGCGCGGTGATCTTGCCGGCTTCGCCGGAGATCGCCAGCGTGGGCCGCCCGCTTTTTTCGCGCACAACTTCCAGATCCACCCAACGCACTCCGTGCTGCCACCCCGTTCCAAGGGCCTTCATAGCGGCTTCTTTCACCGCGAAGCGACCGGCGTAACGTTCAAATTTGTTTTTGAAACGCTCGCAATACGCGATTTCTTTCGCGGTATAAATTCGCTTCAGAAACGCCACACCGCGTTTCTCAATGGCCGCCTGTATGCGCGCCACTTCCGCGATGTCCACACCCATGCCAACGATCAAATGTCCTCCCGCATCGTTCCTGAGCCTGCCGCGATTATACTGGGAGCATTGTGACTGGTGCGAAAACATCCTCGCGGCAAAAACTAGCTGCCACAAAAACTTCTGCGCCTGCGCGTCGACGCGATCCATGGTCGCTGCATAAAGCGCCCAGCGGCGTTGCGGTGCTACACGTCTCGGCCTTCAGTAATTTCCCCTGGCTCGTCGCACGGTTTCAGCACTTCCCAGGGAGGAGTCAGTGCACTGCACGGCGAAAAAATTCTCAATCTGGCATTTACCCATTGGGACGAGCGCGAAAACGTGCAGAAAAATCGCCGCCTGTTCCAGACGGCGATTCATGCCGAAGCGCTTACGCTCGTCGCGCTAAAGCAGTTTCATTCTGATGTTGTCTGTGAATTCGGCGCGGCGCCACAGGATGCGTTCAGTGGTGACGCCTCCATCACTAACCACCCAAATCTCCTCCTCGGAGTGCAAACCGCCGATTGCGTGCCTATCCTGTTAGTCGATCCCGGAAACCGCGCTGTAGCTGCTGTGCATGCCGGCTGGCGTGGCACTCTGCATCGCATAGTGGAAAAAACTGTCGGCCGCATGACCATGCAGTATAGGACGAGGCCGAGCGATCTGCTCGCTGCCGTCGGCCCGGCCATCGGCGTTTGCTGCTATGAGGTAGGCACCGAAGTTGCAGCTGCATTCCAATCCCAATTCGCGAACGCGCCAGAATGGTTTGACGAATTGCGTACCGGTGACGAGCCTAATCCGTTGCAATGGCTGAATCAATTCCCGCCCGGCCACCAGCCCCCGCCAAAAAATGTGCGCCTCGATTTGCGAAAGGCCAACTGCGCGCAGTTGCTCGATTTGGGTGTCAGTCCATCAAATATTTTCGTAAGCGATCTTTGCACCGCGTGCTGCCCCAATCTGCTCTTCAGCTATCGCAAGCAGGGCCCGGAAAGCGGTCGCATGATGGCGGCCATCGGCATTCGCAAAAATTGATTCGAAGGATGCAGCCATTCGCAATCGTGCCACCCATCAAATTCCAGTTAGGCGGAGGGTGCCCACCCTGGCCTTGCAGCGTGGCTCCGTACTTAAGTTTTTTCTTGAATTGACGCTCGGAATCGGTCGCAGAATGGACTCAAGGATTGACCTACAAACTCACCAACTGCGAATCCGTAGCGCCAGAAATATTACTGTCCAGCAAGGCCAACTGGCCGCAAGCCGCCATCACATCGCGCCCGCGCGAGCGCCGCACAAACGTCGCGATTCCGCGATCAATCAATAATTTCTGAAACGCCGCAATAGCCTCTTCCGTGGACTCTCGATAAGGTAAATCCCCCGGATTCCACGGAATCAAATTCACTTTGGCCTTCAAAGGCCCTACCAATTTCGCCACGCGTTTCGCATCTTCTACTGTGTCGTTGATTTCTCCGAGCATTACATACTCAAACATCAAATATTCCCAGCTGCGCAGCGGATATTTCCGGCAAGTTTCCAGTAACATTTCCAACGGATATTTTTTGTTGATGGGCATCAAGGCGTCCCGCTGCTCATTGTTGGAAGCGTTTAGTGAAATGGCCAACTTGGGCCGTTCGCTCTCTGCCGCCAGCCGCTCGATTCCCGGAACAATCCCGCTGGTCGAAATCGTCACCCGCTTCGGCGGTATTCCAATTCCCGCGGGATCCTGCAAAATCCTGCACGCCGCCAGCACCGCGTCGTAATTTAACAACGGCTCGCCCTGTCCCATGAACACAATGTTGGTGTGCGGCGTGAGCAGCAGCTTCTTTTCTTCCAGCGCCACAAGTATCTGCGACAGAATCTCTCCCGCCGACAAGTTGCGAATCAACCCGAGTTTTGCCGTCAGGCAGAACTGGCAATTCACCGCGCAGCCCGCTTGCGTCGAAACACAAATTGTCTGGCGCTCCTCGCTGGGCATGAAGACAGCTTCGACAGATGCCGGCCGCTTGGCGTTTTTACCCTCCCCACCAGCGCCCAACTCGAACAGGTATCGAATGGATCCGTCCGCGGACCAGAAACGTTTCTTCACCCGGGGCAATGTCGTCCCGACGGACACGGTCAATTTTTCGCGCAGTGCCGCGGGCAGGTTCGTTGCCTGCGCCAGGTTGAATTTCCGTTCGGCGTAGAGCGCGCCATAAACCTGATCGCCGCGATACGCCGGTTCCCCAAGAGCCACGCAGAGTTCGCGCAACTGTTCCTTGCTCTTCCCCAGCAATTCCGTATTTGGTTCAATACTCACGCGCAAATGCTCCAATCACCACCCTAAGGATACCGCGGTTCCGGCCGCGGCCCACCTTCGCGCCGATGTCCCGCGGGCCAAAAACGGCGTTATAATCGACTGTGGCCTGTCGGTTGGCTACAGCGGGAGGCCCGATGGCTGGACAGAAATCCAACATAGCAGCCGAGCAACTCACCATCCAGGATTGGGTCAAGGGCCTGGCCGCTATTTCCGCGCGCGATTTCACTCTCGATACGGTACAGAACTATGTTTTGCAGCATGCTGTCCGTCCTGAAACCCTGGATAAGTATTGCTATTTTTCTAAAGGCGCTTACACCCGCAATCTGATTTTCAAAAACGAAGTATTCGAGTGCATGACGGTGTGCTGGGAAGTTGGCCAGCATAGCCGGGTTCACAATCATCGCGATCAGAATTGCTGGATGTCTGTGCCCATCGGCCGCCTGCGCGTGCAGAATTACCGTGTCGAGCATCGCGACGTTGCCCATGGCACCTGCGAAATCCTTCCCACCGATATTTACGAAATGGACGCTGCGCATCCCGCGTATGTAAATCCTATGGAGCCGGTCCACGAAGTTATCAACGCGCCCGAATTTAATGAGCGCGCCGTCAGCATTCACGTGTACTCCAAGCCATTCGACAGTTGCGAAGTGTACCTGCGCGATCGGGGTACCTATTCTGACGTCCCGCTGTTTTACACCAGCGAATACGGCCAGTTGAACCCCGCCGAAAAGCCTCTCTAGCCACCGACTTTTTTCACTCACCGAAGGCCAGCCCCTCGCCACCATTCGCGTCCGTGTGTCACAATCGGTGCATGCCCACCGAAGTTCGCGACATCACCAAGCATGTTTTGCCCAATGGTCTGGTGGTCATCACCGAAACCATGCCGCACGTGCGTTCGGTTTCCATCGGCGTGTGGGTTCGCAATGGCTCGCGTCGCGAAGCCCTCGAAGAAAACGGCCTGGCGCACTTCATCGAGCACATGGTTTTCAAGGGCACGGAACGCCGCTCCGCGGAAGCCATCGCCCGCGAAATGGATTCCGTCGGAGGCATGCTCGACGCCTTCACCTCCAAGGAGCAGATCTGCTTCAACGCTAAGGTTCTTGACGAACATCTGCCTATCGCCTTCGATGTCATCGCCGATTTGATCCTGCGCCCCAATTTCGATTCCGAGGACTTGAAAAAAGAGCAACAGGTCATCCTGGAAGAAATCAAGATGGACCTGGATAATCCAGAATATTTGCTACACGAGATTTTCACTCGCGGCTTCTGGCCGGAGCACGCTCTGGGACGCCCGATTCTTGGTACACCCGAAACGGTCAACAACTTTACTCGCGAAATTTTGAAAACTCGTTTCGTTTCATGGTTCGCTCCCGATCATTTAGTTGTAACCGCGGCCGGCAACGTTACGCATCAACAAGTGCTGGATCTCGTGACTCGCGAATTCGGCCACCTGAAACCGAGCGGTGAGCAACCTCCGCACATTGCCCCGCGCACCGGTGCGCCCATTCACCTCGAAAAGAAACGCGATCTTGAACAGGTTCACCAGTGCGTCGGCGTGCCTTCTGTACCGCTGGGCCATGAAGACCGCTTCGGAATCGCGGTGCTCAATAATTTGTTGGGCGGTGGCATGTCTTCACGCCTGTTCCAGAATATTCGCGAAAAACGTGGACTGGCTTACGCGGTGTTCAGTGAAATCACGCCGTACTCGGATGCCGGAATGCTTACTGTCTATGCCGGTTCCGCTAAAGAAACCGTCGGGCAGGTGCTGGACCTGATCGTCA
The DNA here is from genome assembly GCA_963704485.1 of uncultured Acidobacteriota bacterium. GTDB lineage: Bacteria > Acidobacteriota > Terriglobia > Acidiferrales > UBA7541 > Acidiferrum. The sequence goes on from OY969910.1 coordinate 3,510,784, forward strand.
GTGAATTCCACGATTTGAAAAAGTCGGCTGTCACGGAAGAAGAGCTGACCCGCTCAAAAAATCATTTGAAAGGCTCGCTGATGCTTTCACTTGAGTCCACCAGCGCGCGCATGTCCAATCTGGCCCGGCAGGAATTGTATTTCCGGCGCTTCTATTCGCTGGACGAAATCCTGGCCTCCATCGAAGCGGTCACGCGCGAACAACTTCAAACGCTGGCCCAACAATATTTCCGCGCCGAAGACATTGCCGTCACGGTGCTCGGCAATCTCAACGGTTTCGCCCTCGACCGCGCCCGCCTTAACTGTTGACGATTCGATCAGGACCTCCTTCTGAACATTAATTTCCTCAAGCTGGCCCAGGTTCTATAGCCCCAATTCGCATTCTTCGTTGACGCGCTCACCACTCTCTGCCATTATTCTCGAAATTTAGCTTTCGCTCTTGTTTCGCTGTGGCCTGGAGATTAGCGATAGGCTTGCGTGTATCCATTCTGGCGTCTGGCAGCTCGGGCAACCTCACGTTACTCGAGACGGAGCGAACCCGACTCCTGGTGGACGCCGGACTCGGCAAGCGCGAAACGCTGGCGCGACTGGCCGCCATCGACTTGACCGTCGACCACCTCGACGGGATTCTCATCACCCACGAACACGCTGACCATTGCAATGGTTTGCCGCAGATGCTGGCATTGTGGAAAGCGCCGCTGTACGTCACCGCGCCGACTCTTGAGTCGCTGCGCCGTTGCTTGCCGGAAACGTTTGGCAAGCGCATTGCCGGAATTGAAACCATTCATGCTGGCCAACGATTCATGGTGGGTGATATCGAAGTGCACGCTTTCGCCATTCCGCATGACGCCGTGGATCCCATCGGTTTTACGTTTCGCAGTCAGGGTGCCAAGATGGCGCTGGTTACCGATCTCGGTTACATGCCGGAACTGGTCAAAGTGCACTTGCGCGACTCCGATTGCCTGCTGCTCGAATCCAATCACGACCTGGATATGCTGAAAGTTGGTCCTTATCCGTGGGTGGTAAAGCAACGCGTGTTGAGCCGCACCGGACATCTTTCCAATCACGCGGTGAGCGAGTATCTGTGCGACCCCGAGGGCTTCGATGGCCTGGCGCGTTATCTGGTGCTCGCGCATGTGTCGCAGGAAAACAACAACCCGGATCTGGTGCGGTTGTCTGCGGAAGAAGCCTTGAACCGCCGGCCAACGGGATTTGCGTTTCTCGGCCAGTTGCTGGTGGCTTCGCAAGCTCATCCCCTAAAATCTTTCGACCTGTAATTTTTTTTCGCTCTCCGCATTACCCCAATCTTTCCATCTCCATTACTTACTTGCCGGCGTGGACCCCGAAACGGGGCTGGGCATGGATTTCAACAGTGCCGGTGTGACGTCAAATATTACCCGGACGGATTTTGTTTCACCGCGATCAACTCGCGAAACGTCCACACTCTTGAGTAGCGCGAGATAAGACTGGCGGGTGGCCGCGCCAATCTGCTGCTGATTTCTGGCGGTGCCAAGTCCGGCACGAGCCAGCAGAACAATGCCATTCAGCACCTCCGCTAATTGTTTGGCATTGGCATCGTCCAAACTCTCCCCGTCTGCGACCACTCGTAACTTGTCGTTCTCCGGCTTTCCCGCAACGGTTATCCATTGCAACTGAGCCAGCAGCGAAGAAAGTTGCGGAGAAGAAAGTCCGCCGGCGGCCCGGCCGGCCTGGCCCGAAGCCGTTGGCGGCGAAGTAAAATATTCTTTAAGGGCATCTCCCCGTACAACGCTGAAAACGGGAGATCCCGCTACCCGCTCGAATCTTGCTTGCCACTCGATGTTCGCCAGAGCATTCGAATTGCGCGCTTTGGCGTTCTGTAATAAAGATTCGAAGTCGTTCCGGTTGGACACAGCGATGCGGCCGGTGCGCAGAAACGTAACGAAAACGCCTGAGGTGTTCGCGGAATTTGGAATTGAAAAAATCTCCATGCCGCTGGAATTTTTCAGCTGGCCGATTTTCGCTGCGTAGGCCTTAATTCTTTTCTGGTCGAAACGGCCCTCCGCCAGAGCAAGGAAAGTTTGCCGGCCGCCCTGTTGCTCAAAAGCGATCGCTACGCTGGAAAGATCTTTTTCGTAGTCGAAACCGGTGTCGTGTACAAACTCACGATATTCCGGATCGGACTCCGGCTTGGGAGCCCAGGCCAGCAATTCCGCAAAAAATGGAGAACGCCGCAGTTCCCGGAAATCGATAAAAAGTACCGTTTGGGCGTTATCGGGCATCCATGAGAGCAAGGCATTTCGTGCCGGGGCATCGGACCGGAAGCACAAGAAGTAGACGAGTACCAAGGCTGCCAAACCCAAGACACCAACCCAAACGATGGATTTGGCTTTATTTCTATACTTTTGAGGGTCGGCAAGTGTTTCGTCCGTCGCGTGCACAGTAACGTTATATAGCAATTGACGGCCAGCGAGGCACAGGTTGTCGGTGGAGAATCGGGCTGGGGATTTTCCACAGCGGTGGCCCCCGGCGTGCTCGAACGGCGCTTGCAATACCTCGAGGTATTCTGGTATTCTTACCCGGTTTGAGCGTGCTGGCGTAGCTCAGCTGGTAGAGCATCTGATTTGTAATCAGAGGGTCGGGGGTTCAATTCCCTCCGCCAGCTCCACCAGGAAGTTGCAGGGGTTTTCGGGGAATGAGGCGGAGCGAATCCTGGCAGTAAAAATCAACGGGCTGGTGTCTTTTGACACGAGCTCTATTTGTGTTTTTACTTCAAATTGATTCCGCAAGTTCTGTGAAGCAAACCCGGCTTAAAAAGTAACTGGAAGATGTCTGTCATGACGTCGGCTGAAGTGACTGAAGTTTTTCGCCGGTGTCGCAATGCCACGATCTTTCCGGGACGGGTGGGTGAGTGGCTAAAACCAGCAGACTGTAAATCTGCCGCTCCTTGCGGGCTACGGAGGTTCGAATCCTCCCCCGTCCACCATAATTGGGAATCTGGAGCGCAGTGACTGCAGCGCAGTTGAATTGATGGGAAATCGCGGCAAGCCGGCAGAAAAATTAGGGACACGGATTTGGCCTGGGTAGCTCAGCTGGTAGAGCGCGTCCTTGGTAAGGACGAGGTCACCGGTTCAATCCCGGTCCCAGGCTCCATGAATTAGTCGGGTTTGACGGGAGAGTTTGCAGCCGGGCGGGGGTAACTCAACGGTAGAGTCTCACTCTTCCAAGGTGATGGTTGCGGGTTCAAATCCCGTCCCCCGCTCCAAGATTTGAGTGCTGGCACTGCGGGAAACCGAAAAGTTTAGTTACATCGAACATTATTTGAACAAAGGATAAAGGAACATGGCGAAGGAGAAATTCGAACGCAATAAGCCGCATGTGAACATTGGGACCATTGGTCACATTGATCACGGCAAAACGACTTTGACGGCGGCCATCACCAAGGTGCTGTCGAAGCACAACCCCAAGGTGCAATTCCGCGCGTTTGATTCCATTGATAATGCGCCGGAAGAGCGCGAGCGCGGCATCACCATTGCCGTGTCGCACGTGGAATATGAAACACAGAACCGCCACTACGCGCACATGGATTGCCCGGGGCACGCGGACTACATCAAGAACATGATCACCGGCGCAGCGCAGATGGATGGCGCGATTCTGGTGGTAGCGGCGACGGATGGCCCGATGCCGCAAACGCGCGAGCACATTCTGCTGGCGCGCCAGGTCGGCGTGCCGGCGATTGTGGTTTTCCTGAACAAGTGCGACATGGTGGAAGACGCGGAATTGCTGGAGTTGGTGGAGCTGGAAGTACGCGAACTGTTGAAGAGCTACCAGTTTCCCGGCGACAGCATTGCGATTGTGCGCGGTTCGGCGTTGCAGGCCTTGAATGGCGACGCGAAATACGAAAAGGCTATCGATGAGTTGATGGAAGCGGTGGACAAGAATGTGCCGCAACCGGTGCGCGACATTGATAAGCCGTTCGCCATGCCCATTGAAGATATTTTCAGCATTTCGGGCCGCGGCACGGTGGTTACCGGGCGAGTCGAACGCGGCAAAGTAAAAGTTGGCGAGGAAATCGAGATCGTAGGTTTCCGTCCGACACAGAAGAAGATTGTTACCGGCGTGGAAATGTTCCGCAAACTCTTGGACGAAGGCCTGGCGGGCGACAACGTAGGGTTGTTGCTGCGCGGCACGGAAAAAGAAGATGTGGAGCGCGGGCAGGTAGTTTGCAAGCCGGGCTCGATCACGCCGCACACCAAGTTCAAAGCGGAAGCGTACGTCCTGACCAAGGAAGAAGGCGGGCGGCACACGCCGTTTTTCACCGGCTATCGTCCACAATTTTACTTCCGCACCACGGACGTCACCGGTGACGTGAAGTTGCCGACCGGCGTCGAGATGGTGATGCCCGGCGACAACGTCAGCTGCGAAGTAACACTCATTACCCCGGTAGCTCTCGAAAAGGGTTTGCGCTTCGCGATTCGCGAAGGCGGCCACACCGTGGGCGCAGGCGCAGTGACGGAGATTATTGAATAACTGTTTTGAGCTATCGCTGCGCAGCGGCGGGGAAGAGATAATTTATGCGCGACATTATTACTTTGCAGTGCGGAGATTGCAAAAACCGCAATTACACGACGACCAAAAACAAAAAGAAACATACCGAACGGATGGAAACGAAGAAGTTCTGCAACACCTGCCGGAAGCAAACGGCACATAAAGAAGTTAAATAACTGGCGGTTTCGGGCCTGGTTTTGGTTTTAGGGGAGTCGTCCAACGGCTAGGACTCCGGTCTCCAAAACCGGGTATGGGGGTTCGAGTCCCTCCTCCCCTGCCACAGTTTTACTCTGACAGGGCTCTGCTCTGTCTGTGAATAGCAAGAGGTCGAATGGCAACTCATGCGGTCAAAGTGAAAAACGAAGAGTCGCAAGGCGGCAAAGGTGCCGAGTTGACGCACCGCGTCACCGGAATGATCGATGACACGAAAGAGTTTTTGCACGACGTGCGCATCGAGATGCGCCAAGTCACTTGGCCGAGCCGTGAAGACGTGGTTTCCACGACGGGTGTGGTCATCGCCACCGTGTTTTTCTTCGGCGTCTTTTTATGGATTGTGGATTTGGCGGTACAGCGCGGCGTGGCCTACGTTTTCAAAGCGTTTGGCGTGTAAGGGGATTTCGAATACATGGGCATGCAGTGGTACATCATCCATACCTACTCGGGCTTTGAGAAGAAGGTAAAAGAGAGCCTGGAGAGCCGCGTGGAAGCGTTCACGCTGCAGGACAAGATCGGACGCGTGCTGATCCCCATGGAAGATGTGGTGGAGATGCGCAGCGGGAAGAAAGTGGTCTCGTCGCGGATGTCCTATCCCGGATACGTACTGGTGGAAATGGATCTGGACGAAAACACCTGGCATATCGTGCGATCCACGCCCCGAGTGACGGGATTTGTTGGTTCGGCAACTTCGCCTTCTCCTTTGACCGAGGCGGAGGTGGACGGAATTATCAATCGCGTACACACGCCGCAGGACCGGCCGAAGCCGAAAGTGGTGTTTGAGCGCAACGAGCAGGTGCGCATCGTGGACGGGCCTTTTGCGAACTTCAACGGCTCGGTGGAAGAAATTGACAATGACCACGGCCGCTTGAAGGTTTCGGTAACGATTTTTGGGCGCTCCACTCCAGTCGAGTTGGATTTTGCCAGCGTGGAGAAATTGAACTAGTTCAGGAAGCAGGGTTGAAAAAGCGAAATGGCCAAGAAAATTCAGACCACGATCAAATTGCAGTTGCCGGCTGGTAAGGCGACCCCTGCGCCTCCGGTAGGAACCGCGCTGGGCCCGCACGGCTTGAACATTATGGATTTCTGCAAGCAGTTCAATGCCAAGACCGCCAAGGAACCGGACGGGATGATCTTCCCAGTGCTGGTAACGGTATACACCGACCGCACCTTCACCTTTATTTTGAAGACGCCTCCCGCTTCGATTTTGCTGCTGCGCGCGGCCGGCATTGTAAAGGGCTCCGCCGAACCGAATCGCACCAAAGTCGGCAAAGTCACCAAGAAGCAGGTTGAAGAAATTGCAAAAATTAAATTGGTCGATTTGAACACTACAAATATTGATTCCGCGGTACGCACGGTGATGGGCACAGCGCGCAACATGGGACTGGACGTCGTCGAAGCATAAGCGGTCGCGGTAGAGCGAGCGGAACGCAAGTTAGAAGGGAATGTCGGCAATGGCAAAAAAAGCAGGCAAGCACGTGGAAAACGCGCGGAAAAAAGTGGAAGCGCGCGAATACAAGCTCAGCGAAGCGGCCGAGCTTTTGAAGAGTACGCATCACACCAAATTTGACGAAACGGTCGAGCTGGCCATCAACTTGGGCGTGGACCCCAAGCACTCCGACCAGGTGGTGCGCGGCACGGTGGTTTTGCCGAACGGGCTGGGCAAATCGGTGCGCGTGCTGGTGATTGCCGGCGGCGACAAGGTTCGTGAAGCGCAGGATGCTGGCGCCGACTTTGTGGGCGGCGACGACATGGTACAGAAAATCATGGAAGGCTGGACAGATTACGATGCGGTAATTGCCACGCCGGACATGATGCGGTCCGCCGGTAAGCTCGGTAAAGTGCTGGGCCCACGCGGGTTGATGCCCAATCCGAAGACCGGCACGGTGACGTTCGACGTCGCCAAGGCCATCAAGGAAGTGAAGGCCGGTAAGGTGGAATTTCGCGTCGATAAAGCAGGCATCGTGCACTGCGCCATCGGCAAGATCAAGTTCGCGGCTGACAAGCTGGCCGAGAACGCCCACGCGGTGATCGCCGCGGTAGTGAAAGCCAAGCCTTCGGCATCTAAAGGTAAATACGTCAAAAAAATTACACTGACTTCGACCATGGGTCCGGGAATTTCCATTGATCTGGCGGAGTCGGAAGCACTGGCGGCAGCTGCTTAATTTACAGGCCGCCCCTTCGACCTCGATTGAATCGAGGGCTCAGGATAAGGAAGAACTTATGAAAAAGCGCAGTGAAAAACAGCAAGACCTGGACAACCTGAAGACCGAGCTGGCCAAGGTCTCCACCGTGATCTTGACGACCTTTCAAGGCATCACCGTGGAAAACGACACCAAGCTGCGCCGGGCGGTGCAGGCCGCCGGCGGTAACTATAAGGTTGTGAAAAACACCCTGGCGGAGCGCGCCGGAGCCGGTACGCCGATCGAGAACCTGTTGAAAGACTTGAGCGGCACGAATTCCATTGCTTATAGCTCCAACGACCCGGTAGCGCTGGCCAAAGCGCTGACCAAGGTGGCCAAGGAAGTTCCTGCGTTTCAGTTCCGCGCGGGACTGGTCGAAGGACGGGTAATTTCCATCGCGGAAATTCAGCAACTGGCGAATTTGCCGTCGAAGGAAGAATTGCTCAGCAAGGTGATGTTCCTGCTGAATGCGCCGGCGCAACGTATCGCCATGGCGCTGAATGCCTTGCCGCGTAACCTGGCGATTACCGTCAGCGAAGCGATCAAGGCCAACAAGTTTGCGTCCCCCGGTGGAGGATCAGGTGACGCGGGATCCGGCGATAAGTCTGCAGCACCGGCGCCGGAAGCAGTCCCCGCGGCAAGCACGGAAGCAGTTCCGGCAACAACTCCGGAGACTAGTCCCGAAAAGGCGCAATAAAATTTTATTTTAGATTTGAGAGGAGAAGAAAGAATCATGGCGAAAGTTGACTCAATCCTGGAAGAAATCAAGGGCCTCACGCTTCTCGAAGCGTCAGACCTGGTAAAGAAAATGGAAGAAGCCTTCGGTGTTTCTGCTGCCGCTGCGGCTCCTGTGGCTGCGGCTGGTGGAGCCGCGGCTGGTGCGGCTCCTGCTGAAGAAAAGACCGAATTCACCGTGGTGCTGACCGATGTGGGCGGCAACAAGATCAACGTCATCAAGGCGGTTCGTGAAGTAACGAGCCTGGGCCTGAAAGAAGCCAAAGACCTGGTTGACGGCGCTCCCAAGCCCATTAAAGAAGGCGTCAACAAAGACGAAGCGGCCACCATCAAGAAGAAGTTTGAAGATGCTGGCGCCAAGGTCGAAATTAAATAATTGCCGGACGGCGGCATACGGTGCCGCGCGAACAAATTTAGGTTGGCTCTTGCCTGAGGACGCTCGACGCTCAGGCAGGCTTTCTTAACGATATTGGTATTCGGTGCGCCTCTTCGAGCGAGAGCGCGCACAACCCTTCGGCCCGATTCATTTGGGCGCGCAGGGTAAAAGGGATTCAACTACGCAAGTCGAGGCCGGTAACTCCAGCAGTGTCAACGGTCCTTTTGAGGCCGTCGGCGGTTGTGTGCGCGCTCGCTTTGGGCAGGCGAGACCGTACCTTACTGCTGGTCCATCTGGCTGGTTCATCAAGAACACCTCGAGCATTCATTCGAAAGCGCGGAAGCTGTCCTGCCGCGAGTTCATTTATTTCCAGGCTGCCCAAAAAGGGATGAGGTAATACGCATGGCGAACAGAAATCCACATATCCGGGAACGTCAACGTCTGGACTTCGCGAAAATTGAAGGATCGATCCAGATCCCCAATTTGATCGAAGTGCAGATGAAGTCCTATCAGCGCTTTTTGCAGATGGACCTGCTGCCGAGCGAGCGCGACGACGGCGGGTTGCAGTCCGTTTTCACCTCGGTATTTCCGATCAAGGATTTCCGCGAAATGTCGCAACTGGAATTCGTCGACTACGCGATTGGAAATTGGGAGTGCAAGTGCGGCAACCTGAAAGGTTTGCATCACCTGCGCGCCACTTGCCGCCATTGCGGCGCGTCAGTAGTGACCAATCCATACCAGACTGGCGACGTGATCTGCCACAAGTGCGGAACTTTCAACAAAAACACGCCGACGTTCTGCAACAAGTGCGGCGATCCTGTGGCCATGCAGTTGAAGTATGACGTGAATGAGTGCCAGGAACGCGGGATGACCTATTCCGCGCCCTTGAAAGTCACCATCCGTCTGACCATTTACGACAAAGACCCCGACACCGGCGCGAAGACCATTCGCGACATCAAGGAACAGGAAGTTTTCTACGGCGACATTCCGCTGATGACCGAGAACGGCACCTTCATCATCAACGGCACCGAACGCGTTATCGTCAGCCAGTTGCACCGTTCCCCAGGTGTGTTTTTCGAGAGCGCCAACAATCGCTCGTACTTCCTCGGCAAGATTATTCCGTACCGCGGCTCTTGGGTGGAATTCGAATACGACACCAAAAACATTTTGTACGTCCGCATTGACCGCAAGCGCAAATTCCTGGGCTCGATTTTCCTGCGCGCGTTGGGAATGAAGTCCAACGAAGATATTCTCCGCACCTTCTACCAGGTGGAGCGTATCTCGCTGCGCGACAAGGAACTGTACTGGAACGTTTCGCCCGGCATCGTGGACCGCAAGCTCACCCACGAAATTCGCAATCCCAAATCCGAAGAAGTGATCGTCGGCGCGCACAAGCGCATCACCGACAATCTCTTCAAGGAACTCATCAAGGCCAAGGTTTCGCAGATTCGCGCGGCGCTGGCCGATCTCGAAGGCGCCTACAGCGTCGCCGACATCGTCAACCGTCAGACCGGCGAAGTGCTGCTGGAAGCCAACAAGCCGCTGACCGCCGATTTGTGGCAGGCCTTCGCCGAGTCCGGAATTACCGAAGCGGATGTTTTCTTCCCGGAACGCGACGACATCGGACTGGTGCTGTCGCGCACTTTGGACAAGGACTCCATCCGTTCCTCCAAGGAAGCCTTAATCGAAATTTACCGCAAGCTGCGTCCCGGAGATCCTCCGACGCTCGAAACGGCCACCAATCTTTTCCGCGGAATGTTTTTCGATCCGCGCAAATACGATTTCAGCCGTGTAGGCCGCTTGAAGTTCAACATCAAGATGGGCCTGGACACGCCACTCAACAACCGCACGCTGGACACGCCGGACTTCGTTTCGGCCATCAAGTACCTGTTCAAGCTGCGCAAAAACATCGGCGTAGTGGACGACATTGACCATCTCGGAAACCGCCGCGTTCGCGCGGTGGGCGAGTTGCTTGAAAACCAGTTCCGCATCGGCCTCGTCCGCATGGAACGCGCCATCAAGGAAAAGATGAGCGTGTACCAGGAAATGTCCACGGCCATGCCGCACGACTTGGTGAACGCCAAGCCGGTCATGGCTGCGATCCGCGAATTCTTCGGGTCCTCGCAGCTCAGTCAGTTCATGGACCAGACCAATCCACTGAGCGAAATTACTCACAAGCGCCGGCTGTCGGCTCTTGGACCCGGCGGTTTGTCGCGTGAACGCGCGGGCTTCGAAGTGCGCGACGTCCATCCTACGCACTACGGCCGCATCTGCCCGATCGAAACTCCTGAAGGACCGAACATCGGTCTGATCAGCTCGCTTTCGTGCTTTGCGCGCATCAACGACTACGGCTTCATCGAGTCGCCGTATCGCCGCGTCAAGGGCGGACGCATCATTGACTATGTTCATATCGTGAACGCCGGCGACAGCGAATTTAAAGCCGGGGAAATTGTCGAAAAAGATCGCGTTGAAGACCTCAACGAAGAGTTGAAGCGCCGCAAGGTCACTTACGAACCGTACTGCTTCTATCTTTCCGCATGGGAAGAAGACAAGTACGTGGTGGCGCAGGCCAACGTTTCGCTCGACGAAAAACTCAAGATCACTACGGAACTCGTCAACTGCCGGCAAGCCGGTAACTTCGTGCTGAAGAGCCGCGAAGAAGTGGATTACGTGGACGTTTCCCCGAAACAGCTCGTTTCGGTGGCCGCCAGCTTGATCCCTTTCCTAGAAAACGACGACGCCAACCGCGCGCTCATGGGTTCCAACATGCAGCGCCAGGCTGTGCCATTGATCCGCGGCGATGCGCCGCTGGTCGGCACCGGTATGGAACGCGTCACCGCTCGCGACTCAGGAGCGGTGGTGCTCTGCCGCCGTGAAGGCATCGTGGACCAGGTGGATTCCGAGCGCATCATCGTGCGCGTAGAATCCGATCACTCCGGCGTACTCAGCCGCGAAGTGGGCGCGGACATCTACCAGCTCATTAAATTCAAGCGTTCGAACCAGAACACCTGCATCAACCAGAAGCCGCTCGTTCGCGTAGGCGACCGCGTAAAGAAAGGCCAGGTTCTGGCCGACGGTCCGTGCACGGAACGTGGCGAACTGGCTCTCGGGCGCAACGTGCTGGTGGCCTTCCTGCCCTGGCGCGGTTACAACTTCGAAGACGCCATCCTCGTCAGCGAAAAGCTGGTGAAGGACGATTACTACACCTCAATTCACATCGAGGAGTATGAAATCGAAGCGCGCGACACCAAGCTCGGTCCGGAAGAAGTGACGCGGGATATCCCCAACATCAGCGAGTCGTTCCTTCGCAATCTGGACGAAAGCGGCGTCATCCGCATCGGTGCGGTGGTCAAGCCGGGCGACATCCTGGTCGGCAAAGTAACCCCCAAGGGCGAAACCACGCTGACCCCGGAAGAAAAGCTGCTGCGGGCCATCTTCGGTGAAAAAGCCGGAGACGTTCGCGACGCTTCCCTGTATTGCCCGCCGGGCATCGAAGGCACCATCGTGGACGTCAAGATTTTCACTCGCAAGGGTGGAGAAAAAGACGAACGGCACAAGTCCATCGAAGCCACGCAGATTTTCAAGCTGGAAAAGAACCTGGCTGACGAAATCCGCATCCTAACCGACGAGCGCCTGAAGCGTTTGTCCGACCTGCTGGGCAGCAAGGTGCTGCAAGCCGACCTGCACGACGAAAAGACCAACAAGCGCCTGTTGACCAAGGGCGTGGAATTGACGCGGGAAATCATCGAAAAGATTTCCACGCGCAACCTGAAGCGCCTGAAGCTGAACGAGAAGGATCCCCTGCTCATCGAGAAAATCGAAGAGATCGAGGAGATGACTTCCCGGCAGATTGACGTGCTGCGCAAAATTACTGAAGAGCGCAAGGAAAAGCTCAAGAAGGGCGACGAGCTGCCTCCGGGCGTAATCAAGCTGGTGAAGGTCTATATCGCGATGAAGCGCAAGCTATCCATCGGCGACAAAATGGCCGGGCGCCACGGCAACAAGGGCGTCATCGCGCGCATCGTTCCGCAGGAAGACATGCCGTACATGCCCGATGGAACTCCGGTGGAGATCGTGCTCAATCCGCTGGGCGTGCCTTCGCGTATGAACGTCGGACAGATTCTGGAAACGCATCTGGGCTGGGCTTCCAAGGAACTGGGCAACAGCTTGAAGCGTTTGCTCAGCAAGGAAGTCAAAGCCGAAGCGCTGCGCCGCTGGTTCCGTGAAGTCTTCACCGAGACCGCGGTGTGGAAGACCCTCTCCAAGCTCAGCGACGATGAGTTGCTCGAGTACGCAGAAGGCTTCCGCGAAGGAATCCCCTTCGCCACGCCGGTATTTGACGGCGCGCGTGAAGCGGAAATTCGCCACCTGCTGGAAGTTGCGGGATTGCCGCACGCCGGCAAGATCAACCTGTTCGACGGCATGTCCGGCGACCAGTTCGATCAGCCCATTACCGTGGGCTACATCTACATGCTCAAGCTTTCGCATCTCGTCGACGACAAGATTCACGCGCGCTCCATCGGGCCGTACTCGCTCATCACCCAGCAACCGCTGGGCGGCAAGGCCCAGTTCGGCGGACAGCGCTTCGGCGAAATGGAAGTCTGGGCGCTTGAAGCTTACGGAGCGGCGCACATTCTGCAGGAGCTGCTCACCGCGAAATCGGACGACGTGTATGGCCGCGCGAAAATCTACGAGGCCATCGTGAAGGGGGAACCAGGCATCGAACCTGGAGTACCGGAATCCTTCAACGTGCTCGTCCGCGAATTGCAGTCCTTGTGCCTGGACGTCGAATTGATGAAGCGGCAAAAGCCACCAACGGATAAAGCGGCGGATTAGCAGGACAGTTAGTCATCCCTGTTCTGCCTCTGACGTGAGTAGCAATTTTCGTAGTTGGGTTCTCAGCCGGTTCGGTGCCAAACACCGAACCGCAACCCGCTCCGGCCAAACCGGATCGGGAGGGAGGAAACAACCTTGTACCGTAGCAGCCCATATGATCGCGCCAGTTTAATTGCGGACTTCGACTCCATTCGAATCAGTTTGGCGAGTCCTGAGAAAATTCGTTCCTGGTCTCACGGAGAAGTGACCAAGCCGGAGACCATCAACTACCGTACTTTCAAACCCGAGCGGGACGGCCTGTTTTGCGCCAAGATTTTTGGCCCGGTCACCGACTGGGAATGTTTGTGCGGAAAATACAAGCGCATGAAGCATCGCGGAGTAATCTGCGACAAGTGCGGTGTGGAAGTGACGCTCAGCAAGGTGCGCCGTGAGCGCCTGGGCCACATCGAGCTGGCTTCTCCGTGCTCGCACGTGTGGTTCTTCAAAGGCTTGCCCAGCCGCATCGGCTATTTGCTGGACATTTCCATGCGCGACCTCGAACGCATTCTGTACTTCGAAGCCTTCGTGGTGGTGGATCCCAACGAAGTAGCGGTTCTGCGCGAACGCCAGGTCCTGCTGGAAGACGAATACCGCAAGCTTTCGCAGGAATATCCGGGTCAGTTCATCGCCAAGATGGGCGCTGAAGCCATCAAGGAACTTTTGCGCCGCGTGGAAGTGGAAAAGCTCTCCGACGAGCTGCGCGAAAAGATGAAGACCGATGCGTCGCTGCAAAAGCGCATCAAGTTCGCCAAGCGTTTGAAAGTTCTGGAAGCTTTCCGCAAGAGCGGCAACAAGCCCGAGTGGATGATTTTGGACGTCATTCCGGTGCTGCCGCCGGAGTTGCGCCCCCTCGTTCCCCTGGATGGCGGCCGCTTCGCGACCAGCGATCTCAACGATCTGTATCGCCGCGTAATCAACCGCAACAACCGCCTGAAAAAACTGATGGAGCTGCGCGCTCCCGACGTGATCGTGCGCAACGAAAAGCGCATGCTGCAGGAAGCGGTGGACGCCTTGTTCGACAACGGCCGCCGTGGCCGCGTGCTGCGCGGCACTAATAACCGCCCGCTCAAGTCGCTGTCGGATACCTTGAAGGGCAAGCAGGGCCGCTTCCGCCAGAACCTGTTGGGCAAGCGCGTGGACTATTCCGGCCGTTCCGTAATCGTTGTCGGCCCGGAGCTGAAACTGCACCAGTGCGGTCTGCCAAAGAAAATGGCGCTGGAGCTTTTCAAGCCCTTCATCTATCACAAACTCGAAGCTCAGGGCCACTGCACCACCATCAAGCAAGCCAAAGAAATGGTGGAGCAGCAGGATCCGGTCGTCTGGGACATTCTCGAAGACGTCATTCGCGAGCATCCCGTGATGTTGAACCGCGCTCCCACGCTGCACAGGTTGGGCATTCAGGCATTTGAACCGGTTTTGGTCGAAGGCAAGGCCATTCGCATTCACCCGCTGGTTTGCACCGCGTTCAACGCGGACTTTGACGGCGACCAGATGGCGGTGCATATTCCGCTGTCACCAGAGTCGCAGGTGGAAGCTTCCGTGCTGATGCTGAGCTCGCGAAATATTCTTTCGCCTGCCCACGGTTTGCCGCTCGCGGTTCCGTCGCAAGACATGGTGCTGGGCATTTATTACCTCACCAAGTCCAAGCCCGGCGCGAAAGGCGAAGGCCGCGTATTCGGCGCTACCGATGAAGTGATTCTGGCGCTGGAAGCCGGCGAAGTGGAGTTGCTCACTCCCGTGCGCTTGCGCTACACCGGCGAAGTGATTGACCTGACCACCGCGTATGACGACCAGGACGTGCCGCACACCGTTCCAGTGAGGATGGAACGGCAATTCATTCAGACCACCGTCGGGCGCGTAATTTTCAATTCGCACTTGCCGGAAAAATTCCCTTACGTCAACGGATTGCTCAAGAAAAAGGGCGTGCAGCAGTTGGTGTATTACGCCTACCTGCGATTCGGGCTGGAAGACACCGTGGTGCTGCTCGACCACCTGAAGGAACTGGGCTTCCACTACTCCACCAAGTCGGGAATTTCTATCGGCATTGATGACATGCTCATCCCCAGCAATAAATACAACCTCGTTGAGAACGCCGAGAAGGAAGTCGTCAAAGTGCAGCAGCAATACCTCGACGGCGCGATCACCAACGGCGAACGCTACAACAAGGTCATCGCCATCTGGGGAGACGTTACCGAAAAAGTCGCCGACGAGTTGTTTAAGGCCCTGGAAAACCAGGACAAGGAAGGCATCATCAACCCCGTTTACGTTATGGCGGACTCTGGAGCGCGAGGTTCGAAGCAGCAGATTCGGCAGCTTTCCGGTATGCGCGGCCTGATGGCCAAGCCTTCCGGTGAAGTTATCGAGTCTCCGATTACTTCCAACTTCCGCGAAGGCCTGAACGTTTTGCAGTACTTCATTTCCACCCACGGCGCGCGTAAAGGTCTGGCTGACACGGCGCTCAAGACGGCCGATTCGGGTTACCTGACTCGCCGCCTGGTGGACGTGGCGCAGGACGTGATCATCAACGAGCGCGACTGCGGTACGACGGACGGAATTTTCGTCGAGCCCATCATCGAAGCCGGCGTCGAAGTCGAACCGTTGCGCGACCGCATCGTGGGCCGCGTTTCTCTCGACAAGATCAAGGACTTCGAAGGCAGCGTGATCGTTGAAGTCAACCAGGAGATCACCGAAGAACTCGCCAACCAGGTGCAAGGCGCGGGCATTGAGCGTGTACGTATTCGTTCCGTGCTGACTTGCGAATCGCGTCGTGGAGTTTGCGCGCTGTGCTACGGGCGCAACCTGGCGACGGGACGCATGGTGGAACTCGGAGAGGCTGTCGGCGTTATCGCCGCGCAGTCCATCGGAGAACCCGGCACGCAGCTGACCATGCGTACCTTCCACATCGGCGGAACCGCAACCCGCGTATCGGAGCGTTCCACTCTTGAAGCTCGCAACAACGGCAGCGTCAAGTTTGTGGACCTCAAATACGTCGAAGGCCGCGGCGGAACTTCCATCGCCATGAACCGCGCGGGCTTGATCGCCATCGTGGACGAAAAGGGCCGCGAAAAAGAACGCTACCACGTGGTTTACGGCGCGCGTTTGCGCGTGGTGAACGGCGAACAGGTGGTTCACGGACAGATTCTGGCCGAGTGGGATCCGTTTACTTTCTCGATTCTTACCGAGACGGCGGGCTCCATCAAGTTTGACGATCTGCGCCCGGGCTTGACGATTGAAGAGCAGGTGGACGAAGTCACCGGCCTTTCGCAGGACGTGGTGACACTGCCGCCAGGCGACGAAAAGCACCAGCCGGCGATTCTTGTCCGCGATTCTTCGGGCAAGGTCCGCAAAAAGTACCTCATGCCTTCCCGTGCTCACTTGATGGTCAAGGATGGCGATGAAGTGCAGGCCGGCGACGTTCTCGCGAAAATCCCGCGGGAAACCACCAAGACCAAGGACATCACCGGCGGTTTGCCGCGCGTCGTGGAATTATTCGAAACGCGTAAGCCCAAGGATCCCGCGGTCATCAGCGAAATCGACGGCATCGTGAAGTACGGCGATATCGCCAAGGGCATGCGCAAGATTCACGTGGAAGCCGAAGACGGCAAGACCACCAAGGAATATTCGATTCCGCGTGGTATTCACATCAACGTGCAGGAAGGTGATCACGTTAAGGCCGGTGAGGCTTTGATTGATGGTCCGCTAAACCTCCATGACCTGCTTGCCGTACTTGGAGAAAAGTTCACTCAGTCTTACTTAGTGAACGCTATTCAAGAGGTTTACCGGCTGCAGGGCGTGAACATCAACGACAAGCATATCGAAACCATTTCCCGGCAGATGATGCGCTGGGTAAAAGTGGAAGATGTGGGAGACACCACGTTCCTGCTGGAAGAGCAGGTGGACAAGTTCCGTTTCCGCGAAGAGAACGATCGCATTATTGCCGAAGGTGGACGACCGGCAACCGGGCGTCCGCTGCTCCTGGGTATCACCAAGGCTTCGCTGTCAACCGATTCATTTATCTCGGCGGCGAGCTTCCAGGAAACCACGCGCGTGCTGACTGAGGCCGCTGTCGCAGGCAAGGTTGATTACCTGCGCGGGCTGAAGGAAAACGTGATCATGGGCCGGCTCATTCCTGCCGGTACTGGACTGGAACATTACCGCAGCATTCAGTTGCTGACGGAAATGCCGCCACCGGCGCCGATGGATGAGATTCCGGAAGCTGCGGAACTTACTCCTGAGGAGGCTGCTGCGCTCGATTTCCTGCAAAAGGACAACGAAGCGGACGCCGCCACCGAAGGATAGCTGACCCAGTATTTCGAATTGGAAGAGGGGCGTCTCGGGCTGGTGCCGAGGCGCCCTTTTTCTTTGATTTTAGGTACCTTCAGGTACGGGGAGCAGGCTGATACATTGAACTAGCCGGGATACGTTCCTACAATCGGAAGAACGCCTTTGTTGTCACGGCGAAGTTGGTTCTCTCTACACATACATCTCATGAGTGATGGCCAAAATCGCGACTTGCAGGGTTCCAGCAGCGCCTCCACGAAGGGCGCTGTTGGCGAGAAGTCTCAAAACGAAAACCAGGACGGGAAGAGCACCGTCTCATCGCGGCTGGCGAAGTTCGAAAGAAAGCAAAACGAACTTTGGCGCGTGACGTTTTTCCTGTTGATCGTGCTGGCGACGGTCTTCGCGCTCGTTTCCTGGGATACCGTGCGGTCTCTAACCCATCGCTATGAGGCCCTACCCATCGGTCTGGTAATTCTGATCGGCTTGTTCGGCGCGCACGTCTGGAAGCGCACGCAGGAAATCTCCGAGTTGCGCGGGCTGGTGCAGGGAATCGAGCAGCGCGACACCCTGCCTCCCGACGAAAAGCAGATGAACCAGCTTTTCGACATGATCAGCCGGTCGCAGCAGGGTTATCGCGACTTGATCGATTCGTTCGACGACATCCTGATCGCGGTAACGCTGGAAGGCGAGATCCGCGCCGTGAACCGCAGCTTTGCGGACCTGGTGGCGACTCCCTACCAGGAAATCATCGGCAAACCGCTGACTGAATTCGCGCAGGAATCTTCTGGTGACGGCCGGGAGATGGCCAGGAAGGCCTTGCCGAAATTCCTGGAGCGCCGCACCTGGTCCGGCGTGGTCCACGTTCACCTGAAAAATCAGCACGGCGTTTTTTATTTTGATTGCGTCGCCAACGCTATGTTGCGCGATGGCCAGGTGCAGGGCGTAACGATTCTGGCGCGCGATGTGAGCGCCTTGCGCAAGAATGAGGCGCGCTTCACGGAGCTGTTCGAAACGCTGCAGGAAGGCATTTACATCATTAATCCGACTGGCGCCATTCTGGACGTAAACCCGGCGCTGGTGCGCATGCTGGGCTACGACTCCAAAGAAGATTTGCTGGCGCATCAAGTGCCTGACATTTTTCACGACCGCGCGGAGCGCAAAAGCATCAAGAACGAAGTGGAACGCCAGCCCATCTTGCAGGGCCGGGAGATAACCCTTACGCGCAAAGACGGCACTCCCCTGATCTGCCTGAATACCGCGGCGGCGGTGCGTGACAGTGCGGGCACGGTTATCCGTTACCAGGGCGCGCTGATGGATGTGACCGCCAGCCGCGTAATGGAGCGGCGGCTGCACCAGCAGCAGGAATTTGCGCGCCGGCTGATCGATAGTTTTCCAGATTTGATTTTCGTACTCGACAACGCGGCAAACTACACGTTTGTGAGCCCCCGGGTCATCGAAGTTCTGGGGTACCAGCCGGAAGAAGTGATGGAACTGGAACTGGGATCGCGGACAAATCCGGAAGATCGCGCTAGGCTTCGCGCGATGTACCAGGAAATTCTCGGGGGCCGAGAGACTTTCGCTTCGCTGGAAGTGCGGGTGCGCAGCAAAAAAGGCGAGTGGCGGCGTTTGCGTTGCCATTTCAGCCCGCTGTTCGACGAAATGGACAAGATCGATGGCGTAATCATTTCCGGCCGCGACGTGACGGATCTCAAGCGCCTGGAGGAGCAGCTTATCCAGGCGGAAAAGCTGGCCGCCATGGGCCAGATGCTGGCCGGCGTGGCGCACGAGCTCAACAATCCGCTGACGGCCATACTGGGCGTGACGGAACTGCTGCGGGAGCGTCAAGACGCGGACGAGAATACCCAGCGGCAACTGGAGTTGACCCACCGGCAAGCGCGGCGCGCTGCGCGCATCGTGCAAAATCTGCTGGAGTTTTCGCGTCCAGCCTCGCCGCAGAAAAAGCCGCTGGATGTGAACGTCCTGGTGGAGCGCACTTTGCAATTACAGGAACACTCGCTGCGGCGCAATCAGATCGCCGTAGACTTCCAAGCCCAGCGTGATTTGCCCCCGGTACTGGGAGACGGCAACCAGTTGATTCAGGTGCTTCTAAATCTGATTACCAACGCGGAGCAGGCCATCCGTGAAGTGCGCGAATCCGGAAATATCAAAATCCGCTTCGCGCTCAATGCCGGAATAATTTCGATTACCGTGCAGGATGACGGAGTTGGGATTCCAGCAGAAGCTTTGCCGCGCATCTTTGATCCTTTCTACACCACCAAGCGGCCCGGCGGAGGTACGGGGCTGGGGTTGAGCATCTGCATGTCCATCATTCGAGAACACGGCGGGAACCTCGACGCCAAGGCGCTGCCCGCTGGCGGGTCTTTATTTACTCTCGATCTGCCGGCGCTGTCCGTAGTGGAAAAAGATCCCGACGAACTCGAAGCTACCTCCTCGGCCGCAGCAGCCAACGCCGCCCGGGCAACCCCGAAAAAAGATCTGAGTGCGATTCAGGGCTGCAAACTGCTAGTCATTGATGACGAGGAAAGTATTCGCATGCTTCTGGAAGAGGGATTGTCCGCCCACGGCCTGGAAGTGGATTGCGCCGCAAACTCCGAAACCGCCCTGTCATTGGTGCGCGACAGTTCGTATGACATTTTGCTTTGCGACTTGAATCTTTCCATCGCTGGCGGCGGAAAAGTCAGCGGGCGTGAGGTAGTCAGCAACATTCTGAAGGTGTGCGGCCCCGAAAAGCCGTCCGTGATTTTCATGACTGGTGATCTGGTAGCCCCGGAACATCCCGCGACAGCCTCTGAGGCAGGGACTGGCGAGCCGCGATTGCTGCAGAAGCCGTTCCGCATCTCGGATGTGCTGGCGACCGTTCAGCAAGTTTGCGCGCTGAAGCAACTGGAAAACGCCAAGCAATAGAGCACTGAATTACTGAGCATCAACCCCGAAGTCCCACACAAAAACGTTCATACCGTCGGGCAGAATTTCCGCGAGCGCATATTCTCCCGGAGGGAGTGGTTCACTGACGGTGAAGCGGTACACGTCTTTAGCGATTTCCCAACGCTGAATCGCGACGGTGGTGGACTCCGCCGAAAGCTGCTGCCCCATCAGGCTGCGCATGGCTTTGAGCCTCCGCACATTGCCCTTGACCGTGGCGCGCACCAATTCAACTTCCGGGCCGTTCACGCCCTGGCGGCTGCTCTGCCACACCGTGGTGGGATTATCGGGGTCTGGCGCGACCTCCCGCAGGTAAAATTCCGGTGGCCCGGTCACGGTGTTCACCCGGATTTTGGCTTTCGCTCCGGGAATTTCCACGTTGTGTTTGCTCGGAATGATCGGTACAGGCGAAATCACTTGCTCAAGCGCCCGCTTCCGGTCGCGTCGTGTCTGAGATCCAACTTGCTCGAGGCGTGTGATGGACTTGCCCTCCACCACGAACATGCCTTCGCCAGACGGCAGAAATCCGCCTTGCCCCACCGGCAGGCTGGCGTCCACGTCCACCACGGACACGACTTTTTGCGCCTGCTCCTGCGCTTGGACGCGCTTGACCAGGGCCGCCTCGGCCTTTTCATCAGAGGCCCGGGCCTTTTCGGTGGCTTCCCAGTCCACCATAGCCGCGGGGATTTCCTCCCAGTCGTTGCGTTCCACGCTGAAATACTTCACGCGCTCACCGTGGCGTTCATAAGAGCGCACCAGTTGAAAGTTACCATCCTTAAGCATCAGTTTCTGTCCGTGGGAGAAGCGGTTCGCTGCGGGGTCTTCCTTTTTTGCGGGATTGCCGGCGGTTGTGGATTGCTGGCGAGCGGGAAGCTGTGCGCTGAAGCCAAGCCCGCAGGTGACCGCCACGGCCACGGTAAACGCCCGCAAGGATGTGCTAGGAAGGATCATGATCGACTGTAGAGATGCGATGCCTACCGCACTTCGCGGTTTGCCTGCTAGTGAGAATAACGTTCGGGGAGAGTGAAAACAACGTCTGCAACCAGGGAAGGCATCATCTGGATGCTGTGAAACAAAAAAAGCTCCCGGTCATAGCCGGGAGCTGTCGATCCGTGACCGAGCAAAATCGAGACGGCGTCTAGTGCTTGCACTTCGGAAACAGCGTGACCAGCACCATTAAATCGGACAATGTAAAAAGTAGCTGATCGGCAGTCAAACTGGCAGCTTCGGCAGCGCGAGCAATAAAGCCGAGATGGCGGCTCTTCGCGAAGTTATGGAGATGATCCATGCAGATGCCCGTTAAAGTGGCAACTTCGGAATCGGTGAAGATTTTCTGGCTGGATTTTACGGTAACCATTGATGGCCTCGATCTCTCCGTCGGGCTGCTACCGATTAATAAGATGCTTTAAGCATCGTATCGGCTGCACGGAATTCAGAGCAATAGTCGTTCCGTTCTACTCGGCAAAACTAGATATCCAGTACTTTCGTTAAAATCGCAGTTAATTCGCCTATTTTTCGTATTGTTTCACCGGCAGATTTCCGTCGTGGATAGCGAACCAGTACGAAACGTGAAAGTAAAAATGTCCCTATTTTGCAAAGTCGCTACACATTTTGGTAACGGCGTTCTGTTCTGACGTCGGCGTCTCAAAAGTTGTACAGGCTTTCACTGACGAAAGCGTCGACGAATGGAATGTGAACGCGGGTTAATGTGCTGAGAATTTTCTGGCGCTGACCGATTGATCAAAATGCACTCTAAACGGAGGCGCCGCCAGCTTGTTCGAACGCGTGAGCCAATTGAAGTACGCGAGCTTCCGCGAAGGGCGCGCCGAAAATCTGCAAGCCCACTGGTAGCTTGTCGATTTTTCCGCAAGGCACGGATATGCCGGGCACTCCCGCCAGTGATCCTGTAACCGTATATATATCAGCTAGATACATCTGGAGCGGATCGTTCGAGCGTTCCCCTAACTTGAACGCCGGGACCGGCGAAGTGGGCGTCACGATGGCGTCCACTTTTTCGAACGCATCACGAAAATCTTTGGCGATGAGTGCCCGTACCTTCTGGCCTTTCAAATAGTAGGCGTCGTAATATCCGGCGGACAAAACATAAGTGCCCAGAACGATGCGGCGTTTCACCTCCGCACCGAATCCGGCGCCGCGCGTTTTCCGATACATGGCCAGCAAAGAATCGTTCTCCACGCGCAAACCGAAACGTACGCCATCGTAGCGCGCCAGGTTGGAACTGGCTTCCGCAGTCGCGATAATGTAATACGTGGCGATAGCGTAGTCGGTATGCGGCATGCGAATGTCCACCAGCTCGCAACCCAGCCGCTTGTAAACCTCCAAGCCAGCTTCAATTTTTTGTCGCACGCCCGAATCCATGCCTTCTGCGAAATATTCCCTCGGGATGCCCAGTCGCAGGCCTTTCACTGGTTTTTCCATTTCGCTGGAATAGTCCGGAACGGGCTCGGTCGTGGACGTTGAATCAAGTGGATCCCGTCCCGCAATTACGCGCAGAACTGCGGCGACATCTTTTACATTTGTAGCGAAGGGCCCGATGCGGTCGAGCGAGGAAGCGAAAGCGATCAATCCGTAGCGCGAAACGCGTCCATAACTACCCATCATGGCAGGAATGCCGCAAAACGCGCCGGGCTGTCGGATGGAGCCCCCGGTGTCCGTACCCAGCGATGCCACTGCCAAACCCGCGGCCACCGCTGCTGCGGAGCCGCCGCTGGAGCCGCCAGGAACGCGATCCGGAGATTTGGGGTTTTTGACCGGCCCATAAGCGGAATTCTCATTCGAACTGCCCATCGCGAATTCGTCGCAATTGGTTTTTCCCAGGATGACCGCGCCGGCCGCATTTAGTCGTTCGACCGCAGTGGCGTCGAAAGGTGGAACATAGTGCTCCAGAATTTTTGAGCCGCAGGTGGTGGTGATTCCCCGGGTGCTGATGACGTCTTTAATAGCGATGGGTACGCCGGCCAGCGGCGGCAACGGCTTGCCCCCAGCAATCAACACATCAACTTTATCGGCCTGCCGGCGGGCACGCTCGGGAGATAACGCGAGAAACGCATTTAACTCGGGGTTTCGCGCCTCGATCCGTTTGTAGAATTCGTCAGCGAGTTCGCGCGCGGAGATTTTCTTCGCGGTCAGCGCAGCACGGACTCCGTCTATCGTCCACTCGGTGGTCAAAGAGCATGCTCCATCGGGTCAGCTTGCCAAAAACCAGTCCGTATTTTTCTGATGTGATCGCTAAGGAAATAATTCAACGCTCAATCACCTTCGGCACACGGAAATACGGCGGCTCGGGGTCGGGAGCCTGGCCCAAAACGTCATGGGCTACGCCACTTGGCACAACAATATCCTCGCGCATAGTGGCATCCGCGGCTTGATCGTCCGCCAGCACCTGCGCCATAGGTTCAACCGAGGAAGTATCCAATTCGTTCAATTTGCCAATGTATTCGAGGATTTCATCGAGTTGGCGGCGGTAGGTTTCGAGCTCCGTCTCGCTCAAATCAAGATAGGCCAGTTCCGCAACGCGCACGACGTCTTCGCGGCTAATTTTCACAGTTCCTCAGCGGCCCGCCGGCGCGGCTTCCACTTTACGCGGGTAATTTTTCTGGATGTAATTATCCACCAGCGATTGAAACGCGACGGCCAGCTCCGCGTAGGTACCTTCGAGCGTCACGTCCTTCTTGCCATCAATGTATACGGGGCAACGCGGAGCTTCTCCGGTTCCCGGAAGGCTGATGCCGATATTCGCGGCTTTCGATTCGCCGGGACCGTTCACGATGCAACCCATAACCGCCAGTGTCAGTTCTTCGACGCCATCGTATTGCGTTTTCCAGATCGGCATGCTGTTGCGGATGTAGTCCTGCACACTTTCCGCCAGTTCTTGAAACGTCGTGCTGGTAGTGCGGCCGCAACCTGGGCAAGCGGTCACACTCGGCGAAAACGAGCGCAGGCCCAGCGATTGCAGCAATTCGCACGCAGCATAAACCTCTTCGCGACGATCGCCGCCGGGACGCGGCGTGAGAGAAACGCGAATGGTATCGCCGATGCCGTCATATAAAAGTACGCCCAGGGACGCCGCGGACCACACCAATCCTTTAGTGCCCATGCCCGCTTCGGTCAGCCCGAGATGCAGTGGTTGTTCTGTTTTCGAACTCAAGTCCCGATAAACCGTAATCAGATCCCGGGGACGAGAAGTCTTGCACGAGATGATGATCTGATCCTGGCGTAACCCTGATTCGAGTGCCAGTTCGGTGGATTGCAACGCCGAAAGCACCATGCACTCGTTGATGATCTCTTCCGATTCCTTGCCGAGATTGTGATCGGTGTTTTCCTGCATTTTCTGCATGACCAGTTCTTGATTCAGCGAGCCGCCATTCACGCCGATGCGCACCGGCTTGCCGTGATCGCGCGCAACTTTGCAGATGGTGGAAAATTGCTCGTCGCGCCTCTGCCCGGCGCCAACATTGCCGGGATTAATCCGATATTTGTCCAACGCAGAAGCGCATTCCGGATATTTGGTGAGCAGCACGTGGCCGTTGTAGTGGAAATCCCCGATGATGGGAGCCGTCACGCCCGCGTCGAGCAGGCGCTTCTTTATATCCGGAACGGCCGCCGCAGCTTCCGGCACGTTGACAGTCCAGCGCACGATTTCGGAACCGGCCTCGGCCAATTCGACAGTCTGCTTGAACGTTGTTTCCACATCAGCCGTGTCCGTATTGGTCATGGATTGCACGACCACCGGTGCCCCACCGCCCACGCGCACGTGGCCGACCTTGACGCCATAGGTTTTTCGGCGGGGATGTTTACTGGCCCCGGGCTCAAATCCTTCAATCTGAGTCAGCATTCCTTACAATTCTAGCGTGATTTCCGCGCAGGGTAAACGAGTGTGAAACTAACGGCCGATACGCTTCGAGGTAGTTGTCACTGATTGGGAGCGTGCGCCATGGTGCGGTGCGCCAGTCGTTCTAATTCACCGCGCAGCTTCAGCCAATAGTCCGAGCCCACCTCAGAGACGAACTGCGCGTGCACGGCGCGCCAGAGGGGAAGACTCCGCGCCAGCGCGCCGACCCCCTCGGGAGTGAGTTCCAGTAGGCGTTGGCGCATGGTGGTGCGTTTCGAGATGGTCACCAGCCGTTCTTTTTGTAACAGACGCAGGCTGCGGGTCAAAGTAGTGCGATCAATGATCAGCACATCCGCCAGTTTCCCCATAGAGACCGGTTGAGTCTTGGCAATGCCCACCAGGATGGCGAATTGCGTCGAGCGGATGCCTGAATTCTGCATGGCGGTGTCGTACATGCGAGTAACGGCGCGGGCGGTTCTGCGGAAATTGAGACTGGCGCAGTAACCGGTACCGTTCAGGTCCAAATTGGCAAGAGCAACCGGCACGCGCAGACCCTCTTTATCTTGACTTGTATATACACCTAAGATATAACTTATGTCAATCGGATGTCAACATTTCCATGGTGCTGGAAATTTTCTAATCGTCCAGCCGAGTTATCGGCCGACTCACGGGGTAATCGATGAATTCCACTTCAGCTGCAACAGGTATGCGGTATCAGGGCGAGCCGGCGGTCCCGGTGGTAAATCTTCCTAACGCGCGTTACGTTCGATTTGGCGCCTTCCACCTGGATCTCCAGCAACAGGAGCTTTTCAAGGGGGGCTCTCGCGTTCGCGTGCAGGGCAAGGTCTGTGAAGCGCTGATGATCCTGATCGCCAACTCCGGCGAAGTGGTGACGCGTGAAACCTTGCGCGCCCATTTGTGGCCCACCGATACCCAGATCAACTACGACGCTAACGTAAATACCACAGTGAACAAATTGCGGCAGGTTTTGGGCGACTCGCCGGAGCGGCCGGAGTTTGTGGAAACGATTCCGCGCAAAGGCTATACATTCATCGCCGCGGTAGAAGCGGTGGAAAAGCCGCCGGTCGCGGAAGCGTCGGGTGCACCCATCGCGACCGCGCCGAAACCTGGAGTGTTGCAAAATACCACGCAGATGATTGGCGCAGCCGGGATGTCCGGCTGGTTCGCTGCTGGAGCGATTTCGCTGCTGATTGCCGCAATTCTGTTTGGCGCTGCGATGGTTTTGTACACTCACCGCGGCGTGTAAATACCCGGCGTTAGCCGCTTGCGACAGCCTGAATAATTCAAATTATAGCGTGCCGCGCAGGCCCAGGGCGTCGGCGTTTTCCCGCAGCGCCGCGATGCAGAATTGCACGTGCTCTTCGAGCGGGATCCCCAGTTCTTCCGCGCCCTTGCGCACATCCTCGCGACTCACGCCTTTGGCAAACGCCTTATCCTTCAGCCGGCGTTTCACGGAATCCACTTCCAGATCCAGAATACTTTTCGAAGGGCGAACGTAAGCGCACGCGGTCAAAAATCCCGCCAGCTCGTCGCAGGCAAAAAGGGTGTGCTCCAGCGGGGACTCGCGCGAAACGTGCGTGTAATCGGCGTGTGAAAGAATGGCGCGCACCGCTTCTTCCGGATAACCGCGTTCACGAAGTATCTTGGCACCCTCGGCAGGATGCTCTTTGTCGGCGGCGTGTTCGTTGTTGGGCCAGCGTTCGTAATCAAAGTCGTGCAGCAGTGCAGTGATGCTCCAGAGATTTTCGTCGGCGCCTGATTTACGGGCGTAGGCGCGAACGCACGCTTCCACGGCGAGCATGTGCTTGCGCAAGCTTTCGGAAGCGGTGTATTCGCACAGCAAGTTCCAGGCATCATCGCGGTTGGGCATTTGTCCTCGCAGTAAAAAATATCCACAGAAAAATAAAGCAAAGGCGATCAGCATACCGAAAAATATTT
Organism: uncultured Acidobacteriota bacterium; assembly: GCA_963704485.1. Taxonomy (GTDB): domain Bacteria; phylum Acidobacteriota; class Terriglobia; order Acidiferrales; family UBA7541; genus Acidiferrum. The sequence continues at coordinate 3,537,727 of OY969910.1, forward strand.
GCTTTGGCATGCGTTGTCACTTCAGAGGAATACTCCGGCAAGATCGTCGTGAATCGTTACCGGATTCGCAGCTCGAGACGGGATTTTGTTCGAATGCAAAACGAAAGCCACTCACATTTCCAGACCTGTACCAAGGGACAGGGCGAACACGCGGCGTAAGCGGCGATTTTAAAATTAAAAAAAACCAAAAATACTCTTGACAGTTCGGTGCGCTCGGGAGAAACTCCCTCTCGCGCCAGTAACTGTCTTCCCCCCTTAGAACGTTCCAGCGTTCTCATTCCCATCCGCACGCCGGAAATACAGTCAACTCAAGGAGTGCCGGTGTCTTCACAAATAGATAAAGAGCCTATGAATTCGCTTGATTCATTTGAAATGGACAGGGAAGTCATTCGCTGCAAGACCTGTGGACTGGTTCAGTATCGCACACGCACCGGTAACTGCCGCAAATGCGTGCGCGCTCTGCCCCAGCGCCTGGAATTTATGATTCCTGCGCCGGCGCCTGCTGAGGAAGCGGTCGTAGAGGCCACCTCAGATCGCTTCGTAAACCAGGAGACGGTCGAGAACATCGGCCAGCGCATCCGACAATTGCGCGAATCCCGAGCCATGACCCAGAGCCAGCTACAGTCACGCTCGAAAGTGTCGCGCTCGTATCTCTCGCGCATCGAGAGCGGGCAGATGACGCCCAGCCTCGGCACGCTCGAAAAAATTTCCGAAGCGCTAAACGTCGGCCTGAACCGGTTCTTTATTCCTGAGTCCGACGGCGAAGCGCTCCTCGAAGATCCGTTCATCCAGGGGCTGCGCCCGTTTTTGCGCCAACTGGATTGGGAGCAGTGGCAATCCATCCTGAAGAGGCTGCAGGCCATCAGTGATCACGTCGCGGCGGTACCTGCTACGCTGCGCCCTATCGGTAATCCGGCGAGGCTGCCGCAGCAACAAGCGCCAGCCAATGGCAACGGCAACGGTCACATCGGCACTGGCCATTCGAATGGGCACGCTCTGCTGCACGCGCACGGAAACCCGCAAGGCTATCCGCTGCGGCGCCCGGGCGCTCCGGTATATCAGCGTTCGCTCGCGAAGATGTAACCGCGATCGAAAATTGCTTGCGAAAGATCAGACGCGGGATAAACAGAAATGTTTATCCCGTTTTTTTTACTGCGAAGGTCTTATTCGCGGATGACGGAAACTTTAGCGCTGGGAACTTCCAGCCGCATCAGGCGATGATTGGAATCGAGCAGTAACAACACTTCCAGGTCGGAAGTGGTAACGCGCAGGCCTTCGTAGGATTTCCCCTCCATCGTTGACGAACCGGTAGCCTCCACGGATATGGATCCCGGAGTCAAGTCCTGAGGAATCAGTACCGGAAATGTCTGCGTGCCGCGCTTACCCCAATCGTACATGCGCGCCAGCAGTGCGTACTGGTGATACAGGTTGTTGTCCAGAACGGCTATGAGCGGCGCGTTGAAAGTAAGGTCCTGTTCGAAGGGTCGCGCACCCTGCATTTCGAGGGTGATTTTCGCGACGCCGTTGGCGAATACGATGTGCGCGCCGTTGGTTTTGTCGGCGTGGGAAGTCCACTCGTAGCTGATGGGAGCGCCGTCCGGTTGCAGCTTAAGAACGCCGGTGATGCGTGTGGCAGGTGATCCGGGCACGGTCAAATCCGTGGTGCCTGTCGCGACCCAGTCGCTCCCTGATGGCGCAAATTCGAATTGCTCGCTGCCGATAGTCTTGCCATCCAGCTGAATGGCTAATTTACCTTTATCGGGGCTGAACGCGACAGCAGCCGCAGGAGGCTTGCCGGCACTCCACGCGGAAATGCATACGAACGTGAGCGTGGCAACGGCACCAGCCGTAAATTTTCTGCGCGATGCATTTTCATTGCGCATATTTGTCAGTCTCCTCTGGACGACCGTGGTTTTTCCACGACCAGGTGGGTTTCCGCGGCCTTTCCGCCTGCAAAACCGCGTCGCAAAATTTCTTCTACTACGGTGGCAGGCTCCCCGGAGCTATCCACACGAAAATCGGCCTGCTGATAAGAGGGCAATCGCTGAGCGTACAGCGACCGGAAGCTGCTTTCATCGCGAAACAGCGGACGTCCGGGCATGATCATACACCGCGCCAAAAGCTTATCCACGGGTGTATCCAGCCAGAGCACCGGCGCACCAGCGGCGCGCAGAAAATCCGGGCATCCGGTTTGCGCATAAGTGCCTCCGCCCAAGGCAAGCACGGTGCCTTCCTTAAGCTCGGCGGCGCGTCCCAGCGCGGCGCGCAACTGGTCAGCCTCAATCTGGCGAAATGCCGGCTCGCCCAAGCGTTCGAATATTTCGGTTATGGAGAGGTGTGCCGCTTCTTCAATACGCGAATCCAGATCTACGAAGCGCCAGGCTAACTGCCGCGCCAGTAAGGTCCCGACAGTGGTCTTGCCGGAGCCCATAAAGCCCGCAAGGCATAGAAGTTGTGTGCGGACGCCAGGCCCGCGCAGAGGCGGAGGTTGTGTCACAAGTTGTCTTGCGCGCGAAGAATTAATCGCGCTTCAGAATGCGGATTGTACCACTGTAGGAGGAGAGCTCGACTTTGGCGAAACCCGTGCCAACGGTGCCAAACAGGCCTTTGGAAAACTTCGAGGCCATGTGTTTCACGCCGTGGGAGTCCGGCTTCAAATAATCGGCGGCCTGATTATCAACCGTGCCGGTTGCGGTCTGGGCGTTAAGATCAAAAGAGTCGTTGCCAGAGAATCGCACTTCCACAAGACCTTTTCCGCTGCGCATGCTGTACAAGCCGGTGTGCACGAAGTCGCCGTCAAACAGAATGTTGCCGGTCATGGTGCGGAGCTTGACGTTATCCAGCGCGGGCTGCAGCACCTGGGCGCTGCCGCTGATGGAGGTGAATTCCAACTTGCCGGCGCACTGGGTGCAAACCAGAGAACCGCCTGTCGTAGTTACGATGATGTAGCCGGAAACTTCTTTCAGATGTACATCGCCGGCCACACTGTCGAGCGTCATGTCGCCCATCACCTGCTCGACGTAAATCAGCCCCGTCTGTGTCTTGAGCTGCAGTTCGGTCTCTTCCGGAACGGTAAGCGTGAAATTCGCTTCCATTTCCTTGGCACTTGCGGAGCCGTCCACCACTGTGGAGGTTACGTCGATTCGATTGCCGGCCTGCTCAGTATCGACACTGATCTTGTCGGAATTTTTCGTGCCCATGACCACTACTTCAGAGTTTTTGGAAGATTTCACTTCAATGCGGCCATTGCCGACATTGCGGATTACCACAACCGGCCGGCCGTTCACGGCAAAATGTCTTTCAATGCGCTGCTCAGCAGCCTGAGCGCGCAAGTTCGGGAGCAGGAAAAAGCCCGCAGCGACCACCGGCAAAATGTTCCGCCCCATCAACCTTGTGCATACTTTCATGTCAGTTCAGGCTCCCACCACGATCGATCATGGTTGACAACAATTCCGCTTTTTGCTGATAAGCATTGGTCAAATATTCGCGCGCCAGTTCATCATTAGGCTCTTCATGCAGATGTCGCCGGCAATCTGCGATGAACGCATCGACCTGTTGCAAATTCTGTTGCAGGGAGGCGTCCGTCGGGGACATGGGCGTCATTGAATTGGTGCTGGCCTGCCGCATATTGGCCAGATCGATTTCCTGCTGATTAATAAGCGTCAGGGTGGGAGTGAAATCATCCTGGGCGTCGAGCACTGGCCCGGCCGGGTTGGTGGTCGAGTGCGGGGCTCTGAACAACAAAAGTGCGACAATCAACACCATGGCGGTTACTGCTGCAGTCGCCAGCCCGCGACTGCCAAACAGCGCAGCAAAGGACTCCCACCAGGACGACGGTTCTTTAGTGCGCAGGACGTCGCGAATTACGCCTTCGCTTTCCAATTCTGCTCGAATAGAAACCCAGATGCGCGCGGGAGGTTCAGCTTCGGCGGGAAGCTCGTGGGCCATGGCCACGATGCTCGTAACGTCGGCCACAAAGTGGCCGCAGGCGCTGCATTGCGCAAGGTGTTCGCGGGCTTCCGCTGACAGCGGCGCTAAACCCTCGCGCTCAAAAACGGATTCTAATTCACTACACTGCATTGCACATCACCCCGCGGAAAAACAAAAATCAAATCGCTTTTCCGCTCCACTTGAGTCCTGCAAACTCGCTAGAAAGTTTCAACCATTGTAGCTCAATCCGTCTGGCCCGTCTGCGTTTTTGCGATCTGCCGTTCATCGCGGGCCTGCTGCCGAACCTCTTCCTGCAACAGATCCCGCAACCTGGTGCGAGCCTTATGCAATTGCGATTTCGAATTCCCTACCGAACACCCCATGATGTCGGCAATCTCGTTGTGCTCATAACCCTGCACGTCATGGAGCACAAAAACAGTCCGGTAGCCGGGAGGCAGTTTTTCGATCGAACGTTCCAGATTGACCCGGTCCACCGCGCCCGTAAGCAACAAGTCCGGAGCGCCAATATCTTTTCTCGGCCCGCCGGTTTCTTCATCCGGCTCGGTAGTTTCTTCCAGAGAAGCCACCGGCAGAGTTTTCTTTCTCAAGCGCATCAACACGACGTTCACCGTCATGCGATGCAGCCAGGTCGAAAAAGCAGACTCTCCGCGAAAGGTGCCGATCTTACGGAAAAGCTGCAGAAACGCTTCCTGCATCAAGTCTTCCGCATCGCTGGGATTGCTCACCATCCGCAAACACAGCGCATAAACCCGGCGACCGTGAAGCCGATACAGAAATTCGAATGCGGCAGCATCTCCGGCTTGCGCCAGACGGATAGCCTCCGCCTCACTCATCGGTTTGGGCGGCTGGCCAGCAGTCGCTTGTTTCGATGCGAGTGAAACGGCTGAATCGCTGGGATCGCTTGGTCTATTCCGGGCCAACGGTCCAATAGCGGCGCATCCACACGTTCGGATGCTCCGTATCCCTCCTAGAGTTGTCCTTGCAGTGGCCGGCATTGCCCAAAGGTACAAACACGCCGGGCGGCGCTTTGTTCCCTGAAGTGCACTTTGCTGAAGTTGCCGGCAAGCCGGCTTACAGCGGTAAGCAGCCTTGGCTATTCTCCCGCGATATGGACCATTCGTCTATGGTGTAAAAGTTGATGCGCGGCGGGGCTGACTTCGCTCGTCACGGCTTTCCATGCCGCATCTACGGATTTCTGGAAGCGCGCCAGCTCTTCGCTCGGCAAAACGTGCAAAAACGACTTAAGCATAATGATGCTTTCGCGCAGGCATGTATTGATGTCGTAGTGGGCTTGGTCTACCACTTTCCAAAACATGACCGGGTCGGTAGCCAGGCCCTCTGCCAAGTCCTGACCGCTGGCGCAGAACTGCTTGCTGAGATCCTCAACCATTTCCTGCAAAGTCGCCAATTTGTGAAGGAATTGAATTCGTTGCGGCAAAAGCACTTTGCTCAGTACGGCGCTCATGCGCGCAGCCCGCTGACCACCGGCGCTTTGAAAGTTTTCGGGATCCAGCGGCGCGACGCTGGGTATCGTGCCGTAGTGCTTGGCATGCTGTCCCATTACCCGGAGTAACGCGGACATCGCGTCCGACAGCCGCGTGCATAATTGCGGCGCCATGGTTACAGCCTGGTAAGATTTGCCCAGCAGGCCCTGATGTTGTAATTCCAGCGCTTCGTTCAACGTCACGCTTAACATCCTGTAGGCAGCTTCCAGGTCACGTGCATACGCCACGAATAGGTTGGATTTCTCTTCGGGCAGGTGGGTGCGCCAGTCATCTTTAACGCTGCTGCCGCGCCGTGTGAAAGTATGCCGGGAGTGTTTCAAAATAAAACCCCGAGGAGAAAGTGCCGCGAGTATAACAAAGTATCTTCGCAATCAAATGTAATATTAGAATGTTCTGATAAGTGTGCAATTTTGCACACTTTAGGCCGTCTCCAGCGAAGCGTCACTATCCCACGCCCGCGTCCCGCAACGTTCTTGCTGAACTCCTTCCATGGCCGCTATACTCGCCATCTATAGGACTCGAAAGGAATCTATCTTTTGCAATTTGAGCCGCGCGACCAGTTTGAGCAACGGCAAAAGAAACTTGAGCAGGTTCGAGGGCTGGGTTTGGATCCCTTCCCCAGGGAATTTCGCTGGAGCCATACCGCCAAGGATCTCTCAGAAACTCACAGCAACGATTCCGCCAAAGATCTAGAGGACGCCCCGGTAAACGTGCGCGTGGCCGGTCGGCTCGTTTCGTTCCGCCTTATGGGGAAGGCCGGATTCGCGCATCTGCAGGGCGACGGCGGGCGCATTCAAATCTATGTGCGTAGAGATGTGGTGAGCGAAAAGGCCTTCGAACTATTTCACCTTCTGGACCTCGGCGATTCGGTCGGTGTGCGCGGACACCTGTTTCGCACGAAAACCAATGAGCTTTCCATCTGGGTGGAAGAAATATTCCTGTTGGCCAAGGCGCTGCTTCCGCTGCCGGAGAAATGGCACGGATTGACGGACGTGGAACTGCGCTATAGACAACGCTACCTGGATCTGATTTCGAACCAGCAGTCGCGCAAAGTTTTTGTGATTCGTGCGCGGATTATTCAGGAGTTGCGGCGCTTCTTCGATGCCCGCGGCTATATCGAAGTGGAGACCCCGATGATGCATGCCATCGCCGGAGGGGCCACCGCTCGTCCTTTTACTACGCATCACAACACTCTGGATATGGATTTATATCTGCGGATTGCGCCGGAACTTTACTTGAAGAGGCTGACAGTTGGCGGTTTCGATCGGGTGTACGAGATCAACCGCAATTTTCGCAATGAAGGCATTTCCACGCAGCACAATCCGGAATTCACCATGCTGGAATTTTACGAAGCCTACAGCAATTACGGCGATTTGATGGATCTGAACGAGGAGTTGTTCGCCCGCCTGGCGCAGGATATTACTGGTTCCACGACGGTTTCGTATGGCGATGAGAAACTCGATTTTGCCAAGTTCCAGCGGCTCTCCATGCGCGAAGCGGTCATTAAGTACTGGCCCTCGGGGTTGCAGCCGGCGCCTACGCTGCAAGAACTCGCGGCCCCCGCCGGACCGCAGGGCATCGCTCAGCGTTACAACGTATGGGCAAAAGCCAATGGTGCCGCTTATGCCGCGGCGAAGGGCAAACTGACCGACGGAGAGTGGACCGGGCTGCTGTTCGAAACCTTCGCGGAGGACAAACTGATTCAACCGACGATCCTGTTCGATTTCCCGATTGAGATTTCGCCGCTGTCGAAGCAGAAGCCCGATGACCCGGCGCTGGTCGAACGCTTTGAGATCTACATCGCAGGCATGGAGATCGCCAATGGCTTTTCAGAGCTCAATGACCCCGCCGAACAGGAACGTCGATTTCTGGCGCAAATCGCCGAAGGCGGCGACGAATCTCCCAAACAGCTCGACGTCGATTACATCCAGGCGCTTTGTCACGGCATGCCGCCGACCGCAGGGGAGGGTATCGGCATAGATCGCTTGACCATGCTGCTGACCGATTCGAAATCTATCCGCGACGTGATTTTGTTTCCGTTGCTGCGGCCAGAAAAAGAAGTAACGCCAGCGGACCAGCCCGCCAACTCCGGCGAGAAAGCCTGACCTCCACAACGCATCATGAGCTTTGAATGGTATGTGGCGCGGCGCTACCTGCGGTCCCCGCACCGCCCGGCGGTGCTGCGCCTGGTGACGCTCTTTTCCATCGTGGGAGTTGCGGCCGGGGTAGCGACACTGGTGATTGCCCTGTCGATGAACACTGGCTTCCGCGAAACTCTGCAGGATCGCTTGCTGGGTGTGACCGCGCATATTTCACTCACACGGCCCGGTTCCGGTGGGATTCGCGACTACGAAGCGTTGGCAACCAAGCTGGGCGCGCTGCCGGGAGTTCGGTCGGTCACGCCCGCCGTCTATCAGACAGTGCTGATGTCTTTCGGAGGAGAAGCGCGCGGCGTCGTCACCAAAGGCATCGATCCAGTTCGCGAACGCCGCAGCGACGAGGCTTTGCAACGCATCGTAGCCGGAGAACTGAATTTTGCGGCGGACAAAGAAGGAATTGAAGCCTTGCTGATTGGCAAGCAGCTGGCGGAAGAATGGAAACTCGCGCCGGGCGATTACGTCACGTTAACCAGCCCTCAAGGTCGGCTAACTCCTTTCGGGTTGCTGCCCCGCTCAAGGCGGTTTCATGTCGCGGGCGTTTTCGATTCAGGATTTTATGACTACGACCAAAACTGGTGTTTTCTGACCCTGGCTGCTGCGCAGAATCTCTCGGGCGGCGGAGAACTGGTGAACGTTCTTGAATTTCGTTTAAATCTTCCCGACCAGGCGCACTCGGTCGCTCAGCAGGTTTCAGAAGCTGCCGGGCCTGGTTACGCCGTTACCACCTGGATGGAAGAAAATCGCGCGCTCTTCCGCGCCCTGCGCATGGAAAAATTGGTTACCGCCATTTTTATCGGGCTGATCACCTTTGTAGCTGGCCTCAACATATTAGTAGTGCTCTCCATGACCGTCACCGACAAATCGCGTGATATTGCTGTGCTGATGTCCATGGGTGCTCGCCGTGAGCAGATTAGAAAAATATTTTTGTGGCAGGGCATTATTATTGGTGCGGTTGGAACAGTCGCCGGACTGCTAGTTGGCTATGCGTTCGCACTGGTGGCTGGCTTCTATCATTTGATCCCGCTGGATCCGCAGGTATACGCAGTCCCTTACGTGCCCTTTCATCCGGGAATAATGGATGGAGTGTGGATTACCCTCGTCGCTATGGCGATTTCGCTAGGAGCCACGATTTTGCCTGCGAGGGCGGCCGCGAAACTCCTTCCCGTTGAGATTCTGCGGTACGAGTAGACGTTCGTGTGAGACGGACTGGATACCGTTTGGCGCGCCATTTGCTCCTGTATACGTGCAGAGGCAGGCGGGCCGCACCGGGTGCATTCCCTCAGCCCGGTGGCAACTGAAAAGCCCACCTTAACTAATTGAAGACAAGACGGTTACAACTGTATCAAAATGGGGCACAGCAGCCCTCGGCGGTACGCAAAGCCAACAGGGGAAAAGATGAATCCTTTTGTCCTGTAAATCGCACAATCGGGGAAAATCTGAGCCAGTCACATGTCTCCAGATATGCGCATCTAAGTAAGGTGAGCCGGGTTTATCAAGTGGAAGCAAAGTTGGTATTTTCGACTGAATAAACGATGACAGCGAGTTCCAATTCGAACTTCAGCGTGGAAGACTCCGGCAGGAATGCCGCGCAGCTCGGGACCGGTGCTGGAATCGTGCTTGAAGGTCGCAATTTGAAAAAGAGCTACGGTGCCGGCGCGAAAACTCTGGACGTACTGGTTGACGCCAGCATCACTTTGCGTCGCGGAGAGATGATCGCGATTGTGGCCCCATCCGGCGCGGGGAAAAGTACACTTTTACATTTGCTGGCTGCGCTAGACACGCCAACGAGCGGTGCAGTATACTTCGCGTCGAAAGCCATTGAATCGAATCAAGACGCGCTTCTTGCGGAATTTCGCAATCGAGCCGTCGGATTTTTGTGGCAACGTCACCAGTTGCTGCTCGACTTTACGGCTGAAGAGAACGTAGCCATGCCGCTGTTGTTGCGCGGCGAAAATTTCACTTCCGCGCTGGGCATGGCGCGAAAGTGGCTTGCGGAGGTGGGCTTGGAAAATCGAGCCGGCCACCGCGCAGGGGAACTCTCCGGCGGGGAACAGCAACGCGTGTCGATTGCCCGGGCGCTTGTCACTGGGCCGGCGGTGTTGCTGGCAGATGAACCGACGGGGAATTTAGACGAGCAGAATGCTTGGGCTGTGTTCGAGCTATTGGTAAGGCTACATCGCACGTACGGATTGACGTCGCTCATCGCGACGCACAATCTGTCGCTCGCCGCGCGGTGTGATCGTATCCTGACGCTGGAACATGGCGTTCTTACTGCTCGCGAAGCTAAAGCAGTAGCGAGTCAGACCCCCGGGGGAGAAGCGAGCTAACGTGTTCGAACGCTATACCGAAAAAGCGCGTCGTGTAATTTTCTTTGCCAGATATGAGGCCAGCCAGTACGGCAGTCCTTACATCGAGACGGAGCATCTGTTGCTCGGCTTGATGCGCGAAGATAAAGCCCTGGCCAATCGCTTTTTGCGCCAGCAGGGCTCCATCGAGTCCATCCGCAAAGAAATTGAAGCGCGCATCACCATTCGCGAACGCATTTCCACCTCGGTGGAAGTGCCGCTCAGCGCAGAGTGCAAGCGCATCCTTAATATGGCCGGCGAAGAAGCCGAGCGCCTGGGCGTGAAGCACGTGGGCACCGAGCATTTGTTGCTCGGAATCCTGCGCGAAGAGAAATGTTTCGGCGCGGAAATTTTGATGGAGCGCGGGCTGCGCCTTTCCACCCTGCGCGAAGAGTTGGCGCGCACCTCCGGCGAAAAAACCACTGCGGCTCGTCCCAAAGAAACTTCACTTTTGGCGGAGTTCAGCCGCGATTTGACGCAGGCGGCTTCCGAAGGTTCGCTGGATCCGCTGGTTGGCCGTGACGGTGAAGTAGAGCGTGTGATTCAGATTTTGTGCCGCCGCACCAAAAATAATCCGGTCTTGATTGGCGAGCCCGGCGTAGGCAAAACCGCCATCGTCGAAGGCCTGGCCCAGCGCATTTCGGATGGCGATGTGCCGCCGTTTCTCGCCGACAAGCGCATCCTCTCCCTGGATCTTTCGCTGATCGTGGCGGGAACAAAATATCGCGGACAATTTGAAGAGCGGCTCAAAACCATCATGAAGGAATTGATGGAGAGCCAGAATTCCATCGTATTCATAGATGAGCTGCACACTCTGGTCGGCGCCGGTTCGGCGGAAGGTTCGCTCGACGCCGCAAATATCTTAAAGCCCGCGTTGTCGCGGGGAGAAATTCAGTGCATCGGTGCCACCACTCCCGGTGAATACCGTAAGTCCGTCGAGAAAGATCGATCTCTCGAGCGTCGTTTTCAGTCCGTGAAGGTTCCCGCGCCCAATGAAGAAGAAGCGGTGCAGGTCATCAGCGGCGTGCGCGAGCGTTACGAGAAATTTCACGCCGTGAGCTACACCGACGAGGCATTGAAGTACTCCGTTTATCTTTCGAACCGCTACATTCCCGACCGTTTTCTTCCTGACAAGGCTATTGACCTGATCGACGAAGCGGGCGCGCGCGTCAAGCTGCGCCAGGCCTCCGTCCCCGAAGAAGTTGGCGAGGTGCAGAAGCGCGTGAAGTTCATCACCCATCGCATGGAAACCGCCATCGCCAATCATGAGTTCGAAAAGGCGCGGTTCTATTCCGAAGAAGAGCGTAAGGAAAAAGAAAATCTGCGCGGCTTGCGCGAACGTTACAAACTGGACGACGCTTCCACCGGCATTGTCACTCGCGAGGATATCGAAGAAGTTGTTTCGCGCTGGACCGGCATCGGAGTCTCCTCCATTAAAGAGGACGAACAGCAGAAACTGCTGCGCATCGAGCCCGAACTGCACAAGCGCGTCATCAGCCAGGACAAGGCTATCACCGCCTTGGCACGTGCCATCCGCCGCAGTCGCGCCGGTTTGAAGTCTCCCTTGCGCCCGGTGGGTTGTTTCTTTTTCCTTGGGCCCACGGGCGTCGGCAAAACCGAAGTGGCCCGCCGCCTTTCGGAATTTCTTTTTGGCTCGGAAAAGTCCCTGGTGCGCTTCGATATGTCCGAGTTCATGGAGAAGCATTCTGTCTCCAAGTTGATCGGCGCCCCTCCGGGCTATGTGGGTTATGAAGAGGGCGGCCAGTTAACGGAACGCGTGCGCCGCACCCCTTACTCGGTCATCCTGCTGGATGAAATCGAAAAGGCTCATCCCGACGTCTTCAATATATTGCTGCAGGTTTTCGAAGACGGGCAGCTGACCGACGGCCTGGGCAACACCGTGGATTTCCGGAACACCATCATCATCATGACTTCCAACCTGGGGGCGCGCCATTTGCAGAGACGCACGTCCATCGGCTTCCAGTCGGGCGCCGATGAAGCGGGCCTCAAGTCCATGGAAGACCTGGTAATGGGCGAAGTGAAGCGCGCATTCAATCCGGAATTTCTCAATCGCCTGGATGAAGTAATCATTTTCAATCCTCTTGGCGATGACGATTTGTTGCGTATTATTGATTTGCTGGTGGGGCAGTTGAACGACACGCTGATTCACCGGCAGGTTCAAATAGTAGTTTCACCAGAAGCACGGCAGTGGATACTCGAGAAAACGTGTGCGGACCGCAATTACGGGGCGCGTCCGCTACGGCGGGCTTTACAGAAGTACGTGGAAGATCCGCTCTCCGAAGCACTGATCCAGGGGGGAATTCAGAGGCCTGCGACGCTTCAGATTTACGTCGCCGGGGAAGGTCTCTCGTTCCGGCCTGTAGGTGAGGCAACCCCTGTAGTTCACTAACGAATCTGACACCAAACGCGTCGCCGCAAAGCGGTTGACCCAAGTGGCGACCGCTCGCGTTCGACGTTTAGCCAGCCCACACCTGGTCTGGCAGGAGATGAACATCTTGGGTTTGGGGGCGCGGCCTTGATGGACTTAACGGCCGCTCAAAGAAAAGTCTGTTTGTCACACGGGGTTTTGACGGGCCGGATTGGTAGCATCGCGATGATAGTCTTGTTCTTCGCGCTGACTTCACCCGCGCTTCCGCGAAACAATGCCGGAGCGGACGCGTCCCCAGTTTCACCAGCGCGGCCACGGCCCAGTCGTTCGCCGCAGGCAGCCGCGCCACAGCAAAACACCCCGCAGCAAAACACCCCGCAGCAAAACACCCCGCAGCAACAGGCGGCGCCCCCGGCGCGGGGAGTTATCGAGCGCATCGATTTCCTGGGCAATCGCCGCATCCGCAGCGACACGTTAAAAGCTCGCATCTTCAGCCGCGAAGGCGACCCTTATAACGAGGAAACCTTGCGCCGCGACTTCCAGGCGCTGTGGAACACCCAGTTTTTCGAAGACGTAAAGTTACGCGTTGAGGATTCGTCAAGCCGTTCCGACGCCAAAATCATTGTCTTCGAAGTGAAGGAACGCCCCGTCATTCGCCGCATTCGTTACGATGGCATCCACTCCATCTCTGAATCCGACATCCTGGACCGCTTCAAGGAACGCAAAGTCGGGCTCAGCGTCGAAAGCCAGTTTGATCCCACCAAGATTAAAAAGGCTGAGGTGGTTCTCCGCGAGTTGCTGGGAGAACACGGCCGGCAATTCGCAAAGGTAATACCGGAGTACGAAAGAATCGCGTCGAGTAACGCCGTCATCCTGGTATTCAAGATTGAAGAAGGTCCCAAAGTGAAAGTGGGACAGATTAAATTCACCGGTAATCACGCCTTCAGCGACCGTAAGTTGGTTCGCGCCATGCGCCACGATCGTCCCTATTCCATTCCTCTGTACATCACTGAGATACCGGTGCTATCCAAGACTTACGACCGCGACAAATTAAACGAGGACCTGGAGGTGGGCATTCGCGGCCTGTACCAGGACAACGGATTTTTTAAGGTGCTGGTAAAAGATCCGGTGCTCGAAAATATCGACACGGATTCTTACAAACTCGGCGTGCCGCTGCCATTTGCGGGCAAAAGCGCCGGCAAAGCGGTGAACATTACCATTCCCATCGAAGAAGGCGACCGCTATCGTATGGGAACGCTGAAAATCGTCAGCGCCGATCCTGACAAAGCGTTGTCTTTGAAGGTGGAAGCGCTCAAATCAATTTTTCCCCTGAAACAGGGCGACTTGTTCGCCACCGGTAAGGTCCGCAAAGCGCTCGAGAACTATAAGAATGCCTACGGCGAATACGGTTTCATCGATTTCACCGCCGAGCCTGAGACGATCCTCGACGATGAAAAGAAAATCATCAATTTGACGATGAAGTTCAACGAAGAGAAGCAGTATTACGTGCGGCGCATCGATTTTAGCGGCAACACCACCACTCGCGACAAGGTCATCCGCCGCCAGTTGCTGATCGACGAAGGCCAGCTGTTCAATAAACGTGCTTGGGAATTGAGCATCCTCCGCCTTAACCAGCTCGATTATTTTGACAAAATCGAAGCCGACAAAGCCGCTGAGCTCAAACGCAACACCAAGGAAGGCACTGTTGACATTAATTTGAAGCTTAAGGAAAAAGGCAAGCAATCCATCGGCCTGCAGGGCGGCGTCAGCGGTCTATCCGGCAGCTTTATCGGCCTGACCTACCAGACCAATAATTTCCTGGGCTTGGGCGAAACGCTCACCTTCTCGGCGCAGTTCGGCAACTTGCAGCGCAGCTTCCAGTTTGGATTCACCGAACCATATCTTTTTGATCGGCCCATCCAGTCGGGTTTCACCATTTTCTCCAGCCGCTATAAATTCGATCAGGCCCAGCAGCAGGCCTTGCTTACCGGCCAGAACGTCAGCATCAATCCGCAATTTATTCAAAATTACAACCAGGACAGCACCGGCTTCACGGTGTTCGCCAGCTCGTTGTTAAAGAAGCGCGTATTCACCCGAGTGTCCGCATCCTACGGCCTGACGCGCACCAACATCACCGCTTTCAACCAGGCTTCCACAATCTTGTTTGAGCAATTGCAATTCCGCAGCGTAGCCGGGCCCAGCGCGCTGAACGGTATCGTTTCCAGCACTTTCACCCCCAGCATCACCTACAACACCATCAGCAACCCGCAGAATCCTACTTCGGGCAAAAGCTATTTCTATTCGCTGGGATTTTCCGGCGGACCGCTGGGCGGCAACGTCAACAGCATCAGCAATATTTTCGATTATAAGATGTACCGGCCCATCAATAAGCGGCGCAACGTAGTCGGAATGCATGTCACCGCCGCGTACATCACCGGGTACGGCGGCAAAGAAGTGCCGCCTTTCAGCCGCTTCTACATGGGCGGAGAAAATGACATACGCGGTTTCGACATCCGCTCCATTTCGCCAGTCACTTTTATTCCCACCGCCACTCGACAGCAATTTAGTTACGCCGATCCGACGTCTCTGAATGGCAACGGCACGCCGGTGCAACGGGTGCTGAGCGTTCCGGTGCTGGGCTATACCATAACCTTCCCGGGCGGAGACATGCAGTCGTACGGGAACTTTGAATATCGCATTCCCATTGCGGGCCCGGTGACGGCTGGATTGTTTATGGACGTAGGAACTGTTGGCATTCTGCGCCAGAGTGCATTGCGGCTGGATCCTACCGGCTTTCAAAACCTGCTGTCGCAGTTTCCCGATGCCCAGTCACAAATCGGATTGCAGCGGCAATTGAAGATCGCCGCAAACACGAATTTCCGTGTGCGCGCTTCCACCGGGGCTGAGCTGGTAGTGCAGCTGCCGATTATTCAAGCGCCGTTTCGCATTTACTACGCTTTCAATCTTAACCGGCTGCACGAGCAGATTACCGCGCCGCCGGATTACATCGAGCAAAGCGATATTGATTTGATCAAAAACAATCCGTTGCTCAAGGACTTTTACAGATTCCAGTTCGCGCCGACTCTGAATCAGTTCATCGCCAATCCCGGGCGACTGAATTACTTTGAGCCTTTGCGAACTTTCCGGTTTACCGTCAGCCGGACGTTTTAGCGCGTAGCGTACATTTCTCGCGAATGGAGTTGTGCCGTGCATGGCCACAGGCCTTCGGGCGGGTTCGCGAGCGGAAAGTATTTGTGGGGGAGACAGTGAGAATTAAAGCGGCGGAAATTTTAAGCGTTTTAAGCCTGAGCCTGAGCCTGAGCCTGAGCCTGGGGCTGACTTGCATATTGCTGAGTGGATGCGGCGGCAGCTCCTCCAAAGGCAACGTAGTCGTGGTTACCGTTAATCCTCCCGGCGGCACGCTGGTTGTGAATCAGGCCGTCACCCTCACTGCCATCGTAACGGGTGCGACGGACACATCGGTAACGTGGTCTTGCACCTTCACGACCTCGACCACGCCAGCCGGCACAACCAAGCCAGTAGTTTCAGCTGCGATGCCCTGCACCGCCGCACAAGGTGCGCTTTCCAATCAGCAAAACACCACGGTGACCTTCACCGGGCCGCCAGCCGTTCCGAATCCGCCGCCCACCATCACGGTTACCGCCACTTCGAACGAGGACAAAAAGAAAACCGGCACCAGCGTAATCACGCTGGATTCAGGAATTCGCGCCGGCGTGAATCCCGCCACCGCCACCGTAGCTACCGGCGCAAATTTTCAATTCACAGCTACTTTGACTAACGACACCACACCCAATGACGTAACTTGGCTACTCACGCAGGCTACCACTACCAATTTGATTTCCCCCACCGCTACGAGTTGTTCGCCCGCGTGCGGCTCCATCAACGACGCCGGCTTATATACGGCTCCTACTACGGTGCCGACGACTCCCACGGTGACCGTGGTGGCCACGTCAAAATTGGATACTACTCGCTTCGCGACCGCGACAATCACGGTGGTGCAAGCCGGACCCATCAGCTTCTCAAACGTTTCGCCGCCGGTGGCTCCGCAGGGCGGCTTGTTCCAGGATCTTCTACTCAACGCCACTAACCTTACATCCAGCGGTGTAGGCGTCACCGTCGGCCCTTACGCCATAGATCCGGCGCAGGTAAAAGTCATTTTTTCTCCTACGTCATCGGCCGCTTCTATCGGGGCTCGCGTGCGGTTAACTGCGAAACAACTCGCGACGGCCGGATCCTTCCAGGTCGACATTTCCAGTACCAACCCTGCCAGTCCCGTTACCAAGGTGAGTGGCGGCAATTTTACGGTGAACATTGTTCCGGTCACGCCCTCCGTGGTGGCCTCGAATCCAGATAACTTGCCGGAGAATTCACAAGTGTTGCCTGGTGGTCCCTCTATGACCATCGACGGAGGATTTTATGGGCCGCCGGATGCCCCGGTAGTTTCCGCTACGTTTAACGGCGGAACTCTACCAATTGTTTCAGATCCCAACAGCCCCAATGTTTCCACGCCACGGCGCCTGAATGTAACGCTGCCGAACTTGAACGGCCTATCGGGGCTCTATCCGGTCAGCGTGAACAACAACAACGCTTCGCCACCGAGCAAGTCTACGAATATCGCGGTCATCCCCGATTACGGAAATACGAACAAGCCCGATGCCACTCCGACGTTGCTGGCATTGCCGGCCGGAGCCGCGCCCAGCGCCATCGCCATCGACAAGGTTTTGGGAGTTGCAGTAGTCGCCGAGGCGGGTACCAGCGCCATCCAGTTCGTTGACGTTCATACCGGCGTGCCGACGCTGCTCGGCGGCTCTATTCCGACGGGAGGCATCCCGCTCAGCACCGCACCCGGCAGCGTTCCAACCGGCGTAGCCGTAGACGAGACATTGCACATCGCCACAGTCATTAACTATGCGGATCGCAGCTTGTGGATTTTCCAGATCCCCGTTCCGCCCGCAGCTCCCGCGACAACGCCCATCGGCAAAATCGATCTGAGCACTTTGATTCCCGCCAGCGCTCCGACAACTCCGCCCTCCACGGCGCCGTTTCCGTATTCAATTGGAGTTGATTCGCAGACTCATCGCGGATTGGTCGCCTTCGCTTCCACCAATGTTGGATTTATCGTGAACCTGGATCCCACGCAGCCTGCTTCGATCTGCTTGCCGGGCCAGCCGCCAGCCGCTTCGCCGACGTATTGCCCCATCGCGTCGGTGACGCTCAATACTGGTTCGAATCCGCAGGTGGCGCTCGAGCCGCGCGTGGATCTTGCCTATGTCACTCCCGGCGGTGCGGGAAATCTGTCGGTGGTCGATTTACAACACGTGGCCGCCCAGACTCGCATTCCCATCAAGTCGGCATCCCGAACGTCAAATGTAGTGACTGTGACAACTTCCACGGCGCACAATCTCAACCCAGGAAATCCCGGGACGGTCCTGATCAGCGGGCTTCCCGCCGGCACCAAAGGAACGATTTTTGACGGCACCTTTAGCGTCGGCAGTGTAATTGATGCGTTTACCTTTGCGTATTCGCAAACTGCTCCGGACGACACCACCACCAGCACAACTTCCAGCCAGGGCACGGTCAGTTTTGGCTTGGCCTTCCTCACGTTCTCTCTGACCCCTACGGTGCAGGGCATCGCGATTAATCCCATCACCCGAACCGCGGTTTTGGCGGATCCCAACGCCAATGCTTCGCAGATAAGTTTCATCAACTCGCTGGATCAATCTTTCAGCTTCATTTCGTTGTTCGCGGAAACCACCGGCCCGCCCCCCACGAATGTGCCCTCGGAGTCTGGAGTCGCGGCGGTGGCATTTCAGCCTTTCACCAATACGGCGCTGGCATTTAATCCGGTGCTCAACGAAGTGTCCCTGCTGGATCCCTCGCTGCTTCAACGCGCCGCCATTGTGCACACTCTGGGCACTGGTCTGAAAACTCTAATGTTCTCGAGCGGTGGCGCCAGCGTCTCGCTCAAGCTTTCGGGCGCTATCGCCGTGGACGCCGATACGAATACGGCGGTGGTCGCCAATTCTGGCAGCGACAACTTGAGTTATTTTCACCTGAGCCAGACCATTAAGCCCGTGCACATTGAGCAGGTAATCACGCCGCCCGTTCCTGGGGCGCTGTTACCGCAATCGGCGCTGATCACCAGCGGCACTGCCCCCGGAGCGCTTGCGGGTGTAAGGATTCTGGGCTCCGGTTTCGACGCCAGCTCGCAGGTTCGCCTCGATGGACAAGGTCTGTCTGCGGGCAACATTCAGTTCGTCAGCAACCGGGAAATCGACGTCACCATTCCAGCTTCGTTCCTGGCCACTCCGCGACGTTACGCGCTCGATGTCGTAAACGGCGCGAGTGTGGCTTCTAACGTAACCGACTTCACGGTGCTGGAAGCCGTGCCGGTTCCGGCATGCTCGGGTACAGCCGCCGCGCCGGGTGCTGTCGCCATTGATGAGCAGCGAAACATCGCCGTGGTCACAAATTCGGGCTGTGCGGATGCCTCCATCATCAGCTTGAAGCCCGACGGCACCTTCGGCACGTTGACCAAGCGTATTCCAGTCGGCGCTGGGCCCGCAGGCGTGGCCGTAATTCCGCGCTTTGGGCTTGCAGTAGTGACCAACAGCACCGCGGGCACCGCTTCCTTTTTAAATCTCGATACCAACGCGCAGGCCACCACCGATTTATCGGTGGGCACCACGCCGAACGGCGTGGCCATCAACCAGGAAACCGGCATTGCCATCCTCGCTAACACCGGTTCAAATACTATTTCTGCGGTCGACCTGAGTCCCTTGGTGGCCTCTCCAGTTGGAAAAGTCACTGCCAATTCCGTTGCGGTGAACCAGAGTCCTCTGGCGGTGGCCATCGATCCCAATCGCGGAACCAATAATCGTGGTGTCGCGGTGGTCACCTCGCTGATCCTCAACGGTTCCTCGCGCGCCTTTTGGCGGACTTGACGTCGTGGATATCGGCACCCCGTTGCCGGTCAAGAATGCCACGGCGTCACTGACTGGAATTCAGGCCACGCCTTCCGGGGTTGTTTTCGATCCAGCAACGGCAAATTTTTATGCCACTTCCAGCCAGGGTAATCTGATCACCGCATTCAATCCCGACAACGGGGCCACCCAGAGTATTCGAGTGGGCATCAATCCGACCTCTCTGGCCTACAACTTTCAGACCAGCACGATTCTTACTGTGAACGCACTCAGCAACACCATTTCCATCGTGGATTCCCAGACGTTCAGAACCAGGGCGACGCTGGGAATCGGCGGGTCGTCGCAGTTCGCAGCGGCGATTCACCCGCTGACGAATCTGGCTGTGATCACCGACCAGGCCAACAACCGTGTTCTGCTCGTGCCGCTGCCATAACGGCAAACCGGGGAAGCGCTGGCGTTTGTGATTGCAGGCAGTAAATGGGCTCGGCTATACTTCAGGGTTTGGATAGCATCTGAAGAAACGCCTGTTGCATGCACGTAAGCGTCGAAAGAAGAATGACGCGGTTTTGGGCCCCACATCGGGCCAACTTATAAGGAGAACAAAGTGAATTTGAGAAAGATATTTCAAGCAGCGATTCTGGCCGGTGCCTGCGTGTTCGGCGCTTCGGCGGTAAGTGCCCAGACTGCGACACCCGCCGCTGGTGGCGCTGCGGGCACCAAGATCGGCGTTATTAATGTTCGGCAGGCAATTGTAACTACGTCGGAGGGCAAGCAAGCCTCGGCGGAACTGCAAACGCAATTCGCGTCGCGCCAGACGGAGCTCGAAGGGCTCAACAAGCAGATCGCCGATTTGCGTCAGCGGTTAGCCGCCGGCCAGGCCACGCTAAGCCAGGAAGAGCAGGCGCGGCTCACGCGCCAGGGGGAATTGCTCGCGCGGCAGCTGCAGCGCAAGCAGGACGAATACCAGGAAGACGTGAACGCCTCGCAGGGCGAGGTAATCGACAAGATCGGGCGCAAAATGATCGATGTGCTGGACCGCTACGCGCGTGAAAACGGTTATGTCGCGATTCTCGACTCGTCGGCGCAGAACACCCCGATTCTGTACGCGTCGAATCAGATTGATGTCACCCAGGAAATCATCAAGCTGTATGACCAGGCTTATCCCTTGAAGGCCGGCAGCACGGCTGCTCCCAAGGCAACTCCAAAGCCCGCCGCGGCAACACCGAAACCCGCCACTCCTCCGGCCGCCAAGCCTTAAATCAACGGCGGCAGTTTGCAGGATGAGTCGCCCTCGCCTCCGGTTTAGACCCCGGAGGCGTTAGTTTGTGTAAAGCCTCCAGCCCTGATTGTGGCGCCCTGCTGGCGCGCGGGCCAGTATCTTGCTTTTACATTGCCGCGGGAATATACTCTACTTTCGCTCTGAAGCTGGTCGCACCAATCGGTGGGCGCAAGCCCACTTTTTTGTTGCTCGCGGTTACAGCGCACGCTGGACCGGCATAGGCCGGGGAGTCTTCGCTTGGATCTGGAAAAAGTCCGCCAGGCCGCCGAGCGCGTTGCGCGTTCGGAAGGCCTCGAAATCGCCGACGTCGAATGGAAAGTTGGAAAACAACGCTTCCTTCGGGTGTATATAGACCGTTTGCCGGAGCAGGCCAAATCGGCTGGCGCGGCCGATTCGAACGGTGCGGAAGGTGCCAGACCCGATTCGGGAATGGAAGAAGTTGCAGCGAGCAATCCGTATCCGAAAATTAGTCACCGGGATTGCGAACGGGTCAGCCAGCAATTGAGCATGATTCTCGATGTCGAGGATTTGATTCCCGGACCGGCTGGTTACGTTTTAGAGGTAAGTTCGCCGGGTATGGATCGCGCGCTGAAAAAGCCTGCGGAGTATGAGCGTTTCCGCGGCCGCCTGGCGAAAATTGTAACCACCGAACTGGTGGATAACGCCAAGTTTTTTGAAGGCCGGCTGGCGGGCGTAGCCGACGGAAAAGTTCGAGTGGAGTTGCAAGGCAAGCAGGCGAGAATGGTGGAGATTCCGCTCGAGACCATCCGCAAGGCGAACCTGGTTGTTGAATTCTGAATCACAGATTTTGAAACGGCTGCAAGACTGACGCGGTAGATTTTAATTGCCGGCGTCGCGAGAATTTTAGGAAACCGGAAATGGCGAATTTGCTTTACCAACAGATTGAAATGCTCAGTCGCGAGAAGCATATCGAGCCTGAGGTCGTGGTGTCGGCCATCGAAGACGCCATGGTGGTTGCCGCGCGAAAATACTACAAAACGGAAGAGGATCTGCGCGCCAAATTCAATCAGGAAACCGGCCAGGTAGAAGTTTTCTCTGTCCACATCGTGGTCGAAGAGGTCACTGACTCCAGCAAGGAAGTCAGTTTGACCGACGCCAAGAAAAAGAATCCCGAGGTCGAGGTCGGCGCGGAAATTATTGCCGCCAAACCTACCGACGTGCTGGGTCGCATCGCCGCGCAGACCGCTAAGCAGGTTATTCTGCAAAAAGTGCGCGAAGCCGAGCGCGATACCATTTTCAATGAATACCACACGCGCGTCGGCGAACTGGTTACCGTGATCGTGAAGCGCGCCGAAGGCCCCGACCTGATCGTGGACATGGGACGCACCGAAGCACGGCTGCCCAAGCGCGAGCAGTCCAAGCTGGAAACCTACAATATCGGCGAACGTTTACGCGTGGTCATCAAGATGGTCGACCGCGCCGCCAAGGGCCCGCAGGTGATCGTTTCCCGGGCGGACGCCTCGCTGGTACAGCGCCTTTTCGAAATGGAAGTTCCTGAAATTTACGACGGCACGGTGCAAATCCGTTTTGCCGCGCGCGAAGCCGGCGAACGCACCAAGGTCGCCGTGGCCAGCCGCGATAAAGACGTGGATCCCGTGGGCGCCTGCGTGGGCATGAAGGGCATGCGCGTGCAATCCATCATCCGGGAATTGCGCGGCGAAAAAATCGACATTATTCCCTACAGCGAAGAGACCGTGGCCTTCGCCCAGAAAGCCTTGAGCCCCGCGAAAGTCACCCGCGTGCAGATTACCGATCCCGAGCTGCACAAGTTGGAAGTGATTGTCGAAGATTCTCAGCTCTCCCTGGCCATCGGAAAAAAAGGACAGAACGTCCGCCTGGCCAGCAAGCTCATCGGCTGGGATATTGACATCAAGAGCGAAGAAGAAAAGCGCCGGGAAATCGAAGACCAGATGACCCGGCTTACTGCTCCCGCTACTCCGCTGACCTCGCTCGCAGGCGTGGGCGCCAAGACCATCGAGAAGATGGAAGCCGCGGGTATCAATAACGTGGAAGCCCTGGCGGCCATGACTCCCGAGCAGTTGATGGAAATTCCCGGCATCGGCGAAAAGATGGTGGACAAGATTTACCAGGCCGTGAATCGCTTTTACGAAGGCGGCGGCGAAGCTGCGGTCGCTACCGAGGAAGGCGCGGGCGTCGCCGAAGAGGGAACTGCTGTGGCCGAAGAAAGTTCCGAAGCGCTGGCGGAAGGCGAGCAACTACAGGAAGAAACTTCCGAAGCGAGCGCTGAAACGGAAGCGCCGGCAGAAACAGAGCCGACCGAGACAGCCGCGAATGCCGAAGATAATTCTGCGGCGGAGAATGAGCCGCCCACGGCTGCTGAAAGCACGGACTCAGCATCAGCAGGAAATTCTGAAGCGCACCAAGATCATGCAGCACCAGAGGATGAATCCACATCCGCCCAGGCCGATGCGGAGCATCCGGAAGAGGCAAAGTCCTGAGCGAAGCAAACCAAGTTCGTATAAATGAATTGGCCCGCGAGCTGGAAGTTAAGGCCAAAGCGATCATCGATCTTTTGCCGGGCTACGGCGTCACGGAAAAGAAGACGCACTCGAGTTCTATCCCGGAAGATGTCGCGGTAAAAGTTCGCCAAAAACTGAAGGGCGCGTCCGACGCGGAAGAAGCTGCAGAAGCCAGCGCCAAGTCCGAAGCGCAGGCTAAAGAAGCGGCGGCTAAGGCGGCTCGCAGCAGGCCGACCGTAGTTCCGCCTGCCCCAACGCCAATTTCCGCAGCGCCAGCGGCGCATGCCGTGACTCCGATTAAACCTCCGGGAGCCGCAGCCCCGCCCGCGGTCGTACCGCCTGCCAGACCGGTTACGCCAGCGAAACCCACCGCGCCAGCGCAGCCAGCTTCCGCTGGGACCGCCGCGCCATCCATTTCAGTTGTTCCCCCGTCAGCCACGCCAGCGGCTCCGCGACCAGTCGCGCCGCCACAAGCCGCAAAACCAGCAACTACGGCTGGCAGCACGCCGCCAACTCCGATTCGTCCTGCTGCGCCTGCGGGCCAGCCCGCACCGACCGCAGTCCGGTCGGCTACTCCGACATCGGCTTCCGGACTTCGTCCGCAACCTCCCCCGATTCGCCCCGCGGCAGCATCACCAGCGGGACAAACCCGGCCCGGCGCGCCGCCAGCTCGGCCCGCGGGTCCGCCACGTCCTGCGCTGCCCACCGGCAATCGCGGCCCTCTCCCCAGCTCCACGCACGGAGCATCGCGGCCACTCGGTCAAGGCGGACAACGTCCTGCAGGCGGACCTCGTCCCGGCCAGCCCATGCGCCCGCAGCAGCCGACTACTGGCAGAACATTTCCGCCGCGCCCTGCAGGTCCCGGCGGCGCACCGAACCGGCCTTTTGAACAACGCCGTGGCCCGCTGCCTACCGGCACGCGTCCCGGGCCTCGTGCTCCGGGTCGTCCCGGAATGCTGCCGCCCTTTCCGGAAAAACTTCCGCCAAAGGCCGAACCCGGCAAGCCGCTGTACACGCGCAAACCGCCGCAGCGTCAACGGCCGGTAGCCGATAAGCGCGAGCAGGAAGGCGAACGCAAGCTTCACCCTACGCGTCAGCGTCCCGGTATGGGCGACCGCCGCTCCGCCGCTGCTGTCATTGCGCCGCCGGAGCCGCGCGCCCCGCGCGAAGTAACCATCACCGAAGGCATCACCATTCGCGAGCTCGCCGAAAAACTCGATGTGCGCGCCAAAGAGCTGCTCAAAAATTTGCTGGATCGCGGCGTCTTCGCCAGCATCAACCAGGCGCTCGACGTTCCCACCGCTACCACTTTGGCCGAAGTCATTCAGTGGCGTAGTGAGCGTGGTTTCCCTTGAAGAAGAAATGGTTTTGGAAGTCGCCAAGGAAGAAACCAAAGAAAGCCTCAAGCCCCGTCCTCCGGTGGTTACCGTTATGGGCCACGTGGATCACGGCAAAACAAGTTTGCTCGACGCCATTCGCCAGGCCGAAGTGGCCGCGGGCGAAGCCGGTGGCATCACCCAGCACATCGGCGCGTACAAAATTGTGGTCAACGATCGCGCCGTGGTTTTTGTGGACACCCCTGGTCACGAAGCCTTCACGCGCATGCGTTCGCGCGGCGCCAAGGTCACTGACATCGTGGTGCTGGTGGTGGCGGCCGACGACGGCGTGATGCCGCAAACCAAAGAAGCCATAGACCACGCCAGGGCCGCGAAAGTACCCATCATCGTGGCCATCAACAAAATTGATAAGCCCGACGCCCAACTCGATCGCGTAAAACGCCAGCTTTCGGAAGTCGGCCTGATGCCTGCCGAATGGGGCGGCGACACGGAATTCGTCGAAGTTTCCGCCAAACAGAAAATCGGCTTGGACAAGTTGCTGGAAACAATTTTGCTGGTGGCGGATTTGCGCGAGCTCAAGGCCAATCCCGACGCTCCTGCCACCGGAACTGTTCTGGAATCGCGCGTGGATAAGGGCCGTGGGCCGGTCGCTACCGTTCTCGTACAGAACGGCACGCTTAAGCCTGGCGACTTCTTTATCTGCGGCGCCGTTTTTGGAAAAGTACGCGCCATGTTTGATGATCGCGGACGCCCCGTTATTGACGCGCCGCCTTCCACGCCCGTCGAAGTTCTCGGCTTGCAGGGTATTCCGGACGCCGGCGACCACTTCCAGGTCACCGACGAAGCCAAGGCTCGCCACATCGTCGAATATCGCCAGGGCAAGCAGCGCGACGCGCAAATGGCCCGCAGCAGCGGCGCGCGCATCACCCTCGACCAGTTGCATGAGCAACTGAAAGCCGGCGACGTCAAGGAACTGGGCATCGTCATCAAGGCTGACGTGCAGGGTTCCGTGGAAGTACTCAGCGAAATGCTGCCAAAACTTTCCACCGATCAGGTGAAGCTGAAAATCATCGGCTCGGGCGTTGGCGCGGTAACGGAAAACGATGTGCTTCTGGCCTCCGCATCCGGCGCCATCGTGATCGCTTTCGGAATTCGTCCCGACCGCAAGGCCGCCGACCTGGCACAACAGGAACACGTGGACATCCGCACGCACACCATCATTTACGAAGTGGCCGACGAGTTGAAGAAAGCCATGGAAGGCCTGCTGGAGCCGGTTGTAACCGAAACCTACCTCGGCCGCGCGGAAGTTCGCAATACCTTCCGCGTGAAAGGCACCGGCACCGTCGCCGGCTGCTACGTGGTGGACGGCGTGCTCAAGCGTGACGGACAGATTCGCGTGCTGCGTGACGGCGCGGTAATTTACACCTCGAAACTCAGCTCCCTGAAACGCTTCAAGGATGACGCCAGTGAAGTGCGCACCGGCTTTGAGTGCGGCGCGGGCATCGCCAACTTTAACGACGTGAAAGTCGGCGACGTTCTGGAATGCTTCCAGGTCACCAAGGTATCCGCAGCGGAAGCCGCTGCCGAGCGCAACAGCAATACCGCCGCGACCACGCGCAGCAGGTAATTTGCGCGTTGAGCGGTTTTTCCGGAGCTGCTGATGCCCGTCGGCCTGCTCACCCTTGAGCTTCACATCCAGCACGCGCAATCGCTGAAGGACAAGCGGCAGGTGCTGCGCAGTCTGAAAGATCGTTTGCGCGCCAGGTTTAACGTGGCGGTGGCCGAACTCGAGCATCACGACAAGTGGCAACGCTCGGCCGTGGGTATTGTGACCATTTCCGGCGAAGAGCAGCACGTCGAAGAATCGCTGCAGCAGGTTCTGGCCGAAGCCGATGTGATTCTGGGGCCGCTGCTGGTCAGCCACGCGATTGAAATTATTTAGGGCACGCGATTTCGAGGATGCAAAATTTGCTATCGCGTGCTCATCCGATTTACAGTGCGTCAAAAGTTTCGGGCCTTACAGGATCGCTCATGAGTCCAGCGAATCATCGCCACCTGCGCGTCGGTGAAGAAATCGCGCACGAAATCAACGCCATGCTCGTCGGAGAGCTGAAAGATCCTCGCCTTGAGGGCATGGTGGTAGCCAACGAAGTTCGCGTGCAACAGGATATGAAGCATGCCCGGGTGTTTGTCAGCGTGCAGGGCACGGACGCCGAGCAAGTCGCCGCCGTGAAAGCGCTGGAACATGCCGCAGGTTACATCCGGCGCGAATTGATCGAGCGCCTGCAGTTGCGGCGCGTGCCGGAATTGCACTTTACGCTGGATCTTTCGCAGGAAAAAGTTCAACGCATTGAGCAATTGTTGAAAGAAGTAAAAAAACCGAATCCATCTCCGCAAAGCTAAAATCAGGTCTCAACGTTGGGCCCCAGTCCTTTGGGTTGGGCTCCAGTCCTTTGGGTGCCCCACACTCCGTTCTTGTGTGGGCATTTTGGAAATGGAAAGTGCAGTCCGCTCGCTTAATCAGGAATAAATCTTGCGTCAACAACCGCTCCCTGCGCCGTTCGACGGCGCACTCGTCATTGATAAACCGCAGGGCAAAACATCGCACGATGTTGTAGATGCGGTGCGCCACTTGGTGGGATTTCGCCAGATCGGTCACTTAGGCACTCTCGATCCGCTGGCTACCGGCGTGTTGGTGCTGTTGCTGGGCAAAGCCACCCGGCTGGTGCAGTTCTATAACGGGCGCCGCAAGCGTTACAACGCCGGCTTCCGTTTTGGTTTTGCGACCGACACGTACGACTCGGATGGCGAAGCGCAGGGGCCAGACGCGCCGCCGGTACTAGATGCCGCCGTACTCGAAAAATTTGCAGCCGAACGTGTAGGCCGTTTCGCGCAGATGCCTCCCTCATTTTCGGCAAAAAAAGTTCAAGGGCGCCCGGCTTACGAATTGGCCAGAAAAAAGCTGCCCGTAGAGTTGAAAGCCGTGGATGTCGAAGTGTTCGAATACCGGCTGACTGAAATTTCCGGCGCGATCGCGCGCTTCACTATTGAATGCTCTTCTGGAACCTATATTCGCTCCCTGGCCCAGGAAATGGGCCAGAAGCTTGGCTGCGGTGCGCACTTGGCGGAAATCACCCGCACTGCCGTGGGCGAGTTTTCGCTTGGATCAAGCCGTGAAACTGGAAGAATTAGCCGACGCGACGCGTCAGAACAAAATCGAATCGTGCGTAATCCGTCTGGAAAATTTGTTGCTTAATTTTCCGCGCATGAATGTGTTGCCGGTCATCGAGCGGCGCGTGCGCCACGGCTCAAAGTTCAATATTTCCGTCGCGCAGATCCAACCCGGCCGCGCCGAACCGCCACCGGGCGCTACCGTACAACTGGATGGCGGCGAGCCACGCGCGCCCAGGCTTCGCGTCTTCAGTCAGCAGGACAAGTTGATTGCCATCGCGGAAGCGGTGGTGCCCCGAACCTACCAACCCGTCGTCGTTTTCGACCCACTGCCCTGATCGTTTTCTTGGCAGTCAACAAAACTTGGCATCATGGCGGCTGCACTCGTTCTGAAGGCAGCGTGCTGGGTGCTACTCCCCGTTCCCCTTGTCCCGCAAAAATTGTTCCCGTCTGTTTCTGCGGCGATCGCAACCGATGCGGGGTGATCAAGATCAGGAGCTCAGTGTCCGTCAGAGTTTTGGTGCGCCCGCCAAAAGCGTAGCCAATGCCCGGCAGTTCGGCAAATCCCGGCAGCCCGGTGATCGCGCGGGTTTCTTCGCGATCCGCCAGTCCGCCAATCACCGACGGTACTCCTTCGTGCACGCGAATCGTTTGCGTCAGCGTGCGATTCGAAAGGATCGGAATGCCATTCACGTTGCCGCCCGCCAGCGCGCGTATTTCGAATTCCAGCTGCAGCGTCACCTCATCGTTGGGATGCAGCGTCGGCGTCGCTTTTACTTTCAAGCCCAGATCCATATATTCAGCGCCCGGGTAAGGAGTCTGTCCCGTGCCGCTGCCGCTGGCCGCGAGATCGGCAGAGTCTTGAATGATGGCGACAATTCCTTGGCCGGCCGTAGGCCCTTGCGCGACCAGAGCCACGTCGGGAAGCCCGCTGGTCGTCAGCGTGGAAACAATGAGCGCGCCCGGCGTGGCGGCGGTATTCAGCTCCGCACCGCTTTGAAATAATCCGCCACCCAATCCCAAAAAAACACTAAGCGTGCTCTGATCCCGGTTGGTCACTGCGATATCCGGCGAAGGCCCGTTCGAAAAGCTCGCAATTTGCACGCCCGCCGGCGCCGCCGCAGTTACCAGCGGTGAGCTGGGCGCCACGGTAAAAGTTCCGTCCACAGTGGTGCTCCCCAGCAAAAGCGTCACGGTGTTGTCGCCCTGGTTCGCGATTGCCAGGTCGCCGACGCCGTCGGTGTTCACATCTCCCGTGGCGATGGCCACCGGCGAAGCTCCTACAGGCATCGGCGAATTAGTAGCTTCCGCAAAAGTAATATTCGAATTTGTATCGATATTGTCCAGCAAAATGGAAACGTTGTTGGAAGTCTGGTTCACGACCGCGAGATCGGAAGTATCGCCCTGTCGAAAAGTTCCGGCCACCATGGCCACCGGCCCAGTTTCCGCAACGCCAGTTTTATTCAGCAAAAACGGCGAAGCCGGAAACTGCGTGAAGGTCCCGTCACCCGCGCCGCGAAATACTGAAATGGAATTGTCGTTTTTGTTGGTCACCGCAAAATCCAGAATGCCGTCAGCGTTGAAGTCCGCCACGATGATGGAACTCGGATTCGTTCCCACTGCGATGGGCGACCCCGGCGCTTCCGTGAAAGTTCCGTTGGGCACGCCGGTGGTGGCGTCCACGTTGCCCAACAAAACGGAAACATTATTCGAAGTGGAGTTCACCAGAATCACATCGGCAGGCTGCGCTGTAGTGAACTTGCTGCTGTCCGTTCGCAGCACGCCGGTACCAATCGCTACCTGGCCGGTTTCGTTGGCGCCCAGCGCGATCGGCGCGGTGGTTAGCGGAACGAAATTCCCATTATCCTGATTCTGCAAAATGGTGAACGTATTGGCCGCCGGATTGTTGAAAACCACCGCAAGATCCGGCAATGTGCCGCCGGTAAACGGCCCGGAAACCAATGCCGATGGGTTACTTCCGACCACAAAATTCGTTTCTGGAAAAGTTGCCGAGCCGGGAACCCCGGTGAAGCCTCCGCCAGTGCCGAGACTCGTAGACAGTAGCGAGAGTGTCACCGGATAGCGATCGCCGACAAAAAAAGTAGCCGGCTTGCCGTCTTGCGCGCGCAGCAGAACTTCGCGGCCGCTGCGCACCAGCGAAAGCGAATCCGCAAAATCCACGCTGGCGCCCGGAAGGGTCAGCAGAAATGTAGACAGTCCGCCGCCCAGCAGAATAAATGGCGGGATGCTCGTGAAACCTTTTCCGGAAAATACGCTTTGCGCGTTGGTCAGTAAATTTGCCAGGTCGGTAGAAGTGGCGAGTTGCTTGATGTCGTTGGGCGTCAACAAAATTAACGACGTGGAAGATGGCGGCGTGAGCCCCAGTTTTTGCATGGCCGCGCGGTCAACTTCCAGCAGATCAATGTCCAGCAAAACTTCCCCGCGTGCCTTTTCCACTTCCTGGATGAGCTGCCCTGCGAGCGCCAGGCGGCCCGGCGTGTCGCGCATGGTGATAGTGCGGCTGCGCGTATCCAGTTGTAGATGCGTGGCGCCGGTGATGTCGCGCAACACCCGCAACAATTCCGTCATTTCGTCGGGCGCAACCGAAGCCGGCAGCGAAAAGGTTTGCTGGGCCTCCGGTCCGTACTGCTTGCGCTTTTCAGGCGTATCGGGAGCCACAAAAATGAGGGAAGGGTTTAGCGCCCGCCAGAAAGTTCCAGTCTGCGTGCCCAGCAAAGTCAGCGCAGTGTAAAAATCCAGGCCCTGCACGCGCAAACGAACCTGGCGTCCCATCACGTCCGGATCGAACGATGCTTTGATCCCAAAGCGTGCAGCCAGTTCTTCATAAACCGCCCGGGTTTCACCGCGCAGGTCCAGATCTTGCTTCCCGGTTTTCGGCTGCAGTTTCGGCAGACCCGTTATCTCCAGTTGCGCTTTGCTGGGCGGCTCGTCTTCCATGGATTTCATCTGCGACAGCCGTTCGGCCACCACAGTATTTTTAGGATCGATGTGTAAGGCCTTGCGCAGCTCCTCTGTGGACCGCTCCATGCGCCCTTCGAGCGCCGCTTTTTCCGCGGCGTTCACATGCGTACGCACCAGCCTGGAACGCAGGGCGGCTTCCTTCAATACGTAGGAAGTTTCTCTGGGCGCGTAAATGACGGCTTCCTGATAATGCAACACTGCTTCATCCAGCTTCCCAGCGGCTTCAGCCCGGTCACCGCTTTCCGCGGCCTTTCGCGCGCGGCTGAGGTCTTCGCGCAACTGCACGCGTGGCTCGCCAGGGGCACGCTTGGCTTCTTCCTGGGCCCTGGCGGCACTCACGATGACCAAAGCGAGGACCAGCGCGCATGTCAGTGTGCCGAGCAGGAAGCCGAAGGGCGAATTTTTAAAGGCCGCAATCATTTGGGCATGTAAGCGCATCGGAGCGCAGTTCTATCCATTCTACCGTGACGTATCTATTGGAAGCTGCGCGGCTTGACGCGAAATAGCCGCGAGCGTACACTTATTTGTAGTTGCAAATCATTAACAACTGGAGAACTAGTGCTCTCGGCGTTCCTCATTGCCCTTCGTGAAGGTGTCGAAGCTTCCCTGGTTGTCGGCATTATCCTCGTCTATCTGTCCCGCACTGGCCGTTCCCATCTCGCTCGGTTTGTCTGGTTTGGCGTCGCAGCTGCCGCGGCGCTGAGCTTGGCCGTAGCGATCGCCCTCGAAAATTGGCACATCGATCAGGACGGCTTCGAAGGTGTGCTCATGCTGGTGGCCGCCTTCTTCGTCATTACGATGATCGTATGGATGAACCGCGTTGCGCGCCACCTCAAAAAAGACATCGAGCAAAAAGTGGAAGCATACGCCGCGAAGGCCGGCACAGCAGCGGGTTGGGGCATCTTTTTATTCGTTTTTCTGATGGTGCTGCGCGAGGGCGCGGAGTTGGCGCTCATCTTGCGCGCCGTGGAACTTTCCAGCGCCGGTTTGCAGACGTGGATCGGCACGATTGCTGGAATTGCCGGGGCCGTAGCGGTCGGATTGTTTTTCTTCAAGGGCACGCTGCGCGTGCCACTGCATCGCTTTTTCGCCGTGACCAGCGTGATCCTGATGCTCGTGGGCTTTCAGCTCGCGCTGACTGGCCTGCACGAATTGAGCGAGTCGCAATGGCTGCCGTCCAGCAAAACCGAAATGGCCATCATTGGCCCGGTGGTGCGCAACGAATTATTTTTCTTTGTACTGATTTTCGGCGCGGCGGCACTCTTAATCCTGCGCGAATGGCAAAGCGCCTCGCATTCGAAGGCGTCCAAACTGGCCGCCGGTGAGGCGGAAAAGCGCCTGCTCGAATCGCAGAATCGCCGCCAGCGCACCTGGATGATTGCCGCAGCGACCGCTTGCCTGGTTGTAATTCTGGTCCTTACCGCGGATTTTATTTACGCCCGCGCGAATTCCGCTCCGCCGTCTTCCACGCCCATCACCGCGGTGGGCAATGAAGTACGGGTGCCCCTGTCGCAGGTGCAGGACGACAAACTGCATCTCTTTACCGTGAATGTGGGTGGCCAGTCGCTTCGCTTCATGGTCATCAGGAAGCCTAATGGCTTCGGCACCGCGCTGGATGCCTGTCGCATCTGCGGCGCGGAAGGTTACCGGCAGGACGGCCAGAACGTCGTGTGCCGCCACTGCGGCTCCGCGATTTACGTGCCGTCTGTCGGCGATCAGGGCGGCTGCAATCCCATTGGTGTCGCCTCACACATGGATGGCGGAGATATTGTTATGGACCTGCACACGCTTGGTCAGGCGGCCCAAGAGGTTCCGCGCTAGTTTTTCGCCACCACCATATCCCGCTATGTTCTTTCGCCTCGTTGCCGATTCTTTTGGACGCCGCCCACGCCGCAAGTTGCTCACCGGCGCCGCGCTGGCGTTGGGCATGGCGGTAGTCACTGCCGCGTTCAGCGTCTCGCTGGACGTCGGCGATCGCCTGGCCCACGAATTCCGCGGACTCGGCGCCAATCTCTTGATTACCCCGCAAGCCGATTCGCTGCCGTTGGAAATCGGCGGAGTAGATTATCGTCCCGCGAACGCCGGAGCGTATCTGCCGGAGCGCGACCTGGGCAAGCTCAAAACAATTTTCTGGCGCAACAATATCGTGGGCTTCGCGCCCGTTATGGAAGTACCGGCGGAAGCGGGTACGAAATCGTCGCAGGCCTTGTCCGCTCCCGCACACTCCCTCAAGACGCACGTTGATCGGCACGTGGGCCCATCGTTCCCTCACGCTGCCGGACGGGCATGAATATGTCACCGGCATGGAGAAGACCAACGTCTGGTGGAACGTGGAAGGCCGCTGGTTTTCAGACGATTCCCAGGAATGCATCGTAGGCAAATCGTTTGCGGCACGCGCCGGCGTCCAGGCTGGCGACAGCGTCCACATTATTTCTGGCGGCCGCGATGCGGATTTGATTGTCACGGGGATTCTTGCTGGAGGCGGCCCCGAAGACGACGCCATCGTCGCCCCCTTACAAATCGCGCAACAGCTCGCTGACAAGCCCGGCGAATATCGCCGCCTGTATGTCAGCGCACTCACGAAACCGGAAGACGATTTTGGCCGCCGCAATCCCTCCACGATGAACGCGGTGGAGCTGGAACGCTGGTCCTGCAGCCCGTACGCTTCCTCCATCGCTTACCAGATCAAACAGGTATTACCGGGCGCGGAAGCACGTGTGATTCGCCGCGTGGCCGAAGGCGAAGGCGGCATTCTCACTCGCGTGCGCACGCTTCTGTGGCTCGCTACTCTGGCGGCTATGCTGGCGGCCGCACTGGCTGTGGGAGCATCTTCCGCGGCCGCCGTCATCGAGCGGCGCTCGGAGATTGGCTTGATGAAGGCCATCGGCGCAGGATCCGGCACGATTGGGTTTTTGCTGGCCGCCGAACAGTTGCTGCTGGCCTTCGTCGGCGGCGGCGTGGGATATGCTGTGGGAATTATCCTCGCGCGTATGCTCGGCCAAAAGATTTTTGGCGTGGCTCCCGAACCTTCCGTGCTGGTTTTCATCGTGGTGCTTGGCCTGGCGGGCGCGGTTACTCTCCTGGGCAGCGCCATTCCATTGCGCCGCGCTTCGCGTTACCAGCCCGCGCCCATTTTGCGGGGCGAATAAAATGCCCGACCGCAAAATGTTCTGGCGCATCGTTCGCCGCCTGTTCGCAGCGCAACGCGGACGGCTGCTCGTCATTCTTCTAGCCCTCGGCGCGGGCGCCGCGCTGACCGCCGCGCTCTTGAATATTCAAGTGGACGCCAAAAGCCGCCTCACCAAAGAATTTCGCGCCTTTGGCACCAATGTCATCGTAGCGCCGCGCGAAACCGGGTCTTCTGCGCCCGTCCTCCTCGACGAAAGTGTCGCGGAACAGGTACGCGAACTTCACGCCCCGCCGCACTCGTCAGCCATTTCCAATCTCTACGTGGTTGCGGACGTCTCCTCTCCAGCCTCGAATTTATCCAGCAAGGTGGTTATCGCCGGGAAACGTTGGGAGTCCCCGCCGTCAGACTCCATCCGAATCTCGCTGAAGGGAGGGGCGCCTGTCACGCAGGCTCCGAATGAAAATATTTGTACGGTGGGCGCCAAAGTTAAAGAGCAACTGCAGGTACAACCCGGTGATTCTCTGCGCCTGGAAAATTCGGGCCGGGAAGAAACTTGCCGGGCGACGCTAACGCCTGCGCGGGGCGATGAAGAAGACAACCAGATATCTGTGCCACTCGAAGCCGCGCAAGTGCTCTCCGGACATCCGGGAAAAATTAGCCTGATGCAGTTGAGCATAGCCGGCACGCCGGGCGAAATTCGCGAATACATTGCAGCGCTGGCGCAGCGCGTTCCCGGCGCAGACGTCCACGGACTGCGCCAATTCACCGACGCCGAAGCTAAAATCTACAATCGCATCAGCGGGCTGCTCACCACCACCATCATTTTGGTCTTATCGCTCACCGGACTATGCGTGATGGCGGCCATGACCAACGTGGCCATGGAGCGCAAAAACGACGTGGGCTTGATGAAAGCCATCGGAGGAGCTACGCGCCGGGTGCTGCGCTTATTTCTAGCCGAAGCCGCGTTGCTTGGGCTGGCGGGCGGCGTCATCGGCGGCGCCATCGGGCTGGCACTCTCCATCTGGCTGGGCAAAACGGTTTTTGGCGTGGCGGCGCGCCCGCGACTGATTGTGTATCCTGTTTCCGTGGCCCTAACCATTCTTGTCGCCATCATCAGCGCGTATCCGCTGCGGCGCCTCGCCAATATTTCTCCCGCTTCCGTGTTTCGAGGTGAAGCTTGAGCGCGGTGGACCCTGGCTCATTTGCTGGGCCCGCGCCCCAGGTCGTCGTGGACGCGCTCGTCAAACAATACGACGCGTTGCGCGCGCTGGACGGTGTCAGCTTCACCGTGAATTCCGGCGAGTGGGTGGCGCTGATGGGTCCGTCCGGCTCCGGAAAGACCACGCTGATAAATATTCTGGGCGGACTCGACACCCTAACTTCCGGGCGCGCCATCGTGGACGGTATCGACCTCGCCAAACGCACCGAAAGCCAACTGGTCCGCTACCGCTCCGAAAAAGTTGGTTTTGTGTTTCAGCAATTCCACCTGGTTCCTTATCTGAGCGCACTGGAAAACGTCATGCTGGCGCAATACTTCCACAGTGTCACCGATGAAAAACAAGCCGAGGAAGCGTTAAAGCGTGTCGGTTTGGGCGACCGCCTCACGCATTTACCCGCGCAATTGTCAGGAGGCGAACAGCAGCGTGTGGCCATCGCGCGCGCGCTGATCAATCAACCCAAATTGATTCTCGCCGATGAACCCACTGGAAATCTCGATGAAGCCAACGAAGCCATCGTCATAGATATTTTTCGCGCGCTGCACAACGCCGGACACACCATTCTGATGGTCACCCACGATCCGGACATCGCGCGCCAGGCCAATCGCCGCATTGAACTCGCGCACGGGCGCCTTAGCCTCGATACCACCACCGACACCATTGTCTCTCTCGATGACGAAATCCGCTTCGATCATTTGCTCGAGCGCATCTGGATGTTCGGCGAAGAGGGCACCAGCCCGCAGCTCGGAAATATTCACGCCGCGGGTGCCGCCGACCCGGTGCGCATACTGGGGCGCATGGCTGACCTGAAACTGGTGGAAATGCGCGAGACCGATGTGCACCTTACGGAAACGGGCAGCCGTCGCGCTCGCGATGTGGTGCGCCGCCATCGCCTGGCCGAGCGCCTCTTCAAAGACACCTTTGCCATTGACGATTCCGAGGCCCACACGCAAGCCTGCAAGTTCGAACACATCATTAGCCCGGAGCTGGACCAGCGCATCTGCACTTTCCTGGGGCACCCCAAAACTTGCCCGCACGGCAATCCCATTCCGCCGGGAGATTGCTGCGACGGCAACGCTAAGACCGGGCGCTCCTGAACGGATGGCTACTCCACTCGATCAGCGCAAAAAGCCCCTGGCCATCAAGATTCACGTTTCCAGCGGCGCTGGCGTGGACATCACCTGGGCCGACCAGCACGCCAGTCACTACGATTTTGCCTATCTGCGGGAAGAGTGCCCCTGCGCCACCTGCAACGAGAAACGCGATCAGGAAGCCCAGCACAAACACGCCGGCATAAATCCCGCGCCGCTTTCTTCACCCGTGCTACCGATGTTCAAGCCCAAAATCCGTGCCCAATCGGCCACCCAGGTCGGCAACTACGCAGTGCAGATCAGCTTCAACGACGGACACAACACCGGAATCTTCAGTTACGACTATCTACGCAACATTTGCCCATGCGACGCCTGCGCCGCCGCGTTTCGCAACCTGGTCAGATAACTTCATTAGATAATCGTTCTTCCGTTCCGTCGAAAATGGCGTCAGCTAGACTTCACCCCCAAAAAGTGCGACGATTTTGGTCTCGGGTAAATCTATCCATTCATGAGTACGATTTCTAACACCCCAGCCGCCAACGGCAGCCGGGGAGCAGGGGTTCCGCGTGTCATTGTCGCCACCACTGCGCTTCTGACCTTCATTTCTTTCTGGCGCGCCGCCGCCATCGTTCTTAACGACCTCGCCTCCTCCGCCTACTACGCCGGTGGTGAAGCCGAAGGCTACATCGGCAAAACGGCCCCGTGGTTCATCCTGGCTATCATGGTTTTTTCGTACGCCGTGCGCGCGGTGTACGTGGAAAGTTGCAGCATGTTCGTGCGCGGCGGCGTGTATCGCGCCGTCAAAAGCGCCTTGGGCGGTACGCTGGCGAAGTTCAGCGTCTCCGCGCTCATGTTCGACTACGTGTTGACCGGGCCGATCAGCGGCGTGGCCGCGGGGCAGTATCTTTCCGGTCTGATCAACGAACTCGTTCAATATCTGCACATCAGTTCCACTCCTTTAACCGCCACTTCCGTCAGTGTTATTTCCGCTGGATTTGCCGTCGTCGTGACGGTGTACTTCTGGTGGGAAAACACCAAGGGCGTTTCCGAATCGAGCGAAAAAGCGCTGCACATCATGAAGCTGGTCACCGTGATGGTGGTCATGCTGATCGCCTGGTGTATTTACACCGTGATCGTGCGGCACTCCGCGCTGCCGCCGTGGCCGCATCCCCGCAATCTGCGCCTGGGACCCAGCGCGCTCGGCTGGCTCGCGCACAGCAGCCTCCCACACATGTTCGGCATCATCGCCATCTTCATCGCGCTGGGCCATTCCGTCTTGGCCATGAGCGGAGAAGAATCGCTCGCCCAGGTGTATCGCGAAATCGAGAGCCCCAAGCTCCAGAACCTGCGCAAAGCTGGTTTGGTCATTTTTGTCTACAGCCTGGTGTTCACCTCGCTCGTCTCATTTTTCGCGGTGATGATCATTCCCGACGATGTGCGCCAGGGCTTCCTTGAAAACTTGATCGGCGGCCTGGCCATGAGCCTGCAAGGCCCGATCTGGGCGCGGCTCATTTTCCATGGATTCGTCGTAGTCGTCGGCACCCTGATTCTTGCCGGGGCCGTGAATACCGCGATTGTCGGCTCCAACGGCGTCTTGAATCGCGTGTCGGAAGACGGCGTATTGAGCGACTGGTTTCGTCAGCCGCACAAGCGCTACGGCACCAGCTACCGCATCATCAATATCGTAGTTCTCCTGCAGATCGTCACCATCATCATCAGCCGCGGCGACGTGACTTTTCTTGCCAACCTGTACGCCTTCGGAGTGATCTGGAGTTTCGCTATGAACGGGCTAGCCGTTCTGGTGCTGCGTTACACACGGCCAGGTCAGCGCGAATTCCAGGTACCCCTGAATTTCACCATTGGCGGAACGCAGATACCCGTCGGTCTCGGACTGATCACCCTGATGCTGTTTCTGATCGCCTTCATCAACCTGTTTACCAAACCCATCGCCACCGTGGCTGGCGGCGCTTTCTCCATACTCCTTTACATCGTGTTCACCATTTCAGAGCGTCGCGGCCGCCACAGCGGCGCGCACGTCGAAATGGATCAGTTCAACTTGGCCCTCGAAGGGGAACTCACCCCGGAAGGCGTGGGCGCGCGACCCGGGAATATTCTGGTGCCGGTCAGCAACCATTACGCGCTCTACCACCTCGGAAACGTGTTGGACCGCATTAAGCCCGGGCGCCGCGACATTGTTGTGCTGCACATCCGCTTGCTGCGCCGTTCGACGTCCGGCGAAAACGAACTCGACGCCGACCAGCTTTTCGGCAGTATCGAGCAGCACCTTTTTTCTCAGGCGCTCAGCATGGCGGAAAAAAGAGGCAAGTCCATCCGCCTTGCGGTCGTCGCCGCCAACGATTTGTGGGACGGCATTTTGCGCGCCGCCACCGCGCTGAAGTCCAGCACGATTGTTCTGGGACACTCGGCTAAAGAAACTACTGAAGAGCAAGCCCGCCAGATCGGCGATGGCTGGGAACAACTGGGCGATCAGAAGCCGCAATTCAACCTTGAAATTCACCTCGCCAACGGCGACAAGGTTTACAAGGTTTTAGGCCCGCACGCGCCCAACCTGACCGGTAATGAAGTCAACCTGCTGCACCGCTTATGGCTGCGCTTCAGCGATGTACTCGCTCCGCAGGAGCTGCACCATCACGACGTAGTACATTTTGCGCTCGAAGAAGTGCAAAAGGAATTGGACGACGGCCGGGAAGACGAAGTCGTCACGCGCCTGCGGGCGCACCTGAACGCCAACCAGACCAAGGCTAAACCAGCGCCTAAAACCTGACGGCGACACGTCGCGTGGTAGTGCCTACTCTATGCCAGCTGTGTGGTGCAGTGTCCGCACCGCTTCGCGGCCAGCGGAATGGCCATCGCGCATTGCGGGCAATCTTTCGTGGTAGGCGCTGCCGCAGGCGCGGGTTTCTTGCCCCAGCGGTTCACCTGTTGAATCACCAGAAAAACCGCCAGCGCCACGATCAGGAAATTGATAATAGTGTTGAGGAACAAACCGTAGTTGACGGTTGGTGCCGCCGCCGCTTTCGCCGCCGCCAGCGTGTCATAGTGCGTACCATTCAGGCTGAAAAATAAATTTGAGAAATCCACATGGCCAAGCAGCCGTCCAATCGGCGGCATAATCACGTCATCCACAAGAGAGGCTACGATTTTTCCGAAGGCCGCGCCGATAATGACGCCTACGGCCAGATCCATCACGTTGCCGCGCATCGCAAATTCTTTGAATTCCTTTAACATCGATAGTTCCTTTCTGAATCGCCGAAGTGGAATCCTCGTGTCTCTTCAGCGAAGGACCCCCGAGGGGCGCAACAATAGCACGGAACCGACGATGCCACGCGCTGCCAGTAACAGTCCGGCACACGCCAGCAGCGGGCCTACCCAACTGAAGGGCACCCGCGAGATAGCCAGCAACACAATTCCCAGAAGCGTCAGAGAAACCGCACGAGTGTAATCCTCCATCCCCATAAGCTTACGTCCCGGTTTGGCGTAAAGTCCTCTAGCGCCCCACAGAATCAAGGCCAAGCTCAGGATCAGCCACGGCAGTTTGTGGCGGTCAAAAAATATGTGCCCGGTCAACCCGAGCCACACCACCAGCATCCCCAGCAGCACAAATATTATTTCGATGAACATGCGAAGGAGCCGATCAGGCGTCAGCATGGCTGATTACCAGCAGTTTGGATGCTGTATTTCGAGCAGTTGTTTCGAGCAGCGCTATTTATCCCGCGAGGCGTTCGATGCGGACCTTATTGAGTGTGATCGGCGTACGCGGGCGGTCGCCGCTGTCACGCGGAGCATTGGAGATTTTGTCTGCCACATCTTGCCCCTCGACCACTTCGCCAAATATCGTGTGCTTGTTATCGAGCCACGGAGTCGCCGCCACGGTGATGAAAAACTGGCTGCCATTCGTGCCGGGCCCGGAATTGGCCATGGACAACTTGCCGGCCTTCGAATGATTGAGCGAAGGATGAAACTCGTCCGCGAACTTGTAACCCGGTCCGCCCCGCCCCGATCCTTCCGGGCAGCCGCCCTGAATCATAAATTGCGGAATCACCCGGTGAAAGGTGAGGCCATCGTAGAAGTTGCGCTTTTCTTTCTTGCCGGTCTTCTCGTTGGTGAATTCCTTGCTGCCTTCCGCCAGCCCGATAAAATTTTCCACCGTCTTGGGCGCTTCTTTTTCCAATAAACGAATGACAATATTGCCCTGCGAAGTTTCAAAAATCGCGTAGGTTCCGGCCGCTCTGCTCATGATTTATTTTCTCCCGCGTGCACATAATTATCGTACACGACCCGCAGGCGGCTTTGCCACCCCGTTACCAGCCTTTTTGTTTGCGCAGCTCGGTGATGTGCGCGGCATGATGCCGGCCATGCCACTCGTAAACAAACAGCAGCCAGTCAATGCTGCGTTCGCCCTTCTCGGGATGCACCAGCTTGCGCGAAAAGTCTTCCGGTTTTAGGGTGCGCCACAACAGATCCCACCGCTGGTGTAGCGCATCCAGCAGGTTTTGCGACGGCTCAATCGGCCCCGAAGCATCGCCGAGTTTAGCCCAGGTGGCCTCGTCGTATGGCCGTATGGTCGGATTTTCTTCGGTCATTGCCAGTTTCAGCCGCACGTACGCGTTCATGTGGCTGTCAGGCATGTGATGCACAACTTGCCTGACCGTCCATCCACCTTCGCGGTACGGTGTATCCAGTTGCGCGTCACTCAAGCCGCTTACCGCCTCACGAAAGCGCTTCGGTGCAGCGGCAATGGACTCGATGGCCTGCTGCCTCTTCTCCTGTGTAACCTCTTTCGGCATTTCCATATCGCCGACCGGAAATCGTGCATCCATGGATTGCTCTCCTTAATCTGCGCTCTCTATAAACTATAAAGTCGCCTTGGGCACGCCTTCAACTCAAGCGCCTGCGAAAACGCTCTCCAATTTGGCCCTGCTCACCCGCAACTGCCCCGCTCAGGTACAATTAAGTCGCCATTTTCGACAGTGTATCCGCGGGGTGCCTGCGAGAATCAAATACCGGGAGCAACAATAATGCATAACGTGGTCATTATCGGCAGCGGCTGCGCCGGCCTCACCGCCGCCATATACGCCGCGCGCGCCAACCTCAAGCCCCTGGTGATTGACGGCCACGAGCCCGGCGGCCAGCTTACCCTGACCACCATGGTCGAGAATTTTCCCGGCTTTCCCGACGGCATCCTCGGCCACGAGCTCATCGAAAATATGCGCAAGCAGGCGCAGAGATTCGGTGCGGAATTCAGCGCCGGTATCGTCACCGACGTGGATCTTTCGCAGCGGCCCTTCAAAATCACCGCCGGAAACGATAGTTACGAAGCCAAGACACTCATCGTGGCTGCGGGCGCTTCAGCGCGCTTGCTGGGCTTGCCGGAAGAGCGTCCCCTGCTGGGCAGCGGAGTTTCCACCTGTGCCACCTGCGACGGATTCTTTTTTCGCGGCAAAGCCATCGCCGTAGTCGGCGGCGGCGATTCAGCCATGGAAGAAGCCAACTTTCTGACGCGCTACGCCTCGCGCTTGTACCTCATCCACCGCCGCAGCGAATTTCGCGCCTCGAAAATCATGATTGATCGCGCGCGAGCTAACGAAAAAATCGAGTTCGTCACTCCCGCGGTGGTCGAAAAAATTCTCGCCGATGAAAAAGGTGTGAATGGCATCCGCCTGCGCAATCCCGACACCAGCGAAATTCGCGAGATACCGGTACACGGAGTCTTTGTGGCCATCGGGCACGATCCCAATACCGCCGTTTTTCGCGGCAAGATTGAAACTGATGCCAACGGTTATCTGCTAGCTACCAACGGCAGCAAGACCAGCATCCCCGGCGTTTTCGTCGCGGGCGATGTGCAGGATCACCGCTACCGCCAGGCCGTCACCGCGGCGGGCTCCGGGTGTATGGCGTCCATTGACGCGGAGAAGTTTCTCGAAGAACACAAGTAACGACCATGTACTGGTGTACGCGATAGCCCACTGCCATAATTACGTCGCATGCTGCGTGCCGCCCTCCTGAAACTTTCCGAAAGTAAATCGTTTGCGCGTTGGGTCACCACCAATCAGCGCACGCGCAGCATGGCCCACCGTTTTGTCCCCGGTGAGACCCTTGACCAGGCCATAGCTGCCGCCCGTGATTGCAATAACCGCGGCATGATGGTCAGCCTCGACTACCTGGGCGAGAATGTTTCCTCCACCGCCGGCGCCTACCGCGCCCGCGATGCCTACTTGCAAATATTCGAACGCATCGCTGCGGAACAGTTGCACGCTAACGTTTCCTGCAAGCTGACGCAGCTTGGTCTCGATTTGAGTGTGGAATTTTGCGAGGGCCTGTTGCTCTCCCTGGCCGAACGCGCCGCCCATTATGAGAATTTTCTACGAGTGGATATGGAAGGTTCGGTCTATACCCAGCGCACTGTCGAGCTGGTCAAGCGCGTACGCTCGCAAAATGCTGCGGTCGGGACCGTGATTCAATCGTATCTATATCGCAGCGCTGCTGACGTCACCGACCTGCTTGCCTACGGATGCCGCATACGCCTCTGTAAAGGGGCCTACAAGGAGCCGCCGGAAGTAGCCTTTCCAAAGAAGAAAGATGTGGATGCCAACTACGTGCAGCTTATGCAGCAACTGCTGCCCAGCGGCGTGTATCACGGCATCGCTACCCACGATCCAGCAATGATCGCCGCGACCATCCGTTTCGCGGCGGCCCAAAATATTTCCAAGGAAAAATTTGAGTTTCAGATGCTTTACGGCGTGCGCACCGACCTGCAGCGCCGCCTGGTGAAAGACGGCTACCGCCTGCGCATCTACATTCCCTACGGCGTGGACTGGTTCCCATACTTCATGCGCCGCCTCGCGGAGCGCCCTGCCAACGTGGCGTTTTTCGCTCGCAATTTCCTGGGCTCGCGCTGAACGCTCTTTAAAGGCCTGAATCTAGAGTTTCCTGCAAACTGTGACGCCGTCACGTAGCGGAATCAAAACGGAAAACAGTTCCGTCGATTTATGTACCATGCGGTTCAATTCCTGCACCCCCAGAGTATCGTCGTCGCCGGCCGCTGCTTTTCGCGCCGCCTTTCCCGACCACAAAGTATTGTCGGTGATAAATAATCCTCCACGACGCAATCGTGGCAGTGCCGCCCGCGCCGCAGCCGGATACTGTCTCTTGAAAATGTCATTGAAGATCAAATCAAATTTTCCGGGCGTTTCTTTCAGCACCATTAAAGCGTCTCCGATTTGCACATCAATTCGTGAAGCCACTCCCGCGCGTTTGAAATACTCCGAAGCGCGCGCGGCATTTTTGGGATCGCTGTCGGTGTAGGTAATCACTGCCCGTGGCCCCGCTGCCCGCGCCAGCCAGACGGTCGAGTATCCGATCGCCGAGCCCAACTCAAATATTCTCTTCGCTCCCGAAATCTGCACTAACAGCGCAAGCATCCGCGCTACCGCCGGCCCGATGACAGGCACATCGTGATCGGCGGCGTATTTTTCCATCTCGCTGATGACCGCGTCGCGTGCCGGCAACAGTTCGTAGAGATAGTCCTCCACGTCCTCCTGCATGAACCCACTGCGCAGATTCTTAGGCAGCTTCACAAGCTTTCTCCCGGTTTCAGCGCGTGAATTTCCAGCTCCGCGATGTCTTTGCATTCTTCCCGCAATTGTTCCGGCGTGCCGGTAAGCACCGGAAACGTCCCGTAATGCATGGGTATCACATGTTTCACGCCCAGCAGACGAATCGCATACGCTGCTTCCCGCGGACCCATGGTGAAGTTATCTCCGATAGGCAGGCACGCGATGTCCGGTTTATACAATTCGCCGATCAGCTTCATGTCGCCGAACACCGTGGTGTCGCCCGCATGAAACACTGTCAGACCGCCGGGCATCCGCACGATGAAAGAGGCCGGATCGCCGCCGTAAGTGTGCTGG
The DNA here is from genome assembly GCA_963704485.1 of uncultured Acidobacteriota bacterium. Classification (GTDB taxonomy): domain Bacteria; phylum Acidobacteriota; class Terriglobia; order Acidiferrales; family UBA7541; genus Acidiferrum. Next base: position 3,581,659 of record OY969910.1, read on the forward strand.
CCATTTTCCTCGATGGAATTGGAATGAAAAGCGTGACTCATGGTGGCCTCAAATTCGCCGATGCGCACCGTGCCGCCTTTGCCCATGCCTTTCACCTGCTTCTCAAAGCCTTTCGCCCCAATCCATTTTGCTGTTTCAAAAATGGCCGCGATGGCGGGTTTATGTTCTTTCGCGAGCGCCAATAGGTCCCCAAAATGGTCACTGTGCGCGTGCGTCAGAAATATTGCATCCAGCCTCGGCATTTTCTTCAAATGATCCGGGCACTTGGGATTGGTCATTACCCAAGAATCCAGCAGCGCCACTTGCCCGCTAACGGTGGTCAACGAAAAAGTGCTGTGGCCAAAAAAAGTTATTTTATTGCCCCTCATGTCCAGCATGAAATGTTCTCCAGAAGTTTGGATGAGTTGGCGAGCGAAAAGTTGGTAGGAATAACGTCGGCCGCGGTTTTACTACTTCAAATCGGCGGCAGCAGCACCGGAGCTCAATACCATTCGTATCGCCGCCTCGTAAGTCTCGCGGTTATTTTCTCCCAACAGGTGACCGATCTGCCGCCCGTCTCTGGCATAAAAGAATGACGCGGGAATCGCGCCATTCCACCCGGGCATGACTGCCTGAACAAACTCGGATTCGCCGCCCTTTTTCTTGCGGAAGTTCGGAAAGATCGGTTTGTAGCGCGCCATAAATCGGCGCATTAAAATCTTGTCGCCATCGTCATCCAGGTTCACGCCCACCACGTTCAGACCTTTGGACGCATATTCCTTGGCCAGCTGATTGAGCATCGGGTATTCATCCCGGCAGGGTTCACACCACGTAGCCCAGAATGTGACGAGCAGCGGTTTGCCGCGATACTGCTCAAGCAATTGCTGGTAGCCCTGCGCGTCAATTATCTTCAGCTCCGGTGGGGCTGGCGCGCTTGCTGGGGTCTGCGCCATCGCCAGTGCGGCCATGCTAAAGCACAGCACTAAAACCACGCTCATCGTTCGTCTCATCATGATTTCCCCGTACGCGCCATTTTAGCTGCCCCATCCCATGTTGAGAATCTGAATCGCGTTAACGTACAATGAGGGTGCGTCTTCGCTTCGCGTCACTGCTGTAGCCTTCTATCTGTTGGACGCCCGCGCTGCTCGCCCGGCTTTCGCTACAAAGGAGATTTTGAATGGCTTATGTAATCGCCGAACCGTGCACCGGCACCAAGGATACCGCGTGCGTGGACGTTTGCCCCGTGGATTGCATCCACCCGCGCAAAGACGAACCCGGCTTCGAAGGCGTGCCGCAACTCTATATCAATCCTGTGGAATGCATTGACTGCGGCGCATGCGTGCCGGTCTGCCCGGTTACCGCGATATTTGCTCTTGAGGACCTGCCCGAAAAGTGGCAGAGCTTTACTCCGGTCAATTCCGACTATTTCGCCGCCAAGTAGCTCCAGGCACATTTTCAGGGCATCTCGGGAAATCGAAGAAAAATGTAACCGGCGCGCCTTAGGGCGCGTCTTTTTTTACATCGCCTTAGTTTTGCAGACTAGAATGCCCTGGGGATCAAGGGAGGGAAGTCATGAATGAAGGCACTGCATCTTCAGCAAGAAATCCAAACTTTGCGCGGACGGACTTCAAAAATATTGCTCCCTATATTCTCGTGAACGGTGCACCGCGGCTCATCGATTTTCTGAAAAATGCCTTCGCAGCGACGGAGCGAATTCGCGTCCCACGGCCAGACGGATCTGTGATGCATTGCGAAGTCGCCGTAGGCAATTCCGTGATCGAGCTGGGCGATTCGAATGAACAGTACCCGCCACGGCCCGCGACGGTGCATTTATATGTTGCAGACGCCGACGCCGCTTTCGAGCGCGCTCTGCAAGCCGGCGCGATTCCAGTTGAAGCTGTGGCCGACCGGCCCTGGGGCGATCGCCAAGGCTGCGTTAGAGATGTATTCGCCAATCTGTGGAGAATTGCCACCCCTAACGGATGGACGCCCGGACCCGAGGGAATTCTAAGCGTGCAGCCCTACATGTTTTTGCGCGACGCGCACAAAATGATTCCTTTCGCGGAAGCGGCGTTCCGCGCCGTCACCGAAGGCGTTGCCAAATCAGAAGACGGTAAGATTCTGCACGCCACGATTCGAATGCCCAATGGAACTTTTGAAATCGAGGAAGCGCGCGGGGAGTTTCAGCCCGTGCCCTGCTACCTGCACACCTATGTGCCCGACGTGGATACCACCTACCAGGAAGCTCTGCGCGCGGGCGCAACTTCTCTGGAGGCGCCAAGCGATAAGCCTTATGGAGAGAGAGCCGCCACGCTGACGGATCCCTTCGGCAACACCTGGTTTGTGGCTACGAGTATTAACGCTTCGGTTTGAGACACACGGATATCGTCGAAATCGCTTTAACGTGGACTAATCCATTACCATCTTCCGAGTAGTTTGGCGTCGACCGGTCCTGGCGCCGAGGTGCGAGTGCCCATCTCCGCCGTAGATGCCATCAACCCCGCATTTCGCCACGCTAAGGAGCAACTCCTTCGGCCGTTTCATTTCGGCCAGTGGCTGCGACTCGCAATCGTGGGCCTGTTGAGTGGAGAGATAGGATCGGGAGGCTGCAACTCCAATTTCAGGATGCCTTCATCAGGGCATCCGCACGGCTCCGGGCGAGTAATTCACGCTGTGTTCCCTGTCCATGTCTCCGGCGTGGGAGCTGCGATGCCACACGTGGCAGTTAGCGCCGGTTTTATTGCATCCCTGATAGTTGTAGGTTTTGGCTTATTACTCTTGCTGCTCTACGTCAGCAGCGTCATGCGCTTTGTTCTTTTCGACAGCGTAGTTGCAAAAGAGTGTCACATTCGCCAAGGCTGGCGTCGCAATCGGCAACCGGGTCTGCAACTGTTTGTCTGGCTAATTTTCCTGACGCTGACAACATTGATCGGCGTCGTCCTACTGATCGGCGTCCCCGTGGTTGGAGCCTGGATGCTGGGCTGGTTCAATCATCCGCGTGAACATGTGCTGGCCCTCATATTGGGAGGAACCGCGCTACTGCTCGCCTTCGTCGTTTTAATGCTGACGATCAGCGTGATTCACGTAATGACGAAAGATTTTATAGTGCCGCAAATGGCACTTGAAAACATCAGCGCCGCAATGGGCTGGCGCAGGCTGTGGGCTTGGATGAAAGCGGAGAAAATCGGATACGCCGGATACGTCGGGATGAAAATTGTCTTGGCGATCGGGACCGGGATATTGCTGGCGATCACCATATTGCTAGTTGTCTTGATAGTGTTAATTCCCGTGGGCGGTATCGGGGCACTCGCGGTTATGAGCGGCGCCGCCAGTGGCCTGACCTGGAACCTTCATACCATTGCTGCGGCAGTGGCTGCCGGGATCATCGCGTTCACTTTGCTGTTGTTCGTTATCGCATTCGCGTCCGTGCCTGCGACAGTGTTTTTCCCCGCGTACGCAATTTACTTTTTTGCGCCGCGTTATCCGCCTTTGGCGGCGCTCGTGGGATTGCGAACCCCCGTCAACAGTCCAGTAACAGGTCCCCCTCTTGTACCACCGGGTGTGGCTTAGCTCCTTGGCTCTTCAACATGCTCGACGGAAAGTTACAGAGCGGACACCATATGCGCCACAGAATCGTCGAACGTAGCTTTGCCGTCTAGATAGGGCTGCCAGTACTGCGTGAGCAACTTCAGATAGCCGTCCCACCCGCGCTGATAAATGCCTTCGCGAATGGCGTAAGGCGTGTAGCTGGCTCCCGCGGCGCTCGCGTCCGGGTTGCCATCGGGACTGCTCGCGGCGATCACCGGGCGAATAACTTCTCCGGTGGTGTAAAAAATCAGCGCGTGCCACAAGTCGCGCGGAATGGCGCGTTCGCGCTGGCGACATTCGCGAATGATGGCTTGCTGCACGGTGTCGGCGATTCCGTGGGACGCTTCGTGGAATAAGATCTCAAGTGCTTCCGCGTCCTGATTACGCGCATCGGTGCTGGAAATGGTCACGCGCAAGGGGTCCAGCGTGGTGTACGCCCCGGAGCGATTGGCATAAGCGCAGACGTCCACACGAATCTTGTCTTTGGGCCACTTGGTCTGATAAATGTCGGCCAGCCGCTGTGAAAGTCCCACACCCTGTTCGCGTACCAGCGGAGCTACGCGCAAAACCCAGCGCCGATTGGCTAGGTCATGCGCCGGCCAATCATGCGCGCGATAGACTACCGCTGCGCCCTCCAGCACGCGCGTGAGATTTGCCGGTAACCCTGCATCGCAAGTTTTCTTTTTGCGCCCGGAAAGTTCATCGCAACCGTCAAAATCGCCTAGCTGATTTTTGATCAGGATCAGCTCGGTTGTGAAAAGCGGGTCCTTGTCGACGTAATTCGCAGCGTAATAATTGAGTGCTTCGTCCCAGGCGCGTTGTTCGGCGGCCGTAAGAGGAGCCTTGGCATTGGGTGTTCTGAATGTGGGGCGCGATTTAGAGCCGGTCTTGTCGCGGTCAGTATTTTGACTCTGTGTATTTTGATTTTGTGATGCAGCCGCCCGCGCAGGCCCACGAAACTTCGCTTCCTGATAGAGCGTGTGGTGAAGATTTACCCAGAAGTCGCTGTGAAACTCGAATACCGGGAGCGGACCGTAGACCGAGCCTTCGCCGACCTGCGCCCAGGCGCGCCCGGGCAGCAACGTGACGATGGCGAGTATTGGAATTAGCCAAAAAACCAGGCGCCGGGGCATGCGAGTTTGATGATACTAGCGTTAAGTCTGGGCACACACAAATGCCGTTCTCTCGCAGATAGCTAGCGAATCACTAAAGGTTGTGGGTCTGGCGGAATTCGCGGACGACAGCCGCCGCATCACGCTGCTCCGCGTCAACAAGATAGTTCATGTGGCGCATGTCAGGCCCGGTAACTTTGCCGCCCAGTTCGGCAAGCACACCGCGAAGCTGCGGAAATGTTTCCAGCGTGGCCTGACGAACGATGGGCACAGCATCGTAAGGAGGGAAATAGTGGCGGTCGTCTTCAAGAATTGCCAGGTGCAGTGAATCAATGACGCCGTCCGTGGAGTTCCCGGCCACGATGTCCACTTTGTGATCCTGCAACGCACGGTAAATAAGTCCGAGATCCATTTCGCTCGGCTGTCCCGCAAAGTGCAGACCATAACGTTCGCTCCAGCCGCGAAAGCCGTCGGCCCGCTCCAGAAATTCGTAGCCTACGCCCACGCGCCATTTGGCGGCGATAGGAATGATGTCTGAAGTAGTTTTCAGATGCAGGCGTTGCGCATCGTCGCCGCGAATCACCATCGCAAAAGTGTTTTCAAAGCCCAGTGGCTCGGTGACTGCAAATTTGAAGCGCTCCGCGTAGCCTTGTTTTACACGCTGGTAGACCGCGTTTGAATCGCCTGTGGGCGTTTCATTCAGCACCGCGTTGAGGGCCGTGCCGGTGTACTCCACGTAAAGGTCCACCTGGCCGGCCTGCATGGCCTTGTGAACCAGCAGCGTGCCGCCGAGATTTGTTTTGCGCTCTACGTGGACGCCGGTGCGGGCTTCAATGTGCTGCGCCAGCAGTTCCGCAAGAACAACCTGCTCGGTGAAAAACTTCGATCCGATCACAATCTGGTTTTTTGGCGCGGAGTGGCAGGAGTTCAACGCAGTCCCGACGGTAATTGCCAGGAGAATTGTATAAACGAGTCGGCGCATGAGGGAATAAGTTCTCACGGCCAAGAGGAAAGCGGAAGCGGGAAGTGCTGCGTCATGATTCTTGAAACGCGGGATTTTCCTTGAATGAGGAATCGCCGTGTTGCTTTCCGCCGCGGGAATGAACACAATCTGCACTCGCCGAATAGTGACAACAAAGAACCAAGGGAGATCAGCATGCTCGACCGCAGAAACTTTTTGTCCTCCGCGGCCACCGGCCTGACCGGGCTTCTTGGATTACGCGGCAGTTTGTTGGACCAACTGCAGAGCATTCCGGGTTCTCTGCCCGATCACGCGCTCCTCGACAAAGACGAGGACGCTTACTGGGCGGAACTTCGCAAGCAATTCCTGATCCCTGAAGACGAGATTTATCTCAACAACGGCACCGTGGGCTCCAGTCCCGCGCCCGTCCTCCGCGCTATCTTCGACGGCTACACCACCACGGAAAAACTCGATCAGCACGAACCGGAAGACTATCCCATCTGGGGCTACGCCTCCTGGAATGAGTTTCGCGATCCGCTCGCCGCGTTTATCGGCTGCCATCGCGACGAACTCGCGCTGCTGCGCAACGCCACGGAAGCGAACAGCTACATCGCCAACGGCGTAGACATGAAACCCGGCGACGAAGTGTTGATGACCGACCAGGAACATCCCGGCGGCGAGCACCCCTGGAACCTGAAGGCCAAACGTTACGGCATCGTCGTAAAAAAAGTTACCCTGCCGCGTCCCGTAAAAAGCACCGCCGAAGTCCTCAATCTTTTCAACGACGCCATCACTCCACGCACCCGAGTAATTTTTTTCAGCCACATCAGCACTTTTTCAGGAGTGGTATTGCCCGCAAAAGAACTCGCAGCCTTGGCGCGTTCGAAAGGAATTCTTTCCGCGGTAGATGGCGCTCACACTCCCGGCATGATGCGCCTGAATGTGCATGAGCTGGGCTGCGACATGTACACCTCCAGCCCGCATAAGTGGCTGCAGGCCACCAAAGGCTCCGGCTTTCTCTACGTGCGTGATGAAGTGATTGACCGCTTGTGGAATACCATAGCCACCGAAGGCTGGGACGAGCCGAAAATTCGCGCCGAACGTTTTCAACGCATCGGCAGCTCCAACATTCCCGCATTGTGGGGTTTGCGCGCCGCCATTAAAATGGCCAACGACATTGGCATGGATCGCATCGAGCGCCGCCACCGTGCCCTGGGTGACTATTTATTGGTGGAAATGCTCAAGCGCGGAGCGATTTCCTGGAGTTCGCCCGATCCGGCGCTGCGTTGCGCCATCATCACGGTGAATGTGCCTCCGGTCCCGCGGCTCGATCTGGAAAACTGGCTGTGGCATACCTGCAAGATTCGCATACGCGGTGCGGACCCCAACAAGCTGCGGCTGTCCACGCCATATTACATACAGAAAAAAGACATCAACCGCTTTTTAGAAAAGTTTGACCAGTACAAACGCGAGAAAAAACTCGCTTGACCTGCTCGCGGGGCGTTTGGCATGCCCTCCATTGGCATTGATTGGCGTCGGAATGTTTACTAGATCGGTGAACTGGCCACCGTCGCCGCGCCAGAGACCGCGTACCGAATCACGCCGGAATTATCTGTGAAGAATCCCCGCTGGCCCGTTGAGCCTGACGTAACCGGCTGGCCCGTCAGCGTGAAGGAATAAACGTGGCCTCCGATTGCCGCCGCAGGCGTGTACGTGAACCAGTAACCGCTTTTGCCCGTCGCTGCCGCTGCCGCGTTCGCCAGGGTGTTGTCGATCAAACATGCCGCGGCAGTCGAAGCCACCGCACAAGGCGCTGCGCCTCCTAGCTCCGCCAGCGTGGCGCTGAAGCCGGAATTTGGATAATTGGTCGCGTAGCTGGTTTCCGCGGTATTGATGGTGCGCAGCGATCCCACCGCCGAAGACTCATTCGCGGCCATCTTGGAGCGCAGCAAATTCGGAATAGCAATGGCCGCGATGATCAGGATGATCGCCACCACGATCAGCAATTCGATAAGAGAAAAGCCTTTTCGTCTGTCCATGCCTATCTCCTTAACCTGTACGGGAGCCGCTGGGGCGACACGGGCAAGCTAGATAAGGGCAAGCCGCCTTCCAATCTCGAACAGATAATCCAAAGTGTCAGTACCGCTAAACCCTTCATTTGCAGCATTGCAAGATCGATTCAATCGCACTCATTCAGACAATCGCGAAACGGCGCAGAATTATCTGTGATGCTGACCTTTTTTGGCACCCGGAAACGACGCTAAGCGCCACCGCCTCCAAAGTCACTGGACGCGCAGTCGGCGTTCGACGAGAGCCAGACAAAGGTCCGCGACGATGGCCAGCAACGCCGCTGGCATAGCGCCCGCCAGAATGACAGCGTCACTGACCATGGCTACTCCTCGAAAAATGAATGTGCCAAGCCCGCCGGCGCCGATCGCCGCCGCGATAGTGGCCACTCCTATCGTGATTACCGTAGCGGTTCGAATCCCCGCCAGAATAATGCTCAGCGCCAGCGGCAGACGCACCCGCGTCAGAATCTGCATGTTGGTCATGCCCATGGCTTCCGCGGCTTCCAGTACCGCGGGATCAATACTGGTCAGTCCCACATAAGTATTGCGAAGAATGGGCAGCAGCGCGTACAGCACCAGCGCCACGATGGCGGTGCGGCGGCCAATCCCGCCAATAAATGGAATCGGAATCAAGAATCCAAACAGCGCCAGGCTCGGGATGGTCTGAAAAACACTCGCAATCCCAGAGAAAAAGGTTCGCAACGCCGGGCGCTGCACGATGAACATTCCCAGCGGCACAGCCAATCGCGATGGCAATGGACATGGCAATCAGCACCAGCTCCACGTGCGCCAGCGTGGCTTCGAAGATCTCCGACGCGGTGAGTTAGAAAAAATGTCCACGCGCTCAAGCGGAAGCTCCCGGAACAGTCTGCAGCGATGCGGTGAAGGCTTTCACTTCCGGATGATCGATGCGCAGAAATTCCTGCGGGGCTGCGCTGGCAACAATATTCCCCGCTTGCAGCAGCACGATGCGCGACGCCAGCAGCAGCGCTTCGCGCAGATCGTGAGTCACGAAGACAATAGTTTTTCCCAGGCGGCGCGCCAGCTCGGAAAATTCGTGCTGCAACTCCGCGCGCGTCACCGGATCGAGTGCGCCGAAGGGTTCGTCCATCAGCAGGATACTGGGGTCGGCGCCCAGCGCGCGCGCCACACCCACCCGTTGGCGCTGGCCACCGGAAAGCTGCGCGGGCCGCCGCTGCGCAAACTCCCGAGGCTCCAGTCCCACCAGGTTGAGCAACTCCGCAGTGCGCGCGGCAATGCGCGAAGGCTCCCAATTTTCCAGCCCCGGAACGAGCCCGACGTTTTCCGCCACAGTGAAATGCGGGAACAACCCGGCATCCTGAATCACATAACCGATGTGCCGCCGCAAGCGAATCGGATCCCAATCCAGCGTGGCCTTTCCTTCCACCAAAACCTGCCCGTCCGACGGCTCCAGCATGCGATTGATCAGGCGCAGTAGGGTCGTTTTACCGCTCCCGCTGCGCCCCAATAACACCAATGTTTCTGATGACTTAGCGGTCAAGGACAGGTTCGAGACCAGGGGCGCGGCCCTACCTTTAACACGGTATGTCACCCCCCGGAACTCGATGATAGCGTCAGTGCCTTGCAGACGGCTCGGGAGCCCCGGTCGCAGAAATTGTTTGACGCATCGGACGGTTATCATAGAGCATCTAACTCCCCGCGCCGAACTTGAATCGTTCGGCCACACTCGTCAGCGATGCATTCCCAAAGCCACTAAGGAAAACCGACATGGGTGCAATAGCAAGCGCAGTCCGGCAGCGCAGCAATCTGAGTGCGCGGTTAACGGATGCCCGAGCGCGCACCGATGAATTGTTCTGCCATCGTGCGCCCCGAGGCCATGTACGACCGGCCCATCTCCGAGCGCCACCGTATTATTTTTTACGTCGGACATCTGGAAGCCTTCGACTGGAATTTGCTCGCCGAACGAGCCTTTCGGGCTGAAGCCCTTCCAACCCTCTTTCGACCAATTGTTTTCTTTCGGCATAGATCCGGTCGGCGGTGGACTGCCCACCGACACGCCGGCGGATTGGCCGGCGCGGGAAGAAGTTTTTGCCTACACCCAAAAAATTCGCGACAAACTCGATCAGGCTATCGACGAAGCACTAAGCCACCCGGGAGACGGTCACCCGCAACTGAAAACTCTGCTGGAAGTTGCTATCGAGCATCGCCTGATGCACGCCGAGACCCTGGCCTACATGCTTCACCGATTGCCGCACGAGAAAAAAATCGGCGAGCGCATCGTACGGAAGGCTGCGAAGGCCGCGCTGAAGTCTCAACTGATCGAAATTCCCGCGGGCCGCGCCACTCTGGGTCTGGTAATGAACACCGGCGAGGAATTTGGCTGGGACAACGAAATGCAAGCTCACCAGGAGGAAGTCTCCGGCTTCGCTATCGAGAAGTACAACGTAACCAACCGCGATTTCATGCGATTCATGCAGGCCGGCGGTTACAAAGATCGCGCCTTGTGGGATGACGCATCCTGGGAGTGGAAGAATTCCGAAAACATCGAGTATCCGTCATTCTGGCGGCGCGCCGGAAATTTGTGGATGTACCGCGGAATGTTTGGCGAAGTGCGCTTGCCGCTGGACTGGCCGGTTTACCTGAGCCATGCCGAAGCCACGGCTTACGCAACTTGGAAGGGCAGAAAATTACCCACCGAAGCGCAGTTTCATCGCGCCGCTTACGGCAGTCCCAATAATTCCGAGCCCGAGCGATTTTATCCCTGGGGCCATGAATGCGCCTACCGAACGCCACGGCAATTTTGATTTTCATCGCTGGGAGCCTTCGCCGGTGGGCTCGCATCCTGCCGGCGCCAGCGCATTCGGCGTGCAGGACCTTGTCGGCAACGGGTGGGAGTGGACCCGCACGCAATTTGCGCCTTTCCCAGGCTTCAAGGCCATGTCGTTTTATCCCGGATATTCGGCGAATTTTTTTGATGGCAAGCATTATGTGATGAAGGGCGGCTCACCGCGCACCGCTGCCTGCATGCTGCGGCCTTCATTTCGCAACTGGTTTCAGCCGCATTACCCGTACGTGTACGCCACATTCCGTTGCGTAGAGGATTGAGCAGAACCACATGCCTGAGTCGACGCTTAACCCAAACCCTCCCGGTCACCCACCTTTCGGAATTCGCCGCCGAGGTGCGCGCAGGACTTACCAAAAGCGGCCAGCGCGAGCTGCCCTCAAAATATTTGTACGACGAACTGGGCTCCGCGCTGTTTGAAGCCATTTGCGTGCTGCCGGAATACGGCCTGACGCGCGCGGATGCGCGCCTGCTGCAAAATCATGCGCGCGAAATCGTTAGCCGGCTGCCGTCGCCGTTACAGGTGGCGGAGCTGGGCAGCGGCACCGGAAAAAAGACCCGCTGGATACTCGAAGCGCTATCGCAGCGTCAGCGAACCTACTACTACCCCATCGAGATTTCGGCCTCCGCGCTGGCTGCTTGCGAAAAAGAGATGGGCCAGATTGAGCTGGTAAGCGTCGTCGGTTATGAACAGCCTTATCTGGAAGGATTACGTGCCGTGGCCGCCCGGCGAGAAGAGTCCGATCATCTGTTAGTTCTGTTTTTCGGCAGCACCATCGGAAATTTCGATCGTGACATGGGCCGCAAATTTTTACGCGAAATGCGTGACATCCTGGTCCCTGGCGACGCGTTGCTGCTGGGCACGGACCTCGAAAAAGACATCCCCACGCAGATTCTGGCCTACGACGATCCCGCGGGCGTCACCGCCGCATTCAATCTGAATATACTGGGGCGCATCAATCGAGAACTGGGCGCGAATTTCAACCTTGCTTCTTTCCGGCACGAAGCGCGCTGGAACACTGTCGAACGCCGCATCGAAATGCATCTGGTTTCGCTGCCGAGACAGACAGTTGAAATTCCCGCGGCGGGCCTGCGCCTGATGCTTAGGGAAGGCGAAAGCATCTGGACCGAAAGCTCGCACAAATACAAACCGGCCGAAGTTCTCGAGAATGGCCGCGGACACCGGTTTCCGCTGCGAAGGCCAATGGATCGACTCGGAATGGCCCTTCGCCCAGAACTTGCTCATCGCGCAATAAGCCACTGGTTTCCTCTCCGCTAGCTCTCTTTTGCTGGCGAAAATGGCTTCAACCGGCGATTTCACATGAACTATTCGGCTCGAACCGGCGTCTAGGGTTTTATCCCGATGCGCTTCCAGTGTTAGCCGTATCGCAAATTTCCAACGTTACTCTCACAATCCCGTCACCGTAGCGTCTCCAGTACGGTCCCCGCCGAGATTGCCCCGGTATTTAACGGGATCAGCACGCAGCTTTATCGTTGCAGCGCCATTCCGTCATCCTCGAAGGAGCCCTCATGACTGCTGCGCGCAAACAATTCGCCCACGTTGTTTTATTTCACTGCCCGAGATGCCACGGCCCAATCGCTTCGGCCTTCTCCAGTGCCAATGAAAGCCTGGAGAACTTAGCTGAAAGCGAATTTGGTGCCGTGTGCCGCTGCGGCTGGATCGGAAATGGCCTGGATCTAACCGCCGTAAATCAGTCTATCCAGCCGTGGGAAGCCATCTGTGAGCCTCCTGCTGTCCCGGACCAACCCGGCGTGAGCGGTTATATTTCCAGCTCGAACAATTGGCTGTTCCGCGTTGCGCGAGAAATCGCTTCCTTGTCCAAAAAGCTCAAAACCCAACCCGCGAGCGTGTAACTTCGTGGGCGCTCCGACGCTGTAACCCGCTGAATTGGCGCCTGCGGCGAGCAGGCCACATTTAACTTGCAATTCGCAAGCTAACTGCGTTTACAATTATTACTGCCGCGCTCGCTGTGGGCAGCCGGCGAAAATAAATTCCAAACTCGGAAAGCCTAGGTATCCCATGAGTACCGTGGAAAAACCCCGCATCACCCCGTTTCTGTGGTTCGATTCGAACGCGGACGAAGCCGTCAATTTTTACCTGAGCGTATTCAAGAATTCCCGCCGCTTCGACGAGTTGAGAAATCCCGGCGAAGCGCCCGGACCTAAAGGCGCCGTCATCACCATCACGTTTGAGCTCGATGGCCAGCGATTCACCGCCCTTAACGGCGGGCCGCATTTCAAATTCAACGAAGCTGTCTCCTTCGTGGTGCGCTGCGACTCGCAGCAGGAAGTGGACGAGTATTGGTCCAAGCTCACTGCCGGCGGAGCCGAAAGCCAGTGCGGTTGGCTCAAGGACAAATTCGGACTGTCGTGGCAGATCGTCCCCGCGCGGCTCCCCGAACTCATCAAAAATCCTCAAGCCATGCGGGCCATGATGGGCATGAAAAAGCTCAATATCGCCGAACTGGAAGCCGCCGCGAAATCCTAAGCTTCCGTTTCTTAGCAATTGAAAACACCGCGCACAAAATAGCCCAGATCAAGTAATTTTCCGCCTTGGTTCGCGTACTTACCAGTCAGGCAAGGTGCTCGCCCTTGCCTGACTGGAGCGCCTTCTTATGCCTGCGGAAAAAACGGACCTGCTCGCTATTCCCCTATGGCCACGGCTAGTCGCGGCGTTGGGGATTCTGTTGCTGGGGGCAGGCGCGATCATCGCGCTGGTGCATCCCGTTCTGTTGGTTTCACCGCACGACCAGATCAATCAGGCCACACGAGTCTATGCGGGTTATCTTGCGTCCCGAAATCTCGCGCTGGCTGCGATGCTCCTTTTGACCATGATCCTGCGAGCTAATCAGGCGCTTAACACCCTCATCTTGCTCACCGCCGTAGTGCAGCTCTTCGACATCGTGATGGATATCGCCGAAGGACGGTGGGCAGTTCTGCCGCCCGTGGTTATCCTAGGCGCCCTCTTCTTGGTGGCCTCCGCGCGCATCTCAGGCCACCCTTTTTGGAAGGCGAAAGCATGGAGCTAAGCTGGCCGGCCCACGCCTGACGGTAGCTATGCCTCCCTACCTCGCGCGTTAACTAGAAAACTAAATTCGCGGTGCACCGGCGCGCGGTCCGGCGAAACTTGGCGTAACATTCACCACAGGTGAAGCCTTCGGCTCAGAGCATCTACAGAGAGCTTCGTCCAGAGGTAAAGTCCCCATGTTGAACTCGGAGCGCCGCCGCACTCCCAGATTCCCGTTCGTGGCTGTCGCGGAAATCACCGAAAAAGCTTCCGCTACGGAAATAGTCACCCAGGTCAGCGAAATTAGCCTGTACGGCTGCTACATTGACCACCAAAACCCCTTCCCGCCCGGCACTACGGTAACCTTGAAAATTTTCTCGGAATCCGAAGTCTTCGAAGCCACCGCAAAAGTTTTGTATGCCCATCCTAACCTCGGTATGGGACTCGCCTATCACGAGCTGTCACTGCGCAGTTCAGGTCTGCTCAGAGCCTGGCTGGCTAAGGCGGAGGCGATAGCGGGAAAATCCCCCGCCTGAAGTATCGACTACCCCTCAATCCGGTTCTCCCGAAAGTCCCCAATAAATTCCAGCCGGTTAAAGAATAGAAGATGGGAGAGGTTCACAAAAATGCACAGCATCTTGCGTATAATTCGCTGCGATGCCTCATCCATTTCCTAAGTTTCTTACTGCCGCTTTCACATGTTGGTTGCTGCTGGCGCCCGCCCCCTGGCCCGTGCCGGCGCCCGCGTGGAAGGGCGTAGTGCGCGACGCCGCGGGAAACACTGTCAGCGCGGCGCTTGTCGAACTCCGCGCCATCTCCGGGGATGCTCGCTATTCCGCCACTACTTCCGAGCAGGGCGATTTCGTTGTCACCGGAATCGTCCCTGGCAATTACGAACTCACCGTTGCCACCGCAGGCCGCAAGTGGAAGTCCTCAACTCCGGTACTGATCAAAGATGATTCCGCGCTCACCACCGCGCTGGAGCTTTCCGCGCAAACCCCCGAAATCCGCATCACCTCCAGCACCGAAACTCCCCCGGCGCAAACCCGCGGTGAGCATCTCTCCAAAGAAAAGGTTTCCAGTCTTCCGCTTAACGAACGCGACTTCAGCAAACTCCTTCTCCTCGCCGCAGGCACAATGACCGACGCCAATGGAGCTGCCAACTTCACCCAGCAGTTCGCCGTGAACGGCCAGCGCGGCGTAACCTCCGTCTTTGCCATCGATGGTGGCGACACCACCGACCCGGAGTTGGGCGGCGCGACCTTTGCAAACTTCAACGTGGACGCCATTCAGGAAGTGCAGTCCAGTTCCGGCGTGATGCCCGCCGAGATCGGTCATGGCGCGGCCGGCTTTAACAATGTAATTACTAAGTCCGGCACCGGGCAGGTTCACGGCAGCGCGTTCGAATTCATTCGCAATGCCGCCTTCGACGCACGCAATTTCTTCGATCATAAAAACGATCTGGACCCTCGGCGCATTCCCCCGTTTGCGCGTAACGAATTCGGGCTGACCAACGGCGGTCCGTTGGTGCTGCCCAGAATTTACGATGGCCGGGGCAAAACTTATTACTTTGGCGAATATCAAGGCTTCCGGCAGGTTCTGGGTACCACTCAGGTTTTTCCCGTGCCCACCGCAGCGGAACGCCAGGGCATTGACACCACTTCATTTCCCGGCGACACGCTGAACGTTCCGGTGTCCGCCGCCATTGCGCCGCTGCTGGCACGCTACCCGCTACCCAACGATCCCGAAGGCCCCTACGGCGCGCGCACTTACGCAGCATCTTCCAAAGTAGTCACCAACTCCGATCAGTTTTCCGTACGCGTGGATCATCACCTCTCCGATAAGGCCACGCTGCTCACCCGCTTCAGCCTGAACCAGGTCAATGGCCCAGTCACCAACCCCGATCAGACCGCCATAGATCCAAGTTTCGGCGTCAGCTTCTTCGACCACCAGCGCAACGCCATCGTCAAATATGCGCGCACCATTTCTCCGCGCCTCGCTTCCACCACTTCTTTCAGCTACATCCGCAGCACGCCATTTTTTCCTACCATCAATCACACGGATCCCGCGCTCGGTTTCGGTGACGGCGTTTTTATAGGCTTCAACGCCGCGGACGGCTCCATCTTCGGCTCCTTCGGCAACGTGTATCAGCTCAAACACGACATGAGTTACGTGCGTGGCACCCACGCGTTCAAATTTGGCGGGGAAATCCGCTGGAACAAAGACGCCACCATTTTCGGTGGCAATCCCAGCGGCGCATATTCCTTCGGCGGCGGCACGGCGTACTCACCGGTGTTCATTTCTTCCGCCAGCGGCATGCACGATATTCTGCCCGGCGATCCTCTGCCTGACGCCCTCACCGGATTGCTGACCGCCGCCCCCTACTCCTACACCATCACCGCCTTGGCGCGACTCACTCCCGGCGGCGACAAGTTTGATGAAGCCTCCGTCCGCCGCGAAGTCTACAACCTCTATTTTCAGGACGCCTGGAAAGTCACTCCTGAACTCAGCGTGAGTTACGGTCTGCGCTACGACCTCAACACCCGCATCAAAGAGTCGAAGCACCGCACCTCGCAAGCCTTCCCCGTGGATGCCCAAGGGAAAGCCGTTCCGTTTCTGACTGCCGACGCCCCGGAAATTCTCATTTACACTCCGCAGCCCGTCTATCCACTGGACTGGAACGGCTGGGGCCCGCGCCTTTCGGTGGATTACGCGCTAACCAAACACACCACTCTTCACGCTGGCGGCGCCGTCACTACGCTGCTCCCCAATCTCTGGCAGGACAATTTTGTTACCGGCAGTTTTCCGCTGAACTTTCAGCCGATCATCACTGCGCTGCCCGATGTGGCCGTGCCCTTTCACAACACCGCGGTGCCGCTGGCGCTCCCGGAAGTTTTCAACACCGCGGGCCAGCCTCTTTTCCCGTCAGGAGACTCTTCCAGGGTTCTTGCCAACACCCAGGTCGATCTGCAGAGATTCCAGAATGACCTGGCGGCCATCACTCCCGGAAACGAAGTCCAGCTTTTTAGTCTGGGCGTAATTGAAAAACATTTTCGCAACGGATACATAGGAACGTATACCGCCGGCGTGGATCACGACTTCGGCACAGTAAAACTCAGCGCCGCGTATGTCGCCACCGCAGGAGTTCATTTGCCGATCGGGTATTCGCCCAACGGCTACACCGGCGCCAGTCCCGGTTTTGCTCCGTATACCCGATTCAACTCCGCGGGGCACGCCATCGGTGGTTTTGGGCCGGAGTCCGTCATGACCAGCAGTTCGCACTCCAGCTATCATTCGTTGCAGACCAGCGTCACCGAAAATTATTCGCGCATCGGACTCAGCCTGCAGGCCAGCTACACTTTTTCAAAATCTCTCGATGACGCCAGCGCCGTCCTGGGAGGACTTCCCCCCAGCGGCAGCGCCATCCTGCAGACCGCCCCACAAAATCCGCTCAATCAAGCCGCGGAGAAAGGGCTGTCCACTTTTGACGTCGCGCACGCCTTCACGTTAAGCCTGATTCAGTCGCTCCCCCTTGACCGCCTCGGTTTTCTGCAGCCGTTAGGAAAGAAAGTTACCTCCGGTTGGCAGCTGCTCAACATCACCACTCTCACCACCGGCCCTCCGTTCACCGTTTATTCCGGCATTCAACAGACGGGCTTCGGCTCAGGTGGCGCGGATCGCCCCGACCTGATTGCCACGCCGCAGTTGTCCACCAGCCGCCCGATTCGCGAAGATTATTTTGGCCGCGGCGCGGAAAACAGTGCGTTCTTCTTCATTCCCATCAACGTCCCGGGAGGCACCGGCCCCAATCAAGGACGCTTCGGCACCCTGGGCCGCAGCACTTTTCGCGGCCCGGGCTTTCACAATTTTGACCTCGCGCTTATCAAAGACACTCCCTTTGGCCATCGCGACAATCGCGAACTCGCCGTACTGCAATTCCGCGCCGAATTTTTCAACGTCTTCAACATCGTCAATTTTGGATTGCCCTCCAACACCGTCCTCGGCACCGGCTTTGGACTGATCAGCCATACCGCCAGCAATTCCCGCCAGATTCAGTTCTCCCTAAAATTAATTTATTGATCGGCGATTCAATTGCTGCCTGCCATCGTTCACCCTGTTTCAAGTCCGCCGTCGGGGCCAGTAACCAACTAAAAAAGAATCCCGTTTATAGAAATCCAAAAGCGCGTGGCGAAGCATCATAATTGCCTCGGGGCTATCGTGCGTCCAAAAAGAATCCGGGTGATGGTCGTTTGGGTAGGCTTAGTCTTGGGCGCAGCCGCTACCATGGCGC
The DNA here is from genome assembly GCA_963704485.1 of uncultured Acidobacteriota bacterium. GTDB lineage: Bacteria > Acidobacteriota > Terriglobia > Acidiferrales > UBA7541 > Acidiferrum. The sequence goes on from OY969910.1 coordinate 3,599,511, forward strand.
GAGCCCAAACGTCTCTATCCAATTTCCCTGAACTAAGTGGCTTGCCTTATGTCTCGCCGGCCCTGAATTTTCCGCAGCTCCTTCCATCCTCCGACAACGATCAACGGGCCCTGGGCAGCATCAGCGGCAAAATTGTCGATTCCGCCGGCGCTCCCGTGCCGGGAGCCCGCGTCACTCTCGAAGTCGAATCGGGCGCGCCGGTTCGGGTAATGGTTACCGGCGATGACGGGCAATTCAATTTTGTAAATGTTGCTCCCGGGCCTTTTCATCTAACGATCAGTTCCGCGGGCTTCACAGACCAGAAATTTTCGGCCGAATTGCACGGACTAGAAAATGTTGCCGTCCCCCAAATTACGCTGTCGATCGCCTCGTTGATCACTGAGGTGCGCGTTACGCCCCCCATTGAAGAGATCGCCCAGGAGCAGATCAAGCAGCAGGAAAAGCAGCGGGCCCTCGGGCTGGTCCCTAATTTTTACGTCACTTATGTGCATGATGCCGCTCCCCTCACCGCCAGGCAGAAATACGAGCTGGCCTGGAAATCTATTATTGATCCGGTGAATTTTGGAATTATTGGCGTGGTTGCGGGCATTCAGCAACAGCAGGGCAGCTTCAGCGGCTACGGGCCTGGCGCTCAGGGCTACGCCAAACGCTACGGGGCGGCCTTCGCGAGCGATGCCCTCGATACCGTCATCGGCAGCGCCGTCCTGCCGTCACTGCTGAAACAGGACCCGCGATATTTTTATAAAGGGACCGGCAGCATACGATCCCGGCTGCTGTATGCCATAGCCAATTCTGTAATCTGCAAAGGCGATAACGGGCGCTGGCAGCCAAATTATTCTTCCGTGCTCGGCGGAATGGCCGCGGGAGGCATTTCGAATCTTTACTATCCCGCCACGGATCGCAATGGCGTGGGGCTAACGTTTGAAAATGCTTTACTGGGAACCGTGGGCACAGCGGCCACAAATATTCTTCAGGAATTCCTCATCCGAAAATTGACACCGAACGCTTCAAGTCCCGACCCGTCCGGCGGAAGCAAGTCCGCCAATCCCATTGCGAAGTTGTTGGGAGTATTCGTCCGCGACGGCGACTAGCACCCGAAATCAGCGCTCCGGAATTTGGTGGTACACCTTCAGCGAACTATGGTTTTGCTGGTGCAACCTCGGAAGTACTCGAGCCAGTCTTGAAATCATCCGCGCGGTCTTCAAATGTCTCCCGCTTCAATCGTACATCTGCATCCACCAGCAGCGTGAACTCCGCGTTCTGCTGCATGCTGGCTTCCTTGCTGGCCAAAACCGCCGACGAAGTGCCCGCGCCACCCGAAGCTTCCTCGTACGTTCGCAATGGCGCCTGTTCGCCATTGGCAAGCCGCAGCGAAGTAACGGAAAATGCCAGCTTGCCGCCATGCCCAAAGCGTTTCTTTGGCTCGGCTTCGGCGATCACTCCATTTTCTTTCGAACCTTTCGGCAACACCACTACGCCTTGCACCACCACATCGTCAAGCACCTCTAATTCCACCGCGTCGCCCACATGTGCTGTCGCAGAAGAAAGGCTCTTCACCAGTTTCACGCGCACCGGAGTGTTCTTGGCCAGGCCAAAGCCGGCAGGAGCCCGCGCAGCGTTCGCGACCTCTCGCGGACGGTCATAATGTAAGCGCTCGCGCGACCCGTCCGCCGTTGGCGCCGGCAGGCCGGTGCCCGCTTGATCCTTGATTACCACCAGGCTGGCTTCCGGGACGAACCCGGTGTCACCCTTGGCGGTGCGCACGCCGTAATAAAATTCGTAGCGCAACGTGATGTAAACAATTTCGCCGCATTGCAGGTTCGAGCGAACCTGCAGCGTGGTCATCGAACTGTACAGGAACACATAGTCGTCACTGCGCGCACATTCAATGCGCCCGGTGTTCTGCGCCGATGCGAGCGGGGTCAGCAAAATAGTGACGACCCCGGCGCACAGCAACAGAATTCCACTTCGCAAGTGTTTGGAGAGTTTCAGGTCGGCGTTCACACTCCTATCCCACCCCAAACTAACGTTACTGACAACCGACTACGGCTTAGTACTGTGCATAAAACGTTACGCACCCGTCAGGATTTAGCACTGGCCTGAGGCTCGGCGAAACCAGAGTTGCCGGCGCTGCCGCCCGATTGTTGTCCCCTCCCTAGTGTGCTAGGCTGTGCCTGCGAAAGCGCTCCGGCACCAGGCATTCGTCCCTGCATAGACAATGCCAGAGGTTCTCTCCCGCACCGTCCCTGATCAGCGCCATTGGCGCGGAAGTGCCTCCAGAGACTGCGCCGAATCTGCCGGAACGTTCAATTTGCACCACGAAAAAGGACGAACACACGCCATGCCTGCCACCCAGTCAGCGCCGCGCGCCGAAAAAATACCCATGGAAATCAAGCTTGCGCATTCCCCGGATTCCGATGACGCGTTCATGTTTTATGCGCTGGCCACTCACAAGCTCGCAACTCCGGGCTACAAATACACCCACGTGCTCGCCGATATCCAGACCCTGAACGAAGCCGCGCTGACGGAAACGTACGACGTTACCGCCGTAAGTTTCGCGGCCTACCCTTCGTTGCGCGACAAATATGTTTTGCTCGATTGCGGTGCCAGCTTTGGAGAGAATTACGGTCCCATCGTGGTCTCATCCAAGCCGCTGCGGAAAGAAGAGCTTGCCTGCAAGCGCATCGCCGTTCCGGGTCTGAAAACCACTGCGTATCTCACGCTGAAACTTTTTGAGCCGAACTTCGAACCTGTGGTCATGCCTTTCGACAAGATACTGGACGCCGTGCAGGCCCAGAGCGTGGAAGCCGGCTTGCTGATTCATGAAGGCCAGCTCTTGTTTCCCGCAACTCGGTTTGCATCGCGTGCTGGATCTTGGCGTGTGGTGGCACGAGCAAACCAACCTGCCTCTGCCATTGGGAGGCAATGCCGTGCGGCGCGCACTCGGCCCTGAACTGGGCCGCCAGATTTCGCGCACCATTCGCGACAGCGTCGAATACGGCCTGGAGCATCGCGAAGAGGCTTTGAATTACGCCATGCAATTCGCGCGCGACATGGAAACCGAAACCGCCGATAAATTTGTCGCCATGTACGTCAACAAATGGACCCTCGGCTACGGCGATCGCGGCAAGCAGGCGGTTACCGAGTTAATCAATCGTGGCACCGCCGCGGGGCTTTTGCCCGGTCCTCCCTCCGTGGAATTTCTCGGCGCGTAATTTGCGGGTGCTGTTTGCCGCTGTAATTTTGCGCTGCGCAGCCGGATCAATTATGGTGTTTGCCCAATGAACGCCAGCCGCCCCGCTCGCCCTATTTTCACCTTCGCGATTCTTCTTCTTGCTGTCGTGCCCGCGGTCCGCGCCCAGACCGCTTCTGAACTTCAAGATCGCTCGGCAACCCGCTCCAATGCTTCAGACCAATGGCCGCAGCAGGCCGTTCGCGCCCCGCACGCCATGGTGGCCACCGACGAAGCCCTCGGTTCCCAGGCTGGCGTCGAAATCTTGAAACGCGGCGGCAACGCCGTGGATGCCGCCGTCGCGGTGGCGTTCGCGCTCGCCGTCGTCGAACCTGCCGCGGGAAATATCGGCGGCGGCGGATTCATGCTGGTGCGCCTGGCCGACGGCAAAACAGATTTCTTCGACTACCGCGAAGTGGCCCCCGGCAAAGCCACGCGCGACATGTATATAAAAGACGGCAAGCTCATCCCCGATGCCAGCACCCTGGGCTTTCGGTCCGTCGCTGTTCCGGGCACGGTGGCGGGATTGGAGCTGGCGCTCAAAACTCACGGCACCATGAAGCTGGCGGACGTTATGAGTCCCGCCATCCGCTTGGCCAAAGACGGCTTTCCAATTACCGAAAAGCTGGTGCGCGAATTTGAAGAAGAAAAATCCGGCCTCCAGCAATTCGCCGTAAGCAAACGCATTTTCCTGCATGACGGACAGCCCTACAAAGTCGGCGATATTTTTCGCCAGCCGGAGCTGGCGGCCACCCTGCAGCGCATCGCCAAAAATGGCGCCGCCGATTTTTATCGCGGCGAAACCGCCCGTCTGCTGGTCGCCGATATGCAAAGCAATGGCGGGCATCATCTCCGCTGACGATCTCGCCAACTACCAGCCAAAAATCCGCGAAGTTCTGCGCGCGCATTACCAGATCGAGGGTCACCGCTGGGATGTTCTGACCTCCCCGCCGCCCAGTTCTGGCGGCGTAGCCATCATCGAAGCGCTCAACATGCTGCAGCAAACACCGTTGAAAGGCTGGGACGATCCGCAAAGCGTGCATATGGTGGCGGAAACCATGCGCCGCGTTTTCGCCGACCGCGCTGCCTATCTCGCCGATCCTGATTATTCGAACGTTCCCGTCGCTGGCCTGACCGCGGAGTGCTACGCCAACGAACTCACTGCGACGATTGATCCGCGACACGCTTCCTCCAGCAAGCAGATCAAAGCGGGAAACCCGCACGTCTGCGGAATATCGGCTTCCACGGAATCCGCGCCGCAACATATCACCAGCCTCGGCGACGGCCCGCACACCACGCATTTCTCTGTGGTGGACGCCGCCGGCAACGCCGTCGCCAGCACCTATACGCTCAACGACAGTTATGGCTCCCACGCCACCAGCAGCGCTGGATTTCTGCTCAACGATGAAATGGACGATTTCACCACCCAGCCCGGCGTGCCCAACGCGCTTTTCGGCCTGATTCAATCCGACGCCAACGCCATCGCGCCCGGCCATCGCCCGCTCAGTTCCATGACTCCCACAATTTTGCTGCGCGACGGCAAATTAAGTTTCGTCACCGGCTCTCCCGGCGGCCCCACCATCATTTCGGCCACGCTCTTGACCGTCATCAACTGGATGCGCCTCGGTATGGACGCCCAGGCCGCCATCAACGCGCCGCGCTTCCACCACCAATGGCTGCCCGATGAAATTTTGCTCGAGAAGGAATTTTCACCGGCATTCGAACAGGCTCTCAACGCCCGCGGCCACGCCACCAGGCGCAAGGGGCACATCGGCCTCGTAAACGCCGTCGCCATTGACCCACAAACCGGCGATCGTTTGGGTGCCGCCGATCCCCGCGATCAGGGTTCCGCCATCGGCTACTGAAGCGATTTCACAACTTCACAATATTTAGCCAATCGGCCTTATCATACTCGCGTCAAAGAAACGAACTCCCGGAAGCGCTGCACCTTTCGCCGGAATATAATTTTTAAGCCAACTTTATGCGCCGACTCCTCTCGACCTACCCCTTCATCTCCCGCAAAGTCACGCCCGAGCTTCTTGGCCAGATCGCTCACGCCGGCTTTGAAGGCGTGGAATTATTTTGCTCCCGCAGCCATTTCGACTACACTTCGCGTCCGGAAATTCAGGCCATGGCCGAAGCCTTGAACACTCACGGCCTCACGCTCGAATCGCTGCACGCTCCCAACAATCGCGATCTCAGCACCACGCGCGAAGGCGGTCTGCCACTGTCCATCTGCGAAGTCGAACGCGTCCGCCGCATCGAGGCCATGGACGAGCTCAAGCGCGCCATTGATGTCGCCGAAGACTTGCCGTACGCCCGCATGATTCTGCACATGGGCGGCTCGCGTGAAACCGCCGATCCTCGCAAGCGCGACGCGGCTTTCAGTACGCTCGAACACCTGGTGCTGCACGCCCATCATTGCGGCGTGACCCTGTGCATTGAAAACACTCCCAGTGAAATGGGCGATCCCGCGTACCTGCGCGCCTTTGTGGACGAAACGCGATTGACCGGGCTGCGCTTCAATTTCGACACCGGACATGCGCACTTATGCGACGGCCCCGAAGAAGAACGCATAGAAAAGTGTTTCGAACCGCTGCGCGATCTCGTCGCCAGCGTGCATCTGCACGACAATCACGGCGAAAAAGACGAACATCTTCCGCCCTACGCCGGCAGCATCGACTGGCCCGCCACCGTAAAAATATTGAAGACCACTCCCACAAAAGAAAAACTTCCCATCATGCTGGAACTGAAAGAAAAAACTGGCCCCGAGGCCATCGGCACATCGGAATTACTCGAGTCCGCGCGGGCAGCGATGGATAAATTCGAAGAAGAGTGGAGTTAGCACTCCGGAAAGATCTTGGCAATCGCCTCGACGACCTACCCGAACCTGTCATTCCGAGCGCAGCGAGGAATCTCTCTTCGATCGATCGCCAAGCCGAACCCGTCACAAGCTCAAGAATCCGGTCTCCCACACAAAAGAATGTTCGTGCATCTCGTGGAGTTCGCCACAGCATGAAGCGTGCCGCCATTGGCTTCCACATGCACTCCGGTTGGGGTGCGCTGGTAACGGTGTCCCACGAAGCCGGCACAGTGAAAATACTCGAGCGGCGCCGCATCGAAGTCATCAATCCGAAAATTCCCGGCACCAGGCAGCCCTATCACTTCTCTGAGCGTCTCGAATTTCCCGAAGCAGAAAAGTTTCTGACCAGGTGTTTCTCCGCTTCGCTCCAATTAGCGCTTGCAGTTATCCGCGACTCGCTCGATAGCCTCCGGGAACGTCAGTATTCCGTCGGCGGCGCTGCCGTTGTGCTCGCTTCCGGACGTGCGCTTCCGCCGCTTGCAAAAATCCTGGCCTCGCACGCTTCCATCCACACTGCGGAAGGCGAATTTTTTCGCGAAGTCATCTGGAAAGCCTGCCAGTCTCTAGATATCCCCATCTCCGGATTTCGCGAACGCGACCTTCACGATTGCATGGCGGCAGCCTTCGGCAACGCCGCCATCAAGATATCCCACCAAATTTCCACCATGGGCCGCTCCATCGGCCCACCCTGGACCACCGATCAAAAAACCGCGGCGTTTGCCGCGCTCCTGGCGCTGTCGAACAAAAAGAAGAGCCTCGCGTCGTTTCATCGCCAACCGAACTTTCAGTATTTACACCCGCCACTGCTAAAATAGCTCTCAAGCTAAATACAATTTTGATTGCTCCCGCCTTAACGGGCATCAAGCTAAAACGCGCAATTCTAGGAACCCTGAAGAATGACCACTATTTCCATCGAACAAGCGGGCAAGTACGACGGCCAGGAAGTCACCATCCGCGGCTGGCTCTACAATCTGCGCGAATCCGGCAAGCTGATGTTCCCGATATTTCGCGACGGCACCGGAATCATCCAGGGCGTCTGCGCACTCAAAGAAAATCCCGAAGCCTTTCAGGCGCTGAAAGGCCTCACCCAGGAATCCAGCGTGATCGTCACCGGGAAAATCCGCGCCGAACAGCGCGCGCCCGGCGGCTTTGAAATGGGCGTGAGCAAAATTCAGATCCTCCAGAAAGTTTCCGAAGCCCAGCCTTACCCCATTCAACTAAAAGAACACGGCGTTGATTTTCTTCTCGATCATCGTCATCTATGGATTCGCACGCCCCGGCAGGCCAGCATCCTTCGCATTCGCGCCGAAGCCGTCCGCGCCGCGCGCAATTACATGGACAGCCAGGGCTACATTCTTACTGACGCGCCCATGTTCACGCCCGCGGCCTGCGAAGGCACCTCCACGCTTTTCGAAGTGAATTACATCGACGATCAGAAGGCCTATCTCACGCAAAGCGGCCAGCTCTACATCGAAGCCACTGCTATGGCTCTCGGCAAGGTCTACACCTTCGGCCCCACCTTTCGCGCCGAAAAATCCAAAACCCGCCGCCATCTCACCGAATTCTGGATGCTCGAACCCGAAGCCGCCTACGCCGAGCTGAACGACATGATGAATCTCGCCGAAGGCTTGGTCAGCGCTGTCGTGCAATCCGTCCTGGCCAATAAATCCATCGAGCTTGAAACTCTCAAGCGCGACACCAAAAAACTCGAAAACGTGAAGCCGCCCTTCCCGCGCATCACCTACGAAGAAGCCATCGCCATTCTCAATAAACAAAACAATCCCACCAAATTTGGCGACGACATCGGCGGCGACGAAGAGACCATCGTCTCCAATGAATTCGACCGCCCGGTCATGGTTCACCGCTATCCCGCCGCCATCAAGGCGTTTTACATGCAGCCCGACGCCGAGCGCCCCGACCTGGCCCTGGCTTTCGACATGCTCGCTCCCGAAGGCTACGGCGAAATCATCGGCGGCAGCCAGCGTATCCACGATTACGATTTGCTGGTCAAGCGCCTCCACGAATACAAGCTGCCGGAGGAGCCTTTCCAGTGGTATCTCGACCTCCGCCGTTACGGCAGCGTCCCCCACGCCGGCTTCGGCCTGGGCCTGGAGCGCACCGTGGCCTGGATTTGCGGCACCGAGCACATCCGCGAAGTGATACCCTTCCCGCGCATGCTGTACCGGGTATACCCTTAAATATCCGTATTATCCGTAGCTGAAAGAACACCAATATGGCGCAAAAAGTCAGAATTATCGGTGTGCCCATGGACCTGGGCCAGAGCCGTCGCGGCGTGGACATGGGGCCCTCCGCACTCCGCGTCGCCGGCCTGCAGGCGCGCCTCAAACAGCTCGGCCATCAGGTCGAAGACATCGGCAATATTCCCGTCAAGCAGCCGGAAGAAATGCCCGTAGGCGAAAAGCGCGCCAAGTACATGGCCGAAATCGCCGAGACCTGCAAAGACCTCGCGGAAATTGTCCAGAAATCGCTGGAAGAGGGTTTTGTGCCACTGGTCCTGGGCGGCGACCACTCCATCGCGGCGGGAGCCGTCACCGGAGTCGCGGCGCACTACCGTAAACAGAAAAAACAGATCGGCTACATCTGGCTGGATGCCCACGGCGACATGAACACCCCGGAATCATCTCCTTCGGGCAACGTGCATGGCATGCCCCTGGCCGCCGTAATGGGCTACGGCGCGCCAGAGCTGGTTGACTTGTTGGGATTCAAGCCTAAAGTCGAGCCGCAAAATATCGTGCTGGTGGGCGTTCGCGATCTCGACGCCCAGGAGCGCCGCCTGGTCAAAAAATCCGGCGTTCGCGTCTTCACCATGCGGGACATTGACGAGCGCGGAATGCGCGAAGTCATGGCCGACGCCCTGAAATACGCCACCGACGACACCGACGGCATCGCCGTAAGCTTGGACATGGACTTCGTGGACCCCAGCGACGCCCCCGGCGTTGGCACCCCCGTCCGTGGCGGCGTCACCTATCGCGAAGCGCACCTCGCCATGGAAATGATCGCCGACAGTGACGCCATGGCCTCCATGGAAGTCGTCGAGATCAACCCCGTCATCGACGAACACAACCGCACCGCGCTCCTCGGCGTAGAACTGATCCTCTCCGGCCTCGGCCAAAAAATCCTGTAACGCCTCTACGACAGGGCGCGTTTTCGGGTTCCAGGGTGCCCCATACGCCGGGTTTGCGTGTGGGGATCTTGCACAACGAGGACTGCGGCCCGCTGCATACCGGGCCCATTACTTCGCGCCTCCCCGACCTAAGCCAGGGCCCCGCCAGCACCTTCCGGCAACTCAATCTGATACTTGGTCCGCGTCTTCTCTCGATGCTGCTCCAAAGCCAGCTCAATCAATTTCGTAATCAGCTCACGAAAGGGAATCCCGTTGGCTTCCCACAATTTCGGATACATGCTGATCGAAGTGAATCCCGGAATGGTATTCACTTCGTTCAAAAAAATCTTCCCGCCGCGCTTCTCCACAAAAAAATCCACCCGCGCCATGCCACTCAATTCCAGCGCGCGAAACGCCGCGATCGCCATCGCCTGAATCTTCTTCACTTCAGATTTCTTCAGCTTCGCGGGAATCAAGAGTTGCGTCCCATCCTCCAGATATTTCGCGGTGTAATCGTAGAACTCCCGGTGTGGCACAATTTCACCGGGCACCGAAGCCCGCGGATCGTGATTGCCCAGCACCGAAACTTCAATCTCGCGCGCACTCACCGCCTTCTCCACCATAATCTTCATCGCAAATTCCGCTGCCAGATCCAGCGCCGGTCCAAACTCCGCACGCGAATGCACCTTGGTCATGCCCACGGAAGATCCCAACGTCGCAGGCTTCACGAAACACCGGATATTTGAATTTCTTTTCCACCGCCTCGCCGAATCGCCTTGGGATCACGCTCCCAGTCCGCGCGCTGCACCGCAATCCACGGCACCACCGGAATCCCCGCCACCTGCAGCAGTTTCTTCGCGACATCCTTATCCATCCCGATCGCCGAGCCTAAAACTCCCGCGCCCACAAACGGCAAGCCCGCCAGTTCCAGCAGGCCCTGCATCGTGCCGTCTTCCCCAAACGTTCCGTGTATCACTGGAAAAATCACGTCCAGTTTCTGTTCCCGTGCAGCTCCGTCCAGGCTGATCAGCGCCGTGTCGCTGGGGTCCGCGCTCATGGCCACGCGCTGTCCCGTCTTCAAAACTTCCGGCAGCATTTTTTGCGCGCCTGCCCCAGCCAGCCAGTGGCCTTCCTTGGTGATGCCTATCGGCACCGCTTCATATTTGTCGGGATCCAGTCCACGAATAATCGAAGCCGCCGACGCCAGCGACACTTCATGCTCGCCGGAGCGTCCGCCAAATAACACACCAACGCGCAGCTTCCGTTGCTCAGCGCTCACGGGAATTCACCATGCTTTTAGGATTGCACTTTTATGGCGGGAAACTGAACGACTTGTCTTTGCTCAGCACCCAAACGCTCAACACCCGCGTCTTGCGGCTTTTCTCCTGGTCGCTGATGTCCGGCATCGGTGAATACGGACTGATTTCCGTCTGCACTGCTATTGCGTTGGAGCCGGCGCCGCTCGGCGAAGTGACTTTTTTGATTTTGTAGCTTTTCACCGGGCCGTAATAGCCTTCCGGTCCCCAGTCCGCCAAAAAATCCTTCATCTGGTAACTTGCCGCCCGGTTTCCACAGTTGATAGGCGGTCGCCGTATCGCCCGCCACCAGCGCGTCAAAAAAATGCTCCGCGGCGCGTTTTTCCGGATAATAACGAAACGCAAAATACAGAATCAGAATCAGCACAAAGCCCAGCGCGGCCACCGTGAAGGCCATGGCGCGCGACTTCTGCGGTTTTTCTACCGGTGGGTCAAGTAACGACATGTTTTTCTCCCGCCCTGCGAGCGGTGAACATCAGTATAGCGTAACCGCGGATTCCACTCGCGGCCGGCACTCGCGCACCGCCCGGACCTCAGTCGTTCGCGATTTTCGCTTCTTCCGGCAGCATGACCGGGATGTCATCACGGATGGGATAAACACGCTTGCATTGTCCGCATTTCAATCCTGATCCGTCAGCAAGCATCTTCACCGGATTTTTGCAGACCGGGCAAACCAGAATATCCAGCAGTTCTTGAGAAATGGCCACGTAAACATCTCCAGACAGAATCTTGGCGCGATGAAATTCTACCAAAGCGCGCTGACTACCACCAATTTCCGGAACTGAAGGAGATCGTTGCGAGTAAACTCATTCAGGACTGGTCTCCGAAACAAATTTCCGGATGGCTTAAAGCGGAGTACCCGAACGACCAGGGCATGCACGTGTCTCACGAAACGATTTATCGCAGCCTGTTCATTCAAGCGCGCGGAGCGCTAAAACAGGAGCTGGTGCGGCATCTGCGATCCCAGCGGCGGATCCGCCGCTCGCGGCACTCCAGTGTTCACGGGCACGCGCGCGGTCAGATCGTCGATGCTATTTCGATTCGCGAGCGGCCGGCAGAAGCAGAGGATCGTGCCGTTCCCGGCCATTGGGAGGGCGATCTGTTGCGCGGAGCGCGCAACAGTCACGTGGCCACCCTGGTAGAGCGTCATTCGCGCTTCTGTATGCTGGTGAAGGTGCCGGGCAAAGACACCGCAACCGTGGTGGCCGCCCTGAGCCAGTGCGTGCAAAAACTCCCGGCGACATTGCGACGTTCACTGACTTGGGATCGCGGGCTGGAAATGGCCCAGCATACTTTACGAAGGCCACCTGTACAATTACTTCATCCGACTCCGCAGAGTTGCAGCGATCACGGCTCGAACGAAAACACATCTGTTACGAACGATACTCTCCAAGGCAGGCCGACTGTCCCGCTTTTCGCCGACTGAACACGAGGCGCCTTGATCGAAACCGGTGGCAATTACGACACTTTATGGTCCCCTACAGTGACAAATCCGGTTCCCTGGGCCAAACTGTGTTTACCCCTACAGCGAACCCGTCACGTCCATGATTCGCTCTCTAGCTACGATAAACATCAAGAGTCACTCGCAAAATCAACAGCTGGACCCTTTCGCTATTATGGAACAGCCCGTCCGCCGCACTCCAAGATTCCCGTTCTCTGCGCCCGCTGAAGTCGTGCGTCTCGGCAGCCACGCCGTCGAGAATACTCGTGTCAACGAACTGAGCCTTTACGGCTGCTACCTCGACACCAGGACGCCGTTGCCTCGCGGCACTAACGTAACCATAAAAATTATTTCCGCTGGCGAATACTTTGAGGCCAGCGCCACGATTATTTATGCTCAACCCGCACTCGGTATGGGCGTGGCATTTCGCGAAGTGAAACCAGTGTTTCTTGCGGTGCTACAGAAGTGGCTGCGGCAAGCACTCGAAAAGCAGAACGCTCCGCCGCCCCGCCTTGATGATCTTAAGGCTGACAAAGAAGCCTAGTTTCTCCCCACTATTTTTTGTTCGAGAGGCGCTTGCGCGCGTAACTGGCCCACGAACTGTTGGGATCAAGTTCCAGGTAACGTTTCCAGTGCCGGCGCGCTTCCACATACGCGCCAATTTTGTCGCACACAAACGCCAGATTGTAATGCGCATCAGCATGTTGCCCGTCCAGGCGCACCGCCAGCCGCAAATGGTGGCGAGCCTGATCGAGCTTCCCGGTTTCTTCCAGCACGCTACCCAGGTTGAAGTGCGAGATCACATGCTCGGGATGCAATTCCACGGCCCGGCGAAAAAGCTGCGTGGCATCCTCCAGCATGCCCTGCTCGTAAGACAGCATCCCTAAATTGTTCAGCGCATCCACATGCCCAGGGTCTAGATCCAGCGCTCGCTCGTAAGCCTCTGCGGCGGCTTGCAGTCCCGCCTCCGACTCGCTTTGCTCTTCGCGCTCCACGCCCAGGCTCACCCAGTCGTCGGCGTTGCTGTGCGGCATGACGCGAACTTTTTCTCTTAGCTCGCGCGTCTCAAAATTTAAAACCGTCTGCCCAGAGATCGGCTCCAGGTGCATGCCTGCCCGCTCTACGATGATGTCTTTCCCATTCGAACGGATGCGCAGCTCCGTCAGCGGCGACTTCACCTCCGCCAGTTGCTTCTGCAGCGCCACGATGGAGCGTTGCAGCCGCTGCGCGGAAACTCCCTTATCAATTAATTGTTTGGCGGTGCGGAGGGTAATTAAATCGCGGAAATCGTAAGTCTTGTCGCCCTTCTCTCGCGGCGCTACCAGTTTTAGTTTTTCCCAGTAGCTTAACTGCTTCTCGCTTATCTCCAGCATCCGTTGAAATTCGCTGCGCGAGAATCGATCCGATTTTCCCATCAGGGACTAGCCCGTGGCCTTCTTGCTGGACTTTTTTGCCGCCGGCGCCGCTGCCGGAACCACTCGCAGCGGAGGTTTCTTCGCGCTCGCCGCCGGTTTGGCATTAATACTCTTTCTCAGCGCGTCCATCAAGTCGATTACCGGTGCGCGTTGCGGGTGTACCGTGGCGGTAACTTCCTGACCCTTTTGCTTGGCGGCGATCAACCCGCGCATGCTTTCCTGATATTCGTCGCGATACTTTTGCGGTTCGAACGGCGCCGCCAGGCTCTCGATGAGTTGCGTCGCCAGCTTCTTTTCCTGCTCTTTCGGCTCCACTTTATCCTGGTGCGAGAATTCCGCGACTTCGCGAATCTCACTCTGATAGAACATCGTGTGCAGCGTCATCCCCTCGGCGCGCGGACGAATCACCACGATGTGCTCGCGCTGGTGCATGGTCACCTTGGCAATCGCGGCGTAGCCCGAGTCCTCCATGGCCTTCAGCAGCAACGAATACGCTTTTTTGCCCTCATCTTCCGGCGTCAGGTAATACGAAGCGTCGTAATACAATGGATCGATCTCATCCACTTTCACAAATTCCAGTATTTCCATCGCGCGCGCCGATTCCGGTTCAATCTTGTCCAGATCTTCTTCGTTGAAAAGCACGTATTGATCTTTCTCGTACTCGTAGCCTTTGATGACTTCCGAGCGCTCTACTTTGCGATCGCACGTCGGGCAAAAGAGCGGCATCTTGAGCCGCGAGTGGCACACTTCATGGAGTTGATTCAGGCTGATGCGCTCGCCGCGCGCCGCAGTGAAAAGCCGTATCGGAATCGACAGCAACCCGAACGACAGATAGCCCTTCCAGACCGAAGACGCCATGGTGACTCCTCAACGCGATTTGCAACGCTATTTCAAACCGTTAGCGGTCGCCAGCAAGGTTAGTAGGCAAGACACAGGCACGCAAGGCGAAGTGAAAGCGAAAGCCGTGTAATCTGCAACATACGAGCGTGCCGCAGCGCAGGAACGACATGCAACCTGCAAGAACGACCGGATCAATACGTTCAAAGCTCAGGAGTAGTTGTGTATAAGCCTAGACTTAGGTTCGCAATGCTGGCTGTCATTACGTTGGTCGGGTTGACTGCAAAAGTCCGTGCTTGCAGTTGGGCTGAAGATTTTTTCTATGAAGTGCCAGTCTTGAGGGGGAAAGTTGTCGGTACGGACATAACTCTCTTCCGTGAATTCCGTTGGTTGCGCCAGGCGTTCCTTCGTCCGCACATGACGTTGACGCTCTATGTGTACGCGCACCGGACCCAAGATAGCGGCATGATTCTCGTCAAGCGGGTTGTGACGGATCGTTCTGGTGGATTCGATTTCGGTATCATTCCGCCTGGCCACTATATTCTGTCGGTAGCTGACAAAGATTTAGATCGCGGTGATCATTTCAACATAGAAGTAAATAACGCTTACCGACCGCATCAATCCGTAGTCATCGACATCTCGCCAAATTTTCCTGACTGTAGCGGCGGGCATGAAGTGATCGTTAATTAGCTTAGGGTTGACGAGTCTTCGCTACGGGACTGTCGGATCCGATTTGCTGCCCACCGCGCCTTGGTGGTCTCCAGCGTGAAAAGTCCCCTCGCTGTCGCGGAAGAAAGATTTCTTCCCGGTGCGCCCGTATGCCGATGGCGTGGCCGCCAGTTCATATTTCGCGGGAGCGCCCAGCGCGCTGGCGCCCGCAATCACAATGCGAAACACATACCCGTCTTTGCTGCCGCTCGCAAGGTCGCCGTCTAAGAGACCGGCAGCTTCGTGGGTCGCAGCCGGAATTGCAGAGGCGCTTTTTGCTGCGCCAGTTTTAGCGGCGGGAGCAGGCGGTGCGGGACCTAGATTTTTGAGTGATTCCGGCAAGCTTGAATATGTCCGCCGGTAAGTTTCCACCGCTTCCGCCAATTTCTTCAAATTATCAAGGGCATTGCTTTCATTCGCATCCGCTTCCGCCGAATCCCACTCCACTTCCAGCGCTGGCAGATCCAGCAGCAGCAAACCCAACGACAGCAGTCGCCACTGCCCGTCCTCGCGCACCATCCCCATGTTGACCTGCCGCACGCTCGTACCGGTCAAATCGCCGGCGTCGCGAATCTGCAAGGGCATGAACGCCACATTGTCGCGCACATCAGCCCCGCCGATGGACATCTCTGTAGTTACGTCCGGTGTTTCGCAGCGCACCACCGGACGGTCCGGAGCGTTCGCCGTGGCCGTGCCGCGCCCGGGAACATTCAGCAGCACAAATCTTTTCATCAGCGCCACGCGCGCCGCGGGAGTGAGACGTTCGAACGAAGCCTTACTACGCGCCGTCAGGAAACGCGAGAACCCGCCCCCATCCTGGGAACATGCCGCGAGCAGAACATCGCGCAACGCTCCTCCAGGACCGCCAGCCATCGGCAGGGTGCGTGCCGCTGGTGCATCCATGCCGGTCCCAACGCCAGCGGCCTCAGCCGTGCTTTGATTTCCGCCTGCAGGACGCGAGCTCGATTCCTGCCCACGCACCGTGCCGCCGAATAGCATTGCTAACATGCCAGTCAAAATCGCCGTCGAAAGCCAATTTTGCACGTGGACAACAACACCGCTCGACTTTGTTCTCAAAAATCGCATCAAGCCTTCGCTGGACTCAATATTTGAGAAAGATTTTGCGTGAACACCGACCGCGGCATCACTTCCTCGCAACCCGCGTTCTTCGCCTGCTCCGCCAATTCTCGCTGGACGTGTGAAAGAAACGCCACCACCCGCAACTCGGGAGACGCCGCGCGCACTTTCGCGATGACCTCAATCGGCTGGCTGCGCGCATTCAGGTCCACGATCACCAGTTGCGGTCGCGGCTCCAGCAATGCCAGCAGCGCATCGGCATTCGTAGCCACTTTAAACTCAAGACCCAGATGCTTGGCGGTCTCCGCCACTTTCATCTGGAAAAAAATATCGTCCATCAACGCTACTACCCGTCCCATAAATCAAGAACCTCTGCCAGTCATTATGCCTGCTTATCGCCGCCGCCAGTCGTTAGCTAAACTGGCAGCGAGCTGCCACCACCGGGTAAGATGCCATCAGGACGCGTAACGATGACCTCAGCGCAACCAAAACCGCTGCATGCCGGCCTGGAAGTCACGATCTACACCAAGCCAGGCTGCCATCTTTGCGATGAAGCCAAAACCGCCATCGCGCCGCTCTTGCGCGAATTCGGCGCCACTGTTCGGGAAATTGATATCGCGGGCGATGCCACGTTGATGCAGCGGTTCGGCTGCGATATTCCAGTAATTTACATTGGCAGGAAGAAAGCCGCAAAACATCGCGTCAACCTGGAACAATTCCGCCGCCAGCTCCAGGAAGCCCGCGAAAAAATTGCGTGAAAGAAAAATTTAGTGTGCGGATTTATTGCCGCGGCATCGCCGTTCAAAAAAACTAGTGCCCCGCGTCCGGCTTATGCGCGCCAACAGTTTCGTCCGGCACGTCGCCAACACGCCCCTTAACGCGGTCATACACGCTGACCTGGCTGACCGAGCCAATCGCCTCGTTGTAAAAAGTCGGCACGCCCAGCGCGGTGCGCAGCTCTTCATTAAATTTCCGCAGCCCTTCCAGATGACTCGCCAGCGCCGGAAACTTCAGGCCTTCATCGGTCAGCAGGAATTTCTGATAGCCGGCATCCCACAAGCGCGTGAATTGTCCCTTCAGCATGATCGTCGGCAAAATAGTGAACGAATACTGCCCGTCGGTGCCCTGGCGAAATTCCGCGCCCGCGCCATACTTTTCAACGCGCACCACGCCCCGCGTGCTGCCAACAGCAAATCCCAGCGCCGCCAACCCTTCAATCGCCTTGGGAGAAAATTTATCGCTGATATTCCACATGGTGCCATTCAGATTACGATGCGGCGCGCCAGCCTGTAAAGCCGCGCTACAACCGCCCACCCAATTTGGACGGCCACCGGCTATCCGGACTATCATTGCTCCAACAGGATAGGTGTATATCTGTGCGTTCGTCTGTGGCATCTAACTACATCTGGATCGCTTCGTGGCCGGCATAGCCCAGGCTTGCAGTGAATTTCGACAATGTGCGTGACCAACACATGACGCCCACCACCGGCAAAAAAATGGCTCCCTCCCAGCGTGCGGGCGAATCTATTCTCGCCCGAATTGGCAACACTCCGCTGCTGCGCCTCGCCAGTATCGGTCGCGAATTTGAGCACGTGGAGATCTGCGCGAAAGCAGAGTGGTTTAATCCCGGCGGCTCGGTGAAAGATCGCCCGGCGCTGAGCATGATTGATGCTGGCCTCAAGAGCGGCGCATTGCGGCCGGGCAAAACCATTATTGACGCCACCAGCGGGAACACCGGCATCGCTTATGCGATGATTGGCGCGGCACTAGGCTACCCCGTGACACTGTGCCTCCCGGACAGCGCCTCGCAGGAACGCAAGCGCATGCTCACCGCCTACGGCGCGCAACTCGAGATGACTCCTGGCGATGAAGCCACCGATGGCGCCATCCGCCGCGTACAGCAGATGGTGGCCGCCGATCCCGAAAAATATTTTTACCCCGATCAATATGGCAATCCCGCGAACTGGCAGGCGCACTATCACGGCACCGCCAACGAAATCTGGGACCAGACCATCGGCCGCGTTACGCACTTCGTCGCCGGTCTGGGCACCAGCGGCACTTTCGTCGGCGTAACCCGTCGCCTCAAAGAGCTGAATCCCGATATTCGCTGCATCAGCCTGCAACCGGACGCCGCCTTCCACGGATTGGAAGGCTGGAAGCACATGTCCACCGCTCTGGTCCCCGCCATCTATGACGAAGAGCTGGCCGATGAAAACCTGGTGGTGGATACCGAAGCTGCCTATCGCATGCTCAAGCTTGCAGCGCGCGAAGAAGGCTTGTTGCTCAGCCCCAGCGCGGCGGCCGCGCTCGTCGGTTCCTTAATGGTGGCGGAAACAATTCCCAGTAATCGGCACGCCGTGCTCGTCACCGTCTTCGCCGATTCCGCCGCGAAGTATCTGAGCGAACGTTTCTGGGATGAGGAGTAAATTGCATGTCTAACGCCGCACAACTTAAAATTACTGCGGAGCTAGCCGACAAAATCCGTCATCACGGCGCAGAAACGTATCCGCACGAATGTTGTGGCGCATTGCTCGGACGCGACACCGAAGTGGCCGACCGGAGCCTCTATCGCGAAGTCCACGCCCTGCATCCGCTGATCAACCGGCGCGATGACTCGCCCCGCAATCGTTTCTCGGTCACCAGCCAGGACGTTCTCGACGCCGAGAAAGCCGCCAGCAATCAGGGTCTGGAAGTCGTCGGATGGTATCATTCGCATCCTGATCATCCCGCGAAGCCCAGCCAATACGATCGCGAGCACGCCTGGCCTTGGTACAGCTATGTGATCGTCAGCGTCGCCAATAAGATCCCGGAAGACATGACTTCCTGGCGTCTGACCGACGATCGTAGCGATTTTCAAAGCGAAGACATTTGTCTGCAGCAAGCCGCTTCGTAACATTACCCTTCAGGTTTGCATGGTGATCTCGCCGCAGCACGAAAAGGAGCTTCGATGTCCGTAAAAGTGATTATCCCCACGCCGCTGCGGGTCTTTGCCGGCAAGCAGGAATCCACCGAAGTTACCGCCAAAACCGTGGGCGAAGCTCTCGGCCAGTTGATCTCTCAGTTTGGAGAACTGCGCAAGCATCTCTTCACCGAAGATGGAAAGCTGCGCAGTTTTGTGAACGTCTACGTCAACGACGAAGATATTCGTTACCTCTCAAAGGAAAGCACTCCGACCAAAGACGGCGACACCATCAGCATCGTTCCATCTATTGCTGGCGGTATTTAACGAACCGGGCGGCCGGAAATTTCCGAATCAAAATTTTTTAAACTACAGCTTCGAGATCTGGAAGAAAAGGAATAACCGATGTCTACAAAAGTTCAGCCCGTCGCTCCAGCGCAACCAGGGGTAACCGGAAAAGCGACCGCACTAACTAACGAAGAAATCCTGCGTTACAGCCGCCATTTGATCATGCCTGAAGTAGGCATGGAGGGTCAGCTTAAGCTCAAAAATGCCAAAGTGCTGCTGATCGGCACCGGCGGTCTCGGCGCCCCTCTCGGTTTGTATCTCGCAGCCGCGGGAGTGGGTCGCCTGGGCTTGGTCGATTTCGACGTAGTGGACTTCACCAATCTGCAGCGCCAGATAACTTTCGGCTCCGACGATATCGGCAAGCCAAAAACCGCCGCCGCGCAATCCCGTCTCTCCAATCTGAATCCCGATATTCAGATCGAGACATTCGAAACCAAGCTCACCAGCGAAAACGCCCTCGAGCTCTTCAAAGATTTCGACATCATCGTGGACGGCACCGACAATTTTCCGACCCGCTACCTCGTGAACGACGCCTGCATCCTGCTCGGCAAGCCCAATGTTTACGGCTCGATTTTCAGATTTGAAGGCCAGGCCACCGTCTTTGGCATGCCCGGCGGCCCGTGCTACCGCTGCTTGTATCCCGAGCCGCCTCCTCCCGGCCTCGTGCCTTCCTGCGCCGAAGGCGGAGTTCTCGGCGTCCTGCCCGGAATTGTCGGCTCCATTCAGGCCATGGAAACCATCAAGCTGATTCTGGGCGCGGGTGACAGCCTCGCCGGCCGCCTGCTGCTTTTCGATGCGCTGGCCATGAAGTTCCGCGAACTGAAGCTGCGCAAAAATCACGCTTGCCCGATGTGCGGCGATCATCCCACCATCACCAAGCTCATCGACTACTACGAATTTTGCGGCGTGCGTGGAGAAGAGGCCCCGGTGTCCAACGTTCAGGTTCCGGAAATCACCCCGCGCGACTTGAAATCGCGTCTCGATCGCGGCGATGATCTCTTCATTCTCGATGTGCGCGAGCCGCACGAATTTCAGATCTGCAACCTCAATGGCCATTTGATTCCGCTTGGCGAATTTCCGCGCCGCGTTCATGAACTCGATTCGTCGCGCGAAATTGTTGCCCACTGCCGCAGCGGCAAGCGCTCCGCGGAAGCCGTAGACTTTTTGCGCAAATCCGGCTTCCGTAAGATACTTAATCTCAAGGGCGGTATTCTGGCCTGGTCCGACGAAGTGGACCCTTCCGTTCCCAAATATTGATTAACTGAAGCAAAAGCACCACCGCTGCGCTTTCAGCGAACAAAAATCTGAGGAGTGTAAATGCCCGGTACGAAAATCACCGTGAACAACAATGGATCGCTGCGCATCGAAGGCGACTTTGAGCTGGTAGACCCTTCGGGAAAGCCATTCGGCCTGGCGGGTCGCACCACCATCGGCCTCTGCCGTTGTGGCCGCTCCATGAACAAGCCGTTCTGCGACGGCACCCACAACGCTTGCGGTTTTGTGGACACCGTTACGGCACGCGATCTGCCTCCCCCCAAGCCCAAAGTCTAGCCGTCTCGCGCAAAACCCTTCTTTGTCACGCCATGAGACAGTCTCACCCTGAGACTGCCGCGATTCCTCATTGATACTGGCCCTAAGACCGGGTTAACCACAACGAAACATTAGAAATATCTCGTCCGCAGTCCCGTTATGTGCCCCCGAAATCGCGTCTCGCCCAAATTAGAACGTTACCAGTAATCTGCTAGGGTCAGAATATCTGTCCTATTTTCATTACCTTACGGCACCGTATTTTCGCCCGCGAAAGGGCACTCACTTGCATTCCTTAGGGAGTTGTCAGGCTTTCTTAGGCAATTGGGGGCAATCGTGGGTGGTTGGGGCAAAATCGTCGGGTATTTCAGGGCTGAACAGCCCGCCGACAACAGGCGCGCGCTGATCGTCTTCAGCAGCTGTGTCATTGCCCTCGCCATTTTCCCGGCCCTGATGGTCGAGTTGCGCCAGGCCAGCTTCGTCGGCTCTCCTCAGACCTATCTCTATCTCGAAGTCGGCGGCACGCTCCTGAGCTTCTGCTACGCCGCCAACGCCCTGGTGCGCTTCCGTGGCACCCATGACCGCACCGCTCTCATCCTGGCCTTCGGCTTTGTTCTCTCCGGCATCATCGAAACCGTCGGCTACTTCGGCCTGAACGAGTCTCTCGCTACCGGCCACGTCAATCTATATCGCATCCCCATGGGCTGGATGGTCAGCCGCACCCTGCTGGCCGTACTGCTTCTCGGAGCCATCGCCGTGGAGCGTTACATGCCCACCGCGCGACAGCCTAGCCGTGAGACTGCCGGCGCTCTCCTTGTTGTAGCCATCGCTGCCTACGTCACCAGCGCCGCGTTTCTGGCTGCGCCCTCCGAGCCGCTGGCGCAACACGCCACCTTGATATCTCGTCCGTGGGACCTGCTCCCCGGCGCGCTCTTTCTCTTCGCCGCGATCTGTTTCCGCCAGCGCCTGAAAAACGACAAAAAATCTCGCACCGCACCCTCTTTGTATGACTATTCGCTCTTCATCGTGGCCGCTCTCAACGTCGTCTGCCACGTTTCCGCGGCCTTCTCGCGGCAGCTTTTCGATGGCCCGTTTTTTCTTGCCGAGCTCAGCAAGACCACCAGCTACGTCGTAATGCTGGGCGGAGCACTTCTCGATCAGGCCCGATTGTTCGATCAGGTCCGCTCCATGGCGGTCACCGATCCGTTGACCGGCCTGGCCAATTATCGCCGGCTGATCAGCGTCATCGAAGCCGAGCTCGACCGTTCGCGCCGCACTCACCATCCCTTCAGCATCGTGCTGCTCGACATGGACGGCCTCAAAACCATCAATGATCGCTTTGGACATTTGACCGGCAGCCGCGCCTTGGTGCGCCTGGGAAAAATTTTGCGCAATCATTCGCGCGCCATTGATACCGCCGCCCGCTACGGCGGCGACGAGTTCGCGCTCATCCTGCCCGAAGCCGGCCGCGACATCGCCACCCGCGTCTTCACCCGCATTCGCGAACGCCTGTCCGCCGAAGAGGAAGCTCCCGTGCTCTCCGCCAGCGCCGGCGTGGCCTGCTATCCCGAAGATGGCGACACCGCGGAAAAATTGCTGGGCGCTGCCGACCGCGCTTTGTATCGCATGAAGAATCGCGGCAACAGCAATGTTCAAAATCTTACGCGCATCGCCGCGTGCCTGTGACTATCGCCATGGCCTTGCGCACACGACCGTTTACGTATCACCGCGGAGAGCAGCGCATTCCCATGGAGGTTCCCGTGATCCTGGAGGGTCACCGGAAGCTGCCCGGCTCCGAATCGACTTTTACCGAAAATGTTAGTGCGCGCGGCGCCCGCGTGGTCAGCGTGCGGCGCTGGGAACAGGGCGAAAGCCTCATGTTCGCATCGCGCACCGGAGAGTTTCGTTCCTCGGCTCGAGTGGCCTACTGCCAGCCGCTGCAAGGCGAAGGCTTTGCGGTCGGGGTGGAGTTCCTGGAAGCCAAAGGACGATGGGTTGTTTAATTCCAAACGCGCTTGACGTATTCGGCAAGCGGATAGGAGGGGACCGCTGGAAAAAGGACAAGACAGTAAACTAGCGCAAAATTTTATGGAAGCGTGAAGCGCCGTGACTCGCACCGAACAAAGTCCGGCGCTTTGCGCTTTTCAGAATCAATTTTTGCTTGAAGGTTGTGAGGTGCGCTACACGCCGAAGTTACATCTCGAAATTCACACCTTCGAATCATCTCAGATGGCAGTAAAACTTCCCGGTACACTTTGGTCATCTCCTCCACCATCTGCGTGCTGGAAAATTGTTCCAGCGATCCGCGACCGCCCGCTTGACCCAGGGATCGCGCAAATTCTTTATCCCGCAACAAGCGGGTCACCGCTTGCGACGATCTCTCCCACGTTTCCCTGTTCCACCAGCAATCCGCTTTTCTCGTTTTCAATAATTTCTCCAAACGCGCAGCACTGAAACGCACACCGAAGGAACTTCATAACTCATCGCCGCCAGCAGGGAAGTCCCCAGCCCTTCAAAAGACGACGGAAACAAAAACACATCCAGCGCCTGATACACCGAATCAATGTCAGTCACAAATCCTGCAAAAATCACCATCTCCGCTCACGCCCAGCTCCTGTCGCCAGTGCCTCCAGCTGCGGCCTGCTGGGTCCATCACCCGCCAGCAGCAACCGGCATCCGGGAATTCCTTGCGCAAGTTGCGCCAGCGCGCGAATCAAGCAGCTCATGCCCTTTGTCAGGTAGACAACACGCCTACCGATCCGAGCAGTGTTGCGTCAGTCAGCGACTCGCCAACGCTGCTCGCGCGCGCTGCCGCATTTCCGTCGCGAAGGTAACGGGCAGCTCCACGCCTTCGTAGACCACCGGAGATCTTTTCTTTCGGTGCGCCCGACTCCACCAGACGCTCGGCTACCCATTCGGAGATCGCCACGATTCGGGCAGCCGCTTTGATAGCGGGCCATGCGCCAGACGCGACTTTTCGCCAGCGGATAACCCACCCGCCGCGAAATGACGAACGCTGCCTGCCGGTGCGCTCCCGCCAGCCATGCCGCGGTCACCGCATGCGCTTCATTGGCATGCACCACATCGAAAGCCCGGTTTCTGGTGAGATTAAGAATTTTCAGCGCCGCGGAAAGTCGCGTCCGCGTACCGCGGCACGAAATGCACTTTCACGCGCCGGGCCAGCAGCGCGTTTGCCCAGCGCGGAGCCCTTCACGGTGACCAGTTCGGCGGTATCGCCGCGCGCGTTCAAGGCTTTCAGCAACAGCAGCGCCTGATTCTGGCCGCCCCGCCACTCCATTTCCAGATCCACAAGCAAAATTTTCAAGAAACCGGTCCGCGCTCGCGCTCAAGTTTTTTTGCTTTAATCAATTTTCCCAAGCTTTGCGTATTTCAACCGCACCGAACGTGCCGCCATTTTCGCAATCAGCAATCCGCGATAGCCATCCAGAAACCCACCGCGCAAAATCAAAGTGTTAAACCAGCGCCACGGCGTGGCCACCAGCATCGCCGCCCGCCAGGACCGCTTACCCTCCCAATGCATTTGCTGAGCGGCCAGCTGCGTGTATTTCTCTACCTTGGCTTCGATGCTCCTCGAAAGTGCGCACCGTGTAATGCAGCAAATCGCCGTGCAGCCGGCCAGGCGGGCCGACAAAGCGCACTGATTCGTGAATGATTCCCGGAAAATCGCGCTTCTTCGCGATCGTAAAGTCGCCGCTGAAAATCCGGATACCATCCCGAGTGGTTGATCCACGCGCCCAGATACCACGTTTTTCTGGCCATTTCATACACCGAAAATTTTGGCGTCGGATTTTTTCCAGTCCAGCAGCGAAGTTTGCAGTGCGCTGCTTAATTCTTCGTCGGCATCCATGGAAAAGATCCACTTGTATTTGCGCGCACTCCGCGGCAAAATTCTTTTGTTCCCCGTAGCTGGTCCACTGCGCGCTAAAAAAATACCGCCCCATGTTCACGCGCGATTTCTTCCGTGCGATCCGTGCTGCCGGAATCCACCACCACAATTTCGTCCACCACCCCCGCCAGCGACGCCAGCGCGCGCGGCAGATTGTGCTCTTCGTTTAAGTAATCAGGCAGGCAGAGATGCGGTTCATGAGCGGGACGGCCACTACTGTGCTACGATTACTCCTTCCAAACAAGCGAGGAAACAGTTGTGGCGGATCATCATTTCACGCAAAGAATTGAAGCATGACAAGATCAAGGAAACGCTGGAACACGGCGCCGAGGCCGTCTATTCGCACGGCCAGCTCACCCTCGCGGTCTTGCTGGTAGTATCCTGGTGGCCGCCGCCGGATACGGCGGCTGGCGAATTTACCACGATCGCAAAACTGCGGAAGCTTCCGCGGCCTTCGACGCGGCACTAAAAGTCTTATGGCGCGCGCGTCGGGCCGCGCGCTGCCCGGCGAGCCGGTCGATCCCAACGAGCCTACTTATCCCGACGAAATGCTCCCGCGCCCAGACGCTTCCCGCAAATTCACCGAGGTGGCCAACAAATATTCCAGCACCGAGCCGGGAAGCTGGCGCGCTATTACAACGCGTTGTGTCTTGAAGATCTGGAGCAGCATAACCAGGCCCTCGAAGAACTTGAAAAAGATCAGCTCCGGCGGCGACAAGGAACTCGCCGACATGGCGCAATACCAGATCGCGGTAATCGATTCGCGCACCGGCAAACCGATGAAGCCGTCAAAATTTACCGCGCCCTGGCGGATAAAGGTTCCGTCTTCGTGCCGCGGCCGCTGGTTTTGCTCGAACTCGCGGGAGTTTTGCGCGCAGAACCAAGCCTCAAGAAGCCGTCGTCTGTTTATCAGCAGGTCAAGAAGGAATTCCCGGATTCGACGATTTCAGAAGAAGCCGATCGCGGGCTTGGGCGCTCTTGCCGCCGAAGTCCTGAAGCCAGTCTGACTGCTTCAATCGTCGCGCGAATCGCAAGCTTCTGAACGGGAGATGACCCGCCATCTACTACGCCACTCCAGACGTTCCATCGAGCGCACGCTCCCCTGCCGCGCCATGGGATGAACGTGAGAATTCCGCGGCCGGCGCTATCCCGAACCTGCTGCATCCCTATCGCAGCGAATACGTTCGCGACCGCGATCGCATCGTTCACGCTCGCGCTTTTCGCCGCCTGGAAGCCAAAACGCAGGTTTTCACCATGCGTTTTTCCGATCATTTTCGCAATCGCTTGACCCACACCATCGAAGTCGCGCAGATCGCCCGCACCGTTGCGGACCGCGCTGGGACTGAACGCCGCCCTCGCGGAAGCCCTCGCGCTGGTTCACGACATCGGCCATCCGCCCTTCGGCCACGCCGGCGAACACAAACTTGATGAACTGATGCGCGCTCATGGCGGCAGCTTCGATCACAATCTTCACGCGCTGCGCATCGTGGAACATTTCGAACAACGCTATCTCGATTTCCCCGGCCTGAACTTAACGTTTGAAGTGCGTGAAGGCATCGTCAAGCATTCGCGCGAATACACCGCGCAAGATTACCCGGAGCTTGCCGAATATCTTCTGGACTTGCGCCCACCGCTGGAAGCGCAGCTCATCGATTGCGTGGACGAAATCGCCTACGACACCGCGGACCTTGATGACGCGCTCGAAGCCGGCCTTCTGGATGTCGACGCCCTTGTGCAGGGAAGTTCCGTTTTTCGGCCTCGACTTACGCCGCGTAGAAAATGAACATCCCGGCGCGCGAGACAAATTGCAAATTCAACGAAGCCCTCAAGCGGGTCCTGAATTTTCTGGTCACCGATTTGATTGAATCCACGCAATCACGAGTGCGCGATGCCGGAGTGCAAAGCACTGAAGACATTCGCCAGCGCGCCGGCGCGCCTGGCCGGATTCAGCGAAAAGGCGCAGCAACTAGCGGCGCAGTCTGAAGCGTTTCCTCTTAACGCACATGTATATAGTCACCCTGCGATCACCGAAGACCGCGACCGCTCCGTGCGCTGCCTGGAAGAATTGTTCAAGCACTACGATTCCGCGCCAGGCTCCATGCCCGCAGCCTATGAAGAAGCGGCAGCGCAATCGTCTCGCGCCATCGTGGTTTGCGATTACATCGCCGGCATGACTGATCAGTTCCTGCTGCGTCAACACCAGGAACAATTCGGTCCGGCGAATCTTTAGCTCGAGGGAATTTTAGCTTCGAGGAGATTATAGCTACGGGCAACCACGGGCATCGGCAGCCGTCAATCCCAATTGCTTACAATCATGGCGTGCACGATGTCATTCCGAGCCAGCCGCCTTTTCTTATGCGGGCGAGGAACCTGCTTCACCTACTCACTACTCCCGAACGTATTGCACGCCGAAATCGGCCGCTATCAAATCCCTTGCGGAACCACGACATTCTCTGCTCCGACGATGCCATGCGTAAACGAATCCGGACTCACATGTCCGGTCGCCTGCTTTCTGCAAGCGATCGTCGCCCACCGCCGCCGCCGCTCCCAACGCCGACTCAATGTCCCCTGCTCCAGCAAGCCGCGCTGCTGCGTATTCTGTGCCCAGATCCCCGCGAAGCAGTCGGCCTGCAATTCCAGTTTCACCGACAATCTGATTTTTCAGCTCGCGGATTTTGCTGCACCATCTGCTGTTCCTGCGCCTCAATGCCCAGAATCTTCTGCACGTGGTGCCCGATTTCGTGTGCCAGCACGTAAGCCTGCGCAAACTCTCCCGGCGCCCCAAAGCGCCGTTTCAACTCATCGTAAAAACCCAGGTCGATGTAGACTTTTTCATCCTGCGGGCAATAAAACGGACCGGTAGCTGCTTCCGCGCCGCCGCACCCCGATTGGATGGCATCGCGAAACAACACCAGCTTGGCGTGACGATATGGCTTGTTGGCTTGCTGCGGCAAAATAGTTGTCCAGGTTTTCTGCGTGTCGTCCAGAACGAACGAAACAAATTGCACCAGCGGTTTTTCCGCATTGATCGCGCGGGGAAGTGCCGCGCGGCGTATTTGGATCGCTGACCCGCGAGGGCGCAGGCTCGACCGTGCCCGCCGCCGCCGCCCAGCAAGCGCAAAGAAATTAGTCTTGAATACGAAACTCAGGATCAGCAGGATAATCGCGCCGCCGATGCCGATGTGCATCCCGCCAAACTGAAATCCGCCGCCACCGCCGCCGGTATCGTCGCGGCGATCTTCGATGTCCTGGCTTTCGCCGCCGGGAGTCCATTTCATGGCAATTCTCCTTCTACCGGGCCAACGAATAGTAGCACGCGACGCTTGATAGCACAAGATGCCGCCGCAGAACAAAAAGGGCGAAGGCTTGCGCCTCCACCTTTCTCGATGTTAAGAAAACCGCAAAAACGACGCGAATGTTCCCTTAGAAGCGGATACACCGGACCAAAGGTCGCCTCAAGTTATGGTGCGTCCCGTGGTTGAAATACATCTCGTCGCCGACGTCCAGACGCAGGCCGATCGGTCCGAGATGCCCTTCAAGTCCGCCACCGGGATAGAAAGTCCCCATCACGTTTTTTCGCCGCAGATCCAGAGACAGAGCTCGAGAACGTTCGAAAGTTACTGGGGAATTGTCCAGGCGGAAATTGATAAATCCGCCCTTAGCGGTAAGAAATGGCTGAATGGCGTGGCTGCCCGAGGTTGATGCGCGGGCCAAACAATCCATGAATCACGCGCAAATCGGTGCGCTGAAAGGTCACCGTGCCGGTGGAGTATCTTCGAAACCCTCGGTGAAGGCTCTGCCGAAATCGTAAGCCATTTCAGCCTTCCAGTTTTAGGCGCTTGTAAGCCTGGAATGAGGCGCGCCCGCCGACGCCCAGTAAATCGGAGTCGGTTTGCGATAGCCGGAAATAATCCGCGAAAACTCCTACTTGCACATGCTCGTTGTCCTGAGCAAATGCGCCAGGCGCAAAACAGCCGGCGATAAACAGTAGCTAAAAATGCAATACGCTTCATGCCTGTCTCCTAATGGTCAAATGGAATTAAATGAAATCAGAATCAACTGCACCCCCGAGCAGTTCGAATCGTTTTGCTCAGTCGACTTTGATGAAATGGTTTCGCAGAGGTTTTCTTGGCGAGCGGAAATGTAATCGCGGAGTTTTCGAAATTTACATTACAAACGGGATCCCAATAAGGGGTTTACTGTAGGCGGGTTTCTTTTTGTTACTGGTTAACACCTGATGGTAGTTGCTCCAACGTTCGATAGCCGACCGACCAACTCGCCACTGGTCTATGGCACTTCCGCCTTTTCCGGCGTATCGATGCGAATTTCCGTGAGATCGGAAAGCAAATTGGCCGCCCAGCGATAAATATTGTGCTCGCGCACCTGCGCCCGCATGTGATGCATGCGCGACGCCTGCTGCTCCTCAGGCATATCCAGCGCACTGTGAATCGCCTCCGCAAGTTGCTGCACGTCGTAAGGATTAACCAGCAGCGCATCGCCAAGTTCCAACGCCGCGCCCGCAAACGTGCTCAGAATCAGCACGCCCGCGTTCATCATCGCGCGCCGCCACAAATTCCTTGGCGACCAGATTCATTCCATCATGCAGCGAAGTCACCAGGCAAACCGAAGCGGCGCGGTAGTAGCGATCGATTTGCTCATGAGAGTGATGCTTGCTGTAGAAGCACGATGGGCTTCCAGCGCCCGCGCCTGGAATCTGGCATTGATACGCTCCGCTTCCGCGCTGACTTCATCCAGAAACTGCCGGTAGCGCTCGATGTCCGTGCGGCTCGGCGCGCCAATCTGCACAAATGTAAAACGTCGCTGATACCCGGGATTCAATTCCAGAAATCTCTCAATTCCGCGAAAGCGTTCGATAATCCCTTTGGTGTAATCCACGCGGTCAACGCCCACGCCAAGCAAACTCGCTTCCACGCCCAGCTCCGCGCACAGTGCCGCGCGCTCTTCGCCGGTATTGCGCGAGTCATTGATGGTCACCGCTTTTTCCGGAAACGCCACGCTGATGGGATACGGCCGCACCCGCGTAACATGTCCCTGGCGGTTCACCGCAAAGCGGTCCCATTCCGTCAGCGCCTCCACCGCGCGATCCACCGTCGAAAGAAAATTATTGCAGTGCGACTGCGTGTGAAAACCGATCAGGTCCGCGCCCAGCAAGCCGTCCAGCAATTCGCGCTGCCAAGGACAAATTCCAAACACTTCCGGATTGGGCCAGGGGATGTGCCAGAAAATTGCCACCCGCGCATCCGGCCGCGCCTCTTTCACCATGCGCGGCAGCAACGCGAAGTGATAATCCTGCGCCAGCAGGATCGGCGATTCCGTGCCTTCCATTTCATCCAGCACCGCATTGGCAAAATGCCGGTTCACCTGCTGGTAGTGCAGCCAGTCTTCGGGCCGAAAAATCGGACGAGTGTGCGCGATATGGCAAAGCGGCCACAGTCCTTCGTTGGCAAATCCCTGGTAGTAGCCTTTTTCTTCTTCCGGCGTCAGCCACACGCGCCGCAGCGTGTAACTCGGCCGGTCTGGCGGCACGCGCAAGCGGTTATGCGAATCCACCACCGTCGCGATCGCCACTTCCCGAGCCGTGCGCGATCCAGGTTCCGTCGCAAGCCAGCAGAACCGGCTCAAGCGCCGTGACCAATCCGCTCGCCGGAACGATCACGCTCACCGAGCGGTTTTCGTTCACCACGTGCATGTACGGTTCGCGGTTGGAAACCACGAACAGCGGCTGGTCCTTCAATTTATTGCGCAGGCTTACGCGCAACCGCTCGGAAGTCCACTGCGAAGCGTTGGTGTCGCGCAGCCGCGCCTCTTTTTCAGCCGAAGCGCGCGCCGCATTCAGGTCCCGCGCCAGGTGCGCCACTTCATGATGCAGCTGATCGAATATCTCGCCTTCCGGAAGCGTTGGCGGCGCGTGTGTTTGTCCGGTGCGCATCGTGCGCAGCCATTTGGCGGTGCGCGTCAGCGGATTGGTGAATGTCCAGCGCACCAGCACCATCGCCAGCGCGGTAATCAGCAGCGTTTGAATCAGCGCCGTCAGCAGCGCGTCGCGCAGCGTGTGCGAAACCTGCGCGTCGATGTAGGTGGTGTCGTGGATACAGCGCCAGCACTCCCGCCGGCTTGGCGTTGTTGTGCAATGGCAGCGCGTAGATGTGCATGGGCTGCGCCCTCAATTTTCAAAAATTCCCCGTTGCCCGCATCTTTCTGCTGCCGCCTGTGATGGCGGTCACCGGCCGCGCCATAAAAACCGGCGCCAACGCCGGGAGTGATGGCCAGCGACTTTGCCGTTCACGTCGTAAACCGCCACGCCCTTCAGGTGTTCGCGCTGGCCAAAGCGGTCCACCAGGCGTTGCAGATTTTTCTCGCGCGCATGGTCCAGCAGGGGCTCGACGCTTTCTTGCAGGCTCTCGCCCAGAATTTCCGCGCGTCGCGAAAGATCATTGCGTAGGATGCGCCGTTCGGTGCGCACCTGGTAAGCGGCAAACAACAGGGAAATCACAGCTACGCTGATAATTAAAGGCAGGACAATCTTCAGCGTCGTGCGCAAACTAGCTCCTCGTACCCGGGCGAAACGCGCGCGCCGATCTGGTTGGCCGGCATCAACTGGTCGGCCAACAGCGTCATCCGGCGCTGGGGTAAGTATCTTAATCCAAAAGCGAGAGCGTGATGCACGGCACCGCGCGATAACTCGGCTCACCACGGATGTTACGCGAGCTTTACGTTATTTCACGTCATGCCCTCTAACTACGCAGCTTCTAGCCAATCTGCATCCAACGGCTGGCGTCGACCACGCGTACCAAAATTCGACCTCGCAAAGAATCTCGAACAGTATGCGAAGGAGGTCCCCATGCCAAAAATGAAAGTGTCCAGATTAGCGCGCCCAGGAGCTGAATTCGAACTTGTCGAGCGAGAAATTCCCATCGCCGCCTGCCGGCCACGTCAGAATTCGCGTGCAGGCTTGCGGCATTTGTCATAGCGACGTGCTCACCAAAGAGGGTCAGTGGCCCGGCATTAATTATCCTCGCGTCCCCGGCCATGAGATCGCCGGAGTCATTGATGAACTGGGAGCCGGCGTTACCGGTTGGAAAAAGGCCAGCGCGTCGGCGTTGGTTGGCACGGCGGCCAGGACGGCACCTGCTTGTCATGCCGCCGCGGCGATTTTGCAAATTGCGAAAACTGAGTTGATCCCGGGCATCAGTTATGACGGCGGCTATGCCGAATACGTGGTCGTGCCGGTTACAGGCGCTGGCGGCGATGCCCGAATCGCTGGACGCCGCGGAAGCTGCGCCACTGCTTTGCGCCGGCATCACCACCTTCAACGCGCTGCGCCGCAGCGGCGCCATGCCCGGTGACCTCGTGGCCGTGCTGGGAATCGGTGGCCTCGGCCATCTGGGAATTCAGTTCGCCAACAAATTTGGATATCGCACCGTGGCCATCGGCCGCGGCCCGGAAAACGCCGAGCGCGCCAAAAAATTGGGCGCCACGGAGTATCTCGACAGCAAAGCTACCAACGCCGCGCAGGCGCTGCAAAAAATGGGTGGCGCGCGCGTGATTCTCGCTACCGCCCCCAGCGCCAAAGCGATGTCGGAACTTAATCGACGGGTTGGGTCCCAACGGAACGCTGCTGGTTATTGGCGCCACGCCGGAACCCATCGAAGCCTCACCGTTCCAGTTAATCACCGGGCGCCGCAGCATTAAGGGTTGGTCCGCGGGCATCCCCACCGACTCGGAAGACACCCTGCGTTTTGCGGAAATGACCGGCGTGCGCGCCATGATTGAAAAATATCCGCTCGGCAAAGCCGCGGAAGGTTACGCGCGCATGATGAGCGGAAAAGCAGAATTTCGCGCCGTTTTGACGATGTGAGACGGGATCGGAAATTGGCTTAGCGGATTACGCTGATGGCATGCGTCGAATGGTTACGGATTCGTCTGCGTCGGGAAAACTTTTGTCGGTTCCGCGGGAAAACTCGATAGCGCAGCAGCCATTCGCTCGGCGGCGTTTTGTCCATCCACTTGTGGCGGAGTAAACGTCCACCGGCGTGAAACATTCACCGCCTGCTCCCCAAAAAATCTGTTCGAGCCGTTGTCTAATTCCGCGTCGCTGACGTTGCCGCTCGCATCCACCTGCAATTTCACGAAAACGCGCACCGTGCCCTGAATCGTGTCTTTGGCGCGCGCCGAAATCTCCGGCACCACCTGGTAGTGCACCGCCCGCGCGTGCTCGGCGCTGGAAGCGCCGTCTTGGAAGACTTCCGGCTTTGCGGCCGCCGGCGGTTTTGCGATAGCTGCGTCTCGATTCAGATCCGCTGATCGAAGTTTCTTTCGGTGCTTCCGAACGTTTGGCCGCAGCGGCGTTTCGACCTTGCCGGCCTGCTTCTCCCGCGCGTTTGTGAGTCGCCGCCTTTAGAGGTCTCCGGGCTTTATTGCCGTGGTGTTTCGCGGGAGGAGGAGTCAGCGTCTCGGGAGCCGGCGCGATGACTTGGCTGCACCGTATCCGCGTGCGGCTGCAATTGCGAAAAGCGATTGAGCACACGCGGCGCCAGCAGTATCGCGGCCATGACCAGGATCACCGCCAGCAGCAGCGGCAGCGCGACGCGCGATTTGCGTGGCAGAGACGTGGCAGCCGTCGCACGCGCAGGCGTTGCTCCCAGCAGGGTGTGCGGTGCCAGTGAAACGTGCTGCGATGCCAGACTCTTTTTTTCACGGGCTCTCGGCGCCGTCCGGATCGGTAAAGGCTTGCTGTTTCGCCATGTTCAGGCTGCGGATCGGCAAAGCCATGGGAATTTCGCGGTGCGCTCGCGAGAAGGATTGCCGAGGATTCAGCAAACCGAAATCTCTTTCAACGTGGCGCGCCGCGCCGGATCGAGTTGCACGCAGCGCCGCGCAATTTCCAGATAAGGCGGTGGAATAGTTTCAGGGACTGGAAACTCCGTGCGCGTTTGGCTGCGAATCACTGGCGTGCGTTGCGTTAAAGTCTCCACCACCGTGACGCCCAGAGACCAGACGTCAGCCGCTGTTGAAACCGGCGCCGCCGTGGTTTCCGGTGCGGCGTAAATGGAGTTTTCCTGCCGCGACCAGCGGCGCGCCTCCGATTTCGCACAAAGTGTCGCTCGAAATTTTCAGCTGATCGCCGGTGGCCAGGATATTTCCCGGCTTGATCCGCGTATGCGCCAGCCCCTGCCCGTGCAGATAGGTCAGCGCATCAATAACGGATTCCACGATCTGGCCGCGTCTCCTCCGGCTCCAGCGCGCGCTGCGGCAAGAATCTGCGACAAATTTTCTTCCGCGTATTCCATCACCACGTAAAGAAAACTCGGTGTTGGCCATCTGGCAGCGGCCCACGCGCACCAGTTGCAGCAGATGCGGGATGCGTCAGTTCGCCCGCGACCCGCCAGCTCGCCATTTGCGCGTCCGCCGCTGCATCCGCAGGCACAAATTTAATCGCGGCTTTTTGATCGTCGGAATTGTTCAGTTGCGTTAGATAAACAGCGCTGTGGTCGGAGCCGCCCAGATATTGTTGCAGCGGGAAGCCATCCACTGCCTGCCCTTCCCAAGTTTTCCAGGCTTCGGACATTGTGAAACTCCAATATTCGGCTTTCCCTGCCTTCCCATTTTAGGCGAGGTACCGCGGTCGGAATCAAGTCCCGGCAAGCCATTTAGCCAGTTGGTTACGTGCTGTTTGCGAATTCCGCGGACTAATCACGGGTAATTACTCATCACAACCAAGGCAGTCGCTTTCCACGGACATCACCTGAATACACTATTGACGGTCTGATGCCGGTGGACTGAGAATGCCTGCCACGCTGGGCGCGTTCGAGAGTGCGCTAGCCCTCGTGTCATTCACTACATGCCGGGAGGATAAACAACAAAATGCCAGAGAGCGACATGCATCGCAAATCAGAAACAAATCTTGAGGAACCAGAAAGAAATCATCGCCAATCAGAACACAGATCAAATCCAACCAGGAACACAATCAAGAAGAATCAAGCCACCATTTTAAAAAATCAGGGCACTCTGGACACCATCGTCAAGAATCAGAAACAGATTCTCGCCGTTGCTGAAAAAGTAGTCCTCCCAGGTCGTTGCTCTTCGCCGCTGATTTTGGCTGGCGGCCGCAGTCTCCAGCATTAGTTGCCAGGGTCTTCCAGGATCGTATTCGCATACTCCTTTTGTATTATTGACCCTCCATCGCAATGACCCCAATAATCGCCGCACTGTAATTCTGCCCAATTCCTCTTGGGCGTCGAGAGCGCGTTAGCCGGTGCGGTTGTTATCACATCGAAACAAAATCATCGTCGAGTAAAAATTGGAGAATTGAATGCGGCCTTTCGTAAGCCTGTTGTGTGTTCTTACCCTGAGCATATGTTGTGCGCCACCACCTCGGCCCAGCAAATCACCGCTATTGTGCGCGGCACGGTCACCGACCCCAGCGGCGCCGCGGTCATCAACGCGGAAGTGACCGCAGTTCAGCGCGAAACAGGCTTCACTCGTACGGTAACCAGCGATTCGCAAGGCGCCTACCTGCTGGTGGAGCTGCCCGTCGGTCACT
This sequence comes from uncultured Acidobacteriota bacterium, assembly GCA_963704485.1. Lineage (GTDB taxonomy): Bacteria > Acidobacteriota > Terriglobia > Acidiferrales > UBA7541 > Acidiferrum. The sequence goes on from OY969910.1 coordinate 3,634,769, forward strand.
ACGAACTTTTCGCCGAGGCCAAGGGCTTCCAGAAATTTGTTCAGGAAGGCATTTCGCTGGACGTAAATCAAAACGCCACGGTGATGATTCATCTGGCCGTCGGCACCGCCACGCAGGAAGTTCACGTGCAAGCCAACGCGCCACTGGTGGAAACCACCGTGACCAGCCTGGGAAAGACTGTGCAGGAGCGCGAAATTCTCGGCTTGCCGCTGAATGAACGCCACTTCACGCAACTCGGATTGCTGCAACCGGGCGTCGTGCCTCTTACGCAGGGCCTCAAAGACGCCGGCGGCTCGCTGCGCAATGGCCAGGCCTACGCCGTGAACGGACAGCGCCCGGAGTCCAACAATTTCCTGATCGATGGCGCCAGCAATTTCAACGGCGTGGATGCCGGCTTCGTCATCGAACCTCCCGTGGACGCCATTTCCGAATTTCGCATTCTCACCAACACCGCCAACGCGGAATTCGGCCACAGCGCCGGCTCAACAACCAACATCATCACCCGTTCGGGCACCAATGAATTCCATGGCGCTGCCTGGGAATTCCTGCGCAACGACGCTTTTGACGCCAGCAATGCCATTTCGCGCACCGTGGAACCTTTGAAGCGCAATCAATTTGGCGGCACTTTCGGCGGCCCGGTCAAAAAAGAGAAAACCTTTTTCTTCGGCTATTACGAAGGCATCCGCAACCGTCGCGGTGAATCCACTTTGACCGCTGTTCCCACCGCCCTCGAGCGCACCGGCGATTTCTCGCAAAGCGGCGGCCCGCTTTTGAATCTGTTTACTTGCCCGCCGTGCGACGAATTTCCCGGCGACAAGCTGCCTTTCATCAATCCCATTTCGCAGGCCTACCTGGCCTTCTTCCCGCTCCCCAACGCGCCGGACATCGGGCCGAACGCCTACATCGCTTCTCAAACCGAAGCCGACACCACCGACCAGTTTGGCTTGCGCGTGGACCATTACCTCACTTCCCGCGACGTCCTGAATTTCCGCTACATCTTCACGCAAACCAACGCCACGTTTCCGCTTTCCCCGTCCGGAGCCAGCGTTCCGGGTTTCCCCATCGGCGAAAATCAGCGCGCGCAAAATTTTGTCACCACCGAAACCCATACCTTCTCGCCGTCACTGGTCGCGCCTGGCGAGATTTTCATTTCTGCGCAACAAATTTCTGTTTCGACGAGCATTTGAATCACACCACGCCGCAAAGCCTGGGCTTCCAATATCAGCCATCCCTTGACGCCGCCATCGGTCCGCCCTTCATTCAAATTGCCGGCTTCGCTTCCGTCGGCGATCCCATTACCGGCCCGCGAAATACCTATGAGAACGCCTTCGATATTTCCGGCTCGCTGACCTGGGTTCACGGCCGGCACGAATTCAAATTCGGCGGCGGCTACGAGCACGACCAGATCAACGTGCTGCAGGGCATCGCCTCCAACGGTTTTTTCGTGTTTTCCAATTTCCCGGTAAATAATTCCTTCGCCAGCTTTGAATTCGGCCAGCCGGTATTTTTTCTCCAGGGCGGCGGCGATTTTGCGCGCGGCCTGCGCGGAAACAATCTCAACGCCTACGCGCAAGACACCGTGAAGCTCACGCCGCGACTGACCCTGAATGCCGGCCTGCGCTACGAATTGCCGTTCCCGTACACCGAAATTCACAATCGCCAGAGCCTCTTTGAACCCGGCGTACAGTCGCAGGTTTTTCCCACCGCTCCCGCGGGACTTGTGTATCCCGGCGATCCGGGCGTTCCCGGCGGCCTGATCCAAACCAAGAAAGACGCCTTTGCGCCGCGCGTCGGACTGGCCTGGGACGTCCAGGGCAACGCCAGGTGGCTGGTCACCGCCGCTTACGGCATTTTCTACGAACCGTATTACACCGGCCAGGGGGGGCCGCTGCAGTCGCCCATCAGCGCTCCTCCATACCTGGTGACGCCGCAGGTTAGCCTTCCGAATTTTTCCGATCCGTACAACGGCAGCGAATCCCTTCAACGGCAGCTTCTCTCAACCCATGACGCTGCTGACGCTGGATAAGAATTTGAGCTTGCCCTACGCGCAGGATTGGAACCTGAACATCGAACGATCTTTTGGCGCCAACTGGCTCTTGGAAGCCGGATACGTCGGCACCAAGGGCACCAGGCTGCCGCGCTTCGTGGAAGGCAATCCCACCACCTTCGACGGCGCCACGGCCGACAACTCCGATCAGCGCCGCCTCTATTCCGGCTGCACCATCGCGCAACCAGCGCCCTGCAATTTTTCGTCGGTGGGCTTGATTGCCGGTGTCGCCAATTCCAATTACAACGCGCTGCAGGTCAGCCTGAAAAAACGCTTCAGCCAGCAATTTTCTTTCCTGGCGTCCTACACGCTCTCGAAAACGCTGGATGATGTTTCTTCTTTCAACATCACCGGCTCGGCCGCGCAGAGCACCGCGGGCGAAAACGATCTGGCGCAGAATCCCTTCGACCTGAAAGCCGAACGCGGCCGTTCGATTTTCGATGCCCGCCACCGCTTGGTGGTCAGCTACCAGTGGAACCTGCCCTTCTGGCGCCAGCCGGAGAACTGGTATCAATCCATCCTGGGCAACTGGCAGGTGAATGGCATCACCACCTTCATGACCGGCACGCCGTTTACGGTGTACGATTCGCGCGACGTTTCACTGCAGGGCGGCGCGCCGGAAATTTCCGGCTTCTCCAGCGACCGGCCCAACCTCATCGGCGATCCGAACAACGGCCCGCGCACCACCGCCGAATGGTTCAATACTGCCGCGTTTCAGCAACTGCAGCCCGGCGGCCAGCCCGCGCGCTTCGGCAACGAAGGCCGCAACGTGGTCGAAGGCCCCGGCTTCACGCAATGGGATTTCTCGGCCATCAAGAATTTCCGCATCCGCGAATCCAGCTCGCTGCAATTCCGCGCCGAATTTTTCAACATCTTTAACCAGACCAATTACCGCCTGCCCAACAACGACATCAACTCCCCCAACTTCGGCAAAATCCAGGGCGCCCTCGACCCGCGCCTGATCCAACTAGCCCTGAAATTCCTCTTCTAGCGGCTGGAGCTAGCCGGTTTTCCAAAAAGAGGCTGGGAAAGTTGCAAAAAATTGTTAGCGCCACGCGCCGATGTATAATCAGGCTATGACGAAGCATGTCATCCATATTTCTGACGCGGAAGCTGCCAGCGACTTTGCTTCGCTGCTGGCGCACGTGCGCGCAGGCGCGGAAGTGGTCATCGAACACGACGCGCGACCCGTGGCGGTCCTCCATGCCGCCGAACCGGTGCGCCGCACCATCTCTGAGTGCATCGCTCTTGCGGAAAAACGCGAAGAAGAAACCGGCAAAGCTCCAGTCCTCGACGCAGACTTTGCCGAAGACGTGGACGCCGTCGTAAGGTGGCATCGCGAGCCGCTCACCCCGCCCGCTTGGGATTGATCCTCGAAAGCGGCAAACGTTCCAAGCGCCACTCTAAATTCCATCGGTTTTCAGATAGCCACACTACCGATGCAGAACTCTCCCATTCCTTGACTTGCTCGCGCCGCGAATCAATAATGATAAAGCATGAACCCACGCGCGGAGGCGCTGAAGCATGTTCCTGGACGTCAAGGACCTGGCCGTTCGCAAGCTGCGGATACGCAAGACTTATGCGCCCGGAAGCATCGATTTCCACTCCTCGGAGATCAAGCAACTAGACCCGCTGGAAGTGACCGCCACTGCCGAGCTGCTCGAAGGCCAGATTCGCGTGGAAGGCCAGCTCGAAACCAAAATCGAGCTGCAATGCGCGCGCTGCCTGGAGCCCGTGGTCGAAGAAGTAAACCGCGCCTTTGACCTGTTCTACGCGCCGCTGCCGAAAGATGGCAAGCCGAAAGAAGACCAGCTCAAGGACGACGATACCGAGATTGGCTTTTTCCAGGGTGAAGGACTCTTCCTGACCGATGTGGTGAAAGAGCAGGTGCTGCTGGCGCTGCCGCTGAAAGTAATCTGCCAGAGCGACTGCCGCGGATTGTGCCCCAATTGCGGCGCAAACCTGAACCACGAAGAGTGCCGGTGTGAGACTCACGCGACGGATCCACGATTGGCTCCGCTCGCGCGCCTCAAGCAGGACTGGCTGAAAAAACAATAGTTTCCGGGCCGTAGCAGCCCGATTTAACTCCGCCAGCGCGCGGAATAAGGAGCAGTGCTATGCCTAACCCTAAACGCCGGCATTCCAAGCGGCGCACCAGCACGCGGCGGGCTAATGATTTCCTGACAAAGCCGGCGCTGGGCAAGTGCCCGAATTGCCACGAAATGAAGCAGCCGCACCAGGTTTGCCCCACTGCGGCTATTACAAAGGGAAAGCCGCGCAAGAATCGGCGTAGCTCCAGTCTTCCCGTAGTCTGCGGACGAAAATCCAATGATCACGATTGCTGTTGACGCCATGGGCGGAGACCATGCGCCCCGGCCCGAGGTGGAAGGCAGTGTGCTAGCCGCACGCGAGTATGGCGTGCGCATCATGCTGGTGGGCAACGCCAACGCTCTGCGCGCGGAACTGGCCAAGCATGACGCTGACCAACTTGCCGATCGAAGTGGTCGGCGCCAGCGAAGTGATCACCATGGAGGATCATCCGGCGCAGGCCTTTCGCAGGAAGAAAGACAGCTCCGTGCACGTGGCGGCGCGGCTGGTGCGCGAAGCCAAGGCCGACGGCCTGGTGAGCGCCGGAAATACCGGCGCGGTGATGACCGTGGCGCGATTTTTGCTGGGCACGCTGGAGTCGGTGGATCGCGTGGCGCTGGCCGCTCCCTTTCCGAACGCCAAGGGCGGCATTTCGGTGTTGCTGGACGTCGGCGCCAACGTGGATTCCAAGCCCGAGCATCTGGTGCAGTTCGCGGTGATGGGCGAAATGTATTACCGCGCGACGTTTGGTAATCGCCGCCCGCGCGTCGGCTTGCTTTCGGTCGGCGAAGAAGAAATCAAAGGCAACGAATTGACCCGCGAAGTGTACACGCGCCTGAAAAAAAGCCCGGTGCATTTCGTGGGCAACGTGGAAGGCGGCGATCTTATTTTCGGGAGTCGTGGACGTGATCGTTTGCGACGGCTTCATCGGAAATATCGCGCTGAAAATTTGCGAAGGCCTGGCGCTGGAAATTTTTGGATTGCTGAAAAAAGTCCATTCAGAGCTCGCTGGCATCGCAGGTCGGATTTCTTTTTTCGCGTGGGGCGTTGAAGGGTTTGAAGAAGACCATCGACTACACCGAATATGGCGGCGCGCCGCTGCTGGGCGTGCGCGGAGTTTGCGTCATTGGCCACGGCCGCTCCAACGCCAACGCTATTCAAAAATGCTATTCGCGTCGCCGCCGGTCTGGCGCGTGCGCAAATGAACGACAAAATCGAACAGGAGCTTTCGGCCGCTGCGGTACACCCAGACCGCGCCGGCGCTCGCGCTTGACCGCGCCATGCGAAAGACAATACAGACAGGAAAACAAAATGGGCAAAGTAGCATTCGTGTTTCCGGGGCAGGCTTCGCAATATCCAGGCATGGGCAAAGAACTGGCGGATGCGTATCCGTCGGCTAAAGCTGTTTTTGACGAAGCCGACAAAGCGCTGGGATTTTCCATTTCGAAAATGTGTTTCGAAGGTTCCGAAGAAGACCTGAAGCTGACCGCCAACACTCAGCCGGCGATTCTGACCTGCTCGGTCGCGACTTATCGCGTGCTGGAAGAAAAAGGGCTTGCTCCTGATTTTGTCGCGGGCCATAGCCTGGGCGAATATTCAGCGCTGGTAGCCGCTGGCTCGTTGAAATTCGCCGATGCGGTGCAGCTTGTGCGCAAGCGCGGCACATATATGCAGGAAGCGGTTCCCGCCGGCAAAGGCGCGATGGCCGCGATCATGGGGCTTTCGCCCGCGGTGGTTGCCGATGTTTGCAAGCGCGCCGCCGACGGGGAAGTTTGCGCGCCAGCGAATTTGAATTCTCCGGATCAAACGGTCATCTCCGGCGAGCACGATGCCGTCAAGCGCGCCGTGGAGTTGGCTTCGCAAGCGGGCGCCAAACGCGCCACGATTCTGGCGGTGTCCGCGCCGTTCCATTCCGCGCTGATGATGCCCGCGCAGGAAAAACTGGCCAAGGATCTGGAAAAAGTGCATTTCGGTACGCTGCGCGTTCCGCTGGTCACCAACGTGGATGCCGACACCATCGAAACCGGCGAGCAGGCCCGCGAAGCGCTGGTCCGCCAGGTTTCCACCGCAGTGCGCTGGGAAGAATCCGTGCGTTTGCTGATCGAAGAAGGCGTCAACACTTTCGTTGAAGTTGGTCCCGGCAAAGTGCTCACCGGGCTGCTGCGGCAGATTGAGCGCTCCGTGGCGGCGCTTGAACGTGGAAGACGAGAGCCAGCCTGGCGAAGACAGTGGAGAAAATTGCCGGCGCGCGTTCGGACGCGGCGTAGAGCTACAGCGGCATAGCAGATAACGCGGCATTAGTTGTGGTAGAACATTCAGGGGACGGTTCTATAGATGTTCAGCTTAAAAGATAAAGTCGCGCTGGTCACCGGGGCCTCCCAGGGAATTGGCTGGGACATCGCGCAGGCCCTGGTGGTTGCCGGCGCAAAAGTGGCCGTTGCCGCGCGAACGGAAGAAAAACTCGCGCTGCTCGTGGGCGAAATCGCCGCCGCCGGCGGCGAAGCTCTGGCCGTGAAGATGGACGTCGCCGACGCCGAGCAAGTGAAAGCGGGCTTCAAGCAGGTCATCGAAAAATTCGGCCGCCTCGATATTCTGGTCAACAACGCCGCCATCACTCGCGACGGGCTTGGCCGTGCGCATGAAAGCCTGACGACTGGGACGCGGTCATTCGCACCAATTTAACGGGCGCGCATCTGTGCATCCAGCAAGCGCTGGGCACCATGATGCGCGCGCGCGCCGGGCGCATCATCAACGTAGCTTCCGTGGTGGCGCAAATGGGCAACGCCGGCCAGGCCAATTATGTCGCGGCCAAAGCTGGCCTCATCGGCCTCACCAAAGCCATCGCCATGGAAATTGCTTCGCGGAATATCACCGTGAATGCCGTCGCTCCCGGCTTTATCGAAACGCCGATGACCAATGTCTTGCCCGACAAAGTGAAAGAAGAATTGAAGACGCGCATTCCGCTGGGCCGCTTGGGCGTGCCGCGCGACGTCGCCGCCGCGATCGTCTTTTTGGCCAGCGACGAAGCCGCCTACATCACCGGCCATGTGCTGGACGTGAATGGAGGCATGTACCTGGCATGATGCGTACCGGCACGGCGCCCTGAAAAAGCCGTTAAAGTTGACCTTGTCGGATGCGGTGACTAGAATGAACGGGTTACTCGGCGCCATCGAAATTGAGCGGTACGCTGGCACTTTACGCCCGACTGAACGAAGACATACTTTCCAGAACGACCTTGAGCCTGATCGGTGAGAGGGGCAAACCAAGCGATAGCAGATCGCGGAGGATATAGGAATGGCCAGTGTGGAAGAACGCGTAAAGCAGATTATCGTCGAACAGCTCGGCGTCGATGAAGCGGAAGTGACGCCCACGGCGTCCTTCGTGGATGATCTGGGAGCGGATTCGCTGGACCAGGTCGAATTGGTGATGGCCTTCGAAGAAAGCTTTGGCATCGAAGTCCCCGACGAAGACGCCGAAAAAATGACCACGGTAAAAGACGCCGTCGAATATATCGACAAGCACTCCAAGGGAAAGTAAGTCACGGTCTCATCACCTCAACAGGGAGCGCCAAAAAGTTGACTCGCCGTGTAGTTGTGACGGGCGTTGGATTGGTCTGCGCGCTGGGCATCGGCACGGAGGAAAGCTGGTCGAACCTCGTCGCCGGGCAAAAGCGGCATCGGCCCGATCACGCTTTTTGACACCACCGGATTCGATTGCAGAATCGGCGGCGAGATAAAAAATTTCGATCCCTTCCGCTGGATCGAGAAAAAAGAATTGAAGAAAATGGGCCGCTTCATTCAGGTGGCCCTGGCTGGCGCGGACTTTGCCATCAAGATGTCCGGTTGGAAGCGCGAAGATTCCGACCTCGATGAAGTCGGCGTTTACGTTTCCTCCGGCATCGGCGGATTCGACATCATCGAGCGCGAACACATCAAGCTGATGCAGGGCGGCCCGGGCCGCATCTCACCCTTTTTCATTCCTTCCGCTATCGTGAATCTCGCTTCCGGGCATATTTCCATTCGCTACGGCGCGCGCGGACCGAATTCCGCTACCGCTACGGCATGCTCCGCTTCCGCGCATGCCATTGGCGATTCTTTCAAAATTATCGAGCGCGGCGCGGCGGAAATGATGATCTGCGGCGGCACGGAAGCCACCATCACGCCCATGGGCGTGGGCGGATTCGCTTCCATGAAAGCGCTTTCCACTCGCAATGACGATCCCTCGCACGCCAGCCGGCCCTTTGACGCGCGAGCGCGATGGCTTCGTGGTCGGCGAAGGCGCGGGGATTTTGATTCTGGAATCGTTGGAGCACGCGCAAAAAAGAAATGCTCCGATCCTGGCTGAAATTGTCGGCTACGGAATGTCCGGCGACGCCTATCACATCACCCAGCCGGCGGAAAACGGCGACGGCGCTTTTCGCGTCATGCGCGCGGCGATCAAAGACGCGCATCTTACTCCCGAAGATATCGGCTATGTGAACGCGCATGGCACGTCCACTCCTCTGGGCGACGTGATTGAAACGCGCGCGCTCAAGCGCGTGTTCGGCGAGCGCGCCAAGAACGTGCCCATCAGCTCGACCAAATCCATGACTGGCCATTTGCTGGGCGGCGCCGGAGGATTGGAGGCGGGCATCAGCGTGCTCTCCTTGCGCGATCAGATTATTCCGCCGACCATTAACCTCGAAACGCCCGATCCCGAATGCGATCTGGATTACGTGCCTAATGTGGCGCGCAAGGCCACGCTGGAATATGCGCTTTCCAATTCCTTTGGATTTGGCGGCACCAACGCCGCTTTGATTTTCAAGCGTTGGAGCGGAAAATAGCTCCGCGGTTCCGCTGAACTAGTTCAGGAAAAACATCGTGAAAATAATCGTTTGCATCAAGCAGGTTCCCGCCAAAGACGCGCCGCTCTCCATCGCCGGCAACTGGATCAAGGAAGCGGATATCGGTTTTGAGATGAACGAGCCGGACAGCTACGCGCTGGAAGAAGCGCTGCGCTTGAAGGAAAAACATGGCGGAGAAGTGGTGGCGCTTTCCATGGGCCCGGAACGCGTGAAGCAAACCATCAAGGAAGCTCTGGCCAAGGGCGCCGACCGCGGAATTCACATCAGTGACGATCAGTTTGCGCAACTGGATCCGCTGGGCGCCGCGCAGAATGCTTGCCGAAGCGCTGCGCAAAGAAAATGCCGATTTAATTTTGACCGGGCTGCAAAGCGACGACCATGGTTTTGGCCAGACCGGCGTGCTCGTAGCCGCGCTGCTGGATCTGCCGCACGCCACCATCATCATGCAGATCGAAGTGCAGGAAAAAAAGATGCGGCTGAAGCGGGAACTGGAAGCCGGGTGGTTCCAGCACATCGAATGCCCGCTGCCCGCGGTGCTCTCGATTCAGTCGGGCATTAACAAAGTGCGCTACGCCACGCTCAAAGGCATCATGGCCGCGAAGAAGAAAGAAATCGCCGCCATCACCCGCGAATCGCTGGGCGTGAAATCCGAGGCCACCCAGAAGATCGAAAAGATTTACGTGCCCACCAAGACCAAGAAAACGGAATTTCTGACCGGCACTCCCGCGGAAATGGCCACCAAGCTGGTCGAGAAATTGAAATTCGACGCCCGCGTCATTTAGTGAGCTACAAGATTCGAGAATCGAGTGCATAAAATGAAAATTCTGGTCATCACCGAACAGCGCCAAGGCAAATGGAACAACACCAGCTTTGAAACACTGGTGGCCGCGCAGCAGATTGCCGCGGATACCGGCAGCGGCATCAGCGCGGTGGTGCTTGGAAAAGGCGTCGCGAATTTTGCCGAAGAACTGGCGGCAAAAAATATCGCGGAAGTTTTGCTGGTGGAGCACGATTTACTGGAAGCCTACACGCCGGATGGTTATTGCCTGGCGCTATCGCAGGTCATCGCCGCTGCCAAACCCGAACTGGTTTTATTTCCGCATACCTATCAGGTGCGCGATTTTGCTCCCAAGCTGGCGGCCATGCTGGGCAAAGGCATGATCGCGGACTGCGTCAGCTTTCACAAAGAGGGCGACAAAGTTGTTTTTGTCCGCCAGATGTTCCAGGGAAAAACCGTTGCCGACGTCACATTTCAGGGCGCGGCACCGTGGTTTGCGTCTTTTCAGTCCGGCGCGTTTCGCGCGGATCTGCTGACGGCGCATCCCAGCGGCAAAGCGCCTGTAAACAAAATTGCCGTGGAGCTGAAACCGGAACAGATTCGCACCAAGCCTCTGGAACTTTTCAAGGAAGCCAAATCCGCGGTGGATTTAACGCAGGCTCCCATCATTGTTTCCGTGGGTCGCGGCATCAAAGCGCCGGAAAATATTCCGCAGGCGGAAGCGTTGGCCAAAGCCATCGGCGGCGAGATGGCGGCGTCCCGCCCGATTTGCGATGAAGGTTGGCTGCCCATGGAGCGCCAGATCGGCAGCTCCGGCCAAACGGTCGCACCGAAACTTTATCTGGCTCTGGGAATCAGCGGCGCGATTCAGCACGTGGTAGGCATGAAAGGCGCGCGCACCATCGTGGCCATCAATAAAGATCAAAACGCGCCGATTTTCGAAATCGCCGACTATGGCATCGTCGGTGACATTTTCGAAGTGATGCCCGCGCTCACTGCCGCACTCGAAAAGGCCAAGAGCTAGCTTCGCCGAGTCGCTCCCGCTCGTTTCCTACTCCAATTAAAAGCCCTCCGCTATCCTTTGCTAGAATGAAGTGATGACCGTACAGCGCGAGCAACTGGAGGCGGATGTCCTCATCGTCGGCGCGGGTCCCGCCGGACTTTCCTGTGCGCTGCATCTGGCCAATCTCATCAAAAAACATAATGAGGCGGGCGGCGCTGGCAATGGGCCGCAGCTTTCCGCTGAAAATATCTACGTTCTGGAAAAAGGGCGAGAGGTAGGAGCGCACCAGCTATCTGGAGCGATCATGAATCCCAAAGCCCTCGCCGAACTGGTGCCGGATTTTAAAAGTTCCGCGCCACTGGACACTCCGGTCACCGACGACGCGGCATTATTTTTCACCAAAAGTTCCTCGTTTCGTTTTCCGCTGACGCCGCCACCCTTCAAAAACCAAGGCAACTACGTTGTCTCGCTGAACAAAATTGTGAAGTGGATGGGCGGGCTGGTGGAAGCCGCGGGAGTAAATCTCTTCACGCAGTTTGGCGGCGCGTCGCTGATTTATGAAGGAGACGGAATCGCCGGCGTCATCACCGAAGACAAGGGCATCGATAAAAACGGTAAGCCCAAGGACAATTACACCCCGGGATATGAACTGCGCGCCAGAGTTACCGTCCTTGCGGAAGGCACGCGCGGTTCGCTGACCAAGCAGTTGGTGGAGAAAAAAAATCTCGCAAATATTAATCCGCAAACCTACGGCCTGGGCATAAAGGAATTGTGGGACGTCGAGCCGGGAAGAATTCCTGCCGGTTTTGTAGCGCACACACTGGGATGGCCGATTTCGACGGATATGTATGGTGGCGGCTGGATTTACGGACTCTCCAACAATCGCGTTTCGATCGGACTTGTGGTCGCGCTCGAATATGCGGACCCCAAATTCGATCCACACGCAGCTTTTCAGACATGGAAGACGCACCCGTACCTGAGCAAAATTCTTGCGGGCGGCAAGCTGGTGCGTTACGGAGCGAAATCCCTGCCGTATGGCGGTTGGTATGCCATGCCGAGAAATTATCTGGACGGCGCCCTGATCATCGGCGATTCCGGAAGTTTTCTCGATTCGCAAAGGCTCAAAGGGATTCACTTAGCCATTAAGAGCGGAATACTGGCGGCAGAAACAATTTTTGAAGCACTGAAAGCTGGCGATACTTCATCGAAAACACTCAGCGCCTTCCCGAAAAAAGTGGAAGAAAGTTATATCAAGAAAGAACTCTGGGAAGTTCGCAACTTCCATCAGTCTTTCCAGCATGGATTGATCCCCGGATTATTTCAGACCGGCCTGCAGTTCATTTCCGGTGGCCGAGGACTGATCGATCCGATGCGCAATCATGAGGGCTACCAGGCCTACAAGAAACTCGAGACCTTGGAAAAATCGCGTCCGGCGACAAGTCATCAGGAAGCCGAGCGTTTCAAAGGTGATGGCAAGCTGACGTTCGACCGCCTGACGGACGTCTATCACTCTGGCACGCGGCACGAAGAAGATCAGCCCTGCCACCTGATCGTGCGCGATCTGAATGTGTGCGCGACACAATGCGTGGTGGAGTACGGAAATCCTTGCCAGTATTTTTGCCCGGCCGCGGTTTATGAAATGGCCAAAGACGCAGCAGGTAATCCCAAGTTAAAAATCAACGCCGCCAACTGCGTGCACTGCAAAACCTGCGACATCGCCGACCCTTACCAGATCATTGATTGGGTCGTCCCCGAAGGCGGCGGCGGCCCAAACTACGAAGGCATGTAGTAACCAGCTCTCCATCACAAAAAAGAAAACGCCGCCGAAAAAATTCGACGGCGTTTCTATTGTTAATCTTAGGCTCGCGCAAAACTTAGTTCGGCGACAAACCGTACACGCTGATTTCTCCAGCGGTTCCCACATACACCTTTCCATTCGCCACGGTAGGAACGGTGAATTTGACGACTTGACCGGCATGATCGCCCGCGTTGCCGTTGCTGTTCCACAGTTCCGTGGCGAGGTTAGTCGCGTCAAATGCGTGCAACACTGCGGGGCTTCCGGAAATCCTTTCTATGGTCCAAACGATTCCGTTGCTCGTGCCCTGAGCTGAAACGGATGGCGTCGAACCAGGAAAGCCATAACTTCCGCTGGACTGAGAGGTCGGTGCCGTTGTGAATTGGCCAGTGGTGTTGCTGAGTCCGTAAGCCTTCAGGTGGTCATTTATCGGCCCGACATACAGAGTATTTTGCCAAAAGGCTGGTGTGGCGAATATGGGATCGGCCACCGAAAACGATTGTACTGCCCCAGCGTCATTGGCACTTTTGCCGCCCATGTTGTCGCGATTCAGTACATACATGACTCCTATTTTGCCGCCGCCGACAACCAGATGCGGTGCTGGCCCACCAACGGCGTCTACAAGGATGGCGGCGCCGCCAGCACCGAAATCCACGTCGTCGGAATTTAATGCAGACTCGTTGCTCGGCGTGAAAAAGCTAGATATCCCAAGTCCGCTGCCGGTTGATAACTTCAGGAAGCTATCGCCGAATTCGGTCGTGCCGTTCCAGTTTCCGTTTCCAGTGATTAAAAACAGATTGTTAGCGGAATCGGCGGCGGGGGCCCCTCCGGACATCCAGATGCCGCCAAAGCCGTCGGTGGGGTCGACGTTGAAAACCGAGGTCTGCGCCAAAGTGGAAGCGTTGTAACCGACCAGCCAACCGTAGTACACAGGCTGGTCTCCGTGTGAAGCATAAGCGATGTAAACCACACCGTTGACCAAAGCTAATGCGCACCGCTGGTTTTGAGTTCTGGGGTCAAAAGTTTTCCCCCCGGAGCTGAATGCGATTTCCTTCGGTCCGGCGAACTTTTCGGAGCCATCTATTAAACTCAAGGCATGTAGCCGCTGGTGAATAGCGACACTTGCCGCAGTCGTCTTGGATTTGGAAACCAGGTAAATCGTTTGCGTAGCCGGATCTATGACTGGTGTGCCCACGATACCGATATCCGGGGTGATGTCGTCAGAGTTCACGTCTCCGCTGGTGACCCAGGTTTCACCGCTCGCCATCAGGCTCTTGGACCAGAGCGTCTGGCAGGGCGAAGCGTCCGCGTCGAAGGCGTAAACAGTGTTGTGCTGTGTGGCAGCGATAATCACATTGTGATTTGCTCCACCAATGGAGACGTTGGCGACCCACAGCGGTTGCGCGTACGCAGACGCGTCGATGGTACAGGCGAACCGCTTGCCGAACGTGCCAGTTTTCACGGTGGTAGTGTTCAGCGCATATTCCTTGGCGTTGACGCCGTCGCGGGACAAGTCGTTGTGATAGGTAAATACTCCCGCAAGATCAGTAATGGCCACGCTGGCGGTTGCCGAAACTGTGGTGTCCGCGACCGCACGCGCGCCGACAGCGTGATTGCCGGCTGATACCGGGGGCGTATAAACTCCCGCGGTGGTGATCGTTCCCACGGTGGCATTGCCACCGGCGATGGTATCGACTTCCCATGTCACCGTTGTAGTGGTGCTACCTGTAACTGTGGCGGTAAAAGTTTGTGCCTGGCCGGTCGTCAATCCTGCGCGTTTGGGCGTAATAGTGACGGCCACTGCACCAGTCACTGTGGCGCTGACAGTAATTGTGACGCTGGCAGTCTTGGTAGTGTCCGCAACAGACGTGGCCGTTGCGGTGACAGTTGCCGGGGTCGGTACGGTTGCGGGTGCGGTGTAGGTTATGGCAGTGCCCGATGCACTCGTCGCACTCGAAAGTGTTCCACATGTGGCTGCGCTGCAGCCCGCGCCCGCCAGTGCCCAGGTAACGCCTTTATTCTGAGAATCATTCTGGACCGTGGCAGTAAGAGTGGTGCTGTTACCAGTTTGCAGGGAGACCGCAGTGGTATTCAGGCTGACGGCAACGGCAGCAGTTGCAGCGGCAATCGTAACCTGCGCTGTGGCCGTCTTGGCGGCATTGGCTTGAGAAACCGCAGTGATGGTGACGGTAGCAGGGGTAGGCACTGCCGCAGGCGCGGTGAACATTCCCGAGGCATCAATCGTGCCATGTGTGGAATCCCCACCCGCCATCCCGTTTACCTGCCAACTTACTGCGGTATTCGATGATCCCGTGACGGAAGCTGAAAATTTTTGTGTCGCCGAGGGCTGCACCGAAGCGCTGGTCGGGCTCACAGTAATGACGATGCTCTGGGGGTTGGTGCTGTTGGACTTCACATCGGCACATCCAACGCCGACCAGCACAATCGCCAAACAAGCCAGCCAAGAGGATAGGTGCCGCAAATTCACATGATTGCGCCAAGCCATGGTCAGGGTTCCTTTTATCAAAATGCTAGAATTTCCTCACAAGAGGATTACAAGCGAATTACGGTTCTGCGGCTGGAAACACAGACCTGGTAGGTCCAACGGGGACTGAATACTACATAAGCCTAAACTTAGCGGTCCTAAAAGTAAATACCTAGAACAACTGAGAAATCCTCAAGGCCAAAGCTTGTGAACAAAAGTGCGCACCCGCTCGGTGAGTGATTCCTCTTTCTTTGGCGGTGGCTGCGTGCTCGAAGGCTTGCCGGCAGTTGCCGGATTGGCTACAACTGCGGTAGCTGAAGCCGCGGGAGGATGAACTGCAATTGCCGCAACAGGTTCTTTGGCCGCGACCAGGTCGCCTTCCACTCGTCCCTGAAAAATAAGTGTGGGCCTGACGCGCACACGGCGAATCAGCACGATCATCTTGGTGTCGACTTCCGGTTGCACGGCGGCCTTCGCGTCGAATATCAGGGGCGGAACGAACACCTGATAAATGGGCTCTTCTTTCGGAGCTAAAGGCTTTTGTACATCTGCGTTTGGAATCTTGGGTTTCACGTCTTCGACTTCCACTTTGCGGCGCACTTCTTCGGCGGTGGCGAGATGGCTGATTTCGGGTTGCGGCGGCGGAGCTTCCACGATTTGCAGCTCGCACGAACAGTGACCAGGGCTTGAGCTGGTGCGGAGGGAATCGATTTGCCCGCTGGAAAGAAAAACGTCGCCTCCCTGCGGCACCAGTACACTTTGCCCGGTGAGTTGTTGCTCGAGGCGCAGGGCGCCGCGGTTGGTGCGGATGCACATGGCGCCGGCGGCGTCGAAACCGATGACCGTGTCCTGCGCACCGTCACCGATGGCCACGGGCTGCGCCTGGATTTGCGGCGTGTACATGGTCAGGAGTGGTTGGCGCTCGATGTGCGCGTGAATCGTTCCGGTGTCTAGCGCGATGGTAAGAGCGGTGCCGGACTTCAACACGGAAAGATGCGCAGGCCCGCAGATGGAAATCTGGCCGCCTTCCACCAGCTTGATGCGCGCGCTGCCGGATTTGACGCGCACATCGCTGCCGCTGCGCAGCATAGTGACGACCTGGCCGTTCACGGTGTCTACGCTCATCGGGCCGGTGACGGCGATGGCTTCACCTTCGATAACGCCGACGGCATCGCCGGGTGGCGGATTGTCGGCGCGCGCGGCCGTTTTGAGTGGCCGCGACGGACAACGCGAACGCCGTCACCAACAGGAACGCTGTGCTTCGCCGTGAATTTCGTTTTTCAAGCTGCAAAGGCAACGCGGTACTCCTGCAACAATAGCGCACGTCACGAAAAACTGGTGAAACGCTCTCGGCCTATACTATACGACGATGGCTAACGCTGAAGCAGGGCGAGGTGCGCAGAGCGGACCAAGTAGAGAGCCCTCCTCCGCAACACCTGCGCAAGACCCCAAGCGAGCCGGTAAATTTACATTACGACACGCGGCTCCCACAGCTGCCGTGGTCCCGGCGCATTCAAATTCCCATCATTGCTGCGGCGGTCTATAGCGTCATTTGCGCGCTGGGCCCGACGCTGCGCTATGAATTGGTCGGATACCAGAACATTCGAGAGGGTCCATGCTTCCGGGCGGCGCTGCATTTTTGCGTTCTGGCATCGCGTAATTATTCCGGTGGTGTGGTGGGCCAGAAATCGCGGCGTGGTGGTGCTCAATACCACGGCGTTCGACGGGCAGTGGACGCGCAAAGTAATCGAGTGGCTGGGATTCGGCACCGCACAAGGAAGTTCGACGCGGGGCGGTTTGCGAGGGTTGGCCGTGATGGCCCGGCGGCTGGAAGAGGGCAAGGATTGCGGATTCACGATTGATGGCCCGCGCGGTCCGCGCTATGTGGCCAAGCCCGGTCCAGTGATGCTGGCGCGCAAGAGTGGCTGCCCCATCATGGTCTTTCATATCGGCGTGGACCGCGGAAAGACCTTTACAAAAACCTGGGACCATTTCCTGTTGCCCGCGCCATTCGCACACGCGGTGATCGTTTGCGCGCCCCCGATTTTTGTGCCCGCAGATGCGGACGCGCAGGCTATGGAAGCCAAGCAGGCGGAAATGCAGCGCGAGCTGGAGCGCGTGCGGGATGTTGCGGAGGGCTGGTTTCAGTTAACCGAAGCGCAGCGCGAAAACTATCGCGCCGAATTTCTGCGGTGAGCCGGGTGCCCCACACGACGGTTTTTCGTGTGGGGATTTTGGCAATGAAGGAGCTCAGAGTTCTCTCCCTACACGCCATCGATTTTTACTATTCCAAGTCCGTCCTTCCTCGTAAAAAGAGTAACTACTCCAGATCCAGTCAGCCGGGTTTTCGACCAACCCCCGCTTCACCGGATTAGCATGCATATAAGCAAGTTTTTCTCTGATCTTCTAATCGCTATAGACGTTGAAGTCATGACACCTGGGCTGCCAGAAGTGCGTTAGTTCCTCGCCGGATTCCAAGATTAGGCTGGCTGAGTGAGCGAAGATTATTTCTTTACGGAGGTCTCGGGACACACGTTGCTTCAAAATGCTTAGAATTTGAGATGGAGTCTGGTTGCGGGGTTCTCCTAACAAGAGATGCACGTGGTTGGGCATGACCACGTAACCGACCAGTCCAGTTCGTATCGCGAGCGGATTTCTTCCAGGGTTTGGAGGAAGAACGTTCGGGACTTGCGGAGAGTTCAGCAGAGGTAATCTTCGGTAACAACTGAAAGTTAGAAAGTGGAGATCGTTGCGGCCGGTGTGACGGGTTAGACTAGTGGGAATGAGATTTGTCTCGTTGGAACTGCGGATGTCTATAAAACTTATAGTAGCTGTAACAACGTGATGTACATTACCAAAATCCCCACACGAAGAATCGTCGTGTGGGGCACCCAGAAAAGACTCGTGGATTATTTGGTGGCACGCTCGGCTAGTTTGACTTGCAGGTCGATTTTTTTGCCGCCGCGATAGAGGGTGACGGGCACGGTTTCGCCGGGGCGCTTGCGATTGAGGATTTTGTTTACATCGAACTGATTGGTGACCGGCTGGCCGTCAATGGAAGTGATGACGTCGCCGCCAATGTTGATGCGGCGCATGCCAGCTTGCGCGACTTGATCGCCGCCTTTAATGCCTGCGGCTGCGGCCGGTCCGCCGCGGGTCACCGTTTGCACCAGCAACCCTTCCTGCACCGGCAAATCTAGCGCTTGCGATAAATAGCCGCCGACTGGCAGGGTCTCCACTCCCAGGAATGCGCGGTGCACGCGGCCGTCGGTGATCAGATCGTTGGCGATGCTTTTTGCGGTGTTGACTGGAATGGCGAAGCCGATGCCTGCCGTTGTGCCCGAGGGCGTGTAGATGGCGGAGTTGATGCCGATGACTTCGCCATGCGAGTTGATGAGCGGGCCGCCGGAATTTCCGCGATTGATGGCCGCGTCGGTCTGGATGGCTTCATCAATGTAAGTGGTTTCGCTGGTCTGCACGGTGCGGCCCAAGGCACTGACTACTCCGGTGGTCAGCGTGCTTTGAAAACCGAAAGGATTGCCGATGGCCAGAACTTTTTGCCCCACCTGCAAATTGCCGGAGTCGCCCAGCGGAAGAGTCGCCAGGTTTTTTCCGTTGGGTTCGATTTTCAGCAGCGCCACGTCGTTGCGCTGATCGGCGCCGATGAATTTTGCGGGATAGCGCGACTGGTCGCCGAGGACGACTTCGATGGATTGGGCTTCCTGCACCACGTGAAAATTGGTGAGGATGTAGCCGCGCTTATCGATGATAAAGCCGGAGCCCGCGCCTTCCACCGGAACGGGATCCATGAAGAAATCGTATTGCGTGGCTTTGGTGAGCACGTTGGCGACGGCCGGAGCGGTCTGGCGATAAATGCGCACGTTGATGGATTCATCGTCGGTGAGGGCGGCATCGCGTTCCGCGAGATTAACAGGCAGGCCGGCGGGTCTGGATTCGCCCAGCGCTCCGGCGCCGACATTAACCGGTTGACGAGCGCCCCAGCGGCCGCCGGCCCAATAGGCGGCGAAAATTATGATTACCGCCGCGAGTGCGAGGCGGATCAAACTGGACGATCGGGAGGCGCTCATTTTCGGTTTTCCTTTTTTGCGGTGCGACAGAGGTGCCGCTTAACTTCCGGAAAGTTCGTCGCTCATTTTAGCTCACACCTGTTGGACGCACGGCGCGAAGTTTAGTGGCCAGCTCGTCGACCTGCTTGCGGGTGCGTGCGAGCGAGCCGGAGCAATCGATTTTCTCGGTGGCTAGGCGTAATTTCTCTGCCAGCGGAAGTTGAGAATTAATTCTACGGAGCGCTTCTTCATCGGAGAGACCGCGCGCGAGCAGACGTTCAAGTTGTTGCTCCGGTTGGCACCACACGACCACCACGCCGTCGAGTTTTTTATCCAAGCCGGCTTCGATGATCAACGCAGCTTCCACGAAGGCGACGGTTGGCGCGGCATGGCGTTGCAATTTTTCAAATTCCACGAGCAGGCGCTCTTCCACGCGCGGGTGCACGATGGCGTTGAGGCGCTGCAGCTTAGCCCGATCAGCAAATACAATTTTGGCCAGAGCCGCGCGGCTGATGCGTTTGTCGCCGTTCAGAATCTCAGTGCCGAATTCCCGGACGACTTCGTCGTAAGCGGGTTCGCCGGTTTCGATGAGCTCGTGCGCGATGGAATCGGCATCCAGCACGGTGAGCCCTAGTTTGCGAAGCATGGAGCCGACGGTGCTTTTGCCGCTGGCAATGCCGCCGGTAAGGCCGAGACGAAGCATGACTGATTCTATCGTGTCCTAGCGTTTTTATCGCGCGATGGCGCTGTGCGCCGGCTTCGCGGGTGAAGCGTCGGATGCATGGTCGCCACGGCGGAGCCGCGCGGCTTTCACGGTGTTGCTCATGAGCATGGTGATGGTCATGGGGCCGACGCCGCCGGGGACGGGAGTGAGCGCTCCAGCCACGTTAATGGCGTCGGGATGCACGTCGCCAACCAGCGCGGAATTTTTGACGCGAAATTTTGCCAGGCGCTCGGGCGAATTGACGAAGAGGCGCTCGGCTTCTTTTGCATCGGTGACGCGATTGGTGCCGACGTCTATTACCGCCGCGCCGGGCTTGATCCAGTCGGCGGCCACGTAGCCGGCTTTGCCCATGGCGGCGACGACGATGTCGGCGTTGCGCACCGTGCCGGGCAGGTCGCGCGTTTTGGAATGGCAAATCGTGACGGTGGCGTTGGCGTGCATCAAAAGCAGCGCCATGGGCTTGCCCACAATGTCGCTGCGGCCCAGCACGACGGCGTTGGCGCCTTCGATGGCGATGTTGCCGCGGCGCAGAATTTCCATGCAGCCCGCGGGCGTGCAGGCCACCAGGCCGGGGCGTCCGCTGACCAGGCGGCCGAGATTCATGGGATGAAAGCCGTCCACATCTTTGGCGGGATCCACGGATTCGAGCACCAGCTTGGTGTCCACCTGCGACGGCAGCGGAAGCTGGATGAGGATGCCGTCCACGGCCTGATCGCCGTTCAAGTCGTATCCACCAGTTGCAGAAGCTCGCGAGTGGTTACCGTGGCCGGCGGGGTGTGCATCCAGCTGGCGATGCCCAGTTGTTCGCAGGCGGCGATTTTGCTTTTTACGTAAAGCTGCGATGCGGGATTTTCGCCCACCAGAACGGCGGCAAGCCCCGGGCGAATGCCCGCGGCGGTCATCTCCGCGACTTCGCCTTTCAGCTCGGCGAAAATTTCATCGCGAATTTTAATGCCGTCAAGGATGCGGGCGGTCATGCGCTGGGAAAACTCCTGTGCAGGAAAAATCATAGCACACGGGAAAGTGTGGCAAGGGCGCATGAGGGCATTACCGGGTAACCTCACACAACGGTCTCGACGAATTTAGGGTGCCCCACACGACGGTTTTTCGTGTGGGGGTTTTCGTAAGCCATTCGTGCTAGTTACATCACGCCGGCCCCCGTCTTTTAGCGAAAACGGAGCCGCTATAGCCGAAGCTTTTAGGGCATCCCCACACGACGGTTTTTCGTGTGGGGATTTTCTTAAACAGATTCGCACGCCAACGCAAAACACCGCTCCCCCACATTCGAACGACAAACCCCGAATCCAAAAATTTCTGTACTTTAATCCTCTCGAACGATATACTTCAGTCAAGTAATTCTGCGGTTATCTTCCACCGCAACCCGACACACTCATTCCAAACAAATCTAACACCCCGGCCGCACCGTCTTTCTGCGTCCGCAGGCGAAGCCCACCCGAAAATGGACGCATCGCACAGTTCGCAAGGCCCCGGGAGACCCCATAACCCCAAAAATCACTGTAGAGAACGCTCGCTACACAAAAAGTCCCAGTACCATCCACATTCTCACACCGCCAGCTTCAAGGAGCCACCATGCCCCGTCCATCCCGCTCTCGCAACCGCATCCTCGACTCCGCGCACCGGCTCTTCTGGCTGCACGGCTACCACGCCGCCTCCCTCGACGACATCCTGCAGGACGCCCGCGCCAGCACCGGCAGCTTCTACTACCACTTCCACAGCAAAGCCCACATCCTGCTGTCCCTTCTTGACGAATACATCCGCGCCTTCCAGCCCCGCGTCATGGCCCCCGCTGGCAGCCAGTCTTCCGATCCCGTCGAACGGGTCATGTTTGTGCTCACCCATTACCGCGGCACCCTCATCAAATCCAACTTCCGCTGCGGCTGCCTTCTCGGCAAAGTCGCCCTGGAAATCCCAGAAAACCAGCTCCTCGAAAAAGTTTCCTCCTGCTTCCAAACCTGGACCGCCGCAGTGGAGCGCTCGCTCCAGGACGCCCGCCCGCCGCTCCCGCCAACGTCAATCTCAAATCTCTTTCCCAGTTCGTCCTCGCCGTCATGGAGGGAGCCGTCATGCTCTCCCGCGCCTCTAAATCCATCGAGCCTTTCGACGCCGCCATGCTGCATCTCCGCTCCCACCTGCAGCACCTCGCCACTCCGCCGTGAAAACCCCCAAAAAACCCCCACGAAAACCGTCGTGTGGGACACTCGGGACCTCGAAGTTTACGAGTTTCCATGAAAACGTTCAGTCTGTTCCCTCGTTTTAAGTGGAAGCAGCAGAACAACTTGTGTTCATATTGACTTACTTGATAATTAAATGAAAGCTAGATAGCATTGCGACCCGGAGGTTGGACAAGTAACTGAGGAAACAAGCAAGAGCGAGGCAAAGGTGCAGCCCAAAAAGAACAAAACGGGCCAGCGTCGACCGAGGCCAGAAAAACAATCCCGGAACCGGACACGCCCCGCCCGTGGTGGCGGTGGACGAGTTGCGTTTCCAAAGGACTCCGTTCTCAAGTGCCTCCGTATCCCCCAGGCAATTTTGGACCAAAACGCCGGAAGTGAATGCAGTGACCGCGAAGCGGCAAGCTTCGCAAAAATTGGCTGGACCGGCTCAGTTGGTGTAGAAATCAGTTCAGCGATTAAATATGGGTTCTTGGAACGGCCTTCACCGGGAAAAATAAAACCAACCGACCTTGCGCGGAAGATTATTCGGCCTCAGGAGCCCAAAGACCGTCTCGATGGTTTGCGGGAAGCCGTTCTCAAAGCCCCGGTGATAGGCGATTTCTACAAGCGGTATCGGGGGAGAAACTCCCCGATACCGAATTCCTTGTTAACACCGCGGTTGACTCCTTCAAGGTACCAAGAGCAAAGATTAATGAATTTATTGACGTTTTCCTACAATCTCTAAAAGACGCCGAACTACTCGAGGACGTAGGATCAGATAAATATCGTGTTATAAATGCCACCCTCCCTACCGAAGTTAGCAGCGGCGTTGGAGAAGAACAGATAAAAAAGCTTTCAAAGGGGATAACGGTACAGTCTACAGATACATGTTTTGTAATGATGCCGTTCGCGCGCCCTTAGGGGGTTACTACACCACTGTATACCAACCCGCGATTGACAAAGCGAAACTCAAAGCTGTAAGAGCCGACGCAGAAATTTTTGGAACTGGGAAAATTATTGATCAGATTTGGTCAGGGATACACAGTGCCAGGGTACTTGTGGCCGAGTTAACAGGCCGGAATCCCAACGTTCTTTATGAACTCGGTCTGGCACACGCACTTCGTAAGCCTGTTGTACTCGTGTCGGCAAATGAAGACGACGTGCCCTTCGACGTCCGCCATGTGCGCGTTATTTACTATGACATGCGAGACCCCTTCTGGGGCACAAAGCTTATCGAAAAAGTCGCGGAAAATATTTTGTCCGCATTAAAAAATCCAGGCGAGGCCATCTTGTTCCCAGAGAAAAAATGAAGTTATAGCTCAGGTGTTCCTAGAATGAGTCGCTAAGGTAAACAAGTATTTTCAGATCGAAGATTTGCAAAGCAGCACTGCTTGTTCATTTCTTGACAGTGAAGACGAGCGCTCTGCCATCGCGTTTTTTAAGTTTGCGCGCACGGCCAAGCGCAACCATCACATAGAGGGCGTTGAGAGGAGCAAAAGCAGCGCCAAAAAGATCCGGACGTCTGCCCTGCTCGACAAGGAGCCTGCCAGTAACACGCTTGCCCTTGAATCTCCGCCCCACCACGTCTGGAGCCTCTCGATCAACGATATTCACGTTGAAGCCGCCGCGGTCATTTGGTGCTGCGACAAGGTAAGGACCGTCTCCTTGAAAAACATAGTAGGTCAGCCTGTCGCCCTCGGCCTGACCAACAAAGTTCAAGCTTTCAAGTAGTTTCGATATCTTCATGGGGCCTCCTATTCCTCCGGGACCGGCAATAGCTGAGCAACTTTCTTGCCGTAATTCGTAACTAACACACACTCTTTCCCGTATTGCACCCTGTTTAGCACATCACTGAGCCGTGACCGCAACCTGCTCAGACTGATTTCACTGTAAGAGGCGGATGAGCTCATTAGTACACCCGCCTCAACTTGTTTACGAGATAATCTCAATATCTTCTTTCTTTTGGCCATTTGTCAACACCTCAAGATTGAGCTAAATATCAACATTGTGCAAATTGTTGCAACTCATTATACACGACACCGGAGGGCTTTATACGTGATTACCACGTTCTAACAACGACCTCACCAGGTAAGGACGGCCTCGCAGCAACTGGAATGGGATGTTGTGTCGACTGTATTGAGTCAGGGATACGCATCGTGTCGTACATTGCGCTTGGAATCGCGAGACAAAAAAACACCCTCAAAAATCGAGGGTGGGAAACTGAATGAGCGAGGCGGTGACGAATAGAAATATGTATCAGTAGATGTCGTACTGCTCCCAGTGCAGGGTGGCGTCGGACTGGATGATGATGTGTTTGTGCGAGGTTTGCTCCAGTTCGTCCATGAGCAGGGACTCGCGGGTTTTCAGGGCTTTGGCGATTTCGGGATGGACGCGCAGGGTCAGGTTGGGGCCTTCGTGTCCGGCGACGGCCATTTTGCGGGCTTCGGCCTGGATTTCGTAGCACAGCGTGGGGATGGATTTGACCATGCCGGAGCCGGTGCAATAGGGGCAGGGCTGGCAGAGCACGCGCTCGAGAGCCTGCTTGGTGCGTTTGCGGGTGATGCAGACGAGGCCGAATTCGTTGAAGCTCAGCGCTTTCGACGGGGCCTTGTCTTCTTCGAGGGCCTGCTGCAGCGCGAACAAAACTTTGTCGCGGTTGCGGCGCTCTTCCATGTCGATGAAGTCGACCACGATGATGCCGCCGAGATCGCGCAGGCGAATCTGGCGAACGATTTCTTTCACCGCTTCGAGATTGGTTTTGACGATGGTGTCTTCCAGGCGCGTGGAGCCTTTGCCGACGAATTTGCCGGTGTTGACGTCGATGGCCACCAGCGCTTCGGTGTGGTTGATGACGATGTAGCCGCCGGACTTGAGCCACACTTTGGCGCGCAGAGCTTTGTCGAGTTCGTGCTGGATGCCGAACTCTTCGAAGATGGGCGTTTCCTTGGTGTAGAGCTTGACGCGGCTGACCAGCTTGGGCTGGAAGCGGCTGACGAATTCGACGACCTTGCTGTATTCCTCTTCGCTGTCGATCCAGATGGCGGTGAAATCGTCGCTGACGTAATCGCGCAGGATGCGTTCGACGAGATTGAGATCGCGATGGAGCAGCGAGGGAGCTTTGCGCTGTTCGCTGCGTTCCTTGATTTCGTTCCAGGTGGTGCCGAGGAATTCGATGTCGGCGCGAATTTCTTCATCGGTGGCGCCGCCTGCCGCGGTGCGCACGATGAAGCCGCCGGGATAGCTGCCGCGGGCTTCGCCGACGAGGCGGCGGAGACGCGAGCGATTGTCGGCGCTGGCAATTTTGCGGGACACGCCGATGTGATCAATGGTCGGCATGTACACCAGGAAACGTCCGGGCAACGCGACGTGGCTGGTGATGCGCGCGCCCTTTTTGCCGAGCGGCTCTTTGGCGATCTGGATGACTACATCCTGACCGGCCTTGAGCATTTCGGAAATGAGCTGCGGGCGGCGCGAAGGGCCGGAGTGATGGCCGCCCTGATAGCCGCGATCATGACGCGGACCGCCTGGTCCGCTGGGGCGGCGTTCGAAACGCTGGCCGGGACGGCCACCGCTGCCGGAGCGCTCGGGGCGGCCGCTGCGACTTCGGCGATCGACCACCACGATTGTCATGGCGCGGTCCACGGCTGTCGGGACGGCCGCCGCGATTATCGCGGCCGCGATCGCGTCCGCCACTGCCGCTGCGGAAGGGGCGCTGGAAACGCTGGCGCGGATTGCCGCCGACGCGCGCGGAGTCGCGCGGAAATTCTTCGCGAGGAGCGGGTGCGCCGCCGACGCTGCGCGGGGAGCGGGTTTCTCCGGGCAGCAGGATGATGTCGTCTTCGGCGATGGGCGTGACGGCGGCGGAGGAGACCAGCGAATCGGCGGAAATATCTCCGGCGACGGCGCGTTCGGTCACTTCCTGGCCGTGGGTGCCTTCGTGATGCTCGGCGCTCGGCGTGGTCTTCGCTGCATGTTCCGCTTCGTGAATGCCGAGAGCGGCATGATGCTCGGCGCTTTCGTGAGCGGCGTCGGCTTCGGCTTCGGCGCGATTGGCGGCGCGGCCTTCTTCCACTTCGGCGTGCTCTTCGTCGGTAAGCTGGGAAACTTCGCGTGGAAGATTCGGATTCGGCGGCGTGGACTTCGTTTCGGCTTCTTCCTCGTCTTCTTCGTCTTCTTCTTCGACGACTTCTGAAACTTCTTCAGGACTTCTACTTCTTCGACGTCTTCTTCTTCGTCTTCGAAAATGGCTCCGCCCGCGAGAGAGTCAGCGTGGGCGACTTCGCGAATTTCTTCCTGCTTGGCTTCCACGATGCCGGAAGCGAGAGCGGCGATCTGATCGTCGTTGAGCTGCTCGGTCTCGGTCGGGAGCTGCGGGCAGCTCCAGCGGAGACGCTTCGTGGCGCGGCGGATTATTTCCGTGCGCGGAAAGCGTGGAGTCGTCGGCGACGCCGATATTTTCGTCGGCGGAAACCGGGAGCGGCTTCGGATTCAGCGCCGGCATCGGCCAGCAGCCAGCGAGGCAGACCGCCGGTGAAGCGGCGCGGGACCTCCGGTTGCAGGAGCGCCGCGGTTGCGCGAGTGGACCAGCGCTGGACGGCTGACGAGTTTTCGCGTGTCTTCGGAGGTTCGTCGGTAGGCTGCGGTTCGGCTACGGGAGCAGAGGAGGATGCGGCAGGCTTGCCGCGATATTTCGCGAGCGATTCGCCCGGAAGGAGGATCGGCTCTTCGGCGGCATCGAAATTCGGCGCGCTCGAGGAAGGACCGCCGTGGCGCGGTGTTTCCGGACGGCGATTATCGAAGCCGCGTTCTCGGCGCCACGTGGCTCGAAGCCGCGAGGTTGCGAGCCGCGATTCTGGCCTTGATTGCGCTGGTCGTTGCCGCGCGAGTCCCCACGTGAATCGCTACGCGGCTCGGAGCCGCCACCTTGCGGCGAAGCGTATTTCGAGGGCGGCAAATTGCGTCCGCCACCAGGTGCGCCACCGGGGCGGCTGCCACGACGGCGTCCGCCACGACGGCCGAAGCGGCCGCGACCACCGCCAGAGTCCTGACCACGATCGCCACCTTGGCCACCGCGGTCGTTGCCGCGATCGTTGCCACGCGATCGTTGCCGCGGTCGGGCCGCCGCCGAAATTCTGGCCGGGGCGGGCGTTGCCGCCGCGCGGCGGATAGTTTTGCGAAGCTTTGTAGTTGGGACCGAAATTTTGCGGCGCGGAAGCGTTGGATTCCGGCTGGCGCTCGTCGCCAGCTTCGAATTCGGTTCGTGTCCGGCGGCGGGATGAACGTTTCCGGGCTGGCGCTCTTCGCCATGCTTCGTCGTCTGGCGTCGCGCTGGTTGCCGCGGCGTCAGCAGCGTGCTCGTCATCGGAAACTTCGATGAGCGAATCGTCGTGAGCTTCGGACTTCGCTCACATGGCCGTCGTGCGCCGAGCTCTGGCGCGAGCGATTCGCCGGGAAGCAGTTCGACGGAATGCGATTCCGCGTCGTGTTCCACGTCTTCGGCGGAGGCGAGCGGAGCGACCAGATGTGGCCCGGGCGCAGACGCGCCAGGGCGCGGCGCTTCGTGCGCGTGGTCGTGATCGTAATCTTCGAGATTTTCGAAAACGTCGCTGACGTACAGGAAGGCGTCGCCATCGAGACCGATGTCGACGAAAGCCGATTGCATTCCAGGAAGGACGCGAGTGACTTTGCCTTTGTAGATGCTGCCGACGAGGGCGAACTCTTTTTCGCGCTCGATATAAATTTCTACTAACTGACCTTCTTCAAGTATCGCGACCCGCCGTTCATGGGAGGCCGCTGAAATAACTAATTCTTTTGACATAAAACTCCTCGGGAGGCATCGCCGCGAGCTTGTGCCCGTCGGAGGTCCGAGAAACCGGCGCCTGCCCCGGGGTTACCGGGACACACGTGGCCACAACCGCTTGGAGGTGGTTTTGACGTTCGAAGGCGGAGGGGATGGCGCGGGTGCGAGCCATCGCTGAAACGATGATTCCTCAGTCTATCGAGGCTAATCCGTTGCGGGGAGCTTCCCAGGCAAACGGCGGACGATGCTGTCCTCACTCTTATTTCCTTAAATTTACCGGCGACCGCGAGCGGTCAAACAAAACAGCGGCTGCAGGGCGGTCAACCCGTTCCAATCATTTTAAAAACTATTTGAAGCTATACCCGAGGGCGGCCTGCCGAGGCGGGCGCGTCAAACGGGCACTGGCGGTTCGTCAGTTGACGAAGCGGCGAAGCCGGACATTCATCACCAGGCCAATCGCCAGGAAAACAAACAACGTGGCGGAACCGCCGTAGCTCATGAGCGGCAGCGGAATCCCGGTAACCGGCATAGCGCCGATGACCATGGCCACGTTTACTAAAACGTGAAAACCAAGCGCGGCGGCCACGCCCATGACCAGAAACATTCCCGCGCGATCTTTCGCGCGTTGAGCATTCTGGACCAGTCGAAGCAGCAGCGCCATATACAGCCCAAGGGCAAGCAGCACGCCTTTGAATCCCTGTTCTTCAGCCCACGCGGACATGATGAAATCGGAATAACGGACGGGGATGTAGCCCAGTTGATTCTGACTGCCGTTGCCAAAACCTTTGCCCCAGAAACCGCCGGAACCGACGGCAATCTTCGATTGCAGCACTTGATAGCCGGAACCTTTGGCGTCGTCTTCCGGATGCAGGAAGGAAGTTACCCGCTCCCGTTGATACGGTTTCAGAATGTGCCGGCTGACCGGGGGATAAAAAACGCTGCCTACTGCCAATAAGTCCCACCAGAGAAATTATCGCGGCGTGCTGCCATTGCAGGCCGGCCAGAAACGCGCCCACGACCAGCATCGGCAACAGCACCAACGCTGTACCCAGATCGGGCTGCTTCAAAATCAAGACCAGCGGCAGCCCTACTAACAATCCTGCTTTGATCAAATCCTGCAGGGAAAGCTCATCGGTGCGCACTTCCGCAAAGAAGCGCGCGACTACAATGATTATAATCAACTTTACCAATTCTGACACCTGAAAGAATTCGCCGAGGATGGGAATCCAGCGTTTGGCTCCGAAGCGGGTAGTGGCCCATGGCCAGGACGGCGATCAGGGCGACGATGCCGATGAGGTACAAAATCGGGGCCTGATCGAGGATCAGATGATAGTCGAGGCGGGAAAGCGCGAACATCAGCGCGAAACCGATGACCAGCCAGCGGATCTGCTTCATGTGCATGCCGGCGAGAGAGCTGCCGTGGGTGGCGGAATAGATTTCGATCACGCCGAAGGTGCAGATGGCCGCGAGGATGGCGAGCAGCCACCAGTCGTAATCGCGAGTTCCGGGTGCGTCTTTCATTTTTCCTTTGCGCGGGCCACTGGACTGGCCGGTTCTACGTTCGCGCTGCTCGAATCGACTGCTGTAATTGCAAAAGCAAAAATCTAGCGGCGCGCGACTTTAGCCGCTGGCGGTGCTGGTTGCGGCGGCATGATGGCTGCCGCGGTCGCTGCCGGTGCGGGTGCAGCTTTTGCCGGAGCATCGGGCTGAGCCGCATTGACGACTGCGGCAGCGTCCGCCGGATTGGTGCCATCACCAAAATCGTAGTGCTTGTAGTCCACGGTGGTCTGGCCCTGAGTGTTTTTGTTTTTCTTGTCGTAGTAGGCCTTGATGATGTCGCGCACGACCGGGCCGGAAGCGGTGCCGCCGTGCTGGCCGCTTTCCTGCACGAGGACGGCGACGACAATTTCAGGATTGCGGCGCGGGGCGTAGCCGACGAACCAGGCGTTGTCTTCGAATTTTTTCTGCTTGCCGAGGCGCTCGCGGGTGGAGTAGCCGATGACCTGCGCGGTGCCGGATTTTCCGCTGAGCTCGATGCCGGCCAGTTTCAGCGAAGCGCCGGTGCCGCCGTCGTTGACCACGCCGTACATGGCGTCGGTGATTTTTTCCACGGTGGGCTCGGAAATGGTGAAGCGCTCTTCGCCTACGTTCTGGGCGTCTTTGAGCAGGTGCGGCTGCTTGAAAACGCCGCCCATGGCGATGCCGCCGATGGTGCGCGCGAGTTGCAGCGGGGTGGTGGTGACGGCGCCCTGGCCGGTGGAGACGGAAATGGTTTCGCCGGCGTACCACTTGCGATGGAAGACGCGCTCCACCCATTCCTGCGAAGGCATCAGGCCGGATTCTTCGGAAGGGAGGTCGATGCCGGTTTTGTGGCCGATACCCATTTTGGTGGCGTAGTAAGCGAGGCGGTCAATGCCCAGCTTCATGCCCACGTTGTAGAAGAAAATGTCGCAGGAATCGAGGATGGCTTTGCGGAAATTAACGACGCCGTGGGAACTTTTGCCGTACACCCAGCATTTGAACTGGCGGCCGTAAAAAGTGGCGTAGCCGGGGCAGAAGGCGGTGTAACTTTCCGGCGGAACTTTGTCTTCCAGCATGGCCGTGGCGGTGATGATTTTGAAAACCGAGCCGGGCGCGAGCTGGGCCTGGATGGCGCGATTCAGCAGCGGGTGCAGCGGATCTTCGTTGAGGCGCTTCCATTCTCTGTGTTGAAACGCGCACGGAGAAATCGTTGGGGTCCGGAGTGGGGCGGCTGACCATGGCCAGCACTTCGCCGGTGCGCGGGTCGAGCGCGACGACTGCGCCGGGACGCGTGCCGAGAGATTGCTCGGCGACCTGCTGCAAATCGTAATCAATGGTGAGCTGAATCTGCTTGCCGGGAATGGCTTCCTGGGTGGAGAGGCGGCCGACTTCTTTGCCGACGCTGTTGACGATGACGCGGCGCATGCCGTCGGTGCCCATTAAAAGGTCGTTGTACTGTTTTTCCAGGCCGGTTTTGCCGGCGAAGTCGCCGGGGCGGAAACGGCCGTTGCTGGATTCGATTTGCTGCTCGCTGACTTCACCGACGTAGCCGCTGGCGTGGGCCATGAATCCGCCGGAAATATAGCGGCGGCGCGAAATGGAAATCATTTCGAGAATGGGAATGTCGGAGCGATGCGACTCGATGAAGGCGATGTCGGCGTCGGAAGCTTCCGGCTTGATGATGATGGGCTGAAATTTGGGAAGATTGCGGGTGGTGCTGAGATCGTCTTTCAGATCTTCGAGGGGGATGCCCAGGCCTTCGGAGATGCCGGGAAGATTTTTGTCGACGAGAACGGGATCGTCGCGCAGGAGCAAGAACGCTGAAAGAGGGGCGATTGTCGACCAGGACGCGGCCATCGCGATCGAGCATGCGGCCACGCGGGGCGATAACCGGAATGGAGCGAACGCGATTGCGTTCGGCCATCGAGGAATATTTTTCGGCGTCAATGACCTGAAGCTTCCAGAAGCCGAGGAGCAGCACGCCGACCATGCCCACGATGACGTAGGAAGCCATGGCGAGACGGCCTTGCGGCAAACGATTGTCGTTGCGAAACAGTACGAAACGAAGACCCCGCGCGCGAATTTCTAAGGGGCTGGATCGCCCGCTAAACCGGAGTACTTCGCGTCACGAAAAATTTAGATTGGATTTCGATGCCTGCCGGAAGCTGCGTTACTGCAAGATGCTGAAATCCGGCGAGACCCCAAACACCGCTAACTCCATGCTGCGGCGATGCCTTGCAGCTATTTTCAAACGTAACATCCGGGTGTAGAGGGCGGCAAGCCGTCCGGGGGTACAGGGTTCCAGGAGCGCATTATTTTTTGCGGCGGAGGCGGTGACGGATGGCGGGTTGCTCAGGCGTAGGGGGCCACGCTAAGGTTAGAAATTCATCCATGAGCGACGAAAATCAGGCGAATCAGGCGAAGAAGCGGTCCCGGCTGGCTTTGGTGGGGATGTCGGGCAGCGGGAAAACTTTCTGGACGAGGAAGTTAGCGGCGGCGGGATGGAAAGCGGTGTCCTGCGACGACCTGATCGAGAAGAGGCTGGCGCCGCGCCTGGCGGCGGGAGGCTACGCGGGAATCAATGGAGTGGCGGCATGGATGGGGTGGCCGGATAGTCCCACGTATGCGGAGCGGGAAGCGGAATACCTGGCGGAAGAGATTGCGGTGGTGGACGAATATCTGAGCGCGCTGGAGGAAGACGCGAGCGGCGCGCCGATGGTGCTGGATACCACCGGCAGCGTGATCTACGCGCAGAACAATATATTGATGCGTTTGCGGCGGCAGATGACGGTGGTGCACCTGGCCAGCACCGAGCAGGAGCAGCAATTGCTGGTGGAAAGATATTTGAATGATCCCAAGCCGGTTTTGTGGCGCGGGACTTTTCACGTGAAGGATCAGGAATCGGCGCGGGAGACGGTGGCGCGGTGTTATCCGCTGCTGATTGCGGCGCGGCAGCGAAGAGTTATGAAACGCTGGCGCATTGTTCGGTGCAGGTGGCGGAGTTGCGGGCGATGGGCGGCGTGGCGAATTCGGCGGACGTAGAAGGATTTCTGCGAAAGATCGCGAGCAGGTGAAGGCGCGTGATGTTTTTAGCGCGCATGAAAAAGAAAATTCATGATCAGATGAGATACCGCAGCACATCCCGGGAAGCGCCGTTGACGTCACTGCGCGGAGCAGTGCTGCGCGGGCTGGCGCCGGACGGCGGCTTGTACATGCCGGTGGAAATTGCGCGGCGCTCGCCGACGGAGCTGGAAGAATTCCGGCGGCTGCCGTTCACGGAAGTTTGTTTTCGCGTGGCGCGGCCATTTGCGGGCGCGGAAGTGCCGGAAGAAGTGATGTGGCAGGTGGTGAGCGAGGCGATAAATTTTCCGGTGAAGCTGGTGTCGCTGTCGCCGGGGCTGCACATTCTCGAGTTGTTTCACGGGCCGACGCTGGCGTTCAAGGATTTTGGCGCGCGATTCATGGCGCGGCTGATGGGTTATTTTGTGCGCGACGAAACGCGCACGCTGACGGTGCTGGTGGCGACTTCGGGAGATACCGGCAGCGCGGTGGCGCACGGTTTTTTGCGGCGTGCCGGGGATTCGCGTGGTGATTCTTTATCCTTCGAAGCGCATCAGCGAAGCGCAGGAAAAGCAATTCACTACGCTGGGAGAAAACATCACCGCGCTGGAAGTGCAGGGAAGCTTTGACGATTGCCAGCGCATGGTGAAGCAGGCGTTTTCGGATGTGGAGCTGAACAAGCGCGCGTTTTTGACTTCGGCGAACTCCATCAATATCGGGCGGCTGTTGCCGCAGATGTTTTATCACGTGGCGGCGTACCGGCAGTTGCCGGTGGCTTCGGTGCCGCTGATCGTTTCGGTGCCCAGCGGGAATTTTGGGAATCTGACGGCGGGAATTTTTGCCAAGCGCATCGGATTGCCGGTGGCGCAGGTTCGTGGCTTCCACAAATGCCAACGATGCGGTGCCGGAATATTTGCGCAGCGGGGAGTTTGCGCCGCACGCGGCGGTGGCCACGCTTTCGAACGCCATGGACGTGGGGAATCCCAACAATTTTCCGCGGCTGCTGGATTTGTGCCGCAACCGGCTGGAGTATGTGCAGAAGGAAATCTGGGGGCACGGGGCGACGGATGCGGAGACTCTGGCGGCGATGAAGATGGTGTACGAAAAATTCGGATACATCGCGGATCCGCATACGGCGGTGGGGATTTTGGGGTGGGAGGCTTATCGCAAGGCGCATCCGGAGCCGGCGCAGGGATTGGTGCTGGCGACCGCGCATCCGGCGAAATTTGCGGAGGTGGTGACGCGAGCGATTGGGGTGGCGCCGCAGTTGCCGGCGAGGTTGGCGGCTTATTTGAAACTGGAGAAATTGTCGGTGCCGATGGCGAATTCTTACGAGGAGTTCAGGGAGTTTTTGTTGAGGTTGTGAGATTTTTTGTGCTTCGGTTTTTTGTGGTGATGGTTCCACGTTACGAATCCCACCTCCAAAAGAACGAGGTGGGATACCCGACCACTGATAACAGAAGTAGTCGACCTTACAAGGAAACTATTCACATGGGGCTCTGGACGCTAATTCTCGATTATAGAGGCGGCACGTACATCGCCCAAGTAAGGGCCAAGAGTGTCCGCCAGGCGCTAACACTATGGTCTAAATTTCTTCCGAACGTCCAAGGATCGTTGATTGGCCCAGAACTGGATCGAAATTGGTCTCTGCAGTTCATGATCGTAGCGAGCAGCCTGTACGCATAGCGAAATGCAGAAACGTTTGGTATTGGAGCACCCACAATCTGGTGCCTGGGATTGTTGTCCACATTATAAAAACTGCTCGGACGGTTAGAAATTTAATTTGCCTGGGCGTACGGGCAATATCGATTACTGGTTTCAGGATTTGCGGAGGCGGTCGAGGAGCATGAAGAGGAAGACGGCTACGACGGCGTTGACGAGGGCGGCGACGAGGAGGTGCATGGTGAACCAGGTGCTGGATTGCGCAAGGAGGATGCGGCGGGTGAGCAGCACGATGCCCTGGTGCAGGCCGAAAAACATGATGGTGAGCGCGAAGCGGGCGGCGGGGTGTTCGGTGTCGAGGCGCGCGCCGATGGAGGACGCGAGATAGCCGATGATGGTTTTGGAGATGCCGTAGAGGCCGAGGGGGACGGTGGGTCCGCTGAGGCTGTCCTGCAGCAAGCCGATGATCATGCCGAGAAGCAATCCGGTGGAGGGATTGCGGCGGCTGAGGCCGAAGTAAATGGTGATGAGCAAAGGAAAGTCGAGCAGCGAGGCTTTCACAAAATAAACGGGGACGAAGGCCTGGAACATGAGCGCGAGGATGGTGGCGCCGACGATGGCTCCGCCGCGGAACTTGTGCACTTCGATGTGCGCTTCCATGTTGCGGATATCGTAGGTGTCGTTCATTGCGGTTTGACCGAGGCGGCGTCTGTGGTGGCCGCGGCTGGCGCGGGAGATGCGGGCGGATTGTTCGCGGGAGCTTTGCCGGCGGCCGCGGCGTTGGCGGGCGGCTTGGGCACTTCGGGTTGCGCGGGCTTGAGCTGCAGCGGCTGAAGGGTCAGCAGCACGATGACTTCTTCAAGGCGCGAAAGATTCGCGGAAGGGCGAACGCGAATGGTTTTGAAAGGATTGCCGGATTTAATTTCGGTGATGGTGCCGATGGGCAGATCGCGGGGAAAAATTTTATCCATGCCGCTGGTGACCACGCGTTCTCCGACGGTTACGGCGTCGTCGTTGGGAACATATTTCATGGCGAGTAGCGGCTCGCCGGTGCCGCCTACCGGGCTTTGAATGCGGGAATCGCC
This sequence comes from uncultured Acidobacteriota bacterium, assembly GCA_963704485.1. GTDB lineage: Bacteria > Acidobacteriota > Terriglobia > Acidiferrales > UBA7541 > Acidiferrum. Next base: position 3,669,901 of record OY969910.1, read on the forward strand.
GAGCATGGCGCCTACGCCGCTGTCTTTGTCGGTGAGCAGCAGGACTTCGGTGGTGTCCTCGTAAACTTCCACAACTTTGCCGACTACGCCTTCGGGAGTGATGACGCCCATATTTTTCTTGATGCCGTCTTTGGCGCCGCGGTCGAGCATGACGGTGGCGCTGGCGGTGCCGGCGCTGGTGGCGATGACGCGGGAGCCGAGCATCGGAACGTTCTGATGAGATTTGCGAAAGTCCAGCAGCAGAGCAAGGCGATCGGCTTCGGCGGCTTTGCTTTGGAGTTGGTTGACCTGCATTTTCAGCGCGTCATTTTCGCGGCGCAGCTGTTCGTTTTCGCGGGAAGTATTCTGCAACGCGAAATAGTGATTCCAGGTGTCGCGCAGATGGAGGATGCCGTGGGAACCGGCGCGTTCGAATGGGGAGAAGGCCCCGACGGTCCAGACGCGGATCAAGCGGCCTTCGGAGTCGCGCTTGATCTGCAGAGCCAGCAAAAGGATTTGCAGCAGCACTACGCCGGCAAGCAGGAAGATCGATTTGTGACGAGAGGGTATGCCGACCATTGATTTAGAGAGTGAAATTACTTTTTCTGATTTGAAGATTAAATTGGTTCTTTTATCTCCGGTTAAAGGACTGAGTTACGAACTCGATTGATCAGACAGGTCGGTTCCTTCACCACCAAAGTCCCCGCACGAAAAACCGTCGCGTGGGGCGCCCGGCCTTAGTCGATGCACACCTGGCGCAGCAGGCGGAAGTCGCTGAGCATTTTTCCGGTACCGAGGACCACGGATGCCAGCGGATCGTCGGCGATGGAAACGGGCAAACCGGTTTCTTCGCGGATGCGCTTGTCGAGATTTTTGAGCAGCGCGCCGCCGCCGGTGAGCACGATGCCGCGATCGCTGATGTCGGCGGAAAGTTCCGGAGGAGTGCGCTCGAGAGCCACGCGCACGGCGTTCAGAATGGTGGCGACGCATTCGGCGAGAGACTCGCGAATTTCGCTGTCGTCGATGGTGACGGTGCGGGGCACGCCTTCGATGAGGTTGCGGCCTTTGACTTCCATGGTTAAGCGGCTTTTCCAGCGGATAGGCGGAGCCGATTTCCATTTTGATTTGTTCAGCGGTGCGTTCGCCGACGAGCAGGTTGTATTTGCGCTTGAGATATTGCATGACGGCTTCGTCCATCTCGTTGCCGGCCACGCGCACGGAGCGGGAATACACGATGCCGCTCATGGAGATGACCGCGATATCGGTGGTGCCGCCGCCGATGTCCACGACCATGTTGCCGGAAGGCTCTTCGATGGGCAGGCCCGCGCCGATAGCGGCGGCCATGGCTTGCTCCACGAGGTAGACTTCGCTGGCGCGCGCGCGATAAGCGGAATCCTGCACGGCGCGCTTTTCCACCGGGGTGATTTCGCTGGGAACGCCGATGACGATGCGCGGATGAACCAGGACGCGGCGGTTGTGGGCCTTCTGAATGAAATAGGTGAGCATTTTCTCGGTGACTTTGAAGTCGGCGATGACGCCGTCTTTCATGGGCTTGATGGCCACCACGTTGCCGGGAGTGCGGCCGAGCATTTCTTTGGCTTCCTTGCCGACGGCGACGACTTCTCCGGTGGATTTGTTGATGGCGACGATGGACGGCTCATTGACGACGATGCCTTTGCCGCGCAGAAAACACCAGCGTGTTGGCGGTGCCCAGATCAATGGCCAGGTCGGAAGAAAACAAACTGAAAACCGACCTCAGGTTGTAACCGTTCTTATTCATTCCCCCGTCTCCCTCAGAAAAATTGCAAGCAGCTGGCGAAAATCGCCAGGCGCGAAGCATTAAAAATGTATCGGCGGATTATTTCCATTGTCCACGGGCGCGAGCGGTAAGGCAAAAACGTCCGGAAACAATTATTTCCGCAAATTCGAAACTTTCCTGGCAATGCTCACAGCGGCTGCGTAAAGCGGCACAGATAAATCCGAGCGACAGCGAAAATTATTTCGGGACGACGATGGAGACCTGCTGTTTGGCGGTGCCTCCGCGACGGTTCGAACCGATGATGGAAATGGTGTGCTGGCCGGGCTCCAGGGGTTCCGTGAAATGGCGGAAGGTGCCGTCCGCAGCAATATTGGGAACGGACTGGCCGTTCACGATAAGCGCGGCGCCGGGCTCGGTGCGTCCCACAATTTCGGCGACGCGGCCGTGAAGCTGCGTGCCGTCAATTTCAAGAATCATGTCCTGCGATTTGCCCTGGGCCACCAGGGTGAACTGAAAAGTTTCACTGACTTCGCTGTTCTGCTTCTTGGCGTCCTGGGCGGTGACGTTCCAGAAATAGTCGCCGGGGTCGAGCCCGGATATGTCGGCGGTGTTGGTGGTGACTTTGGCTTGCTTGACGATGGCGCGGAAAGAGGTGGTAGTGCTGAGACGCACGGTGTAGGAGACGGCGTCCGGGCCGGCCTTCCACTCAAAATGTACCGGAGTAGTTTTGGGATGTTCGTTGATGATGGGAGCCAAATTCAGAGGCTCAACCAGCGAGGGAGGCGCAAGAACATTGGAACGCTGGATGGCGCCGCCGGTGTTGAAGCTGGCTTTTTCCCACTGGGTCAACTCGATTTTTTCCCCGCCGCGGCTGACTTCAGCAGAACCGGTGGAGACTACGATTTCGTGGTTGTTGGTCTGGGGATCGTTTTTGACGGACGCGCGGCTGTTGGTATGCAGCTGGGCGCTGGCGTCTTCGACGTTGACGGCGGCCTTAGATTCAGGGGAGGACCAGTTTGGAGTGGCCAGATCGACCGAACCAGTGCTGATACGCACGGCTACGCTGGTGGGCTTGTTGCTGGCGGTATGATTTTCTTCGACGGTGACGAGGGTGTCGGACTTCACAGTGTAGGTGGTGCCGTCACCGAAGGTGATGCGCGCGAAGCTGTCGGCACCGGTCTGCACGAAATCGCCCTTGTCCAGCAGGGTTTTGAAGTCGGCGGTAACCCACTGCACGGAATTAACTTTTTTTATTTGAACTTTACCGTCAAGGTTTACGAACTTGGCCTGAGTCTGCGAAATCAGAAGATTTTCGGTGTCGGTGGCGGCGATGGCGTTGGTGACTTTGTGATAGGTGGTGGTGTAAAGCTCCGGCGAGATGAGGTAAATCACGCCCAGAATGAGAGCCAGGACAATCAGGATATAGACGATGACGGTCTTGTAGGTGACGGCTGTCCAATAGACCTGTACCCGGGGGGCTTTGTTGGAAGCCGCGGCGTGTTTCGGGTCGATGGGCGCTTGTACGGTCACGAGGTGGAGATGCTGGTTGCTCCAATTTTGAAAATAGCACAGCGATTTGTTCGGCGTGGGACGGGGCGGCGGGGTCGTAGTCAAATTGCAAATAGCGAATGCGCACAGGGGGTCCGCAAGGGCCGGCGAGCTGTGAATCCTGACGACTGGAGCAGCGGAAGACGCTGCGGGTCGACTCCGCTAGACTAACGGGGAGTTGGAGGCCTGCGATGGATCCACAAATGCTATTTGGTGTAGCCGGTAGACTCGCCATGGCCGGATGGGCATTGCTAGTGTTTGCTCCGCGCTGGCGATGGTCGCAACGAATAGCGTCTGCGATTATTCCTATTACGCTGGCGATTGTTTATCTAGTGGTGCTTGTTCTTCACTTTGCTAAGTCACCTGGCGGCTTTGGCACGCTGGCACAGGTCTCGCAGCTTTTTCAGAATCCCTGGCTGTTGCTGGCCGGGTGGATACACTATTTGGCTTTCGACTTATTTTTAGGCGCGTGGCAGGCACGAGAAGCGCAGCGCCTGGGGATTTCCCACTTTCTAGTACTGCAGTGCCTGATACTCACCTTCTTAGTTGGTCCGGTAGGGTTCCTTTTATTCTGGGTTATTCGTTCTGTGGTAAAACGACGACTGTTCTTTGATGTGGACCAGGAGAAGCGCGAGCTTCCAAGTAATTAGCTGTCCGGATCGAACGGATGATGACGACCGGTGCACCTCTCATTTTTGGCTTCTACGGCCCATCGCAATTATTCCGTGAGCTTTATCGCCGAAGTAGAGTCCTCGCGATCACTGGCTGGATCCATCTTCTATTGCTTGCCGGCATCTTGTTGACTTTACCTTTCGACTCGCGGCTGGTAATGGGCATCAATCCCTGGATCAAGCCCATGAAGTTCGCGGTATCCATCACGATTTACGTGTGGACGGTCGCGTGGCTGCTGGAATACCCGCGGGTGCCGAGTTGGTCAAAGAGAATCCTCAGTTGGGGAATCTCGATTTCCATGCTGACCGAAATCGGCTGCATTGTGGTGCAAGCGGCGAGGGGCACGACGTCGCACTATAACGTGAGCACGCCGTTGGATGCCGCCATCTTCGCCACCATGGGAGCTATGATTGCGAACAACACCGTTTTCGTTTTTGTGCTACTGATATTTTTCCTGGCAGGACGACACGAACTGCCTCGCCCGTACCTTTGGGGTATCCGGTATGGGCTGATGATTTTTCTTGCGGCGTCTGGCATAGGGGGCGTGATGATCTCCCACGGAGCGCACTCGATAGGCGTGAAGGACGGAGGTCCAGGGCTGCCTATCGTGAACTGGAGCACTACAGGCGGAGACTTGCGGGCGGCGCATTTCCTGGGATTGCACGCGCTACAAGTGCTGCCCATGGTCGGGTTCCTGATCAGCAGGCGTGGAGGTTGGACCACCGGCAAGAAGAACGCCTGGGTGGTTACGGTTTTTGCGGCGTATGCCCTGATCACCGGATTGCTGTATTACCAGGCCATTCAGGGCTTACCGGTATTGAGGGTGTGACATTTAACGCTAGCGGTTTTGTGCAAATAGCGAATGTGCACAGGGGTCCGCAAGGCCGGCGAGCGGACGGACCCAGCTATAAATCGAGACTGGGCACCCGGCGTAAATCTGAGTGAAAAAAATGATGACAATTTGTTGGAGAGGCTGAAGTGCAAAGCATGAGTTGTGATACGCGCTTGCGCGGATATGCGAGCGCTCTCCTGTCAACCACAGCGGTGTTATGATTCGCGAATCCTGAGGGCGAGTTAGAGACGATGGAATCTGTCATAAAAATTGGGCAACGATTCAAGTTCACCATACTGACGGACGATGGGGCGAGCGAGCGGCAGGCGGTGGTGATTCAGGTGCTGTCGAACCGCGAAGAAGGGTTCGGTCTCGACGTTGATCAATACATGTCGTACTGGGTTGAGGCGCGGGAGCTGCCGGAAGCAGAGCCTGCAACGTCTCTCGTGTTTGTTCGCAGCATCGACGGGAAGGTGTATCTCGACGGCAAATTAGCGGACGTCACCTTACTGCCGTGATGCAGCTCCTGTTGCGCCGCGCACAACGCTGAGAGCCATCAGTATTGTTTGGGCATTGTTTGGGCCGCGGACGGACATGGTCGAAGATCAGCTTTCAAAAATAGGGTCCAGCTCACGATAAACGCGGAATCCCGAGAGGTTGGGACCGACTCAATGTGGAGCCCTGCCAAATCCGGCTTACCGAGACTTGGAGATATGGCTCAGGCTACTCGCGGCGCTGAATCGCCAACTCCAGAGATTATTTGCATAAAGCCCGATGCAGAAAAGGTTTCCGGGGACGAATCCAAATTGCGCCGTTCTCATTCCGATGATGCAAATGAGAAGGCTGTTGACGCCGGCAATGACCCAGCCCTGCCACAATTTTTTGCCCACGAGAACGGTTGAAAGCACCGTCAGCAGACACGATAGATAATCAAGCCTCAGAAATCCTCTTTCCCGAACCATAGCCATGAATCAGGGTCACGTGTGCAGTGTAAGGTTTGCCAGCGGAGGCGGGAACTGGTCAGGAGTTCAGGTTGCGACGAAATATTAACGACGTGTGAGGCATTGAGGTGGCGTAGGCCGCGGGTATCTCCTATAATTTGACGTTCGATTGGCGACGGGGAGAATCACTGGATATGGCTGGAGCATCAGATAACCGCAAGATGGGGCAACGCATATTCCTGGGAATCGTGGTGGCGCTGCTGGGCGGGAGCATGCTGCTGTACCTCGTGCCGCAAAGCCCGGGAACTGGTGAAGCTGCGACGGACACGGTGGCGAAGGTTGGTGACCAGACCGTTTCACTGGGAGAGGTGCGCCAGCAACTTGCGCAAATCGAGCAGCGCAACCAGGTGCCCAAGCAACTGGAATCGCTGTACGCGCGGCAAATTTTGAACCAACTGGTATTCCAAAAAGAGATTGAGTACGAAGCCAAGCGGGTGGGCGTGACGGTTTCGGACGAGGAACGCGCGGATCGCATCAAGCAATATGTTCCCACGGCGTTTACCGGGGGAACGTTTGTGGGCATGGATCGCTATGCCAGCGAAGTGCAGGCGCGCTTTCAGCTGTCCGTTCCGGTATTTGAGGAGCTTATCCGGCAAGGATTGCTGGAAGAAAAATTTCGCAAGCGAGTTACCGACGGGATCAGCGTGGGGCCGGCGGAGCTGCAGGACGAATTTCGCTTGAAGAACGAGAAAATCAAGCTGGATTACTCGGTGATCAAGCCCGAGGATTTGGCGGCGAAGCTGAATCCGAGCGACTCGGAGATCAAGGCGGAATACGAAAAGAACAAAGCGCGCTACCAGGTGCCGGAGAAGCGGGTGGTCCGCTATGGCTTGCTGGATACTTCACAGCTGCGCCGCAATGTGCAGGTTTCGGATGACCAGCTGAAGGTGCAGTATCAACAAAACATTCAGCAGTACCAGGTGCCCAACCGGGTGCATGCGGAACACATTTTGTTCATGACCGTGGGCAAGACCGACGCGGAAGTGGATGAAATCAAGAAAACCGCTGAAGACGTGCTGAAGCAAGCGAAAAAGGGCGGAAACTTCGAAGAGCTGGCGAAGAAGTATTCACAGGATCCGGGCTCAAAGGATAAGGCCGGGGACCTGGGATGGATCACCCAGGGGCAGACGGTGAAGGAGTTCGAGGCGACCGCTTTTGGGCTGCAGAAGGGGCAGATTTCGGACCTGGTGAAGACGCAGTACGGCTTTCACATTATCAAGGTGCTGGACAAAGAGACGGCACACACGAAAACGTTTGACGAGGTGAAGGATTCGCTGCGCGCGCCGATGGTGCTGCAAGAGGCGGACAAGCAAGCGAGTGATGCTGCGGATCAAATCGCGAAGGCAATACGGCAGAGCAACAAGGTGGCCCTCGACGACGTGGCTAAGCAATTCCACCTGACGGTTTCAGAGACCAGGCCCCTGGCTTTGACGGATCCGGTGCTGGAGTTGGGCAACTCCAAAGAGGTGAAGGACGCGATTTTCCGGCTGCGGCAGGGGGAGCTGAGTTTGCCGCTGCGGACGGATCGCGGGTACGTGGTTTTGTCGGTGAAGCAGATTGCGCCGGCGCACCAGGGTACCCTGGAGGAAGTGCGCGAGCGGGTGGCGGGCGATTTGAAGCAGGAAGAATCGGCAAAACTGGCGAAGACGAAGGCGGATGAGCTCGCCAAGCGAGTGAAGGCCGGGGAAAAGTTCGAGGCTGCGGCTAAGGCCCTGGGACTGGAAGCGAAGACCAGCGACGCGATTTCGCGCAGTGACTCCATTTCTGGCGCGGCGAGTGGCAAACAGTTGGGCGAAGCGTTTCAGATGAAGACCGGAGACGTGGGCGCGCCGCTGAATCTGGGAGAAAACTGGATGGTTTACCGGGTGGCGGCGAAAGATGAGCCGAATCCGGCGGACTTTGAGAAACAAAAGAAGTCGCTGGCCGAGCAACTGCTGCAAAGCAAGCGAAACGTGGCGTTTGAGGCCTTCAAGACGACGCTCGAAACCAGGCTGAAACAGGAAGGCAAAGTGAAGTTGATGCCCGAAAAGCTGGGCGGCTTCGGCAATCTTGGCTAGTTAACTGGCATTATAATCAATAACTTAGAGCTAGTTACAACCTTGCGCGGGTACTCTTGTTTTTGGGTCCGCAGCCAGCTACGCTATTGGTGTCCCGAAACCATCCCAATACCCCAGCCGGTGTGCCGCTGCGCACACGGGCAAGGGCCACGAATAAGATCAGAGGCTGCTGTGAAGACCAAGATGGCGGCGCGCACAACTGCGGTGAGGAACAGCTACCGTTGCAGCATGGAAAGAAACCAGTCGGGTAAGTATTGCGTAAGGATTCAGGTGCGTTATCCCCGGCATGCGTGGACGCTGGAGGTGTTTTTTCTGGCGTCGTCGTTCAACCGGGCCATGACGAAACTGGAAGAATCGCTGGATTTTCTGCAGCGCAATGAAGAGAAATTGTGGTTCTGGGGCGTGGATCGCGCTGAAGATATGGGTTTCTCGGCGGAGTTTTTGCGCGAGGCGGGTTTGAAGCTGGATCGGCGAGGAGAATTCCCTCGCAAGGCCACGAATTTGTCGGTAGAGCCGGAACTGGAAGTGCCGGCGTTCGCGCTTGGGCCGATGCGACGAGGGCTGGCTGAGTCGGTAGAAGCGCCGCGCGCGTTGATGGCTGGCTATTAGGGGTTGAACTAGCTATTGGCTGCTGAAGTTGCTTTCTCTTCTCGTTTTGATTCCCCTCCTCAGTTAGTCCATTAATTGATTCATGTGTAAATTCTGTCCTTCGGCCGGCTTTGGTAGCGGCTATACGGGTGCATTCCGAAAGTCCGGGGCATCGCCCCACAAATGTCTCTTGACATAGATAGAGTACGAAGGTACTCTTAAGTTGTGCGATATTCGGCGGAACATAAAGCTAAGAACCACGAGAGGATTCTTGCGGTTGCGGCGCGCTCTTTCCGCGAACGGGGCGGGGACAGCAGCGGCATCGGGACGGTGATGAAGAAGGTAGGCCTGCAAAAGGGCGGGTTCTACCGGCATTTTCAGAGCAAGGACGATCTTTTCGTGGAAGCGGTGGCGCGGGCGCTGGACGAGACGGGAAGAGCAATGGTGGATGTTGCAAAGTCCGCGCCGAAAGGTCAGGCGCTGCAGGCCATCATCGAACGATATCTCAGCGTGCCGCACGCGGATTCGGTGGGCACCGGTTGCGTGCTGTCCACCCTCGGGCCGGAGCTGGCGCGTAAACCGGCAGCGGTGCGGAGAAAGATCGAGGCGCTGCTAGAAACGTATCGTGAACGGATGGTGCCGTTCATCCCCGGCCAGACACGAGAAGAAAAAATGGCGAAGTGCAGGTTGCTGTTCCCCAGTATGGCCGGGGTGTTGATGATGGCGCGGGTCATTCCGGACGCTGCAAGGCGGGAGGAACGGTTGATGGCGGCCAGGGACTTTTTCATAAAGAGCTTCGCCCACGAGTAATTTTTTTTGGGCGGAAAGAGTACGATAGTACTCTATAGAGAGGATTGTTATGCCGTCTCAAGTGTTTTTCTTCACCAGCATCTTCTTCAGCTTGATCGCCTGGGGAATCGTCGCTGGGCTATACATCTGGCCGGAACTTCGGGGGCGGCCGCGCGCGGACGCTTTGCGACCGTTGCTTATACTCCACAGCTTCAGGTTCATGGGATTAGCCTTTCTGGTCCCGGGAGTCGTGTCGCCTGACTTGCCGTCGGCCTTCGCGCATGCGGCCGGATATGGGGACATGATTGCGGCGATATTCGCCTTACTTGCGCTCATTTCGCTGCCTGGCGCATCCGGCGTGGTCATGACCTGGATATTCAGTCTCTGGGGTACGGTGGATCTCTTCAATGCGTTCTATCAGGCCAATCACGCCGGGCTTGTGCCGGGGCAGCTGGGAGCCACTTACTTCATCCCGACTGTGGCTGTGCCGCTGCTGCTGATTACGCACGGTCTGGTTTTCCGGATACTTCTGCAAGGTGAGCGGGTGTCAGTGACGAGCAAAGTCAGGCAGCCCGCATAACGCGTTAAGGACCCGCCCTTTCTTCTACACCGGCCTATTCAATTCACGAATTGGCGCTGGTATATACTCGCGGAATGGAGCGGGCCATCCGAAGCCGGCGGAAGGTGTACGGGCAACTTTTAAAGCATGCCCGGCGGCAGCCGCACCGGGAATGCTGCGGCATTCTGGGAGGGCAGGACGGACTCATCACGCAGGCGTTCCCTGCGAAGAACGCGGCCGCTGATCCCGTGATGAATTACGAAATTGCGCCCAGGGAGATGGCGCGGCTGATGGGGGAACTCCGCAAGCGGCGGCTTGAATTCCTCGGTATCTACCACTCGCATCCGCATTGGATGCATACGAACGAGCCTTCGCCCAAGGACATCGCGCTGGCCCATTATTCTGAAGCTATCTATTTCATCGTCACGCCCCGGCCGTACGCCACTACGCCTATCCGGGCGTTTTCACTGCGGGATGGGCGTCCGATGGAGATTGAAATTCAGGTCTTACCCTAAAGTAAACGCGCGGCGGTTTCGGCCGGCGTCTGAAAAGGCCGCGCTTGACATATAGCCAACTGGCTATGTATTATGCGGCGCGATGCGACCCCGGCGGCATGAGCAGCACAATCATCACGAGCGGCAGCAGCGTCTTCAGAGCGATGGAATATTTCGGGCGGTGGCGGATCCTACGCGGAGAAGTATTCTGGAGCGGCTGCAGGTGCGCGAGCTTACGGTGCTGGAACTTGGCGAGCCGTTTCGTATGACGCAGCCCTCGTTGTCGAAGCATCTGGCGGTTTTGCGGCGCAGCGGGCTGATCGTGGCGCGGCGTGCGGGGCGTCACCGGTACTACCGGCTCGAGCCTAAGCCGCTGGAGCGGCTCGCGGCGTGGGCTGAACAGTTCCGGGACGTGAGAGATCCTTCTGGACACATCTGGCGTTTGTCGGAAATCAAACAGCGAAAGGACACATGACATGGCGATTTCTGGCGGAAGACCAAACAACCGGCAGGTAGTTCCTTACCTGATGGTGCGCGACGGGCGCGCGGCGCTGGAGTTCTATCAGAGAGCGTTTGGCGCGCAGATTCTTTACCAGGCGCCGATGCCGGGGATGCCTGGAATTTTCGCACAGTTCAAGATCGGCGAATCCTATCTGCAACTGACGGACATGCCGGGATTCGATCCGAAGGGGCCGCGCTCTCCCGAAAAGCTGGGCGGCACGAGCGTGGTGCTGGAGATGTATGTAGACGATGTGGATAAAAGCTTTGCGCGTGCGGTGGAACTAGGTGGGACGCCGTTGCTCCCGCCGACCGATATGTTTTTTGGCGATCGCTATTGCTGGGTGGGCGATCCGTGGGGACATGTCTGGGCGCTGGCCACGGTGAAAGAAACGCTTAACGAAGGCGACGTGCAACGCCGCGCGGAAGAATTCATGTCGGCGATGGCGAAGAAGAAATAAGAGTGTTTGCCACGAGCCGGACAGGGAACGCACCGGCAGCGGGTGCAAGGTGTCATGTATTGACTTCCGCACGGGGGTCAGACACTATGCGCGCACTTAGCTTAGAACGCGCGCCACAGTAGTGAGCGCCGCAAGAGGACAATTCATGAAGACGAAATTTTATTTGAGCATGGTGATCGCGATGCTGCTGGGGTTCGCTGGGTTATCGAGCCCGATGCGTGGAGGCGTGCCGGGACGGGCAACAGCACAGGCTGCCGACCAGGCGCAAGGCGACTCGACGACAACTACCAAGAAGAAAAAGAAGAAGCCGGCGGCGGATGCCACGGATACGACGGCGACTTCGGACAGCGCCTCGACCACCACCAAGAAGAAGACCAGCAAAAAGAAGGCTGCCGCGGATGACCAGAGTGCGGATGCCTCGACGGCCGCGTCGGGAACCACGACCGCCAGTAAGAAGAAGACGCAGCAAGTCGAAGAAGGCGGCTGGAGAGACGGCGAGCGCGGACAAGACTGCCGGCGAAACGACGGCGAGCACCGCACCTGAGAAAAAGAGCAGGACGAAGAAGAGCGCGGCGGCGGATCCTTCGGGGAGCGCGACGCCACCTACGGGAGACGCGCCAGCGGCAGCCGAGGGCAAGACTGCCAGCAAGCGGAAGTCGAAGAGCGCGAAGGCTGCGGATTCGGCGGATACGACTACGGCGGCGAGCGGAACAGACAAGAAGGCTCCGCCAGCTGCGGCTAACTCGGGAAACACGACCAGCGCGCGGACGCCGGAGACCAAGGCGAACAGCTCCAGCGCAACCAGCACGAAGGCGGAACCCTCAACGCCAGCCGCGGCGCCCGCGACTCCCCCGGCGACGGGAAACTCTGGCAACACGACCAGCGCGCGAACGGCGCCCAAGACGACGCCGTCAACCACGCCAACGGGAGCGCAGCAGACTCCTCCGGCGAACAGCAACGGAATGGTGTGGGTGAATACGGATTCCGGCGTGTATCACAAGCCGGGGACCCGGTGGTACGGGAAGACCAAGCAGGGTAAATATATGTCAGAAGCGGACGCCCAGAAGGCCGGGTTTCGCGCGTCCGAGAAGAATTAGTTTTTTTGGGGTTAGGGTAAACGCTTAAGATTCAAACCTAGAGGAGAGAACGATGACAAAGAATATATTGCGGCTGGCATTGGCGGCGGTAATGGGTTTCTGCGGAGTTTCGGCGGCAATTTCTCAGCCGAAGCCAGCGGCGGCGTTGGCAATGTCACATGCGGCGGCGGTGCCCGCGGATGAGCTGGTGGACCTGAATACCGCGACCCTTGACCAGTTGAAGGCGTTGCCCGGTATCGGCGATGCGTACGCGCAGAAGATTGTTGATGGGCGGCCGTATGCGAAGAAGACGGACCTGACCCGTAAGAAAATTATTCCGATGGCCACCTACAAGAAGATCGCCGACAAGGTGATCGCAAAACAACCCGACAAACCAGCCAAGAAGTAAATTGGTGCCATCTTTGATTTTGAGACCGGCGCGCTCAGGCATGCCGGTCTTTTTTTGTGTTTGCAAAGTGACAGTGCGGCTGGTAACTGGCACAGGCGACTGGCGATCCACCTTTGCTTGTCGTTGAATGCTTTCTGGTTCCACGTTACAAGACTCACCCTCAAAAAACCTGAGGATGGGCCACCTTCGCGTTTCTTGGATTGGTGATTGGGGTACAGAGTGCCGCGTGCAGTCATTCACGGTAGAGAAGCGCCAACAATTATTGAGCGAGTGCGAAGACGGAGTTTATTTTTCGCGGAGGATGACTTCGCCGTGGCCGACGAGCTGGTCATTGAGCCAGAGGCGGTACTTGAAGGTGGCGGCTTTGATGCCGGGGCGAGCGGGACCGCTTAAAAGGCGCATGCCTGCGGGGGCTTGAAAAACGTTGGAGGAAAAGGGGCAGCGATTGACGTCGAACTCCACGCGCAGGTTACCGGCGTCGGAAATCCAGGAAACCTGGTCGCCGTCGTCGAGGACGACGGTCTGGGGGATCATGCCAACGAGTACGGGCCGTTCAGCCATAGTTCTGGAGTCCTTTAGGTGCGATGCACGGCACTTTTTGAGTTTTTGGCGCGTCAGAATACAAATTCAGCCCGCGCTGGACGTGCGAGGAACGATAACACATTCGCGCAGGCGATTCCGGGCTGCCGCGCTATCGAACGCAGGCGGCGGGGCATCCAATTGCGTACAGGTGCTCTGCGGTACTCTTGACCGCGCCGTGCGGGGCCCGTAGACTAGACTTCACCCGATTTTCCGCAACGTCTGCCTGGATTGACTCTGCGTTCGCAGGAAATGCGCGAAAAGCGCCCGGTTTGCGGATATGGGCGCGGAAGGAAACACAACGGATGGCTACAGCTTCACGCCCCTGGTCTATACCACTGCCGAACGGATCGCGAATTTCGGTGATTATGTCGTTGCCGTTTGCGCTGGTGCATCTGGCTTCCTTGCTGATATTTTTCATGCCTTTTCACTGGTATTACGCGGCGACCTGCCTGGGGTTGCTGGGCGTGCGCATGTTTTTCGTCACCGCCGGCTACCACCGCTATTTTTCGCATCGGGCGTTCAAGACGAGCCGCGTGTTTCAGTTTGTGATTGCGTTTATGGCCATGAGCTCGGCGCAAAAGGGCGTGCTCTGGTGGGCGGCGCATCACCGGCATCATCACCGGCACTCCGATCAGGAACTGGACCTGCATTCGCCGACGCTGTTTGGATTTTTCTGGTCGCATGTGGGCTGGATCATGTCGGACAAGTACAACGATACACGGCTGAACTACATTGGAGATTTCGCGAAGTTTCCGGAGCTGGTGTGGCTGAATAAATATCACATGGTGCCTCCGGTGGTGCTGGCGGTGGTGATCTGGCTGATCGGCGGATGGCCACTGTTTATCTGGGGATTCTGCCTGAGCACGGTGCTGCTGTGGCACGACACTTTTACGATTAATTCGCTGTCGCACTTGTTCGGCACGCGGCGTTATGAGACGACCGACACCAGCAAGAACAACTGGTTTCTGGCGCTGCTGACGCTGGGCGAGGGCTGGCACAACAATCATCACCACTTCATGGCCTCGGCGCGGCAGGGATTTTTCTGGTGGGAAGTGGACATTACTTACTACACGCTGAAGATGCTGTCGTGGTTTGGAATTGTTTGGGATCTGCGCAAGGTGCCGGTGCATTTGTTGAGCGAGGAAAAGCTGGCGGCTTAAGCTCGTTTGGGTTTCGGGTGGATTGATGGACAGGCGAATTCAGCCTGTCCTTTTTTTTGGCAAAAACCGGTGTTATGCCGGAAACATTTTTACGTACAGAACGTCTATAGGAGTAACGATGAGTGGCGAACAAACGGAATTGCTGCAGGGAACGCTGGATTTGCTGATTCTAAAGGCGCTGGCGCTGCAGGAGATGCACGGGCTGCAGATTTCGCGGCGCATCGAGCAGGTGACGAGGGGCACGTTTCGGGTCAAGCCGGGGTCGCTGTTTCCGTCGCTGCACCGCATGGAGGAAGAGGGCTGGCTGGTTTCTTCCTGGGGCGAGTCGGAGAGCAGGCGGAAGGCCAAGTATTACAAGTTGACGCGCGCGGGGCGGCGGCAACTGGAAACGGCGGCGGAGCGCTGGAAGCGAATTTCTTTGGCGATGTCGAGGGCGCTGGAGGGTGGAGAGAAGGAAGCGATGGAGTGAGACTCTTCCACTCTGGAAACCCTCTGGCGTGATTTTAGCGAAGGCCTGAAAAGTTGCGGCTGCGAGGCGGTGACATGTCCATCTTCAGAAAACTGAAAAATACGGGCGCGAATCTGGCGGGGAAAAGCGCGCGTGACCGTGAACTCGATGCGGAAGTGAACGGTTATCTGGATGAACTGACGGACGAAAAAATTGCCGGCGGGATGGATCGCGAGCAGGCGCGGCGTGAAGCGCGAATCGAACTGGGCGGAGTGGAACAGGTGAAGGAGCAAACTCGCGAAGCGCGTGCAGGATTTTTGCTGGAGACCCTGTGGCGCGATTTGCAATTTGCATTTCGCGGGCTGCGCCGGAGACCGGGCTTCACGTTCATCGTGGTGCTATCGCTGGCTTTGGGAATTGGAGCGAACGCCGCGATTTTCAGCCTGGTGGATGCCTTTATTTTGCGGCCGCTGGCGGTGCCGCGCCCGCACGAAATTATCACCATAGATACGGGAGCTTCGCGGCTGATCGAGTACGGAAATTCGTCTTATCTGGACTTCGTAGATTTTCGGAAGCGCGCCAAATCTTTCAAGAGCATCGCGATTTCGCAGCGAATGTCGGCGGGATTGAACGCCGCAGGAGTCGCTCCCGACAGCAAGCCGCAGATTGTTTACGGGCTGCTGGTATCGGGAAACTTTTTCTCCACGTTAGAGGTGCAGCCGGCGGTGGGGCGGGATTTTTTGCCGGAAGAAGACGGCGTGCCGGGAAAATATCCCGTGGCAATTATCAGTTACGGGCTGTGGCAGAACGTGTTTGCCGGCGATCCGGGCGTGCAGGGAAAAATCGTCAAGCTTAACGGACACAGCTTCACGATTGTGGGCGTGGCTCCCAAATCATTTACGGGCATTGATTTGTTTTTCCGGCCGGACATCTACGTGCCGGACGTGATGAGCGCGCAGGTGATGCCGGATGGCGCGGATGTGCTGAAGCAGCGCTCGTATCGGGGGTTTGATATTCGCGGAAGGATGAATCCGGGAGTGACTTTGTCGCAGGCGCAGGCGGAGATGGATGTAATCATGCGCGACCTGGAGCGCGAGCATCCTGAGAGCAACAAGGATACGGTGGCGTACGTGCGCAACGACATGAACCGGCGTTTGGGAAATGGATTGTCGGGGCTGCCGCTGCTGCTGATCGGAATGGTGGTGCTGGTGCTGCTGATGGCGTGCGCGAATGTTTCCAGTTTATTGATGGCCAAGGCCACTTCGCGATTGAAAGAAGTGACCATGCAACTGGCGCTGGGCGCTACGCGCGGAAGGCTGGTGCGGCAATTCCTGACCGAGAGCGCGTTGCTGGCGGCCATGGGCTGCGCGGCCGGAGTGGCACTGGCGTATGGATGCATACGCGGATTCATGCTGCTGGCGCCGCAGGGCCCGGGGCTAAGCGGGCCGGATTTTCGATTGGATGTGCGGGTATTGATTTGCGCGGTGGTGATTTCGGCGGCGGCGGTTTTTCTTTTTGGTTTGGCGCCGGCGTTGACAGCGGTGAAAGATGCTTGGGCGGCGATGCTGTCGAGCAGGACGTCCGGCTCGGGGAGCCGTTCGTTCAGTGCTATCGCGCGGCGGGTGCTGATTGGCGGGCAAGTGGCGCTTTCGGTGGTGTTGTTGATTGTGGCAGGACTTTTTTTGAAAGCGTTTTCGCACGCCCAGAATATTGATCTGGGCTTCAATCCCGATAATCTGATGCTGATATCCGTAGATCCCATGCTGAACGGTTATTCGGCGGAGCAGTCGGCGCGTTTTCACGAACAGCTTTTGAAACGGGTGAAGGAATTGCCGGGCGTGAAGAGCGCTACGGTGGCGACGCAAGTGCCGTTTGTTTCCGGTGGCTCGTGGGATCTGTCCATCGACGGATATACGGCGCCGAACGGCGATAGATTTCTGGATACGGTGACGAATCAGGTGGGACCGGAATATTTTTCGCTGATGCAGATTCCGGTGGTGGCGGGCAGGGAATTTACCGAGCGCGACAATCGCAAAGCGCCCAACGTGGTGATGGTCAACGAAACTTTTGCGAAGGATTATCTGACGCCGGATGGAAACTTCGAGAAGGCGCTTAGGGCGGGTGGTGCGGTTGAGGGACGGCGGAGCGATTCAGGTGGTGGGAGTGGCCAAGGATTCGAATAACGGCGGGCCGATGGGCGTTCCGCCCTTTCCAATATTTTATACGCCTTATTTTCAGCAGGGGGCTACGCAAGGGACGTTGCATATTCGCGGGAATGGCAATTTGGCGGCGCTGCTGGCGATTGTGCCGGAAGTGCGACGGGAGATTTCGGCGCTCGATAGCGGGGTTGCGCCGGTAACGGTGCAGACGATGGCGCATGTGATTTCGGAGCAAGGATTGTTTTTTCCGCGCATCGTGGCGTTGCTGTGTGGAGCGTTTGGATTCATCGCGCTTTTGCTGGCGTTCATTGGATTGTATGGCGTGGTGTCGTTCATGGCGGCGCGGCGCACGCAGGAGATTGGAATACGCATGACGTTAGGGGCGCAGCGGGGGACGGTTCTGCGAATGATTCTGGCGAACGGGCTTGTGCTGGCGGGGATTGGGCTGGTCATCGGGTTGTTTGGAGCCGCGCTGGCGACGCCGTTGATGCGCGAGATGCTGGTGGGCGTTAGCCCGTGGGATCCGGCGACGTATGTGGCGATTACTGTGGTGCTGGTTACGGCGACGGTTGTGGCTAGTTGGATTCCAGCGAACCGCGCTACGCGAGTGGATCCGATGACAGCGTTGAGGTATGAGTGATTGAGATTCAGCAGACGGATTGACGCGATTAGAAAGCAGTCCCCACTCTTGCAACTGTAGGCCACCCGAATATTAATTGACATCGTACCCGCCGAGACGCCTGACGCATGCGGCCAATTTGACGGTTGCGTGGGGTGCGTGGGATGGGGGAAAATTGCGGTGCTGGCCGCGCCTGGTGATCCGATAGGGCGCAATGGGTCCTCCACTGAACGCACGCAGTTTGAAGGTCACGCCATGACGCAACAAATTGGTGAATTGAATCCCCCGACGCGATTGATGCTGACGCCGGGGCCATCGTCCGTTGATCCGCGCGTGTATCGCGCACTGGCGACGCCGCTGGTGGGCCATCTCGATCCGTGGTTCAAGATTTGCATGGACGAGACGCAGATCCTGCTGCGGCAGATTTTTCAGACGGAGAACAGGTTGACGATGCCGCTTTCGGCGTCGGGCTCCGGCGGGATTGAAGCGTCGGTGCTGAATACGCTGGAGCAGGGCGACGAAGCCATCGTAGCGGTGAACGGACTATTTTCCGACCGCATGTACGAGATCGCGCAGCGCGCTTCCGAAAAAGTCATGAAGGTAGAGGCGCCCGTACGGGAAGACGGTTGATCCCGAAGATGTGCGGCGCGCGGGGAAGGGCAAGAAAATAAAAATTATCGGGTTGGCGCAGGGCGAGACGTCGTCAGGCGTGTTGACGCAGCTGGCTGAATTTCGAAAAGTTGCGGACGAACTGGGCGCGCTGCTGGTGGTGGACGCGGTGGCTTCGCTGGCGGCGGTGCCGCTGCATGTGGATCGCGAGCGGGTGGATATTTGCTTCAGCGGGACGCAGAAAGCGATCAGCGCGCCGCCGGGAATGTCGCCGATGACAGTAAGCCCGCGCGCCGAAGAAGTGTTTCGCAATCGTAAAACAAAAGTGCAGAGCTGGTATTTTGATTTGACCACGGCGATGAATTATTGGGGCAAGGACCGGCTGTATCATCACACTCCGCCGATCAGCCTGATTTATGGATTGCGCGAAGCGATGCGCATCGTGATGGAAGAAGGGCTGGAGACGCGGTGGGAACGACATCGCACCAATCAGCTCGCGTTGGTAGCCGGGCTGGAGGCCATGGGGCTGGAGCTGCTGGTGAAAAATCCGGCGGAGCGGCTGCCGACGGTGACGGCGGTGATGATTCCCAGCGGGATTGATGATGCGCGGGTGCGCACGCAACTGCTGGATGAATTTAATATTGAGATTGCCGGAGGGCTGGGTCCACTGAAAGGCAAAATCTGGCGCGTGGGATTGATGGGGCATTGCAGCCAGAAGAGCAACGTTTTGCTGTTTCTTGCTTCTTTGGAAAAAATCATGCTGGAGATGGGATTTAAAGTTGGCGAGGGTGCGGGAGTGGCGGCGGCGATCCGGAATTATACGCAGGTGGAGACGGCGGCTGCGGCTTCGCGGTGAATTTGTGGTGCGGTATTTGATGGAACTGCATTTTACACCGCCCGGTACCCCAAGACCCACCCTTACAAACCAAGGGTGGGGCACCCTTCGCGAGACCGACGTTTTGGTGACAAAAAATTGATGAAGATTTGGGAGAGAGTGTGACGACGACACGTCCGGTACTGGCAAATGCAGGCGCGATGAAGGAATTTGTGGGCGCCTTCGACGTTACTTCAAAATTGACGGGGCAGACCTACAAGTGCCGGTTCTCTTATTTGTGGAACGGCATTGCTACGCGGCACAGCGATACTATCGACACCAAGTTTTTTGTGGACAGCGAGGTAGCGATGGTGGGATTGGCGCATACAGCTTTTGTGAAATTCCGCGAGCGCAGCGGGCGCGATTTGACGGACCGGGAGGCCAGCTTCATCGCCGCGGATTATTTGCGCGAACGGCTGGAAGAAGAAGACGTGCGGCCGGTTTACGATGTGACCCATGAAGACGTGCTGCGGCTGATCGAACAGGTCGGCATCAAGTAATTCCCCTCAAAATGCGGCAGAATAGACCGCAATGAAAACTGTTCCGGCTGCGGTAACCACGACAAGCGATCGCCTTACCACCGTGCTTTCCTACGGCGCGTTGCTGCTGCTCGGCTATGTAATGTTCTTGATTTTCGAGCCGTTCCTGGTGCCGCTGACGTGGTCCGCGGTACTGGCGATATTTTTCTACCCGGTGCATGAACGACTTTCGAAGCGGATGCGCCCGACGTGGGCAGCAATGTTGAGCACGCTGGGAGTGACGCTGCTGCTGATCGTGCCGACGCTGGTGGTGCTTTCGTACACCGCGAAGCAGGCCATCGACGCCACCGCCAGGCTGCAGACCACGCTGATGAATCCGGAGCGCGAATTGCCGTCTGAAGTGGTGGAGCGGGTGCGCGCGCAACTTCCCGAAGCGTGGCGATCCACAGATTTTTCCGAACCACTGCGGCAAGGGGCGGAGAAGGTCGCGTCCTTTCTAGCGGGAAAATTCGGAGCGCTGGTCAAAAATCTGGTGAGCTTTTTTGTCGCGCTGTTCATCCTGGTGTTCGGGTTATTTTTTATGTTTCGGGACGGTCCGGCCGCGGTGCGAGGTGTAAAACATTTATTTCCGTTTGACCGGTCCATCCAGGAAGAAATGCTGGTGGAATCCAAGGAATTGATTTTCGCGAGCGTGGCGGTGGGATTGCTGGTGGCTGGTATTCAAGGATTTCTGGGAGGAACGGCGTTCGCGGTTACGGGCGTGCATACGCCGATTTTCTGGGGAGTGGTGATTGCGTTTTTCTCGCTAGTGCCAGTGGTGGGTTCGGCGATGATCTGGCTGCCGACGGCGCTGTGGCTGGGTTTCAGCGGACACTGGGGAAAAGCGCTGGTGATCGCGACCATTTGTGGGGCGGTCGCGGGCGTGGCGGATAACATCGTGAGGCCGCTGTTGCTGCGCAATCGCACGCAACTGAATGAACTGCTTTTGTTTATCGGGGTACTGGGTGGACTCTCGGTTTTTGGGTTACTGGGGTTGGTCGTAGGGCCGGCGATTGTGGCGGCGGCGATGGGCGTGTTTCGCGTTCACATGCTGCATCGTGAAGACCTGGCGGCGGCGCGGACCAACGAAGTATTGATAGTGCGGACGGAGAACCCTTGACCGTTTGCTCAACGACCGGATGAGGAAAGAAAATTTCGAAATACAGTTAGCGCAGCAATGCCTATGCTAGAGTACCCCGCTCGATGACTTCCAGGAACAATACTGCGGCTCCCGCGCACGCGGAACTGCCGGCCGAAAAATTGCGATGGCGCTGCGAGTTGTCGCGCATGCCGTTTGAAACGACGGCGCAGGCGGAGCTGCGCGAAGGATTCATCGGGCAAGAACGGGCGCTGCGCGCGCTGAAGATGGGCGTGGAGCTTTCGGCGCCAGGATACAACGTGTTTGTTTGCGGGCTGGCGGGAACCAGCCGCGGCGGAACGATCGCCAGCATGATCGAGGAGCTGCATCCGCGGACGAAGAAATCGCTGGATCGCTGTTACGTAAATAATTTCAAAATTGCGGACCGGCCGCGATTGCTGTCGCTGACGCGCGGGCAGGCCAACGGCTTCAAGAAGGATATGCAGGCGGGGATTGATTTTCTGCGGCGCCGGATTCCGCAGGTGTTCGAAGGCGAGCCGTTTCAGCGGCAAAAGGGGCGGATCGTCGAGCGATTTACGGTGCGCGAAAAAGAGTTGATGGACGATTTCACGCGGCGCATCGCGCGCGAACAGTTTGCGCTGGGGCATATGCAGGTGGGCGCGGTGGCGCTGCCGGAGATTTTTCCGGTGCTCGAAGGGCAGATGGTGCCGATCGAGGATATTTCGAAAATGGTGCACGAAGGGAAACTGGAAGCGCCGGTGGCGGAGGCTATCGAGCGGAAGTATGAACAGTTCCGGCAGGAATTTACGGTGGTGTACCGCAAGACGCTGACGTTTTCGCGCGAGCTGGCCAGCGAATTGAGTTACCTGGAGCAGGAAGCGGCTTCGGTGCTGGTGGAAGGCGCGATTGAAGAGTTGAAGGAAAAATATCCGGGAAACGGCGTGGCGGATTATCTGGAAGAAGTGCGCCACCATCTGCTGGATAATCTGGGGCCGTTCAAGGAGCGCGAGGGCGAGAGCGAGGCGGAAGGCGTCAGCGGCGAGCCTCCCGATGGCTTGCCGAAGATGCCGGGGTTGATGGAGCGCGATCCGTTTCGCGTTTATGGCGTGAATGTGATTCTGGCGCATGGCGATGAGGACGAATCGCCGGTAATTTTTGAAACGACGCCGACGTACGCGAATCTTTTCGGGACGATTCAGCGGGCTTACGACACGCGCGGCGGGTGGACCAGCGACTTCATGGATTTGCGCGGCGGTTCGCTGCTGCGCGCCGACGGCGGATTTTTGATCATGTATTCGATGGAAGCGATTTCGGAGACGGGAGTGTGGCGGGCGCTGAAACGTACGCTGAATCACAGCCGGCTGGAGATTCAGCCGTTGGAAATGTTTTATCCGTTTGGCGGAAGCGCACTGAAGCCGGAAGCGGTGCAGCTGGATGTAAAAGTGATTTTGATCGGGGACCGCGAGTTGTACGAGGTGCTGTACAACTACGAAGAGGATTTTCGCAAGATTTTCAAAGTGCGCGTGGAATTCGACGAAGAGATGCATATGAGCGATGGGGTGATCGCGGAATATGCGGGGCGGTTGCGCGCGCTGTGCGAGAAGGAGAATTTGTGGCCGTTTGATCGCGGGGCGTTCGCGGCCATGCTGGAATATGGAGTGCGGCAAGCGGGGCGGCGGAATAAGGTGACGGCGCGATTTGTGGATATGGCGGATCTGGCGCGCGAGGCGCATTACGCCGCGGCGGCCGCGGGGGAGACGGTGGTACGCGCGGCGCATGTGCGGGGCGCGCTGGCTTCCAAGATGGAGCGGCACAACCTGATTGAGACGCGCGTGCGCGAAATGATTCAGGAAGGCACGTTGCTGGTGGACGTGTCCGGCGAGCGCGTGGGGCAGGTGAACGGATTGAGCGTGCTGGAGATTGGCGGATATTCGTTTGGCAAGCCGGTGCGCATCACTGCCTCGGCGGCGCTGGGCAAAGTTGGATTGATCAACATTGAGCGGGAAGCGAACTTAAGCGGGCGCTTTCACGACAAGGGCGTGCATATTATTTCGGGATTTCTGCGCACGCGTTTTGCGCAGGACACGCCGCTGTCGCTGGCGGCCAGCATCTGTTTTGAACAATCGTATTCGGGAGTGGACGGCGACAGCGCCAGCTCCACGGAAGTGTACGCGCTGCTATCGGCGCTGGCGGGATTGCCGCTGCGCCAGGATATCGCGGTGACCGGCTCAATGAACCAGCAAGGGGACATTCAGGCCATCGGCGGAGTGAACGAAAAAATCGAAGGATATTTCGATGTGTGCCGCATTCAGGGACTGACCGGGAAGCAGGGGGTGATGATTCCGGCTTCCAACGTGGAAGACCTGATGTTGCGGGAAGATATCCTGGATGCGGTAGCGGCGGGAAAATTTCACGTGTGGCCGGTGGAAAAGGTGGAACAGGGAATTGAGATCTTGACCGGAAAGGCCGCCGGGGAGCGCGATGAAAAGGGGAAGTTTGCAGAAGGAACCGTGTTCGCGATGGTGGATGAACGGTTGCGAGCGATGGCAAATACGATGAAAGATTATCAGTAGCCGTTCGGCAAGACTAAGCCACAATCCTCTAAGGATTCGGACGCGGCGGCGCCAGGTAAGCACGGCGATAATCCACGCGAAGCGGGGACGAAGCCGGCAGGTCAGTGGTGACGCGGACTTCGAGGGCATGTACCGCGCCATCCTGAAGCGGCGGAGCAAAAGCCAGGCTGAACTCGTGACGCACGATTTGCGCGATATGCTCGAATACGGCGTCCGTTTCTTTGGCGTTGGAGGGAAAGTACGCCTGCCCGCCGGTGGTTTCCGCGATTTGGCGAAGAAGGGTGTCGGCTTCGGCAAACTGCTGAGAGGTAATGGCCACCCTTGGCGGCGGCGTTTTCTTTTTACCGCCGGACTGCGGATTTCGCAGATTGCCGGTAAGCGAAACCGCCAGAATGCGCACGTCGGTGGTCTTCAGACGATCCAGCAAGTTTTGAATTTCTTTTTCCGCAGAAGTGTCCACTCCCGTTGAAAGCAACACGATGGATTTTTTCCCCTGAACGTTTGCGAGCCAGTCGAGGACTTTGGAGAGGCTGGCGGACAAATTCAACGAGCCAAAGCCTAAATTAAAACTCAGGCCGTCGAACGCTGCGGAGGCGGATTGTTTGTCGGCGGTGAAATCGATGAGGGCTTGCGGAGCATCGGCGTATTTCACTACGGCGACACGATCATCCGGCGAGAGCCCGCGTAAGAAATGCGTGAGCGGCCTGCAGATGGCCGCCTTCGAGAAGATAGACCGCAGGGCCTGCTTCAATAAGCAGGAGGGTCTGGGCGGGTTCTTCCACGGCCAAAAAATCGCTGATGGGTTGCTCGACGCCATTGTCGAAGATGTGAAAATTTTCGCGACGGAGGTTTTCGACGAATTTGCCGGTGGCATCGGTGACCGACACACCAACGTTGACGCGGTCTACGCTTACCCGGATGGGTTGTGGCTGCTGCGATTCCGGCGATGGCGCAGCAGCAGGAGTCTGCGCGCCGGCCGCCGCGACGAAAACAAAATAGTAAAAAACAAGAAGCAGGCAACGCCGCGTCATTGCGGCGCTATTGGATCCATTCGTCGAAGTGCAGGCCTTGCGCGTCTTTCCAGGAGGCGCTGGAAGCTACGTGCAGATGGCGGGCGAAGACTTCGGGATTGAGATCGAGGAGCCATGACGGAGCGCCCACGACGTCTGCTTTTGGGGCTCCAGGTTTGCGTCTGGTGGCGGGAGCCGCGTTGGCCTGCGCGACGACACGGGCTTTGAGAGCGGGCCAATCCACCTTGCGAAAATCAAAGTAGCCCAGGCCATTTATGGCGGCGGGAAATTGCGCGCGCGCGGTCTGAAATCCCGGCGCCGTTAAAAGACCGGCAGTGGCGCTGTGCGACCGGCTGGCGAGAAATTCGCGAACGGTTTCGAGGCGCGGAGAAATGACGAAATAATCAGGGGTCGCCGCGACGTGATAGAAATCCCACTGGGCAGTGCCCGTTGCGCCAGCCGCGCCCTGAGAACCGCCACCGGTGGAAAATTTCATGAATGTGGTGTCGCCCTCGGCGCGTTCGGAAGTGATGTGGTCGCTCAGCAGGGTGTGAAGAAGTTTTATGGCGCCGGCTTTGTCGCGAACGCCGACCAGGTAAACCTGCTTGTTGTTGTCGAGTGAGGTGCTGGTCTGCAACGAAGCAAACTCGCCGGTGAAAAGCGCCAGCGCGCTGCTGAGCGACTGGCCGAGCTTGGCCTGGGCCATCATGTCGAGCATGTCCACGCTGCCTTGGCGGCCGGGGGGCATGATCGCGGTGGCGATGCGCTTGGTAAGTTCGTAGAGCGCGTTCAAATTTATTTCCGTGTCGGTGTAGGAGACGGTGTCGGCAGGAACGTATTTCATTGCCGGAGGCGCGGAAGCGCCCTGATCCCAGATATCAAACAGTGTGCCCGGCGCAGGATCACCCAGTGCGGCAGCCTGCACGCGAGTTTGCGCGCCCTCCATCAGCACGCGTCCCGCCAGGCAGTGAACGGCGTCCAGCTTCATCGCTTCCACCACGGGACTCATGCGGAAGCCGCCGGCGCTGGAGCCGGAGGCCAAACCTTTCAAGTCGGGCACGCGCAGAAAAAATTCCAGCTGGCCTTTCCCAAGAACCGACTGGGCTTCCTTGTATGCGGCGGAATCGGCGAGGGTGCCGGAGGAAAGAGATTTGCCGGCCAGGCGATTGAGAATTTCTTCGAGGACGCTAGTTTCGCTTGCGCTGATGGCGTATTTGTCGTGCTCCACCCAGTAGGTGACGCCCGACTTACGCTGAACTTTCAGAGCGGAAATGCCCGCGACGGTGACTTGAGAAATCTGCGGGAACTTCCTTTTCGCCGGCACGCAAGCTAAGAACCGCTTTGGAGAGGATGGCTTCTTTTCCGCTGCGATCGTAGACGAAGAAAAGTCCATTCCACGGCGTAGCTTTGGCTGACGAGGGATTGGCGGAAACCACGAAGCCATTTTTCTTATTAGGATCGCTCAGATATCCGAGCACAAAAGGATTTTCGAGCAGGGAGGCGTACTCATCGATTTGCTGGCGCGTGAGCCGGGGCTCGGTGGTGGATTTTTCTTCAGAGTTCTTGAGCAAGGCGTTGGTAATCGAGGAACGCACGGGAGCGAAGCCGGGATCATCCCAGAGCGCGGCGATGGAATTGGATTTGCGCAGTTCAGCGCTGGGCTGGCCGCGCCACACGAAATAAAAGGTGGTGTTGGCGGGCAACTGGGCGGGCTCCAGCGGAGCTTGAGCACGCAGCGCGCACGCGCACAAAATGAACGCAGTTGCGGATAAGAAAAGATGCCGCGCGGTGACGGTTCGCATGGGGGCTCCTGTTTGGGACAAGATAATTCTGCGTTATTGCAGGACGCTCGGGGACAAAAAAAGCCCTGCGCCGCGTGAAAGAATCAACGCGACGCAGGGCTTAAGAAAACAGCCGTCTTTACTGCGCACGGCGGCTTCGTGGCTGCAGCAGCAGGGGCTGCAGCTGGAGCGCCGCCGCCTTCCTTAGGTGTGGATAAGTAGCCGCTGATCTGATTTTTGGCCACGTCAAATACCACGATCTCATAAGGAGCCATGCGTGAAGCGCCCTTCATGTAAAACTGGACGGGTTCGCCGGCGGTCTTGTCTTTCTTTTCGATGGAGCGGTCATCGGCCAGGACAGTCACGGTGTAGCGGGCTTTTTTCTGGTCGGCCTTATTGAGGGTCATCTGCACGGGCCCGATGCGCTGAGGCGTTTTGGCCTTATCGAGCTTGAACTCGTAATAGTTGCGATCACCGCGACGCTTCAGCTCTTCCAGGTCGTCGCGATTGTGAGCAATCAGCCCGCTCATCACACCCATGTCGCCCGTGGCGCGATCCAGCTTGCCTTTGGTGGCTTCCAAATCAGTTTTCGTCGATTCGATGTCTTTTTTCGCGCCGGTGACATCGGTGGCCACCGCGCCAATTTTCTCTTCGCTTTCCTGTTTCACCTGGGTCAGCTGCGCGGTCAGTTTCTGGTCTGCGGCAACCTGATCCTTGCGAATGGATTCAGAGCGGCTGCGGGCCTGGGCCAGCTCCGACTGGGTCATGCCGACTTTCTGCTCGGTGACCTCCAGATGGCCTTTGAGATCGGCGAGACGCGAATTAGCCTGTTCCAGTTGCGCGGACATCACTTTGTTCTGGTCCTGTTGCTTGGCCAGGTCCTGCTCGAGCCGCGTTTGCTGCGAATGGCCTACATACGCAAGAACCGCCAAGCCGGCGAACAGCACCACGAACAGCACGGCAATCCAGCGAGGTGTGCCGGGAGTATCGTAGTGATAAGACTCCTGCGGGCTCGGAACGTTCGGGGAAATACTCATTCACCCTCCTCAGTCAGGTGTTACGCAAAATTCATTTACGTGTAATTCGGATGCGTTACCCTCGATAAGGGTTCGCCGGGGGAATTATCGCCTGCGCGCCTGCAGCGTGTCCATGCCGGAATCATCAACGGGTGCTTCGGGCGGAAGAGCCTGGCTTTTGCGGGTTGGAGGAAAACGGCGGGCCAGCGCGCGACGACGGAAGTGGTCAGGCCACCGCGTGGCGTGAACTCACCGCGAACGACGCACCACTTTGGACGAATAGATTTGCACGATGTCCTGCAGCATCTTGTTCACAGCGTTTTCATAAAAAATGCCCAGATCGCGATAGGCCAGCAGGTACATCTTGAGGGCTTTCAATTCCAGGCAGGCTTTGGCGGGCATATACCGGATGGTGATGGTGCCAAAGTCCGGCAAGCCAGTTTTAGGACACACGGAAGAGTATTCGGGAAAGCGCGTGGTTATAATGTAACCAGGGAACTGGTTAGGCCAGGTTTCCAGGTTGGGCAGGTGTGTTTTTATTCCTGCGCGAGCGTGTTCTACAGTGTAATCGGCCATGATTGTTTTATTGTATCAAGGCCGGAGCCGGCGCTTGCCAGCTAGTTAATTATCAAATATAGTACGGGCAAGAAAGTCCCAGACGGAGCTTCATGGTTTGTCCGAAGTGCCATTCCAGCGGGGGGCGTCGCTCCAAGAGGCGCAATTTTTTTGATTACCTGGCATCGGTAGCCGGGTTGGTTCCCTGGCGGTGCATCCAGTGCGAGCAGCGCTTTCATGCGCGCTCAGTAGCACTGCGGAATATGCGTTACGCGCGATGCGGCATTTGCGGGAACCTGGAACTGCAGAAAATTTCCCCGGAATACGTACCCGGGCATCTGGCGATACTGGCACGCATGCTGGCGCTGCCGGCGCTGCGTTGCGATCCGTGCAGACATAAATTTTTCGCGGTGCGGCCGGTCTTGCGGGAAGTGCCGCGATTTACCGCGACGCCGCGCGATCAAGCGGCGTAATTCTCCTGCCTAGTTTCGAACCTAGCTGCAGAATATTCACGTGGAAACGAATCGCGCGACGGAGGCGGTGCGCGAGGCGTGTGTTAAACTTTTGATTGTGGCGATATGGTGCAAGGGTTAGCACGCGGCCCTCTCAAGGCCGAAATCCGGGTTCGAATCCCGGTATCGCTGCCAACCAACTAATTACATTACGGACGAATGACCGAATTGTGAGCTCTCCAGGCAAAGCCATGGCAGGTGGTCACAAATAGCCGTGTTATGCTCAAGCCGTGGAGATCACCTTTAACATCCCCAACGAACTTGCTCATCAAGTGGCTCCCGAAGGCAAGGATCCGGCCCGTGTCGCCCTTGAGGCGTTGGCACTGGAAGGCTATCGCACCGAACTTCTTTCCGAGTCTGCCGTGCGGCAGATGCTGGGCTTCCAATCAAGAATTGAAGTGCATACTTTTCTGAAGAAACACCGGGTCTATCTCCACTACGACGTTTCGGATCTGAATCAGGACGAGGAGACGGCACGGCGGGTTCGTTCTAAGCTCCAGCCAGGCGGACCTTCCGGACGGGAATGATCGTTGTTGCGGACACATCCGATCAATTACCTCCTTTTAATCAACGAAATCGAAATTTTGCCAAAGTTGTATGGGACCGTTGTCGTTCCGCAGGCGGTCCAGGAAGAACTTCTGCGCACGGTCACGCCCGAAGCCGTACGAATCTGGTCCGCACAACCGCCAGCGTGGCTGGAGAGTCGTGATCCCGTAGGCAGAGCTGATTCATCGCTGGCGAGGCTGGACCCAGGGGAGCGTGACGCCATCATGCTGGCCACGGAACTCAGTGCTGACCAGTTAATCGTTGATGATCGAGAGGGCCGACGGTTGGCTCAGGAGAGAGGAATACCTGTCATCGGCACACTAGGCGTCTTGAAAGAGGCATCCAGGGTGGGGTTAGTTGATCTTCGTTCTTGTGTGGCACGCCTCCGGCGAACCAGTTTCTATGTGGCCCCAGAAGTCCTGAAGCAGCTCCTAGACGAGTAGAGCTCGCCAGCGCGGTAGCGAGCGCCAGGTGGTTGGGAAAAACGTGGATGGTCCGCTAATTTTCCGCGGGCGTGATGACGATACTGCGATAGCGCACGTGTCCTTTTTCACTGCCTTGAAGATAGATGGGGCCGGGCAATTCTTCGTGGCTGTCGAGAGCGCCGCCGGTAATGCCCGGAATTTCCTTGTTATCGATCACCGTATTTCCGTTTTGCACCACAGTGATCCACCGGCCCAGTAAGGTGATGTCCAAAGTCTGCCATTCGTTTGCTTTGCGCGGCTGTTCCGGCGTGGGTGCCAGGAAACCGTAGACGCCGCCAGTGTGATGACTGGGAGGCTCGGCGACAGAATCGGTTTCGATCTGGACTTCGTAGCGGCCGCGCAAGTAGACGCCGCTGTTGGAAGTTTCTCCGCAATTGAATTCCACATGCAGCTTGAAGTTTTCAAATTTGGAATCGTTGATCAGCTCCGGACCGTTTCCAGGACTGGTCAGGTTGCCGTTTTCCACCGTCCACTTGGTGGTGCCGGGACCCTGCATTTTCCATCCTGACAAATCTTTTCCATTGAACAGCGGAACTGGCTTGCCCCACTTGGGCGCGGCGTTGGCTTTCAACGCGGGCGCCCGCTGGCCGGACCATTTCCACGGACCGTCTTTGGGTCCGGTCACCGTTCCGGACAAGGTTTTTCCGGTAAGAGTTCCTTCGAACACCATGTCCTGCGGAAGATCTTCCTCTTCCTTGGGCGAGACAAAAGTGAGGTGACCATTCGAAAGCTCGGCTTTGGGGAGCGGTCGCGCGTTTCCCCAGCGGCCCACCATTTGCGCTTTGAGCTGCGTTCCATCCTGACTCAGCTCGAGCCATGAGGGATATTCGTGATCGGAAGATTTCAGCGTGAGGTCCCAGCGTCCGAGAAAACGCGAAGTTGAGTCGTCAGCGACGGAAAACTCTTCCTTGTTTTTCCGGCAATCACGTAGCCGCAAGCGGAGGAGAGCAAGATGGCTGCCGACAGCAAGATCACAATTCGCTGAACTCTCATACAGTCTCTTTCCTCCCTGATGCTTCCACTAGTCTGCTCTTAAGGGGTGGTTTGCGAAGCTTCGCCCCGATGTCTCGCTTGCCAGCAGCAAGATACGCAGGTTCGCGAGTAGATTCTTGCGCTCCTCTTTTAAGCAGCCGCGCAGCGCTTGTCAAGCTTCGTTTTATTATTTAAATCGATTTAGTGGATGGTGTTGGATGAAGTTTCCAGCTGCCTATTCGAAGTTAGCCGGGGCGGCCCACGCCGAGGGCGTCTGCAACGCGATTGATGTAATTGAACCAGGAGGCGATGAGAGTGATCTGCAGGATGCCGCGGTCGTCGAATCCCACCGCGCGGAGTGCGGCGTGGTCGGCGGGGCTGCATTGCGTAGCGTCCTTGGTGAGCTTGACCACGTAGTCGAGCATGACGCGGTCCTGGTCGGAGATCGGCGCAGTCTTGTAGTCTTTTTTTAGCGCTTCGACCATGTCCTGATCGAGCGTGACGCGACGCAGAAACTCTGCGTGGGATTCGATTCAATAGTGGCAGCGGTTGGTTACCGACACCATGGTGGCGATCATTTCATGCTGATCGCGGGAGAGCGGCAAATCGGGAGAGAGCAGTACGCCGAAAGTGGCGAAGGCGTGGTACAACGCGTCGGGAAGCAGAGTGTGTGAAGCGGTGATGCCTGCGGCGTCGCCACCGCCGTCTACGCTGGCCACTGGAGTGGCGTATTCGATGGGATAAAGTTTGCGCTGGGCGAGCATCGCTTCCTTGACGCGATCGTCTTCGTCCATGCGCACGGTTTTGATCCAGGTCATGTGTTACTCCGCGATTTGTATTCTGTTCAGCGCCGCACTCAGCATACAAAAAAAATCGGCCGGATGGCTTCGATCATCCGGCCGCGATGCATTGGGGTGCTGCTTCCAGCCGGCCAAGTGCCAGGCCAGAAGCGGGGTGTCATGTAGAACTTTTATAAACTTGGTCTGGAAGCCCCGCAATACTACAAAAGTACTAAGCGTGAATCTTTGTGCTGACCGGCGGCTAAAGTGCTCTGGCGCAACGGGTTAACGGCATTTTTGTCTCCGGGCATCGACGGGAGGAGCCGTCTAGCGGCGTGAGGAAGGCTTGATGCCCTGCGATTCGGTGATGTCGTAGGCTTGCCCGGCAGCGACGGATTTGAATTCTTCGGATTTTCCGCTGGGCCAATCAATGACTACGCGCTCGATGTGGTCTTGTTTGCCGAGGCCGAAAGTAACCGGCAGCTCAGATTGAGAAAGATAGCTGGAGCCGCCGTGGACCATGCGCGATTGCGTTTGGCCGTTGTAAAAGACGCGCACGGTGGCGCCGATGGCGTCGCGATTGGATTTTGTGCCGATGAGATGAAATCGCACGCTGCGATTGCCCGCAGACTGGTCGTTGCGAAAAAGATAGGCGGGGCCGTTGTTGGTGGTCATGAGGATGTCCAGATCGCCGTCGCGATCGAAGTCACCGAAGGCGAGGCCGCGCCCCACTTTTGATTTTTCGAAGCCGCCGCCCACTTCCGCGGCGACGTCCCTGAATTTCCCGCCGCCCGAGTTGAGGAAAAGATGCGGCGGCTGCGCGTAGCCGACGTTGCCACGAATGTTGCGTACGGTCTCATCAATATGGCCGTTGGATACGGCGAGATCCAAGAAGCCGTCGAGATTTATGTCCAGAAAGGCGCAGCCAAAACCGAGAGTACTTTTAGAAGGACCGCCGATTCCGGCGGGCTGCGAGACGTCATCGTAAGCGGTGGCCGAGACGGGACGGTACAGGCCCATCATTTCGTTATCGAAATTGGTGATGGCGATGCCGGGGCGTCCGGAATTATCGAAGTCACCGGTGTCCACGCCCATTCCGGCGCGCGCTTTGCCTTCGCTGCTGAAAGCCAAGCCGGCTTCCACCGCTACATCCTTGAATTTTCCGTTGCGCAAATTGCGATACAGCTTGTTGGGCTGGGTGTCGTTAGCGACGAGCAGATCGGGCCAGCCGTCCTGATCGTAATCAAACATCGCTACGCCGAGAGACTTGGAACTGCTGTCAAAAACGCCGCTGGTGGCGGTGACGTCTTCAAAAGTTCCGTCGCCGCGATTGTGAAAGAGCCAGCAAGTGTCGCCGCGATAGGCTTCTGGAGTGCAATACGATTTGTGAGTGCCGTCGAGGCTGCAGAAAACGTCGTGCTCGGGGGACCAGCGCACATAGTTGCAGACGAAAAGGTCCAGCAAGCCGTCGCGGTCATAGTCCACCCACAGGGCGGAGGTACTGAAGCCCTGATGTTTTTGCAGGCCACAGGCGGCGGTTACGTCGGTGAATTTGCCGTTGCCGTTGTTGCGAAAAAGGCGGCTCTGGCCGACGCAGCTGATGAAAATATCGGGGAAGCCGTCATTGTTGTAATCGCCGACGGCGACGCCCATCCCGTAGAGTTCGATATCGAGTCCGGCGGTGCGGGTCACGTCCGTGAACGTGCCATTGCGATTGTTGCGAAATAAATGAAGCGTGGATTTCTGGCGCTTGTGGCCGGGCCAGTCCATGCCGTTGACCAGCAAAATATCCTGCCAGCCGTCGTTGTCGTAGTCGAGAAAAGCGCAGCCGGAGCCGAGCGTTTCGGGAAGAAATTTGCCACCAAAAGCGCCGCTGTTGTGCTGGAATTGCAGGCCGGCAGTATCCGTTACATCGGCAAAACGGAACCCCAGTGGCGCCGGTGGTCCAGCGAAAATGTTGCGCGGCGCGAACGCTGCGCCCGCCGCGAAGCCGCCCGCGGCAGTTACGAATTCCCGGCGCTTCATACGGAAGTCCCGCTGCTCATGGCAGAGTGACGAGGCCGTTACGAATGGCGTAGACCACCAGTTCGGCGGTCTTATGAATGCCCAGTGCGTCCATGATATTTGCACGATGCACAGCCACGGTGTTGGAGCTGAGCTTCAAATCTACGGCAATTTCTTTGTTGGATTTTCCGTCCACGATGTACTGCAAAATTTCCAGTTCCCGCGCGGTGAGACCCGAGCCACGTTCGCCCTTGAGAGATGCGGGCTTGGAAACCTGTGGATCCAGGACGGCTTTGCCCAGCGCTACGGTTTTTACCGCGCTGACCAGATCAAGATTCATGGCGTTTTTCAAAACGTAGCCGCGGGCCCCGGCATCCAGCGCCTGGCGCACCAGCGTTTCTTCCGAGTGCATGCTCAACATTAAAATTTCCACGGCAGGGAATTCCTTGCGGATGCGCCGGGTGGCTTCAATGCCGTTGAATTCGGGCAACGCGCAATCCATAACGATGACCTGGGGACGAAGCTCGAGGGCCAGGCGGACGGCTTCCGGACCGTCGCTAGCTTCGGCGACGACCGAAATGGTGGTGTCGTCTTCGAGCATGCGGCGGAAACCGCGGCGCACCAGCGCGTGGTCGTCCACAAGAAGAACGGTGATCTTAGGCGGCATGAGTTTGCAATTTGTCCTTGGAAATATTCAGGCGTACCAGCGTGCCGCCTTGCGGAGGGCGAGAAATGTGGAGGTGGCCGCCGATTAATTCGGCGCGTTCGCGCATGGCGATCAGGCCGATGCCACGCGGAAGTGTGCCCGTCGTGGTGGGCTCGGCAACGAATCCTTTGCCATGGTCTTCCACTTCAAGCTCCAGCGCCTGCGGAAAAAATTTCAGACGCACCCAGGCTTCGGACGCGGCGGCATGGCGGGTGACATTATTCAACGCTTCCTGCACGATGCGATAGAGATGCACGCCGGCACTGGTATCTACCGGAAAAGATTGCCCGGATTTTTCGTAGTGGAGTTGAAGGCCGGTCTGACGCTCCACGGTAGGAATATACCAGTCGAGAGTGCTTTCGAGGCCGGCTTCTTCGAGGAGCACCGGATGCAAAGCTTGTGAGAGGCCGCGAATATTGTTCAACGTGGATTGCGCAATTTCGCGAACTTCCTGCAGATCTGCGCGCAGCGGCGAGCCTTCGGGCGCCTGATTACCGGCGCGCGAGAGCATGGCGCCGATGGCGGTGAGCACCTGGCCGAATTCATCATGCAGCTCGCGGGAGATGTGCCGGAGCGTGGACTCCTGCGTGGAAATTAATTTCTGCGCCAACTCGCTGCGCTGCTCGGATAGTTCGGCGAGGCGCGCAAAGATCTGGCGATTGGCGCGGATGAGGTAGAGGCTGGTGAATACGATGGCGATGAGCGTCGCAGCGAGAAAAAGATAAAGCTGGCGCTGCACGCTGTCGTAGATGTGGGTGATGCGCGCGGCGGCTTGTTCTTCTCCTTCGTTATTTTCAACGAGAAGGCGGGATACGGCGGTGCTCAAGGCTTGCTGGCGGGATTGCAGCGAGAGACGGATTTGTTCGCGGGCTTCATTTTCGTTGCTCGCGCCGGCCAGCGCGAACATGCGGTTCATAGCGTCCCAGAATTGCGCGAGGGATTGATTGAGATAAAGCCGTTGTTCGGGAGTGCGATTCGCGCCGGCGAATTGTTCTTCGAGTTTTAGGCCGACGTCCAGATCGTCATGGATACGATCGAACTGTGAGGACCAGGCGGTGAGCGGATAAGGTTCCGCGGTGTCCAGCATGTCGCGCATGGCCAGCGCGATGGAATTCAAATCATTCTGGATGCGCAGGAGCTGCAGGGAGTCTTTGCGATTGCGATCCACCATTTCACTTTGCAGGCGGCGCAGGCCGGAGAGCTGTACGGTAATGTAGGAAGCGTAGGCGAGGACGGCGGCCAGAGTGATGATCAGGCCGAAAAGCAATCCGGTGGTAGGAGAGCGCTGGGACGAGAAGTTGTGCTTGCTGAACGGAAGCGTGGGCGGCACGGGGAAAGAATACCTCAGGCGGTAATGCGGCGCCGCAGCGTGGCGACCAGAACGAGCATGGCGAGGCATCCGGCCAACGGAACCAGCAATCCAACGCGCAAACTGTGTGATCGTTGGGAAACGAATCCCACCGTCCACGGTACCGTCGCGCCGCCAAGAGCGGCCATAGAGAACATGACGCCGCCGAGGCGTCGCGCGCGTTCGCCGTACCATTTGGAAAGCCAGGAAATAAAAAGCGGGTACAAGGCGGCAAGTCCTAGACCTGCGAGTGCCACTCCGAAAATCACGCGGGGGCGGGTTGGCGCGAGAAGCAGGCAGGTGGTACCAAAGGCCGACAACACCAAACCTGATATTACGAGAACTGTTTCTTGCACTCGAGAAACTACGATGGCGGTGATGCCCCGGCCGGTGAGTAAGCCGGCCCAGAAAAAAGTGGGCACGATGGTGTAGGCCTCGCCAGATCCTATACGATGCGCTTGTTCAGCCGCCCAGCCGGAAATGCCGGCTTCGGTGCCCACGTAAAGATAAAAGAGCAGTGCGAGCGCGATGGGAACATGGATGGGATGGTGGCCGTCTGTCGCGTCGGTGGCGGGCTTCACACTCGACGTCGTGTTCGCGCGCGATTCGAACTTCATGGTGGCGAACAGGATGGCCAGCAGCAACGCGCCGGCGGCTATCCCGAACAGAACCGTGGTGAAGCGATTTATTCTTAATCCTGCAAGCAGAAGCAGCGGGCACGCAATCGCGCCGACGCCCCAAGCCATGTTCAGCAAAGTGAGCGAAGCGGAGCGCCGGGTGCCGGAAATTTCGGCGATGCAGAGATTGGTGGCAGGAATGGCCACGCCGAACCCAAAACCGTAGATAGCGGTGGCGAATAATGCGAGGGGCAGGCTGGACCCATTGAGGCCGGCGACACCCGCAGCCATCAGCAGGAAACCCAGTATCAGAGAATCGCGATAGCCGCGCAGGGATAAAATGACGCTAGAGAGAACGACACCGAGCATGGAACCGGAAAATTGCGTGGTAAAAAATAATCCGGCTTGAGAATCGGTAAGATTCCAACGGGCGATGAAAACTGGCAGAACCGGGCCGAGCAGCGTGGCCACCATTCCGGTGATAATAAAACCCGAGAACAGCGCAACGTGCACAGATCTGAAATCGTTGGCCTGAGCGACAGCGGGTTCCGGCATGCTGTGGGTCATTCTGAAGGAGGCGCAAAGCGCAAGCAATGAGGCATTTCTTTCGAATGATCGAAGGGAATTCAGGAATTAACGAATCCGGTGAGTAACGATGATTGACGTGGGATTGATTGGATTTGGGCTGGCGGGCCGCGCGTTTCATGCGCAGGTGATTCGCGCGGTGCCAGGATTGCGGCTGGCGGCGATTCTGCAGCGCCGCGGAAACGAGGCGGGGGAGAAATATCCGGATGTGCCGGTGGTGCGCAGCATGGAAGAGTTGCTGGCCATTCGCGAGATTCGACTGATCGTGATCGCCACGCCGAACGACACGCATGCTTCACTTGCTCGCAAGTGCATGGAAGCAGGTCGCGATGTGGTGGTGGACAAGCCTTTCACGACGACGCTCGCGGAAGCCGAAGAGCTGGTTGAGTTGGCGCAAAAGCTTGGGCGAATGATTACGGTTTATCAGAACCGGCGATATGACGGCGATTTTCAGGCGATACGGAAAATTGTTGCCGGAGGAATGCTGGGCGCTATCGTAAGGTTTGAAACAAATTACGATCGCTACCGGCCACAATTAAAAGTTGGAGCATGGCGGGAGCGTATGGCGCCGGGTGCGGGAATTTTGTTCGATCTGGGGCCGCACCTGATCGATCACGCGCTGGTGTTGTTTGGTTTGCCGGAGGCGGTGACGGCGGACGTGCGAGTGGAGCGTGCCGCGGCCGTGGTGGATGATGCATTCGACATCATGCTGCACTATCCGGCGGGCATGCGTGCGGTGCTGCGCTCCACCATGCTGGCGGCGGCGCAGCGGCCAAGATTCGTTCTGCAGGGGACGCGCGGCTCCTTTTTCAAGCAGAGCTTCGATCCCACAGAAATTAATTTGCGCCATGGAATTGTGGCGGAAGATGGGCCGTGGGGCTCAGAGCCGGAGAAAGATTGGGGCGTGCTCACCACCATTGTGAACGGAGTGGAAGTACGGCGCAGCATGCCGCCGGCGGTGTGCGACTATCGCGACTACTATGCGAATGTGCGGGACGCGATGCTGGGAAAGGGCGAGCTGGCGGTGACTCCCCAGCATGCGCTGAACGTGATGCGGATTTTGGAAATGGCGCAGGGAGAGCAGTGCGAAGCGGTGCACGATTCGCTGGTAGAGATGCGTATAATCTTCCTGAAGAGCGATTCGGGAGCGATGCTTTGCCCAAGATAGAGCTAGTGCCTTCGATACTGTCGGCCAATTTTGCGCAGCTGGGCGTGGACGCCAAAGCTGCGCTGGATGCTGGCGGCAGCGTGCTGCACGTGGATGTGATGGACGGGCATTTTGTGCCGAACATCACCGTTGGGCCTCCGGTTGTGAAATCGCTGCGCCGAACAATTCCTGACGCGATTTTTGATTGCCACTTGATGATTGAGAGGCCGGATGAATTGATTCCCGCATTCGCGGAAGCGGGCGCGACGTGGATTTCGGTGCATCAGGAAGCTTGCGTGCATCTGGATCGTACACTGCACCTGATTGAATCGCATGGGTGCAGAGCTGGGGTGGTGATCAATCCCGGCACGCCGGTGGAAATGCTGGATGAAGTGCTGGACATCGTTCACCACGTGCTGGTGATGTCGGTGAATCCCGGATTTGGCGGGCAAAAATTTATTCGCGGGTCGCTGCGGAAGATTGAGGCGTTGGCGAAGCGGCGTGCGGCGCGGGGATTGAATTTCAGGATTGAAGTGGACGGCGGTGTGGCGCTGGAGACCATTGCCAGCGTGGTGCAGGCGGGAGCGGAATTGCTGGTGGCGGGGAACGCGGTGTTTGGCGGCGGGAGCATTCAGGAGAATGTGAGCCGGCTTTTGCAGGCGGCTAGAGCGGCGAGTTTGACGAAGGTTTGATGGTGCAGGGGGAGTCTTGGCTCACGCGGTCAATCGAGGATATTGGCTCCGCGATCGATCGAAGAGAGATTCCTCGACTGCGCAAGCCGACAACTTCGCGGGAGCGAAGTTGAAAAGAAGAAGCGTCGGCTTGACTCCGCTCGGAATGACAGGTCTGGGCCGTTCGGGCTAAGCGTCGCCAAGTCCTATCCCTGATAGCTGATCGCTGAACGCCACGATGAACGCCCACATAGCGACGAATGCCGAGCCGACGAATGCCGAGCGGCGAATAACGAGAGCGACGAACGACCACGAATGCCGCACGACGAGCGAAGAACGCCGAGGTACACCCCCTCACGGTCGGTTGTGCCTTGGGGCGGTTTGCCTGGTGATTGGCTAATTTGCAGCGGGGGTTGACTGCAGGACGAATTTTTCCATGGCTTCGGCGAAGCCTTCCTGTTCGTTTGAGGCGCTGACATAGGTCGCGGATTTCTGGACCTCGGGGCTGGCGTTGCCCATGGCGATGCTGATTCCGCTCTTTGCGAAACATCAGGACGTCGTTGGGCATGTCGCCGATGGTGGCGATCTCTTCGACTGGGGTGTGCAATAACTCGGACATGGCCAGCACCACTTCGCCTTTGTTGGCTTTGGGGTGCGTCACGTCGAGATAGTAAGGCTGCGAGCGCGCCGCGGAGGCCTGGTCGCCGCAAGCGTCCTGGGTGTCTTTCTCGCAGCGCTGTACGGCGTCGAGATCGTCGCTTACGCCTACTACTTTGGCGACTTTTTCGAGCAGGCCATCGAACTTCGGAACGACTGTGGGCGGAAATTTTACCGTCCATTGCTCGCGCGCCACGTGCGGGGCCTGGACGTCGCGCACATACCAGTCAAGGCCGGTGTACACCCAGACGTCGAGATGGTGGTCGAGAATGATCTGGATGACTTTTTCCACCATGGGGCGCGGAAGAAAATTCTCGCGCACGATGGTGGTCAAATCCGGCTTGGTCATGACGCCACCATTAAAACCGGCGATGGGCGTCTCGATTTTCAGAGGGTCCACGAGCATGGCCATGCCGCGGGGCGGGCGTCCGCTGGTGATGGCAAATTTGATTCCGGCGTCGTGCAGGCGTTTTACGGATTGCACGGCGCGCTCGGTGAGGATTTTTTCCTGGGTGACGAGGGTGCCGTCCACGTCGGCGATCACGAGGCTTACTTTTTTGAGGATTGCTTTGCTGCGATTGGTTACGTTAGGCATTTGATTTTTATTGCTCCTGATAATTCCAGAGCAAGCCGCCGTCCACGAAGAAAGTTGTGCCGGTAACGTAGCTGGATT
The DNA here is from genome assembly GCA_963704485.1 of uncultured Acidobacteriota bacterium. GTDB lineage: Bacteria > Acidobacteriota > Terriglobia > Acidiferrales > UBA7541 > Acidiferrum. The sequence goes on from OY969910.1 coordinate 3,709,328, forward strand.
CGTCGGAGGCCAGAAAAACAGCCATGCTGGCGACGTCTTCCGGTTTGCCAAGACGCTTAAGCGGGATATTTTCGAGCAGAGCTTTCAGTTTTACGGGATCGTTCAGCAGGGCTTTGTTGATGGGAGTTTCGATGGCTCCGGGGGCGATGGAATTTATGGTGATGCCCAGCGGCGCGAGCTCGATGGAGAGATCGCGCGTCAACATTTTGACTCCGCCCTTGCTGCAGCAATAGGTGGCGAAATGCGGGAAAGGCAGCTCTTCGTGGACGGAGCTGATGTTGATGATTTTGCCGCCGGCTTTGGCTTTCATTTGATGCTTGACGAATGCCTGGGTGATGAAGAAGAGACCTTTCAGATTTACGTTCAGGACGAAATCGTAATCGGCTTCGGTGACTTCCCAGAAATTTGCGCGGCGCTCGACGCCGGCATTGTTGATGAGGATGTCGATTTCGCCAAGCTGGCTGGCGGTTTCTTCGACGAAGCGCTGGCCGTCGGCGAGTTTGGAGACGTCGGCCTGGATGGCGGCGGCTTTTGCGCCGTTATTGCGGAATCCCTGGATGATGGCTTCGGTGCCGGGCTTGTCGGAGAGATAGCAGATGGAGACGGCGGCGCCTTCCTGCACGAAGCGCTGGGCGATGCCGAGGCCGATACCCTGATTGCCTCCAGTGATGGCGACTACTTTTCCTTTGAGACGGTCGGACATTTTGTGCTCCGATTTACTTTGACGAGTGATTCGATTTGGAAAATTGAGGTCGGAAACTTTCTGTTCCTGTCCCGACGGTGCAGGAAAACTAACGTGTCGATAGTTCGTTCACCCCCCCACAGGGAAAAATTCGTCGTGTGGGGCACCCGGCGTCAATCAGGCGACGGTGATTTCCGGGCTTAGGTAGACGTCCTGAATGGCGTTGAGCAGCTGGACGCCTTCCTTCATGGGGCGCTGGAAAGCTTTGCGGCCGGAGATGAGGCCGGTGCCGCCGGCGCGCTTGTTGATTACCGCGGTGGTCACGGCTTCTTCGAAATCGTTGGCGCCGGAAGCGCCGCCGCTGTTGATGAGGCCGGCGCGGCCCATGAAGCAGTTGGCCACCTGGTAGCGGCACAGGTCGATGGGATGATCGCTGGCGAGATCGGTGTAAATGCGCTTGTCGAATTTTCCGTAGCTGGAGTCGCCCATGTTGAGCGCCGCGTAGCCGCCATTATTTTCGGGCAGCTTCTGCTTGATGATGTCGGCCTGAATGGTGACGCCGAGATGATTGGCCTGCCCGGTGAGATCGGCGGAGAGGTGATAGTCCTTGTCTTTTTTGAAGGCGTTGTTGCGGAGGTAGCACCACAGGACGGTGGCCATGCCGAGATCGTGAGCTTGCGCGAAGGCCTGGCTGACTTCCACGATCTGGCGGCCGCTTTGTTCGGAGCCGAAATAAATGGTCGCGCCGACCGCGGCGGCGCCCATGTCATAGGCTTCCTGCACGGTGCCGAAGAGAATCTGGTCGGCTTTGTTGGGATAGGTGAGCAGTTCGTTGTGATTGATTTTCACGATGAAGGGAATTTTGTGCGCGTATTTGCGGGCGACGGCGCCGAGGACGCCGAAGGTGGACGCCACGGCATTGCATTCGCCTTCGATGGCGAGCTTGACGATATTTTCGGCGTCGAAATAATCGGGATTTTTGGCGAAGCTGGCGCCGGCGGAATGTTCGATGCCCTGATCCACCGGGAGAATCGAGAGATAGCCGGTGTTGCGCCAGGCGGCCGTGGCCGAACATGCGCTGCAGATTGGTGAGTCACGCGAATGTTGCGGTTGGAGACGGACCACACGCGGTCGATAAAGTCCGGGCCGGGCAGGTGCAGGCGGTCTTTGGAAATTTTCGGCGCCTTAAAGCCGAGACAGCGATTCGGCTTTCGCTCCCAGGTACGTTTCGATTTTTCCGGTGCTTGCGCTGGTTGCCATGTGAGTCTCCTGTTTATTCTCGAATTCCGTTAGAAAGCATGCTGCCTGCGGCTTCGATCGACGAGCCACAGTAAAGTTCCCGTTGTCGGGCTGAATCAGTTGCGAGGGCAATTGCTCGGGTTCGTAGGGGCCTTCGAGCACGCCTTTCAGAGCCAGGGCTTTTTCTTTTCCGGTGACGGTGAAAATAACGTTGGCCGCATTATTGGCCACCGGCGCGGTAATGGTGATGCGATCGGTAAAAAGTTTGCCGACCCAGTTGCGCACCACGGTGCGTCCCGAGGCGGGATGCAGACGCCTTGGTGCCGGGAAAAAGCGACAGGCAATGGCCTTCGTCACCCATACCGACGAGAACCAGATCGAAGCGCGGCAGCTCGGCCTCTTTCGAATCAAAATGCGCGCGCAGTTCCTGTTCGTATTCGCTGGCGGCTTTTTCGGCGTCGGGATATTCGCCCTTCATGCGGTGAACTTGATCCGGCTTGACGGGCACTTTGCTGAGCATCGCATCGAAAGCCATCTTGAAATTGCTTTGCGGCGTCGTCCGGGCCGACGTGGCGCTCGTCGCCGAAGAACAAGTGCATTTTATCCCAGGGCACGGCTGGCGCGCAGTGCGGATCGTCGGCCAGCAGACTGTAAAGCAGTTTCGGAGTCGAGCCGCCGGCCAGCGCTACGTGAAAAACTGCCGCGCTGCTTCACTGCGCGGCCTGCGCCGAGGTGCGAGAAATTTATCGGCGGTGCGAGCCGGGCGATGGCTGCTCCATCTTTCAGAATTCGAACTTCGCGTTGGGGACGTTGCGGGCATCAGGAAATTCCGACTCCATCGGCGACGGTGGGATGGCTACGCTTCGAGAACGGCCTGTCCTCGTCGGGATTGCGCCACTCGCGCCCGTCGCGTTCCATCAAATCGGCGGCTTCGGGCGGGCCCCAGGAACCGGCGGCGTAATTGGGAAAATCGCGCGCGGGCAGCGCATGCCACACATCGAGGATCGGCTGAATAACGCTCCAGCCAGCTTCGACCATGTCGGCGCGCTGAAACAGCGTGGCGTCGCCAACCATGCAATCGCGCAAGAGGCGCTCGTAGCCGGTGCTGTGCTCGGATCCAAAATAGTGTGGAGTAATCGAAATCCATGTTGACGAGGCCAAGCTTCATCACCGAGCCGGGAACTTTCGCGCCAAAGCTGAGGGAGATGCCTTCGTCGGGCTGAATGTGAATGACGAGGCGATTGGTTTCGAGATTACGAACGGTGGTGTTGCGAAACAGCACAAAAGGCGTGCGGCGAAATTGAATCACGATTTCGGTTTCGCGCTGCGCGAGGCGCTTGCCGGTGCGCAGATAAAATGGAACGCCCGCCCAGCGCCAATTATCGATCTGCAATTTCAAAGCAACAAAAGTTTCGGTGTTGGAAGTGGGCGACGACATCCGGCTCACTGCGATAACCGGGCACGCGCTCGCCGTCGACGTTGCCCTCCGCGTACTGGCCGCGCACCATGCAGGTGAGCACTTCTTCGGGGTCGAGGGGCTGGACGGCGTGCAGCACTTCGGCTTGTTTGTTGCGCACTTCGTCGGCATCGAAGGAGATGGGCGGCTCCATGGCGGTCATGGTGAGCAACTGGAACAAATGATTGGGAACCATGTCGCGCAACGCGCCGGCGGTTTCGTAAAAGCCGCCGCGATGCTCGACGCCGACGGTTTCCGCCGCGGTGATCTGCACGTGGTCGACGTAATTGCGATTCCAAAGCGGCTCGATGATGTTGTTTGAAAAGCGGAACACCATCAGGTTCTGCACGGTTTCTTTGCCGAGGTAATGGTCGATGCGGTAAATCTGGTTTTCCGTGAGGACCTGTTTCAGATCCTGGTTAAGTTGCTTGGCGGAATCCAGGTCGTGACCGAAGGGCTTTTCGACGATCACGCGAGCCCAATGGCCATTTTCTTCCTTGGTGAGGCCGGCGTCGCCCAATTGCTTGACGATGGGCGAGAAAAATCTTGGAGCCACCGCCAGATAGAAGAATTTATTTCCCTGGGTATTGTGCTGCTTGTCGGCTTCGATCGATTTGTTCTTTCAGGCGCTGGTACGCCTGGGCATCGGCAAAATCTGCCTTGACGTAATAGATGCGCTCAAGAAACCAGCTCCACAGTTTTTGATCGACCGGTGATCGCGGTATATTTCGGAATTTCGTCGGTCAACATTTTGCGGAAAGTTTCCGTGGTGTAGTCGTTGGTGGCGAAACCGATGATGGCGAACTGTTTCGACAACAGGCCATCGCTGGCCAGATTGCAGAGCGCGGGAAGCAGTTTGCGCTTGGTGAGATCGCCGGTTGCGCCGAAGATGACCATAACGCAGGGACCGCCGACCGGTTTGGGATCCAGATGATTCAAACTCATGAACGAAGTTCCGCCTTTAGCGCGATGACCAGCAATCGCTGGCGAATTAATGTCCGGCACTTTTTCTCGACGTGCCCGCCGAATTGAAAACGCATGGCGGAAAGGATCTTTCCCGCGAAATCGTCTTCGCCTTGCGACGAGAAGCGCTGATAAAGAGCGGCACTTAATACCGGTGCCGGCGTGGTGGATTCGATGGCAGCCACAATCGTCCAGCGGCCTTCGCCAGAATCGGAAACGCGTCCGGAGAAGCCATCGAGGTTGGGCTTGTCGAGCAGCGAAATCGCGGTGAGGTCCAGCAGCCAGGAAGCGACCACGCTGCCGCGGCGCCAGACTTCGGTGACGTCGGCGAGATTGAAATCGTACTGATAGTGGTCAGGATTGCGCAGCGGCGCAGTCTCGGCGTCCGATTCGCGATGCGTTTTCCCGGCGTTGGCGTGCTTCAAGATGTTCAGGCCTTCGGCATACGCGGCCATGAGGCCGTATTCGATTCCGTTGTGGACCATTTTTACGAAATGGCCGGCGCCGGAGGGGCCGCAATGGAGATAGCCTTCTTCCGCGGTGCCGGTGGCCTTTTCGCGGCCGGGAGTGCGCTCAATATTTCCGCGGCCGGGAGCGAGCGTTTTGAAAATAGGATCGAGGTGCTTGACGATGTCATTCTCGCCGCCGATCATCTGGCAATAGCCGCGCTCCAGTCCCCACACGCCGCCGCTGGTGCCGACGTCCACGTAGTGCAGACCTTTCGCGGACAGTTCTTTGGCGCGGCGAATGTCGTCGATGTAGTAGGAATTTCCGCCGTCGATGAGGATGTCGCCGCTTTCCAGTTTGGGCACCAGGTCGTGAAGCATGGCGTCCACGACACCCGCGGGAACCATGAGCCAGATGGCGCGAGGCTTCTCGAGTTTCTTGATGAAGTCGTCGAGCGAGTTGCTGCCGGTGGCGCCTTCGCTGGAAAGTTGTTTTACGGAGTCGGGGCTGCGATCGTACACCACGCACTGGTGGCCGTTTTTTTGTAGCCGGCGCACCATGTTGGCGCCCATCCTGCCAAGCCCGATCATGCCAAGCTGCATGTTCACGTCCTCCGCGACGATTGCTGAAATTGTGAAAAAGCCTTACCGCTGCTTACGCGATGGCCTGTTTAATGGCTTTGGCCAAAGTGTCCAGACCCGCAGCCACATCCTTGCCGAGATGCACGCGCAAAGCGCGACGGCCGCGTTCGGCCAGTACCGCGAAATCGCCGCGTGCCTGCGCGGCTTTCACGGTGCCAAAAGAATATTTCTGTCCGGGGACCGGGAGATCCACAGCGTCGTCGCAGGTAATCTGCAGAAACACGCCGGTGTTCGGTCCGCCCTTGTAGGCTTGGCCGGTGGAATGCAGAAAGCGCGGGCCAAATCCCAGAACGGTAGCGACTTTTTTCTTGTCGCGAACCGCGAGGCGGATGGCTCTGCAGCGCTTTTTCGTTGGCTTCGTTCATGGTGATGTAGCCGAGCACGCGCGAAATAATCGCCGGCATGGAGGCGCGCGAGATGAGCTTTCAAAACTTCGGTGAGGCGAGGCTTGCCATTGAGCGCGGCGGTATTTTTTTCGTCGGCGTACAGCTTGATGCCGTCGCCGTCAAAGAATGGAGTTTCATCCGGCAGCTTGCCGTTTTTTTCGTACTCGCTGGTCAGTTTTTTGGTTTCGATCTTGCTGGCTTCCACATCCGGTTGATTGAAGGCGTTGATGCCGATGATGGAGCCGGCGACGGCGGTGGCGATTTCCCAGCGGAAGAATTCCTGGCCGAGATTGTAAATGTTGTCCAACGTCGATGCGAACTACGGGATGGCCGGCGGCTTCGAGAGCGTCAACCGCGGCGTCCTGCGATTTGTTCGGCTGTGGTCTGCAGGCGGAGGTACGCGAAAACGCGGTCGTTGCCGTAGGCGTCCGGCTTAGCCGAGCGGCTCGCGATCAACAGGGATGATGCCCTTGCCGATTTTGCCGGTGGATTCGGCGATCAGTTGCTCGAGCCACGCGCCGAGATCGGAAATTCCGGGCGATGCGGCGATGGTGAGCTTGTCGCGGCCCAAGGTTGCGCCGACGCCCAGAATCATACCGAGCAAAGACGCCAGGATTTTGGTCGGCGGCGACGCCCGCGCCGCAAGCCTTGACCATCTCCGCGGTGTTGTTCAGAAATTTCGAAACGTCGATGCCCATGATGGCCGCCAGGAACCATGCCGAAATTCGACAGCGCGGAGTAGCGGCCGCCGATGCTGGGCACGCCCATAGAAAATTTTGCGGAACTTATCGCGCTCGGCAACTTCCTGCATTTTCGAGCCGGGATCGGTGATGGCGATGAAGCGATTGCCGACTTCCGCTTCGCCAACTTTTTCTTTTATGCGCTCGAAAAAATATTGTTTGTAGATGTTGGGTTCGAGCGTGCTGCCGGATTTGCTGGAGACGATGCAGATGGTGCTGGACAGATCGACTTTGGCTTCGATGGCTTTGATTTGCGCGGGATCGGTGGAGTCCAGAACGTGCAGCTCCGGGTAGCCCTCGATTTTGCCGAAGGTCATGCGCAAAACTTCCGGGCACAGGCTGGAGCCGCCCATGCCGAGCAGCAACGCGTGCTTGAATCCGGCCTTTTTGATGTCCGCGGCGATGTCTTGCAGCGCGGAGATATGCGCGAGCTGCTCTTCGGTGATGCCCAGCCAGCCCAGCCACTTGTCTTCGTCGGTGCCGGTCCAGAGCGAGGCGTCGCGCTGCCAAAGCCGCCGGACCTTGTCGTTATTTTTCCAATCGTCGCGCGCCGCCGCAAAGGGACCGGAGAGATTATCCGGCAGCTTGTAAGTCTGCCGATTTACGCTCACGCGCGCACCCCGGCTGACTTGCCGGTGGCCTCCAGCAATTCGGTGAACGCATCGGCGAAAAGCTTTACGCCGTCGACCAGCAGCTTGTCAGTGATTTCTTTCATGGAGATGCCGGCCTTTTCCAGATCGGACATGGTTTTGACGGCCTGGTCTACGTTTTCGGTGAGGCTGGGGCGCAGCTTGCCGTGATCGCGAAAGGCATCGAAGGTGGCGGGCGGAATGGTGTCCACGGTATCGGCGCCAATCAGTTCCTCCACGTAAATCACGTCGCGATAAGCTTTGTTCTTTGTGCTGGTGCTGGCCCACAGCAGCCGCTGCGTTTGCGCGCCTTTGGCAGCGAGGGCCTTCCAACGCGGTCCGCTGAAAAGTTCCTGATACTTTTTGTAGGTGACTTTGGCGTTGGCGATGGCCACTTTGCCCTTCAGCGAATTCAGCAGCTCTTTTTGCTGGGGATCGGTAGCGGTCTTTAGCTTTTCGTCGATGAGGCTGTCGGCCAGGGTATCGATGCGGCTGACGAAGAAACTGGCCACGCTGGCGATGTGGGCGATGTCCTGGCCTTTGGCGGCGCGCGCTTCGAGGGCGGCGATGTAGGCTTCCGCGACCTGTCTCGTAAGCGGACTGCGCGAAGAGCAGCGTGATGTTGATGTTGATGCCTTCTTCGAGCAAGTTGCCGAATGGCCGGCAGGCATTCTTTCGTGCCGGGAACTTTGATCATTACGTTCGGGCGGTTGACCATTTTCCACAACCGGCGCGCTTCGTCGAGCGTCTTTTGCATTTCGAGAGCCAGCGTGGGAGAAACTTCCAGGCTCACGTAGCCATCGCGGTGACGGCTTTCGTCATACACCGGCCGGAAAATGTCGGCGGCATCCTGCACGTCGCGCACGGCGATTTTTTCGTAAAGCTGCGTGGCGTTCATAGTTTTCGCGTCCGGCAGACTCCAGAATGTCGGAGTAATCTTTGCTGCTGGAAATGGCTTTGGCGAAGATCGACGGGTTGGAGGTCATGCCGCGCAGGCCATCTTCATGGATCAATTTCTTAAGCTCGCCGCCGGTGAGCAGGTCGCGGCGGATGTAGTCCATCCAGGGGGACTGCCCAAAATCCAGCAGGCCTTTCAAGGGGTTCTTGCCGCTCTCGCTGAGTTCGGGGCCGGTAATTCTTGCTGATGTAGTCATTACGATTCTCCTTCTGGTTTCAATTCTTATTGTACGCCTGCGGCAAATCGCGCGCAGCGGCGCAGGATTATCTCGCGGCGCTACTGGCCGCGTATTTCGCTTCCAGGGCTTTAATTTTATTGAGACGACGGACGTGGCGGTCTTCATGGGTGAACTTGGCGGCGAGGAAAGCTTTCACCAGGTCTTCAGCAAGTTTCACGCCGATAATGCGCGAGCCCAGCACCAGCACGTTCATGTCGTCATGCTCGACACCCTGATGGGCGGAATACGTATCGTGGCAAACCGCCGCGCGAATGCCGGTGAGTTTATTGGCGGCCACGCTGGCGCCGACGCCGCTGCCGCAGATCAGCACGCCGCGCTCGGCCTTGCCATCCAGCACGGCGCGACCGACGGCTTCGGCGAAGTCCGGATAGTCGGAGGGATTTTCGTTGAAGGCGCCCACGTCGAGCACCTCCTGCCCGAGGGAGCGCAGCAAATCTCCCATGGCGACTTTCAGCTGAAAGCCGGCGTGGTCAGAACCGATGACAATTTTCATCGCTGCTCACTTTCCGAGAACTTCTTTAACGGCTGCGACCACGGCTTCGGGATTGAAGCCGAATTTTTTCTGCAACTCTTTGAGGGGCGCGGAGGCTCCAAAGGTGTGCATGCCGATAATTTTTCCCTTGGAGCCGACGTAGCGATCCCAGCCCAGAATGGAAGCTTGCTCCACGGAGACACGCGCGGTGACATCCGGCGGCAGCACACTGTCGCGATACTCACGTGATTGATGCTCGAAAATATCCCACGAAGGCATGCTGACGACGCGAACTTTCACGCCCTGCGCGGTGAGCGTTTCATGCGCCGACAAGACATAGAGAAACTTCGCTGCCGGTGGCCATTAGAATGGCGTCGGGTTTGCCGCCGGGGGCATCGGCAAGGATGTATGCGCCTTTGGCAACGCCAGCTGGCCGCGGCATATTTGGTGCGGTCAATGGTCGGCAAGGCCTGGCGAGTGAGCACCAGCACGGCCGGTTCTTTCTTCGACTGCATCAGCACGCGCCAGCATTCCACCACTTCGTTGGCGTCCGCGGGACGCAGCACCATCAGGCCGGGCACGGCGCGCAGGGTAATCAGCTGCTCGATGGGCTGGTGGGTGGGGCCGTCTTCGCCGACGCCGATGGAGTCGTGGGTGAAAATGTAGATGACCGGCAGTTCCATGATGGCGCTGAGGCGGATGGCCGGCTTGCAGTAATCGGTGAAAATAAAAAACGTGGAAGCGAACGGGCGAATTTTGCACAGCGACAAGCCGTTGGCGATGGCCGCCATGGCGTGCTCGCGAATGCCGAAGTGCATGTTGCGGCCGCCGCGGGTGGCGGCTTCAAATTCACCGGCGCCGTCAAAGGTCAGGCGAGTTTTCGTGGAGGGATAGAGGTCAGCAGCTCCGCCCATGAGCCAGGGAACATTTTTGGCCATGACGTTGATGACTTTGCCGGAAGAGTCGCGGCTGGCCACGCCTTTGGCATCGGCCGGGAAAGTCGGAAGGTCTTTGTCCCAGCCATCTGGCAACTGGCGGAACAACATTCTGTGCAGGTCTTCAGCGAGCGCCGGAAATTCTTTTTTGTAGGCTTCGAACTGTTTCATCCAGGCGTCGCGAACTTCACCGCCGCGTTTGCCGATGCCATTTTTGAAGGTGTCATAGACGCCGTCAGGCACCAGGAATTTTTCGTCCGGCCAGCCGTAGAATTTCTTGGTGAGCGCCACTTCTTCCGCGCCCAGAGCTTCACCGTGAGCTTCCTTGGTGTCCTGGCGATTGGGAGAGCCCCAGCCGATGTGGCTGTCCACAATGATGAGGGTGGGCTTGTCGGTGGCTTGTTTAAAAACGCCCAGGGCTTTTGCAAATGCTTCAGTGTCGTTGGCGTCGGTAACGTGCTCGACGTTCCAGCCGTAACCTTTGAAGCGGGTGCCGACATCTTCGCTGAACGCCAGGCTGGTGTTGCCTTCGATGGTGATGTGGTTGTTGTCGTAGATCCAGCAGAGGTTCGAAAGTTTGTGATGCCCGGCGAGAGAAGCGGCTTCGCCGGAAATGCCTTCCATCATGTCGCCGTCGCCGCAGATTACATAAACGTCGTAATCAAATAATTCAAAGCGCGGCTTGTTGAAATAACTGGCCAGCCACCAGCGGGCCATGGCCATGCCGACGCTGGTGGCCACGCCTTGTCCCAGCGGGCCGGTGGTGGTTTCCACGCCACTGGTCATGCGGTATTCCGGATGGCCAGGAGTTTTGCTGTCAATCTGGCGGAATTTTTTAAGGTCGTCGAGCGTCAATGCCATCGCGCCGGGCATCTGGTAATCGGAGTTGACGGCTTTGACCTGCGCGAGATGCAGCAGGGAATACAGCAGCATCGAAGCGTGACCGTTGGAAAGCACAAAGCGGTCGCGATTAGCCCAGATAGGATCGTTGGGATCGTAACGCAGAAATTTTTGCCACAGCGTGTAGGCCACCGGCGCCAGCGCCATGGGCGTGCCGGGATGGCCGGAGTTAGCGGCCTGCACCGCGTCCATGGAAAGGGTGCGGATGGTGTTGATCGCTAGTCGGTCGAGATTAGGCTCGCTCACTACAGCTCCTGCAGTTTCTTACGCAGGGTATTGGATGCACCGAGGCAAGATTTTACTGCGGGAATTCTACGCCAAAACGGAGTTACAAATGGGTGACAAAATATTTTGGACGCAGACGGCGGAACGGTTCCAGCCGCCTGAACTTTTGCGGATTCTAATGTATGGGCGGCCGGCGTTCTATGTGAGGCGACGGAGGTGGCGGCCACTATGGGATCGCTGTTTTCCTGAAGGGTTAGCATGTCGGTGCGGGTTTTGTCCCACTCGCGAAGCATCAGTCCATTGGCGGCGAAGAAGCGGCGAATTTTGATGGAGTCCCAGCGCAAAACTTCTTCGAGCACGGGAACAAGCACGCTCATGGCGTTGTCGCTAAGCACGGTGCGGCGCGCCACGCGGGTGATGAATTTGGCTTCCGAGACGGCGATGGTCAACCCGTCGTGCTGGTTGACGTGCATCATGACGGGAAGGTCGGAGCTGCCGTCGCCCATGTAGATGATGTTGTCATGGCTGATGCCCAGGGAGGCGCGAATTTCTTCGAGCACGGTGATTTTGCCCCAGCCGGCGGTAGCGCGAATGATGGAGTCCACCTCTCCGGTGTCTTCCTTGTAGCGGAAGCGGGTACCGAAAATGCGGTCGGCGGGCACAATGCCTTCCAGCGCGGACTGGATAATCTCTTCCGGTGCGGCGGAAATCACGTTGAAATTGAAAGCTGTAGCCGTCAGCGAGGCTTTCGAGCGCGCGGGCGAAGAGGGCCACATTGTGCTTCAGGCGAATGCGCTTTCCGGTTTCGATGAGGTGCTCGCGACGTACGTGGCGGAACTCGGGGTCGTGGAGGATCAAGTAGCTGAGCTCGGCACCCTGCTGGACCAGGTTCATCTGGGACAGGCCGACGACCTTGTCGTGGAACCCGTCGGAAGCCGATCAGTTCGCTCAGGACCACGCCGGAGTCGTTGAAACTGAGGGTTTGGTCGAAATCGCTGGCTAATAGATATTGTTTTTGCATGTTCTAGTACTCCTTCAACTGGGCAACTGGGCCAACACGCCACCCTTTTGAGCTGGCGTGGGTATTAATAGAATAACGTTCTTTTGTGAGCTCCCCTCACGAATAATTCTGATAGGTGCTATGCGTAAAAAGAGTGAACGCAGGATGAATAATAGATTAGATGCGGCTAATCGCTAAATGGCACAAAGCAAAAGGGATGGGTGGCACTTTTGCCGCAGAATGCGCGCAAGACTCGTACCTTCGCAGACATACAGGCAGGCAAAACTAAAGCGAAGAGCCTGCCGTTACGGTAGTGCCACCGCGCTTCGTAGCCAAGCCAGCCAATCGCGAGGAGTATTCGTCTCAGCGTGAGATTGAGGGCGCTCTGCCGGTAAATCGGTTACGGTGTATGGCTCCCCGGTCCGGCCGTGAAGATAAAGTGCACGGGTTTCGGCCTGGTTGAGGGGGCGGGCGCCCCGGCGGCCGAATACCGCGAGTTGGTTGCCGGATTCGTCCACGGCCCGGTCACGATCGATGCCTTTCGAGATGGATAGTGCCGGGCCGCGAGTGCGCGCCGTGGCGATTAGTTTTGGCGTGGGGCGCGGGCTGAAGCCGGAGAAGTGCGCGGGGTCGTCCCAGGGGGAAACGATTTCGAGGACGCGCAAGCCGTTTTTGCCGTCGGCCACGAACGCGAATGCGCTGGCGGCGACCATGCCGATTTTTACATCGTTTACGTCATTGAGCTGGCCATCCGCGTTGAAGAGTTGGTCGAGCTTCGGCGCGTCGGGCTTTTCCACGTCAATGATGGCCAGGCCTTGCTTGCCGGCGGAAACATAAGCGTAGGTGCGCGCGACGTAAATGTTGCGCGCGTCGGCCAGCGGCACGAGGGCGTTTGCCACCGGCTTCGGTTGAGCGAGGTCGGTAACGTCCAAAACTTTCAGGCCCTGGCGATCCACGACGAAAGCGTAGCGGAACTGCACGGCGATGCCTGCGGGTCGAATCGAGAATTGGGGCGCCGATGGTGGCGGTGACGCGGGGCGCCAGCGGATTATTTAAGTCCACGACCACGAGGTTTTTTTCGGTGAGGATGTAAGCAAAAGTTCCGGCAATGGTGATGCGGCGCGCGCCGGTAAGAATCGCCGCCGGGATTGAACGCCGTCGCGCGCTTCAGAAAATTGTTGGCGGGATTGCCGTCGAGCAGCGTGCCAACGCCGGGACTTTTGCGATTGGAGATCGGGATTGCCGACGATGACCAGGCCTTCTTCTTTGTCGGCGACGTAAAGAAAGCCGTACAGCAGATGGATGGGCTGCTCTTCGTTTTCCGGGAGGCGCTGGCGCAACGGGTCGATCGCCAGCGTGGAGGGTGAAGCAACGGCCTGGGCGTTTTTCGTCGGCAAATAAAATTTCTGGCCGATGGGTGAAACCGGAGAAGTGACTACGCGCTCGGAAAAACCCTTGTTGTCGATGTTGGCGATGTCATAGACGCGCAGGCCGCCCGGGCCGTTCGCGGCGTAGGCGTATTCACCGCGCGCCTGAATGTCGAGAATATTGCCGGCGTGTTCGGCAGTGGCAGCGAGCTGGCGATGGCGGCTGACAAATTTCTTGAAATTTTCGGGATAGGCGATGCGCTGCAGATCGCTGCCATAGATGGCTTCAGGCTCGTCGTGTTCGGCGACAGCGACGGCTTCGAGGCCGCCTTTTCCGGTGGCGACATAAACATAGCGGCCCATGAAATTCATGAAATTGGTGCCCTGCAATAAAAGTTGGGCCATCCAGGCGTTGTTGTCGTTCGCGGCGGAGACGTGGCAATCGCTGCATTGCTTGGTTTCGCGTGCCGCGCACCGTGTGCGGAACGAAGGTGCTGTAGCCCTGGCCGGAAAATCCTTCGGCGGAAATGGTTTGCTGGGTGTAGTAGAGCCACTCGCGATTGGCGTTTTGCGAACTGACCAGCACCGCGCAGGACTGGAGCGCGCCGGCGCGATGCGATGGCCGGTGACGGTGCCGTCGACGCGCGAGCATGTAAATGTCATCGCGCAAAACCTGAAAGTTGTAGCTGGTGTAATTGCGGGTGAGCAGGCCTTCGTTGTGCAGCATGGGCTTGCGGGCGTTGGCGGTCATCTGCAGGTGGCAGCCGAAACAGGTGGGCGTCCAGGAGGTGTGGCACGCGTAGCAGGTCATGCTGGCGTTGCCGTGGGCGAGATGGGTGTCGTCCTGCGGCATGCGCGGAATCCACCACGCCATCTTTATTCATCGAGTTTGGCGCGCAGCGATTTTTCGCTGAAGTGCACGTTGCCGGGAGTGACGGTGTCGGCGGTCTGCACCACTTCCCATTCTTTTTTTTCTTCGGACATGGAACGCTGAATGAGAGTGTCGCCCTGCCATTCGAAACGGCGCAGCCCCCAGGGCGTGCGCAGCGCATCCAGATGGCGGCCACGCTCCGGGATGCGCGCGCCGTTGATGATGGAGAATGTATTCCGGCGCGGCGGGGCCGGAGGTCACCAGCGTGGCTTTCTGGCGAATGGTGCCGTGACAATCCACGCAATCAATTTCCACCGCGGCGCGCGGCTCGCCGTAAATTTTGCCGTTGCCATGATTGTCCTGCGCGAAGTGGCAATCGTTGCATTGCATGCCTTTTTCGAGATGAATGTCCGCGAGATGGACGGCTTTTGAAAAACGCTCGGGATCTTCGAAAGCGATGGGCTGGCCATCTTTGTCGAGCCAGTTGCCTTTGCGGTCGTGATTGAAGACGGCGCGAAAAACCCAGCCGTGGCCGTGAAAATCGGCGAACTGCGTGGTCTTCAGTTTGGAATTAAATTCCGGGCTGCCGACTTGATCCAGGAATTTGCTGTCGTTCCACAGTCCGCGCGCGGCGGCGGCTTCCGGATTGCGCAGCAGCGATTGGTAGCGTTGTTCGTCGCTGGGGTTGCGTTGCTGCGGCGGATACATTTTGTCGCCATCAATTTCGTTGTCCCACCAGGTAAGGCCGAAATAGGTGGTGACCATGTTCGTGCCCGGATGGATGTGGCAGATCATGCATTGGCTGGAAGGAATCGAGCGCGTGAAGGCGTGCCGGATGGGATGGCCGCGGCTCGGTTTTGGAAATGGTGGGGTCGATCGGATGCGCTCAGGCCAGAATGTCCATATTTTGCATAAGCGCCGGAGTGCGTGGCGTCGCGATCGTTGGCGTAAATCACGTGGCACGACGAGCAGCCGCTGGAGCGATAGTCGCCAGGATGATCGTTGGTGCCCGGCAGCGACATCACCGGATCGAGCAGCCGCGTTTTTTGCAGGCCGAGAAAAACCGGATCGGTGCGCAGCTCGGTGCCGAAGCCGCGCTCGCTCAGTTTGTCTTCGGGCTTGCCGGGATTTTCATCCAGCGCGGGATTTCCGATTTCACTTTTTTTGCGGCCGCCGCGTTCGAATACGCGCAGCACATTGCCGGGCTGCGAAGTTTCCCAGCGATTGAGCGGATCAAGCTGCGGAAGCACGCCTTTGATGCGTGTTTCTTCCGGCGTCGGCGCGGGAGAAGTCTTGATGGATTGCGGGCTGGCCGTCGCGATCGTAACTTTCGCCGAAGCGGGTATTTTTATTCGGGTACGCGCCATTGTTATACAAGCGCCGCGCCCCACAGCATTCCCGAATGGGTCATCATGCTGGTGGAAACCGCGCGGGTTTCGCTGGCGTGGCAGCCGGCGGAGCCGCATGTTTCAGGAGCCACGCGCAGATCGCCGGGATTCACAAATTTTATGTACTCGTAGGATTCTTTCAGCCAGTCGGTGAAAACGCGTTCGGGGACGCGCCGAGCGATTTCTGAATGCGGAGTTTTTCGGTTGCACATGGGCTCTTTGTTTGGCGCCGGTGTATTCGGGCGAGCCGGGCGCGGCTGCCAGAGGAAATGCTTACGGTGGGGTCGCCGCCATGGCAATCGGTGCAGGCGAGCTGCACGGTTTTGGTGGGGTGCATGGTGGGCTCGTCGGTAGCGGTGTGACAGGAAATGCAGCCGGCGGATTTGCGGTGAGCTTCTTCTGCGGATTGGCCGCGCAACGCTGGGGCGCCGCGGATGGCGCTGCGGCATCCTGCGACGCAGCGGAAGCCACGCGTGAGCGCACTGCCAAACGAAAAGAAAAATCGCCGCGAGGCAAAGGGCGCTCAGTAGAAAGAAAATTCGCACGGCCACGTTGCGACGCGAATGGCTTTGTTGCCGCCATCCCGCGAGCCGCGAAAGTGAAATATTTTTTCAAAATGTAAATTTCACCGCGCCAAAAAGTGAAAACAGCGTTCTGCCGGTGTAAATGTCTTTGAAGCCCTGGCCGGGCTGCAGCGCTGAAGCTCCCGCGGTGAGAATAATATTTTCCGAAAGCGGCGGACGGTATTCGACGCCCAGGCCCAGATCGGTGCCGATGGTGTGGCGGATCGGAAACTGGAATAGCAAATCTTCCAGCGGCTTCAGTGCGCTGGAAGCGCAGAAAGTTCACGTTCGCAAAACCTTTCAGCTTGGGAGTGAGATCGAAATCGGCCCCGGCATTGGCAAGAAAAATTCCCGGGTTCACGAAGCTGGCCTGGCCTTCTTCTTTGCTGGCGCGCAAAGCGGGAATCAGGCTGCCGGGCGAAGTCAGCAGCACGCCGGAACCGGTCAGCCGGATGCCTTCGCGATTCCAGAAGCTGAACAAGCCGCCGGCAAAATTGGGAAGCTCCACGATGGAATCGAAGCCGCGAGCGCGTCCGTCGCGCGGGTTGGCGTCGCCGGAAGTGTAGAAAGTGGAAACGCGATAGCGGATCCAGTCGCGATCGTAAGAAAGCTCCACCGCGGCCATCTGCGCGTTGACGGTCACCGGGCGGCCGGCGATGGGATTGAAAGTGTCTTCGCCGAAAGCCTGATAGAAAGCGTGGGTCAGATTTATGCGGCCGATGTGGCCGCTGCCCAGCCAGCCGAAATATCCCACGCGAATGCCGTGGAGGATGGGACCGACGCCCTGATTGATGACATTGCCGATGGGCGAGGGGCGCACCAGGAATCCGTTGTCGTCGTAATGCAGGCTGGGATCGTCTTTGTTGTACGCGCCAACAAATTCCGCGGTGTAGCCGGGGAAGAAAAAATCCTGGAGATAAACATTGCCGAGCATCACCTGCTGGTGGCGGCGATCGAAGGTGGTGTTCAGCCCGCTATTGGTATTTTTCTCGAGCAGACTGAAATACGCGGCGTTGTATTCGATGCGATCGCTGTGCAGGTTCCCAAAGATGCGCAGGCCGGGCTGTTCATCCACGAAGAGAAAGCCGCGAAAATCAGCGTTGAATTGCTGGATGCCTGCGCGCGCGGAAATGAAATCGTAGCTGGAGCTGAGGTCGGCGAGTTTTACTTCAACAAATGCTTCCTGCAGGCCGACGTGGGTGTCGAAGCGGTTGGTGCCGTGGCGCACGTCGGGACTGACGATGCCGAGCTCGCGGACTTTGAGATTGTTCAAGCTGATTTCGGGAGTGATGCGGATGCGCCAGTCCACCGGCTTGAATGACGTGTCGCCGTGAAATAAATCGAAGGCGAAGCGCAAAGTCTGGTCGAAGAAAGCCTGTTCGCCCTTGCCAAAAAATGCGCTGCTGCCGGCGCGCGCGGTGCTGACGTTGCTGGGGGAGGGCACGCGGCGTCCATCAAAAAACGAATCAGCGGCGGCGGTGATATTCAGAAAAGTTTGTTGGCCGAGGAGCGCGGGCCAGATGGGCTCGTCACCTTTGAAGCGATTGCGATTGAAAGGGTCGAACCAGCGCGAGCGCGTGTACATATATTCGCCGCGCTGCGGATAGCGGCGGTAATCGGGTTGAGCGAGCGCCCAGCGATTGGGCACGGCGCTATACACGTCGGCGACCGGCGGCAAATAGTCCGGCGCGAGCTCCTGAATGTACGCGGGATCGGAATCCAGGCGATGGCGAAATTCGCGGTAGCTTCCTGCTGTGGCCAATGCGCTGGGCGGCGGTGCAGGGCCCAATTCTGGCAAGCGCGGAAGGCGCGAAGAAATTTCAGCAGATCCCGAAGGCACCAAGGAAATTTCAAGCGAGAGCACTTCGTTCGGTTGCAGCGCGAGGTCGGCGACGGTGA
The DNA here is from genome assembly GCA_963704485.1 of uncultured Acidobacteriota bacterium. Classification (GTDB taxonomy): domain Bacteria; phylum Acidobacteriota; class Terriglobia; order Acidiferrales; family UBA7541; genus Acidiferrum. The sequence continues at coordinate 3,727,327 of OY969910.1, forward strand.
GAGGAGCGTAGCCGGAGGCTTCGATACGCAGTTCGTATTGTCCGGGTGGCAGAGGAAAAATCCGGAAGAGTCCCTCGCCGTTCGTAAAGGCTTCAAAGTTTTGCCCGCTGCGCAAATTGTGAAGGCTAAGGGCGGCGCCCGGAATCGGCACATCCGACCCGGCGGCATTGCGTTGAACGGACCACGCCGTCGAGAGCGGTAGTGTTGAACGCCTGCTGGCGGGGTATGCGGATGGCCGGGGCCGGCTCGCGTGATTGTTTTACTTGCGCGAGTACGTCCTGCTGCGGAATCTGAACGGAGGTGGCTGAAGCCTGGAGAGTCGAAGGCGCCAGGACCAAAATCGCCAGAAAGCCCGAAATCACTATTGTGCTTAGAGCTAGCGTGAAAAATGAGGCGGGTGGAATCCGCCTGCGGAAAGGGGTTGTCGCACTTTTGTCCTGCACGGAGTAAGCCAAGGACACGGGAACGGCATCTAGATAACAATAACGGTGAGCCACGGGCAATAGTTTTCAACGCCCCATGCGGACATTCGATAACACAGGAGTCTGGGCGGACCGCGCCGTTCATCAATTAGCGGCAGAACCGATTGCTCCGCCGGCTGAGCGCGGTTGAAACGATATGATAGAGACCTGGATTCTGGGCATGCCCATTCACAAATTGAGAAAGCCGGTCGGGGCGCGCCGCGTGCATCAACGGCGCCGCACTGCGCTGGCCGCCGGCATCGCGGTTGCCGCCGGACTCGCCGGCGTATTGATTTTTTTGTTGGCAGGATGCGGCGGCGGAGGCACCACCGTGGCTCCGCCGCCAGTCACTACACCTGCAGCGGCGACTCTGACGAGCAGCGATGTGGATAGCATCGTACGGGCTGCAGCGGCGGCGACTTCCCCTACGACGGCAGTGATCGCGGTGGTGGATCGCGCCGGAAACGTGCTGGCGTTGTATCGCAAGCCGGACGCGCCGCTGACGGTCGTAGGAAATTTCAGCATGCAGGCCAGCGCCAACGATGTGGCCATCGGCCTGGCGCGCACCGGAGCATTTTTCAGCAACAACCAGGCGCCCGCTCACCAGCCGCACAGTGCGATTCATCAGCGGCGTACATTTTCCTCCCGGAGTTTCCGACACGCAGAACGCCGATTTGTACGGTATTGAAAATACCAATCGCGGCTGCGCGCTGTCGGCGGAACTGGAGATGCACGGGATTCATCCCTCGACAGCGATGGGCGGCGGGCCTGGCGCGGGAATTATTACCGGGAAGGCGGATGTGCTGGACAGCGATCCCAACGCCGTCAATCCGGGCGGGCTGGGGATTTACAAGGGCGCGGTGCTGGTGGGCGGAATTGGCGTGACGGGCGTGTCTGCCGACGTGGCGGAATTCACCGCCTTCAGCGGAGCGACGGCGACAGGGTTGTCGCCGGTACCGAGTCCGCTGCCGGCACCGGGAGAAGTATTTCTAGGCGGCGTGGCATTGCCGGCGATAAATCAAACCACGCGTCCCGCATCTGTAGGAGCGGGAGTTTTCGTGGGAGCTTATGTCGTCAGCCCGGTAGCCGGACAGTCCGCGCCGGAAGGCGATCTTGTGGGGCCGCACCAGAGCACAAATCCCGACCCCTCAAGTGGCGGGCTCACGCAAGCCGAAGCGACGCAGATTCTTGACGCAGCGGAAGCCACGGCCAATCAAACGCGGGCCGCCATTCGATTGCCGCTCGGTTCGCGCGCGCGCATGGTGATCGCGATCGCGGACATGGACGGCAATATCATTGCGCTGCGGCGCATGTCCGACGCGACGGTGTTCAGCATAGATGTGGCGGCCACCAAGGCGCGCAACATGGTGTACTTCAACAGCCCACTGCGCAGCGGATGCGGACTTGAACCAGGTGCCGCTGGGCACGGCGGTGACGAATCGCACCATCAGTTTTGGCGCGCAGCCTTTTTATCCACCGGGGATTGACGATTCCAATTCCGGGCCATTTTTTAATATTTTTATGAATGATACGGTGAATCCCTGTTCGCAGGGATTGGATGGCGGCCTATCGAGCGGAAATAACAGCGGCATCGTGTTTTTCCCGGGCAGTACCGGCTTGTATCGCAACGGTGTTTTGATTGGCGGACTGGGTGTGAGCGGAGATGGCGTGGATCAGGATGACTTTGTGACTTCCGGAGGCGCCGCCGGATTTCAGGCCCCGGCAAACATGCGCGCGGACCAACTCTTGGTGCGCGGAGTGCGTCTGCCGTATTTCAAGTTTCCCCGCAATCCTACGAATTAATATTTGCTGAGTTTACCGGCGTGCGCCGTTGGAAGGGTCCGCGGAGTACGCGGTGTCGATGTCCAGGTCCCACGTGGAGGAGGCGTCGCCCGGCCCGTAACAATTTCCGTTCGCGTGATAGCCAGGCGGGCAACTGGCCGTGAATTCTTTTCGCCGCGGGGACTGCGCGTATTGCCAGGCCTGTGCGTAGTCCACCCCGCTACCCGATGGTGCGGGAGCCGCACCGGGATACGCGCATCCGGGCGATGGCGGGCAAGCGTCGTTATAAACAAAAAATACAAATTCACGGTTGCCAGCATTCGCGCGAATATCGTCGGCTGTCAAAATGGTGACTCCGCCCGGTTCCTTGGCGGGCATACCGGAGCAGTAGACACCGGCGCGGTATCCATTTTTCGCTAACACATCCAGCCAGGCATGAAGATACGCGTGGTAAGGCGCGGGCAGCCGGCCACCTTCTTCAATATCCAGAAAAATGATTGTGCCAGCCGGGAAGCCCTGTTTCTTTGCGGCCGCAGCGGCGGCCTGGCCATCCAGAGAACCCTTGGCCGGGCCATCGGCGGTTTTCTTAAATTCACGGCTATCACGCCCGCGATACAGGACCAGAAAACCAAAACCGTCCCTGCGCAACAGATCGCGCTTGCCCAGCCAGGTGGTGACTTTTTCGCCGGGCGGGGGGCTGAGCCAAAAACTCGTGAACGCGAAAGTTTTTCGCAGCACTGGAAAGGCCGCGTCGCCGGGATAAATATCGCGGTCGAATCCCAATTGTGCGGTTTTTGGCGAAGCGGCTGCCGCCGGGGCCATGACTCCTCGGCGATGTAAGTGAGGGATAAGCCGATGGCGCTCGAGAACCGAGCGCTAGAAAAAGAAGTCAAAAAGTGTTTTCACGGGCCGTCCAGCGACAGGATGCCAGAAGCGCGGCAGGGGCGCTAGCCTTCGCGGAGCTTGTGCCCGGCAAGATTGCCGAGCCCGTCGTAGGCGGCGTACTTGTACGTTTCGCTGAGCGTCGGATAATTGAAGACCTGCTCGATGAATTCGTCAATGGTCAAGCCATTGTCGAGCACCATCATGCCGATGTGAATCAGTTCGGTGGCGTTTTCGCCGATGATGCTGACGCCTAGCAATTTTTTATCGGCTCGCGCAAAAATCAGTTTCAGCAGGCCGGCGGTGTCGCCTGCGATATGGCCGCGAGCGTTGTTGGCGTAGTGCGCGCGTCCCACCACGTAGTCAATTTTCTTTTCCTTGCAGGACGCTTCGGTTTCCCCCGCGGCGGAAATTTCGGGAATGGTGTAGATGCCCATGGGCAGCAGTGAAGCCACGCGCTGCTTATATTTCAGGCCGAAAGCGTGGCAGACGGCTACGCGGCCCTGTTCCATGGAAGTGGACGCGAGAGCCGGAAAGCCGATGACGTCGCCGGCGGCGTAAATATTGGGCACTGAGGTGCGGTAGTTTTCGTCAACGGGAAGGTAGCCGCGATCATTGATGCTCAGTCCGGCTTTCTGCAAATCGAGGCCGTCTACCGCGGCGCGCCGCCCGGCGGCGAAAAGAGCCGCTTCGGTTTCGAGGACGCGGCCGCTTTTCATGGTGAGCCGCGCGCCGGTCGCGGAGTTTTCCACTTTTACCGGGCGCTCGTTGAACCAGAACTGCATGCCCAGGGCGGCGAAGCGTTCGCGCAGCTTTTCGGAAATTTCGGCGTCCAGAAAGGGAAGCAGGCAGTCGCGGCCGTCCACCAGCGTGACGGCTACGCCCAGACGCCATGAAGATGGAGGCGTATTCGCAGCCGATCACGCCGCCGCCGATGACGGCCAGGCTTTTGGGGATGCGCTTCATCTGCAGAAACGTGTCGGAATCGAAAGTGTGGATGTCGTCGAAGGAAATTTCCGCCGGGCGATGCGGCTTGGAGCCGGTGGAGATGAGAATGATGTCGCCGCGCAACCGGCGGGCGCCGTCGGCGCCGGTGACCACGACGGTGTGCGCATCCTCGAAGGCGGCCTGGCCGCGAATCAATTCGATCTGATGGAGCGCAAGATTTTTGAGGATGCGCTGGCGCTCCATTTCGACGACTTCGCGCTCGTGATGCATGAAGTCGTTTACGGTGAGATTTTCTTTGAGCGAATAGTCAATGCCGTAGAGCCCGCGTTGTTTCAGTCCGGAGAAATAAAGGGCGGATTCGCGCAGCGTTTTGCTGGGCACGGTGCCGGTGTTGATGCAACTGCCGCCGGTGTGCTCGGCGCGTTCGATCACGGCTACGCGTTTGCCGAAGTAGGCGGCCTGAGCGCCGGCTTTTTCTCCGGCAGGGCCGCAGCCGATCACCAGCAGGTCAAAATCGTCATGGGACCGCACGATAGCCTCCGTGAAGCGTTGTTGCAGAATCTTAAGATAGGAAAGTTATGGCCGTGTGATTATTCTGCGTCTTTGTGCTGAATACATTGAAGGAACAGGTTCCTCACCCACCTGGAAAGGCGACGGGATTCGGAATGACATGTCGGGAGGGGGCGGATTCGCAATGACATGCTATTCTCTGAAGGCCGCGTCGCCGGTGCGGCTGTGGCGAAATTGGCATACGCGGTGGGCTTAAAATCCACTGGGGTTTTCCCCGTTGTCGGTTCGAGTCCGACCAGCCGCACCATTTTCACAACCCCTCGAGTTCGCTTGCAACGCCCATCCTATTAGCGCATCGGTGTCACTAGCGATTGTATTTAGGTCACGCCGCGCTCGGACGCATGCCACAAAAATGCGTGGGGACGGTAGTCTGGCAAGACGGACTACTCCCATCGGAACCACGCGTAAAAACCGGCGCAGTCATCCGCGCATCCATGCCCCGCGGGGCATGATCGTGGCGTGGCGTTCCGGTAGCCTGCAAGGCGTATCCCGGATGGGGACCATGGCTCTTGGTGGCCTGTTCCTTAATACCGCGACTCCCCCCTCGGCGGGTTCCATGCTTGAGTTGCTGTTTGAAATTGCCGTGGGCTCGCAGGTCCGCGCCCGCGCGGTAGTCCGCAATTCCATCCCCGGCAAGGGTATGGGCGTGAAGTTTGTCCACATGCAGGCGGAAGATCGCTCGCGTCTCAACAAATTTCTAAAAACCCAGATGGAAGCCGGAAATATCCAGCAAGAAGTGCTTCCCGATGGCATGGAGCTACCGACGCTGGATGAAAGCGATACCATGCAGGACGAACAACCGTCGGACGCCAGCCCGGCCGCTTCGCCATCCAACGGGGTTGAAGCCCCCGTAGTCCCTGAAGTTGCCGACCAACCGGCGCGAGCACCGCAGCCTCAACAGGATCCAGTGCCTACGCAGGAACCGGAAAGCGCGCCCGAGAACCACGGCAACCCGTTACAGGAAGATGCCCCCGCGCAGGACGATAACGAAGTTTCCGATGAAGAACTGGCGCGGTACCTGGCTCTGGCGGAGAAAAGCAACCACTACCATTTGCTGGGAGTCACATCCGACGCCAGCAGCCAGGAAATTAAAAAAGGCTTCTATGCGTTGGCGCGAAAATTTCATCCCGACCGGCACATGAACCGTCCGGACTGGGTGCGGCCGCTGCAACAGTTGATGGGCGCGATTACCGAAGCGCACAACGTGTTGAGTGACGAGGGCAAGCGCGGTCTTTATGACCGCAAAATGATTCACCGGCAAACCGAAGCGGAACAAACGGTGGAGGAATGCGTCAAACTGGCTGCGAATGCGGTGCGTGATGAAAATCGCGAAGGGGCGATTTTCTGGATGCGCAAATGCGTTACGATTTCGCCGGACGTGGCGAAGTATCGTGTAGCGCTGGCGACCAGTCTGGCCGTTTTGCCTCATCACCGCCGGGAAGCGGTGGAGCATTTTCAGAAAGCCATCGAGCTGGATCAGTGGAACACCGACGCTTATCTTCAGTGCGGCGAACTTTATGAAGTGATGCAATTGCCGTGGCGGGCTGCAAGCCTGTATTCCAAAATCCTGGAATTCGATCCGGGCCATGTGCTGGCGCGCCAGCGCCTGGCGAGAAGTGAAAGCAAGGATAAGAGCAAGAGCAAAAAAAAGCCGCGACTCGCAAGATTATTCAGCAAGAAATAGAAAAGCTGTACCTTCACCGTTTTGCCTGTCCGCAATACTGCCTTCCTAAAATTCGCGCGGCTGTGGATAATTGCTGCTCGTTCTTTTTTTCAGCCCAGCACAGCGAGGAAATTGTAAATGGCTAACATCAACAGCAGAAAAGGTGTCATCGGAATTCTTACCGGCGGTGGCGATGTTCCCGGTCTCAATCCGGCAATACGCGGCGTTACTTTTCGCGCCCTGCGCGAGGGTTATCAGGTGATTGGTTTTCGCCGGGGCTGGGCCGGGCTGGTGGAAATGGTTCGCGACGAGAAGCATGACAATTCCGAGAGCTACCAGTTTCTTACCGAAGAATTGGTGAACCGCGCCGGCCGCACCGGAGGAACGTTCCTGCACTCTTCGCGCACCAATCCCAGCCGCGTGAGCAAATCGAGCGTGCCCGCGCACCTGAAAGATTCCTTCTCCGCCGAGAAAAACGATTTGACGCCGGAAGTTCTGAAAAATCTGGAATGGCTGGGCGTGGAATATCTGATTCCCATTGGAGGAGACGACACGCTGAGCTATGGCGTACGCCTCCACAAAGAGGGGTTCAAGGTCATCGGCATTCCCAAGACTATGGATAACGATGTGCCCGGCACCGATTACTGCATCGGATTCAGCACCTGCGTGACTCGCACGATTCACATGACCAACGATCTGCGCACTTCGGCGGGCTCGCACGAACGATTTATGGTGCTGGAAGTGTTTGGGCGGTATGCAGGGTTCAGCGCCATGCTTCCGACCATGGCAGGCGCCGCGAATCGTTGCGTGATTCCCGAGCACAAATTCAATATCGAGCAACTGGCGGAACTGCTGAGCGCCGACCGCAAGAAAAATCCCAGCCGTTACTCCACCGTGCTGGTTTCTGAGGGCGCGATGTTTGAAGGCGGTGAAATGGTGTTCGAACACGACGCCGCGGACGCTTTCGGTCACAAAAAACTAGGCGGCATCGGGGACCTGGTCTCGGAAAAATTGAAGGAGCTCTCGCCGAAATACAACAACGGAAAAACGATCGACGTGATCAATCAAAAGTTAGGTTACCTGGTGCGCTGCGGCGATCCCGATGCCATCGACTCTATCGTGCCGATGGCCTACGGGAATCTGGCGCTGGACCTTTTACTGTCCAAAGTGCACGGTAAGCTGGTGGTCCTGAAAAATGGCCGCTACGATAATGTGCCGATCGAAACCGTAATTTCGACCAAGAAAGTTGTGAACGTGCACGAGCACTACAACACCCAGCGCCTGCGGCCGCACTACGCCAGCTTTGAGATGAAGCCGCTGTTCATCATGACCAGCGACGGGAAGTGAGCGTTCAGGGCTAGACAGTGAGAGAAGCGCCGTAAAATATTCGGAAGAGGACGGACTCACGCAACTAACGTATGGCGGGGCTCGCGCCGTAGGGGCGGGCAAAGAAAAACCCCACGAGCGGTTTTGCTGGCGGGGTTTTGTTTCAGGTTTGGATGATGGCTGGTTATTGTGCCGCGACGAAAGAAACGTTGCGGCGCATCGCAAACGCTCCGATGCCCAACATGCCCACGAGCAGCAACGCAAGCGAGGCTGGCTCAGGAGTTGCGGTCGGATCTTGAGCAGGGGCGTCGGATTGTCCGCCAGGATTGTACAGCTTGAAACGGCCCTGTTTAGACTTGAAGAATCCGTAATGATTGCCGTTGTCTTTGTTGAATCCGCTCAAGAAAAACAGATCCGAATGACCGGTCTTGGGCGAATTATCGAGAAAGTGAATAGCGTTGGGAGAATTCCTGGGTTTGAATTTCATGGAATCGCCCCACGCCGGTGCTGTCACAAAAAGTAACAATGCAGAAACTATGATGGCCGACCTTAAGTTCATGGACTGGAGTCTCCTTGCTGCTACCGTGTGGAGTAGTGCAAATGCGGGTCCAAAGCAATTGGCCTAGCCTTTTGACGAGTTAAATCACGTCGAAACCGAAGCCATCTTTAAATCAACCCCAATTCATTGCAGCGTAAGTACTTACTCCAGGATATCTACCTGCCCGCGATGACCTTGGCGGGCGGCCCGAAATGGGCGAGTCTAAAGGCCGGTAGTCTGCATCGTAATTAAGGCTAAACGTCTGCTCTGATAAGGGCAAAGCTCTTCATACAGGGTATCTTAAGGAAGGAGCCGGGACGCTCAACATATGACCAACAGCAGGAAGAATCTGGTTGCCATTTGCGCGCTGGGCTTGGCCGTGGCGGCAGGTGGGTGCACCTGGAACCGGGACGACGAACGCACCCGCGAAGAACGCACACGAGACGAGGTAGCCAAAGCAACCGAGCGTGCCAAGCCCGCGTTGGAAGATGCTGGTAGGCAGATCGGAAAGGCCGCCGCCGAGGCTGCGAGTCAGGCGCAGGCCGCCGCCGAAGGAGTGCGGGAAGGCTGGAGCCGGGGCAAATCACATCTGGTAAATGTCAACGCGGCATCGGAGAGTGAACTGGTGAACTTGCCGGGCATCGCGCATCGCGATGCGCGTCGCATCGTGGATGAGCGGCCGTACCGCGACAAGCGGGAACTGGTAGCGAAAGGCGTAATTTCTGAAGAGCAGTACACCCGGATCCGGGATCGCATCACCACGAAATAGTGTTCCAGGCTTTCAGTTTTTTGGGGAGAGACCGGCGCTGCCTGAGAAAAATATGTGACTTTGTTGACCGGCGCCGGATTTGTGGTAACTTATGCGCGTTTCCAGTACCATGTGTTGGACAAGAATTTTGATTTCCCAGTTCGCACCATCCCAGCCAACATAAAGTTTTCGGCCCGTTTGAGCGCCCAGCTCAATTTCGCACAGAGGAGAATCTATGAAGCGGCACCTTGAAATTATCGTAATCGCCGGCGTGCTAACGCTGAGCGGTTGCGCCACTAAGAAATATGTAGCGGAGCAGGTAGACCCGACTAACCAGAAGATCAGCGAAGTAGACAAGAATCAAAAAAATACGCAGAAGCAGCTGGAGGCCGACGAACCAAAAATCAGCGCAGCCGATGAGAAGGCCACTTCGGCCGACAACCGCGCAAGCGATGCATTGGGTCGGGCCGACGCGGCTTCCAAAAAATCGGACCAGGTGCGCGCCGATTTGCATAATGAGTTGAACGAAAGAATCGGGAATATTGACGACTACAAGGCGGCGGGAAATGTCACGGTGCTGTTCAAGTTTGACTCCGCCAAGCTCACCGATGATGCGCGCGGGCAGCTGGATCAGCTGGCCACCGGCCAAGTAGGAAGCCTGAAGCGCTACTTCGTAGCCATTCAGGGCTTCACGGATAAATCTGGTTCCGCGGAGCATAATCTGGACTTGAGCCGCCGCCGAGCCGAAGCGGTACAAACGTACCTGGTGGCCCAGCACAACATGCCGGTTTACCGGATACAGATCGTGGGTCTCGGACAGGACAAGCCCGTTGACGAAGGCAAAGGCCGCGAAGCCAGGGAACGGAACCGTCGAGTTGAAGTGACGGTCTTCAGCGCTGACACCGCCCAAGCGGCGCAAGCGACACCGGCGCAGTAACGCAGCACTGGCGGCAGATGATTCTCGAGGCGGTGGACTGTTGCAGCGTCCGCCGCCCAATTCGGGAACTTGCGCACCACACGTTTCCTTTGTATACCTATTGACGGCGGTGGTACGCTTTCAGCCGCAGTGATCCAGCACGGAGGTAGTGGTGTGAGCCCGGCAGCCAGCGCACGTTATTCAGGCATTGAAGGTCGACGCAGTACCCGCGTGGACCATCCCGTTACACTAATTATTTTGGGCAAGAATGGACTGGGCCAACCTTTCCAGGAGAAGACTTCTTCGGTAAGCGTAAATCTTCACGGCTGCCGCTATCCCTCCAGGCATGAATATCCGGTTGGTTCCTGGGTCGGGATTCAGGTTATTCAAGCCGACGGCGAACCGAATTCTCCGCTGATGCGCGCGCAAGTGCGCTCCATACACACTCCCGATTCGCCTCGCGAATTATTCCAGATCGGTGTTGAACTTGAAAACCCATCCAACGTGTGGGGTGTACCTTCGCCGCCGCCGGATTGGCACCGGCTGGCCAACGGAGATCTCTCGACCACCCACCTCGCTACAGGCGGATCTTTGCCGCGCGAGCCGCACGCGAATTCCCCGGTGAACGGCGCGGTGAATAACTCGCCAAACAATTCGACCAACGGGCCGCAGGCGGTGCCCTCGCCTAGTTCTTCGGGCGACGCCGGTAAGCAGCAGTCTGGCGCGCCCAAGACTGAGCGATTCGTAATTACGTCTGACCAATTGATTTTGTCGGTGCGGCCGAAGTTGCAGCAGGCCGCCGAGCAGGCCATGCAGTCCGCTATTTCCACGCAACTGGATCAGGCGGTGCGCAGCGCGTTGCACACCATTGACGACTTGCAGCGCGCCAACAGCCGGCAGACTGCGGAAGTCTCCACGCAGAATTTCGAGCCGATGATTCGCACTTCGGAAGAGGGCATCCTGAACCGGCTGGAAGCGCGCCTGAGTGAAGTGCGTTCTCAGTGGCAGGAGCAGCAGGATGCGCAGCGGCGCCAGATGGAAGAAATGTCCGCGCGGCTGGAGAATTTAATTGCTGAGGCCCGCCGCGAAATCACGGAAACCAGGAGCGTCCCCGATAAGGGCGCGCAGATAGAGCCTGCGCTGTTCGAAAATAAGCTTCAGGGCCGAATGGACGAAGTCGTAAAGCGCGCCACGCAGGAATTCGAATCCGCGGCGACGCGGGTGTCTGACCGGCACCTGGTGCGCTTGATGGAAGATAAACAAATGGTGGCGCGCGAAGCGTCCGCGCAACTGGAAGCCCGGGCCGCTGAAGCTCGTGCGATGCTGCACAGTTCGGCGAGCGATGCCGTGGAAGAATTTCGGCGCCAGCTGCAAGCCCATGTGGACATGCTGATTTCCGAGGCTTCCCAGAAAGCCACGTCGTCGATGGCTTCTATCGAGGCTGAGAGTCACGCAGCATGTGAAACGCGGCGCCGTTCCCTGGAAACTGACGTGGCGCGTGCCGCTGAGCAATCCGCGGAGCAGTTCCGCACCGGGATCAAGGCGTTTCTGTATTCATGTTTGGTTGCCGCCGTCAGCGCCGTGGATGAACATTCGCAGAGCACACTGGAGAGCTTGCTCAAAGACGGCCCCAAGGAAAGCAAAGAGAACGGCCACAACGGCAAACTGCCGCACTTCACCATAGATAATTCCAGCGACAAGGAAAACTAGTCGTAGGACTGGAATTTTAGAGTAGGGATGATGTTGGCCCTGGGAGAAATTTCAGAAGCGGGTTCCTCACCCGCCTGGAAAAGACGGCGGGTTCGGTTGCGGATCCCAATTTAACCTTTGGCCTCGGACTCCAGTTGCTTGGCCAGCTTCTCAACTTCCTGGAGGCGTTTGTACATTTTCACGTTGAGCACATCGGTGGTCGTGGTTGTTTTCAATTCTTCGCGCAAAGCGCTGGTCAGTTGAAATAATTTTTCGACACCGGCGCGAAAATCCTGCTCGCGCTTTCGTAAGATATCCTGCTGCGAGGTCTGCGTACCTGGCCGGTCGGCCATTTTGTCGCGCTGTTTCGGGTCGCCGGGAGTGGGGGGATCCGGCAGGGACTTACGACGCGACTGCGCAGGGGTTTCGTGTGACATTGCGGCCGCCAGGAACATCGCCGCCGAAATAAAGAACTGTCTCCGCTGTTGCATCGTGGTTGCCTCGCCTGCGAATGGCCGCTAAATTTTGCTAAACATGATCCGGGAGCGTTTACATCTGTGGCGCGGCTGAATCCACGCGTAATTTATGCAATGCCGCAAACTCCGGAGAGCGCGACCAGTGCATCACCTGCTCCGCCACGGTATTCAGGCTGTTGGTTATGCGGTCAGCCTCGATATTTATGGAGTCGAATTCCGTACCGCCATTCTCCACAGCGCCGCTACGTGCCTGAATCATGGCGCGATATTCTTGGCGCAAATCCGGAAAGTCTTTCAGCGGAACCCGCGATCCGCGCAGTGTCGCTGCCAGCAGTCCCAGCATTCTATCCACGTTCGATGCAAATATTTTGAACGGCGGCGAATTCACAAGCTCCGGCGATTGAGAGAAAATTGCGTCCACGGCCATCAGCGCATGAAGCAGGCGATGTGAGCTGGCCAACACGCCGTTCAGGCGGCTCATCTGTTCGCGGGTGGTTCCCGGCTCCGACCGTAAGCGGTCGATAGAAGCCTCCAGATTTGATCGTGCCACGCGTGCGTCTCGCCGGGCCAGTTCTAACTGCTGAATGCCACTTTCGTTCTCCTCGGATACTCCGGCCAGCGCCTCAATGTAACTGCGATAGGCATCCAGCATCCGGGCGATGCGTTCTGATATGCGGGTGCGCTCCCAACTGGGCCACAGGCGGTAGGCCAGCAACGCCAGTGCGCCTCCCGCGGCGGTGTTGATGCCCCGCGCCCAGATAACGTCTCGCGGTGCAATGCCGCTGACGGCCAGCAGCAAGACGATCAGCGCGCTGACCACCACGCCGAAGATTCCGTAGTTCGCCGGACCCAGCCATCGCAGCAAAAAAGTAAACGCAAAAATCAGAATCAACTGCTCCGGCACGTTGAAGCGAAACAAATGAAACAGCTCGGTGGCCAACAATAGCCCCACAATCGTCCCGGCTATGCGCAAGAGCCCGCGCGTAAATGTAGCCGTAAACTCCGGTTTGAGCACCAGCACCACGGTCATCGGCAGCCAATAGGTGCGACGCCAGGAAACCATGCGGCCGATCAGGTCGCCTGCGGCTACCAGTACAGCCAGGCGCAGGGCGTGCCGGAAGGCGGGCGATCGCAAATTTAAATTAGCGCGGAGCGCCTCCATCCACATCGCAACTTGGTCGCGCCAGCGTGGCGGTGCAGTACGAGTTGAAAGTGTTGAGCGTGGCGCCCGCGCTGAACCTGTCGTTGCGTCCTCAACTTCTGCGGCCTCGCTGCTGCTGGCCAGGTCCAGCGCCGCCCGCAGCTGGCCCCCCAGTGCCTCCATTTGGAAAACCGCGTCTTTCGAAACCGCGGCTAGAAATGAGGGAAGCGTAGCGGCCTGCTGTTCGCGTAACTGCGCCATTTGCCGGTCGAGCGCGTTCACGAGGTCGTGATTGATTCTCTGCTGGCGCGTCCCCGTGTTTGGGATGAGCAAGCTGCTGATGTTTCTGAGTATCAGCGAGGCCACATTGCGATAGTGGTTCAGGATTTCGATGGCGGGATAATTGGAGTTTTCTCTTTGCATGCGCAACTGCAAGCGGGAAAGCATCAGCAGGCTTAGCCGGATGCGCTCTCCCTGACTGAGGATCGCGCGATACCGCATGCTATCCGCTCCCGGATCGGAACCTAACCCCAGGAGCGCTTGCTGGGCTTCCTCGCTTTGTCCGCTGGCGAAGGGCGCGACTGGTAGCAATGAGCGGCGCCGCCGCACGATTCGCCAAGCTCCAGATAGAAACTTGCGAGCGCGCTGCGTTCCGGGTCATAGCGATGCACCGGCCAGAACGCCACAGACAACGCCGTCTGGAATAAACCGCCCGCCAGCGCCAGCCCTCCCGAGATGGCCGCCTGTCGCGGCGTCAGCGGCTGCGCGGCATAGATTAAAAGTGTGACCAGACTGATGACGCCCAGGTCCGGCGCGGCGCCGCCGACGGCAACAAACATTCCGGCCACAAAAGCCCATGCCGTGGCCAGCGCGATCGCGAAGATCTGGTGCTTGCCGGAGATTGCGCCGGCAAAAACCGCAATGGCGCAGATCAAGCTGGAGGCCAGCATGCGCTTGGCGCGTTCGAGATAAGGATCGCTGCCGTCGGAGTACGAGACGTTTAGCGCGCCGCTGGCGACTACCAGTCCGCCGCGGGGCAGTTGCAAAGCGAAACCGGCGATCAATGGCAGCACTACACCGATGGAATTGCGCAAAGCGCTCGCGGCCAGGAAAGTTTCGTGGAATCGAAATGCGTGAGGTTTTGCCAGAATGCCCGAGCCAGGGGCGGGCCCTGGACTCGCTGTCACGGCTCCACTGTCGGCCAAGCGCCAGGCTGCGCGGATTCTTGTTTTACTTCGGCGGGCATGTTGAGCGTAATTGTAGCTAATTCATCGGCGAGGCAGTTTTTCTGCTGAGATTCGTTTGGCGCGCGAGTGCTGCGCGAACATCAGAGGCCGCCGGTTTTGAGCGGCGGAAATGCAAATGCCGGCGTGATTTCTTTTCGCTGCGACCAGTCGTGATAGGTATGGCATTCGAAGCAGCGCGATTCGGCGTGGTCGGGTGCCGGGGCGTGGCAGGTCTGGCAGGTGGCAATTCCGGGCAATAGCACATCACTGGAATCCACGCTGTGCAACGCTTTTTCGTGACAACTGGCGCAGGTGAAGGAGCCATGCGCTTCATGGTCGAATTTGGCGTGCGGCATCCAGCGGGTGGTGACGTTGGCATCGGCGATGTGCGGCAGACCGTCATTGTTCGTGCGCGGGGCCTGACTGAACGTCGGGCAATTTGTCTGCGCGGTTGAAAGAAAGCTGGTGGCACTGCAAACATGTTTTGCGCCACAGCAGTTGCTCGGCGTCGGCGGTACGTTCGGCGACCCACTGTGCGGCGGTGAGTGTTCGCAATCGCGGCTCGAGCGGCTTGCCGGTTAGGTCGCGGTCGGGATCGCGCGATGATCGCAGCTCTGAAGGATGCGCCGCAGCGTAATCCTGGAATTTGTTCTTCAGGAAAGCGTGGACGACTTCGGGCTTGTCGTGCGGCACGCCTTCGTTGAAATGTTTGTCGAACGAAAGCAGGTGACAGGACGCGCAGGAATTGGCGAAACGTCACCGGGGCCATCAGTTCACGGCCGCTCGACGGAGCATGTGAGCGCAGCGTAAGCTGCGCTCTGCCGATTCTGGCCGGCGACTATCCGTCTATCAGGATTGCGGCTACCGGCAGAGTTTTTCTGATAAGCCGCATCCGCGTACGTCCACGAATTTTTCACCGCGGCAGGCCGGTGGCAATCGCCGCAAGCGAATTGCACGATCGGGCCAGTTGGGCCGCGGCGAATGGGCTTCATGTGAATGGCGTGATTCAATTTGATGGTGGAGGGATCGCGGCGGTTTTCGCGCAAAACCGCGAACTCCGGGTGGCCATCGGCAAAATTCTGAATATGCGGAGAGTAGCGTGAAGGCGTACCGCTGGTTTGCAGGTTAGCGTGGCAGCTCGCGCAGGATTTTTCGCTGACCGCCGCGATATTCACGCGGCCACGATGTTCGGTGTGGCAGCTGGCGCAATCCGGCGCGCGCGATTTGATTGGCGTGATGGACCGGGCCGTCGTGGCACGAGAGACAAGCCTGATTATCAGCCTTGGCCGAAAATACCGACGGCCTTTTGCACGTGGCACGCCGCGCAATTTTTTTCAAGGATGGCGTGCGGCGCGGACATGCGGCCGCTGCTGTAGACGCGATGCATCTTTGTGCAGCGCGTACCAGGAAATCCAGGCGATGGCCAGCAGCGGCAGAAGCAAGCTCAGCCAGAACTTGGCGCGCTTCAGCGGCGTCGGCCTCTTGAAATAATTGAGGTCCACGCGCTGCGCGAGTTTTTTTGTAGTGCGAGTTCGGGCCACTATATTTTACCGGTCCAGCGATCTTCGTCGAGCCACAGCATCAATACTTCAGTGCCATCACGGCGTGCACCGCGCCAAGCACGATGAGCGCCAGCGAAATCGGGATGTGCACCAGCAGCCATAGATGCAGCCAGTGATGCAGGCGGCGCTGTTTCTGCAGCTGGCGCGCTTCTTCGCAGACATCCTCCAAATCATCGACGGTGGTGTGAGCACGCGCGGGAAGCAGCGTGCGTATTCCGGAAAAGGCAAGTTGCGCTTTGCCGGCGTCAGTAAAGTAAAAGTCGGCGTTCCGCGGGGCGCTCGAGAAACGGGCGCATTTCGTTCAGATAAAAACGGCGAAGCGGCGCGCTTTCTTCTTCGCTGAGCAATACAATTTCCGTTGCGGCCGCTACCGCAGCGCCACCTTTTGTGGTGGCAGCCATGGGGCGCATGGCGGTGAAGCCGCCGGCGCGTTGAATTTCTTCCCCGGAAGTTTCGCCGCACGCCGAGAGAGCCGCACAGACGCTTCCATGGAGCGGTCGGCTTCTTCGAGCAGCAAATTGCGAACGTGACCGATCTCGTCGTAGATGGTTTCGAACGGGCACATCGGCAGTCATCACGCGCGGAATGTAATGCTGCAGCGCCGCGCCGAATAATCCGCTGACCACGGTGAAAATAAGCATCCACATCAAAACGCGGGTGAGCGTGCCGCCAAAGTGAAATCCGCCATGAAAAAGGATGATCGGCAGACTGAGTAGCCGAGCCACAGATGGCCGCGCATCCAGGCCTGCGCGCGTCCCAGTCGCCATACCGGCACGCGTTTCCGCGCGCCTAGCAGCGCGGCAAAAAGCATGAACGCGAATCCGAGAATTCCGAAAGTGAGGCCCAGCGCGGCTGCCGCCCCGGGCGCCCGCGAATGGAATTGTGCGCGTAAACAAGATAGGCGATACGCCAGCAATCACTAAGAATATTCGGCGGAGGCCATGGCCCAGGTGCGTTGGCTTCGGTCAATGCGCATCCTTAAATGGCTCCGCGTCAATTGCTGGAAGACTGGCCGATCACATCGGCAAAAAATGTTTTGGGATCTACGCGATGCGCGGCATCGTGCGGGCAGGCGTAAACACAACTGGGTTCTTCCAGATTGGTGCACAGGTCGCACGAAGTGGCTTTTTGTTTTACGACCGCCTTGCTGCGGCCGGGATGATCGGGATCTTCGTTCATCACCTGGAACGGATGCAGATTGATATTGCCGTAAGGGCAATTGCGCGCGCACAAGCCGCAGCCGATGCACCAGTCTTCGATGATGACTTCCAGCGAATTGCGGCGGCGGATGGAGCCCACCGGGCAGCCCACCATGCACAGCGGATCGCGGCACTGCCGGCAACTGGTGGCAATCAAATATTGCTCGAAGCGCAAGCCGTCGCGCACCAGTCGCGTCACGCCATCGTGAGCGTCGGCGCAGGCGTTGACGCAAGCATCGCAGCGCGTGCATTTCTGCAGGTCCAGCACCAGCAGACTTTGCGCTTCCATCAATCCCTGCGAAAGAAATTGATCGAGCGGCACGCTGTGAACGGTTTTAAGGCGCTGCTCGTTGGCCTGGCGGCGCTCGGTGGCGACATCTTCCAGGCCTTTTCGAACGTTGGGGAAGCGCGCGACCATATCGCGAAAATCGCTCGCCGGCGATGCGCACCACTTCCACGTGATCGAGAGCCGTGCACATGGCGGTGCGCACGCCGCCGCCCAGTAAGCCGATTTCTCCGAAATAATCTCCGCGTGACAGATACGCGAGCACCATCTCTCCGCCGGGATAATTTTCGGAAATTTTCACGAAGCCGATGCGCACCAGATAAAAGCTGTCGGCGGCATCGCCCTGCCGCGCGATGACTTCTCCGGGAGCGAAGCGCTGCAGTTCCACCGTTTGCTTCAAGTGATCGATGAAATCGGGCGAGAGATCGGCAAACATGGGCACGCGCGCGCAAATGATTTTCCAGCGCGCGCTCGCGATAGTTGGCGTCAATCTGCGCGCGAAACGTTTTGTTCTTCATCATGATGTCGAGGACGTTGCGCAGCATTTCGTAAGCCACGACATCGGATTCCGCGCGCACCGTTGCGGAGCGGGGATAAAAATTCAGACAAGTCATTTCGCCGAAAAGATCGCCGGGACCCAGCGAAGCAACCGGATTGCCATAGTTGAGGTCCACGGAAGCGTCGATGGGG
Organism: uncultured Acidobacteriota bacterium; assembly: GCA_963704485.1. GTDB lineage: Bacteria > Acidobacteriota > Terriglobia > Acidiferrales > UBA7541 > Acidiferrum. Next base: position 3,745,430 of record OY969910.1, read on the forward strand.
ATGGTGCGGTCGCGGGTTTCTTCCTCGCGAACATCCTCGCGACGATCCACCAGCGTGCTGGTGAGGCGCTTGAAGAATCCTTTGGCGCCGCCCTGGGTTTTTACGTGCGCGATGGGCGTGGAAATGGAAACTTTCGCGGCGCCTTCCACGATGTAAAACGCGGTGGACCCAAATTCGCCTTCGCGGCAGATGATTTCACCGTCGCGGTAGCGGCGTTTCACGATGGCGCCGCGATTCAGTTCCAGAAATGTGCCGGAGACACCCTTGAATACCGGAATCTGCAGAAGTTCTTCGGCGTCGAAACCCATGATTGTCTCCGGAAGGCGCGATGGAAGTGCCCGCGACACCTTTATTGGTGAGCGCGCCGGTGGGGCAAGAAACCATGCATTCGCCGCAGGAGATGCAGGTGGAATTGCCCATCGGCGCGTTCAAATCGAATGCGATGCCGGCGGAATACCCTTGCCCATGCGGCCCAGAACAAAATTGTTTTTGATTTCGTCGCAGCCGCGAATGCAGCGGTCGCAAAGTATGCAGGCGTCATGGTCCACCGCGATGGCCAGCGAAGAGTCATCCAGGCCGCGCGCGACAGATCGTTTGGCGAAACGTGGTGCGGCGATGCCCGCGGCCTTGCGCCAGCGTTTCCAGTTCGCAATCGCCGGAGTGTTCCTGCCGGGCGCAGGGCGACGGATGGTCGGCCATCAAAAGTTCCAGCAGCGTTTTGCGGGCGCTCAAAACTTTTGGCGATTGAGTTTCCACTTTCAGTCCTGGCTCGACGGGCCGAACGCAGGAAGCGGTGAGGACGCGCGCGCCGGTGTCCACTACACACAATCGGCAGACGCCCACGGGAGTTTCATTTTGCAGATGGCACAAGAGTTGGAATGGCGATGCCGTTCATGCGCGCGGCGTCAAAAACACTGGTGCCCGCGGGAACGGACACGGGCCGCCCGTCAATCGTGATGGTGACCAGACCCGGAGGTGAAGTTACTGCTGCCATGATTTATTTCCGCATGGCCGCTCAAGGCCGGATTCCGACACGTTGCGGTTCCGCTCGCGCGCGCAGCGTCCGTGAAGCAAATTCCGCTCGGGCATTTGCCCTGCAAAACGTGGGCGTCAATTTCGGCGCGAAAATGTTTCAGCACCGACTGAATGGGCGCCGGAACGATCTGGCCCAGGCCGCAGATGGAGGTGAGGCTCATGGCCTGCGACAGCTCATCGAGCAGCGCCAGATCGGCGCGATATTGCGTTTCCGGAAGCGCGCCCTGGGTCCAACGCGCGAGCAAGATCCACCATTTTTTGCGAGCCCACGCGGCAGGGCACACACTTGCCGCAAGATTCGTTGCGATAAAAGCGCACCGCGTTCAGCGCCATATCCAGCATGCAGGTGGTGTCATCGCAGACGACGATGGCGCCGGAACCCAGCATGGAGCCGGCATCGGCCAGCGCCTTGAAATCGAGCCGCACGTCAATCAGCGAGGCCGGCAAATAACCAGAAGAGGGTCCCGAAGGCGCAAACGCTTTCAGACTTCGTCCGCCGCGAATGCCGCCGGCATAATTAAAAATAACTTCGCGCATGGGAATGCCGCAGGGAACTTCAAAGATGCCGGGATTGGCGACGTGGCCGCTGACGCCAACAAATTTCAGCCCGCGCGAGCCGGATTGTCCCTGGGCTTTGAACCACTCGATGCCGCGCGCAAGAATTTGCGGCACGTTGGCGAAGGTTTCGACATTGTTCAGTACCGTGGGTTTTTGAAACAAACCGGCCTGAACAGGGAAGGGCGGTTTGTTGCGTGGCTCGGCGCGATGGCCTTCGATGGCTTCGATCAAGGCGGTTTCTTCGCCGCAAATATAGCCGCCGGGGCTGACAAACACTTCCAGATCGAAATTCCAGAGCGCTGCCCAGATATATTTTTTCCCAGCAGGCCTTCGGCGTAGCACCTGGCGATTTCGGTGCGCAGAATTTCTTCCTGCTGGTGATATTCGTGCCGGATATAAAGGATGCCCTTTTTTGCGCCGGTAACCAGGCCGGCGAGGATCATGCCTTCGATGACCAGGTGAGGAATGTGCGTGAGGATGAAGCGATCTTTGATGGTGCCGGGTTCGCTCTCGTCGGCATTGCAGACGACATATTTCACGGGGTCGGGCTGCTTGCGAACCAGGTCCCATTTCATGCTGGTGGGAAATCCGGCGCCGCCCATGCCGCGCAGTTCCGATTCTTTCAGGGAGGCGAGCACGCCGTCCCAATTCTGTGTCTGCACCAAGTTTCGCGTCACGGCATATCGTTCCGCGAGCGTCGCGTACGGATCGGATTTGCATTTCGCGGGTTGCGACGCGTGATGTGGCTCTTCGAAATGTTCGCCGCGAATTGCGGAGCGCGTGAGGCGCTCCGCTGTGGAGGCGGTGACCGAGGTAAAAATATGATCGTTCAGCGAAATTGCCGGGGCGTGATCGCAGCGCCCCAGGCAAGAGACATCGCGAATCAGTACATCTTCGGCGCGCGACGAGGCGAAAGCTGACTGCAGGGTGGAACGCAGCTCGGACGCGCCATTCAGATGGCAACTCATATCCGCGCAAACGCGGAGGTCCGCTTTCGGCGGCACGGCCAGATGAAAATGCGGATAAAAGCTGGCCACGCTGTGAATCTGGTACAGCGGCGTCTGGGTGCGCTGCGAAAGGGCTTCGAGCTCCGCTTTTGGCAGAAAGCCGTGACGAGTTTGGATAGCGCGAAGGTCGTCGAAGATCACGGCGCCCGTCTCAATGCGTTTACGCCGGAGTGCACGTGTGGCACGGCGCGATGTGGAGTGGATTAATCCTCTGCATACTACTTACAGCGCGGACGAGTGTAAATAGAGCCTCGTTGCCTTTTCGCGGCACGCTGCGAAAAAGGCAATGCGGCTCGTTGACGAACCGGCGCGCGCTGACGATATAAGCGAACAGACTGATTCGACGCCGCGTCGCCCTGAAATGCGCAAATTGTCCCGCCTCCGCTCATGTCTGGCTATCTGTGTTGTTCTGCTTGCGGCGTAGTGCGCGGCCAAATTTCGCGAGCGCCGCTGAAAATGACAGCCGCGAAATATCTGGGCCCGGGCTCCTGCGCGGCCACCAGTTGCCACGGCAGCGTGAAGCCGGTGGCCGACAGCCGCATCCTGCAGAACGAATATTCCACCTGGATCATAAAAGACAAACACAGCAAGGCTTACCAGGCGCTCACCGGGGAAATCGGCGAACGCATGGCGCGCATTTTGAAACTGGGAGCTAAAGCCGAGGAAGCGCCGAAATGCCTGGCGTGCCACGCGCTCAACACCACTGCCGCGCAGCGCGGACGCGCGTTTGAAATTTCCGAGGGGGTGTCCTGCGAAAATTGCCACGGGCCGTCGTCGGCCTGGCTGGGTGGCCATACCGAGCGCCAATGGCCGCACGAAAAATCCGTCTCGCTGGGAATGGCGGACACCCGCAACGTGATTCATCGCACGGAGAAATGTCTGGAGTGCCATCTGGGCTCGCAGCAATAAATTTGTGGACCACGAAATGATTGCCGCGGGGCATCCGGATCTTTATTTTGAGCTGGATTCTTTTTCCGCGGTGGAGCCGCGTCACTGGAAAACGCCGCGCGAATCGGCTCCCGGAAAACCTGTGGAGGATGGCGCGTGGTCCGGCGTGCGCGACTGGAGCGCCGGGCAAGCTGTGCAGCTGCGTGCATCGCTGGAACGCTTGAGCTGGCGGGCCAGGAATGAACGTTACGACAAGAAAGATGTGTGGCCGGAATATTCCGAGCTGTCTTGCGTGGCGTGCCATCATGCGCTCACTCCCGCGAAAGATAGTTGGAGGCAGGCGCATGCTTACGTGGGCCGGCGGCCGGGTGATCCGGCGTGGAACGCTTCGCGTTACGTGGTTTTCCGGTTGCTGGCGAAGCAGGTCGATGCTTCGGCCGCCGAAGAGCTGGACAAACATTTGGCAGCGCTTGCCGGGCAGATGAGTTCGCTCAATCCCGATCGCAGTGCGGTAGCCTCCGAAGCCGCAGCCGCCGCGTCCTGTGGCGCAACGCATGGCGGAGCGGCTCGCGGCAATGAGGTACGATCAGGATCTGGCGCTGCGCATGCTGCAGCAAATTACCAGTGACGCAGAAAATATTTCGCTGGCCGATGAGCGTGCCGCCGAGCAAGCCACCATGGCCATTGATTCGCTCTACATCGCCTACAGCAAAGAGGCCAAGCCGAAAAACGCGGAGGAATTGCGCGCCGCCATCAATGGGTTGTTTCAGCAACTGGAAAATCCGTCTTCGTATAACGCCGATCAATTTGCCGCGGCGCTGCGCCGCATTCACGGAATGTTGTAGGCCTTTCAGCAGGGCCCGCCGTGCGACCATCACAGTCATGAACAGCCTGGAAAACTGGTTTTGCGCGTCGGGATTGTGGCGCTCCCTCACCGAGCAAAAGTGGTTGCCGTTGGCTCTTGAAGGCGTAAGTCTGGGCGACCATGTTTTGGAGGTCGGTGCGGGGCCCGGGGCGGCGACCCGTGCGTTGGCGGCGAGAACTCGCCGCGTCACTAGTTTGGAGTACAGCCATACATTCTGCATGAGATTTGCGTGAGAAGGTCGGAGCAGCAGCCGTGGTGCAGGGCGATGCCGCGATTCTGCCGTTCCGCGACTGCAGCTTTTCATCGGCAATTGCTGTGCTGGTGCTGCACCATCTGCGTTCAGGCGAAGCCCAGGACCGGGCCTTCGCCGAAATTCACCGCGTCCTAAAACCCGGCGGAATTTTCGTAGCACTGGAAATTGAAGATAGTTGGGTCGCTCGCGTGCTGCACATCCGCAGCACATTTGTGCCGGTTGCGCCGGGTCAACTGGATGGACGGTTGCGTGCCGTGGGATTTTCGAATGCGCAAGTTACCAATCGCAGCGGTGGATTCCTTGTGCGGGCCCAACGCGGGTGAAAGAGGCAGGGGCAGATGAGGGGACTAACGGCCGGAGTGAGAGGTGTTGCTTGGTCATCTCATTGCGTACGCGGGGAACAAAATCCCCACACGAAAATTCGTCGTGTGGGGCACCCGGCTGCAGTGGCGAGTCGTTCCTGCCTGGTAATTTTGATCACGCTTCTGGTTTTACTTGGCGATCACCGGAGCGCCCAGTTCCGCGCGGGTCTGCATCACCCGCAGAATGGAGTCGCGCGTGACCATGCCGATGACTTGCGCGTCGTCGGTACCCGACAAGCTGACCACCGGCATTTGATTGATGTCCGCGGCAAGCAGGCGTTCGAGCAAGCGCAGCAGCGGCTCTTCCGGCGCGGCCCAGGAAATGCTTCTCGCGCGGAATCATGACCGCCTGAATGGAATTGCTGCTCCACTCCTCTCGCGGCACGGAGTTCAAGGCCTGCACGTTCATCATGCCCACGAGGCGGTCTTCGGTTACTACCAGGTGGCAGCGGCGGCCGGTCCGCAAAACTTCCAGGCTGTATTCATCCAGGGTGGTGTTGCGATTGATCATGGGAACTTCATTATTCATCACGTCGGAAGCGCGCAATCCCGCCAGAGTTTCGCGAATGGCCAGTTGGGCGATGCTGTCGCGCGCGGCGCTTTGCAGGTAAAAGCCGATGCACGCGAGCCACAGGCCCGATTGCCAGTCATTTTTCGACCGTGGCGAACCACGCGCCCACCAGCATCATTCCGTAAGCGACCAATTGGCCGCCGACACCGGCGATGCGCGTCGCGCGGGTGAAGTCTTTCGTCGCGCCCCAAACTGCGGCGCGAAAAATTCTGCCGCCATCCAGGGGGAAACCCGGCAACAGATTGAAAGTGGCCACGGCAAAATTGATCTGCGCCAGCCACTGAGCCAGCGCACCAAGCGCGTCGCTGTAGGGCGAAAACAGGGTCAGGCCGGAAAAGAACGCGCACAGCGCGTAACTGGAGAGCGGGCCGGCGATGGCGATGTTGAATTCCTGGATGGCTTTCGAAGGCTCGCGGCCGATGCGCGCCACTCCCCCAAAAATGAAACAGCGTGATGGACACCACGCGGATCTTGTAGTGCATGGCGACGACGCTGTGCGAAAGCTCGTGAAAAAGTATGGAAGCAAAAAACAACAGGCTGGTGGCGAGGCCAACTGTCCAGTGTTGCGTGACGCTCCACTGCGGGTGCAGCTGAGTGAATTGCATTGCCAGGGAATAGGTGATCAGCGCGAAAATCAGCAGCCAACTGGCGTGCAGATAGATGGGGATTCCGAGAATGCTGCCGATGCGAAAGCCTGATGTGGTTTGCATGATTCGTTGGATTCGTCGTTGAGATTCGTCGCGCGCCGCAAGCCCGGCGAATCGCCAGATGTTGAGGCTGCGCTGCTACTAGATTACGCCTTATTGGCAGTGCCGCCAATTCAGGTCGCTGGCGCGTCGGCGTGGCCACACCGTGTTTTGCCTCCCACAGGCGGGCTGGTTTGAAGCGAGAAATAACCCCTTTGTTCACAGTCGAGTGGGTGTGGTCCACCGCGTGCGATTGGCCCTGCTGTGATGCGGCCGCTGTCGGGCCGCAGCAAGCGCGAGGAGAGACGCCATGATCGGCTTACTGCACTTCACCACGTTGGTTGTCACCACAATGTTCGCCGCCGGTGCGGCGGCCCTGGTGAACTGGCTGTTGCTGCGAGCGACGTTCCAGCTGATGCGTCCCGCGACCGCGGGCAAAGTCGCGGGCAGCAGGTCCGGCAATGGCGGGCAGCGCCTGACGATGGTGCTCGGAACTGTCAAGTCGCGCGCGTGTACGCGCGAGCGCCGCTAGCTTCCGCTGCGTCGCTAACTCCACTGCTGCCAAGAGTTTTTATTCGCACCGAACAGTAGAAAGAAGGGGGCAACACCATGCTGGCTTTGAAATATATTTTGACGCTTCTCGGAGCAGGGCTCTTTAGCGGCGCCGCGGCCCTGGTTATTTACGATGTATATGTTGCGCAACAATTGCGGCGGCTCATCCAGCCGAAAAGCGAGTGGCGAACCAGGGCTGGAAGTATCCGCGCCGCTGCCCGCTGTAGTTCCCGTGCGTTGGCGGCGCGCGCAGCAGTTGGCAGCGGCGGCGGTTTTGCCGGTGCTGCTGGCGCTGAGCATCGTGGTGATTCCCGACGGATCGGCGGGAGTGCGCATCAGCCAGATTTCCGGCGCGCGTCCGGGCACGCTGTATCCCGGCGTGCACATCGTCACGCCGCTGATCGACAGCGTCGCGCTGTACGACACGCGCGAGCAGGTGTACACGACGGTGGCGGCCGAGACGGACAAGAAAAAAGGCGAAGTGCTTTCGGTGCAGGCGCGCGAAGGACTGAATATCGGGCTGGCGGTTTCCGTGCGCTACCGGCTCGATCCGCGGCGTCTGGATTCCATCCACACGAATCTGCCGCAACCGGTGGGCGAGCAGGTGGTCGCTCCGGTGGTCTCCACAATTTACCGCCAGTTGGCTCCTAACTACATGACCCGGGAAATTTTCGCTACCAAGCGGGAAGAGTTGCGCTCCAAAGCTGCGGAAGCCATTACCGCGCGGCTGGCCAGCGACGGCATCGTGGTGCGCGAAGTCTTGCTGCGCGACCTGCAATTGCCGGAAGAATACGCCAAGGGCCTCGAAGGATTGCTGCTGAAAGAGCAGGAAGACGAGCGGCTGACTACCGAGCAGGACATCAAGTTCAAGGAAGTGAAGATCGCGGAGCTGGAAGCGGAAGCGCAGAAGGCGCGTTCCGTGAAGCAGGCGGAAGCCCAGGCGCAAGTGCGGGTGTTGCAGGCCAAGGCCGAATCGGACGCCATGCAATACACCCTGCCGCTGAAGCAGAAACAGATCGAGCAAACCAAGCTGGAAGCGCAGGCCCGCAAGGAAGCTACGCTGCAGAATGCCGAAGCCGCGGCGCAGGCCAAGGTGATCGACAGCAAAGCGGAAGTGGAACGCCAGCGGAATTTGTCGGAAGCGGAAGCCAATCGCATTCGCGTGACGGCGGCGGCGGATTCCGAACGCATGAAGTTTGAAGCCGCGGTGCTGAAGTCCAATCCGATGCTGATTCAGAAAATCATCGCCGAGCGGCTGTCGGACAAACTGCAAATCATGATGGTGCCGATGGACGGCAGGAATTTCTTTGCGAGCGACGTGATGCGCTCGGCGTTTTCCGGATTGGGCAGCCCCGCCGGGAATGCTTCCGACGATGCGGAGGGCGCGAGCCAGCCAACGACCAGCGCGGCGGTGCAACGCAAGGCAGCCCGGCGACCCTAGATAAGGCTGCTGATCCAGCGTCAAGTTGCGGCGCGGGTTGCGATTCCTTCTTCGCACACCGCGCTGCAAGCTCTTTTACCCCGGACGGTCAATCGGGATATGCTTTCTTCTTCATAGCGAGTCAAGCCAATGCTCGCAAATTTTCTGAAAAGTGTAGCCAGGGTGGCTCGGTGAGTTTTCGCACCAAATTGATGCTGGTGTTCATGCTGACGCTGCTGGCGTCGGTTTTTGTGGTGGCTACGGCGTGACGCACTACACGCGCGCAGCGTTTGAAGAGATGGACGCGCAACGCACCGAAGCGCTGGTGGCGCAATTTCAAAAAGAGTTTGCGCAACGCGGCGAAGAAGTGGTTCACCAGGTTGAAAACATCGCCAACGCGGAAATCACTTTGCGCATGGCTTTGGATCTGGCCCGGCCCAATGCCGACCAATCCCTGTACGTGCACGACGGCACCGGCGCGGCGCAGGACCATGGACTGGATTTCGTGCAGTTCGTCAATTCCGACGGCACGCTGATTTCTTCCGCGCAATATCCTTCGCGCGTGGGACACAAGAACGATTGGGTGAGCGCCAATAAAAATTGGCGAGAGTCGCGCGCCTTTTTGAATAAAGAAGAATTGCCGGATGGCGTGGCGCTTTCCCTGACGGTGGTGCGCACCTTGCCGGTGGGCGACAAAAACTTTTACATCATCGGCGGGACGGCGGCTGGATCAGAATTTTCTGGCTTCGCTGGTGCTGCCGGCAGGCATGCGCACGCTGCTCTATCAGAATCTGGAGCCGGGCTTTGCTCCCGCTGAATTGACCGACGCGAATGGTCCGGCGCAACAAGCCGGAGCGATACGCTTCCGCTGATCGAACAAAGTCAGAAGCAGCCGCAGAAGCCGGTGATCGGCACCATCAATTGGAGCGCTGATCCGCGAGCGCCGAAACTTTTCACGCCATTCCGCTGACCGGGCCGCAACGATGAAGTGCTGGGAATTTTGCTGGTGGGCAGTTCGCGGCGAGAACTGGTGTTGCTGACGCGACGGATTGAGTGGATCGCCGGCGCCGGTGGGCGCAGGCGCGTTGCTCATCGGTTTGCTGATGACCTGGTGGTTTTCCGCGCGCATTACGCAGACCGGTCGAAGAGCTGGCGGTGGCGGCGCGCGAAGTGGCTGCGGGCCGATGGGACGCGCGCATCGATGTGCGCACGTACGACGAAGTGGGGCAACTGGGCACCGCGTTCAACGACATGACCCGCACGCTCGGCGTGCAGAAAGAGCGCTTGCTGCAGACGGAACGCGTGGCCGCCTGGCGGGAACTGGCGCGGCGGCTGGCTCACGAACTGCGAAATCCGTTATTTCCGCTTGCAGATCACCGTGGAGAATCTGCAGCGCGCCCGGCAACTGGACCATGAACAATTCATGGAAGTGTTCACCGAATCGACCGCCACGTTGAAAGCGGAATTGGCCAATCTGAATTCCATCGTGGGACGCTTCAGCGATTTTTCGAAAATGCCCGCGCCAAAATTTCGAACGCGTCAACGTGAACGATTCGCTGCGCGAGGCGTTGCGACTTTTCGACGCGCGATTTAATGAAGTCGGCAAGCCGGCCATCGCTCGCGATCTGTTTCTGAAAGAAGATTTGCCGGAGATTGACGCCGATCCGGAAATGCTGCATCGCGCGTTCCAGAATCTGGTTCTGAACGCGCTGGACGCCATGCCCACAGGTGGGACGCTGACGCTGCGAACCTCGGATCACGACGGAAAAGTTGGCGTCGAAATCGTCGACACCGGAATCGGTTGAGCTCCGAAGAATCGGCGCGCCTGTTCACTCCGTACTACACGACAAAACCACAAGGCACGGGTTTGGGACTGGCGATCGTGCAATCGGTGATCAGCGATCACCACGGCACGATCGCGATCACCAGCGAAGAAGGGCGCGGCACGACGATTCGCATCGAGCTTGCCGCAACGGCAATTGGATCGCGGCGAATCTGCTCGCGGCGATGTCGCTGCCGGCAAAATGCCGAGCCGCCCAACATTGGCCGCTGCATCCGACTAGACAATTTCAAGGAGACTCGCTTGCCTCGCAAGGCCCACTTGCTGCTGGTCGACGACGATCCCAATACGCTGGCATCGCTTTCGCGCGCCTTTCGCATGGCTGGGCATGAAGTAACGGTTTGCGACAACGCGTACTCGCGCGGTGGAGTTGCTGCGCAGTGAGCCATTTGATCTGGTTTTTTCCGATGTGGTGATGCCCGGCAAAACTGGAATCGATCTTCTGGAAGAGTTGAAAAGCTTCAGGAATAAAAACGCCCATCATCATGATTTCCGGCCAGGCCAACATCGAAATGGCGGTGCGCGCTACCAAGCTGGGCGCGCTGGATTTTCTGGAAAAGCCGCTCTCCACCGACAAGTTGCTGTTGACGATTGAGAACGCGCTGCGGCTCACGCGGCTCGAAAGCGAAAATCAGGAACTGCGCCACAAGCTGGGGAAACATGAGCTGGTGGGCGATGGCGCGGCGATGAAAAAACTGTTGGCCGAAATTGATCGCGTGGCTCCCAGCGAAACGCGCGTGTGCATCCTGGGCGAAACCGGGACGGGCAAAGAACTGGTGGCGCGCGCGATTCACGAAAAATCCACGCGCCGCGAAAATGCTTTCGTCACCCTGAATTGCGCGGCGGTGCCGGCGGAACTGATTGAGTCGGCACTATTCGGGCATGAAAAGGGGTCGTTCACCGGGGCGGCCGCGAAACATCTCGGAAAATTTGAGCAAGCGGATGGCGGCACGCTGTTTCTCGACGAAATCGGCGACATGCCGCTGGCCATGCAGGCGAAACTGTTGCGTGTGCTGGAAGAAGGCGAAGTGGAGCGCGTGGGCGGCGACAAACCCATTCGCGTGAATGTGCGCGTGCTGGTGGCGACTCATCGCGATCTGGAAAAACTGGTGAAGGAAAATGGATTTCGGCAGGACTTGTTTCATCGCATCTATGTTTTTCCGCTGCGGTTGCCCGCGTTGCGCGAACGCAAAGAAGACTTGCCGGGACTGATCGCGCATTTCGCGCGCCAAGTGGCGGCGCAGAACGGCTGGAAAGAAAAAGAGTTCGACGCCGGCGCGGTGAAGGAATTGCAGCGCTACGGCTGGCCGGGAAATGTACGCGAGCTGCGCAATGTGGTGGAGCGATTGATTCTGCTCTCGGCGCAAAATACGGTTACAGCCGAAGATGTACGAACTGGTGTTGCCGGCCGCCGGCTGCTGGTGGCGCAGCGGTGCGACTCGCATGTAGCCGGTAGCGGCACGCTTGCAGAGCGCACCGAAGTGTTCGAACGTGAAACCCTGCTGGCGGAAATTCGCAAACATAATTTTCATATGACCAACGTGGCGCGGGCCATGGGCCTGGAGCGCAGTCACCTGTATAAAAAGTGCCAGCAGCTCGGCATTGACCTGCAGGAAATGCGTAAACCGGCGTGATCCGCGTTTCAGAGATAATTCCGCGTGCGACAATAACCCCGTGAATCCATGGCAAGTGGGACTGCCGCTTACCTTGACGGCAGCAGCTGCGGCTGCGGTAACGGCTTACGGTGCGGTCCATCCTCGGTCCGAGCTTTTCGGCCCGGTAATCTGGCGAACAAATTCGCCGCGGAAACTGGCTCTGACTTTCGACGACGGTCCTAATCCAAAAATCACACCTGAATTATTGGACCTGCTGGACCGTTTCCACGCGCGCGCCACGTTTTTTGTGATTGGACGTTTCGCGGGCGAATGCCCGGAACTCTTCGCTGAGATTGTGCGACGCGGGCACACGGTAGGCAATCACACCGCCAACCACCCAAATCTGTTTTGGCGCAGCGCGCGTCAGATTCGCGAGGAGCTTCGACAGTGCAATGAAGCAATCTCCGCCGCGACCGGGGCAACGCCCACATGGTTTCGCCCTCCGTTCGGCATGCGCAATCCGTGGGTAATTTCCGAGGCTCAGGCAATGGGTTTGAGCACCGTGCTTTGGACGCTTCTACCTGGGGACTGGCGCGCTAAACGGCTGGCTGGCTCATCCAGCGTATGGACGTGATCGCTAACCACGCGAAGGCGGCTGGTTCGGACGGAAAAATTTCCGAAACCGCTTGCGGCGATATACTCTGTCTGCATGATGGCAATCACCGCTTTCTCAATGGTGATCGCACTGTCACGCTCGCCGCACTGGAATACTGGATGCCGCGCTGGCGTGACCTGGGACTCGAATTTGTTACAATTGACGAAGCGGTGAATGTTCCCGCGCGATGACCATGGACGAACGCAATTTTTATAACGAAAAAGAAGAAGTCCGGAAGATAAAGCTGGTTTGCCCCAGCTGCCGCGGCGAATTTGAAGCGCCGGTGCGCTGGAAAGTTTGCCGCAAGAAAAAGGAACTGCCGCGCGGCGCCGGCGAAGAAGACCGCAAGCGCTTCGCCAAGGCCAGTTCTTACATGGTGCGGCTGGATGACCTGGTGGCTTGTTACAAATGCCGCAAGCGGTTTGAGTTGACCGGGCAATCCACCGTTTTGATCAACGACAGCCTCGGCGATCCCAACGCGGACCCCGAAAATTTCGGCAACCGCTAGAAGTTTCCCGGCGATCAGCGGTGATGGCGCGCTAGATTTCCGGATACATTTCAAAAAACGCTTCGATGGATTGCCGGAAGGTGGTCTCAATTTCTTCCTTGCTGCCTTCGATCAGGTGCATGGTCACGCGCGCGCTGCGCCCATTTTTCAACACCACAGTAGCGTCGCGAACTTCACCGAGATCGTCCTCGGGCAGCAGCCGCATCCCGTAAATCAACGCCAGTTTTGCCATTGAGCCTCCGGTTTGAAATGTCAGCGTAGCCTGCGCCCGACGGCCAGGTCAATGCGCCAGCCGAATTTGATACGCGGCCACTGAATGCGGCGTACTATTTGGGCATCCTCGATTCCGGCGGTGGCATCGGAATAAAGCAACAGGAAGGTGCTCATGCAGCGAATGTTTGTGTCGCGCAAATATTTTGCGAAATTCGTTGGAGCCGCTCTAAGTGCCGCAGTCGTAATGATTCCCGCGGCTCTGGCGCAGCAGCCGGACGGCCCGCAGACTTCCGCGCCTGATCCGATAGGGCCCCGGGCCAACGCGACCGTTGCGCGGCATCCGCGGAAGTTCTGAACGCGTAACCGTGCCTGCCGGAACGCGCGTCGCCGTAGTTCTGGAAAATGGAATTTCCACGCGCAATGCCAAAGCGGGAGATTCCGTTTACCTGCGGACTTCTTTTCCGATTACTCAAAATAATCGCGTGGTCATCCCGGTTGGCTCGTATGTGCGCGGTGAACTGCTCGATTCCAAGCGTCCCGGACGCATCAAGGGTCGCGGCGAATTTCGCATGCGGCTCAACACCCTGATATTTCCAAATGGCTACACCGTGAGTCTGATCGGCGCGCCGCGCACTGCGGACAGCGGCGGAAATGAAACCACGGATTCCGAAGGCAAAGTGACGGGCGGGGGCGGGAAGGGAAAAGACGCTGCAACCGTAGCGACAACCACGGCTACTGGCGCGGGCATCGGTGCGATTGCCGGCAGCGCGAAAGGTGCGGGCATCGGCGCCGGCGCTGGTGGACTCGCGGGACTTGGCCGCGGTATTGCTCACGCGCGGGCCGGAAGCGCAGCTGCCGCGCGGCTCGACGCTGGACATTGTGCTGGAGCGCGATTTGTCCCTGGAGGGCGATCAGGTGCGCTTCACCGATGTGGGCAGTTCGTCGCCGATCACGCCGCCGACAAATCGCGAACAATAATTTTATAACCGTTATTTCATTCGCGCAGTGCTGCTACGAATTTGTGGCCCTGGCGGTTTCCACGAAGCGCATCGGGCTGAAGCGCGCCCAATCCACGCTGACATTTTGTTTGCGTAATCCACTCGCGAAGTAAGTCGCGCGGTAATGGGCGCCAGCAGGATGCCGCTGCGAAAATGTCCGGTGGCGATCAGCAGTCCGTCCAGATCCGTCGGGCCGATAATCGGCAAATGATCGGGCGAATCGGGCCGCAGCCCGGCCCACGTTTCTTCAATCTGCGCGTCGGCCAAGGCAGGAGCCAGCTCCAGTGCGCCGGCCAGAATTTTTTGCATCGCACCGGCGGTGACTCCTTTTTCGAAGCCGACATACTCGACCGTGGCGCCCGCGACGATTCTTCCGTCATTCCTGGGCACGAGGTAAACGTGCTCGGACCACAACACCCGATCTATGTGCAGTATTTTTAGCGCGCAAGGCCAGCATCTGGCCTTTCGCCGGACGCACCGGCGCGTAAGTTTCCACTCCTTTTATTTCTGCGGAGTAGCAACCGGCGGCGATGACCGTCCAACGCGCTTCGATGCTTTTCGCCATCCACGATTAAACCGTCGCAACGTTGATCTGTTCCGCGAGATGGATTGAACGTTGCTTCCCGGAAAGATTTTTACGCCGGCGCGCTCTGCCGCGATCAACACCGCGCGTGTAAGCTCGCGGTTGTCCACGCAGGCTTCATCGGGCCGCAACACCGCGGCTTCCAGATCGTCGCTGAGCTGCGGTTCCAGTTCGCGCGCATCCTCTGCGCTAAGTGGTTCGGCTTTCAGTCCCAGGCCATGGTGCAAGGCGATAACGGTGCTGAGTTTCGCTTGCGCGTCGCGCGAGAAAAAAGCTTCGACGGTTCCTTTGGGACGGTAGCCGACAGGCAGGCCGGAAAGTTCTTCAACTTCGGACACGAATTGGGGATACAGCGCCAGGCTGGCGCGGCCCAGCGGGACTGTCGAAATCATCCCGGCATTTTCTGGGGCTGGAGACAAAATTCCCGCAGCTGCCCAGGAAGCTTCGTCGCCCGGCTGTTGGCGATCAAAAATCGCGACACGCAGGCCGGCTTGCGCCAATTCCAACGCCATGCTGGCGCCGATCAATCCACCTCCGGCGATAGCGACGTCAAAGGTCCTCATGTGTCAATGATAACGCACGAAGGCATTAACGAACGCGCCTGCGACAAGTTGGACGCGAAACATGCTGAGGATTTAAAGGGAAGCGACCAGCTCTTCAGACAGGACCTGCGCTTTGGTGGCCAGGCTGCGCGCGCGCGTCCAGTCGCCATCCCGGCCGGCAGACGCGCGCATCGCCGATAAATCCTTTTATTTTTGCGGAGAGATCGGACTGCGTGGAGTTCAGCGTTTTGCCCTGCGATCGGGCGAGATTTTTTTCGGCCACGTTGAGACTGGAGAGCATCTGTTGCCGAGCGGAAGTGGTTTCCGCGGGCGTTAACTGCGGCGCGATTACCGGCGGCTCCGGCTTGCTGGCAGCGGTGCTTTCCGCCGGAGCTGGCGTCACCACGTGGGGGCGGGCGGGCACCGCTCGGGACGGCCAGCGTCGACGGTGGTGGCGGCAATTCCAATCGCAATTCCGGCACGGGATCGACGCTCTCGTCCGTTGGAACCTTGGTTGGAGACATCGTGAGACAACAGTGGGCAGGCTGGGCCGTAACATGCCCGCGCCGCGCCAGGTTCTGGTGTTATTTTTGCGCGGGCTGCAGCCTGCGGCGCATTGCACCGCACACAAGCACAATACTATCGACAACCATGCGCGCTGGCGCGTGCTTGACGGAAAAGAGCTGGGGTTTGCTCGTCATTTGTTCAGGCTGCAAGGGGTAACTCGATACGGAAAGTCGTGCCGCGACCTACCTCCGAAGTAAAGTCTATCGAACCGTTGTGAAGTTGCACAATTCTGAAAGCGCTGGCCAGTCCGATGCCGCTGCCTCCGGGCCGCGTGGTAAAAAATAATTGGAAAATTTTCTGTTTATTTTCCGGCGCGATTCCTTTGCCGGTGTCTCCCACGGTGATCTCGGCCATCTCGCCTCGCCGGCTCAGAACCAGCCGAAGTTGTCCGCCATTAGGCATGGCCTCCGCGGCGTTCAGCACCAGATTCAACACCGCTTGCTTCAGTAAAGCACGATCCACATAAACTTCGGGAACATCGATGGGCAAAAGCTGCGCCAGTTGGATATTAGCTTTCTGCAACTGCGGTTGCGCGATTTCCAGCACCTCTGGCAGCAGTTGCGAAAGTTGCGTGGCTTCCAGCCGAATCTCCATCGGGCGCGTGAAATCCAGAAATCGTTTAACCACCGCATCGAGGCGATCGATTTCTTTGTCCAGAACGTTGACGGCCTGCTGTGCTCCGCTTTCCTGTTCGGCGGGAGCGATTCTTTCAGATTTTCCAGCCACAATCGCATGGAATTCAGCGGATTTTTTACTTCGTGCGCCACGCCGGCGGTGATGCGCCCCAGCGCCGCCAGACGCTCGCTCACCTGCAGTTGCGTGTTAATGCTTTCCAATGAATCCAGATCGCGCAGGGTGACCAGCGCGCCCATGCGCTCGCCGCCTTCCTGAATGGCCTGCACGCTGACGCCTACGCGGCGAAAGCCTCCGGCGGTGTGTAATTCGGTTTCCGCCGCGACCTCGCTGAGTTCTTCGCCTTCTAGATGCAGCACCGCGCGCAGCGGATGGCCTTCGGGAAAAATTTCCGTGACGCGCCGGCCCAAAAATTCACTAGAGGAAGCGCCGAGAAATTTCTCCGCCGCGGGGCTGACCATCACTGCGCGCGCATCGCGCGTGAATAAAAGCAGGCCGTCTTCCAGCCCGGCCATGACGGAATTCATGTTTTCGCGCAAGGTGCTGAAAATTTCGTGCACGCCGCGCAGTTGCTGCCCGACTTGGGTAATTTTTCTGCTGACCTGGCCCAATTCGTCGCCGCCGCCGCTGAATACGCCCGGATTTCCGATGGGCGCGTCGTATTGTCCGGCGGAAATGCGATCCAGTTGTGCGGAAATATCGCGCAAAGGAGCCAGCGTGGCGCCGCTGACCACTGCCGCCAGGACCGCGGAAATCACCAGGGCCAGTAGCACGATCGTTCCGGAAGTCTTTCAGGCTCGGGGCAATTTCGTTCAGCAGAAGGCCGGATGAAAGCACCACGCGGATTTCTCCGAACGGCTTGCCCGCCATATTGAATGGGTAGTCGTATTCAAAAATTTTGGACGGCCCGCGCAGTACCCGAACCTGATTCACGAAACCGCTTTGCACCAACTGCGAAAGCGGGGGGCGTCGTGCCTGGGTTTTTCCCGGGAGCGATTCGTCGTTGGAAATCAGCACCAGGCCGGCGTCATCGGCGATGGAGACTTCATAGACCGAAGGCGAGCTGATGGCCGCTTCCAGCTGGGCCTGCAGTCCGGCGTTGATTTCGAAGGCGCGCCGCACATAGTCATGCACATCGTCGGGATCCTCTGAAGATGGGCCGCAGTCCCTGGCTGGCGGCCTCGGTCAGCGCGTGCTGGGCCTGCACGAAAACCTGATGAGCGAGATCGCTGGCGCGTTTGTCGGTGTCGGAAAGCGTTTGCTGCAAGAGTTGCGCCAGAAAAACGCCGGACAGCACAGCGACGACGAGCAGCACCAGCCCAGTCATTACGATGGTGAGTTTTGTGCGCAGCCGCAGCTGCATTCGCGATCCTTATTCCGCGCCAGCGCGGTCGGCGCCGTATTCTTTGAGCTTATTGTGGAGAGTTTTGAGGCTGATGGCGAGAAGATCGGCGGCGCGAGTTTTATTATTGCCGGTGGCGTTCAGAGTTTGCAGGATCAGCTCGCGTTCCATGGCATCCACGGTGGTGCCGATAGGAAATTTGATGCTGGAAAGATCGCTGGGCCCCTTCGCGGCGGTGCGTCCGAATTCTTCGGGCAAGCAGGAGCGGGTGATCAATTCTTTTTCGCACATGATGGAAGCGCGTTCGAGAATATTCCGCAGCTCGCGAATATTTCCGGGCCAGGTGTGGCTCATGAAAATATCCAGCACTTCGGTGCCGATGCCGCGCACGTGTTTGCCGTGCTTGGCATTCACGTCGCGCAGGATGTGTTCGGTCAGAAGCGCGATGTCATCTTTGTGTTCGCGCAAGCGGCGGCAAATTGATATGAAAAACGTTGAGGCGAAAATAAAGGTCCTGACGCAAGTCGCCGCTGGCGACGGCTTGCTCCGCGTCTTTGTTGGTAGCGGCGAGGACGCGCACGTCCACCGGCGTTTCGCTCTTGCTGCCCAGGCGGCGGACTTTGCGATCTTCCAGCACGCGCAACAGTTTCGCCTGCGTGGGCGCGGGCATCTCGCCGATTTCGTCAAGCAAGAGCGTTCCGTTATCGGCCAGTTCGAAGCAGCCGATGCGCCGTTCCGCGGCGCCAGTGAATGCGCCGCGTTCGTGGCCGAAAATTTCGCTTTCCATGAGTGTTTCGGGAATCGCGGAACAATTGATGGCCACAAATGGCCCGCTGGCGCGTGGAGAAAGTTTGTGAATGGTGCGCGCGACGATTTCTTTTCCGGATCCGGTTTCTCCGGTGATCAGCACGGAAGCGGAACTCGGCGCGGCCATTTCCACCAGGCGCATCACGTCCTGCATGGGCTTGGAGGCGCCGACGAGGTCGCCAAGGCGGCCGGATTCGCGGAGCTGGCGCTGCAATACCACTAACTGGCGGGCGTCCCGCGCGCGACTCAATGCGCGATCCAATAGCGCGCGCAACACCGGACCTTTCAGGGGCTTTTCGATATACCAGAAGGCTCCGGCTTCAATGGCGGCGACGGCGCGTTCTTCGCTGCCTTTTCCGGTGATGATGATGGCGGGCACATCGTGAAGCTCGGGCCCGAGCTGTTTCAGCAAATCCAGGCCATTCATGCCGGGCAGTTCGACGTCGGCGATTAAGGCATCCGGCTGGAAAGTTGCAAATTTTGCCAATGCGTCTTCGGCGTTGCTTACACCCAGGACTTCGCAGCCCCAGCGCTGCAGCAACTGCTCGTAACCTTTGCGCGCGTTGTCTTCGTCTTCGACAATCAGAACGCGGTCCCGGCGCTCTGAGGCGTCCAGAGCGCGAACCGCGCCCTTTGCTTCTTCCCCCATGGGTAAAACCTCTCCGCCTATCGTGGTTTTGACTGCCTAGAGAGCCGGTTGACTGGACCTCTCGACTCTAACAAGCCCGGTAGTGCTTGCCAAGTTTTTGTGCCGTTTTTCTCAGGTTAATTCGCAAATCGCCGCGTAATTTTCGGCTTACTCTTTGAGTAGATATAAAGCGCGTTCCAGCTCCAGCTCCAGCTTGGCGCCTTTGGGAAGATTCAGCTCGTGTCCGCGTCCGGACTCGACGAGATAAGCGGTCAGCGCACCGAGCGCTGCTCCTTCGGCGGCTTCTTTTTTGTCTTTGTTTTTAACGCCCTTGTACCGCTCCGCCCGCCGCTCCAGTCGCGGCCGCTTGCGCGGCGTCCTGTTGGGTGCTGCTGCGGCCCTCAATCAGTCCTTCGGAATTTGGGCCGCGCGATTTCACGCTGTGATCTCCCGGAACATTTACCACTTCCGCGACGATGGGCAGCTTGCCAAATTTTGTGTAGATGTCGTCAAAGGTCAGCCAGATTTTCCCGCGTCCGGTGACGCCCGCGGACTCCACGCGGCTGACGTGGCCATGCACTTCCGCGCCGGCGGGAAGGTAAATTCCACTTCCGGCCTCCAGCGGTTCTACGGTGCGCACCACGAATTTGGCGTTTTCCTGCGTGTCCTTGGTGGTCAGGTCCTGTTCAAGGACCACCAGGAATTTCGTTCCGGGGGCGACAGCGTAAGTCTCCGCGCGGACGGCCGTGCCTGCGGCCGTCGGCGGGTTGTGGCTCTGGCGCCGAATTGGGATTGTCTTGCTGAGCCTGGGGAAGTTTGGCAGCAACCGCGATAGACGCGGATACAACTAACGTCAATAAAGCCGTCGCGTAAGCAGCAATTCTAACCTTCATAATTTCTCCCCGGGCGCATTTCGCCTCTCATCAGCATATCTGGATGCGCAAATTGTTTGATGCGGCCTGGGTGCCAACGCGTTCTTCAAGGGTATTTCTTCAATCGCTGCATTGCAAGAGCAAGCCGTCTGAACGGGAACGCTAGCCCCTGGCACCAAGAAATTTGCGGATGCGCGTTAAAACCT
Source organism: uncultured Acidobacteriota bacterium (assembly GCA_963704485.1). GTDB lineage: Bacteria > Acidobacteriota > Terriglobia > Acidiferrales > UBA7541 > Acidiferrum. The sequence continues at coordinate 3,765,616 of OY969910.1, forward strand.
CGGCGTACATCGCGGGAGTGACTTTGCCCGTCTGGGTATTTTGCTGACTGGGATGATAAACGCCAAACAAGCGCGGGGCAGGGGGCGGCAGTTGGATTTCCGCGCCGTGTGCGAAACGATAAGGCGTGCGCGAGGTGATGAGGCTCTGCTGCTTCAGGACTTCCAGATAGGCGTCCCATGCGATGCGACCCAGCGCAAGGACCGCTTTCGGCTCCAGAATGCGAATCTCACGCTCCATGTATCCGCGGCAGTTCAGAATTTCGCTCGGCAGCGGTTTATTGTCAGGCGGCGCGCAGCGGGCCGTGGCGGTGATGTAACTATTTATCAGACGCAAGCCGTCATCGCGGCTGAACGAGAAGTGGGCTGATTCGCGAATCCCGCCTGCGTACAAGCGCGGCAAATAAAAAATCGCCGGAGCGATCACCGGTGAATACGCGCCCGGTGCGATTTCCGCCGTGCGCTGCGGGTGCCAGCCCGACGATGAGCAGTCTTGCATCCGGATCGCCAAACCCGGGCACCGGCTTGCCCCAATATTCCCAGTCGAGATAAGCGCGGCGTTTTTCGCGCGCCACGCGCTCGCGATATTCGACAAGCCGCGGGCACAAGCGGCAAGCGACGACTTCTCGGGCGAGGCGTTTCAGCGCAGCCTCGCGATTCATTGCAATAGCGCCAGAACCTCGTCGTGAATTTTGCCGTTGGTGCTCACGAAGCGTCCGCCGTAAATGGTGCGCTCGCCGGAGAGGTTGGTGGATTTTCCGCCGGCTTCTTCCACGATCAAGCCCAGGGGGGCCAGGTCCCAGGGCATGGAAGTCCAGTCCACAGCGGCTTCTATGGCGCCTTCGGCGACCAGCATGTGCTGCCAGAAGCCGCCCAGCGCGCGGCTGTTTTTTGCGGCGTCCGCCAGCCGGCGCAAGGTTGCGCGATCCTCGGCATTTTTTTTGGAGCCGGTGCCGGTAGTGAAAATCATGGATTCACTGAGCTTGGCGATCTTCGACACATGAATTTTCTTGCCGTCGCGAAACGCTCCTTCGCCGCGATAGGCCGACCATCGGGTGCCGCAGTGCCGGGGCGCTCACCATGCCGGCAACGATTTCGCCTTGATGCTCGATGCCCAGCAGCGTGCCAAAAGTGGGGATGCCGCGCGAAAATTCTTCCGTGCCATCAATGGGGTCGATGATCAGCCGCGCGCGTCCTTCGGCGTTCGCCGCTTCCACATCTTGTCCGCCCATTTCTTCGCCGAGGACGTCGAGCGCGAGTCCGCTTGCGGCGACTTTCGCACGTGCCATTTCTTCCACGCCGCGGTCCGCCTGGGTGACCGCTGAGCCGTCACCTTTTCTGTCCACGCGCATTTCGATGGCGCGAAAATAGCGCATGGCGATAGCGTCGCCCTCGTGCACGATGGACTCCAGCAACGCGCCGTACTCTTCCCGATATCCCATTATTTCTCCCGAATCGATTTGATTCCGTGCAATTAGTTACGCGCACCAGGGCGCCAGCCCTCAGCCATTCGCGATTTGACACTCTCGCCGCAGCTACCTAGCATACAAACTTACCCGTTTGAGCGCTTATACCAACACCGGAACCGCGCTGGACCGCATTCTGGAAGCTCGCCGCATCGAGGTGGAGCATCGCAAATGCGTGCTGCCGCAGACCGCGCTGAAATATGGCGCGAAGGCCGCTTCGCCGCTGCGCGATTTTACCGCGGCACTATCGCGCGATGGACTGAACATCATCGCCGAGTTGAAGCCGGCTTCGCCCTCGCGCGGGGTGATTCGCGAACCCTTTGACGCGCCGGAATTGGCTAAGACTCTAGCGCATGCCGGCGCTGCGGCGCTTTCCGTGCTTACCGAAGGCGAATTTTTTCATGGCTCGCTTAAAAATCTGCGTGACGCGCGGAAGGCGGTGCCGGTTCCGGTGCTGCGCAAGGATTTTATTTTTGATCCCTGGCAAGTGTGGGAAGCGCGCGCCAACGATGCCGACAGTTTTCTGCTGATTGTAGCCGCGCTGGAAGATGGACTGCTGCGCGAACTGATGGATCTTGGGCGGGAAATCGGCATGGAGGCGGTGGTGGAAGTGCACACGCGTGCAGAGCTGGAGCGCGCCGTAGGCGCTTCAGCGCGCATCATCGGCGTGAACAATCGCGATTTGAAAACCATGACGGTGCATGTGCAGACTTCGTTCGAATTGATCGACCAGATTCCCGAAGATTGCATTGCGGTGAGTGAGTCCGGCATCCGTTCGCATGAGGATTTGCTGAAGATTCGCAGCGCGGGGTTTGATGCATTTCTGGTCGGCGAACATTTGATGCTGGCTGCCGATCCCGCGGCGGCGCTTAGCGAACTGCTCGGCCAAGGCGTCGCGTCCCCCAGCACGCCAGACGAGAAAGTCAGCTTCGCTGGGAAATTCCGGTTTATGACTCGCGTCAAAATTTGCGGCATCACCAGCGTTGCGGATGCGTTGGCGGCCTGCGAGGCGGGCGCTGACATGCTGGGCCTGAATTTTTATTCGCAGAGCCCACGATTTGTTTCCGTTGAAAGGGCCGCGGAGATTCGCGCTGAACTTTGTGCCGAAGTTTGCGCCGAAGTTCGCGCCGGCGTGAAGGTTTTTGGGGTTTTTGTGAATGCGGATCCCGCAGAAATCACAGAAGTTGCCAAGACCGTCAAGCTCGATGCGGTGCAGCTCCACGGCGATGAGGATCGGCGCCATGGTTTCGCAAATCGCCAAAATTGCTCCGGTTTTCAAGGCCCTGCGAGTGGGCGCCGATTTTTCCGCCGCGACTCTTGAAAATTATCCGGATGCTACCGGCTTTTTGTTCGACGCCGCCGATGTCCGGCCGGGCCAGTATGGCGGAACCGGCCGACTCTCGGATTGGGGCGTCGCGCAACAAGCGGCGCGCAGCTACAAAATTATTCTGGCTGGCGGTTTGAACGCCGAGAACGTGGCCGCCGCGATTCTGCAGGTGCGACCTTACGGTGTGGACGTCGCCAGTGGCGTGGAGTCGGCGCCAGGCGCGAAAGATCTTCGACCAGCTGCGCGAATTTATTCGCGAGGCGCGCCGCGCCGATCAGGAATTGCGCGCGCCCGCCGCGAAGCGGAAAGATTGCGCGCGCGATGAGCTCCATTCTCAAATCGTTGTCGCTCGCGCCCGGGCGTTTTGGCCCTTATGGCGGGCGCTACGTTCCTGAAACTTTGATGGTTCCGCTGTTCGAACTGGAACGCGCTTACGAACTGGCGAAATCCGATCCGGTCTTTCAGGCGCGTCTTGCCGACCTGCTGAAGAATTTTGCCGGCCGCCCCACGCCGCTGCAATTTGCCGAGCGCCTCACTGCCAAGCTGGGTGGCCCGCGCATTTATCTGAAGCGCGAAGATCTGCTGCACACCGGCGCGCACAAAATCAATAACGCCATCGGCCAGGGTTTGCTGGCGGTAAAAATGGGCAAGCCGCGCATCGTTGCGGAAACCGGCGCGGGGCAACACGGCGTGGCCTCCGCCACCGTGGCCGCGCATCTCGGTCTCGAATGCGTCGTGTACATGGGCACCGAAGACATGGCGCGGCAGGCGCCCAACGTTTCGCGCATGCGCATTCTTGGCGCGCAAGTCGTGGGCGTGGATTCCGGCAGCCGCACGCTGAAGGATGCCATCAACGAAGCGATGCGCGACTGGGTCACCAACGTTCGCAGCACGCACTATCTGCTGGGTTCGGTGCTGGGCGCGCATCCGTATCCCACCATGGTGCGCGATTTTCAATCGGTCATCGGACGCGAAGCGCGCGAACAGATTCTCGCCGCGGAAAAGCGTTTACCCACGCATCTTTTCGCGTGCGTCGGCGGCGGCTCCAACGCCATCGGGCTTTTTTACAATTTTCTGCGCGACAAGGAAGTGAAGATGGTTGGCATCGAAGCCGGCGGCCGCGGCACCGGGACCGGCGAACACGCCGCGCGCCTGGGCGCGGAGCAGGGTTACACCGGCGCGCGTCCCGGGCGTGCTCCACGGCACCTACACTTACGTGCTGCAAAATGACGACGGGCAAATCTCCGCCACCCATTCGATTTCCGCAGGACTCGATTATCCCGCCATCGGCCCGGAGCACGCCTGGCTCGCGGATGAACGGCGCGCCGAATATTTTGCCATTTCGGATGCCGCGGCGCTGGAGGCTGCGCGGCTGCTTTGCCGCAGCGAAGGAATTATTCCCGCGCTGGAATCCGCGCATGCCCTGGCGGGCTTGATCGAGCGCCTGCCGAGCTTCAACAAAAGACGATCTGGTGATCCTCAATCTTTCCGGGCGCGGCGACAAGGACATGGACACTTACACGCGCCTGCTCTAAGCTTTCCCGATAATAATGAGCATTGCGAACGCGCAACCTACCCGGATTCAGAGGCGTTTTGCCGCTCTGCGCGAAAGCGGAGAGCTGGGCATCGTCGCGTACATCACCGCCGGCGATCCCTCACTGGATGCCACGCTGGAATTTGTTCTGGCGCTTGCAGAAGCCGGCGCGGACGTCATCGAACTGGGCGTTCCGTTCAGCGATCCGCTGGCCGATGGGCCGACTATTCAGCGCGCTTCCGAACGCGCGCTGAAAGCCGGCGCGACGCTGCCGCGAATCCTCGATCTGGTGCGCCGCATTCGGCAGTCTTCGCAAATTCCGCTGGTGCTTTTCAGCTATTACAATCCCATTCTGCAGATGGGACTGGAAAAATTTGCTGCTGCGGCGGCCGATGCGGGAGCCGATGGTGTGCTGGCCACCGATCTTGTCGCCGGAAGAGTCGGAAGAATATCGGCAGATCATGACGCGGCACCAACTGGACACGATTTTTCTGTGCGCGCCTACTTCCACCGACGAGCGGCTGGCCAGCATTGCCGCATGCTCCACGGGGTTTCTTGTATCTGGTGTCGCGCACCGGCGTGACCGGAGCAAAAGACACGCTGCCCGACGATTTGCCCGCGCTGCTGCGGCGCGTGCGTAGCTTCACGAAGCTGCCGGTCGCCGTGGGTTTTGGAATTTCGCTGCCGGGGCATGTCACTCTGCTCGGCGGGCTCGCCGATGCAGCGGTGATTGGCTCCTCGCTGGTGGCGGAAATTGAGCGCGCCCAAACTGCTGCCGATGGCGTTCAAGCTCTTCGCGAGCGCGTGCGCATTTTGAAAGAAGCGGCGCGGCACGGTTTGTCCCGGCGCGAGGTGGCGCCATGAATCTGCAGGATTGGCGCCGCCGCATCGATGACATTGACCGCAAGCTGGTGGAGTTGCTGAATGAGCGCTCGCGCTGCGCGCTGGAAATCGGCAAACTGAAGCAGGCCGCGAATTTGCCGCTGTATCAGCCCGATCGCGAAAAAGAAGTGCTGCAGAACGCCGAGCAGTCGAATCCGGGGCCGCTGACGGATGCGGCGATTCGCCGGCTGTTCGAACGCATCATTGATGAAGCGCGTTCGGCGGAGCGCGCCGCCATGCATCCGGAAGCGAAAAATTCCAATGATTAGCGCGGCTGAAGCGCGGCTCGCCAGAGATTTCACGCGAAGTGAGAAGGGAAACAAAACGCAGCCATGGTAATTGTGATGCAGGAGGGCGCGACCGACGCGCAGATTCAGCACGTGATCGACCGGCTGGTCGGCAGCGGATTCAACGTGCATCGCTCCACGGGAGAATCGCACACGGTGCTGGGCGCTGTGGGCGTGCATCGCGATTTCGATCATCGCGATTTCGAATTGCTCGATGGCGTGCGCGAAGTCATGCGCGTCACGCAGCCCTTCAAGCTGGCCAGCCGGCAATTTAATCCGGGCGGAACGATTCTGGATCTGGGACGCGGCGTGACCATCGGCGGGAATGAAGTGCTGGTCGCCGCCGGACCGTGTTCCGTGGAATCGCGCGAACAGATTCATGCTGTCGCGGAGAGCGTGGCGAAATCCGGCGCCAAAGTTTTGCGCGCCGGCGCGTTCAAGCCGCGCACTTCGCCCTACGCGTTTCAGGGCATGGGCGAAAAAGGACTGGAGTTGATGCGCGAGGCCGCCGAGAAATTCGGGCTGCTCACCGTCAGCGAAGTGATGGACGCTTCGCAGATTCAGATGATGATCGGGTACGTGGATATTCTGCAGGTCGGCGCGCGCAACATGCAGAATTATCACCTGCTGCGCGTCTCTGGGCGAAATACGCAAGCCGGTCCTGCTGAAGCGCGGCATGTCCGCGACCATGGAAGAGCTGTTGCTGAGCGCGGAATACATTCTGGCCGGCGGAAATCCGCAGGTGATTTTGTGCGAGCGGGGCATTCGAACATTTGAGACCTACACGCGCAACACTTTTGATATCGCGGCGATTCCGGCGATCAAAAAATTGTCGCACCTGCCCATGATGGGCGATCCTTCGCACGGCACCGGGCGACGCGATAAAGTGGCGCCCATGGCGCGCGCGGCTGTCGCCGCGGGAGCAGATGGCTTGCTGATCGAAGTGCACAACGATCCCGATCACGCGCTTTCCGACGGAGCGCAGTCGCTCGATCCCGAACAGTTCGCGCAATTGATGGGCGAGCTGCGGATCATCGCTCCGGCCATCGGGCGGCGCGTCGCCTGATTTGGCGGCCTGATCATGTCTCAGCACCTCATCAATCGCGTAAGCATTCTTGGCGCTGGACTCATCGGCGGTTCTTTCGCGCTGGCGCTGCGCAAATACACCGAAGACCTGCACATCACTGCCTGGGACAAGCCCGAGGCGGCCGCGCGCGGCCAAGGAATCTGGGTGCGGCGGATGAAATTTTCTCTGGCGAGCTGAAGCCGGCAATCCAGAATGCGGATCTGATCTACATTGCCTTGCCCATCAGCACTACCCTTGACGTTTTGCCGGAAGTTGCCCGCCACGCCGCGCCGCATGCGCTGGTTACCGATGCCTGCAGCACTAAAGTGCGCATCGTGCAGGCCGCCGAAGATCTCTTTCCAAAAAATGGCAGCGCGCTATTTCTAGGCGGCCATCCCATGGCCGGCAAAGAGTCGGCTGGCATTGCCAACGCCGACGCAGATTTATTTCGCGAAACCACGTACGCGTTTATCGGCGAACCGGCCCGTCGGCTGGATGACGAAGCCATCTTTGGGATCGACGCGCCGTCGGAAAGCGGTGTCGCGTCGCCGGGAGTCCGCCGCAGCGCGGCAGAACTCTGCGCGGATGCGCGCGTTGCCGCGCTGCTGAAAATCATTGCAAAAATCGGAGCGCGGCCCTTGTGGCTCGGCGCGCAGCAGCACGATTATGCCGTGGGACTTGTCGTCGCATCTGCCGCAACTTGCGGCCGTGGCGCTGGCGTCTTTTCTTTACGATCATCTGGATGAAAATGGTTTGCCCATCGCGCTGGCCGGTCCGGGCTTGCGTGATTCGCTGCGGCTGGCGGGCAGCCCCTACAGCACCTGGCGCGATATCGTGCTGACCAATCGAGAAGTTCTTTCCGCGGCGCTCGATTTATTCGCGCGGCGGCTGGACGACTTGCGCGAAAAACTGGCTTCGCGCGAACTGGAAGCCGATTTCGACGCCGCCAACGAATTGTATAAATTGCTGCGCAGCTTTTAACGAGGAGCCATGGATAAGCGCATAACCTTCGGCCGATGCCGCGCATCGAAAAACTCACCGATGGCGCAACCATTTTGATGGGCGGCTTCGGATTGTGCGGCGTCCCGGAATACCTGGTTGACGCTGTTCGCCGCAAAGGGACAAAAAATCTGACCATCGTCAGCAATAACGCAGGAGTCGACGGCTTTGGCATCGGCTTGCTGCTGCAAAATCACCAGGTCAAGAAAATGATTTCCACTTATGTGGGCGAAAATAAATTGTTTGAAAAGCTGGTGCTGAGCGGGGAACTGGAAGTGGAGTTGAATCCGCAAGGCACGTTTTCTGAGCGACTGCGCGCCGGGGGCGCCGGGATTCCGGCTTTCTACACGCCGACCGGCGTCGGCACCATGATCGCCGAAGGGAAAGAAACCCGCGAGTTCGACGGCCGCCAGTATGTGATGGAGCGCGGCCTGCGCGGCGATTTCGCGTTTGTAAAAGCCTGGAAAGGCGACCGCTGGGGCAATTTGATCTACCGCAAGACGGCGCGAAATTTTAATCCCATGATGGCCACGGCTGCGGACTATGTCATCGCCGAAGTGGAACAGTTGGTGGAACTCGGCGAGCTCGAAGCAGATTCGGTACATACGCCGGGAATTTTTGTGAACGCAATTTTCCAGGGTCCAGCGTATGAAAAGCGCATCGAAAAGCGCACTCTGCGAAAGGTTTAGGTCCGCATCGTGAAGATCATCAATGAGGTGGAAATGCCATGCCGCTGACCGACGAACAGATACGCGAACGCATCGCCCGGCGCATTGCGTTGGAGCTTCGCGATGGTTTTTACGTGAACCTGGGAATCGGCATGCCCACGGCGGTGGCGAACTACGTGCCGCCGGGCATGGAAGTTCTGCTGCAGTCGGAAAATGGCATGCTGGGCGTGGGGCCTTACCCGCTCGATTCGGAAGTTGATCCTGATTTGATCAATGCCGGAAAAGAAACCGTGACCGAGTTGAAGGGTACTTGTTATTTTTCGTCGGCGGATTCGTTTGGCGATGATTCGCGGCGGGCACGTGGACCTTACGGTCCTCGGCGCATTGCAAGTGGACGAGAAGGGAACGCTTGCCAACTGGGCGATCCCGGGGAAAATGCTGAAAGGGATGGGCGGGGCCATGGATCTGGTGGCCGGGGCGAAACGCGTCTTCATCGCCATGGAACATGCCACCCGCGACAAGCGCCCTAAAATTCTAAAAAAATGCACGCTGCCGTTGACCGGCGTGGAAGTGGTGGATCACATCGTCACCGAACTGGCGTGGATTGACGTGACGCCAGAGGGTTTGGTGCTTAGGGAACTCGCGGCCGGCGTGAGTATTGAAGAAGTGCAGGCGCTTACTGAACCGACGCTTTTGTTGCCTGCCGATGGCCCGCAAGCGATGCGCGCGTGAACGCTGAGTTCACTAATGGGGAGAGCTGAGTCTTCTGGAAGTGGTGAACGAATAATGAAACGCCGAAAATACCGTGAGCACCGTGACCGCATAAATTAAATAGTGATTCACAGGTGCGAACCACGGATGCGGGTACGCCGCCGCCAGCACCACCACGAACACCAACAAAATCTGCATCGCCGTGGTCAGCTTGCCGTAAACGCTGGGCGGAAACGGACGATAGCCGGAAATCAGCAGGATGACTACCGCTACCATCAGGATCAGCACATCGCGGCTTAGGACGATGATGGTCAGCCACCACGCCAGTTTTTGCTTGAACGCCAGGATGATGAACGAAGAAGAGAGCAGCAACTTATCCGCGATGGGATCGAGATAAGCGCCGAGCGCCGAGCGCTGATTCAGTTTTCGGGCCAGCAGCCCATCAATGCCATCGGAAAGTCCAGCAACGACCAGCACCAACAACGCCCAACGATATTGTTCATACGAAATGAGAATGAGGAAAAACGGCAGGAAGCCCAGGCGCAGCAAGGTAATTTGGTTGGGTACTGTCCAGATGGGCCCTTGCATTGGCGAAGAGGATAGCGCAGTTTACGCGAACTGCGCGAGATAGTCGGGCAGGGAGCGGCCCACTTTGCGGGTAAAGAGTTCCGCCATCGAGGGAATGGAGCCGGAAGATTCGTCCAGCGAAATGCGCTCCACGCGATTCATGGGGAAGAAAATCGTGGGGAAGCCCACGCGCTCGCCATCGGGCTCGTTGATGGCCCGCACGAAGTGGTCGAAGGAATTCAGATCGATGCCGCGCACGGTGATGCCCGCCTGGTTGATGGCCGTCAGTTCACCCCAGACTTTCTCCTTGGGGGAATGCAGGCTGACGACGATGATGGAGTGAATTTCCATTTCGAGTTTTTTGAATACTGAAGTCCGCTTACTGCGGCAGAGTTCAGATTAGCGCATTCAATGCGGTCTAAAAGAAGCGAGTGCGTAAGGCGTGACGTGTGCCTAAACGCGCCGGACGCCACGTCACGGCAGCCTCTTAGGGCAGTGGATCACGGAAATGCATGATCATGAACGCGAAGCTGGCCAGCAGCACGGCGGCGGCGGCCCAGCCCAGAGCGTTGGCGCGCTTTACTTCGGACGGATTCATCGGTTCACGATCGGCGAACACTTTGCCCAACAGGAAACCTGAAATCAAGCCGCCGCCGTGCGCCCAATTGTCGATGCCGGACATCAGGAATCCAAAAACGAAAATGGAGACGACCCAGGACACCAGCCGGGAACGCAGCGCCTGCATGGAAGCGCCGCCACGTCGCGTGGTCATCGCAATCATGATCCCGATCAGTCCTAATATCGCTCCGCTGGCGCCGACAGCCAGCGCCGGATGCGGCCGAAACGGAGTAAATGCACTGAGCAGGTAGCCGCCAATACCAACGGCGGTATACAAGAACAGAAACCGTGCCGAGCCGTAGACTTCTTCGACCACCGGACCAATATCCATCAGCACCATCATGTTGAAACCGATGTGAATTAATCCCCCGTGCAGAAACATCGCCGTCACTAACCGGTAGGCCTCGCCATGTTCGATGGATGGCGTCCACAATGCTCCCAATCGATACAAAGCTTCGTTATCGATGCCCCAGAGCAGGCTTAACCCGCCGCCCTTGCCGGCCTGCAAGGTGGCGACTACGCTGACGCCAAACACCAGAATGTTGGCGACCAGCAATGCCGTGGTCACCGGGGCTCGCCCGCCAAAAACTCCCGAGAAGCGTTTGTTGAAGGCGGCCATCGAATAATTCAAATTAGTGCCGCACTGGTGGCAGCGCGTGGCGCTGATGCCCACCAGCGTCCCGCACGCCGGACAAATTTTCGGCCGGGGCTGCTCGCGTTCACCGCCGCCAAAAAATCCACGCATGGCGCTTCGCCAACGATCCACGCGCATCTGCCACGAATAGGGAAGCGCCAATTCTCCTCCTTGCGAACCCGCACACCGCGTTCCTATAATACCGGAGTCGGTGAAATTGCCTGTTACGGCGAGCGTATTACTCGTGGAGGGCCCGCACATGGACAAATTTGAAGAAATTGGCCAGAAACTTGATAAAGAGCTGACCCGCCTGCGTAAATACGTGGAAGAAGAAGTGGCGCCCGGCACGGAACGGCGCACCGCGCGGTTTCTGCGTGAAGTTTCCGAACTGCTCACCGACGCCGCCGGCAAACTGGAAGCCCGCAACACCGCGCGAGAGCGCGAGGCCGAAACGGCGAAAGCTCCCCATTCTTAAACGGGTCGAAACGCTGTCCAGAAAATACTTGCCGTTCGTGAACGCAGCAGCTTGGCAACACCAATTCTGTCCGCGCTTCAAATACCGGTTGAGAGTGAATCACTTCACTTCAAACAGCAAAACGCGCCGGGTTCTTTTGACGATTTATGTGTTGGGCGTTGCCACGGTGCTCGCCGGATGCGGACCACGCAAGCCGGTCACAGCACGGCAACCGCCGGCGACCCAGCCGTCCTCTGCGCCTGAGAGCGCTGCAACCACGGCACCAAACCCTACCGTAACTCCACTTCCACCTTCCAGGAAGCGCCGCAAAGACACCTCCATTCCCGTCGCTCCGGGTTACGCCGAAGAGGGCGAGGCTTCCTGGTACGGCGCACCATTTCACGGACGCCAGGCTTCGAACGGCGAAATTTACGACATGAATAAATTGACCGCCGCGCACCGCACCTTACCATTTGAAACGGTGGTGCGGGTCACCAATCAGAAAAACGGCAAGTCCGCCATCGTGCGCATAACTGACCGCGGCCCTTTTGTTAACAATCGAATTATTGATCTTTCTTATGCGGCTGCGCGACAGATCGAATCGATCGGGCCAGGCGTCGTTCCTGTTCGCGTCGAAGTTTTATCAATCGCCAGTGACCCCGAGGCTGGATTTTTCACCATTCAGGTCGGTTCGTTTCGCGAGCAAGCCAACGCCGAGCGACTGCGTGCCCGGCTGGCACCCTCGTATTCACCGATCTTCATCAAACATTATGGCGAGGGAGACAAGGCTTTTTATCGAGTGCACGTCGGCAAAGTCTCCGGAGAAGAAGCCGCGGAAAAGTTTGGGGAAGAACTGCGCTCTCACGAAGGCGTAGTGCCCATGGTCATTCGCCTGGACGAGAAGACACCTGCTACAGGAGACGTTCAATGAGCGCAGATTGCCTGTTCTGCAAAATCGCGGCGAAACAAATTCCCGCGAAAGTTGTCTACGAAGATGCGGAAATTTTTGCGTTTGAAGATATCGGGCCGCAGGCTCCCACGCACTTGCTGATATGCCCGCGAAAACACCTGACCTCGCTTCAGGATGCCAATGCGGAAGACGCAGCCCTGCTCGGCCGGATGCAGTTGGTCGCAACCACGCTGGCCGGCGAGCGGAAACTGAAGGAAGGTTTTCGCACGGTAATCAACACCGGTGAACACGGCGGGCAATCGGTGCTGCATCTGCACCTGCATTTGCTGGGCGGAAGATCAATGCGCTGGCCTCCGGGCTAAAATCGCGCAGCGAGAGAATTGCGAGCGATTCACAAAAAAAACGGGACGCGCCTGAAAAAGCCGCGTCCCGTTTCGTTTTTGAACTTCTGCGACGGGCTACTGCGGTGTCAGGGTGATGGTGTCAAACGATATGGTGTAGCCGGAGCTGCCGGAGTTCTTGCCCACCACCGTAAATTTGAAAAGATAATTTCCGGCGCTGGCAAAGTTGAGGTTGCCAAGGTCGGAGACGGCGTAAGCGTCGCCTGTCGGGATGAACTGGTCCACAGGCGCGCCGAGGTTGGTGCTGTTGACGGCGGCCTGCATGATTCCGCGGGTGGTGAATTGTTTGTAGGCGACTTTAACGTCGTAAAGCCCCGCGCTGGGGACGGCCACGGTGAATACGACATTGTCTCCCACCGCGGTCGCGTCCAGGATGGTGCCCGCCCCGTCAGGAAATCCGGGATAGCTGATCAGGCGAATCCCAGGCCCGGAGCTGGTGCTATTCAGGCCGGTAGTCTGGAACACCAAAGGTGGCTTGCCGCTGGCAAATGACCACGTCAGAAGTTGCTGGGTAGCGACGCTCCCGCCGGTGGCACCGGTGAATCCCACATAGGCGCTGGTGGCACCGACAGCGGAGGCGATATTGACGGGCCAGCTGGTGGTGAAGGTCTGCGATGGATTCGTCGTATCCGTAATGGTCATCGTCAGGATGCTGCCGTTATAGGTCATGTGCACGGCCAGCACATCGCCGGACTGCAGGCTTACCCCGCCGCCCAGAGTTGTGGACCCGCCGATGGGATCGGCGCCGTTGACGTAGAGACCCGTGGAATTAGTGCCTTCGCCGCCGTTATTGTAAATGTCAAACTTTACGGCCACGCTTTTTGTGATGCCGGGTGTGCCGGTGGAGGCGTCACCTCCATAGCCTAGTTCACCTCCCGCGCCTCCAAGAGCTGTCGGTCCGACGCCCTGAATTGTGAAGGTCAAGCCGTCCGCAAATGGATTGGTGATCTGGAAGTTGAAGTCATTGGTGAAATTCTGGATGTCTACTTTTTGCGTCCAGAACGCGCTGCTGTCTTCGAAATTTGTAGAAGTGTCCGTCAACTGGAGGCGGTTGCCGTTGATTACCGCGTCGCCATTCAATTGCAGGCCGTTGGCAGAGAATCCCGAGCCGAAATTTATGCCCGCGGTGCTGCCGGATGCCTGAATTGTAATATTCGAAGTAGCAGTACCGCTGGTCGAGCCGTTGGCCACCGCGATGGCCTTCACGGTAGTTGTGACGGCCACATTAAATGCTCCTGCGTATTTGCTGGAAGCGGTGGTCGGCTGGCTGCCGTCCAAGGTGTAGTACACGGCGGCGCCAGATGTTCCGTCGGTGATGATTACGGATTGGGTGGAGGCAAATGTGCCGCTGCCGGGAATGATGACCGGCGTCGCGGTTGTTCCTGATGCCGCGGAAGAACTGAAGGTCCAGTTCAGAACGTCTTGAATCGCGGTTTGACCGCCGGTGCCGCCGGTGAAACCGACGTACGCGGAATTGCCGCCAACGGTGCCCGGAATATCTATTGGCCAACTATGGGTGAACGCGGAGTTGACGGTGGGATCGGTAATGGTCATGGTCAGGTTCGTGCCGTCATAGGCGATCTGCACATTCATGACATGCCCGCTGTGAAGATCCACTCCGCTGCCGGTCAAATCTACTGACGGCGATGTTGGGGAGGCACCGTTCACGTACAAACCGGTGGAATTGACTCCTTCGCCGTTGTTGTCGTAGAGGTCAAACTTTACGGCCACGCTGTTGTGCAAAGGATTGGTGGAAGAGAGGGCGGCCCCGGCATTGTCGGGACCGTAACCCAGTCCGCCGCCCGAGGGGCCCAAGGCCGTCGTGCTGTTCCCTTGAATGGCAAGAGTGATTCCGTCAGCGGTGGCGGCATTGGCCGGTGTGATTTGAATGCTGAACGCGGAATTAAATTTCTGGATGTTCAGCGGAGAGCTGTACCACGCGGAACCGGCTTCAGTTCCATTTCCATCCGTGAGGCGCAACTTCGTGCCGTTCAAAGCAGCGCTGCCATTGAGGGCCATGGAGCCGGCAATGAATCCGCCGCCCAGGCTAACGCCGGAAGCTCCGCCGGCGCTGATGGTGTAAACCGCAGTCGAAACGGTGCTGTTGAAAAATCCGCTGACGACCGCGATGGCTTTGATGGTTTTGGTGGAGGCCACCGAAATCGGGGCGGCGTACAACGTGGAAGACGTTGTGGGCGTGGAGCCGTCCACGGTGTAGTAGATCACCGCTCCGGGCGTGGAAGTGGAGAGGGATACCGATTGGGTTGTGGCATAAGTGCCGCCGCCCGGAGAGAAAGAAGGGGCCGAGGCCTGTTGCTGGATCGTGAATGTGGCAGTGGCCACACCACTGGCCGCCAGGGTGGAAGACTTGGCGATGGCCTTGATGGTTTGTGTGGCGGTGACCGTTAGCGGCCCGCTGTAGGCGAGAGTGGCGCCTCCGGCGGTGGTTGCGGGTGTGGTGCCATTTGTGGTGTAGAAAATAGCGGCGCCGGAGGTGGCGTCGCTGATGGTCACGGTTTGAGTGCCAAGGTAAGTGCCCGCCGCAGGACTGAAGCTTGGCGTAGCAGTGGCTTGTTGTGTTCCACCGTTGGACAGATATGTCCAGGTTTCAATTTTCTGGCTAGCCGTGGTTCCGCCAGTGCCGCCAGTGAACCCGACGTAAGCGGTGTTGCTGCCGAGGATCTGCGGAATGTTGATCGCCCAGTTGTTGCTGAAGACTGCGCCGGTGACGCCATCAGTGATCGTCATCGACAGGGTGGCGCCGTTATACGTCATGTGGACTGAGAAAGTGTCTCCGTTGTGGAGGTCGATGCCGGAGCCGGTGAGGTCCACGAAAGGTGTGTTGGGCGCAGCGCCGTTCTGGTAGATGCCCGTGGAATCGTCGCCTTCTCCGTTGTTGTTGTACAGATCGAATTTTATAGCCACGCTCCTGGGCAAGCCGGTGTACCCCATACCTCCACCAGCACCACCAAGAGAGTTGAGGCCATTATTCTGAATGGTGAAAGTGATGCCGTCGGCATCCGCGTTTTCCAACTGGAAAGCAAAATCGTTGGTGAAATTGGTGATGTTGACGGGTGTGTTGAACCAGGCACTGCCGGCCTGATTCAGTCCGCCGTTGGTGAGCTGCAAACGGGTGTCATTTAAAATTGTTGTTCCATTGAAGGTCATCACGCTCTGCGAAGAGCTGAATCCATCAACGAAATTAATGCCCGTGCCGCCGGCCACAATTGTGTAAGTAGCGGAGGTAACCGGGCTGAGGGTCAAGCCCGCCAGCGTGGCGACAGCCTTGATTGTCTGCGTTGCAGCTACCGCAATGGGCGAGCTGTAAAGTTTCGCGGAGCCCGTGCCGGGTACCGGGTTGCTGCCGTCCGTGGTGTAGTAAATGCTGGCCCCGGGCGTGTCGCTCGACAGCGTTACCGATTGCGGAGTACTGAAAGATCCAGCCACCGGGGAAAATGTTGGAGCCAGTGCCTGCGTCAGCAGGTTGTATGTTTCGGATGACACGGTGCTCTGTACAAAACCGGAGGCGCTGGCGATGGCATTGATGGTTTGCGTGGAGCTGACGGTGATTGGCCCGCTGTACTTGGTGGAGGACGTCGTCGGGGTGCTGCCATTCGTGGTGTAGTAAATGGATGCGCCGGGCGTGCTGTCCGTGATGGTCACAGTGACCGTACCGCTGAAGGACTGGCCGCCGGGATTCAAAACCGGAGCCGCCGCTTGCTGCGCCGGACTCAGCAGACCGAATACGCTCAGAAAGTTCGCAGTGCCCACGTAGACTTTTCCGTTGACGACCGTCGGGACCACAAATTTGGTGGCCTGGCCGGGATTGTCGCGGGACAGATTCTGATTGCTGCTGTACAGGGTGTTGGCGACGTTGGTGGCGTTGTGGGCCAGCAACACCGCGGGGCCGCTGGAACCGTATGCGCTGGTCAGCACGTCCCACACGATGCCATTGCTATTTCCGTTGGAAGAAATGGAAGGCGTTGCGCCGGGGAATGACGAGTTTTCCGCAGAAGAAGAAGTGATGGAGCCGATCTTGCCGTTAGCGAACGAAAACGCGGTGAGGTTGTCGCCATTACCCCAGAAATATAAGTTGCCGTTCCAATAAGCGGGAATGCTCCACAGGCCATTGATGCTGAAGCTGGTCGAGGGATTGACGGGGATTTCCTGCACGATGTTATCGCTGCCGGAGTTGTAGCCACCCAGATTGTCGCGATCAACGAGGTAGATGCGTCCCTCTTTGCCCACCTGCACCATCAAGCGAGCGTGGCCGCCGACCGTCTGATCGGGAAGCAACAGCACGCCCCCGGAAGCGACGTCGGCATCGCGGCCGTTCAAATCCGCCTGATTCAGCGGAGTAAAATGATCGCCGACATTCATTGCGCCGTTGTTGACGTCCAGGCGAATAAGATCGTCGCCGTAGCTCATGCTATTGGTATACGGGGGATTATTGGCGTTAAACGCGCCGTTGCCGGTAGCGACGAAAAGCCGCCCGTTGTTTACGGTGTCGGCAGCGAGACCGGCGCCCGACATCCAAATACCTGAGCCGGATCCATTGGAAGTGGAGCAGAACACACCGGACTGCTGCAGGGAAGCGGCGTTATACGCCAGGATCCAGCCGTGCCACGGACCGTTGTCACCGTGGGCCGCGAATCCGATGTAAACATTTCCGTTCAGCAAAAGCAGGCCCGGCCGATTGTGTTCCCACTTCGGATCGAATTTCAGGATTCCAGCCAGAACTGCCGTTTCCATTTCCAGAAACTTGCGCGGCTAGAGTGACGGGTGAACCGGACTTCTCATTGCCGGTGGTGATGTCCAGAGCGTGCAGGCGCTGCACGTAATTTCCGTTTTCCTTAGTCTTGCCCACCACGTACATGGTGTTGGTATTGAGATCAATGACCGGGGTGCCGGTAATGCCAATTTCCGGTGTGATGTCTCCGGTGCTCACGTCACCATTCGGCACGGTGGTCGCACCGGAGGCGGCGCCGTGCGCGGAATCCAGCAGCGTGATTTTCCAAAGTGGTGAGGCGTTAGCGCCGCCGTTATTGTCGGCGTCGAAAGCGTATACGCTGTCATGCTCGGTGGCGATGAACACGACGTTGTGCCTAGTGCCCGCCTGCGTGGTGCCCGAGCCCATCGTTAGTCCGGGAACGTATAAGGGTTGCGCATAAGCGCGGCCGTCGATTGGGTAGGAAAATAGTTTTCCGAAGCCTGCGCTATTCACATTAGCGGGCGTCAGAATGGTTTCATTGCGATTCTGGCCGGTACGGCCAATGTCATTGTGTTGCGTCAAAACGGAGTTTTGCGCCTGCGCGCGGGCAACAAACGCGAACGGCAAAAAAAGCGCGGCGACAATAATCGCCAAGCCCAGCGTAACTCTCTGTATGGAACTCTTTATTTCATTAAGGAAGGCCGACGCTGCTTCGGAGGTCTTTGGAGATAGAAATACCTGCTTAAATGCGGCGAAATGCTTCATCTGAGTCTCCACGTAGAATGGGCCTGAAAAGACAGAGCCACACACGCTATAAAATTTGGGTATAGATTTTTGTTTGAATCACAACGCCGGCTGGGGAGGGGCGCCTGTTGCTAAGCACTGCCTGGGGACATCAGACAACTAACGCGACGAGATTATACCTTTGAGTCTTTTTGCTTCACAAGTGCTAAATCACTTTCGGAGCCTCATTGCTGTCAAAACAGCAACTTTACATACCAGATTTACCCTACTATAGGCACTCGGCTTCGCAACGTTCTGCGTTAGAGGTCCCTAATCATTCGAACGCGGTTAAAATGCGCGTTGAGCATCCGGTAAAAGGGAGCGGGATTATCGAAGCTGTTCCATGCCCGGCGAGGGGCGAAGATGAGCGCTAAAACGATAAGCGCTAAGACGATGAGCTTGAAGAAGTCGCCCAGCGGCCTCTGGTATCGCTATCTTCGCCGGGGCGCGGGATTTCGCCAGAGCCTGGTCGCCATCGTAGAGCGAACCGCCAAACGTATATTTGACGACAACATTCTCGATCTTGCCGCGCAAGTGGCATTTTACTTCGTGCTCTCGCTGGTACCTTTTCTGATTGTGCTGTCCGCGATCGTGGGATGGCTGCCCTCCACAACGTTGTGGCCAAATTTCGCTCAATGGATCACTGACTATTTTCCCAACCGCTCGCGCCAAGCGGTGTTGGGGACCATTCTGGATCTGACCCGCGGATACACCGGCTACGTTCCTGTTGGCCTGCTGGCTGCGGTGTGGAGCGCTTCCTCCGGTTTCATGAGCCTGATGGAAGCGCTAAGCGTGGCGTGCTGCGGCAAAGACAAGCGCGGATACTGGAAAAAGCGCGCAATCGCCACGGTGACGACGCTGGTGGCTTCACTATTTTGCTTTTTGGGATTCGGACTTTGGACCGCTGCGCACTGGGCCCGGCGAACGATCTTTCCGGAATTCAAGTACGTGGGAATCGTGCATATTCGCTTCGCGGTGATCGCCTGGTGGCTGGCCACGCTGCTGCTTATGTTCGTGGCGCTGGCGCTGGTTCAATCATTTTTTGCCGGACGTGAAGCGTCGTTGGCGATGGCTTAGCGCGGGAAATATTTTTTCTGTGGTGACTATTATTTTGGTCACCATCGGCTTCAATCTTTTTCTGCGGTACAGCCCCACGATTCCCCAGGTTTCCACGGTATTGGCTGGGTTTGTGCTTTTGATGACCTGGATCTATATGGTCAATTTGATCGTCTTGGGCGGCGTGGAGCTGGACACCGCTGTGAGAGAACTGCAGAAGCACGAGTAGCTGCGCCTGCGCACCGGGAGGCGCTTCAACAAAATTACCGCGCCGGTGCATCTAATAAACGAAGCCTCATGTCTGATCCTATATCCGCTAACTCGCCCGCTTCCCCCGGAACGCTGGACTCCAGCCTGTTCCATGCGGCTGTCCGCGAGTGGTTTGAAGCGGTTTTTGCTGCTCCTACGAAGCCGCAACTGCAGGGCTGGCCGGCCATCGCGCGCGGTGAATCCACTCTAATCCTTGCGCCCACCGGTACCGGCAAAACGCTGGCCGCTTTTTTGTGGTGCATCAACCGGCTGATGTTCGCTCCGGTTCCGGCCAAGGAGCAGCGCTGCCGCGTTCTCTATATTTCGCCGATCAAGGCATTGGCCGTTGACGTGGAGCGCAATTTGCGCGCGCCGCTGGTGGGCATCGCGCAAGCCGCGCGGCGGCTGGGCGCCGAATTTCACGAGCCGCAAGTTGCGATTCGAACGGGGGACACTCCGCCTGCGGAGCGCGCACGCTTTCTGCGGCATCCCGCGGATATTTTGATCACCACGCCGGAATCGCTTTACCTGCTTGCTGACTTCCAATTCCCGCGAGGCGTTGCGTTCCGTCGAAACGGTTGTGGTGGACGAGATTCATGCGCTGGTGCCCGGCAAGCGCGGCTCGCATCTGGCGCTTTCATTGGAACGACTCGAACATCTGTGCGGACGGCCACTGCAGCGGATCGGGCTTTCCGCCACGCAGCGTCCTCTGGAAGAAGTGGCGCGCTACCTCGGTGGAGTCGCGGTGCTCGCGCGCAGAAGTTTCGCCAAATGCCGCCTCAGCAACTGTCGCCAGGTGACGAAACGAATGACACGACGCGCGCCTTGCCCGAGACTGAGAGGCGAGCGAAATTGCCGCCGTTGCCTATCGTCCCGTGACCGTGATTGACGCCAGCGAACGCAAGCGGCTGGATCTGCGCGTGGAAATTCCCGTTGAAGACATGACCCGGCTGGATGAAGTTGATTTGTTGCCGAGCGGTCCGGCGTCCCAGGGACCGACGCGCCCTTCTATCTGGAGCGCCATTCATCCGAAACTTCTCGAACTGATTCGCTCGCATCGTTCCACTTTGATTTTCGTAAATAGCCGGCGCCTGGCGGAAAGAATTTCCGGCGCGGTTAACGAACTGGCGGGCGAAATTCTGGTGCGCGCGCATCACGGCAGTGTGGCTGTGGCGCAGCGCAAAGAAATTGAAGATCGCTTGAAGCTTGGAACTTTGCGCGGGCTGGTGGCTACATCTTCTCTGGAACTGGGCATCGATATGGGCGCCATCGATCTGGTGGTGCAGATTGAATCGCCATCTTCAGTCGCCAGCGGAATGCAGCGAGTCGGGCGCGCCAGCCATCACGTCGGTGCGGTGAGTTCGGCGATCATTTATCCCAAATATCGCGCTGACCTGGTGGCTTGCGCGGCGATTACGCGCGCGATGTATGAAGGCAACGTCGAGTCCGTGCATTACCCGCGCAATCCGCTGGATGTGCTCGCGCAGCAAATTGTCGCCATGGTGGCGGTCGAGCCCTGGGATGTCGCCGATATTTTCAAGGTGGTGCAATCCGCCGCGCCTTACGCCGGCCTGACGCTGGGGGCGTTCGAAAGTTTGCTGGACATGCTTTCCGGCCGCTATCCCTCGGACGAATTCGCGGAACTTCGCCCGCGGCTCACGTGGGACCGGCTGGCGGGCAAACTCACCACCCGCCAGGGCGCGCGCAACGTTTCCATCATCAATGGCGGCACGATTCCCGATCGCGGCTTGTACGGGGTATTTATGGCCGGGGCCACCAAAGGCGCGCGCGTCGGAGAGCTCGACGAAGAGATGGTGTTCGAAAGCCGCGCGGGAGACACCATCATTCTGGGCGCGTCCACCTGGCGAATCGAAAATATTTCGCACGATCGCGTGACCGTTTCACCTGCGCCCGGCGAGCCGGGGAAAATGCCTTTCTGGCACGGCGACACCGCCGGCCGTCCCGCGGAGTTTGGCGAAAAAATTGGCCGCATGACGCGCGAACTTTTGCGGCTTGCCGCGCTCCGTCGCGTATGCAAAATTGGTGGAAGAACACAGCCTGGACACCAACGCGGCAGAAAATCTGCTGCGCTACCTGGAGGAACAAAGCGCTGCGACGCAGCGGGTTCCCAGCGATGAAGATGTGCTGATTGAAATTTGCCGCGATGAGCTCGGCGATCGTCGCGTTTGCGTGCTGACTCCTTTTGGCAGCCGCGTGCATGCGCCATGGTGCATGGCGGTAACTGCGCGTCTTCGCGCTGAGCGCGGCATCGAAGCGGAATCCATGTGGTCCGAAGATGGTTTTGTGTTGCGCTTGCCGGATAGCGATGCGGCGCTGGAGACCGAAGATTTTATTTTGTCGCCGGCAGAACTGAAAGAGCTGGTCCTGCGCCAGTTGGGTTCCACATCTCTATTCGCGGCGAAATTTCGCGAAGCCGCCTCGCGCGCTTTGCTCTTGCCAAAACGCCGGCCCGGGCATGCGCGCTCCACTTTGGCAGCAGAGAAAACGCGTCTGCGGATTTGTTGGCGGTGGCCTCCAGATATCCTTCGTTCCCGATTATTCTGGAAACCTATCGGGAATGTATTCGCGACGTTTTCGATTTGCCGGCGGTGTCCGGCATTCTGAGCAAAATTCAGCGCGGCGAAATTCGCGTCACGCGCATCGAATCCGAAAAGCCTTCGCCATTTGCCGCGCGCGCTGCTGTTTTCCTACATCGCGAATTACATTTACGAAGGCGATGCGCCGCTGGCCGAGCGCCGCGCCCAGGCGCTTTCCATCGATCAATCGCAACTGGAAGAATTGCTTGGCGACACCGACCTGCGCGAGTTGCTGGATCCTGCGGCGCTGGATGAAGTCGAAGCGCGACTTCAGGCCCTGGAACCGGACTATCAGGCGCGCCACACCGACGGCCTGCACGATTTGCTTTTGAAGCTCGGCGATTTGTCTGACGCCGGAAATCGCGGCGCGCAGCGCCACTCCGGAAGTTGCCGCCTCCGTTTCAGAATTGGTTAACCTCGCGACGCGCCGTGCGCGTGCGCATCGCCGGAGAATCGCGATTCATTGCCGTCGAATACGCCGGCCGTTATCGCGATGCCTTTGGTACGCCGTTGCCGCCGGGCCTGGCGGAAGTATTTCTCGAAAAGACTGGCGACCCACTGGCGGAAATTATTCGCCGTTACGCGCGCACGCATGGACCGTTCACGACCGGCGACATCGCTGCGCGCTATCAGTTGCAGGCGCCCGCGATTGAGGCGGTTCTGCGCACGCTGAATTCGCAGGGCAAATTGTTGGAAGGAGAATTCCGGCCCAACGGGCATCACCGCGAATGGTGCGATCCGGAAGTGCTGCGGCAGATTCGCCGCAAAAGCCTGGCGCGACTGCGCCGCGAAATCGAGCCTGTCGAACAATCTACATTTGTGCGGTTCTACGACGCGCTGGCAGGGCGTCACGGTTCCGCGCCGCGGGCTGGATGCGTTGCTCGATACCATCGAAGCCCTGCAAGGTGCTGCGATTCTGGCTTCGGAGTTGGAGACGGAAATTTTTCCCGCGCGTATCGCCGATTATCACCCCGGCAATCTCGATACTTTGATGGCCGCGGGCGAAGTCACCTGGGTCGGCGTCGAGCAAGTTGGCGATCGCAACGGGCGCATCGCGCTGTATCTCACCGAATCGCTTCCGCTGTTGCGGCTTCCGGACGCAACTGCTGTCTGCCACCGGTCGCGGCGGCAGAGCAGTCCGCCGAAAAGACTCCGTCGTTCGAACGCGCTCAAAAAATTACCGAATTTCTGGCGCGACAGGGGGCCTCGTTCTTTTCTGAAATTCATGCCGCGTGCGGCGGCGGTTTTCCCGGCGATACCGTAGACGCGCTGTGGGAACTGGCGTGGGCGGCAAAAATCACCAACGACACTTTTTATCCGCTGCGAAAATTGCTTGCGCCCCGATGATCGCAAGCGCAAGAACGGAGATTTCGGCGACGAGCGTCCCGGCTCGCCCGGATATTTACGGCGACTGCGATCGCGCAGCGGTTCGGGACAGGCGCACGGCCGCTGGTCGCTTCTCGGCCAGCGCATCAGCGTGGCGCTGACGCCGACGCAGTGGAGCGCCAACGTCTCGCAACAACTGCTGCAGCGCTACGGCATCGTGATGCGCGAGACGGCCATCGCCGAAAATATTTCCGGCGGCTACAACACTATTTATCCCGCGCTGAAAACCATGGAAGACAGCGGCTGGGTGCGCCGGGGAATGTTTGTTGCCGGAATGGGCGCCGCGCAATTCGCCATGCCCGCGGCAGTGGATATGCTGCGCAGTCTTCGCGTGGATCCCGCTTCCGCCGGAAGTGTTGCATCTTTCGGCCACCGATCCCGCCAATCCTTACGGGTCGCTGATACCGTGGCCAAAAATCGAGGGCGAAGCGGATGAACCGCTCACGCATCATTCCATGGCGCGCACCGCTGGAGCCGCGGTGATTCTTATTAATGGGCAGCTCGCCGCTTTTTTGCGGCGGCGCAATCCGGCTTTGCGCGTTTTTCTTCCGGAGTCAGAGCCGGAGCGCGGCCAGTTTGCGCGCGAACTCGCAAAAAAACTGGCGGAAATTGCCATTCGACGCCAGGCCCGCCGGCAAGGCCTGCTGATCAGCGAAATAAACGACGCTCCCGCGCGCGAACATTTGCTGGCAGCTCATCTGGTGGATGCCGGTTTCGTGGATACCGTGATGGGTTACCAGATGCGCCGGTCCAAAACCGCGCTCGTCGCGGCAGAGCCCGACGCGGATATCGAAGACGAAGATACCGCCGATATTCAGGAAAGCGCCTGAGATGCCCGAAGGCGACACCATTTATCGTGCGGCGCGCACATTGAATCTGGCGCTGGGGGGACAAAAAATTACTTCGTTCGAATCGGTACTGCCGCACCTTTCGCGCGTGGACGTTGACGAGCGGCTTGGTGGGCCGAACCGTCGAAAAAGTGGAAGCGCGCGGCAAGTGGATGCTCATTTATTTTTCCGGCGATTTGATTTTGCTTTCGCACATGCTGATGAGCGGAAGCTGGCACATTTACCGTCCCGGCGAAGACGTGGAAACGCAGCCGCTACGACATGCGCGTGGTGATTGGCACGCCAAAAATACTGGCGGTAGCGTTCAACGTTCCCATCGCCGAATTTCACACCGTCGAATCTCTGGAGCGCCGTGAAGGTTTCAAAGCCCTCGGCCCTTCGACGTTGGCGCGGGAATTTGATGAGGATGCGGTAGTCGCACGCCTGCGCGCGCGGCCGGACCTGGAAATCGGCGTCAGCCTGCTTACGCAATCGCTGCTTTCCGGGATCGGAAATGTTTTCAAGTCGGAAATATGTTTCGCCTGCGGAATAAATCCCTTTCGGCGCGTGGCCTCGCTCTCGGATGAAGATCTGCAATGTCTGGTGTCGCAGTCGCGAAAATTCATGCTCGCTAACGTGACCGAAACATCCGGCGACAAAATTACCACCTACGTCCCATTGCGCCGGACAACCGGCCGCGTCAATCCTGCGGAGCGTTTGTGGGTTTACAAGCGTGTTGGCGAACCATGCCGCCGTTGCGGCGGCGCCATCGTTTCACGCAAGCAGGGGCTCGATGCGCGCACTTCTTTCTGGTGCCCGCAGTGCCAGCCGATGGAGACGAAGCGCGCCAGCGCTTAAACCATGCGCCGATTCGTCGAGGCTTGCGAAGCGGTGGCCGCCACCACCAAAAAAACCGTCAAGGTCGCGCGCGTCAGTGAACTATTCCAGGCGCTGCCGCTGGCAGACGCCGCCAGCGCGGCCATTTTCCTGACCGGCCGGCCTTTCGCACATCGCGATGAGCGGGTGCTGGGCGTGGGCGGCTCACAGCTCGCCAAAGTGGTCGCCGAAATTGCCAAAGCGGATGACTGCCGACCTCGGAAAAAGCTATCGCGCGCACGGTGACCTCGGCGACATGGCCGAACATTTATTGTTGAAGCGACCCAGCTCCGGCGACGTCTCCCTGAAACATGTAGCCGAAACATTCGACCATCTTCCGAACGCGCGTACCTCCGCGCAAAAAATGGCTTTGATCAAGAAATTGTTCGAGCCCATGAGCGCCGGCGAAGTGAAGTACGCCATAAAAATCATGACCGGCGATTTACGCATCGGGCTGAAAGAAAGTCTCGTCGAAGAAGCCATCGCCAAAGCGTTCGAACGTCCACTGGACGCGGTTCGCCGCGCCAACATGTTCACCGGCGACATCGGCGAAACGCTGCAGGCCGCGGCCGCGAATCAACTCGATGCCGTGCGCATGCGCCTGTTCGTGCCACTTGGTTTCATGCTGGCCACGCCGGTCGAAACCGCCGAGGAAATTTTGCCCGAGGGCGCGCGGTTCCGTCTATGTGGAAGAAAAGTACGATGGCATTCGCGCCCAGGTGCACAAAAGCTGCGCAGGGCGTAAGAGTTTTTTCGCGCACCCTGCGACGCCATCGACGAATTTCCTGAGCTGAATTCTTTCTTCGCGAAAATTCCCGGCGAATTGATCCTCGACGGAGAAATTCTGGCCTGGCACGGGTCGCGCCCGCTGCCATTCACGGAGCTGCAGAAACGCCTGGGCAGAAAACAGCTGGATCTGTATCTGCAACACGAAATCCCGGTGCGTTTCGCGGCTTTTGATTTGCTCTATCAGGATGGAGACTTGCTGCTCGACGAAACGCTGGAGCAGCGCCGCGCTCGGCTGGAAAAAATTCTGCCGCTCTGGCAAGCGCGTCGCCGGTTTACACCGCCGCGGCACTGCGTTGCGATTCCGTCGCGGAAATTCGCCAGGCCTTCGAAGCGGCTCGCTGGCCGCCGGCCATGAAGGCATCGTCGTAAAACGGCCCGAATCTTTTTACACCCCGGGCCGCCGGGGCCGTTCCTGGTTCAAGCTGAAGGAACCATTCGCCACGCTCGATGTGGTGGTTACCGCCGTCGAATATGGTCACGGCAAGCGCCATGGACTGCTTTCCGACTACACCTTTTCAGTTCGCGATGGCGGCAAGCTTTTGACCATCGGCAAAGCCTATTCCGGACTGACTGACGCGGAAATCAAGGCTGGCACTGAATATTTTCTGCAGCACACCACCGAAGATCTGGGTGGCCTGCGGAAAGTTGAGCCCAGCATCGTCATCGAAGTGGCTTTCAACAACATTCAGAAATCGCAGCGCCACGAAAGCGGTTACGCCCTGCGGTTTCCCGCGCATTTTGCGCCTACGCCCTGACAAGCCGGTAACGGAAATTGACACGCTGGCGCGTGTCGCCGAGCTATACTCACGGCAAATTACCTTGCCGCGAGCGCCGGCTAACTGAGTCTGTAGTGCGCCCTACACACCAATAAATCGAGTTTTGCTACCTTGCGATAACTGACACATGTGGTGCTTGCATAACGCTATAATCCTGTATATAAATTATTCAGGCCCTACCCGGTGCCACCGTCCCAGGCAAATAGTCTCGGGTTTGTTCGAGCCCACAATTTCGTTATTGTATTGGGTCTCGGGCAGGTTTGTAGCTCGAGCTGACTTACTGCGCTGAATCACTCGGAGGGTTGGTTTTATGCCGGTTAGAATCCTCATTGCCGATGATCATGAAGTAGTGCGCCAGGGAATCCGCACGATCCTCTCCGCGCGCCCTGAATGGGAAATTTGCGGCGAAGCCGTCAACGGCCAGGAAGCCATCCGGCTTGCCGGCGAGCTGCGCCCCGACGCCATCATCATGGACATCACCATGCCGGTGATGAGCGGACTGGAAGCCGCGCGCCAAATGACCAAGAGATAAAACCAGCGCGCCCATTCTGATATTCACCATGCATGAATCGCGAAGCTTGGCGGACTCGGTGAGAGAAACCGGCGCACGCGGATTTGTATTCAAGTCCCGCGCGGCTCAGCGATTTGATTCATGCGCTGGAGGTTCTGTTGAGCGGTGGAACCTATTATGGCCCCGACGGCGACAAGAATTCGTCCGCCGAACGGCGACCCCTAATCGCGGCATCAGTTTTCTGCGTGCGCTGGAACTTTTACGCAGCCTGTCGTTTGCCTGAAGGACTGCGCCTCGACGGGCCTGCCGATAGCTATTTTTTCCTGCCGCGACAGACGTTGATCCAGAAATTCCAGTGGCTCCGACAAAGACTGCCGCTTCTTCCAGAAATCTTCCCATAAATTTCCAACCGTCTTCAATCGCTTGTCCAGATTCTTGATGGTCCATTGGTCGGCGGAGAAATCTTTTTTCAATTCCGCGGGCGTTACTGGCGTTGACACCGGCGCGCCCGGATAGGCCCGCGCCGAATAGACGGTGGCCAGCGGTTTTCCGCGCGCGTTTTGCAGCGCATCCATCAACACTTTTCCGCGCGGCCTTTTTCGTACGATGCGTTCGAAGGTAATCAGTCCCGGCAATTCCTCGGAAGCCATGCGTCCGACCAGCTCCGCAAATACTCGCGTCTGCTCGTAGGTGTATTGCGGCTGGAGTGGAACAAAAATATGAAACCCGGAAGCGCCGGAGGTCTTGAGGAAAGAAGTCAGCTGTATGGAATTGAGGATTTTGTGAATGGTGCGCGCGATTTTCAGGACAGTGGAGAATGGCGTTCCCGGCGTGGGATCCAGATCAAAGAAAACATAGTCGGGAGAATCCTGCGACTCCGCGCGGCTGGACCAGGGATTGTGGTCAATGCAGCCGAGATTCGTCAGATACAGCAGCGCCGCAAGATTGTTGGCCATCACGTACGGCATCTCTCCGCCGCGCTCTTCGGAAAAAACCGTGGCGCGCGGCAGCCAGTCGGGAATCGAATCCGTGGCTTCCTTCTGAAAAAATGCTTTCTCGCGAATGCCGTTGGGATAGCGGCGCAGCACCATGGGCCGGTCCTTCAGGAACGGCAGCATCAAATGCCCCACGCGGAAATAATAGGCCAGCAAATCGCGCTTGCGGATGCCGCTCTCAGGAAAGTACATCTTGTTCAGATGGGTGAAGCGCAGCGCTTGGCCGTCCACTTCCACGTTCAATCCTTCCTTGGTGCCCTCGCGCAGCTCCCGTTCGATTTCCGGATCGCTGTGCTCCGTGCGTTTCTCGCGCGCGACGGCCTTGCTGGCTCTCTTTTTTTTGCGTTGGCGGCAGCTGTTGGTTTTTTTTGCGGCGTCTGAGAACCTTATTTTGCCTGGTGACGGGCTTTGCTTGCTCTTGCTTGTCCGGTAACTCGTTCCTCTGCGGCCGGGTCTGTCGCGATTTGGGCGCGCCGCTTGCACGGTGCATTCTTCGGCTGCCAGATCCGGGCGCAGCCCAATGAAGACCGGCGCACGCAGGCGGTCGCCTTCCGTCCAGTTGCCGTACTTCACTCGCGCCACCAGCTGCGGCTCAATCCACTCGATTCTTTCTTTCAGTTTTGGTGGGTCGTTGATAGGGCTATCCGGCTGGCGCAATTTCTGCAATTGCGCGAACACACTTTTCTGCATGTCGTAGTCGAAGCCCGTTCCCACGCTGCCGATGAACTTGAGTTTCCCGCCGTCGTAGAGCCCCAGGACCAGCGCGCCAAAAAATTCGCGGCTGCGCCGCGGCGCTGTCCATCCGCAGATCACCGCGTCCAGCTCATCCACTATTTTGAATTTCAGCCACGACGAGGTTCGCTGCCCGGCATACACGCTGTCCCGTTTCTTGCCGATGATCCCTTCCAGCCCCTGCAGCTGCGCCGCTTCGATACAACTCTTTGCCTTTTTCGATTTCATGCTCGGAGTACCGGATGCGCGCATTGGGCCGCAATATCTGCTTCAGCAGCTCTTTGCGTTTTTCCAGCGGCGTCTTCCGCAGGTCATACCCGTCGCAGTACAGCAGATCAAAGGCATAGTAGGTTGCCGGAATCGAATCCAGCAGCGCCCGCGATGGATTTCGCACCCCGGAGCGGTTTTGCAATTTCTGGAATACGCTGCGCCCGTTGTCGTCGAGCGCCACAATTTCACCGTCCACGATCGCTTCGGTAGCCAACAAGCTGGTTGGCCAGATCCTTAACTTCCGGATATTCGAGAGAAATTTCCCGCCCGGCCCGTGAACGTACCGTGACTTCTGCGTCAGCGACATACGCGAGGCCGCGCACGCCGTCCCATTTCACTTCAAACAGCCAATCAGGATTGGAGAATGGCTTATCGCTCAGGGACGCCAGCGTCAGTGGAATCGACCGTGGCATCGCCATTTTTCGCGCGCCGGGAAGGGAACTGATCTTGTTTTCGTCCGCCGGGGTGCTGGCTTCGCGCCCCAGTTTCACGTCTTCGAGCGTCCGCCCGGAAACCACCGACCGCGAATGTTGCTCGGCATCCCACTGAGTATCCACAAATTCATCGCGGTGCTTGATCAGCAGCCATTCTTTTTTTTCCTTGGAGCTTTTTATCTGCACCAGCACAAAACTGCCGCGCACTTTTTTCCCGTGCAGAATGAATTTCAGATCTCCACGCGCCATTTGCGCGTTGGCATCCAGGTTTCCTTCCAGTTCATAGGTGCCTTGATCCCAGATGATCACTTCGCCGCCGCCGTATTGCCCCTTGGGAATGACGCCTTCGAATTTGCGATACTCCAGCGGATGATCCTCAACATGCACCGCCAGCCTTTTATCGTCAGGATTCAGTGACGGACCTTTTGGCACGGCCCACGATTTCATTACTCCATCCACTTCCAGCCGTAGGTCGTAGTGCAGCCTGGTGGCCGCATGTTTCTGAATCACAAATAGCTTCTGGGGATTTTTGGACACCGAGCCGGCGGGTTCGGCGGTGCGTTTGAAATCCCGTTTTTTGCGGTACTCTTCGAGTTTCTTCATTTGCAACCTGTCACCAGTGCGCGGTCACTAGCCTGCGTCCGGCAACACCATTCAGAATAAGCAGTGCACAATAGCGAGTCGAGCCAATCACATTGCCCGGCATCAGTGTTTTACCTTATATGTAGCCAAATGCGCACCGCATACGATATTTACGGTGCGTTGGCCGTCGCTGACGCCGGGAGAAACCATGGCTCATTCTGTCTGGCGAGGTTCGCTGAGTTTTGGACTGCTAACCATTCCGGTGCGCCTCTTCACCGCGGCGCGTAGTGAACGCATGAATTTGCATCAGATTCACCGCGAATGCAAAACTCGTCTGCGCCAGCCGCTGTTTTGCGCTACCTGCGAACGGAACGTGGAACGCTCCGAAGTGATACGCGGCTACGAGCATGACGACAGCCAGTACGTGCTCGTGGAAGACGAGGATATAAAGAAAATTACGCCGCGCTCCAGCCGCACCATGGAAATCATGGCCTTTGTCAAAGAAGAGCAGATTGATCCGATCTATTTTGACTCTTCATATTTTGCATTGCCGGAAAAGGACAGCGAGAAGCCCTACGCGCTGTTGCTGAAGGCGCTGGAAGACAAAAATCGCGTGGCTCTTGCCACCGTCACCATGCACCAGCGTGAATATACCGTTTTCATTCGCCCCCGCGGGCACGGCCTGACCATTCACACCATGTATTTTGAAAATGAAATTCGCCGTGTGGAAGGTTACGGAAAGTCCGATCAAAATATAAAGTTAAGACCGCAGGAAATTAAGTTGGCCGAACAGTTGGTGGATACTCTGTCAGAAGATTTCGACGCTTCCAAGTATCACGACACTTTTCAGGAAAACCTCAAGGCCCTGATCGCCGCCAAGCAAGAGGGCAAAACCGTCGTGGAAGAATCCAAGGGAGGCGCAGCTCCGGTGATTGACATGATGGAAGCTTTGAAGCGCAGCCTGCGGCAGTCCGAAGCCGCAAAAAGCAAGGCACCCAAAGTTCGCAGCCGCGACCATGAACCGCGCAGGCGTTTAGCGAGTTAATCCAGGGGCATTAACTTAAAGAAAGTAAAGCGACCGGGAAATTGCCGAGTACGGTGGACAAATTCAGCGAGTTGCGCGGCTCATTTGATGGCGCCTGAAAAACTTCACCGGTAAAGGCATTTTTCCAGTTTCCGTTCATGATCGGCGGTAAGCTGATGGTGGTTTTCGACCAGAATTCGCTTCTCGCTTCATCATTCTCCATCCCGGAGGCGGCCAGCCATTTCGGCGCGACGATTAAGGCGACGCCAATGCTCCCCTTGCGAAAAAATGCGGTAACATTTTCCGCCCGTTGGCCTGACACTTCCGCCGGCACAAACTCGCCGTCCGTAAACAAGCCGCTAAATTTATGGCGCAGCTGTAGCGCTTTCCAGATCACGTAGAGTTTGATTCTTCCGTCCGTCCAGTTTTCACATAACTGCGTGGCAAATCGTTTGCTGTCCGAACTGCCCTGTTGCAGTGTGCGCAGAAGCTCGATCCGGCGCTCGAAATCGATCGTGCCCCGGTTGTCAGGATCCACCAGCCGCAAATCCCACAGTTCCGAGCCCTGGTAAAAGTCGGGCACTCCCGGCGCGGTAATTTTCAGCAGCGTCTGGCTCAGGCTGTTCAGCATTCCATAAAAGGCCAAGTGCCGCGTGGAACCTGCGAAAATCTTCCAGGAATGCTCCGCTCTGTTCGTCGTCGAGAATGGCCGCTACAAATTTAGTCAGCCCTTCTTCATGCGCCAGGTTGGGCCGCGTCCAGCGCGTGTGTACCATCGCTTCGCGTGTAGCTTTCACGGCATACGATTGCAACCGCTCCAGCACTCCCGGGGTTTCCTCGTCGTGAAGCGGCCACATCCCCAACAAGGTCTGGTAAAGAAAATATTCTTCGTTGCGGTCTGGAATCGCGGTGCCGTTTCGCGAGGCTTTGTGCTTTTCGTTCAAGGGCGCCCAGTGCGCCAGGCGTTTCTGCCATTCCTGCGGCACTTCTGAGAGCACGCGATGCGTGCGCGCACGTCCTCGGCCCGTTTGGTGTCATGCGTGGAGCTGGCATTCATCGAATGCGGCCACAGCTTTTGGCGCTGGGCGATGAATTCAAAAAACTCCTCGGGGAGCAACTGCGTCCGGCGATGGATCCCCGCCGACCTCGTTCAAGGAAAGCAGCGGGTGATAGACGTACAGCGCAGTATCCTCCAGCCCCTTCGCGACGATCGGGCCGGTGAATTGTTGCCAGCGCAACACAAAGCTCAGGCGCGCTTCGCGATGGTCGGGCAAAACATGCGCGGGATTCAGAAAGCAGCAGCACGTCGCGCAGGAAATCAAAACATTGTGGATTCAGCGCGGGCTTCCGCCGCCGCGCTTCCGCCAAGCGCCTCTTCCAGGACTTTAGTGGCTTCCGCGGGCAGATCCAGATTTCGAATATATGTGCGATAAACTGCGAAGCAGGCGGTTGTTTCAATGAGCGCTTCGCTCAATTCGTGGCGCGGCAAGTCGCGCGCGTAGCGTGCCTGCGCCGCGAGCTCGCCCAGTTGCCGGCCCAGCGAGCGCATTTCCACGCCCAGGATGGTGCCCATCACCAGCTTTTTCTTTTCGATACAGCACATCTTCGAATTTCATCTTGCGGCCGATGAAGTGCGAGTAAATACGCTCGATTTCTTGCGCGCCCTGGGGATTCACCATCACGCGATTCGCAAAATTCAAATAGTCGTAGCCGGTGGTGCCTGCCACGGGCCAGTCGTCGGGCAAATCTTCATTGCGCTCGAGAATTTTCTCCACCAAGACATAGGCTTCGGCGCTGGCATTCGAAGCGTCTTCGCCTACCAAGCGCTCCTGCAGGCGCTTCAGGTATGCCAGGGGATCGCGAAGGCCGTCAATGTGGTCGATGCGCAGGCCCGACGACCGCGCCGCGCGAAATCAACCGCAAAATCAAATTGTGCGTGGCGTCGAAAACCAGCGAATCTTCCACGCGCATGCCCACCAGATCGGTGATGGTGAAAAACCGGCGGTAATTAATGGTTTCGTTGACGTTCTGCCAGTAGGCCAGCACGTAATACTGCTCTCCCAGCAGTCGCTGCAGATTCGAAAAACTGCTGGGATCGCCCTCTTTGCCGTTGAATTCGGCCAGATTTTCACTGATGAATTGCGCGATTTCCGGGCTGCTGGCCGCCAGTTGCCGCAAGCGCTCGCGTATGGATTCGAAGCGCACGCGTTTGTCGGAGGCGGACTCGACGGGCGTGGTGTCGCGATCGGAAATCGCGCCCAGCGCCGCAACGATGCCTTCGATATTCCTGATACGCGGCGGAGTTTTCATCCAGTTGATTTCGCAACCTGCCGATGCGGTGGCTCAAAACCGTCCGATAGGTTCGCGGCGCCAGCGGAAAAGAAGAATCGAAATATTCGATCTGAGAATTTGCCGTCGCGAAAATTCCAGTTTGAATTCGCCGCTGTCCAGCGCTTCGCCGAAGGGCCGTCCCAGAATCGGCAAAAGAATTTTGTTGTCCAGGTTGCGCGAAGGAGGGTGCCAATCTATATCGAAGTACGAGGAAAACGCCGAGTCCGGCCCATTTTCCAACACGTCCATCCACCAGGGATTTTCGCTGCTGGCGGCCATGTGGTTGGGCACGATATCCAGCAGCAATCCCATGCCGCGTTTTTCAAGTTCGCTGAGAGAACGTCGAAATCTTTTTCGGTGCCTAAATCCGGATCGAGGCGATTGGGATTGGTGACGTCATAGCCGTGGCCGCTGCCGCGGCGGCTGGTGAGGATGGGCGAAGCATAAATTGCCGTGATTCCCAGGTCCCGCAGGTAATCAAGAATTTTTGTCGCATCGTTAAACGTAAAATTCTTGTTGAATTGCAACCGGTACGTCGCCAGCGGAATGTGCGTGGACACCATAGATTGTCAGTTGCCGAGAATGCGAAGCCCCTCGCGCAGGGCCGTCAATTCTTTCATCCAGTGTGGCGGCTTCGGGATCGTTGTTTTGCGCAGCGACGCGGCGCTCTTCGATGGCTTTGATGAGCGGTGCGTAAGAAATATTCTGCACTTCCCACAGCGTCACGGGAAACGGCAAAGTCTTGGCCACTTCCAGTTGCCTTCGGAATCGCTGCACGGTCTCCAGATCGTCGGGCCGTTCGGCGAAACGCGCCGCTTGCGCTTCCAGGCGCTTGCGCATGGCGAATTCCAGCGTGGTGGTATCCAGCGGCACCCGGCTGTTGGACGCTTCTTTCAGATAACTCTGAATGTTGTCGCCGTCCACGTCGGAGCGTTCGACGGCTTGCCGCAGTTGGCTGTTTATGGCGATGTCCGCCGCGGCCTTGAAGGCCGGCGGAACTGGAATCGCGAGCGAATTTAGAAAGCGAATCAACGGCGCCTGATTTTCGTAAATCGTGCGATACGCGGCCGCCGCGGAAGTCAGCGAATCGTTCAGGATCAGTCCGACGATTTTTCGCTGTTCGTCGCGGAACAGGGAACTGAGCGAGAATGAATATTCGCTGAATTCTTCGTCCAGAATGCGAATCACCGCCGCGGTGTCCGCTTTGGAAAAACATTCGATCAGTCGCGCTTTGGATTGTTCGTACAGGTCCGGGTTCATAAGCGTGGCGCACGCCGCCGGTTACGTTGTGATCTCCCAGATGCAGCACGCCGAAACTCAATGGTCGCGGACTCGCGCGTGATTTCTGAACTGAAACGCGCGCGCCCGATGGCCAGCCGCAGTTTGCCTTCGGCTTCCAGCGAATACTGCTCGCGGTCCACCAGGTAGCAAAAGATGCCGGTTTTTTCGCTGTAATTTTCAAACAAGCGAGCTGATGGCGTAATGCCCGGCAAGTTTTTCGATATTTACGGCCGCGGGCTTCACCCACTTCTCGTAAATCTTGCGCGCCGTCGCCATGTTCCGGCGAGATTGCTTTTTGCCAGCGCGCAGGCGTTCCAGAAATTGCGGCTTCGATCTCTTCGCCCAGAAATTCCTTGGCCAGTTCCACGGCGCGCCCGGCGTAGTGAATCACCTGCACGGTTTCCAGTCCCGACAGCTCGTCAAAAAACCATCCGCAGCTGGTGTACATCAGCATCAGCGTGCCGTTGCATCTCCAGCAATTTCAGCGCGGTAACTTGTTCCTCGGCGCTAAGCGTGTGAGCTGGCGTGTTCTGCGAAGAACGCTTCCACGTTGGCGTCCGAGCGATTGAGGATCACGCGAATGTATTCATCTCGCGCCGCCCAGGGATCTTTCAGCAGCGGCTTGCCGCTGTTCTTCAAATAGCGGATTCAGCGCATCGCGCAGCCAGTCCAGCGCGGCGCGCAGCGGCCCTCGCCACTCCTGGTTCCAGTCCCCGTGCCCGCCGGAATTGCAGCCGCAATTGGAACGCCAGCGTTCCACTCCATGAACGCAGCTCCACGAACTGTTCTCGACAATTTCAACGAAATGATCGGCGGGATAACGCTCCAGAAATTGTCCGTAGTTGGTGAGCTCCGCTTGCTTGCTCGTTTTCGATGTGCTGCAAAGCGTAAGTCAGCGCCATTTCGCCGAAGCGATGATGGTGTCCGTAACTTTCACCATCGGTGGCGATGTGCGAAAGCTGCGGCCAGTCGCGGGCATCGGAAAATCCGCTCATCAGGCGATCGGCGAAGCGCTTGCCATCGTTGAGCAAGCCTTCGAAGGCCACGCCTTGAGAAATGGGCCCGTCGTAGAAAAAGACGCTGATGGTTTTCTTCGAAGGCAAATTGACCAGATAGGCGCGGCTGGGATCGATGCGATCGCCGGTGACGTCCTTCCAGCTGCGCCCGCCCTTGCGGCGCACGCGCTTGGCCTGCCGCGGCGCAA
Source organism: uncultured Acidobacteriota bacterium (assembly GCA_963704485.1). GTDB lineage: Bacteria > Acidobacteriota > Terriglobia > Acidiferrales > UBA7541 > Acidiferrum. The sequence goes on from OY969910.1 coordinate 3,801,551, forward strand.
GAATGGTGTACAGGATTCCGTTTTCGGCCAGCACTTCCAGCGTTTCCGTATTCACCGCGGTTTCCGGCAGCCACATGCCTTCGGGCTTGCGCTTGAAGCGATGCTCGAAATCGGCGATGCCCCACTTCACCTGGGTGGCTTTGTCGCGGCGATTGGCCAGCGGCAAAATCATGTGGTTATACGCCTGCGCGACGGCCGAACCGTGTCCGCCAAACTTTTGTGCGCTCAGGCTGGTCGGCTTCGCGCAGCGCTTCATAGACGCGCGGGGCCTTGGCTTCCAGCCAGGAAAGCAACGTCGGGCCGAAATTAAAACTCATCATTCCGTAGTTGTTCACCAGCTGCATGATGCGTTGTTCGTTGTCGAGAATGCGCGACGTGGCGTTGGGCGCGTAGCACTCCGCGGTGATGCGCTCGTTCCAGTCGTGATACGGGTAAGCGGAATCCTGCAACTCAATCGCTTCCAGCGAAGGATTTTCTCTGGGCGGCTGGTAGAAATGTCCGTGCACACAAACGTATCGCATGATTACTCCGTTGGTGGATTCAGGCGCTCGAATAACACGAACGACTGCGCAGCGAGCTTCAGTGTTACAGAGCATCCGTCAGCTTGCAATTTTCTGCGGAACGGAATTTCCCGGGCCGTTCCATTTCTCGTCAGCGGAGTTGAATCGCAAATTCCAGTGCCCTTGGGCAAGTTCAAGGCCCTTGAACTGCGCGTGCTGCTTTTCCAAACTCATAAATAGCCGCCAGCATCTTTGCGCGCCGTTAGAGGCGAGCATGGTGATGGCGCTTTCATTTTCGAGAATTTCCACTTGGCCTGATTCCGGCCAGGCCATACTCGCGGCGGATGTTCAGCAACTCGCGGTACAGCGCGCGCAGGGTGCGGTGCGGTTCCTGGTTTTTCAGCTCGTGATCGAGTTTCGAATTCAAAAAAGTTTCTTCATCCTGAGGGTCGGGGACTTCTCCCTCCCAGGCAAACGCCGCAGAATTCTTCCTTGCGGCCTTTGCGCACCGCTTCGATCAAATCCGCGATCGCCGTGACTGGTGAAATACTGAAACGGCGCTTTTTCGCCATACTCTTCGCCCATGAATAGCAGAGGCACGAAGGGCGCGAGCACCGTTACACCCGCCGCCAGCTTCAAGCGCCTCAAAGTCCAGCAGGTTGCTGAGCCGATCGCCGCGCGCGCGATTGCCGATCTGATCGTGATTCTGAATGCACACCACAAAACTGGATCGCGCCAGCCCGGCGGGAGAATTGCCGTGTTTGCGCCGCCGGAAATTCGAATGCTGCCCGGCGTAAAACCAGCCGTTGCGCATGGTGACAGCCAGGTGATGCACATCGCCGAAATCGGAATAGTAACCGGCGCGTTCGCCGGTCAGCAGGGAATGCAGGGAATGATGAAAATCGTCGCTCCATTGCGAAGGCAAGCCATATCCGCCCTGCGTCCGGCGTGCGCAAGAGCCGCGAATCATTCAGATCGCTTTCCGCGACCAGGTGCAGTTTTCTTTGCACGTGACGTTCCAGCGCCGTCACCGCTGTTTGCAGATCGGCAAGAAAATGCGCTGGCGCTGAAATCGAAAATTCCATGCACGGCGTCCAGCCGCAGCACATCGATGTGGTAGTTCTCCAGCCAGTGCAGCGCGTTCTGGATAAAAAAGCTGCGCACCGCATCGCTGTCGGCGTCGTCAAAATTTATCGCCTGGCCCCAGGGGGTCTTGATATTTGTCGGTGAAGTACGGCCCGTACTCGCTGAAATAATTTCCTTCCGGGCCCAGGTGGTTGTAGACCACGTCCAGCGCCACCGCCAGACCGTGTGCATGCGCCGCATCCACAAATTTCTGCAGCCCGCGCGGTCCACCGTAACTATTTTGCGGGGCGAAAGGCTGCACGCCGTCGTAACCCCAGTTTCGCGTTCCAGGAAATTGCGCCACGGGCATCAACTCAATGGTGGTGATGCCCAATTCTTTCAAGTCGCGTAAGTGCGGAATCAGCGCTTCGAAAGTTCCTTCGCGTGTGTACGTGCCCACGTGCAGTTCGTAAAAAACGCTGTCGCTCGAGCGGCAGTCCTTTCCACGCAGCATCCGTCCACTGGAAATCTCTGAAATCCACGACTTCCGACGGTCCGTGAACGCCCTCAGGCTGGAAGCGCGAGGCCGGATCGGGTCGGTCGCTGCCGTTTTCCAGGCGATAGAAATACCGGCAACCCGCCGGGACGTTATCGATCTCAGCTTCAAAATATCCGGACGTCGATTTGTGCATCGGAACGATTCGGTCCGACTCGCCCCCAGGCTGCGCTAGCACGCGAACGCTCAGCATCTTGGCGCGCGGGGCCCACACGACGAAGCGGCAAGCGCCACTAGCCAGGGGCTTGCCCCCACGGCGGGTTCCGGCGACGGATCCAGCTTATGGTCCATTGCGCGTCCAGTTTCGCATCGGGCAGTCACACCGCGCGTCGAAACTGGTGCCGGGATAGATTTCGAGTCACTCATAGGAGAATGAATGAGACATTTGAATCGTGGTTGCAGGCAATGAAGTGCCGCAGCTGACCTGGCTGCGGAATGCCCGCTCAAGAAACGAAGCAAGTGACCAGCTTACATCGTGCCAGCCACGCTTGCTGCTAACCTGGCAAAATTCGCGCAACAAGAATACGGGTCTATGTCTCTAGCTCGACATACGGTTTTCCCTGTAACGGCCATGGTGCCGGGCTGTTAGCACACGGGCTTCTGCAGTGGCAGCTCCTGCCGCTCCGAATTAAAAAACATCTGCGACGCCTTGCCAGGCCATCTAAAATGAGTGCTGAAGTCCTGGGAATTTATGAAGACACGAATCGTGACAATTCTTGCCGCACTTGGCGTTGGTGGCCGGCTCGGCGTTCGCCTACGAAAAAGAACTCGATGAGCAAAAGATTCATGAAGCCTATGTTCTGGGCCAGCGTAACGACAAATCCACCGGGGATTTCCTGGCGCCCTACGCGGCGCAGATTACCGAGCCGCAAAATGGCCCGCATATCGCCGCAGATCGAATTGCTAACTCCCTATGCGCAGATCGTGGACGTGTGCCGCCGCAGAAGCGGCTGATGGCTATACGGAAGGCCAGGCAGTGCAGGACTACAAGTCGCACGGCAAAAGTGTGAAGGCTGAACGTCCTCATCATGTTACCCGCGGCCTACCCGAAGGCTGCCGAGTCCACGGAAGCGCCGACACCTCCGCCCGCCACGGGCACCCAAAAAAGCGAGCATGACGCCGGAGAATTTCTGGCAGAATTTCCAGTTCCATCTGAAGCAGAACGGCAAGTCCATCCCCTCGCGCAGCATCAGCAATCAGCCCATCCATTCCACGGCCACCAGCAATGCCCGGCGGTACTGGACGGCGAAAATGTGTGGCTGGAATTCGATGCCAAGGACGTGGCGTCAGACCTGACCACCGTGGAAGTGGTGACCCCGGAAGGAAAAACCATCAAGGCCTCCTTCGACCTGAAAAAGCTGCGCTAGACTGGCGGCAGGCATCTCACTGGTCGCTTCCGTGCCTGCCTACCTGTACCTGTAGGACAGGTAGGTCTGGCGGGTACGTCGGGCTTCAGCCGACGTCGGGCCGCTCGCTTAAAGCCTTGACCATGCAAGATTTACTTTTTTCCTCCCAAATTTCCTATGTCCTAAAGTACAGGTAGCCCGTAAGTATAAGAAGCATATGAAAAATTTTTGGCGTCCCAAATGCACTCCTTCGATTTGCCAGGAACGTTAGTGTAGGGGGTTCCGGTGAAAGTCTTCGTAGCCATCCTGCTTCTCGCAACTCTACTTTGGGCAGTGCTCCTTGGAAGTGAAACACACGCCATGGCCACAATCGCCCGGTCGTTTTGTGCTATTTTCGACCGCCATCTTCGCTTGCGCCGCCACGCTGGGTCTGGCGTCCCGTTCACGAATCTAAGTCGTACTAATTGTAAGGGCTTGCCAGTATTGCTCGCCATTGTGCCCTCGGGGTAGGATGAAGCCCCGATGGCGTGGCAGTTTCCGTCCGGCCCTACTGATATGCATCATCCGAACTGTCTCTCTTCGCATCGCTTTATCCCATCAGCTACAAAAATTCTGGCGGTACCGTAGCCATGCCCCAGCGGCCGACCCTGCAGGCCAGAAGTTTCATCAGGCCTGGGCCACCCGCGTCCAGTCACTGAAGAACATCCCTCCGGTATTGAAAATCATCTGGGATTCCAGCCCTGCGGTGGTCGCCTGGGGACTGGTCATTCGCGCCATCACCGCGCTATCTCCCTTGGCGCTGTTGGCGGTGGCGCGCCTGATTATCGATGCGGTAGTTACGCACATCTCGACCGCCGAACCTCTGCGACATGACTTCTGGTGGCTGGTGGGCCTCGAATTTGGCCTGGCCTGCCTGACTTCGATTTTCAATCGCATCGTGGATTACTGCGACACCCTGCTGGCCGACAAATTCATTCGCCACATCAGCGTGCGCATCATGCACCACGCTTCGCGGCTGGATCTGGCCTACTACGAGGATCCGCTCTTTCATGACAAGCTGGAACGCGCCCGGGTGCAAGCCACCGACCGGCTGGGAATGGTTCAGCAGCTGGGGCGACTGGTTCAGCAGGTCATCACCACCGTTACGTTAGCTGCCAGCATTCTGCTGTTTTCTCCCTGGCTGCTGATTGTGCTGGTCGCTTGCGTGATTCCGGCGTTTCTGGGCGAGAGCCACTTTGCCTTTCTCGGCTACGCGCAGGCATTTCGCCAGACTCCCGTAAAGCGGCAGATTGATTACCTGCGTTTCCTGGGCGCCAGCAAAGACAGCGCCAAGGAACTAAAGCTTTTTGGCCTGAGCAAGTTTTTGACCGACCGCTTCCAGCAGCTTTCCGACGACATCTATATCCAGAATGTGTCGCTGGCCAAGCGCCGGCTGTTCGCCAGTTCGCTGCTTTCGCTGCTGACCACCGTCGGGTATTACGGCGCTTATGCCTACGTCATTCTGGAAACGATTCAGGGCAAAATGACCGTCGGCACGCTGACGTTTTCTGACTGGCGCAATCGCCGGGGCCAGCGCCAACCTGCAGATGATTTTTTCCACTTTCTCCAGCATTGCCGACCAATCGCTTTTTCTCACCGATCTGCTGCAGTTTTTTGCGGTGCAAGCCCACCGTTTTTTCCAAGCCGAACGCATTAAAGACTCCGCGACCCATTAAAGATGGGCATCGAATTTCGCGATGTCAGCTTCTCCTATCCCGGCGGCGGCCGTCCCATCCTGAAAAATCTGAATCTGTTTCTGAAGCCCGACGAACGCATCGCGCTGATTGGCGAAAACGGCGAAGGCAAGACCACCATCGTAAAGTTGCTGACCCGGCTCTACGATCCTACATTCGGCCAGATGCTGCTCGATGGCGTGGACCTGCGCGAATATGACCTGGAAGATTACTCCAGCAATATCGCGGTGATCTTTCAGGACTTCATGCGTTACGACATGACCGCGTGGGAAAACATCGCGGTCGGCCAGATTGGCGCGCGCGAAAATCTGGACAAGGTGGAGCTGGCCGCCAAAAAAAGTCTGGCCGAAGGCGTGATCAAAAAATTGCCGCGCGGCTACGAGCAAATGCTGGGGCGGCGTTTTGAAACCGGCGTGGATTTGTCCGGCGGCGAGTGGCAAAAAGTGGCCCTGGCGCGCGCTTATCTGCGTGACGCGCAAATCCTGGTGCTTGACGAGCCCACCGCGGCGCTGGACGCCCGCTCCGAGCACGAGGTATTTGAGAGGTTTGCCGAGCTCACCAAGGGTAAAATGGCTTTGCTCATCTCGCACCGCTTTTCCACGGTGAAAATGGCCGACCGCATCATCGTTTTGGAGCGAGGGGTGATTGCGGAAGAAGGGCGCCACGAGCAATTGATGGCTCACGGCGGCCGCTATGCGGAGATGTTCGAGCTGCAGGCCGCCAGCTATCGGTAGCGGTTGTCCGCTGGGGACGAACTCGCACAATCGAAAATAACGCATAAATGATTGAAGATCCCATCAGTCCGACACGCAGCGTAGACACCGGAGAGCCGCAGCTGGTTCCGCCGGTTTGGAATGACAGCGCGGAAACTCACGCGGATGACGTCGAGCGTCCCAAGGCTGCGGAGGAAATGCGCGAAGTCGCGCAGAGCGCAATCCAAAACCTGGGTCGTTACCGCGCGCAAATCCTTCAGCCTGGTGCTCGAAAAACGCCGGCAAAGAGCTGCTCGAGCGATTCTGGGCACCATCCTGAAAAGCAGCGTCGCCGAACGCAACGCTCTCGTCCGTCGCCGGACAGCTCATCGCCAATAACCAGCGCTTGTTGCGCTCGACTTCGCTGGACATCCGCACGGCGCTGCGCTCCAAGGTGACTTTTCCGGAAGTGAACATCGGCGGGGATCCCCCGGAAGAAGTTCCCCGGGCCTATCTGGCCGCCAAGAGCCTATCTGGCTGCTTCGAATTTCGTTTACGACGAACCGTCATTCATCGAATTTATTGCCGCGGCGCAGGAAAATGCCTACCTGGAAATCGCCGAAATCTGGCTGCTCAAACAGATGCTGCAACTGGTGTTGCTCGAGCGCTTCGCGGAAAAAAGCGCCGAAGTCCGCGAAAGCGAACGGCGCGGTCACAGCTGAAACCGTCGCAGCCTGACGCTGTTGCCGCCGACATCACTTCGTTGATGGAAAGCATTCGCAAGTTGAGCGACTCTGACTTCAAGACCCCATTTCTCGCTCTCAGCCGAACCGAATCGATTCTGCGTGATGATCCTGCCAAGGCTTATCCGAACATGGACCTGGATAGCCGCGGCACTTATCACACTGCTATTCAGGAATTTGTGCGCGGCTCGAAGGCCGACGAATTCACCATCGCGCGCATCGCCGTGGATCTGGCGGGGCAGGCGCGAGTGCAGTTCCGCTCTATTCCGGTAACTCGTGAGCGCCGCGGACATGTGGGCTACTACCTGGTGGATCGCGGCCGGCAGATGCTGCAGAAGCGTATCGAGTATCGCGCGCGGGGCTTCAAACAAATTACCGAAGCGTTTCACGACGCTCCGGAACTTCTCTACTTCATCAGCCTGGAAGTTTTGATCGTCGCCATCATGGCTTTCGTGGTCAGCGGCATTCGCGTGGGCGTGCCGTTGATCGCCGCGACGTTGCTTTTGCTTTTCCCCGCCAGCGAAGCGGCCCTCGAAATTATCAATCAGCTGGTAACTTTCCTGATTCCCGCGCAAGCCTTGCCGAAACTCGATTTCTCCAAAGGCATTCCCGAGGATTGCGTCACCATGGTGGCCATCCCCACGCTTTTGATCAGCGAAGAACAGATCCGCGACCTGGTCAGAACTCTGGAAATTCGCTATGTCGGGAATCGCGACCCGCATTTATTTTTCGCCTTGCTTACCGATCCGCCGGATTCCCGTGAACGTTTTGACGACAAAGATCACCACGTGGCGCTGTGCTCCGACTTGATCGAGGGACTGAATCGCAAGTACGCCGACACGGGCGTGCGGCCTTTCTATCATTTCCACCGCCACCGCGTTTTCAACGAAGTGGAAAATACCTGGATGGGCTGGGAGCGCAAGCGCGGGAAAACTTCTCGACTTCAACGAGTTGCTGCGCGGCGATTCCGACAAATTTCCCGGTGAAGGTCGGGGATCTCTCCATTCTGACGCGGCGTGCGCTACGTCATTACGCTGGATTCCGACACGCAGTTGCCGCGCGACAGCGCGCACCGGCTGGTGGGCGCCGCTGCTCACCCGTTGAATCGCGCGGAGATTAATCCGGCCACCAACACGGTGCAGCAGGGCTACGGCATTCTGCAGCCGCGCGTGGGCATCAGCGTGCATTCCGCGAATCGCTCGCGGCTGGCCTACATCTATTCCGGGCAGACGGGCTTGGACGTTTACACCCGCGCGGTTTCCGACGTGTATCAGGATTTGTTTGGCGAAGGCATTTTCACCGGGAAAGGAATCTACGATGTCGACGTTTTCCGTAAGGTGTTGGGCCAGCGCTTTCCTTCCAACGCCATTTTGAGCCACGACCTGATCGAAGGTTCTTACGCGCGCACCGCGTTGCTCTCGGACGTGGAAATTATCGACGATTATCCGTCGCACTTTCGCGCGCACAGCCGCCGCAAACATCGCTGGATTCGCGGCGACTGGCAGATTCTGCGCTGGTTATTTCCCCGCGTTCCCGACGCCGAAGGTAACCTCATCAAGAATCCGCTGAAATTTGTTTCGCGCTGGAAGATTCTCGACAATCTGCGCCGCAGCGTCACGGAGTTCGCGACTTTCGTGCTGCTGATCGCCTGCTGGTTTTTTCTGCCGGGCCCGGCTTCCTACTGGACGGCGGCAACCGTGGCGCTTGATGCTCACGCCGCGCTACACGCAATTGATTTTTTCGCTGCTTCGGCTGGAAAACACCGGCCACACTTACGCGCACGTAAAGCAGATTGTCGGGCGATTTCATTACCGGCTCAGGTGAACGTTCTCATCTTTTTTACTTTTCTGGCTCACCAGACGCTCGTCACCATGGACGCGATTTTTCGCACGGTGGTTCGCCTCACCGTCACGCATCGCAATCTGCTGGAGTGGGAAACCGCCGCGCAATCCGAAATGGAGACCAAGCGTAAAACTCCCGTGGACGTTTATCTCGACTGGACTCCCATCGTCACGCTGGTTATCGCCGGGTTGCTTGCAAAATTCCGGCCGCACGCGCTGCTGGCGGCTTCGCCGATATTGGTGTTATGGCTTTTTTCCAAGCCCATCGCCCAATGGCTGGATCGCCCGCTGGTCTCCGGGCGCAGCGAAATTACCGCCGGCGACGAAGATTTTCTGCGCCGCGTCGCGCTGAAAACCTGGCGCTATTTCCGCACATTCTGTCACCGCCGAAGAGCAGTGGCTTATACCCGACAACGTACAGGGCCAGGAACTACGAGGTGGCCCACCGCATTTCTCCCACCAATCTGGGACTTGCTGTTTAATTCGCAGTACGCCGCTTATGACCTCGGCTTCATCACCCTGAAGCGTTTCCTGGAGGAAGCCAACAAAAGTTTTCAGCACACCCGCAAGAATTGCCCATGGTGAATGGACATTTTCTAAACTGGTACGACACCCGCTCCTCAACGCCGTTGCCGCCTTTTTTTATTTCCAGCGTGGACAGCGGCAACCTGGTTTGCTCCTTGCTGTCTTTGAAGCAGGGCTGCCTCGCGGCGGTGGACCAGCCTATCTCTGTCCGCCTCTCTGTTTATCAGCTTGCGCGATTACTTGGCGTTGGCCGCGGAAGAAATGGCCGCGACCGACTTCCAAGGCGGAATCGAAAGCTGCCATCGGAGCCTTGCGCGCCGAGATCGAACCTTTGGGCGAAGACTTATCCGCGGTGGATCGAGGCGTTGCCCCGATTGCAGGAATCCGTTCGGGAAGCCGCCCTGAACGCTCCCGATTCCTGGTGGCTTCAGGAAGCCCATGAACGTTTTCTGGATGTGCGCGATTTGCTGGAAACGCTGGTGCCCTGGCTGCTTCCGGAATTCAGTTCGCTGCGCTCGTATTTCGACGACATGATTCTGCCGAAAGTGATTGGCCAGCTGACCATTCAAGCAATTGCCTGGCTATGCGCAAAGATTATCGACGCAGGTTGGAACAATCGCTGGTCCTGAATCCCGGAGACACGGCCAAGCACGAGAAAATCAACGCCCTGCAGCACGGCGTGCAACAATGCGGCATCCGCGCCGACAACCATCTGCCGAAGAATTGCTTGCTGCTCGCGCAGCAGGCCGAAGAACTCGCCAAGCAAATGGATTTCCGGCTGCTCTACGATGCCGGGCGCAATCTGCTTTCCGTCGGGTTATGACGTCGACAAAAAGCAATTGCTGGCCAGTTGTTACGATTTGCTGGCTTCCGAATCGCGCAGCGCGGTGTTTATCGCCATCGCCAAGGGCGATATTCCGCAAACCAGCTGGTTCCGCCTGGGCCGAGGTCACACTCAGTATCGACGGCCGCCGCGTTTTGCTTTCATGGACCGGCACCATGTTCGAATATCTGATGCCCAGCCTGTGGATGAAAACTTTTCCCGCCACGCTGCTGGAAAACAGCTTGCGCGGAGCGGTGGCGTCGCAGCGAAAATTTGTCGAGGCCGCTGAATATTCCCTGGGGAATTTCCGAAGGCGCCTGCAGCGAGAAAAACGATTCCGGTCATTATCATTACCACGCTTACGGCGTTCCTCCACTGGCGCTAAAAGTCGAAGCTCCCGATCGCACGGTCATCACTCCGTACGCCGCGGTACTGGCCCTCAGCGTTGACCCGCCGCGGCGGTGAAAAATTTGCGCCGCATGGAAACTTTGGGCTGGCTCGGGCCCTATGGATTTTTTGAATCTGCGGATTACAAAGAAGCCGCTCCGGGAGCTGCGAAGTCTCCCGAACTGGTGTACTGCTGGATGGCGCACCATCAGGGCATGACCCTGTTGGCTATCAGCAACCTTTTGTCTGAGTCTGTTTTCCAGCGGCTGTTCCATGAAGAGGTGATGATTGCCGCCACCGAAAGACTGCTTCACGAACGAGTGCCACTGACGTTCGAAATTCAAAAGGAAAGCCAGCCGGCCGCGTAGCAGGGAGCGGACGCGCACATCTCACGCTCCAAACCTCACTCCCACATTGAAACTAACTTTTCAATTTGGGCCTAGTTCGCGTATCCATGCGCCAGCTGCCGTTTATTTCCGCCGTTTCAAAAGACTTAGCTCAGTGGAGGCGTGGCCTCTGACGTGCCCATATCTATCGTCGGCCCTGCCAGGAAGAGCTTCGTACAGTCCCGCATAGACGAACAGTCTGGCATTCCGATCTTACAGAGGAACTACAACTTGCCCGTCGCCGCCCCCGCCATCCTCAATCTCGAAGAATTGCTTGCCCGCGTGGATGGTGACCGCGAACTCCTTGTCGAGCTGTTTTTTGTATTCAAATCGAGCTTTCCGGCCAATTTGCAGCGCCTGAAAGACGCGTGCCAGCGGGGCGATTGCAAACACGTGGCGCTGGAAGGCCACATGCTGAAGGGCATGCTGCTGAACCTGTCCGCGCCTCGGGCCGCGGCGGCGGCGGCTTCACTTGAACAGCTCGGAGCGAGAATGCAGCTTGCGGAATCGCCGCAGGCGCTTTCAGATCTTCAGTTCGAAGCCGAAGTTTTAATCCTGCACATGGACGAATACACCGGCGAGCTTGGTTCATGAAAATTCTGATTGCCGACGACGACGTGCTTTCGCGCAGGTTACTGGAAAAAACTTTGCAGCGCGCCGGCTACGAAGTGACCGCCGTGGCAAACGGCTCCGCGGCCGCTGAACAACTTTGTGACAATGACGGGCCCCGGCTGGCGCTGCTCGATTGGGAAATGCCGGAACTGGATGGTCCCTCGGTGTGCCGGGCAGGTACGCAAGAACAAGGACCAAGGTTACGTGTATATGATCCTGCTCACGTCCAAAGGATCGAAAACCGATGTCGTTGCGGGTCTGGGCGCGGGCGCCGACGACTATCTGACCAAGCCGTTCGACACCGAAGAATTAAAAGCGCGGCTCCGCACCGGCCAGCGCATATTGCACCTGGAAGGCCGGCTGGTGGAAGCGCGCGAGGACCTGCGCTTCAAAGCCACCCACGACGCTTTGACTTCCATTTTCAATCGCGGCGTGATTATGGATTTGTTGGGCCGCGAAGTTTCCCGGTCGCGCCGGGAAAATATTCCCATGGCTATTTTGCTTTGCGATCTCGATCACTTCAAACGCATCAATGACTCTCACGGCCATCTGATCGGCGACGAAGTACTCAAGGAAGCCACCCGGCGATTGCTCTTGTCGGTGCGCTCCTATGACTACGTGGGGCGATTTGGTGGCGAGGAATTCCTGGTCATCCTGAATAACTGCCCGGCGGCATCCGCCGCGAGTCGCGCGGAGGAAATACGCCGGGCCATGTCCAGTTCACCGGTGCAAACCAACGCTGGGGCATTGGCCATCTCCATAAGCATGGGAGTGCACCAGACCGACAATTGGGGATCGGCGACGGTGGAAGAGCTTCTTCACGAAGTGGACTCGGCGCTGTACGCCGCAAAAGCCGCGGGCAGAAACTGTATCAAGTTTGCAAAATCAGAGGTGGCCCTGGCGAGGTGAACCCTTGCGTGTTACCGCAAGGCGAAATACTCCCGCACGCGCGTCTCCAGGCCACTGCGCTCGGCTTCCTTTTATTTCTTATATAGCTTTCGATTTCGCGCCCATCTGCGTCATCATCTGGCGCATGGCCTCGGTGCTGCCCGGCGAACGCTTTTCCCGCCAGGCTTCCAGCCGCTTGCAGGCATCTTCGATATTTCCAAACAGGTGAGGCGTTCTTGAAGGCCGCGCGCCAGGCCGGCACCACCGCGCGCATGCGATCCCACACCACCCAGATTTCTCCATTGCTTTCAAAGAACAATTCATCGTTGATCAGCCCGCGATTCACGATGGACGCCACCATATCCCAGTAGCTGATGACCATGCGGATGTAGGTATTTTCCTCGCTGCTCTGAGGATATTTCTGCATCATGTCCTCGGGCGATTGCGGGTGAAAATGTTCCACGAACCAGGATCGCGCCTGTCGCAACCGCGGCTCTCGCCGCATGTCGTAAAGGCGCAGCATCAAGTTAACTTCGTCGTAAGAAATTTGACTCATGAGTTCTCCTCGCTAATTTGGTGGGCTCGCCCACCTTTAATAGTTGTGCGGCTGGCGCTGGCTCCGACGAGCTCCAGTCGCTGCACCACCGATACCGGAATTCCTTGTTTGCGAAATTCCACGTGAATGCGCCGCCGCAGTTCGCGCGAAATTTCGTCCTGGTGATTTGGCAAGCGTGCGCACCTGCAATCGCACGGTCGTGGCGTTGCGATCAAAATTTTGTACTCCCAGGATTCGCGGCCCGTCTACCAGTGCCTGCGCCCACGCCGGATCGGCGCGCATTTCCGCGGCGGCGGTCTCCAGCGAACTCAAAGTTTTTTCCAGCGGAGCGTCGGGCGCCAGCGATATATCCACGAAAGCCTGCGACCAATCGCGGCTCAGATTACTTACCGTGCGGATGTCGCCGTTGGCGATGGTCACCAGCGCGCCGCGTGCGTCGCGCAGCACGGTGCGCCGCAGCGTGACGTGCTCCACCCGTCCGATCGTTTCGCCCACCTGGATGGTGTCGCCCACAATATATTGATCTTCCAGGATGATGTAGAAACCGGTGATGATGTCGCGCACCAGGTTTTGCGCGCCAAAGCCGATGGCCAGGCTGGCGAGTCCCGCAAGCGTGGCAATGGGCGTTACGTTGATGCCGAATTCCGGCAGCGCCGTGAGCAGCGCGATGCCCCACACCAACTTGGTGCCCGCACTGAATAGCAGTCCTGCCAGCGTGCGCGTCTGTTGTTCGCGCGCCTGGGCCGCGCGTGTCTGCGAAGCCGCGCGCTTGATGACCAGGTTGGTAACCACCCGCAGCAGGCGGTTCAGAATCAGCGCCACCGCCAGGATGCCCAGCAGATGCAGACCATTCCGCAGGGAAAATTCGGACCAGTGGGTGAGGTAATTCGGCATAAACTTTACAGGAGGCCGAGTATAACATTGGAGCTGTAACCACGCCCGTGCGCCACTGACTCAATCGCAATTCCTTCCACTGGAGCCGAACGGAGCAAGCATGATTTCTGTAAATGTTGAACGGCGCAAGTTCTTGGCGGCCTTGTCGCTGTTGACGCTCCCGCTCATGTTCACCGCTGAGAAATCTGCGGGCGCAAAATCCCGACCAGCGCCCCATCGACGATCCGGTAGCAAAACCGGGTGACGAAAAATTGCCGCCGCCGATAGGTTCACCGAAAGCCGCGCTGCAGGAAAACGAAAAGAACCTCAAGAAAAAAGTGGAGAGATTATTTCAACTGGCCACTGAGCTGAAGGACGAAGCGGACAAGACCGATTCCATCAACGTACTCTCCCTGGCCATGCTCAAAAAAGCCGACGAGATCGAAAAACTAGCGAAAGATATAAAAACACGCGCTAAAGGCTAAGGCCATTCCGCGCGCCCGCGCACTTCCTGGGAACGGCGATCTGTAGCGCGTGGCGCCAGTGCGGAGTAGAATGGTTCGTTGTCAGCGGCAAAAACGTCGACGACAATGCATTACGCAGCGTGCGCCCGTAGCTCAGATGGATAGAGCGTTAGCCTCCGAAGCTAAAGGTCGTGAGTTCGACCCTCACCGGGCGCGCCACTTATTTCGCCTCTTCATCAGGTAGCCGGTGAAGAATTCAATTCAGAACGGTATCAAGGCACCGTAACTACAATCGCTGAGCATGGTTTCTGGCTGATACGCCGGTAAGAGTGCGGCAGCGAAGAATCAAAATAAATCGAATCCCCCGAATCCAGCACGTGAACGGTTGCGGCAATGATCATCTCCAGTTTGCCGCGCAGTACGGACACGAATTCGGCTCCTGGATGGTGGTGGGTGCGGGCTTTTCCCGGCTGCAATTGCTGAAACTCCGCATGGTAAGCATTCAATTTACGCTCCACCGCCGCGAAATCGAGAGATTCAAAATAAAAAGAGACGTCGCCGCCCTCCGGCCTCTCCGGGAAGCGTTTCCGCTCATTGCGCCTGACGATTCCGACGGTTTGTCTGCGCTGGTCTTCGGTAAAAAAATATTCGAGACCCACGCTGAACACGAGCGCAATGCGCAAGAGCGTCGGCAGAGTAGGAAACAGTTTCCCGCGTTCGACCTTGGACAGCAATGCTGCGGACAGCCCGGTATGGCGGCCCAACTCCACCAGTCCCATCTTTTTCTTCAGCCGCAGGCCCCGGAGTTTCTCGCCGATGGCATAATTTTTGAGCCCCTGCTGCAGCGTGGCCGATAACATTTACGCCCTCCCAACAACCGGATTTGATTAGCAGTCAAAGTAACCAGCACTTTTTGACCTTCACTCACACGATCTTCACGTTGATACACATTGTCATTGCAGTTAAACAGTTGTTCTCTATAGTTAAAACTGTACGTTGTAACATTCATTGAAAGCAAGGAGATTCATCATGAAGAAGCTCGATATCGTAGTTGCGGTTTTAGTAGTGGTCGGCGCGCTCAACTGGGGACTGGTGGCCATTGCCCACTTCGACCTGGTTGCCGCCATTTTCGGCATGAAGTTCGGCCAGGTGTCAGCTGCCAGCACCATCGTCTACGGACTGGTCGGCTTGGCCGCGGTGTACCAGGGTCTGGGCTGGAAGGCCATTCAGCGGCGTTGGCATGTTCAACAACCAGCGATGCAGCACTAGGCTGGTTGCGCGCGTGCGAAGCATGGGGCCAGACACCTGTTCTATTTGCCTCCTGCTTCGCATCGCGTGGCATCCACCCTGGGGTTCATCGCCCAATCAATCTCTTTTCTTTGATCGAAAGGTGATAGTCGAGCCTAAAATGGCCCAGATCCAAAATCAAGATTATCGGTGCGCAACCTCGGATCTGGTGCTCATCGCCGGCGCCTCCGGTTATGTAGGCGGACGACTGCTCAATGTGCTGGAGAATCGCGGCCAACACGTCCGCTGCCTCGCTCGCCATCCAGACGCCCTTCGCGAACGTGTCGCCCCCAGTACGGAAGTGGTCACCGGCGATGTTCTCGATCCTCAATCCTTACCGGCAGCTATGGCGGGTGTTCATACCGCCTTTTATCTTGTGCACGCCATGGCTTCGGCGAACTCCTTTGAAGAGGAAGACCGCCGCGCGGCGGAGAATTTCGCCACGGCGGCCGCTGCCGCCGGCGTTCGACGCCTGGTCTATCTTGGGGGGCTGGGCCGCGGAAATAATCTCTCCACGCACCTCCGCAGTCGCCAGGAAGTCGGGAAAATTCTGCGACAGTCTGCCGTACCCACCATCGAATTTCGCACGTCCATAATTGTGGGTTCGGGAAGCGTTTCGTTTGAAATCGTCCGCGCGCTGGTTGAGAAATTGCCGGTGATGACCACTCCCACATGGGTCAAAACGCGCACACAACCCATCGCCGTTGAAGACGTCATCGCTTATCTGGTGGAAGCGCTGGATGTTCAGATCCAGGGCAGCCGCATATTTGAAATTGGCGGAAGCGATCAGGTCAGCTATCTGGATCTGATGAAAGAGTACGCAGAGCGCCGCGGACTCAAACGCTGGATGATCCCCGTCCCGGTTTTGTCCCCGCGCCTGTCGAGCCTGTGGCTTGGCATCGTTACTCCTGTGTACGCCCGCGTCGGCAGGGAACTGGTGGAGAGTTTGCGTAACCAGACGATTGTCACTGACCGCTCTGCCAGCCAGGCCTTCTCCGTGCGGCCCATGGGATTCCGCGATGCGGTGAAGCGGGCTTTGGTGAATGAGGATCGCGACTTCGCCCTCACGCGCTGGTCTGATGCCTTTTCCTCTGCGCGCTCCGCACCCCAGTGGGGCGGGGTCAAATTCGGCCGCCGCATCGTGGACTCCCGTTCTGTACAGGTGCCGTTTTCACCCCAAATTGCTTTTCAGCCCATCGAGAGATTAGGCGGCGACACGGGTTGGTATTACGGCAACTGGTTGTGGCGCGCTCGGGGCGTCCTGGACTTGGTATTTCGCGGTCCGGGAATGCGTCGCGGCCGGCGTTCTCCCACTCATTTATTTGCCGGGGACACCGTGGATTTCTGGCGCGTGGAAAAAATCGCGCCCGCTCGTTTGTTGCGGCTGTCTGCGGAGATGCGCCTTCCCGGTCGCGCCTGGCTGCAATTTGAAGTCGAGCCATCGCGAACCGGCTCACTGGTGAGGCAGACCGCGATTTTCGATCCCGTGGGGTTGCTAGGCCAGCTCTATTGGTACGCGCTGTATCCAATTCACCGGTTTGTGTTTGCGGGTATGTTGACCGGAATTACTCGTGCCATGGAGCAGCAGAGTGCCTGATGAAAAGACATTTTATTCGGTGAAGTTTCGAGTCCAACAGTCGCTTTCAGTTCTCAGCGCGGTACCAACGGCTGCACTTCAACTTTGGAGATTTCGTCAATGCGTGTAAATTACTCCTCAGCAACTCACCGATCATCGGGAGACGTTTATCTGCTGAGTCATCGCCACCCTGAAGTGGACGGCGCGGAATTTGCCGTGTTCACCGATTCTTCGCGACGCTATGTGGATTGCACCGACGGCGTTTGCCGTCTTCTGGGATACGATCGCTCGGAATTGCTGGTGCGCACCATTGATAACGTCAGCTTTCATGATGATGAAGTATCCAAACTCTTCGCCGAATATTTGCAGCGCGGGCGCATGGACGGCGAATATGTGCTGCGCCACAAATCCGGCGCTCCGGTCCCCATTCGATTCCGCGCGTTCGTTTTCACCGATGGGTGCACCGCCGCCGTCTGGGAGCCTCTTAAGAGTTGGAGGGAACTTTACCTTGCGGCACTGGTTGAAATCGATCCCGCGATACTCAAACGTAAGGTCGAAGTTGCGTTCCAGGCCGTGGAACGCCGTACCCAGGAATTGAAGAACTCTTCCGCCGCCCCGACTTCGGAATTCCAATCACTTCGTGACGCCGCCTCGGCGCTTAAGTCCTTGATGCGTACCAGTTAATCCTGCCTGTCTGAGCCCGCAGTTAACGTTGCGGTAGGGCTAGGCGACGAGCCTGGGATGCGGTAGTGTACGCGGAATGCCCGGGCCTTCTGACGAACTCGCAGCTTTGCGTGCGCAGGTCGCTGCTCTGACCGCTCGCGTTTACCAGCTTGAGCAGCTTTTCACGGGGAATTTGGCGGCCGGTGACGGTTCCGGTTCCGCGCCTAGTTCCGCGAGCGCCGATAGTTCGGCTCTGTCGTCAGAAATGCCCAGCGCAGTTCCGGAAATTCCTCGGCCCGCGCCGGCAGCAACTCCGCCCGTTTCTGCGCCGCGCGCCGAGACTGAGTCTTTCCTCTGGAATCGCGCGGCCTAAAGAGGGCGAACTCGAAAAAAAAATCGGTCAATACTGGCTCAATCGCATCGGCATCGCCGCGATGCTCATCGGCGTCTCCTATTTCCTGAAATACGCCTTCGAAAATAACTGGATTGGCCCGGCGGGCCGCATCGCCATCGGCCTGATCGCCGGCATTGCTCTGGTGCTGTGGAGCGAACGCTTCCGGGCCAAAAGTTATGTGGCCTTTTCTTATTCGCTGAAAGCCGTGGGAATTGGCGCGCTTTACTTGTCGTTGTGGGGCGCGTTTCAGATCTACCACCTGATTCCGTCGGCTGCGGCATTCGTGGCCATGATCATCGTCACCGGCTCAACCATCGCGCTGGCCCTCAGTCAGGATGCCGAACTGCTCGCCAGCTTCGCGATGATCGGCGGCTTTGCCACTCCGGTGCTGCTCTCCACCGGGCAGAATCACGAAGTCGCGTTGTTCGCTTACGTCGCGCTGTTGGATATCGCCATCCTGGCCATGGCGATTGTAAAGCCGTGGCGGCGGCTGCTATGGGGCAGCTTTGCGGGAACGATCGCTCTCTACGTCGGGTGGTACGCCAGCTACTACCGCGAGTATTCCAGCAACGCCGCCGAGAGCCAGCGGCCGCTCACGGTATTTTTCGCTGCACTCTTCGCCGCCATCTTCGCGGCTATTCCTTTGGTTACGCGTCACGAGCGCTCCACGCGATTTTCCGGGCCTTCCATCACACTGACGCTTCTACCTCTTCTGAATGCGGGTGTGTTTTTTCTTCAGCTCTACGCCATGTACGAAGGCGAACCTGTGACTCTCACCTGGTTTGCGCTGGCGCTGGCCGCCATTTATCTCGGCATCGGCGCGGCGTTCCGCAAGCGTTTTCCCAACGAAGACAACGGCGCCGTCAATCTTCTTCACGTGGCCATTGCAATTGCGTTCATCACCATCGCGATACCACTCAAGCTCGAAGCGCAGTGGATTACCATCGGGTGGCTCATCGAATCCGCGGTATTGCTGTGGGTGAGCGCGCGCACGCGGACCGATTTCCTCCGCTACCTGGCCATCGCTGCGCTTGCGCTCGGAATCGTCAGGTTGTTGGTCTACGATCAGGTTGTTGCCACCACCGTGGTATTCAATGCGCGCTTCGCGACGTACCTGGTGGCTATCGCAGTCTTGGCCGGCATCGCTATTCTGGGGAAAAAATATGCCTCTGAAAAAGAGAAACCTTTCCTTCCCCTGGCGGTGGTCACCCTTAACCTGCTCGCGCTGATCGCGCTTACCTGGGAAGCCGCCGATTACTTTTATCAGCAGCTGGCGGTAGCAGCGAGCTATGGTTCCCGTTATCACCAGATTTCCATCTTCCGCAGCTTTACTTACTCTGCGATCTGGCTGATCTATGGAGCCGCGCTCATGAGCGTAGGCTTTCGCACCCGGTCGGCCTTCGTGCGCTGGCAGGCGCTGATCCTCATCGCCTTCACCACCGGCAAAATTTTTCTTTATGACATGTCCCAGCTCGGTGGAAGCTTCCGCATCCTGAGTTTCATCGCGCTAGGCGCGGTCCTTCTGGGCATATCCTTTATCTATCAGCGCGACTGGTTGCAACTTTCTCCGCATTCCTCCGACCACTCAGCTGATGGGCCCGCCGGAGAATCGCTGTGAGCAATTCGCGATGGGCCATGCTCGCGCTGGTGCTGGCCGCCGGCGCCTCGCCTGCTTACTTCAAATATCGCCGCGCTATTCAGACCCCGGGTGCCGCGGGCCAGCATTATTTCGTGGTGGACGAAAGTATCTGGCAACATGCCCGGCCGGACTTGAACGATCTGCGTCTCTACGCCGCGCAAAAAGAAGCCGCATACAAACTGATCGTCGAATCTGGCAGCTCCGAAACCGAACAGAAAGAACTTCGCGTCTTGCAGCCTGCTACCATCGCCGGGCAAACTCAATTTATTCTCGACATGTCGGGGCTGGAAGAATACGACCGCATAAATCTCAGGCTCGCTACAAAAAACTTTGTGGCGCACGCCCGCGTGGAAGGCCAGGATGATCTTCACCGGCCACACTGGGCGGTGTTGGGGAAAACCACGCTGTATGACCTCTCCGATGAAAAACTTGGCAACAACTCCACGTTGCAGATTCCGCTGAGCGCATTCAAATTTTTGCGCGTCACGGTGGACAATTCCGTGAAGCCTGCAGACATTCAATCTGGAAGCGCTGGGGTTACTCGCGCACAAAAAGCTGTCTGGCGTGAGCTTGCAGCCGTCGTGAAACAGGAGCAGCGCGGCCGCGACACGGTGCTTTCCTTTGAAATCTCACCTAAAGTCCCTGTCGAACGCCTGGTACTGACCATCGATCCGGCCCAGAAAAACTTTCGTCGCGAGATTTCAATCCAAACTGGAGAGCAAATTTCCCCAGCGGGCGAAATCAGCCGCATCCACATGCTGCGCAACGGTCAAAAGGTAGACGTCGAGCAAACCGCGCTTGATGTCTGCCGGAGTTGTCAGAGAAATCTTGCCGATGGTGACGAGAACACGCTGAAGTTCGTGATTCGCAACGGAGACGACCAACCGCTAAAAATCAGCAGCGCTCATCTGCAGCAATTTGAGCGCCGCATTTATTTTGAAGCGGAGGCCGCTCCGATGTGGCTGTATTACGGTGACGATCGCCTTACCGCACCGGAGTACGACTACGCAAAGCTGTTTCAAAAAGACGCGCAAGTAGAGCCGGTGACGCTAAACGCTGAAGAATTAAACTCCGCGTACACCGGAAGGCCCGATGAGCGTCCCTGGTCCGAACGACACCCCGCGGTGCTGTGGATCAGCATCATCGCTGCAGTGTTAATTCTGGGCGGCATCGCGGTGCGCTCATTGAAATCTGCACCTAATCCACCTGGCGGGAACTTGTGATCACAGTCCGATGGCTGTTTTTGCTAGTCGCATGCTTGTCCTTGAGCATTTCCACACCTGCGAAATGGAAATATTTTCGTTTTGGTAACGACGCGGACAGCCAGGCCGTGCCGAAGGCCGGCTTCGCGCTTATGGGCGGCGGCGAACAGCCCGCGGCTTTCAAGTACCTGTGCGAGCACGCCAACCGTGGAGACTTCCTGATTCTTCGCGCAAATACCGAGGACGACTACGCCAAGAAGGTGAATCAGGAGATCAGCGAGATCTGCCCGCTTAATTCCGTGGCTACGATTATTTTCTCAGAGCGTGAAGACTCCGACGACCCCAAGCTTCTAAAGATTATTGAGCAAGCGGAAGTAATTTTCTTCGCCGGCGGAGATCAAGCCAACTATGTTCGCTTCTGGCAGGACACTCCGGTGCAGGACGCGCTTAATCGTCATATCGCGGCGGGAAAACCTTTGGGGGGTTCCAGCGCCGGCCTCGCCATCCTCGGAGAATTTTCTTTCGCCTCGATCATCGATACCATTCATTCGCCCGAAGCACTGGCCGATCCCTACGGCAACAAAGTCACCCTATCGCGCGATTTTCTAAAAATTCCTCTGCTGGCCAACACTATCACCGACACCCATTTCGTAAAACGTGATCGCCTCGGCCGGCTGCTGGTTTTCATGGCGCGCATTCTGCAGGACGGCTGGTCAAGCAGCATCCGAGCCATTGCGGTGGAGGAAAATGCCGCGGTCTTGCTGGAAGCCAATGGCGCCGCCACCGTAGTCGGCCCGGGCCCGGCATATTTTCTCGAAGCCAGGACTCCGCCGCAAACCTGCCGCCGCAAAACGCCGCTGCAATTCAGCAGCATCGCCGTGCATCGCGCGCCTTCGGGCTCATCATTCAACTTGAAGGTCTGGAAAGGGCAGGGCGGGGATAATTACGTCCTGTCAACGAAGGACGGGCAGGTGGCCGCCACAGGCTCTAATCATGGCGTTTACTAACGCCTCGGCGGAGCGACGACGATATGCATTTCAGCTTACGATACTGATGCTGCGGATTTTTCCGACGCCCGATTATGCCCACCGATAATGCTGTGCCGCCGCTACCGTTTCTCGAGCCGAAACGTTAATTCTGGGCGGCATCGCGGTCCGCTCGTTGAAATCTGCACGTAATCCACCTGGAGCGAGCTTGTGAACCCTGTTCAATTGGTTTCCGGCCGTAGCTTGTGCGAGCGGTTCACCGGAGAGCCCGTTAAACCAAGTGTTCCGGCGTGTTAGACTGCCTCGATGCCCAAAGTTTTTAGTGGGATCTGGCGCCTGATCGAGTCCCTTGCCGCGAATCCCGGAGCTTTCGTTCAAACCGAAAATACTGTTGCGTCCATTACTAGCGGCTACGATTTTTCGCGTAATTACGTAGATAAAGTGCCACATGCGGTCGGTCCGCCCGAATCGGCAGCATCACCGAATCCGTTGTGGGAATATTTTCAAAATCACAACCAGGGCCCAGGCATCTTCAAGTGGGAACACTATTTCGACATCTATCACCGGCATTTGTCTCGCTTTGTTGGCCGCCACGTGGACGTGATGGAAATCGGTATCTTTGGCGGCGGCAGTCTGGCAATGTGGCGCGCCTACCTTGGCGAAAATAGCCGCATCTACGGTGTGGACATTAATCCCGCCTGCCAGGCCTATGAGAATGAGCACACCTCAATTTTCATCGGCGATCAAGAAAGTCGGGATTTTTGGAAGGTGGTCAAGCAGCGGGTCCCCAGCGTCGACATTTTGATCGACGATGGCGGGCACAGTCCGGAACAGCAGCAGGTCACGCTGGAGGAAATGCTGCCGGTAGTTCGTCCAGGCGGAATTTATATATGCGAAGACATTCATGGGCTTCCGAAATCATTCAATAGATTTTCGGCCTACGCCTCCGGCCTGGTCCAGGGCTTGAATCGCACGGAGCTCTTGCCCACTCCCTTGCTTCAGAGCACGGTCTCGGCTTTTCAACAGTCGATCCATTCCATACACTTTTATCCTTGTCTGATGGTTATCGAGAAGCATAGCGCGCCGCCTTCACGGATGGCAGCGCCGCGGCATGGCTCGCAATTTCCAGCGGCTTGACCCAGAGCACCGGCTGTTCGCGCGAACGTTTCTTCACATTCTTCGCTCATCTATCGGCAACTTTTTCCGCGCTTCAATATTCGAGGTACGTAACTTGCTGCTAACGCAGAGCGATCTGTATTGCTTGCGTGGACCTCACACGGTAATATCCGCCGGCTGGGAATTGACCTTTCGCGTCATGATTCATGTCTCCGCCAAGGCCGCGCCTGGGAAAAATTATTCTCAACGCCTGGTAATCGGGAACTTCGTTGCCTCAGTGAGTGAACTGATATCAGCGAAGTGGCGATCGACTTCGCGTTGCAGGCCATTGGCGGTCTTCGGATTTTTTCCCGGGGCTTGCAAGCTTTGGCGAAGCTGTAATGGGACAACACGAGTTTTTAAATCTATCGCTGATGTTCGATGCAGGCGGGGTCTCGCCAGGGAACACATCCAAAAATGGAGAAACCGTTCGATGCGGAAATCGCTTCTTAATGGCGTGGCACTTTATTCAATTCTGGCAACAGTTGGTTGCGGTCAGTCTGCGCACCCCTTACCGCTTAACATTGCTGTTACTCCGCAGTTAGCTGCCGTCGCTGCCGGTCAAACGGTGCAATTGACCGCCACCGTGACGAACACAGTCTCTGGCACTTCGGTGGCCGCCACTGCCAACGACGACGAGAGCGGCGTCCGATGGTCGGCTTCAGCAGGAACGGTCGATGTTCAAGGCAATTTCAGCGCGCCATCCGGGTCGGAGAGCAGCATTTCTATCGTCACCGCCACCAGTCGCGCCGATCGGACAAAATCCGCGACCGCCACCATTCACATCGTGGCTTCCGGCCAGGTTTCGACCACCGCCAACGGTCAAGTGGCGCTGTATTCCATCACTCCCGGTGATTCCGCGATGGTCTCCGTGTCCTTCGGCCTGGACACCAATTATGGGCTGACCACCTGGACGCAACCTGCTTCCCAAAGTGCACCAGTATCTATTTTTGTAGCTGGAATGAAGGCTAACACGCCTTACCACATGGCAGCCTCGGTGCGATTCGCAGACGGTGTGCAATTCACCGACACAGATCATGTGTTCACAACCACGGAGGCCGAGATCCCTGAGCAGGCTCCTTCACTAACGGTAACGAATACTCCAGGCCTGACACCCCAGGGCGGCGTGGAGGTGTTGGATTTGTCCAGCGGCGTCGCGCGCCCGACCATCGCCGATCTAAATGGCAATATTCTCTGGGCCTATACGCAGGTCCCTGATGGATTGATCGTGAATCCCATCAAATTATTAAGCAAATGGCCATTTCCTTATGAATTTCAGCCGCGGAATTCCGGATGGCGCTGAACTCGGAACTGCAGGAAGTGGATTTGTCAGGAACGGTGATCTGGCAAATGTGCGGCCGCGGATCTAAACAACGCTTCGGGGCCGCAACCTGCGCGGGTTGCAACATCACTATAGTCGGAACGCATCACGATTTCGCCGTTCTGCCGAACGGCCACGTGGTTGTCATCGCTTCAACAGAGCGTGACGTGGCCGGAACCACGGTCACGGGTGACGTCCTCATTGACCTTGACCAAAATCACAATCCGGTGTGGCTCTGGAACGAATTCGATCATCTGAACGTGAACCGCCGGCCGTTTAAATATCCCGACTGGACCCACACCAACGCCGATCCGCTATTCCACAGACGATGGCAGCCTGCTCGTGTCCATACGCCACCAGAATTGGCTCATAAAGGTGGATTACGGAAATGGCTCAGGGTCCGGCGATATTCTGTGGCGGCTGGGCTATCAGGGAGATTTCACCCTCGTCGGCGGAAGCGATCCCACCGACTGGTTCTACGCTCAGCACGGTCCTTCGTTCACTACGCCGAATACCTCAGGAATTTTTTCGCTGATTCTTTTTGACAACGGCGATGATCGCGTTTTTCCCTCCGGCGTCACTTGCAATTCAGCGGGCGCACCGCTTTGCCTGTACAGTACAGTTCCGATTTTTCAGATCGACGAAACCGCCAAAACCGCTACGATCACTTTCCATGGCGCCACCCCCTTCTATAACTTTTTCGGTGGCAACGCCGCGGTGCTACCAAACGGAAACATCGAGTACTGTGAATCTGCCGGCGGCGTCCACGCCAATGACGGTGAAATCTACGAAGTGACTCCCGGAACCAACTCGCAAACTGTTTGGGAGATGCGCGTCAATGGCCAGACCGCCTATCGTGGCCAGCGCATGCCGAGTTTCTATCCTGGCGTGCAATGGTGAGCGCTTCTTCGCAGCTCCCGGCTTCAGCGTGAGCCTGTCGGAATATACCTGGTTCTTGCTCATCTCGTGTAAAAATGATGACCGTCGTAGAGATATTCTACTGCGAAATGTCGCCATGAATACGCCATGCCTTTCTGGATCTCCGAGCGCAGTACGCAACCATCCGGCAGGAAATTAATGAGGCGGTCGCAAAAACTCTCGAAAGCCAGCAATTCATTCTGGGTCCGGAAGTCGCGGCGCTTGAAAACGAGCTCGCCGAACTCACGCAGTGCAAATACGCCATTGGCTGTGCGTCCGGCACCGACGCACTGGTACTGGCGCTGCACGCGCTCGGCATCGGTCCCGGTCACGAAGTCATCACCACACCTTTTACTTTTGTCGCCTCTGCCGGCTCTATCGCGCAGGTCGGCGCGACTCCGGTTCTCGTGGACATTGATCCCCGGACTTTCAATATCGACCCCGCGCGAATCGAACGGGCCATCACGCCCCGAACACGCGCGGTCATGCCCGTGCATCTCTTCGGGCTGACCGCACCATGGATGAAATCAACGCCATAGCCGCTCGTCATGCTATTCATGTAATCGAAGACGCGGCGCAGGCTATCGGTGCGCAATATCATGAGCGTCCGGCGGGTAGCTTCGGGGACTTGGGATGCTTCAGTTTTTTCCCATCCAAGAATCTCGGCGCTGCTGGCGATGGCGGCCTTATCACCACCAACAATCCTGAGTTTGCGGAACGGCTGAAACTTTTGCATCTGCACGGCGCGCGGCAACGCTATGAATACGAGGTGCTGGGCATGAACAGCCGCCTCGATACACTGCAGGCCGCAATCCTGCGGGTGAAACTGCGGCACCTGCCCGGTTGGAACAGCGCCCGCCGTCGAAACGCAGCACGTTACCGCAAACTGTTTGAGGATTTCAAATTGTCAGAAAAAATTACGGTTCCGCAGGAACCGCCGAACATGACTCACGTCTACAATCAATTCACGATTCGCGTTTCAAATCGTGAGGGCCTCCGCGAAAAACTTCGCAGCCGCGGCGTGCCCAGCGAAATTTATTACCCCTTTCCGCTCCACGAGCAGAAAGCCTTCGCATATTTAGGTCATAAGTCAGGACGCTTTTCCCGAATCAGAACGCGCTAGCAGGGAGGTACTCTCGCTTCCGATCTACCCGGAGCTCACCGAGGAGCAACTACACCGTGTGGTGTCCGCGATTGCTGACTCTATGGACGATTGACAGCCTTTCGCACGGCGATGTTCAATTTTTCTGCGTCTCTTCGCCAATCGGCCGCAGCAGCCCTTTCTTCACGCGAAATTCCGATCCTCGCCACTTGATACGGTCTGACAGACAACCCGCCACCCAGATTACCGCCATGATGCCGTCGCGCAGCGGCAAGAGACAGAGTTTATTCTTTATATTTTCATCGCGCAGCCCCCACACGCCCGCGGTCCAGGCCACGCTGATCCGCAAAACCAAATAGGCAGCCAAATAGGCGACGGCAATTCCGTCCAACCCGCAGTACTGCAACAATGGCAGCCAAAATCGCCCACGGAAGCCCGTGCGTAAAAATCATTCCCGTGTAAGCCAGCGGTCGAACATTGCGCAACCCGATAGCCCAGCGAAGCTCCTGCGCAAAAAATCTTCCATCGTCTCTTTGGGAAAAACCACGGACACCGCCTCGCGCATGATTTCCACGCGATGTCCCTGTCGCGCGATGCGGTTTCCCAACTCGAAATCGTCGGAATGATGGTCCGCCATGGATTCCCAGCCGCCGATTTCCGCGAGCCGTTCCTTGGTGGTGGCCATCGTCCACCCAAACGCAAACTGCACGCCGCCCTCGAACCTGCGCGCAACCAACGCGCTTGGCAAAGAATCCGAGCACATTCCCAGCATCGCCAGGTCCGCTGCCAGCGTGCCGCCGCCAGCGCAACGATAAAAAGAAGTCACTGCGCCGACTGCGGATCCGCAAACGGCGCCACCAGTTCGCGCAGATAGTCGCGCTCCACCCGTACATCACTGTCGGTCATCACCAGCAGATCGTATTGCGCTTCTTTCACCAGCCGGTGCAGATTGCTGATTTTGTTATTTTGTCCCAGGCGCTCGACGGAAGTGACCAGCCGGATTTGCTTGTCCGGAAAATCGCGTTGCAATTTTTCGATGACTGGGAACGATCGGATCGCTGGATCGCTCACCGCAAAAATAATTTCATATCTCGGATAATTCAGCCGGCAATAACTTGCGAAATTCTCGTACGCTTCGGAATCCACTCCGCGCACCGGTTTCAGAATACTTACTGGTGGGGCGTCTGCGTCATTGCGCGCCGGCAACCGGCGGACGCTGCGAAAATACTCAACGATGTTGTAGAGAGAGAGATGAGATAGTAAATCAGAGGGGCCAGGGCCAGCAGCAACAGAAGTGAGCGTAGAAACTATACACGTTATTTCTCCCGCCTGCCACCTCCATTTTCAACGACGCCAGGAAATGGCCAAACCGAAAGGAAATCTTTCCCGAATGATACGCCAATGAACGGCTATATTCGAAAAGAATCCCAACTCGCGACATCGTACGCCCGCCACACCAATGCTTGCCTGCCCTGGAATCGCTCTAGCATATTCCTTTTGCGCTTTAGTACTTGGATTCCGTCCCTTCCGATGCAACCCCATGAATGCGCGTTACATTCTAACATGCTCAAATATACTGTCCCAGGTACCTTTATTTGTCGGCACGAATCCCGATGCGCCAGTTCTTCGAATTCGGCTTGGAGGTTGAGTGGCGCTTCACACGCTACGAATTTTCATTTAAATGTTATACCTTGTCTAACTGCCTCGTTCGAAATCACACCAGCGAGATCGAATCCAATGAATGACGCGTGGCACCTGATGTCGAACCGTAGGCCCGCGGCCGCAGAGGGAAGTCGATGATGCGTAGAATTCGGCAGCAAAGTGGCTTCCGTCAAGAAGTATTATTAGTGGCCGTACTGGCTTCGTCGTGACGCTGTGCGCTTCCTGTGACCGCGCGCAGAACCCGCGGTCCGCAACTACAGAACACCAGCGATACTTCGAACCGGCGATCTGCGGCGCTCTCCCAGGCCGTCCGATCTCGCCAATGAAAATTATGAGCATCTTCCGCTGCGCTCCACGCAGATCCAGGAAGTGCTGCTGAAGGACAGCGGGCTGCTCGTCGAACTCAAACGCCTGGCCATCAAGCAAGCTACCGACAATGGCCAGATTGTGGAAGATTCATCGCTGACCGACCAGGCAATTTTCGATCGCCTGGAGTCGGACATCAAGTTCCGTTCGCTGGCTACCCGGCTGGTGCAGCGCTATGGCTACCTGCTTCCCAGTTTCAATCCCGATTCCGAAGTGGCCAAGCAGCGCGACTTGCTCTTGAAGGAGCGGGCGCGCCGCCAGATTCAAATCGAAGCTCAGGAAGACGCGGAAATTGATGCCGAAATCAAAAAACAAGCTCAGGCACAGCAGACTTCCGAAAATTGCGATCGCACCAAACAGGAGTGCGAGCCGATCCCCGTCCCGCAGGGCGCAGCGGCGCAGCGATGAGCTGTCTAATGGCAGGCAGGAGCAGTTTCCCGATCAGGGTGGGTCTTCAATTCCACAGTTGCCGTTAACTCCTTCTCCAATTCTGCGGGCCCAGGGTGGCGGTTCCTCGTCCGGCTTGGGGAGTGGCCAGGAATTTGGAACGGGCTCGCAGCAGTTGTCGTCGCTGCGCGGCGACCGGCCGGCGGCTGGTTCCTCCTCGTGAAGATGGCGGTTCAGAGAGCCGCGCTTCGCGAATCGCGCAGATGATGGCGGCTGCGCAAGGCTCTCCCGCAGGTGGCGGCGGACCTGGGGCTTTCGCTTGCCCTGGGATCGCAGGGAGCGGTGCTGAAATTCTGCCGACAACCGCGTGGCATGCCGGACTATCTCGAAGCGCGAAAAAAATGAGCGAAATCGTTGGTTGCGCGAGATGCGCCGAAATTCCGCCGCGGATGTCATCGCCCGTCTCCATGGTGCACCGCTCAAATCCATATGCCGATATTCCTTCGCTTTACGACATGTACGTTCAAGCCTCTTCAAAGCAAGGACCCCTGGAGCGATTCGGTCTGGATGTTTTTCGCAACGAGGATTCCGACCTGGAGATTTTCCGATCGATTTACCCGCCGGCCCCGATTACATGGTCGGACCCGGCGACGGTTTGGCAATTGATCTGTGGGGCGGCGTTGCCCAGCGCATCTCTCGCACGGTTGACCGCCAGGGCCGCATTTCGCTTCCCGAGTCCGGGCCCGTCCTGGTCAGCGGCCACACGCTCGCGGAAGTCCAGCAAACGGTCCAAAAAGTTTTGCGCGCAAATTATCGCGATGTTTCCGCGGATGTATCCTTGTCGCGTTTGAAGACCGTGCGGGTTTACGTCGTTGGCGACGTGGCTCAGCCGGGTGCATACGACATCAGTTCGCTCTCGACGCCACTGAATGCTTTGTTCCAGGCCGGCGGTATTTCCGAACGCGGTTCGCTGCGCAACATAAAACATTTTCGCGGCGACAAGCTGGTGGAGGACGTGGACGCTTACGATCTTGCTGCTTCACGGCGTGCGCAGCGAAATGGCTCATCTTGAAAGTGGTGATACCCTTCTTGTGGCCCCGGTCGGCCCGCAGGTAACCGTCGAAGGCATGGTCCGGCGACCGGCAATTTACGAACTGCGCAACGAAAAAACTTTGGCCGACGTTCTCGATCTGGCGGGCGGAATTTTGCCGGCCGCCGCCCTGCAGCACATCGAAGTGCAGCGGCTTGGTAGCTCACGAAAAGCGCACCATGCTCACGCTGGACATTTCCGCCACCAGCGATCCGGAATCCATCACCAAGCAGCTCACCGCTTTCAAAATACAGGACGGCGATCAAATCCACATTTTCCCCATCGCTCCTTACAACGAGAGCGCCATTTATCTTCAGGGCCACGTGCTTCGCCCGGGCCGCTACTCTTATAGCGACGGTATGAAGGTCACCGACCTAATCCGCTCTTACGCGATTTGCTTCCGGAGCCTGCGGCGCACTATGCGGAGATCGTGCGCTAATGCTCCTGACTATCGTCCCAGCGTAGAAAGTTTTGATCTCGCCGCGGCGCTTGCCGATCCGGCCACTGCCCCGAAGCTTCAGGCGCACGATACCGTGCGCGTCTTTGGGCGCTACGATTTCGAACCTGCACCGCAGGTGTGGATCGGCGGGGAAGTGGGCGCTCCCGGGAAGTACGCAACGTCTGGGCAGGTGCGATTGCGCGATGCCGATTTATCTTGCCGGCGGTGTCTCTCCCGACGCCTCGCTTGATTCCGCGCAGCTGTTCCGCACCCAGCCTGACGGCACCTTGAAAATTCTGAGCGTGAATCTTGGTGGCGCGCTTGGCGGGAATCCCACCGACAATCTATTGCTGGAGCCTCGCGATCGTCTTCTGGTGCACCGCAACACCGCGCAGGTAGATCCCGCTACCGTGGACGTCAAAGGTGAGGTGGCCAAGCCGGGCCGTTATCCTCTGACCACCAACATGCATGTCGAAGATCTGATTCAGGTGGCTGGAGGCTTGAAGCGCACCGCGGACCCCGTGAACGCCAGCCTCACGCGGTACTCCGCCGGTGATCCACAGCACGCGCGCCAGCGAAAATATGAACATTGCACTTTCGGCGGCTATCGGCCGGCGACGCCAGCCGAAAACAAATTGCTGCGCGATGGAGATGTGCTGACCATTCCGCAAAATCCCGGTTGGAACGATGTCGGCGCCTCCGTCACGGTCCGCGGCGAAGTGGAGCATCCCGGGCCTTTCGGCATCCGCCCGGGAGAAAAATCAGTTCCGTTCTTCAGCGTGCCGGTGGATTCAACTCTCAGGCATATCCGTACGGTGCGGTGTTGATGCGCCGCGAAGTTCGCGAACTTGAAATGAATGCGCGCGCCGAAATGATTCGGCGACTGAAGGAAGAAGAAGTTCATCTCCGAGCCTTGCCGGAAACTGACGCGGATCACCGCAATGCCAAATTGACCGCCCTTGGCGAGACGGAAACCACTATTCAGCAGTTGCAGATGAATCCCCCGATCGGCCGCGTGGTCATTCATATTCAAAAAGACTTGGGTGACTGGAGAGAAAAATACTCCTGACGTGATGGTTCGCGATGGCGACGTCCTGGTCATTCCCAAGAAGGCCGACTACATCACCGTCAATGGCCAGGTATTCAATCCCACCGCGGTCAGTTATCGGCCCGGGCAGAAGCGCAAGTGGTATCTGAGCCAGGCCGGCGGAATGACTCAGCTTGCCAACAAGAAAGCGGTCTTTGTGATTCGAGCCGATGGTTCCGTGCTGGCGGCCAAGAATAATTCCGGGTTCTGGTCCGGCGATCCTTTGAACGGCGTTGCGGCCTGGCGACTCCGTCGTCGTACCCGAAGTTGCGCCGCGGATCGGTACCGCAATTGGCAGAATCTTTTCCAGGCCGGGCAACTGGCTGCATCGGCAGCACTGGCCGTCGCGTACATTCATCCGTGATGAGCGGTCGGCTCTTCCGGGTTATGGTGATAGGGTGGTGTGTGGGGCTTTTGGCTTCTGAGCCTTGCCGGACTTGACGATTGCCGCGCGCCGCAGCAGGCTGACGCGGGACAAAAAGCTGCTGCCGCAGCGAGCGAAGCACGGTCAGACAAAAAAAAGCCGACAAACCCTGTGAGCGGCCGACAACAATTCAGACCAGGATGCGACACCGGGTTCACACAGCGGAGTGCGGGGTTTAGGAAAGGATTTCTTGGAAGATCAGAAGCGAATCTGGACCAGTCCCGCGAGACTGCGCTTCGCAGATGCCGATTGGCTCGTTCCCGCCAGCGGTTTCGCCGCCGGACTTTCGTCACCGACCGCGATGTGAGCAGCCACCTCTCGCATAATCCCTCAACCATCAGCCATTACAATTCGCTTTCCACCGCCGGCATCGCCGCGCTGGTCGGCGGTGCTGCGGGCATGTGGGTCCTCAGTTATCCCACCCACAATGAGCACTGGCGCGAGACAGGATTGCTTGCCGGCGAGGCTGCTCTTAACAGCCTCGTTGCCGTGGAAGCCATTAAATATTCTCTGCGGCGCGAGCGGCCCTTCCAGGGTGATGGCAGCGGCCCGTTTTTTCAGGGCGGCACTCCTTTCCATCCGAACACGCCGCCGCCGCCTGGTCTGTCGCGGGCGTATCGCGCATGAGTATCCCGGCCTGTTTCCGAAAATTGTGGTCTACGGTCTGGCTTCCCTGGTCAGCTATTCGCGTATCAAGGGGCGCCAGCATTTTCCTTCCGACGTTTTTATCGGCGGCATGATCGGCAATTCATCGCCCAGGATGTTTAAACCGGCATCATGACCCGGAACTGGGCGGCGCACAGTGGCGTTCGCTCGGCCAAATTGTTCGCGGCGATGGAAATCTGTCGCTCAGCCATCAGGGCTCGCCCTACGTGCCGCTCGACAGTTGGGTTTATCCCGCGATCGATCGGCTCATGGCTATGGGCGCGATAGACAGCGGATTTGCCGGCATGCGTCCGTGGACCAGGCAGGAATGCGCGCGCCTGGTGAACGAAGCGATCGGACCACGCGGCGGCTATCGAGGAAAACAGCCAGGCGCGCGATTCCTCCACCAATTGCAGCAGGAATTTCAATACGAGATGAGCGACTGGAGCGGAGGAACCAACGATACGTTTCGTCTGGAGTCGGTGTACTCCCGCACCGAGCAATCTCCGGCACGCCGCTGACCGATGGCTACACATTTGCGCAAACGCAGATCAATGACTTCGGACGCCCCTATGGCGAAGGCTGGAACAACGTAACCGGCAGTCTCTTTATATGACGCACGGCCGCTGGGTCGGTTACGTGCGCGGCGAGTTTCAGGCCGCGCCGAAATACCGGCGTTGTCTCTGAGCACGCGCGAAGTTATCGAGGCGTGGATCACTACCCGTCACTGCCGCCGGGCACTCCTCAGCCCGCTAAAAATAATTTCAATCTGCTCGATGCTTACGTCGGAATGATGCTTTCCAATTGGGAATTCACCTTCGGCAGGCAAAGCCTGTGGTGGGGACCGGGCGACGGCGGTCCGATGATGCTCAGCGACAACATCGAGCCCATCAACATGTTTCGCATCAACCGAGTCACGCCATTCAAGTTGCCCAGCTTTTTGGGTTGGCTGGGACCGATGCGCATCGAGTTTTTCCTGGGCCAATTGCAGGGCTACAATTTTGTATTCAGCCCCACCGGTTTTGTCGGTCAATTCAACAGGGCTTGGATCCGCAGCCGTTCATTCACGGCCAGAAACTGAGTTTCAAGCCGACCCGCAATTTTGAGTTCGGCGTTTTTCGCACCACTGTATACGGCGGCCCAGGATATCCTTTGACCATTCACACGCTTGTTGCGAAGTCTGTTTTCCACCACCAACGAGCAGGTCACCTCGCGGGCGGAAGCCCGAACAAGCCCGGAGACCGCCGTTCCGGAGTCGATTTCAGTTATCGCTTGCCATATTTGCGCGACTGGCTTACGTTTTATGGAGACGGATTCACCGACGATCAGTTTTCGCCCATCGGATATGCGGATCGTTCCGCCTGGCACGCCGGCCTTTATCTCTCGCAAGTCCCGATAATTCCGAAACTGGATCTGCGAGTCGAAGGCGTGTACACCGACAATCCGCTGGCGGACAGATCGGCCATGGATTCTACTACTCCAATTTGACCTGGAGAAGCGGATACACCAACGATGGCAATTTGATCGGCAGCTGGATCGGCCGAGAGGGCCAAGGCGCCCAGGCGTGGACAAACTATTGGTTCGCGCCGCAATCGTTTGCAATTTAATTTCGCCATCAAAAGGTTAGCCAGGAATTCATTCCCGGAGGTGGTACAGTTACGGACGTCGGTGTGCGGGGAGACTATTGGTTCCGGCCGAATTTAGGGATTTCCGCGCTCGGTGCAATATGAGCGGTGGCTTTTTCCGGTGATTCAGCCCGATGCACAGCGGGACATTACTGGCTCAATCGAAATTTTATTTGAGCCCCAGAAGGTGTTTCGCCGCGGACACCGGGGATTCCGGCGTAACGCTGGAGAACGGAGCCCAGGAATGAACTATTCGACCGGCGCATCCGTTCAGAAGACGGCTACCCGAGTTGCGGACCTGCCTGGCGCAGCCCACGGTGACGGTGCAGAGAAACGCCAGACATCGGTAGCGTCTTTCGCGTTTACATTTGGGAGCACCGCAGAACTTTTGTTCCGCGTGGCGTTGTACGCGGTATTGGCGAGCACCGCGATCGCATTTCTGATTCCTTCGCGCTATCGATCCACCGCTCATTTGATGCCGCCTGACAATCAAGGGAGCTCAGGCCTGGCTATGG
Organism: uncultured Acidobacteriota bacterium; assembly: GCA_963704485.1. Classification (GTDB taxonomy): domain Bacteria; phylum Acidobacteriota; class Terriglobia; order Acidiferrales; family UBA7541; genus Acidiferrum. The sequence continues at coordinate 3,836,024 of OY969910.1, forward strand.
CTGCAGCCGCGATGGCCGGCTCCGCGAGTGGAAGCCCTCTCGGTGGCATGGCCAGCTGATTTACTGGGAATGAAGAGCAACAGCGACATTTTCGTCGGGATTCTTTCCAGCCGCACCGCGCAGGACAAACTCATCAACGAGTTTAATCTGCAGAAGGTTTACGGCATCAAGCGCATGGAAGACGCCCGGCCCGCGCTGGCCGACCACACTTCTATCTCGGTGGAGCGTAAAAGCCAGATTATTGCGATCGAGGTTACTGATAAAAGTCCGCAACGAGCCGCGGCATTGTGTCAGGCATACGTGGCAGAACTGAATACCCTGGTAGCGGAATTGAGCACCTCGTCGGCACGGCGTGAACGCATATTTCTCGAAGGGCGATTGAAGGCGGTAAACAACGATTTAGAAACCGCGGAGAAAAAGTTCAGCCAGTTTTCCAGCAAGAATTCAGCGATTGACGTGAAAGAGCAGGGCCGCGCTATGTTGGGCGCAGCGGCGGTGCTGCAGGGCAATTTAATCGCGGCGCAGTCGGAATACGAGGGTTTGCGGCAAATTTACTCCGATAGCAATGTGCGGGTGCGATCGCTGCACGCGCGAATCGAAGAATTGCAGCATCAATTGGAGGGCCTGGAGGGCAAAGGCGAAAGCACCACCACACGTGCCCATTCCAACCACGCTGACGACTCGTTATATCCCTCCATGAGAAAATTGCCTCTGCTGGGCGTGCACTTACGCGGACTTGTACCGGCAAGACCAAAATTCAAGAAGCCGTTCTCGAAACTCTTACGCGCGAGTACGAGATGGCCAAGGTTCAGGAAGCCAAGGAGATTCCCACCGTAAAAGTTTTGGATTCTCCGCAGATACCGGACAAGAAATCCTATCCTCCTCGTACTTTAATTGTGTTTATAGGTACTGTTTTGGCCGTGGCCGTCGCCGTCGTCGTTTTATTCCTGCAGGACGTCTGGGCCCAGACTGACGGGCGCGATGAACGCAAGGTGTTCGCTCAGGAGGTCTTCACCGGGGTCCTATTACATTTGCCGAAATTTTGGACCACCAAATTCAACAGCCAGAACGGCGGCGAGAAAATATATTCGAATGCTCACGCTGTCCCGCTTGGCAAGGATCAGGAGCCCGAATAGCGACCTGCAAATCGCCAATGAATTCTGACCGTGCCAATCCGAATGCGCATCTGACGAGTGGCCGCCGGCTCGCCCGTAACACGGTATGGAATCTCATGGGCAACGCGGTGCCGCTCGCCGTGGCTTTTTGTTGCATACCTTTGCTCATCAAAGGCTTGGGCACCGATCGTTTTGGCGTAGTCACTTTGGCTTGGGCGTTGATCGGCTATGCCACGCTGTTTGATCTGGGCCTTGGCCGCGCCCTGACCCAGTTGATCTCGCAGCGTCTGGGCACCGGCGAGGAACAGGAAGTGCCCCTACTGCTCTGGACCTCCTTGCTGCTACTTCTCGCGCTCGGCCTAATCGCCACCATAGGTATCGTTATGCTGGCTCCTTGGCTGGTTCACCGCCTGCACGTTCCTGCGGCCCTTTCGCACGAAACTTTGTACTCCGTGTACCTGCTGGCTATCTCGCTTCCGGCCTGTGATCAGCACCGCGGGCCTTCGCGGGGTGCTGGAAGCCGACCAGCGCTCAATCTGATTTTTGCCCTGGAACGCATCCCCATGGGCATCTTTGCCTATGCCGCGCCTTTGGCAGTTCTGCCTTTCTCAAAAAGTCTTGTGCCGGTCATGGCGGTGCTGGTAATCTGCTGTTTGTTGGCCTGGGCCGCTCCATCCTCAATACGTCTCATCATTGCCATTCCGGTGCTGCGCACCCGCCTGGCCTTTCACCGCCGCGTTGTCGGTCCACTGCTGCGTTTTGGTGAAATGGCGTTACCATCATGAACATTGTCGGCCCCCTCATGGTGACGATGGATCGCTTCGTCATCGGCTCGCTGCTTTCCAGCGCCAGCGAAGTCGCTTTTTATGCCACGCCCTACGAAGGAAATGATGAAATTCTGGTTGATACCGGGATCGCTTCTCGGTGTGATGTTTCCGGCTTTTTCGACCAGCTTTGGGCAGGATCGCCATCGCGCCGCGCTGCTTTGACGGCCGCAGCTGAAATATCTGCTTCTCGTTCCATTTCCTGTTGTACTGTTAATAGTGGTTTTCGCCCGCGATGGCCTGAAAATCTCTGGTTGGGAGCCGAATTCGCGCAGCATAGCACCGTGGCGTTTTATGGCTCGCGGTAGGTGTGTTCATAAATTGCCTCGCGCTCAGGGGCCGTTTGCTGTAGTGCAGGTGGGCGCGGGTGCTCCAATCTCACCGCTAAACTTCATCTTGTCGAATGGCCCATTAGATCTGCTGGCTCTTGCGTCTTGACGAAATTCCGTGGAATCGAAGGCGTGGCCATGGCCCTGCACCGATACGAGTCGCGATCGATGCCTTGGTTCTTTTTTGGCTCGCCGGGGCGCCTTCCCGCCCGTTCAGTCTTCCATCAAAATGTTGACGCCTTCCTTCATCGTCGCGGCCCTAGCCATTTTCGCTTTGGCCACTGTCCCAGGCGTTTTCATGACCAAAATTTTGTTGCTGCTTGTGGTGCTTCTGCCCTTCTGCGCTTTTCGCCTGGTTTCAACCCAATCCGTCCCCCAAAGTAGCGGAAACCGGTGCAGGCCCCGGTGAAGGGTTGAACGTTATCAGCACTTCCGCGCAACAGGCCGCCGAAATCGAATTGGCGATTTCCTTGTCTGCCAGCTGCAAGGGGTTGCGGCGCTTGTCGGGCCATTTTGCGGATCTGGCGGAGTTTGAGCTATATGCCGGAATGTTGGACTGGCTCTTCGGCGTTCCGGGGACTGGGGGGCATGCGCCGGTGTGCCGATTGCGATATTCTCTGGCTAGACCCTTATCATGTGCTGAATAAATTCCCTACCCTCTACAGAGGTGCTGATATCACTCACACCGCTCAGGACGCGAAAAGTAAGGCTGGCAATGGCCGCAGTCTCAGTATTGCAAGCCGGGTTGGGCGAGGGCCGGATATCCCGGTCCGTCGCCCTAATGGAATTTTGCCGCGCCTGCTCTCTCTATTGCCGGCGGCCCGACGTGATGCCGCTTTGCAGCGTGGTCGGCCTTCCTCCAGTCCCGCCGGCGGAACGCTTTCGATGTTGGTTGCGGAAATGGTGAATTCATCATCCGTATGCGTTCCCTGGGTTGGAAGGTGGCTGGTGTCGATCCCGATCCGGAAGGCGTGGCTTTTTGCGGCGAATAGCCGCCAGTCTGCCGTCGTACTCCACCGGCACGATCGGTGACGTCCCTGAAACTCTTCATCACGACGTCATAGTTCTTAACCACGTCATTGAACACGTTGCTGACCCCGTGAGCCTCTTGAGGGAATGCGCGAAACGCCTCCGGCCCGTCGCCGGCCGCTGGTGATCACCACGCCAAATATCAAGAGTTCCGGGTACTGCTCGCTTTAAGAAGTTTTGGCGGGGGCTGGAAGGCGCCCGGCATTTCACTATTTTTTCCACCGACGGGATCGGCGCCAATGTCTAGAGCGCGCCGGTCTTCCAGCTCGCTTCCATCAGCACCGAGACCCGCTTGAGCACGAACGAGATTTATTACCAAAGCTCCCGTGCGAAAGCCGGCGATTTACAGGTTGGCCTGCCCGCCGAGCCGTCGTTCAGCAGCAAGATTCGGGGGCATCTTTTTCGTCTCCTGGAATCTTTGCTGGTCTATCTCGGAAAAGATGCCGGCGAAGAAATTTTCGCATATGTGCCATCCCCGCTTCTAATTTTTGCCCGCACATCACAAAATGCCATGCCGGCGCGCCGGGGAACTGATTCGTGAGTCCCTTGTTCACAACCTCAAATGCCTTATGTTTTCTGTCCGGGCTTGCGGCGGACAACATGATCGGCAGCGCTGCGCAATCTCATGCGCTCGAAGTTAACCGGCGCCTTGATGGGCCGACTCGCGCATCCCGCGATGTAATTGCTCCTACGCCTCAAAACACCTGCGCGCTCATCGTCACATCACCCCGACATGAACCTCGCCGAGCGCATCGAGAGACTCCTTCCTCAGGTTCATTGCATTGTGGTGGTGGACAGACGGCTCTCGGCCGCTCGTGTCCAACAACTTTACGAAATGGCAGCTCGATCAGGCGTTCATTTGATCCCTAATCCCCACAACGAGGGTCTTGCACGAGCTCTAAATCTCGGATCCGGCGGGCCGCAGACCATGGTTATCAGTGGATTCTGCAACTGGATCAGGACACCACCGTGGAGCCTGACATTGTTGAAGCTCTCGCCCAGGTTTTTCGCCACGACAACGCACCGCAGTCCATTGCGGTCATCGGTTCGAACTATATTAATAAGGTGACCGGAGACCAGGCTCCGCGCTTTCTGAATTCATCGCCACCGACGAAATCGTGGTTCTCACTTCCGGCAGCCTCCTTTCCGTTAACGCTTTTCGCGTCGTGGGCGGTTTTCGTGACGATATTTTTATTGACTGTGTCGATTTTGAATACTGTCTCCGCGCCCGGGCCCGAGGCTTCCGGGTGGTAATGACTTCCAGACCGGTCATGAGTCATGCCGTCGGCCATCTGACGCAACATCGTTTCTTCGGCAGACAAATCAGCGCCGCTAATCATTCTCCCGAGCGCCGCTATTTCATAGCGCGTAACAGCCTGATAATTGCCAGGCAATACCTATCTCAGGAACCGCGCTGGATTCTTAAATATCTTTCAAGCTTGTTAAAACTGGTGATCGTCATCTGCCTCTTTGAAAAAGGTCGCATTGCAAAACTTCGCTGCATCTTTCGCGGATGCGTGGATGGATTATCCGGACGCATGGGTGGTTCAAGCCTTGATGGCCGAGAAGTTTCATTTCCTGGTCAGGTAGAGAATTGCTGCGTCGCGTGCACCATTGCTTTAGTCTGCTCGACGAGCGTTTGCGACGAATGCTTTGGCGACGTAACTCCAAGAGGGGTGGCGAAATGAAGTTCGGGTCCAGGAGCTTGATGCTATTTTGCTGTTTGTCGCTGATGCCGCTCGTCGTCCGCGGGCAGTGCTCGAACGGCGTGGATGCCTGCAATCAAGCAGTGCCGCACTATATAAAATTTTCTGCGCGGTCAAATATCCCTCCGTTGCTACTCGCGCCGGCGTTGTTTCGCTCCGCTTTCTCATCTATGGGGACGCCGTCGGCGGCACGCCTCTTTGGCACGAAGAGCAAAATACCCAGCTCGATTCTCAAGGACGCTATGATGTTATGTTGGGAGCCACGGCGACGGAAGGAGTGCCGCCGGAAGTTTTTGCCTCCGGCGCGCCACGCTGGCTGGCTGTGCAACTTATCGGACCGGGTGCCGCTGAGGAAGACCGCATCCTGATCGTGAGTGTGCCCTACGCACTGAAGGCTGGTGACGCCCAGACCTTGGGCGGGTTGCCGTCGTCGGCCTACGCCAAAGTAGCCCCGCCGTTACCGACGGCACTGCTGTAGCTGCGTCGACTCCCTCAACCTCGGCTTCCACGTCTTCCTCCTCACCAGCTCCCTCCTTTATTGCTCCTGTGACTCCCCCAATTGTCGGCGTGCGTACCATTGGCACCATTCCGCGTTTCGCAGCCAGTGGAGCGCTGGAAGACTCGCAGATTACCGATATCAACGGTGTGGTTGGCATGCGCGATCGGCCAACGTGATTTTTGCGGACCGCTTTCCGGGTGGCGTCCCCGACGCCATTACGGCTTGCCCCGCTAATGGCTGCATCATTTATGCGCTGTCCCCCAGCGTGAATCTGAATCTTAGCAACATCGATCCCGGCACTAAATCCGTAACCATTTATCTGGGTCCCTATACCTTCACCGTTAAAACGATCACTTTGCGCAAAGGGATGAAGATCATTGGCATGGGCGCTTCGCAAAGCGCCAGCGGGACGGCGGTTTGCACCGTCGACCGCGCCCTGCAACGGCACGTCTCTACAGTCGACCAATGGCAACAATCCCATGTTTGTGATTCCTCAAACCAACAGTGATCCCGCTACGAACATCCTTCTTTCTGGCTTTCGCATGTACGGTTCCGCCGGTAACACCAATGAGGATGGCTTCTTGCTGGACAGCAGTTCCACTGTGAACAGCGGTATGTGGGAATCCTTTTTCGACAACATTTCGCGAGCAATTTCTCCGGAATTGGTATTCACATTAAATCGCGCAACGACAGTTTTGCCGCCGCTTCTCAGTGGCTGGTGTTCAACAATGTCGTGGTCATCCGCAATGCGGGTGGGGGCAATGCTCTGCGGCTGGAAGGCGCGGTTTTTGAATTGCGTTTTGTCGACTGCCAGTTTGATGGAGCCGCTGTCGGTGACGGCACCAACATCTATATGGGCGGATCACCAGGCGGGGTCAGCGGCTATCCCAACTCCATACATTTTGAGGGCCTCGTTTCTCAGTTTGCCGCTCTTGCTGTGCAGATTGATGGCGGCATCAATATCATATTCAATGGATCTCATCATGAATTGGTGAACGGAGCTTACCAGATTAATTACACCCACAACGTCAGCACCCTGGGCTTGACCATTGCCGATAGCTATTTTGCGGCCAACGTCGGCGTTAGCAACGGCCAAGGGTACATTCTTAATGTCAACGCCGGCAATGCTTCGGGCATCGTTTTCGCCCGCAATCACATCTTGGGGGCGCCGGATTCCGTGGTCACCAGCACGAATCTTGCGAGCGTGGTTTATCAGGACAACCTATATCACGGTGCCAACCTTCCTCTCACCTCCGGCTTCACCACTCAGCTTTCTCCCGACACCAGTATTGACATCCAGGGGGTTCATTCCATCGGTCTCAATCCTTCTCCCAAACCCATCACCACGATTACGAGCAGCCTCGGTCCCGGAGAGATGGTGACTTTTTTTACGTTGCCCGGCGGCTCAGTCACATTTCAGCCGGGGGGAAATATCGATCTGATGGGCATGGCTTCGCTCGTGGTGACTGGAACAGTGACCTTCATCAGGACCGACCTGGGTGGTCCACTGTGGAAAGTCGCATCGCAGTGGAACGCTCCCGCTGCCGTGACGCCCGCTCACGTTACGAGGCCGGCTCGCGTCGTCCGCCATTAGCGGAGTTGGCGCGCCTATGACCAAGGTGGTCGATGTTGCAGCGTGCAAGGATTGCAAACGCGCGGCTAGCGTATCTGAATAGAGGTGCCGGTTATTTAGCGTATGACGGAAATTGTTTCCTCTTCATTCTGGACTGCTAAAGTTATAAAGCGCGTACATTTTGCATTTGCCGCCTTCGCTATTCTTCTGGTGCTGCGTTTTGCCTGGGACGAAGACCTCGCCTGGCTCGGCGGTCTATTCATCCTTGTCCCCTTTCTCCTTCTCACGTTCGTCCGGTGGCCTTACGGAGCCCTATTTGTTTTGATTGGCTGCAGCGCCATGCCCGTCTTCTTCGTAGAGATTTCCAAGTGGAAAGCTCGTCCCGAGCATTTTGCTACCGTAATTGTCCTGCTCTCCGTCTCTGTTGCGTTTCTGGCGTCCAAGAACCGCTCCCACTTCGACAAACTGGATTATTGGGTCCTCGTATTCATCGCTATCAACTTTGTCAGCTCAACGGTTGGCTCCTCGAAACCCTCCAGCACCCAACGTTGGGCGCTGCAGAACAGCTTGGCCGTGATTCCGTATTTTCTGGTCCGCTACCTGATGCCTAATTTGGATATTCTTCGAAAGGCTTTTCGGATCCTCTTAGCTGTGGGAGTTGCGGAGTCGTTGTACGGAATTTTTTGCACCCTGTCGCACTACGCATTCCGCACGGACTTTGGCATGAGCGTTGGCCAATATCTCGTGGATGTGGCCGCTCCCTACGGATCGATGTATGAACCCAATCTTTTTGGCGCGTACGCTGCATGCTGTGCAATCTTTTTCCTGGTTCGGCTTCTGTCGGGAGAAGACCGCCTGGTTTCCGCGATCGGTTTGGCTATCACGGCCCTGGGAACGGTCCTCAGTTATTCCCGCGCGGCTTTACTGGCTTTAGTGGTCGTCAGCATCTGGGCGTTTTGGAAGACTCGTCATATTCGGGCCGTCGGTCAGAAAAGTCTGCTGGCGCCGGCACTGATTTTTGGCCTTGTCTGCGCGCTGGCCATCGCCGCTGCCGGAGGGGTTTTGAAAGAACGGTTTACTGATCTTTATTATGGAGGGCTGCGTGACGAGACCGCCTTGGTCAGGCTTCTGGTTCTTCAAGATGCTTGGCAGGAGATTCCTGCCCATCTATTTCTGGGCAGCGGTACCGCCAGTTTCAACCTTACTTTTGACTGGAACAACTACATCCCTGAATTCGCCAGCGAAAAAACCTGGATCGGAAATACTCCAACTCGTATTCTTCACGACACCGGCTTAATTGGTCTGACGATTTTCGCTGGCTTCTTCATTTCGGTGTGGCGCAGAGCTCGTCCGTTGCTCAAACGCGCTGGCGGCCCCGACACTATGCTCTTGGGCCTGATCGGCGGCGTTTTGTTGTACAGCGTTTCCTTTCAGTTTACCGACGGCACTATTCTGGCTTTTTTCTGGGTGCACCTGGGTTTCTTGGCTGCCGCGGCCATTCTCGGCAGGGAAAGCCTTGACGGTATCAAGCCTTATACTAAGGAGTCCCTTGGAGATGCAGCGCAGCAGGGGAGTTGAACCCGATAACCTATGAGTGGTTACGACATATCGATTGCTTATCGAATTTATCCTAAGGTTGCCCCAGCCGCATTGGGCCTGCCGTTCAGCGACGATAAACTGCGGCTTTCGGAGATCTGTTTGCGCTCGTTAAAGGAATCTCTGGGCTCTCTGCGCGCCAAGGTCTGGGTGCTTCTTGACAAGTGTCCCGAAGAGTACGCGGATCTCTTCTTGAAATATTTTCCTCCTGACGATGTCGTTCTGATGCCCTTGGCGGGCGCCGGAAACCAGGCCACCTTCGGAAAACAAATCGACATTCTGCTGCAACAGACCGACAGCGAGTTTGTTTACTTCGCGGAAGATGACTACGTCTATCTCCCCGATCAGTTTTCAGGCATGCTCGATTTTCTGCGAGCCTATCGTGACGCCGATTTTGTTTCCCCTACGACCATCTCGATTGTTACACCTGCGAAATACACGATTTTCCCAAATGGATTCGCGTTCACAACGATCATCATTGGAGAACCGCCGCATCCACCTGCTTGACGTTCCTGACCCGCAAGGACACGCTCAGGCGCAAGCGGCATATTTTTCGCACCTATTGCTGGCGCAATCACGACTGCAGCTTGTGGTTGAGCATCACCAAGCATTCTGTGTTTAACCCGTTGCAATTCCTCCGTCTGCTTTTTCGCGATAAGCTCTTCGCTAAGATGATTGCCAAATCGTGGCTGTATGGCTGGCCACAGATTCTTTTCGGAAAGACACTGAAACTCTGGGTGCCCGTACCGGCGTTGGCCACGCACCTCGATCACCGCGCGCTGGCCCCCGGGATTGATTGGATCAGCCTGATGCACCGCCTCGGGGGCCGTGATGAGGGGCTTCGTCCTGAGTCTTCCGGGCGACGAACTAAACCGTACTCTCGCCGCCGCTTCACGCCCGAGGACACGCCATTGAAACCGCGCTGCACGGTCATCGTGTTGAACTACAACGGCGAGAAACTCCTGCCTGCTTGCCTCGACAGCCTGGCGCTGCAGACTGGCGAGCCTATCGACACCGTTATCGTGGACAACGCCTCCACGGACGGCTCGGCCGCGCTCGTGGCGGAGCGCTATCCCTGGGCCGTTTTTGGCCCTCGAAAAAATTATGGCTTTACCGGCGCCAACAATGCTGCCCTCCGCGATGCCCTCGCGAGAGGCAGCGAATCGCGCTGTTGCTCAACAACGACACTTTCGCTGCACCCGACTTTATTGCCCAGATGCTCGCGGTGATGGACAGCGACCTTCGAGGTAGCCGCTCTCAGTCCTAAGATTTTTTTTGCTCATGAACCCGAACACCTTTGGTACGCCGGTGGAGATTTCAGCTTGTGGACCAGTATTGCCAAACACCGCGGCTGGAAAAGGTGGATGAAAATCAGTTTGATAATCTGCAGTGACATCACTCAGGCCACTGGCTGTGCCATGATGGTTCGCTCCAGCGTCATACGGGAGTTGGGCCTGTTGGACGACCGTTTCTTCATTTACTCCGAAGATCTCGATTGGTCTGTGCGTTTCCTGAAAAAAGGCTATCGCCTGGCGTTCGCGCCCCAGGCTCATCTCTGGCACATTGATGGAGCGACAAATGTGAAGGTTTTGGGCAAAGGTAGCGAAGAGCGCCGCCAATTCTTAAGCACCCGCAACATGGTCTTCGTCGCTCGTAAACACCTGCATTGGTGGCAGGTGCCCAGTCACGCTCTGGGTTTCGCAATTTTTCATGTCGGTTTTTACACCGCGCTGCGCCTATGGCGTCGTGATCTCCGCGCACTCTTCGCTATTTATCGCGGTTTGGGTGCAGGGTTGCGAACTCCGCTCGTTGCTCCCAATGAATCCAGTGTCGAGCCCGAGTCGTTGCGCGTGTGAGCGGCCCGTTTCTGTCATCCGATGGCCGCGCGGTTTGTAATATCAAGAACCGTTAAAATAACCTTGGAATTACGGGGAGTGTTTTATGTTTGTTTCATTGGTCACTGGGGGAGCCGGGTTCATGGGCTCGCATGTCGCTGAACAGCTACTGAAATCTGGCCACCAGGTGATCGTCCTGGACGATCTGAGTGGCGGATTTTCCGACAACGTTCCCGACGGAGCCGTCTTCGTCCAGGGTTCCATTCATGGATTTCGCGCTCCTCGATCAGCTCTTCTCAAGCAATATCCTTCACCTATGTCTATCACCTCGCTGCCTACGCGGCCGAAGGTCTCAGTCATTTCATCAAGCGCTTCAATTACAACAACAACCTCATCGGTTCCGTGAACATCATCAATGCCTGTGTAAATCACGGCGTGAAATGCCTGGTTTTCACTTCCTCGATCGCCGTATATGGAGCTGGTGAGCCGCCCCTGCGGGAAGACATGATCCCAGTACCCGAAGATTCCTATGGCATCGCCAAACTGGCTGTCGAGCAGGAACTGAAAGTCAGTCACGAAATGTTTAATCTCGACTATGTAATTTTCCGTCCCCACAACGTTTACGGCGAACGCCAAAACATCGGTGACCGTTATCGCAATGTCATCGGAATTTTCATGAATCAGATTCTTCGCGACGAGCCGCTGACCGTTTTTGGCGATGGCACTCAGGTGCGCGCCTTCACCCATATAAACGACATCGCGCCCACCATCGCCGCTTGCGTGGACGTTCCTGCCGCGCGCAACCAGATATTTAATGTCGGCACCGACACGCCTTATACCATCAACGATATGGCCGCCATCGTCGCCGAGGCTATGGGTTCGCCTGCTAAAGTCCTGCACCTCGATCCTCGCAATGAAGTGAAGATCGCTTTCGCGGACCACAGCAAAGCCCACGAAATTTTTGGCCCTGCTTCCCAGACAGAATTTCAGGATGGCATACGCGCCATGGCCTCCTGGGTTAAAACGCACGGCGCCCGGGAAAGCAATATTTTTGAGGACATCGAAATCAAAAAAAATCTGCCTCGGAGTTGGGCCATGGCGACCCGGAGGTCCATCCCTGCCTGAGTTTCGAAAGCGGGCTCAGCCCCTGCTCCTGCTCCTGTCGAACCATTGCAGCCCACATAACATTGGCAAGTGGATGCGGCTGATTGGCCGGATGACATAAACTGGTATGGGCGCAAATCGTTGGCCATGACGAACTACATCGATCGCATCAAGCGTGAAGTTGAAGAGAGCGTCGCGGTCTCCGCGCAGTTGCTCGGGCCGGCAACTATTCAGATTGCCGAAGCCTCCACCCTCATCCTCAAATGTTTGCGATCCGCTGGCAAGCTTATCGTGTTTGGCAATGGGGGCAGCGCCGCTGAAGCCCAACACTTCGTCGCCGAGTTGGTTGGCCGTTATCGCGTAGATCGTCAGGCCCTGGCCGCGGTTGCTTTAACCAGCGAATCCGCCTCTCTCACCGCCATCGCCAATGATCTCGGATTCGAACAAATTTTCTCCCGCCAGTTGCAGGCGCTCGGGCGGCCCGGCGACGTGGCCTTCGCAATTTCCACCAGCGGCAACTCTCCTAACATCACAACCGCCCTCAGATCTGCACGGACTCTTGGTCTGACCACCATCGGCTTGACCGGTAAAACCGGGGGCCAGCTCGCTCCTCTTGTGGATGTATGTCTCAATGCCCCCTCCGATTGCACCGCGCGCATTCAGGAAGTGCACACCCTGATCGTTCATCTGATTTGCGGCGTTGTCGAAGACGCCATCGTTGGTTCCCCCAACGATGGCCTGCAACATCAAGTCGCCGGCGAGGTTCGATAATTGCGCGAACTCCATCTTGGGCCATTGCTGGAGTCCCTCTCGCGCTGCCACGTCGCTGTCATCGGCGATCTTATGCTCGACGAGTATCTTTGGGGCCACATCGAGCGCATCTCTCCCGAAGCCCCGGTCCCCATCCTCAATGTGATATCGCGGTCCTCCACGCTCGGTGGAGCCGGCAACGTCGTTGAAAATCTTCGCAGCCTCGGCGCGCAGGTCAGCGTGCTCGGTGTCGTGGGGGAAGATGAAACCGGCCGGCATATCCGCGAGCTGCTCCAAAGTCACGGAGCGGAAACTACCGGCGTAATTACTGATCCTCGGCGCAAATCCACCCGCAAAGCCCGTTTGATGTCCCTCGAACACGGGCAACAGGTCTTTCGTCTCGACGAGGAATCTACCGCCCCTTTGGTAACTGCTTTGGAGGAAACCATGATTGGGGTGATCCGCGGACTTCAACCTGGCATCCAAACTGTCGTGTGCTCCGACTATCTCAAAGGCGTCCTGTCTCCTCGCGTCCTGGGGGAGACCTTTGCCGCTGCCGAGCGGCTCGGTGTCCGCAGTATCGTGGCCCCTAAAGACAGCCATGCTCAGAAATATTTCGGTGCGGACATTCTCATGCCCAACGCCCGTGAATTGGCTCAATTATCAGAGCCAAAATCCGCTGAATCATCTTTGGAGGACCGCGCCAGCAGTCTTGTAGATAAGTTGGCTTTGCAAGCGCTAGTCGTTACTCGCGGCGGAGAGGGCATGTCGCTCTTTGAAAAATCTCCCGCGGGATTGCGCCGCGTGGACATTCCTACCACCGCCCGCAGCGTCTATGACGTCACCGGTGCAGGGGACACGGCCATCGCCGCATTTGCCTCGGCGGTGGCTTGTGGTTCTAGCCTCGAAATTGCTACAAACTTCGCTAATATCACGGCGGGTATTAAAGTCGGAAAACGAGGTACTGCGAGCGTTACCGTGGATGAGATTCGTGCTTTGCACGCAAAATAAAGTCGTCTCGCGCTAGAGGGAAAATATTGGTCCAGATCACCACATCGGCGGAACTTCACAGCGCCGGCGCTAAGGCCGCCGACGCCGCTGCTCGCGCCGCTCTCACGAAATTCGGCAAATGGAAGTTGCGGCTCATCCGTGCCATCGAAGCCCTTGCCGGCCCTATCGTTTCTTTATTAGATCGCCGGCACCCTGCGCAGTCTTCCGATGTGCCTGACGCTGGAGTCCGTAATATTCTCGTCGTCGAATACTGGCATCTCGGCGATCTCGTGATGCAGATGCCTTTCCTGCAGAATCTTCGTCTGCAATATCCAGCGGCTCACATCGTTCTTTTAGCCAGCCCGAAAGCAGCCCCTTTGCTGGCTAATCAAAAGGTCGTCGACGAAATTATTCTCGTCAGTGTTCCCTGGGCCCAGCACTACGAGCGCTTGAAGAAGTACAATCCGTTCTCGGCTCTGTGGCTGGCGCTCTTTCGCAATTTAACACTTTTAAAGGCCCGCCACTTCGATTTGGCTTTCGCTTCCCGTGCCGACCTCCGCGACAATTTCATGTTGTGGTTTATCAAGGCTCGCCGCCGCGTCGGTTATTCTTATGGTGGAGGCGGATTGTTTCTTACTGACAAAGTTGTACCTGATCTCAAAAATCCTCATCAGGCCAACCGTTCGTTGCGACTCCTCGAGCATCTTCGAAAGCCCATTATTGAGCGCCAGCCCCGTCTCTATCTGAGCTCCGAAGAGGATCGCGACGCCGAAAAATTCCTGACCGACCACGGCATCCGGAGGGGCGACACTCTCGTAGCAGTACATCCGGGAGCCCGCAGCCCGATACGCCAGTGGGGCGAAGGCAACTTTGTCGATGTAGTTCAGCGGCTGTCTGATCGCTTCCCGGTAAAGGTGTTGTGGTTTCAGGAACCCGGCAAGACTCCACCTCTTCCGCCGGATGAGCGATTTGTTTCTTTGTCATTGCCATTGCGGGAATTTATGGCTGTACTCAAAAAATGCGATTTGCTTATTTGCAACGATAGCGGGCCGATGCACATCGCGACTTCGTTAAACGTCCCGGTGGTCGCTATTTTCGGTCCTGGCGAACCTGCCTGGTTCGGCCCCTTGGGTCGGGCAACGAAATTGTGATTCGCTCCGGATTCTGGTGCCGCCCGTGCCTCGATTATTGTCTCTTCGATCAGCCCTATTGTTTACGAACGATCAGGGTTGAGGATGTCTATAAAGCCGCGGAAAAACCGATACAGAATCTCCTGATGAAGTTGAATGAAGAAGCGCAACCGGCCGCCCTGTTCAAAAAGACAGCAGCTATTCAGATCGTATAGCCCCGGAGTGGGCGTGCATTCAAAATTTTGGGGCATTCTGTCGTCTAACCAACCAGATATGAGCGCGCGCTTGCGTATCGCCATGATCGGCATCAAAGCGATTCCCGCGAAGAACGGCGGCTTTGAAACTGCCGTGGACGCGATGTCTCGCGGCATGGTCGCCAACGGCCACGAGGTAGTGGTGTACAACCGCTCCGGGATGACCGATTACCCCAGCGACGATTATCAGGGTGTAAGTTAGTCACATTTCCGACAATAAAATCGAAAAATCTCAGCACAATCGTTCATGCTTTCCTCGCTTCCATGCATGTAGCCTTTCATCGCGTCGATGTCGTGCACTATTTCATCACCGGCACAACTTTGTTTGCGCCCATTCCGAGGCTCGTGGGAATGAAAATGGTATGTTCCGTCGATGGCACCGATTGGCAGCGCGGAAAATGGGGAAAGTTCGCACGCTGGTATTTGCGTTTATCGGAATCTCTAGCGGTGCGTTTTTGCCACGCCATCGTGTCGGATTCCAGGACGTCCAACGCTATTACTCCGAGGTTTATCACACCGATTCCGCCCTGATCACATATGGCATCGGGAGATGGAAGCCAAAGGCCAAGAATGGGTGGATCATTTGGGCTTGAGCCTCGGGAGTACGTGCTCTTCGTAGGGCGGTTGGTGCCCGAAAATAATATCCATCATCTGATTCGCGCCTTCGAACAAACCAACACGGATAAAAAGCTGGTCATCGTTGGTGCCGATCCTTGGGAAAAAGAATATGTGCGGTACCTGAAATCCACCAAAGATCCGCGAGTAATTTTTACCGGCGGCGTCTACGGCCAGGGCTACTGCCCAATTGCAGAAAAACGCCTACATGTTCGTGCTGCCAGACGAAGTCGGCGGCACGCATCCTGCCCTGGTGGAAGCCATGGGTTTCGGCAATTGCGTGCTGGTGAACGACACGGCCTCCAATCTTGAGGTCGTCGGCAATGCCGGCTTCAACTACAAAGGCGCGGAAGGCGCGCAGGATCTGTGCCGCAAGTTGCAGATGCTTCTGGATGTCCCGGAGTTGGTTGCAGAGTTTCGCACAAAAGCCGAACATCGCGCTCGCACGAACTATCGTTGGGAAGCGGTGGTGCACGATCACTTGGCACTGTATCGCCAAGATTTTGGCGTGCACGGTCCGCAACTTTGCCAGCGCCTGAAGTGGCTGATTCAGATGGGGTTTAGTCTGAGTAATTCATGGAACTAATTACAGCGCACCATCGATACCGATTACATGGTTTTACCGATGGAGTTAGTGAACGGCTAGTGGCCGACTATGCGTTAAGGTATTGGCATCAAGTGAAGTCGGCTCAGAAGGCGCTATTTACGACGCAAGGCTTTGTCGGCCAGCGATCCGAAAGATGTCCACCGCGACCATCGCGCCCGAAAAAGTCATAACACCACGCAGCGCCGCGCATACCGTCGCCGCGGACAAAGCGGCGCCGCTTCGGTCGGTTTCAACATCAAGCTATCTGCGTATTCGCGTTACTGCTACCGATATGCTGGCGATCGCGATTGTCGCTGCGGCTGGCGATCGCCATCCGTGCCGAGCTGTTGCCGCGCGTCGACTCCGCAGTGTGCAATCCGGCCTTCAATTTCCATCACTACCTGGAATTTTCTTGGCTGTGGAGCTTGTTGATCGTGTTGCTGCTGGCCATGGAAGGCCTCTATACCCAACGCCGCACGCTGTGGAACGAAATCGCACATCACCAAGGCGACGGTGCTGGGGCTGATCGTAATTTTTGCGGCCATCGCGGTGGTCACAGCGAAGCGCTGCTATCGCGGCCACCGTGTTGATGACCGGGGCTGCTGCTGCTGGCGGTTTGCCAACTTCGCGGTACTGGACCAAAGCGATTCGGGGATGCGGGTACTGGAAAAAGCGCATCCTTATTATTGGCACCACCAAAACGGCGCAGTTGGCCATGCGCGGGCTGTCTTCCGACCCGGTGCTCGGTTATGAAGTGGTGGGATTGCTGGACGAAGATCCGGCGCGACGCGGCGCGTGCATCGCGTTTGTGGCGACAAAAAAGTTTTTGTGCTCGGCAACATCAGTGACGCGCTGAAACATATCAAGAGAACCAAAGCAAAAGACGTGCTGATCGCGCTGCCTAACTTCGAAGAACGCAAACTCATAAATCTGGTCCACGAACTGCAGCAGCGAGTGCGAAAGCATGTATGTGGTGCCCCAGCTCTGGGGCCTGCCGATGATGAATTTGCGCGTGGATGGTTTCCTGCGCGAACGGCTGATGATGCTGAAGCTGTCGAACAATCTTGGCCAAGCCGTGGAACAGTTGGCTCAAGCGCAGTTTTGATTTGGCCATTGGCTTTGTATTGGCCCTGATCGCGCTGCCGATTTGTTTGATGGTAGCCGCGCTGATCCGCATGGATTCCGGAGGCCCGGTGCTCTTTATTCAGGAACGCCTTGGCTATAAGGGCAGAAATTTCCGCTGCATCAAATTCCGAACCATGCACGTGAAGTCGGATGAGTTGCTGAACAGCCATCTTGGCGGACAATCCCGATGCCGCCGACGAGTGGTACAAATTCGCAAAGCTTCGTAAGCACGATCCGCGTGTTACGCGCATCGGAAATATTCTGCGGCGCTGGAGCCTGGATGAACTCCCGCAGCTTGCTGAACGTGTTGAAAGGCGAAATGAGTCTGGTGGGTCCGCGCCCTAATTTCCCGCAGGAGCGCGAACGCATCGGCGTGGATTTGTTTACGATCTTGTCGTCGCGTCCGGGGATGACCGGCTTCTGGCAGGTCAGCGGCCGCAATCAGTTAACGCTGGATGATCGTGTGCAACTCGAAGCCTGGTACGTCCGCAACTGGACGATCTGGTTCGACTGCATCATCCTTGCGAAAACCTTCCGAACTGTTCTCTTCCCACAGCATGGCACTGAGTCTGGCAGCTTCGTTGTCCTCGACAGCAAGGCCGACCCCAAGTCTGACGTCGCAGCCGCAAAAGTTCGCACTCACTCCGCGTAAGCGTTGAAGCAGCCATATCAGCGCAATCCCAGTTGAACAGCACAACGTCGTTGCCGCCTTACTTGCTGCGGGTGCATAGTTTTTGAATTCTGCTCCTGCTGATATACTCCTGCGTCTTATCGCCTTTAAATCTTGTCCCGGCTGCGAGGTCCTTAAGGCTCACCATGGCCCAACCATCCAGCTTCTTGCGGCTTGCCATCGTTGCCGCTGTGCCTCTCGTAGTGATTCCTGTTGCGATTTCAGATCAGGCTGAGCGCGTTGTGGTGGTGAGCATTACTGGCGACTGGAAGCACGGCGATGCCCGCATAACTTTCGGGCAATCATTGCCCGCCACGGGCTGTTTGTTCGCCTCCGACGGTTCCGTGGTACTCCAGCCGGACAAAAAAGACGCCGCCGCTCAACCCTTCATTTGCGAAAAACCTTCGCGGGATTTTTCCTGCACCGGTCATGAGGGTGACCGCTGTGCCGTTCCGCTGGATCCCGCCAAATGGAAATCCAGCGGCGGCAGCTTCGGCAATCTCTGGGTACGCGGTAAGAAAACTATTCACCGGCGATCCCGAGAAATACATGGTCGCGGCCAGCCGAGGCATCGAGCCCGGACTGGTGGATACCGTCGTGTTACTCGAAGATCGCCAGTTGGATCTTGCGCCGGCGTTTCGCGAAATGAGTGACGGGCAATACTGGGTGAAGCTCTCACTGATCAATGGTAATGGGGCCGGACCCGTCGGCGGTCCCCTGGCCGTGCAGTACACCTCGCATCATCCGGCCTCCGCCAGCGCACCAACGACACAGCCTGGTCTCTATCGCCTCAGCCTGGTAGACAAAAATGGCGCGTCCGCCGGGTCCGATTGCTGGATTCTCGTCACTTCGCGGGAAACTTATTCCGCGAAGTCGCAAGCCTTTGAAGGCGCCACCCAAAAATCTTCGAAGTGGCCGCAAGACATGGACCCTTCCGCGGTACGCGCCCTGCTGCGCGCCTATCTCGAATCTCTCGCAAGTTCCGGCGCTTCCGGCAAATCGTGAAAAACCCGGGCACACGAAACGACCCCGAGCATTCTGGCGACGCTTTTTCCTGGCGCAAATTTGCGCACCATTATTTGCGTGCCTTCCTTTGGATTGTCATTCTCACCGTCGTGGTGCATTTCATGGAAGTTTCCGGCGTGCTTAAGGGTTTTGAGATGGCCGGGCTCGACACGTTCCTCCGCTTGCACAGCCGGCAGATGTCCACGCGTGTTGTGCTCGTCGAAATCAACGATGAGGACTACAAAGATCCGCATCTTTTCGCTGGCAAGAGTCCTCTCAATAACGAGCAGCTTTTGCGGCTGGCCTCCACAGTTCAGAGCTATCATCCCGCCGTGATTGGCATGGATTTCGACACTTCTTCCGAGGAGTGGTGCGCTGCCGATGCTTCCGCTCTCGCGACAGTGCTTCCACCAACCACCTCTGCGCGTTCAGCGCCTGCGGCTCCGGTCGTGTGGGCCGAAATTCCTGAAAATGTGGAAGAGCCGCTGAAGCTCTCGCCCGTGCTGGGCGGAACGCTTCAGCGCGAAGACTTTGTAGGCATTCCACGGTTTCCTGTGGATTCCGACGGTTTGGTACGCCGCTACGAGTCCGAGTTTCGCGTTACGGGCTCGCTGGAGTCTTGTCCCAAACAATCCTCTCTGCTGCACACTCAGGCGGCCGAAAAACCCGCAGCCCTCGAAACGAAATATAGTGACGCGAAACACGCCGGCGATTCCATGGCTTCCTTCGCTCGCGCTATTCTTCACCACGCCTGCGGCGATCCGGCAATCAACTGTTCTTCTCTTCATGCCGGTCTCCACCATCCCGTAATTTTTAATTTTTACGGCGACCGCTACCGCTTTCCCATTATTCAATCCCGCGAATTCATCGGCCCGTCGGCGGAGGCGCTTGCAGCAGAGCCGAGCGTTCGGGCCCGGCGTACAGATCTTCTTAAAGATAAAATCGTGTTGATCGGTGGAAATTTCAGCGCCGCGCGCGACGTGTATATGACACCACTCGGCGAAATGGCTGGTGTGGAACTTATTGCCCTGGCTATCGAGTCCGATTTCGGCGGCGGCATTCGCGAAACCCAAAAATGGCTGGAGAAACTGGCTGATCTCGTCGTCGGCAGCTTGATTGTGTTTGTGTATTTCTATTATCGCCGACGTCCACGCTTCGCTTTGATGCTCAGTCTGGTGGGCGTCCCAGTGGTAGCCACCGCTTTCAGCCTGCTGTTATTTCGCACCG
The DNA here is from genome assembly GCA_963704485.1 of uncultured Acidobacteriota bacterium. Taxonomy (GTDB): domain Bacteria; phylum Acidobacteriota; class Terriglobia; order Acidiferrales; family UBA7541; genus Acidiferrum. Next base: position 3,855,986 of record OY969910.1, read on the forward strand.
CAGCCTACTGGTTCAATTTCATGCCGATCATTATCGGCATGGTGCTCCACCAGATGTTGGAGCTATCGGAAAGCTCCGGGGAATTACAGGAAGAAGTTCGGGAACTCGAACGCCAACTGCAAGAGCGTTCCGAGAGTGTGTCGCCTGTGGAACCATCGACGGTCGGACAGCCGGGCGTCCAGTCGTCGTCAATCACCGAAGTTATTCGAACAGAAGAAAACAAAGTTTCCGAAGAAAAAAAACCACCGGCCGGCCGACCAGCTAGCGCGGCTTTAGTGGCCTGCCGCGGTCGCACCAATCACAATTTCCTGGCCGCGTTCGCTCTTGCTCAGCACCGGCGTTTGCTTTCGCTGTATTGAGCCGGCTGCTTTTGCAACATTCTGTTTCACCGACTCATAGACCTGCTCGATGGAATCATTACCCTTGGATTTCCGCAGCGCTTCCAGCAAAAAGTGCGTGAAATATCCATTGTCAAATGGCTTACCTTCGTAGGATTGCTCCTCCGGCGCGCTGGACGTCACAATCGCGCGTCCCACCCCTTGCCGGATACGGTCCAGCGCTTTGTCCGACGCCGCTGCATCCCTTACCGCCGCGCCGCTGTGGCAGGTGTCCAGAAAAATCACGGTGCGTTGCGCCTTGATGCGCGTCCGCACCACGTCCGATATCTCCACCATGGGAAAAGCCGTCGCGAACAAGTTATCTTCCGGCTCCGTTTCCGTGTCGCTCGTGGCAATGTAGTTTACTTCCGCGGTGTCGCGGTTCCGCGGCGTGCCGTGGCTGCTCAGAAAAATCACGACCAGGTCATCCGGCTGCGCGCTTCGTGCCAGCCAGTTCAATTCAATTTTCAGTTCCTTGGCGGTGACTTGCCCTTCCGCCAGCGCATGCACATTCGCCGCTTTGAACCGTCCGACATTGGGATCCAGCAGCAGGGAACTGAAATCTCTCGCATCCTTGCTCGCGTAATTCAAACGCGGCAAATGCTTGTCCTGGAACTTTGAGATGCCCACAACCAGCGCCCATTTCTCTCCGGCAGCGCCGCGTTCTTTACTGTGCCGCCGTCCGCCGTCGCTGCTCCGCCTGCAGCGCCTCCGGTGGCCAGGTGAAATGGATTGGCACCCTGCTCCATGGCCTCCGATCCAAACTTCTTCGCTTTGTCCAGCGCATATTGCACATTGCCCGGCTGCCCGCGCTCCTTTTCGAACACCGACCGGTAATACCACGCGTCCCCATTGTTGATGCACACTTCCGTCGCGTGCTTCAAAAGCTGCAGCCCGTCCTCAGCTTCGTCTTTCGTTCCCGATTTCACGCGCTCCAGCGCCTGCACGACCAAATCTTTGGACAGGTTGCACTGTTCCTGGTCGGGTCCCTGAGCACCGCCGTGCGCGACCATGCGGGCATGCGCATTGACTTTGCAGGGCACACCGGCAAGCATCGCCGTTGCCAGCGCCGTCACTACTCCCAAACCTGCCATTGGAAAAAATCGCGAAAGGTGCAAACTCAGTCGCCCCCGGGAGCTCGCCGGTTCCCAAGTTTCGCACGCGCGCGCATGGCGGCCAGAATCTTGCCCTTCACCCCGCCGCCGGCCAGTGCAATTTGTCCATCGGGCGTCAAATCAAACTGCACGGCCGCCGCTTCGCGGATGGTGGCAATCACGTTATCTTCATCCACGCCGGCTTTCACCATCTTCACGATCTGTTCATTCGTCAGCGCCGGAGCACCAGGTTTGGCTGTGGCTTTTGCTCCGCTCCCTGCCGCCGCGCCATTCCCATTTCCGCTCCCAGTGGAGGCCCCGCTCCCCCCACCAGTTTTCCCGCCACCGCCAGCCTTGTTTCCGGATTTCGGTCCGCCCGTTTTCGCGCCACGAGCCACTTTTGCCGCATCACTTCCAGTCGGCGCGGGAGCGGTAGTTGGCGGAGCGTTGGCTGCCGCGAGCGCTTTGTCGTGACCTTCAATCTTCCGGTAATACGCCATGGCTGTTTCGATTCGTTTCTGCGGCTCCAGGAAATACTTCTCATCTTTCTTGGCGTCCACGGCTTTGCCGTAATTGATCGCTGCTTCCTGCAAAAATCCCTTTGCCGCCTTGCGATCTTCCGTTTGGTACGCCAGCGCCTCGTAGGCCACTCCGATGTTGTACAAGCGGTACGCGTCATCCTTCGCCGTTCGGCAGGGGCGGCATGCGCTCTAAGTCTTCCAGATAACGGCTCCACAAACCGTGCTCGGCGCTCTGATTCACCTTATCCAGCTTGCCCTGCGCCAGCATGATGTCCACCGGCTCGTTCGTAGCGGTAATCCGCGACGCAATCTCGTAAATAGCCTTGTGAATCAAATCTTCGCGCAACTGCGTGGCTGTCGGAGGACCGCTGGAGTCTTCGGTTTTTTTACCCGCGATGCGCTTGAAGGGATCCGCCATTTTTGTGCCCAGCGATTTTCCCGCCTGCTGGTTCGTGCCCGCTTCGAAATCCTCCGAATAGTTCGCCACGATGTTGTCGGCGTCCAGCGCTTTCCCGGCCCGCGGGTCGCGCGCCTGGTAGCTTACTTCCAGCGAGCCGGTGATCTTGTTGTATTGCACCGGCTGCTCCAGTTGCTTGCCCTTCTGCATGACTACTTCGTTGCGCGTGAACGGCTGGGGAGGCGGCACCGAAAAATTCGTCACCGTGCAGTTGATCACCAGCTCCTGCGAATTCGCTTCGGCGTGCAGCTTGTTGTCGTTTTTCAGTAATTCGGTTTCCAGCAGATCCTTCATCTTGCCGGCCAGGTCGGCGTCTTTGGGGTCCCGGGCGCTGACTTTTACCGTGAAAGTCGTTCCAGTGAACTGAATGGCGGGAGGGAGCTTGCGGTGTAAAACGATCTTCTTTTTGCTGAGATTTCCAAAGCCTTGCGCTCGTGCGTCAGAGACGAGCACCATGCAACCGATCAGGCCGGCAATCAGGACGCGCGACGAATGTTCCGATCCTCTGGGACAGGATGGCGATGCTAACAATCACCTGTAACAATTGCAACTCTCAGCCCCTTTCGCGCATTCCACGAATGCATGCGCCTCACGTAGCGGGCTGCCGCGAGATCGTCCCCTCGTAGCGTTCTTTCACGTGGCTGATCAATAGCCGGATGCTGTTTGCCAGTTGCACCACTTCGCCTTCGCCGCGAATTTCAAATTCAATTTCATAATTTCCCGCCGCGGCGTGGTCCACCGCTTCTTTCAGGCTCATCAGCGGCCGTACCACCTGTTGCGGCAACACGAAGCTGATCCAGACGCTCACCAGCAGCGTGATCGCCGAGACGATGCTCAACGCCCATTCGGAGTGCGAAATCAGCCGCCGCGCCCTGCGGTGGTCGCCGTCAATGCGGTCCCAGTTGCGCGCTTCCAGCTCCGAAGTCAGCCGCAACACATCCTGCCCGGAAGTCTGCAAGTCGGAAGTAATCTGTTGCAGCGCGGGATTGCCCTCCTGCGCCGTCTTGGTGATCTGCGAATCAAAAGATCCAATGCGCGATGCGCAGCTCTTCGATCAATTGGTCCCGCGCGCTTATTTTTCGCGCCTTTCAAGATGCCGCCCAGGTCATTTTCGTAGGCCTGTAAAACATCCCGGATGCGATCGGTCGGCGCGTCCCCGGGCTTTTGCATATTGGCGACCGCATTTTGAAATTGTTGGTCGTACTGGTGCAGCGCATCCAGTGCGCGGTCCGTCAGTGGTTGGTCCGCGGCATTCAACTGCGCGTATAGCGCGCAGGATTTGCTCCAGCTTGGAAATCGACTCGCGGTTGGCTTGCAGAGAAGAAGTGATCGTACAGCAGCAAATAATTGCGTTCCGCGCGCCTGCGCCTCCAGCATCTCGATGGAGGCTTGTTGAGAAAGTGTCGCCGCCGGCGCATCGAAACTCACGATGCGCTCCACGATTCGTCCCACCACCAGCAGGTAGTACACCGCGAAGAAAATCACCGGGACCAGAATCAGCCGCACCACCGCCAGGCTTAACGCCACCCGCTTCCGCAGCGAACCGCCCGGCGCGAGCACCTTAAACGATTTTCGAATGCCCAATCTCATCGCCAGGTTCTCCTCATGCCCCCCGCAACATAGCACGCCAGCCGCGCAGATTCACTGTTTCCGTCCCGCGCCTTAACCTGCCTTGGTAGCCCGCCCGACACCGCGTTTGGTGCCCCCATGGACACAGCCCTCGCACTTTCCTTCACTATCCTTCGCACTTCGTTTCCAGCTTGCCTATCCTCGTAAGCGGCGGAACCTCGCGCCGAGATTCTCTGCGCGTGCCCGCTAAGCCCCTCTCGTAAAATGGTCCTGTCGATGAACAGGAGAACCCAGTCCCCTCCGTGCACCGTTTTCTTCACGCTCTCGCCAGAGCGTCCGCTACCGGTCCACTGTCGGTGCGCTCGATGAGGCGCGCCCGCATCTCGCGCCGCGCTTTACTCCGCCAGGCTTCGCACCTCGCCGCGGGGATTCCGCTCGCCGGCAGCGGCGCACTTTCCGCACTTCTTGCAACGCGGCCCGGCCCGCCACGCCGCAGGCTCCCGAGCGCGCCCCACTCTTCGAAAACGATCCCACAAAATATCGCTTCACTCGCGACGAAGACGAATTCCTCGAAGATCTCGAACGCACCAGCTTCCAGTTTTTCTGGAACGAAACCAATCCCGTCACTGGCCTGGTAAAAGACCGCAGCCACGCCGACGGCACCGACCAACGCAACGCCGCCAGCATCGCCGCCACCGGCTTCGGCCTTACCGCCCATTGCATTGCCGACCAGCGCGGCTGGGAGCAGCGCGCTGAAATTCGCGACCGCGTTCGCAACACCTTGCGTTTCGTGGCCACCCGGGTGGAGCACGAGCACGGCTTTTACGCGCATTTCCTCAACATTCAAAATGGCGAACGCGTCTTCCAGTCCGAAGTCTCTTCCGTAGACACCGCCATTTTTCTTTGTGGCGTGTTGACCTGCCGCGCTTATTTTGACGACGCCGAAATATACGAGCTGGCCACCAGAATTTTCGAGCGCGTGGACTGGAACTGGATGCTGCAAAGCAAGCGCACTCTTTCCATGGGCTGGACCCCGGAAAACGGCTTCCTGCACACCCGCTGGGATAGTCTACAGCGAGCTCATGATGATTTATCTGCTTGGGCCTGGGCTCCGCCAGCCACACTCTTCCGGTGGCCACCTGGTCGGCATGGACGCGCCCCAATTTTGAATTTAATGGCATCCGCTATATCGGCGCGCACGCGCCGCTCTTCGCGCACCAGTATTCCCACGCCTGGTTTGATTTTCGCGGCCGCCGCGATCGCTACGCCGACTATTTCACCAATTCCGTGATCGCCACTAAAGTGCACAAGCTGTGGTGCCTGGAATTGGCGCAGCAATTTCCTGACTACAGCGAAGATTTGTGGGGCATCACCGCGTCCGACTCCACGCGCGGCTATACCGCCTGGGGCGGCCCGCCGGAAATGGGGCGCATCGACGGCTCGGTAGTTCCGTGCGCCACGGCCGGTTCTTTGCCATTTTTGCCGCAGGAGACGCTGCGCGTGCTTGCGCTACATTCGCGAAACCTACGGCGCAAAAAGCCTGGCGCACTTACGGCTTCGTGGACGCCTTCAATCCGTTTGATCAACTGGTACAGCGCCGACGTCCTCGGCATTGACGTGGGCATCACCATCGTCATGGCCGAAAATGCCCGCACCGGCTTCGTCTGGGAACAATTCATGAAAAACGCCGAAGTCAATCGCGGCCTGACCCGCGCCAGTTTCCGCACGGTCGCGCCCGTGCCGCCCCTCAACTCCTGACCGCCGTTTTTCCCCGGCAAGCATCGAGTCAGCTCCTGCGAAACGCCACTTCTCCGGTAACGGCGTTAACCAGGACTGAGGGGCAATTTCTCAGAGGATGCGTTTGCCTTGAACATAAGGCCCAAGAGGGTGAAAACAACGACCATCTCTGGCAGACCGACTACTATTGAGAGCCAAAAATAACTTGCTTTCTCCCAATTAAGACCCCCTCGAAAAGAAGTGAACGCGATGAGGGTGGATAACTCAGCCCAGAATGTCCATTTCTCTCGCTGTGCCCAGAATTCCCTCACGGTTGCCCCGAATACGAACAGAGCGGTCAAACAGAGGTTCACCCATTTCACGGCTAACTCTCGTCGCCGCTTTTGTGATGTGCGTAGAAAAGACCCCACCAAATATTCCAATCATGAGCAGTGCGATGGGAATGTAGCGCAGCCACCGTCTGGCGGTAGACCATGAAAAGCCCTGCGACCATATTCTCCAAGCACAAAAACCGAGGAGACCAAGAAAAAAGACCAGTAGTCCTATGAGGAAGTTCATATTCCGCTGACCATCATATAATTTCGCAGTCGTGCCGCGTCACGCGCCATTGGTCGCATTTTCGGGCAAGAGCCCTTTTAGCTGGTTTCCACTTCTCCGGTAACGGCGTTAATCAGGACTTAGTCAACTACTCGCTAAAAGGCAATTCCGAAAATAGTGCATTGATGTAGCGCTCCGGAGCAGCGATAAATCGGCTGACCAATTGAAATGGCTGACTGTCACGGTAGTCAATTTGATGGACTTTCTCCTCATCGAAAGAAAGAATCTGCGCCCCGGGATAGGCCAACAAAATCGGTGAATGAGTGGCGATGATGAACTGGATGTTGTCATTCCCTCTCAGCAAATCGTGAAGGATTACCAGAAAACTCAACTGGCGCTGAGGCGATAGGGCTGCCTCAGGTTCATCCATGAGGTAGAAGCCCGAGCGAGTGAAGCGATTTTGCAGCAAAGACAGAAACGATTCTCCGTGCGATTGGTCATGGAGACTTTTGTCTCCGTAGCTGCCCGACGCGCCCACTTGGTCAACGTGACTCGCCACGTTAAAAAAACTTTCAGCCCTCAAATAGAATCCACCGCCTGTCCTTTTCGTAAAGGAGAGTCTCAAAGCTTTGACCAGAGGTTCAATCGCCAAAACACTATCCGTTGTCTTTAGAGAAAAGTTACGGTTTCCACCTTCCAATCCAAATCCATAATGGGCCGCGATTGCTTCCAGTAAGGTCGATTTGCCAGTTCCATTCTCTCCCACAAAAAAGCAGACTCGGCTGGAGATTTCGAGCGACTCTAGCGAAGCAATTGTTGGGATGTTGAATGGGTATTCACGCGGTTCTGTTACGCGCTCCCTCAAAAGTGAGATTTTCTTGAGGCTCATCATTGGGTCTGCGTTTACGCAGCCTGCATCTTAATGCCAAAACGTTGCTAAGTCCTGATAAGTCGGGTAACCGGACATCTCTAACAGTGTCGGCCCTGTCAAATCTTTTTTGAGCAGACTTCTCCATTCACTTCTATGAGTGGTTTTTTTTGCTCGTTTTTCTTTGACCTCTGCATCGACGACCACGGCTCGTTTGGTAATCTCTCGATCGGTTTCGGTCCGACCTAAACATCTCTTCGATCTGAAACTTCGACCATGATTACTTCTTCGAACTCCCTTTGCAGGGAGCGGGATGCCCAACCAAGTGGACGGTGTTTACTTCACACCATGTCCGGTACCGAGCTGTCCCGCGTACGAACCGAACTCCATCGACGGCGAATACGCGCAACCGTTTCGCCACATCCAGTACAAGCGGACTCCCAACCTGCGGCCCATCGCCACCTTGGCAATGCTTTTGTGCCGACGCATGGCCAGGTGCGTGTACCGTCTTCGCCAGTCCGCATTGTTCCGCACCGCGGCCTGTGCTGCCTCCACCAGCAAGAAGCGCAACAAGGAGTTGCCTTGCTTGCTGATGTGCCCCAGCCGTTGCTTGCCGCCGCTGGAGTCCTCGCTGGGAATCATCTCCACGTAGTTGCCGATCTGCTTGCCGCGATGAAATCGGCTCGGAGTTCCAATGATCAACACATACGCGAGGGCCGTAAGCGGGCCCACGCCAGGATGGGTCATCAAGCGAGCTACCTCGGGCCGATTCTTGGCTTCCTGCTCGGCGGCAGCAGTTAACTCCTCGATCGTCGGATTCATGCGGTCCAACAACTCCAACAACTCTTGCCGGCGCCGACTGGCCCAAGGCGCTAACGCCAGCTTTTCTAACTGCTCTCGCCCCTGTTCGCTGAACAGTTTTTTCTTCCAGCGATAGCCCTCGTTCATCGCCAGGGCCTGCAGCTGATTCATGATCCGCGTGCGCATCTGACCAGTCGATGGCGATGCCAAGCATTGACGTAAATCGCGATTCTCTGGACTCGGTACCCAGTCCGCGGAAAGCGACTTCCACCATCAGCTTCAGCAGCAGTTGCGATCTTTGCGGTCGGTCTTTTACTTTTTCACGCGGGCGGCCGAGATTTCCGCCGGTTCGCCGATCCACACTTCGAAACCCAACTCTGCCAGCAGTCGCTCGAACCAGCGGGAATATCCGGTGGCCTCGATCCCCACTTGCACGTGCACTCCTCGCAGCCGCAGGTCTCGATAAAACTTCTCGGCCTCCCCATCGCTATGGTTCAATCGCCGTTCGCTGTACTCGCCAGTCTCTTTACCAAAAATGCAATCTGCTGAAAGCTCGGGTGATAATCTACGCCTATCAACATGTTCGGCTCCTTTCTCCCGAGCCTCTGGTCGTCAAGCAACCAAAGTTTACTCGGATCAAGGAGCCGACACTGTTATGCAATCAAGTGGTTTTGCTCAGATTTAACTTGTCTTTGGCGAGTAAAGGCACGCTAGGAACGTCACTTCGAAAAATTCCATCAATGGTCAATGGAGCCTTGAGATCGTATAATCCGCTCAAATGGAGCAACCAGAATCCAAGCCTGGGCTCATTCACAACAAGCGCGGGGCTGTAATTGCACTATGCTTTACCGCCTATGTCGCCGCCCTGAGTTTTCGAGATGTGCTCTCGAATTTCCCACGCAAACACCTTTGGCTTCTTGACTTGGATTGGCTCGCTTTATGGCATTTTTCGCTGCCGGCTTGGGCCGTAGCGGGAGTTAACGTGGGATTTTACGCATACCTGTTCTGGATTGGGTTATCGCTGTACCGGATTGCCCAGGGCAGGGAGCGCGTTCTAGTAGTTGGTGGGTTTGCAGTTATCTCCCTTGGGCTAATCCAAATTTTAGTTTCAGCCTCTGCGGCCACCGCCATTGACTACGTAAAAGCCATCGTCACGGCAGTGGCATTCTTTGCCGCTGCCGACATTCTGTTAAAAATGCCCGCAAGCGGGCACCCTCGGGTCGATAGTAAAAGTTTTCGGAATACTTGAGAACATACCGTTCTGCCGCCACTTCGCGAGAGGATTCGCCCTACACAGGCCTCCTCGGAAATAATCCAAGCGCCCGCGTTACCGGACAATGAGGTCCGGGGCCGATTTCTAAGTTTCCAGTTATGGCATTAATTCAGGACCTGTTGCGACTTTTGCCCGCAACGTCCGAATTGCCGACAACCAGATGGAACCCAATTCATCTGGGGCAAGAATCAACATCCTCTCGGCCAATGCGAGACAATGTCAGTATGCAAAGCTGGCCTGATCGACGCCTTTTAGACCTTCTGAAACTCGAGATTCCGATCATACAAGCGCCAATGGCGGGATCCGATTCCGTTGCATTGGCGCGTAGTGTGTCATCGACTGGGGCACTAGGTTCGCTCGCGTGTGCATTGCTCAGCCCCGATGAAGTCCACCAGGCGGTAGGTGCACTCCGCGACGGAATGACGCGACCCTTCAACCTAAACTTCTTTTGCCATGCGATGGAAGCTCCGGATATCGTCGCGACACAAAAATGGAAGACTTTCTTGAAGCCGCACTACGAGCAGTTGGGGCTCGACATCGAAAGCGTTGCGGACACGCGTCTTCGATTGCCATTCGATGACGAGATGTGCGCGGTCGTGGAGGAAGTAAGACCGGAGGTCGTCAGCTTTCATTTCGGCCTGCCCAACCCGGATCTCATAGAGCGAGTCAAAAGGCAGGGCATTAAGATTCTGTCCTCGGCGACCAGCGTGAGAGAAGCGAAATGGCTTGAGTCGCGCGGTTGCGATGCAATTATTGCCCAAGGGTTTGAGGCCGGCGGTCACCGAGGCATGTTCCTTGAAACGAACATTGCGACTCAGCCTGGACTATTTGCCTTATTACCGCAGGTCGCGGACGCGGTTTCTGTCCCCGTCATAGCGGCTGGGGGAATCGCGGACGCGAGAGGTGTTGTTGCGGCCTTGGCGCTTGGCGCAGCGGCCGTGCAGTTGGGGACTGCGTACCTGTTCTGCCCTGAGGCCAAAGTATCTCCTTTGCACCGTCAAGCGCTTGAGCAAGCAGCGGACAACGGTACAGCGGTAACCAACTTATTCAGCGGAGGGCCCGCGCGAGGCATTCTCAACCGGTATCTCCAGGAATGCGGACCGATGTCCGATGTGGCGCCTGCGTTCCCCTACGCAGCAACGTTCGTTGCACCGTTGCGCGCCGCGTCCGAGCGGGCGGGTTCGCTGGACTACATGCAGCTGTGGTCTGGTCAGGCGGCAGGGCTTGCGAAATCAATGCCAGCGGATCAGTTCACGAGGAAGCTCGCCGCGGATGTGCTTACGAAACTCCGTGCGACATCAGCGGCGTGATGTCCCGCACCGCAGCAAAATCACGAGAAATCATGTGGCTCAAATCCCCAATCATCGACCGCCGTGGGATATAATTCCGGCTCGATGCGATTCCGAGCGGCTCAAATCGTTGCCTCTTTAATTTTGCTGGTTTGCCTAGTGTGCCCGCTGGTCGAGATGTTCGACACCTGGGACGACACTCCTCAAACAGGAGGCGATACTGAGTACGCGCTTGTTCTTCTGGCCTTGTGCGTCGGAGCGGCATATTCGGTAGGCCGCTTCCTACGACAGCCCAGTCATTTTACTTTTTTTGGTGGCAGGAATTTCGTTCCTCTTATCCATCGCCTGTCTTATTCCAGCGCGTGCGGTGTTTACCCGCTACTTTTTGAAGAATTCAGCCCACCCGGTCGCTCTCTGCGTATCTAGAAATCCCCGGTAGCACCCTCGCTCGAGCCCGTTCTCGCCGCGCAACACGCCTGCGCCCGACGACCCCTGGGCGATGATCTGTGTACAACGAATTGAAACAACCCCGGCGGGCCACAACTGCCGAACCCCACGCAACTCAGGCCAAACGAGGATAAAAAATGTCTAGTGAAATGCTTTACCGTGACGACCTTGAGCCTCTCTGCCCTGTGGATTTTCGCAAGATGCGTTCGATTAATGGAGAGCTTCACACGTTCAAGTGCCCGGAAACGGATTGTAACGTTCACTGGAATCGGCGCAATGGCTACTTCTATCCGGACGCCGAAGACGTCAATAAACACGCGTCGCTGGTAGGCTTTCTGAGAATGGGATTTGTCGTGGAGCATGGGTACTTCTACCTGGCGTCAGTAGACCCGCTAAGAAGAACGTGGCGATGCTCGGTAAAAGGCTGTCAGAACCTGACGATTGACAATTACTAATATGAAATTTTAAATTCACTTCCGATGACTCTGTTAAGAGTCTGCCGCTTACTTCGCCACTTCGATTAAGGCCAGCGAATGCGGTTGCAGAGTGAGCGTGATTTCCCCATTCTTGATCGCCACTTTTTCCGAGGCAGGCAACCCCGCAGCTTTCCTCAGCTGCTCGATCTGCTCGCGTGAAGGGAAAGCCGGGCTTCCCATTTTTTCGTAAGCAGGGAGCGGCGAGCCATGCTCGCGATCCACAATTGTTGCTTGAGCCGGTCTTCCCACTTTCATTCCAGAAAACTTGAACGTCACCGTTTTAGGGGCGCCTGGTTCCTCTGGCAAAAATAAATTCCACACCGCGATCACCAGCGAACCGTCTTTCTTCGTCGTTACCAGCGCGGTATCCGACTTTACATCCAGCCGCGTATCGCCCAGCCGGTGCAACAACGCGAAATCGTTGAACGCCGCCTTCGGTATGCTGTCGGCCGCCAGCAATCCAAATCCTCCGTAGAACGGTTTCTTCACCACGCCCTGCTCTTCGAACACATCCGAAAACGACCAGTAGCTCATCATGCTCGTCAATCCATCGCATTCGCGGATGGTATTCGCCAAATACGGCCCCATGTAGGATGTATCCGTAACCGCCGGGTTGTTGTCGTACGCCGCGTTGTATTCCGACCAGATCAGCGGGATGTTCGGATATGCCGAGGCCGCTATCTGCTCGTGAACTTTTCTGACCGCGCGGCACACCATCTGGTTGCGCGCGATTTTCTCATGCGTCCCAAATACATCTTCCGCCGTGTCATTCCCGTAAACGTGGGTGGAAACGAAATCCACCGGTACATTTTTTTCTTTGCAGTGCGCCAGAAATTTGTCGGCCCACGCCGCCTGCGCCGTGGCCGGGCCACCCACTCGCAGCCGCGCATTCACGCGCTTTACTGCCGCAACCGCGTGGTCGTATAACTCGAAATAGGTCGTATCCTTGGGATTGCCCACCCAGAAATCAATATTCGGCTCGTTCCACACTTCGAAATACCACTGCGCCACCTCTTCAATTCCGTAGCGCTCAACCAGATGCTGAGTGAACTTCTCGACCAGCTGCTCCCACTTGTTCCAATCCTTCGGCGGCGCCACGTTCTGCTTGTACCAGAAGGCGTGCAGCGCATTCGGATCCGAAGTCATTTTCTTCGGCATGAAGCTCAACTCGATAAACGGCCGCACCTTGTTCTCCAGCAGCCCGTCGTAAATCTGGTCCACATAGGAAAAGTTGTAGAGCGGTTTGCCGTCTTTGTCTTCGTCGTAGACGCCAACTTCGTCCTGGAAAATCGCGTGAAACCGAATGTATTCGAAATCAGTGATACGTTTCGTTTCTCGCAGATCGTGGCGGTAGCTCTCGCGCAAGGAAAGAATCGCGCGTCCCGATCCAAACATCTTTTCCCAGTAGTGTGGAAATTCGTGCTTCGCCGCCGCGCCATCCACCTGCACGATTACCGGAGAAGATTGCCCGCGCGCTATGAGCGTGAGACTTTGCCCTGCAAGCAGCAGCGCCGCGACCACGAACATTTGCCGCATCGGCCGCCCGAAACTTCGCTCGAAAGTTTTCATCTGTGCTCCTCATTCACCAGCCAGGTGCACCGCCGCGCCATGGTAGCCTATTATCATTCGCGTCTGTTCGCCTTGCCTAGAATATCGATTTTATAGCATAATTTTGCCACTTCAGCGATTTTAAGCGGCCGCCGGTGCCACGCGGCCGACAGTTCTCAAAGGGGAATCAATGTTCAAGTCGAGGATAAGCCGCCGTCTCGTGCCTGTTATTTTTTTGCTTCTAATTTCTCCCCTCGCTCGCTCGAACGACGATATTCCCAAGGCTGCTTGGAAACGCCCTCTGGGCGCTCCGCTCGAAAGTCCCGGAACAAAAAAGCCCACTCTCGATGCCGCCCACATTGACGACGGCTTCTGGCAGGGCGCGCCCGTCGGCGGCTTCGGTGCTGGAACTTTTTCCCGCACTTATCGAGGCGACTTTGCGCGCTGGCATCTGCAGGGCGGCGTACACAAATATCAATCCGTTCCCGCCAACCAGTTTGCGATGTTTCAAAAATCCGAAGGCGATCAGAACGGTGTCGCCCAGGTTCTGACTTCCGATCATCCCCAGGGTGGGGCGCTGAGTTCCTGGAAATGGGATTACCCCGTGGGCGCCGGAGATTACGCCGCTCTGTATCCCAAAGCATGGTTCGACTATCGCTGGGAAAAATTCCCCGCGCACGTTTACGTGGAGCAGTTTTCTCCGATTCTTCCGGACAACTACAAGGAAACCAGCTATCCAGTCGCTGTTTATCGTTGGCATGCGGAAAATCCCACTAACAAGCGCGTCACCGTTTCCGTTTTACTCTCCTGGGAAAACATGCTGGGTTGGCTGCGCAGCACTACGCCGAAATTTGAGCGGCACCATCAACGCCGGAAATTTCAATCGCGCCGCCAATGAATCCTTGGGTTCGGCCGGAACCATGAAGGGTATCGTCTTCGATCGCAACCGCATCGGCCCCGTCACCGAAGGATGGGATGGCCAGCTCTCCATCGCGGCACTTGAAAGCGCGGGAGTTGAAGTCAGCTACCAAACCACTTTCGATCCCGCGAGCGATGGCAAAGCTGTCTGGGCGCCTTTCAGCAAAGACGGCAAACTTTCCAATAGTGACGATCACTGGACCAGCAGCGACGAGCCGCTCGCAGCCGCCATCGCCGTGCGCTTTACTCTCGAGCCCGGCGAAAAGCGCATCGTCCCTATGGTCATTTCCTGGGATCTGCCCGTCGTCGAATTCGGCGCCGGCCGCAAGTGGAATAAGCGCTACACCGACTTTTACACCGCTACTGGATTGAACTCCTGGGCCATCGCCCGCGACGGCCTGAAAAACGCCGCCAGGTGGAGCGAAGCGATTGACGCGTGGCAGGCTCCCTACATCAACGACGAGTCCAAGCCGCTGTGGTATCGCGGCATGCTTTTCAACGAACTTTACGTTCTCGCTGATCTCGGCGGATTCTGGGGCCGCCAGGCCGGCTCCGACGCAAAAGCTCCGCCGGTTTTTTCCTTCATGGAGTGCTACGACTATCCCTACTTCGAAACGCTGGACGTGCGTTTCTACGGCTCCATGCCGCTCATAAAATTCTGGCCGGAAATTGAAAAAGGGCGTCATGCGCGCCTTCGCCGACACCGTCCCGCACGAATACAACGAAAAGATGGCCTGGGTCTGGAAGTCCCTCCACTCTAAAGAGCCCGCCTATCGCATCCGCAAAGCCAAAGGCGCCGTCCCGCACGACCTGGGAGTTCCCCAGGAAGATCCCTTTGTGCAGATTAATCAGTTCAGCTGGCAGGACACCAACGGCTGGAAAGATTTGAATCCCAAATTTGTGCTGATGATTTATCGCGACTTCGTTCTCACCGGCGCGAAAGATAAAGATTTTCTGCGCACCACCTGGCCCGCCGTGCAGGAATCCATCGAACTATCTCCGCAAATATGACAAGGACGGCGACGGCGTTCCCGAAAACGAAGGCTATCCCGATCAGACTTACGATGAATGGGTGGTGCGCGGGGAAAGCGCCTACTCCGGCAGCCTGTGGCTTGCGGCGTTGCGCTCCGCCGAAGAAATTGCCACGCAGCTTGGCGATTCCGCCAAAGCGAGCGAATATCACGCGCTCTTCGCCAGAAGCCAGGCCAGCTACATCAAGAAGCTCTGGAATGGCGAATATTTCCGCTATGACACCGCCAGCGAGTATCGCGACAACATTCAGGCCGATCAGCTCGCCGGCCAGTGGTACGCCAACATGACCGGCCTCGGCGACATTATCCCCCGCGATATGCAGCTCAGCGCCCTCAAAAAAATCTACAATTTTAATGTCCTCAAATTTGCCGATGGCTCCATGGGCGCGGTCAACGGCATGGCCCCCGACGGCTCGCTGGTCAAAACCAACGAGCAGGTGCAGGAAGTCTGGACTGGCACCACTTTCGGCCTCGCGGCGTTCATGCTAAGCGACGGCTTGAAAGAAGAAGGCTTCAAGACCGCCTGGGGCATTTACCACACCACTTACGAAACCAAAGGCTACTGGTTCCGCACTCCCGAGGCTTGGGACATCACCGGCAACTATCGCGCCTCCATGTACATGCGCCCCGCCGCCATCTGGGCCATGGAAATGACCCGCCCGGCGGCCGCCGCCAAGTGATCGTGTTCAGCCGAAGTTCAGCGCCCGGCTAATCAGCTAATGCCAGCATGGAACCAGAGCCGTCCGCCGCCGATTGCGCACCCGCACGCGCGGACTTATGCTCTTACTCAGCAGGCATTCGAATCCGCCCGTCGACTCAAAAATCCGGCTGCCGAGGCTCGGTTTACAACTTGGCCTTCTGGCTTCTGGCCGTTGGGTGCCCCAGGCTCGGTTTATAGCCTGGGTTCCGACGCGGTGATGCCGCTAGAGTGGAACAGTGCAGGCGCAGTAGGAAGTGAGACCCGCGATCTCAAGTAGCTCGCAAAAACACCATGGCTAAGCCAAAATTTTTAGTTTCGCTAACCACCAGCGACAACGACTATCAGATCGAGCAGGCCCAGTCCGCCGAACACGCCGCTAAAAAACTCGGCGTCGAAGTTCAAATCGTCTTCGCCGATAACGACGCCATCAATCAGAGCACCCAGGTCCTGAAAGCTATCCAGTCCGCCGAAGCCGCCCGCCCCAGCGGCATCGTCTTCGAGCCGGTCGGCGGCACCGCTCTTCCGCAAGTCGCGCAAGCGGCCGTCAGCGCCGGCATTGGCTGGGCGGTGTTGAATCGTGACGCCACCTATATTTCCGACCTGCGCAAGCACGCCACTGCTCCGGTTTTTGGCCTCACCTCCGACCACATCGAAATCGGCCGCATTCAGGGCCGCCAGTTCGCCGCGCTGCTGCCCCACGGTGGGTCCATCCTTTATATCCAGGGCCCTTCCGAAAATTCCGCCGCCAAAGAACGCACTCTCGGCATGCGCGAAACCAAGCCCGCCAATATCCAGATCACTTTGCTCAAAGCCCAGTGGACCGAAGAGAGTTCCATGCGTTCCGTCCGCTCGTGGCTCAAGCTGGTCACATCTCAGCGCGCTCCTATTGATCTCATCGCCGCCCAGGACGACTCCATGGCCGTCGGCGCCCGCAAAGCCTTCGAAGAATTGACCAATGAATCCGAAAAAGAGCGATGGCTCAGACTCCCGTACACCGGTTGTGACGGCCTTCCGAAGACCGGCCAGGCCTGGGTGCGCAGCGGCATACTCACCGCCACTGTTTTCGTTCCGCCTAATGCCGGCCAGGCTATCGAGATGCTCTATCAGGCTGCGCAGACCAAGCGCCCCGTACCCGAGCGCGTCCTCACCGTTCCCGTTTCCATTCCGTCGCTCACGGAATTGAAGCCCGCTCCCATTCAATAACTCCGGCGCTCGCGCCAGCTGCCCCGGCGTTGCCTGTCGCGAAAAACCGCGTATTTGTCACGATTTCAGTCCCCGTGCCCCCTCGCCTGAGGGTATAATTTTCGCCGCCAGCTCTCTTCACCTGAAAAGATTGCATTGCTTGGAATCAATTGCGTTAATTCTTAGTCTCGGAGACCACTGAACATGAAAATTCCTCGTGGGGATTCTGGCATGGGCCGCCGCCGCTTTCTGGCCGCCGGCGCCACCGGCGTTCTGGCCGCCGCCGTCCCAGGCGCGCCGTCCGCGAAGTCCGCCACACCGCACTCCGAGAAATTTGCCGGAGGCGTTGTGAGTGGCCGCCCGCCCGCAATCCGGATCGAAACGCAAAATTCCCATCGGCGTTTTCGACGCCGTCTACGACAAGCTTTCGCTCGACGAAATGCTCGACAAGGTCAGCGCCCTCGGTCTCGAAGCCATGGAGATCGGCACCGGCGGCTATCCCGGCAATCATCATTGCAACCTCGATGAGCTGTCCGCCGACGCCGCCAAAGCCAAAGCGTGGAAGAAAAAATTTGAAGACCGCAACATCCATGTCGCCACGCTCAGTTGCCACGGCAATCCCATTCATCCTGACGCCAAGCACGCCGCCCGCGACGCTGACACTTTTCGCAAGACCGTTTTGCTCGCCGAAAAACTCGACGTAAAAGTTATCGTCGGTTTTTCCGGTTGCCCCGGCGGCTCCCCCACTGACACGCAGCCGAACTGGATCACCTATCGCTGGCCGCCCGAATACGCCGAAATGCAGGACTGGCAGTGGAAGGAAAAAGTTGTTCCTTACTGGAAAGAAGCCGCGAAGTTTGCACGCGACCACGGCATCCGTAAGCTCGCATTCGAAATGCATCCGAATTTCGTGGTCTACAATCCGCGCACCTTGCTGAAACTCCGCGAAGCCGTCGGCGAAGAAATCGGCGCTAATTGCGACCTCAGCCATCTTTTCTGGCAGGGCTGCGATCCCGTTGAAGTCATTCATTTTCTCGGCAAGCAGGGCGCCATTTATCACGCGCACATGAAAGACACCGCTTTTTATCCTGATAACGTTAATAAATACGGCGTACTGAATTTTGCTTTCGAAACCAAGGATCTTCCTCTGGCTTCCGAAACTTTCCGCGCCGTCGGTTACGGTCATGGCGCCGAACTCTGGAAGCAGATCATCCAGGCTTACATGGACGTTGGCTTCGAGGGCATCCTCAGCATCGAGAACGAAGATCCCATCCTCGCCGGCGAAGTCGGCGTCGAAAGAGCCGCCTACGTTTTGAAAAACGTGCGCAACGAATTGCTGGGGGCCTAGCGTGCGCCGCCGGCAATTTTTCGGCGCTTGCGCCGGAGCCGCTGCCGCGTCCGCCATCACCGCGGCGCCAGCTCCTGCGTCATTCGCGGACTCCGTTACCGTGCCGCAATCTGGCGCAGGAATGCCGCCTTTCTCTCTCTCGGTAATGCTCTGGACCGTTTACCAAAAACTGCCCTTCGATCAACGCATCGAAAAAGTAGTGCAGGCCGGTTACTCCGCCGTCGAATTGGTCGAGGAATACAAAAATTGGAGCAAAGACGATTACGCCAAATTTCGCGCCAAAAAACGCGAACTGCATCTCACCGTGGACGCCTAGCAGCGGCATCTCTCACAGCTTGTGCGATCCCGCGCAGCGTGACGCTTTCCTCGATGAAGTGCGCGCCAAGCTGCCGGTCCTCGAAGAGCTGGAGTGCAATAAGTTGATTTTGCTCACCGGCGACAAAGTTCCCGGCCTGAGCCACCAGCAGATGCACGACGACTGCGTGGAAGCGCTCAAGCGCGCCGCCGATATCGCCGCCACGAAAAAAGTCGGCCTGCTTCTTGAAAATATCGATCCCCTGAAGAAAATCCCAAATATTTCCTCACCTCCGTACTGGAAGGTTTTGAGATCGTGCGCTCCGTCGGCGCTCCCAACGTTCAATTTCTCTACGATTTCTTCCATGACCAGATCGCCGAAGGCAACCTTCTCGCCAAGCTGGAAAAGAATCTCGACATCATCGGTGTAGTGCACGTCGCCGACGTTCCCGGCCGCCACGAGCCCGGCACCGGCGAGATTAATTATCCAAATATCTTTCGCAAGCTGGGGCAACTGGGCTTTAATGGGTATGTGGCCATGGAGTTTGTTCCTGCAGGCGAAACCGTCGCCGCATTGCAGGCTGCCCGCGAAATGGCCATCAAATACGGCAGTGCGCAACCCAATCAATCCGCTCAACCGCATCACCGGGAGGCCCCATGCAGCGGCGTGAACTTTTCAGATTGTTAAGCGCCGGCGCGGTCATGCCGGTCGTGGATTCGCACGCTGCTGGCCATGTTTCAGGCCGCGCAGCCCAAGTCCAATTACACGCTGCGCACTCTAAATCCTCATCAGAACGCCACCCTCGTCACCATGACCGATCTGATCATCCCGGAAACCGACACGCCCGGCGCCAAAGCCGTGCGCGTCAACGAATTCATCGACTTGATTCTCACCGAGTGGGCCCACGACGACGAGCGCCAGAGATTTCTCGCCGGCCTCGACGATGTAGACAAACGCAGCAACGCCATTTTCGCCAAAGAATTTCGTCGATGCCTCGCCCGTCCAACAGGACGCGCTGCTTCGCGAGCTGGACCAGCGTTTTGCGATCGACCGCGAAGAGCTGGCGCACCGTCCTTACGTTCGCCGTCACCATGACGATCAACTGGAAGGCGATTTCTTTGGCGTCGTAAAACGCATGACCCTTTACGGCTACTACACCTCTGAAATTGGCTTCACCAAGGAACTGCGCAAGGAAATTATTCCCGGCGCATATCACGGATGTACGCCGGTCACCGATACGAGCAAGGCTTAGGAGACCCGTGCCCGCGATAAACGTTCCCGCTACAAAAATATATGACGCAATCGTCGTCGGCTCGGGAATCACCGGCGGCTGGGCCGCCAAAGAACTCACCGAAAAAGGTCTCAACGTTCTGGTGCTGGAAGCCGGCCGCCCCATCGTTCCGGAACAGGATTACGTCGAGCACGTTCCCGCCTGGGAATTGAAATATCGCGGCATGGGATTATCGCGACGAGCGCATCAAAACACAGAAAGTTCAGCGCGAGTGTTATTACGCTTGCGACGAGTACTCCAGCAAATTTTTCGTCAACGATCTGGAAAATCCCTACACCACCGATCCTGGAAAACCTTTCAGTTGGATTCGCGGCCGCCAGGTTGGCGGCAAGTCCATCATGTGGGGCCGCCAAAGCTATCGCTTCAGCGATTTGGATTTTGAAGCCAACCTGCGCGAGGGCATCGCCGCCGATTGGCCGATTCGCTACAAAGACATCGAGCCCTGGTACGACTACGTGGAAGATTTCGTCGGCATCAGCGGCCAGGCCGAAGGTTTGCCGCAACTTCCCGACAGCAAATTTCTGCCGCCCATGGAAATGACCTGCGCCGAGCACGTCGTCAAAGACGCTCTGCCAAAAAATTTCAACGATGGCCGCATGATGACCATCGGCCGCGCCGCAGTCTTGACGCAGACCCATCGCGGCCGCGCCGCCTGCCACTACTGCGGCGTCTGTCATCGCGGCTGCATCACCCGCTCTTATTTCAGCAGCCTGAATTCCACGCTGCCCGCTGCGGAAAAAACCGGCAAGCATGACCCTGCGCCCTTACAGCGTGGTGCACAGCCTGATCTTCGATCCCGCCACGCGCAAAGTTACCGGCGTTCGCGTCATCGATGGCCAGACCAAACAAGTCCCTCGAATTTCACAGCCGCATTCTTTTTCTCAACGCCTCGGCGCTGGAATCCGCGCGCATTCTGCTGAATTCCGCCACTCCGGAATTTCCCAATGGCCTCGCCAACTCCAGCGGCGAACTCGGCCGCAACGTTATGGACCACATCATGGGCGGCGGCGCCGAAGGCGTCATTCCCGGCCACGAAGACAAAGAAGAATTCGGCAATCGCCCCAACGGCATTTACGTTCCGCGCTTCCGAAATATAAAAACCAAAGAACCATTTCCTTCGCGGCTACGGTTATCAGGGCGGCGCGTACCGCGAAGGCTGGGGACGCGGCACTTCACTCCACCGGCTTCGGCGCCGATTTCAAGAAAGCGCTGCGCAAGCCCGGCGCGTGGCACTTTTCTTTCTACGGTTTCGGCGAGTGCCTGCCCAATCGCGACAATTTCGTCGAAATTAATAAAGACCAGAACGACGCCTGGGGCATTCCCACGCTGAAAATTCATTGCGCCTTCGGCGAAAACGAAAAAGCTCTGCTGCAGGACATGGCTATTCAGGCTGCCGAAATGCTCACCGCCGCCGGCGCTCGCGAAATTCATCCCATCATCGAAGACAACGCGCCGGGCCTGACCATTCACGAAATGGGCACCGCGCGCATGGGCAAGGATCCCAAAACTTCGGTGCTCAACGAACACAATCAGGCCCACGACGCGAAAAATCTTTTCGTCACCGACGGCGCCTGCATGGTTTCTTCCGCTTGCGTGAATCCTTCGCTCACCTACATGGCCTTGACCGCGCGGGCTTGCGATTTTGCCGTTTCGCAAATGAAAAAGGGCGAGCTCTAAGCAAGCTAGGAGATAATCGCGCGGATGTCTCAAGTTCTTCGTTCCCCAAAATCGTATGACGTGTGCATCGTAGGCTCCGGCGCCGGCGGTGGCATGGCCGCCAAAATTCTCACCGAAGGCGGGCTGAACGTTGTTCTGCTGGAAGCCGGCCCCAATGTAAATCCCGAAAAAGATTTCAAAATGTTGATGTGGCCTTACGAATTGCCTCATCGCGGCGCGGGTGTCGGCGGGCGCGCCAGCGAAAATTTCAGCGAATTCCTCGCGCCCAATGGCGCGTGGACGATCGACGGCGAACCTTACACTTCCGCGCCTGGCGCTAACTTCCAGTGGTTTCGCTCGCGCATCGTCGGTGGCCGCACCAACCATTGGGGCCGCATCGCGCTGCGTTTCGCGCCCATCGATTTCACTTCCGGCACGCGCGACGGCCTGGGCGACGATTGGCCCATCACCTACCAGGACATCGCTCCTTACTACGACAAAGTCGAATCCTACATCGGCGTTTTTGGCAGCAAGGAAAATATTTCCAGCGCCCCGGATGGAGTTTTTCTTCCTCCGCCCAAAGCCGCGTTGCACCGAACTGCTGGTAAAAAAAGCCTGCGACAAGCTGAACATTCATTTGCATCCCAGCGCGCCTCGCGGTCCTCACCCGCTCCATCAACGGCCGCGCGCCTTGCCACTACTGCGGCCAGTGCGGGCGCGGCTGCATCACCGGCTCAAATTTCAGTTCCAGCCAGGTGCTGCTGCCGCCGGCAATGAAAACCGGCCGCCTCACTTTGATCACCGGCGCGATGGCGCGCGCCGTGATCGTCGGCAAAGATGGCAAGGCTCGAGGGCGTTTCCTACGTCGACAAAACCACCCGCACTGAGCAACGCGTCAATGCTCGCGCGGTGGTTCTCGCCGCCAGCGCCTGCGAATCCGCCCGCTTCTTTTGAATTCGCGCTCCACCAGCTTTCCCCGATGGCCTCGCTAATTCTTCCGGCACCGTCGGCAAATATCTAACCGACTCCGTCGGCAGCGACGGTTGGGGCCATATTCCCGCGCTCGAAAAAATGCCTCCGCACAATCACGATGGCGTCGGCGGCATGCACCTGTACATCCCGTGGTGGAAATTCGACCGCAAGAATGATTTTCCGCGCGGCTATCACATCGAAATGTACGGCGGCCGCGACATGCCCGGCGTGGGCATGTTCGATGAGCTGTGTCACGACGAAGAAGGTTACGGCGCCACACTGAAAGCGCGCGCGCGCCAGACCTACGGCACTACCGTGGGGTTCGCCGGCCGCGGCGAAATGATTCCCAACCCCGACACTTACTGCGAAATTGATCCCAATGTGGTGGACCAGTGGGGCATTCCCGTCCTGCGTTTTCATTTCAAGTGGTCGGACTACGAATTGCGCCAGGCTCAGGACATGCAGCAAACTTTCCGCGCCATCATCGAAACCATGGGCGGCGTTTACAAAACAAAAACCTCCATTGACGGCCAGTATCCCTTCGGAATTCTGGAAGGCGGCAAAATCATCCACGAAGTGGGCACTGCGCGCATGGGCGCCGATCCGAAAACTTCGGTGCTCAACGGCTACTGCCAGGCTCACGACGTGAAAAATCTTTTTGTCACTGATGGCGCGTCCGCTGGTCACCAATCCCGACAAGAATCCCACCTTAACCATCATGGCGCTCTCCTGGCGCGCGTCCGAATTTCTGCTCGACGAAGCCAAGAAAGGCAATATCTAGCATGAGCGTGGGCATCAGCAGGCGCGACATTCTAAAAACCCTGGCGCTTACCGCGGCTGGTGGCTCCGTGCTGCAGGTCATTCCCGCGCAGGCCGCCGAATATGCCCATCAGGCCGTGCGCAAAGACAAAGCGCTCGCGGCCTCCGGTAAATACACGCCAAAATATTTCACGCCGCACCAGTACGAGACGCTCACTTCGCTCTGCGACTCCATCATTCCCAAAGACGAAAAATCCGGCGGCGCCATCGAAGCTGGCGCGCCTGAATTTATAGACTTGCTTACCAGCGAAAATGAAGCTTATCAGCTGAAACTCGGCGGCGGACTTTTCTGGCTCGATGGTTTCTGCGCCGATCGCTTCACCGGACCGTATCTCACTTGCACGCCCTGAGCAAAGAAAATCGGTCCTCGATCTCATCGCCTTCCGCAAAAACGCCAAAGCCGATCCCACCCTCAGCCAGGGTGTGGCCTTCTTCGCCTTTGTGCGCAGCCTCACCTGCGACGCCTTCTACACCAGCAAAATTGGCATCGCCGATCTCCAGTACATCGGCAACACCGCCCTCTCCGAATTCCCCGGCTGCCCGCCTGTTTCTGAAACCTAGTTCCAGGTCTCTCCCTGGAGTTCGCGCAACAAAAAAAACGGCTGGCAAATTTGCCAGCCGTTTCGTATTTAATTTTTAGCTTGCGAACTTAGTGCCGCCCGCCGCCATGTGAGCCGCCGCCGTGCGAACCGCCTCCACCACCGTGGAAGCCACTGCCGCCATGCGATCCTCCACCGCTGCCGTGGAAGCTTCCTCCGCCGCGTGAGCCGCCACCGCTGAAGCTGCTGCCACCGTGGGAGAAGTTACGCCCGCCGCCGTTAAACGACCGTCCACCGTTGAAGTTGCCGCGTCCTGAAAATCCGCGATTCACGCTGGAACGTCCGTTATACCCGCCGTAGTATCCGCGTCCGTTGAATGCACCGCGTCCGCTGTATCCGCGGCCATAATATCCGCGTCCGTAGTAGCCGCGTCCGTAGTAGCCCCGTCCATAGTAACCACGACCGTAAAATCCCCGGCCGTAATATCCGCGGAACCAGGGTCCCGCCCCGATGAAGATGCCATTCACGAAGTAGTCGGGTCCCCAGTAACCGTAGGGCGCACAGCGAATAGGGCGCGTAGTCGTAGTAGCCATAGTCGCAGACCGGCGCCGCACCGTAGTCATATCCACCGTAACCGTAACCACCGTAACCGTATCCGCCGCCGATTCCGACGCCCACAGAAACCTGCGCGTGCGAATAGCTCGCGCGCAAACATGCAGACGCAGAAGTAGTGCTGAATATCGTAGGTATTTCATGTGTGCATCCTCCCGGCATCCGCAGGCGCCAGCCACCGGGTAGTTGCTCTACTCCGGGTTACTCTGCCTGACGAATTACCGATACTTGTTAAACTCCAATGGCGTCAAAAAGTTGCGGACACTGCTCACTTGCCTAGGCAACTCGCCTGCTAACTCCAATAGATGCTGCGGATTGCTGGGAAGATCCAGCTCTCTGAACCGCCCATTTTTCATCCGGTACGAGTACTTGACCGGTAAATCGCCTAGCCTCTATGCCTTAACTATCTGCCCGGCTGCAGGCGTCCCACGCCGTGGCGCTTCGCCGGAAATACGACTCATTCGCCAGATGGCAGGCCAGAGCCGCATGGTGCCCAAAAACCGCGTCTTCCACAACCGGCTGCCGGCTCTTGACCGCCTGGAAGAACTTCCACAGATGCGGCTTCTCCTCATCCCAGGACACACCTTTATATGAGACACCCTCCTGCGTCGGCTCCTTACCCGGCGCCGCGTCATGCTCCTCGTGCCACTTCTTGGTGTACGCCTCGCGCATCTCCCGCGGATATCCCTGCGTGTAATAGCTTGGCGCGGTGTCTTCGCCGGTCTGCGGCATATAGTTGATGGCCGTTTCGGTAACTTCCAGAATCCCTTTCGATCCCATGAAGCGGTAAATTTCCGGCGTCTCGCAACCCAGGTTCAGCCGCATATACACCGGAATCTCGCCATATTCGAACAACGTCGGATGCACGTCCGGCATGTTGCGCCCGTCAGGGAACCGCAAAATCCCGCCCAGCGCCATGGCCCGCTTCGGAGCCTCATTCCACCCCAGCATGTATTGCATGCCGCTCACCAGGTGGACGAGCAAATCTCCCGCTACGCCCGTGCCATATTCCTTCCAGCACCGCCACCGCGCAAAAATCTTTCCGTCGAATGCCCGCTTCGGCACCGTGCCTTGCCAGGTATCCCAATCCAGCGTCGCGGGAGACAAATCCGGCGGCGGCGGATACTCCCACGCGCCCGTCGGGTCATTCCGCCCCAGTGAAGCCTCCACCAGGTTCAACTTTCCGATCATGCCCTGCGCCAGCATTTCCTTGGCCTTGGTACAAATCACCGAGCTCACGCGCTGCGACCCGATCTGCACAATCTTCCCGGTCTTTTTCGCGGCTTCCACCATGGCCACGCCTTCCGCGGCGGTGTGCGACATGGGCTTCTCGCAATAAATATCTTTGCCCGCGTTAACCGCGTCCACCACTACCTGCTTGTGCCAGTGGTCCGGCACCGCGGCGATGATGCAGTCAATGTCTTTGTTGGCCAGCAGTTCCTGGTAACGCCGCGTGGTCGTGACGTTAGGCCCGGCAATTTCTTTCGCCAGCGTGTGCCGCCCGTCGTACAAATCCGCCGCGGCCACGCATTCCACTCCCGGCAACTGCACCGCATTGGTCAGCAGCCCCGAGCCTTGCATCCCCACGCCGATAATGCCGAATCGCACGCGATCGCTGGCCGCCACCGCCTTCGTCGGCAGGGGAATTGTCTCCGCATCCAGCAGAATCGTGCGCGAAGCCACCACCGCACCGGTCAAGCCCGCGCTGCGCTGCAAAAATTGCCGCCGAGAAAAATCTTTAAACATGGATCCCTCCGGAATAATTCACAACCCTCGTTTGCCTAAATCGCCTACAAAAATTCAATGCAATTTCTGTACGCTTACTTCCTTGAAAAACACGATGTCGTGGTCGCCGTGATTCTGCAGCCCAATGTACCCCTCATTCGGACGCAATCCCCGCTGCGGTTCGAAATCAAATTTCTTTTCCGGCACCGGCTGCCCCTCGGTGTAGTCCGTTACCTTTACATCGTTCACCGTCACTTCGGTGCGCGGCCCATCCAGCGTGATCACCATGGTGTTCCACTCCGGCCCCGGCTTCCCCGGACGCGCCGCCGGCTTCGTCAGCGAATAGAGCGTCCCAGTCACGTGATACTCGTCCTCCTTGGAAGCCTCCGGATCGTTATCAATCTGCACTTCGTACCCGTAGTGCACCGGCATCCACGGCTCGCGCGGCTCGATCGGTATCCGAATAAAGACTCCCGAGTTGCTGTTGTGATCCTTCATCCTGAAAACCACCCGAATCCGGCAATTCCCGAATTTTTCCCCGGTCCAGTACAGCAGCCCCATCCCGCCATGCGTGCGAATCAGTCCATCCTCAACGGTCATTTCTCCGGGCCCGACGTGTTTCCACCCTTGCAGATCTTTGCCGTTGAATAGCGGCTTGAATGCCGAATTTTTTTCCTGGGGATGTCCCGCCGCAAGGAATAGCAGCGCCGCGAACACGGCACCTGACAGCACGTTTCTCATGAACATCGCTTTCTCCGCGCCGCCGGGTTAGTAGCGCAGATCGTGCAGGTATTTGTAGCTGTTCGTAAGACTCTCGAGCGGCGACGCCGGCTCGTCGTGCTCCACAAAGTAATGCTCCACGCCGGCTTTCTTCGATTGCGCGAAGATTCTCTTCCAGTCAATCGCGCCGCTTCCCACGTCCGCCATCTTCCCGTCTTTCTCGCTCATCTTTCCATCCGCGCCTTTGGTCCAGTCCTTCACGTGCACCAGCGGAAAGCGCCCGGGATACTTGTCAAAATATTTGAGCGGGTCCTGTCCGGCAATAGTGATCCAGCACAGATCCATTTCCATCTTCACCAGTTTGGCATCCGCCTCGGCCAGCAACAGGTCGTAGGCAAATTTTCCTCCGGCATCGGCCAGCGGCTCGAATTCCCAGGTGTGATTGTGATACGCGAACTGGATGCCCGCTTTTTTGCTGGCTTCGCCCGCCCGATTAAAAACCTCCGCGGCCTTCTTCCAGGCGTCCGCTTTTTTGCGCTGCTCATCATCAATCGAAGGGCACACGATAAATTTGTGCCCCACGATGTGCGCGGCGTCCAGCGTCTCCTGCCATTTGTTCTGTACCACTTCGTAGGAAACGTGCTCGCTCGGCGCCGTCAATTTGTACTTGTCCAGCATGGCGCGAATATCTTTCGGCGCTTTGTCGAAATATCCCGCGAACTCCACTTCGTTGTAGCCGATGGCCGCCACCTTCGCCAGCGTGCCGTCGAAATCCGTCTTCATCAGGTCCCGCACGGTATATAGCTGCATCCCGATGCGGTCGAGTTTGCGCGCGCCCTCCGCAGCTGCCCGCCCAGCCGAAGTCGTTCCCGAAGCCAGCAAGGTCGTTGCGATGGAACTGCCAATAAATGTTCGTCGGTTCATGCGCGGCATTGTACTCCTTCAACGCCGGAAGGGAATAGGCTATCTCCCTGTAGAAGGCAAAAAAAAGCGGCGCCCTTTGGGAGCGCCGCCTTCACACTTTTTCGAATCGACTAGAACTGGAAGCGCAGTCCAAACTGCATTCTGCGCGGTGCGTGCGCACCGGTGGCGTGCAGGAAGCTGTCGCTCCCGAAGCGTCGTGTCGATGGCGTTGAATTCCGTGTGGTTGAACACATTGAACATTTCCCACCGGAATTCGAACGCCGCCCGTTCCTTGATCTGGAAGCGCTTGAACAGGCCTGCGTCAAAGTTCACTCGACGCGGCAGATTCAAGGTGTTTCTTCCCGAATCTCCGAACGTGAGGCCGGTCGGCAGGGCATAGGCACCGGGCTGTAGAAGAGCGGCCCGGTAACACCTGCTCCTGCTGAGCGCTCTGCTGCCGTAGACGCTCCGCGGGATCGCCAACCAGATCCGGAAACGAACCCGCGCCCAGGCCGTTGCCCACGCCGGCGTTGTCGCCGAATGCCGTTCCGTTGGTGACGGTAACCGGCGTCCCGCTCTGGATCGTGGTGATGCCGGAAACCTGCCACCCGCCCAGCGCGGTGCGCGCAAATCCGGTTCCGCGGAAGAACGGCACGCTGTAAACATAGCTGGCCACCAGGTTATGCCGCACGTCGAAGTTCGAACTTGCGCGCGTGCGCCCGGGATCGTAGGAATCCACGAAGGTGGTGTCCGAGCGGTCGGACGAATCGTCAATGGAGTGGCTGTAGGTGTATGCCAGGCTCAGGTTAAAAGCGCCCACTGTGCGGCGTACCGAGACTTGCAACGCGTTATAGATCGAATTGGCAGTCGTCTCAATACGATTAATTCCGCCATAACCTTGAAATGGCCGGAACGGATTGGCATCGTTTCCGCAAGCCACGTTCAGATTTGCGGACGCTGCGGCTGTGAGCGGCGTGCCGTTGGAGAGTGTTCCGGCTCCCGCGTTCAAGACTGTCGCAATCCGCTTGCACAATGGGTTGCCCCGGAGCAAACGGATTTTCCCCCGCGGGAACCGAGTGTAGTTGGTTCAGGTCCCGCTGTAGCGTCAGATGCGTTCCTTTGCTGCCAACATACGCCACCGAAGTAATGAAAGTGACCGGGCAGCTCTCGCTGTACGTCCAGATTCCACTGCTGCACATACGGCCACTGGGCCTTGTCCGGAATCGAAAAAGGCGACAGCGGGAACTGCGGCGAAAGTCCGACGGCCGCGCTTCCTATGTTGGAGTAGCCCACCACGTTATTCTGGCTGGCCAACAGGATCAGCGGAGACGCGCCCTGCTGCAGCACTTCGGCGTTGGCTTCGTTGCCATTCTGATGTTCGAAGAAGATGCCATATCCTCCGCGCACCGCGGTCTTTCCATCACCCCGCGGATCCCACGCAAATCCGAGGCGCGGCGCCGGATTCATCAGTTTGTTCTTCAGGCAACCGCTCGGCGCACCGCCGACTCCGCATTGGATGAAGCCGTTGAAGATTCGCGGATCTCCCGCAGCCACTGGCAGTCCTGTATTGGGGTCCACCAGCGAACCATCATCGGGAGAGATTGCCAGCGCATTCGCGGAAGAGAACTGTGACGGCGTAAAGCCGAACTCCGTGTTATAGCGCTCCTGATACCGTCCGAAGAAGCTCCAGCGCAATCCAAGATTCAGCGTGAATCGCTTGGTGATGCGCCAGTCATCCTGGAAGTACGGCTCGAAAATTTTGTAGCGGTCATAAAAAATAAGTTGGCTGTCGGCTTGCGAATAGCTCCCGATATTGCCAGCCAGCAGGTCCGCAAACGAATTTCCTGTACTGTTCGCCGAACCGCTATCAAAGGTCAAAATGCCTTGCTGGTTCAGCGAGTTTTCCTGATTCTTTTGCGCGAATACAAAATAAGCGCCAATGGTCATGGTGTGGTTGCCGGCGATTTTGGTCAGGTTGTCGCGATAGGTATACGTGGGGTTGGCGTTTTTCCACGGAAAATAGCCAGTGTCCACGCCCACACCGTTGCCTTGATCGGTGCCGTCCGCGATACCCCCATATGCGCTGTTTCCGCTAAAGGAGAATGCGGGCAACTTGCCCTCAAATCCATTGGGAAAAAGTGACCCGCCGGTGTAGCCCGACAGTCCCACCGGTCCGATCGCCGTCAAGAATAATGTGGTCGGCGGTATAGCTGGCCACAAATTCGTTCAGCAGGGTCGGCGTGATATTGGCGGTCAGACGTGCCACAAAGCTGGTGCCCGGCCCCGCAAATGCCGTTTGCACGTTCGGGAAACTGCTGGTGCCCGCGCCCCACAGCGGCCCCGGCGTAATCGTCTTCCAGGAATCGTGAATGTAGCGGAACGTCAGGCGATAGTTGTCGGTGATGTTATGGTCCACACGCACCAGCTCTTCGCGCCAGGTGGTCGGCAGCGAAGTCGAATTCGTATACGTCGGAAATCCGTTGTTGGTGCCGTTGGCCTGCGGCAAAACCGCCAGCAGAAATTGCGCGTTCGGATCTATCGGCACGATGTTTCCGGGGAAGGGTGTGCCATCAGCCTGGTGCGGGCAATCAGCGACCCGGGACACAGGTCTGAAAAATCTCCGCCGCGTTCCGCGTCGGAAGGCACTTTCACGTTGTACTGGTGAGGATTCTTTTCTCGCCGCCACTCTTCCGAGAAAAAGAAGAAGGTCTTCTTCTTCTCGGTGTTGTAGAGATGCGGAATAAAAATCGGTCCGCCCACCGTGTATCCAAAGTCATGCTTCTTGTACGGTGGGTTCGGATGCGTCGGATCGGCGCCCGATTCCCACGGGCGCGCATTGAACATATCGTTGCGCAGGTATTCAAAGGCGCTGCCATGGAAGTTGTTGGTTCCCGACTTGGTTTCCACTTCGATGGTGCCCGAAGCGTTGCGGCCATACTGCGCGCCGTAATTCGAAGTCAGAACCTTGAATTCTGCGATGGCCTCGATGTTTGGATAAACGTTCAGCGTGGTATTGCTGCCGTTGTCCATGTTGTCGCCGCCGTCGATTTCCCAGTTGTTGTATTCGGTGCGGCCGCCGTTGATGCTGTAAGACACGTTGCCGTTTACGCCGACGGTGCCTTCATCCTGTCCCGTCTGGCTCACTACACCTGGGGCCAGAGTCACCAGTTGCGTGAAGTTGCGGCCATTCAGTTCCAGCTCGTTCACCTGCTTGCCGGTGATCGTCGAGCTGATGTCCGACGATTGCGTCTCCACCTGCGCCACGCTTTCACCGGATACCGTAATCTCTTCGTTCACCGCGCCGACCGTCAGCGCGATATCCACACGCAGTTTCTGCGCGACCGGCAGCACTACGCCTTTCGCTTGATATTTCTGGAATCCCGCGGCCGTCACCACTATGTCGTACGTTCCCGCCGGCAGCGCTGATCCAACATATGCGCCGTCCGAGTTCGTGGTGGTGTTCCGCGTCAGGTTTTCTCCCTGGCTGGTAATCACCACTTCGGCGTTAGCTACCGCCGCGCCGCTCTTGTCTGTTACCGTCCCGCTGATATAACCGGTGTCCTGCGCGCGCGAAGCCAGTGGCATCAATAGCAACGCCAGCAGTGCTACCACCAGGGCCGGGGCCGCCAGGACAAAGTATTTCCGTATTGCCGAAGGAGTAAGTTTTTCCTTCACGATAAAACCTCCAGAAAATCTCGAATTGGTATTGCTACAGGAGGGCGCAGCGTCGCCGGTACCACCGCGTTCAAGCCTACTGATCGGTAGCAACGGACATTCCATTCGAAACAGCCCCACCACTCGACCATTGCCACAACGCACCGATTACATCTATTAAAACGAGTTAATACTGCATTAAACTGCCTGTGTCAAGCAGGATTTTCCCCGAGTTGTTCACAAATGTTCGTTGTATTTGGTATGCCACAAGGTTCGTGGTAGATCTGTACACCCAGTTTACCTGTAATCCTTCACCACGTTGTACCGACGGAGCGAATCAGGCACCTCAGGTCTCTGCCTCAGGTCTCTGAGGAGAGAGTTCGTAAGTGGCAAATATCTATGGCAGTCCTTAGCGCGTGGGCCGGGTGTCCCACGATTTATAGCAGTGGTCTCGGTCTGAATTTTTCTTCCATCAAGGTCTATCGCCACTACCTCCTTGAATTTCGCGTAACCCTACCGGAAACTACCAAGGCATGAATCGCGTCGCTCGTTACGTTCTCTCTTCGACGGTAATTCTCGCCACCTTCGGACTTCACTCCTCCGCAAAGGCCCAGTCGGATAATCCAGCAAGCATGAAATCAAATCCCCAAACCCTCTTCGCCCAGGGCGAAGACGCTCTCCGCCGCAACGATCTCGACTCCGCTGAAAAAAGTTTCCGCGCCGTCCTCGCCGCCGATCCCCGCGCCGGCTCTGCCTACGCCAACCTGGGCGTCATCGCCATGCGCCGCAAGCAGTGGGACCACGCCTTAACCCTTCTGCAAAGAGCCCACCAGCTCGAGCCCCGCATGTCTGGCATCCAGTTGAACGTCGGCCTCGTGCAGTTTCGCCGCGCCAGTTACGCCGCCGCAATTAAGCCCCTCAGCGCCGTCCTCCGCGAGCAGCCCGATTCTCAGCAAGCCCGCTATCTTCTCGGCCTCTGCCAGTTTTTCACCGAACACTATTCAGAAGCCGTCGCCACTTTGCAGCCGCTGTGGGCTCTACAATCTAACGATGTCATGTACCTCTACGTTCTGGGCATCGCCTCGCAAAATGCCGGTCAGCATGACGTAGACGAAAAAGCCCTGGCGCGCATGATCGAAATTGGCGGCCACACTCCCGAATACCACTTGATCCTCGCCAAGGCCTATCTCAATCGCGAGGAAAACGATAAAGCCATCGCCGAGCTAGATCAGGCCGCCGCCAGCAACCCCCGTGTGCCTTTTTTGCATTTCAATTCCGGCTTGGCCTACATGCGCTCGGGTAATACCGAGCGCGCCGAATCGGAATTTCGCCAGGACATCGCCATCGAACCCGACTTGCCCGACAACTACGAACAACTTGGCCTAATGTATTTGCGAGTGCAGCGCGACGCTGACGCGGAAACCGCTTTCCGCCAGGCTTTGCGATACGACCAGAAGAGAAGTACGGCGCTTTTCGGCCTCGCCAAACTCTACCTGCAGCAGCAAAAATATAAAGAGTCTCTGACCGCGGTAGAAGCCGCACTGAAACTTGAGCCCGGCAATCAAAGTGGTCACTTCATGCGTGGCCAGGCGCTCATGCGCGAAGGCCGCCAGGAAGAAGGTCGCACGGAACTGGCCGCTGCCCAGAAAATCCTCAACTCTCGCCTCGACAAAGACCGCGCCGCGCGCAGCGAAGACCGCATCCCCAATCCCGAGCTGACCGCCTCGCCGGAGTAGCGCCGCCGCCTTCGGGTAGTCTTGCGCCTTCAAAAAAACTTAACTTCGTTATCATCACTATGGTAAAATTACTAATGGGTATACTCTTCGATGGTGGACACTCGCGCTTGACGGTCGAACGCTACTTTGTTCGGAGGTCGGGGCGAAGATAACGGTTCATGACATCCAAGGTTAAAGTTTTCGATGTTAGGGACTCGTGGCTCTTCGACCAAATCAGGATCCTTTGTTTTCTTGAAGTTAGGGACTCTTAAACACTCTTGAAACAAGCCTAACCACTTCCTTTTCATTAACATCCACGCTCTTGGGCCTCAACGGTGGGGGGATTTCGATCAACTCGTTGATTCACGTCGCTGTTCGAGATTTCAGAGTTCAGGCGTCCGGGGGAGCGTCCCATTTGCCGCGGCCGGACTCCAGAGCTTCGGCCACCGCCAGAACTAACTCATCCTCGTTTGGCCGCCCAATAACTTGAACCCCGATCGGCAAACCCTCCGCCGAAATTCCCATTGGCACGCTGGCCCCCGGGAATCCCGCCAAATTTAACCACTGCGAATGCCGCATCGTCTCCCGGTACCCCGTCCCAGGTTGCCAGTTTCCCTCTCCGTGCCGAAACGCCGGCGCCAGGCAAACCGGGGAAAGCAAAATCCGCACGTCGCGCATCTGGTGAATAATCTTCGCGCGCACATCATCCCGCTCCACGCAGGCGCCCATGAATTCGTCTAACGTAGCTGGATTAATTTGCTGCGCCCCTCGGGCCACCGACACATACTCCTGAAACCTGGGACTGAGTTCCTCCTCCCGCCCCCGCACCAGCCCACCAAACAAATGAGCGATCATCGGCCCGAAGAAAAACCACCACAACTCAATCGCCCGCTCGAGTCCATTGATTCGCAAAGCATCCACGTGAAATCCCTGCGCTCCAAGCAGGCTGCCCGCGCGGTTCACAGCCGCCGTTGTCTCCGAAGTAGCTTTTCCTAATGCCTCGCTCTCCAGAATCCCGACGCGCAAACCCGCGAGACTCCCCGGCGGAAAATTCCGCGAATAGATCGGCGACGAAAGCGCATCATCCGCGTCCGGCCCCTTCACCACATCGAATATCGCGCGCACATCCGCGGCTGTTCGCGCCATCGGTCCCACCACTCCCAGCCACGCAAACGCCCCCGCTCCCCGCGGAAAATGTCCGGTAGAGGGAATCCGCCCCGGTGTAGGCTTCAACGCGCTGATCCCGCAGAAATGCGCCGGCACCCGCACGGACCCGCCCCCATCGCTGCCAATCCCACCCATGGAACAACCCGACGCAATCGCCGCCGCTTCGCCGCCGCTCGATCCTCCCGCTGAGTGCGCCAGCGACCAAGGATTGCTGGTCTTCCCCGAAACCGAATTTTCCGTCTCATAGGCCATCAGAAATTCCGGCGTATTGGTGTTCCCAATCAAAATCGCTCCCGCTGCCCGCAACCGCGCCGCAAGCACCGCATCGCCCGCTGCCACAAAATCCGCGCGCAGCCGCGATCCCGCCGGGCATTTCCATCCAGCCACATCAATGCAACTCTTGATGGAAACCGGCACGCCGTGCAGCGGACCAAGAGAATCGCCGCGCATCGCCGCGGACTCCGCCGCCTTGGCGTCCCGGCGTGCGCCCTGCGCATCTACATTTACAAAGGCATTCAACTTTGGCTGCATTTTTTCAATGCGCTGCAAGTGCGCTTCGAGCAACTCGACGGGAGAAAGCTTCTTCCGCCGCACGCCTTCCACGCTTTCCGCAATGCCAGCAAAATAAACGTTATCCATGAGGCCTCAGGCAGAGCCTATGCGGCTCTGACCAGCGCGTCAAATCGCAGCACGTTTACATCGAACAGATTGCCCGCGATGAAATTTCCATAATTTATGACGCAAAACACAAAGTGCTACACTGGGTCGCGGTTCCAGCGTCCAGCCGGGCCGCACACTCAAATGCGCACTTTCCATCGCCTAATTCCTCCGGTCATCGCCTGCCTGCTGTTCATTTCCGCGATTCTTTTGCCGCTGCGTTCCGCAGCGCCGAGCACCCGGCCACCAGACATCGCAGCGCAGGACAACGTGCCGCGTGACACCGCGCCGAAGATGCCTGCAGCCGCCTCGAGCGAATCTTCCAAAGCGCTGCGCCTGAATACCCTCGGCGTCGCCTACCTCAATCAGCAGCGCCCCGCCGATGCGCAGAAATATTTCGAGCAAGCGCTGCAGGCCGATCCAAAATTTGCGGTGGCGCGGCTCAATCTCGGCATCGCGCTGCTCAATCAACAAAAAGCGGAAGCCGCGCGAGACATGCTTCTCGACGGCCGCCCAACAGCTCCCCAAAGATCCTTACGCCTGGTACAACCTCGGCCTGGCCTACAAAGATTTAGCGGATCCCAAACCCGGAGTAGCCGCCTTCGAGCACGTCACGGAAATTCTTCCGGAGGAGACCGACGCCTATTATTTCGTCGGCTATCTGAATTCACAGCTCCAGCAATACGATCAGGCCATCGCGGCGTACCAGAAAGGCCTGGCGGCTTTTCCCAACCACGCATCTTCGGAATTTGGCATCGCGCGCGCCTACCAGCGCAAAGGCGATTCAGCGGCAGCGCAGCGAGCATCTCGCTAAATTTCAAAACATCACCACCAATCATCTTGGTACGCCGTTTGGTACGGGCTACGGTGATCAGGGCCGCCTCTCTCTCGCGGAATTAGTTACCGATCCCACGCTGGCCGTTCCACCGGCGATTCCCGTGCACTTCGCGGCGCAAGAAATCGAGCGCTGCTCAATGCCGGCCGCCGCAAGATCGTGCGGTGGGCGCCAGTACCGGCGCGTGTTTTTTCGATTTTGACGGCGACGGCAAGCCCGATCTTTTTCTGGTGTCGGCAACCGCCGAGGGCGCCAGCCGCCTGTTGCGCAATACTCGGCGACGGAAAATTTGCCGACGTCACCCAGCAGGCCGGACTGAAACTTTCCGGCAGCGGACTGGGTTGCGCCGCCGGAGATTTCGACAACGACGGCCAAACCGACCTGGCCGTGTGTCTATCTGACGGCGTGCACCTGCTGCACAATCAGGGCGGTGCGAAATTTGAAGAGGTAACCGAAAAGGTGGGCATTCGCCGCGAGAAAGGATGCGTGGGCGTTACCTTCGTGGACTACGATCACGACGGCGATCTGGATCTGTACATCACAGCGGCGCCGGGTGCGCCCGTGTCGCCAAGCGGATCAGCGCACAACACGCTGTGGCGCAACAATGGCAACAGCACTTTCACGGATGTTTCCGCGGATACCGCGCTAGGTATTCCGCGCACCGGCGCCGGGCTGGTTACCAGCGATTTCAACAACGATCGCGCCATTGATTTTGTTTTTGCCGGAGGAACTTCCGGCGCCGCCATTTACCTGAACCCTCGCGAAGGCAAATTCGCTCCGCTTGCAGCGGAATCGATTTCAAAAAGGAAAATCTTCCGCCAGCTGTCGGCGTTATCGCTTTTGATTTCGACAAAGATGGCTGGATGGACCTGGCTTTCACGCACGCCGGCGCGCCGGGGATCAGTCTGTGGCGCAATGTTGGCGGAAAAAAACTCGAGCGCGTCAAGCTGCCCGATTTCGGCTGGCAGCGCGGCTGGGGAATTTCTTCCATCGATTACGACAACGATGGTTGGCTGGACATCCTCGCTGCGGGCGAATCCGCCAGCGGCGGCGAGAGTTGCGGCTGCTGCGCAATCTGGGGACTCAAGGTTGGGCAGACGTCACCAAAGAAGTTCGACTCGACGCCGTAAAACTTAAAGACCCCAGGGCTGTGGCGATCGCGGACACTCGCGGGATTGGCGCTTGCAGATATTGTGGTGACGCAACTTGGCGGCCCGCCGGTAATACTGCATGGCGAAGGCGCCGGCTCGAACGCAACTGGATGCACGTAGATCTCAAGTCACTCAGCGACAACAAAACCGGCATCGGCACAAAAGTGGAAATTTATGCCGGTCCGCTTTATCAGAAATGGGAAGTCGCCGGAGCGTCCGGCTATCTCGGCCAGAATTCCACTTCGGTGCTGGCCGGGCTTGGCGTTCGGAAAAAAATGTTGAGGTGGTGCGGCTGCTGTGGCCTACCGGCGTTCCGCAAGACGAAATAAATCTTCCAGCAAAGAAATTTCACTCACTCGCTGAGCTGGACCGCCGCGGCAGCTCCTGTCCGGTGCTCTTTTCCTGGAATGGCCGCGAATATGAATTTATCGCCGACATGATTGGCCCTGGCGTGGTCGGTCACTGGATCGCCCCCGGCGAGCGTGACGTGCCGGATCCCGACGAATATCTGAAGGTCTGCGGCGCGCAGTGTCCGCCCGCTGAATGGCATGCTCAGCTTCCGCTTCCTCGAGCCCATGGAAGAAACTGTTTATCTCGACCAGGTTCGGCTGCTGGCCATCGATCACCCAGCCGCTTACGAAGTGAATCCCAACGAGCGTTTTGTCAGCGCGCCGCCGTTTCCAGAATTTCGCGTCATTGCCAGCCGCGATGCGCGTCCGCCGGCGGGCGCGTGGGACGAGCGCGGCAAGAATGTTTTGCCGCTCATCGAGAAGCGCGATCGCAAATATGTGACTGACTTTGAGTCGGTGCCGTTTGTCGGTTTCGCCAAGCTGCACTGGCTGGAGCTGAATCTTGGTGACTGGGATTCGAGCAAGCCGCTGCGCCTGATCATGGACGGCTACACGGATTATTTCACCGCGACTTCGATGTATGCGGCCGACCAGGCGGGGATCAAAGTTATCGCCCCTTACGTGGAAGCGCAGGACGCCCAGGGAAATTGGAAACGCGTCATAGAAGACATGGGATTTCCCGGCTGGCCTGGAGCGCACTATGATCGCCGACTTGACGGGAAAAATCCCGCCGGGGACGCGGCGCATCCGCATCGTAAATAATCTGAAGATATATTGGGACGCCATTCGGATCGATCAGACACCGGATACTTCCGATGTGCACGTTACGGAAGTTCCGCTGGCGAAAGCGTCGCTGGAATTTCTGGGCTTCCCACTGGAGCAGCGCCTGAAACCGGCCAGTGACACGACGTATTCCTTCACGCGGCGCAGCAAAACCGGCCCTTACGCGCGGGCGGCAGGGAATTACACGCGTTACGGTGATGTTCACGATTTGCTTCGCGCTTCCGACGATCGCTTCACGGTTTTCGGATCTGGCGAGGGCCTGAAACTGGATTTCGATCCGCGGAAATTGCCGCCGCTGCCTGCGGGATGGGTGCGCGATTATTTCTTTTATGCGGATGGTTTCGAGAAGGATCTCGATTTTTACGCGGCCGACGCTTTCACCGTAGAGCCGCTGCCGCGCCACTCCACTTTGTCCTATCCGTATCCGGCTGGCAAAGAATATCCCTCTGATCCGGAGCACCTCGATTATCAACTGGAGTACAACACCCGGCAACGATCTGACCGTTTGCCCCCGACGTTGCGCTACCAATACGCGCCGAAGTAACAGCGATGCCCTGGGACTAGTCGACGGGAACGTTTACCCATGCGCGCTTTTTTGCGCTCTTGGCGATGGCTTCACAAAGCAATAATTCCTGGTGCCCGGTTTTGAAATTAGGAAATTTCTGCGGTGCAGTAAAATCTCCGGCGTCCACATATTCGTAAAAATCTTGAAACAGTTGCACGAAAGTATCCGGGTACCCTTCAGTGTGTCCACCAGGATAAGCCGCGTACCCGCGAGCTTCTGGACTGAGCAGCGCGGGATCTTTGCCGAGCAATTCGTTGGCGGCATCCCTTTTGCCAATCCATAAATCGTTCGGTGATTCAGAATTCCACGCGAGTGAGCCTTCCGTTCCGTCAATTTCAAACCACAGTCGGGCTTTGCGGCCGGCGCTGACCTGCGAAACGCTCATCACCCCGCGCAATTCATTTTCGAAATGCAGCAACACCGAAGCGTAGTCGTCGGTGGTGATAGGGATCTCATCCACTTCGTCAGTGGAGCGGGCCTTGAAAGTCTCTACGCGACCGCGCGGGCGCTGGCGAACGGGAATGGTGGTAGCCAGATCGGCGCAAACTTCGATGATTTTTTTGCCGGTGATCCACATCACCAGGTCCATCCAATGGGTGCCGATGTCGGAGACAGCGCGCAATTCGCCGCCAAATTTGGGGTCGAGGCGCCAATTCCAGTCCGTGGGATGCAGCAGCCAATCCTGCAGAAAACTTCCATGGGCCAGGCGCGGAAAACCAATCGCACCATCGGCGACCATTGATTTTGCTTCGTGGCATAGCGGGTAGTAACGCAGATTGTAGGCGACGCCCGCGGCGCGCTGGCATTCCGCCGCCAGTTTCACCAGCATTTCCGATTCGCGGGAATCGGTGGCCAGGGGTTTTTCGCAAAGCACATGCTTCCCGGCGCGCAATAATTTGCTGGATTGCTCGAAGTGCAAATAATTGGGAGTGCAGACGTGCGCGACAGTCGCCGAAGAATCGGCGGCGGCTTCTTCGATCGTGGCGTACGCGCGCGGCAGGCCCAGAGTTCAGCACGTGATTCTTCACCACGTTCCGGGGTGCTGCCCAGCACGCCGCGTATTTCGACGCCCAGGCGGCGCAAGGCATCGACATGGGCTTTGCCGACAAAGCCGGCTCCAATCAAAATCGCCGCGGCTTTCATACTGGGTTGGCCTCCAGGATTTTGGAACGTTTATTGTAGAGCAGAAATCGGAAGAAAAACGTGAAGCGGGAGTTATATCGCGCGAGGCTTGGCCACTCACTTTTTCGTTTGAAAAGTTTCCGGCGGATCGAGATAGGCGCGCTTCCAGAAGGCGTCTTCTCTCAAGGAACCGCCGGCCAGCTCTTGAATAACTGCGGTGGTCGCGGCGGCGATACCGCCGTCGGCAGAGTCGAAGACAACCACAACCCCCTCGGGTCCTGACGCGCTGGCTAGCGGGCTCGGAAATAAATTTACGCATTTGCGCAGCGGCGAAAGCGAGCTTGGCGCGCGCATTCGTTTCTTTAGGGTCTGCACTAACAGGCTGAACGGTATAAATTTTTACCGCTTTCCCTTTCAGCGATTCCCAGTCTCCTGGAAAAACGCCGTTCTCCTCACGAGCCACACGGAATGGC
Source organism: uncultured Acidobacteriota bacterium (assembly GCA_963704485.1). GTDB lineage: Bacteria > Acidobacteriota > Terriglobia > Acidiferrales > UBA7541 > Acidiferrum. The sequence continues at coordinate 3,896,163 of OY969910.1, forward strand.
GGAATTTCGGTATTGGCTTCCGCCGCGGTGGACCGCTCCAGTCGCCGGGCAACGAACTCGGGAAGTTCTACGGCATTGCGCCGCAGGTACCCACGCGAAACACCGGAAATTTGCACGTGCACCCATTCGCCTTCGACGTCGAGAAACTCAAACTCATCATTCGCGGACGCCTTGAACAGAACTCGCGAATCGTCGCCAGCCTTTGCCACTACGGGGACGCCCGCCTTTTTTACCGTTACCAGGTTCACCGGGTGGGCCTGTGTTTTCTTTATTTCTTCCAGGCTTTGCAACTCGGTATTGAGGCTGCGCATGCGTTTTTCTTCGGCCTCGCGCTCGGCGTGAAGTTTGTTTAATTCTGCGGCGCCTTCCGGCGGAGGTATAGGGTGCCCGGAGCCGGCCAAGAGATTTTGCTCGTTACCCAAGTTTAGTTTTGGCGCGGGAGCGGAAATGCCGGAAGTCGCGAGCGCGCGGGCGGTGCCGGGAGCAGGTTTGTTTCCGAATTTTTCGTCAAGACGATCGAGCAAGTCCAGTTCGAGGCGTCCGTTGGAAGGCAAAACCTGATAGCCCGATTTCGCGGGGTCTTTGTCTTTGTACCAGGCGGTGATTTTCGCGCTGACCTGCACGATGGCGGTGCCGGCGGCCGTGCCGGGCAATACTTCGATGGAAAATTGGTAGAAGGCGCGCTCATATTGCTCGAGCGGTTGCGGTAGAGCGGCGACGAATCCATCCACGATGGGAAGTTTTTGGCCGGCGTTGGCTTGCAAATCTTTCAGCGCCAATTCCACTTCCGCTTTGGACCGCGGAAAAGTTCGCGCGTAAGGAACCGCTTGCGCAACTGCGATCGCGGCGACCAGAAAAAACAAAAGTACCGCTGCAACAAATTGCCCGGATTTTAAATACCACGATAGGTTCGTGCAGATCACGGCAGCGGTTCCAGTTGATCGATGGTAATCCATCCGCGCTGGCCATCGGGTGTTTGCACTCCATACCAGTGCGGTGTAACAATGACGATCACGACTTCGGTGTAGGCGGGCAAAGTTGAAACTTTGGCTGAAGATTGGAAGGGCGCGGCCTTCAGATCCGTTCCCGGAGCTTTGACGCGACGCTCTATTTCATGCCGCAAGTCTTTCAACCGCTCTTCGAATTCTTTGACGGAATTTTGCGTGGAAGCCAGCAGCGTGGATTCATCCTCGCGCTTGCGAATGATGGTTTGCTTGACGAGCTCGGCGCTGTCATGGCGGCGCTTGATATCGGCGGCTTCTTGTTCGGCAAGCTGGATAGTTTGCAGATGTTCCTGAATGGCTTTGAACTCACTGGATTCGACGGTGAGGTCGGAAGCGTGTACGGCGCGATGGGCGGACTCGACGAAAATGGCGTCAATCTGCACGCGAGTGCGTTGCCGGTGAGGTGACGATCACATAGCGCACAGCGATGGTGCCCGCGTCGCTGCTTTCCTGGAAGTGTCGCGGGGCAATCGACCTCGGTGCGAACTTTATAGAAACACTTTTCCGCCGCCCTGCCATCGAGGGAATAATGGGGTCGATGGAGCTTCCTCGGCTCCCGTTGAGGGTAGGCTCGTGTTCAAAAACCCGGGTGCCATGGATGATGTGGTCTTCCAGCACTTCGTGCACCGCCTGCAGAACTTCCGACTCTGGCGCCATCAACTCGGAAACGAAGAGGGGCTGGGGATCTGTTCCGAGCGGTTGGTGGCGGCACCGGCCTGGCCGGCAAAAACCGCCGCTAACACTAATGTTATACAGGGATTCCTGGTTTTGCCGGGCATGCGAACTCGGAAACGGACCCTCAATAAGGAGAGCGCAGGCATTTACGTACCAACCTCGGGCCGAAAATGGAAAGACGCGCGCCACCTGGCGAGGGTATCACCTTTTTCTAGACGCAGACCTTCTTTGACCACGGCTCAGCGAAAACAGTCGTCCGCGAGGCGAGAGTTTTCTACTTTTTTTCATAGTTTTCGGAAAGTAGAAATTAAAAATTTAACAAACTTAATAAATCTCTTGCATTCGTTTTTTCGCGGCAGTAGTATCCGCAACGGTTCAGGGACTGCCTCATTTCCATGTTGGAGATGGGGCCATACCTCTATGGGCGTGTTCGCAAACTTGATTCGCACCCTCTCGCGAAGTGCCTGCGACGTGACGCAGGCTGATTTTTTGCTGTCGATCACCCCATTCTCTCAGCATCTTCCCGCTTCGCCAGTTCGTTTCCTGCAGCTCAACTTAAAATCGAACCAAGATTTTATTGCCCAGTTGTTTTTCGAGGAGGCGGCATGATCGGTTCCGTACCCATCCGCAGAAACCGCTTTTCGGCGGCGCATCTCATTGCTTATGCGTTGTCGCTGACGCTGCTGTTACTGGCCGGCAGCCAGAGCGCGATGGCCATCCCGGCATTTGCCAGGAAATACGGGATGCCGTGCTCCGCGTGTCACGAAGCCTGGCCCAAGCTGAATAATTTCGGCCAGACCTTCAAGGACAACGGCTACCAGATGGGCAACGATCGCGATGCCCCCATCTTTCAGCAACCGGCGTACTGGCCGATCGCGCTGCGCATCACTCCCAACTGGCACCGCGAAAGCGTGAATCGCACGGATATCGACAATCCCGCGACCGGGCTTGATCGGTGAAGGACAGCTCACCACTCACGGCTTCGATCTAACTGGTATGGATATGCTCACGGCGGGAACGTTGGCGAAGAACATCAGCTTTTTGCTGGTACCGTCAGCGGATGAGACTGGCGCATTTCATTTCGAATCAGCCAACGTTCGTTTCGACAACCTGCTGCACAGCAGCTGGCTGAACGTTAAGGTCGGAAAGTTCGAACTGGACAACGTAATCTCAGAAAAGCGGATACTCACCCTTTCCGGAAATGGCGGGTATTACCAGGGCTATCACTTTCAGCCGGCCACGGAAGACACCAGTCTGTTTACTTTTGGCATCGGCGATAACCAATTGGGCGCGGAGCTTTCCGGACATTCGAGGAACGATTACACCCGGTATTCGGTGGCGCTGCTCAGCAGTAACGACGGCAACGTAGATCTACCCAACGGCCACGGTTATGACACTTTCATGACCTTCAGCCAGGCGTTTCAAGCCGGAAGCCTGGGGCTGCAACGCGTCGGGGCATTCGCCTACATCGGACGCGCGCCAACATATCACACGTTGATCGCCGGGGATTCGACGCTGGGTGATGGCTTCGGCCAGAAGTCGTTCACGCGCGCCGGATTTTTTGGCCTGTGGTATTACAAAAAACTGGACTTCACCACCATGTACGTTCACGGCAGCGACAACGCTTTCCTGGGGACCAACACACCGTCGCTTCATGCCGCTTCCAGACGGAGCGCGCAGCCCTTCATGGAACATCGGCACCATCGAGACGCACTACACCTATAGCCCGCAGTTGATCCTGATCAATCGCTACGAACTGGTGCGCATGTCGCAACAGGCGCTGCCAGGCCTGGCGGGAAATCTGGGAGACGTGGATGTGCTGACATTCGGCTACCGCTACTATCCATTTATTTCCAGCCGCGCGGGTTTCGCGTTCCACAACGAGTATTCCATCCTGCGTCAGCGAGGCGTATCGCCAATCAACGGCGTGGACGTCACCAGCAGCAGTTTGTTTCTGGGCTTTGATTTTATTTTCTGAGGACTGGAGACCACCATGCGCGCACAGAAACGTAGCTTGAAGTGGATGTACCTGGCGGCGATTGCGCTTTTGGCTCTTCCGTCTTTGGCGGCGGCGCAACAGCAGCCCTCGTCGGAGCAAGGCTCGGCGCAACCTGCTACGCAACCGGCTCCGGCTCAGCAGGCTGCAGCGACACCGGCGGCGGTACCGGCTCGATTGACGCATCAGGAATCGCACGTCGGGAAACTGACCGGGCATTCCGAGCATGGCAAGCAGTTGTATTACCGGTTCTGCTGGGGCTGCCACGGCTATCGCGGAGACGGAAATGGCGAGAATGGTCCGTATCTGAATATTTTGCCGCGCAACTTCGTGGCGGCCACTTTCAAGTGCCGGTCCACGCCGACAGGAACTCTGCCGACTGACGAAGATCTTTACAATTCGCTGGGACGCGGGCTCGAACAATTCCAACATGCCGTCGTGGATTTCTCTAACTGATCAGCAGCGCGCGGACATGGTGGCATTCATCAAGACGTTTTCGCCGCGCTGGGCCACGGAAAAGCCGGGCGACGTCGTGAATGTTCCGGCCGAGACGCCGGTGAACGTCGCCAGCATCAAGCATGGCCAGGAGCTGTTTCAGAAGCTGGAATGCTGGAAGTGTCACGGACCGGAAGGGCGCGGTGACGGGCCGTCGGCGTCGACGCTTACCGACAGCAACGACCAGCCGATTCGTCCCTACAATTTTGCTGCCGGCTCACGATTCAAGTGCGGAACCACCAATCACGACCTGTACAAGATATTCATGACCGGCCTGGATGGAACGCCGATGCCGTCGTTCGCGGACAACATCAAGCCGGAAGATGCCTGGGACCTGGTGCACTACCTGCGGACTTTGCAGGTGACGCACAAGAGTCCGGAGCTGGCCATCTGGATGGGCACCAAGGAAGGCGCCGAAATCGTGAACGCGCAGAAAATTACGGGCACGCCGACGGGTTCAGGAATCAAGCAATAAATTTTTGGACAAATTTTCAGGGGGAAAAGCATGCGTACCAAGCAAATTATCACCGCAGCTTTTTTGATGACTGGCGTAGTGGCGATGTCCTTTGCCGGAGCTGCCGGCAAGCCCGCCGGGGGCACCGTAAGCGGGAAAGTCACTTACGAAGGCACGCCCGCGAAGCAGAAGCCGATCGATATGTCCAAGGAGCCCAGTTGCGCGAAGCAATACGCGACGCCGCCAACTACCGAGACAGTGGTTACCGGGGCAGGCAACGCGCTGGATAACGTGGTCGTGTACATTTCCGCCGGGGCGCCCGACGAAAGCGCGCCGTCGCAAGCGGTGACCTTCGATCAGAAGGGCTGCCGTTATCATCCCGCACGTGCTGGCGTTCCAGACCAATCAGGAATTGAAGATTCGTCAATGACGACCAGACCTCGCACAACATTCACCCGTTGGCCAAAGTTAATCACGAGTGGAACAAGTCGCAGCCGCCGGGAACTCCGCCGCTGTCGGAAAAATTCGAAAAGGCGGAATTCATTCCCGTGAAGTGCAACGTGCATCCCTGGATGCACGGCAACTTTGCGGTGCTGAAGAACTCCCACTTCTCCGTTTCCGAGAAGATGGAGCCTTCACCCTGCCCAATCTGCCTGCGGGAAAATACACCGATTACCGCGTGGCATGAATCTTACGGAACGCAGACGCAGGACGTCACTGTCTCTGGCAGCGAAACGAAGAGCGTTAATTTCGTTTTCAAAGCGAAGCCTTACTAGATAGCCGGATCTGGCGAGATTTGCCAGGTCACCAACGGATGGAGCCGCGCCCTTGTTTGAGATGTTTCAGGGGCGCGGCCTTTCAGCAGCGGTATAAACATTCCGCTAAGCATTGAGAGCCACTAGAGGTCTTATGGGCAAGTTTTTCGCGGTCATCCTGGTCATCATCGCCATCGCTTCCGCGTATCCCATCGTGGCGCACTTGTACGTGCAGCCTGAAGATATCTCCACGCACGGCCACGCGATTGACGAGCAACTTGCCGACACCATGGCGGAAAGCGGATTTGCTTTTCTTGGCGCGCAGCTGCTCCTGGCGTTTTTTGTCTGGAAATTCAGTGAACGCAAAGACGGCGGAAAAGTCCGGCAACTGCCTGGCGGCGCCAAAGTGATGGTGGTGGCGGCTTTCATTCTAGTCGGCACCGAAGTGCTGGCACTGGGAGTGTTCGGGCAAAAAGCCTGGGCCAGCGTTTACTTCACGCCTGCAAAACCCGACGCATTGCAGGTTCAGGTGCAGGCCGGACAATTTGCATTTTATTTCCGCTACCCGGGCCCGGATGGAAAGTTCGGAGGCTTGCATCCCGACAAGATTGATGAAGGAAACTCGAATTTCTTCGGCCTCGATCCGGCGAACGATGTCGACGCGCGCGATGACGTGGTAGCCGCGGAGTTGGCTGTGCCGGTGGATAAAGAAGTTCACCTGCTGATGCATGCCAAGGATGTGGGCCATTCGTTCTACGTGCGCGAGCTGCGGCTGCAGCAGGATTTCGTGCCGGGGCTGGACTTGTCGCTGCACTTCACCGCTACGAAGCCCGGCAAGTATGAAATCTTGTGCACGCAACTGTGCGGCCTGGGGCACTACAACATGAAAGCGTATCTGGACGTGATGTCGCAGGAAGATTTTGAAAAGTGGATGAAAGAAAAAGTTTCCGAACAGTAGTTTGGATGTTACCGCAGTACGGCGAATCTTCGCGCGCGTGCTGTGGTTTCCAGCGAGGTTAGTACATGCAGGAAGCGTCTCCGGCACCCGTTCACGTACACGCACCGCCGACTGGATTTCTTCGTAAGCACGTTTTCAGTCTGGACCACAAAGTAATCGGCCTGCAGTACTACGGCTTGGCGCTGGCTGCGGTGACGCTGGGCATGGTGCTTTCCTGGCTGATGCGCTTCCACCTGGTGTGGCCCACGGCAAAGATTCCCGGGCTGGACCTGATTTCAAAAGTTGGCGCTCCTGGCGGAGTAATCACTCCGGAATATTATCTGTCGCTGCTGACCATGCACGGCACGTTGATGGTTTTTTTCGTGCTGACCAACGCGCCGTTCGCGGCCTTCGGCAATTATTTTCTGCCCATCCAGATCGGCGCGGAAGACATGGCCTTCCCGCGATTCAACATGATGTCCTTCTGGACGACCTTCGCGGCTTTTTGCGTGCTGGTGCTGGCATTTTTTATTCCGGACGGTCCGCCGATCTCCGGCTGGACCGCTTACGCGCCGTTGAGCGCGGTGGGTTCCGACGCGGGGCCGGGGCTCGGGTGGGGTCAGAATCTCTGGGCGATTTCGATTGCGCTTTTCTGTGCCGGATCGCTTGCTAGGCGCGCTGAATTTTATCGCCACGACATTGGATCTGCGCGCCAAGGGCATGACGTTGATGCGCATGCCCATCTGCACGTGGGCATGGTTCATCACCTCGTGCATTGCGTTGCTGGCCTTCGCGGTTTTGCTGCCGGCTTGCCTGCTTCTGATTCTGGATCGTGTTGCCGGCACGAGTTTTTTCATTCCGTCCGGTCTGGTCATCAGCGACCGGTTACAGCCGCATTCCGGCGGTTCACCACTGTTATGGCAGCACCTTTTCTGGTTTTTCGGACACCCCGAGGTGTACATCGCGATTCTGCCGTCCATGGGCATCGTTTCTCACGTCTTGATGGCCAGCATGCGCAAGCCGCTGTTGAGCGCCAAGGTCATCATCTATTCGATGTTGTCCATCGGCTTCCTCAGTTACATGGTGTGGGGCCATCACATGTTTGTCAGCGGCATGAATCCGTTTTCGTCGCTGTTGTTTTCTTTCCCGACGCTGACGATCACTATTCCCGCGACCATCATGACCTTGATCTGGCTGGGCAGTTTGTACGGCGCCAACATTCGCATGACTTCAGCGGCGCTTATTCGCCCTCGGATTTATTTCCATGTTCGTCAGCGGCGGGGTCAGCGGATTTTTCCTGGCGCAGCCGTCCATTGATATTTATCTGCACGCCACCTACTTCGTGGTCGGGCATTTCCACATGGTCATGGGCGTGGCTTCCATCTTCGGCGTTTTCGCCGGAACGTATTTCTGGTTCGGCAAGATGACCGGACGCATGCTGAACGAAACGTTGGGCAAGGTGCATTTCTGGGTGACGTTTATCGGCACGTATTGCATCTTCATGCCGTTCCATTACCTCGGACTGGTGGGCAATGTGCGCCGTTACTCGTCGTTCGTGGACGATTTCATGGGGCCGCTGATGCCCCTGCACAAATTCATCACCATCGCGGCGCTGATCACCGGCGCCGGCCAGCTGGTTTTTCTTTTCAATTTATTTCACAGCCGTTTCTGGGGCAAGCCTGCGCCGGAAAATCCCTGGGAAGGAACTTCGCTGGAGTGGAGCATCCCGTCACCGCCGCCCTGGAATAATTTTGGCGATGTGCATCCCGTGGTTTATCACGACTCCTACCAGTACGGCGTGAAAGGCTCGAAGGGCGATTACGTGATGCAGGACTCGCCTGAGCAGGTGGTGGGCGGTTAAGAAATGTCCACGACGACATACACACCGGTGGGAACAAACGCGGTGCGGCCGCGCGAAATAGCTTGTTGCCAAAGCGCGCGTGGCGGCCGACGGCGCTTCGCGAAGCGGCATCTGGGTGGCCATCTTTGCGATTACCATGTCATTCGCGGCGTTCACCAGCGCGCTGTTTGTGCGCGAAGGGTCCGCCAGCGACTGGACGCATCTGGTGCTGCCGAGGATTCTCTATGCCAACACCATGGTGCTTTTGCTGAGCAGCCTCACGCTGCATATGGCCGGCAGGCAGATTAAGTCGCGCACACTACTGGACGCTCCCGCCGTTAACGCCATGACCGCGTGGATGGGCGCCACCTTTGCGCTGGGACTGCTGTTCGTCGCGGGACAATACGAGGCGTGGCGGCAGCTCGCGGCGCAGGGACTTTTTCTGGCCACCAATCCCAACAGTTCCTTTTTTTATGTTTTTACCGGCGTGCATATTCTGCATGTCCTGGGTGGAATCGCGGTGCTGGTTTATATGATTGGGCAACTCGCGGGAAGCCACACTACATTCCGGCGCGCGGCTTTTGCCAACACCGCAATTTATTGGCATTTCATGGGCGTGCTGTGGGTATATCTGCTGCTGGTGTTGCGCACCAGGATTTGATGGCCTTCAGGGGAGAGACAGTGAGCGAGTCAGAAATCGCCATCCACGGCCACGGCGCCATGATGGAAGCGTCTCCTTACGCGATTCCTTCGCGCAAGCTGACGATGTGGTTGTTTATCATTTCCGACGCCGTGACCTTCGGCGCCTGCCTTTTTGTTTACGGTTACCTGCGGTACGCGAGCACGGACTGGCCCACGCCCTTCAAGTTTTATCCCAGCATCTTAACGTAATTATCATGACCTTTGTGCTGATCACCAGCAGCCTGACCATGCTGGGCGCCGTGGATGCGGCGAAAGCCGGAGACAAGGCCAAGACGACTCGATTCATGTGGTCCACGATATTCCTCGGCGCGCTCTTTGCCGGCCTGCACATTCGCGAATGGTTCGGGCTGATCCACGAGGGCGTGCGGATGTTCAATAATCCGTGGGGCTCGTCGCTTTTTGGCGCGACGTTTTTCAGCATCACCGGACTGCATCTGCTCCACGTGGTGAGCGGGGTGATCGCGCTGATGGTGGTGTGGCGCGGCTTCAGCCGCGGAAGTTTGACGGCCGGTCATGTGGAGACCACCGGTCTGTACTGGCATTTCGTGGATCTGGTATGGATGTTCGTGGTGCCTATGGTTTACCTGCTGAGTATTCAGCGCTGAGGATTTCCTAATGACTGACCAAGCTTCCATCACAGCGCCATCCACTTCCGGAAACGTGATCGCCAAATATTTGCCGGTCTATTTTACCCTGTTGGCGATCGCCGGCCTGGAAATATTTCTGGCCTATCGCGATTTGTCGATGACTACGCGGCTGGTGGTGCTGCTGATCATGGCCGTGTTTGGCGCGGGACTGGCGCTGATGTATTTCATGCACCTGGCGCAAGAACGGCCGAGTTTGTTTCTGTCGCTGATTCCCGCCACGATTTTTGTGCTTTTTATGATGAATGCGATATGGACGGACAGCTCACGATTGCTGCACCTGAAGCCATTTGCGCACTAGCGGCGAACCGCGGAGTGATAGGCTGTACAGGTAACCAGACATGAGTAGATCATCTAAATCAGGAGCAGCGCAGCGCCAGAAACTATGGAGGGTTCGTGCTGCGGCTGCCTTGTCAGCCAGTTTATTGTTCCCGATTCTTTCCTTTGCGCAGAATTGCGCGCTTTGTTACACGCAGGCGGCCGGATCGGGTTCGCGCATGATCCAGGCGCTGAAAAGTGGAATTCTGATTCTGATGATTCCGCCGATGTGCATCTGCATTGGACTGACGATGATGGCTTACCGGAAGCGGAACCAGTTCAATGAGGATTTTGAGAATCGCGAATAGCCGGCTCATATCCCCCTTCGATATTTCAGTCCTTCTCGTTTTCCAGAGACTCCCGCACTTTTTCCAGTTCCTTGCGGACGGATTTCTGGACGTCTGGATATGCCAGGTTCAGATCATTGAGCGCGGCGACTACGGCAGACGCCACCACGGCCCGCGTGAACCATTTATTGTCTGCAGGAACTACGTGCCAGGGCGCATGTTTTGTTGAAGTGTTCTGGACCGTCTCCTCGTAAGCCCGCTGATAGTCCTTCCAGAAACCGCGTTCCTTCACGTCGTCCATGGAAAATTTCCAGTTTTTCTTGGAATCTTCCAGGCGCTCCAGGAAGCGTTTTTTCTGTTCTTTTTTCGAAAGGTGCAGAAAGAATTTCATCACCAGAATGCCGTTGCGCGTCAGGTAGCGCTCAAACGCGTTGATGTCTTCATAGCGCTCTTCCCAGATACTTTTAGTGAACGCGCCGGCCGGGAGTTTTTCGCGGTGCAGTACGCCGGAATGCACACGAACGACCAATAGTTCTTCGTAGTAAGAGCGATTGAAGATACCGATCTTGCCGCGCTCCGGTACGACTTTGTGGCAACGCCACAGATAATCATGGTCCAGCTCCTCACTGCTGGGAGCTTTAAAGGACCACACATCACAACCTTGTGGATTTACGCCGGACATCACGTGCTTGATGAGGCCGTCTTTGCCCGCCGCGTCCATGCCCTGAAAGATAAGCAGAACTGCCCAACGGTCCTGGGCGTAGAGTTTCTCTTGCAACTCACTGAGCAACTCCACGCTTTGCTCCAGTAACTTCTGGCCATCGTCTTTACTTTTGAGACCGCCGGTGCTATCGGAGTCGTAATCCTTAAGACGAAATTTCTTGCCATCGGTGATGCGAAAGGGGGCTGCGAGTTGGGCCGCTTCCTTGCAGAATTTTTTAGTTTTCATGGCGATGGTCCATTGTAGTGCAGCGATATGTTTGGGAAAAGAGGGGTGGTGGACTAGAGTGTTGCCACTTTATTGCGTTAGCGGCTGTGGATACATGGCCCAGGCGGCAGGCTGAACGATGAACGTTCTCGCGCGCAAAATTGCGGCTTACCGATTATCTGGCCCTGGCTTTCGGGACGATGGTCGGCGTTGGCTGGCTGGTGGTCATGGACGACTGGCTGGGCCGCGGCGGGCCCGCTTGGCGCGATTTTGGGCTTCGCTATTGGCGGAGGGCTGCTGTCTGCCGGTGGCCTACGTTTACGGCCAGTGGGTGGAGCGATTGCCAGACGCGGCTGGCGAGGCCGCCTACGCCGCGCAGGTATTTCCGGCCGTAGTCAGCTATTTCACCGGGTGGATGATGCTGCTGGCGTATTTCATCGTCTGCCCGTGGGAAGCGGTGGCGGTCGGAAAGCTGGCCGCCTACCTTTTTCCGTCGCTGAATTCTTTGGAGCTGTATCGCATCGCGGGACACCCGGTATTTTTGCCGCGACTGTTGTTGGGACTGGCGCTGACATTTTTTATCGGATTCATAAATTATCGCGGAGTGCGCGCCAGCGCGACATTTCAGAAGTGGTCGGCGGGGTCGGTGCTGGCGCTGTTTCTAGTGATATTGCTGGGCCAGCGTGGCCCACGGGTCGCCGGCGAATTTTCATCCGGCGTTCTCCGCGACGCCGCTGGTTTCCATTTTACTGACTCTGCAGATCGTGCCGTATTTCATGACCGGATTCGAATCGGTGCCCAAGGCGGCGGAAGAAGCGCATCCGGGATTCAAAGGCAGCGGATTTTCGCTGGCTATTTTTGTGGCGGTGATGGTCGGCGCGGGATTTTACGTGCTGGTGACCGCGGCGGTGGCTTATGTTGCGCCCTGGCAAGGATTACTGGGCAAACCGTTCGCGACCGCGGTGGCATTTGAGCAGGGGACGGGCGCGCCCTGGCTGGTGCGCATCGTGATGGCTTCGGCCATGCTGGCGTTGTTCGAAGTGCTTCAACGGAAATTTCGTGGCCTCGAGCAGATTGTTATTTGCATTTGGGCGGCGTGGGACGATTTATTCAGGCTTTGGCAAGGTGCATGAAGCATTTTTGACGCCTTCGGTTGCGATTGTGGGCATCGCGGCCGCCACAATCTGGGCTTGCTGCTAGGCGACGCGATTTTCGTGCCCGTCACGGAAGTGGGCTCCATGGCCGCGGCGAGCGGATGGTTCATGGCCTGCCTGTCTTTCTGGCTGGTCGAAAAGAAGGCCGGTAAGCGGCTCATTACGTCGCTGGGAATCGCGCGTTGCGCTGCTGATGCTGCTGATGAAATTGTTGCCGGTATTCCCGGGACATTTTTCGCGGCGCGGAATGGATGGCGCTGGGCAATCTGGCTGGCGCTGGGATTGATTCTAGCGCCGAGGCTAAATTAGGGTGGCAGTTGGTCAGTGTATACTTTTAACGCTTGCGAGCACTCGCCTGATACCTATCGAATGATTCCATTTTTACATCTGGGGCCGTTGACCATTCCGACTTTCGGGCTGATGGTGGCGACAGGATTGTTGGTGGCCGCGTATGTTCTTCAAGCGGATTTCGACCGGCGGCGGGCGTACGTTCGAACCAGCGAAGAAAATCAAAAATGCGCAGCCGGAGCGCAAAGACGAAGGGTTCCTGATTATCGGAATCGCCGGGTTTGCGGGGTTGGTGGGAGCGCGGCTTTATCACGTGTTGGAGAGTCCGAGCGAGTTTTTCGCCGATCCGTGGCCACAGCTGTTCAGCCGGTTTGGTTTTGCGTGGTTTGGCGGATTTCTGGGCGGGCTTGATCGCGCTGATCATTCTGGCGCGCTATTTGAAGATTCCGCTGCTGCAATTTCTGGATATTTGTTCGCCGGCCGCAGCGGTCGGCTATGCGATCGGCAGGATCGGATGCCTGCTATCGGGCGACGGCGATTACGGGCGGCCGACTTCGTTACCGTGGGGCATGAGTTTTCCCAATGGCGTGGTGCCGACCACCGAGCGCGTGCATCCCACTCCGCTATATGAATTTTTTATCTGGCTGGCCATTGCGGCGTTTCTGTGGCACATGGGAACGAAAACACTGCAAAAGCCCAAGGCCAAGGGCGAAATTTTCTGCAATTATTTGATTTTGACCGGGATGGCCCGATTTCTGATTGAAATTATCCGCATCAATCCGCGTTCGTTTTTCGGCCTGTCGAACGCGCAGGCAGCAAGCGTGGTTTCCATCCTGGCCGGCGCGGTGTTGCTTTGGCGTATTAAAAGCCAATTCTACGCGCTGAAGAAAGAGCATCGCATTGTTGAACACATCGCGTGCTCACGGCGACATTCTGCAACCGGAATATTCGCGCCCGACGCCCGAATGCCCGCATCCGGAACGGTGGCATATGTACGACTCCATGACCGCAGAAGTGGAAGTGCTCGATTTCCTGGACAACTGGTAAAAACGGTGAAGCCGGAACTGATCGTGGAGACGGGAACTTTTTCAGGGTTGAGCACGCTGCGGCTTGCGCAGGGCTTGAAGGCAACGGGCGTGGGCGCGTGATCACCTGCGAGTTTGATCGCTAAAGTTTTTGCGGCCGCGAAACAGAGGTTTGACGGCTTCGGGGCTGGGACAGTGGATCGACGCGCGGCACGTATCAAGCCTGGACATGAAAGTGGATGGCACGATCGATATGTTTTCTGCGACAGCGATGCGCCGCTGCGCGAGCAGGAAGTGCGGCGATTTTTGCCGCAGATGAATCCGTGGGGATTGATTCTGATGCACGATGCCAATTCGGCGATGAAAATTGTGCGGGAGTCGGCGCTGCGCCTGGAAGCGGAAGGATTGATTACGGCGCTGTTGTTGCCGACGCCGCGCGGGCTGGTGCTGGCGCAGAAGAAAAATACCTAGCCTGCCGTTCCAGGGGAGATGGTTCGACGTTCTAAAGCATCTGGCGCAGAACGTATTGCAGGATGCCGCCGTGTCGGTAATAGACCACTTCTTCTGGCGTATCGGCGCGGGCAATGGCGGAAAAGGTTTTTTCCGGTCCGCCGGCAAGTTTTGCTTTCACAGTGATGAGTTTTTTGGGAGCCAGCGAAGAGATGCCTTCGATTTCAAATATTTCGTGGCCGGTCAGGCCGAGGCTTTCACGCGTTTCGCCGGGCTGAAATTCCAGCGGCAAAACTCCCATGCCAATCAGGTTGCTGCGGTGGATGCGCTCGTAACTTTCGGCGATGACCGCGCGCACGCCCAGCAGGCGCGTGCCTTTGGCGGCCCAGTCGCGCGACGAGCCGGAGCCATATTCTTTTCCGGCAAGGACGACTAGCGGTACGCCGGCTTCGCGATATCGCACTGCGGCATCGTAGATGGACATTTTTTCAGAGTTGTCGAGCTGTGCACGAGTGTCCAGCCGCCTTCGGTGCCGGGCGCCAGTTGGTTGCGCAGGCGGATGTTGGCGAAGGTGCCGCGCATCATGACTTCGTGATTGCCACGGCGCGCGCCGTAGGAATTGAACTCATGCGGCTTGACGCCGTGGGCAATCAGATATTTTCCAGCGGGGCTGTCGACCGGAATGGAGCCGGCGGGGGAAATGTGATCGGTGGTGACGCTGTCGCCGAGCATGGCCAGCACGCGCGCGCCGTGTACGTCGGCAAGCGCAGGCGGGTCCTTGGGCATGTTGTCGAAATAGGGCGGCAGCTTGATGTAGGTGGATTTCGGGTCCCATTTATAAATGTCGCCCTGCGGGACGGGCATGGATTTCCAGTGGGCATCGCCTTCGAAAACCTGCGCGTACTGATTGCTGTACATCTGCGACGTGACGGCTTCGCGAACGGTTTTTTCGATTTCCTGCGGAGTAGGCCAGATGTCGCGCAGATAAGACTGGCTTGCCGTCAGTGTCGTTGCCGAGCGATTCGGTGGTGAGATCGAGATCCATGCGGCCGGCGAGCGCGTAAGCGACGACCAGCGGCGGTGACGCCAGATAATTGGCGCGCACCAGCGGATGGATGCGGCCTTCGAAATTGCGATTTCCGCTGAGCACCGCGACGGCAACCATGTTGTTGTCTTTGATGGCTGCGCCGATGGCGTCGGGCAGCGGGCCGCTATTGCCGATGCAGGTGGTGCAGCCGTAACCCACCAGATGGAAATTCAGTTTATCGAGATAAGGCGTAAGGCCGGCGGCCTGCAAGATAGTCAGTAACCACTTTTGAGCCGGGCGCGAGGCTGGTCTTTACCCAGGGCTTTACGCTGAGGCCGCGGTCAACCGCTTTTTTTGCAAGCAAAGCCGGCGCCCAGCATCAGCGACGGATTCGAAGTGTTGGTGCAGCTGGTAATCGCGGCGATGACGACCGCGCCGCTGGAAAGATCGAAAGAGTCGCCGTTATTTTTTACCGCGGCATGAGTTTGCGGCGTGCCTTCGACCACTTTGGCGAAAGAAGTTTTTGCGTTGCGAAGCGCGACGCGGTCCTGCGGGCGCTTCGGGCCGGCAACGGTGGACTCGACGGTGCCCAGGTCGAGCTCAAGCGTGCCGTTGAAGTCTGGCGCGGGAGTTTCGTCGGTGCGGAAGAGCATCTGCTCTTTGCAGTAGGCTTCCACGAGCGCGATCTGCTCCGTGGGCCGCGCAGTGAAACGGAGATATTCGAGAGTTTCGGCATCCACGGGAAAGAAGCCCATGGTTGCGCCGTATTCAGGCGCCATGTTGGCGATGGTGGCGCGATCAGGAACGCTGAGCGAAGAAAGTCCCGAGCCATAAAATTCCACAAATTTCCCCACCACGCCGCGTTTCCGTAGCATTTCGGTGACGGTGAGAACGAGATCAGTGGCGGTGGCGCCTTCGCTAAGTTTGCCGTGCAGGCGGAAGCCCACGACTTCGGGCACGAGCATGGATGAGGGCTGGCCGAGCATGGCCGCTTCCGCTTCGATGCCGCCAACGCCCCAGCCAAACACGCCGAGGGCATTGATCATGGTGGTGTGCGAATCGGTGCCAACCACGGAATCAGGATAGGCCTGCATTTTGTCGCCACTGGGCATCGCGCAGACCACACGCGCCAGATATTCGAGATTCACCTGATGGCAGATGCCGGTGTCGGGCGGAACGACTTTAAAATTGTGGAATGCGGTCTGGCCCCAGCGAAGAAAAGCGTAACGTTCCACGTTGCGCTGAAATTCCAATTCGGCGTTGAGGCCGAAAGCGTTGAGGCTGCCGAAATTGTCGACCTGCACGGAATGGTCAATTACCAGTTCGGCGGGAAACAGGGGATTGATGCGCTTGGGATTTCCGCCCATGCGCTGCACCGCTTCACGCATGGTGGCCAGGTCCACGATGGCGGGCACGCCGGTGAAATCCTGCAGCAGGACGCGCGCGGGCATGAAGGCGATTTCTTTTTCGGGCGTCCCCGGCTTCCAATTGGCGAGGGATTGAATATCCGGAGCGTGAACGAAGCGGCCGTCTTCAAAGCGGAGAAGGTTTTCGAGCAGGATGCGAAGAGAAAAAGGGAGCTTGGACAGATTGGCGACGCGGTTTTTTTCGAGCGCTTCCAGACGATGAATTTCAAAACTCTGCGCGCCGACGCGCAGTGTATCTCGGGTGCCGAAAGAGTTTCCTGCGGAGATGGCCATCCTACCGGTCCTTTCGCGAGTGCCTAGCCCTCCATGATAACCGAAATCGAAATACGGCGCGGGCGGCTATACTGGTGAGGAGTGGGCACTGCGGCAAAAATCGTTTTGATTTCTACCTACGAGCTGGGGCGGCAGCCTTTTGGGCTGGCGTCGCCAGCGGCGTGGCTGCGCAAACGCGGGCACATCGTGGTCTGCCTCGATCTGGCCAGGCAGGAGTTGAATGAGGCGGCGGTTCGCGGTGCGGATCTGATCGCCATTTATCTGCCGATGCACACAGCAACGCGGCTGGCGGCGCAACTGCTGCCTGCACTGCGGTTGCAGAATCCGGGCGCGCACCTGTGCTGTTACGGATTGTATGCGCCGATGAACTCCGAGTATTTGCGAAGCCTGGGTGTCCAGACGATTCTCGGAGGGGAATTCGAAAACGGATTGGCGCATCTCGCGGAACGAGTAGCGGGCCCTAATGAAAATAGTCAGGCGACGGCGGCGCAAGAAGAGGCGCTAATCTCGCTGGAACGCTTGCCATTTGAGGTGCCGGATCGCGCCGGCCTGCCCGCGATTGATAAGTATGCGCACCTTATTATTCCGGGTGACGGCTACCGGGTGGTTGGATCAACGGAGGCGAGCCGGGGCTGCAAACATTTGTGCCGGCATTGTCCGATTGTGCCGGTGTACAATGGAGTGTTTCGGATTGTGCCGCGCGAAATTGTGCTGGAAGACGTCAGGCGGCAGGTGGCGGCCGGTGCGCAGCACATTTCGTTCGGGGATCCGGATTTCTTCAACGGCATTGGTCACGCAATTCCTCTGGTAGAAAAATTTCATCGCGAATTCCCCGGAATTTCTTATGACGCTACTATCAAAATCGAGCACTTGAGAAAACATGAAGAACTGCTGCCGAAACTGAAAGAGACGGGCTGCCTGTTTGTCATTTCAGCGGTGGAATCTGTGGACGACATGGTTCTGGCGGCGCTGGATAAGGGGCACACTCAAGCGGATTTTCTGCATGTGGTTTCTGTTTTTCGAGCCCACCAGATGACGCTGCATCCGACATTTGTGCCTTTTTCACCGTGGACGACGCTGGCGGGCTACCTGGATATGTTGCGCATTATTTACGAGCAGGAGCTGGTGGAAAATGTTGCGCCGATTCAATTGGGGATCCGGCTGCTGATACCGGAAGGCTCGCGGATACTGGAGTTGACGAGTATTCGCAGCGCCGTTGGAGCGTTCGATCAGCAATCGCTGGTTTATCCCTGGAAAAATGCTGACGCGCGCGTTGATGAGTTGGGCGAAAAAGTGCAGGAAATTGCCGCTGCCGCAGATCGCGAGAAGGTTAGCCGCACAGTGGCGTTCGAACGTATCTGGATTGCCGCGCATACAATTGCCGGCCTGGCTGCGCCAGAATTGGAGAGGGTTTCCACGCTACGAACGGTGCCGTTCCTGAGCGAGCCGTGGTATTGCTGCGCGGAACCGACCAGGGATCAGCTCATTTCGATTGGCAAGCCCCAAGCGCCTGCCAAAATGCCAGTAGTTACGGCTGACAGCTTCGTCTGATGCGCCCGGCGAACTCCCTCGTGCAAAATTCTGGCAAGCGCCTTCTCCTGTTCACCAACAAACTGGGATACCAGACGCGGAGCTTTGAAGAAGCCGCTCAAAAACTAAATACGGAAATCGTCTATGTCACAGACCGCTGCCACCAGTTGGCGGATCCCTGGGGCGACCGGGCGGTGCCGGTGCATTTCGAGTCACCGCAGACAGCAGCTGCGACCGTAGTTGAAGCCACGCGGGACTCAAGCATCAGTGGAATACTGGCCCTGGGTGACGGGCCGGTGGTAGCGGCGGCGTACACCGCGCGCGAGTTGGGAATTCCTTACAACCATCCGGCATCTGTGGAAGCCTGCCGCTCTAAATTGCGGATGCGCGAGGTTTTTCGGGATTCCGGCCTGCCAACTCCCTGGTTCCGGACGCTCAATCTGGATCCGCTGCCGGAGCCATCTTTACTGGGAATATCTTATCCCTGTGTGTTGAAGCCGTTGTCGCTTTCAGCCAGTCGCGGAGTGATCCGGGCAAATAATCGCGAGGAGTTTGCTGCGGCCGCGAGGCGCATTCGAAAACTATTGGAGTCTCCGGAGGTCCGATCGAGCCGCGAAGCTAACCTGGGCAGAATGCTGGTGGAAGGTTACATTCCTGGGAAAGAAGTGGCGGTGGAGGGCGTGGTTAGCGAAGGCGTGCTGAAGATTCTCGCAATTTTTGACAAGCCCGATCCCCTGGAAGGGCCGTACTTCGAAGAGACAATCTACGTGACACCTTCCCGGCTGGCGGAAGTTCAACAGCATGCTGTTCGCAAATGCGCGGAAGAAACCGCGCGAGCGATGGGATTGACGCGTGGGCCGGTGCATGCGGAATTCCGGATTGGTGTTGATCCCGCGGGAAAGGTTCAAGTATGGCCTCTCGAAATTGCGGCCCGCCCGATCGGCGGACTGTGCGCAAGGGCGCTGCGATTTGTTGCCCGCGGGGAACGTACTGGGGACAATTTTGCCGGCACGTCTGGCGACGACTCGATTGCAGACATCGGGCTGGAGGAGTTGTTGCTGCGGCAGGCTCTGAATGAGCCGGTGGACCAGTGGGAGCGGGAGCAAGGCGCTTCAGGGGTGATGATGATTCCGGTGCCGGGCAGCGGCGTGTTGGAAAAGGTCCAAGGTGAGGACGCAGCGCGCGCGACTCGCGGAATTTCCGACCTGATGATTACAGCGCGGCTTCACGATTACATTGAGGCCTGGCCGGAGGGTTCAAGCTACCTGGGATTTTTATTCGCGAAATCACAAACAGCGGAAGGCGCCGCGCAGGCATTGCGTGCGGCTCACGCGAAACTACGATTTACGTTGACCGAGAGACTGCCGGTGCAGCATCCGCTACAGCCAATTGAACCTGCGTGAGGCACCAGGCAATTCCCGACTGCGCGGTGGGCGTAGACTCAGCCTTTGGCTTTTGGCGCTACATAACCTTCAGGGAGTTTCGACCCTTCGCCAAAGAAAAACTGTTCCATTTGTTCTTCCATGATTTTTTGCGAATTGGCATCCAGCGGATTCAAGCGATATTCGTTCATCACCATTTTGGAGTGCTCAATCCAGAGCTTCCAGGCGTCTTTTGAAACGCTTTCGTACACCCGCTTGCCGAGGTCGCCTTTCCAGGGCACGCGGTCGAGGCCCGGCAGTTCCTTGTTGAACTTGACGCAGTGGACCATGCGCGGGGCGGGCGGTGTCGAACCGCCGGATTCATTGGCCATAACAATTCTCCTGAAAAGCTGCTTTTTGACCTTACTGCATGTTTGGAGAAATTCCTAGTCGCGGGAGAACTGCAGAATCAGGCGTTGCGGACTATCGCATCATCCGGCAGAGGGCTCGGGATTGGCCACGCCCAGGACCGAGTCGACGCCTGGAAATCGCGCAAAAGGTAGCGATCCGGCTGTACGCGGCACAGGGCGCGGAAAAGATTTGAAGGAAGTGCGCGATGTTGCTATACAGACCATGGCTCGAATAACCAGTAACACGGGCTGACAAATGTTGTGTGTAGCCCAGGACTGGCCCTGGGTTGGCGGGTGCCCGGCGCGAAATCGAAAGGCGGTGGCCGCGTCGTGGCGAAAATCACAACGATGTTTTGGGACATTGGCGGGGTGATCCTCACAAATGGGTGGGGGAGGGCTTCGCGAGAGCAAGCCGCCACGGCTTTTGATCTGGACTGGGAAGAATTTCAGGATCGGCACGACCTGTGTTTCCCCGCATGGGATGCGGGACTCATCACCATAGATGAGTATCTGGATCGCACCCTGTTTCATCGCCATCAGAAGTTTACGCGCGAACAATTCGTGGAGTTCATGTATGCGCAGTCCCGGGAGTTTCCGGCGTCACGAAGAATCCTGGATGTGGTGACAGGTTCGAAGAAATACTTTATCGGGGCGATAAATAATGAGCCGCTGGAGTTGAATCGTTATCGCATCGAGCTATTTGAGCTGCGACGAAATTTCGAAGTGTTCTTCAGCTCGTGCTATGTGCGTTCCCGCAAGCCGGAAGCGGCAATATTCCGTGTGGCGCTGGAGGTCTCGCAGCGGCCTCCCGCGGAATGTCTGTTCATAGACGACCGCCCGTTGAACCTTGAAGTGCCGCGGCGGCTGGGCATGAACGTTATTCACTACAAGGACGCGGAAGGGTTGCGCGCAGAGCTGCGAAATTACGATGTTGAGGTATAGTTTCTGAAGGATTAAATCGGTTGAATGAAGCATTTTTAGCTTGGAAGGACCGGTGATGGCGGATAACGGCAGGGGCTCTGGCGGCTACAGCGAGGCGGTCGAACCTTGCACGGTGGTGTTGTTTGGCGCGTCGGGGGACCTGGCGAAACGCAAAGTTGTTCCGGCCATGTACGACCTGGCGATTCACAATTCGCTGGGGCCCCAATACGCGATTGTGGGATTTGCGCGCACGCCGATGACCGATGACAGTTTTCGGTCGGCGTTGGGAGAGGCGGCCAAGAGTATTTCGGAAGTTGGTCCCATTGATCCGAAGCAATGGGATGAATTTGCCGGCAACCTGCACTACAGCCAGGGCGACTACGACGATCCGGAGGCATACGCGCGCCTGGCGAAGTGCCTGGACGCCCTGGAAGCCTCGAAGAAACTCGGCGGCAACCGATTGTTTTATTTGTCCACGCCGCCGGAAGTTTATCCGCACATTGTGGAGCAGCTGGGCAAGGCGGGACTGGCCAAGCCGAAGTCGGCGGATTCCTGGGTGCGCATCATTATTGAGAAACCGTTCGGACGAGACCTGGCTTCGGCGAAAGAATTGAATAAAACGGTGCTGGGCGTCTTCGATGAGAAGCAGGTTTACCGCATCGATCACTATCTCGGAAAAGATACGGTGCAGAATCTGCTGGTGCTGCGATTCGGGAATGGAATTTTTGAGCCGCTGTGGAATCGCAACTATGTAGATCACGTGCAGATTACCGCGGGCGAGACGCTGGGTGTGGAGCGGCGCGGCGGTTTTTATGAGAATACCGGCGCGCTGCGCGACATGATTCAGAGCCACGTGCTGCAGCTCACTTCGCTGGTTGCGGTAGAGCCTCCGGCGTCCTTTGACGCCACCTCGGTACGCAACGAAAAATTGAAAGTGCTGCAATCCATTCGCCCGTTCAATCTTGAGATGGTGGCGCAATCGGTGGTGCGTGGACAGTACGCCCCCGGCCAGGTCGAACGGTAAGCCGGCTCCGGGCTACCGGCAAGAGCAAGGAGTGAGCGCAACTTCGCGCACGGAGACTTTTGTGGCCGCCAAACTGTTGATCGACAACTGGCGCTGGGCGGGCGTGCCGTTTTATCTGCGTACCGGAAAGCGCCTGGCCAAGCGTAGCACCGAGATTGTGATTGAATTTCGGCGCGCGCCGCACATGGTGTTTCGCGAGCGCAACCTCGAGCCGAATCGACTGGTGCTGAACATCCAGCCGGACGAAGGAATTTCCGTTTCGTTTGTCGCGAAACGCCCGGGAACGGAAATGAGCATTGGCAACGTAAATATGGATTTCAAATACAAAGAGGGTTTCGGCGAAGCGCCGCGCAGCGCTTACGCCACGCTGGTAAATGATTGCGTGCGCGGCGACGCGACACTCTTTGATCGCGGCGACAACGTGGAAGCGGCGTGGGCGCTGATCGATCCGATTCTGGATGTGTGGACCGCGGCGAAGAGCGCGACCGTTCCTCAATATCCTTCGGGCAGTTGGGGCCCGCAGGAGTCTGACAGGCTGCTCGAGCGTGACGGACGGCGCTGGTTCAATCCGTCGTAAAGCTGCATCGCATCGTTTCGTTATTTGGAACAATTCAAGGGGGCGTTGGTGATCCTTGCCGGGGATGTGGGCGGTACCAAGTGTAATCTCGCGCTGTTTTCTGAAAAAGACGGCGTGCTCACTCCCGTCTACAAGCAGCGCTTTGCCAGCAAGGAGTTTGCGCAATTCGATCGCATCGTGAAGGAATTTTCCCGGCAGGCCGCTCCATATTTGGGCGGGGCGCGCATTGATGCCGCAGGCTTTGGCGTTGCGGGACCGGTGATCAAGAATCGCGTGCGGGCGACGAACCTGCCGTGGACAGTGGATACCGACAACCTCGTGGACGTTTTGAAAGTAAAGCAAGTGGTGATCGTCAATGATCTGGGGGCTACCGGACATAGTATTGAGCACTTGCCACCCGAAGATTTTTGCGTACTCAACCCGGGAAAATACGAACACGGCGGTACCAGAGCGTTGATTGCTGCAGGAACAGGGTTGGGGCAGGGAATACTCGTGTGGGACGGAAATCGCTACCAGGTGGTGCCGTCGGAAGGCGGGCACTCCGATTTTGCACCGCATACGGAGCTGCAAATTGAGTTGCTCAGGTTCATGCGGCGCCGCTACCCGCAGGTGAGCTGGGAACTGATTTTATCGGGGCGCGGGTTTCGAACGTTGCATGAATTTCTGGCGCCGGATGTCAAGCACGCAACATTTGAAGATCCCGACGCGGATCCTGCACCGGTGATTACGCGACAGGGGCTGGATAAGTCTTGCCCCGTTTGCGTGGAGACTCTGGATTTGTGGGCGAATATTTATGGAGCGGAGGCCGGCAACCTCGCTCTGAAAGTGTTGGCGCTCGGCGGCGTATTCATCGCCGGGGGCATTGCCGTCAAGATTCTGGAGAAAATGAAAGACGGAACATTTTTTCAGGCGTTCCAGGACAAGTGGAAATTCGAGCCCATGCTCAACAACATTCCGGTGTCGGTAATTTTGAACGAATCGGCGCCGCTGATCGGCGCGGCGTACGAAGCGCTGGCGGCCATCGAAAAGTAGTCCCTGTCCTTAGCTGCCTCAACCTTACATATTTTTGGTAGACTACAACAATTCGCTGGCCTGCCTGACGTTCCAGCCGGGGCCAACTTCGAGGCACAAGACTATGAGCAGCGGCGCCACTTCCCAGACGTTGGAAATACAAAACTATGTTCATGGTGGATGGCAGCGGCCAGCGGCCAGGGAATACGTGGATGTCCTGAATCCGGCGACAGCTGAATTGCTGGCGCGCACGCCACTTTCTACATCCGCGGATGTGGATGGAGCCGTGCAAGCGGCGGCAGAGGCGTTCCCAGCGTGGCGGCGCACGCCACCCGGCGAGCGGATTCAATATCTATTCAAACTGAAGAATCTTCTGGAAGAACACATCGGAGAAATTGCCAAGCTCATCACCGTAGAAAACGGGAAGACGCTGGGCGAGGCCAAGGCTGAAATCCGGCGCGGAATCGAAAATGTCGAAGTGGCCTGCGGAATTCCGATGATGATGCAGGGCTACAACCTGGAGGACGTGACGCCAGGTGTGGATGAAACGCTGATCCGCCAGCCGTTGGGGGTGGTGGCGGCGATCACACCGTTTAATTTCCCGGCAATGATTCCATTCTGGTTCCTGCCCTATGCGATTGCCTGTGGAAACACGCTGGTCTTGAAGCCATCCGAGCGTGTGCCGCTCACCATGCGGCGAGTCATCGAATTGATTGAAATGACAGGGCTGCCAAAAGGGGTAGTCAACCTGGTCAACGGAGGCCGTGAAGTTGTGGATGCGTTGTGCGATCACCCGCAAGTGCGGGCGATCAGTTTTGTGGGCTCGACGCCAGTGGCCAAACATGTTTATGCGCGAGCGGCGGCCAGCGGCAAGCGCATGCAATGCCAGGGTGGAGCAAAAAATCATGTGATCGTGCTGCCGGATGCGGATATGGATTTGGCGACGCAGATTATCGGCGACAGCGCATTTGGCTGCGCGGGCCAACGGTGCCTGGCGGTGTCGGTGGCGGTGACCGTTGGGGATGCACAGAAGAAATTCCGGGATTCGATTAGTCATGCTGCTGCAGCGTTGCGGGTGGGGAACGGGCTTGGAGCGGACGTGCAGATGGGTCCGGTCATCAGCAAAGAAAGCAAGCAGCGGGTGGAGTCTTTGATCGCCGCCGGTGTAGCCGAAGGCGCTAAACCTATCGTGGATGGCCGCGGCGCGAAGATCGCGAGTGGCGAGAATGGAAATTTTGTGAAGCCCACGGTGCTGGATGGCTTGCCTTTGTCCAGCAAGTTGACGCACACGGAAATTTTTGGCCCGGTGCTAAGCCTGGTACACGCGGACTCTGTGGATGAGGCCATGAATTTTCTGCACAACAGCCCTTACGGCAATCAGGCGTCGTTGTTTACCACCAGCGGTGCGGCGGCGCGAAGGTTTCGCTATGAAGCTCCCGCAGGCAACGTAGGGATCAATATCGGAGTGGCCGCGCCGATGGCGTATTTTCCGTTCAGCGGCTGGAAAGACAGCTTTTTCGGCATTCTGCACGGACAGGGAAAAGACGCGGTGGAGTTTTACACGGAATCGAAAGTGGTGATCGAGCGGTGGTCCCGGCAAGAAACGAGGAAATTTTGAGGCGGGCGAGCGAGTGAATAACAAGCCCCTGCAGCTGGATGTGAACCAGCAGATCGAATGCGCGCACACGCTGGCGTCAAAGTTTTACACCGATCCGGCAATCCTGGAAATTGAGAAGACGCGAATTTTTCTGCGCACCTGGCAGCTGGTGGGCACGCTCAGCCATGACTGCGGAGAAGTGAACGGCGTAAGAAAAACCATTGCTGATCCGGAAAGTTTTTTCACCGCGGAAGTCGCGGGCGAGCCAATCATTGTGGTGCGCGACAAGCAGGGCACGCTGCGGGCCTTCAGCAACGTTTGCCGGCATCGCGCGGGCCCTATTGCACTGGGCAGCGGATGCAAAAATGTCCTGCGCTGCCAGTATCACGGATGGACGTACACGCTGGATGGGCGGCTGATTGGCACTCCCGACGTGGAAGGTGTGGAGTTTTTCGACCGCAGCAACATGGGCATGGCGCCGGTGCGCGTGGAAACGTGGGAGCAATTCATTTTTGTGAATTTCGACGCGCAGGCCGAGCCGCTGGCGGCGTATCTCGGAAAAATACCGGAGCAGGCGCAGGGATTTGAGTTTGCGGGGCTACATCTCGCCGAGCGCCGCGACTACGTGATCAACTGCAACTGGAAAGTGTATGTGGACAATTATCTAGAGGGCTACCACATCCCGATAGCGCATCCGGGATTGATGCGGGAAATTGATTACGCGCAATACCGTACGGATACTTACCGCTATTATTCGCAGCAGTTCGCGCCCATCCGCGCGATGAAGGCGGATGACACCGTGGAGCGCGCATATGCCCCGGGTAGCGGACTGCAGCAGGCGGCATATTTCTGGATTTTTCCCAACTTAATGCTGAATATCTACCCGGACAACATTTCCACGAATCTGATCGTGCCGCTGTCGCATAACAAGACTCTGACTATATTCGAATGGTTTTTTCATGATGCGGCTGACAGCAAGGTGCAGGAGCGGATCCGGCGGGCTATTGCCTTCAGCGACGAAGTACAGCAGGAAGATATCGGACTCTGCGAAAACGTGCAGAAGGGGCTGCGTTCGTCGACGTACGACCGCGGTCGCTATTCGGTGAAGCGTGAAAATGGCGTACACCATTTCCACATGCTGCTTGGTGAGTTCCTGGGCAAGATTTAGTAGCGCTCTTCTAAAGAAAAACCCCACGTGCAAATCGGCACGTGGGGCACCCGACTGGACAATCTTTAGGGTTTCGCCGGTACCGGAACAGGTGCGGGAGCGGTCTTGGGAGCCGGCGTTGCCGCGCCCGGTTCCTTAGGGTAATCGAAATTAACTTTGGGCGCCTGGCGTGCGCCGGGATCGGTCTTGAAGTAGGCATCGTTGCGCGTGAAGCCCGCCATGCTGGCCACCAGGCTGTTGGGGAAGGTCACGATGTAAGTGTTGTAGTCCTGCACCACCTGGTTGTAGTTGCGGCGCTCGATGGCAATGCGGTTTTCCGTGCCCGCCAGTTCGTCCTGCAGGCGCATGAAGTTTTCGTTGGACTTGAGCTGCGGATAATTTTCGACAATTACCAGCAAGCGCCCGAGTGCGGAATCCAACTGGCCGTTGGCGGCAATTTTCTCCGCGGGAGTGCCGGCGCTAAGCAGCGCAGAACGAGCGCGAGCTATCTCGCCATAGACGACCTGTTCCTGTACCGCGTACCCTTTCACGGTTTCCACCAGGTTGGGAATCAAATCGGCCCGGCGCTGCAACACAACATCTACCTGCGACCACGCGGCGTTAACAGCTTCGCGCTTGGTGGCCATGACGTTGCGGCGAGTGACGAAAGAACTACCAAATACCAAAGCCAGAATCAGAACGATGATCAGAATTACGACGCCTATCTTCATATGCTCCTCGATTTACTGAGATTCAAGAATGGGCCTGTTTGGTGCGTTGCCACTCACGTTTAGGCAAATGCTGGTCCAGCGCGCGGATGACAGATTCCAGCGCGGCGAGATACGCCCCATAAACCTGCACGATTTCAGAGACGGCATCAGTATGCTCCCGCAGGCGAAGCACGGTGTTGAACGCGGCGGCGTTCGCGTGCGTCAGTTCCGCGGCCCGGTTAATGATAGCGCGAGAGGCGGCGGGAGGCTCTTCACCGAAAGCGATGATCACGTGGCGCAGAAGCGTGAGCACGGAAGAAAATGATTTGCGCAGGACGCCCGTGAGCTCACGCGAATCGCCAGGAGCGCGGAAATAAGCGTTACGTAGCTTCAACAAAACGGTACGCAGCTCGTGCTCCACCTGCACGCGATGTAGATTGGTGGGCAAGCGGAAATTGGCGATGGGATCGGTGCCGAAGAGCACGCGGCGATTGTCTTGCATATCGCGCAACTCAATTGAAAAAACGTCGGCGGATTGCAGTAGCTCTTCGGCGGTGAAAAATAGCGGCGCGGGCTGTTTCTGTTCCGCGGCCCACCAGCGAACCACTGGGGCGACGCGGGTCAACTCTTCTACGGCCAGGGATTTCAGGACGCAAAGGACATTCAAATCGGAGTGGTCAGGGTGAAAGCTTCCGCGTGCAGCGGACCCGTACAGGATGACGCATTCGAGGTTCGCCGCCGCAGTATCCTTCAGGCGACTGACCAACTCATTGAGTTGCGCGTCTGTAGAAAGCACCGTGCCTTCGCTTTTCTGCTCTGCCATCACCAGCTCCCTGAGGCGCCGCCGCCTCCGCTGCTGCCGCCACCAAATCCGCCGAAACCACCACCGCCGGAATCACCGCCACCGAATCCGCCGCCACCCCAACCGCTACCACCGCCGCCCCACCCGCCGCCGCGCCCTCCACGGCCCAAATTACTGAACAGCAGCGGCCAGATCCACCACCCGCTGCCACCGCCTCCGCCGCGCCCGGAACCCGACGACCTGCTGATGAACCAGATGAAAAGAAAAATCCCGATAATCAGCCAGAGCGGAGTGCCGCCGCCAGATCGGTCGTCCTGCTGACGGGCGACGCGGGCTGGAGGTTGGCCAGTCAGCGTGACACCGTGATCATCGGCGATGTACTTGGCAAGTTTCCAGGCGGCTGTTTCCGTGGCGCTGCTGTAATCGCCCTGGCGCAGGAAGGGAACCATGGTGCGCCCGGCGTCACCTGCGCGGGCATCATTGATTACCGGCTCCAGCCCGTAGCCGACTTCTATGCGATATTTGCGCTCATCAGGAGAAACCAGCAGCAGCACGCCGCGATTATCCTGTTTGGCGCCGACGCCTAAGTGCTTATAGAGGTCCACAGCATAGTTCTCGACGCTTTGGCCTTCCAGCGAATGCACAGTGACGATGGCCATTTGCGCGCCGGTTTTCTGCTGGAGTTCGGTACACAGGGCTTCGAGCCGAGCTTTAGTTTCCGGGACGATAGCCCCCGCGAGATCGGTGACGTAGCCGGTGGGCTGAATTTTCTTGAGGTCTTCCGCCGTGGCCGCGCAGACAAGCTGCAGCAAGAGCAAAAACAAGGCCATGATTTTCAGAGCGGAAGCGCGTTTCATGCGGGTTTTAGAGGAGCATTTAAACTATATGTTGGCAGCGTTCAGGAGTAAAGCGGCCAAGGCATGACCGAGATGTCGTCACATAAACTTCGCCGCCTAACCCTCAAAAGTGTGCTATTTTGAACAGTCCGTCCTCAGCCCCAAGTGTTAATTTTTCGCTTTGTAGAGCAGTAGCCTCTCCCTTCGGGCCAGTCCCCGTCGGCCGCTTCTGAGAACAAGAAAACTATGCGAATTTTGCTTTATAACCCCGATAACGGGGTTACGCGCAACTTCATGCCCCACCTCTGGATGTTTCTATTAAAGGCGCTGACGCCTGAGGGGCACGAAGTGTTGTTGATTGACGGTAACGCGCAGCCCATGGATGAAGAGGGAATTGCGCGATATGTGATCGAAGAGCGCATCGGGTTGGTGGGCATTGGCGCGATGACGCGTATGATCGCCAAGGCCTATCGGATGGCGGATGCGATTCGCGCCGTGGGTGTGCCGGTAGTTATGGGCGGGCCGCACGTCACGGAAATGGCCGACGAGGCGCTCGGCCGGGACGGCGGGACGCGTCACGCTGACGCCGTGGCACTGGGCGAGGCTGACGCCACGTGGCCGAAAATTGTCAACGATGCGGTCGCGGGGACGCTGAAGGAGATTTACGCTCCAGTAGATGCGTTTGGGCAGGAGCAGAAGCCATCGTTGCAGCAGTATCCGCAGATTCCGTGGGACACGATTGACCTGAAGCAATTCAACATCGTGCCCAAATTTTTTAACGGCATGCTGAAAAAACTCGGCGCGGGCTGGGGAACATTTCGCATCATTCCGGTGGAATCTGGACGTGGTTGCCCGTATGGGTGCGAATTCTGCACGGTGACGGGATTTTTTGGCGATTCCATTCGTTTTCGAACTAATGAGAGCGTAGTTAACGAGCTTCTGCTGCTGAAGGCCCGTGCGAAAAGCGAACTGGGGCAGATCGCGGTTTTTTTTATAGATGATAATTTCGCCATAAATATCAAGCGCACCAAGTCGCTGCTGCGCGACATCATTGCCGCGGAAGCGCAGGTGCACTGGGTGGCGCAGATCAGCGCCAATCTTTTGCGCGACGAAGAGCTGGTGGATTTGATTGCGGCCGCGGGCGGCAAGTGGATTTTCATCGGCATGGAGTCCATTGACCCGGCGAACTTGAAGGATGTGAACAAGGGTTTCAATAAGCCCGGGGAATACGCGGCGGTGCTGCAGAGGCTGGCGGATCGCAACGTGTTCGCGATTACCTCATTCATTTTTGGTATGGATAATGACACTGTGGGAGTGGCGGAGCGGACCTTGCAGGAAATTCGCACCTGGCCACCGGGACTACCCATTTTTGGCTTGCTGACTCCGCTGCCCGCCACACCTCTATATAAAAGGTTAGAGGCAGCGGGAAGAATGACGCGCCCCAAGCACTGGCAGGAGTTTATCCCTTTCGCGATGGCGCACACGCCGCTGAAGATGACTATTGCCGAAGCCCATGCCGAAGTGAAATACGGTTGGGAAAAATCCTACAATCCGCAAGCTATTGCCAAGGCGCTGGCGGCCGTGGCGCACAAGCCGCTGGGATACCGTGTGAATATATTGATTTCGCGACTGTGCTTCCGCGGAATTTATTTTCCTCAATTAGGGCGATTCGCGTGGGTGAAAACGATTGCCGAGAACCGGCGCGCCATTTTTGGGCTCATCCGCGAAGGTCTGGGCTTGCGCCGAGCCGCGCGCGCTGAAGCCTCGCTGCGATTATCTTCCACTGCGCCTCATTGAGCGCGCCTGAAATTTAAAATTACAGCGCGCTGCCCGAAGTGCGCCGATTGCTTGCGGCCCGCTGCTTAGGCCCCACATTTCACGCGATCAACAGAATTACAATTTCGAATATTCGGCTTTTGCTTGCTTGAGGATAAGCAGGTCGGGGTCGGCATCCTTCCAAGTGGAAAAGAAAAGGTCGTACGCCGCACGTGCCTGGGCCTTATCTCCCGCAGATGCGTAGGCGCGCGCCAGGCCGAGCTGCGCAAGACTGATGGTGGGGTCGGCCGAATAATATGCGCCTAAATTCAAGACTCGCTTAAACTCGGCAACGGATTGCGCAGACTGACCGGCCTGCAGATAAGCGTACCCGTGGGTGTAAAGCAATTCGGCCTGGGCGGCGTCATAGTTCTCTGCGCCTTTCAGTATTTCAACCGCCTTGGCCGGGTCCCGATGGTTCATGGCGATCACAGCGCGAATCATCGGCACGGTAACGTTCTGCACTATGGTGTCTTCGGCACGTTTTTCGCTTCCCGCTCGCATCAACTGGACAGCTTTATCTTCGCGGCCGGCACGGGCATATATGTCGGCCAAATTTAGCTGGTCGGTCGGAGACTGCGACTGCGCCAGTATTTTGTCGGCGACCTGCAAAGCTTCGGAGTGATTTCCGATTAAAGAATCAAAGGTGGCCTGGTAAGCCATGTTGTTCAGCGCCAAATCCTTCAAGCCCAGGCGAGCTGCCAGAGCACTGCTCTTGACGAAAAGTTCGCGGGCCTCACGAAGGCGGCCATGCCGGGCGGCCAGGCTGCCGTCCCTGCCAAGAAGATTCAGCTCTCCCTCGGGATTGGCTTTGGCGAGTGCATCTTCTTTGGCCTGGGTTGCGGAATCCTGCTGGACGACAGCGATATCAGCAAGCTGCTGATGCAAATAGAAGCCTCCGATTTTGCGGCGCTCGGCTTCCTGCAAAATGGCTTTGGCGTCCTCCGGGCGATTCAATCCGAGATAGGACATGGCGGCGTCGCTGTAAGCCAAATAATTATCGGGGGCCAGTTTGACGGCTTCGAGACTGTTGGGCAGCGCTTTGTCGAAACGCCCCAGTGCAAGATACTGAGCCGCAAGATTACCGAAAGCCGTGGCGACGCGTGGATAGGTTTGCGTGAAGATCTCGTAAGTATGGATGGCCTCTTCCACACGGTTGCGATAAAAATAATATTCCGCCTGAATGGAAAGGCTCTCTGCTTCGGTGCCGCGATCTTTTCGTTTAAAAGCCTCCTCGGAATATTGCAGGGCCAACTCGGTCTGGCCCATGTTGAAGTAGGTGCCAGCGAGGCTGGAATAAGCCGTAGCAAAGTCAGGATCAAGCTCGATAGCGCGCTTGAAAAAGGGAATGGCTTCGAGGGAATCACCGTTACGCAACTGAATATTGCCAAGACTCAAGGCTTTTAGAGCGGGGAGCGAAGCAGTAGTGGCCTGGTCTAGGGGCTTATCAAATTTCTGCAAGCTGGAAAGCGATTCACCGAGATTTTCGCGCAGCCGGGTGCTGGCTTTACTGAGGGCGTCCAGCACACTTTCTTTTGAGGAGGCCTGCGCCTGGGCGTAAGCCAGTTGGTCACCGTTGACGGCATTCTGCGCTACCAGGGTCAAGACGTAGCGCGTTCCCAGTTGGCTGATGGAGCCAGCGAGCAAAGCTTTGGCCCCCTGGCGCTGGCAAATTTCACGGCCGATCTCCGCCGAGATGCGCGTGTCCGGCGGTTTCTCCATTTGCTTGAGCGTCTGAGCAATTTTTTCGTCGGAAACAATATTGAAATAGGGAGACTGACTCAGGCTTACTTGGAGCGCCTGCTTCAACGTGCCGTCGAAAACGGTGTCACCGGTACTGTTGGTGACGTCCGCTATAACCAGCGAGTCCTTTTCGGTGTAGGCGGAGACGCGATGCAGGCGGGAATATCCAACCAGAATGGCCAGGATCATTGCGGCGACGATGGCAATGGCGATTGCCGAACGAAAATATTTTATGGCCGCTGGGGGTGTGGGGCCGGCGGCAGCCTTCTGGCGGCTGGAACTTTCGAGATATGCGGAAGGAGTGAGTCGGCCGGAGTCCAGTTCGCGCTGAATGCTTTGTAGCTGTGATCGAACCTCACCGGCGCTGCTGGGCCGTGCCTCGGCAGATTTCTCCAGACACCTGGTGATAACGTTATCAAGCTCCGTGGGCACTTCTGGATTCACGCTAGACGGTGCGGGCGGTGTGCGGTTCAGGATGCCATCGAAAATCTGAGCGGTAGTAACCCCCGCGAAGGCCTGCTTGCCAGTAGCCATTTCATAGAAAACCAGCCCCAGCGAAAAAATATCCGACCGGGCGTCGAGTTCGTGCCCCAGAGCCTGCTCTGGAGACATATACGCAATGGTTCCCAAAGTGGAGCCGGCGGTAGTGAGGTCACCACTGATCGAAGTCACAGTCTGATCGCCCGCACCGTCGGGCACAATCTGCTTGGCCAAACCAAAATCAAGCAGCTTGGCCTGGCCGCGGGCGGTGATAAAAATATTGGCGGGCTTGATGTCGCGGTGAATTATTCCTTTACTGTGGGCGGCGTCCAGTGCCTGAGAAATTTGCGAGCCAATTTCCAAAACCTGGCGAATCTCTAAAGCGCGGCCATTGATGCGCTGCTTGAGGGTCTGGCCTTCCAACAGCTCCATGACCAGGAAACGGCGACCGGCATGTTCGCCAAATTCATAAATAGTGCAGATATTGGGATGGTTTAGGGCCGCGGCGGAGCGCGCTTCCCGTAAAAATCTTTCGGAGGCCTGCTGATCATGCGGGAGGTTATCGGGAAGAACTTTTATGGCAACAAAACGGGAGAGCTCCATGTCTTCGGCGCGATATACCACTCCCATGCCGCCGCGATCGAGTTTTTCGACGATCCGGTAGTGGTAGAAAATCTGGCCAAGCAGAGGATCAGGGGACGACATTAAAAATCATCTTAGGTGCGGATGTGTGGCGAGTCAATTCTCGTAGGGGAATGCTACAAGGCGAAGATTAAAGCGGAGAATGCGATGCGTGCTTTATCAATTGTGCTCATCCCATTTCGACGATTCCCTGGCGATTTCTAACCGGATCATCGCTTTTGCTGGGTTTTCACCAATCTGGCAGGGTCATAACCGGACGCGGCAATCTGGTCGAGAATTTTGCGGTAGGTGGAATCGTCAAGCGTTGATGTGCGACTGAGAACCCAAAGATATTTTCTGCCCGGTTCCCCGACGACAGCGTATTGGTAATCGGAGTCGAGGGCAATCACCCAATAATCGCCATAGAAGGGCCAGAAAAAGGTAACTTTGAGCTTGGCGTTGCTTTGAGCGTCGGCAACTTTGGCGTTTCCCCTCGCAACTTTTGAGCCGCCGTCGGCTTTTCGGCAGGCATTTTCAACCTGAATCTTGCCATCCGGTCGCGTTGTATACGTGGCGGTGACGTCGGAGGCGCAATCTCGTTCGAAACGATTGGGATACCGTGCGATTTCGTACCACTGGCCAACGTAACGCGAAAGATCTACCTTCGCGACCGTTTGCAACGCCTGCTTCGCAGGAGGCGCGCAGCTGGCTGCAGGGATGTAAAGGGCGTACATCGCTACGCTAAGGACTGACGCGCGTACCAGCGAAAGGGCTAAGAACAGCTCAGATTTCATAGTCCACAAGTTTACGGCAAGTTGCGATGGAGTATGATTCTTACTGGAGGAATATATGGAAGCGCTACAACCGGAGCAGGCAGTGGTATTCTTCAACAATTTTTCTTTACCGGCGTTGAAAAACGAGCATCGCATCACCAGGCAGATCATCGAAGCGATTCCGGTGGATAAAGGCGATTACCGTCCGGATCCAGTTTCGAAGAGCGCGCTGGAGTTGGCGTGGCACATTGTGGCGGCCGAGCACCGCTTTCTTACCGGCATTGCGGCGGGCGCATTCGATTTCACTCCTAACCACCGGCCAGAGGACGTGAAGGACTCCGCAGCGATTGCCGCGCTGTATGCCAAAAACTTTGAGGCGGATTTTGCGCGGCTGAGTAACATCAGCGGCGAACAACTGGTAAAAATTATTGATTTCCGCGGCATGTTCCAGCTGCCGGCGGTGGCCTACGTGCAATTTAATCTCTTTCACAGCATCCATCACCGGGGACAGCTTTCGACATATCTGCGTCCGATGGGAGCGAAGGTGCCATCCATCTATGGCGAAAGCTATGATGCTGCGGAATCGCGCAAGGTCAGCGAAGCCGCAAAGGCGACCGCGAACTGAACGCCGGCTGAATATTTCCAGCAGCATTTAGCGGCATCCAGGGGCGTTTGCAGCGAATTTACTGGACCGGTGCGGTGACGACGCCGACGGTTTTGTCCGCGCCGCCATAATAAAACAGCCAACGCTTACCATCTTTGACGGCGCCTTCCACGAAAACCACGTTGGGCACTTGCCCGACTTTTTCCCATTCTTTCTCGGGACCAAAGACGGGGTGCTCGGAGCGCGCGAGTACTTTGGTGGGATCGTTTTTGTCGAACAATAGCCACCCGGTGGAATAAACCAGATTGTCGGCCGCGCCGTTATAGACCAAAAAAATTCCCTCCGGCGTAATAACTGGAGCGGGGCCGGGCTCGACCACCTGCGAATCGAAGGTGCCGGGACGGCTGG
Source organism: uncultured Acidobacteriota bacterium (assembly GCA_963704485.1). Classification (GTDB taxonomy): domain Bacteria; phylum Acidobacteriota; class Terriglobia; order Acidiferrales; family UBA7541; genus Acidiferrum. The sequence continues at coordinate 3,931,212 of OY969910.1, forward strand.
CGACGACAGGATGGTCCAGCACTTCACTCCAGTGCAGCAGATCGTCGGAGGAAGCTATGCCCATCTGGCTGTCTTTACCCTTGGCGTCGGCGAGATAGTACATCCAGTATTTGCCGTTAATTTTTTCCGGAACCATGGCGCCGGACTTGGTCCACTTCACATTCCACTTTCCGGTGTAGCCGGGGATGATGATGCCGCGGCGCTCCCAGTGAATCAGATCTTTTGAAGTGGCGAGACAGAGCTGGGCGTCTTTTTTGTCGGCGGCGGCGCCGTCCACATTGTTGTAGCCGGTGTAGGTCAAATAATACGTGTCGCCGAATTTCTGCAGGCGCGGATCTTCCACACCGCCGCCTTTTTCGTAGGGGGCCTCTGCGGTAAGCACCGGTTGCGGGCGGCGCGTGAAGTGCACGCCATCATCGCTGGTCGCGTAACCGAGTGAGGATTTGCCCTCATGATCCTGGGCGCGATACAGCATCACGAACTTGCCATCCTTTTTTACCACTGACGGGTTGAAGGTGCCCGCGGATTCCCAGCCGTCACCTTGCGGCGTAATGATCGGGTCCTCAGACAGGCGCGTCCACTTTCCGAATGGGGGAGAGAACGGTGCGGCAGCGATGGCAGCGACGCCGATGGTGATCAGTGCTGCGGTCGCAGATGTTCTGATGATGGTGCGGGTCAAAAGTCTGTTGGCGTTAACCATGAATGAATTTCTCTCCCAATTCCTACTCTTAAAGACCAAGCAATTTCGAAACTACTTACTGAATTCCATCAGCTATCGGTTTGAATTAGAAATCCGCCTGCAGCCGAATAAATGACCGCGCCGCAACCTGAATCTCGCCACTGATTTCTTTGCCATCCGCACGCATGCGCACGGCGCGCGCTTGCGCCGGGGGTACCGAAATACTGGCGGAGCGGCTGCCGGGCGTGGGATTAAAAAGAATGAAATTCAGATTTTGCGGCGGAAAAGTTTTAGCGTCGGCGACATCCAGCAGATCGAGATTGACGAGCATCAGCTCACGGTCGCTGACTTTGCCTAGCGCTTCGAACATCAGGTACATCCAGAGCGATTCGCCGGCACCATAAATTTCCTTGCCCACGTTACCGGTCTGGCCGCCCAGCTCGAGAGTGCCAAGATTTTCGAAGGGGATGAAGGCCATGGGGGTTTTGCCGCCGGGTTTCGAACAATTCTCGAAAAAATAAAAATTGTTGCGCCGCTGCTGGTCCATGAAACGCAGCAGGCCATCGAAAACAATGCCGCGCTTCATGATGCCGGTCCACGGCAGGATGGCTTCGACATTTTCCTTGAACGCGGGATAAAGGATGGATGCGGCGGCTTGGACCATGCCCCGAATTTCGTGAGACTTCTGGCTGGGATCGGAAAACCAATAAAACATGCGGAGTTGTTCGTGAAGCAAATATTTTGCTTCCGCGTGCATGACAAGCTCGGCGGCGGCCAACGCGCCGTAGGCCAGTTCCTGCGGTTCGTGAAAGAGGCGGTCGGCGGGGACGGTGTATAGCACGCGGATGGCGCGCCGCGCTTCTTCGAGATAGCTATCCTGTTTGGTCAGGCGATGCGCGAGGATGGCGGCCCAGGCATAGAGCCCCCCAACGGCGTAATTCGTGCCCGCGCCTTCGGCGCGCAGCGTGGCGACCTGGTAATAAATCGGGAAAAGATAATTATATTGCTGGGCCATTTTCTGCGCGGTGGCAAAGGCTTCAAGGAAATGGCCGGTGATTTCTTCTGAACCCGCGAGCGAACCGATGGCCGGATATTTGATCAGGCCATTCTCAAACGGATACCAGGAATCGGCGCGCTCGTCTTTTTTAGGGCGATTGAAATCGTTGCTGATGCTGCGGGTTTCCGGGTTGTAAAAGCCCGGCAAATCGGCAAGGAGATCGTGGCACTCACTTTCGAATGCTGGCGACGGATGCAGGCGCAGATAGAGCAGCGAAGGCCAGAGCACGTCGGCGACGGTCATGAGCTCGAAGTTGTCGCCGGACTGCTTCCAGATTTGCGAGCTTTCTTTCACGTAGGCGCGCAGGCCTTTATGGCCGCCGGCTTCCGCCTGAGCCGCATCTTTGTTCTGTAGATCGAGGACGGTACCCGCCGCGAATTCACTCCATGACGTCGCGCAGGGCGGCCACGCAAGCTTTTCGTCGAAGAGTGGCAGCAGCGCTTCCATCCAGCGCGTTACGGCCTCCTGCTCGGTGATGAGGCGGGTGAGCGGTCGTTGCAGCAGCCACCACGTGAAGGTGACGTCGCCCGCAGGAAGAACGTCCCCAGTGGCTTGATCGGCGAGCAGGCCGATGCCGAGACGCTGCGTGCCGTCTTTTTCAATCTGCGAAATGCTGGAGCAGCGGTAAACCAGGAAGCGTGGAAGATTTTCCGCGGACATCCAGCCCATGTCGTCCATGTCAAAAAACATCATGGTCTCGACGCCCACATTCTGATCCAGCAAATACACAGCGGGCAGATCGTTGCCTGCGGTGCCGAGCGAATTGCGCGTAGGCTGGCCGAGCAGCACGCGGCGCCAGCTTCCAGACTGGCCTTCCATCAGTGTGGAACTTGAACTGAGCCAGGTAATGATTTGCGGTTCGAACGCGCCGTGCTGGTGCAGTTTGAGCGGCGCGGGGAGATGCAAAGTGGTGCGGAAGCGCACCCATGGATGGGCCTGCTCGTTGCCCGCGGCGCCTGCCGGTGCTGCCACGCTTATTTCCGCGTTCCAGGTGTACTGCAGAGGGCTCCCGTCCAGGCCTTGAGCACTGGCCCGGCCTTCGCAGTGAACAGTGGAGCCGTCGCGCGTCACGCGTTGAGAGATCAGCGGGAAAGATGCGCCGGAGACAAGCGGTACAGCGGCGACACTAGAAGGCTTCCACTCATCACCGACACGCAGAAAATTCTGGAAGCCGAGCGGAGTGCCTTCCGGAGAGATGCGCAACTGCTGCCCCGCAGCATCCAGGGTGATCGAATGAGCATCGTCCGCGGATTCGCTCGAGCCTGAAAGGGGATGGCCAATACCTCTGTGAAGAGCTGCGTAAGCCGGAGACGCGCCAGCAGCAGTGGCCAGAAGCGTCTTCACAAAAATGCGCCGATTAAGAGGAGTCATGTTGCTGCCGGGACCGCCCAAAGACAACCCGGGCCCACTACAGATGTGGGCCCGATTATTCAGCTGCTTTACTTTAATACTGGATCTTCAGGGCGAACTGAATGGTCCGCGGTCCGCTGGCGTTGGTAATAGCTCCGAAGCCGCAGGAAAAATGCTGGTTCGGCCCGTCGCAACCGGGAGCACCCAACGGGATAAACGGGCTGTTGAGTTGAGGATTACCAACGCTGGGCTGGTAGATGTGCCGATTGAATATGTTGAAAAACTCCGCGCGGAAGTCCACCGTCGCTTTCTCACCGAAGAGCCTGGTCTTTTTGCCCAGGGTCACGTCCTCGTTGCGGCTTCCAAACGTTCTGGCATTGGAGAGAGAGCGTGGCTCATTGCCAAAAGTCAATGGATCAGGAATGGCGAACGCAGCGGGGTTCCAGAAAGGCGTAGTTTCGGGATTGAAGTCCGAACTCTTGTTGGTCTGCTTGACGCCGGGAATAACGTTGACGCGGGCAGCTCCGGTGAAATGGCAACCCGCAAACAAAACATCGCCGGCGGTTCCGTTACACGGAGCGTATACCTCCGTGGGCGTGCCCGATTTGTACGACAAAATCGTGGAAGCATACCAGCCGCCCAGAACACGATCGCTGATGCCGCCCTGATTCATGAAGCGCTTCCCGCGGCCCACTGGCAGTTCGTAGAAGAAGCTGGCCACCAAAGCCTGCGGTGTATCGAGCTGGCTGACAGCTTTCTCGGCGGAGCGCTGATAGGAATTTTGCCCGATGAATTCGTTGGTGCCGATAAAACCCGAAACGCCGGGGCCGGAAGAATCGGCATCGGTAAGATTCTTCGAAACGGTGTAGGACACCAGGAAACTCAGTCCATTGCTCATGCGCTTATCCACCTGCAATTGCATGGCGTGGTAAGTGGAGTTCCCGGTGCGGTCAGGCGTGAACGAATTATCTTCCTGATTGAAGTCGCCATACTGCGGAAACGGCCGTAACAGCTGATTGATCTGTCCCGTGAATCCGGTGTACGGAAGCGTGATCCCAGCTGCGATGGCGTTCGGGCAAGTGCCCAGAGTTAGACACGACGCGTTCATGGTCAAATCATTTCCCAGAGAAAGGAACGATGGATTCACCTGGTTCGGAATGATATTCAGAGCTGGGAGGTGCGTGCCCTTGGAGCCGACGTACGCGACGCTGACCAAAAGATTGGTCGTGATCTGCCGCTGGATGTCAAGGTTCCAGGTCTGGATATCCGCCGGGCGTCCGCTATCCCGCGGAACGAGAATGACACCATTGCTGCCGTTCTGCCCCTCGGGAGTGAAGGGACCGGAATCGGGGAAGATGCGCGTAACGCCATTATCAATCTGGATCGGCCCGCCGTTCGTGGGTGAAATGGTCTGGCGGTTGAAGAAGCCCAAACCGTCCTGATCGGCAAAGGAGCCCTCTTTAAGGGGTTGGTAGAAAATTCCATAGCCGCCGCGAAACACCGTCTTGTCATTGATGCTGTACGCAAATCCTACGCGCGGGCCAAAAGCCTTTTTGTAAATGTCCTGCGGCCGCGAACGATCGTTCCGCCCGGCACCGGCCCCGAAATAGGTGTAAGCGCCAGGAATTCCGTCCGCGCCGGGATTGGGCAGAGTGGGATCAACGGCGGAGAAGCGATTGTCAGCTTCTTTGGCCGGCAGGTCGAAGTCGTAACGCAACCCGTAGTTGATGGTCAAACGAGGACGCAGCTTGTAGGTGTCCTGGGCATAAAACGAAATGTCCTTGTAGCGGACGCCGCTGAACGCGCCGTAGTTGAGCGTCGAAGTGTTGACCAGCCCAAAGAGTGCGCTGGCCAGCGGGTCTCCACCAGCGCCATTCAAACTCGTTTCCTGAGCGTTAAAATCAAATTCGCCGGAGGCCTGCGTCAGGCGCCGCACGTTGAACTGCAACATGCGCAACTCTCCGCCAAATTTCATGTTGTGCTTGCCTTTAACCCAGCTGACCGAATCATTCATCTGGTATACGTTGTCAGCGAACTGCGAGTCTCCGCAATTATTGAGAATGCCTTCGTACGGCGTACTCGTAAATTTTACGCAGGGAAAGGTGGTGTTCTGCACGCCAGTCAGTCCGATTTTTTCGGGATAATTCTGACCAATGGTATTGGCCAGTTCCGCTCGGTAACGGCGGCTGAAGCCGACGAGAAACTGGTTCACGATCGAGGGCGTAAAGATGTAGTTGTCGCTGAAGCGAATGTAGCGAGTGTTTTGCGGGGTGCTGGAGCCAAACAGTGGCCCTAGATCTGACGTTCCGCCCGTTTTGGTGTTGTCGTAATCGAAGCCCCCGGAAATTCTATGTTTCTCGGAAAAGTTATGGTCAATCTTTACATCGAAAATGTTCGCCGTTGTGGTGGAAACCGTGCTGTCCAGCACGTTGTTCTCCGATGAACCATTGGTGGGGGGCAGCAATGCGAGAATGTTTGTCACCACTGTGCTGGGAGTAAAATTTGGATCATTGGTCAGGATGTTGCCGGGAATCGGGGCGTGCGTGACCGGATCATAGAGCTGTGTATTGGGCAGCAGGCTTGAAAAATCTCCGGCCCGAAACGCTTCGGTGGGGAATGTGCGCAGACTGGCGCTGCCGGTCTTGAAGCGGAAACCTTCATAGGCAAAAAAGAAAAACGTCTTGTCGCGGCCGTTATAAATGTGCGGAAAGCGAATCGGTCCACCGGCGGTCGCGCCGAAATCATTCTGAGTATTCACCGATTTTCCCGCGCCGGCGGTGTTGTTAGTCCAGCTGTTGGCGTCCAGCGCGCGATTGCGATAGTAATCGTAAACAGAAAAATGGAGATCATTAGTTCCGGACTTCAGCGTAAGGCTGATGATGCCGTCCCCCGACTGGCCATACTCCGGGGAAAAATTACTCTGCAGAACTTTGAATTCCTGAACCGCGTCGGTGGAAACGCCCTTGTTCCATTGGGTATTGGGCGATACCAGCGAAATCGAAACGCCATCCACGAGGATGTCGGTGCCGCCTTCCTGGCCGCCGTTTACCTTGAAGTCGTCGGAGGAGTTGCTGCCAGGATTGTTATCCACGTTGCCTACGAAGCCGGGAACCAGGGTGATGAACTGCACCGGGTTGCGCACGGTGCCAGAGACTTCCAACGGCAGATTCTGCACGAGAGAATTCTGAACGGTGGCTCCGATGTCGGAAGTGGCGGTATCCAGCTGGGTGGCGTCGGCGGAAACCGTGACGTTTTCAGTCACTCCTCCCAACTGCATCGCCACGTCGAGGGTTACGGTGCTGCCGGTCTGCACGGTGACGCCTTCGCGGGTGTACTTTTTCAAGCTGGGGCCCTCCACCGCGACGGAATAGCGTCCGGGAGGCAGGTTGGGAAGCGAGTACAGGCCAGAGTCAGTGGTGACCGTGCTGACGGAAAGACCCGTGTCAAGATTGCGGCCGGTTACATTGGCACCGCTAACTGCGGCGCCGCTCGGGTCGGTTACCGTGCCCTGAATGTTACCGTTGGTAGTTTGGGCGCGAAGGCCTGGCGCAGCGACGAACAGGAACAAAATCAACGTACAGAAGATGCTTTTCACGGATTTCCCCTTGGAGTTCGATCCGACTCTGCATGGACACACAGAAGATGACGAAGCTGAACTCTTCCCCAGAAACAATGCCTAACACCCCAGCAAACTCTCTGCCACGCCTAGTGCTTTCCTACTAGGCCGGAGTTTGATCGGATAGTCGGCCTATTCGCGTGAGAAGGAAAGAAGCTCACACGTGAATTCATGGTGAATCACTGAGCTAACGCCTGTGTTAGCCGCTTTCAAATCGCTATATCGAGAGGAATTGACAGGAGATTGCCCCGATTTGCCAAGGCGGGAAATTATCGGACCTCCGGGAAGGAATTAGACCCTTCTAACCGCTCCCGAATTACAGATTAATCTTCGCAATTGCGGAGTGGTCAGGATCCATTTCGGGCGTGCGCAAACCCGCCATTTCCAGCGCCTGACACACAAACGAGTTCCACGCGAAGACCCGGTGGTATCCGTAGAAGGGATTAGCGGGCGCGGTGGCGATGTATTCCTGGCTCGTGGGGAAGTTCACATCAATATTAATTTCCGACCACAGGCGGTTGGCGATGGCCTCTTTATACCGGGCCCATCCATGAAGCTTGCCGGCTACATAACCACAAATTTCTATGCGCATCCAGCTGCCGCCGTTGTAATACGTTCCATCCGCACCGTGGTTGGCGTAGCCGCGCGCAAACGAATCGCTGATCATGGGATGCCAGGTGTCGGTGAAATACGTCCCGGGCTTCCCATTTTCGGGCAAGCCAATGAGGATCGGCCGCACGGTGCCATTTTCAGCGGGATACGGGCAATCCGTGCGGGCCATCATGGCCGGAATCCGTTCCAGATGGTTCACCACCATTTCGTCGGTTAGGATTTTGCGCTGGAAGAGCCACAGGGAAAGGAATTCAGGAAAAATTTCCGCGAAACCGATGGCGTCGTCAATGTCGCGCGCGGGCCGCATGAACTTTTTAGTGGGATCGTAGTAGCTGCGATAGAGTTCTTCAGCTTTTGCCAGTTGCGCATCGTGGATCGTTTCGGTGATGCCGGGGATTTGCAGTTCCTTGATGGTGCGCAAAGTAACCGCAAACACGCCCTGGTTTTCACAAATGATGGAAGTCCCCTCGGGATAGCGGATGACGTCTAACTGGCCCATGACGAACTGGGCGGTGCAAAGGCCTTCGCGCCGTGGATCATAGGCGTTGAGGCAATACTCGGCGGCCTTGCGCAGTTTTTCGATTGGTAGCTTGGTACCGAAGCGCCGGCGGTTGAGGAGTGCCCACATTAGCCACAGCGGGGTTGAATCGTTGGACTTGCGCTCCACGTTGGCTAGATTTGGCTCGACCAGCGTATTTATGGCGCCGTCTTCTCCCTGATTCTCTGCCCAGAGATTGCAGACGCTTTCGTTGAGTTCGCGATTGTGAATGCCATTCAAGGCAAAAAAACTGTCGCGCAAATACATTTCGCCGGCGGCGGAATACCAGATGCTCGGCGCCAGGATGGGGCGGAACGTTTCAGGGCCGGCGATCCAGGAAAGCATCATCAGGTCCGCGTAGACAACTTTTTCGGTGTCGCCGCCCTGAAAGCCGAGGCCTTCCGCAAGGCGCAGCTGGCTTGCCAGACGGTGGCCGCGAATGGTGTCGGGAATTTTGACATCGGCGAATATGAAAACAGTTTTCTCGATGGGGCTACCCATTTCCAAGCGATGGTACGGCTCGGTACCTGATGGGACGCGGTGGATTTCCATGTCGCGTACTTCGATTTTGGCGGAAGTGGCGGCGTCCACGTTCTTACCTTGCTCGGAAGGAGCCATGGAAATGAACAGGGCGCAGCCGCTGCCCTGCAACCCGGGCATGAATACGTTGGTGTGAAACTCGGTCCAGGCTCCGGGCGATTCGGGAACGGCATCGTTGTACAGGGTGATTTCGGAAATTTTTCGAAATTGTTCATCCACATTCCAGATTCCGAACGCCACGGGCGATGTGGAACGATACTTGACCTTGAGGGAGTAGACCGCTGGGCCGCTGGCAACGAAGGGAATGAGCACGCCGGTTTCAGAATTGCGCGTGGAGATGGTGGCGATGCCGTCGTTCGCCTCGAGCGCAGCTGAGCCCTGCTTTCTCCATGAAGAAATAGCGGCGAGAACGACCGTTTGGGGCTTTTCCTCGCCGGCTGGATGAACCAGCACCTCGCCGAAAGTTTGTTGCACGAAAGCGGCCCCGCCGCCTTGTTTTATTCCGCCGGAGCCGGAATATAGACTCACGTCGGGAATGCGAGCCGGCGCCGGCTTAACGGGCCGGCCGTCGCGGCGGATCATTCGAGTCCACTGATTGCGAAAACCGGCGTCAGTAAGAAGACCTACGCAAAGGCCTTCGCTAGTGCGAAAACCGGCGGCGGGGAAATATTCGCGTAAAGCTTCGCCTTGCCAGTTCAACTGGTCAAAGCTCCAGAATTTGGCCGGGCTCTCCGCCGGCTCCATGCGATTGGTCAACTGGTAGAACAACAGCAGCATATCGGCTTGCTGCAAGTGAAGCGTCTTACGCACAACATGAGGCGTGCGGACCTGGTATTCGATTCTGACGATTACGGTGGTATTCAGGTTCCGGAGTTTGCATTCGCCATGCAGAGTAACCTGGGTTGCACTGCCAGTCCACGAGGTGGCCTTCCAGGCTTCCACGCGGTCTTCCACGCTACGCTCTTCGTTTTGAAATACTCCCGAGAATTCACCGCCTCCATCATGCTGGGCGAATGCTTTCCCGCGGAGCAAACACGCGACATGATAGCCGCGCGCGGGGTCTCCGATGACTTTAAGGCTCAGGCTGTTTTGATCAGCAGCCATTTCTGGGGCAAGCGCGCTCGAAGGCAGCGAACCGTTCGCAATTTGCCCAAATACCAGGCTGCCGGTGATGGATTGCTTGATGAAATGACGGCGGGAGAAATTTTTTCGGCTCATTCGTTTGGAAGCCAACGGCGGCGACAGTAAAAGGGGTGAGTCCGCGTCCAACTGGCCATCCCTCGACGACGAACCAGCAGTCCTGTGACACGGAAGCAGGTGAGCCGCCAAGCCGATGATAGCCCCGGCCGAACGATTCCACCGCACCCCTTTTCTCTCGTGAGACGTCTTAGGGCATCTTCCCTTATTGCCCTGGAGAAAAAAGGGCATCACACGTGAAATCGCGGTGATTCACAGCCGGTTATACACAGAGCCTCAGCACGTAGGCGCGCAAACGTATTGCAAGGTAAAGAGTTAGGCGATTGACTTGGAAGCTTGCTGTGATAACATTCATGCGTTCCATTCTTCATTTGAATGTAATCAGATGCATCGAGTCAGCATGGCCTCCGCTCAAACTTCCGTTTCGCAGCCTCCTAACACTGCCGACCTATTGACTGATGAACGCTGGCAGCTTGTGCAGCGGATTATTTCCAGTCCGCCATTCCAAAAGGGAACACGGCTGAAGGATTTGCTGCAATATGTCACGGAGCAGACCATCCGGGGCCACGCCCACGAGTTGACCGAGCAGCACATCGGCAACGCCTTGTTTCATAAACCTTCCGATTACAGTCCTCTGGAAGACAGTTCTGTAAGGGTGCACGCCCGGCAGTTGCGGCTGAAGCTCCATGAGTATTTCAACGAGGACGGCCGGGACGAACCGCTGATTTTAGAGATACCTAAGGGCGCTTATGCTCCGGCATTTCGCACGGTAGCCAAAGCGGCAGTGCCGGCTACGCTGGGGGCTCCGGCTGTGCCGTCTGTGAAGCCCTGGATATCACACGCGATGGTGCCATGGGGTGTCTGCGGGGTATTGGCGGTTCTGTGCGTCGTGCTTCTTTATCGCAGCTTGCCGACCCGCGCGACGGGCGCGGCGGTGGCGGCAGCTCCGGTGGCCAGCCCGCCGTTGCCGTGGCCCTTTTCGCAGATATTTGACATTCGCCATCAAACTTTAATGGTCGTAGCGGACAGCAACTACGGAATGTCCCGCATTTTGGCAAGCCAACCGGGATCGCTGGATCAATATCTACGGCGCGACTTTCAGCTGGCGACGGCTGGTAAAATGGGCGGTGCTGATTCGCGCATCAGCGAATACATTTCCAACTCCACTCTGACCTCGTATGCGGATGTGGCGGATGTAGTTTCGCTGCTTAAAATGGCCGGACCGTTGCAATCGCAGGTATCGGTGCGCTACCCGCGCGATTTGAGAATGCGCGACCTGGATCACGAAAATTATATTTTTATAGGCAGCCCGGCTTCAAATCCCTGGGTGGCGTTGCTGCAGGACAAATTGAATTTTCGCGAGAGCGAGACCGTAGTGGGTAAGAGTGTCAAAGTTTTCGCGAACAAGAATCCGCGTCCGGGCGAGCAGCCGCAATATCAAGGCCTGCGTTGGACAGGGACGATGGGAGAAGACTACGCCACGATTTCGCTGCTGCCCAATGCCACGCACGATGGCAGCGTACTGGCTCTGCAAGGGCTGCAGCAGGAAGGCACCGAAGCCGCGGGACGTTTCCTCGCCGACGAAGAGAACCGGCGTCAGCTCATGAGCGCTTTAGGCATTACCGCCGCGGAGGGCAGCACGCAAAATATCTGGTTCGAGGCGCTGATTCGATCGCGCACCGTTTCCGGGGCGCCCAATTCCACTACGCTCGTCGCGGTACGGCGGATAAAGTAAAAAAATCAGTCGTGCCTCAGGCACCGAATGAAGCCATACGTCGTACCATCAGTGAAGTGTCTATTTACCTCCATCCACCGGGAATCCCTATTCGAAATTTGGCGTTGAGCGTGCGCCTATTGTGGCTGGCGCTGGCATTAACAGGGACTGCAGCGCGCGCGCAAGATCCCGCCGGAAGTTCCGGCGCTGAAGCGGAGATTCAATCTCACTTTGCGGTCGCGCAACAGGCGCAGCGGGACAAGGATTATGCCACCGCCGAACGCGAATACCAGCGAGTGATTACGCTGGCTCCGGGCTTCGCCGAAGTGCACATGAACCTCGGCCTGATATACCAACTACAGAATCGCTTCCTGGAGGCCATGACGGAATTTCGTCGCGCGCTAAAGATTAAGCCGGCACTTACCGGGGCCAATTTTTTTCTGGGTGTGGATCATTGCAAGATGGGCGAAGGCGCCAAAGCTATCCCGTATTTGAGAGCTGCTCTGAAGTCCGCGCCAGAGCAACCGGAAATCTGGCTATGGCTGGCGACGGCCCAGGAAGTGTCCGGCGATTTTACGGCGGAAGTTGCGACTCTGCAGCAAGCGCTGAAATTACAGCCAACGGATGTAGACCTTTTGTATCTGCTGGGGCACGCCTACGGCCGGCTGGGCAAACAGGAAGCGGCGCGACTGGAAAGCGGAGCTTCAGACTCGTCCCGCAAGGAACAGTTTCTCGCGGAAAGTTATGCGGCGAGCAACGAATGGCCTTCGGCGGTCATTCATTTCCAGAATGCGCTGGCGGCCACCCCGAATCGCCCGGGACTGCACGTGGAGCTGGGCGAGGTGTTGCTGGGGGTGGGTAAAATAAATCAGGGGGCTAAAGAGTTCGAACAGGAACTGGCACTTGATCGGGATAATCTGCGCGCTCTGGTCCGGCGCGGAGAAATAAAACTGATTCAGGGAAATGTTGACAGCGGACTTGCCGACTGGGCTCAAGCGACCTCTGTGGACAAAACACAAGTGGAAAGAATTCTGGGCTTGCGGCAGACGGGTTTTGGCGATTCAGCGGGCGCGCAGCTGCCCGAGGGCGTGCGCGAAACACTTTCGGGCCTGAGTTCCACGTTGCACGGCAACAGTTCCCCGGCTACTGATCTGGCGATTCGGTTTATTGCCGCCCAAAGCGGAACCATGATTCAAGCCGAGACCGACAAGGACCTTACGGCGGCTGCGCAAACGGCAGCAGATGACGCGCGGCAGTGTTCGGAAGCCGATTTGAAACTGATGCTGCAGCAATGGCGATATTCGGGGCTGGTGGCCTGCGAAAAAAGTGGGCTGACTTCTAAAAGTTCCGGCGAAATTCGAATGCGGGTAGTGGCTGGATTGCTGGAGGCCGGGGAATACGAAGAATCCCTGCGGCTGCTGGAAGCTTTGCCCGCAGGCGAGGCAAATTCGCAGGAGGCGTCGTACTGGCGCGCGCGGTGTTTTGAAAAGCTGGCTACCGCGGCTTATCTACGGCTATATCAGGCGGATCCTAATTCCCATCGACTGCATCAGCTGCTGGGCGACATCGAAGCTGCGCGAGGCGACGATGGAAAGGCGGTGGAAGAATACCGCGCGGCCATCGCGCTAAAACCTTCGCTGCCAAATCTGCACTACAGCCTGGGCCATTTGCTGTGGAAGGATCTGAAGGTTCCCGAAGCACGGTTCGAACTGGAAGCAGAGCTTGCGTTGAATCCGCATCACGCTGGCGCGCTCAACGATCTTGGCGATACTTACTTACTGGAGCACCAGCCCGACAAAGCTTTGCCGTTGCTGGAGCGCGCGCTGTCGGCCGATGCCGGAAATTCGGACATTCATCGCGACTTGGGAACAGCGTATTCAGAGTTGAAGGACTATCGGAAGGCCGAGGAACATTTTAAGATCGCGGTCGCCGACGATCATGACGGCTCAGTGCACTACAAATTGGCGCGGACTTATCAGGCTTTGGGGCAGAAGGAAGACGCCGCGCGGGAATTTGCGCTGTCCACTTCACTGAATCGCGAATCGCACAGCAAGCTGGAAAAACAAACTGAGCGCCTCGCGGAAATCACTAAAGGCACGCAAGAACCTTAGACTGATGCCCAAATTTAAATGACTCCGTTTCACTTTTGGCGATTGCACTTTGCGCTGCTTCTTTTTCTCTTTTGCCTGCCAGCGGGCAGTTACGCGCAGACGGATTCTTTTCAGCGCGGCCTGGCGGCTCTAAAAGACAATCGCATGGAAGATGCTCTGGCGGAGTTAACTTCCGCGGAAAAGGAGCGGCCTGCCGATCCGCTGGTGCGAAACTTTCGGGGGATTGTGCTGGCCGGGCTCGGGCGAAATGGCGAGGCTGCCGCTGAATATCAGGAAGCGATCCGCCTCAATCCAAAACTTGCAGAAGCGTATCGCAATCTTGGATTCCTGAAATGGACCGAGAGGCAATTTGCAGTGGCGCGCGCGACGTTGCGGCGGGCAGTTGAATTGTCTCCCGACGATTCCTTCGCTCATTACTATCTGGGACGCGTCGAGCTGGACGAGCAACGCTACCCGGTCGCCATCAAAGAACTCGCAGCCTCGCGTCTCGCATTACCGGCGGATGCGAATTTCTCGATTCAGATGGCGAGCGCCTACCTCGCCGTCGAGCGTAAAGAAGATGCTCACAAATTGCTCACTCATCTGGCCGCAACGCCCTTGAATGGAGAGCAGTCCATCCACGCAGCCGAGCTGTTTCTGGCACTGCATGAAAATGAAGCGGCGGTCGCTGCCATTCAGCGCATGAATGCAAAGGTGTCTTCCGGCGCCGATTCGATGGGAGAGTTTAATTTGGCGTTGGTGTATCTGCTCTCCGGAGATTTTGAAAAAGCGATCGGTCACGCCGAGAAATACAACAACTCTTTGCCGCATGACAATCCGAAACCACAGGAGTCCGCGGCTGCCTGGACTATCGAAGGCATTGCTGCGGCGCATCTGGAACAAAATGAACGCGCGCTCGACGCATTCCAGCGCGCTGCCGTTCTAGTTCCAGCGGAAGAAGAATACTGGCTGAACCTGACGCGCGAACTGATGGAGCTGAGCCGCTATTCCGAGGCGATTTCCGCCGTGCAGCAGGGACTGGACGCGAATCCCAAGTCTTACGCGCTGCATCTGCGGTTGGGAGCGGCGCAACTGGCAGGCGGCCACTATGCCGATGCCGAGAGCGTTTTCCGCGAGTTGGCAAATGCCGGCGATCCATTGCCGAACAGTTACGTCGGGCTGGCGCAGGTATTGCTGCGGACCGGGCACGCCGAAGAAGCAAACGCTGAGATCGCCGCGGCGGAAAAAAAACTTGGGCACAATTTCTTGTTCAGTTATTTTCGCGGGCTGGCGCTGGAGCGCGCCGGCAAACCGCAGGAGGCCTTGAGCGCATTTCAGGATGCCGTAAAACTAAATCCTGCCAATGCGGAGGCCCATATAAGTCTGGGTAAGACGCAACTTAGTTTGGGTCGCGTGCAATCAGCCATCAGTGAACTCGAGCGAGCACTGCAGCTTAGTCCTGAAAATGAGCAGGCCAAACGACTTTTAAGCAAGGCCTACAGCCGCGCCGGCGATTCGCAACGCGCCGCCCGCATCGCAGAAACATCCACGAACGCCACGCCGCCGGTAGAGGACAATTTAGTTGGTGATTTTTTTGTTCCAACGTGGCAAATGCCGCCGGAGACTCCCCAGCCATAGTTGCCTTGACCGGGCAGATAGCAAACCGTAGCCTGAGACAGGGAAATAACTCCAGAACATTGCCTTTCAAAGTTTGTCTCCGCACATGGCGCTAGTCAAACAGTCTTCTGCTATTCGCCAGTTGGTCGCTCGCTCACTGCTGGTAGTGATCTTATTGAGCGGCAGCGGCGCCCCGGGTTCGCGGGCGCAAGCAACGCCATCTCCTTCTCAAAAAGCTTCGCCGCAGGCCGCGCCAATAGCACATTTTGTGGATCTTGCGGACAAGGCCGGGCTGGCCGCCATAAATGTTTTTGGCGGCGAGCAAACCAAAAAATACATCATCGAGACCACTGGAACCGGCGTGGCCATTTTTGATTACGACAACGATGGCTGGCCGGACATTTTCGTGGTCAACGGCACCACGCTCGAGGGATTTCCGCAGAAAGAAGCTCCCAGCAATCACCTCTATCACAACAATCACGATGGAACTTTCACGGACGTCACCGCCAAGACCGGGCTGGTGGCTACCGGATGGGGCCAGGGCGTTTGTGTGGGAGATTACGACAACGACGGCTGGGAAGACTTGTACGTAACGTATTACGGAAAGAATCGGCTGTATCACAACGATCACGGGGTTTTTACGGAGATCGCGGAGAAAGCCGGAGTTGCCGGGACGGGAAAAGCGTGGGGGACCGGCTGCGCATTTGTTGACTACAATCGCGACGGGCATCTGGATTTGATGGTGGCAAATTATGTGGATTTCAATATTTCCACCACGCCCGTCCCGGGAGAAGGAAGTTCCTGCGTATGGAAAGGCGTGCCGGTGATGTGCGGGCCGCGAGGCCTGCCTGGGGCAAAAAATATTCTGTACCAAAACCTCGGAGACGGCACGTTCTCGGATGTGACGGCCAAGGCGCACATTGATCAGACGGGCGGGCACTACGCGTTCAGCGTTTCGACGTTCGATTACGATGACGACGGGTGGCCGGATATATACGTTGCCTGCGACAGCGCTCCCAGCATTCTGTATCACAACAATCACGACGGAACATTTACAGACGTCGCGGTGATGGCGGGGGTGGCGTTCAATGAAGACGGCCGCGAACAAGCCGGAATGGGAACTTCCATCGCCGATTACGATGGCGATGGCCGGCCGGACATTTTCAAAACAAATTTCTCTGACGATACCCCGACGCTGTATCACAACGATGGCGGGGGAGTATTCACGGACAGCACCTACGCGGCGGGCCTTGGACTGCACACGCAATACCTGGGCTGGGGCACGATGTTTTTTGATTTTGACAATGACGGCTGGCCTGACCTGGTGCTGGCCAACGGTCACGTCTATCCCGAAGTCGATAAATTTCACTTGAGCAGCGGCTACATGGAACCGCGAATTCTCTATCACAACAATGGAAACGGAAAGTTTACCGACGTTTCGGTCGCCGCGGGGCCGGCCTTCAGCTCGGTTTCCTCCGCACGCGGGCTGGCGGTCGGCGATTTATGGAACGACGGACGAATTTCGGTGCTGATTAACAATGTCTACGCCAAGCCCAGCCTGCTGGTGAATTCGACGCACTATTCCAATCATTGGGTGACGTTCAAGACCGTCGGCACGCGTTCGAATCGCGACGGTATCGGCGCAAAAATCACCGTGAAAGCGGGTAAGCGGACATTTGTGGACGAAGTGCGCAGCGGCTCCAGTTACATTTCGCAAAACGATTTGCGAGTGCACTTCGGTTTAGGTCCAGCCACGAAAATCGATGGCGTGGAGACACGTTGGCCGAGTGGACTGGTGGAGCGCTTCGAGAATTTGCCAGTGGATGCCATCCACATGTTGAAGGAAGGTTCGGGCGTAGCGGTCGGGGGAGCCGAAAAGCCTAAACAGAAATAAGTAAATGGCCTCCCGATTTTGCAGGCTATTTTTCTGGCAGCGAATTTCCTGAAGGCTCATCCACCTTAAGTATTTGATCGGCGGCAACGCTTTTTATGGTTTGGCGAATACCGCTGGGCCAGCGAATTTCGACAGTGGCCGATTTCTCCGCTCCCAACCCGAAATGAACGCGTTTGTCGCTGGAGGAAAGATAACTGCCAGCGGTGGAGACGGTAGCCAGTTGCGATCCGGCAGGCGTCACGATTTTCACTTCTGCTCCGATAGCATCGCGATTACTGGAATGCCCGACGAGCGTCAATGTCAGCCAGTGATTCTTCATCGATGTGTCGTTGTGCAGGACGTAGAGCCCGCCATCGTTTCCGGTGACCACAGCATCCAGGCGGCCATCGTTATCAATGTCACCGATAGCCATGCCACGTCCCACCCAGGCTTTTTTAAAAATTTCCCCAGCTTGTGCGGAAACATCCTCAAACTGCGGGCCGGTGTTTCTGGCGAGCAGCATAGGCTCGCGGTAGCGAAGATGCGGAAAATTCAGCTGTACAGTGTCGAGGTCGTGGCCCTGGGCGATGAGTAGATCCTTCCAACCGTCATTGTCGTAATCCAGAAAACGAATTCCCCAGCCGGAGTGCCCGATGGTCATGCGGCCGATGCCCGACGGAAAACTTTCATAAGCGAACGTGCCATCGCCATTATTTTTGTACAGCGCGTACATCTGGCTGGCCAGATCGGTCACCACTAAGTCGGGCAGGCCGTCGTTGTTATAATCCGCAAAATCCACACCCATTCCGGCGTAGGTGTGACCTTCGCCATCCACAGCTACGCCGGAAGCGAGAGCAACTTCTTCAAAGGTGCCATCACCTTTGTTGTGATAAAGAAACTCCGGCATGGAGTCGTTGGCGACAAAAATATCCACGTGGCCGTCACGATCATAATCGGCGATCGCGATGCCCAGGCCCTTGGCGGGCTGTGCCAGTCCGGCTTTTTGCGCGATCTCGGTGAAGTGCCCGTTGCCATCGTTGTGATACACGAGCGGAGAAATCGCGCGGTAGGCGTCGGGGTGACAGTAGGCGCGATACCCTTCTTTGCGCTCGCCGCACCAGATGTCGTCGAAATCCCATTGAAGGTAACGAAGCACAATCAGATCCAGGCGGCCGTCGCCATCGAGATCGGCCCATGCCGCGCTGGTGGACCATCCGCTGCCGCCCACTCCGGCTTTTTCCGTGACGTCTGTAAAAGTGCCATCCCCGTTGTTGTGGTACAACTTGTTACCGCCGTACGCAGTGACATATAGATCTTCGTATCCGTCATTGTCGTAATCCCCAACTGCCACACCCATGCCATATCCCACGCCCTGCAAGCCCGCTTTTTCAGTGACGTCTTCAAACGTGCCGTCGGATTTCTGGTGATAAAGCCGGTTCCAATATTTTGCTTCTGATTTCTGCGGGACGGCGCCTTTGGGAGTGGGATCGGCGAGCGGTGCTCCGTTTACGGCAAAAATATCCAGGCGGCCGTCGTTGTCGTAGTCGAACAGAGCTACTCCTGAGCCCATGGTTTCGAGAAGATATTTTTTTGAAGTGTGCGAAGCCAGGTATTCAAAATGAATGCCGAGTGCCGAAGTAATGTCGGTGAAGGTACCGGCTCCAGTCGAAGCTGAATTCACGATGTTTTGTTGGTGGGGGGATACAGGTGGTTTCGTTTGAGCCCGCGTGCTGGCGGCAAAGACGCAAAAATAAACGGCGAAGATCAATAAATGAGTCCAGGCAGCTTTTCCGGCTATTTTCGTGGCGAAGTCAACCGCCGCCTGAGCAATGCTGTTCCACGATTCTTTCATGCGCTCCTATCAGTGTATTCCTTGTAGAGCTGAAGAACATGGTGGAGGCGAAGTATGGCGTTGAAGCTCTGGCGCACCCCCGATTGGGGTTGATTAACCGTATCCCCGGCGAGGCCTGACGAATCCAAAGTTCAGGAGGATGAAATGAGCGACACATCGGCGAAGAACAATTGGGAAACACGGCCCGCGGGCCAATCCGGGCAATTCCACATCGGCGGCAAACTCACAATCAATCGGCTGGGTTTCGGCGCCATGAGAATTACCGGCAAAGGCGTGTGGGGGCCGCCCCAGGATCGCGACGAGGCCATCCGGGTCCTGCGGCGTGCGGTTGAGCTGGGAATCAACTTTATCGACACGGCGGATTCGTACGGCCCGTCTGTCAGTGAAGAAATCATCGCCGAAGCGCTGCACCCTTATCCGGCGGGGCTGGTGATCGCGACGAAAGCAGGATTCGAACGCCCGGGTCCGGATAAATGGGCCACCAACGGGCGCCCAGAACATCTGCGCGCTGCGTGCGAAGGCAGCTTGCGTCGCCTGCGTTTGCAGCAGATCGATTTGTTCCAGCTTCATCGCATAGATGCCGCTGTTCCGGCCGAGGACCAACTCGGAGCACTGAAGGACCTGCAGGCCGAGGGCAAAATCAAACACGTAGGCTTGTCGGAAGTGAGCGTAGAGCAAATAAAACATGCCCGAAAAATTATTCCCATCGTTTCGGTGCAGAACCGTTACAGCGTGATAGATCGCGCAGCGGACGACGTGGTGGCGTACTGCGAAAAAGAAAACATCGGTTTTATTCCGTGGTTCCCACTGGCTGCGGGAGATGTTTCCTCGGCAGGGAACCATATTGAAGCCGCCGCCCTGAAGTTGAATGTCACGCCTTCACAGTTGGCCCTGGCGTGGTTGTTATGGCGCTCCCCGGTGATTCTGCCGATTCCCGGCACATCGCGTGTCAGTCATCTGGAAGAAAACGTGGCAGCGGCGGCACTGAAGCTTGATGAAAGCGCGTTGCAAGGTCTCGGCAAACTGGCTCGCAGCGCGTAAATTTTAGTGTTCGAGAAGTACCAGAAACCTGGTGACGGACTCCGTGCGGCGGACGCTTTCTTCGCTCTGGCGCCGCGCGGCGGCCTCCTGCAGCGCGGTTTGCCGGTTGGCCAGCGCGGTCAAGCCTAGCCGCCGGTAGATGCGCGAAAGTTGATAATGTCCGTCCGGAGAACCGGGATCCAGGCGCACACAGGCCTCCACTTCGGGCTTGGCCTGCCGCCATTGCTCCGTCCATTCGAACGCTTTACCCAGCTGGCACCTCGCCACGGGTTCCTTTGGTCCCGCGAGGGCAGCATGTTGCAGGCGGCGGATAATTTCGGCGCGGCGTGACTCGTCTCCGGACTCCCGCGCAACCTTGAGCAATATTCCGCCGCAAAACGCATCGGCGGTTTTATTTTGCGGGTGGTCATCCGCGAATTTGCAGACACGAGCGGTCGCGGCGGGATCAGGTGTGGAAGCATCCTGCAGCAGGATTTCGCCTAGGTAACGCGCGGCGATCTCATCTTGCGGATCGAGAGTGGTTGCCTTGAGCAGGGATTGGATAGCGTCGGGGGAGCGATCCACGAAGTAGTAGGTGAGACCGAGAAGAATTTCCACGCGAACGGAATCTGGAAATAGCGCGGAGGATTGATTCAGAACCACCAGCGCGGCATCAAAAGTCTGGTGCCTCAACAATTCGAGCGCCAGGCCGAGGTGGTAGCGTTCTTCTGACGGTTCCAGCGTGACGGCCGCCTGATAACTGTGGACCGCTTCGAGGCTGTTCCCCTGTTTTTCCTGGATGTCTCCAAGCAGGCTCTCGAGCGAGGCGCTGTCCTGAATGGCCTTGGCGCGTTCGGCGCTTTCCAGGGCGGGGGCCAGTTGCCCGCTGCGGAAATGGGCGAGCGCCAAATCGTAAAGAAGGTCGGCACGATCGGGAGCCAAGGCGCTGGCAGCGGCGAAATCCGTAGCCGCCTCAGAGAATAGACCGCCGCCGCTTAGAATTTCGGCCAGCCGCAGACGAATATTAATACCCTGTTCCGGCGGTAGCTGTTCGCTGCGCAGCCGTCTCAGGGTTTGCGCGGGGCTAATGTGATTTTCCACTTGCTCCTGCAATCGAGCAATGCCGGCAGCCATCCGCAGTCCCTGATCTTCGGGAGCAAGTGCGGCCGCTGCCGCCATATCTTCCGCGGCGGCGGCAAAATGGCTGAGCCCCGAGGCGATAGCGGCTTTCAGCCGGAGGAAGGCAATCTTCTGGGCCGGATCGGCGGGCGGCGGCACGCCTTTCAACGCAGACTCGGCCTCCGCATAGTGATGCTCACGGGTGAGTTCGATGGCTTGTTTCAGCGCCTGATTCTGTTCCGCCTGGGGGTGGGCAGCGGCACCGACGGGCGCACTTAAGGCGAGAATTGTTGTGAGAAAGCAGCCAAGGCGCAGCGCGGGCATGACGGGTTCATCTTACCTTGCGATTGTCTTGCGACGTTATGCAAACGTGTGAGAAAATTCGCCCGTGCCTGGGCAGGATTCCCCCCAACTGCAACGCCGGCTTGGACTTCTGGAAGCAACCTCCGCAAATATGCTGGAGATGATCGGCGTCGGACCGTTCATCACTATTCCCCTGATTTTGACCACTATGAACGGGCCGCAAGCCATGCTCGGGTGGCTGCTTGGGGCGTTGGTGGCTGTCTGTGACGGATTGGTCTGGGCGGAACTGGGCGCCGCGATGCCCGGAACCGGCGGTCCCTATCGGTACCTTTCGGAAGCCTTTGGCCCTAAGCGGCTGGGGCGGCTGATGAGCTTTCTGTTTATCTGGGAGACGGTATGCCTGGCGCCGCTTTCTATCGGAGCGGGAGCGGTCGGCTTCGCGCAATATACGAAGTTTCTGTGGCCCAACATGAACTGGTGGGAAGGCAAGGCCGTGGCGGTCGGCGTTTGCGCGCTGATTACCATCCTGTTGTATCGCGATATCAAATCGGTAGGGCGGCTTTCGATTGTGTTGTGGATTGTAGTGATTTTTACGGCGCTGGCGGTCACCGCGGCGGGCATCGCGCACTTTCAATTGAGCCGCGTGCTGGATTTTCCGCCCCACGCGTTCACGCTCTCGCGCTCGTTTTTCGTTGGACTGGGCGGGGCCACACTGCTGGCCATGTATGACTATGGCGGTTACAACAATGCCTGTTTTTTTGCGGGGGAGATAAAGCGACCGGAGTATGTGATTCCGAGATCCATTCTGATTTCAATTTTCGTGGTGGGTCTTCTGTACCTCACCATGAACGTTTCGATCATCGGCGTGATCCCGTGGCGGGAAGCCATGCACTCGACTTTCATCGTGTCGGACCTTATGCAGCGGGTTTATGGGTCCGCGGTTGCCAAGGTGATGACCGCGTTTGTCCTGTTCACCACGTTTGCGTCGCTGTTCGCGGTGCTGTTGGGTTACTCGCGCGTGCCATATGCCGCGGCGGTTGACGGCCGATTTTTTAAAATGTTCGGGCGGCTGCACCCGACCAGAAACTTCCCTTGGGTTTCGCTGGTGTTCATCGGCGTGACTTCAGCCGCTGCGAGCCTGCTGGACTTATCAGACTTGATTACGGCGTTGGTGGTTATCCAGGTATTGGTCCAGTTCATGGCGCAAGTTGTGGCCGTGACCATGATCCGGCGGTATCGACCGGATATTCAACGGCCATTTCAGATGTGGTTTTATCCGGTGACCAGCGTGATCGCCTTCGCCGGGTGGGCGTTTATTCTTGCGGCCAGCGGCCTGAAATTTATTCTTTGGGGCGTGGCGCTGATTATTGTCGGTGTGGGCGCTTATTTATGGCGAGCCCGGGTGCAATCCGAATGGCCGTTTGCGCCGTCGGCCAAGGCGACGGTATGAGCGGCGACGGCGGCGGTCCCGTGGATGTCCTGGTAGCAGGCGATTTATTCGTAGACATGGTGATGAGCGGCTTTGGCTCCTGGCCGCCCAATCCCGGGGAAGAAATTTTCGCCGAGCGTTTCTGCCGGGAAATTGGCGGAGGCGCGGCCATCACCGCTTGCGGGATGGCCAGGCTGGGCGCGAAAGTTGGCGTAGCCGGAGTGGTGGGAAGGCCCGATGGGCCATGGGTGATGGAAAATTTGCAGGCAGGCGGCGTAAATACTTCGGCGATAAAGCAAAGTTCAAAGGAGCCCACGGCTATCACCATAAGCGTATCGAGCGCGACTGACAGAACTTTCCTTACGTACATGGGTGCGAACCGCGAACTGCCTGCGTTGCTGAGGGAGATGTCGTCGCGCAAGGAGTTTGCGAAAGTCAGTCACGTCCACCTCGCTTGTGCACCGGACCCCGCCGAAGTAGGGGAGTTGTTTCGAGAACTCGCGAAGCGCGCTAGTCTTTCCGTGGATGCGGGGTGGCATCCGGACTGGCTTGCTGATTCGCGATGTAAGGAAGCGCTGCGCGACGTGGATATTTTTCTGCCAAATGAAAGAGAAGCGGCTTTGATGACTGGCGAAAGCGAACCTCAGCGGATGCTGCAAGGCTTCGAGGGCATGGGATTCAAAACGGTGGCGCTGAAACTGGGTACACGCGGCGCGGCATTGCTGGCTGCCGGAGAAATAATGTTTTGCGCGCCACTCAGCGTGGACTCGGTTGACAGTACCGGCGCGGGAGATTGCTTCGACGCCGGGTTTCTGTTTGCGTGGCTGCGCGGCGCCGATCCGCAAACATGCCTGAAGACTGGCGCGATTTGCGGGGCGCTCTCCACCCGGAAACTGGGCGGAATCGCCGGTTTCCCCACCATTGCGGAACTCAACGCGCGACTGGAAGTGCAGAGATGAGCAAAGTATGCATCATTGGCGGCGGAGGAGTTCGTACTCCGCTGCTGATTCATGGGCTATTGCAATCGCAACAAATTCTGAAGACCAGCGAATTGATTCTTTATGACGTCGGGCATGAACGCGCAGAGGTGATGGCCGCACTGGGCCGGGAAATTGCCGGCAAGCTGGGCGTCGACATTCGAATAAAGACCACTACGGCCTTGGAACCCGCAGTGGAAGGCAGCTCCTTTGTGTTGAGCAGCGTGCGCGTCGGAGGCATGGCGGCGAGAGCGCGCGACGAACGCACGGCCATCGAGAATGGCCTGGCGGGTCAGGAAACCACCGGTCCCGGCGGCGTTGCGATGGCGCTGCGCACTGTGCCCATCGTGCTGGCGCACGCTCGGGTGGTCGAAAGACTTGCCCCGCGGGCGTGGTACATCAATTTCACAAATCCTGCCGGACTCATCACCCAGGCATTGAATCAGCACACCAGCCTGCGCATTGTAGGAATCTGCGACACCCCGGCGGAGTTGTTCCATCGTATCGCACAGGTTTTGAGCGCGACGCTGGCCGAGACGCAATGCGACTACGCAGGGTTGAATCATCTGGGTTGGGTGCGAAGAGTTACGGTGCGGGGGAAAGATGTGACGGCGCAACTATTGGAGAATCCGGAATCGTTGCGCCAGCTATATCACGCGAATCTGTTTGATCCCTTGCTGATTAAAACCCTGCAATTGATTCCATCGGAATATTTATTTTTCTACTACAGCCAGCGGAAGGCTTACAGGAATCAGTTGCGCGCCGGCGCCAGCCGCGGCGAAGAGCTTTTGCAGATGAATAAAGATTTGTTCGGGCAGCTGCAATCGCAGGCTCCGCGTGAAGCGCTGAACACTTATCGCAATTACCTGATGCAGCGGAATTCTTCCTACATGCAACTGGAGGCTGATGCGGGCTCGGCGTTCAACAAAGATCGGGAAGAAAACGACCCGTTTGAGACGGCCACCGGGTATCACCGTATCGCCATTGATGTGATGAGTGGCTTGCTGTCTGATGAAGCGAAGCAGGTGGTCGTCAATGTACGCAATCACGGCAGCATAGAAGACCTGCGCGATGACGACGTTGTGGAGGTCCCCTGCAACATCAGCCGTGCCGGAGTCACACCGATGCCAACCGGTAAGCTGCCGGAGCCCGTGCGTGGGCTGGTGCTCGCGGTGAAAGCCTACGAGCGCACGGCGATACGCGCTGCGGTGGAAAAATCCTGGCCGCTGGCGCAGTTGGCAATGCTGGAATATCCGATCATCGGGCAGTGGGAAATTGCCGGGGATTTGAGGCAGAAATTGGCCTCCAGCGATCCCGAATTTCTGGGATATCTGCAGTCCAGCTAGGCAAACCCCGTGCCATTGACACGTGCCATGGCAGGGAATTACAGTATCTTTTCCGTACTGCAAACGTGTGCAGACCATGGCCACCGACCCCTTGCACCGCCCTACCTCGATTAAGGACATCGCCCGTAAAGCCAATGTTTCGTTTTCTACCGTTTCCAGAGCTTTGCAGAATAGTCCGCTGATCAGCCGGCGCACCGCTGAGAAAATTCAGCGGATAGCGCGCGAATCCGGCTATCGCGCCAGTGCCGTGGCCCGGGGGCTAGTGACCCAGAGGACCAAGACGATCGGCGTGGTAGTTACTTCCATCGCTGATCCGTTCGTCAGTGAAGTGGTGGAAGGCATCGAAGAGTGTTGCAACAACCATGGGTACTCGGTTTTTCTGGCGAATTCCAACGCCGATCCCGATCGTGAACGAAAAGTGGTGCAATCGTTTTCTGAGAGGCGCGTGGACGGAATTGTGGTGACCTCCTCGCGCGTCGGCGCGCTGTATATTCCGCTGCTTTCGGAAATGAGAGTGCCGATCGTGCTGGTAAACAATCAGCATCCCGGCGAATTCGTGCACGCGGTAATGATCGAAAACGTGCAGGGCAGCCGGGAAGTGACCGGGCATCTCATTCAGCTGGGTCATCGCCGGATTGCTTATCTGGGTGACCGGCTCGGCTACCAATCGGATACGGAACGATTTTCAGGATACCGCCAGGCGCTGGACCAAGCGGGACTGGCGTTTTTGCCAGAACTGATCGTGCATGGCGATGGCAAATCAGAGGGCGCGAGGGAGCCCACGAAAACACTACTGAGCCTTGCGGAGCCGCCGACCGCCATCGTTTGTTACAACGACATGACCGCTCTGGGAGTATTGGGCACCGTGCGCGCTCATGGGCTGCGAATTCCTGATGACATTTCCGTGGTCGGTTTTGACGATCTTTTCATTGCGTCTTACACCGACCCGCCGCTCACGACTGTGCGTCAGCCACGAAGACGCATGGGATTGCTGGCGATGGAGAGCCTTTTGCAATTGATGCAGGGACAAAATCCTTCGCAAGCCATTAGCGTGACGGCAGAACTGGTGATTCGAGAGTCCAGCGCTCCACCGCGAAAGGATCGCAAATGACTTCAGCGAGAAAATTACTGGTTCCCGCGACAGAAAATGGTAAGGATTCCGGAACCATCATGGAAGTTAGCCAAAGTCGATCGGGCTTCGACTATGTGACTTTTGAAGTGCGCCGAATCAAGGCGGGTGAAAGTTTCGAGGGCGCGACACATTCGAATGAATTGGCCATCGTGACGCTGGGCGGGATTTTTCAGGCTCAATCCTCGCAGGGAAATTGGATGAGTATCGGGGGCCGCCCGAACGTATTCAGCGGCAAGGCCTGGACGCTTTATTTATCGGTGAATACTCGCTTCACGGTGACGGCTATCACCGACTGCGAACTGGCCTTCTGCTATTGCCGCGCGGAAGACGCACATCCGCCGGTGCTGATCTCTCCGGAAAATGTCCGCGTCGAAATACGCGGCGGCGCCAACGCCACTCGGCAGATCAATCATATTCTTACTCCTGAATTTCCCGCGCAGCGACTGCTGGTCGTGGAGGTCTACACGCCGAGCGGAAACTGGTCGAGCTATCCTCCACACAAGCACGATGTCCACAATCCGCCCGAGGAAGTGGACCTGGAAGAAATCTATTATTACCGGATCGATCGGCCGAAAGGTTACGCGATTCAGCGAGTTTATTCGCGCGACGGAAAACTGGACGAAACCATCACTGTGCGCGACGGCGAACTTGTTTTGATTCCGGAGGGTTACCACCCGGTGGTGGCGGCGCATGGCTACAACATCTATTACCTGAATGTGCTGGCTGGTTCCGCGAGGTCCATGGCAGCGGCGGACGACCCGGATTATGCCTGGGTGCGAAAATCCTGGACGTTTCAGGACGATCGCTTGCCGCTGGTGAAATAAAAAGTTTGGCGGACAAAAATCACATGCCTACCACCCATCTCAGTCCACTGCACCAAACGGCGGGGATTGGTGCGACAGATTACTGGAACGACTCCTGTTCCACGGAAGAATTGAAATATGCCATTGCCAATGGCGCAGTGGGCGCGACTTCCAATCCCACGATTGTGATGGCGGTATTGAAAAAGGAATTGCCGGCGTGGAAGGGCCGGATTCTCGCGCTCATTTCTGAAAACCCCACGTGGAGCGAAGTGGACGTGTCCTGGAAG
The DNA here is from genome assembly GCA_963704485.1 of uncultured Acidobacteriota bacterium. Taxonomy (GTDB): domain Bacteria; phylum Acidobacteriota; class Terriglobia; order Acidiferrales; family UBA7541; genus Acidiferrum. Next base: position 3,958,363 of record OY969910.1, read on the forward strand.
TTGATCGAAGAGATGGGGGTCACCGCCGCAGCGTTGTTGATGCCGGTGTTTGAGCGAGAAAAAGGACGCAAGGGTCGGCTGTCGCTGCAGACAAATCCCACCTTTTATCGCGATGCCGATGCGATTGTGGAGCAGGCGCAACGCTTCGATAAACTGGCGCCGAATATTCAGGTGAAAGTTCCTGCGTCAATAGCGGGGATCCGCGCCATCGAAGAAGTCACCTATCGCGGAATAAATGTGAACGCCACGGTGTGTTTTACCGTGCCGCAGGCCATCGCGGTGGCCGAAGCGGTGGAACGCGGATTGCAGCGGCGTGCCGCCGAAAAGAAAGACAATTCTCGCCTGGCGCAGATGTGCACCATCATGATCGGCCGGCTGGACGATTGGCTGAAAGTGGTGGCCAAAAAAGAAAATATTGTCATCACTCCGGGCCATCTGGATTGGGCCGGTATAGCGGCGATGAAAAAAGCCTACGGCATTTTTCGCCAGCGCGGATACCGCACTAGGCTGCTGGCCGCCGCGTATCGCCATCACATGCACTGGTCGGAATTAATTGGCGGCGATATCGCCATGACCATTCCGTACGATTGGCAGGTGCTGTTCAACAATTGTGACGTGGAAGTCAAAGAGCGCATGCAAGACGCGGTCGATCCGCAGATTGTCGCCGAGCTCTACGGGAAATTCCGCGATTTCAGGCGCGCCTATGACGAGGGCGGAATGACGGTGGCGGAATTCGATGCGTTTGGCGCCACAGCGCGGACGCTGCGGACATTTATCAGCTCTTATTATGAGCTTCTTTCTTTTGTGCGCGATTTCATGTTGCCGGACCCTGACAGGAAATAATCCGGCAATTTGTTTTTTTCAGAACATTGTCGAATATCAGCAGAAATTTGCCTGCGTAACTAGCGGAGAAAAGTGAATGACAGGTACCAGGCGTCTGACCACGGCACAGGCGATAGTCACGTTTCTGCAGAACCAATTTGTGGAGCGCGACGGCCAGGAGCACGCTTTTTTTGCCGGCATGCTGGGAATTTTTGGACATGGCAACGTGGCGGGTGTAGGCCAGGCCCTGCAACAAACGAAATTTCCCTACATCCTGATGCGCAATGAACAGTCGGCGGTGCACCTGGCGTCGGGCTTCGCCAAGATGAGCAACCGCCTGCGTACTTTCGCGTGCACGTCCTCCATCGGGCCGGGCGCAACGAACATGATTACCGGTGCCGCGTTGGCCACCATCAATCGCCTGCCCGTGCTGCTTCTGCCAGGGGACATTTTCGCGCGCCGTCATGTTGCGCCTGTTTTGCAGCAACTGGAATCGCCGAACTCTCAGGATATTAGCGTCAATGATTGTTTTAAGGCCGTCTCCCGGTACTGGGATCGCATCAATCGCCCGGAACAGATTATTACCGCGCTTCCCGAAGCGATGCGCGTGATGACTTCTCCGGCGGAAACCGGCGCTGTGACGCTGGCGCTGCCGCAGGATGTCCAGACGGACGCATACGATTTTCCTGAAGTGCTATTTCGCAAGCGGGTGTGGACAATTCGACGTCCGCCGCCGGACGAACTATCGCTGAAACGAGCGATCGTGGCGATTCGCGCCAGCCAGAAACCGCTGATTATCGCGGGTGGTGGCGTCCTCTACAGCGAAGCGTCGCGCGCATTGGCGGACTTAGTGGCGCAAACGGGAATTCCCGTGGCGGAAACGCAGGCGGGTAAAGGTTCGTTGCCATATGACCACGCGCAATCCGTTGGCGCGATAGGCGCGACTGGAATTTCGGCGGCCAACCGGTTGGCGCACGAAGCGGACCTGGTCATCGGAATCGGCACGCGCTATTCCGATTTTACGACTGCATCCATGACGGCGTTTCAAAACCCGGGTGTGCGTTTCGTAAATATTAATTTGGCGGAATTCGATGCGTATAAAGTGTCGGCGATGCCACTGGTTGCCGATGCGCGCCTAGCGCTGGAAGAAATGGCAGTTGCTCTGCGAGGCCATCGCATCGCAGCGGACTACGAAGAGAAAATTAAATCATTGCGGGAATCGTGGACCAGGGAAATGCAGAGCTTGCTGCATTTGGATAACCAGCCGCTCATGGCACAGAGCGCGGTAATTGGAGCGATGTTCGAAGCTTCAGGTCCGCGTGACGTGCTGGTCTCTGCAGCTGGCAGTCATCCGGGCGATTTGCACAAGCTGTGGCCGACGCGCACACCGAACGGCTATCACATGGAATACGGCTATTCGTGCATGGGTTATGAAATTCCCGGGGCGATGGGCGCGAAAATGGCGGATCCCAGCCGAGAAGTGTTTGTGTTCCTGGGGGACGGCACTTACCAGTTGATGCCTACCGAAATTGTGACCGCCGTACAGGAAGGCGTGAAGCTGATCATCGTGCTGGTGGACAATCACGGCTTCGCCAGCATCGGGGGGCTGAGCGAATCTATCGGCAGCGCTGGTTTCGGAACGCGATACTGCGAGCGTTCGAAAACTACCGGGCAGCTGGATGGCAAGAATCTGGTGGTGGATTACGTGGCGAATGCGCGAAGCCTGGGCGCGCGCGCGACCCACGCGAACACGTTGGTGGAATTGCAAGAGGCGCTGGCCCAGGCCAAGGCTTCCGACGAGACCACGGTAATCGTTGTGGAGACCGACCGCGAAGTTCGCGTGCCGGGTTACGACTCCTGGTGGGAAGTGGCGGTGGCCGAAGTCTCGGAAACGCAAGGATGTACAAGCCGCACGTTCGAACTATGAAGAAGCGCGGCGAAAGGAACGCTATTTTCTGTGATGCGGACTGTGGAGCAAGCATGCCGGTAATGCGCGTCGGGAATGCTCCGTGTTCGTGGGGCACGCTGGAATTTGATCAAGGTAAGGCCGAACAGATCGGATACAGCCGGATGCTGGATGAACTGGCCGAGACTGGTTACACCGGCACGGAACTGGGTGACTGGGGCTACATGCCTAGCGAGCCGGGGGCGCTGATATCGGAATTGGCAAAACGCGGCATTGCTATGCTGGGCGCGTTCGTGCCGGTGGCGCTGCAAGACGAAAAGTCGCACGCCGAAGGCATCGCGACGGCAATCAAGACGGCAAAATTGATTAGCAGCGTTTCATCTGGGCAGAAACCATTTTTAGTATTGGCGGATAACAACGGCACCATACCGGATAGAACTCGGAATGCTGGACGCGTGACGCCGGAAATGGGGTTGAGCGCTTCGCAGTGGAAAGTATTTGCGGCGGGCGCGAATCGAATCGCACAAGCGGTGCATAGCGAAACCGGCTTGCGCACAGTCTTCCATCATCACTGTGCCGGCTACGTTGAGACACCAGACGAGATTGAGCACTTTCTCGCGCTCACTGATCCCCAAACCATCGGCTTGGTATTCGATACGGGCCACTACGTGTTTGGCGCGGGGGATTGCGATGCCGTTAAAGGCCTGCAGCGGTTTCAAGAGCGGGTGTGGTACGTGCACCTGAAAGATTGCCAGCCGGAAGTGGCCCGCCGTTCACGGATGGAGTACTGGGATTATTTTGAAGCGCTGCGGCATGGAGTGTTTTGCGAGTTGGGCAAGGGCTGCGTCGATTTTCCGGCGGTTCTTCAGTGGCTCGCAAAACGCAAATACGACGGGTTTCTATTGGTGGAGCAGGATGTATTGCCGGGAATGGGATTGCCGAAGGATAGCGCGCGAAGGAATCGCGAATATTTGCGCTCGATAGAAAATTATTTCGCCTGAGTCACGAAAAGGGAGAGTTGCTTGCCGGAAAAGAAATTGAGCGTGGGGATCATCGGTGCAGGACGCATCGGCAAAGTGCACGCGGAGACTCTGGCGTTTCGCATGCCGCAAGCAAGCGCCGCGGCCATTGTGGATACCAATCTCACTATGGCGCAGGAAGTGGCCACGCGATACGGAATCGCGAAAGTATCGGCTGAGGCGGACGCAATTTTATCGGACGGCGCCATTGATGCGGTATTGATTTGCTCTCCAACGGACACTCACGCGGACCTGGTCATTCGGGCGGCGCAGGCAGGCAAGCATATTTTTTGCGAGAAACCTATCGATCACAGCCTGGCGAAGATTGACCGCGCGTTGGCAGCGGTGGAAAAGGCTGGCGTGAAGTTTCAAGTGGGATTCAACCGGCGCTTCGATGCGAACTTCATGCGCGTGCGAAAGAGCGTGACCAGCGGGGAAATCGGCACGGCTCACCTCATGCACATCATCAGCCGCGATCCGGCGCCTCCGCCAATTTCCTATATTAAAGTGTCGGGCGGGATATTCCTGGACATGTCCATACACGATTTCGACATGGCACGCTTTTTGAGCGGCGATGAAGTGGAAAGTGTTTATACCGCGGCTGCTGTGCGCGTGGATCCGCAAATTGCGAAAGCCGGCGATCTGGATACCGCTGTGACGGTGCTGCAATTTAAGGGCGGGGTGATTGCTACTATCGACAACAGCCGCAAGGCCGTCTACGGCTACGACCAGCGTGTTGAAATTCTGGGCAGCGCCGGGGCCATTGCCACGGAGAACCTTTTTCCTAACCAGGCGGTGATCAGTACTGCCACGGAAATCCGGCGCGACCTTCCCCTCAATTTCTTCATGGAGCGCTACACGGAGAGTTTCATTAACGAGATGCGATCGTTTGTCGGCGCGGTACTTCGTGATGAACCTACGGAGGTGGGAGGCCAAGACGGCAGAGCCGCGGTTTTGATCGCGCTGGCAGCCCGCAAATCCTACGATGAAGCGCGCCCGGTTTCGCTGACAGAAGTGACGAAGTTACAGCCATCCACTGTTCCGGCGTAGGTAGGTCCATTCGCGATTTTCAAGAGAAACGCGTGCGCTTCCATAGCAGGCCGCCGGAAATCACCAGTAGCCCCAGGGTGGCGGCACTCAAAATCATCATCCAAGTTATGTTGAAAGCGATTGGCTGACGTTGCGCAGAAAAGGCCAGCCAGACAAAAATACCCAACGCGCCGGCAGCGACGATCAATTCCCACCAGCTTCGTTTTTTTGTTTCCCTGGAAAATGGATCGTCGCCCTGAAGAATGGCGGCGACGCGCTCAGGCTGCAGATCGTAGCGATGGCACTCGCGCTCCATGGCTTTTTTCCACGATGCTTGCTCGGAAACGGGAGCCTCCGCAAAACTGATCGCCGCCGCGCCGAGAATCATTACCAGCGAGCCGGAAATTACCAGCCAGCGGGCGGACGGATCCAAGCCGGCCAATTCACCGAAAACCAACGAGCCCCAGGCAAGTCCCCAGAGCTGATTCGTGTTCGAAAGCGGAATGCCGCGGCCGATGCCAATGTACTTTGCCGCGTACTGCTGGAACAAATCGCCAATTACCCAGCAAAACCCTCCGAGAAATAACCAGAACATCGCGGGTTTCGCGGCGCTCAGATCGGCCACCAGTTTTTGCGGTCCGCCCTGAAAGATCAAGGCCATCAATAGCGTTGTACCCAGCTCTCCGATAGTGAAAACGGTCACGAAGGAAAGCGGATTCATTCCGCTGATGTACGCCTTGCGATAGGGGATGTACATGGTGCCCCACAACGCACCCGCGCAAATCGCCGCAAGAATTCCCAGTGTGGATCGCGCCGAACCTCCAGCCGCCTGATGGGAAGTGGCGTACGCCAGCATGCAAGCGCCGATCACCAGCGCGGTGGTTCCACCCAACACTTTGAGCCACTGTTTCGAGCCCGCGCCGCGCAATTCGTTGAACAGCAGCCAGCCCCAAAAAATTCCCACCAGGCTATTCGAATTCCAGAGCGGAAACGCAATGGACAGCCCGACGTTGCGAATGGCGAACACTGTGAGCGTGTTGGCGACGGCCCACAACATTCCCGCAAGAATGGCCCAGACCAGCAGATGCGGTTTTTCGCGGAAGTCCAGCCAGATGTAATGCGTGCCTTTGAGCATCATCGGCAGCGTCCAGCGCGCGACGAAAACGCCCGCAACCATTCCAAGTGAAATGAGAAATGGGGAGTAGCCTACGGTAACCAGTTTGGTTGGAGCTTCCGCGGCACCGAGCCACGCACCGGCTCCCAAGCCGCAAACCACGCCAAGCTGATGAAGAGAGCGGCTGGATAGCCGAGTTACTTCATTAGAACGCGCGTTCATGGACTGACCGCGAAAATCACCAGCAACCACGAGCCCAGTAGCAATACCACCACCGGCACCCAGAAATGGGCGTCAGTCAACACCGCGCGAAGTTTAAAAGCCTTCAAATCGTTCTCTGGGCCGCTCAACACTGTTTTCCTGGCGAGTGGAAGTATGGTGATGTGCCGGCACTTTGCCAAGAACAATCACGTCCGTGCCAGCGCCCGAACACAGCGGTGCCTGGCCGTACTTTCGAAGCGTCGTAAATTACTTCAAGTTCGGATTCTTTGGAAGACTGATCAAGTTTGCGAAAAGGCGAAAAGCTCCCGGCACGCCTTCCGGCAACTGCCGGTAAAAAGCGTAAGCGTTATAAATATAAACGCCCTTTCCGTATTTGGCGTAGATCAGACCGCCCTTTTGCGGCTCCTGGCCCTCGTCCTGCGTGGAAAGCAGTGCTTCATAGTGCGAATCCCAGGACTTCAAAAATTTCGATCCGCGCTCTTCCACCCAGCCTTCGAAATCGCGGGAAGTAATTTGATTGGGCCACAGGAACACGGGGTTTTTAGGATTGAGAATATCGATCTTCGAAGCTTCATCGGTGACTTCTTCTGGATTCGAACCCATTTCATATGGATAAGGTCCAAAGTTGTGGTCAAATTCCGGCGTGTTGTATTGCACGATCATCACGCCGCCATTTTTCACATAGTCGAGCAGCCGGCTGTTATAAGTTTTCAGCTCGTCGCGCGCGGCGTAGGCGCGGACACCCAGGACGAATCGCACTGTAACGCGAAAGGTCCCCGGTCGCCACATCGTTCGGCGTAAGAAATGTTACGTGTACGCCGAGATTTTCGAGCGAAGCCGGAACATCGTCGCCGCTGCCAGTGATGTAGCCGACGGTCAGGCCGTCCGCTACTTTTACGTCTACTCCGGAGACCCGCAGCACCGCCGGCCGATATAAATAATCCGGGCGCAGTCCAGGGTAGCCGGTCACTTCATATCCCTGCTTGTACTGTTCACCCCCATACTCCACGACCGCCGTCAGCTGATAGCTTTTTTCCGCAAGATTTGCGGGCGTTACCTGAAAAGTGACGAACTGCTCGTCACCATCGCTCGCAGAATTGAACTCTGCTGAAGCCGGAGAGCTCTTCCAGCCGGCTGGCAGGTCAAGCTTGACCGTCCCTTTTGCCGGGCCTTTCACGTTGCTGCGAATTGCCGTGGTGACAGCGAAGTTTTTGCCGCTCAGAGGCACAATGGCGGCCTTGGGATTGATGGCGATGGACACCGCCGGGCCGACAACCAGCGGCTCGGACACCACGCCAAAACCGTTGACGCGCTTGATGGATTGCACCACTTCGGCGACACGAACGGGGACGCCTTCATAGCTGAATTGCGCCCAGGCTGCCAGCGGATAAGGCGAGAGCGGGTGGTTCAGATATTTTTCGTCGGAAATGTCGTAATAAGATTGCTCGATATTCGGCCGGCTGAAATAAGGTTGCGTGAATTTGGCATCTCGCGGAGCAGTCAAGTCGAAGCGCGCGTCCACGGGCTTGTCCTGCTGCAACGCTTGTTCGGATGCGGAACCGCTGATGCTCCAGTTTTTGCCATCGGCGGCTTTTATCTCGATATGGCTTAACGTTACCTGCAATGCCGACTGGCTGACGACGTGAACTTTCACGCCAAATTTCTGGCCGGGGATGATAACGCGAGTCGTGTCGGGATCGCCAATGAACATGGCCCAAAGCGGGTTGGGCTCCTTGTCCGGCGCCATCACTGCGGAAACGGAAAGACCCAGCGCTTGCGAAAGCGCGTTGTTGAACTGGGCTTTCTTGGTCTCCAGTTCGAAGGTGACGTTATATTTTTCGTCGGCCGAGAGATTGCTGCCTTTGACCTGTTCAATCAGTTTTTCGGTTTCCTTGTAGCCCTGAGCCAGTTGACCAGCGATTTTTTCTGGATTGGCGGCCGAAAAATTGGTCATCGCAGTTTCGACCAGATCATTGATCTGCCGCAGGCCGGAAACCAGAAAATCCTGATTGCTGCTTTTCGCGAGGGTAGCGATACCAGCGAGCGAAACATCGATGCCATCGAAAAATGATTTCTCTTTTTCCTCGGCGGGTGATACCGAGCCGTAACGATGATACGGAGTGCTGACCGCGCCTGCTTTGGGAATCATCCCGCCGCCGGTCTGGCTCTTCTGATAGCCGAGCCCTTCTCTGGCGATTTGCACGTAAGACATCCCGAGGACCGGGTCATAGGTGCCTTCGGGAATTTCCACGTTGGTGGAAAGTTTTCCGTCATCGTTACCAAACCAGGGCGTCCTGGCGTAATCCTTCAGCGGGGTCCAGGGACGAAGACCCGCGGCGATCTGGTCGGGAAACACGTTAGGATCGCCCGCAGCTTTGAAAACTTCCTGGGCCATGGCGCCAGCCGTCTGGTGATTGCCGTGGCCATCGGTAGGGCCGCCCACAAAAACGGAAGTGATCACCAGCGGACGAGTCATACGCACTACTCGCACCACGTCGGCAAGCACGCGATCATGAGTCCACTTGGAGATGGATTCGGCTTTCGTTTTTGAAAAACCGTAGTCAATCACCCGGGTCCAATACTGGTCCACACCGTAATAGCGATCGGCGGCAAGCAACTCTTCAGTCCTGACGAGACCGAGGCCATCAAAATAATTTGCGGACATCACGTTGGCGCCGCCCTCTCCGCGATTCAGCGTGAGCAGCGTAACGCGCGCGCCCTGGCCGCGAGATTCGTAGGTAAGCATGCCGCCGTCTTCGTCGTCAGGATGCGCGGTGACCATGATCAGGCTGGCGCGGGTGTGCAATTTCTTAAGGCTCTGCCACAACGCCGTGGAACCGCGGTTGATGGGTATCTCCACCGGAACGACCGACGGCTTGATCGTGGAGTTATAAGGCGCCTGGGCGCACAGAGAAGAAACTGATAGCAAGCAGAGCGCTGCCAAAGCCGAAATTTTCATGGGTGTCCTCAGCTTAAGAAAAACTTTGGAATTCTGGGGCATGCGAATTTTGACGAAGACGACTTTAGAAAGAGTGATTGCCGCCGCGAAATCCGTCAGCAGGATTTCGCGGCAGCGTCTTGCCTCGACACAGTCTAGAAATAGAACTTCAAGCCAAACTGAATTTCACGAGGATCGCCAACGGTCGAGGAGATGATTCCGAAACCGAAAGGGAAGAACGATCCCGGGTTCGAGAAGTTGGCATGATTGAAAGCGTTGAAAAATTCCGACCGGAATTCAACGCGCATGGTCTCCCGTATGGGGAAAATTTTGAAGAGGCTGATGTCAGCGTTAGTGAAACCAGGGCCATGGTATCTGCCAACACCACAATTCCCGAATTGTCCGAGTGCAGGCAGCGCGAAAGCGGCTGGGTTCAACCACAATCCGCTGCGAGGATCGTCGGAAGCTCCGGCGCGACCATCGCCGGTGCAATCCGGGCGCGAGATATGCTGACCACCCGACAGACTCTGGTCTGGAGCGAAGAGTTGAATGGTATTGCCCGTTTGCTTGGTGACGATGGTGTTAGCCTGCCAGCCTCCAAGAATATAGCTGGCGACTCCACCCTGGCTGAGGAAGCGCTTTCCTCTGCCCACGGGCAGTTCGTAAGTGAGATAACCGACGAATCGTTGACGGACGTCGAACATGGAGTCGCCACGTTCGGCAGCATAGTTATAGGAATTTTGGGGCTCCGCGCCGCCGGTTAAATTGTCCACGTAGTCGGAGATATTGTGACTCCATGTATAACTGACGCCATATGCCAGCCCTTTGGTGAAGCGATGACGGAGAGAGACGAGCAAGGCGTTGTAGTTCGAATTGCCATCGTTGGTGGCCAGTTCCAGGAATGCGTGACTACCGGACGCGCTACTGTTAGAGGTGTTGAGATTCGCAAACGGATAAGTGTCGATGGGATTTCCACTACCGTCGAAAGTCCCTGTGAAAATGCCCTGATTTGCATCACGCAGGCGATTCATCTTTCTCGCGAAATTTCCAACGTAACTCACGTCCAAGGACAGATTCTGCGTGATTTCCCATTGCGGCCCCAAGCTGAACTGTTCCACATAGGGAGTTCTCTGATTGGGGTCTTGAGCGCGAATCTGTAATTGCGGAAGACTTACAGTAGTGGAAGTGAAATCAGTGATGGGGAAACCATTTTGCAGTTGAAAGACTGGCGTGCTGCTGCCAAGTCCTTGCCCCAAACTGTAGGAAATAACCGATGGTGGGTTCAGAGCCAGAATGCTTTCTGAACCGATGCGAATACCTTGCTGGTAGAAGAGCCCGAAACCACCGCGGAATACCAGTTTTTCCCACGGATGGTAGCTGAAGCCGAAGCGTGGCGCGAAATTGTTTTTGTCGGGATGAATGAGTGAGCGATTGAACCACCCGGAAGCGTCGAGGGGGGCGGTGACCAGCTCGCCGCCATTTGCAGGACTAAAGTTACTGAGCTGGTTCTGCCGATTCAGCAGCGGAGAAAACAATTCGTAGCGCAAGCCGAATGTCACGGTCAGGTCCTTGCGCACGCGCCAGGTGTCCTGTCCGTAGATGCTGTTTCCGTTGGTGTAATTATGAACCACGGTCGGAGTTACGAACGTTACGGAGTCCACGTCGCCCAGCAGGAAGTCGGGCACACCGAAGCTTCCGTCGGCGGTGTAGATGCCGTTGACGCCGATTTCGCCTTGCGGTGCGCGAATGTCCAGAAAATTGTCGCTGGAGCGGCGAAACTCGTAGCCGAATTTGAAACTGTGGTTACCTTTAAGCCAGCTCAGATTGTCGAGAACCTGCCAAACCTGAGAAATCTGAAACTGCGGACGCCACGGGGAAGTACCGATGCGAGTCACACCGTTGATTTCGATTGGCGGGATGCCCGCGGTATTGGGACCCACGGGGATTCCCGTCAGTCCGAATTGCGGCGCGAGCGACGTGCCCAACTGAAGGCCGATGGGGTCGCTGTGGGCGTAATCGCGATTGAAGCCGAAGCGCAGTTCGTTCAACAGCGAAGATTTGATGGTGTCGTCCCATGCCATGGCTACCGAACGTTCGTGGATGTTATATGCCGTGGCGAAATCGCCGTTGCCCGCTACCGGATCACTGGTCCAGGGAGGATCTTGATTGTTGATTATGTATTGACTATACCGGCCAAAGAGATGATTCCTACCGTTCAAAGTGTGATCCACGCGAACATCAAACGACTGCGTGTCCCGGGGCACGGAATATTGGAATTGATAGTTCGGCGCGCCGGTCCAGCTGCCGGGAACGCCTTCAAGAGCGACCTGGCTGGGGATGTTAGGATCCGGAAAAAGTGCAATTAACTGGCTCGCGGTGCTGTCAATGCAACCAGCGGCGACAATGTTTCCTGCCACGCAGCCAGTCTGCCCCGCCACGGTTGAGGGTGTTAGAGTTTGCGGAAGTTCGGTGAAGTTCCCGGTCTTCATCAATGGTGTGGGAACTGCGGACTGAACGGTGGTTGCTTTTCGGCTGGTAAAAATCTGAAAATCTCCGAAGATAAAGGTCTTGTCCTTGATGATCGGGCCGCCAATGGTCGCGCCGTATTGGTTCTGAGTGAAGTGCCCGCGAGGCACTCCGTTTAGATTGTTGAAGTAAGAGTTGGCATCGAGCGAGCTGTTACGCAGGAATTCCCAAATATCACCGTGATATTGATTCGTCCCCGATTTTACGCTGGCGTTGATGACTGCTCCTGCCGAGGTGCCGAATTCCGCGGAATACGTGCGCGTCTGGATGCGAAATTCCTGCAGAGCGTCTGGTGGCGGCTGGATTACCTGCACCGAGCTTTCCTGCAGGTTGGTTGAGCCGGAATTGTTGTCAATTCCATCGAGAGAGAAATAATTCTGCGTTTCGAGGTTGCCGTTGGAACTAAAGCGGTCGGGCGCCTGGTTGTTGGTGTTCACCTGATTGCGCTGAATACCGGCTTCCAGGAGCGCCAGATCGGAATAGCGGCGACCGTTCAGAGGCAGGTCGTTGATCTGTTGCGCCTGCAGGACACCGCCCACGTCAGCCGACTCGGTCATCAGCACCGGGGTGGCCGAGGTCACTTCCACCACCTCAGAGGACTGGCCGACTTTCAGGTTGAAGTCCACGGCGGGACGCGACTGAACATCGATTTCCAGGTGTGTATGCACAGCGGCTTCGAAATTGGTGGACGAGGCTTTCACGGAGTACGTGCCCGGCGTAATGGCTGTAAACTGATAAGCGCCGTCGCCGTTCGTGGTCACCGAGCGCGTGACACCCGTGGCTTCGTTGGTCAGTTCCACGGTGGCGCCGGCGATCGCGGCGCCGCTGGGATCGCTGACCGTGCCGACAATCGACCCGGTGTCAATCTGCGCGGAAACGAAAGTTGGAAACAGCAGCATGACGGCTACAGCAACAAAAATTCCTGCGGTGAGAGTTGCGCGAAGCAAATGGTTTCGCATTTTGTGTTTTATCCCCCAATCTGAACAAGGCGTTCAGGGCCCCTCGAGTTGTGCAAACGTTACCATAGTGCCTTTTTCATGTAAACATGGAGATTGCGGAAATTAATTTCAGCCTCCCGCCGTACCCGATTCAGCCACGTAATCTCGTCGGCATAGGGGTGAACAAGGTTGTCAGCCCGATGCAAAGCAAGGGGAACTGACATTTTTGCTCGACTGTTTTCCTGGGAAAATTAATGTTTTCGGAAATTGGCGCGTACGCGTAAATGTTCAATCGACGTGAATTCTTGTGGACACTGGCAGGCGCAGGGGGAGCAGCACTCCTCAGCGAACGCTCCGCGCATTCGGCTTTTTTTCGCGAAATCCAACCCTCCGCAAGCGGCATTCAGTGGGTTCACGAAAATGCCGCGTCCCCGCAAAAATTTCTTCCCGAAACGATGGGTCCCGGTTGCGCTTTCCTCGACTATGACAACGATGGCTGGATGGACATTTACCTGGTGAACAGCGGTCCCTCTGAATTTTTCCAGCCGAAGCAGTCCCTCCGCAACGCGCTGTACAAAAATAATCGCGATGGCACTTTTACCGACGTTACCGGACGCGCCGGTGTGAGCGGCGATACATTTGGCATGGGCGTCGCCGTCGGCGATTTTAACAACGATGGCTACCCGGATATGTTTGTCACCGGATGCGGACGCTCCATCTTGTACCGCAACAATGGGGATGGCACTTTCACGGACATCACCAGGAAGGCTGGGGTCGAAATCGATGGATGGACCACCAGCGCGGTATGGTTCGACTATGACAATGACGGGCGCCTAGATCTATTTGTTTGCAGCTTCGTCAGGTATTTGCCGGAAGATCGCCTGTCCTGCGGTGATAACGGCGTAGGGCAGAAATACTATTGTATCCCCCGGGCGTTTCATCCCACGGCCAGCTATCTCTTTCACAATAACGGCGACGGAACGTTCACCGAAGTCGGAAAACGGACAGTTATCGGCAAAAGCATGGGAAAAGCCCTGGGCGTGGTCGCCACCGACATAAATAATGATGGCCGTATGGATCTGTTTGTCGCCAACGATACGGTGCAGAATTTTTTGTTCGTCAATCGCGGTGGCAACCGCTGGGAAGAAATATCCGTCCCCGCAGAGGTGGGTTTCAGTGAAAACGGGCAGGCCCGTTCGGGAATGGGCGTGGACGCGGCCGATGTGGGCAACCGAGGATGGCAGGATCTGTTCGTCGCCAATATCGATCAGGAGAAATTTTCGCTCTATCGCAATTTAAAAAATGAAAGTTTTGTGGACATTGCGCCATCGCAATCAATCGCGCAGGCCACCCGCCTCTTGAGCGGATGGGGACTGCGTTTTTTTGATTTCGACAACGACGGAGAGCTGGATCTGATCCTGGCGAACGGGCATCCCGATGACATGGTTTCACAGCGTTCGCAGAGCGTTACCTATCGCGAGCCCCTGCTGCTGTTCCAGCAAAAGAACGGAAAATTTTCTAACGTCAGCGCCGATGCCGGCCCGGCATTCGAAAAAGATTTTTCTGCCCGCGGATTGGCGCTGGGTGACTTCGATAACGATGGCCATGTGGACGTCCTGGTCGGCGTCAATGGCGGCGCACCCATTCTTTTACAGAACCAGGCAGGCGCAGGCAATCACTGGTTGGGAATCAAGCTGCAGGGCGTGACCTGTAACCGTGACGCAATCGGTGCACGAATCAACTGGTCAGTCGCCGGAAAGAAATTTTCACGTATGAAAAACGGCGCCGGCAGCTACTTGTCTTCGCATGATCCGCGAGTGGTGCTGGGGCTGGGAAAAGCTGCAAAAGTTGAGTCGCTCGAGATTCACTGGCCTGCGCCGTCGACGTCGGTTCAAAAATTCACAGACTTGCCAGTCGACCGCTATATTACGATCGTGGAAGGCAAAGGAATTTCGACCCCAGCATGATCTCCCGCTGAGGTCGAGATTCTCAATTGCTGTTAAAACTTAGCGATTGGCTTTGGTGATCGCGAAACCGACTACCAACGCTCCGGCCAATAGCAGCACGAGTGAACTGGGCTCCGGCGCGGAAGTGGTGCCACCGCCGACCGTAATGCTGGCGAGATTGTCTTTGTCGGTGTAAAAGGTCCACGACGACGGGAAGCCTGGGCCGCCTTTGAAGGTAAACTTCGCGGTGTTCCCGCTATCCGTCTCCGTCAGGAAAGATGCCAGCGAGTCCGTTGTGCCCGCGGTGCACGGACCTACTAACGTATTTCCAGTGCTGGAAAACCCCGTACCCAGGCTCCCGTTATCGCACGCGAACGCACCGTAACTCCCGGTAGTGGTGTTAAATGTGAAGGACACCTGTGATCCCGGCACGACCGTGCCCGGGATTTGAAAAACATCGAAAATCAACGCCGGGGTGCCGTCGCCGGGATTCTGCACGAAATTGAAAACTGAGACACCGTCAACGGTCCTGACCGGCGCGGAAGTAAAGTTCGCGCAATTCCCGGTTTCGGTGATGCAAGAGGCAAATGGGTCATCCGGGCCGTTGTTGGATGCACCCTTGTCTTTGCGAATGCCCGGTCCTGCCAACGTCGAGAAGCTGACGGTCAGAAAAACTGCGGTGAATAAACAAATGGACTTCCAAGACTTCATAGTCGATCCCCCAAACGATAGAATTGTCGCGAGCCGACAATTCCAATTAGTCCAGCATGCACGCAGCATGCCTAGGCGAAGTGAATCGCAATTTTAGATAAATTCTTCTGTATATTATTGAGCCTAAACGGGGTGCTGCGCAGCCGCGGAGCCCGTACCATTGACCGCAGGTTGCAATATTTTTCTCCTATGTGGCAACGAAGTGCCTCTTGTTCTCCATGTGGAATATGTGCGGTATACCTCGGTGGTCTGTTGAGCGGTGTGACATAATGAGCGGTTTCGCGTGACCTTTCTATGGCCGATTCGAAGTCGAGCGGACCTCCTGACGAACCACTGCCGCTGACACCTGCGCCCGACGATGGAGAAACGTTAGCCGGGGAACCGACGCCACCGGGCAAGCTTTCTGCTTCCAGTTCGGGATTCTCAAAAACTCAAATTCTGGCCGGCCGTTTTCGGATTTTGCGTTTCGTCGCTCGCGGCGGCATGGGTGAAGTGTACGAGGCGGAAGATCTGGAGCTAAACGAGCGGGTGGCGCTGAAGACGGTGCGTTTTGAAATGGCCGAAGACGAGCGCACCGTCGAGCGTTTCAAGCGCGAAATTCAACTGGCCCGTAAAGTCACCCACGCCAGCGTATGCCGGACGTTTGATGTTTTTCGCCATGCCGATAGCGATGGTGAAGGCGCCGGTCGCGACACGCTGGTAGTCAGCATGGAATTTCTGCGGGGCACTACGCTGGCGCGACAAATCACCTTGGAAGGGCGACTGAAGCCAGATTTTGCGCTGCCGATCGTGGAGCAGATGGCTGCCGGACTGGAAGCGGCGCATGCCGCCGGAGTAATTCACCGTGACTTCAAATGCGCCAACGTGATTCTGGTTCCTTCGCCGGGAAGCCCGGGCGGGTTTCGTTCGGTCATCACGGATTTTGGCCTGGCGCACGCCGTGACCGGAAACATGGCGTCGCTTACTGGATCTTTGGACGTGGTCGGAACTCCCGCGTATATGGCGCCGGAGCAACTCGAAGGAAAAGAAATCACGCCGGCGACCGATACGTATGCGCTTGGCGTGGTGATGTACGAAATGTTGACCGGGCAAGTGCCCTTTCAGGGCAGCACGGTGATTTCCACTGCGCTCAAACGGCTGACTGAGCCCGCGCCCTCCCCGCGCACGATTGTGGAAGACATCGATCCGCGCTGGGAAGCGGTGATTTTGCGTTGCCTCGAGCGCGACCCGGCGAAAAGATTCGCAACTACGCTTGATGTGGCCGAAGCCTTGCGTGGCCGGGAAGTTTCTCAGCCAATTGTGGTACCCGAGACAGTTCGCCCGAAAAAATATCTGGCTGCCGGAATTGTGGCAGCCCTCGCCATTCTCACTGTGGTCATTTATTTTGTGATTTCGCGGCATGAAACAAAAATTGCTTATCCAGTTCCGGAATCTGCTACATCCGCCGGTGCAATCAGGAAATCTGTCGCGATTTTGGGCTTTCAGAATATGTCCGGGCGCCCGGAACTGGCGCTGGTCAGCGACGAACTAACCGATGGCTTGTGGTCGCAACTGGACGTGGAACAAATCAGATTTATTGCTCCGAGCCGCGTTGACGACATGCGGAGGGACTTGGGCATCAAGGAAGTGAAGCAGGATCCCGGCAAGGAGCAGCTACAGCGCATCGCGAAATACCTGGGCGCTGACGTGATCGTGACGGGCACTTATCGCTTGTCACCTCAGAAGCCCGGCGACAAAGGCCGCGACAATATTCAGTTGAACGTACATCTGCTGCGCACTGCGGACAACGAAAGTATGGGCTCGATAACAGACGAGGGGGCGGCGTCCCAGGTAAACGAGCTGGCGGCCCGAGCCGGAAAACTGATTCGCGACCGGCTGGGAATTTCGTTGAGCATTCAGGAAGAGGCGCGTCTGAACAGTTCGTTCTCGACTAACGCGGAGGCGCTGCAGAGATTTGCCGCGGCACGCGAAAAATTGCGGCAATTCGATTTGCAATCCGCCATCAAGCTGCTCACCAAGTCCGTCGAGGCCGATCCCAAGTTTGCGCAGCCGCACGTCGAGCTTGCCGGCGCTTGGTCCGATCTGGGATTCGAGACGCGTGCGCAAGAGGAAGCAAAGAAGGCGCTCGATCTGTCCGCGAACATGTCCGCCGAAGGCAAGGGGCTCGTGACGGGACGCGTCTACGAGACGCAACATGATTGGCCGAAAGCGATTGAGCAGTATGCGTCGCTGTGGACGACCTTATATAAGGATAATCCGGAGTCGGGGTTGCTACTGGCCAAAAGCCAGACCAGCGCGGGGAAAGCGGCGCAAGCCCTGACCACCTTGAGCGAAGTCCGCAAATTGAAACTCTCTTCACAATTGGCAGTGCAAGCAGACTTGCAGGAGGCGGAAGCGCAGGAAGGCGTGTCCAATTTCGAAGCGCAACTGGCAGCGGCTACGGCCGCGGCGGAAAAGGCAAAATCGCTGGATGCCAGGTTGCTCCTGGCCCGCGCGCGCATCATGCAGTGCGGAGCGTTGCTGAATGCCGGCAAACCGGCGGAAGCTAAGCCCCGCTGTGAAGAGGCCCGGCAAATTAATGAAGAGCAGGGCGACGCACTCGGTACGGCGCGGGCCATCAATGGCGTCGCCAACGCGATCTGGATGCAGGGAGATAACGCCGC
Source organism: uncultured Acidobacteriota bacterium (assembly GCA_963704485.1). Classification (GTDB taxonomy): domain Bacteria; phylum Acidobacteriota; class Terriglobia; order Acidiferrales; family UBA7541; genus Acidiferrum. Next base: position 3,976,197 of record OY969910.1, read on the forward strand.
CGCAAAAGCTTTGTACGAGCAGGCGCTCGGAAAAGCGCAGGCGATTGGAGACCGCCGCGACGAAGCCGGCGCGTTGAACAATCTGGCCAACATTCTCGACTCCCAGGGCGATGCCACCGGTGCTGAGAGAAACTACCGCCAGAGCATCACGGTCGCGAAGGAGCGGGGCAGCCAGGGCGATCTGGCGCTGGCGCAACAGAACCTGGCGGTATTTCTTTACTCCGCAGGAAAAAGAAAAGAAAGCGCTGCAGCGTTTCAGGAAGCCATCGAGATTGCGCAGAAAATTGGCGACCGGAAAACCGCAGCTCGCGCTCTTAATAATCGCTGCGGCATGTTGTTGAGTGGCGGAGAAGTCGCGGCAGCCCGGCAGAGTTGCGATCAGTCGCTGAAATTGCGCAGAGAATTGGGCGATCAAGGAGACTTGGCGCGCTCGCTGGGAAGCGCCGGCGATGTGCAGTTAGCTCAAGCCGACTTGGGCGCGGCCGAGCAGAGTTACCGCGAAGCACTGCAGATCGAAGAACGGCTCGGGCAAAAACAAGACGCCGCCGCTACCAGATTATCGCTGGCGGATTGGGCGCGGGAGAGCGGCAAACTCGACGACGCGCAAAAATATGCGAGCGCCGCCGCCGCTGAATTCGCCACTGAGAAGGACGCCGCCAGTGAGGCCAGCGCGCAATTCACGCTGGCGGAAATATCCCTGAAACGTGGGAATGAATCCGACGCGCGCGCCAGTATCGAAAAGGCCGGGCACCTTGCTGAGAGCGCTGGAGACGCCAATTTGAAGCTGAGAATCGCGGTGACGCAAGCGAAGATCGACGCCCAATGGGGAAATGCGTCAGCCGCTGTCATCGCCCTGCAAAATGCCGCCAAAACAGCGCTCAAATCCGGCGACGTGGGCTTAGCATTGGAAGCGCGAATCGCCACGGGCGAAGCGCAAGGCAAGTCAGGAAAAACCCCGGAAGCCCGCAGCGCTTTCGCCGGCGTCAACAAAGAAGCTAAAGTCAAAGGCCTGCTACTGCTCGCCAAAAGGGCCGAAGACGCATCGCGCAATCTTCCCCGATAGCGTCTATCCCAGGCGGAATCCCGCCCCCTGGTTCCTGCGTTGCCGTCGCTCGCGCTTGCTTTGCCATACCCCCCGGTTTCCACGTTGATCGCTACTGATTTCCGCTGGCTCGAGTACCTGAATTCCTGAATGGACGGATTACTCCGGATAACTTTTGATAGCTGCAACGGTCATCCTTGATTAGGTGGCCGGTCGATGGTCTGCCTGCAAATATCTTTGGTATTAAACTTACAATTCTCGGAGATTTCATGAATCGAAGCGGCAAAGGAAGCGCGCTGGCCGACCCATCGCGTTTGAAGCCCGTAGCAGACGACAGCGATATCATTAACGTCGTTATCGAAACGCCCAAAGGGAGCCGCAACAAATACGCATTCGATCAGGCTGAAGGGGTTTTTAAGCTCAAGAAGGTTTTGCCGATTGGGATGTCTTTTCCTTATGACTTTGGTTTTGTACCGTCAACCAAAGCGGGGGATGGAGATCCTACCGATGTGTTAGTCCTGATGGATGAGCCCGCGTTCCCGGGCTGCGTCTTACAATGCCGACTAATTGGCGTCATAGAGGGCACGCAGAGCAAGGGTCAAAATATGGAGCGCAACGACCGGGTTATTGCTGTCCAGCTCGATAACAACGCTTGGGACGATATCAAGCACGTAAACGATCTGGGCAAAAACTTCAAAAAAGAACTGCAAAAATTCTTCGTCAATTACAACGAGCTCGCAGGCAGAGAATACCGTGTGCTTGGCATAAAAGGGCCAGCGGCCGCCCGGAAGTGCGTGAGGTCAGGGTCGAAGGCAACGAGCAAGTAGGGCTCGCCAACACCTCTGCTCGTTGCCCGCACCCCTCGCAACTGGATAATTATTTCAGGGCTTCAGAACGACCTTAACGCAATTGTCTTCTTTGTTTAGAAATGTGTCGTAGCCCTGCGGGGCCTGACCAAGTTCCAATTTATGCGTGATGACGAAACTTGGATCAATTTCCCCTCGTTCGATTCTATCGAGCAGTTGGTGCCAATAGTGCTGCACGTGGCATTGCCCGGTCCTCATCGTCAGTCCCCGATTCATGAATGAACCCATCGGGAATTTATCTATCAGTCCTCCGTAGACGCCTATGACTGAAACGATTCCTCCGTTGCGGCAGGACATGATCGCTTCGCGTAGCGCGATAGGTCGATCGCTCTCGGCCATCACCGCCTGTTTGACGCGGTCGTAGGCGTAAATAAATCCGTGCGCTCCGTGTGCCTCCAGGCCAACGGCATCTATGCACGCGTCAGGCCCGCGGCCGCCAGTCATCTCCATCAAAGCGTCATAGGTAGATGTTTCTTCGTAATTTATTGTCTCAGCGCGCCCGGCCTTGGCCATTTTGAGGCGCTCCGGGAACCGGTCGATAGCGATTACTCGTTCAGCGCCCAACAGAAACGCGCTGCGAATCGAGAATTGCCCGACCGGCCCGCAGCCCCACACGGCGACCGTATCGCCCGGCTGAATATTGCACATCTCGGCGCCCATGTATCCGGTCGGGAAAATATCCGAAAGGAAGAGCACCTGCTCGTCGGAGAGCCCATTCGGAACTTTAATTGTTCCAACGTCGGCGAAAGGCACGCGCGCATATTCCGCTTGTCCGCCGGCGTAGCCCCCGGTCAAATGCGAGTAACCAAACACGCCAGAGGGCGCGTGGCCAAACATTTTTTCCGCCATCCAGGCATTGGGATTGGAGTTCTCGCAAAGACTGAACATTTCCTTTTTGCAGTAAAAACACTTTCCGCAAGAAATCGGAAAAGAAACCACCACCCGGTCGCCAACTTTCCGATCCTTCAAGTCCCGTCCCGTTTCTACGATCTCGCCCATGAATTCATGTCCGAGGATGTCGCCCTTCTCCATCGTAGGTATGAATCCGTTGTAAAGATGCAGATCCGAACCACAAATCGCGGTGGAACTGATCTTCACAATGGCATCGCGCCCGTTCAGAATTTTGGGATCGGGCACTTGTTCAACGCGCACATCCTGTTTTCCGTACCAGCAATTTGCTCTCATGTCAGCTCCTCGTTCCCGCCGCGGCCGCTCTGCGTTCAGCCGGAATATTTTGTGAACCAGTCTCCTGGAGTTCGGCCGGTTGCGCCGGCCGCTGCGTAAGAAAACCGTTGTCCCACAGCGCGCCGTCGGAAAGGGTGACTTCACCAACTTCCATCATCTGCTTGAACAGACGCAGCGATTCCTGGGCCAGGGCGCCGGGGTCTTCGCGAAGAAGTTTTGCCAGAGCGTTGGTAACGCTGCCACCCGGCAAATCGTAATTGAGTTCCACGGTCACAATCGTGCCGCGATTTCCCGGAGCCGGTCGAAAATGTACGGAGCCTGCATTGTTGACCTCTGAACCTTCCACCGAGCGCCAGCTAATTAACTGGCCGGGTGTGTCTTGCACAACTTCGGCCTCCCATTTCACGGTCACCCCGGCAGGCGTTTTAGCCACCCATTGAGAGCGCCCGTCCGCCCCGACTGTTACCGACTCGAGGTTTCTCATGAATCGCGGCAGTTGCTCAAAATTACGCCAGGACTGGTAGAGCTCCTCGGCAGGCCGGTCGATGATCAAACTTTTGCGCGTCTGCGCATCGCCGGAACCCGAAGAGTCCCGACTAAATTCCTTGGCGCAGAGTACATCTAACGCGGTTACCGCCAGCACATTCGCGGTTGCAAACCCGACTCGAGCTTTGTTCGAATCTGGCGACGCCAACGCGATTCCTAGACTCGCCAGGTCCATGGCATCGCCTGCAACTCTCGACCACAGCGCCGTGGCCGGCTGGTCGCCTTGCATGAAAATCGCCACGCCACTGGCAATCTCTCGCGCGCCAAAAAGTTGAATCAAGCCGGCATTTTCCCGGCGCACGCCGCTGATTTTCGCCATTGCACGTGGGGCCAAAAGCTCCGCGAGCCCCAGCCCAATGCTGAACCACCCTAAACCACGTGCGAGTTTTTCGGCGCTGGTTCTGGAATTATTGTTTGTGACTGAATAGCCAGACCTGATTCGACCGCCGCGCAATTCCTCGCGGCCATTTCGGTGGCCAATCGTCGAAGGTGAAATTCGTTCGTCGTTCGATGTTTCTTGCATCCTATGAGTTGTTGTTCCCATATCTCTTTCCTTTTAAACAAAGAAATCGCCCCTCTACGGGACGGTATTTCTTGAGTTTTGAAGAAAATCAGGACTGCGGCTATGGGGTGCACGCTGTATGAATCAAGCTGCGTTACCTGAAGCGGCCCTTACCCTTCTCTTTTTTGGCAGATTTTCTAGATTTGTTTCAAACTATGGAAAGGTAGGGACGCCGTCCGTCGCAATTCCTCCGCTATCCACCGTAATACATTGACCGTTTTCTCTGTCCACCAAGACCGCGTACCCGCCGGCATCGGCGGCGAAGGACTGTTTCATGATCTCCCTGGCGTTATCCAGGCTCTCGGTGGCATCGATCCAACTGACCCCCGTCCGGCTAAGCCAAAATACTTCGTATCGTTTGTCCATGACTTTTATTCCAAAGGTAGTCGGGGTACCTGGATGTCGCGAATCAGATACCCCGTCGCCCTTACCGGCCAGCTTGCACGGCCGGATTGCGATCACGCATCGAGCTGTCCGCGATTGATTCTTCCCTGTGCGAGTGCGCGCTCTTGCGGCGACCGCCCAAGCCTGCGAGCCCGGCCAGCCCAATCAATCCGATCCAGCCAAAGTTTCGCAATGGATCGTGATTCGGCGTTGACGCCTCGTTCGCGGCCCGCGGGTCGTAGGATGGTTGTGTCGATGGTTGCGTGGATTGTGAATAGGACGTTGCCGCGGCAAGGCCCATCAATACTGTTAATGCAAACGTACGTTTCATGTCACTACCTCCGGCAGCGAAATTGTCATATCCCCTGGAAGCGCACTATCCGCTCTGTCCTGTAGGTTTTTCGCGCTCGCCCCTTAATTAATGCAAGTTTTTTCCTGAAGCCGCCTCATGCATCGTGAAGCCAGCTAACACGCATGGTATCCGTGTCTTTGCGGCTACCGTTTATGTTAGGCACGGACCTTCAGTTGTTAGGCCCTCACCTTGAAGGGATCCGAGGAAAGCCTTTAATCACCGGATTCTCCGCAAGGGGTGTCACACGGCCGGGCCGTCCGGGCGGGCTTCACGGAGGCCTGCCTACGACTACAGGGGTCATTTGAAGTTTATGGAGATGGGCGGCGGCGAAAAGAGTCGATACGGAATTGCTTTCGGCTTGGGCTTACGCCATCGCCTTCACGACTACTGCGCTGCTTTATTTTGCTTATTGCGCACCGGGGGTTCGTGTCCGCCTTTGCATGTTTTGATATGCTCGTGCAGATCAGCCTCGGAAGCGAAATCGCTACCGCACTTGGGACATTGATTTTCAACGGACTTCATATTTCCTCCCAGCGTCTGGCAACCTGACAGCCGTTCCTATATGCGGCCGACGCAGAAAATCGAGAATAGAAAGAAACATAGAGGCGCGGACATACCGGAAACGCCGTATTCCTGGCGTCGAAATCTGTATTCCCTCAGCAGCGCGTATAAACGCGGCCAATGGATCCAAGTTAGTTCGCCGCGCGCCGTTTCTTCGGTGCGGCCATTTTCAGCGATACCTGAACGACAGGAATTGAGGAACCCGGCAGCGGCACCGCCTGAGTCACTTCCCAGGTTTTTCCTTTGCGAAAAAGAAGATCACCGACTCGAGGTACTGGAATGCTGCCCCCAAAATCCGTCTCCTCGTCTTCGGTCGTGACGTCGCCGTCGTACCGAAATCTGAACGTCTTTACTTCCTGCATCGTTCCCTTGCCTTCCTTTCACCACAACCCGTAACGGTTGGCCGTCATGTGCAGTTCCGTTGTCGCCTTCTCATAGTTTTATAGTAATGATGGAGTTGCGCTCCTCGCCGCAGGGCGGGTGGGCTCCGGTGAGGGATTCTGGCGAGTTTTCATCGATGACTCGCACAGCAAAAGCTTTACCGCAATCTTTCGCCGCACACCTGAAGAGCATGGCACCGCCGAGCGTAGTATCAACGCTGCGTCGAAGCTCCACGTGGTAACACTTGGCATCGCTCATACCACTAAATAATCTTCAACATCTGAATCACAGCACATCCGGTATCGACGGTACGCGTGCGACTTCAGTCACCTATCGTTGCCGAGAAGCGTCAGGCCCCGCCCCCGAGGAGGGACGCACCAGCTTTCTGATCGAGCTTCAAAAAGATTGCGATGCGAGTTATCACGTCAACTGCTCACGCCGGAGGAAGGGGGAGTAGCCTGGGACCAAGCCCGCACACCACGCAATGAATAGTAATGGCGCGCCCGGGGAGGCTCGAACTCCCGACCCTCTGCTTAGAAGGCAGACGCTCTATCCAGCTGAGCTACGGGCGCTCTCTCACTAATTTCTCATATTTATTACCAGTTAAACCACAACAACCCCAATTTTTATTGCGGGCGTGCTGCGATTGAGTTGCTCCAGATTGTCGCGAGCATTTGCGAGGCGTCGGATCAATAGCCAGCGCTCTTTCCAGGTGCACGCGCGCGGCTTTCAGGTCGCCTGTGGCTTGCAAGGCTGCGCCAAGGTTGGCTTGCGCGTTGGCGTCCTGCGGATTGATTTGCACGGCGGCACGAAAATGTTCCAGCGCGCCTTTAAAGTCATTTTGCATCGCCAGGGCTGTTCCCAGGTTGTAGTGCGCGTCAAAGTAGTTCGGCCGCGAGCGCAGCGCGGTTTCCAGATATTTGATGGCCAGATTCGGGATGCCCGGCAGCCAAATTCGCGGCGGCGATCGCATTATTTACCGTGGAGTCTTCCGGGCGCAGGCTCAGCGCCAGTTCATATTGTCTCAGGGCCTCGGTTGACTCGCCTCGCGCCTGCAACATCGCGCCGAGATTGTAATGTCCCTCAAAGTCAGCGGGATTTTTCTCCACGTTGTGCCGCGCCATGGCTTCCTGCAAAATTCTTCGCGGATCATTGCCCCCGCCGCGATTGCTGCGTGGCAAAACTTGCAGCCATAAATGCGCCATCTCGTCGCTCGAGCGATTCCCTGCCATCACTCGCTTCGGCGGAATATTCGGATTGCGAATGTTTTCGTCGGAATTATCATAACGATAACGCATGGAGACGACGGTTCCGGCCGGCAGCTCCACCGGCGACTGGTAACGAAACACCGCCTGCCAGTTCAAATTCCAGTCAGGAATGTGAATCAAAGACTTCTTCGTTCCGTCAGGAAACGTCGCGAACGCCTGTAAATCTTTTCCTACATAGTGCGCATGTGGATATATCGCCAGAAGTTCCACGTCTTCCGGCATCGTGAACTCGTCGGTTACCACAAAATTCTTTTCAGCGGGAGGAATATCCAGTTTCTGATCGTTTTCCAGTTGCAGCAGCATCGGGAAACGCGTGGCCGGACGATCGGTAAAATACAAACCCAGGCTTGGCTGAATCCATTCTTCTTTTCCGGATGGCTGCAGGTGAATATTGAGTACCAGGTCCGTGTCAGGATCCAGGCGCAACGCCATTCCATCGGGTTCAGAATAGGGAACTGTGCCCGGCTTCCAGAAAAGAAAGTGACTGTCGGGATCAAACAGCCTCTGACTCCATTTTTATTTCCATGCCCCCGAATCCGGCGCCCGGCGATGCCTCCTGCGCGCGCGCCGATTGCATGCGGTCCACCAGCACATTCGCATGGTGAACCACGCGCTTATCTCCGGGACGCACCTCCATTCCTTTCAACCACATGGTTTCCTTTACTGGCGTGCGAAAAATAAAATTCCAATACCGATCATTTCCACTGGCGGGCAAGCGAAAGGGTTTTTCCGCTTTGACGATCAAATCGGGCCGCCCCATTTGCCAGCCTTCTACAAACTCGGGCGTACTTGGCAGGTCTTCGCTGGCGCCTTCCACCGCCCCCTGCTCCACCCAGCGCGCTATGAGCGCCACTTCCGCATCCGGCAACCGCATGTCATCGGCAAACTTAAAATCGCCGGGCTCCGGCAACCACGGCGGCATGAACCGGCTCTGCGTCACCGCGGCTATCTGTCTGGCGTGAGATTTCGCATCCTTATAAGAGAGCAGCGGGAAGGGGCCGGACTCTCCGGGCCGGTGGCACATGGCGCAGGAGTGAAAAAGAATCGGCGCGATGTCGCGATTAAACGTGACCTGCGAATTGGCGGCCGTTATCTTTTTCAAAGTTGCGGACGCCGCAATTCCACGCAAGCTTAAGAACAGTAAAAGTCCGAGTACCGGAAGAATCACAAAAGCGCAACGCTTCATTCCAGATCCGAGATGAAGCATCCCACACCATCAACCGCGGCGGCTTTTAGTTTCACGCCTTTGATTGCGGCATCAATCGCATCTTCCATTTCATGCGTCGTTGCCGCCCGGCGAGCCAGGCCAATATGCTCGTACAGGTTATCGATCCGCCCGCGATAAATCAGCACGCCCGCCCTGTCGAACACCGCGGCTTCCGGTGTGACCTTTGCGGAGGTCCGTTTTGTGAGCACACGATCCACATCGCGAATTGCCTTAAGCTCGTAATGATAGTCGCTTAAAAACTGTTTAATTTTCTGCTGGGACTCATTACGGTCAGGGAAAACGAGCTCGAACGAGGCATCGCGCTGATATTTTTTGCTCAATTGCTGAATCAGCGGTGCGTAGCGGGTCGAAATGGGGCAGTCCGTACGCACGAACAGCAAAACCAACACCTTGCCGCGGCTGTCCGCGACGACGTCCGGCGCCGAGCGATGAAGGTCAAGAATACTTTGGCCGCCGACGGGTCGTCCTGCCAGCGAAAGCACTGCCATAAAAAAAATCGCCAAACCGCGCACAGCGCAAATCGGAAGTGTGAGGGAATGGGCGCTCAAAAGAACCTTCGTTCAGCGTGGAGAAAGGAATTTTACACTCCCATCCATGATGAGTCCAACGTTCTATGTCGCGCGTCGCAATTCACCCGTCCCCCAAAACGTAAGCGCTCGTCGAAGTGTCGTGCCCTATGCGAAACGGTCGCACTGGTGGTCGCGCAAACGCCCGGTTCCATATACCCATATCGAGCACCGATATTTGGCATGGCTGAACTATTAATTTAGAAATGTTTAAGAAGTTCGCTCGCACTCGCCATGCAAACAGCCTGATTAGCGCACAAAATCACGATTTCTGAGCCCTTGATTGCCATCCCAACCAGACGATTACTGGAACAGAAGATGCAATGAACTTAGCGGTTGTATGCATTCCAAATTCATCGGCAGCGAACTGGGGGAGTAATGCAAGCGAGCCCGCGCGTGGTTTTCCTAGGGTTTCACAGATTAGTTCGAGTGTTTTTACTGTTGGTCGTGGTCAGCGGCCTGATGTGGTGCCAGCGTGGAGCAGCGCAATCCACCTCGGGAGTCACCGGCGTCGTCACCGACAGCTCCGGCAGCGTGCTTCCCGGCGTCACCGTGAAGCTTGAACGGCCCTCGGTAGGTTTCGTGAAGGAGACCACCACCAACGAGGGCGGCAGCTTTGAGTTCAGAAGTATTCAGCCGGGTACCGGCTACCGCCTGACTTTCCAGAAAACCAGTTTCAAAACCTCCACGCTGGATAATCTCACGCTGGCGGTCACCGAGGTCGCAACGCTGAACACCGTCCTGGAACTGGGTGAAGTGTCGCAGTCCGTTGAAGTTTCCGGCGAAGCCGTTGCTGCCCTTAACACCACCGACGCCAGCATTGGCAACGATATCGATACTCGGCGCGTCGCCGAACTACCCAGCCTGTTCCGAACGAATGCGGCCGCTCTGTTAACCCTGGCGCCCGGAGTGGTAGCTACCTCCGACAATGGTGGCGAACAAGATAGCCAGCAAGGCTCTGTCACAGGTTCGCGCGCGGACCAAAGCAACATCACGCTCGACGGTTTGGACGTCAACGACGAAACCATTGGCCAGGCGTTCACCGCCGTCGGTTCGGCGCCCATAGATTCCATTCAGGAAGTGCACATCAATGTCGGCCAGCCAAATGCCGATTTCGGCCGCAGCAGCGGCGGGCAGATCAGCCTGGTCACCAAGAGCGGCACGAACAACTGGCATGGTTCCGGGCACGAATACAATCGCAACACAATTTTTGCCGCCAACGATTTCTTCAACAATAAGGCCGGCATCGACCGTCCGCCGCTGAACCGCAATCAATTTGGCGGCAACGTTGGTGGGCCCATCCTCAAAGATCGCCTTTTCTTTTTCTTCAACTACGAAGGGCGCCGCGATTCGCTCTCCAAGCAGGTGGAACAAATTGTACCCAACGATACTTTCCGCAGCGGCCAACTGAATTACATTGATGCCAATGGAGATGTTCAGACCGCCAGCATGGCTCAGCTTCAGGCCATTGATCCGGCGGGCATCGGCGTAAATCAGTCGTTCCTCAGCTTTATAGATTCGCGTTATCCGGTTGGCAACGATCCCAGTGTTTCAGACGGTTTGAACACCACCGGTTTTCTCTTCAACGTACCGATTCACATCAGGGACAACATCTATACCGGCCGGCTGGACTTCACCATCTCGCAAAAGCACAAATTGTTTGGCCGCATCCAGATGGATCGCTTCAATGACGATGATTCGGTGAATGTTCTTCCTCAATTCCCATCCGACCCCACTCCCCAGGCCAGCATCATTGACCACGACCGTTCCTGGGTGGTCGGCGAAACCTGGACCGTCACCAACAATTTGATCAACCAGGCGGCCGTCGGTTTGACGCGCCAGGTGATCGCTTTCCCCATTCATTTCGCCCCGGCGGCTCCGAACTCCTTTACTACCAGCCTGATTTCCTCGCCCTTTGCCGATATCCGCGGCCAGAGTCGCGACGTGGCTGTCCCGGAAATTCGCGACGACCTCTCCTACGTGCATGGAAAACACGTTTTTAATTTTGGAACAGACATCAAGCCCATACGGGTGAAGTCTGCCAATCAGTCAGATGTGAATTTTGTCAGCATCGGACTTGGTGGCGTGCTGAACCAGCTGGACGATTCCACTCGTCCTGCGGATATCTCGAGCGATTTTTCTGCACAGTCGGAATGGGACCGTGCGTTCCCGCTAATCCTTGGCCGCTACGCTCAAACCAGTTCCCTCGTCGCATACGATCACGGCGGGACCGCGCTGCCCCCGTACACCATGACCCACCGGGATTTCCACTACAACGAGTTCGAATTTTATGGCCAGGATAGTTGGAAAATACGCCCGAACTTGACCCTCACTTACGGACTGCGTTGGCAATATCACAGCGTGCCCTTTGAAGCCAACGGCTTCCAGGCTGTCTCCAATCAAAATATCAACACCATTTTTCCAGTGCGGGTAGCTAATGCGCTGCAGGGAATTTCAGGCAACGATGCCGCCCCGCTGGTCAGCTACAATCTTGGCGGCCCCAAGAACAACGGTCCGGACTATTACAAGCCTGATTATCACGACTTTTCGCCGCGCCTCGGAATTGCCTACACTCCGTCCTTCTCCGAAGGCTTGTTGGGATCGCTTTTCGGCAATCACAAGACCACCATTCGCGCCGGCGGCGGCATTGTGTATGACCGCGTATTGAGCACTCTGTCCTTTGAACTGGACGAGCAAACTTTCGTCTTCGATTCCAACCCCGTTGATAATTACGGCGGCAGCGATCCGTTCACATCACTGGCCACCAGTCCGCGATTCACGTCTCTGGGCGCGCCCCCGGCGCCGCCTGCGGCGCCTGCGGTCAGGCCCTTGCCCATAACGCCCAACGTAGATAGCACCGGCGCGCCAGTGGGTCTAGCCAATGGCGGCTTTCCCAACTTTTTGCAATTCGACAAGAATTTCAAGACTCCTTATTCCTACACGTATTCGCTTGGCGTCCAACGCGAACTGCCGGGCAACTTCATCGTGGAGGTGAACTACTACGGGCGTCTGGGCCGCAAACTGGTCGCCGTTGGCGATGCGGCGCAAACATTAAACTTCAAAGACGCTACCTCCAGTCAATTCTTGAAGAACGCCTTCGGAAATCTTCAGTCGCAGGTTCAAAGTGGTGCGCCGATCACCGCACAGCCGTGGTTCGAGAATCAGATGCAGGCCGCTACCGGTGCCACATGCCCTCAAATCAATGCGGCATTCGGGTTGCCTTTTACCACTTGCACAGAATTTGTTGGTCAGGGGCTCAGCAATTTCGTCGGTGTTGGCGACCTCTCGAGCACGATTCTGGTGCTCGATGAGCTTGGGCTTTTGAATCCCAACGTCGGGTTGTATGCCCAGACCGGAGCCAACGGTTACATCGGCAACTACTCCTCGTCGTCCTACAACGCCCTGCTGGCTAGCGTGCGAAAGCGTTATTCGAATAATCTGCAACTCGATCTGGATTATTCCTATTCGCATTCCATCGACAACCAGTCCAACATTACCAACAACACCAATCAGTTCAGCTTCAATGGCCAGGGACTGATTTGCGATCTCACCAACCTGAGAACCTGCCGCGCCGATTCGCTATTCGACGCTCGCCACATCATCAGCGCCAACTATGTTTACGATTTGCCGTTCGGGCGCGGGCAACATTTCCTGCGCAATGCCAACGGAGTGGTGAACACCATCCTGGGCGGCTGGTCTACTTCAGGTATCCTTCGCTATCGCACGGGCTTTCCGTTCACCACCCATACCGGAACCTTCCCGATCAACTTCACTCAGGATGCTCCCGCGGTATTCAATGGCGACCGCAGCGCGGTTCGCCAGGGCATCCACACCGATCCGACCACGGGTGCCATTCAATTTTTCGCCAATCAGGACTCCGCGCTGGGGGCTTTCAGTTTCCCTTTCGGCGGCGACACCGGCACGCGTAACCCCCTGCATGGCCCTTCGTTTACCAACCTGGACGTGGCCGTCTATAAAAATTTCACCATGCCGTGGTCCGAACACCAGAGGCTGCAATTCCGTTGGGAAGCCTTCAACGTGTTCAATCACACCAATTTCGCTGTTCCCGGCGACCCGACCTCCTTGACCAATTCGAACAATATCCTCAATAATCCCCAGGCCTTTGGCGTAATCAACGCCACGGCAGGCAGCCCGAGGCAACTGCAGGTCTCCCTGCGGTTTGACTTCTAACTCAAGCGTTAGCTGAGTTCAACTACATCCAGAGCCCCGCGTGCGCATCGCACGTGGGGTTTTTTTTTCGTGAAGAAAAACTTCCCGCCACCAAAAAAATGTCCGCTCCGCCCAACCTCAAACGTCATAAGGTTAGAAGTAACAAAACCAAGGAGGAATCATCATGAGTGAGTTTTTGTACGTATATCGCAACGAAGTCCCGTCGCAATCACAGGCCGCGCCTTCGCCGGAGCAAATGCAGGCAGTGATGCAGAAATGGATGGAGTGGATGAAAGCGCTGGGTGAGAAAGGCCACCTGAAAGATCCCGGCAATCCGCTCGAGCCTACGGGAAAGACCGTCAAAGGCAGGCAGAAAACTGTCACGGACGGTCCTTACGCCGAGTCTAAAGACATCGTGGGCGGCTATACGCTTGTGGAAGCGCGCGACATCGCGCAAGCCGTGGAACTTTCGCTGGGCTGCCCCATTTTTGAATCGGGCGGCTTCGTGGAAGTACGTCCCATCATGAAAATGAACATGTAATGGAAGTCTCTCGATCTGGGCCTCTGGACGAGCACCTGTTCAGGCGTGAAGCGGGGCGCATGGTCGCCACGTTGACGCGCATCTTCGGCATGCATAACCTCGCGCTGGCGGAAGACGTCGTCCAGGACGCCTTCTGCCGGGCGCTGGAGGTCTGGAAGCTGCGCGGCGTGCCGGAAAATCCTTCCGCCTGGCTCATGGCCACGGCCAAAAATCGCGCGCTCGATGCTTTGCGTCGAGAGCGGACCGCCCTCACCTTTGCCCCTGAGGTGGGTCGCCTGCTGCACTCTGAATGGACGCTGGCTCCGGTGGTTCAGGAGCTGTTCGAACCGCAGTCAATCCAGGACGACCAAATGCGCATGATGTTTTCGTGCTGTCATCCGCGGCTTACGGAAGAAGCGCAGGTAGCGCTGGTACTGCACATCTTGTGCGGATTCAGTGTCGGCGAAATCGCTGCTGCCTTTGTCAGTGGACACCACGCCATCGAGAAAAGAATTTCGCGCGCCAAAAAAACCTTGGCCGCTTCCAGGAAATTGTTCGATGTCGCGGACGCGACGGACTTCGCTTCGCGCCTGCCGGCCGTTCAACGGGCGCTTTACCTGTTGTTTAACGAAGGCTATCACGGTGCCTCGGCGGAATCGGCGGTGCGCGCCGACCTTTGCCGGGAAGCTCTGCGTCTAGCCACTTTGATGGGAGAGCATTCGCTCGGGGCTACACCCGCCACTCACGCGCTGCGCGCTCTCATGTGCTTTCACTTGGCGCGAATATCTTCGCGGGTGGATTTATCCGGGAATCTGATTTCGCTGTTCGATCAGGATCGCTCAACTTGGGACCTCGCGATGGTGAAAGAAGGTCAGCGCCTTCTGGATCTCTCGGCGACGGGCACCGAGCTTACGGAATATCATTTGGAAGCCGCTATCGCTTCCTTTCATTCCTGCGCTATCGACGCGGCGAGCACCGACTGGAAAAATATTGTCTCGCTCTATGACCTGCTGGCGAATATCCGCTCATCCCCGGTTGTGGCCCTCAATCGCGCCATTGCCTTGGCGCAACTTGAAGGGCCGCGGAGGGGCCTTGAGGAAATCAGCGCCATCGCCGGACAAGAACGCCTCGCGGAATACCCCTTTTTTTTTGCGGCGCGCGCGGAATTGGAACTTCGCATTGGGAATCGTGACGGAGCGCGCCAACAATTTCGTGCCGCTCTGCTCGTGGCGCGTAATCCGATGGAGCGCAAATTCCTCGAGCAGCGCCTTAAAGCCAGTGAGAGTAAGTCTCACGATGAGTTCAACGTTTGTTAAAAAAAAATCCTGGCAGCCACATTTAGTGGCCGCCAGGATGGATGTCTCTCTTCGCCTGAAGCGAAGAGCTACGATTAAACGCCGGTCTTAGTAGCTTCCCGCACGCCGCGTGGCAGGAGTATCTTTCACATCAGCCGAAGCTTCGCCTGCGGATGAAATATCTTCGGCGCCGGTGCGCTCAAGAATATCTTTGCCGCGCTTGATTTCCTCCGAAGTGTCGCAGTGCACGGACACCAGAATTCCGCCCTTCTGCAAACGACCTTCATACCGCTTGGCTTCAAATTCCGGGATGCCCATGCCGACCAGAGCGCCGGTGACACCGCCAACTGCTCCGCCAACGCCCATGCCTGCCAGCGCCGCCATGATCGGTCCAGCGGCGATGAAAGGCCCCAGTCCAGGAATCGCCAAGGCGCCGATGCCTACCAGCCACCCTAGCGTGCCGCCGATTACTGCGCCGGAACCTGCACCGGTGGTCGCGCCTTCCGGGGCTTTGGTGTTTTTCTCAGTGGCAATTTCTTTGTTGCCCAGATTTTCCGGCAGCAGCACAGAGACATCGGAGTGCTGGAAGCCTGCATCCTTCAACGCTGTGACGGCGTTCTCCACTCCGCTGCGGCTGGAGTAAATGCCAAATACAGATTTGTTCTTAGCCATGTCAGATTCCTCCTCGTTTGGTCGCTGCAGTAACGCCTGAATAATTCGGTATTGAGGCATAAGCATCCTGCAACGCTAGCGGCCGCTTACCAATCGGGAATTCACTGCAGTTAGCGGCGTAGATTACCCGACGCCACCCCTTCACCGCCCATACCCCATATGCTCCGCGAAGTTACAGCGCTCCCCGTATATAAAAATGCACGGTCGCGGCTCTAATGTGTGTTGGCCCGCAATCTCACGCACCAGCATTGCTGAGGAGAAAAATGACTAGGAAAAACGATCTGTTGAGAATCGCCATGCTAGGCCTCGGGATCGCTGCTCTTTCCGCAGCCCCCCTCCCGCTTCGCGCGCAACAGGGGGATTCTCAGGCACAGCCAGACAACACCGCTAACAATAAGGGCGACAATAAAAAAGGCGCCATGACTGCGGATCAGCAAAGGGAAACCGCCGCGGATCGTGAACTGGCGAAAAAAATCCGCAAGTCTATCGCCAGCGATTCTTCACTCTCCACCTACGCTCATAACGTGAAAGTTATCGTCCGTGACGGCATGGTCACGCTGAAAGGGCCGGTAAAGAGCGACGACGAGAAGACGCCGTCGGCGCAAAAGCCAACGAAATCGCCGGCGCCGATAAGGTTCAAAACGAACTAACCGTAAAGTCCTAGATCCTGGGTAAATCTCAGGACTAAGTCCTAAACATGAACGCCGCTGGTCGTCATGGGCCAGCGGCGTTTTATTCTGCCGCGACTTTATTTCGCGCTGCTGAATAGAAACGCCAGCGAAGCCACAAACATCGCTGATCGTTCCCGCCCAACCCATCACCTGCAGGTAAATCGGCAACCGAAAAGAGCCCATGATTTTTCGGTTGCGCGTCATCAGCATCATTAACGCCATCACCGGCGCAGCCAGCACTCCGTTGATGACTGCGGCGATGAAAAGAGACTTGATCGGATCGAAGTGCACGAAGTTCAGCAGCAAACCAACCAGCGTGGCCATTCCTAACGTGACATAAAATTTTGTCGCTTGGCGCGGGCTTGGCCTCCAGCCCAACTCGCCAGTGCATGGCCTCGCCGACGGCATACGCTGCGGCACCCGCTAGCACGGGCACGGCCAGCAACCCCGTGACAATGATCCCCACGGAAAACAACGCGTACGCAAACCGTCCCGCCAGGGGCTCCAGGGCCGTCGCGGCTTGCGCGGCCGTCTGGATATTGCTGTCCCCATGAGCGTGCAGCGTCGCCGCTGCGGTGAGCATGATAAAAAATGCCACGCCGTTGGAAACCGCCATGCCGGCATACGTATCGAGTTTTATCCGGCGCAGTTGCCGCGGCGCCTGCGATGGGCTTTTTTTTAGTGGCTGTTCGTGTACCCGAACCTGCACTTCCTCCGCTTCCTGCGATGCTTGCCAGAAAAACAGATACGGGACTGATCGTAGTGCCCAGAACCGCGACAACCACCGTCAGATAAGTCGCCATGAAACATCTTGAACGGAGGCAGCACTGTCGCCAGCAGTGCGGCCCGCCAGTCGATATGCACCAGAAATGCGGTGACGACATAAGCCAGGAGCGATATCGCCAGAAATTTCAAATACTTCACGTAGCGCGTATATGGCACAAATATTTGCAGCGCCAGGGATAGCAGCCCCATCATCAGCAAGATGTAGCAATGCGGGCCCGCCAAACAACAAGTGCGCGGATTCCCCCATGGCGCCGAGGTCCGCTCCCAAATTAAAAATGCTGGAAACCAGAAGCATGGCCACAATGCCGTAAACCACCGGGCGGGGAAACGCTTTGCGGATGTTGGCCGAGATTCCGAGGCCGGTAACGCGCCCGATGCGCGCGCTGATTTCCTGAATCGCGCACATGAGCGGATACGAAAACAGCGCCAGCCACAGAGTGGCAAATCCAAACTGCGCTCCGGCTTGCGAATACGTAGCTATTCCGCTGGGATCATCGTCGGACGCACCCGTAACAAGCCCGGGCCCGATAATCGGCAAATTGCCTACAACGGCGTCGGGATCCGTTTTTCCCCCATGAGTTGTGGGAGATTCCTTCTCAATCTTCTTGTACCTGGAATTTTTTTTCTTCAAGGACTTCAAGCCTGGCGCCACTTGACCTCACCTGCGTCGATAGTCGCGGATGAATGGCGCCAGCCAGGATAGCGCTCGTTATGGGTAGCTAAATTCTTCCCATCAGCAGCAGAATCACCAGTACGAGAACGACGAGGCCAAGCCCTCCGCTCGGGTAGTAGCCCCATCCTCGGCTGTACGGCCACGCCGGAAAGCTTCCCAACGACAGAAGCAACAGGACCACCACCAGGATGATCAGCATGTTTTTCCTCCGCGGGCATTGAACTGGTTTCTCCCATTATCGGCAATCAGGGTATGACTGTATTTGCGCCCGCAATGATGTTAGTCTGCGCAGCTCTTCGAAGCTGTTAACTCCACCATCAAGAGAAGCCGAATACAGCGTAAAGGGTATGTTTTTCGGAGAGATGCGGGCAATCATCTTCAGACCCTTATAGCTCTGTCTCAGGCGCGTCGCCCCAGAAACAAGGAGAACAAATTGCGCATTTTGGTCGCCGACGATCACGACATTATCAGGCGTGGCCTTAAGGCTCTGCTGACATCACGCGCCGGCTGGGAAGTTTGCGCCGAAGCAAAGACTGGCCGGGAAGCTGTAGCTCTTGCCGAACAGTTCAAACCTGATGTCGTGGTGATGGATATCAGCATGCCGGACCTCAACGGCCTGGAAGCAGCCCGTAAAATTCGCAAGAGCGTTCCGAAGAGCGAAATTCTCATTCTCACGCTTGCATTTTTCCGATCAACTCGTCCGCGAAATTGTCGAGGCTGGCGTGCGCGCGTACATCATGAAGTCCGACGCTGACCGCGATCTGGTCGCTGCGGTGGAGGCGCTGGGAAATCACCGCCCCTTTTTTACCGCCCGTGCGGCGGACATGTTGCTCGACGGCTTTGTGCGCCCCCACGCTGCGCCCGATCCCGAGGCCCTGGTGCGCAACCGCCTGACCGCCCGTGAACGCGAAATCGTACAGCTGCTGGCGGAAGGGAAGAGCAGCAAGGAAGTTGCTGTCTCGCTGGGCATCAGCGTCAAGACCGCCGAAACACATCGCGCTAATATCATGCGGAAAGCTCGAGCTGCATTCCGTCTCCGAATTGGTACGATACGCGGTGCGAAATCAGATTATCGAAGCCTAGAGCGCGCTGTTTCTGTAACGGCCGGTGGCTGGCTAATACGATGAACGCAACTTACAAACTTTTCACCTCAACGTGCCGCTGCGCGCATCGAGACT
This sequence comes from uncultured Acidobacteriota bacterium, assembly GCA_963704485.1. Lineage (GTDB taxonomy): Bacteria > Acidobacteriota > Terriglobia > Acidiferrales > UBA7541 > Acidiferrum. The sequence continues at coordinate 3,995,103 of OY969910.1, forward strand.
CGCCGCGAAGAATAGGGCTGCGATGCCGCGCGTATTAATCGTGGACGATCATGCGGTGATCCGCCGCGGCGTTCAGGGCATACTGAGCATCTACCCGGAATGGGATCTTTGCGGAGAAGCCGACAACGGACAGGAAGCGATTCGCCTGGCGGGTGAACTCGCCGGAAATCGTGATCATGGACGTCTCCATGCCCGGGCTGAACGGCCTGGAAGCCACGCGCATCATGCAAGACGTCTGCCCGAAACGAAAGTGTTGTTGCTTACCCTGCATTCTTCCTCGGAGTTTGTGCGCAGCGCTTTTCGCGCTGGCGCTCGTGGTTACGTTCTGAAATCGGACGCCGAAAACGAGTTGGTGCGCGCGCTGAACGTGGTGGTCGGGCGAAGGAACTTATGTCAGCCCTGCGATAGACTCCCCACGCCGCCAAAGAAGCGGCGATTTCAGCAACAATTGAACATTTGCTCCTCCGCGCGCCAACTCGGTGGACTTTTCTCGCCTCGCTAGCCACAATAGTACCGCACAATTGATTTTCTAATTCGATCAGGAGATTCACATGGCCGCCGCTCAAAACCAGGAACAGCCTAATCAGCAACCCGCATCCAACGAAACCGTAACGCGCGAAGAACTTATCGAACTGCTGAACGGTGACTTGCGCGCGAATATCAGGCCATCATCGCTTATGTCGTTTACTCCCAGGTGTTGAAGGGCGCTGAGTACATGAACATCGCGGATGAACTGGAAAAACACGCCAAGCGAAGAACTCGCACCACGCCATCACCATCGCCAAGCAGATCGACTATCTTGGCGGTACTCCGACCGTGCAGCCGGAGCCGGTAAAGTCCACCGAAGACAACAAAGAGATGCTTGCGTGCGGATCTAAACAACGAAAATGAAACCATAAAGAACTACCGCCAGCGAGTGCGCCAGTGCGAACAGTTGGGCGAATTCGCCATGGCGGAATTAATCCGCGAAATTCTCATCGAGGAACAGGATCATCAAATCGCCTTGGCCACCGCGCTCGGGGATAGACGTTCCCAAGCTATAGCGCTTATCATGACCGCCCGCAATTCCTCGTCGGCTATTATACACGTTAAATCTACCGGCGCTACATACTCACCGGCTGAGGCAAGCCTGGATCAGTCGGGCCCGGCCCAGGAAAAGGAGCCGCTCCGGATCCGGCGAAGGCAATTCCGGCTCGGATGGCTTTTTGGGAGGCAGTCCGGTTGCGGAGGCTGCGGCACGGTTCTTCCGGCCCCGGAAAGTTTGGTTCCGCAGCGTAATGCGTGTCATGAATCCTCCTTGGAGTAACGACGCAGCAAGGATTGCCGCAACCACCCGACTGGCACAATCCACACATACCCCGTATGCGCAGCGCGGCTCTTCCATCGCACTGCCATGAGCGCGAATGCTCGGCCTACAGTCTTTGCGGGATGGCTCGATTATGCTATCCGAGTCTATTCTGCGCCTTGACTGAAACACTGGCGGCCATGTCCCTACCGGAGTGACTGCACACGGTAGCCCGAGAGGGCCTTTGCAGTTTGACCTGCTTGGAAGCTACCCTTGGCCGCCAGTTGCTTTCCGAATTTGTTCTTCCACGCGACTTACCCTTACTCCGTTATCTTTCTAGGGGTTATACCCTATTGAGCCTCAGGCTTTTTCACGTCAAAGTACCGCTCAACGCCGGACCCACCCAGATTGTATGACCGTCAAATCCGGCGTGATTGTTTTGGCCCGTTCAACTTAAGGAGAGATATGAAATCGCTTAGAACAATGTTGACCCTGGTTCCCGTGCTGCTGGTTGGAGGACTGGTCGGGTGTGATACAACACCGACCCAAGTCGCCAGATGTGACGGATAACATCCGCAAATCGCTTGACCAAGCCGGATACAAAGACGTAAGCGTCAGTCAGGATCGCGACAAAGGCGTCGTCACTCTTTCGGGCACGGTTGCAGCCGAAAGTGACAAGGCCCAAGCCGAATCTCTTGCCAAAACGGGCGCTGCTGGCCAGGTGGTAGCCAACACTATCGCCGTTCGCCCTCCCGGTGATGAAAGCGCCGCTAAAGCGGTGGACTCCGACCTCGACAAAGCGATCGACAAGAATCTCGACGCCGCCCTCGTGAAGCGCAAAATGGACAAAGGCGTGAAATACGACGTGAAAAACGGCGTCGTTACTCTGAAAGGAGACGTCAGTTCTCAGGCCAAGCGCTCCGCGGTTGAGCAAGTCGCGAAGGGCGTGCCCAACGTCAAGCAAGTCGTCAATGAGATGGAGGTCAAAGGCCAGAAAGCTACCTCCTCGAACTAACGGGGCCACTGGGCGGAGCGGGCCGGCAACGGTTCGCTCCGCTTTTCTTGTATGATGTTTTCCTCAACGCCGGCTGCGACTTGGACCGTCCTCGATTTTAACTCCAGCGTCGGAAAAAAATGATCCAGCCACCCGCTTCTTCTCCGAGCAGTAATACGCCGGCCCTCAAGACCCCGCAACTGCTGCTCGCTCTGTTGGGTGTGCTCGTCATCTCCGCCATGGCCGTATTCGGCTATCTCACGCAATCCGGGGTCAAAAGCAGTCGCAGCTGGGTTTTACACACCTACGATGTCCGCAGTGAGCTTCAGAATCTTGAAACACAGCTCGCCGAAGCCCGCGCCAACGCCATGGCTTATGCCGCCTCTGGCGACGCCAGTCAGCTCCAGGATTTTCGCGCCCACTCGGCCAGCGTGGAGCGCACGCTGCAAAATCTTCGTGCCTTGACCGCTGACAACCAACGCCAGCAATACCGCCTTGTTGAAATGGAATCCCTGTCGCGCAAGTATCTTGCGGAAATTGAAAGCCAGATTGGTCTGATCGCGCCTCACTCGCCAGCTAATTCCGCGGGAGCAACTCTCGCCCGCAACCTGGAGTTGCCGGAATCAGAACAAAGAGAAATTTTGCGTGCCATGTCCGCTGACGAAGTAACACTTCTCGATGGACGCCTGAAAACCTGGGATCATTTTTTCAGGAGAAACGCCTTCGTACTGGCGCTCACTTTAGCGGTTGCCGTTGTGCTGCTCTCTTTTAATTTCAGGCTGCTGTTGAGAGAAATTTCCCGGACCCGCGACCTGGAGCGGCTGCAACGTGATAGCGCGCGCTCAGCGCGGGCGCTCGGCTCACGCGTGCTGGAGTTACAGGATGCTGAGCGTCGCAAAGTTGCCCGCGAGCTTCACGACAGCGTCGGCCAATATCTGGTTGGTCTCAAAATCAATCTTGAGCAATTGCAGAGTACCAATTCAACTCTCAGCCCCGGCCACAGGAAGTTATTGGCCGACACGATTGATCTCACCGATCGTTCTCTTACTGAAGTCCGAACCATTTCCCATTTATTACATCCGCCGCTTCTTGATGAAGTGGGTTTGGAATCCGCGGCACGTTGGTACGTGGACGGGTTTGCGAAACGCTCCGGACTCAACGTTCATCTGCAGATCCCCGGCATCGCTAATCGTTTCCCCAAGGAGGTCGAGTTGGCTTTATTTCGCGTTCTTCAGGAATCGTTGACCAATGTTCATCGTCACGCTAACGCGACTTCCGTGGATATCGCTCTGGCTTGTAGTCCAGGCTCCGTGACCCTCACCGTGATAGATGATGGCCGAGGTATATCCTCTGACGTTCTCAGGCGTTATCGCTCAGGATTGGTGTCGGGGGTAGGGCTCGCTGGCATGCGCGAGCGCTTGCTGGAACTCAACGGAACTTTGGAAGTGGAAGCGCCGCGACGCGGCACACTCGTGCGCGCCACAATACCCACGCCGATGGCCGAATGTGCCGATGGACAGCATCGCGTAGGCATGCCATGGACGCAATCGCTACAACCTACAACGTTCGCGGAGTGACATCCACCGCTTACGCGGTATAGGCCATCAATGGGCGCGTGCGCGCCAGAACTTCCAGCCTGCGCCGTGAACGTGTTCGTGCGCGAAATACCCGCGACTTTACCGTTTCCACCGTGATACCCATGGCCCGTGCCAGTTCACGATTCGTCCAGCCTTCGGCTTTTTGCAGCACAAAGGTGTTGCGCAGCGATGGATTCAGGCATTGCAGCGCCTTGGACGCCAATTCGCGGTTTATGTACTCCCGTTCATGATTCTGCCGCTGATCTTCAATCTCAGGATAATTTGCATAGGTAGAACTGTCCGCCCCGGGATCAACTGCATTCACGAAACGCTCCGGCTTGTGCCGCCGCAGCTTCATCAGCGCTTCATTTATAGTGATGCGAAACAACCACGTCGAGAATTGCGACTGGCCTTCGAAGCGGCCGATGTTGTAGTAAGCCTTCACCAGCACATTTTGCACATTATCTTCGGCGTCTTCGCGATTCTTCAACATGCGCAGGGAAACGCCGTAAATTTTTCCGGAGTGCTTTTGAACCAGTTCCGTGAAGGCCTCATGATTGCCGCGCCGCACTTTGGCGATCAGCTTGGACTCTGCCATGGCTGCCTCATTCTTCATGTCCACTTTCCCCTCATAGTCATTTGATCTCAGGCCGCTGCGACGGAGACATTCACGAGATGCATGAGATTCGTCACCGCATTAGCACGGAGCTTCACGTTGACCATAAGGGCTGCCACCACAATGAACAATACAGAGGAGCGTGTACCCGCCGGACAGAGGCTTTGTAGAAACGTTTCGTAGGCTATCAAACGCTTGGGGGGCGAAGGATTTTCGTTCCGGCAAAAAAAAAGAGGGCGGATGGAATCTCCGCCCTCTCTATCAAGGTTGAATCCAGTTACGGCTTCAGGGCTGGTGAAGAGTGCTGCAGCGCGGAAATCAACGTGTGCGCCGCCGGCGGGGCTTCCACCCTTTTCTCCATCACGATAGACGCTGCGGTCACGCCCTTGCCATACAGGCGCTCATTGGCATCCTTGTCCGGACGTAGCGTCGTGCCTTCCAGCGAGACACCAGCGAACGCTCCCCGTGCGCGGGAATAGCTGAGCATTTCGGCGCGCATGTAAGCGTCGGATTCCGCCGACGCGCTACGCCCCTTGGGACCCGCTGCCACGCTGGCATCGCCGCCCAGCTTTACTTTGCTGTGCAGCAGGCTGTCCATGCCTCGGTCATTCATGATCAGGATCACGAAGTCCGTGGCTTCGCCGCCAATCTGAAATCCAAAACTGCCGCCTTCCAGGGCGTACATCGCGGGCGCGCCCCATGGGCCAGAAAAGTCCTTGCCAGTTCGGCATACCATCACACCACGTCCATAGCTGCCGCCCACTACAAAAGCCGCTTTCAGCACGGAAGGCAGCACCACCACGCAACGGGCTTTATCCATCAGATCTTGCGGAATATCGTCGGGGATATTCAGAATTTCTTGCATCACCTTGCCGGAATTTTCCAGCCTTTCCGTTTCGTCCTTCTCGCTTGCCGGTTTGGCAATTGCCAAGGTTGAAAATGCCAGCATTCCAGCTAAAAGCACGGTCCATTTCTTCATGTCACTTCCTCCATTGAAATTTTATTTATTTTCCGCGGCCCGTCGCGAGCACAGCTACCCCGCTGATCAACGCGATAACCCCAATGATTGGTGGGACCGGAACTGAATGGTGTTCTTCTTTTGTCGCCTGGATTGGTCCGATGTCCAGGACCTTCTTCTGCGTGGTGTACGTAAACCCTTGGTAAGCCAGGGCTATCACTCCGATCACAATCAACGCCACGCCCAACATCGTTCTTCCGTTCATGAAATCTCCAGGATTCCGGCCTGAGGTGCAAACGGAGCCGTCACTTCAGGGACTGCCGACCGACCTCAATTAAAGAAAAATCAACCGTAGGTCCTGCGAACAGCTCATTTGTATGTCACCGCGCTCTAAGGCTCCATACCCGTTTGTCCCTAGGCCAGGAGCTTGCATCGTGTAGGGTTTTGTCCATGCTTTCGCCCATGCGAGATACGGTCTATGGCGCGTCATTCCGTACACGTATATCCGTGCCACAACTAAACCAAGGACTGTATTCTCCGCTCTTCTATCGATGTGGTCCCATTGGGGTGCATTCGGTAATTCTTGTAAGGCGACTCATCCACCATGCAGCAAAGGGAGGCCACAATGAATTGGGATCAAATCGAAGGCAAATGGAAACAGTACGCCGGTAAAGCCAAGTCCAAGTGGGGCAAATTCACTGACGACGACATGACCACATTAAGCGGCAAGAAAGACCAACTGGTGGGATTGGTGCAGGAACGCTACGGCATTGCCCGCGATGACGCCGAGCGCCAGGTGGATGAATTTGGTAACTCCTTCTCCGAAGACAACGCACAGCAGCGCGACGAAAACGCTCGTCGCGACAAGTCCCGCGGCGCCGGAACCGTGTAGTTTTTCCGCTCATCGAAAAACAAATAATATGCAGAAAGCTGGCCCGCCCGCGGGCCAGCTTTTTTTTATGCCGATGTGCTGCCTGTCGCTTGATAGACTCAACAACCAGGCCATGAATATTTTCAGCGCACTCGGTGCCATTCTGGGGACTGGTTTCTCGTCAGGCCTCAACCTTTACGCCACGATTGTCACCTTGGGCCTGCTGCAACGCTTCCACATTATCCATTTACCACCCTCGCTGGAGGTCGTCGCCCATCCGTGGGTGTTGGGTATCGCCGCAATTTTGTACGTCGTAGAATTTTTTGCCGACAAAATCCCCTACCTCGACACCATCTGGGACGCGGTTCACACCTTCATTCGTCCGCCTGCCGCTGCACTCCTGGCTTACGCATCCACCGCAACAGTGGCCCCGGAATGGCGCTGGGGCGCGGCCTTGCTCGCCGGCAGCGTCGCGCTGACATCCCACAGCGCAAAGGCCTCCACACGCGCGGCTATCAACACCAGTCCCGAGCCGTTCAGCAATTGGATTTTGAGTTTTGGAGAAGACCTGCTGGCCGTCTGGCTGACCTGGATGGCCAGCGCTCATCCCTTAGCGGCCACTATCGTGGTTGGCGGCCTGCTGATACTTTCCGTTTTGCTGATCTATTATTTATTTCGCTTTGCCCGTTCAGCGTTTCACAAACTGTCTACCGCTTGAGCCCGGCGTCGGCTAGCTCGCCCTCACTAACCCGCGTTTGTTATCTGAGCCCGCCGCCTTCTCCAGGCGGCTAAGGACTCTGCCTCTAATCTCATCCCGCAAGCGGGCGCACACCCGCTACTTGAGATACGTCGCCAGCCAATCAGAAAAAGTCTTGTACCAGAATTGCGCATTCTGTGGCTTTAGCACCCAGTGTCCTTCGTCGGGGAAAATTACCAACTTGGAAGGGACCCCCTGGCGTTGCAGTGTGTTAAAAAACTCCAGCGATTGCGTATAGGGCACGCGAAAATCATTTTCTCCGGCGATTACCAGCGTGGGAGTTTTGTATTTTGCCAGATCTCCCGCATAGCTCATCGGCGACCATTTTTTATAACTTTCTGGATTTCCCCATGGCGTTCCCTGCATGTCATGTTCTGCAAACCACAACTCTTCAGTCGCGTACATCGCGGACTGATCATAAACGCCCGCGTGGCTGATGATGGCTTTGAACCGCCCCGTGTGCGTCGCAATCCAGTCGGCCAGAAATCCTCCGTACGATCCGCCGGCCGCCGCCATCCGCGACCCGTCCGTGAATTTGTAATTCGCCAGCGTGTAGTCCACGCCCTTCATCACGTCCGTGTACGCTTGCCCGCCCCAGTCATTGGTGATTTCATCCGTGAATTTCTGCCCGTAACCGGTGGAGCCGTGCCGGTTGATCATCAGCGTCACGTAACCCGCCGCCGAAAATACCTGCGCGTTCCACCGGTAGCCCCAGGCGTTCGACCACATCGTTTGCGGCCCGCCATGCAGCAGCACCAGCAGCGGATACTTTTTCGCGGCATCAAAATTTGGCGGCCGAATCAACATCGCCTGCACCTTCGATCCCGCGGCGCCTTCATACCAGAACGTTTCCGGCGCATTCATATCCAGTTTGGCCAGCAGCGCGTCGTTGTGATGCGTCACTTGCTTGGCATTCGAGCCGTCTCCGCTGGCTACAAACACCTCCGCCGGCATCGTCAGGCTGGTGCGTTCGAACGCCAGCGTTTTACCATCTTTGCTGAACGAAATACCGGATGTTAAATCCTTCAGCAATTATTTTCTTCGGCTCCGCTCCAGCCCGTACGCTCAGGGAATAAACCGGCATCAACGTTTCGTTTTCCGCCGTAAAGAAAATGGTCTTGCTGTCTGGCGACCACACCAGCTCTTGCGCGCTGCGGTCGAATTTCTCGCGTTAGATTCTCGCTCTTGCCGCTCTTGCGGTCGTACAGCATTACCCGCCAGCGGTCTGATTCGTTGGCCGCCGTCAGTTGCGCGTGATACGCGATGTAATTTCCGTCCGGCGAATACACCGGATTGCCGTCAAACCCGGGGTTATCGGTAATCTTTTTCGGTTCGCCGCCGGTCACCGGCACTAAAAATAATTCTCCATTGGTGCTCAGCGCTTCCACCTTGTCGGGCACCGCCGTGAAGCAAATCTCTTTGCCGTCCGGCGAAAAATTTATGTCTTCTGGCCCGCCGCGCTCATCGGGCGGTACGTCGTAATTCGCGCCCGCCGTCAGGTCCCGCGGACGTTCCACTTCCATCCGCAGCGGTAACAAACAGGTGGCTGCGCTTTCCTTCTGACCAGTGCGTCCAATGGCGATACAGCAGTTGCTCAGCTACATGCGCTTTCACTTTATTTTTTTCTTTAGCGGCGTCACGCGCGCTGTTGCACGCATCATCCTTGCAATCCACATACACCGCCGACGTAAACGCGATCGTCGTCCCGTCGGGCGACCACTTCACCATGTCCGCGCCGCTGGAAAGATGCGTGATGGCATGGCCCTCGCCGCCCTCCATCGAAAGCACGTAAACCTGCGAATTTCCGTCGCGCGAAGAAATAAAAGCCAGCGTCTTGCTGTCCGGCGACCACGCCGGGCCGGAATCGTGTCCGCTCTGCGTCAATTGAATTGCCGCGCCGCCGCTTGTGGACACCATCCAGATGTTGCTGGCGTTGCGATTCGCGTCCATGTCCGGCGTGGACACCGCGTACGCCACCCATTTTCCATCAGGCGAAATTGTTGGCGAAGCTACCCGGTGCATGTGAATCAGATCATCGAACGTGATGGCGCGCTTGGCGTTCGATTCCTGCGCTGAATGCGGCCAGGCACGTCGCGCCTGAATACTCCAAGCACAAATCCAGCAGCACAGCATCATTCGTTTCATGCATTCTCCAATTAGGTGGCCGGAAGAATATCTTTGCAGGGATGTTGGATAGTGTCACGATTCGTGGATGATTCCAACATATTGCCGCCATGTCGGCGTTCGGATTAGGCCATCAACGCCCAGGCAGGCATCACTTTTTCAGCGGAACGCCTATGGCCCAGATGTACCCGTCAGGATCTTCGAGGATCACATCGCGCCATCCGTGCGGAAAATCCGCCGCCGGTTGCAGAATTGTCGCTCCCGCACTCTCGGCGCGTTTTTGCAATTGGTCGGGATCAATCCCCATCAGCCGAAGCTCCGCACCGTCGCCGCGCTTTCCTTCGCGCTGCAGACGCGTAGACAACGGATGGTGATCGTAGGTGTGGTCCGCGTGCAACATGAACTGCGCCCCATTCAATTCCATCGCCGCGAAATCTGCGTCGCCGTAGCGCGCCGTCGCTCCCAGCACCTGTTCGTAAAATCGCCGCGACACTGCCACATCTCGCACCAGCAGGTTCACGGAGAATCGTGGCATCGCCCGCCCGTAATCGTCAGCGGGCATCCAGGCATCGCCAGTGCGCTTCATGGTCATGATTTTCCTCCGGGGTTGATGTTGCGCATCGATGTAGCCGGCAACCTGGTGTGCTCGGTTTTTGCAGTCTCTCAACTCGTGGCTGTCCTCACACAAGCGGGAATGAATCCGAAAAAAAATGTCCTCGCCAATTTGGCCTACAGCCGCCGCTTTCGTCAGCGAAGGATTCTTGCGCACCAGCAGCCAATTCACAGCTGCGATAGCAATGGTCACCAGCACCACCGACAGATTGCTGATCGGCGTCTGCGAAAATAGTACGCGCACAAAATACCAGTGTCAGTATGGCGATCAGCGTCCCCGCTCGTAGCCGAAATGCATCCGCCTCCGGTTGCTTGCGCCGCAGTACCAGCAGCGCCACCGCGAACGACGAATAGGTCAGCAACCTTGCCACCGCTGACAGCGTGATGTTCCATCGAAAATTTCCCGCCAGCGTAAAAGAAAGCAGCATCACCGTGTAAACGAGAATGGAAACGTGCGGAGTGCGGAATCTTAGGATGCACCGCCGCAAAAAATCGTGGAAAATCGCCGCGCTCCGCCAGCGCAAATGTCAAACGCGGCGTGTGCAGCATATTGGCGCCCAGGTACCCGTAGATGGACACCAGCGCCCCCGCAGCGATCGCCGCCGCCGCCCCGCTTCCAAAAATGTGTCGCGCCGCTTCGGCTAAGCGGACGCTCCGTCCCGGCCGGATTTGCCAGCGTGCCGTTGATGACCACTTGCACCAGCGTGTAGATCACCGTGACCAGCGCCAGCGCATAAAAAAGCGCCGCTGCCGAATCTCGCCGTGGATCGCGCGTTTCTCCTGTCGCGAAAAACACCGCTTCGAATCCCCCATACGCAAAAACCAGCACCAGCACTACCTGCAAGCCAGTCATGCCAGGTGACCGGATGTGGTCAGCGGCGCGGCGCAACCGCGCCATGCATCGTCAACCAACCCAGCCCGGCGCCAATAAACAACAGCAACAAAAGTATTTTTGCGCTGGTGAGGAAATCGCTGACCCGCGTCGCCGAACGCACTCCGCGATAATTGATTACCGCGAGTATCCCGATGAGCAGCGCCAGAATCGTCACGCGATAGAACGGGCGCACCGCGCGCGGGACTGAATTCCGCCAGGTAGGTCGCAAAAAGATTGGCGGTGCCCGAGGCCGCGGTCAGCCGCGCCAGCCACGTCATCCACGCGATTTGAATTCCCCAGAATCTTCCCAGCGCCGCGCGCGCGTACAGATAAGGGCCGCCCGTTTCGCGGAATTGCGAAGCCACTTCGCTCAGGCACGCCGCGATCAGCGCAATCCCGCCTGCCGCGACAAGGTAAGCGACGGGCCCATACTTTCCCAGCCGTCCCGCCACCACGCTCGGCAATCCAAAAACGCCGCCGCCGATCACCGAGTTGACGATCAACGCCGCCAGGCTCCATCGGCCGATGCTGCGAACGAGACCGCTGGAAGTTTCCGCCACGCCGCTCCATTCTACGAAAAAGTTTTACAACATCGAATCTGCGCCGCGATAAAAACACGCGCCAAAACGCCGCCAGCGTAGCACAATCGCTGCGTCACTCGGTGCGGCAAGCCACCGTATCACGTGCTTCACTCTGTTACAATTTCCACCCGAGCGGCATGTCCAGCCTGTTTCCGCGAAATTTTCGCAAAAATTATCCCGTGGCTGTCCGCGGCGAAGGCTGTTGGATTATTTCCGCACGACGGCCGGCGCTTTCTGGACGCTTCGGGCCAGGCCGCGGTAGTCAACATCGGTCACGGCGTCCCGGAAATCGGCCGCGCCATGGCCGAGCAATCCTCGCAGCTCGCCTTCGCGCACACCTCGCAATTCCACAGCGCCCCAGCTGAAAAGCTCGCGGCTCGCCTCCTGCAAATGGCGCCGCCAAATTTTCACGATGGTGGCCGCGTGTATTTCACTTCCGGCGGCTCGGAAGCCACCGAAACCGCCATCAAGCTGGCGCGGCAATTTCATCTCGAATCCGATGCAGCCCCAGCGTTACGGCGTGATTTCGCGCCGCCAGAGTTACCACGGCAGCACTCTTGGCGCCATGGCCGTAAGCGGCAACGTGGCTCGCCGCGCCGCTTATCAGCCGCTGCTTCCGGAATGGGGACACATCGAGCCCTGCTTCCCCTATCACCGCCCGGCAAATCAATCTGAAGACGACTACGGCCTCGCTTGCGCCAACGATCTCGACAAATTCCTTCGCGGCCCAGCGGGTCATACTGCCGCCGCATTTATTTTTGAGCCGGTGGTCGGCGCCACCCTCGGCGCTGCTGTTCCTCCGCAAGGTTACTTCGCGCGCATCGCGGAAATTTGCCGCGAACACAAAATCCTGCTCATCGCCGACGAAATCATGTCCGGCATGGGCCGCACCGGAAAACCTTTCGCCATCCAGCACTGGCGCGAGGAAAATGTTGAGCCCGACATCATTCTGGTAGGGAAGGGAATCGCCAGTGGTTACGCGCCTCTCGGAGCGGTCCTGGTTTCCAGGCGCGTCGTGGCCGCATTCGAACGCGGCTCCGGCATCTTCCAGCACGGCTTCACCTATCAGGCGCATCCCGTCGCTACTGCGGCAGGAAACGCCGTGCTTGACTACCTCGAAGCCCACAATCTCTTCGCACGCGTCGAGGCAATCTCAAAAACGCTGCGCCACCACCTGGCGCCTTTGCTGGCGCATCCGAACGTCGGCGACATCCGCGGGCTTGGCCTGCTCCTGGGCATCGAATTCGTCAAAGATAAAAAACTCGCGAACCTTTCCCGCCTTCCGAAAATATTGCCGAGCGCATGCGCCAGGCCGCGATGGAAGAACGGTGTCCTCACCTATCCCACGCAGGGGTGCGTGGATGGCCTGCGCGGCGATCACCTTCTCCTCGCTCCTCCATTTATTCTTTCCGCGGAAGAATCCGCGACAATTGGCGCCGCGCTGCAATCCGCCGCTCGCCAAAGTTTTTCCAGCCTGAGTTCATGAACATCTATCTGTCACGTTCCGGAGGCAAGCCGCGTTCGCACTTTTCTTTCAACAGATGTTGCATTACTGTGCATCCTTACGTTTTGGAGACAACTATTTATATGCGCACTAATTCTCGAATCCTGGCATCGCTGCTCCTCGTTGTTCTATTTTCCGTGGTGTCGGCGATGCGCTCAGGAAAATACGCAGGAAAAAAGTAGCACCAAGCCCCGCGCCCGCGATCTCGGCGTGCCGTTCGACGGCACTCCCGGCCCGCTCAACGCCATCACCGACGTGGCCGGCGTTACCGTCGGGCACACCACGCTGATCTCCGGCGAAGGAAAACTACAGATCGGCCAGGGTCCGGTGCGCACCGGCGTTACCGCCGTACTGCCGCGCGGGCAAAAATTCCATGAGCGATCCTGTCTTCGCCGGATGGTTCACCGAAAACGGTAACGGCGAAATGACCGGCACAACCTGGGTCGAAGAATCCGGATTTCTCGAAGGCCCGGTGATGATCACCAACACTCACAGCGTCGGCGTCGTGCGCGACGCCGTCATTCAGTGGCGCGTGGCCCACGGCCAGCCCGATCCTGCCGGTTACTGGTGGTCGCTTCCGGTTGTCGCGGAAACCTGGGACGGCTGGCTCAACGACATCAACGGTTTTCACGTGAAGCCCGCCGACGCTTTTCACGCCATTGATTCCGCAACTTCCGGCGCAGTGCCCGAAGGCAACGTCGGCGGCGGCACCGGCATGGTCTGCAACGAATTCAAAGGCGGCATCGGCACCTCGTCGCGCAAACTCGACGCCAAATCCGGCGGTTACACCGTCGGCGTCTTGGTGCAATGCAATTACGGCACGCGCCCCAATCTGCGCATTGCCGGCGTTCCCGTCGGCCAGGAAATTCCCGATGAGCGCGCCTACGCCTCCACCTCTTTCAACGAAGCGGATCGCGGCTCCATCATCGTGGTCGTGGCCACCGATGCGCCGCTGCTCGCCCACCAGCTCAAACGCATCGCTCACCGCGTCACTCTGGGCCTCGGCCGCGATGGCAGCATCTCCGGCAACGGTTCCGGCGACATCTTCATCGCCTTTTCCACCGCCAATCCTGGCGCTGGCTTCGCCAATAAAGTCGTTGATCTGAAAATGTTGCCCAACGAAAAAATTGAACCGCTCTTCGCCGCCACGGTGCAGGCCACCGAAGAAGCCATCATCAACGCCATGGTCGCGGCCGAAACCATGACCGGCATCGAAAATCACAAAGTCATCGCCCTGCCGCACGACCGCCTGCGCGCCGTCCTGAAAAAATACAATCGCCTCAATGAGTGATGAATTGTCAGTTGAAAGAGAACTCAGCAAATTGTTCTCGCCGGCCTAATCAACCGCCGTCCTGCGCGGCTCTAAATAATCGGCACGGCCATTTTGCGCGCCGGATTAAAAAACGGCATCGGCACAATTTTTGCCGAAACAGTGTGGCGCACCGCTTCCACGGTCATTTCAATATTCAGTGTCGTGCCAACAGTCGGAGTGTTCGCGGTTCACGCAGGCCAGCGCGATCATTTTTTTAAGCGTAGGCGACCACGTAGTGGAAGTCGCCTTCCCGATCACCCGCCCGCCGCGATACACCGGCACCGCCACCCGCGAAGCCATGCTCGGCACCTGCGGCGCCATGCCCATTTTGTCGTACAGCGCTTCCACTTCATTCCAGTTAATTTCCAGCCCGACCAGCGCGCGCTCCGCGCCTTTCTTTGCTTCGCGGGCCAGCGCTTCGCGCCCCACAAAAGTCTCTTTCTTCAAATCCACCAGCTTGCCCAGCCCGATTTCCGCCGGCGAAAATCTCTGCGCATCAATCAGCGCCTTCTTGCTGGAGGTGTAGTCCACCTCAATCAGGATCAGTCCCGCCTCGATGCGCGCGATATCCAGCGCGATCATTCCCGCCGGATGAATATCAAACGCCTTGCCCTTGCACTATTCAGCGCGTCCCACACCGTCACCGCATCTTTCCACGGCATCCAGATTTCAAATCCCAGGTCGCCGGTATATCCCGTGCGTGAAATGTCCACGGGCACGCCGGCAATTTTTCCGTGCGTCACGCGAAAATATTTCAGATTGCGTGATATTCGCTTCCGCCACAGCATTCAGCAGTCTTCCGGAAGTCGGCCCCTGCAGTGCCAAAGCCGCCACCTGCTCGGTAATATCTTCGATTTTTACGTCCAGGCCCAGCGCGTTTTGTTGAAACCAGCGCAAACTCGGATCCGCCGCCGTCCAGCGATATTCATTTTCCCCCAGCCGCGTAATCGTGCCGTCGTCGATTACTTTTCCTTCGGGATCGCACCAGCAGCAGTAAATCACCTGATCCACGGCCACTTTATTGATGTCCCGCGAAATCACCCGATTCACCAACTTGGTCGCGTCGCGCCCGGTCACCTTGTATTTGAACAGCGGCGAAATATCGATCAGCGCCGCGGAATTGCGGATGGCGTTGTACTCGTGCTCGTGATGCATTTCATACACGCTCACCGTGTAGTAGCCCGACCACTCCCGATAATTCAGGCTCTCGCATAGCGCCAGAGTTCTTTCGTGAAACGCGGTACCTACCGGCACAAACCCTCCAATACATCCCGCCGTCAACTTCCGGTCAAAACAAAAACCGCTGACAAAGCCATCGAATTATAGGTGCGGAATCGCCGCGCTCGCAAGCTGCGAGCCCTATCACAAAAACTATCGTGCGATCCGCGCCGCGAATTCTTCCTTCCAGCTTTCCGGGAACGCCGCTACTTTCAAGGCCCGGCGCACCAGCTCCTACGTCCGCGCTGGTATATTTCTTCGCGACATACAATCGAACGATGTCGGCGATGGATACACGGTTACTGTCCCGCGAGAGTTCCTTGATCTCATCCCCCGCGCCAACTTTACCCTCGCGCGTAACCGCCACATAAAATCCGCTCCGCCCGCTGGCCAAAAACCGCTTCACCATGTCGTCCGCCTGAAAACGAATTCCCAATTTGTAACAAGGCAGGCGCGGTTGCGTGACCACGACTTCGGCCGTTCCCACAGAAAATCGATCGCCCAGATGTACCGACGTCCTCCAGCAATCCTTCAGTCGTAAAATTCTCTCCAAAAATCGCCATCGGCAATTCCCGCCCGGGCAATTCCTGCTTCCAATACGCATAGTGCTCCAGGGGATAGCAATACACAGCTTTATATTCTCCGCCATGCACGGTCAAATCCGCCTGCCGGTCGCCATCGAGATTCAATTTGCGCAAATAAACGCGACCAGCCACCGGCTCTTTGAAAATGCCAGTCTCCACCACGTAGCCGTGCCAAGCCACTTCCCGCGGAAGCCCAACGTTGAGGGAAAATATCTTCATCACGCTGTTCTCACGCCGCGCCCAGTCTTGCTTGGCAGTATACGCGAGCGCCATTACGTTCGCGCTGCTACCGCGCACTTGTGCGCCATTGCCGCTGCCAGTAGAATGCCTTCTGATTATTCGCCCTTCTTAATTCGTTGTGCGCGCTTTGCAATCGCTCTTTCGTCGATTCCTCGCGCTGGTGTGTAACGGAGCTCTGGCAAAATGATGCAGCACTACGACGTGATCGTCATCGGTGGCGGTCACAATGGACTGGTCAACGCCGCTTATCTGGCCAAGGCCGGCAAAAAAGTGCTGGTCCTCGAACGCCGTCACGTTCTGGGCGGCGCCGCCGTTACTGAAGAAATCATTCCCGGCTTTCTTTTTTCCGAATGTTCCTACGTGGTCTCGCTGCTTCGCCCCGAAATCATTCGCGAGCTTGATCTTCCGCGCCACGGTCTCGAAATTCTGCCGCTCGATGGCACTTTCTCTCCCATGCCCGATGGCAATCATCTGTGGCGCATGAACGATCACGCCAAGTCCATCCGCGAAATTCGCCGCCACTCCCGCGTTGACGCCGAAGCCTACGACGAATTTTCCAAGATGATGACGCCGATGTGCCGCTTCGTGAAGCCCATGCTCTCCATGATCCCGCCCGATCCCACCACGCTCAATCCGCGCGATCTGAAGCAGCTGCACTTTCATGATGCAGCGCTTTCGCGAACTGTCTTCCGACGAGCGCTACACCCTGATTCAGCTCATGACCATGAGCTCCGCGGATTTTCTCGACCAGTGGTTCGAAACCGACGTGCTCAAAGCCACCATGTCGGCCTCCGGAATCATCGGCACATTCCTCGGCATCCGCTCACCGGGCACCGCCTACGTGCTTCTGCATCACTACATGGGCGAAATTGATGGCGCGTTCCGTTCCTGGGGTTTCAGCCGCGGCGGCACCGGCGCAATTTCCAACGCCATCGCGGGCGCCGCGCGCGAAGCCGGCGTCGAAATTCGCACCAAGGCGCCCGTCGGAAAAATTGTGGTAAAAAATGGCCGCGCCGCGGGCGTCGTGCTGCAATCCGGCGAAGAAATCAGCGCCAACGTAGTTTCTTCCAGCGTCGACCCGCATCTCACCTTCGAAAAATTTCTCGAACCCTCCGAACTGCCCGCCGATTTCCTGGAAGGCGTGCGGCGCTACAAATTCCGCGGCTCCTCCGGCAAAGTAAATATCGCGCTCGACGCGCTGCCCGAATTCAAATCCATGCCCGGCGATGGCGCGCATCTTCGCGGCGCAATTTCTATTTCGCCCAGCATGGAATACATGGAGCGCGCCTACGACGACGCCAAGTACGGCCACTATTCGCGCCGCCCTTACATCGATATGGTCATTCCCAGCTTGACCGATCCCAGCGTCGCGCCCGCCGGCAAACACGTGCTTTCTTGCTTCGTGCAATACGCGCCCTACAAGCTCGCCGAAGGCACCTGGGACGATCAGCGCGAAGCTTTCGGCGACAACGTGATCGACACCATCTCCGAATACGCGCCCAATATCAAAAACATCATCATTGGCCGCCAGATTCTTACGCCGCTCGATCTCGAACGCGAATTCGGTCTCACCCAAGGCAATATTTTTCAGGGCGAACTTTCGCTCGAGCAATTATTTTTCCTGCGCCCCGTGGCCGGCTGGGCCTACTACCGCACTCCGGTCGACAACCTTTATATGTGCGGATCGGCTACGCATCCCGGCGGCGGCATCATGGGCGCCAACGGCCGCATCGCCAGCCAGGTCATTCTGAAGGAATGGAAAAAGTCGGCAGCGCCGCGGCAATCCAATGGCACGACAATGGCGCGCCGCTTCGAGCCTGAACCCGTAGCATCGACCGCCGCTCGTTCTGCCAAAGAGTCCAACTGACCATGCCCATCGGACAGCGCGTAGTTTTCATCGGCGGCGGTCACAATGCCCTCATCGCCGCGTTTTATCTCGCCAAAGGCGGATTCAAGCCCCTCGTTCTCGAACGCCGCGAAATAGTCGGCGGCGGCGCCATCACGGAAGAATTTCACCCCGGCTTCCGCGCCTCTACGCTGGCCCACACCCTCGGTCCGTTGCGGCCCGACGTTGCGCGCGACCTGCAAGTCGAAAAATTCGATTGCGAAATTCTTCGCCCCGATCCGCGCGTCTTCGCGCCCAGCCTGAATGGCCAGTCGCTGCTGTTCTACGACGATCACGCCAAGACCGCCGGCGGCATCGCGCGCCTGTCGGCCAAAGACGCCGCCAAATACACGGAGTTCGCTGCGTCGCTCGCAGCAAATCTCCGGCGTCTTTGCGCAACTTTCTTCCATCACTCCGCCTTCCATCGACAAGCCTTCGCCGGAAGATCTCTGGAACCTGCTGAAGACCGGCCGCGGCGTTCGCGGCCTGGGCAAATACGGCATTTTCGATCTGCTGCGCTGGGGGCCCATGGCCGTCGCGGATTTCGTCGCGGAATTTTTCGACACAGAATTGCTTCGCGCCGTGATCGCCGCTCGCGGAATTTTCGGCACCGCGCTGGGGCCGTGGTCCGCTGGTTCCACCGCGGTACTTCTCCTTCGCGCCGCCGCCGATGCGCAATCCCGTCGGCTCGGCGGCATTTTGTGCGCGGTGGGCTCGGCACGTTCACCCACGCGCTCGCCGAATGCCGCCAAGCAGGCCGGCGTGGAAATCCGCACCAATGCGGAAGTGCGTGCACATCCGCGTTAAAAACGGCGCGGTCACCGGCGTTGTCCTCGCCGACGGCGAAGAAATCGCCGTCGAAGCGGTGGTCTCCGGCGTCGATCCCAAGCGCACATTCTTCCAGCTCATGGATCCTTCGCAGCTCGATCCCACTTTCGCTCTGCGCATCCGCAACATCCGCGCCAACGGCACCGTCGCCAAAGTAAATTTTGCGCTCGGCGATCTGCCCGCTTTCCCCTCGCTCGCCGGCACCGTCGGGCCCGGACGGTTTCCGCCAGGCGCTTTCCGGCCGCATTCACATCGGCCCTGAAATCGATTATCTCGAGCGCGCCTTTGACGCCTCCAAGTACGGAGAATTCTCGACGGCGCCTTATCTCGATCATCACCATTCCCACGCTTCTCGATCCGTCTCTCGCGCCGGGTGGCAAACACGTTCTCTCCGCCTACGTGCAGTTCGCTCCCTTCAAATTGAAAAATGGAACGTGGGATTCGCGCCGCACAGATCTGGGCGACGCCGTCATCAAAACCATCGCCGCATATTCTCCCGAATTTCGCCGAGCTTGATCGAAGCCTCGCAAGTCATCACGCCTCAAGACCTCGAAACCAAGTACGGTTTCACCGGCGGCCACATTTTCCACGGCGAACTGGCGCTCGATCAGACTTTTCACCATGCGCCCGGTCCTCGATTGGGCCCGCTACAAAACGCCCATTCGCGGATTATTTCTTTGCGGCTCCGGCACGCACCCGGGCAATGGACTTACCGGCGCGTCCGGCGCCAACGCCGCGCGCGAAATCATCCGCGACCTGCGTTAGATTCCGCTATATTTCCGGAGTAGCTGAAAGATCCGAGGTGGCCTACATGCCTTCCGACTATTACCTGCTCAAAACCGAGCCCACCGGTTACAGCTTCGCGAACTTGCAACGCGATGGGGTGACTGAATGGGACGGCGTATCCAATCCCGTTGCGCTCAGAAATCTTCGCGAAATGAAACCCGGCACAAAATTAGTGATCTACGAAACCGGCGACATTAAGAGCGCGGTAGGCACCGCTTCGGTGGTGTCGGTAAACATTTCCGATCCAAAAGTTCCAGTCATCACCATCAAAGCCGGCAAAGCCATCGGCAAGCCGGTCTCTCTCGCCGAAATGAAAGCTGACTCGCTATTCGAAGACTCTCCACTCGTCCGTCAGGGCCGCTTGTCCGTCGTCCCGCTCACTTCCGCGCAATACAAGATTCTCACCAAATCTTGATTTCTATCTAGCATTCAAAAAAAAGCGGCATAGCCAGCCCTCGCCGGCACGCCGCTTTTTCTCAAACTCTTGAAGTTTACAAAATCAGGCTGAAACCGTTGCGGTCCGGTAGCTCTCCGCACTCTGGGAGCCCTGATAATTCCGCTTTTTGGATTCCGCGTCAGACCCGTGCTGCTTGACCATTTTGTTGTAAACGCCGAGAAGCAGGAACGGTGCCGCCCACTGTCCCACAAACAACGCCGCATGGTCCTTGCCGGTGGCTTTAAAAATCGCCGACGTTGCCATGGACGCCAGAGCCGCCACCAGGTAAGCACTGGAGGGAATTTGTGATGTCTTTGCTTCTATCGCCGCCGTGAAACCATCTTCTTGCGCTCCCGATACTTTATTGCTGCTATCAATATTCATCTGTAATCTCTCTTATTTCTGAATTTAACGAGCCCGGCCAATGACCGTTTTCGCTCTCGGTTCATGGTGTCCCGGCGAAGCGACACGACCAATCGCCATATCGCCGTAAATCTTTCTATAAATGCCTGTACTGAAGCCTAGACGCGGCCGCCAACCGATTTTCTGCCCAAGAATTTGCGAGCCGCAAAATTTTCGCCTAAGTTAATCGCATGGATGCCAGCTGGGTTCGCGATTTATGCCTGTCTTTTCCGTCCGCCACGGAACACGTCATCTGGGGCAACGATCTGACCTTCAAAGTCGGCGGCAAAATGTTTGCTCACACCGCGCTTGAGCCAGCCGCCGTCTGGCTTTCGTTCAAAACTTCACCGGAATTCTATTTTGAGTTGACCGAGCGCCCCAACATTATTCCTGCGCCCTATCTCGCGCGCGCCAGGTGGGTGGCTCTCGAAACCAAAGACGCGCTTCCTTCCGGCGAACTATCGGATCTGCTTCGCGAATCTTACGACCTGGTCGTCGGCAAGCTTCCCAAAAAGACCCGCGATTCTATCGCTAAAGCTAGGTCACACAAACGCAAGGCCAGCCGCAGCAGATAAGATCACGCTGATCTGCGCGCTATCTTTCCCGGCCTTCGGGGATCTCATCGCTCCGGATGCTTGGTCAGTTGAGAATTCACCATCGAAAAAATCACTGTGATGATCCCGGCTTGAATCAAAATTGCAGCAAGATGGCCCGTACCAGTCCCGAAACGGTCATCCGCATGTGAAGGCTTTGTAAGAGAGACATTTCTGCCTGCATATAAAAATGCGCCCCACGGCAGGGCAGCTAACCCGTGGGGCGCATTCAGAGAATCAACTACAGTCAATCAGTGATCAATCTAGCGTGAAAACAAATTAATTATTTCCACCGGCGGACTTGGCCATGCCCGCATGCCACTCCATTGCCCGTCGCTCCATCTCCTCGGGCGACACATCTTCGACATGCTGCGCCAGGCCCCAGTGATGCCCGAAAGGATCTGACACTTTGCCGTAACGGTCGCCCCAGAACTGGTTCTGCAGTGGCATAGTTGCGGTGCAGCCCGCGGAAACCGCCTGGTTATAAACACCGTCCACGTCATCGGTGTATAGGAACAGGTAGCTGGAGGGCGCCTTGGTGTTGCTGTCCGGTCCGGAAGACATTCCTGGGAATTCATCGCTGACAAAAATCTTCGAGTCGCCGATTTGCAGCTCGGCATGCCCGATCAGCCCGCCGGGCATTTCCATCCGGCTGACTTCCTTGGCGCCAAAAGCCTGCTTGTAGAAATCGATAGCCTTTGCCGCTCCTTTGCACGTCAATGCCGGGGTAATGGAGTGATAGCCCTTGGGAATTGCGCTAACGGTTCCTGCCATAAAATCCTCCTTAGTCTTGCTCTAACGGTTCGCCATGGCCGCCTGGGCGCAGTGCGTCAGGACGTAATACCGAACTATTACGTTCAAGTCAACCTCCAAACATTTCCAAAACGATTCGCGGAACACTGGTTTTATCCCTCAGGCTGTTACACCGGTATTAAGAATTCGTTAATTGACACCCTCTGATTATTTCGATCACAATGCACCCACGAATCGAGGAGTCAGCCATGCCCATAACCGAGAATATTGCCCTGATGAAGCGGTGGTTTGAAGAGGTATGGAACCAGGGGCGCATGGATACGGTGCGCGAGCTCCTGGACGAAAAAGCCACCGGCTTCGGCCAAGGCGGTCACGAAACCGAGGTCCACAGGCCGGCCGGCTTCATCGCTTTTGCGCAACAAATCCGAGCGGCCTTCCCGGATATTAAGACCACTGTGGAAGACGCATTTGGCAACGAGGACCAGGTGGCCGTGCGCTGGTCAGCGAACATGACGCACACCGGCGGCGACCTGGGAATTCCCGCCTCGCATCGCAAAGTTCACGTTACAGGTATGACCATGGTGCGATTCGCGAACGGAAAAATCGTGGCCGGCTGGGACAACTGGGACCAGCTTGCGTTAATGCGACAGATTGGCGCTGTACCAGAAGCTCACGAATCGCCGGCATCCCTGATCGCTGACAAAAGATCTCAGCAGGGCGCGGCAGGGGATTAGTTTGCAGGTCAGCCACTCGTGCCGCTCTCGGCGGTGCCTATGATTTGCTCAGCCTTGTTTTTCGGCCAACTGTTTTTCTAGCCTGCCAGCGAATTCAAACTCCACGGCGTGCATCTTCTCCCGAGCGGCGTCCACCGTGAAAAAATCCGCCCGGTCAATTTCCGGGAATCGCGCCATCCTGCCCGATTTCGGTGGCCACTCCATCTCAAACGTATTGCTCTTCACCGCAGCCGGATCGCAATTCCCGCGGAAAGCCCACGCGACAACTTTCTTGCCACTCTTGTTCTTCACATCGCCCAGCGGCAAAAATTCTCCCGACGGAATGAAACCGGTTTCTTCCTGAAATTCACGTTGCGCGGCCGCCAGCTCTTCCTCACCAGGGTTGATTTCGCCTTTGGGAATAAACCACACGTCCTTGTTTTTCCAGAATGGCCCGCCAGGATGTACGAGCAGCATTTCCAGGCGGCCATTTTCATGCCGGTACATCAATAGTCCCGCGCTGGTTTTTGGCATTTTCCCGCTCTCTGCTGATTATCGCAAACTTCTCCAGTTCAACGACTTAGCTCGTAACCCGCTCAGTATTTCCCCGTATAGCTGTCACACCGCCCGGGTGAAACAATTCTCATCGCAATGGAGCGGACTTGCCCATCCGCTCGTAAAACGAAACTCCAGGAGGCAATTCTGATGAAAACCAAGTTAGCACTAAGTTTCCTCGCGCTATCCAGCCTGGCAATGATTCCCAGCGCGAGCTTTGCGGCCCAGGACGATTCGATGCAAAAGAAGAGCGACAGCGTACGTACGCTGACCGGTTGCCTTTCGAGCGGCGACAAGTCAGGCGAGTATGACTTGATGGCCGAAGACGGAAGCACCTGGGAACTGCACTCCAAGAACGCCAAGTTGTCCGACCATGTCGGTCATACCGTTACGGTAACCGGCAAGGTGTGGCACGCCGACATGCACGGCGCGAAAGAAAAAATGAAGGATGAAACCAATCCGGGCGCCAATGAACACGGCCACCTGAACGTCACCGACGTGAGCATGGTGAGCAAGAGTTGCAAAAAGTAAGTATATAAACTGTCGGTACCAAAAGGGGGGAGCGAAAGCTCCCCCCTTTTTTTGATCAAAACAGAAGGTCGCAAACTTTCCTTGCGAGTTCACTGGTCTCGCTGTAGAAAGTACCAGCGAGGACGCGATGCGATACGACTTTCTGGTAGAAACCTACGAAACCGAACGAATCAAAGTAATCGGCACGTGGAGTGAATTTCGCGACGAGGACTTGCCTCGCCGGCCGCGCCAGGACGACCCCCGGGGACGCAGCGTGCACGAGCAGATGGTTCACCAGTGCGTGAGCGAAGACCTGTGGTTCCGAACCATGCTGGGCGTCGACGTGGGTGCTCCGCCCCTTCCGACCAACGAAACGAGACTGGAGTTCATGAAGCGCTACGCGGAAGACAGTGCCAAGCGGTTGGATGTTCTGCGCGCCAAAGACGAAACTTGGTGGGAGGGCCAAACAACTTTCTTTGACGTTCAGCGCTCACGCGCCTGGGTGCTCACCAGACGTATCGCGCACACTGCCCATCATCGCGGCCAGCAGATCGCCATGCTGCGCATGCTGCGCCACGATTTACATAGCAACTACGGGCCTACGGCGGACACCGGAGGCCTGATGCAGAATCATGCGCCGACAATTTACGCCTATCCGAACCTGGAAGCGCTGTTCAGTGGGGAAGCCGTCGGCGGCAGAAAATCCGTTCTGCCCAAGCCCACGGGCCAGGCAGTAACCGAACGCCCGGAAAAAAAATAGCAGGCCTCCGAACGGTCTATCAGGGTCTGGCGATAATGCCGCATGCGATGCGCGCGGGAGCGCCAGCGGCCGCGGTATCGGTAACCGCGTGAATCACGATGGATGTCCCGCCGTTATTGAATACTGAATTCTCTCCAGCTTCAAACGTGGCGTTCGGCGCTACCACGCTCACATGCGCCGTACCGTCCGCACCCACAATCAGGGAAAAATCCGGGATGTCGCCGGCGGGAGCGCCATGCTCGGCGTGTGCAGCGCCAAAGTGCGGCCCGGCGGTTTTAAAGTCCGGCGCATCGCATTTCGCGATCTGGTGAATATGCATGGAGTGCTGCCCGGGCGGCAGATTTTTGATATCCAATTTTATTTTCACGCCTTTGGGCGCCTCGGAAAGCGTGGCGGTACCCACGTTGCGTCCTTCCGAATTTTTGATGTCGATGGTGACGGGTTTTGCTTGGCTGCGGGCCTGCGGCTCGAACGCCATAGTGCCGGCGAATACGACTGCAGCAACTGCCGCTAACATCTTCATAGTGGGCCTCCACCGGATTCTATAACAATGTCCGTCTCGCAAAACATGCAAGAAGTGGCCTTTGTTCGATGAACGACCTTGGCGAATGAAGCGTCAGTCCGGCTGATAGAGTGCGGGAAATTCTTTTTGTAGCCGCGCAAGTTTTGGAAGATCGTTGAAAACGATATAGGGATCGCGAGGATTGTTCTTCAGATAGTCCTGGTGATAACCCTCCGCCGGATAAAAAGCGCTGAAGGGAACCACCTGCGTGACGATCGGCCGCGAGTACACTGCCGCGGACTTGAGCTGGGCGATGTAGGCGTCCGCAATACGCTTTTGCTCCTCGCCGGAATAAAAAATCGCCGATCGATATTGCGAACCGGTGTCCGGGCCTTGCCGGTTCAGCTGCGTGGGATCGTGCGCGACGGAAAAATACACCATCAGCAGTTGACCGAAAGTAATTTGCGAAGGGTCGTAAGTGACCTGTACCGACTCGGCGTGCCCGGTGACGCCCATGCTGACGACTTCGTAAGAGGGTGACTTCGTATGGCCACCGGAGTAGCCCGAAACTGCGGACTTCACCCCTTTGACGTGTTCGAAGACACCTTGCACTCCCCAGAAACATCCTCCGGCGAAAACCACGCTGTCCGGCTTTGCAGCGCTGGCCAGCGGCGCGTCGATTGCCGGCTTGGGAAACAGTGCGGCGTCGGGCGTCTCAGCGGGCCGCGCCCCCAGGCTGCGCACAGCGGTCCAGACGAAAAACGTCACAATGGCGGCGATAGCTACCGATTTTCCAACATACGGGCTTTCCATGATGGTGGTCCTTCCCGACTCCAATTACGATAAGCGGTGCTTATTGGATGCGCAGCACGGTCGCGGAGCGACATGCTCGAGTCACGAATCAATGCGTGCCAGTGGCTCATCAGCATACGCTTCCTGGCTCCGGCAGTGTCTAATCTCCTTCGAGGTGATCATGTTTCTTCGTACCGTAGCGCTTGTTCTGGCTGTTTCTTTGCCTGGCGTCGCCACTCATGCACAAAGCTCTCCCGAACACGAGGCCGAGCTGAAAAAAGATATGGCCGAAGTCCAGTCTTACACCTTGACAATGGATATCGTGAACCGCGCCGTGCTCACCATGAGCGCTATGCGCGATGCGGTGAAAAGTGACCCGGCACTCCAGAAAGCGGCAAAAGAAAACTCTGACAAAGTGGAGGGCCAGGCCACACTCAGCCAGATGTCCTCCATTATTTCTAGTTCGCCAAAACTTACCGCCATCGTGGCTGCGCACGGCTTCACGCCCCGCAAATTTGCATTGTCAGAATTGAGCATCATTCAGACCGCCATAGCTTGGGGTGCTGTGCAGGCTGGAGCTACAGTCGCCGACATGGTAAGCAAGGGCGGCGCTAACGCCGACAACATCAAGTTGTTCACCGAACATAAAGCCGAACTCGACGAACTGTTCAAGAAATATCCCATGCAAGACTCGGAGTGAGCCACCTGGCTTCGGTTTAGCGCTGAACCTTCCGGCATCAGGCCGGCGATTCCTCGAGTGGAAGTTGATCGCGGTTGCGGGCATCATATCAGCGGGGCTGTGGACGCTGGCAGCCACCTTCAGGAGAAAACGGCATGATGCGGAAATTTTCAGGCACGGCTTGGGTCAGGTGCATGACAGTGAGCATTGCGATTGGTCTGTGCTGGGCGCCCGGCTCTAGCGCGCAAGTGACCAATGGCAAAAAACCGGAATTGCCCGCGCCGTTCGCATCCAAATCTGCAAATAATTCTGCCGAAGAGGCCAAGCCGCCCAAGGGCTTTATGCCCACTGTACCCGCCGGGTTCAAAATCAACGTCTTTGCGGCGGACTTCAAGGGCCCGCGCTGGATGCAAGTCGCGCCCAACGGCGATATTTTTCTGGCAGATACTGCGGCAGGCAAGGTCCTGATCCTGCGCGATCCACAACATAGCGGCAGCGCCCAGGAGAACGAGGTTTTTGTCAGCGGCCTCCGCGAGCCTTACGGCATCGTTTTCCACGACGATTACGTTTATGTCGGGGACACCGACGCTTTGTTGCGCTTCAAGTACGACCCCAAAACCTCCAAGCGCCAGGGCGAAGCGGAACATTTAATGGATCTGCCGACAGGGGGACACTCCACGCGCTCCCTCGCACTCTTGCCGGATGGCAAGCATTTGCTGGTCGGTATCGGGTCAGAATCAAATATCAGTATCGAAGCCGACCCGCGCCGCGCCGCGATTACCATTTGTGATCTGGATGGCAAGAACGCCCGGCTGTATGCCACGGGAATTCGTAATCCTACTGGCCTGGCCATTGAGCCCGGCACCGGAATCCTGTGGACCAGCGTCAATGAACGCGACGGGCTCGGCAACGATTTGCCGCCCGATTATCTGACTTCTGTGAAAGACGGCGGATTCTACGGCTGGCCTTACAGCTACATCGGCAACAATGTGGACCCGCGCGTGAAACCGCAGAAGCCGGACCTCACTGCAAAAGCTATCGTACCGGACGTGCTGCTCGGTGCGCACCGCGCCCCATTGCAATTCGCCTTTTACAATGGGACACAGTTTCCAGAGAGCTATCGCGGCGGTGTATTTCTGGCGGAACACGGCTCCTGGAATCGCAGTCCCCGCGCCGGCTACCAGGTCGTCTTCGTACCCTTCAAGGATGGAAAACCAAGCGGCGACCCGGTTCCATTTTTGACCGGGCTGGTGCCTGATCCCACCAAGAGCCAGGTCTATGGCCGCCCTGTCGGCGTCGCCGTCACAACCGACGGCTCGCTGCTGGTATCCGACGACACCGCCGGAACGGTGTTCCGAATTTCGGCTGCGAAATAAGCTTCGACAAAATGAACTTCTGTTATTTAGCGCGACCTTCATTCAGTTGACCACTAGCGTCAACTGAATGGGAGAGAGCTGCAAAGCCTTCCCGGAATTGCTGTTCGCGGAAGGTGTGAGGATCAGGATCGACGTGCCGCTCGGCGTGACCACCTGGTTGCCCTGGGGCAGCGGTGTACTGCTGGCTGCCCCCCCACATCCTTGTAGCGCAGAAATAATCGGCACCAACAGCAGCAGCCCCGCAAACATCAACGCGGCCCGATAACGTCCAGCATTCGAAAACGAAGCATTCGAACGCGTGCCCGCGCGCCCGCCTTTCAACAAAATCAGAATGCAAATCATCAATCCGATCGCCAGCGCCTCCGCTGCGGCCAACGGCGCCGCAGGATTGGGCGGCGCTTTTCGCGCGGGGTCATTCGGAATTGTGACGGACTTCCCGCTGGTCGGGACCGTGATGGTGTACGCGGCCGGCGCCCCTATGTTCAGCGTTGCCGTCGCCGGAGCCTTGCAACTGGCTCCCAGCGGCGCGCCAGTACACGTGAAAGAAACGATGCCGTTGTAATCAACTCCCGGCGTGAGTTGCAGCGTATATGTCGCGGTCTGCCCGGCGCTGACCGTGGCCGTCAGCGCGCCGGAGGTGATCGTAAATGCCGGATCCGCGTTGCCCACCATATTGAGCACGTGCGGCGATCCCGCCGCATCGTCCGCAACCGAAATCGCTTCGCTGCGCGGTCCTGAGAAGACCGGCGCGAAAACCACCGAAACCGTGCAACTGGCGCTCGGCGCGATAGTCGCCGTACTGCAATTACCAAACGAATTTACGAAATCCGCCGCGCCGTTTCCGCCGGCGGAAATATTGCTGATGTGCATCGCCGCGGTCCCGCTGTTGTTGATGGTCACGCTGATGGGCACGCTGGCCAGCCCCTGCGTCGTCGGCGGTACCACGATCGGACTCGGCGAAAAGCGCAGTATCGGACTTGTGGTAGGCGCCGCAGTCGCCGTCCCCACGAGATTTATGGAATGAGGACTGCCGGCGGCGTTGTCCGTGAACGTGAGCGTCGCCTGCCGCTGGCCCGCTGCCGCGGGTGTGAAAGATTCGGTCACCGTACAGCTGGCAGACGGGGCGATGGCCGTCCCTATGCAATTTCCTGACGGCGCAGAAAAGTCTGTTGGATTGCTGCCACCCAACGCAATCGCCGAAATATTCAGCGCAGCATTTCCGGAATTCGTCACCGTGACGCTAAGGGGCAAGCTCGCGGAGTTCTGCACCGTGGACGGGAAATTTACAGTGCCGGGAACGAACGTGATGGCCGGCGCGGGAGCCGGCCCCCCGGCTCCTGTCCCTGAAAGGGTGATGGATTGCGGGCTGCCCGGCGCATTGTCAGCCACGTTGAGCTGTGCCTGACGCGCTCCCGACGCTGACGGTGTAAACACGATGGAGATAAAACAGGAATTGGTCGGCTGCAAAACGGTAGGCAGCCCGCAGTTGTCGACTTCCGCAAAATCCGCGGCATTCGCGCCCGTGACGCTGATGCCGTTCACGCTCAGAGCCTGGTTGCCGGTACTTGAAAGCGTCACAATCTGCGCGAAATCGGGAGTGCCTACTGGCGTGCTCGCAAAACTCAGCGCGGTAGGTGTAAGCGTCGCCACCGGACCAACTTCGGGCTGCGTGCCGCCGGAAACGCTGAACGCGATGGGCAGCCCCAGTCCGGCTCCGGTAAACGGTGAGCCAGTGATCTCCGTGAGATATCCAGTGGCTAAATCCACTGCATAAACACGCACCTGGTTGGGCGCGGTGCTCTGGTACACGAACTGCCCTGTGGGGTCGGCAACGAAATTAGCAACAGATGTGAAGCCCGGCAGCGGGGAACTGGGAGACTCGGTCAGCGTCCAGTTGGCGGTATCCACGATGTAGATGTGCACCACGCTGTTGGGCGCGGAAAAAAGCGTGGCGTAGACGAAACGCTGCCCCGGCGCGACCAGGATGTCCTGCGGAAAGACTGCGCCACCCACGTTCAGCTGCCCTATATCTCCGGCGGCGGAGGTCACCTCCAGGATGCCGCTGAGCTGACCCTGCCCGGTCACGACGAATCGCCCGAGTGGGTCCGCTCCAAACGACCGTCCCCGATTGGTGGATCCGTCCGCTCCGGTTTGATTGCCAAGCAAGCCGGTGGTGGGATCGATGGTGTAAGACAGCAGCTCCCCGTCCAGCTGGTAGAAACGATTCGTCGAAAACGAATTCGGTCCCAGGTATACGAAAAATTTGCCAAGTGCCGCATTGGAACCCGCGCCCACCGGGGAAGAAACCAGCTCCAGGAAAGAGCCCACCACCGGACTCAGAGTTTCCGCGGTGGCGTTGATCTGAAAAGTCTCGACGCTGCTGTCGCCGGGATTGAGTCCCGTGCTATTGACCACCGCCAGGTAAGTCCCCGTCGGCTCCGTGGCCAGCAGAATCGGACCATTGGTGTGGCCTGAGGCGAACGGCGAACCGAAGACTTCTGTATAGCTGCCCGTCGTTGCATCCACCTGGTACATGTGAATGCTGTCGTTGCCGCCGGCGAAGAGGAAGCGCCCCTTGGCGTCAATGACCGCCGGGAATCCCAGGATGGAAAGTGGTGAAGCAGATGTGGGCGCAAGCGCACCGGTGGAATCGTTGCGTATGGCGACTGCCCCTCCGGTGGTGTACACAAAAGGCTGTTGCAGCTGCGCTCGGACTGGGTAACCAGAGACCCATGTGGCGGCCAGGACCGCTAGGACCATCAAAAATCGGCGCGCCCGCAAAGCGTTCGAATGCGGGCAGAAGCGTGGCGGATCGCGGTAATCGCACGGAGAGGGAATGGTCTGTATGACCATGAGGGCTTTCTGGCCGCAAATTCGCGTGCCTGGTACGCGGGGGTCTGATGCACCATAGAAGTCTTTATCTGTTAAGTCAACAGTAATATTACCAATTAGTATAGAAATCAGGCTGAATTGTTATCGCGAAGCTTCAAGGACAATCAAGGTCCAAGGTCGTAGCCCATGCGCGACCGGCCTGCAGCCGATCCGCCCCCCGAGTTTTCACCTGATTTTAATATTTCGTTACGGACTTTCGCGCTATTCTCGCCAGCTTATGGAAAACGCCACACTGGAGATCGAAAAGGTTGCGGCCAGCAATGGGCACAATGTCACGCGACTGCGCGGCAAGCTGAGCCTCGAGACCGTGAACAATTTCATTCAAACCATGCGCCAGGAGCCCGCAGCCCACCTGGTGCTGGACATGAGCGGTGTCTCCTTCCTGGATTCCTCGGGCGTCGGCGCACTGGTGTCTTTGTTTGTCAGCCGCAAGCATGCCGCAAAGACCATGGTGCTGGCGGGACTGACGAAACAGGGAGAAGCGGTTATGCAGGTCTCGGGACTAATGAAACTCATCCCTGCCTACCCGACCGTGGAAGAGGCTGCCGCTGCCAACGAATAAATGCCGGTCAAAATCACGTACCGCGGGTTCTTAGCTGGGCGTCCACGTGGGATGGCTGGTGAACAGGCCCTCCACAACGCCGATGTGGTAGCAGATGAATAAACCGAAAGCCAGGCTGACCAGCCCCGAAGCGGTGATCAGTCCTCTGTTGAGCCGCGCGAACCTGTAGCCCGCGAAAGAAAAGGGCAATGCGATGGCAGCCGTGATCAGCATCATCCCCGCGACAGTTCCCGCGCCGAAAATCAAAAGATAAAGCACCCCCCATTTAGGGTCGCGAATGGTGCTCAGCACTAAGAGCGCTACGGCCGCCGAGCCTGCCAGTCCATGAACGATTCCCACCAGGAGCGGTCTCAAAGTGTGAAAAATGCCCAGGCGCGCGAACGGCGCACGTATCCGCGCAGGCGGAGCAAGACTCGCGGAGTGATGCTCGGCGCCGGCCCCGTGCGAGTGCCAGTGCAGATGCAGATGGGAATTGTGTTCGTGCAGATGAGCGTGCGCCCCGGTGACTTCAGGATGCGCTGGCGAAAATTTCTCCGTGATCCATTTCATCGCGCCGGTCAAATTCAATACGCCCAGAAGAATCAGCATCAGTCCCACGGAAAATTCCATCGTCAGCCCCACCCGCACTGGGATGGCCAGGCCAAACACGATGATCGCGGCACCCACCGCGACGATGGTGATGGTGTGCCCGCAACCCCACAGAATGCCAATCAGCGCCGCGCGCGGGATCGAGCGCTCCCGGCTAACAATAGTGGAAACCGCAATGACATGATCGGGATCCGTGGCATGCCGCATGCCAAGTGCAAAGCCCACAATTAAGATAGCGAGTCCGCTGGTCATCTAATGAGCCGTATTGATCGGCTCGCATAGCATAACTTAGATGCCCGCCGGGAGCTGTAAGCCGCAGTGTTTTGAAAGCTTCTTGCCGCAGCTAACTGGCGGGAGCCGCTTCGCGCAGAATCCTCATCAACTCAGCGGCGGCGTGTGGCAGCCGCGCCCCGCGCCGGCCCACCAGGTAAACGTGCCGCGGAATGTTCAACTGCTTCACTTTTACTTCTTTCATCCAGCCGTGCTCGATTTCCCATTGCACGCACATGCGCGGCACGATAGCTACGCCCATGCCCATCTGCACGAAGCGCTTGATGCTTTCAATGGTGGGCATTTCGATAGGCATATTGAGTTCCGTGTGGTGCCGCGCGAAAAGCTCGATGACCCGGCGGCGAAATGGTGATTCCACAATGTGCGCGATGAACACTTCGTTGCCCAGATCGGTGACATCCACTTCGCGTTTGCGCGACAGCGGATGCTTCGGCGGCACCACCAGGGTCAGCTCGTCTTTCAGTATTTCCGTGGCTTGCAGCTGCGGGTCGCGCGGCACATACGAAACGGCCCCCAGATCCAGTCGATAGTTCAGCACTTCGTGCGGAATGTCGCGCGAAAACATGCGGTGTACCCGCACCTGCACGCCCGGATGCTTTTCGCGGAAAATTGCCAGTGCCGGCAGCAGCGCGTGAATGGAGCTTTCGTTCACCCCCAGCGAAAGTTCGCCCCGTTCCAGACCTTCCAGCTCGGTGAGGCCCTTCTTCACTTCGTCGCGCAGGTTGATTAACCGCTCGGCGTAGTCCTTAAGCAGCGTTCCCGCGTCGGTCATGCGCACCGGACGCGAGCCGCGCACAAACAGAGGCTGGCCCAGCCCGTCTTCCAGCTTGCGGATCGCCAGACTCACAGCGGGCTGCGTGCGATACAGCCGCTCCGCTGCACGCGAGAAGCTGCCTTCCCGCGCCACCGTTAAAAAGACCTGCAATTCGCCGAGATCCACCTTAATCCCCCAAAACCGAGTATAAGGCAAGTTTATCAAAGGCAGAATAAAGATAAATTTGACTAGCGGCGCCCGCGAATGCGTTACTTGCACAGGAGTCCGCCATGGACGTAGTCCGCATATTCGATACCACCCTGCGTGACGGCGAGCAGTCGCCGGGCTTTTCGATGAACACCACGGAAAAGATCCGCATGGCCCATCAACTTGCGGCCCTCGGCGTAGACGTCATTGAAGCCGGGTTTCCAATTTCCTCGCGTGGTGACCTTGAAGCCGTGCGCAAAGTGGCTCAGGAGATTCGCACCGTACCCATTGCCGCTCTGGCGCGCGCGCGCAAAGACGACGTCAATGCCGCGATCGAAGCGCTGGAGCCCGCTGCCTCTCCACGCCTGCACATCTTTCTGGCCACCTCCGATTTACATTTGCAGGTAAAGCTGCACATGACCCGCGAGCAGGCCCTCGAAGCCATTGCCGCCATGGTCAAGCTCGGCCGCAACAGCGTCGGCGAAGTGGAGTTCTCCGCGGAAGACGCCGGCCGCACTGACATAGACTATTTGTGCGAAGTTTGCCGCGTCGCTGTCAAAGCCGGCGCAACGGTCTTGAATCTTCCCGACACTGTCGGCTACGCCGTGCCCGAAGAATATGGCGAGATGTTTCGCCGCGTCCGCGCCTGCCTGGGCGATGTGGACAACATTACGCTGAGCGCCCATTGCCATGACGACCTTGGCATGGCGGTGGCTAATTCGCTCGCGGCGGTGCGCGCCGGCGTGCGTCAAATCGAGTGCACCATCAACGGCATCGGCGAGCGCGCCGGAAACGCGGCATTGGAGGAAATCGCCGTGGCCCTCGCGGTGCGCAAGGAAAGTTTTGGCGTGACCACCAACATCAATATGGCGCAACTGTTTCCCAGCAGCCGCATGCTCACCGAAATTACCGGCGCGCAGGTCGCTCCCAATAAAGCGGTCGTCGGCGCCAATGCTTTCGCTCACGAAGCCGGCATCCATCAGGATGGCATCATCAAAAATCCGCTGACCTACGAAATCATGTCGCCCGAATCTGTCGGCGTCCCTTCCCGCTTGATGGTGCTGGGGAAACACTCTGGACGAAACGCGTTGCGTCTGAGCTTGCGCGATTTAGGATATGAGCCGAGTGATGCGGAACTGGCGGAGGTTTATCAGCGCGTGAACACCCTGGCGGACCAATCGAAAAATGTGCGGCCCCGGGACCTGGTGGCCATCGCGCATGAAGTTTTGCGGCGGCGTCCTGCGGCCATGACCGCCGACGCGTCTACCGCGGTTTAAGGCGGCGAACGTGGCTCTACGCCTTCTACCCCACGAGAAAGTAGCTGGACCGGAGTTCTCCATGAAAAAAAATATCGTACTGCTGCCGGGAGACGGTATCGGTCCGGAGGTAACCCGGGCCGCGGCTACCGTTCTGCGTGAATGCGGCCAGGAATTTTCGCATCATTTCGAGATGCACGAATATCCCATCGGTGGGGCGGCCATTGATGCCACGGGTACCCCGCTGCCCAACGAAACTTTGGATGCCTGCCGCAAAGCCGACGCCGTTTTTCTCGGCGCGGTCGGCGGTGCCAAATGGGATGCTCTTCCGGTAGGCAAGCGCCCCGAAAGCGGCCTGCTGGACCTGCGCCGCGGTCTGGGCCTTTACGTAAATGTCCGCCCCGTCAAAGTGTGGGAGCCCCTGCGCGCAATTTCCCCGCTGAAGCCTGAGCGCCTCGGCGAGCTGGACATTGAAATTGTGCGCGAGCTTGCCGGCGGCATTTATTTCGGCGAGCGCGGCAACGCCACCGAAAAAGGCGCAGAGCGCGCCTGGGACACCGAGTCTTATTCCACGCCGGAGATCGAGCGCATTGCCACCTTCGCCTTCGCCCGCGCGGAAAATCGCTCGCGCCGTCTCTGCTCCGTGGACAAAGCCAACGTCCTCGCCAGCTCGCAACTATGGCGCCGCACCGTCTCCGCTTTGAGCACGGTCTATCCCTACGTGAAACTGGAGCACATGTATGTGGACAACGCCGCCATGCAACTGACATTGCGCCCCACGCAATTCGATGTGCTGCTCAGCACCAACATGTTTGGCGACATCTTAAGCGATGCCGGGGCCGCCCTGGTGGGCTCCATCGGCCTGGTGCCTTCCGCCAGCTTCGGTTCCAGCGCGCCGTTGTTCGAGCCCATCCACGGCTCAGCGCCTTCGCTCGTGGGCACCGATTCGGCTAACCCCATCGGCTCCATCTTGAGCGCCACCATGATGCTGCGCGACGGGTTTGGTCTCTCGCTGGAAGCCGAATGGGTCGAGCAATCTCTCCTGCGCGTCCTCGGCGCTGGCTATCGCACCCCGGACATTTCCGAATCAGGAGCCCGCACCGTCGGCGGCTCCGTCTTCACAGAGATCCTCCGCGAAGAAATGCTTCGCACCCTCGAACACGCCGAACGCTACGGCTGGGGCGTTTAGTTAGCAGTGCGCAATCCTCTTCGCACCGCCTCGCCATCCGTCAAAGTTAATCCAAGGCGAAAATTGCGCGCACGGTCGCTTGCTTGGAGACCTTTTCAGGAAAAAGTGTAAGCGAGAACGACGGCGCGGAAAATTCGCATTCCCGAGACCGCTTACTGACGCGATTGAAGTCTGAACACTGCGGTTTGCGAGATGCCGAACGTCATGAATCCGTTGACCACATTGCTCGCGTAAAGCAATTCGCCCAGTTTGGCGCCAGCAGACTTAGCCAATTCGTGCCCGTTTTTTCGGGCTTTCTCAATGGCTGCCGTTCGCGCCTTAGCTTCCAGGGATTCCTCGTCTGCCACCTCCCAGACCACATCCTCTACTCCATTCGCTCCCGCTTGCACAGCGACATCAATTAATTTTTGCGCTTCGCCGGCTCCCAAGCTCGAATTTTCCAGCTCTGATGCGCTTTGAATTTGTGCGACTTGTGGAGAGCTGGATTCTTGGCCGCCTGTTCGCCGCCATCGTTTTCCCCCAGTTGGAGCGAACCGCTTTCGATTTGAGCCTTAGACAGGCCGGTGGCCAGTAGTGCTTTTATCACTTTGTCCGCAGTGGCCAAGTTAGCCTGATATGCCTGGTCATGAGTTTCTCCGTACGAGACGCAGCCCACCGTGACATTGGCGACGTCTGCTTCAACGCGTACGGTTTCGGTGACAACAACTTCCACGGTGCGATTTTGTCGGTTGACCTCGACCGTTTGCGCTGAAACAAGCGCTGGCCCAGATACCGTCGAAAGAAACAGCCACGGGATCACTATTCGATAGCGCATAACCATTCCTCCGATTGACGCGGCGGCAGCTTACAAAAATCCGCGGGAGATTGCCATCTGACAATTGGGAGCTCGCCAGCGTAGCCAATGAGTCTGACGGCTCTCCTGCATTGAGCTGACAGGGATCTCCAGTTCCGACCGTGGCACTCTCAGACAACACCCTCTTCCTCGCAAATATTAAGAGTGTTTACTTGGCCGCCGCCGCATTGCTGCGTATGATGCGCGAATGACGCTGATTGATCACAAGAAAGAACGGGAACGCCTGGCGGCCACCTATGCGGCGAAAAGCGAGTTGGAGTTGGCCGGGCTTGCGCAGGACCAGCACGCGCTTACCGCAGACGCCCTGCTGGCCCTTGAAGGAGAATTTTCAAACCGGGGCATCCCGTTCGAACGGCAACCGCCACCTGTCGCTGACGAGGACCGGCCGGACGTCAGGCTGATCGCTCTTCGGCGGTTCAGTTTTCTACCGGAAGCGCTGGTCGCCAAGGGCGTGCTCGATTCCGCGGGCGTCAGGTGTTTTCTTACCGACGAAAATACCGTCCGCATGGACTGGCTATGGTCTAACGCGCTCGGCGGTGTCCGCCTGTGGGTGCGCGAGGACGATTTGCCGGAAGCCGCGACACTACTTTCACCGGAATATTCGAACGCCCCGGAGATCGGCCCGCCATTCGAATGAGCCATCGTTCGAATCAACTGCCCGTTCGAACGGATGAATATTTCACGTGGAACATGCTTTTTCCGCGTTCCACGTGAAACCAAATGCCGTTTCCACGTGGAACATCATTTACTGGATGTGTATCTCAACAATTACTAACCCTGCTTTACTTTCTCAACTCGATTGTCGGCGGCCAGACAATTAGCTGAGTTGTCGGACCCCGCCTCGTCACGCAAATGTCGGCGCGCCGACATTTTGTTCAATTGTCGACACGTCGACATCAACGTTCGAACGCTCGGGCACATTTACCAGGCGGTTCGGCTATTTCCAAAAATAAATCAGCAGGCCCCCGGCGACAATCAGCCCGCAGCCACTCATAACCGGAAGCGTGGGAGCGGTGTGGAAAAACACGTAGTTAGCGAGTTGAAACGCGATGATGAGAGTAGCTACATACAACCCGGTGATAGTTGCGAACTCCACTGGGGCAAGGTTGAGTGCGGTACCGTAAAGCGTAAGAAGGACGGATCCCAGCAGAAAAAAAGAAATTCGAGCAGGCAGGGAATGATGGCGCAGAGCCAGACGAATGATGGCGTCACCGCCGGCCTCGAACATCGTTGCCGCCAAAACAAAGAGAAATGTTTTCACAGCTCGATGCTCTCAATAACACCACCAAAGCAGCAAGATGAAATGCCGTTTGCCGCTGGTGGCCTCCTGGCGGTCCATCCGCTGCCTTGCGGGATAGGGGCGGGAATGCTACTTTTAGGCGGTATTTCAAGACGCCGGCATCCGCCGGCGGGGTCCGGTGTTGCTGACGACGGCACTGGCGCGGTTTTCAGAGGCGCAAACTAAGCGGTGGCTGGTTCTATCTGGCTGAATTGCGACGCATTGGATTGCCTGCCGCTTCAGGTACTTACGATTGGCAGATAGTAAGTCTCGATTGCAACTGTTGGTTGCGTTTGACAAGCTGAATACTCACCTGCATGTCAGCCTCTCGCCAAAATTCGAGTAGTGCGCACGCGCCGCCGGGCTATCTCGGAGCCGCGCGTGCAGCCGCGCCATTGGCCACCCTTGCAGATCCAGCGGTTACCTACTGGCGGGTCGAAGGTTCCCTGCTGGAATTGGGCGCCCTCCGTCCCGTCCTGTTTTTTACCTGGAACTCCCGGAGTTACTCGGAGCGCTGGGCGCGCCGTGCGGGCATGGCCGGGATGGCGCTGGTGCGTCCCTTCACCTACGCGGCCAGCCGCACCTTTGCGACGCGGTTTTTGCATACCCTGCTGCGCGGCGTGAGCCGCGACCGCCTGGATCTTCTCGGCGAAGAATATTTCCAGTATGTTTTGAAGCCGCAACTGCGGCGCGAAGCCGTCGACAAATTGGTGGAAGCCCTGCGCGGCGGTGAGCAGGTGGTGCTCGTCAGCCAACTGCTGGAACACATTTTAAAACCGTTGGCCAAACATTTCGGCGTCGAATCCATCATCGCCAACCGCCTGGAGTTTCGCGACGGCGTCGCCACCGGCAGGCTGATCGATCCGGTGGTGCGGCCTCGCGGTCCGCTGGCGTGGGTCGCCAGCGGCTCCACTGACGGCCGCGTCTCGCGCGAAAAATTGGTGAAGCAGTTGGGCTGGAAGGGGGCGGCGGCGCTGACGCTGGCGGAGCAGCGCAGCGCCCGTCCACCCGTTCCGCTGGAAACGACCGGTCCCTGCGGCCGCGCGGTAGCGGTATTTGGTGAAAGTCCCCGCGTAGAAAAACTATCCGTGCGGGCCACACTCGCGAACCGCAACATCATGCTCATCGGCGTAACCGGATTCATCGGCAAAGTCTGGCTGGTGGAGCTGCTCGAAAATATTCCTGACATTGGCAAAATCACGCTGCTGATCAGGCGCAATCGCACCACTTCCGCGCAGCGCCGCTTCGAGAAAATTGTGGAAGAGTCGCCGACCTTCGATACTTTGCAGGAGCGCTACGGGCGAAACCTCGGCGCCTTCCTGAAAGAAAAAGTGGAAGTCGTCGAAGGTGACGTGAGCGCTCCCGGATTGGGCCTGGACGAAGCCACGCAAGCCCGCCTGACGAAATCGCTGGATCTGATCGTCAACAGCGCCGGCCTCACGGATTTCAATCCTGATCTGCGCGATGCGCTTTCTTCGAACGTGGATTCCGCCGTGCATCTGCTGGAATTTGTCCGCCGCTGCGAGCACGCCGGGCTGATGCATCTTTCCACCTGCTACGTGGTGGGCATGCGCGACGGTCGCGTCACGGAAGAACTCAAGCCCAATTACAACCCGTCGGGCGATCCCGAATTCAACGTGGATCGCGAAATTGAATCGTTGCGCGAGACCATTCGCAGCGTGGAAGAGCGCGCCGAGGGCGTGGAACTGATCAAAGCGTTAAAACGCCAGGCGCTCGGCCGTGGCGTGGACGACTCCGTGGTGCCCGCGAAAGAACTGGAAGGCGTGCTCCGGCGCAACCGCATTCGCTGGGCGCGCAACCGTCTGGTGCGCATTGGCATGCGGCGCGCGCAGCACCTGGGCTGGCCAAACACTTACACATTTACAAAAAGTCTGGGCGAATCCGTGCTGGCCACGCGCGGCAAAGACTTGCCCATTGCGATTGTGCGGCCGTCAATAGTCGAAAGCTCTGAGCGCTCGCCGTTCGCCGGATGGAACGAAGGCATCAACACTTCCGGTCCGCTTTCCTATCTCTTGGGAACGAACTTCCGGCAGCTGCCCACCAATGCGCGCAAATGTCTCGACGTGATTCCCGTGGATATGGTATGCCGCGGAATGAGCCTGATCGCCGCAGCGGTAATTGCGCGACGCAACGCGCGGATGTACCAGCTGGCGACCTCAGCGGTGAATCCCGTAAATATGGGCCGCAGCATTGAGTTGACCGGCCTGGCGCACCGCAAGCATTACCGTATGGCGCAAAGCGTGGATAACTGGCTGAAAGTAAAATTTGAAACTATTCCAGTGTCCAAGCAGCGTTACGAGCGCATGTCTATCCCCATGCAGAAAGCCGTAGTCTCACGCATCAACCAGCTGGCCAGTGCGCTGCGAATGAAAAAACCGCCGCTCGCACGGGCGGAACGCGACCTGAATCGCGCTGAAAAATTAATCGAGTTGTACGAACCGTTTATTCTGCATAACGATCACGTTTTCGAGTGCGAAAACACGCGCATGCTTTCGGCGGCGCTCCCTGCCGAAGAGCGCGAGATGTTCGATTACCGCACCGGAAGCCATCGACTGGTGGGATTACTGGATCAACGTGCATATTCCGGCGCTGCGTCGCTGGTGCTATCCCTTGATGGAGGGCCGTCCACTGGAAGCGCGCGCACCGCGCGAGCTGGACTGGACGGCGGCGCCTCCCGACCCCGCATGGCGGTCTTCCTAACCTCATGGCTATTTTCGTAACCGGATCTACCGGCTACCTGGGCAGTTATCTGGTCGCCGGGCTTTGGCGAGAGCACCGCGATTCGCTCAATCTGCTGGTGCGAGCGAAGTCTGACCAGGAAGCCCGCGAGCGCTTGTGGAAGTCGCTGCAACTCCACTTTGAATTCCCGGAATTCTCGGAATATCTGAATACGCGTGTGCGAATTTTCCGCGGCGATCTCACCCAGGAACGCTTCGGCCTCACCGACGACGCCTATCACGAGCTGGTGGACACCACCGATTCAATCATTCATTGCGCGGCTTCGCTCAATCGCAAATCCGAGCGCCAGTGTCTGAATGTGAATCTACGTGGCTCGCTGGAGGTGATTCAACTGGCGCGGCGCGCGCAGAACCGCAACGGCCTGCGGCGCTATTCGCACGTATCCACCGTTGCTGTCGCGGGGCGACGGCAAAACGAAATCGTACAGGAAGATGCTTCGATAGATTGGACGCGTTCCGACTACGATCCCTACGCGCGCACCAAAAAATTCGGCGAGCACATGGTCCACCAACTTTTGCCGGACGTGCCGACGACAATCTTTCGGCCCGCCATTGTGCTGGGGGATAGCCGCTGGCCGGCCACCACGCAATTCGATATGGCCCAGGCTTTCGATGTGCTGGCCAGGCTGCCGGTATTACCGTTGCGGCCGGACGATCGCATAGATATAGTGCCCGCAAATTACGTGGGGAAAGCGATCGTGAGCATTCATCAGAAAGCGGAGCCGGCATATAAGATTTACCATTTGTCGTCGGGCGCAGGTTCGCAGACGTTTCGCGAATTGACCGACGCCCTGGCCGCTGCGGGCCGCACCAGCAAGCCGAGCTACTGGCCGTGGCTGGGCGGACCATTTTCGGGCATGGTGGACTGGCTGTCGCGGCGAGGCGGAGCGACCGGCTACGGCGCATCTCTACTCAAAGTTTTCTGGCCGTACTTGAATTGGAACACCGTGTTTGATAATTCGCGGGTGATTGCGGAGCTGGGCGGCGAAGCCCCGGCGAAATTTTCGACCTATGCGTATCCACTTTTGAAATTCAGCCGCGAAAATAAGTTTCACTACCCCGCGAAGCCGTGGCCAGGGTCCGTGGCGTCAGCGGTTCCGGCAACAGCCGGGCAGGCTCACGCATGACCGATTTTATTTTAGTGGCCTGGGTGAGTGCGCTGATCGGATTGGCGCGGGTCAACTGGATGATGGGCCGAGGGCAGCGCTGGGAACCCGGCGAACCGCTGCGGCTTCTGTTCGCGGGCTACAACGGAACGCGCAATACCGGCAGCGACGTGCGCGTTTCGGAAATGCTGCGGCAGATTCGCCACGTGCTGGGCGCGAAAAACGTGGATTTCAGCGTGATGACCCAGGACTTCGGCCGCACCAAGGGATATTTTGAGGGCACGCGCCAGGTACACCTGCCGGACATGTTTCCGCCATTTTTGTACAGCGAAGTGCGCGAAGAATCACGGCGTGATCGCGTGCGAAGGCTCCATGTTCAAGAGCAAATTCGCGAATGCCTTGACCACCATGATGATTGGCTCCCTCGGAATGGCGTCGGCGGAAAATAAATTGTCGGTCGGCTATGGCGGGGAAGCGGGACATATGGATCCGCTGATTCGCAAGATGTGCGCGCGCTACGTCGCGGATTCGCTGGTAATCACCCGCAACACGGAATCGCAAACGTTGCTGAGTTCACTGGGAATCCAGTCGGAGCTGGGCACCGACACCGCATGGACCTTCGAGCCGCACCCGCCGAGCTACGCGCAAAAAGTGTTGCGCGAGTCCGGCTGGGACGGCCACATGCCCGTACTGGTCATCTGCCCGATTCATCCGTTCGTGTGGCCGGTCAAAGCTTCCATTGCGAAATATGCCGCGCGCGTGACCACCGGAGCCTACAAGGACGCGCAGTACCGCACCGTGTATTTCCATGAGTCCGGGAAAGAAGTGGAGCGCAGGTTTGCGCGCTACGTTTCCGGCATCACCAATGCAACGAAAGCTTTTTTGCAGCGGCACAAAGTGTTTCCCATTCTGGTGGCCATGGAAAGGCTTGACGCCGTGGCTTGCCGGGAAATCGCGCCACAAATTCCCGGAATTCCGATTTTTACTTCCGACGATTACGACATGTTTCAACTGGTTTCGATATTGCGCGCGGGCACGTACATGGTGTCCTCGCGTTACCACGGCATCGTCACCTGCATGCCCAGCCTGGTGGCCTCCGCCGGCGTGACCATGGACGAGCGCATTCGCAACCTGATGCGCGAGCGCGGCCACGAACATCTTTTTCTGACGGTGGATGATCCGGAGCTGGAACCGAAATTACTGCAGATCATGGAAACGCTGGTGGCCGAGCGCGAAGCCGTGCGGGAAGGCATTGGCCGCACGGTGGTTCGCAATTTAAAGATTATGGCGCGTATGGGTGTTTTGTTAGAGGATGCGGTGCGGCGGCAGTACCCGGAATTCCCGTTACGCTCGGGAGTGCTGTCCTGGGAAGACTATTTGCCGCCTCTCGGTGAAAATTTGCAGCAACTGGCAGAACGTTACGACACCACGGCCGCGGTACTTGCCGCTAACAATTAAGCGACGATGCCCAATTTCCTCGACTCCATTTTCACCCAGTTGAAAAGCGCGGGTGACCGCGTGGTACTGCGCGAAGTGCAGGGTGAGTCTTTCACCTCGGTCACCGGCAAAGAATTGCTGGCGCTGGTGCAGCGCGGGCGCGGGTATGTCCGGAAATTTGGACTGACTTCCGGAGACCGCTGCGTGCTGCTGGGGCGGAATTCCATCGAATGGATCGCCATAGACCTGGCGCTGATGGCCGAAGGCATCGTGGTGGTGCCGCTGTACGCCCGGCAGGCTATCGGCGAACTCATCGGCATGATGAAAGATTGCCAGCCCAGCCTACTGGTCGTCGGTGAAGGCGATCTGGTAAAAGGCATTGGTCGCGAGTGGAAGGATCGCCCGCATCGCGTGTCGTCCGAAGAAATGCTGCGCATCGCGCCGGCCCGGGAACCGGTCGCGGGAGGTCCGATCCCGCGAGAGTCTGCCGATTTAGTGACCATCATCTACACCTCGGGCACTTCGGGCGAGGCGAAGGGCGTATGCCTCAACGTCCAGAACGTGACGCACATGCTGAAGTGCACCACGGAGCGGCTGGATCAGCTTATGGGCCACGCGAAAAATCCCCATCAGGTTTTTCATTACTTGCCGTTCAACTTTGCGGGCTCGTGGATTTTGTTGCTCTCCTGCCTGATGCGCGAAAGCATACTTACGCTCTCAACGGATTTGAACCGGCTGGCGGATGAGATTCGCGTGAGCGCCCCAAATTATTTTCTGAATGTGCCGACGCTCCTGGAACGCGTGAAGCGCGGGGTGCTGGAGTCTATCGCCAAGCGGCCGGCACCGATTCGAGTGCTGTTTACCAAAGCCGTGCAGAGTTGGCAGCGCGAACGCGAAGGAAAGTTCGGGCGGCTGGATGCCATGGATGCTTTGTGGCTGGCCGTCGGGCGCTGGTTGATTTTCGGAAAAATAAAAAAGCGCTTTGGCAACCGGCTGCGGGCTTTGATTTGCGGCTCAGCTCCGCTGGCCGTGGAGACGCAGGAGTTTTTCATGATGCTGGGTATTCCCGTGTTGCAAGTCTATGGGCTGACGGAAACGACGGCCATCTGCACGATGGATAACCCTGCGGCGACTCCCGAGCCAGGTTATGTGGGTCAGGCCATTTCTGGAATCGAGATGGACATCGCAGAGCACAATGAGATCGTGGTGCGCGGCCCGCATATTTTCCCCGGCTATTGGAACCGCCCTGAAGAAACTGCGCGAGTGATGAAGGATGGCTGGTTTCACACCGGCGACCAGGGAGAAAAAAACAAGCACGGGAATTGGCGCATCATTGGAAGGATTAAGAATCTGATCATTCTGAATTCGGGCCACAACATTGCGCCAGAGCCCATCGAAGAGAGGATTACGCAGGTGCTGCACGGCGCGCAACAAGTGGTGGTAGTGGGCAACGGCCGCGGGTTTTTGTGTGCGTTGATCACCGGGGACGTCGCTACGGGCAGCGCCCAAAAGGCGCTCGATGCCGTGAATGCCGATCTGCCGCACTACCGGCAGGTGCGGAACTTCACGGTGCTGCCAAATATTTTTATGTCCGACGACGGATTGCTGACCGCCAACGGAAAATTGCGGCGCGAAGCCATTGACCGGCGGTTCTCAGCGGAGATTGCCGCGATGTACGGCGGGAGATCGCATTGAAGTCTTTCGTGGGAAAAGCGCTG
This sequence comes from uncultured Acidobacteriota bacterium, assembly GCA_963704485.1. Classification (GTDB taxonomy): domain Bacteria; phylum Acidobacteriota; class Terriglobia; order Acidiferrales; family UBA7541; genus Acidiferrum. Next base: position 4,039,671 of record OY969910.1, read on the forward strand.
CGGTGGGAGTGGAAGGACGGCGTAGTGGAGCTGACGCTGGACCGAGAGCCGGCCAACGAGATCGGCACGCTGCTTGCTGGGTGAACTGGAAGCATTCATGCGTGCCATCGAAGAGTTGGCCGAGGAAACTTCGGTGTGCATTATTTCGAGCGCGCAGAAATCTGGATTTTCGGCGGGCGCGGATTTGCGGGAACTTTACGAGAGTGCAGCGAAGCTGGATGGCGCTGCGAGGCTTGCCGGCGTTCGCGGGTTTCTGGAGCGCATTCATAAAGTGTTGAATGCGCTAGATGCCGCGCCATTTGTGACCATCGCAGCCGTACACGGCATTTGTTTCGGCGGAGGGCTGGAGCTGGCGCTGGTTTGCGACATTATTGTGGCGGATAAGATGGCCCGGTTCGCTTTTCCCGAGCTGCGGCTGGGATTGATACCTGGATTTGGCGGGATACCGCGATTGAAACGGGATCTGGGCAATGCTTTTGTGCGCGATTTATTGCTTACGGGGCGCAGTGTCAACGCTAGCAGGGCCCAGGCGGTCGGGCTGGTCTCGCAGTTGGCGGGGGAAGGAGAGGCGTTGAACGTGGCGCGTTCCAATGCGACGCAGATTAAAAAGTTCGATGCCTTCACGCGCGCGGCGGCCAAGAAATTTCTGAAACCGATTCCGCATGACGAGCTGCGGCGCGAGATTGATTTGTTTTGCGAGTTGTTCACGCGGCCGGCAGTGATGGCCGCTTTAAAAAAATTCGTGGAATCGACCGACGCCATGCCGTATTTGCCGTGAAGCGCGGCGGTGATAAATTGGAGTGGTGATGCGAACCGAAGACCAAACAACCCAAGAGGTGCTGGAGCTGGCGGCGAAACATTTTCAAGTGGCGCCGGGTTCGCTGGCGGCAGACGACGATTTTTTCAAGAAGCTGGGCATCAATAGCCTGCAGGCGCTGGAATTGCTGTCGCGGCTGGAAAATCATTTTGGCATTGAGCTGCCGGACTATGAAGTGCAGGGTGTAAGCGATTTCCGCACGCTGGCAGCGCGTATACAATCCCGCCTGTAATGCTGGATCTTTCCAAATACCAATCTATCGGAGCAGCTTTAAAGGATGCGGTGGAGGTGTTTGCGAACGAGGTCTGCCTGATCGAGGCGGATCGCGAACGCGAGAATCACCGCCTGACTTATCGCCAGTTCCGCGATGCGGCGATGCCCGTTGCCAGGGCGCTGCAGGATTTTGGCTTTGGCGCGGCCGACCGCGCAGCCATCATCATGACCAACCAGTCGAAGTGGCTGATTGCGGCGTACGCGATATTTTATTCGGCGGCGTGCTGGTGCCGCTGGACTACAAATTGACGGCCGGCGAACACTGGCAATTGTTGAAGCATTCCGGCGCGCGCGTGCTGGTGACTGAATATCCCATCTGGCGGCAGTTGAGTGCCGCACCGGAACGGTCGGAAGCGCAAAGCCTGCAAACCGTAATCGTGACGGAAGCGCCACCGAAAGCAGATTTGGCCGGAGCGTTGCGTTGGGAAAACATTTCCACCATCGGCAATAGCACCGGCGAGCCGCAGTTCCGGCCGCGCACTCGAAGCGATCTCGCCACCATTGTGTATTCGTCGGGCACCGGCGGGAGGCCCAAGGGCTGCATGTTGACGCACGAAAATTATCTGGAGCAGTGCGTGGCGCTGACTTCTCTGTATCCGTTTGCGCCCGGGATGCGCTACCTCAGTATTTTGCCGACCAATCACGCCATCGACTTCATGGTGGGATTTTTTGGGCCGTTTATTTGCGGCGCAGCGGTAGTGCACCTGCGCACTTTGCGTCCCGAGTTTGTGCGCGAAGCGTTCGTGAAGTACAAAATCACTTACGTCAGTCTTGTTCCGGTGGTGCTGAAGAATCTGCAGAAAGGATTGCAGGCGCGGTTTGAGGAGCTCGCTCCCCGCAAGCGCAAAATATTTAATGCCCTGGTGGCGGTGAACAAGGCCCTGACACGCGGCAGGCCGCGATTGGGCCTCAGCCGTCGTTTTCTGAAGCAAGTACATGAAGCCTTTGGCGGGGAACTGCGCGCGATTATCGTTGGCGGGGCGTTCACTGAGCCGGAGACGCTGCAATTTTTTTATGACCTGGGCATACCGGTGGCCAACGGCTACGGACTGACCGAAACAGTGGTGGCTGTCACGGTGAATGACCTGAAACCTTTTCGCGCGGACACTGTGGGGAAACCGCTGCCGGGGATGGAAGTGCGGGTTGTGAATCCGGACGATGCCGGGATCGGCGAAGTAACGGTGCGCAGCAAAACAGTGATGTCGGGATACCTGAACGATCCGGAGCTGACCGCCGAAACCATTGTGGACGGCTGGCTCATGACCGGGGACTTGGGGCGCTTCGACTCCAGCGGGCACCTGCAACTCTTTGGGCGCAAGAAAAATATGATTGTCACGGAAGAAGGAAAGAACATTTATCCCGAGGACGTGGAGAGCGTCTTTGAAAGTCTGGCGGTGAAGGAATTTTGCGTTATGGCTGCGAATTATGTCTGGCCGCAAAAAACCATGGTAGGCGAGCAATTGATTCTGGTGCTACACCTGGAGCCGGGCCAGACATTTACGGACGCGCTGCGCGCGGAAATCACGGCGCGAAATAACCGGCTGCTAAACTACAAGCGCGTTTGGGGCGTGGTGATAGTGGACGAGGATTTTCCGCGTACTGCGTCCATGAAGATCAAGAGGAACGTGCTGGCGGAGAAACTAGCTAAATTCGAGCGCAGCGCGGTTGTGGTGGAATTGTAGAATTCACGGCGATACGTCATTTAGATAGTCACAAAAATAATTCGGGAGAGAACCTGCCGGCATGGAACGATTTCTGGCCATCGTGAATCCAGCAGCCGGTGGTGGACGCTCCGCGAAACTTGCGGGGCCGGCGCTGGCACGCCTGCGAGCCGCGGGTTTAGAGGTGGATGCGGCGTCCACCGGTGCGCCGGGAGATGCGGTGCGCCTCGCTCGCGAAGGGTACGCGCAGGGCTATCGCAAATTTCTGGCGGTGGGCGGCGACGGCACCGGGCATGAAATCCTGAATGGAATATTTGGCGCGGGGCGTCCGGCGGAGCGCGTGGCTATGGGATTCCTTCCGCTGGGCACAGGTAATTCTTTTTTGCGGGACTACACGCGCGACGGCGCGAAGGCTTCTTTGCAGGCGCTGGTGGAGCGACGCTCGCGCGAGATTGATTTGATGCGGCTGGCGCACGCGGGCGGCGAGATTTATTCCTTCAATCTGGTGAGCGTGGGCTTCACAGCCAATGTGGGGGCGTTGACCAATCGCCATTTCAAACCCTTTGGCCACCTGGGATATTTGCTGGGAGTGTTTGTGCGGCTGGCGCAATTGCGGCCGCTGGTGTTTGCGGTGCGCTGTGACGAAGACACCGAGTGGGACCGGCGGCCGTGCTTGTTTCAGACTTTCAATAACAGCGCGTACACCGGCGGAACGATGTGGATTGCTCCTGACGCGGACGCCAGCGACGGCTTGATTGAGTTTGTCCATTGGGGGCCGATCGGGCGACTGGCGGCGCTGCGCATGCTGCCGACGATTTACGACGGCCGGCATATGCGGCATGTGCAGGCTTCGCGGCGCGCGGTGCGGCACGTGGAATTCGATATGCCCGAACCGGTGGATGTGATGGTGGACGGCGAGGTGCTCGCGCTGCAGTGCCGCGCGCTGGATATCGTGCCCGGCGCGGTGGACGTTTATATATGAGCCGGTACTCATGAGCAGGGCGCTGCTGGCGGTGCGCGCCGCGATTTTGTGGGTGGCAAGCCTGCTACATTTTTTTATTGCCGCGCCAACGCTGGTATTTCTGGGAATTTTTCTAGATCCGCGGAAACATGACTGGCTGCAACGGGCTTTTTGCCGGCGCATCGTATTTTTGTCCGGGGCGCGCGTGGAAGTGCAGCGCTCACCGGGATTCGATCCAAAGCGCACGTGTTTTTTCATGGTCAATCACGTCAATGTGTTTGATCCATTTGTGCTGTACACCGCGATTCCGCAGTACGTGCGCGGGTGGGAGCTGGAATCGCACTTCAAGATTCCGGCGTACGGCTGGCTGATGAAGAGATTTGGAAACGTGCCGGTGCCGGACGTGCGGCGGCCTTCGGACTTGAAGCGCATGTGGCGGATGACCCAGGACGCCATTGACGGCGGAACGAGCTTGATTATTTTTCCGGAGGGGAAGCGTACGCGCAGCGGGCATGTTGACGAATTCCAGGACGGCGGATTTCGCGTAGCGCAACAGCTTGGCATTCCGATTGTGCCGGTCAGCCTGGTGGGTTCATTTCAGCATCACCGTACGGGGCACTGGATGCTGTGGCCGGCGGTGATTACAGTGGTTTTCCACGACACGATTGATACTTCCGCGATAAAGAAAAGCGAGGTTACCGCGCTCAAGGATCACGTGCGCAGTGTCATATCCGCCCCGGTGGAAGAACGTCTGAAGCAAGCAACGAATCAAAGTTGACGAGAATTTAGAGGGTGAGTTTGATGCCGGGCAGGGTGCGGCCGGCGCGGGTTTCCTGCCAGGTGTACACGATGCGGTGGATGACGGTGATGGTGGAAACGACGGCAATGACCCAGAGAACAGCGCCCATGCGATTGAAGAGGCCGCCGATGATCAGGAGCACGAGGCGCTCGGGACGCTCCATGAATCCCACTTTACAGAGCGGGATTAGACTTTCAGCGCGGGCGCGCGCGTAGCTGACCATAACGGAGCCGGCGGTGGCCACCGCGGCGAGAACTACATAGGGCGTGCGGCCGCTGACGGAATAATAGACCAGCAGGCCCATATACAGGGCCATATCGGCGTAGCGATCGAGCGTGGAATCGTAAAAAGCGCCGAAGGCGGTAACGCGATTCTGGCGGCGGGCCACCTGGCCGTCGAGCATGTCGAGAAAGCCCGCGAACAATACGATCAACGCGCCGGTGCGAAATCCGCCGACAGCAAAACTGACCGCCGCTCCGAAATTTACTACCAGGCCGAGAAAAGTCAGGAAATTGGGATTGACGCCGGTAGCGGCGAGGATGCCGACAATGCGGTCGAGCAGCCATTTGCTGCCGGTGCCGATTCCGCCTGTAAGTGTAGGCATAGGTGCCGTTCAGTAGTGTCTCAAACCTGGCGGCGATTCGCGAAATTCCTTACGGCCGATATTTTAGTTTTTTGGTACGGCGGTATGCGTGGACCAGCCTGTGCTCGGCACGCGATCCCAGAACATGCGCCTGGACGGAACGTACTTCGCCATCTGGCCAGTGGAGGGAGCCGGAGTAAAAACCTCGAAGCGCCAGTTGAGTACCTCTGCGACGTAAATCTTTTTGTCTTTTCCGACGGCCAGGAAGTGCCCCCAGGCGATCTGGCCGGGAGCGTGGCCGGGCTCACTGAGCGCGCCGAGAATTTTGCCGTCCTGGTCGAGTTCCAGGATGCGATCGTAGCCGCCATCAATCATCCAGACGTGCTGGTCGGGCGTGATGTACAGGCCATAGGGATAACCTATGCCGGTCCATTGCTTCAGGAAATTTCCGTCGCCGTCAAAAATCTCGATGCGCCTGTTTTCGCGATCGCCTACGTACACGTTTCCGGCTGCGTCAACCGCTACGCTATGGGGAAGATTGAATTCTCCAGGTCCGGTGCCGTATTTTCCCCAAGCTTTCAGGAATTTTCCTTCACGATCGAACTTCACGACGCGTGAGTTGCCGTAACCGTCGGACACGTAGACGTCGCCATTTTTAGCAAAGGCCACATCGGTGGGCTGATTGAACTCAGTAAAACTGCTTGGTTGAATAAGCGATTTGGTATTGACCTTGAGAGACGCAGCGCCTAGAGTCCTAGCACGGGATTCCCAAATATTTCATGATCAACGAATTCAGCCGGCGAAGATTTTTGGCCCAAGCAGGTGCGGGCGTTAGTGCCGCGTGGGTAGCCACGCACTGGCCGCAGATGGTGGCGGCAGCTACACACGCGCATCAAGCGGCGCAAAGCGGAGCTGCGTATAGATTTGAATTTTTGAAGCCGGACGAAGTGACGGAAGTCGACGCCATCTCGGCGCGTATTATTCCCACCGACGAAACTCCGGGCGCTCGCGAAGCTGGAGTAATTTATTTTATTGATCGCGCGCTGGTTACGTTTGCGAGCGGTGACCAGCAAAAATACCGCGAAGGCTTGCCGGAGCTGCACAGCCTGGTCAGCGAGAAATTTCCCGGAGTGGTCAAGTTTTCGGCGGCAACTTTGGAGCAACAAGACGATGTGCTGCGCGCGATAGAAAGCCAAGCGAAAGGCGTGACGCAAAGGGGCCGACGGAATCAGCAAAGTGCGCAAACATTTTTTGATGCGGTGCGCATACATACGCTCTCGGGGTTTCTGATCGATCCGGAGACCAGCAACGGCAACCGCGGAGGCGTCGGATGGAAGCTGATCGGACGCGAGCCAGAGCACGGATTTCAGCCGCCTTTTGGTTACTATGACAAGGATTATCCGGGCTGGCAGCCGGTGGCGAAGTCCGGGGATAAAAAGTAATGCTGGAAACGCCGAAATACAAAACTTCGGATGAAGTGGACTTCGTAATTATCGGCTCGGGCGCGGCCGGAGGAATTCTTGCCAAGGAATTGTCCACCAACGGATTTCGCGTCGTGGTACTGGAGCAAGGTCCTTATCTAAGCGAAGCGGATTACACCCACAATGAAGTCAGCGTCCTGGGCGAAGACCTGCTGACCAATCATCCCAAGCTGCAACCCACAACTTTTCGCAAGACGCCACAGGATAAAGCGAAGCAGCAGCGTGCGCTGGTTTATGGACGCAGCGTGGGCGGCACCAGCGTGCACTTCACCGCTAATTTCTGGCGCTTTCACGAAATTGATTTCGTGGAGCGTAGCAAAGTGGGCGCGGTGCCGGGCGCCAACCTGGTGGACTGGCCGATCCAGTACGCCGACCTGGAGCCTTACTACACCAAGGTAGAGTGGGAGATTGGGGTGTCGGGAATGGCGGGCGCGAGTCCGTTTGATCCGCCGCGTTCCAAGCCGTACCCGATGCCGCCGTTGCCGGTGAAATCTTCCGGCGTGATTTTTGAACGCGGGGCGCGAAAACTGGGATGGAATCCTTTTCCGGCGCCGATGGCGATACTTTCGCAGCCACGCGCGGGGCGCAGCGCGTGTGTGAATTGCGGATTCTGCCTGGGCTTTGGCTGCGAAGTGGGAGCGAAAAGCAGTTCGCTGGTGGCGGCCATTCGCGTCGCCGAACGCACTGGCCGTTGTGAGATCCGGCCCGATTCGTACGTGCATCGCATCGAAACTGATGCGCGCGGACGCGCGGTGGGTGCGACGTACTTCGACAAGGACAAGAACACGCACCTGCAGAAGGCCAAAGCGGTGATCGTGTGCGCCAACGGCGCCGAGACTCCGCGATTGCTGCTGATGTCGGCGAACGCGCAATTTCCCAACGGCCTCGCCAATTCCAGCGGCAACGTGGGCAAGAACCTGATGCTCAACAGCGGAGCGATTTCGCTGGGAACTATTCGAACATCCGCTCAACGACTACAAAGGATTTCGCGGTGAGCCGCATCCTGCACGATTTTTATGAACTGGATCGCGCAGAAGGTTGGCTTTTTTGGCGGCGGCGGACTGGATGCGCGATTTGATATCACGCCCATCGGATTTGCATTGAATGCCATGCCGCCAGGCTCGCCGCGGTGGGGAAGTGACTTCAAGAAAGTGCTAGGGCAGAAATTTTGCGCGCACCATGGAAGTGTTTGCGCATGCCACTTCACTGGCGGTGGAAGACAACAGTTTCTCGTTGGACCCGGATTTGAAGGATGCCTGGGGTTTACCGGCGTTGCGCATGACTTATAAGGACCATGCCGACGATCTGAAACTGGCGAAGTGGCTGAATGATCGTTCGCTGGAGCTGCTGGAAGCCGCGGGCGCGACGAAAAAGTGGAGTTATCCCATCGTTGAGCAGGAATTCGCGGTGCATCTGCTGGGGACCTGCCGGATGGGCAATGACGCGAAAACTTCAGTGATCAATACCGATCATCGAACGCATGACGTGAAAAATCTCTTTTTGTGTGATGGCAGCAGCTTCGTCACTTCCGGGCGCGGCCAACCCACGATGACCATCGAGGCGTTGGCGTTTCGGGCGGCCGACCGGATCACTGCGCTGGCCAAGAGCGGCGCGATCAACGCGTAGTTTTCTCCACAAAATCAAAACTAAAGAAGCGAAGCTCGTGCTTTGCTACAATCCTGCGTGCTCGCCGGGGGCCAGATGAAATTACATTTGAAGAATTGGACTGCGGTCATCGCCGCGATTTTGCTGAGCGCCGTTGCAACGCTGGCCACCGCATGGGCCCAAGCGCCGCAAGGCAGTGCGGCCACCGGCGGGGAAGCCAGCGGCGCGAGAGCGGCGCAGCACGTCGAGCAAAAAGCCGCTCCGGCACACGCAGCGGGCCAAAAGCTTGCCGAAGAACAATTCAAAAACATCCAGGTACTGAAAGGGATTCCGGCCGACCAGTTGATTCCCGGGATGCAGTTCATCGCGGCTTCCCTGGGAGTGGACTGCGAATATTGCCACGATCACCAGGCGATGGACAGCGACGACAAGAAGCCGAAGAAAATCGCGCGGGCACATGATGACCATGATGCTGAACATCGACAAAAACAACTTCGATGGCCGGCTGGAAGTGACCTGCTACTCGTGCCATCGTGGCGCGGCGAAGCCGGTGAGCATCCCGGTAATTAAGGAAGAGGAAGCCGGCGGTCCGCGCGCTGCAACGAATAAGCCGAGCGAGAATGCGGCGCTGCCGAAGGCTGAAGATTTGCTGGACAAGTATCTGACGGCGGTTGGTGGAGCCGCGGCGCTGGATAAAATAACTTCGCGCGTGCAGACGGGAAAGCTGCTGGCGTTTGGCGGACAGACTTTCCCGGCCGACGTGTATTCGAAAGCGCCAGGGAAGCGGATTTCGCTGATGCATTTGCAGGGCGGCGACAGCGTGACAGCTTTTGATGGAGAGCACGGCTGGCTGAGTGTGCCGGCCGGCCCGCGCACATGATGTCGGCTTCAGAAAATGATGCGGCACGGATCGACGCGGACCTGCAGTTCGCCGCGCATGTGAAAAGCCTGTATCCGAAATTCACGGTGGCGGACGGCGAGAAAATCGATGGCCACGATACATATTCAGTAGAGGGACGTGCCGAGGGGCGACCGCCGCTGCGGCTTTACCTGGATAAGCAAACGGGATTGCTGGTGCGGCTGGTGCGATACGCGCAGAGTCCACTGGGATTAAATCCGACGCAGGTGGATTACGCGGACTATCGCGAAGCGGACGGCGTGAAGGTGCCGTTCAAGTGGACCGTGGCGCGGCCGGGGAACCGGTTTACGATTCAGGTGGAAGAGATGAAGCAAAACGTGCCGGTGGACGACGCGAAATTCGCGGCCCCGCCGCCACCGCTGCCTCCCGTGCAGCAACCGGGGTTGCCACCGCCTCCGAGCGCCGGGCAGAAACCGCCAGCAAGCTAACACGCGCATTGCGGCGACGCCGGAAGTGCGGCGAGCGATTAGCGAAGGGCTATTTCGCGAGCGGCTGCTGCCAACGCTGCAGAATATCGCGTACATCCACGCCGGTGGCAGCCTCAAAAATTTGCATCATGTCTTCCACCTGAAATGGTCGCCGGTTTTTGTCGCACCAAACCAGCAACGCGCGCAAAGCGTCCGCCAGGCTTTTTTGTCCATGGGTCCGGGCGCGAATGCGGTCGTCCATTTCGGCAGCTATCAATGCCCCACGTGAAAAAATATTCTTACCTAGCCGGAAATCCGCGGCATAGAGGAACGACGCTTCGCGAGACAGGGTCTCCAGCGGCATTTTCCTGATAAACGGTGGAGCCTCGTCTACGACTTTGCGCATCCAGGATAATTCGCCTTCGCGCAGCTTGGCTGCTGAGTCCGGCGGCAAGCCGGCCGCCACCGCCGCGATTCCCGCATAGCGCCCAAAACCCTCGTTGAACCAGATGGTGTCTATGACGGGCGTCAATTCCCAGGTGAATGGGCGGTAGCCGGCTCCATAGGCGCGCTTGGGAATCCAGCTGTGGGCCATGTGATGCGCATAGTTGAGCAGTATGCGATCTTTTTCTTCCGTGGTGAGAACCTGCGGCCTGTGATTCTTCGAGAAACTGAATGTTCCGCTGTCAATGTGCTCCTGGCTAAAGTTGTAGGTATGGCCGGCCACCGGTTTGAGAAACTCCAATTGCACGGTGTATTGCCGCATGGGCGTGTCACCAAAATAGGATTGCACCGCGTCCAGCGCTTTCCGCGCGTAAGCGCTCTCGGCATCCACGTCGGTGGAGTCCTCGGCGTACATAGCGAAAACCAGGGGGATTTTTCCTTCGAGGCGCCGCAGTTTTAGTTCCGGGCCCATCAAGATTTGCGAATCCGCGAGCGCGTAGTAATCCGGCGCGACGGCTGTCACGCTGGTGGTGGGCGCAGGTACCTGGGGCGCGAGGGAGGTCAAAACCGGCCAGCCTTGCGGTGCATTCACCACCAGCTTGACGGAGCGTTCCTCGAGTCCGTCAACAAACGCCAGCACCGAATAGCCCAGCAGGCCCACATAGCCGCTCCGCACTTTGGATGTTTCCACGGACGACGGAATGCCGCTCTCCATGCGCGCGACGTCTACCTGATACTCGATTCGCTCAACGACCTGTCCGGCGTGGCCCACATTCCAGCGCGGCCCGTCCGGCGCGACTTTCACTTCCAGCGATTTTCCGGAGGCACCCGTTGCGCTCACTTTTTCCACGTAGGCGTCATATAAAATCTGTTCGTATCCTCCGGGATAAGTGCGCGGCATGACCAGCGCAACCGGAGCCTTTAGCGGTTCGGCGAAAATCATCTGAACGTGTACGCAGCAATCTCCCGTAGCCGCGTACTGGACACGATATGTTACCGGCGATTGCGCAAGAGCGCTGCCGGTGAGCAAAGCCTGGAGTAAAGCGATGCACATCCATTTCACGACGATCTCCGGAACCCCTGTTCGACGAAAACCGCGATAAACTTACACGCATGCGATTTCAGCGGGCAATGACTAATTGTTTGGGCTTGATGCTGTGCAGTTTGATGGCGCAAAACTTGGCGCCGGCTGCAGCCGGCGGCATTGCGGGCCGCGCCAGTGACGCATGCGCAACTCCAGACCGTCAAGGTGACCATTCTTTCCACCATGCTGGCCGACCAGGGAATTGGCGAATGGGGTTTCGCGGCGCTGGTGGAGGCGGGCGATCATCGGGTGCTGGTGGATACCGGCGCGCGCCCGCAAACCGTTCTGCAAAACGCCCGCGAGTTGCACGTGGATCTTGCGTCCGTGCAGGAAGTGGTGCTGACCCACAACCATGACGATCATGTCGGCGGGCTGATGACTCTGCGCCAGGAATTGATGAAAACAAATCCTGCCGCTCTTTCGCGCGCGCATGTGGCCACCGGTATTTTCTACAGCCGGCCGGCGAAGGCGGGCGGCGAAGACAACGAAACGATCGCCATTAAAAAATCGTACGAAGCCAGCGGCGGCACTTTCGTCGTGCATGATTCCGCCGCGGAGATATTTCCCGGCGCGTGGCTGACCGGCCCGGTGCCGCGCGTTTTTCCGGAACGTAACTGGAGCGTGACGGGGCAGGTGCGCACACCCGGCGGGTTGGTGGAAGACAACATTCCGGAAGATCAGTCGCTGGTGCTCAATACTCCGCAGGGTCTGGTGGTGATTACCGGATGCGGGCACGCGGGGATCGTCAATATCCTCACGCTTGGCGCGCAGCACATTGCCCGGCGCTCCGGTGCACGCAATTATTGGCGGCTTGCATTTGTTTGCCGCTACCGGCGCGCAGATTGCGTGGACCGCGGAAAAACTAAAGCAGTTTGGAACGGCGAATCTTTTGGGCGCTCACTGCACGGGCATCGAAAGTGTTTACCAGCTTCGCCGGCAAGTGGGACTGGCGAGGCAATCCGCAGTGGTTGCCGCGGTGGGGGCCTCGTTCGTATTGGGCGAGGGCATCCACCCAGGCAAGCTCGCCCAATAGATAAGGCGGAATTGGAATTTCGAGATTTCGTCAGTAGAGAAACAAAGTCAATCCGGCGGTCACGATGAGCGCGGTGGCCCAGATCAGATCGAGATTGAACCAGGCTTTTCGCAGGACGGCCAAACCGATTTTTTTGTAAACCACCCAGGCAATCGTTCCGGTCAAAAGTAAATAACCCAAAGTGTGGATAGCTACGGCAAGCAATTGCAAATTGACGCCGGGAAAAGCGGTCACGTGCGTGGCGTGATTCTCGCCGGCGCCGGACATGGCCATTCCCGACATGCCGAGTAACACTGGCAGGAGCATCAGACCCGCGCCGTGCGCACAGGCCATCAGAAAAGACCAGATGGTCAGGTCGCGAAAGCCCACCTGCATGCCGCCGAAACGCGGATGACTTTTGCTGATGATGCGGAAAAGTCCGAAGCCCACTAAAAGAAGGACCACAGCAATTCTTACCAGTTTGACCGGAAGCATCGTGCCGGCGATTACGGCAATGAAAATTACTGACGCGACGGCCAGAACGTGGCCTATCGCGATAGGCAGCAGTGATTGCCACACGGCGCGGCTGCTTTGTTTTTGCAGTCCCAACGCGACTGCGAAAAGCGAGCCCATCGCCGGATTGATGCCGTGATAGGCGCCGAGCAGAAACAGCGCCGTCCAGGCCCACGCCTGCGCGTGCATCACGAGTAGCAATAAGAATCGGAAGAGGCGTCTCCACCTTCAAGATGCACCTGGTGACTGCGCAGGCCGCCGTCAAATTCCAGAAAGAATTTTTCGTCGAGGGCCATGCCGCCTTCCGGCCTGGTGTCCAGCTTGACCATCCAGCTGCGCACGCCCTCGGGAAAGAATTGCTCGTCCCAGGGAGCGTACAGCGAGTTGGTGAAGTACACGCGCTTGCCATCGCGGCTCACTTCCACCATTTGCGGGCCGCCGTTCAACGGTGCGCCTGGATTTCGCGGATGAGCTGCGTGGCGGACGATACCGCCGAGATGAACGGAACCGACAAGTTTCGGATGGAAGGGGTCGGAAACGTCATATTGCTGAAACTCTCCGGTGCCCCAGCAGGACACGTACAGGAAGCGATCGTCGAGAGAAAGATTGATGTCGGTGACGAGCGGTGGGACGGCTTTGAAGCCCTTGAGCAGCGGAGGAAGTTTATCGGGATCGGCGGGCTCGGCAGGAATCTCGATCACTTTTTTGATGGCCCAGTTGCCATTATCGCGATACCAGAGCCAGACGGAAGCGGACAGATCTTTCAACGAGACGACTACGCCGACGAAGCCGTAGGCTTTGGCGGGATCATGCGCGGGGCGCAGCTCGAGAACCATTTGTTGCTCGGCGCCGAGATCAAGAGCCTGGACGTGGCGCCGTTTGCGCAAATCCCAGATGTGCAGCGAATGGCCGTAGCCGCCCTTCAGCAAAATTTCCGGATTCACGCCGGACTCGACCATGTTTGGCGTGCCCCATTCACTGCTGATCAAGGTGTCGTGGCCGAGGTGCCACCAGAAGTCGTAGCCGAACTTTTGCGGGCCGCGATCCAGTTCCCATTTGCCCAGAACGTCGAAGCTGTCGGGCTCGAGGATGAAGATGCCACCGGGTCCGCCACCATCGGGCGCGCCGAGGGCGCTGACAAAGATACCGTTTGGTCCGCAGTGCACGGTGTGGGGGCGGCTGTAGCCGGTGCGCGCGGCGATGGTCTCGGCTTCGATGACCTTAATGATTTTTGGTTTGCGCGGATCGGGCTTGGTGTCAATGATGTGAATTCTGGATGAGCGTATGCCCGGGACGACGAGGTAGCGGCGTTCGGTGTGGGGATGCGGCGCCCACGGGCACAGGCAGGCGCTGCAGGCATTCCAGCCGAAGTGGTGCAACTCGTCGCCCACGTTGGGCATGTCTACCTGACCGACGAGTTTGGCGTAGGTGGAGGATTGCGGATCTACATCCACGACGCCGATGGCGTCCGCAGCGCCTGCGTATTTGGGATTGAGCAGGGCCACAAAGGCGTGCTTTTCCGGCGGGGCCTGGCCGGCCATTTTTGCGGAGGGGTAAAAAGTTGGATCGGGCTTCCAAAGTTCCATGGGACGGATCTCCTGGCGGCTTGTCGCCGCGATTGTCGTTCAATGAAAATAAAAAACCCGCAACCAGTATTGGTAAGCGGGTCGGTGGAAAAACTGTGACGGCCGGTAAGGCTAGCTCACGGGTGGCGTCCCGCTCATGCTGCTGAAATCGCAGCGACAACAACAGACGTTCATCGAAACTAAGTCCATGCAGGGAAAATAGCGCGGAGCGGGACGGTCGTCAACTGATAGTTGAATCCAGCGAGGGTGGGGGCGCGTGACGTAGAGGCTACGCATTTACCTTTGGCACCGTTCGTGACACTATGGCCGTAGAGGCTCCTCCGGTCGTGCCTAGAAGCAACAAGCTTACTAAACAGCCCAAGGCTCCGGTGTTGTTCGACGTGGAGGAGTATCTTGCAAACGCGGGAGCGTCCAGACGATTAGCCAAATATAAAAAAGGGCAAGCGCTGTTTTCGCAAGACGATCCCTGCAACGAGGTCTGGTATATCCAATCGGGTAACGCCAAGCTCACGATTGTGAATCCGCAGGGCAAGGAAGCGGTGTTGGCGATACTGGGCCCCGGCGATTTTTTAGGCGAAGGTTGCATCATTGGTAACCCGGTGCGGATGTCGACGGCGACGGCACTGATGCCGGTCAGCGCCACGATAATAGACCGCAAAGAAATTATGCGGGTGCTGCACGAGCAGCCGGAATTTGCGGAGAAGTTCATCAACTACATGCTGGAGCGCAATATCAAGATTGAGGCCGACCTGGTGGATCAGCTGTTTAACTCCAGCGAAAAGCGCCTGGCGAGGGCGCTATTGATTCTGGCGCGGTACGGAAAGAAGGGCGAGCCGGAGACAGTGGTGGCCAAAATTTCCCAGGAGACTCTGGCGGAACTGGTGGGCACCACTCGCAGCCGGGTGAATTTTTTCATGAACAAATTCAGAAAGTTGGGATTTATTCATTACAACGGCGGGTTAAAAGTGCATAGCTCGCTGCTGAATGTCGTGTTACACGATTAGTACTACTGCCGCAGTTCGAACATTCCTCGCTTCTCGCGCCCCGGATAAATTGAGAATGATACTGGTATAGAATGGCGCAGCTTCGCTCTCGTTAGAGGAAAAACTCATATGAATAAGCATCGTTTGCCGGTTGTTCGACTGACTTCGCTGGTGTCTGTAGCGCTGCTCTGCGCCTGGCTGGCATTTGCCGCCGACGGCAAATCCGACGCCGTACCCGCACCGCCGGTGGCGAAAAAAGTTCCCAAGACGACGGAGATCAACGGTCGCACGCTGGTGGACAACTACTACTGGATGCGGGACAAGAAGAATCCTGAAGTGGCGGCTTACCTGGAAGCCGAGAATGCCTATACCGATGCGCTCATGAAGCCGACGCTGGCACTGCAGAAAAAACTCTATGACGAGATGCTGAGCCGAGTTAAAGAGACCGACGTGGAGGTGCCGTACAAAGACGGCGATTATTTTTATTACACGCGAACCGAGGCGGGCAAGCAATACAACATTCACTGCCGCAAGAAGGGCGGACTGGACGCTCCCGAGGAAGTGGTGCTCGACGAAAATGAATTAGCCAAGGGAAAAAAGTTCATGTCCGTCGCGGCATTCGCGGTGAGTGATGATGGCAACTTGCTGGCTTACACGACAGACAACACTGGCTTTCGCCAGTACACGCTGGCGGTGAAGGATCTGCGGACTGGAAAATTACTGGCGGACCACGCGGAGCGCGTGGGATCGGTGGTGTGGGCCAATGACAGCAATACGATTTTTTATACCACCGAGGACGCCACCACCAAGCGGCAGAACCAGGCGTATCGCCACACCGTCGGAAAACCTGGGCCCGACCCGTTGGTCTACGAAGAAAAAGACGAACGCTTCGATGTGTATTCCGGCAAAACGCGGAGTAAGGCGTATATTTTTTTATTCTCCGGGAGCCACACGACCACCGAAGTACGCTACTTGCCCGCGGATCAGCCTGACGCCGAATTCAAAGTGCTGGAGCCACGCAAGCAGGACGTGGAATATTATCCTGACCACAACGGAGAATATTTTTATATCCGGGTGAATGACACCGGGCGGAATTTCCGGATGGTGAAAGCTCCAGTGGCGGATCCGCGCAGCGCCAACTGGCAGGAAGTTGTGCCACACAGGGCCGATGTGATGCTGGATGACATAGACCTGTTCAAAAATTTTTACGTGCTGAGCGAGCGCCAGAACGGCTTACCGCAACTGCGCATGGCTAACATGGCGGATGGACAGTCCCGGCGCATCGAATTTCAGGAAGCGGCGTACGCGACGTATCCGTGGGTCAACCGCGAATTTGACACCAACAAATTTCGTTACGGGTATCAGTCGTTCATCACGCCGCGTTCGGTTTTCGAATACGACGTGGTGAGCGGGAAATCCACGCTGCTGAAACAGAAGGAAGTGCCAGGCGGCTACGACCGCACGAAGTATCAGGTGGAGCAGCTTTATGCCCCGGCGGCGGATGGCGTCAAAGTTCCGGTGTCGGTGGTGTACCTGAAGGATAAAAAGAAAGACGGCAAAGGGCCGATTTACCTTACGGCTTATGGCTCGTATGGAGCTTCGTATGACATTTACTTTCAGCCGTATGTTTTCAGCATGGTGGATCGCGGCGTGGCGGTGGCGGTGGCGCACATTCGCGGCGGCGGGGAAATGGGCAAGGCATGGCACGACGACGGGCGCATGATGCACAAGAAAAATACGTTTACCGATTTCATCGCGTCGGCGGAGTACCTGGTGGCGCAGGGGTACGGCTCAAAAGATCGTCTGGTGATTGAAGGGCGAAGCGCCGGAGGCCTCTTGATGGGCGCGGTGCTCAACATGCGGCCGGATTTATTTCATGCCGCGCTGGTGGGTGTGCCGTTCGTGGATGTAATCAACACCATGCTGGACGACACGGTACCGCTGACGGTGCCGGAATTTGAAGAGTGGGGAAATCCGAAAGAGAAGCCGGCGTTTGATTACATGATTTCGTATTCGCCTTACGACAACATCGAAAACAAGCCCTATCCCAATATTCTGGTGCGCACATCTTTCAACGACAGCCAGGTGATGTATTGGGAGCCGGCGAAGTACGTTGCCAAAATGCGCGCCACACGCAAAGACCACAACCTGTTGATGATGAAGGTCAACATGAATCCTGCCGGGCATGGTGGCGTGTCCGGACGGTACGACCAACTGCACGAAGCGGCCTTTGATTATGCATTTTACCTGACGCAAATGGGGATTCAGAACTAACGGAGAATTTTCCGGGGCATGAAACCTTCAAGGAGTGTGACCTCGATATGAACTTCAATATGAGAAAGATGATGGTGTTTTTCAGTCTGGCACTACTGTCGATCGCGGCGTTGGCATCTGGTTCCGCTGCTGCTGACGATAAGAAACCGCCCGTCACGCTGAAGAGCATTCTGCTGGAACAACTGCGGACCACGCATAACCAGAAAGAATGGTTCGTGCCCGCCAATGTGGCGGTGCAGGGCTTGACGGCGGAGCAGGCTAACTGGAAAGACGGCAAGGGCAACCACTCCATCGGGCAACTGACGTATCACCTGGTGTTCTGGAACCAGCGGGAGCTCGCAAAGATAAAAGGGGAGCAGCCCGGGAAATTCAGCGGCAACAACGAAGAGACGTTCAATAATTTTGATGCCAAGAGCTGGGCCGCGACGGTGCAGCAACTCGATGAAGTGATGAACGCGTTGGAAAAGGCCGTGGAAGGCGCGGATGAAGAGAAGTTGAAAGCAGCGGCTTCAGAAATAGCGCATGTCGGGACGCACAACGCTTACCACATCGGGCAAATCGTCTACATTCGCAGGCTGCAAGGCTCGTGGGATCCAGAAAAAGGCGTGAAATAATACTTCCAAAAAAACGCGTTGGGAATGGTGGGCCTGGGTGGACTTGAACCACCGACCTCGCCCTTATCAGGGGCGCGCTCTAGCCACCTGAGCTACAGGCCCGTTGGAACGGAGTGGCAAAGGAAACAACTTGAGAAGTTTACGACGGCAGCGGCAATTCCGCAATTGCGCAGGCGCGGTGGAGTATTCAGATGGTAGCCCAAACCACCAGCACTCGCTGAGTTGGAATGCGAGACACTGGTTGTCGCACGCGGCAGGACCTATTGCACGAAGCCGACGGTGGGCGTGGGGTCGTTGCCGGCGGGAGATTCCTTGATGGCGCCGAACTGGGATTCGTAGCGGGCGATATTTTCTCCCAAGGCGCGCCAGATGCGCTTGGCGTGGCCGGGGCTAACGATCATGCTGCCGGTGAGCTTGCCTTGATTGCCGTTGGGAAAAATGTAGATGAAGTTCATGGTGAATTCTTCGAGGTTGTGGTGAATCATCACCAGGTTGCTGTACTGGCCCTGTAGTTCTTTTTCGTCGGCCTTGATCTGAACCTGGCCTGGCTGTGGCTGCTGTGGGCGCTGCTCGTCCATGCGATTTACTCTCCCGGAAGTGCTGACTCGAAGTTATCACAAGCGGTGGGGATGCGCTTGAGCCCGGCTCGCGTGTGGCGGGTGCGGTGCGGCAAATGCTTGGTGGTTGAACGTCTCTGCCGGGATGGACACAACGGGACGCGGGTTTCTTGACGAGCCAGCGTATTAAGTGTAGTTTAGTATCTACCTTTAACGCAGTTAACATCATTTATGGCTCGACCAGTCATTCCTCAATTCGAAACCGAACCGCCCAGCAGCAGCGAAACTACTTCAAGCAAGAGCTCTTCCGAAAAAATAACGCCGTCTTCGCGACCGTGGTCCACGCCGGCGATGCGTCATGGCGAGGCGCTGCCTTCGCTGCCGGAATCGCACCGAACGATTCCGTTCCTTGCGGGGGCGTCCCGGCTAAGAAAATTGCTGGCGTTTGCGGGGCCGGGATACCTGGTCGCGGTGGGCTACATGGACCCGGGAAACTGGGCCACGGACATCGCGGGCGGCTCGAAATTCGGATATTCGCTGTTGAGCGTTATTTTGTTGAGCAACCTGATGGCGATGTTTTTGCAGGCGCTGTCGGCAAAGTTAGGGATCGCAACCGGGCGGGACCTCGCGCAGGCGTGCCGTGAAAATTATTCGCGGCCCACGGCCATGTTTTTGTGGTTCGTTTGCGAGGTGGCCATCGCGGCGTGCGACCTGGCGGAAGTGCTGGGTTCGGCCGTCGCGCTCAAATTATTGTTTGGATTGCCGCTTCTGGCGGGAGTGCTGATTACCGCGCTGGACGTGCTGATCGTGCTGGCACTGCAGGGGCGAGGCTTCCGGCTGATTGAGATATTTGTGGTGACGCTGATTGCTTCGATCGCGGCGTGTTTTGCGTATGAGATATTTTTCGCGCAACCGTTGTGGCGTCAAGCGGCAATGGGACTCGTTCCACACCTGGAAATTCTGCGGAACCGCCAGATGCTGTACATCGCCATAAGCATTCTGGGCGCGACGGTAATGCCGCACAATTTGTATCTGCACTCCAGTATTGTGCAAACGCGGGCTTTTGGCACCTCGACGAAAGATCGCAAGCAGGCACTGCGGTATGCGGTCTTCGATTCGACCTTTGCGCTGGGCCTGGCGCTTTTCGTGAACGCGGCGATCCTGGTGCTAGGCGCGGCGGCGTTTCACACTCGCGGTTTGCACAACGTGGCGGAAATCGAGGATGCCTATAAGCTTTTGAGCCCGTTGCTGGGAGCCGGTCTGGCCAGCACGGTGTTTGCCTGCGCACTTCTGGCCTCAGGGCAAAATTCGACATTGACGGGCACGCTGGCAGGCCAGATCGTCATGGAAGGATTTCTGAATATACGGCTGAAGCCGTGGCTGCGACGATTGATCACGCGGTCCATCGCGATTTTCCCAGCGGCTTTGGTAATCGGAATTATGGGCGAATCGAAAGTGACGGCGCTGCTAATTTTCAGCCAGGTGGTACTGAGCTTTCAGCTGCCGTTTGCGGTGATTCCGCTGGTGCAATTCACCAGTAGCCGCAGGAGGATGGGCGAATTCGTGAACTCGCGCGCGACGGCGGTGGTGGCGTGCGTGATTGCCACCGCGATTTTGCTGTTTAACGCCGAACTAGTCTGGCTTATTCTCCGTTCGTAACACTTCTGACAAATACCATATGATTATGAATGCTCAACGGAAGCGCGGCGTGCGTAAGGCTGTGTTTGTGGCGTTGCTGGCCCTGATTGTTTTGTCAGTGGTGCTGGCGTTGATGCGACGGAGCGAATGGGTGGTACCGGAAGAGGCGGCGCGGCGGGAGAATCCGTTGATGGCGTCGCCTAAGGATATGGAAGCGGCGCGGGGCTTGTACAAAGAGAATTGCGCCGAATGTCATGGTGATAGTGGGAAGGGTGACGGTCCGAAGGGTCGCAAGCTGTTCACCGGTCCATCGGACCTGACGAACGCGGCGCGTCTAAGCGCGCTGACAGATGGGGCGCTTTTTTTTGAGATCAGTGAAGGGCACCGGCCGATGCCGGAATTTCAAACGCGATTGACCGAAGAGCAGCGATGGGAGTTGGTGCTGCTGATGAGGTCTCTTTCCGGGACCGTTGATCCCAAAAAACTCAAACCAGTAAGTTCGGGAAATTAAGGTTAAGAACCCCATGTGCAACAGCGGCACATGGGGCACCCGACGTCAAACCCCGTTGATTGAAGCGGGGACGGACACGAATCATTTGTGTGATGCTAGGCTGTGGCGGATTTGACCTGCTGCAGCGCGGTGGAGACTTCGTTGAGGTCAGGGACAACCGGCAGGTCGTAGTTTTTTATCCAGGCGATTTTCCCCTGCTTGTTGATGATCACGATGGAGCGGCCGGTGATGCCTTTGTCGGCTAGATAGACGCCGTATTTCTCGGCCATGGCTCCGCGGGGATTGAAATCGGCCAGCAGCGAATAATGGATGTTCATTTTGTCGGCGTAGGCTTTGTGGGACCAGACGCTGTCCACGCTGACGCCGAGAACTTCCGCGTCGAGTTGTTCGAAGGATTTCATCTCGTTCACGAAGCACACGTGCTCATTGGTGCAGGTGGGGCTCCAATCCAGCGGATAGAACATGAGGACTACATTTTTCTTTCCCGCGAAATCTGAAAGCTTCACGTCCTTCTGGCTCTGATCTTTCAGCGTGAAATCCGGCGCCACTTGTCCTACAGAAATGCCCATATTGTTCCTCCGGTTTGTTAGTTCTCCAGACATGTTACCGAATCCGTCGCGAGGGACACAAATGCAGGGGCGACGATTACTTTAGGGAAGCAAGTCCAACAGGGGGGCGCTGGGCTGCCGTCTAACGAGTAAAAGAAATATAAAAAAGCTGCGCATGGCGTTCGATTTGAAGCGCCACGGCGTCTCCCGGTTTTTGTTTCGTCAGGGCCTGACGCAAGCCGTCGAGGGTGGTGACAGGTACGCCGTTTATTCCGTGGATCACGTCTCCGGTCTGCAGCGGGACTTCCGCAGTGCGGACGCCCAAGGTTCGCGCGGCCACGATGACTCCGCTGGGCAGCCGCAAATCGGGCAGAGATTGCGCGATTTCAAGCGTAATTTCAATTCCCAGAATATTTAGTGGTCGAACAAGATTTTTTACGGGGTCAGCAAGTTCGGTGAGGCTGTCTTCTTTGTGCGGGCGGTCCACGAGCGGCACTTCCACCTGCACATGCTCCGAGCCCCGTAAAACCTCGATTTTGGCGTGTTCGCCAGTCTTGTGCATGTAGAGATTTTGCGCGAAAAGAGGGAGTGCGGCCACCGAATTGCCGTCTACGCTCACGACGATGTCTTGTATTTTGAGCCCGGCGGTATCGGCGGGCCCACCCGGCACCACATCGGAAACGATAACTCCAAAATCCCGCGGCAATCCCAGCGCCGCCGCGAGCTCTGGTGTGATGGTTTGCACCAGAGCGCCGATGGCCGGCTGATGGATGTGGCCGAACTTTACTAATTGCGGATACGCGGAAGCGACGACTGCGGCGGGGATTGCGAAACCCAGGCCCTGGTTACCGCCCGAAGAGGACAAAATAAATGTGTTGATGCCTACGAGCTTTCCGTCGGCGTCTACCAGCGCGCCGCCGCTGTTGCCAGGATTTATCGGCGTATCGGTTTGCACGTACACGAGCGGGCTGTCTGGATCGGGTTGGCGCGCCACGGCGCTGACGACTCCCATGGTCACCGTGTTGCGCAGGCCTTCGGGACTGCCGAATGCAAAAACCATTTCGCCCTGGCGCGCGGAGGAAAGTTTGCCGGTGATGGAAAGTGCGGCGAGGTCGTGCGCTTCGATCTTAATCACCGCCAGATCCAATTCTTTCGATGTGCCCACCAAGCGAGCCTGATAACTTTTCCCTTGCGGACCCTGCGTAGGGTCCAGCCGGCCGGAAGCGCCCACGCGCGGCGGCACGATGACTTCAATCATTTGGGCGCCGCTGACTACGTGGGCGTTGGTGACGATGTAGCCGGTGGAATCGACGATCACGCCCGAGCCGATGGCTCGCCGGCGGCCCACCAGCAATTCCGTCTGGCCGCGCTCCGGCTCTTCAGCAGAGCCGTAACCGGTAACTTGAATCTGCACGATGGCGGGAGAGACGCGCTGGACCAGGGACTCGATGGAGTCGTTGAGTTGATGCAAGAGGTCGGAATGAGCGGCGGGCGCGTCTGCTGGCGCCTGGGCGGATGTGTGTGTGGAGAATGTTAAAGCCGCGCCAAGGATGAAAATCGCACGGCCGGCTCGAGAGAAACCGCGACGATTCGGTGTGTGCACGCTTTTATTCTGTTTACTTGATTTCATGGATGCAGGTCCTTGCCTTCAATGTGCACGCGCATTATAGCCGGGTTGCGCGCTTCCTTTATTAACGGCGCGGCAGTAGACTCGGCTCAGGATTCGCTGATGAGCTCTGAAGGTGCGCGGCCAGCCGCGATGTTGCCTCTCAAAAAATTGGTGGAGCGTTATCGGGCGCTGGTCGCCAAGCACGGCGACCCGGTAGCCCTGACGACTTTTGATCTGACGCGCGACGAGACGGAGCGGTTATTTTCCGGCTACGATGAGGATTACCATATCAGCCGGTTTTTTCATTTCAGCGAAGGCGATGGCATGACCTTCACGATCAACGGCGAGCGCGTTTCGCACGTGGCTATTGACCCGGAGATTGACAGCATTCTTTAATTCCCCGAGCCGTCAGCAGCGACCAGATTTGTGGCACGCCGCATAATTTCGTATGAAAAAATTGGGTTTTTGCATAGGCTACTTCACGCGGAGGTACCTGCATGGCTGGCACGCCAACTCAATTGCCGCAATCGGGACTGGGCAACACGCTGCGGCGCGATTCCTGGTGGGTCGAGCTCATACCGGTATTTATTCTGCTCGGGGGATTCGGAATTTACGCCACGTTGCGGGCCTTTGAGGGCGCCAACTACGCATGGGGGCCATACCTTTCGCCATTTTATTCTCCGCTGATTGATCCAGAGCATCACTGGTGGCCGTTCTCGCCAGCGTTGCTGGTGCTGGCGGGGCCACTGGGATTTCGCGCGACGTGCTATTACTACCGCAAAGCGTACTACCGGGCCTTTTTTCTTGATCCGCCAGCCTGCGCGGTCGGCGAGCCGGTGAATCGCAAATACCGCGGGGAGACCGCGTTCCCATTTATTTTGCAGAATGTGCATCGCTACTTTTTGTATCTGGCGATTATTTTTCTGGCGTTTCTGTGGCACGACGCCATTAAGGGATTTTTCTTTGACGGGCAATTTGGAATTGGCGTGGGCAGCCTGGTTCTGCTCCTGAATGTGGTTTTGCTTTCCATTTATACGCTGTCGTGCCACTCGCTGCGGCACCTGGCGGGCGGAAAGCTGGATTGTTTCTCGTGCGCGTCGTTTGGCACAACTCGCGCGGGTGTGTGGCGAGGTTTTTCGTTTCTGAACGGGCGGCACATGCAATTTGCGTGGGCCAGTCTGATTTCCGTGGGTTCAGCGGATGTGTACATTTGGCTGCTGGCCCGCGGCGTGATACACGACCTGAGGATTCTGTGACGGCAAATTACGAAGTTCGCGAACACGACGTTTTAATTATTGGCGCGGGCGGGGCGGGATTGCGCGCGGCGATTGAAGCGCTGGCGCAGGGCGCATCCGTCGGCGTGGTGTGCAAATCATTGCTGGGCAAAGCACACACGGTGATGGCGGAGGGCGGAATTGCAGCAGCCATGGCCAACGTGGATGCCGCCGACAACTGGAAGGCGCACTTCCGGGACACCATGCGCGGTGGGAAATTGCTGAACAACTGGCGGATGGCGCAGTTGCATGCGCAGGAAGCCCCCGACCGGGTCCGCGAACTGGAGCAGTGGGGCGCGCTTTTCGACCGCACCGACAAGGGCGAGATTTTGCAGCGCGCGTTTGGCGGGCACACTTTCAAGCGGTTGTGCCACGTGGGAGACCGCACGGGGCTCGAATTAATTCGCACGCTGCAGGATCGCGGCGTGCAGCAGGGCGTGGATTGCTACATGGAATGCACGGTGACGCGCCTGCTGGTAGAGAACGGACGCTTCGCGGGGGCGTTTGCGTACTGGCGCGAGAACGGGCGCTTCATCGTGTTCAAGGCCAAGGCGGTGGTGATTGCCACCGGCGGCATCGGCAAAGCCTGGACGGTGACGTCGAATTCGTGGGAGTACACGGGCGACGGGATGGCGTTGGCGTATGAAGCGGGCGCTGAATTGATGGACATGGAATTTGTCCAGTTTCATCCCACCGGGATGGTGTGGCCCCCGGGGGTGCAGGGAATTCTGGTGACGGAGGCGGTGCGCGGCGAAGGCGGGATCCTGCGGAATAAATTGGGCGAGCGCTTCATGGAGAAATACGACCCCAAGCGCATGGAGCTTTCCACGCGTGACGTGGTGGCGCGTTCCATTTACACCGAAGTGCGCGAAGGGCGGGGCACGGAACATGGCGGCGCCTTTCTGGATATTTCGCAGAAGCCTGCGGAGTACGTGAAGAAAAAACTGCCCAGCATGTATCACCAGTTCAAAGAGCTGGCCGATGTGGACATCACCAAGGAGCCCATGGAAGTTGGGCCGACCTGCCACTACGTGATGGGCGGAATTCGCGTGGAGGCGGAGACGGGGCAGTCCACCGTGCCGGGAATTTTTGCCGCGGGTGAAGCGGCGGCGGGTCTGCACGGCGCGAACCGGTTAGGCGGAAACTCGCTTTCCGATCTGCTGGTGTTTGGACGGCGAGCTGGATTGGCTGCGGCGGCGCACGCGAAACAAACCTCGTACGGCTCACTCGATAATGTGCAGTTGCAGGAAGCGGAGAAGGAATTGCTCGCGCCTTTTGCGAACACTGGAGAAAGTCCCTACGCGGTGCACCGCGATTTGCAGACGGTGATGCAAAGCCTGGTGGGAATCTATCGGACGGCCGAAGATCTGGAGCGGGCGCTGACAGAGTTGCAAATGTTGAAAGCGCGGGCGGCGGCTTCCAGCGTGGAGGGGTCGCGAATGTTCAATCCGGGGTGGCATCTTTCGCGCGACCTGAAGTCCATGCTACTGATTTCAGAAGCGGTGACGAAGAGCGCTATGGCACGTACCGAAAGCCGCGGCGCGCACAGCCGGATAGATTTTCCGGAGCTGGACGCGACGTGGGGGCAGAAGCACAACATTATTGTGGAAGAAGGCGGCGCGATGGTGCGGCGGGAATCTCCGATTCCGCCGCTGCCGGACGATTTGAAAGAAGTTCTGGCGCAGGAGTAACGCGAAGTTAGTTCTGCGCGCTTGGTTTTTGCGGTGAACAGCGAAACGAGGACCAGCGATGGCTGAAACAGTTTTGCGAGTGTTCCGCGGCGATGCTAGTGGCGGCGCGACGGTGGACTATCAGGTGCCGGTAGCTCCGGGCATGGTGGTGCTGGACGCGCTGCATTACATTCAGGGGCATCTCGCGCCTGACCTGGCAGTGCGCTGGAACTGCAAGGCAGGGAAGTGCGGTTCGTGCTCCGCGGAAGTGAACGGGCGACCGCGGCTGACCTGCAAGACGCGCATGGATGATCTTCCGAAGGATGAACCGATCACTGTGATGCCGATGAAGTCGTTTCCGAAGATAAAGGATCTGGTGACGGATGTTTCGTGGAACTATCGGGTAAACAAAAAGATTCCGCCGTTCCAGCCGAAAGCAGGATCGGATTGGAAGATATCGCAACTGGACGTCGATCGCGTTCAGGAATTTCGCAAGTGCATCGAATGCTTTCTGTGCCAGAACGTTTGCCACGTCTTGCGCGATCACGACAAAAAGGAACAGTTTGCCGGGCCGCGTTTTTTTGTGCGGGTGGCCGGGCTGGAAATGCATCCACTCGATGGAGGCAGCCGGACGCGGCTGCTGAAGGAAGAATTGGGACTTGGTTACTGCAATATTACGAAATGCTGCACAGAAGTTTGCCCCGAAGAAATTCACATTACCGACAACGCGATTATTCCGCTGAAAGAGCGGGTGGTGGACGAGTTTTACGATCCGTTGACAATGTTGTTTCGCAAATTACGCGGCTCCAGCCCTGGCGAGAAACCTAATTAGGGCTGTCAGCCGCGGACGGATGAATATCATCTGCAAGCGTAGGGAGGCGGTATGGATGCCCAACTGAAAGCCATTTCGCGAGCGGGAATTGCCGAGGCGATTGCCAAAGCGGAGTTATATCGTTATCTGAACGAGCCGGAAGAGGCTGAGTCCATCTGCCGGGATATTCTGGCGGTGGATTCCGGGCACCAGCTGGCGAAACGGTTGCTGGGCCTATCTATCACCGATCAGTTCACGGGTTACGCGGGCGACCGGTATGTCGAAGTCGAAGAAATATTTCAAGGCTTGAAGGACGCGTACGAGCGCTCGTACTACACCGGGCTGCTGCACGAACGGCGTGCGAAAGTGCAGCTGCGCAGTGGATATTCCGCGCATATTTTGCTGCCGTTGGTGGAACAGGCCATGAAATGTTTCGCGGAGGCGGAGAAAATCCGCCCGCCCGGAAATGATGACAGCATCCTGCGATGGAATCGCTGCGTAAGGTTGCTGCAGGGCCAGCCAGACTTTCGAGTGGAGCGGGATGCGCTGCCGCACGATGCGGAAGACAGTCCGCCGTCTGATATTCGCGTAAAACGCGCCGGCGAACGCTGACGCAGACGTACCCACACTACTAAGGTTGCTGCATCGCCGGCCGCGGCTCGTAACCAGGGGCGGGAACTGCAGCGGTCCCCGCCATCAGAACGGGCCGTACCAATTCCGCGGCTACCGAGACGAATTCCTCCGCAGGGGCGCGTCCCGGAGTGTCCACCCACTGCTTGACCGCCCCGTAGATTGCCCAACTTGCGGCAGCCACAATTATTTCCTGGGACACGGTGCGATTTACCGGGTGACGCTCGAATCCGTCCAGCAAAACGATCCGAATTTGATCGATGATGGTGGCTTCCACGAATGGCTCAAATTGATGCTGATTGAAGGAGTGGGACTTTTGGAGGTCAGCCAAATAATCGCAGACTGCCAGAATAATAGGATGAAACGCGGTGGCGCATGTGCCATCGAAGAGAACGTTTCGTTGTGCCAAGAGCCTGAGGAAGCTGACGCGCGTCAATTCCCCGAGCAGGGCAAATTTGTCGGCGTAGTGCGCGTAAAAGGTGGCGCGATTGAGGGTAGCGGCCTCGGTGATGTCTTGCACCGAAATTTTGTCGAAGTCTTTCTGTTCCAATAGGTTGCGCAGCGCTTCCTGCAATAACTGGCGGGTCCGGCGTATCCGTGGATCGAGCCGGTCGCAGTCTTTGTGAAGCATACGATGTGCCCCCAAAGGTCATTATAGCCTAAAAAATCGTTTGTTGCTTAACACACGATTGTTGTGATAATGTATACAACAGTTGTTGAGTATGCTTCATCTGATGTATTGGAGGTCTTCATGGCTATCTTATTGAGACTGGATTCAAGCCCGATGGGCGATCGCTCGATTTCGCGGAAGTTGACGGGTCAGTTTGCGGAGACTTGGCTGGCTGCCCACCCGGGCGGAACAGTGATAGAGCGCGACCTGGCTGCGCTGGGGCTGGGCGTTGTCAACGGCACGTGGGTGGGGGCGGCGTACACGCCGGAAGCGGCACGCACCGAAGAACAGTCGACCGCGCTGAAAGTTTCGGACGAATTGATTGCCGAGTTGCAACAAGCTGATGAGTACGTGTTCGGCGTGGCAATGCACAACTTCAGCATTCCTTCGACGTTGAAGCTGTGGATAGACCAGATCGTGCGGGTGGGCAAAACTTTCGCTTACGGAGCCGACGGACCCAAAGGATTGCTGACCGGCAAAAAAGCTACGGTGTTGCTGGCTTCTGGAGGAGTGTACTCGCCGGGAACGTCATTGGCGGCGCTGGACTTTGTGACGCCCTATCTGCGAACGGTGCTGGGCTTTATTGGAGTCACCGACGTAACAGTGATTGTGGCGGAAGGCACGGCGCAACTGAATTCCGGCAAAGTGGATGCCGAAACATTTCTCGCGCCGACCATGGAGAAGGTGCAGGCGCACGCGCACGCGCACGCTAACATTTAAGAACCAAAAGAGCATGAGCTTAAGGAGAGGAAAATGAAGATTGCAGCGTTGATTTCGCGTTTACTGTTGGGTTTGATTTTTCTGGTATTTGGTTTGAATGGATTTTTGCATTTCATTCCCATGCCGCCACCGGCGGGAATAGCGGGCCAATTTTTTGGCGCGATATTTGCGTCTCACTACTATGTGGTGATTTTCGGTTTGCAGGTTATCGGTGGATTGCTGCTGCTGATCAACCGCTTCGTGCCGCTAGCGCTAGTGTTGCTTGGGCCGATCATCGTGAATATCTTTTTCTTTCACGCGTTGATGGCGCCCGCGGGACTTCCGTTAGCAATTGTGGTGGCGATTCTCTGGGCCATTGTGGCAATGCGGAATAAACAGAACTTCGCGGGTATCTTTGCTCAGCAGGCTGGATAATACGTGCGGGTGGCCGCGGCCACGTTGGTTGCGCGCGGTATTGCGTTTACGGAGCGTAAGGCAATGGAGATCGGTGTAGACAGTTTTGCAGCGGCTATTTCTGATCCGGTTACGGGCGCAACGATTGCGCCCGTTGACCGCATGGGGCAGCTGTTGGCCGAAATTGAGCTGGCCGACAAAGTCGGACTGGAAGTTTTTGGCATTGGCGAACATCATCGCGCGGAATTTCTCGACTCAGCGCCGGCGATTATTCTTGCAGCAGCCGCATCGCGCACGAAAAATATTCGACTGACCAGCGCGGTGACGGTGTTGAGCGCCGCTGATCCGGTGCGGGTGTTTCAAGAGTTCGCCACGCTGGATTTGATTTCGAACGGGCGGGCGGAGATCGTGGCGGGGCGCGGATCGTTCATCGAATCGTTTCCACTCTTTGGCTTGCAGCTGGAAGATTACGATTCGCTTTTTTCCGAAAAATTGGAACTGTTGCTGAAGATTCGCGAAAACACCCATGTGCATTGGTCGGGTAGGCATCGAGCAGCACTGACCGGGCAGGCTATTTTTCCGCGGCCGCTGCAGCAGCGGCTGCCCATCTGGGTGGGCGTGGGCGGGACGCCGGAATCTTTTGTGCGCGCTGGAGTTCTTGGACTTCCCTTGATGGTGGCGATTATCGGCGGCGAACCGCATCGCTTTCGCCCACTGATCGATCTCTATCGCGAAACGGGTTTGCACGCCGGCCACAAAGCGGAACAACTTAAAGTCGGCCTGCACATGATCGGGTTCGCCGGTGACACCACCCAGGAAGCCGCCGACACTTTTTTCCCGGGATACGCGCACACGTTTACGGAAATCGGGAAAGAACGCGGGTGGCCGCCGACCACGCGGAGACAATTTGACGCATTGCGCGGGCCGACTGGCGCGTTGCTGATCGGTGACGCTGACACCGTGGCGAAGAAAATACTTTATGTGAACGAAGCGCTGGGCGGGATCTCGCGACTAACTTTCCAGATGGGCGTGTCCACGCTGCCGCATCCAAAAATGCTCAGGGCCATTGAGATTTTAGGGCAGCAAGTTGCGCGAGCGGTGCGGAAAGGACTGCTTGCTGCGCGAAAGACCGCGTAGCGGAACCGGCCTGCGGGGGCGTCAGCTTTGGCGGTCTTCGAATTCTTCGTGCCAGGCCATCTGGATGGCTTCCAGTTTGGCTTCATTAGAAGCCGCAGGATCGCCGGTAAATAGCGGGAGCTCGGTGATCCACTTGTGCATGTCGGTAAAGCGCACTGCGAGCGGATCGGTGTCGGGGTACTTGTCGGTTAAGGCGATGGCGATGTCTTCGATGTCATCCCAATCAAAACTTGGCGGCATGGTGGCGCTCCTGTGATTACAAATGATATTGCAATAAATATTAATTTTAGTGATCGGCTTCCTTGGCGTAGTTCTTGTTCCATTCAGGAATTTCCACGACGATGTCGGTCGTGCCATCGGGGACGGTCTGGCATCCCAGGCGCGATTTCGGCGTGATTCCCGGCGCTTCGTCGAGCTCATCAAGCTCGGCGTCGGTGGCTTCGTTGCAGGATTCCAAGCCTTGTTTCACGAATACGTGGCAGGTGGAGCAGGCGCAGACACCGCCGCAGGCGTGGTCCAGGCCCATCTTGAAGCCCTCGGAAATATCGAGGATGCTGCCCGGAATTCCGTTATGGCCGTAAGGGATTTTTTCCGGATCGACTTCCACGGTTTTGCCGCTGGGCAGGAATGTGACTTTGTATTTCTGCGTGGCGGGCTTGTATTTGACTTCATCTATGTAGGGGTTGCTGCCGCCCATTTTTTCTTTGCCTCCAATACCACTCTTCTATTTATAGAACCCTTGAAACTCCCAGTCTTTCGCAGACGGCGCGAAAGGATGCCCCACCGAGTGCTTTAGACTTCGGCCAGGTTGCGGCCTTCCAGAGCTGTGGAGACCGCGGAGTTCATTAGCACCTCCGCTAGGTGCTCTGTCGCGTGGTTCAGCTCGTCAATGCGCTTGCGAATTAATTTGTAATCAGTGCCGGTTGCGGATTCTTTCAGGGCCGCGACGGATGCGTTGATGTTGGCGCGCTCGCCGGCGGCAAGGTCGGCCGACTGCGGATTGTTAAAGGCCTTTAGCGTCGCGGCCAGAATGGCTTCGGATTCGGTGCGCGCTTCGATCAGCTGGCGCTCTGCGAAATCCTGCTCGGCGTATTCGATGGATTCTTCCAGCATGCGTTCGATTTGGGTGTCGTTGATGCCGTAGCTGGGTTGCACTTCGATGGAATGCTGCTGGCCGCTGCGCAAGTCTTTGGCGGCGACCTGCAGAATGCCGTTGGCGTCGATGAGGAAAGCGACTTCGATACGGGGCAGCCCGGCGGGGGCCGGGGGCACTTTCAAAGTGAAGCGCGCGAGGGAGCGGCAATCTTTCGCGAGCTCGCGCTCGCCCTGCAAAACGTGAATGTCTATGCCGGTTTGATTGTCCACGCCGGTGGTGTATTGCTCCTGGGCGCTGGCGGGGATGGTGGAGTTGCGGGGAATAATTTTGGAGACCGCGCCGCCGTAGGTTTCGATTCCCAGGGAAAGCGGAGTTACGTCGAGCAGCAGCATGTTGCTGACGCCGCGCTCCAGGATGTTGGCTTGCACTGCGGCGCCGAGGGCGACGACTTCGTCGGGATTCAGCTCGGTGTGAGGCTTGCGGCCAAAAAATTCCTGCACGGTGCGGCGGATCAGAGGAGTGCGCGTGGTGCCGCCGACGAGGACAACTTCTTCGATGGCTTGGGGTGCAAGGTGGGCGTCGGCAAGAGCCTGCTTCACCGGGGCCATGGTGCGGTCCACGATGGGCCGGATCATCTTTTCGAATTCGGCGCGTGTAAATTCGTGGGTGAAGACTTCCCCGTTGGGGAGGGGGAAGTTTAAAACGGCGGAATCCTTCTCGGAAAGCTGGTGCTTGATGGCGATAAGCGATTTGCGCAGTTCCTGCGTTGATTCGGCGCTGGCCGAAAAGTCGAAATTCCCGTTTTGCGAAACGCGATGATGGACGAAGGCCTGGAGGAAATTGTCGATGTCGTCGCCGCCGAGGTGGGTGTCGCCGTTGGTGGACAATACCTGATAAATGTCGCCTTCGCTGGTGGAGATGAGCTTGAGTATGGAAATGTCGAAGGTGCCGCCGCCGAGATCGTAAACAGCGACGTGGCCTCGCTGCTTTTCGTGCAGGCCGTAAGCGAGTGCGGCAGCGGTGGGTTCGTTGACGAGGCGCAAAACTTCGAGGCCGGCGATGCGGCCGGCATCTTTGGTGGCCTGGCGCTGGGCGTCGTTGAAATAGGCGGGGACGGTTATCACCGCGCGGTCCACCGGCTCGCCGAGGTGGGCTTCCGCCCAGTTGCGCAGTTCGCGCAGGATGAAGGCGGAAACTTCAGGCGGCGTGAACATTTTTTCGCCTAGCATCACGCGAATGACGTTTTTGCTTTGGGGGTCGATGCGAAATGGAAAAAGCGCGAGTTCATTCTGCACGTCAGCGGGGCCGCGGCCCATCAGACGCTTCACGGAGTAGATGGTGCGCTCAGGCTGCGTGAGTAAGCGGCGGCGGGCGGCTTCACCGACAATGACGCTACCGTCGGGGTCGAGGCTGACGATGGAAGGACACAGGGTTGCGCCATACGGGCCGGGGATACACTTCGGCTGGCCGGTTTGGGCGTCCACGTAGGCGACCAGACTGTTGGTTGTGCCGAGATCAATTCCGACGATGCGTCCCATTTATTCGGCTGCTCCGGTTAATTCTTTTTCCACGCCGGCGACCAAGTTGCGAATGTAGGAGCGGCGGTTCAGTAATTCGTTCAGGCGCTGCAAGATGGCTTCACGATCGGCGTCACTGGCGTGGGCGTCGAGCGCGGCGTCCCATTGCTGCGCGGCGGTTTTGAGTTCGGCGTCGACTTCGTGAAGTTTTTCGCCGAAATTCTTTTCGGCGGCGCGGAGGCGGCCGGAGAGCGCGTCGAGATTTGCGCCGGCGGATTTGGCTTCGCGCAATTCATCGAGCGATTCGTTTAATTCGAACACTTCTTCCAGAAGCTCGGGCGGCGCCTGCTGCTTGTGCTCACCCTCTTTGCGCATGCCTTCGAGCTCGAGAAGATATTCCACTCTGGTGACGGGATCGCGAAGGACGCGATAGGCGTCGTTCAGTTTGGAGCTGCGCTGCAGCGACATTTCCCGTTCGCGTTCAGTCAGGTTCACAAAATTGTCAGGATGCAGTTTCCAACTGAGCTGCAGAAATTTTTGTTCCAGCGTGTCCATGTTGGTCCACAGCTTGCGCGGGAGGCCGAAGGTGGTGAAGTAATCGGCGTCGGCGGGCAGAGGCTGGATTTTTTTGCAGGTTGGGCAGAACGCGGCGTGGTTTGTGGGAGCTGAGCAGCTCCAGCAGGCGGTGATAGGGGTTGGGGCTGATTTTGGCGCGTTCATCGAATTCGTTGTTCAGGACTGAGAAGACCCACCCTTAAAAACCAAGGGTGGGGCACCCTCCGCGTTTGTGTGATCCCAAAATTGTGAAGCGACACCCTCACGACGATTACGCCACTTAAAATTTTGGGAGTACACAGGCGCGAGTGCGTATTCGCAATGACGCCCACTCAGGCGGTGAAGGAGCTGCCGCAGCCGCAATTTCGGGCGGCGTTGGGATTCTGGAAAACGAAACCCTGGCGCATCAGCGTTTCTTCGTACTCGAGCGTGGTGCCGTTGAGATAAAGAAAACTTTTGGGATCGACGAAGAGGCGAGCGCCGTGCTCTTCGAAAACTTTATCGCGGTCGCGGGCCTGGGTGTCGAGGCGCATGGCATAGGACAATCCAGAGCAGCCGCCGCCTTGCACTCCGACCCGCAGACCACCTAGTTCGGTGGACACGCCGTCTTTTTCGAGCAGGGCGCGGATTTTGCGCGCCGCGCGCTCGGTGAGCGTGATTTTCGCGATTGGAGGAGCGGCTACTTCTGTGGCCATTACGTTACCCTTTCAAATCAGTACGCGATGCGTACTTTGCCAGCGGCTTCGCGAGTCACCGGGGAGAGATTCCTCCACTGCGCAACCCGACTGCTTCGTCAGGCGAAGAAGAAAAGCAAAGGCGTCGAGCCGCTCTATCCAAATGACAGGTCTCGGCCTGCTGCGGCACTTCGAAAAGAGGCTTAGTGCGCGACTTTTTCGGTCGCGGCTACTTCGATGCCGTGCTTCTTTTTCCAGTCGCCGATGGCGGCCTTGATGGCGTCTTCCGCGAGTACCGAGCAGTGAATCTTCACCGGCGGGAGAGCTAGCTCGCGCACGATGTCGGTATTCTTGATCGAAAGCGCTTCTTCCACCGTCTTGCCCTTGACCCATTCGGTGGCCAGGGAAGAGCTGGCGATTGCCGAGCCGCAGCCGAAGGTCTTGAACTTGGCTTCTTCGATGATCTGCGTGTCCGGATTAATTTTCATCTGCAGCTTCATGACGTCGCCGCACTCCGGCGCGCCCACCAGGCCGGTCCCCACGTTGGGATCTTCCTTGGGCAGGCTGCCGACGTTGCGGGGATTGTTGTAGTGCTCGACTACCTTTTCGCTATAAGCCATTAGCCGTTGCTCCTTGCCAGATTGACTAGATTTCCGAACCCTGCACTCTTCACCGCTTTGTCCGAGAGCGACACGTTCGGCACTGATGCCGAGCGCCCCGCAGTAAGCTGTCGCAGCGCGTCCTTGATAAATTCAGCGCCCACACCCAGCAGTTTCAGGAATGCGCGAACCTGCTGTAGCTCGTGAAATGAACGCTCGCCCGCCGCCGGCGCATCTTCCCCTTCGCCGCCGTAAGGCACAAACGTGACGCGAAAGGCCGCGCCGGTACCGCCGATTGACCGATGAATTCGAATTGTTCCTTCGCTCGCCATTGTTGACCCTTTCAGCTTTAGGCTGTCTGCCAGTTCATTTTAGAGATGTCTATACCTTCCTTGGCCATTTCATACAACGGGGACAACTCACGCAGTTTGGTTACGACCTGCACCATCTTGTCGATGACGTAGTCGACTTCCTCTTGCGTGTTGAAGCGGCCGAGGCCGAAGCGGATCGACGTATGGGCTAGGTCTTCGCCAACCCCTAGTGCTTTGAGTACGTAGCTGGGCTCGAGGGTTGCCGAAGTACAGGCGGAACCGCTCGAAACTGCAATGTCGTTGATGCCCATCAAGAGAGATTCGCCCTCTACGTAAGCGAAGCTCATGTTGAGGTTGTTGGGCAGGCGATGTTCCCAGGAGCCATTGACGAAAACTTCGTCAAGCTTGGCTTCCAGGCCGGCTCGGAGGCGGTCACGCAGTCCTCGCAGGCGAACGGATTCATCCGCCATTTCCTTTTGTGCGATCTCACAGGCCTTGCCGAGACCGACGATGCCGGGAACGTTCAAAGTGCCTGAACGCATACCGCGCTCGTGACCGCCGCCGTCGGCAATCGCGGAGAGTTGCACGCGGGGATTGCGGCGTCGAACGTACAGAGCACCGACGCCTTTCGGCCCGTAAATTTTATGTCCGGTGATGGCCAGCAAATCGATGTTGTCTTTCTGGACGTCCACGGGAATCTTGCCTACCGCCTGCACGCCGTCGGAGGCAAAAAAGATTCCGTGTTCCTTGGCGATTTTGCCGATCTCCGCCATGGGATTCACGACGCCGATTTCGTTATTGGCGTACATGATGGTGATCAAAATTGTTTTTGGCGTAATGGCCTTGCGCACGTCTTCGGGATCCACGCGGCCATCTTTGCCGACGGGCAAGTAGGTGACTTCGTAGCCGTATTTTTCCAGGCGCTTGCAGGTGTCCAGCACAGCCTTGTGCTCAATGGCCTGGGTAATGATGTGATTACCCTTTTCGCGGTACATTTCCGCGATGCCCTTGATCATCAAGTTGTCGGATTCCGTCGCGCCACTGGTGAAGATAATTTCTTTAGGCGTGGCGTTGATCAGCGAAGCAATCTGCTGGCGCGCGGTTTCGACGGCTTCTTCACCGGCCCAACCGAAGGCGTGGTTGCGGCTCGCGGCGTTGCCAAATTTCTGCGTGAAGTAGGGCAGCATCGCATCCAGCACACGAGGATCGACCGGGGTAGTCGCGTGATTGTCCATGTAGATTGGTAGATTCACAGCCATAATTCCGTTCTCCTAAGTTCGCTTTTTAAGTCTGCAATTCAACGAGCGCGTGTTCGTGTTGCTCTTCGCTCATCTGGGAAATGGTTACGGTGCTGAGCACGCTTAAAATGCTTTCATTCACGCGGCGCAAAGGTTCACGAACCGTACAACGGTCGGCGGCGCCGCAATTCCCGTGGCTGGTCACGCACGAAGTAATCAGCACGGGGCCGTCGATGGCGGAAATCACATCCAAGGCGCTGATCTGCGAAGGCTCCTTGGCGAGCAGGTAGCCGCCGCTGGCTCCATGCTTCGCGGAGACGATGCGTTGCCGAGCGAGTTTCTGAAGCACTTTGGCCATCAGCATGGTGGAGATGCCATATTCCTCGGCGATTTCCGTGGCGCTGCAAGCATGCTGGTCGCGGTGCATGGCCAGGTGCTTGACGGCAATTAAGCCGTAATCCGCTTTTTTGGAAAGCTTGAACATATAGAGGTTAAAGGCGACATTCCCACATATGAGACCAATTCAGTCGCAAATCGAGTTTAGTGCGAGTCACCGCGAATGTCAACAGCGGAATTCTCCTGTCAAACGGTAAGTGTTGTATTTTCAATATTTTAAGGTTATCTAGGTTTCGGAAAATCTGTGCGGTTGAATCGCCGTCGTCCCAACGTTATTGGACTGGCTATTCCGTTAACACGATGGACACTTCCGACTGCGACGTTGCGGGACAAATGGCGACAAAACGAGAACAATCGAATTTGCGTTCCACTTCACCGGCGTTTTGAAGATTCGGTTCGCCCGCTGAAAGCCCGAGGCTCATGCAGCGCTCCTTTTTCACCATCGGTTTCACCGGGAAAACCGCGGAAGAATTTTTCGCTTTGCTGCGAGAGGCCGGGGTAAAGACGGTCATTGATGTGCGACAGAATCGCGCCGGACAGTTGTCGGCCTTCGCCAAGCATCCTGATCTGCAATATTTTTTGCAGGAAACCAGCGGCATTGCTTACCGGCACGAACCTCTTCTGGCGCCTACGCCGGAAATACGCAAGAAATATCAGAACGAAAAAAACTGGGAGGCCTACGAGGTTTCCTTTCTGGCGCTGATGCGCGAGCGTGGCGTCCCCGAATCGGTGGACATCTCGGGCTGGCCTGACCGCGTGGCTTTCCTCTGTACCGAGGCCGGTCCGGAAAAGTGTCACCGCCGGCTGGTTGCAGAAGTGTTCGCGGAGTTTTTGCGCAACCAGGGCGAAGAAGTGGAGATCCAGCACCTGGTTGCCGACCGTGGCAAAAATGCAAAAACACCAATTCAAACGGGATTTTCCGCGACTATTCCGGATTCCGCAACGCGGCATGGCGCGGAGAAAATGCCGGCGGTAGTTGTGACCGGATGGGCAGCCACGCTTGGGGCGCGTCGGCTGGCGGCTGAAGATGTGGATCGCGCGTTTGGGATGCCGCTGGGCAAATTGCGGGAGCGCGCCGGGATCGAATCACTTTCCTACGCGACGATAGAACAGGACGAAGTCAGCATGGCGGACGAAGCGCTGCGGCAGGCGCTGCAGGTGGCTGCCTGTCCACCCGCGGAACTGGATTGGATTTTTGCCACCAGTGAAACTCACCGCGAATATCCTGCGCTGGCGGCGCGGCTGCATAAAAGTCTGGGCGCGCGCGAAGGCTGCGGCGCTCTGGATGTTGGCGGCGCATGCCTAGGCCTGTTGAACGCTCTAGGCTGCGCGCAGTCATTCATCGAGTCGCGCGCTGCGCAAACAATTGCCATCGTGACCGCCGATGTGCACAGCCGGACGCTGTTGCCGCGCCGGGTTGCGGGCGAATTTGGCGGCTTGTTTGGCGACGGCGCCAGCGCATTCATCCTGCGTGCGCCTGCCAGCGTCCCGCAAGGAGCTCCGCTGGCGGGGAAGTACGTTCTTGGAAAATTTATTTTTGGTTGCGCCAACCAATACTCGGAAGCTATCTGCGTGGCGGACACTAAAGACGGTGGCCTGGCGGTGCACTTCGACGGCGAAGCACTTTCGCGCGCGGCCATCACGCGCATGGAGCGGGTAATCAGGGCGATCGAGTCCCAGAGCGCGATTCCTGTCGGAGAGGTGGGGGCGTTCGCCACACATCAGCCGAATCCGCGCCTACTTACTTTGCTTGCGAAGCAATGCGGCGTGGGACCGGACAGTTTTCCGGCTGTGGCACGGAACTCGGGAAACCTCGGATCGTCTACCTGCGGCGTAGCACTTCACCTGGCATTGGCGGCGGCTTCCAAAGCAGAGGTAGAGACGCGGAAAGCAATTTTTCTGGCGTCATTGGGACCGGGCTTGATATTCGGAGGCGGGTGGTTAGAACCCCTGAAGTTGTAACCTTATGTTACTTCCCGATGGCTGCCAGCGGGGAAGGATGTCGTTCAAGGAGGAATATGTGCAATTGAATGTTGAGCTTATCAGTCTTAGACCTATGGACACGCACATGCATTATTTCTACCAACGGATGGTCCCGGGATGCCTCATCCCAGTCGGAGTCATAGCATGATGCAGCGCCGCAAACGATCTCAAGCCGGGTTCTCACTGATAGAAGTGATCATCGTGGTATTCGTCATTTTTGTGCTGTCTGGAATGGCGATCATCCTGACGCAGGGCACGGTGCAGAGTTACAAGGCCAATGCGGCGCGGGACTCTGTTGTCGGCCAGATCCGGTTGGCGCGCGAGCTGGCGATTTCCAAGCGCCGCAACGTGCGCATTGATTTCACGCTACCCAATCAGATTCAAACGACGGTGCAATATCGGCCCGGAGAGACTCCCGGGTTGCCGATAGCCCCGGTTTATCTGAATGACTCCGACCAGGGAGTCAATACGGGGGCGCAATTTTATTTGTTTCCGGGCTTGCCGGACACGCCCATGGGTTTTGGCAATACGGCGCCTGTAAATCTTTCGCAACCGGCGGGCGGGGGAGCGTGGGCAGTGATGTTTACGACCTCCGGCGCGCTCGTGGGAACCTCGGCGCTAACGAATCTGGATCTGATCGGAAACAGCAATCCGGTGAACGCTTCGATATTCCTGGGGATACCGGCCAACACCGGGTCAGCCAGGGCCATCACCATTCTGGGCGCGACGGGCCGGGTTCGAACTTATTCATGGGACGGTACGCAATGGAGAGAATAAGGAGCCAAGCAATGGAGCGCCGACGTAAGCATGTTGTGAAGCAGCGTGGTTTCACAATGATCGAAGCGTTGATCTCGATCATGGTGCTCTCTTTCGGTGTGTTATCCCTTGCCGCGGTTTATGCGCAGGGAATTTACTACGCCAGCTTGACGCAGTACGACTACATCGCGGAGAAGAAGGCCGAGCAAGCGGTCGAAGCAATCTTTACGTCGCGCGATAACAACACTCTGGCCTGGGCGCAGATTCAGAACACTGGTTCGGGCGGAGTATTTCTTCCCGGCCCGCAGCCGATGCTGCAACCAGGGCTGGATGGATTGGTGGGCACAGCGGCGGATGCCGGTTCGCCAAATGAATTTATTGTCATCGGGCCGAACACGGCGGGACAGATAGGAACGACCACGGATCGCCAGGTGGATTTGAATCCGTGGATGACTCGTACGATCGATATCGTACCGGTGTTGGACACGGCCGGAAACAACGAGCCAAACCTCCGGCAGATTACCGTGACGATTGCGTATCACGTCGGCTCCATGCAGCGCACGCACACACTGATCAGCTACATCTCGTCATTTGCTTAGAGCATGAACGGCATAGAGCGTTAATGAGAACGCAGGAGCTTCAGGCAATGAAAAAACAGTCGGGGTTTACGTTAGTAGAGATGATGGTGGCGATGGCCGTGGCGCTAGTCGCATTGGCGGCGACGGTGGCGGCGTTTCGGGATTCCGCGAATACCAATCAGCGCGTTTCTCTAAAGTCGGATATTTCGGACAACCTGCGCGCAGGCATGAACTTTATCCAGCAGGATTTGATTCAGGCCGGCACAGGAATCCCAGTCGGCGGCATCGCCATCCCGAACACCGGCACTCCGGGTTCAGGTTGCGTCGGCGGAGTGTCATCGGTGAACCGCCCTGCGTTGGTGGCCAGCTCGCTGACCTTCCCGAAGTGCAACACAGCTTTGCCCGCAGTGGAGCCCGGCGATGGGTTGGGCAATCCCATCAACACTCCGGATGCCACTTCGGTGAAACAAACGGACCTTATAACCATGATGTATGTCGACAATACATTGGGATTGGACAACAAGCCCATCAATCAGGCTCCCCTCGGTCCGGATCCAGGTTGCATCGGAACCATCAATGCGAGCGGCGATACAGTGGTTTTCGATAACACCACCATGTACCTGGGGAAAGTCAATTGCGTTGATTTGAGTAAGGCGAATATTCCGGTGAGCCCCGGTGATCTCATTCTCTTCAGTAATGCTAACGGTAATGCTATCCAGACAGTAACGAATGCTTCCGGTCAGACATTGACGTTTGCCAGCGGTTTGGCGGCGGGCGACACCTTCGCCTTGAACGGCACAGGCAGGCCGGCGGGCACGATCATTCAATTGCAGAACTATACGACCAACGCTGCGGGTGTTCGTACGTACATCGGGACATATCCTCCAACGACAGCGTCGCGCATCTGGATGAT
The DNA here is from genome assembly GCA_963704485.1 of uncultured Acidobacteriota bacterium. GTDB lineage: Bacteria > Acidobacteriota > Terriglobia > Acidiferrales > UBA7541 > Acidiferrum. Next base: position 4,080,471 of record OY969910.1, read on the forward strand.
CAGCTATTACCTGGATGACACGACGGATCCGGGGCGTGTGCGCTTGATGCGGCGAACGAATTTCAATCCTGCCGTAGTGGTGGGCGAAACCATTGAGGACTTGCAGTTCACTTATAACTACGTGAGCGGCGGCGTCATCTTGTCAAACCAGCCAGGGGTCCCGGTAAATTTCTCTGAAAACCAGATTCGTTCAGTCGGAGTGTACCTCGGCGCGCGCTCGGACAATGCGCTGAATACCAACGGAAATTCAGCTTATATGCGCAACAGCATACAAACACAGGTCTCGTTGCGGAGCCTGTCTTACGTGGACCAGTACAAATAGGAGAATGACGATGAAAGCCCCAAAAACGCGATTGCGACGTGAGGCCGGCATCGCCCTGCTCACAACGATTCTATTGATGCTGCTGATGTCCAGCTTGCTGATCGGGTTCGTGCTGCTGATTACCGAAGGGCAGAAGATGAGCGGGCTGAACAATGACTACAGCCGCGCGTTTTATGCTTCCGAAGCGGGGATGGAAAAGATCACCGCGGACCTGGGCACGCTATTCAACAAGAACTATTCGCCGACGGCGGCGCAGTTGGCGACAATCGCTTCACAGCCGCCCCAACTGACCGGGATTACTTACTCGCAGTTTGACGGCAGCTCCGGTTACCAGATGGACTATCCGGGAGCGCCCGGGCCGCCAGTGGCGACGGTGACGCAAATAAAATCCGGCACGTCTCCCTACCAAGGCATGACAGCACTGGCGACGCCTTACACTTTGACGGTTACGGCCCGGACGCAGCAAGGCACCGAAGTGAAATTACAGCGCACAACGCAAACGGTTGGCATCCCGATGTTTCAGTTCGGCGTTTTCTGCGACGGCGATTGCAGTTTTTTCCCTGGCCCGGATTTCAATTTCGGTGGCCGCACGCACACCAATGGAAACTTGTTCCTGGCTGCCGGAGGCACACTTACTCTCGCGGATAAAGTCACGGTAGTGAAGGACGTCGTACGGACCAATCTTTCGAACGGCTTCCCGACAAACACCGGCCAGTATGGTGGAACCATCAGTGTCACGACCGGAAACGGTGGCTTCCGCGGATTGGGTTACAACGAAGGCAGCCTGGTAGGCACACTCGGTTCGGCAGCGAACACCAACTGGCCCGCCATTTCTCAGGGCTACTACAACAGTAATATCGTGAACGGCGCCAAACCGCTGAACCTGGGCATCGTGACGCTGGGTACGGGCACCAAGCCGATTGACATTATTCGCCGGCCACCGCCCGCGGAAGCCACCGTGGTCACGCAGCAGCGTTACATGGCGCAGGCCAGCGTTCACATCCTGTTGTCGGATACCCCGCAGGACATCATGAACATGCCCTGTGTCGATCCGGCGACTCAGCCATTTGATCTCAGCAAGTTGGCGCAGCCTTACGCGACGCTGCAGGCCTCAGCCGATCCGCAAATCACTACGTTACGCGCTACCCTTTTGGGAAATCTCGTGCCTTTGGCCACCTCGGGGGCCACGACTCCGGCTGCCTACACTCCCTCGTCCCCGACAGTTCCCGCTGGTGATGGATACTGGACAACGCCGGGTTCGCCGATCCTTCCAGGCTTTCTGAAAATCGAGATCCAGACCTCTCAGGGCAGCCCGTGCGGAAACTGGCAGGACGTAACGCTGGCAGTTCTGGCGCTCGGTTACGTGGGTAAAAATATCAATCCCGTCGCCGTAGTTCCGGATACAAGCCTTCCATTGCTGCCCGTCGGTCAGCAAGTTTCGCAGGCGGCAGTAGCGTGTGCGGAGCCCTTCCCGAATGCGATTATACGGCTTGAGCGCATCCGCGATAATCCTGGCAACGGCACAGTGAACACTTGCGGAGTGGCGGGCGGAAACATCGCCATATTCCCGGCCATACAAGGTAAGGACTTCTGGCCTAATGCGCTGTTCGATACGCGTGAAGGCGCAATTCGAGATAGTTCGCCCGGCGGCAGCATCGGCGCCCCAGCTATTAATTACAACCAGATGGTCACTCCGGGCGGAGTCATGCAGTACGTCGAAGTTGACGCCGGCAACATTGCCAAGTGGCTTGCACCGGGCGGCGGCGGACACGCTTCCTTCGATCCGCTGACGGCACCGAACGATTACACCGTGTACGTGTCCGACCGTCGCGGCAACTGGGTCAACGGCGCAGCGCTGCCCGGACCGTGGCCTCCGCTATCGTTTACCAAGAATGAAACCGGTGAATACGGATTCACGGATTTCATCAACAGCACGGTGGCCTCCGGCTGCCCAAACAAGGCTGTCGAGCCTGCCGAAGATCTGGACGCCAATGGAATACTTTTCGTATACGGACAGGACCCGGGCCATACGGTTAAAGCTTCTGCGCCAGTAGCTCCGCCCTTTGGGGCTGCATGGAATGGTGGCTACAACCCGTTGCCAGGCGTACAAAACATGGGAACAACCACATCCGGAGCAGGCGCCAATGTTTTTGCGCCTTATCCAGGGTGCAACATCACCAACAATCCTTCGGGCCTCGCGCTGTGGCCTTTCGCTTACATCATCCACGCCAACGAAGCTCGTGAAAATCCGACTTTCTTCTTCCGCCGCGCCGTGAAAATTGTGAACGGCAGCATATTGCCGACGGGGCCCTGCCCCGGAAACGCGGCTGGCGTGATAATCAATTGCGGGTTGACCTTCGCGTCGGAGAATCCGGTTTATCTCCAGGGCGATTTTAACGCGAACTCCGGCGGCAATAATTGGAATGATCCGCATGTGGGAACTTCTATCGTGGCTGATGCGGTCACACTATTGTCCAACAGTTGGAATGATATAAATTCCTTCACCAGCCCATTCAGCACCGCGAATCGTGGGGCATCTGACACCTGGTACCGTGTTGCCATCGTAGCCGGCAAGGGGCTGTCCTTCGCCCAGCCTGCTTTCGGCGGACAGGACTTTGGCACCGACGGGGGAGTTCACAACTTTCTGCGCTACATCGAAAACTGGGGCGGGCAGAACCTGCACTACAAAGGGTCGATGATCAGCCTGTACCCCAATCACCAAGCTATTGGCGTATTCAAGTGCTGCTCCACGGTTTACAGCCCGCCAGCCCGCGATTACACCTTCGATATCGAGTTTTTGCAACCGCAGTTGCTGCCGCCGCGAACGCCTTTGTTCCGCGACGTGAATACTACGGGATTTACGCAGCTGCTCCTGCCGCAACAGTAGAAGCAGGAGTTGCGCAGCGAAATCGAAGGACGAACCAGCGCCGAGTTCCGGCGCTGGTTTTTATTTGTGGGTAGTGGCGCGGAATGCTGTCGTAGCACTACGGCTATCGCAGCACTATAGCTGGAGAGGCTCCTTCTGACTGATCGTGGCGGCGACGCTTAGCATTTCTTCGTGGATGAGGCTGTTGGTGGCGAGTACGACGGGGCCACCGAGGCGGTAAGGCTGGCCGGCAAGGTCGGTGACTTTGCCGCCGGCTTCCTGTACGAGCAGGACTCCCGCGGCGGTATCCCAGGCTTTCAGGCCAAATTCCCAGAAGCCTTCGAAGCGGCCGCAGGCGACGCTGGCCAGATCGAGCGCGGCAGACCCGTCGCGCCGCACGCCGTGCGAGTGCATGGTGAAGTCGCCGTAGTAACGCAGGTTGGGACTGTCTTTACGATTATGCGTGGGGAAGCCGGTGCAGAGCAGGCTAGTAGACAGCGTGGGGATTCTGGATGCGTGAATGGGCTGGCCGTTGAGTGCGGCACCCTGGCCGCGCGCGGCGGTGAATAATTCTTCCGAGATCGGATTGTATACAGCACCGGCCAGCAGCACATCGTGCCGGGCTACGGCGATGGAGACACAAAAACAGGGATAGCCGTGAGCGAAATTTGTGGTGCCGTCAAGCGGGTCGACGTGCCAGCGGTAGCCGGAGCCGGAGGCAGTTTCGTGGCCGGTGCCTTCTTCGGCGGCGATGGCGTGATCGGGGAAGAGTTTGGTGAGGCGGGCGACGATGGCGGCTTCGGAGCGCTTGTCGGCCTGGGTGATCAGGTCCACTTCGTCGCCCTTGTAGCTAATGGTGGGCGGGCGCGAAAATTCGGCGCGCAGGATCTGGCCAGCTTCGCGGGCTATGGCGGTGGCAGCTTCGAGAAAAGTTTCGGGCATCAGCTTTTTTGAATGATAGCAGGGAAGCGGGAGTTTCGAATGTGCAAGCGCGCGATGATTTCAGCGCTGAATAACTTCAGCGCAGAATTTCGCGGAGAGCTTCGCGCAGGTTGGAGTGCAAAAAACTGTAACCGTGCCGCTGTAAAACTTCCGGCGCTACCCGTTCGCTGGCCAGCAACGCTCCATCGGCCATTTCGCCGAGCACTGTGCGCAATACGAAGGCCGGGGCTGCAAAAATAGCCGGGCGGTGCAGAACGTCCGCCAGGGTTTTCGTGAATTGCGCGTTGGTCACTGGCGTTGGTGAAACCACGTTCACGGGACCAGTGAAACTATCGTCGTTCAACGCCCGGCGAATAATCTGGATCACATCCGCGAGGCTTACCCAGGAGGTCCACTGGCGGCCGGAGCCCAATTTTGCTCCGAGACCAAATTTGAAGGGCGCCAACATTTGCGGCAAGGCTCCGCCTTGCTTCGCCAGGATGATTCCAAAGCGTGCGAGCACGACGCGCACTCCCAGTGCTTGCGCTTTCTGGGCTTCGGCTTCCCACTCTTCGGCCAGCTCCGCCAGAAATCCCGTTCCGGCCGCGCTGCTTTCGGAAAGCAATTCATCGCCGCGATCTCCGTAATAGCCGATTGCAGAGGCAGAGATCAGCACTGCCGGAGGATTTTTCATTTTTGCGATCGCGGCGACCACCCCACGTGTGGTGTCGATCCGGCTGGATCGCAGCAGAGCTTTTCTTTTGGCAGTCCATCGCCCGGCGGCGACGGAGGCTCCCGCCAAATTGACCACGGCGTCGGCTCCGCCGCGCTCGGAGAAGCCGGCAATCTCCAGCGGGTCGGGGGGCCAGAGAATATCGAAGACGCGCTCTGCCGTGCGCTCGCGATTTTGGCTTGGGCGTCTAAGCAGACGGTAAATGCTATGACCCTCTTGCGACAGAGTTTGCGTCAGGGCAGTTCCCACGAGTCCGGTAGCGCCAGTCATCCATATATTCATGTTTTTCCTAACGAGCCGCGGGTGCAGAGTGGCGTTTTGAGTGAGGGTGGCCGCCCATGGATACGCGGGTTACAATCGTAACGTGAGTTCCGTTCCACAGAGGATGCAGATCAAAGTTCTCTTCTTCGGGCGCTTGAAAGAAATTTCAGGCTGGCCAGAAGAATCGCTCGAATTGCAAGCGGGCGCAAACATTGAGGCGTTGTTTGCGCAATACGCCAAGCGCTATCCGCAGTTAAGCCAGTATCGCTCCTCGGTGGTGGCTTCGTGCAATCAGGAGTTCGCAGCATGGAGCACTGCTTTGCACAACGGCGACGAAGTGGCGTTCCTTCCCCCGGTCAGCGGCGGCTGATCATGGCCGCGATTTCCAGCGATATCGTCAAGCTTGTGCGTGAGCGGATAGAGGCGCAGGCGCTGGTCGCTGAAGTGCGCGGCACCGGCGATGGAGCCATCGTGATGTTCGATGGATTCGTGCGCGATCATTCCAAAAATCGCCGAACACGGTATCTGGAATACGAGGCCTATGAGCCTATGGCTGTTTCCAAGATGCAGGAAATTTCGGCGCACCTGCATGAGAATTTTGCGATTGACCGCGTTGCGATGGTGCATCGCCTGGGCCGGTTGGAAATTGGCGAGACCAGCATACTTATCGTGGTGAGCGCCGCCCATCGTGCTGCGGCGTTCGATGCATGCCGGTGGGCCATCGACACGCTGAAGCGCACAGTTCCGATCTGGAAGAAAGAATATTTTGAAGACGGTTCCGTGTGGGCGGACGGAGAATTGCCGCCCGCGCCTGCGGCGACGCCGCCCGCAGAAGCTGCATCTTAGTCAGCTGATGCCCACCCGCAGATCACGCGCTCCCAAGCTGTTCGCACTCATTGCGGCTGGTGCAATGATCGCGTTCATCGTGGCAGCAGTGCTGGGCAGCTTGCCCGCTTCGGCGCAGAGCGAGTCTGATCGTCCGCCGTGGGCAAGAAAATCCAAGCCGAAAAAAACGACGGCAACGAGCACGGCTGCGCCGCCGGCTGATCCCAACAAATCTCCGCCGGAACCAGTCAATTTAAACAATCGAGATTCGAATTCAAATGCGGCCGAGGCGCAGCAAAGCGGGCGCATACGCGTCAGCGTGAATCTGGTGAGCGTGCTGGTCAGCGTGTTGGATGATAATAATCGCCCGGCACCGGACCTGCCGGTGGAAGCTTTTCAGGTCTTTGAAGAAGGCGTGAAGCAGAAGATTGAGGTTTTTGAATCGGAGACCAAGCAGCCGGTGGAAATCGTGCTGATGATTGACGCCAGCCTGAGCGCGCACAAGGAAATTACGTTTGAGCAAGAGGCCGCCGCCCGATTTATCGGGCAGGTTTTGCGTCCCAGCGATCATTTGGCAATTTACTCCTTCGATGAAACGGTCAGCCAGGTTGCGGGATTTTCCGACAATGTGAGTGCCCTGCAAAGCGCCGTGCGCAAGATTCCGGGCGGCGCGGGAACTTCGATATATGACGCGTTGGTATTGGGGTCGCGGGCGCTGGAGCGGCGTGGTGATGATCGGCGCCGGGTGATCATTCTGGTCACCGATGGAGGCGAAACCACCAGCCGTGCGGATTTTGACGCCGCGCGCAAGGCCGCGGTGCGCGCCAATACGTTGCTTTACAGCATTATTGTGCGTCCGGTGAAAAACGAAAGTGGACGCAATACCGCCGGCGAACACGCTATCGAAACCATCACCGATACGACCGGCGGCGCGATCTTTTTCCCCGACAGCCCACAGGATCTGAATATTATTTTTGATCGCATTGACCGCGAGCTGCGCACCCAATACCGGCTGGGCTATTACCCGAATCCGCGCGGGCCGGTGAATTCGTATCGCAGCATTGAAGTGAAAGTGCTCGATAACTACAAGGCACGGCATCGCAAGACGTATCTAACGGGCCCGCAGTGATTCCGTTGGACGCCGATTAATTGACGCGGTGGAGTTGGCAAACGACGGCCGAAAGCTAATTCCATTTCGGCACCAAGCAAGGCTATATCGTTCCAGATCGGAACTTGTTAATGCGGCGAACTCTTATGAGCGATTGCATAGATTCGCCGCGCCGCTTTCCCGCAATTGCTGTAAAACGCTGATTGCAAAACTCTAATGCGTCACACGCAGGCTTTTCTCTCCTGGTACGCCTGCTAGTTCCAATCGCTGAGTATTCGCTGGCCATTCGCCTGCATTAGCAGGCGGCATGCGGCCTCTCCCGCAACGCGGTCTGAAGAAACACCTGGCGAACGGACTGCGGGTCCGTGCGTTTGCGTTTGTGATGTTCGCCGCGTTGGTCATCAGCGGATGCGCAAATATTGCGCCGTCACCTTCACCTCAAAATGGCAAGCCGCCCGGTGGCCAAGACATCAGTGTGACGGTCACACCCTCCAGCGCGTCGGTGCTTCTCGGCAACCAGGTCACGTTTATGGCGACGGTAAAAAATCATTCCGACACTTCCGTCTCCTGGAGCGTGAACGGCACGCCGGGCGGCACAGCCAGCGCTGGCATTATTAGCGCCACCGGGGTCTACACCGCGCCAGGGGATCTCCCCATTCCGGCCAATGTAGTGGTCACGGCTACCAGTCACGCCGACAGCAAAAAATCCGGATCTGCGACGGTCATGTTGCAGAGCGACGTGGTGGTGACGCTGCCCGCAGCGCCTCCGGGTGGCGTCACGGTTGAGCTTGGCGCCGTTCGAACGTTCACCGCCACGCTGGGCAGCAGCGCGCATCCCGACCAATCGATCACCTGGAGCTTGTCCGGAACTGCATGCTCGCTGGCCTGCGGCTCGGTGGATGCCAGCGGAAATTTTACGGCTCCGCGAATTCTGCCGATTCCCGCGACCGTGACGCTAACCGTTCGAAGCGTGGCTGATCCGTCCAAGCAGGCTTCGGCGGCCATCCTCATCACCAGCGATTTCGTTTTGCAACTTTCCGTGCCTGAGAGCGTGGCCCCGGGAGCAACTGCGAATTTTGTGGCTACGCTAACTCCAGTGCAGGGATCGAATCCGGACACCGCGCTTACCTCGGGATTATCGGGCGCGGGTTGCAGTGGCAGTTCTTGTGGAGCGCTAGCGGTGGCTAGCATTCAATCCGCGGGTGGAAACGCGGCGATCACGACCGCGATCTACACTGCGCCTCTCACAGCGCCAACACCAAACACTGTTACGGTTACAGTCATCCCGGTCGCTGATCCCACCAAGGTTGTGCGCCGCCAGTTCGTGGTGGGGGGACCGGGAGGCAGTAGTGGCGTTAGCGTTACGCTCTCTCCAACTGTCGCGACGCGAGTCATAAATCACCGAGTTACTCTTACCGCGCAGATCACCGGGACTTCCAACAGCAACCTCCACTGGAATGTAAATGGCCAGCCTGGCGGCAGCACGGCACTGGGACAGATTTGCGTGGTGGCTTCGAGTCCATGCCAGATCGTTTCACAAGGCGCTGCCGCCCAAGTCGACTATGTGGCGCCGGCGGCGATGCCCACGCCGAATCCCGTCACTGTGCAAGCCGTCAGTGTTTTTGATTCTGCGAAGAGTGGCACGGCGCAAATCACCGTTACGAATCACGTGGTTGTTTCAGTTTTTCCTGGAAGTGTTTCGCTAGCTCCCCTGGGTGTGCAGTTGTTCACCGCGGTGGTTCTCGGAGCCGACAACCAGAGTGTGGTCTGGCAGGTTACAGGCCCCGGTTGTGCGACGCCGGGAATTTGCGGCGAAATTTCTGCGGATGGAGTTTATACCGCACCGAGCGCCGCGCCCTTACCCGATGCACTGCAAGCGGTGGCGACCAGCGTGGATGATACGGCGCAATCGGGCATCGCTAACATTTCCATATCGACTGGCGCAAATATCTTGACGCTGCATCCGGCCAGCGTTTATGCGGGCGCGGCGGACGGCTTCACCGTAAGGGTCATCGGGAGCGGATTTGTCCCCTCCGCGCCTGGACCAGGCTCGACGCTGCTGATTGGTGGCACGGCGCGCACGACGACATGCGCGATGGCAAGCGAGTGTTTAGCTCCCGTTTCGGCGGCCGATGTGGTGCTGCCCGCTAGCGTGAATGTGCAGGCGCAGAATCCCGACGGATCGCGGTCGAACGCTGTCCAGTTGGTTGTCGCGCTGCCTAACTTATCCGATGAAGTGATTTCGCTGACCGCTGGTTCTCCAGAGGTGATTGGAAAAGACATTGTGGTGGTGGAGCCTACGACGGCGGGCGTGTCGGTCCCAGGGAACGATGTAGATCTTGATGTTGCCGCGCTGGGGATATTTTCGGTAATAAATAATTCCTGCACTTTAGGTGGGAATCCGATTTTGTTGACACGTCCGGCAAGCGGCGTGAGCACCGCCGACATTTGTATTTTTGCGCAGAGCGGACTGGACGCCAGCATGACGTACGCGGTGAGCGGCCCTGGCGACGTTGTGGTGATCGCCAAACAACCTCTGGGCCTGGGGATTATCCGGCTCACCTTGCAGCTTCCGGCCAGCGCTGCGCCCTCGGCACGAACGCTGTTCATACAAAACACCAATCTGGACAAGACCGCTGCGAGTGGAATGCTGTGGATCAACTGAAAGTTGGAAGGAAGTAGCAGCAGGATTTTAAGCCGCGAAGAAAGTGTGGTGGACCAAAATGAATTTTGTCGAACGCAGGTGCTTCCTAGCGATTTTAGTTTTTGCGAGTCTCGTGTTGACGGCGGTGGCGGGCAAGGCCACCACGCTAGCGCCGCTCAATTTCGACAGGCTCGCGCAGCAATCCTCGGCGGTGGCACGCCTACGCTGCCTGAGTGTTGCCAGTTCGTGGGACGGCGGTGAAATCTGGACGGAAACGCGTTTCGCGGTGCTGCAGGTTCACAAAGGTGCGCTGGGCGGCACTATTACGGTGCGCATGTTAGGTGGGAGCGTAGGAAATCTCCACTCCCGTGTGGATGGGGTACCGGCGTTTCGCGCCGGGGAAGAAGTTTACTTATTTTTGTGGGGCCGAGCCGGTGAACCGTACCGAGTGCTGGGTTGGTCACAAGGAACCTTCCGAATTGTGCATGACGCTCGAAGCGGTGTGGAAAAGGTGACGCAAGAATCGGCGGGCAGCAATTTCGATGTGCGCGATCGTCAACTTCATGGCGACGCGATCAGGGCAATGGGCATGCCGGCGTTTCGGGAAAAACTGCGCGCGGCTCTGGACACCCACACAACTTCAGAGCACTGAGGCCAGTAGAAGATTGCTTGGCGGACTAAAGGGTTGTGATGTGTCGCGTTCATGGCGATAGCGCACGAGTGCGAATCTTGGCCGGCTTTCTGTGATGCGGGCAGCCGCATTTTAGGCAACGCAAATGGAGCGATTCTTGATGGTGCCGTCTTACAGAACCCGCCTCCGGAAAGTCTGGGCCAGGCTGGCGTGAGTATTTCCCCGTCCGCTTACAAGCTTCGATAGCGATTGAGTCAAGCTTACAGAAATAGATTATTTAACAAAGCGAATCATGCACCGTGGAGAGAGGCCATGAAAGATACGAAAAAAAAGCGATCTGTTATTGTGCTGGCGGCTATTTGTGCAATATTTACGGTCGCGCCGGCCAACGGTTACACCTTCAACGAAGTTGTGCCTGATGTACGGCAGCTGACCTCTGTGTCAGGTGGATCGGCTTGTCCAGTGCACTCGCACATCCGCGCGGTACCGGCCTCTCGTGCGTTGCAATGGAGCACCGCGCTGGGCGTTGACCCGCTGACGATCATTACGCAGGATCAAAGCCCGACCGGGCGGCTCGCTGAGATTGAGGGAGTGATCACCCAATCGATTGGCGTATGGTCTGGAGTACGCGGCGCCACTTTGCGATCTGTGCCGGCCACGGTTACACGCACGAGTACGCAGAATTCCTGCGCCGCCGATGGCCTGAATGCCATCTGTTTTGATCAGGCAGACCTGGCGTTCACTCCTGGCGTGCTGGCCTTCACGCGCGTCATTACTGCCGATCGCATTGGTGTCCAGGTTGGCCTGGGAGCGGCGTCCATAGAAGTCGGTGAAATTTTGGACGCCGACATCTATTTCAACCCGAGCGATTCACGCACAACCTATGCAACACCGTCGGCGTTGCAGGGTGCGCCGGCTGCTTACGATCTGGAATCGATCCTCACACATGAGTTGGGGCACACGCTTGGGTTCGGACACTCGGCGGTGTGGAACGCAATGATGTTTCCGTATGCGCCGACTCCCGGAACCTTCAGCGGCTCACGTCCTTCATTGTCCGTGCCCGACGGGCCGTTGGGCGAAGATGACCGCACAGGGTTGCGCATTCTGTATCCAGATATTGCCGACACTGTACACGTCGGATCGATACGCGGAAGAATTCTCAACGCCAATCCGTTGTCGCTGCCGCTGTCTCCGCCGGGTGTTACCGGTGTTTTTGGTTCGCAAGTGGTTGCTGTGGATGCGCAAAGCGGCGCTGTGGTCGGAGCGACACTAGGAGGCTGGAGTTGCACCGGCGCGGGACCCGCACATTTCGACGGAGCGTATGCGCTGGAACGTTTGGCGACCGGGCACAATTACTTCGTATATGCCGAGCCCTTGAATGGCGTGGTCGATCCTTCACAGATCGGAAACGCCACGACATCGCTGTGCCGCAATTCCAGCACGGACGGCGGCTGGCCGATTTTGCAGAGCTGCGTGATGCCGCTGGTGAATGTGAGCTTCACGGTACGAACCCGGCCGGGACAGTGAAAGTCAGAGTCGGTCAGTTGTGCGGCGGTCGCTAATTTGTCAAAGGCTAGGTCGGGTGCTGCTCGGCGTAAAGTTTGGTAATTGCCGATCCGATGGTAAAGCCCCAAACCGGGGCGGGGAAGTTTTTGAATTTTTCCGGAATGACGTACTGGTCGGCGGCATCTTGGGCCGGGACTCCTGCTTTGTACATCTTTTCGGCCTGCTCGGCCAAGTCGTCGAAGATATTGGCGAGGGCGGTGACGCCTTCCTGTCCGCAAATCTGGCCATGTCCCGGAACGAACAGGGTGTCTTTGTCCCAGGACGAAAATGTGCGCAGCGTCGCGCGCCAGCCGGAAATCGTGGCCTTCTCATCGAAGCAGTAAGGATAGGAGCCGCTGAAAAGCAGATCGCCGGTGTACACCACATTCTGGTCGGGCACGCGGACGATTAAATCTGTGCCGGAGTGGCCGGCGAAACTCTCGATACGCGCGGTCAGACCGCCGAGGTCGAGGTCCATCGGAAGCTTGGTGGCATCGATGGGGTGGTTGGGCAGCGCCAGGATGCTGGCGTTCACCATTGAGTAGATGTTGCCGAGCATCATGGCATCAGACTGGGCGTGTTGCTTCTGCAAGTCGTTCTTCGCAGCGTGGACTCGGGCGTCCATAGGAGCGAGGACGGCGGCTTTTTCGGCCCCTTGCATTGGGCTGTAGCTTTCGACGATGCGCCGCGCGACACCGGAATGAGCCCAGATGGGCACATTGTTGGCGCCGTAAAACGAATTTCCGGTGGAGTGATCGAAGTGATAGTGGGTATCGAGCGCGGCTTTGACGGGCACCTGGCTGACGCTGCGAAATGCCTCCATCTGAAAGGCCGCACCCGCGGGGCTGACGAAACCTTCTAACAGCAACGCGCTATCTTTGCCCGCCAAGAAACCGCCGTTGCACATGGTCTGGAGGCCTTTGGAGGTGTCGGAAATGGTGGCGTACAGGCCGTTGCCTACTTTGCGGACCGAGGCAAATCCCTTGTCCACGACAACGGTCTGCGATAGTCGCGAGCCATTCTGGAGCCCGGCGGCCAGCACCGGCAAAGGGAAAAGTTTTGCGAGCGAATAAAATGTTGCCAACGACGAGGTGCCAGCCACAAAGGCGCGCCTGCTGAAGCGGTTTGAGATTCGCTGCGAGTCTGTACTCATGTTGCCTCCGTCAATGGTTCAAAAGCAGGTTCGTCAACCACGCCCGCTGGGTGCCGCCAGGCAACGAGGGCCGGACACTAGAATTGCACCCAGAGCACGCGGGTCTATCGTTCCCGCCAGATGGCTGTAGATTTCCCGTAAAATTTACTACATTAGTGCTGGGAACTCTAACGCGTCCCTGCGTTGCCGGCCAGAAGAGGGAGAAGTATGGGTATCAGCAGGCTAATTCCTGTGCTGGCGCTGACGCTGATGATGACACCGGTGTTGAATTCGCAAGACCCGTACAGTCCAGACGATAATCCACCGAATCCTGAAATGCAGCGGCAGGAAATTATCAATCTGGAACGCGAAACCGCGCGGGCTATCTTGCTCAACAATGGAACCTTTTTTCGGCGGGTGTATGCCGATGATTTTGCGGGAACTTTGTCGCACGGGCAGAATGTTGATAAAGCCCATTTGATCAATGAAGTGCAGAATGGCGGGGCTCACTACCAGTCCTTCAACGCCTCCGATATTCAAGTGCGGATTTTTCGCGAAACGGCGGTGGCCACGTGCCTGTGGACATCACGGGGATTTTTTCGCGGCCAGGAAACCGATTCCCAGATGCGGGTGATGCACGTGTATATCAACGGGCCTCGGGGCTGGCACGTGGTGGCGGGACAGACTACCCCGTTGCCGCCCTACACTGCCCATCCGTTGTAGTTTATTTCACAGCTCATTTCTCGCCCGCGCGTTGACCGTTGTTTGCACGGATGTTACGCTCCGGTCGCTCCCACAACGCATGCGTGCTGTAGACATCATCCGCAAAAAACGCGACTCGGGCGAAAATTCGCGCGAAGAAATTGCTTTTCTGATCGGCGGCTATACGCGCGGCGGACATTCCTGATTATCAGATGGCGGCGTGGCTGATGTCCGCTTGGATACGCGGGCTGAGCCGCGCGGAAACCGCTGCTTTGACCGAGGTGATGCTGCATTCAGGAGAGGTGCTTGATCTCTCCGGGTTGGCGCCGAAAAAAGTAGACAAGCATTCTACCGGTGGTGTGGGCGACAAAACTTCTCTCATTCTTGCGCCCATCGTGGCGGCTGGGGGGTTGGTGGTGCCCATGATCAGTGGCCGCGGTTTGGGGCACACTGGCGGCACGCTGGATAAACTCGAAGCCATTCCGGGGTTCAACACCAATCTTTCCCTGGCCGATTTTCGCCGGGTGCTGGGGGAATGCGGGATGGCGCTTATCGGGCAGACGGCCGAAATCGCTCCCGCGGACAAAAAGATTTACGCGCTGCGTGATGCGACTTCTACCGTGGAGAATGTCGGGCTGATTTGCGCTTCCATCATGAGTAAAAAACTTGCGGAGGGTTTGGACGCTTTGGTGCTGGACGTGAAAACGGGCTCGGGCGCGTTCATGAAGAAGGAAGAAGATGCGGTGCGGCTGGCGGAAGTGATGGTCGAGACCGGCAAGGGCATGGGAAAAAAAGTCGTGGCGCTGATTACCGACATGGATCAGCCGCTCGGCCGCGCCGCCGGTCACTCCAACGAGGTGGTCGAGTGCATTGAGGTATTGAAAGGCGGGGGCCCCGCGGATGTGCGTGAGTTGAGCATCGAACTTTCCGCGTGGATGTTTTATCTGGGGGAGAAAAGCAGCAGCGTGGAGGCCGGACGAAAGCTGGCTGAGGAGTTGATTGCTGATGGGCGGGCGCTGGAGAAATTCAGGCAATGCGTGCGGTTGCAGGGCGGGGATGAGGGCGTAATTGATGAGCCGGGGCGACTTCCAAAGGCCGCTCGGCACCTGGATGTGACCAGTGCGGTTGACGGCCGGGTGGCCTTCACAAATTGTGAAACTTTTGGCACGGCGCTGGCTTTGTTGGGAGGCGGGCGAGAAACCAAGGAAGATCGCATCGATCATGGCGTGGGGCTGGAGTTTCACAAGCGCATCGGGGATGGCGTAGAAAAAGGGGAAGCCCTGGCAACAATTCATTACAATAGCGGCGCGCGGCTCGATGAAGCCACGCGTTTGGTGGCGGAAAGCTTTGTTATCTCGCAGGGCGGCACGGTTGCGCCGAAATTGGTGCGCCGGATCGTCGGCGCGTAGCGATGCGGTTTACAGTACGGGAAATGAGCGGCGTGTATGGGACGATTCGTCGGGCTGTTAGGGCTGGCCACGATGTTGGGCCTGGCGTACATATTTTCAACGGATAGAAAAGCCATCCGTTTGAATACCGTTCTGTGGGGATTTGGCTTGCAGCTGGCTTTTGCTGTGTTTGTGTTGCGATTTTCCGCGGGGCGCAGAATTTTTGAGTTCGCCGGATACTATGTCAATTTGCTGTTGAGCTACGCCTTCGTGGGCTCGCAATTTGTTTTCGGCGAGCTGGGAATGAAGGATTCACCGCAACATTTTATTTTTGCGTTTCAAGTGCTCCCCACCATTATTTTTATCGCGGCGTTTTTTGCGTTGCTGTATCACATCGGGGTGATGCAGGTGCTGATTCGCGGTGCAGCGTGGTTGATGACGCGCATCATGGGAGCCAGCGGAGCAGAATCACTGAACGTGGCCGCGAGCATTTTCATGGGGCAGACGGAAGCGCCGCTTACGATACGGCCATTTCTGAACCGGCTGACCAAGTCGGAACTGATGTGCGTGATGACCAGCGGGATGGCGCACGTTTCAGGCGGCATCATGGCGGCGTACATAGCGTTTGGGATTAAGCCGCAGCACCTTTTGGAAGCAGTGATCATGACGGCTCCGGGCACGCTGCTGATGGCAAAAATGCTGGTACCGGAAACGGAAGTGCCGCTGACCGCGGGGCGCGTGGAAATGCCACCGATGGAAAAAGAAGCCAATTTCCTCGGGGCTATTTCGCGCGGCACCGTGGACGGTTTGCATCTGGCGCTGAATGTCGGGGCGATGCTTATTTCCTTTCTGGCCATGCTGGCGCTGGTGAACGCCATCATGGGCGGCACGCATAACTGGCTGGCGGCGCATCATGTGGGCTGGTTTCCTTCGAGTTTGCAGCAGGTTTTTGGTTGGGTGTTCGCGCCGATTGCGTGGGTGATCGGAGTGCCGTGGAGAGACTGCACGCTGATCGGAAATTTGTTGGGGACGCGCATGGTGGTGAATGAGGTGGTGGCGTTTCAACAATTGGGCGCGATGCAGGGGGGACTGGATCCGCGCTCGTTTACGATCGCAACGTTTGCTTTGTGCGGGTTCGCGAATTTCAGTTCCATCGGAATACAGATTGGCGGAATCGGCGCGCTGGCGCCTGAACAGCGAGGGAACCTGGCCAAACTCGGGATTCGAGCGATGCTGGCGGGGACGATGGCGAATTTGATGTCGGCGTCGTTCGTGGGAATTCTTACGTGACCGGGAATGAAGAGAACGTGAAGGCGAAGCGGGCGCCGCGCAAAGCTGGGGCGGCCAAGAAATCTTCTCCAATGGTTGGGGGCGCCGTTGAGGGCGCTGCCGATGAATACGAGCGCGCGGAGGCAGCGGCACAATTTATTTTCCCGCGCACGCCATTGCGGCCAAAGATCGCGTTGGTGCTGGGCTCGGGACTTGGTCCCTTCGCGGATGAATTTGCGGAGGCAGCAAAGATCCCGTATGCGGAGATTCCAAATTTCCCGAAATCCACCGCAATCGGACACGCCGGTCAACTGGTGGTCGGAAAAGTCGAGGGCATCGCGGTGGCAGCAATGCAGGGCCGCGTCCATCTCTACGAAGGCTATACGGCGAAGGAAGTTTCTTTTCCGATTCGCGTTTTTGCGCGCATGGGCGTAAGGGCGGTGATTCTAACGAACGCGGCGGGCGGAATAAAATTCGTACAAGGGCGTCTGGTGGTGATTCGGGATCACATCAATCTGCAAGGAGTGAATCCTTTGTCGGGCGCGAACGACGAAAGATTTGGTCCGCGCTTTCCGGACATGACGTCGGCTTATGATAAACGCTTCCGCGAAATGACCGTGGGTCAAGGGAATCGTCTGGGGATTGGCATCGATGAAGGAGTTTATGCGGCGCTGGCTGGGCCGAGTTACGAAACGCCCGCGGAGATACGGTATTTGCGGACTGTCGGCGCGGATCTGGTGGGAATGTCTACCGTGCCGGAAGTAATCGCGGCGCGCCATTGCGATATGCGGGTGCTGGGAATTTCCTGCGTCACCAATGCCGCGGCGGGCATTCTGGATCAACCCCTGAATCATCGTGAAGTGCTGGAGACGGCCGCGCGAGTTAAAGGTGACTTCGTCGCGCTGCTGAAAGCCGTGCTGCCCAAAATCGAACAAGCGCTGGGTTGAGAGAAAGGGAACATGAGCGCAGACGAATTGCTGATTACGGCCGCGACGCAGGCACGAGAAAACGCGCACGCGCCGTATTCCAATTTTCGCGTAGGCGCGGCGCTGCGTGGCAGTTCGGGGCGCATTTTTAGCGGCTGCAATGTGGAGAATGCGACGTACGGATTGACGGTCTGTGCTGAACGCGTGGCAATCTTCAAGGCGATCAGTGAAGGGGAGCGCGGATTCAGCGCCATCGCGGTGGTCACGGATACCGAGGCGCTCACCCCGCCATGCGGCGCTTGCCGACAGTTGCTATGGGAATTTTGTGGAGATATTCCGGTGACCATGGCGAATCTCGCAGGGAAGCGCGAAACCTCGCAGATGAAAGAATTGTTTCCAAAACCGTTCGACGGTTCGAATCTTTAGCAGGGATCAAAAAATGAACACGGGGAGCGGTGACGAGAGCGTGCTTAGGCAGATTGCGGCGTGGAGTGTTCGTGCCGTGGTTGTACTTTGTCTAGTGCTTGGTGCTTTGGCGCTAGTCGCCAGCGCGCAGAGCACGAAGACAACGGCAACTAGCGGTGGCAGGGCGACTGACGGTGGCAAGCAAGCCGTGGATCTTTTCATCTCCGGCGGCACGGTCATCACTATGGATGGCGACCGGTTGATACTTGAAGACGGCGCGCTGGCCATAAAAGGCGACAGCATTGCTGCGATCGGTTTCAGGAGTGACCTGGAGACCAAATATACCGCCGCGCAAACCATTGATGCGCGGGGCAAGCTGGTGCTGCCGGGTTTTGTGAACGGTCACACGCATGTGCCCATGACGCTGTTTCGCGGCCTGCATGATGATGTGACTCTGGATGACTGGCTGCGCAAATATATTTTTCCGGCCGAAGCCAAGAACGTCACGGAAGAATTTGTGCGTTGGGGTACGCGGCTGGCCGCAGCGGAGCAGATTCGCGGGGGGATAACGACGTTTGCGGACATGTACTACTTCGAAGACGCGGTGGCCGAGGAAACTAAAGCGGCGGGCATGCGCGCCGTGCTGGGCGAGACGTTCATCGATTTTCCCGCGCCGGATAATAAGGATGAGGCCCAGATGCTGGCCTACACGGAAAAATTTCTGCAGCGCTGGCAGAATGACCCGTTGATCCACGCTGCCGCAGCTCCGCATTCCATCTACACCTGTTCGCAAAAAACTCTGCAGGACGCCGCGGCCCTAGCGAGAAAATATCACGCCCCGATTCTGATTCACGTCGCCGAGATGAAAAAGGAGTTGGACGACAGCCGGTCGCAGAACGGGACAACTCCGGTGCAGTATCTGAACAAAATCGGCGTGCTGGGCCCCGAGGTGGTGGCGGCGCACTGTATTTTTGTGGATGACACCGATCGCAAGGTGCTGGCCGAGAAACAGGTGGGCTGCGTGCACAATCCATCGAGCAACATGATGCTGGCCAGCGGCGTCTCACCCGTACCGGAATTGCGCACAGCGGGCGTGGCGGTGGGACTGGGAACCGACGGGCCGGCCGGCAGCAACAACGATCTGGATCTTATGGAAGAGATGGACCTAGCCGCCAAGCTGCAAAAGATTACCAAGGGCGACCCCCGGGCGCTGGGGGCGAAAGCGGTGGTGGAAATGGCGACCATCGACGGCGCGCGAGCACTGCACATGGAAAATGAGATTGGGTCGCTGGAGGCCGGGAAGAAAGCGGACGTCATACTGATTGGGCTGAATGCGCCGCACGCGGTGCCGATGTATGAGATTTATGCTCAACTGGCGTATGCGCTGAAGGGCAGCGACGTGGAAACTGTGGTAATCGGGGGGCGCGTGGTGATGCGCGATCATCAACTATTGACTGTGAGAGAGGCGGAAGCGATCGCCAAGGCCCGCGAGTATAGGGGCAAAATCCAAGCCTCTCTAAATTAATCCTCGCCGGCGATTCGTGACGGGTTAGGTCAACTCAATTTTGTGTATGTGCACGGTGGAGGTTCTGGCGTCCACTGTGCCGGTGAGCAAAACATTTTTCCCGAAATACTTCTTAGCTGATTGTTGGTCATCCAAGGCATAGATGACGTTGAAATGGTTTTCACGAAAAATAAATTTTCCGGACTTGCGAGTGATCTTTCCGGAGAGGGTTCGGACGTCCAGGTGGAGCTGGCTTTGCAGCAGCTCGGGCGCGGAGTTATGAGGGGCGCGGGGGTGATCGACGATTACGAGGACGGCTCCTACTACTGGCAGGGCCGAGGCCAGCATTACTGTTCCCAGAGTTGTGAGTCGGACACTTCTCATCACGCCACCATTAAACGTTGTACACAACCATGATGAGCATTTTGAACGCCAAAGAATGGTTGGAGATAAACCACAGAAGTTACAGCGCTTAGCGTTGTTTCCGTGACAGCGGCGAGATTGGGACTCATGGTTCGCCGGAAAATTTGACACGTTTGCTGCGGATTGACACGCGAGATCCAAACGTATTCGGTATACGAAGTTTATGGCGTGGGGTTGTAGGCGTCGTAGCTGGTGGCAATTTCGCGGACTTCCGCCAGCGACTGGTCGCGCAGCATGACGCCATCTTCGAGGACGGTTTCCAGGGCGTTCGAACCGAAAGCGGGACTGTGGGGCAGAGCTTCGCCTTCGATCACCTCTACCGTCGCAAAATCTTTGCCGTTGTGGATCAGGTTGAAGCGACCGCCTTTACTGGCTTTGCTAGGATCGGTCTTGGGGTTTTTGTATACGTTGTGCCAGGTGCCGTTGCGATCGATGGCCGAGCATTTTAACGCAAATTTCAAGGTGTCGCGATTGACCTGCTGGAGCAAGGCTCCGCCCATGCCATAGCTCCAAATGTCCTGGGACCAACCGCGCCGCGTGAGCTGCGCGGTGATGTTTTGAATGGTGTAGAAATTTACCCCGTCGCCCTGAATGAAGCGTACGCACGGGACCGTGGTTTTCCAGCCTTTACGGTTTACTTCGTATCCAAACACCTCGCTGACAATCTTGAATAATTCTTCGAGGACGGTGACGGCGTCTCCGGAATCGGGGCGGATGATCAGCGTTCCATTCCGTTGTAAAACTTTTTCGCGGAGCGCGCCGCCCCACAGATTGCGGACTGCATTGTAGATGTCGTAAGAGTCGCTGACGCAGGCGACCAAGCCTTCCGGACAATTTTCAAGGATGTTGGCGTAGGCTTCGAGCTCGTGCTCTTCGCCCCAAGAGGTGATGGTGGAATGTTCGGAGGCAGGGATGCTGTAGCCGGCACAATCCAAAGGCTTATCGCAGCCGAGGTCGGCGGAATAAAACTGGTTGAGAAGTTGAATGGCGGCCAGCGTGTCGGTGCCAAAAAAATTCAGGAGGTGGGCGGCGCCGCCGATGGCCGCGGATTCCTTGGAAGAAACGCCGCGAAATCCAAAATCGTGCAACTTGAAGGGCAGCAGCGAGGGATCGCCAGTGCGCACCAGCGCTTTGCCGATCACCTGCTTGATGGCTCGCGACAAGGTGGCGACCGTGATGGGATACCACACCTGCAGCAGGAGCGTTTCCGCCCAGTTGGTGAGCCAGTAAAATTCGGGATCGGTGTTTTCGATGGTGATGAGCGCGTTCTGACTCTTCACCACGGTGCCTTCTTTGACGGCGCGAATACGCAGCGGCAAGCGACCGCCATGCTTGGCGAACAGCGATTTGAAGCCTTCGTAGTTGAAAGATTTCGGATGACCCTGGAAATGTGCGTGCGCGATGCGACGAGCCTCCTCGATGTCGTCGAGGGTAAAGACCTGGCCCGCGAAATTGGACTTCACGATGTATTGCAGCATGGCCAGCATGGTTTCATCGAACATGCCGCCGCGAGATTCCACGTAGGAATAAATGTGGCGGGTGTCCGGCGGATATTGCCACCAGTGCGTGAGTTTGTAGGAATCGGTGTTGAGGATGGGATTCAGGCGCAGCGACTGCATCGAAACTCCTCGCCGGAAGTGAATAGAAAGAGAGGGCAACCCAAGCTAAGCTTTGGCTTGGGCGTCGCGTAAAGGAAATGCCGGGACGAAGGGTTGCGAGACACTGAGATGAGAATACCAAACAAAGCGCGAAAAACGGGGGCGCTGGCACCGCCGCTCGCAATAGTGCTTATTGCAAACATCGTTATTTTTGTGAACGGGGCTCGAGCGGTGGAGGCGCCGCGATGCAGCGGGGGGCTGCAACTGCGACTGAGCCTACCGCTGGCGAGCCAAGGCAGTTTATTGGCCGCCGAAGTACGCAGCGCTAAGGCCATCAAGGAAATCACCGGGACGTGGATGGATCGTGAAGTGTATTTCTGGAAGGCGGGAATCGCCGGCCCTAGACGCGGAGCCAATGTGGAGCAAGCGTTAGTGGGCGTGGACCTCGAAAAAGCCCCGGGGAGCTACAAACTTAGCGTTGCTGCGAGCCTGGATAATGGGGAGCAGGCGGTATGTAATGCAACTCTGACGGTAAGAGCTGGAAGATTTGCCACCGAGAAGCTGACAGTTGAAAAACAGTTCGTAGAGCCTAATGAGCAGCAAGCCACTCGGGCTGTCGCGGAACAACAAAAGCTAAGGCAACTGTTCGATCATGTCACCCCGGAAAAATTGTGGCACGGAGATTTTCAGTTTCCCTTGAAGGGGGTCACGGCGGGGACAAACTTTGGCAAGCGCCGAATCTTGAATGGGCAATCGCGCTCGCCGCACACCGGCGCGGACTTTCCCGCGGTGACGGGGACTTCGGTGTACGCGACGCAGAGCGGGCGGGTGGTGCTGGCCGAGGAATTATATTTCTCCGGGAATACGGTGATCATCGATCACGGACTGGGAGTGTATTCGCTATACGGGCATTTGTCGGAATTTGCGGTAGCTGCGGGAGATGACGTGAAGGTTGGCGCGGTAATAGGCAAGGTGGGCGCGACGGGCCGGGTCACTGGGCCGCACCTGCATTGGGGCGTGACGGTGAATAAGGCGAGGGTTAATCCGGTGCAACTGGTGACGGTTTTGCGAGTTCGACGCAAACAGTAGTGGGCTGGCGCGGTCGTCGGGCGCGCCCTTCCCATTACTTATCAAAAAAAGAATCGTTCTACGCGCTGCTTGCGGCGACCCATTTGAGGATGCGGTAGATGGGGTAACTGAGGATGAGCATGCCCAAGGCTAGCGGTGCGTTCTGTCGATCGGTGAGGATGGAGCCAACCAGGAAGAGGACGGAGCCGAGGAGGGCGATAGCAGTGGTCCACGGATAGCCCCAGGCGCGGTAGGGCCGGGGCATGTCGGGTTCTTTTTTTCGCAAAATAAAAAGCGAGGCGTAGGTGAGCGTGTAGTTGGCGACGAAGAAGAAGGAGAGCATGGCGATAACGCGTTCGAACGAGCCGAGGACGAAGAGTACTCCGGCGATGGTGCTGAGCAGCAAAGCTACCTCGGGGGTGCCGCCTTTGTTGACGCGCGCGAAAGAACGGAAGAACAGGCCATCTACGCTCATGGCATAAAGAATCCGGGAGCAAAACAGCTGCACGGCATTGATGCAACTGAGCAGCGATATGACCATGATGGAACGGATGATGGGATCGCCGTAGCGGCCGAAAATCTGTTCAGCGGCCGTTCCCAGCGAAAAATTGTTGCCGGCGATCTGGCTCATGGGAAGAACGTAGAGAACAGCGGCGTTCATCAACAGATAAATTCCCATGATGGAAAAAACGCTACCGAAGATAGCACGAGGAACTTCTTTGCCGGGGTCGCGGACTTCTTCGCCGAAGTAAATAACTCCATCCCAGCCATCAATGGTGTAGAAGACGGCTTGCAAGCCGAGCATGATGGCGACGGCGAGAGGCCAGCCGGAAGGCAGCGTCAATTTCGTGGCGACCTCGGCGGTCAAAGAGGCGCGATGCGCGCTTCCGCCTAACACAAAGCAGGCGATTACCAGAATCACGAAGGCGGCGGTCTTCATCGCGGCGGTCAGGAGTTGGGCGCGGCTGCCCCAGCGCACTCCGCGCCATTGCAGAATTCCGAAGCCGACGATGACGGCGACAGCGACAATCTTCTCCGAGCCGGCGAGCGAGCTGATTAATTTTCCACTGTACTCCCCGATGACGATGGCTACGGCGGCGAGAGTGCCGCAACTGGAAAGCCAGTCGCTCCAACCCACGATGAAGCCGGCATAGTCGCCGATGGCGCGGCGGGAAAAATTATATTGGCCGCCGCTGCGGGGGATGGCGGCGCCCAGTTCGGCCATAGAAGAGGCGCCGAAGAGGGCGTAGAGTCCGCCAATGACCCACACGCCGAAGAAGAACCAGGGATTGGGGAGGATTTGCGCGATGTCGCCCGGGGTGCGAACGATGCCGGCGGCGATGGTATTGCCGACGGCGGCAGCGATGCCGAACCACATGCCCAGAACCTGCAAGAGTTTTCCGCGAGAGATTTTAGGGGCGGTGGAGGTGGGGGTTTCGGGATTAGTCGGCAATTTGATTACACGGCGGGGCCGCGTGCGTGCTCATGATAATGGCGGCGGGGCGAAATGGAAAGCGTTCCGAGCGGCGTGATGGATGAGTTTGATTCTCAATGGTGAGCGCCGTCGGATTCTGTCTGGAGTGTGGGTGGAAGGATCTAAACCAAGACCCACCCTTATAAACCAAGGGTGGGGCACCCTCCGCTCGACGGGGGTGGCCTCGCGGGTTGAATTACGGGCGTTGGGACGATTGGATATTTTCTGGAGGAGGGGAGTAGGGGACTAGTTCGGTGTTGTCGGAGTCGGGTTCTACCAGCCAGATCTGGCGGTCTTTAAAGTAGGAGAGAAGGGCGGCGTTTTGTTTTTCATCGAGTTCGCGGGCCCACAAAACTTTGGCGCTGTCTATTTCCGCGCCGTTGTATACCCATTCGTCGTGGATGTTGTGATTGTCGGGTTCGTAACGGACCAGAATGAGATGTCTTCCTGGTGTTTGTGAAAGCCTGGTTTGAATGATGGCGCGACTCGGGTCGCCCTGGCACGTCCAGTGTTGAGGATCGCATTGGCGGCGGGCGACGAGTGTCACGGTATCCACTAGGAGCAACAGAATGGAGGCGCGTGCCAGCCAACGGCCCAGCGGCCAACGCGCGATGCGCAGTGTGCGGGTGTGCCGCATGGATTGCACGAGGAGAGCCACGACCACGCAGAGGAAGGGAGCGGCGTAATGCGGGAAGGACCAAACCACGGCGAAGACTCCGAGGATCCCAATAATGAGGGTGACGACGAGGAGGCGCATCTTTTTGTCGCGGAGAGCAAATGGAAGGCCGGGTAAGAGCAGTAGCGCCCCCCACCAGAAGAAAGTGCTGCCGAGGCGATCGAGTTTTTCTTCAGAAACGCGCCGGACATCGCTCCAGGTGTGCTGATAATTCTCGCGTTCCCATCCGTTGTAGAACTCTTCGAATTGTTGATTGTTGTAGTGCATTGGGGCGCTGGGGTGTTGCCACAGAAAAAGTGCCGAGGAATGGTAGTTCCTGGTGCGCAGGGCGTGCGGCAGGAGAAGGGCGTCGCCAGTCAGACGCCAGTTGTAGTAGCCAATGAACGCAGCGGTGGGGATAAGAACGAGGAGAAGGGCAGTGAGAACTCGCGTGCGATTTTTACTGGCGACGGAGGGCCGGGTTTTTCCTGCCAGCCACCGCAAAAACCAAATCGCCGCCGGAACGGAGCACAACAAGCCTTCGTAAGGGCGGCTGTTCGCGAGGATGGCGATTCCGAGGCCGAGGATGATGGCATTCTTGACCGTGGGACGGCGGGAAATTCTGGGAAGCGCGCCAAGCAACATGGCTCCGCCGATCGCGGCAGCTGCTCCGCCCCAGTAGCTGTTGACCCAATAACTGGCGACGCCGAATTTAACGGCGGTGAGGGAGCCGCCGAGAAAGGCCCAGCGCGCGGGCATCCACGCTCGCAACATCCAGGTGATGGCAGAACACATCGCGGCCGCACTGAGCAGCACGCCGATCCAGGGCGCGCCGAGGAGTTGGCCGAAGGCGAGCACCAAGCCCTGCGCGGGAGGATAGATGGAGGAGTAGGTGGGCAGCCAGTTGATGTGGAAAGAGTCGAAGCTGGGCCACATGGGGTGAGTGGGATTGGTGAGACGTCCGTGGGCGAAGGTATCGCCCATCAGCAGGTAACTGTATTCGTCGTGTATGCCGGGAACTGGTATAGGAAGCAAGGGAAGAATCGATACGCGAATGGCGAGCACCGCAAAGAACAAAAAAAATACGGGAAGGGTGGGTCGCGCAGCGAAGCGGCAGATCGCTGTCTCAACGGTGCGCAAAGGGCGCTCGAGCCAGCGTTGTGCGAGAAACGCTACCGCAAGAAAAACGACCGCAATGAGCAGCGATCTTTTCAGGACAGGGTGGGATTGGAATGCCGGCAGGAAATTTGCGAGAGAACTGAGCACGGAAAGTTGGCGCACCTGAGCGGTTCGAACCTCGCACAGCATAACTGATTTGGTGCGGGAGTTACGACTGGGCGCGGCCCGGGTTAGCGCTCGATTTCGATTTCGGTTTCGCTTGGTTTTTTTCTGGCGGCACCGGCACGAGGATTTTCGAGATAGTCGGCCAGTTCGAGGCGCAAGTTTCCGGCGTTAGTGGAATAGGAAAGAGCGGCTTCGAAATCCACCTGCTCATTGCGAATCATCTTTTCGATTTCACCGTCGAAGTGCTGCATGCCTTCGGTGTCGCCATCGCGCATAGCGTCCAGCAGGGACTTGCCTTCGGTTTCGCCCTTTTCCACGTAGTCGCGAGTACGCATGGTGGATTTCAGTATTTCGATGGCGGCGATGCGGCCTTTGCCGTCTTTACGGGGAAGCAGGCGCTGGGAAACGATGAAGCGGAACGCCTTGCCCAGGCGGGTGCGGATGGCCTGCTGGTCGGAGAGCGGGAAAACGCCAACGATGCGCTCGACGGTCTTGGAAGCGTCGATAGTGTGCAGCGTGGACATAACCAGGTGACCGGTCTCGGAAGCTTCGAGGGCGATTTCGATGGTTTCCCGGTCACGCATTTCGCCGACGAGGATGACTTTGGGGGCCTGGCGTAATGCGGCGCGCAGGGCCAGTGCGAAACTCGGCGTGTCGGTGTGCAATTCGCGCTGATGAATGGTGCATTTCTTGTGGCGATGCAGAAATTCGATAGGGTCTTCGATGGTGAGGATGTGGAAGGCTTTTTC
Organism: uncultured Acidobacteriota bacterium; assembly: GCA_963704485.1. Lineage (GTDB taxonomy): Bacteria > Acidobacteriota > Terriglobia > Acidiferrales > UBA7541 > Acidiferrum. Next base: position 4,106,904 of record OY969910.1, read on the forward strand.
CTCGTTCATTTTGTCGAGCACGGCGGCCAGCGTGGAAGATTTACCGGAGCCGGTCGGGCCGGTTACCAGGACGATGCCATTTCGCAACTGCACGATTTCCAGAAGTGTTTTTGGGAGATTCAGCTCGTCGAAGCCGGGAATTTTGTCGGGGATGACGCGCATGACGATGGCGCAACTGCCACGCTGGCGAAAAATATTGACACGGAAGCGCGCGACTCCCGCAACGCCGTAAGAAAGATCAGCGGAGCCGTCCTGCTCGAGCTTGCGCAAAGGGGTTTCGTTTTTCCCCATGATGTCGTTGGCGATGGTGAGAGTGTCCTGCGAACTGAGGCATTCGAGGCCCTTGTATTTCAATTCAACCAACTGGCCGTTGACTTCAATCTGGGGTGCGCGGCCGGGCGAGAAAATGAGGTCGCTGACCTGTCCGTGAGCTTTCACCATGGCGGTAATGAGCTGGGCCGTCTGAATAATTCGCGCTGGAGCCTGCACTGGTGCCTGCGCGGTTTGCTCAGCGACTGGCGTAGCAGGTGCTTTCACCTGCGGCGGTAGCGTTGGCGTTGTGGTTCCCATGGAAAATGCACCCTGTGTAGGCCTGGCTTGCGGAGGCCGGATCGCCGGTAGAGCGGTAACAGCGCATCTGTTGGCTCTTACATTCTAGTCTGCAGGGTGCGGGCCAAGAGAAGCGGTGTGGAGGAGGTTTGCGTGAAGATTACTAGCGGATTCAGTGCGAGGTCGATTTTTGACCAACTATGACCGATCGGGGAGAGTCAGTACCAAGCTGCCATCGCGGGGCATGCAGGTCAAAGAAATAAAGCTGCAGTCGTTGACGATCCAGTCAGCCCCAGACTCGCGCAGCACAGGGTCTTCCGCAGTGGTGCGGAGGGCGATGACGCGGGAGCCAGCAGTTTTTCCGGACTGAATGCCGGCGGGGGCATCTTCTATGACGATGCAATCGGCATCCGCGAACCGCAGCGATTGGGCACCCCGGAGATAAGGCTCAGGATCAGGCTTGCCGCGCTGGATGTCACTGGCGGTGACAAGGTTTTTGGGGATACGAAAACCGGCGGCCTGGAGCCGAACAGTGGCCAACGCGTGGGTGGCCGAGGTAACTACCGCATAACGCGCATCGGGGAGGGCGGTGAGCAGGGCGGCGGCCCCTGGAAGAGCGACGACATCGCGGATGTCTTCGATTTCAGCCCTTTCAATTTCTTCATCTTCGGCGTGATGGTCGCCATACGGCAGAAGTTCCCGGATGGTGGCGATGCTGGGCCGACCGTGGGCCTGGCGTACTACTTCGGCGGGATCGAAACCGAATTTATTCGCCCAGGTAGTCCATACACGGGCAACTGCGGGGGTGGAGTCCACCAGGACGCCGTCCATGTCAAACAAGAGTCCGCGGCAGGAAATTTGCATGGCAGCCATGATAATTAGTTTAAGTGCGGGATGGCGTGAAAAATGGAAGTGAAGTGGGGGTGCGGCTTGTTGTTAAGACCCCGGCACGGCGGGCGAGACTTACAGATGGAGGATCGGCCATCGGTGCGGCCTGCGCAGATATCGGCGAGATATTAATCGAGCGCCGACTACCTGTTTAACTGCAGCGCCACGCGACGGGTTTCGAGATTGGCACACCGCGCGACCCACGCTTTGGGATCATCGACTTCATCGCAATAAAACCTGCAGACAGAAACAACGGCGGCGAGCACGCGCTGCAGCAAAGCGGGGCTGTCCGGGGAGTCGAGATGGAGCCGCATTTGAGATTCGAATGCGAGGTGATTTTCATTCCACAGGGTGTACAGGGCGTTGGGGTCGGCCGGGTATTCGTCGAGTATGAGCAAAGCCTCGCGAGTTTTTTGAGAAGAGCGAGATTCGGATTCGGAGCGAAGCGCGCCGTTGTCCACTTCCTGATCTTCAGAGCGAAGCGACAGAGGATGGTCAGAAAAAGGGGAATATGTGGTGCGCATTTGGGCGAATTTAGGTTCGCCAGCGTGGATGTTTTTGATGCCAGGTGCGGTGTTGGCCATTCCTCAATACCTCCGGTGGGTCTGCAATCAGCCTACGTCAGGTCAGCCCGGGCCAGGGTCCTGTGATATCGAATGCGTTAATAATACCTAAAAATAAATACATAAGCAATGTTATACCACTTTAGTTAACAGGAATGTTAAGCACCGTGGGGGGCCGGGATGCAAGGGCACGATTGCACCATCGGCGAGAAAATAACGGCATTCAACGAAGTTCAATGAGGCAGCGATGCCGCGGCTAGGGTTGGAGTAGCAACGAGCCGTGGGCCTCGGCGACGAGATCGGCGAAGACGCCACCGGCAATGTCGGTGTGGTAGCGGTCGTAAATAATCTGCCAATTCTTTCTGGCCTGGGCCGGAACAGTGCCGGCATTGAACAGGCGCATGCCGCCCATACCGACGTCGCGCAGAAACCCGGTGGAATATAGGCCGACCTGGAGGCCGGCCTTCCAGGCGCGCAAGCACAAATCCACGTCATCGCACTGAAAGGGAGCGAAGGTGTTGTCTATGCCGCCGAGTTCCTGGATGGCGCGCCTGCGCAATAACATCGGCGCGCGATTGACGACGTCCACGAATCGGAAGGGCATATCTACGCGCTCGCCGTTGTGCTGGTTCACGGCGCGATAGGTTACCTGATGAGGCGAATCAGGGTCGCCGGCAGAATTATTGAGCATTAATTCGAGACCGTCGCGGCCGCCCAGCACAGCCATCTTGGGATATCGATCGAACAATTCCAGAGCGTCCTGAATCCAAGCGCCTCCGATCGGGGGGATGTCGTCGTCCTGGAGGAGGGCCACGAATTCTCCCCGGGCAAAATCCAGGGCGCGAGAATAGGTACGGATCTCAAACAGATCGTTGCTGCGGATGATGAAATGGTTTTTCCCATGCAGGAGGCCGGGAAGAATCTCGAGCGCGCCGTCGCGGGAGCCGTCGTCGATGACGATGATTTCTTCAATGGGAGAACTGTGCAGCGCGGCCAGAATCGCTGCAACGTTCTGGCGCTTGTTGAAGAGCTGCAGCACCGCGGTGATGCGCGGGTGTTCCGTGTAGGGAAGGCTCGGCTCGGGAGAGACCTGTTGCACGACACGTTCACTGTGACGGCGCAAGTGGTAAAGGCGGCGCCAGCGATTTAGTGCTTTCATTACGATACGTAGCATTTAAAGTTCCTGTCGAACGAGCGAATAGGGTTAGAGGGCGGTCAGCTTTCTGGTGAAAACGTTGCGCGCCAGCCGCAGGATATTTTTGGTTCGCCATGAACCCCAACAAAGATGCGCGCCGACGGTGTCCGAGGACGCGCGGTAGTAAAAATTTGCCGCTGTCAGCGGCGGATGAAACATGGTTCGCGGGGCCAGGAAAACATCCGCATATCGCTGGCGATGACGGAGAAAAAAATCGGTCAGGCCCTCCGGCCCGGTGGTTTTTTCGATGCGGTCTTCCGCAAGACTCTCAAGTTTCCCGGTGACGAAAAGGTCGCGCAAAAAATCGGACCAGAAAGTATGCCGCGGGATCGATCCCATGACTCCGTTGCCTAGACGCATGGTGGAAGGGTTGTCCGCAACTCCGCGGGACACCGGGAGCACGCATGGGTGGGAAAGCAAATCTTCGCCAATGGGGGCGAGCAATTTATAGTCAGTGTCGAAATAGAAGCCGCCGTGGACGTACAGATACATGTACCTGGCGAGGTCGGCCTTCACCACGCCGCGTTTTATCCGCCGGTATTGTTCGACGTACTGCGGGAAGTGTCCTGCGACGAAGCGGTCATTGTCGTTGTCATCCCACAAGTGATACTGCCAGCCGCTGAGAATCGTGAGCATGCGAGCGATGAGGCGACGCTCTTCCCAGGTCAAATCTTTCGTGGGGGCGGTCTGGTGAATGATTTTAGGTATGCGAGTCGTGATGGTTGCCGCGCCCGAAAATGGCGAGACCAGAGATGCACTTTTCTTGGGCGTTGCGACCAGCGGAGTTGTGAGGGTGTCGCTCATGGCAGCGGTTCCCCCTGGTGCAGCATTTGCGCGAGCAAGATGGAACCGTCCTTGGTCAGGTGGCCGTAGTCGAATTGCAGCGGCACGCCATTCCCGGCGTATTCGATGCAGGTTTGTTGCTTGCACAGGCTGCTGAAAAAAGAGACGTAGCGAACGGCCCACTCCCTGGTCGCGAGGTCGGACATTTTTTTGTCGAGGCGGGCGCATTCGGCCACGCGGTGATTGTAGGGAATCGCCGGGTCATTTTCCTTGATTGAGGCTGCCAGAAGACGGGGCAACGAAGAGTCGTACTGCACCATGGGACCGAACAGAACGACTTTAATTCTATGCGCTTTGGCCCAATCGATCGTGCGGGCCAAGCGGGGTAGATCTGATTCTTCCCAGCGGGCAGCGATCAAAAGAGCGTCTACCTGGTGGGCGGGAAGATAATCGGTAAAAATATTGTTCATCAGGCGGGTGCATTCGGCCCGGGCCTCGCGTACTTGCTCAAGCGTCGGCTTACAGCCGGCCGCGGTGGCCTGCATGATGTTCGCGCCGTCAAAGGTGCTGGCCAGCCCGTACCACAACTGCGCGGCGTGGCTATCACCGAGCACCAGGTAGTTTTTCTTGCCGGACTGTTGATGCAGGCATGTTGCCGGGTCGTAGTTTTCGAAGGTGTTGGCCGGCAATAGAAAACAGCTGCCTTCGCGGTACTCGTCTTTGGTGCCGTAATCGAGATACGAAGCAACCTGCACGGCCCGGGACGGGAATCGCGATGGAAGGCCGTGAAATAACAGTGCGGTAACACCAAGCGCAGCCACGGCTACCGAGCTTGCGAAAGCGGTTTGAAAAAGCGGGGCGCCGGAAAGCTTGAGGCGGCCATTGCGGAAGGGAAGCTCGACAAATTTCCACGACAGGATGGAAACGAGGAAAGTTGCGGCGAGGACGGATAATGCGGCGGCGCGGGTGGAAACTCCTGTAACAAGAATGGCGTCGGCTTTCTGAAACACGATGATGGGCCAGTGCCACAAATACAGAGAGTAGGAAATGAGCCCCACAAAAACAACGGGCTTGGACGCCAGAACCCGGGAGACCACCGAAGTTCCGGTTTCGCCTGCGGCGATGATGAGTGCGGTGCCTACGCAGGGAAGTAAAGCGGCGCCTCCGGGGAATGGAGTGCTCGCGGAAAAAAGCGCGGCAGATATCACGATCATGGCCGTTCCCAGCAGCGTAGCGGCGTTGCGGCGAACCGCGCCCATTATCTGCGGAAAGATTTTCAGGGAAAGGAGAGTGCCCAGCAGCAACTCCCAAGCTCGCGTGGGCGCCAGGTAGAAAGTAGAAACCGGATATTTAAAAGCCCCAATCGCGGCGGCGAGAAACGAAATTACGGCGATGGAAATAACCGCGAGTTTGAGGCGCGCCGGGAAATACCTGCGTACGAGCATCAGGAATACTGGGAAGAAAATGTAGAACTGCTCTTCCACCGCGAGTGACCAGGTGTGCAGCAGCGGTTTCATGGCCGCGGGGGAATCGAAATATCCCGATTGATTCCAGAAATAAAAATTAGAGATGGAGGCCGCGGACGCGAGGACCGATTTCGAGAAATCCAGCAGCTCGAGAGGCAAGAGATATTTGTAGGCAAACAGGCCAGTAATGAAAAGCATCACCACCAGGGCAGGCAGGATGCGGCGAATACGGCGTTCGTAAAATGACAGGATAGAAAATCGGGATGCGGCGATGTCGGCCAGAATCGTGGAGCTAATCAGGTAACCGGAGATCACGAAGAATACGTCTACGCCAACGAATCCGCCGCGTAGCTTGTAGATGCCGATGTGACAGGCAATCACCAGCAAGACTGCTACCGCGCGTAGCCCATCGATGTCGGCGCGGTATGTGGTGTTGGGATGTTTTGACGTGGTGTTGGACATTTGCAGCGAATCGCCAGCCTTTTCAGGCAGTGCGTGTCACAGGTTCTTTTTCTTCTTCAAGCCTGGATCGGGGTGAGACTGACTTCTCCAATGCCTCTACCAGAGCGTGCACGATTTGGGGAGTGCTTTTCAGGCGTGCAGGATCCGGGGGAGGAAGTTCTCCGCGCACCGCGGCGCGCAGCTGGCGGGTGAATTCGGAGATATTGTCTGGATCGAAGAGGTTTTCCGCAGGGAATAATTCTTCAGCACACCCCGCGTATTTCGAGCACATCACCGGCACGCCGCACAGAATGGCTTCATTGGCGACCAGTCCCCAGGGATCTTCCAGCGTGGGAAAAACCAGGACATCCCCGCTGCGATAAACGGCAGGCATCTGTTCGGGTGGAAGCGCGGAATGAAAATGAACGTTGCTGAGGCGCAAATCCCCGGCACGTTTTTCCATTTCGGATTTGTCGCGGCCGTTGCCGACGAGCAGGAGCGAAAATACCAAGCCTTCGCGTTGAAGCGCCGCAGCCGCAGACAGCAAGTGTTCAACGCCTTTGCGCGCGATGAACTGGCCGACATACAGAATAACGGGCTTGGCCGCCAGCGAGAAAGCCGGCTCGACGTTGGCCGCGAATCGCTGTTCGTCCACCGCGTTTTGAATCTGCAGGATGCGTTCGCGCGGAATACCCAGGGTGCGCAAATATTCTGTGGAGGTCTGGCCGTAGCTGATCCAGCGGCGGGCCCACCGAGATACCAGAGCGCGAAGCGAACGCTTTACCACACCAATGCCACGCTCCGTGTGAACCGTGCCACCCCACCACACGAAGACAGGCTTGCGAAAAACAGTTCCGTACAGCAGCGCTGTGAGCGTTCGAAAGCCCATTTCGTTGCTGATGACTGCGTCCGGCTTGTAGCGCAGCAAGTGGTAAAGAAATCCCGGAGTGATGTGGAGGTAGCGGCGGTCGAACACTTGCCCATTCTGGCGCCGCGGAATGCTGATCTGCCAGCCCCACGCCTGGATCACCTGGGCGTTGGGCAGCGCTTTTTCCATGTCGCGCCATGAATCGCGATTGCTCTCTGTGCCGCCATGCAGCACCAGCAATTCAAAACGTGAGGCCAGCCCGGAATATACGGGGATGCGAGCGGGCGCGATCATATTCACCAGTAGAGCGACTTTCATCAGGACGCGGCCTTCGCGGAAGCGCTTGTTGTGGTTATCAGAACGGGCACGGGGCCGGCGTCAATGGCACCGGCGGCGATTGCCTGGCCATCTCCCAGCAATGGCGTGACGCTTTTTGCGTGCCACGGTCCCGGGACAGAAAACTTTTTTGCTCCTGCGGCATTCCACACAATCCACTGTGCTGCGCCGCTGCGATTCAGTTCGCACGTCCAGGTGGTCTCCGCATCCCGCCTGCAACTGTTCAGGCGTGCCCCCACCAGCCAGCCATGCATGACGCCATACGCCTTTCCCGCGGGCTTGAGCGTGCGGAAATCGTGCTCCACCATTTCCAACGGCGGGCCGCTATCCCACGCGTACCAGTAAGTACGCTGCACTCCCGCGGCCCACGAGAGAATGTAGGTGCGCGCCAGGTACGCGGCACAAAGATCTTCAGAAGCAAATTGCGAGGGTTTCAGCCAGCCTATTTCGGTATTCCACAACGGCTTGGCGCTCTGGCCATTGTCGGCCATGATTTTTTTCACTTGCTGGATGATGGGCACGATATTTTCCGGCGGCTGGGTGTTCACGTAAAAGTGATAACCGATCACGTCCACATATTGCCCGCCGCCTTTGTTTAAAAATTCCGCCAGCCAGCTGGTGCCCGCTGCTGTGGTGGCCGCGGGCGACACGATGATCGCCTGAGGATCAAGTTTTCGAATGATTTTCGAGGCTTCGCGCGTCAGCCGCAGAACGCCGTCAACGTCTCCGGTCCAGAAAGGCTTATAGTTTGGCTCGTTCCAGATTTCATAAGCGCGTACGCGCCCCTTGCAGTGCTGCACGATGGCGCTTACGTAAGCGCGCCAGTCTTCAATATCTTTAGGCTCGGCGGCCCAGCCTGGCTGGTAGACGGATTTTTCATCCGGCCGCGACGAGGCCCAACGGGGCGTCAGGCCGAGGGGATACAGCACGTCGACGTTGTGTTCTTCCGCGAGGGCGAGATAGCGATCCACGTATTCGAAGTGAAACTCGCCCTTGCGGGGCGCCATGTCGGCCCAAGCGACGTGAGCGTCCCAGAATCGCCAGCTCCCGATGGGTACTGTCGGCCAGGGCACGGGATTTCCCGCGCGGTGGATGTGCATGCCGAAAAAAGTGGGCGGAACGGTTTGCGCTGGCCCGGCAATGTTCTCTGTGGTCTCGGCAGGTAACACCGCCGTCGCGGAATTCAGTAAAAGTGCGCCGCTGAGCAAAGTTCTGCCAAGCATTTCGGAAACCTGCTTCGCAACTTGGCGAGTCTTCACGATGCAGTCACATCGACGGGTGCCGCGGGCGCATCCGCTGGCTCCATCCCAGCGGATTTGTATTCCTGATATTTCTGGCCGGATAATGCGGTGATTTCTCCGACTCCATAAAGCACGGTGCGCAGACCGCGCACTGCTCCGGCTTTCCCGGTGAAGGGCGCGGTTGCCGCAGTTGCCAGTCCCCTGGCGATCCAGGCACAGGCTTTCACAGCGCGGAGTACGCGCGTTCTCCAGCGCCGGTCCAGCGCCAGTTCGCAAAGAACCCAAGTATTTCCGAGGCGATAACCGCGCGCCAGAAGCCACCGCAGGTTAGCGCGCGCCGCCGGAATGGTTTCGTGCACCAGCGCCTCGTCGGACCATACAATTTTGTAACCCGCCTGCTTCACGCGCATAAAGAAGTGGGTGTCTTCGACGCCGGTCAATTGCATGCCCTCTTCAAAGTGCCGTGTGCGGGCAAAAACTTCGCGCCGAACCAGAACATTGTTGGTCGAACATTTATCCATCACGTGACCGGTAGTAAACCGCGGACGGTCAAAGAATCCCCCGGAGCGAATCCACTCGGCGGTCTCCGCGGAAAAGACCGGCCTAACCGGTCCGGAAACCACGTCCGCCTGGAATTGCGCCTGGGCCGCAAGCAATTCGTCAAGCCATGGCGGGGTGGGAACTTCGTCATCATCCAGCAAAGCGACAAAATCAACCTCGCCGGCTTCGGCAACCGCTCTATTTCGCACCGTGGCCATGTTCCGCTGCGCCTCGACGGCATATTTGATTGCCCATCGCCGCGGAGCGGCAGCGCAAATCTCTTCCGCCGATCGTGCGGTGTCGTTATCCACGACCACGACACTGATTTGCGGCGCGGTAACCTTGGCAAATGTCAGCTGCGAGACTCCGCGCAGCAAATTCTCCAGAAGGTTCCGGCGTTTGAAAGTGCAGACGCAGATCGCTACTCGCACGGGAGCACACCTCCATGCGTGCGGCTGAGAATATTTTCGTAATGAAAGCGATTCATACGAATTCCGCCGATGGCAACGAGTAGGCTTCGTTTTCTTGCTGAGCGTCTTCCTGAATTTCTTCCACGGGCTCCAAAGCCTCTCGCAGCGCGGGATCTGCTCCCGCCACGGTGGCGATACATAGCGCCCACTCGATGGAATTCTGTAGCAGGATGGTGCACTCCGCGATGTTGTGAATCAGAAAGAACACCAGGAACCCCAGCGGCCACAAATTCTGCGCGGAGCTGCTGGTCTCCGCGTGTACGAGCGCGCGCTTGATGCCCGTTCCCACGATTACCAGGGTCAGAAGCAAGCCGGTCACGCCCAGGCTCAAAAGAATTTCGATGTAGCCGTTATGAGAATAAATCGGGTTCCATCCAAGCAGCCGTTGCAGTCCAAGAGATTCGTCGGAGGCGCCAACCCAGAATCCCGAATAACCGAATCCCAGCAGGGGCTGCTTGGCGATCATCGAAAACGTAAAGCTCCACAGCTCGGTGCGTCCGGTCAGATCGGAAGTGCGGCCCATCAGTTCGGTGACGGAATCGGTGTTTACTTCGATTAGCGCCAGTGTGCCGGCCACGAGGATTACCGCGCCAAACAGCAGCGGCAGCGGGACTTTGAAACGGTAATGGAAAATCTTGAAGGCCTGCATGGCGCCAATGGTCACGATCAGCGCCACGATGGAGGTCAGCGAATTGGAAGAAATCAACAGCGCGAAAAAAACGAACAGCGCGAAACCGCGAATGACTCTGCGGCGTTTTGACGTTTCCGGAAAAAACCACTCCACCAGGAAAGCGAGGGCCATGATGGCGCCAAAATGGTTTTTGTGGTTGTACACACCGCGCAACCCGTTGCCTTCGAGTCCGCCAGAGATGGCGAAATTCGGTGACACGACTAGCACCGCGATACTCAATGCCGCGCCGATGCGAAACACCCAGCGAATAACTTTCAGGAGTTCACCCATGCTGAAACGGGTGGCCAGCACCAATCCGACCATGGTGGTGCCACTGACGGCGATGGTGCGGCGGAAAACCAAACTGGGCATCTGCGCCCAGAAAGTAGAGAGCAGGGCTAGAAAAAGAAGAGCGAAGATCGGCAGGTTGCGTTTAGAAACCCAGATGGGGCCGCGAGAGTGCGTGAGTGCGATGATCAGCGCGCTGAGATACATGAACGCCAACACCGCTTGCGCGCGAGCGTCGCCGTCGAGCGTGTCGCTGCCGCTGGTCAGAAAACGCATCAGCGCGCCAGACAAAACGAAGGCCACCAAGCCCAGCACGAGTTTTTCAATGGATTTGCGTGAATACATTTTATTTCAATGGAAATTTATGGCGCGCTGGGGACGATCAATCCGCAGCTGCGACGGTTGCCGGTAATCTCAGCGTGTCCTGTTGTCGCGATAGCACGAATACCGCGGTGACGACGCCGCACACCAGCAACGTGTCGCTCGCGATGCTGGCCCACGCCGCGCCGCGCCAGGAGTACGCGGGAATCAGCCAAAGATTCAGCAAAATGTTGAAGCCGCCCACCCCAGCTTGAATGCAGGTGCGCACCGCTTGAAAGCCGGCTCCTGTGAGAGTGTCGGCCAGAAAATAATGCATGGCCTTGAGCACCGGCAAAACCGCCAACCAACGCAACGCTTCCACGGTGCGCGCATAGTCAGATCCCAGAATGTGCGGCACGATGCCCGCGGTCACAAGAATAAACGCGCAAACTACGCTGGCATAACCGACGGCGCGCAACAGCAGCGGTTTGGCGTACCGCAGGCTGGACTGAATTCCCGTAGCGCCCGCGCGGAAGAAATTTGGATAAGCGGAATACAGCAGCGCAGAAACGGGGGCGAAGCTCACATCGATCAGGCGGTAAGCCGCGCCATAAATCCCGGTGGCGTCCAGCGTCGCGAGCCGCGCCAGCATGGTTTTGTCAATGTCGTTGTAAATGGTCTGGGCGCTCTGGCTGGTGGAAAACCAGAATCCTTCTTTCAATTCCTCGGGAGACCGTCGCCAGTTGAAATGCGGAAGCCCGAGTTTCTTGCAGGCCACTATCGCGGCCAGCAGGGCCATGGCCGTGGTGCTTCCGAAATACGCATACCCCCATTGCAGCGCGGTAGGATGCGGGAAAATGGCAATCAGTACGACCGCGCCCGCCAGACGTCCAGCAATCATCAGTACGCCGATAATGGCAGTCCAGTTCAATTGTTCGAACGCCTGAAAAGTTTGTCCTGAAAGCGTCAATACATTGAGGCTAAAAATGTCAGAAGCCGCAACCAGGAACACGAGCAAAAGAGGAATCTCGGCGGGCAACGCGAAATGCGATACGGCAAGCACCAGCAGAATCAGCGCACCGCCGCATAGTGCGGTGGTGGTCAGCGCCCGTCCCCAATAATTGGCGAAGAGCGTTTTATCGCGGGAAACATTTTTGATGAGCAGATTGCCACTGCCGAGCGTGCCGAAGGGCCAGACGATTCCCACGAGCGCCACAACGCCCACGAAAGCGCCGTAGTTTTTTACTCCCAGCGAGCGCGCGATATTGATGAAGTACAGCGCCTGTAAAATGAGGCTCACGCCCCGCCCCAGCATCATCCAGGCGGTATTGCGCGCTAAGGAACTTTGTTTGAGGCGATGGAACATTTTTTCGGTTATGGTTTAGCCGTACAACAATTCGGAAGCCGGGGCACGGCCTTCCGTGGAGAAACGCGAAAGTTTTAGCGCCTGTAAAGCGACCAGGCAAACATACGCGGGATTCAGCAGCAGGTAGCGGCGCCACAACCTTCGCGGCTCAACCGACAAACGAAAAAGCCACTCCAAGCCTGCATTTTGCATCCATTGGGGAGCTTGGGGCAGCAAGCCGGCCAGAAACGGGAAGGCCGCGCCCACTGCCAGTACCGGCATGGGTAGCAGTTCGCGAAATTCGAATGCAAAGGTTTCCTGCCGCGGGCAACCCAGACCGACGAAAACGAGGCGCGCACCGGAAGCTTTGATGCGCTCGGCTACCTCCAGTTTTTCTGCGGGTGTGAAGCGCCGAAATCTGGAAGGCTCCATTCCGGCGATGACGATGCCGGGAAATTTTGTTTCCAGCGATTTGTGCAGGGAGGCCAGGATCTCCGGATTCGTTCCATAGAAATAAATTGGCACGCCCTGTTTTGCGGCGCGCGCGCAAACCTTTAACGTCAGATTCGGCCCATACACGCGGTCGGTGAGACCGGTTTTATATAACGCGTTGAGCACCCAACGGATAGGCTGGCCGTCGGGCAGCACCAGGTCGAAATGATTCAGCCGAAATTTGTGTTCACGATCCATGGCGCCGGTCATCAAACCGTGGACCGCCAAGGCCGTGACTGTGGCTGATTGGCGATTAGTGGCAGCCGCGAAGATCTTATCCAGCGCCGCGTCATAGTCGGCGGCATCCATCAGAATGCCGATTACGTTCTTCTTGCCAGCGTTGCGCATTCCTCGGTCCACCTTTCCACATTAAATTCGTAAATTTCCCGCAGGATGCGCGGCACGTCGTAGTCCAGCTTCCACTCCGGATAATGATCCGAGAAACGGGAGCAGTCACTGATCCACCAGATGTGATCGCCGGCGCGATTTTTGTCGACGTACTCCCACTGAAATGGTTTGCCGGTTATTTCTTCACAGAGAGTGATGGCTTCGAGCATGGAGCAATTGCTGTGGCGTCCACCGCCCATGTTATAGACCTCGCCGCTGCGAGGATTTTTGTAGAACTCGTGGAAGGCACGAATCAGGTCAGCGCTGTGAATGTTGTCGCGCACCTGTTTTCGCTTGTAGCCAAAAATGCGGTAAGGCGTTTCGGTGGCTGCGCACTTCATCAGGTAAGCGAGAAAGCCGTGCAGTTGCGTGCCCGAATGATTGGGGCCGGTGAGGCAGCCACCGCGGAAAGAGGCGGTGAGCATTCCGAAATAGCGGCCGTATTCCTGAACGAGAACGTCAGCGGCCAGCTTAGAGACACCGAACAGGCTGTGCAGGGTGCGGTCGACGGACATTGTTTCGGGAATTCCGCGTGCCGCGTAGGCGTGCTGCGAATCCACTTCCCAGCGCGTTTCCCTTTCTATCAGCGGCAGCGAATTGGGGGTGTCGCCATAGACTTTGTTGGTGGACATGAAGATGAAGGCCGCGCGGGGAGCGAAGTGGCGAGTGGCCTCGAGAAGGACAGAAGTGCCGTTAGCGTTTACGGTGAAGTCAGTGGCGGGATCGCTGGCCGCCCAATCGTGAGAAGGTTGCGCGGCTGTGTGGATCACCAGCGAAATGTCGCTGCCGTAGCGGGAGAATATGTTGGAGATTTCTGCGCTGTTGCGAATGTCCACGTCGTAGTGGTGATAAGCGGGAATTTCGGCGCTAAGTCGCTCGCGTACCCATGTAGTGGAGGCTTCAGGGCCAAAAAATTCAGCGCGCATGCCATTGTCGATGCCGACGATGTCCATGCCCAGTGAAGCGAAATAGCTGACTGCTTCGGAGCCTACCAGGCCGGCAGATCCGGTGATGATTGCCACGCTCATTGAATTATTCTCCAGGTGATTTCGGCGCGAGGTATGAGGGTGTCGCGCCGGTAGTTCGCTGTGTTCAAGTGCAAAGTTGGGTGAAAATTAATTTCGCGAGTGCGCGCCGATGGTTTGCTCGTAAATGTTCATTAACATGGCGTAATTGATTTCCGCTGTGTAGCGCTGCTCATATTCCTGTCGCGCAGCCTTTCCCATGGTGGCGAGTTCAGCGGGGTGACTCAGAGCGTATTCCACTTGTTGCCGTAAATCCTCGGCATCATCCGGCATGAAGTGCAACCCCGTACGATGGTGATCTACGATTTCTTGCATGGCGCCGAGTTTCGAACAAATCACCGGCGTGCCGCAGGCAAAGGACTCCGCGATGGTCATGGGAAAGCCCTCGTACCAGACGCTGGGCATGACTAGAAATGCCGCGCGTTTCATGCTGCAGCGAACTTGTTCCGCGGAGATTCTGCCAGTAAATTTCACGTTCGAGAGATGAGCGGCTTGCGCTTCCAAAGCTGCGCGCTCCGGCCCTTCACCGGCAATCACCAGCGGCATCGGTGTGCCCAGTTTCGTCCAGGCGTTCAGGAGCGTGCTCACACCCTTTTCCGGCGACAGCCTACCCACGAACAGCGCGTAATCTCCCTCGCTGTCGCGTTCTCCAGGATCCTCGGAAACAAAATTCGGTTTTACGTGCATTTTGGCTGCGGGCAGTCCGTTTTCGACAAATTTGTGACGAGCGAACTCACTGAGCGCTACATAGCCGTCTACTGATTCGTTCCAGGTGTTGCGCCCCCGGTGTACTTGCAGCATCAGCGCGACTGCCGCGGTCATCAGGTGCGAATTGCGATAGCAGCCGTGCCAGACGCCGCGCCACAAGCTGTGATCGATGCACTCTTCACACACTCGCCCTTCGCGCGACAGGCTCCACGCCGGGCATAACAAGCGGAAGTTATGCAACGTCTGCAGCACGGGCACGTTCATTTCCTGGCAGGTTTCAAAGATGGACGGCGAAATCATCATGAAGGTGTTGTGCACGTGTACTACGTCCGGGGCTTCCGCTTTCAGGATCTTTTCTATTTCGCGCTTGCTGTTGCTGGAGTGCACCAGATCGCTGGTCATCTTTAACTGCTGCAATTTGCCCAACTGCTCGACCTCGTGATTGCTACGGTGGTAGGAGATCACCTGGTGGCCGTGTTCTTGCAGCAAGCGGCGCTCGGCGGAGAAGACAACGTCTTCACCGCCGGGTTGCTGATAGCTGTTGTGTACCGCCAGTATTTTCATGAAGTGTGAGATGTAAAGCTTCTGCGGCTTAACTCGCTGCGGTTGCCGATTGACTCCGGGCCATAAACCCCGCCACCGCAAACTCATCCTCGTTGGTATCCATCATGGAGTTCATTAATTGCGGCACTCCGACGGCGCGGCCGATGCTGTAGTAGACGAGTCCCGCGTTGGTCATTTGCTCAGGTTTGTAGAGATTTCTTCCGTCAATGACGATGGGGTACTTCAGGAGCGACTTAATATTCGGAAGCTCCAGGTTCGCGAACTCCTTCCACTCCGTGAGGATTAACAGGGCGTCGCAACCCGCGGCAGCGTCATACGGGTCGCTCGCGAAGGTCACATTTTTCTCCGGCAGGATTTCGGCGGCTTTGGAGGTGGCGGCAGGATCGTAAACACGTATTTGTGCGCCCTCCCTGAGAAGTTCTTCGATGATGGCGATGGCCGGAGACTCGCGGATGTCGTCGGTCTCGCCTTTGAAAGCTAATCCCAGCACGCCAAGTTGTTTTCCGCGCAGAGTCCACAGCGCAGTGCGGACTTTCTTCATGAACTTACGACGCTGGTCGGCGTTGATGCGCATGACTTCGGTCAGCAATTCGAAGGGGTACCCGCATTGTTCCGCGACCGCGCGAAACGCCTGCACATCTTTCGGGAAGCACGACCCGCCGTAACCAATACCAGCGTTCAGAAATTTGGGTCCGATGCGCGAATCGGATCCGATGCCTTCGCAAACCTGCTTGATGTCGGCGCCGACGCTTTCGGAAATGTTGGCCACGGCATTGATGAATGAAATCTTGAGGGCCAGAAAGGCGTTGGAGGCGTGTTTGATGAGTTCGGCGCTCTTGGCGTTGGTTACGATCAGTTTCGCTTGGCTCACTTCTTTTTCCGCGGCAGGAATAATATCGGACTGCCGATAGTAAGCGCCTGAAGTGAGGGGAGCGTACACGTCCTGCAGCAATTTGGTGGCGAATTCATCGTCGGTGCCAATAACGATGCGGTCGGGGTACAGAAAATCGGTGACCGCCGTGCCTTCGCGGAGAAATTCGGGATTGGAGGCCACCGAAAACAGGCCGGCTCGCGCGCCATTGAACAGCAGAGTCTTGCGCAGCGATTCGCAGGTACGGACCGGGACGGTGCTTTTTTCCACGATTACCTTGCGCTCCTGGATTGCTTTCGCGATTTCGTTAGCGACGGCCTCGACGAAAGACAGGTCCGCTTCCCCGGTTTCCGATTGCGGTGTTCCCACGGTAATGAAGATGGCATCCGAGACCGCGACGGCATCACGAACTGACGTGGAAAAACTCAGGCGGCCGCCATGATGGCGCCGCAGCAACTCCGGAAGGTAGCGTTCGTGAATGGGCACCTCGCCGCGCATGAGCATTTCGATTTTGGCGGCGTCATTGTCCACGGAAATTACGGTATGCCCGATTTCCGCGAAGCAGGCTGCCGAAACCAATCCCACGTAACCTGATCCGATGACTGCTATGCGCATGAAACCCCCATTTTATTTTTATTTAGCGATGCGTATTTGCGACGCGAACAGGAATGTTACGAACGGAAATTGTTGGCAGCCTTTAAGCTGCACCAGAGCCCTTCAACACCACCGGAATAGTTCGCGCCAGTATTTTTACGTCGAGCCATAGCGACCATTCATCCATGTATTGCAGGTCCAGGCGCATCCAGTCTTCGAAGGCGATGGAGCTTCGGCCATTCACCTGCCACAAGCACGTCAGTCCCGGCTGGATGCTGAAGCGACGACGCTGCCAGTCTTCGCTGAAGCCTTCGTAGTCGCGCACCGGCAGCGGACGCGGACCGACCAGGCTCATGTCACCTTTCAGTACGTTGAAGAGTTGAGGCAATTCATCAATGCTGGTGCGGCGTAGGACTTTACCGATGCGGGTCATACGCGGATCATTTTTCATTTTGAACACGGGGCCGGAGACTTCATTGTGGCTTTCCAGTTCGGCCATGCGGCGTTCGGCGTCCTGCACCATGCTGCGAAATTTGTAGATGACGAACCTGCGCTTGTTGACGCCCAGACGCTCTTGGCGAAATACGATCGGCCCCGGGGAAGTCAGCTTGATCAGCAACGCGACGACGGCTAGCAGAGGCGCCAATACGCAAATCAGAGCGAACGACATGACTACGTCCACCATGCGCTTGATTAGAAGCGGCCAGCCTTCCAGGCCGCCGATGGTAGTGGCAATGAAGTGGTCGCCGTCAACTTCCACGGAGCGCGAGCGCGCCGTCTTGAGGGTGAAAATGTCGGAAGCAAATCGCATGATGATGCCGTGCTCTTCGCACAGAGCCGCAACTTCCGCGCACTGCCCGTAATACGATCGCAGCGGCAGATAGAACGCGACTTCATCAACGACATTGCGCCGCAGGTACTCGGCGAGCCCGGCTTGATCGCACGCCAACGGGTAACCGGTTTTTCTGAATTCGTCGAGATTGGCCCACTCATCGTCCACAAATCCGAGGATGCGGTAGCCGCGTTCGGGTGCAGTTTCCAGCCGGCGCGCAAACTCCAGTGCCCGAGGATTGGTGCCAAGAATCAAAACGTTGCGGAGATTTCGCCCTTGGAGCCGAACCCGCGACAACAGATAGCGCAGGAAGACGCGCGAGGTCAGCATCGCTAGAGAAATGATGGCCCAGAACAGCGTGAAAAACCGGGGCGTCACCATGCGCACCGAGAACAAAGCGGTAACGAGAATCAGGGAAAGCGTCGCCAGTGAAGTGGCCTTCAGGGCCTCGACAATTTCAGAAAGGCGCGTAGACAGGCGCTTGGAGCGGTACATTCCGCAAAGCGAAAAAATAACGTGCCAGGCCAGCAGCGCGCCAAGGAAAATCGCGCAATTGGAAAGCTTCACACGCATGGCCAGGAAGCGCTGGAGTGAGACGGTCTCATCGGCGTACACCACAAGAATTGTGGCCAGCCCAAAGGATGCGATCACCAGACCGAGATCGAACAGCTTTAGAGCTCCCAAAAGAAAGCGGCGTTTGGTTTCGTGCATGAGTTTTGTTTTTTGGAACCTGCAGACCGGGCGATCTACAAGCAAAAAAACTGTTAGAGCGATAATAGAAAACTTTTGTTGGACAAAGTTAGACGGCTTGCACCCGGAATCCGGAAACGCGCATGGCCAGCGAGCGCTGGATCAACTGCACCGAAATGATCAAACTCTTGTCTCCATTGACGGCTGTGAGAATCCCTTCAATACCTTCCAGGCTGCCGTCGAGAATTCGCACGCGTTCGCCAACATTCAAGAACGGGGAAGCGCTGAAGGGGATGCCGCCCGCCAGGATCGCGCGCACGCCTTCTATTTCAACTTCGGGGATGGGGTCACCGATTCCACGCGAACCGACGAAATTTCTAACGCCCATGGTTCGCAGCACGGTCACGCGGGTGCTGTGGTCTTGCGGAATTTTCACAAATACATAGCCGGGAAATAGCGGCGTATCCACCGAGACGCGCCTGTCGCTCCACTCCCGCTCTTCTGAAAACAACGGCAGAAAGGCCTGTATCTGTTTTTGCTGCAGCTCGATGGTCACTTTTTTCTCGTGACGCGGCGTGGTGCGGACCGCATACCACTGCAAACCGACTGAGGCGTGGCAGGGAAGGGCGTTAGCTGGTTTATCGGCGACGTGTCGTAAAGCAGGCAAGGCTCCGCCATTCTGAGTCCCATGACTCAATTCGATTTGGGAATTCTGGTCGCCCCCAGGCGCCCTGTTTGCCGGTCATGTCAGGCTGGAAGACCGGCGAAAGTCGTCGCTACAATTTCTTGTAAAGCAAATCCGGAATCGGAAAAGTGCGCTTGTTCAGCACCGCACCAAGAATGTGGATGTTTGCCGCGCGCAAATTGTCCGCGGCCATCTGCGCAACTTCTTTGCGAGTGGAGTTGGCTTCCAGAACCATTACGAAACCGTCAGTGACCTGGCCCAGCGTGACGGCATCGGCGCAACGAGTAAGCGGCGGGGCATCGACGATCACGTAGTCGAACTCGCGCCGCAACTCAGCGAAGCGGGTCCGCAATCCGTCGGAGTTGAGAACGTTGGCGGTGTCGGCGTCCATCGATCCGCATGTGAGCAGCGAAAGGTTGTGTACGGTCAGATTTTTAACAAACGAACGAATCGGACCAGCCTGCCGCAAGGCATCGGTAAGCCCATAGTGATTTGTGACGCCGTAAATTCCAGGTAAGGACGGCGCGCGCAGATTGGCGTCCACCAGGCAAACTGAGCCGCCGGTGTTGTTCGCCAGTGTGTCAGCGGTGCGGGCGCACAGCCAGCTGCAGCCGTTGCCATGATCCATTCCGGCGAAGACCACGGTCTTGGGCGCCTCTTTCGCTTGCGCGAAAAATATTCGCTGCACCAGGCGCATCGATTCCTCGTGCGCGAATTTCGATGGATCGAAACGCTTTTTGTTTGAGCGGCTGACGGTAAATTCCCGGGTCCGCGCTGGCGACTCGATTTTGGGCTCTAGGCGTGGCTTGAATTCAGGTTCGGCGCGATGATGGAGTTCCGGCTCCGCCCATGAGGCGAATTTATCGTTCAACGCCGCGGCCGACTTCTCCACTGGTTTTTCCTCAACCGGCGCTACGGCAAAATTCCATTTACCGGCCTGTTGCATCAGCTCAAAGTTTCGGCTCACTGTTTCTCCGCCTGAACGCGACGAGCCGGGACACTCTCATCAGTCGTCTGGATTTTGTTGGAAATTGTCTTTGCTGCTGGCGTCTCGGTCGCGGGCGTCGCTACGCCCGCCTCATCCATCGAATGCTGAGCTACATCCATCAGGCTCGCCGCCGGGGAGGGAGGGGTCTGCAGCGCGACCTGCTTCGATGTTTGCGAAGGAAGCCGCGTCTCGATGGCGGGCGGAACTTCCTGATTCAGGCTCAGCGGTGAAATCAATGCCAGCGCCAACAGCGCGCTGACGGTGGGGACTTTCGACAGGAACCGGCCCATCAGTGAACCCTTGGAGCCCACGGCAGCGGCGTTTGATAGACCCAGCGAAGGCTCGCGGCTTATCGGCGAATTAAGGCGGATCGCCGGTTCCGGCCTGGTGTTGGAAACCGGCGGCGGCTTGATAACGAATCCGGTGTTTTCTCGCAGCGGATTGAGATCCAGGTCGCGCAAAACTTCTCTAACAATCTCGTGGTCGATGGTTTTCTGCTTGAGCGCGCAACCCAGGGCCATGGCGTTGAAGCACAAATTATTAATGTTTCGCGGAATCCCTTCGCTGCCTTCGAAAATCAGGCGCTCAGCGCTTATGGTGAATAACGGCGCGCCTTTATAGCCGCCTCCCGTTAAGCGCCGTTCGATGTACTCCGTCGTTTCCTGGAAGTTGAAAGGCTGCAGCTTCACGACCATGGAAATGCGCTGCCGCAACTGCAGCATGGTGGGACTGGAGAGCCGCTCGGCAAGTTGCGGCTGCCCAGCCAGCACAATTTGAATCACTTTCGACCAGGGCGTCTCGAAATTCGAAAGCAAGCGGACTGATTCGAGAATTCTTTCTTCCAGGTTCTGGGCTTCGTCGATTACCAGGATGAAGCGCTTGCCCGCGCGCATTTGCTCCATCATCACGCGGTTCAAAATCTCCTGCATGCCGGGCAGATCCTTGCCGGTGGCGTCGATGTCCAAATCCAGGAGAATGTGGCGGAGAAATTCGCGCGAATCGCAATCGGTCTGGTACACAAACGCGGTGCGGGCCTGCTCGCGCAGCATTTCGAGGTACTGATACAGCAGCGATGTCTTGCCCATGCCGGGCTTGGCAATGAGCGCCAGAAATCCGCGGTTGTTGGAGGTGCCCATCAGCAGGGAAGCCAGGGCTTCCCGGTGTTGTACGCCCATGTACAAAAATCGGGGGTCGGGCGTATCGCCAAAGGGCGCTTCCGTCAATTTGTAGAAATCCAGAATCATCAGGCGGCCTGCCTTGGAACGGATGCCAATACCGGGATGTCGAGGGCGTCAGTGACGTCTTTGGGAGTGCGGAAGGAAGAATCAAAATATTCTGCAGCAAAAGCGGAAAACACACTGGTGAAGGAGGCAAAGATAAATCCGACAGCGATGACCAAGAAAGGTCCGTAAGCGGGAACCACCGGGACGACGGCGGGTACCGCAATGGCGACGTCGGCGATACCTTTTTTGTCTAGGGCGTCAGAAGTGCGTTCCTGCTCGCGCTTGCTGGCGTACAACAAGTAATTCGCTTCGTCGGCTCGGGCTTCGCGGAGCAGCGCTGCCTGCTTGATGCTTTTTTCGTCAAAGCCGGCCATCTGCCCATTCATTTTGGTGATGCTCTCGGAAATCGCTTTAGCCGCAGCTTTCTGCGACGCCAGATCCGCCTGCGTTTTTGCTAAATCCTGGCGCAAATACTCATAGGTGGTGTCGCGATCGGTGGTTTGCGCTACGTATTTTGTTTCTTCGGCTTGCCGGATGGCGTCCTGAGTAGCGGCAATCTCTTTGTCCACTTCCTGAACCAGGGGATACGTGGGTTCGTATTTGGTCAGCAATTGATTGCGCTTGTTTTGCGAAAGCAAGAGGCTGGCCTGCAACTCCTGCAAGAGTCCGTTGGCGGGATTAGAAATCTGCTGGGTGTTGGAGCGCACCGGGGTGACGGCCATCTGCCGAGTGATGTCTTTCAAGCGATGTTCGCTTTCGGAGATGCTTTGTTGCGCCTGGTACAAGGCCGCAGTAGAGGTCACATATTGCTGCGCCATGTTGGTGCGCAGAATGTCAGGCGCCGATACTCCCTGGTCGTGGCTGAAACTAGACAACTGCGCTTCCACCCGCTCGAGGTCCTGGTGATACTTTTCTGCTTGCTCCGCAAAAAAAGTTGATGAACCCGCCGGGCGGCGCAGTTGGAGATGCTTTTCAAGGTACAGCCTGCTCAAGTTTTGCAGCACGCATGCGGGGTCCTGGGGATCGCCGGTGCGTCCGTACTTGACGTTGATGACGTTGGACGTTTTTTCGGCTTCGACCTTTACGCCGCCGCCAACCGCCATGGCCGCTTTCTCAAGGTTCATGGCCTTTTTGCGCTCGGGGGTGGGTGAAATAAACATGTCAGAGGGCGACCATTTCACATCCGGCACGAGCCCGCAGGTCACCACGATTTCGCGATACATGTCGGCGCCTTTCAGCAGGGCTACTTCCGAGCTGATCTGGTCGGTGGAAACCGACTTGGAGTTGGAAACCGAGGAACTCTGCGCAGTGGTAATGGCCGGATCGTTGCGATTCTGTTCGACAATGACCTGCATTTTGGCCACGTAATAGTGCGAAGCCCAGCGCCAGGCAATCAACACACTGAACAGAAAAACACCGCAGAAGGTGGCCACCACCAGACGCTTGTGGCGGAACAACGGAGACAAGATGTCCCGCAGGGTCGGCAGCAGGATCGACTCTTCGAGGTTCTTTTTGTTCGATACATTCATCTGTAACTCTCTCCGTTCCTGGGCACGCCGTAGCGGCGCGCGGTCGAATCAAAAATAGGACGACGGCGAAGTACTGACACTGGTGCCCACGCCGTAAGGAACGTACTTGCGAATCTTGGTGATGGTTTTTTCGGGGACAAAGATCATGTCGCCCGGGCGCATGGCAGCGTCTTCCGCGACATTTTTGCCATGAAGAATATCGTTCAATTTTAATTCCCTGGCCTCCAGCCATCCTCCGTCAGGCACCCGGTGATAGAGAAACACCTGGGTTTTCGCAGTGGCCGCAAATCCTCCCGCCAGGGCGATGGCTTCGGTGACGGTCATGTCGTAGCGGAGATCGTATTGACCAGGCTTGGAGACCTGGCCGAGGACAACGAAATAGGCTTTCTGAAAATCGATAAGATCGATGTCCACAATTGGATCATGCAGGGTGTTTGAATAAGCCTTCTTGACCGCTTCGACGGTTTCCGGAACGGTTAGACCCTGGATGTATACGCTGCCAGCGCCCTGAAGAGTGACGTAGCCATCGGGCTGAACCATGACCCTGGGCTGATTGAATTCAGGGGTTAGAGGAAAAGTCAGGTTCAGGACATCGCTGCGATTAATCCTGTAGCGAGGATTGCGCTGAGCGGGAACCGGACGGGCTTGTGCCGTTTCGCCGTGGCTGGTGGCCCCGGGCATAGCGTTGTTGGTGGCGCCGGAGGAGATCTTCTGCGATTGCTGAGCGCACAGGGCTGCGGGCAGGAGAAAGGACACCACTACGATTCGAGTTGCCAATGTTTCTGTAAATTTCAAAACTACCCCCAGTAATTTTCGAAATCACCGCAATACTTCGAACCGGTATTACCTGACGATGCGGATTCCGCGCAGCAGGGTAAATTCGTCCCCGGCCACTGAAAACCCGACTCTTCCCTGGTCGCCGGTGGCGTGGTCGACCCGCAGAACCTCCATACGAGACTTCATTCGCGATTTGGGCTCGCGGAAGCCCAAAAGATGGATCTCCACCTCAACGATGGCGTGGGCGGGAGGCAAGGTGGAAGCGAGGACGTAAGCACCGGCGGTACTGATATCGAACGTGACGCCGCTGGCTTGCATCTGGCCCTGCCCAGACTCGACCCACCGAAATACAAGAGGAAGACCGACTCGGTAACGCGAGAGCTTTCTTCGATCCACGAAAGGAAACGCCGGCTCGGAGTAGGCGACCGCGCGAAGACTGAGTAGTTCCTTCACGCCATTAACCGTATAGGCATCGTAAAAAGGCCGCAAGTGGCGAAAAGACCCATAAAATCGCGGAGCAATCTCACATATTTGCCCTGGAGAGTTCCTTCTACGTGTCCAAAGGCTAACGGTGCTGAAGTACAGGAGCATGGTGTGGTAGTACAGGAGAGTTTCTTCTTCAGTAGAAAGCTGTACGGAAGTGCAGCATCGAGCGAGGCAGCAGATGTGCGTTCCAAGAATAAATTTCTGGCCGAGGAAATACGTTGCGACGTGAAGAAATATGCTCAGGAGATTCAAGAGGTTAGCGTCTGCGGCGAAAATAGACAGGACATCGCGTGAAAGCGGTAGATATTTCCGATGGTGCTGAACGTGGACGGGAGACCAGGCATCAAAGAACTGATGCCGGCGTGCTGGGGCTTGAAATGCGGAAAATTATTACGCGCAATGGTTGCACGCGAAAAATTGATGAAGCACATCCGTTAAACAACGTTGGCTTTTAGGAAAATTCATTTAACATCTTTGGTAGCCCACCACCAAATAGTTAGGGGGATTAATCAATGATGCATGCAAGTGGGCGAATCGATATTGTGATAGTGGACCGCGACAATATGGGCGGCCAGTTGATGGCCAGCGCTTTGAAGCGGTGCCGAAAACAATTCGATGTCGTCGCTGTAACCACAAACTCCACGGATGCCATTGGGGAGTTGAGCAATCACAAGCCGGACGTCGTGCTGGTCAGCCCGGAACTCGAAGACGGCTCTGACGCCGGCTTCAAAGTGCTACAGACGTTGCGTGCGACGCACCCGGAAACGGCCGGAATCATGATGCTGCACAGCACGGTACGCGAGTCGGTGATCGAATCGTTTCGCGCGGGCGCCCGGGGCATCTTTTACCGCTCAGACTCGTTCAAGGCGCTGTCGAAGTGCATCAGGACGGTGCATGAGGGGAAAATCTGGGCCAACACTCAGGAGCTTGAGTACATCCTGGAAGCTTTGTCGCAGCACAAACCGGTAACCAGGCACAACGGTTCAGCGCTGCTCACGCCGAGCGAGCAGCAAGTAGTACGACTGGTTTGCGAGGGCATGAAAAATAAGGAAATTGCACAACAGTTGGGCTTGACCGAACATACCGTAAGCAATTATATGTACCGAATATTCGATAAACTCGGGATGTCGAGCCGCCTGCAGTTGCTTTTGTACGCTATGAGCAAGCAGGAAGAGACCCGGCCGGAGTTGTCAAAGACCGCCGCAGGATAGGCGGCGGGGTGTCCTCGGTTGAGCGGGCGAGATAAAGCGGCTTTAGTCCAATACGATGGCGGCATCAGATCGTGGTAACCCACGCACCGCCTTATTGACTAACGCCACGGCGATCATCGGAAAAGTCTCCAGCAATAATTGCAGAGCTAGCTTGCGTTGACCGTTCGGCCAACAATAATTCACCGCCCATTGCAGGGTCCGGCCGCCGATATGCGCGTAGCGGCCCCACTTATTTTTACCGGGATATTCACCCAGGCGCTCGGCGCGCGAGAGTCGCAGCCATCCTTCAGCGATGCCGGTGACGCTACCGGTCATATTGTTGTCGTGCTTGCGATAAGCGGTGATCGCCGGGCGCTGAATGACGACACAGGGTTCCTGGGTACCCAACTTAAGCAGAAGATGACTGTCTTCATTGTAAAAAGTTTCAGGGCTACTGGCGCGCATTCCTCCCACTTCTTCGAAGACCGATTTTCTGACCACGATGCTATCCATCAAATTGGCAGCAGTGATAGCGGTGCCTAAGGGCCGCGTGCGGGAGAGGAAATTTTTATAGCGAAAAATTTCAATCGGGCAAGATGGCGGAGTGGGCGGGACTTGTTCCTGCTCAAAAAATTTCACGGTGGCCAGTATCAGGGGTGGCGAATGAAAATGCCGGATTACGCGGTCCAGGGTTGCCAACGCGAAGGGAAAGAAGAAGTCGTCACTGTCGAGGAAGACGAGGTACTCGCCGCGCGCATGGGTGGCACCATAGTTGCGGGCCACTTCGGGCCCCTGATGGGATTGCTGCAGAAACTTGACGCGAGGACCGTAACTCGCTATGACCTCAAGTGAGGCATCACTCGAGCCATCATCGATAATGATCAGCTCGAAATCTTTGAACGTCTGACTGAATACCGAATCAATGGCTTCGCGCAGGTAATCACAACGGTTAAAAACCGGCATCAAAATGCTGAAACGCGGCGTAGGCAGTGCGGTCATCAAGGCAGGGCAATCGGCGGCGCAGGTTTTCTGACCCACCGCATGGCGTTGTTCCAAAGTGCGGCGAGCACCAGAGGAGCCGTGCGAGTCGCGAGCCGCAGCGCCAGCTTTCGGTGGCCGGCCCTCCAGCAGATGCGGTAGGCGAAGGAAGCGGCGCGCCCACCGATGTAGGCGCGAACTTTAGTTCCTGCGGAGTATTCGCCACGGCGGTAGGCAGCCTTCACGCGAAGAAGTCCCTCAACGACAGCGGTGAGATTTTTGATGCTGTTTTCGGAGTGCAGACGATACCAAGTGGTGGCAGGCTGGTTGATTACGATGCACGGACCGAAGCTACTTATCTTAAGCAGGAAGTGCGTGTCGTCAGCCGCCCAATGTTCCGGAGTGCTGTCCCGGCGCTGGCCCCCGACCTGATCATAGACTGACTTCCGAACAACGATGCAGCTGGTTCCCACGGGCCTGGTTTTTGAACCGAAATTCCGGTACTTAAATACTTCGACGGGCTTGGCGGGTGGAACATGGTTGTGGTTCTGAGAAAAGTCGTAAGCGCCCAATAGCAGAGGTGGATTGTTGAAGTGACGAAGCACCTGATCGAAAGTTTCAAGGGCAAAGGGAAAGAAGAAATCGTCGCTATCAAGGAAAACGATATATTCCCCGCGGGCTAATGTGGCGGCGAGGTTGCGCGCCGCTTCGGGCCCCTGGTGTGACTGGCGGAGGAGTCTTATGCTGTCGCCGTAAGACTCAAGGATCTCCGCGGAGCGATCCGTCGAACCATCATCAATGGCGAAAAGCTCAAAGTCCTTAAAAGTTTGCGATAACACGGAATCCACAGCCTGACGAACATATTGCTCACGATTGTAGACAGGCATAAAAACGCTGAAGCGAAGCATGTTTTTTTCGACGAGCAATGGCGTTTGAGTGGATTCCTTCTATTTAGATGACTTTCAGGTGCGCTTGGGTCCTGCGAAGCGAATGCACTGTTTAACTGAGCTCCGGGAGCGACTATTTATCCTACTTAAATCAGGTGCGCACATCAGACAAAACGCTCGGGCGCGCTAGGGCCCGGTCTGAGTATTAAAGATACCTATATACGAATGTCACCTTTTGTTCTCGCTTCGCGCGGATCGACGTACCTTGCTGGTAATAGCAGGCAGGACAGGCGGGAACCATCGGAAGGGCAGTCGCCGGTGGCGGATGACTGCTCCGCGGGTCGAGCGCGTTGGGGTTGCAAACAAAGGTTTTGTTCAGGGAGGGCGCGATGAATTGGCCAACTGAAACAGCGAACGGCTTGGCGATTGAATTGCATGCTTGCAACGGCTGAGGGCACGTATGGAAGGCAGCGACACCCGCCTGTACGCCAAGCTGTTCAATCTGCTGAAGAGTTGTGAGACCGAGCTAATTGCCTATCGCATGGTGTACGAGGCGATGCAAGCTTCGGGAAATATTCCTGATTTAGCCCCTTCACTGCGCGCCGCTAAAGAAGCCGTCAGGTGTCAAATGGATGAGAAGTATGAGCAGGCGATAAACAAACTTTCGATGCTGCAGGGCGAGCAAGAGATCCTTCAGGCGCTGGACAGCCTGCAGTGCGGCGAACTACCAAACTAATAGGTGCGTTGTTCGCCGACTCTCAAAGTTACGGTTTTCCGGCGCGCTCGTTCAATCACATTACGATCCTGTTTTCGAGCTGACTTCGCGGGCGCGAGAAACAATTTTGACAAGCTGACTGCAAGAGTTTGAAATGTGCTGCGGTTCTCCGCGACGGAGAGCTTTCAGGTCCACCAGTTCCGAGCCAACGCCTAGCGCGAAACTTCCAGCGGCGAAGTAGTCGCCAGCGTTCGCCACGCTGACCCCGCCTGTGGGAATAAAATCAATATCGGGGAACGGTCCTCGCAGGGATTTAATGTATTTCGGACCGCCCATGCTTTCGCATGGGAAAATTTTGATGAGCCGTGCACCTTCGCGCGAGGCAGCCATTATTTCGGTCGGCGTCAGGGACCCTGGAATGGCCAGCTTTCCGCGTTCGTGCGCGGCCCTCAGAACCGGGACGGCGAGGCCGGGACTTACGAGAAATTCCGCGCCAGCGTCGAGGCAATCAATGGCTTGTTCGTAGGTCAAGACAGTGCCGGCGCCTACCAGCAGCTTGTCGGCGTATTCGCGGGTCAACTCGGATATCAGCGCGGAAGCATCGGGAACGGTCATAGTAATTTCCACGATGTAGATGCCGCCGGCATGGATGGCGCGGACCGCGTGCTGAGCCTCGGAAACATTTGCCGCGCGGACTACCGGAATAATCCCAATTTCGCCGATGCGTTTTTGAGATTCTTGTGCGTTCACGAGAGTACACCTTCGCAAAACCGAAAACCCACCCTATGAAACGAAGGTGGGACATCCTCCGCATAGCAGTGTTTCGCGATTTGGTGCGATGCACCTAGGGAAGCAGATAATAATTTCATCGTTGGATTCGCGCGGAATTGCCTTTCATCAATTGCAAAACCTCTTCGAGGGTAGCCATGCTGGTGTCACCTGGAGTAGTCATGGCTAACGCTCCGTGAGCTGCCCCGCACTCCACCGCCCATTGGGCACCGTGACCGGTGAGCCATCCGTAGATAAAACCGGAAACGAACGCGTCACCCCCGCCCACGCGATCGTAAACTTCGAGGTCGTCGCGTTGCGGCGCAGTGTGGAAAGCGCCGTCACTGTACGCGATGGCGCTCCAGTCGTTACGGGAGGCAGTGCGCGCGTTACGCAACGTGGTCGCTACCGCCGATAATTGCGGGAAAGACTTGACCACATTCTCGATCATCGCTTTGAAATGACTTTGATTCAGATCACCCTGTCCATCACTCATGCCGGTTACGGGAAATCCCAGCGCGGCGCTGAAGTCTTCTTCGTTGCCGAACATTACGTCCACCAGCGGAGCTAGCTGAGAATTCACCTCGCGGGCTTTGGCGTGGCCGCCAACGGATTTCCATAGGGATGGACGGTAATTCAAATCGTACGAAACAATTGTTCCGGCACGCCTGGCGGCCTCCATCGCTTCCTTGGCGACCTGCGGGGTAGTTTCCGAAAGGGCCGAGAATATTCCGCCGGTGTGGAACCAGCGCGCGCCTTCGTGGACAAAAATCTTTTCCCAGTCGATGGTTCCGGGTTTTAGTTGCGATGCCGCGGTATGCCCGCGGTCGGAGCAGCCCTGGGCGGCGCGCACGCCGAAACCGCGTTCGGTGAAATTAAGTCCATTGCGAACAGTTCGTCCGACGCCGTCATATTGCGCCCAGCGCAAGTGCTGCAGATTTACGCCGCCCTGTAACATCAAATCGTAAATCAATCTGGCCCACAGGGTTATCTGCAAGAGCCGTCACCACGGCGGTATCCATGCCAAAGCAGCGCTTCAAGCCGCGCGCGACGTTGTATTCGCCGCCACCTTCCCAGGCCTGGAATTGACGTGTGGTGGCGATACGCCCCTCGCCGGGATCGAGACGCAGCATTACCTCGCCGAGGGCTACCAAGTCCCAGCGGCATTTTTCTTTTGGTTTGATTTTCATACTCATCAGAGGTTCACTTTCAAAATCATTGAGTGTGAGCCAGGCTGCGATCGGGATTCACAACCAGCCAGGCGATCGCGCCGATAGCTGCCAATATCGCTGCTACATAGAAGGACGCCGTCCAACTGTAACGGGCGGCGATTGCAGGAGTGAGTGAGGCGGTGACTGCGCCGCCGAGTTGCGCACCCATATTCATCAAGCCGGAGACCGAGCCAGAGGAACCGGCGCCGATATCGGCGGTGACTGACCAAAACGAGCTTTGCGAAAGATACAGCGCACCGGCACCACCGGCGAGTACGACGCTGGCCAGGCGTGCACTGGCGACGCGCGAACCGAGCAAAAGAAATATGGAGGTCATGCCCATAGCTGCAACGGCAATGCCGCAGCGGCCGATTCGCTTGCCACGCGATAGCGTCAGGCGGTCGGCGATCGCTCCGCCGAGCGGACAGGAAATGGCCATGGCCAAGAAAGGGAGGCGTGGCATAAAAGGCGCTGGCTTTAAGATTCAGTCCTCGAACTGTGGCGAGGTAGATATAGAACCAGCTGAAAAAAATCCACGCTACGTAGCCATAGCAGAAGTAGCTTACGGTTACGGCCCAGACATTTTTACTTTTCAGAATGGTGGACCACGGCAGTAATTTGCCGCCAGGGGCATTGGAGGGCGCGGAAGAACCTGCTGCGAGGACGTCGGGCGCGAGGGTGCGGCCGGATTTAATGAATTCCAATTCTGCGGCAGAAACCGATGGGTGCTCTTCGGGTTTGTCCCGTGCCAACACGAACCACACCACACCAGCCAGAAGCCCGATGATGGCACTCAGCCAGAATGACCAGCGCCATCCGTAATGGAACATCACATAGCTGATAGCTGGCGGCGTAATTCCCGCTCCCACACCGACGCCGGCGAAGATGATGCCGTTGGCGATCCCTCTTTCCTGAGTGGGAATCCACCACGATACGAAGCGATTCGAGGCCGGATAGATGATGGCTTCGCCTGCCCCCAGGAGAAAACGCATGGCTACAAAAAAAAGCAACGCGCCGCCCACACTTGGAAGGCACCATCGCCGTGAGAGCGGTGAAGACTCCCCACCAAATCACGCCGGCAGTGAGCACTCGTCGCGGACCCAGCCGATCACTGAGCCAGCCGCCGGGTGTTTGAAAGAGAGCGTAGCCCAGCAGGAAAGAGCTAAAAACCCAACCGAGCTGCACGTTCGTCAATCCGAACTCGGAGGCGATCGAGCCGCCAGCGATAGAAATATTCACGCGGTCCAGAAACGCTACGGCGCTCAAGACGAACAGCCAGAAAACCAGAAGCCAGCGTGTATGACTTGCCGGTCGGTCAGGCATTGCTGTACCTGTCGGTGAAATTCTGAAGCATCAAGCCGAGTGCGCCTTGAGAAGTTGCACGAGGTGGTCAGCGATGATGCGTTCTTCGCCGGGTTGCAGCATGAAAGAGTTCATCGAAAGGTTTTTGTCGGAAGCGGACAATACGATCGATGGATCGGCGTTTCGCAGGGTGGAGGCGACTTCCTTGGGATCGATCTTAATGCGCTGCGGATCCCAGGTTATCTGCATGTGCGGGACGTGGTTGGCGATGGCGAGGGCAGGGAATTCTGTGCTCACCCCAGGAATGGTTTTGACGCGGGTGGAAATTAATTCCAGACGGCGTTGCCATTCTTTGTTGAGGGCTTCGTGATCTTCGCTCAAGATAACTTTCCAGGGCTTTAACCATGCCGACAATTTCTTCTTTGCCGACTTTCTGGCTTCGACCAAGTGTGTCTTCATGCGGGCTATTGTTCAGCAGTGCGTTGGCCACCAAATCTTTTTTGCCGATGAGCAGGCCCGCGCATTGCGGCCCACGCATGGCCTTGCCGCCGCTGAAACAGATCAGGTCGTAGCCCATGTTGGCGTAGTCCCACAAATGCGAAACGGGGGGAGTATCCGCCGCGGCATCGATGAATGCCGGCACTTGATGCTCGTGCGCCAACTTGAGCCACTCCTCCACTTTAATTTGCCCTTCATCATTGGCGAAATTGGAGAAATGCATCATGGCGGTCTGCGGCCCGACGGCTCTTTTCACGTCGTCCGCGGATTCCACGACGATGAGTTTTATTCCGGTGGCACGCAGTTGGTGATCGAAAGGGTTACGATGCGACTTCTGGATGAGGACTTCCGATTTCATGCCGGTCAGATCCGGCAACTGCTCGATGAATTTCGGATTGTTGCCGGTCAGAATTCCCGCCAGTCCCGATTGCATGGCGGCGGCCGCACCGGACGTCACGATGGCGCCGTAACCTTCCGGGAGTTTTAGCATCTCCGCGATGCGCTTGCCGGCGGCTACTTCCAGATCAGGGATGCTTACAAAGTGGCGGCCGGCCTGGGCCATGACAGCTTCCACTTCCGGGCGCATGAGGGAGCCACCGAGAACGGTCATGGTACCTTCGCCATTTATCACCGTCGTCACGCCCAGCTCTTTGTAAACGTTGCCGCTGGCGCCGAAGCCTTTGACCGCTGACCCTGTTTTAGCTTGCGCTCCGGCGGCCGTCCTCGCAAAGAGAGATTCTTTGCCGAAAAAGGTGGAAGCGATTGCGGCGAGGCTTCCGAGAAATGTCCTGCGATTCCAGCTTTCGGTTAAGCCCATCGCTTATGCACCTTTCTTCGGCGTTGACCACCGCAGCGGTGCAATTGATTTCCACCAGCGATTCGCCTGGAAGCGCTGCTACCGTGACGCAGGTACGCGCCGGCCCGCCGTTCGGAAAATACGTCTTGAACACTTTGTTGAGGCCATCGTAGTCGTCGATCTTGATAAGAAAAACGGTGAGCTGCAGGATGCTGTCCATCGTTCCGCCGCCGGCTTCCACCAGCGTTTTGACATTTTCCATGACCATGCGCGCGTGCATTTCGATATCCGGCTGCTTACCTTTGTCGGAATCATTTCCGCGGGAATGGGCGCCCTGTCCGGCGATGTAGATCACTCCGTTGTGCACGATGAGCGGAGTGATGAACCCCGTGCTTTTGCGGGCTTGCCTTCGTAGTCGAGTTTTTTGACGCCGCCTTGATCTTCTGCAGCTGAGGCTCCGGGCGAAATTACTCCAGCTAATCCGATGCCTGGCAGCAGCGCGGCCAGGCGTGCGGCAAAACCTCTTCTAGAGCTTACGGTCGAAAACATTTTCGATTCCTCCTGTTTAATTTGTTAAATCGCAAACTCATGGCAAAGCAAAAGTAAAAAGTCGTTTCCCGCGGCAATGGCGACATATTGTTTCCCGCGTACGGCGAAAGCTCATGGGAGAAGCGTGCATGCTTTGTCCGGTATTGAAGTGCCACAACGGCTTTCCGGTGCGTGCCTTCAACCGCCTCGAACGATTGCGAATTGTCGCCAAAAAATACCAGGCCACCCGCGGTGGTCATGACTGCCCGCGGAAGAGTGTCCCGACCCCGCTTGCACATAGCGCCACGCAGGTTGCATTCGGCTTCGAGGTCGTAATGCCAGCAGGATTTTTTGGTCATGATCGCGGCGCTGTGGCTCACGCCGGTGGCATAATAGGTATGGCCTTCGGTGAATTTCTGAGGCTTCAGCAAGAAGACGCTGCAGTCTTCATCAGCCAGAAAATAAAAAAGCTGTGTCGCAGGATTGTAAGCAGGAGAGAACCAATTGGTGGCGCCGCATGAATGCCGGGACAGGTGCGCGTGCCGCTCTCGGAGAAGGCTGCACGCCGGTGCGAACGGGCCGGCCCTGGGCGTCGATGCCGCTGGCCCAATTTAGCTTTTCGACGAAGGGAACCGCAGACAGGAATTTTCCATCGGTGCGATCGAGCACATAGAGGAATCCATTGCGATTGGCCTGCACCAAGAGCTTTCGCGGAGTTCCGCGATAATTGGCGTCAATCAGCACGGGCGTTTCCGTGGCGTCGTAATCGTACAGATCGTGCGGAGTGAACTGAAAATGCCATTTTAGTTTGCCGGTGTCGGGGTCAAGCGCCAGGACACAATCGGTGTAGAGATCGTCGCCAGGTCGAACGGCGCCATCGAAATCTGGCGCGGGATTGCTGGTGCCCCAATAGACAGTGTTCAGTTCCGGGTCGTAGGTGCCGGGCATCCAAGTGGTGCCGCCGCCGCGTTTGTATAATTCGCCGGGCCAGCTTTCGGAGCCGGGCTCGCCGGGACCTGGAATGGTCCAGAAACGCCACGCCAGCTTGCCGGTTTCGGCTTCGTAGGCGGCCACAAAACCGCGCACCCCGTCGTCACCGCCGGAAGTGCCGACGATAACTTTGTCTTTCACGACCAGCGGAGCGCTGGTGGCGCCGTAATTTTTGTTGCCTTCCGCGTAGGCGACGTCCCACAGCAGATTGCCGGAGCGGGAATCGAGGCACACGCAGATGCGCGTTATCGGTCTCGGCGTAGATGCGGGATTTCCATACGCCCACGCCGCGGCTGTGATGCTGCGCTGCGTCATCGATCAGACCTTCGCTGACCGGCCGGGCGTAATGCCACACCATACGGCCGGTTTGCGCGTCCAGAGCATACACATCGTTGGCAGCGGTGACGATCATGAGTCCGTCTATTACCACCGGGGTGACTTCCATATCGTTCGAAGCGTTCGTGTGGAAAACCCATTGAGCGCGCAACTGCGCGACATTTTTTACGTTTATCTGGTCAAGGCTACTGAAGCGTTGCCCGGTGTAGTCGCCGTTGTAGGAGAGCCAATTATCCGCGACGGGGCGGGCAGTTAGAGCTTCAGTATTTACATTGACGGCGATCTCCGCGTGATTTGGTTCCTGAGCCGACGCGAATCCTGGGCAAACACTCGAGGCCATGAGAATGGCCGGCGCGGCGTTTATGAAGGCACGCTTCCATCCAGCCAAGTCTATTTTCATTTGGCCGCGGCCCTCCGCGACAGAGTGCTGGAAGAGACAGTGTCGCGCCGGGCGCGACGTGCTCCGATGTCGGGCCTCTTTTCCCTGGTGCCGGCGCCTTCGACATAACCCAGTTCTGAGGAAATTTGCTGTCCGGCTGAGGTGATCAACGAGGCGATCTGTTTGATGCGGGTGGC
Organism: uncultured Acidobacteriota bacterium; assembly: GCA_963704485.1. GTDB lineage: Bacteria > Acidobacteriota > Terriglobia > Acidiferrales > UBA7541 > Acidiferrum. Next base: position 4,141,473 of record OY969910.1, read on the forward strand.
GGCCATACGCACCGCCGGGCCCGTTATGCTGAGGCTGGCGTTCACCGCGCCAGTGTGGTCCCAGATGGGCGCAGCGACGCACCGAATATGGGGCTCGTGCTCTTCCATGTCGCAGGCGAAGCCATCCTTACGAACACGAGCAAGTTGCGTCCGCAGTTCCTGAAGATTGCTCACGGTGTTTTCCGTGAAACGCCGCAGGACCAGTTCATTGAGCACAGCGGTCTGCTCGGTGTCAGGGAGGTGAGCCAGCAATATTTTGCCGACTGCCGTGCAGTGCAAGGGGACGGACGCGCCGATGCGCGAATGAATGCGCAAAGGCTCCAGCGAGTCCAATTTTTCAACGTACACGGCAGAAAGTCCGTTGCGCACCGTCAAATGCACGGTCTCGCGCGTCTGGCGATTCAATTCCTGGAGATACTGCAGGCTGGCACGGCGCACGTCTAATTTTCCACTGGCGGCATGACCTAGCGTGACGCAGGCAATGCCCAGATGGTAGACCCCGGCGCTGTCGGAATTCAGGAAGCCACTGGATTGGAGATTGGTGAGGAAGCGATGAACAGTGCTGACTGGAAGTTTTGAGAGTCTGGCGACTGCGGAGGCGGACAGGCCGTGTTCAGCTTCCGCAAATAATTTCAAGAGGCCCAGGCCTCGCTGGAGGGAAGTGATGTTGTAGGTCCGCTTGTTTTTAAACTGCATCACGGCCCTAACGTCGAAAGTCGCCTATGAGAAAGCCGCAAGAATGAAAATCGGTCTCACCTGATGAAAGCACCTATACTACAAATTCTGTAAGGAAATCCATCCTTAAAAAGAGCCCGGCGTAAGATTTAAAGCCTGCCCGATTTTTTTACGGCTTCCTGGATGGACTTCAGTTTTTCGATGTCCGCGTACATGGAATGCTCCTTGAAGTCCAACTCCTGCGCTAGGGCGAGGACCTGAGCGGCTTGCGCGCGCGGAACGACGACTACACCATCGGCGTCGGCAGCCACGATGTCGCCAGCATTGACTGTTACTCCGTCGCAGTTCACAGGTATATTCGCGCCGCCAAAGCGATAGTGACTCACAGAGGTAGACGGAACGATTCCCGAAGCAAAGACGGGAAATCCGATCTTCGTGAGATAAGCGACGTCCCGGACTCCACCATCAATGACCGCGCCGGAAAATCCTCGAGCGGACATCGCGGTGCCCATCAATCCGCCCATGCCAGCGATATCGGCGCCGTCTTCGACGGCCATGACGTAGACAGAATTGGCGCCGCCCTGGTCAATGGCCGCAAGCATCCCCTCCAGCGCGTGAGGATCGTTATTGGCCTCTTTTTTCAGTTGCACGGTCAACGCAAATCCGGCGAAGCGAGAGCCAAAAATCGGCCGCATGCGGTGCGACATATACATTTTTCGGCCGAGAACTTTCTCCATGGCGTCAGACACGGAGGCGACTTCCACATGGCGAAACGCGTCTAGTAATGTCAGATCGTCAGGGAGCGCCGCGGAAACCGGCGATGCGGCCGAAATTCTGAATGCGACGGCGAATGCGAGGCAAGCCAACAGCATCGCTATGCAGGCACGCAGCGATTGACGCCAGTCTAAAAAACGAGTCACGGTATCCTCCATGCTACAAAGTCGCAGATTCGTAAACAGGCGCGGCCTTGAACCACCCAGTTGGATTGTCGCAGCCAATAATTCGATTTAAGTACTAAAAAGAGTTGACATGTCAGAATGCCATGCAGTAATACCACAGGCATCGGATGCTTTTAAATTTTATTATCGGCACTTTTATTTTCGCTCTGTGAAAACGTCCGACGTATGCCCGGAAAAAATCATGCGCGCAAACATGCCTCGACAAATGAGTGGTTGTGCCGCGTGAGGCGCTCGCGTACTAGCCGGCTGCGAGCGTTCATCTTTGGCAGTTGGGTGGCAGCCGCGTGCGCCGGCGCGCTGGTGCCGGTTATGCTCGGCCAGCAAACTCAGCCAAGGCAGCGGGCTGCGGCGTCGGGTGGTCGCGCTGATGGCCGCCAACTTTTTGAGTCCACCTGCGCCACGTGCCACGGCCTGGACGGGCGGGGTGCCGAAAGAGGGCCGAACATAGCGACGCGGCCGACGGTGCGCGGGCTTTCGAACGAGGAACTCCTGGCGATTCTTCGGCACGGCCGGCCAGCTTCAGGGATGCCGGCTTTCAACGCGTTGGGCGCGGCAAAACTGGAGGCATTGTTGGCTCATCTGCGTTCACTGCAAGGAATGGATAGCACGGCACGGCCGGCCGGCGATGCGCAAAAAGGCAGCGAATTGTTTTTTCGAAAAGATGGCTGCGCAGAATGCCATACCGTAAACGGCAAGGGCGGATTTCTTGGTCCGGACCTCAGCATCTACGGAGCGGTAACGCCGTTTGTCGAAATGCGCGAACAGATTGAGCATCACGACGACTCCGCACGGGCGAGAACGGTAACGTTAGCGACGCGCGATGGCCAGAGCCTCACGGGCATCGTTCGCAACGAAGACAACTTTTCGGTGCAGTTACAAACCCTGGACGGAAAATTTCATTTTCTCGAGCGGTCGGCGCTGACAGGCGTGAACGTGAAAGATTCGAAAGATACCGGGCAGAAAATGGGACTAAGCAGTAGCGAGGTGGGGGCGCTGGTGAGCTACCTAGTGGATGCGGCTAAAATCGCCAACGGCAACAACAAGTTAAAACGGCGTGCCGTTCACCACGAGGAAGAGGACTAAAGGCCAGCGATTCGTTGGCGCCATTTTTTGATTGTTATTTTACGGAGAAAAGCCTGGTGCGACTCACAGCAAGAATAGTTTTCACGGCGATCGTTTTATTGGGTGGCGTTGCGACTTCGATGAACCTGCCGGCGCAGACCAGCAAGCGCACATTTGAGCTGACTGCCGGTTCCGCCAAATTCTGGAATCTTTTCGAGCGGGATGCCAAGCTCGCGACGGTCGGCAGCGGGTTTGGCTTTACGGAAGGTCCGGTATGGGATCCGGCCGGCTTTCTGTACGTCAGCGATGAAGAAGCCAACAAGATTTACCGCCTGTATGTTGCCGATGGCCGCAAGGAAGAACTGGTTTCGCTCGGGGATCCAGACGGCAATACGTATGACCGTCAGCACCGCTTAGTGGATTGTGCCAGCGTACTGCGAGCCATCATTGCGATTGATGAACGCGGCCATTACACGGTGCTTGCGGATCGCTACCAGGGCAAGAAGCTCAACAGCCCGAACGATGTGATCATCGGGCCGGATGGCGCAATTTATTTCACCGACCCGACGCTGGATTTAGTGAAAGGCGAAAAGCAGGAAATTCCGTTCCAGGGAGTGTACCGACTGGACGCCGACGGACAGGTTCACTTGCTCACCAAAGAACTGACGCAGCCCAACGGATTGGCCTTCTCACCCGATGGAAAAAAATTCTACGTGGACGACAGCGAGCAACGCAACATCCGAGTGTATGACTTTGGTGCTGACAAAACCCTGACAAATGGCCGAATTTTCGGTGAAGAACCTGGCGGCAAAGACGATGGCGTACCGGACGGAATCAAGGTGGATAAAAGCGGCAATCTGTACGTGACCGGGCCCGGCGGAATTTGGGTCTGGGATGCGGAGGGTCATCATCTCGGGACTATCAATATGCCGGAGCAGCCCGCCAACCTGGCCTGGGGTGATTCCGACTTTGGAACGCTGTACATCACGGCCACAACTTCTGTCTATCGACTGCACACCAAAACCCACGGCTTCATGCCCGTGAACTGAAGGTTTAGTTCGGACGACCAACAATAAGCGACGTGCTGAGGAAGTGAAACGTACTGCTACTCGTCAGATTCCTGGGTGACGATGTGGACGTCCACGGGGGGAGATTCGCGCAGGAAGCGGTGCACGGCGGAAAGATAAAGATATTTCCTCCAATCGCGCACAGCGGCACGGCCAAAGATCACCTGGGTGATGTGCCTGGAGCGCACGAATTCAGCAACGCTATCCGCGACGCTCTGGCCTTTCAGGCGGACAACCTGCGCGCCCAGACTTTCGGCGAAGCGCAGGTTGGAGGCCAGCGCTTCCGGATTGGAATGGTCAGGGTTGAAGTCGCGGTCCACGTGCACGACGTAGAGCTCCGCATCCATGCGGCGGGCCATGCGCGCGGCACGGGCGATCAAGTATTGGCCAGCCGTGTTGGAAGAGATACAAACCGCCATGCGCTCGCGCACACCCCAATTTTTGCGGATGTCCTGATCTTCCATGTAGGTTTCGAGGCTGCGGTCAACCTGTTCGGCGACCTGACGCAAAGCGAGTTCGCGCAAGGCGATGAGATTGCCGCGGCGAAAGAAATTCTGCAGCGACCGTTCCACTTTTTCGGCGCTATACACATCGCCGCGCTTCATGCGGTTCTGCAGGGCTTCCGGCGTAAGGTCCACCATGACGGTTTCTGAAGCAGTCAAAGGCACCCAGTCCGGGACGGTTTCGCGGACGAGCACTCCGGTAATGGAGCGCACCACCGGAGCAATGCTTTCGATGTGCTGGATGTTCAGCGTTGATAAAACATCGATGTTGGCTTCCAGCAATTCCTTGATGTCTTCATATCTCTTGCGGTGTTTGCTGCCGGGGATATTGGTGTGCGCGAGTTCGTCCACCAAAACGACGGCAGGCCGGCGCGCCAGAATGGCATCCACATCCATTTCTTCGAAGAGCGTACCTTTGTAATCGATTTTTTTTCTGGGGCACGGCAGCCATCTGCTCCACTAATTCTTCTATACCTTTGCGGCCATGGGTTTCGATGACGCCGATGACTACGTCTTCGCCGCGGGCCCGGCGACGCAAGGCTTCACTAAGCATGCTGAAAGTTTTCCCAACGCCAGGGGCGTAGCCGAGAAACAGTTTGAAGATGCCGCGCGTCTTTTGCGGAGGCGAGACCAACTCCAGCCATTCTTCAGGGTTCCTGGCCATTGCGATTCTCCGCATGGTTAACGGGTGCGTTAAGATAGGCGAATGCAGAGATTTCTCGGCGGCCGGATTGCGGGAGCGGCCGTTTCGCTCGGAGCGCTCGCCGGCATAATCCTGTTTTACCGTTTCGCCGTAAGAGTCAACCAGACCACCGTTGCGCTAACTTTTCTGCTGGCCATTCTAGCAGTTTCGACGGTGTGGGGGATGGCGGTCTCGGCGGTGATGTCGGTGATTGCGGTGGTGGCGTTCAATTATTTCTTTCTGCCGCCGGTCGGAACTTTTTCGATTGCGGACCCACAAAACTGGATCGCGCTGTTCGCATTTCTGGTGACCTCCATCACCGGGAGCCAATTCTCATCGCGAATTCGCAAGGAAGCTGACGAAGCACACCGGAGGCGGCGGGAAGTGGAGCGGCTATACCGCTTCAGCAGGCAAATGCTGGGAGAAGGCAACGTCATCCAGTTGATGAATGCGATACCAAATTACATCGTGGAGAGTTTTGAGGTCGGAGCGGCCGAATTATTTCTACCGCAAAAAGACAAATTTTACCGGTCGGGATTCGGGGCCGCACATCTGGATGAAGACAAGATGAGGGCATCGTTTGCGCGGGATGAATTGATCATTGACCCGGTCCGCGGCGAGTGTTTCGTGCCAGTGCGCCTGGGGGTTCGCCCGATCGCCAGCCTGGGAATTTCAGGTTCGCAGCCGTCGCGGCCATCGCTGGAAGCTGTGGGTACGTTAGTGGCTATCGCCATTGAGCGTGCAAGGGCTGTTGAACAACTGGGCGAGGTGGAAGCTGGCCGCCAGGGCGAACGCTTGAAGTCCGCGCTGCTGGATTCTATCGCTCACGACTTTCGTACTCCCCTGACGTCGATGAAGGCGGCGGTAAGCAGCATGCTGGCAACCGGCATGACAGATGAGAGCCGTTCACATGAGCTCCTTACAATTATTGACGAAGAGTGCGACCGCCTGAATCACCTGGTAGAAGAAGCCGGAGAAATGGCGAAGCTGGAAGCGGGAGAATTGGAACTGGACCTGACTGCTGTGGCAGTCGGAGAGATTATTCAAGATGCGCTGGCGCAGTGTCGAACAGCACTCGGCGGGCGTGAAGTGACGGTACACGTCGCTCCAGACCTGCCGCTGGTACGAGCAGATCGCGAACGCGCAAAACAGGTTTTGGTGCAGCTGATTGACAATGCCAATCTGTATTCGCCGAAGGACAAACCGATCACGATTACGGCGGAATTGACCGGTGAAGCGGTAACCACCAGCGTGGCTGATCAGGGGCCGGGCATAGACGATTTCGAACAGGCGATGATTTTCGAAAAGTTTTATCGAGGCAAAGGGCACCGATACGTTGTGCGGGGTACGGGCATGGGTTTGCCGATTGCAAAGGCCATCATAGCCGCGCTGCGCGGAAGCATCAGCGTAACCAGCCAGCTAGGCCACGGCTCAGTGTTTTCGTTTACATTGCCGCTGGACCATAGCAAGAGAGAAACGCGTTGAACGCCGCGGCCATTCTGGTAGTTGATGACGAGCCGCAGATCCGGAGGGTGATGCGCTCGACCCTGTCGGCGCACGGATACGTGATCACCGAGGCGAAAACGGGTGAGGAGGCGATTGAGTCGGTTCGCAAGACCCGCCCGGACCTGATTTTGCTGGACATGAACATGCCCGGAATGGGCGGTATCGAGGCTTGCAGGGAAATTCGCCGCGGTTCAGACGCGCCGATCATTATGCTGACAGTTCGCAATGCCGAACGCGACAAAGTCGCGGCACTGGACGCGGGAGCCGACGACTATGTGGTGAAGCCGTTTGGAATCGAAGAACTGCTGGCGCGAATTCGCGCGGCTCTTCGGAGGCATGCGCCTGACGACGCGCAACCGGCTTTCTTGTCAAAAGAGCTGAGCATCGATTTTGAAAAACGAAGCGTTTGTGTTCGCGGGTCCGTCTTGCACCTGACGCCCAAAGAATATGAGGTGCTGAAACAGTTGGCAGGTAGCTGCGGGAAGCCGTTGACGCACCGGCGCCTGCTGCAATCTGTCTGGGGACCGGACTATGGGGATGAAACGGAAAGTCTGCGCGTGGTCATCAACCAGCTGCGCAAGAAAATTGAGATTGATCCGGCGCGGCCGAAATACATTTTGACTGAGCCGTGGATCGGTTACCGGTTTCAGGCCGATGATGTTGCCCCGTCCAAAAAATCATCGAAGAAAGTGTGAATTACGGTTTCGGGTACAAAGCGTCCAAGGCCAGGTTCAACTCCAGAACCCGCACGCGGGCTTCGCCTAAAAAACCAAACTGTCTGGGAAGCGTGTATTGCGCGACCAGACGCTGGATGCTGGCTTCGTCGGTTGCGCGCTCACGGGCGATTCGCGGAATTTGAAATTCCGCGGCCGCGGGAGAAATCTCCGGATCGAGTCCTGAGCCGGATGCAGTCACCAGATCAATTGGAACGGCGCGCGTGGGATTTTCACTCTGCAATTTTTCGACATCGCCATTTACACGCTCGAGCAAGAGCTTGTTGGTCGGCGCCAAGTTGGAACCTGACGATTGCGTTGCGTCATAACCGGCTCCCGCGCTGGATGGACGAGAATGGAAATATCCCGCGGCAGTGAAGGACTGGCCGATAATTCTGGAGCCGACGGTCTTTCCGTCTTTGGTGATGAGTTGGCCATTCGCCCGGCTGGGAAAGAAGGCCTGCGACAGTCCCGTGATTCCGAGCGGATACAGGACGCCGAATATCAGCGTGGTTACCAAGGTAAACCTGATGGCGATAAACAAGTGTGTTTTGAGGCGCATGTTTAACATCCCTCCTAAACGACGCGAAGCTGGGTCAACAGAATGTCAATGAGCTTGATCCCTGCGAACGGGGCCACCACTCCGCCAAGTCCGTAGATTAAGAGGTTGCGCTGGAGTAACGCCGCGGCTCCCAGGGGGCGGTAGCGGACGCCGCGCAGCGCCAACGGGATGAGCGCAATGATGATCAAAGCGTTGAAAATTACCGCGGACAAAATGGCGGACTCCGGCGTTCGCAAATGCATTACGTTGAGAACACCCAGCACGGGAAATGCGCCGGCAAACATTGCGGGGATGATGGCGAAATATTTGGCTACGTCGTTGGCCACGGAGAAGGTGGTCAAGGCACCGCGGGTGATCAACAATTGTTTTCCGATCTCGACAATTTCAATCAACTTGGTGGGATTGGAGTCGAGATCAACCATGTTTCCGGCTTCTTTGGCTGCCTGCGTGCCAGTATTCATGGCGACGCCTACGTCGGCCTGAGCCAGCGCCGGTGCATCGTTGGTGCCGTCACCGGTCATGGCGACGAGCTTTCCTTTAGCCTGCTCGCGCTTGATGAGAGCCATCTTGTCTTCCGGCTTGGCCTCGGCCAAAAAATCGTCGACGCCAGCCTGACGGGCAATGGCAGCGGCGGTCAGCGGATTGTCGCCGGTGATCATCATGGTGCGAATACCCATGGCGCGCAGATGATCGAAACGCTCGCGCATACCGCCTTTGACAATATCGGTCAGGGCGATGGCGCCGAGGACGCGGCCATTCTCAGCGACGAGCAGCGGCGTGCCGCCGTTATTGGCAATATCGCGAACGCAAACCTGCAATTCGGCAGAGATGCCATTCCCGCGACCGGCGCAGAAGTGCATGATGGCGTCAGGCGCGCCTTTGCGAATCTGTCGACCGTCCATGTCTACGCCAGACATTCTGGTTTGCGCGGAAAACGGGATAAAGGTGGACGCATGGGCGGAAAGGTCGCGGCCGCGCAGATGGTAGCGTTCCTTGGCAAGAATCACGATAGAGCGGCCTTCGGGAGTTTCGTCGGCCAGCGAAGAGAGCTGCGCGGCATCGGCGAGATAGCTTTCTTCGATAGCAGGAGCGGGGAAGAACTGCGTGGCAGCGCGGTTTCCGAGAGTTATCGTGCCGGTTTTATCCAGCAGGAGAACGTCCACGTCGCCGGATGCTTCCACTGCTCGGCCCGACATGGCGATCACGTTTCGCTGAATCATGCGGTCCATGCCGGCGATGCCGATGGCTGATAAAAGTCCGCCAATGGTTGTGGGGATGAGGCACACCAGCAGGGATACCAGCACAAAAATACTCTGCGGAGCGCCTGAATAGATCGCGAACGGTTGCAGAGTGACCACCGCGAGCAGGAAAATAATCGTCAATCCCGCCAACAGAATATTCAGGGCGATTTCGTTGGGCGTTTTTTGCCGCGAGGCGCCTTCCACTAGTTTGATCATGCGATCGAGGAAGGTCTCGCCGGGATTTGCGGTGATGCGCACCTTGATTTCGTCGGAAAGGACACGCGTACCTCCCGTAACTGCCGAGCGATCGCCGCCTGATTCGCGAATGACGGGAGCGGACTCGCCGGTGATGGCGGATTCATCTACGGAAGCGACTCCTTCAATCACTTCGCCGTCACCAGGTATGAATTCACCAGCGGAGACGACCACTACGTCGCCACATCGCAGGTTGGAGCTGGGTACTTGTTCGATGTGACCATTTTTTTGCAGGTGGCGCGCGCTTGTCTCGGTTCGCGCCTTGCGCAAGGTATCGGCCTGGGCTTTGCCTCGCCCTTCCGCCATGGCTTCCGCAAAATTCGCGAATACCGCGGTGAACCACAGCCACAAAGTGATCTGCAAGCCGAATGCGAATTGCCCTGCATGATGCGAGAAGTTCCACACCAGTTGGAAGGTGGTCAGAGCGGCGCCGACTTCGACAACAAACATGACCGGATTTCTGACCATCGCGCGGGGATTCAACTTCGTGAAAGACTCGGTGATGGCGCGCATCAGGATTGTTTTATTGGCGAAACTTTGAGTTTTAACGTGCCCGGATGTTTTCATAGGTTTTAGAAAGATTTACCGGCGGCCATCAGCAAGTGTTCGAGGATCGGTCCGAGGCTAAGAGCAGGAAAAAAGGTGAGCGCGCCAACAATCACAATCGTGGCTACCAGTAAACTCGCGAATAGCGCACCGGTTACCGGAAAGGTTCCCGCCGAGGCTGGAACGATTTTCTTTTTGGCCAGACTGCCGGCAATTGCCAAAACCGGAATGATCATGAAGAACCGGCCCAGCAGTTGAGCCAGCGCGGTGGAGGTGTTGAACCACATGGTGTTGGCGTTCAACCCGTTAAAGGCCGAACCGTTGTTGCCCGCGGATGAAACGTAGGCGTACAGCACTTGCGACAGACCATGCGGCCCGGGATTGGAAATACTGGCAGTGCCGAACGGCCGGACCGTAGAGATCGCCGAGAACACCAGAATCGTTATGGTGAGAACCAATACGGCGAGCATGGCCATCTTGACGTCGTAGGCTTCGATTTTTTTCCCCAAGTACTCAGGCGTGCGTCCGACCATCAACCCGGCAATGAACACCGCAAGAATGATGAACACCACGATCCCGTAAAGTCCGGCGCCGGCGCCCCCAAAAACTACTTCGCCGAGCATGATGTTTATCAACGGAACCATGCCGCCAAGCGGCGTGAAGGAATCGTGCATGCCGTTCACCGCACCGCAACTGGCGTCAGTGGTTACAGTCGCGAACAATGCGGAGTTGGCGATCCCGAAACGCACTTCTTTGCCTTCCATGTTGCCGCCGGACTGCAGCGCGCTTGATCGCTGGTCGGTGCGCGCCAGCAAGGGATTGCCTTTGGACTCCGCCCAGTACGCGGTGGTCACGGCGGCGAGAAATAAGAACGCCATCGCGGCCCACACAGCCCAGCCGTGCCGCTGCGATCCGGTCATGCGTCCGAGCGTGTAGGTCAGGCCCGCAGGAATCGCAAAAATCAGATACCATTTGGAAAAAATTGGAAAACGGCGTGGGATTTTCAAAGGGGTGAGCGCTGTTGGCGTTAAAGAATCCGCCGCCGTTAGTGCCGAGTTCTTTTATGGCTTCCTGGGAAGCCACTGGACCCTGGGCGATGATCTGCTGATTTATTTTTTGCGTAGTGATTTTGCCGGCGGCATCGGTTGTTTGCGCTGAGTAGGGCTGGATCAGTTCAACAGAGGTGTAGGGCTTTAGATTCTGCACCACGCCTTGAGAAACAAATATCAGGGAAGCAACCATGCACAGGGGCAACAAAATCCATAGAAGGCAACGCGTGGTGTCCACCCAGAAATTCCCCAATGTGTCAGTTTCCTTGCGCGCGATTCCGCGGACGACAGCTATGGCCAGCACGATCCCCACCGCTGCAGACGCAAAATTGTGGTACGCCAGGCCAGCCATCTGGGTGAAGTAACTCATGGTGGATTCGCCTGCGTAAGCCTGCCAGTTGGTATTGGTGGTGAAGGAGGCAGCCGTTCCGAATGCCAGGCCAGGCTCGACGTTGCCAAATTTTTGGGGATTCAGGGGCAACCACTTCTGGGTGCGCTCAATAAAATAAAGAAGCGCCAAGGAAACGCCGCTGAAGAGCAGCATGGCCGCCGCGTACTCGGTCCAGCGCATCTCTCTGGTTTCGTCCACTCCCGTCGCGCGATAGACCAGCCTCTCCAGCGGGTTTAGTAAGCGGTCGAGAAATGTTTTTTCATGGTTGAACACCCGGGCCATGAACAAGCCGAGCGGTTTGGTCAGCAGCAAAATGACCAAAAGGTATAAGCCTATCTGGAACCAGCCATTTTGCGTCATGGCCTAGAACTCCTCGGCTTTCAGCAGTGCGTAAAACAAATATCCGATGAGCAGCGCGCAAATAATGAGTAAGGCAGCATTTCCGGCAGACATGAGGTGCTCCCTATTTCAAACGTTCACAACCGCGGACGTAGAGAATGGCCATCGCGAAAAAAAGAGCGGCAGCGAAAATGAAGGCGATATCAAGCATGGTGTCCTGCACTGCAATTGGACTCGTTCACGCGATTCATTGGCGAAGGAATCAAAACTTCACGAGGATGGCGATGGTGCCGCGATTTTCCGTTTTACGCAGATCCGGAAACCAGGTATTGGAAGGTGAACCATCGCAAGTTGTGAAGCCGCTGAGACACACCGACGAGCCAGGGGCTCCCTGATTTCCACCTGGAGGAGTGACGCCGCCGGAGCCGGAAAAGTACGGCACGTTGGCTGCGCGGTGGTTGTACTCCCAGCGAAAAGTAATGTACTGGCTGGGCATCCAGTCGAATGTGCCGGAAATATCCCAGGCCTTGTAGGGATCGCCGGGATTCTCGGTGAAATAGGTAGTCCCGGAACTGGCAGTGGCGCCATTGATGGGCGGCAACAGAACGAGATAACGGCCGGGATTGTTGATCTGTCCGCCGCCGATGGTCAGCCCGTACTTATCGCGGTCGAACCAGAAGCGGTTATAAAGCATGTAGCCTAGAAAACTCTGCTTGGGACCCTTGGCGGAATTTCCGTAGCAGCTGACACCGCCGCCGTGTTCACAACCCATGTCTCCGGTGAGTGAAAACGCCGCTTTGCTAATAAAATTGTCCGGGCGGTCGTAGTATTTGATCTGAATACTGTCGTCGGTGTGGTAACGAACGCGGCCCGGAGTATTTAAAGCGTCTTCGCCCAGGGCATATTGATTTCCGAGAACCGAGAGCCAGCCATTAGGGCGCCACAGAATCTGAAAGCCAAGTCCGGGGCGACCGTTGAAACGGCCGTAAGACTGCCAGCCATTGATGAACCACGGTTCAATCTTCAAATGTTCCGTCGGGAAAATCTGAACGCGCACGCCGTTGAAGAACCAGGGCGTGTTTGAAGAAACGTAAGAAGGCTGGTAGGCCCAGTTGTCGAACTGGTAGTAGCTAAAGAGGCCCACGTAGGACATGAAGATGCCGGCGTCCACGTTGATGCCGTGAAGCGCGTTGAAGTGATAGCCGCCATAGGCTTCGGAAACGTAGCGGTAGGCGTCGGCAAGATTCCATTGGCCGCGTGAGGGACTGGCATCGTTACGCGGCGTAGTTTGCGAATACAAACCAAATTGCGTCATCAAGCGGGCGCGCACATTGTCGAAGTGGAAATCACCGCCCACGCCGAGCTGCGTGACTTGAACTTCGCTGGAGCGAAAGACTTCGCTGGAGCCGCCGATGGTGTCGTCTTTCGGATGGGCAAAGTCGTATGTGTAGTTCACATCCGCGCGAATTTCCGGAGTGAAGAAGGAAGTCGCGTACGGCGTGTCTTTGGTGCGGGCGTTACCGTTCAACCAGGCAAAATCGGCGAAGGTGAAGGGTTCAGCTTTAGCTGGTGAATTGCCGGAGCTTTTCGTATCACTGGACGCAACCTTTTCGGAGAGCATAGCCGTCGCGGAGTTACTTGATGCTGCCGCACTCTTGGCGGTGTTCATGAACACGCTCTCGGACGCCGATTCCTTGCTGACTGTAGTGGGAGGCGAGCTTCCGGCCCGGCTGTCAGTTCTAGATTCAAGTTCGTTCACACGTTTTTCGAGTTGTTCTACACGATCAAGCAGCCTGCGCTCTCGATCTGTGAGTTCTGAAGCTTCACTGACAGCGTTATTGCTGGAAGCAGACGGGGCGAGCTTGTTTTCGTCGCCAGCGAATACAGTCCCGGCGAACGCGGCGCCGCAGAGCAGGGAACAAGGCCACATCACAATCATCGAAATCCACAAAATGTTCCGTGACATTCTCAACATTGAAATTCCAACATAGCGTTCTCTCTTTGTAGCTGCGCACCGATCAGCTTGGGGAAGAGTAGAACGCGACGCATTAGGAACCGGTAAGGGAGGCGTTAGAAATTCATAAGGAAGGTCCTCAAATAGCGACATTCCTGGCGCTGTGAAGGAGAATTATTGTTTGGCGCGCGGTTTTACGGCAATTAGCGACATTTGTTCGAGATCGGGGAAGTGTCCTTGCTTATCGGATGCGCGGCCGGCGGGCGGGAGTTGTTGAACGACAGTCTGAGCAGGCAAGGTGCCTTTGAAATATTCGGCATAGACACTGTTGAAAGCGTCGCTGTCCGAGAGGTCGTCGAGATAAACCGTAGTAGAGACGACCTCGCTGAAATCCATATCCGCCTCTTCCAGATTATCCAACTGATTGCGCATGGTCTGACGGAGTTGCGCGGCCGTTGTAGGGCCGTAGACGCCCCCGTTGGGGCCGGGGATGAAGCCACTTTTTGCGGAGCAGTACAACGTTTGTCCGGCGAAGACGCAGGGGCTGGCAGTCGGACTAGGCGGCATGTTTTTGGGGCGGACGGCGCGGCGCTGACTCAGGTCCCGCACAGCCACTCCGGTGTACTCGATATGCAAATTCTGCGGCAAGGCATTCACTTCGATGGTCGCGCGCCCCGGAGTGTTACCGAATTCGAAGCGCCGGGCGTAGCGTTCGTTCATCACGCGCGAGGGAATTTTCTCTGTCAGGTAGGGATTGACGAAGACCACGTTAGCAAGCGTCAAGCCGGCAGCTTCGACCACCGATTTGAACCCGTCCAGCGCAAAATCCGTTTGAGCCGCGGGATCATCGGGGATTTTATTGGATGCAGGGTCACGACCCTGCATCGCGGAAATGAAGAGGCGGTCGTGCGTCAAAGTTCCCGGCGAAAAAGGTCCAGCTGGTTTATAAGCTGAAGTTGAAACGGTTTTGTAGCCGGTGAGATCCCGAACCGCGACGGCATTGATGGTGATGCCCGATTGAGAGACGCGTGAAACTCCCAAGATGGCTCCCGCCGGAGGATTTTTCGGGAAGTATTTCGCAAACACCGAATTTAACTTTTCAGAATTGTTCACATCTTCGAGATAAACCTGGATGTAGACCACGTGGGTCATATCCAAACTAAATGATTGCGCCGCGGCTTTGATGTTTTCAAGCGCCTGGCCAGCACGCTCTTCAAATGCGTCTGGCATCGAGCCGTCCGGCCTGCTGCCGTTCTGGCCGGAAATGTAAACGTAGCCGTCGGCTTCCACGCCACTTGGGCGCGCGAGAGTTTGCGGCTTGGAACCAGAAGTTTGAGCCGATGGAGCCTGAGTCCCGAGGGGAATAGCCATGAAGGCCACGATTATGAGCAGGAACAAGCGCATGGAAAGTCCTTTCCTTACAGATCCCGGATGCGATGGATCTCTAAGCCGCCGAGATTTGTTTCTGCGCGGCTCCCAGAAGTTCCCGAAGGCGCTGAGCGACAATCATTACTTCATTGGGTTGAATGGTGGAAGAGACGAGCTCCAGCCGGCCGCGGCGTTTTGGCTCTTTGGCATTTGGTTTTGGATTTCCTTCACGAACGGCCGGTACGATACTGGGATTGTCGGCGCCGGCAATTTCAATCACCGGATTGCCGGCACGCATCTTTCCGACGCAATCTTTCACGGTGAAACCCCATTTTTCTTCGTCCCACGAAATGTACAGCGTGGGATAGCGGTTGCCATCGGTCGGAATGGAAATCTCGGTTTCGACGCCGGGAACCGTTTTGACCAGCTTGGCGATGCGCTCCACGCGCGCATTCCATTCGCGATTGAGAGTATCGAGATCAGTTTTCAACCAGGTCTCGACGGCGGTAATCAATCCTATTATTTCTTCCTTACCGACTTTCATGGCGCGACACACGGCGCCTTCCCACGGACTGGTGTTGAGCATGGCGGCGTCAATCAGGTCCTTGCGACCTAGCAACAGACCACTGCATTGCGGCCCACGAAGACCTTTACCGCCGGAGAAGGTGTACATGTCGAGACCCATCTTGGCGTAGAGCTTTATGTTGTCGATGGGCGGAATGCCTGCGGCATCGTCGAGCAGCATGGGAATTTTAGATTTCTTGGCAATCTCGTTTTCCTTTTCCAGGTCGGCGCCCAAATTCGTGGTGTAGATCATCGCGGTGTTCTCGTTTATAGCGCTGGGCAAATCCTGCGCGGACTGCACAAGAACCAGTTTGGCGCCAGTGAGGCGAATGGCATTGTCGAACGCGCTGCGTCCGCCGACCATGATGACCTCGTGCTTCAACCCCGTGGTGTCCGGGAGCTGCCAGATATATTTAGGATTGTTGCCGGCCATGCAGGCGGCGGCGGCCGAGGCCATTGCACCGGCGGCTCCGGAAGTAACCATACCTGCTTCCGCGCCGGTAAGTTCGGACAGGCGGCGGCTGGCCGCTTGCTGCAATTCGAATATGTTGACGAAGTGTTCGGACGCCTGCTGCTGGGCCATGCGCACTTCGGGGAATTCCAGCGATCCGCTTAAATATGTCCAGGTACCGCGGCAGTTGATGACGGTCTTCACGCCGAGCCGCGTGTAGACATTGCCTGTGGGATCTTTGCCCAACGCGGTGGCCACGCTGGCGTAAGCGTTTTTGGCCGCGATCTGGCCGAGAAGCGGCGCCGCGGCGACCAGACGAATAAAATTTCTACGATCAAAGCCAGGCATAAACGGCATTCGAAATCCTCCACGAAAAAACCTAACGATTTTTACAGGCAGCGTTATCCATGGACAGAGATAACGTCGCTTCCTCCACACCGGAACCATTGCTGGCGACTGTTGAAGGAGCTTCCAATTTGGAAGTTGACGCTTCACGAACGATATAGCTGACGAGATCCTCGATAGCTTTTTCGCCCAGCTGCTGCTGATAGTCCACAGGCATCTGGGGCCCCGAGGAGCGCTCGATACTGCGCAAATTTGATTTCATCAAAAGGTAGAAATTTCCCTGGGCGTCCTGAATCTGCAGAGAAGTATTGTTTTCATTGCGGACCAAGCCGGAGTAACGGTCGCCAGCCGATGTCACAGCGATGATTGACCTTTGTGCCGCGCTGCCCGCTGGCCCAGGATTCAGGATAGAGCTGCGAATTTCGCTGGCGTTGTGGTTTGACGCGAAGTCGGAAAGATCAGTGGCGATAAAACTGCCGGAACCCTTCATTGCGTGGCAGCGGGCGCAGCCGCCTTTGCCTTCAAACAATTGCTGGCCATGGGCAGGGTCGCCGCCGGACGCAAGCACGGCCGTGGTGTTTTGCAAAGCGTGCAGATGAGCCACCAGGGCGCAAATGTTCTGATCACCCAAGGCGCGGAACGAGGGCATGCCTTTGGCGACGACTCCGTTACTAATAATGTTAAAAAGTTCGCGATCCGATCGCGATTTTGCGGCGGGCGTGGCAACAATAGCGGGGGCGTGTTCACCACCGTGGCCATCCAGGCCATGGCACCCGGCGCAGCGGGCTTCAAATAATTCGTGGCCGGCTCTATTCACGACTTGTGCCGCAGAACCTGGCACGTCCGAAGTCTGAGCCTGGGAGGCGGCCACCGCAGTGAGAACCAGCGAGGCTTACAACCCGGGACCGCCGGCAGAGGTTGCGCATGGTGCCAGGCGAAAGGGCACGAAACGCGCCCGGCAATGAGATTTTCCAGCGTTCGAGCACGTGCCGTTTTTACCACAACTTTGGCGGTGTGTAACGATTAATTTCGTTTCATTACGAATTGTTTCGTCATAAGCTGCTGCACACCCGTAATAAGCCAGCGACAAACATTGTTGGATGCAATGGTGTGTAATATCGGAAGCTTTGGACATCACAACATTCGGAAAGGCGATTTTCTTACACTCTTGTGCTCATAAAAAATCTTCAGATGATTCTGCGTGGGACAGCGCTGCTCATTTTTTGCCTGGCGACTATAAGCCTATGTGAAACCCGGGCACAGCAACAAAAACCAGAGGCCAAGAACGCCGTGGGTTGCCGCGTTGAGCCGGTGAACTACAAAGGCTGGGAGGCGCAGCAGCTTTCCAATGCGTGGGTGAAATTGATTTTTGTGCCGCAGAATGGCGGACGGCTGATGCAAGTGATCTTTAACGATCATTCCTTCTTATTTGTGAATCCCCAATACGCCGGGAAGCATATTCCTCCATCCAGCAGCCAGTGGTTCAACTATGGCGGCGACAAATTGTGGGTGCTTCCGGAAGGGAACGACGACGAGAAACACTGGGTGGGCAACTCGGACATATTGGATGATGGCCCATTTGAATTCGCAGTGGCCTCGCAAGAGCAGCAGTGCGGAATTTCGTTGACGGGGCCTGCCGATCCCCAGACCGGCTTGCAGTTTTCGCGAACCGTGAGCCTGGAAACGGACTCGCCGCGCATCAAATTTCATGCGGTGATGAAAAATGCGAGCGGGCATGCGATCGAGTGGTCGGTTCAATCGGTTTCGCAGTACGACACTGGCGACGTTAAGGATTTTTCGCATCACAATCGAAACCTCTGGGGCTTCAGCTCGCACAAATCCTTCGAGCTCTTACCTCAACAGGTATCACGTGAAATTCGGGCCGGCGGAGAATTCAGCTGTAGCCGTGCGGGACAACGGGCTTTTCGCGGCTCACTATGTGCCGCTCGCGGCGGAATTGTGGATTGATTCGAAAGATGGCTGGCTGGCGGTGGTCGACGGCGACAGCCGCTACGCGATGGTGGAGCGATTCAGATACGACGAGTCCAAACAGTATCCGGGGAAGGCTTCGGTCATTTTCTGGATGAATGGTCCGGAATTGCGGCAACACCCTGATGGTTCCACTACGTTTGGGCGTGAGGATAAGGAATCCCAGCCTTTCTATATGGAAGCGGAACTGAATTCGCCGATGGTGCGCCTTGAACCGGGGGAGTCATACAATTTCGACACGCAATGGTTTCCGACGCGCGCCGACCGCGATTTTCAAGACACTGCGGATGCCGGCGTGATTATGCAACCTCTTCACGCCGCGCGCAGCGCTGATGGCGACAAAATCAGTCTGGCCGGGTCTTTTGGGGTTTTCTATTCGGGGAAACTCGAAGCACGCATCTACGATGCGCACGGCATGTTGCTGGGAGTTCGCCCTCTTATGGAAGTGGACCCGAGGAACCCCGTTTTATTGCAAGCCACGGTGGCGGATGCGGCCCGCGCAGGCCGGATTTCCGTACACCTGGCGGATACCAACGGGCTGGATCGCGGGTCACTGGGGGAAGTGCCGGTTGAAATTCCTACTAAAGATCAATGAAGTGAAAGCTGTGTTGGGAAATTTCGCTCTGGGAAGTTTTCTGCTGCTGGGGCTCAGTACATTCGCTGCGAACGCACAACAGGAAAATTCCTCGCCGCACAGTGGCGGGGAGGTGCGGGCGGACGATCTGTTAGTAAAGCCGGCGGCAAACAACTGGACATCGTATAACGGCGATTACACCGGGCAGAGGTACAGCAGCTTGCGCGGAATAAATAAAAAAAACGTGGCTCAACTGCGCCCCGCGTGGGTATTTCATCCGGGAGAGTCCGCGATGCTGGAGGTTACTCCGGTGGTCTACAACGGCGTGATGTACGTGACCGCATCCAACAATGTATTTGCGCTGGACGCGCGAACTGGCCGGCTGATCTGGAAGTTCGAACGGCCGGTAAGTGGCGGGCTGATCGACGACGCTGCGGTGCACAAGAATCGCGGAGTGGGCATCTGGAAGAATCGTGTGTACGTGGAAACGGACAATGCCCATTTGATCTGCCTGGATGCGCGTTCCGGCCGAGCAATCTGGGAAGTTACTTACGCGGATTCGACGCGCAATTATGGAGCGACAAGCGCTCCACTAGTTGTGAAGGATCAAGTATTAGTCGGTACCTCGGGGGGAGACGATGGAGTGCGCGGATTTTTGGCCGCTTATGACGCCGAGAGCGGGAAAATGAAATGGAAATTCTGGACGATACCGGCGCCGGGGGAGTCTGGTTCTTCCAGCTGGCCGGGGGATTCGTATTTGCATGGCGGCGGCACCACCTGGATGCCTGGAACATATGATCCCGAACTGAACACTATTTACTGGGTAACGAGCAATCCGGCTCCCGACTTCGCCGGAGAAACGAGGCCGGGCGATGATCTTTATACCGACTGCGTGCTAGCTCTCGATGCCGATACCGGGAAACTGAAATGGCACTTTCAATTCACTCCACACGATTTGTATGACTATGACGCGAACGAAACGCCAGTGCTCATAGACGTGGAGGAAAACGGCGGCGCTGCTGGAGCAATAGCGGCACACCGCAAGCTGCTGGTTCAGGCCAATCGAAACGGATTTCTTTATGTTCTGGATAGGACGGACGGCAAATTTCTGCAGGCCACGCCTTTTGCCAAAAAATTGAACTGGGCAAAGGGAATAGACGCTGCCGGCCGCCCGATGCTCACAGAAAATATTCCTAGTGCGCGAAGGGCACCGTCATCTGCCCAGGAATAGATGGCGCAACAAACTGGTATTCGCCTTCCTACAATCCGCAGACGCGGATGTTGTATTTCATGGCCCTGGAGAGTTGCAGCGAGTATTTCACCAAGCCTTCCGATTTTGTTAAGGGGGAAATGTATTATTCGACGGGCACCAAGCGCATCCCGTCAGAAAATCCCGAAAAGATACTGCTGGCATATTCCATCCCAGAGGGAAAACTTGCATGGTCATACCCGCAGATTGGAACGGGGCAGTCCTGGGGCGGAACTATGACCAGCGATGAACTGGTATTTTTTGGTGATGACGCCGGCTCGTTTGCGGCGGTGGACGCCCAGACTGGACATCCGCTGTGGGATTTCAACACTGGCCAAACATTTCATGCTTCGCCAATGAGCTATGAAGTGGGCGGCGTGCAGTATGTGGCGATCGCGGCGGGAAGTGATGTGTTCAGTTTTTCGTTACCCTGAAGCTACGCTCGGTGACCAAGATCCTTTCGTGAGATATTTTGGGTCACCACCCATGCAGCGGAAGCTATGACCCACGAGATGAAAAAGGCCGTCCAAGGAAGCCGTTGACGTGGTGCGGCCATAATCGCAGGGACCCAGACCAGGAGCGTGAAAAGGCTGAGCATAGCGGCCTCTGTGCCGGCAGCCACGCGGGGGAGAACTCCTAATAAAACGCCCAGGCCGCAGGCCATCTGTCCTGCTCCAGTGAGGTACGCCCAACCTACACGGTAAGGAAGCCAGGGCGGCACAAAGTCGGCCGTCTGTTTTACGTAGACGATATGCGATAGTCCGATGGGCAGGAGGGAAACCGCAAAAAGCATTCGCGCAAAGTAAACACTCTTTTCGCCGGTCGCAAATTTAAAGGATGACCCCTCTTTCAGGGCGGCCAGCCTGCCGAACAAAATCCATCCTCCACACATAAGCACGACAATCTCGCCAAGGCCTAGCCAGACAGCTTCCATGCCAGGAACGACCACCACGGCGGGAACCTTGAGCAGGACCCACACGATGAGATACGGAAAAAGGATGCGTACTGACCACGCCACCGTCGTGCTAAAGAGCAGTCCGACACCGCCGAGCAGCATGATGAGGCCCGAACAATATGCGAGCACCGTTCGTGCGGGAATCCATGGCGCGACGGGCTGCCACACCAGCGCGAAGTCGTGGTACAGCAAAGTGATAATGCCGAGGCCGATCAGTCCAATGGCGAACAGCGTCAATGCGGGTTGCTGGCTTCGGGTCATGAATTTGCCTTTCTAATCGACTCGGAATTCGATGCCCCAGTATCACCAACATGAGAAAAGAAATCGCGAAGCTGGGCGCTGACATTATCCATCGAAAAAGCCTGCTCTACCCTCAATCGTGCGCGAGCGCCGAGGATGCGGGCACGGGCGGGGTCATCCAGCAAACTGCCGATGTTGATCGCCAACGATTTCGAATCCCCGACGGGAACAGTCACGCCGCCAAACTCGTCGGCTTCCCCGAAGATATCGGAGATCCCGGAAGCGCAAGCAGCAACAACAGGCAACCCGCAAGCCATGGCTTCCAGCGGCGCAACCGGAAAGCCTTCGCGGCGCGACGGAAATGCGTAGACGTCCGCAGCGCATAGGTATTGGCGCATGACCGCGCGGCTCAAAACGTAATCGCGAATCCAGCGAATTTGCGGCACATGGCGTTCTGAGATTTCCCGGTCGAGTTCTTGCGAATCGCGTCCCGAGCCGACTATCAACAAGAGCAAGTCACACTCCGGACGCGCAGCGCAAACTTCCTGCCAGGCCTGCAATAAAATATCGAGTCCTTTAACTTGAATATCGATGCGGCCGTGCCAGACGACGACTCGCGCGTCCTTGGCAATGCCTAAATGTTGTCGCGCATCAGCTTGCGAGCCGGGGCTCCATTCGGTCAGATCCAGGGGATTGAAGATACGCGATATTTTTTCAGCGGCAATACCGTACAGCCGGCTTGCTCTTTTTTCTTCCACCGAAGAGGCGATGATCACACCAGGGGACCGGCGCAAAGTGAGAGGCCGTAGACGCCGTTCTATCCTGCTTCGGTGCCAGTTCCCCCCTGGAAAGTGGCGAACACGGGAATTCGCAGCAGCATGCCGATAGCGATTGCGGAATCAAATCGGGGAGTCTCATATTCCTGACAAAGAATCGCGGTGCATCCAGAATGGCGAATCTCACGCGCCAACGAGGCGATGGGTGTCGCCAGATAGGAAACTATGGGCTGCACCAACTTCAGAATGAAGCGGTAGCCGCGCCTGGCGCCAAACATTTGTTCAACGTTCGAGCCATAGGGATCTTTAGCGCGCTTGCGGATTTGGCGGTAGGCGAAGGGCGCCCGCAGAATAATTATCTCCGCGCCGGTGTCTTTGTGCACCATGCGGGCGGTCTTTTGCACACGGTTTGAAAAGCAAATGATTACGCTGCGGATTCCCTGACGGCGCAGCGCTTCGACATAACCGAATAGCCAGCCACCGGTCATTTTGTAAGCAAAGTCCTCAAGGGAGAGCCCGATATTGTCGAGATAATCTTCGATGAAATCGCCCCAAGGGAGGATCGCAATCGCAGGTGCAACGTCGCGCGATTGTCGGGCTGGCGGCGATGTTTGCATGCCTGACAATGTCACGAAGCTTTCACGGATTTCGCCAGGCGGAAGCCGTTTCCGTCCCCTTGCTGGCGGGCTGATGCAGGACGTAACCGAGCCAGGTGATGGGCGATAGGGCCAAGCACATGGCCCGGCGCACCCGCGCAGGAGCGTTAGAAAAGGCCACATCGTGACACAGCACGGTGAGTGGCGAAATGAACGTTGCCGCACTTTGCCGCGGAATCGCGATCAGGCTGCTCAGTTGTTCCAGCGAATATCCTCGGCGCACGTGTCCCCACTCGGCAAATTTTTCTGCTTCGGTGGGGCACATATTTTTCATAAAGCCGTAGTACGGGAAGCGCCAGTTTTCATTGGGCACGCTGACCAGCACATAACCGCCGGGTTTCAAAACGCGCAGAACTTCGGACATCGCTTTCTTGTCGTCAGGTACATGTTCTATCACGTCAAACATGGTGACGGCGTCAAAGGAGGCGGACGGGAACGCGAGGTGCGTGGCGTCTCCGCAAACAAACCGAACGCCTTCCTCCAGGTTGCAAGGCGCGTGTGGCGAACGACGGGTCCATATCGAGATTAGTGATCCGCGCTTGAGGATAAAGCAGGCGAGTGAGGCCACTCTGGCCCCCGCCCACTTCCAGAATTTCTCTAAATGGCAGGTCAGGGGCGATTCTGTGGATGGCACGCATCTTTTCGCGGTAAAAAAATCCAAACGTCAACGGGGAGCCAAAAGGATTGCGAGACAAAAAATCCGCGAGAGGCCTTTTGTAAGTGTTATGCGCGACCATGGCGGTTTGCCTGCGACACCTCGCTCCCCGTATTTGCGGGAAGATGCCGGTGCTTGAAGTAATAGACGTAGCCCGCGAGCATTCCGCGAATTTTCTGGCGAAGAGGCGAGGTCAGCGGCGGCTGGTCCTGATCTGAATTCACCAAGATCCTAATGGCCGATTTTTTGAGCGAGCGAAGAGCCAGTTTCACAAAGTACAGCGGAAGGATTCGGAACGCTCGTCTGACGTTGCCCCAGTGGCGGTAGCGGTCGAACTGAAACAGCAGAGCTGCGATGTGACCACGCATGTAGCTGTAGGCCTGGTGGGCGAGGTCGGGCCAGTCGGAGCGGTGAAAATGGGAGACGACCACGCTCGGATCGTAGCGGCAACGATAGCCCTCGGCGAGAAGGCGGTACCAAAGTTCCGAATCCTCACTGCAGCCGGAGGTGCCGGCTCCCAATCGTTCGTCAAACAGACCGACACGGTCGAATGCGACGCGCCGGAAAGCCATGTTCGCGCCTGCCCCCATGCGCCATACGGGAACACCGAGATGCATGGTGTCGCGAAAAAATTTCGAATCAAAATCGAGGGCTTCGTATCCTTCGAAGCCCAACTCGCCCCCGAGAGCTTCACTCTGAAAAGCAAATTGCGGGGCGGTGGCCAGTTCGGCGGGCAGGACCGGCCCAGTCAAGGCCATGATGCCAGGATCCTCAAATGCTCTGAGCGTCGCGCCAATCCAGGCGGAGTGCACGCTGACATCATCATCGGTGAAGGCGATGATATCGCCGGCAGCGTGGCGAACGCCGGTGTTGCGAGCGGCACTCAATCCGCTACGCGGCTCAGAAACGTAACGGACTTCAGAGAACTTCGCCACCACCGGAGGCGTGAGGTTCGAAGAAGGGTCGTTGTCCACGACGATAATTTCGCCTGGCTGCGGTGATAGATTTCTCAGGGATTGTAGACATTTCTGCAAGGCTTCGGGCCTGTTGCGGGTGCAAATGATGACCGAGACCGACGCGTTGGTTTCGGATGCGGGCGACTGCGGAGCCCGCGCGGTGTCTGAAAATGATTGCAAGGGTCGCGCAATCTCCAGCAGTAATGCCAGGGCCGGGCCGGAAGGCGGTTCTGGCGAGAGGAAAAAAGGCGGGACCGGATAACCGTTCCTGACCAAGCGGTGGCCAACGCTGCGCGCTGCGCGCTGCGCGGCGATGGACGCAAGCTGCACAGCATTGACGGGCAACAGTTGAAGCGGTGCCAACCATTGACCGACCGGAATATCGCCGCACCAGAACACCACAAACAGGCCGCCGACTCCGGCATCAGCCCGCAAGCTGGGCAAGGGTTGGCGCAAATCCAGGTTTACGATTTTCCAGGGGAGGAATTCGCTCACGCTGCCTCGCTTTGGCGCGAGTCTTTTCGCGCGGACGGCGGACTGGCGCGGCCCAGGAGGGCTTTCCGGCGCGATGAAGGCATGCGGAGAATGCGCCAAAAGCCGAAAAATCGGCCGAGCGTGAAATTTATTTGAATCCAGATTTCTTTGCGCCGGTTCCTGTGACGCACAGCGCGGGCCGCGAGCCTGGGCAAAGCCGCAATTTGTCTGGCAGCAGTAGCAGCGGACTGGCGAAACCAGAGGGAGGAACCACCCTGCAAAACCAGCGCATCCGCCAGCGATTGACTAATTCCCAGTTGACGATTCATCGAAACCATATATGTCAGGGTCATACGCCGGCTGGGGATTTGATGATGGAGCTCACACTGCGGGACGTACCATAATTCGCGGCCACTGCCGGCGATGCGGAGCGCGATTTCCACATCGCCTCCGGAGACCAGGCTTTTGCCGACGCGGTCGGCAACCAAAGGCCCATCGGTCCAGCCACAGTCGGTGAGCGCCTGACGATTCACAACCAGTCCCGCGCCAGCGAGGAAGGGAACCTGGCGCTCCACATCTCCGTGGTTCTGTTCAGCGAAACAATAGGTAAACGCGCGGACAAAGGCGGGAGGTTCCGTTTCCCAGTCGAGTATAACTTTTCCGCCGAAAGCGCCCGCAGAGGGATGAGCTGCTGCGAAGGCCACAGCGTTGGCGATCCAATCCGGCTGCAAAAAACAATCGTCATCCACAAAAGCGATCCACGGCGCGTAGGAGCTGCGCACACCACACAGGCGCGCGGGAGTTAATCCCTGCTGGAGTTCGCGGACAATGCGCAATCCTGGAATATTTCCTTGCGATACGTAGCGCTGAACAATTTTCGTGCTGTCGTCAGTGCAATTATTGTCAACGACCAGGCAGCTCCAGCGGGTGTTTTCGCTGCATCGTTGGGCCGCCAAAGCGGAGAGCATACCGTCAAGCATGGCGGCGTTGTTGTAGGTGCAGACTACTATCTCGAGACTGCCGGGCTCGCTCACGGATAACGTCTCCGGATCTGTTCGATCCTCCTGAGCGACCTTTCGTATCCACCAAAAAATCCTGTAAAACCGGCCCACAGCTCCCCGTAGAAAATCGACAGCGGAATATAGGGGCGGCTCCGCAATTTATTTTTCAGATTGACGAAGTAACCTCGCAGTTCGTAACCGACCCACCACCAAAGCAAGCGATTCAGATTGGCACGGCGTTCCGGATCGGTCTTCATGCATTTGCGCACGTGGCAGATGAATCCCAAGCCCCAGCTACGGCGGTATTGTTGTATCAGCGCGGGCATGTCGCGACGATGCTGGTGAAAAACCATGAATCCGGGCTCGTAGACCAGCGCGTATCCGGCGCGGATGACACGGTAAAAAATGTCCAGGTCACCGCCGCCCGGTACGGCGGCGCCAGTATCCAGCGCTTCGTCGAATCCGCCGAGGCTTCGCAAGGTCTGGGTGCGAAAGGCCATGTTGGCACCAGCGCCAAAAATTCCGGCGCCGCCAGGATATAGAGGATTGCCGGGGTGCACCGGGCCGAAGCGAATGCGTTCGAATCCACGACGAAAGCCGCCACGGCGTTCGAATACGATCTGTGCTTCCGTTTCCAGTTCCATGGGCAGCACTTGCCCGGTAAAAGCGGCCGCGTCAGGGTTGTCCGCGTAGGCGCTGGCTAGTCCAGAAATCCAGTGCTGGTCGACGATTACGTCGTCGTCCAGAAAAGCCAGAATTTCTCCACGGGCTTCGCGCAGCGCGCGATTTCGTCCGAAATTTAATCCGGGACGCGGCTCACGCACGTAACGTATCCCGGGGGTGGCATCCGCGAGTTGCCGCGTAAGCTCATCGGAAGGGGCGTTATCCACCAGTAAAATATCTAAACCGGCGCTGCCGGGAGGCAAAGCGCGAATGCTGGCCCTGCAAAGATGCCAGCAGCCGCTTTACGCCTTCGGGCCGGTTCCTGGTGCAGATAGCGATGGTCACAAGCGGCAGCGGTTTGCTGGAATCCTGTGGTCTGAGTTCTTCCAGGATGGCGGCCGCCAGGATTCTGTCGGCGGCTTCGAGCGCTAATTTTTCGGGCCAGCTCGCCGGCTGGTATTCGCCCAATGCCGTTGGCTTCGAGCAGCCAGAAAGCGATGGGCGCGCCTTTCCGGCGCACCAGAACGGCGGCGCCGGCATCCCCCGGCGCCAGGGTTAAATCATCAAGCGGGCGTGTAACCTCGACATCAAACTGTGAGTAGCGCACGATCCGGCCGGTCATGCATCGTGTACCAGCGACGGGCGATGCTGCAGGTGATAGAGGCGCGAAAACAGCCCTCCGCTTTTCAGGAGCTGGGCCATTTTGCCGCTCTCGACGACGCGCCCTTCCTCAAGGACGATAATCTGATCGGCGCGCTCGATGGTGGACAACCGGTGGGCAATCATAATCACGGTGCGATTCTCGCGGAGCTTGTCCAGGGTCTCCTGAATCCACTGTTCAGAGATGCTGTCGAGCGCGTTGGTGGCTTCGTCCAGAATCAGAATCCGGGGATCGCGGATAATTGCACGGGCCAGCGAGATGCGCTGTTGCTGTCCGCCAGACAAACGCGCGCCATTGTGACCGAGCACCGTCTCGTATTTATCCGGCAGGCGCTCGATGAAGGCGTGGGCATCTGCTTTGCGAGCCGCTTCGATGATTTCTTCGGGCCGGGCGTTCAGGCGGCCGTAGGCGATGTTCTCGCGGACCGTGGCGTCAAACAGATAGACATCCTGACTCACCACCGCAATTTGATCGCGCCAGTAATTCACATTGAGATCGGCCAGGCTTCCGCCGCACACGGCGATGGCTCCCTCGGTCGGCTCGTAAAATCGGAGGATTAATTTCATCACTGTGGACTTGCCGCCGCCGGAGGGTCCCACAAAAGCCGTGGTCTGGCCTGCAGGAATGTTGAACGACACTTCCGTAAGCGCACGGACGTCGGCCATCCCATAGCGGAACGAAACTTTGTCGAAGGTAATGTCAGGAGTCGGTCCCAGCGTGGTGAGCGCGCCTGAGGACGTGTACATTTTGTCGGAGGAGTCGAGAAACGAGAGGACTTCTTCCACGGAGGTTGAAAGCGCGGCCAGTTGAACGCGAGCGCTGTCGAATTGTTTAACGCGTGGTTGAATCCGGTACAGCACGAAAGCGAAGACCAGGAGCACTGAGCTATCGCTGGCGTTCGGCGCCGCCACTAACAGGATGATCAGCACCAGGGAAGCCGCCAAAACTTCGTACACGGGGTGCACAATTCCATCGATTACACTCATGCGCAGCATCGCACGGCGCAGTTTGTTGGAGGTTGCGTCAAAACGGCTCTGTTCGTAGCTTTCGCGGCCGAAGGCGCGGATCACCCTCATTCCGTCGATGCCCTCTACCATGCGATGGGCCATGTCGGAATTCGTGCGCATGACGGTCTGGCCCAGCTCGCGGGCCGACTTGGTCAGCAGCCGGACGATGCTGGAAATAATGAAGATCGCGACTGCGACGATGGCCGTCAGCTTCCAGGACATGAGCAGCAACAGGGCCACATATACAGCCACCGTGCTGGTGGTGATCATCAGACCCACCACGGTCCCCAGGGCATCCCGCACGCGCCACGAATCTGAGGCCAGCAGATTCAGAAGCCGTCCGGAACGGTCGCGCTCGATGAAACCAAAATGTACGTTCAGCAATTGCCGAAAGATTCGCCGCCGCACGTCGTGAGCGATGCTCCCATCCTCCCACCCAAGCAAAAGATGGTTTGCGTAACTGAGGATGGCGTTGGCCAATACGGCGCCAAAAACAGATACCACAATCACAGCTAGACGCCGGTCTGGGGGTACTCCTTGAAACAAGCTGCCCAGCTTGCCGAGGAGCCACTGACCTCGCGGTTGCAGTTGCGGTCCAGCCACCAGTCCGCTCAACAATGGAATGAGGAGACCAATCCCAATGCCTTCCGAGAAGGATTGCAACAAGCCAAGCAGGGTGATGCCGGCAAACCTCCACTTATGAAGCCGCAGCAGCGGTATCAAGCTCTTGATGGTTTTCAATTCGTTCATCTGATCTTGCGCTCGCCGATAGCTATGCGAGGGTGAGGACGGACCTAGGCTGGTCAAGAGATGGCCGTGCAGAAAAACGCCCCTCTCTATATGTCAGGATAACATTGTGTTACGGAACTACTGACTGAATGTTGCAACCTGGCTTCACCAAATCATGCGCTGGCGTTGGGCCGAAGTCACAGTCTAATACGGTTTTGCGAGTCGCGCGGCGATTCACAGCGGGCTGGCCAATGTGAAGTACAGGGCGCGGCTGATCCAGTTACGTGGAAGCAGTTCTCGCGCCTGGGGAATTTTGCCGACGCTTATTGTCCTAGACAATCGAAAGTAAAAGATATAAATAGAAATAGTTCGAAAGTGGCACGCCTGGCGAATACGTTGCGGAGCACAAGCCACGTGGAGTCGTATGGCTGCACGGTTGGTTCACTGCGAAGTGCCTGAAATGTTGGAGGACACCGTTCGATGCGGCGCAGAGACTTTCTAAAAACGGGGGTGGTGCTGGCTGGGACGACTGCGGCGATGGCGGAAGTTGCCCGGGGCAAGGGGCCGGGGTTCGTGCAAGCCCACAACTGGAGTGGCTATGATTTTGGTTCCGGGCCAGTTGTAACGGATCGGCTGAATCAGGGGCCGTTTCCACAGTATCCACCGGATGCGGTCATTCCTACCGACGAAGTGGTCATGACGACCACTGCCACAGAAGAGGTCGTGCCGAATTACGGCAAGGGACTGATTACCTACATCACGGCGGACAGCGGTACGGACGAAATCCAATCGGACAACGTGCTGCAAGGGATCGAGGATCTCGTTCGATTTCCGTTGGGCCAACAACTTTATATAAGGCCGACATGGCGAGAGGTGCAGCCACGACCGGGCCGCCTGGAGCTGCCTGACTACTTGAAGCATGTTTTCGATCTGGCGAAGAAGCACAACAAGCGTGTCGGGCTGCGGATTCAGATGAGCGCTCCGGACTACAAAAAAGAGCCGGCGCTACCGGATTTCGTGCTGGATAAGGTGCCTACGGTTGAGCTCGTTCCCGACGAGAAGGAAAGAAAAGCTGCGGCGCGATTTATGGAGAATCAATATTCGCGCTACCAGCCGCGTTTTGATCATCCTGCTTTTCAGAGCGCGTTTGCGGAACTAGTGGGCCTTTTGGGCGCGGAATTCAATGGCCGTCCGGACATCGAGTTCGTTGACACCTTTTTATATGGGTTTTGGGGCGAGGGGCACACATGGCCTTTCGTAAATACTCCGTTTCCGGATTATCAGACCGCGGAGAGAACCTGGGTCAACATGATGAGGGTTCAGCTGGAGCATTTCACGAAGACTCCGCTGATGACGAACACGCAGCCCGACTACAGCCGCGTTGGGAATTCCGAGGTGCTCGATCTCAGCGTGCGCACCAACAACTGGATTCGCAGCGACACAATTTTTATTGAAAATGAGCAGATCGAAACTTTGAGCAATCGTCCGCCATGGATTGCCGCGGTACTCGAGCAGGGAATTCCATCGAAGAGTCCGGACAAGGCGAGTGCTGAGGAAGGGATGTCGCCGACCGAAAATATGATCGCTCACGTGATGGACGTGGGAGCGAACTACTGGTCGCTTTGGAACTTCCACGCTATCAGCGCAAAGAATCTGGCGGCTTACTACCAGGCGTTTCCAAAATCGTTCGACCAGATTAACCGCAGAATCGGCTACCGGGTGAGGCCGTCGATGATCTGGAGCTATGAGGACAACGGCTATCTGGGGATCATCATTGCGTTTGCCAACGATGGCATCGCCGGTGTACCGGGCGTACTGCGAGTGACGGTCGAGAGCGAAGACGGCAACGTGTTGAAGAGCGGTTGCCTGGATGCGGGTTATCCGCTGCCGGGGAAGTTGCGACAGGCGCAATTTGTGATGCCCCAGGGAACAAAATTTGCGGGCTTGAAACTCAAAGCGGAGATTGAAGTGAAAGGTATGCGGTATCCGGTGCGATGGGCTTGCCACCAGAAGTTAAACGAGGACGGCTCACTCACGCTGCGGGCGAATCTTCGTCAGGGCCTCTGACGGGTGGAGACGAAAGCGCGATGAAGCGGCGTCACTTTTTGCAGACGGTAGGAACGGGTAGCCTGGCGGCGAGTGTTTCGCCCGCGTGGGGAGCACAGGCGGACGCCAGCAAAAAATCTGAGCAAGCATCGCCTGAAACGATACTGCTTAAAGATTACAAGCCCAGATCGCTTTACAAGATTCCCATTACAGAGGTGCCGAAGGCGAAATTTCCCGTTATCGACATGCACTCGCACGCCTATGCCAAGACACCGGCAGAAATTGACGAGTGGGTCAGGAATATGGACGAGGTTGGGATTCAGAAGACTATTCTGCTGACGGACACTACCGGACAGGAGTTTAGCGATGTGTCGCGAAAGTATGCTGCGCATCGCGATCGTTTCGAGATGTGGTGCGGGTTTGACTACAACGGCTATGACGACGCCGGATTTGGCCCTGGCGCAATGCAGGCGCTGGAGAGGTGCCATGAAGCGGGCGCACAGGGTGTTGGCGAGCTTCACGATAAGGGAAAAGGACTGGCCTCTAGCACGATCGAAACGATCGGCATGCACCCAGACGACGCGCGCATGGATGCGCTGTTTGACCGCTGCGGACAATTGGGGATGCCGGTAAGTATTCACGTCGCGGATCCCATCTGGATGTACCAAGCGATGGACAGCAAAAATGACGGCCTGATGAACGCTTTCCACTGGCGACTGGATAATCAGCCGGGGATTGTGGGGCACTCCGGAATGATTGATATTCTTGAGCGCACCGTCAAAAAGCATTCCGGCACAACATTTATTGCCTGCCACTTCGCCAATCTCGATTATGACCTGGCACGATTGGGCAAAGTTCTGGAGCGCCAGCCCAATTTATACGCGGATATTTCCGCGCGATATGCGGAGACAGCGCCTATTCCCCGTTTTGTGGCGCAGTTTTATGCGAAGTACGCGGATCGTTTGCTCTATGGCACGGACATGGGATTCGACAAAGAGATGTACCGTGTCACCTTTAGAATTCTTGAGACCCTGGATGAACATTTTTACGAATCCGATATGTTCAGTTATCACTGGAGCATGAATGGTTTCGGGCTTCCGGGCGAAACACTGCAGAAGTTATATCTCACCAATGCGGAGAAGCTTTTACGTTCCCGGGCTGAGCGAGCTACATAACGAAGCGACGTATCTGGGCGAGGGCTTAACTGTCCGCATTGACCAACAACATGGGTGAGCTTTGATGTCGGGACTTAATCTGGATCGTCGCGAATTCGTGAAGATCACCGCGGGAGCCAGCGCCGCATTGGCGATGCCCGTTGCGGTAACTGCTGAACCAGCGCCGAAAATGATCGGCATCCAGGTCGGAGCAATCTCATTTGTGGATGAAGGTACTGAGAAAGTTCTGGATGTGCTGCAGGAACGCGGGAGCGTAAACACGCTATTTCTTGCCGTGTTTACCTACGGCCGGGGCATTGCAGGGAGGCAGATTCCAGGGCAACCGCTCCCCGATCATGGCAAACAGGAGTACGACTTAAATTTTCACGGCGGAAACTTCGCAACACCTCATCCGCAGTATTACCAGAACACCGTTCTCAAAGACACTCGCGCGCCCGACCACGGCGACCTGGACATCCTCGCGGAAGTAATTCCGGCTGCTAAAAAACGCGGGATGAAAGTTATCTGCTGGCTTGAAGATGTCTTTCGTACGGACTTACCGAATATCCAAAAATTGCAGGAAAAGGATCTGTACGGCCGCAATGCGGAAACGCTATGCGTCAATAATCCGGAATATCGAAATTTTCTCACTGGCCTGGTGGAAGACTACGCTCGCTCCTATGACATCGACGGGCTTATGTGGGGATCGGAGCGACAGGGGGCTCTTTGCGACAGCCTGGGTGCGACGCATGATACTCCGCCTATCGATCCGGGCAACGTTACGTGTTTTTGCGAGTTCTGTCAGAAAAAGGCCGCGACGCGCGGCGTCAACGCCCAGCGCGCAAAACAGGGATTTCTAGAGCTGGAAAAATTCGTGCGTTCGTCGCGCAGCGGCAAACGCCCGGTGGATGGTTATTACGTGCAGTTCTGGCGCCTGCTGCTCAAATACCCCGAACTGGCAGCGTGGGAAATGCTGTGGACAGACAGCCTGCGGGAAACTTACGCGGCGATCTATAAAACTGTGAAGGCTGCCAAAGCAACGGTGCCGGTTGGCTGGCACATCTGGCACAACAATTCTTTCAATCCCATCTATCGCGCCGAGCAGGACCTGCAAGAACTGTCGAAGTACTCGGACTTTATAAAGGTGGTGATGTACAACAACTGCGGCGGGGAGCGAATGGCACTGTATGCGGACAATATTGGCGCGACGCTTTATGGGGATCTCTCAAAAGAGAGATTGCTCGACTTCAACTATGAAGTGATGGGATTCAAAGAGGGCAGCTACCGGCAGATTCCGCACACCGGGCTTTCTGCTGATTACGTCTATCGCGAAACGAAACGGGCCCTGGATGGGGCAGCGGGTACGCCCACCTTGATCTGGCCGGGCATCGATATTGATATTCCCACGGAGGCCGAAAACAGCAAATGTACTCCGCAAAGCGTCAAGGCCGCCGTGCTCGCCGCACTGCGCGCGGGTGCGCCGGGAGTATTGTTGTCCCGGAAATATTCTGAAATGCGGCTGGCGAATTTGAGCGGCGCAGGGGAAGCGATTCGCGAATTTAAATTGTCGGGCTAAAGGAGGCTATCCGTGACCCCCGGTGCGCCCCGCATGACGTAGCAAATAAACGCCACCTCGAGCTCGAAACATCGGACAGCTCGAATCCACGCTCGGGAGTGCCGGAGAGGCCGGCGCAAGAAAGAAGAACTGCGGGCATCTACTGGGGGGGCCTGGAGCAGGCAGCGAGGTTTCTGAAACAAATGTTGCAGAAAGCGCGACTTTCGATGGAAGCGAATCGTAACTAAAAGCACGAAAAGGGAAGCTAAACAGATTTTTGACTTGATGTGCCAAACCATTTGTGCCAAGGTACGCACATTCTTGGACGACATTGGGGGGGCCAATGTTAAATCGCTTTAACCGCATTTCACTCTTGCTATCTCTGTGCTTTCTGATTTACGGCGTGCAAACACTTCGCGCGGACGTCACCGGTTCGGTCCAAGGCGTGGTGCATGACAGCAGCGGGGCTGTGGTCAGCGGTGCGAAGATCGTCGCCACCAACGCACAAACAAATCTAAAGCTGGAAACCGTCTCGGGCAGCGATGGCGCCTTCCGCATTCTGGCGATGCCGGCGGGAACCTATTCGCTCACGGTCACGGCTGACGGATTTCGGACATTTACCGAAACGGGCGTCGAAGTAAAAGTAAACGACCAGTTGCATTACGACGTAGCGCTCAATGTGGGCAGCCTCTCCGACCACGTAGAAATAGTCGCAAATGCCGTGCAGGTGCAGACCGAGAACACGCAGCTAGGCGACGTCATTGATTCAAGGAAGATGCTGGCGCTGCCGTTGAACGGCCGCAGCTTCGTCGACCTCCTAGGCCTGCAAGCGGGCGTGGCCCCTGGCACCTCCGAAACAATCCAGCAGGATCGCCCGGTATCCGGCATTTTGAATGCCGGCAACATTTCGGTGAATGGCCAGCGCGAGACGGCCAACGCATTTTTGGTGAATGGCGGGGACGTCAGCGAGGGCCGTAACCTCGGCACCGGCATGGTTCCGAACCTGGATTCCATTGAAGAGTTTCGGCTGATCACGAACAGCTTCGACGCGGAGTATGGCAAATTCAGCGGCGCGGTGGTCAACGCCATCACCAAGTCCGGCACGAATGGATTTCACGGAGACGCGTTCGAGTTTTTGCGCAACGACAAGCTGGACGCCAAGAACTTCTTTGCGCCGTCGAAGTCGGAATTGAGGCGTAATCAATTTGGCTATGCGGCAGGGGGACCAGTTTGGAAAAACAAAGTTTTCTGGTTCTCAGACTATCAAGGCACCAGGCAGGTGCAAGGTGCGGAATCCGGCCTGGTCACGGTGCCGACAGCGGAGCAGCGACTGGGCAATTTTGATCCGGCGCTGTTGACCGGTGCGATTGATGGGACCTACTGGGCCCAAGTGCTTTCGCAACGGTTGGGCTACACGGTGGCGCAGGGAGAAGCGTACAGCTTCCCCGGTTGCGCCAACACGGATCCGGTGGCAGGATGCGTTTTTCCCGGCGGGGTAATCCCCCAGGCGGCTTGGTCCGTGCCGTCCACTAATATCCTTCCATTCATACCTGCTCCGACTCTTCCGGGAGATACGCAAAACTATTCGAACAACAGCGGCAGGAACATTCCGAACGACGATAAGTTCGGCGAGCGCATCGATTTCAATAACCAAAAGACCGGAAACTGGTCGTGGTATTACCATCTTGATCGTGCGAACGTGCAGAGCGATCTCGACCCCTCCACCGGATTCGCAAACGTGCCGGGCTTCCCAACGGTCTCGCCTTCCCGAGCGCAACAGTTTGTAATGAGCAACACTAAATCTCTGGGAGCGACGGCCGTCAACGAGGCACGCCTCAGCTTCTTCCGCAACGCCATGCACTTGAACAATCCATCGGGAAGTTTCGCGAACCTGTCGGACCTCGGTTTTGTAACGGGGGAGGGCACCCTCGGTATTGTCCCGCTGGCAGGATACCCGCAGTACGTGCCGCAGACCAGTTTCAGCAATCTCGGCCTGAACATTGGGGTGCCCACGCTGAACACTTTCCAGCCTAATACCACTTACATGGTGAGTGATGTATTTTCGAAGACCCAGGGAAAACATACCTGGAAAGTGGGCGGGGAATTTCGCTACCTGCAAGTGAACGAACGCAACTTTGCCAATCCCAACGGAGGCTTCACCTTTGATGGCACGGTGACGGGGGCCGATTTTGCGGACTTCCTTCTTGGCGCGACCTCTACCACCAACGCTCCTTACACCCAGGCCGCCGAGCAGTTTCTTGACTCGCGCACGCGCTATGGCGGCGCGTTCGTGCAAGACTCCTGGAAGGTGAAATCAAATATCACGCTGAACCTGGGACTGCGTTGGGAAGTGAGCATGCCGTGGTACGACACCCAGGGGAAGATTCAGACCTTCAACCCTGGCCAAACGTCCACGCTCTTCCCGCTGGCCCCTCCGGGGCTGGTGTTTCCAGGGGACCCTGGCATTGCAAAAACCCTGGCACCTACGAATTACAACAACGTCGCGCCCCGACTTGGCTTGGCGTATTCACCGGGATTTTCGGACGGGGCACTGGGCAAGATTTTCGGCGGTCCGGGTAAAACCAGCATCCGCGTGGCCTACGGGCTTTATTACACTTCCGTCGAAGACCTGAACTTGTTTTACGAGGTCGCCGATGCGCCCTTCGGTCTCTACTGGACTTCCCCTGTCTCGGTGCTATTTGAGGAACCGTTTCGTGTGCGAGCGACCGGGAAGCCCATAGGACAGCGATTTCCATTTACCGCTCCGGTTCCCGGCGCGTCTTCGAACGCAAATCTAGACTTCTCGGTATATGAGCCCTTTAACTTTTTCCCGGGCTACGACATTCACAACAAGCTGCCGTATGCAGAACATTTCAATCTCTCCATCCAGCGCGAGCTTGGCAAATCGACCGTACTGACTCTCGCGTACGTTGGAACCGAAGGGCATCGACTGATTACCCAGCGGGACGCCAATCCCGGGTCCGCCGCTCTGTGCCAACAACTCACCGCGCAAGGGGCTATCGACGTAACAGCGGGGGGAACCGCAGGTTGTGGACCCGGGAACGAGAATGACGTTTTCCAACTCCCGTCGGCCACAATTCCGTGTGACACGACTCCAAGCCCTATGGCGCCTCTGCCGGGCTGCGTGTACAGCACCAGGCAGCAGCTTTTGAATCCGAACTTCTGCCCAGGCGGGGCGCAGGTATGCTACGGCTCCTCCAACACCAACACGCTTACCAGCGCCAATTCCATTTACAACTCGGCGCAAATTTCCGTCGAACGTAAGGCCGCGGACGTCACGTTCCTGGCCGCTTACACGTTTGCGAAAGGTTTGGACAATTCCTCGGCGTTTAACGACCTGGTGAATTTCGCCGATCCGAAAATCAGTCGCGGACTATCTTCCAGCGACATCCGGCATAATTTCGTGGTCAGTTACGTGTGGGCTGTTCCATTCGCCCGGGCCTTTCCCAATGCGCCTAAACGCTTGACGCAAGGGTGGCAGATGCAGGGCATTACACGTTTCTCGACCGGCTTTCCTGTGCAATTGAACCAGGGCAGTGGTGATGCGTCGCTGGCCGGCAGTTCGGCCACAGACATGCCGAACCTGGTGGGCAAGGTGAAGGTCTTAAATCCACGGGACAGCAACCCTGATTGCCCAACTTCAGACGGCACAGGTTGTTATTTCATCCCCCCGCAACCGACCACGGCCGACAATCCGGATCCTTGCGTGGTAACCACCGGTGCATTCGTTCAGAACTGCGCGCTCG
Source organism: uncultured Acidobacteriota bacterium (assembly GCA_963704485.1). Taxonomy (GTDB): domain Bacteria; phylum Acidobacteriota; class Terriglobia; order Acidiferrales; family UBA7541; genus Acidiferrum. Next base: position 4,178,812 of record OY969910.1, read on the forward strand.
GAACATTTGGTACCGCCAACCGGCGCTTCTTCCACGGACCGGGATTCAACAACACGGATTTTGGGATGTTGAAGCGAACGCAGATTAAAGAAAATTTTGCGTTTGACCTGCGCATAGAATTTTTCAACATCTTCAACCATGCGCAATTCAGAAATCCTGGCGGGGATATCACTAATTCGAACTTCGGGATCGTCACCAATGCACGCGATCCGCGTATCGGACAGGTCAGCGCGAAATTCTACTGGTAGAGAGCCGTCGGCATTTTAGCGCAATACGCCGATTGGGAGTCACGAAAGGCTCTGGGCACCGCGCGTCGCTCTGACCAGCCTGCAACGGACGGCCAAGCGCGTCATACTACATTGATGAAGGTTTCTGCGGCGCTTTCGTCACTCCGTTTCATCGCGGGCGGGATTTTCTCCCTGTGCTTTGCCGGCTTGATAACAACGTCGTCGTTTGCGCAGACGGCACAAACGTACCGGCAGCAGGGAATTGAGCTTTCCAGCCGCAAGTCCTGGGACGAGGCCATTGCCGCTTATCACCGGTCATTGGAGCTCGCGCCCGACGACCCGATTACGCATTACCATCTGGCGCTCGCGTTGGGATACAAGGGCGAAGCCAGGCAAGCTGTTGAAGAGTTTCAAACCGCGCTGCGATTGAAACCCCAATGGTCCGCGGCGCACTACGCTTTGGGCGCGACTTTTTTTGATCTGCAGGAGCAGGATTCGGCTCTTAAAGAACTCCGCGCGGCAGTCTCGATCGATCCCTCCAATGTTGCGGCACATCGGCTGCTGGCGCGTATATACGTTCTGCAGAACGACGTTGCAGGGGCGCGAAAGGAATTGTTGTCCGCACTGCATATCAAGCCGTCTCCTGAATTGCACTTCGAACTGGGCCTCGTGGAAGGACAACTCGGCAATCTCAATGGTGCAGCTACGGAATTTCGCACCGCATTCCAGTTGAAGCCTGGATATGCCGCTGCGCATTCGATGCTGGGTGTCACGGTGCGCCGCCAGGGCGATCATGCCCGCGCGCTTGCGGAATTTCGCAAAGCGGTGGAACTGGATTCCAGCGATGCCGAAGCGCAGTACAACCTGGGTATGGAATTGAAGGCAAGTGGTGATGCGGGCGGTGCGATTGCCGCATTCCGGCGGGCCATCGAGTTGAAGCCGGAGCTCGAAAAAGCACATTACAGCTTGAGCATTACTTTGCGTGCGCAAGGTGAAAGCGGTGCAGCGCAAAAAGAGCTGCAGGATTTGAAGGAGCTGCAAGATTTTCGCGCGCATCTGGCGCAGGCCAAACTGCTGATAGTGCGCGGCGTTGAAGCCTTGAAGCAGGAGAAGTGGGACGACGCGCTGGGGCTATTCCAGAAGGCAGTCGAGGAAAGTCCGACCTTGCCGACGGGTTATTATTATCTGGGCGTGACGTGGGAGCACAAAGGCGATGCGGCGCAGGCGCAGCAAGCTTACGAAAAAGCGGTCGCGTTGCAGCCTGACTACGCGCGAGCGCAGTCGAGCCTTGGATTGTTGTACTGGCGCCAAAACGACCAGGCGCGGGCGATTCAGGAATTCCAGCAGGCGGCGATGTCGGATCCGGATCTTGCGGAGGCGCACTACAACCTGGGCTTGGCGCTGGCACAGTCCGGAAAACCGGAGGAAGCCACGCGGGAACTGAGTCAGGCGATCAGCCTTGATCCGCAATACGTGGATGCGCGTATACAGTTGGGCCTGGTACTCAGTCAGCGGAATGATAGAGCCGGAGCGATCAACGTTTTTCGGGAAATTATCCGGCGCAATCCGAATTTTGCCGAGGGGCACAACAACCTTGGCTTGATTTACCTGCAGGGCGGAGAAACTGGCGCTGCGGAAAAGGAGTTTAAGGAAGCTATACGTCTTAAGCCGAGCTACGCCGAGGCTCATTACAACCTCGCGCTGGCAATGCATCAGGACAACAAAGAGGAGGAATCGCGCGCGGAATTTGAGAAAGCCTTTGAAATTAGTCCTGAACTCAGGAATGCGCCCCGGCCTTAATTGGCGATCGCCGGCTTGCTAAAAACAAAAAGCCCCACCCAGGAATTAAAATCCCCAGGCAGGGCCGTTACTTGGTTAACGACTTGCCTATTTGCGACCGCCGGCAGCGGCCTTGCCCAATTTCGGATCAGCCTCTGCGGATTGACGTGTTCCCTTCATTTCCGATTCGAGCTGCTGAAACGCCGGTGCCTCGACAATCTGCCAGTCGCCGCCGGTGTTCCAGGGACCGCGAGCATTGGGCTCGCCACGGTCGCCGATTCCTGTTGAATCGTCGAAGTATTGGTTCACCAAGCCGGGAGTCGGCGGAATCGCGCCAATCGAGAAGCGGTCCTTGCCGAGACTTTCCAGCGCCGCGGTGAACGCCTTCATGTGGGTGATTTCGCGGGTCATCAGGAACTGCAAGGCACGAATTGTGCCGTTGTCCTCGGTAAACTGGATCAGCCGCTCGTAAACGATTTTCGCGCGGGCCTCGGCTGCGATATTGCTGCGTAAATCCACGTCCAATTCCCCGGTGATTTTGAGGTAGTCGGCAGTCCACGCGTCGCCCATGGAGTTATGCAAAGCCACTCCGCCCCCGCCCGCTATCGCGATCAACGGATCAACCTCGGCTGCCGTGCGATTGTGTTTCATGGGACGCAAATGCAAACGTGCCAAAGCTCCCACCACTTCCAAGTGGCTTAATTCTTCGGTGCCGATATCCATCAGCAGATCTTTGCGCTCTGGGTCGTCGCAATTAATCCCTTGAATGGAGTACTGCATGGCCGCCGCCAATTCTCCGTTCGCTCCGCCGAACTGTTCCAAAAGCATGTTACCGAAAGCCGGATCGGGTACGCCGACTTCTACCGTGTACATCAGTTCTTTAATATGGTGATACATGTTTCCCCCTTAGGCTTTCCTTTTCGCTGACATGCCGCCGGCCGCTGCGGTTCGTGCTTTGTTGCCACTGGTCGAAGTGGCGGTCGAACTGCCTGTCGATGTGCCCGCACTTCGCGGATCGCCAGGCTCGCCCCACGGAGTTTTGGTGCCGTTGCCTAACTGATCGGAAAGAGCCTGCTGCAATAAGGGCTGCGAAAGGTCTGTCAGTATGAAATCTGCAGACTCCTCTTCGCCCAAGGTATAGGAAAGGAGTTTGGCCACTTTGCGTTCTCCCAAATGCCTGGCCAGGCAGCGGGCGGTTCCGTATCCTGAGATTTCGTAATGTTCCACCTTTTGCGCCGCCCCGATCAGCGCGAGGTCCGCGGTCACTTCGTCCCTGTCTTCACCATCTGCGGCAACTTCCTGGCCTTCCTCGATCAGTCCCTTCATGGCCTTGCAAGGTTTGGAGTCCTGGTCCGCACCGAGAAGTTCAAGGGACATTTTGAGCCGCTCGACATGCCCTTCGGTCTGCGTGAGATGCTTTTCGAACGCCTGCTTCAAAATAGGGTTGTTCGCCGCCTCGGCCATTTTCGGCAATGCCGCCACCAACTGATTTTCGGCATTCAGCAAGTCCTGCAACTCCTCCACTAAGAGTTCCTTCAGCTCTGACATAGTTCATCCTCTTTTGACTGAATTTTTTGTAAGAAAATCCTGGGTGCCACGACAGAATTACTTTGCATTAGGCGAAGTACGCGAACCCATGCCATATAAGCTGTATTTATCGGCGTTGAATGCTTGGGATAATTCATTTTTGAATGACAGGCCTGTCGAACGAGAATTTGGAGGCGGAGGTTATGGCGGAGAAACTACCGGCGGTTGTGACGTTGTCTTCGGAAGCGTTCGGTGCAAAGGACTATGACAATCATCCGGTGGCCAACGTAAATGACCACGTGGTGCGGATCAGCACGATGACCAAGCCTTTTCATTGGCACTCGCACCCGAACTCAGACGAAACCTTTTTGGTGATCGAAGGCGTGCTGGTCATCGAATTCGAACACGGCGAAATTCAACTTGCCAAGGGACAGATGACGACGATTCCGCGCGGCATTCGTCATCGTACTCGGCCTGCGGGCCAGCGCTCGGTCAATCTGACCTTCGAATTAGGCAATACGGAAACCAATCCGACAACAGTGTGAGGCGTTGTCACGGGTGGCTGACACTAGGGAATAACACACGGGCTGAATCGGCCGATCATCAACGCGCACATGGATTAACGGAATTATCCACAGGGTTTACACGGTTCACCCGACAGCTTTGGTTCGTACGAGGGCCTATTAATACCTATCCCTTTCTGGTGGAGCTTACTTCATGAAATTGTCCGGGCAACTCGCAGTACGCAATGGACTCGCGGTCTTAGGCGCATCGTTGTTCGCTTTGAGTTCATTCGCTGAACGGTCCGAGCAGCGCATAAAGAGCGCGGCGGATTCTTTTCGGGAAATTATGCGGGTACCTGAAAAAGGGATTCCACGTGACCTGCTGGAAAAAGCCGAGTGCGTTGTGATCGTCCCCGGCCTCAAGAAGGGAGCGTTCCTGGTGGGCGGCAAGTACGGGCGAGGATTTGTTTCCTGCCGGCGTCGTTCCGAACGATGGGGACCACCAGCGGCCGTGCGTATTGAGGGGGGAAGCTACGGCTTTCAGATCGGCGGGTCTTCCACGGACGTCTTCATGCTGATCATGAATGAGAAAGGTATGAAAAGGCTGCTGTCGGACAAGTTCACTCTGGGTGGCGAAGCCGCCGCGGCTGCGGGACCGGTGGGTAGAAATGCCAGCGCGAATACAGATGTTTTGATGCGCGCGGAGATTTTGTCCTGGTCCCGATCACGAGGCCTGTTTGCTGGATTGTCTCTCGAAGGCGCCACGCTGCGGCCTGATGGTGACGCGAATCGAGATCTATACGGGCGGGAGTTGAGCAATCAAGAAATTTTAGAAGGTGATGTGCCCACTCCTAGAGGGGGCAGGCCACTCATCGCAGCCTTAAACCAATACTCAGGAGCGGTTGGTAAGGAAGAGGGCGTTTCGGAGTCCTTGCAACGGCGCGGACGCGCAACCCTCGGCGCGGTTCATTTCGAAACCGGAAAAGCAGACATTACTTCCGACTCGGAAGCCGCGTTGTCGGATTTCGCAAAAACGCTTACAGACAATCCCACCTGGAATATCCGGGTCGAAGGCTACACGGACAACCGTGGAAATGTGGACGCCAATCGTCAACTCTCCGAGGAACGCGCGCAGGCTGTCGTCAACTGGCTCACTCAACATGGCATCGATCGGAACCGCTTGACGGCCAAGGGTTACGGCCAGTCGCGGCCGGTGGCGAGCAACGCGACGGATACCGGCAGGCAAAAGAATCGCCGCGTGGAAGTGGTGCGTCTGACCGCAGCCGCTCCCGCCAGGCCGGAATAGTTTAATGCCCTCGATTAAGAAACCGGCGAACGTCAGTTGGAAAGAGATTTTTGTCCGTACGTTCAAAGAAGCCGGAGAAGACGACGTGCTCGGGCGTTCGGCGCAACTCTCCTACTACTTCTTCCTGGCGCTATTTCCCATGCTGATATCGATTATTTCTGTGATGAGCGCATTTGGACATGCCGATTCTACGCGAGCAGCCCTTCTCGGCTTTATAGCCACCGTGTTACCAGGCTCTGCGTCGGAACTGATCCAGAAAACTCTTACCGAAGTGATCCAGGGAGCCGGCGGTCTGAAAATGTCTTTCGGGATTATTTTCTCGCTGTGGTCGGCTTCCGCCGGCATGTCAGCCATTATGGATACGTTGAATGCGGAGTACGAAGTATCCGAGAGCCGTTCGTTTTTTCGCAGGAATGCTACGGCGATCGGTCTATCCATCGCGTTTGCCATCTTGATGGTTTGCGCGGTCACCATCATTCTTGCAGGCGGCTCCACGGCCCAGGCTCTTGCAGGCGGGAGCTATTCGACTTTGCTCAGGATCGCGCTATGGCCCATCGCGCTCGCGCTGGTGCTACTGGGATTCGCTTTGATTTATTTCTTCGCGCCGGACGTGAAGGATCAGAAGTGGCATTGGGTGACTCCAGGAGCGTTAATCGGCCTGGCCCTGTGGTTAGTCGCTTCCTTCGCTTTGAAGGTGTATTTACATTTCTTTGATCGTTACAGCGCGACGTACGGCTCGTTGGGAGCGGTAATAGTGCTGCTGTTGTGGTTCTACCTGTCGGGAGCTTCCGTATTGATGGGCGCAGAAATTAACAGCGTGCTTGAAAACGCCGCGGCTCAGGCTGGTGAACCTGATGCGAAGCTTGAAGGCGAGAAGGTGCCGCAACAGAAAGCGGCAGCGGCCGGTGCCAAATAGGCTCCTTTGATCCCGGAAGACCTCCTAATCAGGAACCTCCTTTCAACCAGGAAATAGTGTTCTGCCCCTAAACTGCCGCACCCTGGCATCCAAGAACTGCATACCAATTGAAGGAAACCCATGACCGAAAAGCCTTCCATTATTTCTATTACCAGGAAATCCGCGGCGCAGAGTTCGAATCGCCGCACCAACGAGTCGCTATGGGCTGCGACGACCCCGTCGTTCCAGGCTCAGGCGCTCAAGAAGAACGCGAAAGCCGATGTCTGCGTAATAGGCGGCGGCATCGCGGGGTTGACCACCGGATATCTGCTGGCGCTGGAAGGCAAATCGGTGATCGTCATCGATAAAAACTCCGCCGGGCAGGGCGAGACAATAAATACCAGCGCACATCTTTCCAACGAAATTGATGCTACCTACGTTGAAATTTCGCGCCTGCATGGCGAAGGCGGCGCGAGGTTGGCGGCGAAAAGCCATACGGCGGCTATTTCGAAGATCGAATCCATCGTTGGCAGGGAAGAAATAAAATGCGACTTCGCGCGAGTCGACGGCTATTTATTTCCCGGGCCTGATGACTCAGAAAGCACCCTGGATGATGAGCTGAAGGCCGCCCAAAACGCCGGAGTGGAAGTGTTCAAGGAACATGGAAAACTTCCCATTCTGCTAAACGCCGGCCCGTATCTGCGATTCGCAGATCAGGCGCAGTTCCACGCCGGGAAATACATTGTGGGACTGGCGCAAGCTTTTAAACGCGCAGGCGGAAAGTTTTACGCCAAGACCGAGGCCAAAGAAATCAAAGGCGGCGAGCCAGCGACGGTAACAACCACCAAGGGGCAGCAGATAACGGCGGACGCGGTGGTGGTGGCTACCAACACGCCGGTGAACGATTGGGTGACCATGCACACGAAGCAGGCCGCCTATCGTACCTATGTAATCGGAGTAGAGGTGCCACTTGGGTCTATTCCACCCGCTCTCTACTGGGACACCGAGGATCCGTTCCACTATGTGCGTGTGCAACGAATCGGGGAAGGCGAAAAAGCGCGCGATATTCTTATCATAGGCGGCGAAGATCACAAAACCGGGCAGATGGAAGAATTGGAGAGCCGCTATGCAAGGTTATTGAGCTGGGGGCGTACCCACGTCCCTGGGCTGCCTGATCCAGAATTCAGGTGGTCTGGGCAAATTATGGATACTGTGGATGGTCTCGCGTTTATCGGGCGCAATCCCGGAGATGCCCGGAATATATATATCGTCACCGGCGACTCCGGGGTGGGGTTGACCCACGGCACTATCGCTGGAATGTTACTGACCGATATGATCATGGGCCGCGAAAACCCCTGGAGCATACTTTACGATCCGGCGCGCAAGAGTCCTCTAGCGGCGTTGACCTTTGCCAAAGAGAATCTCAACGTGGCGGCGCAATACGCCAGCTGGGTTACCCCGGGCGAAGTCACGAGTGTTGAAGAAATTCAGCCGGGAAAAGGCGCGGTGGTGCGAAGGGGACTTTCCAAAATTGCGGCTTACCGGGATCCATCCGGAAACTTGCACCAGCGCTCGGCGGTCTGCACGCATCTCGGATGCATCGTGGCGTGGAACACCACGGAAAGCAGCTGGGATTGCCCGTGCCACGGGTCGCGCTTCGATCCGGACGGGAAAGTTTTGAACGGCCCCGCGCTCAGTCCGTTGGCCGAGGTTGAGCCGGAAGCCGCAAAGGGTACTTCCGCCTAGCGATCGAATAAAAAAGTTGGCCAACTCCCTAGCCTGTAGCGGAATTTCGATTTGCGCCGTCTAAGGTAGCGAGTTGCATCACTTTTAATAAAGTGCGAATTGAAACGAATAGCCATGGACGCTGTGATTTTCCGGCCAGGCTGGAACTGGTTTCAAACTACGTACGCAAGCTTCTTCTTCTTAAATCCATCTGCTGGGCGTAGAATTCCTGCAACCACTTTTTCCCGGAGCATTGCCATCATGAGAAAATTGTTTTTATTGTTCGCATTGTTGCCAGCCACGACGGGCACGTTACTCGCGCAGACCCAGGATAAGCCGAAAGCTCGCCCCCACGTGGTGGTAGTCGGGGTCAACGGCATGGAACTGGACGTCATCCGGCCGCTGCTGTTGAAGGGCGAGATGCCGAACCTTGAGCGCATCGTCAACAACGGCGCCTATGGCAAGCTGCGTACGGTTTCCGCGCCAAACTGCCCGCGCGTTTACAGCACGATTTTTACCAGCACGAAACCGGAAGAACATGGCGTCAGCGGATTTCTGGTAGGCGGAATCACTGCCAATACAAATATGTTGAAGGAAGAGCCGCTATGGTCGGTGCTGTCGAAAAACGACGTCACCGTAGGCATGGCCAACGTGCCGGCCACTTTCCCGGTCATGCCGGTCAATGGTTACATGATCAGCGGCATGCTCACGCGCGGGAAAAATTGCGAAGATGGTGTGCTGTGCGCCCCGAAATTGTCGGAAGTTATGGGCGGGGATGCGGTTTATCCCAAGAGCTATGCAGCCGGAGTTACTGAAGAACGTCGGAGACTTTTACATAGATTGCGAGCGCATGCCGGCCGCGGCGGATTTGAAAGGCCACGAGAAAGAAGTGATCGACCAGTGGCTCACCAAGGTGCAGTTAATCCGTGACCAGCAGACTAAGCTGTTTGATTATCTCTTGACCACGCACCCGACCGATTTCACCATGCTGGGGCAGTCTTGCGAAGACCGCACTGGGCACTGGCTGTACCCGATAGCGCCTTTTAACGCCGGCTACAATGCCAGCATCAACAGTGTGCGGACGGAGGCATTCCCCGATCAGTACATCGCGTTCGACAAAGTTCTGGGTTCAATACTGAAACACGTGGACGAAAATACCTACGTCATCATTATTTCCGATCATGGCATCAAGCCGCTGCGCGAATTTGAGAATAAGGATCCCCACGCGCACATGGATCACGAAAAGACCACGCCGGTAATTGCCAAGCATGACTTCGCGGATGGCGATGACGTCCCAGGCTCGTTTTTTGCGATGGGCCCGGGGATCAAGCATGATTCGCGATTAATGGGATTCGAAGCCAGCGTGTATGACATTACTCCGACAATCCTGCATATTTATGGCATTGAACAACCCAAGCAGATGCGCGGTCGGGTGTTGACGGAAATATTCGAAAGCGGCGGCGGCAAGACCATCGCAACTTCTTCGAAGTAAAAGTGCGAGTGCCGCGATTAGTTCTCGTGAATGCTTTTGGGTCCAGGCGGTATTGGTCGGTGTGAAAGACTTTGCGCGGCTTCGAGCATTGCCGGCGCTTTTCGGTGTCACCCAGCCCGTCGTATGCGCGGGCCAGCAACTCGTAAGCTTCGGCGGAGTCATGGTTGAACCATAATCGCTTGTTCCAGTTGCTGACGAGCTTCTGCGAATTTCCCCTGCTCCAGCAACACTTCTGCTAATTTCTTTTGGGCTTCAAAAGTGGGTTGCAACAGCAAAGCGGCTTCCAGTTGATCCTGGGCGGCAGGGAATTCGTGGAGAGCAAGAAGCGTCGAACCGAGCAGAAATCTTGCACGGTACTGACCGGGATTTCGTTTTAAGCTCGTTTCCAACGCCGACTTAGCCGCAGCAAAATTTCCGGCTTGGATCAAGGCGTCTCCTTGATTCGATGCGATGTCTGCATCGTCAGGACGCAAAGCGCGGGCTCGCTGAAAGATAGTGCGGCCGCTTTGGAGAAATTGCCGGCGACTGATTCCAGTTGGCCAAGCTGGGTCAAAGCTGCGGAAGAGCGCCGGGTTCAGCCGCAAAACTTTTTCGAATCCGCCGCGGGCGTCGGAGATCCGTCCGTCATCCACTGCGATCATCGCGGCATGGAGCAGATTTTGCTCCGCGATTTTATCTTTGGGGTCGGGTAGCAGCGAGGGCTCCGAAACCGTTGAAGAACTCAACGCGTCTGCCGGGCCCAGATAACCTAAAGCCTGCAACTCCTGGGTAGTTTGCATTCCGACAGCCGCGGCGGATTTCGACAGGCACCCGCGGGATATGTTTCTCTTTGTGCCGCGAGTTGCCCGCGCAGCTTTTGCACTTCAGCATTCCACGGCTGGTAGATGTTGTGTTGCTCGCCCGGATCAGAATACAACTCGTAAAACTCCGGCCGCGGAGCTTCGATGAATTTGTGACCCGGATCACGCACAGAACGCAGGGGCGCCCAGCCAAAACTGAGCGGGTAGTCCGTTTCGCCGAATGCGATTTGCGCTTGGGGCAGCCTCGCCATGAAAATCCGGCTTCAGGGACTGCCCATCCAGGCGCGGTGGTGATCGCAAATCGAGCACGTCCAGCACGGTGGGCAAAATGTCAGTGGTGCTGACTTGTGCGTCCACGGTGTGGTTGGCGTTCTCGCCGTTGGGAAGCTTTACGATAAGCGGAACGTGGGTGGTGGTATCGTATAGAAAAATTCCATGTGTTTCTTCATTGTGCTCACCCAGACCCTCGCCGTGATCGCCGACCACGACAATCAGCGAGCCCTCATACCGTCCGTGGGCCTTTAAGTAAGCGATGAAATCTCCGGCAGCGGAATCAGCGTAAGCAATTTCCCCATCATATGGCTTGTCGCGATATTGCTGCGCGTAAGGAGGCGGAGGATCGTAAGGGTCGTGTGGATCGTAGAGATGCACCCATACAAAACGAGGAGCGCCATTATGTTGATCGAGCCATTTTTCAGCGCGGTTCACCACAACTTTGCCGCGACGCTCTACGCGCTCCCAACGCGAGGAACCATTTTTCGCGCGCAGGGAAATGGTCGTAGAAATCAAAGCCCTGATCGAGACCCGGCGCTAGCGTGTTGCTGTCAAGCACCACGGCTCCGATGAATGCCGCCGTCTGATAGCCGGCGTTTTTCAATAGTGCAGCTAGCGTGGGATGTGCAGGGTCCAGCGCCACGCCGAAATTGGTGACTCCGTGCGCGGAGGGCAAAAGTCCGGTCAGGATCGTGGTATGCGATGGAGTGGTTATCGGGCTCGGTGTGAAGGCCCTGGTGAAGCGCACGCCATCAGCGGCTAGCTTGTCGAGGGTGGGCGTCTGCCCGGACGGATATCCGTAACAGTGAACGTGATCGGCACGCAGGGTGTCAATGGTGATCAAGAAAACATCGTGGCGGGAATTTCTTACGGGAGAGGTTTGCTGTTGAGACCGGGCCGGCGCAACGATGACCAGGCAATAGAAAAAGACTTTCACCCACTTCATGTTCGTGAGCCTAGCACAACTAAATCACGAATCTGGCGCGAGCGCCGACACGGAAAGGCAGGATGCCACACTACGGACGCGTCTGAGATTTGAGGCGGTCCGCCGTTTCGCGTTCACGCGAAGCGCCTTCCGCCTGGCCCGCCTGTTCATAGGCATCGGCCAGAAAGAGATGGGCTTCCACAGAACGCGGCTCCGCCTGCGTCGCTTTTTCGAGGTTTGGTATGCCTTCCGCAGCGTGGCCTTGCAGCGACAAAATGCGGCCTCTCAGTAAATTCGCGCGGTAGTGGCCGGGGCTAAGTTCAAGGGCAGTAGTCAACTCTGTCATGGCTTCCGGCACGCGGTCGATTCGCGCGTAAACCGAAGCGAGTGAAAAATGGGCGTCGGCCCATCGCGGCGCATGTTCCACGGCGAAGGCAAATTCAGGCGCGGCAGCATTCAGATCACCGGTATCGAACAGCGCAAGCCCCAACTCATAGTGAGCCATGCCGGAATCCGGTTGCTTACTGACCGCCGAGCGCAACAGCGGCAGCGCCTCGAGCGGGCTTTTTCAATCGCGCCAGAGCCACACCAAGCTGCATCTGCGCCACAGTCATCTGAGGTTCGGTGGCCAGAACACTTTTAAGGCGTGGTACAGCGTCTTCGTAGCGGCCATCTTCGACTTCCAACAGGGCGTCATGCATAAGGTTGGCGACCTCAATACGATCTTTGGGATCGGCACCCAGCTGTGAGTGTTTCGGAGGTAGACGTGGGCCCGGCAGCTACGTAGCCCAGCGCGCTTAATTGTTCAGCTTGCTGCGCATCCGTCGCCGCCGGCAGGCCCGTCGAGCCTGAAACACCTGTTCCAGCGAGCCTGCGATGTAAATCTTCAACTTGAGCGGACAGCGTTTCACTTACAGCGGGCGATTTCTTCGCCAGATTATCCAGAGGCCTGTGGGTCCGACGATTGATCGTAAAGTTCATTCGCAGGCGCTTCGATAAATAAGTATTTTCCAGCGCGTACGGACCGCAATGCGCTCCAGCCGAACGCCCGATGCGGGTAATCTGTCTCCGAATATATGGGTGGTTCAGAGGGAGTGGCATCCGGGTGCGAAGCAGCGCCGCTGTCCACCACTCTCTTTGTCGGGGCAGCCGAGTTAGTCGTTTTTTTCAACGAGTGCCCCTGCACGGCTGCAGGAATCGGGATGCCAGCAGCTTCCAATATGGTCGGCGCGACATCTACGAGGCTGGCTGGTGAGGAGATCTTTGCGGCGCTCTTGCCAAGGGGAAATTTAAATAGCAGCGGTACGTGGATGGTTTCATCATAGAGAAATATCCCGTGGGTTTCCTCGCCATGCTGGCCCAGCGCTTCTCCGTGATCGGCCATCAGCGCCAGCATCGTTCCATCGTAGAGATTCAGTTCCCGCAATGCCTTGATCAAAGCGCCAACGCAAGCGTCCGAGTAGGCAATTTCTCCATCGTATTTCGAATTCGCAAATCTTGCGGCATAAGGCGCGGGCGGATCATACGGGTCGTGCGCGTCATACAAGTGCACCCATAAGAAGAAGGGGCCAGAAGGGCGGTTTTTTAGCCACTTCACCGCATGGGCTACAACGTCGCCGCCGCGCCGCTCAAGGGTCTGGAAGCGATCCTCGCCGGGGCGTCGCTAATGAAAGCCAGCATCATAGATGTCGAAGCCACGATCAAAGCCTGGCGCGGTCCCGCCGATGGGGTCGAGTACCAGCGAACCGACGAAAGCGGCGGTGTGATAGCCGCGTTCACGCAAAAGCGCTGGCAGATATGGAACTGAGGGTTCAGGGGTTTGCCGAAATCGGTGACTCCATTGAGTTCGGGATAAGTGCCCGTGAGGATAGTGGCGTGCGAAGCGGTGGTTAGTGGCACCACAGCGTATGCGCGGGTGAATACGAAGCTTTGCTGGGCCAACTCGTCCAGATTGGGCGTAAGCCCGAATTGGAACCCAGGAACCCCATGCGGTCGGCCCGGGTGGTGTCCAGCGTAACGATGACTATGTTCGGTGCGGCCTGCGGAGGAGCGCCGCATGAGTCTGCCACTGGGACATACCGACGAGCAAGCGAGCAGCGGGCGGCGCGCAAAGAGCTCCGTGAAGCTCGATTCTGAGTTGATTCTGATCCGCAAGACCGGTCCCATTTCGAGCTTCATGGATTGGCTATCAACCCGATACAATAGACCTAAATTGTTTGTAAACGGTATGTAGGCACAAATCAAACGATCGCGACAGTGGCGACATTGTTCTTGACTTGTCATCCATGTGCCGTTAGACTCAACTGACATAGAAACGGGTGTTTCACCGCGCGTAATAAAGTCGGGTGGGGGTCTTCGATGGGACTAGTAAGTAAATGTGTATTCGTTGTTAGTTTGCATTTTTCTGCGCGCTTCGTTTTTTACCGCCGCGGCGCAAACCATCACTGGCGAAATCAACGGCGACGTGACGGATAGTTCCGGGGCGACAGTGCCAAATGTCTCCGTGACCGCCGTAAACAATGATACGGGAATCACGCGCACCACGACGACCTCACGAGACTGGCAGTTACTACGTTTCGCCCAAATGCCCATCGGCACTTATAAGATCACCGTGTCGGCAGAAGGTTTCAAGACGGTGGTCAGTTCCGCGATGGTCGCCACCGGGACTACCACTCGGGCTGATATCGTGCTCCAAATCGGGCAGCGCACCGAAACGGTGACCGTGGAAGGTGCGGCGCCGCTGATGGACCTCACGCCTAACGAAAACAATTTCGTCGACAACCTGAAGATCGAAAATGTTCCTCTAAATGGCCGCGATTTCAATTCTCTGCTGGCCATCACTCCGGGCGTGCAACGTACTCCTGGTGGAGGATTTCTGGCGGTCAGCATCAATGGATCGCGCACAACTTCGAATAATTACTTTGTCGACGGCCTTTACAACAACGACCGTTATTATGGGATTCGGCCATCAATCAGACCGGTGTCGTGGGCATCCCGGCAACGATCTTTCCTCCGGAAGCGATCCAGGAGTTGAGCGTCCAGGAAAATCCCTCGGCTGAATTTGGAGTAAAAGGCGGGGCGCCCATTCTGCTGGGTATGAAGAGCGGCACCAATGATTTTCACGGATGGGCGCAGTGGATTCGCCACACCGATTTTGCCGATGCCGCAAATTATTTTTCCAAGAGCAGCGGCTGCGGTGATCCGGGCAGCTGCGAACCGACGCCATTGCGAAATATGCAGTTCGGCGGCGGTGTTGGTGGACCTATCATTAAGGATCGCACTTTTTTTTTTCTTTTCTATGAGGGCCAGCGCTACGCTTCCCAGTCCATCACCAGCCGGGCGGTGCCTATCACGGCGGACGTAGCCGGGGCGCTGGCGGACATCGCGGCGAAGGGCCTAACGGTCAGTCCCGCGGGACTGGCGTTGCTTAATTATTTTCCCGATCACCGATTCGGGCACGTTTGTGGCTTCTACGCCGACAACGGCCAGAATGGATGAGTTCGCGTTCAAAATTGACCATCGGATCAATGCCAACAATACGATTTCAGGCCGTTACATTTTCGGCGATAGCCTGCAGAGCGGTCCACCGTTCGCGGGTTTGCCGGCCGGCGGATAACAATCCTTCGGACCTATTCAACTCCATCGCCCCGTCGCGGGCGCAGTTGGCGGGGCTTAGCTGGACCTGGAATATCAGCGGCAACAAGATTTTCGAGAGCCGCCTGGGTTTCACGCGCTTCGCGCAAATCATCGATATCAACAACAAAGTTGATCCCAAGAGTTTGGGCATCGACACCGGCCCGCTTTCGCCTGTGGATTTCGGCGTTCCCTATGTGTATCTGGCGCCGCTGGGATACGGCGGATACATCGGTGGAGTGCAGGCGTATCCGATCACCACCCGGCCGGATCAGACCTGGGATTGGTCAGAACATTTCTCCTGGGTAAAGGGTACCCACACCATCAAGATTGGCGGCAATTATCAGACTGCTTACACCAACAGCTTGCGCAACCGCGCACGCACAGGATTGGCGGTCGGATATGCCGTGCAGCCGCGACGCCCGCGGTACAGGATGCGGTGGAAGAATTGCTTCTGGGACGTGCCGACAGCGCCGCTCGAAATTTCGGCGATACGCAGCGTTACCTCACCCAAAAGTCCGTTGGTTTTTATGCGCAGGACGAATGGAAGGTCAAGCCGAATTTCACACTGACTTACGGTTTGCGCTATGAGATCAATGGCTCGTTAAGCGAAGGGCAAAACCGCGCGTCTAATTTCTTCCCCGACCGCGGTTTGGTGCAGGTCGGCCAAGGCATCGATCGGCTCTATAACCTGGATAAAGGCGACTTCGGGCCGCGCCTTGGGTTTGCGTGGAACATTTTCAAGAACGGAAAGACCAATCTTCGTGGTGGATACTCGTTATCTTACGACGTAGCGAACTTCGCCAGCTTGGCAGCGCCTTACACCTTCTCCAATGCCCGCGCGGGGGCCTTTACAAACCCGGATCTAGGCGCTTTCTCAGTTTCGCTCTCGGGTGATGCAGGTTTGGCGACCTACCGATCCGGCCGCCAGTTGCGTATGATCCCAGTAACGCAGGTTGGCGATTACATTTGTTTCGATAAGGGCCCCATCTTCGGCGCCAGTCCATCGGGGGCGCCGCCATTCAATGCCTTCTCCATCGTGCCTAACTTCAAAACTCCGCGAGCGAACAACTACAACCTGGGCATACAACACGCAGTTGTTCGCGAATAACGTTTTGTCGGTGACCTACTCAGGGCAGTACGGGCAGATCTGATTATTTATCGGGACCTCAATGCCAGCCCGTTGGGTTCGGGCTGCACTGGGCTCGTCGTGTAATGCGTTGCGACCTTTCGCGACGGCCTTCCCTGACCTGCGCCACATCATTCAAGCCACCAATCTGGCGTCATCCCGGTACGACAGCCTGCAGGTTTCTTACAACCAACGCAGCTGGCATGGACTGGACACCCAGTACAATTTGACCTGGAGCAAATGCTTTGACAACAACTCGGTGAATCGCGGCGGCGCCGGCGATTATCCGCAACTGCAAAATCCGCTAAACCTCGCGGATACCCGCGGTCTGTGCGACCACGACGTACCTTTGAATTTCAATATCGGCGGCGTTTACGATTTCCCGACTATCCCGCACATCGATTCGACGGGTGGGTAAGGGCTGGCGGCTAAGTACCATTTACACGGCTATTGCCGGGCGCCCGTTCTCGGTTCTGGTGGGCGGAGGTACGGACAATTCCGGGCAAGGGTTGTCGGGCAGCGCACTGCGGGCCGCCTGGGATGGAACCCCGGTACATTACAACACTCGCAATCCCAACCAGTATTTCGACGAAACCTTTACTGTGGCCGGGCAGGCCGATCCTTGCGGAGACACGGACGGCGGCCAGCCGTTGAGCCCGTTCTACATTCCGTGCGATGGCACAGTGGGAAACTCCACGCGTAACATGCTGCGTGGCCCGGGACTAGCCAGTGGGACGCGTCCTTGATTAAGGACACGAAAATCACCGAGCGCGTTACCGCGCAATTCCGGTGGGAGGTTTACAACGTTCTCAACCGTGCCAATTTCTACTGCGTCCTGAACAACTATCACTGAACGGCGGGGATCTGGGTGCAATCATTCCAATACGCCTGACGTTGCGGTTGGCAATCCGGTAGTAGCGCAAGGCGGGCCCCGAAGCATGAACTTTGCTTTGAAGTTTATTTTCTAGTCGCATACCGGGCAAATGTGATGATCCAGCGGTTTAGATCCGCTGATTGTGGAGCTCGCCGGCGAAATTAGGCCGGCCTCGCTGGTTCGACTGCACGGACGTCTACAACTCCGGCTGCGGTACAGAGAGTAGAACCGGCAGGAATGGAAGTTGATTTGGCGAATCCTCTGTGTGCGCAATCAGGTGCGCAATTTGTTCGTGAAGAATCGCGCCCTGTTGTAAAATCCCTCTCGCAATACGCTTGTCAGCGTCACAGCCCCCTTGTGCGCTCCTGGAACCGCAAAACCATATGGCGCCGGACAGCACAGAGTGTCCCAATTGTCACACCAGCAATCCTGCCTCCGCGTCGCTGTGCTCTGCTTGCCTTACGCCTTTTCCGGTAAGTGACATCACCTTCATCGCCGAAGCGAACGTAGAGCCGGATTCCGGCGTCACTTCAAATTTTCCGGATCCTGGCGACAATCCTAATCTGACCGACATTCGGGGTGCGGAGGGCTGGTCGCAGCCCATCTCTCGCCCCAACGCTCCGATGTTGCGCGGAGGCCGCATTCCCAACGGCACGCGTTTGGGCTCGCGCTATGAAATCGTTCAGATGCTGGGCGAAGGCGGCATGGGCTCGGTGTACAAGGCCAAAGACCTGGAGCTTGATCGTTTCGTGGCGCTGAAAGTCATCCGCCCCGAATTCGCCTTGCACGAAGAAGTTTTGCGCCGCTTCAAACAGGAACTGATCCTCGCGCGGAAGATCACCCACAAGAATGTGATTCGCATTTTTGATCTCGGGGAGCTCGACAGCGTCAAGTTCATTACCATGGAATTCATCGAGGGGCAGGATTTAAGTTCCATCGCGAAAGAGCGATTGCCCTTCGAAAAAAGCGCCGACATCATCTATCAGGTATGTACCGCCCTGGACGCTGCGCACGCCGAAGGGGTGGTGCATCGGGACCTGAAGCCGCAGAACATCATGCTGGACAAAAGCGGCCGCGTGATCGTCATGGATTTCGGCATCGCGCGGACGATGGAGCATGGCGCGGGAATGACGAATACCGGCGCGCTGATAGGCACTCCGGATTACATGTCGCCCGAGCAGGTGATGGGCGAACACGTGGACTCGCGGTCCGATCTTTTCGCGCTGGGAATCATTTTCTACCAGTTGCTGGTCGGACAGTTGCCTTACAAAGCTGACACCGTGCAGAAGGCTATGTTTCAGCGCACGCGTGAGCATTCCAAAAAGCCCGTGGATGTGGACTCCACGGTTCCTGTGGTGTTGAGCGATATCACGGTTAAATGTTTGCAGCTTGATCCGGCGCTGCGTTATCAGACGGCGCTGGATGTGCAGCACGATATAGACGCGTGGCGCGGCGGTTCCACCAAGCGAATAGATGTGCCCGCGACAGCGGTTTCATCCGCTACTGCGTTAGTAGTTGCACCGGGTCGCTCGCGCAGTCAGTCAATTATGATTGGTACTGCCGCGCTCGTCCTGCTGGGAGCAGCGGGTTTCGGCGCTAAGAAATATTTTTTCACTTCGCCTACCGCTACGGCGCCGGCGGTGGCGTTGAATTCGCTGGCGATTTTGCCTTTTCACAATGCGTCGTCGGACGCCAAGCTGGATTGGCTGGGCTCCGAATTGGCGGAGACACTCAGCACCGACGTCGGCCAGTCTTCGAGCGTGCGCATGGTCTCGGCCGATCGCGTGGGTCAGGTCCTCAAAGACCTGCGGATCACGCCGCAGTCGGGATTGAATCAATCCACGGTCAGCCAGATTGCGAACTTGAGCAATGTGGACACCGTGGTGTGGGGCCAATACGCGCAGTTCGGCGATCACATCCGCATCGATGCCACCATCCAGGATTTGAAGCGGGGCCACACCGCCACCGTTAAGGAAGATGCAGCCAGCGAAAAGGAAATTCTGCCGGCAGTCGACCGGCTGGCGGCGCAAATACGTGAAAACCTTTCTGTTCCCAAGAGCTTGCTGAAAGACTTGCAGGCCGCAGCCTTCAAACCTTCCACTTCTTCCATCGCGGCCTTGCGCGATTACGATCGGGGCTTGCAGCAACTACGTACCGGAAATTATCCCGAAGCGGTGAAGGGTTTTCAGGGCGCCATTGAGCAGGACGGACAATTCGCGCTGGCGTATTCCAAACTGGCCCAGGCTTACAGCCAGCAGGGTCAGGACGACGAAGCGGAGCAGAACGCGCAGAAAGCTGTCTCGCTCAGCGCCGCGCTGCCGGCGCAGGAAAAATATCTGATCCAGGCCAATCGCGATCGCATCATTAAAGATTATCCCAAGGCCATCGAGGCGTACCAAAACCTCGTCGGCGTGGCTACGGACAATACCGACTATCTATTCGATCTCGGCACGGTGTATGAAAGCGCCGGCAGCTTCGACAAGGCCAGCGAACTTTTCAGCAAAGTCGTGAAGCTCGATCCTAAACGGGTGGAAGGCTTGCTGGCGCTGGGGCGCGTGCAGATTGAGAGTGGAAACACGCAAAGCGGCCTGGAATATTTGACCCGCGCGCAGGCCATGTCCATTGAGCTGAACGACGAAGCTGCCCACGCGTTGGTGTTGCAGGCCATGGGAGTGGCTTACTCTTCGCTGCAAAAACCCGATGAGGCGCTAAAAAACGTCAACGAGTCGCTGGCCATCAAAACTCGGTTGGGCATGAAAAAGGGCATCGCCGACAGCCTGCAGATGATCGGTTCCATCTATGACGGCATGGGAAAAGTGGATCTGGCGCTGAAAAATTACAATGGGGCGCTGAAAATCCGGCGCGAAATCGGCGATCAGCAAGGCACCGCCAATGTGCTCAGCGACCTCGGCGACTTTTACGTGGAACGTGGAAAATATGATGATGCGCTGCGGCTCTTCAAGGAATCGCTGAAGTCGCAGGTGGAGGTCCACAACGAGTCCATGCAGGGTCAGGTGGTGAATAACATTGGAAATACCTACCTGGCAAAAGGTGATTTCGATAACGCACGAATTTATTTTGAGCAGGCTTTGCAGGTGCGAGAAAAGCTAAAGGTTCCGTCGGATATCGCCGACACTCTTCACAATCTGGCGGAAACGTCCATGCGCACCGGGCAATTCGATCAGGCCCAGGAACAATATTTGAAAGCACTCGAAATTCGCCGGAGCTCCGGCGACAAGCGCGGCGCGGCCATCGAATCTTCCGGACTCGGCGTGTTGTTCGGTTACCAAGGCAGGTTTGGCGCGGCCATCAGCGCGCAGGAAGATGCGACGAAGGGCCTGCGTGATGCGCAGGAAAAAGGCTTCTGGTCCACGGAAGTTTTGACCGCGTATGGACACGCCCTGGCGCAATCGGGCCGCAGCGAAGAAGCTACCAAAAAGCTCGCCGAGGCGATGACCTCCGCCGAAGCAGACAAGAGCCAGCCGCAGATCGCTACGATTCAGAGCTATCAGGGAGACAACGCACTTTATCGCGGGGACCTCGGCGCTGCAGCCTCGGCGTACGCGGAGGCCCTGCAGACCGCTGCCAAGACTGGCGACGCGCACATGATTCTGCTGACCAAAATCAATGCCGCCAAGGCGGGGGTGCTGGAAGGAAAATTTGCCGCTGCGGCCACTGCGCTTAAATCTCTCGAGGAGCAGGCCGACGCGCTGGGGCTGAAATATCTTTCTACGCAATGTCTGGTGCTGCGCGGACAGGCACTCATCGGGATGAAGGATTACGCGGGGGCCCAGAAGGATTTGACTACTGCGTCGCTGCGAAGCGAAAAGTTGGGGCTACGAGAATTACGCGCGGCGAGTCAATACCAGCTTGGGCGCGCGCTTGAACTCTCTGGGAAAGCGCCGGCGGCCGTTAATCACTATCAGGAAGCCCTGCGTGCGGCGCAGGAAGTGCAGAAAGAAGCGCAGACGGATCGCCTGAGCAAGCGCGCGGACCTCGCGCCAATTTTTAATATAAAGGCCAGCAGCTAACGAAGTGTCCGGGTGACTTTATGCGCGTCAATTTCCCTGACCGGACAGAGAGATGTTCTGCTCGCCAAACAACGCATTATCTCTGATGGTCACGTTACCGATGCGCTGGCCCTTCGCTCGCGGAGAAAATTTCACATCGATTCGGCAAGTATGCGCTGGCGTCACGGAAAGACCTGCGACGCAAGTGCTGGTGCTCGCGACGGCATAATCTCCGTTTACGCTCACGCTGCCGAGAACGAGTGGCGTTGTTCCTGAATTCGTCACCGCAACTGATTTCACCGCGCTCGTCGTTCCCACTTTTTGCGTACCGAACGACAGCGCGTTCGGACTCAGCGACGCCCGCGGATTGATCGCCATAGCTGTCAGCGGCACGGTCTGCGGACTCCCCGCGGCGCTGTCGGTGATTACGAGCGAACCATTAGCTGCGCCCGCCTGATCGTGGTTGGGAAAGAAGGAAACAAATATGATGCACGTTCTGCCCGGCGCCAATGAGGGCGGACAGAGTGGCAGGTCAAAGAAATCCTGATAGAACGTTCCGGTGTGCGCAATCGCGATGCTGGAAATGCGCGCGGGCGCCATTCCTGTATTTTTTAACGTGATCGTCTTCACGCCCAGGAATCCTACTGGCACCTGCCCGAAGTCCACGCTCGTCGGTGAAATCACCAACGTAGAAGCCGCGCCACTGACAACCTGGGTCACCGCCGTTGAAGTGCTGCCGTTGAAATTTGTGTCGCCGTTGTAGGTCGCCGTGATCGTGCGCGATCCGCTGGTGCTGAACGTCAGCGTGCAGCTGCCCGCTCCCGCTGAAAGCGTGCCGGTGCAATTTTCGCCGGTGGATGCCAAAACTTTCACGCTGCCCGTTGGCTTGGTTACACCCGACACTGTGAAGTTCACCGTCACCACCTGCACGATTGTTGAGGGATTCGGCGTGTTGGCGGTGATCACCACGGTGCTGTTCGCTTTTGTGACCGTCAGGCGGGTGCTGGCGTCGCTGGCGGGGCCAAAATTTGCGTCGCCTGCGAATGCGTAACTGATCGTGTAGGCCGTTGTCGCCGCCGGAATCGTCGCCACCGGAAAAGCCGTCGTGAACATTCCGCCGCTGCCGATGGTGGCCTGCTGGCTCGTGCCGTTAATCGTCACGGTGATTTTTTCACCGGACGCGGGGAAGGTATTCCCGTTGCTCAGCTTGCCGCCAAGGGTGATCGAGGGCGTTCCGTAAGTGATCGTCTGCGATGGCGTCAGCGCGCTGAAAGTCAACGTCGCCAGCGGCTGAACCGTTATGTTCGCGATGGAGAGAACCTGCTGGTTCGAAGCCGTCACGCTTCCCGCGCTGATGTAATTCCCCGCGGAAGAGGATGCGCTGCTCACGTGCACGCTGAACGACGCGCTGGGCGCAACATTTCCGAACGAGCAGCTCAGAACTTGCGCTCCGACCGCTCCGGTAATCGCGCATGTTCCCGGTCCCGCATAAGCCGGAGAAATGGACCAGTTCACGTTGGTCCCTGCCGGCAGCGGATCACTCAAAGTTGCAGCGTTTGCGGTTGCCGCTGAACTGTTGACGATGGCAATCGTGAATCCGATGGGGCTTCCGGCTGTCACGGTGGCCGCATCGGGCGTGCTGGTCACCGTTACAAATCCAGCAGTAGCCGGAGGAATCGCGACCACTACGTCGTTGAATACTTTTGTTTTTCCGCCGATTCCGGCATCCACTTTTTTATTCGGGTCATAGAAAGTGGTGATGTCGAAAACGAACTGGCAGAAAATCGCCGGATTGGTCGGCGTTCCGGGATTTCCAATCTGCATCGGCGTGGCGCAATTCGTGCCGTAGGGCGAATTCGGCAACACGAATCCGTCGGGATCATCGTACAAGCGCGGGGTGCTTCCGGTGTAAGGCGCCGGCGGCACGAAGTGGTCGTTGTTCCAGGTAATCGTCCAATTCACCGGCCCGGTGTACCAGGCGGGATTCGGCTCGGTGCCGGGCGTCTGGAAGAAAACGTTGTAGTGTACGCAGTTTCCATTCGCGTACGGGTAGCACAACGGCACTACGGCGTCGCCGTTGATGCGCGTCTGGTAGGTGAAGAAAGATTTAAACCGGCAATCGAAATCCTGCGCGGGGGTCGCGCCTGCCGGGCACAATCCGTCAGCAACGTTGGGGGGAACTTCGGTGGCCTGCACGCTCAAGCGTGAACGGCGGTATTCACCTGCGCCACTCCCAGCGCAATCGCATGCGCGTTGGGATCGAGACACGGATTCGCCGGCGTGGGATTTGGATTTGACGGGCAATCGTAGGTGGCCATCTCCGTGACGTTGGTTCCCACTGGGAAAGGCAGGGTAATAATTTGCGGCGGTGGCGCAAACGAAGCTGTCACCGCTTGTGAAGAATTCATGGTCACGCTGCACGCGCCGGCTCCGGTGCAGGCGCCCATCCAACCTGCAAACGTGGAAGGCTGCGTCGCGGAAGCGGTCAGGTTCACCACTGTTCCGGCCGTATAACTCGCGGAGCACGTTCCAGTCACGACTCCAGCCGTCTCACTGCAGCTGATCTGCTGAAAATTATCGAAGACCGCGCCGCTGCCAGTTCCAATCAGCGAAACCGTCAGCGTGAAACTTCCCACCACGGGATTTACGGTAAGCGCCGTGCTGCTGTTGCTCGACCGGACCGAAAATCGAATCACCCGCAAAGCTGTACGTAATCGGATAAGCGGTGGCCGATGCCGGAATCGCCGCGGTCGGGAAGGAAAGCGAAAACACCCCGCCGGTACCGATAGTGGCCGCGTGCGTGACATTATTTATCGTGATCGGAAACGGTTTCGCCCGCCGCCGGGAAGGCGTTGCCGTTGCCGATGATGCCGCCCAGCGTGACTGCGCTGGTCCCCGCGGAAATTGCCTGCGACGGCGTCAGCCCGCTGAACGTGGCGTTGGCCGCCTGCACCGTAATGCTGGCGATGGAAAGTATCTGCTGGTTGCTGGCCACTACCGTCGCCGAGTTGGTCACCGCTCCCACGGAAGAAGACGGGCTCTGCACGTGAATGTTGAAAGACGTGCTGGGCGCGACGTTGCCGAAGGAACAATTCAACACCTGGGCTCCCACCGCGCCGGTGATGGAGCACGTTCCCGGTCCGCTGTAGGCGGGAGAAATGCTCCAGTTCAGCCCTGAGGCTCCGGGCAGTCCGTCATTCAACGTGGCGTTATTGGCCGTGCCCGCCGAACTGTTGGAAATCGCAATCGTGAATCCGACAGGGCTTCCTGCCGTCACCGTGGCGGAGTCCGGCGTGCTCGTCACGGTTACGAATCCCGCGTTGGCCGGCGGAATCGCCACCACCACGTCGTTGAATACTTTCGTTTTTCCGCCGATCCCGGCATCCACCTTCTTATTGGGATCGTAAAAAGTGGTGATGTCGAAAACAAATTGGCAGAAAATTGCCGGGCTCGTCGGCGTTCCCGGATTTCCAATCTGCATCGGGGTGTTGCAGTCCGTTCCGTAAGGTGAATTCGGCAGAACAAATCCGTCGGGATCGTCGTACAAGCGCGGGGTGCTTCCGGTGTAAGGAGCGGGCGGCACGAAGTGGTCGTTGTTCCAGGTGATCGTCCAGTTCACCGGCCCGGTGTACCAGGAAGGATCGGGCTCCGTTCCTGGCGTCTGATAAAACACAGTGTAGTGAATGCAATTTCCATTGGCGTACGGATAACAAAGCGGAACGATGGCATTGCCGTTGCCGAGCGTCTGGTAGGTGAAGAAAGATTTGAAGCGGCAATCGAAGTCCTGCGATGGTGTGGCTCCCGAAGGACACACTCCATCGGCAACGTTCGGCGGCACTTCCGTGGCCTGCACCGTCAGCGTGAACGGGGTGTTCACCTGCGTGATGCCCAGATCGAGCGCGTGCGCGTTGGGATCGAGGCAGGGATTATTCGGCGTCGGCGCTGGATTGGACGGGCAATCATACGTAGCCATCTTGTCCACGTTGGTGCCGGCAGGGAATGGCAGGGTGATGATTTGTGGTGGCGGTACGAACGACGCGGTCACCGTTTGTGAGGAATTCATGGTGATACTGCAAGGCCCGGTGCCGCTGCAGGCTCCCAGCCAGCCCGCGAAACGTGGATGGCTGCGTCGCCGAGGCCGAAAGGCTCACTACCGTGCCCGGCCGGATACGTCCCGGAACACGTTCCGGAAATTACACCAGCGGTGTTGATGCAATCAATTTGCTCGGAAGTATCGGTGACCGATCCATTGCCGGTTCCGATCAACGAAACATTCAGAGTGAACGCCGAGCCCGTCGGCACAAATGTCGCCGACACCGCTTGATTGCTGTTTAGCGTCACGCTGCACTGCGCCGTTCCCGTGCAGCCGCCGCTCCATCCGTTAAATGTTGTCCCGGCCACTGGTGTGGCCGTCAGCGTAACCACCGACCCGCCGGTGTAGCTGGCCGAGCAGGTTCCCGAAATCGTTCCCCCGGTGGTGGTGCAGTTGATCGATCCCAAATCGTCGGTGACCGTTCCAGAACCTGTGCCCAGATCCGTAATCGTGAGGGTGGACGAACCGAAAGTTACGTTCACCACCGTCAGCACCACAGAGGTGGCGTTGTACGTGGCGCTCCAGCCCAATCCTGGAGGCAGCGCCTGCGAATTGATCGCCGCGAATTGTCCGCTGACGGCGTTCGAAGTAATTACTGTGAATTGTTGTCCCGCGGCAGGGGTGAAACCGTTGGCGAGGACGATGTCTAAATTGCCAGCCAGAGTCGCCGTGCCGCTGTTTTGCAGTTGGGAATACTGCGTGCCGGCGGTCGTTCCACCGATGGCTACTTCGAAACGTCCCGAGGAGTTCTGCGTGAAATTGGTGGTGCTCACCACGCCGGGATTAGGAGCCGCAGTAATTGCAAACAGGCCGCCGTTCGAGAATGTTGCGTTGCTCATCGCCAGGGGGAACGCCGCATTAGCGGCAATGACTCCCGCGACGCCGTTGTTGACCACCAGGCCGTTGTTGCCGAGTTGCCCGGCGCCCTGAATTGTATTGTTTACGTTAATGATTTGGCCGTTGTTTGTGTTGCGGAGTATTGGCTGGCCGTTGGCGATGGCCTGGCTCATGGTGATGACACCGCCGCCCGTCAAGGTGACTGCGCCATTGAAATCAAGAAATGTATTGGCATTATTGGAAAGCACGGAAATGGTGCCGGTGTTGTTGATGGTTCCGCCCATCACCGTTTCGCTGGTGTTGGATACGGTATAGGTCCCCACAAGGGTCAAAGGTCCTTGGCTTGAGCCATCCAGAGTCGGCACGCCCGTGCCCACCACTGATCCGCCCGCCGCGGACGTCATCGTTCCGCCCTGAATATTCGCGCCGCTCAGAAGCTGGATTGAAGAACCGCTGCCAGTCGCCAGCAGGTTGGCGTTGGCGTTGATCACCGCGACAGAAAATTGCAGCGTTCCACCCGCGCTGGCTTTCACGAGGCCCAGGTTGGTAAGCGTTCCGTTGTTAAACGCCAACGCAAAACCTCCATTGGCATTAATAACGCCGCCCGCCTGGTTATTTATCACCAGTCCGTTGTTGCCGAACTGCCCGGAGCCTTGAATTACATTGTTCACGTTGTTCAGGATTCCGTTGTTGCTGTTCCGCAAAACGGGCTGTCCGTTGCTGATCACCTGATTCAACGTGACCGTGCCACTGCCGGTCAGGGTCACCGGGCCGCTGAAGGTAAGAATAGTGTTGCTGTTGTTGGCGATTACAGCGATCAAGCCGGTATTGTTTATAGTTCCCAGAAAGATAGTCTCGGTTCCGTTGGCAACCGTGTACGTGCCGGCGATGGTCAGTGCACCCTGCGTCGAGCCGTCAAGAATCGGCGTGCCCACATTGCCAAGAAACGCGCCGCCGGCGGAGGTAATCGTCCCGCCCTGGATGGTCGCGCTGTTCAGGAATTGAACCGCGGAGCCCACGCCGGTGGCTAACAGCGAAGCGGTTTTGTTGACGAAGAGGACGGAGATCTGCGCTATTCCGCCCGCCGAGGCTTCGACCAATCCGAGGTTCGTAACCGTTCCGTTGTTGAACTGCAAGGGGAAGGCCCCGTTGGCGTTGATTACGCCACCGGCCTGGTTATTGATAATCAGTCCGTTGTTGCCGAATTGGCCCGAACCCTGGATCGTATTGTTCAGGTTGTTCAGTATTCCGTTGTTGCTGTTGCGCAAATCGGTTGCCCGTTGCTGATGGACTGGCTCAACGTCACCGTGCCGCCGCCGGTCAGCGTGACCGGGCCGCTGAAGGTGAGAAATGTGTTGGCGTTGTTGGAAAGCACGGAAATCATTCCGGTATTGTTGATGGTTCCGGACACGACCAGTTCTGTTGTGTTGGCGACGGTAAAGGTGCCGACGATGTTGGCGGCTCCGAGGGTTGCGCCGTCCACTACCACCGCCGCTCCGCTGACGCTTCCGAGAATCCCACCTGCTGCGGTCTTCAGGGTTCCGCCATGGACGATCGCGCCGGAGCTTAGTTGCACCGAAGAGTTCGTCCCGGTGGCCAGAAGTGTGGCATTGCTGTTGTTAATGGTGACGGTTACCTGCAGGGCGCCACCGGCGGACGCTTCAATCAGGCCCTGGTTGGTCACCGTTCCATTGTTGAATTGCAATACGAATGTTCCGTTGGCATTGATTACGCCGTTGGCCTGATTGGTTATGAGCAGTCCGTTATTTCCAATTTGGCCAGAACCCTGGATCAGGTTATTTACGTTGTTAAGGACGCCATTGGCGGCGTTCCGTAGAATTGGTTGGCCGTTCGCGATGGCTTGGCTCAACGTTACCGTGCCACCGCCCGTCAGTGTCACCGGTCCACTGAATGTCAGGAAGCTGTTGGCGTTGTTGGAAGGCACGGACAGCAGCCCGGTATTATTGACCGTTCCGGACACTATGGTTTCGCTGCCGTTGCCCACTGTGTAAGTGCCGGCGAGGGTTACTTGGCCCTGGCTTGCGCCATCCACGATTGCCGAGGCCCCGCCGGAACTGCCGATCAATCCTCCCGACGCGCCAGTGATCGTTCCACCCTGAATGTTGGCGCCGCCCAGAAATCGCACGGTGGAGTTCGTTCCGCTGGCGCTAATCGTACCGTTCTTGTTCAGTATGCTGACGTTGACATTCAACGTTGCTCCGGCGGTCGCTTCGATAAGACCGGTGTTGGTGATTCCGCCGTTGTTGAAATTCAGCGTTTGGGTGCCATTGGCGTTAATAATCCCGTTGGTCTGGTTGACGATTACCAAGCCGTTGTTGCCGAATTGTCCGGCGCCCTGGATCAGGTTGTTGACGTTGGTAACCGACCCCCCGTTGGTGTTCCGCAATATCGGTTGCCCGTTGCTGATTACCTGGTTCAACGTAAGCGTGCCGCCGCCCGTCAGCGTGACAGCTCCATTGAAAGTCAGGAAGGTGTTGGCATTGTTCGAAAGTACGGTGATCAACCCGGCATTTGAAATCGTGCCGGCCACAACCAGCTCCTGGCCATTGCCGACGGTGAGGCTGTTGCCGGCGTCAATCGCCAGGGCGCCAATGGACGCACTGATGTCCAGAGTTACGGAGGAAACAGGAGAGTGCGCGTTGTTGATGCAGACATGCGCGCCGCTCACCGGCACCGCGCCGGTGCTCCAATTGGCTGGCACGCTCCAGTTGCCCGAGGCACCGCCAACCCAGATCACGTCACCCGCGGAGCAACTGCTTCCCGTTGCGGTCGTGAATCTCGCGGTCACCGTTTGTGCCGAATTCATCGTGACAGTGCAGGGTCCGCTGCCGGTGCATGCGCCAGTCCATCCGCTGAAGATGGATCCTCCCGCCGGCGTCGCCGTAAGCGTTACCGACGCTCCCGAACTGTAGTTATGCGTGCACGGACCTGGCGTATTGCAGGTGAAGGTGGCGCCGTCGCTCAGGCTGCCCGTTCCGTTTCCGGTGAAATTCGTGGTGAGCACGAATCCGCCGGTTTGGCCTACGCCTGTCAGCACTACCCCTTGTGAACTTTCAGATCTGCCCAGCGAATCGTCTACAAAGTTAATGACCGCGGTTTTTGTGCCGGTGCTCGCGGGCTTGAACGTTACATACACAATGCAATAGGTTCCCGAAGGGAGCACGCCGCCCAACGAGCTGCAGGCCGGGCCGTCTCCGTTCGAAGCCACTTCCTGAAAATCGGTCGAGTTCAAACCACCGATGCTGTAAGTGAAATTCATGGGCGCGCCGCCATCATTCACCAGGATGGGCTCGTGCGTTGAGGTCGCCACGTTCACCGCCGTGCTCCCGAAGTCCTCCGGAAAGAACGGCACGCCAGCGATTGGCGGCGCAACCAGAAAACCGTACGAAGAGATCGCGCCAACCTGTGGATTGTGCTGGTTGCCCGCCGAACCGCCCGAGCTGTACGCCCCGGTTTCCCCGCCGTTCACCGCGTACGCATACACAACGTGAAACCCTGGAGCAATGGAGTCGCTCGGCACCCCGAAGAAAGTATTCGACCCGATCGCGCCGGCGAATTGCCACACTCCTAGTTGCGAATCGATCTGGTAATACACCACGTAGGGCTGCGCGCCATCCAGTCCGTTGGTCACCTGAAATGTAAACGAAGGGGTAACGGAAGTGGTGGTATTGGAAGTAAACGGCTGAATCGTGGTGGCCAGCCCGTTCGCGCGCGAGGCATTTTCGAGTATGGAGGTTACATTTCCCGCAAATCGGTTCGCGGCGTAGGCCGTCCCATTAATAGGGTTCACAGCCAACTGGCCCGTCGCTGTGCCTGCTGTCCCGGCACTGATGGTAGCTAAGATTGTTTGCGTGATCCCGTCTAAAACTACGATGGCGCTGGCGGCCGGCCCGGTCTGTTCCTGCACATAAACTTTATTCGTTGCGGGATTCACGGCGATGGCTACCGGCATACCGGTCAGCGGAATATTAAAAAAGGCATTTACAGAGCCATCAATAATCGTGACGCTGCCGTTGTCTCCCGTGCCGGCATTGGCCACAAAAATCTGATTGGTTGCCGAATTCACCGCTACTGCCGCCGGTTTGATCGCGCCGGAATCTTCAATCAATGCCTGGTTCCCGCCAAAAAATCCGCTGGCTCCCTGGATGGCGTCCACTTCACCGCCCGTGCAGGTCACGTATACGGTGTTGGTCTGCGTGTTCACATCCAGTGCCGTCGGGGGACCCGAGGTAGCTCCGCACACTCCGACATTGAACGAGTGCGGCGCCGCTCCATCGTCAATATCCAGGCTGGAGTCGGAAAAAATCGTATAAGCCATGCCGGTCGCGGGATTGGTGGCCCGCGCTATCGGCGATGCGCTCGAATTCCCCCAACTATTGCTGCTCGGCGAAAAGCTCGACGGAAATGCAAACTTCACATTTTGCCCTGACGCCGAGCCATAGACCTGGCGCAGCACGGGATTGACGGCCAGCGAATCCGGCGAAGCTGGCGTTCCCACGGCTTGCGTGTGAGTGGCATTCGACGCGCCATCAATAATCGTCACAGAGTCGCTGTTCAGATTCGCTACGTAGATCAAATTTTGCGCGGCATCAATGGCCAGCGCGTTGGGATTCGTTCCCGCCGCCACTGTCGTGGTGATGGCGTTTGTCGCACCATCAATCACGCTCACGTTATTCGCGCCAAAATTCGCCACGTACACTTTGTTGGTCGCGGGGTTCACCGCTACCGCGAACGGCTGGCTCGGGGTCGTGATCGGATTGCTAACGTTCACAGCGCCATCCACCACCGCCACCGCACTAAGACCCGTCAGAGGATCCGTCGCGGCCGCATAAACCTTGTGCGTTACCGGATTCAGCGCCAACGCCGAATTCGCGCCGGGTCCCGTCGTCAGCGCGGTCACTGCCAGAGTTCCACCATTCACTGCGGTCACGTCTCCCCCGTTGATGGACGTGTAGACAATATCCGTCTGGGGATCCACCACGATCGCGGCCTGGCTCGCGCCTGCGCCCGTGGCCACGCTCACACTCGAAAAAGTATTGTCCACGCCGTTAAAAACGGTAACCGTGCCGGAGATATCCGCATTGCCGGCGTTGGCAACAAAAATCTGGTTGGTCAGCGGATTCACCGTCACTGCAGATGGCCCGGTGCCGAATCCCGTCACCGTCTGTGGCGTGTTCGTCGCGCCGTCAATCACCGTCAGATTGTCCGAACCGAATCCCGGCACATAAATCTTGTTGGTTACTTCATTGATCGCAATGGACCGCGGCGCCGTCCCGACAGGTATGAAGTTCAGTACGGTATTCGTGCTCGCATCAATCACCCACACTTTGGCATCGCCGAAATCCGCCACGTAGACTTTGTGGGTCACATGATTAATGGCCATCGCCTGCGGATTCGAGCCCACCGACAGGGTCGCCACCTGCTGCCAGTTCCCGCTCCCATTCAACGTGAAGACGGAAACGTTGCTGCTTCCCGAATTGCTGACAAATAATTTCCCCGTTCCTCTGGGATCCACCACTATGGCCGTCGGCTGTATGGCGTTGGCGTCCCCAAAAGTTTGCTGAAATGCGGAGCCATTCGGGCCGGACGACGAAACAGGGAAGTAGGCGCTGACGTTGTTGCTGCCAGTGTTCACCACGAACACATTGTTCAGATAGGTGACCATTCCTGCTGCGCCACTGGTTCCGGGCGCCGAACTGAACGCCGGCGCGTTTGTTTCCGCGTTGATAATCGTCAGATTGCCGTCACCCTGCGTAACATACACATAATTTTCGGTGGGATTGACCGCGATCGCGTTGATCTGTTTCGTGGGATCGTTAGGAGGAATGGTTGTGGCGACGTTTTGAGAACGAGCGGTAGGGCAGAACCCGAGGAACCCCAAGCAACCAAGGATCGCCAGCAAGGCTTGGGCGCGCCATTTACCGGCGGTCATCCCGGCAAGTCTCTGGGCTGCCCAAGTGCCATTGCTAAGTTTATGACCCCTTACCAGGCGTCCATCGCGTTCGAACATCCCACCTCCTAATAGTCCCATTCACAACTCCAACGCGTCTCGCCCAGTCTGGGCGAATCCGCCAGTGCTTCTATCGACTTGGCATGACAAGCCTGGAACGGTTCGCCGCCGACCCGGAACAGGCTTCTGTAACCTTTTGCTGTCGCACTGGTGCCTTTCCGTGCGCTCGAAAGGAAAAATTCTGCACAAGAATCCCGTGCTGCTGTTTCGGCAGTCCAGCCGGCGTCACGGGAAAGCTTGATATGCTTTGAAAATAAAGGTCTTGTCCCGCCACTCGTGTCTCAATGTTAGAAAATCTTGAGGCAGAGTGCTGATTGGGACTTGTAAACAGCATTTTAACTGCCTTAAGGCAGGGACTCAGGTATGAGTGGGCCAGGATGGCGCAGGTGCTTAGCCGAGGATTATCCTTGCAGGTAAGAGGTACGGCGAGTCTGGGAGAATGCAGCTCTCTACGAGCTGTGGTGAAGCGTCTCGCCAAGCTTGGAGGTTTGCGGTGGTGTTATTCGGATTGGCTTAGGGTTAAGCCAATCAGGCGTGTCGCAGAGTCGGGGAAGGCAAATCGATCACCGATCTAGATTTTCTTGCGCCTCGTCAAATTCCGTGTTTGAGCGGCGATTGGCGATTAATGCTTCGGTCCCACCGGTTCTTTGGTGTTCAGATTTTTGATGATGTCATCCGCGGGCTGGCCGCCTTTGCAAGCGGGATGACCATAGCCGCTGGGGCTGACGCCGTTCTGAAAATCCAGAATGAGGTTATCGCTTGGACCCTGGGCGACGCCCATAGGGACGGTGTCGAACTTCAGGGCGCGACGGGTTTTCCAGGCGACTACGTGGTCGGCGCAAGCCGTGTCTCCACTAACGCCCAGGCCGCCGACGATTTCGCCTTTCGCGTTGTAAAGAGCCAGGCCGCCGCCGAATACAATCACGCCACCGATAGCTTTGCCGATCATGGGATCGGTCTGCTGGCCGAATTGGTTGGGATCGCCGGCGAAAGCCACCGCTGGGTTCGGGGGACCGATGATGCCATAGAGTGGCCCGCCGGGCTGCGCGCCGGCGTAAACATTGCCCGTGGCCAGCGCGAAATTATTCGTGCTGAAGGCGTTGGCGGTGTTGGCTTTTTCGGCGGCAATGACGCGGCTGCCGGGCCATTGCGCGCCGCGATTGGGTCCGCTGAAGACCACCGCGCAGACTACCCCGTCGCGATTCACGACCGCGGCCCACTCCTGATTGCCGAGGCCGCTGTTCGCTCCCGAGCCTTGCCTGACCGCCGCCGTCAGCGCGTTTTTGAGACTGTTGTAGTCGGGAACCTTGGAGCAGTCCTGCGGGTTTTGCGCGAACGCAAGTGCAGGAATGGCGGACAGAATGGCCAAGGCCAGCAAAGGCAGCCGGAGAAGTTTCTGAGCAAGTTGGAAAGAATTAGCTGCGACGCGTTTCATTGTGGTCTCCGTCAAAAGGAATTTAAGAAAGATCGGTCGACATGCAGGGTGTATAGATATGCCGCGATGTCACGGCTATCGTCTTCCGTGACATTCATTTCGGGCATGAGGGTGTGCGGCTCAACCGCGCGAGGATGCTGTATCCAGCGCATCATGTTTGGCGGCGTATTGGCGAGTTCGCCGGCCAAGGTGGAGCGATCGGCGATGCCGTCGAGAGGCGGGGCCACCAGGCCACGGGCGCCCGGAACTCCTGAGACAGTGTGGCAAGAGATGCAGCCATACTTGCGAATGGCGCGAGCACCAGCGACGGCGTTGCCGCCTTCGGTAAGAATTGCGGCCTGACGAAATTCCTGCGAATTGCCGCGCGAGCACGCACAAGCGCCCAATGCCATTGCGAAGGCAGCAGCAAAAACGAGCGAGCTAATCTTCATGACGGGCACTCGCAATCCGGGTCATGACGGCGGCGGTGCTGCCCAGCGCCCAGCGTTCGTCTGAATATTTCATCCAACGGTGGAGCAAGAATAATGTGGCCACAAACAATATGGTGCCGGCGGGAATCCACATGATTAATCCGCCAAGTTGCTGATCTTCAAGAGGGGATAAATGCCAGAACGGCGCGGTGAGAGCGTAGGCGGGATACCAGGGACGAGACGCGAAGGTGAGCAACGCCCCAAGGAGGCTCATGTGCACGCCGGTAGTGAAGACGTAGAGTATGGCGGCACCGTCACCGAGTCGAGAGCGATGCTCACCAAGCAGGGTCCACCAGAAAAGTAACGCGCTAGCGAAAAAACTGATGTGCTGCGCGGCGTGCACGGCGTCACTGCGCAGAGTGGCGTCGAACAAAACGGGTGCGTGCCACAACCACAATGCGATAGCGTGCAGACTCCAGGCCACGACAGGGGCGGAGATCAGTGCCCAGGGTGTTCGAATAGCCCAATGGCTGGCGAGCGGGGCGATCCTGCGCCAACGCTGAGGTAGAGCCCACACGAAAACCAAGGACGGGCGT
Source organism: uncultured Acidobacteriota bacterium (assembly GCA_963704485.1). GTDB lineage: Bacteria > Acidobacteriota > Terriglobia > Acidiferrales > UBA7541 > Acidiferrum. The sequence continues at coordinate 4,213,312 of OY969910.1, forward strand.
CCCAGCAATAAGAGTGGTGCGGAAACGAGCATAAGAATTTCGTGCTGGACCATGTGGACGGAAAATAATTGTTCGCTTAGCTCGTGAATAGGTGAGTCGAGAGCGGCCAGCAGCGACAGCCATCCGCAAGCAAAGCACGCGATGGGCTTCCAACCCAGTCCGGCGTGAAGGTTGCGCGGCCACATGCGAATAACGCCGGCGGCGTACAGCGCGGCTGATAATAAAAGCGGAATGATGATGAACGGCGGCCAGGTCCAACTGCTGAGGGTTACCTGGCCGGGAGCAGCTTCAGCGTGCGCGCGGGCGGCACCCGCGCAGAGCGTTAAAGAAAAAATGCAGCTCGCTGCAAATCTGCCAACCGTTGTAGTCAGCTCTGTCACTCGCATACGGTCAAAATCCAGCGCGGTACGGCCAAGGCGAGAATCACCAGCGCGAAGCCCAGGCTGAAGCCCATGCCCAGCAGCGCTTCAAAGTGCGCACGGTCGTGTGGTTCTCCGCCCTCTTCTTCAGAATCATGCGGCAGGTTGTGAAAGCTGATCCAGCCGAAGGCAAAACCGGCCAAGGTAATTGCCAGGCAAACCAAGGTGACCAGATGAAGTTCGAATTTCTGGGAAGAGGTACAAACGTGCTGGCGCAAGACGTAGCTCGTGCCTAAATCGAACGCGAAAGCGGCAAAGCCAGCGGCGAGGCTCCAGCGCAGACGAGTTGGGGTGACTCCACTTTGAATGGATTGGTCAGCGGCGCGGGCAGCAGTTTCGTTTTCGGTCATAAAAATCGCGTGGTTCCGTAAATTACGAAAGCGGTCACCACGCCGGTGGCGACCACAAAATACCAGTAGTCGGAATTGGTGGCCGCGTCGGGCAGGCGCGATCCACTCATCTTGGCGGTGAAAGAAATGGCCAGCAGGACCGCTGTTTCAATCCACTCGGTGATCAGATGTCCGGTGTGCATGCCTAGAAGAATCCAGATGACCGAAGCGTAGGCGTTGTCCGTCCACCGGCAATGGAGCGAGGTGAATTCGAAACCGCGCAACACCATGGCGACGATTCCGAAGACAAAGAGAATGAGAAGTCCCAGGCGAATTTTTGCGCGGTCACCGGTAGGCGCCTGTAGTTGTATCCACCGCGCAGGAACGAGGCTAATAAGGAACACAGCGACGTTTGCCAGTCCGAATCCCATGGATGGAGGGATGTGGCCACCGGGAGGCCAGGTTACGGAACGGGTGCGCAAGTAAAAATAGCTAGCGATGACCAGGGCAAACATCATGCCTTCGATGAGCATGTACAAGACGTTGCCAAGCCAGCTGACATTGCGATGTCCGAACACCACGACGGGCAGGCCGGAAACATCCAGGCCTTCGCGGCGCTCCCGTTCGTCCAGTGCTTCCAGGCGTTTCATCCGAGCAGCTCCTCGTTATTGCCAAAGAGCGGAGAACCATGATGCGATTTGGGCCACAGCCAACCGATCAGCGAGATAGTTACAGGGACCGCGCCGATCGGTACGGCCCACGGCGAAAATATGGAACCCACGAATGCAGCGGACACGGTGATGCTGGTGAGAAAAGGCCAGATGCTGGAACCTTCCGACAACTCGCGGTGATCCGGCTCGGCATCCAAGCTGTTGGTTACAAGTAATTCGCGGATGTCTTCACGCAATCCGGTGACGACTGGCTGATCCGGCTTAGCCGTCCACAACGCTTCGCGGCCGTTGACAGTCAGGACCTCGGCAAAGTTATAGCAAGGAGGGGGAGAAGCGACTGCCCACTCGAGGCTGCCCGCCCCCCAGGGATTGGCGCCGGCCAGTTCGCCATGCGCTTTGCTCTCGAAAAAATTCCATAGAAACACCAGCAGGCCGGCAGTCATGAAAGCCACGCCGCTGGTGGCTAGCAAATTTAATGGCTGCCAATGCATGTCCGGGCGAGTAGGTATAGACACGGCGAGGCATTCCGCGCAGGCCCAGAAAATGCATGCAGAAAAAAGTGAGATTGAAGCCGATGAAGAAGAGCCAAAAGTGGATCTTCGCCAACTTTTCATTGAGCATGCGGCCAGTCATCTTGGGGATCCAGTGGTAGAGGCCGCCGAACATCGGAAAGACCGCGCCACCAATCATGACGTAGTGAAAATGGGCCACTATGAAGTAGGTATCGTGCACCTGGGTATCCACGGGTACGCTGGCCAGCATGACTCCCGACAGGCCGCCGATCACGAAAACGAAGAAAAAGCCAAACACCCACAACATCGGGGATTCGAGTTGTAGCCTGCCGTGCCATATGGTCGCGATCCAGCAGAAAAACTGCGTGCCGGTGGGAATCACGATCATCAAGGTGGCGGCGGTGAAAAAACTTTCGCTCATTTGCGGCAAGCCAGTGGCGAACATGTGATGCACCCACACGCCGAATCCCAGAAAGCCGGTGGATACGACGGACAAGACGATGGGGGTATACCCGAACACCTGGCGGCGGGTATAGACGGCCACGAGCGTGGACACGATTGCCGCACCGGGAAGGAAAATGATGTACACCTCCGGATGGCCAAAGAACCAGAACAAGTGCTGGTAAAGCAGGGGATCGCCACCTTCGGCAACATTAAAGAACTGTGTGCCGATCAAACGGTCCAGCAGCAGCATGCTGCTGACGACCATCACCGCCGGCATGGCGAAAATCACCATGAGCGAAAGAACTAACTTTTCCCAAAGCAAAATGGGCATGCGATTCAGGGTCATGCCGGGCACGCGATAGCGGAGGATCGTTGTGGCGATGCAGATGGCGACTCCCAGAGCGGAAACTTCGGTGAAGGTAATCATCTGGGCCCAGAAATCGGCGCGCTTGCCGGGAGAATACTGAGGGCCGGAGAGTGGAACATACGCAAACCATCCGACGTCCGCGCCGGTATTCAGAAACAGGCCGATCCACAGAAGTAAACCGCCGCCCAAATAAATGTAATAGCTGAAAGCGTTGAGCCTGGGGAACGCGATATTGCGCGCGCCGCACATCAGCGGCACAAGGTATACGCCGAAACCCTGAAACATCATCGGGACGGCAAACAAAAAGATCATGGTGCTGCCGTGAACGGTAAAAAACTGATTGTATTTGTCGGGGCCCAGCAAATTGTATTCAGGAGCGGACAGCTGCATGCGCATCATGGCGGCGAGCACACCGCCGAGCAGGAAGAAAATAAATGACGTGACCATGTAGCGGATGCCGATGGAGGTGTGATGCACGTCCATAAACCAGCCCCAGAATCCTGGAGGCTTGCACCAGGTGCGCGAGAGGCGTTCGTGGCGATCCTGCTGGTCGTCGCGAACAGCAGCTGTCATCGTTTCGGGTGCGGACACGATTTCGAGCTCCTCATTGCAAACTCTGCAGATAAGAAATCAAGTCTTGAAGTTCGTCGCCGCCAAGCGCGTTAGGCGGCATCTGGGTTCCGGGCTTGATTCGCTGGGGATCGAGGATCCACCCGCCGAGCGCACCGGGAGTGTTCGGCAAGGTTCCTGCGGCTATGGTGTGGCGGCTGGCGAGATGGGTGAGGTCTGGACCGACGCGGGACCCAGCGTCGGTGCCGCTGATGGTGTGGCACATGACGCAGGAATGCGTAAGAAAAACCTGGCGGCCGCGGGTGGTGGCTTCATCGCTGGGTTCTTTGGCGGAAGTGATTTGCTGCTGTTGCCAGGCGAGGAATTGGTCGGGGGGCTCCGCAATGATAGAGAAAGCCCATGTGGGCGTGCTGCAGTCCGCAAAATTCCGCGCATTGGCCGTGATAAATACCGGGCGAATCAATCTGAAAAGAAAATGCGGAGGAATAGCCGGGAATCAAGTCGCGTTTGCCGGTGATGTTGGGAGCCCAGAAACTGTGGATCACGTCCTGGGAACTGGTGACGATAACCACACGCTCGCCAGTCGGCACATGAATTTCGTTGGCGGTGGTGACGGTTTGATCCGCCTGCGAGTTGGGATAAATAACTTCCCACCACCACTGGTGGCCTTTTACTTGAATGGTTACGCCGTTATTTGACTCCACGCCCTGAACTTTTTTTCCGGTGAAGACGCTGAGGATGAGCACAACAAAGAGCGTGAGAGTCGTTATTCCGATGACCGAGCCGATGACCCAACTGGCTCGGCGATCGCCTGCTTCATCTTCCACAAGCGGCAACGGTTCCCGCTGCGTTCCGGAATAGGTGCCCAAGCTCGCGCGGGCGAGACTTGCCATGAGGAGCACAAAAACGGTGAAGCAAATCCAAAAAATAATCCAATACAGCCACTCAATGGCGCGGCCCTGGGCCGCGACAGGGTGCAGAGCGGAATGTTTGCCGGGATCGAGCGCGGCGGTTTGGAGAACGAGGGATACCAAGCCGGCACGGAAAAAATTCACCGCCAGAGAAAATAGCGTGCTCATTGCGGCGATCCAGGTTGGCCGGTCATTCCCGTCGGCGTTTGGCGCGGCGTGGAAGATTCGGCCGGCTTCACATCCATTTCATCAGTGCGATTGGGGGCCACGTCTTTCGGCAATAGGCCGCTTAGAGAACGTACGTACGCGGCAATTTCCCACGCTTGATATTCAGGAATTCGATTGCGAAAAGAGGGCATGCCATTGGGGCGCCCCTGCATGATGGTGGCAAAAATATTTCCTGGTTCGCTGCCATAAATCCAGTAGTTGTCCATCAGCGCCGGACCCATCCCGCCGCCACCGTGCGCGTGGCACCCGACACAGTTGTATTGCTCGTAGAGTTTTTGTCCTTCCGCAACGGTGTAGGCGCTTTCCTGATAAATACTGGGCGGCACCGGAGTAGGCAAAGGATTGGCGCCGGGGTTGAGGCCGCTCACCTGCACAGCATTGAGCGTGGCTGAACCCGACGGAGGATTACGAAGGGTGCGCTCTTCGCGCTTACAGGAGGCGAGAGACATCGCGCAGGCGACCGCTAAGACTGAGGCAGCGGCACGCATCAGCCCGCTCCTTGTTGCGGGTGCGAAATCTCGAGTTGAGGCACCGCGAAGTTTGCGAGAATATTTTTTATGTCTGCGCTATGGCGTGTAAGGGTCTGTTGCAATGTGTCGCGCAGAGCGGTGTTGCCTTTGCGGACGCCCATGGAAATTTCAAAGGTGAAAGGCAATCCGGGCGGCTCCATTTCAGGCTTAACCGGAGTGCATTCAAGAATGTTTGCGTTTTGATGCGCGTAATAGCCCGCTAGCGGACCCCACACAATGGCGACGGCAACATCCTTATCCAAAACGGCGCGCACAATGGCTTCCGCGTCCTCGCCGACAGTGTGATACGTCACCAGAGAATCGCGCATTCCACGCTGCATCAGCGCTTCGGCAGGCGGCGTATATTCCTCATCAAGCGCCTGCACGCCGATTTTCACGTTGCGAAGCGCAGGATCTTCCAGCGACGCGGGTTTGTAGGCAGCGTCACGACGGACCACAAAAACATAAGTGGACCGGTAGTAAGGCGTAGTGGTCAAAAGCGGTTTGAAGTCAGCGGGAATTCCGACGACAAGATCGCAGCGATCTTTATTTAAGAATTCGCGAACGAAGCCGCGGCCCATGCGTTGCCACACATAGGTGAGGTGGGCGTGAAGATCGGCAGCAACCAGTTCGGCGATGCGGTTTTCGAAGCCTTGCTGTTGCATGTTGGAAAAGGGCAGATTGTTGGGATCAGCGCAAACGCGAAGCTCTTTTTCCTGAGCCACACACGGCAAGGCGAGTGTGGTGCCGGCGAGCAGCAAGGAAAGATTCAGGCTGAGGCTACGGGAGAGCGAATACATACAGCATGCCTCCCTGCGTCGTATATTTCGGCAAATCTTTCATGGCGCCGACGAAGCCGAGCGCTGCGGAGGAGTCGCGAGGATCCAGGCCACCGGCGACGATTGCACCTGCCCAGCCGCCGACTCCCGAAAGAATTGCGACGTACTGTTTGCCGTCGGGACCTTTATACGTAATAGGCTGACCGATAATTCCTGAGCCGGTTTTGAACTGCCACAAGAGTTGGCCGCTTTTCGCGTCAACCGCTTTGAACCAGCCGTCGAGGGTGCCATAAAACACCACATCACCGGCGGTCGCTACCGCGCCGCTCCAGACGGGAAATTTATCTGGCAAGCTCCAAACAACTTTGCCCGCGACGGGATCCCAGGCGGTAAACGTGCCACCGTTTCCGCCAGGCGCCGCATACATGCGCACATTGGCGCCTACGTAAGGGGTGCCGGCGATATAGTTGGCCTGCAAATCTTCTTCATCCATGCACAAATTGTTTTGTGGGATGTACAACAGTCCGGTGCGCGGTGAGAACGCGGAGGGTTGCCAGTCCTTCGCGCCGGGCGCGGTTGGGCAAAGATTGCGAACGACTTTGCCTTCGATGGTTTCCTTTTCTTTTATGTACTGCAGGGCGCCGGTGCTGAGGTCCACGCCTTTTGAAGTGGTGATGGGAGCAAAAACGCCGGTGGAAAGGACTTGGCCATTGGTCCTATCGATGACGTAAACGTATCCGTTGCGATCTGGATGGACGACGACCTTTTTGTTTTGTCCGTTGATCGGCAAATCCAGCAAGATATTCTCGTTCACGCCGTCGTAGTCGTAGAGGTCGTGCGGACTAAACTGGTAAAACCAGACGGCTTCGCCACTATCGGCATCGCGCGCGAAAATTCCCGCTGTCCATTTGTTGTCGCCAGGGCGCGCATCTGCATTCCACGGACCCGGATTGGCCGTGCCGTAAAAAATCAGGTTCAAATCGGGGTCGAAAGAAATCCAGCCCCAGACTCCGCCACCGCCGATGCGCCAGGCATCGGGCGGCCACGTTTTAACTCCAAGGTCCTGTCCGCGATCGGTTTGGTAATAAGGTTTGAAGCGCGAGCCAATGAGCACATCTTTATCAGGGCCGGTGGAGTAAGCGCGCCACATCATCTTGCCCGTTTTAGCGTCAAGCGCCGTCAGCCAGCCGCGCACGCCCATTTCACCGCCGCTGTTGCCGACAAGAACTTTGCCTTTCACGACGAGGGGTGCCATGGTAAGCGTTTCACCTTTGTTAATGTCGCCGATACGCACCTTCCAAACCTGCTGGCCGGTGTTGGCGTCTACCGCGACGGTTTGATCATCAAGGGTGTTGTAGATAATCTTGCCGTCGAAGTACGACGCTCCACGATTAACTACGTCGCAGCAGGCGACTCCCTGGGATGAGGGCGTGGGCTTCGGTTCATAAACCCACTTCATCGGAGCGCCGGGCTTGGTGAGGTCCAGGGCGTAAAGTTTGTTGGGCCACGGCGTGACGATGTACATGGTGCCGTTGACAACCAGCGGAGCAGCTTCGTGTCCCCGTTCCAAGCCGGTGGAAAACGTGAACGCTACCTGAAGATTTTTGGCGTTACTGGAATTGATTTGATCGAGAGTGCTGTAGCGAGTGCTGGCGTAATCCTTCGCGGGCCGCAGCCATTGAAAGTCGTCGCTTTCCAAATGCCCTTGGTAAGGACGCAGCTGATAATTAGTTTCCTTCTGAGGAAATTGCGTGGGGTCTTGCGCACGCAACGGACATGGCTGATGCTCCAAGACACAAGATCGTGATCAGCGAACAAACACGCAGGTGATCTTTAACGATTTTAACGATTTGCGAGCTCATGGAGACCGTTCCGGTTTGCGGCCTAACTTATCCGGGATCAGCACCGCGCAAAATACTGGGAGTCATGTACAACGCACGAACATTTATGGTAGTGACGGATGTGAGGTCGCGATTTGCTGAGCATTAGTGCGGACGTTGTGTCGGCAAACGGGAATAAGCTGGCTCACAGCTGCGGTATCGTGGCGGGGAGTACCGCTGTATGGCCGCCCACCAGTTGTGAGGGTTAAGGTGCGGCATGACCAAGAAAACAAAAGAAACTCACTCTCCCAAAAGTAGTTGAGTTTCCTGCGCCGACAGTGAATGAATCGATGCCAAACGGGTCTTTCCAAGTGGATGAAGGCCGGTTACCGTCGCCGGCATACCGCTGCCTGGACTGCCGGCGACCAAACACCGTCGTTCACGGGAGCGCAAAAGACCTGACGCGGTTGAAAGGTGAAATTTTAACAATCCTCTGCGGGCGTTGCGGTGGCACGCGAGTGGCGCCGAACGTTTGACCAGCGCCGGAGAGTTAGGGGAAATCTTACGGAGCGTACAGCGGCACGTTGCAGTCGTTTCAGGCGAGGCAGGAATGCTGGTACCACGAACACCCGATAGATGGAAGAGCGTGGATTAAGTATCTTCTTTGTCATGACTTCCTTGATGGAACAACCTCAAGCAACATTCGCTGACGCATTCGATCTGGTGTGCTTTTCCCACCTGCGATGGGACTTTGTCTACCAGCGTCCGCAACATCTGTTGAGCCGTTTTGCGGCGCAGGGCCGCGTTTTCTACTTTGAAGAGCCAGTCAGGACTACGGAGCGCTCGCACCTGCGTCACTCGCGGCGGAATTCGGGCGTGGACGTTATTGTTCCGCATCTCTCTGAAAAGGACGAGCCGACGACGGCGCTGCGACTTTTGATCGATGAGTTTTTTATCGAAGAGCAGATTCATTCGTATGCGTTGTGGTTTTACACGCCGATGCATCTCCCGTGGACCAGGCATCTGAAGCCTTTAAGCGTGGTGTATGACTGCATGGACGAGTTGTCCGGATTCAAAGGTGCGCCACCAGAAATCAAGCAGCGGGAAATGGAACTGCTGCAGTGGGCAGACGTGGTATTCACCGGTGGCCACAGCTTGTATGAGGCCAAGCGCGAGCAACACGGAAACATTTATCCCTTCCCGTCCAGCATCGACGTGCCGCATTTCGCGCGGGCGCGAACGATAAATACGGAACCGGAAGATCAAGCGCGCATATCCGGAGTGCGTTTGGGTTTTTTCGGCGTGATTGACGAAAGAATGGACCTGGAGCTTATCGCTCAGGTCGCGGAGTTGCGCCCGGAGTGGAGCATTGTGCTCGTCGGTCCGGTGGTGAAGATCGACCAGGCGAGCCTTCCGAAACTGCCGAACATTCATTATCTGGGAATGAAGTCTTACGATGAGCTGCCTTCCTACATCGCCGGCTGGGACGTAGCCCTGCTGCCTTTCGCGCGCAACGATTCCACGCGGTTCATCAGTCCGACGAAGACGCCGGAATATCTGGCAGCCGGACTGCCGGTAGTGTCCACATCGATTCGAGACGTTATCTGCCCATATGGAGACGCCGGAGTGGTGTACATCGCTGATACTCCGGAAGAGTTTGTGGCAGCCACCGAGAAGGCTTTGACGGAAGACCCTTCACAACGATTGAGGCGAGTTGATGTGTTGCTGTCGCAGACTTCGTGGTCCCGTACCTGGGGCCGCATGGCGGAGTTGGTGGACGATGTGGTGCAGCGCCGCAAACGCACCGTCTCGGCGGCCCGCCCGCTCAAGCAACTGGCAGCGTCGGCCGCGGCTGGCAGCTGAGTCGACCACCTCGAGCCAAGTCCCCGTTCGTTGTCGGCCCAGCCGTCGACGTTCATATTATTCGTTTCAAGATTTTTCAATTTCTTCACGATTTCTGATTTCTGACAGGAGCTATCCATGTTCGATTACCTCGTAGTTGGCGCAGGTTTCGCCGGCAGCGTGCTCGCTGAGCGGTTGGCGGCAGGCGGAAACAAAAAGATTCTGATCTGCGACAAGCGCAATCACATCGCCGGCAATGCTTACGACCACTACAACGAAGACGGCATCCTGGTGCACAAGTACGGTCCGCACATTTTTCATACGAATTCCACCGAGGTATTCGAATACTTGTCGCGCTTCACCGAATGGCGTCCTTATGAGCACCGCGTGCGCGCAAATGTGGATGGCATGACCTTGCCGATTCCCATCAACCTGGACACCATCAACAGTCTTTACGGAATGAATCTGAATTCCGCCGGCCTGACGGACTTTTTCGCCTCGCTGGCGGAGCCCACGGGGAAAATAAACACTTCTGAAGATGTAGTGGTGAGCAAGATTGGCCGCGAACTGTATGAAAAATTCTTTCGAGGCTACACCCGTAAGCAGTGGGCACTCGATCCTTCGGAGCTGGATGCCAGCGTAATCGGCCGTGTGCCGGTGCGCACTAACCGCGATGACCGCTACTTCACCGACATGTACCAGGTGATGCCGCTGCACGGATACACGCGCATGTTCGAACGCATGCTCGATCATCCCAACATCAAGATTCTTCTGAACGCCGATTATCGCGACGTGGTGAAAGACATTCCATTCAAGGAAATGATTTACACCGGGCCAATTGATGAGTTCTTCGACTACAAATTCGGCAAACTGCCTTATCGCTCGCTGGAATTCAAACACGAAACCGTGGACCGCGAGAAGTATCAGGATGCGCCGGTGGTAAATTACCCCAATCATCAGGCGTACACGCGTATCACGGAGTTCAAATATCTAACCGGCCAGGCGCATCCGAAGACGAGCATCGTCTTCGAGTTCCCTAGAGCGGAAGGCGATCCCTATTATCCGGTTCCGCGAAGCCAGAACGCGGAACTTTACGCCCAATACAAAACACTGGCCAACGCTACCACCGGCGTGCACTTTGCCGGCCGCCTGGCCACGTACAAGTACTACAACATGGATCAGGTCACCGCCCAGTCGCTCTCCACGTATGCAAAGATTTCGGGCATGCGCCGGCTGGAATCTACGGTATCCATCACTCGGCCGCGGCACATGGAAGCTACGCGCACCTTCGCCACCGATGTGGTAGTTACGGCGCGTGAAGGCGGGCATGTCTCTTGAGCTCTGGGGCGGCTTCGAGTGCACCGTCAATCGATTAGGTAACTCCTATTTCGATCAGAACGTGCGCACCGGTCATCATGACCGCCCGCATGATCTTGATTTGGTAGCCGCCCTGGGTATCACCAGGCTGCGCTATCCGGTGCTATGGGAGCGCACGGAGCGCGACGGACGACATGGACTGGAAGTGGAGCGACGAGCGTCTGAAGCGCTTGCGCGAACTGGGCATTGACCCGATCGTTGGCTTGCTACATCACGGCAGCGGTCCGGCGCACACTTCACTGGTTGATCCGTTATTTCCCGAAAAATTTTGCATTTACGCGCGGGCGGTGGCGGAACGCTACCCGTGGGTCGAAAACTACACGCCGGTGAACGAACCGCTCACCACAGCGCGATTCAGCGGCCTTTACGGTCACTGGTATCCACACGGAAAGAGCGAAACGTTATTTATACGAGCATTGCTGCAGCAGTGTCGCGCCACGGTGATGGCCATGCGCGCGATTCGCGAGATAAATCCGTCGGCACGCCTGATACAGACGGAAGACCTGGGCAAAACTTTCAGCACGCCGCGCATGGCTTACCAGGCGCAATTCGATAATGAACGTCGCTGGCTGACCTTTGATTTACTGTGCGGGCGAGTGGATGGGCGGCACGCACTGTGGAATTATTTCCTCGATCGCGGAATACACGCCTGGCGAACTGGAGTGGTTCGTCAAAAACCCGTGTCCTCCAGACATCCTGGGCGTAAATCACTACCTGACGAGCGATCGTTATCTGGATGAACGCCTGGATTTGTATCCGGCTGCCAGCCACGGCGGAAATGGACGCCATCGCTACGCAGACGTAGAAGCGGTGCGCGTGGATTTAGATGATGAGTTGGGGCCGGCGGCCCGCCTGGCGGAAATTTGCAACCGCTATGGTCTTCCCGTGGCCGTGACCGAGGCGCATCTGGGCAGTTCTCCGGACCAACAGGTGAAATGGTTTCGCGAAGTTTGGAACGCCGCAGCGTCTGCTGAGGGCCCAGGGTCACGATGTGAGGGCAGTTACAGCTTGGGCGCTACTCGGATCGTTTGATTGGAATTCCTTACTGGTTCGCAACGATAATATTTACGAGCCGGGAGTATTTGACGTGCGCAGCGGAAAACCGCAGCCCACGCTTCTCGCCAAAATGCTGAAAGAAATTGCCGAAGGCAAGAGCCCGGACGATTTCACGGCAGAGGAGCCGGGTTGGTGGCACAAACCAGAACGCATTCATTACAGCGGACCCGAATTTACGCAGAAGTTTATGGAACAACCCGGGGAAGCTCCTCTGCACTATATCCGCGTAATGAATCCTGACTCCACGGGACTTCAATCGCCATGCATGTGAACGAACCGAACGTACCCAGGCCAGAATATCCGCGCCCACAATTCGTGCGCCCGGACTGGCTGAACCTGAACGGTGTTTGGGAATTCGCATTTGATGATCTGGATCAGGGCGCCGCGCTGGGCTGGCCGCTGGGTATTCCGTTAGAGAAGCGCATCATCGTGCCGTTTCCTTATCAGAGCGAATTATCGGGAATCAATGACAAGAGCGTGCACGAAATTATCTGGTACGCTCGCGACTTTGAAGTTCCAACCAAGTGGAAGAACATGAATGTCCTGCTCCATTTTGGCGCTGTGGATTACGAATGCACGGTGTGGATAAACGGCCAGGAAGTTGGCCACAATCGTGGCGGGCACACTCCTTTTGAATTCAACATCGCGCCCTACCTGAATGTTGGAAAAAACCGCCTTACCGTGCGGGTATTTGATTCGCAGAGCCCCGCGCAGCCGCGCGGAAAGCAGTCCGTCACGGCATTGCCGCACGACATCGATTACTACTGCACTTCAGGCATCTGGCAAACCGTGTGGCTTGAGCCGGTCCCGGCAATTCGCATTGATCACCTGAAAATTGCCGCATTCGTGGAAGAACGGTGCCCTGGATCTGACGGTCTACCTGCACGCGCCCTCCGCGATCTGGCGGTTGGAAGCGGACGTTTATGACGGGGACACGCTGGTGGCGCAAACTCAAAAAGAAATATCGGCCGCCATCGCCAGTTTGCGTTTAACAATCGACAACGCGAAATTGTGGTCGCCGGAATTCCCTCATCTATACCAGTTGACGATCCGATTGTTTCAAGGCGATGAATTGATTGACGAGGTGGGTTCTTACGCGGGTTTGCGCAACATCGAGCTCCGTGGCGGCCGCTGCCTGATTAATGGCGTCGCCGACTTACCTGCGAATGATTTTGGACCAGGGCTACTGGCCGGAGAGTTATCTGGCGGCCCCTTCTGATGCGGCGCTGCGTGAAGACGTGGAGTGGGTGAAGAAGTTCGGTTTCAACGGCGTCAGGAAACATCAAAAAATTGAAGACCCGCGCTGGCTTTACTGGTGCGACAAACTCGGCGTGCTGGTGTGGGGCGAGATGCCCAACGCGCGCGAGTGGTCTACCCAAGCGGAAGAGCGCCTTGCAGCGGAATGGAAGCGAGCCGTGGAGCGCGACTACAACCACCCGTGCATCATCACCTGGGTGCCCATCAATGAGAGCATGGGCCTGCCGGGCCTGAAAGAAAGTAACCCCGCGCAATATGCGTTTGTGGAACGCATGGTTAGAATCACGCGCGAAATAGACCGGCACCGCCCGGTGATTGACAATGACGGCTGGGAGCATTCCGATATCACGGACATCTGTGCCATTCACGATTACACCTCCACCGCCACGCTTTTAAAGCAGCGCTATCACGAAACGCGGCTGGGCGGCCCTCTTCCGGCGCACGTATGGATCGATAACAAGCCGCTGTTTGTTCTGGGTTCGCGCTACCGCGGCCAGCCGATTATGCTTTCAGAGGTTGGAGGATTTCTGCAGGTTCCCCGCGGTGTACCGAAAGACAAGCGCGATATGCTTTTCGAGTTCTACGGCAGCTGCCGGAGCAGCGACGAATTGCTGGTGAAGTACGGCGACCTGATGGCTGGGATTGCCGCGCTGGGTTTTGTGGCGGGTTTCTGTTACACGCAGCTCACGGACATCGAGCAGGAGACCAACGGCCTGCTGACTTACGACCGGCAAGCCAAGATCGAACCGCAGCATATTGCGAGCATCCACGAGCGGTTATTCGGCCGTGAGCAAAGGCCCGAGCTGGACAATGCGGTCGTCGATAAAGTTACCGCGTTAGAGCGGCAAAGCAGTTGACTTGGCGTTGCTAGACTACTTGCCTGACTCCGTACGCTTAATCGGAAAAGACAGTTGAAGTAAGGTCACCGTTGTTTCGTCGGCCGGGGACTGCACGGGATGAACAGCCCGTTCAATGAGCATTACCGCGAACTGCTTCCCGCAACTTGGTGCAGCGCACCTGAAGACCATGGCGCCTCCCACGGTATGGTCAACGGTTCGTCTCAACTCAGCGTGAAAACATCGCTCAGGCGTCATCATGCGACGAATTTATTGAAGATCGACTAGTCGGGGCCATCAGGCGATTGCGGTAGCTTTGTCCGTACCAATTTGGGCTCAACCTCAGACCTTTGCCGCCGCCGCAAACTGGGGACAGCTCATCATTCCAATTCAGCCTCAAGACGGTAAATAATATCCAGTGAGATTGCCAAAATGACTACCCTCGATTCCGCTCCTCTTGCAACCCATCCAGCAACCGGGGAGCAGTGGTGGCAGTCGCCGTCGCGACATTGGAGAACCCTGCGCGACCGCCGCGAAGAACAAATCTTTTTGGTGCTGACACTTTTGATTGGCGCGCTGGTCGGCTTGATCGTTGTGGCGTTTATTTGGATCACCGAGCGGTTTGGAAGTCACCTGTACCCGGAGGGCGCGGCGGCCTGGCGAAGGCTTCTCGTTCCAGTCGTTGGGTCCGTTTCAGTCGGGTACCTGCTGTATCGGTTTTTCCCCGACGCGCGGGGCAGCGGCGTTCCACAAACAAAAGCGGCTTTGTGGGCTCGCGGCGGAATGATCTCCGCGGGTACCGTCTTCGGAAAATTCTTTTGCACGTCTGCCACACTCGCGAGCGGAATTCCTCTCGGCCGTGAAGGCCCGGCTGTGCAAGTCGGCGCGGGGATCGCATCGCTCCTGGGGAGATACCTGGGGCTGAGGCCGGAGAAGGTAAAGGCGCTGATACCAGTGGGGGCCGCCGCGGCGGTTGCCGCTGCGTTCAACACGCCGCTAGCCGCAGTGGTCTTTGCGTTAGAAGAAGTCGTCGGGGATTTGCACGCGCCGGTGCTCGGCTCGGTGGTGTTGGCTTCGGCAACTTCCTGGGGAGTGTTGAGACTACTGCTGGGCAACGATCCGCTGTTCAAGGTTCCGCAGTATCAGTTGGTGCATCCCGGAGAGCTTGCGATATACGCGCTCCTCGGTGTGTTGGGCGGGATCATTTCCGCGGCGTTCACCAGGTTGCTGTTGTGGATGCGGGTGTGGTTTCTGTCGCGTCCCAGGAAAACGATGTGGTTTCAGCCGCTGGCTGGCGGCTTAACCGTGGGGATCATGGCGTGTTTCGTTCCGCAAATTCTCGGCGTTGGTTACAAATACGTTGGTGACGTTTTAAACGGAGGGATGGCTTTAAAGCTGATGATTCTGCTGTTGGCGTTGAAACTGATTGCAGTTGCGGTCAGTTATGCATCGGGAAACGCGGGGGGTATTTTTGGTCCGAGTCTTTTCCTTGGAGCCATGCTTGGCGGGATTGTGGGGACGATTGCCCAGCATTTCGCGCCCGGATATGTAGCGACGCCTGGAGCCTACGCCCTGGTAGGGATGGGCACAGCGTTTGCCGGCATTGTGCGCGCGCCGATGACTTCAGTGTTGATGATTTTCGAAATCACGCGGGATTACGCGGTGATCGTACCGCTCATGATTTCGAATCTGGTTAGTTTTTTTATCTCGTCGCGCTTTCAACCGGAACCCATTTACGAAGTGCTGGCCCACCAAGATGGCATTCATTTGCCGACCAGCGGTTCCCGCACACAAGAAGGTCAGCGGCAGGTGTACCAGGCCATGCATGCGGCAACTGAAGTCCTGGATGCCCGAGCCACGGTTCAAGAAGCACTGCAGAAAATTTCCGATAGTCACCTGCATGCCTGGCCGGCTTGCGATGATGGCCGGGTTATTGGGATGGTTTCTCTAAGTCACCTTCAAACGGCTCTTACGGAGGGCTTGACCGAACAACCCTTGCACGAGTTTCTTGGCAAAACGGTCGAATTCCCGCATGTGCATATGGATCATTCGCTGAATATGGCTCTTGACCGGATGGGTTCCAGTCAGCTGGATGTGCTGCCAGTCGTGAGTCGAGCGAATGTACACAAGCTGGAAGGGATCGTGACACTAAAGGATGTCTTGAAATTGTATGGGGTTTCCGGGGGGATCTGAGGATCGTGCCCGTCGCAGGACTTGAGCTGTGAAAGAATTTGCCGGTCAGCGTTGGCGCTTCCTGTTGCGCTCTCACATTTCGATAGCCGCTTCCACAATCGGGGCAGATAATGAACGCCTGACCATGGAATTAATTGGCCGTGACCGCCACAACCGACAGTCGCTCTCAACAGTATTTCCACGAAAGATCCAGTGATGCAAAAAGCAGAAGTTGAATTTGGCCGCGAAATTTGCGGAGTGCTGGAAGTTGCCGAGCAGCACGAGTGGCTGGTTACCAACGGGATCGGCGGTTTTGCCTCCGGCACCGTCAGTGGAAACCTCACCCGCCGTTATCACGGCTTGCTGGTTGCCGCGCTCGATCCTCCGGTGGGCCGCACGCAACTGGTCGCCAAAGTCGACGAAACAGTACGTTACCAAGGCGCTGATTACGCCATCGCGACGAATCGATGGGAGAGTGGCGCCATTGATCCCCAAGGTTATTTGAATGTTGAAAGTTTTCTTCTCGACGGAACGACGCCGGTGTGGCGATTCGAGATCGCCGATGCGCTGCTGGAAAAGCGCGTGTGGATGCAGCATGGTGAAAATACCACCTACGTGCGCTACAGCGTGTTGCGCGGCAGCGGTCCTGTTGAGCTGCAAACAAAATGCTACGTGAACTATCGCGATTTTCACTCGAGCACCCACGCGGGTGACTGGCGTATGAATATTGCGAGGTTGAAAAATGGAGTGCGAGTCACGGCCTATGAAACTGCCACGCCTTTTTATCTGTTGAGCGCGCAAGCTGATGTTGAAATCCAGCAAGAGTGGTGCCGCAATTATTTTCTTCCACAGGAAAAGTATCGCGGGCTTGATGATCACGAAGATCATCTGCTGGCCGCCATTTTTCGCGTGACGCTGCAACTGAACCAGAGCACCGTGCTGGTGTTTTCGACGAATGCCGGCGCATCGGTTGATGCCGCTGCAACCTTGACGCAGGAGTCCGCGCGTCAAAACAGTTTGCTCGCGCAATGGTCATCCAACGACGCGCAAGCGGCAACCTGCGCGCCCGGCTGGATTCGTCAACTGGTTTTGGCCGCCGATCAATTTATCGTGAAGCGCGCGCTTGCCCGAAGAGCCGGATGGCCGCTCCATCATCGCCGGCTATCACTGGTTCGCTGACTGGGGCCGCGACACTATGATCGCTCTGCCGGGGCTTACGCTAACTACCGGCCGTGCGGACATCGCCAAGAAAATTCTGCTGGCGTTTGCGCGCTACGTCGACGGCGGAATGCTGCCCAACAATTTTCCCGATGCTGGAGGCCGCCCTGAATACAACACAGTAGACGCGGCGCTGTGGTTCTTCGAAGCTGTCCGGCAATATTTTGCCGCGACTCAGGACACCGCGACGCTGCGCGAACTTTTTCCGGTGATGGCACAAATGATCAGCGCACATCTTGCGGGGACGCGCTATCAAATCCACGTAGACCAAGCCGACGGCCTGCTTTATGCGGGCGAACCTGGCGTGCAGCTCACCTGGATGGACGCCAAAGTCGGAGATTGGGTGGTGACGCCGCGAATCGGCAAGCCGGTGGAGATCAACGCGCTGTGGTATAACGCGCTCGAAACCATGGCCAGCCTGGCTCCCCTGGTCAAAAAATCCGCCGAGCCTTTCGGCAAACTTGCCGCACAGGTAAAGCAAAGTTTTGCTAAATTCTGGAACGCCGCCGCGGGATGCTGCTACGACGTCATTGACTCGCCTGGCACCGGCAACGACATCGCTCTGCGCCCCAATCAAATTTTCGCAGTTTCGCTGCCGCAGAGCCCGCTGGCTCCCGAACAACAAAAGCTCGTAGTGGATTTCTGCGCCAGGCGCCTGCTCACTTCTTACGGACTGCGCAGTCTTGCGCAAGGCGAGCCTGGTTACCAAGGTCACTATGGCGGCGGTGTGCGCGAACGCGACGGGGCATATCATCAAGGCACGGTTTGGGGATGGTTGCTCGGGCCATTCGTTCTCGCCCATTTGCGTGTATACGGTGATCGCGCTGCGGCCCTCAGCTTTCTCGAGCCGCTCGGCCAGCAAATTCATACATATGGATTGGGCACGCTCGGTGAAATCTTCGATGGCGATCCGCCATTCAGTCCCAGGGGTTGTATCGCCCAGGCCTGGACCGTCGGCGAAGTGTTGCGGGCATGGCGCGCGACGATTGAGTAGAACGTATGATTTACACTTCGTCCCGGTTGGCCCTTTAAAAGGGCCACTTTTATGCATGCCAGACTCGCTGGGAATTCGTTTGAGCTTGAGAAGAACTAAGAGGAGCTAACCACATGGCGATCGACATCGAACAGCTGCGAAATTTTCAGTTGGAACAACTCGAACAAAAGAATATTCAGACTTTGGCGAGGATTCCGATTCACAACAGAACAATCGAATGGGCGCTTATCGAGATCGTAATCCTGTTGACGGGGATTGGTGACAGTCTCAAACGGATCGCGGATAAGTGATAGGCGCACGCCCTCAACCGGCGGCAGCGTCGCGACATATTCATCTGCCGCGGCAAACAACTTCAACGTGAGAACTGTCGCGCCAATTCCGCTGCCCGCTGAAACGATTCGCTGCTGTCTGGGTATATGTTTGGAAATCTCTGAGCGACCTTTTCAGAGATTTGCTGCAGCGTCGCCGTCCCGTTCATTTCTTGCAGCATGAACCGATCAGCCTCGCCGGCTTCGGTCAGAATCGGTACATAATCGGTCGCATGGCGTCGCAGCGTCTCGGCGGAGACATTTGCGCCCTCAAAGGAACTCTGCTGAAAATGGATTTTGCGGCCGTCATTCAGCGGGTCAATTTCTGTTTCCCACCGCCAGACGTACTCATTGCCAACGAGGTTGGCGTGCAACTCCACCGCAACCTGCTGTCCTCGTTGTAACGAGACCGGCTCCAACCAAGGTAAGAACATGTGACCGTAAATTGCGACCCCGGACTCCGGGCCGGATGAAAATCCAATTCCGTCGCAGAGTTCGGTTTCAAACCATAAGACGATTCCATGCGCGGTTCCACTCCTGCTGAGCGGAAAAGCGTAACTTTGCGCCGGCGTTGGTGCCGGGGTTGAGCGCGTAGTCGATCGAGCAAAAATCCTTTGGCAGGCTCATGAGTTCTTCAAACTTGACGCGCGTGCCATGCGGAGTATTGAGAATCATTTTCAGCGGGAGTGAGAACTCCGCTTTCTTCACCGATCTGCACCACGGTGTAGTCAACTCTGAATAAAACTGTTGTGCTTCTACGAGAGCTGCTTTCAGGACGTCGCGGCGGGGAATCATGAGACCCCCGGGTACCAAGAATCTTTCGCTCGCATCCCTCAACGATGAAACAGCGCCATTAAATAAAGGGAGCACGCCTCGAATGTCGGAAATGATGACGTTGGCGCGCTCAGGCAACTTGACCTTGCGGGAATCGCCCTGTAGAAACCGGATGCAGTCCGTGCAGCCATTCGCAGCCGCGATAAGCCGAGCTGTCGCGAGGATATCTTCGGTGTCAATTGCATAAACCCGACTCGCACCCGCCCGGCACGCCATTAGGGCAAAGACTGCCGGCCCACAACCGATTTCAACCACCACATCGCCCGGGCGCACGCAACGCGAAATTGCATCCGCGTAAGCGTTGAATCTGGGGGAATCAGCAATCATGTCGCCGAAGCTCTTGAGCGAGTACATTGCAACCTTACCTAGATTATTTCCGAGAATCGATGTCGGGTAAAATCATCGCAAATAAATTTGCACAATACATCAAGGCTCACGAGGTGTCGCTTGCAGTTTACTTTTCGCACGGGAATTTGATCTATCAACCGGCTCAATAATGCGAATTCTTCTGCTCGCTGCTCAGCGTCGAGAAAATGTGTAGCGTACGTGTTCGACTATGAGCGTCAGCAAAGCGTTCTTCTTCGAAAGGGTTTCAATAGATAGATCTGTAGTTGCGGCCGAGCCACCGAGCACATAGATCGTCCCTATGGGTGCCGCACGATCGCCAAATTTTGGCAGCCTTCTTTTCCCAACGCCAAAAACCGCTTTTCCCAACCGGTAGCTATTAGCGGAAGCGCGTTCTCGGAGCCGTACAGAAGTTTTACAGAGCTCGGCCATAGATTCACGCGGGGATAGGCTGGAAGCACGTGGAACCTACCCTGCTCTTCATGAAGCACGACAATGTCATCCGATAAAACGGGCGACCCTAGGCGCGCAAAGGCCGCCGCTGTTGTTGATTTTCCAGCCCCTTCACAACCTACAAAAACAACGGACTCGCCGTTGATTTCTACAGCGCTAGCATGTAAGCAGACCCGTCCTTGCAGGCGAAGGAGTAGACCGAAAACCGGCCCCAATAAGTAGCAGAGGGTATCCTCAAGGGACGAGCCGCTGGGCCAAGTCGCCCATACCCGTTTCAAAGCCTTATCTAACCAGAACTCCGTATGGTCGGAATAAACGATTCGCAGGAAGGAGCCATCCGCGATACTCCAGATGACCAAATTGGGTTCGCCTGTTACAGCGTCAGAAGGACCCGTGAAGATAACATGCCGGTCGGCCGAAGGCTCAGTTTGCGGCAGGTATCCGAAACTGATAACCAATTCGGCTACGTCACCCCCTAAGGGCCTCGTAGGCGTCGAGACTACGCCGGGAAGTCGACGATTAGACACGATTGAAAGGCCATAAACGTAGTACGAGTGTGGGTGTGAGTCGACCACCAGGAGTTTTTAGCGGGTTTTTTTAGGCCGAACTCCAGAGCTGCTGAAGGTGGTCTTGTTTCCTCCCCCGCCGCTGTCAAGGCTGCCCGAAAAGCCTACCGACTGAGTTAATTCGCGGATGTTCCCGTACACCGTGAGAGTCGGCTTCGAGTAAGACTTCGCTTGTTTTTTGGGACCCGTTCCATCCATAACCCGACGACCTCCGATGATTGACTACCGCAGACCCTTAAGCCATGCGTCAAGGAAGAAAGGGGCCAGATCACCGGGATTTATGGTATCACGAATGGGTTCCATCTCGGCTGGATTCACGAACTCCTTCGTTCGTGGGCTTAATTTGCGTGTTTCCGCCCAACTTTGCCCTCCATTGAGAAGCTTTTTCACCACCGGGTCCGCGGAGAGCGGCGTCTTAGGACGCAACCGGACTTGCTCGGGAATTCTGCCTGCAAGTGCGTTTCGCAAAAGCCTTTTCTGGTAGGACCACGGAAAAGCAGGCAGAGCTAACAAATAATTTACAATCCGGAGGTCCAAGAATGGATACCGAACCTCTACATGACAGTTTGTTACGCCTGGATCCTGAAATTCGAACATGTTGGTCCATTGGGGTAGGTACATCGAAGCATGAGCCTTGGGCCGCGACGCATGACTCACGGCTGGAATATTCAATCTGCGACAGTCATTCCAGCGCGTGGCTAGATCGTTTCGCTTGGCGAATTCCGGAGCAATCCATCGAGGCAACTTCATGTGACCACTGATTTCAGCTGCGGCATATCTCGCGCGGCTAGAGATACCCCGCCACGGAAACGGTCGCACCCAAGCAAACCGCGCAGCATCCACGGACATGCGTAGCCACTCGCCTCGGTGGCGCAGATCGTTGAGATACGGCCACATCTGGAAATACATTAAATTGTCGATGCCCTCACCTGACAGCACTGACCGGCATTCCGACGCGCACATATGGAGTAGTCCGGGCCACGATGGCGTTGGGATCATCGGCTCAGGAACTTTCTCCGCCACTTGATTCCACTCTTTTAATGCATCTATATCATCGAGAGGCAAATAACGATTTACGATGTCCAAGCGTTGCGCCAGGGATTTTGCATAATGCCGCTCTTCGTCGGGAATGAGGTGATCGTAGCCAACGGTGTAACTGCGCACCTCTGGCAGATGATTGCGAGAATCGGAAATTTCTTTCGCAACCGTGGCAACAGCCCCGGAGTCCAACCCCCCGCTTAATAGAATTCCAACGCGGCGGTGCGGTAGCCGGTCCGCGACGGCAGACCTCAATATTTCGTTAAAGTGCTCGACGTAATCCTCGTCTCGCGCATAGCGGATACGTTCTTCTGTGGGAGGATGCCAATAGCGCTTAATTCTTAACTCACGGTCTGACAGCCACAGTCCGTGCGCTGGAGGAAGCCGCAGAATGTCCTGAAAAGTAGTTGTCCTTTCATCGTAATTCAACCCGAAGAGAAGAAAATCTCCGATAGCAAGTTCGTTCAATTTACAGCTTACGGATGCATATGACCTCAGGCAATTTATAGAATTAGTAAATATAAAAAGACCGCCGAGACGAGCATAGTAAAGGGGTTTGATACCAAAATGATCTCGCGCACAGAATAATGTTTTCGCTACAGTGTCCCAAATGCCGAAAGCAAAATCGCCGCGCAGATATTTCAGACAGTTGCTGCCCCATGTGCGGTAGGCATGAAGGATCAGAATCGAGTCGGGAACCGGATCGGGCAATTCTATTGGAGTGCTCGCTGCTTTCAGTCGACCTTTTAGCTCTTGTGCGTCGTCTAGGCGAGCATCGGCAGCTATAACCAACCGATCCAGGCGAGCCGGCTCGGCCCCCGATATTCCGGAGGTGTGGAGCTTCGCGACGCCCAAGCCAACGCTGCTGCCCTCCCAAACATCAAGGCCATCAGGTCCTCTGTAGGCCAGGGACTCGATCATGCTTCGTAATAGGGCAGGGTCGAGACGCGAACCGTCTTCTCGAATCAGGCCTATTATCCCGCTCACGGTACCTCCATTGTTCGGCGAAGAAGATCATAAGGCCTTCGGGACGCCACGCCAACCGGCTCACGGAAACGTCTGCAAAAGGTGACAACTTGGGGTTCAGTGCGAAAATTTTTTCCTTACTCTCCAATTCATACCGTAATACTTTGGTGAACCCAGTATTTATCAATGGGTTAGCGACGCAAAATCTGAATAGATTGGTTCTTGAATTGCTCTAGTTACTGAAGGAAGGTGGCTATGAAATCCTCAAACCGCGTTTTATTCTTGCTTGGCATATTGCTGTTCTTAGGGGTGGGTCAGGCGTCTGCCGACACGCTGTCTTATCAGTTTTCCGGACCGGTATCCGCCTCGTTTGACCTGCCCGTCATGCCAACTGTGATTGTTTTTGGAACAGGTCAAGGATTCGAGGTAACTCCGTTAAATCTTATGATAAACGGCTCGCCTTCGAACGATTTCCTCACTTTTTACAATTCGGCAGTGGGAGGCGGTTTTGGGGCGTGTTCTGGCGGAGACTGCTTGGATATCTTGGTCGCCGGAGCCCAACTGTACAGCGGTCCGGAGTCAAATCCGACCATGTTGCCGCCGAACGGGGGAAGTTTCACCGACCGCCGTACCGGGGATCCTGCGGGGACATTTGCGACACCCGAACCGTCCACCATCGGTCTTATGACCCTTGGCCTTATGGTTTTGGCACTGGCAGTAGCCAAATTCAAGGGCGCGTCAGTCATTTCGCTCGCCTAAGCCGGAATCACCGCGATTCGACAAAAGCGGCAAGCCTTGCGTACTTGCCGCTATTTTTTTGCCCTCTCGAAGACCGGAAATGCCTCCTCAAACACTGCGTAATGGCGATGCGGCTCTTCAGTGTCGTTTAACACTATCCCCTTGTACTCAACCCACGCGTGCGCCTCAAAGTTTTCACCAGACTTGCGAGTTCCGATCCGTATGTTTGACGCGATCCCTTGCCGGCCCAGCAGCCACCACAAGGCCAGCGACTTTTCCAAGCACGTTGACTTAGCGGGCGATCGATAAGCAGCTGACCTCACCGCCCATTCCGTATATGCCAGACTTCGAGCCCGGTTGTCACTCTGGGGATTCATTTCTACGTCCATGCTCAAGGGTGATAAATATTTTTCCATCGTCATTTGCGTACCACGAAATCCCCGCAGTCGCAGGCTGAAATGGATAACGGGAAGAAGCGCTGTGGCTCGCAGAAATAATCCCCGCGCCTGAGGCTCCAGATTATTAAATCGTTGAAGTGCTTCCAACATTAGAAGGAATCACTGTAAGCAAACCATTCTCTATCAATTTTTCCAACAACTCGCTGAGGTTATTGCGTAGCGTGTCTTCGTCCACATCGTACTCGTCTAAAAGTTTTTGATAGGCGTTTTCGACGCTGGGCTCCGCTGTCAGCAACTGCCACATTCGCGTGCCGGGTTCGTCCAGCCCGAAGTAACGCTCTGTCTCCAGGTTCAACAACACCGCTTCCTTCTCCAAAAGCCGGACCAGCACCTGGGCCGGCACGGTCACCTTGTCTGCAAACGAGATCATCACGGTTCCTGGTTGTTAGGTACGAGCATAGCGTAATTTGAATTCTACGGGATTCTGGCCATCCCAGCGCATGACTTTTGACACCCGCTAACTTCCAGAGCCGCGCTATTGCACACCACCAATTCCGTTTTTCACTCGAGGATGGCTTCTCTTTCGCGCCGCCAGATATACTTTGTGGAAGGCTGCATTCATTAGCGTGGGCGTCCCCGGTGTCGCTAAGTCGTCCCGCGAGAGCTTTCGAGTATGCTGTGAAGGCGCGGCAGCAGATGACTACTGGACGAGGGAATGAAACGGCCGAGGCTGGGGGCGGCGCTGCCCGGGTGGGATGCGCTGGATGGAGCATACCTCCGCGTTACGCTGATGAGGCTGCAACTTTGGGGAGTCATTTGCAGCGGTATTCGCGGGTGTTTAACTGCTGTGAAATAAATTCGTCATTTCGGCGTAGCCACAAGCCTGCTACCTGGCAGCGCTGGGCAGCAAGTGTGCCTGATGATTTTCGTTTCTCGGTCAAGCTGCCAAGGGCGATAACGCATGACGCAAAATTGAAATGTGCGCCGGAGTTGCTAACCGATTTTCTCCAGCAAGTCGGCTATCTGGATGGCAAGTTGGGCCCGTTGCTGGTCCAAACTCCTCCGAGCCTGGAGTTTGAAATCGGAGCAGTCAGCGAGTTTTTCGCACTTTTGCGTCAGCATTACGCCGGCAAAGTGGTTTGCGAGCCCCGCCACAGCACTTGGTTCGGTGACAGTGCTGAGCAGTGCCTGCAAGAGTTTCACGTAGCCCGCGCTGCTTCCGACCCTGCCTGCGTGCCGAAGGCGGCGGACACGGGTGGCTTCCAAGGCCTCGCGTATTTTCGGCTCCATGGATCGCCGCGCCCGTACTACTCGCGCTATCCGGAAGAATTTGTAAAACAGGTAGCCCACAAACTGGAAACACTGCCCCGAGTCTGGTGCATATTCGATAACACCGCCGCCGGATGGGCATTCGAAAATGCATTGCAATTGACACGGGCGCTCGGCATGCGCGCGCGCGCGGCACACTAGTCGCAGCCGGTACTGCTGCCGAACTGGTAGGACTTAGAAAACCAAATACGCTGTTCAGCGCTGCAATCCCTCCACTCCGTAAAAAAGCCTGCGATCCGCTCTTTTTGACGAGCGCGCCCCGGAAGTGTAAATTTGCATTGTAGTTTGTGAACGGAATGTGAAAGAGCTTCGTAAAGATTGCTTCATGGCCAATCTACCCAAACCGCACCGCGACGATGAGTTTGATTTTGAGTTGTATGACGCTTCCGTTCACCGCGAGGAGCCGTTGGTCTGGCTGCTGGCCGAAGAAGACTTAGCGCTGCTGGACAGTCCGCCGCAACGCGCGTTGCAGCCAACCACCCCGGGTATCGCGCTGCCCGTGGCGGCAGATCCGCCAGAGCGCGCGAAGCCACGTTTTGACTCTCCCATTTTGAGTTTTCCTGCTGCGCCCTTCTCTTATTCGCTGAGCGAGAAATCCTTCGCCCCGTACCGCTCGAGCCGCGGCCTGGTGCGGATCGCCGCTGTCGCTGCAATGCTACTGCTCGGCACCACCCTTCCTTCGATCATCGAGCGGTTCCATCCGGCGGACGTAAAAGCGTCAGCGGTATTGAGAGGTTCGGCGGCGCCTGCTCCAGTCGTCGAGAAGGGGCGCATCCTGAATGTGATGGCCAGCCGCGACGAATCGGTAAAAGATTTGAGCGTGCGCTATGCCGGGCGCTTCGATGACGAACAGTTTCAAGAAATCAGGAAGCTCAATCCCGAGGTACTGGATTTCGATCACCTGCAAGGCGGGGAGTTAATTAAAATTCCACTGAGGGGCAAATCGAAAGCCCAATAAGAGGTAGGACCGACTTCAACCGGCTATCCTGTCAGCAAAGGCAGTACCGATCTTCTCTGTCTAACGGGCATTCAACCGCACATATTTAATGGCGCTCACGAAGTCGAAGAAGCGCGCCGATCCCGAAAGAAACAACAGCGAGCCCGATAGTGGCACTTATGCGCCGATGGACATCCTGCCGATAGCTAATTTCTTAAATTGTATTCGGTACTACAGTTGTAACAATATTTTATCTTCCACGCATTTTTTTGGATTGACGTGGGCAACCGGCGAGACAAAAGGCGGAATCGCGATGCAGTGCGATAAAAACGACTATCGCGGTGTACTGGCTGCGCTCGAAGGCGTTACCGGTAAGAAGGATGTTAATTCGGATGCGATGGCGGCCAAGAGTTAGCGGATCGCTGCGAACACCAGCGCGGCCGGGGTCCGGACGAACCTTACCTGACGCGATGTTTCGCCGCTGTCCGGGGGTGGTGCATAAATTCGACAACACCGCCGCCGGATGGCATTCGAAAAGACATTGCAATTGCGGAAGGATTTTGGCTTGACGGAAACCCGCCTCTGAACGAGAGACCAAATAGAGGAGAGCGTCCATGATGCCATGAGGGCCATCACTTGAATGATGCGACTTCGGCGAAATCGTGCGAGACCACGCGCACGAATAGTTCCACTACACCACGATCAAATTGAGTTCCCGAGTCGGCGTGCAGGCGACGGATCGCTTCTTCCACCGGCAAACCCTTACGATAGCTACGATCAGAAATCATGGCGTCGAACGAGTCGATCACGCAAATAATGCGCGACCCGATGGGGATATTTTCGCCACTCAACCCTGCCGGATACCCTTTGCCATCGATGCGCTCGTGATGATGGAGTACGAGCAAGCTGGTGCGTTCAAAGGTGGGTATCATACGCAGAATACCCCAGCCGTATTCAGAGTGCCGCTCCACTTGCATACGCTCGGTCGGATCCAGTTTTCCCGGCTTGTTCAATATCGCGTCCGAAACGCCAACTTTGCCGATATCGTGGAGGATTGCTCCAGTTTCCAGGTGCCGCAGTTCTGATTCCCCCATTCCGAAGTGCTCGCCCACGCGAACAGCCCATTCTGCCAGACGCGTTGAGTGCAACCCGGTATCAAGGTCTTTCAGATCCAGCATCTGATTGAGTGCAAAAATCGTACCCGATCGAATCTTCGTCAGTTGATCTTCCAGATAGACCAGGCGATCGTGGTCGCGATCAGCAGGTTCATTTGATCTGAGCATTGACGTGCCTTTTGAAAAAGTGGCGCTATTTATACAAACCCCGCAATTAATAGCATCTCCCGCTCAAACGCGCCGTTCAACCGTCGCGTTATATTTTGGGACCTTTCGAGTAACAGGGATGTTACAGGGCCGGTATCAATTGTGGTGGCTCGGACCTGCCCGCGGATCCTCTCAGGACGTAAGAGGCCCAATAATAAGCACAAGGGAATTTCTCTCGGACCGACACGGCCGCTTGTTGCAATGCAATTCCTCGATCCGGCTGCAAGTGGGCGATTCTGTAGAACGCTTCTAATAAGGTTGCTATGGCGGTGTCGTCGGAGGCCCACAGTGGCATCAACACGGATTTAGCTCCAGCGTATTCGAAACCCCGCGCCAGAAGATTGATCTCTTCACCATTTCCTGATGAATGCAATCCCGGCGCGGTGCCTATCAAGCTGATCAATGAACACGGCAAGCGAAGATTGAAGGTGTCCAAGATAGTAAGTTTGTCGGCTCCCAGAAACCAAGTGGAAAGAAGTCCATTATCCGGGTGCGGATCCACATGTGTTTCCAGGTGAATGAAGCGGCTCGCTGGCACATGCCTGGTGAGGATCTCGGCCGACGAGTTGCTGCCAGAAATGATTTTAGAGGACGGCAAAACAGCTGCGATGCCTTGTGCGACGGAAGAATTGCCGTAGGAGTTGTTCTGAGCGAACCACCAAATCGTGGTCGTAGTGGCCGTGTTTTTTAGCCCGGGCTAAAAACCAAGCGCTGGCGCTGCTTTCGTAAGAAACGATGTGCCGGTCACCGAGATAGCTCGATCCATCGAAAAACGCATGAAATGGTAAGTAATGAAGCAAACCATCGGGGACAACGATCAAGCGCTTTGTTGTCAGGTAAGAACTAAGAGGTTCAATCAGCACCGTATGCAAATTCCGCAGCAGCGCCTGCACCGATTCAGCGAGCATGGAAGAGAATCGCTTTACATAATCTTCTCCAAGCCGATACTTCGAGAACTGTGCTTCCAAACACTGCAATAAATCACGAACTTTTTCGACGGTTGTGACCTTTTCAATGCGCAACTGATCGCGACCGATCAAGCACGCATACACGCGACCGCGGGCCAGATGGAATTCAAGGATCGTTTCTTCTGAGCAAAGCTCTGAACGAATCCTATCAAGCGACACTACGCTTCCCGTTTGTATGGAGTGGAATTCTTCGTCTGTGTCGTGCAATTGATCTAGAGTCTTCGCGAGAGACTGCTCGCGCTCGCGGATGGCCAGATGCAAGTTTTGCGAAGGTATTTGTTCGACGGTCTTTTGCAGATCAGAGTCGTTGACGCGGCGATAGTACCAGCTCAATTCTTCGCGCAATGCCTTGACTTGCTCAGCCAACACGCTGCGGCCTTTTTGCGGGGATGCAACTGCGTGCGAGCGGAAGGCAATCTGCTCGGCGAGATCGCGGGATTTAGATTTCTCTACAAATTCAACGATAGCCGGATGATTTGACGGATCGGAAAGCCCTTCCCCAAGATAGATAAGCGCTTCATAAACTTCCAAACGATGCTTGCTAAAGGGGATTTTCAATTCTTCGGCGCCTAACCGGCTGGGGGCTGCTTCGAGAGACCGAAGCGATTTCAGCTGCCAGTCGAATGATTGTCTTGGAGACGTTGCGGTTGATTCGCACACTACGCCCTGGACTGCATAGGCTCGCGCGAGCAGCGCCGGGGAGTCAATCGTCTCAGCGCAAGCAACGGCACGTTCCGCCCAATCCTCTGCTTCCTGGACCTCCCCGACATCCAAATGTAAGGCTGCTCGAAGCGATTGCGTGAGAACCCACTTGCCCGAATCAGGATGTTCAGCGTAAAACGATTGGGCCAATTTACAGTGTTTCAGGGCTTCGTAATAACGTCCTTCCTGCTTGTATATCAGGGCTTGATAGAACTCAATTACTGCCACCCAGGGAAAATTTTGTTCGCCATCCATGCGCTGCTGAGCAGTCTTTAAGAATTCCAGGGCCAGGAATGGTTTGCGATCCTGATAGGCGGCCACGCCCAAGAACACCGTGGCTTTCGCGGCCTCGTAAGCCATATCCATTTTTTCGAAGCTGGCGAGAGCTCGCTGCGCTAACTCGGAACCCTCATGATTTAACTGCAACTCCAAATACATCTCGGCCTGATCGAGGTCGCATAAAGCTCCATGGTATTGATCTCCGACCCGCTCGCAGTAAAGACGGGTTTGTTGATAGAGATGAATGGCCAGATTGTGTTCGCCACGGTAGTAATGCAGATAAGCAATGTTGTAATCCGCCTGGGCGACGAGCAGGGGCATATGTTCCCGCTCGGATATCGCTCGCGTCTGCTTGTAAGCTAGTTCGGCTCGATGGAAGTCGTTCAGCGAGATGTAGCAGACGGCCATATTGACGGCGGCCACTGCACAGTCGCGGTGTTGACCCAATGTTTCCAAAGTCGCGAACGCCGACTTGTAGTGGTTCACGGCGTCCTCAAAGCGATCTTGCCGATGGAAAATATTGCCGAAGTTAATCTGCAGGCGCGCCAGCATTAGTTCGTCATGGTGGCGTTCCGCGATGGCCTGGGCCTTGTGGGCACTTTCAAGGGCCTCTTTATAACGACCCAAATAGATAAGCGCCTGCAATGAACTACTCAGAGTTGCGGCTTCGTCCAGTTCTTCTCCCAGCGATCGGAATATGTCCAATGACTTTTCAAAAGTCTCAACGGCGCGCGCGTAGTGGCCACGTAAAACCTGGACATTCCCGGACGATCGACCGGTCCTGCGCTCGACAATAGTCATCATCGAGAAGATCGGCAAGATAAGACGCAGCCTCAGCCAGGCGTTCTGCCCGTGAAAGGTCTTCACGGGCTATTCGATTTACAGAATCGGCCAATCCCAGGAGGGTAGATCGATCGCCCAGTACCGTAGAGTTTCGGAAAATGCGAGCAAGCGCGGGGCGGTCCTCAGCCCCAACGAGTTCGTCGATTAAGGCCGCCACGGCCGGAGCTGTATCGGATATAGACATGCCACCATTAGAATTTCATTCTAGTCAGTGAGCCGCAATAAGAGTGTGGTGGCAATTTCCATGCCGACACCGGAGAGCGCCCTACCCAAACGGTAACGATTAATTTCGTTTCCAGTACAATTCTTCAACGTTCCAAAGATCCACCGGATCCATTACCACAGGTCGAAAATTGCCCAGTTTATTCTTCGCCGCGACCAACACATGTGGACTCACAAGGAATATTAAAGGCTGGTTGGCCGAGAGCAACTCCTGCACCCGATCAAATTCAGCTTTTCGTTTACTAAAGGAGGGCTCCATTAGTTGCTTGCGCATCAGGCTATCAATCTCGGCTTCCCAATCCGCCGGCGGTTTGCCGCTGTGCAGATTCCATATATGAGTTTCGCCATTGGAGAGCCATACGTTGCTGTCGGCGTTGGGATCGGTATCCCCACTACTTAGTCCTAGGATGCAGGCCTCGTAGTCATGGGTATCCAGAATGCGATTCAGAAGCGCACGAAATTCGAGGGGAACAATCGTCACGCGCATACCGAGCTGGCGGAGATCTTCTTGAATCAGAGTAGCCATAGCGGTTCGTTCCGCGTTTGACGAGGCGACGACAATAGAGAAGCGGACGGGTTGAAGCTCGGGATCGAGAAGGTCGCCGTTGGGAGCCCAGGAGAACTTTTCGCCGCGCAAAAGTTCTCGGGCGGTACTCAACGAGCGAGGCGGTTGAGGCAGATTAGAATACATCCACAATTTGTTTCCGGGAGTGACGGGTCCCCAGATGGCAGTTGCTTTTCCTTGATAGATCAATCGAACCATCCCTGGACGATCGACCGCAGCTGACACCGCTCTGCGAAACGCGGTTGAGGAAAACCACTTCTGGCTGCGTGCGACCGCGGGACTGGATTTCGCCGGATCGTTGAGATTAAAGAATAGGAAATTCCATTCGAGGCTGGCGCCCGCGTCCAGCAATTGAATATTTCGCGAATTGGCTTCGCGTTGAAAAGACATGAAGTCGTGCGGATTCATATGACTGAGTAGATTAATCTCGCCGGATTGAAATCTCAAAAATGCCGCGTCTTGGTTGGGAATAAAAAGAAAAATCAGTTGGTCCAAGTAGGGTAGCCGTGTGTTTTGGAGGTCAGACTTCCAGTAGAAAGGGTTTTTCTCCAAAATCAACTTTTGGCCTGGCACATATTGTTTCAAGCGAAATGGACCGGCGCCTGCAATATCTTGCTGACGCGTTGCGGTTGTCCAACTTTGCTCTAATGTGCCCTTGCGATACGCGGCCTCCAAAAGATGGCGCGGCAAGATCGCAAAGCCGTCAAAGATGCGCACGCCAGGACCGTAGGGCCTGCTGAGTTCAAACACGACCGTGTCGACATCAATTTTCTTCACCACAATCGGCTTATCATCGATGATCAGCAGATCTCGCTGTGGTGAGTGGACGCGTTCATCAAGGTAAACGTTAAAACTGAAGAGCACATCGTCGGCGGTCAACGGAGCACCGTCTGAAAAATGTAAGCCTGATCGCAACTTGAGTGTGTATTTCCGGCCGTCGACGGAAACGCTCCAGGATTTTGCCAGAGATGGCTCAGGGAGCTGGGTGTAGCGGTTGATATGAACCAGATCAGCGACCATTCCGTTTACGACAGCCTTGGAAGCATCGTCCGATAAAGTCACGGGATTAAAAGTTTTTGGTTCGGCCGTAAGGGCAACAACCAGCCGCCCACCTGGAGTTCCCACATCAGAATGCGTGGACAGGAATTCTGTATCCGCTTTAGGCGCGGTCCTCTGTACAGCGGTCGTAGGCCGGTAAAAGCGGGGGAGCCAGAGGACTGCGACAAGGCAGGACGTTAACAAGGCCAAGGCCCAGCGGCCGGCGGTGGCATTAAGCGTCAGAGGCATGCTCATCCATGGCCGTTCCGAGCAGATGATAGCCAAGAAAAAACGGAATGGTTATCAAACCTGGCGTGATCATCCACCAGTAGGATTGCAGTACATTAGTTTGCATAAGTGCATTCAACATGTTTCCCCAAGTTGGAACTGGCTCGCCAATCCCAAGCCCCAGGAAAGAAAGTGTTATCTCCGCCAGGACGTATTGAGGAATAAGCAGAGCCACCTGCGTGAGAATCACGCCCGAAGCTTCCGGCAGCAAATGGCGCCGGATAATGTAGGAGTCCCGTGCTCCAAATCCGCGGGCGGCATGAACAAAGTTGCGTTCCCGGACGCTCAGAAAAATCCCTCGAACCAAACGAGCTGGTTTCGCCCATCCGACCAGCCCGATAATGCAGCTCAGAATAGCGAAGGCCCGTTTAGGTTCGACCTGCAGCGGAAGGAAGGCGCGAACTGCAAACAATAAATAGAGCCAAGGTAGCGCCAAAAATAGATCAGCGGCCCGCATCAGGATATCGTCCAAGCGACCACCATAGAATCCAGCGAGAGCTCCAAGCAGCGAACCTACTGTGATGGTAATAATTGTCGCCAGTATTCCCGTAAGCAGGGAAACCTGACCCCCAGTCAAGGCGCGCGAAAAAACGTCGCGTCCAAAACCGTCGGTGCCCAGAATGGCAATCTGGGACGGTGCGGCCGTACCGAAAAGATGGTGTTCACAGGGTATGAAGCCGGCGAGCTGATATTTGTCCACGCGCACGAAAAATTGTATCGGGAATGGACGGCTACGATCCTCGTCATACTCTGCAAGGCCCTCTTGGAGAGGCTTCCATGAGTAAATGAAAGGGGGGCGCAAATGTCCGCCGGAGTCGAAAATGTGAATTCGAGATGGGGGTGCGAAGGGCAACTCGCGATTTTGCGAGCCAACATCGTAAGGAACCAAAAAACCTGCGAAGAGCACCGCCAGGTGCAATGCTGCCAGGACAAGAATCAAAAAGAACACGCGCCGCGACACTGTCATGTGTAATTTCCCATGCGGATGCGGGGGTCGTGGCAGAACAGGATAATGTCGCTCAGGAAGGTTCCCCCAACTAAAAACAGGCTGGAAATCATGATCGCGCCGATGACGAGATATATGTCTCGGGACAAAATGGCCTCCAGCAGCATGGGGCCGAGCCCTGGCCAACCCAAGACCACCTCGATGAGCAAAGAGGTACTCAACAGCGCGCCGACCGACAGTCCAAAGAGCGAAATGAGCGGATTGGCGGCCATGGGAAACGCGTATCGAAGTAAGAGCCTCGATTTCGGTATGCCGTGACCGGCAGCTGCAAGCAAAAAGGGTTCCTGCAAAGATTTCGTGACGGCGTCGCGAACATGTCGAAGGAGCGTGGGCAAAATACCAAGCACCAAAGCCAGCAGGGGTAACACGAAATGGATGGCGAGGTCTTTGACCTTATGAATAGGGTTTAAAGAGTCGAAATCGACGGACTTCATGCCGCCTGCGGGCAAGAGATGTGTGTGGACTGCCAGCAGTAACAGAAAGAGAATCACAAGCAAATCGGGGATACCCAACAGCGCTGCGGTACCGAATGACATCAGGCGGTCTGCAAATCCTTTTGGGTGAGCTGCTGCCCACATTCCGAGCGGGGCGGCAATAAGCCAGGCGATTGCCGTCGCGGTGATAGTCAGTTCCAAGGTGTTGCGGGCCCGGGGTAATAGGAGAACCGCTGCTGGCTGGTTGTATGCGAAGGAATAACCCAGATCCCCGTGAGCTAGTGCTTTGATCCATTGGCCGTAACGTACGTACACCGGCCGATCTAACCCATATTGCAAACGAAGTGCGGCCACGGCTGCCGGCGATACCTGGGGATCAAGCCTCATCTCGTCCAAAAACGATCCAGGCGCTAGGGATAGAAAGACAAAAGACAGGAGAGACACGCCAAATAGTAAGAACAATACGTGCGCCAGACGCCGCAATAGAAAGCTCATAAGTCGACCGTCGCTAACTGCAATGAAATGTCGCTATCGAAATGCATCGCCGTAAGCAGGGCTTGTGTATAAGGATGCTCTGGATGGCCGAGCACCGATGCGACGTTGGAATGCTCCACGATTGAGCCGTTCTTCATGACTGCGACTTCATCCGCAACGGCATCCACCAGGTTGAGATCGTGAGTGATAAAGAGGCAGGCGAACTTGTACCTGGACTGCATGTCGAGGATCAGATTGATCATTTGTGCCTGGACAGAAAGATCCAGTCCAGACAGCGCTTCGTCCATGATGACCACTTTTGGATCCACGACAAGTGCTCTTGCCAATGCAAGTCTTTGCTTCTGTCCTCCGCTGAAGCGATGAGTACTGCGAGCAGCCCAACTCCTGGGTAGA
The DNA here is from genome assembly GCA_963704485.1 of uncultured Acidobacteriota bacterium. Taxonomy (GTDB): domain Bacteria; phylum Acidobacteriota; class Terriglobia; order Acidiferrales; family UBA7541; genus Acidiferrum. Next base: position 4,248,090 of record OY969910.1, read on the forward strand.
CCTACATCATCCATGGCCGCCAATGCGCGCCGGTTCACCTTGTCGCGAGATAGATCTGACAAAATGAGAGGTTCCGCGATCGCCTCAAGGGCTGAAAATCGTGAGTTCAAAGCCGACATGGGTTCCTGGAAGATGAGCTGGATTTGTCGCCTGCTGAACCGTAGTTGCGATCCGCGGAGCGCCCGAAGATTTTGCCCATCAATCAAAATGTCACCTGATGTGGCCTCTTCAAAGCGCACCAAACATCGCGCCAATGTAGATTTGCCCGATCCTGTTTCGCCAACCAACGCTAGTGTGCGCGAAGCTGAGAGCGCGAAAGTAACGTTGTCCACGGCGGTAAAAGGCCGCCGTCCCTGAAATAAACTCCGGCCGGAAAAAATCTTGGTTAAATTGCGGATTTCTAGAATCGGCCGAACTGCGTTGTCCAGCTGCTCACTTTTCATAAAGTACGCACCGCACCCGATGATCGGGTGTGACCGAAAGCAAATTGGGCTCAGGAGAACATTCCGGCTTGCGGACATTACACCGCGGCTCGAAGGTGCAGCTGCGTGGCAATTCGCGTGGGTCCGGCGCTGATCCCGCAAGAGTAGCCAGTTTGCGCTTAATGTTTCGTAGCGGAGCGCCGACCCGCCGCTCGAGGCCGAGGAGGGCCTTAGTGTAAGGATGAAGGGGAGTGACGAAGACGGAATCGCTGGGGCCATCTTCAACAATCCTCCCGGCGTACATCACGATGATGCGGTCCGCGAGCGCCCTTAAAATGGCGGGATTGTGGGTTATAAGAATAAAGCCCATGCGGTGCTGGCGTTTCAACGTGCTCAAAAGCGAAATTATTTCCGCTTGGGTAGCGAGGTCAAGCGAGGCGGTCGGTTCGTCGGCAATCATAATTTTTGGCCGGCAGGCAATCGCCTGAGCGATAAGTACCCGTTGTCGCTGCCCTCCGCTTAGTTCATGAGGATAGGACCTGGATATGCGCTCAGCGGTTTCCGAGAAGACCTCAATCAAAATGTTCTGTGACTGCTCGAGGCACTTTCGGTAATTCCACGGTCTATGGGCGCGAAATATCTCCGCGATCTGATCCTGTACTCTCATCAGCGGATGCAAGGCTCCCTCTGCTTCCTGATGGACCAGAGAAATTGCATCGCCTCGCAAACTTCGCAGGGCGTTTTCGCACAATCCTGAGAAAGGCTGCGAATCGAGAGTGATACAACCGCCCGTAAGCCGAAGCCCCGGCGGAAGAATTCCCATGAGCGCGCGTGAAAGTGTAGTTTTGCCACAACCCGATTCCCCCAGAATGCCAATACTTTCGCCGCGGAAGAGTTTAAAGCTGACGGAATTGAGGATTGGAACAGTTGCGCCGCCGGTTTCAAATGCATCGACGCAAAGATTGTCTACCGTTAAAAGATCCGGCGCGTCCCTACGCGACTCCGGAACGGTGTCCGCTGCGGTGGCTATTGGGTTCGTCTGAGCGGATGGAGAAATGACCATTTTGTTCTGAGACCAATACTTTCATCATGGCTCCTATTCGTGGGTAGAAACGGGTTGGTGACCAATGACGTAGTTACTCTTAGGCGAAGAAATTATGCGCAGCATGCGGGGGTCAGACGTACTTCGATTAGCTGTTCAGAAGCGGGATCGATCCTCAATATGCAAGGCAGCATTCAACAAAAGCGATCAGTCAATGATCTTGAGGGCGGTGCCGAGTCCTTCGAATTCGTTCGCGAATGCTAATTGATGGTAGGCCAGGGATTGGACATCTCTGGCCCGGGTATCGATACATTCGGTCGTGCCCGCTTTTGCGCATATAGAACCTCGTCGGCGCGCTTAAGCATGGTCTTGATTGTGTCGGTCACTTGATGTTGCGATCTGCCAACCGAATACCTGATTTGGAATTTGTGAGAATCAAGCATCACTTCTGGAGAACCCAGGCGGGAAAGAATGACGTTGACCTTATCTCTTGGGCAATCGGGAAGAATAACCAGGAATTCGTCGCCGCCAATACGGACCGGTACGTCGCAAGATCGGACAGCCTTGCGAAGTCTGCGCGCAAATTCCTTAAGGGCCGCGTCACCCGCTGCGTGCCCGAATTGGTCGTTAATCTCCTTAAAGTGATCCAGGTCCAGCACCATAACGGCGAGAGGATCGCCAGTTTTCTCTGCTCGGTCGATTTCCTCTTTAAGGCGTTCCTCGCCGAATCGTCGGTTATGCAAGCCGGTGAGGGCATCGAGAATGGATAGCCCATACAACTTTTCAGCGCGCTTCCGCTGTTTGATGGAAACATGAAGCTGCTTATTCAATCCATCGCGAATCTGCTTGAAGCCTTTATATTGAACCAGACTGTACGCATTGCATGCCAAGGTCACTACTATAAGTCCGATGATGAGGGACGTGGTGGCGAGGTCGCGGCCTGCCAGTTGGTGCTTTGCAACCACTGATAGTGCAGGTACGGCAAGCAGCGTGACCAGGCCGGTCGCAGCGCTTACAAATCCTTTTGTTATGTGGCTGTTTAATTCCCGGATGATGTCGCCAAACGCCTCGTGGTCAGTGATGTCTGGGATACTTTTGTCGAGCGAGCTTTGCATTCCACAACTCCACTTTTTAAGGCCGCCGGCATTAACAACATCTTGTGTGGCACAGCTTCTAGGCGGCCTTGGGTCGTTGAACATACATCACTCAGCGCGCATCTCTGCGGCTGCAGTTTATTTGGGGACGACAGCAGCGTCCTGCATATTCATCGATTTAATGAACTGAACTGCCTGAGCCAAGTCCATGCAACCGGCTCCCAGCGATCCACCGGTTCCGCAAACGGTGGCATGCTGGAGCGCTCGCGAAATGTCTGCTTCCTGGAGTTGTGAGGCGACGTGATCATTGGCGGCATCCAGCATCAAGCTTGCAGCGCCTGCAACCAGTGGCGCGCTGAAGGACGTGCCGGACGCCACGGCATATTGATCCCCTGGAAACGTAGTGACCAAATTTTCTCCGGGCGCGGCAATCGTGACCAGGTCCGCGCCGCGATTGGTGAACAAAGAAGGTTGATTACTGGAATCCACCGACGCCACTCCGATGACATTGCCGAATGCTGCTGGATACACAAGTGCGGTCTGGGCATCGTTACCGACAGAGGCGATGCAGATAACTCCCTTGCGGTTTGCGTAGTTGATGGCCTTCATCATGGCGTCCGAAATATCGGGCAGGCCAAAACTCATGTTAACTATGTTCGCGTGGTTATCCGCCGCGTAATAGATCGCACGAACGATGTTGGCCTCATCGCCAGAGCCGTCGGCGTTGAAAGCCTTCAGCGGCATGATTTTTGCGGCGGGAGCGACCAGGTGGATCAGGCCCGCCACCATGGTCCCATGCCCAAAATCATTAGGCAGAACGGTATTTGCCAGCGCAGCAGCGGTAGTGGAGTCAAGAGCCGCAGCCGAGGAATCACTCAACTGGTGAAGTATATGTGCCGTGGACTGGTGAAGGATGTGTGCAGTGGATTGATGCAGAATGTGCGCTGTGGATTGATCGAGGTCCGCTAAATCTGAAGCAAACCCAGGGAGATTGCGAGTGAAATCGTAACCCGGGATCACCACTGGCGCCAGAATTGGATTTTGCTCATCGACTCCGGTATCAATCACGGCTACGATCCCGGCACCGCGCAATCCGGCCTTGACTCCTGCTGTGTAGTCCGAGCTGGCGAAAAAAGCCGGTTGCTGAACATAGGCAACGATGGCGCTTTTCCCGTACAACGAGATGAGCATGGGGTCTGTAAGATAAGTGGCCAAAGGTGACGACGTCGGCGCGGGGGCACCCGGACCTTTGTGCCCTGACTGTTTCAAATTCTTGTCCACCTCAATGTGTTTGACATTCGGGTCGTCCTTAGTCCAATCCGCGAGAGAGTGCGGATCAACGGACGCGCTGACTTGAACGAGATAAGTATCAGGACTGTGTACGGTACTGATCATGGTCAGTCCGTATCTCTGACAGACGGCCTGCGCCTGGGCCAAGGTCGGAGATTGAAGGATAAAAGTATTCACGTTCTGCGCCCGCGTCCCTGAAGGGGTCAACGCAAGGGCTAAAGCCGTTAATGTCAGTAGTTTGGTGAGCCGATTCATAAAATCTCCGTTTTGTGCGTCTCGGGAGCTCTAGCAGTCAGTTCTGCCTCGGGCTCCAGCTCTCAACAGTTGACAATTTAAGGTTTGCAGCCGCTGGGACCAATAGCTCGGTTGGTACATCGCCATAAACTTTCGTACTGCCTCCATAAGAAAATCGGGGGTTACCCGACAATTTGAGAAGGCTCGAGAACCAGTGGGATTCACTCCATGCATACTTTTGCTTCAGGGAGAGGATGCAGTTGAGGCTGGGGGGCAGAGACTTCGTCTGCATCAAGCGTGCGTGCCATTCGACGAATCTTAGAGCCCGATTGCGAAACGCCCGAAGCAAAATACAGTACAGCTTAATTCACAAACCCTGGTTTGGACATATCAGTGAGGTGTATTCGAAAGCGTGGAACGGGTTTATCGGCATCAACAGCATATATGGCCACTACCTTCCAGCAACGTTCCCTCCGATAGATGATATCGCCATTCCGCGGAAGTTCGAGCTCTCCGGACAAATCGGCTTGCTCCTCCTCAATAAGCTCATCATCGTCGAGATATCGATACATGAAGATTTTGGGTTGCACGCTTGCCATCCCTGGGAACAGTTGACACATTGGATTGCAAAACAGGCAAAAAATGTGCAGGAATTTTACCTACATCCCCTCTTGCGCACTCGTGCTCGGTCCCTGGTCGACCCCTGCGCTCAGGTTGAGGCAGCTTGCAATCGTGGTTAAATCCTGTGTGCCGTTAAGATATTGCGCACTAGTCCGTTCTAGTCTGCGTCGGCGCGAAAGGGAGCCAAAGTTTCAGCTCCTGCTGGAGCAGCACGAAATCAATGGGCTTCGAGACAATGCTTTTGCAGCCACTTTCGAGAATGTGTTGGCGGTCGGACAGCATGGCTTGGGCAGTAACGGCAATCACAGGAATTTGCGACAAACCGTTTTGTTCACGCATCCAAGACGCGAGAGACAAACCATCATCGCTTCCAAGCTGGACATCCAGCAGCACCGCGTCGGGCGGTTGGTTTCGGACTGCCGCGAACGCTGCGTTCAAATCCGTTGCAATCGCAGCCTCATAGCCTTCCAGCTCGAGCCAGTCGCTCAGTAGCTCGCTGTTGAACGCATTATCTTCCACTACAAGAATGCTGCTTCATACCTTAGCCGGCTGTGGCTTACCGGCAGCGCGATGTAACTGCTTGAGCAGAGCTTCTTGCCAGGATTCCTGCTTATGGAAGAAAGATTGGGTATGCGCGCGAATGTAAGCTTTCTCCTGCGTACTCAAGTCCTTGCTGGTTAGCACGAATATCGGGAGTTCCGCCGTACGCGCGTCTGCCCGCCATTCAGCAAGCAGTTCGAAACCGCTGACGTCGGGGAGAACTAGGTCCAGAATTACTAGCTCCGGCAGCGATGTGGCCACGTGCTGAAGTGCCGAAGCGCCGTCCGTAGCACTTGCTACCATGTATCCCTTCGTCGTCAGCAGATCCACAATAATTTCACGCGTAGGCAAGTCGTCTTCGACAACGAGGATCGGTCGCAATAGCGGAGAGTTTTCTCGGGCCGCGATGCAGCGCTCCACCGCCGCCAACAGAGTGGCTCTATCAACGGGCTTGACCAGGTATTCTTCTGCGCCAAATGCGGCACCTGCCATTCGATTGTCGACGATTGTAACAACAATGACTGGTATGCTTGCCGTCCGGGCGTCCCCCTTCAATTGAAGCAAGACTTCCCATCCGCTGGTCGGTTTCATCAGCAAATCCAGAGTTATCGCTTGTGGTTGCAGGTTCGCAGCGACTTCCAGGGCGCGGTCAGCCTGACCGCAGCACACAACTTGATATCCGGCGGACGTCAGTTGGGACTCGATTAATTGCAGTGTTATTTCATCGTCTTCAATGATCAAAATCTTTGGAGGATCACCAGTGGTAGCGGCATGCCTGTCCTCAATAGGGCGGGATTTTCTACTTGAAGCGGCGATAGGCAGGCTGAAATAAAAGCAACTTCCGCGCCCTGGTTCGCTTTCCAGACCCAATTTCCCCCCTTGTAACTTAACTAGGCTATCGGTGATCGCTAAGCCTAATCCGGTGCCTTCGACTCCTTCTCCGGATTTCTGTAGACGATAAAACGCGTCGAAAATGCGTTTTTGTTCTTCCTGAGAATCCCTGGCCCATTGTCACGCACACTTACGCGAACTTCACGGTCTGTGCGCTCTGCCATTAGCTCTATGTGTCCGCTTTGCGGGGTGAATTTGATGGCATTTCCAACCAGATTCATCAAAACCTGCTTAAATCTGGTGCGCATCTGTGCGTACGGCCAATTCTCGATCTGCGTGCAAAGATAAACTTTGCATTTTTTTCGCCGCCAGAGGGCGTAAAGAACTGACCACTTCAGCGAAAGCGGCGGCTACCGACAAATCCTCGCAGGCGAGTTCCATGCGGCCAGCTTCAATCTTGGAGAGATCCAGGATGTCGCCGATTAGTTTAAGCAAGTGCTTACCGCCCGTATTGATGTGACTGACGTAACGCTGCTGGCGTTCATTCAGCTCACCTATACGCTTGTCGGCCAGGAGATCGGAAAAACCCAGCACGGCGTTCAGCGGCGTGCGCAGTTCGTGGCTCATGGTGGAGAGAAAACGATCTTTGAATTTGCTGGCGCGTTCGGCTTCCTCTTTCGCGAGGATCAAAGCCTTTTCCACACGCTTACGTTTTCGAATCTGGTGAGTAACGACGACGCTATATACGGGCAGAATGACAAAAACAACCAGGAGAATGAAGATAGTGGCAATGGCGGCTCCGGTTGATGTGATGTGAATCTCGAATTTGCGCGTACTGAGGTAGTATCCAGCGCCAACTAGAACCGCAATCCACAATCCGAATCCGAAAGCAACACGCGCCCTGGGGCTGAAGAGAGGTTTCATCTTGCTTCACCAAGTTCTCTCCCGGCGGAAGACGAAGACGCCAAAGCGCAGCAGGTTAATGGTCCTCGGAGGGTAGAGACGACAAGTCCAGAAGATATGTTAGAAGAAAAGGGTGACCATGCGAAAAATTCCAGAAGCAATTTCATCGATTGGTACATAGGGGAGTATTCGGAGGCGAGTTCCGCACGATTCATACCACACCACGCTGGGCTAACGCGTGGAATGAATCGCCGGGAAGCTCCAGGGTTGCAAAGAAGGTTTCAATTTTGAACTAATATTCGGACCTTGGCGCTAGAGGCGCAACAGGCGTGTCGGCGTTGACCTGCCATCCTTATCTTCAATGCAATTAACCATTTCCCACGTACCGCCTTGCTGCTGACAACATCGAATGCCATTCGCGAATCTCGGAAACGCACTCCAGAGACGGTAGTAGGTGAGTGCATTAGAGAACCGGGCCTCTGGAAACCAAGAGTCAGTGGTCGCTATTCCAACCAGGTGACCGTTTTTGATTGCTTTTCTCCGCAGCCGGGCGTCCACTAGGTGCAACGATTGCTTAGTTAATTGCGCGGCCACTGCAAAGGACATTTAGAGGGGTTTACATGTCCGACGGCAAACGACACTACATCCCGCCGAAAGTCGTCAGGCAACCTGCTGACGCCGAGTATTTGGCCTTTTTGAAGAACGAAAAAGAAAAGCATTCTGAAGCCGAATCCGGAAGGCTATCTTCGAACTGGAATCTTCATCACCAGTACATAACAGTAGTGGACCGCGAACGAAGGTATATCGAAGTTTCGGACGATTTCTGCAAGCTCGTTGGCTACCACCGCGCCGAATTGCTAAAGAAGAAATATGATGACCTTACCGCGTCTAGCACCAATAATGTGGAAACTGTTTACAGTTTGTTTGAAAAGCTTGGTTACATGCATGGTCTTTGGATGCTGGTCAGCAGGGAAGGTACCCGAATTCTCATTCGTTATGAATCGTGGCTGCGCTCTGACGATTTGATTGAAGCCCACATGGAAGTTCTTGGCGCAGGATACTGAGTGTCGCACAAGACAAATAAGGACCTGTGCGAGGTCTTCTGCCCACAACGATGAATGCTCCATCGCAAGACTTCAAGCTTTTGATAGCGGACGACTCACGAATTTATCGCAGGCTTCTTGAAGATACCTTCACCCAGCATGCCTACCCGATGCTATTCGCAAAAAGCGGACGCGAGGCGATGTATTTGTTTGCGGAGCACAAGCCCGATTTGGTAATCACAGATTGGATGATGCCAGATCTGCCGGGGGTTGAGCTATGTAAGCACATGCGCGGCGGGACGAAAAATTCTTATACCTACATCATCATCCTCACTAGTAACACGGATAAGCGGGAAATCTTGGCTGGTTTGGCCGCCGGCGCAGATGATTATCTGACGAAGCCCTTTGCACCTGCGGAATTGCGGGCACGGGTGGGGGTCGGGTTTCGTGTAATTGACTTTCACCGCCAGCTTGAAAGCAAGACTCGCCTGTTGGAGGAACTAGCCCTCACCGACGAGTTGACAGGGTTACCAAACCGACGCGCAGTTGAGAATTGGGCACGGCGAGAAATTGCGGGTGCCGTCCGACATCATTTTCCTCTCTCTGTGGTAATGGCAGATCTGGATCGATTCAAGCGATTGAACGACACCTTTGGTCACGGAGCCGGCGACACGGTACTCAAGAAATTCGCCCAAATCTTAAAACACAATTGCCGAAGTTGTGACATGTATGGCCGCTTCGGGGGCGAGGAATTTGTGATCGTTCTGACACATTCAGATTTGAAAGGTGCGTTCGGCGCGATTGACAATATTCGAGAAAGACTAGCCGAGACAATATTCACGTTTGATGGGCTGGACGTTGTGGCTACAGCCAGTTTTGGTATCGCGACTTTAGACGGAGACCCCGAAGACTTCGGGCAATTAGTGGCGCGTGCTGATCGTGCTTTATATTCAGCCAAACAGTCAGGGCGGAACCGCATTGGACTTGCGAACAGAGTAGAACCTCCAATTCTTAAGCATTAGTGATGCTCAAATACAAACGTAGTAGCACGGTCGTGAAATGTAAAAGCTTCACATGCTCAGGTCGGCTTGATTATCGTGTGCTTTCAGGAACGATGTTTCGTTAACCCGCAGACGTAAGGACAACTCCATCTTCAGAGCCCATGATTGTGATATAAAAGTCTTGTATTAGACTAAAAAATTGGGCCGGGTAGCCGAGATCCTGGAAAGTCGCCGTACTCACAGGAGGCCTAGCCGTTGCGTTTTTCGTTAGTCCTACGAATCTGACTTCTTCGGCTCTTTCGTGATTGGATGAGAATAGCTACGCCTACGAGGGCCGCTCGGGAGAAATTCCTCCGAATGCCAGAGAACGGCCGCTGATAGTTTGTGCACGGCGTGCTTCCGCCGCGCGAAAAGTTTTCCTTGAACTCGTTAACGTTTTGTCTGCTCAGCACCGTAGATACGCCTACCTCACAGGAAAACTAGCGCGGCATTGATTCGCACAACCGATGCTTTCGATATCCGCGGCGTGAACAGAGCGCTGTAACCTTGAATGCTGAGTGCGACTGGGTGTTCCTCTCGGGTTAGCTCAGGCAGCAAGGGCAATAAGTTGTACGTCTTGCGAGTTATCTATGCAACGTGTCTAATGTCCAAGGAGGATTTAATGGATATTCTGATTGCGCTGAGAGATGAACAAGCAAAATTGCAGCATCAGTTGAAAGCGATAGAGAGCGCTATCGGTGCTCTTGACGGAGCTTCTAGCGGTTTCCGTCGCTCGGGCGCCCGCACTTTAAGCGTTAGCCAGAATGGAGCGAGAGGTCGTCGGACAATGTCAGCGGCCGCCAGAGCCAAAATCTCGAAGGCGACGAAAGCACGCTGGGCGAAATATCGAGCTGAGAAGGCTAAGAAAGCTAAGTAAGGAACGCCCTGGCGCTGGTCGAAAACAGAAAAAGTAGCAAAAGGGCCAGTAATCATGGCCCCTTCTGTTTTTTAGCGCCGACTCTTTTCGTAAGCATCTAGAGCCTGCGGAAGTGGGCCATTGGGCAGTAGCGCACACTGGTAGAATCGCCTCTGGCTGCAATCTGTTGAGAGCGAGAACCTCAAGTATTGCCCGCCAAAATGCTGGGGCTAAGTATTCTTTATGCGTGCCCTTACATCTGCGTTTCGATCGAGGTTTTTCGCTCACCGTAGAAGCCTGCCCGAATTCGCAGGGGCTCAGGTATCTCAGACAAACCTCATCGTTGCCAAGCATTGGCACACTGTACTGCTCCCGCAGATCTGGGCAGATCAAGTTCATCAGCAAACATCGTTTGCACGGATCCAGTGGCGGCGGCTAAGGAGGCCAAAGTGTTACCAATGAAATGGTCTGTAATCGGACACTTTGCGAAAACTGGCCAAGGCAGTGCGGGCGTCTCCCTGCGTTTATGACGGCCTTCGGCATCACCTCAAAAAACATCACTGTGTTCTCTATAGAGAGAGACGGGCACAAGCCGTCCTGGCAGGATCGCCTGATTGTTATTGACAGGGTTGTCTTGAAAGTTGCAGTATCAGCGCTATTAAAACGATTCAGTCTCGAATCGTTCACGGCCCAATCTGAATGAGAGGAAGACTCCGCGGGAGCCCTCCGCACGCAGACTTGATAGGTCAGTTGAAAGGAGTCAATCCCTCATGAGCATCTACAAATGTTTAAATTATTGGTCGAACTTCGCGCGCCACCTGACAATTTTGTTCATGATGCTCGGTACGCTGCTCGCTGCCTCGGCCTCGGCCCAAACCAGCTTTGTGCGCGTACAGCAGATCGGATACGTCGCGAGCGCGCCAAAACGCGCATACCTGATGAGTTCTGTTGCTTCAGCCGGGGCGTCATTCAGCGTTCTGAATTCAAGCGGGTCACCTGTTTATTCTGCAGCCATTGGAACAAGCCAAGGCGCCTGGGGCACTTTCACCCACGTGTATGCACTCGATTTCGACCCAGTCTCCGCCGTCGGAACATACAAAATATCGGTAAGCGGCTCAATCTCCGCGACGTCGCCTAGCTTCCAAATTAATACCGGCTCGGCGCTGTATGCTCCACCGCTAGCGAATACGCTGTCCTTTTACCAGAACGAGCGGGACGGTGCGAACTACATCGCCTCGCCGCTACGATCGGCGGCTGCTCATCTGAATGATGCCCACGCAAAAGTTTATTTCAGTCCGACTTTCAATAGGAAGGACAACGCGGGCACCTTGACTCCGACCGGCGCGGTGATTGATGCGTCGGGCGGCTGGTGGGACGCAGGCGATTACTTAAAGTTCGTCGAAACACATAGTTACACCGTGGCTCTCATGGCAGACGGTATCCGCGATTTCCCCAGCCAGATGGGGGCGGGGTCGACGACTTCGAATTTCACGGCCGAGGCTAAATTCGGATTGGACTGGTTGCAAAAGATGTGGGACGACAACACCAAGACCCTTTATTATCAGGTGTCGGTTGCGTCTGGCGGCCACAGCTACCTTGGCGACCATGACATCTGGCGTCTTCCCCAAGTAGACGACACCTACCAAAACTGCATCTCTCCGTATGAATTTATTTGTAACCGGCCGGTGTTGCTGAATACCGCCGGCGGCGCAGGGGCCTCGATCAGCCCAAACCTGGCAGGGCGCCTAGCCGCGTCATTCGCGGTGTGCTACCAAGTGTTCAAGGTGAGCAATCCAGCTTACGCTAATCAATGTCTGCTGTCAGCCGAGCATATTTTCGATCTCGCAAACACAGCTCCTACAGGCAACCTGCTAACGGCCGGACCATTCGATTTCTATCCGGAGACTGAGTGGCGAGATGACCTGGAGCTGGGGGCCACGGAACTTTATCTGGCACTGCAACCGGGGAACGTTCCGGGAGGTCTGCCGCACACCGATCCGCTGTTCTACCTGACGGCCGCCGCAAACTGGGCGCACGCGTACATCACTGGTCCCAATGACGCGGCCGACACACTGAACCTATACGACGTAAGCGGGCTGGCGCATTTCGATTTGTACCGCGCCTTCGGCTTGGCGGGCAATCCCACTGGACTGGCGGTGACACAGGCTACGCTGCTTGCAGACCTCAAGAAGCAACTCGACAAGGCGGTAGCCCAAGGTGGCAAAGATCCATTTGGATTCGGATTTCCTTGGGCCACTTACGACACAACCTCACACGGTTTTGGTCTGGTCGTGATGGCTGCGGAGTATGACAACTTGACCAGCAGCACCACCTATGCGGCTAATGTCAGCCGCTGGCTCGCGAACGTGCTGGGCGCAAATGCGTGGGGTACGTCCCTGGTAGTGGGCGACGGCAGCGTGTTTCCGCTCTGCATGCAGCATCAGGTCACAAACCTGATTCCATCGCCCCCGAATGGTCCGCCCTTCCTTAAGGGCGCTGTAGTGGAAGGACCAAACTCGGCCTCAGCAAAGGGCACGCTCACGGGTATGTTGGCCTGCCCTCCGAATGGTGTGGATACGTTTGCGCCTTTCAATGGAAATGGCGCGGTCTACAAGGACGACGTGCAGTCATATTCCACAGTGGAACCGGCCATCGACTTGACCGCTTCTTCGTTTTTGGCGTTCTCGTGGGTGATGGCTGGCGCACCGTCAGGCACACCCTAATCGGAATAACGCCAAGCGCGGCTGGACTTTTCTGGGAAGTTTTCTCTTGGTCCTGCCCATTTTTGTCGCCCTGAGGCTCGTAAGGTGCGTTCAGGTTCCACTTCTAATCGTGGCTCTCGTGAGCAGCGCTTCGCGAACCGTCCCGTATCCGACTCCCATAGTTTCCGCAATCTGCCGCAGGCTTTGTCCTTGCCCTAATTTCCAAAATGAGGTCGCGATCCACAACACTTACGGGGCGACCGAGTTGATTTCCGTTCGCTCGTACATTACGAATTCCTGCTGAGACTCATTCTCGTATCAAATCACGCTCAAGCTGAGCGACTGCGGAGGCGATTATGAAAAGCGGCTGTCCCAGCCCCATAGTCAATCCCGGGAGCTGATGCAATTTTCTGCGCTTAGGGGTGAAGCGCTTCTCTTCTCCCCGCCCACGCCATAGAATCATTTCAGCGTGAGTTATCAGCGCAGCGCCACTCCGCAGCTAGCATCCGAAATTTTAGGTGCGCTCGAAGAGGATTTCCGCACCCTGCAATCGCAATTTCATTTCGCTCCCGCCGAGTCCATCTCGGTGGTGCTGTACACGCAAGAAACTTTTCGTGACATCACGCGCACTCCAGGATGGGTCTCCGCGTTGAATGACGGCCGCATCCGCGTCCCCATCCAGGGACTCACTTCCGTCACCGATGAGCTCTCCCGCGTGCTCATGCACGAGCTCACTCACAGTTTCATCGAACAGAAGACTCTCCGTCGTTGTCCGACGTGGCTGCAGGAAGGTCTGGCGCAATATATGGAGGAACGCCGCAGCGATTACTATGCGCGCGCATTGCTGGCCACCGCCGACCAGATTCGCACGTGCCGTTGCACCGCCTCGAAGGCTCCTGGTCGAAATTCCCTGCATCGCTCGCGACTTATGCCTACGCGTGGTCGCTCGCGGCCGCCGAAACCATCGTGGCCACTTCAGGCACGTATGGTTTGGAGCGCTTCTTCGAGCACTTCCAAAATGACACCGCAGTAGAGCCCGCGCTGCGCGAAGCCCTGCAGATAAATTACGCCGACCTCGAGCGCAATACCGCTGACTACCTGCGTCGCAGTTACATTAAATAGTTCTTTAGCGCTGCTTGCCTGAATATAGGACCCAGGAAGCTATCGGCTAACACCTCCTGGGCGTTTACTTATTATCGTTCGCGAGCATTGGAAATTACTTGTCCCTGCTTGGGTCGTCTTCGGGATGGATGTAGTTGAATCTGAAGCGGAGATTTCCCATGGACCTGCACAATCGTTTCTCCGCAGGCCATGGCAAAGTGATGCATGTTCGGATCAAGGAAAGCGAAGCTACCGGCCGTGAATGATTTCATTTTAGTGGCTTCGAAGTCGTCGCCCATTCCGACTTTGAAGGTTCCGGAGATGACCGTCACATTTTCGCGTTCCGGATGAAAATGAGGCGAAATGCGAAACCCGTCCGGCATCTTCAGTCGAATCGTGAAGTCGCCCGTTGAGGCTGTGGGGTCCCCTTCGAGGACCGCGAACTGCGCCCCATGACGCACCACGGGTGGGGCTGGCCCCCACGCGAATGGTGTCCGGGGTGAATGCGTTTCTTTCTTCTGGGTGGTCGTGCGCGGCGCTGCGTAAAGTCAGCCCCGCCCAAACAAACATTCCGGCCAGTGCTAGTGAAATGAACAAATACCTTTTCATCATTGAGCCTCCATTGCTCCGTGTCAAAGCGATGGCATCGATGTCTCGAAGTGAGGACGGTTCCAATGCAGGCTGTATACAGTTAGACTATCTTTTCCCTATCGCCGTAAATTACTGATTCTGGGGATTAATATCATCGAAAAGACCTATGCGAAGCCGGAAATCTTCACTGAACGACATCGAGCTGGACCTGGGGCGCTACGAGCTTCGCCGCCGGGGACGGCGAGTCAAACTCGAAAAGAAGCCCATGGAGCTGCTGATTTTTCTGGTCGAGCCGCCGGGAACAACTGGTCTCGCGCCAGGAGATCGTTGCCAAGTTGTGGCGCTCCAATCTGTTTATCGAAACCGAAACCAACATCAACAACATTGTGCGCAAAATTCGTGCCGCTCTGGGTGACGACGTCGCATAGACCCCGCTTTCTCGAAACCGTCGTTGGTAAAGGCTACAGATTTATCGGGCCTCTGCGTGTGATCGACGCCCGTTACCCTCGGCCCGAAGTTGGATTGAGTATGTCTTTCGCAGGCTCTGAAAAATATGGCGATTGAGCGAGGGCTCGTCGCTGGCGGTGTTGCCACTTGCGCTGCTCGGTAAGGCCACTGACGACCATGGTGTGTGTCTGGGCTTTGCCGATGCGCTGGTTGTGCGCCTCGGAAATATGCCCGGCTTGAACGTTCTTCCCACTTCCGCAGTGCTGAATGTGTCGCCCGAAGCCTCGCCTGCGGAGACCGCTGCCCGTCTGGGCGTGCGGTTTCTTGTTCGCGGAGGCATTCAGAATATCCAAGGGACTTTGGCGTCTCTCCATGGAAATGTTTGACGCGCATCTGCAGAGCTGTACGTTTCACTAGGAAACGTGATCTGGATCTCAGACCGTCTGCCCGAACTTGAGGACGAAATCGCCAGGCAAATCGCCATGGAGTTGAACCGGCCGTTGGGTCCCGCGATGGTTCAACGCTCTGCGCGCTATAGCAAGGATCCCACCGCCTATGCGGATTTCATGCGCGGGTTACAAGCTCAGTTCCATCGGGCAATCCCTCGATGCTCGATGAAGCTGCCCGGCACTTGAGCAATGCCGTGGCCCGCGATCCCGCTTTTTCTCTGGCCCATGCCGTTCTTTCTGTTGTGTGTGCCACGCGCTACTTTGAGTTTGATCCAGCCAGCGCTTGGTTGGAAAGAGCCGAGTTTCATTGCCGGCGCGCGCTTGAACTAGAACCGGATTTGCCCGAGGGCCATGTCGCCAATGCTTTCCTACTGTGGGGGCCGTCGAAAAACTTCCAGCACCTGGAAGCCATTGCTGAACTCAAGCGGGCTTTGGCTCTGCAGAACAATCAGCCTCAGGCCTACAATCGCCTCGGCACTATCCTGGCGCACATCGGATTGCTTGAGCGCGCCCGTGAAATGTATGAACGAGCGCGGCCAGTTTCATCCGCGGAAGGCAGTCAGTCACAGCATCCTGCAGGTGTACGTTTGGAACCACGAATACGACTTGGCGCGCGAGGAGATCGAAGCCTGGAGCGCCGAGAGTCCAGAGAACAAGTACCCGATTTACTTCGCTATTCAGCTGGCTCTGATGACCGGAGATTTGAGAGAAGCCAGAGCCCTTCTGGATGAGGCGGTCAAGTTCTTGCCCGAAGAGCCGCTTATCGTCAGTCTGGAAGGTGTGTATTTCGCCCGCATCGGATTAGAGAGAGAAGGCGCTCGACCGCCTGACGACGGCTTGTGCAAGCCCAAAATCTTTTGGGCATGCGCATCACAGCCACTATCAGATCGCCTCTATTCTTGCTCTCTTAAACCGCCGCGAAGTTGCGTTTGAATGGTTGGAGCGAAGTGTCAGCAGCGGATTCGCCTGCTGGCCGTTCTTTCTGAAGGACCCTTGCCTCAAGAACTTACGCGAGCTACCAGCGTTCGAGGTTCTTGTGAGCTCCTTGCAAGTCCAAGTATCCCGATCATCTCGGATTGCTCTAGCGGGAGGCCTCCAGGTGGAGCTCCGCCACGAGTCGTAGGGCTGCTCAGGAAGTTAGACGCCAGTGAACGCCTAGCTCCTGAATAGTCGTGCCGGCTCACTCGGCAAGACGCTCCAGCTTCCTGCGGTATTGGCCCTTACACATTCTCTTTCCAATCACGCTCTTGATGACGCCGCCCGGCGAAGTGCTTTTGATGCATTCGTTACATGGTGAGCCAATGATGTTCCGGCATTGACGCTTCGTCTGCGCCGCCCCATAGTGCGCACCGTCTGAAGTAACGCAAAGTCATAGGGCCCCAGAACGCACAGGCAGAACCAATGAATTTGTGGAGCCATTGGGCGGGCGGATGAGATTGGAGCTAGGAATGACAATGTTCGGGACACGAATAAACTTCGCACTTCTCGCTTTGCTCGGTGTTTTGTTTACGGGTTGCGGGCGGTGGTTCCTCGCAGCAGCCTGTAACGCCAAAGTCTGACCCTCAATCAATCGTGGTGACGATTGACCAACCACCTCCCCCTGCCATTCCGCGCGGACAAACTGTGAGCGTCAGCGCAAAGATTACCCCCGAGAGCCGGGGCGGGGTGATTTGGACTTGTACCGGAGCCGCCGAGGGTGGTTTTTCCTTCACCATGACGGGAATCGCCAAATCATACGGCGGCACAAAAGTATCGTCAGGCGGCGCTCGAACGCAACACCACTGACTACCTTCGGCGCACCTACGTTAAACAGGTTCTCTAACGCTCGAGTTGGAGTGTGTCGGTGGCGCGCGATTCAGAATGATTGCTTGCAGTCCGCGAGTTTCCATCGTACAGTCCTGAGGATGTCAATTACTGCCAACCAATGCTCACTTTGCACCAGCGCTTGTCGCCTGTGTTGTACGTGTTGTCTGCAGGTGTGCACTGGCGCCGGGGGGATACTGATCTAGGACATTAATCTAGAAGAGTCGTATCAAACCCACCGCCAGCGAGCCTGGTAGGTGGGATTTTTGTTTTTTGGGCCACATTTTTCTTGCTTCACACGACAGCGAGAAGGGAAGCGATGCAGCGCGGCGCGCAAGAGATCATCCAGACGCTACCGAACAGCAGCCAGGGCGCCTCGGTCGGGGCACAGCGCGAACTCAACCATTTGCGAACGCTGGAGGCAGAGAGCATCTACATCCTGCGAGAGGCCGCTGCGGAGTTCTCGAATCCTGTGATGCTCTATTCGATCGGCAAAGACTCGTCGGTCATGTTGCGCCTGGCGCAGAAAGCCTTCTTCCCCGGCAGCATTCCCTTTCCGCTGCTGCACGTCGATACCAGCTACAAATTTCCCGAGATGATTGCGTTTCGCGATTCGTACACCAAGTCGATCGGCGCCGAGTTGATCGTGCATCGCAATGAAGAAGCGATCGCACGCGGTGCGAATCCCTTTGAGCTCGGTACCCAGAAGTGCTGCGGCCTGCTAAAGACAAAATCTCTATTAGACGCTTTGCAGAAAGGTGGTTTCAACGCAGCCTTTGGCGGAGCGCGGCGCGACGAAGAAAAATCGCGGGCGAAAGAGCGGATTTACTCTTTTCGCGATGCGCACGGGCAATGGGACCCGAAGAATCAGCGCCCGGAGTTGTGGAATCTGTTCAATTCACGCATCGACAAGCACGAAAGCATCCGCGTGTTTCCGCTCTCGAACTGGACGGAACTCGACATCTGGCTGTACATCCACGTCGAAAATATTCCCATCGTGCCTCTGTATTTTGCCAAGCCGCGCCAGGTGGTAATCCGCGGCGGTTCGCTGGTGCTTATCCAGTCCAGACAAGAACTTTTGCCGGGTGAAACGTCACAGATTGTGAATTGCAGGATGCGCTCGCTCGGCTGCGTACCCTGCACTGGCGCAATCCGGTCCGACGCGGACACTTTGCCGAAAATTATCGAGGAAATGGTTTCGTTCCGCCGGTCGGAACGGGAGAACCGCGCCATCGATCACGATGAAGAAGGTTCGATGGAACTCAAGAAACGGGAGGGCTACTTCTGATGGCTTCCGTTCCGGTTGTTCAAGATTCCTTCGAGCAATTTCTTCAGGCCGACCTGGAGAAAGAACTTTTGCGATTTACAACGGCGGGGAGCGTCGACGACGGAAAGTCCACCCTGATTGGCAGACTCTTGTTCGACGCAAAGGGCGTGTACGAGGATCAGCTCGCGTCGGTGAAAAAGAGTCGAGTAAATCGCTCCAGCGGACCGATCGATTTTTCGTTGCTGACTGATGGACTCCGTGTGGAACGCGAGCAAGGCATCACCATCGATGTCGCCTACCGCTATTTCGCGACGCTGCGGCGGAAATTCATTATCGCGGACACGCCAGGCCACGAACAGTACACCCGCAACATGGTGACGGGCGCTTCAACAGCCTCCCTTGCGATAATTCTGCTGGACGCAAGCAAAGGGCTATTGCCGCAGACGCGGCGGCACACCTACATCGCTTCACTGTTGGGCATTCCGAACATTCTGGTAGCAGTGAACAAGATGGATCTCGTGGGCTATTCGGAGGCAACGTTCCTCGGCTTCCGGGAAGAATTTCTTTCGCTGGTGGCGTCACTAAATTTTTCGTTGCTCCAGTGCGTGCCCGTGAGCGCCTTGGAAGGCGACAACATCGTCGATCGTAGTACAAAAATGGACTGGTATTCCGGGCCGACTCTGCTGGAACATCTGGAAACCGTTCCAGTGCGATCCGCGTCGGCTTTGCCAGCTTTCCGGTTTCCCATCCAGTCCGTGATCCGGCCCGATTCCGCGTTTCGCGGCTTCGCGGGACAAATCGCTGCGGGAACGATTCATCCGGGAGATCCGGTTGTGGCGTTGCCCTCGAAACAAACCACGCGCGTGCAATCGATCGTCACGTTTGACGGCAACTTGGATGAAGGGGCCGCGCCCCAGTCGATCACGTTGAAGTTGGACGATGAAATCGACCTCAGCCGTGGCGACATGCTGGTTTCACCCTCGCGCCTGCCAACAGTTTCTAGTCGATTCACTGCTTCGTTTGTTTGGCTTCACGAACAACCAATGCGCAAAGACTTTGGATACTTGCTGAAGCACACAACGCGCCAGGTGAAAGCGCGCGTAGCGGCCATCAGCCATCGTATCGACATCAACACGCTCGCACAGGAACCCGCGAACGACTTAAGCATGAACGGCATAGCGCTCGTCCATATAGAAACAACCGCCCCCCTCTTCTTCGATTCGTATTCACTGAATCGCGCCACAGGCAGCTTCATCCTGTTGGATCCACTCTCGAATGCCACCGTCGGCGCAGGAATGATTCGCGAGGATTGGACGCCTCAACGGGCTTCGGACCGACTACCTGTGTCCACAACCGAAAAAGCGGCACGGTTTGGACACCGTCCTGCAGTCTTTCTGCTACCGAATCGCGCGTCGCTGATCGACACCGTGGAACGAGCGCTGTTCGAAAGCGGATTCGCAACAATCACATTCGACGATGGCCAGATTCCTTCAGCGCACTTGGCCTCTCTCGTCGCTTCCGCTTGGTCCGCTGGATTGTTAGTTCTTCTGAATATCGAGAACCCCTCCGCACAGGTTGTCGATGCCCTCGCGCGCGTCGCTGGAGGCTCGCTGTTTGCGCCGGAACCGGATTCGGATGGCAAGAGTCGCGAGCAGATCGTTCAGCAGATCCTGTCCCGGGCAGAAACGCTACGAATCGGCGGACCGTTTGACCGATCAGAGAAGGAGTGTGCAAATGATTGATGCGCAACTCATCGAAAAGTCAGAAGTCTTGCATGCCGAGGAGTTGCTTCATGCGATTTTGGAAGAATCTCTGACGGCCCCGGCCTGCTTGACTTGCAGTTTTCAAGCCGAAGATATGATCGTTCTTTCGCTCTTGCGGCAACAGCTTCCAAACGTCCCCGTGTTGTTTCTTGAAACCGGATATCACTTCGCCGACACCTACCAGTTTCGCGATCAGGTCACCAGGGACTGGAAGCTGAATCTGACAAACGTGGCGCCGCAAACGACCGTGCCGCAACAAGAAGCGGAATTTGGGATATTGCACCAATTCGATCCAGCGAAGTGCTGCCAACTTCGCAAAGTAGAGCCGCTTATGGAATCGCTGCAGCCTTTCGAATTGTGGTTTACGGGACTGCGGCGCGAGCAATCGCCGACCAGGCGGAATCTCAAGAAGATCGAGCACCATAAGCTACCGAGCGGCAAAACACTCCTGAAAATCAGCCTTCTTGCGGATTGGACGTGGGCGCAGGTATGGGAATTCACGGGTAAGCATCAACTCGCGTACCTCCCGCAGTACGACCGCGGTTACCTTAGCATCGGCTGTGAGCCGTGCACGGCGATTCCCGCTTCGGGCGCGGACGCGCGTTCTGGCCGCTGGGGCGGCAAGAAACTCGAATGCGGGATCCATACCTTTTCGGAGAAAACGGACGGATGAATTTTCTCCTGGGATTTGCGATCGCGTTGACCGTCGGGCTAACCGGAATCGGTGGCGGGAGCTTCACTGTGCCCGCGTTGCTGCTGATCGTTGGGCTGCCCGCCGGCGAGGCTGTGGGGACAGCGTTTGTTTTCGCAGGCGTGTTGCGACTGGTCGCCGCGCCGTTTTATCTAGCGAGCCGCCATGTGCACTCACGATATTTCCGGTTACTGGTGATTGGAGCGGTGCCGGGCCTTATCCTGGGTATCTTTGCGCTGCGCGTCTTCGCAAAGCCTGCGAACAGCTCCGTAGTCATAATCATCCTGGGTTTGTTGCTGGCATTCTCTTCCGGCATTACCTTCGTCCCGCGCATTCGCAATCCTCATTTTGCCTTGAACAATTCGCGCTGGCTGCCGTGGCTTGCCTTTCCGATCGGCGTTGAGTCCGGATTCTCGTCCGCTGGTGCGGGAGCTCTCGGCACCATGCTGCTGCTGAATTACTCGGAGATGGCGCCCGCGCAAGTGGTTGGAACGGACATCTTGTTCGGTCTGGTATTGGCGGTCATTGGCAGTTTGGCACATTGGACGTTTGGATCGATCAGCTCTGCGACTCTGCTGCAATTGCTCGCTGGAGGATTGCCGGGCGTCGTGCTCGGTTGCTTGCTTGCCCGCAGGGTGCCAGCGCAGAAACTGAAGGCCGTCGTGGCCGCCGTCGGTTTGCTAGCTGGTTTGCAGTTAGTTTGGTCGGGAGTGCACTCCTCAAACCCCAAGTCCGCTGTTGTCGAAACGAAATTGGACACGCAGTCAACTCGTTCGGTGCACCCATGACTTCGTTCTCCACCGCTGGAAAGTTTTCAGCTCGCATGTCCTCTATTCGTCTTTGTCTCGTCGTTGGCTGTTGTTGTTGCCGCTGAACCCTCTCTTTCCTTTCGCGC
This sequence comes from uncultured Acidobacteriota bacterium, assembly GCA_963704485.1. GTDB lineage: Bacteria > Acidobacteriota > Terriglobia > Acidiferrales > UBA7541 > Acidiferrum. Next base: position 4,269,715 of record OY969910.1, read on the forward strand.
GGTAAAACCACAATTCGAACTTTAGTCTCGATTTCGCGCCACCTGTGCTTTGCAGGCATAAATCAAAATGAAATGGAGCTTTAAATGGTTTCTAAAAACCTCGCAGTCTTTTCACCCAAATACAGGGCGCGGGGAATCTTCGCCACGCTCGCTTCTCTGTTGCTTGCTCTTGCCTCTCTTGCCCAGGGTGATTCGTCATTCTGGGGCAAGGTGACGGACGCGACAGGTGCGCCGGTCTCTGGAGCCACAATCGTGATCAAAAACCTGGAGACGGACACGGAGCGCGCGCTGGTGACGGATGAGGCGGGTCTGTTCAACGCCGCAGCCTTGCCGGTCGGGCAGTACGAGATTACCGCCGCCAAAACTGGCTTTCAGATCAACCGTCGTCGCGCCATCGCCCTGACCGTTGGCGAACGCAACGAAGTCGATTTGAAGCTGCAAGTAGGGGACGTACACCAAACTATCGAAGTGCCTGCATTTTCCACCACCGTGCAGATTTCGACCGAGGATAATTCCGGCCTTGTCGGCGAGCGCGAAGTAAAAGACCTGCCCCTGAACGGAAGGAGCTTCGATCAATTGCTGACGCTGAATCCAGGCATCGTCAATTACACATCGCAGCGGTCCGGCGGAATAGGCACGTCAAATTCCGTAGTCGGAAACATGTTTGCCGTCTCTGGTCGCCGCCCACAGGAGAATCTTTTTCTGCTCAATGGCGTGGAATACACGAGCGCCTCCGAGATCAACAACACACCGGGAGGCGTAAGCGGCCAGTTGTTGGGGGTTGACGCAGTCCGCGAATTTGCCGTCGTCACCGACACGTATGGCGCGGAATATGGCAAGCGGCCGGGCGCGCAGATCAACATCGTCACCGCCAACGGCACAAACGCGTTTCACGGGTCGGTCTACGAATTTCTCCGCAACAGCATTTTTGATGCGCGAAATTTCTTCGACCACGACGACATTCCTCATTTCGAACGCAACGTATTTGGCGGCTCGACCGGCGGCCCGATAGTAAGAGATAAGACCTTCGTGTTTGGCAATTACGAGGGATATCGCCAGTCGCTCGGCCTCAGTGACTTGACGCTTGTGCCGGACGACTCTTCCCGGGCGAGCGCGGTTCCAAGCATCCAGCCGCTGTTGGCTCTCTGGCCCGTGGCGAATGGTCCGGAGATCCTCACGTCCTCCGGCACTCCCAGCGGCATTGCGGAAGCTTTTAGCAATCCGCTGCAGCACATTCGCGAAGATTTCGGGACGGTGCGCGTGGACCAAGTGCTGAGCCCGCGCGACAATCTCGCGGCGATATATACCACGGATGACAGCGCTGCGCTTTCACCGACAAGCAATCCTTTTACGTTTACGAACGTGAATCTGCGCGAGCAGGTCGTCAGTCTCAGCGAAACGCACGTCTTTTCCCCAACAGTGGTGAATCGCGCCACGTTCGGCTTTTCGCGAGGCGCCTTTTTTTTCGATAGCAAAACGACCACGAATTTGCCCGGCTGGATTCAAGCGGACCGGCCCGTCGGAGCTCTCGTCGTTGGTGGTGGAACGACACTGAACGGCGCGTCGCAGATCACCAACGGTGGCACGAACGCCGGAAGCAACTTGACCGCCGTCCGCAATCTGTTCACTGGTGACGATCAGTTGACCATCACACACGGAAAGCATTTGTTCAGCTTCGGCGGTTGGGTCCAACGCATTCAGGCCAACGATGCTCTGATTCAGGATCAATACGGCCAGGCCTCCTTTACGAACCTGCGTAGCTTCTTGCAAGGAAAAGTAAGTACTTACACCTACGCACCCTCTTTCACGCCTCTCGGTTGGCGAACGCTGGAAGGTGCGGCCTACGCCGAGGATGCGATTCGCGTAACGCCTTCGCTCGAGGTACGTCTTGGTCTTCGTGTGGAATTCACGAATGGCTGGAATGAAGCGAACGGTCGCGCCTCGAATTATCGATTCGATCAGAATGGCATCATCGCGACCAATCCAACCGTGAGTGGCTCCGCCTTCACAACAAACAACGCCACGTTTCTGCCGGCTCCTCGCGCCGCGATTGCGTGGGCTCCATTTGCCTCAAAGAAAACCGTCGTGCGCGCGGGATTCGGCGTGTACTACGCCTTGCTCGATAATTTGAGTTATCGGCTGGATCAGAACGGCCCGTTCAATACGGTAAGCACGGTTAAGAACATCTCCTTTTCAGCCATCGCGCCCGCCGCGACGTACACGGGATCAAAGGTGATTCCCAGTGGTGTGCAACCGGATTTGCGCACACCAACCGTCGACGCGTGGTCTCTCAAGATAGAACAGCAGCTGACACCCAGTACGACTTTCAGCGTCGGTTACATCGGGTCCCACGGTTATCACGAATTGCTTTCAGAGGATGCGAATCTGCCGACGCCAACAGTCTGCCCAGCTTCTCCATGCCCCGCGGGATATCCGAGCGGCGTCCTGTTCTATCCCACCAACGCGGCGCTGCAAAACAATGCCATCTGGAATACGACACATTGGTTCTCCCAAGGAATCAGTTCGTACCATGGATTACAGGTCGACGTGAATCGGCGCCTCAGCAAAGGTCTGCAGTTCCGGGGTGTTTACACTTTTTCGAAGTCGCTCGATGATGGCGACAACATGAATACCAGCGTCGCGACTAATTCTCCAGCTTTCGTTGCGAATCTGCTGGACCCGAAGGCGGACTACGGTCGCGCGTCGTTCGACGTGAGGCACGCGGGGGTGATCAATGCCACCTACGACCTGCCGTTTGGAGCCGGAGAAAATTCGCAGCTTGGAAAAATCGTTGCGGATTGGCAAGTCAGTGCGATTCAAACGCTGCTTTCGGGGCTTCCGTTTACGCCCCAGCTTTCCTATAACCCCTCGAATGACGGCGACACCCGCAACCCAGTCCGCCCTTCCGTAAATCCGAATTTTTCCGAATCGATCATCGAGGGCGGGCCGAGTCAATATTTCAATCCGAACGCCTTCCTTCAACCGTTGCCGGGCACGTACGGCAATGTCGGTCGAAACACGCTGCAGGGGGCGAATCTCTACGAAACAGACCTTTCCGTGTCGCGGAGATTTTCCGTCACGGAGCGTGTAGTCCTGCAATTCCGCGGAGAGATCTTCAACTTATTCAACCACACGAATCTCAATACGCCCAACCCCGTGGTATACGCAGCCGCGACCGGTGATCCTTCCCCAACCGCCGGCGTAATTACGTCGACGGCGACCAGCTCCCGCCAGGTGCAACTTGGATTGAAGCTGTTGTGGTGATGAGCGCCACCCAGCTTCCTAGAAAGTCGGAATCTGAAGTCATCGCGCATGCCATTCGCGGTCGGTTGTGCGTGGATGAGAGCAAAAGGAGAAGTCATTTTCGATCCCAGAAGTCCCGTTCTGGGAAGGCTCGCCTAGGTCAACTCCTGATAAGTCGTGGAAGCTCGACTGGTCGGCGCAACACTTGCGTGAAGCTTACTCGCAGGAGTTTGGAACCCAAAGTTTTTCGTGGGTGCCAGGCGGTGTGCGGATCACAGAAATAAACTTTTACATCGGTGGCCACGGTGAAGGTTTTGTGTTGCGTCATCTCCAACCCGCGATCCCAGGTTAACGAGCGCCGCAGAGATGTTGTCGTGATGTGGCTGTTTTTTGTACAACCAATGAGATCGTCTTCCCGATGACCGGGAATGGTTCGGTGCCTTTGCGCTAGATGGCAAACGACAATTTTTGAGGTTTCATGGCCGCCCAAAGGTCGCGCCCTTATACTCATGGACTCCCGACAAGGCCGTGGAAAATTCATCTTTCCTCGGAAACTCGAGCGCGAAGCTTTCCGAACTGCCACCGGTGAATTAGGTTGGACCCGGGAACACATTCCACTGGTTGTTGATGTCATACGCTCCCATGGGATGGGAATTCTCGGCGGTGAATTATGGTGGATTCACGGCCAACCACCGCGTTGGGATCTCCACATCAGCTTGCTGGCCCACCAGCAATTTACGTGTGGGCTGCGGACCGCCTCCCTTCGGAATCGTGGCTGGACTATGTGCAGTCGTATCGACAAAAACGACACTGTCGGCCTTTCGGTGTTTTCGCCAGAGCACCGAAGAGAACCGACCTTTCCGGATACACACAATCCGACTTGGATAAGATCGCGCTGCGTCTAAATCAGGGAATGCGGGGCACTTATTAAAGACAATCTCGTTCGTGTGCTCGTCAAGAATCGATTCCCACAAGCCGACGTTTTCTGAATACTAATTTCGGCATTTCCGAGGTCGGATACGCGCTACAATCCCACTGCGATGCCACTTGCAGCGGGATCCAGGCTGGATTCTTATGAAATCCTTTCGCCGCTCGGGGCCGGCGGAATGGGCGAGGTGTATCGCGCCCGCGATACAGCGCTGAAGCGGGACGTCGCGATCAAGGTCCTACCGGAATACTGGTCTCGTGATCCCGAACGTCTGCGCCGCTTTCAATTGGAAGCCCAGGCCGTAGCAAGGCTCAATCATCCGAACATTATCTCGATATTCCAAGTCGCACAGCACGATCATTCACCCTACATTGTCACCGAATTGCTGCATGGAGAAACGCTTCGTGGGCGGCTCCATCACGGTCCAATGGGACTGCGCGAAATACTTGATATTGGCGCGAGTATCGCCGAGGCTCTGGCAGCCGCGCATACCGGCGGAGTCATACATCGCGACCTCAAACCGGAGAACATTTTTCTTACGAGAGATAGCCGAGTAAAAGTGCTGGATTTCGGGCTGGCGAAGGTTGATGCAGGCCACGCTGGCACTGCGGAAGGTGTTGATGCAGTTACGGTTGATGTGACCATCCCGGGATATTTGCTGGGAACGGTCGGCTACATGTCCCCGGAGCAGGTTCGTGGAGAGGTGGTTGATGCTCGCGCCGATATCTTTGCACTCGGGGTGATCCTCTACGAAATGATGACTGGACGCCATCCTTTCCACAGAGAAACGTTGGCTGAGACCATGACGGCGATCCTTAAGGAAGATCCGCCGCCCATTTCCCAGCTGTCTTCCACCACGCAACCTGCATTGCAGCGCGTAATCAACCGCTGTTTGATGAAGAATCCTGAGCGGCGATTTCAGCACGCGCAGGACTTGGCTTTCGTCTTCGAAGCGATCTCGGAACCAGCCATTTCGTCCCCCGCTGCCTCGACTGAGCCCGCGGGGAAGGGCTTCCTGCGCCTCGGAATTGTATCAACCGGAGCGGCGTTGCTAGGAATGCTTGCGATTGCACTGATGGCGTATTGGATGCGCGGGGAAGCTACGCCTACTGTCTCCAGCTACGTCCAGCTTACGAACGACGGGCGCGCCAAACAGTTAGTCGCAACGGACGGTTCACGGATCTACCTGCTCTCAGGTAACGACCTCTCGCACACGCTCCGCGAGATATCGGTCTCCGGCGGTGAGGCGAAACTGATTCCGACGCCCTCCCCGAATATGGTCCCTTCCGACCTCTCAGCCGACGGCGCGGAACTGCTAATGGTGGAAGCGAGTGGCGATCCGCCCAGTGGGCCGCTCTGGGCGGTGTCCGTTCTTGGCGGCTCGCCGCGAAGATTGGGAGACACGCAGGGGAACGCGGCCACCTGGACGCGCGATGGTAAAGTTCTGGCTTATAGCAACGGAGGCGACTTGTTTCTGGCGAACGCGGATGGCAGTGAATCACGCAAACTGGTCACTGTTAAAGGTGCGGTTGCCCTCGACAATTTGGCCTGGTCGCCCGACCAGAGTCATTTGCGATTTGATGTCTGGGATTCTCCTGACCATCCGAACGTGCTTTGGGAAGCTTCGCTAGATGGAAAGGAATCGGGTCCCTTACTCCCCAACTGGAATAAGGGCGGACAACGGGATTCTCACGGCCTTTGGACAAGTGACGGAAAGTACTTCGTCTTTGCAGCGAGCGGACAAATATGGGCCTTGCCGCAGAAGGGAAATTTCTTTCGCAGACAAGCGAAGCCGGTTCAATTGACTTTCAGCCCCATGTCCTTGGGCTGGCCGCTGCCCAGCAAGGATGGAAAGAAGCTCTTCGTGGTCGGTCGAACGTTTCGTGGGGAACTGGTTAAATACGACTCAAGGTCCGGTCAATTCCTGCCATTTCTTGGGGGTATTTCAGCGGAGTACGTGGACTTTTCTAAGAACCGCGAGTGGGTGGCCTATGTTTCGTATCCAGAAGGTACGCTGTGGCGCAGCAGAGCAGACGGCAGCGACCGTCTGCAACTGACCTATCCGGGCGGCTACGCTGTGAATCCTCGCTGGTCGCCAGACGGCCGCACCATTGTCTTGTTTGAGCATTTTCCAGATCAATCGTCCAGAATCATTGCAGTTTCGCCGGATGGGGGCAATGCCCAACAGTTGGTTCAAAACGACTCACATCAACAATGGGATCCGAACTGGTCGCCAGACGGTAGGAAGATAGTTTTTGGCGGTGATTCGCTGAACGCTGCGTCGGCGATCTACATTCTCGATTTGGCTACCCGTCAGGTGTCGACTGTGCCTGGGTCGCAAGGGTTGTACTCGCCTCGCTGGTCGCCCGACGGCCAATACCTTGCGGCCATATCCGCCAACGACACGATTCTTCTGCTGTTCAGTTTTCGGTCGCAGAACTGGACCAAGCTTGCCACAGGCGCTGTCGGGTGGCCGAACTTCTCGAAGGATGGTCAGTACATTTATGCGCTGGCTGGACGCGGCACGAGTGCCGTGCTCAAAATCCGCCTCACCGACGGGAGGACCGAGCGCGTCGCAGACCTGAAGAACTTTGTCTCAACTGGCCACTTCAGCGACTCTTCGCTGGAGCTTAGCCCAGATGATTCACCATTGCTCTTCCGCGACGCCGGAAGCTCAGATATATACGTTTTCGATTGGCAAGCGCCTTAGCCACCCGGACATTCCATACTCAACCCGAATTCCTTTAACGGCTACAGACGTTACCGATGCAAATGGTTAATGCTAAATGCTAAATGCCGTCAATTTCGGCGCGGCTCGGCATCAACAGGGAGAGAAACACCCCTGAGCAACAGACGTACAGTAGAGGGTGCATGCGATGTCCACGAAGGGCGCATCGCCGGCTAGAACATCGCCCGATGGGCCTGATGGCCGCCGGTATCTGATACCCGTTCATCGAGTCACCGAGACAGGGGAATGACCGCAAGCGTCCCCGCCAAAGTGTGCAAAATTGAACACTTCGACTGGAACCTTGTGTGACAGGGTATATAAGCCCCAGTCGACCGAATAACTACCTGACAAAAGCATTTTTTATATAAATCAAGGACGGATATGGAACCCGCTGAAAATCCAGTCGCTCTGGAATCGATTCTCTGCACCGAGGAACTGGGGCGCCGCGCCTCGCGTCCTCGTGACTACCAGAAGGAGAATCGCGCTCTGATCACCCTCGTGAAGGCGCTGGCCGATTCACCAGGCGACATCCTGCAAACATTGGCAAATACTATCCTTGAAACGCTCGGTTGTGGTTCAGCTGGAATCAGCTTGCTTACTCCCGACGGCGGCCAGCGATTCTATTGGCCGGCTATCGCTGGAGATTGGAAACCGCATATCGGCGGCGGAACTCCGCGGGATTTCGGCCCCTGTGGTGATGTTCTGAATTTCAACAAGACTCTCTTGTTCAAAAACCTCGAACGGCGTTACACGTACTTCGAGCCGGTAAAACCCGGTGTTGAAGAAGCGCTGTTGGTGCCTTTTTATCTCGCGGGAGTAGCGGTCGGCACCGTTTGGGCTGTCGCCCACGACAAGCGCCGAAAGTTCGACGCCGAAGATAAACGCCAACTGGAAACGTTGGCCCGGTTTGCTTCCGCTGCGTACCAAGCTACGGCTTCCTGGGACGTGTCCAAGCAACTAGCGGCCATTGTGGAGTCTTCGGACGATGCCATTGTTAGTAAAAATATGGATGGCGTCATTACCAGCTGGAACAAAAGCGCCGAGCTGCTGTTTGGATATACAGCCGAAGAAGCCGTCGGCAGCAACATCACTATCATTATTCCTGCTAACCGCCGCGACGAAGAACCCACCATTCTTGATCGACTTCGCAAAGGCGAGCGCGTGGACCATTTCGAAACCATCCGCATGTCGAAGGATGGAAAGTTGCTGAATGTTTCCCTAACGATTTCTCCCGTAAAAGATGATTCAGGGCGGGTAGTTGGCGCGTCAAAGGTTGCGCGGGATATTACCGATCGAAAGCGTGCCGAGGAGGCCCGCAAGGAAGTTGAGATCGCCGCGAAACTCCTCCACGTTCAGGACGCCGAAAGGCGCCGCATCGCCCGCGAACTGCATGACGGCCTCGGACAACTTGCCATTGCCATCAAAATTAACGCTTCACAAATACTCAAGGAAAAGAACAAGCTGAGTTCGACGGCTGCGCAATGCGCTACCGAAAATATGGAACTGGCCGGGCAGGCTATTTCAGAGATTCGCACCGTATCTTATTTGCTTCATCCGCCATTATTGGATGAAATTGGGCTTATTTCCGCCCTCGAATCCTATACGGAAGGATTCGCTCAACGCAGCAAAGTAAAAGTCGCGTTAGAGTTGGCCGCCGATTTGGGCCGCTTGCCACAGGATTATGAACTCTCGTTGTTTCGCGTCGCCCAGGAATGTCTAACCAACATCCATCGGCACTCCGGCAGCCCTACGGCGATGTTGAAATTGCTGCGAACACCACACGAAATCACGCTAGAAGTAATAGATGAGGGTCGGGGAATCGACGAACAAAAGCGCGCGACCATCGATGCTGGCGCTGCCATTGGCGTCGGGTTCCGAGGTATGCAGGAACGGGTGAAGTTGATAGGCGGCAAGCTGAAAGTTCAATCGAGCAATCGCGGCACGTCAGTCGTTGTCACCCTTCCAATTACTTGGAATATCAATCCGTTGCACGATAGCAATGCTTCTTTGATCCCGTAGGGGGGGTGTTGGGCGCGAGGATTTTGAGGCTGAAAAAAACTGATTTAAACTTCAGCTAGCCGCAGCATCGTCGCCTTGAAACCACGCCATGAAGGAGCCCACAAAGGGAAACAATGGCACCCATGCCGAGCGTTGGACGCGAGTACAGCACAATTACTGTTGCCTCGAAGAACTGACCTTTGTCCATGATTTTAAGTGTCACCCGCGTGCCAGGAGGCAAAGAGCGGGCGGTTCCCAGGTAACAACCCTAACGGCTCAGCTCAGTCACGCGTGTGAGTTCTGTGGACGTACCCCACGTAAGTTCAGCGGAAGCCTAGCATGGAAATCTTGGTGAGCGGCGCTCTCCATATCCACACAATATATACTCTTCATTTTTCGTATTGGTCATCCCGAAGAAAAATTAATCTGCCGTATCGCTGAATCCAGCGTGGCCTTGTGCCCAGTTAAAAGTGCCGAACACGCGCAAGTTACGTAACGATTGTTGCAGGACTTGTGAGTTGTTCTTCTTCCATGTCTAATGTCCATGGAATCAATGGACATTTTGGTCGCACTGAAGCAAGAAGAAGTGAAGTTACAGCGACCGTTAAAAGGAATTCAGGGAGCGATCATCGCGCTGAATGGCCCGCACGGGCTTCGACATGACCGGCGATCGGAGGTAAACAAGGCGGACGCAGGCGAACGATGTCCGCGGCAGCTAGGGCGAGGATCTCTAAGGCTACGAAAGCGCGCTGGGCGAAGTTCAGGGCGGAAAAGAACAAGAGAGGAAAGTAGCGCGCTCAACCACTAAAACCACTTGTCCCGTAACCCGACGTATCAGGACTTCGCTGACGGAGGCTGATACATTCCGGTTCTTCCCGAAGTCGAACGAACCTGGCTCCATTCCATCGACACAGGCGTTCAATGCGCCAATGACGCTTACCACTGTCTTTGTCCACGTGTCTACGTAGCGGCTTATCCACGTCCCCGTTCCTAAGCTCATTGCTTTCGAGCGGGCCCTTGAGACCACCTTGTAGGTCCACAAGCCTCCGCGTTCGTGGAAGTTTGGCGGGTATACGGCGTAGCTGCGCCTTTGCGAATGATAGGCCACGAAGTTAGCCTACTTCATTCTGAATGTCCGGTTACCCGACTTACCAGGACTTGGACGGTACGGCGATGGCATTTCAGGAAGCGCTTTAGGTTGGCTACAGTTCTGGAAGTACAGCCAGGCATGGCGCGGCACAAGCCTAAGGGAGATTATCGATGATGCCGATATTTTCCTGGAGGACCTGCTGGGATTGGAAGACGACACGGCGGCCGTCGGGGGAAATATCGAACTGGTTTGCGGTGTACGCGCGCAGGTAATTGAAGTTGTAGAGAAGAGGGATGGTGGCTGGGGCGCGCGAGAGTCCAGATCCGTCCCACTTGACCTTCCATAACTCTCCGCTCAAGTCGGCGTTTCCTTTGAGAATGGTTATTTCGTTGTGTTCGTCCACGGCGTACCCGCACACAGAGCCGCGAAATACCGGTCTTGGCGGGGTCTTGAAATCGGTAACCCAGACCCCGGCATCCGGATCATTTTGTTGCGGGAAGATGATATACGCAACGGCAGTGCCGTCGGCTGACCAGCGCAATACTTGCGCAGTTTTGGGGATGTTACCCAAGGTGAGGGTCTTGCCGTCACGGGAGTCGAAGGATTGCGCCGCACCATCCCCTTTGGAAAATAGCAAGCGCCCATCGCGGCCCACGTCAAAAAGACTTAAGTCGCGACCCGCCAGCAACGTTTGCGGTGCCCCTCCCGAAATCGCGATGCTGCGATACTCGCCGCTCGTTCAAGGCCGTCCGAAAGGTAGGAAAGGTAAATGACGCGGGTTCCATCCGGCGACCAGCGGGGGAATACGTTAATGCGGGAGTCGCGAACGAGCAGGGTGGCGTTGGCGCCATTCACATCTGCCACGCCGATGCTTTCGTTCTCAACACCCTTGAGATTTGTAAAAAAGGCGATACGAGCGCCATCGGGCGAGTAGGCTGGGCCAAACTCATTGCGCGCCGAGTCGAGGGCGAGCACTTTTGCAATGGAGTCGCTTGATTTGGACTGGAGGTCCAATTGCGTGAGACCGATGTGCAAGCGGGCGGTGGCAAAGATCAGGCGCTTGCCGTCGCCGGAAACGTCGAGCTCCGCATCGTCACCCTCGCCCGCGGTGATTTGCCGCAAGCCGCTGCCATCGGCGGCAATCTTCCAGATGTTCAGAGTGCCGCCTCGGCTGGAGGAAAAATAGATAAAGCGGCTATCAGGGGACCACGCAGGGGAGAGCGCCAGAGCGTGATCGTTAGTAAGCATTCTAACTTTTCCGCTGGTTACGTTGGCGACGGCGAGCTCGCCATACGGTGCTCCGGCCGGACGAACCGCGATGGCAACGAGGCGGCCGTCGGGCGAAATGCGCGGCTCAGTGCCTAAAAGGCCGGGAGCCATGTGCACCAGCAAGTGCGGGTTGTCGCCCGCCGCATCCGGATGTCCAAACCGAGCTATCAACTGCATTCTGGTACACGAGCAAATGTCCGTCGGGCGTCCAGGTGGGATCGCTAGCGTTGAGCAGCACTTTGCGCGGCGAGCCCCCCAGAGCCGAAATTTCCCAAACGTCCATGGTCCCGGAATCATTCATTTGCGCGTAGGCCAGGGTGCTGCCGTCCGGAGACCAGCTCGGCCGGGATTTCATGCTTGTGCCGTGAGTAACTTGCACGAGTTCGCCGCCGCGCACCAGACCGACGTAGACGTTGTAGTGCCCGTCGCGGTTGGAGACGAAGGCGACGGAACGTCCATCGGGCGAAAGCGCCGGCTGCGCCTGCACGCCGGCAAAACTGGTGACTGTGCTGAAATGCATTGCAGCGGGTGCGGAACCGGATCGCGCAGCCCACCAAAAGAAAGCAGCAGCCAGCAGCGCGCCCACAAAAATTCCTCCGATCCACGCTACAACCGAATGTCGCGTGTTCCCGGCCCGGCCGTGAGCGCTTTTGTGCTCTCATTCTCCGCGCTGTCTGCGCGGTTCTTTGCCCGCTAAAACTTCTTCTATCACGATGCGCGCTTCACCGATCGCCTGCAGCCGCTGCTTGGCGTCTTTTTTCAGGCAACGCTGGATCAGCGTGCGGATCGGCTTCGGAGTGTCTGCTGGAAGCAATCTCCACTCGGGGTCGCTCTTGATAATTTCCGCAATTGTATCGGTCACGCTTTCGCCGCTGAACACCATCCTGCCACGTCAGCATTTCGTAGAGCACAGCAACCAAAGGCCCAGATGTCCACGCGACGATCGACAGGACGACCCTTGGCCTGTTCTGGCGACATGTATGCTGGAGTGCCAAGAATCGTGCCGGCCTGTGTGGCCATGTTGGTGATAGTGGGAGAAGTGGCGATGTCCGCCGAGATGGGTTGCACCTCCAGAGCTTTGGCCAAGCCGAAATCCAAAAGTTTTACCGCGCCGTCCGGCGTGATCTTCACATTTGCCGGCTTCAAGTCGCGGTGTACGACGCCGCGTTCATGCGCATACTCCAGAGCGTCGCAGATTTGCCTGGCGATCGGCAGAGCTTCCGCCAGGGGGATTGGGGCTTTTGCGATGTGGTCCGCGAGCGTTGGTCCTTCCACTAACTCCATCACGAGCGCATGTGCGTTAGAGGAATCTTCAAATCCGTAGATTGCCGCGATATTGGGATGATTCAGCGAACCCAGAACTTGCGCTTCGCGGGCAAAGCGGCCAAGGCGTTCCGGGTCTCGGGCAAATGCTTCCGGCAATACTTTGACCGCCACGTCGCGCCCAAGCTTGGAATCGTGAGCGCGATACACTTCTCCCATGCCGCCTGCGCCCAGAAGGGCGATGATTTCATAGGATCCTAATTTGGCGCCAACTGAGAGTGCCATCGAGTGGGGGGAATTATACATGTTCAGTACAAAAGCAGTGGATGTGGAATCTGCCCCCAAAGCGCATGTCCGGTAAGCCGTGCCAGCTCAGACGGTCGACGCAACAGTTGCGTGGAGTTTACTCGCAGGAGTCTGGAATGCCAGGGTTTTTCGAGAGCCTGCGCGTGTCCCACGAAACCATTTATCGCAGCCTGTTCATTCAGGCCCGCGGAGTGCTGAAAAAAGAGCTGCTGGAGCAACTCCGCTCCAAGCGGCGCATGCGCCGCTCGCTCCATGCCAGTGCTAGCGGACAGTCACGAGGACAGATCGTCGATGCAGTCTCCATCCGCGAAAGACCTGCGGAGGTAGAAGACCGAGCGGTTCCCGGCCACTGGGAAGGGGATCTGCTGGCCGGTGCCAAGAACACCTACATCGCAACTCTGGTGGAGCGTCATTCGCGCTTTGCCATGCTGATCAAAGTGCCAGCAAAAACACCGAAGTGGTCGTCGCGGCATTGAGTCAACAGGTTCGCAAACTCCCCGCTACACTGAAACGCTCGCTGACCTGGGATCGAGGACTAGAGATGGCCAAGCACAAAGACTTCACCGTAGCGACGGATGTGCAGGTGTACTTCTGTGATCCACAAAAGTTCCTGGCAACGCGGCTCGAACGAAAACACGAATCTCCTGTTGCGGCAATACTTCCCTAAGAGAACTGACCTGTCTGTCCATTCCCAAGCGCGACTCGAACAGGTCGCGCTGCGCTTGAATCAACGCCCCAGAAAAACCTTAGGCTTCGAAACTCCCGCGAGTAAACAGCAGGCCAGTGTTGCGTCGACCATCTGAGCCGGCAGCCGTAATCAAGCACTGAAACAGCGCGACGAAGCACTTGCTGCGGCTTGTGCATGGATGGAATAATGGCCGCATGATGATTGGCGAGCGCCTCCGCGAAATCCGCGAGGTAAAAAACCTTTCCCAGGGCGACATCGAAAAGCGAACCGGCTTGCTTCGTTGTTATGTTTCCCGCGTAGAGAATGGTCACACTGTGCCCGCTATTGAAACATTGGAAAAAATGGCGCGGGCACTCGAAGTCCCCCTCTACCAACTGTTCTACGAGGGCGAAGAGCCACCAAAGGTGCCGAACCTCTTGAAGCACAAAGTAAGCGACGACACGGCTTGGGGAAATACGGGAAAAGAGGCTCGTTATCTCAATAAGCTTCGTCATTTGCTGGCCAAGACGGAAGAAGGCGACCGCAAGCTCATTCTCCACATGACCCAAAAAATGGCTAATCGATAGTTCTGCCTGTCGTCGCTCATGCGACCTACATCATCTAAGGAAGAGAAGCCAGTTTCCGCTTACGGCGTTAACGAAGGCGGTCCTGAACGGTTGCACTATGCAGTCTTCAAAGTCATATCGTGTTCATTAATCGTATGATGTAGGTAGGAATATCCTTCCCGACCACAGGCTGAACACTTTTTACCTCGTATTTTTTCCCTCGACGCTCAATAACTTCACCCTTTTTGGGTATAGGCACACCGCTGAAGGGGTCGTGCATTTCCTCAGGATTGGGACTGTCGTGATAGTAATAAATGAATAGTCTTCCGTTCTTCATTAGCCCTCGACGTGTTGCTGTGTTAGCAGTGACAAACACGTTTGAAATATGAGGCAAGCACCGAAGCGATTTAGATTACCGTTGGGTTCAAACAGGCGATGCATGGCAGAGGCTGTCCTAAGTGTTCTAAGCGCCCTTGCGGGGTGGTCACCCAGTGGCGCGTATTCCAAGGCGGATTGTGGCGCACATGCTGTTGATGCCCACATTCCAGTTCCGCCACCCAGTCAAAGCGTTCATCTAGGTGATAGTCAATAATTTTGCGTGGGGTTCCTGCGATGTGAAGCTGTAACGGTTTCATGGCGATAATCTGCTACAAGGATACGCCATTTCCGGGTGTAGGTCACAATCCCTGATAACCGTGGATGAATCCCACTGCGCCAGGCTAATTGGAGATTAAAGCGTCCACGTTATGGCTTGCGCTTCTTTGCAGGTTTTTGCCGCTGCATCTTTCGTCGGTAAGCAGCAAGGCGGGCTTCCGCAATCAGGCCTTCCTTTTCCACATTGCGACATGGCGGCGGGGTAGTCCAGCAAGGTGGGACGCGGCGCATCCGGTAGTAGAATCTTCTTGATGGCCGGCGGCATCTCGCAACCCATAACCTTGCGAAATATACGCTCGATGGGAGTATAGCGCCGGTTGGTTATCATGTTGTCGTTCTAGCATAAATGGTACACCGCGGATATTGCGGTCACGAAATTTGTAGCAGGCTTGAGCATCTAGCGCGTCTGGGCCGCATGGCTGTCCCCTTAACGTCCGCACCGCGGACATACAGCGGTTTGTCCGGCGAACCGCTGGTCAACGCTCGATAAGTTAGCGCACCGGGCTTGTGGCTTTCTCCGCGATTTTTGGCACTTTTCGTGATAAAAGACTAATCGCCTCCGAGGTAACAATGTGCAAAGTAATAAGGAACGTTGGGTTGAGTTGTGCGAACAGGCAGCGGTAGAACAAGACTCAAAAAAGCTCGTAGCGCTCACGCAAGAAATCAACCGGCTCCTGCGCGAAAAGCAGGACCGCCTCGACAACGCGCGGAAGAATCCCGCGAAAGACGCCCGGTCGAAAAATTCAAACTGACCACTTACCCAGGCTTGGCTACGGCGTTAATCTTGACAACGAAGTTATGCAATTGCCCAAGGCACTCATACCCCGGTCCTTGGCAACCACAGCGTCCACGCCCAGTTCAACCGGGTTTATCCCCTGCATCATAAATTCGTGCGCAGTGAACAGAATTATCGAAGTATTGGGCAGCAGTTTCTTCAATTTAGGCGCCGCCTGAATTCCGGTCATCAGGGGCATCGAGGCGTCAAGGACTATCAGGTCGGGTCTTAGTATGCCTGCTTGCTCAATGGCTGCCCGACCATCGGATGCTTCGCCGCAAACAATAAAATCTGCCTCTTCGAGGAATTCCCGTAACAATTTTCGGATTTCTTTGATGTCGTCGACTATAAGAATCCGCCTCGGCTGCGTCCTTCGTCGCCTGGCAGCAATTCCCATGCCATCAGTTAAAGGCTTGGACGTGGATTTTCACATACGGCGGTGTGTGTACGAAACCTTATGAACAACGGGGGGTCGTTGTCCTCGCGTGAGACTTTCGTCTCAACTCCTGATTAATCGCCAAACTCCGCGGCGCTCCCGTACCTTGTTACGCTGAACCGCTCAGGACTTTCAAGTATTCCGCGCTTATTTCCTTGTCACCGCCTTGGGCGCGCCCGGACGCAAGTGACTGGACTGTAACAAAGGCTTCTGATCGTAGTGGACCACCGCCGTTTTGTTTTATTTCCTTCAAAAATTTAGCAGTTAGGTGCGATGGGCCAAGCACAAAAGTGCCGCTGGCGGAGAACGTTTCTTCAGGTTTTAGTCGAATTTTTCGCGCAGGCAGTCGTTGCGCGAGCAGATCAGAAAGGCCTTTAACATGCCGGCACGGCCTGTAGTCAATTTCGCAGGCTAAATCCATTGGTGATTATGCGCTTTGTGCCATGTTAGTCCACAAGCTCGCCAAGCCAATGAAGGTGCTCGCTCCCGCTTTGCGGATCAAGTTCGCTGCTATCAGCTGATCGTGCCAAGGCTTTGCTAAATGGTTCATGGGACACACGCATGCTCTCATCATCGGGATACTGGGTTCTCAGCCAGCCGGAGATCTGCTTCAGGACCACCTGCGATCCCAGCGCCGCATACGCCGGTCTCAGCACTCTCATATCTTTAAAGACGGGCGCGGGCAAATTCCTGAGGCCATCTCAATCCGCGAAAGGCCCGCAGAAGTAGAGGATCGCGCCATTCCGGGTCACTGGGAGACCTCTCCTACGCGGCGGCGAGCTTGGCGTATTTTCCTGTACTACGTGCAAGTGGTGCCGTGTTAGGCCGCCGAAGGCCTAAATGGGTGAGATCTCAAGCCTAGGTCCTTGAGTTTTACGACAGCAGGGCAACGTGTACCTGCATCGTGAGCCCCGAGAGTACAATCCGCGAGCGCCAACGTATCTGAACATGACCTTGGACGGGTCTTCAAAATTCAATAGATGAGTTCGAATTCCCTGGAGTTTTTCCTGCTAAAAGCCAAGCGCGGAGCACATCTTGTCACAATCTGGCAGATATACTGACCGTCAGAAAACTGCGCTAATTAGTTTCTTTTGGGCCTTTTTCTGGTTGCCGGCGTCCTGCGTTTCGGTGTTTCTCCACCCTTAGTGCTGATCAGCGCGAGCGCATCCTGAGCATTGAATGGATAGCGGCGAATGGACTGTTGTCCTGTGGTGCTGAGCGAGACATCCACACGGCGATTATTTGCCAGGACGATGACCGTCAAGTTGTTCAGCATTTTCTGGCGGTCCTCGGGAGTGATCTCCGGATTCTCTTGCATCTGTTGTTTTATCTGCTCGGCGTTCAGATTTTGGTCTTTGCCGAAAGCTCGGGTTTCGATGGTGTCCGCGTGTACGCCTTGTTCCACCAGGAAGCTCTTGGTGCGGTCCACTCGTCTTTGCGTGAGATCTTTGTTGTATTCTTCGGAACCCCGCAGATCGGCGTGCCCCGCCAGAATTAGATGGGCCTCAGGTTTGAATGCCAAATATTTCTGGAAGTCGCTCGCCAACGTTCTGAGAACTTCTTGCTGGCTCGGTAACAGGCCGCCGTCAGGGTTAGCAGCGTTTGGCCGTGCGGTTGGGAAATAAATGCTGTGCAACGCTAGCCGCGCTTCGAGGCGCGTCACCTCAGCCGGAACGACGGGCGTCGGGGGCGGCGGCGGAGTTTCCACGTTTACTGTGGCCGTGGACGAAGATGTGAGCGGAGGATTACGGTCATCACTTACTGTGCAAGTTACAGTAATCGAGCCAGGCTGGGCTCCTGATGTGTTTAATGTCGCATTCACAGTATTGCCGGAAATCTCTCCCGCGGTGGCGCTGTAACCATAGCGGAGACTCCGGTTGTCCGGGCTGCTGGCCACCGAGCGGATGGCGGAAGTTTCGCCGGTTCTGACCGTCCCAGGTTCTGCTGAACAAGAAATCTGTGGAGGTCGCGGTTGTTTCACTTCGAATTTCGCGGAACATGAGGCGACACCATTTCTGCTTCCATCGCTTAAAGTAGCGCTCACCTGATAAGAGCCTGGCTGCAGTCCCGTAGTGTCAACGTGAGGGGACGCGTCATCGCCGCTGATCTTAACTTCCGAACCGCTCCATTTGTATCTAGTCGTTCGCTTGGGATTGAAATTTGCACCGTTAGCATGTGCGCTGACTGATTCGCCCGCAAAGACTTCGACCGGCTCTGCAGAACACCTTGCAGTTGGCGGAGCCAGCGGTTTCTCTCCACCCCAAGTGAAGTTAAGACCGGTTTGCAATCGTACACCGCGAAGTTCAGTGGCGGAGGTTGACGACGCTGGACCATACCGGTAGTTGGAAAATACATAGTCAGCGCGAAGCAGCCTGAGCGCTACGTGTCTCGACAAGTTGATATCCAGACCACCGCCGGCCATGAATCCGACCTTGTCAACGTCGTGGAAGGCATCGGGCATGAGGCGATGGTCACCCACTAACACCTCGAGAAACGGAGATATATGGGTATGGCGGAAGGTAATCTTAGGCCCTAGCGAAAGGTTCGAAAAAGCTGCGTCGTCAATTCTATTGAAGAGCGAGCTTTCACCGCTGCCCCAATGAGTACTCGTATCGAGAGTCAAGCCTACCCACCGGTTGAAGTTATAGGTCAAGCTACCACCCACACCTCGCGGATTCGCCTCAAGTCGACTACTTACCGGAACTATTCCGCCTGGAAGAGTACCGTGCACGTCAGCACCCGGTTGCCAGAAAGAATATCCGCCGAAAAGCTCCCATTTAGGGGCTGGTGGTTCCTGGGCGCTCGCATAAGCGGAAAATATTGACAGACTGACGAGTAGCGCGAGCGCCGCTGCAGCGCAGCTACAAAAACGTTTTGAATGGGATGACATTCGAATTTCCTCCACACTTAACCGCGCGTTCTCTCTGTCGCTATTTACTGCGTTAAGGCAGGTCTCTTCACCCGAATCGCGAGCGCTCATGGACAAGGCGGCACAACAACCGTGCCAGTGTCCATCGTGACCGCTCCGGACCTTGCCAGAGCTCTGCCATTGAGCGTTGCGCCAGTATTAAGCGTTATAGATGCTTGAGCCATGATATTTCCCGTCATGGTGGTGTTTATTCCAAGTGTGGCTGAACTACCGACTTGCCAAATTACATTTTTCGATTGTGCGAGGCCGATAAGGTTAACTTTGCCCGCCGCGGTCGTTAGTGTGGAAGCTATCTGAAAGACGAAAACAGCATTGGGGTCGCCGTTGCCGTCCAGCGTAAGATTCCCGGTGATACCAAGGGAAGGCTGAGCGAGAGTATGGTAAACACCCGCGGAAAAAGTGCTCCCTCCGATGTCTGGGGGCAGCGCGTTTGCAGGAGGTGATGGCGCACCGGCCGCGGTGTTATAGGAGGTCGTCAAAGCACCTTGGGCTGCCATGGCGACCGGATCAGCCGTGTGCAGCATCCCTGTTAATGTTCCGGGCGGGAATCCAACGATTGCCGATCCCGGCCACACTCCAATGTCCCCGCTGACCGTTGTCGGTCCAGTATTGGTGACCGTAGAACCCGCAAGAATTCCAAAGCTACACGCAGCTCCTGCCGCTACAGGCCCGGGGCAGGCCATCGTTGTGAAGGTCCACACAAAATCACTGGTCATTGCCACCCCGGTGTCGCTGCGCACTCCCGTTGTGACCGTCGCAGTATAAGTAGTCCCCACTACTAGAGCTGCTGATGGCATAAGCGTAAAAGTCGTGTTGGTAGAATCAGCCGCAATTGAGCCCGAAACATTAGGCGTCACGGTGAACGTTCCGGTGTTGATGGTTGCGGGGTTCATGGGTTTACTGAATGTCACGCTAATCAACGTCGTGGGACATGCCGTTGAGGCCATAGCTGGAAGGACGGACTGAACCGTCGGGGGACTTAAGGGAGCACTGGGACCCCCGGAATTCTTGTCGGTGTCACGACATCCCGCCACGATCACAGCCAATATCAGCCCCGGTATCCAGACCTTAACAAAGCCTTTTTTACTCATTAGTATTCCCCTCAGCCATAGCGGTCGCCGTATATTTGCGAGGCACACGCAAGCGACGCACACGAGCCCCATGCTCACATCATTGTTTGTTTGTTGTTTTCTGTGAATTCAGTCCTAGAGCTACAATCGCAGATGGGCTTTAGCGCTTCTGTATAAAATGAGACATCTTTACGACAAAACGTTGCCGGGTGCGACACATTTCACTCAATATTATTCATCGCCCTTCTGGCAGCCGCGCCAATCATACCGAATTCGGCACAGACTAGTTTACCGGGGAGCACTACAAGCGAATCTATGGCCCGCAACAGAATTTCGCCAGCTCTCATCTTGCTGACATACCATTGAACGCCCGCCCTTCTGCAAGCTGTGCGGACGGTTGGCTGTCATGCATGAACAGAATGAGTATCCGGACAGCTGGCCGCGCGATTTATCGCTGCCCAGCATCAGTGAGCCGTTCTTTCCAGTGCTTCATCCACCACCGGCAGTTGGCTCTTGTATAGCTTGAAATAGATGATCCTCCACGGCTCCGTCTGTTTGCCGGTCAGGTAACGCTCGACTTCCGTTTTAAATCCTTCTTCGGAAGTTCCTTCGCTCTGTGCAACCAGGTTGCACAGTCAAACTCGTCGTGATCTTTTCGGGCGACCTTCACCAGCCCCACAGCCCTACTCAATAGATCGCGCCGCCCGTTGGGGATGGTTTGTAGAGGGTTAACGAGCAAGCGTAAAGACTACGGTATTCTCAAATACGAAATGGTTGGGGAAGGAACCGTATTCTTCCCACTTTGCGGGAACTTTTGCGCAGTACAAACATACGACCGCGCAAGCCGCAGGATGCGGTTGGGTGTGTTCGTAACGTTGCGTCAAATTGTGAACGCCAGAAAAGAACGAAGTCCGTGCGCGTCCGTCCGCGTGAATAAGCGCGAGAACGGGGTACGTAAAAAATGACTCAGGTGCACGCGTAATTTCAGGATCCGTCAAAGGAGTATAGGAATCAATACCAACACTTTTACAGCCTGATTTGTTTATGACATCTGCAGCCGCAATATAAGATGGCGCCAGATATTCGTTTTCGTACGCGAAATACAGCATAGGACGCGGGCCATATATGCTCAGCCAACGGCCAACGGGAATTAGGGAGCGAAAGCGGTTCATCGAGGCGTTAATCATCCCGGCGGTTACCAGCAAAATTGCGATTGCAGCTACGAACCTGCGTGGAATATATCGCTGGAGCGTTATCGCCATGACGACTGCCCCCAGCACAAAAAATGGCAAATGATAGCGGCTTGTCCACATTTGCCACTTCAATAACGCACAGAAGACCACGAATGCCGCGATAAGTCCCAAGGAGTACCACACAAGAATGCGGTTTTCGCGACGCTTGAGCCTTACAAAAATGATGGTCATCGCCGCGGCCAGCAGAACCGCATGTAACGGATTTCCGGCTACCAGTTCATTGAATGATAAATGGTTCACGTGAAAAGGCTGGCCCCAGATCACCTGGCGTGGGTCGTCCGGATCGACACCGATGATCTGGATTGCTTTGCGGAACCCGTGCTCGATCTTCTCGTTCAGCGAGTCCACCGGTGACCCGGCATGCAGCGAAATGTTGCGAAGAATATTTGCCAACGTGCTCTGAACGCCTTTATTGTCGATGGTGAATTGCACAGCTCCATAGTTCAGTGGCAGACCCAGCGGGGAACCGTCAAAATTGTAGTTGCGGACGTATTGTGGACCATTGATCATCAGGATCAGTGCGAGAAACACGGGAATGCGTTTGAGGAAAGCAATTTGTGAAACCTTTGGCCCGACCCACCAAGTGGCCAGCACTATAAAGGGCAAGAAGAAATACGCCGTACCTTTTGCACATATTGCTAGTCCCGATGCTAAACCGATACACGCTGTATTAAGCCAGCTGGGATTCTCATTAAACGCAAATAGAAAAGCTGCGGCCGTCACTAGCCAGAACGCACTAGAATACGTCGTCATCGAGCCGGACGCTTCTAAAATGCCCTCCGGAATTGTTATACAAATGACCGCTGCCAAGGCTTGGGTTTGTGCGGTGCCACCTGTGAGCTTCACGATGTAGGAGACGGCCACCGGGCACCCCAGGAAGCAAATAAACTGGATCATGTTCGCGAAGCGATCGCTGCCCCACAGCAACATTGTGTGCATGACGGAATATTCTGCAAAAGCGCCATATATAATTTGGGTGTAATTCGCGGTGGGAAAGAATCTAACGTTGTGATTGTTGATCCACATCACGATTCGGGGCATGTGATATGACATGGCGTCCGTATTGCTCGGTGGCGCTATGAGGGCAGTAATGCCTACCAAGATCGCGATGATCCCGCAGCCGACAAGCAACGCCTTGGTCATTCCATCTAAGCCGCTCGTCTCCCGCTCGACGGTAAGTCTTCTGCCTGGCTCTAGACTGCTGGTAGATCGCTCGGTATTAAACAGAACGACGACTGCAATGATGCTGAGGGCCAGCCAACTTACGGCAACACCAGCACGGGTTACAAGCCTACCAGCGCTCAATAGTTCAGTAATGACCACCACACTAGTGCCGCTGAACGTGGCAGCCGAAAGAAATGACCTGCGCTCACCGATTTGCACTTTGCGAAAGACAAGATAGAACAGCAGGAACACTACTGCGGGGAGCACAATCATACGACGTTCTTCCTCACGGCCTCAGCCTCAGCGCTTAGGGCAATATATATCACAATGAATGTGTTCTGCATTTTGCGCCGCTAATTCATCCAGACATACACCCGGGTGGCCAGCATTCTCGTCCGCGCCCGCTGTCCAACATTGGGCAATCGGGAGGGTGTTTCCTCCGTAAGCAGTTGTGAATGCGTCGGAGATTGTGGTCAGCATCTATTGGATTGCCTGCTAGCTAATGGCGCTAGTTGTCGTCGGGTCGACAACACCTGGAAGACTATGCCCGAAAGTAGAGTCAACAACGAAGTAAGAATTCCTATCGTGTGATCCCACGTCCTTGTCCACACCACCGTGATATGGCTCCAGCCCGGAGGCACGCGCAGAAAGATCTGTCCGGTTTCCGGATTTATGCCCATATTGACCGGGCGACCGTTGACGCGTGCCCGCCACGCCGGATAGGCGAGAAGTTTGAGATTCAGTTGGAGCGCCTTGCTAGCGTTCACCGCAACAAGTTTCATCTCCGGCGCCCACTTTTCGATCACAACTTGACTGTCGCTATCAGCACTAACCAAGGCTGCGTTTATTGGGAGTTTGCTCGCTTCGCTCCAAAATGGGGCATACTCTGGCAGCCCTTGGTACCCAAGCTGAGAAGTTATTGCGCTATCAAGTTCATCGACAGATCTGGTGCTCCACACCGCCGTCTTCATGACCGTGACATCGATGACGACCACAGCGAGCCCAAGCGATAGCCACGCGAACCACCTGTGCTTAAATTCCGATAAGGTGAAAGCAGTTAAGAGTACGCCCACGGCGCACAAGACATGCAGCCACCGCCATGGAAATTGGACAAAGCGGAATCCTGGAAAAAGTCGCCACAACAGGAGGCTCGGACGAAACATTAAAAATATTGACAACGCTGCCAGCGCCGATAATGGAACCCAAGTGGTAAATAGGTCGGGCCTGAGTTTTCGCGAAAGTATAGAGGTCGCAACGACGGCGAACGCGATGCCCACCGCGAGCAACGACAATTTCTTGTTAAAGACCAGGGCAACAGCCAGGTTATTGTCAGCAAACAGAAAATTGCGCCACGGTAATGCCTCTGGTGAAAGCACAGCGCTTATCTTCACCCACCTTATTTCCCAAGCGGCCGGCAATAAGCGAAAAGCGGCAAGACCAAAAGCCATGCAAATCGCAGTTGCCCCGTACGCAAGCAAACGTCCGGAACGACACAAAAAAGCCTGAAACAACAACAGCCACAGTACGGAGTATGTAGCAATAACACCAACGGGGAGGTTGGTTAACCATATTGCGGCCAAAATCGCTGATAGCGGGATGACAGCTCGTCGGCCATTATTCATAACCCGGAGTGCGGCCCACATGAGCAGTGGCAAAAAGGCACCCGCGAGCAAATCGGCATAGGCGCAGCGGGTGTAAGCAGTGACCATCAGATAAGGGTTCACCGCATAGACGATTCCAGCGGCCATTGCCTGCCAAGGTCCCAGCCACTCGCTCGCGCATTTCCACATTGAAATTCCAGCAGCCATGAACGTCATCCATACGTATACCGCGGGAACGACGGTCCAGGGTAAAAGCAAGCCCAGTATTCCGCCTAACGCCCATGAAATTGGCGGGTAGAAAACGAAGCGTGGCTCCCCGAACCCGTAGTTAGCCCCGGTTGCCCATTGGGGGGATAGAACACCCTGTCGAAACTCTTGCGCGACTTCCATCCACGACGAGATGTTTTTGCCAAGGTCATGGCCATCGTGATAGCCGAGCACGAGCATCGGCAGTATTGCGAGCAGACTAACTGTCGCGATTAGCGTCAGACCGACGCGAGTTGCCAATTGTTTTTCTTTGTTCATACCGTTTAAGTACTACACCGGGACAGCTCGCGGTGGCACCTGACCTGGGCACCTGAACGAATGACGAGATGTAATTTAACGGGAAATAGCTAATGCGACTAGCTGGTATTGAGACAACTCCTCGTTGGCCCAGCAATAATGATAGGGGAACTTGAAAATCCTCCGCAAGTCAGGGTTTCAATCCGATGGCCGCATAATTGTTTCTTGTGAACGCATCTCAAGAAGGACTTCATGGTTGTTCCGGTTCGGTAAGGAACGAACGGTACGCGACCTCTGAACCATCTGAAGATATTTATGTTCACGACGCTGTTAAGAGACGGGCACGCCTTCGTGTAAGCGCGCGTCTACTCTTCAGGGTGTGGCCCAGTCAGGTTCCACCAGCAGCGTTTCAGCACAGTGACTAGCAGTTTTATTAGTTTCAATGCCGTCTCTTTCACGCCGTGTGAGCAGAGTGTCGTTCAATTGTGAATCGCCACCGTCATTAGAGTACGTGAATACGGCGGTACGCGCGATTGATCGAAGTTGTTTGTAACGGCCCAGTAACGGTCCGGCTGATCCTTAAATCGACTAAGCCGCCGTCACCCCTGCCTAGCCCACTATGGGAGTTTTCCCGGAGGTTGCTATCGCTTTTGTTCGTATTGGGGAAGAGTGAAAGTATCCCCCCGGGAAAGCAAAAATGAAGACCTAACAGCGGTTGGCCCTAGCAAACTTAGGCTACCTTTCTAATCCATACACTTCCGCCGGTGTCATTTAAGAAAGCCGGAAGGCGGTCGCGGAAAATTTCTGGAAAAGAATAGCCAGCGTAACAATTGAACGCTGTCAATTCGAACTGCACATTTCCAACGAGAAAGGCTCTCAGGAACAGCGACTCATTCCAGGCGCAACCTTGGCGAATCCAGGTCGCCGGATATGAGAATGGATAGAAAATATCGTGGAAATGCACAAGGACGCCTGGCTTAAGTCTAGGGAGAATCCTCAACAGAATGTAGCTAACGTCACTACCGATTTTGGCCACGTGTGAGGAGTCACAGAAGAGCACGTCTTGCGCTTCAAGTTGATCGAAAACCGACGACGGGACCTCTTGGACCCGTTTAGCAAGAACCGCCGAAATCGACCTGTCGGCGGTTGAAATTAGTGAATAGAGTCGGTCTGGCTGGGGGTCAATGAAGGTCATTTCGACAGACGCGGAACTCTGGTCCAAGGTGTCGAGCATCACCGCAGAGGAAAACCCAGATCCTATCTCAACGATTCTGGAAGGTTTTTCCTTACGTATCACGCCGGAAAGTGTGAACGCGTCGGCCAGCGTAAAGTAATGGTTAGTCGTATAATATCGGTAATTACTAGTTTTCTGGCTTGGAAAAGGCAGGGGCGGGAATTTATCCAGAAGCTCTTCGTAATAGGATCGCTGCTCGTCTTCTCGTAAATTTACATGCTCCCAGAATTCCAAGCCATCAAATGGGATGTTCGAGTCCTTCGGTCCGAAACTTTGAATATCCAGTAGGGGCGAATAGAAATGACCTGGTGGGTGCAAGGTCGCTCCTCGGAGGTTCCGCAGGAGTCGAAAATACGAT
Source organism: uncultured Acidobacteriota bacterium (assembly GCA_963704485.1). Classification (GTDB taxonomy): domain Bacteria; phylum Acidobacteriota; class Terriglobia; order Acidiferrales; family UBA7541; genus Acidiferrum. The sequence continues at coordinate 4,295,751 of OY969910.1, forward strand.
TTCGGATTCAATACTGGCGGCAACCCTAACATACCGGGTCCTTAACTAACTTCCTGCTGCGATGCGGTCGAGCATCCTGCATCCGGCGCCATCAAGCCTATACCCAAATAACTGCATTCCGGGGAGGGGCTTACCGGACGGCATCGAGCGCTTACACCAAGCGCGCGCCAATTCTGTCACCGGGGTAGGGTCGACGGCGGGTGCCTTCTTTTCCCGACCATTACCCGCTCACAACCTCGTGGCACCTTCTAATGTGTCGGACCACAATGATGTTGGTACGATGTGATACCTGAAAGTAAATGTTGCGACACCGAGAGCTATAAAGTCGCACCAACGATGAGGCCCGCAGAGGCCTGCTGAAAGGGTTATCCAATATTTCTGAGAAGGCCAGACAACTTACATGGCAAGACATGCTCCCGAGATAACAAATAGGATAGTGAAAGTTTTTGTAGGTTTCTCCATCTTCTTTTATAGCAGGTTGCTAAGGCGACAATTTAAACATGTGCTTGCGTCGGTGGATTTAGATAATTTTTCGTACGTGTAAGACGTAGAAAACGGAAGCGAATTATTATAAAGGCGCCACCATCGAGGGCTCGCCGCCCCCCCGACCAACAGCCTGGCGCCTGGGCGGGCTGTTGACCGAGATGCCTCTTGGAATCCCTGTGTTCCGACTCACGGTGGCGGACAGTCTGCGCGTGCGGGCAAAGTGCCTTCTCGCCCATCCACTACAGAGGTTTGCGCGGATCTAAATTTTTCCCTGGCGAATCGCGTGTACAAACATCTCGTGATCCTTCTCGGTCTGATCGGAGTACGCAAGAGCAAACTTTGCAATGGCCTCGTCGAACACATCTCTTGCTCCAAGGTACCCTGAGATCTCTGCTGCATCTCCGGTGCGTGCGTGCGCCCTGGCTAGAGCCCATCCGCAGAGCTTGATGTACTCGATCCAGTCTTGCCTTGGCATATCCATTACATTAACGGTCATTTTCAAGTCTCGAAGCTGGCGGAAATAATAGTCGTGTCCCTGGTCGTCCCGAGTCCATCCGAGGAAAATATCGCTCGCCGACTGTAGCATGCGCTGTCCGGCCACCACTCTTTCACATCGTAAGCATACCTGCTTCTTCCCGCGTAGGGTTCGAGCGCCGAAGGCAGTGCCTCCTTGAATTGTAAGAACAGCAAATCGCCTTGGTCCGCCATCAACAGAACGATTGCGCACCGCGTTCCGACGCTGCCAACGACGACCTTCCGAGCTATGTCTTACTACGTGATACCGGTCGATGATCACGCGCCGTCCTTCGGGCAGCGTCAAGCGGTAGCGTCGAAACATGCCTTTCACTTGTTGCGCCAGTTTTATCCGCTGCCGCGGATGGTACCTTAGCGGAGGGATTCGGGAGGCTTGGGGGATTCTGCTGAAGACCAGCGCTTCATCGAGACACTTCCCAATGGGTATCGCTTCGTCAAATCGATTGCTGTTTTGCCGATTCGGAACCTTTCCGGCGACCCCACGCAGGAATTTTTCAGCGACAGTCTGACGGATGAGCTGATCACCCAACTGGCAAAGAACAGCACCTTTCGGGTGGTTTAGGCCGCTTCGGTCATGCGATTCAAAAATGTCAACATGCCCATCAAGGAAATCGGGCGGCAGTTGAAGGTGGACGCGTTTATGGAAGGGAGGGTCCTGCGCTCGGGTGAGCACGTGCGCATCACTGCGCAGCTTATCGACGCCGCGACAGGGGGGCTAATACGCCATTTTTACACCAAATTGCAGATTACGGGGAGGAGCAGTTCCGCTCGCAGCCCCAAAGGAAGGGTTGCGTAAATTGTTATTTCCCCCGATCAGAAAATTTGTGTGGTTGAAAACATTAAAGGCCTCCGCTCGAAATTGCAGACGAAACTTCTCTTTGAGCAGGAAGTTCTTGACCAGCGAGACGTCGGCTGACCAGTACCCAGGCCCCACGAATGTGTTTCTGCCAAGGTTCCCAGCGCACGCTAAACAGGGAGCCGAGAAGAAATTCGCGGGTAGATTGAAACCGTTAGCCCATTGGGAGTGCGTAGCATGGACATTGTTGGCGAGGGCGTTTGGCCGATCGTTGGTGGTTCCATCGAGATTAAAATCGCCTCCGGTGTTAATGCAATCCGCGGGGTCAAAAGTAGCCGGATTACATGCCCCAGGAAAGCCTGGGCGATCTTCCAGTTTGGGCTGGTCCGCGCTGAATGGAGACCAATGCGCGCCACCCTGGAACGACCATAAACCATTTAGTTGCCACCCGGTCAGGATGCTGGCGTGGACACCAGCGCTGTTGTTAAAAAAAGGTATTTGCCAAACGTAATTGAAAGTAAGGCGGTGCCGAATGTCGAATACGGAATCTCCTCGATCGAGGGATGGTTGCGTTTGATCGGTGCTGTAAGCATCGCCAGCTGCGTTTCCATTCACGCTGTCCGATCCGCTTTGCCACGTCGACCCATCGTCAATGGAATGGCTGTACGTGTAATTAACACTGAGCTGCAGTCCATGGTCCATACGCTTTCGCGCGGACACCTGGAGGCTGTGATAAATCGAAGAGGCAGAATTCTCCCAAACCCTCAGCACTCCAAAATTAGGATTCAGAAATCTCCCGGTGGGATTGATGCTCAATCCATTAGGCGCAGTTCCGCTGTTTATCTGACTGCATAGGCGGCGCCCCAGGTTATCCGTGACGCAGGTGCCCTCGGGGAGTCGTGCCCCCGGGACACGATTTACATTGTCCGCACGGTATAAATTTCGTCCCGCCGTTGCTACATAGTTTATTTCCAGCGTGAACTTGGGCAGAATCTCTCGCTGTACTCCCAAGAACCAGTTTTCGATGAATGGGTCGGGCAAGCCATCACTAAAAACTATCGATGTATAATTGGAAGTCTGTGGATTCGATGGATTCCACCCGGAAATATTCCCGGTGGCCTGCTCGCCGGTGCCCGAATGTTGCGCCAGTGGGGCGGGACCTGAAAACGTCGGTTGTCCTCCGTCGACTGGTCCATAAATCACGCTATTGGGATCGCCTTCGAGGTAATTATAGACCCGGTTCAGGGAGTAGTAAGGCGGGTTCCAACGCGTAAGGGAAAGTCTTTTTTGGAGTGCGCCTTCATAGGCGATGCCTAAGCTGCCGCGCAGTGATGTTTTTCCGTCCCCCAAGGCATCCCATGCGAATCCGATGCGCGGGCCGAAATTGTTGTGATCCGCTTTTCCAAGATTAACAGCTGGAGCAAAGCCTCCGGGTCCGCATTCACCGGCTAAGGTGGCGCGCGGATCACCCGGACATGGCGTGCTGGCATCCTTAATCTGGCCGGCGCCAGTCGTGATGTTATCTACGGGTTGATAGCCAGGTCCCCTTATAAAGGTCGTCGCTAAACCGTCGAGTTCTTTGCTGCGCGTGAAAATGTCGTAACGCAGTCCGAGATTAACAGTAAGCCTTCTTGATACTTTCCAGTCATCCCGAAGATAGGCTCCAATATCCCAATTACGCCAATGCCGGATGTTGGTTGCAAGTTGAGCAGGTGCGTCGGCTCTGAATCCAGGATCCACGCCGACATCTTCGCTGAACGGAGCATCAATCGCGAAGAAAAGCGAATCATAGAATAAGTATCCGGGACGCCCGGCATTGAAGTCACTGTTTTCGACATTACGCCGAAGCTCCGCGCCAACCCTCAAGCCGTGATTTCCCCGGCGGGCAGAGACCGCATCGCTATAGTTGTAAATGTTCTCTCGGAAACTTTGGGGAGCTCCCTCATCGGTCCCGAAACCAACTACATCGGTTACAACGGAAGGAACGCCCGGTAGTGGAACCGCGATTGTGCTCGCGTTGCGCGCATAACCGGCGCGAAAGTCGTTTATCATCGTCGGTGAAAAAAGATGGATGTAGGTGAACTGAAAATTCGGAGTAAGTAGACTGCTGGGGCTGGAAAAACCGCGCGAGGTAAAATTACTATACCGATCACCGGAATTCGCCCAGTTAAATTGACTGAAAATGCGATTTCGTGCTCCGGAGTTATAGTCGATGCGGAGGCTCCCCTCGTTGCCGTTGAAGAGGTCGCCCTGCGACTGAGACTTTCCCGGACTAGCCACCAAGTCGAGGAAATCAGCGTCTCTGCTGAACGTTCCCGCCACTGGCGAGGAATACGGCGAACCGCCCGGGCAATTAGCGTTCATCTCATTGATGTCCGCTTGTTCCACTCCAAACAGCGTTGCAAATTTGTGCGAAATCGAGCCGGCCATGGCAGTTTTGCCATCCGTCTCGCGTGGACAGAGATAGTCGGCAAAAGTTAGAAAGTGATCGAATCCCATGTCCATTGACTGGCGCAGGGTGAGCAGCGGGACCGGTTTGCCAGCCGGCGGAAAATTTGCATATAGCAAAGCAGCGACCGAAATTGGGAACGCGGATATGGTGGCCAAGCGAAAAGCCGGCGACTCCGCTTTAGCCTGGCCGGGTGAGGTAGTGGTGAATCTCTCCAGTTGAAAGGCTGCGAAGAAAAATAGCTTGTCTTTAAGGATTGGCCCGCCGGAGGTCGCACCAAACTGGTTGAGATGCAGGGGTGATTTTGCTGGATTTGTAGGATCAGCAAATTTATTGGTAAAAAAGGGGTTGGCGTCCAGAAGATCATTCTGCAAAAACTCCCAAGCGCTGCCATGGAGATTGTTAGTGCCGGCCTTGGTGACCACATCAGTGATCGCACCGGCACTGCTGCCAAACTCGGCGGAGTTGTTGACCGTTAATAGCTGGATTTCCTCTACGGTGTCTTGAATGGGTTGATTGACTGGGCCGCCGCTCAATCCCGTGTTGGTTATTCCGTTGATTCGAAACCCATTGAAGCTTTCCCGCACTCCGTTCACAACCGTGTCGGCGCCATTTTCAAACATCAGGCCGCGTACGTTGATTGCGCCGGGTTGGTACTGAATGAAGTTATACACACTGCGCCCGTTCAGAGGCAGATTGTCGATTTGCACCGAATCCACGGTATAAGACAGGCGAGAGCTTTCCGTGTTCACCGTCCGGGCGGCGTCAATCACTTCAATTTTTTCGGACCGGGAACCCAACTCCAGCTTGAAGTCCACTCGCAGGATAGTGCCAGCATTCAAATCCAGGTTTTTAGCTGTCACGGTTTTGAATCCAGGAATTTCTACGCCAATGAGGTAGGTTCCAACCGGCAATTCTGTCGCGGCATAAACACCGGAACTATTCGTTTCCGCTTCGACTGCAAATCCCGTCGCCGGATTGCGGATGTGAACGAGGGCCTGAGCCAGTACCGCCCCGGAGGGATCCGTAATCACTCCTGTGATTTGCCCGTTCTGAACTTGCGCTACCGCCGCGGGAATAAAAAAAAAGAGCAGGGAGAGAACAAAACCCGTGACTCTGCAGGAAGGTCTTAACCGACTCATGGTGTCTTCGCCGTTCTTCGTTACACTCTCAGTTGAACCGGACGTCTTCCGGCAGCCCGATACGGCGTGTCAGATCGCGGAAGCGGGGATCGGAGTGCAGGCCGTCGTAGGCAGGATCCAACTGCAAACGCACCAACTCTGCGGTATGTTCCACATAACCTCTTTCGAGGTATCGCATAGCTGTGTCGGTGTTGCCCATCGCCGCGTAGATCATCGCGAAGTCAAGGGGCGAGACGTGGTCTCGTTCGGCGCGTTGATTCAAGTCCGACAGTTGCGCTTGTAGCCATGCTTTGTACCCACCCGTGGCATAAGCGTGACGGAGGAGATCTGCAAACGCAGCGCGTTCCGTCAGTCGAAGCTCTTGATCGATTTCCTCGACCGCTTTGGCATACTCTTTTCTCGCCTGGTATACCATGGCGCGATTTTGATGAATTTTGGCGGGATCGCTGGAAAGCGATTTTTCCATTGCCGGCAAAAAAAGGTCGAAGCGGCGGCTTAAACCTAATGCTCGCGGAACAGACTGGCGCTCTCCCAGGGGATCAAGATCTTCCGCGCGGTGAGCTTCCGCGATGCTCTCGTCGAAGCGACCCATATAGGCGAGCAGATGGGAGTATATGTTGTGAAGTTCCGCGTGCCGAGGATCGCGCTCCAGCCCTCGTTTGATCTCCTGCTCCGCCTCCGCCCAATTCCACTCATAGAACATTTTTTTCGTGGCCAGCGCGTGGTAGGCATCACCCGAGGATTGATCCAACTTCAGTGCTTTTTCAGCGGCTTGCTCGCACAAGAACCAACCTTCTTTCGCGGGAATGCGGCGCTCTCCGACCAGTAGGCCGTAATAGTCCGCCAAGCCGCCGTACGCGGGTGCGTAATTTGGATCGTATTGGATCGCCCGGCGATACTCTGCTCCACTGTTCTCCAGATCATCGGGGTTCTCGCCCGCGTTTTTACTGCGGAACCAATAGCCGCGGCCCTTCAGGTAAGCGTCATAAGCGCGTGGGTCCACCTGCTTAGGCTGAGGCAACGGCACGTCTGCGGACGCAGTGGTACGCGCGCGCACTTTGTCGGCGATCGCCGAAGCTATATTGTTCTGTAGCACCAAAATGTCCCGCAACTCCCCATGATAATCCTCCGCCCAGATATGGCGGTCGGTACTGGCGTCAATGAGTTGCGCGGTGATTCGAACGTCGTTGCCGGAACGCAAAACGCTGCCTTCCACGAAGGCGTCAACTTTAAGATCACGATTCATTTCCGGGATGGATAGATTACTGTTCTTGAACCGCATGGTGGAGCCAGACGAGACCACGCGGAGATTGCTGGTCTTCGCCAGTTGCGTAATCAACTCGTCCGTCAGGCTATCGCTGAAATAGTCTTGCGCATTGTCGCCGGAAAGATTGCGTAACGGGAGTACGGCGATCGATTTTATGTTGAGCCTGAGCTGATGTGAGTATGCGTGTTCGTAACGGACGACTGTCAAGCTTGCCACCAGTAAACAAGCCGTGGCGATGGCGACGATCGAAAAACGTGGCATCAATTTTCGGCCTATTAGTGGTTTCGCAGGTGTAGCAGGCCGGGCGGATATGGCTTCGACGGCCAACTCCTGGTTAGGTTCAAGCGCGCCGATAAAACGATAGCCATTCGGTAAGGTTTCGATGAATTTGGGATTCTCGGGGCAATCATTGAGGGCGTCCCGAATCTTGTTGACCGTCGTGTTCAGACCATGATCGAAATCTACAAATGTATCCGGCGCCCACAACAACTTCTTTAGCTCTTCGCGGCTGACGGGCGCACCTGCGCGCTCCAACAGTACGGTTAAGACCTGAAAGGGCTTAGGCTGCAATTTTATTCTGGTGCCGCCTTTGCGCAATTCCTGAGCTACCAAATCGGCTTGGTAGACACCAAAGCGAATTACCTTTCCCGTCAGCATATTTTGTCCGTAAATGCGGGTAGCGCGCAGCAGCGTAGCACTGACACCATCTCTTTACAATCACGCTCTTGATGACGCAGCTCCGGAACTGCTTTTAATGCAATGCCTTGCATGGTGAGCCAAAGATGAGCCGCCGTGCATTGACGCTTCACCTGTACCGCTCCATAGTGCGCACCGTCTCAAGTGACGCAGAGTCATGAGGACCCTAACGCACAGGCAGAACCGATAAATTTGTGGAGCCATTGGGCGGGCGGAGAGATTGGAGTTACGAATGACAATGTTCAGGACATGGATAAACTTCGCACTTCTCGCTTTCCTCGGTATTTTGTTTACGGGTTGCGGCGGGGGTTCCTCGCAGCAGCAGGTTGTCACTGGCGGTGGTGGTGGCGGTGGCGGTACACAATCAATCGTGGTGACGATTGACCAACCACCTCCGCCTGCCATTCTGCGCGGACAAACTGTGAGCGTCAGCGCGAAGATTACCCCCGAGAGCCAAGGCGGGGTGAATTGGACTTGTACCGGAGCCTGCCGACTGCGGATCATTCAGTCCAGGGGCGACGCCGATTCCTTTTTATCCGGGTTTCGACGCCAGCGAAGTTACCACCAGCTACACAGCGCCCGCTTCCGCACCAGTAGGCACGGTGATCACGATCAGCATTACAGTTGATGGTAAAAGCAGCATAATGGCTAGCGCTAGTACTGTGATTTCGCAAGCTGCCTCGAACGCCACACTTACCGGCCAGTACGCCTTGCTTATAGACTCCCCAGCGGGAAGCCGCGGGACTGGATCATTGCTCGGCAGCGTCCACTTCAATGGCGACGGAACTATCGCGAATGGAGTCATGGACATCGTTTCGCCGTCACTCCTTGATTTGCAGGATCAGATTCTCGCCACCAGTTCAAATCCTGCCACCCAACACTTCCTCGTATGCTGTCGATCCTGACGGGCACGGCTCGCTGCAAATCAGAACGGCTGGAGGAAAACAACTCAGCTTCAGTTTCGTTTTGACATCTCCGTCGCATGCGCTGATCACGGAGATCGATGGAGCTCCGGGCAGTGGAACGATGGATCTGCAGCAATCGCTCGCGGGAGGATTTGCCGCTTCGCAAGTCACGGGTGGTTTTTCTTTCACCATGACGGGAACCGCCAAATCAAACGGCAATACAAAAGTATCGTCAGGCGGCGTATTCACAGCGGACGGTGCCGGCACACTGAACAACGGTACGCTGGATGTCAACACCGAAGGGGTGATGTCCAGTTCAACCTTTAGCGGAAGTTTCACCGCGCCGGATTCTAACGGACGAGGAACTTTGCAACTGGGAGCCACTCGATCTCTCATCTACTACATTATTTCGGCCAAAGCCTTGCGTATTTTCGAAGCTGACAGCTCGGATTTGATGGGTGGCAGCGCGTATGCCCAAGGTAAAAGCGTCGTTTTCCTGGGCGACAATTATTTTTACCAGCATTCCGGGTGGAGTGCTGCAGGGCGTACCGTCACGGCAGGAGACTTCCAGATTGTGGAGGCTGATGATGTCATATCGGGAGGTATCTCTGATTCGAATTCCGGTGGCTCCCCGACAACTCCCCATTCGACTGTCGCGGTGACCGGGTCCTATGAAGATAATTCAGCAGGTGATACTGCTAGTCTCGCGCTTGTCGATGCGGCGGGAAGTTCTACGTTTACCCTGTATGTGGTGGATAAAAATGTAAACATCCTCGATCCCAACGACTCTTCCGCTGGCTTTTTTAATGGTGGTGGCAACGCCCTCATGTTGCATACCGACGCGAATATTAACGGAACAGGAGTGCTGATCCGCAATACCCAAGTTGATTTTCCAGCGTTTGTTGCCAACAGCGCTATCCAGCTGACCAACGTAGTCACATCCCCTGCAACAACCGAGGAATTGGATTTGATTGGCGTGGCACCAGCGGACGGCGTCGGGCAGATCGTCAGTGGATTGGCCGATTACGACCAGAATGGCTTGTCCGATCCAGTTGCCGTCCTCCAAGCTCCTATCGCAGGTTCTTACGTCGCGGATCCTCACCAGGGTCGCGCGACGGGAAGTCTCACGGTGAATACGCCTTCCGATGCAGGGGCCTACCCGCTTATTTCGGGATCTCCAGGGAGCTTTAAAGTTTCTTATTATCGGATCAATGGCTCACAGGCGTTCGTTATCCAGACCGACAATACGGCGGACATTTCTGGCTACTTGCTTCAACAAATTTTCCCCTGACAGTCTTAAACCGACGTGATGGAACCTTTATGAATGGTGGGTGAAGTCTTATCGCTCCAGTCACCTAGTTCGGATTGCTCGATTCCACTTACAATCAGTTCCAGTTTTACGATTCGAATGCAGTGTTTCTCGGTTTTCTAGGATGCGCCCCCGGAGTACTTTGGAGCCGCACTTGCGATACCACTTAGCGTTTGTCCTGTTTGCCCCTATCTGGTTCACCCCTTACCCCCTCTTCGCGCAGACCCCCGCGCCGCTCCAGGCAGAACTGGTGCAAAGGTTGAACGCCGGCAGAGCCAAAGTCGGAGATTCGATTCTGGCGAAGCTCCCCTTGCCTTGGAAGAGCTCTGCGTGCGATTTGTCCGCCGGAGCAATCATTCAAGGGCGTGTGGTCGCGCAAAAGGCTCATTCCAAAACCGAGAAGACTTCGGAAATAGGGATCGTTTTCGAGAGTGGTCAATGCGGCGGACGCGAGATGAAGCCGCTATACCTAACTCTGGCGACGGTGATTGCGCCGGATACTTCAAGGTCTACCGATTCTTTTGACTCAGAAGAGATGGAACAGTTGGGCTCGGCGATAGGTCTCGGCTTAACTGGGACCATCAGTCGAGCACCGGCGACCGTTTACGTCGGGCCTCGGCGCGCCAAGGCAGCGCGGGCCGTGCTGCTCGGCCAAGTGGTGGGAATTTCTCATCTTGAGATCTCGGTGGGACAAGGGCCGGGCGGGGCTTCCATCCTTCGTTCTAAGGGGAGCAACGTACAGCTTAGCCCTGGGACGAGAATTGTGCTGGTACCTAATCTTAGATCTGAACCAAGCATACGAACGGAGGTAGATAGCGCCAATCCAAATACTGCCACTGGGAGTTCTGTTCCAACGATAATCGAACTCCCAACCTCAACCATTGCTGAAGAGAGTGAAGTCTGTGTAGCACCAGATTGTGCAATCGCCCTGAAGGCTAGCCGGTTCGACCAAGGAACTCCTGGGGCGCAGATCACTCTGCCCTTGAAGGGTTTAGGGTACTTGCCTCCGTCGCTCGAGCACGAAATGTCCGGCTTCGATTATGATGCGAGCATTGCTTATCTGGGCCCCGACCAGTTTCTCTTCAGCTTCAACCTTCACACACTGGTTCGCCGCAGCGCAGCAGACGCGATTTCCTTACGCCGACTTTGCATCGTTCGCGGCGTACTGATCGACCTGCATGAAAAAAAGGTTGCCAGGACCGTTGATTGGCGTGTCCCAGACTCAGGGCGTTATCTATGGCCCATTGGACAGAATCGGGTCTTGATCCATGTGGGTCAGGAACTGCGTGTTTACGGCCCCGGACTTGAGCTGCTCGATAAGATCTCCCTGGGAGGCCCGTTGGCGTTTGTGCAGATTTCGCCGGATTCCGAACTCTTCGCCGTGGGTGTCAGTCGCGAACGTCACCCCCCGGAAATCCATCGACAGCTTGAAGAAGCCGAAGTTCGAGAGCCGGAAGAAGATATAGAAATTCGATTGCTAGATTCGCACTTCAGATTGCTAACGACAATTATGCGTTCCTCGCGGCTCCCGCCCCCAGTGCTGTTAAACGAAGGCGAGGTGCAAATTCGCGGCATTGCTCGAAACCGTTGGGAATTAGTAGAGAACGCCTCGACGGGTGAACGGCGGGTTCTTGCGGTCGCAAGTTCAACTTGCAGGCCCGACGCCGACACCGTGCCGGGAAATTTGTTGTTTGTGCGCGGCTGCGGCCAGCGAGCTCGGTGGTACCGCATCCTTCATGGCGACGGTAAAGTTGTGCTTCGTGGGGAGTCATCCTCCTCAGAACTTGGGCAAACAGCCGGGGGAAACGTCGGTAGGAATGCGTTCGCTATCAGAATTGCGGAGGCGACAGAGTCGCGAGCCTTGGTGTCGGTTTTCAGACCTTCAGATCTGAAAAGCTCGCATGTGGCCGTGTACCTAGCAAGTAATGGGCGCCGTATCTTTTCGATCGCAGTTCCGAACCTAGCCCTTGCCGTGCAGACGTTTGCGATTTCGCCACGCGAAGACCAAGTGGCTTTCCTCAAAACTGACGAGGTTGCGTTCTATCGAGTCTCGGTTGCTAAGTGATCAGCGCTTGGTTCTTGCCTGAATGCGCTGCCCGGCGGTAACTCCCGCATTGTCGGCGATTCAGAAGCTATCGTCGAACCGGCTTGGCTCCGTGAGAGTTGCCCACTCCTGATATGGACTCACCTGGACGGGATATCTGAAACCATCTCGCATCCGGCGATCAAAAGCTGGACGTCAGACCGGGTGATGACATTTCAATCGCTACCCGAGCGAGAAGCCCTGCGCACCGAGATCGCCAACGCCCATACTTTCCGGAAACCCTTCTCGTAATGCTTGAGACAACGCAAATAAGGTATGTGGTGCCGTTAGACTGATGTTGGGTACGCTAAGCACATAACGTCTCTCAAACTGAAAAGTTGATGGTTTGCAGGAGTTTTATGCCCACGAGTCCCTATCAATGGCTGGAGCTTGCCGGTTGCTTGGCCTTCGTTTACATCTTCTTTCGCCCGTTATGCAACTATCTTACGAAGATTATTGAAGACCCTTAGAGACCTGCAAAGACGTCGCCACTGCTGTCATCACTAGACGCGCAACGCCGTGCTCCTAAAGTAAATCTGCGAGCTTGCAAATCAAATGGTTTGAGGGACTAAAATAATTCACCAACACCGAAGCCGCTCTTGCCGCGCGCGAAATGCCTAATATCGAATGTCACAATCGTCTCCTTTGAAAGCCTACTTTTACTTAGCGGTTCAGCTGTTTGCGGCCTGTACTTGCCCCGCGCAGAACAACGTCACTGTTCCAAACGCCACGGTGGCCGCCGACACCACGCTGGTGTACGCCCGGATGGCCACCTCCAGCGAAGTAGTTGCCACCCTAAAAAAAGACGACGCGCTCATCGTGGACTTCGACATCAAGACGACCATGAAGTGGTGCAGCGTACGCTTTCCCGGGCAGTCCGCAAAATTGGGATTCGTCCCGTGCCAGCGACTCACGCGCCAACAGCCTTCGTTCGCGAACTCCGCCTTGGGGACTGGCCCCGGCACGGACCTCGGCGCCGAGCCGCCTTCACGGCGGCCCGGAAGAGTCGGTCGAGTCACGCCGCCCTTGGTACGAGTCCCGAATGGCTACAGCGATATTCAAGAACAAGTCATCCGCGAAGATTCCATAGATGATGCCAAGCTCGCTGAACTTGAGGCCGCGGCCAAGTCCGGTTCTACCGTCGCCATGAATCGCGCCTCGACAGGACACTACGCCGCCGGCAACTTCGAACTTGCCCGCAATAATCCCGACGAAGCGGTCGAGCAATACCAGGCCGCGCTCAACTTCGCGTCGCGCGATCCCGGCCTTCAGGTCCTAACTCTACAGAGCATCGCTTACGTTTATGTGGTGCGCAGCCAGTACTCCATTGCCCTTGAATATCTCGATCGTGCCCGCAGAATTTCCCCCAACTCCGTAGGCGTCGCGCGCCTTTCCGGCTGGGCTTACTCCGGCATGAACCGCTTGCCGGAAGCCGCCGCCGAATGGCAGCGCGCGCAAAAAATCGAACCCAGCAGCGAAATCGCACAAGCTCTCGAAAAAATCGAGCGCGATCAAACCGCCGAAACAGATTTTCGCGAAGGCCAGACTCATCATTTCAGTGTGCATTATCAGGGCAGCGCCAGCCCGAGGCTGGCCGCCGATATTTTAGGTGCGCTCGAGGAAGATTTCCGGGCGCTGCAATCGCAATTCCATTTTGCGCCCGCTGATTCCATCTCGGTGGTCCTCTACACCCAGGAAACTTTTCGCTGACATCACCCGAGCTCCCGGGTGGGCCTCCGCGCTGAACGACGGCCGCATTCGCGTCCCGGTCCAGGGACTTACTTCAGTCACCGACGAGCTTTCCCGCGTGCTTATGCACGAACTCACTCACAGTTTCATCGAACAGAAAACTCTGCGCCGTTGTCCAACGTGGCTGCAGGAGGGGCTCGCGCAATACATGGAGGGGCGCCGCAGCGATTACTACGCTTCGGGCTTGATCGCCACTTACGAGCAGACTTCGCACGTACCCCTGGATCGTCTCGAAGGCTCGTGGTCTAAATTTCCCGGGCCGCTCGCCAGCTACGCCTACGCGTGGTCCCTCGCCGCCACCGAAACCATGGTGGCCAATTCAGGGATGTATGGATTGGAACGCTTTTTTGAGCACTTCCAGAATGACACGGCGGTCGAGCCAGCGTTGCGCGAAGCCCTGCAAATAAATTACGCGGACCTGGAGCGCAACACCGCTGACTACCTTCGCCGCACCTACGTTAAATAGGTTCGTCAGCTCTATGACTGCGCACCTCCGCATACGCATCGGACATTCGTAGGAGCTGGCGCCGAGAACTCGCACGACGACTTCATGACTGAAGTTTTCAGTTTCAAGTCACCCGTAGAGCTTTTGGCATCTTTCTGTCTGGTTGCCGCAGGAAGGCGACGATAAACATCTTCGGCTCGGGCTTTGGCCGCTCGACCTTCGCGATCTCTGCTTTCTTAGTCATTTAGCCTCCGCGTTTCTGATATTGGGCTTAATCAACGGCTACCGTGCTGGCGACTATGACACTTCGCGCACAATGTAATCAGATTATTAAACTCGTCGGCACCCAGATGGCTGCGATAAACGAGGTGGTGGACCTGCAAATTCGTAGCTTGAGCCGCAGGATTGGCATTTCCATCCGTCTCTTTCCAGAACGAGCGTTGTCAAACGAGTTGTATTCGTCACTTTTTAAAGCAAGCCGGGGTCGTTTCTGACGCAGTCTTTCCATGGGCCCACTTTTAATCTGGTAAGTAGTTGATTCCTGCTTTCCACAGGCAGCGTTTGATAGAGCCGTTTTAGCGACAACACCAACACCTCTGATTGATCGTGCTCAGTACCGGATCCAGCCAGGAAATCTGCACAGATCATTTCGAGACAATAGCCGCGCGATTTATCGCTGCCGAGCATCAGAGCCGTTCTTTCCAGTGCTTCCTCCACCACCGGTAGTTGGCTTTTGTTTAACTTGAAACAATAATTTCCCAGGGCTCCATCTCTTTGCCATTATCGCCAGAAGGACGAAAAGAGATTGCGCAGAAAGCAGCGAAAACTCGGTGGGCTAAGCGAGGAAGTAAAGACTAGCACTACCCAAACAATTTACGAAATATTGATGTGGCAAACTCTTTGGATATATTTTGCCTTCACCGTAATAGGCCGCTGCGTGACTCATCGAGCTGCTAGTCATTGCAACCAAATTGCCAGCGATAAGCGTGAAATGGAGAGTCACTTCGGTCTGCCCGATGGATTTGGACTGAGTTCATTTTTACTGCCTCTAAGAGCCGACCAATTCCTGCGCTTGGATCGGCACTTTGGTCAGAGTCTCAACACGCGGCCCGTATTTACCCAAAGTGTTCTCCACGACGCAAAAATCGAAACCTGGAATGACGACATCGTTCCAGCGGTCGCCGATTCCGCGCAGCGCCACATCGAGCATGGTGACGATCTGATTCCCAATGGTTCATGGCTGTCGAGCGTGATGGCGCCGAAGAATTCCTGGCATTCCGTGTAGCCGGAGTTGTGCGTGCCCGTGTACGGCTTCTGGCGGCGAGATCGATTTTCTTGCCGATGCGATGCGAGATCTCCTCCGAGTGCCCGGCGAAGAAGTCCACAAGGGACTGTTCCTGCAGTCGCGCCGGCAATGTTGCTGGCTACTTCGCGATACCAGCGCTCGCCCACCTCATATCCTTCCTCGACCAGATCGAACCAGTATTTCTGCTCCGGCGTGACCTTCTTCGGGGAGTCAACGGCGATGACGAGCGGCGAAGGCATGCGGTGAGGCCGTCCCGTTTGGGCGCAACGCCCAGGTGCACCCAGTCGCCTTCGTTGATGCGGCGGTTGAGTGCGGGGCCGATCAGGGTGCGGTTGGCAGTGTTGGCGCCCACCATAATTTGAAAGCCGTCGCGCTCGGAACCCAGCATGCGTCCCACCCAGGCGCCCCAGGCCGCAACTTCAGTCTCGAGACGTCCGGGGCGGAGGACGGCGAGCATCGCGCGCATCATCGCATCGCGCAATGACGCAGGCATCCGCGATCAGCCGCATCTCGATCGCGCTTTTTTCGTACTTCACGCGGTAATAGAGATCTTGCGCATCCACCACGCCATCCGCGCCGTAGAGGTTTCTGCAGGTATTCGACCATACCTGCAGGGATGACCTGGCGCGGAGTCAGGAGCGCGATGTGGTCCACCTCTTTTCCGGCCGCGGCCTGGATGACGTCTTCCAGGCGCTCGGCGCGGATGGGATATTTCTCGTCGGCCAATTGCAGCAGTTCGACTTTGTGGACCTTCGCGCCGGCGCGTTCCGCCAGTTGCTCGGCGACATAGCCGCCTTCCAGGCCCGCCACCACGTGAAATCCGTTTGGCCCGATCACGCCCGCGACTTGCTCAATGGAAATATTTGTGTTGCCGCCGAGGTAGGGAACGTCGCCGGCATAGTGCTCGTCTGAAAAAACAAGTCCCACCGTGTGGCCGTGCTGTTGCAATGCCTGATTGGTCCGGCGCACGCGTGCCTGGAATTCTTCAATCGGCGCCAGGTACTCACGGTCAATGGCAGGGGTGTCCTGCAATACGCGCAGAACTTTGTCGAGGTCTTGGCGGTGCGCGTCGAAAGGTGGCTGGAGGATTCATGGAAATTAGGCCCTTATTCACGATTTGATTTGATCTTTCGCGATTACTAACTACTGCTGCGATTCGGCGATCTTGTGATTCACGTTCCATCCTTCGATTTCGACGCTGGGTTGGCGTTGCTCTTGTCGTCCGCCGCGATATGTGGCTGTGACCTGCCGGGTTTCCCCGGGCAACAAAGCGAAGTAATTGTCCTCCCAGAGCACAGGCAGGATTTCGGATCTTCCGCTTCACCTTCGCGGCTGACGCGATTGCTCGATGCTTGTTGACTTTCAAACGCACGGCAAATGCCAGGGTGGAACTCGGGTTGCGGACGGTGACCGTCGTTGAGCTTCCTGGCCATCTGTTTCTTGGACTGAGCCGTAGCTTCCAGATCGATCCGGGGCAGCGTGTTCAGAGCGGTATAATCGGCGAAAGTCTTGGTGGGGGTCCACGTCGAAATGTCGTATTGGCCGGTGGTGTCTTCCTCCTCGCGTCCCAGTCGAGTGTTTCTTCGCGGGTGGAGAGCCAGTAGAAATTTCTGCTCTTAACCTGCCCGGACGATTCAAGAGTGAGGCTCACGAAGTACGTCGTGCTCAGGCCGGAGACGGCGGCAATGTGAACACTCGCGTGCTGCTGTCCGCATCCACGCTGACCTCCGCATCTTTCGAGAACTTCTCGGTCATGTCGAGGTTGTAAACCTTGGCCGTGACTTTCAGATTCTGGAAGCGGTGGTAATACGAATTCACGACGACGATGGAACGATCATCATACGAGTACTGCACGTGCAGCGGTTCACAGGCTTTCTTCACGCCGAAATAGGATCCGCCGGGGCGAAGATACCAGTCATACATGTGCCAGATCATGCTCGGCCAGGCGTTGTTCAGCATCCATTGAATGATGCCGGTGGAGGTGTACTTGTTGCGGCCATAAGCTTCCATCATGGCGCGATGGGCTTCGTAGGCCTGCACTTGCGCTTTGCCAGCGAACTCCTCCACAGAATTCGACTGCCCATAGCGTTTGTCGAGTGCCTCGGTGAAAACATTCAAGCGTGTGCGACATGCCGCCGCGCGTGGTATTCCCAGACGGAATCGATGGGCCAGAGGTGATCCGGCGGGAAGCATGCGCCGCAGGCTCTCGATGGGAGGGATGGCCGGGCCCGGACTGGTTTCGCGTGTTGAAGCCGAACGCGCCGCCATGGCGCGTATCCATGATACCAGAAGATGGGCGCGACATATTCGTAAGGTCCGGTCATCTTCACGCCGCTGGGCCCAACGGTCGTGGTCCTGCGCTGCCTGCCGAGGAGATGGAGGGGTTCGGCCAATCCACCTCCTTCATGATCTGCAGATAGAGATTCTCGATCCTGGGCGGAGGCGCGAAGTCGCTGCCATAGAGCCAGGCGATCACAGACGGATGGCGCTCCAGGCGCCGAATCTGGTCGCGCAGCGAGTCACCCGCGATGCGCTCGTTTTCCTTGATCCCAGGCGGGCCAATTCTCCCACTGATCACAGCAGCACCAGCCGGCCAGGACGAGAATGCCCATCTGGTCGGCCAGGTCGAAGAAGTGGTCGTTCTCAATTTTGCCTTCGAGACGAACCGCATTGAGATTCAGGTCGCGAACATAATTCAAGTTCGGCCTGTTGCCTTTCCGGCGAGGAGCGCAGCAGCAGATCGAAGCTGTAGCCAGCCCCGCGAATGAGGATGTTCTTGCCGTTAATCTGAAAGAGCCGATGGCTTTTCTCGTCAAGTTTCGATGTGACCTCGCGAATCCCAAATCGAATGTGCGCCGAGTCGGAGACCTGTCCTCCGACTTCCACCGACAAATCCAGCGGATAAAGTTCCTGTTTCCCGACCTGGGCCGGCCACCACAGGCGCGGGATTGGCCGAGATTCAGTTGTGGAAACTTGTCCGGCGTGAAGCGGACCACTTGAGTTTCCCTCGGGCCGAGATGAACCGGCTGCTCGAAGGCGAGGCTTTCAATGTGTCCCTTCAGCACGCCTTCGACTGGGCGGTCGGCGGCATTGCTCAGTTCTGCGCGAACCGTTAACTGGCTTCGGTCGCGGAAGGCAAGTTGAGCTTGGTCAGCACAGCCGGGTAGCGAAGTGCGACTGGGCCGGTGGCGGTGATGTGAACGTCGCGCCAGATGCCCATCTCTTTATCTGGCGGCATCGGAGCCCAGTCCACCAGCGTAATGGCCAAGTCGCGCGGCTGGGGCGGAAATATTTCGACCGCCAGGGAATTCATTTCGCCGGGTTTTGCGGCAGCCGTCACATCGAACTGGAACACCCGCCAAGTGCCCGCCAGATTATCCGAAGAGGCGACCTGAACGCCGTTCATCCACACATTGGCCCTGTAGTTGATGCCATCGAAGCCGAGCGACAGAGTTCTTCCGTTGTATTCCGACGGGAGTGTGAATTCCGTGCGATACCACCAGGAGTGCCGGAAGGGGCTGGCCGGCGGCATCAGGATATTGGAGAAGTCTTCAAAGATCGGGTAGGTCGTGCCGGGAATTGAGCGCAGGTTCATGCCGATGTAAGGATCGGGGTACACCTTGTCTTCGACCAGCGCGTTCAGGACCGTGGAAGGAAGCGTCGCCGGATACCAACCTCTCGTCGGAAAGCCGGCAGTTGATATTGCCGCGCCGTCGGCGTGCACGTCGGCCGACGACTGGATGAACCAGTTCTGGCGAAGAAGCACCTCGGAGGAGTCTTTCACTCCAGCTGGGAATGCCGTCGGGATTCCAACGAGACAAATAGTAAGAAGGCCCAGCACAATCAGGAACGCAAACCGAACCATGAGTAATGCTCCTTGTCGAAAAACACCAGGCATCGGCTCCCTGAGGCCCGGAGGCAAAAAGAAGATATCCTCAGAGCAGTAAATTGGCGACCTAAAAAATCCAAGAGTTGTACCTGATAGTGGCGGCCGTCTCCAAAGGCAAACGCGAGCTGTTTCGACAGAGGGGGGACAGGGTCTCGCTCACTGTGGCACCACCGGCAGCCACGGTGGCGGTCGTGACCGGTAATCAGCCCACAGGTAAAGCAAATTCTGAACTAGTGATGTCCTTTAGCCTCCGTACGATGGCTACTACCACATAGCCGTGGTAATAGATTTCGCCGGGAGCGTAAGGTGCAGAATGCGGCCTTTGGAAGCCACGTTCACGGCTGTATCCTGCTCCAGGCTATTGAGGAGCTGTGCGACGAAGCCCCCTTCGGGCGCTTGAAATGTCATTACTCGCACGCCCTTTGCGCTTCCTTTGGTCTGCAAGCGCACCGCGCCGGGACGCACGAATTTGCTGAAATGCGCGAGGTAATAATATGTCCCGGTATAAGTGATCTCGTGGGTCTTTTTATTAATGATGACCACTGGATGTTGAATATTTGGATCTGGATTGCCGTGAATCGGGGAGATTGCCCAAGGCCCGCCGGTCTCATCGAGAATTGCATTCCAGTATAGCCACGCGGACGTGCCAGCCTCCAAGTCGCTGAAAATGATATTGCCCCAGACGTCCCCATCTTCGAATTCGTAGATCGGTAGTTTTTTGTTCTTCGGATAGCCTGCTTCGTAGGCGTAGCACAACTCGTCCATCCAAAACGGCAAATCCGGATATTTCCTCTCCAACTCGGCTATCTTGTCGAAATTCTTGAAATCGTAACCGTGATAGGCCACAACTGAAACGAACTTCCGCGCTGCTGGATCGTCCAGCACGACGGGATAACGCGCGTAAGCTACCTTCCGTTCCGGCGCTTCACTCATCATGAGCTTTGTCTTCAAGCCGGACTGTTGCAGCGCCGGACCCACATAATCCCGCAAGAGCACCTTAATCTCCGGATACTTGATCTTGGTGTAGACCTGCTCCGGCTCGTTAAACAAGCTCAGATAATCGACCTCGATCCCACGCTTCTTGTACTCTTCCAGATACCGTACAAAATATTTCGCCAGCACCGGATAGTACTTGGGCTGAATGTCCTGATGTCTTTTTACCTCGTCGAGCATCCAGTCCGGCGGGTAGTCCATCGGAGACTGCAGCACAAAGTGGCCATATTTTTGCGCACGTAGAATATAGGTTCCAACCCCGTTGGGCCCGAAGTCGCGCTCGACGGAGAAATTCTTTAGCTCCACATCGCCCGGCATGTCGTCGTACGTATACCAGGGACCAGCGGATTGGAAGTCGGTACCGGCGATGGGCGTTTTCATCGCCGTGTACCCGGCGCCTTCTCGCGGATCGAACAGCGCTCTTAGTACTTGCTCTTGTTTTTCGACCGGCAAGGTATTCAAAGTTATTAGGCCAGCTTCCATGATGGACGCGCCAAAGCCCTCAATCTTTTGGAGCTTCACCGAATCGTCGATTTCGAAAGCAGCACCCGGCGGGGCCTTTGCTTCCGAGAATTGCGCATCTGGCTTGGCGCTGATGCGATCTCCGGCTTTCGAGGAAACGTGCAGTTTCACGGTTTGACCGTTCATGGTGATGGAGAAGAGAATCAGCACACACGAGAGCCCGGACATACGGCATGCAATTCGATACATCGTCACGCTCCTGGAATAAAACTCAGTCTATCAACACTAGAATGTGTACTTCAGCGCAAATTCGATCTGCCGATGGGGTGATTTGCTTCTTTTTGTTTTCGAATTCCATATGGTCGCAAACTCCGCCAAACAGTGAAGCGGAGAAAGCTGTGGCAACTCTCGAACAGCGTTGGCTACGCTCGCAACAGGAAAACAGTAACTCGCTTTTTGTATAACTTGAAATTTCCTGCAAGCTGGATGACCCATCCGCGGGACAGTTAAATCATTGTTTCAACGGATTTGACTTCGACGAAGCGCTGCCGACACCGGTTGAGACAGAGCCATCTTTGAACTTTGTAGGGCCTGGCGGAGCTGCCGAGGACGATGCTCGCGACCGAAGTGTGAAGATCATTTCATTAGCCGGCGGTTTTTCCTTGTATCTTTTCTTTGCCCTGTCGCGGCAGGATGGCAATGACGAATTTCTTCGGGTCGGGCTTAGACGGCTCCATTTTCTCGCTCTCTGGATACTTGGTATTTAGCCTCCGCCTTCCGATGCTGGCTTTCATCAAATTTTACCGTGCTCGCGCCGATGACAGGCCGCGCATAAAGTCATCAGGTTGTACGATTCGTCTGCACCCAGATGGCTGCGATAAACGAGGTGGTGAACCTGCAAATTCGTGCGTGCCCCGCAGGATTGGCATTTCCATCCGTCTCTTTCCAGAACGAGCGTTGTCAACGAGTTGTATTCGTCACTTTTTAAAGCAAGCCGGGTCGTTTCTGACGCAGTCTTTCCATGGCCCCACCTTTAATCTCGTGAGCAGTTGGCAACTCGCGTCCCGCGCAGGTGATCGCGAAGGACCAGGTGCGGTTCATTGCGGACACCCCAACGGCTGTCGCTTTTTTCGGCAGCCCGTTCGGAAACGTGGGGCGTAATACACTACTGCGACGGCCACATCAACCTCTTGAATTTCCGCCTTCAAAATCGTGAAGCTATCCGAGCGCCTGACATTTCAATTTCACGCCGATTTCCTGAATGCTCTCAATCATCCGAACTACTCCTCGGTAGATCCTTTCATTGACGATGCGGGACGCGTCGCCGAAAAGACCGGATTCGTAAATCCCCACCTCTTCGGTGTTTCCCACCGTACGATTTCGTTCGGAGCAAAACTGTTTTTCTAAGGCGCTGCCAGGAATCGATCGACTGGCCTCGAGCGTGTATGTTGATAAATTTCAAAGGGAATAGGCGGCTCCCAAGTCCACAACTCCGAAGCCGCCCCTGTATCAGTGGTCGTCGTCTGCCCAGTCTCCGCGCTCCAACGGCGCTGGTTTACGTACTTCGATCGTGCTGAGAGGTTCACCCGCGATAGGATTTGCGAAGCGCACAATACGTCCAGCACTGCCGGTGGCGGCGCCCAGATCGCTTACGTAGATGTCATCGTGGCAATCCAAAGCCATGGCGGTGGGCACGTTCAATCCACTCACGATTTCCTCCGCGACGCCGTTGGCGATCCGGATGATCCGGCCTTGACCAATGTTGGGAAAACCCGCCGCACTGGAGAGCTCCATAACATACAGTCTTCCCTGGCTATCTTTCTGCACGTCAACGATGGTTGTAAACCCACCCCAGTAGTCGATCACGAAACCCTGGTGCGTCACTTGATAGAGCTTCGACGATCCCACCACGATGGGGAATGACCCGAGATTGCCGATAAAGAAACGGCCATCCAGATTGGCGACAGACGTCGGTACGATGTGTCCGAGCGGTGCGGACAGGTCGGAGAGTTGTTCAATTCTCGGCCCTTCCCTCCCGGTCAGATTGATTCGCAGCAGTCTCCCATGGTTGGGCTCGATGACAATCAGATCGCCATGAAAGGCGATCATGCTGTACGGCACTCCGTCCGGTTCGAAGTCAGCCGGATTCGGATGTGCCACAGGATGCTCCCGGAAAAATCGGCTCAAGTTCGCCACCATTTCGAAAGAGTGGCGCTTTATGTTGATACGAAGAACGGAATTGGGGAAATTCGGATTACCGTGACTGCACCCACCTCCGGCGGTCAGGGCATATAGCTGGCCGTCGACGAAAGCCACGTCGGCAGCGCCGCCCGTGTCTCCCGAGGGTAAGCTAGTGAGCCCGGAAGGAAGGCCAGCGACGACTGTGGTGCGTTCCCCGTTTGACTCAATCCGCGAGATCCGTGCCGTTGGCCCGCCATGATTCGGGCCAACTGGCGGGGGCACACCCTGACAGCCCTTGGGCACCTCCTGTGTGCCACCCAGCCCGGCTTCTGCGAAATAAAGCAACCCGTCGGGTCCGAAGGTCATTCCGCGCGGTCCTTCAAGTCCGGAGGCAACTACGGTCCCTCCTGCAGGTATTGGAGGACCCTGGGCCAACACGAACGGTGCACATGCCACGTAAAAAATTGCGAGACAGCAAGCCTTTAGGCCTGCCTTCACACTACTGCCCTTATGTTTGAGATTCATTTCTTTCTCCTTGTGATTGCCGAGGCCGTCCATGGGATACGAAAGGTACGGCCCACGATTCGTCCTTCTTTTAGGACGGCAGCGCAAAGGAAGCAATGCACGCAGGGTAAATTTCTGCTCCACTCCTTCCTCATCAGATAATCGACTGAAGGAAAGAGGGTTATGTCTTAACTAGAACCGAGCATTTAATTTGCTACAGCTTTGTTACGGGCCATTTTATTTTTCTGCCGGTTTTTATGAAGAAATTATCTGGTCCCATTCGAAACATCGCCTCAAGGGAAAAACCAGGTTCGAGGCCTGGAGCAAATTGTTACGGTCAGTGGCGCTAGCGCTCGTAAGATCCGACGGGCCCGCGCATAAGTCCAATGCCGGGCCACAGCCATGCTCATGACGATACTGCTGAGCGATTGGCTTATTCCGCTAGCGATGGCATCGCGGAGCAGGCTGGTCTATGGCATACCCATCCATCAAAGATTCGTGAGACCGGCTCTTCGCGCAGCAGAGTTTTGCCCCGCCGGGCCGATCGGCAGTACGAAAGTTTAGCCGGATAGGCCGGGTTAGCTATAGGTCCCAGCGGGTGGGAACCTTAAATTGTCAATTGTAGACAGACAGAATCCCGCGACCAGATCTACAGCATCGCGGCAGCCGCCCCTGGGAGAAGTTATGAATGCGTTTTATAAGATGTTGGCACTGGCAGCCCTGACTTTTGCGCTGACTCCTGAGATCGTTACCGCGCAAAACACGAATACCTACATTCTCCAGTCGCCCAGCCTGGCGCAGGCCCAAGCGGTCTGCCAGAAGTACGGTTTGACGATGGTCAGCACCGTGCACAGCCCGGATACCTATCTTGTGCAGGTCAGCTCTTCCGTTGACCCCAAGAACCTTTCGAAGTGGATGGAAGACGACGATAACGTCAAAAGCATTGAGCTAAACAAGCATGTGAAGCAATCGTCGCAAAAAGGTCAGGCGCCAGCGGTTACCTCAACTTCTCCAACCGCGACGTATTTGACGGATAAAAATCTGATCTCTATTTATGGCAGCAGCGCCATAGTTGCGTACGTACAGCAGCCGGCCTTCTTCAACAGCACGGCGTATACCGCTGGCGTGAAAGCCGGTTTGCGGGGCGCTGGAGTAGTCGCGGTTATTGATACGGGAATCGATCAACAGAATCCAATCCTGGCTCCCGTGGTGATTCCTGGCTATGACTTCACGCGCAACATAGCCGGGTACGCCTCGGATGTCGCCGATCTCGACCAGTCCACGGCACATATTCTCCACCAGTCCACAGCGCATATCCTGCACCAATCCACAGCGCACATCCTTCACCAGTTGAATCCTTCTTCGGCGGCGGCCTTTGACTCTGCTACCGCGGCGGCTCTCGCCAATACGGTACTGCCTAACGATTTTGGACATGGCACCATGGTTGCCGGATTGATCCACCTGGTGGCCCCGGGTGCAAAGATCATGCCCCTCAAGGCTTTCAATGCGGACGGTTCCGGCGACGAGGCCGACATTGTTCGCGCGATCTACTTTGCCGCCGACAACAAGGCCAACATCATCAATATGAGTTTTGGGCTGCCCAACATTTCTGACGCGCTCATGAAGGCCATCAATTATGCCAATCGCAAGGGAGTGATTTGCATTGCTTCAGTGGGCAACGACGGCCTAACCGCGCTGGTGTATCCCGCGGCATTCGGAAACGTGATCGGCGTCGCTTCCGTCAATTACCAGAATCAGCCTTCTGCGTTCACAAATCGCGGACCGGACTTGGTTTCGATCGCGGCGCCAGGAGAATCGCTGGTTACCACCTTCCCCGGAGATCAGTACGCCGTGGCGTCCGGAACCTCCTTCAGCGCTCCCTTGGTTGCAGGAGCTGCCAGCCTGATGCTGGGTGCCACAAAGGACAACGTTGTGGGGCAGCTTGAGGAAGCCGATATAGCTCGAGCGCTTAGACACTCCAACCCATGCGTGTCCGACGGCACGTTGGGCGCCGGCTGCATGGACGTGGCGCAAGCCATCGAATTTATAAGGTCCATGAACCTTCAAGGATCCAACCAACAATAGTTGCGAAGCATGCGGCAAGTTCTTGCCACCGCGGTGACAAGCCTCGATGCGAATTTGCAGATATTTCGTCCTTGGCGTTTTCCCTGATGGCTTTCGGATTCCTCATATCCCTAGGGATTGCAAGCTTGTCTTGGCATTTCTTCGAATCTCCCCTACTGAAATTGAAAACAAAAATTGAGTATCACCCACCGCAAAAACTGGTAAAAATTTAAAGTGACAGTTCTCTCTTCGGCGTAGCGTTCGTCATGTACATCATTCATCAAAACGTTCTAATCACTTTGCCCGGCGATCTCTCAAGGAATGATTAAACGTGCGGATGAATTCTCGCGTGACACACGAAGCACAGTGTTATCAAGTTTTCTGGCGCGTCGGGGCCCAAACGCTCACGGTGAACGATGTGATGTACCTGAAGATTGTTGCGTGATCCGCAAGACCGGCATTTCCATCCGTCACGCCTTAGGACTTCGTTCTTAATACTGCATACTCTTCCGGGTCCAATGCCAGCCGTGGTATCTTCTGGCGCAGTCTATCTATGATCCTTCTTCGCGATTCCTTCTACTGCCGGTTTGCGTTCCTGTCCGAATTCATCTATCAAACCCAAACCGCTCTGCGAGTAAATTGGAAGCCAGTATTGTTACGACAACCGGCCTATTGCCGTTGCTGGAGCTTGAGTTAACACTTAGAGATTGAAGTGTCGTCACTTCTTATAAGTAAAACTCGGTTGTTACCTAGGGGATCGATGCCGCATAGCTTTGACCAATGGATGCAACTCTCTCTGTGCTTTGCCCTCATCTATATTGTCTTTCGGCCACTCGTCGACTTTCTGGACAAAGTAATCGAAGGTACCTAGCGTTCTCTTACTAAAATAGACCGGCCACGCGTGGTATCGAAGAGCATTCGATAGTTTTTAAAACTGTCGGATCCTTGAAGAAATGTCGCAAGTTCCCACACACCATATCCGGATGCAAATCCAGCGCTGGAATAAATTCCGTGAATCATTTGGGCAGCCGGCCGGTTGTCATGAACGTGAGATGAAGCAAGGTTCTGCTCGTCCATTTATCCAACATCGCGAAGAATCTGCTCGGCGACCAGTTCAGGATGAGTTTAGTCGCACCGATGTTCCGCAACTTGCGGTGGAGGGGCAGACGAGACCGCCCTCACGTTAGTCGTCAGAATTGCTCTCTGCCCCCTTCTGGCAGGGTTTGATAAAGTTGTTCCAAAGATAACACCCAGCACTTCAGAGTGGTTTTCCTGAGTGGCTGATCCGTCAGAAAGTCGGTGCAGATCATCTGGAGACAGTAGCCGCGCGATTTATCGCTCCCGACCCATGAGAGCCGTGGTCTCCAGCGTTTGCTCCACCACCGGTAATTGGCTCTTGCAAGGCTTGAAGTAGATGACTTCCCACGGTTCGGTCTCCTTACAGTTACGGAAGAGAGAGGTGTTAGGGTAAACCGGGTTGACCCTCGCTCTTGGATTGCTCAAATTGCGCCATTCGCGCTATCCTCTGCGCGCTCCGAGGAGATTCCGTGGCTCGCTCAATGCCCATTTCTTCTTCACGTTTTTGATGCTTCTGTTGGGACCATTCGCCTCTCACGCCCAAGGCCCATCTTTTTCGGTCGGCACTGCGTCCGCAGTTCCAGGCCAAAAGTCTAAGGGATATATCGAAGTACCCGCCGGCATGGATGCTGCCACCAGTATCCCCGTGGTGGTGATCAACGGCGCCAAACCTGGACCCGTGCTCGCCCTCGTTACCGGGGCACATGGAACCGAATACGTCTCCATCATCGCGATAGAAAAACTCATCGGCCTGCTCGAACCAGCTCAAATCTCCGGCACCGTCATACTTCTCCCCCTCGTAAACATTCAATCCTTTGAACAAAAAGTGCCGCACGTCAATCCAGTCGACAACAAGAGCATGAACCGCTTTTATCCTGGGAAAGCCGATGGCACGCAGACGGAGCGCGCTTCGCTGCTGATTACCAGGCAAGTTGTCGACCGCTGTGATTATTTGATCGATTTTCACGGCGGCGATCTCGACGAAGAGCCTGCGACCCTACGCCTACTGGGCTCCGACCGGTAAGGAGACGCAGGATCGCATCTCTAAGGAAATGGTCCTAGCTTTTGGGCTTGATCACATCATCATCTGGCACGATCGACCGACTGACCTCTCCGCCACGCGGTACCTCGATAACACGTCGACCGCTCGCGGCAAACCATCCATCGTTGTCGAGGCTGGCCACGCCGGAACGGTCGAAAGCGATGACGTGGCGCTTCTTGTGAATGGCACCCTGAGCACCATGCGCGCGTTAAAAATGCTTCCAGGCGACTCTCTGCCGGTAGAGAATCCCGTCTGGATTGAGAAAATTGTGGATGT